>NZ_CP108292.1:4407500-5177500 GCF_045160505.1 Streptomyces sp. NBC_00029
GGCCTGACTCCCAGTCAGCGGGGTTTGCCTTCCGGGCTGTTGGGCCCTTCCGACTCCCGAACTCTAGTGGATTTCCCCGGCGATTCATAATCGGCCTTCGGAAATGAATTCGGGCACGCCGAATTCGTTCCCAGTGGGAGATCGTGCTGAGTTGGGTGCCGCAACGAGGCGGCGGGATTCGTTGTCGCCGAAACCTTCCGGCTCAGGGACAACTCGAAGAACCTTACGGATCCACGGGGCTGGTGTCAACCCCGGTGGTCAGCTGGGTGACTGGAGGTCTTCCACGCGGTCCAGCAGGCGGGTCAGCATGTCGCCGAGCACCCCGCGCTCCGCGGTGGAGAGGTCCTGGAGGAGGTCCTCCTCGAAGACCGTGGCCGCGCGCATCGCGTCCAGCCACTTGCTGCGGCCCTCGTCCGTGAGCTCCACGATCACGCGGACCCGGTTGGACTCGTCCCGTTCGCGGGTGACCAGGCCCTCCGCCGTCATGCGATCGATCCTGTGGGTCATCGCCGCCGGCGTGAGGCCCAGCTGCTTCGCCAGTTCGCTCGGGCCCATCCGGTACGGGGCTCCGGAGATGACGAGGGCCTTGAGGACCTCCCACTCCGCGTTGCTGATGCCCAGCGCCGCCGTCTGGCGGCCGTAGGCGACGTTCATACGTCGGTTCAGGCGGCTCAGTGCCGAGACGACCTTCTCCACCTGGGGGTCCAGGTCCTGGAACTCACGCTGATAGACGGCGATCTGTTCGTCGAGGCTCGGCTCGTGGACGGGCGCAGTGCCGTCGGGGGTGTCACCCATGGGTCGAAGTATCGCACGAGCCCGTTGGCATCTAACTCCTTCGATGTGTACTGTTAAGGCTTGAAGTTTAGGTATGAAGTCTTCAGGCTTCAGGTCTCAAAGGCAGGTGAGAAGTGACCAAGGTGATGGGCGCTGCGATGCGGCGGATCCAGGCCGGGAACGCGCTGACCGCGTTCGGCATCGGCTTCACGGTTCCGTTCCTCTACATCTATGTGGCGCAGGTGCGAGATCTGGGTTCCATGGCCGCCACGTGCGCGTTCGTGGCCTTCGCCCTGGGCGCCCTCGTCGCGCTGCCCTTCACCGGTCGGGTCATCGACCGACGTGGTCCGGTGCCCGTGGTCATCGGGGCGGCGGTCACCGCCTCGGTCGGTGCGCTCTCGCTCGGGCTCTCCTCCGGCATCGCGCCGATCCTGCTGTCCGCCCTGGCGCTCGGCGCCGGGCAGGCCGTGATGCAGCCGGCGCTGGCCACGATGATCGTGTGGTGTTCCACGCCGTCCACCCGGACCCGTGCCTTCGCCCTCCAGTTCTTCATGCAGAACCTGGGGCTGGGCATCGGCGGTCTGCTCGGTGGCCAGATCGTCGACGAGAACCGGCCCGGCAGCTTCACCCTGCTGTTCGGCATCGAGGCCGTGATGTTCCTGGTGCTGGCGGGGGTCATCCTCAGCGTGCGGCTGCCGCACGTGCCGACGATCAAGGACGCCATGCCGAAGGACCCGTCCCAGGCGGGCGGCAGCGGCTGGAAGCGGCTGCTCCGGCACAAGGCCATGGTGCAGCTGTGCGTGCTGGGCTTCGTGGTGTTCTTCGCCTGCTACGGACAGTTCGAGTCGGGTCTGGCCGCCTTCGGTACCGAGGCCGCCGGGATCTCCCCCTCCACCCTCGGTTTCGCGCTCGCGGCCAACACCGGCGCGATCGTCGTCGCGCAGTTCGTGGTGCTGCGGCTCGTCGAGAAGCGGCGCCGGTCGCGTGTGATCGCGCTCGTCGGGCTGATCTGGACCGTGGCGTGGGTCATCGCCGGGTTCTCGGGTCTGGGGCACGGCAGCGCCATGATGGCCGCCGCCGCGTTCATCACCACGTACGCGCTCTTCGGCATCGGTGAGGCCATGCTGTCGCCGACCCTGGCCCCGCTGGTGGCGGACCTGGCGCCGGAGGGCTCCGTGGGGCAGTACAACTCGGCCTTCGCGCTGGTCAAGCAGATGGCGCTGGCCCTGGGGCCGCTCGGGGTGCCGCTCGGTGCGGGTGTTCCGATGCTCTACATCGGGGTCTTCGTACTCGTGTCGCTCGGGATCGCCGCCCTGGCGCTGCGGCTCGGCAGGCGGCTGAGCCCGATGCAGGACAACCCCTGGATGGCGAGCAGGGTCGTGGCTCAGGGCGGTCCGGCCGTCGTGGCGAAGGAACCCGCCGTCGCCGGGGCCGTCGCCGTGGAGCCCGTGCACGCGTAGGTACGTACGTATATATGTGCGGGCAGCAGGAAGGCCCCGGTCCTCGTGGACCGGGGCCTTCCGCGCGTCCGGCTACTTGTCCGGCAGGGCGAACTCGCACCAGACGGCCTTGCCGCCGCCCGGGGTGCGGCGGGAGCCCCAGGAGGAGGCGATCGTCGCGATGATCGAGATGCCGCGGCCGGTCTCGTCGGCCGGTTCCGCGCGGCGGCGGCGCGGGAGGTGGTCGTCCCCGTCGGTTACCTCGATGATCAGCCGGCGGTCGGTTCGGCGCAGGCGCAGGTGCATGGGCGGGGTGCCGTGCTGGAGGGAGTTCGCGACGAGCTCGCTGGCGGCCAGGACGCCGAGGTCGCAGAGCTCGACGGGGAAACGCCAGGAGGCGAGGACGCCCTGGGCGAAGGCGCGGGCGCGCGGGGCCGCTTCGATGCCGCCGAGGAGTTCGAGTGCGGCGTTGTGGAAGAGCTCGGCGTCCGATCCGGTGCGGGCGGGCTGCTGCAGGACCATCACGGCGACGTCGTCGTCGTGGTCGGCGTCCACGCCGAGGGCGCGCATCAGACGGTCGCAGATGACGGCCGGGGTGCCCTGGGCGCCGGAGAGGGCGCGTTCCAGGGCGGCGACGCCCTCGTCGATGTCCTCGCCGCGGCGTTCGACCAGGCCGTCGGTGTAGAGGACGGCGGTGGAGCCGGGGCCGAGGGCGATGGTGCCGGAGGTGTGGAGCCAGCCGCCGGTGCCGAGCGGCGGGCCGGTGGGGTCGGCGGCTCTGCGTACGGTGCCGTCCTCGTCGCGGACCAGGATCGGGAGGTGGCCGGCGGAGGCGTACGCGAGCAGGCCCTCGTTGGGGTCGTGGACGGCGTAGACGCAGGTGGCGATCTGGCTGGCGTCGATCTCGGCGGCGAGGCCGTCGAGGAGCTGGAGCACCTCGTGCGGGGGCAGGTCCAGGCGGGCGTACGCGCGGACGGCGGTGCGCAGCTGGCCCATGACGGCGGCGGCGCGGACCCCCCGGCCCATGACGTCCCCGATGACCAGGGCGGTGCGGCCGGCGCCGAGGGTGATGACGTCGTACCAGTCGCCGCCGACCGCGGCCTCGGTGCCGCCGGGCTGGTAGGTGGCGGCGACGCGCAGGTCGTCGGGCTGCTCCAGCTCCTGCGGGAGCAGGGAGCGCTGGAGGGTGACGGCGGCCTCGCGCTGGCGGCGCTCACTGGCGCGGAGCCGGTCGACGGCCTCGGCGTGGTCGGTGACGTCGGCGAGGTGGATCAGGACGCCGGTGCGGTCGGTCTCCGTGTCGTTCCCGTCGCCGGTCTCGCTCTTGGCCGTGGGGAACTCGACCGGGGTGCAGGTGACGGTGTACGTGCTGCCGCCGCCCGGTGCGGCGCGGTTCTTGGCGGTACGGGACTTGCCGCTGCGCTGGACCTGGTCGAGGAGCGGGAGCAGGCCGAGCTCGCCGAGTTCGGGGAGGGACTCGTGCGCGGGGGCGCCCGAGGTGCGGGCGCCGAAGCCGGCGGTGTAGGCGTCGTTGACGTAGGCGACGCGGTGCTCGGGGCCGTGGACGAGGGCGATCAGGGCCGGGAGCCGGCCGAGGACCTCGCGTACGGAGAGCTCGTCGAGGGAGGGCACGGCGGTGAGGACGCCCGTCCGCGGGGACGGGGCCGCGGTGGTGCCTCCGCCGCTGCCGCTGCTGCTTCCGGTCCCGGAGACCGTGGGGTCGGCGGGGTGTCCGTCGCCGGCGGGCGCGGGCCGCTCGGCTCCGGGGTCGGCGCGGCCGCCGCGGGCTGCCGGGACCGCGCCTTCACCCCGCTTGGCCTGGGCGGCGGCGTGTTCGGACCGGGCGGCGGCGCGGCGCTGCGTTCCGGGAAACCGGGCGCTCCAGCGCGTGAAGTTCACTGCGTTCAAGCCTCGTGGTGTCGCGAGTGGTCGCTGTGTCGCTCGTGGGCGGTCGCTGACTGGACGATGTCACTCTGTGCAGGGGTGAGCCCACCTATGGTCACACGTCCAGTGTGGTCGACCGCACTGACAACGTCAGCCCTGGCCGTTCTGCGGGGGGTTGGGGGCGGGGGGCGGGGGTGGGGGTTTGTGGCCGCCGCCTGCAGCCAGTTCGAATTCTGCCCTGGGGTGTTCGAGGGAACCCAGGGAGACGATCTCACGCTTGAAGAGGCCTGAGAGGGTCCATTCGGCAAGGACGCGCATTTTGCGGTTGAAGCTCGGAACGCGGCTGAGGTGGTAGGCGCGGTGCATGAACCAGGCCGGGTAGGCCTTGAGCTTGCGGCCGTAGATGTGGGCGACGCCCCGGTGGAGGCCGAGCGAGGCGACGGAGCCCGCGTACTTGTGGGCGTATTCGGTCAGGACCTCGCCGCGCATGGCGGCGAGGAGGTTGTCGGCGAGGACCTTGGCCTGGCGGACGGCGTGCTGGGCGTTGGGGGCGCATTCGCGGCCCTTCTCGTCCGCGGTGATGTCGGGGACCGCGGCGGCGTCGCCCGCGGCCCAGGCGTGCTCGACCCCTTCGACGGTGAGGAAGGAGGTGCAGGCCAAGCGGCCGCGTTCGTTCCTGGGGAGGTCGGAGGCGGCCAGGACGGGGTGGGGCTTGACGCCTGCGGTCCACACGACGGTGCGGGTGGGGAAGCGGGCGCCGTCGCTGAGGACGGCGACGCGGTTCTCGCAGGATTCGAGCCGGGTCTCCAGGCGGACGTCGATGTTGCGGCGGCGCAGCTCGCGGACCGTGTAGACACCCATCTCGGGGCCGACCTCGGGGAGGATCCGGTCGCTGGCCTCGACGAGGACCCACTTCATGTCCTCGGGCTTGATGTTGTGGTAGTACCGCGCCGCGTAGCGGGCCATGTCCTCCAGCTCGCCGAGGGCTTCGACGCCCGCGAAGCCGCCGCCGACGAAGACGAAGGTGAGGGCGGCGTCGCGGAGGGCGGGATCGCGGGTGGAGGAGGCGATGTCCATCTGTTCGATGACGTGGTTGCGCAGGCCGATGGCCTCTTCGACGGTTTTGAATCCGATGCCGTAGTCGGCGAGTCCCGGGACGGGGAGGGCGCGGGAGATGGAGCCCGGGGCGAGGACGAGTTCGTCGTACTCCATCTCGATGGGACCGGCGCCCTCGTCGGCGGTGGCGAGGGTGGTGACGGTCACGGTCCGTTTGGCGTGGTCGATGCGCTGGGCCTCGCCGATGACGATGCGGCACTTGCCGAGGACGCGGCGCAGCGGGACCACGACGTGGCGGGGTGAGATGGCGCCCGCGGCCGCTTCGGGGAGGAAGGGCTGGTAGGTCATGTAGGGCTCTGCGGAGACCACTGTGATCTCGGCTTCGCCGGCTCTCAGCTTTCTCTGGAGGCGGAGCGCCGTATACATGCCGACGTAGCCGCCGCCGACGATCAGGATGCGCGTACGGGGCGGGGTACCGGGGTTCGTGCCCCGGGAGTTAGCAGCCTTCACCATCCCATGACGCATCGTGGCCGGGAGTTTGTCCACAGGCCCGACAGATTGTGTGACCGGAGGTGGTGGTGGGGCGGGGTGGAAGAGGACCTCTGGTTGTGGCAGGAGTGCGCAGGTCAGGCCGCCCGGAATGGCAGATTCCGGAGGCACGGATCGGAAAAGTGGGGGTGAATGCTCCGATCGGGGGGTGCTCCGTCCGGGGCTGCCTCTTCTGAATTGACTCTGGCTCAACTATGTTCGTATCTCGTCGAGGAGTAGGACCGGGCCCGAGACCGTGGCCCCCTCGGCGTGAAGGCGGGGAGTGTCTCCGGGGGGAGACAAATGATTACCGGGGGATACATATGAACATTTCCGATTTCCATGGTTCCGCGACCACGCTCTCGGTCGAGAGCAGCGGACGCGGCATCGCGGGCGGCACCACGCACGGCGTGGGCCGCTCCACGCCGCTGCGCGTCGACGCCCAGCGCAACCTCGAGCACGTCCTGCGCGCTGCCCGGGAGGTATTCGGCGAGCTGGGCTACGGCGCTCCGATGGAGGACGTGGCGCGTCGCGCCCGGGTCGGTGTCGGCACCGTGTACCGGCGTTTCCCGAGCAAGGACGTCCTCGTGCGGCGCATAGCCGAGGAGGAGACCGCTCGGCTGACCGAGCAGGCCAAGGCCGCTCTGGGGCAGGAGGAGGAGCCGTGGCAGGCGCTGTCGCGCTTCCTGCGCACCTCCGTGGCGTCCGGCGCCGGGCGGCTGCTGCCGCCGCAGGTGCTGCGGGTGGGCTCGACCGTCGAGGACGAGGCCGAGGAGGCGGAGGCCGCACGGGTTCCGCACCAGCGGCAGGCCATGGCCGGCGCCGGGACCCTCGACCTGCGGGTCGTGGGCACGCGCGCGCCGATCGAGGACGAGCCCTCGGAGGACTCGGGTGCGGGTGCGCTGCTCGAGGTCGTCGGCCGGCTCGTGCACCGGGCGCGGGAGGCCGGTGAGCTGCGCACCGATGTCACGGTGGCCGATGTGCTGCTCGTGATAGCGACGGCGGCGCCCGCGCTGCCCGACCCGGCGCACCAGGCGGCGGCTTCGACCCGGCTGCTCGACATCCTGCTCGAGGGGCTGCGGTCCCGGACGGTGTGACGGTGTGACCACGGCGGCCGGACCGCGCTTCGGCGAGTGCCCAGTTGGGCGATTCGCCGAAATGTGCCCGGATGAGTGGATGGTGCGCAGAGGGGTTCGATGCCCGTCCCCCGTGTGACACGCTGGATCGGTGTACCGGTTGAGTGTGTCGTGCGGGAGTCTCCGCGATGAGCGTTGACGGTCGGGAAGAGCCACTCGGTGGCGGCGGCAGCGAGGTCGAGGCGGGCAGTCTGCCCGCCCGGCAGGTGCCGGCCCAGCGCGGCCCGGGAGGGCGGCACGCACGCTCCTCGGACTCCGCCGGACCCGGCAGGCTCGGTGGCCTCGGCGGTCTGCGTGGCCTCGGTGGCGAACTGCCTCCGTCCGACGGAGACTTGATCACCCGGATGCGAGGGGGTGACGACGGTGCGTACGAAGAGCTGTTCCGTCGTCACGCCGACTCCGTGCGCCGCTACGCGCGGACCTGCTGCCGGGACGGGCACACCGCCGACGATCTGACCGCCGAGGTGTTCGCGCGGACCCTGCAGGCGGTACGGGGCGGGGCCGGACCGGACCAGTCGGTGCGGGCCTACCTGCTGACCACCGTGCGCAGGGTCGCCGCGGCATGGGCGAAGACCGCAAGGCGGGAGCATCTCGTCGAGGACTTCGCCCTCTTCGCCGAGCAGGCCTCCGCGGGTACGGAGAGCGGGGCGGTCCTGTCCGGACTGTCCGGGGGCGACACGCTCGAACTGGGCGCGGACGTCCGGGCGATGCACGAGGCCGAGCAGTCGCTGGCCATGCAGGCCTTCCGCAGCCTGCCCGAGCGGTGGCAGGCCGTGCTCTGGCACACCACCGTGGAGGAGGCGTCGCCGAGTGCGATCGCGCCGCTTTTCGGGCTGAGCGCCAACGCGACCGCCGTGCTGGCCAGTCGGGCCCGGGAAGGGCTCAAGCAGGCGTATCTGCAGGCCCATGTGAGTTCGGCGCTGAGCGAGGGCGGCGACTGCGCGCGATACGCGGACCGGCTGGGCGCCTATGCCCGGGGCGGGCTGCGGATGCGGGCGGAGCGGGGACTGCGGGGGCACCTGGAGGAGTGCGTGAAGTGCCGGCTGGCCGCCGGGGAACTCCAGGATGTCAACGCGGGCATTCCCGCGCTGCTTCCGGTCGCGGTCATCGGGTGGTTCGCCGCCGGGTACGCGGGCAAGGTCGCCGGGGTGCTGGCAGGTGGGGCCGTCGCCGCGGGCGGGGCCGGAGCCGCGGCCGCCGCCGGTGGCGGGTCGACCGCGGGAGCCGGGACGGCCGGGGCCGCCGGTGGTGGGGCCGCCGGGGCGGGCAACGGGGCAGGGGGCGCCCTGGCTGCCGAGGGGCTCGGGCTGCCGGCCAAAGCCGCCATCGCCGCCGGGATCGCGGTGGCTGCGGCCGCCGGGGTGGTGTTCGCGCTGGCCGGCGACGACGCCGCGCCGCAGGCCCGGGCCAAGCCCGCGCCCACGGTGGCCGCGCCCGCGGTACCGGATGCGCCCGCCGCGCCGTCGGCCGAGCCGGAACCGCCCGCGCGGGAGGCACCGGTGGCGCGGGGGGCCGTACCTCCGCGGCCTGCTCCGACGCCCTCGGCCCGGGCCTCGGCCGCGCCCTCTCTCCCGCCCTCCCCGTCGCCCTCCCCCAGCCGGGAGAAGCCCTCGCCCACGCCGTCCCCGGACAGACCCTCGCCGAAGCCGACACCGCCGCCGCCCCCGCAGCCCGCGCAGGGCTTCCCGCTGGCCGCTCTGCCCCACTCGGCCTACGGGGACCACCGCGGCCCCGAGCTGGAGACCTGGCGCAGCGGCTGGGTGTGGCAGCGCCGGGGGCTGGAGGTGGGCGGCCGGCGGTTCGCGCACGGGATCACCGTGAACTCGCGTTCCTCGGTGGAGATCGCCCTCAACCGGCAGTGCACGAGCTTCTCGGCGCAGGCCGGGGTGGACGGGCTGTCGCTGTTCACCGACACCCCGGTGCGGTTCTCCGTGTACGCCGACGGGCAGCGGCTCTGGCAGTCGGCCGCACTCGGCCACGAGGACCCGCCGGCGGCCGTGCAGGTCCCTCTCGCCGGACGCAAGACGCTGCGGCTGGTGGTCGAGAGGGCCGGGCCGGGCAGCCTGCCGACGCTGGCGAGCTGGGCCGACGCAGTGATCAGCTGCCGGTGAGGACCGTGGTCAGCGTCGCGGCGAACGCGGCCGGGGTGAGGGCCGCGCCGGCCCGCTCCTCCCGGCCGTAGCGGTCCTGGCCGAGCACGGCGCGGGTCCGCTCCGGGAGGCCCTCCACCGCGGCGTTCTCCGGAACCGAGCGGGGATGTCCCGCGCGCCAGACGGTGGCCGCCGCGAGGGCCCGTACGGCCTCGGCGGGCCGGTCGGCGTCGGCCAGCAGCAGGGCCGCCGCCTCGGCCATGCCGGCCAGGATGCGCTCGGCGCACCGGGCGTCGACGGCGGCGGCGAGGGCGGGCCCGATCCGGGCCAGACCGGCGGCCGGACCCCGTTCGCGGCCGGTGAGGACGGCGTCGACGGTGTCCAGCCCGGCCGTGAGCTGAGCGGGCACGGTGAACCGTTCGGCCTCGGCGCGGGCCCGCTCGCACTCCTCGCGCGCCCGGGCCGCGTCGCCCTGCTGGAGGGCGAGGAGGGCGGAGAGGAGCCGGGCGAAGGTGCTGACGTCGTACACCCCGCCGTACCGGTCGGTCTCCTGACGGGCCTCCTCCAGCAGCTCGGCGGCGCCCTCGGTGTCCCCCGCGCGGTAGGCGGTATCGGCGATCCGGGCGATGGCGAAAGGTGCCTCGACGCGGGCCCCGACCTCGCGGGCGAGGCGCAGGCACTCCTCGAACTCGGCGCGGGCGTCGGCGTACCGGCCGCGCGAGAGGGCGACCTCCCCGGCGGCGCTCGCCACCTGGGCGCAGGTCCAGCGGTCTCCGACGCGCCGGGCGATGTCGTGCAGCTCGGCGAGGTCGGCGTCGACGGCGGCCAGGCCTCCGGTGATGTCGATGGTGACGTGGGTGCGGAGCATCAGGACCATGCCCAGCTCCCACTCACCGGCGTGGACGCGGCAGTTGGCGACGGACCGGTCGAGGTCGGCGTGGAATTCGTGGGGGGTGCCGGAAAGGAAGGTCGTCGCGGGCCAGAGCATCCCGGGGAAGAGGGTGGTCTCGGGGGAACCGTGCCGGAAGGTCTCCTTGATGCGGACGGCGAGGTCCCGGTATCCGGGGGTGCGGAACTTCTCGGCGGAGTTGCTCTCCGCGAGCAGGAACATGTCGAGGACCTGCAGGCGCATGTGGCGCCAGTACGCCGGGGAGCCCTCGGGCGGGATCCGGGAGGTGAGGGCGAGGACCCGGGTGGTCCACTCGGCGCCCTCGGCGCGGTAGTTGCGCAGCCACCAGAACCAGCCGAGGGCGAAGACGAGGCGCTCGGCGACCTCGGTGTCGCCGTGGCTGTCACTGTCGCTGTCGCTGTCGGGGTCCTGGACGGTGGTGGTGTGGAGGGCGGCCCGGAGGTTGTCGAGCTCGGTCTCGACGCGCCGGATCCAGGGGAGCTGGGCGGCGGAGCGGATCAGGGGTTCGGCCCCTTCGGCGAAGGCGAGGTAGTGGGCGGTGTGACGGCGGGCGGTGGCGCGGGCGTCGGCGGGGTGGGCGGCGGCGCGCTCGGCGGCGTACTCGTGGATGGTTTCGAGCATGCGGTAGCGCATGCCGTGGCCCTCGTCCGGTTCGGCGAGGACGAGGGACTTGTCGACGAGGGAGCCGAGGACGTCGGCGGTGTCGTACGGGGTCCCGTCGTACGGGGTCTTGTCGCGCGGGTCGGCGCAGACGGCCTCGGCGGCGTCCAGGTCGCAGCCGCCGGCGAACACGGACAGGCGGCACAGGACGGTGCGCTCGGGCTCGTCGAGGAGGTCCCAGGACCAGTCGACGACCGCGCGCAGGGTCTGCTGGCGGGGCAGGACCGTACGGGCGCCGCTGGTCAGGAGCCGGAAGCGGTCGTCGAGCCGGTCGGCGATCTGGCGCGGGGTGAGCAGCCGCAGCCGCGCGGCCGCCAGCTCGATCGCGAGCGGCAGACCGTCGAGGCGGGCGCAGATCTCGGTCACGGCGGCGGGGTCTTCGGCGGGGCTGAAGCCGGGGCGGGCCGAGGCACCGCGGTCGGCGAAGAGCCGGTGGGCGGGATCGGGCGGCAGGGGCTCGACGGGGCGGACGGTCTCCCCCGGGACGCCGAGGGGTTCGCGGCTGGTGGCCAGGATCCGTAGGCCGGGGCAGTGCGTGAGGAGGAGCTCGGCGAGCTCGGCGGCGGCTCCGATGACGTGCTCGCAGTTGTCGAGGACGAGGAGCAGGCGGCGGTGGGCGCAGTGTTCGACGAGGCGGGCGGCCGGGTCGGTGGCGGCCGCGGTCGGGGCCTCGCGGGCGACGAGGGAGCTCTCGCGCAGGCCGAGGGCGCTCAGGACGGCGCCGGGCACGGCGGCGGGGTGGTCCAGGCGGGCGAGTTCGACGATCCAGGCGGCTTCGGGATGGGCCGCGGCGGCGTGTTCGGCGAGGCGGGTCTTGCCGGAACCGCCGGGGCCGGTGAGGGTGACGAGGCGCAGGCGGGCCAGGTCGGCGCGGAGGGCGGCGAGTTCGGGCTCGCGGCCGACGAAGGAGGTCAGACGGGGGCGGAGGTTCCCGCGGGTGGCCGGCTCGGGGCGGGGCGGCGCCGGGGTCTCCGACTGCGGCTCCGGCTCCGGCACCGGCTCCGGCTCCGGCTCCGAGTGCGGCAGCGGCAGCGGCAGCGGCGGCATTGGCTCCGACTGCGACCGCCGCGGCTGGAGGAGTTCCGCGTGCAGGGCGGCCAGTTCGGGTCCCGGGTCGGTGCCGAGGGCGTCGGCGAGGACGCGGCGCGTGCGTTCGTACGCGGCGAGGGCGTCGGCGGGACGGCCTGCGGCACGCAGGGCACGGAGCTGCTGCGCGCGGAGCGTTTCGTCGTACGGGGACTCGTGGAGCAGTGTCTCGATCTCCGGCAGGAGTGCGGCCGGGTCGGTGGCGCCGCTGCGCAGGTCCGCCTCGATGCGGTGGCGGAGGGCGCCGGAGCGGCGGGCCTCGGCCGCGGCCGCATGGGCGGCACGGGCGGGCTCGGGCAGGTCGGCGAAGGCGGGGCCGCGCCAGAGGGCGAGGGCGGTGCGCAGGGTCCGGGCGGCGGCGGCCGGGTCGTCGGCCAGTTCCTGGCCGCCCCGGGCCGCCAGCAGCTCGAAACGGTGCAGGTCGACGTCATCGCGGGCGGCGGCCAGGAGGTAGCCGCCGGTGGCGGCCAAGTGGACGGTGTCCCGGCCGCCGAGGGTGCGGCGCAGCCGGGCGACGAGGGCCTGGAGGGCGGCGGGGGCGTCCTGGGGCGGGTCGTCGCCCCAGACGTCGTCGACGAGTTCGGCGACAGAAGCCGGTCGGCCGGCCCGCAGGGCGAGGGCGGCGAGGAGCGCGCGCAGACGGGCGCCGCCGACGGGGAGGAGGGCGTCGCTCTGGTCGCGCGCCTCGGTGACGCCGAGGATGAGATACCGCACCCGCCAATTCTGCCCCGCGGCCGGGCTCAGGTGATCGAAGTGTCCCCGTTCGCCTCCAGCAGGGTGCGCAGGGCCTCGGCGACCGTGGCGCAGGTGGCGGGGTCGATCGGGGCGAGCAACTCGGCGTACTGGCTGAGGTGATCGGTGATCAGCGACTCGGTGAGCGCGAGGCTCTGTTCCGTGAGGCGGATGCGGACCGTGCGGCGGTCCTTCCCGTCGCGGACCCGCTCGACCAGGCCCTTGGTCTCCATGCGGTCGATGCGGTTGGTGATCGCGCCCGAGGTCACCATGGCGGCCGGGATGAGGGCGCCGGCGGTGAGCGCGTACGGAGGTCCGGACCGGCGGAGGGTGAAGAGGATGTCGAGCTCGCCGACCTCGAGATCCCGTTCGGCCGCGAAGGCCTTGAGGTGCCGGTCGATGATCCGGTTCATCCGCTGAATGCGGGCCAGCACCTCGACCGGCCACAGGCCGGCCGCCAGTTCGGGGCGTTCGGCCGCCCACTGGCCGACGATCGCGTCCACTGCGTCACTCATGTCGCGTCCTCATCCTCGTGCGTCTTCTCGTCTCGTCCACGCCCCCGAGAAGGATATCTCAACGTTGAGACACTTGACGTTCAGAGAACTGCTCTGATTTTATCTCAACGTTGAGATTCTGAGCATTGAGATGGATCGGAGCGGGCACCCCTCATGACCACGACACCGACGCCGACACCGACGGCAATAGCGACAACTACGCCTACGACCACCGCCGGCCGCGCCGGCGGCCGGTCCGGCCCGGTCCCCGTCCTTTGGCTGGCGCTGCTGGCCACGCCCGTCGCCGCCGCGGCCAACGCACCCGTCCTGATCCTTCCGGACATGGCCGGCTCCCTCGGGGTGGGCACCTCGACCGCCGCCTGGCTCGTCGCCGCCTTCGCCTGGGCGATGGCCGTCTCCATCCCTCTGCTGGCCGGCCTCCTGCGCCGCCGCGGCCTGGCGCCGGTGCTCCGGCTGGCCAGCGCCCTCCTCGTCGGCGGAACCCTCCTCGTCGCCGCGTCCCCCTGGCTCCCGCCGATCCTCCTCGGGCGGGCCGCCCAGGCCGCCGGCGGCGCCGGTCTGGTGGCGGCCGCGATGAGCCTGGCCGGTTCGGCCCGCCGGATGGGCGTCATCAGCGCGGGCTTCGGCATGCTCGGCGCGACCGGCCCACTCCTCGGCGCCCAGCTCTCGCACACCGTGTCGTGGCGGCTCTCGCTCTCGGTGTCCCTGGTCTCGCTGCTGGCGGTGCCCGCGGTGGCCAAGTACGCGAAGGCCCCGGCGGCCGCCCCGCAGGGCAGGTTCGACACGCGCGGCGCCGCGCTGCTGACGGTGCTGGCCACGGCCCTGGTCCTGCTGCCCCACGCCCCGGCCGTCGCCCTCGGCTCCGCGGCCCTCGCCGCCGCGCTGCTCGCGCTCCACATACGGCGGCGCCCCGAGGGCTTCGTCCCGGCCGCGCTGATCCGCAGGCCCCTCTTCCTCGGCTCCGCGCTGCTGGCGCTCGCGCTGTCGACCTCGTACTTCACCCTGCTGTTCGCCGTACCGCGGCTGGTCTCGGACCGCGCGGGCTGGGACACCGGCGCGGCCGGGGCCGGTCAGCTCGTGGCGCTGCTCACCGGCTCCGCGCTCTCCTGGCTGCTGGCGGCGGGCTCGGCGCGCATGGGCCGGGTGGCCGTACGCACCGTGCTGGTCGGGATCGGCGTCCTGGCGGCGCTGACCGCGGTCTTCGCGAGCCACGGGCCGCTGCTGCTGCTCGCCACCCTGGGCGGCGTGTTCGGTGCGACCGGCGCCAACGCCGTGCTGTCGACGCACGCCGCGTCGAGCGTCCCCGACGCCCAGCGCCCCACGGCCATCGGCCTGTTCACCCTCTGCTACCAGCTCGGCGGCGCCTTCGGCCCGGCGATCGCGACCGCCCTGGTCCTCGGCTCCTGAACCGGGGCGCCCGGCCCGAGGCGGCCGGCCCTGAACCTCGGCCCGGCGGCATCACGACACCGGCATCACGACACCCGCATCACGACACCCGCATCACGACAGCGGCGTCACGACAGCGCAGGGCGGTGCACCGGGACTCCCTCCGGCACCGCCCGCCTTCGCGCCGTGGAGGTCCCGGTCCAGCAGGTGCCGCGCCGGGCCAGCAGGCGGCGCAGCCACAGTTCCATGGAGACGAGCTCCGCCAGCCCGTCCAGGGGGACCGGGCGCCCGTCCGCCGCGTCGAGCAGCGCCTGGCGCACAACCCGGGCCTCGATCAGGCCGGCGTCCGCGAGCAGCGGCGACGCGAACAGGTCCAGCAGGTCGCTCAGCGCGGCGCGCAGCCCCAGCCGGGTCGCGGTCTCGTTCGGCATCCTGTCCGTGACGCCCCAGCCCGGCGGGAACTCGCGCACCCCGGCCGAGGACAGGACCGTGCGCAGGATCGCGGCCCGGGCCCCGGGCTGGACCCGCAGCGACTCGGGCAGGGCGCGCGCGGCCCGGACGACCTGGTTGTCCAGGAAGGGGGCGTGCAGGCGCTGGCTGCGGACCTCCACGGCCTGCTCGAAGACCCGGTGGTCGGCGGCGTGGCGGGCGAGCAGTGAGCGGGCCCGGGCCTCCCCCGGCCGCAGCGACAGCGGCGGGCGGCCGGCCGCGGCCGTCAGACGGATCGATACTTCCGCCAGCGCCTCCCCCGTGAGCCAGCCGGCCGCCGGGCCGGGCCGGGACCAGGTCAGGGCGGCGAGGGAAGCGTCCACCGGACCGGTGGAGCGCTCAGGGACCCCGCCCTCGCGGAGCCGGGCCGCGGCGGCCTCCATGCCCGCGCGGTACGTCGTACGGGCAAGTCTTCGGGCCGCCGAGTACACGGTGAGCGGGACCATCAGGGACTCCCCGGAGGCTCCCGAGGCGGAGGCCGAACGGGCCAGCGCGGCCACCGGGCGCAGCAGGTGGCGGCGCCGGCGGTCCATCAGGAGGTCGGCCATGCGGGCCGGGTGGGCGTCGAGGACCTGGCGGGCGCCGTGCCCGGTGAAGTGGTCGGCCGAGCCGGCGGCCAGCCGGCGCCGCTCGCGGGCGGCGAAGACGAGCGAGGGGCCGGGCTCGTCGGTGAGCGGTCCGTCGAGTTCGGCGTACGGGAGTGCTTCCTCGGCGGCGGCCACCACGACGTGGTGCAGGCGCGGGTCGGCCGCGATGGCCCTGGCCCGTTCCAGTTCGGCCTCGCGCCCCTGCGGGGTGGCCAGGTCGTTGAAGGTGACGGCCAGCAGGCGCGCCCCGGCGGGACTCAGCAGGGTTCCCGGGGC
Organism: Streptomyces sp. NBC_00029; assembly: GCF_045160505.1. Taxonomy (NCBI): domain Bacteria; kingdom Bacillati; phylum Actinomycetota; class Actinomycetes; order Kitasatosporales; family Streptomycetaceae; genus Streptomyces; species Streptomyces sp. NBC_00029. Next base: position 4,423,049 of record NZ_CP108292.1, read on the forward strand.
CCCGGGCAGGCCGGCCGCCAGCAGGGCCAGCGTCGCGGACGCGCTGCCGCCGGAGAGGTCGGCGCCCACCCCGGGGGCCGGGGCGCCGCGGGCGGCCCGGCGGTCGGCGGGGCCCATTCCGGGCACGGGGCCGGGATCGTACGGCGGCAGGGTGTCGGGAGCATGCCGCGGAGCCGTGAGCCGGGCGCGCACCGCGTCCACCAACGCTTCCCGTACGCCCTCCACCGCGCGCTCGGCGTCGGCCTCGGGGGCGGCCACGGCGAGCGAGGCGACCTGCTCGTAGCCGGTGATCTCGCGGGAGCCCTCGCGCAGGATGAGCGCGTGCCCGGGCGGGATGCGCCGGACCCCGGCGTACGGTGTGCCGTCGCCCAGCGCCTCGGGGCTGTCGGGGCAGGCCAGCAGGGCCGCGAGGTGGCCGATGTCGAGCTGTGCCTCGATCAGGTCGGCGAGGGGGAGGGCGGCGGTGGCGTACGCGGTGCCGCTCGCCCAGGGGGTGTAGAAGACGGGCCGGGCGCCCGCGAGGTCGCCGACGACGGTGATGCGGCGGCCGGCCTGGACGACGGCGGTGTAGCTGCCGGACCACTGGGTGAGGTGGCGCAGGGCGCCGCCGCGGGCGGCGTAGAGCGCGCGCCGCAGTTCGGCGTCGGTGGCGCCGCAGCAGCCGAGGACGGCGAGCCGGGTGAAGGGGTCGGCGGGGTCGGCGGTGACGGTGCGGATCTCGTCGGGGCGCCAGTCGCCGACGGCCCAGAGGGGGTCGGGGTCTCCCCAGAGCAGTTGGGCCCCGACGGGGTGGACGGTGCGTTCCGCGTCCGCGCCCGGGTCGCCCGGGTGGGCGGCGTCCGCGATGCCGCCGCGCAGGGGCGCACCACTGTCGCCGTATCCGCCCTGGCCAGGGCCTTGGCCGGAGACTCGTCCGGCCGTGCCGAAGCTCGCGGCGATACTGCTCCAACCCACCAACCAGCGCACCGCCGCCTCCCCAGCCTGTGGGCACATGACCGGGGCACAGGCAGCACGGACGGCGCAGAGCGCGCGGCCGCGGGACCCCGGGTGGCTCGGGGTCCATGCTGCCACGGGACAGGCGTGCGAGAGTGGTTAAAGGGGGCGCACACGCAAACGAACACGCCCCGGCAACGCGGTATTTGGCGTTCCGTTCCCACCGCCCCATAGGTCGCTTTCAGCCATTCTTCGGCCGCCGGAAGAGCCGTCACGGGCTGCCGGCACCCGGCGCGGGGGCGCGGTCCGGGAGGCGGAAGCCACCCCCCGGACCGTTCCGCCACCCGCGGGGATTGAGGCAGCGGCGTCCCCCGGCCCACCCGGTCCACGCAGCGGGCCGACCCACGCACCGCACATCGAATCGCCGGGTCCCGGGACCGGCCAGAGCGCACGGACGGGCGCACGGCCACACGGGCGGAGCACGCGATGACACGTGCGCCCCGGCGCCGGGGTCGGGGCCGACTGTGCAAACGGACAACAATCCCGCCATACGGAAGTAAGGGCCTTAACGCTTGGGAGGCGGGGAACTACGCTGGGTTTACGAAATGCCGGGCGCCTATGCCCCGGCGGCGTCTGCGTTCCGCGTGTGACGAGGGGTGGCGCATGTCCAGGGAGCTCCGCGAGCCCAATGAAAAGCTCGGCGCCGTCCTCGCCCTCGCGGGCATCAGCAACGCCGGGCTGGCCCGGCGGGTCAACGACCTCGGCGCACAGCGCGGCCTGACGCTTCGGTACGACAAGACGTCGGTGGCCCGTTGGGTGTCGAAGGGGATGGTGCCGCAGGGCGCCGCCCCGCATCTGATCGCCGCCGCCATCGGCGCGAAGCTGGGGCGGCCGGTGCCGCTGCACGAGATCGGGCTGGCGGACGCGGACCCCGCGCCCGAGGTCGGTCTCGCCTTCCCGCGCGACGTGGGCGCGGCGGTGCGCTCGGCCACCGACCTCTACCGGCTCGACCTCGCCGGACGGCGCGGCGGCGGCGGGATCTGGCAGTCGCTCGCGGGCTCGTTCTCGGTGGCGGCGTACGCGACGCCCGCCTCGCGCTGGCTGATATCTCCCGCCGACAGCTCGGTGGCCCGGGGACCGGCGGGCTCGGCTCCGCACCTCGCGCCCCACCGTCCGGCGGACGACACCTCCGCGGCGCACGAGCCCGCGGCGCAGCACTCCATGGTCCAGAGCCCCTTATCAGCGACCCCCTCGGCTCACGACGGGCCGGCGCACGGGGCGACGGCACCGGGTCCCCGGCCCTCCCCGGAAGGCCGCACGACCGGACCCGCGACGGGCCCGATGACCGGACCGGTGACAGGGCCGATGACAGGGCCGGGAGCCGGACCGGGAGGCGGATCCGCCACAGGCCCGCCGTCCACCGTTTTGCCCGCCCAGCCCGGGCCCGAAACGCAGCGCGACCACGCTCAGCGCGTGGGCCACAGCGACGTGACGAAGCTGCGCGAGGCCGCCGAGGACGCCCGCCGGTGGGACTCCAAGTACGGGGGCGGGGACTGGCGTTCGTCGATGGTCCCCGAGTGCCTGCGGGTGGACGCGGCGCCGCTGCTGCTCGGCTCGTACACCGACGAGGTGGGCCGCGCGCTGTTCGGCGCGACCGCCGAACTGACCCGGCTGGCCGGGTGGATGGCCTTCGACACCGGCCAGCAGGAGGCCGCCCAGCGCTACTACATCCAGGCGCTGCGGCTCGCCCGCGCGGCCGCGGACGTACCGCTCGGCGGCTACGTACTGGCCTCGATGTCGCTGCAGGCGACCTACCGGGACTTCCCGGACGAGGGCGTGGACCTCGCGCAGGCGGCCGTCGAGCGCAACCGCGGCCTGGCCACCGCCCGCACCATGAGCTTCTTCCGGCTGGTGGAGGCACGGGCGCACGCGAAGGCGAGCGATCCGGTGGCCGCGGGGGCGGCGCTGCGGGCGGCGGAGGGCTGGCTGGAGCGGTCGCGGGAGGGCGATCCGGATCCGACCTGGCTCGGCTTCTACTCGTACGACCGCTTCGCGGCGGACGCCGCGGAATGCTACCGGGACCTCAAACTGCCCCGGCAGGTGAGGCGTTTCACCGAGCAGGCACTGTCGCGGCCCACCGAGGAGTACGTACGGTCGCACGGGCTGCGGCTGGTCGTGAGCGCGGTCGCCGAGCTGGAGTCGGGCAATCTCGACGCGGCGTGCGCGGCGGGCACCCGGGCGGTGGAGGTGGCGGGCAGGATCTCCTCTGCGCGGACGACCGAATACGTACGGGACCTGCTGCACCGGCTGGAACCGTACGGGGACGAGCCGCGTGTGGCGGAGCTGCGGGAGCGGGCCCGGCCGCTGTTGGTGGCGCCGGCGTAGGACCCGTCTTCGGGGGGCCGCGTGGCCGCGTTGTCGGTGCCGGGGTGCAGTATGCAGGGGTGGGAGGTGTCAGCGTGGGTGGCGGCGTGGACTGCGATGTGCTGGTGATCGGCGGCGGAATCGTCGGCCTGTCGACGGCGCATGCCTTGTCGCGCCTGGCTCCGGGGACCAGGGTGGTCGTCCTGGAGAAGGAGCCGGGTCCGGCCCGGCACCAGACGGGCCGCAACAGCGGGGTGATCCACAGCGGGATCTACTACCGGCCGGGTTCGCTGAAGGCGCGCTTCGCGGTGAGCGGGGCCGCCGAGATGGTCAAGTTCTGCGCGGAGCACGGCATTGCGCACGAGGTGACGGGCAAGCTGATCGTCGCCACGGAGCGGGAGGAGCTGCCGCGGCTGCACGCCCTGGTCCAGCGCGGCCGGGAGAACGGCATTCCGGTGCGCGAGCTGGGCCCGGCCCAGATCACCGAGTACGAACCGGAAGTGCAGGGGCTGGCCGCGATCCACGTCGGCAGCACCGGGATCGTGGACTACGGCCGGGTGACCGCCCAGCTGGCGGAGTCCTCGGGCGCGGAGATCGTCTACGGCGGCGCGGTCGACCTGATCTCCCGGCGCGCCTCGGCGGTGGCGGTCCGCACCACGTCCGGCCTGGTGGTCAGGGCGCGCGTGCTGGTGAACTGCGCGGGCCTCCAGTGCGACCGGATCGCCCGCATGGCCGGAGACGACCCGGGGATGCGGATCGTCCCCTTCCGTGGCGAGTACTACGACCTCGCGCGGCCGGACCTGGTCAGGGGGCTGGTGTACCCGGTGCCCGACCCCGCCTTCCCCTTCCTCGGGGTGCACCTGACCCGGGGCATCGGCGGCGGCGTCCACGTCGGTCCCAACGCCGTTCCCGCGCTGGCCCGCGAGGGCTACGCCTGGTCGACGGTGCGGCCCCGCGACATCGCGGACGAGCTCGCCTGGCCGGGATCCTGGCGGATGGCCGCGCGGCACTGGCGGTACGGGACGGGAGAGATCCACCGTTCGCTGTCGAAGCAGGCCTTCACCCGGGCGGTACGGCGCCTCCTGCCGGCCGTCACCGCGGCGGACCTCCACCCCGCCGCGGCCGGGGTGCGCGCCCAGGCCGTGCTGCGCGACGGCACCCTGGTGGACGACTTCCTGATCCGCGACGCCCCGCGCACGGTCCACGTCCTCAACGCCCCCTCGCCCGCCGCGACCGCGTCCCTCCCGATCGGCCGGGAGATCGCCGCCCGCGCGCTGCGGACCCTCGGCTCGGCCTGAACCGCTGCGGCGGGACCCGGGCCGCGGAAGGCCGGCGGGGCCGCCGGGCCGGGCTGCCCGGGTGTGTCCCGGGAGCTGCTCGCGCAGCGACTCCCGGACCCCCCGTCGTAGAATCAACGCATTGTGTCTGAGTCCCTGAACCCCCAGTCGCCCCGCCTCCCGGACGCCGCGCCGGAGGCGAACTCGTACGTGCCGCCCAAGTGGCGCACCGAGCCCCGCTTCCCCGACGGGCCCTCGCCCGACCCGGCCGGCTCGCACCACGAGCGCCGGATCCGCAGCTTCCAGCCCCGCCGCAGCCGGGTCACCACCGGCCAGGGCGAGGCCCTGAAGCGGCTCTGGGGCACCTGGGGCCTGGACATCGACGGCCACCGGGTCATCGACCTCAAGGAGCTCTTCGACGGCCTCCCCGTCGTCCTGGAGATCGGCTTCGGCATGGGTGAGGCCACTGCCCAGATGGCGGCCGACGACCCCGGCACCGGGATCCTCGCCGCCGACGTGCACACCCCCGGGCAGGGCAACCTGCTCGCCCTCGCCGAGCGCGGCGGGATGAGCAACATCCGGGTGGCCAACGGCGACGCCATCATCCTGCTCCGCGAGATGCTGCCGCCGGACTCACTGGCCGGTATGCGCGTGTACTTCCCGGACCCGTGGCCCAAGGCCCGCCACCACAAGCGCCGGCTGATCCAGCCCGACTTCCTCACCCTGGCCGCAACCCGCCTGGCGCCCGGAGCCGTACTGCACTGCGCGACCGACTGGGAGCCGTACGCCGAGCAGATGCTCGAAGTGCTCACCGCACACCCGGACTTCGAGAACACCCGGCCCGACGGCGGCTTCTCCCCGCGTCCCGAGTTCCGGCCGCTCACCCGTTTCGAGGGCCAGGGCCTCGACAAGGGCCACCTCGTACACGACTTGCTCTTCCGTCGCACGGAGAACTGACAACGTCACCGCGCGTGTCCGAACGGCTCGCTAGGGTCATGGTGTGTTCCGAGCGCCCCACCATGTGCTCCCACGTCCGTCCGGCCGGGTCCGCACGTGCGTGCTCCTCGCCCTGCTCGCCGTCACGGGGATCGCGATCCTCGAACTCGTACGGGAGCAGACCGGCACCCCCGGCTTCTTCGTCGGCCTCGGCCTGGCCCTGCTTCCGGTGGCTCCGCTCATGGCGGCCTTCCGTTGGCTGGGCCGGGCCGCGCCCGCGCCCTGGTCGCTGCTGCTGTTCTGCTTCGGCTGGGGCGCCTGCACCGCGGCACTGATCGCGATACTGGCCAACAACTTCGCCACCGAGTGGATAGCCGCGGCCACCGCCGACGCCTCCGCCGCCGACCGGCTCGGCTCGGTGGCCATCGCCCCGGTCGTGGAGGAGAGCGCCAAGGCGGCGGCCCTGCTCATGGTGTTCGTGTTCCGAAGGCGCCATTTCACCGGACCCGCCGACGGATTCGTGGTGGCCGGCTTCACCGCCACCGGCTTCGCCTTCACCGAGAACATCCTCTATCTCGGCAATGCCTTCGTCGAGGACCTGGCCGAGGGCAGCGGCGTACTGGACTCGGTGACGGCGGCGACCTTCTTCGTGCGGATAGTGCTGTCGCCCTTCGCGCACCCGCTGTTCACCGTGCTCACCGGGCTGGGGTTCGGCGTGGCCGCGGTCGGCGCCCGCCGCTCGCGCAGGATCTGCCCGCCGCTGCTCGGCCTCGCCCTGGCCATGGGCATGCACGCCCTGTGGAACGGCTCCTCGCACTTCGGCGACCACGGGTTCTACCTCGTCTACGCGTGCGTGATGGTCCCGGCCTTCGGGCTGCTGGTGTGGCAGGCCGTGCGGATAAGGCGCAACCGGTTGCGGGCCGTCGCCGGGGAGCTCGCGCTGTACGCGGCCGCGGGCTGGCTCGGTCCGGCCGAGGTGCCGGCCCTGGCCTCGATGCCGGCCCGGTCACTGGCCCGCACCCTGGCCCGGCGCAGCGGGGGCCGGGCGGCCGGACGCGCGGTCGCCCGCTACGAGGCGGACGCGGCCGCGCTGGCGCTGCTACGGAACCGGGCGCGGCGCGGCGGCCCCGTACGGGAGCGGGACTTCGCGGGCCGGGAGCGGGAGTTGCTGCACGGGCTCTGGCAGCGCCGGGCGACGGCGGGGCCCGCGCTGGCCCGGGCGGCGGTCATGGAGGAGCTGATTCCGTCGTGGTTCGACCCGCTGGAGCCGGCGGACACGCTGGATGCGGCGGATGCACGGGCGGACGTACCGGGGCCGCGCCGGACGGACCTCAGACGTTCAGGCCCTTGGACTCCAGCCACGCCAGCGGGTCCATCGTCGATCCGCCCTTGCGCACTTCCAGGTGGAGATGGGGTCCGGTGACATTGCCGGTGGCGCCGACGCGGCCGATGGTGTCGCCGGCGCCCACCGCGCCGGAGGTCACCGACATCGAGGACAGGTGGCAGTACCAGATCTCGGTGCCGTCCGGCAGCTCCAGCACGATCCGGTAGCCGTACGCGCCGGACCAGCCCGCCGACGTGATCTTCCCGGCGGCCACGGCCTTGGCCGGGGTGCCGGTCGGAGCCGCGAAGTCGAGGCCGGTGTGCTGGCCGGAGGACCACATGGAGCCGGAGTCCCCGTAGTGCGAGGTGAGGGTGTAGGCGGAGGTGGGCAGCGAGTAGGTGCCGGCCGGCTTGGCGAGGCGCGCCTGCTCGGCCTTGGCCTCGGCGGCCTTCGCGGCGGCCTCTTCCGCGGCCTTCGCCTCGGCCTGGGCCTTGGCCTCCTCGGCCGCCTTGCGGGCCGTTTCCAGCTTGTCCTTGGCCTCCTGGGCGGCGGCCTGCTGAGCGGCCTGCTCCGCATCCGCCCGGGCCTTCGCGTCGGCGGCGTCCTGCTGGGACTCGGCCTGCTGGAGGATGCGGTTGCGCAGGGCCTCACCGGCGTCCGCGCCCTGGACGGACTGGAGCGCGACGATCCCGGCCCGCTCGTCCGCCGAGCCCCGGGAACCCGAACCACCGTCCGTCTGAGGGGACTTGTCCCCGGTCACCAGGTCGGGCAGGGAAGGCAGAGAGGGCAGGGATATCGCGACCTGGGGGCGGTCCTGCGCGGTGGCGATGCCGCCGGCACCGACCGCCGCGATGACGCCGACACCGAGAACGGTGGAGCTGCGGGCAAGTCCCCCGCGCTGCTTGGCGACCCGGTGCTTGCCCCGGACCGGTCGGACCGAATCCTCGGTGGGATTCCACTCGCCCCAGGCACCCGCGGTGGGCGGCTCCTGGATGTCGATGCCTTCAGGGGCAGGCAAGTTGGAGGCCACCGGGGCACACTCCTCATCGACGCGCATGGACGCGCGCGCGCACGGTGCCGTCTCTTGCGACGGCTGGGACGACCGCGCTGCGTTATCGAAAGGTAATAGACGTAGGGGAGTGATTCCAAGCTTCTCCGCTTGATCGTTCACACCAATCAGCCACGCACTGACTGGCTTTGGCCATGACTTTCTCCAACAAACCCCACTCAACCGGGGCAAAAATCGAGCAAATCCTTTATCTCTTCAGCCACAAGGCCAACATGACGGCCCGTCAATTAGATTGCGGAGAGCACTCCCCTCCTCACGTAACGTCACATCATGTCGTCGCGGGGCACCACCGGCACGGTCCGCCTCCGCTCCGGCTGCCGTTCCCCCGGCCGGCCCACCGCGAGCAGCGCCATGTCGTCCGTCGCCCCGCCCCCCGTATGCCGGCGCACATCACTGCTCAGCGCGCTCAGCAACGCCTGCGGCCCGGAGAAGATCCGCCCGCGCAGCCGGGCCGCCGGATCGTAGAAGTCCCCCGCCCCGTCCCGGGCCTCGGTCAGCCCGTCCGTGTAGAGGAGCAGGGTGGTCCCGGCCGGGAAGGCCCACTCCTGCACCAGGTCCGGCCAGCTGCCCACCTCGCCCATGCCGAGCGGCAGGGCGGGCTCAGCAGGGGCCAGCACCGCCAGATCGCCGTTCCCGTGCAGCAGCAGCGGCTCGGGATGACCCCGGTTGAGCAGCCGCAGCACGTCCGCGCCCGGCGGGATCTCCCCGAGCACGCACGTCGTGAACCCCTCCACCGCGTCCAGGCTGTCGCGCCGGGTGCCCTCGCGGGCCAGTGCCCGCTCCAGCCGCTGCGCCAGCGCCTCCAGCGTGGCCTCGGTGTCCGCAGCCTCCCGGAACGCCCCGAGGACCACCGCGACGGCCTCCACCGCCCCGAGCCCCTTGCCGCGTACGTCACCCACCGCGAGCCGCACCCCGTACGGGGTTTCCTGGACGGCGTACAGGTCCCCTCCGATGAAGGCGTCCGCCTGCGCGGCCTCGTACCAGGCACAGACGTGCAGCCCCCCGATGCGCTCGGCCGGCTTCGGCAGGACCGCCCGCTGCGCCGCCTCGGCGATCCCGCGGGCGGATGCGAGCTGCGCACCGCTGCGCCGCACCACGCGGTTGATCAGGAGGGCCAGCCCGGAGACGGTCACCACGGTCACGAGCTCGGTCACGGCCTCGCCCCTCCAGCCGATGCCGCTGAAGAGCTGCAGCAGGAACACCGCGAGCACGGCGATCGCACCGGTCACGGCCGTGGCCCAGAGGGTGAACAGCGGGGCGGCGATCAGCGGGGCCGCGGTGAAGAGCGGGGATCCGGTGAAGCTGGGCGGGGTCAGTACGGCGAAGACCACCCCGAGGACGATCAGCGCACCCGGCAGCACCCGGACCACCTGACGGGCCACAGCGCTCCCGGTGCCGCCGCCACGGCCGGCGCCACGGCCACGGCCGCCGCCACGGCCAGTGCTGCGGCCGGCGCCACCGCCGTCCGCGCGCCCGTCGCCGCTGCCCTGCCGGCCCAGCCCCACCACGCTGTTCTCCTGCCGCCCGGTCCGTCGCACGGGTGCGGGCCCGCCGCCGCCCCGCCCCTCAAGGCTGGCGGCAGGAGGGTCCCCACGGCGAGCCGGCGGCAGCCGGACGGGTGACGGATCGTGAGAAGGGCGGCCGGACGGGCCGGAACACGACGAAGGCCCGGTTCCTGTAAAGGAACCGGGCCTTCGTACTGAGTAGCGGGGGCAGGATTTGAACCTACGACCTCTGGGTTATGAGCCCAGCGAGCTACCGAGCTGCTCCACCCCGCGTCGGTAAACACAACTCTACGCCATCCGGGGGGAGCCCTCCGCCAATTAACCGCCCACCCGCCCCCGGATCCACATAACCGCAGGTCAGAGCAGTGAAACCGGATCCGAACAGGCCCGGATCGCCCGGCAGTCGGCACGGGTCCGCCGCCCTCCGAAACGAAGATCATCTCTGTTGCGCGCCGGTGACACTGCAGGGATCGTTCCGGGATCCGCCGCGGGCGATGATTCACCTGTCGCAAGGGCCAGGGGGAACACGAACCGGCCGGCGACGACCACCACACCTCTTCCGCCTCGGCGCTCTGCCGATGCTCCTGTGATTCCTGGGGGGAGTCCACCATGTCCGTTCGCACCGCAGCCGCCATCGCAGTCGTCGCCGGCGTTGTCACCACTCTGCTGCCGCTCTCGGCCACCGCCGTGTCCGCCGCACCCGTCGCCGACGATCACGCGGTGCTCCGTACGGAGATGGGCGCTCCCGTCCCCAGCGGCCCGCTGAGCCGCGGCGGCGCCACCGAGACCTTCGACCTCACGGTGAAGAACCCGACCGGCAAGGCCGTCACGTACAAGCCGTGGATGCTCGTCGACCAGACCGGCCCGAGCCGCCTGAAGCACGACGACGTCGTCTTCAAGGTCGACGCGGTGGACGCCCCGGCGACCAAGTCCTCGGTCGGCCAGCAGGACGGCGGCTGGCAGGGCCTGTTCTACCCGGCGACGGCCGGCGGCAAGGAGAGCGGCGCGGGCTTCGACATCCCGGCGAACGGCAAGATGACCTGGAAGGTCACCATCGGTCTCGGCGCGAACTACCCGACCAACGACGGGAACTTCACCTTCACCGCCACCAGCTACAACAACTCGGTGGCGCCCGGCGGCGCGGACTCCCACCTGTTCACGGTCGACCCGCAGATCAAGGCGGGCGAGCTGAAGACCTGGTTCCAGCAGGTCGGCTCCGGCAAGGACGACCCGGAGCAGCTCGCGTACCTGAACCTGAACCACCAGGCCACCGGCGAGGGCACGTTCGACACCGCTCTCGCGACCACCCTGAGCCTGACGCACCCGGGCGAGCAGAAGGCGGACTTCCGCCTCCAGGCCCTGATCGAAGGCCGCTGGCAGGACCTGTCGGGCGAGTACGGCCGCTACGAGCTGCCGCTCATCCCCAAGGGCTTCGGTGCCTCCGCCGGCGTCCGCTCCCTGCCGCTGCGGGTCTGCCTGGGCCTGGACACCCGGCTGACGAAGAAGACCATGATCACGATGGTGGCCGAGACCGGCCACGCCGAGGGCAACACCTACCCCTTCAAGAGCAGCTCGATCGAGTTCCCGCTCACCCCCTCCACCGACCCCGGCCCGTCGGACAAGCCGTCGGACAAGCCCTCCGAGAAGCCCGCCCCGGCCCCCTCCACCACGCCCTCCACCGCCACCCCCGTCGTGCAGCAGGCCGTCGCCGCCTCCACGGGCAACACCGCCGTGACGACCACCGGTTCGTCCACCGGCGCCCTCGCCCGGACCGGCTCCGACTCGGCCACCGGCCTGTACGCGGGCCTCGCCGCCGCCCTGGTCGCGCTCGGCGCGGCTGCCGCCTGGGTCGGCCGCCGTCGCCGCACCGCCGCCTGACCCGTCCCCGTACGACGAAGCGCCCCACCCGAGCGATCGGGTGGGGCGCTTCGCGTAGCGCCGTCAGGCGACGGGATCCCGGCGGCGGGTCAGGACGCGGGTGGTGCTCCCGTCGTCCTCCCTCACGTCCCGGACATGGGTGAAGCCGATGCGCTCCAGCAGCGCCAGGGAGGCCGTGTTGGGGTCGGCCACGGTGGCGTGCACCTCGGCCAGCCCGAGGGTCCCGAAGCCGTACGCGACGATCGCCTCGGCGATCTCGGTCCCGAGGCCCGACCCCCAGGCCCCGGGCGCCAGGGCGTAGATGATCTCGTGCCCGCCGGTCTCTTCGGTCCGCTTGATCTCGGCGTGCCCGACCAGCAGGCCGTCCCTGCGCACCGCCCAGACGTCGAAGAGGCCCCCGGCGTAGACCTTCGAGAAGATCCGCCCGAAGAGCGCCCGGTCCTCGGGCTCGGTGGTGGGCCCGTCCCCCATCCAGCGCGAGACCAGCGTGTCCTGGAAGAGAGCGACGAAGCCTTCCTCGTCCTCGGTGACGTACGGCTCCAGGAGCAGGCGTTCGGTGCGCAGAACAGGGGTCGTCACAGGGGTCATGTCCGGCGACGCTACCGGCTCGGCCCGGCGGCCTCACCTGCATTACGGGCCGCCTGACCGGGCCTGACGCCCCGTCCGTCCCCGTGCCCGCGGCGGCCTCACCGCCGCTTGCGCATCGCTCACGCATTCGGCGGCGCCGACCAGGGCTTTCGGGCCCCTTGTGCCCAGCGGTGGAGCGCTGCACAGGGCCTCTGAACTGCAGGAACGACCGGCGACGGCGACGGGCTTCGTTCCGGTGGGCTCTTCCTGTCTCTCGTTGACCGCTGTTCACCGTCCCTACCAGCACATTGCGGCGCGGCCTTCCGTCATCCGCGCCACTCGAACAGGACGAGCGACGCATCGTCCGAAGTGGTCTCGCCGCGTGCCCTCTTGAGGGTGCGGGACAGGTCCCGGGCCACCCTGCGGATCCCGTGATCGGCCTGCTCAAGCTGGTTCACCCAGTCGATCAGCTGCTTCTCGCCGAACTGCTCCTGCCCGGTTTCGTGTTCTTCGATCAGGCCGTCGGTGAAGCAGAGGACGCGGTCGCCAGGCTCCAGCGCCACTGCGCTGACCTGCGGCTGGGCCCCTCCGAAGCCGACAGGGAGGGTCGTGGGGCTGTCCAGACGGCCTACGACGCGGTGCGCGCGGATCAGCATGGGTGCGGGATGCCCCGCGTTGACCCACTGGAGGCGCCCAGTGTCCGTGTCCAGGCGCATCATCTGGGCGGTCACGAAGTGGTCCGGGTCGAACTGCTCCGCGACGGCCCGGTCCATGAAGAGGTAGATCTCGGAGAGTTCGATGCTGATCCGGCGGGCGTGGCGGTACGCGCCGATGGCCACCGTGGCCATCGTGGCCGCGTCGAGGCCGTGCCCCATGGCGTCGACCATGGCGAGGTGGAGGACGTCGCCGTTCAGGGCGTAGTCGAAGCTGTCCCCCGCCACGGCGTAGGCGGGCTCCAGAACTCCGGCGACGGCGACGTGCGGCATCACCATCGACAACGGTGGCAACAGGGACCACTGGATCTCCGCAGCCACGCTCATCGGTTCACCGCGGCGGGTCCGGAAGAAGAGGTCGGTGAAGCCGTTCTTGGTCTGCAGCAGGTCGGCCGCCAGGCCCGCGATCCTGCGCAGGAGGCGGCGGGTGTCGTCGTCGACCCCGTCCAGGGTGACCGCGAGCACCCCCACCTGGTCGCCGCCGTCCAGCAGGGGCAGGTGGACCCGTATGCCGTCGGGCGTCAGGACTTCGACGGGGCGCGACTCCAGGAAGCACCGGCCGGCTTCGGACCGGTCGATGGGCTGCGGATCACCGGCAGCCCCGCCGTCGGCGGGCAGGGGGACCAACTGTTGCTGTCCGTAGTCCTGAAGCAGGATCTGCGGGTCACGTCCCCCCATGCGGGCCGTCGTCTCCGCAACCAGCGGGCCGACCAGATGGGGTGGCAGCTCGTGCGCCCCGTCCAGGAGCACCCCGAGCAGTTCCTCCCCGAAGCTCTCCGAGCGGTCCGGGTCCGCGCGGCCTCCGACGGTCATCCTGTTGCCTCCAACCAGGCGGCGGGCGGCGTCCGGCTGCACGGGCGGCGTGGCTTCCAGGATGCTCCCCGGCGACCGGGCACGCCACACGGCTTCGATGCTCCGCCCTCAACGGCACTGCCGGGGCGCACGCGGTCGCTGCCGCGCGCGGCCCGGCTCGCATCGGCTGATGATGGGAGTACGGCCGAACACGCGGAGCTGACCATGACGGCGTGGCGTGTCAGGGACTACACCCAGGACGATCTCGAATCGGTGCTCCGAGTCGACGCCGAGAGCGGCACGACCGAAGAGCCACCGCTCTTTCCGCTCTCGGACGCCGTGGCGGCCCTCCAGGCCCTCCACCCGGCGGTGGTGGCCACGGCGGACGACGTGGTGGTCGGTGCCGCGGTGAGCAGGGTGGAGGGTGAGCGGGCGTGGATCTTGCGCATCAGCATGGCGCCCGCCTGGCGGCACCAGGGGCTGGGCAGTGACCTGATCACGGCCTTGGAACACCGGCTGTTCGCCGGTGGAGTCCGAACGGTGCACGCGGCCTTGCCCGACGGCGAGACCGGTGCCGCCGCCCTGTACAACTGCGGCTTCGGCGCCCGTCCGGGCCTGGTCTTCTTCGAGAAGCGCGGGCGGGTGACCCCTCAGGCGGTCAGCATGCTCGCGTCGCTGGGAGCGGAGCTGCCGCCCGGGGGGCTGTGGCAGAAGGTCGCGGGCATGCAGCGGGAGAAGGAGCTCATCGAGCGGCGTCTGGTCCTGCCACTGGCCCATCCCGAAATGGCCGCCCAGCACGGGGTGGAGCTGCCGCGGGCGGTGATGCTGTTCGGGCCGCCCGGAACCGGCAAGAGCACGTTCGCGCACGCCATCGCCAGCCGCCTGCAATGGCCCTTCCTCGAACTGTTCCCCGCCCGGCTGGCCGCCGAGTACGGACTGGCGAGCGGGCTGAACCGGCGCTTCGACGAGATCGCCGGGCTCGACCACGTCCTGGTCTTCATTGACGAGGTCGAGGAGATCGCCGGGACCCGGAGCGGCGCGGACGCGACCGCGGTCGGCGTCGTCAACGAACTGCTCAAGGCGATCGTCCGGTTCCGGGGCCAGGACGGGCGGCTGCTCGTCTGCGCCACGAACGACGTGACCACCCTCGACTCCGCGTTCTTGCGGCACGGTCGATTCGACTACGTCCTGCCGATCGGCCCCCCGGACCACCGCGCGAGGACTGCTCTGTGGGAGAGCTACCTGGCCCGGGCGGGCGCGGAGGCCGACAGCCCGGCGCTGGCGGACGCCAGCGAGGGGTTCACCCCCGCCGACATCGCCCATGTGGCGCGGACCGTCTCCCAAGTCCAGTTCGAGCACACCTTCGACACCGGGACCCGGGCCCGCCCCACCACCGAGGACTACCTGCGCACGATCGCCGAGACCAGGCCCACGGTCAGCGCGGCCATGGCCCAGGAGTTCGCCCAGCAGACCGAGAAGTTCGCCCGCATCTAGGTGTGCTGCCCGGATCAGGCCGGGCCCGTGGCCGTCTCCTCCTCCTCGGCCTCCTCCTCGGCCTCCATGTGCCGGATTCCCTCGTGGGTGAGGGTGACCATCGCCGGGGTGTTGCCGGGTTCCCAGTCGACGGTGATCAGTCCTTCGCCCGCCAGGTAGGTGCAGGCGGCGGCCAGGTCCTGTTCCGGTACGTGGAGGTCGCGCCGCAGCTGTGCTCCGGTGATGCCGAGGAGGCGGTTGCCCTCGACGGCTTCGTACAGGACCCGGAGCACCTGGTCGCGGTAGGTCTTGCGTTCGCGCAGTGTGGCCATGACCGCGTCCTTTCGTGTGTGGGGTGGGGTGGGCTCCGGGGCCGGTCGGGGGCGGGGGCTTGTCAGATCTCGTCGGAGTGTGCGCCGGCGCCGGCGGGGGTCCTGCTGGCGGCCAGCCATGAGGGGGCGGGGCCGGAGGGTGTCGCCGTGTCCACGGTGAGGTGGAGGCGGGTGTTGCCGTCGAGGGCGGGGTAGCTGCGCTGTTCCGCGCCGGCGAAACAGCGGCGGAGCGCCTCCGCGACCGCTCGGGCGGCTTCCGGAGTGTGCGCGATGATCCGGACCTCGGCGTGCCCGAGCGAGGGCAGTGTCTGGGTCTCGATGTACTTCACGTAGGCGTGTTCCCTTTCGGAGTGGGGTGAGGAGGCCGGCGGAGCGGGGCGCCGAGGCGCCCCGACCGCTGCCCCCGGTCGGAGGAAGGTCTGTTCCTCACCGGTCGGCACCCGTGTGGTGGGCTCGACGACCGGTGTCGTCCGGCAGGCCCGGAGGCCTCGGCAGGGGGTCGCTGAAGCGGTAGGCCTCGATCCGCGCGTCGTGCTGGGCGTTCAGCAGGTGGATCCAGCGCATTCCGATGCCGATCATGAGGATGATCACCGCGATGAGGACGACGGTCTCCACGGAGCTCACCTCCAGCCGTTTCCGGACAGCGGCAGGGCGCTTCGGCCCATCGGCTCCCCGAAGGGGGACATGCAGGCCCCGCCCTCGCCCTCCCAAATGTCTTCCCGGCGGCGGGCGTCGCGGATACCGCGCCCGATGACGATTTCGTTGGCCATCAGGACGTCGGCGGCCAGGACACTGCCCGGGATCGCGGCGGCGGCCATCAGCCGGGCCGCGGCCGCGGGCTCGGACTCGGGAGGGATCACCAAGAGGTCCCAGCGCCCGACGGTGTAGGAGAGCAGGATCAGCTTGTCGGGGTCCTGTTCGGTGAACCAGCCCACGTGCAGCACGTGCCCGGCCACGGCAACCGTGCGCGGGACGACCGGCCAGCGGCTGGGGTTCACGCTGACGCGGGTGATGCGCCCCCAGGTCTCGTCCAGAGCGGCGGCGAGAGCGGGGAGCTCGGCTTCAAGGTCACGTGAGTACGGCCACCAGGCACCATCCAGCTGACCTGCGAGGGTGGTCTTCGGCGTAAGGGACAGGCGGGCCGGGCGCAGGACAACAGCCGGCTGCGCAGCGCGGTCGAGGGTCGTGGTCATGTCGCGGACCCGTCCCCGGACCGTTCGTGAACGGTCCGGTGCAGTGATCGCCGGAAACGACGTCCGCGTGGGAGCGGGTGTGCGAAATACTCCCGGTCCCTTCACCGTACTCCGGTTCGCGATCCAGGAAGCCGCTTCTGACCAGGTATTTTCCGGTGCAGTCGGCGAGAGCGGCGCAGTCGGTTCCCCTCGCCGCACTGTGAGGGTGGGCGGAGTACCGTGAAACGACGGAGACCTTCCCCAGCTCAACAGCCTTTTCGACGCCCCTGCCAGCCGTCGAACGGGGGCCGCCGCACCGCGAGACAGGCGGAATCACCATGGCCGCATCCGACAACCCCGACCCTTTGAAGCTCCTCCCGGACGCGATCCACCAAGCGGTCAAGCCGGGCGCCGCCCTGCTCCGGCTGGAAACCACGCAGTCCCGCCAAGGGCTCCTGGACGGCGCCTGGTGGCCTCGCTCCAGGAACGTCACGATCGAGCTGCCCGCACTGATCACGGCACTGACCGCGCACCTCGGGCCCATCACGCGGGTTGGCCTGGACGCCTCCGCCTGGGGGGACGTCCCGACCCGTCTGGTCATCGACGGCCAGGTCGTGCACCTCGACGCCGACCCCGTCGGCGACGACACCGTCCTCGTCACTCGCGGCCACAACGACCACTTCGCCCTGCTGGTGGTCCCCCCGGACACCACCGCCGACGCCGCCCGCGAAGCGATGGCCCGCGCCGTCCGCGCCGACAACATCACGCAGGCCACTCAGATCCTCATCGCCACCACAGCCGAACCTGAGGACGGCGCCGCCGAGGCGGCGGGCTGACCCCGAGTCCCGAGTGGCCGAGTGGTGCGCCGGTCAGAGCCCCTCGTCGTGCAGGTCCTCTTCGCGCAGCAGGTCGTCCTCGCGGCGGCGCGAGGTCTCCTTCTGGCCGGGCTTGTGTCCCTTCTGGCGGGACGACTTGCCGGGCTGGGGGTGCGCAGGGTCTC
This sequence comes from Streptomyces sp. NBC_00029, assembly GCF_045160505.1. Lineage (NCBI taxonomy): Bacteria > Bacillati > Actinomycetota > Actinomycetes > Kitasatosporales > Streptomycetaceae > Streptomyces > Streptomyces sp. NBC_00029. Next base: position 4,440,384 of record NZ_CP108292.1, read on the forward strand.
CGGGGCGATGGTGTTCCTGCGCCTCGCGTCCCTTGCCCGGTTCCTGGCGCTTGTCCTGCCTACCGTCCATGACGGCGACTCCTGTCGATGCGTGGGGTACGGATTCCTCTCCGACCACGCTGACACGCACCGCGACGGCCCGCATCATGTCGACCGCGAAGCGAGGCACACGGATGACGCCCCTCCCCGGTGTGTCAGCGCCGGGGACGGGGACGGGAGATGCTGCACAGCCGGCACCTCGACAAGGGCACCACATGGCGACGGAATGACCTGACGGACATGGTCACCCGTCCTGCGCGGCCGGGTACGCGGACTTCGTCGTCTGCGAGAAGCACACGCGCGATCCGCTGCAGCACGGACTGAAGCGCCTGGGTCGCTCGGACAGGTCTACCGCCAACTCACGTACACCGTAGCGGTCATAGAGGAGGCACTGGAAGCATCTCCCGTCCCCGTCAAGCCCGCGCAGTAGCCCTGAATGGCGCTCCGTCCCGCAGCGTCCGCTCACGCATCGCTCACACACGGGCCCGGAGACGACTGAGCGCCCCATCCGGCCGAAACCAGAAGGGGCGCTCAGGGCCAGGTCGGAGGGAGTTCCCCCGCCTGGGAGCGGTAGGCCATGTCGGACTCGAACCGACAACCAACGGATTAAAAGTCGAAAGGGGCTCGTCCAGCTCAGAGGATCTTGGTCTCGCTCGCCGACTCCTACGCAGGTCAATGGCTATGTCCCATCCAGCTGGGGCAGCCTCAGGGAGTCCGCGAGGGGGCCGATCCAAGGGCATCCGCTCCCGCAATGCTCCCGCATTACGTACGCTCTGATGCGTAAATAGAACCTGGTCAGGGTGGGTGCGGGCTGGCTGACCGGTGGCCGTGGAGGGATGCCGCGTGTCCGGTTCGGCCGGTCAGGCCGCAGACTCGCTCGGGTTGAGGGTGACGGTGTAGCCGAGCTGATTGAGCTGCTTGATGGCCCGGCGGGTGGCCCGTTCGGGGTCGCGTTGGGTGAAATAGTTGCCGCCGAGTTCCTGTAAGCGACGTTGTCGGTTAGCACTGACCTGGACATTACGAGCTCACTGGCACCACAAAGGCTTCAGTTTCGGCCGGAACGAACCCCTCCAGGCTCCCGGACCGGCGTCAGCCCTCGTCAGGGCAGACAGAATCACCTCCGGCACGCGCCAGGGAACGCACCCACTCCGCCGACGCGCACCGAAGGTGCGCTGGTTCGCTGACCTGCACATACGACCAGTTTTCGGCAGGACGATGCGCTGGCGGGCGTGGGCCGAACCTCCATCACAATCCACGAAACCGCCCGGCGCACGGGCCAGCACGCCTGTCTCGGCGACGGGTGAACGGTTCAGCCGCCGCCGGCGGTACCGGGGGAAGGAGTAAGCCCTTTCCATTCCCACGTTGGCCCACCTCTGAACTCCCTCCATCCGAACCCACCACGGTCTAACGCGGGTGGGTGGCGGACGACGCCCACGGATTCCGGAGGGGGCAGCTCGTGGTCACGAGGTGTTCAGGTCGTCGAACATTCCCCCGGTGACGGCCATGTGCGGACGTCGGTCCGCGTCGGAGGCGGGCCACCGTACGCCGACCGCAGCCAGCTCCTCGCGGGTGAAGATCTCGCTGGCGATGACGTCCGTGAGTAGGTCGCTCATCTGGTCTTCAAGATCGACCAGTTGGGTGAGGATGCTGAGCAGGTTGGTGAGTTCGGTAGACCACTGCGAGTCCCACTGAGTGGCGTTCATCTCGTCAAGGGGCGACGTAATACGCCCCTTTGGCTCCGCCAGGCGATAGTTCAGCCAGGAGTCCAGGACCTTCCTGCCTCCCACGGTGTACTCAGCTGCCTGCTTGGTGAGGTGGTCCCACCGCCCGGCCCCCACGTGGAGTGCGTGGCGCGTGGCGTCGTAGCGCCAACTGGTGGGCATGGCGCTCCCTACGGAGACGGCGTAGCTGGGGTGAGTGACGCCGATCGCCGCATCTCGGATGTCAGTGTGCCCGTCCGGGTGTTCACCGGCCTCCCCGTAGGTGTGCAGCCACTGGAAGTGCGCGCCCAGGCGGCAGCCTCGTTCCCACAGATGTGGATCCTTCGTCACAGGAACCCGCACCCCAGGCGTGCGGAGCTCGTCATCGAACTGAGCGACAAAGCCGGAGTGCCCTGCGATGCCCGCAATGTAGGCGAAGACCTCGTCGCCGGCGACAGGTGCGCCCCTACGACGTGAGAGTGCTTCGAGAAGTCCTGGAGCGACGTTCGGTGTGCCGTCAGGATGCAGTTTCGGTAGAGCACGCCCTCCGCCACTGCCGCGGAAGTGATGTACGTCGGGGATGAGGTTGGTGAATACGAGCCCGGGCCCGGTCTTCGGATGCTCGGAGTGGAGTTCAACGGCGAAGACCTGGCCGTCGACGCGCCCTTCCCAGAGGGTGGGCGAGGGCTGACTCAGGAGCCTGGAGTCGGCGATGAGCCACTGCCGGTCGAGCGTCCGGAACCCGCAGCGCACTGTACGCGCTTCGGTAAGCATCGGGATCCGGCCGAACGGAATGTTGGTTGCTTGCTCCGTGTCGGATCCAGGTAGGGCCTTCTTGGTCTTGGTCAAAGAGGCATCGCGCTTCTCCTTGAACTTCTCCGACTTTGCCGCAGGGTCGTCTTCGTTGATGACACTGCGGAGGCGAAAGTCAAGAACGTCGGGAGCAGGGGCGTACACCCAAGAGCGGCCGGCCATGACGCCGTTGGCTCGCCAAGGCAGCAGGTCGTCCACTGCCGGGTACTCGTCCCATTCAGTTCCTGCTGCGGGGGTAAACGGAGCCGTCCACTCGGTCCGGATGCTGCGCCAACGTTCGTCATCGAACGTAAGTGCCGAAAGCTCGTCGAACTTCTGCTTCCTGGTGCCGTGCACATCGATGTACTTGATGTCCGCCGGCTGTTCCGGGTCCGTCCCTTCCTTTCGCAGGAAGAGCGCGATGGCGACGGGTGTCTCGATGTTGAAAACAGCGTTCGAGGACGGGGGCTGCTTCCCCTCAGGTGTGACGTTGATGATCCAGCCGTGGGAGCAGCTTCGGCGGAGGTACTCCCGCATTCCCTTGAAGCCGGGACCCGCGAGGTAGCCAGTGGCCGTGATGAAGCAGATCACGCCGTTGCCGCCATCGCGTACGTCCGGCTGCCTTGTAGATTCGAATACCTTCCAGGTAGCCCACCGCCAGAAGTAAGCATAGAGGTTGCTCAGATGGCGTTCGTGTTTGCCGTTGCCTGCCAGTTTGAAGGCGTCAAGCGGCGGCCTCCCGGTCGCCGGGTCTGCGCCATTTTCGATCCAACCGCCGACGCCTCCTGCGTGGTCCTTGTACGGCGGGTTGCCGATGCACACCTGGATGTTGCGCTCGCGCTTCATCCGGTTGGCTTGCTGGCGTTGCTCGGCGATGAGCTGAGCCGTGAAGGAAAGTTCGCTGTTGCTTGCGCTGTAGGGATCTTCGAGGGTGTCGGCAACGAAGAGATTGAGCCCGTCCGTGGGCAGGTCGGCTCCTAGGTCGCTGATCGTTGAACTGATGCGGAGCTCGGCAACGGAGAACGGACCGGACTGAAGTTCAATGCCGTACATGCGCGAGACAGCATTACTGACGGCCTCGGGTGCGGCTCCCTCGCCGTACTGTTTGGCGGCTTCGCTTGCCACATGCCGCAGGATCGACAGCGGGTAGGTTCCCGTGCCCATCGCAGGGTCGACGATGCTGACGTGAGGGTTGCGGAATCCCTCAGGCTTCCCCATGTGCTTCTTGAGAGCCAGATCCGTGAGCCGGACCATTGCGTCCACCACAGGGACCGGCGTGTAGTAGGAGCCGGAGCTCCGGCGCTTGTCCGGGTCGTACGCGGCAAGGAAGTCCTCGTACAGATGCAGATAAAGCTGGTCACCGCTCTGGCCAAGCCGGTCCCAGTCCGCGGCGGCGAGGACGCGAACGATGATCTCTATGGCTGTCCAGGTCGGAGTCTCCTCGACGTGCTCAGTGAGCAGATTGAGCGCCCTGCCCATGAGCGAGTGGTGACCTTCGAGCTGGTGCGCGATCTCACGGATCGGCTCGTTGTCGAGGTCGATCCCTTCGCTGAGCGCGAGGAGGAGTGCGAAGACGACCGTCTGGGCGAACCCGTCCGAGAATTCGGAATCGGTCGCTTGCGGGAACAGCAGCCTCCGCCAGTCCTTTGAGATGCCCGTAAAAGGCATTCTATTGGCATCGGCGCCCGCCTTGATGGCTCGTCGTTCCGCACGCAGCCCCTCGTGGACCTCCTCGCGAAGAAGGCGAGCCAACGGAGCCAGTACAGTGACCAGTTTGGGCACCGACGAGATAGGCGTGGGGGACCACTGCAGAAAGGCGTTGACGATCAGTTCAAGTCTGCCCGGTGCGGTCAGGCGTCCGGTTTCGCGGGCCAGGTCGACTCGGTGGACGTAAACAGGGGTGTCAACGAGTTCTCCGAAGCGCCAAAGCCGAAACTCCGTACCATTCGTGTGGAGTAGGTTGGGAAGTTCACGGAGGCGCTGCCACTGCTTGTAATTGTGGGTTGAGGATCCGTACGACGAGGGATCGAGGCTGACGCCGGGAGCCTTCAGCTCGACATGGCCGACTAGGACCCCATCGACCCTCACTCCGAAGTCCGGGCGCACGGCTCCATCGAGTTCGGCGACCTCGTTGTGCGCTATTGCGGTGAGACCGAGCAAGGCGCCCGCCTGCTCGACGAAATTTGAGATGGGAGTGACGAGAAGGGCCTCGCGCTCCCCAGGCCCGGACAGCCGCTGTTTGGCGTCCTGACCGTAGGCCGCGACCACTTCTTCGAAATTCATCCGCGACTTCCCCGACAGGTAGACAATGAAAGGCGCCGTCCGACCTGCGGCGATGGGACTGTCGAGCTCGCGTCGCAGCAGGAGTGAGGGCACCTTTAGAGAGTCAGACTCTACTGGATGTGACCGCGAGTTGTCAGCTGCTGTCGGAGTTGAGGTCAAGCGTGCACGTCTGCCCCGAAGGCCGTGTTCCAGTTCCGGATCCCACCGAAAGGCCATCCGCGCCGCTGGCGATCGCAGTGAATCCGGCGCAAGTCAGAGAGGGGTATTGAACTTGATTGGGTGATGTCGGAGCGTTCGCCTCAATTCGTCAGCGTGACTGCCGTGGCGTGAGGTGGCTGATTCATCCCTTTTGTTCGGGCGGGCCTCGAGCGGCCTTCGCGTGTCGTTGCGGCTGCGTCCGGGTTCCACGGCTCAGGAGGGGTGCGGTGGCACTCCTTGCCTGGTCAGGTGTCGTGGCCATGGTCACGACACCTGGGCGCCTCTGGGGAGGGCCCACTGGCCAGCGTCGACGACGAGCAGGTTGCTGGCGAGGACTTGGAGTGATCTCCTTCGGTGCCGCCTCGACAGCGGCGCCATTCGGCCAGTTCGTGCGCCATCGCCGTGATTGCGTTGCGGGGGACTTGCGGGGTCCCTATTCTCGTGGGCAACGCGTAGACGGAGATGAGTAGCCACGGATCACGCGAGCAGAGAGAGCCGCCGGCAGCTGTGAAGGCGGACTCGCACCCATGGTGAAGACCCTCCCGAGCGCGGGGAAGAAAGGCCCCCGGGCCCAATGCCCCGCCGGTTTGCCCCCGTCATCGGGCTGAATGAGGCCGCCGCTGTCTGGCGGTGGCAAAGGCGTGGTGGCACCGCGAGTACCCTTCTCGCCCACGCTTCCAAGGGATCATGACGACGCCCCTGGAGGGCTGCGATGATCCACACCACTAGCCGCGTACTGGCTTCTGACCTACGCGCACACCTCGACCAGACCGTCACCGTCTCCGGCTGGGTGAACGCACTCCGGCTGCAACGCAAGATGCAGTTCGTCATCCTGCGGGACCACTCCGGCATGGCCCAGGTGACCCACAAGCGCGACGGCGGCCCCCTTGAAGCCGTCATCGAATCGCTCACCCCCGAGTCCGCAGTCCGGATCACCGGCCGCGTCGTAGAAGCAGCCCAGGTCAACCTGGGCGGCCTGGAGATCGTCCCCGAGACGATCGAGGTGCTGAACCGGGCGGAAACGCCGCTGCCGATCGACGAGCACACCGGCCCCGAGCACCGGCTCGACTGGCGGTTCCTCGACGTACGCAAGCGGGCCACCGCGCAGATGGTGTTCGCCGCGCAGACGACCCTGGAGCAGGGGCTGCGCGAGTACGCCATGCAGAACGGCTGCACGGAGATGCACACGCCGAAGCTGATGGGCACCGCCTCGGAGTCCGGCGCGGAGGTGTTCAAGCTCGGGTACTTCGACCGCTCGGCCTACCTCGCGCAGTCGCCCCAGTTCTACAAGCAGATGGCCGTGGCCGCCGGCATCGACAGGGTCTTCGAGATCGGACCCGTCTTCCGAGCCGAGCCGTCGTACACCTCCCGGCACGCGACCGAGTTCACCGGCGTGGACGTCGAGCTGTCGTGGATCGACGACGTCGAGGACGTGATGGCCTTCGAGGAGCGGATGCTCGCCCACGCCATCGCGAAGGTCGCAGAGGTCCACGGCGAGGCGATCCAGGAGATCTTCGGTATCGAGGTCGTCGTGCCGGAGACCCCGTTCCCCCGGATCACGATGGCCGAGGCACAGGAGATCCTGCGAGCTGGCGGCTGGGACCCCGAAGGCGTCAAGGAGGACCTGGACCCGGAAGGTGAGCACACCATCGCCGCCCACATGAAGGAGCTCACGGGCCACGAGTTCGTGTTCATCACGCACTACCCGGCCAGCATCCGGCCCTTCTACCACATGCGTCCGGCGGACCGGCCGGACCTCACGCTCAGCTTCGACCTGCTCTGGAAGGGCCTGGAGATCACCACCGGGGCCCAGCGTGAGCACCGCTCCGACGTGCTGCTCAAGCAGGCCGAGGAGCAGAGCATGGACACCGAGCCGATGCAGGACTACATGAACATCTTCCGCTTCGGCTGCCCGCCCCACGGCGGCCTCGGCGCCGGCCTGGGGCGGATCCTGATGGTCATGCTCGGCCTGGACTCGATTCGCGAGGCTGCGTTCCTGTTCCGGGGGCCGAACCGCCTCACCCCCTGAGCTGTGGTGGCTCCTCGGCATGGCCCACGACCCGGGTAGAGAGATGCCGCCCTGCCCACTGCCTTCAGCAATCTTGGGGGTTTTCTTCAACAACTCCGCTAAGCAGGCTGAGGTGTGCGGCGAAGCCGATCCTCAGGCTTTCCAGCACGGCCTTGCCCTTGGCCTCAGTTGCGTAGGACGGATAGCCAATCACTCCGGAGTCGGAGTACGCGCTCATCCCCTGCACGAGGAGGAAGGGGCGGGCGCCGCCATCGTGGTCCGCGTCGGTGTAGCCCTCCCGCACCAGCTCTGGGGCGGCGTGCAGGAGGATGGAGGTCTCGATCTCGCCAGCGTGCATGTCGCCGTGCCGGTCCGAGGTCAGTCCTCCGTAGTCCCGCGCGCGGTCCCAGTCCAATCCGAGCGGGAAGAGGGACACAGCGGGGCCGTCGACGTTGGCCTCCTGAGCGATATTCGACAGGACGTAGTTCCCCCCGTGCCCGTTCACGATCACCAGCTTGGTTATGCCAGATCGTGCGAGGGAGGCTCGGATGTCGTCGACCACGGCGAACAGTGTCTTGGCGCTGATGCTGACGGTGCCTGGGAACGATGCGTGCTCGTGACTGCACGACATGGTGATCGGGGGGAGCAGGTGCACGGGGTAGGCGTCGGCGATCTCCTGACTGATGATGCAGGCGATAGCCGTGTCGGTGATGAGCGGTAGGTAGCGGCCGTGCTGCTCGAAGGATCCGATTGGGAGAACGGCGACACGAGGCTGCTGCTCTTGGACGTCTGTGCTCGTGGCGGTCGGCAGCAGGTTCACAGCACTCCCTCAAGTCGGCTAGGGAGCGACTCTCTTCATGGTGTCCAGCTCCCTGTTCAATTCTGAAACTTCCACTAGCTTGTGCCAACGCGCAAGACGCGTCTGAAGTCGGTACAGCTCGTTGAGAATGCGTGCCGAGCCTGTTCGTTGGGCGATCCCGAGGGCTTGCTCAGCAGCCTGGTGGGCGCCTTCAACGTCCTCGAGGATGGCGTTCGCCGTAGCGAGCCTGGCGAGGCATAAGCCGCGGTCGCGTTCCTGCACGGCTGGCCAGTGGCTCAGGCTCTCCCGGTAGGTCTCCACAGCTTGGGTGGGCCGCTCCAGGCGCACGTCGCAGTTCGCGCCCTCCATCTCGATGTACGCCACCGAGCAGTACCCAGCCATGGGGTCTGCGTCATCGCCTCTGGCGGCAGCGACGAGGGCTTGGTCGATGGCGCGAGCGGTCTCGTCATGTTCTCCGAGGCTGGCCTTGCTGTTCGCGAGTTGGCGCAGCACGACGGCGTGGACCCGGGGTGAGAGCTCCGCGGCGTACCGGAGGGCGGCGCCGGCGAGCCCTGCGCCGTGGCCTGCGTGTCCTGCCTCGGTGGCGATGTTGCTGCGACGCTGGAACAGGTACGCGATCAGCATCGGGTCACCCAGCTCTTGGGCGTACTCCATCGCCAGGCCGGTCCACCGCATGGCCTCGTCCGCGCGGCCTGTGTCCTGATGCAGCCAGCCCAGGAACTCTGTGTATCTCGCGCCGATGCGCAGCACGTCTTCGCGTAAGGGGCCGTACGCATCTCGGCACATCTGCTCGATGAGGGGCATCTGACTCTGGACAGGGGCCATCAGGAATTGCGGGCCGACAAGCGGCTCGGCCTGCGCGTGTTGGTCGAGGAGGGACGTCAGGTACCGCAACATCTCGGGGCTGACAGGCACGGGGAACTTGGTCCGCAGGAAGGACACGGCCGGGTGCGGTGTCTGGCCGCCCAAGAGGAACTCGGACCCCGGGAAGCCGAGCTCCCGGTCCGTTGCCTGGTACGCCTCACGGAAGAGCGGCTGGTGATCCGCGCTCACCGGGCGCCGGCCGTTCTCGTACATGGAGATGAGCGTCTTCCAGCTGGCCGCTGAGGGCGATTCGACGCCGAGGCGCTCAGCGGCGCCGACCAAGGCGTCAATGAGGTCGCCCTGTCTCCATCCGCGGCTCTGCCTTACCTCTTGGAGCCTGCTCCTGGACTTCATCGCTCCCCCGAAACACCTCGCGGTCCGCCCCTTCTCATCATGCTGCCAAAGGGGCCTCTGGCGTGGGGAGTTAACAGTTAACGGAGCCCCTTGTTAACCCTGTCCACTGCCGAGCTGGGGGGAGTCGGGCTTACTTGGCGCAAGCACGGCGGCGGGTCACCTCGCCTCCGTCTGTACCACTCAAGCGGACACGGAAGGCGGAGGTGAGATGGGGTTCAACGTTGAGGCGACCGAGCTAGAGACCGAACACCGTCTCGGTCCGTTCGGGTTGGCGACCGTCAAGCCGTACTCCAGGACGCGGCGGTCGGTGGACGGCAGTGCGCTGATGAAGGTCTACCTCGGCATAGACCCGGAGGGTCGGCGCCTGCGTGAGGTCGAGACGGTCGGGCTCGCTGCGATTCGAGGCTTCTCGGTACCGGCCGTCCTGGCCACAGACCAGGACAGTTCCGGTTCCTGGACCGTGTTCCGGATGCTGCCCGGGACTCCTTGCTCGATCGGCACGGACAGGGCGATCGAGGAGTACCTCGGCCACGTTCTTGATGTGGCTGGCCGGCTGCACCAGCGTGCTGCTGGTCTCCCGCCCGGGTCTGGCTGGACGGCGGGTCCAGGCGACCCTGCGATGCAGCACTACTTCCTCCTGGCCCAGCTCTCCGGACGCTGCAGGACCAGGCCCTGGTGGGCGGCGATGGAGAAGGCCCTCCAGCCGCTTGAGTCGCATTCGGTCGTCCACCTCCATGGAGACCTCAAACCCGAACACCTGCTGGTCGACGGTGAGGGCCTCCATGTCGTGGACTGGGAGGCCAGCGGACGCGGTCCGGCTGTCGTGGACTACGCGGACGTGGTGTTTCACCTCATCCGCGATCTGATCTACGAGGACGCATTGCCTGGCCGCATCCCAGTCGATCGCATGGCAGAGCTGCCGCTGGAGGGTCCGGTGCTGGCCTGGCGCCTCCTCCTCTGGCTCGATCGGCGGCGGCCATCGGACCTCGACTTGATCTCCACGCACGACGTCGACCGGCTCACTGCCGAAGAACATCCCGCAGCCGCATGTATGGAGCTTGCTCGGGTCGTCTCGTTCCTTCGTGCCGCTGGCGTTCCCCGCTGAACCTCCGCTCTCTCGCTCGACCAGGCGCGCTGACGCCTGCGCTCACCCCTTCTCCGATCCTGATTGGGAGTTCGTGATGCCTCGTACGAGCACGACCATCGGAAACAGCCACCTCGTCATCGAGACCGGCAGGGCCACGCCGGACGCGACGACCATCGTGGAGCGCAAGGGCCTCGGCCACCCGGACACCCTGGCGGACCATCTCGCCGAGCGGCTGTCCCGCGCTTACAGCCACTACACCGTCCAGCACTTCGGTGCCGTCCTGCACCACAACTTCGACAAGCTCGCCCTCCTCGGTGGGGCCAGCGAGGTCCGCTACGGCGCCGGCGGGATGACGTCCCCCGTCCGCGTCCTGGTTAACGGGCGAGCCGCGCCCATGTGCGGCGGGGAACGGATCCCCGTCAAGGAGATCGTCGAGGCCGAGGTCGGGGCCTTCTTCGCCGAGCGGCTTCCCGAGGTGTCGAACCACCTCGACATCACGTTCAACATCACCAGCAATTCCAGCCCGGGCGCCGTCCTCACCGGTGACGGAGTGCCGGACCGTACCCGCTGGTTCAACCCGCGCTCCATCGACGACCTCCGCGAGCGGCGGGTGCGGCTGTCCAATGACACGTCCCTCGGGACGGGCTGGGCGCCGGAGAACCCGTTCGAGTCGTTCGTCCGCGAGCTGGTGGACCACTTCTCCGGCAAGAGCGACTTCACCCTCGCCCACGCCTGGTGCGGCTCCGACGTCAAGCTCATGGGCTACTGGGATGGAGACCGGGCGGACGTCGTGCTGTGCGTCCCCCAGAAGTCGCGCCATGTCGCCAGCCGGGCGGAGTACGTCCGCAACTCGGAGAGCGTTCTGGCCGAGTGCCACCGGCTCGCCGCCCTCCGGATGTCCGGGGCGGAGACCCGCTTCCGGCTGAACGCCCGGGACGTGCCGGAGAAGGACGAGCTGTACCTGACGTACACCGGCAGCTCCATCGAGTCCGGTGACGAGGGCGTCGTCGGCCGAGGCAACCGCGTGAACGGCCTCATCACGCCGCTGCGGCCGATGAACCTGGAGGGGGCGAACGGCAAGAACCCCGTCTACCACGTCGGCAAGCTCTACAACATCGCCGCGCAGCGGCTGGCCTCCAGGCTCCACGAGGCGACCGCGGGCCACGCGGAGGTGCACCTCGTGAGCACCACCGGGCAGCGGCTCGATGAGCCCTGGCGCATCCTCGTCCGCCTTTCCGCTCCCGACGCCGAGGTCGACAAGGTGCAGGCCCTGGTCGCGGAGATCCTCACCGAGTTCCCGGCCCTCACGGACGAACTCGTCTCCGACGGGATCGTGCTGAGCTGATGCCGAAGCGGACGCTCGGAGAGATCCCCGCAGGTTGCCGGCGGCGCCTGCTCGCGCACTACGGCAACGGAGCCGAGGGCTGGCTCGATGCAGCCCCGGGCCTGCTAGCGGGGGCTGCGGAACGCTGGGAGCTCTCGCTCGGGGACTACTTCGACGCCGGACACGCCTCGGTGATCGCCACGGCGACCGACGTCGACGGGCGTCCGCTGCTCCTCAAAGCTTGGGTCGACCCCGACCGGTACCGCCATGAGGTGGACGCTCTGCGCCTGTGGGCCGGTGGACCCACGGCAGACGTCTTGGAGGCTGCGGACGATCTGGCTGTGGCCGCCCTCGAACTCGTAGGGGGGCGGCCCGGGGGAGCGGATCGGCCGGCGCGTGAGACGCCGATGGTCGCCGCTGCCCTCCAGGGACTCCACACCCTCGGGCGGCGCAGAAACCGACCGAACGACTTCCCCCGGCTCGCCACCTACCTCGATGGGGAAGTCCTCCCCCGGATCCACCGGCGGGAGCATGCTCTCGACACTGGCGCCTGGCGCCCTCTCGTTGACGCCACGCTCCCGGCACTCACCGATCTTGAGGAAGACCCGAGCCGGGCGACGGTCCTGCACGCGGACCTGTACCGGGAGAACGTCCCCTTCGACTGGCTGGCGCACCCGCGCCTGATCGACCCGCTCCCCATGGTGGGTGACCCGGCGTTCGACTGGGCGTTCTGGACCGTCTACTACGACCTCGCCCGCGGGACCGGGGAGCGGCTGACCACTGCCTCACGCATCTCCCGGATCCCCATCCCCGTACTCGCGCCCTGGTGCCGCCTGCTCGCCCTCGACGGTCTCCTCTTCTACCTGGAGACCGACGACCCGAGAGCACCGCAGATGGCGGAAGTGCTCTCCGACCTCTCGGCATCGACTCCATGGAGCGGAACGTGACCACCTACATCGTTCGCCACGGCCAGACGAACTACAGCAAGCGGTACCTCGTCAATGGCGACCCGACCAAGCACATCCACCTCAACGAGGAAGGCCGGCAGTCACTGAGCCGTGCCTGGACCATCCTCCCCTTACACTCCGTGTCCACGTGGCTGACCAGCGAATTCCCGCGAGCCAAGCAGACGACTTCTCTTCTGATGGGCGTTCCCGCAGCCACGCTGGTTGTCGATGGCCGGCTGAACGAACTCGACTACGGGGAATTCGAGGGCAGCCCGTTCCTCGAATACGCGGTCTGGCTCGACACTCACGGTGCGGGGCAGCGTCCACCCGGTGCCGCAGAATCCCAGCGCGAGGGCATCCGGAGGATGCTCTCCGGGGTCCTCGCCGCCCTGGAGCACCCCGGTCCCCGTGTACTCGTCAGCCACGGTCTGCTCGTCTCCGTACTGCTCTGGCACCGGGACCGCTCGCCAGGCGACCCCATGCCGCTGTTCTTCCCGGAGGCCCCGTACGTCGAGCCGGTCGCCTTACCCGATGACGAGCTCCCCATCCTCATCACGGCACTGTTGGACGATCTTGATACGAGCGTTCACCGCGAATCAGCCACCGATGATGACTCGACGATATTGCGGATCAGTGAGGGGTCGACGGTTGCTACCGTCGATGCGGTATCCCCATCCCACTCGCTGGATAAAAAGGATCTTCCTCATGCATGACGCCCGCGCCCTGATTGAAATGGGTGCCGAAGCAGTTCGTCGGCTCGCTCGTCGCGGTTACTCACTGGACCTGTCCCGGCTGGAAGACCTCCAGTCCCGGCGCAACCAGAGCATCCGCTCAGCCGACGTGCTGCGGGCGGAGGCCAAGCGGGTGGCGAGCGAGGTCCAGCAGACGGCCAAGCAGGGCGGCGACATCTCCAAGCTGAAGGAGCGTGCCCGCGAGCTGAAGGACCAGATCCGGGACATCGATGCCGAGCAGGAGCAGGTGCAGGAGGAGCTGACCGAGCTGCTCCTGACCATCCCGAACCTGCCGGACGACGCGGCCCCGGACGGCGACTCCGACGAGTTCGCGGTCGAGGTCCGCCGCGTCGGCACCCCGCCGGCCTTCTCCTTCGAGCCGAAGGACCACGTCGACCTCGGCGAGAGCACCGGCATGCTCGACTTCGCGCGGGCGACGAAGCTGTCCGGCCCCCGGTTCGTCGTCTCCCGAGGGGCGGGCGCAGCCCTGGAGCGCGCCCTGGCGACGCTCTTCCTCGACATCCACACCCGCCGGCACGGGTACGTCGAGCACGCGGTTCCGTACCTGGTCAGCCGCAAGACGATGACCGGCACCGGACAGCTGCCGAAGTTCGAGGAGGACCTGTTCAAGACCGGCGTAGCCGACCGTGAGCTGTTCCTCATTCCGACGGCCGAGGTACCGCTGACCAACCTCTATGCCGACGAGATCATCCCGGCGGCCGACCTGCCGCTGTCCCTGACCGCGCACACGCCGTGCTTCCGGTCCGAGGCGGGCTCGTACGGTCGTGACACCCGGGGCCTGATCCGCCAGCACCAGTTCGCCAAGGTCGAGATCGTTCAGATGGTCGACCCGGCGGACGCGGACGCCACGCTGGAGACGATGGTCGGCCACGCCGAGGCGTGCCTGAAGGAGCTCGGCCTCGCCTACCGCGTCGTCAAGCTGGCCGCCGGTGACACGGGCTTCTCCGCCCAGCTCACGTACGACATCGAGGTCTGGATCCCCAGCCAGAACACGTACCGGGAGATCTCCTCGATCTCGAACTTCGGCACCTTCCAGGCCCGTCGCGCGAACATCCGCACCCGAGGCGAGGACGGCAAGCCCAAGCTCGTCGCCACCCTCAACGGCTCCGGCCTGCCCATCGGCCGCACCGTGGCCGCGCTCCTCGAGCAGTGCCAGCAGCAGGACGGCTCCCTCGTCCTTCCCGAATCTCTCTTCCCGTACCTCGGCTTCCGCCGTATCTCGGCGGACGGAACACCGGAGGCATAACGTGCTCGTCGGCGTCTGCGACTTCCCTGGTAGCTACGCCTTTCCACCCGCCGGGTACGGCGGGATCGAACGATGGCTGTGGGCGGTCGCCGTAGGCGCCCGGGCCGCAGGCGCCGACGTACACCTCCTGGGGCCGGCCTGGCTCACGGACCAAGAGAATGACTGGGTCCGTAAGCCGGTCCGTCTGGAGGACATCACCGCCGGATCGCTCGCCGAGCGCGAGCTCCGCGGCGCCGGATACGACCTCCTGGTCGTGGGGCACGAGTACCCCTCGCTGCCCGCCTGGACCCGGACGTGGAACGAACTGGACTGCGACGTCGCCACGTTCCAGCACTCGCCGGTCTTCCAGCACGCCGCCACTGCCTTCGACGGCGAGCGGTCACGCCTCTACTGCTACTCGCCCGAGATGATCGAGCGGTACGCGAACCACCAGCCGATCCGCGAGCTTGCCGTCCACCTCGGCCTCAACGAGGAGGAGCCTCCGGCGGTCGCCGGTACCGACCTCGTGTGGCTCGGCCGGATCGACGAGGAGAAGGCTCCGCACATCGCCGTACGTGCTGCTCAGATACTCGGCCGCAGGATCCGGATCGTCGGACCGGTCTTCGACGAGGGCTACGTACGACGCCACGACCGGCTCTTCAGCGCGGACCACGTCAAGTGGGTCGGCGAACTCGGCGGCCCCGCCAAGACCGCCGCCATCCGCGACGCGTCCGTCTTCGTCTACACCTACGCCCGCACCTACGTGGAGGCCGGCGCCGCCGTCTTCGGAGAGTCCCTCCGCGCGGGCACCCCCATGGCCGCCCTCACCTGGCGCACCGGCACCTGCGCCGAAGCCGCCCTCTGCGACCAGACCGGCGCCATCACCGTGGCCAACCCAGACGAGGACGACGAGACAGCCGCCCGCCAGCTGGCTCAAGCCATCGAGCGAGCGGATAGCCTCGACCACCGACAGGTCCAGGAGATCGGGCAGCACCGATTCGATCCCGCCCGGCACTTCCGGGCGATGGCGGCACGGTCAGCATGACCAGCACGGCCAGTGGAGACGGAATGTCTCTGTCGGAACGGATACCCGCTGCGCTCCGTGCGGCGTTAGGCGGGCACTGGGAGTTCACCGTCGCCGACTCCCGCATCGAGATCCGGCATCCGCAGCGCGGCACCCCCTATCGGCCACCCCGCCGCCCGCCCTCATGGCGCGAACTCCTCGACGAGCTGGAGAGCGGCTTTGCAAGGGACGGCGCCCCACGTGCCGCCTGTCTCCCGCTCCGATGGGGCCGTGAGACCGAACTGACCATCTCCGCGGTCCAAGCCCTCGACCCACTCCTCAAAGAGGGCAAGCCTCACACGTACCGGACCGGCTTCCTCCCCCAACCTGTCGTGCGCCTTACCGGCCAGCGCGACACCGCCGGCGCCCTATGCGAAGGATTCCTCACCTCCTTCGTCAACATCTCCCGCGTCCAACCCGTGCAGAACTTGGACGCGTACGGATCCATCCTCGATGGCTGGCTGTCCGTCCTGTCCCAGCTCGGCTTCCACTGCCGGCATCTGAGTATCTACGGCAGTCTCACGACGTGGCGGCGACGACAGGTCGAAGGTGTAACGCTGCGCTTTCGCCACCTGGACCTCACCCTTGGCGACATCGTCCTCCTCTGGAACGTCGAGAGCCCGGAGCACATGGCCGTGGACCTTGGCACCGGACTGGAACGTCTGGCCTGGGCGCGCACCCAACTGGGCTGGCACGACTTGATCTACGGCCGCTTCGCCCAGGCGGCACCAGCAGAGACGCTGGACGCCATCCGCACCGCCACGCTCCTCCTCAGCCACGGGATTACTCCTGCGGCCCGGGGGGCGGGCGGAATCACGCGGCGGGTCATCGGTTCGATTGATCCAGCCGCTGCGCGCCTGGGTGTCAGCGCCGTAGTCCGAGAGCTGTACGACTACTGGTCGCTCTTCGGGACTCCCACCGTCCCGTGGGCCTCTGTCACCGCTGCCATGGAAGCGGAGCTGCATGGCCAGTCACGCCGTCTCCCGCGCGCGGGAGGCTCATCGACCGGTCGCTCGCAACCGTGGACCTAACGAATGGTGGGCCGTTTCCTCTTCGGGCAGTTACACGCCCCTATGACCAGCAGACGTGTGGTCCCTGGACTGATCCGGCACAGGCCCACAATGGGCAGAAGAGGAAACGTTCAATACGCGCGCACGCGCGCGCGAGGCGCGACCGGTCGCGGCATCGGACATAAGGGGACGCCGAGGACGTGGGGGACGACGTTCCCGGTGTCCTCTCTGCCTCTCTTTCCTCCTTGCTTCTGGGACAGAGAAGACAGGGTCCGACAGCGTCCCCCCGCGTACCCGAAACCGGCTTTCGCCTGAAGTTGCTGGCTGGGCGGGCGATCTGGGCGTCGTTCGGCGCGTCCCCCTCGCGTCCCCTTGGTCTCCGGGGCGTCCCCCTCTCGTCCCCCGGCTACGCAGCCGCCCCGGTCCGCAGTGGTCGCGGGCCGGGGCGGCTGGTTGGTCGGAGGGGCGGGCTATGGGGTGAACGTGATCGTGTACTTCCTGCCGTTCTTGTTGCTCGTCGGGGCGATCACGTTGATGCCCCGGGAGCGAAGGGCCGGCGCCGACTGCTTGAGCCGGGCGCTGAGGACAGCGGATGTCTGGGGCCACCGCTCCCCTGGGCTGCAACGGGCAGAAAGCAGCGCGTTCAGCTCGGTCATGGTGCCGGTCCAGCCTTCGGTGGGGAAGCTGGGTGAGCTCACCCAGTCCCGTAGCGCCGCAGTGACCGGGTTCCCGTCGAGAACAGCTTCGACGAGCTCGTCCTGCGAGCCGTGGAAGGTCTCCAGGGCCGTCCAGCCTGTCACGCGGTCCAGCGCGTGCAGCAGCTCGGAGAAGTCGGCCATGCGCGGGCGATCGACCAGGGCAGCCGCAGCGTGGGGAAGGTCGGCCCACACCATGACCGCCAGGTCCAGGAGGGCGCCCAGGATTTGGGGGCTCGCCTGTTCGTAGGCGCCCCACAGCTCCGCCAGGGTGCGGCGCTTGGTGATGCGCTGGAGTTCAAGCGCCATGGAGCGTTCGGCGAGGTCGTTGGACATGGCGCCGGTGTCGATACCGGTGAGCAGCACGGGGCGCTGGCTGACCAGAATGCTGACGTCGTCGTCGCTGTAGAGGGCGCGGCTGACCTGGGCTCCGCCGGTGACGACGCGGCACAGTGCGTCCGACATCCACTTGGGGACTCCCGAGAGGTTGTCGAAGGGAAGGGTCCAGCCGGCCGAGGCGGTGACTCCGAGGTCTTTGAGGTTCTCCGGCGCTTGGCGGAGCGGGATCGCCGCGCCATCGAGGAGACCGACGAGCATCCGCCCCGCAGTGGTCTTCCCGGTGCCCTGTTCCCCGGTGAGGTAGGCGATAGGGCGAGGGAGAGAGGGACGCAGGGCGGCCAGCCACCAGGCCACCGCGAGGGGCAGCGTCGCCGCGGTGAACGGAAGCATCTGGGCGAGGGTGTCAATGCCCGCCTGCCAGCCGCCCTGGGGGCGCTCGGGGAGGGGGAGTTCACCGATCAGCTTGGTGCGTCGCCAGATCGGTCCTTCTCCCGGGTCAGGGTAGGTGAGTGTCCAGCCGTCCGGGGCGATGCGTACGGACTGGCCGTCGGGCCGGCCGAGGTCGAGCCATGTAACCGTCGGGTCGCTCGGATCCGGTGCGACGCGGAGCCAGAGGTTTGTCTCGGGGGCGGACAGGGCGAGGGCGTCGAGGGCGGCCACGGCGTCGCTGAGCGCCGTCTGGGAGGGGGTGCGGTCATGGGCCTGGAGATAGCGGACGGTGAGCAGCTGGCGGACGCTGCCGGTGGAGCTGTGCGCCTTGGCCCTGAGCGGTACGGCGATAGGCGCTCCGTCCCAGGGCACGGCGTAGGGGTCGCCGTTGCTGCGCAGGTACCGGAATTCGTTCTGTCCGATGGCGCGGAGCACCTCGACCTGCGGCGGGCCCTTGTGCTGACCTGGCCGTGCCACGTCGTGCTCGGGGCTGCTCAGGCCCCCGGGTATGGCAACGAGCGAGCGAGCCGCGGATGCCGCGTCGTAGGGCAGCGGCGTGGTCATGCGGCCCCCTTGAGAGTGCGTGGCTGGCGTTCACCAGCGGTCAGGCCCGATCGGATCGCCGCTTCGGCCTCGCGGTCCGGCAGGCCGGCGTGCCGGGCGGCGTCGAGCAGGGCGTCCGCGACCTGCTGTTGGTCGAGAGAGGCGGGAGTCAGCAGCGTGCCGAGGCTGAACGCCGCGCGGTTCAAGGCGTCGTTGCGGGTTCCGGAGCGCGCCTCGGCGACGGCGGTCAGTTCGCGTCGTACCGCAGCGGCAACGTAGCCGCCGCCGAGCGAGCGACTGCGCCACGGCGGCACGATCCGTGGCCGCTCGGGCCGCACTCGGTGCCCGGTGCGGTCGAGCTCGCGGGCCAGCCAGACAGGCAGCTCCGCGACGCTCCGACAGTCACCCAGCGCCGTGTACGTGCCCTTCTTGGTGGTAGTGCCGGGCGCGACGGCATACGAGGACCCGGCTCGGAGGTCGAGCTGCCAGCCCAGCGCACCGGCGAGCGGACGCCACGCCGTGCCGTTAGGCGCCTTGAACCAGTAGTGCACTCCGCCGGACGGCGTCAGGACGGTGAGCGTCTGCTGGCCACAGCCGGGCAGCGGCGCGCGCCGCACTTCGGCGAGCAGGGCGAGCGTGTCACGGCCGTCCGTGACGCTGCCGGGGGTGATGTCGTGGGGCAGGTCGACACCGGGGAGGAGGGCAGCCGGGTTGGAGGGGGCCTGTCCCCCGTGACTGTCCACATCCAGGATCACCAGCCCGGAGGGCCCGGCGGCGATGCCCACGCCGGCGGAAGGCAGGCGGTTCCACCAGCCGTCGATCCGGCCAGGGTCGTTGGTCGCGGCGAGCACTCCGTGGCAGGGACGGCCGGAGGAGATGCAGGGGCAGCCGTGCCCGTCGTGCTCGGTGTACCGGGGATTGGGGCGCTGCTTGCTGCCCTGGGAGCACCGGTCGCATCCGCGTACGGGGATCTTGGTTCCCGGCGTGAGCGGATGGACGTGCCAGCCTTGCGCGGCGGCCCACTGGGCGACGCGCAGGGGGTTCGGTGCGGCAGGTCGGAAGGGGTTCGAGTGTGAGTCGGATTCGGCCGCGCGGGGGAGCTGGATAGGCTCCTGCATGTAGAGGTCTCCTTGCGGCGGCACGGGGCGGGCTTGGTCGTTCGCACCCCGCGCCGTCGTGCTGTTCAGGCTTGGACGGAGCTGGAGAGTTCGAGGGCTCCGGCGGATGCGCCAACATCCGTGCGGAGCCCGGCCTCTTCCTGTGGACGGAGGCCGAGTGCCTCGTGCAGCTCGGCGGTGACGACACGCAGCGCGCGGCCGAGTCGCAGAGTCCGCACCGGCAGCTCTCCCCGCTTGGCCAGGGCGTACGTCGTACTGCGCTTGAGCCCGAACGCGCGGCCGGCGGTCTCAAGGTCGACGGTCGCGGGGAGGGCGAGCAGCTCGGCTCGGGTGAGGGCGCTGCTCATGCCACTTGCTCTCGGTTGCGCTGGTGCTGGGCCAGGTCTTCGAGGACGCGGGCATAGGCGAGCGCCGCTTCTCCCCTCGGGGTCCGCTTCCCTCGCTCCCAGCGCCAGACCGTCGACGGGTCCACCCCGCACAGGTCCGCGATCTCCGACAGCGACAGCCGCGCGGCGGCGCGAGTACGCATCGCTGCCCCCGAGGCAGCGTCGGCCCGCACCTGCGCGAGGCGCAGGACATCAGTTCTGATCATGGACCGAGCTTAGCCGATACCTTGCCTCAACTCCACAGGACTTCCTCACCCGTTGAACCATGATGAACTTTGCCGACAGGCAAGGTTAGATAGGGACAGAGGAGGGCTGAGAGGGAAGATGAGGGACCAGATGAGACTTGATGAGCACAAACAAGGAAAGACCGGGAAAGCAGGCTGGAAGACATGAGGCACGCATGAGAGCGAGCGGGACAGTCATCCTTGCCACTTCCTTGCCTCTCGGGCAGGATTCAGGCATGCAGAATGATGGAGTGCCCGACGGATGGGACTACGTAGCCACCCCCGGCTGGCCCTACGACCAGTTCCGCGGGGAACCGCCCCTCGTCGATCTCGGGCACCTGAAGATGCCGAGCCACTTCACCGGTATCGCCGTGGGGAAAAAGGTCCGCGCCACGGTCGCGCTGTGCTTCCGCGCCGACCCCCAGTCGGGCGTGCAGCTGGTGTCCGTCATGACCGGTGACACAGGAGCCGACTTCGGACTCGAAGCGGTTCTCGAAGCAGCGGGGATCGCGACGTGGAAGCACGCCGCGTTCATGCAGCTGGTGAACAGCTCGGCTACCGAATGGCTCGGGGAGACCCTCGCCCCCCAGGCCGACCAATCGGCTTCCCCGTTCGAGCAGAAGAAGGAAGAGGCGCGGCGGCTACTGGCCCCACTGTTCGGGCTCCTGCCGGCCCAGCAGACGCCTGGACAGCGCCGCAGCCTCACCCCGGACCACCTGACCAACGTGGCCGAGGTCTACCGCGAGGCGCACAAGCAGGGCCGGCCGCCCACCGTCGCGGTCGCCGAGCACTTCGGCGTCTCGCACTCCGCTGCCGCGAAGTGGGTCGGGGCGGCACGCAAGCAAGGCCAGTTGGGGCCCGTGGCGAAGGGGTCGCGGGGATCTGTTGAGGGGGACTGAGATTGAACGGGTCGACTCACCGGCGGTGCAACTGCCGGGACCAGGAGAGCGGGAAGCTGCTCGGGAGTAAGTGCCCGAAGCTCAAGAACAAACGCCACGGGGCCTACAGGCTGCGGCAGGAGCTCCCGCCCACCAGCGAGGGCACACGGCGCTCGTTCACCCGCGGCGGCTACGAGTCCAAGGGGGAAGCCCAGGCCGACCTGGACCACATACGGGCCCTGCTCGCCCTGGCCGATTCGGACGACGACGAGGGCCGCGAGCGCATCGTCGAGCTGCTCGCCAAGGTGGCACAGGACAAGGCACCTCTGCCGGACCTCGAAGAGACGCGGCGTCGGCTGCACACCACGCAGTCCCTCACCATCCGGATCACGGTCGGCGAGTGGCTCGACACCTGGCTCGCGGCGAAGAAGACCCGGAAGACCACGACCAACGGCTACGCCTCGCACCTCAAGGTGCACCTGAAGCCGCGCATCGGGCACCTGCGGCTGGACCGGCTCAACGTCGGGCACCTCGTTGAGATGTTCGACGCCATCGCCGACGAGAACGAGGTCATCGCGGCCGAGAACCAGGAGCGCCGCGATCAGATCGCGCGGTGCAAGCCGAGCAAGGCGGGGCGCCCGGTGGCCGCCGAGCGGGCCAAGCTGGCGCTGGAGAAGGCGAAGCTCGCCGAGATGAAGCCGTTCCGGAAGCTCACGGGGCCGGCGACCCGTCAGAGCATCCGGCGGACCCTGCGGGCCGCGCTGAACGCGGCGATAGCCCGGCAGCTCGTCACCTTCAACCCGGCCGCGCACGTGGAGCTTGAGTCGGGCAAGCGCCCGAAGCCGCTTCTGTGGACCGCTGAGCGGGTGGGGCGGTGGCAGGAGACGGGCGAGAAACCGAGCCCGGTCATGGTGTGGATGCCGGAGCAGCTTGGCGCGTTCCTCGACCACGCGTCAGACCACCGGCTGTACGCGTTCTTCCACCTGATCGCGTTCCGTGGGCTACGCCGCGGCGAGGGCGTGGGCCAGGACTGGACGCACGTGAACCTGGACGCCGGGCTCCTCACGGTCGCGAGCGAGATCGTGCAGGACGGTTGGACGCCGTACGAGTCGGAGCCGAAGACGGACTCCAGCGCGAACACCATCGGCCTGGACAACGACACCGTGGCCGTTCTGCGGGCGCACAGGGTCCGGCAGAACAAGGAGCGCCTCAAGTGGGGCAAGGGCTGGCAGAACACGGGGAAGGTCTTCACCAAGGAGGACGGCACCTGGCTCCATCCGGACACCGTCTCGAAGGAGTTCAGGCGCCTCTACGAGGAGATCGGCCTACCGCCCATCAATCTCCGCGACCTGCGCCACGGGACGGCGACCCTCACCCACGCCGGCGGCGGCGACCTCCACACCATCAAGGAGACGCTGCGGCACTCCACCATCACGCTGACTTCGGACACGTACACGAGCCTGCTACCCGAAGTCGACAAGGCCGCCGCGGAAGCAGCCGCCCGGCTCGTTCCGAGGGCGCGTCCAGCCGTGGCGGCGAACGGGAGTTCCAGCACCGCCGCTCCCGCATCGCTCCCGCACAGAGCCGTGAACGACGAAGCGCCTCGACCGGCCGAAACCAGTCGAGGCGCTAAGTAGCAGGTCAGAGGGGTTAATCTCCGCCTGCGAGCAGTAGGCCATGTCGGACTCGAACCGACAACCAACGGATTAAAAGTCCGCTGCTCTGCCAATTGAGCTAATGGCCCTCCAGGTGCTCACCCCAGAGCATAGCCGGACCGCGCCGGTCAGCCGATCGGGTATCCGCCGACCGGCCTGTCGCCGTCGGTGCGGTGGGTCCTCCCGGGGGTCTGGGGGCCCGGTCCGAGGGGGTGTTACGCACCATCAGCTTCGGGATACGAGGAAGGGCCCGTCCGCACCTGGGTGCGTACGGGCCCTTCTCAGGGGTTCAGCTCAGCTGCGATCAGCCGTTGCGCTTCCAGCGCGGCTTGTCGTCCCGGCGGCCGCCGAAGCCGCCGGTGGAACCGGAGCCGGAGCCGGACGGACGGTGGTCGTCACGGC
Source organism: Streptomyces sp. NBC_00029 (assembly GCF_045160505.1). Taxonomy (NCBI): domain Bacteria; kingdom Bacillati; phylum Actinomycetota; class Actinomycetes; order Kitasatosporales; family Streptomycetaceae; genus Streptomyces; species Streptomyces sp. NBC_00029. The sequence goes on from NZ_CP108292.1 coordinate 4,463,519, forward strand.
GGCCGTACGGGCGGTCGCCGCCACCGGAGCGGAAGCCACCGGAGGGACGGTCGTCACGACGGAAGCCACCACCGGACGGACGGTCGCCACCGGAGCGGAAGCCACCGGAGGGACGGTCGTCACGGTTGAAGGTGCCCGACGAGCGGTCGTCACGGTTGAAGCCGCCGGAGGGACGGTCGTCGCGGCGGAAGCCACCACGGTCGCCACCACGGTCATCGCGGTTGAAGCCACCCGAGGGACGGTCGTCACGACGGAAGCCACCACCGGACGGACGGTCGCCACCGGAGCGGAAGCCACCCGACGGACGGTCGTCGCGGCGGAAGCCACCACGGTCGCCACCACGGTCATCGCGGTTGAAGCCACCCGAGGGACGGTCGTCACGACGGAAGCCACCACCGGACGGACGGTCGCCACCGGAGCGGAAGCCACCCGACGGACGGTCGTCGCGGCGGAAGCCACCACGGTCGCCACCACGGTCGTCACGGTTGAAGCCGCCCGAGGGACGGCCACCGCGGTCGCCGCCGCGGTCGTCACGGCGGAAGCCGCCGCGGTCGCCACCACGGTCGCCGCCGCGGTTGTCGCGACGCTCGAAGTTGCCACGGTCGTCGCGCTGGGCGCGCTGCTCCTCGCGGCGCTCCTGCGCGGCCAGCTCGGCGGCAGCGGCGGCAGCAGCAGCCGCGACCTCGGCCTCGGCGGCCTCGGCCACCTCGGCGACAGCGGCCTCCGGGTCCTCGCCGCGCTCACGGGCGGAGCGGGCGACCAGGCGGTCGGCCTCCTCGCGGAGCTCGACGGCACGGCGCGACAGACGCTCGAGCTGCTTGGTCAGCTCGGCGACCTCACGCTCGGCCTGCTTGGCGGCGTTGTTCGCGGAGTCGGCCTGGACCTCGGTCAGCGAACGGGCACCGGTGATCTCGGCGACCTCCGGCTCGAAGGCGCCGGCGCCCTGGACGATGTGACGCGAGGCGTCGACGCCCGCGTCCTCCATCAGACGGAAGATCTGGCGGCGCTGGTGCGGCAGGGCGAGGGAGACCACGACACCCGACTTGCCGGCACGGGCGGTACGGCCCGAGCGGTGCAGGTAGTCCTTGTGGTCGCCGGCCGGGTCCACGTTCAGGACCAGGTCGATGCCGTCGACGTGGATGCCGCGGGCGGCGACGTCGGTGGCGACGAGCGCGTTGACGTAGCCGTCCTTGAAGTCGGCGAGGACGCGGGTACGGGCACCCTGCGTCATGCCGCCGTGCAGCGCGTCGGCCTTCACGCCGGCCTCGACGAGCTGCTCGGCGATGCGGTCGGCGCCCAGCTGGGTGCGGACGAAGATGATGGTGCGGCCCTTGCGGGCGGCGATGGCGGCCGTGACCGGCGCCTTGTCCTTCGGCTTCACGACGAGGACGTGGTGCGTCATGGTCGTGACGTTGCCCTGCGCGCTGTCGACCTCGTGCGTGACGGGGTTGGACAGGTAGCGCTTGACCAGGGTGCCGATCTCGTTCTCCATGGTGGCGGAGAAGAGCATGCGCTGGCCGCCGCCGGGGATCTGGTCGAGCAGCTCGGTGACCTCGGGCAGGAAGCCCAGGTCGGCCATCTGGTCGGCCTCGTCGAGAACCGCGATCTTCACGTTCTCCAGCGAGCAGGCGCCACGGTTGATGATGTCGCGCAGACGGCCGGGGGTGGCGACGAGGACGTCGACACCGCGCTCCAGGGCGTAGATCTGGTTGCTCATGGAGGTACCGCCGCAGACGACCTTCATCTTCAGGCCGAGCACGTCGCCGTAGGGCTGGAGCGCGTCCGCGACCTGCATCGCGAGCTCACGGGTCGGCGTGAGGATGATGGCGCGGGGCTTCTTCTTGTCCGTGTGACCGCCGGCCAGCGAGGCCAGGGTCGGCAGACCGAAGGAGAGGGTCTTGCCGGAGCCGGTGCGGCCGCGGCCCAGGATGTCCTTGCCGGCCAGGGCGTCCGGGATGGTCGCGGCCTGGATCGGGAAGGGGGCGGTGACGCCGTTCTGCGCGAGCTTGCGCACGATGCCCTCGGGGAGACCGAGGTCGCCGAAGGTGATCGAGGGCTCGGCGTCGTCGTCGGCGTCGTCGAAGTCGGTGGTCGAGTCCTCGAAGGACCCGTCGGTGTTCACGTCGGCCTCAAGAGCCTCGATGATCTCGTCCGCCTCAGCGGCCTCGATCGCCTCAGTGACCACAAGGGCCTCGGCGTCGATGATCTCGTTGGAGTCGTTCTCGGGCATGACGGAACGGTCAGAGCTGGAAATGGACATGCGAAATGCGAAACCTTCCGGAGTCTCGGCACGCGCCCAAACTCCGTGAATCGCAAATCGACCGCCTCAATGCGGTCAGCCACGGCTAGGGAGAGTACGCGCCACACGGCGCTCTTCGGATTCGGCGCCGGGCAATGGGATCAAACGATCTATAACCATACGCACCCTCCCCGGGGTCTGGCAAGTCAGTCCAGCAGAAACGTCCCTGACCTGCACAAACACCCTCGGGGCAGTCACCGGACCCGGCTCCGACGCAGCCGGCCGGACGCCCGCCCGGCCTAGAGTTCGGGCACCGGCGCGATGGTCGGCTCGGGCTGCGGGGTCGACGGCTGCGACGTGGGTTCCGTCACAGGCGGAGTCGTGGCGGGCGGCTGCGGAGTCGGGCTCGCCGACTGCTGTCCGCCGGCCGCACCGCCCGGGCCGCCGGCTCCTCCCGAACCGCCCGTGGTGGGTTCCTGCGGGCCCTGCCCGCCCGCCCCGCCGCCCGGTCCCGCCGACGGCGCGGGCACCCCCGGCTGACCGCTCGGCGCGCCCGCGCTCGGCGAGGCGCCGGTCGCGCCGGAGGCCTTGCCGTCCTCCTTGGGCCTGCCGTCCTGGCTCCCCGGACCGCCCTTGGCACCGCGCCCATTGCCGTGGACGCCGGAGCCGCGCCCCGTGACGGTCCCCGCACCCGCCTCGGCGCCGCTGCGGTGGTCCCCCGGGGCGGAGGGCCCGGGCTTCGCCGCGTCCTGGCCGATGCTCATGCAGCCGGCCGTCGCCGCGACCGCGAGCGCGGTGACGGCCAGTCGGAGGGAAGCGGACAACTGGCGCACGGGGGCACCTCCGGAGCCTGAAAGTGAACTTTCCGCATGAGCGGGTCAATGTGCCCAACTCCCTTCGGCCCGTGAGGGACACGCCCTCGGCCGAACACCTCAGGCGAAGAGCTGCCGCGCCACCTGCGCGCCGAGCCGTACGGCGCCCAGCCCGACCAGCACGGACGCCACCACGTTCGCCGCCGCCAGGAACCCGTGTCCGCGTTCGGCAAGCCGCAGCGTCTCGTACGAGAACGTCGAGTACGTGCTCAGCGCCCCGCACAGCCCGGTCCCCAGCAGCAACTGCAGCTGCGAGGAGGCTGCTCCGGCCAGCGCCGCCCCGGCCAGCACCCCGAGCACCAGGCACGCGCTCGCGTTGACGACGAAGGTGCCCCAGGGGAACGCGGAATCGTGCCGCGCCTGCACCCCACGGTCCATCAGGTAGCGCAGCGGCGCGCCGAACGCCGCGCCCGCCACCACGAGCAGCCAGTTCACCGGCCGCCCCCGCGACGCCCCCGGGCGGCGACCGCGAGCGCGTACCGCGTGGCCGAGGCCCCCGTCCACACCGCGCCGAGCGCCAGGGCGACCGTGAGCACGGCGTAGGCCGACGCGGTCCCGGCCTCCCCTGCGTCCAGGAGCCGCGAGAGATCCACCGCGTAGGTGGAGAAGGTGGTGAAGCCGCCGAGCACACCGACCCCGGCGAAGGGCCGCAGCAGCGGATGCGGGGACGTCCGGCCGCCCTCGCTGATCAGCACCATGAGTACGCCGATCAGCGCGCTGCCGGAGGCATTGATCCACAGGGTCGCCCAGGGGAGGGCCCCGGGCACGGCGGGCCACAGCAGGGAGATCCCGTACCGCGCCGCGCCCCCGATCGCACCGCCGGCCGCCACCGCCGCGAGCACCCGGCCCTGCGGCTCGGCGCGCTGCGCGGGCACGTGCAGGTCGACGTCCGGATCGATCGCCTCCGCCGCCCCGTCACCGGGAACGGGCGGGAGGGGAGGGACGGGCGGGACAGGTGGGACGGGCGGGCCCGATCCGGTCACCCGTACCCCAGCGCGTGCAGCCGTTCGTCGTCGATGCCGAAGTGGTGGGCGATCTCGTGCACCACGGTGACCTCCGTCTCCGCGACCACGCTCTCCCGGTCCTCGCACATCCGCAACGTGGGATTCCGGTAGATGGTGATCCGGTCCGGCAGCACCCCGGCGTACCACTCGCCGCGGTCCGTCAGCGGGGTCCCCTCGTAGAGCCCGAGCAGCTCGGGGTCGTCGGCGGGCGGTTCGTCCTCGACGAACACCGCCACGTTGTCCATCAGCCGCGTGAGCTCCGGCGGGATGCGGTCCAGGGCCTCTGCGACGAGCTCTTCGAACTCCTCGCGCGTCATCTCCAGCACCCGGCCATTGTCGCTCCGCGGCGGCCCCGTCCCCCGCCCGGGGGAGAAACCGTTTTGGCGATAGCTCACCGGATCCCATATGCTTCTCACGTCCCCGACGCGCTGAGAAGTGCCCGGCGGGCCTTTAGCCCTCATCGTCTAGTGGCCCAGGACGCCGCCCTTTCAAGGCGGTAGCACGGGTTCGAATCCCGTTGGGGGTACGCATTACCGTGTGCAAGACTTGTTCTCGCACACTGCAAGGACCTGTGGAGCAGTTGGTTAGCTCGCCACCCTGTCAAGGTGGAGGTCGCGGGTTCAAGTCCCGTCAGGTTCGCTGAAGCCGGAAACGGTTTCGTGGCTGGGTAGCTCAGTTGGTACGAGCGATCGCCTGAAAAGCGATAGGTCGCCGGTTCGACCCCGGCCCCAGCCACCATCAAGAAGGCCCCGTCCATCGGACGGGGCCTTCTGTGGTTACTCCCCCTCGGCCTCGGCCGGCGGCCGCTCCCGCTCCCGGCCGCGCCACTGCACGACGCCTACGGCCGCCGCCCCGGCGGCGACCAGCCCGAGCAGCGCCCAGTCGGGGACCGCGTCCGCCAGTGAGCCGACCCACTGCTCGACCGCGAACGAGTCGTCCACGTCCAGGAGCCCCGGCAGCGCGCTCGCCCCGTCGTACGCGAGGAACAGCGCCCCCAGGGTGATGAAGAACAGCCCGGACAGCAGCGAGGTGGTGTGCAGCTCGAAGCGGCCGACCCGCAGGGCGCGCCCGCGCAGCCAGCGCCGCCGGCCCAGCTCGAACCGCTCCCACAACAGGGCCAGCAGGAAGAGCGGCACGGCCATGCCCAGGGCGTAGACCGCGAGCAGCAGGCCGCCGTAGACGGGGCTGCCGCTCACCGCGGCGACGGTCAGGACGCTGCCCAGGATCGGGCCGGCGCAGAAGCCGGCCAGCCCGTAGACGGCGCCGAGCGCGTACACCGACAGGGCGGTGGTCGGCCGGATCCGCCCCGACAGCTCCGAGATCCGCTTCGGGGCGAAGCCGAGGCCCAGGATCTGCGCGAGGCCGAGCCCGATGATCAGCCAGCCGCCGGCCAGGACGAGCTGGTCGCGGTTGCTGTGGAAGAACCGTCCGGCGTACGAGCCGGCCGCCCCGAGGGGTACGAGGGTGCTCGCGAGGCCCGCGTAGAAGATCCCGGTGCGCGCCAGCAGCCGCGAGGTGGAGTCGATGGAGTACGCGAAGAAGGCCGGCAGCAGCAGCGCGCTGCACGGGCTGAGCAGCGCGAGGAGGCCGCCCAGCAGGGCGGCCAGGTATCCGATGTCGGTCACTGCTTCGCCGCCCCGGTCTCCGCCTCCGCCTTCGCCGCGGCGATCGCGGCGGTGAAGGTGGCAAGAGGCTGGGCTCCGGCGATCGGCCTGCCGTCCAGGAGGAAGGAGGGGGTGGAGGTGACACCGATGCGGTAGCCCTCCTCCTGGTCCTTCTTCAGGGCCGCCGCGGCCTGCTCGCCGGCCATGTCCGCCTCGAAGCGCTGCAGATCGGGGACACCGGCCTCGCGGGCCAGCTCCACGAGCCGCGGCCCGGCGAAGCCCTTCTCCTTGGAGCCCTCCGCGTACGCCGCCGCGTGGAAGGCGTCGAAACGGTCCTGCTGCCCGGCCGCCCAGGCGGCCTTGGCGGCGGCCTCGGATTCCGCGCCGAAGATCGGGAAGTTGCGCCACTCGATGCGCAGGGTGCCGTCCGCGACGTACTTCTTCACCAGTTCGGGCTCGGTGTCCCGGGCGAACTTGCCGCAGTAGCCGCACTTGAAGTCGGAGTACTCGATGAGCACGACGGGCGCGTCGGCGCGGCCGACGGCGAGCTTGTCGCCGGACTCGCGGCGGGCCAGCGCCTTGAGTTCGGCGGCGGCGGCGTCGGTGCGGGGCGCGGTGCGGGGCGCGGCCACGGCGCCGGAGCCGGAGCCGGCCGGGCCGCTCTCGGCGGGTTTGGTGGCCTGCCACGAGACGACGCCGAGGGTGATCGCGGCGAGGGCGACCCCGGCGGAGATCAGCAGGGGCTTCGTGGAGGTCGTACGGGACGAGGGCATGCGGGGGCTCCAGTGCTGCGGGTGGTGCGGGTGATGTGGGCGGGACCGGTGGGACGACCGGTCGGCCTAGACCCGCATCACGCACAGCTCCAGGGGGTCGGGCGCCGGGCGGCCGGGTCCGCGTACGAGGCCCCGTACGGGCATCGCCGCGGGGGGACCGGCCTCTTCGGGCGCCGACCGGACCGGCGGGACCTGCGCGTGCTCGCCCCGGGCGCGCGTGGGAACGGCGGGCGCAGCGCCGCGCTCGGGGCCGGCGGGCGCGCAGGCGGGCCCGCCCGCGTCGGCGGACACGGCCGCGTGCGGCCGGGCCGGGGCCGAGGCCGGCGTCGAAGGCGGGGCCGGTGCCGGAGCCGGAGCGGGGGCCGAAGCGGATGCCGGAGCAGGGACCGAGGCGAAGGCCGGAGCCGGCGCCGTCCGGTGCGGGGCGACCGCCACCGCCGGGGCCGCGCAGCCCAGGAGTACCGCCAGGACCACGCCGAGCAGGCTCCAGACGTGGCGGGGGCGGGACAAGGTGGGCTGCCTCTCATTCATACGGCCGACGGACTCGTCCCGAAATGGTACGGGTCCACCCGACAAATGCGTTCGCCACCCGGAGGGCCCAGGTGAGATCCTCGATCAGGTATGTCTACTTCCTTCGCCGCCCTGCAGACGCTTCTCGGTGAGATCCCCCTCCGTGACGCGCACCGCCTCGGCCGCCGCCTCGAGGGCGCCCGCCGTATCCGCAAGCCCGAGGCCAAGCAGGCCGTGCTCGACGAGATCGCCGCGGAGGCCACCAAGGCCGCCGCGCGACTGGCCGGCCGTGCCTCGCGGATGCCGGAGATCACGTATCCCGAGAACCTGCCCGTCAGCCAGAAGAAGGACGAGATCGCCGAGGCGATACGCGACCACCAGGTCGTGATCGTCGCGGGCGAGACCGGGTCCGGCAAGACCACGCAGATCCCCAAGATCTGTATGGAGCTGGGCCGCGGCGTCCGCGGCATGATCGGGCACACCCAGCCCCGCCGGATCGCCGCCCGCACGGTCGCGGAGCGGATCGCCGAGGAACTCAAGTCCGAGATCGGCCGGACGGTCGGCTGGAAGGTCCGCTTCACCGACCAGGTGGATCAGGACGCGACCTTCGTGAAGCTGATGACCGACGGCATCCTGCTCGCCGAGATCCAGACGGACCGCGAGCTGCGCGCCTACGACACGATCATCATCGACGAGGCCCACGAGCGGTCGCTGAACATCGACTTCCTGCTCGGCTACCTGGCCACGCTGCTGCCGAAGCGCCCCGACCTCAAGGTCGTCATCACCTCGGCCACCATCGACCCCGAGCGCTTCTCCCGGCACTTCGGCGAGGCGCCGATCGTCGAGGTCAGCGGGCGTACCTATCCGGTGGAGGTGCGCTACCGGCCGCTCCTGGAAGAGGACTCCGAGGATTCGGACCGCGACCAGATCACCGCGATCTGCGAGGCCGTGGACGAGCTCCAGTCCGAGGGGCCTGGCGACATCCTGGTCTTCCTCTCCGGCGAGCGGGAGATCCGCGACACGGCGGACGCCCTGAACAAACGCAGCCTTCGCTTCACCGAAGTCCTCCCCCTGTACGCGCGCCTCTCGCACGCCGAGCAGCACCGCGTGTTCCAGCAGCACACCGGCCGCCGGATCGTCCTGGCCACCAACGTCGCCGAGACCTCGCTCACCGTCCCCGGCATCAAGTACGTGATCGACCCCGGCACCGCCCGGATCTCCCGCTACAGCCACCGCACCAAGGTCCAGCGCCTGCCGATCGAGCGGATCTCGCAGGCCAGCGCCAACCAGCGCAAGGGCCGCTGCGGCCGGACCAGCGACGGCATCTGCATCCGGCTGTACTCCGAGGACGACTTCGACTCCCGTCCCGAGTTCACCGACGCCGAGATCCTGCGGACGAACCTGGCCTCCGTCATCCTCCAGATGACCTCGGCCGGCCTCGGTGAGATCGAGAAGTTCCCCTTCATCGACCCGCCGGACCACCGCAACATCCGCGACGGCGTCCAGCTGCTCCAGGAGCTCGGCGCGCTGGAGATGGGCGAGAAGTCCTCCGCGGAGGGCAAGCGGGGGCAGCGCCTGACGCAGATGGGCCGGCAGCTGTCCCAGCTGCCCGTCGACCCGCGGCTGGCCCGCATGGTCATCGAGGCCGACAAGAACAACTGCGTCCGCGAGGTCATGGTCATCGCGGCGGCCCTGTCCATCCAGGACCCGCGCGAGCGGCCCTCGGACAAGCAGACCCAGGCCGACCAGAACCACGCCCGCTTCAAGGACGAGACCAGCGACTTCCTCTCGTTCCTGAACATGTGGCGCTACGTGCGCGAGCAGCAGAAGGAGCGCGGCTCCTCCTCGTTCCGCCGGATGTGCAAGCAGGAGTACCTGAACTACCTGCGGATCCGCGAGTGGCAGGACATCTACTCCCAGCTGCGCACGGTCGCCAAGGGCATGGGCATTCACGTCAACGAGGCCGATGCCCCCGAGCAGGTCGTCCACGTCTCCCTGCTGGCCGGTCTGCTCTCGCACATCGGGCTCAAGGACACCGACAAGAACGAGTACCTCGGTGCCCGCAGCGCCAAGTTCGCGATCTTCCCGGGCTCCTCGCTCTTCAAGAAGCAGCCGAAGTTCGTGATGTCGGCCGAGCTGGTGGAGACCTCGCGGCTCTGGGCCCGGGTGAACGCCAAGGTGGAGCCCGAGTGGGTGGAGCCGCTGGCCCAGCACCTGATCAAGCGCACGTACAGCGAGCCGCACTGGGAGAAGGACCAGGCGGCCGTGATGGCGTACGAGAAGGTCACGCTGTACGGCGTGCCGATCGTCGCCCAGCGGAAGATCAACTACGGCCGCATCGACCCCGAGGTCTCGCGCGAGCTGTTCATCCGCAATGCCCTGGTCGAGGGCGACTGGCGCACGCACCACAAGTTCTACGCGGACAACCGCAAGCTCCTCACCGAGGTGGAGGAGCTGGAGAACCGGGCCCGTCGCCGCGACATCGTGGTGGACGACGAGACCCTCTTCGACTTCTACGACCAGAAGATCCCCGACCACGTGGTCTCCGGGGCGCACTTCGACTCCTGGTGGAAGCACAAGAAGCGCGAGGAGCCCGAACTCCTCGACTTCGAGCGCGCGATGCTGCTGACCGAGAAGGCGGCCGGGGTCACCAAGGCCGACTACCCGGACTCCTGGCGGCAGGGTCAGCTGAAGTTCCGGGTGACCTACCAGTTCGAGCCGGGCGCGGACGCGGACGGCGTGACCGTCCACATCCCGCTCCAGGTGCTGAACCAGGTCACCGACGAGGGCTTCGACTGGCAGATCCCGGGCCTCCGCGAGGAGGTCGTCACCGAGCTGATCCGCTCGCTGCCGAAGCCGATCCGCCGGCACTACGTGCCCGCGCCGAACTTCGCCGGCCGCTTCCTGGACACGGCGGTGCCCCTGCAGGAGCCGCTGCCGGTCACCCTCGCCCGCGAGCTCCAGCGGATGGTCGGGGTCCCGGTCTCGGCCGAGGACTTCGACCTCACCCGGATCCCCGACCACCTGAAGATCACCTTCCGGATCATCGACGAGCGCCGCAAGAACCTCGCCGAGGACAAGGACCTGGAGGCCCTGCGGCTCAGGCTGAAGCCCAAGGCCCGCCAGGCCCTGTCCAAGGCCGCCGCGGCCACCGCCGAGCGCGCGGGCGGGGAGTCCGTGGAGCGGACCGGCCTGACCGACTGGACGATCGGCACGCTGACCAAGGTCTTCGAGACCCGCCGGGCCGGTCAGCCCGTGAAGGCGTACCCGGCGCTGGTGGACGAGGGCTCGACCGTCTCCGTACGGCTCTTCGACACCGAGGCCGAGCAGCAGCAGGCCATGTGGCTGGGCACCCGGCGGCTCATCCTGCTGAACATCCCGGTGAACCCGGCGAAGTTCGCCTCGGACCACCTGACCAACCAGCAGAAGCTGGCCCTGTCCAGGAACCCGCACGGCTCCATCCAGGCGCTCTTCGACGACTGCGCGACCGCGGCGACCGACCGGCTGATCGCCGACCACGGCGGCCCGGCCTGGGACGAGGCGGCCTTCCGGAAGCTCTACGAGGCGGTCCGCGCGGACCTGGTGGACACGACCGTGCGCACGGTCGGGCAGGTTCAGCAGGTGCTGGCCGCCTGGCAGGCCTGTGAGCGCCGCCTGAAGGCCACCAGCAGCCTGGCGCTGGTCGCGAACATCCAGGACGTCAGGACGCAGCTGGCGGCCCTCGTGCCGGCGGGCTTCGTGACGCTCACCGGGCTGCGCAGGCTGCCGGACCTGATGCGCTACCTGGTGGCCGCGGACCGGCGGCTCCAGCAGATGCCCACGGGCGTCCAGCGCGACACCACGCGCATGGAGAAGGTCCACGAGATGCAGGACGAGTACGCCTGGCTGCTGGAGCAGTTGCCGAAGGGGCGGCCGGTCCCGTCCACGGTCACCGACATCCGCTGGATGATCGAGGAACTGCGCGTCAGCTACTTCGCGCACGCCCTCGGGACGGCGTACCCGGTCTCCGACAAGCGGATCGTGAAGGCGGTGGATGCGGCGGCGCCGTGACCCTTGCCGTGATCGGGTTCGACTGCACCCCCTGAGCTGCGGTACAGTCTGATTCGTAGCCGCCCAGCGGCCGCAAATCTAGGACCTGTGGAGCAGTTGGTTAGCTCGCCACCCTGTCAAGGTGGAGGTCGCGGGTTCAAGTCCCGTCAGGTTCGCAGAAACGTCAGGGCCCGTATCCCTCTGGGGATGCGGGCCCTGACGCGTTGGCGGGTGGCACCGCCCGGGGGGCCTTGGGGGCCGCCAGGGGCCCGTGGAGCGCCCACGTCGCCCGTGAACGCGTCCGGGCGCCCCTGCGAGGCTTCCGGGCCGCGTACGAGCCCGCCCCGAGCCCCGCGCCCGCGAAAGGACGCGCCGAGCACCCCGGGCGCACCGCGAGCGTGTGGAGCCGGCGGCGAAACGCGCCGGGGGAGCACCGCCGGGTGCCGGAAGGTGTCGGAGGAAGGCGTCGGAGGACGCCGCCGGGCCGGCCGCCACCGCGAATACCCCGTTCGCATGAGGTGCCTCGCGATGAGCATCCCCTTTACGGGGTGCATTACCGGATATACAAGAGTGATCATCTGTGACGGGAGTCACCGCATGAGTTTTTGAGACTCATACTTTTATCGCACTCATACGCCCGCTCGATAGAATATGTGCAATGGCACCTACCTCGTCGGCGCCCCCACGCGATCCTGAGACGGCCCTGACCTGGGCATAAAAAAGATCGCGCTGGACCCGGCGGAGTCCAGCGCGATCGAACGACCTGTGAACCTGTTGGGGCAGGCTCGGCCGTATGAAGCTATGTGGGTTTCATCGGATTGGGGGACCCGATATAAACCCGGTAAAGCGGGGTGTTTGCGCGACCTCAGGCCTCGCTGCGCTGCTGCGGAATTCCCGCGAGCAGTGCGCGAACCTCGGCCTCGCGGTACCGGCGGTGTCCACCCAGGGTGCGGATGGACGTGAGCTTGCCAGCCTTGGCCCAGCGGGTGACCGTCTTCGGGTCCACGCGGAACATCGTGGCAACCTCAGCCGGGGTCAGCAGCGGCTCGGCATCAGGGGTGCGAGCGGTCATGAGCGGCCTCCTCGGGAGAACCGAACCATCTCGGTTCTTTCCTCTAAATTCTGCACCTTGGCCCGCGGTGCCCGAAATGGACATACGCGGGCCGAGTCGGTTATAGGACGAACGGCTTGTCCTCGGCACTACAACTACACCATCCGTCCAGCCTCGACGGCCAAACCGACGGAATTGCCCTCCGAGGTGTTCATCAGCGGCGGAAGCCGATGGACCGTCCCATAACGGACAGTCACCCCACTGTGACGATCAGTCACAGAGCGATCAGGAGTCGTCAGACCCCCCGTAGAGTGCAATGCCGAGCATTCCGCCCTTAGTTGGGCGGAAGGAACCCTCCCCGGACTCCTTGTCCTATTTTGGCACGAGGGTAGGGGAAGGGCGCAAGGGTGTAGTTAGTGCGGTCCGTCACGCTTGGGCCAATGGCCCGTATCGGGACGTAGGTCCTGGTACTACGTCCCAAATGCCACGATCAGGGCTCTGATCAGCCACTTTTGACCGATCGACCGATACCGGACGATACGTACGGACCCCCCGATGGTGCGAATAAGTCACACCGACCACTTTCGGCCTAATTCGCGAAAAGTCGCTCCCGGACGGCCCTCCAGCGCTCCGCCAGCTCCCCGTACGCCTCCGTCGCCCCCTCCGTGTCCCCGGCCCGCAGGGCCTCGATCCCCGCCGCCAGGTCCCCCGCCGAGCGGTCGGCCGCCAGCCGGTCCGCCGGCAGCGCGTGCAGCAGCCCGCCGTAGTCCAGCTCGACCATCGAGCTCGGATGGAACTCCTCCAGCCAGCTCCCCACCTCCACCAGCCCGTCGGCGAGCATTCCGTACCCCTCTGCGTCGCGCAGGGTCCGCAGGGCCCGGGCGAGCCGCCGCCGCGCCTGCACCATCGGCGTGCGGTAGCGCAGCCGCTCGCCCGGCACGTACTCCCGCTCCTCGTCGGCCACCAGCACGAACCAGCGCAGCGGAACCTGCCAGACGCCCGTACGGATCCAGGGGCGCGCGTCCGGGTTCCGTACGCGCCAGCGCTCGTACTCCTCGGCCGCCTGCAGGCGCATCCCCGGGGGGAGCGCCGCGTCCAGCACCGGGCGCGGGAACCACTCGACGAGTTCCTGGAGGGCCAGCCAGCCGCGGAGCCGGGTGCGCCAGGGGCAGACCAGCAGCGCCCCGTCGACCACCGTCGTGAAGGCGTCCGCGCTCTCGTGCACCGGCACCCCCACCACCGGGACCCGCACCAAATCCGCCAGTGAGCGGCGCAGTTCGTCCTGGGCGGTCGGGGCATCCCCGCGCCGGGCGTAGTCGGACCAGTGCGCGCGCTCCGGCTCGGCGAAGGCGGCCAGCGGCTCGTAGACGCGCAGGTAGGAGGCGTAAGGGACGGTCGGCGCCGAGCGCGCGGAGGACAGCGGTGGATCGGAGGATTCGCTCACGCTCACGTACTGCCCTCATCCGGGGTCCGGTTCACCTCGGGGCGTCCCGCGACCTCCCGTACTCCGGGAGTGTTTCGATCCTCGGACAGGTCACCTACAGGCGGCCCACAGGTCTTACTCTGCTCCCAGCACGCCCTCCCCCACCCGCAGGGCGGGCGTCTTTCCGCCGCATCTCTTCCATGGGAGTCACCACCGTGACCGAAATGACCGACGGCGTCCTGCACACCCTGTTCCGTACGGAGCAGGGCGGCCACGAGCAAGTCGTGCTGTGCCAGGACCGCGCCACCGGCCTGAAGGCCGTCATCGCCATCCACTCCACCGCCCTGGGCCCCGCCCTCGGCGGTACGCGCTTCCACGCGTACGCCTCCGACGAGGAGGCCGTCCTCGACGCGCTGAACCTCTCGCGCGGCATGTCCTACAAGAACGCCCTCGCCGGTCTCGACCTCGGCGGCGGCAAGGCCGTGATCATCGGCGACCCTGACGTCCTGAAGACCGAGGAACTGCTCCAGGCCTACGGCCGGTTCGTGGAGTCCCTCGGCGGCCGCTACGTCACCGCCTGCGACGTCGGCACCTACGTCGCCGACATGGACGTCGTGGCCCGCGAGACCCGCTGGGCGACCGGCCGCTCCCCCGAGAACGGCGGCGCCGGCGACTCGTCGGTGCTCACCGCCTTCGGTGTCTTCCAGGGCATGCGCGCCAGCGCCCAGCACCTGTGGGGCGACCCGACCCTGCGCGGCCGCAAGGTCGGCGTGGCCGGCGTCGGCAAGGTCGGCCACTACCTGGTCGAGCACCTGCTGGAGGACGGCGCCGAGGTCGTGATCACGGACGTGCGCAAGGAGTCCGTGCAGCGGATCCTCGACAAGCACCCGGGCAAGGTCACCGCGGTCGCCGACACGGACGCGCTGATCCGCACCGAGGGCCTGGAGATCTACGCCCCCTGCGCACTCGGCGGCGCACTGGACGACGTCACCGTCCCGGCGCTGACCGCGAAGATCGTCTGCGGTGCGGCGAACAACCAGCTCGCCCACCCGGGCATCGAGAAGGACCTCTCCGACCGCGGGATCCTCTACGCGCCGGACTACGTGGTCAACGCGGGCGGTGTCATCCAGGTCGCCGACGAGCTGCGCGGCTTCGACTTCGACCGCTGCAAGGCCAAGGCGACGAAGATCTTCGACACCACACTGGAAATCTTTGCTCGCGCGAAGGCGGACGGTATCCCGCCGGCCGCCGCGGCCGACCGGATCGCCGAGCAGCGGATGGCCGACGGCCGCGCCGCGCGCGCGGTCTAGGCACTTCCCGGGGCTCTCCTGGTGCGCCCGCCGGGGTGCGGCGAGACGGAACTCACTGCACTTCGGCGGGTCGCCCGCCAGGAAAAGGTTAAAATCGCAGCTGACCAGCGAGGACGGGGCGCCTTGCTGGTTCTGCACCGGGGCGCGTCATGCGGGCGGCGTACCGTATGGCCGCGGAAGCAGGTACCGTTAAACCCCTACGGACGGTCTCTCCATGGAGAGCCCGCTCCGAACCATGAACGCGTGTCAGACTCTGGGGCCGTCGAGCCCCGTCACCGAGGGGGTCGAGCCATGGGGCGCGGCCGGGCAAAGGCCAAGCAGACGAAGGTCGCCCGCCAGCTGAAGTACAGCAGCGGCGGGACTGACCTCTCGCGTCTGGCCAACGAGCTGGGCGCATCGACCGTGGAACCGCTGCCTGTCAGCGAGCCGGTCGAGGTAGACGACGACGAACTGGACGAGGACGACCCGTACGCTCGGTACGCGGACCTCTACAACAGGGATGACGACGACGAGGACGAAGAGTCCGGGCCGTCGTCACAGCGTCGCGGCGCTTGACGCCCTGAGGCGTCTGCACGTCAGACAAAAAGACTGAAACCCGGTCCAGGGCATCGCCCCGGGCCGGGTTTCAGTGCTGCTCAGCTCGCGTAGGAACCGGTCAGGGTCGCACCCTCGGTGCGGTCGCCGCGGTCCAGGATCTCTCCCGCGACCCACGCGTCGACACCCCGGTCGGCCAGCGCGGTCAGGGCCACGTCCACCGACTCGGCGGGCACCACGGCCATCATGCCGACGCCCATGTTCAGCGTCTTCTCCAGCTCCAGCTGCTCCACCTGCCCGGCCTTGCCGACCAGGTCGAAAATGGCGCCGGGGGCCCAGGT
This sequence comes from Streptomyces sp. NBC_00029, assembly GCF_045160505.1. NCBI lineage: Bacteria > Bacillati > Actinomycetota > Actinomycetes > Kitasatosporales > Streptomycetaceae > Streptomyces > Streptomyces sp. NBC_00029. Next base: position 4,479,209 of record NZ_CP108292.1, read on the forward strand.
CGTACGGTCGACCGTGGCGTGGAGGTGGTCCGGGATGACCCGGGCCAGGTTCGCCGCGAGGCCGCCGCCGGTGATGTGCGAGTAGGCGTGCACCTCGGCCGTGCGGGTGAGGGCCATGCAGTCCAGCGAGTAGATCTTGGTGGGCTCCAGGAGCTCCTCGCCGAGGGTCCGTCCGAGCTCCTCGACGTGCTGGTCGAGCGACATGCCGGCGCGGTCGAAGAGGACGTGGCGGACCAGCGAGTACCCGTTCGAGTGAAGGCCGGACGAAGCCATCGCGATGACGGCGTCACCCGTACGGATGCGATCCGCGCCGAGCAGGCGGTCGTACTCGACGACGCCCGTTCCGGCACCCGCCACGTCGAAGTCGTCCGGGCCCAGCAGCCCGGGGTGTTCGGCCGTCTCGCCGCCCACCAGGGCGCAGCCGGCGAGGACGCAGCCCTCGGCAATGCCCTTGACGATGGCCGCGACACGCTCGGGGTGCACCTTGCCGACGCAGATGTAGTCGGTCATGAAGAGCGGCTCGGCGCCGCAGACGACGATGTCGTCCATGACCATCGCCACCAGGTCGTGGCCGATGGTGTCGTACACGCCGAGCTGGCGGGCGATGTCCACCTTGGTGCCGACGCCGTCGGTGGCCGAGGCGAGCAGCGGGCGCTCGTAGCGCTTGAGGGCGGAGGCGTCGAAGAGGCCGGCGAAGCCGCCGAGGCCGCCGAGGACCTCGGGGCGCTGCGTCTTCTTCACCCACTCCTTCATCAGCTCGACGGCGCGGTCGCCCGCTTCGATGTCCACGCCTGCGGCTGCGTAGCTGGCACCGGTGGTCTTCTCTGTCATGACAGGAGAGAGCTTTCGTGTCGTTACTGCGTGTGGTGCCGGGCCCTGGGAGAAGCCTCAAAGACAGGGCCCGGCGCAGGTTGAGCCAGGGCTACGGGCGACGGAGCGCGTCGGCGGCGTCCGTGCCGCCGGCCAGCTCGGTCTCCAGGAGCTGCTTGCCCAGGAGCTGCGGGTCGGGCAGCTCCATCGGGTACTCGCCGTCGAAGCAGGCACGGCAGAGGTTGGGCTTCTGGATGGTGGTCGCCTCGATCATCGCGTCGAGCGAGATGTAGGAGAGGGAGTCCGCGCCCATGGAGGTGGCGATCTCGTCGACCGTCATCCCGTTGGCGATCAGCTCGGCCCGGGTGGCGAAGTCGATGCCGAAGAAGCACGGCCACTTCACCGGCGGCGAGGAGATCCGGATGTGGACCTCCGCCGCGCCGGCCTCGCGGAGCATCTTGACCAGGGCGCGCTGGGTGTTGCCGCGGACGATCGAGTCGTCGACGACAACCAGGCGCTTGCCCCGGATGACTTCCTTGAGGGGGTTGAGCTTGAGGCGGATGCCGAGCTGGCGGATCGTCTGCGAGGGCTGGATGAAGGTCCGGCCCACGTAGGCGTTCTTGACCAGGCCGGATCCGTACGGGATCCCGCTGGCCTCGGCGTATCCGACGGCGGCGGGCGTGCCGGATTCCGGCGTCGCTATCACCAGGTCGGCATCGACCGGGGCTTCCTTGGCCAGGCGCCGGCCCATCTCGACACGCGAGAGGTAGACGTTCCGGCCGGCGATGTCGGTGTCCGGGCGCGCCAGGTAGACGTACTCGAAGACACAGCCCTTGGGCTTCGCTTCCGCGAATCGAGAGGTGCGCAGACCGTTCTCGTCGATCGCGATGAGCTCGCCCGGCTCGACCTCGCGGACGAAGCTGGCGCCGCAGATGTCGAGGGCGGCGGTCTCACTCGCGACCACCCAGCCGCGCTCCAGGCGGCCGAGGACCAGCGGGCGGATGCCCTGCGGGTCACGGGCGGTGTAGAGGGTCCCCTCGTCCATGAAGACGAGGGAGAAGGCGCCCTTGACCTGAGGCAGGACCTTGGCGGCCGACTCCTCGATGGTCAGGGGCTTGCCCTCGTCGTCGGTCTGACCGGCGAGCAGGGCGGTGACCAGGTCGGTGTCATTCGTGGCCGCCACCTGGGTGGCACGGCCGTCCTGACGGGGGAGGTCGGCGACCATCTCGGCAAGCTCGGCGGTGTTCACCAGGTTGCCGTTGTGACCCAGGGCAATGGAGCCGTGGGCGGTCGCACGGAAGGTCGGCTGGGCGTTCTCCCAGACGGAGGCCCCGGTGGTCGAATAGCGGGCGTGACCGACCGCGATATGACCTTGGAGCGAGCCGAGAGAGGTTTCGTCGAAGACTTGGGAAACGAGGCCCATGTCCTTGAAGACGAGGATCTGGGAACCGTTGCTCACAGCGATTCCCGCGGACTCTTGTCCGCGGTGCTGCAGTGCATACAGTCCGAAGTAGGTGAGCTTGGCGACCTCTTCACCCGGAGCCCAGACACCGAAGACGCCGCAAGCGTCCTGGGGGCCCTTTTCGCCGGGGAGCAGGTCGTGGTTGAGTCGTCCATCACCACGAGGCACGCTTCCGAGTGTAGGCGAGATCGACCACTGGTCCGAATTGGGGATGGCCGGGAAATGTCACAGCACGGAGGGTGACGGATCCCTTCCGTCTCGCTATCCGGAATGCCCTTGTTGACAGGCGCATGGGCATTCGTCCAGGCTCTCGCCCCATGCAGCCTCTCGGTGACCGGACGGTCACCCTCGTCGAGCGCCGGCACGTGGACCTTGTCCGTGTCGCGAGCGCCATCTGTCGCTGTTCTGCGTAGTCACACGCCGCTTTCCGTTCTTTTTCTTTCCTGAGCCCTGCCCCGAGTCCGCCCTGCCGTGCCGCGCGCCGTCCCGCGCCGCCCGGGGCGGGCCGGCAGGCCATGCCTTGGAGTACCTGTGACCTCGTACGAACCCAACCTGTCCCGGCGCGCCTTCGGCGGCGCGGTCGGCGTGAGCGCGGCCGCCGCGGCGGTGGGGCTCGGCGCCTCCCCCGCAGCCGCGGCCCCGGCCGCCGGGGACGGGCAGAACGCGCCCCGGGAGCGGGAGTTCCGGGCCGGGAAGCGGGGGCCGTCCCGCCGTCCGAACATCCTGTTCATCCTCGGCGACGACCTCGGCTGGGCCGACCTCTCCTCGTACGGCTCCCCGCACATCGAGACCCCGAACCTGGACCGCCTCGCCCGCCAGGGCGTCCGGTTCACCGACGCCTACTCGGGCTCCGCGACCTGCTCACCGACCCGGTTCAGCCTCTACACCGGGCGGTACCCGGGCCGCACCAGGGGCGGGCTGGCCGAACCGATCGCCGACAAGTCGGTGGGCCTGGACCCCACGCACCCGACGCTGGCCTCGCTCCTGAAGTCCGCCGGCTACGCGACCGCGCTGATCGGCAAGTGGCACGCCGGCTACCTGCCCGACTACAGCCCGACCAGGTCCGGCTGGGACGAGTTCTTCGGCAACTTCGGTGCCCTGGAGTACTACTCCAAGCTGGGCCTGGGCGGCGAGTACGACCTCTACGAGGGCGACGCCGAGTACAAGGACCTGCGCTACTACACCCGGATCATCACCGAGCGGGCGAGCGAGTACGTCTCCCGCGACCACCACGGCAGGCCGTGGCTGCTGAACCTCAACTTCACCACCCCGCACTGGCCGTGGATCGCCGACGGGGACACCGGGCAGAGCGCCGAGATCGTGGCGCGGATCAAGGCCGGCGACGGGCGCGCCCTGTGGCACCAGGACGGCGGCTCGGTAGAGAAGTACAAGGAGATGGTCGAGGACCTCGACCGCTCGATCGGCAAGGTGCTGGCGGCGCTGAGGCGTTCGGGCCAGGAGGAGGACACCCTCGTGGTCTTCTCCAGCGACAACGGCGGCGAGCGCTTCTCGTACAACTGGCCGCTGTCCGGCAACAAGGCCTCCCTCCAGGAGGGCGGGATCCGGGTGCCGAACATCGCCCGCTGGCCCGCCCGGCTGGACGGCGGCCAGGTCAGCCACGTCCCGGTGTTCAGCCCGGACTGGACGGCGACGCTGCTGGAGCTGGCCGGGGCGCGTCCCGACCGGGCCCACCCTCTGGACGGGGTGAGCCTGGCCGGATACCTGCTGCGCGGTGAGAAGGTGGCCGAGCGGGACCTGTTCTGGCGGGTGCGGGGGGAGCGGGCGCTGCGCCGCGGCGACTGGAAGTACTACCGGGGCAAGGCGGGCAGGGACCAGCTGTTCAACCTGGCCGGGGACGTCCGCGAACAGGCCGACAGGGCGGCCCTGGAGCCGGCCCGGCTGGCGCAGCTGCGGGCGGCCTGGGAGAAGGTGGACGCCGGCCTCCTGCCGTACCCCGGCTGACCCGGCCCGTCAGGGTCATTCCGCGGCCGAGGCCGCCTTCGCGGTCAGGCCCTTGCCGTCGGGCGCGGAGAGGGTGAGGGTCTCGCCCGCGATCGTCGCGGTGAGCGGGTCGGCGAACAGCGCGGTCAGCGCCCGTTCGACCTCGCCCACCGGGCCCTCGCAGGCCATCCGGGTCGAGGTCAGCGGCCCGAAGGTGACCACGGATCCCGCGACGGTGGCCCGGGCGCTGAACCGGTTGCAGCCCAGGCTGCCGCTCACTGCGAAGTCGGGGGCGATGGTGAACTGCGCCTTCCCTGCCGCCTCGGCGGGCAGGGAGGCCGCGGTAGCGCCGCTGACCAGCGACTCCACGGTCCACCGGGTCGTCGTGAGCGGGGCGTCGGGGACCGCCGGCGTCGAGGTCATGGCGATGGTGCTCCCGTCGGCGGCCTTCAGGGTGAGCCGGTCGGGGCCCCGGTCGATCGTCATCCTGCCCCGGAACACCTTGGCGAAGGCCGTCTCGAACTCCATGTCCGCGCAGGCCATGGTGGTCGAGGCGCCCGGCGTGACGGTCACCGCGGAGGGACCGTCGGAGGCCACCACCGCCGTGAAACCGTTGCAGCCGTAGTTGCCCTTGGCCTCGTTCTCGCCGATCTCCAGGCGGGCGGTCCCGGGCGCATGGAGCGTGCGACCGCCCGTGGTCAGGGACTCGACGGCCCAGGAACCCGTGGGGTCGGGGTGCCAGACGCTCCCCGAGGCCTCTTCCCGGCCGCAGCCGGCCAGGGCGAGGGCCAGTACGCAGGCCAGGCCCGCGGAAGTGTGGACGTGCCGGAGGGTACGCATGCCCCTGGGACGGGCCGGGCGCCGCAGCGGTTCCACCGGGGCCACCACCGCTCAGCTCATCAGGGGGAGCAGCGCCGACAGGTCGGCCCGCTCGCCGCTGGCCCGTACGTGCGCCTCGTCCAGCGCCTCGGCCCATGCCGTACGTCCGGTCGCGAGCCGGATCCAGGTCAGCGGGTCGCTCTCCACGACGTTCGGCGGGGTGCCGCGGGTGTGCCGCGGGCCCTCGATGCACTGGACCACCGCGAAGGGCGGGATGCGCACCTCGACCGAGCCGCCCGGTGCCTTGAGGGCGAGGGCGTCGGCGAGCAGCCGGGTGCAGGCGGCCAGCGCCTGCCGGTCGACCGGGATGTCCAGTCCGGTGGCCCGGTTCAGGTCGTCGGTGTGGACCACCAGTTCCACGGTCCTGGTGATCAGGAAGTCGGCCAGGGTCATGTCCCCGATCCACAGGTCCAGCACCCGGTCGCCCCGGTTCGCCGCGAGGGCCTCGGCCATCCGGGAGGCCGCCCGGGCGTACAGCTCGGACAGCGGGGCCCCGGTCAGGGTCTCCCGGGCCGCTTCGGAGATCTTCCCGGCGAGGGAGGCGGTGGCGAAGGGCCATTCGACGGCCGACAGCTCGGCAACGGCGGCGGGCGGCCGGGCCAGGCCCCCGGCCAGCGAGTCGGCGATCCAGGCGATGTGCCCGGCCAGCTCGGCGACGCTCCAGTCACCGAGCCCGCTGGGCCGTGCCAACCGCTCGGGCCCCAACTCGCCCACGGCGCGGCCGACATGCGCGAACTGCGCGGTGACGGCCGCACGGATCCGGGCGGGGTCGTAGGTACGCGGCTTCTTCCCTCGGGGCGGCATGCCCCGACCCTACTCGGGGGCCGGCGGCGCCGGCCCCGTGCCGCCGCGCCGCTGCGCGGTGTCCGTCGCGTGGGCGGCGTGGGCGGCGAACAGCTCGGCGGGCATCGGCGGGCAGCGGGCCCCGGGCGGCGCTGCCGACGCCACGAGCCCCCGGCCGGAGGAACCGGCCGGGGGCTCGTGGCAGAGGCGATGGGATCAGGCCAGCAGGGCCGGGATCGTCGTCTCGTGGGCCTCGCGGAGCTCGGCCAGGGGGAGGGTGAACTCGCCCTGGATCTCGATCTCCTCGCCGTCCACCACACCGATGCGGGCGACCGGCAGGCCCCGCGCACCGCACATGTCGGTGAACCGGAGCTCCTCGCTGCGCGGGACGGCCACGATGGCACGGCCCGCGGACTCGGAGAACAGGAAGGTGAAGGCGTCCAGGCCCTCGGGGACCACGACGCGCGCGCCGTTGCCGCCCTTGAGGCAGGACTCGGTGAGCGCCTGGATCACGCCGCCGTCGGACAGGTCGTGCGCGGCGTCGATCATGCCGTCGCGCGAGGCGGAGATCAGGATCTCGGCGAGCAGCTTCTCGCGGCCCAGGTCCACCTTGGGCGGCATGCCGCCGAGGTGGTCGTGGACGACCTGCGACCAGGCCGAGCCGCCGAACTCCTCGGCGGTGTCGCCGAGCAGGTACAGCAGCTGGCCGGCCTCCGCGAACGCCATCGGCGTACGGCGGTTGACGTCGTCGATCACACCGAGGACCGCCACGACCGGGGTCGGGTGGATCGCGATGTCGCCCGTCTGGTTGTACAGCGAGACGTTGCCGCCGGTCACCGGGGTGCCCAGCTCCAGGCAGCCGTCCGCGAGGCCCCGGCAGGCCTCGGCGAACTGCCACATGACGTCCGGGTCCTCGGGGGAGCCGAAGTTCAGGCAGTCGGAGATGGCCAGCGGCTTCGCGCCGGTCGCCGCCACGTTGCGGTACGACTCCGCGAGTGCCAGCTGCGCGCCCGTGTACGGGTCGAGCTTGGCGAAGCGGCCGTTGCCGTCGGTGGCCATGGCCACGCCGAGGTTGGACTCCTCGTCGATGCGGACCATGCCCGCGTCCTCGGGCTGCGAGAGCACGGTGTTGCCCTGCACGAAGCGGTCGTACTGGTCGGTGACCCACGACTTCGACGCCTGGTTCGGGGACGAGACCAGCGCGAGGACCTGCGCGCGCAGCTCCTCGGAGGTCTGCGGCCGCGGCAGCTTGCCGGCGTCGTCCGCCTGGAGCGCGTCCTGCCAGGACGGGCGCGCGTAGGGGCGGTTGTAGACGGGGCCCTCGTGGGCGACGGTGCCCGGGGGCACGTCCACGATCTGCTCGCCGTGCCAGAAGATCTCCAGGCGCTCGCCCTCGGTCACCTCACCGATGACGGTGGCGATGACGTCCCACTTCTCGCAGATCTCCATGAAGCGGTCGACGTACTGCGGCTCGACGATCGCGCACATGCGCTCCTGCGACTCGCTCATGAGGATTTCCTCGGGCGAGAGCGTCGCGTCGCGCAGCGGCACGGTGTCCAGCTCGACCCGCATGCCGCCGGAACCGGCGGAGGCGAGCTCGGAGGTCGCGCAGGAGAGCCCGGCGCCGCCGAGGTCCTGGATGCCCGCGACCAGCTTCTCCTTGAAGATCTCCAGGGTGCACTCGATGAGGAGCTTCTCCTGGAAGGGGTCGCCGACCTGCACCGCGGGGCGCTTGGTGGGCTTGGTGTCGTCGAAGGTCTCGGACGCGAGGACCGAGACGCCGCCGATGCCGTCGCCGCCCGTGCGGGCGCCGTAGAGGATGACCTTGTTGCCGGGGCCGGAGGCCTTGGCGAGGTGGATGTCCTCGTGCTTCATCACGCCGATGCAGCCGGCGTTGACCAGCGGGTTGCCCTGGTAGCAGGCGTCGAAGACCACCTCGCCGCCGATGTTGGGCAGGCCCAGGCAGTTGCCGTAGCCGCCGATGCCGGCGACGACGCCGGGCAGGACGCGCCGGGTGTCGGGGTGGTCGGCGGCGCCGAAGCGCAGCGGGTCCACGACCGCGACCGGGCGGGCGCCCATCGCGAGGATGTCGCGGACGATGCCGCCGATGCCGGTGGCCGCGCCCTGGTAGGGCTCGATGTACGACGGGTGGTTGTGCGACTCGACCTTGAAGGTGACCGCGTAGCCCTGGCCGACGTCGACGACGCCGGCGTTCTCGCCGATGCCGACGAGCATGGCGTCGTTCTGGGGGGCCTTCTCACCGAACTGCTTCAGGTGGACCTTGCTGCTCTTGTACGAACAGTGCTCGGACCACATGACCGAGTACATGGCGAGCTCGGCACCCGTGGGGCGGCGGCCGAGGATCTCCCGGATCCGGGCGTACTCGTCCTCCTTGAGGCCGAGTTCCTTCCAGGGCTGGGAGGCGTCCGGGGTTTCGGTGGCGTTCTTGACGGTGTCGAGGCTCATGCGCTGACCAGCTTCTTCAGGACCGAGGTGAAGAACGGGAGACCGTCGGTGCGGCCCGTCCCGATCAGCGGCTCGACCGCGTGCTCGGGGTGCGGCATGAGACCGACGATGTTGCCCGCGGCGTTGGTGATGCCGGCGATGTCGCGCAGCGAACCGTTCGGGTTGCCGTCCAGGTAGCGGAAGGCCACGCGGCCCTCGGCCTCCAGTTCGTCGAGCGTGCGCTCGTCGGCGGTGTAGCGGCCGTCCATGTTCTTGAGCGGTACGGAGATCTCCTGGCCGGCGGTGTAGTCGCCGGTCCACGCGGTCTCCGCGTTCTCCACCCGCAGCTTCTGGTCGCGGCAGATGAAGTGCAGGTGGTTGTTCCGGAGCATCGCCCCCGGCAGCAGGTGGGCCTCGGTGAGGACCTGGAAGCCGTTGCAGATGCCCAGGACGGGCATGCCGCCCCTGGCCTGCTCGATGATGGTCTCCATCACCGGCGAGAAGCGGGAGATGGCCCCGGCGCGCAGGTAGTCCCCGTAGGAGAAGCCGCCCGCGAGGACGACCGCGTCGACCTGGTGCAGGTCCTTGTCGCGGTGCCACAGCGAGACCGGCTCGGCCCCCGCGAGGCGGACGGCGCGCAGCGAGTCACGGTCGTCGAGCGTTCCGGGGAACGTGACGACTCCGATGCGAGTGGTCACCGTCAGGCCTCGACCTTCACGGTGAAGTCTTCGATGACGGTGTTGGCGAGGAACGTTTCGGCCATCTTGTGGATGCGGTCGAGGGCGGCCTGGTCGACCGGTCCCTCCACCTCGAGCTCGAAGCGCTTCCCCTGGCGGACGTCGGCGATCCCCTCGAAGCCCAGGCGCGGCAGTGCACGCTGCACCGCCTGGCCCTGGGGGTCGAGGATCTCCGGCTTGAGCATGACGTCGACTACGACGCGTGCCATCGGGCACTCCCGTGTGGTGGTTGGTGCGAAGGCGGTTCCATCAGCGTACCCGGCCAAAATTTCTACGCGGGTAGATATCCCGGGGCCGCGCTCACCGCGCCGTTTCGGCTTCACCAACGCTTCGCAAAATCCCCCGGAAAACCACGTGCCCGGCATTGCGGCGGGACACGCGGAGAGAATTAACTGGGCTTCGCAATGCAATGGGAATCGAGGTACAAAGGAATCACTCCGGATTCCGGATGAAAGTTGCATTGCCCCGAAACATCCACACAGGCGACATCACCGCACGTCAGCAGGTGGCGACGTCGCACGAAGGGACCGATATCCGTGGCGCAGCGCGTAGTAGTCACGCTCTCCGACGACATCGATGGCGGAGAAGCGACGGAAACGGTCGTGTTCGCTCTCGACGGAAAGTCCTACGAGATCGACCTCAATGTGGCGAACGCAAAGAAACTGCGGAAGGGCCTGGCCCCCTTCGTGGCCGCCGGCCGCCGCCAGTCGCGCTCGGGGAAGGCGTACAAGCACACCTCCGTCGCCCCTGACCCGGCGGTCGTCCGCGCCTGGGCCCGGTCGAACCAGCACGAAGTGCCCCCGCGCGGCCGCATCCCGAAGAAGATCTACGAGGCCTACAACGCGGCCCACTGAGCGTCGATTTGCCATGCACCCCCATCCGTCGGCTAGTGTGTGGATCACGCCAAGGGGCCAGGCCGCAGGTCAAAGCCTCCGAGGTCGTGCGGGTGTAGTTCAGTAGCAGAACATCCCTCTTCCAGAGGGAAGGCGCAGTGTGCGATTCCTGTCACCCGCTCTGCATCACTTCCGGACCACTGCTGTGGATCGGGTAGAGTGATGCACGCATCGCCTCACGGCAATGCAGTGCATGCGGACGTAGCTCAGTTGGTAGAGCACCACCTTGCCAAGGTGGATGTCGCGCGTTCGAGTCGCGTCGTCCGCTCTGTATGAAGAAGGCCCCGGTCATTATGATCGGGGCCTTCTTCGTGTTCCCGTACCCGGATACCCGCGGCCCCTGACAAATGTCATCCCCGGCGGTGACAGCGCGCACTGCCCGCCCGGCCCCGGCGCCGCGAGCCTTGAACCATGACTGACACCGTGATCGAAGCCGAGGGCCTGCGCCGCGGCTATGCAGGAGGGTTCGAGGCCGTACGGGGCGTCTCCTTCTCCGTGGCCCGGGGCGAGATCTTCGCCCTGCTCGGCACCAACGGCGCCGGCAAGACCTCCACCGTCGAACTGCTGGAGGGACTGGCCGCGCCGAGCGGGGGCCGGGTCCGCGTCTTCGGTCTCGATCCGTACACGCGGCGGGCCGAGGTCCGCCCGCGCACCGGAGTGATGCTCCAGGAGGGCGGCTTCCCCTCCGACCTGTCGGTGACCGAGACCGTCCGGATGTGGGGCGGGGTCACCACCGGCGCCCGCCCGGCGGCGGAGGTGCTGGAACTGGTCGGCCTGGCCGCGCGGTCCTCCGTACGCGTCAAGCAGCTGTCCGGCGGCGAACGGCGGCGACTGGACCTGGCACTGGCCCTGCTCGGCCGGCCCGAGGTGCTGTTCCTGGACGAACCGACCACCGGAATGGACCCGGAGGGGCGCCGGGACACCTGGGCTCTGGTCCGGGACCTGCGCGCGCAGGGCACCACGGTGCTGCTGACCACGCACTACCTGGAGGAGGCCGAGGAGCTCGCGGACCGCCTCGCGATCCTCCACGAGGGGGAACTCGTCCTGTCCGGCAGCCCGGCCGAGGTGACCGCGACGCGGCCCGCCCGGATCCGCTTCACCCTGCCGGCCGGGGTGCCCGCGGCCCGGCTCCCGCTGGCACTGCGCGCTGCGGCCTACGGGCAGCGCGTGGAGGTCCGTACCGAACAGCTCCAGGACGATCTGACCGAACTGCTCGGCTGGGCCCGGGAGCAGGGCGTGGAACTGATCGGGCTCGACGCCCGGTCCGCCTCCCTGGAGGAGGCCTTCCTGGAGATCGCGGAGAACCGCCGCAGCGCCGGCGGCCGCACCGAGGACACGAAGGCGGGGACCCGATGAACACGCTCACCCTGAACCCCGGCCGGCTCGCCGCGCTCGGCCGCTCGGAGCTCACCCTGCTGGTGCGCAACCGGGCCGCCCTCAGCGTGGCCGTGCTGATGCCCCTTCTGATGGTGTTCGTCCTGCGCTCCTCGCTCAGCGGGGTCGAGGGCGCCGAGGCCGTCGGAGAGGCCACCTTGACCGGCGGGATCGGCATGGTGCTGATCCTCGTCGTCCACATGAACCTGGTCTCCGCCTACGTCGCCCGGCGCGAGGAGCTCGTCCTCAAGCGGCTCCGCACCGGCGAGGCGAACGACTTGGAGATCCTGGCCGGAACCGCCCTGCCCGCCGCCGTCCTGGCCCTCGGGCAGATCGCCGTCCTGTCCGTCGGCGGCGCGATCGCCCTCGACGTGCGCATGCCGCGCAATCCGCTGCTGCTCGTGGCGGGCGTGCTGGCCGGCATCGTGCTGCTGGCCGGGCTCTCCGCCCTGACCAGCTCCTTCACCCGCACCGTGGAGACCGCGGGCATCACCACGCTGCCGCTGTTCCTGGCCACCGTGCTCGGCTCGGGGCTGTTCATGCCCACGGACTCGCTGCCGGACCTCGCGGCCTCGCTGTGCGAACTGCTGCCGCTGAGCGGGGTGATGTCCCTCGTGCGGGCCGGGTGGAGTGGCGGCTCGGCGGGCGGGGACCTGCTGGGGGCCGGGCTCAACACCTTGGCCTGGACCGTGATCACCGTGTTTGCTGTTCAGAGGTGGTTCCGGTGGGAACCGCGCCGGTAGGGCGAGTCGGGGGACGGGGACCGTGTCGAAGATGACGGGGTGGTGGAAGAACCGCAGCAGTGCGGGGAAGGTCGAGCTGTACACGCGGGGGTCGTTCCACCTCTTCGTGATCCTGGAGGTCCTGTCCTTCGCGCTGACCCCGCTGGCCGCCGCGGCCGCCGAGCAGAACTCAATCGTGGTGCCCACCTCGCTCTTCGTGATGATGTGCGCCCACGCGGCACTGTGCGGCGTGCTGGCCTCCAAGGCGCTGCACTGGGTGGTGGGGCGGCGCGAGCGCCCCACCCGGCTGGCGGTCGCCACCGCCCTCGCGACGGCGGCGTGCGTCCTGGCCGTCCTCGCGCTCCGGGCGATGGACCACATCACCCAGATGACCGTCGCACCGACGCTGGTGGCGGGACTGACCTGGTTCGCCTCCGGTTCGCTCGTCCTGTGCCTGAGGTCGGTGCGGCAGATGTGGTACATCGTGGCGGTCGCGGCGCCCGCCACGGGACTGGCCGCGATCGGCTTCGGCGTTCCGGTCGCGACCGCCTTCGGGTACGCCGTCGGCGTGCTGCTGGGCAGCCTGTTCTTCGGCGCCACCTGCGGGTTCTCCGCCTGGCTGCTGACGACCGTCTACGAGCTCGACCGCTCCCGCGAGGTCCAGTCCCGTCTCGCGGTGGCGGAGGAGCGGCTGCGGTTCGGCCGGGACCTGCACGACGTGATGGGCCGCAACCTGGCCGTGATCGCCCTCAAGAGCGAGCTCGCCGTCCAGCTGGCCCGGCGCGAACGCCCGGAGGCGGTGGAGCAGATGATCGAGGTGCAGCGAATAGCGCAGGAGTCCCAGCGAGAAGTACGGGACGTGGTGCGCGGCTATCGGCAGGCGGACCTGGCGGTGGAGCTGGAGGGCGCGCGCGGAGTGCTGCGAGCGGCCGGAATGGACTGCCGGGTCGACTTCCGGACCGACCGGGAGCTGAACCCCGACGTCCAGTCGGCGCTCGGCTGGGTGGTGCGCGAGGCCACGACGAACGTGCTGCGGCACGGGGACGCGCAGCGCTGCCGGATCAGGCTGACCGCGCCGGACGCCGGCCCGGTGACGCTGGTGGTGGAGAACGACGGGGCACCGGAGGCCCCGGCCGGGCCCCCGGGCTCGGGGCTGGCCGGGCTGCGGGAACGACTCGCGGCCCTGGACGGGACGTTGCAGGCGGGCCTGGTCGGCGACGGCCGGTTCCGGCTGCGGGCGGAGATCCCGGACCGACGACTGCAAGAACTGGAGGTACCGGCGTGAGCCCCGTACGCGTACTGCTCGCCGATGACGAGCATCTGATCCGGGGCGCCTTGGCGGCGCTGCTGGCGCTGGAGGACGACCTGGTCGTCGTCGCGGAGGCGGCCTCGGGTCCCGAGGCGCTGGCGATGGCACGGGCGCACCGGCCGGACGTGGCGGTGCTGGACCTGCAGATGCCGGGGGCGGACGGTGTGAGTGTCGCCACATCCCTGCGGGCCGAGCTGCCGGGCTGCCGAACCATGATCGTGACCAGTCACGGCCGTCCGGGGCACCTGAAGAGGGCCCTGGCGGCGGGAGTGCGGGCCTTCGCCCCCAAGACCGTCTCGGCGCAGCGGCTGGCCGAGCTGATCCGTACCGTGCACGCCGGAGGGCGTTATGTGGACCCGGAGTTGGCTGCCGACGCGATCAGCGCGGGGGACTCGCCACTGACCGCGCGGGAGGCGGAGGTGCTCGAACTCGCGGCGGACGGGGCACCGATCGCGGAGATCGCTGAGCGGGCGTCGCTGTCGCAGGGGACGGTGCGGAACTACCTGTCGTCGGCGGCGACGAAGCTGGGTGCGGAGAACCGGCACACGGCAGTGCGTCTCGCACGCGAGCGGGGTTGGGTATAGTAGTTCTCGCGTTACGGCGCACCTGCGGACATAGCTCAGTTGGTAGAGCACCACCTTGCCAAGGTGGATGTCGCGCGTTCGAGTCGCGTTGTCCGCTCTGTAACGAAGAAGCCCCCCGGTCCTCGGACCGGGGGGCTTCTCTCGTTCCTACGACCAGGACTGGCCGGTCAGGCGCTCGAAGGCCTCGATGTACTTGGCGCTGGTCCGGGCGACGACCTCGTCCGGGAGGGCCGGCGGCGGGAGCTCGCCCTTGCGGTCCCAGCCGGAGGCCGGGGAAGACAGCCAGTCGCGGACGTACTGCTTGTCGAAGGAGGGCTGCGAGCGGCCCGGCTCCCACTGGTCGGCCGGCCAGAAGCGTGAGGAGTCCGGGGTCAGCACCTCGTCGGCGGCGACGAGGGTGCCGTCCTTCGGGTCGAAACCGAACTCGAACTTGGTGTCGGCCAGGATGATCCCGCGCTCACGGGCGATGTCCCGGGCGCGGCCGTAGACGGCGAGGGTGGTCTGGCGCAGCAGCGCCGCCGTCTCGGGGCCGGTGGTGCGCGCGACCTCCTCGTAGGAGACGTTCTCGTCGTGCTCGCCGACGGCGGCCTTGGCGGCCGGGGTGAAGATCGGGGCGGGCAGCTCGGAGCCGTCCACGAGCCCCTCGGGGAGGCCGAGCCCGCAGACGGTACGGGTCTGCTTGTACTCGGCGAGGCCGGAGCCGGTGAGGTAGCCGCGGGCCACGCACTCGACGGGGACCATGTCGAGGTTGCGGCAGATCAGCGTGCGGCCGGCCCAGTCGGCGGGGGCGCCGGCGGGCAGGTCGGTGGAGATGACGTGGTTCGGGACGAGGTCCGCGAGCTGGTCGAACCACCACAGGGAGAGCTGGGTCAGGACGCGGCCCTTGTCCGGGATCTCGGTGGGCAGCACCCAGTCGAAGGCGGACATGCGGTCGCTGGCGACCATGACGAGGCGGTCTTGCTCGTCGCGGTAGAGGTCGCGCACCTTGCCGGTGTGGAGGTGGACGAGGCCCGGAACCTGAACCGGCTCGGGCTTTTCGACGAATCCGGACACGGGGTCTCCCTGTGGTTCTGTATGAAGCGCACCCCGATTCTCGCGCACCTGTGTCCCCTCCTGCGGACAGGGGTGGGTCGGTCGCGGGTCGGTCGTAGGTCAGTCGCGCTTGCAGATCCGGTCGAGGAGATTGGCCGTGGCCCGCTGCACCCGCTCGTCCACGTGCCCGGGGCGGTCCAGGGCCGGGGACCACGCGAACGTGCCGGAGGCGAAGACCAGCGCGCCGCTCGGCGCCCGGTAGAGGGAGGTCTCCTGGTGGCGGCGGTGGCCCTCGCTGTCGAGGTACGGGGAGTGCGCCAGCAGGATCCGGTCGTCGTGCTCGGGCAGCTGGGTGCGCGGGAAGTAGCGGTCGGCCTCGCCGGCGACCAGGCCGGGCAGCTCGTCGTTCTCGCCGGCGCCGGTGGAGTCCCAGAGCCAGTGCGTGGCGTTGCGCACGATCAGGGGGGCGGGTTCGGGGACCCGGCCGGCGTACTGGATGCCGAGCAGCTGCTGCTCCGGGCGGTCGACCTCGCGCCAGAGGCTGGGGCGGCCCGGGCCGCGCCGTTTTCGGCAGGTCAGGAGCCGGTCGTCGACCCCGGAGGGGGACGGGCCCAGCTCGACCTGCCAGTACATGGTGTTGGCGGAGAGGAAGACGAGCGAGGTGCCGTGGCGGCGGGCGCGCTCGACGGTGCGGCGCATGGGGGCGGACCAGTACTCGTCGTGGCCGGGGAAGACCAGGCCGCGGTAGCGGGTGGGGTCGACGCGGCCGGCGTGCAGGTCGCGGGTGTCGGCGTAGGCGATGTCGTAGCCGTAGCGCTCGGCCCAGCGGATGAAGTCGTAGGCGTGGCCGACGTGCAGGGGCAGGCCCGCGCCCGCGTAGGGGCGGTCGAAGGAAACGGTGACGGCCGCGTCCTGCTCGCCGAGCAGCCGGCCGTCCTCGTCCCAGGCGTGGTAGAGGCTGGCACCGCTGCGGCCGTCCTCCGGATAGAGGTTGTAGGCCTGCCAGGTGATGTCGGGGAGCAGGAGCAGGAGGTCGGCGGGGTGGTCGTCGCGGACCGTGAAGGGGATGTGGGAGCGGTAGCCGTCGGCGGTGGTGAGCACGGCGACGTACGCGCCGACACTCCAGTAGGAGGGCACCTGGAGGCGCCAGGACAGCCACCAGTGGTGGCAGGAGACCGTGCGGTCGGCGGCGAGCGGGGCCGGCTGGACGATGCCGGAGAGACGGGGACTGGTGGTGATCTTGGAGGCTCCGTCGCCGCCGTAGTGGCCGATCCGGTAGACGTCGACGGAGAACTGCTGGGGCGGGTCGACGGTGATGTGGAAGTCGATGGCCTCGCCGGGGGCCACCCCGCCGGTCGAGGCGAAGCCCTTGATCTGGCGGTGCACGTCGTCGGCGGTGCGGGGCCCGCCGTTGCCGCGGGCGCGCGGGATCTGGCCGGTTCCGGCCGCCGCGGCGGCCGGGTCCACGTACCAGGGCACGACCTGGCCGGTGTCGTCGAAGTAGAGCTCACTGCCCCGGAACCAGGGCAGGGGGCCCTGTCCGAAGGGGTCGGTCACCGCGTGCGCGAGCGCACCTGACTCCCAACGCCGGATCTGGTCCGCACCCATGACCGCTCCCCTCCCTCGCTCCCCCGAACGGGCGTACATCGCCTCGGAGCACGGCTCACGGCTGAGCTGAGACGGCGTTTTCCGGCACCCGCTTCAGGTCGTCCAGCCGCGACCGGTCCCAGCACATCACATAACGCACGCAGTCCGTCACTGTTCGTCGCGAATTGACGGGACCGGAACATTCACGTCCGGTTGTCCGTGCGAGCCGTCACCCTCCCGAAGGGTCGCCCGGGCCCGCGTCAGACCAGGCGTACCGGCTTCTCCGGGCGGACACCGAGCGCCGAGAGCCAGTCCCGCAGCGGCTCCGGGTTACCCTCCTCGACCAGGCACAGCACTCGGGGGGCCAGGTCGGAGCGGCGGTCGCCGCCCACCAGCAGGACCGGCCCGTCGAGCCAGTCCAGCCCGGGGGTGGCCCCGGCCGAGTCCACGGCCGCGCAGCACACCATGGCCGTGACGTGGTCGGCCAAGAGGTCCCGGCCGGTGCGCGGCGGCTGGAGCGGGAACAGCGGAACGGCGTCCGCGCCGCGGGCCTTCCCCGCTCCGGCGGCGGGTCCGGCGGCCCGCTCCTCGCGGGCCAGTTCACCACTGAGCCGGCCGGCCAGTGCCTCGCCCGCCGCGCCCTCGCCGCCGAGGTCCGTGAGGTAGCCCAGGACCCGCTCCAGCGTGGGTCCGGCGAAGCCGTCGGCGGTGGGCGCCGCCGGGGAGTCGGCGGCCGCGAGCGTGGCGGGGCCGGCCGCTCCGGCGGATCCGGATCCGGAGGCACCCGGGCCGCCGGGCCGTGCGGTGGCCCCGACGGGCTTGTTCTGAGCACCTGAGGCAGTCGGCGTGCTGGAGGTGATTGAGGTGCTGGAGGTGTTCGAGGTGCCCGGAGTGGCCGGAATGGCGGATCCGGAAGGGCCGGCGGGCAGCCCCGCCGGGACGGCCAGGGCGTCCAGTGCCGCGTGCAGGCGGCCCGCCTCCGTCCGCCACTTGCGGTCCACGACCTCCTCCGGATACGCCGTCCAGTCGACCGGCGACCAGTCCGGCCCGGCCTCGGCCGGACCGCCGTGGAAGAGCCGCGCGGCCAGCAGCGACGTCGCCTCGTCGATCAGCCCGGGCTGCTCCAGCAGGTCACAGGCCGGGCGCTCGCCGAGCCGCGAGGTGAACCCCTCGGCCAGCCGGTCCCGCCGGGACAGCTCGGTCAGCGCGGAGACCACCCCGGCGTCGAGGTGCGCGGGCCAGCGGCCCATCCGCCAGGCGGGCAGCGCGACCCGGGTCAGCAGCCGGTCCCAGCCCGCGTAGGCGAGGCCGACCTGCTCCTGGGCGACGATGCGCAGCCCGTAGTCCACACCCTGTGCACGATCCGAGGCGGCCGCGGCCACCCCGCGCTCCATCTCGGCGGCGTCCGTCCGGCACAGCCGCAGCAGCAGCCGGGCCGGCGCGGCGATCCAGCCGAGGCCGCGCCTGCTGCCCACGTCCACGGCCGCGTCCAGGCCCCGTACAAAGCCTCGCGCGTCGGCTATGTCCGGGTGCGCGGAAGGTCCCGTACCGGCGACGACGGGCGCGAGGACCGCCCGTAGCTCCGCGACGCGCATCCACCACAGGAACGGCGAGCCGATCACCAGCACGGGGGCGGCGCCCGGCTCGGACTCCGGCCCGACGGGTCCGGCCGTACCGGCGGACGCGCGGGCGGCGCCGCGGCGGTGGGCCGCATGCGTGCGGTCCTCCAGCCAGCTGTCGCAGTCCGGGGTGAGGGCTATCGCCGAGGGCGGCGGCACGTCCATCCGGTCGGCCAGGTCCCGCACCAGCCGGTAGAGATCGGGCGCGGCGGCCTCCGAGAGCGGGACCGTCGGCGTCACGGCGGGGCTCGCCCGCAGCACCACGGCGGCGAACGCGCCGCCGACGAGGAGCACCAGGGCGGCGACCACGCAGACGACGAGGGTCACCGCGGGCCAGGGGTCACCGGCCAGCCGGCCCGTCATCCGGGCGGCGACCAGCACCACCGCGAGGGCGGCGGGCAGCAGCCCGACGGCCAAGGCCCTGCTGCGCACGCGCAGCACGGCCAGAGCGCGGGAACGCGCGGACGGCACGCCTGCTTCCATGATCGAACCGGTTCCGGACACGGCCGGACCTCACCCCCTCTGCCCTGCGGCGACGTTGCTCACTCCCCCACTGTGACACCCGCCACCGACATCGCAATGCCGGTGGGCCAAGTGCCGGAATGCTTGGCATCGCACCCTAGTTGGGGCACGCTCGGGCGTCAGGCAGACCGGGTGACGATCACCCGATGGAATGGCTTTGGGTAAAGGTGGATGCGTTCGAACGCGGCCGGATGCAGACGCACGCGAACGCGCCCGCGGGCCCGGGCGCACGAGGTGCGCACCGGGCCCGCGGGTCTGTGAAGCCGCTGGTCAGCGGCCCCCGGCCGCCTTGGCCGCAATATCGGTACGGTGCTGCGAGCCGTCGAGACGGATGCGCGCCACCGCCTTATACGCCTTCGCGCGGGCCTGCGCCAGATCGGAACCGGTCGCCGTCACCGACAGCACGCGGCCGCCCGCGCTGACCACCGTGTTGCCCTCGCGCCGGGTGCCGGCGTGCAGCACGTAGGCATCGGGCTCGTCCTCGGCGGCCACGTCGATCAGACCCTCGATCGGGTCCCCGGTGCGGGGGGTCTCGGGGTAGTTGTGGGAGGCGATGACCACCGTGACGGCCGCGTCCTCGCGCCAGACGAGCGGGGGCAGCGCGTCCAGGGTGCCGTTGGCGGAAGCCAGCAGCACGCCCGCGAGCGGGGTGCGCAGCCGGGCCAGGACCACCTGGGTCTCGGGGTCGCCGAAGCGGGCGTTGAACTCGATGACCCGGGTGCCGCGGCCGGTGATCGCGAGGCCGGCGTAGAGCAGCCCGGAGAAGGGGGTGCCGCGGCGGCGGAGCTCGTCGACGGTCGGCTGGAGGACCAGCTCCATGACCTCGTCGACCAGCTTCGGGTCGGCCCAGGGCAGCGGGGAGTACGCGCCCATGCCGCCGGTGTTGGGGCCCTCGTCGCCGTCCAGCGCGCGCTTGAAGTCCTGCGCCGGCTGGAGCGGGACCACGGTGACGCCGTCGGTGATGGCGAAGAGGGAGACCTCGGGACCGTCGAGGTACTCCTCGATGACCACGCGGTCGCAGCTGAGCGCGTGCGCGCGGGCGACCGCCAGGTCCTCGGTGACCACGACGCCCTTGCCGGCCGCGAGGCCGTCGTCCTTGACGACGTACGGGGCACCGAAGGCGTCGAGGGCCTCGTCCACCTCTTCGGGGGTGGTGCAGACGTAGCTGCGCGCGGTCGGGACCCCGGCCGCGGCCATCACGTCCTTGGCGAAGGCCTTGGAGCCTTCGAGCTGCGCCGCTTCGGCCGAGGGGCCGAAGACGGGGATGCCGGCCGCGCGGACGGCGTCGGCGACGCCCGCGACCAGCGGGGCCTCCGGGCCGACGACCACGAGGTCGGCGCCGAGTTCGGTGGCGAGTCGGGCGACGGCTTCACCGTCGAGGGCGTCGACCGGGCGCAGCGTGGCCACGTCGGCGATGCCGGCATTGCCGGGAGCGCAGTACAGCGCGGAGACGGCGGAGTCGAGGGACAGAGAGCGGCACAGGGCATGTTCGCGGGCGCCGCCGCCGATGACGAGGACCTTCACGCTGCTCAGCCTAGCCGGGACGGCGCGGTCGGCTTCGTGCGGCCACCCAATCAGGACCGACTACTCATTTGTGTATTCCTCCACAACGGTGGCTCCGAGCTCGCGCACGATCAGGTCGTGTCCGGTGAGGGCGCTGTCGACGAGGTCGGGATCGTCGTCCTCCGCGAAGTCGTCCTCGGGGGCGACCGGCGGGGGTGCCTGCTGTACGGGGGGCTGCGGGGCGGGAGCCGACTGCTGGGGCTGCTGCGGCGGCGCGTACTGCTGGGCGGGCGGCGCCTGCGGGGCGGAGTACTGCTGCTGCTGCGGGGGCGGCGGGCTGTAGGCGGGGGCGGGCGCGGCCGGGGCGCCGTACGAGGAGGTCTGGATCGGGGCCGGGGATCCGCCGCCGATAACGGCCTCGATCTTCCAGTTGACCTGGAACTGCTCGGCCAGGACCGCCTTCAGCACGTCTTCGCTCCCGCTGCTGGCGAAGTTGTCGCGGGCTCCGACATTGGGGAAGCCGAGCTGGAGGGTGGTCCCGTCGAAGCCGGTGACCTGGGCGTTCTGGCTGAGCAGGATCCAGGTGAAGCGGCGGCGGTTCTTGACGGCCTCCAGGACGCCGGGCCACATCGCCTGCACCTGCCCGGCTCCGGCGGCCATGCCGGGGGAGGGGGCGGGGGCTGCGGGGGCCTGCGCGGGCGCGGCGGCCGGGGCGGCCGGCGCGGGGGCGGACGCGGGTGCGGAGGCGCTGGGCCAGGCTCCGGCGGCAGGGGCCGCGGGGGCCTGCGCGGGCGCCGGAGCCGCCGAGGCTCCCGGCCAGGCGCCGGGGGCGCCGCTCCCGGGCTGCGCGGCCCCGGGCCAGGCGCCGGGCGCGGGGGCCGCGGCGGCGGGCGCCGGGGCGGAAGCGGCGGGGACGGGCGCAGGAGCGGGCACCGGGGCGGCCTGCACCGGCTCGGGCGCCTGCACCGGCGCGGCGGCACGCACGGCGGCGACACCGCCGCCGGGACCGGCGGGGGCCATGGGATGCGCCTCGGGCCCGGGCACGTACCCCAGGGCGGGCCCCGCGACCGGCGGCGCGGCGAAGGCCGCGGCGGCGCCGCTGCGCTCCAGCCGGTCGAGCCGGGCCTGGAAGGACCGCTCGTCGTCGAAGGCGGCGGGCAGCAGCACGCGGGCGCAGATCAGCTCCAGCTGCAGCCGCGGCGAGGTCGCGCCCCGCATCTCGGTGAGCCCGGTGTTGACCAGATCGGCGGCGCGCGACAGCTCGGCCGCCCCGAACACGGACGCCTGGGCCTGCATCCGCTCCACGACGTCGGCGGGGGCGTCGATCAGCCCCTTCTCCCCGGCGTCCGGCACGGCGGCCAGGATCACCAGGTCGCGCAGCCGCTCCAGCAGGTCGGCGACGAACCGGCGCGGATCGTTGCCGCCCTCCACGACGCGGTCGACGACCTCGAAGGCCGCGGCCCCGTCCCCGGAGGCGAAGGCGTCGATGACGGAATCGAGCAGGGACCCCTCGGTATAGCCGAGCAGGGACGTGGCCATGGCGTACGTCACACCGGCGTCGGTGGCGCCGGCGAGCAGCTGGTCCATGACGGACATGGAGTCACGCACGGAGCCGGCGCCGGCGCGCACGACGAGCGGCAGCACGCCGTCCTCGATGCTGGCGCCCTCGCGGCCGCAGACCTCGCCGAGGTAATCGCGCAGGGTGCCGGGCGGGACCAGCCGGAAGGGGTAGTGGTGCGTGCGGGACCGGATGGTCCCGATCACCTTCTCCGGCTCCGTGGTGGCGAAGATGAACTTGAGGTGCTCCGGCGGCTCCTCGACCACCTTCAGCAGGGCGTTGAAGCCCGCCGAGGTGACCATGTGCGCCTCGTCGATGATGTAGATCTTGTAGCGGCTGGAGGCCGGCCCGAAGAAGGCCTTCTCGCGCAGGTCACGGGCGTCGTCCACACCACCGTGCGAGGCGGCGTCGATCTCGATGACGTCGATGGACCCCGGCCCGTTCCTGGCCAGGTCCCGGCAGGACTGGCACTCCCCGCAGGGGGTGGGAGTGGGACCCTGCTCACAGTTCAGACACCGGGCGAGGATGCGCGCGCTGGTGGTCTTGCCGCAGCCGCGCGGCCCGCTGAACAGGTACGCGTGATTGACCCGGTTGTTCCGCAGGGCCTGCATCAGCGGTGCAGTGACATGCTCCTGCCCGATGACCTCGGCGAACGACTCGGGGCGATAGCGGCGGTACAGCGCAAGGGACGACACGTATACGAGGTTATCCGGGCCCACCGACATCAGCGGCCCGCCGATGCCTCCACAGGGCGCCCGGAACGCAAAGCGCCCCCCACGCACCCGCCAGAGCCCACTTACCCTTGCTGCCTTCCGGCCCTGGGGGAGTTGGGTGAGATAGCGCCACGTGAGGGGCTGGCCCCACCCTAGCGGATGGAGGGCCCAGGAATCGAGCCGGACCCCGACCTGCCCTCCGCCCGACGATCACGTTCGCGAGCACCCCTCAACGTCTTGTATTGTTTGCGGCGGAGGATTCGCCTAGTGGCCTAGGGCGCACGCTTGGAAAGCGTGTTGGGGGCAACCCCTCACGAGTTCGAATCTCGTATCCTCCGCCAGTGCCTCACCGGGCACGATGTCGAAGAGCCCCACCGCTTGCGGTGGGGCTCTTCGCGTTCTCCGTCCCGGTTTCCGGAACGTGCCCAAGCGACCGCCGAGGACGACTCCTCCGTCATCCATCGATCTCCGTGCAGAGCACCGGGTGGAAGAACGGTCCTCGTGGATGTCCCCACCCGAATCCCGGCCGGGTTCCGGGCCGGTCGGGCGCAGCCCCGCGGCCCGTGAACACGTCATAGCGCTCGCGGGCCGCCCGGTCATCGGCCCGCAGCCGGGCGTCCGACCCGTGGCGACGCACCACCGCTCCTGGCACACCGCCCAGGTCTTCCACGGCACTCCGCGCCCCGGCACCGGTCTTCCCCGAAGCCGATCCCGCAGGGACTCGGGCAACCACCCGCAGGTCGGCCCTCGTACTCCCACGGGTTGAGCAAGACGGCGCCGGTCCGGGCCGCGCGCCCCGAGCAGCAGGAACCTTCGGGGGGCGGGGCTTCTCAGCCGTGGAAGCCGAGGGCCAGGGCGACGACCGCCGGGGCCGCGTAGATCACCGGGAAGGCGACGTGGGCGTAGGACTTCGCCCGGAGCACCGTGATCACGGCCCCCGCGAAGTACAGGGCGATCCCGACCGCCGCGGCGATGCCGGCCGCCGGTACGAAGAGGCCCGCCGCCAGGCCCGCCGCGCCCGCGGCCTTGGCGACGCCGAGCCAGGTCCACCAGGAGCGCGGAACCCCGTACTCGGTCAGCGGCTCGACGACCCACGCGGCCCCGAGGAACACCGAGACGGCCGAGAAACCGACCATGACGGCGCCGATCAGTGCGAAAACAACGGCAGTGGTGGACATCCGGCACTCCCCTCGGGCGGGCGCCGGTGCGGACTCGCTCCGGTCGGTTTCCCGCCTGCTTCACTCCACTGACCCGCCCCGCCCCACCCGTGTGACAGCCCGGGCGAAAAAGATTCCGCCCGGGCTCAGGGTCCGGTCCGAGGTGGGGGAGGGCGCGGGCCCGGTGTCAGCCGAAGGTCGGCATCTCACCCACCGTTGTCGACAAGTCGATCACAGCGAAGGCGGCGCCCTGCGGGTCGGTGACCGCCGCGAACCGGCCGAAGGGGCTGTCCATCGGGCCGAAGTGCAGCTTCCCGCCGTGCTTCTGCGTCTTGGACACCGCCTCGTCGCAGTCCGGCACGCCGAAGTAGATCTGGACGTACGACGGGATCTCGGGCGGGAACTCGTCGCCCATGCTCATCCGGCCCAGGACCGGCGTCCCGCCGCCGCCGACGCTGAACACCTTGAAGTCCATGTCGGCCGTATGGGGGTCGTCGCCTGCGTCCATCTGCTGGGCGCTGTAAGGGAAGACCTTCGGCAGGAACCCGTCGGCCTTGGCCGGCTCGCGGGTGAAGACCTCCGCCCACGCGTACGAGCCCGGCTCGCCCATCTTCTCGAAGCCCTTGTGCTCGCCCGGCTGCCAGACGCCGAAGACCGCGCCACTGGGCTCCTTCGCGATCAGCATCGTGCCGAAGGCGCCCACCTGCATCGGGCCCATCAGGACCTCGCCGCCGTTCGCCGTCACCTTCTCGGCGGTGGCCGCCGCGTCGGGCGAGGCGAAGTAGAGGCACCACTGCGAGGGCGCGTCGGCCCCCGGCATCGGCGGGACGACGGCCGCGACGGCCTTGCCGTCGGAGTAGGCCTGCGTGTAGTTGCCGTACTCGCTGCTGGCCTCGCCGAAGGTCCAGCCCAGCACGTCCGCGTAGAAGGTCTTGGCCCCTTCCACGTCGGCGAACATCGCGTCCACCCAGCACGGAGCGCCTTCGGAGAACTCAGACATGATCGATCGACTCCTCGTCTCGTACCTGTCGTCGTCGTAGACGGTCGTACTCACGCTAGGCGCGCGGTGCGGCGACCGCGCGGGGAGCGCCCCCGCGCGGGACGCTGGAGCCATGGACAAGGACATCACCATCCGGCTGGCACAGCAGCCGGAGGCGGACGCGCTGCTCGGCCGGAGCCCGCTCGCCGCGCTCGTCGGAATGCTGCTGGACCAGCAGGTGCCCATGGAGTGGGCGTTCTCGGGGCCCTGGACGATCGCCCAGCGGCTGGGCGCCGACGATCTCGACGCGCACACCATCGCCGCGTACGACCCGGAGGCCTTCGCCGCCCTGCTCTCCGAGAAGCCGGCCGTCCACCGGTATCCAGGGTCGATGGCGACGCGGATCCAGCAGCTGTGCGCGTACCTCGTCGAGCACTACGGCGGGGACGCGGAGGCGGTCTGGGCCGATGCCGGGACGGGGCAGGAACTGCTGAAGCGGCTCAAGGCGCTGCCGGGCTTCGGGGAGCAGAAGGCGCAGATCTTCCTGGCCCTGCTGGGCAAGCGGTTCGGCGTGCGCCCGACGGGCTGGCGGGAGGCCGCGGGCGGCTACGGCCCGGCGAACGTCTACCGTTCGGCGGCCGACATCACGGGCCCGGAGTCCCTGGCGAAGGTGCGGGCGCACAAGCAGGAGATGAAGGCCGCCGCGAAGGCCGCCAAGGCCGCGGGCGGCGCCTGATAGCCGGCCCCGGCCCGCCTACGGCCGCAACCCGCCCGGCCCTGCTCGGCCGTCCGCCCCTGTCCTGCCTCGGGATCCCCCGCCCCCGCTGCCGGATTCGCCCCGCCCCTGCTCCGGTATCCGTTCCGGTCCTGCTCAGCCCGTGGGGCGGGCCGGAATTGACCGGCACCACCGGGTCCTGATTGACCCCTGATTCCGGTCGATCATGCCCGTAGATTGGTGGACATGACAGAGATCGCGACCCGCGCCGCCACCGCCGAAGCCATTTACGACGCCCCGGGCAGCCTCATCACCCTGCTCACCGACACCGCCGAGCTCACCTGCAACACCGCCACCTTCGACGAGGGCGCGGCGGGTGCCCCGGTGCACTTCCACACCAAGGCCACCGAGTTCTTCCACGTCACCGCCGGAAAGCTCGACATCCTCGTCGACGACGAGATCCACACCCTGGGCGCCGGCGACTTCATCGCCGTCCCGCCGGGCGTCAAGCACGCCTTCGCCCCCGCGGCCGGCCACACCGCCGCCGTGTTCGTCGGCTTCACCCCGGGCATGGGCCGGTTCGACTACTACCGGCTCCTCGGCCGGGTCAACGCGGGCGAGGCCACCGTGCAGGACATCAAGGACAGCTCGGCGACCTACGACAACCACTACGCGGAGAGCCCCGTCTGGAGCGGCCGCCGCCGCAGCGCGGAGCCGTAGACCACGTCCGCGTCGAGGCGGCGCAGTTCCTCCGCGATCAGTTCCGCGCCGCTGCGGATCTTCAGTGCCACCTTGCGGTCCGGGCTCCCCGGCAGGCTCAGGGTGGCGAGCACGCCCGCGGGCCGGTCCACCCGTATCTCCCCGCCCGTCGTGTGCAGGGTGACCCTGGTGATCACCGGGCCCTCGCTCGCCACCCGGGCCACCATCACCCCCAGCCGGTCCTCCAGCCAGCGCGCCAGCAGCTCCGCGCTCGCGTTGTCCGGCTCGCTCTCGACCGTCGCCCCCGTGACCGGCAGCGGCTTCTGGTCCAGGGCTGCGGCCAGCAGCGACCGCCACGACGTGATCCGCGTCCAGGCCAGGTCGGTGTCGCCGGGCTGGTAGCCGGTGGCCCGCTGGTCGAGCACCCCGACCGTGTCGAAGGCGGCCGCCGCGTCCGTGATCCGGCGCTGCGCGAGCGCGCCCAGCGGGTCACCCGCCAGGTCGGTGGGGGCGTCGGCCGGCCACCAGGCCACCACGGGCGCGTCCGGCAGGAGCAACGGCAGGACGACCGAGCCGGCGTGCTCGGTCAGCGCCCCGTGCAGGCGCAGCAGCACGATCTCCCCGGTTCCGGCGTCCGAGCCGACCCGCAGTTCTGCGTCGACGCGGTTCGCGCGGAGCTTGAGCGGGCCGCGCGAGGTCCGCTTGATGACCGCGATGATGCGGCAGGGGTGCTCGCGGGAGGCCTCGGAGGCCGCGCGCACGGCGTCGTAGGCGTTCTCCTCGTCGGTGACGATCACAAGGGTCAGCACCAGCCCCATGGTCGGGCTGCCTATCGCCCGGCGGGCTTCGAGCAGGGCCCGGTTGACCTTGCTGGACGTGGTGTCGGTGAGTTCGGTCCGCATGGGCCAGAGTCTGTCACCGCGTCACCGCCGCTTGCGCGCCGTACCGAAGATCGAGCGGGAGATCTCCCTCCCGAGTTGAGTGCCGATCGAGCGGGCCAGGGAGCGGAACAGTCCGCTCCCCACCACCTGCTCGGCCAGCGAGGGATCCGGCTTCGGGGCACTGCGCGCGGTGCGCGCGGCTTCCTTCTCCGCCGCCGCGGCCTGCTTCTCGGCCTCGGCAGCAGCCGCGGCGGCCTCCGCCTGCGCCTCCGCGGCGGCCTGTTCGGCGCTGATCCTCTCGTACGCCGACTCGCGGTCGACCGGCTCCGCGTAGCGCGACCAGAGCAGCGAGGACTTCACGGCCCGCTCCAGGTCCGCCGCCTCGATCGGCCCCATCAGCGACTGCGGGGCGCGCAGCCGGGTCGCCGCGACCGGGGTCGGGGCGCCCTTCTCGCTCAGCACGGTGATGACCGCCTCGCCGGTCCCCAACTGCGTGAGCAGCTCCTCCAGGTCGTACGCGGAGTTGGGGAAGGTCTTCACGGTCGCCTTCAGCGCCTTGGCGTCGTCGGGAGTGAAGGCGCGCAGCGCGTGCTGCACCCGGTTGCCGAGCTGGGCGAGCACGTCCGCCGGCACGTCCTTGGGGGTCTGGGTGACGAAGAAGACGCCGACGCCCTTGGAGCGGATGAGCCGGACCGTCTGGGTGATGGCCGCGAGGAAGGCCTTCGAGGCGTCCTTGAAGAGCAGGTGCGCCTCGTCGAAGAAGAAGACGAGCTTGGGCTTCTCCAGGTCGCCGACCTCCGGCAGGTCGTTGTAGAGGTCGGCCAGCAGCCACATCAGGAAGGTGGAAAAGAGCTGCGGCTTGTCCGAGGCCGCCGGGAGTTCCAGTACGGAGACCAGCCCGCGCCCGTCCGCGGCCGTACGCAGGAACTCACCGGTGTCGAACTCGGGCTCGCCGAAGAACTCCGAGGCGCCCTGCTGCTCGAAGGCGGTCAGCGCCCGCAGGATCACCCCGGCGGTCACGGTGGACAGCCCGCCGATCCCCTTCAGTTCGGGCTTGCCCCGGTCGGAGACGAGGAAGGCGACGACCGCGCGCAGGTCCTTGAGGTCGATCAGCTCCAGGCCCTTGGTGTCGGCGTAGTGGAAGATCAGGCCGAGGGACTGCTCCTGCGTCTGGTTGAGCTGGAGGACCTTCGACAGCAGTACCGGGCCGAAACTGGTGACCGTGGAGCGGACCGGGATCCCGGGGCCGATCCCGCCCAGCGAGTAGAACTCGCACGGGTATCCGGTGGGCTTCCACGGCTGGGCCACGTCCCGGGCCCGTTCGTCGATCCTCCCGTCGGCCGTTCCGGGGGCCGAGATCCCCGAGATGTCCCCCTTGATGTCGGCGAGGAAGACGGGGACCCCGCCCGCCGACAGCTGTTCGGCGATGAGCTGGAGCGTCTTGGTCTTGCCGGTTCCGGTGGCTCCGGCGACCAGTCCGTGGCGGTTCAGCATCGCCAGGGGGATGCGGATCTGACGGTCGGGCAGGCACGCGCCGTCCCAGAGGAGGGCCCCGAGGTCGAGCGCGGGTCCGGTGAACGCGTACCCGGCGGCGATCTGTCCGGCCGGGCCGCTCTGGTCCGCCGGAACGGCGGGGTCGGTGCTCTCGCTCATGCATCACTCCCCAATTGGCACTGTTCGCCACTTTTGCACCACCGCCGCGAGGCTGCGCCCGCACGCACCGGCCCGGTAGGCTTTCCGTGTGATCTTCAAGCGCATCGGAAGCGGACGGCCCTACCCCGACCACGGCAGGGAAACCACCCGGCAGTGGGCGGACGTCGCGCCGCGCCCGGTCCGGCTCGACCAGCTCGTGACGACCAAGGGCCAGCTGGACCTCGAAACGCTGCTCGCCGAGGACTCCACCTTCTACGGCGACCTGTTCGCGCACGTCGTGAAGTGGCGGGGCGACCTCTACTTGGAGGACGGGCTGCACCGCGCCGTGCGCGCCGCCCTGCAGCAGCGCCAGGTGCTCCACGCGCGCGTCCTCGAGATGGACTGACGCTTCGCGTAGATTGCGCCTTTCGGGTCACCATTGACCTATCAGCAGATCATTTAGTAGGCATCGACACCGGGCCGCACTACGCTGCGCCCATGAGCATGCTCACTCCCCCCGGCATGGGCGGAAAGTACCGCGTCACGGGGACCGCCTATCCCCGTATGAGCCGTAAGCGGAGTCGTTCACGGATCGTCCTCGCCGTGCTCGGCTCGATCCTGGCGCTGGCCCTGGTCGGCTACGGGGCCCTGCAGCTCATCGACGTGTTCCGGGGCGACAGCCCCAAGCGGAACACGGCTGCGGGTGCCAAGGACTGCCCGACGACGCCTCCCGGAACCGCGGCGAAGGGCGGCCCCGCCGCCGCCTCCACCGCCTCGGCCGCCGCGAAACCGGCGGTCGTGCTCCCCCCGCCGGGGGAGATCACGGTCAACGTCTACAACGCGACTCCGCGTGCGGGTCTGGCCAAGGCCGTCGGTGACGAGCTGGCGAAACGCGGCTTCGTGATCGGCAACGTGGGCAACGCCCCGGCCACCTTCGACAAGCAGGTCCCCGGCACGGGGATACTGCTGGGCTCCCCCACGACCGACAAGGCCGTCTTCTCGGTCCTGGGCACCCAGCTCGCCGGCACCACCCAGCAGACCGACACCCGCGAGAGCGCGGACGTCGACCTGATCCTGGGCGACGCCTTCAAGGAGCTGAGTACGAAGGAGGACGCGGACAAGGCGCTGGCCCTCCTGGCCAACCCCCTGCCCGCGCCCAAGAACTGCTGACGCGCCGTACGGCCGTACGGTCCGCCGTACGGCTCGTACGGCTCGTACGGCCCGTACGGTCCGTCGTAGGGCTCTGCTACTCGGCCGAGCCGTACATCCGGTCGCCCGCGTCACCCAGGCCCGGCACGATGTAGCCGTGCTCGTTGAGCCGCTCGTCCACCGCGGCCGTCACCACCGTCACCGGCGTGCCCGCCAGCTCGCGCTCCATGATCTCGACGCCCTCGGGCGCGGCCAGCAGCACCACGGCCGTGACGTCGTCGGCGCCGCGCTTGATCAGTTCCTGGATCGCCGCGACCAGCGTGCCGCCGGTGGCGAGCATCGGGTCGACGACGTAGACCTGGCGGCCCGAGAGGTCCTCCGGCATGCGCGTCGCGTACGTGGAGGCCTCCAGGGTCTCCTCGTTGCGGACCATGCCCAGGAAGCCCACCTCGGCGGTCGGCAGCAGGCGCACCATGCCGTCGAGCATGCCGAGGCCGGCGCGCAGGATCGGGACGACCAGCGGGCGCGGGTGCGAGAGCTTCACGCCGGTGGTCGGGGCGACCGGGGTCTCGATGTCGGCCTGCTCCGTGCGCACGTCCCGGGTGGCCTCGTACGCGAGCAGGGTCACCAGCTCGTCGGCGAGCCGCCGGAAGGTGGCGGAGTCGGTGCGCTTGTCGCGCAGGGTGGTGAGTTTGTGCGCCACCAAGGGGTGATCGACGACCTGCAAACGCACAACATCCTCCAAAACTCAGCCTGCGACCTGCAAAAACGGTCGCACGACGCGACCTGCACCCAAAAGGCTACGCGCTGACGCGGCCCGTTCGCGTCCCCAGCGACGGCCGCGCCCGCCGCTTCCCTGCGGATGCGACCCGCGCGGACGCCCAGCAGGCTGGACAGATGAGCAACACACCGGTGATCGCGGCCGTCGACGGATCGGACCACAGCCTCAGGGCCCTGGAGTGGGCGCGGGCCGAGGCCGTCCGGCACGGCAGCGGGCTGCTGGTCGCCCATGTACTGCCCGACCACGCCCAGTTGTATGCCGGGCGCCGGGCATCGCTGCACGACTCCTCGCAGCCCGCGGAATTCGCCGACCCCGTCCGCGACTGGATCCTGGCCCTGCTCGGCGACGGCTCCCGGCTGCCCGAAGGGGTCACGTACGAGGCCCTGGAGGGCTCCGTCCCCGAGGCCCTGCGGGTGATCGGGTCCCAGGCCCGGGTCCTGGTGATGGGCTCCCGGGGCCGCGGCGGCTTCGCCAGCCTGCTGCTCGGCTCGAGCAGCCGCGCCGTGGCGAGCACGGCCGCCTGCCCGGTGGTCGTGGTCCCGCACGCGGAGCGCAGCGCCGAGGCCGACGCCGACGCGCAGCAGTCGGCCGGGCGGGTGGTGCTCGGGCTGCACGCCGCCGAGACCCCCGACGACGTACTGGCCTTCGCGTTCACCGAAGCGGCCGTGCGGGGGACCACCGTCCAGGTGGTCTCCGCGTACGCCATCCCGCCCTCGCCGACCCTGATGATCGACAGCCCCTTCGCGGTGATCCCGCCGGAAGGACTGGCCGACGGAGGGGACGGCGTACCGGCCGAACGGGAGATGCTGCGGTCCCAGACGGAGCGGCTGGCACCGCTGCGCGAGCGGTTTCCGGACGTCCCGGTCGAGCAGGCCGCCGTGCCCGGGGACCCGGCGGGCCGGCTGGTCACCGCCTCCCGGGCGGCGGCACTCGTCGTGGTGGGCCGCCACCATCCCCGGCGCACCGCGATGTCGCTGCCGATCGGCTCGGTGGCCCACGCCGTACTGCACCACGCGCACGGTCCGGTGGCCGTGGTCCCGACCCTCAAGGACGACTCCTGACCTGCGGCGGGTGGCATCAAACGGCCCGTCCGGGGGAAGGTGGGTGCAGGGGGGACGACCGGACCAGCCCAGGGTGGTGGCCGATGCCCGACACGCAGCCGAACGACGATGCGCCGGAGACCGCGGCGCAGCGCCGAGCACGCCGCGCGCAGTTCCTGCGCGACCTGATGGAGGCGCGCGAGCTGCGCGATCGCGTCCAGCCCCGCCGCGCCCGGGCGGCCCGAATGCGCCAGCAGATGCGCATGCGCACCTTCCGCTGGTGATCGCCCGGTTGCCGTCCGGCAATCCCCGGTGAGCCGGAGCATTCCGGCCCCGCGGGCCGGATCCGGCCCGGCAGGCGTGTGCGGCGCGGCCGCCGGCCCCCGTCGCCCCCGGCCCCGGCACGCCGCGACACGACGGCGACACGACGACGACACGTCCGGGCCGCACCATCCGCCCCACAGCCCTCGCCACGGCCCCGCCGCCCCCGCGCCGCAACCCCGCACGGCCCCTGCCGGGGCACGGCGCGGCACGACGCAAGCGCGGAAGACCTCTCGCAAAGCCGCTGTTTCTGCCACGATGCCGATTGGGCGGGGTACGGGCGGCGAGCAGCACGGCCGCTTTGCCCCAACCTCCGGCCGGGGGGACCTCCAACCGGCATGTCTAAGACCAGTGGGAGAGTCACGGTGTATTTCGCCGCACTGCTCGCGCGCACCGAAGACGGGTGGGAAGCGAGCGACATGGAACTCGACGACGTCGAGTCCCTCAGTGATCTGATCGATCTCGCCCGGTCCGCCGCTGTCGACGACGACACGGTGGTCGCCCTCATCGAGCAGGAGGACGCCTGGTTCGGCGTCGTCCGCGTGGACGGCGAGGAGGACCCGCGGTACTTCGTGTCGAACGCCTCCGCGGCCGCCCGCAGCTCCTACGGCTCGATGCTGACCAAAGAGCTGCTGGGCAGCGACGAGGAGGACGACGAACTCGACGACCTGGACCTGGACGGCACCGAGGACGGCGAGGAGGATGCCGTCGCCGCGTTCACGGACGAGGACGCCGACGAGGACGAGACGGGCGGGACCGGTGCGGAGCCGGTACCGGCCGGTCCGCTCGGTGACCCCCTGCTGCTGGACGACCTCGGGGTGACCAACAAACAACTGATGACCCTGGACGGGGACGCACTCTCGGAGATCGCCGATTCCCTCGGCGCCACCGAGGTCCTGGAGGCCGTCCGCTAGTGCTCCCTGCGAACACCGACGATCCCGTACGGGACCCGTGGCGGGACTCCATGCGCCTGGCGCTCCAGGAGGCCGCCCGGGCGGTGCCGGCCGGCGATGTGCCGGTCGGCGCCGTCGTGCTGGGCCCGGACGGGAAGGTCCTCGCCACCGGGTACAACGAACGCGAGGCGACCGGCGACCCCACGGCGCACGCCGAGGTGCTGGCATTGCGCCGGGCGGCCGCCGAGCTCGGGGAGTGGCGGCTTCCGGGGT
Organism: Streptomyces sp. NBC_00029; assembly: GCF_045160505.1. Classification (NCBI taxonomy): domain Bacteria; kingdom Bacillati; phylum Actinomycetota; class Actinomycetes; order Kitasatosporales; family Streptomycetaceae; genus Streptomyces; species Streptomyces sp. NBC_00029. The sequence goes on from NZ_CP108292.1 coordinate 4,512,202, forward strand.
GCACCCTCGTGGTGACCCTGGAGCCGTGCGTGATGTGCGCGGGCGCGCTCGTGCAGTCCCGCGTCGCCCGGGTCGTCTACGGCGCGGACGACGAGAAGGCGGGCGCCGCGGGGTCGCTGTGGGACCTCGTACGGGACCGCAGGCTCAACCACCGCCCCGAGGTGGTCCGCGGCGTCCTCGCGGACGACTGCGCACGGCAGCTGACGGACTTCTTCCGCCACCTCTGAGCCGGAGCGGGCCGGAAAAGGCCTGCGTACGGCCGCTGCGACGCCACCGGACCCACCGATTTCGGCGGATGGGGGTCCTTAGGCTAGGATCCATCTCGGTAGTGTGTCCGAGTGGCCGAAGGAGCTCGCCTCGAAAGCGAGTATGGGGCAACCCATCGGGGGTTCAAATCCCTCCACTACCGCTTCGACCGAGAGCCCCGCCCCGCAAGGGTCGGGGCTCTCGGCGTATTCCGATCGCCTCTCCGGAGGACCCCGCGTGACCGCCCGCCCCCTCGGCCGTTGTCACGGCATGACCAAGACCCAGCGCATGCTCGCCGCCATCGCCCTCGCGGGGGCCGCCGCGGGCCTCGCCGCACCCGCCGCCTCGGCCGCCCCGATCTCCCCCCTCACCCTTCCGGACCTGCCGGCCGCCGCCCCGGGGATGCCGGCCGGGGCCCAGCCCGCATCCGTCCAGGAGATCGGGTCGCAGCTCAGCGCCGGTGCGAACCAGCTCAACGCGCTGATGGAGCTGCCCAACCACCTGGCCCCGGTCATCGCACCCGTACAGCCGCTCACGGACCTGGTCGGCGGCCTCGAGTAGCTCGCGCAGCTCCCGAGCGCTCCGTCTCCCCGTCTCCCCGGCTCTCCGGCTGCTCCCCGGCTCTCTTCGAGGCTCCCGAGCTCCCGCAGGTCCGGGCGCTCCCGCAGGCCCGGGCGCTCCGGGCCGGTGCGGGGCAACGCGAAGAAGGCCCCGACCGGGGTCGGGGCCTTCGACGGCCGGGACGGGGGAAGCGGCATCGGGGGGACAAGGCCGCTTCCCCCGATGAGGACGGACCGCCGGTCCGGGCCGCGGTCAGGGGGAAGCTCGCGGCCCGGACCCCGCAGAGAGGCCCTGTCCCTCACCCACCGGTTTCCTGCCAGAACCGGTGGGCTCACACCAATCCTGCGGCCACCGCACCCGCCCGCCCCACGGCAAAGGGCCCGGAAGACCGGGCCATTGGTCCTTAAAGGACAGGTGAGTGCCCAATCCTGACCGGTTAGACTCACCCGACTTGCAAGGACCGGTTGGGGAGGCCGCCCGCACGTGGACACCAAGAAGCTCATCACGGGTGCCCTCACCGTGTTCGTCCTCTTCGTGATCATCACCCAGCCGAAGAGAGCGGCCGAGATCGTGGAAATAGGCTTCCAGGGGATATCGGATGCCGCCTCCGGCATCGGCGAGTTCATGACCGAACTGGTGCGCTGACCCGTACGCTGAAGCGGTTCCCGGACTTCCGGCCCCCCATCCGACGGGTGGGGGGCTTTTTGCATACCCACCACCAGGCGCAATGCCCCGATATGCCCAACTTGCCCTCAACACGGCGATATACGGTGCTTGCACACAGTGCACATCTCTTGTGATGCTATGACCGCTTTTGATGGAGAGTTGACTGAAGGGGTGGCGTGACCGTGCCGGCCAGTACTGCACCTCAAGTGCCACCCCAGCAGGACCCCCAGGTGCCCCTCCAGTCGGAGCCCCAGCGGGAACACCGCCAGGAGCCCCTCCAGGAGCCGCCCGAGGAGCCCCCGGTCGCGCCGAGACCCCCGAGCAGGGGCGCGGACACCCGGGCCCTCACCCAGGTCCTCTTCGGCCAGCTGAAGGGCCTGGAACCGGGCACCAGCGAGCACAGCCGGGTGCGCGGGGCCCTCATCGAGGCCAACCTCCCGCTCGTCCGGTACGCGGCCGCCCGCTTCCGCAGCCGCAACGAGCCGATGGAGGACGTGGTCCAGGTCGGCACCATCGGCCTGATCAACGCCATCGACCGGTTCGACCCGGACCGCGGCGTGCAGTTCCCGACCTTCGCGATGCCGACCGTCGTGGGCGAGATCAAACGGTACTTCCGCGACAACGTCCGCACCGTCCACGTGCCGCGCCGCCTCCACGAGCTGTGGGTCCAGGTCAACGCCGCCACCGAGGACCTCACGACCCTCCACGGCCGCACCCCGACCACCGCCGAGATCGCCGAACGGCTGCGCATCTCCGAGGACGAGGTGCTGTCCTGCATCGAGGCCGGGCGCAGCTACCACGCGACCTCCCTGGAGGCCGCCCAGGAGGGCGACGGCATGCCCGGACTGCTGGACCGCCTCGGCTACGAGGACCCGGAACTGGCCGGCGTCGAGCACCGCGACCTCGTCCGCCACCTCCTCGTCCAGCTGCCCGAACGCGAGCAACGGATCCTGCTCCTGCGGTACTACAACAATCTGACGCAGTCCCAGATCAGCGTGGAACTCGGCGTCTCCCAGATGCACGTCTCCCGCCTCCTCGCCCGGAGCTTCGCCCGACTGAGATCCGCAAACAGGATCGAGGCGTAACCGGAACGAGTGGAGATCATTCACACGTTTCCCGACAGATCGGGCTGATCGCCCTCTGACCTCGTCTGTCGCTGGAGATATATGTCGACATGGCGCTACAGCGCGTTGCCGACATGTGACATTCTGCGTGAACCGCGTTTGCCGCAGCCCCGCCTCCGGTATTCAGGTGGAGGCTGCGTTCCTCCGACGGACGCGCCGTACGCGACCGTCCGCGACCTCAAGGGGGTGGCATGTCCGTAGACCAGGGCAGCTCCAAGGTGCTCACGCTCGTCAAGAGCGCGCCAGCGCCGACAGCACCTGTAGCGTCCGACCGCTCGGAAGCCATCGACACACGCACCCTCTCCCGCTCCCTCTTCCAGCGACTTGCCGCCCTGGATGCGGACAGCCCCGAACGGGCGTACGTACGCGACACCCTGATCGAGCTGAACCTGCCTCTCGTGCGCTACGCGGCCGCTCGGTTCCGCAGCCGCAACGAGCCGATGGAGGACATCGTCCAGGTCGGCACCATCGGCCTGATCAAGGCGATCGACCGCTTCGACTGCGAACGCGGCGTCGAGTTCCCGACGTTCGCGATGCCGACCGTCGTGGGCGAGATCAAACGATTCTTTAGGGACACCTCCTGGTCCGTCCGCGTCCCGCGCCGGCTCCAGGAACTGCGCCTGGCGCTGACCAAGGCCAGTGACGAGCTCGCCCAGAAGCTGGACCGCTCGCCGACCGTCCCGGAGCTGGCCGCCGTACTCGGGGTCTCGGAGGAGGACGTCGTCGACGGCCTCGCCGTCGGCAACGCGTACACGGCCTCCTCGCTCGACTCGCCCTCCCCCGAGGACGAGGGCGGAGAGGGCTCGCTCGCGGACCGCCTCGGGTACGAGGACACCGCGCTCGAGGGCGTCGAGTACCGCGAGTCCCTGAAGCCGCTGCTCGCCAAACTCCCGCCCAGGGAACGGCAGATCATCATGCTGCGGTTCTTCGCGAACATGACGCAGTCGCAGATCGGCGAGGAGGTCGGCATCTCCCAGATGCACGTCTCCCGGCTGCTGACCCGCACCCTCGCGCAACTGCGCGTGGGCCTCATCGGGGAGTGATCAGGCGCCTCTCGCTTCCCAATTGACGATCCGTCAGGAAAACTGGCGGGATGCGAAAGGGATCGCGAGCGGCCGTCGCCACCACCCTGCTCGCCCTGTGCTGCACGGCCGCCGCCGGCCTCACCGGCTGCGGCGGCCCGGCACGGGACGGCTACGTCGCCGTGGGCGCCGCGGCCCCGGGCCCCGAACGGGGCGCGGGGGAGAACGTGGCGCCGCGGGCTCCGGTGGAGTTCCAGCAGCTCGGCGGCTCTGACGCGGCGGGCGGATCCACCGCGTCCTCCGAGACCGCCCCTACGACGACCGGTCCCGCGGGATCCGGGACCCCTGGCGGCTCCACCCCGGGCGGAGCCACCACCACCGGCCCCGGCGGCTCCGCAGGTACCCCCGGAACCCCGGCAGGGCCGGGCCGGACCCCACCGGCCCCCGGCACACCGGACACGCCGACCGGGCCCACCGCTCCGGGCTCACCGGGCACGCCGACGAGCCCGCCCACCGGTCCGGGCGGGCCCGGCACGACCCCGCCGGCTCCGCCCGCGTCCACGCCGGCGCGCCTGACGCTGTCCACACCGGTCAGGGCGGCCGCGGCCGACCGCTGGTGCGAGCGGGTCACCGTGACCTTCACCAACACCGGCACCACTGCGGCTCGTTCGGGCACGGCCAGCTTCGCCACGCACATCATCGGCGCGCTCGGCGTCGACTGGGCCACGATCACCACGACCCAGCCCCTGCCGGCGCCTCTGGCGGGCGGGGCCTCAAGGACGCAGACCTACACGGTGTGCGTGGAGTCCTGGCGGGTACCGCTGGGCATGCACGTGGACACCCGGAAGGTCACTGCCACCTGGAGCTGAGGAGTCCGGGCGGCGCGCAGGAACCGCCGGAGCCCCGGCCGGCCCCCTGTCCGGGCCCGCGTGCGAGGCTCCGCGCGGGGCTCCGCCCAGGCCTCCGTGCGGGGCTCCGCACGGGCCTGCGTCCGGGCCCTGTCAGATCAGCATCCAGGCGGCCACGCCGATGACGAGGACGAGCGCGAGGACCAGCCCCGCGATCACGGCCGGGCTCGACCCGGACCGTCCCTGCTCCGCGCGGCGCTGCTGACGGGCTCCCGGACCCGCCTGGCGGGCCGGCGCGGCCTCCTCGACGAAGGCCCGGAACATCTGCGTGCTGCCCGCGGGGTCGTAGTTGCCCTCGGGGACCTGTGAGTTGTGGTTGTCAGCCATGGAGCAGGACCCTAGCCGGTTTTCCGATTCCTTTACCGCCCCACCCCCCAGATTCATTTGCCTGTAGCAACCATCCGCTTCTAAGGTTGCCTCAAGCAACGAGATGGGGGACCCGGTGACCGTGCAGACCGCGCCGACCGCGCCGACGACTCAGTGCACTCCGGCCGACTCGGCCACTCCCACCACCCGAGCCACTCCCTACGCGGAGCTGGCCCGCCAGCTCACCGGCATCGGCGCGGTCAAGCGCGAGCTCGCCCGCAGCCTGCCCCCGGACTGCCCGCCCGGCGCCGCCGCCGTCCTCACCGTGCTCGACCGGCACGGGGAGATGCGGCTGAGCCGGCTGGCCGAGTTCATGGCGGTCGACATCTCCGTGACCAGCCGGCACGTCACGCACATCGCCGACCGCGGCTGGATCGAGCGCGAGACCGACCCGGGCGACGGACGCTGCCGGATCCTGCGGATCACCCCGACCGGACGGGCGCTCCTCGGCGAGCTCGGCGCCCGGTACACGGCCTCGCTGGAAAGAGCCCTCCGCGACTGGTCGCCCCAGGACATCGACGTACTGAACACCCTGCTGGCCCGACTCCGATCGAGCTTCTAGACGAAGGAAAGACATGGCCCAGTCGGAGACGACGACCGACAACCACCCGCCCACGTCCATGGCCACACAGGTGACCATGACCCACCCCCAGATCATGAAGGCGCTGTCCGGGCTGATGCTCGGCATGTTCGTGGCGATCCTGTCGTCCACGATCGTCTCCAACGCCCTCCCCCAGATCATCAGCGACCTCGGCGGCACCCAGTCCTCGTACACCTGGGTGGTCACCGCCGCCCTGCTGTCGATGACGGCGGCGACCCCGCTGTGGGGCAAGCTGTCCGACCTCTTCAGCAAGAAGCTGCTGGTCCAGATATCCCTGGTGATCTACGTCCTCGGCTCCGTCGTCGCCGGCATGTCCCAGAACACCGGCACGCTGATCGCCTGCCGTGTGGTCCAGGGCATCGGCGTCGGCGGCCTTTCCGCCCTGGCGCAGATCGTGATGGCGGCCATGATCTCCCCGCGCGAGCGCGGCCGGTACAGCGGCTACCTCGGCGCGGTCTTCGCCGTCGCCACCGTCGGCGGCCCGCTGCTGGGCGGTGTCATCACCGACACCGAGTGGCTGGGCTGGCGCTGGTGCTTCTACGTCGGCGTACCGTTCGCGGTCATCGCGCTGATCGTGCTCCAGCGCACCCTGCACCTCCCGGTCGTGCGCCGCGACGTCAAGGTCGACTGGCTGGGCGCCTTCCTGATCAGCGGCGCGGTCTCGCTGCTGCTGATCTGGGTCACGCAGGCCGGCGACTCCTACGAGTGGATCTCCTGGCAGACCTGGGCGATGACGGGCGGCGCGCTCGCGCTCGGCCTGCTCTTCGTCCTCGTCGAATCCCGCGCGAGCGACCCGATCATCCCGCTGCGGCTGTTCCGCAACAAGACCATCACCCTGGCCTCCGCGGCCTCCCTGTTCGTGGGCATCGCGATGTTCTCGGGCACCGTGTTTTTCAGCCAGTTCTTCCAGTTGGCCCGCGGCGAGTCCCCGACGATGTCCGGAATCCTCACGATTCCGATGATCGCCGGCCTCTTCGTCTCCTCCACCCTTTCCGGTCAGGTGATCACCAAGACCGGTAGGTGGAAGGCCTGGCTCGTCTCCGGCGGCGTGCTGCTGACGGCCGGCCTGGGTCTGCTCGGCACCCTGCGGTACGACACCCCGTACTGGCACATCGCGGTCTACATGGCGGTGACCGGCCTCGGTCTCGGCATGATGATGCAGAACCTGGTCCTCGCCACCCAGAACCAGGTGGCCCCCGAGGACCTGGGCGCGGCCAGCTCGGTCGTCACCTTCTTCCGTTCCCTCGGCGGCGCCATGGGCGTCTCCGCGCTGGGCGCGGTCATGGCGAACCGGGTCACGCACTACGTCCAGGAAGGCCTCGCCGCGCTCGGCCCGAAGGCCGCGGCCCTCGGCCACGGCGGCACCGCCGGGGGCGGGATCCCCGACCTCGACAAGCTGCCCGCGCCGATCCGCGAGGTCATCGAGTCCGCGTACGGGCACGGCGTCGGCGACGTCTTCCTCTACGCCGCCCCGTTCGCGCTGCTCGGACTGGTCCTGGTGGTGTTCATCAAGGAGGTCGCCCTGCAGTCGAAGCCGGCGGCCCACGCCCCGGCGGCGGCTTCGCCCGAGCCGGCCCCCGCCGAGGCCGTCATCAAGGCCTAGCGGGAGCCCGGCCGGCCGGTGCCTTGGCCTCGATGCCCGCGATCAGGACGTCGAGCGCGAGGCAGAAGTCGCCCTCCGGCGCCCGCCGGACCGTCCCGCCGCAGCCGTGCAGGAACTGCGAGAGGGCCAGGTGGGCGCCGGTCCGTGCGGCGTCCACCAGGCCGGTGGCGTCCAGCAGCCGCTGGAGGGCGGCGTCGAAGGCCCGCGCGTGCGGGCCGATGTTCGGGTACGCGGCGGTGAGCGGAGCCACCCACGGGTGGTCCGTCAGCACCCGCCGGTAGCCACGGGCCAGCGTCTGCAACCGGCCCGGCCAGCCCGCCTCGTCACCCTCCACGGCACCCCCGGGTGCGCCCTCCGTCGCCGCGGCCGGCAGCCGGAGCTCGCCCAGGGCGCTGTCGAGGGCGAGTTCGAGCAGATCCTGCTTGGTGTCCACGTACCAGTACAGGGACATCGCGGTCACCCCGAGCCCGGCGGCCAGCCGCCGCATCGAGAACCGGGCCAGCCCTACGGCGTCGAGCAGCCTCACGGTGGCGGCGGTGATCCGTTCCCGGTCCAGCCCGGAGGGTGCCTCGCTGCGACGTCTGGCGGGGGCGGCGGGCCTGGCGGTCAGCCACACGCTGGTCCGGGTCTCGCCGGGATCGGCCGCGGTCACCATGCAGGCACCCTCCTCACGACAGGTGGATCAGTCCGGAATGCCCGGTCCGCCCTCTTGATGCTAGGGGGTGTCCTGCCGATCGGGCCGGATCAGGGAGCGGGTTCGGGTGCGGTGGGGCCGGATCAGCTCGTCGGGGCCGTCAGGTCGTAGAAGGTCGCTCCGCCGACCGTGGACGCCTTGAAGGTGGCCTTGATCCAGGTCTCGATGTCCGAGCTCGTTCCCCCGCCCGGGCCGCCGCGACCGCCGCCCTGGCCGCCACCGCCCATGCCGCCCTCGGGGGTGCCGGCTGCATCGGTGCTCGTGCCCTGGCCGATGAACCAGTGGATCTTCCCCTCCCGCACGTACTTCTGGAACTGCTCCAGGGTCGGCGAGGGGTCACTGCCGTTGAAGCCACCGATCGGCATGACGGGCGCACCGGAGGCCAGCTGGTAGCTCGCCGCGTTCTGGGCGCCGATGGCTGCCGCCGCCCAGGTGTAGGAGCCGGCGTCGGTGGTGAGGGCCTTCTTGGCCTCCGCGCTCACCCGGGCGCCGTTGAGCAGGCCGCCCGGACCGCCCTGGCCGCCGCCGAACCGCTCGCCGCCGCGTCCACCCGTCCCGCCTTGACCCTGGCCCTGGCCCTGGCCTTGGCCCTGCGGCGTCCCGCCCTGGCCCTGCCCTGCGCCCTGCGGTGGGATGCCGCCCTGCTGACCGGCGCCCGGCCGGCCACCGTTCCGCTGACCACCCGGACCGCCCTGGCCGCCCTGGCCGCCCTGGCCGCCCTGGAGCATCTCGCCGGGACCGCCCGCACCGCCGGGTCCACCGGGGCCGCCCATCATCCCGCCGGGTCCGCCCCGGCCGCCCGCCACCGCCGGGCCGGCCGTCACGATCGAGCCGGTGTGCCCGGTGCTCACCGTGGTCAGGCAGTACGCCAACGGCCCGGCCAGCGCCGCCGCGAGGCCCAGCCCCGCCGCGGCCTGCAGCATCCGGCGCCCGCCCCGCGCGGCGAACGGCAGCGCGAGCGCTGCGAGCAGCCCGCCCACCAGGACCGCCCAGCGCAGCCACGGCAGGTAGCCGGTGGCCCGGCCGAGCAGCACGAACGACCAGACCGCCGTCAGGGCGAGCGTGCCGGACAGGGTGACCGATGCCGCCCTGCCGCCCCGCTCCTCCCACAGCACGGCGACGCCCATGCCGATCAGCGCGGCCACGAACGGCGCGAGCGCCACCGTGTAGTACTCGTGGAAGATGCCCTGCATGTAGCTGAAGACGACCGCGGTGATCAGCAGCGAGCCGCCCCAGGCCAGGAAGGCGGCCCGGGCCATGCCGTCGAGCGAGTCGGTGGCCCGGCGGGCCCGCCAGGTGACCACCAGGCCGGCCACCAGCAGCACCAGGGCCGCCGGCAGCAGCCAGGCGATCTGCCCCCCGATGTTGCCCGAGAAGAGCCGGTCGATGCCGGTCTCTCCCCAGCCGCCGCCACCGCCACCACCGGCGCCTCCGCGACCACCGCCGCCGACACTGCCGGTCTCGTTGCCGTTGATCCGGCCGAGGCCGTTGTAGCCGAGGGTCAGCTCCAGGAAGGAGTTGTTCTGCGAGCCACCGATGTACGGGCGGGAGGAGGCGGGCCACAGCTCGACGATGGCGACCCACCAGCCGCCGGCCACCACCATCGCAAGGCCCGCCACCAGCAGCTGGCCGAGCCGCTTGCGCAGCCGGGTGGGCGCACAGACGGCGTACAGCAGGGCCAGCGGCGGCAGGATGACGAAGGCCTGCAGGGTCTTGGTGAGGAACGCGAAACCGACGGCGACCCCGGCCCAGACCAGCCACTTGGTGCGGGCCCCGTCGAGGGCGCGCAGTACGCAGTACACGGTGACGGTCAGCAGCAGGGTCAGGAGCGCGTCGGGGTTGTTGAAGCGGAACATCAGCGCGGCGACGGGCGTCAGTGCGAAGGCGGCGCCGCTCAGCAGAGCGGCCCCGGGACCGAACTGGCGGCGCACCGCGGCGTAGAGCACACCGGTGGTCGCCACGCCCATCAGCGCCTGCGGGGCGAGGATCTGCCAGGCGCCGAGCCCGAAGAGCCGGACGGACAGCATCATCGGCCACAGGGCCGCCGGGGGCTTGTCGACGGTGATGGAGTTCCCGGCGTCGGAGGAGCCGAAGAAGAAGGCCTTCCAGCTCTCGCTGCCCGCCTGTACGGCGGCGGAGTAGAAGGAGTTGGCGTAGCCGGAGGAGCCCAGGTCCCACAGCAGCAGGGCGGCGGTGGCGATCAGCAGTCCGGCGAGGGAGGGGAGTTCCCACCGGGGACGGTCGACCGCGCGGCGGCCGGTACCGGCGCGGGCCTCGGGGACCGGGAAGAGCGAGGGTGCTGCCGTGGTCATCGGATGTCGTCCTTCACGTTCACGGGAGTGTCGCGCCGCTCGGGGAAGACCCAGGCGCGGAAGAGCAGGAAGCGCAGCACGGTGGCGGCGAGGTTTGCGGTGATCAGCACGGCCAGTTCGGTGCCGTGCGCGGGATCGGCGGTGGCCGCTCCGAGCGCGGCGAGGGATCCGCTGGTGAGGGCCAGCCCGATGCCGAACACCACGAGGCCCTGGGCCTGGTGGCGTACGGCCCGGTCCCGGCCGCGCACCCCGAAGGTGAGCCGGCGGTTGGCGGCGGTGTTGGCGATCGCGGAGAGCAGCAGCGCGGCGCCGTTGGCGAACTGCGGGCCGGTCCCGGTGCGGAAGGCGGAGTACAGCAGCAGGTAGAGCACGGTGGACAGCGCGCCGACGGCGCAGAAGCCCAGGAGCTGGCGGGCCAGTCCGCCCTCCACCCCGGGCAGCGCGGCGCGGTCGCGCGGATCGTCGCCGAAGGGACGGGCGAGCCGGTCCAGCGGGAGGGCGCCGACCGCCAGGGCCCGGCCCACGCGCCAGACGCCTTTGAGGTCCTCGGTGGCGGTCCGGACGATGTGGACGGTCGAGTCGGGATCGTCGACCCAGTCCACCGGAACCTCGTGGATCCGCAGCCCGGCGCGTTCGGCGAGCACGAGCAGTTCGGTGTCGAAGAACCAGCCCGTGTCCTCCACCAGCGGCAGCAGCCGCTCGGCCACCTCGCGCCGGATCGCCTTGAATCCGCACTGTGCGTCGCTGAAGCGGGCGGCGAGGGAGGAACGCAGGAGGAGGTTGTAGGCGCGGGAGATGAACTCCCGCTTCGCTCCGCGCACCACCCGCGAGGACCGGGCCAGGCGGGTGCCGATGGCGAGGTCGGAGTGGCCGGAGATCAGCGGCGCGACCAGCGGCAGCAGGGCGTTGAGGTCGGTGGAGAGGTCCACGTCCATGTAGGCGAGGACGGGGGCGTCGGAACCGGACCACACCTGGCGCAGGGCCCGGCCCCGGCCCTTCTCCTCCAGCCGGGTGCTGCGTACGCCGTCCAGTGCGGCGGCGAGCCCTTGCGCGACCTCGGGCGTGCGGTCGGTGCTCGCGTTGTCGGCGACCGTGATCCGGAAGGGGTAGGGGAAGGTCCGGCTGAGGTGCTCGTGCAGTCTGCGGACGCACGGGCCGAGGTCCTTCTCCTCGTTGTAGACAGGGATCACCACGTCGAGGACGGGCTCGCCGGGCACGGGTGCGAGGGGCGCCCGTGCCGGAAGGGCCCCGGGAGAGGTGTCGGTTCGCATGGTCCGACACTCGCCGGGCGCCCTGTCACCGCTGTGTGCTGAGCCTGTGCCCCGCCTGTGAGTCCGCACGGCCCGGCTGCGCGTGCGGCAGCAACACCTCGAAGCAGGTCCGTCCGGGCTCGCTCCGTACGCCGACCTGCCCGCCGTGCGCGGTGACCACGGCCTGGACGATGGCCAGCCCGAGTCCGGTGGAGCCCGCGGCGCGTGAGCGGGAGGCGTCACCGCGGGCGAAGCGCTCGAAGACGCGGGGGAGCAGGTCGGGCGCGATTCCGGGCCCGTCGTCCTCGATCCGCAGCCGGACTGCGGATGTTTCACGTGAAACATGGGCGGTGATGGTGGTGCCCGGCGGGGTGTGCGTACGGGCGTTGGCGAGCAGGTTGACCAGGACCTGCTGGATCCGGGCCGGGTCGGCCCTGATCGGTGCGGGCTCGTCGGGCAGGCTCAGGCGCCAGTGGTGCTCGGGCCCCGCGGCGCGGGCGTCGCTGACGGCGTCGACGACGAGCGGGGCCAGGTCGGTGTCGGCGTCGGCGGTGGAGAGCGGGCGGCCCGCATCGAGCCGGGCCAGTAGCAGCAGGTCCTCGACCAGCCCGGTCATCCGGGTCGCCTCGGACTCGATCCGCCCCAGGGCGTGCCGGGTGTCGGGGCCGGGCTCCTCCCGTCCCCGGCGGGTCAGTTCGGCGTAGCCGCGGATGGAGGCCAGCGGGGTGCGCAGCTCGTGGCTGGCGTCGGCGACGAACTGCCGGACCCGCATCTCGCTCTGCTGGCGGGCGGTGAGCGCGGAGGAGACATGGCCCAGCATCCGGTTGAGGGCCGCGCCGACCTGGCCCACTTCGGTGCGGGGGTCGGCCTCGGCGTCCGGGACCCGCTCGTGCAGGGCGGGCTCGCCCTTGTGCAAAGGAAGTTCGGAGACCCGGGTGGCGGTGGCGGCCACCCGTCGCAGGGGGCGCAGGGCGACCCCGACCAGGGCCTGTCCGGCGAGCGAGGCCGCGATCAGCCCGGCCAGGGTGACGCAGAGCTCCACCCCGATCAACGTGCGCACGGTGGAGTCGACATCGCGCAGCGGGAAGCCGAGTGCGAGGCTCCCGTCGGGGGCGGTCCGCACCCGGTAGCTGCCGAGTCCCGGAAGATCCGTGTCCACCGGTCCGGGCGTACCCTGCGCGGCCTGCCGGGCGGCCCGGGCCAGGGCCTTGCCCTGGGCCTCGGTCAGCGGCGGAGCCTGGTCGGCCGACCATCCGTCGACCCGGGCATTGCGGGCGGTCCCGAGGACGTTCCCGTCGGGGTCCAGCCGGATCCCGGCGGCGTCCAGCGGGCTGCCGGGAGCCATCACGAAGCCGGCGCTGTTCTCCCGGGCCGGCTTCCCGCCGGGTGCCCGGACGGCCATGGTCACGGAGGTCTTCAGCTGCTCGTCCAGCTCGGTGACCAGGTACGAGCGCAGGGCGAAGGTGGTGACCGTCCCGATGGCCGCGCCCACCACGGCGATCAGCGCCACCGCCGAGACGACGAGACGGGTGCGCAGCGACCAGGGCCGGCGGCCGCGCGGCCGCCGCTTCGTGCGCAGGGCCACTACCCGGCCGACTCGGCCGGCTCGGCCGGCTTGATCAGGTAGCCGGCACCGCGCCGGGTGTGGATCATCGGGAGGAAACCGGGGCCGCTCTCCAGCTTCCTTCGCAGGTAGGAGATGTAGAGCTCGACCACATTGGCCTGGCCGCCGAAGTCGTAGGACCACACCCGGTCCAGGATCTGCGCCTTGCTCAGCACACGCCGCGGGTTGCGCATCAGGTAGCGCAGCAGCTCGAACTCGGTGGCGGTCAGGTGGATCTCCCGGCCGCCCCGCACCACCTCGTGGCTGTCCTCGTCCAGCCGCAGATCACCGACGGCCAGCACCGATCCGCCGCGCGCGGCCTGCGCCGCTCCCGACCGCCGGACCAGTCCGCGCAGCCGGGCGACGACCTCCTCCAGGCTGAAGGGCTTGGTGACGTAGTCGTCGCCGCCGGCGGTGAGGCCCGCGATGCGGTCCTCCAACGAGTCCTTGGCGGTCAGGAACAGCACGGGGACCTGGGGGATCTCCCGGCGCAGGCGCCCGAGGACGGCCAGGCCGTCCATGTCGGGAAGCATGATGTCGAGGACGACCACGTCGGGCCGGAACTCCCGCGCCGCCCGCACCGCACCCGCACCGTCGCCGGCGCTGCGGACCTCGCAGCCCTCGTAACGCAGGGCCATGGACAGCAGCTCGGAGAGCGAGGCCTCGTCGTCGACGACGAGCACCCGGCAGGGTCCCCCGTCGGGCCGCACCAGGGCCGCGGGGTGATGGATGGACGTGGACGCATGGGAGGTGGTCGTCGCAGTCATACCGGACACGCTGTCCGGTGCCTCTGAGAGCGTTCTTGTGCCTACCTGTGAATTTCCTGAGAAAGGAAAAGGGCGGCCCAGGCGTGCGTCAGCCGTCGAGGCGGAACAGCCGTGCGCCGTTGTCGTGGCAGACCGCCCGCAGCCAGTCGTCGCCGAGGCCGAGCCGTTCGAGGGCGGCGAGCTGGTGTTCGTAGGGGTAGGGGATGTTCGGGAAGTCGGTGCCGAGCAGGATCCGGTCGCCGAGGTCCGCGAGCCGTCCGAGGTCCGAGGGCGGGAAGCCGCTGATCCGCTCGGCGAAGTCGGTGAAGGCCATGGTGGTGTCCAGGCGGACCTCGGTGTACCGGTCGGCGAGATCGAGGAAGTCGGCGTACTCGGGCATGCCCATGTGGGCGATGACCAGCCGCAGCCCCGGATGGCGGGCCAGCAGCCGCCCGACCGGCTCGGGTCCGGTGTGCTTGCCGGGGACGGGCCCCGAGCCGCAGTGGATCACGATCGGGATGCCGGCCTCGGCGAGCAGCCCCCAGACGGGGTCGAGCCGGTCGTCGTTCGGGTCGTAGCCGCCGACCTGGAGGTGTGCCTTGAAGATCCGGGCTCCGGAGTCGACGGCGTGGCGGACGTACGGGGCCACGCCCTCCTCCGGGAAGAAGGTCGCGGTGTGCAGGCAGTCGGGGGTGCGGGCGGCGAAATCGGCGGACCAGGAGTTGAGCCAGGCGGCCATCGCCGGCTTGTGCGGGTAGAGCATGGCGGTGAAGGCCCGGACCCCGAACTCCCGCAGGAGCGCGACCCGCTGCTCCTCCTCGTGCCGGTAGGTGATGGGCCACTCGACGCCGGTCATCGGACCGATCGCGTCGAAGTAGTCCCACACCTTGTCCAGGACCCGCCCGGGCATGAAGTGCGTGTGCACATCGACCAGTCCGGGCAGCCCGAGCCGCTCCCGGAAGGCGCGGACCGCCTCAGCCGTTGCGGACAAAGCCATGGCTCCGCTCGACGGTCGCGACGTGCAGGGTGTAGCTCTCGTACCAGTCGGCGCGCCCCTGCTTCATGGCCGCCCGGTGCTCCAGGTCCTCCCGCCACACGGTGAGGGACTCGTGGTCGCGGAAGTAGGCGACGGTGATGCCGAGGCCTCCGGGGGTACGCGCGGACTCGTATCCGAGGAAGCCGGGATTCGCCCCGACGATCTCGTTCATCCGCGCGAGCGTCTCGGGGTATCCGCTGTCGTCGGCGGTGCGGGTGTTGCTGAAAACGGCGATGACATAGGGCGGTTCGAAAGCCGCCACCGGCTGAATGGTCATGTCGAACACCCTCGGCGGAGCGCCCCCGGCATGTCCACCGGAAACGGCTCCGGAGGGCCAAAGGGATCCAAGTTTTGACCATGCCCGCCGCGGGACGCGCGGCGGCCACGAGGGTCAGAACAGGCCGTCCTGTTCGACCGGAGCACCGCCGGCGGACGGGAGCTGCGCCATCGGTACCGAGGTCGCCGCCTCGTCCGCCGGGACGGTGAGCTCCCAGCCGGCCAGCAGCCGGGTGTCCACCACGAGTCCGTCCGCGAGGTGCAGATCGGGACCGGCGGCGCCCACGAGCCGGCCCACGACGGCCCCGCCGGGCACCATCTCGGTGAGCACCCGCGCGGGCCCGTCCGCCCCGAGCAGCTCGTCCAGCCCGAACACCCCCGCGTGGTCGGTCACTTCGCAATCCACCCGCTCCAGCGAATCCGGCCACCCGGACAGGGCAGCCGCCCGCGCGTGCAGCTCGGCGACCTCCCGCGCCCGATCGGGCGCGGCCGGCAGCCGGGCCCGTACGGCACGCTTACGGGCGTACGCGATCCGGTCGGGCACCCCGAGCGCCGCCCGCAGCAGCTCCTCGGTGCGCCGGGTGGCCATCAGCGGACCGCGCCCGAGCCAGGCCCATGCCACCGCCCCCTGCTCCAGCAGGCGGGCCGGGCCGCGCTCCTCGGCGGTGATCCCGACCTTGACCATGCCGGGCCCGAACCACGCCAGATAGACCCGGTAGGTACGCGGATCGGCGGCATTGGTGTCGGCCGCCACGGAGAACGACCGGTCGAGGCGGGCGCATTCGGGGCACTGCGCGTTCCCGGTGCGGCCCGGCACGGTCTCCGCGGTGGGGCAGGCCGTGCGCTTGCCCGCCCGCCACACGCCGAGGCAGTGGCGCTCCCCTCGGGCGGCAAAGGCGATCCGCTGCCCGTACGCGAGCTCGCTCGCCCGCTCGCCGCGCCCCTCCCCGTACCACCCGATGGCGGGGCGGCCGTCCTTCCACCGGATCCCGGTGCACCACCAGGTCACAGCGGGAGCGGCCTCTCGAAGAAGGTGTCCAGGACGACGGTGGCGTGCGTACCGCTCACGCCGTTGATCGCGTAGAGGCGCCGCAGGACGTCCTGCAGCTGCTCGGTCGAGGCCGTACGCACCTTGACCAGCACGGACGCGCTGCCCGCAATGATGTGCGCCTCCTGGATCTCGGGGATCGCGGCGAAGTCGGCGCCCGCCTCGCCCATCCAGGCGTTGGAGTCGACCATCACGTAGGCCAGGACCCCGCTGCCCACGGCGGCCGGGTCGACGTCGACGGTGGTCCGCCGGATCACCCCGCGCTCGCGCAGTTTGCGTACGCGCTCGTGGGTCGCCCCCGCCGAGAGTCCGACGGCCGTGCCGAGAGCGGCGTACGACTGGCCGGCGTCCTGCTGCAGGCGCAGGACGAGCGCACGGTCGATGTCGTCCACGCAATCTTCCTCTCCTGGGCCTGTCGGCCCTTGCGAAGACGGTACCTGATCCTGCAATCTCACCATCAGACCGAACAAAATTCGGGAATACTCCTCCAGGGGGAATCATGTCTGCCATAGCCGACCTCACCTTGTACGAGATTCTGGACGAGCGTTTCCAGACCGGCCGCTGCGCCAACGGCGACGCCCGGCTGGATCGGCTCTACGACGACTGCCGCTGGGCGGAGGGCCCGCTCTACCTGCCCGCCTGGCGGCAACTGGTGTGGAGCGACATCCCCAACGACCGGATGCTGCGCTGGGACGAGGCGACCGGCGCGGTCTCGGTCTTCCGCTCCCCGGCCGGCCACTCCAACGGCAACACCGTGGACCGTGAAGGCCGCCTGATCACCTGTGAGCAGGGCAACCGGCGCGTCACCCGCACCGAGCCGGACGGCAGCCTCACCGTCATCGCCGACCGCTTCGACGGCAAGCGGCTCAACAGCCCGAACGACGCTGTGGTCCGCTCGGACGGCTCCATCTGGTTCTCCGACCCGGACTTCGGCATCACCAACGACTACGAGGGCCACCGCGCGCCCAGCGAGATCGGCGCCTGCAACCTCTACCGCGCCGACCCCTCGACCGGTGAGGTCCGGCTGGTCGCCGACGGCTTCCTCGGCCCCAACGGCCTCGTCTTCTCCCCCGACGAGAGCGAGCTGTACGCCGCGGACACCCGGGCCGGCCACATCCGCGCCTTCAAGGTCACCGACGACGGCACCCTCACCGGCGACCGGGTCTTCACCACCTGCCCCGGGGTCGACAACATCCGCTTCGACGACGAGGGCCGGCTGTGGGCGGCCGCGATGGAGAACGGCGTCCGGTGCTACGCCGCCGACGGCACCCTGATCGGCCGCCTCCGCGTCCCGGAACCGGTCTCGAACATCGCCTTCGGCGGCGCCAAGAACAATCGCCTCTTCATCACCGCCACCACCTCCCTCTACTCCTTGGTGATGTCGGTGACCGGCCTCCCCCGCGTCCTCTGAGGAACGGGCCGGCCGTCCCCTCCTCCTATCGGGCGACGAACTGCGTCAGGATCGCCTGCACCTCGTAGATGTCGACGCCCTTGGTGAAGGTCTTCTCTACCGGCGCCGAGCTGCCGGATATCCAGATCTTGAGCTCGGCGTCGAGATCGAAGTGCCCGGCGGTCTCGACGGAGAAGTGCGTGATGCTCCGGTACGGGATGGAGTGGTACTCCACCTTCTTGCCCGTGAGCCCCTGCTTGTCGACGAGCACCAGCCGCCGGTCGGTGAACAGGATCGTGTCCCGGATCAGCAGGAAGGCCGCATGCACCTGCTCCCCCTGGCCCAGCAGCCGCGCGTAGTCCCGCTGTGCCGACACAGGGTCGACGGTGTGCGCGTTCCCGAACAGTCCCATGAGTGCCCCCGTTTTCCGGCTTCGAACGATCTTCAGAAACCGTACCGAGGCAGACCCCTCGTCCACGTCCCCCGCCAGAGCCATCCCACCCCTGACATCCTCCGGGGGACCCCGTCCCCATCAAGGAGGAGACGGGAGTCGTCAGGACATACGACAGAGGGCCCAGGATTTCTCCTGGGCCCTCTGTCCTGCTGTGCACTCGGCAGGATTCGAACCTGCAACCTTCTGATCCGTAGTCAGATGCTCTATCCGTTAAGCTACGAGTGCTTGGGCTTCTCGGGGTTTTGCGCCCCGTTGGCCTTGCGAGAACAACAATACATGGACCTCGCCGGGACGCGAAATCCATTACCCATACCGCTGCTGACCTGCGGAAACGAGCCGGATGGAGATCATCCGGATGGGCTCGCGCAGACGTCGCGGCCGACCGGATTGCCCCGGAAACGCATCGAAGCCCCGGTCCGTCAGGACCGGGGCTTCGATGAGGTGCGGAGGCGGAGGGATTTGAACCCTCGATGGGGTGTAAGCCCCAAACCGCATTAGCAGTGCGGCGCCATAGACCGGACTAGGCGACGCCTCCAGCACACCCTCGCGTACGAAGGTGCGTGCAGATGATGACACAGGCGCAGGGCCCCTCACCAATCCGCTCCCACGGTACTAGGCAGGACGGGCGGAGGGCAAAGCCTTAAAGCAGCCGCGGCACGCAACGTCGGCGGGCCCCGCGTCGTTGGGCAGGCGTACGACGTACGGACGACCTGGAGTGCCCCATGCTGCGTCTCGCCGCCTTCGCCGTCACCTCCGCCCTGGCCGCCGCGGCGGCCGGGCCGCTGCCCCCGCTGCCGCTGGGCCGGCTGCTGTCGCCACCCGACCGCCTCACCATCGCGATGGCCGACACGGGGAACCGTCAGTTGGACCGGGAGTACCGCCTCGAATGCAATCCCGTCGGCGGCGACCACCCGCAGTCTCAGGGCGCCTGCGCCCGGCTGGACCAGTTCGCCGAGGAGGGGAGGGACCCCTTCGCGCCCGTCTCCAAGCGGCAGATCTGCACCATGCAGCACGGGGGCCCCGCCACCGCCCGGATCACCGGTACCTGGAACGGCCACAAGGTGGACGCCACGTTCCGGCGGACCAACGGATGCGAAATCAGCCGCTGGGACGAGTTGGAACCTCTGCTTCCGAGTGGGCGTTCCTGACCTGGGAGGATGCGCAGGATGTGCGGTATCCGCCACACATCGGCCACCCCACCGCGGGCCTGTGGCCTTAGACTCCTCCCGTGACTTGCCGGTAGTTGTGGTCAGGGAGGAAGCTCGTCGTGAGCAGCAGGCCATCCCGAGGCGCTGCTCGCCTCGCAGCAATACTCGACGCTCTTCCGGACGCGCTGTTGCTCGTCAACGCCAACGGCACTGTCGTCAACGCCAATTCGATCGCCCTCGAGGTGATGGAGAGCCCCGGCACCGGGCTGGTCGGCCGCGGCGTGCTCGATCTCCTGCCTGAATTCGACTCCAAGCTGATCCCCGGCTCCATGCGCCGGCCCGGCGAGGACGAGGGCGGCCGTGCGAAGCCCAAACGGATGATCGCGCGCCGCACCGACGGCTCCGAGTTCCCCGTCGAGGTCACCAGCGCCCATCTCGACGGGCGCGACGCCTACCGCGAGCCGCAACCCTCGTACACCGGTGACGAGCTGCTGATGCTCGTGGTGAGGGACCTCTCGCAGACCGTGGACACCGAGGCCGAGCTGGCGCGCTCGCAGCGGCAGACCGAGATGATCCTGCGCGCCGCCGCCGAGGGCGTCGTGGGCACCGACACCGACGGACGGGTGGTGCTGGTCAACCCGGCCGCCGCCCAGATCCTCGGCTACCGCGCCACCGACCTCGGCAACCGCGAACTGCACGGGCTCGTCCAGCACTCCCGCGCCGACGGCTCCCCCTTCCCCTTCGAGGAGTCCCCGCTCGCCGACACCCTGCGCAGCGGACGCAAGCACCGCGTCCGCGGGCAGGTGCTGTGGAACAAGGCAGGACAGCCGGTCTCCGTCGACCTGACCACCTCGCCCGTACGGGACGGGGAGCAGCTCGTCGGCGCCGTCATGACCTTCACCGACCGGCGGCCCTACGACACCCTTGCCGCGCGGCACGCGCAGCTGATGGCCGTCCTCGGCGAATCCCTGCGCGGCCCGCTGGACGAGCTGCGCGGTGAGCTGGCGACGCTGGCCGCCGACGACGCAGGACAGCTGTGGCCCGAGGCCAACCAGCTGCTGCACCACCTGGCCGCCGGGTATTCGCGGATGACCACCCTGGTGGACAACGTCCTCGGCTACCAGCGCCTGGACTCCGGCAGCGACCGGCTCTCGAAGAAGAAAGTCCTGATCAACACCGTCGTCACGGCGGGCGTCGACGGCGCCGTCGAGCTGATCGGCCCGGGCCGCGCGCAGTTCGCCGTCCACGCGCCGACGATCGAGGCCGAGGTGGACGGGGACCGGATCGCGACCGCGCTCGCCCACCTGGTCGCGGACGTGGCCGGGGTGGACGCCACCGGCAAGACCCGTCAGGGCAGCGGGTACAGCGACTCGACGATCGTGGTGGCCGCCGCGCAGCGCGGTGACGTCGTACGGATCGAGGTGCGCGGCCCGTACGAGGGCGGGAACCCGGTCCACGAGCCGATCGTCCGGGGGATCGTGGCTGCGCACGGCGGCGTCCTGCAGACGGTGGAGGTTCCGGGCGCGCCCGGCGGGGCGTACGTGCTGGAGCTCCCGCTCGGCTCGGGTGCCGGGACGGTGACCCTGCCGGAGCCGGTGGAGGAGCCTCCGGCCGGTCCGACCACGGACGGCTCGGGGACCGCCGGCGGCGCCGCTCCCGGCAAGGTCTCCGGCGGCCGGCGCGGCCGGCGCGGCGTGGATGCCTTCCTGGACGACGAGGTCACCGGCCCCGAAGCGGCTCAGGCGGCGCAGGCCGGCCAGGGTGGTGGCGCGCTGGCGCTGCCGTCCGGGCGGCGGCGGGCCGGCGAGGTGGGCGAGGTTTCCGACTCGGGCCCCGAGCTCGCGCAGTCCCCGGTGAACCCGGCTGGACTCGGCACCGGCCGTCGGCGCGGCCGGGCCGGTGACGGCAGCGGCGAGGCCGAGGGCTCCGGCGTCCAGGCCGGCCAGGGCGGGCCCGGGCGGCCCGTGCCCCCGCAGGGCACCGCCCTGCCCGCACTGCCGCCCGTACCCGCCGTGCCCCCGGTTCCGGTGACGGAGCATCCCGCCGGCCGGCGCCGCGCGCTGGGCCCGGCCGGTCCGGCGCAGCCCGGTGGCCCCGTCCCCGCGACCGGGCTCGGGCCGACGCCCGCTCCCGCGCGGCCCATCGCCCCCGAGGGCGGCTTCGCGTTGCCCGCCGGCCCGACCCCGGCCACCCCCGCCGCCGGCCCCGCTCCTGCCGGGGCCGATACCGACGCCGACGCCCAGGCCGGGCGGCGCGGCCGCCGCGTGCTGGGTTCGCCCGCCGAGCCCGAGGCGCCCGCCGCGCAGCCCGACGAGTCCGCCGAGAACCCGACCGGCCGGCGCCGCGCGCTGGCCGGCGCCCCGGCGTGGCCGGTGCCCTCGGCCCGTACCGCTCCCGAGGACGAGGCCTCCGGCCAGGTCGCGGTCCCCGGTGCGCGCCGACCGCAGGACTCCCCCGCGGAGGCCCAGGCCGCGCAGCCGATCAGCGTGCGCGCCCTCGGCACCCTCGGCCAGGGCATTTCCGTGGACCCGGGCGGTTCCGGCCCGGCCGCCGGGTCCGGTTCGGCCTCCGGGTCCGGCCGCCGCCGACGCCTCTCGGAGCCCGCCCCGCAGGGCCGGGCCTTCGCCATAGGAGCGCCCGAGGCGGGCGCCGACGAGGGTCCCGAGCCGCTGGACGGCCCGGGCGGCGCCGTCGAGGTGGTCAACCGGCCCGTGCCGCGGCCCGTTGACGACGAGCTGCCCCCCGAGCCCCTGGACAACCCCCGCCGACTGCTGGTGTGGCCCGCGCCCGACGTGCAGACGCAGCAGGCGCTCAGCGACCGTGGCTACCGGCCGGTGATCGTGCACTCCCGCGAGGAGGTGGACGCGCAGATCGCCGCGTTCCCCGCCGCGCTGTTCGTCGACCCGCTGACCGGGCCGATCACCCGCACCGCCCTGCAGTCCCTGCGCCAGGCCGCGGTGGCCGCGGAGGTCCCCGTACTGGTCACGGCCGGGCTGGGGCACGCCACGCGCGAGGCGGCGTACGGCGCCGATCCGGCCGTGCTGCTGAAGGCGCTGGCACCGCGCGACAGCGAGCAGCACCCCTCCCGGGTGCTGCTGATCGAGGAGCACGACGAGATCGCGACCGCGCTGACCGCCGCCCTGGAGCGGCGCGGCATGCAGGTCGCGCGGGCGGGTGCCGACACCGACGCCGTGGAGCTGGCGACGCGGATGCGGCCCAACCTGGTGGTCATGGACCTGATGCAGGTACGCCGTCGGCGGGCCGGGATCGTGGACTGGCTGCGCGCCAACGGGCAGCTGAACCGCACCCCTCTGGTCGTCTACACGACGACCGGCATCGACCCTGCCGAACTGCCGCGGCTCGCCTCCGGCGAGAGCGTCCTCTTCCTCGCGGAGCGGGCCACCACGGCGGACGTCCAGGGCCGCATCGTGGACCTGCTGGCCAAGATCGGCACGAACTAGTAATCCTGGGCCGATGGCCATCACCAACACGAGCGAGCACACCGTCCCCGCCGACAACGGGGAGGTGAACCTGCTCATCGCGCGGCAGGTGGAGCCCGGGCACGAGGAGACCTTCGAGGCCTGGGCCCACGGGATCCTGGAGACGGCCGCGGGCTTCCCGGACCACCTCGGGTACGGGCTCTTCCGTCCCGCGGCGGAGGGTGGGCCGTGGTTCCTGGTCCACCGTTTCCGCAATCAGGCCGCGTTCGAGCGCTGGCAGGACTCCCCGGAGCGGGCGCAGTGGTTCTCCAACTGCCTCGGCCACCACCACACGGAGATAGCCCGCCGGGAACTGCACGGCATGGAGACCTGGTTCGCCAAGCCGGGTACGACCCGGCCCGCGCCGCCGCGGTGGAAGATGGCGATCAGCTCGGGGCTGGCCATCTTCCCGATCTCGCTGATCGGCAACGCGGTGCTCGGGCCGTACCTGGTGGATCTGCACTTCGTACTGCGCACGGCCGCCTTCGCCGTCGTCTTCAGCACTCTGATGACCTACGTGGCCATGCCCGCGGTCAGCAAGCTGCTGCGGCCGTGGCTCACGCGGGGATAGCCCCCGGTCGTCAGTCGAGCTTGGTGACGTCCAGTGCGCCGTCCGCGTACTGCTTGCGGATCACCTTCTTGTCGAACTTGCCGACGCTGGTCTTGGGCACCGCCTCGATGAACGTCCAGCGCTCCGGCAGCTGCCACTTGGCGATGGTCCCGGCGAGGAACTCGCGCAGACCCGCGTAGTCCACGGCCGCGCCCTCCTTGAGGACGACCGTGGCCAGCGGGCGCTCTCCCCACTTCTCGTCCGGGACGGCGACGACCGCGGCCTCGGCGACCTCTGGGTGCGCCATCAGCGCGTTCTCCAGCTCCACACTGGAGATCCATTCACCGCCGGACTTGATGACGTCCTTCGCACGGTCGGTGAGGGTGAGGTAGCCGTCGGCGCTGATGACGCCGACATCGCCGGTCTTGAGCCAGCCGTCCGCGCTGAACTTGTCCTCGGGCCGGAAGGGTTCACCGGCCGCACCGCCGTAGTAGGAGCTCGCGATCCAGTTGCCGCGTACCTCCAGCTCGCCGGCCGACTCCCCGTCCCAGGGCAGGAGGTCACCGCCGGGGCCGACCAGACGGGCCTCGACGCCCGCCGGGAAACGGCCCTGGGTGATCCGGTAGGGCCACTCCTCCTCGGCACTCAGACCGGCCGGAGGGTGCGCCATCGTGCCGAGCGGGGAGGTCTCGGTCATACCCCAGGCGTGGCAGACGCGGACGCCGAGCTTGTCGTACGCCTCCATGAGGGAGGGCGGACAGGCCGCGCCGCCGATGGTGACCTGCTTCATCGAGGTCAGGTCGCGCGGGTTGGCGGTGACCTCGGCCAGCAGCCCCTGCCAGATGGTGGGGACGGCTGCCGCGTGTGAGGGCTTCTCCTGCTCGATCATCTCGGCGAGCGGGGCCGGCTGCAGGAAGCGGTCCGGCATCAGCATGTTGATACCGGTCATGAAGGTGGCGTGCGGCAGCCCCCAGGCGTTCACGTGGAACTGGGGGACGACGACGAGGGTGGTGTCCTTGTCGGTCAGGCCCATCGACTCGGTCATGTTGACCTGCATGGAGTGCAGGTAGATCGAGCGGTGGGAGTACACGACGCCCTTGGGGTCCCCGGTGGTGCCGGAGGTGTAGCACATGGCGGCGGCCTGGCGCTCGTCCAGCTCGGGCCAGTCGTAGGTGTCGGAGCGGCCCGCGAGGAGCTCCTCGTAGTCGTGCACGCGGACGTCGAGCCCCTCGAGCCCGGAACGGTCGCCGGCACCGGATACCACGACGTGCTCGATGGTCGGCAGGTGCGGCAGCAGCGGCACGAGCAGGGGCAGCAGGGTGCCGTTGACCAGGACGACGCGGTCGACAGCGTGATTGACGATGAAGACCAGCTGCTCAGGAGGGAGCCGCAGGTTGAGGGTGTGCAGGACCGCGCCCATGGAGGGGATCGCGAAGTACGCCTCGACATGCTCGGCGTTGTTCCACATGAGGGTGGCGACCCGGTCGGTCTGCTGCACTCCGAGCTCGTCGCGCAGCGCGCCGGCGAGACGGGTGGCGCGGGTGCCGATCTCGGCGAAGCTGCGGCGGTGCGGCTCAGCCTCCCCGGTCCAGGTCGTGACCTGGGACTTCCCGTGGATCGTCATCCCGTGTCGGAGTATGCGGGTGACGAGGAGCGGTACGTCCTGCATGGTGCTGAGCAAAGCGTCCTCCCGGTGAGCGCTGCGGCGCTGCGGCGGCTACGGATGCTGCCGATTCTGCGCACGTACCGGTCGGCATGTCACTACCCGGGAGTAGAAACCGCTACGTGTTTCACGTGAAACATCCCCTGACGTCCCCAGGTTTCACGTGAAACATCCGCCGTCTCACCGGACCGGCATGAGCTCCGGGTCCTCGCGGAGCTTGCCCAGGGCGCGGGAGACCGCGCTCTTGACCGTGCCGACCGAGACCCCGAGCAGCTCCGCGGTCTGCGCCTCGCTGAGGTCCTCGTAGTACCGGAGGACGACCATGGCACGCTGACGGTCGGGCAGCCGGGTCACCGCGCGCCACATCGCGTCGCGCAGTGCCTGCGCCTCGGCGGGGTCGGAGGCCGGAGCCACCTCGGTCTCCGGCAGCTCGTCGCATACGAACTCGTCGACCTTGCGCTTGCGCCACTGGGAGGTACGGGTGTTGACCAGCGTCCGCCGGACGTAGCCGTCCAGCGCGCGGTGATCCTCGATGCGGTCCCAGGCCACATACGTCTTCGCAAGGGCGGTCTGGAGCAGGTCCTCCGCATCGCACGGGTTGGCGGTGAGGGAGCGCGCAGTGCGCATCAGGACCGTGCCGCGGGTCCGGACGTACGCCGAGAACGACGGGTACGGCGTCGGATTCGAGGCGAGCGGGCACACAGGCGTGGTCATGTCTCCACGCTAGGAGCGCCCACCCGCCATGGGATCGGCCGTAGGTGCCGATGGTGGATCCGTCTCAGGTTGTAGGCGCAGGGCCGTCCCCACCCCCTGAAGGTGGAGGGGTGGGGACGGCCCTGGTCCCGGATCTCAGCCGTCGGCGCCCAGGATCAGCCCGGAGGTCGGGACACCGGTACCGGCTGTGACAAGTGCGTGCGCCGCCCCCGCGACCTGGTTGACGGAGGTCCCGCGCAGCTGGCGGACGGCCTCGGCAATGCCGTTCATCCCGTGCAGGTATGCCTCTCCGAGCTGGCCGCCATGCGTGTTGATCGGCAGGGCGTCCGCGGCCACGAAGTCCGCGGCCTCACCGGGCGCACAGAAGCCGAACTCCTCCAGCTGCATCAGCACAAAGGGGGTGAAGTGGTCGTAGAGGATGCCGACGTCGATGTCCGAGGGCCGCAGCCCGCTGGTGCGCCACAGCTGGCGGGCGACCACGTCCATCTCCGGCAGCCCGGTGAGGTCGTCCCGGTAGAAGGAGGTCATACCCTCCTGGCGGCGGCCGGCGCCCTGAGCGGCGGCGGTGATCACGGCGGGCGCGTGCCTCAGATCCCGGGCGCGCTCGGTCGTGGTGACGACGACGGCCTGGCCGCCGTCGGTCTCCTGGCAACAGTCCAGCAGCCGCAGCGGCTCCACGATCCAGCGCGAGGCCGCATGGTCGGCCAGGGTGATGGGCTTGCCGTAGAAGTACGCGGCGGGGTTGTTCGCGGCGTGCCGGCGGTCGGTGACGGCGACGTGCCCGAACGCCTCGGGGGTGAGGTTGTAGGTGTGCAGGTAGCGCTGTGCGGTCATGGCCACCCAGGAGGCGGGGGTCAGCAGCCCCCAGGGGAGCGACCAGCCGAGCGCCGCCCCCTCCGCCGAGGGTTCCCGCTGCTGGACCCCGGACCCGAAGCGGCGCCCGGAGCGCTCGTTGAAGGCGCGGTAGCAGACCACGACCTCCGCGACTCCGGTGGCGACGGCGAGGGCGGCCTGCTGGACGGTGGCGCAGGCCGCGCCGCCGCCGTAGTGGATGCGGGAGAAGAAGGACAGCTCCCCGATGCCGGCCGCCTGGGCGACCGTGATCTCGGGGCTGGTGTCCATCGTGAAGGTGACCATGCCGTCGACGTCGTCGGGGGTGAGCCCGGCGTCGTCGAGGGCGGCGTGCACGGCCTCGACGGCGAGTTTGAGCTCGCTGCGGCCGGAGTCCTTGGAGAACTCGGTGGCTCCGATGCCGGCGATGGCTGCGCGGCCGCCGAGCTCGTCGCGGGTGCGGACGCTCATGCCGGCACCTCCGCGGTGACCGTTCCCGATACGTGGTGGCCGAGGCCGTTGGCGCCGACGACCCGGATCTCGACGGTGGTCGCGGATACGGCGGTGACGGTGCCGGTGAGGGTCATCGTGTCGCCCGGGTAGTTCGGGGCGCCGAGTCGGATGGCCACCTTGCGCAGGACGGCGCGCGGCCCGAGGTGGTCGGTGATGTACCGGCCCACCAGGCCGTTCGTGGTCAGGATGTTCATGAAGACGTCCGGGGAGCCCTTCTCCTGCGCCAGCGCCGCGTCGTGGTGCACGTCCTGGTAGTCGCGGGAGGCGATCGCGCCCGCGACGATCAGGGTGCGGGTGACCGGAATCTCCAGCGGCGGCAGCGTGTCGCCGACGTTCATGCCTGTTCTCCCTCGGCTGTCGAAGCGAACGCGGATGCGGATGCGGATACGGGTGCGGGCGCGGGCGCTGGTGCAGGCGCGAGCGCGGATGCGGGGGACGCGGCGATCGTGGCCCCCAGCTCGGCCAGCAGCTCGCTGCCGCAGCCCAGGTATGCGTCCAGTTGGCGCCCCCACAGGAAGTGCCGGTGCACGGGGTGGTCCAGGTCGGCGCCCATGCCGCCATGCAGGTGCTGGCCCGCGTGCACGACCCTCCTGCCCGCCTCCGAGGCCCACCAGGCGGCCGTCAGCACGTGTTCCTGCGCGGGAAGACCCTGGTCGAGGCGCCAGGCCGCCTCGTAGGCGGTGACCCGGATCGCCTCGGTGTCCATGTACGCGTCGGCCGCGCGCAGCATGACCCCCTGATGGGTGGAGAGCGGCCGGCCGAACTGCTCACGGGTGGAGGTGTACTCCACCGCCCGGGCGAGGGAACCCGCGCAGACGCCCGCCTGGAGGCCGGCGAAGGCGGTGCGGGCGGCGGCGAGCGTGTCCTCGTACGCGCCGTCGGACCCCAGCCGTTCGGCCTCGGCTCCGGCCAGGGTCAGCCGGCCCGCCGACCAGGGGGCGGTGGTCTCCACGGGGGAGGTCCCCACGCCGGGCGCGTCGGTCCGTACGAGCCACAACGCCCGGTCGGCGTCCGGGACCAGGACGTGCGTGGCGTCGCGCAGCCAGGGCACGGCGGGGGTGGTCCCGGTGAGCCGGCCGCCCTCGGCGGTGATCCGGCCGCGCGATGGGAAGGCGCCGGTGGCCACCGCCTCGCCCGTGCCGAGGGCGGGCAGCAGGCGGGCGCGCTGCTCGGGGCTGCCGTGCGCGGCCACGGGGAGGATCCCGTACACGCAGGTGGCGGCGTACGGGACCTGCGCCGTGGTGCGGCCCTGCTCCTCCAGCAGCAGGACCAGCCCGAGCAGACCGATCTCCTCGACCGCGGCGGTCAGCCCGGCCGTGGTGAGGGCCTTCCACAGGTCGGCGTCGCTGCCGGTGCCGGCTTCGGAGAGGCGTTCATGAGTGGCCAGGTCGGAGAAGATGCGGGCGGCGAGACCGGCCGCGGCGGCCTGTTCCTCGGTGGGACGGAAGTCCATCAGCCCTCACTCCCGCGGAAGACGGGGAGTTCGAGATCGTCGTCGACGCGCAGGAACTCCAGCTGAACGGGGAGGCCGATGCGCACCTTGTCGTAGGGCACACCGGTGATGTTGCTGATCATCCGGACTCCTTCGGCGAGCTCGACCAGCGCGACCGCGTAGGGCGGGTCGAAGGCCGGGAAGGGCGGATGGTGCATGACCACGTAGCTGAACACCGTGCCCGCGCCGGAGGCCTCGACGGTGTCCCAGTCCGCGCTCGCGCAGGCGTTGCAGCCGGGGAGCCACGGGAAGCGGAGCGTGGTGCAGGCGGTGCAGCGCTGGATCAGCAGCCTGTGCTCCCGCACTCCTTCCCAGAACCCCTGGTTGTCTTGGTTGATCACTGGGCGGGGCCGCTGCGCCGGTGGCCGCTTCTTCGACGGCCCGGCGGCGGGCACGTACTTGAGGATGCGGAAGCGGTGGGTGCCGGCGGGCTCGCCGTCCGCCCGGACGTCCATGCGGGTGGTCACGAAGTGGCCGGTGCCCAGCTTGGTCGTCTTGCGGGGCGACACGGACTCGATGACGGCGTCGAAGGTGATCGCGTCGCCGGGGCGCAGCGGGCGGAGGTATTCCTGCTCGCAGTCGGTGGCGACCACGGAGGTGAAGCCCGCGCCGTCGAGGAGCCCGAGGAGCTCGTCATAGGCGGAGGAGCGGTCCGCGTGGCCGGAGAGGCCGCCCATCGTCCAGGCCTGCAGCATGGTGGGCGGAGCGATCGCGTCCGGCCCGGTGTAGGCAGGGTTGGCATCGCCCATCGCCTCGCACCAGTGGCGGATCATCGGCTCGTTGACCGCGTCCTTCCCCCGGCCGCCGGTGGCGGCCGGATGCCCCTCGAAGGCCGTCAGCAGCGTGTGGAACCGGGCTGCCTCCTCCGCCGCGTCAACGACCGCGTCCGCGTCCGCCGTCATCGCTTCCTCCCCTTCATCCCGAGCCGCATCATGGCGACGATCTCCCGCTGGACCTCGCTGACCCCGCCGCCGAACGTGTTGATCTGGGCGGCCCGGTTCATCCGTTCGAGCTCGCCGCCCGCGAAGGCCGCGGGCCCGCGGATCAGGGCCTCCTCGCCGACCACCTCCTGGCACATCCGGTACACCTCGACGGTGGACTCGGTGCCGAGGAACTTCACCCCGCTGGCATCGCCGGGGGCCAGGGCGCCGCTGCCCACGTCCTGGACGAGGCGCCAGTTGAGGAGGCGTACGGCGGCCAGTCGCGCGCGTGCCTCGGCGAGCCGGGACTGCACCCAGGGGAGGTCGGCGGGCCGGTCGCCGGTGGCCGGATCGGGGGTGCGGGCGTGGTCGAGCGCGTACGCGTAGAAGTCCTCGGCCTGCATGCCGATGGCGGCGAGGGCGACGCGCTCGTGGTTGAGCTGGTTGGTGATCAGGCCCCAGCCGCCGTGCTCGGGGCCGACGAGATGGCCGGCGGGGACGCGGACGCCGTCGTAGTACGTGGCCGTGGTGGTGAGGCCGCCGACGGTGTGGATCGGGGTCCAGGAGAAGCCAGTGGTGTCGGTGGGCACCAGGATGATCGAGATGCCCTTGTGCTTGGGCGCCTCGGGATCGGTGCGGCAGGCGAGCCAGATCCAGTCCGCGTTCTGGGCGTTGGAGGTGAAGATCTTCTGCCCGTCGATGAGCCAGTCGTCTCCGTCGCGGACCGCGCGGGTGCGCAGGGCGGCGAGGTCGGTGCCGGCTTCGGGTTCGGAGTAGCCGATGGCGAAGACGATGTCGCCCGCGAGGATCCGGGGCAGGAAGTAGTCCTTCTGCTCCTCGGTCCCGTATTTCATCAGGGTCGGGCCGACGGTGTTGAGCGTGACCATGGAAACGGGGGCGCCGGCCCGGTAGGCCTCGTCGAAGAAGACGAACTGCTCGTCGGCGCCGCGGTCCTGGCCGCCGTACTCGACGGGCCAGCCGAGGCCGAGCAGCCCGTCGGCGCCTATGCGGCGCAGGAGTTCGCGCTGACGGGCGGGATCGCCGGGGACGCCGTCCGGCAGCAGATCCTTGAAGTACGCGCGCAGTTCGGCGCGCAGCCGCAACTGGCCTTCGGTCGGGGCGAGGTGCACGGCGCAGGCCTCCCGGCATCACATCATCGAGGGAACCTGACTGTCCGTCAGATTCACCCGTGGTGTCAAGGTCGGGAGAGGAGCCGGCTCGGGGGCTCGGGCTGGCGCCGGGAGATGCGCGAGGGCGCCTGCGCTACCGGACCCCAGCCGGTCCGGTCGCACAGGCGCCCTCAAGAATCTGAGCGACTCAGGCCGCGGCTACCACCAGGGGTGGAAATTGACCGCCACGGTGGCGTTGGACTGGTCGATCGCGGTGAAGGCCGACCCGTTCACCTGCGCGGTGTTGCTCTGGTTGGAGGCCCCGGAACCGGTGGCCACCTGCTGCGACGTGGACGAGTTGCCGTTGTTGTTGCCTCCCACACCACTGCCGACGATGCCGGCGACGCTCGCATTCGATCCGTCGTTCGCGAAGGAGCCGTTGTCGGCCGACGCCACCCCGCCCAGGAGAGCTACGGCGAGAGGGAGCGCGGCGACGGCGGCGATGACGCGGGCGGTACGGATGCTTGCCATGTCTTTGTCCTCCAGAAAACCGAAATGGGACTTGCTCCAAGGCAGTTGGCCGACCGCCTCGGTCGTTCCGTGTGGTGACGACGTCGCGAATCCAGAGTTGCCCACCGAATCCCCGGCGAACCGTCACGGAGTCCCCGATTCCCCCGCAAGTATGACCAACATCGGATAAACCTCATTTGCGCCCCCGAAGCCCCAGGTCAGCACCCTGGGATCGGCCGAAACCGGCGCCGCACAAGGGCCGAAGCGTTCCGCCAGAACGGCCTGTCCCGGACATGCCGAAAAGGGCCGCGCCGTCCGGGAACCCCACCGTCTCCCGGGCCTGCGGCCCTGCAATGCCAAGCTTCACGCCCCCTGCACGCCCCGGCGCAAGCCGGGGTGACCCATCCGTGCCCCGCTCCGGGGGCACCACCGCGCGGCGCGATCCACGGTCGCGACCGACCGGGCTCCAGCGCCTACTCGTACTCCTGCTTCTCCTACGGGTTCTACTGCTGCTTCCGGCTCCGCTGCCGGCTTTGCGGCTGCTTCCGGTTCTCCTTCTGGCGCCACTGGTCCAACTGATCCTGCTGGCCCTACTGGTCCTGCTTCTGGCTTCAGCTTCTGGCTTCAGCTTCTGCCCGGCGGCGGCACATACACCCGCGAACCGGACCGTACGACTGCGACTGCGACTGCGACTGCGACTGCGACTGCGACGGCGACGGCGACGGCGACGGCGACGGCGACGGCGACGGCGACCAAGGGATACGGGATACGGGGCTACGCGGCCAGCCCGAGTGCTTCCCGGGCGGCGCCGGCGGTGGCTGCGGCGGGCACTGCGACCGGGGCTGCCGGGGCTACGACCGGGGCAGTGGTGCGGGCAGCGGTTCCGGGACCGGCACCCATGGCATCGGCGGTGGTGGAGCGTCGGACGGAGGGGGTCTTGCCGTGCGCCTCGGCGCGGATCCGCTGCTTGATGGTCGGCGGGAGCGAACCGCCCCGCATCATCGCCCGCCAGGTCCGCCGGGCCACTACGGCCGGCCGGCGCACTGCGGTGGCCGCGGCGCCCGCGGCGGAGGGGGCCGGGGCGGAGGCCGGAGCGGCCTTACCCGCGAGACCGAAGCAGGAGAGGAGGGCCACGAGAGCGGCGAGGACGGAGGTCCAGATCGACGTGAGGATGGTGCGGTGAGCCATGACGAGGTGCCTCGATTCACGATGTTCCGACGGGCGGATCTGCATACATTCGTCATGATGTGGCCGCAACCGCACCGACCCCATCGCCCGCGCCGATCTTCCGACAAACACCACTCGGAAGGCCCAAGGCAGCGGTTCGGCGTCCAAGAAGGCCCCGGAAGGAACGCCGCAGACAGCGGGCAGGGACAGGGGCAGGGGCACGCCCGTCCCGTGAATGTGTGACGCGCGCCTCATGCAGCGCACGGGGTCGAGCGGACACTACGCAGTGTGGAACAGCAGCTGTTCGCCGAGATCTACGATGCGCACGGCCACGCCGTGTACGCGCATGTCGTCCGCATGACTTCTGACCGGTCGGGGGCGGAGGACATCGCCTCCCTCACCTTTCTCGAAGCCTGGCGGCTCAGGGCGACGCTCGGCGGAGTCACGAACCATCGGGCGTGGCTGCTCGGTGTCGCCACCATTTCCTGCGCAACACCCGCAGGGCGGCACGACGCCACAGAGAGGCCCTCACGCGCTTACCTCCACCGAATGCCGTGCCGGACCCGGCCGATGGAGTCGTATCCCGCATGACGGACACGGCAGAGGCTGAGGCCGCCCTGAGCGCCTTGGGCCGGCTCCGGCGTGCCGACCGCGAGACCATCGTCCTGTCCGTATGGTCCGGCCTCAGCCACAGCGAAGTGGCAAGGCCTGCGGCGTCGCAGAATCCACCGTTCGCTCCCGGTTGTCGCGGGCGCGCGCCCGCCTGCGCAAGCTCACCACCGACCATCTGGCTGCGGAGCCAGCCGCAGGGCGTCCGGCCACGTCCCGCACCGCACGCGAGGGACACCTCCCTGTCCGAGGTGCCCGGGAGCGGGGGAAGGATGGAGGCGTCCCCTACCGACGAGTCTGCGGAACACTGGCACTCGGTCGATGGGTCGGCAGGAACGACGACGCGCACCGTGCGAGGGTCCGAGACACTCCCGCCCGATGGCCCGCCCACTCTGAACGGCCCCACTTACCGGTTTCTCGAAACGCTTCCGACCGACCCGGACGCGCTGCTGCACCTGATCTACGAGGACACCCAGATGCAGCAAAGCCCCGGCTCCGGTTCGACAACGGGACCCGATCAGCAGGCGTTCGTCGCCATCGGTGACTTGCTGCGGAGGTTCCAGGCACCGCCCGGTCTGAGTGCGGCGCTCTACCGTGCGGCGGCCCGCATTCCCGGCGTGGTTCTGGTTCAGGACTCGAAGGACGCTGTGGGCCGAACGGGTGTCGCTGTCGCCCGGGTCCACGACAACGAGCGAACCGAGTGGATCTTCGACAAGCAGACCATGCGGCTCCTGGGCGAGCGGACCATCGCCCTCGGGGACAGCGACTGGGGCAAGGCCGGAACGGCAGTGACCTCCGTAGCCATCGTCGCGCAGGGGATCACGGACCGTCCCGGGCAGCTGCCGCAGGGTTGAGCCGGCAAACGAAAACGGCTCCTGCCCATTTGATCCTGGTCAGGAGCCGTTCACCTGCGGTGGGTGTGGGATTTGCACCCACGGTGACTCGCGCCACGACGGCTTTCAAGAGGGTTCCGCCGAGAGTCTCAGCACCGCCGTGACCTGCACCGGAGCGCGCTCCAACATCCACCCCGCCCGCGCTGGCCCACACATGGCCCAAACCTCGGTATTGGGCTGGGGCGAGCCGCATCCGAAGGACGTCAGTCCGGACCGCCTCAGCCCGACCCCAGGGAGCCAAGAGGCTCGCTGTCTCGCCGGCGCCATGGGTTGCTGGATACCCACCGCTGAAGTGGGCGCTCGTAGTCGACGACGGGAGGGCCCCGGGCTAGAGTCCGCGGCCCTCCATCTCCTTCCACTTCCGCTTGATGGGGATCAAGGTATTGGCACCCCCTTGCGCATCCAGTTCGACGGGATCGCTACAAACAGTCGTTCCGGACGGAGTGCGCTCCACGAAGCAGTTCAGGGCCGCATGACGCCCATCACGGGTGACCGCGTAGACGGTTAGCGCCTCCCGCCTATCCAATCGATCCCTGGCAGGCAGCAACACAGTTCCTAGTTTCTTCTCAGTTTCCGTTTGCGCCCCCATCCAGGTCTCCCCAATAATTAGAACCCCGTCCGCCCGCGTTGACTCAACAAGATTTGCCAGCCCTTCAAAGATGAGAATCTTTGCCCCCTGGTCAGGAAACTCCATCACCTGAATGCGCACCACGGCGTCACCCTTATAGCAGAGCGCCAGCGTGGCATGAAATCCATCCCTCTGCATCACCTGCCGGGCTACTTCCATATATCCAGGTACGCACGCCACGGCATCCCCTTCAGGAAATTCAGGTGAGCCATACCCTTCAAAAGCAGCCCGCCCTCTTTCCTCATCCACTTCAAATTCTTCGGAAAACTCCTCCAGAACCCGTCCATCCCTGGCGGAAAAATGGCCGGACAGCTCGGATCGCGCAGCGTGCATGCATGAAAGATGTCCAGAGAGTTCCGGCAATTCAGAAGTGATGCACTCACCGTATCCAGAATCCAACTCACAAGCCCCAACGCCTGCGGCCAAGTGACCCGTACGAAGCAGACGGTTGAGTTCCATGTAAGCGTCAGCTGTGGCTTCGAGAAGCTCCCAAGTAGGGAGCGCTTTATCCACCCATCGACGTTTGACCGTGATCGTACCGAAAGGCGGCATACCTCGCGATCGACGGATGGCATCAATGATTTCATCCATACTCATTCGCGGAGGAAACTGCGCCACAGCCTCGGACCTTCGATACCAATCTCCGATCCATACCACTTGACAAGAGCTGTACAGCTCTAGATCAGACTCATGAACGATGCGATTCCGCGACTTTTTGGCCCATCGCATAATTTCACCTTTACTGACTCCTTCAGAGAAGCGGGTAAACCACTCCTGGAAACCAGGAAGAGTTGCCTTGCGCTTAAGCAAGAGGTCAGTGACACTTCGATGCGTTTGAAGCAATGAGTTCAAGGCCAACCGAAATCCGTCAGGGCTGAAATATGCTTCATGAAGCGCATGCCACTGAGCGTGGCAATCCAGAAGACGTCGATGGGCGTGCGGCATCGGACACGCCGAATTCTGACCTTGCTGCATGGCTTGGCGGCCTCTCACGAGTCAAGTAGAAGAACAGTCTGGCACGCCTGTAATCAAAGCCGCAGGGATTATCTCTACTTGCGGTAAACATCGGAGGGCGCGACTGAAGCCCCTGAAGCGATCGTGTGTGAGGCCATCCCGGGTCGCCTCCAGCCACCCCCCGTCCGCACCAGATCGGAAGAGAGATGGGTATGACCGAGTCCCCTGCGCTGATCCCCCACTACGCTGGCTGGCACCAGCTGACGAACGGGGAGAGTGCTCTGAGGATGGGACCGAAGTCGACGAGGGTCTACCAGACGATCCGGTCGTGGATCGAGTCGGGTAAATATGGACCCGGCGAGAAGCTTCCCTCCGAGCGGACCATGAGCGCTGAGCTGGAGATCGGCCGTACTGCCCTCCGCCAGGTGCTCGCGCGACTGGCGAGCGAGCACCTCATCAAGGCGTACGACCGCAGCTCCTACCGCGTCGTGGGCAGCGAGGCCGTTGCCACGCCGGCGGAGCTGGAGCCCTGGACGATCCATGGCAGCAGGACGGTCTACGAGAACAGGTGGGTCAACCTCGACCTCGTCGATGTCGAGCCGCCCGGGGTCGAGCGGTTCGAGCACCACGTGGTGCGCCTGCACCATGTGGCGATCACGGCTGTGATCGATGAGCAGCAGCGCGTCCTGATGCTGTGGCGCTACCGCTTCGTCCCGCAGCAGTGGGGATGGGAACTCCCCGGCGGGATCGTGGACGAAGGCGAGGACGCGGCGACCACGGCGGCGCGGGAGACCGAGGAAGAGACCGGCTGGCGCCCGACGAACGTTGAGCACGTCGTGACGTATCAGCCCATGATCGGCATGGTCGATTCGCCTCACGAGATCTTCGTGGCACGCGGCGCGGTGAAGGTGGGCGAGCCCACAGACATCGAGGAAGCCGGGCAGATCGCCTGGGTGCCCCTGGCGGACATCCCCGCCCTCATGGCCGAGGGGAAGCTCATGGGGTCAGGAACCCTGGTTGCCCTCCTGCACATCCTCGCGTCGCGGGCTACAGCCGCCCAGTAAGCAGCTCCACACGCCGGCGATGCCGCACGGACCCCGTGCGGTTCGCCAGCAGGCGCGCCTGCTGAAGGTTCGAGCGCGCCTCGTCGAACTCGCCGCGGGCAAGGTGGGCTTGCGTCAGGTCGCTGTGCAAGCCTGCCTTGGCGCGGACGAACGTGGGGTCTGCCGTCTGGAGCGATGCGTAGAGGTCATCCATGGCCGAGCTGTCCCCCAGCAGCGCCAGTACGTTTCCCCTCCAGCGCGCCAGATGGTCCGTGTTCAGGAAGATGCTCAGCATGTCGGAGTCGCGGGTGTCCGCGCCTTCCGGCAGCGCGGCCGCCGCCCGGTCGAGCGCGTGCCTGGAATCGTCGTGCATGCCGGCGGTGGCGCACAGCTCGGCTTCGGCCGCGCTCAACCAGGCTCGAAGGCGGGGCGACTGCCGCTCCGCATGGGTGCGCTGCGCGTCTCGGATGAGCTCCACCGCCATCTCGGGTCGGCCGGCATCACCCAGGACGTACGCCTGCTCGCCCATGGCGTGAGCCAGGTACTGGGGCGCGTCAGCATCCTGCGCGGCACGTTTCGCCAGCTCGTAGTGCCGCCAGGCTCGCTCCACGGAACCGGCATCCAGCGCTTGCCAGGCTGCCAGGGTCGCCGCTCCGGCCAATGCCGTCGCGATGGGACGGCGCGTTCCCGGCAGGACGGCGAAGGTGAGCGCGTCCTCCATCCTCGCCAGGTGGCCGGTCATCTGGTCCACCAGGCCCGATGCGCCCATCTGCCGATCCATGGTCCGCAGTAGCTCGGTCTGGTCCATGAAGGTGCTCACCATGGAATCGCTGACACTCCGCGCCGAGTCGATCCGGCTCAACAGGTCCTCGTAGCCGTCAGCTTGCTTGGGGACTGAGCGTGCGCGCTCCCCGCCCAGCTCGGCGTCCGTCACCCCGAGCAGCGGCCGGAGGATCACGGCGTACCGCTCCGTGATGGCCCGTCGGCCGTTCTCCCACTCCGACACGTAGGTCTTCAGGCTCGCGCTGGATGCGACGTTCAGCATGTGCTGCCGCGCGTGGCGCTCGATCTCGAAGATCAGCCGCTCCTGCGACCATCCCCGCGCGGTACGAACAGCTCGTAATCCCTTGCCCACGTGCATCGCCTCCGATGGCCGTGCCACCTGAGGGGTTTAACCGAGTCGCCGCAGGTGGGAGCGGGTTAACACCCTTGAGGTTAACCCCTGTTGGCTACCGAGACCCCCCATCTGGGCCGTTTCCTGAAGTCACACCGGAACGACACCGGCAAGCCCCGAACGAACCAAGGGCTTGCATCTGGTGCGCACCAGATGCCATGCTTCTGGTGCGCACCAGATGGCCCGCAAGGGCCCAACTCCGGTGTGCACGAGGCAGAAATGGCCCGCGTCGGAACGGGGCCACAGCTAAGGGCGGGGACGCTGCAATCCCGCTAAAGGCCAGGGGACAGGGCGAGCGGTTGGCGCCTGACTGGCGAGGTGGCCCGGTGACCGCGAGCAACGGCCGGAGGGTGGGGACTTGAGTCCCCCTTGCAGTGCTGCATCCCAGTTGAAGACGTAGGAGGACATCGTGATCCGCTTAAGACTTCGGGCCCCGATCGCGCTTGACCGGCGCGGCGGGAACGCCCTTCGCGTCATCCCCTGAGCCGCTGCGACAGCGCACCGGGATAGCCGGTGGCTCGCCTCTCAGGGCGGTTGCCTCCCCCGCACGTCTGCCGCTTCGGCGGTGTACGTGCGGGGTTGAGGGGAGCCGGAGATCTTCCCGCTTCACCCCAACGCAGTGCAGCCCCGGCGCTCGAACGCCGGGGCTGCTGTTCGGGCCCCGTTCCTCTCTCGAAGGAGCAAGACCCATGAAGTCCATCGCCGCACTTCACAACGTTGTTACCCCGTGGTCCGACGGCCTGGAGCCGTCGGACGCGGAGTTGGACGCGATCGAGTGGGAGATGCCGCTGATCCTGGCGGATGTCGAGCTGCTTGACGCGCGGATCGCCGTGCTGGACCGCACGCCGTCCGAGCTGGATGAGCGGCGTATCCGCCGGGCCCGTCGCAAGATGCTGGACGTCCGGCGGACGCTGACCAACCAGGCCGCCACGGCGAGCATGCCGGGCGGTGCCGCATGACCGCCACACTCTCCTCGCTGGACGCGCCCCTGCGAGTCCTCCGCCTGTTCGCCGCCGAGTTCCCGCACCTGCCGGCCCCCTGCGTACGGGTGACCACGATCTTCCCCGGCCGGCTGGAGCTGTCCTTCCACGACGACTTCGCCGGGTTCGAGGCGTGGCGTGACGCCCTCGGGATCGCTCCCGAGAGCGTGAGCCACGGCGTTCAAGGCGGTGGCTGTACTCGCGTGCTGGAGGCGGAGAGCGACTACGCCGGAGCCTTGCTGAGGCTGGTCGGCTTCGCGAAGATTCCGGCTGCCGACGTGGAGCGTTCACGGGCGGAGGCGGCTTCGTGAACAGCGTTCAGATCCGTTCATCCGAGCGTGCTCTCTCGGTGGGGACGTGGCTGATCGTCGGCGGGGCGATGCTCTACTCCGTCCTGACGGTCACGCCGTTGATGGCGGCCCACACCCCGGTTGAGTGGCGGTGGACGGCGCCGATCCTGCCGCTCGTCGTCGACGCGGCCGTGGTCATCGTGGTCCGCCTCGACTCGGTCCTGGCCCGTCTCGGCGGTCACGGTGGCGCCTGGCCGGTGGCCCTGCGGTGGATGACCGGGACCATGACCCTCGCGCTGAATATCGGCGTATCCGCCCTGGCCGGGGACATGGTCGGGGTCGCCGTCCACTCCGTCGCCCCGCTCCTGCTCATCGTCACGGCAGAGGCCGGACTCGCCTACCGGCGGGCCCTGACCGCCGCCGTCCTGGCTGTGGAGGCCCGCAAGCGCGCCGAGCGGGACGCCCGGGAGCGGGCGGCCGCGGAGCAGGAGGAGAACCGGCGGCGGGCCGCACGTGAACAGCGCGAGCACGAAGCGGCCCTCGCCCGTGAACAGCGTGAACACGAAGCCCGGCTAGTCCGCGAGGAGGCCGACCGGCAGGACCGGCTCCGCCGCGAGGAACAGGCGCGGGCAGAAGCCGCCGAGCTGGCGGAGCGGGAGGCCCGTGAACGCCGTGAACGCGAGCGTGAACAGCAGCAGGCCGAGCGTGAACAGCGTGAGCGCAGGGTCGCGCAGCAGCGTGAGTTGGAGGCCCGCGA
Organism: Streptomyces sp. NBC_00029; assembly: GCF_045160505.1. Lineage (NCBI taxonomy): Bacteria > Bacillati > Actinomycetota > Actinomycetes > Kitasatosporales > Streptomycetaceae > Streptomyces > Streptomyces sp. NBC_00029. The sequence goes on from NZ_CP108292.1 coordinate 4,551,532, forward strand.
GCGGGCCGAGCGTGAACGCCGTGAACAGGCGGAGCGCACCGCGCAGGCCGAGCGTGAACGCGAAGCACTCCTCGCCGCTGGCCCGCCCGCGGAGAAGCAGCCCGAGGAGCAGGCCCGCAAGACCGTGCAGGCCGCGTTCGCTGCCGGGGTACCGGTCCGTGTCGCGGCCGAGCTGTCCGGCTGGTCCGTTGGTTGGGCCTCGGCTCGTTACCAGGAAATGCGCGACGCGAACGCCGCCTCGATCGCCCCGGCCGTCGGCTGATGGCCGCCCTTCCCATCTACCGGTGGCGCCTGGCCCCCGATGGCCTGGCCACCCGCCGTCAGCTCCGCTCCCTGGGGCTGCGGCCCGGAGGTCAGGACGTCGTCGCCCAGCTCGAACGCCCCCGGCGCCGGCGCGGCCCACTGGTCGCCTATCTGTACCTCGTCGATCGGGCCCTGCCCGTCCGGCCGATGACCGTCGGCCGGACCGCCGCCCTCGCGAAGGCGAATGCCGCCCGCCGCTGGTGCCCCGCCTGCCGCCGCGACGCCGGATACGTGATCCCGGCCTCGCTCGGCATGTGCACCCCGTGTGCGTACCCCGATGAACAGCGCGTCGCCTGAACCACCTCAGCAGCGAGGGCCCGGCTGCCCACCTCCTACAGCGTCGGCCGGGCCCTCTTCTCCCCTGAAGGAGCACGTTCAGCATGACCGAGACCCTCAGCGAACCGGTAGCCCCACCCGAAGAAGCCACCCCCGCCCCGGCACCGTCCGAGACCAGCGCGACCACCCCGGCCAAGGAGGTGGAGCACACCGCCGGCGGATTCCCGGTAGTCCCGCTCAGCTTGTCCGGGACGAACGCGGCGGCCGGCCTGCTGGCTACCGCCGCGCTGGCCGGGGGCCCGATCGCCGCCGCCATCGCCATGACCGGCGCCGCCGTCCTGGGCACCGCCGCAGCCCACAGCCGCAGCAAGACCGGCAAGAAGAAGCCCGCGGTGAAGTCCACCCCGGCCGCCACCCGAACCACCGGCGGCAGCGCGGGACGTGGCCTCTTGGGGCGGATTCCCGCCCAGCCCAGGGCCTCGGCGCGTACCGCGGGTGGCATCGGGTCCGGATCTCGCAGGACCACGGGCGGACAGGCCCGGCATCGCACGGGCGGCCCGGCCGGTGGCCGGTCCGGCACCGCCTTCGGCAAGGCCGGTACGCCGTCGGCCCGCCAGCGCGCCGCGCAGGCCGCCGGCCGTCTGGCCGGTGGCCGGGCCGGGCAGGTCCATGGTCTGCGCTCGCAGGCCAGGGCGCAGGACCCGACCCGGTCCGCTGCCCGTAGGGCCGCGGTTCAGGCCCGGCGGCAGGTCGCGGACACCCGGCGAGCCGCGAAGGCCGCCGAGCGCGCGGCCGCGCGCGGTACGAAGGCCCGTGGTCCGGCAGCTCGCACCCTCGCGAGGGGCATGGGCAAGGCCGCCGCCGTCCGCGACAAGGCCGTCAACGCGGCCCGCGCCGCGAGGGATCGCAACGCGGGCAGGGCGGTGGGCAAGGGACGCCAGCAGGTCCAGCAGGCCGCGTACCGCAGGCGTCTGGCGCAGGTGAAGGCTCCGGCGCAGCGGGCAGCGCGTAAGGCGCTGCTGCGGTCGGCTGCCCGTTTTCACGCCCGTAAGGCCCTCGCCGGGGTCCTCGCCGCAGGGGCCGGACTCCTCGGCATGGTCACCACCCCGCTCGGGCGGTGGCTGCGCTGGGGCTGGCTGATGTACCCCGGCCGGCGCCTGTACCGGTTCCTCGTCGGCCGGGCCCGCGCCCAGCGCGAGGACCGGGACGCCGACATCCGCGCCCAGCTCGAAGACGACGAGCGGGCCGCCGAAGAGCAGGTGGCGGCCGAGCACGACCAGGACGACGAGCCGGTCGGTGACAGCGCCGCACGTCCCACCACGCACGTTCCCGCACCTCCCGCCAGCCAAGGAGTAGCTGTGAGCAACGCATCCGGGTTCAAGTTCGAAGAGCTGGCCGCCGAGATGGAGCAGGCCGCCCAGCAGTACGAGCCGGAGAACTGCATGGAGATCCTCGCCATGCTCGAAGGCCTCCCCGAGGCCCTGCAGGCCATCGCGAACGTCCTGCGCATCCTCGCTGAGCGCTCCGACACCGAGTTCCCGCTGGAGAAGGTCGTCGCGGACATGCTCTCCGACCTCTTCAGCGTGTTCACGAACTCGGTGTCCTTCTCCGAGGAGCTGGGCCCGACCTTCCGCCAAGCCCACGAGGCGGACATCGCCCGCCACGAAGACCCCCGCAACGGCACCGAGGCCGAGAAGGGCTGGAACGTCTGATGAGCGCCCAAACCATCGAGCACAACGGGCTGGCGCTGGACTGGGCCGCCGGCCACGGCCCCATCACCGGGGCCCTGTCCGCCACGACCGGCGCGTACGCGGTCGCCACCGTCGGAACCCTCGCCCACATGCCGCCCACCTGGGCATTGGCCGTCGGCACCGTCGGCGCGATCGGGCACACCGCGTCGGGCTTGCGGCAGAAGCTCGCTGCCCGCACCATCGGCGCGCGTGCCGCGTCCTGGCTCCTCGGGTCCGGCTGGACCACGTGGGCGCTGGCCACCGGGCCGCTCACGTGGACAGCCCTGGGTTCGCTGGCGGTGATCGGCGTGGGCATGGGAGCCGCGGCCCGGTCCGTCGGCCTGTACGAGGAGGCCCGCGAGCTGGAAGCCCTCGCCGTCTCCGAGCGGCAGGTGGCCCGGGAGCTGTCGGCGGAGCGGCGGGGCATCGCGGCGGAGTGGGTGGACCGGGTCCAGCGGGTCTGCGGGATCACCCTGCGGGTCCTGGCGGTGGAGATGTGGCCCACGAACACCGGCTACACCATCGACGCAGAACTCCCCACCGGCGGCACCACCTACGACCGCATCGCCAAAGAGAACGCCCGCCTGTCCGCGGACGCGCGGCTGCCGCACGGCTGCACCGCCGCGGCCTCCCCGGGCATCGACCAGGGCCGCGTCCTGATCGACGTGACGACCGTCAATGTCCTGGCCGCAGAGGTGCCTTACCCGTCCGAGTACGGCGCTTTGTCTATCCACACGGGCTTGCCGTGGGGGTACCGGACGAACGCGGACGAGATCCTCACCTATCTGCGTGAGCAGTGCGCGCTCGTCGTCGGCCCGACCGGGTCGGGCAAGACAAACATGGTCCACGTCATCCTGGCCGGGTTCGCCCGCGCCACCGACATCCTGACCTGGGTCATCGACCTGAACGCGGGATCGGCCGGCCTGCCCTGGGTCCGGCCGGCGATGGACGGCTCCGGGCAGGGCGGGCCGGTGCGGCCGGGGATCGACTGGCTGGCCGCCTCCCATCAGGAAGCCGACCTGATGCTCGATGCCGCGCTGCGGATCGGGCTCTACCGCAAGCGCGCCTACCAGGAGCTGATGGCGCAGGCCAACACGGACTTGCTGCCGGTCAGCGCGCAGATTCCGCAGATCATGCTCGTCATTGACGAGGGCGCCGAGATCCTCGTCAGCAACGAGCCGGAGAAGCGCAAGCTCGCGAAGAAGATCCTGGAAGTGATTCGGATGCTCCGCGCGATGGGCATCCGCACCGTCCTGACCGCGCTCGGCGCGACCGGCGCCGTCCTCGGCAACATGATGATCCGCCGGGAAGCCAAGACCCGCGTAGCGCTGACGGGCGGGGCGACCGAGGGCATGGACCTGTCCAAGCTGTTCCCCAGCGCCCGCGGGCTGCGGATCGAGCAGGCACCCCACAAGGGCACCGGCTTCATGGGCACCCCTGAATCCCCTACCGGCCTGTTCGGGACGTGGCGCATCCTGCCCACCCAGATCCGCGACATCGTCCACGCCACCAGCGACCGCCACCCCCGCTTGGATGCCGTCTCCGCGAAGGCCGCCGGCGCGGACTACGCCCGCCGCTGGGATCAGCAGCGCACCGCGTGGATCAACGAGCACCACCACACCGACCCGGACCCCGACACCAGCGCGCCCGACCAGGCCCCCGCGGGAGGGGGCCTGAACCTCGCCGCCCACCGAGACCGTGGTCAGGCACCGCTCGCCCCTTTGGCGGACCGGGTGGACGCGGAGTTCGAGCGGCTCATCTCCGTCGAGTTCACCACCGCCCCCGACCCGGAGCAGGAACAGGCGCGGCCGGGGCTGAACCTGTCCGCGCACCGCGACGAGGACAACGCCGCCCGGCAGGCAGCCCTGACCGTCCTCATCGCCGCGGGCCCGGAAGGCACCGGCGCATCGGCTATCGCTCGGCAGCTCGACCGGTACGGCACCACCCGCCAGACCGTCGCCGGATGGCTCAAGTCCTGGACCGACGAAGGCGAAGCCGTCCGCGTCGGGACCGGCACCAAGACCCGCTACGTCCACCACACCCACGCCCCCAACATCCCCGACGAGGACTGACCTTGTCGCTTGTCGCCACCCCCGGAGGAACACCCTCCCGGACCTCGCAAGGGCTTGCAAACGGTCTCTGACCTGGGAGGCGACAAGCGACAAGACAAGCGACAAGACAAGGGCACGCGACAAGACAGACGACAAGCGACACGACAAGCCACGCCAGGACCACCCCTTGATGTTTAGGGGTGGTCCTGGCCTACGAGGGAGCCCCGTCGTGCATGAACGCACCCGCACGAGCACCACCCCCGCCACCCGCTACGGCGACGCGATCCTCTACCCGACGAGCGTCCAGCAGCCTGTGATGCTGCCCACCGAACTCCCCCCGGGAGTCGAGATGGTCACCCTGCCGAACGGCTACCGGACCCTCGCCTACACCCAGCCCGCCGCCCCGACGCAGGCCGCGGCGCAGCCGATCCCGGCATGGGCCAAGACGACCGCTCTCCTCGCCCCGACCGTCGGCGGCGGGATCGCCGCGGCCGGATTCGGGATCTCCTACGCCGCACCGGGACTGATCGCTATGACCGAAGCCCTCTGGGCCGCCATCGCCCTCATCGCCGCCGGCGTCATCGCGCCGATGCTCCTCCGCGCCACCCGAGGAACGGGACGCGGTACCGCGCCGGTCCAGCACGTCACCCAGAACATCACCGCGTCCGGGATGTTCGGCCGCGCCACCGGAACCATCAACAACCGCTGAACGCCGAAGGCGGCCCCCCACTCACGCCAATGAAGCGGGGCCGCCCTCGTCCACCAGCCCTCACGAGAACTGGAGACACCCAGCATGACCCAACCCGCCGACATCCGGCGAGACCACCGGCCGCGGCTTCTAGCCGAGGCACTCAGCCTCGCCGCCCGCGGCTGGCCCGTCTTCCCGCTCCGGCCCGGATCGAAGATCCCCGCGCTCCACAGCGAAGAACGCTGCCCCCGCACCGAAAGCTGCATCGACGGGCACCTGAAGTGGGAGCAGCGCGCGACCACCGACCAGACGGTCATCGTCCGCTGCTGGACCCACAAGCCCTACAACATCGGCCTGGCCACCGGCCCCGCCGGACTGGTCGTCATCGACCTCGACACCCCCAAGCCCAACAGCAGTCAGGACGCGCCTGACGGCGCGGAGACCTTCACGGCGCTCTGCGAGCGCGCCGGGCAGCCCGTACCCGCCACCTACCGCACCCGGACCCCCTCCGGCGGGTCCCACCTGTACTTCACCGCCCCGGCCGGAATCCGGTTGGGGAACACGGCGGGCAAGCTCGGGCCGCTCGTCGACACCCGCGCCGTCGGCGGATACGTCGTCGCCCCCGGCAGCACCACCCCCGCCGGGGCCTACGAGGTGACCCACCAGGCCCCGGTCGCGGAACTCCCCGGCTGGCTGCTGCCCATGCTCCAGCCACCCGCCCCGGTCCGGACGCGGAGGCTGGCGGCCCCGGCCGTCAGCGGCGGCAGCGCGGCCCGCGCGGCGCTGGACGCCGAGTGCGCCGTGGTCCGCAACGCCCCGGACAAGGGGCGCAACAACACGCTCAACCGGTGCGCCTTCAAGGTGGGGCGCTTCGTCGCGTGGGGCGACATCCCCCGCGACGAGGTGGAGGAGGCCTTCCAAGCGGCAGGGGAGGAGCGGGGACTCGCCACCGCCGAGTGCCGCTCAACGATCCGCAGCGCCCTGGATAGCTCCGCCCGCACGGCCCGGGCCCGGGAGACGGCATGAGCGCCCAACCTCATCCCCGCTTGGAAGGCCCCACCCAGACACCCACCGGCCCCAGCTCCGCCGAACCGGCCCCGGCCATGGGCGGCAGTGGCGCGCTGAAAGTCGTCGCCGAAGGCGTCCTTTCATCTGTTCGCACTGACCCGCGCGGTGACGACGGGCGCCGGCCCGTGGCCTGGCTGCACATCAGCGCCCCCGGACGCGGCGTCACCCCGTCCGTCCGGTCCTGGTGTGCGTGCGGACGCGACCTCTTCGCCGCCGGCCAGACGCGCGCACTCGCGCTGATCGAGGACCACGTGGAGCACCGCGCCATCTGCCCCCAGCTCGTATCCCAGGAAGGGAAGGCCGCCTGATGAGCGACCACAAGGCCGCGGTCGTGCCCATCGACGGGGCCACGCTCCTCGACGAGGTGGAGGCCTTCCACCGCCGGTTCAACATCTTCCCCAGGGAAGCCGCCTACGTCGCCGTCGCTCTGTGGGACGCACACGCGCACCTCCTCGACGCGTTCGACTCGACCCCCCGAATCGCCTTTCTCTCCCCGGAGCCCGGGTCCGGGAAGTCGAGGGCGCTGGAGGTTGTGGAGACCCTGGTGCCGAACAAGATGGCCGCTGTGGACGCCTCGCCCTCCGCGCTCTTCCGGTCCGTGGCCGGCGTCGAAGGCGAACGGCCCACGATCCTCTACGACGAGATCGACACCGTGTTCGGACCCAAGGCAGGGGACAACGAGCAGCTCCGCGGCTTCCTCAACGCCGGGCACCGACGCGGGCGGCTGATGTACCGGTGCGTGGGTGACGGCGCCAACCAGACCGTGCAGGGCTTCCCGTCCTACTGCGCCGTGGCCATGGCCGGCCTCGGCTCCCTGCCCGACACGATCCTGACCCGCTCCGTCATTATCCGCATGCGGCGGCGCGCCCCGAACGAGACGGTCGAGCCCTACCGGCTCGGCACCCACGAACCGCAGGGCAATGCCATCCGCGACCGCCTCGCAGCCTGGGCCGACCAGGTCCGCGATCAGGTCAAGGCCGCCTGGCCCAAGATGCCCGAAGGCGTAACCGACCGCCCCGCCGACGTCTGGGAACCGCTCCTCGCCGTGGCCGACGCCGCCGGCGGCGACTGGCCCGACCGGGCCCGTGCCGCCTGCATCGAGCTGGTCAAGGCCTCCCAGGCAGACGACAAAGCATCACTCGGGGTCCGACTGCTCACCGACCTTCGCGACCACGTCCTGATCGGGCTCGACAAGCTGCCCACCATCGCCGTCCTCGACCGGCTCAACGCCCTGGACGACGCTCCGTGGGCCGACACCGACGGCAAGCCGCTCGACTCCCGCCGCCTGTCGAAGATGCTCAAGGAGTACCGGACCGGCACGGACGAGCCGATCGTCTCCCGGAACATCCGCACCGCCGGCGGCATCCTCAAGGGCTACTACGCCGTCGACCTCCACGACGCATGGACTCGCTACTGCCCCCCGCCGCAGAACAGCGCTACATCCGCTACGCCGCTACAGCCCAGCTCACAGCCGGTGCTCGCGTAGCGGCAACCCCAGATGTAGCGGCTACACCCCCCGCCCCCACGGGCCCTCCAAAAGAGCGGCCCGACACGACCCCGGACCCAGTCCGAGGACGTCGTGAAGCGGGATGTAGCCGCTACATCGAGCCCCTCCGCTACACCAACGCACCCACTGACCTGCGATGTAGCGGCGTAGCGGATGTAGCGGACTTCCCCAGAGGGAGGGAGACCCTCCCGTGGTTTCGAAGGAGAGACGTCCATGGCCCGCCCGCAGATGCTCAAGCTCCTCGAAGTACTTGCAGAGATCGGCATGAGCCGAGCCGCGTTCTACCGGATGCGCGCTCGGGGACAAGGCCCGCGGCTCATCAAGCTGCCCAACGGCCAACTGCGCGTTCGCCGAGCGGATCTGGACGCCTGGCTGTCCGGGTGCGAGGAAGCCGCCGCCTGACCCACCCCGCTCAGGGAGAGGGCCCACCCTTCGGTGGGCCCTCTCCAATTGGAGAGAAATGCTGACGTACGACGTTGACATCTGGTCCATCCGAGAGCGGAAGGGCCGCCCCAAGCCGTTCGAGCTGCGGTGGCGGGCAGGGGAGCGGCCGCACTCCAGAAGCTTCAAACTCAAGGTGCAGGCTGACGGTCGCCGTTCCGAGCTGCTCGCCGCGCTCCGCAACCGCGAGCAGTTCGACGAGCAGACCGGGCTGCCGGCCTCGGAGTTCGAAGCGCTGAGCACACCTACTTGGTACGAGCACGCCACGGCCTACGTGCTGATGAAGTGGCCGAAGGCAGCGGCCAAGCACCGCGCGAGCATCGCCGAGACGTTCGCCACCGTGACCCCGGCGTTCGTGTCCAGCTCACGCGGCGCTCCCGACTCCGCTGTCCTGCGGAAGGCGCTGTACGGGTGGGCGTTCCGCGCGGTACAGGCAGACGAGGGCCCTCTTCGCCTGCGGCACGAGGTCGAGAAGCCGCCGGAGGACATCGCGGCCGCCCTCACCTGGGTCGCATCGAACACGGTCAAGATGACCGAGGTCGCGCGATCGGAGCGCCTACGTGGGGCCCTTGATGCCCTGTCCAAGAAGCTCAACGGGAAGCCCGCGGCGGACAACACGGTGAACCGGAAGCGCATGGTCATGAGCAACGCTCTGCGGTACGCCGTGGAGCGCGGCACCCTCCCCGCCAACCCTCTCGGCCGTCTCGACTGGACCGCGCCCGATAAGGACGACGAGGTCGACTTCCGGTACGTCCCCAACCCCGATCAGGCCGCAGCTCTGATCGACGCCGTGAAGCAGTCCGGCAGACGAGGGGAGCACATGGCCGCCTTCTTCGGCTGCCTGTACTACGCAGCCATGCGCCCTTCGGAGATCGCTGCCCTTCGCTCTGCGGACTGCACCCTGCCCTCAACCGGGTGGGGAGAGCTTGTCCTCGCGGGAAGTCGCCCCGAGGTCGGCTCGGGGTGGACCGACGACGGGAAGTCGTTCGAGCAGCGCGGACTGAAGCGGCGGGCCCGGACCGCAACCAGGTCCGTGCCCATCCCGCCCGTGCTGACCGCGATGCTCCGGGACCACAAGGAGAAGTACGGGGTTGCCGACGACGGACGACTCTTCCGGGCCGCACAGGGGGGACGGGTCCGCTCGACGGAGTACTGCAACCTCTGGGACGCGGCGCGGGTCAAGGCCCTGCCGGCGGAGGAGGCCAAAACGCCTCTCGCAGACGTGCCGTACTCACTCCGGCACGCGGGGGTGTCCCTGTGGATCAACTCCGGCGTGGACCCGATGGAGGTCGCGCAACGGGCCGGGCACAGCCTCACGGTGCTCTTCCGCTTCTACGCCAAGATCCTGAAAGGCCAGCAGTCCCGGGCAAACGAGCTGATCGAGAAGGGTCTGAGCGGCGGGTGAGTCCCGCGGTCCTGGCCCACACATGGCCCATACGCGCTGGTCAACAGCGGGATACGGGCGGTCCAGGGTGAGACAGGGTGAGCAGAGAGGGCGGGCACCCGATTCGGGTACCCGCCCTCTGACCTGCTACTTCTGCGACCTGGCGGTGGGTGTGGGATTTGAACCCACGGTGACATCGCTGCCACGACGGTTTTCAAGACCGTTCCCTTAGGCCGCTCGGGCAACCCACCTGGCCGGTACAGAGTACCGGCCAGGTGGGGGTGGCGTGGGCGAGTGTGGGGGTCAGGACGTCTGGGCCTTGTCGTAGGCCGCCTTCGCCTCGTTGCCGAAGTACGGGCCGTACATCCGGTTCGGCAGGAAGGTGTAGCCGAAGCTGTTCACCGAGACCTGGGTGCCCAGGCCCGTGGCCTCGTTGAAGTCCTGGAACCAGGGGCCGCCGCTGGAGCCGCCGGTCATGTTGCAGGCCAGGCTGTGGTCCTTGGTCAGCAGGAAGTCCTTGCCGCTGTTGCCGCTGCAGTAGATCAGCTTGGTGCCGTCGTACGGGGCCGCCGCGGGGAAGCCGAAGGAGTACATCTTCTTGTTGTAGCCGCCGTTGAAGAGGAGACCCTGGGCACCGACGGTCTGGCTGAGAGTCTGGCCGTTCAGCGGGGCCACGACGCCGAGGCCGACGTCCATGTTCATGTCCTCGCTCGCGGCCCACTTGTCGGTCGCGAAGGTCTTGGTGGCCGACCACTGCCCGTAGGGCGCGGAGCCGTTGTTGTAGGCGGGGACGAACACCCAGTTCGTGTGCCAGGCCCCCTGGTACTTCACACAGTGGCCGGCCGTCATGACCGTGCTGCCGTTGGCGCTGGTGACCGAATCTCCGGAGCAGGAGGCGGTCCGGTCGCCCATCGTGAAGAAGACCCGGCCCGAGGTCTTCACGACGGCACCGGCGCCCGTCCAGGCGCCGCCCGCCTGCGGGAACGCCGTGGGGGACACCGCAGCCGTCGGGGCGATGGCCGTGGGGGTCGCCGATGTGGCGACCGGCGTTCGGGCCGCTCCGGGGACCGCCGTCACATCGAGCGGGGTGGCGCTGCGCATCCGCTCGGCGGTCCAGAAGCCCTGGGTGTGCTGTTGCCGGAAGGACGCGGGGGCGTCCGCGGCGAGCGAGGGGGTGGCCGCCGTCAGGGCGCCCGCGACCAGGGCGCCGGCCGCGAGCAGGACGGACAAGGCCGTGCGATGACGATTCACGCATGACTCCTTCTGCCGTGCCCGGGCCGGGTGGCGACACCGGGCAGGGTGGGGGTGAAGAGCGGTCGGTGCGGATCGGCTGTGCGCGGTGCGTCGTGCGTCGTGCGTCGTGCGGAATATCGGGGGCAGAGTGGCACGAGCACGTCGCAATGTCAGCGGGCAGTCGGAACGTTCGGTCGGTTCCGGCCAGGAAATGGCCAACTACCCGCCGTTGCAGGGTCATACGGTGAGCATCACGCCCGCGTAGGAAACCCCCGCCACCACCACCCACGCCCCGAGTCCCAGCGCCGCGGCCCGCCCGCCCGTGCGGGCCAGCGTCGGCAGGTGCACCGCGCTCCCCAGCCCGAACAGCGCCGCCGCCAGCAGTGCCTCCTGGGCGGTGTGCGCCCACTCCAGCGCTACGTCGGGCAGTACGCCAGTGGCGCGCAGCGCGGCCGCGGCCAGGAACCCGAGGACGAACAGCGGCACCGGCGCCGGCCGCCGGCCCGAGGCGGTGCGCACCCCGCGCCGCCGGGCCCGTACCGAGAAGGCCACGGCCGCCACCAGCGGGGCGAGCAGCGCCACCCGCATCAGCTTCACCAGGACGGCCTCGCCCAGGGCGTCCGGGCCCGCGGTCTGCGCGGTGGCCACGACCTGGCCGACGTCGTGGACCCCGGCGCCGACCCACCGCCCGAAGGCGAGGTCGGAGAGTCCCAACGGACCCTGGAGGAGGGGGAGTACCGCTATGGCGAGCGTGCCGCACAGAGTGACCAGGGCCACCGATGCGGCCACGTCCTCCTCATCGCTGCCGGACACCTCGCTCACCGCGCCGATCGCCGAGGCGCCGCAGATCGAGTACCCGGTGGCGATCAGCAGTGGCTGATCGCCGGGGAGGTGCAGCCTGCGGCCCAGCCAGAGGGTGCCGAAGAAGGTGGCCGCGACCACACCGACCACCATCGCCACCGTGGCCCATCCCAGCCGGAGCACCTGCTCCAGTCCCAGGCCGAGGCCCAGCAGGACGATGCCCATCCGCATCAGCCGGCGGCCGGCCAGGGAGAGGCCGGGCCGCGCGGCCGCGCGTACGAACGTCCGCAGGCCGGGGAGGTGTGCCACCGCGATGCCCAGCACCACCGCTGCGGTCAGCATCGGCACGGCGGGCACCAGGCGATGGAGGCACCATGCGATCAGCGCACCGCCCGCGGCCATCGCCAACCCGGGCCAGGGAGTGGGTGTTTCACGTGAAACATGCCGGACCGGCGCGCCCTGCGGGCGGTGGAGGAGGGCCATCAGTCGACGGGGAGCGTGTAGACCCGACGGATGCTGGTGCCCAGCCGGGAGACGTCGGCGCCGTACACGTGCACGGATATCGCCTTGGTCGTACAGGAGTTGCGCACCTTGTGGATGTCACCGGGCGGGGCGAACCCGCAGACCTCCCCCTGGGCGTTGACCACGTCCTCGGTGGCCACCAAGCGGGCGGGGCCGACGCCGGGCGCGAGCCGGAAGCGCCGTTCGCTCTCCTCGCCCTGGTGCACCCCGGCCACGCACCACGACACGTGGTCGTGGATGCAGGTCTCCTGCCCGGGCAGCCAGACCAGTGCCACCACCGAGAAGCTGCCGTCGGACTCGGCGTGCAGGATGTGCTGCCGGTACCGCTCCGGGTCACCTTCCTGCTGCGCCGGGGTCAGCAGGTCAGGGGCACCCAGGTGCGGGGCGAGCCGTTCGCCCACCAGGTACGCGGTGAGGTCGGGAGCCAGCCCCCGCTCCACGACCGTGCGGATCTCACTGACGAGGGCGGCCATCCTCGTGGTGGTTCGGGCCGGCGTGGTGGTGGTCATATCGGCAGCGTGCTGCCGTCGTCCCATCACGTCCAACGACAGTTATTACCTGAAGTCCCAAGCACCGCTTATGGATCGGCCGGACCGGGTCAGCAGCCGACCCGGTTCCCCGCCACCTGCTTCAGCGCGTCGAGCACCACGGCCGTCGCCGGAACCCGCAGGTGGTCCCGGTAGACGTACGCCGCGATGTGCCGGCGCGCGGCGGGCTGGAGGGCCCGGCCGCAGACCCGGTTCAGCGAGAGGGAGGGCAGCACCAGCGCGGGCATCATCGCCACGCCCAACCCCTGTGCGACCAGGCTCTGCACCACCAGGTTGTCGTCCGTGGCGAAGCGGATGTCGGGCACGAAGCCCAGCTCCGCGCACTCGTGCAGCAGGTTCGCACGGCAGCGCGGACAGCCCGCGATCCACCGCTCCTCGGCGAGGTCGGCCAGATGCACGGCGCGGCGCCGGGCCAGCGGATGCCCGGTCGGGAGCAGCACCGTCAGCTGGTCCTCCAGCAGCCTGACCTCGGCGACCTCCTCCGGAATCTCCTCGTGCAGACCGGGATAGGTGAAGGCCAGCGTGATGTCGCACTCGCCGCGCTCCAGCCGGCGCAGCGACTCGGGAGGTTCCCCCTCGAGCAGTTCCACCTGTATGCCCGGGTGGTCCTTGGCCAGGCCGCTCAGGGCCTCGGGGACGAGGGTGACATTGGCGCTGGGGAAGCCGCACAGCCTGACCCGGCCGGTGCGCAGCCGGGCGTACGCCCTCAGCTGGGCCTCGGCGGCGGAGAGGTTGCCCAGGATGGTCTCGGCGTGCCGGGACAGGGACTCCCCGGCCTCGGTGAGCTGCATCTTGCGGCCCACGCGGGTGAACAGCGGGGTCCCGACGGCGCGTTCGAGCGCCTTCATCTGCTGGGTGATCGCGGGCTGGGTATAGCCGAGTACGCGGGCCGCGGCCGAGTACGACCCGGAGGCGACGACCGCGTGAAAGGTCCGTATGTGCCGAGAATCGAACACCAGCGAAGCATAAGCGGACGTTGGAGGGGCCGTAGGCGGATTCCCGCCTACGGCCCCTCCTCTTCGGGTCGCCGCCGCGACCGGTGGTCCTACTTGTCGCCGACCCGCGAGCCGAGCGTGATGTCGACCGTGGTCGGCTTGCCGCCGCGCAGGTAGGTCAGCTTCACGGTGTCGCCGGGCTTGTACGTCCAGATCATGCTGATCAGGGTCGGGCCGCTGTCGACCGGCTTGCCGCCGAACTCGGTGATGACGTCGCCCGGCTTGAGGCCTGCCTTGCCGGCCGGGCCGTTCGGATCCACCAGTTCATTGGCGGCCGCGCCCTGCTCGGAGATCTTGGCGCCCTCGGACTTGGCCTGGAGGTCCACGGAGACCGAGATCACCGGGTAGACCGGCTTGCCCGTCTTGATCAGCGATTCGGCGACGTTCTTCGCCTGGTTGACCGGGATGGCGAAGCCCAGGCCGATGGAGCCGGCCTGGCCGCCGCCGAAGCCGCCGTTGCCCGCCGACTGGATCGCGGAGTTGATGCCGATCACCGCGCCGCGTCCGTCGAGCAGCGGACCGCCGGAGTTGCCCGGGTTGATCGAGGCGTCCGTCTGGAGGGCGCTCATGTACGAGTTCTTGCTGCCGGTGCCGTCTCCGGAGGCGACCGGGCGGTTCTTGGCGCTCACGATGCCCGTGGTGACCGTGTTCGACAGGCCGAAGGGGGCGCCGATCGCGATGGTCGAGTCACCGACCGCGACCTTGTCGGAGTCGCCGAGGGGCAGCGGCTTGAGGCCGGCCGGCGGGTTCTTCAGCTTGAGGACCGCGACGTCGTAGCCCTGGGCGCGGCCCACCACCTCGGCGTCGTAGCGCTTGCCGTCGGAGAACGTCGCGAACAGCTTGCCGCCGTTCGCGGCGGAGGCCACCACGTGGTTGTTGGTGAGGATGTGGCCCTGCTGGTCGTAGACGAACCCGGTGCCGGTGCCACCCTCGCCGTCGCCGGCCGAGGCCTCGATGGTGACCACGCTGGGCAGGGCGCCCGCGGCCAGGCCCGCGATGGAGCCGGCCTCGCGCTTGAGGTCCTTGGGGGTGTTCACGGCGCTGATCGTGGTGGAGCCGCTGCCGTCGCTGTTGCTGCGCTCGGCGGCCCAGTAGCCGACGCCACCGCCGATGCCGCCCGCGAGGAGGGCCGCCACCAGGACGCCCGCGACCAGGCCGCCCTTGCCCTTCGGCTTGGGCGCAGGGGCGCCGTCGGTGGTCAGGGGAGCACCCCAGGCGCCGCCGCCGTGGCCGCCGGCACCGTACGCCGGCACCGTGGGCGGCGGGGGCGGCCAGCCCTCGGCTCCGTGCGCGGCCGGGGCCGGGGCCGGATAGCCGTACGCCGCGGACGCCGGGGTGGGGGCCTGGCCGTAGGCCGGAGGCGCGGCGGTCGGCGGGATCTGCTGGGTCGGCTCGGTGCCGGGTGCCGGAGTGGGCGGCAGCTGCTGGGTCACCGGCTCGGTGACGGCAGGCGCGGGAGCCGCATCCTGCGTCGCGGAGGCCGGAGCAGGGGGTACGGACGGGGCCGCGGGGGGTGTCGGGGCCGCGGTGCCCTCGTTCTCGGTGCTCACAGCGCTCTCTCCTCGTCACACACGGCTTCGGAAAATTCTCTGGCGATCGGTCCGACTGAACGTTCGACGTGCCGCACAAGTTCCTGGGCAAAGCCTTTCCCATGACCCGTCAGAGCACTGTAAGCCGGACCTGTGCATCTCTCCCCATTCTTTATATCCGACATTTAGGATGTACTCCCGGGGTCGGGCTCGCCGCCGGGGGACCTCTCGGTGGCACCATGACCCGGTGACCCACGCAATGCCGCGCACCATCCAGGTCGTCGCCCACCGCGGCGCCTCGGAGGATGCCCCCGAGCACACCCTGGCCGCCTACCGGAAGGCCATCGAGGACGGCGCCGACGGCCTCGAATGCGATGTCCGGCTCACCGCGGACGGCCATCTGGTCCTGGTCCACGACCGCCGGGTGAACCGGACCTCGAACGGCCGCGGCGCCGTCTCCGCCCTGGAGCTGGCCGATCTCGCCGCCCTCGACTTCGGCTCCTGGAAGGACCGCGAGGAGTCGCCCGACTGGGACGCGGACCCCGAGCGCACCTCCGTCCTCACCCTCGAGCGCCTGCTGGAGCTGGTCTCCGACGCCGGAAGGCCGGTGCAGCTCGCGATCGAGACGAAGCATCCGACCCGCTGGGCCGGACAGGTGGAGGAGCGCCTGCTCGTCCTCCTCAAGCGCTTCGGTCTGGACGCCCCGCCGGTCGAGGGTCCGCACCCGGTGCGGGTCATGAGCTTCTCCGCGCGCTCGCTGCACCGGATCCGGGCGGCCGCGCCGACGATCCCGACCGTGTACCTGATGCAGTTCATCTCGCCCCGGATGCGGGACGGACGCCTGCCGGCCGGTGTGACGATCGCCGGTCCCGGGATGCGGATCGTGCGCAACCACCCCGCCTACATCCACAAGCTCCGGGGCGCGGGCCACTCCGTACACGTATGGACAGTGAACGAACCGGAAGACGTTCAGCTCTGCGCTGATCTGGGCGTGGAGGCAATCATCACGAACAGACCCCGCCAGGTTCTGTCCCAACTGGGGCGCTGACGTCCCCTTTTGCGCACCCGTCACCCTGGACCCAGTCGTAACAGGGTGTGCTCCGGCGCATCCGCTCCGCATTCGGTCCGCATGAATGCGTCAGAGGGGCCCGCTTCGGGCTGCTTCGGCGGTTTCCGGTCCAGGCCATTGGGGCATCCAGACCATGCGTGGGGCTAAGGAGGTTCCGGGGGTGGCGTTGGTGGTGGCACAAGAAGTGCCCACGTCGTCGTGCATGGACGTACGCCATGGTCCTGCGGGCGTGGGCGAGGCGAGACACCGGATGCGCGAACAACTACGTATCAGCGGTGTGCCCGAATCGGTCGTGGACGATGCCGTACTGATCCTTTCCGAACTGCTCAGCAACGCCTGCCGACACGGCAGGCCGCTCGGCTCTCGGGAAGTCGGGGACGGGGAAATACGCGCCGCATGGCGCGTCGACAGAGCGGGACGACTGACGGTCGAGGTGACGGACGGAGGCGGGCCCACCCGCCCGGTTCCTGCCACGCCCTCGGTCACCGCACGGGGCGGCCGGGGGCTGAACATCATCAGCGCCCTGGCCCAGGACTGGGGTGTCCGGGACGGAGCGGCGGGTGAGGTCACCGTGTGGGTGATCGTTGCCTGTGGGCCCCGGCACGACGATTTCGCTACGCGCGTTGCGCCCCCGGCGATCGACTTCAGTACGGCATTCGACGACCTCGATCCCTGAATCCGGGATCCTTCACTGCACGACGCGCACGACGAACTCGACAAGCACGACGGGCACGAGCACGACGAGCGCGACGAAGACAGCCGCACGAGAACACGACAACAGCACAGCAGTACCGGTCATCCGCACAGGCGGCCGTCCGGGAGCGCACGCCGACCGTGCTCCCGGCCGCAACCAACCGGTTCCGGCGGTACGAACGGCTAGGCTCGCGCCGAGACACGACGCCGTACCGCCGCAACCGGGAGACACGCACGATGGCCAAGAAGCGCCCCGCAGCCAAGACTGCAAAGCCGCAGCTCAACAACGGTGAGATCCCGGTTGTGGGCGCCCGCGAGCCCTGTCCCTGCGGATCCGGCCGCCGCTACAAGGCCTGCCACGGCGCAGCCGCCGCGCACGCCGTCACCGAGCACGTACAGCGCCCCTTCGAGGGCCTGCCGGGCGAATGCGACTGGGTCGCGCTGCGCGAGCTGGTTCCCGCGGCCACCGTCCCCCTGACCCTCAAGGGCGGCCAGCCCGAGGGCGTCCCCTCCGTCACCCTGGTGACCGTACTGCCCATGGCGTGGCCGGCGCTGCGCCGCGAGGACGGTTCCGTCCTCCTCGGCCTGCAGAACGACTCGTCCTCCGGCGACCTCGGCCGCGACATGGCCGACACCCTGGAGCGCGCCCTCGTGGCCGAGCCGGGTACGCCCGTTGCCGCCCGCCGCGTTCCCGCCGAGGGTCCCCGACTTCAGGATCTCCTGGACGTCGACGGCGGTTTCGAGCCGGTTGTCCACACCGGGTTCGAATTCTGGATTCCGGAATCTGAGAGCGCCCAGAGCGCCTCGCCGGAGATCGCCGCCTCGCTGGAGCGCGCCAACGCGGCCGCCATTCCCACCGTCAAGCTGACCGGCGTGGACGCCGCCTACTGGTGCGAGACCCCGGACAAGAACCACCTGCGCTGGGTCATGCCGCACCCCGAGGAGAAGCTGCTCGACGCGCTCGCGCGGCTGCACGCGGCCGGCACGACCTCGCTCGGCGAGGGCACGAAGCTCGTCGGCTCCTTCCGTGCGCACGGCCTGATGGTCCCCGTCTGGGACCTGCCCACCGGGGTCACGGCCGACGACGTCGAGAAGCCCGCGGCGCAGTTCGCGGAGCGCCTGGCCGGGGCTCTGGCCACGGATGCTCCGCTGACCACGGAGGAGCGCCGGGCCCGCGGCGGACTCACCAACCGCCAGGTGACGCTCAGCTGACCGGGAGCACACGCGGGGCCGGTGACCGGAGTCACAACTCCCGCTAATCGTCTGCAAATCGGTGTCTGAATATCGGAGATCGAATTTGCGAACAGGCGATCTCTTGTTACCGTTCTTGTAGCCCGGTCGCTGGTGCATCCCCCGTCGCCAGCGACCGGGCCCTTGATTTTCAGGGTGCGATCAACCGTCACCCGGTGCCGGTGAGTTGCTCCCGGACCTCAGGAGCAGTTCCCCTTCATCATCCGGAACTGCAAATTCCGCTACGGCCGAGTAACTCTCCGGCTCCCCTGCCGATGTTTCCTTGGGCGTCTCGCACAGGCCCGGTTCGTCGCCCGCACCCACCGCACACCTGATCTGGACCGTGCGCCCGGCCGGCCCCATCATCGTCAGCACCGCATCGAGTGCGCGGCCGCTTGTGTTCCGGTAGTAACTCCGGCCCCACGTATGGCCTTCACCCACCAGCACGCAGGTCTGCGCCTCCACCCCGTGCGGCGAGGACAGTTCGGGTCCGCACCGGGAATCCGTACGGGGCTGGTCGGCCGGGCCGGGCTGCTGCGGGCCGGCCGACGGTGCCGAGCGGGCGGGCGTCGCAGCGGACGTACGGGACGGCTGCGAAAGCCCGAGGGCCGAGAACAGGCCGCCGCCCTTTCCATCATCCTGACCGGCGAAATCCGGCCCGGCGATCGCTCCGGCGAGCGGGAGCGACAAGATGATCAGCACACCGGCGCCGATACCGATCAGGCGGAGATTCATTCGCCGAAGATAGCGAGGCGGGAATGGGGCACGGAGATCCCCGCGCCCAATTCCCTTGGAAACTCGTCCCGCTGGCACCCGTACGAGTGATCCCCGGGCCCCGGCACGGCGCCCGGCCCGTTGCCGGGCAGGGCGCCCGGGAAGCCGCCCTGCCAACGCCGTGCCGATCGCCCGGCAGATCAGTACGCGAGCCTGCTGCCGCCTCCCGGCGCACCGCTGCTGGCCTCGACCAGAGCGTCCACGACCGCCTCGACCTCGGGCAGCCAGAGGTCTCCCGCACCCCGTGCACCCGACGGCCGCCGATCCGCCCGCGGCTCCCGCTCCCAGCGCACTTGGCCGCCGGTGGACGCGGCGGAGGGCGGCAGCAACAGGTAGCCGCCCTCGCCGTGGAAGCGCAGCGAGGAGGGCACGTGGTCCTTGGCGTACAGGAGTTCGCCGAGGCGCTCCAGCGAGTACGGAGCCACCATCAGCGACCAGCGGGTGGGCGTGGCCACGACCGGGCCGAGCCGCATGCCCTGCGCGTCCAGTCGTACGAGGGCACGCGCGGCCGCGCCGGCCGGCAGGCTCACCGCGCACGGGGCGGGCCCGCCGGTGGCCATCAGGACGGGAGCGGTGGGCCGGTTGGCCCACCACCAGGCCACCATCCGGGGGTCGGTGGTGGCGGCGAGCAGTCCCGGGTCGAAGGGGTGCGCGCCGGGAACGACGCAGTCGGGTTCCGGGCAGGCGCACCGCGATCCGTCGGTGGCGGACCGGCCCACGCCGGGCAGGACCGGCCATTGCCAGGTGGTGGCGCAGACGAGCGCCGCATCGAGGAGGGCGGACGTGCCGCCGCTCCGTCCGGGGTCGGGGCGCAGGGACTGAAAGCGATCGCGGAGCCGCTGGAGACGCCTTCCGAGGATCTCGCGCATGTGCGCTCGTTCCTTTCCGTTGAACGCCGAGGCCACATCACACCATGTAACCGGTGTCTCACCACACGTACAGGTTTCGCGTCACTGTCCGCCGAAGCAGGTTCACACGGTTCGTGCAGATTTCTTACGGGTCCAACAAACGTCCCGCGGGGTGGGAGCACGACCCGCGCCGACCGCCGAGACCGGCTGCCGCCGCTAAGGACGACGGCCCGCGCCGGGCGGTTCCGCGCAGCGCCAACTCGCCCCGGGCACCTAGGAGTAGGTACCCGACCCCTTGAGGAGCCCGCCCAGTCGATCGCAAAAACCGACTGCTTCCAGCTTTTTCCGGCCAAGTTCTAGCCTTGGCCCGACAGTGAGTTGCCGCCCCCTGGACACCAGGATTCCCACCTTGGCAATGCTGGACATGCATCCACGTGTGCGTGTAGATGTGGATTCCTTGATGGCGGCGCAGCACGATCTGGGGGTTTGCGATGCTATTTGGCGAATCGCACCAGGTGGAAAGGCGGACGCCATGAGCGCCCCGCATCTGCCGAAAGTGGCTGGAATCGATCCAGCAGTAACGGTGTCACCGCAGACTGCGGCGCCCACACCCGCCCGGACCACCCCCGCACCGGCCCCTCCGCCCGGCCCGGGCAGTGTCATCCAGGACCGGCTGGCGGGCATGGTCTCGGATCTCACCACCCTGCACGAGCTCACCGAGCGCCTCGCTCGCGCCAGTGATCTCGACACCTCGCTCCGCGAGTTCCTGCGCGCCGGAGCCGCACTCGTCGGCGCCCGCCGCGGTCTGGTCGTCCTGGAGCCCTCCGACGGACTCGGCCCGACCAGCACGATCGGCCTCGGGCTCGGCCACGCGGAGCTCGGCCACATCGAGACCGTGCCGCGCAGTGCCACCTCCTACGGGCGGATTCTCGACGGCCTGCCCGACGCCCAGGGCGGCTCCGAGGTCCTCCCCGAACCGGGGGCGCCCCCCGGCGCCGGGGGTTTCGCCGCCCCCGTCGACCCCCGCCACCGTGAGGTCGCCGCCCGCCTCGGCTATGCCGCCAGCTACGCGCTCCCCCTCACCGCCGAGGCCACCGGCCGGCTCGGCGCGGCCGTCTGGCTCTACGACGAGCAGGCCGAGCCGAACGACCGCCAGCGCGACCTCGTAGGGCTGTACGTGCGGCACGCCGCCGAGCACCTGGCCCGGATGCTGGAGGTGGAACGCTGCCGCTCGCAGCTGGCCACCGTCTCCGAGGAGCTGCTGCCGAGCAGGCTCCCCCGGATCCCCGGGGTGCAGCTCGCGGCCCGCCACCACACGGGGCCGCGGGGCGGGGGCGACTGGTACGACGCGCTGCCGCTGCCCGAGGGAGCCCTGGGCCTGGCCGTCGGATCCGTCACCGGATCCGGGCCGAGCGCCGTCGCCGCGATGGGCCGGCTGCGCGCATCACTGCGCGCCTACGCCGTCATGGAGGGCGAGGACCCCGTAGCCGTCCTGTCCGACCTGGAGCTGCTGCTGCGCCTCACCGAGCCCGCCCGCTCCGCCACCGCGCTCTTCGCCTACTGCGAACCCGCCGGGGGATCCCAGCCCGCGGGCGAGAGAAGCAAGATCATCCTGGCCGGTGCCGGGCACACCCCGCCGCTGCTGATCGGCGAGCACCGCACCGAGTACGTCGAGACCTCGCTCTCCGCACCCCTGGGCATGCTGTCCTGCTGGGAGGCGCCGAGCGTGGAGATCGAACCTGCACCCGGAGAAACAGTGCTTCTCTACACCGACGGGCTGCTCCACCACACGGGCGACCCGATGGACCGGGCCTACGCACGGCTGCACGCCGCAGCCGCGGGGGTACCCCGCAGCGCCCGCGACGATCCGGCGGCCCTGTGCGAGCACATCCTGCGGACCGTGCTGCCCGGCGGGGAGCCGACCGACGCCCCCGAGGACATTGTGCTGCTCGCCGCCCGGTTCGAGTGAGGCCCGGAGCTGTTCCGAATCGTGACGGACGGCACGATTCGGAACAGCCCTCTCCGTACATGCATACGATGGATGCGGTCCACACCCAGGTCCGTACCGTCGTAGCTGAGGAGAAGACGTGGCTGACGAGCTCACCCCGGAGACCCCGGAAGAAGAGCAGCCCAAGAAGACGCACAAGCAGCGCAAGAACGGTCTGTACCCGGGCGTCAGCGACGAACTCGCGGAGAACATGCGCAGCGGCTGGGCCGACACCGAGCTGCACGGGCTGGAGCCCATCGAGCAGGCCGCGCACACCGTCGCCCGCCGCGACGCCCTGTCCCGCCGCTTCCCGGGCGAGCGCCTCGTCATCCCCGCGGGCCGCCTGAAGACCCGCTCGAACGACACCGAGTACCCCTTCCGGGCCTCGACCGAGTACGCGTACCTCACCGGCGACCAGACCGAGAACGGCGTCCTGGTCCTGGAGCCCTCCGGGCCGGCCGGTCACACCGCCACGATCTACCTGCTGCCGCGCTCCGACCGGGAGAACGGCGAGTTCTGGCTGTCCGGCCAGGGCGAGCTGTGGGTCGGCCGCCGCCACTCCCTCACCGAGGCCGAGCAGCTTCTGGGCATCCCGGCGAAGGACGTCCGTGAGCTCGCCGAGGCCCTCACCGAGGCCGAGGGCCCGGTCCGCGCCGTGCGCGGCCACGACTCGGTGATCGAGTCCGCCCTCACCGACAAGGTGACCAAGGAGCGCGACGAGGAGCTGCGCGTCTACCTCTCCGAGGCCCGCGCCGTGAAGGACGCGTTCGAGATCGGCGAGCTGCAGAAGGCCGTCGACTCCACCGTCCGCGGTTTCGAGGACGTCGTGAAGGTCCTCGACAAGGCCGAGGCCACCTCCGAGCGCTACATCGAGGGCACCTTCTTCCTCCGTGCCCGCGTCGAGGGCAACGACGTCGGCTACGGCTCCATCTGCGCCGCCGGCCCGCACGCCTGCACCCTGCACTGGGTCCGCAACGACGGCGACGTCCGCTCCGGCGACCTGCTGCTGCTCGACGCCGGCGTGGAGACCCACTCCCTCTACACCGCCGACGTCACGCGCACACTGCCCATCAACGGCACCTACACCGACATCCAGCGCAAGATCTACGACGCGGTCTACGCCTCCCAGGAAGCCGGCATCGCCGCGGTGAAGCCGGGTGCGAAGTTCCGCGACTTCCACGACGCCTCCCAGCACGTCCTGGCCGAGAAGCTCGTCGAGTGGGGGCTGCTGGAAGGCCCGGTCGAGCGGGTCCTGGAGCTGGGCCTGCAGCGCCGCTGGACCCTCCACGGCACCGGTCACATGCTCGGCATGGACGTCCACGACTGCGCCGCCGCCCGCCGCGAGGCATACGTCGACGGAACCCTCGAGCCCGGCATGTGCCTGACCGTCGAGCCCGGCCTCTACTTCCAGACCGACGACCTGACCGTGCCCGAGGAATACCGCGGCATCGGCGTCCGCATCGAGGACGACATCCTCGTCACCGAGGACGGCAACCGGAACATGTCGGCCGGACTGCCCCGCACCTCGACCGAGGTCGAGGCCTGGATGGCGCGCCTGAAGGGCTGACGCCATCAGCGGTACGTCTCGTTGGGCGGGATCCTCCAAGGGTCCCGCCCAACGGCGTTCCTACGACACCCTGAGCAGCGCGTCGTCGCGCCACTTCAGCATCTTGTCGAAGCTCACCACCGCGCCGCCGCAGCCGGTCCGGTTGCGGAAGCGGACGTGGTCGGCGAGTTCGGCGATCAGATGCAGGCCCCGGCCGTGTTCGGCCAGGGAGGGTCTGCGGCGGGCCACCGTCGCGGGCGGGAATCCCGGACCGGAGTCGGTCACCTCGATGCGACAGCAGTCCCCGTCCAGGTAGGCCGTGACGTGGTACGCCTCGTCGTCGTCCGGGATTTCGCCGCCCCCGCCGTGCTCCACCGCGTTCGCACAGGCCTCGGTCAGCGCCACCGAGAGATCGAAGGAGATGTCCGGGTCCACCCCCGCGGTCTCCATCGTCCCCAGCAGCAATCGCCTGGCGAGCGGCACGCTCGCAGCTTCGCGCCTCAAGTGGAGTGACCACCAGATGCTCATACGGTTACCTATTGCCGCCCGCGAGGGGGCGTAAGCGCCCTGGGGCCGTCCGAGACCTCAATGCGCTCGTTCGGCCGATGCGGCTCTCCCGGGCGGCGGTGTATGCGGCGGGGCACATGCGGCAGCCGTGGCGACAAGAGGCCGACGGACCGGGACGGTCGCCTCAGAAGAGACCCATGCGGACCTTCCGGACCTGCCGTATGAAGGGCCGGAGCGCAGTGCGATGATGGCCCGGCCATGTCTGACCCCCACGCGACGCACGCCGAAGCCGGCCTCCGGCTGATCCGGGCCGCGGTGTTCACCGCGGTCTGTGTCGTGCTGTCCGCGACCGGGCACGCCCTGGCCTCCTGCGCCACCGTGCCCTGGTGGTCCCTCTCCCTCGGCTTCCTCACCGTATTCGCGATCGCCGCCCCGCTCGCGGGCCGTCGGCGGACGCTGCCCGGCATCGCCGCCGGGCTCACCGCCGGACAACTCGGCCTGCACGCGCTGTTCGGCCTCGGCCAGCACAGTGCCGCGGCCGCGCAGGCTCCGGCCGGCACCGCCGATGCCTCGCTCGCAGAGCTCGCCGCCCGGCTGGTCTGCGGGGGCAACTCCGTACCGCTCAGCCCGGCCGACGCCCGGCAGATCCTGGAGGCCGCGGGCCTGGACCCGGCCGCTCTGGCGGAGCAGGCCGTTCACGCCGGACAGGCCGGACAGGCCCTCGCGCAGGGGCACAGCGCGCACGCCCACGTGGCCCAGGCCGTCACCACGGCGCCCGCGACCGGCCTGTTCAGCCCGGCCATGCTGGCCGGGCACCTGCTGGCCGCGGTCGCCGCCGGCTGGCTGCTCGGCCGCGGCGATGCCGCACTCCTCCGCCTCGCCGAACTGTCCCGACGCTCCGCCGAAGCCGCCCCGGTACGCGCGCTGCGGGCCGCACTGGCCTTCGTACGGGCCCTGGGCGCCGGGCTCCCGCGCTCGGCCGCCCGCACCCCGAAGGTCGCGCGGACCGGGTCCGACCCCGCCCGCCGCACAGGCCGGGAAGCGCTGCAGCACACGGTGATCCGGCGCGGCCCGCCCATGGCGCTCGCCCTCGCAGCCTGACGCGGCGCCCTCCTTCCCGGACACCCAGCGGGACAGCGGTGCCGCGAACTCCGTGCGCACCCGTGCCCGGAGCAAACGCCACCCCTGCTTCCGTGGAGTGTTCCCTGCCATGAAGACCTCTCGCGTCTCCATCGCCGCCGCCGTCGCCGCCGGTTCCGTCCTCGTCCTCTCCGGCCCCGCCTTCGCCCACGTCGGCGTGCAGCCTGCCGGCGAGGCCGCCAAGGGCGGTTACGCGACGATCAACTTCAAGGTCCCCAACGAGCGGGACAACGCGTCGACCACGCAGCTGGAGGTCAACTTCCCGATCGACCAGCCGCTCAGCTCCGTCATGCCGCAGGACGTTCCCGGCTGGACCGTGAAGGTCGAGACGAGCGACCTCGACAAGCCGCTGACGGTCCACGGCAAGCAGATCACCAAGGCCGTCACCAAGGTGACCTGGTCCGGCGGAAAGATCGAGCCCGGGAAGTTCCAGCAGTTCCCGCTCTCCGTGGGCAAGCTGCCCGAGAGCGCCGACCAGATGGTCTTCAAGTCCATCCAGACGTACGACAACGGTGAGGTCGTCCGCTGGATCGAGGAGTCCAAGGAAGGCGCCGCGGAGCCGCAGAACCCCGCGCCCGTCCTGAAGCTGACCGCCCCGCAGGGCGACGACCACCACGGCAGCGGCGCCAAGGCCGACGAGCCGAAGAACTCCGACAAGGACGCCGGGCACGGCCACGACAAGGCCGCCGCCGAACACGGCTCCGACACCACCGCGCGCGTCCTCGGCATCGCCGGCATCGTCGTCGGACTCGGCGGTGTCGCCTTCGGCATCGCCTCGCGCCGCCGCTCCGCCTGATCTGCGGCGCCCCGGGGCGCCGCCTCTTCGAACGTCCGTAACATCCCCGATCCCAGGGACATTTCTCCATGCGCACCACACGTGTGACGGTCGCCGCTCTGCTCGCGGCGGCCACACTCACGCTCACCGCTTGCGGCGGTGAGCCCCCCAAGACCGGCTCGGTCACCCAGATCGCCGGCGGCCAGAGCCGTACCAAGGCCGCGACCGTACTGGACCGCCCCTTCGGGAAGCCCGAGCTCGTCCTCACGGACACCACCGGCAACCCGTGGAACCTGCGTGAGCAGACCAAGGGCAGGCCGACCCTCATCTACTTCGGCTACACCAGCTGCCCCGACGTGTGCCCGCTGACGATGAGCAACATCGCCGTTGCCAAGAAGGCGCTCCCCAAGGCCGACCAGGACAATCTCCGGGTCGTGTTCGTCACCACCGACCCCGAGAGGGACACTCCCGAGTCCCTCGGCGCGTGGCTCAAGGCGCAGGACCCCTCCTTCGTCGGACTCACCGGGGACTTCGCCACCATCCAGGCCGCCGCACGCTCGCTCGGCATCGGCATCGAGGCCGCCACGAAGGATGCGAACGGCGACGTCGTCTCCATGCACGGCGCCCAGGTCATCGCGTTTTCGCCGAAGACCGACGAGGGCTACCTCCTCTACGGCGAGGGCACCACCGTCGACGACTACACCAAGGACCTGCCGAAGGTCATCAAGGGAGAGAACCCGTGACCGCCCGCACCACCCGCACCCTCGCCGTCGCCCTCTCCCTGACGGCAGCACTCGCCATATCCGGCTGCTCCGGCGACGCCGAACCGAAGATGGCCGTCAGCGGCGCCTTCATGCCCCAGCCCGTGAACGACAAGATGGCCGGCGGGTTCATGGTCATCAAGAACGGCTCCGAGACCGCCGACAAGCTCACGGGCATCACCTCCTCGCTCTCCGACGATCTCCAGATCCACGAGACCAAGGACCAGAAGATGCAGCAGGTCCAGTCGATGGACGTGCCGGCGAACGGCGAGCTCCGGCTGGAGCGCGGCGGCAACCACATCATGTTCATGGGGCTCAAGAGCACCCCCAAGGTCGGCGACAAGGTCACCGTCGAGCTCCGCTTCGAGAAGGCCGGCCCGGTCAAGGTCGAGCTGGACGTGAAGGACCGGACGTACAACGCGCAGGCCCCATCCACGGCTGGCAACGCCCACTGACGGACCGAGGAACTGACACGCCATGACGGCCACCGCCCCCGCTCCCTCCACGGCCCGCGTCCGTGCCACGGCAGTCCTGCCGCGGCTCGCGCTGGTCCTCGCAGCTCTGCTGGCAACCCTGTTCGCCGCGGCCGCACCGGCCACGGCGCACGCCGCACTCACCGCGAGCGACCCCAAGGACGGGGCGGTGGTCGCCACGGCCCCCGCTCAGGTCACGCTCTCCTTCTCGGAGCAGGTCGCCATGGGCGACGACTCCATCCGCGTCCTCGACCCCCAGGGCAGGCGCGTGGACACCGGCGAGCTGCGCGACATGTGCAGCGGGAACACCATCCGCTACGGCACCGCGCTGCACTCCGGGCTGCCGAACGGCACCTACACCGTCGCCTGGCAGGCCGTCTCGGCCGACAGCCATCCGATCTCCGGCGCCTTCACGTTCTCCATCGGTGCGCCCTCGGCCACCGATGTCACCCTGCCCACCACGCAGACGGGCGGCGGACCCGTCGGCATCGCGTACGGGATCGCCCGCTACGCCGCCTACGCCGGGTTCACCGTCCTCGTGGGCGGCGCGGCCTTCATCCTGCTGTGCTGGCGGCGGGGCGCGGCCGAACGACCGCTCCAGAAGCTCGTCGTGCGCGCCTGGATCACACTGACCGCCGCCACCCTCGCGATGCTGGTGCTCCGGACCCCCTATACGGGGTCGGGAAACTTCTCCGACATGTTCGATCTCAATGGGCTGCGGGCCGTCCTGGAGACCAAGACCGGAGCCTCGCTGGTCTCCAGGCTGCTCCTGCTGGGTGCGGCCGCCCTCTTCGTCGCGGTCCTCTTCGGTGTGTACGCGCGCCGCGTGGGGGACGCCCCCGGGCCCGGCGGGACCGAGGCACCCGGGAAGACCGACAGGGCGGACGGGTCCGACAGCTCGGACGGGTCGGACAGGTCCGACGCGTCCGACGGGTCCGAGGACTCGGACGGGTCCGCGAAGCCGGACGACACCAGCGATCTCACCTTCGGCCTGGCCATCGGAGGCGCAGTCGTGTCCGGCGGTATCGCCGCCACCTGGGCCCTCTCCGAGCACGCCTCCACCGGTATCCAGCCCGGTATCGCCATGCCGGCCGACATCCTGCACCTGATGGCCGTCGCCACGTGGCTCGGCGGTCTCGCCGCGCTGCTGGTCGCCCTCCACAAGGGTCCCGGCATCGAGCGCGCGGCCGTCCGGCGCTTCTCCAGAGTGGCCTTCGTCAGTGTCCTGGTGCTCGCCGTCACCGGCGTCTACCAGTCCTGGCGCCAGCTCGGCAGCTGGTCCGCGCTCACCGGCACCGAGTACGGGCAGCTGCTGCTCCTCAAGGTCGGCCTGGTCGCCGTCCTCCTCGCCATCGCCTACGTGTCCCGCAAGTGGACCGCACGGCTCGCCGAGACCCCTGTGGCCGTCGCACAGGCCTCCGCCGATGTTTCACGTGAAACAGCCCCGGGCGACGTCTTTGACACGTCCGATGTTTCACGTGAAACAGAGCCCGTGACCGTCCCCGCCGACCCGGCGCGCGCTGCCCAGCTCGCACGGCAGCGCGCCGCCCGGGAGAACGCGCGCGAGAAGCGGGTGCGGGACGCCGACCCGGACCGGTCCGGCCTGCGCCGTTCCGTCCTTGCCGAGGCGGCCATCGCCGTGATCCTGCTCGCCGTCACCACCGTGCTGACCAGTACCGAGCCCGGACGGACCGTGGAGCAGGAGGCGGGCAGCGGCTCCACCGGCACCGCCGTCCCCGACCGCGCCGTCAAGATCACCCTCCCCTTCGACACCGGCGGCCCGAACGGCAAGGGGTCCGTCCGCCTCGAACTCGACCCGGGACGGGTCGGCGCGAACACCCTGCACCTCTGGTCCGACAGCGCCGACGGCACGCCCCTCGACCTTCCCGAGATCAAGGTCGCCTTCACCCTTCCCGCCAAGGACATCGGCCCGCTGCCGCTCGTCCCCGAGCAGGCGGCGCCCGGCCACTGGACCGCGTCCGGCGTCCAGCTGCCGCTCGCGGGCGAGTGGCGCCTCGACGTGACCGTCCGCACCTCCGACATCGACCAGACCACCGTCCAGAAGACCGTGAAGATCGGCTGAACAGCGTGACCGAGAGCACCCCCGACATCGAGATCTCCCGGCGCAGGCTGCTGGGCACCGTCGGCGCCGCAGGCGCCGCCGGGATCGCCCTCGGCTCCGCAGGCGGCGCCCTCGCGCACTCCGCGCTCGTCGGCCCGGGAGGCGGCTCCGCCACGGGCGCGGCCGGGAGCCTCGCCTCCCTCGGCGCCACCCAGGTGGCCTTCCACGGGGACCACCAGGCGGGCATCACCACCCCGCTGCAGGCCAAGGGGCACCTCGTCGCCTTCGACCTCGCCGCCGGGGCGGGCCGTACGGAGGCCGCCGCGCTGCTGAGGCGCTGGTCCGACACCGCCCGCCGGCTGATGGCGGGCGAGCCGGCCCCGACTTCCGACAGCGGGATCGCCCTCGACGCCGGCCCGTCCTCCCTCACCGTGACCTTCGGCTTCGGCCACTCCTTCTTCGAGCGCACCGGTCTCACCGCCCGTCGGCCCACCGCCCTCGACCCGCTGCCGGACTTCTCCTCGGACCGGCTCGACGCCCAGCGCAGCAACGGCGACCTGTGGGTCCAGATCGGCTCCAACGACGGCCTCGTCGCCTTCCACGCGCTGCGGGCCCTGCAGAAGGACGCCGGGGAGGCCGCCCGCGTCCGCTGGCAGATGAACGGCTTCAACCGGACCCCCGGCGCCACGGGCACCCCGATGACCGCCCGCAACCTCATGGGCCAGATCGACGGCACCGGCAACCCGAAGCCCTCGGAGCCCGACTTCGACAAGCGGATCTTCGTTCCCGGCGCAGGACCCGGGCCGGCCGAGCACGCCTGGATGGCCGGCGGCTCGTACGCCGTCGTCCGGCGCATCCGCATGCTCCTCGACGACTGGGACAAGCAGTCGCCCGCCCAGCAGGAGCAGGTCATCGGGCGTACCAAGGCCACCGGCGCCCCCCTGACCGGCGGTGGCGAGACCACCGAGATGCAGCTCGACAAGCTCGGCGCCGACGGGAAGCCCGTCATCGCGTCCAACGCCCATGCCCGGATCTCCGCCCCCGAGCAGAACGGCGGGGCCGCCATGCTGCGGCGCCCCTTCTCCTTCCACGACGGGATCGGCGCCGACGGCACCCCCGACGCGGGTCTCCTCTTCATCTGCTGGCAGGCCGATCCGCTGCGCGGATTCGTGCCCGTGCAGCGCAAGCTCGACCGCGGGGACGCGCTGTCGGAGTTCATCCGGCACGAGTCCAGTGGCCTGTACGCGGTTCCGCCCGGCCCCCGCAGCGACGAGTACGTGGGGCAGCGGCTGCTCGAAGGGTGAACGGCAACCCGGGGGACGGCGCCCCGGCATTAGGCTGATCGCATGTCAGCCACCCGCTTCACGTATCTCGGTCCCGAGGGCACTTTCACCGAGGCCGCCCTGCGCACCCTGCCGGAAGCCGCGACACGGGAACTCGTCCCGATGGTGTCGGTACCGGCCGCCCTGGACGCCGTACGGGCCGGCGAGGCGGCTGCCGCCCTGGTCCCGATCGAGAACTCGGTGGAGGGCGGGGTCACCGCCACCCTCGACGAGCTGGCCGCGGGCGAACCGCTGATGATCTACCGCGAAGTGCTGCTGCCGATCGCCTTCGCGCTCCTCGTGCGGCCCGGGACCGCCCTGTCGGAGGTCAAGACCGTCACCGGGCACCCGGTCGCCCAGCCGCAGGTGCGCAACTGGCTGCGGGCGAACCTGCCCGACGCGGTGTGGGAGTCGGCCGCCTCGAACGCCGACGGCGCCCGGCTGGTCCAGGAGGGCCGCTTCGACGCCGCCTTCGCGGGTGAGTTCGCCGCCGCCACCTACGGGCTCGTACCGCTGGTGACGGAGATCCACGACGCGGAGAACGCCGAGACCCGATTCGTCCTGGTGGGACGCCCGGCCCGGCCGGCCGCGCCGACCGGCGCGGACAAGACCTCCGTCGTGCTCTGGCTCGGCGACGACCACCCCGGTGCACTGCTGGAACTCCTCCAGGAATTCGCGGTCCGCGGGGTGAACCTGATGCTGATCCAGTCCCGTCCGACCGGACAGGGCATCGGTAATTACTGCTTCGCGGTCGATGCCGAGGGCCACATTTCCGACCGGCGGGTCAGTGAGGCCCTGATGGGCCTCAAGCGCACCTGTCCCCAGGTCCGCTTCCTCGGTTCCTACCCCCGCGCCGGTGTCGCTCAGAGTGACGTACGGGCTCCTCGGGCCGGAACCTCCGACGGCGACTTCACGGCCGCCTCCGACTGGCTGGGGCGTTGCCTCGACGGGCGGGCGTAGGAAGTCGTCCACTGTCCACAGAGTTATCCACAGGCCGGGATGGGGACCTGGGGACAAGTCGACAGAACGGCACGACAAGGTCGACAAATCGGCCGAGGGGCTCAGGTTTCGCTCTGGGGAGCGGGAGGTGAACGGTGTCACCTGCGCATCACCGATCAACTCTTTGGGGCGAGTCATTCCCACCCGAATGAGTGTGTGAGGGCGGTTTGAACCCTGATTCGCCTCGGCCATCCACCGATCAGGAATGATCTATTCCTGTGTCCACAGATGCAGCACACAGCCTGTGGATAACCTGCGGGCCTCGCCAATTCCTGTGGACAAGAACCTTCTCCGGCCCTGCTCAGCACCCGGCCGACCGTCGGCATTCTGCCCCTTTTCGGGGAATGGACCCGCTTTTATTGACGCCGGAGCAAAGGACACTTCCGGTCGGCCGTCAAGACTTATCCATTCGTTGCAATTGGGACATAGCGACACGCAGCGTGATATCGGTGTGATCCCAGGAACCCCAGCCCGGTAGCCTGGAGGGGTGATTGACCTCCGGCTGCTCCGTGAAGACCCTGACCGTGTCCGCGCCTCGCAGCGCGCCCGTGGAGAGGACGTCGAACTCGTCGACGCACTCCTCTCCGCCGACGAGCGCCGCAGGTCCTCCGGCGTGCGCTTCGACGACCTCCGCAATGAGCAGAGGTCGCTCGGCAAGCTCATTCCGAAGGCCTCTCCGGAGGAGCGGGCCGAGCTGCTGAAGAAGGCCGAGCAGCTCAAGCAGAACGTCAAGGCGGCCGAGGCCGAGCAGAACGAGGCCGACGAAGCCGCCAAGCGGCTTCTCCTCCAGCTCGGCAACATCGTCCACGAGGACGTCCCGGTCGGCGGCGAGGAGGACTTCACCGTCCTGGAGACGCACGGCACCGTCCGCGACTTCGCCGCCGAGGGCTTCGAGCCCAAGGACCACCTGGAGCTCGGCGAGCTGCTGGGCGCCATCGACGTCGAGCGCGGCGCCAAGGTCTCCGGTTCGCGCTTCTACTACCTGACCGGTGTGGGCGCCCTGCTGGAGCTGGCGCTGGTCAATGCGGCCATCGCCCAGGCCACCGAGGCCGGCTTCATCCCGATGCTGACCCCGGCGCTGGTCCGCCCGCGCGCCATGGAGGGCACCGGCTTCCTCGGCCAGGCCGCCGAGAACGTCTACCACCTGGAGAAGGACGACTACTACCTGGTCGGCACCTCCGAGGTCCCGCTCGCCGCGTACCACATGGACGAGATCATCGAGGCCGACAAGCTGCCGCTGCGGTACGCCGGCTTCTCCCCGTGCTTCCGCCGCGAGGCCGGTACGTACGGCAAGGACACCCGCGGCATCTTCCGCGTCCACCAGTTCGACAAGGTCGAGATGTTCTCGTACGTCGCGCCGGAGGAGGCCGAGGCTGAGCACCAGCGTCTCCTGGAGTGGGAGAAGCAGTGGCTGACCAGCCTGGAGCTGCCGTTCCAGGTGATCGACGTCGCCACCGGTGACCTGGGTGCCTCCGCCTCCCGCAAGTTCGACTGCGAGGCGTGGATCCCGACGCAGGGCAAGTACCGCGAGCTGACCTCGGCCTCGAACTGCAACAGCTTCCAGGCCCGTCGTCTGTCGATCCGCTACCGCGACGGCAAGAAGACCCAGCCGCTGTCCACGCTGAACGGCACCCTGTGCGCCGTACCGCGCACCATCGTCGCCATCCTCGAGAACCACCAGCAGGCCGACGGTTCGGTACGTGTGCCGCAGGCGCTCCGTCCGTACCTCGGCGGCCGCGAGGTCCTGGAGCCGATCGCCAAGTGAGCCCGGCCCCGTTCCCGTACAAGCTCGTCGCGACCGACCTCGACGGCACGCTGCTGCGTGGCGACGACACCGTCTCGGAACGCACCCGTGAAGCGCTCGTCGCGGCCACCGCGGCGGGCGCGGCGCACATCGTCGTGACCGGCCGGGCCGTGCCCTGGACCCGGCACGTACTGGACGACCTCGGCTACAAGGGGATCGCCGTCTGCGGGCAGGGCGCGCAGGTCTACGACGCAGGCGCGCACCGGCTGCTGACCTCGGTGACCCTGGACCGGCAGCTGGCCGGTCTGGCACTGTCGAAGCTGGAGGCCGAGATCGGCCCGCTGGCCCTCGCGGCCAGCCGGGACGGGGTGGACGGCGAGGTCCTGTTCGGGCCCGGTTACCAGGTGCAGGAGGGCCTCCCGGCCATATACCTGGACGACACCAAGGCGCTCTGGACGGCTCCGCTGAACAAGCTCTACATCCAGCACCCCGAGCTGGACGACGACACGCTCGTCAAGGTGGCCCGCTCGACCGTGGGCAGCCTGGTCGACATCGTCATGGCGGGTCCCGGCATCGTCGAGATCCTGCCGCTGGGCCTGACCAAGGCCACGGGCCTGTCGCTGGCCGCACGCCGGCTGGGGGCGAAGGCGGCGGAGACGATCGCCTTCGGTGACATGCCCAACGACATCCCTATGTTCGGCTGGGCCGCGCACGGGGTGGCGATGGCCAATGCCCATGCGGAGCTCAAGGCCGTGGCCGACGAGGTGACGACCTCCAACGAGGAGGACGGCATCGCGGTGGTGCTGGAGCGTCTGCTGGGCGCCGCGTAGGGCGTAAGCCGCAAGGCGTACGAGGGAGGAGAGGTCCGGGACGGCCCGCGCCGCAAGGCGCGCTCGAAGTGGCTGCCCCGGACCTTTTGTTGCTCCCCGCACCCCTCACTCTGCACCCGGCGCAGGTCGCTTACCAGCGAATTTCCGTGCATCAGCCGTGGATCCGACGGCGGCGCCAGTAAGCGACGGTCACCAGGGCGAGGAGCGGCCCCCAGAGCACCAGGGGTGCGTAGCAGACGGTCATGAGCCACCAGCCGGCCCCGGTGGGTGCGCCCGGCGCCGCCATGCTCGTACTCCAGTGGAAGGCGGCCAGGACGGTGACCAGGGTGACCGCGACGGCTCCCAGAGCAGCCGGTACGACCGCCGCGAGGGTCGGGATCCGGCGACCGCCCAGCCAGGGGATCCAGCGCGGCACCACCTCGCCCCAGCGCTGTACGAGACCGAGGCTGAGGAGGCCGAGGCCTTCGGCGAAGAGGCTGAGCGCCACCAGGTAGAAGGACCACCTGCCGGGGAAGAGTTCGGCCTCCAGTCCACTGCCGGCTCCCCAGCCGACGGGTATGCCGACCGCGATGGCCACCCTCCACAGGCCGCTGGGGGCGAGGGTGAGGGCGGCCGCATGGGCGGCCCAGCGGATCGGCCGGCTGACGATGGGTCCGGCCGGGATGGCGGAGGCGGGGGCGGGGGCTGTGAGCGTGGCCATGGTCCAAGTCCTTTGCATGAGGCGGTCGGTGATGCCTCAAGCCTGGCCGGGCAGAACCCTCCGGGACCATCTGCCGATCAGCGGGCCCGTGGTGGCGCAGCCCGGGCCGGCTCTGCCGAACGGCAGATGCTCCGGCCGCTCGTGCGCTCGTAGGGTCGGCCTCATGACCGTGAACACGCGTGCTGTTTATGCTCCGTTGCTCGCTCTCGCGGCGGTCGGTGGGCTCCTCGCCTCGTTCCTGGGGGTGCCCGCGACGTGGGTGCTGCTCTGGGTGTGCCTGCTGCTGCCGCTGCTGGGCCTGGTGGCCCGCTGGTCCCCGGTGCGTTCGGGGGCCGCCGCCGCCTCGCTGGGCGTGGCCGCCGTCGCTCTCTGGCCCCTCCCACTGATGTGGGAGGCGGCGTCCTGGCTGGAGGCCTGCGGGGCGGCGGCGTTCTGGGCGTTGCCGGCGCTCGGAGCCCTGGCCGCCGGCGGGTATCTGCGCCGCCAGGCGAACCGAATGCGGCAAGCCGTCCGGGACGGCCGGCGCGACCAGCAGCTGGAACTGGCCCGGGACCTCCACGACTTCGTGGCACACGATGTGAGCGCCATCGTGGTGCAGGCGCAGGCGGCCCGGTTCGTGGCGGACAAGGACCCCGAGCAGGCGGTCCGCGCGCTGGAGCGGATCGAGGCGGCGGGGCTCGGGGCACTGGCCTCCATGGACCGGACGGTGCACGCGCTGCGGGAGGCGGCCGGAGCGCGGTCCGCCTCCGTCCCCGGGACCTCCGAGTTGCCGGGGCTGGTGGAACGCTTCGAGGGCGGGGTACTGGATGCCGATCCGGCGGCGGTCCGGGGGTTGTCGCGGGAGGCGGACACCACCGCGTACCGGGTGGCCGTCGAGGCCCTGACGAACGTACGCCGGCACGCGCCCGGAGCAGGACTGGTACGGGTGCGCCTGCACCGGGCCGCCGGGGGGATCGAGCTGAGCGTGGCCAACTCCGCACCGGCCCGGGGCGCGGGCGGACTGCGGGGACTGGGACTGCGGCGACGGAGCGGCACCGGGCTGGCCGGGCTGCGCGCCAGGGTGGAGGCCGCCGGCGGCACGCTGCGGGCCGGGGCGAGTCCCGACGGAGGCTGGCGGGTTTGCGCCGTCTTCCCGGCGCAGGAGCAGCCCCTCGGGTGATCATGGCGGCGTGACCACACGCATTTTGATCGCCGATGACCAAGAGGACATACGCAGCGGCTTCCGGCTGATCCTCGACTCGCAGCCGGACATGACCGTGGTGGGGGAGGCCGCGGACGGGGAGAGCGCGGTGGCACTGGCCCGGGAGCTGCGGCCGGACGTGGTGCTGGCGGACATCCGGATGCCGCGGCTCGACGGGCTGGAGGTGACCCGCCTGCTGGCCCCGCAGACGCGGGTGCTGGTGGTGACCACCTTCGACCTGGACGAGTACGTGCACACCGCGCTGCGCAACGGTGCCTGCGGCTTTCTGCTGAAGCGGTCCGGGCCGGCGCTGCTGATCGAAGGGGTGCGGTCGGCGATGGCGGGGGACACGCTGATCAGTCCGCAGATCACGGTGCGGCTGCTGAGCCGGCTGACGCAGGCGGGTCCGGTCGCCCGGCCCGCGGCGCATCCGCTGACGGAGCGGGAGGTGGACATCGTGCGTCTGGTGGCGCGGGGACTCACCAATGCCGAGATCGGCGCGAAGCTGTTCATCACCGCGGGGACGGCCAAGACCCACATCGCGAACGTGCAGGCCAAGCTCGGGGCACGGAACCGGGTGGGAATCGCCTCGTGGGCGTGGGAGCACGGCGTCGCGAAACCGGAGGCAGAGGCGGACACCTCCTGATTCGGGCCTGCGTCTTCGTCATGTTTCACGTGAAACAACGTGGCGGGTGAGCGGCCACGCGAGCAGACCCACCGAGAGCGCTATGGCGTGACCGAGGTCCGTGAAGGTGCCGCCGGTGGTCAGTGGGATCCCGAAGAAGGCGATCACTCCGGCCAGGTAGAGCCATTTCCAGGGTCCGGGGATCCGGTAGGTGAGGACACCGATGGAGGCGGCGAGCCCGTAGCTGACGCCGATGTCGACGACATGGGTCATGCTCTGCGGGGCCCGGTGGTCCTGGATGGCCGTCAGGAGGACCTTCTGGCTGACCAGTGTGGCGACCACATGGGCGGTCGCGACGATCAGGAGCCAGCGCAGGGTGCCGAGCCAGCGTTCGACGGGGGCGTGGAACAGCTCGAAGAGGACGGCGTAGAGGGCCAGCGAGGCCGGGTCCGCGATCCAGAAGGCACTGCTGACGAGTGCCCGGACGGGGTACTTCACGAGCTGGGTGATGTTGCTGCTGTTGCGGTGCAGCAGGACCCGGTCGATCTGGTCGGGCGCGATCGCGACGATGATGCTGGTGACGGCGATGATCAGCAGCCAGATGTGCGTTCCGGGCGAGGACCGTATCCAGGACCGCAGTGGCCTGGACGGCTCCGGCTCGGTGTGCGCGACCATGCACCGATGATGACGCGCGAACCTGTGCCCCGCCCGGCCGGTGGGCCGGGCGGGGCACAGGTTCGCGGCGCCGCGCTGCGGCCTACTCCTCGCCGGCCAGGGTGAGGCGGCGGAGCTTCTGGCCCGCGTAGACGGTGGCGCCGACGGTGACCGCGCAGAGCAGGATCGCGGCGGTGGGCAGGCCGACGGTGGCGTCGACGTACCCGTTCCCGGCGACCTTCTCGGCGACGGACAGCGCCCACTGCTGGACGCTGAGGGTCTTGGCGCCGGAGACCAGGCTGCCGAAGAGCGACTCCCAGATCAGGGCGTAGACGAGGCCGAAGACGACCGCGTGCCGGCTGACGGTGCCGAGCAGCAGGAACAGCGCGCTGTAGGCGATCGAGGCCACGAGGGCGGCGATCGTGTAGGCGACGGCGATCTGCTGGCCGTTCCCGTTGAGGATGAAACCTGCGATCAGGGTGGGGATCGCGGAGAAGACCATGGTGACGGAGATCGCCACGATCAGCTTGGTCATGATGATCGTCGGGCGCTTCACCGGCTTGGCGAGCAGGTAGACGATGGAGCCGTCGTCGATCTCCGGCCCGATCGCTCCGGTGCCGGCGATGACACCGATCAGCGGAACCATGGTGGCGAGGGCGAAGCCCCCGAGGAGGTCGGCCGCGACCTTGTCGTCCACGCCGACGAAGGCACGGACGACGAGTGCGATGACGATCAGCAGGGCGGGCAGCGCAAAGAGGATCAGCGCGCGGCGCCGGCCGAGCAGGGCCCGGTAGGTGAGCCGGGCAACGGTGGGTTCGTACATGGGTGCCAGCTCCTTTCAGGCCGCGACGAGGTAGGAGAAGACCGACTCGAGGGACTCGTCGGAGGGCGAGACCGTCAGCAGCCGGATGCCGTGTTCCCGGGCCACGCGGGGCAGCAGCTCGGTGAAGCGGCCGAAGTCGACGGCCTGGATGCGCAGCGCGCCTTCCTTGAGGTCGACCTCGATGCCCGCGGTGGAAGGGTCGGCGATCAGGGCCGCGGCGAGGACCCGGTCGTCGGAGGAACGGATGACGTAGCGGTGCGGGCGGTCCGTCATCAGGCGGCGGATCTTGCGGAAGTCGCCGGAGGCTGCGTGCCGGCCGGCCACGACCACCTCGATGTGCGAGGCGAGCTGCTCGACCTCCTCCAGGATGTGGGAGGAGAACAGGACGGTGCGTCCCTCGTCGCCCATGCGCCGCAGCAGGTCCATGAGCTGCATGCGCTGGCGCGGGTCCATGCCGTTGAACGGCTCGTCGAGGAGCAGTACGGACGGGTCGTGGACGAGGGCGGAGGC
Source organism: Streptomyces sp. NBC_00029 (assembly GCF_045160505.1). Classification (NCBI taxonomy): domain Bacteria; kingdom Bacillati; phylum Actinomycetota; class Actinomycetes; order Kitasatosporales; family Streptomycetaceae; genus Streptomyces; species Streptomyces sp. NBC_00029. The sequence continues at coordinate 4,589,860 of NZ_CP108292.1, forward strand.
CATCTTCACGCGCTGGCGCATGCCCTTGGAGTACGTGGAGATCTTGCGGTCCTGGGCGTACTCCATCTCGACGGTGGCGAGCGCCCGCTGGGCGGCCGCGTCGTCGAGGCCGTGGAGTTCGGCGTTCGCGACGACGAACTCCCGGCCCGTGAGGAAGTCGTACATGGCCTCGCGCTCGGGCACGACGCCGATCTGCTTGTAGACCTGCTCGTTCTGCCAGATCGGCGCGCCGTCGAGGGTGACGGTGCCCGTGGAAGGAGCGAGGAAGCCGCCCATCATGTTGATGAGGGTGGACTTCCCGGCGCCGTTGGGGCCCAGCAGCCCGGTGACGCCGGGGCCGATGGTCATGGTGACGTCGTTGACCGCGACGACGTTCCCGAACCAGCGGGAGGTGTGGTCGATGGCGATGGTGGTCACAGCCCGGCCTTCCGGTAGCGGGCCATCAGGGCGGCGTAGGAGCCGGCGATGAGGCCGAGGACGACGAGCAGGTAGACGACGCCGATGGCGGCCGAGGGTCCCTGGCCGCCGGGGAAGATGGAGTCCGCGTTCAGGAACGCGGTCTGCACGCCGTCGATGAGGGTGATCGGGGCGAACAGGCCCATCCAGTCGATGGCTCCGGTGTTCCCGGTGCTGTAGGAGATCCCCTGGACCGCGGTCACCGCGCCGTAGGGGATCAGGAGCACCGCGATGATCGCGGCGACGCCGAACCCGCGGCGGGGGGTGAGTGCGGCCATGACCAGTCCGAGGCCGGAGAAGAGCAGCGACAGCAGCAGAACCGACACGAGTCCCTGCCCGAATTCCTTGGTCTGGTCGGCGAAGTCGAACTTCGCGAGGAGCGAGCCGATCCACATGATCAGAAGCGGGGTCGCGGTGAGGACGAACAGGGCCGAGGCCATGGCCGCGTACTTGGCCAGGACGTAGTCGACGCGCTCGATGGGCCGCGAGAAGTACAGCGGGACCGTCTTGAAGCGCAGGTCCCGCGAGACCGACTGCGGCGCCTGGGAGGCGAGGAAGAGACCGATGATCACCTGGGTGGTCATGGCGTACGTCGTGTACTTGATCGGCAGGTCCGTGGAGCCGGGTACCGCGATGGCGACCGCGACGATGATCAGCGCGGGCACGCACATCACCGCGAAGAGGAGCATCGGGAGGACCTTGGACTTGGCGGAGCGGCCGAGTCCGTAGGCGCCGCGCAGGGACTGAGAGAACAGCGACTTGCGGGCGTAGGCGCGGCCGAGCCGGGGTCCGTCGTAGGACCGGTAGCCGATGTTGTGGATCTGGGTCGAGGTGTCAGGCGCCATCGGAACCGGCTCCCTTCTGCTGGACGGTGGGCGAGGGCTGGTCGTTGTCGCGGAAGACCTCCGCGATGTGGTGACGGCGCTGCTCCATGCGGACCAGACCGATGCCCAGGCCGGCGACGGTGTCGCGGACGGTGTCGTACGTCTCCTCGCCCGTGGCCTCGACGAGGAGGATGTGGCCGGCGCCGGGCAGGCCCTGCTCCTCCCCGGCGTGCAGGGTGACGCCGGCCTCCGTGAGCGCCTTGCGCAGGGCGGCGGTGCCGTCCGGGTGGGCGTCGGAGTCGGTGACCTCGACCGCGAGGGTCGTCGTGATCTGGGTGAAGTCGCTGGTGGAGCTGGAACGCAGCAGCTTGCCGCCGTCGACGACGACCACGTGGTCGCAGGTCCGTTCCAGCTCGCCGAGGAGGTGGGAGGTGACCAGGACGGAGATGCCGAAGTCCGTGTAGATGCGGCGGATCAGGCCGAGCATCTCGTCGCGGCCGACCGGGTCCAGGCCGTTGGTCGGCTCGTCGAGGAGCACCAGCTGGGGGTCGTGGACGAGGGCCTGGGCGAGCTTGACGCGCTGCTTCATGCCGGTGGAGTAGCCGCCGATGGGGCGGTAGCGCTCCTCGTACAGCCCGACGTGGCGCAGGGTGTCGGCGGTGCGCTCACGGGCCGCGGTGGGCGGCAGCCCGGACATGCGCGCCATGTGGACGACGAACTCGGTGGCCGAGACGTCGGGTGGCAGGCAGTCGTGCTCGGGCATGTACCCGACGCGTTCACGGATGGCGCTGCCATGCGTGCGGACGTCGAGGCCGAGCACGGCGGCGCTGCCCTCGGTGGCGGGGGACAGTCCCAGCAGAATTTTGATCAGCGTGGACTTGCCGGCTCCGTTGGCACCAACGAGGCCGGTTACACCAGGCCCGATGTCCAGGGAGAGCCGGTCGAGGGCGGTCACTCGGGGGTACCGCTTGCTCAGGCTTTCGGTCGCGATGACAGTCACGGGTTCGACGTTAGTGGCGTAGCTCTCGCGAAACGTCAGACCTTGAGCTGGATCCCGTCTCAGCCTTCAGGCGTACATGCCCGTACTGGAGGCTGATGTGAACCCGACAACTTTGTCCACAGGTCCGTGCACGACCCTTGACGTGATCTCCGGTCATTGTCACATTCATCAGTGTCAACTTACGGGCGCGTACGGCTACACGGATGGACGGGCTGACATGGCTGGGGACACCAAGCAACGCACCGCGCGACTCTCCGGACGACCCTCCGCCGACCTGAGCGGGTTCAGAGAGGTGCAGCGCCTCTCGTACGAGTGCGCCGAGGCCGTCGCGGCCCAGCTGCGGCCCGGAGTGACCGAGCGCGAGGCCGCGCGCATGCAGCGCGAGTGGCTGCGGGAGCGCGGAGTGCGGGACTGGTTCCACCTGCCCTTCGCCTGGTTCGGGGACCGCACCGCCTTCGCGGACTTCAGGATCCCGCTGCAGTTCTTCCCCACCAACCGGAGGCTGGAGCCGGGGATGCCGTTCATCCTCGACATGGCGCCGGTCTACAAGGGGTACTCGGCCGACATCGGCTATTCCGGCAGCCTCGGGCTCAATCCGGTGCAGGACCGGCTCATGTCCGATCTCCAGGCGCACCGCGTGCTGATCCTGGAGCAGGTGCGCGAGGGCCGCTCCCTGCGTGAGATCTACGAGAACGTCGAACGGCTGATGACCCGGCAGGGGTACGCCAACCGGCACCGGGCCTATCCCTTCGGCGTCATCGCGCACAAGATCGACCGGGTCAAGGAGCGGCGCTGGTCGCCGACCGCGTTCGGATTCGGCACCCAGTCCCTCAAGGGCCTGGCCAGTGACGCCCTGCACGGGCACCGCGAGGGCTGGTCCCCGCTGTGGAGCCCCTACCACTTCTCCGACCATCCGCCGCAGCCCGGCCTGTGGGCGGTGGAACCGCACCTCGGTTTCAGGGGCACGGGTGCGAAGTTCGAGGAGATCCTGGTCGTCACCGACTCCCGGGACCCCGAGGAGAGCGCGTTCTGGCTGGACGACGATCTGCCGCACGTGCGGCGCTGGGCCGAGGAGAAGGCAGCATGAGCGACATGAGCGGCATGGACGGAGCAGGAACGGTGGAGCCGACGGGTGCGCGCGAGCGCCGGGTGAGCACCGGCGGTGTCGAGCTGTGTGTCGTGGAGCTCGGCGAGACGGGCCGGCCGACGGTGGTGCTGGTGCACGGCTATCCGGACAGCAAGGAGGTCTGGTCGGAGGTCGCCGAGCGGCTCGCGACGCGCTTCCACGTGGTCCTCTACGACGTACGCGGCCACGGGCGCTCCACCGCGCCGCAGCCGCTCCGCGGCGGCTTCACCCTGGAGAAGCTGACCGACGACTTCCTGGCGGTGGCGGACGCGGTCAGCCCGGACCGGCCCGTGCACCTGGTCGGCCACGACTGGGGCTCCGTACAGGGCTGGGAGTTCGCGACGGTCGCCCGCACCGAGGGCAGGATCGCCTCCTTCACCTCGATGTCGGGGCCCTCCCTCGACCACTTCGGGCACTGGATCAAGAAGCGGATGGCACGGCCCACCCCGCGAGCCGCAGCGCAACTGCTCGGCCAGGGCGCCAAGTCCTGGTACGTCTACATGCTGCACACCCCCGTGCTGCCTGAGCTCGCCTGGCGCGGGCCGCTCGGCAAGCGGTGGCCGGCGATGCTCGAGCGCCTCGAGAAGGTTCCGGCCGGCTCCTATCCGACGGCCTCGCTGCCTTCGGACGCGGCCCACGGCGCCTGGCTCTACCGCGACAACGTGCGACCGCGGCTGCGCCGGCCGCGCCCCGACGCTTACGCCCACGTACCGGTTCAGCTGATCACCCCGACCGGGGACGCCTTCCTGTCCGAGCGGCTCTACGACGGCCTGGAGCGGTGGGCCCCGGACCTGCTGCGGCGGACCCTGCCCGCAAAGCACTGGGTTCCCCGGACCCGGCCCGACCAGCTGGCCGCCTGGATCACCGAGTTCGTCACCGACCGGGAGGAACCCGCGACGCGGGCGCCCGAGCAGAAGGCCCCGGGCAAGTACGCCGACCGCTTCGCGGGGCAGTTGGTCCTGGTCACCGGCGCGGCCAGCGGTATCGGCCGGGCCACGGCCTTCGCCTTCGCCGAGGCCGGGGCCCGGGTGGTGGCCGTCGACCGGGACGCCGAAGGCGCGGCGCGCACGGCCGACATGGCCCGCCTCGTCGGCGCCGCCGAAGCCTGGGCCGAGTGCGTGGACGTCAGCGACGAACAGGCGATGGAGAAGCTCGCGGTGAAGGTCGCCGCCGAGTACGGAATCGTCGACGTCCTGGTCAACAATGCCGGGATCGGTCTGTCCGGGGCCTTCCTCGACACCACCGCCGAGGACTGGAAGAAGGTCCTGGACGTCAATCTGTGGGGCGTCATCCACGGCTGCCGGATCTTCGGGAAGCAGATGGCCGAGCGCGGTCAGGGCGGGCACATCGTCAACACCGCCTCCGCCGCCGCCTACCTGCCCTCCCGGACCCTGCCCGCCTACAGCACGTCGAAGGCCGCCGTGCTGATGCTCTCCGAATGCCTGCGCGCGGAACTGGCCTCGAAGTCGATCGGCGTCTCCGCGATCTGCCCGGGCATCGTCAACACCAACATCACCGCCACCTCGCGCTTCGCCGGTGTGGACGAGGCCGAGCAGAAGCGCCGCCAGGAACGCTCCTCGCGGCTGTACGGGCTGCGCAACTTCCCGCCGGAGAAGGTCGCCGACGCGATCCTGCGGGCCGTCGTGCGCAACGAGGCCGTCGTACCCGTGACTCCCGAGTCGAAGGGCGCCCTGTGGATGTCCCGCTTCGCACCGCGCACGCTGCGGCGCATCGCGAGGCTGGAGCCGAAGTTGTGAACGGGCCCGCGCCGGATGGCCTTCGACCGGAAGCCGACGGGCTGCTGCCCACGTGGAGAGAGCCCGGCACGGCCATACCCCGCTCCTTCCGGCGGTCGTACCATCCCTCGCAGGAGGGCTCGCTGCGCAGGGCGGTCGAGTGCCTTGCGGCTTCACCTGCCGCCCGGGCCGCGGCGGGCGCGGTCGGCCGAGCCGCGATGTCGTAGGGAGCCGGGATTGTCCGATCAGGCGGTAGCCGAATACCGGATCGAGGATCTGGCACACCACAGCGGAGCGACGGTGCGCACGATCCGGGCGTACCAGGACCGCGGTCTGCTGCCGAAGCCGGAGCGGCGGGGCCGTTCCAACGTCTACCGGGACACGCATCTGGCGCGACTGCGCCAGATCGCGGACCTGCTGGACCGCGGATACACCCTGGCCTCCATCAAGGAGCTCCTGGAGGCCTGGGACGCGGGGCGCGGTCTGGGCGGCGTACTGGGGCTGGTCGCCGAGGTGCACGGGCCGTGGACCGACGAGGAAGCGGCCCGGATCAGCCGGGAAGAACTGAACGAGCGGTTCGGCGGCCGCCCGGACGACGAGGCGGTGGACGAGGCCTGCGAGCTCGGGGTGCTGGAGCGGATCCCGGGACGCCCGGACCAGTTCCTGGTGCCCTCCCCGCAGGAGCTGGCGGTGGCCGCCGAGCTGTACGCGGCAGGGGTGCCGCTGACAGCGATCACCGGCCACCTGCGGGAACTGCGGGGGCAGGTGGAACACATCGCCTCGCGGTTCCTGGAGTTCACCACCGAGCACGTCTTCGCGCGCTACCTCGGGCAGGTGCCGCCCACCGACTCGGACGCGGCGGAGGCGGCGACGATGGTGCGGCGGCTTCGGCCGTTGGCCCAGCAGACCGTGGACGCCGAGCTGGCGCGGGCGATGCGACTGTTCGCGACCCGGCACCTCCAGCGACACCTGGGAGCGGCCGGCGCATCGGGACCGACCGGGCCCTCGCCGGTGGCCCTGCCGGCCGGAACGGTACGTGCCGTGCAGGAGCTGGTGGGCGCCGACCATGTGGCGGAATTCGTCCGGGCCGCGACGGAGCGGGAGCTCCAGGCCCGGACGATGAACGATCTGGCGCGCCGGGGCGAGCGGTGATGCCGGAAGGAGCGATTACGGCGGAGAGAGCGATTACGGGGGGTCGCGCTTAGTCCACAGGTTCCACAGGGCGGATCACGCGTTTGACGTCAAAACCCGCCCAAACGGCTGTGGACAAGTCACCTTTTCCTGTGGGCAACTGAGATGCCGTCTCACCCGATGGCCTCGTAGGCCGCCTTTGCGGGGCTCGGTCCGTCCACCGGTCCGGCCTCCGGCAGGACCGCCGGAACGGTCGTCTCGACCGTCACGGTCCCCGTCGCGGCCACCGTTGCCGCCACGGGCGCCGGCGTCGGCTTCTGCTTCGCGGCCCGGCCGGACCGGCGCCCGTACAGGAGGGCGGCCAGGGCCAGGCCGAGGATCGCGCCGGCCAGCTGGGCACCGATGAAACCGGGCAGCGACTGCGGAGCTATGCCGGTGAAGGAATCACTGAAGCTGCGCCCGATGGTTCCGGCCGGATTGGCGAAGGAGCCGGACGAGGTGAACCAGATCGCGGCAGCGAGGTACGCCGCGACCGCCGCCGGGATGAGCCTGGGGCGCCCGATGTGCCCGAGGCCCTGGATCAGGAGGACGAGACCTGCGGTGGCGACGACCTCGCCGATGAGCAGGTGACCGCCGTCGCGCACCTGGGTGGCGAAGGCACCCGGCGTCCGGCCGAACATGACTTCCGCCAGGAGGGCTCCGCCGACGGCTCCGGCGCTCTGGGCCGCGGTGTAGACGAGTGCCTCGCGGCCGCCCAGGCCCTCGCCGCCGGTGCGCCGGGACCACCAGGAGCTGAGGGTGACCACCGGGTTGAGGTGGGCGCCGGAGAGCGGCCCGAAGAGGGTGATGATCAGCCCGAGGCCGATGGCCGAGGCGAACGAGTTGGCGATGAGGGCGACACCGGTGTCGCGGCTGAGCTCGGCGGCCTTGAGCCCGGAGCCGATCACAACGGTGAGCAGACCGGCGGTACCGATCAGCTCGGCAGCGGCACGGCGTGACAGTGAGGGTTGGGCTGTCATGGTTTCTCCCCCTGAACAGAAGTGGAAGTGGAAAATATATTCCGCATCTTGGAAGAGCGATAGAGGGTGTCCACCGCCGGGCCGTCCCCGAAAATTCCCTGCCCCGGGGCCGCCCGACCGGGCACGCTGGAGCCATGGATGAAAGACGCACCGTGAAGGTGTCGAAGTACGTCTCGAAACACCTGCGACACCAGCCGGAACGGATCGGACTGGTGCTCGACCCCCAGGGCTGGGTGGAGATCGACGATCTCCTGCACGCGGCGGCCTCACACGGCTTCCCCTTCGACCGCGCCGAGCTCGACCACGTCGTCGCCGCCAACGACAAGCAGCGGTTCGCCGTCGACGGCACCCGGATCCGGGCCAACCAGGGGCACACCGTGGCCGTGGACCTGGACCTTCCGGAGGCCGAACCGCCCGCGTACCTCTACCACGGCACCGTCGCCGCCGCCCTGGACCCGATCCGTGCCGAGGGGCTGCGCCCGATGGCCCGCCACCACGTGCACCTGTCCCCCGACCGGGAGACCGCGACCCGGGTCGGCGCGCGACGCGGACGGCCCGTCATCCTCAGCGTGGACGCGGGGGCGATGCGTGCGGCCGGGCACGTATTCAGGGTCAGCGCCAACGGGGTGTGGCTGGTGGACGCCGTACCACCGCAGTTCCTGCGCTTCCAGTAGTACGGGGTCATGCGTCCGGGGCACCGCAGTTCACGCAGAGACCGTCCGGCCATCCCCCTGATGTGTGAGCCACCCGGGGGTCCGCGGGGTCGTCGCCACTTCCGCCGGGGAGCGGCGACGACCGGACGAGCGGCGGATCAGTTGCCGATCTGAGCCAGGGCCTCGGTGGCGATCTTCTCGAACACGGCCTCGTCGGAGGCGAAATCGGAGTCCGGGATCGGAGCGTGGATCACCAGCTCGGTGAAGCCCAGCTCGCGGTGGCGGCCGGCGAAGTCGACGAAGCGGTCCACGGACTCCAGCACGCTGTTGGCCTCCGGCGTGAACCCGGTCAGAAGGATCTTCTCCACGGGCTCGGGGTCCCGCCCGATCTCCAGGAAGGTCTTGCCCAGTCGTTCGAGCTGCCCGCGCAGGGCCTCGCGCGACTGCTCGGGCGTGCCCTCGTCGAAGAGCTTCGGGTCACCCGTGGTCACCCAGGCCTGGCCATGGCGTGCGGCGAGCCGCATACCGCGCGGCCCGTTCGCGGCGACCGCGAACGGCAGTCGCGGCCGCTGCGCACAGCCGGGGATGTTGCGGGCCTCCACGGCGGAGTAGAAGGTGCCCTCGTGGCTCACCGAGCCCTCGGTCAGCAGCTGGTCCAGCAGCGGCACGAACTCGGCGAAGCGGTCGGCGCGCTCACGCGGGGACCAGGCCTCCTGGCCCAGCGCCGTCGCGTCGAAGCCGTTGCCGCCGGCACCGATGCCGAGGGTGATGCGGCCGCCGGAGATGTCGTCCAGGCTGATGAGGTCCTTGGCGAGGGTCACCGGGTGCCGGAAGTTCGGCGAGGTGACCAGCGTGCCCAGACGCAGCCGCTCGGTGGCGGTGGCCGCCGCGGTCAAGGTGGGCACCGCCCCGAACCACGGGCCGTCACGGAACGTCCGCCAGGACAGGTGGTCGTAGGTATAAGCAGTGTGGAATCCGAGCTGCTCAGCCCGGAGCCACTGATCGCGGCCCCCCTCGTGCCATCGACGTACCGGAAGGATCACCGTGCTCAGACGCAGACTCATGCTTCGAGCCTACGGTGAGCCGATGTTTCACGTGGAGCGCCGGTGTTTCACGTGAAACATCGCCCGAGGTGACAGCGTCCCCGCCCATGGTCAGGACGCCCCCGCCCATGGGCGAAGATGGAGCCGTGACCTCGGCTCCCCAGCGCCCGGACGGGCCAACCCCCACGCCCCGGCTCATCGCCACCGACCTCGACGGCACCCTGCTGCGCGACGACAAGTCCGTCTCGCCACGCACCGTCGCCGCACTCGCCGCCGCCGAGGAGGCCGGAATCGAGGTCTTCTTCGTCACCGGCCGCCCGGCCCGCTGGATGGATGTGGTCAGCGACCATGTCCACGGTCATGGCCTCGCGATCTGCGCCAATGGCGCCGCGGTGGTCGATCTGCATGCCGGACGTGAATTCGTGCAGGTGAGGTCCCTCCCGCGGCCGGCCGCACTCGCCGTCGTCGATGCCCTACGGGCCGCGGCACCCGGCACTTCGTTCGCCGTGGAGCTGACCACCGGTATCAACTATGAGCCGGCGTACCCGCCCTTCTTCAAGGATCCGGGTGCCAGGGTGGCCACCGCCGAGAAGCTGCTGCACGAGGACACGGATGAAGACGCCGCGCCCGTGCTCAAGCTGCTGGCACACCACGCCGAGCTGGCCCCGGACGAGTTCCTGATGCTGGCGCGCTCCGCCGCAGGCAAGTACGCGTCGATCACCCGCTCCAGTCCGACCTCCCTGCTGGAGGTCAGCGGGCCGGGTGTGTCCAAGGCCAGCACCCTGGCGCTGTGCTGCGCCGAGCGCGGCATTTCCCCGGCCGAGGTCGTGGCCTTCGGGGACATGCCGAACGACGTGGAGATGCTCAGCTGGGCGGGCACCTCGTACGCGATGGGCAATGCCCACCCCGATGTGATCGCGGCCGCGTCCGGACGTACGGTCGCCAACAACGAGGACGGGGTCGCCCTCGTCATCGAGCGCATCCTGGCCGAGCGGACGGCGCAGCAGCAGGCCTGATCCGAAAGAGGACGCCCCCGGGTTCCGGTCCGGACGGTCTTCGCCGGGTCGGGATCTAGACGGCGGGCTGGAGCGGGGCCTCCCACCGCACGGTGGTCCCGCCGCCGTCCTCGCCGATGCCCGGACCGTACGAACTCGAGCCGCCAAGCGACTCGGCCCGTCGGCGCAGGTTCCGCAGCCCACTGCGGCGGCCTCCCTCGGGGATGCCCACCCCGTCGTCGGCGACCTCCAGCCGGACCCCGGGCCGGCCGTCGGCGAGCGTGACGGTGGAGTCGAGGACCACTTCGATCCTGGTTGCCTCGGCATGACGGAAGGCGTTGGACAGGGCCTCGCGCAGCGCGGCGATCAGGTTCTTGCCCACCAGCTCGCCGACGACCGCGTCGATCGGGCCGAGGAAACGGTGCGCGGGCTTGAAGCCCAGGGGCACGGCAGCCATGTTGATCTCCCTCAGCACCCGGGTGCGCAGCCCGGACGGGGCCTCCGCCGGACCCTGCTGCAGGGCGAAGATCGCGGTACGGATCTCCTGGATCGTCACGTCCAGTTCGTCCACGGCCTTGCCCACGCCGTCGCGCACCTCGGGGACGATGGACCGGCGCTGGGCGCCCTCCAGCATCAGTCCGGTGGCGAAGAGCCGCTGGATGACCAGGTCGTGCAGGTCGCGGGCGATCCGGTCGCGGTCCTCGAACACCGCCAGCCGCTCGCGGTCGCGCTGTGCCTCGGCCATCATCAGGGCGAGCGCCGCCTGCGAGGCGAACTGTGTGGCCAGAGTCCGCTCGGCCTCGGTGAAGGGGCGGCCGCCGCGGGCCCGTGGGGTCACCAGGGCTCCCAGCACCCGACCGCCGCTCTGCAGCGGCAGCATCATGCAGGGGCCGTACTGGCTGGTGAGCCTGCTGATCGTGCGGGGGTCGGAGGCGGCGTCGTCCACGAAGACCGGCTCGCCCTCCAGCAGTCTGTCCACCACCGGGCTCTCGGCCGGGATCACCACCCCGAGCGAGGTGGCCGGGTTCTCGGCGGAGACGGCGACGATCTCCATCCCGCCCTCCTCGGCGGGCAGCATGACGATCCCTGCCGCGGAGTCGGCCAGCCGGCGGGCCTGTTCGGCGACCACCGCGAGGGCGTCATCGGCGTCCCCGCCGGACAGGAGGGCGGTGGTCACGGCCACCGAACCGTCGATCCACCGCTCGCGCTGGGTGGCGGCCTCGTACAGCCGGGCGTTGCCGATGGCGATGCCCGCCTCGGTGGCCAGAACCCGGACCATGTGGAGGTCGTAGTCGTTGAACTCGCCGCCGTCGTTCTTCTCGGTGAGGTAGAGATTGCCGAAGATCTCGCCCTGCACCCGGATCGGCACCCCGAGGAAGGTCCTCATCGGCGGGTGGTGCGGCGGGAATCCCGCCGAGCGCGGGTCCTGCGTCAGATCGGCGAGCCGCACCGTGTCCGAGTGCGAGATCAGGGCCCCGAGCAGGCCCCGCTTCCCGTCGGGACGGTGTCCGATCCTCCGTGCCTGAGCGGGGCTGATGCCGTGGGTGACGAAGTCCGAGAGGCCGCGGCCCTCCGTGTCGACGACGCCGATCGCCGCGTAGCGGGCGTCCGCGAGTTCGGCCGCGGTTTCGCAGATGCGGTCCAGTGTGGAGTGCAGCTCCAGCCCGGTCCCGACCGACCTCATGGCCTCCAGCAGTTGCGGTACGCGGGCCGTGAGCTCGGTGGACAGGCCGTGCAGACTCCTGGTGGCCTGGGTGGCGGCCACCAGCGGGTCCTGCGCCGCGGTCGCTCCCTGCGTCGCCGGAGTGCCAGGAGTCTCCCGGGTTCCCAAGGTTTCCGGGCTTCCCAGGCATCCCGGGCTTCCCGGGCTTCCCGGGCTTCCCGGGCTTCCCTGCGATGGATCCGACGGATCCGACGGATCCGACGGGGGATCCGGCGATTCCTGCGGCTGCTGCACTGACATGGTCCTGAGACTAGTTAGTCCCGATTAGCGGGGAAAGTTGGCCAAAGTCCCGTCCGTTGCCCTTTCGCGCTCCAGCAGCCGCCGCAGCGGCCCTTCGGCGACGGCCAGCTCCGCGTACGGGCCGCGCTGCACGACCGCACCGCCGTCCAGCACGAGCACCTCGTCGACCGCCTCCAGGCCGGCCAGCCGGTGTGTGATCAGCACGGTGGTCCGGCCCTCGGTCGCGGCCAGCAGATCCGCCGTCAGGGCGTCCGCCGTGGCCAGGTCCAGGTGCTCGGCCGGCTCGTCCAGAACCAGTACGGGGAAGTCCGCGAGCAACGCCCGGGCCAGGGCCAGCCGCTGGCGCTGACCGCCCGAGATCCGCTCCCCGTGCTCGCCGACCAGCGTGTCCAACCCCTCCGGAAGTCCGTCGGCCCATTCCAGCAGCCGGGCCGCGGCCAGTGCCTCCCGCAGCTGCTCCTCGCTCGCCCCGGTCCGGGCCAGGCGCAGGTTCTCCCGTACCGAGCTGTCGAAGATGTGCGCGTCCTGGGCGCACAGGCCCACGAGGGCCCGTACGTCGTCGCCGTCGAGCGTGCGCGCGTCTTTTCCGCCCAGGCTGTAGGTGCCTGCGGCCGGATCCAGAAATCGGAGGAGGACCTGGGCCAGGGTGGTCTTGCCGGAGCCCGAGGGACCGACGACGGCGATGCGCCGGCCGGCCTCCAGGGTGAGGTCCAGATCGCGCACCGCGGCACGTTCCTGCCCGGGGTGGCGGGCGGTGAGCCCCGTCAGACGCAGCGGGAACGGCGAGGCGGGGGCCGCGGCGGCCTGCTCCGGCTCCATGACCGGGACCGGCGCGTCGATGACCTCGTAGACCCGCTCGGCGCTACGGCGCACCCGCTGGCGGTACTGGACGGCGAGCGGAAGCCCGTTCACCGCCTCGAAGGCGGCCAACGGTGTCAGGACCGCGACGGCCATGGCCACCCCGGACAGCCGTCCGTCGTACACGGCGTTCGCGGCGACGGCCGCGGCGGCCACGACGGTGAGTCCGCACACCAGGGCGGAGAGGCCGCTGCCCAGCCCGGCCGCGGCCGAGCCCCGTGCGGCGATACGCGTCAGCAGGCCGTCGCTCTCCCGCGCCCGGCCCTTGCGGTCCTCCAGCGCGCCGGCCACGGTCAGCTCCGCGGTCCCGGTGAGCAGATCGGCCACCCGGGTGGCGAGTTCGCCCCGGGCGGGCGCGAGCCTTCGCTCCGCACGGCGGGCGCAGGCCCCGCTGACCAACGGCACCGCGATACCGGCGGCGAGCAGTCCGACGGCGAGCACGGCTCCGGCCTCGGGCAGCAGCCAGGTGGTGAAGGCGACCGAGCCGGTTCCGACGAGCACGGCCGTGCCGACGGGCAGCAGCCAGCGCAGCCAGTAGTCCTGCAATGCGTCGGCGTCGGCCACCAGCCGGGCCAGCAGGTCACCGCGCCGGTGCTCGCGCAGCCCGGCGGGCGCGATGCGCTCCAGTCGGCGGTACACGGAGACCCGCAGGTCGGCGAGCATCCGCAGCACGGCGTCGTGCGAGACGAGCCGCTCCGCGTACCGGAAGACGGCGCGGCCCATTCCGAAGGCCCGGGTGGCCGTGACGGCAACCATCAGGTAGAGCACGGGCGGCTGTTCCGAGGCCCGCGAGATCAGCCAGCCCGATACGGCCATCAGGCCGACGCTGCATCCGACGGCCAGCGCGCCGAGCAACAGACCGAGCCTGAAGCGTCCTTGCCATGCCTTCGCGACGGCTCGCACCCGGCGCAGCGGATCACCGGCCGCCACCGAGCCGGCGCCCTTCCCGCGACGGGGCCGTGCCTGTTCGGGAGCGGCACCGAGGATCCACTCCCCGGCGTCCCGGCCACGGTCGTCGGGGGACCGGAGCCCGGCGCCGACGGGGGAGGCGACGCGGCGGGGGAGCAGCCGCTCCGCCGACGGTCCCTCGGGGGCGCAACCCGCCTCGATCACCGCCACCCGGTCCGCGACCGCGAGCAGCGCCGGCCGGTGCACGACCAGCAGCACGGTCCGTCCCGCGGAAAGCCGGCGGACCGCGTCCACGATCCCCGCCTCGGTCCCGCCGTCCAGCGCCGCCGTCGGCTCGTCCAGGAGCAGCACCGGCCGGTCCGCGAGGAACGCGCGCGCCAGGGCCAGGCGCTGCCTCTGTCCGGCGGACAGTCCCACACCACCCTCGCCCAGCGGGGTCTGCACCCCGTGCGGCAGCGCGGTCACGAACTCCCAGGCCCCGGCGTCCTTCAACGCCTCGGTCACCTGCGTGTCCGAGGCGCCCCTACGGGCCAGCCGTACGTTCTCGACGATCGTCCCGGCGAACAGGTGCGGCCGCTGCGGCACCCACGCGATCTGCTCCCGCCAGTGCTCCGGCGACAGCTCTGCCAGGTCCACGCCCGCGACCCGGACCCGTCCTGCGGTCGGTGTCACGAACCCCAGCAGCACCTGGAGCAGCGTGGACTTACCCGCTCCGCTCGGGCCGGTGAGGGCCACGCACTCCCCCGGTCCGACCGTCAGCGAGACCGGCCGGGGCGATTCCTCTCCCCGGCCCTCGTAGCGGACGGCGATGCTTTCGATCTCGATGCGCAGGGGAGCGCCGACCGGCAGCTCGGCCGTGCCGGCCGGCCTCGTGGCGGGGGTCTCCAGAACCTCGAAGATCTCCTCGGCGGCCGCCAGTCCTTCGGCGGCGGCGTGGTACTGGGCGCCCACCTGCCGCAGCGGCAAGTACGCCTCGGGCGCCAGGATCAGGATGACCAGGCCCGTGTAGAGGTCCAGTTCGCCGTGGACCAGCCGCATGCCGATGGTCACGGCCACCAGTGCCACCGACAGGGTCGCCAGCAGTTCCAGCGCGAAGGACGAGAGGAAGGCGATGCGCAGGGTCCGCATCGTCGCGCGCCGGTAGTCGTCGGTGATCTTGCGGATCGATTCGGCCTGCGCCTTGGCCCGGCCGAAGACCTTCAGGGTGGGAAGCCCGGCCACCACGTCGAGGAAGTGACCCGACAGCCGCGAGAGCAGCCGCCACTGGCGGTCCATCCGGGACTGGGTGGCCATGCCGATGAGGATCATGAACACGGGGATCAGGGGCAGCGTCACCACGATGATGGCCGCCGACACCCAGTCCTCGGTGACGATACGGGCGAGCACCGCCACCGGCACGACCACCGCGAGCCCCAGCTGGGGCAGGTAGCGGGAGAAGTAGTCGTCGAGGGCGTCCACACCGCGGGTGGCCAGTGAGACCAGCGATCCGGTCCGCTGCCCGGTGAGCCATCCGGGCCCGAGCTCGGCGGCCCGGTCCAGCAGCCTGCCCCGCAGCTCCGACTTGACCGCGGCGCCCGCCCGGTGCGCGGCCAGTTCCGTCAGCCAGGCGATCAGCCCGCGTCCGAGCGCCACCGCCGCGAGCAGCAGCAGTGGCGTACGGAGCTCCCCGGCGTCGAGCCCCCGCTCGAAGGCGCCGACCACGATCTCGGCGATGAGCATGGCCTGACCGACGACCAGTCCCGCCCCGGCAAGACCCAGGGCCACCACAGCCCCCAGGAAGAGGCGGGTGGAACGGGCGTACCGGAGCAGGCGCGGGTCGATCGGTTTCACGTGAAACATCCCCTCGGGGAGGTCAGCCGGACAGGCAGGTCATACGTCGCGGGGACTCAGTGCACATCGACGATGTGCTGCGTCCCGATCCGCTTGCGGAACACCCAGTACGTCCAGCCCTGGTAGAGCAGCACGAGCGGGGTGGCCACGGCCGCACACCAGGTCATGATCTTCAGGGTGTACGCGCTCGACGACGCGTTGGTGACCGTGAGGTTCCAGGCGGGGTCCAGCGAAGACGGCATGACGTTCGGGAAAAGCGTGAGGAACAGCATCGCGACGGCCGCCGCGATGGTGACCCCGGACAGTGCGAACGACCAGCCTTCGCGGCCCATCTGGTTGAAGGCGAGTGCCCCGACCAGCGCCAGCACCGCGACGATCATCGCGATCAGGCTCGTTCCGTCCCCGCGTGACACCTGCGTCCAGATCAGGAAGACCAGGGCCAGTACGGCAGTGACGGCGCCCAGCCGGGTCGCCAGCCTGCGCGAGCGGTCCCGGATGTCACCGACGGTCTTGAGCGAGGCGAAGACCGTGCCGTGGAAGGTGAACAGGGTGAGCGTGACCAGTCCGCCGAGGACCGAGTAGACGTTCAGCAGGTCGAAGAAGGTGCCGACGTACTCCATGTCCGCGTCGATCTTGACCCCGCGCACGATGTTGGCGAAGGCCACGCCCCACAGGAACGCGGGGATCAACGAGGTCCAGAAGATCGCGTGTTCCCAGTTGGTCTGCCACCTGTCCTCGGGGCGCTTGTGCCGGTACTCGAAGGCGACGCCACGGATGATGAGGCAGATCAGGATGAGCAGCAGCGGCAGGTAGAAGCCTGAGAAGAGGGTGGCGTACCAGTCGGGGAAGGCGGCGAAGGTGGCCCCGCCCGCGGTGAGCAGCCAGACCTCGTTGCCGTCCCACACGGGCCCGATCGTGTTGATCAGAACCCGCTTCTCCGTGCGGTCGCGGGCGAGCAGCTTGGTCAGGACGCCGACTCCGAAGTCGAAACCCTCCAGGAAGAAGTAGCCGGTCCACAGGACGGCGATGAGTACGAACCAGACATCGTGGAGTTGCATGGTGTGCGCTCCTCGGCCTCAGTACGAGAAGGCCATCGGCCGGTCGGGGTTCTTGTCGTCCCCACCGATCTTGGTGGGCGGGTTGAGATCTGCCTCGGTGAGTTCGGGCGGTCCGGCCTTGACGTACTTGACCATGAGCCGGACCTCGATCACGGCCAGCACCGCGTACAGGAGCGTGAAGCCGATCATCGAGGTGAGCACCTCGGCCTGGGAGACGTGCGGTGAGACCGCATCCCTGGTGCGCAGGACCCCGTAGACCACCCAGGGCTGGCGGCCCATCTCGGTGAAGATCCAGCCCCAGGAGTTGGCCATGAGCGGGAAGCCCATGGTCCAGAGCGCGACGATCCAGTAGAGGTTGGCGAACTTCGGGCTCAGCGGCTTCTTGAAGAGCACCAGGTGCGGGACCTCGTCCTCACCGGTCCGCAGCCCGGCCGGCAGCAGGAAGCGCTTGCGGGTCAGCCACAGACCCAGTGCTCCGATGCCGAGGGAGGCCATGCCGAAGCCGATCATCCAGCGGAAGCCCCAGTAGGCGACGGCGATGTTGGGCCGGTAGTCGCCGGGACCGAACTTCTCCTGCTGGGCCTTGTTGACGTCGTTGATGCCCGGGACGAAGGAGGTGAAGTCGTCGTTGGCCAGGAAGGACAGCAGGCCGGGGATCTCTATCGCGACCTTGTTGTGGCCCTTGTCGACGTCCCCGTAGGCGAAGACGGAGAAAGGCGCGGGCGCCTCGCCGTCCCACAGCGCCTCCGCGGCGGCCATCTTCATGGGCTGCTGCTTGTACATCACCTTGCCGAGCAGGTCGCCGCTGATCGCCGTGCCCATACCGGCGATGATCATGACGATCAGGCCCAGGCGCAGCGAGCTCCGCATCACGGGGACGTGCTTCTTGCGCGCCAGGTGATAGGCGGATATCCCGGCCATGAACGCGCCGCCGACCAGGAAGGCAGCCGTGATGGTGTGGAAGAACTGGGTGAGCGCGGTGTTCTGGGTCAGCACGAGCCAGAAGTCGGTGAGCTCGGCCCGGCCCCGCTCCTCGTCGATGCGGTATCCGACGGGATGCTGCATCCAGGAATTGGCCGCCAGGATGAAATAGGCGGACAGGACGGTGCCCATGGACACCATCCAGATGCAGGCCAGGTGGATCTTCTTCGGCAGTTTGTCCCAGCCGAAGATCCACAGACCGATGAAGGTCGACTCGAAGAAGAAGGCGATCAGCGCTTCGAAGGCGAGGGGGGCTCCGAAGACGTCCCCGACGAATCGCGAGTAGTCGGACCAGTTCATGCCGAACTGGAACTCCTGGACGATGCCGGTGACGACACCCATCGCGATATTGATCAAGAAAAGCTTTCCCCAGAATTTCGTGGCCCTGAGGTACCTCTCCTTCTCGGTGCGCACCCATGCGGTCTGCAGGCCGGCCGTGAGCGCGGCGAGGGAGATCGTCAGGGGTACGAAGAGGAAGTGATAGACGGTGGTGATGCCGAACTGCCATCGCGCCAGAGTCTCCGGCGCCAAAGCTAGGTCCACGTCCTCGTCTCCTTCGCGTCGCCGTGGTCACGCGGCACTCTGCCTGGTGTGCCCCACCCAATACGGGAGCAAGTAGGACACGCTTGTGAACGCGTTCACATTCACAAGCATTATGTCGCACCACTCTCGGCCACCTTCGGGCGGGGTACCCCTCTAGCCAATCGATTCAACAGATTGTTGAATCAGGCTCATGCAGATTCGAATCTCCTGGCCTGCGGGCCAGCTCACCGCAACCCTCGACGAGACCCCGACCAGCAAGGCGCTGGCCGAGGCCCTTCCGATCTCCGCCTCCGCGAATACGTGGGGCGAGGAGGTCTACTTCGACACGGGCGTCTCCGTCGCCCTGGAGGACGACGCCCGGCAGGTCGTCGAGCCCGGCACGGTCGCGTTCTGGACCGAGGGCGACGCCCTCGCACTGCCCTACGGCCCCACGCCGATCTCGCGCGGAGGCGAGAGCCGCCTCGCGAGCCCGTGCAACGTGCTCGGCTCGTTCGACGGCGACCCCCGCCTGCTCTCCACCGTCCGCGACGGCGATCCCGTCCGCGTGGAACTCGCCTGAGCGAGCCCCGGCACCCCTAGAGCCCCTTGAAGAACGCCTCGGCCGTGTGCAGGAAGAGGTCGTTCGCCTCGGTTTCACCGATCGTGACCCGCAGGCCCTCGCCCGCGAAGGGCCGGACCACCACACCGGCCTTGTCGCAGGCCTCCGCGAACTCGACGGTCCGCTCCCCCAGCCGCAGCCACACGAAGTTCGCCTGCGTGTCCGGGACGGTCCAGCCCTGCGCGACCAGCGTCTCGTGGACCCGGGTGCGCTCGCTCACCAGCGCCCCGACACGGCCCATCAGCTCGTCCTCGGCGCGCAGCGAGGCCACCGCCGCGTCCTGTGCCAGCTGGCTGACGCCGAAGGGCACGGCCGTCTTGCGCAGCGCCGCCGCCACCGGCTCGTGCGCCACCGCGAAGCCGACCCGCAGGCCGGCGAGCCCGTACGCCTTGGAGAACGTACGCAGCACGGCGACGTTGGGGCGGTCGCGGTAGAGCTCGATGCCGTCCGGCACGTCCGCATCGCGCACGAACTCGCGGTACGCCTCGTCCAGGACGACCAGGATGTCCGAGGGCACCCGGTCCAGGAAGCGCTCCAGCTCGGCGCGGCGCACGGCCGTGCCGGTGGGGTTGTTCGGGTTGCAGACGAAAATCAGCCGGGTCCGGTCGGTGATCGCCGCGGCCATCGCGTCCAGGTCGTGCACATCGCCGTCGGTCAGCGGGACCTGCACCGAGGTCGCACCCGAGATCTGCGTGAGGATCGGGTACGCCTCGAAGGACCGCCAGGCGTAGATCACCTCGTCGCCCGGGCCCGCCGCCGACTGGATCAGCGACTGGGCCACACCGACCGAGCCGGTGCCCGTGGCGATGTGCTCGACCGGCACGCCGAAGCGCTCGGCGAGCTCGTTCACCAGGCCGGTGCAGGCCATGTCGGGGTACCGGTTGAAGTTCCCGGCCGCCGCGACGGCGGTCTCCAGCACGCCCGAGAGCGGCGGGTACGGGTTCTCGTTCGAGGACAGCTTGTACGCGACAGGCCCTCCCGCGGCAGCCGGCTTGCCGGGCTTGTATGTCGGAATGCCGTCCAGCTCGGCGCGCAGCTTCGGGCTCTTCTCGCTCACCGCAGGTCCTCCTCGACCGTCCCGTACGACGTCGCCGTCGACTCAATACTGCTCACCTTATGAGGATTCCGCCGTTCCGAGAATGGGGGCGCCAGGAATACGGGGGAGCGCGCGCATATATGCGCGCGCCGGTGGCCTGCGCCGTGGCGCGCATCCCTCGTGCAGGTGAGTTGAGACCGGCCCGAGATCGCATCGTTTTGGCATGCCCGGACCCGACGACAAGCCCCACACTCACCCTGAGCGACCAAATGCCTTCGTTTCCAAGGTCATTGGGGGTGGCGAACCATGCAGAAACGTGCCTGTCAACGGGTGCATATGCACCCGGACCACCCTCCCCACCGAGCCCTACTATCGGCTCGCCATGACAGCAGCAGGGAAGCATCAGGTGAGCCGGACCGAGACCACCCGGCGGGCCGCCGGCCGACAGGGCCGGGCCGGCATCAGGGACGTGGCCGCCGCGGCGGGCGTCTCCATCACAACCGTCTCCGACGCGCTCAATGGCAAGGGACGGCTGCCCGACGCCACCCGCCGCCACGTTCGCGAGGTCGCCGACCGGCTGGGCTACCGCCCGTCGGCCGCCGCCCGCACCCTCCGTACCGGCAAGTCCGGCCTCATCGGCCTGACCGTGACGACGTACGGGGATGAACCTTTCACCTTCACCGAATTCGCCTACTTCGCCGAGATGGCCAGGGCCGCGACCTCGGCCGCGCTCGCCCGCGGCTACGCCCTCGTCATCCTCCCCGCCACCTCCCGCCACGACGTGTGGTCCAACGTCGCCCTCGACGGCACCGTCGTCATCGACCCCTCCGACCACGATCCCGTCGTCACCGAACTGGTCCGCCAAGGTCTGCCCGTGGTCTCCGACGGCCGCCCCGCAGGCTCCCTCCCCGTCACCGCCTGGGTCGACAACGACCACGAGGCCGCCGTACTCGGCCTGCTCGACCACCTCGCCGCCGCCGGAGCCCGCCGGATCGGGCTGCTGACCGGCACCACCACCGACACCTACACCCGGCTCTCCACCACCGCCTACCTCAACTGGTGCGAGCGCGTCGGCCAGGACCCCGTCTACGAGTCCTACCCCGCGCACGACCCGTGCGCGGGCGCCGTCGCCGCCGACCGGCTCCTCGCCCGTCCCGACCGGCCCGACGCGGTCTACGGGCTGTTCGACCCCAACGGCACCGACCTGCTGGCCGCCGCCCGGCGCTACGGCCTGCGCGTCCCCGAGGACCTGCTGCTCGTGTGCTGCAGCGAGTCCACCGTCTACGCCAACACCGAACCGCCCATCACCACCCTGTCCCTCAAACCGCGCCGCATCGGCACCGCCGTCGTACAGCTCCTCATCGACGCCATCGAGGGAGTGAACACCGGGCGACCCGTCGAACAGGTCGTCCCGACCGAACTCATCATCCGTACCTCGTCGCAGCGCAGGCAGCCCCGCACGACCGTCAGTCCGCCCCGGTCCCCGGCACAGGACTGACCGACAGACCGTCCGGTCGGCCTGCCGAGAGGCCGACCGGGGACCGTCCGACCACCGACCGACCACCGATCAAGGACCGGCCGACGATTTCTGCAACACCGATATCGGTAGAAAGCGGTAGGAACGATCGGCTCCGCACAGGATTCACCACCCCTGGTGCGTCACAGAGCGCGAGCCGCATTCCTATGATGGGCGCACGACATCACGGACCCTCCTCCCCGGAGGTCAGGAGGGTCCGCAGGTGTACGGCAGCGCGACGGTGGTGGAGGGGTCGATGACTCAGGGGGCCGGTCAGGGACCCGCGATGCGGACGGACACGCTGCGGGACTTCCGGGTTCCAGTCACCGAACCCGCCGCGTACGCCGCTGCCACCGGGCTGCCCGGCGAGACCCCGGTGTACGGCGAGTACCCGGCGTACTACGAGGACGGCAGGGCGACCGTGCCCCAGCAGCCGGGCTACCCGCCGCACCCGGCCGCGCCGCAGGTGCCCGCGCACCACGTGCCCGCGCCGCAGCCTCCTGCGCCGCCGGCTCCCGCGCAGCAGCCTCCTGCGGCGCACCCGGCCGCGCCGCCGGCCCCGTACGCGGACACACGTGTCCCGGACGCGCGTATCCCGGACGCTCGTGTCCCGGACGCGCGTCCCGCCGTGCGCCACGACGTCGAGCCCGTGCACGCGACGTCCCAGGAACCGGACGAGGACGGCGACCCCGAGGGCTACACCCCGACCTACCGGGACCTTCCCGTGATCGGCCGCGGCGGCCCCGGCGACACCGTCCAGGTCCAGTACGTGCCCCAGGAGCACGACCAGGACCAGGCCGCCGGTCCCGGCCCCCTCTACGTCGTCGGCGACGTCCACGGCTACCTCGACGAGCTCGTCACCGAGCTCCACGCCCAGGGTCTGATCGACACCGAGCGCCGCTGGTCCGCCGGCAACGCCCGGCTCTGGTTCCTCGGCGACTTCACCGACCGCGGCCCCGACGGCATCGGCGTCATCGACCTCGTCATGCGGCTGTCCGCCGAGGCCGCCGCCGCCGGCGGCTACTGCAAGGCCCTGATGGGCAACCACGAGCTGTTGCTCATCGGCGCCAAGCGGTTCGGCGACACCCCCGTCGTCTCCGGCGCCGGCACCGCCACCTTCCAGGCCGCCTGGCTCCTCAACGGCGGCCAGCGCACCGACATGGAGCGCCTGCAGGACGTCCACCTGCAGTGGATGTCCCGTCTGGACGCGGCCGTCCTGGAGGAGGGCCACCTGCTGCTGCACTCCGACACCACGGCCTACCTCGACTACGGCGACTCCATCGAGGACGTCAACGACACCATCCACGAGCTGCTCAACCGCGGCGACGCCGACATCACCTGGGACCTCTTCCGCAAGTTCACCAAGCGGTTCGCCTTCCGCGACGAGGGAACGGGCCCGGCGGCCGTACGCGAACTCCTCGACACCTACGGCGGCAGCCGCGTCGTGCACGGGCACAGCCCCATCCCGTACCTGCTCGGCGAAGTGGGCACCGAGGACGGCGACGAGTCGCGCGGCCCCGAGGCCGTGGACGGTCCGCACGTGTACGCGGAAGGGCTCGCCATCGCGATGGACGGCGGCGTGACGATGGCAGGAAAACTGCTTGTCGTACAACTGCCCCTGAGCGACTGAGAGCTTACGGAGCGGGGTATTTCCGGAAAGCCCCTGTCACGGCGTGGCGTGGGCGCTCTACCATCGCTCTATCCGTAGCAGGCTCTCCTCCGTTTGTGCCGGCGCCCGGGTCTACGCGGGCAAACCGGCTTCTACGGAGCATCGGGGGATGCACATGACCAGCGCTCCGCACCTGCTGACCGAAGACCGACCGGAGTTCGATCGGCTCGTCGACGAGGCCCTGCGCGCCGCGCACGAGCGGCCCGAACTCGCCACGCTCGGCGAACGGCTGAACGCCGAACAGCTGCGCACCATGGCCCAGGGCGCCAGCGCCCTGCTGGCGGCCGCGGCAGCCGCCGAGTACGGCCACTACGTGAAGGTCCGGGGGGAACGGCGCGACGAGGCCCTGACGGCGCCCGGCACGACGGGCGACGAGGACGACGGACAGGGCAGCGGCGGTGGCGCGGGCGTCAGCGCCGTGGTCGCGGTCCTCGCGCCGGTCCTGGCGGGCACCGCGATGCTGATCTTCCTGCTCGTGGGTTACATCCTGAAGATGATCGAGCCCGAACCTGCCTTCGCGGAAACGATGCTGACGGCAGGTTGGCTCTTCGGCGGCCTCACCGCGGTGGCCCTGCTCTTCGCCGTGATCGGGCTGCTGGTGACGGCCGTCCGCAACAGCGCGACCGAGGTGGGGGCGGACGAGACCGAGGCGGTGCCGGACGAGGTCGCACGGGCCCGCGAGGCCTGGCGGCACGCGCTGCTGGAACGCGGCATCATGCCGTTCCTGCGGGACGCGCTGGCCGATCCGAGCGCGGGGCCGGGCTTCCCCACCCCCCGCACGCCGGCGGCCGGCCGCATCCCCAACCTGGGATACAGCCGGCCGGACTTCACCAGTCCGGGATCCCCCTCGGAGGGACCCCGGCCCGGCTACACACCTCCGGACTTCACGAGCCCGGACTTCGGCGGCCCGGAACACCAGCCGGACTGAGGTCCGGCCGGCGCTCCGGGCCCGCCTGGGTCCACTGGCGGGTCACCCGGCCGGGTGCTCGCGGCGGAACTTGTCGCTCTTGGGCATGCTGGGCTCCGCCGCCGATTGCCCGGCGGGCGCGTTCTCGACGGACCTGTTCGTCGGCGGAGCGGTCAGGGGGCCGGGGATGATCTCGACCCACGGGTGTGGGTCCACCGGCATCACCGTCCCGCAGTTCAGTGACGGCGTGGGGTTGCTGACGGTGCAGAAGGTCTCGAAGACCCGCCCATCGTGAGTCGACACCTCGATGTTGGCCCCGTTGGAGTGCTCGTCCACGGCGATTCCGCACGCCAATCCGGTCGGGTAGCCCGGGTTCCGCGCGGCGATGGTCAGGTTGTGCCAGTCGAAGTTCGTCGCCGAAGACCCGGGTCCGGCGATCCCGCGGATTCCGACGTACGCGACCCCGTTGATCATCACTGCCTTGACCTCACGGGAGGCGCTGGGCTTGTAGTTGGCGATGGCGTTGCACAGCGGGGTCGCACCCGTAGCACCGGTCGCGCCCGTAGCACCGGTCGTACCGGTAGCGCCCGTAGCACCCGTAGCACCCGTAGCACCGTCCACGCCGTCGACACCGGTCGCACCGGTCGCGCCCGCGGCCCCGTCCACACCATCGACACCGGTCGCACCGGTCGCGCCCGCGGCCCCGTCCACACCATCGACACCCGTGGCACCCGTCGCGCCCGTCGCGCCCGTCGCGCCCGCGGCCCCGTCCACACCATCGACACCCGTGGCACCCGTCGCACCCGTCGCGCCCGTCGCGCCCGCGGCCCCGTCCACACCATCGACACCCGTGGCACCCGTCGCACCCGTCGCGCCCGTCGCGCCCGCGGCCCCGTCCACACCATCGACACCCGTGGCACCCGTCGCACCCGTCGCGCCCGTCGCGCCCGCGGCCCCGTCCACACCATCGACACCGGTCGCACCCGTCGCACCCGTCGCGCCCGTCGCGCCCGCGGCCCCGTCCACACCATCGACACCCGTGGCACCCGTCGCACCCGTCGCGCCCGTCGCGCCCGTCGCGCCCGCGGCCCCGTCCACACCATCGACACCCGTGGCACCCGTCGCACCCGTCGCACCCGTCGCGCCGGTCGCGCCGGTCGCGCCGTCAGCCCCGGGCGCACCCTGCGGACCTCGTGGACCTGTCGGACCCGTCGGACCCGGCTTGCCGGGGCACTCGTCGCCGCCCCCAGCGCGGGGGCCTGCCTCGGAGTTCTCTCTCGGATCGCGCTTGGGCTTCTTGTGCGGATCGCAGTGGTCCCCGCCGCCCGTGGGATTCGCCACGCGGGCGGCCTTGGCCGCCTGGAGGGTCTGACCCGTGGCGAGCACGGGACTGGAGATTCCCGCCAATACCAGGGCAAGTGATGCGAGGGTGCCACCCTTCACCCAGCTGCTCCGCCTGGGCAGCGGGCCCAGTGTTGACCTGGTCCTCTTCTCGGGGCTCATGTACGCCGCTCCTTCTCGAAACCGGATCGAACGATCTGCGAGGGACCTTTCAGTCCGTCCCGGTCATCGTGGGGATCGCGGTCGCGAGCAGGGAGGCGCCTCGCAGATAAGTCAACTAATCGGACTAGCTGTGCACCCCCAACCGCGGCTTACGGCCGGGGGCGGACTGCCGGCCGGCCCCGAACGCCAGGGGCCGGGAGCACCCCAACCTGGGATACGCCCGGCCCGATGTGATGAACCCGGACTACTTCTGGTTCAGCGCCCGGCGGTCCTTGAGGACGTCGAGCTTGCCCTTGAACCTGTCGAGCGGTGGCGGCGGGCCGTCCGACCCGGGCGTCGGGGTGGTCAGCTCGTCCCAGTCATCGTCACAGTCGAGGACGAACCCGACGTTGGGATCCGTGTCCTGTTCCACGTCGCAGAGGATCTCCCAGACTTCGCCCCCACTGGTCAGCGTCTGGACCGAGACGCCCCCCGCTGCGTTGCTCTGGGCGGCGATGGAGATCGCGCACGCACCGTCCGGGAAATCGGTCTCGGTGTCCGTCAGGTCGTACCAGAGGAAGTCCGACGGGTTCGGCTGAAGGTTCCGGATACCGGCGTACGCGACGTTGTTGCTGAGGACGGCCTTGAGGTCGTTGGCATTGCTGGGCCGGTAGGCGTCGACGTCACTGCACTCGCCGGGCGTACCCGTAGCACCGGTGGCACCCGTGGCACCCGTGGCACCCGTAGCGCCGGTGGCACCAGTCGCACCCGTGGCACCGTCAGCACCAGTACCCGTCGCGCCCGTGGCACCCGTAGCGCCGGTGGCACCTGTCGCACCCGTGGCACCGTCGGCCCCGGGCTCACCCTGCGGGCCCCGCGGGCCCGTCGGACCGGTCGGACCCGGCTTCGGGCAGTCGTCGCCGCCACCGCGGGGGCCTGCCGCTCTCGGATCGTAGTCGTGGTCGCCGTGACCGTTCCCTTGCTGCTTGCACTTGTCCCCGCCGCCCGTGAGGCTCGCCACACGGGCGGCGTTGGCCGCCTGGACGGTCTGACCCGTGGCGAACACGGGACTGGAGATTCCCGCCAATACCAGGGCAAGTGATGCGAGGGTGCCACCCTTCACCCAGCTGCTCCGCCTGGGCAGCGGGCCCAGTGTTGACCTGGTCCTGTTCTCGGGGCTCATGTACGCCGCTCCTTCTCGATACCGGATCGAACGATCTGCGATGGAACGTGTCGGTCCATCCCGGTCATCGTGGGGATCGCGGTCGCGAGCGGCGGGACGCATCGCAGATAAGTCAACTTATCGGACCAATGAAGCGCCCCCAATGGCGGTTCGAGCTTCCTTGCACGGCATTACACGGATACCTAACGTCGACTCAAGGTCATTTTCATCACTACTGTGGATGGGATCCTTGAAACCAACGGTCTGTCTGAACATGATCGTCAAAAATGAGGCTCCGGTGATCCGGCGCTGTCTCGAATCGGTACGCCCGCTGATCGATACCTGGGTGATCGTGGACACGGGCTCGACGGACGGCACCCAGGAGATCATCCGGGAATTCCTCGGCGATCTGCCCGGCGTGCTGCACGAGCGGCCGTGGCGGGGATTCGGCGCCAGCCGCACCGAGGCGATCGAGCTCGCCCGCACTCACGCGGACTACCTGCTGTTCCTCGACGCCGATGACCTGATGGAGGTACAGCCCGGCTTCCGCATGCCGGAGCTCACCCTGGACGCGTACCGCCTCGCGGTGCACCACCGCCCCGTCGTCCACTGGCGTCCCGCCCTGGTCTCCACCCGCCTGCCCTGGACCTACGTGGGCGTGCTCCACGAGTACCTGCACTGCGAAGCCGGGTACAGCAGCGAGGTCCTCGAAGGCGCCAGCATCCTCATCGTCGGCGGCGGGGCGCGCGGCCGGGAGGGGAGCGAGCAGGAGAAGTACCGGCGCGACGCGGAGATCCTCGAACAGGGTCTGCTCGACGAGCCGGACAACGCCCGCTACGCGTTCTACCTGGCCCAGAGCTGGCGCGACGCGGGAGAAGCGGAGAAGTCCCTCGCCGCCTACGACCTGAGGGCGGGCATGGGCGGTTTCGCCGAGGAGGCCTACTGCGCGCAGCTCTACGCGGCCCGGCTGGCGGCGCGCCTCGAACGGCCGGCGGCCGAGGTCATGGACCGCTACCTCCGCGCGCACGAGAGCCGCCCCACGCGGGCCGAAGCGCTCGGCGACCTCGCCCGCGTGTGCCGCGTCGAGAGCCGCTGGCCACTGGCGTACGTGTTCGCCCGGCAGGCGGTGCGGATCCCGCGTCCCGACGACATCCTCTTCGTCGAGCCCGACTGGTACGCGTGGCGCGCGCTCGACGAGCTGGCCGTGGCCGCGTACTGGACCGGCGCCTACCAGGAGTCGCTGGAATGCAGCGAGCGCCTCCTCCAGGAGGGCAGGCTCCCCGAGGACCAGCACGCCCGCATCCGCGGCAACCTCGACTTCGCCCGCCGCAAGCTGGACCCGCAGTACCAGGTGGTCGCCTGACGGCGAGGGCCCGCGACTCCCCCCATAGGGTCGCGGGTCCTCACCATCGGCGGTTGCGTCAGTCGGCCAGCGGCAGGTAGACGCGGTTGCCCGAGGCCGCGAACTCGGCGGACTTCTCCGCCATGCCGGCCTGGATCTCGTCCGCCTTCAGGTCGCCGCCGTGCTCACGGCGGATGTCCTGCGAGATCTTCATCGAACAGAACTTCGGACCGCACATGGAGCAGAAGTGCGCGGTCTTGGCCGGCTCGGCCGGGAGGGTCTCGTCGTGGAACTCGCGGGCCGTGTCCGGGTCGAGGGCCAGGTTGAACTGGTCCTCCCAGCGGAACTCGAACCGCGCGTCCGACAGGGCGTCGTCCCACTCCTGGGCGCCCGGGTGCCCCTTGGCCAGGTCCGCGGCGTGCGCCGCGATCTTGTAGGTGATGACGCCGGTCTTGACGTCGTCACGGTTGGGCAGGCCCAGGTGCTCCTTGGGCGTGACGTAGCAGAGCATCGCGGTGCCCCACCAGGCGATCATCGCGGCGCCGATGCCCGAGGTGATGTGGTCGTAGGCGGGCGCGACGTCCGTGGTCAGCGGGCCGAGCGTGTAGAACGGCGCCTCCTCGCAGATCTCCTGCTGGAGGTCGATGTTCTCCTTGATCTTGTGCATCGGGACATGGCCCGGGCCCTCGATCATCGTCTGGACGTTGTGGCGCTTGGCGATGGTGTTCAGCTCGCCCAGCGTCTTCAGCTCGGCGAACTGGGCCGCGTCGTTGGCGTCCGCGATCGAGCCGGGGCGCAGTCCGTCACCGAGGGAGTACGTGACGTCGTACGTCGCGAGGATGTCGCAGAGCTCCTCGAAGTTCGTGTAGAGGAAGTTCTCCTTGTGGTGCGCCAGGCACCACGCGGCCATGATCGAGCCACCGCGCGAGACGATGCCGGTCTTGCGGCGGGCGGTCAGCGGCACGTACGGCAGCAGCACGCCGGCGTGGACCGTCATGTAGTCGACGCCCTGCTCGGCCTGCTCGATGACCGTGTCCTTGTAGATCTCCCAGGTCAGGTCCTCGGCGCGGCCGTCGACCTTCTCGAGCGCCTGGTAGAGCGGCACGGTGCCGATCGGGACGGGAGAGTTGCGCAGCACCCACTCGCGCGTGGTGTGGATGTTGCGGCCGGTGGAGAGGTCCATGACCGTGTCGGCGCCCCACTTGGTCGCCCAGGTCATCTTGTCGACCTCCTCCTCGATGGAGGAGGTGACCGCGGAGTTGCCGATGTTGGCGTTGACCTTCACCAGGAACCGCTTGCCGATGATCATCGGCTCGATCTCGGGGTGGTTCACGTTCGCCGGAAGCACGGCGCGACCTGCGGCGATCTCCTCGCGGACGACCTCGGGGGAGACGTTCTCGCGGATCGCGACGTACTCCATCTCCGGGGTGATCTCACCGCGGCGGGCGTACGCGAGCTGCGTGACGGCGGCGCCGCCACGGCCGCGGCGGGGCTGCCGAGGGCGGCCCGGGAAGACCGCGTCGAGGTTCTTGAGGCCACCGCGCGGCGAGGTGTGCTTGATGCCGTCGTCCTCGGGGCGCGCGGGGCGGCCCGCATACTCCTCGGTGTCACCGCGGCTGATGATCCAGTTCTCGCGCAGCGGCGCGAGGCCGCGGCGGACGTCGGTCTCGATCTGCGGGTCGGTGTACGGGCCGGACGTGTCGTAGAGCGTCACGTCCTTGCCGTTGGTGAGGTGGACCTGGCGGACCGGCACCCGGAGGTCGGGCCGGGAGCCCGCCAGGTATCCCTTGTGCCAGCCGGGCTGGCGCTCGGTCTGGCCGTCGGCGTCCTGGCTGACGGCAGGCGTGCGTGCGTCCTGAATGGTCATGAGACCTGATCTCCCTACGCCGGCATTACCCGGTAACAGGTTCGGCGGTCGACGCAGCCTCTTCCCGTACGCATCCGTGATGCTCGTACGGTGATCAGCGTCCTCTCAGCCCGGTGCTCCGAGCTCCCGCGTTGTGCAAAGGTGCCCCCACGCTAGCGTCATCCATGGCGTGCTGAACAGTGGGCCCCCTCATCTCTTGCGATGATCTGCTGGTGACGCCCTCGCCGCAGCCCCCCACCGAGCCCACAGAGACCCAAGGCCACAACGGCCACGAGCACGCGAGTCCCGGGGAGTTCACCGGGCACCCGTCAGTGCCCTCCGCCGGTCGCTCCGACGCGCGTTCCCCGGAGCATTCCCACGGGCACGGGCACGGGCACAGCCACAGCCACGGGCCGGCCGCCCCCGTCTCGAAGCACCTGCGCAAGGTCATCGCCGCCGTACTGATCCCCTTCGCCGCCGCCGTCTTCATCGGCATGGCAGTGCTCTGGCCCGGCGGCGCCCCCGGCCACGAGCGCACGGGGGTAGGCTTCGACCGGCAGACCCAGCAGGGCGTGGTCACCTCGCTCGAACAGGTCGACTGCAAATCCGTGAACGCCTCCCAGGTGCCGACGACCGCGGCTCCCTCCACCCCCGAGGGCCGGCAGGCGCAGGCCGAGCAGACCGGCGAGTGCAAGAAGGCCACCGTCGAGGTCACCAGCGGCCCGGACAAGGGCCGCACCTTCGTGGAGATCGTCCAGCCGGGCGCGCCGCGGCAGTTGGAGGACGGCCAGGAGGTGGTGGTGGCGTACGCACCGGACGCCCCGCGCGACCTCCAGTACTCGGTGATCGACGTGAACCGCAAGCTCCCCATGGCGCTGCTGGCCGGCATCTTCGCGCTGGCGGTCGTCGTCGTCGGGCGGATGCGCGGGCTGTTCGCGCTGATCGCGCTGGCGGTCAGCTTCGGCGTGCTGACCCTCTTCATCCTCCCGGCCATCCTGCAGGGTTCGAACCCGCTGGTCGTCGCGGTGATCGGGGCGAGCGCGATCATGCTGATCGCGCTCTACATGTGCCACGGGCTGACGGCCCGCACGTCGGTCGCCGTGCTCGGCACGCTCGTCTCGCTGCTGCTGATCGGGCTGCTGGGCTCGGGCTTCATCGACTGGGCGTTCCTCAGTGGCAACACCGATGACAACACCGGGCTGATCCACGGGCTGTACCCGGACATCGACATGAGCGGTTTGCTGCTCGCAGGCGTGATCATCGGATCGCTGGGCGTCCTCGACGACGTGACGGTGACCCAGACCTCCGCGGTGTGGGAACTGCGCCAGGCGGACCCCTCGATGGGGCCACGAGCCCTCTACCGAGCGGCCATCAGGATCGGCCGCGATCACATCGCGTCGGTGGTCAACACCCTGGTGCTGGCTTACGCGGGTGCCGCACTGCCCCTGCTCCTGCTGTTCTCGATCGCGAACAGCAGCATGGGTTCGGTGGCCAACAGCGAGCTGGTGGCGGAGGAGATCGTACGGACCCTCGTGGGCTCGATCGGCCTGGTGGCCTCGGTCCCCGTGACAACGGCACTGGCCGCACTGGTGGTTTCCGCCGACCGACCGGGATCCCCGGCCGGCGGCCCGGCCGTCAGTCCGGCCGCCGGGCCGGTCCGCGGCCGGGGCCGGCGACGCAAGCGCTGAAGGGAGTGCGGTCGGTCAGCCGGCGTTCTGCTCGTTCTGCTGCGATTCGGCGAGGATCTTGCCGAGGGCCTCGTCGAGGTTCTCCTCGAAGTCGCCCAGGTTGCGCTCCTGTCCGAGCGGAACGATCCGGTCGGTGCGGTCGAGGAACGCGACGAGCGGCGCCGCGCTGGCCCGGAACAGGGCACGGTCGCCCCCGACCTGGAGCCTGATGTGGACGTCGGACAGATCCTCGGGGTGGGTGGGGGCGATGTGCACATCGCCGTCACCGCATGGCTTGTTGATGCCGTCGAGGAGGAGTTCCCGGCCGAACGCCCAGGTCACGGGCGCATCTCCGGGAAGGTGAAAGGTCAGGCGGACTGCGTAGGGGTCGCGTGCGTCGTACCGGAGTTCCACCGGAATCCGGAACGAGAGCTCCTCGGAAACGAGGAAGCTCATCATGACCTCTGCCTGTACCGACTCGCGCATTGACTACCCCGCTGTAGTTGAAGTGGCCAGGAATGATCCCCCAGGACCCACTTGACAAGAGTGGTGGAAGCGGTAGCAGATCACAAGGAGTGAGTTTTCAGATACTGATAGAGAACGAGAGGGTGCTCAACAGCGCGCCTACTTCACTCCGTAGTCGATTGACTACATAGAGCAATCGATCTTCCTGGTGCAGGGGTAGAGAAATAGCCATCGTTGCGGCCGCATCACCGGCCGTAATGGGGATGGCGGCACAGACGGTGCCAAGGGCATATTCCTGGCGTTCGATCACAGGCTGCATTCGCCCGAGGGCCCCGATCCGGTTTTCCAGGGACCGCAGATCCCGGACGGTATAAGGGGTGATGGCCCCGACCGGATGACGGTCGTAGTACTCCTTGCGCGTCTTCTCGTCGAGCTGTCCGAGCAGGCACTGCCCGATGGCGTGCGCATGACCCGTCTCACGGAAGTCGGCCCACTCCTCGCAGGCCGGACTGGCCGGAGTGTCCGAGACACCCACGACCTCGATCTCACCCTCGCGGTAGACCGCGAAGTAGACGGGGGCACCGACCGTGTCGCGGAAGTGCGCGAGCGAGTCGAGGATCATGCTGCGACGTTTCTGCTGGAGTCCCCCGGCCGCGAGCCGCTCCGCGGCCTCGCCCAGTACGAAGACTCCGCTCACTCTGCGCAGATAGCCCTCGTGCGTCAGGGTGCGCAGCAGGTGGTACGCGGTGGGAAGCGGGAGCCCGGCCTCGCGGGCCAGCTGTTTCGCCGGAGCTCCCCCGCTATGGGACCCCGCCGCTTCGAGCAGCCTCAACGCGCGCTGCACCGAACCGATCAGAGTCGGCACACCGGCATTGTGAACCGGAGACAAAGCTCACCCCCAGGCGTGGCGGCGGGTCTTTGGGCAAGCCCGCCCTGCGGGGGCCGCCCCCGCGCGCGCCGTGGCTCCTGGGGGTCGTACTCGGCGGCTCGTTTGGATCGCCGCTGGTCAGGGCGGCAGGTCGGAGCGGCGGTACCGGCTTTCGGTGCCCAGGGAACGGCACAGATTGCCACTCTATCCACCGATTCCGGGGAGGTGAGCCGTTTAGCGGGTCATGTTCCCTCACCTGGCGCAATCCCGGACCCGCCCGGGCCTGCCCGGTTCGGACCCGACCGGACCGACCGGACCGACCGGTCCGGCCCAGACCCGCCCGCTCCTGCCCACCTCTCGTCTACCAATCGGTGGAGGAGGACTTCGAACCGCCGCCGCTGAACTTCTTCACGACGAAGATCAGGCCGCCGACGAGGCCGACGAAGAGCAGCAGCTTGAAGACGAACCCGATCAGCGCGCCCAGGATGCTGGTGATCACACCACCGAAGACGAAGAGCGCCAGCAGCGGCACCGCGACCCACTTAACCCACCAGGGCATGCCTGCGAATATCTGTCGGATGCCGTCCATGTCCTCGACCTCTTCCTCGTCCGTGACTTCCTGCTCCCGATGCTAGGAGTCCACGGCCGCCGATCGGGGCCCGCGAGCCCCCCAAGTCCCCTGATCCGTCCCTTAGGGGGATCAGGGCCGCGACCCTCATCCGCCGCGGCCCTCATCCGCCGCGCCGCTCAGCCCTCCGGCGGCGAGAAGACCACCATCACCTTCAGGTCCTCGGTGATGTGGTGGAACTTGTGCGGGACCCCCGCCGGCACGTAGACGACGCTGCCGCGCGCCACGGTCGTCGTCTCCTCCCCGACCGTGATCGAGGCCCGCCCGCTGACGACGAAGTACACCTCGTCCTGCCGGTGCGGGAGCTGAGGATCGATCTGTCCGGCGTCGAGCGCATACAGCCCGACCGACATGTTCCGCTCGCGCAGGAACTGCAGATAGGCGCCGTCATTCGCGGCCCGCTCAGCTTCGAGCTCGTCAAGCCGGAAGGCTTTCATCGTGGTTGCGCCCCTTGTGCTCGATCGTTCCGTCGCATCCGCTGATCTGCGGATGTCCCACCGGGATCTTCTCTGCCACGATCAGACACATGACGAATTTCGTAGTCAAGACGCTCGCCAATGCGGCGGCCCTGGCGGTCGCCGTCCTGCTTCCGGGTATCACCCTTGACGACGGCAGCAGCCTGGGCCGCCGCACGCTCACCCTGATCCTGGTCGCGCTGGTCTTCGGCCTGGTCAACTTGCTCGTCAAGCCGGTGGTGAAGCTGCTCTCGCTGCCGCTTTTCATTCTCACCCTCGGCCTGTTCACCCTCGTCGTGAATGCCTTGATGCTGCTGCTGACCTCCTGGCTGGCCACACAGCTCGATCTCAGTTTCCACGTCAACAACTTCTGGACCGCGCTCATCGGCGGCCTGATCATCTCCGTCGTCTCCTGGGCCGTGAACATGCTCCTGCCCGACAAGAACTGAACGGGCCGGCCATGTACCGCGTCTGCTTCGTCTGCACGGGCAACATCTGCCGCTCCCCGATGGCCGAGGCCGTCTTCCGCTCCCACGTGACGGCTGCCGGGCTCGACGCGCTGGTCGAGGTGGACAGCGCCGGGACGGGCGGCTGGCATGAGGGGGACGGCGCCGACCCGCGCACCATCGCCGTCCTGGAGGCGGCCGGCTACGAACAGGACCACCGCGCCCGCCGGTTCCGCTCCTCCTGGTTCGCCCGCGTGGACCTCGTCATCGCGCTCGACGCCGGGCACCTGCGGGACCTCCGGGCACTCGCACCCACTCCGCAGGACGCCGCCAGGATCCGGCTGCTGCGGTCCTACGATCCGGCCGCCACGGCCGAACAGACCGACGTACCGGATCCCTACTACGGGCCGCTCGACGGGTTCGAGGAGTGCCTGGAGCTGGTCGAGGCGGCGAGCCCCGGCCTGCTGGAAGCCGTACGCGAAGCCATCAAGGAGCGCACCACGTGAACGAGTACGCCCCCCGGGGGACCGGACCTGCCGACCTCGCCCCGGCCGCCCAGGCCCCGTTCGGTGACGGCACCCGGGCCGTCCGGGCCGGACTGCCGGATCCCGTCAAGAACGAGCCGCCCCTTCCCGGACCGGTCTTCGCCGCCCACTTCCACCTCCCGGGCGACGTCGAGGGCCCGTACGCGTACGGCCGGGACACCAACCCCACCTGGACCCTGCTGGAGCGGGCCATCGGGGAACTGGAGGCCCCCGGCGAGGACGTGCACACCATCGTCTTCGCCTCCGGCATGGCGGCAGTTTCCGCCGTCCTGCTCTCCCACGCGCACACGGGCGACACCGTGGTCCTGCCCGACGACGGCTACCAGGCGCTGCCCCTGCTACGGGAGCAGCTGGAGGCGTACGGCATCCACGTGCGCACCGCGCCGACCGGCCACGACGCCCAGCTCGCGGCCCTGGACGGCGCCCGGCTGCTGTGGATCGAGACCCCGTCCAATCCCGGGCTCGACGTGTGCGACGTACGCCGCCTCGTGGACGCGGCGCACGCCGGCGGGACCCTGGTGGCCGTCGACAACACCCTGGCCACCCCGCTCGGGCAGCGGCCCCTGGAACTGGGCGCGGACTTCTCGGTGGCGAGCGGCACCAAGGGCCTGACCGGCCACGGGGACGTCCTGCTCGGATACGTCGTCTGCCGCGACCCGGAGCTCGCCGCCCGCGTCCGCCGTTGGCGCAAGATCGTCGGCGCGATCCCGGGCCCCATGGAGGCCTGGCTCGCCCACCGCTCCCTCGCCACGATCCAGTTGCGCGCGCAGCGCCAGTGGGCCAACGCACTGGCCGTGGCCGAGGCGCTGACGCACCGGACCGACGTGCGCGGCCTGCGCTACCCGGGTCTGGCCACGGACCCCTCCCACAAGACGGCCGCCCTGCAGATGCGGGGCTTCGGGTCGGTGGTCGCCTTCACCCTGCCCGACCGCGCTCACGCGGAGCGGTTCATGGCCGCGCTGCACCTGGTGGAGGACGCCACGAGTTTCGGCGGCGTACGGTCCACCGCCGAGCGGCGCGGACGGTGGGGCGGCGACGCCGTGCCGGAGGGGTTCATCCGCTTCTCCGCCGGGGCCGAGGACACCGAGGACCTGGTCGCGGACGTGCTGCGCGCCCTCGACCACGCGGGTGCCGAGCGCTGAACCGGGGCGGCTTTCCCCCGTGGGCAAGCGGTCCGAGCCTCCCCCCTGGTGGCTCGGACCGCCCCGGGTTCCGCTCGCGAAGAACCACGCGACAAGGCTAATTGACCCTGCGTCAGAGTCCAATCACGGTAACGACAGGGACCTATCTGCATATTTATAGTTGAAGGCCCCCACCGAGAGGTGCCGCGATGGACCTGACCCTGCTGCGCACCTTCGTCGCCGTCCACCGGGCCGGCTCGTTCACGCGCGCCGCCACCCTCCTCGGACTCTCCCAGCCCGCCGTGACCTCGCAGATCCGCACGCTGGAGCGCCAGTTGGGGCGCCCTCTCTTCCACCGCCGGGCGCGTGGCGTCACGCCCACCGCCGTCGGCGACGAGCTGGCCCACAAGGCCGCCCCGCACCTCGACGCGCTGCTGCGGATCACGGAGACCGAGCGGGAGGCCGCCGGGGCGTTACGCACCCTCCACGTCGCCGGGCCCCCCGAGTTCCTGTGCCTGCGGGTGCTCCCCGCCCTCTCGCTCCTCGTCGGCCAGGGGCACACGCTGCGCGCCGCCCCGCAGGCCGATGCCGGGGCGACCCTCGACGGGCTCGCCGCGGGCCACCACGACCTCGTCGTCACCACGGCCCATCCCCGGGGCGGGCTCTTCAGGGCCACCGCCCTGTGCGACGAGGAGCACGTCCTGGTCGCCGCGCCCTACTGGGCCGCCCTCGTCGACCGGGACCGGCTGCGCGAGGAGGGGCCCGCCGCGCTGGACGGCATCCCGCTCGTCGAGGTCCACGAGAGCCTGCCGCTCGTCACCCGCTACTGGGCCGCCGTCTTCGACGCCCTGCCCGATGCCAGGTCCCTGGCGGCCACCGTGGTCGTGCCCGACCTGCGGGCCGTACTGGAATGCGTCCGGGCCGGCGCCGGGCTCGCCGTCCTGCCCCGCTACCTGTGCCAGGACGCCCTCGACAGCGGCCGGATCGTGGCTCTGGCGGAGCCCGCCGTGCCGCCGCTGCGCACCTGGTTCCTGGTCGTACGGACCGGGAGCCTGGCCCTCGCCCACCTCGCGAGGGCGCACGACCGGCTGCTGGATGCCGCCGTGCACTGGTGAGCCCGCCCCTTTTCCGGCCCGTGGCGCGTTTCAGAAGCGGAGTGGCGGGCCACTCTTCTCCCATGACCGAACGTCCCGTGGTCAAACGCACCGCCCGCGCGATCCTGCTCGACGGTGACGACCTGATCCTCATCAAACGCACCAAGCCCGGCGTCGATCCGTACTGGCTCACCCCCGGCGGGGGAGTGGAGCCCTCGGACACCACTGTCGTCGACGCCCTTCACCGGGAGGTCCACGAAGAACTCGGCGCGAAGATCACCGATGTGGTGCCCTGCTTCGTCGATACCGTCGAGCACATCGCCGACGGAGGGGTGACGGGCGTGAAGGTGCAGCACTTCTTCGTCTGCCGCCTCGAATCGATGGACCCGAGCCTGCGGCACGGCCCCGAAATCGATGAGCCCGAGGGCGAGTACGAAATCGTCCGCGTGCCCTTCAGCCGGGTGGGCATCGCCGCCGTCCATCTCGTCCCGCTGTCCCTACGGCATTACCTCGACGGCAACATCGAGGGTGTGCGTGCCATGCACGCTCCCGACCTGGGCTGAAGCCCGGCTGAGACCGGCGGGCTGCCCGTCCGGTCTCAGCCGGCGATGCCCGCCAGCTCCTCCACCGCGTCGTGCCGGATCCGCTCACCGGGGATACCGATCCGAAGGAGCTCGTCCACCCCGTTGCGGATCATCGCGGGCGGCCCGGAGATGAAGGCGTCGTACGAGCGCCAGGGCCCGTGCTCGCCCACCGCGTGCGGCAGCTGCCCGGCGAGCCCGTCGCCGACCACCGGGCGCACCGACAGCCACGGGTGCGAGCGCTGGAGCCCCAGCAGCGTGTCCTTGTCGTACAGGTCGCTGTCGCTGCGGGCCCCGAAGAAGACCTCCACCGGACGCCGCTCACCGTGCTCGGCCACGTCCTCGATCAGCGCCTTGATGGGGGCGATACCGGTGCCCCCGCCCAGGCAGAGCATGCCGTTGTCCGTGGTGTGGTCCACCACCATCGACCCGGCCGGCGGTCCCAGGCGCAGTACGTCCCCCGGGCGGGCGTGGCGCACCAGCGCGTTGGAGACCCATCCCGCGGGGACCGCCTTGACGTGGAAGGACAGCAGTCCGTCGGCGCGCGGCGCCGAGGCGAAGGAGTAGTGCCGCCACACCCTCGGCCACCACGGGGTCTCCAGGCTCGCGTACTGGCCGGCCAGGAAGGCGTAGGGCTGGTCGGGGCGGACCGTCAGCACCGCGATGTCCGGGGTGCGCAGATCGTGGGAGACGACCTCCGCGTGCCACCACGCCGGGGCCTTCACCTCGTCCTCGGCCGCCGCGTCGATCATGACCTGGGAGATTGCGGTGTACGCCCGGACCCAGGCGGCCTGTGTCTCCGGCCCCCAGCTGTTCTCCGCGTACCGGGCCAGTGCGCCGACGAGGGCCTCGCCGACCGCCGGGTAGTGACCGGCCATGGTTCCGTACTTGCGGTGCCCCGTGCCCAGTCGGCGCAGGTAGGGAACGAGGACGGCGGGGTTGTCGATGTGTTCGGCTGCGGTCAGGAGCGCCTTCAGCAGCCGGTCGCGCTGTGTGTCCATGGCTGCGGGGAACATGCCGCGCACTTCAGGGTGTCCGGAGAACACCAGGGCGTAGAAGTACGAGGTCACCCGGTCGGCGACGGGAGCGATCTCCGTGAGTGTCCGGCGGATGAGCACGGCATCCGGTGAGGGCTCGATCGCGCCGCCCTCGCCGGATATCCGGGCCGGTTCGCGTCTGGCCGATCTGGTGGGCGGAGCGTCCATGCGGTGCCTCGCTTCGAGCATCTCGGTCGGTCTGCACACGCCACGGCCTGTGAATCCGTGGTTCCGGGTTTCACAGCGTGCCAGCCGACTCAGAGGCCTGCGGGGAAACGCGGAAAATCCGCGTTTCGAACCCACTTTCCTCCTAAGATGCGTCAACTCCCGGGCGCGTCAGCCCTACAAGCTGGTATGCCTCGCGCAGATCCCGACCTTCGTAGACATGCGTCGCCCGCTCCGCGAGAAAGGGCCGTGCATTGACCGCGACCGAAACCGGCACGGCTTCGAAGAGCATGACGTCGGTCCCCGAATCCCCGTAGGCGACGCAGTCGCTCCGGCTCACACCGAACTCCGCGCACAGTCGGTCCGCCACTCTGACCTTGCCCTCGGGTGTCAGGATCCCCGCCTCCTCCACGGGCCGGGTGAACGGCACCTCCGGGAAGACCGACCCGTGCGCGGCATGCGCGCCCCACTCCAGCAGCATCTCCACGAAGAAGGACGGCGACAGGGAGATCACCGCGCAGTAGTCCCCGCGTTCCCGGATCTCGCGCCACACGTCCTGGATTCCCGTGAGCCAGGGAGCTCCGTCGAACGCGGCCCGGACATGCGCGGGCGTCAGATCGGCCCACAGGGCATGGGCGGCGACCGAGAACTGGTGCGGCCCCATCATCTGTGCGCCGAAGGCCCGCTCCAGCTCGGCGATCTCGGCGCTCAGCCCGAGCTGACGGGAGATCTCCACGGGCGCCGCCGAGCCGTACATCAGCGTCCCGTCGAGGTCGAAGAGGTGCAGGAGAGTCATAGCCACCGAGGCTAGTGGTTCGGTTTCACGTGAAACACCGTGTTTCACGTGAAACACGGTCCGGGCAGTCCGTATGGAGTTCCCCGGGGCGGTCCGTGGAGTTCCCCGATGTTTCACGTGAAACATCCACCTGAACATCCACCCTCAAATCCTCTGGACGACTCCCGGTCCATGATCCAGTCTGGGCCGGTGACACCACCACACATCACCGATCTACCGATCCGGGCGCTGACCGTGGACGATCTCCACCGCTGCGCCGACCTGTCCGAAGATCGCGGATGGCTCCGCGAGGACCACAAGTGGCGTCTGCTCCTCACCGCGGGAGGCGGCTACGGCGTCGATGCCCCGGACGGCCGGGGGCTCGCGGCCTCCTGCGTCGTCACCCGGTACGGCAGTACCCACGCCGGGCCCGAGCTCGCCGCCATCGGGATGGTCCTCGTGGCCGACCGCTTCGCCCGCCAGGGCCTGGGACGCCGACTGATGAGCCACGTCTGCAACGACGTGCTCAAGGGAGTCCCCCTCACCCTGCACGCCACTCCCTACGGGCGCCCCCTCTACGAGGAACTGGGCTTCGAGACCACCGGCCGTGCCGAGATGCTGACGGGCGTCTTCCGGCCCGAGGGTGCCCCCGACACGTACGGCACCGCCCGGGTCCGGCCGGCCAACGCCGAAGACCTCCCCCGCATCCTGCGTCTGGACGCGGAGGTCTTCGGCACCGACCGCACGCACATGATCACCCGGCTGCCCGCCTTCGCCGACCGGCTGATCGTCGCCGAGGACCCCACCGCGGACGGCGCCCTCACCGGCTACGCCGCGGCCTGGCCCAATCTCGACACGCAGGTCATCGGCCCGCTGATCGCCCACGACACCGCGACCGCCCAGTCGCTGATCACCGCGCTCGCCATGGGCACCGACCGGGCACTGCGCACCGATGTCGATGTACGCCACGAGGACCTCCTCGCCTGGCTCAAGGACCGGGGCCTCGCCTCCGTGGCCTTCAACGCCGTCATGACCCGAGACATCCCCGGCCTGCCCGGTGACTGGACCCGCCGGTGGGCGCCGCTCACCGTGGCCGCGGGCTGAGAGAGGAGATCACCGCCGTGACCGACACTCCCGAGCTGACGATCCGGCCCGCCACCGAGGCCGATCTGCCCGCCATCGTCGCCATGCTCGCCGACGACCCGCTCGGCGCCACCCGTGAGTCCCCGGACGACCTCACCCCGTACCGCGCGGCCCTGAAGCGCCTCACCGACGACCCCAACCAGCACCTGGTCGTCGCCGTCCGCGCCGGCCGGGTCGTGGGCACCCTGCAGCTGACCATCGTCCCGGGACTCT
Source organism: Streptomyces sp. NBC_00029 (assembly GCF_045160505.1). NCBI lineage: Bacteria > Bacillati > Actinomycetota > Actinomycetes > Kitasatosporales > Streptomycetaceae > Streptomyces > Streptomyces sp. NBC_00029. The sequence goes on from NZ_CP108292.1 coordinate 4,630,746, forward strand.
CCCGCAAGGGGGCCACCCGTTCCATCATCGAGGGCGTCCGCGTGCACGCGGACGAGCGCGGCAACGGCCTGGGCACCCGGTTCGTCGAATGGGCCGTCGAGAAGTCCCGCGCCGAGAACTGCACGCTGGTGCAGCTCACTTCGGACGCGAGTCGCACCGATGCCCACCGCTTCTACGAACGGCTCGGGTTCACCGCCTCGCACGTGGGGTTCAAGCTCCAGCTCTGACCCGCCGTTCCGGCAGGCCGGGCCGCCGCGTGGGCGGCCCGGCCTACGATCGGGAGGATGAGCCTTCCCCTCGTCACCACCGCCGAGCGACGCCACCGGCTCGGCCGCCGCCACCGCCTGGCTCCCTCGGCCCGCGCCGCCACGGTCGCGGAGGCGGCGGACTCCGTCGTCGCCCTGCACGCCACCGACGCCGCGACCGTCTACCTCTCGGCCCGCGCCCGGCTCACCGAAGGCGGCACGGACGCGATCGAGCGGGCGCTCTACGAGGACGTGAGCCTGGTGCGGCTGCTCAGCATGCGCAACACACTCTTCGCGGTCTCCACCGGACTCGCCCCCTACGTCGATGCCTCCACGGCCCGCGCGATCGCCGCGAAGGAACGCCGCACCCTCCTCAAGCACCTCGACGAGGACGGTCAGGGACTCGACGCCCAGTGGCTGGCCCGGACCGAGGCCGCCGCACTGGACGCCCTCGACGCCCACGGCCCCTCCACCGGCAGCCAGCTGTCCGCGGCCGTACCCGCGCTGCGCCAGAAGATCACCATCAGCCGTGGCAAGAAGTACGAGACCGAGCAGGGGGTCACCACCCGGGTCATCCGGCTGCTCGCCGCCGACGGCCGGATCCGCCGTGACCGACCCCGCGGCTCGTGGACCTCCAGCCAGTACCGCTGGGTCCACACCGAGCCCTGGCCCGCCGTACCCGCCGCCGAGGCCCGCGTCGAAATCGCCCGCCGATGGCTGCGCTCGTACGGCCCCGCCACCGAGGCCGACCTCAAGTGGTGGACCGGCTGGACCCTCACGGAGGTCCGCAAGGCGCTCGCCGCCGTGGGCCCCGACCAGGTCCGTCTGGAGGACGGCAGCGCCGCTCTGGTCAGCCCCGGGGACACCGGGACCGAACCGGCGCCGGAGCCGTGGGCGGCGCTGCTGCCCGCCCTCGACCCCACCGGGATGGGCTGGGCCGACCGCGGCTTCCACCTCGACCCCGCCCACAGGAGCGCCCTGTTCGACTACGCCGGCAACATCGGGCCCACCGTCTGGTGGAACGGCGAGATCGTCGGCGGCTGGGCGCAGCGCTCCGGCGGCGAGATCGTCTGGCGGCTGCTGGGCAGCCCCGGGCGGGCCGCCGAGCAGGCGATCACCGCCGAGGCCGCCCGCCTCGCCGCATGGGTGGGCGACGCCCGGATCACCCCGCGCTTCCGCACCCCGCTGGAGCGTGAACTCGTCGCCTGAACGGGCCGGCCGGCCGGACCGGCCCCGGGCCGTCAGCCGATGCCGCGCCAGCCCTGCGGGTCGACCCCGCCGGGCACCGGGGCATCGGCGTCGTACGGCTCCCTCGTGAACACGAAGGACGCCAGGTCGAGGTGGCTCACCGAGCCGTCCTCACGGCGCACCGCCCGCAGGGTCTCACCGGCGTAGTAGCCGGTGAGACCGGTCCAGCTGCCGTCCGGCTCGGCCCGGAAACGGGCCGTGCGCCCGCTCGCGCCGACCGGTGCCAGTTCCAGCAGCCCGTCCGCGGTGAGGCGCACCACGTGGGCCGAGGTCCCCCAGTACCAGGGGCCGCACAGCTCCAGCGGCACGTGGTCCGACTCCAGGAACGGCCGCCACGGCCGCGGGAAGCGCGGCTCGGCATCCGCCACGATCCCGACCAGGTCCACGGCCACCGTCGAGGCCGGCAGTCCCGAGGTGCAGTTCGCCAGCACCACCGCCGCCACGTCGTCCGCCTCGCTCAGCCACAGCCCCGCGACGAACCCCGGCAGCGACCCGCTGTGCCCCGCGAGCCTCCGCGGGCCGACGGCCGTCAGCTGCATGCCCAGCCCGTAGCCGAGGTCGCCGAGACCGGGCTCCGGGGGCGCGGCCGCCGTACGCATCTCCCGTACGGACTCGGCGTCAAGGACACGGGCGTCGCCGCGCAGCAGGAAGTCGGCGAAGCGGGCGAGGTCCCGCGTCGTGGACCACAGCCGGCCGGCCGCGGCCATCAGCCCGAGGTCCTCCAGCGGCTCGGGCATCATCAGGTCCGCCCAGGGATGCACCGCCCAGCCACCCGCGTGCGGGGCCTGCGGCTGTCCGCTGGTGCGCTCCAGTCCCAGGGGTTCCAGCACCTCGGCCCGCAGCACGTCCTCCCAGGGCTTTCCGCGGACCGCCTCGATCAGCGAACCCAGCAGGGTGTAGCCGGGGTTGGAGTAGTGGTGCCTCGTTCCCGGCGTGTGCTTGAACGGCTTCTCTCCCAATACGTCGGCGAGTTCGGGCCGTTGTCCGCCGGGGGTGCGCTCCCACCACTCGCCGGGTGTCTCCGCAGCCAACCCTCCCGTGTGGGACAGCAGTTGAGCGATGGTCACCTGTCCGGCGCCGGTCCCCGGCAGGTGCTTCTCGAGCGGGTCGGTGAGCGAGAGCAGTCCCTCGTCCCGCAGTCGCATCACGAGGACCGCGGTGAACGTCTTGGTGATCGACCCGATCCGGTACTGGACGTCGCCGTCCGGTCCGTGCCCCTCGACCGAGGTCCTGGATCCCTCCCAGACCACCTCGCCGCCGCGCAGGACGGCCGCGACCACCGACGGCGCCCGCCCTTCGCTCTGTGCGACGGCGATCCGGTGCCTCAGCGCGCGCCGCGTGGCAGGGAGCAGTTCCAGGTCCTCCGCAAACTCATCCATGATCGGATGCTACGTGTTGGCCATGTCCACGAAGCGTGAATAGTGGCCCTGGAAGGCGACGGTGATGGTGGCCGTGGGGCCGTTACGGTGCTTGGCCACGATCAGGTCCGCCTCACCGGCACGGGGGGACTCCTTCTCGTACGCGTCCTCGCGGTGCAGCAGGATCACCATGTCCGCGTCCTGCTCGATCGAGCCGGATTCACGGAGGTCGGAGACCATCGGCTTCTTGTCGGTGCGCTGCTCCGGACCACGGTTCAGCTGGGAGAGCGCGATCACGGGGACCTCCAGCTCCTTCGCCAGCAGCTTGAGGTTTCGGGACATGTCCGAGACTTCCTGCTGACGGCTCTCGGGACGGCGCGATCCGCCCGACTGCATCAGCTGGAGGTAGTCGATGACCACGAGCGAGAGGTCGTTGCGCTGCTTGAGCCGGCGGCACTTGGCCCGGATCTCCATCATCGACAGGTTGGGGGAGTCGTCGATGTAGAGCGGGGCGGCGGAGACGTCCGGCATCCGGCGGGCCAGCCGGGTCCAGTCGTCGTCCGTCATCGTGCCCGAGCGCATGTGGTGGAGCGCCACCCGGGCCTCCGCCGAGAGCAGGCGCATGGCGATCTCGTTGCGTCCCATTTCGAGGGAGAAGATCACGCTCGGCAGGTTGCTCTTGATGGAGCAGGCCCGGGCGAAGTCCAGTGCGAGGGTGGACTTACCCATGGCGGGTCGGGCGGCGATGACGATCATCTGGCCCGGGTGCAGGCCGTTGGTCAGCGAGTCGAGGTCGGTGAAACCGGTGGGAACGCCGGACATCTGGCCGCTGCGGGAGCCGATCGCCTCGATCTCGTCGAGGGCGCCTTCCATGATGTCGCCGAGCGGCAGGTAGTCCTCGGAGGTCCGCTGCTCGGTGACGGCGTAGATCTCGGCCTGGGCGCTGTTGACGATCTCGTCGACGTCGCCGTCGGCCGCGTAGCCCATCTGCGTGATCTTCGTACCGGCGGCGACGAGACGGCGCAGGACGGCCCGCTCGTGGACGATCTCCGCGTAGTACTCGGCGTTCGCCGCGGTGGGCACGGACTGGACCAGGGTGTGCAGGTACGAGGCCCCGCCCACCTTGCTGATCTCGCCGCGCCGGGTCAGCTCTGCGCCGACGGTGATCGGGTCGGCCGGCTCGCCCTTGGCGTACAGGTCGAGGATGGCCTGGTAGATCGTCTCGTGGGAGGGCCGGTAGAAGTCGTGGCCCTTGAGGACCTCGACGACGTCCGCGATGGCGTCCTTCGAGAGCAGCATGCCGCCGAGCACCGACTGCTCGGCGTCGAGGTCCTGCGGAGGAACGCGCTCGAAGCCGCCGCCACCGCCGGAGTCCCAGGAGCCGCCCTCGCGGCCCCGGTCGTGCTGTTCGTCCCCGCGGCCACGGCCTTCGCTGTTACGGCGCGGACGGGCGGGCAGACGGTCTCCCGGACCACTGTCGGCCCAGGGGTCGTCCATGGGCTCGGGCATGTTCACCGGGCCGCCTCCTCCCGTCCGCTGCGCGGACCTCGCCGTGTCACTCTTTCTACGACACGGCTCTGACATTTGGGGCACCCGAATCCGCCGTCGGCGAGTCGGGCAACGAACCACGGTAGGCCCGCGAGCGGCGTCAGCCAATCTTGTTATCCACAGGCTGTGTGGATGACATGTGGATGACGGCACCAATGCTGTGGGTAACTCCCCGGAAGCTGTGTACGGACCGGGGGACGACGCTGTGGACAAAATCACCCGCGCCACCCCGTTACCGCATCTGACCTGCACTTTTCTCCTCCGGGGCCAGCGGTGGAGAAAATTCTTGGCCACTGTCTCAAGATCGCCTCCAACGAGGTGCGGGGAACGCCCAAGTCAGCGCGCCAGTAAGGATCCAAAGGTAGTTGCATCCATTACCTGTGGAAGATTAGATTGAGCGCATGACACAGGCCATCACAGCACCCGAGGCGGGGCCGCGACGGCACGACCGGGAGATCTTCGCACTCGCCGTCCCCGCCTTCGGCGCACTCGTCGCGGAGCCCCTCTTCGTGATGGCCGACAGTGCCATCGTGGGGCACCTCGGCACCCCCCAGCTGGCCGGTCTCGGCATCGCCGCAGCGGTGCTCACCACCGCTGTGAGCGTGTTCGTCTTCCTCGCCTACGCCACCACCGCGGCCGTCGCGCGCCGCGTCGGCGCGGGAGACCTCCAGGCGGCCATCCGGCAGGGGATGGACGGCATCTGGCTCGCCCTCCTGCTGGGCGCGGCCGTCATCGCCGTCGTACTGCCCACGGCCCCCTCGCTGATCTCGCTCCTCGGGGCGTCCGACACCGTCGCCCCGTACGCGATCACCTACCTGCGGATCTCCGCCCTCGGCATCCCGGCCATGCTCATGGTCCTGGCGGCCACCGGGGTCATCCGCGGCCTCCAGGACACCCGTACACCGCTCTACGTCGCCATCGGAGGGTTCGCCCTCAACGGAGCCCTGAACGTCGCCCTCGTCTACGGTGCGGGCCTCGGCATCGCCGGCTCCGCCTGGGGCACGGTCATCGCCCAGTGCGCCATGGCCGCCGCGTACCTCTTCGTGGTCGTACGCGGAGCCCGGCGGCACGGCGCCTCCCTGCGCCCCGACACCGCGGGAATCCGGGCCTGCGCCCAGGCGGGCGCTCCCCTGCTGGTCCGCACCCTGTCACTGCGCGCCATCCTGATGATCGCGACCGCCGTGGCCGCCCGGCTGGGCGACGCCGATGTCGCCGCCCATCAGATCGTGCTCGCCCTGTGGAGCCTGCTCGCCTTCGCGCTGGACGCCATCGCGATCGCCGGGCAGGCGATCATCGGGCGCTACCTGGGCGCAGGAGACACCGAGGGCGCCAAGGCCGTCTGCCGCCGCATGGTGCAGTGGGGAATCGCCTCGGGCGTCGTCCTCGGCCTGCTGGTGGTCCTGGCCCGCCCGGTCTTCATTCCACTGTTCACCAGTGACCCGGCCGTCGAGGCGGCGTTGCTGCCGGCCCTGCTGGTCGTGGCCCTCTCCCAGCCCGTCTCCGGCATCGTCTTCGTGCTCGACGGGGTCCTGATGGGTGCCGGCGACGGCCCCTACCTGGCCCGGGCCATGCTGGTGACGCTCGCCGTGTTCACCCCGGCCGCGCTGCTCGTGCCGGTCGTGGGCGGCGGCCTGACGGCCCTCTGGTGGACCATGACACTGATGATGGTGGTCCGGATGGTCACCCTCCGGCTGCGCGCCCGCTCGGGCCGGTGGCTGATCGCGGGAGCCAGCCGCTAGGAGCGTCCCTTCCGAGCCCCGCCGGCTCCGGAAGCAGACGGTGTTTCACGTGAAACACCGTCTCCCCGCACCCGGATGTTTCACGTGAAACAGCGCCCGGCAACGACGAAGGGCCGCACCCCGATGGGGTGCGGCCCTTCGCGTACGCAGCCCTTAGGCGGCGACGACCTCGACGCCCACGTTCGCGGCCACGTCAGCGTGCAGACGCACGGAGACCTGGTACGAACCGAGGGTCTTGATCGGGGAGCCGAGCTCGACGCGGCGCTTGTCGACCTTCGGGCCGCCCGAGGACTCGATCGCCGTGGCGATGTCGGCCGGGGTCACGGAACCGAAGAGACGACCGGCGTCACCCGCGCGGGTGGCCAGACGGACCTTCACACCCTCGAGCTTGGCCTTGACCTCGTTGGCCTGCTCGATGGTCGCGATCTCGTGGATCTTGCGGGCGCGGCGGATCTGCGCCACGTCCTTCTCGCCGCCCTTGGTCCAGCGGATCGCGAAACCACGCGGGACCAGGTAGTTGCGAGCGTAGCCGTCCTTGACGTCGACGACATCGCCGGCGGCACCGAGGCCAGTAACCTCGTGGGTCAGGATGATCTTCATTAGTCGGTCACCCTTTCCTTATCGCGCGGTGGACGTGTAGGGCAGCAGCGCCATCTCACGGCTGTTCTTGACGGCCGTGGCGACGTCACGCTGGTGCTGCGTGCAGTTGCCGGTAACGCGGCGGGCACGGATCTTGCCGCGGTCGGAAATGAACTTCCGCAGCATGTTCGTGTCCTTGTAGTCCACGTACGCGGTCTTGTCCTTGCAGAATGCGCAGACCTTCTTCTTAGGCTTGCGCACAGGCGGCTTCGCCATTGTGTCTCTCCTGTGTGATCAAGAAGTGGGGATACGAGCTGCCCTAGAAGGGAGGCTCGTCCGAGTAGCCACCGCCGGAGCCGCCGGAGCCGCCGGAGCTTCCGCCCCAACCGCCCCCGCCGCCGCCCTGCTGCTGGCCACCGGCCGGCGCGCTGGACGCCCACGGGTCGTCGGAGGGAGCTCCGCCGCCCGGCTGCTGCTGGCCACCGGGGGCTCCGCCCCAGTTGCCACCGCCGCCGCCCTGCTGCTGACCGCCGCCGCCGTATCCACCCTGGCCACCGCGACCGGTGGTCTTGGCGACCTTGGCCGTGGCGTTCTTCAGGCTGGGGCCGACTTCCTCGACGTCCAGCTCGTAGACCGTGCGCTTGACACCCTCACGGTCCTCGTACGACCGCTGCCTCAGCCGGCCCTGCACGATGACGCGCATGCCCCGCTGGAGGGACTCGGCGACGTTCTCAGCCGCCTGCCGCCACACCGAGCAGGTCAGGAACAGGCTCTCGCCGTCCTTCCACTCATTGGTCTGACGGTCGAAGGTGCGGGGGGTGGACGCGACACGGAACTTCGCGACCGCCGCACCCGAGGGGGTGAAGCGCAGCTCGGGGTCGTCGACGAGATTGCCGACGACCGTGATGACGGTCTCGCCTGCCATGGATGAACCTCTCGGCGGGGATTGCTGCTGGGCTGCTGTGCTACTCGATCCCGATTACCGCTGAACCGAAGTTCAGTGGGTCTCGGGACGAAGGACCTTGGTCCGGAGAACCGACTCGTTCAGGTTCATCTGTCGGTCAAGCTCCTTGACGACCGCAGGCTCGGCCTGAAGGTCGATGACCGAGTAGATGCCCTCGGGCTTCTTCTTGATCTCGTAAGCGAGACGACGACGGCCCCAGGTGTCGACCTTCTCGACCTTTCCGTTGCCCTCACGGACGACAGAAAGGAAGTTCTCGATCAGCGGGGAGACAGCGCGCTCCTCGAGATCGGGGTCGAGGATGACCATCACTTCGTAGTGACGCATGTGGAACCCACCTCCTTTGGACTCAGCGGCCACGGTCGTTCCGTGGCAGGAGGGTCGTGATGCGTAAGCACGGCGTCCGCAGAGCAGACACCGCGCAGCTGTACAGACTACCTGCTCGACTCCTTCCGGTTGAAATCCGGCGGGAGAGGGCCACAATCTGTATCCATCGGGTGTGCTCGGTGCTAGGCCTGCGGCCCCATGCCGGAGGCAGCCCGCAGCACCGCCAGCTTCAGCCAGGAGGTGCCTTCCGATGGCACAGGCAATGCGGCCCCCTCAGATCTCCCTGCTCTCCACCGACGGCAAGCCCCATCCGCTGCAGGACACCCTGATGGCGGTCACCCTGACCCTCGGCGCCGTGGCGTTCGTCACGGCCTTCTTCCACAACCTGCACCTGATCAGCTCGTGGGCCGGGCTGATCGGAATCCTGACGGGTGCGTACGGACAGTTCGTCTCCGTCACGACACGCGAGCGCTTCGCGCTGATCATCGGCCTTGGCGCGTCTGCCATCGGCTTCTACCTCGGCATGTTCCACGGCGGCCTCTTCGGCGGCTGACCGGCCGCACCGGGACTCCTCGGCGGCAGGGCGCCGGCCAGGCACCGGCCCGGGCCCACGGCCCGTCCCCCAGAAGGGTGGCGCCCCTGTCGCAGTAGGCTTCGCGCCATAGCCAGCGAAGCCGCCGGAGGAGACGCCCCGCATGAGCCTGTCCCTGAGGACCATCAGCCGAGAGCAGCATCTGGGTTACCTCCAGAGCCTGCCCTCGGCTAGCCACTGCCAGGTCCCGGCGTGGGCCGACGTGAAGAACGAGTGGCGTTCCGAGAACCTCGGATGGTTCAACGAGTCCGATGAACTCGTCGGCGCGGCCCTCGTGTTGTACCGGCAGCTGCCCAAGGTGAAGCGGTACCTCGCGTACCTGCCCGAGGGCCCGGTCATCAACTGGTACGCCCCGAATCTGGAGGAGTGGCTCCAGCCGATGCTGGCCCACCTCAAGCAGCAGGGCGCCTTCACGGTGAAGATGGGTCCGCCCGTCGTCATCCGCCGCTGGAACTCGACCGCCATCAAGGCCGGCATCCAGGACCCGAACGTGAAGCGCCTGCGCGACGTGGAGGCCTCGGTCATCGAGCCCCGCGCGTTCGAGGTGTCGGACAAGCTGCGCCGCATGGGCTGGCAGCAGGCCGAGGACGGCGGCGCCGGCTTCGGTGACGTCCAGCCGCGCTACGTCTTCCAGGTACCGCTGGCCAACCGCTCGCTGGACGACGTCCTCAAGGGCTTCAACCAGCTGTGGCGCCGCAACATCAAGAAGGCCGAGAAGGCCGGCGTCGAGGTCGTCCAGGGCGGCTACGAGGACCTGCCGACCTGGCAGCACCTGTACGAGATCACGGCCGAGCGCGACAAGTTCCGCCCGCGCCCGCTCAGCTACTTCCAGCGCCAGTGGACGGCCCTCAACTCCGAGGACCCCAACCGGATGCGCCTCTACATCGCCACGCACGAGGGAGAGCCGCTGGCCGCCGCCACGATGCTCACCGTCGGCCAGCACGTCTGGTACTCGTACGGCGCCTCCGCCAACCACAAGCGCGAGGTCCGCCCCTCGAACGCGATGCAGTGGCGCATGCTGCGCGACTCCTACGCGCTCGGCGCCAGCGTCTACGACCTGCGCGGCATCTCTGACACGCTGGACGAGAACGACCACTTGTTCGGTCTGATCCAGTTCAAGGTCGGCACGGGCGGCGAGGCCGTGGAGTACGTCGGCGAGTGGGACTTCCCGCTCAACAAGGTGCTGCACAAGGCCCTCGACATCTACATGTCGCGCCGCTGACCCGGCACCCACCCCGCCCCACACACAGACAGCACCGCTGCACCACGCAGCTTCTCAGGAGAGGTTCCGGACGGGCATGGCGCTCACGCTCTACGTCGACACCGCGCGCTGGCGTGCGCACCAGAAGCAGATCCAGGACCAATTCCCCGGGCTGATCCCGGTCTGCAAGGGCAACGGCTACGGCTTCGGCCACGAGCGGCTCTGCGAGGAGGCGACCCGCATGGGCGCCGACATCCTGGCCGTGGGCACCACGTACGAGGCCGCCAGCATCAAGGACTGGTTCGGCGGCGACCTCCTCGTCCTCACCCCGTTCCGGCGGGGCGAGGACCCGGTGCCGCTGCCCGACCGGGTCATCCGCTCGGTCGCCTCGCTCGACGGCGTGCGCGGTCTGGTGGGGGCCCGGGTGGTCATCGAGTGCATGAGCTCGATGCGCCGCCACGGCATCTCCGAGCAGGACCTCGGACAGCTGCACTCCGCGATCGAGGACGTCCGCCTGGAGGGCTTCGCCCTGCACCTGCCCCTGGACCGCCCGGACGGCTCGGACGCCGTCGAGGAGGTCATCGGCTGGATGGACCGGCTGCGCGCGGCCCGGCTGCCGCTGCACACCATGTTCGTGAGCCATCTGCGGGCCACGGAGCTCGCGCGGCTGCAGCAGCAGTTCCCGCAGACCCGCTTCCGGGCGCGCATCGGCACCCGGCTGTGGCTGGGCGACCACGAGGCCACCGAGTACCGGGGCGCGGTCCTGGACGTCACGCGTGTGGCCAAGGGCGACCGGTTCGGCTACCGCCAGCAGAAGGCCGCTTCCGACGGCTGGCTGGTCGTGGTCGCCGGCGGTACCTCGCACGGGGTGGGCCTGGAGGCCCCCAAGGCGCTCCACGGTGTGATGCCGCGCGCCAAGGGAGTCGCCCGGGCGGGCCTCGCCACCGTCAACCGGAACCTTTCGCCCTTCGTGTGGGCGGGCAAGCAGCGCTGGTTCGCGGAGCCGCCGCACATGCAGGTGTCGATCCTGTTCGTGCCGTCGGACGCCGCCGAGCCGAAGGTCGGCGACGAGCTGGTGGCGCACCTGCGCCACACCACCACGCAGTTCGACCGGGTGCTCGACGCCTGAGTCCGCGGTCAGTCCTTGGGGCCCGCGCCCCAGTCGACCCGCTGTCCGTCCGAGGGCGCCGCGTACTGCGGCGCCCTCGCCGCGTTCGCCAGCACGAACACGTCCTCGGCCCCGTCCAGGACGCCGCCCGAGGGGTCGTCCGAGCCGTCCCGCCGTACGACGTCCCGCTCGGGCATCAGGATGTCCCGGACGATGACCGCGCACAGGTACAGGGTGGTCAGCAGGTGGGCGGCGATCGCCAGCTGGTAGCCCTCCACGGGCAGGCCCTGGTGCTTGTCACCGCTGCTCGTGTAGGCGAGGTAGAACCAGATGCCGAGGAAGTAGACGACCTCGCCGGCCTGCCAGATCAGGAAGTCCCGCCAGCGCGGCCGGGCCAGCGCGGCCAGCGGGATGAGCCACAGCACGTACTGCGGCGAGTAGACCTTGTTGCACAGGATGAAGGCGGCGACGACGAGGAAGGCCAGCTGCGCGAACCGCGGACGGCGCGGGGCGGTCAGGGTGAGCAGGGCGATGGCCCCGCACAGCAGGAGCGTCAGCCCGGTCGCGTACGTGTTGGCATCGACCAGGGGGTTGCCCGAGCGCTGGGAGATCAGCAGCCACACGGAGCCGAAGTCGATGGGCCTCTCCTGGCTGAAGGTGTAGAACTTCGTCCAGCCGTCCCAGGCGAAGAGCATGACGGGCAGGTTCACGGTGAACCAGGCCAGGGCCGCGCCGAAGGCGGCCAGGCCGAATTCTCGCCACTTCCCGGCCCGCCAGCAGAGCACGAACAGCACGCCGAGCAGCAGGACGGGATAGAGCTTGGCCGCGGTGGCCAGGCCGATGAAGACGCCGAAGAGGACCGTCCGCCCGCGGGACCACATGAGCATGCCGGCGGCGGTCAACGCGATGGCCAGCAGGTCCCAGTTGATCGTCGCCGTCAGGGCGAAGGCGGGCGCCAGGGCGAAGAGCAGGGCGTCCCAGGGGCGTCGGCGGTGGGTGCGGGCGACGCACACGGCGATGACGGCCGCGCAGGCCATCAGCATGCCCGCGTTGACCATCCAGTACATCTGCTCGCGGTGCTGCATGGAGCCGCCGGTCGGGGTCAGCCAGGAGGCGATCTCCATGAAGAGCCCGGTGAGCACCGGGTACTCCAGGTACTCCATGTCACCGGGGAGCCGGTCGAAGTAGGGCGTGAGGTTGTCCGCGAAGCCGCGTACCGCGTACAGGTGCGGGATGTCCGAGTAGCAGGCGTGGGTGTACTGGGAGCCCGCCCCCCGGAACCAGGCCCATTCGTAGCAGGGCAGCTTCTGGACCATGCCCAGCGCGAACATGCCGATGGCGATGAGGGCCACGACGCGGACCGGCCCCAGCCAGTGGCCGCCGAGCCTGGCGTAGCGGCCCAGGGGGCCGCCGATGAGCTCACTGCCGGCTGCGGCGACCTCGTCCTGCTGCGTGGGCAGTACGGGGCGGTCCTCGTGCACCTTCGTCATGCGCTCATCCTGCCGTACGGCACCGGACATGGGGGAAGGCCGTCGCACGGCGGGTGCGGCGGCCTTCCCGGGTTCACGGAGCGGCGGTACGGGTCACTCGGGGTTGAAGTCGTCGATCCCGCCGGTGGTGCCGCCCGGGCGGCCCGGTCTGCCGGACTGCGACGGAGACGGTGATCCGCTGGGACCGCCGATGACTCCGGAGGTGGTGCCGGAGTTGGTGCCGGTGTTCGTGCCTCCGTTGGTGGTGCCGCGCGTGGTCTCCGGGTCGCAGTACAGCTCCCACGGCCGGCACGGCCGGCCGCTCTTGGACGGGGAGGGCGACGGCGACGGGGAGGCCGGCGGGACGGTCGACGGGGACGGCGACGGCGGGGCGACGACCGAGGGCGAGGGGGAGGGGGCGCCGGCGGAGTCGGCGGTGACGCCGATGTCCTCGGCCTCCGGGAACTCCTTGACCGGGACGCCCTTGAGGGCATCGCGCATGTACTCGGTCCAGATCTCGGCCGGGATGTCACCACCGTGGAGGGAGGGGATGTCACCCACGCCCTTCATGGAGATCAGCTTCTTGTCCGCCGAGTTGGGGTCGGTGCGGAAGAGGGCCACCGAGGTGGACAGCTCCGGGGTGTAGCCGACGAACCACGCCGACTTGTTCTCGTCGGTGGTACCGGTCTTGCCGGCGGCCGGCCGGCCGAGCTTCTTGACCTTGGTCGCGGTGCCGTTCTGGACCACGTTCTCCAGGACCTTGGTGATGTTGTCGGCGATGTCGCTGTCCATGGCCCGCTGGTCCTTGGGCGGCTCGAAGCCGGACAGTTCCTCGCCGTTCTTGTCGACCTTGCTCACCGAGAACGGCTCGCGGTGCGTACCGGAGGCGGCGAAGGTCGCGTACGAGTCGGCCATCCGGATCGCGCTGGGGGTGGAGGTGCCGAGGGCGAAGGAGGCGTCGGTGTTCGGGTTCATCGACTCCTCCAGGATGCCCGTGGACTTGGCCACGGCCCTGACCTTGTCGTGACCGACATCGAAGACGAGCTGCGCGAACGGGACGTTGATGGACTTCTCCATCGCCTCGTTCAGGGTCACGTAACCGAAGGGGGTGGGGCTCTCGTTCTTCTGCTTGAACGGGTTGCCCGACGCGTCGCGCAGGGGCCTGCCCTCACGGTTGTTGATCACGGTGAGGTCGTTGGCCTGGTACTTGCTGTCGACCGAGATGCCCTTGCCCTTGGAGTTCTGGGTGCCGTACTCCATCGCGGCCGCCAGCACGTACGGCTTCCAGGTCGAGCCGACCGGGACACCGCTGGTGTTGGCGTTGTTGCTGAAGTACTTGTGGTCCCAGCCCGGGCCGCCGTACAGGGCGACGATGGCTCCGGTCTTCACGTCCACGGAGGCCGCGCCGAACTGCACGAAGGTGTCGGTCTCGGGGCGTTCCTTCTCGTTGATCAGCCCGTTGCGGGTGTCCTCGACCGCCTTGACCAGGGCGTCCACCCTGGGCTTCTCGAAGGTGGTCTTGATCCGGTAGCCGCCCAGAGCCATCTGCTCGGGGGTGATGCCCTTGACCTTCATCACGTAGGCCTTGGCCGTGTCGACCAGGTATCCGATCTGGCCGGTCATGCCGCGGGCCTGCTCGGAGTCGACGCGCGGGGGGAAGTCGGCGTCGGTGTACTTCGCCCGCTCGGCCTTGTCCATCCGGCCGACCTCGACCTCGCGGTCCAGCACCCAGGACCAGCGCTCCCGGGCCCGCTTCTCGTTGAGCTCGGGGGTTGCCGCGGCGCCGATGCCGCCGTCCGGGTTGTAGAGGTTGGGGCCCTTCAGCATGGCGGCCAGGAACGCGCATTCGGAGGGGTTGAGGTCCTGGCTGTCCTTGCCGAAGTAGGCACGGGCGGCTGCCTGGATCCCGTAGGCGTCCCGGCCGTAGTAGGCGGTGTTCAGGTAGCCCGCGAGGACCGTGTCCTTGCGCTCGGACACACCCAGCCTTATCGCGATGAAGAGCTCGGTGGCCTTGCGCTTGAGCGTCTGGTCGGAGTCCAGGTAGGTGTTCTTCACGTACTGCTGGGTGATGGTCGAGCCGCCCTGGGTGGAGCCGCCCGTGCCCATGTTCCACACGGCGCGGGCGATGCCCATCGGGTCCACGCCCTTGTCGGTCTCGAAGGACTCGTTCTCCGCCGCGATCACGGCGTCCCGCATCGACCGGGGGATGCTGGAGATGGGCACGATCTGCCGGTTCATCGAACCGCCCGTCGCGACCATCTGGCTGCCGTCGGCCCAGTAGAAGACGTTGTTCTGCGCCTGGGCGGCCTTGTTCGGGTCCGGCGTGCTCACCATGGCGATGCCGATGCCGGCACCCGCGATGATCACCGCGAAGACGCCCAGGGCGGTGCCGGAGACGAACTTCCAGGACGGAACGAAGCGCTTCCAGCCGTCCCGGTCGGACCGTGGGTAGTTGATGAGGCGCTTGTCCGGGCGCCCGGTACCGCGCGTGGTGGCCCTACCGCGGCCGGCGGTCCCTCTCTGGGAGGCCCTGCGGGCCTCTGCACGGCTGCCCTGGGCGGACTGCGGTGCGTACGGACCGCTGTGTGACGCCGTGGGGACGTCACGTCCGGCCCCGCCCCTTGCGGGGCGCTGCTGGGCGGCGCGGCGGGCCGAGGCTCGCCCACCACCCTCGGGCTGCGGCGTTTTGCGGCGGTGCTCGCTCATCGAACGACTACTCCTCGGGCAGGCGAGTGGCCTGGAAGCGGCAGATTAGTTCCGGTGTCCCCCCGGTGTCATCGCCCACAGACTACGCACGCTCAAAACGCGCCCAGTGCCGAAGTTCACCCCAAATCAGGCAACCTGCCTGGTGCGAATTGGTGATGTGACACCGGTCACCATGTCTCCCCTTGTCGATCAGGGCGCCCCGTTCTATCGTCTGGATGTATCGAGTCGATACATCAGCTCGGTATAAAGACTCAGGGGCGGAGGAGAGGAAGGCGGATGAGCAGACGCTCAGGCATCCTCGAGTTCGCCGTCCTCGGCCTGCTCCGCGAATCCCCCATGCACGGTTACGAGCTGCGCAAGCGGCTCAACACCTCGCTGGGGGTGTTCAGAGCCTTCAGCTACGGGACGCTCTACCCCTGCCTGAAGACGCTGGTCGCCAACGGCTGGTTGATCGAAGAACCGGGCAACGCTCCGGAGGACGCTCTCGCCGCTTCACTCGCAGGGCGCCGCGCCAAGATCGTCTACCGGTTGACGGCCGCGGGTAAGGAGCACTTCGAGGAGCTCCTCTCCCACACGGGCCCGGACACCTGGGAAGACGAGTCCTTCGCCGCCCGCTTCGCCTTCTTCGGCCAGACCGAACGAGACGTGCGCATGCGGGTACTGGAGGGCCGCCGCAGCCGGCTTGAGGAGCGTCTGGAGAAGATGCGCGCCTCGATCGCCCGGACGCGGGAGCGTCTCGACGACTACACGCTTGAGCTGCAGCGGCACGGCATGGAGTCCGTGGAGCGCGAAGTGCGCTGGCTGAACGAGCTCATCGAGAGTGAGCGGGCGGGACGGGATCGGAGACGATCCGGTCCGTCCGACGAAACTGAAAAATGAGGCCTGCACCTCGCAGACCTCGTCCGAGAACAAACAGGGAGCAACCGGAATGGGTTCGGTTCGCGTAGCCATCGTCGGCGTAGGCAACTGCGCCGCCTCGCTGGTGCAGGGCGTCGAGTACTACAAGGACGCCGACCCGGCGGCCAAGGTCCCCGGTCTGATGCACGTCCAGTTCGGCGACTACCACGTGCGTGACATCGAGTTCGTCGCCGCGTTCGACGTCGACGCGAAGAAGGTCGGCCTCGACCTTTCGGACGCCATCGGCGCCAGCGAGAACAACACCATCAAGATCTGCGACGTCCCGAACGCCGGTGTGACCGTTCAGCGCGGCCACACCTACGACGGTCTGGGCAAGTACTACCGCATGACGATCGAGGAGTCCGCCGAGGCTCCGGTCGACGTGGTCCAGATCCTCAAGGACCGCCAGGTCGACGTCCTGATCTGCTACCTGCCGGTCGGCTCCGAGGCCGCGGCGAAGTTCTACGCCCAGTGCGCCATCGACGCCAAGGTCGCCTTCGTCAACGCCCTCCCGGTCTTCATCGCCGGCACCAAGGAGTGGGCCGACAAGTTCACCGAGGCCGGTGTCCCGATCGTCGGCGACGACATCAAGTCGCAGGTCGGCGCCACCATCACGCACCGCGTGATGGCGAAGCTGTTCGAGGACCGCGGTGTCCGTCTTGAGCGCACCATGCAGCTCAACGTCGGCGGCAACATGGACTTCAAGAACATGCTCGAGCGCGACCGCCTCGAGTCGAAGAAGATCTCCAAGACGCAGGCCGTCACCTCGCAGATCCCCGACCGTGAGCTCGGCGAGAAGAACGTCCACATCGGCCCGTCCGACTACGTCGCGTGGCTCGACGACCGCAAGTGGGCCTACGTCCGCCTCGAAGGCCGCGCCTTCGGCGACGTCCCGCTGAACCTCGAGTACAAGCTCGAGGTGTGGGACTCCCCGAACTCCGCCGGTGTCATCATCGACGCCCTGCGCGCCGCGAAGATCGCCAAGGACCGCGGTATCGGTGGCCCGATCCTGTCGGCGTCCAGCTACTTCATGAAGTCCCCGCCGGTGCAGTACTTCGACGACGAGGCCCTGGCCAACGTCGAGAAGTTCATCAAGGGCGAGGTCGAGCGCTAACCGAACCCAAGGGTCGCACCGACACCTGGACTTCGGCTGTTCTTCCGCGGAGGGTCCCCGGGCAATGTGCCCGGGGACCCTCCGCGTATGTGACCCTTGCCCTCATGCCTGTCGTACGTGATCTGCGCGTACTCCTGCGCCTGAGGGATTTCCGCAACCTGCTCGCCGTACGGCTGCTCTCCCAGGCCGCGGACGGCGTCTACCAGGTCGCACTCGCCACCTACGTCGTCTTCTCCCCGGAGAAGCAGACCTCACCGGCAGCCATCGCCTCCGCCATGGCGGTCCTGCTGCTGCCTTATTCGGCGATCGGACCCTTCGCCGGGGTGCTCCTCGACCGCTGGCGCCGCCGCCAGGTCTTCCTCTACGGCAATCTCCTGCGGGCCTTCCTCGCCTGCGTCACCGGGATGCTGATCGTCGCGCAGGTGCCCGACTGGCTGTTCTACGCCTCGGCGCTGTCCGTGACCGCAGTCAACCGCTTCGTGCTGTCCGGGCTCGCCGCGTCACTGCCCCACGTCGTCGGACCCGGCCAGCTGGTCACCGCCAACGCGCTCTCCCCCACCGCAGGGACCCTCGCTGCGGTGGCCGGCGGAGGGCTGGCCTTCCTCGTCCGGCTGCTGGCATCGGACTCCAATGCCCTCGTCGTCCTCCTCGGAGCCGGGCTGTACCTCTGCGCGGCCCTCGTCTCCCTGCAGCTGGCCATCGGCCTCCTCGGGCCGGACCACCCCGTCGGCCGGGCCCACCCGTCGGTCACCGAAGGGGTGGCCCTCACGGTGCGAGGGATGGCCGAGGGCCTGCGGCATCTCGCCACACGGCCCCGGGCGGCCCGGGCGCTCACCGCGATGACCATGATGCGGTTCTGCTACGGGGCCCTGTTCGTCATGCTGCTGATGCTCTGCCGCTACTCCTGGTCCGACAACGAGGCCGACGGCCTGGCCCTGCTGGGAGTCGCCGTCGGCGCCTCCGGGGCCGGATTCTTCGCCGCCGCCGTCGTGACGCCCTGGATGGTGGGCAGGCTGGGCACCCTCGGCTGGATCACCGCCTGCTCCGCGGGGGCCGCGGTCCTCGTACCGGCACTCGGCCTGTCCTTCACCCCGGGACCGATGCTGGTCGCCGCGTTCGTACTCGGCCTCGCCACGCAGGGCGCCAAGATCGCCACGGACACGGAGATCCAGTCCCAGGTGAACGACGACTACCGCGGCCGCGTCTTCTCCGTCTACGACGTGCTCTTCAACGTCGCCTTCGTCGGCGCGGCGGCGGTGGCCTCCCTGATGCTCCCGACCGACGGGCGGTCCGTTCTCCTGGTGCTCATCGTGGCCGTGCTCTACGCCGCGACCGCGGTGCTGCTGGCCCGGCACGAGCGACGTTTCACGTGAAACATCTCCCGCGCCCGGCCGACCGGTGTCCACGACGACCATCCCTGAAGCACCCGGGGCGATGTTTCACGTGAAACATCGCCCCGGGTGCTTCAGGCTCAGGCCTGCGAGGCCCACCACTCCTTCAGCGCGACGACAGCGGCCTCACGCCCCATCGGGCCGTTTTCCAGCCGCAGCTCCAGGAGGAAGGCGTAGGCCTTGCCGATCACCGGGCCCGGGCCCACGTCGAGTACCTGCATGATCTCGTTGCCGTCCAGGTCGGGCCGGATCGCGTCCAGCTCCTCCTGCTCCTGCAGCTGCTCGATGCGCTCCTCCAGCCCGTCGTAGGTGCGGGAGAGGGCATTGGCCTTGCGCTTGTTGCGCGTGGTGCAGTCGGACCGGGTCAGCTTGTGCAGACGCTCCAGCAGCGGACCGGCGTCGCGGACGTAGCGCCGCACCGCGGAGTCGGTCCACTCCCCGTCGCCGTAGCCGTGGAAGCGAAGGTGCAGCTCCACCAGCCGGGACACGTCCTTGATCATGTCGTTGGAGTACTTCAGAGCGGTGAGCCGCTTCTTGGTCATCTTCGCGCCCACCACCTCATGGTGGTGGAAGGAGACCCGGCCGTCGCTCTCGAAGCGGCGGGTGCGGGGCTTGCCGATGTCGTGCAGCAGAGCCGCGAGCCGCAGGACGAGGTCCGGGCCGTCCTTCTCGAGTGCGATCGCCTGCTCCAGCACGATCAGCGAGTGGTCGTAGACGTCCTTGTGCCGGTGGTGTTCATCACGCTCCAGCCGCAGCGCGGGCAGCTCGGGAAGCACCCGGTCGGCCAGCCCCGTGTCCACCAGCAGTCCCAGACCCTTGCGCGGGTGGGCGGACAGGATGAGCTTGTTCAGCTCGCCCTGGACCCGCTCCGCGGACACGATCTCGATCCGCTCGGACATCGCCTTCATGGCCGCCACGACCTCCGGGGCGACCTCGAAGTCCAGCTGCGCGGCGAACCGCGCCGCCCGCAGCATCCGCAGCGGATCGTCGGAGAAGGAGTCCTCCGGGGTTCCGGGAGTGCGCAGCACCCCGGCCGCCAGATCCTCCAGGCCACCGTGCGGGTCGATGAACTCCTGCTCGGGCAGGGCCAGGGCCATCGCGTTGACCGTGAAGTCACGCCGGACCAGGTCCTCGTCGATCGAGTCGCCGTAGGAGACCTCGGGCTTGCGCGACGTACGGTCGTAGGCCTCCGAGCGGTACGTCGTGACCTCGATCTGGAAATTCCGTACGACGTCCCCGACGAGCGCGTTCTTCTGCGCCCCGACGGTGCCGAAGGCGATGCCGACGTCCCACACCGAGTCCGCCCACGGCCGGACGATCTTCAGAACGTCCTCGGGGCGGGCATCGGTGGTGAAGTCGAGATCGTTGCCGAGACGCCCCAGCAGCGCGTCGCGGACGGACCCACCGACCAGGGCGAGGCGGAAGCCCGCCTCCTGAAATCGGCGGCCGAGCTCGTCGGCGACAGGGGCGACCCGCAGCAGTTCACTGACCGCGCGGAGCTGCACCTGACTCAGGGCACTGGGGTTGTCTTCGTTGGCGTTCGGCACAACTGAAAAGGGTACGTGCCCGGCCCACCGGGGGCCGCCCCGTTTTGTGGCCACCCCGGTACGCTCCCGACCCGGCCCTGAGCCGATCATGTGGAGCAAGGCGCGGCACTCGCACACAGCGGGCCTCGTTACCATGCGTGGACGCAGAAAAGACGACCACTGACACTTCGAGGGACGGGCTAGCGCGTGGCCGAGGCGGCAGACATCCAGGGGGCGTCCCCCGCTCCTGCCCGGCGCCGGTGGCTGCGGCGCGCGATCGTTCTGCTCGCCGGGACGCCCGTGCTGGCCGCGCTGATCTACTCTCCCGCGCCCCGGGCCGAGGCGGCTCAGGCCTCGTCCGTGGACGTCCAGCTGGTCTCCATGGCCCCCGCGGCGCCGGTCAAGGGCGACACCTTGACCATCGAGGGGACCGTCCTGAACACCGGCTCCGAGACGATCACCGACGCACACGTCGGGCTGCGCGTCGGGTCCGCGCTCACGGACCGCTCGTCCATCGACGAGGCGGCGGAGCGCACCGGCTTCCGGGCCGGCGCCGACCCGGGCGAGATCGACCCGGCCCACGCGGTGAAGATCGCCTCGCTGCCGTCGAAGGTCAGCCAGTCCTTCACGCTCACCATCCCGGTGAACAAGCTCGAGCTCGACAAGGACGGCGTCTATCCGCTCGGTGTCTCCCTGTCCGGAGTGACCGACAGCCGGCCTTCCGAGCAGGTGCTGGGCATCAAGCGGACCTTCCTCCCCTGGCAGCCGGAAGCCGCCGCGAAGCGTTCCCAGCTGACCTACGCCTGGCCGCTGATCTCCACCACCCGCGTGACGGCGGAGACCGGCTCCGACGAGCTCCAGACCCCCGTCTTCCTCGACGACTCCCTCGTCGAGGAGCTCAAGCCGGGCGGCCGCCTGGAGCAGATGGTCACCCTCGGCAAGGACCTGCCGATCACCTGGGTCATCGACCCCGACCTGCTCTACACGGTCGACGCGATGACCAAGGGCTACCGGGTTCGCGGCCCCGGCGGCGGCAAGCCCGTCCAGGGCAAGAACCGGGCCGTCGCCGAGCAGTGGCTCAGCTCACTCGAGGCCGCCGTCCAGGGCAAGAAGGTCGTCGCCCTGCCGTTCGCCGACCCCGACCTCGCCTCCCTCGCCCACCGCGGCAAGGACGTCTCGGGCACCCTGGGCCAGCTGCGCCCCGCCACCGACAAGGCGAAGCAGGCCGTCGAGACGGTCCTGCACGTCCCCGCGTCCACCGACTTCTCCTGGCCCGTGAACGGCGCCATCGACCCCTCGATCGTGAATGTCGCCACCTCGGCAGGCGCCCACAACGTCCTCACCCGCAGCGACAGCCTCGTGGAGAGCGGAGCCCTCGGCTACACGCCCTCGGCCGCCCGCCCCATCGGCGCCGGCACGACCGCCGTGGTGGCCGACGCCGATCTGTCCACCGCCTTCGAGGGCGACATGCTGAACGCCGGGGCCTCCACGCTCGCCGTGCAGCGGTTCCTCGCCCACAGCCTCGCCCTGAACCTGCAGAAGACCGAGGAGCAGCGCAGCTTCGTCGTCGCCCCGCAGCGGATGCCCGGCGTCAGCCAGGTGCAGACGATGGCGGCCGCCCTGCGCGGCCTCCAGGCGGGCCGCTGGACCCAGCCCGGGGACCTCGAGGCCGCGGCCGCCGCCAAGCCCGATCCCGGCGCCACCACCCAGGTGCCCGGCGCCGGCCAGTACCCCGAGGACCTGCGCAAGCAGGAGCTCCCGGTTTCGGCCTTCGAGAAGATCCGCGCCACGCAGAACACCCTCGATCGCTTCAAGGTGATCCTCGCCGCGCCGGACCGCGTGGAGATCCCCTTCGGCAACACCACCAACCGGGAGATGTCCACCTCCTGGCGCGGACGGCCCGACGAGGCCCGCCTCTACCGGGACCAGGTGCAGGACTACCTGATCGGTCTCACCGAGAAGGTCAAGGTCGTCCCCAAGTCCGACGCCACCCTGTCCGGACACAGCGCCACCATCCCGGTCAGCGTGCAGAACAGCCTGGTCCAGGATGTCCACGGCCTCGTGCTGCGGGTGAAGTCCGCCAACCCGACCCGCCTGATGTTCAGCGACAGCGAGCAGCCGGTCACCGTCCAGGGCGACCACACCCAGACGGTCAAGTTCACCGCCAACGCCACGGCGAGCGGACCCGTCGAGGTCACGGCCCAGCTGTTCACCAAGGACGGCATCCCCTACGGCAAGGCACGCACGTTCACCGTGGAAGCCACCGAGATCACCCCCACCGTCATGCTCGTGATCGCCGGCGGTGTGCTCCTCCTGGTCCTGGCAGGCATCAAGATGTACGCCAGCCGCAAGCGCGTCGCGGCACGCGCGGCCGCCGAGGAGAGCACGCAGCCGAGTGACGAGTCCCCGGACACCGGAGCGCAAAGCACCGACGGGTCCGGCACGAGTGAGACAGTGGACCGTTGATTGACGCCGTGGCCGGTCGGCCTGGGGACGATGAGGTGGGGTTTCGATGAACGCGCCGTACGACGGTGACCGCGCGCAGGGCACTGGTGGGCCCGCGCCCGCCCAGGGCACTGCCCCGGGCACCCCGGTGCCCGGGCAGGTTCCCGTGCCTGCGCCCGCGCCGGACCGTGACCCGTATGTCCAGGACGCCTACGACCACGACCCGTACCGGTCCCAGGACCTGTCGGCCCAGGACCCCGTCGCCGAGGTGCTCTACGACCGGGCCTCGCACCCTCCGCCGCCCCCGGGTACCTACCAGGAGCCCGGGCCGCTCTACGCGGCTCCGGCCGCGCCCTCGTACGCTCCCGACCCGCACGTGTGGGCCCAGACCCCGGCGCCCGAGCCGGACGGCCCCTCGCGCCACCTGCCGTACGGCGACCACGCGACCACGACGCAGTTCGTCGGGGTGGACTCCCTCGTCACCAGCGCATCGGAGGAGCAGCCGGAGCCCGACGCCTTCGCGCACCTGTACCGGGACCAGGAGGCGGCGCCCCGTACCCCCGCCGAGGACGCTCCCGTGGCCGCGCCGGCACCGAGCAAGCCGGCCGGACGCGCCTCCAGCCTGCTGAAGTCCAGCGCCCTGATGGCCGCGGGCACGATCGTCTCCCGCATCACCGGCTTCCTGCGGACCCTGGTCATCGCAGGCGCCATCGGCGTCGGCACCTTCAACGACACGTACCAGATCGCCAACACGCTGCCCACGATGATCTACGTGCTGGTCGGCGGTGGCGCCCTGAACGCCGTCTTCATCCCGCAGCTGGTCCGGGCCATGAAGAACGACAGCGACGGGGGACAGGCGTACGCCAACCGGCTGCTGACCCTCGTCGTGGTGCTGTTGGCCGGCATCACCACCATCTGCGTCCTGGCCGCACCGGTGTTCATCACGATGATGTCGCCGAAGATCGCCTCGGACCCCCAGCAGATGGACGTCGCGGTCGCCTTCGCCCGCTACTGCCTGCCCACGATGTTCTTCATGGGCGTCCACGTGGTCCTGGGTCAGATCCTCAACGCCCGCGGCCGCTTCGGCGCGATGATGTGGACCCCGGTCCTCAACAACATCGTGGTCATCGCCACCTTCGGTGCCTTCATCTGGGCCTTCGGGGGCTTCACCACCTCCGGCGTCAACGCCACCACCGTCACCGCCGAAGGCGTGCGCCTGCTGGGTCTGGGCACCCTGCTCGGCCTCACCGTCCAGGCCCTCGCCATGCTTCCCTACCTGCGCGACGCGGGCTTCAAGCCGCGCCTGCGCTTCGACTGGCGGGGCCACGGCCTCGGCAAGGCCGCCCGCCTGGCCAAGTGGACGTTCTTCTTCGTCCTCGCCAACCAGGTCGGCCTCGTCGTCGTCACCCAGCTCGCCACCTGGGCCGGATCCGTCGCCGAGAAGCAGGGCCACCCCGGCACCGGCATCACCGCCTACAACTACGCGCTGCTGCTCTGGCAGATGCCGCAGGCGATCATCACCGTCTCCGTCATGACGGCCGTCCTGCCCCGCATCTCCCGCTCCGCCCACGACGGGGACGCCGCCGCCGTCCGCGACGACATCTCCTACGGGCTGCGCACCTCGGCCGTCGCGATCGTGCCCTGCGCCTTCGCGTTCCTCGCCCTCGGTGTCCCGATGGCCACCCTGCTCTACGCAGGCTCGGGTTCGGGCGCCCAGAACATCGGCTACATCCTGATGGCTTTCGGGCTCGGGCTGATCCCGTACTCCATCCAGTACGTCGTCCTGCGCGGCTTCTACGCCTACGAGGACACCCGCACGCCCTTCTACAACACCGTCATCGTCGCCGCCGTCAACGCGGCTGTCTCCGCGCTCTCCTTCTTCGTGCTCCCCGCCCGGTGGGCGGTCGTCGGCATGGCCGCCGCCTACGGCCTCGGCTACGCCGTCGGCGTGGGCGTCGCCTGGCGCCGGCTGCGCACCCGCCTCGGCGGCGACCTCGACGGCGCGCACGTGATGCGCACCTACACCCGCCTCACCGGCGCCTGCGTCCCGGCCGCCGCCGTGGCCGGCGCGGCCGCGTACGGGGTCACCCAGTGGCTGGGCAGCGGAGTGACCGGCTCCGCCGCCGCCCTCCTCGTCGGCGGGATCGCACTGGCCGCGGTGTTCCTCATCGCCGCCAAGCGCATGCGGATCGAAGAGCTCAACGCGATGGTCGGAATGGTCCGCGGACGTTTGGGGCGCTGATGCGCACAACCGTCGCCCCCTTTCGTGTGTCGTGCTTAGCGTCGGACTGTGGGCACAATTGGCTTGGCTTCGCAGACTGACCTACAGCGCGCAACGGATGGGGAGGCAGGAACGACGGTGGCGGAACGTAGCACGGCTGCCGTCGACGTGGCCGACAACAGCGGCAATGAGCCGCTGACCGCTCAGGCGGCACAGGCCACGTCCGACGGGGTGGACACCCAGAACGGACGAGCCGCGGACGGACCCATGCCCGACAAGGACGGCGAACGCACCAACCCGGCCCCTGCGGCCGCACCCGAACTCCACAGCGGGCACAAACTCGCCAGACGCTACCGGCTGGAAGAGTGCGTCACCCGTGTGGACGGATTCAGCAGTTGGCGCGCGATGGACGAGAAACTGCGCCGGGCCGTGGGTGTGCACCTGATGCCCGCAGACCACGCGCGGGCACGCTCCGTCCTGGCCGCCGCCCGGTCCTCCGCCCTGCTCGGTGACCCACGGTTCGTCCAGGTCCTCGATGCCGTGGAAGAGAACGACGTCGTCTACGTCGTCCACGAATGGCTGCCCGACGCCACCGAACTCACCGCGATCCTCGCCGCGGGCCCGCTGGAGGCCCACGACGCCTACCAGCTCGTGAGCCAGGTCTCCCAGGCGATGGCCGCCGCCCACCGTGAAGGTCTCGCCCACCTGCGGCTGACGCCCAGCGCGATACTGCGCACCTCCACGGGCCAGTACCGCATCCGCGGCCTCGCCGTGAACGCCGCCCTGCGCGGCATCACCAGCGAGACCCCGCAGCGCGCCGACACCGAAGCCATCGGCGCACTCCTGTACGCCGCCCTCACCCAGCGCTGGCCTTACGAGAGCGACGCGTACGGCCTCACCGGCCTGCCCAAGGGCGTGGGTCTGATCGCCCCCGACCAGGTACGCGCCGGTGTCCACCGGGGCCTGGGCGAGCTCGCCATGCGCGCGCTCGCCAACGACGGAGCCACCGCCTCCCGGCAGGAGCCCGCCTGCACCACCCCGGACGAACTGGCCAAGGCCGTGGCCGCGATGCCCCGTATCCGGCCGCCGGAGCCCGCCTTCACCGCCCCGCCCGAGTACCAGCACACCACCTACCAGCAGGGCAACTACGGCCGTCCCACGCCGCCCGGCGTGAACACGGTCCAGAGCCGCCCCGTCGCGCCCCCGCCGCCCCCGCTGCAGAGCCGCACCGGCCGGGCCCTCAAATGGGGCGTGGCCGCCCTGCTCATCGCCGCCCTCGGCCTGGGCAGCTGGCAACTGGCCGACCGCCTCCTGGGCCGCGGAAACCAGACGGGCAACAGCGGCACCACCAACAACAACCCCAACCCGGGCACCGACGACAACCCGAAGGATCCCGCACCCGGTACGCCGCTGCAGATCACGGAGGCGTCCGAGTTCTCGCCGAACGCGGACGCGACCAAGCCGAAGGACGCCGGCAAGGCCGCCGACGGCAATCCGGGAACCGCCTGGGTCACGCTCCAGTACAAGGGCTATGCCAATTTCGGCAACCTGGACGAACGCAAGGACGGCAGCGGCATCGTCGTCGACCTCGGCAAGGTCCAGAACGTGTCCGAACTCGACATCGACCTGTACGTGGCCGGCCAGCAGGTCGAAGTCCGCGCCGCGCAGCCGTCGGCCGGCCACCCCGGTTCGCTGGCCGACTTCAACCAGTCGATCAGCAAGCTGGAACGCACCGACAAAAAGCTCCACGTCACGCTCAAGGAGCCGGTCCAGACCCGCTACGTGCTGGTCCGCATCGCCGAACTGCCCGCCGACGGGGAAGGCGGCTACCGGGGCGGCATCAGCGAGATCAAGGTGCTCGGCCCGTCGTCCTGAGCGCAGCAGCCTCGATCACGCGGCCCGGCCACCGGGCGGGCCGCGTGATTCTTTACGTGCCCGGCCGACGCCCCTAGTCTCCGTCCGGGGAGGAAGCAGGGTGTGATGCAAGAAGGAACCACGGAAGGCCGCAGCGATCAGGAGCTCCTGGCGCTTCACGTCGCCGGTGATCCCGATGCCTTCGGCGAGATCGTGCGGCGGCACCGCGACCGGCTGTGGGCCGTGGCGCTACGGACCCTCGGCGACCGGGAGGAGGCCGCGGACGCCGTGCAGGACGCCCTGGTATCCGCCTACCGGGCCGCCCACACCTTCCGCGGGGATTCCGCCGTCACCACCTGGCTGCACCGCATCACCGTCAATGCCTGCCTGGACCGCGCCCGCAAGGCGGCTTCCCGCAGGACCGCGCCCCTCGACGACACGGACCGCCTGGAGCGCCTTCTGGAGCCCCACGAGTCCGCCGAGGCACCCGCGGAGCGCCAGGACCTCCATCGTCAGCTCCTGGCCGCTCTGAGCACCCTCCCGGCCGATCAGCGTGCCGCGCTGGTCCTCGTCGACATGCAGGGATACCCCGTCGCCGAGGCCGCCCGGCTCCTCGACGTCCCCACCGGCACGGTGAAGAGCCGGTGCGCGCGCGGCCGCGCGAAACTCGTCCCGCTCCTCACTCATCTGCGCACGAATGCCGGGGATAACACCGCCGCCGAGCGGGGAAGGAACCGGACGCCGGGCCCACCCGTCCCACCAGCGGCAGAACCCAGGCATCCAGACCCAGACGCTGTGAAGGGCGGAGGTGGACGACCGTGAGCCCCACAACCGGCACGACTGGCACGACCGGCGCGATCCGGCACCCGGACGTCGCGGAGATCTCCGACCTCACCGAAGGTCTGCTCTCCCCGTCCCGTACCGCCGAGATCCGCCGCCACCTCGACGGCTGCGCCCTGTGCGCCGACGTCCGCGCCTCCTTGGAGGAGATCCGCTCCCTCCTGGGCACCCTCCCCGGTCCGGCCCGGATGCCCTCAGACATCGCCGGGCGCATCGACGCGGCCCTCGCCGCCGAGGCCCTCCTCGACGCCACACAGCCCAAGGTCCAGGCCGTCCCGGGCGACCGGCCCCGCACACCGAGCCGCGATGTTTCACGTGAAACATCGCCCGGCGGTCACCCGACCGGCCCAACCGGCCCCGGGCGGCGGCGCGCCCGCCGCCGGGTCGCCGTCCTCGCGGGTCTGACCACAGCCGCCGCCTGTGCCCTCGGCATCTTCCTGTTCGGCGACTTCGCCGGTACGCCCAGCCACGACGCCGCCACCAGCGGCGAGGCATCGAGCTCGGCCCAGCGGCCGTCCGTCGCCTCCGGCGGCGCCTACACCGCGCAGGGCCTCCAGGAGAGCGTCCAGCAGCTCGTCGCATCCGGCCGGGGCGCCGCAACCGTTCCCGGGGAGCAGAACAAGACCCTCGGACTGGAGAACAACAGCCCCGCCTCCGAGGTCCCACCGGGCGACAAGCAGGCAACGCGGTCCGTCCCCGCCTGCGTGCAGGACGCGACCGGCCGCCCCGACAACCCGCTCGCCGCCGAACGCGGCACCTACGAGGGCAGCGCCGTCTTCCTCCTCGTCCTGCCGCACCCGGGCGACTCCGCACGCGTGGACGCCTACCTCGTCGACTCCTCGTGCGAGCAGACCGCACCGGAAGCCCCCGGAAAGGTCCTCCTGACGCGCACCTATCCCCGATAGACGGGGCGTTCAGGGCCGTAGTGGGGCGGGTGGGGAATGCATGCGCCGTAGGATCCGTTGGGTGGGGTGAGAGTCCGCACCGGCCCCCGGTAGGCAGTACGCAGTCCGCAGAAACGAGGAAGAAACCCGTGAGCGACGTCCGAAACGTGATCATCATCGGCTCCGGGCCGGCCGGTTACACCGCCGCCCTGTACACCGCACGCGCTTCGCTCAAGCCGCTGGTCTTCGAAGGTGCCGTCACCGCGGGTGGGGCCCTGATGAACACCACCGAGGTGGAGAACTTCCCGGGCTTCCAGGACGGCATCATGGGCCCGGACCTCATGGACAACATGCGTGGCCAGGCCGAGCGCTTCGGCGCCGAGCTGGTCCCGGACGATGTCGTGTCCGTGGACCTCAGCGGTGAGATCAAGACCGTCACCGACACCGCCGGCACCGTGCACCGCGCCAAGGCCGTCATCGTCACCACCGGTTCCCAGCACCGCAAGCTCGGCCTGCCCAACGAGGACGCCCTCTCCGGCCGCGGTGTCTCCTGGTGCGCCACCTGCGACGGGTTCTTCTTCAAGGAGCACGACATCGCCGTC
Source organism: Streptomyces sp. NBC_00029 (assembly GCF_045160505.1). Taxonomy (NCBI): domain Bacteria; kingdom Bacillati; phylum Actinomycetota; class Actinomycetes; order Kitasatosporales; family Streptomycetaceae; genus Streptomyces; species Streptomyces sp. NBC_00029. The sequence goes on from NZ_CP108292.1 coordinate 4,659,601, forward strand.
GTCGGCGGCGGCGACACCGCGATCGAGGAAGCCACCTTCCTCTCCCGGTTCGCCAAGTCCGTCACGATCGTCCACCGCCGTGACAGCCTGCGTGCCTCGAAGGCCATGCAGGACCGCGCCTTCGCCGACCCGAAGATCAAGTTCGCCTGGGACAGCGAGGTCGCCGAGATCCACGGCGAGCAGAAGCTCTCCGGCCTCACCCTGCGCAACACCAAGACCGGCGAGACCTCGGAGCTCCCCGTGACCGGCCTGTTCATCGCCGTCGGCCACGACCCCCGCACCGAACTGTTCAAGGACCAGCTCGACCTCGACGACGAGGGCTACCTCAAGGTCGAAGCCCCCTCCACCCGGACCAGCGCCACCGGCGTGTTCGGCGCCGGCGACGTCGTGGACCACACGTACCGTCAGGCCATCACCGCTGCGGGCACCGGCTGCTCCGCCGCCCTCGACGCCGAGCGCTTCCTCGCCGCGCTCGCGGACGCCGAGAAGGCCCACGCCGCGGTCTGACCGGTCTGACCCAGCAACCGCCCCACCCCACACCCCGCAGGAAAGAAGAAGGAGGCCGCTGTGGCCGGCACCCTCAAGAATGTGACCGACGCTGACTTCGATGCCGAGGTCCTCAAGAGCGACAAGCCCGTACTGGTGGACTTCTGGGCCGCCTGGTGCGGACCGTGCCGCCAGATCGCGCCGTCCCTCGAGGCCATCGCCGCCGAGTACGGCGACCAGATCGAGATCGTCAAGCTCAACATCGACGAGAACCCGGCCACGGCTGCCAAGTACGGCGTCATGTCCATCCCGACGCTGAACGTCTACCAGGGCGGCGAGGTCGCCAAGACCATCGTCGGCGCGAAGCCGAAGGCCGCCATCCTGCGCGACCTCGCGGACTTCGTTGAGGTCAAGACCGCCTGACCCGATCGATGTTTCACGTGAAACGGGGCCGCCCCCTGCATGGGGGCGGCCCCGTTCCGCGTTTCGTGCTCACAGCGGCCGCAGCGCCGGCTCCTTGCGTGCCGCGCCGAGCAGCCGGTCCAGCGCCAGCTCCACGTCTTCCTTCCAGGACAGCGTCGACCTCAGCTCCAGGCGCAACCGCGGATGCACCGGATGCGGCCGTACGGTCTTGAAGCCCACCGCCAGGAGATGGTCCGCGGGCAGCAGACACGCCGGGCCCTCCCAGTGCGCATCCCCGAAGGCCTCGATCGCCCGGAACCCCCGTCGCAGCAGGTCTTTCGCGACCGTCTGGACCATGACCCGCCCCAGCCCCTGCCCCTGATACCCCGGCATGATCCACGCGGTGATCAGCTGGACGGCATCGGGCGAGACCGGGCTGGTCGGGAAGGCGGTGGCCCGCGGTACGTAGGCGGCCGGCGCGTACAGGACGAAGCCCACCGGAACGTCGTCCACATAGACCACTCGGCCGCAGGATCCCCACTCCAGCAGGACGGCGGAGATCCACGCCTCCTTCTCCTGCGCGGGATTACCGGCCTTCACGGCGGCCTCACCGCTGACCGGATCCAGCTCCCAGAACACACAGGACCGGCAACGACGTGGCAGGTCCTGGAGGTTGTCCAGCGTGAGCGGTACCAGCCGACGACCCATGAACGCATCGTATCCACTGGTCCATCGTTCTTCGACAGCAAAGCGAAGGGGCGGACCGCGCCGGTTCACACCCGCGCGATCCGCCCCTCGGCGGCCCAGGAATCACTCCCCGGGGAGACCCTGCTCCAGCACCCGGCCCTCGCCCGGTGCCAGCGTCCCCAGAATCCGTTCCAGATCCTCCATCGAGGCGAACTCAACGGTGATCTTGCCCTTCTTCTGGCCCAGATCCACCTTCACCCGCGTCTCGAACCGGTCCGACAGCCGCGTCGCCAGCTCACTGAGCGCCGGAGCCACCCGGGCACCCGCACGCGGACCCTTCGGCTTCACCGCACTCGAAGGCTCCGAGGCCATCAGCGTGACGATCTCCTCGACCGCCCGCACCGACAGACCCTCGGCCACGATCCGGTGGGCCAGCCGGTCCTGCTCCTCGGAGTCCTCCACCGAGAGCAGGGCCCGCGCATGGCCGGCCGACAGCACACCCGCGGCGACCCGGCGCTGCACCGACGGGGACAGCTTCAGCAGCCGCAGCGTGTTCGACACCTGAGGACGCGAACGCCCGATCCGGTCGGCCAGCTGATCGTGGGTGCAGTTGAAGTCCTTGAGCAGCTGGTCGTAGGCCGCGGCCTCTTCCAGCGGGTTCAGCTGGGCCCGGTGCAGGTTCTCCAGGAGCGCGTCCAGCAGCAGCTTCTCGTCGTCCGTCGCCCGGATGATCGCCGGAATGGCCTCCAGCCCGGCCTCCCGGCAGGCACGCCAGCGCCGCTCACCCATGATCAGCTCATAGCGACCGGGGGCCGACTGGCGCACCACCACCGGCTGGAGCAGACCCACCTCCTGGATGGAGGTCACCAGCTCGGCGAGCGCGTCCTCGTCGAACACATCGCGCGGCTGGCGCGGGTTCGGCGTGATCGCGTCCATCGGGAGCTCCGCGAACGTCGCTCCCGCCACCCCATTGGCCTCGGCCTCGGGCTCCGGCTCGGCCACCGGTACGACTGCGAGCGATGTTTCACGTGAAACATCGGCTTGTACGAGCGCAGCGAGCTTCGCCGCCGCAACACCCCGCTCCGAAGCCAGCGTCGGCACCGCCGACGGAGACGTCGAACCGGCACTGATCACCGGGGGCGTCTTCTCCTGCGGAGCCGCGGGGATCAGCGCACCGAGCCCCCGCCCAAGACCCCTACGTCGCTCACTCACTGGATCCCCTCCGCCACACTCTGCGTGCTGTTCATGCCCGGGCCCAGATGGGCGTGCCGAGCTTCGTACTGCATTCCGACCCCCCGATACGCGATCTCTCGCGCCGCCTCCAGGTAGGAGAGGGAACCGCTGGAACCCGGGTCGTACGTGAGCACCGTCTGCCCGTAGCTCGGCGCCTCGGAAATGCGCACCGATCGGGGGATGCTCGTCCGCAGCACCTCCTTGCCGAAGTGGCTGCGCACCTCCTCCGCCACCTGCGAGGCCAGCCTGGTCCTGCCGTCGTACATCGTCAGCAGGATGGTCGACACATGCAGCGTCGGGTTGAGGTGGGCCCGCACCAGATCGACATTGCGGAGCAGCTGGCCCAGACCCTCCAGTGCGTAGTACTCGCACTGGATCGGGATCAGCACCTCCGCGCCGGCCACCAGCGCGTTCACCGTCAGCAGCCCGAGCGAGGGCGGGCAGTCGATCAGGATGTAATCGAGAGGCTGGTCGTAGGCCTGGATCGCCCGCTGGAGGCGGCTCTCCCGCGCCACGAGCGACACCAGCTCGATCTCCGCACCCGCCAGGTCGATCGTGGCCGGAGCACAGAAGAGCCCCTCCACGTCCACCACCGGCTGGACGACCTCCAGCAGGGGCCGGCTGTCCACGAGCACGTCGTAGATGGACGGCACGTCGGCATGGTGGTCGATACCCAGCGCCGTGGACGCATTGCCCTGCGGGTCGAGGTCGACCACCAGGACCCGTGCACCGTGGAGGGCCAGCGAGGCCGCCAGGTTCACGGTCGTCGTGGTCTTGCCCACGCCGCCCTTCTGGTTGGCAACCACGATGATCCGGGTCTGATTCGGCCTGGGCAGCCGCTCTCCGGTACGCCCCAGTGCGTCGACCGCCTGCTGGGCGGCTCGGCCGATGGGGGTGTCGTTGTCTACAAGAGGCGGAGGCGATGTTTCACGTGAAACATCGTCTCCCCCCGATTCACAGCGGGGACCGGGGACCGGATCGGCCATCGGCCCCGCGAGGTTGGCGTCGGACCGCACGGTGTCACTCTCCTCGACATCAGGCTCGCGATGCACAGAGCCTGCCATGTCACCCGGGTCGCGAACCAGCGGGGCCTGTACTCCTGTGGATGAATCCACCGATGTGGACAACTCCGTCCCCCTTGCGTCCTTGCGGTGGAGGGGGGACGCGGCCGCACGGCCGCGGCTGATGATTCCGTGCAGCAGAGAGCGACGTTTCACGTGAAACACGATGCCCGGACGGAGTCTCCAGGCCTCTACGACACTCCGAAATCCATACCTATAGGGCCCAACACGGATGAAATCTCCGCGTGGGCCCTGGGCATCAGCGAAATCAGCTGAGCGTCACCGACGCCGACGGGTGCGTCCCACCCGGGCCGCCTTAGCCCGCTTGGCCGCGAACCTCACCCCACCGGGGCTCTCTCCGACCTCGACCCGCACCACCGTCGACAGCGGATCCACCAGACCCTCGCCCACGTGCAGCACCGAGGTCTTCACCACACCCAGCTTCGCCAGCGCCGTCTTCGCCGACACCAGTTCCTCGTCCGCGGTGTCGCCCTTCAGCGCCAGCATCTCGCCGTACGGACGCAGCAGGGGCACGCCCCAGCCGGCCAGCCGGTCCAGGGGAGCCACCGCCCGCGCCGTCACCACGTGCACCGGCTGGAGCTTGCCCAGGACCTCCTCGGCCCGCCCGCGCATTACCGTGACGTGGTCCAGGCCCAGCAGCTCCACGGCCTCCTGGAGGAAGGTCGTCCGCCGCAGCAGGGGCTCGAGCAGCGTGATCTTGAGATCGCGTCGCACCAGAGCGAGCGGGATACCGGGCAGACCTGCGCCCGAGCCCACGTCGCACACGGTGACGCCCTTGGGCACCACCTCCGACAGCACAGCGCAGTTCAGCAGGTGCCGCTCCCACAGGCGCGGCACCTCACGCGGCCCGATCAGGCCGCGCTTGACTCCCGCGTCGGCCAGCAGCTCCGCGTACCGCACAGCTTCCGGGAAAAACTCACCGAACACCGCGCGCGCCTCTTCAGGCGCCGGGGGAAGCTCAGCTGCCTCCGTCACGGGGACCGTCCTTCCGTACCGCATGGTTCTGAAAAACCACGTCTTCAAGGTGAAGCGTCATTCACTTGCCATGCCAGGCTGACAAACTTCGGCCCCGCCTGCGACACAGACGGGGCCGAACACTCGCTCTGGCGATCAGGCCGGGAGCACAACGACGAAGCGCTGCGGCTCCTCGCCCTCGGACTCGCTCTTCAGGCCGGCGGCCGCCACGGCGTCGTGGACGACCTTCCGCTCGAACGGGGTCATCGGGGCCAGCTTCATCGGCTCGCCGGACGCCTTCACGTCCGCCGCCGCCTGGGCGCCCAGCGCCGCCAGCTCCTCGCGCTTCTTCGCGCGGAACCCGGCGATGTCCAGCATCAGCCGGCTGCGGTCCCCGGTCTCCCGGTGCACGGCGAGGCGGGTCAGCTCCTGCAGAGCCTCCAGGACCTCGCCGTCGCGGCCCACGAGCTTCTGCAGGTCGCGGCTGGCGGAGTCACTGACGATCGACACCGCGGCCCGGTCGGCCTCGACGTCCATGTCGATGTCGCCGTCCAGGTCGGCGATGTCCAGCAGACCCTCGAGGTAGTCGGCCGCGATCTCACCCTCCTGCTCGAGGCGGGTCAGGGTGTCGCCACTCTCAGCGGCGGCGGTGGTGGTGCCTTCCGTCACGGGAGGGACTCCTTCTTACTTCTTGGGAGAGGGCTTGCTGGGGGTCTGACGCTGCGACTTCGACTGGCGCTTCGGCTGCTGCCGTTTCGCGGCACCGCCGCTCGCCGCGTCCGAGTCTGCCGTCGCCTCGACGCTCTTGATGACGGAGCCGTCGGGCTGGGCGGCCATGCCCTGCTTGGTGAGGGCCGCGATGAACTTGCGCTCGTTGTCGTTGCGGTCCGGGCCCTTGGCGACGATCGCCGCGACGACCCTCTTCCTGCCCCGGCCCTTGAGCTCGCCGTGCGAGGTGACCTGCTTCAGCAGACGGCCCAGGTACTGGTCCTGCGCCTTGCTGCCCGGCGTCGGGTTCTGGTTGATCACGTACATCTGCTGACCCATGGTCCACACGTTCGTGGTCAGCCAGTAGACGAGAACACCGACGGGGAAGTTGATGCCCATGACCGCGAAGATCACCGGGAAGATGTACATCAGCATCTTCTGCTGCTGCATGAACGGGGTCTTGACCGAGAGGTCCACGTTCTTCTGCATCAGCTGACGCTGGGTGTAGAACTGCGACAGCGACATCATGATGATCATGACCGCGGTGACGATCCGGACGTCCGTCAGGGTCGCGCCCAGGGCGGCGACCTTCTCCGGGCTGTCCATGAACTTCGCGGCGATCGGCGCACCGAAGATCTTGGCCGCTCGGGCGCTGTCGACCAGCTGCTGGTCCATCGCGCCGACGGCCTTGCCATCGGCGATGTTCGACAGCACGTGGTAGAGCGCGAAGAAGAACGGGGACTGCGCCAGGATGGGCAGGCACGAGGAGAGCGGGTTGGTACCCGTCTCCTTGTACAGCTTCATCATCTCTTCGGACTGACGCTGCTTGTCGTTCTTGTAGCGCTCCTGGATCGCCTTCATCTTCGGCTGGAGCGCCTGCATACCCCGCGTCGCCTTGATCTGCTTCACGAAGAGCGGGATCAGACAGATACGGATCAAGATCACTAGGGACACGATGGACAGGCCCCAGGCCCACCCACTCGACTCACCGAAGATCGCCCCGTACATCGAGTGGAACTGGACGATGATCCACGAGACGGGGTAAGTGATAAAGCTGAACAGACTGGCAATCGTGTCCACTAATCAGGCTCCTTGAGCATTGCGAGATCTACGCAACGCACTGCGCAGCTGCTCGTGCCAACGCGGGCGTTTACGGGGTGGGACGTGGTCCACGCCACCCGGGGACCACGGATTGCACCGCAGGATCCGCCAGGCGGTCAGGACCGTCCCCTTCACCGCACCATGCCGGTCGATGGCCGTGTACCCGTAGTGCGAACACGACGGGTAGTAGCGGCACACCGGCCCGAGCAGCGGACTGATCGTCCACTGGTACAGCTTGATCAAAGCGAGCAGCGGGTACTTCATCGAGCCACGCCTCCAAGGAGCCGCACCAGAGCGGCATCCAGGTCCCGGGCCAGCTCGTCGGGGCCGGCATCGCCCGCTCCGGGCAACGCTCGTACCACCACCAGGCTACCGGCGGGCAGCTGAGACAGCCGCTCGCGGACCAGATGGCGCAGACGGCGCTTCACCCGGTTACGTATGACGGCATTGCCGACAGCCTTGCTGACGACGAAACCCGCACGCGACGAGGGATCGATCTCCCCCGACTCGTGCGGGTCCGTTGCACCGCTTGTACGTAGATGGACGACGAGGAGCGGGCGACCAGCCCGACGACCTCGGCGTACCGCGCTCGCGAAGTCCTCGCGCCGCCTCAGCCGATTCTCGGGAGACAGCACGACGTCACGACCTGCGTGGGTTACGCGGAAAGGGCGGCGCGGCCCTTGCCACGACGGTTCGCGAGGATCGCGCGACCGGCACGGGTACGCATCCGCAGGCGGAAGCCGTGGGTCTTGGCACGACGGCGGTTGTTCGGCTGGAAGGTGCGCTTGCTCACTCGGGGGCTCCAGAGAATGAATCGTTGTGGCGGGACATCGCCTGGCTGTCACCGTGCGCCCACGAGGAAACTCGCGTGTTCGCCCGAGTGGCACCGCTAAATGATCACTAACAGTGACCTTCGCCCATCGGTAGGCAGGCGGCAGCAGCCATCGACAACTCGACCTCGTTACGGTACGCGCGGCTACGCCATCCGGTCAAACCGAGCCGACGTGGCCCCACACTGTGCACAGGCTGTGGACAACGACTTGAACCGTACCCGCTGGCCTGACTACCGTTGTCCGACCCCTGATTTTTTGTCCCGACCGTCCCAAAGAACCACACATTCGTGGGACCCCTGTGAGAGAGCGTGCTCTGTGGCTGACGTACCTGCCGATCTTGCCGCAGTGTGGCCAAAGGTGCTCGAGAAGCTCCTCGGGGAGGGACAGCCGGGGATCGAACCCAAGGACAAGCAGTGGGTCGAGCGGTGTCAGCCCCTGGCACTCGTCGCCGACACCGCACTGCTCGCCGTCCCCAATGAATGGGGCAAGCGCGTCCTCGAGGGCCGGCTCGCCCCACTGATCAGCGACGCGCTGAGCCGTGAGTGCGGCCGCCCCATCCGGATCGCCATCACCGTGGACGACTCCGCCGGCGAGCCCGCGCCCCCGGCCCCCGCGCAGCAGCAGGGCGGGTACGAGCCGTACGGCGGCCAGCGCTCCGGCGGCGGCCCCGGCGACGACCAGCTCCCCACGGCCCGCCCTGCCTACCCGGACTACCAGCAGCAGCGCCCCGAGCCCGGCGCCTGGCCCCGCGGCGGCCAGCAGGACGACTACGGCTGGCAGCAGCCGCGCCTCGGCGGCTTCCCCGAGCGCGACCCGTACGCCTCCCCGCAGCCGGGCTACCTCCAGCAGTCCGAGCCCTCCGGCTACGACCAGGGCTCCTACGAGCAGCAGAAGTACGAGCAGTCCCCGTACGAGTCCCAGCAGCAGCACCAGGGGCAGCACCAGGGCCATCAGTACGAGCAACAGAAGTACGAGCCCCAGCAGTACGAGCAGCCGGCGCCGCGCCAGGCGCCCGGCCGGCCCGCGGCGCCCCCGTCCCCCTCCGGCGGCTCCACGTCGGGCCCGCTGGAGCCGACCGCCCGGCTGAACCCCAAGTACCTCTTCGACACCTTCGTCATCGGCGCCTCCAACCGCTTCGCGCACGCCGCCGCGGTGGCCGTCGCCGAGGCGCCCGCGAAGGCCTACAACCCCCTCTTCGTCTACGGGGAGTCGGGCCTGGGCAAGACGCACCTGCTGCACGCCATCGGGCACTACGCGCGGAGCCTCTACCCCGGCACCCGGGTGCGGTATGTGAGCTCCGAGGAGTTCACCAACGAGTTCATCAACTCCATCCGCGACGGCAAGGGCGACGCGTTCCGCAAGCGCTACCGCGAGATGGACATCCTGCTCGTCGACGACATCCAGTTCCTCGCGAGCAAGGAGTCGACGCAGGAGGAGTTCTTCCACACCTTCAATACGCTCCACAACGCGAACAAGCAGATCGTCCTCTCCTCCGACCGGCCGCCCAAGCAGCTGGTCACCCTGGAGGACCGGCTCCGCAACCGCTTCGAGTGGGGCCTGATCACCGACGTCCAGCCGCCCGAGCTGGAGACGCGCATCGCGATCCTTCGCAAGAAGGCGGTCCAGGAGCAGCTCAACGCCCCGCCGGAGGTACTGGAGTTCATCGCCTCCCGCATCTCGCGCAACATCCGCGAGCTGGAGGGGGCGCTGATCCGGGTCACGGCCTTCGCGAGCCTCAACCGGCAGCCGGTGGACCTGGGTCTGACCGAGGACGTCCTGAAGAACCTGATCCCGGGCGGCGAGGACAGCGCGCCCGAGATCACCGCCTCGGACATCATGGCGGCCACCGCCGACTACTTCGGGCTGACCGTGGACGACCTGTGCGGCTCCTCGCGCAGCCGGGTCCTGGTCACTGCCCGCCAGATCGCCATGTACCTGTGCCGGGAGCTCACGGACCTGTCCCTGCCCAAGATCGGGGCGCAGTTCGGCGGACGTGACCACACGACCGTCATGCACGCGGACCGCAAGATCCGCGCTCTGATGGCCGAGCGCCGCTCCATCTACAACCAGGTCACCGAGCTCACCAACCGCATCAAGAACGCCTGAGCGCGGCGCCCCACCACCCGGTCCGGGGCCGCCTCAGGGCCCCTTCAAACGCTTTCAGAGGGCGCTCCCGGTCCACAACGGGGGCGCCCTTCTTCGTTCGCGCGCCCCTGACCTGTTCGAATACGCCCCCGGTGGAGCAACTCATCCACAGATTGGGAGACTTTCTTCCGTCCACACCCTGGGGACGGGTCGCGTCGCCCACAATCTGTCCACAGGCATGCGGGGTGAGTCTCCATCAGGGCAGGTCAGGACCCTGTGGAATTGTGCACAAACGTCATCCACAAGCTGTGGACAACTATTTCGTCCACAGCGCTGTCCACGGCGTTGTCCACCGTCGGCCCACAGGTTTCCACCTCCTGTGCACAGGATCCGCTGTCTTCTCCACACCCTTGTCCACTGTTCGGCAACACACCACCCCCTCTCACCGTCCGGAGTGAAAGCGGTCACACGGATGTAGACGTTTGGGTTGTGGAGTACCGGGGGAAAGCTGGGGACGCACCTGTGGACTAATCGGGGTCACCTGGGGACAGCCTGTGCAGAACTTTTCGTTCTCCACAGGGACACGGGGTTGTCCACCGGTGTCACCCACAGGGTCGGTGGATAAAAAACCGGGGTTGACCTGCGAGAACGGGCTTATCCACCGTTTCCACAGGCCCTACTACTACCCCCATAGAGAGTTAGGCCGGTTTCGGTTTTCAAGCGGGTCCTGTGCACAACTCGTCGAGAGCCCGCCCCGACGCCTCGCTCCCGACTTGACCGCCAGCCGCACCGAGTGTCGGCGCCGTACGTCAGACTGGTCCCCGGCATCGGTCGAGGCATCGACGAGCCGACGACGAAGGCCGGCAGACGAGCGAGCAACAGCAGGAGGCGGTTCCGGTGAAGATCCGGGTGGAGCGCGACGTACTGGCGGAGGCGGTGGCTTGGGCCGCCCGTAGCCTCCCGGCCCGGCCGCCGGTGCCCGTTCTCGCGGGACTGCTGCTGAAGGCCGAGGAGGGCACGCTGAGCCTCTCCGGCTTCGACTACGAGGTCTCGGCCCGGGTCTCCGTCGAGGCGGACGTCGAGGAGGACGGCACCGTCCTGGTCTCCGGCCGGCTGCTCGCCGACATCTGCCGCGCCCTCCCCAACCGCCCGGTGGAGATTTCCACAGACGGTGTACGGGCGACCGTGGTCTGCGGCTCCTCGCGATTCACACTCCACACCCTGCCTGTGGAGGAGTACCCGGCACTGCCGCAGATGCCGACCGCCACCGGCACCGTGGCCGGCGAGGTCTTCGCCTCCGCCGCCAAGCAGGTGGCCACCGCCGCCGGCCGCGACGACACGCTGCCCGTGCTGACCGGTGTCCGCATCGAGATCGAGGGCGACCGCGTCACCCTGGCCTCCACCGACCGCTACCGCTTCGCGGTCCGCGAGTTCCTGTGGAAGCCGGAGAACCCGGACGCGTCGGCCGTGGCCCTGGTGCCCGCCAAGACGCTCCAGGAGATCGCCAACTCGCTGACCAGCGGTGACACCGTGACCCTGGCGCTGTCCGGCTCCGGTGCGGGCGAGGGCCTGATCGGTTTCGAGGGCGCCGGCCGCCGCACCACCACCCGGCTGCTCGAGGGCGACCTGCCCAAGTACCGGACGCTCTTCCCGACGGAGTTCAACTCGATCGCCGTGATCGAGACCGCGCCCTTCGTCGAGGCCGTCAAGCGCGTGGCCCTGGTGGCCGAGCGCAACACCCCGGTCCGCCTCAGCTTCGAGCAGGGCGTGCTGATCCTGGAGGCAGGCTCCTCCGACGACGCACAGGCTGTGGAAAGGGTCGACGCCCAGCTCGACGGCGACGACATCTCGATCGCCTTCAACCCGACCTTCCTGCTGGACGGCCTGAGCGCGATCGCCTCCCCGGTGGCCCAGCTCAGCTTCACCACGTCCACCAAGCCCGCGCTGCTCAGCGGCCGTCCGGCGCTCGACGCTGAAGCCGACGAGACGTACAAGTACCTGATCATGCCGGTGCGCCTCTCCGGTTGATTCTTCCCAGGTCAGGCCCGGTTTCGCGGTCAGCGAGGCCGGGCCTGAGCACGTTGCGGGAACACCTGAACGGCCGCGCGCGCCCCATGAAGCCGGGTGGCGCGCCCCGGCGTAGGCTCGGGGCCCGGGGGTGTCCCCGGGATCCACGGGCACCCCGGCAAAGACGGCCACAACGCTTAAGGAACCACCTGATGGAGCTTGGTCTCGTCGGTCTCGGCAAGATGGGCGGCAACATGCGCGAGCGCATCCGCCGCGCAGGCCACACCGTCATCGGATACGACCGCAACCCGGACCTCGCGGATGTCCACAGCCTGCGGGAGCTTGTGGACAGCCTGCCGGCCCCCCGAGTCGTGTGGGTGATGGTCCCGGCCGGTGCCGCGACGCAGTCCACCGTCGACGAGCTCGCCGAACTGCTCTCGATCGGCGACATCGTCGTCGACGGCGGCAACTCGCGCTGGACCGACGACGAGAAGCACGCCGAGGAGCTGGCGGCCAAGGGCATCGGCTTCGTCGACTGCGGTGTCTCCGGCGGCGTGTGGGGCCTGGAGAACGGCTACGCACTGATGTACGGCGGCGAGAAGGACCACGTCGCCCGGGTCCAGCCGATCTTCGACGCCCTCAAGCCCGAGGGCGAGTTCGGCGCCGTGCACGCCGGCAAGGTCGGCGCGGGCCACTTCGCGAAGATGGTCCACAACGGCATCGAGTACGCCATGATGCAGGCCTACGCCGAGGGCTGGGAGCTCCTGGAGAAGGTGGACTCGGTCACCGACGTCCGCGAGGTCTTCCGCTCCTGGCAGGAGGGCACCGTCATCCGCTCCTGGCTGCTGGACCTGGCCGTGAACGCCCTCGACCAGGACGAGCACCTGGAGCAGCTGCGCGGCTTCGCACAGGACTCCGGCGAGGGACGCTGGACGGTGGAGGCGGCGATCGACAACGCCGTACCGCTGCCCGCGATCACCGCGTCGCTGTTCGCGCGCTTCGCCTCGCGGCAGGACGACTCCCCGCAGATGAAGATGATCGCCGCCCTGCGGAACCAGTTCGGCGGCCACGCGGTCGAGAAGGCCTAGCGGCTCAGAGCAGGCAGCAGCACAGCACCACAGCGAGCAGTTGGAAGCCGGGGGAGGTCGGCGCCGTATGCACGTTTCGCATCTCTCATTGGCCGACTTCCGCTCGTACGCCCGGGCCGAGGTTCCCCTCGACCCGGGCGTCACGGCTTTCGTGGGCCCCAACGGCCAGGGCAAGACCAACCTCGTCGAGGCGATCGGCTACCTCGCGACCCTCGGCAGTCACCGGGTCTCCTCGGACGCCCCGCTGGTGCGGATGGGCGCGGACCGGGCGATCATCCGGGCGGCCGTCACCCAGGGCGAGCGCCAGCAGCTGGTGGAGCTGGAGCTCAATCCCGGGCGGGCGAACCGGGCCCGGATCAACCGGTCCTCGCAGGTCAGGCCGCGGGACGTGCTGGGGATCATACGGACGGTGCTGTTCGCGCCGGAGGACCTGGCCCTGGTCAAGGGCGACCCGGGCGAGCGGCGCCGGTTCCTGGACGAGCTGGTCACGGCGCGCTCCCCGCGGATGGCCGCCGTCCGCTCCGACTACGAGCGGGTGCTCAAGCAGCGCAACACCCTGCTGAAGTCCGCGGCGATGGCCCGCCGGCACGGCGGGCGCTCCCTGGACCTGTCCACCCTCGACGTGTGGGACCAGCACCTCGCCCGCGCGGGCGCGGAGCTGCTGGCACAGCGGCTGGATCTGATCGCGACGATGCTGCCGCTGGCGGACAAGGCGTACGAGCAGCTCGCGCCCGGCGGCGGCCCGCTGGGTCTGGCGTACAAGTCCTCGGCAGGCGAGCCGGTGGACAGCGGCGCGGCGCGCACCCGGGAGGACCTCTACGAGGTCCTGCTGGCCGCGCTGGCCGAGGTGCGCAAGCAGGAGATCGAACGCGGGGTGACCCTGGTGGGCCCGCACCGCGACGACGTGCTGCTGCGGCTGGGGGAGCTGCCCGCGAAGGGGTACGCGAGCCACGGCGAGTCGTGGTCGTACGCGCTGGCCCTGCGGCTGGCCTCGTACGAGCTGCTGCGCTCGGAGGGCAGCGAGCCGGTGCTGATCCTGGACGACGTGTTCGCGGAGCTGGACACCCGGCGCCGGGAGCGGCTGGCCGAGCTGGTGGCGCCGGGCGAGCAGGTGCTGGTGACGGCGGCGGTGGACGACGACGTCCCGGGGGTGCTGGCGGGTACGCGGTTCGGGGTGTCCGGCGGTGAGGTGACCCGGCTGTGAACGACAACGGCAAGGACCCGCAGGAGGGTCGCAGGACCCCGGAGGCCTCCGGGGTGGACCTCGCGCGCCAGGCCCTCGCGGCCGCGCGCGAGCAGGCCCGGGCCCGGGGCAACGCGGCCGGCGGGAAGCGGCGCCAGCAGCCGGGCCTGCGCTCGGGAGCCCGCGCGGACGGCCGGGACCCGATGCCGCTGATGGCGGCGCTGGACCGGCTGCGCACCGAACGCGGCTGGGAGATGCCGATGGCGGTGGCGGGCGTGATGGAGCGCTGGCCGGAGATCGTCGGCCCGGAGATCGCGGCCCACTGTGAACCGGAGCGGTACGAGGACCGTGAACTGGTCGTGCGGTGCGATTCCTCGGCGTGGGCGGCCCAGCTGAAGCTGCTGGCTCCGCAGCTGGTCGCGCGGCTGAACACGGATCTGGGGCAGGGCACGGTCCGGATGATCAAGGTGCAGGGGCCCGGCGGGCGGCCCAAGGGGTACGGGCCGTGGCGGGCGCCGGGCAGCAAGGGTCCGGGCGACACCTACGGCTGAGACCGCGGCCCTGCGGGGCCTGAGCCCGGCTGCGCCGGGATCCCGGGGCGCCGACCCGGACCCTGCGCCTCACACGCCGGCGGGGCCGGGCAAGGCCGCCCTCGGGGCTGGAGCGATGCCGCCGACGGTGCCCTCGGGCGGTGGTTCGTGGTGGTGTCCCTCACGGTAGTCGGAGGTTGACAGCCCGAGGGGCTGGATGCCCGCGTGAGCCTCTTTGAGCCCCTTCCTGAATGTGGGGAGTCGGAGAGAGGAGGTTCAGGGCGGCACATGCGGACTCAGGTACCGGCAAACCCCCATTCATGTCAGTGGTACCGGTAGACTGAACGAGAATCCCGCCCGTTCGCGGGATCACGCAGACAACGCAGATCGACGCGGCCGCTCCCGCCGGTGCATTGCTGGTCCGGGGTACGGGCTGCGCTGTGCCAGAGAGGGCGCTTCGTGGCCGATTCCGGCGACTCCAACGAGAAGAATTACGACGCCAGTGCGATCCAGGTCCTCGAGGGCCTGGACGCGGTCCGCAAGCGGCCGGGAATGTACATCGGCTCGACGGGTGAGCGTGGTCTGCACCACCTCGTCTACGAGGTCGTCGACAACTCGGTCGACGAGGCGCTGGCAGGGCACGCGGACACCATTGACGTGACGATCCTCGCCGACGGCGGGGTGCGCGTGGTCGACAACGGCCGCGGCATCCCCGTCGGCATCGTGCCGTCCGAGGGCAAGCCCGCCCTCGAGGTCGTCCTCACGGTCCTGCACGCGGGCGGCAAGTTCGGCGGTGGCGGCTACGCCGTCTCCGGCGGTCTGCACGGTGTCGGCGTGTCCGTCGTGAACGCCCTGTCGACGAGGGTCGCGGTCGAGGTCAGGACGGACGGCCACCGCTGGACCCAGGACTACAAGCTGGGCGTCCCGACGGCCCCGCTGGCCAAGAACGAGGAGACCGCCGAGACCGGCACCTCCGTCACCTTCTGGGCCGACGGCGACATCTTCGAGACGACCGAGTACTCCTTCGAGACGCTGTCGCGGCGCTTCCAGGAGATGGCCTTCCTCAACAAGGGCCTCACCCTGACGCTGACCGACGAGCGCGATTCGGCGAAGGCGACCGTCGGCGCGGACGACCCGGACGCGGACACGGCGGAGCCCACGGCGCGCACGGTGAAGTACTACTACGAGGGCGGCATCGTCGACTTCGTGAAGTACCTCAACTCGCGCAAGGGTGAGCTCATCCACCCGACCGTCATCGACGTCGAGGCCGAGGACAAGGAGCGCATGCTCTCGGTCGAGATCGCGATGCAGTGGAACTCGCAGTACACGGAGGGGGTCTACTCCTTCGCGAACACGATCCACACGCACGAGGGCGGTACGCACGAGGAGGGCTTCCGTGCGGCCCTGACGGGTCTGGTGAACCGTTACGCGCGCGACAAGAAGCTGCTGCGCGAGAAGGACGACAACCTCGCCGGCGAGGACATCCGCGAGGGTCTGACCGCGATCATCTCGGTCAAGCTGGGCGAGCCCCAGTTCGAGGGCCAGACGAAGACCAAGCTGGGCAACACGGAGGCCAAGACCTTCGTGCAGAAGGTCGTCCACGAGCACCTCAACGACTGGTTCGACCGCAACCCGGTCGAGGCCGCGGACATCATCCGCAAGTCGATCCAGGCGGCCACGGCGCGCGTCGCGGCCCGCAAGGCCCGTGACCTCACCCGTCGCAAGGGTCTGCTGGAGAGCGCCTCGCTGCCGGGCAAGCTGTCCGACTGCCAGTCGAACGACCCGACCAAGTGCGAGATCTTCATCGTCGAGGGCGACTCGGCCGGTGGCTCCGCGAAGTCCGGCCGCAACCCGATGTACCAGGCCATCCTGCCGATCCGCGGCAAGATCCTGAACGTCGAGAAGGCCCGTATCGACAAGATCCTCCAGAACACCGAGGTCCAGGCGCTGATCAGTGCCTTCGGTACCGGTGTGCACGAGGACTTCGACATCGAGAAGCTCCGCTATCACAAGATCATCCTGATGGCGGACGCCGACGTCGACGGCCAGCACATCAACACCCTGCTGCTGACCTTCCTCTTCCGCTTCATGCGCCCGCTGGTCGAGGCCGGTCACGTGTACCTGTCGCGCCCGCCGCTCTACAAGATCAAGTGGGGCCGGGACGACTTCGAGTACGCGTACTCGGACCGCGAGCGCGACGCGCTGGTGGAGCTCGGCAAGCAGAACGGCAAGCGCATCAAGGAAGACTCGATCCAGCGCTTCAAGGGTCTGGGCGAGATGAACGCCGAGGAACTGCGCGTCACCACCATGGACGTGGACCACCGGGTCCTCGGCCAGGTCACGCTGGACGACGCGGCGCAGGCCGACGACCTGTTCTCGGTGCTGATGGGTGAGGACGTCGAGGCGCGGCGCTCCTTCATCCAGCGCAACGCCAAGGACGTCCGCTTCCTCGACATCTGAGTCGGCTCCGCTGACCGCCGCCTGAAAGGACTTCTGACCAGCAATGGCCGACGAAACCACCCCCACCGCAGAGAACGCCGAGAACGCTGCGGAGGAGCAGCCCGTGATGCGCATCGAGCCCGTCGGGCTCGAGACGGAGATGCAGCGCTCCTACCTCGACTACGCGATGTCCGTCATCGTCTCGCGCGCCCTGCCGGACGTGCGCGACGGCCTCAAGCCGGTGCACCGCCGCGTGCTGTACGCGATGTACGACGGCGGCTACCGGCCCGAGAAGGGCTTCTACAAGTGCGCCCGCGTCGTCGGCGACGTCATGGGTACCTACCACCCGCACGGTGACAGCTCGATCTACGACGCCCTGGTCCGCCTGGCCCAGCCGTGGTCGATGCGCATGCCGCTGGTCGACAGCAACGGCAACTTCGGCTCCCCGGGCAACGACCCGGCGGCCGCGATGCGCTACACCGAGTGCAAGCTCATGCCGCAGGCCATGGAGATGCTCCGGGACATCGACGAGGAGACCGTCGACTTCCAGGACAACTACGACGGCCGCAACCAGGAGCCCACCGTGCTCCCGGCGCGCTTCCCGAACCTGCTGGTCAACGGCAGCGCCGGCATCGCGGTCGGCATGGCGACCAACATCCCGCCGCACAACCTCCGCGAGGTCGCGGCCGGTGCGCAGTGGGCGCTGGAGCACCCGGAGGCCACCCACGAGGAGCTCCAGGACGCGCTGATCGAGCGGATCAAGGGACCGGACTTCCCCTCCGGCGCCCTGGTCGTGGGCCGCAAGGGCATCGAGGAGGCGTACCGGACCGGTCGCGGCTCCATCACGATGCGCGCGGTGGTGGAGGTCGAGGAGATCCAGAACCGCCAGTGCCTGGTGGTCACGGAGCTCCCGTACCAGACCAACCCCGACAACCTCGCGCAGAAGATCGCGGACCTGGTGAAGGACGGCAAGGTCGGCGGCATCGCCGACGTCCGTGACGAGACCTCGTCGCGGACCGGCCAGCGGCTGGTGATCGTCCTGAAGCGGGACGCCGTCGCGAAGGTCGTGCTGAACAACCTCTACAAGCACACCGACCTGCAGACGAACTTCGGTGCGAACATGCTGGCGCTGGTGGACGGCGTGCCGCGCACGCTGTCGATCGACGCCTTCATCCGCCACTGGGTGACGCACCAGATCGAGGTCATCGTCCGGCGCACGAAGTTCCGCCTGCGCAAGGCGGAGGAGCGCGCCCACATCCTGCGCGGTCTGCTCAAGGCGCTGGACGCGATCGACGAGGTCATCGCGCTGATCCGGCGCAGCAACACGGTCGAGATCGCGCGCGAGGGCCTGATGGGCCTCCTGGAGATCGACGAGATCCAGGCGAACGCGATCCTGGAGATGCAGCTCCGCCGCCTCGCGGCCCTGGAGCGCCAGAAGATCGTCGCCGAGCACGACGAGCTCCAGGCCAAGATCAACGAGTACAACGCCATCCTGGCCTCGGAGTCGCGCCAGCGCTCCATCGTCAGCGAGGAACTGGCGGCGATCGTCGAGAAGTTCGGCGACGACCGGCGCTCGAAGCTGGTGCCCTTCGACGGTGACATGTCCATCGAGGACCTGATCGCCGAAGAGGACATCGTCGTCACGATCACGCACGGCGGCTACGTCAAGCGCACCAAGACCGAGGACTACCGCTCGCAGAAGCGCGGCGGCAAGGGCGTGCGCGGCACGAAGCTGAAGCAGGACGACCTGGTCGACCACTTCTTCGTCTCCACCACGCACCACTGGCTGCTGTTCTTCACGAACAAGGGCCGGGTCTACCGCTCCAAGGCGTACGAGCTGCCGGACGCCGGCCGCGACGCCCGCGGGCAGCACGTGGCGAACCTGCTGGCCTTCCAGCCGGACGAGAAGATCGCCCAGATCCTCGCGATCCGCGACTACGAGGCGGCGCCGTACCTGATCCTGGCCACCAAGGGCGGCCTGGTGAAGAAGACGGCGCTCAAGGACTACGACTCGCCCCGTTCCGGCGGTGTCATTGCGATCAACCTCCGGGAGACCGAGGACGGCGGCGACGACGAGCTGATCGGAGCGGAGCTGGTGTCCGCCGAGGACGACCTGCTGCTGATCAGCAAGAAGGCGCAGTCGATCCGCTTCACGGCGACCGACGACGCGCTGCGTCCGATGGGCCGCGCCACCTCGGGCGTGAAGGGCATGAGTTTCCGTGAAGGTGACGAACTGCTCTCCATGAGCGTGGTGAGGCCGGGTACGTTCGTCTTCACCGCGACCGACGGCGGCTACGCCAAGCGGACGCCGGTGGACGAGTACCGCGTCCAGGGCCGTGGCGGTCTGGGCATCAAGGCCGCCAAGATCGTGGAGGACCGCGGGTCGCTCGTGGGGGCGCTCGTGGTCGACGAGAGCGACGAGATTCTCGCCATCACGCTCGGCGGTGGTGTGATTCGTACGCGCGTCAACGAAGTCAGGGAGACCGGCCGTGACACCATGGGCGTCCAGCTGATCAACCTGGGCAAGCGTGATGCCGTGGTCGGCATCGCCCGCAACGCCGAGGCCGGTCAGGAAGCTGACGAGGTCGAGGCCGACGAGAACGAGACCGAGGTGGCCGACGTACAGGCCATCGAGGGAGCCGAGGGCACGCAGCCTTCGGCCGGGGAGCACGAGGAGTAAGTCGTGAGTGGAGCCACGGGCGCCGGACCGGCCAAGACTGGAGCGAACGGTGCCCGTGGCCCCGCCGCGGACTCCCAGGGGGGAACCGTGACGGACACCCGAGGACCGCAGCCGGCGGTCGACGCCGACGCCGGCCAGGACAAGCCCGCACAGCCGTACCACCCGCCGCAGGCCTACGCGGCGCCCTCGGGCCCGGGGACGCCGCGGGGCGGTACGGGGGCGGGCGCACAGCGCAAGCCGCGTACGGGGGTCCGTACGGCTCCCCGTACGCGCAAGGCCCGGCTGCGGGTGGCCAAGGCCGACCCGTGGTCGGTGATGAAGGTCAGCTTCCTGCTGTCGATCGCGCTGGGCATCTGCACCATCGTGGCGGCGGCGGTGCTGTGGATGGTCATGGACGCCATGGGCGTCTTCTCGACCGTCGGCGGCACCATCAGCGAGGCGACCGGGTCCAACGAGGGCAACGGCTTCGACCTGCAGGCGTTCATGTCGCTGCCGCGCGTTCTGATCTTCACATCGGTCATCGCGGTGATCGACGTGGTGCTGGCGACAGCACTGGCGACGCTGGGCGCGTTCATCTACAACCTGTCGGCGGGCTTCGTCGGCGGTGTGGAGCTCACCCTCGCCGAGGACGAGTAGGTCCTGCGGCGAAGCGCCCGTGACGGGTCGGATGACCTGCGCAGACGCCTCCCGGCAACGGATTTTGGCCTGACCGGGTCTGTGCGCTAATCTTCAGGAGTCAGCGCGCAGCGCGGATGGGGCTATAGCTCAGTTGGTTAGAGCGCATCCCTGATAAGGATGAGGCCACAGGTTCAAATCCTGTTAGCCCCACAGTGTCGAAGACCCCCAGGCCAAGGCCTGGGGGTCTTCGTCGTTGGGCCAGTTGGCGCACCGCCAGGTCACCGATCGGTATCGGTCGGTGTGTATTGTTGGGCGCCAGAAGTCCCCTACGTCAACGAAAGACGAGGTCGCGCGGTGAAGAAGCTGCTCCTGGTCGCACTGGCCGCCATCGGCGGGCTCCTCGTGTACCGCCAGATCCAGGCGGACCGCGCCGAGCAGGACCTGTGGACGGAGGCAACTGACTCCGTGCCCTCTGGTTCCGGTGTGTGAGACCCAAGGCTGATCCCATGAAGCCCCGGCTGCCGCTGCGGCCGGGGCTTTGTGCTGTTCTGTGACGAAAAATTCCGTTATGAAAAGATTTGGCTTGCGCTAGCAAACTCGGGGTGGGCGTGATGGTTCGGGTACGGACGACGGTGTGGGCGGCGGCCCTGGGGCTGGTGGTGGGCCTGTCCGGGTCCGCCGCGTACGCGGAGGGGGCCGCGCCCGCGCCCCTCCCGACGTACCGGGCCGCGGACGGCGCCAAGGCGATCGAGGGCACGCTCTCCACGGCGGACGCACCGGAGATCGAGGCCGGGAGCGTCTACCGGGACAGGATGGGCCCGGGGGAGCGCGTGTACCGGCTCGTCCTCGACAAGGACGAGTCCAACGTCTACGTCTCCGCCGTGGTCCGTCCCCCGGCGGGCGCGAAGGTCTCCGGCGGCGACGGCATCGAGGTCGAGATCATGACCACCGCCGGGTCCTCCTGCGAGGACAGTGCGGGACGGGCCAACTTCGGCTACGACGCCTACCCGATCAGCGCCGCCGGCGTCCGGTGGGGCAAGGAGGACGGGGAGTGCGCGCCCGCGGGCGTGTACTACGCCAAGGTGACGCGTACGTCGGCCAAGGACTACGACCAGAGCCCGTGGCCGCTGGAGATCAAGGTCCAGCGGGAACCCGGCCGCGGAGCCGGCGTCCCCACCACCGCCCCCAGCACCTGGCCCTCGGGACCGCCCGTCCTGCCGGGGACCGAGGCGGTGGCCCGCACCGGCGGCACCGGCTTCAACGACGCCCGCGCCCTGGACGCCGGCGTGTGGCGCGACGAGATGCGGCCCGGCCAGACCCGCTTCTACCGGGTCCCGCTGGACTGGGGGCAGCAGCTGGGGCTGAGCGCCGAACTGTCCGCCGCGAAGATGACCAGGACCTACGGCTCCGCCTCGGGCGGGCTCACCGTCTCGCTCTACAGCCCGTACCGCGGCCCGATCTCCGACAAGGACATCTCGTACGACGGCAAGCAGGCCGCGGTCACCCTGGGGAAGACGCCTCCCGTGGCCTACGAGAACCGCTTCGCCAGTGACCGGAGCGTGCAGCCCGTGTCCCTCGCGGGCTGGTACTACGTCGTGGTCACCATGGGCGCCAAGGTCGCCGACTTCACCGAGGACGCGGCGCCGGTGCCGCTGACGCTGCGCCTGACCGTCACCGGTACGCCGGCCAAGGCGCCCGCGTACAAGGGCAGTCCGGCCGCGGACGGCTTCGGGGTGGGCGAGGCGGACCGGGCCGCCGCGAAGGAGGGGCTGACCGCCCCCGAGGCGGCCGAGGCCGCCGAGCGGCACTCGACCATGCGGGTCGTGGCGGGCGCCGGCTTCGGCACCGGGACGGCCCTGCTGCTCGTCCTGGGCGGCTGGATGCTGCTCGGGCGGCGGGGGCGCGGCGCTACAGCTGCGTGAGGGCCCAGACGCCCACCGCGAAGCAGAGCAGCGCCGCGGCGAGGAGCGAGGCCACCGCCTTCGCCGGGGGCGGGGCGATCCCGCCGCCCGTGCGGACCGGCGGCGCCGCGGGGTCCGGGGCCGGGGACAGCGGTGCGGTCGGCACGGACGGCGGCGGCAGGTGGAAGCTGCCCGTCTCCGAGGGCCCGTACGAGGGCACCTGCGCCGGTCCGGCCGGATACGGGACCGTGGCGGCGGCCGGAGCCTGGGGCGCGGTCTGCGCCGTACCTCGCGGGTCGGTACCGGCGGGCCCTGCGGGCACCGTCACGGAGGCGGGCGTCTGCGCGGGCACCGGGGCGGCGACCGGCGTGCCCTGTGTGCCGGTCGGGCCCAGCGGGCCCTCGGGGCCGAAGCCTGCGGGCAGCGGGCCGAGTTGGTCGAACACCTCGACCGCATCCGCGTCCGGGGCGGGCGGCGGCAGCAGCTCCACGGCCTCGGCAAGGGCCTTGCGCGCCCCTGTGGCCGTCCGGAAGCGGCGCTCGGGATCCGGCTGCAGGAGACCCGCGAGGACGTCCCACAGCGGCGCGGGAACCCCTTCGGGGGCGCCCGGGGTGCCGTGCGCGACGAAGTGTTCCACCAGGGCCCGGGAATCGGGCTTGCGGCCCTGGAGGAGGTACAGGGCGACCAGCCCGACGGCGAAGAGGTCGGCGGGGAAGTCGGGCTCGGCGCCCAGCAGTTGTTCGGGGGCGAAATAGCCCGGCGTCCCGACCACGTAGTCGGTCTCGGTCAGCCGGGGCTCCCCCTTGCGCATGGAGATGCCGAAGTCGGACAGCCGCAGGTGCGGCCGCCCGGTTCCGGTGGCCTCCATCAGGATGTTGGCCGGTTTGATGTCGCGGTGCACCACGCCCTCCGCGTGCACCGCGGCGAGCCCCGACAGGAGCTGGTCGAGCAGGGTGCACACGAAACGGGGAGGCAGGGGACCGTAGTCCCCGATGACATGGCCGAGCGAGCCGCCGCCGACCAGATCCATGGTGAAGAGGACCTTGTCGTCGTCGGCCGCCCAGCTGGCGGGAGCCAGTACGTGCGGATGGTCGATCCGCAGCGCCTGCTCCCGTACGAACCGCAGGAGCGTGTGGGCGTCGCTCTGCAGGAGGACCTTCGCCGCCACGTAGCGTCGACGGCGGTGGTCCCAGGCCCGCCATACGGCACCTGCGCCACCGCGTCCGATCGGATCGATCAGCTCGTACCGACCGGCGAAGACCTCACCCATCGCTGTGCCCGTCCCCCGTCACCCGTTGTCCGCCCTCGTGCGTGTCAGTTCTGGTGGGCCTCGTAGTGGGCGACCGCATCGGCGGTGCGGCCCGCGCCGTACACCCGGAGGAACTCTGCCAGTTCCGGGTGGCTGGGGGCGAGGGTGTTCGCCGCGTCGATGATGTCGCCGGCCGCGGAGACCGAGCGCAGCAGCGACTGGATCTCGCGGACGACCCGCTTGACCGTGGGCGCGCCGGAGCCGGTGGTGGTCTGGCCGCTGTTGCTGAGGACGGATCCTCCCTGGGTCTTCTTGATCTCGTCCATCCGGTCGGTGGCCTCTCCCGCGCTGACGCTCCCGTCGGCGACCTGGCCGGCGAGATCCTGGAGGGCCTGGACGCGCTGGACCACGGCCGGGTTCCCGATCTTGGCGCGCTGGCCGCTCATCAGCTGGGACAGCATGGGCGCCGACAGTCCGAGGACGGCAGCGAGGCGGGCCTGGTTCAAGCCGAGGTCATCTATGAGCCGGCGGAAGAGCGCTCCCAGGGGCTCCCCGTACCAACTGCGCTGAAGCTCTCTGGCTCTGGCCGTGGCCTCTTGTTGTACTGCGTCCACTCTTACTACTCCCCTTCGCTGGTGCGAACCTCGCGAGCATCTTACGGAGAGTGGTCGCACGGCGGGAGTCCCTATCATTTTGCGAGATGAGGGGGTACACCCGGTACTCTGTTCTGCGGAACGACCACACCTCCCACGCGGGAGAGGTGCGTCCACTTCCACGGGGCCTTAGCTCAGTTGGTAGAGCGCTGCCTTTGCAAGGCAGATGTCAGGAGTTCGAATCTCCTAGGCTCCACATGTAAATGCCCTCCGACCTGCGAAAACGCAGTGTCGGAGGGCATTTTTCATGTCCGCGGGAAGGGGCGGGTCACCGGGTTGCCGGGCCTCGGCCGGGCGCCGGACAACCTGTCAGACGCCGCGGTCCCCGGGTGAGTTTCCCGCGGGGGCAGGGCGGCTGTTGCGGCCGGATCCGCCGCGCAGCAGGACGGCGATCACGGCGCACAGCACGGCGCAGACCGCGGCGAGGCCCCACAGGACGGTGTGGAAGGCGCTGTCGTAGGACCGGGCGAGGAAGCGGACGAAGCCCTCGGTGTCCACCGCCCCGGACAGTTCGGCGGCCCGGGCGAGGTCGCCGCCCGCGGCCCGGGCGGCGACCAGGTCCGCGTGCGAGGCGCCGGCGTGGTCGCCGATGCCGTTGTCGACGCGGGTGCCGAGCGCCGTGGCGAGGGCCGAGCCGTACACCGCCACGGCGATGGCCTCGCTGCCCAGGCGCAGGGTGTTGAGGAAGCCCGCCGCCATGCCGGCCTTGGCCGGGTCGATCAGCTCCAGTGCCTGACCGTCGACGAGGCCGGCCGACAGGCCCATGCCGGCGCCGGTGACGAGCATCGGCAGGGCGACGGCGAGGATCTTCACGTCGGGGGAGAACAGTGTGAGCGCCAGGTCGCCGACGACCAGGCAGCCGAGGCTCACGTGGATCAGGGTGAGCGCGGGGATCCCGCGGGTGACCAGCTTCGCGGCCAGCATCGGGCAGATCAGCACGGGCGCGGTGAGCAGCAGCATGATCAGGCCGGCGGCGGCGGTGTCGCGGCCGGCGGCGGCGGTCAGGTAGCTCGGCAGGTGGCTGAGCAGGGTGACGAAGCCGAAGGACGCGGCGACCGGGACCAGGCACAGGCCGACGAAGCGCCGGTCGCGCAGCACGCTCAGGTCCAGCATGGGGTGTTCCCGGCGGTCCTCGACCACGGCGAAGACCGCGAGGACCGCGAGCGCGGCCGCGAACAGCCCCAGCACGCCCGGGCTGACCCAGCCCCACTGCGAGCCCTGCACGATGGCGGTGGTCAGCAGCACCATGGCGACGACGAACAGTGCGCTGCCCGGCAGGTCGAGGCGCGCACCGCTGCCGCCGTCCGCCGGCACGGCCCCGGCGACGGCGGGCACCGCGAGCAGGACGAGGAGCAGGGCGGCCGCGTGGACCGCGAACACCCAGCGCCAGCCGAGGCCCTGGACGAGTAAGCCGGCCAGCGAGGGTCCGAGCGCCACGCCGACGCCCGCGACGGTGCCGAACAGGGCGAAGGCCCTGGCGCGCGCAGGACCGTCGAACGCGGTCGCGATGATCGCCGCGCCGCAGGAGAAGATCGCCGCGCCGCCGATCCCGGCGAGCGCGCGGGCGCCGTCCAGCCACAGCACGTCGGTGGCGAGGGCGCTGGCCGCCGAGGCCACGGCGTAGACGGCGGCGCCGGCGGCGAAGGCCCTGACCCGGCCGACGATGTCGGCGACGGATCCCCAGACGAGGGTGAAGCAGGCGAAGGCGACGTTGAAGGCGTTCACCACCCACTGGAGGGGGGCGAGGCCTGCCTGGGTGTCGGCCCCGATGCCGGGGAGCGCGACGGCGGTGCCGGAGATCGACATCGGGACGACGAACACCGCGAGGAGTACGGCGGCCAGGGGCAGGGCGCGGCCCGGCCGTCCTGTTGCCCGCACGGGTGGCGCGGCGGGCGGGGTGGTCTGCGTACGCATGGGGGCACCGTTCCGGGTTCGGCCCGGCCGACGGGCGACCAGGTTCGGTTTTGATCGAACCTTAAGCTGGCACATGCGAGAGGTATGATGCAAGCCGTACCTCAGGAAGGAGGGCCGCCATGCCCGACGAGGACGGTCACCCCTCCCGCGAGGAGATGAGCCTTGCGGCCGTGCTGAACGCGCTGTCCGACCCCCTGCGCTACGGCGTCGTGGGCGCCCTGCTGAGGGAACCGGAGGGCACGGCGCGCACCTGCGCTTCCTTCAACCTGCCGGTCTCGAAGTCGACGACCACCCACCACTTCCGGATCCTGCGCGAGGCGGGTCTGGTGCGGCAGGTGGACCGGGGCAACAGCCGGGCGGCGACCCTGCGCCGCGCGGACCTGGACGCGCGCTTCCCGGGCCTGCTGAACCTGATCGCCGCCGATCTCTGACCGACGTCGAGGCCGAGGCCGAGGCGGAGGAAGAGCCCGAGGAAGAGGCCGAGCCCGGCCCGGGCCGGGACCGGACACGAAAAAACCCTCCTGACCGCGCTCGCGCAGGTCAGGAGGGTTTCTCGGGTGCTCAGCGGTCGCGCAGCTCCAGCGTGCAGCACTTCACGCTGCCGCCGGCCTTGAGCAGCTCGGAGAGCTCGACCCCGATCGGCTCGAAGCCGCGCGCCCGCAGCTTGGCGTGGAGGCCGGTGGCAGCGGCGGGCAGGAGCACGTGGCGGCCGTCGGAGAAGGCGTTGAGACCGAAGACGGCCGCGTCCTCGGCGGTGGCCAGGATCGCCGTGGGGAACATCGCGCGCAGGACGGCCTGGCTGCCCTGGGAGAAGGCGGCCGGGTAGTACATGACCTCGTCGTCCGACAGCACGGACAGCGCGGTGTCCAAGTGGTAGTACTCCGGGTTCACCAGCGTCAGCGAGGTGACCGGGAGGCCGAAGAACTCCTGCGCCTCCGCGTGCGAACGCGGGTCCGTACGGAAGCCGGTACCGGCCAGCAGGCGGCGGCCGACGGTGAGGATGTCACCCTCGCCCTCGTTGACGAACTCGGGCCACAGCGTGTCCGTGTAGCCGCGGCCCTCCAGCCACTTCAGGTACGCGGGACCCTCGGCGGTGCGCTCCGCGTGACGGAATCTGGCCCCGAAGACCTTGCCGTCGACGACGGTGGCGCCGTTGGCCGCGAACACCATGTCGGGCAGGCCCTCGATCGGATCTATCTCCTCGACCACGTGGCCGAGTTCGAGGTACAGGTCGCGCAGGCCCTCCCACTGGCTGACGGCGAGCGCGTTGTCCGTGGCGTGCTGCGGGTTCATCCACGGGTTGATCGAGTACGTGACGTCGTAGTGCCGGGGCCGGCACATCAGCAGACGGCGGCGCGTGGCCACCCGCGTGGGGCTCTCGGAGCGATAGAGGGCGCCGGCGGGGGTGATGGAGTCGGTGAGCGGCACGAGGGCTCCTTCTCATGGGGTGGCGATGGAAGCCCGGCTGCCCGAGGGATGGCCGGGCCGGCCGGATGTGTGTGACGCAGCTGATTACGTCGGGCCCATGGAAATGGCGTCCGGCATTGACCGGAAGCAGGGGAGAACACCGGCCAATCAAAGCGCCCGCCAGGCCCTCGTCCGAGTTGATTGTCCGTGCCGCGGGCGCCTTCCGGGCAATCGGACGCTGCCGTGGAATGTGGACATCACCCGGGAGGCAACGCAAGGACGAGAACCGTCCTGCCTGACCGTACGAACCTGTCCACCTGTTCCATCTGGAGGTACTTCCATGGCGCATCGCAATGTCGAACTGCTCGCAGTCGGTGCAGGCCCGGCGAACCTGGCGCTGGCGGTCGCCGTCGAGGAGCTCGCACCCGAGCTGGCCGGTGACACCCTGCTGATAGAGCGCGAGCAGGACATCGTGTGGCAGCGGGGAATGCTGCTGCCCGACGCGCTCAGCCAGGTCTCCTTCCTCAAGGACCTGGTCACCATGCGCAATCCGACCAGCCGATTCTCCTTCGTCAATTTCCTGCACTCCCAGGAGAGGCTCGACGCCTTCGTCAATCTGGCGAGTTTTGTTCCCTACCGCAGCGAGATATCCGAGTACCTGCAATGGGTCGCCAATGAACTGGAGACGGTGCAGGTCGAATACGGCCGCGAATGCGCCGGCGTCGAGGCCGTGACGGGCGACGACGGCGAGCTCTCCGGCTGGCTGGTCACCCTTGCCGACGGCGACACCATCGGCTGCCGCTACCTCGTGATCGGCGCGGGCCGTGACGCCCACGTCCCCGCCGTGTTCGACGGTCTGCCGGCCGAACGCGTCATCCACAGCACCCAGTACACGCAGCGCATCGCCGACGTGCGGGCCGACCTGCCGCACCGCGTCGCGGTGATCGGCGGGGCGCAGAGCGCGGCCGAGCTGTTCGGCGCCGCGCTGCGGGACCTGCCGGAGTGCAAGCCGACGATGATCATGCGCTCCATCGGCCTGAACGGCTACGAGAGCAGCAAGTTCACCAACGAGCTCTACTACACGTCCTTCATCGACGAGTTCTACGGATCCTCGCCCGAGGCCCGCCAGCAGCTGCTCGGAGAGATGTACCGCTCCAACTACGGCGGCCTCTCCCCCGCCACCCTCGACGGCCTGTACCGGCAGTTCTACCAGGACCGCCGCTCCGGCCAGGAGCGCCTGGCGATCCACCCCATGACGGACGTGACCGGCGCCCGCATGGACGGCGACGAGGTGGTCCTCACCCTCGTCGACCGCAAGTCCGGAGCCGAGCGGGAGATGCGTACGGACCTGGTGCTGCTGGGCACCGGCTTCGTCCGAGAGATGCCGTGGGCGGTCAAGGCCCTCGCGCAGTCGATCGGCCTGGAGGAGATCAACGTGAGCCGGCGCTACCGGCTCGACCTGGGCCGCCCCGCGACCGGCGCCTGCTACCTGCAGGGCGTCAACGAGGCCACCCACGGCATCGCCGACTCGCTCCTCAGCGTGCTCGCGGGCCGCTCCGCCGAGATCACCCAGGACATCCTCGCGCACCGCCGGACCCGGTCCGCGGAGGTCCCGGCCCCGCGCGAACTCGCCTTCGCCGGCGCGGTCTGAGGACCGCGCACCCCCACGAGCCGTACCCGCCCGACGAGGAGAGACCCACCCCCATGCTCACCAAGCAACTCGACCGCGCCGGACTGACGCACGAGAACGGCCTGGACGCCCAGCGGCTGCTGCCCTGGCCCGAGCTCAACGCCCCCTTCGAGGGGTCCTGGTGCGTGATCCGCCCCGGCACCGCCTCGACGGCCCACGCCCACCACGAGTACGAGATCTTCATCGCCGTCGCCGGCTCCGCCGTCCTGGAGTCGGAGGGCGTCCGCAAGCCCTTCGTGACCGGGGACATCGTCCACTTCACCCCGGGCTCCGAGCACCGGGTGATCAACGAGTCCGACGCGGACTTCGAGATGTACAGCGTCTGGTGGGACCTCGACATGACACAGCGGTTCGCAGCTCGCCACGAAGGAGCCCAGGCATGACACGCCGTACGGTCATCATCGCGCCGCCGCCGACCCCGAACGGGGACCTGCACACCGGGCACCTGGCGGGCCCGTACCTGGCGGGCGACGTGTACGCACGCTACCTGCGGGCCTCGGACCGGCCGGTGATCTTCACCAGCGGTACCGACGACAGCCAGACCTACGTGGTGGCCAGCGCCGCCCGCGCCGGTCTGACCCCGGAGGAGCTGGCCCTGCGCTCCGCGACGCAGATCCGCGCCACCCTGGAGGCGGCCGGCATATCCGTCGACGGCTTCGCCCCCTTCGACAAGGGCTACCGCCAGACCGTCATCGACTTCGTCACCGACCTCCACAGCGAGGGCGCGTTCCGTCTGAAGACGGTGCTGCTGCCGTACGTCGAGGCCACCGGCGAGTACCTGATGGAGGGCCTGGTCGCCGGCGACTGCCCGGTGTGCCTGGTGGAGAGCCGCGGCGGCCTCTGCGAGTCCTGCGGACACCCCAACAACTTCGACGAGCTGCTGCGTCCCCGCTCCACCGTCGACCCGGACGCCGTGGTCACGCACCGCGAGGCGCAGATCCTCGTCCTGCCGATGGAGGAGTACCGGGACCGCCTCGCCGACTACTACGTCAGGCACCGGGACGTGCTGCGGCCGCACACCGCGCAGCTGGTCCGTGAGGCGCTGGACCGGCCGCTGCCGGACTTCCCGATCACCTATCCGACCGCGTGGGGCATCCCGGCGCCGTTCACCGAGACCCCGGGCCAGGTCCTCAACGCCTGGGCCGAGGGCATGGCCGCCTCGATGTACTGCACCTGGTACGCGGCCGAGCAGCTCGGTGAGCACACCGACCGCTTCGACGAGCACTGGCTGTCCGAGCACGGCATCGACCTCGTGTACTTCCTCGGATTCGACAACGTCTACTTCTGGGGAATGACGCACCTGGCGCTGCTGATGGCGCACGGCGACCGGTACGTCGAGCCGCACGCCATCGTGTCGAACGAGTTCTACGAACTGGAGAACCAGAAGTTCTCCACGAGCAAGGGCCACGTGGTCTGGGCCGCCGATCTGGTGGCCGAGGTACCGCGCGACCTGGTGCGCTTCTACCTGGCGCTGACGGCGCCGGAGCACTCCCGCACGAACTTCAGCCACGAGGCGCTCGACACCCTGTCGAGCTCCCGGCTGGTCCAGCCGTGGAACCGGCTCGCGGGCCGGCTGGACGAGCTGCTCGCCGGACTTCCGGCGGACGCGCTGCTGCCGGTCTCCCCGACCGGCGCCGAGGAGGCGGGCATCGTCGTCGGACGGTTCCGCTCCCACTACGAGCTGGAGAGCTTCAGCCTCCACCGGGCGGCGGACCTGATCGTCGTGCACCTCGACCGGCTGCTGGGCCAGGCGGACCGCGCGTCGGCGGAGGTCCCGACCGACCTCGGAGACCTCGTCCTCGCCGTCCGGACGCTGACCGCGTGCGCCGCTCCGCTGCTCGTCGACCTCGCGGCCCGTGCCGAACGGTCCGGGGCCGACCTGACCCTCCCGGCCGGCGCCTTCCCGGCCGAGCCCGTCGCCGTGCTGCGACTCCCCCGCCTGTCCACCGCGGTCGGGGCCTTCGAGCCCGTGGCCGTGCCGGCCGACATCCGAGCCTGACCTCCGAGGAGCACTGTGTCCACGATCGCCCCGCCCCGTCCCAATCGGGCAGAACGCCTGCTCATCCCCGCGACCTTCATCACCAACCTGGGCAACGGCATCCAGCTCACCGCCGCCTCGTACCTGGTGTTCACCGAAGCCAACACCATGCTCGCGGTCAGCTGGCTGATGATCGCCGTCACCATCCCGCAGGTGGCGCTCTCGTTGTTCTTCGGCAAGCTCGCTGACCGCTTCGACCGCCGCACCCTGGCGATGATCTCCGACCTGGCCAGCGCGGCCGCGGCGATCGGCCTGCCGATCTGGCTGGCCCTCGGCGGTAACCCCTCGACCGTCAGCTACGTCGCCAGCTTCATCCTGTCGATCTCCGCGGCCCTCTTCTTCCCGGCCAGCAACGCCCTGATCAAGGAGCGCATCCCGGAGTCCCGGCTCGCCCAGTTCAACGGCAACGCCGAGATCGCCATCCAGGCCGGCACGCTCGCCTCGGCGGCCCTCGGCGGCTGGGTGATCGTCTGGGTCGGCACCACGTCGCTCTTCTACTTCAACGCGATCACGTTCCTGCTCTCCGCGGTCCTGCTGTTCTTCATCGGCCGCCGCCCGGCCGGCCAGGCCGTCACCGAGGCCGCGGCCAAGGCCGCTTCGGCCGCCGCCGCCCGCCTGTCCGCCGCCCGCCCGCCGCTGGCCCGTCTCGCGCTGCTGTACATCATCGGCAACATCGTGATCATCGTCGGCAACAGCATCATGCTGGTCCTGGTCATCGAGGGCTTCAAGTCCAACGCCGGCTACCTCGGCATCGTCGACGCCCTGTTCGGCATCGGCGCCCTGTTCGCGGCCTGGGCCTTCAAGAAGATCAGCTCCAAGGCCACCGTGCTGAAGACGGCCCTCATCGGCTACCTCGCCTTCGCGGTGCTCCTGTCCATGGAGTCCATCCACCTCTACGCCATGATGGCCGTCATCCCCTTCGCCGCCATCGCCTTCTGCGTGGCCCGCATCTCGGCCCGTACCGCCCTGATGAGCGCGGCGCCCGAGGAGAAGACGGGCTTCGTCTTCGGTGCCACCAACGCCTTCGGCCTCGCCGCCGGCACCATCGCCGTCGTCCTGATCTCGCTCCTGGTCGACTCCACCAACGTGAGGAACGGCTTCTACGCCCTCTCCGTCCTGGTCGTCGTCATCGCCTCGCTCACCGTCCTCTCGCTGCGCAAGCACGACCGTGAGGTCGCCGCCGCCGAGGCCGCCGCGCAGTCCGAGTCCGTCACCGGGGCCGCCGGGGCCGCGATCACCGAGCCCGCCGCCGCCGAGGCCGCCGCCGAGGTCCGCGAGCCCGTCCCGGCGAAGGTCTGAGGGGGGTCGGCACAGATGAAGCTGCTCGCCATCGAGGCCAGCCAGAACGCCACCTACTACATCTCGCGCTACCAGCAGGTCGAGGCCCTCGGGGCCGAGGTCCACGTCCTCAACGGCATAGGCACGGAGGACTTCTGGGACGCGGACCGCTACCGGATCGCCGGCTCCAAGCACATCGAGGACATCGTCACCGCCGCCAAGGTCTGGCACGCGGAGGAGGAGTTCGAAGGGGTCCTGACCTTCTCGGAGTCCGGGGTCGTCACGGTGGCGGTCGTTGCCGAGGCGCTCGGCCTCCCGAGCATCGGCTTCGAAGCCGCCCGGACCAGCCGCAACAAGTACCTGATGCGCCAGGCGCACGAGCGCGGCAGCGCGGCGCACCCCGGCTTCCGGTACGCCCCCGACGTGGAGGCGGCGCTGACCGCCGGTGAGGAGCTGGGCTACCCGCTGATCCTCAAGCCCACCCTGGGCGCCGCCAGCAACTTCGTGTTCAAGGTCGACGACCCCGAGGAGATGCGGGCCCGCTTCGCGGACGCCACCTCGGGCATCGAGACCATGACCTGGGCCCTGATGGAGGCCGACGGCCTGGACCTGGGCCCGAACGGGATCATCGTCGAGGGCTACCTCGACGGCCACGAGCACCTCATCGAGGCGCTGGCCTGGGACGACGAGGTCTACCTCGGTTCCATCGTGGACCGGATCACCGTCGAGAGCGGCACCTTCGACGACGACGTCCACCACGCGCCCAGCTCGCTGACCCCCGAGCAGGTCGCTGCCGTCCACGAGGTCGTCAGGGACGCCGCCCACGCCCAGGGCCTGCGCCGGTCCGTCCTGCACGCCGAGGTGCGCTTCCACCAGGGCAGGCCCTTCATCCTGGAGATAGCGATCCGTCCCGGCGGCGGCGGTCTCGACCACATGGCGCGGATCAGCGCCGGCCACGACCCCATCCGGTGCGTGTCGGACGTGGCGCGCGGCATCCAGCCGGACGTCTCCCACTACTCGCCGACGGACGTGCACACCGCCGCGATGTGCCTGATCAGCGGGGCGGGAACGGTCGAGTCCATCGAGGTGCCGACCGAGGTCGCCGAGGACCCCGCCCTGTTCTTCCTCAAGATCACGGCCACGGCGGGAACCGTCATCAAGCGCCCGCCGGCGGGCAACAACATCCTCGGCTTCATCGGCGCCACCGGTACCTCCCTGACGGAGGCGCTGACCGCCGCGCACATCGCGGCCGGCCGCATCACCACCGCGATGAGGCCGGAGCATGGCTGAGACCCCGCGGCGCACGGCCACCAGGCGGCACTACCTGATGTGCCGGCCGACCCACTTCGAGGTGACCTACGCGATCAACCCGTGGATGAACCCCGACAAGCCGATGGACGCCGGCCTGGCGCTGGCCCAGTGGGAGCGGATCCGCGACCTCTTCCTCGGCTTCGGACACGAGGTCTCCTTCATCGACCCGGCCCCGGGCCTGCCGGACATGGTGTTCTCCGCCAACGGAGCCACCGTGGTCGACGACAAGGTGCTGATCGCGAAGTTCCGCCACCAGGAGCGGGCGGCCGAGGCCGACGCCTACCGGGCCTGGTTCGAGGGCCACGGCTACACCGACATCCGCCTCCCGCAGTACGTCAACGAGGGCGAGGGCGACTTCGCCCCCGCCGGCCGGCGGATCCTGGCCGGCGCCGGATTCCGCAGCGACCCCGGCGCGCACGAGGAGCTCCGTGAGTTCTTCGGCCTGCCGGTGGTCGGCCTGACCCTGACCGACCCCCGCTTCTACCACCTGGACACCGCACTGTTCGTCCTCGACGACGACCTGGTGGCGTACTACCCCGCCGCCTTCTCCGAGGAGAGCCGGGAGGTGCTGCGGGAGCTGTACCCGGACGCGGTCATCGCCACCCGCGAGGACGCCGACGCCTTCGGCCTGAACGCGGTGAGCGACGGCCTGAACGTGGTCCTGACGGAGACCGCCACCCACCTGATCGACGAGCTGCGCGAGCGCGGATTCCGCCCGCACGGCGTGGACATGTCCGAACTGCTGAAGGCCGGAGGCGCGGTGAAGTGCTGCACCCAGGAGATACGACACCAGTGATCGACTACGACGGCAGAAGTTTCCGCAACACCGGCTACCCGTCGGACCAGGACGCCCCCGTCGGCCACTACCGCCAGGAAGGCGACCTGCTCTGGGCCGACTTCGACGGAGGCGACGTCCGCAGGGGCTCCCTGAACGGGCGCGTCGAGCCCGACGGAAACCTCGAATTCGCTTACACGATGGTCCTCGCGGACGGACAGGTGGTCGCCGGCAGGTGCTGGAGCACCCCCGAGTTCCTCGACGACGGACGGATCCGGCTCAACGAGCGCTGGGAGCGCTACGGAGCCCACTCGGACAGCGGTGAATCCGCACTGGAGGAGGTACCGAGATGACCCCGCCCACCACCCCGCTCCGCGGGGGCAGCGTGACCTGGGCCTGCACCAGCGGCTTCAGCCCGGTCTTCATCTTCCCCTTCACCCCGGGCGAGTACTACGGGGTGGCCAACCTGCACGAGTTCCAGACCCTGATGTACCGCCCGCTGTACTGGTACGGAACCGGCGGCCAGCCGACGGTCGACTACGGGCGCAGCCTCGCCGAGCCCCCGCAGTGGAGCGAGGACGGCCGCACGGCGACGATCACCATCAAGCCCTACACGTGGTCGAACGGCGAGAGCGTCAACGCCGACAACGTGATGCTGTGGATGCACCTCCTGGAGGCCGAGAAGGACAGCTTCGGCGGATACACGCCGGGCTTCTTCCCGGACAACCTCTCCGGCTACGAGAAGGTCGCCGAGGACAAGGTCAGCTTCACCTTCGACCGCGCCTACTCGCACAACTGGGTGCTGATGAACCAGTTCAGCACCATCACCCCGCTGCCGAAGGCCTGGGACCGCACCGGCGACGACCGGCCGGCCGACGCCACCCACGACCCGGCGCAGGCCTCCGCGGTCTACGCCTACCTGCGGGCCTGCAACGACGAACGCAAGGGCTGGGACACCAGCCCCGTCTGGAGCGTTGTCAACGGACCCTGGAAGCTGAGCAGTTACACGATCGACGGCGTCTCGGGCGAGGCCGTCCTGGTGCCGAACGAGACGTACTCCGGTACCGACAAGCCCTACCTGGACGAGTTCCGGCTGGTGCCCACCGGCTCGGACACCGAGCAGTACGAGATGCTCCGCCGCGGCCCCGAAGCCCCGGACGGCGTGCAGATCGGCTTCCTCCCCTTCGACGAGGTCACCGAGCCGGCCGAGGACCCGATGCTCGGCGGACCCAACCCGCTCGGCGAGCACTACGACCTGGTCCCCCAGCTCACTTACAAAATCCATTACTTCCCGATCAACTTCAACAACCCGACGGTCGCCGGAAAGATCTTCAAGCAGCTCTACTTCCGCCAGGCCCTCCAGTCCTGCCTCGACTCCCGGGGCGCCATCCGCGACGTCTACAAGGGCTACGGCTACCCGACCACCGGGCCGATCCCGGCCCTGCCGGACAGCCCGCTGCTCTCACCCGCCGCGCACGAGGACCCGTACCCCTTCGATGTCGAGGCGGCCCGTGCCTTCCTGACGGAGAACGGCTGGGACACCGGCACCACCCCTGCGCTCTGCGTCCGCGAGGGCACCGGGCCCGGAGAGGCGGGCGAAGGCATCCCGGCCGGCACCCCGCTGCGGTTCTCGATGCGGTACGCCCAGGGGCACGAGACGCTGACCGCGGTCATGCGCAAGTTCGCCGCCGACGCCGCGAAGGCGGGCATCGAGATCGTGCTCACCGAGGTCGAGGCGAGCGTCCTGGTCCTGGAGGACACCACCTGCACCCCGGGTCCCGACAGCCCCTGCCTGTGGGAGTTCAGCGACTGGAACGGCGGCTGGGGATACGGTCCCGGCTTCTACCCCACCGGCGAGGCCCTGTACTCGACCGGATCCTCGGTGAACTTCGGCAGTTACAGCGACCCGAAGGCGGACGAGCTGATCGCCCGCACCGTCGTCAGCGACGACCTCGAGGACCTGTACGCCTACCAGGACTACATCGCGCAGCAGGTCCCGGTCATCTGGATGCCCAACTTCCCCTTCCGTCTGCTGGAAGTGGCCAACAACCTGAAGGGCGTGGCTCCGATCAACCCCTTCGGACTGATCAACCCCGAGGACTGGCACTACGTCGGCGAGGTGCTCTGATGTACCAACGGCTGATCGACCTCCTCGACACCCGTCAGGCCCGCTACCGGCTGATCGACCACGCGGCCGAGGGCCGCACCGATCTGGCGAGCGTCCTGCGCGGCCATCCCCTGGACCAGGCCGCCAAATGCATCGTCGTCCGCGTGAGCATCACCAAGCGGGTCGGCAAGTACGTGCTCGCCGTGGTTCCCGGCGACCGGCAGGTCGACCTGGAGGCGGTCGGCGCGCTGTTCGGCGGCGGGCGGACGGCCTTCGCGACGCCCGAGATCGCCGAGCGCCTGGCCGGCAGCGTCTGCGGCACGGTGATGCCGCTCAGCTTCCACCCCGATCTGCACCTCGTCGTCGACGAGAGCCTGATCCTCACCGAAGAGATCTATTTCAACGCGGCCCGCCTGGACCGCTCCGTGGCCCTGTCCACCCCCGACTACCTGGCCATCGCCCAGCCGCAGCTCGCGGCGATCGCGACGGCCGGCGCCCGGGTCCTGACCCACTCCGCGAGGTGACGAAGATGACTGATGACGCCAGCAGGACCGACGACGGCGTGGTGATCCTGGTCGGCAGCGGACAGCGCGCCTACCGCGAGTACCTGCTCGCCGGCGCCTCCCGGCGCCGCCCGATCTGGATCCTGGACGCCGCCGACCCGACCTGGCAGCAGGAGTACGTGCTCGGCTCCACCACGGTGGAACTGCTCGACCGCGAACGCCTGGTGCCCGACACCGAAGGGCTGATCAGGGCCGCCGAGGCGGTGGCCGCCGAGCACCGCGTGGTGGGCGTGTTCAGCTACGACGAGACGCTCGTGGTGACCACTGCCCTGATAGCCGAGCGGCTCGGACTGCCCGGCCTGACCTCCAGGGGCGCGGACAACTGCCGCAACAAGCACAACACCCGGCAGCTGCTGACCGCCGCCGGACTGCCCCAGCCGCACTTCGCCTACGTGACCGGCGCCGACGAAGCCCTCGCCACCGCCGACTCCTTCGGCTACCCGGTCGTCCTCAAGCCCCGCGGCATGGGCGCCAGCATCGGTGTCATCCGGGTCGACGACGCGGCCGGGGTCCGGGCGGCCTTCGAGGTCGCGGACTCCGCCAGCCGCGGCGGCAACAGCGACTACGAGGGCGGGGTGCTGGTCGAGGAGTGCGTCATGGGCCCCGAGATCAGCATCGACGGACTGGTCTTCGACGGTGACTGGACCCCGCTCTTCCTCGCGCACAAGGAAGTGGGCCTGGCGCCCTACTTCGAGGAGACCGGACACGTGGTCAGCGCCACCGACCCGTTGCTCTTCGACGAGGAACTGCTGGGCGTCCTGCGGGACGCCCACCGGGAACTGGGCATCGGCTACGGGATCACCCACACGGAGGTGAAGCTCACCACCCGCGGCCCGGTGATCATCGAGGTGAACGCCCGCCTCGGCGGCGACCTCATCCCCTACCTCGGCAGCCTCGCCACCGGCGTGGAGCCCGGGGAGCTGGCCGCGGACGTGGCCGCGGGCGTCCGCCCCGAGTGGACACCGACGCAGTCCCGCACCGTCGGCATCCGCTTCCTGTACCCGCCGCAGAGCGGCACGGTCGGCTCGGTCGACGTACCCACCGCCCCGGATGTGCCGGGGCTGCTGGAGACGAACGTGATGGTGGCGCCGGGGGTGACGCTCCTGCTGCCGCCCGAGGGCTACCTCAGCCGCTACGCCAACCTCATCTGCGCCGGCGACACCGTCCTGAGCTGCGAGGAGTCCCTCGCCAAGGCCGCCGCGCTGACCACGATCGTCCTCGACAGCTGACCCGTAGGCACAACGAAAACGGAAGGGAGGTGTGTGATGTCGACGAGGGTGACGGTGGTGGGCGGCGGTGTGATCGCCCTGCTCACGGCGGTCGAGTGCGTGCTCGACGGACACAGGGTCACGGTGGTGGACCAGGGCCCCATCCCGCACAGCAGAGCCACCTCTTTCGACCAGCACAGGATCCTGCGGGCCCTGCACCCAACGGACCCGCTGACCACGGCGGCCGCACTGCGTGCGCACCGCCGCTGGGTCGAACTGGAGGAGCTGTTCCTGACGCGGTTCTACGAGCAGGTCGGATCGCTCACCGTGCTGCCGCCGGCAGCGGCGGCGGACGCGGTGGCCATGCTCGCGGACGCCGGAGGGCGCGTCAGGGAACTCACCGCGGCCGGCCTGGCCGACCGCTATCCGCACCTGCACGTGGGCGGCGGCCTCGGCGCGGTACTGGAGGACGAGGCGGGCGTACTGCTCGCCGAGCGGGTCCTCGCCGCCTGCGTCGGCTGGCTGAAGTGGCAACGGGGCATCGACCTGATCGAGCACCGGGCCGTGACCGCCGTCGACGGCGAGAGCGGCAGCGTACGGCTGGTCGACGGACGGGTGCTGCGCAGCGACGCGGTGCTCATGGCCGTGGGCCCCTGGTCCCGGGACCTGCTGCCGCAGAGCATCTCCGAGCGGCTGACCCTGTACCGGCAGTCCCTCCTCTACTGCCGGGTTCCCCGGCACCAGGCGCAGGCCTGGGCGGCCACACCCGCCATACCGGCCCTCGGCACCGAGGGCGGAGCCTGGCTGATCCCGCCGGTGGCGGGCACGGCCCTGAAACTCACCTCGGCCACCGCCTGCCGGACGGTGGACTCGATCACCGACTACGCCACCGACCCGTACTGGCAGCGCAGGCTGGAGAAGGAGTTCGGGGACCTGCTGCCCGGCTTCGGCCCGGCCTGGGTCACCGCGGCGAAGGACGCGTACTACTCCTCCTTCGCCGAGACCGGCGGCCCGCTGCTGGTCGGCCTCGGCGGCGCGGGATTCGCGTACGCGGCCTGCGGTGGCACATCCTTCAAGTTCGCGCCGCTCATCGCGCGGTCGCTCGCCGACCGGCTGACCGGCAGGAGTCCGTCGCCGACCGGCCTCGGTGCGCTCGACGGGCCACCGCTGGACGTCCACACCCCGCAGCTCGCGGGGCTGTGAACCGGCGGCCCGGGGTGAAGGAGCAGGCAGTGGCAACGGTGGACGACGTACGGCGGCTCGCGCTGAGCCTGCCGAGGACGCAGGAGCACCTGATCCGGGACCGGGTGAAGTTCCGGATCGGCTCGATCGTCTACCTCGCCCTGTCCCGGGACGAGAGCGAACTGGGCTTCGCCTTCCCCAAGGAGGAGCGTGCGGCGCTCGTCGCCGCCGAACCGGCGAAGTTCTTCCTGCCGCGCGAGTCCGATCTGCGCTTCAACTGGGTGGAGTCCCGCCTCGGGGCCCTGGACCCGGACGAGCTGACGGAACTGGTCACCGAGGCCTGGCGGATGGTGGTGCCCGCCAAGGTCGCCCGCGCGCACCTGGACCCGCCCGCCGCCACGCCGCTGCCGCCCGCGCCGTCCCTGGACGAACTACGGGCCGCCGCCGAGGTGTTCAACGGCTTCGCGGGTGTGGACCGGAGCTGGCACGCGCTGCGCGAGGAGACCGGCCGGGCCCTGGACCTCTCGCTCGGCGCGCACCGCACCGCCCTGCACCGCTGGCTGAACTCATGGGGCTGCCGCATCCGTTACCCGCGCGAGGGCGAGCCCGACACGTTCGGCGCGGGGCTCGCCGCATGGGGGGAGCGGCACACTCTGGCGCACACGCCGCTCGCCCGGCTCACCGCGCGGGAGATCTCCCGGTTCGCCGCGGCGTACGAGGAGCTGGCGGCGCTGCCGATCGGCCGCCGCAGCCTCGGCCCGACCGCCGCGTCCAAGGCGCTGTACGCGCTGCGGCCCGACTCGGTCATGCCGTGGGACGCGGCCATCGCGCAGCGGCTGCACGGGGCCCGCGACGGGGCCGCCTTCGCCCGGCACCTGGAGCTCGGCCGGGCCTGGGCGCGTGCGGCGCTGGAGGAGAGCGGCGGGCTGCGGGAGGCGGACCTGTGCGCCGGGATCGGCCGGCCCGAGGTGTCCCTCGCCAAGATCCTCGACGAGTACCTCTACATCACGATCACCCACGCGGCGGCGGCGGCGGACGCCCGAAGGGCCGCCGACCCGGCGCAGCGGGCAACGACACCACCCGCGCCCTGATCGGCGGCCTCCCGGGGAAGGGCCGGTCCTACCTCGACTGGCGTACGTGCGCCCCGGCCCGCGCCGCCGCGGGCACCGGGTCCTCCTCGGTCGGGTCCGGCTGCGTCAGCGCGTACGCCCGGGCCATCGGCGTCAGCCCGTACTGCCCCGGCAGGTCGGAGTGGTCCAGCAGCCCCGCGTCGAGGAGCCGTTCGAGGAGGTCCTCCACCGGCTGCGCGGACCGCTCGACCAGCATGGCGAGCGCGTCCGCGGACTCGTACACCACGTTGTCGACGGAGGGCGGGTTGTCGGAGCCGGCGAACTGGCGCAGCATCAGCCGGGCCCACGGGGTCAGCAGCCGGTAGGCGCTGTCCAGGCGGGTGCTCAGCGCGTCGTCCCCCACCTGCAGCCGGGCCAGGAAGCGGCCGGACGCCCGCTGTCCGCCGGGGCCGTCCTGTCCGTCCTGCCCGCCCTGCCCGTCGCCGAGCAGCTCGGACACGGAGTCCTGGAGCATCCACTCGGGCCGGGCCGCGATGCGCCGGCCCGCCAGGTTGAGCGCCAGCGGCAGGTCCCCGCAGGCGTCGGCGAGGCGCAGGCAGGCGCGCGGCTCGGTGCCGACGCGGTCCGAGCCCAGCAGCCGGGCCAGGAGCTCCATCGACTCGTCACGGTCCAGTGCGGTGAGCCGGATCCGGCCAATTCCGTCGAGGCCCAGTAGCCGCGACCGGCTGGTGATGATGATGCGGCTCTCGGGCGCCGCGATGAGAAGTTCCCGGATCTGACGCTCGTGCTGGACGCCGTCCAGCACCACCAGCAGCCGCCGTCGGTTGAGCAGCGAACGGTACAGGCCGATTCTCTGGCCGGGATCGCTCGGGATCCGGTCGGTGGGGATGCCGAGCGCCTCCAGGAAGCCGCCGGCGATCCCGGCGGCGTCCTTGCGTCCGTCCGCGGCCGGGTCCAGGTTCGCGTACAGCTGCCCGTCGGGCAGGTTCACGGCCAGTTCGTGGGCGAGCCGCAGGGCGAAGGCGGTCTTGCCCACCCCCACCTGCCCGCTGATCACCAGGGGCGCCGCGGGGCTCTGTCCGTCGTACGAGGGGGCGGTCAGCGCCCGGGCCCGCTGGAGCAGTTCACGCCGTCCGACCAGGGGCTGGGCCTCCATCGGCAGCTGTGAGGGCGGCGGCAGCACGGCGCGTACGTCGGCGGCGCGCAGCTCGTTCTCCTGGTGCTGCTGCACGGCCTTGACGGCCGGCCGGGCCGTTCCGTCGTCCCCCTCGGCGCGGGCCGCCTCGTGCCAGCGGCGCTCCCAGGTGGCGCGGTCGCCACCGCACGCCTCGGCGAAGGCGAGGGCCACCTGAAGGGTCGGGAGGCGGTATCCGGCGGCCGCGTCGGAGAGCACGGACGCGGAGAACATGGCGCGTGTGGCCATGTCACGGTAGCCGGGACTGCCCGCCGCGGTCCGCAGCCTGCGCAATTCCCGGGCGAACGCGGTGACTGGTCCGGCATCGGGGGCCAGTGGTCTCTCCAGTCTTCCCACACTCTGCTCCTTCGGTACTCGCTGTGTGTGCTGCCTGCTCTGGGCCGCCCGTGAACTGTCCGTGTCGCCCTTCCTGATCTGCTACCGGATGCTTACCGCGTGCGAGGGGTAACCCCTATGATCCGGTTGGCATGACCTGGCCAGGGGTCTTGTTCTTTGGGGGTGGATGTCCGATGCCGGGGGCGGATGCGGAATCCGGGGAGAGACGGAATGGGGCACCTGTGGGGGACAGGCTGCGCTTCAACGTCCTCGGATCTCTTGAGGGTTGGAACGACGAGGTACGGCTGAGGCTGGGGGGAGCGATACAGGAACGGGTCCTGTGCATGTTGCTGCTCGAAGCCGGCCGGGTGGTGCCCGTAGCACGGCTGGTCGAGGCGACCTGGGAGAAGGACCCGCCGGTGACCGCGGCGCACCAGGTCCGCAAGGCCGTCGCCGACCTGCGGCGGCGGATACCCACCGGCACCGAGGTGATCGCCACCGACGGGCCGGGATACCGCGTGGTGGTGGCGGACGACCAGGTGGACCTCCTGGAGTTCGGCGCGCTGACCAGGGCGGCGGCCCAGGCCCTGCGGGAAGGCGCGCAGTCCGCGGCCGCCGAGGCGCTGCGGGCCGCCCTCGCACTGTGGCGGGGCTCGGTCCTGTCCGGGACGGGCGGACCGGTGATCGAGGCCGCCGCGACCGCGCTGGAAGAGCGCCGGCTCGCCGCCGCCGAGCAGTTCTTCGACCTGTGCCTCGCCCTCGGCGAGAGCGGCGAACTCATCTCGGGCCTGCGCGCCCTGATCACCCAGCACCCGTTGCGGGAGACGCTGCGCGGCCAGCTGATGCTCGCCCTGTACCGCTCCGGGCGGCAGGCCGAGGCGCTCAAGGAGTACGGGGAGGTCCGCGGGCTGCTCGTGGACGAGCTCGGGATCGACCCGGGACCCCGGCTGGCCAGGCTGTACGAGGCGATCCTGCGGGACAGCCCCGAGCTGGCCGCGCCCGAACGGCCGGCGCCGGTGGCCGCGGTGCCCGTACGTCCGGCTCCCGAGCCGGTCGTTCCCGTGACTCCGGCTCCCGAGCCGGTCCTTCCCGTACCGGCGGTGTCCGAAGGCGCCGTTCCCGAAGCCCCGTCCCCGGCGGAACCGGCACGGGAGGCACCGGGGACGCGGGCCGCGCCGGCCGACGCCCCGTG
Source organism: Streptomyces sp. NBC_00029 (assembly GCF_045160505.1). Classification (NCBI taxonomy): domain Bacteria; kingdom Bacillati; phylum Actinomycetota; class Actinomycetes; order Kitasatosporales; family Streptomycetaceae; genus Streptomyces; species Streptomyces sp. NBC_00029. The sequence goes on from NZ_CP108292.1 coordinate 4,702,765, forward strand.
CACCCTGCCGCACGACCTGCCCGACTTCACCGGCCGCGCCAAGGAACTGGCCGAGCTCTTCGACTACGTGCAGGACGAGGGCCGGGGCAGCGACCGGTACGCCCGGATCGTGGCCATCGACGGCATGGGCGGCATGGGCAAGACGACCCTGGCGGTGCGCGCCGCGCACCGGCTGGCCGACCGGTATCCCGACGGGCAGCTCCACATCGACCTGCACGGATTCACCCCGGGCCGGGCTCCGGTGACGCCGGCCGCCGCGCTCGACAGCCTGCTGCGGACCTTCGGGACCCCCGGCGACCGGATTCCCGAGGACCTGGAGGGGCGCACAGCCCTGTGGCGGTCGCTGCTGGACGGCCGGCGGATGCTGCTGCTGTTCGACAACGCGGTCGACGCGGCGCAGATCAGGCCCCTGCTGCCGGCCTCGCCGGGCTCCCTGGCCCTGATCACGAGCCGGGGGCGGCTGCTGGACCTGGACGGCGTCGAGTGGGTGTCGATCGGGATGATGGAGCCCGAGGACAGCACCAGCCTGATGGCGGAGACCCTGGGCACGACCCGGGTGGCCGCCGAGCCGGCGGCCTCCGCCGAACTGGCCGAGCTGTGCGGCCATCTGCCGCTGGCACTGCGGATCGCGACCGCGCGGCTGCGCAACAGGCCGCGCTGGACGGTGCGTTATCTCGTCGAGCGGCTGCGCGACGAGAAGCGCCGGATGGACGAGCTCAGTTCGGGCGAGCGCAGCGTCGCGGCGACCCTTCGCCTGTCGTACCTCGCGATGGACGAGGAGTACCGCACCGCGTTCCGCATCCTCAGCCTGTACCCGTGCGCAGGCACCGACGTCTACTCGGCGGCCGCGCTCCTCGGTACGACCGTCCGTGACGCGGAGGACGCTCTGGAGTTCCTGCTCGACGTGCATCTGGTCCAGCAGCCCGACATCGGTCTCTACACCTTCCACGACCTGGTGCGCAGTTTCGCCCAGAGCCTGCGGGGCTCGGCGACGGCGGACGACGACGCGGAGGCCGTCGAGCGGCTGCTCGGCTACTACCTGACGACCTCGGACGCGGCCTGCGAGGTGCTGTTCCCGGGCCGCGAGCGCCGGCCCACCGGTCTCCCGCCCTACCAGGGCGAACGGCCGGCCTTCCGGCTGGCCGATCAGGCGGTGCGGTGGTTCGACCGGGAGCAGGCGGGACTCCTGGCGGCCGCGTCCCTCGCCGAGCGGTCCGGCCACGACAGGTACGCGGCCTGTCTGAGCCGCAACGTCGGCTTCCACCTGCACACGCACGGACAGCTGGACGAGTTCTGGAGCGTCGGCCATCTCGCGGTGGCCGCCGCCCGGCGGCTCGACGACCCGGCGCTCCTCGGCATCAGCCTGGCCAATCTGGGCGCGGCCTGCTGGAAACTCGGCCGCTTCGAGGAGGGGCTGGAGGTGGCCACGGAGGCGCGCGACACGGCGGTCCGCGTCGGGGACCGGCACACCGAGGCGCACAGCGAGGCGACCATCGGGCTGCTGATGTCGATGCTCGGGAGGTACGAGGAGGCCCTGCCCCTGCTGGAGCGGTCGCTCACGATGGCCGGGGAACTGGGCAACCCGCGCGAGGAGGCCGAGAGTCTCACCATGCTCAGTACGTTGTACGAGCGGTGGGGCCGGTTCCAGGACGCGGCCGCCTGCGCCCGCAGGGCGATCGAGATCGACCGGGACCTCGGCTACCGCAGCAACGAGATCATGGCCCTGGCCGATCTGGCCTTCGCGCAGGTGGGCCTCGGCGAGTACACGGACGCGCACGAGACCCTCAAGCGCGCCCGCGACCTGTGCGACGAGACGAGGTCGCCGGGGGACGTCGCCCTCGTGTTCGCGGTGTCCGCGCAGGTGGCGCAGGAGCGGGGGGACGGCACACAGGCCCGTGCGTTCGCCGAGCGGGCCCTGCTCCTCGGCCGTACGAGCGGCGCCCCCATCCGGCTCGCCAAGGTCGAGAACGTGCTCGGCCGGCTCCACATGACGTGGGGGGAGTACGAGGAGGCGCTGGCCCTGCACGCACACGCCCACAAGATCGCGGCGCCGATGAGCTTCCGCGCCGAGGAGGCGTCCGCGCTGGTGGGTCTGGCCCGTGCGGCCGACGCCCTCGGGGATTCCCCGACGGCGGCCGTGCACCGCGCTGCCGCCGAGGAATTATTCGAGTTCATGGACCTGCCGGACCACCGCAGGACGTACTGAGCCCGCACATGAACGTGCCCCGCACCGGATCCCGGGTGCGGGGCACGTTCATGTCGTACGCGGCAAGCGGCCGGCCTAGCGGGGGGACGGGACCGGGGTCGGGGCGGGGGAGGCGATGCCCGGGCCGCGGTCGTCCGCCAGGACCTGGTAGCCGGAGGGCTGACCGGCGTCCGCCGGGCTGACCGTCACACCGACTCCGATCGCCAGAGCCGCCGCGATGATCCCGATCAGTCCAGCCAGCTTGCTGCGCATGTGAGGAACCCCCTGGTGTGTACCCGGTGCGGCTCCCCCCGTGGTGCGGCGGCCGCTCTCGACAGGACAAAGACTGGAGGAGGCCCTTACCGGTCCGTTCCCCTCTCGATACCGCTCGCGGGAACGGGCAGGGAACGGCCGTTACCGGTCCGTTCCCGCTCCGGTTCCGTGGCCGCCGCGATCCGGGATCCCCGTGCGCCGACCAGCACGTCCGTCCGTGTGGTGCCCGATTCGTACCCGGCCAGATCCAGCAGGGCCCGTACCGTCGAGCGGATTCCGGCCTGCTCCGCGTCGCGGAGCGGCGGGGCGCTTCCCTCGGGGGCGATGTCGGCCACCAGGTGCATGCCGTCGACGGTCAGGGTGTCCACCCGGAACTTGGCGCCGGTCAGGAACTCTTCGACGAGATAGGGGGCCGAGTGCCGGGCGGTGACCGCCTGTTCGGCCCAGCGGGTGAGCCCGGCCCGGTCGTGTACCGCAACGGTCCACCAACATCCCGCTTTGTCGGCCGACTTGATGACCACGGGCAGGGGGAATTCCTCCGCCAGCGAGCACGCCTCGGTGACGGTCTGCGCCTCCTCGGCCCGTACGGCCGAGGTCCGGCTCTCGTTGAGGATGCGCCGGATCGTCACCGCGTCCGGCAGCCGGCCCGGCGGCCTGCCGCGGCTCGCGGTGAGCTCCCGCAGGACCTCCTCGGCGGCGGCCGCGGCCGAGCGGCCGAGACCCTTCTCCAGATCGCTCGCGAGGTAAAGGATCTGCCCGATCCCGTGCTCGAGGACCGTGTCCGTCAGCAGGGCGCGCAGGGCGGCCGCGTCGTCGAAGTCCACCCGCAGGAGTCTCTGCGGGGGCACCCCCGGGAGCGGCAGCGCGTCCGCCGGCCGGGGTGCGGCGTCCGTCACCACCCAGATGTCCAGGCCCGCCACGGTCGCAGCGTTCACGAGCCCGGGTCCGGGCCTGACCAGAACTACCCGCTCCGCGGCCTGTCTGATGATCACAGAAATCTCCTCCATCGTGTCTCACGAGGGTGGTGTCGGGCTTTACCGGTCCGTTCCCGGCACGTTCCCGGGCCCGGTGACGGCGTACGGGCCACGTGTCCCCCGGACGGCCCGGTCGCGGGGCCGTCGGACGCCCGGTGCAGGACAGTGGAAGGAGGTACTGATACCAGGGGGCAGCATCACGCCGGAGGCGTACAGACATGGGACTCTTCGACTTCCTGAAATCCGACAAGAAGAAGGCGCACGACGCCGACGAGAAGGCGAAGGAGCAGGCGCAGCAGCAGGCCGGGGAGGCACGGAGGCCTCCCGCGGGTTCGGCGGCCGACGCCGCCTCGGCCACCCGGGCCGCTGCCGAGCGCATGGCGGCCGCCGCACCGCCCAGGCCCGCCCCCGCGACCCCGACCCCCACGTCCGCCGCGCACAAGGCGGTGCCCGCCGCGCCCAGGCCGGCCGTGATGCCGAAGCCGGGGGCCGCGTCCTCCGCCGCGCCGGGTGCCATGCACACGCCCACGCCCCATTCGGCCGCGCACAAGGCGGTACCGGCGGCCCCGATGCCCAAGCGGGTGCCCGGGGCGATGCCCGGACCGGCGCCCACCGCCGGGAAGCGCAGGTACACCGTCCAGCCCGGTGACTCGCTTCCCGCGATCGCCCGTCGCGAGCTGGGCAACGAGGCCCGCTGGCGCGAGCTCTACGCCATGAACCAGGGCGTCGTCGGCTCCAGTCCGGACCTCATCCGCCCGGGCATGGTCATCGACCTCCCCGGCGGCTGACGCCCCGCGCACACCGAAGGGGCCCCGATCCGGTGCGGGATCGGGGCCCCTTCGGTGTGCGCGGGGCGTCAGAGCTGCTTGTCCTCCGGGCCCGACTCCGCCTCACGCTCCTTCTCCGCCAGCTCGTCGTCGAAGCTCGCCGCCGCCGCGTCGCGGGCCGGAACCTCGGTGGCCGCCGACGGTTCGACGAGCCAGTCCGGATTCGACTGCTGGTCCCACCACTTCCACGCCGCGACGGCGACGCACGCCAGTACGCCGACCAGTGCGGCACCGCGCAGGATCTTGCCGTTGCGCTCGCGCCGCCGGTGACGCCGCACCAGCTTCTGCACTTCCTTGGCCGTCACCTGGCCGCGCAGCGCCGCGATGGCCGCCGTCGACCGTGACGCGGCCTCCTCGGCCATGGGAGTGGCCGCCGCGATCGCGCTCTCGATCTTCGGCTGCGTGTAGTCGGCCGCCTGCCGCGCCGCCCGGCGCGTCTGGTGCACCGCCTGCGTCGCCGCCCGGTCGACGGGGGGCGGGACATGGGCCCGCGCCGCCTTGAGACGGGGATGCAGATGGCAGTCGTAGGTCGTCCGGGCGTGCTGGGCGGCACTGGTCGCCGCGTACGACATCTTGGGCGCCAGCCGCTCGTTCGCTTCATGGGCGTAGTGCACCGCGGCATCCCTGGCGGATTCCGCGTACGGTGCCACCACTTCCGTCGCATGCCGCACACTCTCCCTGGCGCTCTCGGCTGCCAGGCGCATGCTGTCCTTGCCGGTCACGGGATCCTCCTCCTCGGTGGCGGACACAGTTCACCTTTCCACCCTTTGTCGGATCATGCCTGCCATATCGCGGACAGGCATGCGTGACAGGGCATACGGGTGGAGGATTTCAGTGCCGCGGAGCGCTCCGTGCGACCATCTGGACCGACAGTGATGACTATGGAAGGCAGATCCGTGGCCGAGAAGCTCTACGCCACCCTGAAGACGACCCACGGCGACATCGAGATCGAGCTGCTGGAGAACTTCGCTCCGAAGACCGTCCGGAACTTCGTCGAGCTCGCCACGGGCACCCGCGAGTGGACCCGCCCCACCGACGGACAGAAGACCACGGACCCGCTGTACGACGGCACCGTCTTCCACCGTGTCATCAGCGGCTTCATGATCCAGGGCGGCGACCCGCTGGGCAACGGCACCGGCGGTCCCGGCTACCGGTTCGCCGACGAGTTCCACCCCGACCTGGCCTTCACCAAGCCCTACCTGCTCGCCATGGCCAACGCCGGCCCGGGCACCAACGGCTCGCAGTTCTTCATCACCGTCGCGCCCACCGCCTGGCTGACGCGCAAGCACACCATCTTCGGCGAGGTCACCGACCCGGCCAGCCGGAAGGTCGTGGACGCCATCGCCGGCAGCGCCACCAACCCGCGCACCGAGCGCCCCCTGGACGACGTGATCATCAAGTCCGTGGTCGTCGAGAAGCGCTGACCACCACCCGGTCCCCGGCCCGCGCCCGGGAACCTTTCCGCCCCGCTCGTCCGTAGTGGATACGTACCGGACCTGCGGGGCGCACCCCCTGCCTCGCCGCTGATCGAGGGGACCGATGGACACCGACCGTCTGCCGGGCTGCTACCGCCACCCGGACCGCGACACGGGAATCACCTGCACCCGATGTGAACGCCCCATCTGCCCCGAGTGCATGATCAGCGCCTCGGTCGGCTTCCAGTGCCCCGAGTGCGTCCGTGCCGGTTCCGGTACCGGGCACCACCCGACCGCGAACGCGCCGCGCACCATCGCGGGCGGAGTGGTCGCCGCCGACCCGCACCTGGTCACCAAGATCCTCATCGGGATCAACGTCCTGATGTTCTTCGTGGCGCTCTCCGACCCGGTGCTCGCCCGTGAGCTCGCGCTGTACGGCCTCTACCGGGACTACTTCGGCGGAACCCTCCACGGGGTTTCCACAGGTGAGTACTACCGGCTGCTGACCTCGGCGTTCCTGCACACCGAGTGGTGGCACATCGCCGGCAACATGCTCGCCCTGTGGGTGATCGGCGGTCCGCTGGAAGCGGCGCTCGGCCGGGTCCGCTATCTCGCGGTGTTCCTGCTCTCGGGCCTGGGCGGCAGCGCCCTCGTCTATCTGCTGACCGAGCCGAACGTCGCGACGCTCGGGGCCTCGGGCGCGGTCTTCGGCCTGCTCGGCGCGACCGTCGTGCTGGCGAAGCGGCTGCGGTACGAGATGCGGCCCGTGATCACCATGGTCGTGCTGATGCTGGTGCTGACCTTCGTACCGCTCGGCGGCTCGCTCTCCGTGTCCTGGCAGGCTCACGTGGGCGGCCTGATCACCGGCGCACTGGTGGGTCTGGGCATGCTCATGCCCGCCGCCGGCAGGAATCGCGCACTCGTCCAGTGGGGCACCTGCGGGGTGGCGTTCCTGCTGGCCGCGATGGTGATTGCGCTCCGCACCGCGGAACTCACCTGATCACACCGGCGTCAACTCTCCACAGAGTTATCCACAGATCTTCTGTCTTTTCCTCAGCTGTGGATGACGCTGTGGATAACTCATGGGGAGAGCTTCCATCAGGGGCTGTCGGGTGCTACTTCCACTGGGTGGATACGCCGAATCCGGCGGCGATAAATCCGAAACCGACTACAATGTTCCAATTGCCCAGAGCCTCGATCGGCAGCTGGGTCTCGGTCACGTAGAAAACGACGATCCACGCGAGTCCGATCAGGAAGAACGCCAGCATGACCGGGGCGACCCAGCTGCGATTCGTGAGCCGGATGCTCTGCGGCTGCCGGGTGGGCGGCGGCGTGTAGTCGTCCTTCTTGCGGATACGTGACTTCGGCACGAGGGGCTCTCCTGTCGATGCGCTGGGGACCTTGCCTGCCCCGGGCGTCCGTTAGCGTAGTGGACCTGTGGCGTTGAAGGAGAAGGGTACGTTGAGCAATTCCGACGACTCCTCCGTGGGTCCCCGTCGCCGGGCCAGGCCGGTCCGGCTGCTGACAGCCGCCGTCTTCGCCCTGGCCGGGCTGCTCTTCGTCACCAGTTTCAACACCTCCAAGGGTACGAACATCCGCACGGATGCATCGCTCCTGAAGCTGTCGGACCTGATCAAGGAGCGCAGCCAGGACAACGCGGCGCTGGAACAGAGCACCGCGGGCGTGCGCAGCCGGGTCGACACGCTCGCCGAGCGTGACGACGGCAGCACCAAGGCCGAGGACGCGAAGCTGGCCGCCCTGCGCGCGGCCTCCGGCACCGAGGAGCTGACCGGCAAGGGCCTGACCGTCACCCTCAATGACGCCCCGCCCAACGCCACCGCCCGCATCCCCAACGTGCCCGAGCCGCAGCCCAACGACCTGGTGATCCACCAGCAGGACCTGCAGGCCGTGGTCAACGCGCTCTGGCAGGGTGGCGCCCAGGGCATCCAGGTCATGGACCAGCGGCTCATCTCCACCAGCGCGGTGCGCTGCGTGGGCAACACCCTGATCCTCCAGGGCCGGGTCTACTCGCCGCCCTACAAGATCTCGGCGGTCGGCGATCCGGGCGCGTTGAAGAAGGCCCTGGCCGCCTCGCCGGCCCTGCAGAACTACCAGCTGTACGTGAACGCGTACGGGCTCGGCTGGAAAGTGGACGAGCACAAGGCGCTGACACTTCCCGGCTACTCCGGCACAGTGGACCTCCACTATGCGAAGCCGGTGGCGCCCACCCCGTGATCGGGTCCGTCCTGACGTCGTACTGCGCCTGGTGGTACGGACGTTCAGTGAGGTGTGCCTGACGGCGGGCACCCTGATCGTGCTCTTCGTCGCCTACGTCCTGCTGTGGACCGGGGTCAAGGCCGACCGGGCCATGGACGGCGAGATGGACCGGATGCGCGACCGCTGGGCGGCGGCCGCCCCGGCCGCCGCACCACGGCCGGACCCCCGGGCGACCCCCGTGACCCCGGTGCCATCGCCGACCCCGGCGCAGCCGGAGCGCTACCCCGCCGGCCGGGCCTTCGCCGAGATGTACGTCCCCCGCTTCGGCCCCGACTGGGTCAAGCCCGTACTGGAGGGCACCGACCCCGAACTGCTGAAGAAGGGCCTGGGGCACTACGCCGCCACCGCCCGCCTCGGCGCCGTCGGGAACTTCTCGGTCGCCGGCCACCGGCGCACCTACGGGGACCCCTTCAAGGACTTCCCGCAACTGCGCCGCGGCGACGAGGTGATCCTCAAGGACGCGGGCACCTGGTACACGTACACGGTCCGGGGCGGCCCCCTGCGCACGCTGCCCACCGATGTCGCGGTGGTCGACCCCGTCCCGGAGAAGTCGCCCTTCCGGGCGCCCGGCCGCTACCTGACGCTCACGACCTGCGACCCGGAATGGGGCCACAGCCACCGGCTGGTCGTCTGGGCCGAGCTGACCGGCACGCGCACCGCGGCCGAGGGGCCGCCGGAGGGTTTGTCCGGGTGACCCACCCTTTCGGGCCGCTGCCTTTAGTCTGTTCGCGTACCGCCCCCGCGGTGCGTTGAACGAACGTGGACGAAAAGGAATCAGGCGGCATGTACGGCTGGATCTGGCGGCACCTGCCGGGAAACGCGTGGGTACGCGCGCTGATCTCGCTCGTACTGGTCCTCGCGGCGGTCTTCGTGCTGTTCCAGTACGTCTTCCCCTGGGCCGAGCCGCTTCTTCCGTTCAACGATGTGACGGTGGACGAGGGATCGGGAGCCACTCCGTGAGCGCGCGCATTCTGGTTGTGGACAACTACGACAGCTTTGTCTTCAACCTGGTCCAGTACCTCTACCAGCTCGGCGCCGAATGCGAGGTGCTGCGCAACGACGAGGTGGAGCTCTCGCACGCGCAGGACGGCTTCGACGGCGTGCTGCTGTCCCCCGGGCCCGGCACCCCGGAGGAGGCGGGCGTCTGCGTCGACATGGTCCGCCACTGCGCGCAGACGGGCGTTCCCGTCTTCGGCGTGTGCCTGGGCATGCAGTCGATGGCGGTCGCCTACGGCGGGGTCGTGGGCCGGGCGCCGGAGCTGCTGCACGGCAAGACCTCGCCCGTGACGCACGAGGGGCTCGGGGTGTTCGAGGGACTGCCGTCGCCGTTCACCGCGACCCGCTACCACTCCCTCGCGGCCGAGCCCGAGACCCTGCCCGACGTGCTGGAGGTCACGGCGCGGACCGAGGACGGGATCATCATGGGCCTGCGCCACCGGGAGCACGACGTCGAGGGCGTGCAGTTCCACCCCGAGTCGGTGCTCACCGAGTGGGGGCACCGGATGCTCGCCAACTGGCTGGTGCGGTGCGGTGACGCGGGTGCCGTGGAGCGCTCGGTGGGGCTGGCCCCGGTGGTGGGCAAGGCCGTCGCGTGACCGCGGTCGCGCCGTCCGCGCCCACGGAGGGCCGGGCCGCGCGGCGCAGGGCAGCTCAGGAGGCCGCGAAGCAGGCCGCCCGGCGTACCCGCAGGCGGGGCGGGCGGCGGCGCAGGCCGCCGGCCTCGGGCGGCCCGGTGGTCATCGCGAGCCGGCTGGGCGGGGAGCTGTTCATCACGCTGGGCCTGGTGATGCTGCTGTTCGTCGCCTACCAGCTCTGGTACACCAACCTCTTGGCGGAGCGCGTGGCGAACGGCGCCGCCGGCTCGCTGCGCGAGACCTGGGAGCAGCAACCCGGCCCGGGCCCCGGGGCGGCCGCCGCGCCGCCCGTGACGGCCTTCGAGCCCGGGCAGGGCTTCGCGATCCTGCACATCCCCAAGCTGGACGTGAAGGTCCCGGTGGCGGAGGGCGTCAGCAAGCCGAAGGTGCTGGACCGGGGCATGGTCGGGCACTACGGCGAGGGCGCGCTGAAGACGGCGATGCCGGCCGACAAGCAGGGCAACTTCGCGGTGGCCGGACACCGCAACACCCACGGCGAGCCGTTCCGCTACATCAACCGGCTGGTGCCCGGGGACCCCGTCGTGGTCGAGACCCGGGACGCCTACTTCACGTACGAGACGACCTCGTCGCTCGCGCAGACCCCGCCGACGAACGTGGCGGTGATCAAGCCCGTGCCGGAGGGGTCGGGATTCACATCTCCGGGCCGGTACATCACGCTGACCACCTGCACCCCGGAGTTCACCAGCACCTACCGGCTGATCGTATGGGGCAGGATGACCGAGGAACGCCCCCGCAGCCAGGGCCCGCCGCCCGCGCTGACCAGCTAAGGACGAATCAGCAGTGTCTCGTGCCCGCCGCCGCGCCGCGGCCCCGCCCGCCGGCAGCCGCAGTGTGCTCGCCGGATTCCTGAGCCTGTTGGGCGAGGTGCTGATCACGGTCGGCCTGGTGCTGGGCCTGTTCGTGGCCTACTCGCTGTGGTGGACGAACGTGCTCGCGGACCGGCACGCGTCGGCGCGCGGTGACCAGATCCGCCAGCAGTGGCAGGCCCCGTCCCCGCAGTCCGCCGCACCCGGTGCGCTGGACACCAGGGACGGCGTCGGCTTCCTGCACGTTCCGGCGATGAAGAACGGCGAGGTGCTCGTCAAGCCGGGGACCGACCCGGACACCCTCGACGACGGCGTGGCCGGGTACTACACGCAGCCGGTGAAGTCGGCGCTGCCGTGGGACGAGAAGGGCAACTTCTCGCTCGCCGCGCACCGGGACGGCCACGGTGCGAAGTTCCACAACATCGACAAGGTGCGCAGCGGCGACGCGATCGTCTTCGAGACCCGTGACACCTGGTACGTCTACAAGGTCTTCGCGGAGCTGCGCCAGACCTCGAAGTACAACACCGACGTGATCAGCCCGGTTCCCAAGGACTCGGGGCGGACCGCTCCCGGCCGGTACATCACGCTCACCACGTGCACTCCGGTCTACACGTCGAAGTACCGCTACATCGTGTGGGGCGAGCTGGTCCGGACGGAGAAGGTGGACGCGAAGCGGACCCTTCCGGCCGAGCTGCGCTGAACGGCGCCACCAGGACTCCAGAAGGCCCCTGTGGGCCGCGCCGGCACCTCGGTGGCCCCATGAGGCCCACCCGCCCCGGCGGGGCCGCAGGCGGCCGCACAGGGGCGGGGTGCACAAAGGTCCGGCCTCCTCCTCCCCGGGAACGGGAGGAGGAGGCCGGACCTCTGTGGTCGCGCTAGTTGTTGCGGCCCAGGCCGCCGATGAAGCCGCCGCCGCCGTTGTTGTTGCCGCCCTGCTGCTGGCCGCCCGTGGTGATCACGTTGACGGCCTGGCCCGAGTTGACCGGGGTGCCGGGCTGCGGGTCGGTGGCCACCACGAACGCGTTGTCGTCGGACGGGCCGGCGACGATGCCCACCTTCAGGTTGGCGCGCCGCAGGTCGTCCTTGTACTGGCCGAGGGTCCGGCCGGCGAAGTTCGGGACGACCGATGCCTGCGAGGCCTTGGCGATGGTGATGTTCACCGTCTTGCCCACCTCGAGCTGCTGGCCCGGCGGCCACTGCTGGTCGACGACCGTGCCCGGTACGGCTCCGGGCGAGTCGGACTCCGTCACGCTGCCGAGCCTGAGCTTGGCGTCCGTGAGGGCCTTGACCGCCTCGTCCTTCTTCTTGCCCCGCAGGTCGGGGACCTCGGCCTTGGTGATCTCCTTGGCGACGGTCAGCATGACGACGGTGTTCCGCTCCGCCTCGCCGCCGCCCTTGGGGTTCTGCTCCAGGACGGTGCCGGCGGTGCGCTCGGACTCCTGGGGCTTGCGGTCGACCTGGAAGCCCTTCGCCTTGAGCGCCTTCTCCGCCTCTTCGAACTTGAGGTTCACGACGTCGGGGACCGACTCCTTGGGCGCGCCCGTGGAGATCGTCACCGTGACCGTGGTGCCCTCCGCGACATTGATGCCGGCCGCGGGGTCCTGCTTGCAGACATTGCCCTTGGGCTGGTCCTCGCAGGGCGCGTCCGGGCCCTTGGCCACGACGAGTCCGACGTTGACGGCGCTCTTCGTCGCCTGCTCCAGGGTCTGGCCGACGAGCTTGGGCACGGCGGGCCGGTTGTCGGCGCCCTCGCCGCCGAACAGGGAGCGGCCGATGAGGATGGCGCCGACGAGGACGAGGATGCCCGCCGCCACGAGCAGGACGGTGGATGCCTTGCTCTTCTTCTGGCGGCGGTTGGATCCCTGGTCGTAGCCGCCCTGGCCCTGGTCGCCGTAGCCGTATCCGCCGTCGCCCGGGGGCATGGGCGGCATCATCGACGTCTGGCCGCCGGGGTCGGTGGTGCGCAGGGCGGCCGTGGGCTGGTCGTAGCCCTGGTGCCCGTAGCCGTGGCCCTGGTCGGGGTAGCCGTAACCGGCCGCGCCCATGGAGGCGGTGGCGGCGACGGGCTGGCCGTCGAGGCAGGCCTCGATGTCGGCGCGCATCTCGTCGGCCGACTGGTAGCGGTAATCGGGGTCCTTGACCAGTGCCTTGAGGACGATGGCGTCCATCTCGGGCGTGATCTCGGGGTCGAAGTTCGACGGCGGCTGCGGCTCTTCCCGTACGTGCTGGTAGGCGACGGCCACGGGGGAGTCGCCGACGAACGGGGGCCGGACGCTGAGGAGCTCGTAGAGCAGGCAGCCCGCGGAGTAGAGGTCGGAGCGCGCGTCGACCTGCTCGCCCTTGGCCTGCTCCGGCGAGAGGTACTGGGCGGTGCCGATGACGGCCGCCGTCTGCGTCATGGTCATGCCGGAGTCGCCCATGGCGCGGGCGATGCCGAAGTCCATGACCTTGACCTGGCCGGTCCGCGTGAGCATCACGTTCGCGGGCTTGATGTCGCGGTGCACGATGCCTGCACGGTGCGAGTACTCGAGGGCCTGGAGGATGCCGATGCACATCTCCAGCGTGCGCTCGGGCAGCAGCTTGCGGCCCGAGTGCAGCAGCTCGCGCAGTGTGGAACCGTCGACGTACTCCATCACGATGTACGGGATGGAGATGTTGTCGACGTAGTCCTCGCCGGTGTCGTAGACCGCGACGATCGCCGGATGGTTCAGGGACGCGGCCGACTGGGCCTCGCGCCGGAACCGGGCCTGGAAGGACGGGTCACGGGCGAGATCGGCACGCAGGGTCTTGACGGCGACGGTACGGCCGAGCCGGGTGTCGTGGGCGAGGTAGACCTCGGCCATGCCACCACGGCCGAGCACGTGGCTCAGCTCGTACCGGCCGCCGAGGCGACGCGGCTCTTCCATAACGTTGCAGCCCTCTCCGTCAGTCCCGACCGCACCTGTGTGTGGTCCGGCGGTGTGCTGTTCGCGCAAAGGCTACCGGCCGATCGTCCGTGATCGGTTCGGGGCCACAGGCTGATACTGGACAGGTACCGTACGCTCGGATCCGGGCGGGATTCAGTGATGTGCGTCACTCCGCTCCGGACCGTCGCGGCCCGGTTACCCCTGGCTCTTCAGGACCGCTTCCATGACCGCCTTGGCGACGGGGGCGGCGAGACCGCCACCGCTGATGTCCTCGCGGTCGGCCTCGCTGTCCTCGATCACGACGGCGACGGCGACGGGCGAGCTCTTGTCCGGGGTCTCGGCGTAGGAGATGAACCAGGCGTACGGGCGCTTCTTGTTGCCCTCGCCGTGCTGCGCGGTACCGGTCTTCCCGCCGACCGTCACGCCCTTCATCTTCGCCTTGCCACCGGTGCCGTTCTCGACGACGTTGACCATCATCTGCTGCACCTTCTCCGCGTTGGCGGCGGAGAGCGGGCGGCTCATCTCCTGGGGATCGTGCTTCTCGATCATGTCCAGGTTGGGAGCCGTGAGGTGGTCGACCATGTACGGCTTCATCAGCTTGCCGTCGTTGGCGATCGCCGCGGTGACCATGGCCATCTGGAGCGGGGTGGCGGCGGTGTTGAACTGCCCGATCGAGCTCTGGGCGTTGCCGTCCTTGCCCATCTTCTTGTCGTAGATGCTGGCGAACGCGCGGACCGGAATATCGATCTTGTCGTTGTTGAAGCCGAACTTCTCCGACGTCTCCACCATCTTGTCGCGGGTGACCTTGTCGCCCATGTTCGCGAAGACGGAGTTGCAGGACACCTCGAGGGCCTTGTTCAGGCTCGCCTTCTCGCAGCCCTGGGCGTGGTTGACCATCACGGTCTTGGTGCCGGGCAGGAAGTACGGCTCGGGGGTGTCCGTCGGGGCGTTGATGTCCGAGACGACGCCGTGCTCCAGCGCGGCGGCCGCCGTGACCACCTTGAAGGTGGAGCCCGGCGGGTAGGTCTCGCGCAGGGCGCGGTTGACGAGGTTCTTGTCCTCGCTGTCCTTCAGCTCGACCCAGGCCTTCTCGTCGTCCTTGGAGTTGCCCGCGAAGCGCCCGGGGTCGTACGAGGGGGTGGAGACCAGGGCCAGGATGGCGCCGGTGCGCGGGTCGATGGCCGCGACGGCGCCCTTCTTCTTGCCCAGCGCCTCGAACGCCGCCTTCTGGGCCTCGGGGTTGAGCGTGGTGACGACGTTGCCGCCCTGCTTCTTCTCCCCGGTGAACATGCCGATGGTGCGGTCGAAGAACAGCCGGTCGTCGTTGCCGGTGAGGATGCCGTCCTCGAGCGATTCCAGCTGGGTGGAGCCGAAGGCCTGCGAGGCGTACCCGGTGACGGGGGCCCACAGCTCGCCGTTGGTGTAGGTCCGCTTGTACTTGTAGTCGCTGCCGTTGGTGACCGTGGAGCCGGTGATCGGATCGCCCCCGACGATGATGTTGCCCCGCTCGGTCGCGTACTGGGCGATCTGGACCCGTCGGTTCTCCTTGCGGGTGCTGAGCTCCTCGGCCTGCACGTACTGCAGCCAGTTGGTGCGGATCAGCAGCGCGAGGACGAGCAGCCCGCAGAACAGCGAGATGCGGCGCAGGGGCTTGTTCATGACGGACGGACCACCTGGGTCATCTCGGAGTCGGGGGACGGGGCGGGGGCCGGTGCGGGGCGGCGTGCGGTGTCGCTGATCCGGATGAGGACGGCGATGAGGATCCAGTTCGCGAGGACGGAGGAACCGCCCGACGCGAGGAAGGGCATCGTCATGCCGGTGAGGGGGATGAGGCCCATGACTCCGCCGGCGACCACGAAGATCTGGAGCGCGAAGGCACCGGAGAGGCCGATGGCGAAGAGCTTGCCGAAGGGGTCGCGGGCGGCGAGGGCGGTGCGCACGCCCCGCTCGATGATGAGCCCGTAGATCAGCAGGCAGGCCATGACCCCGGCGAGGCCGAGTTCCTCGCCGACGGTGGAGAAGATGAAGTCGGAGTTGGCGGCGAAGCCGATGAGGTCGGAATTGCCCTGCCCCCAGCCGGTGCCGAGGACACCGCCGGAGCCGAAGCTCATGATCGACTGGGCGATCTGCTCGCAGGCCCCGGCGTCGGTGCCTCTGCGCTGCCAGCAGCCGAAGGGGTCCATCCAGGCGCTGACGCGGGCTCCGACGTGGCTGGAGAACCCGGCGACGACGACGGCGCCGCCGACCGACATCAGCAGGCCGATGACGATCCAGCTGGTCCGCTCGGTGGCCACGTACAGCATGATCACGAACATGCCGAAGTACAGCAGGGAGGAGCCGAGGTCGTTCTCGAAGATCAGGATGAGCAGGCTCATCGCCCAGATCACCAGGATCGGGCCGAGGTCGCGGCCGCGCGGCAGGTAGAGGCCCATGAACCGGCGGGAGGCCAGGGCCAGGGCGTCGCGCTTGACCATCAGGTAGCCGGCGAAGAACACCGCGAGGACGATCTTCGCGAACTCACCGGGCTGGATGGAGAATCCGGCGACGCGGATCCAGATCTTGGCGCCGAAGACGTCGGCGCCGAGGCCGGGGACGAGCGGCAGGAGCAGCAGCACCAGGGCCGCGACCATCGAGATGTAGGTGAACCTCTGCAGGACGCGGTGGTCCTTGAGGACCAGCAGGACTCCCGCGAACAGTGCGATGGCCAGCGCCGTGTAGAGCAGCTGGTTGGGCGCGGAGGGGGAGAAGGCGCCGTAGGAGCGCTTGGCGAGGTTCTGCAGGCGCTCGGACTGGTCCAGGCGCCAGATCAGGACGAGGCCCAGCCCGTTGAGGAGCGTGGCCAGCGGCAGCAGCAGCGGGTCGGCGTACTTGGCGTACCGGCGCACGACGAGGTGCGCGGCCCCGGCGAGGGCGCCGAGGCCGAGACCGTAGAGAACCATGCCGGGCGGCAGGGTGCCGTTGATCGCGAGGCCCACGTTGGCGTAGGCGAACATCGGGATGAGCACGGCGAAACCGAGCAGCATCAGCTCGGTGTTCCGCCTGCTCGGCAGCTCGATGGCGCCGATGGTGGTCGTATTGGTGACAACGCTCATGGTGTGGCAGGCCCCCTGCGCCCGCGTATGTCTACTACTTCCCGCACAGCCCGACCATTTGCTGCTCCTCGGGAGTCAGGCTGGGGGCGGGCGTCTGGCTGTTCTGCGCCTCGGCGTTGCGGCGCTCCTCGTCCTTCTTGCAGGCGGACACCTGGACGCCGAGATCGTCGAGCTTCTTGCGGGCGGCGTCGAGGCTGCCTTCGCTGATGGTGGCCTCGACGAGCTTCCGCTTGAAGGGCGGCAGGTACTTCAGTTCGATGTCGGGGCGGTCGGTCTCCACCTTGGAGAGCTCCAGCGGCCCCAGCTTCGGGCTGATGCCGCGGAAGAGCGCGATGTGCTCGCCCTTCACGCCGACGTAGAACTGCGTCTGGGTCCAGCGCCAGCCCGCGTAGAGGCCGCCGCCGATGACGCCGGCCACGATGAGCAGGGTCAGCGTACGGGTGGTCCACTTGCGCCCTTTGCTGCGGCGCCTGCGGGGGTGGTTGTACGTGTCCTCGTAGCCGGAGTCGGCGTCGTAGGCGTCGGCCTCGCCGAAGCTGCCGTAGCCGTTGCCGCCGCCCTGGCCCTGGTCCGCGTACCCGTAGCCGGGGGCCTCGCCGCTGCCGGGCGGACCGAAGGCGCCGGGAGGCGGGGACTGGCGGCCGAGGCCCGAGGCCCGGCCGGCCGGGGTCTGCATGGCGTTGCCGCCGTCGAAGAGCTGGTGCTGGTTCTCGGCGACCGCGCCGACGACCACCGGGGTGTCGCTGACCTGGGCGGCGAGCGTGTCGCCGCTGTCGGTGTCGAGGACATCGGCGACGATGCAGGTGATGTTGTCGGGTCCGCCGCCGCGCAGCGCGAGCTGGATCAGGGACTGCACGGTCTCGCGG
Organism: Streptomyces sp. NBC_00029; assembly: GCF_045160505.1. Taxonomy (NCBI): domain Bacteria; kingdom Bacillati; phylum Actinomycetota; class Actinomycetes; order Kitasatosporales; family Streptomycetaceae; genus Streptomyces; species Streptomyces sp. NBC_00029. The sequence continues at coordinate 4,720,041 of NZ_CP108292.1, forward strand.
GGGCCGTGGTAGTCGGCGAGGGTCTCCTCCAGGGTCTGGTGGGAGACGACGCCGGAGAGCCCGTCGGAGCAGATCAGGTAGCGGTCACCGGCCCGGACCTCACGGATGGAGAGGTCGGGCTCGACGATGTCGCCACTGCCCAGCGCGCGCATCAGCAGGGAGCGCTGCGGGTGGGTGGTGGCCTCCTCCTCCGTGATCCGCCCCTCGTCGACGAGGCGCTGCACCCAGGTGTGGTCCTGGGTGATCTGGGTGAGGACGCCGTCGCGGAGCAGATAGGCGCGGGAGTCGCCGACGTGGACGAGTCCGAGGCGCTGACCGGTCCACAGCAGGGCGGTCAGGGTGGTCCCCATGCCCTCGAGCTGGGGGTCTTCCTCGACCATCACGCGCAGCTGGTCGTTGGCGCGCTGCACGGCCGTGGCGAGCGAGGTGAGGATGTCGGAGCCCGGGACGTCGTCGTCGAGCTGCACGAGGGTGGAGATCACCTCGGAGCTCGCGACCTCGCCGGCGGCCTGGCCTCCCATGCCGTCCGCGATCGCGAGGAGACGGGGCCCGGCGTAGCCGGAGTCCTCGTTCCCCTCACGGATCATGCCCTTGTGTGATCCGGCGGCGAACCGCAAGGACAGACTCATGCGCACCTGCCCTGTCGACGAAGCTGCCTCCGGGTACAACCGGTCTCGAGCCACACTGCCCACCCTCCGGTCGGGAGCGCGCTCGGGTCCGTGTCCTCGGTGGGACGGATCGCCGCGCCGCGCTCGCTCCGCTCGCTCATTCTCGTACTACTTCCGCAGCTCGATGACGGTCTTGCCGATGCGGATCGGTGCGCCCGGCGGAATGGGCGTCGGGGTGGTCAGCCGGGTCCGGTCGAGATACGTGCCGTTGGTGGACCCGAGATCCTCGACGATCCACTGGCCGTCACGGTCGGGATAGATCCTGGCATGACGGCTGGACGCGTAGTCGTCGTCCAGCACGATCGTGGAGTCGTGCGCGCGGCCCAGCGTGATCGTCTGGCCGGCGAGGGCCACCGTGGTTCCGGTGAGGATGCCCTCGGAGACGACGAGCTTGGTGGGTGCGCCGCGCCGCTGGCGCTGCTGTGGAGGCGCGGCCTGGCGGCCCGCCTGCTGCGGGGCGCCGGCGGCGCCCGCGGCGCCACGACGGGAGCCGCGTTGGGTCACGCGCGTCCCGAAGAGATCGCTGCGAATGACCTGTACGGCCACGATGACGAACAGCCACAGAACGGCCAGGAAACCCAACCGCATGACCGTCAGGGTCAGCTCTGACATTGCCCCCGCTTCACCCTTCGGCTTGCCGGTAAATGATGGTGGTGCTGCCCACGACGATCCGCGAGCCGTCGCGGAGCGTAGCGCGGGTGGTGTGCTGCCCGTCCACCACGATGCCGTTGGTGGACCCGAGATCCTGGATCGTCGAGGGCGTTCCGGTCCGGATCTCACAGTGCCGGCGGGATACGCCGGGGTCGTCGATCCGCACGTCGGCTTCCGTGCTTCGGCCGAGTACGAGCGTGGGGCGCGAGATCTGGTGGCGGGTGCCGTTGATCTCGATCCAGTGGCGCCGGGCGCCGCCCGGGCCCGCCACGGGAGGGACTCCGACGGGTCCGCCGGGAGCGGGCCGTCGCGCGCCGGGTCCGCCCGGGGGCGGGGCGCTGGGCATGGGCGGGGCCGCGACCGGGGGGTACCCGTAGCCGCCCTGCTCCGCCGGGGGGTACCCGTAACCGCCCTGGCCGGCCTGACCGCCCTGCTGCCCGCCCTGGGGGGCCTGCGGCTGGGAGGTGCTGGAGGCGAGGGTGCGGCTGCGGACCCGGTAGAGCCCGGTGTCGAGGTCTTCGGCCTTCTCCAGGTTGACCTTGATGGGGCCCATGAAGCTGTAGCGCTGCTGCTTGGCGTAGTCGCGCACGAGGCCCGCGAGCTCGTCGCCGAGCTGCCCGGAGTAGGGGCTCAGGCGGTCGTAGTCCCCGGCACTGAGCTCGACGATGAAGTCGTTGGGGACGACGGTCCGCTCGCGGTTCCAGATGGTGGCGTTGTTGTCGCACTCCCGCTGGAGGGCTCCGGCGATCTCCACCGGCTGGACCTCGGACTTGAACACCTTGGCGAAGGTGCCGTTCACCAGACCTTCGAGTCGCTGCTCGAACCGCTTCAGGACTCCCATGGGGCACCTCCTCCGTAGCTGTCGCCCTGTACTGCTTACTGATCGTATCCACGCGTGGCGGATTCAGGTGGTTCCCCAGCGCACCTGTGAGGACGAGTGTTGGTCCTCACAAGCGATCGTAGGGGCGCCCAAGGGACAGTGTCCCGCACCGGGAGCGGAGTGCGGGAGGGGCAGTCCGTACCGGGGTGCGGGGGTGCCCGGAAAGCGATGTGAATCCACCCCGTTCTCCGTGCTAATCTTTCGACGTCGCCAGGGGAAAGGCCCGAAAGGGAAGATCCACTGGGGTGCTGCTCGGGCGAGTGGCGGAACGGCAGACGCGCTGGCTTCAGGTGCCAGTGTCCTTCGGGACGTGGGGGTTCAAATCCCCCCTCGCCCACAGACAGAACCCCCGCTCCGGAGAGATCCGGAGCGGGGGTTCTTCGTTGTGCCCGTCCGTTTCACCCGTTTCCGCCCGCGCCCGCCGGCAGGGGTGGCCAGGGTCACAGTGCGCCGCCGGGACGGTCGCGGTCGGGGCGGGTCAGCAGGCCCCGTTCCATGGCGGTCACCACCGCGTGGGTGCGGTCGCTGACGTCCAGCTTGGCGAAGACCCGCAGCAGGTGGGTCTTGACCGTGGCCTCGGCGATGACCAGACGGCGGCCGATGTCGGAGTTCGACAGGCCGTCCGCCACCGCGCTCAGTACGTCCAGTTCGCGGGCGGTCAGGGCCACCGGGGCGGGCTGCCGCATCCGGGCCACCAGCCGCTCCGCCACCCGCGGGGCCAGCACGGTCTCGCCCCGGGCCGCCGAGTGGATGGCGCTCACGAGCTGTTCGCGGGTGGTGTCCTTCAGCAGGTAGCCGATCGCGCCGGCCTCGACGGCCCGCTCGATCTCCACGTCCGTGTCGTACGTGGTGAGGATGAGCACGCGGGTCGTGACCGGGGCGGCCACGATCGCGGCGGTGGCCGCGACCCCGTCCATGACCGGCATCCGCAGGTCGATCAGGGCCACGTCGGGCCGCAGGTCGCCGACGAGGGCGACGGCCTCCTGCCCGTTGTCGGCCTCGCCGACGATGGCGATGGAGGGCTCGGGGGCGAGGAGGGCGACGACGCCGGCCCGCATCACCGTGTGGTCGTCCACGACGATGACCCGGATGCGTCCGCTCGTCTCCATGTCAGGCTCCGTTCGTGTGGATCGTGGCGAGGATGCGGGTGCCGTCCCCGGGGGAACTGGTCACGGTGAGGTCGCCGTCCAGCTCGGCGAGGCGCTTGCGCATGCCGTCGAGACCGAAGCCGCGGGAGTCCTCGACGACGAAGCCGTTCCCGTCGTCGGTGATCTCCAGCTCGATGGCGTGCGGGTGCTGGGTGAGGACCACACCGACCGTGGTGGCACGGGCGTGCTTGCGCACGTTGGCCAGCGACTCCTGGGTGCAGCGCAGCAGGGCGATCCGGGTCTGCTGGTCGCAGGTGACGTCCGGCGGCAGTTCCGCCTCGACGGTCAGGCCGGTGTCCTGAGTGAACCGGTCCAGGGTGCGGCGCAGGGTGACCGCGACCGAGCCGGGGGCCAGACCGCTCTGCGGGGCGGAGCCGACCAGTACCCGGGCCTCGGCGAAGTTCTCGCGGGCGGTCTGCTCGATGGAGACCAGCTGCTGCCCGGTGCGCTCCGGGTCCGACGCGACGGTCGAGCGGGCCGCCTCCGCCAGCACGATGATGGAGGCGAAGCCCTGGGCGAGGGTGTCGTGGATCTCCCGGGCCATCCGTTCCCGCTCGTCCGCCGCGCCCTGCCGCCGGTGGGCCTCGGCCAGCCGGGCCTGGGTGCTCTCCAGCTCGGCGCCCAGCAGTCCGGCCCGGGCGTCGCCGTCGGCCACGAGACGGTGGATCAGGAGGCCGGTCAGCACCGAGGCGGCGTACCCGATGAAGACGAAGACCACGTTCCCGGTCAGGGACTCGTCGCTGCGCAGGGTGCTGCCGACGACGGTGGCCGCGGCGGCCGCGCCGCTGAGGACGATCGCGGCGCGGGTGGAGGTGGCGAAGAGCCAGAACTGCGGGAGGGAGACGATGAACAGGGCCGCCCCGCCGCCCGGGAGGCCGCCCATGGCCCCCAGGCCGAGGGCCAGGAGGGCCAGGTACGCCTGGGGACGCAGCACCGGATTGTCCGGGAACCGTCGTACCGCGGTGTAGCAGGAGGCGAGTACCGCCAGGAGGGCCAGGGCCCCCCACTTGGGTGCTCCCGAGTCGTTCTCCACCCCGACGACGGAGGGGATGAGTCCGAGGAGCGCCCAGGCCGCCGTGTACCAGCCGATGAACTTCTGGACGGTCAACCGGTCGATGGGCTGCGGCCGTTCGCTCATGACGTCAGCCTACGGTCGCCGGCTGAGGTTCCGCTGAAGCCTGCGCGCGGACCTTGCGCATCCCGCGCGACGGCCACCAGTTCCACTCACCGAGGAGCAGCATGAGCGAGGGGAGGATCAGGATGCGGATCACGAAGGCGTCGAGCAGGACCGCCGCCGCGAGGCTGAAGCCGATCTGCTTCATCTCGATCAGGTGCAGGGCGGCGAAGCTGGCGAAGACGGTGACCATGACCACGGCGGCGCTGGTGACCACGCCGGCGGAGCTGCCGATGCCCTCCAGGACGGCCTGGCGCGTCGGGGTGCCGTTCATGGCGGCCTCCCGGATCCGGCTGATCACGAAGACCTGGTAGTCCATCGAGAGCCCGAAGAGGATCACGAAGAGGAAGAGCGGTACCCGGGCCCCGATGGAGCCGGTGGATTCGAAGACGAGGATGCCCTCGGCCCATTCGTTCTGGAAGACGAGGACCAGCAGGCCGAGCGAGGCGAGCGCCGAGAGCAGGTTGAGGACGATGCCGATCAGGCCGAGGACGAGGGAGCGGAAGGCCCAGACGGTCATGGCGAAGGTGACGAGCAGCAGCGCGCCGATGATCAGCGGGAGCTTCTCCTTCTGGTGTGCGGGGTAGTCGGCGTTGCGGGCCACGTCTCCGGTGACGGCGGTGTCGGTGCCGGTGAGCCGGCCGGTGGTGGCGGGGATGAGCTCGGCGCGCAGGTTCCGCAGGGAGGTGTGGGCCTCGGCGCTGCCGACGGGGTGGGCGACCGCCATCTCCAGCATGGTGATCCGGCCGTCGGGGGAGGTGCGCAGGACGGGCCTGCCGCTGATGGCGGGGTCCTCGGCGGTGGCGCGGTCGGCGAGTTCGGTGAGGGCCGCGGTCACCTCGCCGCGGCGGTCGGCGTCGGCCTTGACGAGGACCTGGTGCGTGGAGTGGAGCTCGGGGTAGGCGGCCATCGCCCGGTCGTAGATCTGCATGGCGGGGATGGCACGGGAGTGGGTGTCGCGGCCCATCTCGGTGAGGTTCAGGTTCAGTACCGGCAGGGCGAGGGCGACCATGGCGAGGGTGGCCACGGCCAGGGTGGCGACGGGGTGCCTGGTGGTGGGCCGCAGGACGGCCGCGGTGATCCGGCCGCCGCCGGTCTTCGCCTTCTTGACGCGCAGGGTACGGCCCTTGGCGGCGGCGCGGGCCTCCTTGCGGGCCCGGCGGCGGTCGGCGCGCTCGCCGAGCTTGGCCAGCAGTGCGGGCAGGACGGTCAGCGAGCTCAGGACGGCGACCAGGGTGACGACGATGGCCCCGGTGGCGATGGAGGAGAAGATCACGTCGTCGGCGAGGAACAGGGTGGCGCTGGAGATGGCGACGGCGAGCCCGGAGACGACGACGGCCCGGCCGGAGGTGGCGGCGGCCAGTTCGACGACGGCCTGCGGGGAGAGGCGGCCGCCGGCCCTGGCCCGCTCCTCGCGCTCCCGCTTGAGGTAGAAGAGCGTGTAGTCCACGCCGACGGCCAGGCCGATCAGCAGGATCACGTTGGTGCCGACGCCGGCGTCCGGGAAGAGGTGCGAGGCGAGCATCGACAGCCCGACGGCGGAGATGATCGAGGAGAGCGCCAGCAGCAGCGGGACGAGGGCCATGGCGATGGAGCTGAAGACGATCAACAGGGTGATCAGGGTGACGGGGAGGGCGATGATCTCCGTACGGGCCAGGTCGTCGTCGCGCAGGCCGTCGACGCCCTTGCTGATCGAGGGCGAGCCGACCTCCTCCACCCAGAGCCCGGGGTAGGCCTCCTGGACGGCGGCGGTCTGCGCGAGGAGGGCGTCCACGTGCTTCTTGGCGTCGAACTCGGCGCCCTTCATGGTGACGTCCACGCGGAGGGCGGAGCCGTCGGCGGCGGGCACCGGGTCGCCGACCGCCGCCACCTCGGGAAGCGCGGCCATCCGGGCGCCGATGTCGCGGGCGGCGGCCTCGGCCAGGGCCGGGTCCAGGGCGCCGGCGCCGGGCTTGGCGTGGATCAGTACCCGCTCCGTGGGCTTCAGCTGGAGGCCGCCCTCGGCGGCGATGGCCTCGGCCCGGCCGGCCTCGCCGATGCGGAAGTCCTCGCTGGCCGCGGGGTTGGACCCGATCGCGATGCCCGCCCCCAGGCAGAGGACCACGAAGAGGAGCCAGCCGGTGATGGCCCGCCAGGGGTTGCGGGCACTCCATCGAGCGATGCGTACGGTGGGGTTCGTCATGACATACATGCTGGTCGGAGCAGGTATGTCGGCGACAGGCTCGACCGGTTGAACCTTGGGTCCACCGACTGGTGGACACCGGGGATGGCCCGAAGCGGAAGCGGGGCGGTTTTCTCGTCGGATGCGCAACGGCCCCCGGGACGAGCGTAGTCGCTCGTCCCGGGGGCCGGAAACGTATCGGGGCGCAAGGGCCCGCGGGGCGCCTGCGGGGCGTCCGCGGGGCGCCGGTGCGGCGTCAGTGGGTCAACCGCCCGGGGTCAGTGGAAGGTCAGGGTCCGGTAGACCGTCACATTGCCGACGAGCTCCTGGCACAACTGGGCCGCCACGGCCAGCCGGGCGGGGCAGTCGGGGGCGTCGGTGTCCATCAGGATGCCGAGCGTGGTGCCGCTGTGCCCGACGACCACGCCCAGGCCGCCGACCTCCTCGCAGATGCCGATCATCGGCTCCAGGGACCACTTGTGGCGCAGGACCTGGTTCATCCGGGCACTGGCGGTGGCGACCCGGCCGACCTCCGCCAGGTCGCGCGCGGCCACCGCGCCGGTGATCCGGTCCAGCAGCCGCGCGTACTCGTGCTTGTCGGCGTCCGTGAACGGCTTGGGGATGTTGTTGAAGGCGACGGTGTCCACCGCGCCGCCCTCGTCGGCGCCGACCACCGCCATCGAGGGCAGGGAGCCCAGCCGGGCGCGGAGTCTGACGCTGCGGTGGTGAAAGGCCACCACCGAGGGGTAGAGCACCCCGTCGGTCGGTTCGATCCTGGCCAGGTACCGCTCGATGCGGCGCGGCGGCATCGGGACGCCGAGCGCGTTGGCCACGGCCCGGGCGGTCGCCACCAGGTCGGCCGAGGAGCTGGCCAGCCCCTTGCCCTCGGGCAGGGTGCTGTCGATCCGCAACAGGCCCGCGGGTTCCAGCCCCTCGTCCTGAAGGATCATGGCGGTGAGCCGGAGCGCCTTCTTCTTGTGCGGTGGCCACACCTGGAGCCCCGGCTCGTCCGGCCGTATCTCGAACCGGACCATGGACCAGCGGGCCACCGGCAGGGTCACCAGGAAGTTGCCGTCCTCCTCGGGCAGGACGCCCTGGAGCAGCTCGCCGAAGGTGCCGAAGGCCGTGCTGACGCCGCTGGCGGCCACCTTCCGGTAGCCGGTGGCGGGTACGGCCGCCGGGCTGACCGGCGCTGCCGTCTGGGTCGTGATCATCCGGTGGTCCTCCTCACCACGTCGGCGGTCTCCGCCGGCCTGGTACCGGGGAAGTAGTGTCCGCCCTCTTCGAGTTCGTGCAGCGTGACGCGGTCGGAGACCGTACGCCACGCCCGGTACGCGTCCGGGCCGGCGGGGGCGGTCCACCTGTCGTCGCGGGCCACCACCACCTCCACGGGGGCGTCGATCCGGTGCGCCCGCGGGTCGTCCAGGACGCCCAGCAGGTGCCGGTTGGCGGTGATCACGTCGTGCCGGTAGGCCCGGTCCACGGCCGCCGCCCGCTCGGGGCTGAAGGCGTCCAGTTCCACGTACGCGTTGTCGGAGCGCAGCCGGCCCAGCAGCACGTCCCGGTCCGCCGCCGCCACCTCGGCCAGCTCCGCCCGCAGCGTCTGCGCCCCCGGCAGCAACCGGCCCCCGATGAAGACGCGTTCGACGGGCCGGCCGGCCTCCTGGAGCAGGCGTGCGGTCTCCAGGGCCGCGGCGGCGCCCGAGCTGTGGCCCCAGAGGAGTACGGGCGTGGTGACCTGCGCGAGGATCTCGTCGCGGGCCCGTGCGGCGAGGGCGCCCACGTCCTCCAGCGGCTCGTCCTCGGCCGCGAAGTCGTGGCCGGGCAGTTCCGCGCCCAGGACCGCGATGCCCTCGCCCTCCAGCTCGGCCGCCAGGGCGCGGAAGTTCAGGGCGCTGCCGCCCGCGTAGGGCAGGCACACGAGGGTGTGGTGCGGGTTGCGGACCGCGAGCAGCGGGTGCAGCAGCGGCGGCGCCGTGTCCCGGGGCTCGCCGCGGCCGCGTCCGTCGAGCAGGGCGGCCAGATCGGACAGGACCGGGTGGGCGACCAGTTCCTTCATGGACAGCGCCCGGTCGAGCCGTACGGTCACACGGACCGCGGCGAGGGAACTGGCGCCCAGCGAGAAGAAGTTGTCGTGGCGCCCGATGCGTTCCAGCGGTACGCCGAGGACCTCCGCCCACAGCATGGCCAGCCGGCGCTCCGTGGCGGTGGCCGGGCCGGCGTGGCCGTCGCCGCCGTGGCCGAGGGTGCTCGCCAGCTCGGCGAGGGCCTTCTTGTCGGCCTTGCCGTTGGCGGTGCGGGGCAGGCGGCGCAGCGGATGGAGGTAGCTGGGCACCATGTAGTCGGGGAGGGCGGCCGCCAGGCGGGTACGGGCCTGCTCGACGGTGGGGCCGCTGCCGCTGCCGCTGCCGCTGCCGTCGGTGGCGTTGTCGGCATCGGTGGTGAAGAAGGCCACGAGGTGACGGTGGATGCCCGCGTCGCCGACGACGACCACCGCCGCCTCGCGCACGCCGCTCACGGCGAGGAGCTTGCTCTCGATCTCGCCGAGTTCGATGCGGAAGCCGCGGATCTTGACCTGCTCGTCGTGCCGGCCGAGGTACTCCATCCGGCCGTCCGGGAGCCAGCGGCCGAAGTCGCCGGTCCGGTACATCCGGGTGCCGGCCCGGAACGGGTCGGGTACGAAGACCTGCTGGGTGCGTTCCGGGTCGCCCGCGTAGCCGCGGCCGACACAGACGCCGGAGAAGGCGATCTCGCCCGCCGAACCGAGCGGGACCAGGGCGAGGTTCTCGTCCAGGACGTAGGTGTTGACGTTGGGCAGGGAGCGGCCGAGGGGGACGGGGCGGCCGGGCTCGGGGGCGCGGTTGAGGAGCTCGTGCATGGTGTCGTCGCAGACCTCCGTCGCGCCGTAGGCGTTGACCAGGGGGATGTCCGGGCAGAGCGCGAACCAGCGGCGGACCAGGGCCGGAGCGAGGACCTCGCCGGTCACGGAGACGGCGCGCAGGGCTCCGAGGGGGCGGGGGCTGCGCTCCAGGTGCCGGACGAGCACTTCCAGGTACGCGGGCACGGTCTGGGCGACGGTGACGCGGCCCGCGGTGATCTCGTCGAGGAATCCGTCCACGTCGAGGAGGACGTCGGTCGACACGATGCGGGTGGCGCCGCCGGTCAGCAGGGGGGCGGCGAACTGCCAGAGGGAGATGTCGAAGCTCTGCGGTGCGGTCTGGGCGACGATCTCGGCGCCGGCGGCGTCGGTCAGCCCCATGTCCGCGGCCTTCGCGAGGAGGTGGTTCAGGAGACCGGCGTGCTCGCACACGGCGCCCTTGGGCTCGCCCGTGGAGCCCGAGGTGAAGTAGATGTACGCCGCGTGCCAGGGGCGGACGCGGGTGGGGCTGCGGGTGCCCGCGTCCGCCCCGGGCCGGCCGTCGGGGAGCGGCGCGGAGAGGGACTCGTGTGCGCAGAGCACGGCCGGGGGGTGCGCGGTGGCGGCCGCGGCCCGGCGGGCGAGGGCGTCGGTGGCGGGTTCGGCGAGCACGAAGGAGGCCGCGGCGGCGGACAGCTGGGCGGCGATCCGCTCCACGGGCAGGTCGGGGCCCATGGGGAGGTAGACGGCGCCGGCTTTGAGGACGCCGAGGGCGGTGGCGATCCATTCGAGCGAGCGGTCCATGAGGACGGCGACGACGTCCTGCGGGGCGCAGCCGGCGGTGAGCAGCGCGTGCGCCGTGCGGTCCGCGCGGGCGGCGAGCTCGCGGTAGGTCCAGGTGCGGGCGCCGTGCTGGGCGGCGACGGCGCCGGGGTGGCGGCGGACCCGCTCCTCGAAGAGGTCGGTGAGGACGGCGTCGGGGAGCTCGGTGCGGGGTCCGGCGAGGCCGTAGAGCTGGGTCTCGATCTCCTGCGGGGCAAGCAGGCTCTGCCGGTCGTGGCGGGCGGACGGATCTTCGGTGAGCAGGCGCAGGGCGGTCAGGTGGTAGCCGGCGAGGCGGTCGGCGTACGCGGCGTCCAGGGTGCGGGGGTCGTGGCGCAGCTCCAGCCGGGGGTCGGGCCCGGCCGTGTGCCAGTGGACCCGCAGCCTCTCGCCGGGGGCGGGCGGCGCGCCGGCGCCCTCGGTCAGGTCGAGGACCACCTCGGGGCGGGGCCCGTCGGGCGCCGCGGCCGAGGCCAGGGCCGCCTCGGTCGCGGCGGCGAGCCCGGCCCAGCTGGACGGGGCCAGGGTGAGGCGCAGTTCCCGCACGCCGGAGCCGTCGGCGAGGCCGGTGCGCAGGTCGCGCTCGGCGGCGACGGTGGCGAGCACGCGGGCGTGGGCGGCCGCGAGCAGCACGGCCGGCCGGACCCCGAGCGCGGTGGCCGTCCGCGCGAGCGCGGTCACCAGTTCCCCCGGCACGGCCACCACCCGTGAGCCGGCGCCGGGGCCCGCGCCCGCGCCCTCGTCCGCGCCCGCCGTGACCCAGTGGGGAACCCGGGTGGGTGTCGTGGCCGGGGCGGCCGGTGCCGGTGCGGCCGGGGCGGTGGCCGCAGGTGCGGTGCCCCGCGGGATCTCGGTGGCGGGGGTGGACAGGGCGCCTTTCATCGGGGGAGTTCCTCCACTGTGATGTCGATCAGGGCCGTCGCCGCCGTGGCGCGGCGGGACGCGGTCGCGTGGTCCGGGCCGGCGGCGACCACGCAGGCCAGGCGGTCCTGGAAGGAGTGCGTCACCCGGACGTCGCGGCCCACCGCGGTGGTGGCGGCCGCGGCGGCCACGCCCGGGGCGGCCGCGGCGTCGGCCAGGCCGTCGATGGCGGTGACCCGGCCCTCCGTGGCCACCTGGACGAAGCGGACGGAGGCGTGTCCGGCTGCGGGGCCGGGCAGGGCGGCCGGCCGTCCGGCGGCCCGGGCGATGACGGCGTCGACCAGGTCGACGCCGGTCGCGGCGCGGACGGCGACCGGGATCATGCCGCCCGCCAGGCGCGGGTTGACCTCGATGACCACGGGTCCGTCGGGGCCGAGCCGCAGTTCGGTGTGGGCCGCTCCGTAGCCGAGGCCGAGCGCGGCGACGGCCCGTACGGCGGTGGCTCCGAGCAACTCTGCGGTGGCGGCGGGGACGGGGGCGGGAACGTCGTGCCCGGTCTCCACGAAGTACGGCTCGGGTCCGACGTGCTTGGCGACCACTGCCACCACCGCGCCGTCGAAGGTCTCGACCGAGTACTCGGGGCCGCGGACCGCCGCTTCGACCAGTACGGTGGCGGACCCGTCGGCCAGCAGCCGGTCCGCCCATGTGCGGGCCTGCCTGCGGTCCCCGCACAGCCGGACGCCGGCCGAGCCGGAGCCGCTGACGGGCTTGAGGACCACGGGGAAGCCGATCCGGGCGGCGGCGTCGGCGGCCTCGCCGGCCGAGGTGACCGCCGCGAAGGCCGGTACCGGGACACCGGCGGCCGCGTGCACGGCCCGCTGGGTGTCCTTGGAGCGGCAGCGCGCGACGGCGTCGCCGTCCGGTCCCGGCAGGCCCAGCTTGGCCGCCATCCGGGCCGCCATGTCGACGAAGTACTCGGAGCTGGAGGCGATGGCGGCCGGTGCGATACGGGTGCAGGCGTCCAGGACGGCCTGCGGATCGGCGGTGTCCAGCACCACCGTGTCCACCCCGTCCGCCGCGGCGTACGGATACCGGCCGGGGTCGCGGCTCAGCAGGACGGGCCGCATCCCGCGGGCCCGGGCGGCGGCGCAGAACTCCCTTCCGGTGCCGGTGGTGTTGCTCTCAAGAAAGGCGAAAGCGGCGCCGTTCTCGGTCATCTCGTCCCTCCCTCGGTGTGACGTGCCACGACGGCGGCCACATCGGCGTCCAGGCGGCGCTCGGCATCGCGCAGCCCCTTGCGGTGAGCCGTGATCCACTCCCCGTGTCCGGCGAGCCGGTCCCTCAGGGTGGTGACGACGGCGGCGCACTCGCCGGGGCCGCCGCCCCGGTTCAGGTCGGCGACGACCTCGGCGAGCGAGGGCAGTGCGCCGCCGAAGTCGGTCACCCCCTCCGGCGTCTCGATCTTGGTGAGTTCGTGCTCGCCGGAGGCGATCGCGTCCCGCACGGCCCGGCCCACCACATGGTGCGCGGTCCGGAACGGCACCCCCTCGCCCACCAGCCGGTTGGCGATCACGGTGGCGGTGGTGAAGCCCTCCCGGGCCCGCTGTTCCATGCGGGCGGTGACCGGGCGGGCGCCGGAGACCAGCACCTGGCCGAGCAGGACGGACTCCCGTACGGCGGCCAGTGCGGGCCAGGCCACGGCCACGGCCTCGGTCCCGACCTCGATGGAGTTGGTGAAGGGGGTGGACTTGGCCGCGGAGGCCGACGCGGTCCAGGCGCCCACCGCCCAGGCCGCCTTGGCCTTGACGTGCTCGAGCAGGAAGGCGTTGCGCTTCTGCGGCATCGCGGAGCTGCCGCCGACCAGCCGCTCGGGGAACTCCACGAACCCGAACTCCTGGGTGCTCCACAGCTGGAGGTCGGTGGCCAGCCGGCTCAGCGTGACCGCCGCCGACGCCACGACGCCCAGGGCGCGCAGCAGGGTGTCGCGGGCCGCCACCGCGTCGGTGGCGTGCAGGGTGGGGCCGCGGAAGCCCAGCAGGCCGGCCGTGCGGGCGGGGTCGATCGGCAGGTCCGTGCCGGCGACTGCGCCGGCGCCCAGCGGGCAGCGGTCGAGTTCGCCGATGGTGTGGCGCAGCGCGGTGATGTCGCGGTCCAGGGCGGTGGCGATCCCGGCCAGGTAGTAGCCGTAGCTGATGGGCATCGCGGGCTGGAAGTGGGTGTAGACGGGCATCACGGCGTCGTCGTGCCGGCGGGCCCGGGAGAGCAGACCCGCCTGCAGGCGCAGTGTCTCGCCGAGCAGATCGGTGAGTTCGGCGCGCAGGCGCATCGCGGTCATGGTGGCCTTGATGTCGTTGCGGGAGCGCGCGGTGTGCACCTTCCCGCCGATGTCGGCGCCGAGCTCCTCCACGAGGTAGCCCTCGTACATGAGGTAGAGGCCGCGAGGGGCCCGGCGGCCGGTCAGCTCGGCGAAGCCGCTCTCGCGCAGCCGCCGGATCCGGTCCAGCAGGGCCGCCGCGGCGGGTCCGGGGAGCAGCCCGCTCTCGCCGAGCATGACCACGTGGGCCAGGTCGACGGTGCTGGTGGCCTCCAGCTCGCGCCGTACGGCCTCGGGGCCGGGCTCGCCGTAGACGACGCGGCGGGTACGGGCGCCCAGGCCCTGCTCCAGCCGGCCCGTACCGGTGATCGAGGGCGCGCTCACGCTCCCACCTCCACGGGCTGCGGGGCGGCCGAGGGGGCGTGCCGGGGAACGGCGCCGGGGATCTCCTCGTAGGCCCTGCGGTCCCAGGCGAACCGGGTCCACCGGTCGGCCCCCGCCGCGTCGGGGCCGGTCGCGGCGACGGGCGTCGCCGGGCGTTCGCGCAGCGGGAAGCCATTGGCCTCGAGCCAGCTGTCGTCGTAGACGGTGGCCTGGTAGCGGTAGCCCTCGTCGGGGAGCATCACGACCCCGGTGCGGTCGGGGTTGCGCTCGGCCCACCAGCGGGCGACGAGGTAGGCGGCGCCGCTGGTCGGCCCCTGGAAGAGGGCGTGGCGGGCGTGCAGGGCCCGGGTGGAGGCGAACGCCTCGCCGGCGGTGAGCCAGTGGACCTCGTCGAAGACCCGGTGGTCGAGGTTGGCGGGCCACAGGCTGTTGCCGAGCCCGCGCAGCTCCCGGGGGCCGTCGGGCTGTCCGAAGAGCACGCTGTGGTGGCTGTCCACGCCGATGGCCTCGGTGTTCGGGGTGCGCTCGCGCAGCGCCCGTACGGTGCCGCACATCGAGCCGCCGGAGCCGACCGGGCCGATCACCGCGTCCACGGCGCCGAGGGTCCCCTCGAGCTGCTGCGCGACCAGCCGGTACGCGCCCGGGTTGCCCGGATTGGTGTACTGCTCGGGGCAGAAGGAGTCCGGCAGTCCCGCGCGGATCTCGGCGAGCCGGCGCAGTCTGGCCTCCTGGAACCCGCCGACCTCCGCCGGTTCGTGGCAGATCTCCACGCGGGCCCCGAGGTCCGTCAGCCGCCGGTAGAGGTTGGCGTCGATCGCGGGGTCGCTGACCAGGATCAGCTTGCGGCGCATCAGGGCGGCCTGCATGGCCAGGGCGAGACCGAAGGTGCCCGAGGTGGTCTCGACGATCACGGTGTCGGGGCCCAGTTCCCCTCGTTTCTCCGCCTCTTGGAGAATGTGATGGGCCGGGAGCAGCTTCATCAGCGTGAAGGCCGCGCCGTAGAGATTCGGGCCGAGCCGGATGACGCGCGGCATCATCGTCGCTTCGGATATCGAAGGGAAGGCGGAAGTCGCCGTCATGGAATCTCCCGGTGCAGTCGTCGGCGAGGGGGACGGCTCCCACTGTGCTGAAGGGCCCTGACGGGGCACTGACAGCCGCGCCCGCCGGACGTCAGCGGGGCGTCAGCGCGGGAGTGGACCATCGCGCCGTCGAAGACGTGCGGACGCCGGGTGCGGCGGGTGGGCAGGGGTGGCAGCGATGGCAGCGATGGTGTGGACACAGGTGGTCGAGGCACGGCCGTTCGCGGCGGAGCGGGTGGTGTGCTTCCCGCACGCGGGCGGGTCCCCGTACTTCTTCCGGTCCTGGGGCAAGGGGCTCGGCGCGTACGAGGTCCAGGCGATCTGCTATCCGGGCCGCGCGGAGCGGTTCTCGGAGGACTGCGCGGAGCAACTGGTGCCGATGGCACGGGAGATAGCCGCCGAGATGCTGGCCTCGGGGGACGAGCGGCCGACCGCCTTCTTCGGGCACAGCATGGGCGCGATCGTCGCGTACGAGGTGGTCCGCGCGCTCGAGGAGGCCGGCTCCGGGGTGGGGCACCTCTTCGCCTCGGGGGCGCGGGCACCGCATCTGATGGCGGGGGACCCGGTGGCCGCGGCGGCGTGGGACGAGGCGTCGATCGCCCGGACTCTGGTCGAACTGGGCGGTACAGAGCCGGAGTTGCTGAACAACCGGGCCTTCGTGGAGCTGGTGATGCCCTACATCGGGGCGGACTTCCGGCTGCTCGCCGCCTACGAGGGGCAGCCCCGGCCGCCGCTGGACTGCCCGGTCACCGCGATCGTGGGCGCGTCCGACCCCCGGGTGACCACCGCGCAGAGTGGTGCCTGGCGGGAGTCGACCCGGGGGCCGTTCGGGGCGCTGACCGTGCCCGGCGAGCACTTCTACCTCGCCGAGGAGCCGCCGTTCGCCCTCATCGAGGAGACGTTGCGCGCGTCCCGGGGGTGAGCGGTCCGCGCTCCCGGTACATCTCGGCGAGCCGGAAGGCCAGGTCGAGGGACTGGGTGTGGTTGAGACGGGGGTCGCAGGCCGTCTCGTAGCGGTGCGGCAGGTCCTCGGGCCGGACAGTGTTGCCGCCTCCTGTGCATTCGGTCACGTCGTCGCCGGTCAACTCGACGTGGATGCCGCCGGGATGGGTGCCCAGCGACCGGTGGACCTCCACGAAGCCCCGTACCTCGTCGAGCACGGTGTCGAAGGAGCGGGTCTTGTGGCCGCTGGGCGCCGTGACGGTGTTGCCGTGCATCGGGTCGGACACCCAGCACGGCAGCGCGCCCTCCGCGGCGACCTTCTCGACCAGCGTGGGCAGCACGTCGCGGATCCGCTCGGCGCCGGCCCGTACGACGAAGGTCAGCCGGCCGGGCTCGCGGTCCGGGTCGAGGCGGTCGAGGAGGGCCAGGACGTCGTCGGCGGCGGTGGTGGGGCCGAGCTTCACGGCGATCGGGTTGTCGATCCGTGAGAAGAACTCCACGTGGGCGCCGTCGAGGTCGCGGGTCCGCTCGCCGATCCACAGCAGGTGCCCGCTGGCGGCATAGGTGCGGCCGGTCTCCGGTTCGGTGCGGGTGAGCGCGGCCTCGTAGTCGAGGAGCAGCCCCTCGTGGCCGACGAAGAACTCGGCGGTGCCCAGTTCGCGGGTGTCCACCCCGCAGGCGTGCATGAAGGCGAGCGTGCGGTCGATCTCGTCGGCGAGGGCCTCGTAGCGCTCGCCGGTGCCCGAGCCGGCGACGAAGCCCTGGTTCCAGGCGTGCACCTGGTGCAGGTCGGCGAAGCCGCCGGTGGTCAGGGCGCGGATCAGGTTCAGGGTGCGGGCCGAGGCCTCGTACATGTCGCGCAGGCGCCGCGGGTCGGGGATGCGGGAGGCGGCGGTGAACTCCAGGCCGTTGACGGCGTCGCCGCGGTAGGACGGCAGGCTCACGCCCCCGCGCTCCTCGTACGGGCTGGAACGGGGTTTGGCGTACTGGCCGGCCATCCGGCCGACCTTGACCACCGGCAGTGCGGTGGCGTGCGAGAGGACGACGGCCATCTGGAGCAGGGTCTTCAGCTTGCCGCGGATGGAGTCGGTGGTGACCTGCTCGAAGGTCTCGGCGCAGTCGCCGCCCTGGAGCAGGATGGCCTCGCCGCGGGCGACCGCAGCCATCTTCAGGCGCAGTTGTTCGCACTCGGCGCCGAAGACCAGCGGGGGCGCCCCGGCCAGCCGGCCGGTGACGGAGCGCAGCGCGGCGGGGTCGGGCCAGTCGGGTTGCTGAGCGGCCGGGAAATTCCGCCATGAGGAACTGTTCTCGGTTTGTCTCATGGCCTCAGTTACCCATTGCTGCCACGGAATGGTCAAGCATTTTGGAAATGGACCGTATCGCCGCTGTGGAATTGGTCTGGCGATGCCCGGCGGATCATTGATTCACTCATTTCGACGGAAAGAAGAAGGGGGAGATCGCATTGTGGGATTCACGTGTTTCGCCGGACGCGGGCAGCGGTCGGGTGGAGGTGCGGGTCGAGGTCGAGGAACTGGCCGGGCACGCCCCGCCCGACCTGTACGCGGCGCTGCGCGCGGTGCTCCCGGCCGAGGAGGTCTTTCTCCTCGAGAGCCTGGAGGGAGCGCCCGCGGACCGCCGGTCGGCGGTCGTCGGCTTCGGGCGGCTGGCCGAGATCCGGGTCCACGCGGACCGGGTCGAGGTCGACGGGGCCGCGCCGGAGCTCAAGCGGGCGCTGGCGGGCGCGGTCGAGGCGGCCGGACTGGTCACGGACGGGCCCGCCGCGGGCTGCCCGGTGGCCCACCACCCGCTCCCGGAGGGTCCGTACGTCTTCCGGTCGGAGCGGCCGGCGCAGGTCTGGGACGCGCTCGGGCGCGCCCAGGGGCTCTTCTCGGTGACCACCGAGCTGCCCGGGACCGGCTACGCCTTCGGGTTCCTGACCTCGCTGGCGTACGAGTCGGCCTGGCACATGGAGGAGCTGCCGGAGCGGGCCGACGGGGACGGCGGGCGCCCGGACATCGTGCTG
This sequence comes from Streptomyces sp. NBC_00029, assembly GCF_045160505.1. Lineage (NCBI taxonomy): Bacteria > Bacillati > Actinomycetota > Actinomycetes > Kitasatosporales > Streptomycetaceae > Streptomyces > Streptomyces sp. NBC_00029. The sequence continues at coordinate 4,738,005 of NZ_CP108292.1, forward strand.
ACGCTGTTCCGGAACACCGTCTGGTACGACGTCGAGGGCGGCCGGGTACGGCGGCTGCGGGCCGACAGCCCGGCCTTCGCCGGCCTCGCGGAACAGCCCGGACTGCCCGATGTCGCGGGGGTGTCCGGGACGTTCGCGACGTCGGGGGTCCCCGAGGCGCCCGTACCGCACTCGGTGCGCGACAGCGTCGACCGCGAGACGTTCCTCGGCTGGGCCGCCCGCTGCCTGGAGCACATCGGCGTCGGCGACGTCTACCAGATCCAGATCGGCCACCGCGTCGACGTGGAGACCGGTCTGACCCCGCTGGAGGTCTACCGGCGGCTGCGCGCCCGCAATCCCTCCCCCTACATGTACCTGGCGGCGCAGGCCGGGCGGACCCTGATCGGGGCCAGCCCGGAGCTGTTCTTCCGCATCGAGGACGGCGGGATCGTGATGCGCCCGATCGCCGGGACGGCCCGCCGGGGCCCCGACGAGGAGACCAACCGGCGGCGTGTCAAGGAGATGCGGGAGAGCGTCAAGGAGCAGGCCGAGCACATCATGCTGGTCGACCTGTGCCGCAACGACATCGGGCGGGTCGCCCTGCCCAGCACCCAGCCGGTGGACCGGCTGATGGAGGTGGAGACGTACTCCCACGTGTTCCACCTGGTCTCGACCGTCTCGGGCCGGCTGGCTCCGGAGGTCGGCGTCTGGGACGCGGTCCGGGCCACCTTCCCGGCCGGGACGATGTCGGGCGCGCCCAAGGTGCGCGCCATGGAGATCATCGACGGCCTGGAGCGGGAGCGGCGCGGTGCCTACGCGGGCGCGGTCGGGCTGGTCGACGTACGGGGCTGGAGCGAACTCGCGCTGTGCATCCGCACGATCGAGTACGACGGCCGCACGTACTCCACGCAGAGCTCGGCGGGCATGGTGGCCCAGTCCGAGCCGGAGTCCGAGTGGCAGGAGACGCTGGCGAAGATGGGGGCCGCCTACTGGGCGCTCACCGGTGAGGAGCTGCTGCCGTGAAGGTGCTGCTGATCGACGCGTACGACAGTTTCGTCCACATCATCGACCAGTACCTGCAGGTGCTGGGGGCGGACACCGAGGTGGTCCGCTCGCGCACCCGGACCCCGGAGCAGCTGGTCGGGCTCGAGCCCGACGCGGTGGTGCTCGGGCCGGGCCCCGGGCACCCGGCCGAGTCCGGGCACGTGGAGCTGGTGCACGCCTTCGCGGGCCGGGTCCCGCTGCTCGGGGTGTGCCTCGGGCACCAGGCGATCGGGCTGGCGTACGGGGGCCGGATCGAGGTGGCCGGGCAGGTGATGCACGGGCGGACCAGCATCGTCCGGCACGACGGCGAGGGTCTCTTCCAGGGGCTGGGCCACAGTCTGGAGGCCACCCGCTACCACTCGCTGCTGGTCGCCGACCCGCTGCCGGAGCCGCTGGTCACCACGGCGGTGGCCGCCGACCACGGCTACGTGATGGGGCTGCGGCACCGCACGCTGCCGGTGGAGGGGGTGCAGTTCCACCCGGAATCGGTCATGACCACGGGCGGGCTGACCATGATGGAGAACTTCCTGGCGATGCGGGCCGGCGCGCTCACCTCCCGCTGACCGGGAGGCGGCGCTCACCGCCCGGTCGGCACGCCCGTCAGTTCCCGCAGCGCCTGGTCCGCGCCCCACCGCGGCAGGTGCGCGTGCCCCACCACGAGGGCGGGCGCCCCCTCGCCGGCGCGGGCGTGGTGGGAGGCGGCACCGGTGAGGAGCACCGAGCGGCGCAGCGCCCCGGCCACCAGCGCCGCCTCGTCGGTGTGCCGGGGCAGCCTCACGTACGCGTGCAGTCCGGCGGCCGGGCCGGTCACGGCCGCTCCCGGCAGGTGCCGGCGCACGGCCTCGCGCAGGGCGTCGTGGCGGGCCCGGCACAGGGCGTTCAGCCGGCGCAGGTGCCGGTCGTAGGCGCCCCCGCGCAGGAACCCCGCGAACGCCAGCTGGGTCAGCACGTCGGTGCCCAGGTCGTGGCGGGCGCGGGCGTGCTGCAGCAGGTCCAGGAGCGGGGCGGGGGCGGCGAGCCAGCCCAGGCGCAGCCCGGGGGCGAGGGACTTGCTGACGGTGCCCGCGTAGACCACGTGGTCGGGGGCGAGCCGCTGGAGAGCCAGCGGCCGGCCCGCGCCCCGTTCGTACCACAGGCCCCGGTCGTAGTCGTCCTCGATGATCAGGCCGTCCACCTCCTGAGCCCATCGCACGAGCTCCTCGCGGCGCCGGGGGGACAGCGGCGCCCCGGTGGGGAACTGGTGCGCCGGAGTCACGAGGACGGCCCGCGCCCCGGAGGCGGCGAGCGCGGCGACGTCGAGGCCCTCACCGTCCACCGGCAGTGCGACGGGCCGCAGGCCGCTCTCGTGGACGAAGCGGCGCTGGCCGGGGTGGCCCGGGTTCTCGATGCCGAGGGAAGTGATCCCCAGCTGCGGGAGGACGGCGGCCAGCAGGCCCAGGGCCTGCGCGAATCCGGCGGTCACCATGACCTGGCCGGGCGCGGCGCGCACCCCGCACATCCGGCCCAGGTAGCGGGCCAGTTCGAGGCGGAGCCGCAGGTCACCGGCGAGCGGCGGGTAGTCGAGGGCGGCCGGGTCGGCGGCGTTCAGGGCCCGCTGGTAGGCGGCGAGCCATTCGCGGCGGGGGAAGTCGGGGACGTTGCCGCCTCCCGGGCGCAGGTCCCAGCGGACGGACGGGTCCCGGCGGCCGGTGTGCCCGTCGTCGAGCAGGGAGGGCACGGGCGCGAGCCCGCGGGCCCCGCGGTCGAGGTGGGACACCACCCGGGTACCGGCGCCCTGCGCCGCCTCCAGGTAGCCCTCGGCGACGAGTTGTCCGTACGCCTCCACCACGACGCTGCGGGAGACGCCGAGGTCGTGGGCCAGGCGCCGGCTGGAGGGCAGCCGGGTACCCGGATGCAGAGTTCCCTCGGTCACCTCCTTCTTGATGAATCGCTGGATCTGCGACGTCAGCGGAATTTCGGATTCCCTGACGAGCGTGACCGCGGCGTGCAGGGCCACTGGCTTTCTCCTTCGGTGATTTCCGAATTGGACTGGACGGAATTCCGGGCAGTGGTCTGGAAAGGCTGGACGCTCTTTCGCAGACTGGGGTGTCGGATCTTTTCCCTCCCTTTTCCTAGCCGCTCCAGGAGACCGCCGTGGCTGTGATCGAGACTGCGCACGAGACCGATTGGCCAGGATTGCTGAACGCACTGCTGGACCGCCGGGACCTGACCGCCCGGGAGACCGAGTGGGCGATGGACCGGGTGATGTCCGGCGAGGCCGGCCCGGTCCGGCTCGCCGGGCTGCTGACGGCCCTGCGGGCCAAGGGGGAGACCGCGGCGGAGCTGGAAGGGCTGGTGTCGGGGATGCGCGGCCACGCGGTGCCGCTGTCGGTGCCCGGACGCGCGCTCGACATCGTCGGCACCGGCGGTGACGGCTCGCACAGCGTGAACGTGTCCACCATGTCCGCTGTGGTGGCCGCCGGGGCCGGCGCCCTGGTGGTCAAGCACGGGAACCGCTCCGCCTCGTCCGCCTGCGGTTCGGCCGACGTGCTGGAGGAGCTGGGGGTCCGGCTCGACCTGCCCGCGGCGGAGGTGGGGGAGGTCGCGGAGGAGACCGGCATCACCTTCTGCTTCGCCCAGCTGTTCCACCCGGCGATGCGGTTCGCCGCGGGCACCCGCCGCGAACTGGGCATCCGTACGGTCTTCAACGCGCTGGGCCCGCTGACCAATCCGGCTGATCCCGCGGCCCAGGCGGTCGGGGTCGCCGACGCGCGGCTGGCTCCGCTGATCGCGGAGGTGCTGTTCCGGCGGGGGGTGTCCGCGCTGGTCTTCCGGGGCGACGACGGGATGGACGAGCTGACGGTCACCACTACCTCCACCGTGTGGTCGGTCACCGGATCCGGGGTGCGGAAGGAGACCTTCGACCCGCGGGACATCAAGATCCCCTACGCGCCGGCCGACGCCCTGCGGGGCGGCGACCGCGTCCACAACGCGCGGGTGGCCCGCGAGGTTCTCGCCGGGGCCCGCGGACCGGTCCGGGACGCGGTCCTGCTGTCGGCCGCGGCCGGGCTGGCGGCCCTGTCCCCCGACGGGCGGCCGGTCGCCGCCCGGCTGGCCGACGGGGTGGCCCGGGCCGCCGAGGCGATCGACTCCGGTGCGGCGGCCGCCGTACTGGAGCGCTGGGCGGCCGTCACGGAAAAACGGGACCGGGAGAACCGGGCAGCCGCCGGGGCCTCCCCGCGCCCGGCCGCCCTCCGTTGAACCGGCGGCCCGCGGCCACCAGAGCGGCCACCGCCTCCCGGCGGTGGCCGCTGGTGACGAGGGCCTCGCCCACCAGGATCGCGTCGGCGCCGAGCTCCGCGTACTCCACGGCGCACCGCGGGCCGCGCACCCCGGACGCGGCGATCCGCACGATGTTCTCCGGGATGTCCGGCGCGATGGCGGCGAAGGCCCCCTTGTTCATCTCGAGCGTCTTCAGGTTGCGCGCGTTGACCCCGATCACCCAGGCCCCGGCGTCGAGCGCCCGGCGCGCCTCGCCCGGGTCGTGCACCTCCACCAGCGGGGTCAGGCCGAGCTCCGCCGCCTGCGCCACCAGATCGACCAGCAGCGGCTGTTCGAGCGCCGCGACGATCAGCAGCACCAGGCTCGCGCCGTGGGCCCGCGCCTCCCACACCTGGTAGGGGTCGACCACGAAGTCCTTGCGCAGGAGCGGCACCGTCACCCGGGCCCGTACGGCGTCCAGATCCGCCAGCGACCCGCCGAAGCGCAGCTCCTCGGTCAGTACGCTGACCGCGGCCGCGCCGCCGGCCTCGTACGCGGCGGCCAGCGCCGCCGGGTCCTCGATCGCCGCGAGCCGGCCGCGCGCCGGGCTGGCCCGCTTGACCTCCGCGATCACCTTCAGTCCGTCCGTACCGCGCAGCAGCTCGGCGCAGTCGGCGACGGGCCGGACCTCCGAGGCCCGGTCGCGCAGCTCGCACTCCGGAACCCGGAGCCGCCGCGACGCCAGGCCGTCCCGCACGCCTGCGATGATCTCGTCGAGCGCGTTCATGCTTTCCGTCCATTCTCGCCGGGCTCCGCGGGGCGCCACGGCGCCATCGGTCCAGACCCTAGGAAGACGGCCTCCGGACGGCTACGTCCTTAAGGCTGCGGTGAATCGGGCGGGCCGGGCCCCGCAGGGCTGCGCCCCGCCGGGTCGAAACCCGACGGGGCGCGAGCGCCGGGGGCCAGGCCGGCCGGGGTGGGGGGTCAGGTCATCGAGACGACGATCTTGCGGGCGCCGGTGTACGCCTCACGGCCGTGCAGGACCGACATGTTGTCCACGATCATGATGTCGCCGACCTGCCACGGCTCCGACAGCCGGTTCTCCCGCTGGGCCTTGCGGACATGCGCCAGGTCGTCGTCCGACAGCGGGGTCCCGTCGCCGTAGGTGACCCAGTGCGGCAGGTCGGCCACGTCGTCGATCAGCGACAGCAGGTCCTCGGCCTCGTCGTCCGGCAGGTTGGAGGGGTGCCACTGGTCGGCCTGGTTGAACCAGGTGTCGGCGCCCGTACGCGGGTTGTGCCGCAGGCCCGGGCGGTGCTGGCTGACCCGCAGGCCCCCGTCGGCGGTCCAGGCGTACTCCGCGGCCGACTCCTCCAGGAACCGTTCGACCACCGCCCTGTCCTGCGTCTCGAAGGTGTCCTGCCAGGACTTGCCGAGCCCGAACCCGCCGTGCAGGTGCTGCCGGTAGACCACGCCCGAGGCGAAGCGCTCGCGGACCTCCGGCGGCAGCGAGGCGAGCAGCGCCCCGCCGTCGCAGACCGGGGTGGCGCCGCCGGTCTCGGGCGCGATCAGGCAGCCGAAGAACAGCCGGGTGGGCCAGGACTGTGCGTACGACATCTCGTTGTGGAGGGAGATGTCGAAGCGGGCCGGGTACTCGGTGGAGGTGAAGACCCCGTCGGTGACGGCCGCCCGGGGGGTGTTCCCGCCCCGGTAGCTGTCGATGAGGGAGTCGCCGAAGAGGGCCACCGCGGAGTGGAAGGCGTCCGCGTCGGTGAGGCCCAGCCCCCGTACGAGGACCGCGCCGTGCTCGGCGAGGAGTTCCTCGGCCCGGCGGCGTACCTCCTCGGACCGGGTGTCGGCGTACAGGACGGCGAGGGTGGTGCCGCCGGCCGTGCGTGTCTCGTGGCGCATGTCAGTGGGTCTCCTTGCCGGTCTGCCGCGGGGGGACCGCTCCCGGCGCCGCCGCCTGCGCGGTGAGGGCGACGGGCAGGGCGCTGTACGCGCGGACGAAGTTGGAGTAGAGGCGCTGGGGCGGGCCGAGCAGCGTGATGTCCGAGACCATCGAACTCAGGGCCTCCACCATCGCCTTCACGTGCACCCGGCCGAGGAAGGCACCGAGGCAGAAGTGCGGTCCGTGGCCGAACACCACGTGCTTGTTGGGGCTGCGGCCGACGTCGAAGCTCTCCGGGTCGGTGAAGGCCCGCTCGTCGAAGTTGGCCGAGGTGTTCCACAGGGTCACGATGTCGCCGGCCCTGATGACCCGGTCGCCCAGCGGTACGTCGACCAGGGCGCGCCGTCCGAAGTGCATGGCCGGGGTCGTCCAGCGCAGGATCTCCTCGGTCGCCGCGTCCGCGGACACCTCGCCGGCCTTCAGCCGGCGCCACTGCTCGGGGTGCTCGGCGAGGGCGATCAGGCCGCCGATGAGGGAGGTCCGGGTGGACTCGTCGCCGCCGAGGATCAGGCTGTAGGCGTTGAGGACGATCTCGTCCTCGGTGAGCGGGCTGCCGTCGACGGTCGCGGCGGCCAGGGTGCTGAGGACGTCCTCGCCCGGGTTGCGGCGCCGCTCGGCCGCGAGCTCCCCCATGTACATGATGATCTCGTTGCGGGCCATGACGGATTCGAACTCGTCGTCCCCGGAGCCGTGCTGCGCCAGAGTCCTGGTGTTCCACTCCACCAGCCGCGGGCGGTCCGCGTGCGGGATGTCGAGCAGGTCGCCCATGGTCTGGATCGGGATGTGGTCGACGACGTCGGCGACGAAGTCCAGCCGGCCGGCCGCGACGGCCCGGCCGAGCAGTTCACGGGTGTGCGTGTGGACCCCGGCGACGACCGGCTCCAGGACGCGGGGCGCGAACGACTTGAGCATCACGTTGCGGATCGCGCGGTGCCGGACGCCGTCGGTGACGGCGAGCATCTTGCGGGAGGCGGAGTCCTCGCCCTGGAGCAGGGTGGTGAGGACGTTGCCCTTCTCGGAGGTGAACCGCTTGTTGTCGCGGTAGACGGCGACGGCGTCGGCGTACCGGGAGATCACCCAGAAGCCGGGCGTGTGCGGCCCGGCCGGGTGCCAGTGCACCGGGCTCTCGGACCGGAACCGGCGCCACATGGCGTGCGGGTCGACGTCCAGGAAGGTCTGCGGGTCGGTGAGGTCGAGGTCGGCGGGGGCGGGTACGTGGGCGGGCGGCTGGGCGGTGGCGTCGGCGTCGGCCGGGGCCACCTCCTGCGTGATGGTCATGGTGTGGGTCCTCGGGTCCTCGGGGCTTCAGCTGGACGTCGAACGGAAACGGCGCAGGCTCACGACGATGCAGGTCACGAAGGTGACGGTCAGGGTGACCGCGACGACCAGCAGCGGATGGGTGCCCGAGAAGCCGGCGCTCGGCGTGTCCGGGTTCCCCCACAGGTCGCGGCAGGATGCGATGACGGCCGTCACCGGATTCCACTCGGCGAGCGGCCTCAGCGCCGCCGGCATGGTCTGCGGCGAGAGGAAGGCACTGGACAGGAAGGGAAGTACGACCACGATGAACGGCGCCACCACGCTGATCGTCTCCACGCTGCGCAGGGTCAGGGCCAGCAGCACCCCGAGCCAGAGCATCGCGTAGATGAAGACGGCGATCAGTGCGAAGCCCGCCAGGGTGGGCAGCAGACCGGTGTGCGAACGCCAGCCCAGCGCCAGGCCGATCACCACGGTGGTGCCCAGTCCGCCCATGCCCACCAGCCAGTCGGCGGCGGTGTGCCCGATCGGGATCGAGGCCGGGTTGATGGGCAGGGAGCGGAACCGGTCGACCAGCCCGCCCTGGAGGTCCAGGGCGAGCGAGACCGCCGTCGGTCCCACGCAGGCCAGTCCGACCTGGACGGCGCCGCCGGCGAAGACGTACTCGACGTAGTCACCGCCCTGCGGGAGGTGGATCGAGTCGCGGAAGAGGTAGCCGAGCATGATCAGCGAGAGCATCGGGTTGAGGACGATGCCGATCGAGCGGCCGGGGGCGCGCCGCATCCGGCGCAGCCGGCGGCCGATGACGGCGCCGATCTCGGTGAGCAGGGTGCCCAGGCCCGCGGGCCGGGCCGCCGCGGGCTGCCCAGGCCCGGCCGCGGCGGCGGCCGCGGCGGCGGCCGCGGCGGTCTCGTCCGGTTCGGCCGCGGGGCGCGGCAGGGTCGTCGTCATGACCGGTCACCCGCCGTCCACGCGTCGAGCGAGTCGCGCAGGGCGGGGCCGATGGCCCTCAGCGGCTCCGGGTTCAGCATGTCGTCGTGGGCGCAGTCGATGCGGTGCACCCGAACGGAGCCGGTCATGTGCTCCTTCCACAGGACGTCCTTGTCGGTCACCTCGCCCCAGGGCGAGCGCTCGGCCAGGAAGAGGTCGACGGTGCCGGCGTACTCCCCCGGCCGGTAACGGGTGTTGAGGATCTGGTGGCGGCCCATCAGGTCCACCACGCGGTGGATCCGCTCCCGGCCCATGCGGGCCAGTGGGTTGCCGTCCCGGAGCAACGTCTCGTAGAGGTCGTCCGGTTCGAGCCGGCGTCCGGCGAACTCGTCGCGGTGGTGGCCGATGCCCTCCATCAGCCAGCCCAGCCGGACCTGTTCGCTCCGCTCGTCGACCGCGTCGGTGCGGGGGAAGGAGTCCATGACGGTCAGGATTCCGACCTCGTCGCCGGCGGCCCGGAGCTGGACGGCCATCTCGTAGGCGAGCAGTCCGCCGAAGGACCAGCCGAGCAGGTGGTACGGGCCCTCGGGCCGGACCTCCTTGATCAGCCGGATGTACGTCGCGGCGATCTCCTCCATGCTCTCCGGGAGGGGGGCGCCGTCCACGACCGTGGGCGACTGGAGGGCGTACAGGGGCTGGTCGGGGTGCAGGTACGGCACCAGCGTCAGGTAGGAGAGGGACAGTCCCACGCCGCTGTGCACGCAGAACAGCGGAGTGCGGTCGCCCTCGGGCTGGATGGTCAGCATCGGGGTGAAGTGCTCGATGTGGCCGATCCCGTCGGCCTCCGCGATGGCCTCGGCCATGCCCCGGGCGCTGCTGCGCAGCGTTTCGGGAGCGGGCGCGGGAGCCTTGGCGGGAGCGGGCGGCTCGGGAGCCGGTGGGGCGGTCCGCGGGCGCAGGCTCGCGGCGAGTGCGGCCACGCTCTGGTGGACGAAGACGTCCGCGATGCTCAGCTTCAGGCCCGCCTTGCGGGCCAGGCTGACCAGCCGCAGCGACTTCATGCTGTCCATGCCGGCCTCGAAGAAGTTCTCCCCGGCGACGACCGCGTCGGTGGCGAGTACGTCGTGGACGATCCGCAGCAGCTGCGCCGTGACCGGATCGTCCTCGCACTCGCCTTCGGCGGCGGCCGGGGCGGCCTGAGCATCCACCGGGTCCACCGGGTCCACCGGGTCCGCCGGGGCCGGCGCGGCCCAGTCGCGGCCCGGCCGGTCGGGGGCGTCCGCAGCGCCGCCCGAGAGCAGCGCCGCCCACAGGCCGGCACCCGTCCCGGTGGTGGCCAGGGCGGCCGCCTCCGCGTGGCTGACGGGGACGACGGCAGCGCCCGGACCGTCCGGCCCGCGCCGCACCAGGTACGCGGGCCACTCCGGGTCCGGCTCCGGCAGCGGGGCCGGGGCCGGGCCGCCCGGGGCCGCGAGGACATCGGCGGAGTCCAGCACCACGACCGGCACGCCGCAGCTGCGCAGCCTCCCGGCCAGGCCCTCGGTGGTGAGGACGGCCACCGCGGCGGTCGCCTCCACCAGCTCCCGGACCCGCTCGCTCGGCTCCTCGGCGCCGACCGGCACGTAGGCCGCGCCGGACCGGAGCACCGCGAGCGCGGCGGCCGCCTGGTCGGCGGCGCGCGGCACCGCGAGGGCGACGACCCGGCCGGGGCCCGCCCCCCGCTGCGCGAGGTGCCGGGCCAGCAGCCCGGCGCGCTCGTCCAGCGCCCCGTACGACAGGGCCCGGGATCCGGAGCCGGCCGCGGTGTCCTCGGGGGAGGCGGCGATCCGCCCGGCGACCAGTGAGGTCAGGGTGGCGGCGCCGGCGGGGGTCTGCGGCCGCTGCGCCTCCAGCTCGCTGACCCGCACGCCGGGGTCGGCGGCCGCGGCCCGCAGGACCTGCCCGAACTGCTCGACGAGCCGCTCGGCGGTGTCCCGGGTGAACAGGTCGGTGCTGTAGGTCAGCAGACCGCGCATGCCGTCCCGGCCGGGCCAGTTGAACAGCTCCACCACCAGGTCCAGCTTGGCCTGGTCGGAGCCGACGTACGCGGGCTCCGCGCGCAGCCCCACCAGGTCCGGGACGCGCACCCCGTCGTGCTGCACGGTGAGTGAGACCTGGAACAGCGGGTGCCTGCCCAGCACGCGGTCGGGCCTGATCGCGTCCACGACCTGGTCGAAGGGGACGTCCTGGTGCGAGTAGGCGGCCAGGTCGGTCTCCCGCAGCCGTTCCAGCAGTTCCCGGAAGGTGGGGTCGCCGCTGGTGTCGCCGCGCAGGACCAGGGTGTTGAGGAACATGCCGACGAGGCCGGAGAGGGCGTCGTCGGCGCGGCCGGCGACGGACACTCCGAGGGGGATGTCGGTTCCGGCGCCCCACCGCGTCAGCAGGGCCGACAGGGCGGCCTGGTAGACGATGAACTCGGTGGTCCCGGTGGTCCGGGCGATCTCCGCGAGCGTGGCGTGGAGTTCCGCGTCGATGTCGAACATCACCGTGTCACCGGCGCTCCCGCCGTTCTCCGGGCGGGGGAAGTCGGTCGCCAGCGCCAGCTCCTGGGGCAGCCCGGCCAGCGCGTCGCGCCAGAAGTCGAGCTGTCGCGCGCCCAGGCCGTCCTCGTCCGCCGGATCGCCGAGCAGCTCGCGCTGCCATACGGCGAAGTCGGAGTACTGGACCGGCAGCGGCTCCCGGTCGGGGGCCCGCCCGCCGGTCCGTGCCCGGTAGGCGTCGGCGAGGTCGTCGAGCAGCGGCCCCATCGACCAGCCGTCGAAGGCGATGTGGTGCAGCACGATCAGCATCACGAAGGAGTCGCCGCCGGTGGGGAAGATCCGTACCCGAAGCGGGGTCTCCTCGGTCAGGTCGAATCCCCGGTCGGCCTCGGCGGCCAGCGCGGTGTCGAGCTGGTCGGAGAAGACGGAGACCGTCCTGAGGTCCGGCGCCGCGGCGGCGGCGTCCAGGACGCGCGGCGCCGGCACCCCGTCCTGCTCGGGGATCACGGTCCGCAGCACCTCGTGGCGTTCCACGAGATCGGCCAGGGCCGCCCGCAGGGCGTCCGCGTCGAGCCTGCCGGTGAACCGGAAGGCCATGGCGCTGTTGTACGAGCCGTCGGCGCGGCCCTGGCGCCGGTTGAGGAACCACTGGCGCTGCTGGCTGAAGGAGAGCGGGCGCTCCCCTCCCGGGGCGGCCGGTGCCAGCGCGGGCCGGGCCTGCGCGGCCCGGCCGACCTCCGTGGCGAGGGCCACCACGGACCGCGCCTCGAACAGGGCGCGGATGGGGAGTTCGACGCGCAGGGTGCTGCGGACGCGGCTGACGAGGCGGGTGGCGAGCAGGGAGTGCCCGCCGATCTCGAAGAAGTCGTCGTCGATGGAGACCTGCTCCAGGCCGAGGACGTCCGCGAACAGGCCGCACAGGACACCCTCCAGGGGGGTCCGGGGGGCCCGGCCGCGGGAGGCGGCGCCCAGGTCCGGGTCGGGCAGGGCCTTGCGGTCCAGCTTGCCCTGGGCGGTGAGCGGCAGCTCCTCCAGCGCCACCACGGCCGAGGGGACCATGTAGTCGGGGAGCTCCGCGGCGAGCCGCTCGCGCAGGACGGCGGTGTCCTCGGGGGCGGCGGCCGAACCGGCGACGACGTAGGCGACCAGACGGCGTTCGCCGGCCTCGTCCTCGCGCATGACCACGACGGCCTGTTCGACTCCGGGCTGTGCGAGCAGGGCGGCGGATATCTCGCCGAGCTCGATGCGGATTCCGCGCAGCTGGACCTGGTCGTCGACGCGGTCCAGGTAGTCGAGGTCGCCGTCGGGCAGCCAGGTCACGAGGTCTCCGGTGCGGTACATCCGGGATCCGGCAGGGCCGTACGGGTCGGCGACGAACCGGGACGCGGTCAGCCCGGGCCGCGCCAGGTAGCCGCGGGCGAGGCCGCCCGCGACGTACAGCTCGCCGGTGACCCCGGGGGCGACGGGCCGCAGGTTGCGGTCGAGCACGTACACCCGGTGGGCGTTGGTGGGCTTCCCGATCGGGGGCCGGCCGGCCCGGGGGGCCAGCGGGCCGGCGACGGTGCAGCCGACGACGGCCTCGGTGGGACCGTAGCCGTTGAACAGCCGGACGGAGCCGCCCCAGCGTTCGACGACCCCGGCCGGGACCGCCTCGCCGGTGACCACCAGCCGCAGGTCGCTGGGGAGGGTGGCGTCGGCCGGCAGCCCCCCGACGACGACGGGCGGCAGCGCGACCAGGTTGATCCGGGCGTCGTTGATCAGGTCGACGAGCGGCCGGCCCGGTGTACGGGCCTCCTCGTCGGCGATGACCAGGGTGCCGCCGTTGAGCAGCGCCAGCATGATGCCGAAGACCGAGGCGTCGAAGCTGAACGAGGCGAACTGCAGGACCCGCACGTCATGGTCGAGCCAGAACCGGTCGGACAGGCTGGAGACCATCGACATCAGTCCGGTGTGCGCCACGGTGACGCCCTTGGGGCGGCCGGTGGAGCCGGACGTGTAGATGATGTAGGCCGTGTTCTCCGGGTGCAGCGGTGCCACGCGTTCCGCGTCGGTGAGGTCGTGTCCGCCGAGCGCCGCGAGCCGGGCGGCCGTCTCGGGCGCGTCCAGCAGCACCGGGGTGACCCCGAGCGCGGCCAGGTCGGGCAGGCCCGCCGGGCGGGACCGCGTCGCCGTGTCGGTCAGCAGGACCGGCGGCCGGGCGTCCTCCAGCATGTAGCCGATGCGGTCGGCCGGATAGTCGGCGTCCACGGGCAGGAACACCGCGCCGGCCTTGAGGGCGGCGAGCGCCGCGACGACCAGCTCCGGGGAGCGCGGCAGCATCACGGCGACCGGCTGCTCCGGTCCGGCGCCCCGCTCGGCCAGCAGCCGGGCCAGCCGGTTCGCGCGGTCGTTCAGCGTGGCGTAGTCGAGCTCCTCGGCGCCCAGCGAGACGGCCGGCTTGGCGGGCGAGAGCCCGGCCCACCGCTCGAAGACCGTGGTGGCGAGGGTGGCGACGGCCGGGCGGGCCGCGGCCGCCCCCGACCAGGTGCCGAGGACCTGCTCCCGCTCGTCGGCGGTGAGCGCGTCGATCCGGCCCAGCGGGGTGTCCGGGGCCGCGGCGAGCTGCTCCAGCACACGGGCGAACCGGCTGACGAAGACCTCGGTCCGGGCGGCGTCGAAGACGTCCGGCCGGTACTGGGCCTCCACGCGCAGGCCCTGCCCCCCGGTGGGGAACACGCCCACCGCGAGCGGGTACTCGGCGATGACCCGGGCCTTCCAGTCCAGCATCGAGAGGCCGGGCACGTAGGAGCCGATCGCGTCCAGCGCGCCCGCCGGGTAGTTGTGGAAGCTGACCACGGTGTCGAAGAGCTCACCGATGCCGACGCCCTGCTGCACCTCGGCCAGGCCCAGGTGGTGGTGCTCCTCCAGGCCGAGCTGGCGGTCCTGGAGGCCGGCCAGCATCTCCTCGAACGGCACGGCCGGGTCCAGGTGGGCCCGTACCGGCAGGGTGTGCAGGAACGCGCCGACCATCTGCTCGACCCCGGGCAGGTCCGCGGGCCGGCCGGAGACGACCGCGCCGAAGGTGACGTCGCCGCGGCCGGTGAGGCTGCCCAGTACGACGGCCCAGGCGCCCTGGACGACGGTGTTCATCGTCAGGCCGCGCCGGTGCGCCCAGGGGGTGAGGGCCGCGGTCAGCCGCTCGGGCAGCTCCACGGTGTACGTCTCGGGCAGTACGGAGACCCGCGCCCGGTCGGCGGGGCCGAGCCGGGTGGCCTCCTCGATGCCGCCGAGCTCCTGCTCCCACGCCTTGCGGGCGGCCGGCTTGTCCTGGGCGGCGGACCACTCCAGGTAGGCGCGGCCGGGTGCGACGGGGCGCAGGGCGCTGAGGTCGGCGCCGTTGCCCCAGAGGGTGACGAGCTCCTCGGCGAGGACGGCGGACAGCGACCAGCCGTCCACCAGGATGTGGTGGGTGGTCCATACGACGCGGTGGCGCTCGGCGCCCAGCCGGTAGACGGTGAACCGGGTCAGCGGGCCACCGGTCACGTCGAACCGGTCCAGCCACTCCTCGTCGGTGCGGCGGACGGCCTCGGCGCCGGGGTCGGCGGCCGACGTCAGGTCGTGTTCGCTCCACGGCAGCTCGACGGCCGCTGGGATCAGCTGTACCGGATCGCCCTGCTCGCGTTCGCGGAACCGGGCGCGCAGCGCCGGGTTGCGGTCCAGCAGCGCGGTGGCCGCGGCGCGCAGCGCGGCCACGTCCAGCTCGCCGCCGATGTCCATGACGACCTGGAGGGTGTAGGCGTCCATGCCCTGGCGGTCGAACTCGGCCTGGAAGAACAGGCCGCGCTGGAGCGGGGAGAGCGGCAGGACGTCGGTGAGCCCGTCGAGCTCCTGCTCCCAAGCGTCGATCTCCCGCTGCTCGACGTCGACGAGGGGGAACTCGGCGGCGATCCGCCCGCCGGATCCGGGTGCACCGGAGTGCGCGGCGAGGGCGCCGAGCGCGGCGAACCACGCCTCGGCCGTCTCGCGTACGACGGCCTCGTCGACGGCTCCGGACGGCCAGGTCCACTCGGCCACGAGCACCGGTCCCCCGGGGCGGTCCTCGGTCAGCGCGACGACGTCGAGGGGCTGGCGCAGCGGGGTGGTGGGGGAGGCGGTGAGTCCGGCGCCCCCGGGCTCGATGGCCCAGGCGCCGTCGCCGGCCGCGAACCGGCCCAGGTAGTTGAAGCCGATCTGGGGTACGGCGGCGCGGCCGAGGACGAGCGCCGTCTGGGGGTTGAGGTGGCGCAGCAGGCCGTAGCCGATGCCGTGGTCGGGCAGGGCGCGCAGGGCGGCCTTGACCCGCTTCAGGGCGGTGGCGACGGCGGGGCCGCCGGCCGCGATCTCGGTCCGGTCCAGTTCGCCGACGTCCAGCCCGACGGGGAAGGCGCTGGTGAACCAGCCGACCGTACGGGAGGTGTCGAGGCCGTCGCCGATCTGTTCGCGGCCGTGGCCCTCCAGCTCGACGACGGTACGGGTGCCCCCGGCCCCGGAGCGGCTGGTGACGGCCAGCGCGAGGCCGGTGAGCAGCACCTCGTTGATCTCGGCGTGCAGGGCGGCGGGCACCCGGGTCAGGACGTCGGCGGTGAGCGCGGCGGGGAGCTCCAGGCGGAGCCGGCCCGCGGTGGCCCAGGTGTCGGCGGACGGGTCCAGCGGCCGGTCGGTGAAGGTCTCGGCCGCTCCGGCCGACTGGGCGTCCCACAGCGGGAGTTCGGCCACCCGGCGGGAGGTGCGGGCCTCGGCGGACAGGGCCTTGGCCCAGCTCCGGAAGGAGGTCGGGACGGGGTCGAGGGCAGGGGTGCGGCCCTCGGTCACGGCCTGCCGGGCGGATTCCAGGTCGGGCAGCAGGACGCGCCAGGACACGCCGTCCACGGCGAGGTGGTGGACGACGAGCAGCAGACGGCCGCCCGCGCCGGGGGTCTCCTCCAGCAGCACCGCCTGGACGACCAGGCCGGTCTCGGGGCGCAGTCGGGCCCGGGCGGCGGCGGTCTGCTCGGCGAGCACGGCCGCGCGGTCGGCGCCGGCGGGCACGGTGACCCGGGTGACCACGTCGGCGGCGGCGACGGAGCCCGCCGGGAGGACCTCCTGCGCCCACAGGCCCGGTACCGGGGAGGTGAGCTTCAGGCGCAGCGTGTCGTGGTGGTCCAGGACGGCCTGGAGGGCGGGCTCCAGGACGGCGGGGGTGAGCCCGGCGGGGGCATTGACGGCCACGTACTGGGCGAACTCACGTGTCGCTTCCGGGAGTTCGGAGATCTGCTCGCGCAGCCGGTCGAAGATGGGGGTCGGTTCGACCTCGCCCGTGCCGTCGTCCCGGGCGTCCGCCGGGGCGCCCGCGCCGGTCGCGGCGTCCGTGGGCACGGGACGGGCCGCAGCGGCGATGGCCGCCGGGGTCCGGTGCTTGAAGACGTCGCGGGCGGTGACGATCAGTCCCGCCCTGCGGGCCCGCCCGACGACCTGGATGGAGCTGATGCTGTCGCCGCCGAGGGCGAAGAAGCTGTCGTCGACGGCCACTTCGGGCAGGCCCAGCACCTCGGCCAGCACCGCGCAGATGATGCCCTCCGCAGGGGTGCGGGCGGCCCGTGCGGCGGTCCGGGGGCCGGCCGGGTCGGGCGTGGGCAGTGCCTTGCGGTCCACCTTGCCGTGCGGGGTCAGCGGCAGTGCGTCCAGGATGATCAGTACGGTCGGTACGAGGGCCTCGGGCAGCCGGCCGGCGAGCAGGGTCCGCAGCTCGCCGGTGTCGGGTGCGGCGCCGGTCTCCGGTTCCAGGTAGCCGACCAGGCGCTTGTGCCCGGACGGGTCGGTGACGGCGGCGGCGACCGCGTCGGCGACGCCCGGCAGGGCGCGCAGCGCCGTCTCGACCTCGCCGAGCTCGATGCGCTGGCCGCGGATCTTGACCTGGTGGTCGCGGCGGCCGACGAAGGCGAGCTGCCCGTCGGGGCGCAGTTCGACGAGGTCGCCGGTGCGGTACATGCGCGAGCCGTCGGCCGCGAAGGGGTCGGGCAGGAAGGTGACGGCGGTGCGGCGGGGGTCGCCGAGGTAGCCGCGGCCCACGCCGTCGCCGGCGATGTAGAGCTCGCCGCGCACACCGTGCGGGACGGGCCTGAGGTCGTCGCCCAGGATGTGCAGGCGGGTGTTGCGCAGCGGCCGGCCGATGGGGACGATCGCGGCGCCCATCGCGTCGAGCGCCCCGAGGTCCCGGGCGTAGGCGTGGGTGACGTCGTCCGAGCACTCGGTGGGGCCGTACAGGTTGGCCAGCGCGATGGCGGGGTAGCGGGCGAACCAGCGGCTGCACAGCTCGGCCGGCAGGGCCTCCCCGTTGGAGATCATCCAGCGCAGGGCGGGCAGTGCGGGGGCGTCGCCGGCCGCGTCCCACACGTCGAGGGTGGCGCGCAGCAGGGAGGGGACGACCTCCAGCACGGTGAGGCCCTCGGCGCCGATGGCCGTGAACAGGGCGTCGGGGTCGGACGCCTCGGCGCGGCTGAAGGCACGGACCCGGCCGCCGACGAGCAGCGTCGTCAGGGTCTGCCAGACGGTGACGTCGAAGGTGACCGGGGCGTTGTGGACGAGTGCGTCACCGCGGTCCAGGGACAGTTCCTCGATCTTGGCGAGCAGGTGGTTGACCATGCCGCCGCGCTGCACCATCGCGCCCTTGGGCCTGCCGGTGGAGCCGGAGGTGTAGATGACGTACGCGAGGTCCTGCGGCCCGCCGAGCACGGGGGGCAGCGCGTCCGCGGGGTCCTGCTCGGTGCCGATCTCGCGGACGGGCAGCGGCGCGCCGTCGCCGGCGGCCGAGGCGGCCCGCTCGGCGAGGTCCCGGTGGGCGGCGTCGGTGAGGACGAAGCCGGCCCCGCTGTCGCGCAGCAGCGCGGTCAGGCGGGGCAGCGGCGCCCCGGGATCGAGCGGTACGAAGGCCCGCCCGGCGCCGAGGACGGCCACCTCCGCGGTGACGAAGTCCCGGCCGGGCTCGCTGAGGATGGCGACGGGGCCGCCGGAGGCGGTCAGGCGGCGGGAGAGTGCGCCGGCGCGGCCGACGAGCCCGGCGTAGTCGAGGGTGCCGGTGTCGTCGGTGACGGCCGGGGCGTCGGGGGTGGCCAGGGCGTGGGCCCGTATCCGCTCGACGACGCCCAGGTAAGGGGTCGGGCGGACGGGGCCGGTCAGCGCGGCGGCCACGTCGGCGGCCTCGCCGGGGGAGAGGAGGTCCAGGGCGGCCAGCGGCTCGTCCGCGCCGGAGGCCAGGAACCGGTCGAGGTAGGAGACGAAGCGGTCGAGGTGGGCACGGACCTCGGCGCGCGTGTAGCGGGCCTCGTTGCCGTTCAGGTCGATGCCGATGCCGGCGTCGCCCTTGTCGGCGACGGTGAACTCCAGGTCGTCGACCAGTCCGGTGGAGGGGCTGTGGATGGTGGCCGCGCACGGGCCGATGGCCAGCTTCTCCACCTGCGGCATCATGTTGAGGAACGGCCCGAACGGGCGGCGGTCGTCGCTCGGCAGGCCCATGGAGCGGCGGATGCTGCTGACGCGGTGGCGCTGGTGCTTGAGTGCCTGCGAGAAGGCCCGGTAGGAACCGGCGAGCAGGTCGGTACGGGTGGTGGCGGTGTCCACGGAGAGCCGCAGCGGCAGGTAGTTGACCACCATGCCGGGGACCTTCTGGGTGTCGCCGCCGACGCGGGCGGTGACGGGCACGGACAGCAGCACGTCCTCGGTGCCGGCCATCCGCCCGGTGTAGGCGCCCAGGGCCGCGACCAGCACGGTCTGCCAGGTGACGCGGGACTCCCAGGCGGTGGCGCGCAGCCGCTCGGCGACGGCGTCGGGAAGGACGCCCTGCTCCTGGAGGAAGGTCTGGGCGGGTTCCGCGTCCCCGGTGGAGAGGCTGATCAGCTCGGGCCGGTCGGTGAAACGCTGCGCCCAGTAGGCCCGGTCGCGCTCGGCGCGGGCCGAGCCGGCGTAGGCGGCCTCGGCGTCGAGCAGGGTGGTCAGGGCGGGGAAGCGGCCCTCGTCGAGGTCGGAGCCGGCCAGCAGGGCCTCGTAGATCGCGCCGAGGCGCTGCCAGTAGATGACGTAGCTGAAGCCGTCGGAGACCAGGTGGTGGTTCAGGAGGCAGAAGAAGGTGCGGTCGGGGCCGAGGGTGAAGACGCTCAGCCGGAAGAGCGGCTCGAACGCGTCGCCGTCGGTGGCGCCGGTGCCGGGGGTGTCACCGGCGGCCGCGCGGTCCTCGGCGGTGAGGGCGAACGGTACGCGCAGGTCGGCGCGGATCGCCGCGTGCGCGGCAGCGGCCGGGTCGGCGGCGCCGCTCACGTCGGTCTCGGTCAGCGGGAGCGTCGTCAGCGGTTCGATGAACTGCCTCGGCTCGCCGTCCACTTCGGTGAATCTGGTCCGCAGGCACTCGGACTCCTCGACCAGCCGCTCCAGCGCGGTGCGCAAGAGGTCCCGGTCGAGCGGCCCGTTGATGTCCCAGTAGATGGCGGTGTTGTAGGTGGCTCCCCCGCCAGAGAGTTTCGCGTCGAACCAGATGTCCTTCTGGCCGGCGGTGAGCGGAAGGCCGCCGACCGTCTGAACATGCGTCATGGCTATCCCCTAGCGAAGGTTTCCGTATGCGGCCCTGTCACGGGCCCGATCGTTGCCGCAGGCACTGACGGCGGACTGAAAGCGGACTGACGGCGCCCCGAGGAGCCCGGCCGGATCCGGACGGGGCGGTTCAGCCGCAGCCGCCCGCGTGCGCGTCGTCGGTCGCGCGGCCCATGCCGATCGCCGCCAGCGGCTCCGGGACGGAGGCGGCCGGTACCTCCCGGTCGCGCAGGTGGGCGATGAAGTCGTCGAGCCGGTCGATGCCCCAGAACCGGCTGAAGCCGTGGACGAAGAAGGGCACGCCGAACACCCCGTCCCGGCACACGTCGAGCAGCATGCGGATGCCCTCGGCGCGGACCTCCGGCACGGTGCTGGCCCGGGCCAGTTCGCGCGGGTCGAGCCCGATCTCGAAGGCGATGTCCTCGATGGTGGCCGGATCGCAGATGTCCCGGCCGCGCCCGAACCGGGCCCGGTACACGGCATCGATGAAGGCATGGCCGCGTCCGTACCGGGCCGCGACCAGATAGGCCAGGTGCGGGACCTCCCACACCGGGTCGCGGTCCACGGGCCAGGTGACGGTCAGCCCGCGCGCCTTGGTGAGGCGGCCGACGTCCTGGAGCACGTACCGGTTCTTCTCGCGGGACATGTCCGAGTACGGGAAGCGGCCGCCCTGTTCCTCCAGCAGCCGGGCGCTCAGTTCGTCGGGTTCGAAGAACGGCACCCACTCCAGGCTCTCGGCGAGGTCCGGGTGGAAGGTCATGATCTCGCGGTAGGCCAGCCAGGAGTACGGGCTGCGCAGCGAGAAGTAGAAGCGGGGCGTCTTGTTCTTGGGCATGGTGAACCCTTCGGTCGGTCGGTGGTGTCCCGGCGCGGGCGGGGGTGCGTGTCAGACGACGAGGCCGCCGTCGATCCCGAAGACCTGTCCGGTGATGTACGAGGCGCGGTCGGAGGCGAGGAAGGAGACCAGGTCGGCGACCTCCTCGGGGCGGCCGAACCGCCCGAGCGGGATGCGCTCGGTCATCTTCTTCACGTGCTCCGGGGCGAGCCCGGAGAGCATGTCGGTCTCGATGAAGCCGGGGGCGACGGCGTTGGCGCGGATGCCGTAGCGGCCGCTCTCCTTGGCGAGCGCCTTGGTGAAGCCGATGATCCCGGCCTTGGTCGCGGAGTAGTTGGTCTGGGTGGCGTTGCCGTACACGCCCGCCACCGAGGAGAGGGTGATCACGGAGCCCGCGCGGCGCTTCATCATGGCGAAGACGGCGGCCTTGCAGAGGTTGTAGGTGCCGTCCAGGTTGACCCGCAGGACCGCGTCCCAGTCGTCGGGCGCCAGCATCACGAGCGGGTTGTCGCGGACGATGCCCGCGCAGGACACGACGGTGTGCAGCGGGCCGAGTTCCTTCTCGGCGGCGCGGACGAAGTCCCGTACGGCGTCGTGGTCGCGGACGTCGGTGCGCGCGGTGTGGACGCGGGCGCCGGCCGCGGTGGCCTCGGCGGCCACCGTGTCGGCGGCCTCCTTGTCGGACTGGTAGCAGAAGGCGACGTCGTAGCCGTCGCGCGCGAGGCGGGACACGACGTGCCGCCCGATTCCCCGGGAGCCTCCGGTCACCAGTGCGACACGGCGTTCAGTTGCGGACATGTGCGTGCTTCTCCTCGGTGAGGGCGGATGCCGGGGCCTGCGGGGGCGTGCAGGGCGTGCAGGACCGGTGGGAGGGAAGGGGAGGGGCCGGCGGCCGGCCGGACACGGGGGCATGGTCCGGCCGGCCGCCGGGGTGTGGGGGGTCAGCCGCCGGTGAGGACCGCGCAGCCGACCAGACCGTCCCGTTCGATGCCGGTGATCAGTGCGGCCTCCCCGGGGGCCAGGCCGCCCTCGCCGGCGGCGGCGAGCACCCCGGCCATCTGGAGCGCGGCCGAGGCCGCGGAGGTGTCGCCGACCAGCGGCCGGATACGGATCCACCGCGGGTCCGCGTCGTCGCCGAGCACGTCGGCGACGGCGGCCTCCTCCTGTGCGACGAGCGGGCCGCCGGCGCCGAGCGGCGCCACCGTCCGTACGTCGCGAGGCGCGACCCCGGCCTTGGCCAGGGCGTCGCGCACGCAGGACGCGAGCGCCTCGCGGGCACCGTCCGGTTCGTGGAAGGCCCGGAAGCCGGTGGAGCCGATCCGGGCCAGCGCACCGCGCCCGGCCGACGCCGCGTCGTCCGCGGTCTCCAGCAGGAAGACGGCGCTGCCCTCGCCGAGCGGGGTGTCCCTCTCGGCGTCGGCGCGGCCGTGCCATTCCAGCCAGGAGCGCTGGGTGGAGTACTCCTCGGCCGCGCCCACCAGCACCCGGGAGCAGTGGCCGCCGCGGTGCAGCCGCAGCGCGTAGCCCAGGGCGAGCAGGCCGGTCAGGGAGCCGCCCGCGACAGTGGTGTTGGGGCCCTTGATGCCGTGCCAGATGGCGCTCTGCCCGGCGGCCCGGTTCATCACGGTGTTCGGGAAGCGGGCCGGGTCCACGTGGTACGGGCGCTCCCCGGCCAGCGCGTCCCGGGTGAAGTCCATGATGCTCTGCACGCTGCCGGAGCCGGTGCCGAGGACCAGCGCGGTCTGCTCGGGGCGGGCGGTCAGCTCGTCGCGGAATCCGTCGATCAGCCCGCCGACCGCGGTGACCGCGATGGCGGTGACCCGGTCCATGGTCCGGGTCCCCTTCTTGCCGACGTACTTGGCGGCGGTGAAGTCGGGGACGACGGCGCCTTCGGCGAACGGGCCGGGGAAGGTCTCGCGGTCGACGGCGCCGACCGCCGTGCGGCCGGCGCGGATTCCGCCGCGGAAGGCTTCGCTGCCGACGCCGAACGGCGAGACGGCCGACCAGCCCGAGACGACCAGGGGGGTCGGGGACATCAGACGGCCTCCTCGTACCGGCCCAGGATCAGCACGGCGTTGTTGCCCGCGAAGGCCAGAGCGTTGTTCTGCACGACGTTCAGCCGGGCGGGGCGGGCCTCGTTGGGCACGCAGTCCAGGCCGCACTCGGGGTCGGTCTCGCGGTGGTTGATGGTGGGCGGGATGAAGTCCTCGGTGATGGCCAGCGCACAGGCGGCGGAGGCCAGCGCGCTCGCCGCCCCCATGGAGTGGCCGATCATGGACTTGATGGAGACGGTCGGCGGCGGAACGTCGAAGACCTGGCGGATGGCGCCGGCCTCCGTCACGTCGTTGGCGTGGGTGCCGGTGCCGTGGGCCGAGATGAAGTCGATGTCCCGGGCCTTCACCCCGGCGTTGGCGTGCGCCACCTCGATGCACCGGGCCAGGCCGTCCTGGTCGGGGGCGACGGGGTGGTGGGCGTCGCAGCTGAGGCCGTAGCCGAGGACCTCGGCGTAGATCCGGGCGCCGCGGGCCAGCGCCGACTCCAGGCTCTCCATGAGGAGGATTCCGGCGCCCTCGCCGGTGAGGATGCCCTTGCGGTCCTTGTCGAACGGCTGGCAGACCTCGGGGGCGATGGTGCCGAGCCGGTAGAAGCCGGTGAAGGTCTTGCGGCAGACCGCGTCGGCTCCGCCGCACAGTGCGGCCTCGACGTCTCCGTCGCGGATGGCGTCGAAGCCGCTGCCGATGGCGTAGTTCCCGGCCGCGCAGGCCGTCGGGATGGTGAGGGCCTCCACGTCGACGAGGCCGAGCTCGCGGACGATGCCGCTGGAGAGCCGTCCGGCCTGGGCGCGGCGCACCACGCGCGGGTCGAACTGCTCGGGGCCGTCCTCCAGCTGCTGTGCGACGAGCAGGTCGAGATCCCGGGACTCGGCGTCGGTGGTACCGACCGAGATCAGGACCTTGCGCTCCCGGAGGTCCTCCGGGGTCAGGCCGGCGTCCTCGACGGCCATCCGGGCTGCGGCGATCGAGAACTGGGTGGCCCGGCCCAGTTCGGCCGGGTCGGTGCGGTGGATCCAGTCCGCGGGGTCGAAGTCGTCCACCTCGCAGCCGTTGGCGTGGGCGAAGCCCGTCGTGTCGAATGCGGTGATCGGCTTGACCCCGCTGCGTCCGGACCGCAGTCCGTCCAGGAAGGCCGTGACCCCGAGGCCGATGCTGGTGACCGTGCCGAGGCCCGTGATCACCACGCGGCGCGGCGCCCGCTCGTCGTCGTACACCCTGCGCTCCCGTCGTCGTGTGCGCCGTGGCCTAGTTGGCCGGGTCGGACTTGGCGGCTATGGCTTCCTCGACGACCGTCACGACGGCGGCGAGGTTGACCATGCGGGAGAGTTCGGCCTGGTCGATGTCGGTGCCGAAGACGCGCTCCAGCTGCGAGAGGATCTCGATGGCGCCCATGGAGTCCGCCTCGTGGTCCTCCTTGAAGCGGCTCGTGTCGGTCATCTCCTCGGGCTCGATCTCGAGGATGTCGCAGATGATCTCCTTGATCCGGTCGCGGGCTTCGATGTCGAGGTGGTTCGCTGCGGTTGTCATGCCGCTGATGCTGGCGGACGCCCCTGACGCCCCCCTGACCTGAAGCTGACCGGTGCCTGAGCCCCTGCTGACCCGCCGCTGACCGGGCACTGACCCGCCGCTGACGATCCGCTGACCGCGTCCTGAAGGGCGGCTGAGGCCGGGCGGGGCTCAGGCTGCGACGGGCGAGGGGAGGTGGCGACGCAGCTCCGGGAACTCGGCGGGGTGGCGCCGCATCCAGGTCCAGTAGGCGGGCCGCGAGCGGGCGTACGCGCAGTAGTACGCGCGCAGGGCGTCGACCAGCGCGTGCAGGGTCTCGTGGGAGACGGCGCTGCCCCGCCACCTGAGCACCAGCTCGACCCGTGCGGTTCCGGTCACCGGTACGAGGGCCACACCGGGCAGCGCCCCGGACGGCGTGGTCAGCGCGGCCACGCCCTGGTCGCGCACCCAGTGCATGGCCTCCTGGTGGCTGTCGACGTGGTGCAGCACGCGGTCGGGGCCGCGGCCGCCGGCCTCGAGCACGCGCCGCTCGACGGTGTGGAACCAGTGGTCCGGGGAGGAGCGCACCCAGGCCAGCCCGCAGCGGTCGGCGAGCTCCACGAGCCCGGCCGGGTCCACCGGTCCGCCGGTGGTGAGGGGATGGCCGTGCGGGACGGCGAGCCAGACCGGTTCGCGGACGATCAGGCTCCGCGCGAGGGCGGGTTCGTCGTCGCCCCCGCCGTCGCCGAGGGCGCCGCCGAAGGCCGGCCCGGGCACCTGCGGCACCAGGGCCGCGGCGAGCGTGCCGCGTCGTACGGCGTCCAGGGCGGCCGCGGGGTTCAGCGTGCGGGTCTGCACGACGGCGTCCGGCAGCGCGGCCTGGAGGGCTTCGCGCAGGGTCGGCGGTGTCCATTCGGTGCTGCCCAGACGCAGCGGGCCGGCGGAGCCGGCCAGCGCCTCGGCCATCACCTCGTCCGCCTGCCGGACCAGGTCGGCCAGGCGCGGTACGAGCCGCGCGCCCAGCTCGGTCGGGGTGACCCCGGACCGGGAGCGCACGAAGAGGTCTCCGCCGACGGCTCTTTCGATACGGCGCAGTTGTGCGGTGAGGCTCGGTTGTGGAAGCCCCAGTTCCTGGGCTCCGGCGGAAATGCTGCCGGAGTTGCTGATCGTGACGACAATACGAGCGTGACGCAATTCGAGTTCCATGTCCTGCCCCTGTCGGCGGTTCCGGAAATGGCAATTCCGTCCGCGTGGTCCGGGCCGGCCGGACGGTCCGTTCCGGATTTCCCGGAACGGGCCGTCCGGGCAGCGGGGGCTGCGCGGACGGAACCCGTTCTTTCACGGTATAGGCGTTCCGCTTCGGGGCAAGGGAATTCAGCGGAACGTCAGCGGGAGGACAGTGGCGCATCAGCGGGACGACAGCGGGAACGCGCCCCGCCGCCGGGGTCAGTTCCGCCCGGCGTAGACGAGGGCCTGGCGGGGCTCCCCCAGCACGTCGTCCTGTTCGAGGATCGCCTGGTACGCCCGGTTCAGGGCGCGGCCGGGCTCCAGCCCGAGGTCGCCCGCGAGCCGGCGGCGCGCGCCGTGGAAGACCTCCAGCGCCTCGGCCTGCCTGCCCTCCCGGTACAGGGCCAGCATCAGCAGTTCGCTCAGCCGCTCCCGCTCGGGGTGCTCCTGGGCGAGCTGGCGCAGCTCCGGCACCGAGATGCGGTGGGCGGCGACGGTGAGCATGGCCGTGATGAGGTCCTCGTAGGCGGTGATCCGGCGTTCTTCCAGGTGGGAGGCGGCGAGCCGGATGCGTACCCCGTCCACCGAATCCATCAGGGCCGGCCCGCGCCACAGTGCGAGCGCCCGTTCCAGCTCGAGGATGGCGTGCGCCGGGTCGTCGTGGACCAGGGCGGCGCCGGTCTCGGCCTGCCGCAGGAAGCGGTGGGCGTCGACGCGTTCGGGAGCCAGGTCGAGCAGGTAGCCGCTGCCGACGGTGCGGATCAGCTCCGTCCCCTTGATCCCGGTCAGGGCTTCCAGGTACTTGCGCAGCCGGAGCACGTTGGCCTGGAGGGCGTTGCGTGCGTTCGTCATCCGCTGATGGCCCCAGAGCTCGTCCTCGATCTGGTCGGACGAGACCGTGGTGCGCGGTGAGAGGGCGAGGAACGTCAGGAGCGAGGTGACCCGCTTCGAGGCCATGGCATAGGTGCGGTCTCCCCAGGAAAGGGAGACGGAACCGAGTATGTTGATTTCCATTTCTGTAAACCCCCGTTGTCGTCGGCAGGCCCTCATGCTGTACCGGGGGGGCCGGGCGGGGGAAATACCATCCGGGCAGCCAAAAAGCGGCCACGTGGTATGGCCGGTCCGGTGCTCTTGTGGCGGTGGTGTCCTGTCGGCATACTGCCCGCCTCGCCTGACATTGCGCTGACGGTTCGAAGGCTGTCCGGAATTCGCCCCCCGCCAGCGACATTAGCCGAGCACTTAAAGGTCTGTGCCGGCCCGCTCCCCGTTCCTAGGCTCCGATCATCCGCGATCGGCAATCGAATGGGAGTCAACGGCATGCTCAACAAGATCGTGATTGTGGGCGGCGGCACCGCCGGCTGGATGACGGCCTCGTACTTCAAGGCCGCGTTCGGGGACCGCATCGACATCACGCTGGTCGAGTCCGGTCACGTCGGCGCGGTCGGCGTGGGCGAGGCGACGTTCAGCGACATCCGCCACTTCTTCGAGTTCCTCGGACTCAAGGAGAAGGACTGGATGCCCGCCTGCAACGCCACGTACAAACTCGCCGTCAAGTTCGAGAACTGGCGGGAGGAGGGCCACTACTTCTACCACCCGTTCGAGCAGATGCGGTCGGTCAACGGCTTCCCGCTCACGGACTGGTGGCTGAACAACGGTCCGACGGACCGCTTCGACAAGGACTGCTTCGTCATGGCCTCGGTCATCGACGCCGGCCTCAGCCCGCGCCAGGAGGACGGCACGCTCATCGACTCGCCGTTCGTCGAGGGCGCGGACGAGATGGCCGGACTGACGATGGTCGAGCACCAGGGCAAGACGCAGTTCCCCTACGCCTACCAGTTCGAGGCCGCACTGCTGGCCAAATACCTCACGAAGTACTCGGTCGAGCGCGGGGTCAAGCACATCGTCGACCACGTCGAGGAGGTCAAGCTCGACGAGCGCGGCTGGATCTCCGGGGTCACCACCACCGACCACGGCGACATCACCGGCGACCTGTACATCGACTGCACCGGCTTCCGCGGCCTGCTCCTCAACAAGGCCCTGGAGACTCCGTTCATCTCCTACAAGGACACGCTGCCCAACGACAGTGCCGTCGCCCTCCAGGTCCCGATGGACATGGAGCGCCGGGGCATCCTGCCGTGCACCACGGCCACCGCCCAGGACGCCGGCTGGATCTGGACGATCCCGCTGATGGGCCGCGTCGGCACGGGCTACGTCTACGCCAAGGACTACATCTCCCCGGAGGAGGCCGAGCGGACGCTGCGCGAGTTCGTCGGCCCGGCCGCCGCGGACGTTCCCGCCAACCACATCAACATGCGGATCGGCCGCAGCGAGAACTCCTGGGTCAAGAACTGCGTCGGCATCGGCCTGTCCAGCGGCTTCGTCGAGCCCCTGGAGTCCACCGGCATCTTCTTCATCCACCACGCGATCGAGCAGCTCGCCAAGAACTTCCCCGGGGACGACTGGAACCCGGTCCAGCGCGAGCTCTACAACGACTCCATAGCCCATGTCATGGACGGGGTGCGCGAGTTCCTCGTACTCCACTACGTCGCGGCCAAGCGCAACGACACCCAGTACTGGCGCGACGCGAAGACCCGCGCGATCCCCGAGTCGCTGGCCGCCCGCATCGAGAAGTGGAAGACGCAGCTCCCGGACTCCGAGACGGTCTTCCCCTACTACCACGGCCTGCCGCCGTACTCCTACATGTGCATCCTCCTGGGCATGGGCGGCATCGAGCTGAAGCCCTCCCCGGCCCTGGCCCTGTCCGACCCGGGCGCCGCCGAGCGCGAGTTCGAGGCGATCCGCGAGAAGACCCGCCAGCTCACCGAGGTCCTGCCCAAGGCCTACGACTACTTCGCCAGGATGCGCGCCTGAAGGCCGTCCCGCGGCCGGAAAGGGCTCTGAAGCCATGGAAGTTATCGACATCCTGACCCGCACCGCCCACGTCCTGGCCGTTCTCGCCGCGATCCTGCTGCTGGCCTGGGCGGGGCGGGCGGCAGCCCGTCTGCTGCGTCAGCCGGAGGTGATCGGCGAGATCACCACGGGCCTGCTGGCCGGTCCGGCCGCCCTCTACCTGATGGGCCCCGCGTCCTTCGACGCCGTGCTCCCCGTTCCGGTCCTGGACACCCTGAGGCTCATCTCCAAGGCGGCGCTCGCGCTGTTCCTGGTCGGCCTGGCCCACAAGCTGCAGACCGGCCCGGGGAAGCAGCCGCGCCGCACCACCGCCTGGGTCGCGGCGGGCTCGCTGGTCCCGCCGCTGGTCAGCGGCCTGCTCCTGGCGGCTCTGATCGTGGTGACCGACGACGCCGCAGCCCGCGGCGACGCCCCGTTCGCCGCCTTCGTGCTGATGATCGCCGTGAGCATGTCCATCACCGCGGTACCCGTGATGGCCCGCATCCTCACCGACCGGGGCATGAGCGAGTCCTCCGCGGGCCGGGTCGCGCTCGGCGCGGCCATCACGGTGGACGCCGTCGGCTGGCTCCTGTGCATGCTCGCCATCAGCCTCGGCGAGGGCAGCCTCGCCGGCTTCCTCCGCTCGACGCTGGCCCTGGCGGCCGGCGCCGCCTGCGCGCTGGCGATCCGCTTCGCGCTGCGCACCCCCCTCGCCCGGAAGGCGTACGGGAGGACCCCGCGCACGGTGGCCGTCGTCCTGGCGGTGGCCACCCTCGCGGTGGCGATCGCCATGGAGAAGATGGGCATGACCGCCATCGTCGGGGCCGCCCTGGTGGGCTTCGCGATCCCCCGCGACGAGCACGCCCCGTGGGCGCCCGCCGTCGACGGCATCGCCCGCTCCGGGCGTCTCCTGGTGCCCGCCTTCTTCGTGGTCACCGGCATCACGGTGCTGAACGGCAGCTTCTCGCAGGCGTCCTGGCTGCTGATCGCGGCCACGTTCCTGCTGGCCTGCGCGGGCAAGGGCGTCGGCGGATACCTCGGCGCCCGGCTCGGGGGCCGGCCGCCGGCCGACGCCCGGCGCGTGGCCGTCCTCATGAACACCCGCGGACTGACCGAACTGATCGTGCTCCAGGCCGGTTTCAGCGCCGGAATCCTCACGGGGCCCATGGTCCTGGCCCTGGTCGTGATGGCGTTGGCCACCACCGCCCTGACCGGGCCGCTCCTCGGCCTCCTCGACCACCGGGAGCGCCGCGTGCCCGGTCCGGCCGTGCAGGCCGGCTCCGCCGAACCCGAGCTCGCCCTGGCGATGGAAGGCAGCACCAGATGACCACTCAACCCACCACGGCGACCGCAGCCCAGGCGTCGGCCGACGCCTTCCGCTCGCTCATGAGCGAGTTCCCCACGGGAGTCTGCGCCGTCACCGCCCGCGACCTCGACGGCGAGCCGTGGGGCATGACCTGCTCCTCGGTCACCAGCGTCGCGCTCGCCCCGCCGACCCTGCTCGTCAACCTCAGGGTGGGCAGCCCCACCCTGAGATCCCTTCTCAACTCCGGTTCGTTCTCCGTCAACTTCCTGCACGCGGAGGCCCAGGAGACCGCCGAGCTGTTCGCCTCCGGCAATCCGGACCGGTTCGCGCTGACCCCCTGGGAGCAGCCGCCCGGCCCGGGCGGCCCGCACCTGGTCCGCGACGCCCACACCGTCGCGGACTGCGAGGTCGTCCTCACCCAGCGGATGGGCGACCACGTCACGGTCTACGGCGAAGTCCGCCGGATATCCCGGCAGCACAGCCTCCCGCCGCTCCTCTACGGGCAGCGGCAGTTCCGCTCCTGGTCGCAGACCTGACCCGTCCCGACCTGACCCCTCCCCCAAGCCGGCCCGCCCGGGACGGCTTCCAGCAGAAGGAAAAGCCATGACAGGGACACCGGACCCGCAGGGTCGGCACGTCGTCCGCCTGGAATCCGTACGGAAGACCTACGGCGGCTCGAAGAACGAGGTCACCGCTCTCGACAACGTGAGCATCGGCCTGGACCGGGGCACCTTCACCGCGGTGATGGGACCCTCCGGCTCCGGCAAGAGCACCTTCCTGCACTGCGCTGCGGGTCTGGACCGTCCCACCTCCGGCTCCGTGCTGCTGGACGGGGTGGACCTGTCGCGGCTGGGGGAACGGGAGCTCACGCAGTTCCGGCGCCGGCGGATCGGCTTCATCTTCCAGGCGTTCAACCTGCTCCCCGCGCTGTCCGTCCTGGACAACGTGACCCTGCCGCTGCGGCTGGCCGGCAAGCGGCCCCAGAAGGGCGCGGTCGCCGAGGTGCTGGAGCGGGTCGGGCTGGGCGGCCGGGAGAACCGCCGCCCGGGCGAGCTCTCCGGCGGCCAGCAGCAGCGCGTCGCCATCGCCCGGGCACTGATCACCAAGCCGGCGGTCATCTTCGGCGACGAGCCGACCGGCGCCCTGGACACCTACACGGCACGCGAGGTGCTGACCCTGCTCCGCGAGGCGGTCGAGCAGGCCGGCCAGACCATCGTGATGGTCACGCACGACCCGGTCGCCGCCTCCCACGCCGACCGGGTGCTGTTCCTCGCGGACGGCCGGATCGTGGATCACCTCGACCGGCCCACCGCCGACCAGGTCGCCGAGCGCATGACGCACCTGGGTGCCTGGGGCACCCGCCCGTCGGCCGTGGCCGCGGCGGCACAGGGGACCCTGCTGTGATCAGGATCGCGCTGCGCACCCTGCGCCACCACAAGGGCGGATTCATCGCCTCGTTCATCGCGCTGTTCTTCGGCGCGACCATCGTCGTGGCCTGCGGCGGTCTGCTGGAGACGGGCATCCACAACGCCGCCCCGCCCCAGCGGCTGGCCGCGGCCCCCGTCGTCGTGACCGGGGAGCAGCGCTACCTCGGGACCTCCAGCGAGATGGTCTTCCCCGAGAGGGTCCGCTTCGACGCGGCTCTCGCCGCGAAGATCGAGGCGGTCCCCGGGGTGGAGCGCACCGCCGCCGACGTCTCCTTCCCCGCCTCCCTGGCACCGGCCGGCGGCAAGGGCCCGGCCGCACAGGTCACCGGCCACGGCTGGGCCTCCGCCGCCCTCACCCCGTACCGCATCACCCAGGGCTCCGCGCCCGCGGACACCGGTCACGTCGTCCTGGACACCCGGCTCGCGCAGCGGGCGGGCCTGACCCCCGGCTCCCGGGTCGAGATCCGCTCCGGCGGCGCTTCCCGGACGTACGAGGTATCCGGCCTGGCGGAGGGCGACGGCGAGGCCGGCGGGGTCTTCCTGTCCGATGCCGCCGCCCTCGCCGCACGGGCCGCCGCCGGACTGCCCGGCACCGTCGACAACATCGGCGTCTTCCCGGCCTCCGGCGCGGACACGGCCGCGGTGGCCGACGCCGTCCGCAAGGCGGTCGCCGGAGCGCAGGTGTCGGTACTGACCGGTGACGAGCGGGGCCGCGCCGAGAACCCGGGCGTGATCGACGACGGCAGCGACCTGATCCCGCTGGCCGCCGCGTTCGGCGGACTGTCCGCCATGGTCACCGTCTTCGTCGCCTCCTCCACCCTCGGCCTGTCCATCCAGCAGCGGCAGCGCGAGATGGCCCTGCTGCGGGCCATCGGCACCACCCCCGGCCAGCTGCGCCGGCTGATCCTGGGCGAGACCGTCCTGCTGGCGGCCATCGCCACGGCGCTGGCGTGCATTCCCGGGCCACGCGTCGGACGCTGGCTGCTGAGCGCCTTCGCCGACGCGGGCGTGGTCCCCGAGACGATCGTCTTCCGCGCCGGATCCGTCCCGCTGATCGTCGGCGTGGGCACCGCGTTCGTCACCGCCGTCGGCGCCGCGTTCATCGCGGCCAACAGCGCGGCCCGGACCCGGCCCACCGAGGCGCTCGCCGAAGCGGGCCTCCAGCGCCGGTGGTTCAGCGGCTTCCGCTCGGTCCTGGGGCTGTTCTGCCTGATCGGCGGAGCCGCCCTGGCCGTCGGCACGGCCGGTACGGACGGCCCGGACGCCGGGAGCGTCGCCACCCCGGCGGCGATGGTGTGGACGATCGGCTTCGGTCTCCTCGGCCCGGTCCTGGCCCGGGGCATCACGGCCTCGCTGCGCCGCCCGGTGCGCGCGCTGTCCGGGCTCTCCGGACACCTCGCCACCCGCAACGCCAAGGCCCGTACGGCCCGGCTCGCGGCGGCGGTGATGCCGGTGATGCTCGCCACCGGTCTGGCCGTCGGCCTGATCTACATGCAGACCACTCAGGCCGACGGCGCCGACCGGGCGTTCGACGAGAGCCTGCGGGCCGACGCGGTGGTGACCTCCGTGTCCGGCGGCATGCCGCTGGAGACCGTGGACGCGATCCGCGGCCTGCCCGGGGTCGAGGCGGCCTCCGCCCAGGTCCCCAGCCTCGGCTTCATCGAGCCCGACGTACCGGTCGACCCGACCGCGAACGGCGGTGACGGGGAGTCGAGCGCCCCGCAGCCCACCGAGGTGTCGATGCAGGGCGTCACCCCCGAGGGGGTCGCGCGGACGACCTCCTTCCGGGCCGCCTCCGGCAGCCTGGACCGGCTGCGCGGTGACACCGTCGCCCTGCCGGCCCGGTACGCCGGCGACCGGAAGATCGGCGACACCGTGCCGATGCGCCTGGGCGACGGCACTCGCGTGGACCTCGAACTGGTCGCCACCGTCGACGGCAAGCGCGGCTACGAGACCGCCCTGGTCCCGGCATCCGTACTGGTGGGGCACACCGACGCGGGACTCGTCCCGCAGATCATGGTGAGCGCCGCGCCGGGCACCGACCGGGCCGCCCTGGAGGCGTCGCTGCGCACCCTCGCCGACCGGCAGCCCGGCCTGCGGGTCACCGACCGGCAGGCGCTGACGGCGGTCGCCGCGGACAACAGCGACACCCAGTCCTGGATGGCCTACCTGGTCCTGGCCGTGGTCGTCGGCTACGCGGCGATCGCCCTGGTCAACACCCAGGTGCTGGCCACCACCGAGCGCCGGCGCGAGTTCATGCTCCAGCGGCTGATCGGCGCCACCCGCCGGCAGGTGATGCAGATGATGGCGATGGAGGCGGTCCTGGTCTCCGTGGCGGGCATCGTCCTCGGCCTGCTGGTGGCGCTGCTGACCCTGGTGCCCTTCAGCATGAGCGTGCTGGGCACGACGCTCCCGACGGGCTCCCCGTGGATCCTCGTCACGGTGGTCGGCGGCGCCCTGGGCCTGACCCTGGCCACGACCCTGCTGTCGGCGGGCGCGGTTCTGCGCGGCAGGCCCGGCGACCTGGCGGGCATCAAGGAGTGACCCCGCGCGTACGAACGGCCGCCCCCCGCACGGAGATTCCGTGCGGGGGGCGGCCGTGTGCGCCGGGCGCGAGCGCTGCCGTCCGCGTACGTCAGGACGCGTGCTGCAGGACGCCGGCGGGCGGGAGAACCGCGGCCGGCGGCCTGTGCCGGCTTCCTGCGGCGGACTGCACGGCCATGCCCTTGAGCAGAGCGGCGCCGAGTGGGGTCAGGGTGTGCAGCACGGTGTTGCGTACGCGGCGCGTCGTGATCAGGCCCGTCCGGCGCAGCACGGCCGTGTGCTGGCTGGCGCCGGCTGCCGAGATGCCGAGCCGGTCGGCGAGCTGGGTCGTGGTGCAGCTGGCCCGCAGCACGTGCAGCGCGGCCGCCCGGGTCTGGCCGACCAGGGCGCCCAGCGACTGCCCGCTGTCGTCCGGCTTGTCCCACAGCGCGGTCGCCTGGTGGCTGTCCGGCGGCGCGGCGAACGCCAGCACCACCGGCGCGGACGGGTCCAGGCTGCGGGTGACGCGGCCGGCCCGGTGGGCCAGGAACACCGATGGCGCCAGCACCAGGCCGCGTCCGTCCAGGTGGATGTCCGTGTCGGGCCCGTCGTGGATCTCCAGCACCGGCGCCCGCCAGGTGATGCGGGAGTGCAGCGTGGTCAGCAGCAGTTCGGCCCCGCCGCCCATCAGCACCCGGCCCCGGGCCTCGCACTCGACCTCCAGGAACGCCAGCAGGTGGTCCCAGTACGGGGCCACCGCGGTCTGCCACACCCGGGTGAGGTCGCCCCCCGCCGCGCCCTGCTCGATGATCCGCAGCAGGGCGCCGAGGGCGGCCTCGCCGTCCGTACCGGGGCCGGCCGGAGCGGCGGGGCCGCCGGCCAGGGGCCGGAGCCGGTCCCCGACCTGGCTGCGCCAGCGCGCGAACGGGGCGCTGACGCCCCGTCCGAGGAGTCCGTGGGCGAAGGCCGACTCGACCAGCGGTCCCGCCGTGATCTTCAGGCGGGTGCGGGCGACGTCAGCAGCGGTGAAATGGATCCTTTGCACAGTGAAGCCCCCGTGGTACCGCTAGGTGTCGTCGAAAATGGGGCGGCCGGGCACCCGCGTCCGCGGACGGGCCCGTTGCCGGGCCGCGGTCCGCCGCGCGTGTGCCCGGCCGGGTCAGGCCGGAGTACCGGTGAGCGTGACGAAGACGTCGTCGAGGGTGGGCCTGCGGAGGGCGAAGTCACTGACCTCCACACCCTCCAGCCGCAGGGTCCCCGCGGCCGACGCGATCGTGCCCAGGCCGTCGCCGACCGGGATGGAGACCACGCCGCGCACGGCGTCCACGGACGGTTCCGCCGCCGTGATCCGGCGCAGCGCGGTCACCGCGTCCTGCAGGCGGTCCGGCACGGCCACGGTCACCTCCAGCCGCTCCTCGCCGACCTTGCGCTTGAGTTCGTCCGGGGTGCCCTCCGCGATGACGCGGCCGGAGTCGATGACCGCGATGCGGTCGGCGAGGAAGTCGGCCTCCTCCAGGTACTGGGTGGTCAGCAGCACGGTGACCCCGTCCTCGACCAGGTCCCGTACGACCGTCCACAGGCCCATCCGGCTCACCGGGTCCAGCCCCGTGGTCGGCTCGTCCAGGAACAGCACCGACGGAGTCGCGACCAGGGAGGCCGCCAGGTCCAGCCGGCGGCGCATACCGCCCGAGTAGGTGCGGGCCAGCCGGTCTCCGGCCGCGGTCAGGTCGAAGCGCTCCAGCAGCTCCTGGGCCCGCACGCGGGTGGCGGCGCGTCCCAGATGGACGAGCGTGCCGATGAGTTCGAGGTTCTCGCGGCCGGTGAGCATCTCGTCGACGGCCGCGTACTGGCCGGCCAGGCCGATCCGGCGGCGCACCTCGTGCGGCTCGCGCACGATGTCGTAGCCGGCGACCGTGGCGTGGCCGCCGTCCGGTTCGAGCAGCGTCGCGAGCATGCGTACGGTGGTGGTCTTGCCCGCACCGTTGGGGCCGAGCAGGCCCAGTACCGTGCCGGCGGGGACCTCCAGGTCCACACCGCCGAGCGCCTCGTGGCTGTCGTAGCTCTTGCGCAGTCCCTCCGCGCGAATGGCCATGTCCACGTCCACAGTTGTCTCCTCCGCCCCGGACCCGTGCCCGATCAGGCGGACGACTCGGCGCCGGCGGCCGCACGGAGCCCCGCCGGACGCATGTCCGTCCAGGTCTCCTCCACGTAGGCGAGGGCCGCGTCGCGCGGGCCCTCGCCCAGGGCGACGGTCCAGCCCTCGGGGCGCGGGGCGAAGGCGGGCCAGAGGGAGTGCTGGCCCTCGTCGTTCAGCAGCACCAGAAAGGTTCCGTCTTGGTCGTCAAAGGGGTTCGACACGTCGCTCACTCCGTCATCCGGGTCGTCAGGGACGGGCCGTGGCCCGCCCTGTGAGAATCCTGGACGGCGCTGACGGGTCGCTGAGCTGCGTCTGACGACTGCGGGTGATTTGCTAACCCCTCCGGTATGAAGCGTTCCGGTGAGAGGCCGGTGCGACCGAGGTGCGATCCCGGTGCGAGGCGTTCCGGCTATCCGCGGTCCGCCCGCGCCCGGGTCGCGGCGATGTCCGTCTTGCCGTTGGCGTTCACCACGATCTCGTCCACCAGGTGCACCGCACCCGGTACGAGCGCCGAGGGGAGCGCGGCGGCCAGGGTCCCCCGCACCACCTTCGAGAACTCCTCCGCGCCCGGCCGCGGACCCCGGCCGCCGAGCCGGACGTACAGCTCCAGGGTGTCCACCGGCCCGCGCACGATGTCGAAGGCGGCGTCCGCCACCCCCGGGACGCCCAGGACGTGGTGGCGCAGCTCGCCCAGCTCCACCCGGTGGCCGTTGACCTTCAACTGGTCGTCACCCCGGCCGAGATAGAGCAGCTCGCCGTCCGCGAGCAGTTCCACGGTGTCCCCGGTGCGGTAGGCGCGTCCCGGGCCCGGTCCGCCCAGTTCGCCCTCGTCGAGGAACTTCCCGGAGTCCGCGCCGCCGAGGTACCCGGCGGCGACCGCCCGCCCGGCGATGACCAGCTCGCCGGGCGTGCCCGGCGCCACGGGACGCAGACCCTCGTCGACCACGTACGCCCGGGTGTTCCAGGCGGGCCGGCCGATCGGCACGGTGGGGGTCGAGGGAACGCTGTCGCGGTCGAAGCGGTAGGCGCAGCACCCGATGGTGGTCTCCGTCGGGCCGTAGTGGTTGACGAGCAGCACGCCGTCCAGCCGGGACCGGAGCGAGGCGATGAGGGCGGGGTCCAGGCCCTCGCCGCCGAACATCAGCAGGCGCGTGACGCGGTCGTAGCGCGGCGGCTCGGCCAGCACGTCGAAGAAGCGGGCGTGCGACGGGGTCATCTTCACGAAGGTGTACGGGTCCCCGCCCTCCCCGAACAGGGTCTCCTGGTCCCAGATCCCGGCGACGGTGGTGACGGTGCGACCCTGCGCGAGGGGCACCCACAGGGAGGTCATCGCCAGGTCGAAGCCGAGGCTGCCGAAGAGCGGGCTGCCGCTTCCGCTGTCCGCTCCGCCCACGAGATCGCCGCACCAGGCGACGTAGTTGGTGAGCGAACCGTGCGGGACCATGACGCCCTTGGGGGTGCCGGTGGAGCCGGAGGTGAACACCACGTACGCGATGTCGTGCGGCCCCGGGAGCGCCGGTTCCGGCAGCCCGGCGGCCTCGGGCAGCTCCCGTACGTCGATGACGGGCACGCTCAGGGCGGGCAGCGTCCCGCCGCCCCGGGCGCCGTCGTGGAGCAGGGCCGTCGGGGCCGCTCCCGCCAGGACGGACGCGGTCCGCTCGCCGGGGTGGGTCGGGTCGATCGGCACGTAGGCCGCGCCGAGGGCCATCACCCCGAGCGCCCCGGCCACCGTGCCGGCGGTGCGGTCGGCCCATACTGCGACGCGGTCACCGGGGCCGGTACCGGCCTCGCGGAGGGCGGCTGCGACGGCGAGGGAGCGCTGCCACACCTGCCGGTAGGTGATGCGCTCCCGGCCCGAGCGGATGGCGACGGCGTCCGGGCGGGTCCGGGCGTGCCCGCGCACCAGGTGCACGAACGACTCGGCCGTGACGGGCCGGACCTCGCCGGCGATCGAGCTGGGGTGGGGTGCTGAGAGCATCGCTCCTCCTGTGTTCGCCCGGGCGGCCCTCCGCGGTACGGGGCGGGCTCGGTGCAGCCTGTCCCGTGCGGGCCGCTGCGGGACAGGCTGTTAAGCGCCTGCCAAATGTCCGCCCGCGGGCCCGCGTCCGGGCCCGCCCGTCACGTGGCGGGCGGGCACCGCCACGACCGCGAGCAGCAGCCCGTTCCCCGCGGCCCAGCGGCCGCCCAGCAGCTCTTCGGACCCGTGCCGGATCCGTGCGCGGAACCGGCCGTCCGCGGGCGGCCCGCAGAAGGCCACCTCCACGTCGCGGAACCCGAGCCGGACCCGGGCCTGCGGGAACCAGGCCTTGTACGCCGCCTCCTTGGCGCAGAACAGCAGCCGGTCCCAGCACACGCCCGCGCCGGAAGGCCCCGGCAGCGCGGCCCGCTCGGCGGGCAGGGCGATCGTCTCCAGGACCCCCGCGCGCAGCGGCCGGTCCGGTTCCGCGTCGATGCCGAGCCGGGCCACGTCCGCGGCCAGGGCGACGGCCGCGGCCCGGTACCCCCGGGTGTGGGTCAGGCTCCCCACCACCCCGGCGGGCCAGCGGGGCACCCCGTCCCCGTCCGGGAGCAGCGCCACCGGGGCGGCCGGCCGGCCGCTGCCGCCGAGCTCCCGCAGGGCCCGTCGGGCGCAGTGCCGCACGGTGGCGAACTCGCGCCGGCGGCCCGCCGCGACGTCGGCCACCACGGCCTCCTCGGCCGGCAGCAGCACCCCCTCGGGGGCGTCGCCGAAGGCGTCGGCGCCGGTGGCGCGGCCGGGCAGCAGGGCCCGGATCACCTCCGGATCACCTCTGGAACCGGGCGGCCCGGGCGACGGCCGCGCCGAGCACGGTGTCCGGCCGTCCGAGGTCGAAGGGCAGGTCGAAGTGGTGCCGTCCGGCCACCACCAGCTCGTTCACGTCCGCGGCCGGGCCCACGGCCGCCCGTACGGCCCCGGCGAACGCCGCCTGCTGCCGGCCGAAGGCATCCGTCTCGTGCATCCCGCGGGCGATGACCAGCGGCGGCAGCGCTCCCGGCCCCGGCACCGGCCCCGGCTCCGACCCGGCCCCGGCGGTCAGGCGGTGCAGCGGACTCACCTCGCGGGCCTCCTGCGCGTCCATGCCGAGCGCGTCGTTGACGTATGTACGGGTAAGCGGCTCCAGCTCGTAGACGCCGCTGATCAGCGTCGCGGACGCGATCTCGGCCGCCGCGTCCGTCCCGGCGGCCCGCCAGCCGGCGGTGTCCAGGAGTGCCGATGCCACCAGGTGGGCGCCGGCGGAGTGCCCGGCGAGGTGCACGGCCGAGGGCGCGCCGGGCAGTTCGGCCCGGCCCGCGCAGATCCGGCGTACGGAGTCGGCGGCCATGGCGGTGATCGCGCGCATCCGGTACCGGGGCGCCAGGCCGTAGCCGAGCGCCGCGAAGGAGATGCCCGCCGCCACGAAGTCCGCTGCCGCGAAGGCAGCTTCGGACCTGCTGAGTTCCTGCCAGTAGCCGCCGTGCACGAAGACCATCAGCGGCGCTCCCGGCTCGGCGGCGGGAAACAGGTCGAGCCGCTGCTCCGGCAGCGGCCCGCACGGCAGGCCGCGGTGCACCCGCAGGGTGTCGCGGGCCCGCGCGCTGTCGTCCGCGTAGCGCGCCAGGTACCGGTCGAGGTCGGCTACGAGCGAGCTGGGGGAATAGTCGAGGTCGAGTGCGGTCGTGGTCACGCCAGTTCCGCCCACACCTCGGGCAGTACCCGTCGGCGGGCCGCCGTCCACAGGTACGAGGCCCCGTCGGAGCCGGCCGTACCGGTGCTGCCGCCCAGGAACCGCTCGGCGAGGACGGCGTGCCGGGCCCGCCACATCGCCATCGCCTCGTCGAAGTCGAGCAGCGTCCGCCGCACCGCGTCGGCGGCCTCGCGGTCCGGGCCGCCGGCCGTGTAGTCGTGGTACGCCTCCTGGACGGACCGCTCCTCCAGCCTGGCGCGCAGCCGCTGCCGCTCGGTCGGGCTGAACCCGGCGGTGTTCAGGAAGCGGGTGTCGCGCAGCCCGCAGAGGTACTCGATCTCACGGAACTGCGCGGACTGGAAGCCGCTGGCCTCGCCCAGGGCGGTGCGGATCACCTCGAAGGCCGCCGGGGTGAGGGTGGCGAGCGCGTCGAACTGGCCCACGAGCGTGCGGAAGACGTGGGGGAGCGGAGCCGCGCGGCGGGCCGCGAGGAAGCCGTCGCCCGCGTCCAGGGCGGCGCGCACGTCCTCGAGGTGGCGCAGCGCGACGGCGAAGGAGATCTCGCAGCACTGGTGGGTGGCCAGGAACAGCACCCGCTCCACGTCGTCCTCGCGGACGCAGGCGGCCTCCAGGAGCTCTTCGAGCCGCAGGATCCGGCCGTACGGCGGGGCCTCGGGGGTGGCGTTCACGTGGACCTTCTTCCTCGCAGGGGCGAGCGCCGCTGCGGGTGCGGGGAAAGGGAGACGGGGAGGAGGCGGGAAGGGCCCCAACGGGAATGTGAGCGTAGTGAGGGGGGCCGCGGGCAACAGCGTCTTCAAGTGCTCGCTTAAAGGTCGCGGGGCCATGTGAGATCTTCATCTCACGGTGGTGAGCCCGGCACTGTCAGTGCTCAGCGGTTCCTCGCAGAATCATCAACGAACGGACAGGTACCGCTCGACTTCGAACAGAGGGAACCCACCCGCCATGACCAGCATTTCGGCCGGCACCAACGCCTTCTCGGGCGAATCCGCCGCTGCGCCCGCCCGCTCCTTCCGCCGCGGCCTGGTGATCCAGAACCTGGAGGCGGTGCCCGAGAACGCGTTGGCCGACTCGTGCATCATCTTCTGCACATCGGGTGTCCCCTGGGGCGTCCAGGCCGCGGCCTCCGGGCGGCTGGCGGCATGATCGATGCATGGAGCGCGCGCGTCGCTGCGCCGCTTACGGGGGATGACGTACTGGTGGGTTTCAAGACCCACTTGTGGCCGACGGTCGTACCGGACGACGCGGCCTACCTGGTGTCCCGGCGCGGGGTGACCGCGCTGCACGGCATCGAGGCCGAGGTGCTGGTCCCGCTGCTGGACGGCACCCGCACCGTGGCCGCCGTCCGCCGGGAGGCGGGGCGGACCCTGGACGCCGAGGACGTGGAGGCGGCCCTGTCGGCGCTGGCCGACGCCGGGCTGATCCGCTTCACGGCCGAGCCGCCCGCCGCACACCCGCCCGCCGCGCGGCAGGCGTCGGCCGCACCGCAGGCGTCCGCCCGGCTCGGCCGGGTGCCGGCGCAACGCGGACGCGGGACCGAAGCCGAGGCGTACTGGGACCTGGCCGGGCTGGACGGGCGCCGCTCGGCCGCCGAACTGGCCGCGGCCAGCGTCGCGATCGAGGCGCTGCCCGGCACCGACCCGGAGTCCGTCGCCGAGGCCTGCCGCGCCTCCGGCATCACCGTGGCCGACGATCCGCGCGCCGCCGCGCTGACGCTCGTACTGTGCGACGACTACCTCGCGCCCGGGCTGGCCGCCGTGGACGCGGCCCACCGCGCCGACGGCCGGCCGTGGCTGCTGGTCAAGACGTGCGGTACGGACCCCTGGATCGGCCCGTTCATGCGCCCCGGCGACGGACCCTGCTGGCACTGCCTGGCCGTACGGGTGCGCGGGCACCGCCATTCGGAGCTGCCGCTGCGCCGCGCCCTCGGTCTGGACGGTCCCGTGCCGCGGCCCCCGGCCGGGCTGGCCGCCGGCCGCGCGCTGGCGGCGCACCTCGCCGTCCTGGAAGCCGCGAAATGGCTCG
The DNA here is from genome assembly GCF_045160505.1 of Streptomyces sp. NBC_00029. Classification (NCBI taxonomy): domain Bacteria; kingdom Bacillati; phylum Actinomycetota; class Actinomycetes; order Kitasatosporales; family Streptomycetaceae; genus Streptomyces; species Streptomyces sp. NBC_00029. The sequence continues at coordinate 4,779,108 of NZ_CP108292.1, forward strand.
CCGGGATGCGCACCGCCGAGCAGGACAGCATCCAGACCCTCGACACACTGCGGCTGCGCACCGCCGCGCATCCGGTCACCCGGCTCCCGCAGTGCGCGGGTTGCGGGGATCCGGGCCTGGTGGCCCGCCGGGTGCTGGCGCCGTTCGTACCGGCTCCGCGGCCGAAGGCCGTCGGGGCCGGCGGTGGCGACCGGGCGCTGACCCCCGCTCAGATGCTCAGCGCCTACGGACACCTGGTGGACCCCGTGACCGGGGTGGTGAAGGAGATCCGGCGGATCCCGGGCACCCCCGACTTCGTCCACTCGTACGTCTCCGGGCAGAACCTGGCCATGCGGGCGGCCACCTTCGCCGGGGTGAGCTCCGGGCTGCGCGCGCTCAACGGCGGCAAGGGCCGCACGGAGGAAGAGGCGCGCACCAGCGCGCTGTGCGAGGCGGTGGAGCGCTACAGCGGTACGCGGCACGGGGACGAGCCGGTGGTCCGGGACACCCTGCGCGGCCTGGGCACCGCCGCCCTGCACCCCAACTCCGTCCAGCTGTACGACCGGCGCCAGTACACGGAGCGGGAGTACTGGAACGCGCAGCACTCGCGCTTCCACTACGTCTCGGCCCCGTTCGAGGAGGACCGGCCGACGGAGTGGACCCCGGTGTGGTCGCTCACCGGTGGTGTCCAGCGGCTGCTGCCCACCTCGATGCTGTACTTCGGCCTCGGGGAGGACGGTCAGGCGGCCCGGGCGGGGTCCGCGACCCGGTCGGTGGCCGGAGCCGGAGCCGGAGCCGGGGCCGCGGCCGCGGCCGGGGACGGTCTGTGGGCCGACTCCAACGGCAACGCGGCGGGCAGCAGTCCCGAGGACGCGCTGGTGCAGGGGTTCCTGGAACTGGTGGAGCGGGACGCGGTGGCCCTGTGGTGGTACAACCGCACCCGTCAGCCGGAGGTGGACCTCGATGCCTTCGACGAGGAGTGGGTCGGCCGGGTCCGGGACGGGTACCGCCGGGCGCACCGCGAGCTGTGGGTGCTCGACCTGACCTCGGACATGGGAATACCGGTGATGGCGGCGCTCTCCCGCCGGACCGACAAGCCCGAACAGGACGTGATCTTCGGATTCGGAGCGCATTTCGATCCCCGCGTCGCGCTGCGCAGGGCGCTCTCGGAGATGGGCCAACTGCTGCCGGCGGTTTCCGGTGTACGGCCGGACGGTACGGGATACCGGGTCACCGATCCGGAGCCGCTCTCCTGGTGGCATCTGGCGACCGTCGGAAATCAGCCATACCTCATTCCTGATCCGGCCATTCCGGCTCGAACTCCCGGGTGCTGGCCGCATTACCGCACCGGCGACCTGCTCGAAGATGTTCACAATATTGTCGAGCTGGTGGGGAACAAGGGGATGGAACTCCTGGTCCTGGACCAGACGCGGCCGGATTTGGGTCTTCCAGTTGTGAAAGTAATCGTTCCGGGGCTGCGGCACTTCTGGGCCAGATATGCGCCGGGCCGCCTATTCGACGTACCGGTCGCCCTGGGCAGACTGGTCGAACCCACTCCATATGACCAGCTCAATCCCATTCCGTTGTTCGTCTGAGCCCCCTTCCCGTCCTTCTCCGCCTTCACTCGCCTATGCTCGCGAAGCAATTGCATCGGGACGGTCGAAGGGGGATCGACATGGCACTCCGCCACAGCTCAGAGGGTGAAGTGGCGGAGGCGGTGAGGGCGGAGGGGATTCTGCGCCGCAGCAGGGACCTGCCCCCGCCGCGGATGGCGCAGGTGATCCTCATCGTGGCGATCAGCTGCTACGTCGGCATCACCATGATCAACATCCTGCGGGCCGGTGTCGCCGGCCTGGACCTCGTCCTCGCGATGGGCTCGCTGGCGGCGATCTTCGCCCTCCAGCTCCTCCACTCGCGGCCGGGCGCCGGGCGCAAGCCCGTCGCGCGCAAGGTGCTGACGCTCGGGGTCCAGGCCGCCCTCACCTACCTGCCGCTCATCATGCTCAAGACCCAGTGGGGGGCGATGGCCGGCTTCCTCGCCGGGTCCGTGCTCCTGCTCCTGCCCCCGCGGCTGGGCTGGACGCTGTACGGGCTGGTGGGCGTCACCATGCTCGTCCCCCCGGTGCTGGAAGGCTGGCCGTTGATCGACTGTGTCTACGTCGTCCAGTCCACCCTGCTCACCGGGCTGGTCACCTTCGGGCTGACCCGCCTGTCGGAGCTGGTGCAGGTGCTCCACGAGAGCCGGGACGAGCTGACCCGGGCGGCCGTCACCCGGGAACGACTGCGGTTCGCCCGGGACCTGCACGACCTGCTCGGCTACAGCCTCTCCGCGATCACCCTCAAGGGAGAGCTGATCCACCGTCTGATCCCGGTCCAGCCGGCCAGGGCCAAGGAGGAGATCGAGGACGTCCTCGCCATCTCCCGGCAGTCGCTGGCCGACGTACGGCGGGTGGCCAGCGGCTACCGGGACATGTCCCTGGAGGAGGAGATCCGTTCGGCCGAATCGGTGTTGAGCGCCGCCGAGGTCGAGGCCGTGAGCGACATCCGGATGGGTCCGGTCAGTTCACCGGTGGACACGGTCCTGGCGACCGTGCTGAGGGAGGCCGTCACCAACGTGCTGCGCCACAGCCAGGCCGCACAGTGCGAGATCAAGGCCGTCGAGGAGGATGGCTTGATGACGCTGTCGGTCACCAACGACGGTGTCACCAAGGGGTATCGGGACAGCTCCCCGCACAGTGGCAGCGGTCTGGGCAATCTGGAACTCCGACTCCGCGCGGTGGGCGGGGAGCTGGAGGTGGACCGCGGCTCCGGCGACGTGTTCCGGCTGGTCGCGCGGGTGCCCGCACAGGGCGGGCCCGCCCGCGACCCCGAGGGAGCGACGGAGGACGAAGGTGCCGGGTTCGCCGCCTGAGTTGGCCCCTCTTTCCTGTCCGGAGCTGCCTTAAACCGGCCACGTTGATATGATCGACGTCACAAGATCGGCCGCGCGGACGGGGGAGCTCGCAAAGGTGATCAGAATCCTGCTGGCCGAAGACATGAACATGGTGCGCGGGGCGCTCGTGGCCCTGCTCAACCTGGAGGACGACCTGGAGGTCGTCAGCGAGCTGGAGCGCGGTGACGAGATCCTCGCCGCAGCCCTCGAGGTCAAGCCGGACATCGCGGTCATCGACATCGACCTGCCGGGTCTCGACGGGCTGAGCGCCGCCGTACAGATCCACGAGCACCTGCCCGAGTGCCGGACGCTGATGCTCACCAGCCTCGGCCGCCCGGGGACCCTGCGCCGGGCCCTGGCGGCCCAGGTCTCCGGCTACCTGCTCAAGGACGACTCACCGAAGGAACTGGCCAGCGCCATCCGCCGGGTGGTGGCCGGCCAGCGCGTCATCGACTCCAAGCTGGCCCTGGCCGCGTGGAGCGGGCTCGAAAGCCCGCTGACGGACCGCGAGACCGAGGTCCTGCGGATGGCCGCGCAGGGAGCCGAGGCATCGGAGATCGCCGGGGAACTGCACCTGTCCATCGGGACGGTGCGCAACTACCTGACGACCGTGGTGGCGAAGCTGAACGCCCGCAACCGCGTCGACGCCATCCGCATTGCCCGCGACGCGGGCTGGCTGGTCTAGGGGGTGTGCTGGGTCCTGTCGTCAAAGTCCCGCCCGGCCGGAGCTACTTTGACGACAGGACCTAGGCCGACTCGTCGGCGGGCGCGACCATCCCGGCGGCGCACAGGTAGCCGAAGATGTCCTTGGTCACGTTCCGCGGCAGCGGCAGCGCCGCCGAGGCCGCGGCCAGGGTGGTCGGCCAGGCCAGCATCATCGCCACCCAGGCCGCCTCGGGCCGGTGCAGTACCACCCGGTGCGGTGAGTCGACGGACTCCAGCACGCACTCGGCCCCCGATTCCGGCACGCTGAACGCCACGTGCCGGGGAAGCCGTACGCGGCGCTCGCCGGGCTGGCGGATCAGGACGAACGGGGCCACCGGCGACAGCGGGAAGACCGACAGCAGCGGCCCCTTGAGGTCCTCCACGCCGAGCGTGCGCACCACGAGGTGCGAGAGCTGCCGGAGCGCCGGCAGGGTGACGAGGGACAGGTCCTCCGACCCGCTCACGGCATTGCCCAGCAGCACCGGCCCGAGTTCCATCCGGCGGAGCGCCTCGCGCACCGCGGGACTGGGCCGGTCGAGCCGGTCCTCGCCCCAGCGGCTCGTGAGCAGCAGCGCGTCGCCGCCCGTGCCCTGGTCGACGACCACGTCCTCGGACAGCGACCAGAGATGGACGGTTGGGGCATCCCCAGTCGTGCGCCGCATATCGCACCTCTCTTGCCGGGCGGCGGGATTCGTCGAGTATGGCGCCGGGCCCAGGCCTCGGGACAGCCACTGAGTCATGTGGTGACCGTGAAGATTTCACGTCGTCCTTACACCGCGATCAGGTCCGCAACCGGCGGGTCCAGGGTCGGATCGCAGCCCAGTACCGCCCGGTGCAGTTCCTGCAGCCGCCGCGACGGCTCGATCCCCAGCTCGCTGACGTACGTCGAGCGCAGCCGCCGGAAGACCTCCAGTGCCCGCGAGGCCCTGCCGCTGCGGTACAGCGCGAGGATCAGCTGCGCGTGCAGGTTCTCCTGCAACGGATACAGCGAGGTCAGCGCCGTCAGCTCGCTCACCAGCCGGGTGTGCGCGCCGAGCCGCAGCTCCGCCCCGATCCGGGCCTCCAGCGCGGCCAGCCGGACCTCGTCCAGCCGCAGCGCCTCGGCCCGCAGCACGCCGCCCTGCTGGACGTCGCACAGGGCGGGGCCCCGCCACGCGGCGAGCCCGGAGGCCAGCAGGCCGGCACCCCGCTCGTCGTCCCCGGCCGCCAGCGCCCGGTTGGCCTCCGCCACGGTCGCCTCGAACTCCCGGGTGTCGACGCGGGCCGCGGCCGACCCGAGCCGGTAGCCCCCGTAGCCGGTGGCCACGATCTCCTTGGGGTCGGTGCCGGTGACGCCCGCGATCCGCTGGCGCAGGTGCTTCACGTACGTCTGCACGGCGGCGGTCGGCCCGCTGGGCGGGCAGCCGCCCCACAGCTCCTCGACGATCGTCCCCATGCTCACCTCGCGCCCCAGGTTCACGGCCAGCAGCGTGAGCAGCCTGCGCTGCTTCGCGGCGCTGGGTACGACGGACCTGCCGCCGACCGTGACGACGAGGGGTCCCAGCAATCCGATCTCCACGCGTTCCATGCCCGCTCCCTTCGGTGAGGCCCTCAGGCTCGCACCCGCACCCCTGGCCGGGACAGTTACCCAGACACCACTTGGCTGTGAACCGCCGCCTCCCGCCGTATGAGAACTTCACACTCCGGGCGCGGTGACGACTTTCGTCGTACGGGGCGCGACGAAAGAGGGCGGACGGGGTGGCGTGCGGGTGTTTAGGGTCGGGCGGGTGGATGCGAAGGCGAAGACGCGTGCCGGCTGGGACTGGCTGAAGGGCCCGGAGCCGTGGACCCGGCGGATGCTGGCGGGGGACCTGGCGGTTGCCGTGGTGCTGGGCATCCTCGGCCTGGGCGTCGCGGAGCTCGACCGCGTTTCCTGGCAGCGCATGCTGGGCGGCGGCGTGGCGGTGATCGCGCTGACGCTGCTGCGCCGCAGGCTGCCGGGAACCACCCTCGTGCTCGGCTCGGCCGCGATCACGGCCCTGCCGGGGGCGTTCTTCGTCCTGCCGCTGATGGGCTGGTCGGCAGGGCGGCGGATCGTCGGGGTGGGCCGCGCGCTGGCCGCCTTCACGCTGGCCTTCGTGGCGGCGGTCGGCGTCAGCGTGCTGGACGAAGGGTCGCAGATACGACCGCTCCTGGTGATCGTGTTCTCCACGCTGATGTTCCTGGCGATGACCGTGATGCCCGGCCTGGCCAGCCGGTACTGGTCGCAGCGCCGCACCCTGCTGCGCGCGCTCCATGAGCGCAACGGGCAGCTGCTGCGCGAGCGGGCCATGGTCGCCGGGCAGGCGAGGCTGCGCGAGCGCCAGCGCATCGCCCAGGACATGCACGACAGCCTGGGCCACCAGCTGGCCCTGATCTCCGTGCACACAGGGGCGCTTGAGGTGGATCCGAAACTCACCGACCGTCAGCGCGAGGCGGTGGGTGTGCTGCGACAGGCCTCGGTGGCCGCGATGCACGAGCTGCGCGAGGTCGTCGGCATCCTGCGCGACGGGGTGGAGGCGCCCGCGCCCGTGGAGGAGGCCCAGCCCGCGGCCCGCGGGGTGGCCGGTATCGCGGGGGTCGTGGAGGCGGCGCGGGGCTCGGGGACCGATGTCCGGATGACCACGACGGGGCAGCCGCGGCCGCTGGTCGCGGCGTGCGACCACGCCGCGTACAGGATCGTGCAGGAGGCGATGACGAACGCGTACAAGCACGCTCCGGGGGCGCCGATCACGGTGGAGCTGCGGTTCGAGGACGACTCGCTGGTGGTGGAGATCGCCAATGGGCCGGCGGCGGGAGCCGCGGCGGACGAGGTGGTCTCGGGCGGGCAGGGCCTGACGGGACTGCGCGAGCGGGCCCGGCTGGTCGGCGGGATGGTGCACGCGGGCCCCGCCGAGGGCGGCGGGTTCCGGGTGGCGGGTGTCCTGCCGTACGGGGCCGAGCCGGCCGGCGTGGAGGACGTGGCCGACGACTTCGGACAGCGGGCCCAGGCCCGGACGATGGCGCAGGCGTATGCGGGCGGCCGGGCGCGTGGGCGCAACGGCGAACAGCCGATGGACTGGGACGCGGTGGACCGGGAGCTGGCCGTGCGCGTGCCCAGCCGCACCAGCGCCGTCGCGGTGGGCTGCGGGATCGCGTTCGCCGCGGTGGTGCTGCTGGTGATCGTGTTCGGCGCCGGAGCGCTGCTGCTGATGGACTCGGCCAGTGACGCGATGATCGGCCGGGACGAGTTCGACGCCGTGCACGTGGGCGAGGGGGAGCAGTCCGTCCGGGACCGGCTGCCGAGCGGGGAGAACTTCATGACCGCCGGGGCCGCCCGGAAGGGACCGCCCAGGCCACCGGGTTCGGAGTGTCTGGCCCTGCTGGCCGAGAACCAGCCGAGCACCCTGGGAACGGACCTGATCTTCCGGTTCTGCTTCCAGGACGGCAAGCTCGTGGAAAAGCAGGAGTACGAGGTCAAGCAGTAGGAGCGCGGGGTGACAGCCGAAGTGATCAGAGTGGTGATCGCCGACGACGAACCACTGATCCGGGCCGGGATCAGGATGATCCTGACCTCGGCGCCGGACATCGAGGTCGTCGCGGAAGGGGCCAACGGCAGGGAGGCGGTGGAGCTGGCCCGCTCGCACGCGCCCGACGTGGTGCTGCTGGACATCCAGATGCCGGTGATGGACGGCCTGACCGCGCTGGGGGAGCTGCGGCGGGCCGTGCCGGAGGTGCGGGCGCTGATCCTGACCACTTTCGGGGAGAAGGAGAACGTGCTGCGGGCGCTGGGCGAGGGCGGTGCGGGCTTCCTGCTCAAGGACTCGGCTCCGGGCGAGCTGATCGGGGCGGTCCGGGCGGCCGCGGCCGGGGACGCCTACCTCTCGCCCGGGGCGACCCGGCACGTGGTGGACCAGCTGGCCTCGGGGAAGGCCGCCGTGCGCGGTGAGGTGGCCCGGCGTCAGGTGGCGGAGCTCAGCGAGCGCGAGCGCGGTGTGCTGGCGCTGCTGGGCGAGGGGCTGTCCAACGCGGACGCGGGCCGCCGGCTGCACATGAGCGAGGCGACCGTGAAGACGTACGTGAGCCGGATCCTGGCGAAGCTGGGCTGCGAGAACCGCGTGCAGGCCGCACTGCTGGCCAGGGACGCCGGGCTCTAGGTACGGTCAGCCCGTTCTGGAAGCGATCAGTGAAGTGAACGGGTGGGGGCGGCGTCGATGGCGGCTGTAGCGGGTCAGCGGATTCCGGACGTGGCGGGGTTCGCACCGAGGGTGGCGCCGGACTCTCCCAAGGAGGCGGGCAAGGCGCTGCGCACCCGCGTGCCGCGGTCGGCGCACGCCGCCTTCGTCGCGCCGGCCGGGAGGCCGGACGCGGTGCGCGCGGTGGAGGAGTCCAACGCCGGGCGGGTCCCCGAGCTGACTCCGATACGGGTGGGCCGGATGGCCGCGAACCCCTTCGCGTTCCTGCGCGGGGCGGCCGGGCTGATGGCTCACGACCTGTCCGGCGGTCCGGTGACCGGGGTCGGCGCGCAGATCTGCGGCGACGCGCACGCGGCGAACTTCGGTCTGTACGGGGACCCGCGCGGCCGGCTCGTCATCGACCTCAACGACTTCGACGAGACCGTGTTCGGTCCGTGGGAATGGGACCTGAAGCGGCTGGCGGCCTCGCTGGTGCTGGCCGGGCGGGTGGCCGGCGCGGACGAGGACACCTGCCGGGCGGCCGCCCTGGACGCGGTGGGCGCGTACCGGCGCACCATGCGGCTCCTGGCGAAGCTGCCCGCTCTCGACGCGTGGAACGCCATCGCGGACGAGGAGCTGGTCTCGCACGCAGACGCCCGCGATCTGCTGGGCACGCTGGAGCGGGTCTCCGAGAAGGCCCGCAACAACACCTCCGCCCGGTTCGCCGCCCGGTCGACGCGGACGGAGCCCGACGGCGGGCGCCGCTTCGTTGACGCGCTGCCCGTACTGCGCCGGGTCGGGGACGGGGAGGCGGCGGCCGTCGCGGCCTCGCTCGGCCCCTACCTCCAGACGCTCCAGGGCGACCGGCTGCCGCTGCTGGCCCGGTACGCGATCCACGACGTGGCCTTCCGCGTGGTGGGCACCGGGAGCGTCGGCACGCGCTCGTACGTGGTCCTGCTGCTGGACCACCGGGGCGAACCGCTGGTGCTCCAGGTCAAGGAGGCGCGGCCCTCGGTGCTGCTGCCGCACCTGCCCGGGCTGGGCTTCGCCTCCGAGCCGGAGGAGCACGAGGGCCGCCGGGTGGTGGCCGGGCAGAAGCGGATGCAGGTGGTCTCCGACATCATGCTCGGCTGGACCACGGTGGAGGGCCGCCCCTTCCAGGTGCGGCAGTTCCGCAACCGCAAGGGCAGCGTGGATCCGGCGGCGCTGGCCGTCGACCAGATCGACGATTACGGGCGGATGACCGGCGCCCTGCTGGCCCGGGCGCACGCGCACAGCGTCGATCCGCGCCTGCTGGCCGGGTACTGCGGGAAGAACGACGAGCTGGACGAGGCGATGGCGTCCTTCGCCGTGGCCTACGCCGACCGCACGGAGGCCGATCACTGCGACCTGGTGGCGGCGGTGCGGGCCGGCCGGATCGCGGCGGAGACCGGCGTCTGATCACGGCCGGAGTCGGGCCGGACCGCCCGCGCCCGGCCCGACCAGGGCGTGACGTGTGCCTGACCTGGGCGTGAGCCGGGTTGGACCGGTTCGGCCGGGGTGGCCGAGGGCCGTGTCACGGCGGGCGGTGTTTCACGTGAAACATCGCCCGCGCGGACGGGCCGTAGGCTGGCCGGGTGAGCGAGCAGACCGAGCAGCCTGAGCAGACAGTCCCCGGTGATTCCGGCGACTCCTCCGTCACCGGCGAGGAGCGCCCCGAGGCGCGCCTGGAGCGGGCCGTGCGGGCCGCCGAGCAGGCGCTGATCGAGTTCGAGATCGCGGTGGAGACCTTCCGGGTGGAGGTGGAGAACTTCTCCCGCCTGCACCACCAGAAGCTGGGCCCCATGTACACGAGGCTCGACGAACTGGACGCGCTGATCGCCGAGGCGAAGGCCTCCCGCAGCGGTGATCCCGAGGACCTGCGACGGGCGAAGGAAGCGCGCTCGCTGGTCATGCCGATGCCCGGGGTGGAGGAGCTGTTCCACGACTGGCTGGGATCGGACGGGATCTCCGACGACGCCTCCGCGATGCTGACCGACCGCCCCGTGCGGCCGCCGGAGCGGGTGCGGCCCTCGGAGGAGGTGCGCCGGCTCTACCGCGAGCTGGTCCGCCAGGCCCACCCCGACCTCGCCCAGGAGGAGGCCGAGCGGGAACGGCGCGACGCGTTCATCGCGCGGGTCAACGCGGCCTACGGGCGGGGCGACGAGCGGCTGCTGCGCGAACTGGCCGAGGAGTGGGCGGCCGGACCGGCGCCCGAGGCGGCCGTGCCGGGCGAGAGCGAGGAGCTGTATGCCCGGCTGGAGTGGCTGGCGCGCCGCAAGGAGCTGCTGTCTCTCGTGGCCAAGGAGCTGGAGGAGAGCGCGATCGGGTCGATGCTGAGGATGGCGCCCGAGGACCCGGACCGGCTGCTGGAGGAGATCGCGGAGCAGCTGCTCGCGGAGGTTTCCCAGCGCGAGGCCGAGCTCGAGGCGGCGCTCGCCGCCGAGTGAGCCCGGCCGGCCGGCGCTGCGCCGCTGCCGGGCCGCATCGGCCGGGCGGGACGGCGGGCAGCGTCGGCTAGGTTGGAGTCACTATCTGCGATGAGAGAAGGCGACGTATGAACTTCGGACCGCTTCCCTCGGTGGACGCCGCCGCGGTGCCCTCCGAAGGCTTTGTCCTCGACGTCCGTGAGGACGACGAATGGGCGGCCGGCCACGTCGAGGGTGCTCTGCACATCCCGATGAGCGACTTCGTGGCCCGCTTCGGTGAGCTGACCGAAGCCGTCGACGACGGCCGCCGTGTGTACGTGATGTGCCGGGTCGGCGGGCGTTCCGCGCAGGTCACCCAGTACCTGGTGCGCCAGGAGATCGACGCCGTGAACGTCGACGGCGGGATGCAGGCCTGGGACGGTGCCGGGCGCCCGATGGTGACGGACAACGGGAACCCGGCCTTCGTCCTCTGACGTCCTCCCGCTCCAGTCCGGACTCCGGCTCCAGTCCGGACTCCGGCTCAGGCGAGGGGGTGGGCGGCCAGCAGGTCGCCCAGGGCCTCCTCGTGCGCCGCGGCCGGGCCGAGCTGGAGCTCCAGCTGCTTGGCCCAGGCGTGGTAGCGGTGCAGCGGGTAGTCGGTGTCGGCGCCGAAGCCGCCGTGCAGGTGCTGGGCGGTCTGCACGACCCGGCGCACGCCCTCCGAGGCCCAGATCTTGGCCACCGCGACGTCACCGGAGCTCGGCAGCGGACCGCCGGCGCCACCGGTCGCGGCGTCGAGCCGCCAGGCGGCCTGCCACAGGGTGACCTCCATGGCGCGCAGGTCGATGTACCGGTCGGCGGCCTGGACGGCGACGGCCTGGAAGGTGGCCACCGGGAAGCCGAACTGCTCACGCTTGCCGGTGTACTCGCTGGTCATCGTGAGGACGTTCTCCCCGAGTCCCAGCGCCAGTGCGCAGGTCCCGGTGGCGAGGAGCTGGCGGAGCCGCTCCCAGGCACCCGGGGTTTCGATGAGGTGCGTCCCGTCCACCCGTACGCCGTCGAGGGCGAGTTCGGCGAGCCGTTCGCCGCTGGTGGAGACCTGTTCGGCCAGGGCGAGTCCCTCGGCGGTGCGCGCGACGAGCGCGAGGACAGCCTCGCCCTCGCCGGTGTGGGCGGGTACGGCGATCCAGTCCGCGCCGTGCGCCCAGGGGACGGCGGTCTGCGTGCCCTCCAGGATCCAGGACTCCCCGTCGCGGCGGGCGATGACGGCCAGTTCGGCCGGGTCGTGGCCGGAGCGCCCGTGGGCGGCGGCGGTGAGCACCAGCGTCCCGCGCCCTGCGCCGGGCAGCAGGGCGGCGGCCAGTTCGGGGCTGCCGTGGGCCTGCACGGCCATGGCCGTGGCGCAGTGCTCCAGCAGCGGGACCCGGGCCAGCACCCTGGCGGCCTCGCGCAGCACCAGGCACAGGGCGACTGTGTCCAGGCCCGCTCCCCCGTGCTCCTCGGCGAGGACCAGGCTCAGCAGGTCGGACCCGGCGAGCTTGGCCCACAGCGGGCGGTCGAAGTCGTCGGCGACGGCCCCCGGGGTCAGCGCGGGGCTGGGCACGCCGTCGGCCGCGACATCCGCGAAGACGGCCCTGGCCGCCTCGACGGCGGCCTGCTGCTCCTCGGTGAAGGTGAAGTCCACTGCCTGTCCTCCCGCGTTCGGGTCTGACGGTGCCGCGTCCGACGGTCTCGCGCCTGACGGTGCGTCAAGATAGAACAGGTTCTTGAAAATGGACAGGCCCCCGTCGTCGACAGGGGCCTGACCGGGTGCCGTCCGCTCGGCGGTCGCTCAGCGGTCGAAGTCGATCTCCACTTCCTCCGTCACCGGGTGCGACTGGCAGGCCAGGACGAAGCCGGCCTCCGTCTCCTCGGCCTCCAGCGCGAAGTTGCGGTCCATCCGGACCTCGCCCGAGACCACGAACGCCCGGCAGGTGCCGCAGACCCCGCCCTTGCAGGCGTACGGGGCGTCCGCGCGGTTGCGGAGCACCGCGTCCAGCAGGGACTCCCCGTCCTGGACCGGCCAGGTGCCCGAGCGGCCGTCGAGCCGGGCGGTGACCCGCCCGTGCGCGGCGGCCGTCCCGGAGGCGGCGCGGGCCGTCGGGGCGGTGTCCTCGACGTGGAAGATCTCCTCGTGCACCCGGGTCCGGGCGACACCGAGCGCGGCCAGGGTCCGCTCCGCGCCCTGCACCAGGCCGTACGGCCCGCACAGGAACCAGCCCGTGACCTCGGCCACCGGCAGCAGCGCGGGCAGCAGGGCCGCCAGCCGCTCCTCGTCCAGCCGCCCCGAGGGCAGCCCGGACTCCTGCTCCTCCCGGGAGAGGACCGTCACCAGCTGGAACCGCGCCGGATAGCGGTCCTTGAGGTCGGCGACCTCCTCCAGGAACATCGTCGAGGCCGCCGTACGGTCGCTGCGCACGAGGCAGAACCGGGCGTCGGGCCGGGCGGCCAGCAGGCTCGCCGCGATCGACAGGACGGGCGTGATGCCGCTGCCGCCCACGATCGCGGCGTAGTGCCCGGTGGCCGGTGCGGCGGCGGGCTCCAGCACGAAGCGCCCCGCCGGGACCATGACGTCCAGCACGTCCCCGGCGGCGATCTCCTTGTGCGCGAACGTGGAGAACTCGCCGCCCTCCACCAGCCGCACCCCGACCCGCAGCTGCGCGGGCCCCGGGCCGTCCGGCGCCGGGGCGGCGGAGCAGATCGAGTAGGTGCGGCGGACCTCCGCGCCACCCTCGGGGGCGGCGCGGCGCAGCGTCAGGTGCTGGCCCGGGGCGTGCCGGTAGTCCTCGCGCAGTTCGGCGGGAACCCGCAGGGTCAGTGCAACCGAGTCGTCGGTGAGCCGGTCGACTGCCGCCACCGTCAGCGGGTGAAACGCGCCGTGGCGGGGGGCGGCCATCTAGAGCTCCTTGAAGTGGTCGAACGGTTCGCGGCAGGCGGTGCAGCGACGCAGCGCCTTGCATGCGGTGGAGGAGAACCGGCTGAGCAGTTCGGTGTCCGTCGATCCGCAGTTGGGGCAGCGGACCGACAGGGTCAGCGGGACCGGCCCGCCGGCCGCGTGCGGCCGGGGCGGGGCGATGCCGAACTCGGCGAGCTTGCGGCGGCCCTCGGCGCTGATGTCGTCGGTGGACCAGGCGGGGGCCAGCACGGTCGTCACCCGCACGTCGGGGATGCCGTGGCCGGTCAGGGCCCGTTCGATGTCGGCGGACATGGCCTCGATCGCCGGGCAGCCCGTGTAGGTGGGCGTGAGGGTGACCTCCGCGTGGCCGTCCTCGTGCATCCGCACCCCGCGGACCACGCCGAGCTCGCCGAGGGTGAGCACGGGCAGCTCCGGGTCCGGGACGGAGCCGGCCAGCTCGGCCAGTTCCGCCTCCAGGCGGGTCGTTCCGGCGTCGGCGGTCACCACGATGCCCCCGGGTGGCTGCGGTGCAGGTGCTGCATCTCGGCGAGCATCCGGCCGAAGGACTCGGTGTGCAGTCCCTGCCGTCCGGCCCCGGCCGCCCAGGCGCCGGTGCGCGGTCCCTGGGGCAGGTCGAGACCGGCCTGCTCCAGTACGCCGGTCAGCGCGGCCAGCCAGCGCCCCTCCACGGCGGTCAGGTCGAGCCCGTCGAGTCCGTCCACCGGCTGGAACATCTCGCCGGTGTACTTCCAGAGCGCGTCGAGGGCGGCCCGCATACGGCTGCGGCTCTCCTCGGTGCCGTCGCCGAGCCGCAGGGTCCACTGCTCGGCGTGGTCGCGGTGGTACGCGGTCTCCTTGACGGCCTTGGCCGCCAGGGGCGCGAACGGGCCGTCCCCGCGGGCGAGCTCCCCGTAGACCTCGTGCTGGTAGAGGGAGAAGTAGAGCTGCCGGGCGATGGTGTGGGCGAAGTCGCCGTTCGGCTGCTCGACCAGCTGGAGGTTGCGGAAGGACCGCTCCTCGCGCAGGTACGCCAGCTCGTCCTCGTCGCCGGCCAGGGACAGCAGGATCCGGGCCTGGCCGAGCAGGTCGAGGGCAATGTTGGCGAGCGCGACCTCCTCCTCCAGGACGGGGGCGTGTCCGGCCCATTCGCCGAGGCGGTGGGAGAGGATCAGCGCGTCGTCGCCGAGCGCCAGCGCCGCCGTGGCTTCGGCGCCGGTGAGACGGGTGGTGTCGGTGCCGGTCACAGGTGGCTCACCCCCTCCGGGATGTCGTAGAAGGTCGGGTGCCGGTAGGGCTTGTCGGCGGACGGCGCGAAGAACGGGTCCCGCTCGTCCGGCGAGGAGGCGGTGATCTCGGTGGAGGGCACCACCCAGATCGAGATGCCTTCACCGCGCCGGGTGTAGAGGTCGCGGGCGTTGCGCAGGGCCATCTCCGCGTCGGGGGCGTGCAGGCTTCCCGCGTGCGTGTGCGAGAGGCCGCGGCGCGAGCGCACGAACACCTCCCACAGGGGCCAGTTCTGCGTCATACCCGTGCCTCCTCGTTCTGTCCGGCGGGCTTCGCCGCCTGTTGTGCCACCTGCTGTGCCGTCTGCTTCCGGGCGTACGCCGCGGCCGCGTCGCGCACCCAGGCGCCTTCCTCGTGGGCCCTGCGCCGCTGGTCGATCCGCTGCTCGTTGCAGGGGCCGTTGCCCTTGAGCACGTTCCAGAACTCCGCCCAGTCGATGGCGCCGAAGTCGTGGTGCCCGCGCTCCTCGTTCCACTTCAGGTCCGGGTCGGGCAGGGTCAGGCCGAGGGACTCGGCCTGAGGGACGGCGATGTCCACGAACCGCTGGCGCAGTTCGTCGTTGGAGTGCCGCTTGATGCGCCAGGCCATCGACTGCGCCGAGTGCGCCGACTCGTCGTCCGGCGGGCCGAACATCATCAGCGACGGCCACCACCAGCGGTCGACGGCGTCCTGGGCCATCGCGTGCTGGGCCTCCGTGCCCTGCGAGAGGGCGAGGAGCAGCTCGTACCCCTGGCGCTGGTGGAAGGACTCCTCCTTGCAGATCCGGACCATGGCGCGGGCGTACGGCCCGTAGGAGCAACGGCAGATCGGCACCTGGTTGGTGATCGCCGCGCCGTCCACGAGCCAGCCGATGGCGCCGACGTCCGCCCAGGTCAGGGTGGGGTAGTTGAAGATCGAGGAGTACTTCTGCTTGCCCGAGTGGAGCTTGTCGAGCAGCTCGTCGCGGCTGGTACCGAGGGTCTCTGCCGCGCTGTAGAGGTACAGCCCGTGGCCGGCCTCGTCCTGGACCTTGGCCATCAGGATCGCCTTGCGGCGCAGCGAGGGCGCACGAGTGATCCAGTTGGCCTCGGGCTGCATGCCGATGATCTCGGAATGGGCGTGCTGGGCCATCTGGCGCACCAGGGAGGCGCGGTATTCGTCCGGCATCCAGTCGCGCGGTTCCACGCGCTCGTCGGCCGCCACCGCCGCGTCGAATGCCGCCGCGAGCTGCGCGCCCAGGTCAGCAGTCATGCCTGTCCCGTCCGTCCCGTCTGTCCCGGGGGCCGTGTCCGGCCCCGTTTCCGGGGTCACTGCCACCATTCCGGCTCCCTGTGAGAGTCCGCCGTCCGCCCGACCGACCGATCGTTCGGTTCATCCGCTTCAATGGTGAGACGACGGCCCGTAGGGTGTCAACCTCTGAGGTCAACCCTGTGGAAGCCGGACGATCGGGTGGGGATGGATTCGAACGAGCACGAGCCCGCCGAAGGGGCCGCTCCGCCACCCCCGCGGGCGCCCGGAATAGCCGGTCTGTCCACCCCGTACCGGGTCGTGACCGCCCTGGCCCTGGGGGTGATCGCCGTGGCCGCCTGTACGCACCTCGCGCTCGTCTTCCTGCACGTGGCCCCGGCCAACACCCTGAGCAAGCAGCACGCGCAGACGATCGACGGCTGGATCTACCCCGAGTTCGAACAGAACTGGAAGCTCTTCGCGCCCAACCCGCTGCAGCAGAACATCGCGGTCGAGGCGCGCGCCGAGGTACGGACCGCCGACGGCGGCATCACCGGCACGCCCTGGCACGACCTGAGCGCCGAGGACGGCGAGGCCATCCGGCACAGCCTGCTGCCGAGCCACACGCGGCAGAACGAGCTCCGCCGGGCCTGGGACTTCTTCACCGGGTCCCACGACGAGGAGAACAGGCCGAACGGCGAGCGCGGCAAGCTGTCCGAGGAGTACCTCCAGCGGATCGCGGTGAACCGGCTCGCCCCCCACGCCCGCGGCGCGGAGATCGTGCGGATCCAGCTGCGCTCGGCGACCACGGCGGTGCCCGCGCCGAAGTGGAGCACCGAGACCACCGACACCCAGACCTACTACCGGGAGCTGCCGTGGTGGACGGTGTGAGGCGTGCCCGCGAGACGGCTGGCCGGCTGGCCGCGCAGATCACCGGGCGGGCGCTGGGCCCGTACCAGAGCGCCGTGGTCCGCATCGGCTTCGCCGCGACCTGGCTCTTCTTCCTGCTGCGCGAGTTCCCTCACCGCGCCGAGCTGTACGGACCGGACGGGCCGTGGAGCTGGCGCCTGGCCGAGCGGCTGATCGATTCCAACCACGCCTTCTCGGTGCTGATGTGGTCGGACTCGACGCTGTGGTTCGAGATCGTGTACGCGGTGTCCGTGCTGGCGAGCGCGGGGCTGCTGCTGGGCTGGCGGACGCGGGCGACCTCCGTGGTGTTCATGATCGGAGTGCTGTCGCTGCAGAACCGCAGCGTGTTCATGGGCGACGGCGGGGACAACGTCATCCACCTGATGGCGATCTACCTGGTGCTGACCCGGTGCGCGCAGGTGTGGTCGCTGGATGCGCGCAGGGCCCGTACGCGCGGCTCGGCGACGGCCGGGGCCGCGGGGCCCGTGCTGTGGGGCGTGCTGGGCGCGGTGTTCGCCTTCGGCGCGGCGACGGGCCGGTTCGGCTACGGCTGGCTGGCGGCGTTCGCGGCGGTGTGGGTGGCCTGCGGGCTGTGGTGGATGGTGGACCGCTACGAGCCGGAGGGCGAGGGGCGGGCGGTCCTGGACGTCCTGGCCAACCTGCTGCACAACGCGGCCATGATGGTGATCATGGCGGAGGTCTGCCTGATCTACGCGACGGCGGGCTGGTACAAGATCCAGGGCTCCCGGTGGCAGGACGGGACGGCCCTGTACTACCCGCTGGGGCTCGACTACTTCTCCCCGTGGCCTGGGCTGTCGGCGCTGGTGGCCGGGAGCGGGACGCTGGTGATGCTGCTGTCGTACGGGACGGTGGCGGTGCAGGTGGCCTTTCCGTTCACCCTGTTCAACCGGCGGATCAAGAACGTCCTGCTGGTGCTGATGATGCTGGAGCACGCGGGGATCGCGGTGCTGCTGGGGCTGCCGTTCTTCTCCCTGGCGATGATCGCCGCGGACGCGGTGTTCCTGCCGACCGGGTTCCTGCTCTGGGCGGGGGTACGGGTCTCCATGGTGCGGTGGCGTCGGCGGCGGGCGGTGGAGCCCGAGCCGGCCGCCGGCGAGCCGGTGCCGGTGCCCGTGCCGTTGCCGGGGCCGCGCTGACGGTGCCGGGGCCGCGCTGACGGTGCCGTGCGGCGCCGCTGCCGGGGCGCCGCCCCGGACCCCGCGCCCCGTCGCCGACGGGGCTGAACCCGGTCGGGAGGGCGTCCGCGCGGACCGTAGGGTCGGGGTATGGACGAGACGGTGCGGGAGTGGCGGGAGGCCGAGCAGGCGGGAGGTCTCGTGCTGCTCGACGGGTTCCACGCGGTGAAGCACGCCCTGCGGTTCGGGGCCGATGTGCGGATGGTCATCGCCGAGGATCCCGGCGCGGTACGGGCGCTCGCCCGTGAGCTGGCTCCGGACGTCGAGGACGCCGTGGCGCGGCTGGTGCGGCGGGCCGCCCTCGAGGAGGTCCTGCCCCGGGTGCATCCCACCGGCGTCGCGGCCCTCGCGGTACGGCCCGACCGGGCGGCGGGCATCGCGGGGCTCGGGCGGCTGCCGCGGCCCGCGCCCGTCGTCGTCCTCGACAACCCCCGCAACCTCGGCAACGTCGGAGCCGTCGTCCGGCTCGCCGCCGGTTTCGGTGCCACCGGCGTGGTGACCCGCGGTGACCTCGACCCCTGGCACCCGAACGTGGTCCGGGCCGGGGCCGGGCTGCACTACGCCACCACCGTCGAGCGCCTGGCCCTGGACGAGCTGCCCCCCGGCCCTCTCTACGCGCTCGACCCGGAGGGCGAGGACATCCGCGCCCTCACCCTCCCGGACGACGCCCTGCTCGCCTTCGGATCGGAACGCCACGGGATCTCACCCGAGCTGCGCGCCCGGGCCGACCACCTGGTCTCCCTGCCGATGCGCTCACAGGTCTCCAGCTACAACCTGGCCACCAGCGTGGCCATGACCCTCTTCCACTGGGGCGGTCCCCCGGCCGAAGAGGGCGCCGAGCCGGCCTAGCCTGCGGCCACGCCGGGCGATGGCCCGTCGGGCGCCCGGCGGGCGCCCGACGTCCGCGGCCTATGCCTGGCGGCGGACCTCCACCACGCGGAAGCGGTTCGCGACGAAGGCGCCGTCGCAGAGGGCCGCGTTGGCCGCCGGGTTGCCGCCGGAGCCGTGGAAGTCCGAGAACGCGGCGGTCTGGTTGACGAAGACCCCGCCGGTCAGGTTCAGCGAGAGCTGCGCGGACTCCTCCAGGCAGACCTCCTCGATCGCCCGCTCGGTGTCCGCCGACGTCGTGTACGCGCCCACCGTCATGGCGCCCTTCTCCCGCACCGTACGGCGCAGCAGGTCGAGGGCGTCGGCGGTGGTGTCCACGGCGACCGCGAAGGAGACCGGGCCGAAGCACTCGGAGAGGTAGGGGGCGTCCGCGTCGGGCTTGGCCGCGTCCAGCTTGACCATGACCGGGGTGCGGACCACCGCGTCCGGGAACTCGGGGTTCACGACCTCGCGGGAGGCCAGCGCGACCTCGCCCAGCGCGGCGGCGGCCTCCAGCCGGGTCCTGACGTCCGGGTTCACCAGCGCGCCGAGCAGCGCGTTGGCCCGGGCGTCGTCGCCCAGCAGGCCGCCGACCGAGGCGGCGAGGTCGGCGACGACCTCGTCGTAGGTCTTGTGGCCGGCGTCCGTCGCGATGCCCTCGCGCGGGATCAGCAGGTTCTGCGGGGTGGTGCACATCTGGCCGCTGTACAGGGACAGCGAGAACGCCAGGTTGGACAGCATGCCCTTGTAGTTGTCGGTGGAGTCCAGGACGACGGTGTTGACGCCGGCCTTCTCCGTGTAGACCTGCGCCTGACGGGCGTTGGTCTCCAGCCAGTCGCCGAACTCGGTGGACCCGGTGTAGTCGATCAGCTTGATCTCGGGGCGGACCGCGAGGGTCTTGGCGATGCCCTCGCCCGGGTGCTCGACCGCGAGCGCCACCAGGTTCGGGTCGAAGCCCGCCTCGGCGAGGACCTCGCGCGCCACCTGGACGGTCAGCGCGAGCGGCAGCACGGCCCGCGGGTGCGGCTTGACCAGGACGGCGTTGCCGGTGGCCAGGGAGGCGAACAGGCCCGGGTAGCCGTTCCAGGTCGGGAAGGTGTTGCAGCCGATCATGAGGGCGATGCCGCGCGGGACGGCGGTGAAGCTCTTGCCGAGCTCCAGCGGGTCCTTCTTGCCCTGCGGCTTCGACCAGTCGGCCTGACCCGGGACCCGGGTCTGCTCCTCGTACGCGTACGCCACGGCCTCCAGGCCGCGGTCCTGCGCGTGCGGGCCGCCGGCCTGGAACGCCATCATGAAGGCCTGGCCGCTGGTGTGCATGACCGCGTGCGCGAACTCGTGGGTCCGGGCGGAGATGCGGGCCAGGATCTCGATACAGACCAGGGCGCGGGCCTCGGGTCCCGCGTCGCGCCAGGCACCCATGCCGGCCTTCATCGCGGGCAGCAGCACGTCCGGGTCCACGTGCGGGTACTCGATGCCCAGCTCCGGGCCGAAGGGGGACACCTCGGCGCCCGCCCAGCCGTCGGTGCCGGGCTGGCCGAGGTCCAGCCGCGTGCCGCGGACGGCCTCGAACGCGGCCAGCCCGTCGGCGGGCGCGGTCTCGCCGTAGGCCTTGGGATGCTCGGGATGCGGGGACCAGTAGGCACGGCTGCGGATCGCCGACAGGGCCTGGTCCAGGGTGGGCCGGTGCTTGGCGGACAGCTGGGGGACGGTGAGCTCGGCGGCCATCAGGGACCAACTCCTCGTTGAGCCGGGCGAAGAACAGCAGACTGGAGTTAGAGTAACCGAACGATCGGTCGGGACAAGAGGGCCCGGCGGACCTGTGGACAAGTGTGTGCGGGAGGATCAGGACATGACAGCAATCGAGCGGTCCCGCACTGTGGCGGTCGTCGGCGCGGGCACCATGGGCCAGGGCATCGCCCAGGTCGCCCTTCTCGCAGGTCACCGCGTGCTGATCTACGACATCAACGCCTCCCTCGCCGCCGACGGCGTCGGCTTCGTCCAGGACCGGGTCGAGCGGATGGCGGCCAAGGGCCGCCTGGACCGCGCCGAGGCCGAGGAGGCGATCGGCCGGATCGCTCCGGCCGGAGACCTCGCGGACCTCGCAGAGGCGGGCCTCGTCATCGAGGCCGTCGTCGAGAACGTCACCGTCAAGCAGTCGCTCTTCGCCGCGCTCGAAGAGGTGGTCGCGCCGGACGCGCTGCTGGCCACGAACACCTCCTCGCTCTCCGTCACCGAGCTCGCCGCCGGGCTCGCGCACCCCGGCCGCTTCCTCGGCCTGCACTTCTTCAACCCGGCCCCGCTGCTCCCGCTCGTCGAGGTGGTCAGCGGGTTCGCGACCGACCCGGCCGCCGCCGAGCGCGCGTACCGCACCGTCCTCGGCTGGGGGAAGACGCCGGTCCGCTGCGCCGACACCCCCGGGTTCATCGTCAACCGGATCGCCCGCCCCTTCTACGCCGAGGCCTTCGCGGTGTACGAGGAGCGGGGCGCGGACGCGGCCACCATCGACGCCGTGCTGCGCGAGAGCGGCGGCTTCAAGATGGGCCCCTTCCAGCTGACCGACCTGATCGGCCAGGACGTGAACGAGGCCGTGACCCGCTCGGTGTGGGAGTCCTTCTTCCGCAGCCCGAAGTTCACCCCCTCCCTCGCCCAGCGCCGGCTCGTCCAGTCGGGCCGCCTCGGACGCAAGTCCGGGCACGGCTGGTACCCGTACGGCCCCGGCGCCGAGCCCGCGCTCCCGCACACCGCGGCGCCCGAGGAGGCCCCGGCGAAGGTCACCGTCGTCGGTGACCTCGGCCCGGCGGCCGGCCTGGTGGAGCTGCTGGAGGAGGCCGGGATCGCGGTCGCGGCCACCGAGCAGGGGGGCCCGTACATCCAGCTTCCCGGCGAGGGCCAGCTGGTCCTCGCCGACGGCAAGACCTCCGTGGAGTTCGCGGACGTCGTCTACTTCGACCTCGCGCTCGACTACCGCGGCGCCACCCGCATCGCGCTCTCCGCGAGCGGGGACACCAGCGAGCGGACCCTGGCCGAGGCGATCGGCCTCTTCCAGAAGCTCGGCAAGCAGGTCTCCGTGATCGGCGACGTCCCCGGCATGATCGTCGCGCGGACCGTCGCGATGCTGATCGACCTGACGGCCGACGCGGTCGCCCGGGGGGTCGCCTCCGCCGAGGACATCGACACGGCGATGCGGCTCGGCGTCAACTACCCGCTGGGCCCGGCCGAATGGCACGACCGGATCGGCCGCGACTGGGCCTACGACCTGCTGCACAACCTCGACGAGCGCGTCCCCGGCGGCCGCTACGCGCCCTCCCTCGCCCTGTTCAAACTGGGCTACGAGGACGGCGACGACGAGGGCGACCGCGAGGGCGACCGGGACGACACGGGGGAGAACGCATGACCACGGCCAAACGGGACACGTACACCCCCGAGACCCTGCTGTCCGTTGCCGTCCAGGTCTTCAACGAGCGCGGCTACGACGGCACCTCGATGGAGCACCTCTCCAAGGCCGCGGGCATCTCGAAGTCCTCGATCTACCACCACGTCGCGGGCAAGGAGGAGCTGCTGCGGCGCGCCGTCAGCCGCGCCCTCGACGGGCTCTTCGCGATCCTGGAAGAGCCCGGAGCGATACGCGGCCGGGCGGTCGAGCGCGTTGAATACGTCACGCGCCGCACGGTCGAGGTACTGGTCGGCGAACTGCCCTACGTGACGCTGCTGCTGCGCGTACGCGGCAACACCCGCACCGAGCGGTGGGCGCTGGAACGCCGCCGCGACTTCGACCACCAGGTCGCCGACCTGCTCAAGGCCGCCGCGGCCGACGGCGACCTCCGGGCGGACGTGGACATCCGCCTCGCCACCCGCCTGCTCTTCGGCATGGTGAACTCCCTGGTCGAGTGGTACCGCCCGCACTCGGGCACGGGACCCGACCAGCTCGCGGACGCGGTCGTCCACATGGCCTTCGACGGCCTGCGCACCGCCCGCTGACCCGCGCAGGACCCACAGCGCCCCCCGGAACGGCCGCAACGGCCCCGGGGGGCGTCTGCCGTCCCCCGGACGGGCCAGGGGGGTGTCCTGCCGATCGGGCGGGGCCCGGGGGCCTACTCCTCCGAGATCGTCGGGCCGCTCCCCGGGCGCGGGCCCGTGTCCAGGAGGTCGGTCTCCTCGAAGACCAGCAGGGTCCGCGTCGAGAGGACCTCCGGGATGGCCTGGAGGCGGGTGAGGACCAGCTCGCGCAGGGTCCGGTTGTCCGGGGTGTGCACCAGCAGCAGGACATCGAAATCACCGCTGACCAGCGCGATGTGCGCGGCGCCCGGGAGCTCGCGCAGCTGCTCGCGGACCGTGCGCCAGGAGTTCTGGACGATCTTCAGGGTGATATAGGCGGATGCGCCCTGGCCTGCACGTTCGTGGTTGACGCGGGCCGTGAACCCGCGGATCACGCCGTCGTCCATGAGCCGGTTGATCCGGGCGTAGGCGTTCGCCCGCGAGACGTGCACCTGCTCCGCCACCGACCGTATCGACGCGCGGCCGTCCGCCTGGAGCAGCCGCATGATCGACCGGTCGATCGGATCCAGGGGACGGGGCGTGACGGGCGGGACTCCCGAGGTGCCCGGGGCGCCCCCCGGCGCAGCCGGTGCGGAACCCGGTCCGGCCATTTGTTCATCCGGCATTGCCCGATGCCTCCCTCTCCTGGACGTCCTGCATCCATCCCAGGCCCCCGACGCCAGTTTGTCCACAGCCTGGAGTCGCCTGTAGCCAAATTGCGCGGACAACCGAACAATCGGTAGGTGAGGGGCCTCACACCCGGGGCACCCCCTGCCCGCTTCCCACGAGGAGGTGTACGCCGCCATGACGGTCCAAGAGCTGCCCGGTGCCGGTGCGTCCCACCGTTCCACCACGCCGCCCGCCTGGAGGCCCCGTACGGACGCCGCTCCGCTGCTCCCGGACCCCGAGCCCTACCGGGTACTGGGTACCGAGGCGGCGGACCGGCTCGACCCGGAGCTGATGCGACGCTGCTACGCCGAGCTGGTGCGCGGCCGCCGCTACAACGCCCAGGCCACGGCGCTCACCAAGCAGGGCCGGCTCGCCGTCTACCCCTCCACCGTGGGCCAGGAGGCCTGCGAGATCGCGGCCGCCATGGTCCTGGAGGACCAGGACTGGCTGTTCCCGAGCTACCGCGACACCCTGGCGGCCGTGGCGCGCGGCCTGGACCCCGTCCAGGCGCTGACCCTGCTGCGCGGCGACTGGCACACCGGCTACGACCCCCGTGAGCACCGCATAGCCCCGCTCTCGACCCCGCTCGCCACCCAGCTGCCGCACGCGGTGGGCCTGGCGCACGCGGCCCGGCTGCGCGGCGACGACGTCGTCGCCCTCGCCATGGTCGGCGACGGCGGCACCAGCGAGGGCGACTTCCACGAGGCACTGAACTTCGCCGCCGTCTGGCAGGCCCCGGTGGTCTTCCTCGTGCAGAACAACGGCTTCGCGATCTCCGTCCCGCTCGCCAAGCAGACCGCCGCCCCGACGCTGGCCCACAAGGCCGTGGGGTACGGGATGCCCGGCCGGCTGGTCGACGGCAACGACATCGCCGCGATGCACGAGGTGCTGACCGAGGCGGTCCGCCGCGCCCGCGCCGGTGGTGGCCCGACCCTGATCGAGGCCGTCACCTACCGGATGGAAGCCCACACGAACGCCGACGACGCGACCCGCTACCGCGGTGACGCGGAGGTCGAGGCCTGGAAGGCGCACGACCCGATCGATCTGCTGGAGCGCGAGCTGACCGCGCGCGGGATCATCGACGAAGCGGCCGTCAAGGCGGCGCGCGACGACGCCGAGGTGATGGCCGCGGCGCTCCGCGAGGGGATGAACGCGGACCCGGTGGTGGACCCGATGGACCTGTTCGCGCACGTGTACGCGGAGCAGACGGACCGGCTGCGCGAGCAGGCGGCCATGCTCCGTGCAGAGCTGGAAGCCGAGGATCAGGCGTGACGACGGTGGCGGCGAAGTCCGCGAAGACGGGGGCCAAGCCCGCGACGATGGCGCAGGCCCTGACCCGGGCCATGCGCGACGCGATGGCGGAGGACCCGACGGTCCACGTCATGGGCGAGGACGTCGGAACGCTGGGCGGGGTCTTCCGGATCACGGACGGGCTCGCGAAGGAATTCGGCGAGGAGCGCTGCACGGACACCCCGCTCGCCGAGGCGGGCATCCTGGGCGCGGCGGTCGGCATGGCCATGTACGGGCTGCGGCCGGTCGTGGAGATGCAGTTCGACGCCTTCGCGTACCCGGCGTTCGAGCAGCTCATCTCGCACGTGGCGAAGATGCGCAACCGCACCCGCGGTGCGATGCCGCTGCCGATCACCATCCGCGTTCCGTACGGCGGCGGGATCGGCGGCGTGGAGCACCACTGCGACTCTTCCGAGGCGTACTACGTGGCCACGCCCGGCCTCACCGTGGTCACCCCGGCGACGGTCGAGGACGCCTACGGCCTGCTGCGCGCCTCCATCGCCAGCGACGACCCGGTGGTCTTCCTGGAGCCGAAGCGGCTCTACTGGTCGAAGGCCGACTGGCGGCCCGAGGCGCCGGCGGCCGTGCCCGGCATCGGGAAGGCGCTGGTCCGGCGGACCGGCACCAGCGCCACTCTGATCACCTACGGGCCTTCGCTCCCGGTGTGCCTGGAGGCGGCCGAGGCGGCGCGCGAGGAGGGCTGGGACCTGGAGGTCGTGGACCTGCGCTCGCTCGTCCCGTTCGACGAGGACACGGTCGTGGAGTCCGTACGCCGCACCGGGCGCGCGGTGGTGGTCCACGAGGCGAACGGCTTCGGCGGACCCGGCGCGGAGATCGCCGCCCGCATCACGGAGCGGTGCTTCCACCACCTGGAGGCGCCGGTGCTGCGGGTGACGGGCTTCGACATCCCGTATCCGCCGCCGATGCTGGAGAAGCACCACCTGCCGGGAGTGGACCGGATCCTGGACACCGTGGCACGCCTGCAGTGGGAGAACTGATGCCGCAGGTAATGGAATTCAAGCTTCCCGATCTCGGGGAGGGCCTGACCGAGGCCGAGATCGTCCGCTGGCTGGTCGCGGTGGGCGATGTCGTCGCCATCGACCAGCCGGTGGTCGAGGTCGAGACGGCCAAGGCGATGGTGGAGGTTCCGTGCCCCTACGGCGGTGTGGTCACCGCCCGTTTCGGGGAGGAGGGCACGGAACTGCCCGTCGGAGCACCGCTGATCACCGTGGCGGTGGGGGCGTCCTCGCTTCCTGAGGTCCCGGCCGCGCCGGCGGCCGAGGCCGACGGCGGCGGCAATGTGCCCCGGCCTCTGATCGGCTACGGCGAGGACCACTCGCGCCCGGCGCGTCGGCGACGGGTGCGACCCGTCACCGCCGCGGTCTCGGCGCCCGTCGTCGTGGCCCCGGTGGCCCCGGTGGCTCCGGCGCTGCCCGCCGGGCCGGTGCCCGTGATCTCGCCGCTGGTGCGCAAGCTGGCCAAGGACGGCGGGGTCGACCTGCGCGCGCTGAAGGGGTCGGGGCCCGAGGGCCTGATCCTGCGGGCGGACGTCGAGGCGGCGCTGGCCGTGCTGCGGGCGCCCGAGCCGGCCCCGGTCGCCCCCGTGGCGACGGCCGCGGCCCCGGCAGTGGCGGCGCAGGGCGAGCGGATCCCGCTCAAGGGGGTGCGCGGGGCGGTCGCCGAGAAGCTCTCGCGCAGCCGCCGGGAGATCCCGGACGCCACCTGCTGGGTCGACGCGGACGCCACCGAGCTGATGGCCGCCCGGGCCGCGATGAACGCCGTGGGCGGGCCCAAGATCTCGGTGCTCGCGCTGCTGGCCCGGATCTGCACGGCCGCCCTGGCCAAGTACCCGGAGCTCAACTCCACCGTGGACCTCGCGGCCAAGGAGATCGTCCGGCTGCCGTCGGTGCACCTGGGCTTCGCCGCCCAGACCGAGCGGGGCCTGGTGGTCCCGGTGGTCCGCGACGCGCAGCACCGCAACCCGGAGTCCCTGTCGGCGGAGTTCGCCCGGCTGACCGAGCTGGCCCGGTCCGGGAAGCTGACTCCGTCCGATCTGACCGGCGGCACCTTCACCCTGAACAACTACGGGGTGTTCGGGGTCGACGGCTCCACGCCGATCATCAACCACCCCGAAGCGGCGATGCTGGGCGTGGGCCGGATCATCGACAAGCCGTGGGTCCACGAGGGGCAGCTGGCGATCCGCAAGGTCGTCCAGCTGTCGCTGACCTTCGACCACCGGGTCTGCGACGGCGGTACGGCGGGCGGCTTCCTGCGCCACGTCGCCGACTGCGTGGAATCCCCGGCGGTCCTGCTCCGCAGCCTGTAGCCCGGCACGGGCGGGGTCCCGGTGCATGCCGGTGGGGCTGGATCTGCCCGAAGGGCGGATCCAGCCCCACCGGCGTTTGAGGCGCGGGGGTTCGGGGGCGGAGCCCCCGCAGCGGCGCCGCGCCCGGCTCTCAGACGGTGAGCAGCAGCTTGCCCACGTGGGCGCTGGACTCCAGCACGCGGTGGGCCTCGGCCGCGTCCCGCATGGGGAACGCCGCGTGCACCACCGGCCGGATCCGCCCCGCGGCGACCAGCGGCCACACGTGCTCGCGCACGGCGGCGACGATGGCCGCCTTCTCCTCCAGCGGGCGGGCCCGCAGCGAGGTGGCGGTGATCGCCGCCCGCTTCGCCAGCAGCGCGCCGAGGTTCAGTTCGGCCTTCACCCCGCCCTGGAGCCCGATCACCGCGAGCCGTCCGTTCACGGCGAGCGCGTCCACGTTCCGGGCGAGGTACTTCGCTCCCATGATGTCGAGGATCACGTCCGCCCCGGCCCCGCCCGTCGCCTCGCGCAGCGCGGCCACGAAGTCCTGCTCGCGGTAGTCGATCAGGATGTCCGCGCCCAGCTCCTTGCAGCGCGCCAGCTTCTCCGGGCCGCCCGCCGTCACGGCGACCGTCGCGCCCACCGCCTTCGCCAGCTGGATCGCCATTGTCCCGATCCCGCTGGACCCGCCGTGCACCAGCAGGGTCTCGCCGGGGCGCAGTCCGGCCACCATGAACACGTTGGACCACACGGTCGTGACGACCTCGGGCAGTGCGGCCGCCGTCGTCAGGTCCACGCCCGCCGGGACCGGCAACAGCTGGCCCGCCGGGACGGCCACGCGCTCGGCGTACCCGCCACCGGCCAGCAGGGCGCACACCTCGTCGCCCACGGACCAGCCGGAGACCCCCGGACCGATCGCGGCGATCCGGCCGGAACACTCCAGCCCCGGATGGCGCGAGGCGCCGGGCGGCGGATCGTAGAAGCCCTGTCGCTGGAGTACGTCGGCGCGGTTCACGGCGCTCGCCGCGACCTCGACGAGTACCTCGCCCTCGCCCGGCACCGGATCGGGTACGTCGGCCCAGACGAGGGCCTCGGGGCCGCCGGGCTGCTCGATGGTGATCGCATGCATGGCCCGGAGGCTACGCCACGGCGCGGCTACTCGGCAGGACCGAGCTTCACCTGCGAGGTCGGCGGGACCGCCCGCACGATGGTGATGAGACGGTCCGTCAGCTGGATCGGGCTCGCGTGCGGGTCGTCGTAAGCGAGCAGCCGGTGCCCGCGCAGCACGCTCACCACCAGGTCCTCGGTGTCCCGGACCGACTTGCCGGCCTCGGACTTGCGAGCGGGGCGTTCGACGAGGTCGAGGCCGCTGCCCTGCTGGATCAGGTCCTCCATCACCGTGCCCGCGCTCGGGCTGAGCACGGACAGGCCCAGCAGCCGGCCGGCCGCGCTCGCGCTCGTGATGACCGCGTCCGCGCCGGACTGGCGCAGCAGCGGGGCGTTCTCCTCCTCGCGCACCGCCGCGACGATCTTCGCCCCGCGGTTGAGCTGCCGGGCGGTCAGCGTGACCAGGACCGCCGTGTCGTCCCGCTGGGTCGCGATGATGATCTGACGGGCCTTCTGCAGCTCGGCGCGGAGCAGCACGTCGGAGCGGGTGGCATCGCCGACCACGCCCGTGAACCCCTCCGCGTTGGCCGTGTCGATCACCTTGGCGCTGGGGTCGACGATGACGACCTGCTCCTTGGAGAGGCCGGTGGCCAGCAGCGTCTGCAGGGCCGAGCGGCCCTTCGTACCGAAGCCGACGACGACCGTGTGCTCACGCAAGTTCTTCCTCCAGCTCTTCAGCCGCCACTCTTCCCTCGTCCGCTCCGTCAGGACTTCCAGGGTGGTACCGACCAGGATGATCAGGAACAGCACGCGCAGCGGGGTGATCAGCAGGATGTTGATCAATCGTGCGCTGTCGCTGTACGGCACGATGTCGCCGTAGCCGGTCGTGGACAGCGTCACGGTCGCGTAGTAGAAGCAGTCGAGGAGATCGACCGTCTCGTTGGCGTTGTCGTGGTAGCCGCCGCGGTCCAGCCACACGATGAACACGGTCAGGAAGAGCACGAACAAGGCCATCAACAGGCGCTTGGTGACCTGGCTCAGCGGGTTCTCGACGACGCGTCTGGGCAGCTTGATGCGCCGGGAGACGAGTTTCTCGTCGGCGCCACGGGCCATGGAGTCCTGGCCGTGCAGTTTCACGTGAAACATCCTCCAGAAGCCCAGGGCAGATCGAGAATCTCCAGTTCCTGTCCGGACCGCGCGCCCCTGGGCGGTACGACGGCCAGGGCGTCGGCGGCCGCCACACCCCGCAGCATCGCAGGTCCGTGGTAGCGCAGCGGCACCGCGTGCTCGTCGCTCAACAGGACCGGCACCAGCCGGGTGTCGTACGGGTGGCCCGCCACGTCGCCCTGCACCGGCGCCGTGTAGCGGGGGCGCCCGCGGCGGCCGGCGAGGGCGCGCAGCAGGGGATCGGCGAGGGTCAGCAGTCCGGAGACGGCGGCCAGCGGGTTCCCGGGCAGCCCGACCAGGTGGCGCACCGCGTGTCCGTCGGGCGTCCCGGAGCCGAGGCGGGCCAGCAACATGGGGTGCCCGGGGCGGACGGCCACTCCGTCGACCAGCAGGTCGGCGCCCGCCTCGCGCAGTACGGGATGGACGTGGTCGACGGGCCCGGACGCGGTGCCGCCCGTGGTGACGAGGACGTCGGCGGTGCTCGTGGTGACGGCCTCCAGGAGGGCCGCGGCCCCCGCCGGGTCGTCGCCGAGCCGTCGCGTACCGACGACCTCGGCGCCGAGGCGGTCGAGCCAGGGCCCGAGCATGGGGCTGAGGGCGTCGCGGATCAGCCCCTCGTGCGGCAGACCGTCGGTGAGCAGCTCGTCGCCGAGCACCAGGATCTCCACGCGGGGGCGCGGCGAGGTGGTCAGCTCGTCGTACCCGGCGGCTGCGGCGAGCCCCAGCACGGCCGGGGTGACCAGGGAGCCGGCGGGCAGCAGCAGGTCACCGGAGCGGCACTCCTGGCCCCGCGGGCGGATGTCCTGTCCGGTGAGGACGGGCCGGTCGGCGAAGAGCTGGGCACCGGACTCGCGGCAGTGCTCGCTGCGGATGACGGCGGTGGTGTCGGCGGGGATCCGGGCGCCGGTGGCGATCCGTACGGCCTCGCCGTCCGTGAGGGGCTCGGGCCGCCCGGAGCCGGCCAGGACGCCGCCGCCGGCGCGCACGCTCCAGGGGCCGGGGCCCGCGACGGCCCAGCCGTCCATGGCGGAGGTGTCGAAGGACGGCAGGTCGGTCAGCGCGTCCAGGGGGGCGGCGAGGACCTCGCCGAGGGCGTCCGCCAGGGGCACGCGGTGGGTGCGCGGACGCACCCTGCTCCCGGCGAGGACGGCGGTGTCCCGGGCCCGCTGCCAGGAGGCCGTGCGGTGTCCGCCCGCGCCGGCGCCGTCCTCGGGGGCCCGGCTGACCAGGGCCAGGGCCTCGTCGAGGGCCTGCTCGGCGGAGTTCGTGGGGGTCATCCGGAGCCGTTCCGTTCGGCGTCGTCGGCCGCGGCGTCGTCGGCCCAGCGCAGCGCCAGGTCGGCCGCCTTGCGGGAGGCCTCGGCGACGGCCCGGGCCGGGTCGGCGCCGGTGGCGGCGGCTTGGGCGGCCGCGTAGCCGACCAGGAAGGTGGTCAGCGGGGCGGCGGGCCGGGCGACGCCGTGGGCGGCGTCCCGGGCGAGGTCGAGCAGGGTGTCGGTGTCGACGGCGAGGTCGATGCCCAGCTCGTTCTTGACGGCGGTGATCCATTGCTCCAGCACGGTTCCATGGTCCCTGATGCGGGCGCGGGCGACCGCGAGATCGTCCCAGGTGTCGCAGTCGAAGGAAGCCAGTGGCCGGGACGTGACGCGGGCGAGGTCCAGTTCGGCGGTGAGCGCGCGGAGCGGGAGCCCGGTGAGGTTGCCGTGTTCGGTGGCGAGCAGGGCGATCTCGCGGCGCAGGGGCTCGGCCCGGTACGCGGCGACCAGCGGCTGGTCCCGGCCGTCGGGGTCGCGCAGCATCGCCCCGTCCGTGCCGGGGGCGTCCAGCAGGGCCCGTACGGTCTCCCGGTCGAGGAACGGCAGGTCGGCGGAGAGTACGAGGACCAGTTCGGCGGTGGTCCGGCGCAGCCCGGCATCCAGCGCGGCCACGGGGCCACCGCCGGGCGGGTCCTCGCGGGTCCAGTCGACGGGGCGCGCGGTGGGTCGGCGGCCGCCGACCACGACGGTCGTGCGGGCGTCCGGGCAGGCGTCGAGGACGCGGTCGAGGAGCGCGCGCCCGCCGACGCTCAGCGCGGGCTTGTCGGCGCCGCCGAGTCGCCGCGCGGCGCCGCCGGCCAGCACGATCGCGTCGTAGCTCATGCCCATGAGTATGCGGCGGCCACGATCCCTGCGGGGACACCCCCCAGGCCCGTCGGGTACGACGAAGGCGTGGCCCGCCACCTCGTCCGAGGGGGCGGGCCACGCCTGTGTTCCGTCGGCCGCCGGGGCTAGAGGTAGGGGCCCGAGCGGATCGCTCCGTGGCCGCCGTCCTCGTCGTCGTCGTGCTGCCCGCCCGGCGGAAGGGCGCGGCGCATCTGCTCCAACTGGGCCCGTGCCGCCATCTGCTGCGCGAACAGGGCCGTCTGGATGCCGTGGAAGAGGCCCTCCAGCCAGCCCACCAACTGGGCCTGGGCGATCCGCAGTTCGGCCTCGGAGGGGATGGCCTCCTCGGTGAACGGGAGCGACAGGCGCTCCAGTTCCTCCACGAGCTCCGGAGCCAGGCCGTCCTCCAGCTCCTTGACCGAGGCGGCGTGGATGTCCTTGAGCCGGACCCGGCTCGCCTCGTCGAGAGGCGCGGCACGTACCTCTTCCAGGAGTTGCTTGATCATGCTGCCGATCCGCATGACCTTGGCGGGCTGTTCGACCATTTCCGTCACCGGGACCTCGCGCGACTCGTCATCGGCGTCGCCGACCGCCGTCCCGTCCTGTCCCACGATCAGGACGTGCGGGGGGCTGTCCTGCGACCGTTCACTCCTCGGCATCTCCATGCCGTCATTCTCTCGCACACCTCCGTACTCACACGGTGTGCCCCCGTACAGTCGTGATCCAACCTGTACGGGGGCACCAGCCTGCTACCGGGCTACGCCGCGGCCCGGCGGGCCAGCGCGCCGCTGGAGCGGGTGACGAGTGCCGCCAACAGGGCCGCGCCCAGCGGAACCAGGACGATCAGGCCGCCGATGGTCTCCCACGGCACGGAGATCACCACGGTCGGCAGGGCCTCCGACGCCGAGGTGTAGCCCTGCTCGACCGTCTCCCGGTAGAACGACTCCGCCTCGCGCTGCTCCATCAGGCGCAGGCCCACCGCGGGCAGGATCCCGGCCGCCGAGCCCAGGACGACACCCATCAGGGAGACCACCCCGCACTGGAAGCCGCTCAGCGTCCGCCGCACCCGCGGCGCCGCGCCCACGGCGGCCAGCGTCTTCAGGTCGGCCTCGGCGTCTGCCTGGGCGAGCCCGGTGGCGATGCCGGCCGCGCCGACGGTGACGAGACCGGCGAAGACGGCGAGGGCGAGCATGACGATGCTGTTGTCGCCCTGGTAGCCGGCCTCGATGCGCATGGAGGCCTCCACGCCCATCCGGTCGATCTCCCCGGCCATCTTCTGGCGCTGCTGGCTGGTCGCCTGCCCGTCGAGGCTGAAGTACGAGCCCAGGGGCGCGGTGGCCAGTCCGGCCGCCTTGGCGGCCGCGGGCGGCACGATCAGGTCGACGCCCCAGCTCTTGGTCGTCTCGGGCGCGAGGTGGACCGGGAAGACCTTGTCCTCACCGGGCAGCTCCTCATGCTTGTCGCGCTTGAGGTCGGCGGCCTCCGGGTCGGTGATGCTCCGCACGACGAGCTTGCCGTCCTTGACCTGGCGCTTGTCGAAGGCGACGGCCTGGCCGCCCTTGAGTGCGGCCACGGAGCCGGGGTCGGTGACCGCGAGGATGCTCAGCACCTTCTCGTCCGCGACGAGGACGGGGTGCTGCGTGCCGTACGGCTTGTCCTGGCAGCGCCAGTCCGCGCGCAGTTCCTTGCGCTGCGCCTCGGGGAAGGCGTTCATGCCGTCGGGGTGCTCGTAGAGCGGGCAGCGCTGTTCCCGGGGCGTGATGATCTCGGCCCGGCCGCAGCCGGGCTCGGAGGAGAACGACTCGCAGTTCGGGTTGCCGACGACCAGCCGGTCGATGTCCGCCCGCTGCGTCAGCGGCAGGTGCTTGGCGAGGGCCTCGCGCAGGGCGGGCACCTCCTTGTGCGCGCTGTTCTCGTTGGCCTCCAGCAGCCCGGTGCCGTGCGGCAGGTCCGCCCTGTACTCCTGGCGCATCTGGACGTCGTTGCTGTGCTGGTAGGTGGCCACCGCGACCGTTCCGGCGACGGCGGCCAGGACGGCGGCCACGGCGGGCGCCGTACGCCCGCGGTTGCGCACGGCGTCGCGCAGCGCGAGCCGCGGCGACAGCGGCAGCCAGCGGCCGAGCCGGCCGAACAGGCCGACGAGGACCGGGGTGAGGGCGACGATGCCGAGCTCGGCGATGGCGCTGCCGCCCGCGACGACGGGGCTGCCCATCTGCGAGGTGGTGCCGTAGAGGGCGATGGCGGCGCCGACGGCGACGGCGATCAGTCCGACGACGGGCAGCACCCGGTTGGCGCGGCGGATGCCGCGGCGGCCGGTCAGCGAGGCCAGCACGGTCTGCCGGGAGGCGGTGACGGCCGGGACGATCGCGGCCAGCAGGCCGGTCAGTACGGCGAGAGCGGCGATGGCGGCGAGTTCCAGCGGGCGGAGGTCGAAGTCGCCGAAGCGTTCGCCGAGCTTCTCCTCCAGCACCGGCCGCAGGACGACGGTGAGCAGGATTCCGACGACGGTGCCGACGACGGCGGCGACGGCGCCTATGACCAGGCCTCCGGAGAGCACGATGGAGCGGATGTGGCGCCGGTCGCCGCCGTTGGCGC
Organism: Streptomyces sp. NBC_00029; assembly: GCF_045160505.1. Classification (NCBI taxonomy): domain Bacteria; kingdom Bacillati; phylum Actinomycetota; class Actinomycetes; order Kitasatosporales; family Streptomycetaceae; genus Streptomyces; species Streptomyces sp. NBC_00029. The sequence goes on from NZ_CP108292.1 coordinate 4,813,027, forward strand.
CGACCAGGCCCAGCTGGCGGCGCGAGCGGCGGGCGCCGACCGCGAAGGCCGGTCCGGCGAGCAGGCAGATCTCCAGCATGGCCAGGCCCACCACGGTGGCCACGATGGCCATTTGGACGACGGTGTCGCTGTCGCGGTCGAACCTCTCCTTCGGCTCGTCCTTGTACAGCGGGACCTCGGAGTCGGCGGGCGGGTCGAGCATGACCGCGCGGGAGACGACGACCATGCCCTTGGCGTTGGCCGCCTTGACCGCGTCCCAGGTGACACCCGCGCCGCCGACCTTGACCAGGTATTCGTCGTCGGCGCCGACTCCGTGCGCTCCGGCGGCCTGCAGCGCCTTGGCGAGCGGGGCGAGCAGGGTCCCGGGCGGGGCGATGAGCTCGTTGCGCCCGAGCGCGGACGGCACCTCGTGGGCACCGACGATCTTGTACGCGGACGTGGCGCCGCGCGGGGTCACCGAGGAGCCGACGAAGAGGCCCGAGTTGTCCAGGAAGGCCTGGGTGGCGATGACTTCGCCCGGTCCCTCGGGCAGCCGGCCGCGGTCGAGCGTGATCAGGCCGGTCACCAGGGGGCTGTGCGTGTCGAGTTCGCGCAGCTGCGTGTCGAGCAGCCCGTGGGTGGTGCGTACCTTGCCGAAGCCGCTGCTGTCCTTGAGGAACTCGGCCCCGGCCGGGAACAGGGACTGCACCGGAACCGGCGGGACCTCGCGCGCCTGCGACGGGTCGAAGTTCTTGTATCCGCCGACGGGTGCGGAGGTGGTGCCGTCGGGGTTCTGGTTGATGGGACTGCCCGACATCGTGGCCCGCACGCGGGCGTCGGCCGTGCCGACCGTGCGGGACAGGGTCTGTTCGGGGGAGAGTTCGGCGCTGCGCAGGGTGAAGTCGGCGGCGCTCACGCCGACGATCGGCAGGGCGAGCATCGCAAGGACCAGGGCACTGCGGCCCTTGGCGCGCCATGCGTCACGGCGCGCTATGCGCAGGGCCGCGACCCAGGAGTGGTACCAGGCCCGGAGCGGAGAGTTCACTGGCCGGCCGCCCGCCCGGAGAGGAGGGAGTCGGCCTGGCTGCGCAGGGTCTCGTCGACCACGCTGCCGTCGCGCAGGAAGACCACGCGGTCGGCCCAGGCGGCGAACCGCGGCTCGTGCGTGACGAGGATCCCGGCCGCTCCCGCGTCGCAGCGGGAGCGCAGCAGGGCGAGGACGGACTCGCCGGTCTCGGAGTCGAGGGCGCCGGTGGGCTCGTCGGCGAGGACCAGGCGGCGGTCGCCCACGAGGGCGCGGGCGATGGCCACGCGCTGCTGCTGGCCGCCGGACATCTCGTCGGGGAAGCGGTCGGCGAGCTGGCCGAGGCCCATCTCCTCCAGCGCGGCGAGCGCGGAGACACGGGCCTTGCGGGCGGAGGTCCCGTCGAGCTCGCGGGGCAGTGCCACGTTCTCGGCGGCGGTCAGGGCCGGGATCAGGTTGTAGTCCTGGAAGACGTACCCGATGCTGCGGCGGCGCAGCGCGGCCAGCTGCTTGCGGCTCGCCGTGGTGATGTCGGTGCCCTCGACCACGACCCGGCCGCTGCTCGGGGTGTCGAGGCCGCCCGCGAGCGTGAGCAGCGTGGACTTGCCGGAGCCGGAGGGGCCCATGACGGCGACGAGTTCGCCGGGGAAGACGGAGAGGTTGATGCCGCGCAGGGCGTGCACCTCGGTGGCACCGCTGCCGTGGGTGCGCACGAGTTGGTCCAACTGCAGTACGGGCTGGTGGGGCTGGCGCTGGTCAGGCATGGAGGGTCCCCCCTGGAACGGTGGTTCAGCCACGTCGCGTACGGGCGGTACGGGGCCGGGTGGTGGTGGTGGTCGGGTCCGGGGTGTCGGCTACGGCGGCCTGGGGCGGTTCGGGTTCAGCGGCTCTCCGGTCGGCCGGCAGGGAGAGCCGGACGAGCCGGGCTTCGCAGTGGTCGAGCCAGCGGGCCTCGGCCTCGGTCTGGAAGATCAGCTGCTCCAGGACGAGCAGCCAGGCCACGTCGTCGCGTTCGCGGGACCGGCCGCTCTCGACCGCGGCCAGCGCCGTGGCCTTGAGCCGGGTGTAGTCCTGCATCGCCTTGATCGTGGCGTGCCGCTGGGCCTGGATGACCGCACGGATGTCCACGCCGGGGGCGCCCACGGCCATGGCGAGCTTGATGGACAGCTCGTCGCGGGGCGGGTTGGCGCGGTCGACGGGGCGCTCGTACCACTGGAACAGCTCGGTGCGCCCGGTGTCCGTGATGGCGTAGAGGGTGTGGCCGGCGGCGTCCTCACCGTCGGGGGCGACGAGGCCGTCGCGTTCGAGGCGGGCGAGGGTCGTGTACACCTGCCCGACGTTGAGCGGCCAGGTGGAGCCGGTGCGGGACTCGAACTCGGTGCGTAGCTGGGAGCCGTACCGAGGGCCCCGTTCCAGCAGGGCAAGTAGCCCGTGACGGATCGACATACTCAGTATGTATACCGAGTATGTTCACTCCCTGCAACCATCCTGAGATGTACATCCCAAGGGGGACGGCGGTTCAGATGCCGCGGCGCAGGCGCACTCCGAGGTAGCCCAGACCCAGGCCCATCAGGGCGCATCCGGTGCCGAGCGGCAGTATGTGCGCGGCCAGGTCGGCGGCCCGGTCGTTCGGGCCGGTGCCGAGCGCGCTGACCACCTCCTGCGGGGTGGGGGCCGCGACGACGGCGGTCGGCAGCGGCCGCGCGGTGGGCTCGGTGCGGGGGCGGACCGGGAGCGGCCGGGAGGCCACCATCAGCTCGGGGTTGGCGGGCTCGCCGACCGGCCTCCCGGGGCGCTCGCGGCCGACTCCGGCGACGCTGCCGGCCAGCTCCTCGTGGGGGTCGTCGTCCTGGGTGGCCGGGGCCGCGGCGTGCCGGGCCGCGGCGTGCCGGGCCGGGACGAGCAGGGGGCCGGCGTACGCGGAGGCAGTGGGCGCGAGCGCGGCCGCGGCCAGGACCGCGCAGGCCAGCCAGTGCGGCGGGTGGAAGCCTTGGATCACGGGGAGCCCCTCCCGTCCCGAGCCGCCGAGCTGCTCGCTGCGCGTCAGAGATATGCGCCAAGATTTACATAGTGGGGCAAAAGCGGCATCCCGGACGCCCCATCGGGGTGTCCGGGATGCCGGTGTGTCGTACTGCGGGGCGCGCGTGCCCGCTATTCGGGGTTGCCGGTCGACACGGTCAGCGTGTAGGCCGTGCCCTCCTTGTCGATCTTCTCGCCGGAGGCCGGGGTCTGGAACAGCACCGTGTCCTTGCCGTACACGGCCTCGTCCTTCTCCACGATCGTGTACCTGCCGCCCGAGGCCTGGATGCACTCCTTCACCGAGAGCAGGTTCTTGTACTTGAAGTCCGGCGCCATGTACTTGCCGGTCTCGCTGTAGTGCCTCACCGGATCCGAGCACTTCTTGGGGTCGATGGTGCGCGTCAGGTCCGGCCCCTTGAACCCGGCCTTGGCGGAGGCGGACGCGGAGGCACCCGGGTCCGCCGTCGTGCCCTTGTCCTTGTCGCCGTCGCCGTTCATCGAGATCGCCGCGATCAGACCGCCGACGGCCAGCAGCGCCACAACGATCGCGCCGACGAGCACCGGCGTGTTCCGCTTGCCGTCACCGGCCGCCGCGGACGTGCTGCCCGTGCTCGACGGGGAGATCGTGTACGGCGGCGGGGTCTGCGGCGCGTACTGCTGCTGCGGCGAGGGCGTGTGCGGGTAGGCGTAGCCGCCCTGCGCGTGCTGCTGCGGCGGGGGCGTCGGCGCGTACGGGGCCGGCGTCTGCGGGGCCTGGTACGGCTGCTGCACCGACTGCGGCGGCGCCTGGTACCCGGACTCCACCGGCGGGAACACGGCCGAGGCCACGCCGGCGCCGCTGCTCAGGGGGCCCTGGCCCTGCACGATGACCGGCGCCCCGGTCTGCCCGGAGCCCAGCACGCGCGCGACCTCGTCGCCCATGGCCGCGGCCGTGGGGAAACGCTCGTTCGGGTTCTTCTTCAGGGCCCGCGCCACCAGCGCGTCGATCGCCGGGCTCAGCGACCGGTTGACGGAGGACGGGGCGACCGGCTCCTCCTGCACGTGGGCGTACGCGATGGCCAGCGGGGAGTCGGCGTCGAACGGGATCCGTCCGGTCAGCAGCTGGAAGAGCATGATGCCGACCGAGTAGAGGTCGGAGCGGGCGTCGACCCCGCGCCCCAGCGCCTGCTCGGGCGAGAGGTACTGGGGGGTGCCGACGACCATGCCGGTCTGCGTCATCGAGGTGACCCCCGACTGCATGGCGCGGGCGATGCCGAAGTCCATCACCTTGACCACGCCGCGCTTGTTCACCATGACGTTGCCGGGCTTGATGTCGCGGTGGACGAGCCCCATCTCGTGGCTGGTCTCCAGGGCGGCCAGCACGTCGGCCGTCACCTTCAGCGCCTTGTCCGCCGGCATGGCCCCGTACTGGCGGATGTCCTCCTCCAGCACCGAGCCCAGCGGCCGGCCCTCCACGTACTCCATGACGATGTACGGCATCACCGCGCCGTCGCCGCCTGAGCCGCCGTTGAAGGTGACCTCGGCCTCACCGGTGTCGAATACCGAGACGATGTTCGTGTGCGACAGTTTCGCTACAGCCTGGGCCTCGCGGCGGAACCGCTCGCGGAAGGACTGCTCGCGGCCGAGATCGCTGTGCAGCGTCTTGATGGCGACCTGCCGGTCGAGCGCCGAGTCGTACGCCAGGTACACGGACGCCATGCCGCCCGCACCCAGCAAGTCCCTTAGCTGGTAACGGCCACCGGCCAGAGAGCCGCCCGCGTATTGGCCCTGAGTGCCGTCCTGGCTCATGACTGTTGCTTCCCCTCGGGATGTGTCCCCACGCCGCTGGCCGGGCGCATATGGCGCCCAGTCTGCCCGAGGGCAAGCACACGTCAAGCCAGGTGCCCGTTCCGTGACCGGACGTGCACAGGGTGGCCTTGTCCGAACGGTGACCGGTTCCGAGGCTGTAGCGTTCACCGGAGCACCGACGAAGAGGACTACCGCTGAGCGGCGGCCGAGAGATACGACGGCGAGGACTGATGGCACCCGAACCCGATGGAAACGGCGCCGGGATGACCGATGGTCCTGAGCACTGGGGCGCAGGCGGCCTGGTGGGAGACGGTCGTTACCGGATGACGCACCGGCTGGGCCGCGGCGGCATGGCCGAGGTGTTCGCCGCCGAGGACGTCCGGCTGGGCCGCACCGTCGCCGTGAAGCTGCTGCGCGCCGACCTCGCCGAGGACCCGGTGTCCAAGGCGCGCTTCACGCGTGAGGCGCAGTCCGTTGCCGGACTCAACCACCACGCCGTCGTCGCCGTGTACGACTCGGGCGAGGACCGGGTCGGCCCGAACACCGTGCCGTACATCGTCATGGAGCTGGTCGAGGGCCGCACCATCCGCGACCTGCTGCTCAGTGCCGAGGCCCCGGGCCCCGAGCAGGCGCTCATCATCACCTCGGGCGTGCTCGAGGCCCTCGCGTACTCGCACCAGCACGGCATCGTGCACCGCGACATCAAGCCGGCGAACGTCATCATCACCGAGACCGGCGCGGTCAAGGTGATGGACTTCGGCATCGCCCGCGCCCTGCACGGCGCCCAGTCGACGATGACCCAGACCGGCATGGTCATGGGCACCCCGCAGTACCTGTCGCCCGAGCAGGCCCTCGGCAAGGCCGTCGACCACCGCTCCGACCTTTACGCGACCGGCTGTCTGCTGTACGAACTGCTCGCGCTGCGGCCCCCGTTCACCGGCGAGACTCCGCTGTCGGTGGTCTACCAGCACGTCCAGGACGCCCCCGTGCCGCCCTCGCAGCTGCCGGAGGGCCGTCATCTCCCGCAGGAGCTCGACGGTCTGGTCATGCGCTCCCTCGCGAAGGATCCGGACGACCGGTTCCAGAGCGCCGAGGAGATGCGCGGGCTGGTCCAGTACGCGCTGCAGATGCTGCACGACCAGGGTCCGAACACCGGCACCTGGAGCACCGGTCCGGTCACCATGTCCCTGCCGCACGGGCGGGGCGGCGCCGCCGCCACCACGGCCATGCCCGTGAGCGGGACCGGCGGGCAGCAGCAGTACGGGGCGCACGCCTCGACCTCGCAGTTCCAGCAGCCGATGGTGCCCGCGCTGAACCCGGACGACGGCTCGGCCTTCCCCGGCGGCCATGGCGGCCCGGGCGGTTACGACGGCGGTTACGACGGGTACGACGACCGCGGCGGCAGCCGGTGGAAGGCCTGGCTGTTCGCGGTGCTCGCGATCATCGCGGTCGCGGGCGGCGTGGCCTACGCGGCCAACAACGTCGGCAAGGGCGACAAGAAGCCGGGGACCACCCAGAGCACCCCGGCCGGCCAGCCGAGCAAGTCCAGTGCCCCGAACGTCAGCCCGCCGGCGCAGACCCAGGAGTCCCCTGCGCCCAACACCGACAACTCGCCGCTGCCGACCCGCAGCCGGCAGCAGAGCTTCAGCCCGACGCCCACCACCACGGTGACGCAGTCGCCGACCGGTACGGCCTCGCCGTCCTCCTCGGCCGCGACGAAGCCCGCGACGACGCCGCCGCCGAAGCCCACGCTGACGCTGCCGACGAAGCCCGTCGAGACGGGTGGCGCCGCGGCCGGCGGCGGGGGCGGCACCAACTCGGAAGAGTGACGCAGGTCGCAGGTCGCAGGTACGCGTGACGCAGGTACGGGGACGGGCCCGGCGGAATCAATTCCGCCGGGCCCGTTCCCGTATCCGCGTGAACGCCGGTCAGAGAGCGTGCTGGTACTGCCGGTCCGGATTCCGGGCGAGCGAGTGCACGGTGATGAACTGGGGTTCGATACGCATGTAGACGGGGTCGTAGACCTCGCCGTCCGCGAAATGCGGAACCGGACCAAAGAGCTCCAGTTCGGCGTTGGTCGGTACCGTGACCTGCGCCGTTCCGGTGAACTGGACCGACCAGAGCTCAGGTTCCCGGGAATTCGAATTGTCGGCCCCGTACGCCACCACGCTGCCGTTGCAGGCCTGGTGGTAGCCGAAACCGGAGTGCATTCTCAGCACCACCCTGCCGTCCACCACGATGTGGCGGGCGAGCGCGAGGAAGGGCAGCGCGCGCATGCTGGTGGCCACGCGGCCGTAGGGCACCCGGCGCAGCAGTTCGACGGCCTCGGCGGCGTGGAGTTCCTCGGGGGTCATGCCGTCCACTCTCGGCCACCGGCACCCCGCCGGGGAAGAGCAGCCCGACCCGACGCTCAGGGACGTTGGTCCCGGTTGGAACACCGCGGCGGGTGGATCAGCGCCCGGATCAGCGCCTCTCGGCCTGCAGCCGGGCCACGTAGGCGGCGGCCTGGGAGCGGCGCTCCATGCCCAGCTTCGAGAGCAGGCTGGACACGTAGTTCTTGATCGTCTTCTCGGCCAGGTGCAGCCGCTCGCCGATCACGCGGTTCGTCAGGCCCTCGCCGATCAGGTCGAGGATCTTGCGCTCCTGCTCGGTGAGGTTCGCCAGGCGGTCGTCGCCCCTGCCGCCCCTGCCGCCGTCGCGCAGCCGCTCCAGGACGCGTGCGGTGGCGACCGGGTCGAGCAGCGACTTGCCGGCGGCGACGTCGCGCACGGCGCTCAGCAGCTCATTTCCGCGGATCGCCTTGAGCACGTAACCGGAGGCGCCGGCCATGATCGCGTCGAAGAGCGCCTCGTCGTCGGCGAACGACGTCAGCATCAGGCACTTGACGTCCTCGTCCTGCGAGCGGACCTCGCGGCACACCTCCACACCGCTGCCGTCCGGAAGGCGCACGTCGAGAACGGCCACGTCGGGACGGGTGGCGGGGATCCGGACCAAGGCATCCGCGGCGGTACCGGCCTCGCCGACGATCTCGATGTCCTGTTCGACCGACAAGAGCTCGTGGACGCCCCGACGTACCACTTCGTGGTCGTCCAGGAGGAATACCTTGATTTTTCCGTCTTCGCGCACGAAGTCAGTTTCACACACTCACCCCTTCCCTGCCGGAGTTACCCGGGATAACGTGCCGTTGTTCCCGGCCCCTGCAAGGCTGTGACCAGTGGTTGTTCCCGTTGCTGCGTTTTTACTAGGAAATCCAAGCAAAAACGCAGGTCAAACGGGGTTTCGCAGTTATGCGGCGCACTGGGTAACGTGCATTGCGCAGGGCACTCGCCGGGACACCTGTCACGCCTGAATCCCCGTACGCGATGCGCACCCACCCCGTGTGCTCGTTACGGATACAGGTGAGCCGCACTGGACCCCGGAGAACCCGGGTGCCGGACCGACGGAGGAGCACACGTGACCGTGGAGAGCACTGCCGCGCGCAAGCCGCGACGCAGCAGCGGCACCAAGCGGGCGGCAGGCGCGGCGAACGCCGCCGCCAAGCCCGCCGCTGCCACTGCGCAGACGCTGGACGCCGTACCTCAGCTCGTACAGCTGCTGACGCCCGAAGGGGACCGCGTCGACAACGCGGAGAACGCCGAGTTCGCCCCCTTCGTCGCCGACATCACCACCGAGGACCTGCGCGGGCTGTACCGCGACATGGTCATGACCCGTCGGTTCGACGGTGAGGCGACCGCCCTGCAGCGTCAGGGCGAGCTGGGCCTGTGGGCCTCGCTCCTGGGCCAGGAGGCCGCGCAGATCGGCTCCGGCCGGGCGCTGAACGACGAGGACTACGTCTTCCCGACCTACCGCGAGCACGGCGTGGCCTGGTGCCGCGGGGTCGACCCGACCAACCTGCTCGGCATGTTCCGCGGCGTGAACCACGGCGGCTGGGACCCGAACCTCAACAACTTCCACCTGTACACGATCGTCATCGGCTCGCAGACCCTGCACGCGACCGGTTACGCGATGGGTGTGGCCAAGGACGGCGCGGACTCCGCGGTCATCGCCTACTTCGGTGACGGCGCGTCCAGCCAGGGTGACGTCGCGGAGGCGTTCACCTTCTCCGCCGTCTACAACTCCCCCGTGGTGTTCTTCTGCCAGAACAACCAGTGGGCGATCTCCGAGCCGACCGAGCGTCAGATGCGCGTGCCGCTCTACCAGCGCGCGCAGGGCTTCGGCTTCCCGGGCGTCCGCGTCGACGGCAACGACGTCCTGGCCTGCCTGGCCGTGACCCGCTGGGCCCTGGACCGGGCCCGCCGCGGCGAGGGCCCGACCCTGGTCGAGGCGTTCACGTACCGCATGGGCGCCCACACCACCTCCGACGACCCGACGAAGTACCGGCGGGACGAGGAGACGGCGGCCTGGGAGGCGAAGGACCCGATCCTGCGCCTGAAGGCCCACCTGCTGGCCACCGGGGGCGCCGACGAGGCGTTCTTCACGGAGCTGGAGGCGGAGAGCGAGGCGATGGGCAAGCGCGTGCGCGAGGCCGTGCGCGCCATGCCCGACCCGGACACCATGGCGATCTTCGAGAACGTCTACGCGGACGGGCACGCGCTCGTCGACGAGGAGCGCGCCCAGTTCGCCGCCTACCTCGCGTCCTTCGAGGAGGGTCACTGATGGCTGTCGAGAAGATGTCGATCGCCAAGGCACTCAACGAGTCCTTGCGCAAGGCCCTGGAGCAGGACCCCAAGGTCCTGATCATGGGTGAGGACGTCGGCAAGCTGGGCGGTGTCTTCCGGATCACCGACGGCCTGCAGAAGGACTTCGGCGAGGAGCGGGTCATCGACACCCCGCTCGCCGAGTCGGGCATCGTCGGCACCGCCATCGGCCTGGCCCTGCGCGGGTACCGGCCGGTCGTGGAGATCCAGTTCGACGGCTTCGTCTTCCCCGCGTACGACCAGATCGTCACGCAGCTCGCGAAGATGCACGCCCGCGCCCTGGGCAAGGTCAAGATGCCCGTCGTCGTGCGCATCCCGTACGCGGGCGGCATCGGCGCGGTCGAGCACCACAGCGAGTCCCCCGAGGCGCTCTTCGCGCACGTGCCGGGCCTCAAGGTGGTCTCCCCGTCGAACGCGAGCGACGCCTACTGGATGCTCCAGCAGGCGATCCTCAGCGACGACCCGGTGATCTTCTTCGAGCCGAAGCGCCGCTACTGGGACAAGGGCGAGGTCGACTTCGACGCCATCCCCGGTGAGCTGCACAAGGCGCGCGTGAGCCGCGAGGGCTCGGACGTCACCCTGGCCGCCTACGGCCCGATGGTGAAGGTCTGCCTGGAGGCGGCGGCCGCGGCGGCCGAGGAGGGCAAGTCGGTGGAGGTCCTCGACCTGCGCTCGATGTCCCCGGTCGACTTCGACGGGATCCAGGCCTCGGTCGAGAAGACCCGCCGGCTCGTGGTGGTCCACGAGGCGCCGGTCTTCCTCGGCGTGGGCGCGGAGATCGCCGCTCGCATCACGGAGCGGTGCTTCTACCACCTGGAGGCGCCGGTCCTGCGCGTGGGCGGTTTCCACGCCCCGTACCCGCCGGCCCGCCTGGAGGACGAGTACCTGCCCGGCCTGGACAGGGTGCTCGACGCCGTCGACCGCTCGCTGGCGTACTAGGAGACCCGCGTCATGACCATCCGCGAATTCAAGATGCCCGATGTGGGCGAGGGCCTCACCGAGGCCGAGATCCTCAAGTGGTACGTCCAGCCCGGTGACACGGTCACCGACGGTCAGGTCGTGTGCGAGGTCGAGACGGCCAAGGCCGCCGTGGAACTGCCGATCCCGTTCGACGGTGTCGTGCACGCGCTCCTCTTCGAGGAGGGCACCACGGTCGACGTCGGCCAGGTCATCATCTCGGTGCAGACCGGTGAGGCGGAGGCCCCGGCCCCCGCCGCCGCCGCGGTGGAGGCGGCTCCGGCCGCCGCCGAGCCGGCCCCGGCCGCCCGCCAGCCCGTGCTGGTCGGCTACGGGGTCTCCGAGGCCTCCACCAAGCGCCGCCCGCGCAAGGCCGCCCCGGCGCCCGCCGTGGCCGCGCAGAACGGCACGGCGGCCCCGGTGGCCGCGCCCGCTCCGGCGGCTCCGGCCGCCCCGGCGCCGCTCCCCGCCGTCCCGGCGCAGCCGGCCGGCGAGCGGCCGCTGGCCAAGCCGCCGGTGCGCAAGCTCGCCAAGGACCTCGGCATCGACCTGGCCGCGGTGGTACCCACCGGCGACGGCGGGGTCGTGACCCGGGAGGACGTCCACGCGGCGGCCGCCGCGGCGATCACCCCGCAGGCCGCCGCGCCCGCGGCGGCCCCGGCCGCCGCCCCGGCAGCCGTGGCGGCGCCCGTCGCCGTGGCCGCGGCCCCCGTGGCCGACGCCTCGGCGCGGGAGACCCGTATCCCGGTCAAGGGCGTCCGCAAGGTCACCGCACAGGCCATGGTCGGCTCGGCCTTCACCGCGCCGCACGTCACCGAGTTCGTCACCTTCGACGTGACGCGCACGATGAAACTGGTCCAGGAGCTCAAGGCCGACCCGGACCTCGCGGGGCTGCGGATCAACCCGCTGCTGCTCATCGCCAAGGCCGTGCTGGTGGCCATCCGCCGCAACCCGGACGTCAACGCGTCCTGGGACGAGGCGGCCCAGGAGATCGTGCTCAAGCACTACGTCAACCTGGGCATCGCGGCGGCCACTCCGCGCGGGCTGATCGTCCCGAACATCAAGGACGCCCACGCCAAGAGCCTCGGCGAGCTGTCGGAGTCCCTGTCCTCGCTGGTCGCCACGGCCCGCGACGGCAAGACCTCCCCGGCGGACATGCAGAACGGCACCATCACCATCACCAACGTCGGCGTCTTCGGCGTCGACACCGGTACGCCCATCCTGAACCCCGGCGAGTCCGCGATCCTCGCGGTCGGTGCGATCAAGCTCCAGCCGTGGGTCCACAAGGGCAAGGTGAAGCCGCGCCACGTCACCACCCTGGCGCTGTCGTTCGACCACCGTCTGATCGACGGCGAGCTCGGCTCCAAGTTCCTCGCCGACATCGCGGCGGTCCTGGAACAGCCCCGCCGCCTGATCACCTGGGCGTAGCGGCACGCACGAAGCCCCACCCGATGGCCGGTCTCCCTCACGGAGACCGGCCATCGGCCGTACCGGGCGGGCCCGCGAGGCGAGCGCCCGCGCCGACGGTGTCCGGCCGGCCGGCCGGCTCCGCGCCGCGGGAAACGGCCTGGTCGGGGAGGCCTGGGCGTGTGATCATCGCCGGATGCTGTTTCGCGCTGCCACCGCAGACCCTGCAGATCTGGACCGAGTCGCGGCCCACCCGGCCGACGGCCGCGTCCCCGCCCTCACCGCCGAGCGGATCCGTGAGGAGCTCGCCGGGAACCGGATCCGCCCCGAGTGGATCTGGCTCGCCGAGGACGGTGAGGGCCGGATCCTCGCCCGCGCCCTGTGGTGGGGCCGCGCCGACAGCGAGCGGCCCGTCGCGCTCGACTGCCTCCAGGTGCGGGAGGGCGTCGCCGACCCGGCCGGGGTAGCCGCCGGACTGCTGGAGGCCGGTCACACGGCCTTCGGCAAGCGGCCGGGCTACCACATCTCCCTGCCCCGCGGCTGGCGGGACGACCCGGCGCTGGCCGCGGCCGTCGCCTGGCGCCGGGAGGCCGCGGCCGCGGCCGGCCTGACGCGCGAGATCGAGCGCCTGCGCTACGAGTGGACCCCGCAGGCCGGTACGGCCGCGCCCACCGGCCGGCTCGTCTTCCGCGAGGGCACCGACGAGGAGATGCTGGACGCCTTCGTCCGCCTCTCCCACGACAGCCTGGACGTGACCACGCAGCACGAACTGGAGCTGATGGACGCCGAGCAGCTGGCCCGCGAGGACTTCGACTTCTACCTCGACTGCCCCGGCGAGCGCTCCTGGTGGCGCCTGGCCCACCTCCCGGACGGCCGCCTCGCCGGCCTGGCGGTCCCGTCGGCGACCCCGTACCACCGCAACGTCGGCTACCTGGGCGTCGTTCCGGAGCAGCGCGGGCAGGGCCTGATCGACGAGATCCTGGGCGAGATCACCCGCTTCCACGCCGCCGCGGGAGCCGAGCGCGTCACCGCGACCACCGACACCGTCAACCTGCCGATGGCCGCCGCGTTCGACCGCGCCGGGTACGAGGTCACCGAGATCCGCCTCGTCCTGGAAGCCCCGTCCCGGTGACCCCGGTGACCCCGGTGACCCCGGTGACCCCGGTGACCCCGTGAACTGGGCGGACCTCGTCCCAGGCCCCCCGGCCCTCGCGCCGTACTACGACGAGGTGCCCGGCCTCACGGGCGTACGGCTGAGGTCGGTGCACGCGGACGGCTGGGGTTCGTGCGTGATCCTGCGGCTGGACCTGCCGCGGTTCCCGGACCGCTGGGACGGCGGGCCCGGGGACACGCTGCAGTGCCAGATCGGCTTCTCGCACGTCGAGGACTTCGTGATGGAGGGCTGGCGGCCACCGGTGACGGCGGACATCGGGCTCACGCCCCTGCCCCGCAACCGGCTGGCCGTCCACGTCACGGCGCCCGGCACCGAGGTGTCGTTCACGACGGTCGCCTCGCTGACCCTGGGCAAGGTCGGGGTCTTCACCCAGGACGCGGACGGCGGCGACGGCGGGCCGCGCCGGCACGTCGTACCCCTGTACGACCGGCTGTACCCGACGCTGCCCCCGACCCACGTCAACATCTTCTACGAGAGGGCCTGAGATGAGCCTGGCCCCGTGGCCCGAACTGGCCGCGCTCTACGACACCCCGCCGGAGCTGTCCTCCTGCCCGCTGTACGACGTCCACGTGGACGAGCGGGACACCTCCGTCACCCTCGGACTCCAAACGGCGCAACTGCCCGACCACCCCGAACCGGAGTGGGCGCGGAGCACCTACAACACCCTGTGCTTCTTCCTCGTGTTCACCGGCGTCGAGGACCTGCGGATGACGGGCATCGCCTCCGAACACCCGGATCGCCACGACCGCACGGTACGCGTCACGGGGGCCGGCCCCGGTGGGGGCGGGCGGTCGTGGGTTTCGGTGACCAGCGGGAGCCGCACCATCGGCTTCTCGGCCGCCGCCTCCGCCGTCACCGGCACCCGCGTGTGCCTCCAGGGACCCGAGTGAGCGCGCTCCGCGCCCCCGGAAGGTAACCTCCGCCCCGGGGAAGGGGGCAGGGGTGTCCATCGCCGAATTGCAGGTGTACTCCGTCGAGGAGGCCGACGTCACGGGCGGCGTGTGCGTGGTCCGGTGCGTCGGCGGGGTGGCGCGGGCCGGACAGGTCTACGCCGTGGGGGAGTCCAGGATCGGCCTGCGCCGCATCGAGCGCCACGGGCGGGCCGTCGGCTCCTTCGACGCCGGGCACGTCGCGAAGGTCCACCTCGCGGGGGCCATGGTGGCGCTGCTCACCCGGGGCCAGGTGCTGACCTCCGTGCCGCCCGACGGGCACTCGCTGGAGGACCTGGAGGCCTGGCTGGCCACCGACCCGCCGCTGCTGGACGAACCGCACCCGCGGACCCTGCGCGTGCTCGCCGGGGTGCGGATGCGGGACGAGCGGCTGCCGGAGGGGATCCGGCTGCGCTGGGGCCGCCTCGCGCTGGCCGCCACCCACCGCTGCGCGCGGGCCGAGGGTGTGCCCGAGCTGCTCAGTGCGCCCGAACTGGCCTGCGTACAGGCCTACTTGATCCAGCAGTTCGGCCCGGAACGGGGCGGTGACCCGGCGGCCCTGTGCCGGGACCTGCTGGCGCTGATGGACCTGACCCCGGAACAGGCCGCGGCACAGGGCCGGGTCTGGCGCGACCTCCCGTACCACCGCATCCGGCACCTGCGCCGGATCAAGGGCCTGATCCCGTGGCTGGTCCTCGTCCGGCCGCACCTCGCGGACGCCGACCCCCTGGCGGTCGCGGTCGACGGCTGGTCGGCGGTCCGGCCGCAGCTTCCGTAGCCCGGGAAAGAAGCACGTGACATCGAGTTTCGGACACCGGATACTGATCACCGTACGCGGGGGGCTGCAGGCGCCCGACTGTCGCTGGGGGAACGGAACATCTACCAGTCGTGCGGCGCCGCAGCGTCCTTCGTGACACCACGCTCTCTCTCCACGAAGGAACCCCACTGGTGCGTCCCACTCGCACGACGGTCCTGCTGACCGCAGGTCTCGTCACCCTTCTCGGTGTTCCGGCCGTCGCGGCCGCCGAGAATCCGACCGATCTCCACGTCAACAACCAGAGCGGCTCCAACTGCTCCGACACGGGGGCCGGTACGCAGGCCGTCCCGTACTGCACGATCTCGGCGGCGGCCAGGGCCGTGCTCCCGGGCCAGACCGTCCGGATCAAGCCGGGCTGGACATACGACGAGGCCGTCACCATCGACCGCTCGGGAGCGCCGGGCAAGCCGATCAGCTTCGTCGCCGAAGAAGGGTGGGACGGCCAGCAGGCCGATCTCGGCGAGCTGCTGACCGTCCGGGGTGCCTCCCACGTGGTGCTCGGCAGCCTGTTCACCCGCGGCGGTGTTCAGATCAGCGGATCCACCGACGTCGGGATGGACCGGATCCGCGCCGCGCGCGGCAGGCTCGACGGCGTCGTGGTCGACGGCGCGAGCAAGGACGTCCGCATCGGCCGGAGCAATCTGGTCGGCGTCCGCATCGAGGGCGGCTCGCAGGGCACCGTCCTGAGCCGCAACCTCATCTCCGGCTCGGCGCAGCCGGGGGTCACCGCCGTCGACGCACCCGGCACCGTCGTCACCAACAACACGGTCCGCGGATACTGCGCGACCGGCGTCTCGGTCGGCGGCGCCTCGACGGGCTCCGGCCTGTTCAACAACGTGATCGCCACCGAGGCGCGCAGCAGCTACTGCAAGACCGACGAGCCGCGCAACGCGATCCTGGTCGAGCAGAGCGCGACGGCGGGCACCGTCGTCGACTACAACCTGGTCACCGGCGTTCCGTCCGCCCCCGTGCAAATGCCGTACCGCTGGGCCGGCACCACGTACCCGGACCCGGCGGCGTTCCATGCCGCGACGGGTCAGGGCGGGCACGACATCCTGACGGCGGGCCAGGCCGGAGTGGGTCCGGTCGAAGGTTCCCCGACCGTCGACTCCGCCGACCCGACGGCTCCGGGCGTACTGCCCAGTGACATCAACAGGAAACCGACCGGGGACGACCCGAGTGTCCCCAATACCGGGAAGAACGGCGGTTACCTCGACCGCGGCGCCTACGAGACCCACGACGGCCTGAGCCAGGCCTGGATGAACATCGACAAGACCTGGGCGCCGGCCGGCACGAAGGTGGAGGTGCAGGCCGTCTCCGACAGCCGCTGGCCCACCGCGATGAGCTACCACGTCGACTTCGGCGACGGGACGGCCCCGGTCGTCACCCAGCAGGGCACCGGCGCCCACGGCCTGGCCACGCACGCCTACGGCAAGCCGGGCGACTACGTGATCAAGGTGACGGCCGTCAACGGCGCCGGCCAGCAGGCCACCACCCAGCAGACGACCAAGGTGACTCCCGCAGGACCGCTGACAGCGGCCTTCTCGGCAACTCCGTTCCTGCCCGCCCCGAACGACACCGCGACGCGCGTTCCCCCGCTGACCATGTCCTTCGACCCCTCGGCCTCGGCGACGCCGTGGCCGGTGGAGCGCACCGACGTGGACTTCGGAGACGGCGTGCAGAGGAGCTTCCCGGGTCTGGCCATCGGCAAGTACACCTACTCCAGGCCCGGCGACTACACGGCGACCGTCACCGTCGTCGACGTCAAGGGCACCAGGTCCACGACGACCCGGCCCGTACACGTGGAGTACGCCAAGGGCGGCTACACGGCCGTAACGCCCTTCCGGCTCAAGGACACCCGCGTCAACGGCGGCACCCTCCAGGGCGGCAGCCCCGCGTCCATCGGCATGCCGATCCCGTTCAACGCGGCGGGCAGCGCTTCGGGCGGCATGTCCGCGGCGGTCATCAACGTCACCCTCACCAATGTCACACAGGACGCCTACCTCAACGTCTCGTCGGCGTACGACGACCGGCCGACGACCTCGAACATCAACGCCCGTGCGGGCGCCACGGTGTCCAACACGGTGACCGTCCCCGTGAGCGAGATCGGCCAGGTCTGGTTCTACCTCAACGCCGGCCGCGCCGACGTGATCGTGGACTTCGTCGGCTACTACCAGCCCAACGCCGGGGAGAAGTTCAGCCCCGTCGCCCCGGCCCGCCTCGCCGACACCCGTACCCCGGGCGCGGGCGGCGCCGTCGCCGGTGGCACCACCCGTACCGTCAAGGTCGCGGGCGTCGGCGGGATCCCGGCGGACGCCAAGGCCGTCGCGGTGAACCTGACGAGCACCGAGGCGACGCAGAACTCGTACGTGGTCGCCTACCCGGACCCGGCGAAGCGGCCCGAGCCGGCGTCGAACCTGAACCCGGAGCCCGGCAAGGCCAAGTCGAACCAGGCCATCGTGCCGGTCGGCCCGGACGGGACGATCACCCTGTACAACCACGCCGGTTCCGCGCACCTGATCGTGGACGCGGTGGGCTACTACGGCAAGAACGGCAAGGCCCTCTACACGCCGGTCGTGCCGAAGCGTCTCGCGGACACCCGTACGACGGGCAAGCTCGCCGCGGGCGCCACCACGACCGTGTCCGGCGTGCCGGCCGGCGCGGTGGGCGCGGTGCTGAACCTGACGGCGACCGAGAGCACCGGTGCGGGCTTCCTGACCGCGCACGCCTTCGGCTCGGCCCGCCCGGAGGCGAGCAGCCTGCAGACGCTGCCGGGTCTGACCGTCTCGAACCACGTGACGACCCCGGTCGCGGACGGCAGGATCAGCGTCTACAACAGCCAGTGGGGCGGTCCGAACCACGTGATCGCCGACCTGCTCGGGTACTTCACCCAGGGCTAGTTCCCTGGGCCGGCACCCCGGACGCGTTCGAAGGACGGACCACCGAGCCCCGGTTCCCGCACACCGCGGGGGCCGGGGCTCCGTGCTGCGTGCCCGGGGCGGGGCCGTGGCCGGGCGTCCTCAGGTCCAGGGGATGTTGAGCCAGGGGCTGGCCGGGTCGGTCGTCAGCGTGAGGTGGGTGCCGAGGGAGGTCGTGTACCAGGTGCCGAACTCCTCCTCGTCGAAGTGCAGGCACCGGGCGAGGGAGTATCCGGCGGAGAACTCCTCCCACGAGCGGTACGTGTCGCGGGCCGCCTCCCCGGCGCGCAGTACGGCCGCCTCGGCGTCGGCGACGGTCCCGTAGCGGCAGGCGACGCCCCAGCGGGCCATCTGGGAGGCCCGGCCGATGTCCCAGGCCTCCACCGAGCGGACCCAGCCGTTCTCGGGGAGCAGCCCGTCGGCGCGGAAGCGCTGCTCGTAGCGGGCGATCCGGCCGATGAGCCGGTTGACGCCGGCCATCTCCCCCTCCACCTCCGCGGCGGGGCGCGGCTGGGCGACGGTGACCCCGTCGGCGGTGAGCTTCGGTTCGGCGGCGCGCTCGGCGCCCCGGCGCAGGCTCGCCCCGGCGGCGTGCCGCCAGTGTTCGGTGTCCACGGGCCCGGCGAAGTCGGCGGCGAGGACCCGGCGGACGCGGAGCGCGTACTCCCAGACGGAGCTGACCGCTTCGGCCCGCAGGAGCATCTCCAGGACGGAGAGCCATTCGGCCCGGTCGGTGATGCCCCAGGACTTCTCGACCCGGCGGCGCTCGTGCCGGTAGCCGCTGCCGTGGTGGGCGAGGGAGTTCCAGAACTCCCCGTTCGTCACCGCGAGATGACCGCCGACGGCGAGGCCGTGGGCGACGGGCCCGTGCAGCGGGCCGCCGGTGAAGAGCGCGTGGATCCTGCCCTCGGGCAGGCCGACGCCGGGGGCGGCCTCCGCGTGGGCGCGCCAGCGGGCCAGGTCGGCGGGGGTGGTGGTGAGGTAGGCCTCGCAGGGGGAGCCCGGGTTGACGGCGAGGAAGGCGGGGTCGTCGGCGGCCCAGACCTTGGCGAACCAGCGCAGTCTGCGCGGCTCGTACACCGTTTCGGCGGTGGGGGCGGGCAGCATCCCGGCGGTGTGGACGACGAGCATCCGGTCCGGGGTGGGGTGGAAGAACGTCGAGTCGGGACGGGCGTCGACCTGGGACCGGTGCTGCGCCAAGTACAGCTGGTTCCGCGCGAGTACGTCGAAGTACGCGGGCCAGTCGCCGGCCGTCTTGGCCTCGTACAGCTCTCTCTCGATGACGCTCGGCGCGATCCAGGTCCCCATGCGTCCGAGCCTAAGGGCTGTCCCGTAATCCGCGGTGGGTCAGCGCACGGCGTCAGATGCGGTGCATCGCAAGGCGGAGGGTCGTACTCATACCGGCTGTATTCGGGCGATCCGACAACGCAGCGAGGTGCCGTAGCTGGCGTCGTGCGCCCGCCGGGGATTACGGGACAGCCCTTAGCCTTCGACGACGGGGGTCAGGCCGTCGAGCAGCGCCCGCAGGCCCAGCTCGAAGAGCGCGTCGAGGCGCAGGTCGTAGCCGTCCTCGAAGGATCCGACCAGCTTGGCGAAGGTCGGGAAGCGGCCGGAGTCCACCAGTTCCCGGAGGATGTGTGAGCGGCTGTCCATCCACTGGTCCTCCGACTGGCCGGTGGCGGCTTCGGCGTTGGCCTCCAGCTCCAGGTGGACCGCGAGGCCCTGCACATGGCTGTAGAGCAGGACGTGGATGTCGAAGAGCGTCGTCGGGTCCAGTCCGTGGCCGTCGAGGGCGTTCAGCATCCACTCGCCGTGGACGAGCAGACCGGGCAGGAGCAGCGGGCGGGTGAGGGAGCCGATCTGGGCCAGCCACGGGTGCTTGCGGTACAGGCTCCACAGGGTCCGGGCGCCCATCTCGATGCGCTCCCGCCAGTGCGCGGGCGCCTCGGCCGGGTAGGACTCCTCACCGAAGGCGGCGTCGGCCATCAGCAGGACCAGGTCGTCCTTGCTCGGGACGTACCGGTAGGTGGACATCGCCGCGACCCCGAGCCGGGCCGCGACACCGCGCATGGAGAGCGCCGCGAGCCCTTCGGCGTCGGCGATGGCGATGGCGGCGCGGACGATCCGGTCGAGGCTCAACTCCTGGTCCGTGCCGGTGCCGGTGCCGGTGCCGGTGTCCGGGGTGATGGACGGGGCGGAGGACGGGCGCCTGCGGGCCGCCGCGTCGGGCGCTGCGGCTGCGGCGACGACCGTGCCGATCCGGGGTCGGGCCTCGACCAGGCCCTCCAGGCGCAGGGTGGTGAGGGCCTTGGTGGCGGTGGCGAGCGCGACGCCCCATTGCGCGGCGATCTGCCGGGTGGAGGGGACCCGTTCCCCGGGGGCGAGTTCCCCCTCGGCGATGCGCCGTCGCAGCGCTGCGACGATGCGCAGGTAGGGCGGATCGCCCGCCGGGCCTGTGGTCTGCGTCACGTTCTGCCGCCCTTCTCTCCTGTACTAGTGCAGAAGGTAGCAGCGGCGATGCGTGCCGGAGCCGATCTGAGCTAGTACAGGGGCGTCGTTCTGCCTGTTGAGGGCCCTGCGTGTACGTCGTACATTCAGTGTGCGTACAGCGTACAGACCCAGTGGAGGAGCTTCTCATGCGGACCGTACTCATCTCCGGCGGCGGCATCGCCGGGCCCGTCCTCGCCCACCGCCTGCGCCACCACGGCTTCGAGCCCACCGTCGTCGAGCGCGCCCCCGGCCCGCGCGCCGGCGGGCAGGCCGTGGACGTCCGCGGCGTCGCGCTCGACGTCGTGGAGCGCATGGGCCTGCTGGACCGGGCGAGCCGCGTACGCACCCGGATGCGCGGCATGTCGGTCCTCGCCCCCGACGGCACCGAGGTCCACCGCTCCACCGAGTCGACCTTCAGCAGCGGCCGGCTCGACGGCGCGGACATGGAGCTGCTGCGCGAGGACCTGGTGCGGATGGTCCACGAGCGCACCCGTGCGGACATCGAGTACCTCTTCGGCGACGGCATCACCGGGCTGGAGGAGGACGCGAGCGGCGTGCACGTCCGGTTCGCGCACGCGGCGCCGCGCACCTTCGACCTCGTCGTCGGGGCGGACGGCCTGCACTCCACCGTGCGGCGCCTGGCCTTCGGCCCCGAGGAGCGCTTCACCCACCACCTGGGCAGCTACCTCTCGGTGTTCGCCGCGGACAACTTCCTCGCCCTGGACGACTGGCAGGTGTGGCTGCGGGACGGGGACATGGGATTCGGCATCATGCCCGTACGCGACAACACCGAACTGCGGATCGCCTTCGGCTTCGAGTCCGCCCCCCTGGCACCGGAGCTGCGTACCGGCGACGCCCTGCGGCGGCTCGTCGTCGACCGGCTGCAGACCCTCGAGTGGGAAGGCGCCCGCCTGGCCGACGCAGCCCGGAAGGCCCCCGACTTCTACTGCGACGCGATGGCCCAGATCCGCATGGACCAGTGGTCGCGGGGCCGGGTGACCCTGCTCGGCGACGCCGGCTACTGCCCCTCGCCCCTCTCGGGGCAGGGCACCAGTCTGGCCCTGGTGGGCGCCCACGTACTGGCCCACTGCCTCGCGCAGGCGTCCGGCGACCACCACCGCGGTTACGCCCGCTACGAGGAGCGGATGCGGCCCTTCGTCACGCTCAACCAGGCGCTGGCGACGGAGAACCCCGGCGGACCCGCCTCGGAGGAATCCGTGACGCGGGCCAAGAACGCGATCTCGCTGGACGGCTGAACCCGGGGCCGTCCGGCTGGCACGCCCCCTCGTGCCACCGCGCGACCGTGCGGACCCCCTTGACGCCCCCCTGCGCCGGGGGGACGCTCCCGAATCTTGAATCCGAACGGTTGCAGCTGGGGGGCCGCCATGCCGGAGGAGTCTGTCCAGTCGGTGGGGGAGTTGCGCGCGCAGCTCGTCGCACAGGGGGCGCGCTGGTCGGTCCTGGAGCATCTCGCCGACGAGGAGCCCGTGCCGCGGCCCTCGCTCGGTCTGGAGCCCGGGGCGAACCTGACGCCCGCAAGGGAAGCGGGGGTGATCGACCTTGCGGGGACCATCGGCCACGCGAGCGGGAACCCGCATCTCACCCGACGCCGGGCCGCCCACGGGCTGCTGCCCGGCGCACCGGGGCCGGTGACCGCCGCCCGCCCCGCCGCCGTGGACTGGCGCAGCCGCTGGGGCCGGCCGTGGATCACCAAGGTGAAGGACCAGAACCCGTGCGGTTCCTGCTGGGCCTTCGGCGCCGCGGGCCTGGTGGAGTCCATGGCCCGGATCGAGCACGACGTATGGGCGGAGCGCTCCGAGGGGGACGTGCACGACGGCCTGCGCTTCACCTGCGGGCAGGGCAGCAATCCGGAGACCGCCCTGGACTGGATCAAGGCGAACGGCGGGCTCGCAGACCCGGACTGCTGGCCGTACAGCACCCCGCCCGCGGGGCTGCCGGCCGCCCGCCGCGACGCCTGGCGCGCCGAGTACACGCCCAGCTGGGACCGGTCCGGCCGGACCGTCCGGATCACCGACTACGTCCGGCTCGGCGATGTGGAGCAGCAGAAGGTCTGGCTGGACACCGTCGGCCCGCTGACCGCCTGCTTCGACGTCTACGACGACTTCTTCGGCCTCGGCTCCGGTGTCTACCACCGCACCAGCGACCGTCTCGCGGGCGGCCACTGCGTGCTGATCGTCGGCTACGACGACGCGGCCGGCTGCTGGCTGTTCAAGAACTCCTGGGGGACCGGCTACCACGTCGGCGGCTACGGCCGGATCGCCTACGGCGAGACCGGCATCGACCACTGGGCCAAGTGCGGCCTGCGCGGCACCAACCCCGACCCGTGGACCAAGCGCCGGCTGCACACCGGCAACGTCTACGAGAGCGGCAACGGCCGCGCCCACCGCAACTTCGAGCTCCTCGCCACCGCCCCCGGCGGCCGCCTCCAGCACTGGTGGCGCGAGGGGGACCCGCCGTTCGCCTGGTCCCGCGCGGGCACCTTCGCCAGCGATGCCTCCGGCCAGCCCGCCTTCACGGGGACCACCTACAACCGCAACATGGAGTCCCTGCACGTGACCACCGGCGGCCGGCTGCGCCACTGGTACTACGAGCAGTCGGCCGGCGTCTGGCGCGACGGCGGTGTCTTCGGGCCCGGTGACGCGGCGGCCGGCTCGACCCCGGCGTTCATCCAGAGCGACTACGGCAGGCCGGGCAACTTCGAGGTGGTGGTGCGGACCGCCGACGGCCGCCTGGGCCACTGGTGGCGGATCAACGGCGCCCCCTGGACCTGGAACGACGGCGGCCGGTTCGCCTCCGGCATCGCCCACTACGGGCCCGCGCTCGTCCAGACCCGCGCCCGCCACCTCGACCTCGTCGCCGCCCTCACCGACGGCCGCATGCAGCTGTGGTGGCGCGACGATCCGAACGGCTTCACCTGGCGGGCCGGGGAGATCTTCGGCAGCGGTACGCCCGCCGTCTCCGCGCCCTGCCTGATCGAGGGGCAGTCCGGTGCCGCCGACGAGGACACCGCCGGGAACTACGAGCTGTGCGTGGCCGTCGCCGGCGGGCAGGTCGAGCACTGGTGGCGCGGCAACGCGAGCGGCTCGCCGTGGCGGCGCAGCGCGGTCTTCGGGCACGACGTCGCCTCGGTCACCGGGATGCTCCAGGGCAGTTTCGGGTTCAACCTGGAAGTCATCGTCCTGCGCACCGACCGCCGCCTTCAGCACTACTGGCGCGACGGCGCGGGCTGGCACGAGGGGTCGGTCATCGGCCCCGTCTGAGAGGACCGGGCGGGCGTGGAGGTACGGAGCATCGTGCTGGGCCCGGACGAGCCGTACGAGCTGCGGCTCACCGGGCGCGGGGCGCGCGGGTACGTGTGGACCTGGCAGGTCACCGGGGACGCGGACGTGGTGACGGTGGACGAGGCCCCCGTGGGCCGGGCCGCCCCCGAGGCGGCCCCGCCGCCGGGGGCGGCGGTGGAGCGGGCCTACGTCGTCCGGGGCCGCGCCCCGGGCGGGGGCCGGGCCCGGATCCGCTTCGCGCAGGTCCGGCCGCCCTACCCGGACGAGGCCCCGTACGACGAGTTCGTGCTGGACGTGGAGGTCGTGTCGGTCACCGGCGCGGCCTGAGGACCGTGCGCTGTACGGCCTCCAGGGGGCCGTGGCCGAAGCTGCGCAGCCACAGCCACGATCCGGCGGCCAGGGCCAGGCTCACGCCGGCCCACAGGCCCATCACCCACCAGGGGCCGCTGCCGCCCAGGCGCTCGGCGAGGCCGAGCCCGATGCCGTAGCAGAGCAGCATGCAGAGCAGGTTCTGGGCGACGTAGCAGGACAGGGCGGTGCGGCCGACGGAGCCGAGGGCGGTGGTCACGGGGGCCGGGAACCACCGGCGGTCGAGGGCGATGCCGATCAGGCCGATGTAGCCGAGGGCGAGCAGCGGCGCGGCTCCGTAGCGTCCCAGGAGGTAGAAGTCGCCGCCGCCGAGGGTGGTCGCGGCGTTCAGCGGCAGTCCCAGGCCCAGGCCCCACGCGGCCAGCCGGGTCCGGATGCGGCGGCCGTCCGCGGTGGCGGTGAAGGCGCCCGCGCGGTGCAGCCGCACTCCGAGGAGGAAGAGGAACACGAGCAGTCCGAAGGAGATGACCGGCTCGATGCGCAGGGCGAGGAAGTGCTCCAGGCGGAAGGCGATCTGGGCGGGGTAGCTGCCGTGCGCGTACAGCTCGACGGCGGCCGGGTCCGGACTCTTCGGGGCGCCGGCCGGCCGGCTCAGCGCGTCGAGGGTCAGCAGGGAGATCAGCGCCAGGTGCAGTCCGCCGGCCGCCCACATGGCCCGCCTGCGCACCTTCTCGGAGCGGGCCAGCAGCCAGGCGACGAGGAGGGCGGTGACGGCGTACCCCATCAGCACGTCCCAGGCGAAGACGAGCACGAAGTGGACGGTGCCCTCGACGAAGAGGAAGGCGGCGCGGCGCGGATAGCGGCCGGGCCAGGGGTCGCCGCGGCGGGCGGCGGAGTCGTACTGGATGGCCAGGCCCACGCCGAACAGGACCGTCAGCAGGGCCAGGAACTTGCCGTCCGCGAGGAAGCGGAAGACGCTCTCCGCGAGGTTCGCGGCGGAGGGGTCGGTGAGCGGGTCGGGCGCCTTCAGGCCGCCCTGCAGCACCCCCCACTCCGAGCCCGGGGAGGTGAAGATCCAGACGTTGGTCATGAGGGTGCCGAGGATGGCGGCGCCGCGCAGGACGTCGAGGAGGGGAAGCCGCGCGGTCTTCCGTGCTGCCGGGGCGATCAGGGTGTCGGCCATGACTTCAGCGTCCCGGCGCGCGGGGGCCCGTACGTCCTGCGGGCGGACGAAGGGGCCGTACATCCTTCGATGCAGCGGGCGGGCGGCGATCCGAGACCCGCGACCCGGGATCCGCGCCCCGGGACTCGCGACCCGGGTCGCGGATCCCGGGATCCGCGCCCCGCGGTGACGGGTCCACATCCTGGACCCGTCACCGGCTTGCACCTCTGTTGTATCTATCCTGTGCGCATGCCCGCCCCCACCAGTACCGTGACCGCCGCCGAGCGGGTCTACCAGCACGTCAAGCAAGGGGTGCTCGACCGCCGGTACGAGGGCGGCACCCTCCTCACCGAGGGCGAACTCGCCGCGGCCGTCGGGGTGTCCCGTACGCCCGTCCGCGAGGCGCTGCTGCGGCTGGAGACCGAGGGGCTGCTGAAGCTGTACCCGAAGAAGGGCGCGCTGGTCCTCCAGGTCTCCGCTCAGGAAATCACCGACGTCCTCGAAACCCGCCTGCTGGTCGAGGAGTTCACCGTACGAAGGGCCGTGCCGGCCCCACCGGGCCTGCTGGACCGGCTCGCCGCCCTGCTGGACGAACAGCGCCGGCACGCCGCCGGGGGCGACCTCGCCGCGATGATGGCCGCCGACCGGGGCTTCCACGCGGAGATCGTGCGCAGCGCCGGGAACCAGATCCTGTGCCGGCTCTACGACCAGCTCCGCGACCGTCAGCTGCGGATGGGCGTGGCCCTGCTGCACGCCCACCCGGAACGGCTGGACCGCACCCTCGCCGAGCACGCCGAGATCCTGGACGCGCTGCGCGCCGGGGACGCGGACACGGCGGCTGCGGCGGTCCGCGGGCACATCGGGCGCGTCGACGCCCTGGTGCGGGGGCCGGGCCGGTGAGCGGCGCCGTGAGCGCCTCCCCCGACAGGGCCGGCATACCCGCCGATCCGCCGGGCGGCGGGCGGGCCGTCGCCGTCTGGAGCATCGGCGTCGCCGTCTACTTCGTTGCGGTGATCTTCCGTACCAGCCTGGGCGTGGCCGGCCTCGACGCCGCCGACCGCTTCCACGTGGGCGCCTCGGCGCTGGCCACCTTCTCCCTCCTCCAACTGCTCGTCTACGCGGGCATGCAGATCCCGGTCGGCCTCATGGTCGACCGGCTCGGCACCAAGAAAGTGCTGACCCTGGGCGCGGTCCTCTTCACCGTCGGCCAGCTGGGCTTCGCGCTGTCGCCCTCCTACGGGATGGCCCTCGCCGCGCGGGCACTGCTCGGCTGCGGCGACGCGATGACCTTCATCTCGGTGCTGCGGCTCGGCACCCGGTGGTTCCCGGCCCGGCGCGGGCCGCTCATGGCGCAGCTGGCCGGGCTCGTCGGCATGGCGGGCAACCTCGTCTCCACCCTCGTCCTCGCCCCCGTGCTGCACGGGGTCGGCTGGACCGCCGCCTTCGCGGGCAGCGCGGTGGCGGGCCTGGTGGTCCTCGTCCCGCTGGTGCTGTTCCTGCGCGACCACCCCGAGGGGTACGGGCCGAAGCCCGCGCCGGGCGGTACGGCGGCCGCCGGGCCAGGCGGGGGCTCCGGCGGGTTCGTGCGCCGCCAGATCCGGGAGTCCTGGGCCGAACCCGGCACCCGGCTCGGCCTGTGGGTGCACTTCACCACGCAGTTCCCCGCGATGGTGTTCCTGCTGCTGTGGGGGATGCCGTTCCTGGTCGAGGCGCAGGGGCTGTCACGGACCACCGCGGGCGGGCTGCTGACCCTGGTCGTCGCCTCGAACATGGCGCTCGGGCTGGTCTACGGACAGGTCGTGGGCCGCCGCCAGTCCGCGCGCATCCCGCTCGCCCTGGGCACGGTCGGCCTCACGGCCCTGCTGTGGGCGGCGGTCCTCGTGTACCCGGGCGACCGGGCGCCGATGTGGCTGCTGGTCTCCCTCTGCCTGGTCCTGGGCACCTGCGGACCGGCGTCGATGATCGGCTTCGACTTCGCCCGCCCGGCCAACCCGGCGGAGCGCCAGGGCACCGCCTCCGGGATCACGAACATGGGCGGCTTCATCGCGTCCATGACCACCCTGCTGACGGTGGGCGTCCTGCTGGACGCCACCGGCGACAACTACCGCATCGCCTTCTCCACGGTCTTCGTCCTCGAAGCGGTGGGCGTCATCAGCATCCTGCGGCTGCGCCCCCGCGCCCTGGCCCGCGAGGCGGACCGGGTCCGCCTCACGATCCCCGCCCAGGAACCGGAACAGAAGCCGGAGCCGGTGCCCCGGGCGTGCCCGCTCCCGGAAACAGCCGGGCGCGAGGCGCCGTAGGGCCACGTCCGCCGGGGTGCCCGGCGGACGGGCTGCCCGCCGGCCGGGCGCGGGTCCTCGTACCGGCCGCTCCCGCTACGGGGTCACGGAGAACTGCGTGAGGATCGCGTCCGCCAGCTCGACGTCGCCCTCCACCTTCACCCGGTCGGCGACGGTGTGCGCCCGCACCCGGCCGGCCGCGAGGCGCACGTACGTCTCCCAGTCCAGGGTCAGGGTCACCGCCGGGCCCAGCGACGGCGATTTGTCCACCGTGCCGCGGCCGTCCGCGTCCACCCGCACCGTCCGCATGAACTCCAGCTGACCGTGCACGTCGATCACCACCGCCGAGTTCGCGGGTGCCCCCGCCTTCTTGGCCACCACCTTCGGCAGCCCGGCCAGGAGGAGGTCCTGCGCCACGTGCGCACCCGGCGAGTCCCAGTTCCCCGGCATCCCCAGCGCCCACCGCAGGTCCTGCTCGTGGATCCACACGTCGAACGCCCGCAGCCGCAGCGCCTGCTCCAGCGTCACCTGGTCACCGAGCGGCCCGCGGACCATCGTGGCCGGATCCCGCTTCTCGTTCCGCAGCTGCCGCGCGCGGCGGATCACGGTGTATTCGAGCTCCGAGGTCATCTCCGGCGCGGTGTGGTGACGGCGTACGTCGACCTGCACCTCCATGTACCGGCTGAACTCGTCCACCACGTGGCGCAGGTCCCGCGCCACGGTGTGGATCGGTCGCGGGTCGCCGAGCTGCTCGCACTCGATGCCGATGATGTGTGACACGACATCACGGACCGACCAGCCGGGACACGGCGTCGCCCGGTTCCACTCGCCCTCCGTCAGCGGGAGGACCAACTCGGATATCGCCTCGATGGAGTGCGTCCACGCGTCGGCATAGGGCTGGAGGGCGGGATGCGGATGGACGGTCAACGGGACCCCTCGCGGTGCTGTTCAATGGCGCGTTTTAAGAAGCTGTGGACTCAGTTTCCAAAACTACGCTGCCGGTGAGCACCCCGGCAGTGCTTTCGTGTGACGATCGTAGGCCCGAGTTGACGGCTTGAACGCCAGGACGGTGGTAGTGTGCGCGCCTCGCTGATCCAAATCGCAGTGAACGAGGGCGAGTCGGTGTCTTCCCGACGTGCCCGCGTGGCCGAGCTCGTACGGGAGCAGGCGGACGCCGATCTCGTCGTCCTGCCGGAGCTGTGGCCGGTCGGCGCATTCGCGTACGAGCAGTTCGAGACCGAGGCCGAACCACTGGACGGCCCGACCTACGAGGCCATGTCCAAGGCGGCGCGCGACGCCGGCGTCTGGCTGCACGCGGGCTCGGTCGTGGAGCGCGCGGGCGACGGCTCCCTCTACAACACCGCCCTCGTCCTGTCCCCGGCGGGCGAGCTGGCCGCCACCTACCGGAAGATCCACCGCTTCGGCTTCGACCAGGGCGAGGCGGTCCTGATGTCGGCCGGCGACTCCCTGACCACGGTGGAGCTGCCGGAGCAGACCCTCGGCATCGCCACCTGCTACGACCTGCGCTTCCCGGAGCTGTTCCGCGGCCTCGTCGACGCCGGGGCCACCACGATGGTGGTCGCCGCGGGCTGGCCCGCGCGCCGCCGCTCGCACTGGACCCTGCTCAGCCGGGCACGCGCCGTGGAGGACCAGTCCTACGTCCTGGCCTGCGGACTGGCCGGCACCCACGCGGGCGTGGAACAGGCCGGGCACAGCCTGGTGGTGGACCCGTGGGGCGAGGTCCTGGCGGAGGCGGGCCCCGGCGAGGAGGTCCTCACCGTGGACCTCGACCCGGCCAAGGTCCCCGAGACCCGGTCCCAGTTCCCGGCCCTGAAGGACCGGCGCCTGCGCTGACGGGATGCCGGTGCCCGCGGCGCCCGCGCAATCCCCGGCGCCCCCGATTGGCGCCGGGGTGAGCGGGCAGACGAAGGGGACGGGCGGCGCCGGCCGCCCGGCACACGAGGAGGAGGCGGGTACGCCGTGACGGACGACGAAGAGGTCGTGCTGGAGGCCGCCCTGGAGCCGCACGAGCCCTCCGCCGCGGAGGTCGAGGCCCGCCGGCGGGTCCGGGAGCGGGCCACCGGGATGACCCACCACAGGGCACAGGCCGCCCTGGAGACGGTGCTCGCGGACGCCGGCGACCTGGAGTCCGCCGCCGCGGCCGTCCGCGCCGAGGCCGCGGAGTGGCAGCGCATCACCGACCTCCTGCTCGACCACGGAGGCCCGTACGCGCCGGAGACCGACGCCTACGTCCAGGGCCAGCTCACGGCACGGGAACAGCACCGGGACTGACCGCGTCCTCCCGCTCCTTCTCCGCCATCCGGATCACGCACACGGCGACCGCGATCAGCAGCGCCGCGTCCGCGTCCTCCCGGACCACGTCCACCGCGTACGTCTCGCGGAGCCGGTACCACTGCCGCGAGACCAGCGCGAGCAGCTCCCCGTCGTACTCGACCTTGAACTCGCGGTCCAGGATCCGCCCGCTGACGTCGAGCTCGGTGCCCTCGGCCAGGGTGACGCGGAAGTGGCCCCGCACCAGCGAGAGCCGCTTGCGGCGGATCACCGCGAGCCGCTGTTCGTCCTGCTCCAGGGTCATCGCGTCCCGCAGCGTGAAGAGCTTCTCCCGCAGGGTGATCAGGATCTGTCCGGCCGGATCCTTCAGCTCCAGCGTGTCCCGGAAGGACAGCGCCTTCCCGTCGACGAGGAAGGCGTGCCGGCCGTCCTCGTCCTCGATCCAGTAGTCGTCCCCGATGGCCAGCATTTTGTCCCGTACGAGGTATTTCATGCGCTGATCAGTGCCCGCGATAGGTTGCCCTCATGCCCCTGCTCTACGTGACCGACCTGGCGTACCCCGCACGCGGCCGCCGCTACTGCGACGAGGACATATTCCTCACGTCCCGGCTGCGCGCCGCGTTCGACCTGGCCCTGTGCCATCCCGCCGACGCGGAGGCCATGCTGCCGCTCGGCTTCGACGCGGTGATCGTCCGCAACAGCGGCCCGGTCCTGCACTACCAGGAGGCCTACGACTCCTTCCGCGCGGCCGCCCTCGCCACCGGGACCCGCGTCTACAACCCGCTCACCGGCCGCGGCGACATGGCGGGCAAGCAGTACCTGCTCGACCTGACGGCCTCCGGCCACCCGGTCATCCCGACGATCGACGACCCGGCCCGGCTGGCGGAACTGCCGCGGGTGCCGCAGTACGCGGTCAAGCCGAAGCAGGGCGCCGACTCCATCGGCCTGACCTTCACCGCGACACCGGACGGCCCGGCCGGGGCCGTGCTGATCCAGCCGCGCATCGACTTCACGTACGAGGTGTCCTTCTACTTCGTCGACGACGCCTTCCAGTACGCGCTGTACGCCCCCGATCCGGCCCGCCGCTGGGAGCTGGAGCTCTACACCCCGACCGGGGAGGACCTGGCCTTCGCCCGCTCCTTCGTCGCCTGGAACACCCTCGACCACGGCATCCAGCGCGTGGACGCCTGCCGCGCGCCGTCGGGCGAACTGCTCCTGGTCGAGCTGGAGGACCTGAACCCGTACCTGTCCCTGGACCTCGTCCCGGCGCCGGTGCAGGACGCCTTCGTCGAGGCGCTCACGGGGTCCCTCCACGCCTTCCTCGGCACCAACCCCTGATGTCAGACCCGGCTGTCAGGCTTTCTCCATGGACAAGCAGACGTTCTGGAAGCTGATCGAGACGGCCCGCGCCGACGCGCAGCCGCAGGAGGTGGCCTCGCGCGCGGCGCAGCTCCTCGCGGACCGGGCGGCGACGGAGATAGCCGCGTCCCAGCAGGTGCTGTGGGACCTGCTGGCGGAGTCCTACCGGGCGCCGCTCTGGGCCGCCGCCTACGTGATCAACGGCGGCTGCTCGGACGACGGCTTCGACTACTTCCGGGGCTGGCTCCTCACCCAGGGCCAGGAGGTCTTCGAGGCGGCCCTGGCCGACCCCGACTCGCTGGCCGCGCACGCCGCGGTTCGCGAGGCCGCGGCGGAGGGCCTGGAGCTGGAGGACGAGAGCACCCTGTCGATCGCCTGGACCGCCTACCGGGCCGCCGTCGGCCGGGAACTGCCCGCGGACTCCTTCACGATCAGCTACCCGGCCCTGGACCCGTCCTGGGACTTCGACTTCGACGACACCGACGAGATATCGGCCCGTCTGCCCCGGCTGAGCGCCCTCTTCGCCTACTCGTAGCGGTACAGCAGGCTCTCGAGCTCCTGCTGCCGGATCTCCTCGATCGTCAGACCGGGGAGATCCAGGTGGGCGAGGGTGATCTCGGCGGAACTGGGCACGGCGTCCTCGGCGAGCCACTGCTCCGGCTTCCACGCGTTGCTGCGCAGGAAGGCCTTGGGGCAGTGCTGGTAGGCCTCCTCGACCTCCACCACGATCGCGCTCCGAGGGGGCTTGCCGACGGAGGTCAGCTGCTCCAGCAGCAGCGGATCGGCGGACACGCAGGCCCGCCCGTTGACCCGCAGGGTGGTGGCCCGCCCGGGGATGACGAAGATCAGCCCGGCCCGGCCGGTCTCCACGATGTTGTGGGCGGTGTCGAGCCGCTTGTTGCCGGTGGCATCGGGCAGCGCGAGGGTGAACTCGTCCAGCACGGCCACGAATCCGGGCGGCCCGCCCCGCGGCGTGACATCACAGGTCCCGTCGGCCCCGGCACTGGCCACGAACACCAGCGACGACCGCCCGATGACGGCCCGGGCCCCCTCGTGAATCCGGTCCACGGCCTTCCGGCGCGCCATCTCGCCGGGACTCTCGTAGAGCTCCCGCAACCCGTCCGTGCTCTCCACGGCGGTAGCGCTCAAGGCCTCGAATATCCGCCCGCTCGGCGGCGTGCTGACTGTCACCCCGACACGCTACCGGGCGGGTCGACTACAGCCCGCCGGTGTCGCCGACCTGGTGTTCCACGCGGTGGCGGATGTAGTCGTCGGGATGGGACCGGGCCGTCGCTGTCGCCGTGTCCACCAGGTCGTGCAGTTCCTGCCTGTAGAACGACTTCCCGAGAGGCAGGCCGGGGATGAGGCAGCGCCGGACGTCCAGGTGCTCGTTGGCCACGAACTCGCGCAGGGCGGCCTCGTGCCACTCGGCGGACACGGCCGAGCGGTCGTCGGGCTCCGCCCGGCCGGCGCCCGGGTTCCGCGCCCGCACCAGCGGCATCCGTAGCGGCAGGGCCGTCCAGTACCAGGCTCGCGCTGCGCCCGCCCGCTCAGGGTCCGTACCGGTCCGCAGGTACCCGAGGAGGGCGGTTCGGGCGCGCCTGCGCCCGAACGCGTTCAGAGCCGGCTCCACGAACTGACGATTGGAGCTCGGGTCGGGGTCGTGGATGCCGGCCTTGACCAGAGCGTCGAAGGATTCCTCGGAGAGGCTCACGCCTTGGCGGCATGCTTCACGCAGTGCCACCCGAGCCCGGTGCTCCCAGGTCCGCCGATCACCGGGCCCCTCCGCAGGAGCGATGTCGAGCCCGACCGTCCGGACGACGTCCGCCAGACACCTGGAGAACGCTTCCCGTCCCTTCTCCGTACGGTTCGGCAGCGCCATGAACCCCTGCACCGGCTGCGCCGCCGCCCCGGGATCGGTCTCGTGCCCGTCCGTGGTCACCGTTGCTCCCCCTTGAGGTACATGTGTGATCTGCCATTCATACCCGGATGGCAAGCTTGAAGCATGAACGATGCAGCCTCGGCGCCCACCCCCGCGCCCGCGCCCCGCCGTGCCCGTGTCCGTGCCCCCGAGCTGATCGGCAAGGGCGGCTGGCTGAACACCGGCGGGAAAGATCTCAGCCTCTCCGACCTGCGGGGACGCATTGCGATCCTCGATTTCTGGACCTTCTGCTGCATCAACTGCCTGCACGTCCTCGACGAGCTGCGCGAGCTGGAGGAGAAGCACCGCGACACCGTCGTGATCATCGGTGTGCACTCGCCGAAGTTCGTGCACGAGGCCGAGCACGCCGCCGTGGTCGATGCCGTCGAGCGCTACCAGGTGCACCACCCCGTGCTGGACGATCCCGAGCTCGCGACCTGGAAGCAGTACGCCGTACGCGCCTGGCCCACGCTCGTCGTGATCGACCCCGAGGGGTACATCGTCGCCCAGCACGCCGGTGAGGGGCATGCGCACGCCATCGCCCGGCTGGTCGAGGAGCTGGAGGCCGAGCACGAGGCCAAGGGCACGCTGCGGCGCGGGGACGGGCCCTACGTGGCGCCCGAGCCGGTGGCCGGCGCCCTGCGGTTCCCCGGGAAGGCGCTGCTGCTGCCCTCCGGGAACCTGCTGGTGTCCGACTCCACGCGGCACCAGCTCGTCGAGCTGGCCGCCGACGGCGAGAGCGTCGTACGCCGCATCGGCAGCGGCGAGCGCGGCTTCGCCGGGGACAGTTTCAGCGAGCCGCAGGGACTGGCGCTGCTGCCCGACGGCAAGGTCGTCGTCGCCGACACCGTCAACCACGCCCTGCGCACCTACGACCCGGCCACCGGGCAGGTCGAGACCGTCGCCGGCACCGGTCGGCAGTGGTGGCAGGGATCGCCGACCTCCGGGCCGGCGCTGGAGGTGGACCTTTCCTCGCCGTGGGACGTGGCCTGGTGGCAGGGCCGGGTCTGGATCGCCATGGCCGGTGTGCACCAGCTGTGGACCTGGGACCCGCAGGCCGGGACGGTCGGGGTCGCGGCCGGCACGACCAACGAGGGACTGCTCGACGGGCCGGCCGCCGAGGCCTGGTTCGCCCAGCCCTCGGGGCTCGCGGCCGCCGGGGACCGGCTGTGGATCGCCGACTCCGAGACCAGCGCGCTGCGGTACGTGGAAGCCGGTGACGAGGGGTACGTCATCAAGTCGGCCGTCGGCACCGGGCTGTTCGACTTCGGGCACCGGGACGGTGACGCGGCCCAGGCGCTGCTCCAGCACCCGCTCGGCGTCACCGCCCTGCCCGACGGCTCGGTCGCGGTGTGCGACACGTACAACCACGCGCTGCGCCGCTTCGACCCCGCCACCGGGCAGGTCTCGACCCTGGCGACGGATCTGCGCGAGCCCAGCGACGCCGTGCTGGTGGGCGAGGACATCGTGGTCGTCGAGTCGGCCCGGCACCGGCTGACCCGGCTGCGCCTCCCGGAGGAGGCGGTACGGGTGGACGCGGTCGCCCACCGTACGCAGCGGGCCGCCACCGAGGTGGCGCCCGGCACCATCCGCCTCGACGTGGTCTTCCAGGCCCCGAGCGGGCAGAAGCTCGACACCCGCTACGGGCCCTCCACCCGGCTGCTCGTCTCCTCGACCCCGCCCGAGCTGCTGGCGGACGGAGAGGGAGCCGGGACCGACCTGTTCCGGGAGCTCGCGCTGAACCCGGACGTCACCGAGGGCGTCCTGCACGTCTCGGCGATGGCGGCGTCCTGCGACGACGACCCCGCCAACGAGTACCCGGCCTGCCACGTCCACCAGCAGGACTGGGGCGTGCCGGTCCGCGTCACCGCCGACGGCGCCGCCCGGCTGCCCCTCGTCCTCGCCGGGATGGACGCCGAGGGCTAGATCGGCCCGCGGCCTTCCTGGGGGGTTCAGCCCTCCAGGAAGGCCACCAGGGCGTTGGCCAGCAGGAACGGGTCGTCCGCGCCGCACAGTTCGCGGGCACTGTGCATCGAGAGGATCGCGACGCCGATGTCCACCGTCTGAATGCCGTGGCGGGCGGCGGTGATCGGGCCGATCGTGGTGCCGCACGGCATCGAGTTGTTGGAGACGAAGGTCTGCCACGGGATACCGGCCCGCTCGCAGGCGGCGGCGAACACCGCGCGCCCGCTGCCGTCGGTCGCGTACCGCTGGTTGACGTTGACCTTCAGGATCGGTCCGCCGTTGGCGCGGGGGTGGTGCGTCGGGTCGTGCCGCTCTCCGTAGTTGGGGTGCACGGCGTGGCCGGTGTCCGAGGACAGACAGATGGTGCCGGCGAAGGCCCGCGCGCGGTCCTCGTACGAGCCGCCGCGGGCGAAGACTGAACGTTCCAGCACGTTGCCCAGGAGCGGGCCGTCGGCGCCGGTGTCGGACTGCGAGCCGTTCTCCTCGTGGTCGAAGGCGGCCAGCACGGGGATGTGGTCGAGCTTGCCGCCGGCGGACACCGCCGCCAGCGCCGCGACGCCCGCGTGCACGGACAGCAGGTTGTCCATCCGCGGGCCGGCCACCAGCTCGCGGTCGCGGCCCAGGTACGAGGGCGGCTCGATGGAGTGGACCATCAGGTCCCAGCCGGCCACCGAGCCCTGGTCCAGGCCCTCTTCCTCCTCCAGGAAGGCGATCAGGTCGCCCTCCTGGACGTCGCCCAGGCCCCAGATCGGCTGCATGTGGCGCTGCTTGTCGAGCTTGAGGCCGTCGCTGTTCACCGACCGGTCCAGGTGCACGGCGAGTTGGGGGACGCGCAGCAGTGCGCGGTCCACGTTCACCAGGCGCTCGGTGCCGTCGCGCAGGGTCAGCCGTCCGGCCAGGCCCAGGTCGCGGTCGAGCCAGGTGTTGAGCAGGGTGCCGCCGTAGATCTCGACGGCGATCTGCCGCCAGCCCTGCGAGCCCGTGTCCGGCAGCGGCTTGACCCGCAGGTTCGGGGAGTCGGTGTGTGCGCCGACGATCCGGAACGGGGTGTGCGGGGACGCGCCTTCGGGGACGAACCATGCGATGAGCGCACCGCCGCGGAGCACGAACTTGCCCCCGGTGCCCGCATCCCAGGCGTCCGTTTCCGACAACTGCCTGAAGCCTGCCTTCTCCAGCCGCTCCGCCGCGTTGGCCACGGCGTGGTACGGCGACGGACTGGCCGTCAGGAAGGTCATCAGATCGTCGGTGTGGCCGCGGTCGAAGCGGGCGGGAGAGCTCATGTGGTTCACCTTAACGACGGTCGTGTTCGTCATGGCCGGACTGCGATCGATGGCCGGAGGTCGGGGGCCGCAGGGTGGGTGATCTGCGGTCCCGTCGGTTTTCAGCCCGGCGGACGCTCGAATCGGCGCTGCAGCTGCCTGCGCTCGCCCCGGCGGATGCGCGGGAGCATCTCCGGGGTCTGCGGGGAGCGCTGCGCGCGTCTCTTGCGTCCGGCGCAGAAGATACAGGCCTCGCCGGGAGGAGCGTCGGGGTCGATCGGCGCGCCGGGATGTTCGGCGCATCCCGAGGCGTTGCGCGGCCGGGACAGTTCGCGGGCGACGATGAAGGCGCGGTGGAGGTCGTCGGCGATGCGGACGAAGTCCTGGTCGGGTGAACCCAGGGTCAGGTGGAAGCGCTGCTCGTCGATCGTGCGCAGGAAGCGGCGCAGGACCTCGAGAGTGAAGGGGCCCTCCGGCACGGGGTAGCCGAGGCGGCGCTGCTCCGCGGCGGGCCCGGCCGGGCCGCCGGTGCGGCCGCCCTGGATGCGCTGTCCGAGGCGTCTGCGGTCGTTGCAGATGAGGCAGCGGCCCCAGCCGTCGGGGGCCTCGGGGTCGAGGGCGCCGTTGGGGTGCTCGGAGCAGCCGGTGTAGCTCTTTGCCGGTGCGAGGGCGGCGGCCGTCTGGAAGGCCACGTAGAGGGCGTCGGCGATGGGGTCGTACTCGGCGGGGTGGGCGCCGTCGTACAGGTCGGTGATGCGGTCGCCGAGCGCGCCCACATTGGCCTGCAGCTCCTTGAGGGCGTACGGACGTCCGGCGGGGACGGAATACCCCCTGCTGCGCTGCTGCTCCTGTGGACTCATACGTACGAGCGTCCCATGAACGACTGACAAGACGGGAACGGATGCCCCGCGCAGGCCAGTGGCCGGGACCCCCCGAGGGGGTCCCGGCCACTGTGCGTACACCGCTGGAGGTGCCTGAGCGGGGCGGCGCTGCCTTAGAAGGCGGCCTCGTCGAGCTCCATGAGGGAGTTGTCGACGACCTCGGCCAGCTGGCGCTGGACCGAGACGTTCGGCAGGACCTGCGACGCGAAGAACTTCGCGGCGGCGATCTTGCCGGTGTAGAAGGGGATGTCCTTCGGGGCGGCGGTCGCCAGCTTCTCGGCGGCCACGGCGGCGCCCTTGAGCAGCAGGTATCCGACGACCACGTCACCCGAGGCCATGAGCAGGCGGGTGGTGTTCTGGCCGACCTTGTAGATGTTCTTGACGTCCTCGCCGGTGGCGGTGAGGTCGACGATCATCTGGCCGACGATGGCCTCGAGGTCGACCGCGGCCTTGGCGAGCGCGTCGCGGGCGCCGGCCAGCTCCTCGCCGCCGACGGCCTCGGCCAGGAACTTCTTCATCGTCTCGCTGAGGATGTTCAGCGAGGCGCCCTGGTCGCGGACGATCTTCCGGAAGAAGAAGTCCTGGCCCTGGATGGCCGTGGTGCCCTCGTAGAGGGTGTCGATCTTGGCGTCGCGGATGTACTGCTCGATCGGGTACTCCTGCAGGTAGCCGGAGCCGCCGAAGGTCTGCAGGGACTGGGCGAGCTGCTCGTAGGACTTCTCCGAGCCGTAGCCCTTCACGATCGGCAGGAGCAGGTCGTTGAGGCCGATCTCGGCGGAGGCGTCCTCGCCCGCGGCCTGCTTGACCTGGATCTCGTCCTGCACGGAGGCCGTGTAGAGGACCAGGGCGCGCATGCCCTCGGCGTAGGCCTTCTGCGTCATGAGCGAGCGGCGCACGTCGGGGTGGTGCGTGATGGTGACCTTGGGCGCGGTCTTGTCCATGAAGTTCGCGAGGTCCGGGCCCTGCACGCGCTCCTTGGCGTACTCCAGCGCGTTCAGGTAGCCGGTGGAGAGGGTGGCGATGGCCTTCGTGCCGACCATCATCCGGGCGAACTCGATGATCATGAACATCTGGCGGATGCCGTCGTGCTTGTCGCCGATCAGCCAGCCCTTGGCGGGGTGCTGATCGCCGAAGGTCATCTCGCACGTGTTGGAGGCCTTGAGGCCCATCTTGTGCTCGACGTTCGTCGCGTAGACGCCGTTGCGCTCGCCCAGCTCGCCGGTCTCCCAGTCGAAGTGGAACTTCGGGACGAGGAAGAGCGACAGGCCCTTGGTGCCCGGGCCGTGGCCCTCGGGGCGCGCGAGGACGTAGTGGAGGATGTTCTCCTCCATGTCGTGCTCACCGGACGTGATGAAGCGCTTCACGCCCTCGATGTGCCAGGAGCCGTCGGCCTGCTGGATCGCCTTGGTGCGGCCGGCGCCGACGTCCGAGCCGGCGTCCGGCTCGGTGAGGACCATGGTGGAGCCCCAGCGCTTCTCGACGGCGAGCTGGGCGACCTTCTTCTGCGCCTCGTTGCCCTCTTCGAAGAGGATGCCGGCGAACGCCGGGCCGGAGGAGTACATCCAGATGGCCGGGTTCGAGCCGAGCAGCAGCTCCGCGTAGGCCCAGATGAGGGAGCGGGGCGAGGTGGTGCCGCCGATCTCCTCGGGCAGGCCCAGGCGCCAGTACTCGGAGTCCATGAAGGCTTCGTAGCTCTTCTTGAAGGACGCCGGGACGGGCGCGGTGTTGGTGGCCGGGTCGAAGACCGGCGGGTTGCGGTCGGCGTCCTCGAAGGACGCGGCCAGCTCGTTCTCGGCGAGACGGGCGAGCTCGGACAGGACGCTCTTGGCGGTCTCGGTGTCCATCTCCTCGAACGGACCGGTGCCGTACTGCTTGTCGCGGCCGAGCACCTCGAAGAGGTTGAACTCGATGTCGCGGAGATTCGACTTGTAGTGCCCCATGGCGACGGCTCCGTTAAGGCTCGGGGAGACAGGTTCCTCGTACATACCAATCGGTAACAACATGATGCTACCCGCCGGTAATAACGGCAACCCTTCCCGGCCGACTGTGACCAGGGTCAAAGCTCGCACCAGACCGTTCTGGTCCCGGCTCCCCGGGTGACCCCCCGTCGCAGCGCGACGGCGTCGAGCAGGGCGAGGCCGCGCCCCGACTCCTCGGTCCCGGTCGCCCGCCGCGGTACGGGCCGCGCGCGCGGATCGGGATCGGTGAGCTCGACCCGTGTACGGGTTGCCCTTCCGGTCCCGGTGACGCGCAGGGGTGACGGGGGTGCCCGCACCGAGGTGGGCGATCACGTTGGGGCCGTTCGTGCGGCGCTGAAGGCCGGGGAGCTACCCGGCTGAGGCCGTCCCCCGCGCCCGCCCCGGGAGGGGACTGGCCGGTACCGGCCGGTATGGGGGCAGGTGCTCGATAGGGTGTGCCGCATGTACGGCTACGACCAGAACCCGGGCGCCCAGCAGCAGTATGCGCAGCAGCCCCCGCAGGGCTACGCGCAGCAGGCGCCGCCGCTGTACCCGGAGCCGTCCCCGCCGTCGCTCGCCGACGCCGTGCGGGCCTTCACCACCGGGTCCCTCTCCGCGGAGGACTTCCAGCAGATCTTCGCCACTTCGAAGGTCTACTGCCCGCGCGGCGACACCCCCGGATTCCTGGCGCTGCACAACACGCAGCAGCCTGTCATCCCGATGTTCACCACGCTCAAGGAGCTGCGGCGGTACGCGGGCAAGGAGTCCAAGTACTTCGTGATCACCGGCGCCGAGGTGATCGACCTGCTGCCGACCGGGTACGGCTTCGTCCTCGACATGGAGGGCGACCACCGGATGGTCTTCGACGCGAAGGCGGTCGAGCAGATGGTCGACTTCGCCATGCGCCGCATGTACGGCTAGAGCCGGACACACATCCGGCTGAGCTCGGGGGCGGGCGCGATGCTGAGGGTGCACTTCACGGCCGAAGACCTGCTCAACGTCACCTTCATGAGCGAGCCGCTGCCGATGGTGGAGCTGGCCATGGCGCTGGTCGCCTGGCAGCGTACCGACGAACCGGCGGTTTTCGGCCGGTGGCGGGGCAGGGTCGGCCGGGAGCTGCCGGGCCGGGTGCGCCCGCTGCTGGACCTGCTGCGCCCCGACGGTGACAACCCCCAGTTCGTCGAGCCGTACACGGCCACGCTGGAGGAGGGGCTCGCCGCCGTACGGGAGGCCGCGCCGGCGCTGACCGGCGGACAGCTCGCCCGCGCCGCGGTCCGGGCGCCCGGGCCGGATTCCTGGCTGCGGGCGCTGTGGGGCCGGGACCGGGAGGCGTGGGACCAGCTGGGCGGGGCGCTCAGGGCCGGCCACGAGGTCGTGGTGGCCCCGCACTGGGCCCGGATCCGGCAGTCCTTCCAGGCGGACGTCGCCTGGCGCACGCGGCTGCTGGCCACCCACGGGATCAAGGCGTGCCTGGCGAGTACGCACCCGCGGGCCGAGTGGTCGGGCACCGTCCTGGAGGTCGACCGGCCGCCGCATTACGACGTCCGGCTCGGCGGGCGCGGGCTGCTGCTGATGCCCTCGCCGTTCTGGACCGGGCGTCCGCTGGTCGCGGCGGGCCCGGGCGGGCCGCAGGGGCCGCCCGTGCTGATGTACCCGGCGCTGACCCCGCTGCCCCTGGTCGGCGCCGGGCCCGCGGAGGGCGCGCTGGACGCCCTGCTGGGCCGCACCCGGGCGGCCGTGCTCCAGCAGCTGGTGCGGCGGCGCACGACGAGCGAGCTGGCCAGGGACCTCGGCATCAGCCTCCCCTCGGTCTCCGAGCACACCCGCACCCTGCGTGCGGCCGGGCTGATCACCACCGAGCGGGACGGCAGGGCGGTGCTGCACTCGGTGACGGGCCTGGGCGCGGACCTGCTGCGCAGCGGCGGCTGACGCACCTTTCGGCCCTGCCCGAAACCATCGCGGCCGCGGCCGGGGCTCCCGAGTATCGGTGCTGCGGGGGGGACACCCGCTCCTACGGACAGGGAGACTGCGATGTCACGTACGTCGTTTCGCACGAAGCTCGCCGCTGTGGCGGCCACGGGGGTGATGGCGCTGGGTACGGGGGTTCTGGCGGCTTCGCCCGCGCAGGCCGCCTGGTGCGGGGTGAGCGGAGGGACGCTGTACTGCGGCAACACCCCGAACATCGACATGTACCGGTGGGCGGGCTTCGGTGCGCCGTACGCGGACACGTTGAAGACCAACCCGAGCCAGTTCGACTGCTGGACCACGGGTGACTGGCACGGCGGCGGCAACAACACGTGGTACGGCGCCCGCGGGGACGTACGGGGAGCGTTCGGGTTCGTTCCGGCCCAGTACGTGAACACCTCCTCGGCATTCGACGCACACCCGGACTGGTACGGGCTCGACCACTGCTGACCTGCGCCTGAGCACACGGCGGCCCCCGGGGGAATGTCTCCGGGGGCCGCTCTGTTCTGTGGGGTGTGGCAGAAAGTTCGAGTTTCAACTAAACTCGACGCAGAAGGAGGTCCTGACCATGCCCGCAGTGACTGTTGAGAACCCGTTGACCCTTCCGCGAGTGGCCGAGCCCCAGGCCGCCGTCCCGCGCAAGGTGCTGGCCGTCGTCTCTGCTCCCGGTGGGTTCGAGGGTGAGGGGTTCCCGGTGCGCCGCGCGTTCGCCGGGATCAACTACCAGTACCTCGACCCGTTCATCATGATGGACCAGATGGGCGAGGTGGAGTACGCGCCCGGCGAGCCGAAGGGAACCCCCTGGCACCCGCACCGCGGCTTCGAGACCGTCACGTACCTGATCGACGGAACCTTCGTCCACCAGGACAGCAACGGCGGCGGCGGAGTCATCAACGGCGGTGACACGCAGTGGATGACCGCAGGTTCGGGCCTCTTGCACATCGAGGCCCCGCCGGAGTCCCTCGTCGTCTCGGGCGGGCTGTTCCACGGCCTCCAGCTGTGGGTCAACCTCCCGGCCTCCGACAAGATGATGCCCCCGCGCTACCAGGACATCGGCGGCGGCC
Source organism: Streptomyces sp. NBC_00029 (assembly GCF_045160505.1). NCBI lineage: Bacteria > Bacillati > Actinomycetota > Actinomycetes > Kitasatosporales > Streptomycetaceae > Streptomyces > Streptomyces sp. NBC_00029. Next base: position 4,854,942 of record NZ_CP108292.1, read on the forward strand.
AGGTCCAGCTGCTGACCACCCCGGACGGCGGCTCCCTGCTCCGCGTGATCGCCGGTGAGCTCGACGGCCACCAGGGCCCGGGCATCACCCACACCCCGATCACGATGATCCACGCGACCGTCACGCCGGGCGCGCAGATCACCCTGCCGTGGCGCGAGGACTTCAACGCCCTGGCGTACGTCATGGCCGGGCGCGGGTCCGTCGGCGAGGACCGCAGGCCCGTACAGACCGGGCAGACGGCCGTCTTCGGCGAGGGCGGCTCGCTCACCGTGCGGGCGGACGCGTCCCAGGACTCCAACGCCCCGGACCTGGAGATCGTGCTCCTCGGCGGACGTCCCATCCGGGAGCCGATGGCGCACTACGGGCCGTTCGTGATGAACAGCCAGCACGAGCTGCAGCAGGCCTTCGACGACTTCCAGGCGGGCCGGCTGGGCCGCATCCCCACCACCGCGCGCACCGGGCTCGGCCACCGCGGCGCCGGCGAGGCGGACAGCTGATCGGGCCGGTCGGACGGCCGGCCGGTCGGACGGCCGGGCGGTCGGGCGGTCGGGCGGTCGGGCAGGGCGGGTTCCCGGAGGGGGCCCGCCTGCCCCGTTCTACGGGGTGGGGTCCACCGGTCCGGGCACGGCATCGGCGTACCGGACCCGCAGCTCCGAGATCACCCCGAAGACGGCGGCCGTCAGCGGCACCGCCAGCAGCATCCCCAGGATCCCGGCGACGCTCGCCCCGGCGGTGATGGCCAGCATCACCACGGCCGGGTGCATCTGCACGGTGCGGCTCTGCACCACCGGCTGGAGCACGTAGCCCTCGATCATCTGGACCAGCAGCACCAGGCCCAGCGCCCACAGGCCGATGACCCAGCCGCGGTCGGCGAAGGCCACCAGGACCGCCACCGCGCCCGACAGGAAGGCGCCCAGGTAGGGGATGTAGGCCGTCACGAAGACCAGGGCGGCCAGACCCAGCGCACCCGGCACGTCGAGGATCAGCAGCCCCACGCCGATCAGCACGGCGTCGACCAGGGCCACGAAGGTGGTCCCCCGCATGAACCCCTCGACGGCCTCGAAGGCGCGCCGCCCCATGGCCTCCATCAGATCGCCCGAGCGGACCGGGACGATGGAGCGCAGCGTGCCCACGGCCCGGTCGGAGTCGCGCAGGAAGAAGAAGATCAGCACCAGCGCGAGCAGCACCATCGCGATCATCGAGCCCACCACGCTGAGCCCGGTGACGACGCCCGAGGCGGCCGTGCTGCCGAACTTCGTGAGCAGGTCCTTGGAGTTCGCGGTGATGTCCTCCAGCGAGGTGCCCACCGCTCCGAAGTGCTCGGCGAGGGTTTCGCCGGCCCGCCGCAGCGCGTCGACGATCTGGTCGCCGGTCTCTATGAGCGCGAGGACGACCACGTACGTGGCCCCGCCGACGACTGCGACCACCGCGAGGCAGGTCAGGGCGGCGGCGAGCGAGCGGTTCATCTTCATCCGGACCAGCCGCCGGTGCATCGGCCCGAGCAGGGCCGTGCCGAGCACGGCCAGCAGTACGGGCGTCACGGCGGCTTCGAAGACGATGCACAGCCATACGCCGACGGCGAGGACGGCGGTGACGAGCAGGACGACGCCGCACCAGGCGGCGAGCCGCCGTACGGGCTCGGGCAGGAGGGGATTGGACACCGCCGTATCCAATCACGCCCCGCCCGGCCCGCCCCGCCGCGTCCGACCCGGGGTCAGAACACCGGATCGGCGTCCGTCTTGGACTGCTCGTGCAGCTCGAACCAGATGGACTTGCCCTCGCCCCGCGGGTCCACGCCCCACGCGTCGGCCAGCATCTCCATCAGCAGCACCCCGCGGCCGCTGGAGGACATCTCACCGGGCTGCCGCTTGTGCGGGAGCTCGTCGCTGCCGTCGGCGACCTCGACGCGCAGCCGGCGCGCGCCCAGCTCGCCGACCGCCTCCGCGACCAGCAGCGCGTCGCCGTCGGTGTGCGTCAGTACGTTCGTCACCATCTCGGAGACCATCAGCACCGCCGAGTCCACCTGGTCGGGGTCGGCCCAGTCGTGCAGCAGCTCCCGGATCTGCTGGCGGGCGCCCGCGATCCGTTCGGGTTCCACCTGGGCCACGGTCAGGACGGTCCGGCGCGCGGGGCGGGCCGGGTGCGGCGGTGCGGTGCGGTGGTCCACGGCCTCGCGGCACAGCAGCACCACCGCTATGTCGTCCTCGCGCCGGTCGGCGAGCGGGCCGGTGGTGTGGTGCGAGGACGGCCCGTGCACGGCCTGGACCAGCAGGTCCGCCAGCCGTTCGAGGTGCGGCGGCTCCAGGAGCCCGGCCGTGCCCGTCCCCGCTCCCGTCCCGGCTCCGGTCCCCGCCCCGGTGCTCGGCGACTCGTGCGCGTCGGACTCCAGGACCGCGCGCAGCCGGGCCCAGCCGGTGTCCAGGTCGTGCCCGCCGGTCTCGATGAGGCCGTCGGTGCAGAGCATCATCGTCTCGCCGGGTTCCAGGGGGAACCGGGTGGTGGGGTAGTCGGTGTCGGGGTCGATCCCGAGGGGGAGCCCGCCCGCGGTGGGTCGCATGAGGACCGTGCCGTCCGCCATCCGGATCGCGGGGTCGGGGTGGCCGGCGCGGGCCACCTCCAGCATTCCGGTCTTCGGGTCGCACTCCACGTACAGGCAGGTCGCGAACCGCGGGCTCTGGAAGTCGGAGTCCCGCACGTCGGCGTCGCGGGCGCGGGCGCGGGCGTCCCCGTCCACGTACGGGTCGGACTCCTGCGAGGAGCACAGCCCGGCCAGGAAGCGGGAGGCGCGCGAGAGCACCGCGTCCGGCCGGTGGCCCTCGGACGCGTACGCCCGTACGGCGATCCGCAGCTGGCCCATCAGCCCGGCCGCCCGCACGTCGTGGCCCTGGACGTCGCCGATGACCAGCGCGAACCTGCCCGACGGCAGCGGGATCATGTCGTACCAGTCGCCGCCGACCTGGAGCCCGCCGCCCGTCGGGACGTACCGCGCCGCGATCCGCATGCCGGGGATCTCCGGGCCGAGCTGCGGCATCATCGACCGCTGCAGGCCCGTGGTGAGTTCCCGCTCGGACTCGGCCACCCCGGCGCGCTGGAGCGCCTGGGCCAGCATCCGGGCCACCGTCGTCAGGACGGACCGCTCGTCGGGGGAGAAGGACGCCGGGTGCTTGAAGGCGGCCATCCAGGCGCCCATGGTCCGCCCGGCCACGATCAGCGGCAGGAAGGCCCAGGAGACCCGGTCGAAGCGCTGGGCGAGCGGCCAGGCGGCCGGGAAGCGCCGTCTGTACTCGTCGGGGGTGGGCAGGTAGATCGCCCGGCCGGTACGGACGACCTCCGCGGCCGGATAGTCCGTCTCCAGCGGCATGTCCGTGAAGGGGCCCTCCTCGCACGGATCGTGCCCGTGGTGCCCGATGATCGACAGCCGGTCCCCGGCCGCGCCGAAGACGGCCAGACCGTCCGGGCTGAAGCCGGGCATGGACAGCGAGGCGGCGACCCGCAGCACCTCCGCCGTGGACCGGGCCTCCGCCAGCGCCCGCCCCGCGTCCAGCAGGAAGGCCTCGCGGGAGCGCCGCCAGTCGCCGGTGATGGGGGTGTGCGCGGCCGTGGTGCCGGGCTGGGGCTCGGCGATCTCCTGGATGGTGCCGATCAGCTCGTAGTCCGTGCTCCCGTCGGCCGCCCTCTTCTCCATCGGTTTGGAGCGGCTGCGCACGGTCCGCAGGACCCGGCCGTCCACGTCCATGATCCGGAGCCGGGCCTCGGCGAGCGTGCCCTCGGCGACGGCCAGGTTCACGATCCCGTTGATCTCGTTCCAGTCCACCGGGTGGAACCGGGACCGTACGGCGACCTCCGGGAGGACCACCGGCTCGGGGGGCAGCCCGAGGAGCCGGGCGGCCTCACTGTCGAGGGTGACCGTCCCGGAGGCGTTGTCCCATCGCCACAGGCCGGTCGCGATGGCTGCCAGGACGTCCTCGGTGCGCACTCGGCCATCTTTACAGGTCATATCCGTTACGTGCCTGTTCGCCCGTGCTCCGGGCGCATTTGCGCAGGCTGGAGGGAGTGCCCGACCCGTCACCCTCCCGGACGGTAACCTTGGGACGGTTGAATCCACCCTGGTATCGCGTAGAACTGGATGACTGATGCATCGGTACAGGTCCCACACCTGCGGCGAGCTCCGCGCCTCTGACGTCGCCGCCGACGTCCGACTGAGCGGCTGGCTGCACAACCGTCGAGACCTGGGCGGCATCCTCTTCATCGATCTGCGGGACCACTACGGCATCACGCAGCTGGTCGCCCGGCCGGGCACCGCGGCGAACGAGGCGCTGAGCAGCGTCACCAAGGAGACCGTCGTCCGCATCGACGGCAAGGTCCTCTCCCGCGGCGCCGACAACGTCAACCCGGAGCTCCCGACCGGCGAGATCGAGATCGAGGTCTCCGAGGTCGAGGTGCTCGGTGCGTCCGCACCGCTGCCCTTCACGATCAACACCGACGACGGTGTGAACGAGGAGCGGCGCCTGGAGTACCGCTTCCTCGACCTGCGCCGCGAGCGCATGCACCGCAACATCATGCTGCGCTCGGCCGTCATCGCGTCGATCCGCTCGAAGATGGTGGCCCTCGGCTTCAACGAGATGGCGACGCCGATCCTCACCGCGACCTCCCCCGAGGGCGCCCGTGACTTCGTCGTGCCGTCCCGCCTGAACCCGGGCAAGTTCTACGCCCTGCCGCAGGCGCCGCAGCAGTTCAAGCAGCTGCTGATGATCTCCGGCTTCGACCGGTACTTCCAGATCGCGCCCTGCTTCCGCGACGAGGACGCCCGCGCCGACCGCTCGCCGGGCGAGTTCTACCAGCTCGACGTGGAGATGTCCTTCGTCGAGCAGGAGGACGTCTTCCAGCCGATCGAACGCCTGATGACCGAGCTCTTCACCGAGTTCGGCAACGGCCGCGAGGTCACCTCGCCGTTCCCGCGGATCCCGTTCCGCGAGTCGATGCTGAAGTACGGCAACGACAAGCCCGACCTGCGCGCCAAGCTGGAGCTCGTCGACATCACCGACGTGTTCGAGGGCTCGGAGTTCAAGGCGTTCGCCGGCAAGCACGTGCGTGCCCTGGCCGTCCCGGACACCGCCGCGCAGCCCCGCAAGTTCTTCGACGGCCTCGGCGAGTACGCGATCTCGCTCGGCGCCAAGGGCCTGGCCTGGGTCCGTGTGGGCGAGGACGGTTCGCTGACCGGCCCGATCGCCAAGTTCCTCACCGAGGAGAACCTCAAGGTCCTCACCGAGCGCCTGGGCCTGGTCCCCGGCCACGCCGTGTTCTTCGGCGCGGGCGACTTCGACGAGGTCTCCAAGATCATGTCCGGCGTCCGCGTCGAGGCGGCCAAGCGTGCGGGCCAGTTCGAGGAGAACGTCTTCCGCTTGTGCTGGATCGTCGACTTCCCGATGTACGAGAAGGACGAGGAGACCGGCAAGATCGACTTCTCCCACAACCCCTTCTCCATGCCGCAGGGCGGGATGAAGGACCTGGAGGAGAAGGACCCGCTGGACATTCTGGCCTGGCAGTACGACATCGTCTGCAACGGCATCGAGCTGTCCTCCGGCGCCATCCGCAACCACGAGCCCGAGGTCATGCTGAAGGCCTTCGAGATCGCCGGTTACGAGGCCGAGACCGTCGAGCGCGAGTTCGCGGGCATGCTGCGCGCGTTCCGCCTGGGCGCCCCGCCCCACGGTGGCATCGCCCCGGGTGTGGACCGCATCGTGATGCTGCTGGCCGACGAGCCGAACATCCGCGAGACCATCGCCTTCCCGCTCAACGGCAACGCGCAGGACCTGATGATGGGCGCGCCGACGGTGCTGGAGGAGGCCCGCCTGCGCGAGCTGAACATCGCGCTGCGCAAGCCGGTGGAGACGAAGGCGGCCGAGCGGCCGGTCTCCGACGCGGTCACCCCGGACGCCGGGTCCCCGCGGGGCTGACGCCCGCCGCGCCGATACGCCGAAGGCGGCGCTCCTCTCCTTGCCGGAGGGGGGCGCCGCCTTCGTTGTTCCCGCTGATGGCGACCGCTGACTAGAACTGCTCCAGGACGCCCTTGGCCAGGGCGGCGGAGGTCAGCTCGGTGGGGGCCGGGCCGGCGTGGAAGAAGCCGGCGTTCTCGGCGTCCAGCTTGCGCAGGAAGTCGAAGGCCTTGGAGTCGTGGTCGCCGAAGGCGACGAACTGCCAGTGGATGCCGGGGGCCGTGGTGGCGGCGTCGGCCAGGGCCTGCCGGGCGGGCTGCCGGTTGTCGGGGGCGCCGTCGGTCTGGAAGACGACCAGGGCCGGGCCCTCGCCGCCGTCCTTCTGGTAGCGCTCCACGACGGCCTCGACGGCCACGTGGTAGCTGGTGCGGCCCATCCGGCCGAGCTCGGCGTGGCGGGCCTCGACCCAGGCGGCGTCGTAGCCGTCGAGGGACAGGTCGGCGGTGCCGTCCACCTCCGTGGAGAAGAACACGGTGTGCACGGTCGCCGCGTCGTCGAGGTGCGCGGCGAGGGCGAGGGCGTGGTCGGCGAGGTGCTGGGCGCTGCCGTCCTTGTAGAACCCGCGCATCGACCCGGACCGGTCCAGCACGAGGTAGACCTTGGCCCGCGCCCCGGCCTTCCCCTTGCCGCGGAGGACCTGACCGACGGCCTTGTACGCACCGACGACCTCGGGAGCCCGGCGCTTCACGGCGGCGAGCGCGTGTGCGGGCGCCTCCGGCGCGGTCTCCCCGGCGGCAACCGGCTCGGCCTCCGCCTCCGCCGGCTGCTCAGCAGTGGGGGCGGCCTCGGGCTCGGCCTCGGCGGCGGCCGGCTCGACCTCCGCCTCGGCGGCGACGGCCTCGTGCTCGGCGGCGGCGGCGGCGACGGCCTCGTGCTCGGCGGCGGCGGTGGCGGCCTCGGGCTCGGGCTCGGCGGCGGCCGGGGCCTCGGGCTCGGCCTGGTCCTGCGCCTGCGGTGCCTCCGCTTCGGCGACGGCCTCAGCCTCGGGCTCAGTGGCGGCCTCTGCCTCGGCGGCGGCCGGCTCGGCCTCGGGCTGCTCCGCAGCGGGGGCGGCTGCCGGCTCGGCTTCCGCTTCGGCGGCCGGGGCCTCGGCCGCGGGCTCGTCCTGCGCCTGCGGTGCCTCGGCCTCGGCGGCTGCCGGCTCGACCTCCGCCTCGACGGCGGCGGCCTCAGCCTCGGGCTCAGCAGCGGCCTCAGCAGCGGCCTCAGCCTCGGGCTCGGCGGCGGCCGGCTCGGCCTCGGCGGCAGCCGGGGCCTCGGCCTGGTCCTGCGCCTGCGGCGCCTCAACCTCGGCGGCCACCGGCTCGGCTTCGGCCTCGGTGGCGACCGGGACCTCGGGCTCGGCTGCAGCCTCGGCGGCGGTGTCCGCCTCCGGTGCGGTGGCTTCGGCGGGTGCCTCCGCCTGCGGAGCTTCGGCTTCGGGCGCCGCGGTCGGCTCGGCCTCGGGGGTGGCATCGGCCTTGGCCTCCGCGGCGGCCGGCTCGGGCTCGGCCGGGGGCGCGGGGGTTTCTCCGCCGGGCTTCGCCGCAGGCGCGCGGCGGGCTTCCGGAACCGTCGGGTCCGCCGCCGGGGCGGGGGCCGTGAGGACCGTACCCGGCTCACGGTCGCGCGGAGCGGACTGCGGCGGAACCGTGGGGTTGTCGAAGGACGCCGCCACCAGTTCGGCGGCGACGTCCAGAGGGGTCCGTTCCGCCTGGTTGGGGACAGCGGCCGAAGGGGTGTCCGTAGTGTCCGGAACGGATTCCGCGGACCGTCCGAATACCTTGCGCAACAAGCTCCGAATACCCATGGGCCAGGCCTTTCGCATGTGTGCGTGCGTCATTTGTCCGTGCTGCGCGGTTGATCCCTGCCCAGAGTGGACACGTAAGGTTATCGGCCGCCCGGCTGGATCTTCGGCAGGGTCGCCTTTCGTGGCGCCCGGCTCCGAACCATCCGCACACGGTCGGTGAACTGCCGCTCCGACGTGCCGGGTTCACCGACCGTTCATCCCCGCGCCGCCGCTTCGGCGCAACCCGGGCCTAGCGTCGCGGCTGGATCGTACCGACACGTTGTCGGCGCCCACGCAGCCACTCGGAGGACACTCGTGCGCAAGCTTCTGCCGTTCATCGGCAACCCGCATGGGAGCGGCCGTTCCGCTCTCACCTGTCGTTACCGCTGTGGCGACGCATGCTTCCACGAGGTGCCGAACACAAGCAACAACGAGTACGTCGGCGATGTGATCGCGCGCGCCTACTCCCGCCGCGCGATGCTGCGTTCCGCCGCGGTCGTGACGGTCGCCACCGCCGCCGGTTCCGCCGTGGTGCTGGGCGGCCCGGGGCAGACCGCCAACGCCTCCCCCTCCGCCGAGGCCGGTGCCGGGGCGGCCGGCGGAGCCGGCAAGAGCGGTGAGGCCGCCCGGGGCTTGCGCTTCAAGGCCGTCGCGCCGAACACCGACGACAAGGTCACCGTCCCCGAGGGCCACGAGCAGAACGTGGTGATCCGCTGGGGCGACCCGATCATCAAGGGTGCCCCGGGCTTCAACCCCGACCAGCAGACGGCCGCCGCGCAGGCCGGTCAGTTCGGCTACAACAACGACTTCCTGAGCCTTCTCCCGCTCGGCGGCGACTACGAGCGCCAGCAGCTGCTCGTGGCCAACCACGAGTACACGGACGAGCAGCTCATGTTCAAGGCGTACGACCCGGCCAACCCGACCCGCGAGCAGGTCGAGATCGCCTGGGCCGCGCACGGCCTGTCCGTGGTCGCCGTCCAGGAGGACCACCGCAGCGGCAAGCTGACCGCCGTCGGCCGCCACCAGCTCAACCGCCGCCTGACCGCCACCAGCGAGTTCCGGCTCACCGGCCCGGCCGCGGGCACCGACCTGCTGAAGACCTCCGTCGACCCCACCGGCACCAAGGTGCTCGGCACGCTCAACAACTGTGCCGGTGGCACCACCCCGTGGGGCACCACCCTCCACGGCGAGGAGAACTTCAACCAGTACTTCGCCAATGCCGGTCAGGTCACCGACCCCGCCCGGGCCGCCCGCCTGAAGCGCTACGGCGTGACCACCGGTGCCACCGAGCGCAAGTGGGAGCGATTCGACAAGCGCTTCGACGTGGCGCAGGAGCCCAACGAGTCGCACCGCTTCGGCTGGGTCGTCGAGCTGGACCCGTACGACCCGCACTCGGTGCCGCGCAAGCGCACCGCTCTCGGCCGCTTCAAGCACGAGGCCGCGCAGCCCCGTCTGACCGAGGACGGCCGTCCGGTCGTCTACATGGGCGATGACGAGCGCTTCGACTACTTCTACAAGTTCGTCTCGTCGAAGCGGATGAAGAAGGGCAATTCGCGCGCCGCGAAGGAGCACAACCTCACGCTGCTCGACGAGGGCACGCTCTACGTCGCCAAGCTCACCGGTGACTCCCCGGCCGCCGAACTCGACGGCGCCGGCAAGCTGCCCTCCGACGGCGAGTTCGACGGCTCCGGCGTGTGGATCAAGCTGGCCACCGGCAACGTCTCGCACGTCGAGGGCATGACCGCCGAGGAGGTGTACGTCTTCACGCGCCAGGCCGCCGACAAGGTGGGCGCCACCAAGATGGACCGCCCCGAGGACGTCGAGCCCTCACCGCGCACCGGCCGCGTCTACATCGCGCTGACGAACAACACCGACCGCGGCAAGCCGGGCAAGGAAGGCGCCACCGAGGCCAACCCGCGCAACCTGAACAAGCACGGCCAGATCCTGGAGCTCGCCGAGAACTTCGACGACCCGGCGGGCGACGGCTTCGCCTGGCGGCTCTTCCTGGTCGCCGGTGACCCGAACGACCCGGCCACCTACTTCGCGGGCTTCCCGAAGGACAGGGTCAGCCCGATCTCCTGCCCGGACAACGTGGCCTTCGACCCGCACGGCAACCTGTGGATCTCCACCGACGGCAACCAGCTCGGCTCCCACGACGGCCTGTTCGGTGTGGCGACGGCCGGTGAGCGCCGCGGTGAGCTGAAGCAGTTCCTGACCGTTCCGCGCGGGGCCGAGACCTGCGGTCCGCTCATCCAGGACAAGCGCGTCCTGGTCGCCGTCCAGCACCCGGGCGAGATCGACGGCGCGTCCGTCGAGAAGCCGCAGTCGGTGTGGCCCGACGGTCCGGGCAAGATCGTCCGCCCGGCGGTCGTCTCCGTCTGGCGCAAGGACGGCCGCAACATCGGCGTCTGAGCGGGCCGGTTGGCCAGGTGAAAGGCATCTTTATGGTCTCGAACCAGGCCAATTCCCCTCTGCCAGCCTGCCGACGGGGAGCCGGAGCGTCGTCACGGCGCCCCCGTCGGGGGCGTTGGTGAAGCTCACCGCGATCTCCAGCACCGCCGCCTGCCCCATCACGATCGTGAGTCCCAGGCCGTGGCCGCGCCCGCGGCCCGGGTCTCCGGTGCGGAACCGCTGCGGGCCCTGCTCGATCAGTTCGGGCGGGTAGCCGGGCCCGTGGTCGCGGACCACCACCACCGGGCCCTCCACCGTCACTTCGACCGGTGGCCGGCCGTGTTTGCCGGCGTTGACCAGCAGGTTGGTCAGGATCCGGTCCAGGCGCCGGCGGTCGGTGAGCACCTCCGCGTCCCGGACCACCCGTACCGAAGCGGCCGGCCCGGTCGCCGTGACGGCTCCGGCCCCCGCGGCGGCCCCGGCGACCGCCCGTTCCACGGCCCGGCCCAGTTCCACCCGGGCGAGGTCGGCCCGCTCCACGCCCGATTCCAGCCGGGAGATCTCCAGCAGGTCCTCGGTCAGCAGGTGCAGGGCCTTCAGCCGGTTGTTGATCATCTCCTTGGGGCGGCCCTCGGGCAGCAGGGCCGCCGCGGCCAGCGAGCCGGTGAGCGGGGTGCGCAGCTCGTGCGCGACGTCCGCCGTGAAGCGCTTCTCCGCCTCCAGCCGGCCCTGCAGCGAGGCCGCCATGGAGTCCAGCGCGTGCGCCACGTCCCGTACCTCGTCCCGGGAGCCGGAGTCGCTCGGGAAGTTGACCCGGGCGTCCAGGTCGCCGGCGCTGATCCGGCGGGCCACGGCGGCCGTGGCCGTGAGCCGCCGGCTGATCCGGTTGGCGAGGAACAGGCCGGCCAGCGCGACCAACCCGGCCGCGAGGACGGCGGAGGCGAGGATCGCCGCGTCGACGTCCCGCAGCCGCTCACGGGTGGCCCCGAACGGGAGCCAGACGGCGACGACCTTGTCGTCGGCGGGTCCGGCCGCCCACATGACGGGCTTCCCCTGCTGGAGGCCGACCATGCTGCCGGTCTGTCCGGCCGCGACGAGCTCGCGCAGGGGCCGGGGCAGGTCTGCGGGGTCGAAGACGACGTTCACGTCGCCGTGCGCGGTGCCGTACTCGTAGTGGCCCAGGGCGTGGTCCAGCTCGGTGTCCGCGGCCTTGCGGACCTCTCCGACCATCTGCCGGGCGACCACGTTGTGCACCAGGATCCCCAGCGCCGCGGCGACCATGCAGCACACCATCGTGGTGGTCAGTGCGATCTTCCAGCGCAGGCTGCTCAGCGCGCGCATCGCGACCCGTCCCCGTCCGGCGGGGTCTGTGCGAGCCCCGGGCAGTCGTCGAGGGTGAGCTGGGACAGGTTCATGATTCCGGCCTTCGGGTCCCACACGTAGTCGGAGACGGCCACGTGGTCGGGGTTCGTCGTGGGCTCGCGGACGGCCAGGTGCTCGGCGGCCACCTCCACGCCCTCCAGGACGGCCCGCCGGGACAGGATCCGGGCGATGCTGCCGTCGTCCTGCACGGTGTAGACGCGCAGCTCGCTGAGCCGGCCGTCGATGTCCAGGGCGGTGATGAGCTCCTCCCGGCCGTTGCCCGTCAGGTCGTGCAGGACCGCGGGGCGCACCGGGCAGTCGGGCCCGCCGTCCACAGCCTGTGTGCAGAGCGCGAGGCGCTGGGCGGCGCGCGGGTCGACGAGCCGGCCGGTCCCGCCGTCCTGCTCGGTGGCGGAGGTGATGTCGGCGCGTACGACGGGCAGCGCGTCCACCCCGCGCATGGTCCGGTCCGCCACCTTGGGGAGCCCGGGGACCACGGCGGCCGTGCCCGGCTTCTGGTCCGGGGCGGGCGGGTCGGGGCGGATGTCCTTCCACAGGCTCTTCGGGGCGTGCACCGTACCGAGGTCGCCCTCGCTCTGCAGTCCTTCCACATCGGCGCACCCCGCCAGGAGTAGGGCGAGGACCATCACGGCCGGGACGCGGTGCATGCTCCGATGCTGCCCCGTGCGGCCCCGCCCGGCCCGGGAGGCGGCCCATTCGGGGGACGGCGCCGCCGCGCGGGCGGCGCCCGTGGGTCAGGACTCCGGCCGGGCGATGGCGAGGGCCGCCGCGATCTCCTGGTGGACGGGTGCGAGGACGCTCGCCGCCGCGGCCTCCGGCTCGGCGTCGACCCGTACCGGGACGGTGCTGGTGCGCACCCGGCCGGCCAGACGGTGGAGCTGGCGCGCGATCGACTCCACCTCCTCGGCGGGGGGCGGGGGCGCGCCGTGGTTGACCCGTACCCGTGCGGCGGTGGTCGCGTCCACGATCCGCTCGACGGCGACGACCAGGGGCCACCAGGCGGCGGCCCGCGCCCCGGTCGGCGGCGGCTCGGTCAGCGCCCGCTGGAACTCGCTGCGGACGCCCGACAGGTCCCGGTAGATGCGCCGCCGGGCCTGGAGGCGGGCGGTGCGCGCCGCCGCGAGCGCGGCCTCGTCCGGGACCGGCGCGAAGGCCCGTTCCACGTAGCGGGCGGCGTCCTCCACGGTGTCGGCGAGCCGGTCCCCGATCCGGGTGCGCCAGCTCTCGGGCCACAGCAGGTATCCGAAGACGAGGGTGATGGCGCAGCCGATCAGGCTGTCCAGCAGCCGGGGCCGGATCAGGTCGAAGCCCTGGTGGTTGAGCAGGTCCGACAGGAGCAGGATCACCGGGGTGATCGCGGCGGTCTGGAAGGCGTACCCCTTGACGGAGAAGGCGGGGATCAGCCCGGCGAGCACCACCATCACCGGGACGTCCCACCAGCCGCGCGGCACCTCGGCGAGCACGGCGGCCGCGACGACCAGTCCGCCCGCGGTGCCCAGCGCGCGCAGGACGGCCCGGGAGAACACCGAGCCGAAGTCGGGCTTGAGGACGAAGGTGACGGTCAGCGCGATCCAGTAGGACCGCTCGACCTCGATCACCGATACGAGGGACTGCGCGATCCCGATGCACAGCGCGAGCCGCAGCCCGTACCGCCAGGAGGCCCGGGACAGCATCATGTCGCGCACCGCCCGCCGGGCCCGCACGCGCAGGGCGGCGGGCCGGCCGAGCCGGTCGTCCACGTTGTGCAGGTCCGGTTCGGCGACGTGCACGATCTTCGCGGCATGCCGAAGGGCCGCGTCGACGGCCCGCTCCGCCGGGGTGTGCGCCGCGGGCAGGTCCAGTACGGGGGCTGCGGTGCGGCCCTCCTCGACGGCGTCGGCCAGCTCCCGCACGGCGGCCGGGATCTCGGGCGGCAGCGGCCGGCCGCGCAGGTGCGCGGCGGGGGCGGCCTCCACCAGGGGGATCACCACGTTGAGCTGGGCGAGCAGCCGCACGAGCGAGGGGCTGCGCCCGTGCACCCGGGCCCGGCGGCCGAGGACGAGGTCGTAGGCGTGGTTGATGGCCCGGGTGACCTCCTGGCGGCGCGCGTCGTAGAGGTCGCCGGGGCCACCGGCGGCCTCCAGGGCGTCGGCCAGGGCCCGGTAGGTGTCGGCCACGGCGGTCCGCTCGGGCTGCCGGCGGCGCAGCGGCCAGCCGAGCAGGGTCAGCACGAGGACGAACAGCCCGCCCGCGGTCAGCAGCACGGGCGCGATCCACCAGGGCCGGGGCAGCGGCAGCCCGGCGCCGATCACGGCGTTGAGCAGGAGCAGCAGCCCGGACACGGAGGCGACCGTGCCGATGGAGGAGATCATCCCGGAGACGAGCGCGACGAGGGTGAGCGCTCCGACGGCCAGCCAGCCCTGCCCGTAGACCAGGGTGCCCAGGGCCACGCCGACCGCGCCGAAGAGCTGCGGGACGGCGATGTTCAGGACCCGCATCCGGTAGGCGTCGGCGGTGTCGCCGATGACTCCGGCGAGGGCGCCCATGGAGGCGAGCGCGCCGTATTCGGGCTCGTCCAGGGCGAAACCGACGGCGAGCGGCACGGCCAGTGCGATCGAGGCGCGGGCCACGGCGGCCCACGGGATCGGTGCGGCGCTGGGCTTCAGCCCGTTGAGCAACCAGGAGGGCGGAGCCAGCGGATGGTGCCGGGCCCGCCGCGACGATATGTGTTCGGTGCGTTCGGTGCTCATTCCCGCTTCCGTGCCCGCCGCTCGCGAATCGGTTCTTCTGGGATCTTCTGCGTGCTTCTGCGTGTGTTGGTACCTTCCGAGCTTATGGGGTGCGGCGTAGTCGGCCCGTCACCCATGCGACGAGTACGGCCGCGAGCCCGATCGCCAGGACCGCCCAGGCGGTGGTGCGCAGGTACGCCGTGAGGGCGTCGTACACCGCGCCGGCGGCGGGCCGGTCGATGTCGGCGGGCAGATCGTCCAGGGTGAGCCGGCGGCACACGTCCACCGCGAGCCACAGCAGTGCGGCCCCGACGGCCAGTCCCGCTCCGGTGGCCATGACGGCGCGCCGGCGGTGGACGGCGACCGCGATCGCGGCCGCGGCCAGGATCACGGTCAGGACGGGGAGCCAGACGCCGGCGACCTGGAGCATGTGGAAGCCCTTCCGCAGAGCGCCGAGGTTGTCGTACTCCATGACCGTCACGGTCGGGTGGGTCACCGGGATCCGGTCGGCGAACGGCACCTGGTCGGCGACGAGGTCGCCCCTGACCTGGGCGATGACGGGGGCGAGGTCGAGGGTGAGGGCGTCGCCCCGGCCGGTGGTGAGGGCGTTGAGGAAGGCGGCGTGGGCGGCGCGGTTGGCCGCGTCCCAGGCGGTCCGGTAGGCGGAGGTGCCGGCGAAGGAGTGCAGGGCCTCGCCGAGCAGGGTGTCCACCCCGATCTGGAAGGGGCCCGCGTCGATCTGGCCGGCGAGGGCGCGGCTGACCTGCGTGACCACGACCTCCTGCACCTTCGGGTTCTCGGCGAGCGGGGACATGGCGGCGGTGTACCGGTCGGCGTTGCCCAGCTCGCGGTCGGCCCAGTACGCGACGGCGCTCGCGGGCACCAGCAGGGCCACGAGCACGATGAGGACAGCCGACACGGTGGTGCGCACGTCACCAGGGAAAGCGCGCACGGGGCCGGGCGCGAGCGGTGTTGCTGCGGGTGGGTGGTGGCACGCCGGGAGCGGTGACATCCTTGCGTCCCTTATTCTGGACATTTAATATCCAGGATATGAAGATGAGCGAGGGCGTCGAGTGGGCGCTGCACAGCTGCGTCAACCTGGCCTGGAGCGGGCCGGACCGGGCCGTGTCGGCGGCGCGCCTCGCCGCATGGCACGACCTGCCCGCGGCCTACCTCAACAAGCAGCTCCAGGCCCTGGCCCGGGCCGGCATCGTCACCTCCACGCCCGGCCCCCGGGGCGGCTTCCGGCTGGCCCGTCCGCTCGACGCCATCTCGCTCATGGACGTGGTCGCCGCCGTCGAGGGGCCCGATGAGGCCTTCCGCTGCGCGGAGATCCGGCAGCAGGGCCCCGGCGCCGGCGAACCGGCGGACCCCGCCCCGGAGAGGGACTCCGCCGAGTGCGCCATCGCGCATGCCATGACACGGGCCGAACTGGCCTGGCGCAGGGCGCTCGCGGCCCAGAACCTCGACGAGATCCGACAGCAGGCCGAGCGGCAGGCCCCCGAGGCCCCCGAACGGCTCCGCGCCTGGCTCGCCGCGCGGTAGCCGCAGCGCCGGCCGCACCACACGTACGGAAACGGACACGGAAACAGGGAGCTCGGCATGACGCGCAGCATCATCAATCCGGCAGGACTCCACACGCCGACCGACTACGGCTACAGCCACATCGTCTCCGCACCCGGCGAGCAGGTCTTCATAGCCGGCCAGTACGGCTCCGACGAGAGCGGCCACGTCGTCTCCGAGGACTTCGCCGACCAGGTCGAGCAGGCCTTCGCCAACCTCCGCACCGCCCTCGCGGCCGTCGGCCTCGGCCCCTCGGACGTCGTCCGCATCGGCACGTACATCGTCGGCCACGACCAGCGGAAGCTGGAGATCCTGCTGGGGCACCTGCACTCCACCTGGGGCACCGAACTGCCCGCCCAGACCCTGATCGGGGTAGCCGCGCTCGCCCTGCCCGGCATGCTCTTCGAGATCGACGCCGTGGCCGTGCGCACGCCCTGACCGCTGATCCACTTGCCGGTCGGGGGCGGCGGGTGTGCCCTGGATGATGGGAGAGAGGAGCCCGTCATGGCACATGCGGCACCCAGCACCTTCGGGCGGCACCGGCAGTCGGCGGACCTGACCCATCTGAGCAGGGGCGCGTACGTGAGGCCACTGCTCCTCGGACTCGTCTACGGCGTCTGGGCCGCGTTCATGAAGCGCCAGATGGGCCCGGTGGACGCGGGCAACGTCTTCTACGGGATCCTGTGCGGCGTGCTCTTCGCCGGGATCATGTTCGCCCTGGCCCGGATCGGACCCCGCCTGAAGCGGGAGGTCCACGCCGCCGCGTACGGGGCCTTCGGCGGCATCGCCGTGGGCTACCTGCACAGCCTCACCAACCAGTCGATCCTCAAGGCCGTGGCGGTGGGCCTCGCCGTCGCCTTCGGCGTAGGAGCGATCGCCTTCTACCGCTACTACACGCACGAGGACTGAGGCGGCCGGCCGGCGCGCGCCGGTTCCCGTGCCCGTGACCGGGGCAGGGGAGCCGGCGCGCGCCGCATGTCTGCGCGCGGTTCCTACGCGGCGGAATCCGCGGGGGCGGTCTGCTGCCGTTCGCTCTCGGCCGGGGCGGCCGTGGCCGTAGCCGTCGCCGTGGTCTTCGGTGACGCGGCCTGATCGGTCTGCCGGGCCGGCGGCGCGAACCGGGTGACCTCGGCGCGGAGCATGGCGTTCAGTGCGGCGTACGGGTCGATGGGCATGGCGGAACCTCACGGTGTTCAGGGGGGTGTGGGGGCTGCGTCGGGACCTCGGTCCGCTCAGCAGCGCAGGACCACACTCCGCACCGTCCGCCGGGACAGGGCCGGTTCGGCCGCCTCCGTGTCGGACTCGCACTCCGGAGCCTCGCGGTGTTTCACGTGAAACACCGCGAGCGGTGTGCGCCGTACGCCGGGCAGCCCGCGCGTGATCGTCCGTACGGCCGCCCGCGCCTCGGGGTCGGGGGCCGGATCGGACTGGCCCTCGCCGGGCTCGGGGGACTCCGCGGGAGCCCCGGGCAGGGCGGGGGCTGCGGGCACACCGGAGGCGGGCCGGAACTCGGCGGCCTCGGCGCCGGCCGGACCGGCACCGAAGACGCACAGCAGCACGACACAGACCACGGTCACAGCCCTGGTCAGTGCCGAACGCGCGTGGTGCCTCCCGCTCATGCGAGGGGTGTGCCCCGCCACGCCGAACGACTCCCATACGGACCTCGAGAAGCCCCCGACCGGGGGACGAAGACACCCCCCACGGCTGACAGTCGGCCGTGGCCCGCCGGTCCGGGTGCCGCGCGAGCGGGAGGGCTCAGCGGGTGCGGCGCTGCCCGGTCAGCCGGGCCAGCACGGCGGTCTCCCCGCCGACCAGCCGCAGTTGGGCCCGGTCGACGGGCCCCTCGTGGCCGGACACCTCGCCGGGCGAGACCCGTACGACGGTGAACACGGCCGTGCGGCTGTCGGCGCGGGGGATCTCGATGGTCCGGCCCCGCCGCAACTCGCCGAGGCGAAGACCCTCTCCGGTCACCACGGCGGTCCCGGCCGCCCCCGGCGCCGGCCCGCCGGTGTCCCAGGAGACCTCCTCGCGGTCGCCGGTCAGCGGAAGGTCCACGCCCAGGCTCGGGATGCGCAACCGCAGGGGGCGCGCGGACCGGAGGGGTCCCGTGACGGTCCGCAGCGGCCCGGCGGCGGTGCGCGGTGAGCGGGCTCCCCGGCGGGGGGCGTGCGCGTCGGGCTGTTCCAGCTCCCGCACGAGACGGCGGTGGCCGGAGAGCCCCAACGCCCTCGAGGGCAGCGCGTCGTCGGTGGTGACGGCGGCGGGCCTGGCCCCCTCGGTCCGTTGCAACGCCGCGATCCCGGTGGACAACAGAACCACCGTCAGCGAGGCGACGACCCACTTGGCGCGGGACATGGGATTCCCTCCTGTCCGGCTCGTACGGCCGGGTCTTGTGAGCAGTGGACACCTCCTCTGCCCGTCGGTACTCCGTGCAACACGGTGGACTGACATGGCGTCACGGGCGTGTCGTCGCAAGATGGGGGAGTCTTCGCAGTTCGCGACGGGTCGACCCGTCGGCTGCCGGGGGTGGCGGCCATGCGCCCGAACGGGTGAGAGCGCAGCCGCCCGGGGCGTGTCCGGGGCATGCTCACGGCGGGTGGCGTGCCCGCGGTCACCGGCACGCTTTTGGCCACGGGTGCCTACTCCCGCTGAGGGTTCACAGCACGACGGCGGCCGTGCCCGCGCCCATCAGTACGGCGGCCAGGTGCATGGCCGGGTGGCCGTAGTCGCCGTACCAGAGGTGGCGGGCCAGGCCGCCCAGGGCGGCCAGCGCGGCGATGATGCCGATCTGTCCGAACAGGGTGACGGCGCAGCAGGGGGCCAGGAGCAGCAGGAACGAGTTCAGCCAGAACGGGGCCGCGCCCGTCCAGCCCCGCCATTCCCTGATCGCCGTCGCCATGTACTACCGGCCCCCTCGTGCTCAACTCATCGGCTGCACAGCCTCCTTGGGTGCGGAGGCGGGCACAAGGGCTCGTTCGGCTAGAAAACCGAAGGCCAGGCCGAAAGTCGCCCACAGTGCCGACTGGATGGCCAGGGACGCGAGACGGAAGTCCCAGATGAGAGCGGCCGGGAAGTCCGCCGGGACCTCGTTGACGCCGGGCAGCACGGCGTACGCGATGCCGATGACGAGGACGAAGGCCGCGCCGGCGACGACCGACGCGTTCCATGCCCCGAGCGCCGGCGCGAGCCGCCGCCCGAGGATCAGCGCACCCGCTGCCAGCAGCGCGCTCAGGGCGATCATCAGGAGGTAGAGGGCGGTCCGCCGGGCGGCGGTGCCGGGATCGCCCACGGCGGGCGGGTTGGCCGGGTACTTGAAGAACGGCACCAGGGTCACGGTGACGTAGAGACCGCCGGTGACCAGCGCGGCCGTGGCCCGCGGGCCGAAGCGGCCGATGCGGCCCAGGGCGAAGCAGAAGACGAGCGCGGCGATGCCGCCGAGCGCGACCCCGTAGAGCAGGACGCCCGTGCCGAGTCCGGCCGTGGCCTGGAGGGCCCGGCTGACCGGGGCCTCCTCGCCGTGGTCGTGCCCGGCAGCGGCGGCCTCTTCGATGGCGATCGCCGCGTCCACCTTGGACTCACCGAGGAGGTACGCGACGAGGAAGGCGGCGGCCCCGGCCAGCAGGCCGGCGAGCATGCCGCGGACGAGCAGGGCCCGGGGAGAGACCCCACCCGCAGAAGTGGAAGCCATGTTCTGTTCCCTTGCTGGGACGTCGGTCGGTGGCAGGGGAATCAGTGGCAGGGGAAGCCGAGCAGGTGGCGGCCGTCGTGCAGCCACTCGTGGATGGTCTCCCCCTCGAAGACCGCAGTGGCGCCCTGCTCGGCGCCGACGAAGTACAGCAGGACGAGCATGAGGATGCCGACGAACACGGCCCAGGGGGCCAGTGCGGAGAGCGAGATGGGGGCGATGGCGGGCGAGTTCGTCGTGGGCACGGCGGAGTGGGCCATGGCAGAACCTCCAGGGGGAACACGCGTCCCGGTCAGTGGTGCTCGCTGCGACGGTGGCGGGTCTGACTTCCCTCCCCTCCGGGACGTTTCACAGTGGCGCGACCGCGCCGGATTTTCACCGGGCTTCCGTCGTACCGTCGTCATTCAATTGTGTCGTTTGTGACCGTACCGCGCTTACGCTCCCCTTATGAAGACCTCGTTGGTGCGAGTCCGGCTCATCTGCTTCCCTCTGGACGCAGCCGCCCGTCAGGGCCGCTTCGGTCACGCCCGGCCGTGCCCCGGTCACGAGGGACTGCGCGGTCTGGACACGGGCGAGTGGGCGGGCCGCACCCTGGACGAGGTGGCGGGCCGGGAGCCGGAGGCCGTGCGGGCCTGGCTGTCGGATCCCGCGTACGCGCCGCCCGGCGGGGAGTCCGTGGACCGGCTGGTCGCCCGCGTCGGTGCGGAGCTGGCCGCTCTGGCCGAGGGGACGCACCGGGTGGAGGTCGAGCAGGCCGTCGTACGGGCGGCCGTGGTGCACGCCCTGGAACTGCCCGCGGCGACGTTCTGGCGCCTCGACGTACGGCCGGAGTCGGTGACCACCCTCACCGGGCGGGCCGGGCGCTGGAACCTCCTGGTGGGACAGCCGCAGGACGAGCTGTAGCGGGCGGACCGCTCAGCACGTCGGCCCGGACCCCGCGACGCGGTCCGGGCCGATACGTGGCGAGCGGCGTACTGGAGGAGTAAGTCCGATCTAGGCGACGATCCAGTCGGACGTCGCGATCACCGGCTGCACCCCGTCACGGTGGACGGTGCCCTCGATCAGGCCGTACATCCGGTCCGCCGCGAAGTAGACCTCGTTGTCGTTCTTGAGGCCGAAGGGCTCCAGGTCGACGAGGAAGTGGTGCTTGTTGGGGAGGTTCAGGCGCACCTCGTTGACCTTGGGGCAGTTGTCGAGCACGCGCTCGGCCATCTGGTTCAGGGTCTGCTGCAGCGAGTACGAGTACGTCTCCGCGAAGGCTTCCAGCATGTTCTTGCGGACCTTCTTGTACGACTGGTCCCAGTCGTACCCGGCGTCGTCGCCGGCCAGCGCCGAATGCGCCCAGCGCGCGGTGACCTTGGTCGCCAGGATGCGGTCGTACGCCTCCTGCAGCGTCGTGTACTTGTCCTTGATGTAGCCGTGGAACTCGGAGTTGGTCGAGTTCATCACCGTCAGGTCCTTCAGGCCCGAGATGACCTGCAGGCCGGTCGTCTCGCTGTAGGTGATCTGCGCGGTGCGCACCTCCTGGCCCTTGCGGACGAAGGAGTGCTGCTCCTTGCGCGTGGGGACCGGGATCCGGTCCCACACGTACTCCTCGATGCGGATCTGGGCCTCGCGGATCGGCTCCTGCGAGGAGACGAAGTGCTTGGCGAGCAGGATGCCGAAGGCCTCGGGGGATTCGATGCCGTGTTCCTTGCCGAAGGCGTACACGGTGTTCTTGGTGGTGTCGGTCGGCAGGCAGTTGGCGTTGTTGCCGGTGAGGTGGACATCGCGGAATTCACCGCGGAGAGCGACCGAGACGTTGAGGTCGCGGATCTCGTGCCAGGAACCGTCGCCGCCCTTGCGGGTCACCTTCACGATGCGGTTCTCGGCCTTGCCGTACTGGTTCTGGGCCAGGACGTGCTTGCTCATGCTGTCTTCCTTCGGGTACTCGGGAACACGGAGTCCGGTCGTCTGGATCCCGTACGCCCGGCGTCCAGCGCCCGCCCGAATCAAGGACGTCCCGCTCCCCGCCGTTCGGCCCCTCGCCGAGGGACCGCCCCGGGCCTGACGTGCATCCCGGTTCGTAGGTGCTTGGCCTGTTGTGCGTCTTGACGGCCTGCACGGATTGCAGCATGTGTACGGGTGGTTCATCCCCGTACAAATCCTCCGAACACCAGCACCCACGCCTTGGGCGACCCCACAGATCCGCAGGTCAGACGGTGTGCGCATCCGCCACGGAGAGGGCCTCGTCGAGGATCCGCAGCCCCTTGGCCACGTCGTCCGCCGAGATGTTGCACGGCGGCGCGATGTGGATGCGGTTGCCGGCGACGAGCGGCCAGAGCCCGCCCTTCTTGCAGGCGGCCCCGAATTCGGCCATCGGGGCGTTCTCCGCCCCGGAGGCGTTGTACGGGACCAGCGGCTCGCGGGTCTCCTTGCTCCGTACGAGCTCCAGGGCCCAGAAGGTGCCGAGCCCGCGGACCTCCCCGACCGAGGGGTGCCGTTCGGCGAGCGCGCGCAGGCCGGGGCCGAGCAGTTCGGCGCCCGTGCGGGCGGACTGCTCGACGATGCCCTCCTCCTCCATGACGTTGATCGTCGCGACGGCGGCCGCGCAGGCCAGCACGTGCCCGGAGTACGTGAGCCCGCCCGGATAGGGCCGACGGGCGAAGGTCTCGGCGATCGCCGCCGAGATCGCGACCCCGCCGAGCGGGAGGTAGCCGCTGGTCACGCCCTTGGCGAAGCAGATCAGGTCGGGGGTCACGTCCCAGTGCTCGGAGGCGAACCACGTACCGGTGCGCCCGAAGCCGACCATGATCTCGTCCAGGATGAAGACGATGCCGAAGCGGTCGCAGAGCGCGCGGACCCCGGCCAGATAGCCGTCCGGGTGCACGAGCACGCCCGGGGCGCCGCCGACGGTCTCCAGGATGATCGCGGCGATGGACTGCGGGCCCTCGAAGACGATGGTGTCCTCCAGGTGGCGCAGGGCCCGCTCGCACTCCTCGGCCGCGGTGGCCGCGTAGAAGGGCGAGCGGTAGGCGAAGGGCCCCCAGAAGTGCACGACGCCGGCGGTCGCGGAGTCGTTGCCGAAGCGGCGGGCGTCGCCGGTCAGGTTGATCGCGGTGGAGGTGGCGCCGTGGTACGAGCGGTAGGCGGACAGCACCTTGGGCCGGCCGGTGTGCAGGCGGGCCATGCGGACGGCGTTCTCCACCGCCTCGGCCCCGGCGTTGGTGAAGAAGATCTTGTCGAGGTCGCCGGGGGTGCGCTCGGCGATCAGCCGGGCCGCCTCGGAGCGCACGTCGACGGCGAAGCCGGGCGCGACGGTGCACAGCCTGGCCGCCTGCTCCTGGATGGCCGCGGTGACCTTCGGGTGCTGGTAGCCGATGTTCGTGTAGACGAGGGCGCTGGAGAAGTCGAGGAAGCGGTTGCCCTGGTAGTCCCAGAAGTACGACCCTTCGGCGCCGGCCACGGCGAGCGGGTCGATGAGCTCCTGCGCCGACCAGGAGTGGAAGACGTGCTTCCGGTCAGCGTCTTTCACGGCGGCGAGGGCGTCGGCTTCTGCGTTCATGAAACGAGCGTAGTTGTCCATGATGTGGACGCGGCGGGGGTCGCCCCGCCGCGTCCGCCGCCCGGGGTCAGGCCAGGGCCTCGCGGTACAGCCGGAACAGCCGGGGCCCGGGGGCCGGGGCGGCGGCCTCCAGCCGGGCCCAGGCCTCGGACGCCGCCGCCCGGGCCGTCGTCCCCGGCCACGGCTGCGGCAGCAGCTCCGGCGGCAGCAGCGGGTCGGGGAGCATCGCCTCGGAGAAGGCCGCGGCCAGCGCGACGGCGTGCGCCAGCCCCGCGACGGCGCCGTCGGCCGCCGCGCCGTCGGCCTCCGAGGGGCCGGCCGCCTCCGCCCCGACGGGCCGCTCCGCGAGCGCCCGCAGCCCCTCGTACCGCGCCGCGATCTCCGGCAGCGGCCACAGCCGCTCCGCCAGGGTCCGCGGGTCCGAGGTGCCGCCCACCGTCAGGTCCCGGGTGCTCAGGCAGCTCAGCGCCTCCGGCAGGCCCAGCTCCTGCGCATGCGCCCGTACGTACGGACCGATCGCGTTCGGCGTCACGTACAGCCCGCCCTGGACCGGCGCCGCTCCCAGCCCGGTCAGCGCGTCCCGCAGGGAGTCCCGCGCGGACCGCGCCGATTCCGGTACGGCGAAGGCGAAGGCGTGCCAGACCCCGTCCCACGGCTCCAGACCCCGGTCCTGCCGGTACGCGTGCCGGACGAACTCCACCTCCGGGACGAGCGGCAGTCCCGGCCCGGGCCCCGTCAGCTGCAGGACGGCGCGCCGGCCGCGCCCCTCCACCGTGAACCGGCCCTCGGCCACCAGCCGCTTCACGCACAGCCGCACCTGCTGGTCGGTCATGCCGAGCAGGGCGGCGACCTCGTACAGCTCGCCGCCCGCGACCGTCCCGTCCTCCCGGACCAGCGCGTGCACCACCATCCGCGTGGGGATCCCGCTCATCGCGCCGCCACCTCCTTGTGCATCGTCGTCACGCCCCCGAATCCCAGCACGTCCCGCAGCCAGGGCGTGCGCCGCACCCGTACCTCCCGGAAGCCGTGCCGCTCGTACAGGGCCCGGGCCCGCGGGTTCTCCGCGACCACGTCCAGCCGGATCCGCCGGCACCCCTGCTCCGCGGCGATCGCCTCGATCTCGTGCAGGAGCAGTCCGCCGATGCCCCGGCCCCGCTCGGCTGCCGCCACGGCGATGCCGTCCATGACCAGCTCGCCGCGGGCCGGGGTGCGCTCCAGCAGGGCCAGCAGGAACACCCGGTACAGGCCCCGGACGTGCCCGTACTGCGCCCTGACCGCGGCCGCGTCGCCGCCGACCAGGCCGCGTCCGGCCAGCTGGTAGCCCGCCACGCCCACCACGCGGCCGTCCCCGTCGCCGGCGCCGCCCGACAGTGCGGTCACGGCCCGGTCCGCGTGCAGGTGCCCGGCGATGAACCGCCGGCCGGCCGCCGGGGGGCCGAGCGCGAGGCCCAGCTTTCCCGCGAAGGCTTCCCAGTACAGCTCTGCGACGCGCGCGGCGGCCCCCTCGGGCAGCCCGCGCCGTACCTCCACGCTCTCCGTCGTCATACGCGCAAGCTTAATACGTTCATTGCAGATACGATCGTTTTTGATGTGAGCGAATAAGTGTGTGAATCCCGAGCGAAGAACCCGGAGCCGCAGATGACCGAGACCCGCACACCCGGAAGGGCCCGCCGGGGCCGCCGGGCCCTCCTGACCGGCCTGCTCCTGACCCTCACCACCGCACTCCTCCTCGCCGGCATCGTCCTGTGGCAGCACGACTACGAGATCCACGAGGAGCGCGTCACCGTCCCCGCCGGCGGCCACGACCTCCCCGGCGTGCTCGCCACACCCACCGGCAAGGGCCCCGGCCCCTTCCCGCTCGTCGTCCTCGTGCACGGCGACGGCGAGGTCGACGCCACCCACGACGGCTTCTACCGCCCCTACTGGGAGGCCTTCGCCCGCGCCGGTTACGCCTCGCTCTCCCTCGACAAGCCCGCCGACTGGCTCGGCCGGACCATGGACGACCGGGCGCGCGAGACCACCGACGCCATCGCCTGGGCGGCCCGCACCCGGCCCGATATCGACCCCGCCCGCATCGGCCTGTGGGGCGCCAGCCAGGCCGGCTGGGTCATGCCCAAGGTGGTGGCCGGGGCCCCCGCCCCCGGAGTGCGCTTCGTCATCGCGGTCGGCACCGCCGTGAACTGGGTGCGCCAGGGGGAGTACAACCTGAGGGCCGAGCTCCGCGCGTCCGGGGCGGGCGCCGACCGCACGGCGGCCGCCCTGCGCACCCGGGAGGCCACCCTCGCGCTGCTGCGGCGCGGGGCGGCGTACGAGGAGTACCGCGCGAGTCCGGGCGCCGACCCGGAATTGACCCGGGAGCGCTGGACGTTCATCAGCCGCAACCACACCGCGGACGCGACCGCCGACCTGGCCGCGATGCCGCCCGTCCCGGTGCTGCTGATCTCCGGCGCCGATGACCTGAACGTGGACGGAGCCGAGACCGAGGCCGTGTACCGGAGCGTCCTCGCGCCCGGCACCCTCACGGTCCGGCGTTATCCGGGAGCGACCCACGCCCTGCTGCGCACCGAGGTCGAGCGCTCCTCCCGGCGGCTGACCCTGACGGCCGTGTTCGCCCCGCGTTCCCTCTTCCCGCCCGGCCTCCTCGCCGACCAGCAGCGCTTCCTGCGCGACCTCAGCCGGCCAGCGTGACCCGCGCGAGTTCCCGTACGGTCTCCAGCCCCACCGGGCCGTCCCCGTCCCGTACCGCTGCGGTGAAGCACTCCTCGTACGCGTCGCCGAGCGCGGCGCGGCCTCCACACGGGCCGCGTCGGCGCGCGAGTGATCCGGGCCGCCGCGCACGGCCAGGGAGGCGGCCGCGACGTCCAGCAGGGCAGGGCCGCGCCACAGCTCCAGGGCCGTGCGCAGGAGCCGTGCCGCGCCCTCGCGGTCCCGGCCCCCCGACTCCGACGCCGCTTCCGTCCTCGCCCCGTACGTCCAGGGCCCCCAGCATCGGGATCCGCATGGCGTCATTGCGGGGCGCGGGCGGGCGATATCGCCATGTCGATATCGGGGACGGCCCCCGGGCGAAATGCGGGGGCCGTCCTGCGGAGTGCAGGGCCCGGACGGGTGCGTGCGTGGGTGTGCGCGCCGGCGCGGCGGGGAAAGGGGCTATTTGTCGGAGTAGCTGAAGTCTCCGACAGTCCAGGCGCTGACGTCCTTGACCGCGATTCGGTACATTCCGCCTGTCTCGGGGATGCCCAGGGTGCCCTGGAGGATGCGTGCGACATGGAAATGCAGGTGCGAGGGCGCCCCGGCCTGCTGTCTGTCGCCCCGGTCGGGAGAGCTGAAGATCTCGGCGAACGGGCCCAGCTGGTCGGAGTCCCGCAGGACCTCGGCCACCCGCTGACGCCAGACGCTCTCGGGGGCGAGGCGGCCTGTGATGACGGCGCCGTGAACCACGACGGTCAGGGACATCTGATTGGTCTGCTCCGACTCGACCATGGTGGCGAGATCGAGGAGCAGGTCGTCAGGGATCGACATGGGCACGGACTCTAGCAAGCGTGCTCGCGTACCGGCCGGGCTTCGGGGGAGCGGCTGCTCCCGTGCCGTCCGGGACATGCGGACGGCCGAGGCCCGCACCCCAGGGTGCGGACCTCGGCCGCGTCTGCGTGCCGGCGCGGAGGCCGGGCATCAGACGTCAGCGTCAGGCGGGAACGATGTTCTCGGCCTGCGGGCCCTTCTGGCCCTGCGTGACGTCGAAAGTAACCTTCTGGCCTTCCTGAAGCTCACGGAAGCCGGAAGAGGCGATGTTCGAGTAGTGGGCGAAGACGTCGGCGCCGCCACCCTCCTGCTCGATGAAGCCGAAGCCCTTTTCCGCGTTGAACCACTTCACGGTGCCAGATGCCATATGAATTCTCCTTTGGGGCAGTGCCCGGATCCGCACTGTGCGGGCCCGGTGTCGCCGTGATGATTGCCCCGACCGGAACGAGTAGATTTCACTGCATGCACCGGAAATAAAAAGTGCACCCACCGGAAAATCCGGTGAGAGCACTTGTAAGTTTTTGGGAACCACAACTGCAACGGACGTCACCGTAGCACAGCAGGTACCGTTGGCAGCGGAAATCTCCGCGCGTCCGATCGGTAATTCCGGACGCGCAGCAGGTGATTTCCGGACCCGGAAATCATATGAACGCCCGGGGTTATTCCGTGGGAGCATGCCCGCCGGCACGGGACGGCGGCCGTGACGGCTCACGACCGGCCGACGGGGTCCGGCGAGTGGCCGACGTCGTCGGGGGCGGCTCGGATACCGTCGCAGTGCCCCCGCCAACGGGCGGGGGACCGGGGCCCGTTGCCCCGTATCCGGCAGAGCAGGGAGTACCCCGTGCCCCACGCAGTCGTCGACTACTCGGACTCGCTGACCGGCGCCTTCGACCGGCGGGCGTTCGCGCTCGAACTGCACGCGCTGGCCGCCGAGATCCTCGACACCGCGATCGGCAACTGCAAGACGCGTTTCCACCGCCTGGAGGAGTCCGTCGTCGGGGAGGGCACCGACGGCCGGTCGGTGGTCATCCACGTCGAGCTGGCCATCGCCAGGGGTCGCACGCCCCAGACCAAGTCGCGCCTGACCCGGTCGGTGCTGGAGCTCGTCGAGCGCCACACGTCGAAGGCCGCCGGCCTCGTCGTCAACGCCTCCGTGGACGTGCGGGACCTCGGCGACTTCTACACCAAGAGCGCGACGACGCCCTGACACGGCCCCGGCCCCTGACCCTCC
Source organism: Streptomyces sp. NBC_00029 (assembly GCF_045160505.1). Lineage (NCBI taxonomy): Bacteria > Bacillati > Actinomycetota > Actinomycetes > Kitasatosporales > Streptomycetaceae > Streptomyces > Streptomyces sp. NBC_00029. The sequence goes on from NZ_CP108292.1 coordinate 4,882,730, forward strand.
AGGCCGTCTCTTTCGGATCTTGCCGGGCAGCGCGGGCCCGGGGGCACCTCCCAGCGGACGCTGGGGGAGCAAGATCCGAAAGAGACGGCCTAAGGGCTGTCCCGCAATCCCCGGCGGGCGCACGACGCCAGCTACGGCACCTCGCTGCGTTGTCGGATCGCCCGAATACGCCCGGTATAAGTACGACCCTCCGCCTTGCGATGCACCGCATCTGACGCCGTGCGCTGACCCACCGCGGATTACGGGACAGCCCTTAAAGGGTGTTGCAGAAGGCTCGGTTCGGGGTATTTCGCCTGTATGGGTGGGGTGTTGAGGGCTGAGCCGGTGTGGGTGGAGACGTTCACGGGCTTGCGGATCGAGCGGTTTGCGAAGCTGGTGAAGGTGGTGCGGGAGCGGGGCGGAAACGGTCCCGGCGGTGGCCGTCCGTGGTGCCTGCCGCTGGCGGACCGAGTGCTGCTGGTAGCGGTGTACTACCGGACGAACCTCACGATGCGGCAGCTCGCTCCGCTCTTCGGGATCTCCCCGGCTACTGTCTGCCGGGTCATCCAGCGCCTGCGGCCACTGCTGGCGCTGGAACCGGCGCCGCGGCCCGTCGCCGACGTGGAACGGTTGTGGATCGTGGACGGAACCCTCATCCCCGTCCGCGACCGAACGGTTGGCGCTTCGTCGAGGAACTACCGATTCTCGGCGAACGTGCAGGTCATCATCGACGCGGACAGCCGCCTGGTCGTCGCGAGCGCACGCCCGGCACCGGGGAACAAGGCCGACGCCCACGTCTGGCGGGAGTCGGACCTGCCGGCCGCGGCGGCCGGGGCAACGGTCATCGCGGACGGCGCCTACCTCGGCACCGGCCTGATCGTCCCGCACCGCAGAAGAGCCGGACGTCCCCTCCTGCGCGGCCAGGAAGAGGACAACGCCGAACACCGGCGGGTCCGAGCCCGCGTCGAGCACACCTTCGCCCGCATGAAGAACTGGAAGATCCTCCGCGACTGTCGCCAGAAAGGAGACGGCCTCCACCACGCCGTCCAGGCCGTCGCCACCATGCACAACCTCGCCATGACACGGTGAAACAGCAGGCCAGACAGCACACCGGCATGCCCGCGACGGACCTTCTGCAACACCCTTTAGGCGCCGATGCGCAGCAGTGCCAGCGTGATGTTGTCGGGGCCGCCGGCGTCGATGGCGGCCTTCCACAGCTCGAAGGCGGCCCGGCCGTCGTCGTGCACCCGCAGCAGCGCCTCGATCTCCTCGTTCGTCACCGGGTCGGTCAGCCCGTCGCTGCACACCAGGTAGCGATCGCCCTCGGTCACCGGGAAGGCCGCGACGTGGGGGGTGATCTCGTCGTATCGGCGGCTGCCGCCGAGGACCTGGGTGACCGCGGAGGTGGTGCGGTGCCCGGGCAGCGGCGGCGGGCTGTCGTCCACGCTGACCTGGAGCAGTCCGTCCTGCGCCGCGTGGAACACCTTGCTGTCGCCGACGTTGAACGCCAGCAGCGAATCCGCCAGGACCAGGGCCCCGGCGACCGTGGTCCCCATGGTGGCCAGTTCCGGCCGCCCCTCGGTGGCCGAGTACACGGCGCGATTGCAGAGGTTCAGCGCGTCACCGACGGCCTCCGGGCCGTCGAGCGTGGACCCGAGCGAGGAGAGCTGGCGTACCACCAGTTCGCTGGCCACCTCGCCGGCCGGCTGGCCGCCGAGACCGTCCGCGACGGCGACGACGAGCGGTCTGCCGAAGGGGAAGACCAGTGTCTGGGGATTCTGGGTCACGGTCCCGCACAGGGTCCACGGCCCGATGACGAGGCTGTCCTCGTTGTGCTCGCGCACCAGCCCGACATGACTCAGGGCGGTCACAGCTATGTACGGCACCTCGACGTCCCGCCTCTCGGCAATGGCTACGGCTACGGCTGCAGCTACGGCAGAGCAAGGGCGCACGCGCCCTTCCCCACCATTGTCGCGCCGCTCCGGCATGCGGGCTGCGGCGCGCCGGAGCACCCTTGTCGTGGAGCCGCCTGTTCCCCGACCGGCGGCCCTGCGAGGAAGGACTGCCGCAGATGTTCGCGAGGCTGAGCACCTACCAGGGATCACCGGTCCCCGCGGAGGGAGACGTGAGCGCGAATTCGGAGGCGATTGTCAGGCAGGTCCAGGACGTTCCCGGCTTCCGGGGGGTCTATTACCTCGTCGACCGGGCCACGGGCGTGGCCAAGTCGCTGACCCTGTGGGACGACGAACGGACCATGAGGGACAGCGAGGAGCAGGCCGCCCGGATCCGTGAGGAGACCGCGCAGCGCGAGGGCCAGCGGATCGTCTCGGTCGAACACTTCGAGGTGGGTTTCAGTCACCTGCTGCCGTAGCGCGACGCAGCGCGGAACGACGTGATGCACGAGGAGCGATGGCCATGGGCAAGCTCTCGATCGACCAATTGCGGGAACGGGTACGCGGGGCGGTCGTCACCCCGGACGACGAGTCCTACGACGAGGCGCGCAAGGTCCACAACGCCATGATCGACCGGAGACCGGCCGCCGTCGTGCACTGCGCCAACGCCGGCGACGTCATGGCCGCGGTCGACTTCGCCCGCGAGAACGGGCTCGACCTCGCGGTGCGGGGCGGCGGGCACAGCGTGCCCGGCTTCGGCACCTGCGACGGCGGCGTGGTGGCCGACCTGTCCGGGATGCGGGGCGTCCGCGTCGACGCCGCGGGGCGAACCGCCCGCGCGGAGGGCGGAGCGACCTGGGGCGACTTCAACGCGGCCACGTACCCCTTCGGACTGGCCACGACCGGCGGGATCATCTCCACCACCGGCATCGGCGGGCTCACCCTCGGCGGCGGCATCGGCTATCTGGCCCGCGGGCTCGGTCTGAGCTGCGACAACCTGGTGTCGGCCGATGTGGTGACCGCGGACGGCCGGCTCGTCGTGGCGAGCGAGGAGGAGAACGCGGACCTCTTCTGGGCGCTGCGCGGCGGCGGGGGCAACTTCGGCGCGGTGACCTCCTTCGAGTACCGGCTGAGCCCCGTCAAGGACATCTACGGCGGGCCGATGCTCTTCGAGCTGGAGGACGCCCCCACCGTGCTGCGCTCCTTCGCCGACCACATCGCCGGTGCGCCGGAGGAACTCGGCGGGTTCCCGGCCTTCCAGATCGCCCCGCCGCTCCCGTTCATCCCGGCTGACCGGCACGGCGACACGTTCGCGCTGATCGTGGCGTGCTGGTCGGGGCCGCTCGACGAGGGGGAGCGCGCCCTGCGCGCCTTCCACGACTTCGCGCCGGTGGTCGCCGAGCACGTGGGCCCGATGCCGTACCCGGCGCTCAACAGCGCCTTCGACGCGCTCGTGCCGCCCGGTCTCCAGCACTACTGGAAGGCCAACTTCGTGTCCGAGCTCAGCGACGCCGCGATCGAGGCGCACGTGCGGCACGCGCCGGGCCTGCCCGCCGTGAACTCGACGGTCCACATCTACCCGATCAACGGCGCCTGTCACCGCGTCGCACCGGACGCGACGTCCTTCGCGTACCGCGACGCCTCGTTCGCCACGGTGATAGCCGGGATGTGGCCCGACCCGGACACCAACGAGGCGGGTACGGCCTGGGTGCGCGACTACTACGAGGCGACCGCCCCGCACTCCGAGGAGGGCGGCTACATCAACTTCATGGCCGATGACGACCAGGACCGGATCCGGGCCAACTACAAGGGCAACTACGACCGGTTGGTGGCGGTGAAGCGCGCCTACGACCCGGAGAACCTGTTCCACCTGAACCAGAACATCCGGCCGTAGGGAGCGCGCCGGCCTGTTGTACCTGTGGGGTGGGTCTGCCCGTCGGCGGACCCACCCCGTACGCGTGCGCGCGCGACGGTGCGGTGTCCGTCGTGCGGCTGCGCCACCTGCTGCGGTGCTGACCGGCCGATCTGCCGGTCGCTCCCGCACCCGCGTACGGGAGGACCCCGCCCGGGAAGCCGGGCGGGGTCCTGCGTGTCGGCCGGGGCCGTCGACTACTTCGCCGCGGGCGCCGCGGCCGTGGCCGGTACGGGGGGCAGCTCGGGGATCGGGGGCCCCACGGGCAGCAGCTCGGTGACGACGAAGGCGACCACGGCCGAGATGATCACGACCGGGATCATCGCGGTGCCGCCGAGCATCAGGACGACCATCACCACGCTGCTCACCGGCAGCCGCAGCGCGCTGGCGGCGGTCGCCGCCATTCCCGCCCCCATCGCCGGCACGATGCCGAGACCGGGCAGCGGCCCGAGCAGGACTCCCGCGACGGCGCCGAGGCAGAGCGCCGGGAAGACGGGGCCACCGCGCAGGCTGCCGAGGCAGATGGCGTAAGCGGCGCCCTTGAAGAGGAGGATGCCGATCAGCGCGCCCACGCCCCAGGAGTGCGGGTCGGCGGCCAGCTTGCCGATGGCCGCCTGCCCCGACCCGGTGACATCGGCGGGCGAGAGCCCGGTGATGAGCGCGTAGAGGCTGGCGCAGGCCGCGGCGGCCAGGGCGCACTGGACGGTGCGCAGGAGGGGCCGCTCGAGCACGTACGCGGCGATCAGGCGGGCCCCGGTCAGTATGGGGTGCAGGGCGAGCGCGAGGGCCGCGGCGATGGCCACCGCCCAGAGCACGTCGGGCACGTCCAGGTGGGGCACGGGGACGCCCAGATCGAGCTTCAGGCTGCCGACCGGCAGCCCGGTCCAGCGGCCGAGACCCGTGAACACCAGGTCGCCGACCCCGGCGGACAGCAGAGACGGCAGCATCACCGCGAACAGCTGCGGCCCGCCCACGCCCGCCACCTCGATCAGCAGCACCGCGGCGATCAGCGGATTCCCGAAGATCGTGGCGATGGCCGCGGCGGCGCCGGCCGCGCCCACGAGGGCGGTGCCCTGCGGGGTCACGGGCGCCTGCGAGAGGTTGCGGAACAGCAGGGCCAGCCCGCCGCCGAGGGCGATCAGCGGGGCCTCCGGGCCCAGCACCGCGCCGAGCGGCAGACTGGCCACGGCCGCGATCACGACGCCGGGAAGGTAGGAGGCCGAGGCCCCGCCGGTCTGCAGGCCGGCCGCGGGGAGGTGACCGCCGTTGCCGCGCATGTGCGGGACGACCAGGCCGACCACGATGCCGGCGACGAGCAGCAGGGGGAGCGGCCACCACCACGGCGGGGCGTCCCAGCCCAGGGCCTCGGGGAGGTCCGTCCACATCAGGTGTTCCATCTTGTGCAGCGCCGCGAGGAACCAGAACGACGCGAGGGACACCGGGATGCTGATGAGCCCGCAGAAGATCAGCAGCTTGAGGTAGCCGGGGCTGCGGAGGGTCTGCCTGAGGACGTCGGCCTCCTGCGGCTGCGTTCCGCCGGGGGGCGGTTCGGATCGAGGGCGCGACTGCGGCATGGCTCACTTCCTTTCCGCTTCCTCGATGGTCCACCTCGGGGGCGCACTTCGCCGCTCAGGGCTCGTCGTCCGGGCCGGGGGGCGGCGAACTGCGCCTGTGGATGCCGATTTTGACCGCGCCGACGAGCGCTTTGGCGATCACTCCGATGAGGATCAGGTCGGCGACCATCTGGAAGGTGACCAGCACCCGGCCGCCCTCGGTGGTGGGGACGATGTCCCCGAATCCCACGGTGGCGAAGGTGGTGATCGTGAAGTAGAGGGCGTCCGTGCGGGTCAGCGGCTCCGAGAAGGAGGTGGGGTCCTGTGCGGCGAGCAGGTAGTACGTCGCGGAGAACAGCACCAGGAACAGCGGTACACCGGTGGCCAGCGCCTCCAGTGCGCGCATCCGCGGGAACTGCGCGTGGGCGACGGCGGCGATCTGCCAGGCCGTCAGCAGCCCGAAGACCACGAGGCCGAGCACGAGCGTCATGACGGTGGTGATACCGAACCCGCCCTCCAGGGGCGCCACGTAGTAGAGCCCCGTGAGGAGCGCGACCGAGAGCACCGAGCGCAGCAGGTGGCCCAGCAGGACGCGCCGGCGCTGATCGGCTGCGTTGCGTTCCATGCCTTCAGGAGAACGGCCCGGAGTCCGTCGCGCGACCGGAGCCGGTCCTCCGCATGCGGACCGCCGGGGCCGCCTGTATGAATGAAGGACCACGCGCATGATCGGAGTCGGGCATGGACGATTACCCGCTTCTCAATTTCTTCTGGACGATGATGTGGTTCTTCCTGTGGGTCATGTGGTTCTTCCTCCTCTTCAAGGTCATCACGGACATCTTCCGTGACCACACCCTTGGCGGCTGGGGGAAGACGGGCTGGCTCATCCTGGTGCTGGTGCTGCCGTTCCTCGGCATCTTCGTGTACCTGATCGTCCGCGGGCACAGCATGCACGAACGGGACCGGAAGCAGGCCGAGGAGCAGCAGGCGGCCTTCCGTTCCTACGTGCAGAGGACGGCCGGGAGCGGCGGCGGCTCGGCGGACGAGCTGCACAAACTCTCCGCGCTCAAGGACAAGGGCGACATCACCCAGGAGGAATTCGACCGGGCCAAGGCCAAGATCCTGGCCTGACGCCCGGGGCGCGCGAGTGGTCCGGTTGCCGATAATCCGCGACGGATCGATCCTGGTTACCCTGGCAGGCATGACGGCCATGGCACCCACGCGCACCGAACCGGACCTGTCCTTCCTCCTGGACCACACCAGTCACGTGCTGCGGACGCAGATGAGCGCGCGGCTCGGCGAGATCGGGCTCACCCCGCGGATGCACTGCGTCCTGGTCCACGCCCTGGAGGGGGAGCGCACCCAGGCGCAGCTCGCCGAGATCGGCGACATGGACAAGACCACGATGGTGGTGACCGTCGACGCGCTGGAGAAGGCCGGTCTGGCCGAGCGCCGGCCTTCCAGTACCGACCGGCGGGCGCGGGTCATCGCCGTGACCGAGGAGGGGGCGAAGGTCGCGAAGGAGAGCCAGAAGATCGTCGACCGGGTTCACGAGGGTGCCCTCGGCGCCCTGCCCGAGGACGAGCGCGAGATGTTGCTCCGGGCGTTGAACCGGCTGGTCACGGGGCATCTGGAGACGCCGGTCGAAGGTGCGCGTCCGGCCCGGCGGGCCCGTCAGAAAGGGTAGTCGAGGGTGCTCGTGAAGCGCCCGCCCAGCTTGGATCCGTAAAAGATAGTCTGCAACGGAACTATCTGTTACGGTCTCTCTTGTTGCCTCCCGACGACAGGAGAGATCGCCGTGCCCACCACCGCCCCGCCCCCTTCCCCCTCTCTCTCGCGCTCCCGCCGGCCGGCCCTGGGCGTCCTGGCCACCGGGATGCTGATGACGGTCCTCGACGGCAGCATCGTGACCGTCGCGATGCCCGCCATCCAGGGCGACCTCGGATTCACTCCGGTCGGGCTCAGCTGGGTCGTCAACGCCTACCTCATCGCCTTCGGCTCGCTGCTCCTGCTCGCCGGCCGCCTCGGTGACCTGATCGGCCGCAAGCGGATGTTCCTCGCGGGGACCGCGGTGTTCACCGCCTCCTCGCTGCTGGCCGGCTTCGCCACCTCGCCCGAGATGCTGATAGCGGCCCGTTTCCTGCAGGGCGCCGGCAGCGCGATGGCCTCCGCCGTCAGTCTCGGGATCCTCGTCACGCTCTTCACCGAACCGCGCGAACGGGCCGGCGCCATCGGGGTCTTCAGCTTCACCGGCGCGGCCGGAGCCTCCCTCGGACAGGTCCTCGGCGGTGTCCTCACCGACGCGCTGACCTGGAACTGGATCTTCTTCATCAATCTGCCCATCGGCATCGCGGTGTTCCTCATCGCCCTCCCGGCCCTGCCGGGCGACCGCGGGCTGGGCCTTACGGCGGGCGCGGACGCCCTCGGCGCGCTGCTCGTCACGTCGGGCCTGATGCTCGGGATCTACACGGTCGTCAAGATCGAGACATACGGGGCCGGTTCGGCCCGCACCCTCGGCCTCGGCGCCCTCGCGCTCGCCCTGCTCGCCGGGTTCCTCGTCCGCCAGGCCACCGCACGCAATCCGCTCATGCCGCTGCGGATCTTCCGCTCCCGCAGCGTCCTCGGCGCCAACCTGGTCCAGATGCTGATGGTCGCCGCTCTGTTCTCCTTCCAGATACTCGTCGCGCTCTACATGCAGAACGTGCTCGGGTACTCCGCCTCCGCGACCGGTCTCGCGATGCTGCCGGCCGCCGCCGTTATCGGACTGGTGTCCCTCACGGTCTCGGCCCGGCTGAACTCCCGCTTCGGCGAGCGCAGGGTGCTGCTGGCCGGTCTGGTCCTGCTGGTCGGCGTACTCGGCCTGCTGACCCGCGTACCCGGACGGGCCGACCAGGCCGACTACCTCACGGACCTGCTCCCGGTGATGCTCCTCGCCGCCGGGTTCGGCCTCGCGCTCCCCGCCCTGACATCGCTGGGCATGTCCGGTGCGAAGGAAGCCGACGCGGGCCTGGCCTCCGGCCTCTTCAACACCACCCAGCAGATCGGCATGGCGCTGGGCATCGCGGTCCTCTCCACCCTGGCCGCCGCCCGCACCGAGTCCCTCACCGCGTCCGGCCGTCCCGTCCCCGAGGCCCTGACCGGCGGATACCACCTGGCCTTCGCGGTCGGGGCCGCCCTGATCCTGGCCGCTCTGGCCATCGCCCTCACGATCCTGCGCGGCCCGAAGGGCTCCTCGCGGCCGGTCACGGCCGGGCGAGGGACGCAGCTCGCGGGCCTGTGACACCGGGGCCGTAGGGGCCGGGGCGGATCACCGCTCCGGTCCCGCCTCCACGTTGTGGGTCATGCGCTCCAGGACCGAGACGGCGGTGAGGTACTCCTCGCGCGTGATCCCCCGCGCCGACCGCTCGCGGAAGGCGCCCATCCGGCGCGCGGCCTCGGCGAGGAGGGCGCGGCCGTCGTCGGTCAGGGCGAGGCGGTCCGGCCGGGGGCGGGTCAGCCGGCCGTCGGCGAGGAGCGCCGCGACGGTGGCGGACAGGGCCGAGGTGCCGTCGCCGACGGCCAGGGCGGTCGCAAGGCCGGCGTCGGTGGCTCGCGCGTCGTCCCGGACGGCGTTGAGGACCTGCCAGCCGAGCCGGGTGAGACCGAACGCGGCGAGCGCGGAGTCCATGGATGCGGTCAGGGCCCGGTCCGTGCGGTTCAGCCAGTAGCCGATGGGCTTCACGTCCCGCTCCACGTCCCGTTTCGTGTCCTGCTTCATGTCCTGCTCCTTCTGGGGGGCCGCCGGTCGGCGGGTCAGTGGCCGGTGAAGGCGTCCGCGTTCTCGCGGGCCCACTGCCGGTAGGTGCGGGCGGGTACGCCGAGGAGGGTCTCGGTGGTGTCGCCGAGGGGCGCGGGTCCGTGGTCGGCGGCCTCCCACAGGTCGAGCAGCGAGGAGACCATCGGGGCCGGCATGTGACGGCCCATCTGCTGTTCCGCCTCGGCGCGGGTGATGTGCTCGACCGGGACCGGGCGGTCGAGGGCCTGCGAGAGGGCGGCCAGCTGCGCGCGGAAGGTGAGCGATTCGGGGCCGGTCAGGGTGAGCGAGCGGCCGGTGAGGGAGCCGCCGGTCAGGGCCTCCACTGCGATGTCGGCGATGTCCTCGGGATGGATGGGCGCGATCTGCGCGTCCGGGTAGGCGAGCGGGACCGCCGCCGACCGGCCGATGGTCCGGGCCCAGCCCAGTGAGTTGCTGGCGAAGGCGTCGGGACGCAGGAAGGTGCAGGTGAGACCGGAGCCGGCGAGGGCGCGCTCGACCTGGAGGCTGTGGCGCGCGAGCGGGTCGCTCTCGGCGCCGGGGGCGAGCACCGACGCCGAGGACAGCAGGACGACGTGCTCGACCCCGGCGGCCTCGGCGGCCTTGACCAGGTCGTGGATGCCGGCGGGCTGGGGGTAGAGGAACACCTGGCGGATCCCGCGGAGCGCGGCGGCGAAGGTTTCCGGCCGGTCGAGGACGAGCTCGACGGTCTCGACCCCCGCCGGGACGGTCAGTTCGGCGGGGCGGGCGCTGGCGGCGCGGACGGGCAGGCCGGCGGAGTGCAGACGGTCGAGGACCGCGCGGCCGACCGTGCCACGGGCGCCGGTGATGAGGACGGTCACGAGAAACTCCATTCGTTCGTGGGCGCATATGCATGCTTACATGCACACGTTTTCATGTCAACACATGCCTGCAGAGACTCACGTATGTACGATGAGGGGCATGACGAAGCACGAGCCGGCGACCGACGAGGAACTGCTGGACGCCGTGGGCCCGGCCTTCGGGAAGCTGCGGCGCTCCTCGCTCCTGGAGGTCGAGAACCCGATCTCCCAGAAGGACCTGAGCCGCACCCTGGTCCTCAACATCGTCCTGGAGGCCGAACAGGGCGACGGCCGCGAGATCACCGTCGGCGCCGTCGCCGAGTACCTGGCCGTCGACCCCTCGGTCGCCAGCCGCATGGTGTCCGACAGCATCTCGGCCGGATACCTCGTCCGCGCCGCCTCCCAGCAGGACGGCCGCCGCACGATCCTTCACCTCAGCCCCGAGGGCCGGGACATGATGGACCGCTTCCGGCGGCACCAGCGCGCGGCCTTCGAGTACGTGACGGCCGACTGGACCGAGCGCGAACGCATCGACTTCGCCCGCCTCATGCTCAAGTACGTCGACGCCCAGAACGCGCTGCGCCACCGCTGACGGCCGCGCTCCGCGGCCCAGGAGCGCGGGCACAGCGCAGCCCCGGGCCGTCGGCCCGGGGCTGCGATGCGGGGCTGTGGTGCGTTTGGCGGTTACCTGAAGGAGACCCACTTGGCCGCGCTCGGCACCCCGTACTCGTCCAGCAGGAAGAGCATGTAGTAGCCGGGCGGGACGTCATTGGCCGAGGGCGGTGCCTGCAGGCGCAGGATGTTCCCCTTGCGGTGCACGATGCCCAGCTCCAGGTGGCGCTGGCTGGTGTTGAGCGAGTGCGTCGCGGTGGTCGGGGCCAGCAGGACGGCCTTCTTGACCCGGTCGGGCGTGGAGGTCCCCACCGTGAAGGCGGCGTCGTACCGCAGCGGTCCCTCAGGGGCGTAGTCCAGCACCGGGCGGTTTCCCCGGTGCAGGTAGGACGGCTCGAAGATCTCGATGCTGCCGTTCATGTCGTCGTCGATCTTCGGGTCGTTGGCGAGCTGCTGCAGCTCGTCACCGGTCACCATGACCCGGCCGTCCGGGAGGACGACGGCGTTGGAGTGGTAGCCGCGCGGCAGCCGCTGCGCCGGGCCCAGCTTCCACTCGCCCAGCGCGTTGCGGGTCTCGATCTGCCGGTACTTCAGATCGGACTTGGGGTTGTAGTCGCCGTTGCCGTAGTCCCGGATGCCGTAGGCGCCGTTGACGGTCAGCAGGCTCGCGTCGGGGAGCAGCAGCGTGTCGTCCTGCGTACGGCCGAAGGCGCGGGGCTGCTGCTTCTCCCAGCCGCCGCCGCTCGTGAGCCGGTAGGTGTTGGGGTCGTCCCGGTCGCCGCCGAGGACCAGGACGGAGTCGGGGCCGCGCAGTCCCGCGGGCAGCGGCACGGCGGAGCCGTAGCCGCGGTGGACGCCGTCGGGGCGCGCGGGCAGGTCCGTACGGGTCTCCGCGACCGGGTCGAAGGCCCACTGGCGGGTGGCGTGGCGGCCCAGCCCGTACACCTTGCCGTCGCGCAGGGTGAACAGGTGCGGGTAGTCGCTGTCGGCGCCGAACGGCGCGTCCACGCGCAGGGTGTCGGTCGGGACGTCCCTCGGGATCACCGTCTTCTCGAAGGGGACGGGGTGGCTCTTGGCCGGGAAGCGCTCGATGACGGAGGTGGAGGTGCCCCAGCCCTGGTCGGTGTGGCCGGACATGATCAGCAGGCGGCCGTCGGGGGCGGTGGCCACGGAGGGGTACCAGCGGCCGACCTCCATGTCCTTGTTCACGGACCAGCCCTCGGTCCACGGGTCGAAGACCAGCGACAGCTTGGCGCCGGCGCCGCCCCCGTAGCCGAGGTTGCCGCCGAAGACGCCGACCATGCCGTTGGGCAGGAAGGCGTGTCCGGCGCAGAAGAAGGGCGCAGGGCGCTTCACGCCCGTGCCGTCCGGCACGACCAGCTCGGGCGGGGTGACCTTCTTGAAGGCGTCCGGGCCGGTTCCGCGGCGCGGGTCCCACAGGAAGGCGCGGCCGGCGTTGGCCGCGCCGGTGGTGTTGGTGGGCGCGGGCTCCTCGGTGGGGTCGCTCTCCATGCGTTCGAAGGAGAAGAGCAGCACCTTGCCCGTCGGGAGCATGGCGACGTGGGCGGCGAAGTCGGGGGACTGGAAGTACTCGGCGAACTGCCCGAACGCCTTGGGGTGGAAGCGTGCGTTGACGTCCGCCTGGGAGCGGGTCAGTGAGTTCAGGCTGTCGATGCGGGCGAGCTGGGAGTACCCGCCCAGCTTGAGGAGCTGTTCGCGGACCTTCGTATGCTCCTGGGCGTGTTCGGCGCCGAGGGCGGCTCTTTCCTCGGGGCGGGCCGAGCCGTCGTGCGCGGCCGCGGGGACGGCGGGGAATGCGGTGACCAGGGCGGCGGCGGCCGCGAGGACGGAGAGCGCGGCCCGGTGGGTGGCCCGGCCTGCGGCCCGTTGAGCGGCCTGGTGCGCGGCCCGTTGAGCGGCCCGTTGAGCGGCCCGGTGCGCTGACCGGCGCTTGATGCGTGACATGTGACTCCTCACCAGAGGTGCTGGAGCGGCGGGTGCCCCGGACGTACGGGGGCACAGGACGCCTGCGACGTCTACGAGCACAGACCTATGCCGACGCGTCGGGCGCCGCACATCGGGAAGATCATTCGGGCTTCGGGCCGGCCGGGTGAAGACATCGCCCTGAGCTGCGCCGACAGCGCCCCGCAGCCCGATCCTCAGTCCCCCGCCCGGCCGCAGCCCCTAGTGATCAAGAGGCCGGGGCACCTCCTCGGGGGCGGGCGTCGGGCGCGACGCGGTCCGGTCCGGTCCGCGGCCGGTCCGTTGCCGGTCCACGGGCGGGGCCGGGCCGGGGCCGGGGCAACGGGGCCGAATCGGTCAGGATTCGAGAAGCGCCCTGCGTACAGGCGCAGTTACCGTTCGCCCATGGACATCAGCATTCACCTGAGCACCCTCCCGCACGACGACCCGGACGCCGCCGTGGCCTTCTACCGCGACGTCCTCGGCTTCGAGGTCCGCAGCGACGTCGGCCAGGGCAAGATGCGCTGGATCACGGTCGGCCCCGCCGGCCAGCCCGGCACGGGCATCCTCCTCGCGCCGCCCGCCGTCGACCCCGGGGTCACCGAGGCCGAGCGCCGCACCATCGCCGAGATGATGGCGAAGGGCACCTACGGCTGGATCCTCCTCGCCACCAAGAACCTCGACAGCGTCTTCGAGAAGGTCCAGGCAGGCGACGCCGAGGTCGTCCAGGAGCCGACCGAGCAGCCGTACGGCGTCCGCGACTGCGCCTTCCGCGACCCCGCGGGCAACCTCATCCGCATCCAAGAACTCCGCTGAACCGTTCGCGCACATCGACGAAGGGGGTCCATCCATGTGTCATCCCGCGTGGAGACGCGCACGGATCGAGGCCGCACACCTGCTGGACCTGGCGCGGCTGCGCCGCGTCCGGGACCGGCTCGACCGGGAGTACGCGCGTCCGCTCGACGTCGAGGAGCTCGCGCGCGCCGCGGACATGGCGGCGGGGCACCTCGGCCGCCAGTTCCGGCTCGCCTACGGCGCGTCCCCGTACGCCTATCTGACGGCGCGCCGCATCGAGCGCGCGACGGCCCTGCTGCGGGGCGGCGACCTCACCGTCACCGAGGTCGGCCGCGCCGTCGGCTGTGCGACCCCGGGCATCTTCGGCACCCGTTTCACCGAGCTGACCGGCACGGCTCCGGACGCCTACGCGCGCACCGCCCGGCGGCCGGCCGAACCGGTCAGGATTCGAGAAGCATCCGCCCCGGCCCCACAACTAGCGTGATGTTCATGACCTCCACCGAGACCTTCACCCTTGAGGTGGCCGACACCACGGCCGCCCACCGCTTCTACACCGCCTTCGCTCCCGACGTGCAGGTCCGCCTCAGGGCCTCGGAAGCACCGACGACCGGATTCCGCGGGTTCGCGCTCTCGCTCACCGTCCCCCGGCCGGCCGATGTGGACGCCCTCGCCGGCGCCGCTGTCGCCGCCGGGGCCACCACCCTGAAGTCCGCCTCGAAGTCGTTCTGGGGCTACGCCGCGATCGTGCGGGCCCCGGACGGGACGATCTGGAAGCTCGCGACGTCCGCGAAGCGGGACAGCGGTCCGGCCACCGGGCGGATCGACGACGTCGTGCTCCTGCTGGGGGCGGCCGACGTGTCCGCCAGCAAGCAGTTCTACGTCGGCCACGGCCTCGCCGTGGCCAAGAGCTTCGGCAGCAAGTACGTCGAGTTCGCCACCCCGTCGAGCCCCTTCAAGCTGGCGCTGTACGGGCGCCGCGCCCTGGCCAAGGACGTCGGCGTCCCGATCGACGGCTCCGGCTCCCACCGGCTCGTGATCGGCGGCACCGGCGGGACCTTCACCGACCCGGACGGCTTCGCCTGGGAGGCCGCGGTACCGGCTCCCACCGCCTGATCCCCGACCCGCACCACCCGATCGAGCATCGGCCATCGGCCATCGGCCATCGGCCATCGAGCTTCGCGAGAGAGGAACGCGCACATGAAGGGCACGCAGACGTCGACGGGGGACACCGGCGCGGTCGAGGAGCAGGCCGACGGTTTCACGGACGAGGAACGGGACGCGATCAAGGAGCGTGCCAAGGAGCTGAGGGCCGCCGGGCGCCGCGGATCACGTGCCGCCAAGCCCGACCCGGAGGCCGAGGTCCTCGCGAAGATCGCCGAGATGGAGGACGCGGACCGCGTCCTCGCGGCACGGCTCCACGCCATCATCAGGGCCGCCGCCCCGGACCTCTCCCCGAAGCTCTGGTACGGGATGCCCGCGTACGCCAAGGCCGGCAAGGTCCTCTGCTTCTTCCAGAGCGCGCAGAAGTTCAAGAGCCGGTACGCCACCCTCGGCTTCAGCGACCCGGCGAACCTGGACGAGGGCACGATGTGGCCGACCTCGTACGCCCTGACGAAGCTGACCCCGGCCGACGAGACACTGATCGCCGCGCTCGTCGAGCGGGCCGCCGGCTGATCCGCCGGGCCACCCGGCCGCGGGCTCCGGCACGGCAGCCCGGGGGTCACGGTGGGCGGATCTCACGCGGGCTCGGGCCGCGCCTCCCGGCCCGCTCCGGCGGCGCCGGCGGCGTCGGGCAGCAACCGGGCGGCCACCGTCGGCCCGTCCGTGCCGGCGCCCTCGACCAGCTCGGCGAAATCGGGCGGCGCGCACATCCGCACCTCAGCGCCAGGTGTTGATCTCCACGATCTCGCCGGTGTCCAGGTCGATCCGGCCCTGGAAGTCCCCCGCGTTGCGCGTGACGACGATCAGCAACGGCCGCTCGTCCTGCAAAAGGGCGAGGTGGAAGCCGTGCACGTCGTTCGGGTCCCGCAGCAGGTCGCCGGGCGGCCGCAGCCGGTACAGCTCCGAGCCGTCGGCGCGGTGCACCACCGCGTTGTCCGACCGGGTGAAGGGCGTGGGGTCCAGCGCTTCGACCACCAGCACCAGCGTCTCGCCCCGCTCCCGCCACGCCAGGACGTCCTGCGGCGGCAGCTCGTACGCCTTCTCGACGTCCCCGGCGGGGCCGCTCCATCGGACCGTGGTGTCGCCCGGGGTCCAGGTGACCGCAACGGCCTTTTCGGGTGGGGTCACTTGGCGGCCTCCGTGGGGTTCTCCCCGATGAAGCGGCGCAGCTCCGCGCAGAGGGCGCCGGGGTTGTCCAGCTGGACGAGGGTGCCCGCCCCGGGGATCTCCACGTACCGCCCCCGCGGCAGCAGCCCGGCGAGCCGGCGGCCCGTCGCCGGCGGCATCATGCGGTCCTCGGCTCCCCAGGCGACCAGCGCGGGCCGGTCGAAGCCCGTGAGCCTCTCCGCGGCCCGCAGGTAGGTGTCCTTCTCGGTGCTGCGGCAGAACTTGGCGAGGTCCCGGCGGATCGCGCGGTGGGTGAGCAGGGGCCGGTACCAGCGCCGCACGAGCGCGTACGGGATCGGCCGCGCCGCCATCCCGCCCAGCGAGCTCCGCATCCGAACGAGGAAGGGGACGCGGAAGGACTGCAGCAGCAGGAACAGGCCGCCCGGGATCCGGCTCGCCGCGTGCAGCGTCCTGCCCTGGACACCCGGCGGGTAGTTCTCCAGCGCCTCGCACGAGGTGAGGACGAGGCGGCCGATGCGTTCGTCGCGCACCCCCACCAGGAGCTGGGCGGTGCCCGCGTCGTTCTGGACCAGGGTGACACCGTGCAGGCCGAGGCGCTCCAGGAACTCGGCCAGTACCGCGGCGACCCCCTGCGCCGAAAGGTCCGCGTCCGGCCGCATCGGCCTGCGGTGGCTGCCGATCGGCAGTACGGGCACCACCACGCGGAAGTCCCCGCGCAGCTCCCGCACCACCGCGTCCCAGACCGACCCGTCGAACCCGAGCCCGTGGACGAGCACCACGGCCTCGCCGTCGCCGCCCGTGTCCGTGTAGTCGATGACGCCTGCGCTCAGCTCGATCTCGGACAAGGTGCTACCTCCGACTAGATAGACCGATCTAGTGAGAGACTAGCGAGCGTGAGGACCACGGGCGACACCAGGCAGCGCATCGTCACGGCCGCGACCGAGCTGTTCCGGCGCCAGGGCTATGCGGCGACGGGCATGAAGCAGATCGTCGCGGCCGCCGACGCGCCGTACGGCTCGGCCTACCACTTCTTCCCCGGCGGCAAATCGCAGCTGGGCGAGGAGGTGATCCGTACGTCCGGCGCGGCCTACCTCGCGCTGATCGCCGAACTCTTCGCCTCCCCCGACGGGGCCCCGGACGCATCCCCGGACGGAGGCCGTGACGGTGCCCGGGACATGGCCGCCGTCACGGGCGACGCGTTCACTGCCGCGGCGCAGACCCTCCAGGAGCTCGACTTCGCCGACCCGTGCCCCATCGCCACCGTCGCGCTGGAGGTGGCCAGTACCCACGAACCGCTGCGCCTGGCCACCGCCGAGGTGTTCGCGAGCTGGACGGACGGCCTCGCCGCCTTCTACGCCGCCGGAGGCCTCACCGAGCCCGCCGCGCACGAGACCGCGAGCTCGGTGATCGCCCTGCTGGAGGGCGCCTTCATGCTCGGCCGCGCCGCGCGCAGCACCGCCCCGGTCCTGGCCGCGTCCCGCGCCGCGACCGCCATCGTCCGAGCGGCCCGATCCACGCTCCCCGACACCCCCGACACGCCCGGTTCCCCCGCCGGCGCGTGACCGCTTCACCGGGCGACGGGCCGGGGCCGGGCTTCGGCGGTCGTCACGATGCGGTGGCGGCGGCTCGGCAGCATCAGGGTCGGGTGGGAGACGCTCCAGGCCGCGCCCGAGCAGATGAGCTCCTTGAGGCGGGCACCGGCCCGGCCCGTGACGGCCGTGGGCTTGACCCGGTCGTCGGGGGTCACCTTCTGGAGGATCCCGTCGCGGCGTCCGAGGCTGATGCACTGCGCGTTGTAGCCGATCGTGGTCTCGGGGACCTTCCGGCCGGTCAGCCGCGCGGCGAGCGCGTCCGCGGCCTGCCACGCCATCGGGGTCGCCGTGGCGCAGGACATCCGCAGCGCCTTGTTGCCCGCGCCCTCGGCGAGCGCGGCGTCGCCGACTGCGTACACGTCGGGGTGGGACACCGAACGCATGGTGGCGTCGACGACGATCCGTCCGGTGTCGGAGACCTCCAGCGTGGTGGCTGCCGCGATCGGGTGCACGGCGAAGCCGGCGGTCCACACGGTCACCTGGGCCGGGATCTCCCCGCCCGCAGCGGTGACCGCGCCGTTCGCTCCGACGCACGTGATGTCGGCCTGCTCGTGGACCGTGATGCCGAGCCGTTCGAAGGCGCCGCGCAGGTGGCGCCGGGCCTTGTCGCTGAGCCAGTCGCCGACGCCGCCGCGGGCGGCGATGGCGACCTCGAGGTCCGGGCGCGCCTCGGCGATCTCGGTGGCCGCTTCGATGCCGGTCAGCCCGCCGCCGGCGATCAGTACGGTCCCGCCCGGCGCCAGCTCGGCCAGCCGCGCCCGCAGCCGCAGTGCGCCCTGCTTCCCGGCGACGTCGTGGGCGTGCTCGGCGACGCCGGGGACGCCGTGGTCGGTGGCGGTGCTCCCCAGGGCGTACACGAGGGTGTCGTAGCCGAGGGTCCCGGCGCCGTGCTCGTCGGCGAGATCGACGTTCTTGCGGTCCACGTCGACGGCGGTGACCCGCGCCGCCCGGAACTGCACGCCGGTGCCCGCGTAGATGTCGCGCAGCCGGCGCGGCGGCAGGTCCTGGCCGCTCGCGAGCTGGTGCAGACGGACCCTCTCGACGAACTCGGGGTCGCCGTTGACCACGGTGATCTCGACGTCGTCGCGGTGCAGCCGCTTGGCGAGGCGACCGGCGGCGATGGCTCCGGCGTACCCGGCTCCGAGGACGACAATGCGGTGCTTCATGGCTGGCTCCCTATCCGGTTGGACTCACCTCCTGAACCGGACAGCCGCGCGATCCCTGACATCTTTCGAAAGTGACGTGGGTCACATCACCTGGGTGAGGGGGTGATGGGGGCCGGCAGCCGCCCACTGGCGCGTGATGCGTTCCAGCTTGTCGGGGTTGACCTGGATCTGGATCGCGCCGACGCCCTCGGGCGTGGGCGCGAGGGAGATGACGCCCAGAATCCGCTCGCCGGCCGTGATCAGAGCGGCGGGACCGCCGTTCACGACGGCGGCATGGGCAACGATGGCACCGCCTCCCGCATGGGCCCGCTTGGCCAGACCCGGCCGGAACAGACCCCGCAGGTACCGCGCGATGCCGAGCGCACCGATGACCGGGGTCCTGCGGGCCGGAACCCGGGCACCGCCGTCGGCCACCGTGACCGCGTCCTCGGTGAGCAGCCGGATCAGCGGCTCGGTGTCGCCGCTGAGCGCCGCGGCGAGGAACTCCTCGACGACCTTCCGCGCAGCGGCCGCATCGATCTCGGTGCGGGCCCGGTCACTGGCGAGGTGCTGCTTGGCGCGCCGGTAGATCTGCTGGCAGTTCGCCTCGGTGAGGTCGAGGATCTCGCCGATCTCGCGGTGCGCGTACCCGAACGCCTCGCGCAGTACGTACACCACGCGCTCGTTGGGCGACAGCCGCTCCATGAGGGTGAGCACCGCGAGGGACACCGACTCGCGCTGCTCGGCCGTGTCGGCCGGACCGAGCATCCGGTCTCCGGCCAGGACCGGCTCCGGGAGCCACTGCCCCACGTAGGTCTCCCGCCTGACCCGTGCCGAGGTGAGCTGGTTGAGGCAGAGGTTGGTGAGCACCTTCGTCAGCCAGGCCTCAGGCGTCTCGATCAGCTCCCGGTCCGCCGCGTGCCAGCGCAGGAACGTCTCCTGCACTGCGTCCTCGGCGTCACCGGCCGACCCCAGCAGCCGATAGGCGATCGCCTCCAGGCGGCCCCTGGAACCCTCGAACACGTCGGCCTCGTGCGTACGCAGTGACATCCCGTCATGATCGGCCATGTGTGCGGGCGCGTCCACAGGTTCCGTGACCGGCCCGGCGGCGGCCGGATGCGTCGTACCGGGCCCGGTGGCGGTGGCGGGATGCCCGAGTGCGGCACTCCGCGGGAACTTCACCCGGTGCCGGGCCCGGCCGGGCGTCGGTCGCGGGTCTGCGGACCCAGGGCCAGGAAGACCAGAACCGCGAACGCGATGACGGCGGCACCGGTACGGAGGTCGTTGAACATCTCCCAGCGGCGCAGGATCTCCGCGTGGTCGGCCGGGGCCGAGGTGCGCGCCCATTCCTTGATCCGGCCGTTGATCGGGACGTTGCCGAACCGGGTGATCAGGAAGGACGCGAGGGTCAGCAGACCCGCCGCACCTGCGAGCAGCCGGGTGCGGCCGCGCGTCAGGGCGGCGAGTGCCAGCGAGCAGACTGTCGACACCCCCATCGCGGCCTGCACGGTGATGCCGTTCATCTTCATCAGTTCGGCGTGGAACGACAGCCGCATGCCGAGGGGTACCGCGTTGAAGGTGGGGACGAGGTTGGCCGCGCCGTAGCCGAACGCGCCGGCGAGGAGTCCGGTGGCGAGCAGGGCGATGCCCTGAAGGAGTCGGATGCGCATGTTCGTGGGCTCCCGTACGTGAGTGCTTGTGGGGCCGGGCCGGGCCGGGCAGGGCGCAGGGCAGGGCGGGGGCGTGCCCCCGGTGCCGGCTCAGCTCTGCCCGTTCTCGGTCCAGGGGCGGAGCTTCTCCGGGTTGCGGACCGCCCAGATGCGGGAGATGCGGCCATCGGTGAGGCTGAACGACGCCACGGTCACGGTGACCCCGGAGTGCTGGGCGACCAGGCCGGGCCGTCCGTTGACCTTCCGTTCCAGCAGGGTCAGGCCGGGGGCCTTGTCGGCGATGTGGATCAGGTACTGGGCGATCTGCTCGCTGCCCTCGACCGGGCGCAGGACGGTGCCGACCAGTCCGCCGCCGTCGGCGGTCAACGTGGCGTCGGGGTCGAGGAGTCCGACGAGTGCCTTGATGTCCTTGGCCTCCCACGCCTCCTTGAAGTCCCGCACCCGGCCCGCCTGTCCGACGGTCGCGGCCACCGGGTCGGCCGGGGCCGCCGGGGCCTGCGCCGCGTGAATGCGGCGGCGGGCGGAGGACGCCAGTTGCCGGCAGGCCGCGGGCGTCCGGCCGAGGACCTCGGCGATCTCGGCGAAGGGGTAGCGGAAGACGTCGTGCAGGATGAAGGCCACGCGTTCGGCCGGTGTCATCGCCTCCAGGACGACGAGGAAGGCCATGTTCACCGACTCGTCCAGGGTGATCCGGTCGGCGGGGTCGACCGGCCCTCCGGTCCCGCCGTCGCCCGCCCGTCCGCTGATCCACTCCGTGCGGTCGGGCAGCGGCTCGGGTATCCATTCGCCGACGTAGCGCTCGCGCCTGGCCCGCGCCGAGCCGAGCACGTCCAGGCAGATGCGGCCGGCCACCGTCGTCAGCCAGGCACCGGGTGACTCGATGGCCTCCTGCTGCTGGCGCGACATCGCGTACCAGCGCGCGTACGTCTCCTGCACGGCGTCCTCGGCCTCGGCCAGCGAACCGAGCAGCCGGTAGGCGAGGTTGATCAGCTTGCGCCGCTCGCCGACGATCGCGCTCAGGCCCGGCTCGAAGCCGTCGTGCCCTGCCCCGGACGGGGTGTTCATGATCGTTACCGCTCCCTGTTCGTGTCGTCCGTTCCGGCTCTCGGCACTACGACGAAACACCGCCCCGAACGGTGAGGCCGGCGCGGCACCTCACATTTCGCGGCCCCACGTCGTCGGACTGCCGAGACACCGACGATCCACCGCCGCGAGGCAGATGAGGGGGGCCGCGCCATGGCCACGCAGACGACGGCAGTACCGGGCCGATTCACGTTCCTCCAGGTCGCGATAGCCGTGCAGACCTTGGCGATCTTCTTCCAGGCGGCGACCGCCGGGCTCCTGCTGTCCTCGTCGTACGGCGCGACACTGCACGACGTGGGTTCACGCGTGATGTACGGCGCCTCGATGCTGTACGTACTCGCCGCGGTCCTGGCCTGGCGGCCGGGCGGCGGCTCGCCCCGCCCCGTCCTGTACGCGTCCGGTTTCCTCGTACTCGCCTCGGTGCAGGTGGTGCTGGGCATCGCGCACATGCCCTCGCTCCATGTCCCGCTGGGCATCCTGATGTTCGGCCTCAGCATGATGGACCTGGGACATGTGCTGGCCACCCGCCGGTCGGGAGGCACCGGTAGCCGGTCGTAGCCGCCCCTCCACGGCCCCGTGGACGTCCTGGCCCGCACGGTGCGGCGGGTCCGGCCGCGGCAGGCGTCAGCAGGTCCGTCCGATGCGGGGGCGGCGAGGATCTTGGCGTGCGGGGCCGGAGGAACCGGGTAACGTCTTTGTCATGTTCTTCCAGACGCCGATTCACGAGTGAGCGCGTGACGGGGCCCCGCTGACGTCCTCCGACGTCGCCGCGCCCGTCCCCCACCGATGAATCCGTAGATCACTGCACATCATGACCGGGAGAACCCATGACCGTGAGCAAGAACATCAACAACCCCGTGGGCCAGGGCGGCGGCCAGCGCAAGAGGCTGTCGCGCGCCGAACGGCAGAACAACGGTCCGCACCGCAACCTCGACCGCCGGGGCGCCGCCGACCAGAAGGCGGAGCTGGTGCGCAAGATGCGCGAGAAGGCCGCCGCGGCCGAGGCCGCCGGGCAGACGGGCGAGAGCGCCGCACAGAGCTGACGCGCCGCCGCCGCAGGGCGGCAGCGCACGACGGCAGGGCCCGGACCGCGACGCGCGGTCCGGGCCCTGCCGTCGTATCGGGATCGGCCCCGGGATCGGCCCCGGGATCGGCCCCGGGCGGGCCCGGGCAGGGCAGAGCCGGGCTCGAAAGCCGGCCCATCGGCGCGCCCGCTCACGGCCCGGACCCGGCCGGGGGCTCCGCGTCCGCCGGGGCGGACGACCTTTT
Organism: Streptomyces sp. NBC_00029; assembly: GCF_045160505.1. NCBI lineage: Bacteria > Bacillati > Actinomycetota > Actinomycetes > Kitasatosporales > Streptomycetaceae > Streptomyces > Streptomyces sp. NBC_00029. The sequence goes on from NZ_CP108292.1 coordinate 4,905,094, forward strand.
GCCGCGGCCGCCCGACTACCAGGCAGCCCGCAATGCCGCCGCGATCTGAACGACATCCAGGTCGACGACGACCTCGTCCGTGTCCCACACGCCGCCCGAGGTGATCGCCATGCCTATGAAGGCAAGCTCGGCAGCGGCCTCGCGCAGTTCGTACTCTTCGCGGCTCTCCTCGCAGGCCCCGCCCAGTTCCTCACGTTCCCAGGCGGCGACCGCAGCCTCAGCGACGGGCCGGGGCAATCGCACCTCGATCCGGCTGATCCGGGGCTCGAGATGAGCCCCGACCGCGGCCAGCACAGCCCGGTCCCGCCGGTACTTCTCGTACTCCTCGCGATCTCCCACGGGCCGAGGGTACCCAGGCCCCACGGCCGGCCGGCCCGGCACGGGAGTCCGCCGACGGCCGGTGGTGGCCCCGCACCCCAGGCGTCCGGGGTGCGGGGGACGCTTCAGACGAGGCTCGTCAGCAGTTCCGCGAAGATCCGCGGCCGGCTGAAGTAGCCGATGTGCGAGGCCGCGAGGGTGTGCACGTCGAAGGGGTTGTGCGGGGTCAGCGCGTCCGCTGCGCGGATCATGTGGTCCTGGACGGCCAGGGCAAGGCTCCGGTCCGCGGAGAGCCGGACGTACGTGTGCGGCACCCGCCCCCACGTGCCGGCCCGGACCAGCGCTCCCGGCTCCATCACCGAGTAGGTCTCGTCAGGGTCCAGGGAGTCGAGCAGCAGCCGGAACTGGTGGTCGGTCGAGTCGGCCATGATGGCGGCCTTCAGCACGGCGAACAGGTCCGGATCGGCGTGGGCGGCCCGCCAGTTCAGCCGGACCACGCCCGGATCGCGTACGCCCGGCACGGTGATCCGGGCCACTGCGGCGTTCAGCAGGCTGTCGTCGGCCACATCCCACGTCCCGGTGAGCATGGCCGGGTCGCCGAGGCAGAGCGCGGAGAGGTAGACCACCCGCTCGAGCAGCTCCGGTGCGGCGTTGGCGACGGCGCTGATCGTCAGACCGCCGAGGCTGTTGCCGACCAGGACGATCGGGCCCGACGCCGCGAGCCGCCGCAGGGTGTCCACCACGTGGCGCACGTTGTCCTCCAACGTGACACCCCGCAGCGCGGAGGGTGCGGCGGCGAGCGCCGTGACGTCCTGGGGCTGCCGGTAGTAGGCGGCAGGGGTGTCGGCGAGGTCGCCGTGGCCGGGCAGGTCGACGGCGTGCGAACGGTACCCGAGCAGGGCCAGCTCGTTCTGCAACGGGCCCCAGGCCCGGGCATTGCTGGAGCCGCCGTGAACACATACGAAAATGGGGCGCGAGTCGGCGCGCATGGTGAAGATCCTCGTCATCCAGAGGTGAACGGTGGACGTGGGACCATGTGCCGGCGACGGCCGGCACCACGGTCAGCGCGTCGACCGGTCGCGCAGGGCCTGCCGGTTGTGGATGACGGAACACATACGGGCAACCGTAACAGCCGGCCCCGCACCGAGCACGGCCGTCCGGCGCCTCGCCATGCGACGGCATCGCACAGGGGCAAGGAAGGCCCAGGTCACCGACCTGGGCCTTCTTGTGAGAGCGGATGCCGTCCGGATCGAAGCTCGGCCTGGCAGTTGCCTGCCATCCCGTGACGGGTGGCGAAGCCGGCAGGCTCCCGGCGTCATTGCGTGGACGGGCTGGTGAGGTCGTCGTGTCCCCGGTCCGGCACGTTGTTCACCAGGAGCCCGTTGCGCTCGGCGGCCAGGGCGGCCTGTACCCGGTTGGTCGCTCTGAGCTTGGCCAGGATGGCACTGACATGTTCCTTCACGGTGCTGAGACTCGTGTAGGTCTTGACGGCTATGGCGGTGTTGGTCAGCCCCTCGGCGAGCAGCCCCAGGACTTCGTGCTCGCGCTCTGTCAGCTGCGGCCGGGGTTCGCCCGACGGCAGGCGTCCATGCAGGGCGAGATGGCCGTCGATGACGGTGTTCCCCGGCCGGGGCGAGAGGGCGACACCGCCGGAGGCGATGAAGCGCACCATCGGTGCCAGGTGTTCGGGTTCGGTGTCCTTGAGCAGGAAGCCCGCCGCACCGGCCCGGAGGGCGCTGGTGAGGTGCTCGTCGGTGTCGAAGGTGGTCAGCATGCACACAGCCGGCGGATCCGGGAGTTCCCGGATCCGCCGCAACACCGTGAGCCCGTCGACGTCCGGCATCCGGATGTCGAGGAGTACCGCGTCGGGCGCCCGTTCGGCGATGGCCTCGATAGCACCTGATCCGCTGGTCAGAGCGATGACATCGATGTCACTCTCCGTCGAGAGGATGCGTTGGAACCCGGTCCGGATGAGTGCTTCGTCGTCCACGATTACAACCTTGATCACCAGGCACTCCGCTCACACACCAGCACGGTGTCACCGGCGGCCCGGCCTGATGACGCCAGAGATCATACTGGCGGCCCGGGTGCCCGACGCGTCACTGGCCCGAGAGGCGGGAGGCCGCGAGGGCCTGGCCGCCCAGACGGTCCGTGTCGGTGGGGGATCCGCCGAGCCGGTGAAGGAGTACCCATCGCCCGTCGGGGAGCGTTGCCGCGAAGACGGACGCTCCGTCAGTGGCACCGTTGTGCCAGGTCACGGCGCCGGTCTTCTGCCAGGTCGGGGCGGGCGGCCCGAGGAGTCTGTCGACGAGCAGCCCGGTCAGCAGTTGGGCGGCCGCCCGGGGAGTGGCCCAGAGGCCACCCGCGGGCAGGATGGCGCCATCCATGGTCCACGGCGTCCGGGGGCGGTTCAGCAGGCGGGTCGTCGCGAGCAGCCGCTGCTCGGCCGGGGGATGTGCCGTCATCTCGTTGATGCCCAGGGGCTCCAGGACGTAAGTGCGTACCACCTCCTCATACGGGACCCCGGCCGCCGCGGACAGGGCTGAACCGAGCAGCGCGTAACCGAGGTTGGAGTACTCCTCGGACGCGCTGGGCGGAGCCGTGGCCATCTCGCCGAGACCGCCGAGCAGCGCGTCCAGGGCGGCCTGGTCGAAGCCGCCGTACGGGTTCCTGCGCGGCAGGCCCGGGGGCAGGCGGGGCAGCCCGGACGTGTGGTCCGCCAGGTGCCGCAGGGTGATGCCGCTGCCGGGCGGTGTGTCGAGCCAGCGTTCGATGGGATCGTCCACGCCGAGGACGTCGGCCTCGGCCATGCGCATCAACGCGGTGCCGGTGACGACCTTGGTCAGCGATCCGATCTGGACGTAGCCGGAGATGCTGTGGCCGTGGGTGACACGGGGTTCGATTCCACTGCCGAGAAGGCAGCTGGGTGTCCGGAACATGGAAGGTCCCCTTTCACGGGCGGGTGCTGGGGCCGGGCAGGGCGCAGGCTTCCGAACTGCCGGGCATACGCTGCCTATTGTTCGCCACCCAGCGGTAACCGACTGCCGCGCAAGCCCTGATGCCGGGCGTGCGCAGCAGGGCCGCTGCCAGCCGGTACCCGCGTACGGGCGAGTCCCGTACGAATTCCGCCAGCGCCTGCGCCCCGCCGGCCAGGACACGCCCGTCCAGGAGGAGGAGTACCTCCCGGTCCAGACGCTCCGCATGCGGGTCGGCGACCTCGTCCGGGAGTGACTGCCAGGGCACGGCACGCACCGTGGGCCGAGCGCCGGCGGTGATCCGATTCACGGTGGCCTGACAGAAGCCGCAGTCCCCGTCGAACGCCAGGACGGCGTCGGCCGGGACGGGCTCGCGGCGGCGCAGGGCCGCGCGGGCCCGGTCCAGGGCGGTCTCCAGCGCCCCGCTCAGGAACACGAGGTCGCACGCCACCATCGTGAGGGCGAAGCCGGTCAGGCCCATGACGACGCCGATGGACACATGGAAACCGATGGAGACGACGGCAGCCCAGGGCCGCAGCCGCGGCACGAGGATGCCCATGGGGAAGTACACCAGGAACAGCGTGGTGGAGTACGTCCCGATGAAGACGAGATAGTCGTTGCCGAACACCAGCTCGGACACGCCGGGGAGGTTGAACTCGGACACGCGCAGGACGTAGAACAGCGCCGTTCCGTCCTGCCACATGCGGCCCTGCACTTTGTACAGCCCGCTGACGACGTAGACCAGGCACATCTGGACGGCGATGGCGAGTACACCAAGATTGTGCAGCGGTGTGGACAGCGACCGCAGCACTGGGGGAACGCGCCGGGCGAGCGCGCGGGCGAGACCGGTGGGGTAGGAGAAGCGGTCGTAGCAGCGCGTCAGCAGGAGCATCGGGATGACGAGATAGGCGAGGTTGTCCCCGCCGTCGAGCAGTACGGGCTGACGCTGGTAGACCGACCACAGGAGGGCCCAGTGAACGGCGAGGCCGAGCCGGCCGCCGACACCGCAGGTGACCGCCAGCGCGGCCAGCATCCCCGCGTGGAAGACGATTTCGAACCACAGCGTGGAGTCGCTCAAGGTGTAGAGGCTGAAGGTGCCGTTCTCGTGGATCTGGGCGGTGAAGTCCGCCCAGGGCAGCACCCCGGCCGGACCGAAGAGGAACCTCCGGTCGCCGTACTGGCTCGCGTAGTACATGAAGCCGACGAAGCCGAGCAGCATGCGGGTTCCGCTCACCCCCAGCACGCTGAGGGGTCGGCTGCCGACCGCGTCCAGCCGTTCGAGGAGCCGGTTCGTACGGGTACGGCTCACAGGAGATCCCCGGCCTTCATCCATTCCATGTCGTAGGCGTCGACCTGGCCTTCCGCAGCGGGATCGTGCCGCTCCGACCACGGGGGGAGCGTCTGGATGTACATGCGGACCTGCACCTGCTCGGGAGGGGCGCCGTCGCCGCACGTGTGGGCGGGCAACTGCGTGAGGGAGTAGCGGGAAACGAAGCGCAGGGCTTCCTGCTGGGATGTCTTCTCGTGGGGCATGAGGGGCAGTTCGGTCTTGTTCTTCGCCCGCTCGGACTCCCGCAGCCGGGCCAGCACGGCGTCCGAACCGCTCAGCTGCTGCATGTTCCCGGTCACCAGCCGGGACATGCGCGAGGGGAAGAACCTGCTGCTCTGCGCCGCTGCTATGTACTTCGCCGTCACGTCGTAGAAGGAGGTGACCGAGCCGTCGCGGCATCGCGCCCGGGCCAGGATTCCCCTGTTCTCCGACAGCGGGTCGGGTGCGAAGAGCATCCAGTTCTGGGCGGAGTACGGCTCCAGATAGGTGGCGACCTTGTTGTAGTGCCGGATCTTCATCGGTGTGAGGGGCATCTGGGAGAAGGCTGCGGCGGCGAAGTGAAGGCCCAGGAGGGCGGCACCGATGAGCAGTGCCGCCCTCCTGGTCAAGCGGTGATCTCTCACTTGTCGAAGACCGTCTCGACGGACGTGCCCTCGGGGATGCCGGCCGGGCTGACGCCGCCGGTGAACTGGCTGGCGGCATCGGCCACCGACGGGCAGGCGGCCTTGGCGTGCACCCAGGCCTTGCCGGCGAACTTGCCTGCAGCCTTGCCGACGAAGGAACCGAAGCCCATCGGGCCGTTCTGGGGTCCGTCGACGGAAGCGACCGCGGCAGGAACCTCCTGCGCAGTGGCGGCCTGCGCGGACCCCTGGGTGGTGACGACCAGGGCCGCACCGCCGAGGGCTACACCGATGCCTGCCAGTGCCTTCTTCATTTCCTCAACTGCCTCTCTCGTGGATCTCTGCCCGCCCGGTTCGAAGTGGGATTCGCCGCGCGGACCATTTCGGGTGAGCGGCGTGCGGGAGCACGCCGGCGCCACTCGACGATCATGATTTCGGCACCGTCCGGCCGTTCGGTACCGGCCACTTGGCCGGACGAACCCGCCAGCTGGCTTCAGCGGGCGCGGAGATGCGCGGGAGGGGCCGGGGCAGGCCGACTCAGGGGGACGTGGCCTCGGCGGCGTGCCGGGTCGGGAAGGAGGCGGTCACGAGATGCCCGCCGTCGTCGGTGGGGCGGGCCTCGAAGGTACCGCCGACGAGGTGGGCGCGTTCCGCCAGCCCGATGAGGCCGTAGCCGCCGGAGGGCAGGTCCGGGTCGGGGTGCGGGTCGGTGAGGCCGGGCGGGCCGTTGTGAATCCGGAGGCACAGGTGTCCGTCCGACTCGTGGAGCCGCACGCTGACGACGGCCCCCGGCGCGTGCTTGCGGATGTTGGTCAGAGCTTCCTGGACCGTGCGGTATACCGCGTGCTGGACCAAGGTGGGCCACCGGCTCGGGGAGCCGGTGGCAGGCTGAAGGAGGCGCGGGTCGATCCGCGCCTCGACCTCGAGCTGGCACTCGCGGATGAGCTGCGGCAGGCCGGCGAGCCGGGGCTGGGGCGCACCGGTGTCAGCGCGGTTGCCGCCGTCCCGCAGGACCCCGACCACCTGGCGCAGCTCGTCCAGAGTGCGGGCGGCCATGGTGCGCACGGCGCAGGCGGAATCCCGCACCGCGGGGTCGGACGTGGTCATCTGCAGTGCGGCGGCCTCGACGCTGATCAGGCTCACCTGATGGGCCACGACGTCGTGCATCTCACGGGCCAGGCGGGTGCGCTCGGCCACCAGCAGCCGCTCCGCCGACAGTGCGTCCTCGCGCGAGCGTGCCGCGGCGAGGTCGGCGACGCGTGCAGTGAGTTCCGCGCGGCTGCTGACGAGCAGGCCCAGCGTGACCGGCAGGATGGCCTGGGCAACGGCGTCCATCAGGATGAAGTAGTCGGTGGGGTTGTCCCACGTGGCTTCCTCGGGGTTCAGCGTGTAGCCGCTCCAGAGGAGGAACACGACGGTGCACACGGTGACCACGCGGCGACGGGTGGCCATGAGCGCCACCGTGTACAGCGCGATCATGCTGGGGATGCAACTGTCCAGGTACATCCCGGGCAGGGTCGTGAGGAACGTGGCGATCGGCCAGCGACGCCGGGCCAGCACGACCACGGGCAGCGCACACAGGGCCACCGTCGCCCAGAACAGCTTCCGGGAGTCGTTCGTGTCGGCGTACGCCCATTCCAACTGGACGGCGATGTCGACGGTGGCGGCGCACGCCGGGAGCAGCAGCCATAGGGCCTGGGATGCCCTCACCTGCCGATTTGCTCCGAACACCCGTTTGCCCCTTCGAAGTTACTCGTTGGTTACTTTGCGACTATAGGGCCCGCCGGCTGGGGGTCCTCCCGGCGGTTTCGCGCTCGCCCGCCAGGTGCATCGAGGACGACTGCCGGAGTGCGCCGGAGGTGGAGGCGTGGCGCCGGCCGGGCGGCGATGGCAGCGAGCGCCGACATGCTCGCCGGAGGCTGACGGTGCTCTGGCGGCAGGACGCGTCCGGTGAGGTGAGCGCTGTCCTGTCGGGGCAGCCGCTGCGGCGGGACTCGGATGGCAGCGGAAGGCGTGCGAGGCCCAACCCGGCGCTCCACTCGGTCACTTATCGCACGCGAATGGCACGATGGGCCGGAGAGGTCTGGACAACGACGAAGGCCCAGGTCTATGACCTGGGCCTTCGTTCAAGAGCGGATGACGGGAATCGAACCCGCGCCACAAGCTTGGGAATCTACTGCGCGGAACGCCTCTGCATAGCATCTGACCTGCGAAGATGATCCCAAGGCGTGGGTGACGAGGGGGGCGTACCGGCCCCCTGCTGACCGCTGCTCACCGCCCCGGAGGGCACGGCTGGGGCACGCACCGAGTTGAGCGCGCTGCGCCGGCCCCGACGGCGTGTCCGGAGTCGTCGGCGACGCATGTGCCCGAGTGCTTGGCCGGGGGCGCGGCCTCGTGCCTTCCAGCCGTTGACGCGCGCGGCGGCGGCTCACACGGGCGAGTGACGCGGAAATCTGCGCTGATTGTGTCGCAAGGGCAAGGGAGCCTTGGGCCGACGGCGTGCGGCGCGCTGGACCTGGCAGCCAATCGGCGTAGCCCGGATTTGCGCTGCATAAAAACGTCTTACGTATGTCCATATTCTTGCCTGAGTTTCCCCCTGAGCCCGTTCGCTTCCGGTCGCCGCGCGTGTGAGCCAGCTGCACCAGGAACGCGACATGAGGCTTTCCGCTCTCGATTCCTGGAGAACCGTATGCGCGTTGCCGTCACCGGTGGCGGTGGATTCCTCGGGTCGCATCTCTGTGAGGCCCTGCTCAGGCGTGGGGACTCCGTGGTGTGTCTGGACAATTTCTCGACAGGCGAGCCCGGGAACATTGCACACCTGCTGCCCAATCCGGCCTTCGAATTCATTCGTGCAGATGTCAGCGTCTCCGCCGAGGTGCCTGGCCGCGTCGACGCCGTTGCCCACCTGGCGAGCCCGGCGTCGCCGCCCGACTACCTGCGCCAGCCGCTGGAAACGCTGGCTGTCGGCAGCAGGGGGACGGAGAACGCCCTCCGGCTGGCGCTGCGCCACCATGCCCGGTTCATCCTCGCGTCGACGAGCGAGGTCTACGGGGACCCGCTGGTCCACCCGCAGGACGAGGACTACTGGGGCAACGTCAATTCCGTCGGACCTCGCAGCGTGTACGACGAGGCGAAACGATTTGCCGAGGCGATCTCGGTCGCATACCGCCGCACCCACGGTCTGAATGTCGGTATCGCACGGATCTTCAACACCTACGGTCCGCGCATGCGCCCGCACGACGGACGGGTGGTCTCCAGCTTCATCACCCAGGCCCTCACCGGCGAACCCCTGACCATTTACGGCGACGGAAAGCAGACCCGGAGTTTCTGTTACGTCGACGATCTGGTCCGCGGTCTCGTCGCCCTGCTCGACTCCTCCGAGGCCGGGCCCTTCAACCTGGGGAATCCGGTCGAGCGAACGGTCACCGAGCTCGCCGAGATGGTGCTGGAACTCACCGGCTCGCCGTCGGAGATCCAGTACCACCCGCTCCCCGTCGACGACCCGACCCGCAGGCGCCCGGTCATCACCCGGGCGCGGGACGCACTCGGCTGGTCGCCCGAGGTGGACATCGAGGAGGGGCTGCGCAGGACGAGCGCCTGGTTCGCCGCCCGTCCCGCCGACCTCTCGGCCGGGGCCGCCGCGATCCGCGGCGGCCAGGAGGACGGGATGCCGCCCCCGAGGAAGTACGCCGGCGCCATGTCCGTCACGGCGGAATCCGTCCCCGCGCAGGCCTGAACAACCCGGATCCTCCACCTCCGGCGGGGAGCGGCGTGACCGCACGCCCTCCCCGCGCCCCTTTCCCGACAAGGCGGCCGTGAGGCTCTCGCGGCGCCACACCGAGATCATCCCGGAGCGCGCTCACATGACCCCGACCCAGCCAGGGCTCGTACGCGAGGCTGCCGCGACCGACGGCCGCATCCCCGGCCCGTCCGGAGAGCAGGCCACACTCAAGGACCAGATTCGCGAGCTCTCCCGGGGTCGGGTTGCCGAGGTTCCTCCCGACGGGCCCGTCTTCGCCGAGCCGCGCCGCGCCCTGGAAACCCGCCCCACGAGCTTCGTCCGCCAGTTCGGGACAGCCGACCGGGTCAAGGTGGCGGCGCTCACCCTGGGGTGGGTGGGCTGCCTCGTCTGGTTCTGGGTCTGGTGGCTGAGTCCCGAGCACCGGATCGGCTGGGTGGGCCTGGCCGTCAACAGCGCGCTGCTGCTCTACCTGGCGCTGCTGCCCGTGCACTTCCTGGTCGCGGTCGTCCGCCTGCGCCGTTTCGACTCGCAGATCGAAGTCCCGCTGGTGCGTGCGGCGTTCGTCGTCACCCGCGCCCCTTCCGAGCACTGGGACATCGCCCGCACCACGCTGGAGGCGATGCTCCAGCAGGACTATCCCCACCCCTACGACGTATGGCTGTGCGACGAGGACCCCTCCAGCGACGTCCTGGACTGGTGCGAGGCGAACGGCGTACGTGTCTCCTGCCGCCGGGACCGACCGGACTACCACCGGCCGACATGGCCCCGCCGCACCCGCTGCAAGGAGGGCAACCTCGCCTTCTTCTACGACCACTGGGGCTACCGGGACTACGACGTCGTCGCCCAGCTGGACTGCGACCACGTGCCGAGCCGCACGTACCTGACCGAGATGGTGCGTCCGTTCTCCGATCCCGCGATCGGCTACGTGGCCGCCCCGAGCGTGTGCGACGCCAACGCCGAAGTCTCCTGGTCCGCCCGCGGCCGACTGCACCGGGAGGCCGTCTTCCACGGGGCCGTTCAGCTCGGCCACTCGGCCGGCCTCGCACCCTTGTGCATCGGCTCCCACTACGCGGTGCGTACGGAGGCGGTCCGGGACATCGGCGGCATCGGGCCCGAACTCGCCGAGGACTTCTCGACCACGTTCCTCATGAACTCGGCCGGCTGGCAGGGATCGTTCGCCATCGATGCCCATGCGAGCGGCGACGGCCCCGTCACCTTCGCCGCCATGGCCACCCAGGAGTTCCAGTGGTCCCGCAGCCTAGCGGTGATGCTCTTCGGGATGCTGCCACGCCACCTGAGCCGCATGCGGGGCTGGCTGCGCCTGCGGTTCGCCTTCGCCCTCTCCTACTACCCGTTGCTCGCCGCGACCACGACGATGGGGCTGGCTCTGCCTCCGGTGGCGGCCGTCACCGGTCTGCCGTGGATCAACGTGAACTACTTCTCGTTCCTCGGCCACTTCTGGGCGATGTCCGTATGGCTGATCCTCCTCACCGCGCTCGTGCGCCGACGCGGACTGCTCCGCCCGGCCAAGGCCCCGGTCCTGAGCTGGGAGAGCTGGCTCTTCGGCCTCGCCCGCTGGCCCTTCGTCGCCTGGGGGGTGGGCGCGGCCTTGGTGCAGAAGCTGCGCCCCCGGCCGGTGGTCTTCAAGGTGACACCCAAGTCGACCGACGGGCTCGAGCCCCTGCCGCTGCGGCTCGTGGCGCCCTACCTGATCATCACCACCGCCCTGTCCTGCGCGGCCGTGACCGGCGAACTCACCGGTCCCGCCGCGGGATATGTCTTCCTGTGCATCCTCGGCTCGCTCTCGTACGCGCTGGTCACCCTCATCGTCGCCGGGCTGCACATCGTGGAGATGGCCCGGGCCGCGGGAGTGCCGAGGCACAAGGCCGTGGTGACGGCCCGACTGCCGCTGCTCGCCGGAGCCCTCGCGCTGCTGCCGCTCGCCCTGGCCATCGGCCTGTTCCCGGTCTACGCGGCAGGCATCTTCGGCTGGTGACACCGGCGCACCGGCTCTCCACCCCCACTTCACCCCCAAGACGATCACGGAGAAGGGATCCCACCCGCATGCCCACGACGGTCCTGGTCACCGGCGGTGCCGGCTTCATCGGCAGCCACACCTGTGTTGAACTGCTCCAGCACGGCTACGAGGTGGTCGTCGTCGACGACCACTCGAACAGCTCACCGGAGTCCCTGGAGCGCATCGCGAAGATCGCGGGACGCCCGATCGCCGCCGTTCACCGGGCCGATCTGCGGGACCGGCGCGCGCTGGACGCCGTATTCGCCTCACACCCGATCGACGCGGTGATCCACTTCGCCGCGAAGAAGGCGGTGGGCGAGTCCGTGGAGATCCCGATCGCCTACTACGACATCAACGTCGGGGGTACGACCGCCCTGCTGTCGGCCATGCACGCGCACGGAGTGCACCGGCTGGTGTTCTCCTCGTCCTGCTCGATCTACGGGGACGCCACCAAGGTGCCCCTGACGGAAGGGGATCCGGCGGCCCCGACCAATCCGTACGCCGCGACGAAGTGGCTCTGCGAGCAAGTACTGGCCGACACCTGCCGCCGCCTGCCCGAACTCAGCGTGCTGGCCCTGCGGTACTTCAACCCCGTCGGCGCCCACCCGTCCGGACTGCTGGGCGAAGACCCCCGCGGAGTGCCCAACAACATCATGCCGTACCTGGCACAGGTCGCCGTCGGCCGCCGCGAACGGCTCAGCGTCTTCGGCGACGACTACCCCACCCCCGACGGGACCGGCATCCGTGACTACATCCACGTCATGGACGTGGCCGAGGGCCACCGGCGCGCCCTCGAACACCTCGGGGACGAGAACGGGATGCGCGTCTTCAACCTCGGTACCGGGGTGGGGTCCTCCGTCCTCGACCTCGTCGCCGCCTTCGAGCGGGCCTGCGGCAGGCCGATCCCCTACGAGGTGACCGGGCGCCGCCCGGGCGACGTGACCGAGCTCGTCGCCGATCCCACCGCGGTGGCAAAGGCCTGGGGCTGGGCCGCGACCCGGGATCTCGCCACGATGTGCCGCGATGCGTGGCGCTTCCAGGAACTCAACCCCTCGGGCTACACGGGCTGACACGTCCGAGCCCGCCCCCGCCTCATCCCATTCCCCATTCACAGCAGTTCGTCTGACAGGAGATGCGCATGCGCCTGACCGTCATCGGTACGGGATACCTCGGAGCCGTGCACGCGGCGTGCATGGCGGACATCGGACACGAGGTCCTCGGCGTGGATGTCGATGCCGAAAAGATCAGAGCCCTCACCGAGGGCAGACCCCCCTTCTTCGAGCCCGGGCTCGACGAGGTGCTGACCCGGGCCATCGACTCCGGGCGCCTGCGCTTCTCCACCTCCCTCAGCGAGGCGGCGGCCTTCGGTGAGGTCCACTTCGTCTGCGTGGGCACCCCGCAGCAGGCCGGCTCGGACGCCGCCGACCTGCGCCACGTCGACGCCGTCATCGACGGGCTGGTCCCCCACCTGAGCAGCCCTTGCCTGATCGTGGGCAAGTCCACCGTGCCGGTGGGCACCACACCCCGTATCGCGGCCCGACTGAGGGGGCTCGCCCCCGAGGGCATCGACGTGGAGGTCGCCTGGAACCCGGAGTTCCTGCGCGAGGGGTTCGCGGTCGAGGACACGCTGCGGCCCGACCGGCTCGTGGCGGGCGTCACCTCACCCCGCGCGGACCGGATCCTGCGCGAGGTGTACGCCCCCATGCTCGACGCCGGCATTCCGTACATCAGCACCGACCCCGCCACCGCAGAGCTGGTCAAGGTCGCGGCGAACTCCTTCCTCGCGACCAAGATCTCGTTCATCAACGCGATGGCGGAGGTCTGCGACGCGGCCGGTGCCGATGTGAGCACCCTCGCCGACGCGCTCGGACACGACACCCGCATCGGGCGCCGCTTCCTCAACGCCGGCCTCGGGTTCGGCGGCGGCTGCCTGCCCAAGGACATCCGGGCGTTCACCGCGCGGGCCCGGGAACTCGGCGTCGAGGAGGCGGTGAGCTTCCTGCGCCAGGTCGACGACATCAACCTGCGCCAGCGGCTGCGGACCGTCGCCATCGCCCGCGACCTGGTGGGCGGTGCGTTCTCCGGACACCGCATCGCGGTCCTGGGCGCCACCTTCAAGCCGAACAGCGACGACGTCCGCGATTCGCCGGCCCTCGCCGTCGCGGCGGCCGTCCACCGCGAGGGCGGTGAGGTACGGGTCCACGACCCCGAGGGCATCTACAACGCCCACCTGGCCCACCCCGAGCTGCGCTACGAGGACGACGTGCTGACCGCGTGCCGGGGGGCCGATGTCGTGCTGCACCTGACCGAGTGGAGCCAGTACCGGGAGGCCGACCCGGTGAAGCTGGCACGCGTGGTGTGCGCACCGCGCCTGGTCGATGCCCGCAACAACCTCGACGCGGGTCTGTGGCGCTCCGCCGGCTGGACCGTCCGGACACTGGGCAGGCCCGGCCCCGCCACCGTGCCCGCACCCCAGCGGAGCGGCGGCGCCCTGGGTCAGTCCTCGGCGCGTGGCTGCGCGGCACCTGCGGAGGGCGCTGTGCTCAGCCGTGCCCCGAAGTAGTCGACCTGGCCCGGGTTGACGCCGACCGACTGCAGCGCGACGGCGCCGTCCAGCTGGTCGGCGCACTGGGAGACGAGAGGGGTGGCCCCGGCCGCATCGGTGACCGGGGCCACCGCGCCCGCGAGGCACGGGTCGGCGGTGCTGCCCGTCAGGACGGTACCGAGCAGTTCCTGTCCGGCCCGCTTCCGCCAGGCAGCCAGGTCGGAGTACCGGGTCTTGCCCCACTGCACCTGCCAGTCGCCGGTGCTGAAGTAGTCGTTGCCCTGCAGACGAACCAGGCCCTGCGTGTAGTTGGTGTCCGAATCCACCACGGGAGCCCCGTTGGTGACGAAGATGTTGTTGCGGACGGATACTTCGCTCATTCCGTTCCGCAGTCGCAGGGCCGGAGGCCGGTCGGCGCTGCTCGACCGCAGGATCACGGTGTTGTGGTAGATCTCCAGATTCCGCAGGAGGTCGCCGAAGGCCACGATGCCGCCGTACCAGGACAGCTTCCTGGCGTCGTCCCAGCTGTAGTTGAACCGCACGACGTTGTCCTTGTGCGCGTTGCTCGGCTCACCTGAATACACCAGGAAGCCCGCGCCGTCGTTGCCGTAGGACAGGTTGTACTGGAGCACCGAGGACGAGACGTTGTTGTCCAGACCGAAACCCCCGCCGTCGACGCGGGACCCGGTGCGGTTGCGGTAGGCCTTGTTGTTCTGGATGATCACGCGGGTCGAGTCGTAGGTCCAGATTCCCTCGGGCCCCTCCTTGGCCAGGGCCGAGGATTTGGCACCGTTGTCGTACGAGAGCGACTGCTGAACGGTCGAGCCCCGAACGCTGCCGAGGACGATGCCGCTGCCCGTGTTGCGGTCGTCCGCCGTCGGGTCTCCGGGATTGCTGTACGCCTTGACCCGCGTGATCGTGAGCTTCTCGTGCGCGTAGCGGGGATCCTTCGCCTTGAACTGCGGCCCGTAGGTGACCAGTCCGGCGTCCTGATTGTGGTGCACTGCCGAGTCGCTGATCCGGATGTCGCCGAACCCCGAGGACTTGGGGCCCGCGCCGAGGCGGATTCCGTTCTGGAACCGGGACACGTCGACGCCGGTGATCCGCACGTGGTTCAGGCGCTTCCCGCCGGGGAGGTCGTTGAAGAAGCTGATGCCGTCCGAGCTGCCCTGAGCCTTGGCATCGCCGACGATGGCCAGATCGCGGATCTCCACGCCGGCGGTGTTGTAGACGGCGATGCCGGCCGAGCCGCGCGGCGCGATGGTGGCCCGACCAGCGCCGTACGAATCGATCATGACGGGTTTCGGCGCGCTGCCCGCGTCACCCTCACCGATGGTCAGCCCACCCGGGAAGCGCGCGCCGCCTTTGAGCCGGAGACGGTCTCCCGGCCGGAACGGCACCTGGTCGGCCCTGCCGAGGGTGCGCCAGGCGGTCGCCTCGGACAGCCCGTCGCGATCGTCATCGCCGTCCGGACTCACGTAGAACGTGAGGGGCCCCTTGATGGGAGGCCGCGGTGGCGTGTAGGGCTTGAGCACACCGCATCCGGAGAGCAGGGCGATCGCTCCCACTGTCACACCCGCGACGCATTTCGCCCCACCACGGCGACCCCACCCGGCGGTCCGACGGTTGCGCATCATCCCGGTGTCCCCATTCCGCTCGGCTCCGCACCTCGCGTAACAAGGTGCCAGAAGCCACAGGTGCGTTACGTCCGTGACATGGGGATAACTCCCTATCTTTAACTTGACGCCCGAATAGAGCTTGGTTATCCGATTTTGTGCAAGTCGGTCACCTGGATCGGAGCGCTGCTGACGAGCCGCTGCAGGATTCCGCATCTGGCGCGGATCTGGCACGGGAGGGGTGGAGGGGCCTGGGCAACACAAAAGCCCCGGGTCGACGACCTGGGGCTTTGTTTGGAGCGGATGACGGGAATCGAACCCGCGCTATAAGCTTGGGAAGCTCATGTTCTACCATTAAACTACATCCGCACAGCGGGCCAGTTGCCTGGATCCCTGGTTTTTCCCACTCTACCCCATGATCGACCCCCGGCGAATTTGCCGCGGGGTCGTTGTCGTGTGTGGTGTGCACCGAGGCGTGTGTGTGCGGGAGTTGGGGCGTACCGTGTGGGTGCGGAGCGGCGGCTGGAGCGGGTACCGATCGTCCCCTAATGTGGCGGTTCGTCGCAGTACAGCTCGTTGGGGAAAGGGACTCGATGGAGCACACCGTCGTCCGTTGTGCCGAAGGGCACGTTTTCAGTACCGCCTCCTTCCCGCTGCAGCACCTCGGTGCCGGCCGGATCGGGCCCGGGCGGCTGCTGCGGTGTCCACGGTGTGCGCGGTTGCGGCATGCCGTTCCCGTGGGGGGCGCGAAGCGATAGTCGCCGGGCCGGGCGCGCGGGTCGTCGCTCTCGATTGGGGGTGGCCCGCGCGCTCTGCGTATCCTCGGGACGTGCTTCTCTCTGACAAAGACATCCGGGCCGAGATCGACAGCGGACGGGTTCGCATCGACCCGTTCGAGGAGTCGATGGTGCAGCCCTCCAGCATCGATGTACGTCTCGACCGGTTCTTCCGGGTGTTCGAGAACCACCGCTACGCCCACATCGACCCGGCGATCGAGCAGGCGGATCTGACCCGGATGGTCGAGCCGGAGGGCGACGAGGCGTTCATCCTCCACCCCGGTGAGTTCGTCCTCGCCTCGACCTACGAGGTCATCTCGCTGCCCGACGACATCGCCTCCCGGCTGGAGGGGAAGTCCAGCCTGGGCCGCCTCGGCCTGGTGACGCATTCGACCGCCGGGTTCATCGACCCCGGATTCTCGGGCCACGTGACCCTGGAGCTGTCGAACCTCGCCACCCTGCCGATCAAGCTGTGGCCGGGCATGAAGATCGGGCAGCTGTGCATGTTCCGGCTCAGCTCGCCCGCCGAGTTCCCGTACGGCAGCGAGCGCTACGGGTCGAGGTACCAGGGGCAGCGCGGGCCGACCGCCTCGCGCTCCTTCCAGAACTTCCACCGCACCCAGGTGAGGCACGAGGCATGAGCGACGTACGCGAGAACCTGACCTACGCCGGCTTCGGGCGCGCCGTGCGCGAGCTGGCGCAGACGATCGCCGACGACGGCTACGAGCCCGACATCATCCTGAGCATCGCCCGCGGCGGCGTGTTCGTCGCCGGCGGGCTGGCGTACGCGCTCGACTGCAAGAACATCCACCTGGTGAACGTCGAGTTCTACACCGGCGTCGGGACCACGCTGGAGATGCCGGTCATGCTGGCGCCCGTGCCCGAGGCGATCGACTTCACCGACAAGAAGGTCCTCATCGCCGATGACGTGGCCGACACCGGCAAGACCCTGAAGCTGGTCCACGACTTCTGCCTGGGCCACGTCGCCGAGGTGCGCTCAGCCGTCATCTACGAGAAGTCCCACTCGCTCGTGAAGTGCGAGTACGTGTGGAAGAAGACCGACGAGTGGATCAACTTCCCCTGGTCGGTCGAGCCGCCCGTGGTGAAGCGCGAGGGCCAGGTCCTCGACGCCTGATCCGCTCCGGAAGCTTCCTGTTCCGCCCGCCGAGTGCTGTCCGCACGCGGCGGGCGGAGTCGTTTCATGGGCTGGTCCGATGATCCCCCGATAGGGCTCTTGAGTCCGATGGTCCGATGGCCGAAGACGCATGAGGAACGGCAGACCGTTCCGCGGAGTACATGCAGATCGGCACAAGGAGGACGAATGAGCCCCGAGCACGGGCAACGGTCAGCACTCGGTCCGCTCCCCACGAGGGGGCGATGGGTCGTGGGCGGCACGATGGCGTCGCTGGTCCTGGTGATGCTGGGCTTCAGCAGTGGCACCGTCGCCGCGGCGGGCCCGCAGTACGCGGCGACCGCCGGCGTCGGCCAGGCCGATCCGCACCCCGACAAGTGCCGCAAGCCGAACAAGGGCGGCCACGGGCCCGAGGTGATGGGCTCGGAGCACGAGACCGCGGACCGGTGCAAGGACGGCAAGGGCGTCGTCGGGCCGCAGGGCCCCACCGGGCCCCCCGGACCGCAGGGCGCCACCGGAGCGACGGGCGCACCCGGTGCGGACGGCGCACCCGGAGCGACGGGCGCCACCGGTACGCCCGGTGTGGACGGCGCGCCCGGAGGCACCGGTGCAACCGGCGCAACTGGTGCGCCCGGAGTCAGCGGGCGTGAGGTCGTGACCGCCAGCGAGACCGGGACCCCCGGCCAGTTCGTCGACATCACGGTGGCGTGTCCCACCGGGAAGACCGTGCTCGGTGGCGGCTTCAACGCGCCCGCGGCCAACGCCCGCGTCCTCGCCTCCCGTCCCGACGGAGCCGGATGGACCGGACTCTTCTTCGTCGACCCGGGGGGCGGCATCGAGTTCACCGTCTACGCCGTTTGCGCCAACGTGACCCCCTGACGCCGGGCGTACGCAGAAGGGCCCCCGGCCGGTGCCGGGGGCCCTTCTCGTACGACGGTGCGGACGGGTGCGGGGGTGGGCTAGATCGTGCCCAGCTTGATGATCGAGAGCAGCGCGACCAGCTGGATCGCGGACGCGCCCAGGGCCTTCGGCCACGGCAGGTCGTGCGTCTTGCTGACCATCGAGGTGAAGAGCGCTCCGGCGGCCACCCAGGTGGCCCAGCCCAGGATCTGGACGATCATGTTGTCGCCGCCGAGGAACACGGCGAACAGCAGGCGCGGGGCGTCCGTGATGGACATGACCAGCATCGACAGGCCCACGGTCGGCTGCCACGTGCCGTCGCCGCCCAGCTGGCGCGCCAGCGTGTGCGTGACCGCGCCCAGGATCAGGCCGCAGATGACGAAGGCCACGCCGGCGGACAGGACGATCGGGATGGCCTTCGGCACGGTCGACTTGATGACGTCGTCGCGGGCGTCGTCGAGGCCGAAGACCGCGAGGAGCCCGTAGAGGAAGGTCACGATCAGCGCGGGACCCCAGACGGCGTAGTCGCGCATCTGCAGGAAGGTCTGCCCCGGCCGCGTCACGATGCCGCGGAGCAGCTCCTTCCACGGCAGCCGCGGTCCGGCCGGCGCCGCCGCGGCCGAGCCCGCCTGGTACGTCGCGCCCTGGCCGTACGGGTCCTCGCCGACGGCGAAGACCTGGGTGTGCCCCGGGTTGTCGTTCGTGTAGCCCCCGCCGCCACCGGGGCCTCCGTGGCCGTACGGGGGCTGCTGCGCGTGCGGATGCTGCTGCCCGTACGGGTCGAAGTACTCCGGCTCGCCCTGGCCTCCGCCGCCCGGCTGAGGCCACTGCTGCTGCGGTGGCGGGCCGCCGACGGGAGGGTAGGGCGGCTGGCCGTACGGCGGCGGCGGTTGCTGCCGGCCGTACGACTGCTGCTGCTGCGGGGGTTGTTGCGGAGAGCGGTTGTTGTCCCGGCCGCGTCCGATCCTGAATCCAGCCACGTGATCGAACGTACCTGGTCCGGCGGGCGTCGGTGGCCGGGGTGCCGGAACCGCCACCCTTTGCGGCTGACCTGTGACATCCCTTAGGGGATCCCTGACGGGATGTCCCCACCCCGTGCCCGGCCCTCTCGTGCATCCGGTTTACGTGGTTGCGTCACAGTCTGCGGCTTTCCGTTACCTTGCCGACGGGATACCCGCATATCGGGTCCGTAGCTTCGTACGCGTCGTCGCCACGCAGCACGAACGAGCACGAGAAGAGCCCACACCATGCGCAACACTCGCCGGACCACCTTCCGCAGCGCCGCCGTCGTCGCCGGCGCGGCCGCCCTCCTGGCCCTCCCCGTCGGCTCCGCCCTCGCGGCCTCCCCGGCGTCCCCGGGCGCCCCCGGGACGGCCCCGAGCGTCCGCGCGTACGTCACCACCGTGAGGCTGGCGGACGGCTCCCTCGCCAAGGTCTACAAGGCCGGCGCCGGCCGCTTCGAGGCGGACGTCCTCGCCGGCTCCACGCGGCTGGACACGCTGGTCAGCAAGGGCGCGGCGGTGGCGTACGGGCAGAGCAACGGCCTGCACGTCGTGCTCCGGCCGGACGGCACCGTCACCTCCTGGATGGAGGGCGCACCGAAGCCGGCGCCGAAGCCCGACGCCGCGCAGCAGATCACGACGGAGAGCTCGGTGCGCGTCACCACGCCCGACGGGCGGATCGCCAAGCTCGTGGACGGCCCGAAGGGCAAGCGCGTCAAGGTCTCCACGCCGTACGGGCGCGCCGTCGCCGCGCTCGACCTCGAGCGGCCGAGCGCCTACGACGACGGCTGGACGTACAGGCTGGTCCAGGACGGCAAGCGCGTGAAGTTCGTCGTCATCGACGGCAGGAGCGGCGGGAACAGCTGGGTGTACGACTTCGACGGCAGGCTGATCGAGACGTACACGGTCGACACGGCGAAGAAGGGCGGCCCGGGCCTCGTCGTGCTGCGCCACCACGGCTGAGTGCCCGCACGACGGAGCGGCCGGCCCCCCTCGGTTGGGGGACCGGCCGCTCCGGTGCTGCGCGTGGCTCTACTTGGTCTCGGCCTCGGGCTTGGTCTCGGCCGCGGGCTCGGCCTCGGGCTTCGCATCGGCCGCAGCCTCTGCATCGGCCGCAGCCTCTGCCTCGGGCTTCGCATCGGCCTTGGTCTCCGGCTCGGCGTCCGCCGTCGGCCCTGCTTCCGGCTCGGCCGCTGCCTCGGTCTCGGCCGCAGCCTCCACCTCGGTCTCGGCCGCTGCCTTCGCTTCGGCCTCGGCCTTCGCCTTGGCCGTAGCCTCGGCTTCCGCCTTCGCCTTGGCCGCAGCCTCCGCCTCGGCGGCCGCCTTCGCCTTCGCCTTGGCTTCGGCCTCGGCCGCCGCCTTCGCCGCCGCCGCCTCGGCCGCGGCTTCCGCCTCGGCCTCCGCCGCGAGCGCGGCCAGCTCCTCCTCCGTCGGGCCCGGGGCCTTCACGGAGTCGAGCAGCAGCTGCGCCACGTCGACGACCTGGACGTGTTCCTTCGCCTGGCCGTCGTTCTTCTTGCCGTTCACCGAGTCGGTGAGCATCACGAGGCAGAAGGGGCAGGCGGTGGAGACGATGTCCGGGTTCAGGGACAGGGCCTCGTCGACGCGCTCGTTGTTGATGCGCTTGCCGATCCGCTCCTCCATCCACATCCGCGCGCCACCGGCGCCGCAGCAGAAGCCCCGCTCCTTGTGGCGGTGCATCTCCTGCTGGCGCAGGCCCGGCACGGCCGACATGATCTCGCGCGGCGGCGTGTAGACCTTGTTGTGCCGGCCCAGGTAGCACGGGTCGTGGTACGTGATCAGACCGTCGACCGGCGTGACCGGCGTGAGGCGGCCCTCGTCGATCAGGTGCTGGAGCAGCTGCGTGTGGTGGATGACCTCGTACTCGCCGCCCAGCTGCGGATACTCGTTCGCGATGGTGTTGAAGCAGTGCGGGCAGGTCGAGACGATCCGCTTCGCCGACTTCGGCTTCTTCGTCGACGGGTCCTCGTCGTCCTCGCCGAACGCCATGTTCAGCATGGCCACGTTCTCCTGGCCCAGCTGCTGGAACAGCGGCTCGTTGCCCAGGCGGCGCGGCGAGTCACCGGTGCACTTCTCGTCGCCGCCCATGATCGCGAACTTGACGCCCGCGATGTTCAGCAGCTCCGCGAAGGCCTTGGTGGTCTTCTTGGCCCGGTCCTCCAGGGCGCCGGCGCAGCCGACCCAGTAGAGGTAGTCGAACTCGGAGAGGTCCTCCGCGTCCTTCCCGATGATCGGGACCTCGAAGTCCACCTCCTTGGTCCACTCGACGCGCTGCTTCTTCGCCAGGCCCCAGGGGTTGCCCTTCTTCTCCAGGTTCTTGAGCATCGTGCCCGCCTCCGACGGGAACGCGCTCTCGATCATCACCTGGTAGCGGCGCATGTCGACGATGTGGTCGATGTGCTCGATGTCGACCGGGCACTGCTCCACGCACGCACCGCAGGTGGTGCAGGACCACAGCACGTCCGGGTCGATGACGCCGTTCTCCTCGGCGGTGCCGATCAGAGGGCGCTCGGCCTCCGCGAGAGCGGCGGCCGGGACACCGGCGAGCTGCTCCGCGGTGGCCTTCTCGTTGCCCTCCATGTCCTTGCCGCCACCGGCGAGCAGGTACGGGGCCTTGGCGTGCGCGTGGTCGCGCAGCGACATGATGAGCAGCTTCGGGGACAGCGGCTTGCCCGTGTTCCAGGCGGGGCACTGCGACTGGCAGCGACCGCACTCGGTGCACGTGGAGAAGTCGAGGATGCCCTTCCAGGAGAACTGCTCGACCTGGGAGACGCCGAAGTTGTCGTCCTCGCCCGGGTCCTCGAAGTCGATCTCCTTGCCGCCCGAGGTCATCGGCTGCAGGGCGCCGAGGGCCGTGGCGCCGTCCGCGTTCCGCTTGAACCAGATGTTCGGGAAGCCGAGGAAGCGGTGCCAGGCGACACCCATGTTGGTGTTGAGCGAGACCACGATCATCCAGATCAGCGAGGTGCCGATCTTGATCATTGCGGTGAAGTAGATGGCGTTCTGCAGCGCGCTGGTCGAGAGCCCCTCGAAGGCCAGGACCAGCGGGTACGAGACGAAGTACGCCGGCTCGTAGCTGTCCACGTGGTGGATCGCGCCCTCGAGACCGCGCAGGCACAGGATCGCGAGGCCGATGGTCAGGATGATGTACTCGACGAAGTACGCCTGCCAGGCCTTCGAGCCGGTGAAGCGGGACTTGCGGCCTGCCCGGGAGGGCAGGCTGAGCAGTCGGATCGCCATCAGGACCACGATGCCGAGGACGGTCATCAGGCCGATGAACTCGATGTAGAGCTCGAACGGCAGGAAGCCGCCGACGATCGGCAGCACCCAGTCGGCCTCGAAGAGCTGGCCGTAGGCCTGCGCCAGGGTCGGCGGCAGCGTCAGGAAGCCGATCGCGACGAACCAGTGCGCGAAGCCGACGATGCCCCAGCGGTTCATCCGGCTGTGGCCGAGGAACTCGCGGACGAGGGTGAGCGTTCGGGCCTTCGGGTCATCCGTGCGGCTGCCTGCCGGCACGGGCTGGCCGAGCTTCACGAAGCGGTAGATCTGCGCCACGGCTCGTGCGAGCAGCGCGACGCCGACCACGGTCAGGACCAGCGACACGATGATCGCGGCGAGTTGCATGGAAGGGCTCCTCGGGCGGCACTTACTAAGCGGTAACTTATGAAGTCAAGGCTTGAGGTTACCCATTCCCGACGCCGCAATGTAGCTGAGCGTGCGGTGATCTGTGTCGCTCAGGCGACCCTTTGCCGGTACGCCGCACGCGGGGTCTGCGCCAGGATCGCGAGGTCCATCCCGAGCCAGTGGTTCTCCACATAATGCCGGTCGAGCAGAGTCATCTCCTCCCAGGGGAGGTCCGAGCGCGCGCTCACCTGCCACAATCCGGTCATTCCGGGGCGTACGAGGAGTCGTTCGGGGCGGTCGGTACGGGCCTGCGGGCGCGGCCCGACCAGCGACATCTCGCCGCGGACCACGTTCAGCAGCTGGGGGAGGCCGTCGAGGGCGCAGCGGTCGAGGGCCGCGCCGATCCGGCCGGCGCCGTCGTCGGTGCGCAGCCGCCAGGTGCGGAACGGGCGCCCGGCCAGGCCCGCCGCGGGCTCCCGTACGAAGGGCCGCCCGCCCCGGGTCACGCACAGCAGTGCCGTGGACGCGGCCAGGACGGGCGCGAGCAGAGTCAGCAGGATCACCGCTCCGGTGAGGTCGAACACCCTTTTCGCCGGCGGGACCGCGGGGAAGCGGGCCCGCAGCAGGGGGGCGGTGAGAGTGGGCGGCATGCCAGCACGTTGCCGTATGCCTCCGGCGGTCTTGCGGTGCCGCGCGGCCACGGTGCCCCATTCGGCCCCGGCTTCGCGGTCTGGGGCGGAGCCCCAGGGGGCAGGGCCGCGCCCGGGCCCCAGGGTTGCGCGTAAGTGCCACTTAAAGGTTGAGTCGACCCGGCTCAGTTCTGTTGACGCAAGCGCAGCGATACGGCATGGTTGAGTCTGTTCCACTCAAGTCAGCTGGAGGAATTGAAATGGCACGTGCGGTCGGCATCGACCTGGGCACCACTAACTCCGTCGTCAGCGTTCTGGAAGGCGGCGAGCCCACCGTCATCACCAACGCCGAGGGCGCCAGGACCACGCCGTCCGTCGTCGCCTTCGCCAAGAACGGTGAGGTCCTCGTCGGCGAGGTGGCCAAGCGCCAGGCGGTCACGAACGTGGACCGGACCATCCGCTCCGTCAAGCGCCACATGGGCACTGACTGGAAGATCAACCTGGATGGCAAGGACTTCAACCCGCAGCAGATGAGCGCCTTCATCCTGCAGAAGCTGAAGCGCGACGCCGAGGCGTACCTGGGCGAGAAGGTCACGGACGCGGTCATCACCGTCCCGGCCTACTTCAACGACTCCGAGCGTCAGGCGACGAAGGAGGCCGGCGAGATCGCGGGCCTCAACGTCCTGCGCATCGTCAACGAGCCCACGGCCGCCGCCCTGGCCTACGGCCTCGACAAGGACGACCAGACCATTCTCGTCTTCGACCTCGGTGGCGGCACCTTCGACGTGTCGCTCCTCGAGATCGGTGACGGTGTCGTCGAGGTCAAGGCCACCAACGGTGACAACCACCTCGGTGGCGACGACTGGGACCAGCGCGTCGTCGACTACCTGGTGAAGCAGTTCGCCAACGGCCACGGCGTCGACCTGTCCAAGGACAAGATGGCGCTCCAGCGTCTGCGCGAGGCCGCCGAGAAGGCGAAGATCGAGCTGTCCTCCTCCACGGAGACCACGATCAACCTGCCCTACATCACGGCTTCCGCCGAGGGCCCGCTGCACCTGGACGAGAAGCTCACGCGCGCTCAGTTCCAGCAGCTGACCGCGGACCTTCTCGACCGCTGCAAGACCCCGTTCCACAACGTCATCAAGGACGCCGGCATCGCGCTGTCCGAGATCGACCACGTGGTCCTGGTCGGCGGCTCCACCCGTATGCCGGCCGTCGCCGAGCTCGTCAAGGAGCTCACCGGTGGTCAGGACGCCAACAAGGGCGTCAACCCGGACGAGGTCGTCGCCATCGGCGCCACCCTCCAGGCCGGCGTGCTCAAGGGTGAGGTCAAGGACGTCCTGCTCCTCGACGTGACCCCGCTGTCCCTCGGTATCGAGACCAAGGGCGGCATCATGACCAAGCTGATCGAGCGCAACACCACGATCCCGACGAAGCGGTCCGAGATCTTCACGACGGCCGAGGACAACCAGCCGTCCGTCCAGATCCAGGTCTACCAGGGCGAGCGCGAGATCGCGGCGTACAACAAGAAGCTCGGCATGTTCGAGCTGACGGGCCTGCCCCCGGCCCCGCGTGGCGTCCCGCAGATCGAGGTCTCCTTCGACATCGACGCGAACGGCATCATGCACGTCACGGCCAAGGACCTCGGCACGGGCAAGGAGCAGAAGATGACCGTCACCGGCGGCTCTTCGCTCGGCAAGGACGAGGTCGACCGCATGCGCCAGGAGGCGGAGCAGTACGCGGACGAGGACCTGCGCCGCAAGGAGGCGGCCGAGTCCCGCAACCAGGGCGAGCAGCTCGTCTACCAGACGGAGAAGTTCGTCAAGGACAACGAGGACAAGGTCCCGGCCGACGTCAAGACCGAGGTCGAGACGGCCGTCTCCGAGCTGAAGGAGACGCTCAAGGGCGAGGACACCGCCGAGATCCGCACCGCGACGGAGAAGCTCGCCGCGGTCAGCCAGAAGCTCGGCCAGGCGATCTACGCCGACGCCCAGGCCGCCCAGGCGGCCGGCGGCGCCGGTGACGCGGGCCAGGCCAAGGCCGACGACGACGTCGTCGACGCCGAGATCGTCGACGACGAGAAGCCGAAGGGCGGCGCTGCCTGATGTCGGAGGAGACCCCGGGCTTCGAGGAGAAGCCCGAAGTCCCCGACGCCGGTCAGAACGACGCTGAGCCGAAGGCCGCCGACTCCGCCAAGGAGGAGGCGGCGGCCCCGGCCGGGGACGCAAGCCAGGACGTAGCCCTGCTGGCGCAGCTGGACCAGGCCCGTACCGCGCTCTCCGAGCGCACCACGGACCTCCAGCGGCTCCAGGCGGAGTACCAGAACTACCGGCGCCGGGTGGACCGGGACCGGGTCACCGTCAAGGAGATCGCGGTCGCGTCCCTCCTGACGGAGCTGCTCCCGACCCTGGACGACATCGGCCGGGCGCGGGAGCATGGCGAGCTGGTCGGCGGCTTCAAGTCGGTGGCCGAATCGCTGGAGACGGTCGCCGCGAAGATGGGCCTGCAGCAGTTCGGCAAGGAGGGCGAGCCCTTCGACCCGACGATCCACGAGGCCCTGATGCACTCGTACGCGCCGGACGTCACCGAGGACACCTGCGTGGCGATCCTGCAGCCGGGGTACCGGATCGGCGAGCGTACGATCCGTCCCGCACGGGTCGCGGTGGCCGAGCCCCAGCCGGGCGCGGCCCCCAAGTCCCCCGGTTCCGACGCGTCGGGCGCGGAGGGCGAAACGCCGGACGGCTTGGACACGGATGCCCCCGACAAGGGCTGATGCACCACACGTAGGAGCACGGGAGGAGGGACACCGGGGATGAGCACGAAGGACTTCGTCGAGAAGGACTACTACAAGGTCCTCGGTGTCCCGAAGGACGCCACCGAGGCCGAGATCAAGAAGGCGTACCGGAAGCTCGCACGCGAGTTCCACCCGGACGCCAACAAGGGCGACGCCTCGGCCGAGGAGCGCTTCAAGGAGATCTCCGAGGCGAACGACATCCTCGGCGACGCCAAGAAGCGCAAGGAGTACGACGAGGCGCGCGCCCTGTTCGGCAACGGTGGCTTCCGCCCCGGGCCGGGCGGCGGCGGTTCGTTCAACTTCGACCTCGGTGACCTCTTCGGGGGCCAGCAGCAGGGCGGCGGTCAGGCCGGCGGCTTCGGCGGCGGCCTGGGCGACGTCTTCGGCGGTCTCTTCAACCGCGGCGCAGGCCCCGGTGCGGGTCCCCGTACCCAGCCGCGCCGCGGCCAGGACATCGAGTCGGAGGTCACCCTCTCCTTCACGGAGGCGGTGGACGGGGCCACGGTCCCGCTCCGGATGTCCTCCCAGGCTCCCTGCAAGGCCTGTTCGGGCACCGGCGACAAGAACGGCACCCCCAGGGTGTGCCCGACGTGCGTCGGCACCGGACAGGTCTCGCGCGGCAGCGGCGGCGGCTTCTCGCTGACCGACCCCTGCGCGGACTGCAAGGGCCGCGGCCTGATCGCGGAGACCCCCTGCGAGGTCTGCAAGGGCAGCGGGCGCGCCCGCAGCTCCCGCACCATGCAGGTCCGGATCCCGGCGGGCGTCTCCGACGGCCAGCGGATCCGGCTGCGCGGCAAGGGCGCCCCGGGCGAGCGCGGCGGTCCCGGCGGCGACCTCTACGTGGTCGTGCACGTCGATGCGCATCCGGTGTTCGGCCGCAAGGACGACAACCTGACGGTGACCGTGCCCGTGACGTTCGCGGAGGCGGCGCTGGGGGCCGACATCAGGGTCCCGACCCTGAACGGCCCCTCGGTGACGCTGAAGCTGCCGCAGGGCACCCCCAACGGGCGCACCATGCGGGCCCGCGG
This sequence comes from Streptomyces sp. NBC_00029, assembly GCF_045160505.1. Classification (NCBI taxonomy): domain Bacteria; kingdom Bacillati; phylum Actinomycetota; class Actinomycetes; order Kitasatosporales; family Streptomycetaceae; genus Streptomyces; species Streptomyces sp. NBC_00029. The sequence goes on from NZ_CP108292.1 coordinate 4,932,162, forward strand.
CAAGGGCGCGGTCCGCAAGGACGGCACCCGCGGCGACCTGCTGGTCACGGTTGAGGTCGCGGTCCCGACCGAACTGTCGGACAAGGCCCGTGAGGCCCTGGAGATGTTCCGCGAGGCGACGGAGTCGCAGGACCCGCGCTCCGCGCTGTTCGAGTCCGCGAAGGGAGCATGACATGGACGGCCGCCGACGACAGTCCTCCCGTCTGGGAAGTGGTGCCTACCAACTCACCGACGAGACTCCGGTCTACGTGATCTCGGTGGCCGCCCAGCTCTCGGGCCTGCATCCGCAGACCCTGCGCCAGTACGACCGTCTCGGCCTGGTCTCCCCGGACCGTACGGCCGGCCGCGGCCGGCGCTACTCGGCCCGTGACATCGAACTGCTCCGCACGGTGCAGGCGCTGTCGCAGGACGAGGGCATCAACCTGGCGGGCATCAAGCGGATCATCGAACTGGAGAACCAGGTCGCCGCGCTCCAGCAGCGCGTGGCCGAGCTCTCCGCGGCCGTGGACGGGGCGGCGGCCACGCTGCAGGCCCGCGAGGCCCAGGTGCACGCCTCGTACCGGCGCGACCTGGTCCCGTACCAGCCCCCGCAGCCGGGCAGTGCCCTGGTGGTCTGGCGGCCGAGCCCCAAGCGGCCGATGGACTGACCCGGGCCCCACAGCGGGTACCCGGTTCCTGCGGTCCTGTTCTCCCTGACGTACGCCCTCAGGCCCCGCCCCCTCCCGGGGGCGGGGCCTGAGGGCTGTCAGAGCCCTTCCCGGTCCGTCTCGTGGTCCGGGTGGTCCGCATGGACGTCGCATTCCTGTTCGGGGCCCGAGGGCCGCCCCAGGATGCCGGAGCGGGCGATGAGGTAGCCGAGCTGCGCGCGGCTGCCGCTGCCGAGGGTGGTGGCGAGTTTGGCGATGTGCGCACGGCAGGTGCGGACGTTCATGCCGAGGCGGCGCGCTATGGCCTCGTCGACGTGTCCCTCGATGAGGAGCTGCGCGATCGTCCGCTGCACGCCGGATATCCCGCCGGGGGTGCTGCGGTAGGTCACTTCCTCCTGGAGTGGCACGGCGCGGTGCCAGAGCTGCTCGAACACCTTGATGAGGTAGTCGACCAGGCCCGGGTGGCGCAGCTCCAGGGCGACCCGGCGGTCGTCGCTCACCGGGATGAAGGCGACCGTGCGGTCGAAGATGATCAGGCGCTCGATGAGCTCTTCGAGGGTGCGTATCTCCACCTTGCCCGTCGAGATCCGCTCCACGTAGGCGAGCGTGCCCTGGCTGTGCCGTGCGGTGTGCTGGTACAGGGTCCGTATGCTGACCCCGCGGTCGATCAACGGCTGGTCGCGCTCCAGGGCCTGGGTGAGGGCCAGGGAGGGCCGTGCCCCGCCCGGCTGGACCGTCAGCACCTCGGTGTGGCATTCGGCCGTCGCGAGGTTCAGGGCGGCGTTGATCTGCTCGAAGCCCTCCAGCACCGTGATGGCGTGGGTGTTGGCCGGGCTCTGCGCGCTGATGGCGAGGAAAGGCTCGAAAGTGTCGGTGAGATCTACAGCGCTTCGCCGGCGGTCCTGGATCTCGCGTTCAATCGGATGGAGCCGTTGAGCCAATGCGACGGACGGGGGAACCGGACGCAGTTGGTTCGCGTCATCCGGGTCGGGCTGCAGAAGAGCGAATTCAAGCAGGCAGGGGGCGTTCTGGATCTCGCCCCGGGCGATCCGGCCGGTGCTCAGCGCGGTCGCGTAGAGCCGCGTCCCCTCGGCGCACATGGACGTGACGGGGTGGGGATGTGTCGCTTTTGTCTCGTTTCGCGTCAAATCTCCACCCCCCAGGGTCCTGAACATGCAAGAACATGATGCATCGTCCCTGTGGCATTGACGTGCCTGAATGAGCCATCGTCTGTCACGCGGGGGAGAGGATTCCATCAAGTGAGGACGAAGCCGACCATGTACAAGAGAATGCTTCGCTCGGTGCTTGCCATAGTTTTCTCCGCCGTTGCGGTTTTTGGGGCAGTCAGCGCCGTCGAAAGTGACGCGGGGAGCGCTAGGGACGGTCAGGGCACGAGCCTGACGAGCACGGAGTTCGACACCGGCTGGACCACGGCGCCCGTGGGCAAGTACGCGGACACCGGCTGGACCAGTGGCCGGCTGTCGGGCGGGGGTAAGGACGATACGGGCTGGACCGATGCGCCTGTGACGGTGTCGGCGTGACCCCCGACGATCGCGGCTTCCGCCGCGAAATGGCCTCCGCGTACCGATCGGGCTGGCAGTTCATCGATCTCGCCACGGCCATCCCCCACCCGGGCGATTCGTTGATGGTCACCCTGTTCGGCCAACCGATCGTCGTCGTGCGCGAGGAGGACGAGGACGTACGTGCCTACCGGTGCCTGCGCCGCCCGCGGGGCGCGCCGCAGCCCGTCCGCTGCGAGGTGCGCTACGGAATGGTCTTCGTCAATCTCGATCAGCGTGACCACCAGCTCTTCGAACCCGATATCACCACCGCCACCCCCCGCAGTGCCTGAAGCGATTCCCCCGTCGTTGCAGATCGCTCAGGCGCTACCCCCACACAACGGCGCCATCGTGGACCTGACCACGATGGCGCCGTTGTGATGCCCGCGTCCAGTGCCTGAACCGGTCAAGATGAAGAATCAACGTCTTACGCGCGCCCCATGGCCCGGTCCAGGGTGATCTCCATGACCACCCGGTCGGGACTGGGCGACGGCGTGCGCCCGTAGCGCTCCGCGTAGCGCGCCACCGCGTCGGCGACCGACGCCTCGTCCGTGCGGATCACCGCGCGGCCCTCCAGCGTGGCCCAGCGGCGCCCTTCCATCTGGCAGACCGCGACCCGCGCGCCCTGCGGCTGCGCGGCCTGCGCCGCCAGGATGTTGCGCACCTTCTTGCTGTGCTTGTTGCTGATCACCCGGGCGAGCCCGGCCTCCGGGTCGTACGTCACGCCCACGGGCACCACGTGCGGGGTGCCGTCGGGGCGTGGGGTGGTCAGGGTGCAGACGTGCCGCTCCCGCCAGAAGGCGAGGTACTCGGGCGTCGGGTTGAGTACGTCATGGGACATGGGCCGAAGGGTACGGGCAGGCGGTGTCCCCACCCGCCTTGAGTGGAATAGACTCAACTTTGCATACGCTGACTCTGTCAGTGTTGTCGATGTGTGCCGGACGCCGTCCGGCGCCGTCCGACATCGTCGATTCGAAGTGCTTTCTGTTCCCCTCCGGAGAGGAGAAGACGCAGTGGACGCCGAGCTGACCAACAAGAGCCGGGACGCGCTGAACGCGGCCACCAGCAGGGCCGTCAAGGACGGCCATGCGGATCTGACCCCCGCGCACCTGCTGCTGGCCCTGCTCGCCGGCGAGGACAACGAGAACGTCATCGACCTGCTGGTCGCCGTCGACGCCGACCAGGCCGCCGTGCGCAGCGGCGCCGACCGGCTGCTCGCCGCCCTGCCCAGCGTCACCGGCTCCACGGTCGCGCCCCCGCAGCCCACCCGCGACCTGCTCGCCGTACTCGCCGAGGCGGACGCACAGGCCGGCAGGCTCGGCGACGACTACCTCTCCACCGAACACCTCCTCATCGCCATCGCCGCCAAGGGCGGCGCGGCCGGAGAGGTTCTTTCCGCCCAGGGCGCGACGGCGAAGAAGCTGCTCGACGCCTTTCAGAACGCACGAGGAGGACGGCGGGTGACCACCCCCGACCCCGAGGGTCAGTACAAGGCCCTGGAGAAGTTCGGCACCGACTTCACGGCGGCCGCGCGCGAGGGCAAGCTCGACCCGGTCATCGGCCGTGACCACGAGATCCGGCGCGTCGTCCAGGTGCTCTCGCGCCGTACGAAGAACAACCCCGTGCTCATCGGCGAGCCCGGCGTCGGCAAGACCGCCGTCGTGGAGGGCCTGGCCCAGCGCATCGTCAAGGGCGACGTCCCCGAGTCCCTGAAGAACAAGCGCCTCGTCTCGCTGGACCTCGGCGCCATGGTCGCCGGTGCCAAGTACCGCGGTGAGTTCGAGGAGCGCCTGAAGACCGTACTCGCGGAGATCAAGTCCAGCGACGGCCAGATCATCACCTTCATCGACGAGCTCCACACGGTCGTCGGCGCGGGCGCCGGCGGCGACTCCGCCATGGACGCGGGCAACATGCTCAAGCCCATGCTGGCCCGCGGCGAGCTGCGGATGGTCGGCGCGACCACCCTCGACGAGTACCGCGAGCGCATCGAGAAGGACCCGGCGCTGGAGCGGCGCTTCCAGCAGGTGCTGGTCGCCGAGCCGTCCGTCGAGGACACGATCGCGATCCTGCGCGGGCTCAAGGGCCGCTACGAGGCCCACCACAAGGTCGTCATCAACGACAGCGCGCTGGTGGCCGCCGCGACCCTCTCCGACCGCTACATCACCTCCCGCTTCCTCCCCGACAAGGCCATCGACCTCGTCGACGAGGCCGCGTCCCGGCTGCGCATGGAGATCGACTCCTCGCCGCTGGAGATCGACGAGCTCCAGCGCTCCGTGGACCGCCTGCGGATGGAGGAGCTGGCCCTGAAGAACGAGTCCGACCCCGCCTCGGTCGAGCGCCTGGAGAAGATCCGCAAGGACCTCGCGGACCGCGAGGAGGAGCTGCGGGGCCTGACCGCCCGCTGGGAGAAGGAGAAGCAGTCCCTCAACCGGGTCGGCGAGCTCAAGGAGCGCGTGGACGACCTGCGGGGCCAGGCCGAGCGCGCCCAGCGCGACGGCGACTTCGACACCGCGTCCAAGCTGCTCTACGGGGAGATCCCGACCCTGGAGCGCGAGCTCGCGGAGGCCACGGAGGCCGAGGCCGAGGCGTCCAAGGGGACGATGGTCAAGGACGAGGTCGGCCCCGACGACATCGCCGACGTGGTGGGTGCCTGGACCGGCATCCCGGCGGGGCGTCTGCTGGAGGGCGAGACCCAGAAGCTGCTCCGCATGGAGGACGAGCTGGGCCGTCGCCTGATCGGCCAGAGCGAGGCCGTACGGGCCGTCTCGGACGCGGTGCGCCGCACCCGCGCCGGCATCGCCGACCCCGACCGGCCGACCGGCTCCTTCCTCTTCCTCGGCCCGACGGGCGTGGGCAAGACGGAGCTGGCCAAGGCGCTCGCCGACTTCCTCTTCGACGACGAGCGGGCCATGGTCCGCATCGACATGTCGGAGTACGGCGAGAAGCACAGCGTGGCCCGTCTGGTCGGTGCCCCGCCCGGCTACGTCGGCTACGAGGAGGGTGGCCAGCTGACCGAGGCCGTGCGCCGCCGCCCGTACAGCGTGGTGCTCCTGGACGAGGTGGAGAAGGCCCACCCCGAGGTCTTCGACATCCTGCTGCAGGTTCTGGACGACGGCCGCCTCACGGACGGCCAGGGCCGGACCGTGGACTTCCGCAACGCCATCCTCATCCTGACCTCGAACCTGGGCAGCCAGTTCCTGGTGGATCCCCTCACCCCGCCGGAGCAGAAGAAGCAGCAGGTCCTGGACGTGGTGCGGGCCTCCTTCAAGCCGGAGTTCCTCAACCGCCTGGACGACCTGGTCGTCTTCTCCGCGCTGACCGGGGACGAGCTCGCGCACATCGCGGAGCTCCAGATCGGCCGCCTGGCCAAGCGGCTGGCCGCCCGCCGGCTGACACTGGAGGTGAGCCCCGAGGCCCTGGCCTGGCTGGCGGACAAGGGGAACGACCCGGCGTACGGCGCCCGGCCGCTGCGCCGGCTGATCCAGACGGCGATCGGGGACCGCCTCGCGAAGGAGATCCTCTCCGGCGAGGTCAGGGACGGCGACACCGTACGGGTCGACGTCGCGGGCGAGGACCTGCTGGTGGGCAAGGCCCTCTGAGCTGCGCCGGAGCCCGCCCGGGGCGGCCCAGGGGCTGCCCGTGGGCGGGTTCGGCGCAGCCCGTGGGCGGGTTCGGCCCGGCCCGCGTTTCCGCCCTGCGCGGATAGGGCGTGCGGGGCTGGACACGGGGTGGGCGCCATGGGGGAGGATGCATGTATCCGCACGAAGGGAAATCACGGTGAGCATCGACCCGGCCTCGATTCCGAACTTCGGAGGGCAGCAGCCCGATCCGCAGGCCACAGGACCGGCGGGCCCCGTCGTCCCCGACCAGGATCTGGTCAAGCAGCTGCTGGAGCAGATGGAGCTCAAGTACGTCGTCGACGACGAGGGTGACCTCGCGGCGCCGTGGGAGGAGTTCCGCACGTACTTCATGTTCCGCGGCGAGGACGAGCAGCAGGTCTTCTCGGTGCGGACCTTCTACGACCGTCCGCACAAGATCGACGAGAAGCCGCAGCTTCTCGAGTCGATCGACGACTGGAACCGCCGCACCCTGTGGCCGAAGGTCTACAGCCACACCCACGACGACGGCTCGGTCCGTCTGATCGGTGAGGCGCAGATGCTGGTCGGCACCGGCGTCAACCTGGAGCACTTCGTGTCCTCCACGGTCAGCTGGGTCCGCGCCTCCATCGAGTTCGACAAGTGGCTCGTCGAGCAGCTCGGCCTGGAGCAGGACGTCGACTCCGCCGACGGCGACGACAGCGACGGCGACGCCAACAACTAGCCGTTACAGCGGCACGCGGGCCACCAGCAGCAGGTACAGCCCGTAGCCGTAACCGAGCCCGGCCACCACCGCGGTCACCATGACCGCGGTGCGGGGCCGGGCTCGTGCCATGACGGCGGCCACCGGCAGGAGCAGCGGGAAGGCCGGAAGCAGGAAGCGTGGCTTGGACTCGAAGAAGCCCGCCCCGCCGAAGGTGATCACCAGCAGGACCGCGGTGTACACGAGCAGCGGCAGCGGGGTGCGGTCCAGGACGAGCAGTACCGCCAGCAGCCCGGCCGCGGCCAGCAGGACCACCGTCACGGTGGTGGCGAGCGGCACGTGCCCGCCGGTCAGCACGCGCTGCGCGGAGCGCAGTGCCCCGGCGCCGAAGTCGAAGCGGGAGCCCCAGCCGCGCTGCACGGCGAAGTAGCCGCCGAGGGGGTCGCCGACCTGCACCCCGACGGCCAGGACGTACGCCGCCCAGCCGGCCGGTGCCAGCAGCACGGCCGGCCACACCCCGGGCGCCCGGGATCTTCGTACGACGACGGCGTGGAGGGCCATGCCCGAGACGGCGGCCGCGACGGCCAGCGCAGTGGGCCGGGTCAGCCCGGCGAGTACGGCGAGGCCGGCGGCCCACAGCCAGCGCTCGCGCAGCACGGCGTACAGCGCCCAGGCGGCGAAGGCGGCCAGCAGGGCCTCGGTGTAGGCGAGGCTCAGGACCACCGCGTGCGGCAGCGCGGCCCACAGCCCCACGAGCAGCAGCCCGGCGCGCGGGCCGTTCACCCGCTCCCCGACCCGGTAGATCCCGACGGCGGCCACGGCGGCACCGACCCAGGCGATGAGCAGTGCGGCGGGCACCGCCCCGCCGGGAAGCACCGCGGAGACCAGCCGTATCAGCAGGGGGTAGAGCGGGAAGAAGGCGAGGTCGCTCTGCACGGGCCCGGTCCCGGTGGCCGCGTCGGGCCACATCAGGGTGCGCCCGTAGCCGTGGGCGGCGATCCGGACGTACCAGTCCGAGTCCCAGGACCTCCCGAGCACCCTGAGCGGATCGCGCCCGGCCCACCAGGCCCCGAGGGCGAGCACCAGCGCCCCGCCCCCGCGCACGGCGGCGAACACCCCGAGCGCCGTCACGGCGGCCGGCGCGGCCGACCGCACGGCCCGGACCGCGCGCATCTCCAGCGGCGACGCGGACACGGCCGCTCTGCCCGTTGCCATGAATCCCGACTCTCCGGCTCGCGTTGGTCCGCTCACCCGGCGGTGAGGGCTTCGGGCACGTGCACGACGCACAGCCTCACACCGGCCTCACAACCCCGCAAGGACGCACGGTGACGGGTGGTGGAACGCCCGGGTCCGAAGAAAGCCCCGGGGCCGGAGGAGGGCCTGATCGGCAACCCCCTACAGTCGGCGCAGCCGTTCGGCGGCCTCCCGCAGGACGTCCTCGCGCTTGCAGAAGGCCCAGCGGACCTGGGTGGCGCCGGCCGACTTGTCGTCGTAGAAGACCTGGTTCGGGATGGCGACGACGCCGCAGCGCTCGGGGAGGGCGCGGCAGAAGGCGAGGCCGTCCTTCTCGCCGAGGGGGGTGATGTCCGTGGTGATGAAGTAGGTGCCCTGCGGGCGGAAGACCTCGAAGCCGGCCGCCGTGAGGCCGTCGGCGAGGATGTCGCGCTTGGCCGCCAGGTCGGCGCGGAAGGTCTCGTAGTACGTGTCGGGCAGGGCGAGGGCCTCGGCGATCGCGTACTGGAACGGGCCCGAGGCGACGTAGGTGAGGAACTGCTTCGCCGAGCGGACCGCCGCGACCAGTTCCGGGGACGCGGTGACCCAGCCGACCTTCCAGCCCGTGAACGAGAAGGTCTTGCCGGCCGACGAGATGGTGACGGTGCGCTCGCGCATGCCCGGCAGGCCCGCCAGGGGGGTGTGGACGCCCTCGAAGACCAGGTGCTCGTACACCTCGTCCGTGACGACCAGCAGGTCGCGCTCGACCGCCAGCTCGGCGATCGCGGTGAGTTCGGCCGGGGTCAGGACGGTGCCCGTCGGGTTGTGCGGGGTGTTCAGGAGCAGCAGGCGGGTGCGCGGGGTGACGGCCGCGCGCAGTTCGTCCAGGTCCAGGGCGAAGGCTCCGTCGTGCGGGCGCAGGGTGACGGGGACGCGCACCGCGCCGGCCATGGCGATGCAGGCCGCGTACGAGTCGTAGTACGGCTCCAGGGCGATGACCTCGTCGCCGGGTTCCAGGAGGGCGAGGAGGGAGGCGGCGATGGCCTCCGTTGCGCCCGCCGTGACGAGGACCTCGGTGTCGGGGTCGTGGGCGATGCCGTAGAAGCGCTGCTGGTGCGCGGCGATCGCGGTGCGCAGCTCCGGGACGCCGGGACCCGGCGGGTACTGGTTGCCGAGCCCCGTGAGGACCGCGCGGGATGCCGCCTCGGCGATCTGCGCCGGGCCGTCGGTGTCGGGGAAACCCTGGCCGAGGTTGATCGAGCCGGTGCGGCCGGCCAGCGCCGACATCTCCGCGAAGATCGTCGTGCCGAAGGCCGCCAGGCGGCGGTTCAGGAAGGGGCGGTCGCTGCTCACGGATGCGCTCATGGGCGTCATCCTGCGGGCAACCTCTGGACTTCCTCAAGTGTGCTTTGGGTCGCGCGGGCGGTGGGAATCCCCCCTTCACGCAGGACGCGGGGATCCTGCTCCCCCGGGAAGACCGGGGTGTGAGAGAGGTGGCGGACATGGGGTTCGTCTTCGTTGTGATGCTTCTCGTCGTCGCGGCCTGCGTCCTGGCCAAGGTGGTCCGGTCGTCCGCAGGGCGGGGCTCGTCCCGTCGCCGGGGCCGCCGCAGCGGCAGCTGGTGGGTGGACGGAGGCTCCTCGTCCGGCTCGGGCTGCGGTTCCTCCTCCTCGTCGTGCGGGGGATCGTCCTCCTCGTGCGGTGGCGGCGGCGGCGGATGTGGCGGTTCCAGCTGACATATGACAGGCGCAGAGCCGGTGGCCGACGGCTGACACGGGGCAGCCGGCACCGCGCGGCACCGCGTTGACGAGGGCGTTCGACGGTCCGACGACCTTCGGGCGCCCTCTTGTTCGCCGATGCATGACGACGCGCGGGACGCAACCTGTTGAACACGTGAACTGCGGAGCCCCCGGGGGGATGTAAACCCCGTCAAGTTGGGTAAAAACGCTGTGAGTGCCGTGCCTTTCATGATTCCCTCGGTTGAGTAGACCAGTCCTCGGACCTCCCTGGACTTCCTGTGGACCCGTGCCGGTGTCCCCCCACCCGTGCTTGCTACCGCTGGCGGGCCCCGGCCCATCTCCCTCGCGCGTTTGCGGAGCCGACTCATGCTCACGACCCTCCAGACCTCATACACCGACACGCGTGCCGCCGATCTCGCCTGGGCCCTGGGTCGGGACCGGTTGCCCGCCCTGGCCGTACTGAACCTCGAACTTTCGGGTGCGAAAGTGGAGTTGCGCCTGCTCGGGGCCTCCCACCAGGTGCTCCTGGAGGAGGGGGAGGTGCTCTGCTCGGAGACGGTCGCCTGTATGCCCGGCAGCAGTACGCCGCTGCCGCTCGGCGTGGCCAAGCGCGTGGGCGACTGGGAGTACGAGTTCGCCGCGAGGGTCGAGACCCTGTCCCGCGGGTCCTTCGCCGGGCGGGCCCAGGAGCTGCTCGCACTGGTGGCGGACCACCCGAACGGGCTAGCGGGGACCTTTCCGGGAAGTCCGCACGCCTTCACCGCCATGCTCGCGCAGCGCTTCGAGGGCCAGGTGCGCTGGCGGACCTGGCACGCGTACCCGCAGGAGGGCCAGCTGGTGGCCACCCGGACGCGGGTGGGCGTGCGGATGGGGGCCCCCGCGACGGCGGCCCTGGAATCGCCCGCGCTGCTGTAGCGGGCGCCGGGGCGCGATTATCCCGCCACGGTTACGCCAACTGGCCGGATCAGTAAGCCACTTGCACCCATGTGGGTGACCGGATGCAGGTGGGCGGTGACGTACGGTTCGCTTCATGATCGACCGTTCCGTCCCGCGCCGGGTACTCCCGGCTCCGGAGCCGCGGGGCGCCGCGACCGTCCCGGCCGCCCTGCCCGTAAGGCCCCGGACCGGCCGACTCCTCGTCCTGGCCACCGTATTCATCTGCGCCGCCTGCGGGCTCGTGTACGAGCTGGAGCTGCTCGCCCTCGGCACGTACCTCATCGGCGACTCCGTGACCCAGGCGTCGGTCGTGCTGTCCGTCATGGTCTTCGCCATGGGGGTCGGCTCCCTGCTCGCCAAGCGCTTCCGCCACCGGCCCGCCTTCGGCTTCGGCGCCATCGAGGCCGGGCTCGCGCTCCTCGGCGGGCTCTCGGCCATAGCGCTGTACGCGAGCTTCGCCTGGCTGGGGGAGTCCCGGCCCGCGCTCGTCGCCTTCTCCTTCGCCATCGGGGTGCTCATCGGCGCCGAGATCCCGCTGCTGATGGTCCTCATCCAGCGCATCCGCAGACAGGACGCGGGCGGGGCCGTCGCCGACCTGTTCGCCGCCGACTACGTGGGCGCCCTGGTCGGCGGCCTCGCCTTTCCCTTCCTGCTGCTCCCCGTGCTCGGCCAGCTCACCGGCGCCATGGTCACCGGAACCGTCAATGTGATCGTCGGCGGCGGGCTGGTCCTGTGGCTGTTCCGGCGGGACCTCAGCAGGCGCTGCCGCTGGCTGCTGATCGCCGCGAACGTGACCGTCCTGGCGGTGCTGGCCTCGGCGACCGTCCTCGCCGACGACTTCGAGCGGATCGCCCGGCGCGCCGTCTACGGCGGGGAGGTCCGGGTCGCCGTCCAGACCGGGGTGCAGGAGCTGGTCCTCACCGGCCCGCCGACCGGCTCCCCGCGCTCCCTCGACCTCTACCTGGACGGGCGGCTGAGGGTCAGCGGCTACGACGAGTACCGCTACCACGAGGCCCTGGTCCACCCCGCCATGACCGGCCCGCACGCCCGCGTCCTGGTCCTCGGCGGCGGCGACGGGCTCGCCGCCCGCGAGGTGCTCCGCTACCGGGACGTCGCCTCCGTGACCGTCGTCGAGCTCGACCCCGGAGTGGTCCGCCTCGCCCGCACCGACCCGATGCTCTCCGCGCTCAACGCCCGCGTGTACGAGGACCCGCGGCTGGCCGTCGTCACCCAGGACGCCTTCCGCTGGCTGCGGGGGCCGGCCGCCGGCGACCGCTTCGACGTGATCGTCTCCGACCTCCCCGACCCGGGCATCACCCCCAGCACGAAGCTGTACTCGCAGGAGTTCTACGGGCTGGCCGCGCGGGCCCTGCGCCCCGGGGGCCGGATCGCCGTGCACGCCGGACCGCTGGCCACGCGCCCGCGTTCGTACTGGACCGTCGACTCCACCCTCCGCGCGGCCGGCCTGCGCACCGCCCCCTACAGCGCGGGCGGCCGCCTCACGGGTTTCGCCGCCGGACCCGACCGCACCCCCCTCGGCGAGAGCGACGCACCACCGCAGGACTGGGGCTTCGTCCTGGCCGCCCGGGACCAGGACCCCCCGCTGCGCGTGGACCGCGACACGCCCGCGCTGCGTTCCCTGTCGACCCGCTCCCTGCAGGACGCCGCGCGCGACGCGGAACGCACCCGGGTGACCGGACTTCCGCCGTCGACCCTGCCGCACCCGCGGTATTCGTGACCCGGTGCGGCTCTCGTCGGTAGGCTCGACCGCATGGAGCATCAGGTGTTCGTCCCGGTACCGGCAGATGATCTCCGCGCCGTGCTGCGCGACCCCGCCCGCGTGGCCCGCTGCGTCCCGGGACTCCAGCAGGACGCCGACACCGAAACCGGGCCCCTCGCGGGCCGGCTCAAGGTCCGGGTCGGCGGGAGCACCGTGACCTACCGGGGGGCCCTGACGGTCACCGAGCGGACCCCCGGGCACTTCACCTTCGACGGCGAGGGCACGGAGGTGCGCGGCAACGGGACCGTGAAGTTCGCCCTCGACCTGCGGCTGACGACGGTCCCGGAGGGAACCCGGCTGGACTTCACCGCCGGGGCCACCGCCGACGGGCGCGCCGCGGCCTTCCCGCCCGAGGCCGCGGCCACCGCCGTGCAGCGGCTGCTGGACCGGGCGGCCGGACAGCTGGTCCTCGGGTCCGCGCCCGACGCCGTGAGCGACCCGGTGGCCGAGGCCGAGGAAGCGGAGGGCGGCGACGGCGAGGACGGAGAGGGCCCCGGATACGTCGAGGACGATGTCACCGAGGTCACCGCCCCCCTGTTCGAGACCGAAGCGCCGCCGCCGTCCGCGGACCCCTTCCTCGCCGGCCGGTTCGAGGGCACCGACGGCGCCCCGCGCCCCCCGGCCGAGGCCGCCCACGCCCGGCGCACCATGATCGGCCGCAGCGCGGAGGAGGTGGACCACGCGCCGCCGCGCGGCCGGTACGCCCCGGTCCCCGCGCCCGCCTCCGCCACCGCCGGCGACAGCCTGCGCTGGATCGCCCCCGCCGCCGCGATCGCGCTGGCCTCGGCGGTCGTGATCGGCAGGGCCCTGCGCCGCCGTCGCTGACCTGCGGCCCGGCCCGCATTAGGGTCGACCGCATGAGTACGCAACTGAGCGCCGGCGGCGCCGAGGTGACGGTCGACCAGGAGAACGGCTGCCGGATCAGCAGCCTGCGCATCGACGGGACGGAACTGCTGCGCCAGGGGCCGAGGTTCGGGGCCTTTCCGATGGTCCCGTGGTGCGGCCGGATCGAGAACGGGCAGTTCCGCGACGGCGCGACCGTGCATCAGATGCCGCTCAACCACCCGCCGCACGCGCTCCACGGCTTCGGCCGCGACTCGCCGTGGCGCCCGGCCGGCGCCACCGCCACCGAGGCCGCCTTCACCTATGACCTCGCCGACCCGTGGCCGTACCCCGGCCGGGTGACCCAGGTCGTCACGCTCGCCCCGGACTCGCTGAGCCTCACCATGGGCGTCGAGACGTACGGCGACTCGTTCCCGGCGCAGGTCGGCTGGCACCCCTGGTTCCTGCGCAACCTCGGGGCCGGCGGCCCGGACGTGGAGGTCGCCTTCGAGCCCGACTGGCAGGAGGAGCGCGGCGCCGACCACCTGCCCACCGGCAACCGCATCGACCCGAAGCCCGGCCCCTGGGACGACTGCTTCGGCATGCCGCACGGCGTCGACGTCACCCTCACGTGGCCCGGCGCCCTCGAAGTGCGGGTCACCAGCCGGGCCGAATGGGTCGTCGTCTACGACGAGGAGTCCGAGGCCGTCTGCGTGGAGCCGCAGTCGGGCCCGCCGAACGGGCTGAACACCCTCCCGCGCCTGGTCACCCCGGTGGATCCGCTGGAGGTCTCCACGACCTGGACATGGCGTCGGCTCGGCTAGGCCGCCCAGGCGGTCCCGTCGGCCCCTTTAAGCTCAGAGGCATGAGTGACGTCAACGAAGCAACGCCGTCAGGCACCCGCGATGCCCTTCTGCAGCAGATCAAGGACAAGGCCGTCGTGCACGGCAAGGTGATCCTCTCCTCGGGGCGCGAGGCCGACTACTACATCGACCTCCGCCGGGTCACCCTCGACGGCGCGGCGGCCCCGCTGGTCGGCCAGGTCATGCTGGACCTCACCGCCGACCTCGAGTTCGACTGCGTCGGCGGCCTGACCCTGGGCGCCGACCCGGTCGCGACCTCGATGCTGCACGCCTCCGCCGCGCGCGGTCAGCGTCTGGACGCCTTCGTCGTCCGCAAGGCGCAGAAGGCCCACGGCATGCAGCGCCGTATCGAGGGCACCGATGTGAAGGGCAAGCGCTGCCTGGTGGTCGAGGACACCTCGACCACCGGCGGATCCCCGCTGACCGCCGTCGAGGCGGTCCGTGAGGCCGGTGGCGAGGTCGTCGCCGTCGCCACGATCGTCGACCGCGGTGCGGCCGAGGCGATCGCCGAGGCCGGTCTCCCGTACCTCACCGGCTACCTCCTCGGGGACCTCGGCCTGTCCTAGGCCGCCGCCCGGCCCTGGCACGGTCCCGGCCCGCCGCGGCCCGGCCCCGGTGTCGCCGCGGGCCCGATCCGGTGCGGCCGCGGCCCGTATCCGGCCCGGTCCGGCCATCGCGAGAACGGGTGACCCAGGTTCCCGACATCCGCCCGGACCGGTCTGACCTGCTGAAACCCGCGAGCCCGGGGTGTTTCACGTGAAACATCCCGGGCCGTTCGCCCACCACGTGAGACCGGCAGGCTGGACCCTCGCGCTGAGTCTGGAAAGATAGGCGCGACGATGACGTCGCCCCCAGGTCAGGGCCCGCAATAAGCACACTCCCGCACATCCAAGGAGCCGGCAGATGCCCATCGCAACCCCCGAGGTCTACAACGAGATGCTCGACCGGGCGAAGGCAGGCAAGTTCGCCTACCCGGCCATCAACGTGACCTCCTCCCAGACCCTGCACGCTGCCCTGCGCGGCTTCGCGGAGGCCGAGAGCGACGGCATCATCCAGATCTCCACCGGTGGTGCGGAGTTCCTGGGTGGCCAGCACAACAAGGACATGGTCACCGGCGCGGTCGCCCTGGCCGAGTTCGCGCACATCGTGGCCGCCAAGTACGACATCACGGTCGCCCTGCACACGGACCACTGCCCCAAGGACAAGCTGGACGGCTACGTACGTCCGCTGCTCGACATCTCCGCCGAGCGCGTGGCCCGCGGCCTGAACCCGCTCTTCCAGTCGCACATGTGGGACGGTTCCGCCGAGACCCTGGCCGACAACCTGGCCATCGGCCAGGAGCTGCTCGCCAAGGCCGTCGCCGCCAAGATCATCCTTGAGGTCGAGATCACCCCGACCGGCGGCGAGGAGGACGGCGTCACCCACGAGATCAACGACGAGCTGTACACCACCGTCGACGACGCGATCCGTACCGCCGAGGCCCTCGGCCTGGGCGAGAAGGGCCGCTACCTGCTGGCCGCCTCCTTCGGCAACGTCCACGGCGTCTACAAGCCGGGCAACGTCGTCCTGCGCCCCGAGCTCCTCAAGGACCTCCAGGCCGGTGTCGCCGAGAAGTACGGCAAGGCCTCGCCGTTCGACTTCGTCTTCCACGGCGGCTCGGGCTCCACGGCCGAGGAGATCGCCACCGCGCTGGAGAACGGCGTCGTGAAGATGAACCTCGACACCGACACCCAGTACGCCTTCACCCGGCCGGTCGTGGACCACATGTTCAGCAACTACGCCGGTGTCCTGAAGGTGGACGGCGAGGTCGGTACGAAGTCCAAGTACGACCCCCGCACCTGGGGCAAGGCCGCCGAGGCGGGCATGGCCGCGCGCGTCGCCGAGGCGTGCGCGAACCTGCGCTCCACCGGCACCAAGCTGAAGTAGCAGTCCGCAGCGAGCCGCACCTTTGGGCCCGGCCCCCGTCACGCGACGGAGGCCGGGCCCTTCGGCGTTCTCCCGCCCCGCAGGGGCGAAAGCGACAGCGGCGGCGGCCCGTGGCGGTGCCCGGCGGCGGTGGACGGTGGCGGTGGACGGTGGCTTCACGATGGTGTGAACTGCTGCCCCCGGCGGTACGTGTTGGGGGCATGTACCGCGGATCGATCCGGGGCGTGGCGAGTGGGGCAGGTGCTTATGAGGGCCGAACGACCGCAGGTGATGCAGGACCGCGCGGTGCGCACTCGCCGGGCGATCCTGGAAGCCGCCGCCGTGGTGTTCGAGGACCGGGGCTACGGTGCGGCCAGGCTGACGGAGATCGTCAAGCTCGCCAACGTCACCAAGGGTGCGCTCTACTTCCACTTCGACTCGAAGGAGGACCTGGCACAGGCCGTGATCGACGCCCAGGTCAGCGTGCACACGCCGGTCACTGCGCAGGAGTTCAAGGCGCAGGAGTTCATCGACGTCGGCATGGTCTTCTCGCACCGGCTGCGGCACGACGTCCTGATGCGCGGCAGCGCCCGGCTCACCCTGGAGCAGAACGGCCGGGAACTCGACCGGGCGGCGCCGTACCGGAGGTGGATCGACCTGCACACCGCCTTGATGCGCGAGGCGAAGGAGCGCGGCGAACTGCTCCCGGACGTGGACCCGGCGGGGCCCGCGCGACTGGTGGTCGGGGCCTTCGCCGGGCTGAACGTGATGGCGCAGACCCTCGGGCTCGAACTGGACCGGGAGGTGGCGGCGCTCTACGCGAACGTGATGCCCAGCGTGGTGGTGCCGGCCGTGGCGGACCGGCTCGACACCGCGCCCGGCCGTGGGGCCAGGGTGCTGCACGGTCCGAACGAGGACCGCCGGTGCGACTGTTCGAGCGTCCCGGTCCCCGCCCCGGCGCCCGCGGAGCCGGCCGGGGCCGGCTGACCGGCGCGTCACCGGCTGCGGCCGGTTCCCCCGGGAGGAGGTGGCGGGCGCCCGCGTACGGCGGTGCGGCACACCACCGCTCGGCCCGGCGCCGGCGGCCCGGCAGACTGGGGGCATGTCCATTCACCAGAACCTGCTCGGGGGCCCCGCCCCCACCCACCTGCCCGACGAGCCGGGCCGCGAGGCCATCGCCGCCGGCACCCCCGCCGTGGAGGTGGCGGCCGCGCACCCCACGTCCTCCCTCGCCTGGGCGGTCCTCGCCGACGAGGCCTTCGCCGCCGGCAGCACGGTCGAGTCGTACGCCTATGCCCGTACGGGCTACCACCGCGGCCTCGACGCCCTGCGTCGCGCCGGGTGGAAGGGCCACGGCCCGGTGCCGTGGGAGCACGAGCCGAACCGCGGCTTCCTGCGTGCCCTGCACGCTCTGGCCCGCGCGGCCGGGGCGATCGACGAGAAGGAGGAGTACGAGCGCTGCTCGACCTTCCTGCGCGACTCGTCCCCGACGGCCGCGGACACGCTGAGCGCCTGATCCCGTACGGCGGGGAGTGACACGCACCGAATTGTGTGGTCTGTGTCACTCTCCGCTGGAGCGCCGGCGCGCCGGTGTCCTATGCTGCGGGCAGGGGACCGGGGCTCCACTCACCTCACGGAAGGGGCGGACCGCTACCCGGAAGCACGTGTCGAGGAGACAGCGATGTCGAAAACCCTTGATGCCTCCGGAGTCGGCGGGTCGGAAACCCCGAACCTCGACTTCGACGGCACTACCCCGTACGAGGACTACGTCCAGGCGGACGTCCTCACCCACCTCCAGCACCTCCGTTCGGACGACCCGGGCGAGATGGTCTTCCTGGTGACGACCCAGGTCATGGAGCTGTGGTTCACGGTCATCGTCCACGAGTGGGAAACCGCCGCGAAGGCCCTGCGCGAGGACCGCATCCCGGTCGCGATGGACGCGCTGAAACGTTCCCTCCGCGAGCTGGAGGCCCTCAACGCCTCCTGGCGCCCGCTCGCCCAGCTCACCCCGGGACAGTTCAACGCCTACCGCGCCGCGCTCGGCGAAGGTTCCGGTTTCCAGTCGGCGATGTACCGCCGGATGGAGTTCCTGCTCGGCGAGAAGTCCGCCTCCATGCTGGTCCCGCACCGGGGCGCCCCGCGCGTCCACGCGGAGCTGGAGAAGGCCCTGCACGAGCCCAGCCTCTACGACGAGGTGCTGCGCCTGCTCGCCCGCCGCGGGCTCCCGGTCCCGGACGCCGTCCTGAACCGCGACCTGTCGCTGCGCTACGAGCCCTCGGCCGAGGTCGAGGCCGTCTGGACGGGCCTGTACGCCGCCCCGGACGAGGTCGCCACCGTGGACCTGCACCGCCTCGGCGAGGTCCTCACCGACGTCGCCGAGCTCGTCTGGCGCTGGCGCAACGACCACCTGGTCGCCACCCGCCGCGCCATGGGCGCGAAGACGGGCACCGGTGGCTCGGCCGGCGTGACCTGGCTGGAGAAGCGCGCGACGAAGAACGTCTTCCCGGAGCTCTGGACGGCCCGCAGCCATGTCTGACGACTCCAAGGGCATACCGGCGGACATCGAGGCGGACCTCCGCGACCGTGCGGCCGGGCTGGACGCCGCCGACGGGCTCGCGAAGCTCCGCGAGCGCTTCACCCTCCCCGAGGGGGTCGTCTACCTGGACGGCAACTCCCTCGGCGCGCTCCCGGCCGGTGTCGCGGACACCACCGCCGACGTCGTCGCCCGGCAGTGGGGCGAGCTCCTCATCCGGTCCTGGGACGAGAGCGGCTGGTGGACCGCGCCCGAGCGGATCGGCGACAAGCTCGCCCCCCTCATCGGCGCGGCCCCCGGCCAGGTGGTCGTCGGTGATTCCACCAGCGTCAATCTCTTCAAGGCCCTGGTCGGCGCCGCCCGCCTCGCGGCGCCCGGCCGGACCAGGATGCTGGTCGACGCCGCGACCTTCCCGACCGACGGCTACATCGCGCAGTCGGCGGCCCGGATGACGGGCCTGACCGTCGTCCCGGTGGACCCCTCGCAGGCCGCCGCGGCGATCGACGCGGACACCGCCGTGGTGCTCCTCAACCACGTCGACTACCGCAGCGGACGGCTCCACGACCTGCCCGCCCTCACCGCGGCGGCCCGCGCCGCCGGGGCGATCACGGTCTGGGACCTGTGCCACTCCGCCGGGGCCCTCCCGGTCGGCCTGGACGAGCACGCCGTCGACCTCGCGGTCGGCTGCACGTACAAGTACCTCAACGGCGGCCCCGGCGCGCCCGCGTACCTGTACATCGCGGCCCGCCACCAGGCCGGCTTCGACTCCCCGCTCCCCGGCTGGAACGGTCACGCGGACCCCTTCGCCATGACCCCGGCCTTCGAAGCGGCCGAGGGCGCGACCCGCGGCCGCGTCGGCACGCCGGACATCCTGTCCATGCTGGCCCTGGAGTCGGCGCTCGACGCATGGGACGGGGTGTCGGTCGAGGACGTACGGGCCAAGTCGCTCGCCCTGACCGACTTCTTCCTCGAATGCGTGGCGGCGTACGTTCCGCAGGGCCGGGTCGAGTCGGTCACCCCGGACGAGCACGACCGCCGCGGCAGTCAGATCTCGCTGCGGACCGAGAACGCCCGTGAGGTCATGGGGGAGCTCATCTCCCGGGGCGTCATCGGCGACTTCCGGGCCCCCGATGTCCTGCGCTTCGGCTTCACTCCGCTCTACGTCGGTTTCGCCGACGCCGAGCGTGCCGCACGGACACTGGGTCACATTTTCGGGTGACGTCCCAGCGAAACGTCACATCACCGGGCGGGCGGGGCTACGGCTCCGTCCGCCCGGTCGTATTCCGGGCCCCGCACGGAAACTCCTGTTCCAGACTGATACGGTCCCGCTCTGCCGGAAGACCGGAACATCTGTCCCCGCTGTCCCACGCGTTACCGAGAGGTTGAGCCGATGACGGACCCCGCCGCAGTGGAACGGGACGCAGCGGAGGCCGCCTCGGCCTTCGCCCACCCGGCCGTGGCGCCGGACGCGACCGCCGCGTACGGGGAACACCCCGACCACGTCGTCGACTTCTACGCCCCGCGCGGCGAAACCCGTGACCAGGCCCCGCTCGTGGTGCTGCTGCACGGCGGTGCGTGGCGGGCCCCGTACGACCGCCTGCACGTCACGCCCTTCGCGGACTTCCTGGCCCGGCGGGGTTTCGCCGTCGCCAACGTCGAGTACCGGCGCGGCAGTTCCCTGCCGCACCAGAACGCCGAGGGGCCGGTCGCCGGGCGCTGGCCGGAGACCTTCGACGACGTGGCCGCCGCGATGGACGCCCTGCCGGGGCTGGCCGCGACGGCGCTCCCGCAGGCCGATGTCCGCCGCACGGTGGTGACCGGTCACTCGGCCGGCGGTCACCTCGCGCTGTGGGCCGCGGCCCGGCACGTGCTCCCGGCCGGCTCCCCGTGGCGGCTGCCGTCCCCGCCCATGCTGCGCGGCGTGGTGGCGCTGGCCCCCATCGCGGACTTCGCGGTGGCGGAGGAGCTGGGCGTGTGCGGCGGCGCGAGCGCGCAGCTGCTGGGCGGGGCGGACCACTGGGACGAGCGGCTGCCGTACGCCGATCCGGCGGCCCTGCTGCCGACGGGGATCGCCACGGCGGTGGTCCAGGGCCGGGACGACATCGTGGTCCCGCAGCAAGTGGCCGAGGCGTACGTGGCGGCGGCGGCGAAGGCGGGGGAGACGGTCGGGCTGACCCTGCTCGACGCGGTCGGTCACTTCCCGCTGATCGATCCGGCGGCGGACGCGTGCGCGGTGGTCGCCGAGGAGATCTCGCAGCTGGCCTGGTAGGCCCCCGGCTCGAAAACGCGGTCCGACCTGGCCGAATCTCTGTGCACGCGGATCGCGTTCTGCTCTGAGCGTGTTCAGAGAACAGAAAAATCCAGCCCAACCTTCCCGCCCGGTCGGGTGATCACGCCGCCCCTCCTGTGTCTCCCGTCACAGCGCCGGCCGGAAGGGGCATTGGGTGCACTGTGGACGTAAACCCGCCAACTCCACTTGGTCGCACGGATATTCGTCGAACGTTCGACGATGATCTGTGTAGTCTGGAACCTCAATCCTGAGCACGTTCAAAAATGGGGGGGCCGGTGCGCAGTCGCCGTCTCGTAATTTCCGTTGCCGTCATCGCGGCCACGATCGGTCTCGGACCGGGCATGGCCCAGGCGGCCGAGCCCGTCGCGCCGCCCGCGTCGGCGTCCAGCTTCGACCTCGGCAAGGCCGCGGCGCCGAACTTCAAGACCTTCAAGAGCCCGGCCGAGAAGTCGGTCCGCAAGACGCTGCCGGCAGCCAAGGGGAAGGCTGCCGCCGCTGCGGGCAACCCGGACCTGAACATGGTCCTGACGGCCACCAGCACCACCGCCCACGGGGTGAAGCTGGTGACCGACCTGATCAGCGAGACTGCTTCGCTGACCGTCACGGTGGAGTGGGGCGACGGGAAGAAGGACGTCGTCGCCGCTTCCGGCGCCGGCGAGCTGGCGCACTCGCACGCCTACGCCGAGCTCGGCGAGTACAACATCAAGGTCACCGTGACCGACGCCGCCAACGGGGTCGAGGTCGTCAACGAGCTGCCGTACGGCACCGCGGGTTCGGAGTTCACCCCGGTCGCCCCCACTCGCCTCCTGGACACCCGGACCGGGCTCGGGGGCCCCCAGGGCGCGGTGCAGCCGTCCGGTACCGCGCGGGTGAAGGTCGGCGGCAACGCCGGCATCCCGGCGGGGGTCACCGCGGTCGTTCTCAACGTGACCGCCACCGACACCCTCGCGTCCGGGTTCGTCACCGCCTTCCCGGAGGACGGGGTGCGTCCGAAGACGTCCAACGTCAACTGGGACTACGGTCAGACCATCCCGAACCAGGTCATCGTGCCGGTCGGCAAGAACGGCTATGTCGACCTGTACAACGGCAGCTGGGGCGGATCGGCCCACCTGATCGCCGACGTCACCGGCTACTTCACCGCGAAGTCGGCCAGCGGCTACACCCCGATGACCCCGGTCCGATTCGTGGACACCCGCGAGGGCCTCGGTACGTCCAGGGGGCAGCTGGGTGGCCAGAACACCTTCAGCACCCAGATCAGCGGCCTGCGCGGCGTGCCCCAGGGCATCACCGCCGTCGCGCTGAACGTCACCGTCACCAACCCGGGCAAGTACGGTCACCTGACCGTCTTCCCGAGCGGCCAGGCGGCCCCGGACACCTCCAGCCTGAACTTCGGTGCCGGTCAGACCATCGCCAACTCGGTGATCGTGCCCGTCGGCAAGGACGGGAAGATCAGCTTCCGCAACGGCGCCTACGCCGGTACCGACGTCGTCGTCGACGTGGTCGGCTACTACAGCCTCGACAGCAAGGGCTCGTTCGTCCCGATCGCTCCCGTCCGCCGACTGGACACCCGGGAGCCCAAGGACCCGTACCACGGCGCCATCCCCGGCGGGTTCTACCTGCCCGTGACGTTCACCCCCGACGCCGTGGACGACGGCGTCTCGGGCTACGTGCTGAACGCCACGGTCACCAACACCGCCAACAACGGCTTCCTCTCGGTCGCCCCGGACCCGAACTCGCTCGAGGCGTACCGCAACGGCACGGCCGTGCCGCCGGAGGCTCCCGGCTCCTCCACCCTCAACTGGCTCGGCCGCGGCCGCACCGTCGCGAACCTGGTCCAGGCGAGCGCGGGCGAGAACGGCATCTCCGACTTCTTCAACCAGAGCTGGGAGGAGTGGGCGACCACCGACCTGGTCGTCGACGTCTTCGGCTACTACGAGACCAACTAGTCCACGCAAAGGGCGCCCCGGGATCCGCTCCCGGGGCGCCCTTTGCGTGTCCGTGCGTGTCCCCCGTGTACGTCCCTGGGTGTCCGCCACGACCTGGGTGTCCGCCACGACCTGGCTAGGGGTCCGGCTCGGTCCAGCGGTCCGGCTTCTTCCCCGGTGCCAGGTGTTCCACCAGCTCGGCCAGGTCCTCGCAGACCTGCTCGATCTTCAGGCGGATGTTGTTCTGCTCGGTGACGAGAGCCGACAGCAGCAGCCCGGTCAGGGCCGCCGCGCCGTTGAGGCCCTGGAGGTTGATCATGGTCTCCAGCAGGCTGCGGTCGGCGAACGGTCCCACGTGCTCGATCGCCGCCGAGATCGACAGGACCGACACCAGCAGGGTGCACGGAGCGCTCCCTGCGAGCTGGAAGCGTACGGCCGCCCAGATGATCAGCGGGAAGACGAGGAAGAGCAGCGAGAGCTCGGTGCGGGTGGCCACGAGGGTGACGACGACGGCGCAGACGGCCAGGGCCGTCACCTCCAGCGCACGGTAGCCGTCGCCGCGCCGGCGGGCCGGCAGGACCCTGCGCAGCACGAGCAGCAGCGGGGTCACCACGATCACGCCCATCGCGTCCCCGGCCCACCAGGCCGACCAGACGGGCCAGAACTGTGCGACCGGCAGGTCCCCGGAGAGCACCAGCGTCCAGGTCCCGATCGTCGCGCTGATCGTCATCGGCAGCAGACCGCCCAGGAAGACGAGCGACAGGGCGTCCCGCAGCCGGTCCAGCTCGGTACGGAAACCCGCCCGGCGCAGCATCAGGTACGCGCACACCATCGCGAGGGTGTTCCCCGCCACGATGACCAGGCCCGGCAGGTCGAAACCGTTGATCCCCTCGATGGACAGGTACGTACCGATGGCGATCCCCGGCCACACCCGCAGGCCCAGCCAGAGCAGGGAGGCCAGCGCGATGCCGGTCGGCAGCCACAGGGGCGTGACCTCGGCGCCGTCGACGACCACGCGCTGGAGGAGGCCGATCCGTCCGCCCAGGTAGTAGGCGAGCGCGACGGCGAGGATCTGTAGCAGAACTGCGGTCGGACGTCGCCATCCCTCGGTGCGCACCACAGCATCAGACAACAGCCCGGCGTCCCCACGGGCCGTGACACGCGCGAGCGGGCGGTCTAGGGGGCGTCGGCCGCGTCGTGGCTGAGGACGAGCACCGCGGCGTCATCGGAGTGGCCGGTGGAGTCGGCCACCTTCATCACCTCGGCGGCCAGCTCGCCCGGATCGGTGCCCGCCGCCTCCCGGACGACCTTGGACACCCGCTCCAGTCCCACCTCGATCGGGAACTGCGGCCCCTCGACCACGCCGTCCGTGAGCAGGACGATCGATCCCGCCTTCGTCAGCCGGCGCCGGGTCACCGCGTACCCCGCCCCCGGCATCAGGTTCAGCGGCAGGCCGCCGTCGTCGTCGGCTATCCCGTACGCGCCGTCGACGGTGGCCCAGACCGCCGGAACGTGGCCGGCCCGGGCGGTTTCCAGCTCCCGGGTCTCGGGATCGAAGCGGAGCAGGCTGCAGGTCGCGAAGAGCTCGCGGTCCATGGAGAGCAGCACCTCGTTGGCCCGGCTCAGCACCTCGCCCGGATCGACGACGACGGCCGCCACGGCGCGCAGGCAGATCCGCACCTGCCCCATGAAGGCGGCCGCCTCCACGTCGTGCCCCTGGACGTCACCGATGCAGAAGGCCAGCGCCCCCTCGGGCAGCCGGAATCCGTCGTACCAGTCGCCGCCGATGTCCAGGCCGTGCCGGGCGGGCGAGTAGCGGGCGGCGGTCCGCAGGCCCGGCAGCGCGGGCAGGGAGGCGGGCAGCATCTCGCTCTGCAGCGCCTCGGCCAGGTCCACCCGGGCCTGCTGCAGCTCCACCCCGCGGCGCGCCTGGTCGGCGAGCCGTCCGAGCGTGCTGAGCAGGTCGGCGCTGGCCGCCCGCGGGGCACGGCGAGGACTCACGGAACGCTCCGAGGTGCATCCATCCGTCCCTGCTTCCGCTGCGTGCACAGCCCGTGCACATCATATTTCCGCCCGCCCGGAACCCGCCCGCCGAGACGGTGGCCGCCCGTGAGGGCCGGGCGCTCAGCCCCACTGCTCGTCGGCCAGGGAGGTCACCGGCTGCGGCTTGCCGATGACCGCCAGGGCGATGAAGAAGCTGATCTGCCCGATCGCGACGGTGAGGGTGGCGAGGGCCTTGTCGTCGTAGTGCGCGGCGACCTCGGCGTACAGCTCGTCGCCGACCCGCTCCCTGCCGGTCGGGGCGGGCTGGAGGGTGGCCTCCACCAGGGCGAGCGCGGCGCGCTCGGCGCCGGTGAAGAAGGGGGCGTCCTGCCAGGAGGAGACGGCCGTGATGCGCTCCTCGGACTCCCCGGCCTTGCGGAGGAACCCGGTGTTCAGGACGGTCAGGTAGGTGTTGCCGACGATCTGCCCGGCCCTCAGGTGGACCAGGCTCATCGTGGTCCGCGGCACCGAGCGGTTGCCGGTGGCCCGGAAGAGGGCGGCGCTGATGTCGTTCACTTCGGGGACGAGCACGGCCGGGTCGGGCATCCGCGAGATGGAGGTGTTCGTCATGGCTGCTGCTCTCCTTCAGTAGGTGTCTGCACAGCACTGACGGAGGGGCGCGCACGAATGTGACAGGGCGGGGAAGTCTTTTCTGCGCCCGACGCCGAAGGGGCGGCCGGCGCATCTGCGCCCGCCGCCCCTTCGGACGTATGACCCGTGGCCTAGAGGAACGAGTTGATCTCGATCGTCTCGGTACGGCCGGGGCCCACGCCGATCGCGGAGATCGGGGCGCCCGACATCTCCTCCAGGGCCTTGACGTACGCCTGGGCGTTCGCCGGAAGGTCCTCGAAGGTCTTGGCCTTGGTGATGTCCTCGGACCAGCCGGGGAGGTATTCGTAGATCGGCTTCGCGTGGTGGAAGTCGGTCTGCGAGTACGGCAGCTCCTCGACGCGCTTGCCGTCGATCTCGTACGCGACGCAGACCGGGATCTGCTCCCAGCCGGTCAGTACGTCCAGCTTGGTGAGGAAGAAGTCGGTGAGACCGTTCACGCGGGTGGCGTAACGTGCGATCGGCGCGTCGAACCAACCGCAGCGGCGGTCACGTCCGGTGGTGACACCGCGCTCGCCGCCGATGCGGCGCAGGTCCTCGCCGTCCTTGTCGAACAGCTCGGTCGGGAACGGGCCCGCGCCGACTCGGGTCGTGTAGGCCTTGAGGATGCCGATGACACGGCTGATCTTCGTCGGGCCCACGCCGGTGCCGGTGCAGGCGCCGCCGGCGGTCGGGTTGGACGAGGTGACGAAGGGATAGGTGCCGTGGTCGACGTCGAGCAGGGTGCCCTGGCCGCCCTCGAACAGCACGACCTTGTCCTCGTCCAGCGCGTTGTTGAGGATCAGGGTGGTGTCGGCGACGTACGGCTTGATCTGCTCCGCGTACTGGAGCATCTCCTCGACGATCTGGGCGGCGTCGATCGCGCGGCGGTTGTACAGCTTCGCGAGGAGCTGGTTCTTGCCCTCCAGCGCCGCCTCGACCTTCTGGACGAGGATCGACTCGTCGTACAGGTCCTGGACGCGGATGCCGACGCGGTTGATCTTGTCCGCGTACGTCGGGCCGATGCCGCGACCGGTCGTACCGATCTTGCGCTTGCCCAGGAAACGCTCGCCGACCTTGTCGAGGGTGACGTTGTACGGCGTGATCAGGTGCGCGTTGCCGCTGATGAGCAGCTTGGAGGTGTCGATGCCGCGCTCGTTCAGACCGCGCAGCTCGGAGAGCAGGACGGCCGGGTCCACGACGACACCGTTACCGATGACCGGGGTGCATCCGGGGGAGAGGATGCCGGAAGGGAGAAGGTGGAGCGCGTACTTCTGGTCGCCGACGACGACCGTGTGGCCGGCATTGTTGCCGCCCTGGTAGCGCACCACATAGTCAACGGATCCACCGAGCAGGTCGGTGGCCTTTCCCTTGCCCTCGTCACCCCACTGAGCTCCGAGCAGCACAAGAGCGGGCACAGGCGTACACCTCTTCCGGATGGGGCATGTCCAAGGTCAGGGGGCGTACGACGATGTACACCGCAGGCTGAGCCGTCGGACCGGTACCCCGGAATAGACGAAGGCCCTGGCGCAATAGCGCAAGGGCCTCTTGCACAAAGATGCTACCCGAGGAAGGACCGAGGTGTCGGCTCCAGAGCCCACCATGAGCCAAGCGGGCGCGCCGGTAGGCGGCCTGCTCGTGCTCGTCGACCCGGTCGCCCGCCGTCTTGACGGCGAGTCCGTGCGGATCGCGAAGGATGTTTTGTCAGCGGGCGCGGCAGCGAAAATCTGCCTCCCGGATTCGCAGGAGGAATTTGCGCGGGCTCTTGCCCGCCGGGGTCATCGGCGGCTGGTGATCGTCGGTGACGACCGCGCCCTGGTGCGCACCGTGGGCCTGCTGCACCGGGAGCGGGGGCTGGGGGAGGGGCCCCTGGCGCTCGTTCCGGTCGGCCCCGTGGGCTCGCTGGGCCTGGCGCGGTCCCTCGGCGTGCCGCTTTCGGCCGTCTCCGCGGCCCGGGCGGTGCTCGACGGGTCGGTCCGGAGCTGCGACCTGCTGGTCGACGACAGCGACGGGGTGGTGCTGGGTGCACTGCGGATCCCGCCGGTGCACGGCGTCCAGCGGCCCGCCGGGCCGTCGGTGTGGAGCGCGTACCGCTCGCTGGTACGGACGCTGGTCCGGCCGGTGGCGGCGGCCGGCGGCGTCGCCACCGGCCGGCACCGGCTGCGCGTCGAGGCCGACGGGGTGCTGCTGGCGGATGTGGACCGGCCCGTGGAGGACGTGTCCGTTCGCACCAGGGACGACGGCGGCGCGGCGGAGGTCGTGGTCCGGACGGGCGGCGGCGGCTCCGCCGAGTCGACCGTCACGGCCCGGGCGAAGACGGTCACGGTGTCGGGCGCGGACTTCCGCTACCGCGCCGACGCGGCGATGACCGGCCCGGTCCGCCGTCGTACGTGGACCCTGCGCCCCGGAGCATGGACGCTCACCGTGCCCCGGTGACCACACCGGGTGCACGGGAGGCGGCAGCGATGCGGGACGCGCTGGAGGACTGGCGGCGCGACGCACTGCTGCTGTGCCTGCTGCCGGTGTTCTGCTGGCCGGCCGTGGCCGGGGCGCTGCTCGGTGCGCCGCCGCTGCGGGTGGCCGTGCCGGCTGCGCTGCTGGGCCCGGTGCTCCTCGGTGTGCGGGAGCTGTACGCCGTCCGGCGGGTCCGGCGCGTGCTGCGCGACCCCGGGGCGGCCTGGACCGCGTACGAGGCCGTGGTGGTCCGCAGCCGGTGGCGCCCGCCGGTGCTGGTGCTGGCCGACGGGCCGCACGTCCTGACCCTGGGCCCGCTGGGCCGACGGGTGCTGCCGCCGCGGCCGTGGCCCCGTGCGGTCCCCGCCGGGGCGGCCCAGGTGGTGCGGCTTGCGGGAGACCCGGCCGCGGGCGGGGCCCTGTGGGCCCCGCACTCCGGCGGGCTGGGCCACGCCCGGCCCGCGCGCCGCAGCCGTACTCGAAGGCCGCCGGCGGCAGCTCCTGGCTGAGCTGTCCGGGGGACTCCCCGGCGTCCGGCGCGAACGCCGCCGGATCTGCCGACCACGCCGGGCAGCCCGCCGGACCCCTGGCACCGCGGCGGCAGGGGTCCGGGGCGGGGGCCGCAGGGGCCGGGCGGGGCGGCTCAGGCGCCGACGTACGCCGCGAGGTGCTCGCCGGTGAGGGTGGAGCGGTCCGCCACGAGGTCGGCGGGGGTGCCCTCGAAGACGACCAGACCGCCGTCGTGACCGGCGCCGGGACCGAGGTCGATGATCCAGTCGGCGTGCGCCATGACCGCCTGGTGGTGCTCGATGACGATGACCGACTTCCCGGACTCGACCAGCCGGTCGAGCAGGCCGAGCAGCTGCTCCACGTCGGCGAGGTGCAGGCCGGTGGTCGGTTCGTCGAGCACGTACACGCCGCCCTTCTCCGCCATGTGGGTGGCCAGCTTGAGCCGCTGGCGCTCGCCGCCGGACAGCGTGGTGAGCGGCTGGCCGAGGCTGAGGTAGCCGAGCCCGACGTCCGCGAGCCGGGTGAGGATGCGGTGCGCGGCGGGCGTGTGCGCCTCACCGTCGCCGAAGAACTCCTCGGCCTCGGTCACCGACATCGCGAGCACCTCGCTGATGTCGCGGCCGCCGAGGTGGTACTCCAGCACGGACGCCTCGAACCGCTTGCCCTCGCACTCCTCGCAGGTGGTCGTGACCCCGGCCATCATCGCCAGGTCGGTGTAGATGACGCCGGCGCCATTGCAATTGGGGCAGGCGCCCTCGGAGTTGGCGCTGAACAGCGCCGGCTTCACCCCGTTGGCCTTGGCGAACGCCTTGCGGATCGGGTCGAGCAGCCCGGTGTAGGTCGCCGGGTTGCTCCGGCGCGAGCCGCGGATCGCGGCCTGGTCGATCGAGACCACGTCCGTGTCGGGGGAGAGCGACTTGTGCAGCAGCGAGCTCTTGCCCGAACCGGCCACGCCGGTGACGACCGTGAGCACCCCGAGCGGGATGTCGACGTCGACGTCGCGCAGGTTGTTGGCCGTTGCCCCGCGGATCTCCAGCGCACCGGTGGGCTTGCGGACCGACGGCTTGAGCTTGGCCCGGTCGTCGAGGTGGCGGCCGGTGATGGTGCCGCCGGAGCGCAGTCCCTCAACGGTGCCCTCGTAGCAGACGGTGCCGCCCGCAGTGCCCGCGCCGGGGCCGATGTCGACGACGTGGTCGGCGATCGCGATGGTCTCCGGCTTGTGCTCGACGACGAGGACGGTGTTGCCCTTGTCGCGCAGCCGCAGCAGGAGGTCGTTCATGCGCTGGATGTCGTGCGGGTGCAGGCCGATGGTGGGCTCGTCGAAGACGTAGGTGACGTCGGTGAGCGAGGAGCCGAGGTGGCGGATCATCTTGACGCGCTGCGCCTCGCCGCCCGACAGCGTGCCGGACGCCCGGTCGAGCGAGAGGTAGCCGAGGCCGATCTCCACGAAGGAGTCGAGGGTGAGCTGCAGCGCGGTCAGCAGTGGGGCGACCGAGGGCTCGGCGAGGCCGCGGACCCACTCGGCCAGGTCGCTGATCTGCATCGAGCAGGCGTCGGCGATGCTGATCTTCTTGATCTTCGAGGACCGGGCGCCCTCGCTGAGCCGGCTGCCCTCGCAGTCGGGACACGTCGCGAAGGTGACCGCGCGCTCCACGAAGGCCCGGATGTGGGGCTGCATCGCTTCCTTGTCCTTGGACAGGAAGGACTTCTGGATCTTGGGGATGAGGCCCTCGTAGGTGAGGTTGACGCCCTCGACCTTGACCTTGGTGGGCTCCCGGTAGAGGAAGTCCTGCATCTCCTTCTTGGTGAACTTCGCGATCGGCTTGTTCGGGTCGAGGAAGCCCGACTCGGCGTAGACCCGTACGGTCCAGAAGCTGTCGGACTTCCAGCCGGGAATGGTGAAGGCGCCCTCGGCGAGCGACTTGGAGTCGTCGTAGAGCTGGGCGAGGTCGATGTCGGAGACCACGCCCCGGCCCTCGCAGCGCACGCACATGCCGCCGGTGCGGGAGAAGGTCGCCTTCACCGTCTTGGTCTTCTCGGCGCCGCGCTCGACCGTGATCCCGCCGCTGGCGCGGACGGAGGCGACGTTGAAGGAGTAGGCGCTGGGCGGGCCGATGTGCGGCTTGCCGAGCCGGCTGAAGAGGATGCGGAGCATCGCGTTGGCGTCGGTGGCGGTGCCGACCGTGGAGCGGGGGTCGCCGCCCATCCGCTGCTGGTCGACGGTGATCGCCGTGGTCAGGCCGTCGAGTACGTCGACCTCGGGGCGGGCCAGCGTCGGCATGAAGCCCTGCAGGAAGGTGCTGTAGGTCTCGTTGATCATCCGCTGGGACTCGGCGGCGATCGTGTCGAACACCAGCGAGCTCTTGCCCGAACCGGAGACTCCGGTGAACACCGTCAGCCGGCGCTTGGGGATCTCGATGCTGACGTCCTTGAGGTTGTTCACGCGTGCACCGTGCACGCGGATCAGACCGTGGCTGTCGGCAGCGTGCGGCGCCTGCGGCTCGGGCGACCGGGGGTCCGGCTTGGGGGCCCTGCTCATCGTGTCTCCATCTCTCGGGCGGGCCGCCTGCGCGGACTCCTGGGCTGATCCGCGCCTACCTGCGCGGACCTGCGCTGATCTGCGCTGATCTGCGCGGACTCCTGGGCAGTCGGTCCTTAGGGCTTGCGGGGCTGGTTGAAGCGGAGCATGTTGCCGGCCGGGTCGCGGAAGGCGCAGTCGCGGACGCCGTACGGCTGGTCGACCGGCTCCTGCAGCACCTCCCCGCCGGCGGCCCGGATGCGTTCGAAGGTGGCGTCGACATCGTCGGTGGAGAAGATCACGCCGCGCAGCATGCCCTTGGCCAGCAGCTCCGCCACCGCCTGCCGGTCGGCCGGCGAGGCGTTGGGGTCGGCGAGCGGCGGTTCGAGGACGATCTCCACGTCCGGCTGCGCGGGGGAGCCGACGGTCACCCAGCGCATCCCCTCGAACCCGACGTCGTTGCGGACTTCCAGGCCGAGGACATCGCGGTAGAAGGTGACCGCCTTGTCGTGGTCGTCGACTGCGATGAAGCACTGCGAGAGGTTGATGTTCATGCCGTCGACGCTACGAGGAGGGGGTGGATTTCGCTTCTCCGATCCTGACCGGTCGCGTGTAGATCTTGGCGACGCACGCCGGGATGTCGGCGCCGTCGTCGTGGCTGCGGGCCCGATAGGCGCTGGGGGTCTCGCCGACGAGCTCGGTGAAGCGCGAGCTGAAGGACCCCAGTGAGGTACATCCGACGGCGAAGCAGACCTCCGTCACGCTCAGGTCGCCGCGTCGCAGGAGCGCCTTCGCGCGTTCGACTCGGCGGGTCATGAGGTAGCTGTACGGGGTTTCCCCGAACGCGGAGCGGAAACTGCGGGAGAAGTGTCCGGCCGACATGAGGGCGACGTTCGCGAGTGCCTGCACGTCCAGCGGTTCGGCGTACTCGCGGTCCATCATGTCCCGGGCGCGGCGCAGCCGTACCAGGTCCTCCAGGTTCATGCGTTCCAGCATGGCACGGAGGGGGTGTCACGTCTGCGGGTATCGGTGCTTCCGGATTCGATCAGCCGGCCCGCCGCTCGCCCTGACCGCCCTCGCCGTGGCCCTGACGGCAGCGGGCCCGGTGGCCCTGCGCCGCCGCGACATGATCGCTTAGGGTCGGCGGCGATGACGGGTGGCGGCCGGGCCCCTGGACGAGTCATTCCGAAGTGATCGTGATCAGCTTGTCGATGGGCCAAGGGGCCATTCGATGGCCTGCTGCTGGCCCGTGGACATGCACGCCCCCTGCGCCAAGGCGGGCTTTGCGTCCCTCGAGGAGCCGGCGAAGTAGATGATGCTCGCCGCACAAGGGAGGCCGGAGCTGGTGCTGCTTGCCCCGGGCCGCTCACGGCAGCTGCCGAATCCCTCCCCGGGGTTTCAACTGAGCTGGTCGCGCACGAGATCAAGGAATGCCTGTCGGCTCGGACGGATGTGCGCCCAGACCTTCTCGTCCTGTGGCTCTCCCGGGTCTTCGGGGCCCTTCCTGATCACTTCCTGTACTGCCCACGCGAGGCTACGTGCCGCTTCGCTGACCTCAGACGTGCACAGCACGTGGATCGTCTTCTGCATCACCCACACCCTGTCAAGGACCTGCCTTGCCTGGGCCTGCCACTGCTCGTCAGCCAGGTTGTGGTGATGCCGATCCACCGCGACTCGTTCAGCTTCCTGCACCGCAGACAGAAATTCGATGAGGTGAGTGAGACGCTCGTTGCGGCGCGCCTCGGCAAGTTCACGAACACTGCGGCGCGCCTCGCCGCGTTCCAAGGCGCGTCCTGCCGAGCGCTGGGCCAGCACCGACATGAACCCGCCGAGCAGGACGCCGATGAGCGGCGCAAGCGTTGTCCACACAATGTCCGATTATGACACCGATGGCATGAGCATGGCGCAGGGTTCGGCAATCTCGGGCCGGACCGGGACACGCAGACGGCCAGGTCGTCGCAGCCTTCGCCGACGGCGCTCGACCTGGAACAACACGGCGGCCGGACCTTTGAGGGCGTCGCCGTCCGCGTCGCCCAACGCGTCCTCGCGCCGGCCGCAGCAATCTGGCACAACTCACAAGACCGGACAGCCAATCACACGCTCCCTGATCGCCTATGACCACTGATCACTTCGGAATGACTCATCTAGAACTCCACGAGCAGCTGCTTCAGCCCCCGGATGACGTAGCCGTCCTGCCACTGCGGCTCCTCGACGAGCCGCAGTGGCGGGACCCCCTCCGCGAGCAGCGCCCCGAACGAGGCCTCCAACTCCCGCCGCGCCAGGGGCGCCCCGAGGCAGTAGTGGATCCCGGCCCCGAAGGTCAGATGCGGATTGTCGGCCCGTACGAGGTCCAGCGCGTCGGGATCGTCGAAGCGCGCCGGATCCCGGTTCGCGGACCCGAAGAGCAGCGCGACCTCGGCTCCGCGGGGGATGACGGTGTCCCCGATTCGGATGTCGTCGAGCACCCAGCGCTCGAACATCTGGAGGGGAGTGTCGTACCGCATGAGTTCATCCACAGCTGTGGACAACTTTTCGGGATCGCGGCTCGTGCGGAGCGCGGCGAGCTGCGCGGGATTGCGGAACAGCGCCCACCAGCCGTTGACGGTCGTGTTCACGGTGGCCTCGTGCCCGGCGTTCAGCAGGAGCACACAGGTGGAGATCATCTCCTGCTCGCTGAGCCGCCCCTCCTCATCGTGGGCGGCGATCAGCCCGGAGATCAAATCCTCCCCGGGGTGCCTGCGCCGCTCGGCGATCAGCCCGCGCAGGTACGCGCTGAACTCGACGCTCGCCCGCACCGCACGCCGCGCCGTCTCCTCGTCCGGCCGCAGCTCGAACATCCCGCAGATGTCCGCCGACCATGGCCGCAGGGGCCCCCGGTCCGCCTCGGGCACGCCCAGCAGCTCCGCGATCACCGCCACCGGCAGCGGCTCGGCGACGACGGTGAGCAGATCCCCGCCCCCGTCCGCGCGCAACCGCCCGACCAGCTCCCCGGCCAGCCGCTGCACGGCGGGCACGAGCCGCTCCACCGTCCGCGGGGTGAAGGCCTTCGCCACCAGCCTGCGCACCCGCGCGTGCGCGGGATCCTCCAGGTCCAGCAGGCCGTTGCCATTGAGCACATGGAAGGGCTCGTGCTCCGGCGGTGGCGCCTCGCGCCCGAACTCCTCGTGCGAGAACCGGTGGAGGTAGGTCCGTCCCAGCCGCCGGTCCCGCAACAGCGCACTCACATCGGCGTAGTGCGGCACCAGCCACTGCCCGGTGGCCTCGCACCACACGGCCCGCCCCTGCTCCCGCAACTCCCGGTAGGCCGGGTACGGATCGGCGACGAACGCGGCATCCCACGGATCAAAGCCCATCCCCGCACCCTAAGGGCAGGCCCGCCCGATCAGGAGGGTGTCACCAGCCGGGTCTCGTACGCGTACACCGCCGCCTGGGTGCGGTCCCGCAGGCCCAGCTTCACCAGGATCCGGCTCACATGGGTCTTGATGGTGGACTCCGCGACGACCAGCCGGTCGGCTATCTCCGCGTTCGACAGCCCCTGTGCGATCAGCACCAGGACCTCCGTCTCCCGCTCCGTCAGTTCCCCCACCCCGGCGGGGTCCCCGAACTTGCGCGCCTCGGAGATCTTCGAGAACTCCACGATCAGCCGCTTGGTCACCGAGGGCGCCAGCAGGGCCTCGCCGGCCGCCACCACCCTTACCCCGTCGGCCAGCTGACGGGCCGATGCGTCCTTGAGCAGGAACCCGGAGGCCCCGGCCCGCAGCGCCTGGTACACGTACTCGTCGAGGTCGAAGGTCGTCAGGACCAGCACCTTCGCGTCCGTGTCGGCGGCCACGATTTCCCGCGTGGCCTCCAGCCCGTTCATCAGCGGCATCCGGATGTCCATCAGCACCACATCCGGCCGCAGTGCCGCCACCTGGTCGATGGCCTCCCGGCCGTCGACCGCCTCGCCGACCACCTCGATGCCGTCCATCGCGTTCAGCAGAACGGAGAACCCCTCGCGGACCATCATCTGGTCGTCGACGATCAGCACCCTGATCGTCATACCGTCCCCTCCTGCGGCTCCGGCGCCGGCTCCGCACGGTGCGGCACCGGTATGAACACCGCCACCTCGTACCCGCCCGCGGGGGTCCGGCCCGCCGTCATCTCCCCCTCCAGCATGGCCACCCGCTCTCGCATCCCGGTGATCCCGTGCCCGGCCCCGGGCGAGGGCCGCACATCCCCCGTCGCCGGGTCGTTGACGATCCGTATCCCGATGCCGCCCAGCACGTACGAGACCTCCACCTCGGCCGCGGCTCCCGGCGCGTGCCGCAGCGTGTTGCTCAGGGCCTCCTGGACGATCCGGTACGCCGACAGCTCCACACCCTGCGGCAGCTCCCGCACCGCGCCCGTGATCGTCTTCTGCACACTCAGCCCGGTCTCCCGCACATTGGCCAGCAGGCCGTCCAGCGAGGCCAGCGTCGGCTGTGGGGCGTCCGGCGCCTCGTAGTCCGCGGAGCGCACCACACCCAGCACCCGTCGCAGCTCCGTCAGGGCCGCCACCGCGTTCTCACGGATGGTGACGAACGCCGCCTCCAGCTCCGGCGGCGGATTCTTCACCCGGTACGGTGCGGCCTCCGCCTGGATCGCCACCACCGACATGTGGTGGGCCACCACATCGTGCAGCTCGCGCGCGATCGTGGTCCGCTCCTCCAGCAGGGTCCGCTTGTCCCGCTCGACGGCCGTGACCTCCTGCTGCGCGCTCACCTCCGCCTTCGCGTCCCGACGTATCTGGATACTGCCGGCGATCACCAGGGCGAAGGCCGAGGTCAGCGCCATCTCCGGCATGTTCGAACCCCATCGGCCGTTGAACAGGACGGAGATTCCCGTGCCCAGCACGAGGGTGAGCGTCCACATCCAGGCCGCCACCCGGGGCCCGGTCCGCAGCGTGACGAGGAACATGACCACGATGTAGGAGGCGAAACTGCCGTCGGTCCAGGGCCAGTTGAAGCCACTCCCGATACCGGCCGTCACCACCGTCATCGCGATGGCCGCCCACCACGCGCCGACCGGCCGCACCAGCGTCATCAGGACCGGCGCCGCCGTCAGGAACGTCATGGCGATCGGCCCCAGGTCACCCCAGGCGTCCGACTGCGTGTTCAGCGATATCGTCCCGACCAGGAAGGCCAGGAATCCCACCGCCGCGTGCCGCCGCCACGGTGCGTACCGGCGCAGCACCCCGGGAAGCCGGCGTACGAAGCGCCCGGAGGTGTCCGCCAGCGGCAGCGGCCGGTACGCGAAGGCATCGGTGACGAGGTCCCGGCGCAGGGTCCCGATCACATCCGATGCCAGTCGGAATTCAGGCGTCCGGGCTGTCCCCCCGGTGGTCCTCTCGGTCATACACACACCGTAGGTCTGTACCGCTCTGGTCCGCGTCGCCGCTGATGGGGATTTCTCGGGGTCCCCCTCAAGTACTACACGGGTTCCTCAGTAGCCCGTCGGACGGATCAGACCCGTCTCGTACGCGAACACCGCCGCCTGCGTGCGGTCCCGCAGCCCCAGCTTCACCAGGATCCGGCTCACATGCGTCTTCACCGTCTGCTCGGCCAGCACCAGGTGCTCCGAGATCTCGGCATTCGACAGGCCCTGGGCGATCAGCGACAGCACCTCGGTCTCCCGCTCCGTCAGCGCCTCGATCCGGGCCCGGGACGGCGCCCGCGGCGCCCCCAGCCGGGAGAACTCCGTGATCAGGCGCTTCGTGATGTTCGGCGAGAGCAGCGCCTCGCCGGCAGCCACCACCCGCACCGCCTCGGCGAGCTGGTCGGCCGAGGCGTCCTTGAGCAGGAACCCGGAGGCTCCGGCCCGCAGCGCCTCGTACACGTACTCGTCGAGATCGAAAGTCGTCAGCACCAGCACCTTCACGGCGGCGTCCGGAACACCGGTGATGACGGACGTGGCCTCGATCCCGCCCATCCCCGGCATGCGGATGTCCATCAGCACCACGTCCGGGGCCAGCTCGGCGACCTTCGCCACCGCGTCGGCCCCGTCCACCGCCTGTCCCACGACCTCTATGTCGGGCTGTGCGTTGAGAAGCACGGTGAAGCCCTGCCGGACCATCATCTGGTCATCGGCGATCATCACCTTGATCGGGGTGCTCATGAGGCCCTCTTCGTCTCGGGTTCGGGAACCGCGGGCCGGTCCTGCGGATCCATCGGGAGTACGGCGCTCACCTCGTACCCCCCGTCGGGGCGCGGGCCGGCGGCCAGCTCGCCCCCCAGCATGCCCGCCCGCTCCCGCATCCCCAGCAGCCCGTGCCCCGCTCCGGGCGAGGGCGGGGCCGACCGGGTCGGCGCGGAGTTCGCGACGCACAGGTGCAGATCACGCGGCCCGTAGGCGATGCCCACCTCCACCTGCGAACCGGGCGCATGGCGCAGACAGTTGCTCAGCGCCTCCTGCACGATCCGGTACGCGGTGAGCTCCACGCCCGGGGTAAGCGGCCGCCGTATCCCCGCGATCTCGGTCGTGACGTCCAGCCCGGCCCCCCGCACGTTGTCCACGAGGCCGTCGAGCTCGCCGAGGGTCGGCTGCGGATGGTGGGGGTTCGCGGGATCGTCGGGCTGCTCCGACCTCAGCACGCCCAGCACCCGCCGCAGCTCCGTCAGTGCCTCCAGCGCGTTCTCCCGGATGCCGGCCAGATTCTCCTTGAGCTCCTCCGACGGGTTCTCCACGAGGTGCGGGGCGACCTGCGCCTGGATGGAGATCACCGACATGTGGTGGGCGACCACGTCGTGCAGTTCGCGGGCGATCCGGCTGCGCTCCTCCAGCAGGGTGCGCCGGGCCCGCTCCTCCTCCGTGAGGGTCTCCTGCTCGACGAGTTTGCCGCGGGTGAGGCGGGTGGCGCGCAGGGCGTAGCCGAGGATCCCCACGAACCCGAAGAGGAGGGCCACCCCGCCGATGATCGTCTGGCTCTGCGGCGGCCTGAGGACGACGTCGGCCAGGCCGTTGAGGGCGAGCGTGATGCCGATGACCGCGACGGTCACGCGGGGCGGCACCCGCAGGGCGACCATCAGGATCAGGGGCGCGACCGTGACCGGCCCGGCGGGGGTCCAGGGCCAGGACTGTCCCTGGCCGACGTGGTCGTGGATGACCCACGCGATGAGGGCCGCGGTGACGAGACCGAGCCACCAGGCGGCGATCGGCCGGAACATGCTGAGCACGACGGAGACGGACGTCAGCAGCGACAGGCCCAGGACGGCCGAACCGACCACCTTGTAATGGTCGTTCAGCTGCATGCCCGTGAGGACACCGCAGGGGATGGCCACATAGCAGAGGACCACATGCGGCAGCCAGGCCAGCCAGCGCGGCCGTGACATCTTCGGGAGGGGGTCCCGCTTCACGGTGAACAGCTCCCGGGCCAGGCCGCGCGGCAGGCGGAGGCGGGCTGCGTCGGCGGAAGGCGGCTCGGTCTGCTGGTTCACGCCGTCCAGGCTAAGGCGGGCCCTAGACATGGGTTCTCTCCTTGGCGGGGCCCGCTCCGGTACGGGAGACGGCGGCGGCACGGGCTGCACGGGCGGCGCGGGCTGCACGGGAAGTAGGGGAAGCGGGGGAAGGCTTCGGGCGGCGCCCGCCCTGCTCGTGGACACGGAACGCGGCCCAGCAGAGCGCCAGTGCGGCAGCGAACACCGGGAGCCACAGCAGCCGGGCCGCTATCCAGCCCGCCGAATCCGGCACGGTGTGCAGCCCGGGAAGGTCGGCCGAGACCAGCAGCCCGAGGGCGGTGACGGCCATCATGGCGGTCTGGTGCCACAGGAAGACGGTCATGGCGGAGAGGTTCACCAGGGCCACCTTCGCCCAGGCCGAGGGCCGTCGCACGATCCGGGCCAGCGGCTCGCTCACCAGCAGGGCCAGCCCGCACTGGGCCAGTCCGAAGGCGGCCGCGGCCAGCGTCGGCGGGCTCAGGTTCGATACCGAGGCCCCCGGGACACCCACCATGGACGCCGGGTACCCGCCCCAGAGGATCAGCGCGGCCGTGGCCGCGGCCCCCGCGCCGAACAGGAGCAGCGCCGGCCGGCGCCGGGCGAAGGCCCCACGGGACCAGGCGGCGCCCAGCGTGAAGGGGACGAGCCAGCCGGCGGCCACATTGACCCAGCCGATCCACGCGGGCCCCGCGAGCCCGAAGCGCCACACGTCCACGGCGGCCACCACGGCCAGCGGCCACAGCGGGCCGAGCCGCGCCACGAGCGGGGTCGCCGCGATGAGCGCGGCGAACACCAGCAGGAACCACAGCGGCGACAGCACCAGACCGACCAGCGACCGGACGGTGTCGAACTCCGCCCCGCCGACCAGCATCCCGCCCGCGACGACCGCCCAGAGGACGAGCACCGCGGCGACCGGACGGAACAGCCGCCCCAGCCGCTGCCCGACCCAGGCGCCGTACGAGACCCCGCGCTCGCGCGCCGACGCGTACCCGCGGGCGGCGACATGGCCGCCGACCAGGAAGAAGACGGACAGCGTCTGGAACATCCAGGACACCGGCGCCAGCCACGGCATGTGCGCCAGCGGGCTGGTGGTGCTCAGACCGCCGTCATGGGCGGTCAGTGCGGTGACCAGCCAGTGGCCGAGCACCACGCCGAGGATCGCGAAGGCCCGCAGCGCGTCCACGGTCCGGTCACGGTCGGCCGGGGTGGCCGCGTCGATGCCCGCCGCCAGGGCGTTCCAGCGGGCGCGGAGCCTACGCATGGTCGGCCTCCGATGCGGGAGCGGTGGTGCCGAGGACGATGGCGGCCAGGCTGTCCAGGGACGCGGTGCCCGGCTTGAGGTAGTCGCTGTGGCCGACGGCGCCGGCGGTGAAGGCCCGGGCCCCGAAGACGGGGTCGACCGGGTCGGTCCCGAAACCGATTCCGCCGATCCGGACGTGCGGGACGTTGCCTATCCAGTCCCCGTTGCCCCGGCCGGCCCACACCCGGGCCCCGGTCGGCAGCTCCCGTGCGGCTCCGGCCCCCGTACCCGGGCTGCCGAACAGCACCATGTCGCTGACCGCGTTCCCGGTCCCGGTCCGGGCGCAGACCACGGAGCCGTAGGAGTGGCACAGGAGGGATACCTGGGCCCCGGGCTCCGCCATGGCCCCCAACCGGTCCAGGAAGGGGGCCAGTTCTGCTGCGGCCTCGTCGGCCCGGGCGGCGGTCAGCACGGTGGTGCTCACCGTGCCGGGGGTGTCGTACCCGAGCCAGGCGACCACGGCGGAGCGCGGATGCTCGGCCCGCAGGCGCTGCTGGAGGGAGAGGGCCCCCGCACGGAACCTCTCGTAGGTGTCCAGGGTGGTGTCGGAGCCGGGCACCAGGACGGCGACCCGGTCGGCGCTCTCCAGCTCGCCGAACACCTCGACGGCCCGTCCCTTCCCCCGGCCGTCGAAGGTGAGGAACTGCCCTGCTCCGCCCGCCCCCATGGCGCGCAGCCCGGCCGCCCTCCCCGGACGGTCGGCGCCCTCGGCCATACGGACCGCCTCGGCGATGTTGGCGCTGTTGGCGGCATACCGGCTCCGGGGCGTGGCGTCCTCGGCGAACGTGGCGGGCGCGGGGGCCGGAACCTTCGGCGAGGCGACTGCGGTGATGGGGACCGCCACGGCCGCGGCGACCAGAGCCGCCAGCAGGGTGCGGCGCAGCCGGCCGCCGCCGGCCCGCACCCGCCCCGTGCCGAGCGCGGTGCCCGCCCCAGCCGCCGCCCCTGCCCCCGCCCCGTTCCCGCTCGTGCTCCCGTTCCCGCTCGCGGTCCCCGTCCCCGTTGCCATGGCCTCTTCCTTCGGTAGTCGCCCGGAAGAGCCGTCAATGCTCCTCTCTGCTACCGAAGTTAGAAATCAAGACCCGTGGTCGGCGTCACGCCATGGAGCCGTGTTCGCGCGTAGCTCTCAGGTATGACGGGCGATACTCAAGAGCCAAGGCCAGGCCCAAGTCCACGCCGCTCAGTCCGCCACCAAGGGCTCGACGT
Organism: Streptomyces sp. NBC_00029; assembly: GCF_045160505.1. NCBI lineage: Bacteria > Bacillati > Actinomycetota > Actinomycetes > Kitasatosporales > Streptomycetaceae > Streptomyces > Streptomyces sp. NBC_00029. The sequence continues at coordinate 4,972,745 of NZ_CP108292.1, forward strand.
AGCCTGCCCGCCAGCGCGGCGCCGGATCCTGACCGGGGCTGGTCCAGTACTCCCTCGCCCCCACGATCTCCCCGTCCCGCACGGTCCAGAGGGAGACGGCCCGGTAGACGACGTGGTCCTGAGGTATCTCCACCTCGGTGACCACGAGGTTCCCGTCGGCCAGGATCCGCAGCAGTTCCACGGATCTCTCGTCCGCGTAGCCGTCGTCGCTGTTCACGGCTATGAAGTTGGCGCGCCCCACGATGCGCTCACCGCTCACGGGCCATTCGATGACGGCGTCCTCGGCAATGAGCGCGGCCACGCCGTCCCAGTCGCGTGCCTCTATTCGCTCCCACAGTTGTGCCACTACCTTCAACGGCTCCATGTGCCGCAGTGTCCGACAGCCCCGTTATACGTAACAAGCATTGCTTGCAGGCTTATTGACTTCGACACAATCGCCCGCCGGGGCCGCTCAGAACACGGGCAGGGCGCCGAGTGCCGTGCCGTCCAGCAGGAACACGCGGCCATTCCGACGGCGCCTAGGTCGTCTCTTTCGGATCTTGCTCCCCCAGCTACCGCTGGGAGGTGCCCCCAGGCCCGCGTCGCCCGGCACCGCACCTCGCCGCGTTGTCGGAGCACCGCAGTACGTCCAGTACAACGGCGCTCCTCCGCCTTGCGATGCACGGCACCGGACGACGCGGGCCCGACCGACAAGATCCGAAAGAGACGACCTAAGCGGCCTCGGGGCCCGGCGGTCCGGGAATGGCGGCCGGAGCTGAGGTCGGAGCTGCGGTCGGATCCGGATCCGCGGCCGCCACCAGTGACGCGGTCGGCGTCGAGGCCTCCAGCGCGTCCAGGGCCGAGGCCAGCCGTTCCAGGGCGCGGACCGTCTCCGCGAAGGCGGCGTCGCCCAGCTCCGTCGCGAGGCGGGCCGCCAGGGCCGCGTGCCCCGGGGCGATCCGGTCCACCGCCTCGAGGCCCTCCTGCGTGGGCCGCAGCAGCTTCGCCCGGCGGTGGGCGGGGTTCGGGGCGTATTCGGCCAGGCCCTTGGCCACCAGCAGGTCCGCGATGCGCTGGACGCTCTGCCGGGTGATGCCCATGCTGCGGGCGATGCCCGCGACGGGCAGCGGCTCGCGCAGCACCGCGCCCAGGACCTGCCACCAGGCGGCCGTCAGCCCGGCCGGCTTGGCCAGCTCCTCCGAGATGGCGAGGAACTGGCCGTTCAGCCGGAACACCCCGAGCGCGGTGCGGCTCAGCAGGTCCTGCCGGGTCCGGGAGTCCCCGAGCGACAGCGGCTCGTGCACCGATTCACGCATCGCCGGCCGCCGCTGCCGCCATCAGGACCGGGTACGCGCTGACGTCCGAGTCGTGGAAGAGCCCGTACCAGGCGTCCAGGACCTCCGGCTTGTAGACGTCCAGGCGGGCGAAGACCTCGCGGGCGAAGGCCACCGGTTCCGTCGGCCCCGCCGTGATCAGGTCGCCGTCGGTCACCGCGTCGGCCTCGACGTAGCCGTCGGCGCCGCCGTAGCCCGGCTGCTCCGCCAGGTAGAAGGACGCGCCGCTGGTGTGGGTGCGGCCGTCGAGCAGGCCCGCCCGGGCGAGGCCGGCGGTGGCTCCGCAGATCGCCGCGACCGGGACCCCGGCGGCCAGGAACTCCCGTGCCTTCGCCGCGAACGGCGCCAGCTCGTCGCCCGTGTCCCACAGGGACGCGCCGGTGAGGATCAGCAGCGAGGAGTCCTGCGGCCGGAGGTCGGCCAGGGCCAGATCGGGCTGGATGCGGACGCCGCCCATGGTGGTGACCGGCTGCGAGGAGTCGAGGCCGACCGTGCGCACGACGTGACCGCGCTGGGTGAGGTGCGCCGTGGTGTGGCCGGTCTCCCAGTCCGCGTACGTGTCGTAGACCGCGAGGTGGACGGGCTTGCGCGGGGTCTCGCTCATGGTGCTTTCGCCTCCAGCGTGGTTCCTGCTCTATGACAATAGACTGTCATAACGACAGGATGCTGTCAATCCCGCGGGAGGGTTCGGGCCCTCTCGCAGACAGACTGCCGAGAGCCGCCCCCCACCCCCATACAGTCCGCCGATATCCCGCCCCACCTGCGCACTTCTAGCGTGACGTCATGACCCCTCATGTCACCCCGCACACCCTTGCCGCCGTGAAGGACGCAGATCGGAAGCACGTCTTCCACTCCTGGTCCGCCCAGGCCCTGATCGACCCCCTCGCCGTCGCAGGGGCCGAGGGGTCGTATTTCTGGGACTACGAGGGCAAGCGTTTCCTCGACTTCTCCTCCCAGCTGGTGAACACCAACATCGGCCACCAGCACCCCAAGGTCGTCGCCGCGATCCAGGAGCAGGCCGGCCGGCTCTGCACCCTCGCGCCCGGCTTCGCCGTCGACGTCCGCTCCGAGGCCGCACGCCTCATCGCCGAGCGGACCCCGGGCGACCTGGACAAGATCTTCTTCACCAACGGCGGCGCCGAGGCCGTCGAGAACGCCGTCCGCATGGCCCGTCTGCACACGGGCCGCGCCAAGGTGCTCTCCACCTACCGCTCGTACCACGGGGCCACCGCCGCCGCGATCAACCTGACCGGCGACCCGCGCCGCTGGCCCTCCGACACGGCCGCCGCCGGCGTCGTGCATTTCTGGGGCCCGTACCTCTACCGCTCCGCCTTCCACGCCACCACCGAGGCCGAGGAGTGCGCCCGCGCCCTCGCCCACCTCGCCGACACCATCGCCTTCGAGGGGCCGCAGACCATCGCGGCGATCATCCTGGAGAGCGTGCCCGGCACCGCCGGCATCATGACCCCGCCGGCCGGCTACCTCGCGGGCGTCCGCGAGCTCTGCGACCGCCACGGCATCGTCTTCATCCTGGACGAGGTCATGTCGGGCTTCGGCCGCACCGGCAAGTGGTTCGCCGCCGACCACTGGGACGTCACCCCCGACCTGATCACCTTCGCCAAGGGCGTGAACAGCGGCTACGTGCCGCTCGGCGGCGTGGCCATCTCGGCCGCCGTCGCCGAGACCTTCGCCACTCGCCCCTACCCGGGCGGACTGACGTACTCCGGCCACCCCCTGGCCTGCGCCGCCGCCGTGGCGACGATCACCACCATGGAGGAGGAGGGCGTCATCGAGCACGCCGCCCACCTCGGCGAGAACGTCATCGGCCCGGCGCTCGCCGAGATCGCCGAGCGGCACCCCTCGGTCGGGGAGGTCCGCGGGCTCGGCGCCTTCTGGGCCCTGGAGCTCGTACGGGACAAGGAGACGCGCGAGCCGCTCGTCCCGTACAACGCGGCCGGCGCGGACAACGCGCCGATGGCCGAATTCGCGGCGGCCTGCAAGGCGTCCGGCCTGTGGCCCTTCGTGAACATGAACCGGACCCACGTGGTCCCGCCCTGCACCATCACGGAGGCCGAGGCGAAGGAGGGCCTGGCCCTGCTCGACGAGGCACTGACGGTCGCCGACCGCCACACCACCGGCTAGGTCCTGTCGTCAAAGTAGCGCCGGTTGGGCCCGCGGTGTCCGGCGCCGTGCATCGCAAGGCGGAGGGGCGCCCGAGTACTGGACGTACTTGGGCGCCCCGACAACGCGGCGAGGTGCGGTGCCGGGCGCCGCGGGCCAGGCGGGACTTTGCCGACAGGACCTAGGTCCGCCCGGGGGGCCGGGGCCGCAACCCGGGCGACGCGAAATCCGCACCTGCACGGCGGGTGCGGATTTCGCATCTCGGTTGGCTACCGATCGGTATATCGGTTGGCTACCGATCGGTTTTCAGCCGCGTTGTCTGGCCTATGGTGTCCGGAGCTCTACGACAGGAGACGGACCCCTATGCCAGGCAGCGGAGCTGTCACCCGCAACACGCTCCGCCAGCAGATCGCGGACGCGCTGCGCGACGAGGTGCTCGCGGGACGCCTGCCTCCGGGGACCGAGTTCACCGTCAAGCAGATCGCGGAGCAGTACGAGGTCTCCGCGACCCCGGTCCGCGAGGCGCTCGTCGACCTTTCGGCCCAGGGACTGCTCGAACTGGTCCAGCACCGCGGCTTCCGCGTGCGGATCTTCTCCGTCGACGACTTCCGGGGAATGATCGAGGCCCGCTCGCTGGTCGTGGACGGCATCTTCCGCCGCCTCGCCGAACGCGGCACCGCCCCCGGCTCCGGCGAGCTGCTGGTGTCGGTGCGCCGCCGGGGCGAGGAGGCGCGCAGGGCCGCCCAGAGCGGTTCGCTCGAAGTGCTGATCGGCTACGACCTGCGCTTCTGGCGGGAGCTGAGCGGGCTGGTCGCCAACACCTACATCTCCGAGTTCCTGCACCGCATCCGCGTGCAGTGCTGGGTCTTCGCCGTCCCTCACCTCCAGCGCGAACCGCAGCTGCGGGCGGCGCTGTGGGACGGCCACAGCGAGCTGGTGGACGCGGTGACACGGGCCGACGCCGACGCGGTGCGCTCCATCGTGCAGGGCTACAACGAGCACGCGCTGGCCTGGGCCGCCCGCCTCTGAGCCCCGAGGTCAGCCCCGAGGTCAGCCCCGAGGTTATGCGCACCCCTTCGCGGAGGGTGTCCGGCCCACTACTCTGGCCCGATCGGCGGCAATGACTGATCGGAGGCTGCGTGGCTTGTGACCTGTGGCTGGTCCCCCTTGTCGATGTGCTGTGCCACAGCCCCGACAACCCCTTCGCGGAAGAGATCGCCTCGTACGACAAGGCGCTGGGCGCGGCCGGACTGCCGTCCGTGCCCGTGTTCGCCTACATGCCGGGCCTGAGCGGGGACGTCGCCCCGGTCGCCGGTTTCGACTACGACGCCCTGCATTTCCTGCGGCGGGCGTACCTGCTCCAGCTCTGCGGGCTGCCCGTGACCCCGGTCGACGAGCTGGGCGGGGACTACGAGCAGCTGCTGGAGATGTTCGAGCCCACGGCCCAGCAGTCGCACCTGGTGTGGCACTACGACCATGCCGGGGCGTACGTCCCGGTGGACTTCGCGGCACCGCTGGCGAACGAGGAGCTGCTGGCCGGGGGCGGGCCGCTGGGGTCCGCGCAGGGGCTGCTGCGCGAGCTGCTGTTCGTGGCCCCCGCCATCGGGATAGACCCGGGGAACCCGCCCGCGGCGCCGGCGCCGCCGGGGCGGCCGACGCAGCTGGAGGAGCCCGCGGGACCGATTCCGTACGACGGCAGTCCCTTCGCCCGTGAACGGCACGTGTGGCTGGGCCTGCACGCGGCCGCGACGCGGAGCCTCGGCCAGGGATCGATGATCATCTTCAGCTGAGCCGTGTCCGGCCGGCGGCGACCGGCGGCCTGCGACCGGTGGGCGGGGTACGGATCCGTGCGCGGAACCGGCCCCGCCGCCGCGCCGGCAGCAGACCGCGGAAGGCCTCCTGAACCCCGGACGGCCCCTGAACCGGACGCCCCCTGAACCGGACGGCCCCCTGAAACCCGGAAGCCCCGGAAGAAGCTGCAGGGCCCGGGAAAACGTCTCAGCGCGGCTGCTCCGGCGGCCGCTGGCGGGGCATGTTCGGCCGGGTACCCGGCGGCAGCGGGAAGCGCGCCGGCGGGATGCTCGCGTCCGCCCGGCCCCCGGAAGCCCCCAGCGACTGCATGACCAGCGGCGCGGGCCCGGCCCGGAACTCCACCATCCAGTCCGCGGTCTCGGAGCGCACCAGCTCCGTGATGTCCTCCGAGAAGCGGCGCAGCACGGTCAGGCACCGCTCCGCGGCCTCGCTGGCCGTGCCCTCGGTGGGGCCCAGCACCTCGCGCACGTTCTCCGAGGCCCAGTCGAACTGGAGGGTCTGGAGCCGCCGCTGCACCGCCTGGGCCGTGGCCACGTCCCGCATCCACCCGGACGTCAGCCCGAAGAACCGGTCGCAGGCGAGCGCGGCCGCGCCCAGCAGCAGCGCGAGGTATCCGTACGTGGAGGCGCCCGGGATCGAGCCCGTCAGTTCCAGCAGCGGCATCGACGCGCCCGTGACGGCGCCGACGGCCGCCCCGGCGCGCAGCACGCGCGCACCGCGCCGCTTCCACGCCCGGTCGGACAGGTACCACTCGGCGGTGCGCAGCGCATCGGCCTCGACCCGCCGGTAGAGCTCGTCGAGCCGCTCGGCGGGCTCGCCCCAGTCCCCGAGGGGGAACGGCCGGCCGGTCAGATCGCCCGCCGCCATAGGTCCGCCGCCTTCCTCCCGGGGATCCCGGGGTGGCCCCTCGGGCTGCATCTCCGGCTGGCTCACCCGGCACTCCCTCTGCCTGCGCTGACGTGTGGTGGTGCGCGTGTGCGCAATGATGCGCATGCTCTTCCTACCTTCGAATGACGGGCGATGGGCGACGATTCCCGGGTTTTCCGCCCGCAAGGAGGTCTTCATCAGGTACGCGTACGCCCCGTCTCTCACTCGAAAGAGTTGGTCCTCACGGCGTAGGGCGCGGCGCCCGGGGAGCACGTAGGCTCGGATTGACCAAGCGTTCCGAAGGTCTCGACGTACGACGTATGGAGTGAGTGCCCTGTGATTCCCGGTGGTGGCCAGCCCAACATGCAGCAGCTGCTCCAGCAGGCCCAGAAGATGCAGCAGGATCTCGCGGCCGCGCAGGAGGAGCTCGCACAGGCCGAGGTCGAGGGCCAGGCCGGCGGCGGTCTGGTGAGGGCGACCGTCACCGGTTCCGGTGAGCTGCGCGCGCTGGTGATCGACCCGAAGGCCGTGGACCCCCAGGACACCGAGACGCTCGCCGACCTGGTGGTGGCCGCGGTGCAGGCGGCCAACGAGAACGCGCAGGCGCTCCAGCAGCAGAAGCTGGGCCCCCTGGCCCAGGGCCTGGGCGGCGGCAGCGGCATCCCCGGCCTCCCGTTCTAGCCCACCTCATCCCTACCCGACGAAAGAAGGCAGTCCGTTGTACGAAGGCGTGGTTCAGGACCTGATCGACGAACTGGGCAGGCTGCCCGGCGTCGGGCCCAAGAGCGCGCAGCGGATCGCCTTCCACATCCTGCAGGCCGAGCCCACCGACGTCCGCCGCCTCGCGCACGCGCTGCTGGAGGTCAAGGACAAGGTCCGGTTCTGCGCGGTGTGCGGGAACGTGGCGCAGGAGGAGCGGTGCGGCATCTGCCGTGATCCGCGCCGGGACACCACGGTCATCTGCGTCGTCGAGGAACCGAAGGACGTCGTCGCGATCGAGCGGACGCGCGAGTTCCGGGGCAAGTACCACGTCCTCGGCGGTGCGATCAGCCCGATCGAGGGCGTCGGACCGGACGACCTGCGCATCCGCGAGCTGCTCGCGCGCCTGGCGGACGGAGAGGTGACCGAGCTGATCCTGGCCACCGACCCGAACCTGGAGGGGGAGGCGACCGCCACCTACCTCGCCCGCATGATCAAGCCCATGGGCCTGAAGGTAACCCGCCTGGCCAGCGGGCTCCCCGTCGGGGGAGATCTGGAGTACGCGGACGAGGTCACGCTCGGGCGGGCCTTTGAAGGAAGGCGACTTCTCGATGTCTGACGCAACGCTGCACGCCCTGGGACAGGATCCGGACGACTTCGCCGCCTCGATCGCGGACCAGATCGAGTCCTTCATCGTCGCGGTCACCGAGGTGGCCAAGGGCGAGGACCCGGACAGCGCGGTGCCCTTCCTCCTCCTGGAGGTGTCCCAGCTGCTGCTGGCGGGCGGCCGGCTGGGCGCGTACCAGGACGTGCTGCCCGACGAGCGTTACGAGCCCGACCTGGGCCCGGAGCCGGACGTGGACATTCTGCGCGAGCGCTTCGCGGTCATGCTGGAGCCGGTCGACGTCTACTCCGAGGTCTTCGACCCGTACGAGCCGCGCAAGGCCCCGGTCGCGCACCGGATCTCGGACGACCTGGCCGACATGGTCGCCGACCTGCGGCACGGCCTGATCCACCACCAGGCGGGCCGGATCACCGAGGCGCTGTGGTGGTGGCAGTTCTCGTACTTCACCAACTGGGGTCCGACGGCCTCGGCCACCCTGCGCGCCCTGCAGTCGCTGATCGCCCACGTCCGCCTCGACCAGCCCCTCGCCGCCCTGGACGGCCTGGACACGGACGAGGACCTGGCCGAGGACGATCTCGCGGAGCAGGCCGGACAGGTGATGGCCGAAGAGCTCGGCGGTCTCGGCCGTATCTGAGGGAACTCATTCTCTGATCTTCTCGTCTCATGATGTGGTACGAGGCGGTCGGATCCCGGTCGCTCGTTAGACTGCACCAGCAATGAGACGGATTGAGCGAGGAGCGCACGTGGGCCTTGTCGTGCAGAAGTACGGAGGCTCCTCCGTAGCCGATGCCGAGGGCATCAAGCGTGTCGCCAAGCGGATCGTGGATGCCAAGAAGAACGGCCACCAGGTGGTCGTCGTGGTTTCCGCGATGGGCGACACGACGGACGAGCTGATCGATCTCGCCGAGCAGGTATCCCCGATGCCTGCCGGGCGTGAATTCGACATGCTGCTGACCGCCGGGGAGCGGATCTCCATGGCCCTGCTGGCCATGGCGATCAAAAACCTGGGCCACGAGGCCCAGTCGTTCACCGGTAGCCAGGCAGGCGTGATCACCGACTCGGTCCACAACAAAGCGCGCATCATCGATGTCACGCCGGGCCGTATCCGCACCGCGCTGGACGAGGGCAACATCGCCATCGTCGCCGGCTTCCAGGGCGTGTCCGCGGACTCCAAGGACATCACCACCCTCGGCCGGGGCGGCTCGGACACGACCGCCGTCGCGCTCGCCGCGGCGCTGGACGCCGAGGTCTGCGAGATCTACACCGACGTCGACGGCGTCTTCACCGCGGACCCCCGCGTCGTGAAGAAGGCCAAGAAGATCGACTGGATCTCGTCCGAGGACATGCTGGAGCTCGCGGCCTCCGGCTCCAAGGTGCTGCTGCACCGCTGCGTCGAGTACGCGCGCCGCTACAACATCCCGATCCACGTCCGCTCGTCCTTCTCCGGACTGCCGGGCACCTGGGTCAGCAACGAGAATCCGCAAGGGGACGCGCAGGTGGAGCACGCCATCATCTCCGGAGTCGCGCACGACGTCTCCGAAGCCAAGATCACGGTCGTCGGTGTCCCGGACAAGCCGGGCGAGGCCGCGGCGATCTTCCGTGCCATCGCGGACGCCGAGATCAACATCGACATGATCGTGCAGAACGTCTCCGCGGCCTCCACGGGCCTCACGGACATCTCCTTCACCCTCCCCAAGTCCGAGGGCCACAAGGCCATCGACGCCCTGGAGAAGGCGAAGGGCGCGATCGGCTTCGACTCCCTGCGCTACGACGACCAGATCGGCAAGATCTCCCTGGTCGGCGCCGGCATGAAGACGAACCCGGGCGTCACCGCCTCCTTCTTCCAGGCGCTGTCCGACGCGGGCGTGAACATCGAGCTGATCTCCACCTCGGAGATCCGCATCTCGGTCGTCACCCGCCAGGACGACGTCAACGAGGCCGTCCGCGCCGTGCACACGGCCTTCGGCCTCGACTCCGACAGCGACGAGGCCGTCGTCTACGGAGGCACCGGACGATGACCCGCACCCGGTCCTCCGGCCCGGCACTCGCCGTGGTCGGGGCGACCGGAGCAGTCGGTTCGGTCCTGCTCCAGATGCTGTCCCAGCGGGCCGACGTCTGGGGCGATATCCGCCTGATCGCCTCCGCGCGCTCGGCCGGCCGCATGCTGGCCGTCCGGGCGCGGGAGTGCGAGGTGATCTCCCTCACCGAGGACGCCTTCGACGGCCTCGGCCCGGGCGACATCGCCCTCTTCCTCACCCCGGCCGACGTCTCGGCCCGATGGGCCCCCGTCGTCACGGCCCGCGGCACGGTCGCCATCGACCTGTCCGCCGCGTTCCGCGAGGACCCCGAGGTCCCGCTGGTGGTGCCCGAGGTCAACGGGCACGCCGTACGGATCCGGCCGCGCGGGATCGTCGCCGGCCCGGACTGCGTGACCGCCACCATGATCGCGGCGCTCGGCGCGCTGCACTCCGAGTACTCCCTCCGCGACCTGGCCGTCTCCTCGTACCAGGCCGCGAGCGCCGTCGGCCGGGCCGGCTCCGAGGTGCTGCGCCGCCAGCAGTCGCTGGTCGCCGGGACCTCCCTGGGCGAGCAGCCCGGGGACGTACGCCGTGCCGTGGGGGAGGACACCGGCCCCTTCGCGGCTCCGCTCGCCCTCAATGTCGTGCCCTGGTCCGGAGAGCTGCGCGCGGACGGCTGGTCCTCGCACGAGCTGGCGGTACGGGGGGAGACGCGCCGGATCCTGCAGCTCGAGCAGCTCCCGGTGTCGGTGACCTGCGTCCAGGTACCGGTGCTGACGGGGCATTCGCTGACGGTACGGGCGCGGTTCGAGCGCGAGGTGGAGGCCGCGCACGCCCGGGAGATCCTGGAGGCGGCCCCCGGCGTGGTGCTCGTGGACGACCCAGCGGCGGGGGAGTTCCCGACCCCCGTGGACGCCGTCGGCACGGATCCCGCCTGGGTGGGACGGGTGCGGGTCTCGCTCGACGATCCTTACGCCCTGGAGTTCTTCGTGTGCGCGGACAATCTCCGCAAGGGCGCTGCGCTGAATGCCACACAGATCGCGGAACTGATCGCAGGTGAATTTGCGTAATTCGCTTTGTAGGATCGGTGCTGATCCCTTGATCAAGGTGATGGCCCGACTGCCGTCTCGATAAGACGGGGCAATCGGGAAGAGCGGGTACGCATGAGGGCAATAGGGATTTTGCTGGTGAGGCTGCCTCGCGCGTACAACCCTGATGGGGGGACGCGTGTCCAACTGGCGTGGCAGAGGCACTGCTGGAACCAGTCGTCCGACCGGCGCAGATCGGGATCATCCCGTCGCGCCGGGGCTCCCGCGTGCCCGGTGGCGGTTTTCCCGTGATCGTGCCCGTCCCGCCGGCGGGGCCGTCCCAGGCGCCCGTACGGACTGCCGTACCGATCCGGGGCGGCCTCGTGCCCGCACCGCGCGACAGCGCTGAGGCGGACGGGGCGGCCAAGAGCGAGACGGCCGAGGTGGTGGCGGGCACCACCGTCGACCACCTCACCGCGACCTACCAGGCGCACTACCGCTCGCTCCTGGGCCTGGCAGCGCTGCTCCTCGACGACACCGCCTCCTGCGAGGACGTGGTCCAGGAGGCCTTCATCCGGGTGCACTCGGCCCGCAACCGGGTCCGTGACCGGGAGAAGACCCTGGCGTACCTGCGCCAGACCGTCGTCAACCTCTCGCGCTCGGCCCTGCGCCGCCGCATCCTCGGCCTCAAGCTGCTCTCGAAGCCGATGCCGGACATGGCGAGCGCCGAAGAGGGCGCATACGACCAGCTGGAGCGGGACGATCTGATCAAGGCGATGCGCGGACTGCAGCGACGCCAGCGTGAAGTGCTCGTACTGCGCTACTTCGCGGACATGACGGAGGCCCAGGTCGCCGAGACGCTCGGAGTATCGCTCGGTTCGGTGAAGGCGTACGGATCGCGGGGCATTGCCGCGCTGCGGGTGGCGATGGAGGCTGCGCAGTCATGATGGACGATCACACTCCGCAGGGCGCAGGAAGCGGGGAGGACGAGCTCCGGGTCCTCCTGCGCGGGGCGGTCGAGGGCCTGGAGCCCTCCGCCGACGCACTGGAGCGGCTGCGTGACGCCGTCCCCGCGCGCCGGACCCGCAACCGCCGGGCCGCCCTCGTCGGCGCCGCCGCGGTCGTACTGCTCGCCGGGACCGCGGTCCCGGCCGCCCTGCACCTGACGGCGGCCGAGGGCGCGTCCGCGGACCACCCGGCCATGGCGGGGCACGGCACGGTCGCCGGCGAGAAGCCGGGCACGTCCGCGTCCGACCCCCATCTGAACGGATTCGGGGACCGGCCGAGGTCGTCCGACTCCCTCGGCGACGACCCGGCCGTGGGCGGCGTCACCGGGGCACCGAACGCCACGCCCGGCTCCCCGGCGGGCGGTCTGACAGCCGGCCCCGCCGGCGCCGGCAGCTCCGCGGGACCCGCCGGAACCGGCGGCTCCGTGGTCGGCCCGGGCCCGTTGCCGCCGGTGGCGGCGCCCGGTGTGCCCGGGTGCGGCCCGGACCAGCTCGGGGTGGTGGGCTCGGCCCGGACCCCGGAGACCGACGGCAGGGTGTACGGCAGCTTCCGGATCACCAACGTCTCCGCTCAGGGCTGCGCCGTGAGCGGCCAGGACAGCGTGACGGCCGCACCGGCGCCCGGTACGGGGACCGGTGCGGGCTCCGCGGTCGCCGTGGTCGGCCACACGGCCGGAGACCCGGCGAGCGGACTGCTCCCCGACCCGTCGGCCGCGTCCCCGGCCCTCGTGCTCCCGCCGAACAAGGCCTACGAGGTCCGCTTCGCGTGGGTGCCGTCCGGGGAGACCTGTGCGCCGGGAACCCCGGGCGGGGGCGGGCAGCCGCCGCAGACCGGCTCCGCGGGCACCTCGGCCGGTACGGGGAGCGGTCCGGCCTCCGAACCGCAGCAGGGCACTGCCCCGGCCCCGGGCGGCGTGGCCGTCTCGCACACCCCGCAGTCGGGGGCCTCGACCACGCAGACGACGATCCCCGAGGCCTGCGGCGGAACGGTCTACCGGACGGGCGCGATCCCCGTGTCCTAGCGGGTGTCCTGCCGATCACGCCGGGCTCGCGGGCTGGTACGGGCCGGACCTAGGTCGTCTCTTTCGGATCTTGCCGGGCCCGCGTCGCCCGGCACCGCACCTCGCCGCGTTGTCGGGGCTCCCGAGTACGTCCAGTACAAGGGAGCTCCTCCGGCTTGCGATGCACGGCACCGGACAACGCGGGCTCGGCCGACAAGAGCCGAAAGAGACGACCTAGGCGGCCGGCTCCAGCAGGCCGGCCTCGGCGTCGCGGATGGTCTCCACCTCGCGGCGGTAGAGCCGGAACCACATGAAGAGCACGAAGGCGACGAAGACGAACCACTCGCCGGTGTAGCCGAGGTTCTGGAAGGCCTTCAGGTCGAGCCCGGTGTTGGTCGGCGCCTGCGCGGGCACCGGAATCATCCCGTCCGACGGGGTCTGCACGGTCAGCCAGGCGTCGTACAGGTCGTACGGGACGAGGTTGACCAGCGAGGCCGCCCCGATCACCCCGAGCTGCCCGGCCGGCAGGCCGCCCTGGGAGTGGACCCCCTTGGTGCCGGAGTTCTCCGCATGCTGCAGGGCCCCGGTGACCTCGACCCGGCCGGTCGGCGGGGCCGGAGCCTTCGCGGGATCCGCCACCCCCGGCAGCCAGCCCCGGACCACCGGGACGGCCTTGCCGGAGTCGGTCTTCAGCAGCGTCAGCACGTAGAACCCGGACGCGCCGTCGAGCCGCCGCTCGGGCACCAGCAGCTGGTCGCCGTACTCCCCGGCCGTGGAGGCCAGCTGCCCGGAGGTCCTCTTGTCGACCGGGAGCAGCGAGTCCAGGGGCGCGGCCACCCGGTCCGCGGGCCGCTCGGCGGTCGCTTCCCGGTGGCTGTCGACGCGGTCCTCGAACCGGCCGAGCTGCCAGGACCCCATGAACAGGCAGAAGGGCACGGCGAGCGCGACGAAGACGTTGATCCCCCACCAGCGCGGGGTCAGGAGAAACCGGTGCACCCCACCACCGTACGGGGGGTGCACCGGCGGCCCTCCCGCAGGGTCAGCGCGGCAGGTGCTTCAACGCGAACTCCAGCTCCATCCGGACCTGCTTGATCCGCTCCTCCACCACCAGCGAGCCGTGCCCGGCGTCGTACCGGTACACCTCGTGCACCGCCCCGCGCGCGGCGAGCCGGTCCACGTAGTTGTCGATCTGGCGGATCGGGCACCGCGGGTCGTTCACGCCCGCCGCGATGTGGACGGGCGCCTTCACGGCGTCCACGTACGTCAGCGGCGAGGACGCCTCGAAGCGGTCCGGGACCTCCTCCGGCGTGCCGCCGAAGAGGGTCCGGTCCAGGGCCTTCAGCGCCTCCATCTCGTCGTGGTAGGCCGTCACGTAGTCCGCGACCGGTACGGCGGCCAGGCCCACGGCCCAGGCGCCGGGCTGCGTGCCCAGGCCCAGCAGCGTCAGGTACCCGCCCCAGGAACCGCCCGACAGCACCAGGCGCGCCGGGTCCGCGAGGCCGGAGGAGACCGCCCACTCGCGGACCGCCGCGATGTCCTCCAGCTCGATCAGCCCGACCCGGTGCTTGAGGGCGTCGGTCCACTCGCGGCCGTAGCCCGTCGAGCCGCGGTAGTTGACCCGCACCACGGCGAAGCCGTGGTCCAGCCAGGCCGCCGGGGCCGAGGCGAAGGAGTCGCTGTCGTGCCAGGTCGGCCCGCCGTGGATCTCGAAGACCGTCGGGAAGGGGCCCTCGCCGTGGCCCGACGGCCGCTGCGCGAGCGCGTGGATCCGCCCGCCCGGGCCCTCCACCCACACGTCCTCCACCGGGACCGAGCCCGGAGCACGGAAGCCCGGCGGGTCCAGGACGATCCCGCCCGCGGTGGACCGTACCGTCGAGGGCTCGGCGGCCGAGGACCACAGGTACTCCACCGTCCCGTCGGGCCGCGCCGTGGCCCCCGACACCGACCCCGGCGGCGTGTCCACGCGTACGAGCTCCCGCGCGGTCAGGTCGTAGCGCCACAGCTCGCTGCGCGCCTCGAAGCTGTGCGCGACCAGCAGCGCGCTGCCGTCCGGGTACCACTCGGCGCTGACGTCGCCCGGCAGGTCGATCGCGAGCTCCTGCTCGGCGCCGGTGGACACGTCCCACACCATCGGCTCCCAGCGGCCGCGCCGCTGGTGGCCGACGAGGAGGCGGGTGTCGCCCTCGACCGGTGCGAAGCCGAGGACCTCCAGGCCCAGCTCCTCGCTACCGCCCCGGGTGTCGTCCAGCTCGGCGACGGTGTCCCCGGTGAGGGTCAGGACGCGCAGGGCGGAGTGCATCGCGTCGCCGTGCTCGGTGTGCTCCACGGCCACGAGCGTTCCGTCGCGCGACAGGTCGCCGACGCCGGCCGACTCGCGGTGCCGGTAGATCACGGCCGGCGCGGAGCCGTCCGGCCGGACCACGTGGACGGTCGACCCGTCCTCGTCGGTGGAGCGCCCCACGACGGCCGTCCCGTCACGCCCGATGACCAGCCCGGCGGAGTACGAGGGCGCGAGGCCCGGGGTGGCCGGTTCGTCGGGGCCGCCCGCGAAGGGCTGGCGCACCCAGGTGCCGAACTCGTCGCCGTCGGTGTCGGAGAACCACCAGATCCACTCGCCGTCGGGGGAGAGGGTGCCGTCGGTGGTTCCGTTGGGGCGGTCGGTGGCCTGCCGCTGCGCGCCGGTGGTGCGGTCCCAGGCGTAGATCTCGAAGGTTCCGGTCGCGTTGGAGACGAAGAGCGAACGGTCCGGGGCGTCCTCGGCCCAGTCGGGGAGCCCTACGCGCGGCGCCCTGAACCGCTTCTCCCAGTCGGGCATCTCGGGGGTGGTCTCACTGTCGCTGGTCATGCGCCCCATTGTGGCCGCAGCCGTGCCCGAGGTGCCGACTGCTCCGAACGGGCGCACAGTGGAACGCGTCGGCCGTCCCGTCCGAGGAGGAACGATCATGGCCAAGAAGGCCCGCAGCGGCCACCACATCCACCAGGACTCCGAGCGCGCTCTGGCGAAGAACACGGCCGCCGAGGCCCGTGCCAAGGCCGCGGTCCGGGACAGCCACAGCACCGCGGCGAAGACGCGCGGCATGCAGCAGAAGGCCCAGGCCAAGCGCGGCTAGGCCCGCTCCGGGCCGTAGCCTTCTAGGCTGACGCCATGCGGATGATCGTCCGGGGCGCCCGGCTGCTGCACACCCATGGCCTGTCCGACGTCGAGGTCGCGGAGGACGGCCGCATCGCGCGGGTGATCCCGTACGACGACCAGAAGGAACCACCGGTCACCGGGATCCTCATCGAGGCGCACGGCGGACTGCTCAGCGCGCCCTTCGTCGAGCCGCACATCCACCTGGACACGGCCCTGACCGCCGGAGAGCCGCGCCCCAACGCCTCCGGCACCCTCTGGGAGGGCATCGCCTGCTGGAGCGAGCGCAAGCGGACCCTGACCCGCGCGGACGTGATCGCGCGGGCCACCGAGGTGCTGCGCTGGCAGGCCTCCCACGGGGTGCTGCACGTGCGGACCCACTGCGACATCACCGACCCGGACCTCACCGCGCTCGAAGCGCTGCTGGAGGTGCGCGACCGGGTGCGGGACTTCATGACCCTGCAGATCGTGGCCTTCCCGCAGGAGGGCATCGTCTCCTTCCCCGGCGGCGAGGGGCTGATGCGCGAGGCCGTCGCCCGCGGCGCGGACGTCGTCGGCGCGATCCCGCACTTCGAGGACACCCGCGAGGACGGCGTGGCCTCGCTGCGCACGGCCTTCGCGCTGGCCGAGGAACACGGCCTGCGGGTGGACGCGCACTGCGACGAGATCGACGACGAGCAGTCGCGCTTCGTGGAGGTACTGGCCACCCTCGCCCTGCGCTCGGGGCTGCGCGAACGCGCCACGGCCTCGCACACCACGGCCATGGGCTCCTACAACGGCGCCTACAGCTACAAACTCCAGCGGCTGCTCGCCCGCTCCGGCATCAACCTGGTGTCCAACCCCTTCGCCAACCTGAACCTCCAGGGCCGCTTCGACGCCTATCCCAAGCGCCGCGGCCTCACCCAGGTCAAGGAGATGCTGGCGGCCGGGGTCAACGTCGCCTTCGGCCACGACGACGTGATGGACCCCTGGAACGCGCTGGGCACCGCCAATCCGCTGCAGACCGCCCTCGTCGGGCTGTACGCCGCCCAGCTCACCGGCGCCGACGAGATCCCGCTGGCCTTCTCGATGGTGACGGAGCGCGCGGCGCGGGTGCTCGGCCTCGCGGAGACGGAGTACGGCATCACCGCGGGCGCCCCCGCCTCCTTCGTGCTGCTCCCGGCCCCGACGCCCGAGGAGGCCATCCGCCGCCAGGTCCGCCCGCGCTACGTCGTCTCGCGCGGGACCGTCCTCGCCGAGACCCCGCCCGCCCCGACCCGGCTGAACTGGCCGGGGGAGCCCCCGTCCGAGATCGACTTCAGCCGCCGCCTGCGCTGAGGTGGAGAGCCACCTGCTGCAGGTCGGCACGAGCGCGGACGTCTCGGGTCTGCGCGTCGCCGCGTTCGATCCCGCCTTCACCGCCGGCCTCTTGGCCGCGTACCCGCGGGGCGGCTTCGGCGCAGCGTTCCTGGCCCCGGTCGAGGACCAGGCCGCCCGCACGCCCGACCGCACCGCCGGCCGCGTACGTGGCCGGCGGTGCGGCCACCCGGATCGCGGCCAACCCGCTGGACCGGATGCAGACGCACGCGGGGGCCTCGTACCGCAACAGGTCACGCATATCGGTCACCGCGTCGGATAGCGTGCCCGCATGTCGTGGGACGAGGACGGAACACCGCACCCGCTCGCACTGCGCCGTACCGGCCGCAGCGAACTGGAGCCGGACCGGCTGCCCGAGATGCGGGAGCTGGAGGTGCTCGGCTGGGAGCCGGCTCCCGAGGACCTGCGCTGGGCGTTCCTCCCGTACGTCTGGCCGCCCGCGGCCCGCACCTGGATCCCCGACCGCTCCACCCACTGGGCGGTGGACACCGCCCTCGACGGCCACGGCCACATCACCGGCGTGGAGTGCGCCCCGCTGCCGGAGCCCGACCTCCGGGACCTCGACCGGGAGGCCGACGAGATCCTTGCCGGGCTGGGCCTCCCGCCCCGGCCCCCGGGCCGCCTCTGGCTGCTCCGCCCGGTCGGCCCCTTCGGCACCGTCGGCGAGCTCCTGGAACACCTCGACGGCTTGGCCGCGGAGCGCGCCGTGGAGGCAGGGCCCTCCGCGGCCTTCCTCGCCCTGGTCCGGGGCGCGCTCGCCGAACTGGCCGGCCCCGGGGAGCGGTGAGCGGCCCCCGGAGGGTCAGCCCTTCAGGCGCGCCATCCAGGCCTCGACCTCGGTCGAGGTGCGGGGCAGTCCGGCCGACATGTTCCGGTTGCCGTCCTCGGTGACGAGGATGTCGTCCTCGATGCGGACGCCGATGCCGCGGTATTCCTCGGGCACGGTCAGGTCGTCGGTCTGGAAGTAGAGGCCGGGCTCGACGGTCAGGCACATGCCGGGCTCGAGGGTTCCGTCGACGTATGCCTCGCGGCGGGCGGCGGCGCAGTCGTGGACGTCCATGCCGAGCATGTGACCGGTGCCGTGGAGGGTCCAGCGGCGCTGCAGGCCCAGCTCCAGGACCCGCTCGACCGGGCCTTCCAGCAGCCCCCACCCGACGAGCTTCTCGGCCAGGACGTGCTGGGAGGCGTCGTGGAAGTCGCGGAACTTCGCACCCGGCTTCACCGCGGCGATGCCGGCTTCCTGGGAGGCGTAGACCGCGTCGTAGATCTTGCGCTGGATGTCGGTGTAGGTGCCGTTGATGGGGAGTGTGCGCGTGACGTCGGCGGTGTAGAGGGAGTGGGTTTCCACGCCGGCGTCGAGCAGCAGCAGGTCGCCGGAGCGGACGTCGCCGTCGTTGCGGACCCAGTGCAGGGTGCAGGCGTGCGGGCCGGCGGCGCAGATGGAGCCGTAGCCGACGTCGTTGCCCTCGACGCGGGCACGGAGGAAGAAGGTGCCCTCGATGTAGCGCTCGGAGGTGGCCTCGGCCTTGTCGAGGACCTTCACGACGTCCTCGAAACCGCGGACGGTGGAGTCGACGGCCTTCTGCAGCTCGCCGACCTCGAACGCGTCCTTGACCAGGCGAAGTTCGGACAGGAAGACCCGCAGCTCCTCGTCCGTCTCGGCGGTGGTCATATCGGCGAGCGCCGCCTCGATGCCCGCGTCGTGCCCGCGCACCACGCGTACGGGGCCGCCGGCCGAGCGCAGCAGACCGGCCGCCGTGCGCACGTCGCGGCAGGGGATGCCGTAGAGGGCCCCGGCCTCGGTGAGGCTGCGACGGCGGCCGGCCCACAGTTCGCCCTGGCCGTCGAGCCAGAACTCGCCGTTCTCCTTGTCGGAGCGGGGCAGCCGGTACAGGGCGGCCTCGTGGCCGCCGTCCGCCGGCTCCAGCACCAGGACCCCGTCCTCCTTGAGGTCGCCGGTGAGGTACGCGTACTCGGTCGAGGCACGGAAGGGGTACTCGGTGTCGTTCGAGCGGATCCGCAGGTTGCCGGCCGGGACGACCAGGCGCTCCCCGGGGAAGCGGGCCGACAGTGCGGCCCGGCGGGCGGCGGTGCGGCCCGCCTGGGGTATCGGCGGCAGATCGTGCGCCTCGGTGTGGGCCCAGCCGGACGCCATGTTCCGCGCGAGCTCCTCGGAGACCCCCCGGGCCGCGGGCTGCTCGACCGGCTGCTGGTCATCGGCGGCCACTGCCACGGTTCCTCCTCGTCGAGTGAACTGCTGTCCGGCTCGCATCATAGGACCGGGTGTACAAGCCCGTCAGAAACGTTTCCGCCGTTGCCGAGTTGCCGCAGCGGCCACACCGCCCGGGCCGCTGCACAAGGCACTCCGCGGCTCCCGTGGCTACCCTGGTCGTGAGGGGGGTACTGCCAGGAGGCGATCACATGGGCCGGCGCCATCACTTCCACATCGACCACAACGGGCACTCGGTCAGCGCCACCGTCCAGACCGGGCACACCGCCGTCGTGGAGGTACTGGTCGACGGCAAGGAGACCGGACACGCCACGACGCACGACGATCACCCGGTGACCGTGCACGTCGAGCTGCCCACGGACCCCCCGACCCGCGTCTCCGTCCGCGCGACCCCGGGCCCGGGCGTCCCCCGCTGCCTCTTCGAGGCTCCGCCCACGGAGCCCCACATCATGTCCCCGCGCCCTTACTGACGGCGGTCGTGGCTACCGGGTCCCCTTGCACTCCGGAGTCGCGGACCGGATCTCCTCCGTCGCCTCGCGGATCCCGTCGGAGCCCGAGAGGCTCGTGCCGACGAAGGCGGGGCACGGGCTCCGGAAGGGACGTCGCCCGGAGCCGAGGATCACAGGCCCGGTATGCCGGTGAGCTTCGGTCCGTTGTCGATCAGCTGGCCCCTGGTCTTGGCCTTGGCCGCGTCGCGCTCTGCCCCGGTGGAAGCCGGCATCGCGATCGCGGCGGAGACGAAGGCCGCCGCGGTGACGCACCTTCCGAGGCGGGCGATGTGCCGCTTGGGGGCGGGGGCGGGAAGGTTGTGGACCATGCCTGCTCCTTGAGGTGTGTCCGGCAGCAACGCAACCGCCGGATCGGTTCGGCCCCGCCACCTTTCAGCGTGACCACGCATCAAGTAGGCCCGTCCGCCCTGATGAGGGTCATGACTCGAAAAGCCGTGTCTTGACGGGGCAGGAGCCGTGTGACCCTCCCGCACACGACGAAAGCCCCCTGCCCGCTCTGCAGGCGCGGGCACCGTCGAGGCCGGGTGAGAGCCGCCGGTGATCAGCGGACAGAGAAGGCGACAAGGGGGTCCCGCTCGAGGAGAGGCCGCTCCGAACCCTTAGCCGCTCGGTTGGTCGCCCGGACGCAGAAAGAGCCGGTGCAGATTTCTCTGCACCGGCTCTCACCTGGTACTTCAGCGTCGGGGTGGCGGGATTTGAACCCACGACCTCTTCGTCCCGAACGAAGCGCGCTGCCAAGCTGCGCTACACCCCGATCGCCGCCCCGCAGCACTTGCTGCCCTGGCGACATCGATTACTTTAGCGGACCTCTCGCCGGAGACGAAATCCGGTTTTCGCGGGGCCGCGGATCAGCGCGAAGGTCACGTGCGCCAGCGGGTATGCGAGCCACTGCGCGGCGTGCCGCGGGCGCAGGGTGCGGGGCGCCGTGAGGAGGAGGAAGTCCAGGAGGGCGCCGGCCGGGGTGACCAGGCGCCGCCAGGCGCGTGCCGCGGACAGCCCGAGGACGACCGCGACCAGGATGTTCGTCCAGATCGTGAAGTGGCTCAGGACGACGGGCACGCTCCGTTACGCGCACTCGATGACCAGCCCCACCACGGCCGCGGTGCGGATCAGGGCCCGGAGCACCACGGGGACGAGGCGCGCCGGTGCGGTCGTTCCGGCAGCGTGTTACGCCTTCGGGGTGAGCGTCAGGAGCGTCGCCTCCGGCGGGCAGGCGAAGCGGACCGGGGTGAACCGGTTGGTGCCGCAGCCGGCCGAGACGTGCAGGAACGCGCGGTTGCCCTCTGCCTCGTGCGTGGAGAGCCCCTTCACCCGCTTGGTGTCCAGGTCGCAGTTGGTGACGAGCGCCCCGTAGAAGGGGATGCACAGCTGTCCGCCGTGGGTGTGGCCCGCGAGGATCAGGGGGTACCGGTCGGCGGTGAAGGACTCCAGCACGCGCAGGTACGGGGCGTGCACCACGGCCATCGAGAAGTCCGCGCCCGCCTCCGGCCCGCCGGCGACCTCCGCGTAGCGGTCCCGCTTGATGTGCGGGTCGTCGAGCCCGGTGAAGGCCAGCTCCAGGCCGTCCAGCTTCAGCCGGGCCCGCGTGTTGGTGAGGTTCAGCCAGCCGGCCGCGTCGAACGCGTCCCGCATCTCTTCCCACGGGTTGTGGACGGCGCCGACGACCGGCTTGTTCCCGTTCAGCCCGTGCCGGCCCTGGGTCTTCTCGATCAGGTAGCGCCCGGGGTTGCGCAGCCGCGGCCCGTAGTAGTCGTTCGACCCGAAGACGTACACGCCCGGGAAGTTCATCAAGGGGCCCAGCGCGTCGAGCAGCTCGGGGATGCCCTCGGTGTCCGAGAGGTTGTCGCCGGTGTTCACGACGAAGTCGGGGCGCAGGCCCGCGAGGGACTGCAGCCAGGCGCGCTTCTTGCGCTGCCCGCCGACCATATGGATGTCGGACACCTGGAGTACGCGCAACGGGCGCATCCCCCGGGGAAGGACCGGGACCGTCACCCGGCGCAGGCGGAAGGACCGCGCCTCGAAACCGGCGGCATAGGCCACACCCGCGGCCCCCACCGCAGCGATTCCGGCAGCTGCCTTCAGGGGTACTCCGTAACGCGCACGCATGGACCCATCGTCGCAGACCCGGAAAACCAGTGAGCGCCACCGGCCCCGTACCTGGCAGACTCAGCTGCATGACCACGCTCAAGGCCAAGCTCCAGGAAGACCTCACGACCGCCATCAAGGCGCGTGACGAGCTGCACTCGTCCACGCTGCGCCTGACCCTCTCCGCCATCACCAAGGAGGAGGTCGCGGGCAAGGAGGCCCGTGTGCTCTCCGACGAGGAAGTCCTCAAGGTGATCGCCAAGGAGGCGAAGAAGCGCCGTGAGGCCGCGGATGCCTTCGCCCAGGGCGGCCGTCCCGAGCAGGCCGCCCGGGAGACCGCGGAGGGCGAGTTCCTCGACACGTACCTGCCCAAGCAGCTCAGCGACGACGAGCTCGTCGCGATCGTCGCGCAGGCCGTCGAGGAGGCCAGGGCGGCGGGTGCCGAGGGGCCGCGGGCCATGGGTGCCGTCATGAAGATCGTGAACCCGAAGGTCGCCGGGCTGGCGGAGGGCGGGCGTGTCGCCGCCGTCGTCAAGCAGCAGCTCGCGTAGGACCGCAGAGCAAGACCAGGCGCAGCAAGAGGGGGAGGGCCCCGGCCGAAATCGGCCGGGGCCCTCCCCCTCTTGCTGTGTGCGCCGACCGCTACTGGTCGTCGCGGCCGCCGATCACGCCGCCGGTGCCCGGGTCGAGCGTGATCCCGGGGAACGGGGGCTGCGGTTCCACGCCGCCCGTGGCACCCCCGGTGGCTCCGGCGTTCTGACCGCCGGGCCGCCCGCCGGGCTTGCCGTCACCGCCGGGCTTGCCGGGCCGGTTCGGGTTCGCGCTCGGCTTGTTGCCGCGCGGGCCACCGGAAGGGGGGACGTTCGGTTCCGGGATGCCGACCGTGGTGAAGTTCCCGGACTCGCGGCCGGACAGCGCGCCGCTGATCGCGTCCTTCCAGATCGGGCCCGGCAGGCCACCGCCGAAGACCTTGTCGAAGGGCTTGCCGCCGATCACGATGTTCTCCATCGAGATCTTCTTCGCGCCGCCCGAGCCGACCCACACGGCGCCGGAGATGTTCGGCGTGTAGCCGACGAACCAGGCGTTGTAGCGGCCGTCCGTCGTACCGGTCTTGCCGGCGCTGTCGCGGTCGCTCAGGCCGGCCCGCTCACCTGTACCGGAGTCGACCACTCCGCGCAGCAGGGTGTTGATGGTGTCGGCCGTCTCGGTGGACATCGCCCGGTCGCACTTGGACTTCGGCACGGCGAGCGCCTTGCCGTGCGGGTCGGTGATCGACTCGATGGCGACCGGCGTGCAGAAGATGCCGCGGTTGGCGAAGGTCGCGTAGGCGTTGGCCATCGTCAGGGGGGAGAGTTCGGCGGAGCCGAGCGCGATGGAGGGGGCCTCGGGGAGCTTGGAGCCGTCGGCCGGGACCACGCCGAGCTTCTGCGTCATCTCCGTCACCGGGCAGAGGCCGATCTCGCCGATCATCTCGACGAAGTACGTGTTGATGGACTTCTCCATCGCCGTCCGCAGCGCGTACGGACCGATCTCGTCCTCGGTCTCGTTCTTCGCCGTCTGGATCTTGCCGTCGATCGGCAGGTTCAGCCACTCCGTGCCGTCGCAGCGGGAGATCGACGCCGGGTAGTTCATCTTGTTCGGCGCCTGGTACACCTTCGTCGGCGGCATGCCCCGCTCCAGGGCGGCCGCCGCGATGAACGGCTTGAACGTGGAGCCGACCTGGAAGCCGAAGTTCGAGCCGCCCATCCGCTTGTCCACGGAGTAGTTGATCTGCGTCTCGTTCTTCCCGAAGCCGTACGGCTTGGACTGACCCATCGCCAGGACCCGGCCGGTGCCCGGCTGGACCATGGTCACAGCCGTTGCGATCGAGTCCTCCTGGTAGACGTGGTCCTTGATCGATTCATTGGCCGCGTCCTGCGACTGCGGGTCCAGGGTGGTGCGGACGGTCAGGCCGCCCTGGTTCCAGATCTTCGCCCGGTCCTCGCGCGTCTTGCCGAAGACGGTGTCGGTCAGGAAGGAGTTGCGCACGTAGTCGCAGAAGAAGCCCGCGCCCTTGACCGCGGTGATGCAGCCGTTCTTCGGCTTGGTCACCTTGAGGGTGACCGGCTTGGCCTTCGCCGCGTCCGCCTCGGCCTGCGAGACGTCCTTGGTGTCGGCCATCCGCTGGAGGACGATGTTGCGGCGCTTCGTCGCCTCCTGCACGTCGTTCACCGGGTCGTACCGGCTCGGCGACTGGACGACGCCGGCGAGCAGCGCGGACTCCTCCAGAGCGAGGTCCTTGGCCGGCTTGCTGAAGTAGCGCTGGGCCGCGGATTCGATTCCGTACGCCTGCTGGCCGAAGTACGTGATGTTGAGGTAGTTCTCGAGGATCTTCTTCTTCCCGAGCTCCTCCTCGACCTGGATCGAGTACTTCAGCTCGCGGATCTTGCGCCCGAGGCTCTTCTCCTGGGCCTCGCGCACCTTGGTCTCGTCGTCGCCGGCCTCTTCGACGAAGACGTTCTTCACGTACTGCTGGGTGAGGGTGGAGGCGCCCTGTGCGGCGCCGCCTTCCTGCGCGTTGCGGTTGACCGCGCGCAGGATGCCCTTGAGGTCGACCGCGCCGTGCTCGTAGAAACGCGAGTCCTCGATCGCGACGATCGCCTTCTGCATGTACGGGGAGATCGCCGTGAGCGGGACCACCTGACGGTCGCGTGAATAGACGGTGGCGATCAAGCCACCCTCTGCGTCCAGAATCGTGGTCCGCTGGCTCAGTGGCGGAGTCTTGAGATTGGCCGGGATCTCATCGAATCCCTCGACCGTCCCCTTGGCCGCCAGGCCCAGGGCGCCTGCGGCCGGAATCGCCATGCCGGCCAGTACAACCCCGGAGAGAACGGACACCCCGAGGAACTTGGCGGCCTGCTGGCTCCCCGTGAGCCCGCCGCCCGAGCGCTTCTTTCCCATAGGGGGCAGCCTACGTTCTCATTCGCCGGACACACGCGAATGCCTTGGCCTAAGCTGTCCCCAACTGTCACAGCAGTGTGGTGCGACATCAACCCCTCGGCTTGATTTTCACCCTTCCCGAATGGGGTGGACACATGTCCGAATCTGGCCCCTCTGCTGAAGCCGAACCGACGATTACACCCGAATTGCCGCAATGGCCGGGCATGTCGCCGGATCACTCCGTCGGGTGATCTGCCGCTTACCCATAGTCCGTTCGGACCATTCAAGATTGGGCCCGTCGGGGGTGTTGCACTGTGCTCGCCTTCCGTAACGTCCTCAACTGGTAGCGGTGAATATGCCGCTACCGCCGTGGGGGAGCCTCGATTCGGGAGAGGACGGCGCCGGGATGGGCTGGGTTACCGACTGGAGTGCGCAGGCAGCCTGCCGCACTACCGATCCGGATGAACTATTCGTTCAAGGAGCGGCACAGAACAGGGCCAAGGCGGTGTGCACCGGTTGTCCGGTGCGGACCGAATGCCTGGCCGACGCGCTCGACAACCGTGTCGAGTTCGGCGTGTGGGGCGGAATGACCGAGCGGGAACGACGTGCGCTGCTGCGCCGGCGTCCCACCGTCACCTCGTGGCGACGGCTGCTCGAAACCGCACGTACGGAATACGAGCGCAGTACGGGCATCCTCACCATGGATGCAGACGCGGAGATCGACGTGTCGTACGAGACATACGCGGCAGCCGGGTAGACCACACGGCAGCCACGGCGTACGAACGCCTACGCTCCGGCCGGTACCCCGGCCGCGAGTCGTTCTCCGATGGCCCGCAGCCCGGCGAGGTCGTGCACATCGCCGGGCAGGGCGGCCACTTCGGCCACCGCCACCTCGGGGTGGAGTGACGTGAAGCGATCGCGTGTGCGCTGTTCACGCGCGATCACCTGCATGCGCTCGGCGTGCAGGCGCAGCAGTCCTGCCGTGATCCGGTCGACGACCGCAGTGTCGGCGACCGCGGCGTCGGTGCCTGCGGTGCCGGCGACCGGGGTGTCGCCTTCGGTGCCGGGGGAGCCTGTCTCGGGAGGGTTCGCGGTCCGTGTGGTCTGAGCGGTCCGTGCGGTTCGTTCCGTCCGGGTGGACCCGGCGGTCTCGGCGGTTCCCGTGGGTTCCGCGCCCGAGTCACGAAGTCCAGCTTTCCCGGACTCCTGATCCACAATGCCGCCTTCTTCAAGATTCTCTGCGGCGGACAACGCCCGTTCGGCGGACAGCTGGTCGGCGCCACTGCCGTGCACCCGGTTCAGCACCAGACCGGCCAGCGGCATCTTCTCCGCGGCCAGCCGCTCCACGAAGTACGCCGCCTCGCGCAGGGCGTCCGGCTCGGGCGCGGCGACCACCAGGAACGCCGTGCCGGGAGCCTGGAGGAGCCGGAAGGTCGCGTCCGCACGCGTGCGGAAGCCGCCGAACATCGTGTCCATCGCGGCCACGAAGGTCTGGACGTCCTTCAGCAGCGAGGCCCCCATCAGCTTGCTGAGGGTGCCCGTCATCATCGACATGCCGACATTGAGGAACTTCATCCCCGCCCGGCCGCCCACCTTCGCCGGAGCCATCAGCACCCGGATGAACTTCCCGTCCAGGAAGGACCCGAGCCGCTTCGGCGCGTCCAGGAAGTCCAGCGCGGACCGGCTCGGCGGAGTGTCGACGATGATCAGGTCCCAGTCGTCCCGGGCCCGCAGCTGCCCGAGCTTCTCCATCGCCATGTACTCCTGCGTGCCCGCGAAGCCGGCCGACAGGGACTGGTAGAAGGGGTTGGCGAGGATGGCCCGGGCCCGCTCGCCGTGCGCGTGCGCCTCGACGATCTCGTCGAAGGTGCGCTTCATGTCCAGCATCATGGCGTGCAGTTCACCGCCGCCCGCCCCCACGGTCTCCACCTTGCGCGGGGTGTTGTCCAGCGAGTCGATCCCCATCGACTGCGCGAGGCGCCGCGCCGGGTCGATGGTGAGCACGACCGCCTTGCGCCCGCGCCCGGCCGCCCGTACGCCGAGCGCCGCGGCGGTGGTGGTCTTGCCGACCCCGCCCGCCCCGCAGCACACGATGATCCGGGTCTCCGGGTCGTCCAACAGCCGGTCGACCGCCAGCCGCGGCGGAGTGTCCATGCCCACGGTGTCCACCCCCTCGCTCATTCGGCCACCGACTGCTTCCGCAAATCCTTGGCCAGCGCGTACAGCCCGGCCAGGTCCATCCCCGCGCCGAGCAGCGGAAGTTCGTACGTCGGCAGGTCCAGCCCCGCCAGTACGCCGCGCTGCGCGCGCTCCAGCTCCACGCGGCTCGCGTGCTCGGCCGCCTGCGTGAGCAGCGGGTCCACCAGCCGCTCGGCCAGCCCGCCGCGGCGCGCGCCGCCGAGACCCGCCCGGGACAGCGCCTTCGCCACCTCGGCCCGGTGGTCCTCGGCCGCGCTGCGCAGGGTGTCCTCGTCGAGATGGTGGGGCCGGACCATGTTGACGATGACTCGTCCGACCGGCAGCCCGGCTCCGCGCAGCTCCTCGATGCCGTCGGCGGTCTCCTGGACGGGCATCTCCTCCAGGAGGGTGACCAGGTGCACCGCCGTCTCGGGGGACTTGAGGACCTTCATGACGGCCTGGGCCTGGTTGTGGATCGGCCCGAACCGGGCCAGGCCCGCCACCTCGTCGTTGACGTTCAGGAACCGGGTGATCCGCCCGGTCGGCGGCGCGTCCATGATCACGTGGTCGTAGACGTACCGGCCGGCCTTGTCCTTGCGCCGCACCGCCTCGCAGGCCTTGCCGGTCAGCAGCACGTCGCGCAGCCCCGGGGCGATGGTCGTCGCGAAGTCGATGGCGCCGAGCTTCTTGAGCGCGCGGCCGGCCGAGCCGAGCTTGTAGAACATCTGGAGGTAGTCCAGCAGCGCCCGTTCGGCGTCGATGGCGAGCGCGAAGACCTCACCGCCCCCGCCGGGCGCCACGGCGATCTTCCGCTCCTCGTACGGGAGCGCCTCGGCGCCGAAGAGCTGCGCGAGCCCCTGCCTGCCCTCGACCTCCACGAGAAGAGTCCGGCCGCCCTCGCGTGCGAGGGCAAGCGCGAGTGCTGCGGCGACCGTGGTCTTGCCGGTGCCGCCCTTGCCGCTGACCACCTGGAGCCTGCTCACAGCGCCCGAGCCTAATTCCTCCGGTTCGGCTGCGGTGGTGCCGGGTGGTCCTGCGGGAGTGTTCGGGGGTGAGCTGCGTTACGCCCGGCCGCCGGTTCCGGGGGCGGCATGCGCCCCGCACCACAGGCACTACCCTCGCTCCCATGACCAAGAAGTTCGAATATGCGACGGTCCCGCTGCTGGTTCACGCCACCAAGCAGATCCTGGACACCTGGGGCGAGGACGGCTGGGAGCTCGTCCAGGTCGTGCCCGGCCCGAACAACCCCGAGCAGCTCGTGGCGTACCTCAAGCGGGAGAAGGCATGAGCGGCGCTGTAGAGGCGAAGCTGGCCGAACTCGGCCTGACCCTGCCGGAGGTCGTTCCGCCGCTGGCCACGTACCAGCCGGCCGTGCGGTCGGGCTCGTACGTCTTCACCGCGGGCCAGCTCCCGATGATCAAAGGCAACCTGCCGGTCACCGGCAAGGTCGGCGCCGAGGTCTCGGCGGAGCAGGCCAAGGAGCTGGCCGCCACGTGCGCGCTGAACGCCCTGGCCGCGGTCAAGTCGGTCGTCGGTGACCTCGACAAGATCGCGCGTGTCGTGAAGGTCGTCGGCTTCGTCGCCTCCGCCCCCGACTTCACGGCGCAGCCGGGCGTGCTGAACGGCGCGAGCGAGCTCCTGGGCGCGGTCCTCGGCGAGAAGGGCGTCCACGCCCGCAGTGCGGTCGGCGTGGCGGTCCTGCCGCTGGACGCACCGGTCGAGATCGAGATCCAGGTCGAGCTGGTCGCCGGAGCCTGACCCTTCGGGGCGGTTCCGCCGGGGCGGGCCGGGTCGCGCGAGCAGCGCGGTGCCCGGCCCGTCCTGCGTGGTGCCTGCGCGGCGCCACCGGGACGGCCCCTGCGGGCGGCCCGTCACTGCCGCCGCGACGGGTGACCCTCGAACATCGGGCCGGATGGCCGTAGCATCCGGCCATGCCGAATGGTCAGCATGGTCAGCAGCAGCCCTCCGCCGGAGGCCAGTGGTACCCGCCGGAGTGGCCCGACCGCATCCGCGCGCTCGCGGACGGCTCGCTCACACCGGTCGCGCCGCGGCGCGCCGCCACCGTGATGCTCCTGCGCGACACACCCGACGGTCCCGCCGTGCACATGCTGCGCAGGCGGACCTCCATGGCTTTTGCCGGGGGCGCGTACGCCTATCCGGGTGGCGGGGTCGATCCCCGGGACGAGGAGCACCAGGTCGGCTGGGCGGGTCCGTCCCAGGAGGACTGGGCGGTCCGGCTCGGGACCGATCCCCGCACCGCCCAGGCCATCGTCTGCGGCGCGGTACGGGAGACCTTCGAGGAGGCGGGCGTCCTGCTCGCCGGGCAGACCCCGGACACGATCGTCGGCGACACCACCGGGGACGACTGGGAGGCCGACCGGCAGGCCCTCGTGGCGCGGGAGCTGTCCTTCGCGGAGTTCCTCGACCGCCGCGGCCTGCGGCTGCGCTCCGACCTGCTCGGTGCCTGGGCGCGCTGGATCACCCCCGAGTTCGAGCCGCGCCGCTACGACACCTGGTTCTTCGTCGCCGCCCTGCCCGAGGGCCAGCGCACCCGCAACGCCTCCACCGAGGCCGACCGGACCGTGTGGATCCGCCCGGCCGACGCGGCCGCCGGCTACGACAAGGGCGAGCTGCTGATGATGCCGCCCACTATCTCCACCCTGCGGTCCCTGGAGCCGTACGGGAGCGCCGCGGGCGCGCTCGCCGCCGCGGCCGGGCAGGACCTCACCCCGGTGCTGGCCCGGGCCACGCTGGAGGACGGCGAGGTGGTGCTCAGCTGGCCGGGGCACGACGAGTTCACCAAGCGCGTCCCCGGACGTCCCGCAGGCCCCGGAGGCCCCGCATGACCGATGCCGCCGCACTGCCCGGCCAGCCCCGCGGAGTCGTCACCTCCGGGCCCGCGACCGCCCGCGCGGTGAACGTCCTGGCTCCCAACGCCTCCGCGATGACCCTCGACGGCACCAACACCTGGCTGGTCTCCGAGCCCGGCTCCGACCTCGCCGTCGTGATCGACCCCGGCCCGCTGGACGACGTGCACCTGAGGGAGGTCATCGCCACCGCCGAGCGGGCGGGCAAGCGGATCGGCCTCACCCTGCTCACCCACGGCCACCCCGACCACGCCGAGGGCGCGGGCCGCTTCGCCGAGCTCACCCGTACCAAGGTCCGCGCCCTGGACCCGGCCCTGCGCCTCGGCGACGAGGGTCTGGCCGCCGGGGACGTGATCCGGACCGGCGGGCTGGAGCTGCGCGTGGTGGCGACCCCGGGCCACACCAGCGACTCGCTCTGCTTCCACCTGCCGGCCGACCGGGCCGTCCTGACCGGCGACACGATCCTGGGCCGCGGCACCACCGTCGTCGCCCACCCCGACGGCCGCCTCGGCGACTATCTGGACTCCCTGCGCCGCCTGCGCTCGCTCACCGTGGACGACGGGGTGCACACCGTCCTGCCGGGCCACGGACCGGTCCTGGAGGACGCACAGGGCGCCGTGGAGTTCTATCTGGCCCATCGTGCTCACCGGCTCGCGCAGGTTGAAACGGCCGTCGAGAACGGCTTCGTCACGCCGGAGGCCGTCGTCTCGCAGGTCTACGCGGACGTGGACCGGTCGCTGTGGCCGGCCGCGGAATGGTCCGTCCGGGCGCAGCTCGAGTACCTTCAAGATCACGGACTGATCCCTGGGGGGCCCGAATGAACACCGTGTTCCTGCTGGTCGTGCTGATCGCCACGGCCGGATGGATCACCTCGACGGTGACCCTGCGCGTGCAGAGCCTCCAGCTCAAGGCGGACCGGACGGAGCGCCGCCTGGCCCTGGTGCTGGAGCACTTCGGCATCGAGGAGCCGGAGCCGGCCGGGATGGCCGAGGTGCGCGACCTGATCAGGGCCGACCGGCAGATATCGGCGATCAAGGAGTACCGCCGGATCACCGGCGCGGGCCTGGCGGAGGCCAAGCTGGCCGTCGAGGCCCTCGCCGAGACCCTGACCCGGGCCGAGGCCCGGAGCCGGCCTCAGCCCCAGGCCGGGGCCGGGCCCGGGGCCGAGAAGGCCTGAAGCCGTCCGGCGGCCGGGGACGCGCCCTCGGGGCGCCGTCGCTACGTTGCCGGCACGCCCCGGCGCCGTGTCCTGGTGCCGTGCCGGGCCGTGTACTCGTCCGCGAGCCAGGGCCCGAGGTCCTCGACGTACGAGCGCAGCACCTCCGGGTCCGCTACGGGATCCAGCGCGACGGCGGCCGCTTCCCGCAGCTGGGCCGCGCGTTCGGGGTAGTACATGCCGAAGATCTCCGCGGACTCGCCGAGGTCGCTGGTCCAGCCGCCCCACCGGGGCATGACCAGCGTGAAGGCGGTGCGCACCAGGCGCCGCGAGAAGCGGCGGCTCAGCTTCCGGTACTCCTGCGGGGTCGACGCCTCCCGCACCCGGGTCCGCCATTCGGGGAGTACGTCGGCCAGGTCCCCGTTGGTCTCGCGGGCGAGCAGGCTGTCCGGGCGGTAGCGCGGCAGGTGCTCGGCCAGGTCGGCGCCGAGCAGCGGGGTGCACAGGCAGGCGAGGAACCAGCCCAGGTCGAATCGTTCCGCCTCGCTCAGCACGGCGGCCTTGTCCTGGAGCAGGATGCCGACGCCGTCGACCTCCGGGAAGTCCTCGTCGAGCCCGCGCGCGAGGACCTCGGCGGTGTCCCGGTCGTCGTCGGAGGGCTCGTGGTGCAGGACGAGCAGCAGGTCCAGGTCGGACAGCCCGGGCCGGGCCGTCCCGCGCGGCACGGACCCGTACAGGTACGCGCTGTGCAGCCGCCGGCCGTACGCCTCGGCGGTCCGCGCCCGTGCGGCGGCCACGAGGCCCCTGAACCCGTCCTGAACCCGCCCGAGGGAGCCCTCCCGCTCGAAGTACCCGGACGCGTCCAGCCCTCTGTGCTCCATGGCTCCACTGTGCCCGCCGGCTCGCCCGGGGCGGCCGACCCGGGCGCCGTTCACGCGCCGCGGAGCGCCCCTGTGGCGGCGTCGGGCCCGTAACGCGCGAAAGGGCCCCGCCCGGTCGGGCAGGACCCCTCCAACGGCTGTGGCAGGCGTCAGCGCGAGCGCTTCGCGAGGCGCTCCACGTCCAGCAGGATGACCGCGCGGGCCTCCAGGCGCAGCCAGCCGCGGCCCGCGAAGTCGGCCAGGGCCTTGTTCACGGTCTCGCGCGAGGCGCCGACGAGCTGGGCGAGCTCCTCCTGCGTGAGGTCGTGCACCACGTGGATGCCCTCCTCCGACTGCACGCCGAAGCGGCGCGACAGGTCGAGGAGCGCCCGCGCCACACGGCCGGGAACGTCGGAGAAGACCAGGTCGGACATCTGGTCGTTGGTCTTGCGCAGGCGGCGGGCGACGGCGCGCAGCAGCGCGGTCGCGACCTCGGGCCGGGCGTTGAGCCAGGGCTGGAGGTCACCGTGGCCGAGGCCGAGGAGCTTGACCTCGGTCAGCGCGGTGGCGGTGGCGGTGCGCGGGCCCGGGTCGAAGAGCGACAGCTCGCCGATCAGCTCGCCGGGGCCGAGGACGGCCAGCATGTTCTCGCGGCCGTCGGGGGAGGTGCGGTGGAGCTTCACCTTGCCCTCGGTCACGACATACAGCCGGTCGCCGGGGTCGCCCTCGTGGAACAGGGCGTCACCGCGTGCGAGGGTCACCTCGCCCATGGAGGCGCGGAGCTCCGCGGCCTGCTCGTCATCGAGCGCCGCGAAGAGCGGGGCGCGCCGCAGAACGTCGTCCACGAGTCTCTCTCCTATGTCGACCAGCTCAGGGGACCGTGCTCCCCATTTTGCCGGACGGCTCAAACAGTGCGATCAATCACAAGGATGCCGGACGGACGGGCGTGCTGTGCGGCCAGAGGCCAATCGGAGTGGTGTTACCTGAGGTCCGGGCGGGTGTCAGCGGCCGGCCTTAGGCTGGCCGGGTGTCCAATAAGCCGGTGAGAGCACAGGCCAAGGGGTCCGCCGGAGTGACGGAGCCCCAAAATTCTGCCGTGGGCGAACATGTCCCAGTGAAGACGTCCGCGAGGGCTGCGGCCACCCCTCAGGGCAAAGTTTCGGCCAAGAAACCGAAGTCGGCCAAGCCGGAATCCCGCCTGGCCATGGTGCGCAGGGCGCGGCGCATCAACCGTGAGCTGGCCGAGATCTATCCGTACGCCCATCCGGAGCTCGACTTCCGCAATCCCTTCGAGCTGCTCGTCGCGACGGTGCTGTCCGCGCAGACGACCGACCTGCGCGTGAACCAGACGACCCCGGCCCTCTTCGCCGCCTACCCGACCCCCGAGGACATGGCCGCGGCCGCCCCGGAGGATCTGGAGGAGCTCATCAGGCCGACCGGGTTCTTCCGGGCCAAGTCGAGGTCCCTGCTCGGCCTCTCGCAGGCCCTGCGGGACAACTTCGGCGGGGAGGTGCCGGGCCGGATCGAGGACCTGGTCATCCTGCCCGGAGTGGGCCGGAAGACGGCCAACGTGGTCCTCGGCAATGCGTTCGGTGTCCCGGGGATCACGGTGGACACCCATTTCGGCCGGCTGGTGCGCCGCTGGAAGCTGACCGAGCAGGAGGACCCGGAGAAGGTCGAGGCGGAGATCTGCGCGATCTTCCCGAAGAGCGAGTGGACGATGCTCTCGCACCGGGTCGTCTTCCACGGCCGCCGGATCTGCCACTCCCGCAAGCCGGCCTGCGGGGCCTGTCCGATCGCCCCGCTCTGCCCGGCGTACGGGGAGGGTGAGACCGACCCGGAGAAGGCGAAGAAGCTGCTCAAGTACGAGAAGGGCGGCCAGCCGGGCCAGCGGCTCACCCCGCCCCCGGACTATCCGGGGCTGCCGGCCCCGCCGCTGGGCGGCGCCGTGGCGGACACGGCGCCCTAGCGGCTCCCTGACGGCTCCCTGGCGGCTTGCTGGCGGCTTGCTGGCGCCCCATAGCGGACGCAGGGCCGTGAGGGGGCAGGTTTTGCCGGACTGCAGGGCTTTGGGGCTGTAGGAACGAATCGGTACCCGGACCGCGTTTTGTGGTGTGGGAGACGGTGCTGGACAGGACGAGGCGGACAGGGGTGCCCATGACGCGCGGTACACGGGACGAGGCCGGAACCACGGTGGGATCCCGCGAGGGCGGCGGCCCGGCCGTCACGACCGACGGCCTGCCGGACTGGCTCGATCCCGTCGTCCGGGCCGCCCGGTCCGTTCAGCCGGGCCAGCTGAGCCGCTTCCTGCCGCCCGAGGACGGCCGGGGGCGGCAGTCCGCCGTGCTCGTCCTCTTCGGGGAGGGCGCCCGCGGCCCCGAGCTGCTGCTCATGGAGCGCGCCGGCACCCTCCGCTCGCATGCGGGCCAGCCGTCCTTCCCCGGCGGTGCGCTGGATCCGGAGGACGGCGATCCGCGCACCACCGGCCCGCTGCGCGCCGCGCTGCGCGAGGCCGAGGAAGAAACCGGACTTGATCCTTCCGGTGTTCAGCTCTTCGGTGTGCTGCCCCGCCTCTACATCCCCGTCAGCGAGTTCGTGGTCACCCCGGTCCTCGGCTGGTGGCGTGCCCCCAGCCCGGTGGGCGCCGTGGACCCGGCCGAGACGGCCCGGGTCTTCACGGTGCCCGTGGCCGATCTCACGGATCCCGAACACCGGGTCATGACCGTTCACCCGAGCGGTCACCTGGGTCCGGGTTTCACCGTCGAATCGGCTCTGGTCTGGGGTTTCACCGCCGGAGTGATCGACCGGATCCTGCACTTCGCGGGCTGGGAGCGTCCCTGGGACCGCTCGCGGCAGGTCCCGCTCGACTGGCGCGCATGAGACGGTGGCCCACGTGAACGTGCTGGACATCCTGTTGCTGCTCGCCGCCGTGTGGTTCGCGATCGTCGGCTATCGCCAGGGGTTCGTCGTCGGCATCCTGTCGGTGATCGGCTTCCTCGGCGGTGGCCTCGTCGCCGTGTCCCTGCTCCCGCTGATCTGGGACCGGGTGACGGACAACGGCACCCAGGTGTCCACCACCGTCGTCGTCATCGCCGTCGTCGCGATCATCATCTGCGCCTCGATCGGCCAGGCCCTGACCACCCATCTCGGGAGCAAACTCCGCCGCCAGATCACCTGGTCACCCGCACGCGCGCTCGACGCGACGGGCGGGGCCCTGGTCAACGTGGTCGCGATGCTGCTGGTGGCCTGGCTGATCGGTTCCGCGCTCGCCGGGACCTCGCTCCCCACGCTGGGCAAGGAGGTCCGCAACTCCAAGGTCCTCCTCGGCGTGTCGCGCGTGCTGCCCGACCAGGCGAACACCTGGTTCTCCGACTTCAGCTCCACGCTCGCGCGCAACGGCTTCCCGCAGGTGTTCAGCCCGTTCTCCAACGAGCCCATCACCGAGGTCAAGGCGCCCGACCCCGCGCTCGCCAGCAGCCCGGTCGCCGACCAGGCGAAGCGCTCGATCGTGAAGGTCGTCGGCACCGCACCCAGCTGCAGCAAGGTGCTGGAGGGCACGGGCTTCGTCTTCGCGCCCGGCAAGGTGATGACCAATGCGCACGTCGTCGGCGGCGTCGGCGAGCCCACCGTGCAGGTCGGCGGCGAGGGCAAGCTGTACGACGCCAAGGTCGTGCTCTACGACTGGGCGCGCGACATCGCCGTCCTGGACGTGCCCAAGCTGAAGGCCCCGGCGCTGGAGTTCTCCGAGAAGGACGCGACGAGCGGCAGCGACGCGATCGTCGCCGGCTTCCCGGAGAACGGCGCGTACGACGTCCGCTCCGCCCGCGTCCGCGGCCGGATCAACGCCAACGGACCGGACATCTATCACCGCGGGACCGTCCGGCGGGACGTCTACTCGCTGTTCGCGACCGTTCGCCAGGGCAACTCCGGCGGACCGCTGCTGACGCCCGACGGCAAGGTGTACGGAGTCGTCTTCGCGAAGTCCCTGGACGACCCCAACACCGGTTACGTGCTGACGGTGGACGAGATCCGCGACGACATCCGGATCGGCAAGGACGCCGTACGCCGGGTCGACAGCCAGGGCTGCGCCCTCTGATACGACCCGGTACGACGCCCCGCCCCCGCAGGGTCCCTACGTCCGTGGATGACGCAGGCGCGCGGAGACCCAGCGGGCCCGGCGTCGCAGGATGAGCGGAATCCCGAGGCGGGGGTCGTGGCCGTGCCGGCCGGCCCTCTCGTGGGTGCCCGGCGTCGCTGCCGAGCGTCGTTCGTGCGCGGTGTCACCGTAGTCGTGCGTCCAGCTCATACTCCGAGCTCTGCCCGTGCCCCAAGGTCCGTAACCCCGTCACGGGCGGCCAATTGGCCTATGCGCGAGGCAATTGAATGCTCGTAGGACAAGCGTATGAGTGAACTGCCGTCCGCCCAGGGGTCGGTCAGCGGTCCGGCTCGGGGTCCTTCAGCCAGTTCACCAGCTCCGACGAGAAGGCGACCGGGTCCTCCTCGTGCGGGAAGTGCCCGAGCCCGTCGAACAGCCGCCACCGGTACGGGGCTTCGACGTACTCACCGGAACCGGCCGCGCTCCGCGTCCGCATCACCGGGTCGAGCGATCCGTGCAGATGCAGCGTCGGCACCCGCACCGGCCGCTTCATCCGCCGGTTGAACTGGATCCCGTCGGGACGGGCCATCGACCGCATCATCCAGCGGTACGGCTCGACCGAACAGTGCGCGGTGGACGGGATGCACATGGCCCGCTGGTACACGGCCAGGTCCTCGTCCTCCGGCAGCCGCGGCCCGGACCAGTCCCGGATCAGCTCACCCACGAGGGCCCCGCCGTCGGCGACGAGCTGACGCTCGGGAACGAACGGCCGCTGGAAGCCCCAGATGTGCGAACTCGCCCGCGTCTGCCCGAAGTCCGAGAGCATCGCCGAGCGCCAGCGGCGCGGGTGCGGCATGGACGAGACGACGAGGCGGCGCACCAGTTTGGGCCGCATCACGGCCGCCGTCCAGGCGAGGTAGCCGCCCAGGTCGTGCCCGACGAGGGCGGCGTCCGGCTCGCCGAGGGACCGTACGACCCCAGTGATGTCGAGGGCCAGGTTGGCGGGGTCGTAGCCGCGCGGGGTGCGGTCGCTGCCGCCCACACCGCGCAGGTCCATCGCGACCGCCCGGTACCCGGCGTCGGCGAGCGCGGTCATCTGGTGCCGCCAGGTCCACCAGAACTGCGGGAAGCCGTGGAGCAGCAGCACCAGCGGTCCGTCACCCAGCTCGGCGACGTGGAAGCGGGCGCCGTTGGCAGCGACGTCCCGGTGCGTCACCGTCCGCCCGCCGGGAAGGTCGAGCCGTACCGCCGTGGCAGCTGTGGGAGGAACGCTGGGGTCCGGCGTGGGCGCTGTCATGAGGACGAGCGTGCCACACCCACAGCCTTGTCACTCACCGGCCGCGGGTGCGGCTTGACGGTCTGGACCAGCGCGGCGGTCTGCTTGACGGAGGCGATGGACTTCTCCGGCGGCTTGACCTTCTTGAACTTGCGTACGCCGATGAGCACGAGCACGCCCGCGATCAGCAGGAACGCGCCGCCGACGATGAGGAAGGACCACGCGAGCCCGAGCCCGAGGTTGTGGATCCCGTACGCCGCGGCGAAGGTCAGCACCGGGACGGAGAAGAGCGCGAGCACTCCGGCGGCCACCATCGAGGCGGACCCGCTGCCCACGCGCTTGACATCCTCGCGGATCTCCGCCTTGGCGAGGGCGATCTCGTCGTGCACCAGCGCGGACATCTCGGCGGTGGCCGAGGCGACCAGTTGGCCGAGTGTGCGCTCGGCTCCCTGCGCCTCTTGGTCCACTGCGCTCATCGCTCTCTCCCTCTGTCGTCTGCTGCCGGGCGGCGCGGCTGTCCTGCGTCGTCAGTCAGATCATGCCGGACGGTCGCCCTCGGCGGTGGACCCGGCTGCCGTTTGGAGCGCGGCGGCGGCCGCGTCCTCGGCCCTGCGGCGGTGTTCCGCGGCCCTGTCCTCGTAGATCCTGGCCATCCGCAAGTGGTACGCGGGGTTGTCCTCCTCGTAGATGTCCGGGATGCCGTCGTGGTCCTCGTCGCGCTCCTCGGCGTCGGTGAGCGCCCGGTACCTGCGGTTGCGGAGCTTGAGCATCACG
This sequence comes from Streptomyces sp. NBC_00029, assembly GCF_045160505.1. Classification (NCBI taxonomy): domain Bacteria; kingdom Bacillati; phylum Actinomycetota; class Actinomycetes; order Kitasatosporales; family Streptomycetaceae; genus Streptomyces; species Streptomyces sp. NBC_00029. Next base: position 5,010,672 of record NZ_CP108292.1, read on the forward strand.
CACGCGATCACGGCGGCGATCAGGGATCCGATCAGGACGGCGGCCTTGACCTCGTCGGTGAGCACCGGGTCGTCGGCGAAGGCGAGTTCGCCGATGAGGAGGGAGACGGTGAAGCCGATGCCGGCGAGCGCGGCCACCGCGAGTACGTCGGGCCAGGCCAGGTCCTCGTTCAGCTCGGCCTTGGTGAAGCGGGCGGCCAGCCAGGTGCCGCCGAAGATGCCGACGGTCTTGCCGATGACGAGGCCGAGTACGACGCCGAGGGTCTCGGGCCGGGTGAAGACCTGGGCGATGGCGTGGTCGGAGAGGGAGACACCGGCGGAGAACAGGGCGAAGAGGGGCACGGCGAGCCCGGCCGACAGGGGCCGGACCAAGTGCTCGATGTGCTCACCGGGGGACTGCTGCTCACCCTCGCGGCGGGTGCAGCGGAGCATCAGGCCCATGGCGACGCCGGCGATGGTGGCGTGGACTCCGCTGTTGTACATCAGGCCCCAGATGACCAGGGCGAGCGGGACGTAGACGTACCAGCCGTGGACGCCGCGGTGGAGCAGGAACCAGAAGAGGGCCAGGCCCACGAACGCGCCGCCGAGCGCGAGGAAGTCGATGTCGCTGGTGAAGAACACCGCGATGATCAGGATGGCGAAGAGGTCGTCGACGACCGCGAGGGTCAGCAGGAAGGCGCGCAGGGCCGACGGCAGTGAGGTGCCGATGACGGCGAGGACGGCGAGCGCGAAGGCGATGTCGGTGGCGGTGGGGACGGCCCAGCCGTCCGTGGAGCCGTCGCCCACGGTGTTGACGATGACGTAGACCACCGCGGGTACGGCCATACCGCACAGGGCGGCGATCACCGGGAGCGCGGCCGCCCTTGCGTCGCGCAGATCGCCCGCGACGAGCTCGCGCTTGAGCTCGATCCCGGCGACGAAGAAGAAGACGGCGAGGAGTCCGTCGGCGGCCCAGTGCTGGAGCGAGAGGTCCAGGCCGAGGGAGGCGGGGCCGATGTGGAAGGACCGGACGTCGGCGTAGCTGTCGGATACGGCGGGGATGTTCGCCCACAGGAGGGCGGCGATCGCGGCCACGAGCAGCAGGACTCCGCCGACGGTCTCGGTGCGCAGGGCATCGGCGACGAAGCGGCGCTCGGGCAGGGTGAGCCGGCCGAGCAGCTTGCCGCTCTTGTGGTCGGTGGGGCTGGGCGCGGCCACGAGGGACACCTCCGGGGTCGGTTGGACGGCATGACGAAGCTCATTGCCGACCAGACTTCCCGGCGCACCCTGTGGTCTTTCTTTACGCTTTGAATACCTTACAGGGCACACACGAGGACGTATCCGGCGATCATCACTTTAAGTGCGAAAGGGTCACCCGGCGCAGTGTGCCGGGTGACCCTTTCGGTGTGTCCGTGAACCGTGTCCCTGCCTGTGTTCGTGCCGGTGTCTCAGTCCTCGCTGCCGGCGGCGGGGAGCTTGCTCTGGATCAGGTCCATGACGGAGGAGTCGGCGAGCGTGGTGACGTCACCGACCGCGCGGTTCTCGGCCACGTCGCGCAGCAGACGGCGCATGATCTTGCCCGAGCGGGTCTTCGGCAGTTCCTGGACGGGCAGGATCCGCTTCGGCTTGGCGATCGGGCCGAGCGTGTTGCCCACGTGGTTGCGCAGGTCCGCGACCAGGTTCTCGGTCTCGGAGGCGCTGCCGCGCAGGATCACGAAGGCGACGATGGCCTGGCCGGTGGTCTCGTCGTTCGCGCCGACCACGGCCGCCTCGGCGACCGACGGGTGCGAGACGAGCGCCGACTCGACCTCGGTGGTCGAGATGTTGTGTCCGGAGACCAGCATGACGTCGTCCACCCGGCCGAGCAGCCAGATGTCGCCGTCGTCGTCCTTCTTGGCGCCGTCGCCCGCGAAGTACTTGCCCTCGAAGCGCGACCAGTAGGTGTCGATGAACCGCTGGTCGTCGCCCCAGATGGTGCGCAGCATCGACGGCCACGGCTCGGTGAGGACCAGGTAGCCGCCCCCGCCGTTGGGCACCTCGTGCGCCTCGTCGTCCACGACGGTGGCGGAGATTCCCGGCAGGGCGCGCTGCGCGGAGCCCGGCTTCGTGGAGGTGACGCCCGGCAGCGGGGAGATCATCATCGCGCCGGTCTCGGTCTGCCACCAGGTGTCCACGATCGGGCAGCGGTCGCCGCCGATGTGCTTGCGGTACCAGATCCAGGCCTCGGGGTTGATCGGCTCGCCGACCGATCCCAGCACGCGCAGGCTCGACAGGTCGAACTTCGCGGGGATGTCGTCGCCCCACTTCATGAACGTACGGATCGCCGTGGGCGCGGTGTAGAGGATGGTGACGCCGTACTTCTGGACGACCTCCCAGAACCGGCCCTGGTGCGGCGTGTCGGGGGTGCCCTCGTACATCACCTGGGTGGCGCCGTTCGCGAGCGGCCCGTAGACGATGTAGGAGTGCCCGGTGACCCAGCCGATGTCGGCGGTGCACCAGTAGACGTCGGTCTCCGGCTTCAGGTCGAAGACCGCGTGGTGGGTGTACGCGGCCTGCGTGAGGTAGCCGCCGGAGGTGTGCAGGATGCCCTTGGGCTTACCCGTGGTCCCCGAGGTGTAGAGGATGAAGAGCGGGTGCTCGGCATCGAACGGCTGCGGGGTGTGCTCGGCGGACTGCCGGCCGACCACGTCGTGCCACCAGACGTCGCGGCCCTCGGTGAAGGCGGTGTCCTGGTTGGTGCGGCGCACGACGAGCACGTGCTCGACCTGCGGACACCTGGCGACGGCGTCGTCGATGGCGGGCTTCAGGGCGGTGGGCTTGCCGCGGCGGTAGCCGCCGTCGGCGGTGATCACCAGCTTGGCGTCGGCGTCCTGGATGCGGGAGGCGACGGCGTCGGCGGAGAAGCCGCCGAAGACCACGGAGTGCGCGGCGCCGACGCGGGCGCACGCGAGCATCGCGACGACCGCCTCGGGGATCATCGGAAGGTAGACGGCGACCCGGTCGCCGGCCTCGACACCCAGCTCTGTCAGGGCGTTGGCGGCCCTGGAGACCTCGTCCTTGAGCTCGGCGTAGGTGATCGCGCGGCTGTCGCCGGGCTCGCCCTCGAAGTGGATGGCGACGCGGTCGCCGTTGCCGGCCTCGACGTGGCGGTCCACGCAGTTGTACGCGACGTTGAGCTTGCCGTCCGCGAACCACTTCGCGAAGGGCGGGTTCGTCCAGTCGAGCGTCTCGGTCGGCTCGGTGGCCCAGGTCAGCCGCCGCGCCTGCTCGGCCCAGAAGCCCAGCCGGTCCGCGTCGGCCTGTGCGTACGCAGCCTCGGTCACATTGGCGGCGGCGGCCAGATCGGCGGGCGGTGCGAACCGCCGCTCCTCCTTGAGCAGATTGGCCAGACTCTCATTGCTCACGACATCTCCCTTTCCCAGGGTGTCCGTTGTGTCCCCGGGCATAGCTCATCAGTCAGCGGCCCAGGTGACAAGGGGTAGCCGGGAATTGGTTTAGACCTATATCACGACTCGGTCCGCGCGAGAACGGAGTGCGAATGGCCCCTCCCCGCTGCAGGGAGCGGGGAGGGGCCAAACGATTGCACGAATACGGGAGGGTATCGGTTCAGGCGTGCTGGCCCACGCTGTCGAAGACGCGGCAGTCGAAGAAGTCCTCGCCCTCGGACAGCAGATACGCCTGGGCCTCGCCCACGTGGAAGTACATCCCGTGCAGCTCCAGCGTGCCCTCGGCGAGCCGCCGGGCGACCGATTCGTGGGCCCGCAGGTGCTCCAGCTGCTGGACGACGTTGGTCAGGCACAGCTGCTCCACGGCGTCCGCCGGGAGCCGGCCCGCGATCCGCGCCCAGGCGTGGTGGCGGCTGGCCATCCGTTCAAGGCTGGGCAGCCCGTGCTTCAGCCAGCGGCGCAGCGGGGTCATCGGTGTCCCGGGCGCGGAACTGAGCAGGGCCTGCATGGCCCCGCAGCCCGAGTGCCCGCACACGGTGATGCTGTCGACCATCAGCACGTCCACCGCGTACTCGATGGCCGCTGCGACGGAATCGTCCGTGGACTCGGCGCCGGGCAGCGGGACCAGATTGCCGACGTTGCGGACCGTGAACAGGTCGCCGGGGCCGCTGGCCGTGATCATGCTGGTCACCAGGCGGGAGTCGGCGCAGGTGAGGAAGAGCTGGGAGGGCCGCTGTCCCTCGCGGGCCAGCCGCGCCAGTTCGTCCCGCACGTGGGGTGCGGTATCGCGCTGGAAGGCGCTGATCCCACTGGCCAGTTGGCCCGCGCCGCGGCGCCGGGGCGCGGGTGAGGCGGCCCGCCCCGACGCGGTCTCCGCCTTAGCCTCTGGCTCGGTGGCCGCCGCGGCCGCCTTGGCCGCGGCCGCGGCGGTGATCGTACGGGTGCCCGCGGGGCGGTGGTCGCAGTGGTTCTGCCACGGGGTCCAGGGCCGGCAGCACTGGTGCACGCCGCGCTGCGACGCGCGGCGGGAGCGGTCCGCGTGGTGGCTCCCGTCGGTGTGACCGGCCGCGTCGACCGCGTCGGAGCCGTCGGCGGAGTCGTCGCCGGGCGCGGTTCCGGGCGGGAGCGCCGACGATCCGGAGCGGCCGGTCACCTCCAGCGAGCCGCCGTGCGCCAGGTGGGACTCCTGCCAGTCGTGCAGCGTCTCGTAGGCCGCGTGGTCCATGAACGAGCCGTCCAGCTCGACCACCGCGTGCACGTCGTGCGGAATCTGGTTCAGCACCCGGCTCAGCCGGGGCACGGCGAGGAAGGTCAACTGCCCGCGCGCCCGCACCCGGTGGACCCCGCTGTCCAGCCGTTCCGCGGTGATCCGGGTCCGGGCGAGGCGGTGCAGGGCCAGCGCGACGGCCACCGCGATACCGATGGCCACGCCCTCCAGGACCCCACCCAGCACCACGGCCGCGATCGTCGTGACGTAGACCAGGATCTCGCGGTGCCGGGTGACACTGCGCATGTGCGTGATGCTGACCATCTGCACGCCGACCGCCATCACCAGCGCGGCCAGTGCGGCGAGCGGGATCAGGTCGAGGACCGGGACCATCAGACCGGCCGCGAGCAGTACCCAGAACCCGTGCAGCATGGCCGACTTCCGGCTGGCCGCACCGGACTTGACGTTGGCCACGCTGCGGACGGCCACACCCGTGATGGGCAGCCCGCCCAGGGCCCCGGAGACGATGTTCGCGGCGCCCTGCCCCCGCAGTTCGCGGTTGAGGTCGGCGCGCGGCGGGCGGTTGCCCGTACGCCGCTCGGACGCGATCAGCTTGTCGGTCGCGACGGCGGAGAGCAGTGACTCCACGCTGCCGACGAGGGTGATGGTCAGTACCGCCGCGATGAGGCCGAGGACCGGCCCCTCGGGGAGCTCGGGCAGGGCATGGCTGCGCCAGGAGGGCAGGTCCACCCGGGGCAGGCTGAGCCCGGCCACGGCGGCGATGGCGGTGGCCGTGGCGACGGCGGCGAGCGCCGCGGGCACCTTGCGCAGGGCGCGGCCCACCCGTCCGGGCAGCCGGGGCCAGCCGAGCAGGACGATCAGGGTCAGCGCGCTGACACCGAGGGCGACCGGATGCAGATCGGCCAACTGGCCCGGCAGACCCAGGACGTTGGCCACGGCGTTGCTCTGAGGTGTGCCGCCGAGCACGATGTGCAGCTGGGCCAGGGCGATGGTCACGCCGATGCCCGCGAGCATGCCGTGCACGATGGCCGGGCTGACCATCAGTGCCGACCGGGCGGTGCGCAGGGCGGCGAGCCCGAGCTGGCACACGCCGGCGAGCACGGTGATGGCGCAGGTGGTGCGCCATCCGTAGCGCTGGATCAACTCGGCGGTGACCACGGTGAGTCCGGCGGCGGGCCCGCTCACCTGGAGCGGAGCGCCGCCGAGCCGCCCGGCGACGATCCCGCCGACCGCCGCGGCGACCAGCCCCGCCTGGAGCGGGGCCCCGGTGGCCAGGGCGATGCCGAGCGAGAGCGGCAGGGCGATCAGGAAGACGGCGATCGAGGCGGAGAGATCCGCGGGGAGGTCCTTGCGGATCTCTTGGGGTGAGCGGGTGAGGGAGGTGGCTGTCATCGGTTCCCGTCTCCTCTGAAGAGGGATGAAGCGGCGGGAGTCTCAACACTCAGTAAATGGATGGTAATGGAGAGTAAAGGTGCGCGGTGAATAATACGGGCAAATGGCCGACAAATTAGCACTCAAGAGTGATTAAGCATTTTGTTCGGCTTGTCACACCTTCCTCAAAGCGGACCACGTGGGACGTTGCGGCGCGGAAGTCCTGCGATGGAACTGCGAGGGAGAGGTGGGGCGGATGATCGCCGCCACGAAGAAGATCGCCGGCGGCCTGGTCGCCACGGCGCTGGTTCTGGGAGTCGCCGGGTGCAGCGCCTCGGAACCCGCCAAGTCCCCGGCTCCCGGGCCCCCGAACGCGCTGAAGGGGCCCGCCGCCCCGGAGGCTCCCGGCAGTGTGAACCGGCCCATCGGCGACGGCTCCACCGCGTACACGGGCACGCAGCCGAACGTGCAGAAGCCGCAGAAGCTGAAGCCCGGCGAAAAGCCGCCGCAGTTCGTGGTGTTCTCCTGGGACGGGGCCGGCGAGGACAGCCAGAAGCTTTTCTCGCACTTCCGCGAGGTCGGCAAGAAGTACAACGCCCGGATGACGTACTTCCTCAGCGGTGTCTACATGCTTCCTGAGGAGAAACGTTCCCTCTATACGGCGCCGCAGCACTCGCCCGGCCGCTCCGACATCGGCTTCGGGGACCTCCAGGGCATCAAGGACACCGCCACCCAGGTCCGCGCGGCCTGGCTGGAGGGCAATGAGATCGGCACCCACTTCAACGGGCACTTCTGCGGCCCCGACGGTGGCGTCGGCACCTGGTCGGTGGACGAGTGGAAGAGCGAGATCAACCAGGCCAAGTCGTTCGTCAAGAACTGGAAGACCAACTCCGGTCTCAAGGACCTGGAGGCGCTCCCCTTCAACTACGACAAGGAGCTGATCGGCGCCCGCACCCCCTGCCTCGAAGGCCAGAAGAACTTCATGCTGGCGGCGAAGGACATGGGCTTCCGCTACGACTCCAGCGGCATCAGCAAGCAGATCTGGCCCAAGAAGACGGACGGGCTCTGGGACATCCCGCTCCAGCTGGTGCCCATGCCGGGGCGCGCCTTCGACACCCTGAGCATGGACTACAACTACATGGTCAACCAGTCCGGGACGACGTCCCAGGGTGACCCCTCGCAGCACCAGTACTGGGGCGACCAGATGCGCGACGGCCTGCGGCAGGCCTTCGACCGCGTCTACCAGGGCAACCGCGCGCCGCTGATCATCGGCAATCACTTCGAGTCCTGGAACGGCGGCACCTACATGCGTGCCGTCGAGGAGTCCATCCAGACCATGTGCACCCAGAAGGAGGTCCGCTGCGTGCCGTTCCGGGAGCTGGTGGACTGGCTGGACGCGCAGGACCCGAAGGCCCTGGAGTGGATGCGCACCCTCGACGTCGGCGAGACGCCGAAGGAGGGCTGGGCGAAGTTCCTGACCGCGGGGCCGCCGGCGGCGCCGGCCGCCCCCGCGGGTGTCAAGCCGGCTGCGGAGCCGGCCGAGGAGAGTGGGGACGAGGGCTGACGAGCACCTCCGCCCCCTCCACCCCCTCGCGCAGGACGAAATCGGGGTCGACCTGGCCGGCCAGGTCGACCCCGGTCTTCGCGTTGCCCCAGCTCTCCGCGTTCCTGAGGTGGAAGCTCACCATCTGCTCGGTGTACCGGGCCCAGTCGCGGTGCGCGTACGAGTCGTCGGCGGCGTCCTGGAGCTCCTGGAGGGCGAACCGGTTGGACGCCTCCAGCAGCTCGAAGGGGGCCGGACGGCCCTTCTCCATGGCCCGCACCCAGTCCGAGTGCCCGACGGTGACCAGCAGGTCCTCGCCCACCTCGTCCTGGAGGAACTCGATGTCCTCGGGTCCCTGCACCTTGTTGCCGATGACCTTGAGCGCGACCCCGAAGTCCCGGGCGTACTCCTTGTACTGGCGGTAGACGGAGACGCCCTTGCGGGTCGGTTCGGCGACCAGGAAGGTCACGTCGAAACGGGTGAACATGCCGGAGGCGAAGGAGTCCGAGCCGGCCGTCATGTCGACGACCACGTACTCGTCCGGACCGTCGACGAGGTGATTGAGGCAGAGCTCGACCGCCCCGACCTTGGAGTGGTAGCAGGCCACCCCCAGGTCGGCCTCGGTGAAGGGGCCGGTGGCCATGAGCCGGACGGGCTCCCCGTCGAGCAGGAGGGTGCGTGCGCAGGCTTCGTAGACCGGGTTGTCCTCGCTGACGCGCAGCAGGCGCGAGCCGCGGCCGGGCGGGGTGGTCTTGATCATGGTGTCGGCGGACGCGATGCGCGGATTGGAACCCCGCAGGTACTCCTTGATCAGGGGCAGGTGCGCGCCCAGGGCGGGCAGTTCGGCGGCCTCGTCCTCGGTGAGCCCGAGTGCGGCGGCCAAGTGCTGGTTGATGTCGGCGTCCACCGCGACGACGGGGGCCTCATTGGCGGCGAGGTGGCGGATGAAGAGGGAGGACAGGGTCGTCTTGCCGCTGCCGCCCTTTCCTACGAAAGCGATCTTCATGTTCACCAAGCGTAGTGGGTTGATAGCAGGGTGTTGTCAAGGTGAGTGAAGAAGACCACTCCAAGGAGGGGTCGGTGCTATGGGTGCGCAGTGCGTAGGCTCCCTACCTATGAGTAGCGCTTCTGACCCGCTGGCCCCCCTGGCCGGGCTCCCGGGTGTCGCCGAGTCCGTGGATTCCGTACGCAAGGCCGTGGACCGGGTCTACGGGCACCGCGTGATGCGCCGCCGCAGCGGCGAGATCACCTCGGAGGCCGCCCTGCGCGGCGCGCGCGGCAGCGCGGCGCTGTCCGGTGCGGACTGGGCGCTGGAGGAGGTGCGGCGACGGACCGACTTCGGGTCGGAGCCGGAGGCGATGACGGTGGGAGCGGCGCTGCGGCTGACGGCGGAAGCCGGTCAACTCCTCAGCATCTGGCGCCAGTCGCCCCTACGGGTACTGGCGCGGCTGCATCTGGTGGCGTGCGGGTCGACTGCCGACGGCGATGTGGTGGGCCGTCCGCGGCTGGCGGGCGAGCCGGTGGTGGAGCCCCTGGTGGAACTCCGGCTGCCGGGCGCCGAGGAGGTCGCCGGCCGGCTGGAAGGACTGTCGCAGCTGATCATCGCGGGCGGTTCCGCCCCGGCCCTGATCATGGCGGCGGTGGTGCACGGCGAGCTGATGGCCCTGCGCCCGTTCGGCTCGTACAACGGGCTGGTGGCGCGGGCGGCCGAGCGGATCGTCCTGATCAACAGCGGCCTGGACCCCAAGGCGATCTGTCCGGCGGAGGTCGGCCACGCGGAGCAGGGGAGCGAGGCCTACGTGGCCGCCCTCGAGGGGTACGTCTCCGGGACCGCGGAGGGGATGACCGCCTGGATCGCGCACTGTGGCCGGGCGATCGAGCTGGGTGTGCGCGAGTCGACGGCGGTCTGCGAAGCCCTGCAGCGCGGCGCGGCCTGAGCCGTTCGGCCCTGTCCCCGGGGTCTACGGGCCCCGGGCGCGGCTCCGGCGCTGGGTCTCGGGAGTGGCTCCGTGTCCGGGCGTGGGCGCCGGGCCCGAGGTCTTCCGGGCCCGGACATGGGTTGCGGCGACACCGTCTTGCTTTGGTGTCGCCGCTGGCATTTACGCCCAGTTACCAAGCGTCCTCGATATATGCCCATCAGGTCGGGGTCTTTGCCCGTTACCTGGTGCGGCTGGCCCGTAATCGACGGGTCGACGTCGCGTGGGTGCTCGGCGCTCATGCTTCGGTCCGTGGGCCTTACTGCGTTTTAAAGATGATCCTCTCGGATGTTCTTTGGTCTCGCGGGCCGTTGCTTTATTTGTACTCCGCTTCGGAGCCATGCGAAACCCCTGGCTCCAGTTTTTACTTTCCAGGACGACCGAGGGCGAATCGGACAGTCCTTATCCGTGCAGGTCAGGACATTCGGCCGGAGCCGGCCGCGGCCAGCGCATGGGCACGGCGCCGGCTGGCGTACCAGACGAGGCCCGCCGTGGCGGCTGCCGCACCCACGGCCGCTACGGCGACCAGGGCCGGGCGGGTCGGCATGGACAGCCCGGGGAGGCGCTGCTTGAGCCGAACGGGGCGGTTGAACACCAGGACCGGCCACTCGCGCGCCACGGCTTCGCGGCGCAGCGCCCGGTCGGGATTGACGGCGTGCGGGTGGCCGACCGCCTCGAGCATCGGGATGTCGGTGACCGAGTCGCTGTAGGCGTAGCACCGGGTGAGGTCGTACCCCTCGGACTCGGCGAGTTCGCGCACGGCTTCCGCCTTGGTGGGCCCGTAGGCGTAGTACTCGATCTCGCCGGTGAAGCATCCGTCCTCACCCACGACCATGCGGGTGGCGACGACCCGGTCGGCGCCGAGCATCTCTCCGATCGGTTCGACCACCTCCGCGCCGGAGGTGGACACGATCACCACGTCGCGGCCCGCTGTGTGGTGGGCCTCGATCAGGGAGGCGGCCTCGTCGTAGATGATCGGATCGATGAGGTCGTGCAGGGTCTCCGCGACGATCTCCCGCACCTGCTGCACGTTCCACCCCTTGCAGAGGGCGGACAGGTACTCCCGCATCCGTTCCATCTGGTCGTGGTCGGCGCCGCCGGCCAGGAAGATGAACTGCGTGTACGCGGTGCGCAACACGGCTCGCCGGTTGATCAGGCCGCCTTGGTAGAAGGACTTGCTGAACGTCAAGGTGCTCGACTTCGCAATGACCGTCTTGTCCAGGTCGAAGAAGGCTGCGGTGCGAGGCGAGGAGTGCGGCAAGGGCTGATTTTCCACGCCCCGAGCATATGCGCCCACCATTCGGCGTAAGGTGTGGCGCGTGGGTTTGCCTGAGAAGGCTCTCGGGTACACCATGGAAGTCACGGATCGTTCGCGACCGTGCTAACCCGGTCTGGCTCCTCCCCCCCCGAGTCGGACCGTGGGGACGACCCCCGCTCTCCCCCCCGGCGGGGGTCGTCGCATGTCCGGACGCGGTTCGCGTCCCTGCCTTCGGCCCCAAGTGACCATCCTCCGGCCCTTCCTCCTGTGCGGGGCCGACGCGGCGAAGGCCCTCACCACATCAGACTCGTGACGGTGCGTAGTGGTTCCGCCGCGCTCCGGAAGTCACCTGCGCGGGTGACCGGGTTATTCACAATCGATGAGTTGTCCACAGTTATCCAACAAGATCCACTTCTTTTTCCTGAACGCTGCACGGTGATTCCAGCTGCGAAGTCCGCGGCGGCTGGATTTACAGGGAGAAGGGGGCGGAGATCGTGGCTCGATCGAAGTCGTGCGAAACGCCGGAGGCCGTGGTCGCGGGAAGGGGGACGAGGGCCGGGGCGGGCATCGGGCCGGCTTCCGTGGCCGGATCCGAACCCGGCGGCGGGCGGCCGCTGATCATCACCGAGGACCCGCTGCTGCTCGACGATCTGCTGCGGCTGTGCGCCGCCGCGGGTGCCGAGCCGCATGTGCACCACGCGCTTCCCGAGCAGGGCGGGGCCGCGGGGACGGTCGGAGCGGACGCGGACGCGGAGGCTGCGCCGGGGAGCGCGGGGTGGGAATCCGCTCCGCTCGTGCTGGTGGGCGACGACGCCGCCCGGCGAGTGCGCGGGGCGCCGCGCCGGGCCGGGGTGTTCCTCGTCGGCCGGGAACTGGACGACCCCCAGGTGTGGCAACAGGCGGTCCAGATCGGCGCCGAGGAGGTACTGCGGCTCCCCGACGCCGAGAGCCTGCTCGTCGACCGCATCGCCGACGTCGTGGAGGGGGCCGGGCGGCCCGCCCTCGCCGTGGGGGTGATCGGAGGCAGCGGCGGCGCCGGCGCCTCCACCCTCGCCTGTGCGCTCGCCGTGCGGGCCGCCCGAGCCGGGGAGCGGACCATCCTCATCGACGGCGACCCGCTGGGCGGGGGCATGGACGTCCTGCTGGGCGGCGAGAGCGCCGAAGGGCTGCGCTGGCCGGACTTCGCGGCCTCGCGGGGCCGGGTCGGCGCCGGAGCGCTGGAGGAGTCCCTTCCCGAGCTGCACGCGCTGCGGGTGCTCAGCTGGGACCGCGGCGACCGGGTGGTGGTGCCGCCCGCCGCGATCCGGTCCGTGGTGGCCGCGGCGCGCCGCCGCGGCGGGGTGGTCGTGGTCGACCTGCCGCGGCGGGTCGACGAAGCCGTGGCCGAAGTGCTGGCCCAGCTCGACCTGGTGCTGATGGTGGTGCCGGGAGAGCTGCGGTCGGTGGCGGCCGCGGGCCGGGTGGCGGCCGGGGTGCGGATGGTGGCCCGGGACGTGCGTGTCGTCGTACGGGGACGCTGCCCCGGCGGCCTCGAACCGGATGCCGTGGCCGGGCTGTTGGGAGCGCCGCTGGCCGGGGAGGTGCCGGTCGAGCTGGGACTCCCGGGGCGGGTGGCCGAGGGGGAGCCCCCGGGGACCCAGGAGCGGGGCGCACTGGCCCGCTTCTGCGACGGCTTCTGGCAGCGGGCACTCGGGTCCCCCCAGGGGGTGCCGGCATGAGCGCGGTGCTCCTGGACGCGGTGCGCAGGCGGCTCGCCGAGACCGGGGCGGAACCGACCCCGGCGCGGGTGGCGGCCGCCCTTCGGGCCCAGGGAAGGCTGCTTGGCGACGCCGAAGTGCTGGGCGTGGCAGCCGAGTTACGGTCCGAGCTGGTCGGCGCGGGCCCGCTGGAGCCGCTGCTTTCCGATCCGGAGGTCACCGACGTGCTGGTGGCGGCCCCCGACCGGGTGTGGGTGGACCGGGGTGGCGGGCTGGAGCTGACCGGGGTGACCTTCGCCGACGCCGAGGCCGTGCGCAGGCTCGCCCAGCGGCTGGCCGCCGTGGCGGGGCGACGTCTCGACGACGCCCGGCCCTGGGTGGACGCCCGGATGCCCGACGGGACCCGGCTGCACGCCGTGCTGCCGCCGGTCTCGGTCGGGTCGGCCTGCCTCTCGCTGCGGGTGGTGCGGCCGAGGGCGTTCACGCTGGAGGAGCTCGTCGCCGCAGGGACTCTGCCGCCCGGTGGGCACCGGCTGCTGCGGGACATGGTCGAGGCCAGGCTGTCGTTCCTCGTCTCCGGCGGCACGGGAACGGGTAAGACCACTTTGCTCAGTGCCCTGTTGGGTCTGGTCGGCCCCGGGGAGCGGATCGTGCTGGCCGAGGATTCGGCCGAGCTGCGCCCCGACCATCCGCATGTGGTGCGGCTGGAGACCCGGCCGGCCAACCAGGAGGGAGCGGGCCTGGTGACCCTGGCGGACCTGGTCCGGCAGGCGCTGCGGATGCGGCCCGACCGGCTGGTGGTGGGCGAGGTGCGGGGCGCCGAGGTGGCGGACCTGCTGGCCGCTCTGAACACGGGTCACGAAGGCGGCTGCGGGACTGTTCACGCCAATGCAGCCGCCCATGTTCCGGCGCGGCTGGAGGCGCTCGGGACGGCCGCCGGGCTCGATCGGGCTTCCCTGCACAGCCAGTTGGCCGCGGCATTGACCCTGGTGCTCCATCTGGTCCGTGATCGGGAGGGACGGCGGCGGCTGGCCGAGGTGCACGTGCTGGAGAGGGACGCCGCCGGGCTGGTGATGACCGTACCGGCGCTGCGCTGGGCCGCGCGGGGCTTCGTACGGGAGCGGGGCTGGGAACGGCTTCGCCCGCTGCTGCGGGGTGCGCGGTGAACGCGGGGGCGGCGCTTCCGGTGCCGCTGTTCGCCGGGGTGCTGTGTGCCGCGGCGGCCGTCTGGGGGCTGGCCGGGGGCGACCGGGTGACCCGTCGGGCCCGGGTCGTGCTCGTCGCGGGCGGTCCGATGGTGCCAGGCGCGCCGCTGCGCCGGGAGCGGCTGCTGGTCGCCGTACGGGTGCGGGCGGCGCGGTGGCGGGAGTGGGCCTGTCTCGGGGCCGGGCTGCTGGTCGCCGCGCTCGGCGGGTCGGTGATTCCGCTGCTCGCGGGGGCGGCCGCGATGCCGCTCGTGCGGCGGTGGCTGCGGGTGAGGGCGCGGGAGCGGGCCAGGGCGGCACGGGCCGCCGAGGTGGTGGCCCTGTGCGGTGCGGTGGTGGGCGAACTGCGGGCGGGATCCCAGCCGGGGCAGGCCCTGACGGCGGCGCTGCGGCGCACGGCCGCCGGACCCGGCGGACCGGGTGCGGCGGAGGCGGGAGTGCTGGCTGCTGCGGCCTTCGGCGAGGACGTGCCCGGCGCGCTGCGCCAGGCGGCGCGGGAGCCCGGCGCGGACGGGCTGGCCGGGATGGCGGCTTGCTGGCGGGTGTCGGTGGACGGCGGTGCGGGACTGGCCGCCGGACTGGAGCGGCTGGAAGGGGCCCTGCGGGCCGAGCGGGACCGGCAGGAATCGCTGCGGGCCCAGCTGGCGGGGGCGCGGTCGACGGTGGTGGTTCTCGCCCTGCTGCCGCTGGTGGGCCTGCTGATCGGCACCGGGCTGGGCGCTGATCCGTTGCGCGTGCTGCTGCACACGCCGATGGGGTGGGGATGCCTGCTGGCCGGCGGCGTACTGGAGGCGCTGGGGCTGCTGTGGTGCGGGCGGATCGTCCGGGCGGGGGAGCGGTGACGGCCGGCCACGTCGTTCACAGGCTGGGGATCGCCGTCTGCCTGGCGGTGGTGGCCCTGTGGGCGGTGCGGGAGGTGGCCGCACGGGTCCGGATGCGGGCGGCCCGGCGCAGGACCACGGCTCTGCTGGGGGCGGAGCCGGCGCGGCGCGAGGCGGCGTGGGGATCCGCGGTGCGCGGTGCGACGGCCGCGTGGGCCGGGCCGGCGGGGGCGCTGCTGGCCGGCTGGGTGCTCGTCGGCGGGGTGACGGGTGTGGCCGTCGGAGCTCTGACCGCGTTCGGCGTGCGGCGCTGGCAGGCGAGGGCGCGGCCACCGGCCGCAGTGGATCCGAAGGAGGCGGAGCGTCAGCTGCCGTTCGCGGCTGACCTGTTGGCCGCGTGTCTGGCGGCCGGGGCCGGCCCGGTGGAGGCCGCCGAGGTGGTGGGGGAGTCGCTGGGCGGCCCGGTGGGCGAGCGGCTGGCGAGGGCCGGGGCGGAGCTGCGGCTGGGCGGCGAACCGGGCGCCGGGTGGGGGAGGTTGGCGGAGATACCCGGCGCCGGGGCGCTTGCGCAATGCCTGGAACGGGCGGCCCGGACGGGGGCGCCCGCGGCGGAACCGGTCTCCCGGCTCGCGTCCGGGTTGCGGGAGGACCGGGCCCGCAGTGCGGGAGCGAGGGCGCAGCGGGCGGCGGTTCTCGTCACGGCGCCGGTGGGGCTGTGTTTTCTCCCCGCTTTTCTCGCGATCGGGGTCGCACCGGTGGTGATCGGAATGGCGTCGGGACTTCTCTCGAACACCTGAAGTCGCATGGGCCACATACATCAACAGAAGAAATCACAGGAGGCTGTCATGAGGATCATCTGGTTTCGTGTACGGGCGGTACTGCGGGGGCGTGGGGGCGACGCGGGGATGTCCACCTCGGAATACGCTATGGGCACGATCGCGGCCTGCGCATTCGCGGCCGTCCTCTACAAGGTGGTGACGAGTGAAGTCGTCGCCACGGCCCTTCAGTCGACCATCGGAAAGGCGCTCGATGTGCCGTTCTGAGGGTGGGCCACGGGGCGGCCGGGGAAAGTCGGACCGGGGATATGTGACGGCGGAGGCCGCCCTGGTGATCCCGGCTCTGGTGCTGTTCGCGGCGCTGCTGGTGTGGGCGTTGATGGCGGCCGCCGCGCAGATCCGTTGTGTGGACGCGGCCCGGGCCGGTGCCCGGGCGGCGGCCAGGTCGGAGCCGCTGGAGGTGGCTCAGGCGGCGGCCCGGGCGGCAGCTCCCGCGGGGGCACGGGTGGAGCTGGAGCGGGTGGGAGACCTCTGGCGGGTCCGGGTGGAGGCTCCGGCACCAGGTCCGGGCGGGCTGCCGGTACGGCTCGGCGCGCAGGCCGTGGCCCTGGCGGAGGACAGCGTGGGGCCGCCGCCGTGAGCCGGGACCGGGGTTCGGCCACGGTCTGGGCGGCGCTGGTGGCGACGGTGCTGGGTGCGGTGTTCGGAGGTGTGCTGCTCCTCGGCCAGGCCGTCGTGGCTCGCCACCGGGCGGCGGCGGCCGCCGACCTGGCGGCGCTCGCGGCGGCGGGCACCTGGGCCCACGGGCCGGAGACGGCCTGTGCGACGGCCCTGCGGGTGGCCCGGGCGCAGGGCGCGGTGCTCGGCGGGTGTCTCCTGCGGGGGGAGGTCGCCGAGGTCACCGCCCGGGTCGCCGCGGGCCCCTTCACCCCCGGGATCCGGGCCCGGGCCGGACCGCCCGGGGCGCCGGCGGGCTGAGGGCCACGGGCGGCGCCCGGACCGGGGGCCGTCAGGCCCCGGCGGGCGGGGATTCGACGGGCGGGGCTTCGGCCAGGAGGCGGGTCAGGAGGCGGATGGCGCCGCGCTTGTGCAGGGGCTCGTTGCCGTTGCCGCACTTGGGGGACTGGATGCAGGACGGGCAGCCGGCCTCGCACTCGCAGGCGGCGATCGCGTCGCGGGTCGCAGTGAGCCAGGCGCGGGCCGTGCGGAAGGCGCGCTCCGCGAAGCCGGCGCCGCCGGGGTGGCCGTCGTAGACGAAGACGGTGGGGAGGAGGGTGTCGGGATGCAGCGGCACGGAGACGCCGCCGATGTCCCAGCGGTCGCAGGTGGCGAACAGCGGCAGCATGCCGATGGAGGCGTGTTCGGCGGCGTGCAGGGCGCCGCCGAGGATCTCCGGGTTGATCCGGGCCTCCTCGAGCTGGTCCTCGGTCACCGTCCACCACACGGCCCGGGTGCGCAGGGTGCGGGGCGGCAGGTCGAGCTTGGCCTCGCCCAGCACCTCGCCGGTGATCAGTTTGCGGCGCAGATAGGAGACGACCTGGTTGGTGACCTCGACGGAGCCGAAGCAGAGCCGGGCCGAGCCCCACGGGATCTCGGTCTCGGTCTCCAGGATGGAGATGGAGGTGGTGTCCCGGGCCGTGGTGGAGAAGGGCGGATCCGCCTGCTCCACGAGGGCCACGGAATCCTCCAGGTCCAGGTGCTTCACGAGGTACGTGCGGCCCTGGTGGAGGTGGACGGCCCCCTCGTGGACGGCGGTGTGGGCCGCCGACTCGTCGACCGTCCCCAGCAGCCGGCCGGTCGAGGCCTCGACGATCTGCACCGGGCGGCCGCCGCCGCCCCGGATGTCGGTCAGGTCCGAGGCCCGCTCCCGGCGGGTCCAGTGCCAGGCGGTGGCCCTGCGGCGCAGCAGTTTCGCCGCCTCGAGCTGAGGAAGGAGGTCCTCGGTCGCCGGGCCGAAGAGTTCCAGGTCCGCCTCGGTCAGCGGCAGCTCCGCCGCCGCCGCGCACAGGTGGGGGGCGAGGACGTACGGGTTGTCGGGGTCCAGGACGGTGGCCTCCACCGGCTGGTCGAAGAGCGCCTCGGGGTGGTGGACGAGGTAGGTGTCCAGCGGGTCGTCCCGGGCGATCAGCACGGCCAGGGCGCCCTGGCCCGAGCGCCCTGCGCGGCCGGCCTGCTGCCACAGGGAGGCCCTCGTGCCCGGGTAGCCGGTGATCAGGACGGCGTCCAGGCCCGAGACGTCCACACCCAGCTCCAGGGCCGTCGTGGCGGCCAGTCCGAGGAGTTCGCCGGAGTGCAGAGCCCGCTCCAGGGCCCGGCGCTCCTCGGGGAGGTAGCCGCCCCGGTAGGCGGCGACCCTGCGGGCCAGCGACCGGTCGACCGACGCGAGCCGTTCCTGGGCGATCACGGAGATCAGCTCGGCGCCGCGCCGGGAGCGGACGAAGGCGACCGTACGGACCCCCTGGACCACCAGATCGGTCAGCAGGTCGGCCGTCTCCGCGGTGGCCGTACGGCGTACGGGAGCGCCCTTCTCGCCCCGCAGCTCGGTGAGCAGCGGGGGCTCCCACAGGGCGAAGACCACCTCGCCCCGCGGTGAGGCGTCGTCGGTGATCTCGATCACGCGCGCACCGGTCAGCCGGGACGCGGCGGCCGCGGGGTCGCTGGCGGTGGCGGAGGCGAGCAGGAAGACCGGGTCGGCGCCGTAGCGGGCGCACAGCCGCCGTAGCCGGCGCAGGACCTGTGCCACGTGGGAGCCGAAGACCCCGCGGTAGGTGTGGCACTCGTCGATGACGACGTAGCGCAGGGCCCGCAGGAAGGAGGACCAGCGCGGGTGGGCCGGGAGGATCCCGCGGTGCAGCATGTCGGGGTTGGTCAGGACGTAGTTCGCGTACTGCCGCACCCACTCGCGTTCCTCGACGGGCGTGTCCCCGTCGTAGACCGCGGGGCGCACGGCGTTGCCCAGCGGGGCGGCCAGTTCCCGTACGGCGCGCCGCTGGTCGGCCGCCAGGGCCTTGGTGGGGGCCAGGTACAGGGCTGTCGCGCCCCTGCCGTTCGGGGCCTCGGCTCCGTCGGCGAGGGCGGAGAGCACGGGTGCGAGGTAGGCCAGGGACTTGCCGGAGGCGGTGCCGGTGGCCACGACCACGGACGTTCCGTCGAGGGCGAGCTCGGCCGCCGCGGCCTGGTGTTCCCACGGATGGTCGATTCCGGCCGATCGGATCGCGGCTACGACGTCTGTTCGGATGCGGTCCGGCCAGACTGCATGACGACCCGCCCGAGGGGGCAAGTGCTCCGTATGGGTGATGCGCGCAGCACGGGAAGGCCCCCGTGACAGGCGGTCCAGGACCGTGTCGGGGGTGGGTCGAGGGTCCGCATGTGCCCTGGGCTGTCCGGGACCGTGAGTGTTGGCCATCGGAACCGAGTGTGTCACCGGCGTGCGGGACAATGGTCCGAAGGCGTCGTGCGCGCCTGCCGGTAAGTGATTGAATGCCATCGCGGCAGCCAATCCCTCGCCTACCTTCGGGTGGGGGGGCGTCGCTCGATAGCAAGGTGCTGGAGGATCCGTGGACCTGTCCCTGTCGACTCGCACTGTCGGCGACCGTACGGTCGTGGAGGTCGGTGGCGAGATTGATGTGTATACCGCGCCCAAGCTGCGCGAGCAGTTGGTCGAGTTGGTGAACGACGGCAGCTACCACCTGGTTGTCGACATGGAGCGAGTGGACTTCCTCGACTCCACCGGCCTTGGTGTGCTCGTGGGAGGCCTCAAGCGCGTCCGCGCGCACGAGGGCTCGCTCCGTCTGGTGTGCAACCAGGAGCGCATCCTGAAGATCTTCCGAATCACCGGTCTGACCAAGGTGTTTCCGATCCACACCACTGTGGAAGACGCCGTCAACGCCACTGACTGACGGCTCCGGCCGGCTCCCCGCGGCCTCCGGGCGGCAGGGGGCCGACAAGGAGAGCGGGGGTACCGGGCCATGGTTGGCCCGGGCCCCTGTCAAGGCACGCCCGTAGTCCGAGGGGGACGCGCATGGCCACCGTTGAACTGCGCTTCAGCGCCCAGCCCGAACACGTCCGGACGGCCCGCCTGGTCGCGGCCGCCGTGGCTCGCCGGGTGGGCGTGGAGGAAGCCGTCCTCGACGAGGTCCGCCTCGCCGTGGGTGAGGCCTGTTCGCGTGCCGTCGGACTCCATCGGAGCAACGGACTGACCGCGCCCGTCCGGGTGGTGC
This sequence comes from Streptomyces sp. NBC_00029, assembly GCF_045160505.1. NCBI lineage: Bacteria > Bacillati > Actinomycetota > Actinomycetes > Kitasatosporales > Streptomycetaceae > Streptomyces > Streptomyces sp. NBC_00029. The sequence goes on from NZ_CP108292.1 coordinate 5,030,191, forward strand.
TGAGCGAGGAGGACAAGGTGTTCTCCATCGAGGTCGGCGACGAGGTTCCCGGGCCGTCCGGCGGCGCGGCGGACGCCGTGCCCGGCATCACCGCAGTCCTGGAATCGGACGGCGAGACCGAGGACGAGATGGGCCTCGCGGTGATCAGCGGGCTCGTCGACGACGTCGAGGTGAGCAGTGGGGAATCGGGCGGAACCATCCGGATGAGCTGGCCCGTCGCCGGAGTCTCCGAGCTTCCCTGAGATCCGCCGCGATGCGGAGTGATCCACAGCGCGCGCAATCCTTCGTATCTTCCGATCTTTATCAAGGCCCTGCTGAGCAGGGCCTTTTTCATTTCCCTAGATCAATGATCAGGCGTCAATGCCTTTGCCCCATTACCACTTTCGAGGGTAATGGAGTGACGCGATCTATTGCTGAGGAGCAAGAGCACGCCAATTGCGTTTCCTGCGCACTGTTTTGATCGGGGCGCGCTCCCTACAATCCGTCCACATCTTGAGCTCATCACGTCAAGGAGGACGAATGACGGGGCTCTTCACCCCTAACGCGCCGGATCGCACCACAGATCTGGCATCCGCAGTACTCACCGATGACAATCGGCTCATCGTGATCATCATTGCGGCCGTCGCACTGGCCGCACTCGTCGTCGCGCAGATCCTGGTCCGTCAGGTCCTCGCCGCCGACGAGGGAACCGACAGCATGAAGGAGATCGCCGCGGCCGTTCAGGAAGGCGCCAACGCCTACCTCGGCCGGCAGCTGCGCACCCTCGGCATCTTCGCCGTCGTGGTCTTCTTCCTGCTCTTCCTGCTCCCCGCCGACGACTGGGCCCAGCGGGGTGGGCGTTCCGCCTTCTTCCTCGTCGGCGCCCTCTTCTCGGCCGCCACCGGATACATCGGCATGCGCCTCGCGGTCCGCGCCAACGTCCGCGTCGCCGCGGCCGCCCGCGAGGCCACACCGGCCGAGGGTGAGCCCGCCAAGGACCTGACCGACGTCTCCCACAAGGCGATGAAGATCGCCTTCCGCACGGGTGGCGTGGTCGGCATGTTCACCGTCGGTCTCGGTCTCTTCGGAGCCTCGTGCGTCGTCCTGGTCTACGCCGCCGACGCCCCCAAGGTCCTGGAGGGCTTCGGCCTCGGCGCCGCCCTGATCGCGATGTTCATGCGCGTGGGCGGCGGAATCTTCACCAAGGCCGCCGACGTCGGCGCCGACCTGGTCGGCAAGGTCGAGCAGGGCATTCCGGAGGACGACCCGCGCAATGCCGCGACCATCGCCGACAACGTGGGCGACAACGTCGGAGACTGCGCCGGAATGGCAGCCGACCTCTTCGAGTCCTACGCCGTCACGCTCGTGGCCGCGCTGATCCTCGGCAAGGCCGCCTTCGGCGACCTGGGCCTCGCCTTCCCGCTGATCGTTCCCGCGATCGGCGTCGTCACCGCGATGATCGGCATCTTCGCGGTCTCCCCGCGCCGCTCCGACCGCAGCGGCATGACGGCCATCAACCGCGGCTTCTTCATCTCCGCCGTGATCTCCCTGGTGATGGTCACGATCGCCGTCTACGCCTACCTGCCGGCCACCTACAAGGAGCTCGTCGGCGTCGACAACCCGGCGATCACCAACCACTCCGGTGACCCGCGCATCCTGGCCGTCGTCGCCGTCGCCATCGGCATCGTGCTCGCGGCCCTCATCCAGCAGCTGACCGGCTACTTCACCGAGACCAACCGGCGCCCCGTCCGGGACATCGGCAAGTCCTCCCTGACGGGAGCGGCCACCGTCGTCCTCGCCGGCATCTCGGTCGGCCTGGAGTCCGCCGTCTACACGGCCCTGCTCATCGGCCTCGGCGTCTACGGCGCGTTCCTGCTCGGCGGAACGTCGATCCTGCTCGCCCTCTTCGCGGTGGCCCTGGCCGGCACCGGCCTGCTCACCACCGTCGGCGTCATCGTCGCCATGGACACCTTCGGGCCCGTCTCCGACAACGCCCAGGGCATCGCCGAGATGTCCGGCGACGTCGAGGGCGCCGGTGCGCAGGTCCTCACCGACCTGGACGCCGTGGGCAACACCACCAAGGCCATCACCAAGGGCATCGCCATCGCCACGGCCGTGCTCGCCGCGGCCGCGCTCTTCGGCTCGTACAACGACGCGATCGCCACCGCGGTCAAGGAAGTCGGTGCCAAGGCCGGGGAGATGAACCTCAGCCTGGACATCGCACAGCCCAACAACCTTGTGGGGCTGATCCTGGGCGCGGCCGTCGTGTTCCTGTTCTCCGGCCTCGCCATCAACGCCGTCTCCCGCTCCGCGGGCGCCGTCGTCTACGAGGTGCGCCGGCAGTTCCGCGAGCACCCCGGGATCATGGACTACACCGAGAAGCCCGAGTACGGGCGCGTCGTCGACATCTGCACCAAGGACGCGCTGCGCGAGCTCGCCACACCCGGCCTGCTCGCCGTGCTCACCCCCATCGCCGTGGGCTTCTCCCTCGGTGTGGGCGCCCTCGGCTCCTTCCTCGCCGGCGCCATCGGCACCGGCACCCTGATGGCGGTCTTCCTCGCCAACTCCGGAGGCGCGTGGGACAACGCGAAGAAGCTCGTCGAGGACGGCCACCACGGCGGCAAGGGCAGTGAGGCCCACGCCGCGGTCGTGATCGGCGACACCGTCGGCGACCCGTTCAAGGACACCGCCGGTCCCGCGATCAACCCGCTGCTCAAGGTCATGAACCTGGTGGCGCTGCTGATCGCGCCCGCCGTGGTGCAGTTCAGCTACGGCGCGGACAGCAGCCCGGCCGTGCGGGCCGTCGTCGCGGTCCTCGCGATCGGGGTCATCATCGGCGCGGTCTACATCTCCAAGCGCCGCGGCATCGCCGTCGGCGACGAGACCGAGGGCGGAGCCGCCGAGCGGGTGGCCCAGTCGGCCGACCCCGCGACGGTCTCCTGACCCGAGGGACGGCCAGCGGAACGGGCAGGGCCGGGCAGGGCCGGCCGGTACGCCCGAAAGGCGGACGGGCGGCGCGGACTCACGCGCCGTCTGTCCGCCTTTGTGCGTCCGCCGAGGGCGGGCGTGTATCTTCCGGGCCGAGAGCCTTCGAAGGGACCAATCCGGTGAACAAGAAGCTTGCGACCACGTTGTCGGGCGGTGCGGTGCTGATGCTCGCCCTGTCCGGCTGCGGCGGAGACGAGACCGACCAGAAGGCCAGCGCCTGGGCCAAGAAGGTCTGTGACCAGTGGCAGCCCGAACTCAAGAAGATCGAGGCCTCCAACGCGGAGATCAAGCGGGTGGCCTCGGAGAGCGTCAAGCCCGAGGAGGTCCAGAAGACCGACTCGGCGGCGTTCGCGACCATGACCGAGTCGTACAAGGCGATGGGCGCAGCCCTGCAGTCGGCGGGTGTGCCGCCGTTCAAGAACGGCGCCGCGACCCAGGAGGCGGCGGCCAAGGGCTTCGAGTCGACCTCCAAGGGCTACGCCGATCTGAAGGCGAAGATGGACGCCCTCGACCCCCAGGACAAGGCGAAGTTCGCCGACGGTCTCAAGGAGGTCGCCGGCGGCCTCCAGGAGGTCACGAAGGGCGGCCAGAGCGTCCTCGACCAGCTCCACGCGGGCGGTCTGGACAAGTCGATCAACAGCCAGAAGGGCTGCCAGGTCGCGGCGGCATCCGGATCGGCCAACTAGCGCGAACGGCCCGCGCGGGCGCGTTTCGCGCGGTACGCCGACCAGGGCGGCCGGGGTCCCGGGAGGGGCCGCGGCCGCCCTTTCGCGCTTCTGGGCCCGGTGTGACCGGCAGGACGGGTCCCAGCGGACACAATGGACGCGTGAGTACCACCAGCCTTCCCACGCCCGACCGTGCCGCCGAGCTCCGCACCGCCCTGCTCGACGCCGGTTTCACCGCCGACGGGCTGCTCGACCTGCTCGGCGCCCCCGCCTACGCCGCGCTGGCCCGCAGCGAGACCGTTCCCGCCCTGCGCGCCACCCGTGGCCCGGGCGACGGGGTGCTCGCGAGCCTGGTCAGGCTGTTCCTGCTGCAGCAGCCGGAGCCGTACGTGCACGCCGCGGAGGCACTGCCCGTCGAGGCGGCCCTGGCCGACGGCTGGCTGCGGCTGGAGGGCGACGAGGTGCACGCGACCGTCGACGTACGCCCGTACGGCGGCCCGGACGGCGAGGACTGGTTCATCGTCTCCGACCTGGGCTGCTCCGTCGGCGGGGCCGGCGGGATCGGCAGCCGCGAGGAGGGCGTGGTCCTCGGCGTCGGGGGCGCCTCCACCACCCTGGCCGGGATCACCGTCCGCACCCCGGTCGGCTCGGCCCTCGACGTCGGCACCGGATCCGGAATCCAGGCGCTGCACGCCTCCCGGCACGCCACCCGGGTCACCGCCACCGACGTCAACCCCAGGGCCCTGGAATTCACCCGGCTGACGCTGGCCCTGTCCGGGGCCCCGGAGGCCGAGCTGCTCACCGGGTCGCTCTTCGAGCCGGTCGGCGAGGCCACGTACGACCTGATCGTGTCGAACCCGCCGTTCGTGATCTCGCCCGGCGCCCGGCTGACGTACCGGGACGGCGGAATGGGCGGTGACGACCTGTGCCGGACCCTGGTCCAGGAGTCCGGCGCGCGGCTGAACCCGGGCGGGTACGCGCAGTTCCTCGGCAACTGGCAGCACGTCGAGGGCGAGGACTGGCACGACCGGCTCCGCTCCTGGGTGCCGCGCGGCTGCGACGCCTGGATCGTGCAGCGTGACGTGCAGGACGTGACGCAGTACGCGGAGCTGTGGCTGCGCGACGCGGGCGACCACCGGACCGACCCCGCCGAGTACACGCGGCGGTACGAGGACTGGCTGGACGAGTTCGAGGCCCGCGGGACCAAGTCCGTCGGCTTCGGGTGGATCACCTTGCGCCGGACGGACGCGGCCGAGCCCTCGATCGTGGTCGAGGAGTGGCCGCACACCGTGGAGCAGCCTCTCGGGGAGGCCGTCCTGGCCCATTTCGCGCGCCAGGACTACCTGCGCCGGCACGATGACGCGGCCCTGCTCGAGGCCCATTTCGCCCTGGCCGAGGAAGTGGTCCAGGAGCAGGTCGGCGCGCCCGGCGCGGAGGATCCGGAACACGTCGTGCTCCGGCAGAACCGCGGAATGCGGCGCGCCACCAAGGTCGACACGGTCGGCGCCGGCTTCGCCGGAGTGTGTGACGGCTCACTGAGCGCGGGCCGGATCCTCGACGCGATCGCCCAGCTGATGCAGGAGGACCCGATCGTGCTGCGGGACCGCACTCCGGAGGCCATCCGGCTGCTGGTCGAGCAGGGTTTCCTGGATCCTGTGACGCGCCCCGCGCCGTAGTGCGCACCGGGATGTAACCCGGGGTTCGCCCGCCGTATCCCCGGGGCTGTCAGTCTCCTGCGCACAGGGATCCGGGGGGATCCCGAGGGCGGCCCGGGGGTGAGGGGGAGCGGCGCGGAAAACGGTCCGGCGATCTTCGCCATGGCCGTGTTCCCGCTGTTCGTGGCCACTCCTCAGGCCTGGACGGGGGCGCGCTCTCCTTTGCCGTACGCCGGCGGCGGAGGGCGCGCGCCCCGTCGTGGTCGCAGCGCAGGTTCCGCTCGCCGGCTGGTGTCCCCGGCCCTCGCGGGGGCCCGCCCCGCGCGGCTGAGACACGCAGGATTCCGAGGTCCGCCGGGACCGGGATCCGGCAGCCGGTCGCGCCGGGAAAACACGAGGTCGGACCGGGCCCGGGACCGGCTGCGAAGACGGGGCCAGACGGCCCCCCGGCCACCCTGCGCGGTGATCGGTAACGCCCCGGCGCGGCATCCGGGCGGCAGAAACGGCACTTGTCGGGTTACCGTTCGAGTGGCCGTTGCGGGCTTCTGTCGTTTGACACGGGGGCGGGTTGTACCGTCACACTCCGCAGCGTCGCCGTACTGCGACCGAGTGCCGACCGGAGAGAAGAGCCAAGTTGTCCCCGACTAGCGAGACCGCAAAGGGCGGCCGCCGACTCGTCATCGTCGAGTCCCCAGCCAAGGCGAAGACGATCAAGGGCTACCTCGGCCCCGGATACGTCGTCGAGGCGAGCGTCGGGCACATCCGCGACCTCCCCAGCGGCGCGGCCGAGGTTCCCGACAAGTACACCGGCGAGGTCCGCCGCCTCGGCGTCGACGTCGAGCACGACTTCGCGCCGATCTACGTGGTCAACGCGGACAAGAAGGCACAGGTCAGGAAGCTCAAGGAGCTGCTGGCCGAGTCCGACGAACTCTTCCTCGCCACCGATGAGGACCGCGAGGGCGAAGCCATCGCGTGGCACCTGCAGGAAGTCCTCAAGCCCAAGGTTCCCGTCCACCGGATGGTCTTCCACGAGATCACCAAGGACGCGATCCGCGACGCCGTCGCCAACCCGCGCGAGCTGAACCAGCGCATGGTCGACGCCCAGGAGACCCGCCGTATCCTCGACCGCCTCTACGGCTACGAGGTCTCGCCGGTCCTGTGGAAGAAGGTCATGCCGAAGCTGTCGGCGGGCCGCGTGCAGTCGGTGGCCACCCGTCTCGTCGTCGAGCGGGAGCGCGAGCGCATCGCCTTCCGCTCCGCCGAGTACTGGGACCTGACCGGCACGTTCTCCACCGGCCGGGCCGGTGACGCCTCCGACCCGTCCTCGCTGGTCGCCCGCCTGAACACGGTCGACGGCAAGCGCGTCGCCCAGGGCCGCGACTTCGGCTCGAACGGGCAGCTCAAGAGCGAGGTGCTGCACCTCGACGAGTCAGGCGCCCGGGCTCTGGCCGCCGCGCTGGCCGACACCGCGTTCGCCGTCCGGTCGGTCGAGTCCAAGCCGTACCGCCGTTCCCCGTACGCCCCCTTCCGTACGACGACGCTCCAGCAGGAGGCCTCGCGCAAGCTGGGCTTCGGTGCGAAGGCGACGATGCAGGTGGCGCAGAAGCTGTACGAGAACGGCTTCATCACCTATATGCGTACCGACTCCACCACGCTGTCCGACACCGCGGTGTCGGCGGCGCGGGCGCAGGTCACCCAGCTCTACGGGGCCGACTACCTGCCGGAGAAGCCGCGCGTCTACGCCGGCAAGGTCAAGAACGCCCAGGAGGCGCACGAGGCGATCCGTCCTTCGGGTGATCGTTTCCGCACCCCCGCGGAGACCGGCCTGACCGGCGACCAGTTCCGCCTGTATGAGCTGATCTGGAAGCGGACCGTCGCCTCCCAGATGAAGGACGCGGTCGGCAACAGCGTCACCGTGAAGATCGGCGGCCGTGCCTCGGACGGGCGTGACGCCGAGTTCACCGCCTCCGGCAAGACGATCACCTTCCACGGCTTCATGAAGGCGTACGTCGAGGGCGCGGACGACCCGAACGCCGAGCTCGACGACCGCGAGAAGCGGCTGCCGCAGGTCGCGGAGGGCGACGCGCTCGCCGCCGAGGAGATCACGGCGGACGGGCACTCGACCAAGCCGCCGGCCCGCTACACCGAGGCCTCGCTGGTCAAGGAGCTCGAAGAGCGCGAGATCGGCCGTCCGTCGACGTACGCGTCGATCATCGGCACGATCCTCGACCGCGGATACGTCTTCAAGAAGGGCACGGCGCTCGTGCCGTCCTTCCTGTCGTTCGCCGTGGTCAACCTGCTGGAGACGCACTTCGGTCGGCTCGTCGACTACGACTTCACCGCGAAGATGGAGGACGACCTCGACCGCATCGCGCGGGGCGAGGCCCAGTCCGTGCCGTGGCTGAAGCGGTTCTACTTCGGCTCGGAGGACGCGACCGAGGTCGTGCCGGCCGACGGGGACCACCTCGGCGGTCTGAAGGAGCTGGTCACGGACCTCGGCGCGATCGACGCCCGGGAGATCTCCTCCTTCCCGGTCGGCGACGGCGTCGTGCTGCGCGTCGGCCGCTACGGGCCGTACGTGGAGCGCGGCGAGAAGGACGCCGAGGGCCACCAGCGCGCCGACGTCCCGGACGACATGGCTCCGGACGAGCTGACGGTCGAGTACGCGGAGGAGCTGTTCGCCAAGCCGAGCGGCGAGTTCGAGCTCGGCAAGGACCCGGTCAGCGGGAACGAAATCGTCGCCAAGGACGGTCGCTACGGGCCGTACGTGACGGAGATCCTGCCCGAGGGCACTCCGAAGACGGGCAAGAACGCGGTCAAGCCGCGGACGGCCTCGCTCTTCAAGTCCATGAACCTGGACACGGTCACCCTCGACGAGGCGCTCAAGCTGATGTCGCTGCCGCGCGTGGTCGGCGCGGACGCGGAGGGCGTGGAGATCACGGCCCAGAACGGCCGCTACGGCCCGTACCTGAAGAAGGGCACGGACTCGCGGTCGCTGGAGACCGAGGACCAGCTCTTCTCGATCACGCTGGACGAGGCCCTGGCGATCTACGCGCAGCCCAAGCAGCGGGGCCGGGCCGCGGCCAAGCCGCCGCTGAAGGAGCTGGGCACGGACCCGGTCAGCGAGAAGCCGGTGGTGGTCAAGGACGGCCGCTTCGGGCCGTACGTGACGGACGGCGAGACGAACGCGACGCTGCGGCGGGACGACGACGTCGAGACGATCACGCCGGAGCGGGGCTACGAGCTGCTCGCGGAGAAGCGGGCGAAGGGCCCGGCCAAGAAGGTGGCGAAGAAGGCCCCCGCCAAGAAGGCCCCGGCGAAGAAGGCGACGGCGACGAAGGCCGCTGCCGCGAAGAAGACGACTGCGGCCAAGAAGACCACCACGGCCGCGAAGAAGACCACGGCGAAGAAGGCGACGGCCAAGAAGACGGCCGCCGTTCCGGCCGCGGACGAGTAGACGAAGCAGACCGGCAGACGAGCGGACTGAGTCGTCGCTCCGGGAGCCCCGCGCACAGCGCGGGGCTCCCGTGCGTCCGCCCCGCCGCATCGAGCCTCGTATTGAGCCCCGCGTCGAGCCCCGTCCGCGTTTGAACCGCGGGGCCCGGGGCAAAGGCCGACGGCGGCGCCGGCCGCTCCCGGAAAGGTGGGTCCGGGGTCACACCCGGCCTTGTCCACAGGCTTCCGCACCCACCAGGCGCAGCGGATAGGCTGGGCGGATGACGCGAGCCGAGCAGCCGGCGGTCGTGACCGCCCCGGCGAACCCCACCTACGACGAAGCCCTAGCCGCGGATTCCCGCGAGCGTGCGGTGCGCGCACTGCTGCGCACTCCCAGGCTGCGCCGGCTGTGGAGCGCCCAGTTGGTGAGCGGCATCGGCGATGCCCTCGCCCTGTTGGTACTGGTGCTGCTGGCCCTTCAGGCCGCCGCCTCCGAAGGGGCCTTCGGCGGTGGATTCCGCGGCGCGGCCCTCGCCGTCGCCGCGGTCTTCGGAGTCCGGATCCTCGCCACCCTGCTCTTCGGCGCGGTCCTCCTCGGCCCGCTGGCCGGGCTGCTGGGCGCCGGCGGCAAGCTGGACCGCCGCTGGACCATGATCGGGGCGGACGGGATCCGCCTCGGGCTCTTCGTCGTCGCCCCGCTGTGGCTCGACTGGGTCCCGGCCCACGCGCTGACCGCGCTGCTGGCCACCGTGTTCGTCTCCGGCGCCGCCGAGCGGCTGTGGACCCTGGCCAAGGAGAGCGCGGCGCCCGCCCTGCTGCCCGCGCCGCCGCCGGAGGGGGCGACCGTACGGCCGCTCCCGGACCACCTGGACGCGCTGCGCCGGCTGACCCTGCGTACGGCCTTCGCCGCGCTCCCCGCCGCCGCGGCCGCGCTGCTCGCCGCGACCCTGGTCGGCAAGGCGCTCGGCCTCGGCGTGGACTGGTTCGCCGCGAACCAGGCCGCGCTCGGTTCGTACGTGGCCTCCGGGCTGTTCGCGGCCTCGGTCTCGCTGCTGCTGCCGTTGGTGCTGCCCGGCGGCGCGACCCCGCGTCCGCGTTCCCCGCTGGAGGGCCTGCGGGCCCCCAAGGCGGGCGACCGGCCCGACAAGGGCCGTACGGGCGCCATCCCCCTCATCGTCCTGAGCTCTGCGGCGGTCGCCGGAGCGATCGCCAGCGCCGTCGCCGTTTCCGTACTGCACGCCCTCGACCTGGGCGGCGGCCCGGCCGCCTTCGCGCTGTTCGTCCTCGCGCTGGTCGGCGGCACCGCCGCGGGCATCCGCGCCACCCAGGCCGGCAAGGTGCTGCCCGCACTGTCCCGCCGTCGGCTGATGGCCCTGGCCATAGCGGTCACCGGGCTCGCTCTCCTGCTGGCCGGGCTCGTCCCGGACATGGCGACCGTGCTGTTCCTGTCGCTGCTCGCCGGCATCGCCGCGGGTGTCGCCGCCAACACCGGCCACACCCTGCTGGACCAGGAGACCGAGGAGTTCCGCCGGGCCAGGGTCACCGAGCACCTCCAGGCCGTCGTACGGGTGGCCGTGGCGCTCGGCGCCGTCCTCGCCCCCGTGCTGGCCGCGGCGATCGGCCCGCACCGGCTGACCGGTGCCGAGGTCGTCTTCGCGCACGGCGGCGCGGCCTTCACCCTGATGCTGGTCGGCGCCCTGCTGCTGCCGGTCGCTGTGATCGTGCTGACGAAGGCCGACGACCGCCGGGGCGTCCCCCTGCGGCGGGACCTGCGTGAGGCGCTGCGCGGCGGCGAGCCCGTGCAGGCGGCGTCCGCCACCGGGTTCTTCATCGCCCTGGAGGGCGGCGACGGAGCCGGCAAGTCCACCCAGGTCGAGGCGCTGGCCGACTGGATACGGAGCAAGGGCCACGAAGTAGTGGTGACCCGCGAGCCCGGGGCGACCCCCGTCGGCAAGCGGCTCCGCTCGATCCTGCTCGACATCTCCTCGGCCGGCCTGTCGAACCGCGCCGAGGCACTGCTGTACGCCGCCGACCGCGCGGAACACGTGGACACCGTGGTGCGCCCGGCCCTGGAGCGTGGCGCCGTCGTCATCTCGGACCGTTACATCGACTCATCGGTGGCCTACCAGGGCGCCGGACGCGACCTTTCGCCGACGGAGATCGCCCGCATCTCGCGCTGGGCCACCGACGGACTCGTCCCGAACCTGACCGTGTTGCTCGACGTGTCGCCGGAGGCGGCGCGCGAGCGGTTCACGGAGGCACCGGACCGGCTGGAGTCGGAGCCGGCGGAGTTCCACCAGCGGGTGCGGTCCGGATTCCTGACCCTGGCCGCGTCCGACCCCGGGCGCTACCTCGTGGTCGATGCGGGCCAGGACCCGGAGTCGGTGACCACGGTCGTACGGCACCGCCTGGACCGGATGCTGCCGCTCTCGGAGGCCGAGGTGGCCGCCCAGGTCGAGGCACGGCGCCTCGCCGAGGAGGAGGCCCGGCGCAGGGCCGAGGAAGAGGCGGCGCGCAAGGCGGAGGAAGCGCGGCTGCGCGCCGAGGAGGAGGCCCGCAGGGCCCGCGAGGCCGAGGAAGCGCGGATCAGGGCCGAGGCGGAGGCCGCCCGCAGGGCGGAGGAGGACCGGCTGCGCGCCGAGGAGGAGGCCCGGGCACGGGCCGAGGCCGAGCGGCTGCGTCTGGAGGCCGAGGAGAAGGCGCGCGCGGCGGAGGCCGAGCGGCTGCGGCGGCAGGCCGAGGAGGAGGCCCGGCTGCGCGCCGAGGCCGAGGAGCGGCGCCTGGAGAAGCAGCGGCGGGCCGAGGAGGCCCTGCTGAAGGCCGAGGAGGCGCGACGGCTGGTGGAGGCCGAGGCGGCGGCGAAGGCGGCGGCGGTTGCTGCTGCGGCGGCCGCGGAGGCTGCGGCGGTCGCGGCGGCGTCGGCGCCCCGGCCTGCGCCCGCGCCTGCTCCTGCCCCTGCACCCGCGCCTGCTCCTGCGCCCAAGGTCGGCATGACCAAGCAGCCGGAGCAGGTACCGGAGCCGGCGCGGCAGGCAGAGCCGGAGCCGCACCCGGACGACGCGCTGACGGTGGAGACACCGATGGTCAAGCCGGCCAAGCCGGCCAAGCCGGTCAAGCGGGTCGTCCAGCCGGACGACGTCACCCAGACCGTGCCGGTGCCGAAGGTCGACCCGGCGTCCGCCGAGGAGACCACGGTGCTGCCGCCGGTCCGCGGGACGGACGAGACGGCGGTCCTGCCGCCCGTACGCCCGGCCGCCCCGGCCCCGCAGTCCCCGCAGTCCCCGCAGGCCGGTGGCACTGGCCGCCCCCGGTCCGCCACGAGGCCGACGGCCCAGCGCCCGGAGGAGAACCCGGCCGACCGGGTGCCGTCGGGCATCTTCCGGGACTCCGGCAACGACCGGACGCGTGAGCTCCCCCTCGTGGACGACGAGGGCCGCCCGCGCCGTTCGCGCCCGGACTGGGCCGAGGAGACCCCGCTGGACGATCTGCCGACCCTGGCGGACGAACTGCTGGGCCGCCACCGGGACGACGAGGACGGCGACGAGGGCGACCGCGGAACGCGCCGCCGCCGCTGACCGCGGGCAGGACCGGGCCGGGACCCGGTGGCGGGACCGGATTGTCGGTGGCGCCCGCCACAATGGGTGCACGGAGAGTGAAAGGTGGTGGGCGGGATGCCCGTATGGGACGACCTGGTGGGACAGGAGCGGGTCCGGACGCAGCTGGCTGCCGCCGCCCGCGACGCCGACGCGCTGGTCACGGCCAACACGGACGGGACCGCGCCGCCCGCGGCGTCCAAGATGACCCACGCCTGGCTGTTCACCGGCCCGCCCGGATCCGGGCGGGCCACCGCCGCCCGGGCCTTCGCGGCCGCCCTGCAGTGCACCAGCCCGGACCGCGCGCTGGGCGGGGAGCCGGGCTGCGGGTTCTGCGACGGCTGCCACACCACGCTGGTCGGCACGCACGCGGACGTCTCCACCGTCGTCGCGGTCGGCAGCCAGATCCTCGTCGCCGACATGCGGGACACCGTCCGCAAGTCCTACACGTCCCCGGCCACGGGCCGCTGGCAGGTCATCCTGGTCGAGGACGCGGAGCGGCTGAACGAGAAGTCCGCCAACGCGGTCCTCAAGGCTGTGGAGGAGCCCGCGCCCCGCACCGTCTGGCTGCTGTGCTCGCCCTCCGTGGAGGACGTGCTGCCCACCATCCGCTCGCGCTGCCGCCACCTCAACCTCAGCAGCCCCTCGGTCGCCGCCGTCGCCGACATGCTGGTGCGGCGGGACGGGATCGAGCCGACGCTGGCTCTGGCCGCTGCCAGGGTCACCCAGGGGCACGTCGACCGCGCCCGTCGGCTGGCCACCGACGAGGGGGCCCGGGAGCGCAGGGCGACGGTTCTGAAGCTCCCGCTGCGCGTCGACGACGTGGGCGCCTGCCTCAAGGCCGCGCAGGAGCTGGTCGACGCCGCCGCGGAGGACGCCAAGCAGGTCGCGGAGGAGGTCGACACCAAGGAGACCGAGGAGCTGCGCGCCGCGCTCGGCGCCGGAGCGGGCGCCGGCAGCCGGATGCCGCGCGGCACGGCGGGCGTGATGAAGGAGCTGGAGGACCGGCAGAAGCGCCGCCGCACCCGTACCCAGCGCGACACCCTCGACCTGGCGCTGACCGACCTCACCGGCTTCTACCGGGACGTGCTGGCCCTGCAGCTCGGCTCGTCCGTGGCCATCGCCAATGAGGAAATACGGCACGACCTGGACCGCATCGCCCGCGCCTCGGGCCCCGAGCGGACCCTGCGCCGGATCGAGGCGATCATCGCCTGCCGGGACGCCCTCGACCGCAACGTCGCCCCGCTCCTCGCGGTCGAGGCGATGACGATGTCGCTGCGGGCGGGCTGACCGCAGGCCCTGCACGGGCGCAGCAGTGCGCCGGCGGTCCACATCCGGTTGACGGGTTCACCCGTACGGGCGGTCCCGCCGCCGGGCCCGGCAGCGCCCGGTCCGCGCCCTGCCCGGCGCGGGCCACGGAAGGCGTGCGGCCGTCCGGTCCCGGGGCGCCCCCGGGCGTCCCCCGACACGACGTACGCTCCATGGATGGACACCAGTCGCCTGCTGCGCACCACCGGAACCGTGATCGCAGCTGCCGGGCTGCTGCTCTCCGGGTGCACCTCGGGCGGGTCGGGGGAACCCCGGGCCGCCGCGTCCACCTCACCGGAGTCCGCCGCGCCGTCGGCGCAGCCGGCCCCGGACGGGGCCGCGATGCGCCCGTACTACGCGCAGAAGCTGACCTGGCGCGATTGCGGTGTCCCCGGGTTCCAGTGCTCCACCATGAAGGCCCCGCTGGACTACGCGAACCCGGGCGCCGGCCAGGACGTCGACATCGCGGTGTCGCGCCGTGCGGCGACCGGTCCCGGCAAGCGCCTCGGCTCGCTGGTGGTCAACCCGGGCGGCCCGGGCGGATCCGGAATCGGCTACCTCCAGGCGTACGCGGGCATCGGTTATCCCGCGGCGGTGCGGGCCCAGTACGACATGGTCTCCTTCGACCCGCGCGGGGTGGAGCGCAGCAGCCCCGTGGAGTGTCTGAACGGCCCGGCCATGGACAAGTACACGCAGGTGGACCAGACGCCGGACGATCCGGCCGAGCGGGCCGAGCTGGTGGCCGCCTTCAAGGAGTTCGCGGACGCCTGCCGGACGAACTCGAAGCGGATCCTGCCGCACGTCTCCACCGTCGGCGCCGCCCGGGACATGGACCTGCTGCGCGCGGTGCTCGGCGACCAGAAGCTCAACTACGTCGGGGCCTCGTACGGCACCTTGCTGGGGGCGACGTACGCGGACCTGTTCCCGGACCGGGTCGGCCGGCTGGTCCTGGACGGGGCGATGGACCCGGAACGGGCCGCGCTCGACCTCAACCGGGACCAGACGGCGGGCTTCGACACGGCCTTCACCGCCTTCGCCAAGGACTGCGCGAAGCAGACCGACTGCCCGCTCGGCAAGGGCGGCCCGGACGCGGTGGGGGCGCGCCTGAAGGAGTTCTTCCGGAAGGTCGACGCGCAGCCCGTACCGAGCGGCGATCCGAACCGCCCGCTGGGGGAGGCCCTGGCGACGACCGGGGCGATCGCGGCGCTGTACGACGAGAGCGCCTGGCCGCAGCTGCGCGAGGCGCTCACCTCGGCGATGAACGGCGACGGAGCGGGCCTGCTGAGCCTGGCCGACAGCTACTACGAGCGCGAGGCGGACGGCAAGTACGCCAATCTGATGTCCGCGAACGCCGCGGTCAACTGCCTGGACCAGCCCCCGGCCTTCAGCGGCCCGGAGGCCGTCGACGCGGCCCTGCCCTCCTTCGAGAAGGCCTCGCCGGTCTTCGGTGCGGGCCTGGCCTGGGCCGGGCTGAACTGCACGTACTGGCCCGAGAAGGCCACGGGCAAGGCGAAGCGGCTGACCGCGAAGGGCGCCGCGCCGATCGTGGTGGTGGGCACCACCCGCGATCCGGCGACCCCGTACAAGTGGGCGCAGGCACTGGCCGGCCAGCTCGACTCGGGCTCCCTCCTCACCTACGACGGCGACGGCCACACGGCGTACGGCCGCGGCAGCGACTGCATCGACACCGCGATCAACCGCTACCTGCTGGAGGGCAAGGCGCCGCAGGACGGCAAGAAGTGCTGAGCCTGCCGCGGCGGCCGGGCGCCTGTCCCTCCGGCGCACGGATGCCGGGCACCCGCGGCTGCCCGACCGAGCAGACGTCGGCGCACCTGAGGGGCCCGCGTCGGGCTTGGCGGCGGGGCCGCGCAAATATGGCGTAAACGCCCGAATGCGCGACGGGTGTCCCACCCGTGCGAAACCTGGTTCGGGGCACCCGTCCACACCCTGTAGACTTGGCGCCGCTGCTGATGAGAGCACCTCTTCGAGGGAATACTTGTCTGACCAGCGGTGCCGCCTTAGCTCAGTTGGCCAGAGCAACGCACTCGTAATGCGTAGGTCTCGGGTTCGAATCCCGAAGGCGGCTCGGATTAGCCCCAGGACTCACTCGCCGTGACCTGGGGCTTTTTCATGCCCCGACCGGCGGGTGGCGGTGCTTGGCCGTCGCACCGGGACCGCCGCCAAATGTCGAGGCGGGCTGCCTCACGGCAGATGACCGCGAGGTAGAAGGCGTCGAGCCAGGTGTCCGCGGTGAGGTAGGGCTTCGGCCCGGTGGTGACGAGGTGGCGCTCCTCCTGGCGGATTTTGCAGGCGACCGTCTCCCGGTCGGGATCGGCGGCCGCGAAGACGGCCGAGTCACCTGCATGGCCAGCAGCCAGGACTCACAGGTCTCCATCATGACCGCATCCGGGATTCCGATGCAGCGGATGCGCACGGGGTTCAAAGGACGTCGTCAGCGACGGCTCCTGAAGCTGCGCGAGGTCTCGACGGCCTAGTAGTGCTTTGTTAGCTGGTGTCGTGGGGCTGCCATGGGGTGGGTTGTCGGCAGGTGGGGCAGGTGCCGGTCCAGGTGGCGAGTAGATGTTGGAGGAGGTCCAGGGCCTGGTAGAGGGTCAGGCCCTGGCAGGGGCTTTTGGGCAGGTCCGCTGTTCGGTGAGGAACAGGTGGGCGGCGGTGACGAGGGTGACGTGTCGGTGCCAGCCGGTGAACGAACGTCCCTCGAAGTGGTCCAGGCCCAAAGCGGTCTTCAGCTCGCGGTAGTCGTGCTCGATCCGCCACCGGGCTTTCGCCAGCCTGACCAGGTCCTTCGCCGGGATGTTGGCGGGCAGGTTCGAGATCCAGTACTTCACCGGCTCCGCCTCGCCCTCGGGCCACTGCGCGATCAGCCAGGTCAGCGGAATCGTCCCGTCGGCAGCGGGTTTCGGGCGGCGGCCGGCGAGACGGACCCGCATCAGCACGAAGTGTGAGCTCAGTGCAGCTTTGGAGCCCTTGCGCCAGACCGCGGCCTGTCCCTGTTCCCGTCCGGTGGCCAGCACATGCTCGCGCAGAGAGACCGGGCGGGTGCGGTAACGCGGCAGCGGCCGGGGACCCAGACCGCCATAGGCAGGCTGGTGCGGTTCGGCATTCCCGGCGTGAGCGGTCATCTCACCTTTCACCTGGAGGACGTAGGCCAGCCCCCGATCCTCCAGGCCGTGGCGGAAGTCCGCATTCGCTCCGTAGCCCGCGTCCGCGACCAGCGCGGCGGGCCGCAGCCCGACACCGGCGAGTTCGTCGAGCATGTCCAATGCGAGCCGCCATTTCGGCTGGTGGTGCTCGTCCTGGGGGATCCGGCAGGCCTTGCGGCGGTCGGCCGCCTCCGGGCCGTCCCAGGACTCGGGCAGGAACAAACGCCAGGCCAGCGGGCACGAGGCGGAGTCGGAGGCGGCATGGACGCTGACACCGATCTGGCAGTTGCCGACCTTCCCCAGAGTCCCGGAATACTGCCGGGCCACCCCCGCGGACGCCTTGCCGTCCTTGGGGAAGCCGGTATCGTCCACCACCCACACCTGCGGACGCACCGCCCGCACGGCCCGCCACGCCAGCCGGGCCCGCACCTCCTGAACGGGCCAGGTCGAGGACGTCATGAACTGCTGCAATTGCTGATGGTCGATCCCGAGGCGTTCGGCCATCGGCTGCATCGACTTGCGTCGGCCGTCCAGCAACAGGCCCCGCAGATACAACTGGCCCTTCTCCAGCCAGTCCCGCCGCACCAGCGGCGCGAACACCTCGGAAGCGAACTCCTCCAACCGGACCCGCACCGCCGCAAGCTCCCCAGCCCTCATACAGCCAGCGAACTACCGAACACCCGACGTGACAAGACCGGATAACAAAGCACTACTAGGGCTTGTCCATGACAGAAACGACGGTCTACAAGGCGGCAGTGGGACAGTCCTGCCGGGACACGTTCACAGCCGTCACGTCGGGAATTCGCCGAGCCAGCCGTGCTCGAGGAGGTACTTCGGGATGAAGGGCGATTCGACCCCGACCGGCAGTTTCCCGTCGTAGGCGAGGCAGGCCATGGCCAGTGGGCCCAAGGCGACCGCGCCGTCGATGTCCTCGGTGCGTTCCTCGGTCAGCGTCCAGTACCCCTTGTGGAGGTTCAGCGCCTCCGCCAGGGCCGGGCCGAAGCCTTCCTCGTTCTTGCGCACGAAGTGGTAGAAGAGGTTGATCGGCGGATAGATCAGCCCTTGGAGCAGATCTCGCGGAAGCCTGCGTGCGACCTCGGGGTCCGACGCCTCGATCGCGGCGATGAGCTTGTCCACCAGGCCCGGCTGTCGGAGCCAATATGTCTGCTGGACGTCAACCCAGTGGTAGTAGAGCTCCTCGTACTCGCCTTCTGGCGAGCGCAGGCTTTCCAGTGGGATCTCGCACAGCTCGGTCATACGGCGCTGCTCACGGCAGATGACGGCCAGCCAGAACGCGAGCAGCCAGTTGCCCGCATCGGCGTACGGCTGGGGGCCGATCGCCTTGAGCGTGCGCATCCTCCCGTTGATGAAGCACTCCACGGTCCCTTCGCTCGTGCCGGTCACGGCGAACAGTGCCGAGCCCAGCTGCATCGCGTTGATCGTGGCCTGCCACGACTCGAGGGTGTCGGCCTCCGGTTCGGCCACGCAGTGGGCCTGGAGGGCCAGGACAGCGGTGCTGAACGCGAAGTCGATCGCGTCAGCCGATACCTCGAGACGGTCGATACGGCGCGCCACGCTTGCGCTCAACCGCGCGGCAAATTCGGCCGCTTCAGGCCCGCCCTCGAGGTGGCTGGCAACGGTCACAGTCACGGAAGAGCCCCCTTGCTGGTGTGGAATGTCCGGCACGCGTGGCCATGGCTGGGCGTGTGTGGCCCTGGCGTACGGGGCGCTACGCGTCGAACTCGCCGCGCCAGCCGAAGTCGAGGAGGGCCTCGGGGAGGTAGTCGGTCTCGACCTCGACCGGGATGCCGTTGGCCTTCGCCAGGCAGGCGATCGCGAGGGGGGCGATGGCCACGACGCCCAGGATGTTGTGGGCGCGGTCCTCGTCGGCGGTCCAGTACTCCTTGTGCCAGCGGACGGCGTCGGCCAGGGCCTCATTGAAGCCGGCGGGGTCGTTGCGCAGGTAGCGGTAGAGCATCATGATCGGCGGGTAGCGGAGCTTGGTCATCTCCTCCGCGTCGACGACGCGGGCGTGCTCGGGAGCGCTCAGGTCCACGGCGCGCACCAGGTGGGTGCCCAGGTCGTCGCGGCGGAGCCAGAAGCTCTGGAGGGTCTCCACCCAGGCGTAGGTGTACTCGTCCAGCGTGCCGCCGAAGTCGCGCAGCAGGGACACCGGGATCCGGGCCAGCATGTCGAGGCGGGCTGCTTCACGACAGATGACCGCGAGGTAGAAGGCGTCGAGCCAGGTGTCCGCGTTGAGGTAGGGCTTCGGCCCGGTGGTGGCGAAGTGGCGTTCCTCCTCGCGGATCTTGCAGGTGACCGTCTCCCGGTCCGGAGCGGTGGCGGCGAAGACGGCCGAGTGCACCTGCATGGCCAGCAGCCAGGACTCCCAGGTCTCCAGCATGACGGCACTGGAGTCCCCGACCGTGCGGACGAGGGCGACGTTCAGCGACTCCATGAGGGCATCCGCCCTGGAGGTGTGGGAGGTCTCGATCTGCTCCAGCGATTCGGAGACTGATTCCTCCATGACGGGAACCACCGCCGCCATCTTGTCCCTCTGATAGTCCTGGCGCTGCACCCTCACTGTCATGTGCCTCACGTGGGGAACTCGCCGCACCAGTTGCGCGTCACCAGGACGGCGGGCAGATACTCGGATTCCACCTCGATCGTGATGCCGGCGTCGTGGGCGATGCAGGCCATGGCGAGCGGGGCGAGGGCGACGAGGCCGGCGGCGTCGATGGCACGGCTCTCCTCGCTGCTCCAGTAGTCCTTGTGCCGCTGCAGGGCCGTGGCAAGGGCCTGGTTGAAGCCGGCCTGGTCGTTGCGCAGGATCCGGTGGAACATCTCCATCGGCGGGTACGCAAGCCGTCCGGCCGTCTCGGGGTCGCGGGCGACCTCCGGGGCGGTGCCGTCCACAGCCGCCACAAGCTTATGGCTGAGTTCCGGACCGCCGGTCCAATAGGTCTGCAGGGTGTCGATCCAGGCGAAGACGTGGTCGTCGGCGCGACCGTTCTCCCGCAGCAGGGACAGGGGCACCTGGCACAGGGCGGTGATCCTGTCCCGCTCGCGGCACACCAACGCCAGGTAGAAGGCATCGAGCCAGGTACCGGGAGTCGTGTACCACTGGGGGCCTGTGGTCTGGAGCGTGCGGTCCTTGTGAGCGATGCGGCACTGGACGGTTTCCCCGGGGGGAGCCGCTGTGGCGAACACCGCGGAGCCGACCTGCATCGCTTTGACCCAGGCATCCCATGTGGGGAAGATCGCGGCCTGTGGGTCCAGCAGACAACGACCCTTCGCCAGGATGAGCGTGGTGGTCAGGGCGTCACCCAGCCTGGTGACGCGTTCCTCCAACCCCTCGATCAGCTCATCTGCATCCTCCTGAAGCACGGCGATGCCCTCTTCTGCGTGCTCCGTGGGGAAAGAGTGACGGGTGATGATCGAGACCAACGCACTCCTCCTTGCTGCAGATCGCTCGAACCCTCCGGACAGGCGAGCCGTGCCTCGGGCGGGACCGCCGCCCGAGACCGCTCAACCGCCGCTGCGTAAAAGCCTCGTCCCAACCTGTCAGGTGGGGAATTCGCCGAGCCAGGCCCGGTTCAGGAGCTGGCTAGGGAGGTATTCCGACACCACGTTGATCGGAAATTCGCCGTCGTAGGCGAAGCACGCCATGGCCAGCGGCCCGATCGCCCACAAGCCGGAGACGTCGAAGTCGCGCTCCTCCTGGCTCCAGTACGTTTTGTGCATTTCGAGTGCTTCGACCAGAGCAGCATTGAAGCCGTCATGGTCCTGCTTGACGAAGCAGTAGAAGAGGTTGATCGGCGGGTATGAGATCTGCTGCAACCAGTCCCGCGGGGCGATCCGTGCCACGTCAGGGTGGGACTGCTTGAATGCCAGCGTCAGCTCCTCCACCATGTCCGCCTGCCGGTGTGTCCAATACGCCTGCAGGGTGGCGACCCAGTGGTACAGATACTCGTCGTGCATCGCCCCCGACGCTCGCAGCGTCTCCATCGGGACTTCACACAATGAGGTCATTCGCTTCTGGTCGCGGCAGATGACCGCAAACCAGAAGGCGTCCAGCCAGTTCGGACAATTCGCGATCTGCTTGGGTCCGATGGCCGGAAGTCGCCGGATCTCGTGGTGGATACGGCATTCCACGGTTCCCTCGGTGGCCCCCGTAACCTGGAACAGGGCGGAGCCGACCTGGGCGGCGTTGACCACTGCCTCCCAGGTATTGATGCCCGCACCGTCCGGATCTACGGCGGACCGCGCGGCAACGCTGAGGCGGACAGAATTCCACAGTGCGTCGAGCATTCCAGGGGAATCTTCCAGGGACTCGATCCCCTCGATCGCCGTGGTCGTCATGCGCGCCGCGTAGGCCTCGTCGTCAGGGCCTGCGGCGCCATGCCGGTCAACAGTAGCGGTCACTCGATCACCCTGATGTCGAACTTCTGCTTGGTGTAGCCAGTGTAAGTGCTGGCGCCGTCCTGTCCCTTGACAACGACGTAGTCAAGGCGCCCCTCCTTGAGGGCGGTGCGGAGTTCGGCAGCCAGATCGCCGTCGCTCTTGAACTTGGGGTTACGGCCTCGCTTTTCCGTCTGCTCGATGATGTCGAGGAAATATGTGCGCGAGCCTGGGAGTAGCGTGCGCCGGTGACTACTCGCTCACCCAGAGTGGTGTCGCCACGGATCCATGGGGGATGAATTCGGGTACTCCCCCAGCTCGTCGATGTCCCGAGCCAGACTCACCCAGAGACGCTCGGCCCACTTCTCTTCCGTGGCACCTGGGGTGAAATGCCGACTCACGGTGACGGTCACGAAGAGTCCCCTTGCTGATGTCGAATCGCCGGTACGGGCCGCGGCCTGACTCCCGAGAATCCGAGATCTCGTGGCAGGGCGAGTGAACGGGTGGAGTGAGGCCGGCCGGGCGGGGGACTACGCGTCGAACTCGCCGCGCCAGCCGAAGTCGAGGAGGGCCTCGGGGAGGTAGTCGGTCTGGACCTCGACCGGGATGCCGTTGGCCTTGGCCAGGCAGGCGATCGCGAGGGGGGCGATGGCCACGATGCCCAGGATGTTGTGGGTGCGGTCCTCGTCGGCGGTCCAGTACTCCTTGTGCCAGCGGACGGCGTCGGCCAGGGCCTCGTTGAAGCCGGCGGGGTCGTTGCGCAGGTAGCGGTAGAGCATCATGATCGGCGGGTAGCGGAGCTTGACCATCTCCTCCGCGTCGACGACGCGGGCGTGCTCGGCCGAGCTCAGGTCCACGGCGCGCACCAGGTGCGTGCGCAGGTCGTCACGGTGAAGCCAGAAGCTCTGGAGGGTTTCCACCCAGGCGTAGGTGTACTCGTCCAGGGTTCCGCCGAAGTCGCGCAGCAGGGAGACCGGGATACGGGCCAGCATGTCGAGGCGGGCTGCTTCACGGCAGATGATCGCGAGGTAGAAGGCGTTGAGCCAGGTGTTTGCGTTGAGGTAGGTCTGCGGTCCGGTGGTGGCGAGGTGGCGCTCCTCCTGACGGATCTTGCAGGTCACCGATTCCCGGTCGGGGTCAGTGGCGGCGAAGACGGCCGAGTGCACCTGCATGGCGAGCAGCCAGGATTCCCAGGTTTCCAGCATGACGGCACCGGGATCCCCCAGAGTGCGGACGAGGGCGACGTTCAGCGACCTCATGACGGCGCCCGACCTGGAGTTGTGCGAGGTCTCGATCTCCTCCAGCGAATAGGACAGCGTCCCCTCCATGGAGGGGACCACTGCCATCCACCCGTCCTGCGGGTAGTCCTGGCGCGGCACATCCAGCGCTCCGTGCTGTCTGCCCGGGGTGCAGCGGGTCACGTGGGGAATTCTCCGAGCCAGTTGCCGTTGAGCAGTACCGCGGGCAGGTAGTCGGACTCGACCTCGATCGAGATGCCGGCTTCCCGGGCGAAGCAGGTCATGGCGAGCGGAGCGAGCGCGACGAGGCCCGAGATCAGCTGCGACCGGTCCTCCTGGGTCCAGTACTCCCGGTGCCACTGCAGGGCGGCGTCGAGGGCGCGGTTGAAGCCCTCTGCGTCGTTGCGGATGACGCGGTGGAACATCTCCATCGGCGGGTAGAACAGCCGACCCACCGTCTCCGGGTCTGTTGCGACCTCCGGATCGGTGCCGTCGATCGCGGCCACGAGCTTCTGACCGAGGTCTGGACCGCCGAGCCAGTAGGTCTGGAGGGTGTCGATCCAGGCGTACTCGAATTCCTGGGTGACGCCGCCGTTCTCCCGGAGCAGTGACAGCGGTACCCGGCACAGGGCGGTGATCCGGTCCCGCTCGCGGCACACCACGGCCAGGTAGAACGCGGTGACCCAGGCGGCCGGGGTCACGTAGGGCTGCGGACCGGTGGCTTCGAGCGTGAGGTCCTTGTGCGCGATGCGGCACTGTACGTGAGGCTCGGTGGTGGTCGCAGCGGCGAACACGGCCGAGCCGACCTGCATCGCGGTCACCCAGGCATCCCAGGTGGGATAGATCGCACCCCGCGGGTCCATGATGCAGCGTGCCTGGGCTACGAGGAGAGTGCTGCTCAGGGCCGAGCCGAGAGCGGTGGGACGTCCTTCCAGGCGGCCGATCCATGTCTCCGCGCGCTCCTCGAGAAGGGCGAGGCCCGCTTCCGCGTTTTCCGTCGGAAAGGGGTGACGGGGGATGATCGCGACCAACGCTTTTCTCCTTAGAGCTTGAAGTACTTGAGCACGGCGCCAGCATACTGACCGGCGTTTTCATTGGCCTGGACGAGGACATAGCGCACGCTCTTGCCGTCGATGCCATCGAGGGCGTCTTCGATCTCCTTTGCGTACTCACCGTCCTTCAGGTTCACTCCGGCTCGGTCGTACATATCGGCCAAGATCGTTCGAACGTATTCGATGCTGCCTTGCTTCACCTTCACCACGTCCGGACGGCCGTTGCTCTGGCGCCATTCCAGGACTCCGTTGGGGCTCTTGGCCTCCACGATGACGAGGTTGCCGTCCTTGTCGCGCCAGAGCTGGTCGAACGCCTTGGAGCCGTTGCCGGTCTTCGGCAGGTCCGTGAGCTCGATCGCGCCCTCAAACTCCGGCTGCTTGAGCATGTGAGCGCGCGCGGCCTCCTCGCCGAGATCTTCGCCCAGCCCGCTGTTGTTCGGTTGGCCCTTGCCGACCGTCTCGTTGAAATGCTCCTGTGCCAAGGCCAGGTCGTGGGCGTTGTCGAAGGTCGGGTTCTCGTCGAAGGTCTTCTCCCACTTGTTCAGCTCCATACCGGCGAAGCGCTTGGCCGCAACCTCGTTGAGGTGCGCCAGGTTTTCCGGAGGAACCGTGTCCACACCCCGCTCCAGGGGGGTGAGGTGGAAACCGCCCGGGTGGGCGTGCGGTATCGAACTCGCAGCCATCCAGCTTCCGTCGGACTGCTTGACGAGCTTCGGCAGAAGCTGGCCGTCGACCAGTTCCTCGGCGTTGTTGCGCTTGCCGGGCCCCCACTTGTCGTAGTGCTCCGCCCGCCAGACCGGATCTTCGTTGGCCAGTCGGACGTGCTCCCGCTCGATGGCCGACATTTCCGGGCCGGTGCGGTCCTTGGCCGGCACCTCGCGGGCCGCCTCGTACTCCGCCCGGTGGGCCGCGCGGGTCGCGTCGTCAAGCCCGTTGGAGGGCTGCGGGGCGTGACCGCCGGCCGGACCGGAGGGGCCGCCCGTGCCGCCGTGGCCGCCGGTGCTCGGGCCGTCCGGGTGGGTGCCGCCTGTGCCCGGGCCGTCCGGGGTGTGGGTGGTCGGGGTGTCCGGGTGGGGGCCGTTGCCGTGGGGGCCGTTGTTCAGGTCGCCCCGCGGCATGTTGTCCGGGGCGTGGCCGCCCGGGGTGCCGTGATCGCCGGCGCGGCCCGTGGGGGTGTTGTCGAAGCCGCCTGTGCCGTGCGCGCCGTTGTCCATCGCGTGGACCGGGTCGGAGATGGTCGAGCCGACGCGGGTCATGTCGTCTCCGCCGCGGCCGCCGACGCTCGCCAGTTCGCGCTCGGGGACCTTGGCCGTGACCGGGGAGTCCGCCTTCGGGGCGTCGACGCGCGGGGTGTCCGCGCCTGCGTTCAGCCCGGGCTCTTGCTGGGCGGCCTTTCCGCTCTGCTTGAGGGAGCCGTCGGCTTCGTAGATGTTGCCCTTGGGGTCCATGAACTCCGCCGACGGGCCGTCCCCCAGTTTCACCGTGCCCGGCGGGAAGGTCGTCGTGCCCTCGGGGAGCTTGACCGTGCCGTCCGGGAGCTTGGCCGCGCCTGGCGGGATCGCCGTGCCGTCGGGGAGGTGGAGGGCCCCGTTGGGCAGCATCAGGGCGCCGTCGGGCAGCGCGATCGCGCCGTCCACGTCGATGCTCGGGACCTCGAACTTGCCCATACCCTTCAGACCGGCCATCACATCGCCGATCTTGGAGAAGCCGGCGCCCGCGCCCTTGAAGATGTACGTCATCGGGTCGATCGCCCGGCCGGCCTTGCCCGCGAACGACAGGGTCTTGGCGACCGCACCGGCCTTGCCCGCACCCGAGACCGCACCGCCCGCACCACCGGTGAACACCGTGGTCACCACGTTGAACGTGACCGCACCCGCTGCACGGCCCGGGTTCGATCCCCACTGGTCCCACGCGAGGAGCGCCTTGCCCGTCTCCTTCATCGCGGTCCGGGAATCACGCAGCCACGAGGGCAGCTTGTCGTCCGGAGCCGCCATGAACAGCGGGCCCACACCGGGGATCATCGCGATGCCCAGGCCGGTGCCCAGCTTGGCAAGTCCCGTCCAGGACTGCTTGAACACGTCCCAGCCCTGCAGGCCGACCAGACCGCCCAGGCCCTTGAGGGTTCCCCAGATGCCGTCGACGACGATGCCCTTGCCGAACTCCCAGGCATGCTCCCAGATCTGCCAGCCGGGGATCGACTCCTCCACCGCGTCACCCCACGGCAGGGACTTCGCCTGCTTCAGCGCCTCCGCGTCATACCCGTACATGTCCGGGGCGTTGGAACCGTCGTTCACCCGCAACGGCTTTCCGCCGACCAGCGCGACGATCTTCGCGTGAGCGGCCCGTTCCACCTCGTGGAACTCTTCCCACACCTCGGCGACCTTGTTGCGGCGCTCGAGGTTCTCGTCGATCAGATCGCCGTCCTCAGCCCACTTGTCTTCCTTCTCCGTCTTCGCCCGGAAGGCCTGAGCCTCCGCTCGCAGAGCCTCCAGCTTCTTGATGATCGGCGCGGCGTCACGCGAGTAGGTGCCCAGCGCGCCGGCGATCGTGCACATGTCGGAACTGAGCTTCAGGCCCAGGTCCTGGACCGGCTTCGTCGTCGCGAACAGCTGGTCCGCCTCCGGCGCCTGATAGAACGCCTGCAGCCCGCCGAAACTCGTATGGACATCGGAGGCCTTCGTCGAAACGGCGGCACCGCCCGACGAGATCAGCTTCACCTTCTCGTCCAGAACCGCCAGATCACCCGTGAAAACCGGTATCTCAGCCGGATCGACCGGCGCGCCCCCGCTCACTGCTTGGCCCCCGTCTTCTCACGCAGCAGGTCCAGGTTCACCGACCGCGCAGCGTCCTGCGCCTCCTTGGCCTGGTCCAGATCGCCCTGCAGGTACTCGTTCGTCGCCAGCACCGCACCACGGATACACGCCTCGATGCGCTCCGCCATCGACTTGAACTCCGGCTTCCGGGCGCTCAGGTACTCGCCCAGCGCAGCCGCCACCGGACCCATCGCCTTCTGCGGCGCCACGAAAGCCGAACCCGGAGCCGGCCCCGCACCCGGAGCCAGCGGACCCTGCGCAGTCATCCCCGACTGCGAACCCGGAACAGCCGTCCCCGCGGCCTGAGCCGCCTCCGACATCGCCGTCAGCAGCGTGTTCAACGCCGTCTCCAGCTCACCGGCATTCCCGCCGACCGTCTTCAGATGACCCTGCACGCCCTGCGGCTTGATATCCCATGACGTCATGGACGACCCACCCCCGTGTACCCGACTGCCCTACCGCCCTGCCGACCCGCTGACCTGCCGAACGCTGAAACGATCCTGCTCAGCCGATGTTGTTGACCGCGGTCCGCGCCCGCTGCAACGTCTGCTGCGCCGTCGCGTCATTCTTCGCCAGCGTCGTGTTCAGCAGCTGGATGATGTTCTTGACCTCCTGCGAAGCGTTCTTCCACCGCAGCTCCTTGGCGTGGTAGTCGTCCGCCACACCCTCCGCCGTGAAGTCCGACATCGCAGCCGCCACCTGCGCCTCACGCGCCGCGATCACCGTCTCCAGCTGACCGAGCACCGCCTTGATACCGCCCTGCACCTCCGTCGAGGCACTCACGTCATACGCACGACGATCCGACCCACCCGACATCACAACCACACTCCCCGTGAAGAAAACAACACACCAGACAACCCAGACAGCCCGGAAGACCCGGAACGCCCCGAGACTCAGCCCCGGAAACGCGCCGCGTCGAAGTTCGCCGCACCCTGCTGCTGACGGGCGTTCTCACCCTGCTCCTGATCACCCGAACCGAACGCCTGCTCCATGCCCGACTGACCACCCAGGATCGCCGCCAGCGAAGCGTTCAGCTCCTTCGCAATGGCATCCGCACGCAGCTTGAACGAGTCGAACGCCACCTTGCCCTGCCCCTGGAACTTGCCCTCCAGCGGCTGCGCCGCAGCCACCAGCTGCTTGACCAGCGACCCCAGATCCGTATTCGAATTCCGCGACCCCGACATCAGGTTCGTCAGAACCTGCGTCCCCATATCGAACTTCATCCCACACCCCCGCACACTCGATCGACCGTCAGTGTGTTCAATTTTATCAACTCACATCGCGCCTGCAACCTGCAACGCCCCGGTTGTGACTGGTCTATGACAAACCGCCAGACAACCTTCACACGCCCTTGAGGTGGCTCACGAGCCGCTCGAACTCCGCCCAGCCCGACAGGTCCGACGGATCCCCCGGCAGCGGGTAGTAGTACGCCGGGCGGGTCTTCGGCCCCAGCCGCACCGGCTGTTGGGCGAGCGGCGTCCGCCGGGCCCGGTCGTCCGGCATGCCCCGGACCTCCTCCGAGCCCAGGACGAAGGCCAGCGGCACGCCCGGCCCCTCGAAGCGCGGCGGTACCAGCAGATCGCGGCGCGCTTTGCGGAGCTGTACGAGCATCGACTGGAGGTGGTGGCGGGTGGCGAGTGCCTCCGCCGTACGGGGCAGGGCGTCCAGCGGAAGTTCCTCGTCGGCGCCGTAGCCGAGCGCCAGCGTCACGGTCTCCTCCACGCCCGCCTTCGTACGGCTGACCCGCACCGTGGCGAGGCCGGGCCGCTCCGGGCTGCCCACGACCACGAACCAGGTCGGCTCGGGGGCCCGCGCGAACGCCACGTCCGTCAGCCGGCCCGGCGACCAGGGCAGGTTCGCCGGTTCGGCCGTGCCCCAGCCCGCCGGGGGCCGGCCGGTCAGCTCGCGCCACACCGTCTCCAGGGCTCCGCCCAGCACCAGCCGGTCGTCCGCGGGGTGGATGGTGCGGAAGGTGATGGCCAGCTGCCGCTCGGGGGTCTCGGTGACCTCCTTGTACGCGGCGGCCACCGGGGTCTGCGGGTCCTCCTCGGTGGCGGCCTCGGACACCACGGTGGCGAACATGCCCTCCTGCCAGCGCAGCACCGCACCCGAGAGCCCGTCGTAGTAGCCCTCCCGTTCGTCCTGCACGACCCACCGCGAGGGCCACTCCGGCATGTTCGCCAGGACCGCCGGGGACAGCACGGTCCCGGGCGGGGTGACGACCTGCAGGCCCCGCTCGGCCGCCGCGGCGGCCCGGAAGGCGTCGGAGAGCCAGGCCGTCATGGCGACGACGGGGCGGTCCATGATGACCACGGCGACGTTGGGGGTCAGCACGTCGACGGCGGGCTGCGCGGCGGCCGGCGTGGGCGCGACGCCGACCCCGTCGGTCTTCACCACGCCCACCGACCGCGTCGCCTCCGGTGGCCAGGCCGTCCCCCCGGCCAGGGAGGCGAGGCGGGCGGCGAAGGTCCCGGCCAGGCGCACGGCGTCGGGGACACCGGTGGTGGCGCGGGCCTCCGTCCACCAGTACGGAACGCGCGGCGCGGTGGCCCCGAGCAGCCGCTCGGCCTCGCCCTCGACCTGCACCAGCATCGGCGCCTCGACCGAGACCAGCGGCCGTCCCTGCTCGTCGCAGAGCTGGATGACCGCTCCCTCGCCCGTCGCGTTCACCAGCTTGTCCGGGCCTCCGGAGAGGAGACCGGCGAGCACCGCCCACGGCTCGGGCATCCGTTGGGTGAGGGCTATGACGTCCTTGGTCATGTGGTCGTGGGGTCCTTCGCAGGTCGTCGGTTCGGCAGGCGCGCGTTATTCGGGCGTGTACACGGTTTGGATCAGGCGGTTGGACTGGCCCCTGCGGACGAGCACACCGCGCCCGGCCGGCTGCTGGGAGGCGTACACCCCCGGGAAGAGCTGTCCCTCGCTCCGGTCGCCCGCCATGACGATCGCCGAGGCCCCCGATTCGCGCAGGCCCTGCACCAGCGGCTCGTACATGCCGCGCGAGGCGCCCGCGACGCGGCGCGTCAGGACGAAGTGCAGGCCGATGTCCATCGCGGCCGGGATGTACGGAACGAACGGGGCGAGCGGTGACTGCCCCGCGGTGGTGAGCACGTCGTAGTCGTCGACGAGGACCACGATCCGCGGTCCGCCGCCCCAGCTGCCGGGCTCCAGGTCCTCCAGCGGGGCGCTGTCGTCGGGCAGCCGCCGCTCCAGCTCCGCGGCGATCCCCGCAGCCAGCCCGGCGCACATCTTGGAGTTGTAGGCGTAGCCGCCGTTGAACTCCTCCGGGACCACACCGCGCAGGCTGCGCCGGGGGTCCATGATCGCGAAGACCAGTTCGTCCTGGCCGTAGCGCTCGATGAGGCCGCCGGCGATCGTCTTCAGCAGGTTGGTCTTGCCGCACTCGCTGTCGCCCATGACCAGCAGGTGCTGGTCGTGGTGGAACAGGTCGAGGAGTACGGGTGCCAGTGCGGTCTGGTCGAGGCCGATCGGCACCCGCTGGGGCTCGCCGACCGGACCCGGCAGCAGGTGCGGTTCCAGCAGGTGCGGCAGCACCCGGACCGGCTGGGCGGCCTCGCCGCTCCAGGTGGCGCGGATCGTACGGGCCGTGCGCTCCAGCACCGACCCCAGCTCGGAGGTGTCGCGGAGGCCGTCCGTGCGGGGCAGCGCCACCTGTGCGAAGAGCTTGCCGTCGGTGAGGACGCGGCCGGGCTCGTCGGGCGACAGGGTCTCGGCGAGCTTGCGCTCGATGCTGGACTCGCTGGGGTCGTTGAGGCGCAGCTCGACGCGCGTGCCGAAGTTCGACTGGGTGGCGATGCGGACGTCGTTCCAGCGGAGCATGCCCGCGACGACGTGGATGCCGTAGCCGCCACCGCGCTTGAGGATGTCGACGATGGCGTCGTCGAGCTCCTCGAAGTCGTCGCGCAGCGCGCCGAAGCCGTCGATGACCAGGACGATCTCGGCGGAGGCCAGCCGGGGCAGCCGGCCGGCCGCGTGCAGGCTGCGCAGCTGCTCGACGGAGTCGATGCCGTGCTCGCGGAAGAGGTCCTCGCGCAGGGCGAGCATGGTGCGTACTTCTTCGACGGTACGGGCCGCGCGCTCGCGGTCGGCGCGTCCGGCGATCCCGCCCACGTGCGGCAGACCCGACAGCGCCTGGAGGCCGCCGCCGACCAGGTCGAGGCCGTAGACGCCGACCTCCTGCGGGGTGTGGGTCAGCGCGAGCGAGAGGACCAGGGTGCGCAGCAGGGTGGTCTTGCCGGACTGCGGGCCGCCGATGACGGCGGCGTGGCCGCCCGCGACGGTGAGGTCGAGGAACCACTCGCCCTGCCACTGCTTCGTCGGGTCG
This sequence comes from Streptomyces sp. NBC_00029, assembly GCF_045160505.1. NCBI lineage: Bacteria > Bacillati > Actinomycetota > Actinomycetes > Kitasatosporales > Streptomycetaceae > Streptomyces > Streptomyces sp. NBC_00029. The sequence goes on from NZ_CP108292.1 coordinate 5,060,824, forward strand.
TCGAGCAGGCCGAGCGGCACCATGAGCCGTCCGCGGCGCTTGGAGAGCTGCATGCCGCGCGTGCCCACGTCGAGGGGGCCGGCGACCGTGTCCAGGGCGATCGCGTCGGGCAGCGGGGGCAGCCAGATCCGGCGTACCGGGGCGGCGGCGTTCTGCAGCTGATCGACGATGACGCCCATCTCGGTCGGGCCGGTCTCGCGGCGCCGCGCGGAGGGTTCCTGGCCGCCGGTGCTCTCCGGCTTGGAGAGGGTGTTGAAGGCCTCGTACTCCAGGGCGAGCGGGCCGCTGTCCTCGTCCTCGGCGCGCTGTACGGGTCCCCGGTAGGCGCCGGAGACGTAGCTCGCCTTGAACCGCTCGTAGTGGCTGGTGTCGACCTTGAGGTAGCCGAAGCCGGGCAGCGGCGGCAGGTGGAAGGCGTCGGTGGTGTCCAGGACCGTACGGGATTCGTCGGCGGAGAAGGTGCGCAGGCCCAGCCGGTACGAGAGGTAGGTGTCCAGGCCCTTGAGCTTGCCGCCCTCGATGCGCTGGCTGGAGAGCAGCAGGTGCACGCCGATGGAGCGGCCGATGCGGCCGATGGACAGGAAGAGGTCGATGAAGTCGGGCTTCGCGGTGAGGAGCTCGCCGAACTCGTCGATGACGACGAACAGGTGGGGGAGCGGGTCCAGGTCGGGCCGCCGTTCGGCGCGCAGCGCGGCGTAGTCGCCGATGTCCGCGACGTTGCCCGCGTCCTTGAGGACCTGCTGGCGGCGCTTGACCTCGCCGGCGAGCGAGGCGTGGACGCGCTCGACGAGACCGGCCTGGTTCTCCAGGTTGGTGATGACGCCGGCGACGTGCGGCAGGTCGGCGAAGGGCGCGAAGGTGGCGCCGCCCTTGTAGTCGACCAGGACCAGGGAGAGGTCCTCCGGCGGGTGCGTCGCCACCAGGGCGAGGACGAGGGTGCGCAGCAGTTCGGACTTGCCGGAACCGGTGGCGCCGACGCACAGGCCGTGCGGGCCCATGCCCAGCTCGGAGGACTCCTTGAGGTCCAGCAGCACGGGCTCGCGGGAGTCGCTGATGCCGATGGGGACGCGCAGGAACGCGCGCTCGGCCCGCGGGGCCCACAGGCTCGGCAGGTCGAGGCGGGCCACGTCGTCGATGCCGAGCAGGTCGGCGAAGTCGACGGGGCCGGACAGGGGGGCGTCGATGAGGGATTCGGCGGACAGCCGCAGCGGGGCGAGCATCCGGGCCAGGCCCTCGGCGAAGGGGATGCCGACCTCGTCCACGGTGCCGTGGGCGCTGATGGGCTCGTCCTGGCGGAGGTCCTCGATGAGCACCCGGTCGCCGTCGACGGTGATCCGTACGCCGACGTGCCCGGGTTCCTGGACCCGCTGCTCGAGCAGGTGGAGGACGGTGATGCCCATCTCGCGCAGACCGACGGCGTCATCGGGGCGCGGCAGTTCGACGGCGTCCTCACCGTGCCCGTCGGTCACGACGAGCAGCCGGGACGTCATGGCGAGGGCGTCCTTGCCGGAGAGTCCGCGGCGCACCTCGGCGGCGTAGGAGGCGCGGCGGCGCAGCTCCGGGCCGACCTGGCGGGCGAGCTGGGCGGGGGAGGGGGCGATGCGGCGGGCGGCGACGGGGCCGTCGAGCTGCTCGGTGTCGAGCAGGTGCGGCATCCACTTGGCCCACTCCCAGTCGGTGAGCCGGTCGCCGGGGACGGCGAGGGCGACGGCCACGTCGTCGGGGGCGTGCAGGGCGGCGGCCTGGACGAGCAGGGCGCGTGCGACCCGCAGGCAGTCCTCGCGGGGGCCGATGACGCTGATGTTGCCGACGCGGTCGAGCGGGACGGTGAGCGGGAGCTCGGTGCCGTTGCTGAAGCGGGCCGTCAGCGCCGATGCCTCGTTGAGCATGAAGCGGTCGGGCGGGGTGAGGACGGAGGAACCCTGCTGGCCCATCTGCAGGTCGCGCACGGGCATTTCGCCGGTGCCGACGCGCACGCGCAGGAAGTCGCCGTCGATGCGGCGGCGCTCCCACAGCCGGGCCGGGTCGCGGACGATGTCGTACAGGGCGTGCGGCGGCGGGTTGAGCACGTCGGCGTGCTCGCCGCGCTCGCGTTCCTCGCCGGCGAGCTCCTCGCGCAGTTCCTCCAGGTAGGCGAGGTAGGCCTCGCGCTGGGTACGGCGGGTGCGCTGGGCCTTGCCGCGCTGCGAGAAGACCAGCGCGAGCGAGCCGACGATGGTGACCACGAGGATCAGTGCGCCGAGGGCGGCGAACTGGCTGTTGCGGACGACCGTCATCATCACGACGGAGGACATGACTCCGGCGACGGGCAGCAGCGACATCGCGATGTTGCCCGCCTTCCCCTCGGGGAGGTTCGGCGGGGCCTCGATCGTGCGTGCCGCGGGCGCGGCCGGGGGCCTGACGGTCCGCGCCGGGCGGTGGATCAGTCGGGTACTCATCGTCAGTGGCGCTTCTGGGAGAGCTGGAAGACGTCCGCGGCGAGCGCGGCGGCGGTCTGCCTGGTCGAGTGGGCGAGCAGTTCGGTACGGATGTGGCCGCCGTCCGCCAGGTGGCGGTCGTACGCCAGGACGTGGACGCTCGGCCCGGCGGCCTGCAGGGTGCGCACGGCCTCGGCGAGGTCGATTCCCGAGCGCGGCGCCTGCTCGGTGAGCACGACGACGGTGCTCGCCATCACGTGCGGGGGCAGGCCCTGCATCCACTGCAGGACGGCGTGCGTGCTGCTGACGCCGTCCAGGGTGGCCGGGGTGGTCAGGACGCGGGCCTGGGAGGCGGAGAGCGCGACGCGGGCGACCTCGGCGGGCAGGGTCTCGCAGTCGACGACGGTCACCCCGAAGTAGCGGCGCAGCGCGACCATGGCCCGCTCGTAGGACCGGGTGTCGAGCATCGCGCCGATCTGGCCCTGGCTGCCGGGCAGCAGCCAGGCGTTGTCGCGGAGCTGGACCAGGTAGCCGGTGATGTCGAGCAGCGACATCTGGGGCTCGACGATGTCCGCGACGTCACCGGTGGTCCAGCGCAGGGTCTCGGCGCCGAGCCGGATCGGCAGCGAGCCGAGGGCGGGGTCGGCCTCGACGAAGAGGACGGGGTCCTGCCTGTAGTGCGCGTACGTGGTGCCGAGCAGCGCGGCGACCGTGGACTTGCCGGCGCCGCCGCGGATGGAGGTGACGGCTATCTGGCGGCCGGTGGTGACGGGCTGCTGGAGCAGTTCGGCGGCGCGGGTGGCCTCGGCGACCTCGCGGGACGCGGACGAGGAAACGGTTCTGCGTACCGCGCGCACGGCGCGGGCGGCGAAGGGCTCACCGCGCCGGGCCCCCCGGCCCACCCCGGCGAGGCTCCGGTCCACCGCGGGCCGGGACTCGGGGGTACGGGGCGCCTGCGCGCTCCCCCCGGAGGCGTAGGGGGCCTGCTGCCGCGGCTGCGGCGGCCGGTGGCCCTGGGGCGCGGCGTGAGCCGGGCCCGCCGTCGCCGCGGCCGGGTCCTGGTGCGGGTACCCGTACGCGGGATCCGGGGCGGCCCCGGCGGGGACCTGCCCGCCTGCGCCGGGCGCACCCGCGCCGGGACCCGTCATCGGCTGCTGCTGACCTCCGGGACCCGGGGCCGCGGGCTGCGCTCCGCCCCTGAGGTCGCGCAGGACGTCGCCCTGCCAGTTGTCTCCGTTCGGCATTGTCTGCCCCTGCCCCTTTTCTCAGAACTTGTTGAGCAGCTGCCCGTACACGCCGAACACGCCGACGGCGAGCGGGAAGAGTCCCACCATGCCCACCGATTCGATGAGGTCGGCCGTGCGCCGCAGCCGGACCTGCACGTGCTCCGCCGGCTGCACCGCGAGGGCGAGCAGCGGCAGCAGTGCCGTCGCGCCCAGGACGGCGAGAGGTCCGGCGCCCCCGCCGTGCTCGATCCACAGCATCACCAGCCGTACGAGGAGCAGTGCCGCCGCGGCGATCAGTGCCACGACCTCGGCGACCAGCGGGAAGGCCCGCGCCCTCGACAGGAGCACCACGGCCACGAGGGCGGGCAGCGTCACCGTCCACACGGACGGCTTGTCCGCCAGCGTCAGCAGCCAGCCGGCGGCGGCTGCGGAGACCGCGGTGACGATCGTCGCGAGGGCGAGCCCGCGATGGGTGGCGGCCAGTGCGTTGCCCACCTCGTGGCGGCTGACGGAGGTGCCGCCCGAGCGCCGGTCGTCCAGGGCGGTGAGCCCCGAGGCCATCAGGGCGAGGCGCGGCAGCAGGCCGAGCACCACCACGGAGAGGAGGACCATGACCGCACCGAGCTTGGACGGGTCGTCCTGGACGGCGGCGACAGCCTCCCACACGGCGGTGATCACCGCGGTGGCCACGGCGCCGATGAGCCCGCCGCGGCCGAGCGGCGAGAAGTACCCGAGCAGGACCAGCGTCAGGACGAGCGCGGCCGCGACGGCGGCGAGCCGCGCGATGCCCGACCAGTCGTAGGCGTCCGCGGCGGTCCACGCGGTGAGCACGCCCAGCCCGCCGGAGGCGAACAGGAGGGCCGTCGCCAGCCCCAGGTTGCCCTTCCCGATCCGGGAGACGACCGCTCCGGCGGCCATCAGGACGAGCGTGAGCGCGGCCAGGGTGCCGGTCAGCGATTCGAGGGCGAACTCCCGGCGCGCGAGGAGCGCGGCGGTCACCGTGAGGGCGACGGTCGCCACGCCCGCGCTGCCCCTCCGGGCGGAGGGACGCCAGCGCCAGGCGCGCAGGTCGAGGTCGTCGGCCACCAGGTCGGTGACGTCGTGGACCACGGGGGCGGGCGGTGCGGAGTGGCTCCTGACGAGGCGCAGGACGGCACCGTCGGCCACACCGGCCGTCGCGAGCGTGCTGTCGTGCGGCAGCGCGGAACCGTCCGAGGTGATCAGTTGACGGGTCATCGGACGTGACGCGGTCCGGTCGTCGAGCAACTGCAATATGTCCGGCAGCAATTGCCCGATGGGGGTGTCGGAGGGCAGGACCATGTCGGCCCGGCGCCGCTCGCCGACCAGGGTCACCCGACTCAGTTGCGACCGGGAAGTCGTTGCTGTGCTCACCACTTACGGGAACCTATCATCGCGGGATTGCGACCTTTCGGGCCAAGGGGGACATGTGGCGGGTGCGGGACCGTGAACTCTCCCGGATCCACACGTCTCTGCTTCTTCCTCTACGGCTTCGCCGGCGTCGCCGTCGGCGTCGATGCCGGCGACTTGCCCGGCGACTTGGCCGGTTGCGAGGGCGTGGGGGACGACGTCTTCGGTGATTTCGGTGCCTTCGACGCGGACGGGCTGCCCGCAGGGGCGCCCGCCGGGCCGGACGGCTGCTGCGACGCGGCGGGCAGCGGGGGCGGCTGCACCTGCCCCTGCTGCATCTGTTGCTGCTTCTGCTGTTGTTCGGCCTTCTGCTTCGCGAGCGTGTGCTGGATGAAGGACCAGCCGACGCAGCCCGCGCACAGAACGGCCGCGATGGCGATGCCCGCGAACAGCTTTCCGAGCCGCTCGTCCGCCGTGCGCCGTGCCCGCTGCGCACCGAAGAGCAGCGCGTCCCTCATCCTGCGGCGGCGTACCGCCACCGACTCCAGAAGCTGGCTGTCGTAGTCCCGTGCCATCCGTCGTCCGTTGCCCCAGTCTCGGCTTGTCCCGTACCAACCACCGCTCCGGGGCGCGGTTCCTGAAGGTGCGCCATACGAAGCCCCCGGTGTTTTGCCTCTGCAACATAGAGCATCCATCCGCGTCGGGCACGTCCGGACCGGAGGGTGAACGTGCCGCGGACGCTCACGGCACGGGAGCGGGATCCTTCGGATCGCCCGCCAGCCGGACCGTGCTCAGGATGCGCATGATCAGGGCGTCGTCCACGGCACCTGGGACGCCCGTACGGCCGTAGAAGTTCCAGGAGACGAAGTCCCCCTTGGAGTTCTTGAAGCCGAAGACCACCGACCGGCCGTCGCCCGCGCAGCGGTTGGTGCGCTCGACGCCGGTGGAGCGGGCCTTGACGTAGCTCCCCCTGACCCCCGACTTCGTCGTGTACTCCACCGGCTTGTCCGCCTTGACCAGGCTCTTGTCCGGCTGGGTGTAGGCGGCGTAGACCCAGGTCGGGGCCTCCTTCTCGGCGATGTCGGCGGCGCTCCTGGCGCCGGACGCGCCTTTGGTGCCGGTGTTGGCGAGCCTGACGTCCATGACCTGGCCGTCGCCGTTCCCGTCGATGCTGCACCACTTGGACTTGTAGAAGGCGGGGGCCGTGTGCCCGATGAGGACCTTGTCCGGGTCCTTGCTGTCCGTATGGCCGCTGAAGACGGTCGGTTCGAGCACCTCCCACTGCGGCGGGACGTCGAAGGCCGTGCCGTGGGCGGGGTTGATCACCGTCTTCCAGCCCGCGACGAGCGGCTTCGTCGGGTCCGCGGTGGACGCCGGCGGGCGGTCGCGGTCCTTGCGGACGGCGAGTACGACGCCGGTCGCGGCAGCGGCGAGCGCCAGGGCGGCAAGCCCGCAGATCCCGAGGATCACCTGCCGTCTGCTCCGCCCGCTGCCGCTGCGCCTGCGGACGGGCTCCTGCGGCGCGGTGAACGGCGGCGGTTGGTACAGGCCGCCGGAGTCCTCCGGCTGTCGGTACGGATTCTGCACGTGCCCCTCCTGGTGCCTGCCGGCCCTGACGGCCCTGCCGTTCCTGCTTGCCCCACTGGCCCTGCGCGCCCCACTGGCCCTGCTACTTGCCGAACGAGAGGATCGCGCGGCTCACCTTCCGCGGCTCCGGACCGTAGACCCTGCCGTTGAGCAGGAACAGCCGTCCACCCGCCCACGCGATGCGGACCCCGTGCGTGTAGAAGACGCTCTGGGGGCCGGTGGCCGCGGCCGGGCTCTGCAGCACCGGCTGCGAGGCTCCGTCGGACGGGGCGAGGGAAACGACCGTGCCCGCCTCGCCGCTGCCCGGGGTGACGTAGACGACGACCCGGCCGCCCTCGACCGCGAGCGGCCACATGGTGCGTCCCTTGGGCTGCGCGGCGGTGCGCCACCGCTCCTTGCCCGTGTTCAGGTCGACGGCCACCACCTGGTTGGTGTCGTCGATGCCGAGGCTCGCTGCGGGCTTGCCCGCGCCGATGTAGAGGGTGTCGGCGTCGGCCGCGGCGGCGTAGCACTCCTGGAAGCCGCTCGCGTTGCCGAATCCGTTGCACCGGCCGCTGACGGCGAAGCCCGGGGAGCCCTGGGAGCGGATCGTGCCGTCGGCGGCGAAGGCCGTGATGTTCCAGGTCTTCTTGTCCTTGTGGTGCGCGGCGATCACCAGCGGGTCCACGGAGAGCACCCGGCCGACCGTCCAGTCCTGCTCGTACTTGTAGCTCCACTTCGGAGCGGCCGTGGCCGGATCCAGCTCCTCGACCATCGCCCGTCCGGGTCCGCGGGCGTCCTTCGGGTCGGAGCAGTGGCGGATCCCGATCAGCCGTGAGCCCCCGGCGAACGCGGTCGGGTAACAGCCGTTCGGGCTCGACGTGCCGAAGAGCTTGCGGCCGTCGGTGACCGAGAAGCCGCTCATGACGGCCGTCCGGGCGACGGCGACGGTGTCGCCGCTGATGGCCAGCTCGAACTGGCTCGTGCTGTCGAGGGCGTTCTCGGGCGGCACCGCGACCTTCCAGCCGGCCTGTCCCGTGGTGAGGTCGATCTGCTGGAGGTGGGTGCAGCGCGAGGATTCCGAGGCGCTCTCCTTGACGGCCACGACGAGCCTGCCGTTCGCGGACGGGGCGGGCGGAACACCGCACAGCGAGGTCTGGAGCGGGAACTTCCACTTCTCTTGGCCGTCGGCCACCGCGTAGCCGGTGAGCCCGTTGTGGATCGCACTGACCACGGTGTCGCCCACCCGCCACGGGCCGTACTGCGAGGTCCCCGACCCGGCGACCTCGCTCTGGTGGTCGCGCAGCCAGACCCGGGCCTCGCCCGGCCGGATGCCGGCGTTCGGGTCGTAGGTGTCGCTGCCCCCGCCGGGGCCCTTGCCGTCGCCCTGGTCGACCGAGGGGGATCCGGAAGGGCCGGCCTTGGGCTGCGCGGGCTCGCCGGCGCCGCGCAGCGTGAGGGTGAGGTGGTATGCGCCGCTGCCGATCAGGAGCAGGGAGGCGAGCAGCGCCGCGACGGCGATCACCCGCCGCGGCACCGACGGCCCGGACCGGCCGGAAGGGGCGGACGCGCCGGCCCCGGCGTCCCCGGCGGGCCGTGGGGGCACGGTGGCGGGCAGGGGCCGCGGCGGGGCCGGTGCGTGCGGCTCGAACGGTGCGGGTGGCGGCCCGAAGCCGGCGGGCGGCTGCTCGTCGGGTTCCGGCCGCGGGCCGGAGGTGGGACCGGTCATGGGTGAAGTCTGGCCTGTGCAAGGGCAGTTCTAGAATAGATTTTTAGACTACTTCGCGCCGTCCTGCACGGCCCGCATCCCCCTCACATCCTCCTCGTATCCCCCTCGCAGCTCCGGTCGCCCGCCCGGGAGCACGGCGTTAGCGTGGAAGGGTGGGGGCGCGGGCTTGGCGTGCGAGGAGGCCGGGCATGACGACACGATGGCGCAGTGCGGCACTGGTCCTGGCTGCGGTCGGACTCGCGGCAGGTCCTGTGGGCGGGGGAGCGGGGGCGGTGTACGCCCGGGATGCCGCGGCAGCGCCCGTGCCGGCCGCGGCCGTCCCGGCTCCGGCCCCGACGCCGCCCCCCTCGCCCGCCCCGACCCCGAACCCCGCCTCCGACGAGTTTCCGCGGCTGACCCCGGCCGTGGCCCGCCAGCTGGACGACGCCGTCAAGAAGGTCCTGGCCGAGGCGAGGATTCCCGGCGTGATCGTGGCCGTGTCGGCGCCGGGCAAGGGCGAGTACGTACGGTCCTTCGGCGTCGCGGACAAGGCCACGGGCGCGCCGATGACCCCGAACCTGAACATGCGCATCGGGAGCGTGACGAAGACCTTCACCGTCACCGCCCTCCTCGAACTCGTCGACCAGGGCAAGGTCGGGCTGGACGACCCGATCGGGAAGTACATCGACGGGGTGCCGAACGGCGACCGGATCACCCTGCGCCAGCTGGCCGGGATGCGCAGCGGTCTGTTCAACTACTCCGCCGACGAGGACTTCTACAAGGCGCTGACCAGCGATCCCGACCGGCCCTTCACCCCGCAGGAACTGCTCGCGTACTCGTTCAAGCACCCGGTGCTGTTCGAGCCGAACGCGAAGTTCTACTACTGCAACACCAACCTCATCCTCCTCGGGCTGGTGGTGGAGAAGGTCACCGGTGTCCCCCTCGGCCGGTACATCGACCGGGAGGTCGTCGAACCGGCCGGGCTGGGGCACACGCTCTTCCCCACGGGCGCGGAGTTCCCCAGTCCGCACGCCCAGGGCTACACGAACCAGACCGCCTCAGGGAAGGTCGAGGTCTCCACCGACTGGAACCCCTCCTGGGGCTGGGCCGCCGGAGCGATGATCTCCGACCTCAGTGACCTGCGCAGCTGGGCGAAGACCCTGGCGACCGGGACCCTGCTGACCCCCGCCACCCAGGCGCAGCGGCTGAAGGTGGTCGACGCGCTCCCCGGCACGGGCTACGGCCTCGGGATCTTCAACGTCCAGGGCTGGATCGGCCACAACGGCTCACTGCCGGGCTACGGATCACTGGTCCTCTACCTGCCGGAGTCCCGGGCCACGCTCGTCGTGCTGCTGAACACGGACATCGGCTACGCGGGACAGGAGCCCAGCACCCTGTTCGGTGAGGCGATCACCAAGATCGTGACTCCGGACCGGGTCTACACCCTCCCCGCCCAGCCGGCTTCCTGACGGAGTGTGCGCCGAATACCTCAAGTCCTCGGACGGTTCTCCCCCGCGGCCGACTCCCGCCGTAGCGTAGGGCGTCGAGGGTCCGCACCGCCGGTCACCCTCGACCCACCCATGCTCTGCGGCGCGCGCAACACCCCCGAGGGAGACGCACATGAACGGTCAGGCACAGGCGGCACAGCAGGAGATGCGGCCGCCGGGGGAGGACGCCGCGACCGTCGTCTCGGTCCGCGCGGCCGGCGAGGCGGACGTCGAGACGGCGGCCGTGCTGTTCCGCGGCTATCTCGACTTCTACGAGGTGGACATCGAGGACCCGGACGCCCCGCGGGCCTTCCTGGCGGAGCGGATCGCCAAGGACGAGTCCCTGGTCCTGCTCGCCGATGTCCCGGAGACCGGCACGGTCGGGTTCGCACAGGTCTACCGCGGGTTCTCGTCCCTCTCCCTGCGGACCGCATGGGTCCTCAACGACCTGTACGTCGCCCCGGCGGGCCGGCGCACCGGGGCGGGCCGGGCACTGCTGCGCGAGGTGCTGCGCCGGGCCCGGGAGGCCGGGGTGTCCGGGGTGCAGCTGGAGACCGCGTACGACAACACCGTCGCGCAGGGGCTGTACGAGGCGGAGGGCTTCGTCCGCGAGGAGTTCCACGTGTACTTCCACGACCTGGGCTGAGCGGCTTCCTGCGGGAGTGCTGACGGGATCGGCGGCGGCGGAGGAGACATTCCTCAGGGGGGGTGAAACATTCCCCGCCGCCATCGCGTCAGAGGGGTGAGACGGACGCGAGGGGGAGTGAATGCGGCAGCGGCGCAGAGAAGGGTTCCGTGAGTTCGCGGCGGGCCGCTCGGGCCATCTGTACCGGTCGGCGTGTCTGCTCGTGAGCGGGGACACCCACCTCGCGGAGGACCTGGTGCAGGAGACGCTGGGGCGGATGTACCTGCAGTGGGGGCGGATCTCCCGCATCGACAATCCGGCGGCGTACGCGCAGACGGTGCTGGTACGGGTCTTCCTCACGCACCAGCGCCGCCGCTCGGCGGGGGAGCGGCCGGTCGGGGACGTCCCCGACTCGCGTGCCCCCGCGGCGGGCGGCGAGGATCCGGCGTTGCGGCTGACGCTGCTGGAGGCGCTGGGGCGGCTGGCGCCCAAGGACCGGGCGGTGCTGGTGCTGCGCTTCTGGGAGGACCGCAGCGTCGAGGAGACCGCCGACGCGATGAACTCCAGCTCGGCGGCGGTCCGTACCCGGACCACGCGGGCGCTCGCCCGGCTGCGGGAGCAGCTGGGCGGCAGTCTCACGGCCTTCGCGGACCTCTGAGACGGCCGGTCCGCCCGGGCCGGCTCCCGACCCCTCGCTCCCCACTCCACCCTTGCAACGGAAGGTCTGGTTCCCCATGTCTTTTGAAGCCGAACTCGCCGAAACCCTCCGGCGCACGGGGGAGGGTTTCACGACCGACCCCGGGTCTCTCGCGGAGGCGGGCGAGGGCCGCGGCCGACGGCTGGCGGCACGCCGCCGGGCCGCCGTGGCCGGTGGTTCCGTGCTGGCCCTGCTCGCCATCGCCGCGGCGGGGGCCTACTCCGGCGGCCTGCTCGCGGGATCCGGCGGCTCCGGCGCCGTGGGCGCCCCGGGTGCGGCCGATGCCGAGGCGCCGCCGACTCCGTCGGGCCAGGAGCGGCGTACCGGCGCCGGCACGGTCACCGCCGACCAGATGGTCGGGAACCTGACGGAGCTCCTGCCGGGCGGGAAGGTCACCAAGACGTCCGCGCGGGGCACCGGCGACGAGCTGGGCCCCATGGTCGCCGCCGTGTACGACGACGGGAAGGGCCGGGCGGCCATCACCCTCGGCCTCCAGCGGGTGGACCCCTTCGGCGCCTCGGCCCGCGGTCACACCGAATGCGCGGACAAGAACGTGCACGCCTACGACGACTGCCGGACCGAGCAACTGCCCGACGGTTCCCGACTGCTGCTCCACCAGGGATACGAGTACCCGGACCGCCGGGCGGACACCAAGGTCTGGCGGGCCGTGCTCGTGACCCCGCAGGGTTTCCTGGTCGACGCTTCCGAGTGGAACGCCGCTGCCGGCAAGGGAGCCTCCGTCTCCCGGACCGACCCGCCTCTGACCATCGCGCAGTTGAAGACCGTGGTCACCTCGGACAAGTGGCATGCGGCGCTGAACGACCTGCCGGCGGCCGAACCCGAGCCGGCGCCGCCGCCGGAGTCGATCGCACTGCGGGACCGGTATGCCGTGGATGCCCTCAAGCACCTGATGGCCGGGCTCGAGATCACCGTCCCGGTCATCTCCCAGGGAGGGCGGGGCGCGTACGGCTATGTCGTTCTCGACGACGGCAAGGGCAGGTCCCTGCTCCAGATGAACGTCCAGCAGGGCTCGGAGCACCCGGGGTTCACGGGGAAGCAGTCCTTCGTCACGGAACCCGACGGCACCAAGGTGAAGGTCACGGCGGGTCCGGGCGACAAGGACAGGAGCGTGACGCAGTGGAGCGTGGACACCTTGCGCACGGACGGGCTGCGCGTGGTGGTCACCGCCTTCAACACGGCCGATCAGAACGGCCCGGCCACGCGTCCCGCGCCCGCGCTGACCATGGATCAGCTGCGGAAGATCGCTCTGGCCCCCGAGTGGAACCAGACGGCCTCCACCGGCTGATCCTCCGGCTGATCCACCGGCCGGTCCCCCCGGTCCGCCTCATTTGGCGTCCGCGTAGCACTCCACGACCGCCGTGGTGAACGGGAACCGGACCGGGGTGTCGCCGAAGGCGATCCGGCCGGCCCGGTCGCCGGCGGCGCGGATCGCCTCCACCACGGCCCCGGCCTCCTCGGCCGGGCAGTGCACGATGACCTCGTCGTGCTGGAAGAACACCAGCTCGGCCCGCATACCGGCGGTCGCCTGCCGCAGGGCCGCGAGCAGCAGCAGGGCCCAGTCGGCCGCGCTGCCCTGGACGACGAAGTTACGGGTGAACCGGCCGCGGGCCCGGGTGTTGGTGGAGGCGTAGCTCGGGGTCCAGCCGCCGTCCCGGTCCTGCGGGGTCCCGGCCCCGCCCTCCCCGTCCGCCTCGCCCGGATCCACGCCGCCGTCGCCCGCCTCGTCCCCCTCGCCGGAGCCGGCCGGTGGCGGGCAGGTGCGGCCCAGCCAGGTCCGTACGAGCCGGCCCTCCTCCCCGGCCTTCGCCGCATCGTCCACGTACGCGACCGCGCGGGGGAAGCGGCGGCGGAGCGCGGCCAGGTTCTTCAGGCCGTCCCCGGAGGTCTGGCCGTACACGGCGCCGAGCACGGCGAGCTTGGCCTTGTCCCGGTCGCCGGAGAAGCCCTGCCGGGAGACGGCGGTGTAGAGGTCCGAGGCCTCCCCGGCGACCTCCATGAAGGCGGGGTCGCGGGAGATCGCGGCGAGCACGCGCGGTTCCATCTGGTCGGCGTCGGCGACGACGAGCCGCCAGCCGGGGTCGGCGACCACGGCCCGGCGGATCACCTTGGGGATCTGCAGGGCCCCGCCGCCGTTGGTGACCCAGCGGCCGGTGAGCGTCCCGCCGGGGATGAACTCCGGGCGGAAACGGCCGTCGCGGACCCAGTCCGCGAGCCAGGCCCAGCCGTGCGCGGTGTAGATCCGGTACAGCTTCTTGTACTCGATCAGCGGCTCGACGGCGGGATGGTCCAGCTCCTGGATCTCCCAGCGGCGGGTGGACTTGAGCTTGATCCCGGCCCCGGCGAAGGCCTTGATGACATCGGCGGGCAGATCGGGGCGCACGCGTCTGCCGAAGGCGGCGGACACCCGGTCGGCGAGCTCGGCGAGGCGCCGGGGCTCACCGCCGCCCGCGTACCGCTCACCGAGCAGCTCGGTCAGCAGGGCGCGGTGCACGTCGGCCCGCCAGGGCAGGCCCGCGCGGTTCATCTCGGCAGCGACGAGGAAGGCCGCCGACTCGGCGGCGACGAGCAGCCGCATCCGGTCGGGGTGGGCGGTGGCGCCCTGCCGCTTCGCCTGGTCGGCGTGGACGGCGAGCAGGGCGTCCAGGGGGACCGGGGTGGGCTGCGGGTCGAAGAGGGAGTCCTGGACGCGGGGCTCGGCGGCGCGCGGGCGCGGATCGGGCGGTACGGGGGCGTGCGTGAGCCTGGCCCAGGCGGCGGCCGCCGATCGGGGCTCGCCGGAGCGGCCCTCGTGGCCGAGGAGCAGCAGCTCGGCGTCCTCGATGTCGTGGCACCGCTCGACGCGGGCACCGGCGGCGAGCAGGCGCGGATACACGGCCGCGGTGGACGCCCAGACCCAGCGGGTACCGGGCGGGGCGGCGCGCACCGCGTCGGCGGGGTCGCGGACGCGCATCCGGGCTCCGTCGGCGGGGTCGACGGGCGCGGCGTGCCACCACCCGTCGCCGTCCTCGGCGAGGGCCCACCGGGGAGTGCGGTCGCTCATGGGTGCGAGTGTCCCACCGGGGTCTGACAGGGGCCGCGCGGCCGGGCCGTGCCGGGCCGTGCCGGGCCGTGCCGGGCCGCCGGGCGGGCGCGGCGCCGCTGCCGGGGCTCCGCCCCGGGCCCCGCGCCTCAAACGCCGGCGGGGCTGGAAGGGCGCCTCAAACGCCGGCGGGGCTGGAAGGTGTGCCGGCTGGGTCGGGAGGTGTGCCGGCGGGGTCGGGAGGAGTGCCGGCGGGGCCGGGAGCTGGGGCGGTGGTTGTGGTGTAGGTGTCCAGGGCCGGGTGCGGGGGGCGGGCGAGGAGGCGGCGGAGGGTGCCGCGGTCCGGGGTGTCGAGGAAGCCGGCCGCGATGGCCGAGTAGGTGGCCACCAGCATCGGGGGCTGGAAGGGGGCCAGGTCCGGGCCGGACAGGGCGCTGCGGGCCTCGGCCAGGGAGGCCGGTGCGTAGCGGGCGCCCACCGCCGCGGCGAGTTCCGCCCCGCCCAGGGCGCGGTCCCCGACCAGCTCGTAGACCTGCCCGGCGTGTGCGTCGGGTGCGAGGGACACCCGTACCGCCACCTCCGCCAGATCCTCCCGGGCGACCGCCGCGAGCCGGCCGTCGCCCAGCGGGGCGGTGATCACCCCGTCGGGCCCCGGCGCGGCGAGCGAGCTCAGCAGCTCCGCGTACAGCCCGTTGCGCAGCACCGTCCAGGCCACCGCGGAGCCGCGCAGGCGGCGTTCGGTCCAGCGGTGCGCCAGCGCGTACGGCAGGTGGTCGCCCGCCCCGGTGAGGCTGGTGTAGACGATGTGCCGCACCCCGTCCCGCTCGGCGGCCGAGACGGCGGCTTCGTGCCGTGCGACGACCTGGTCGTCCTCGCCGTAACCGGCCGAGATGAGCAGCAGGGTGTCCACCCCGGCGAAGTCGAGCGAGTCCGGGTCGTCGAAGTCCACCCGGACCTGGCCCGGGCCGTCCGGGACACGGGTGCCGAAGCGTACGTCCGGCCGGTCCGCCAGCCGGCGTGCGATCTGTGAGCCGAGTCCGCCGGAGGTGCCGGTGATCAAAAGCATGGGTGGTGGTCCTTCGTGGTCGCGCCGGTCGGCCTGGTTGGCTTCGGGGACGGGGACATCGTGCGCGGATGGGCGCACGGCACGTAAGGAGGCACTTCCATGTCAGTAGGGCACACCGGGGTAACCACCCCGGAGCCGCTGTTGAGCTGCGACGACGATTGCGGCATCCGCGATGTCCTCGACAGGCTCGGCGACAAGTGGTCCGTCCTCGTCGTGGTGGAGCTCGGCGCCGGTGTGCGCCGGTTCAAGGAGCTCCAGCGCGCGGTCGACGGCATCTCGCAGCGGATGCTCACCCTCACCGTCCGCCGCCTGGAGCGCGACGGCCTGGTCAGCCGGACCGTGCACGCCACCGTGCCGCCCCAGGTCGAATACGAGCTGACCGACCTCGGCCACAGCCTGACCCGACTGGTCAAGGGCCTCGCGGACTGGTCGCTCGAGCACCGCCCGCGGATCGAGGCCGCCCGCCGGGAATGGGACGCGAAGGCGGACATGCCAAGCTGAGAGGTGTGAGAGACCTTGCCGAGACCGTCGACCGAGCCTTTGCCGCAGCCCTCTACGCCCAGGACGACGCCGGGCTGGACACCGGGGCCTCGCTGCTCGTCGCCGATCAGGGCGGCTGGTCCGCGGTCGGGCGGGAGCTGCTGGCGCGCGGGGAGGCGTACGTGCGCCAGGGCTGGGAGCGGGGCTGGCGGCCGGCGGAGGTGCTGCGGCTGGTCCGGCGGGACCTCGACGAGCGGCACCTGCGGATCACCGGGGACCTGATCGCCGCCGAGGCGCGCCGCTACGCCCGGCTGCCCGCGCGCTGGGGCGCCGACGAGGTGTGGTGGGGCGGCGACGAGGAGTACGCCGACCGGCTCGCGCAGCGGGAACGGGCCGACCGGTTCACGCTCGCCACCGCCTACCTGGAGGTGCTGCGGCTGCTGATCCGGCTGCCCTCGATCGAACCGGTGGGCCCCCTTCCCGGGGATCCCGCGGACGAGCTGGAGCACGCCCACATAGAACCGCGCATGCTGGGCCGGATCCGGGCCCTGCTCGCCAAGGCCGAGGCGACCACCTACCCGGAGGAGGCGGAGGCGCTCAGTGCCAAGGCCCAGGAGCTGATGGCCCGGCACACCGTGGACGAGGCCCTGCTCGCCGCGAGCGGCAAGGGCCCGGCCCAGGTGCCCGGCGCCTGCCGGATCGGGGTCGAGCCGCCGTACGAGGAGGCGAAGGCGGTGCTGCTCGACGCGGTGGCCACCGCCAACCGCTGCCGGGCCGTGTGGAACAGCGGCTTCGAGTTCTCCACGGTGGTCGGCTTCGAGAGCGACCTGGAGGCGGTGGAGCTGCTGTACACCTCGCTGCTCGTGCAGGGCACGGCGGCGATGACCCGCGCGGAGGCCGCGCAGCGCTCCGGCGGGCGCAAGCGGACCAAGACCTTCAGGCAGTCCTTCCTGCTTGCCTACGCCAGCCGGCTCGGCCACCGGCTCGCCGAGACCGCCGAGCACACGGCGACGGAGGCCCCCGGCAACCTGCCGGCCCTGGTGGCCCGCGACGTGGCGGTCACCTCGCGCGCGGACGAGATGTTCCCCCGGACCACGACGACCAGGCTCCGCGGCGCCACCGACCACGCGGGCTGGGAGGACGGTACGGCGGCCGCCGACCGCGCCCACATGGGCGGCCGCCGCAACCCGCTGCCCCGCTGAAGGCGTCTTGCCGGATGAGGTGTCCGAGGCCTTCTACTCCTGAGTAGGGACCTGTCTGTGATCAACGGACCACCCCGCGTGCACGTGCATCTGCCCGTGCAGCAGGTCATGAACACAGCTATGATCCGGAGGAGTTGACATCTGCACTATCGGGGGCTTCCTGTGGACCACGCGTACAACGGGATGGCAGCTGCAGAACTCGCTACCTTGTTTGAGCTGACGTGGCAGAAGAGCAGACACAGCAACTCGCAGGGTTCCTGCGTGGAGTTCGCACGGCTGCCGGGTGGCGATGTCGCCATGCGCAATTCGCGCTTTCCCGACGGACCGGCACTCGTCTACACGCCGGCGGAGATAGAGGCCCTGCTCCTGGGCGTCAAGGACGGCGAGTTCGATCACCTGATCGGCTGACGGAACAGCGCACTCATCAAGCCATGCACGTGCACTGGCCGGGACCGATCGCAATGATCGATCCCGGCCAGTTGTCCTGTGTTCGCCCTCGGTCGGCGGCTGCGTCCGGCGGCTGCCTCCGGTGCTGCGGCCGGCGGCCGGCCGCTCAGTCCTGGAGCAGGAACAGCGCCCAGACCACCTTGCCGGTCAGCTGGCCCGCGAGCGGGTGCCAGCCCCAGCTGTCGCTGTACGAGTCCACCAGGAACAGCCCGCGCCCGGACTCCAGGTCGAAGTTCTCCTCGGTGCGCTCGGGCGAGAACGCCCCGCCCGGCCGGTCCTCGCTCGGGTCGCGCACCGCGCACACCAGCCGTGTGCTCCACCGCATCAGGTGCAGCCGTACCGGCGGCTCCGGCTCGGCGTCCGCGCACCGCGCGTCCTCCGGCAGGGCATGGCGCAGCGCGTTGGTGACGAGCTCGGAGACCACGAGGGCCACATCGTCGAAGCGGTCGTCGAGGCCCCACTGGGACAGCGTCGAACGACAGAAGGAGCGTGCTCCGCGCACCGCCTCGTAACGGGCGGGCAGGGCACAGGAGGCGGACCCGGAGACAGCCGTGGGGTCGACCGGGGGAAGCCCCTGCCGTAACGGCTCGAGCATGGTCGATCCATTCGTCCCCATGCGAGGCACTCCCGGGATTCGCGGGCGGAGCGGTCATCTCCGTCCAGAAAGAACTGCGGGGTGGGTCCGGCGCCGGCGCGAACAGCACGCAGGTGCGCGGGGACCATCGTTCCGAATGCTCGGGCCGGATGCAAGGGCAGATGCACGTGCATGCGCCGGACCTGTCCGCTCCCGTGACGGTTCTGACTCATTTCTTCCTACGCATACTTACGGACTTCTTTTCCCGCAGCCGGGATTCCGTTACAGAACGAGTACGGGCCGATGCGTTTTGGTGGCAGACTGCGGCCTCTGGGGTACGGGGGCCCCGAGACGCTCGCGCACACCACGCGCACGCCAATGCGATGGGGAGGGCAGTACTAGTGACCGCAGAAACAAGCGGTTCTGTGGTGCGCCGCATCCTCCTGGGCTCCCAGCTCAGGCGACTCCGAGAATCCCGCGGCATCACCCGTGAGGCGGCCGGCTACTCGATCCGCGCATCCGAATCGAAGATCAGCCGCTTGGAGTTGGGAAGGGTGAGCTTCAAGGCCAGGGACGTCGAGGACCTCCTCACGCTCTACGGAGTCACGGACAGCACGGAGCGCGAGTCGCTGCTCGGGCTGGTCCGCGAGGCCAACGCGACCGGCTGGTGGCACAGTTACGGCGACGTGCTGCCCGGGTGGTTCCAGACGTACGTCGGCCTGGAGGGCGCCGCCTCGCTCATCCGGATCTACGAAGTCCAGTTCGTCCACGGGCTGTTGCAGACCGAGGCCTACGCCCACGCGGTCGTCAAGCGCGGCATGCCCGGCGCCACCGCCGCCGAGGTCGACCGCCGCGTCGCCCTGCGCCTGGAGCGGCAGAAGGTCCTCGTCTCCGAGAACGCCCCGGTCTTCCACGCCGTCCTCGACGAGGCCGCGCTGCGCCGCCCGTACGGCGACCGCGAGGTCATGCGCGGTCAGCTGGAGCACCTCATCGAGGTCTCCCAGCGGCCCAACGTGCAGCTCCAGGTGATGCCCTTCTCCTTCGGCGGCCACGCGGGCGAGAGCGGAGCCTTCACCCTGCTGCGCTTCCCCGAGTCCGACCTGCAGGACATCGTCTATCTGGAACAGCTGACCAGCGCCCTCTACCTGGACAAGGACGAGGAAGTGGGTCAGTACGGAAGGGCCATGGAGCGGCTCCAGGCCGACTGCCCCGATCCCGACCGGACCAGGGATCTTCTCCGCGGCCTGCTCCAACTGTCTTGATTCGCACGTAGTATGACGCCTGATCAGTGCATGATGACCGATCGGTCTCCGGTGCAGCGCACGGGTGCGCGCTCGCAGTAAGGGATGGCATGTCCATATTCAGCGACCTGGCTCACCAGTACATCGACGGCGAATGGCTGGCCGGTACCGGTTCGTGGGACATCATCGACGTCAACCCGTACAACGGGGAGAAGCTCGCGGCCATCACCGTGGCCACCGTCGAGCAGGTGGACCAGGCCTACCGCGGCGCCGAGCGCGCCCAGCGCGAATGGGCCGCCACCAGCCCGTACATCAGACGCGCGGTCCTGGAACGCGCCCTTCGGATCACCGAGGAGCGCGAGAAGGAGATCGTCGAGGCGATGATCGACGAGCTCGGCGGCACCCGTCCCAAGGCCGAGTACGAGGTCCACCTCGCGATGGAGTTCATCCGCGAGTCGCTCCAGCTGGCCGTCCGCCCCGAAGGCCGGATCCTCCCCTCGCCGGTCGAGGGCAAGGAGAACCGGGTCCAGCGGCTGCCCGTGGGCGTCATCACCGTGATCAGCCCCTTCAACTTCCCGTTCCTGGTCACCCTGAAGTCGGTCGCCCCGGCCCTGGCACTGGGCAACGCGGTCGTCATCAAGCCCAACCAGAACGCCCCGGTCGTCGGCGGCGGCGTGATCGCCAAGATCTTCGAGGACGCCGGACTGCCCGCCGGCCTGCTGAACGTCCTGGTCACCGACATCGCCGAGATAGGCGACGCGCTCCTGACCCACCCGGTCCCCAAGGTCATCTCGTTCGCGGGATCGGACCGGGTCGGCCGGCATGTCGGGGCGGTCGCCGCCCGTCACTTCAAGCGCACCGTCCTGGAGCTCAGCGGCAACAGCGCGCTCGTCGTCCTCGACGACGCCGACCTCGACTACGCGGTGGACGCGGCCGTCTTCAGCCGCTTCGTCTACCAGGGCCAGGTCTGCATGGCCGCCAACCGGATCCTCGTCGACGCGTCCGTCGCGGAGGAGTTCACCGAGAAGTTCACCGCGCGCGTGCGCAGCCTCAAGACTGGCGACCCGCACGAGGCCGACACCCACATCGGCCCCCTGATCAACTCCTTCCAGGCCGACGCCCTGACCGCGCTCGTGGACGAGGCCGTGGAATCCGGCGCCCAGGCGCTCGTACGGGGGTCTACGCGCGGCAACCTGGTGGAACCCACGGTGCTCGCCGGGATCCCCGAGGACTCCCCGCTGCTGGGCCAGGAGATCTTCGGCCCGGTGGCCCTGCTGGTCGTCTTCGACGGCGAGGACGAGGCCGTACGGCTGACCAACGCGACCCCCTACGGGCTCAGCGGCGCCGTGCACACCCGGGACGTGGAGCGCGGCGTCCGCTTCGCGCAGCGGATCGAGACGGGCATGATCCACGTCAACGACTCCACCATCGGTGACGAGCCGCTGGCCGCGTTCGGCGGCGAGAAGGCCTCCGGCCTGGGCCGGCTGAACGGCGAGGCCACCATCGAGGCCTTCACCACGCAGAAGTGGATCTCCGTACAGCACGGCCGGACGACCTTCCCCTTCTAGGTCTCACAGGCCGCACCCCCAGGGGGTGTCATGTGGGCCGGGCCGGGCTCGCGGTGTCCGGCACGCACGCACCGGACACCGCTCCCTGATCCGACCCGGCCCACAGGACACCCCCTAGACTCGGCCGGGCGTAGGCAGCCGCCCGGGGGAGATCGAGTTGAGCAACATACCGGAGACCGGCCGGACCCCTCGGGTCCAGAACCGGCTCGTCGTCATCCAGATCGTGGTCTTCTCACTGCTGCTCACGCTGGGCGGGCGCCTCTGGTACCTCCAGATACGCAACGGGTCGGAGTACACGGACGAGGCGAAGAACAACCACGTCCAGCAGGTGGTCCAGCCCGCCGTGCGCGGCTCGATCCTGGACTCGCGCGGGGTTCCGCTCGCCGACAACGCGACCCACCTCGTGGTCTCCGCCAGCCGCACCGAGCTGCTGACCATGAAGGACAAGGGCAAGTCCGTGCTGACCCGGCTCGCCGGGGTGCTCGGCCTGGACGCCCAGGAGGTCATCGACAAGGTCCGGCTCTGCGACTCCAAGACCAAGCAGCCCTGTTGGAACGGATCCCCCTACCAGCCGATCCCGGTCAGCGACGAGGCGACCACCGAGCAGGCCCTGCAGATCCGCGAGCACCCCGAGGACTTCCCGGGCATCACGGCCGAGGCGACCGCCCTGCGCCGCTACGCCGCCCCCGACCAGGCCAACACCTCCCAGGTGCTCGGCTACCTCTCGCCGGTCACCGACGAGGAGATCTCCAAGGCGAAGAAGTCGGACTCGCCGTACCTGCGCTCGGACCAGGTCGGCCGCTCCGGCCTGGAGCGCACGTACGACAAGGAGCTGCGCGGCAAGGCGGGCATCACCCGCTACGAGGTGGACAACCTGGGCCGGGTCATCGGGCAGGGCGAGACCGACCCGGCGCGGCCCGGCTCGAACATCGTGACCTCGATCGACTCCCGCGTGCAGGCCGTCGCCGAACGCGAGCTGAACAACGCGATGATCGACGCCCGCAAGGTCTACGACAAGAACACCCGCCGCAACTACGAGGCCGACTCGGGCTCCGTCGTGGTGATGGAGACCAGGACCGGCCGGGTCGTGGCGATGGCGTCGAACCCGACCTACGACCCCAACGCGTGGGTGGGCGGCATCTCCGCCAAGGACTACGCGGGCCTGACCGACAAGGAGTCGAACTACCCGCTGCTGAACCGGGCCATCCAGGCCCAGGCGGCGCCTGGGTCGATCTTCAAGGTGGTCACCTCGACCGCCGCGGTCAACGCCGGGTACCCGTTCAACAACCGCTACCCCTGCCCCAGCTCGTACTCGGTGGGCAGCCAGACCTTCACGAACTTCGAGTCGCAGGGCCACGGCGACATCACCATCGGCCGGGCCCTGGAGGTCTCCTGCGACACCGTCTACTACGCGATCGCGGACCAGGAGTGGAAGAAGGACGGCGGCATCAACCCGAAGAAGAACCCGAACGACTGGTTCCTCAAGACCGCCCACGAGTTCGGGCTGGGCAGGCGCACCGGCGTCGACCTGCCGAACGAGGTCCCCGGCCGGGTACCCGACCGGAAGTGGAAGGAGGACTTCTTCGACGCGAACCGGGACGCCTGGTGCCGGGACGGCAAGAAGAACGGCTCCTTCGCGGAGAAGATCGCCTACGAGAACTGCCGGCAGGGCAACCAGCTGCGTGAGGGCGACGCCATCAACTACTCGATCGGCCAGGGCGACACGCTCGTCACCCCGATCCAGATGGCCTCCGTCTACTCGGCCATCGCCAACGGCGGCACGATCCACCAGCCCAGCATCGGCAAGGCGATCGTCAGCGCCGACGGCACCTCGGTCCAGGAGATCGCCCCGAAGGAGGCGGGCAAGCTCCCGATGGACGCCAGGACCCGCGACAACATCGACGAGGCCCTCGCCGGCGTGGCCACCAACGGCAGCGCGGCCTGGCGCTTCGGCGGCTGGCCGCAGAAGCAGATCCCCATGCACGCCAAGACGGGTACCGCCGAGGTCCAGGGCAAGCAGACGACCTCGTGGTTCGCCTCGTACACCGAGGACTACGCGATCGTCATGACCATCTCCCAGGGCGGCACCGGCTCCGGCGCTTCGGGACCGGCCGTCCGCAACATCTACGAGGCGATGTACGGGCTCGACCCGACGGGCAAGCAGGACCTGACCAAGGCGCTGCTCCCCAAGCCCGCCACCGCGCTCCCGGCGATCCGTCCGGACGGGGAAACCGCCCCCAACTGAAGGGGCATTGAGGACAGGATCTGACCGCAAGGGTCCGTAGCGTGTGTCGTGTCGGGGGAAGGAACCCCGGCACGGACACTCCACGCAGAAGGCGGTCGGTCATGGCTCAGATTTCCACCGAGGTCCCCGGCGACGAGCGCGGCACGCTTCTCGCCTTCGTCGAGGCCCAGCGCACGGCCATCCGTGAATCGATCCTCGGGCTGAGCGAGGAGCAGGCCGCGAGCCGCCCGAGCGTCAGCGAGCTCACCCTGTCCGGGCTGATCAAGCACGTGGCCGAGGTCGAACTGAACTGGCTGCGCCTGGCCCAGCAGGTGCCGAACGAGAAGCAGCGCACCCAGGAGACCTGGGGCGAGGCCTTCCGCCTGGTCGAGGGCGAGTCCATCCCGTCGGTGCTGGCCTTCTGGGACGGGGTCGCGGAGCAGACGGCGGCCTTCGTCGCGGCCGTCCCGAGCCTGGACGACACCTTCCCGCTCCCGCCGGCGCCCTGGTTCCCCAAGGAGACCAAGGTCTCGATGCGCTGGATGCTCCTGCACCTGGTGGAGGAGTTCGCCCGGCACGCGGGCCACGCGGACATCGTCCGGGAGTCCCTGGACGGGACCCGCGCCATGGGGTGAGCACGGGTGAGTAGCCTGGCCCCATGTCAGCGATCCGGCTTCTTGTCCTCGGTGCGGTCCGCCAGCACGGGCGGGCCCACGGGTACCAGGTACGCAACGACCTGGAGTACTGGGGCGCCCACGAGTGGTCGAACACCAAGCCCGGATCGATCTACCACGCGCTCAAGCAGATGGCGAAGCAGGGCGTCCTGCACGCCCACGAGGTGGCGCCGAGCGTGGCGGGCGGGCCGCCGCGCACGGAGTACGAGGTGACGGACGCCGGCCGCGAGGAGTACTTCAGGCTGCTGCGCGAGGCCCTCGCGTCGTACGACCAGAAGACGGACGTGCTGTCGGCGGCGATCGGCTTCATGGTCGACCTGCCGCGGGCGGAGGTCCTCGCGCTGCTCCGGGAGCGGATGGCGAAGCTGGCCCTCTGGCGGTCGTCGGTGACGGACTACTACACGCCGGAGGGCGGCCCGCAGTCGCTGGGCCACATCGGCGAGATCATGCACATGTGGGTCCACTCCGCGGACGCAGAGGCGGAGTGGACCCGGGGGCTGATCGCCCGGCTCGAGGGGGGCGCGTACTCCTTCGCGGGTGAGGGCGGGGATCCGTTCGTAGGGGTCCTCGCGGACGGCCAGGAGAATCCGTACGCCGCGCAACAAGGTGCGTAATCAAGTTTGACTAGCCGAAGGGCGGGCATTACCTTGGGCGACCCAGCTACTCAAATTTGACTAATGGAGGAGCGGTTTTGGCGATCTTCGTCGAAGGTGTCCACAAGCGGTACGGCGACAAGTCCGCACTGGCCGGGCTCGACCTGGAGGTGAAGCCCGGGACGGTGCACGCCGTGCTCGGCCCCAACGGTGCCGGGAAGACGACGGCCGTGCGCATCATGAGCACCCTGCTGCGGCACGACGAGGGCGTGGTCCGGGTGGCGGGTCACGACGTACGCACCCGGGCACAGGCCGTACGCGCCCGGATCGGGCTGCTCGGCCAGCACGCGGCGCTCGACGAGGAACTGGGCGGGCGGCAGAACCTGGAGATGTTCGGCCGCCTGAACCACCTCGGGGCGCGGCGCGCCGGGCTGCGGGCCGACGAACTGCTCGACCGCTTCGGCCTCGCGGACACCGGCCGCAAGCCGGTCAAGCAGTACAGCGGCGGCATGCGGCGCCGGCTCGACCTCGCGGCATCCCTGATCACCGACCCGGAGGTGCTCTTCCTCGACGAGCCGACCACCGGGCTCGACCCGCGCGGCCGCAACGAGGTGTGGAGCGCGGTCCGCTCCCTGGTGGGCGGCGGCACCACGGTCCTGCTGACCACGCAGTACCTGGAGGAGGCCGACCAGCTGGCCGACCGCATCACGCTGATCGACCGGGGGAGGACGGCGGCCGAGGGCACGGCCGACGCGCTGAAGTCCCTCGTCGGGGCCGACCGGATCGTCGTCGTCCTGCGGGACGCCGCACGGCTCGCGCAGGCGGCGGAGCTGCTGCCGGACCCGTCCGTGGACCCGGAGTCGCTGACCCTGAGCTTCCCCGTGGAGGACCGGATGGCGGGCCTGGCGCTGACCCTGCGCGCGCTGGAGGAGGCGGGCATCGAGGCGCTGGACCTCGCCGTCCGCCGCCCCACGCTCGACGAGGTCTTCCTGCACCTGACCGACCGTACGGACGCACCGGAGGTGGCCGCGTGAGCGCGACGAGCACGAGTCCGGGCCCGAGCACCCGGAAGATCGCGAGCAACGGCAACGGCAACGGCAACGGCAACGGCAACGGCGTGGGAGCGGGCGCGCGGCCGGGCGTGCCCTGGGTCCTCGTGGACTCCTGTCCCCGGGATGCTCGCGCTGACCATGGCCTTCGGGCTGGAGGCGACGATGACCGCCGTCACCCAGGACCTGGGCAAGGGGGTGATCGACCGCTTCCGCGCCATGCCGATGTCCTCCGCCGCGGTGCTCGGAGGAACTCGACGTACTCGCCGTCGATGCCGCGCCCGCCGCCGATCAGGAAGCCGAACATCAGCAGCATCATCACCGGGAAGACCAGGCCGACGAGGTGGGCCGCAGCGCGGCGGACATGCTCCAGTCGGCGGTGGGCCTGGCCGTCCTCGCGGGCGTCGGCCTGCTGCTGGGCTGGCGCTGGCACGGCTCGCCGGCGGCCGCACTGCTGGCCTTCGCGCTGCTCCTGCTGCTGCGCTTCGCGATGCTGTGGATCGGCATCTGCCTCGGCATGGTCGCGGGCCGTCCGGAGCTGGTGCAGGCGGTGCAGATCCTGGTGTGGCCGGTGGGCTTCCTCTCCAACGCCTTCGCGACGCCCGAGTCGATGCCGGGCTGGCTGGGGACGGTGGTGGAATGGAACCCGATGTCGGCGACGGCGACCGCGGTCCGCGACCTGTTCGGCAACCCCGCCGCGGCCGGGTCCTCGTGGGCCGGCGACCATGCCGCGCTGCTCGCCGTCGGCTGGCCGGTCCTGCTGCTGGCGGTCTTCTTCCCGCTGGCGGTGGCCAGGTTCCGCGGCTTGGGCAGGTAGCCGTCGCGGGCGGGCTTGCACCTCACGCCACGTGAGGGACCACAGTGAAGGGCGTACCCAACCAGAGGGCGGAAGAGATGAGCCACTCCGTGGGCCAGGTCGCCGGATTCGCCGGAGTCACGGTGCGCACGCTGCACCACTACGACGAGATCGGTCTGCTCTCCCCGAGCGGCCGCAGCCACGCAGGACACCGGCGGTACGAGGACGCCGACCTGGACCGGCTGCAGCGGATCCTGTTCTACCGGGAGCTCGGCTTCCCCCTCGACGAGGTCGCGGTCCTGCTGGACGACCCGGAAACGGATCCGCGGGAGCATCTGCGCCGGCAGCATGCCCTGCTGATCGACCGGATCGACCGGCTCCAGCAGATGGCCGAGGCCGTTGAGCACGCCATGGAGGCGAAGAAGATGGGCATCAACCTGACGCCGGAGGAGAAGTTCGAGGTCTTCGGGGACTTCGATCCCGATCAGTACGCCGCGGAGGCCGAGCAGCGGTGGGGCGGCACCGACGCCTACGCGCAGTCGCAGCGCCGGGCAGCGGCCTGCACCAAGGAGGACTGGAAGCGGATCCTGGCCGAGGCCGACGACATCAACCGGCGCCTGGCCGCGCTGATGGAATCGGGCGCTTCCGCCGAGTCGGCGGAGGCCATGGACCTGGCCGAGGAGCACCGCGGCTGGATCGACGGGAACTGCTACACCTGCTCGTACGAAATGCATACCAACCTGGGCGAGATGTACGTGGCGGACGAGCGGTTCACGGCCACCTACGATGCCGTCCGGCCGGGGCTGGCGGTGTTCCTGCGGGACGCGATCATCGCCAACGCGGTGCGCAAGCTGTAGGCGCGGACGTCATGCATTCGACCCCCTCCGGTCCCTGGAACCGGGCGGGGGTCGTGTGCGTTGATAATTGAAACCGCTCCTTCCGCAGTACGCCCCCCGATCCAGGAGAGCCCGGAAACCGTGTATACGCTTGCCCTCGGCCCTGAGTGGCTGTCCCCGGACTATCTGATCTCGCACTTCGGTCTGATCGGCATCCTGGTCATCGTCTTCGCCGAGTCGGGACTCTTCGCGTTCCTCCCCGGCGACTCGCTGCTCTTCACGGCGGGCCTGCTGGTCGCGGACGGGCAGTACATCAAGCAGCCGCTGTGGCTGGTCTGCACCCTGATCGTGGCCGCCGCGATCATCGGTGACCAGGTCGGCTACATGATCGGCAAGTTCTTCGGCCCGAAGCTCTTCAACCGGCCGAACTCCAAGCTCTTCAAGCGGGAGAACCTGGACAAGGCGCACGAGTTCATGGACCGGCACGGCCCGAAGGCCATCGTGCTCGCCCGCTTCGTCCCGATCATCCGCACCTTCGCCCCGATGGTCGCGGGCGCCGGCTCGATGAAGTACCGCACCTTCCTGACGTACAACATCATCGGTGGCATCGGCTGGGGCGCGGGCGTCACGATCGCCGGCTACTGGCTCGGACAGATCGAGTTCATCAAGACGAACGTCGAGCCGATCCTGGTCGGCATCGTCCTGGTGTCGGTCATCCCGGTGGTCTTCGAGGTCCTCAAGGCCCGCAAGGAGAACAAGGCGAACGCCGGCGCCGAGGCGGCCGCGGCGCCCGCCGCCGACGGTTCGGGCCCCCAGGCCCCGGGCGCGCGCGGCCGCCACGCCAAGCGCTGAACCGCCGGAGCGCCGAGCGGGCCCACCGCCCCGCGGCGCCGCCCGTACGACCGTGACGCCCCGGAGCCCCGTAGAGGGCCCCGGGGCGTACGTGCACCCCTGCGCGGCCCTCTACGGGGCCCGTACGGCCGACCGCTGACCGCCGTACGGGCGTCCGTACGGTCAGAAGCCGCGGGTCCGCTTCGCGGCGCGGCGCTTGGCGGCGCTCGCGGCCCCCGGGATGCGCATGAACAGCCGCGAGGTCTCCGACCCGAGGTTGACCCCGATCGCGATGGCCAGCGCGATGGCCGCGGCGTTCACCAGCGAGCCCAAGCCCTCGTTCAGCCGGTTCTCGGCGATGAGCAGCAGCCCGTAGTACACCGCCGAGCCGGGCAGCAGCGGTCCGATGGCGGCCGTGACGTACGGCAGGGCGGAGGCGAAGCGGTAGCGGGAGAAGAGCTGCCCGAAGAGGCCCACCAGCCCGGCCGCGATGGCCGTGGACGGTACGGGCGGGATGCCCCCCGCGTAGTGCAGGGCCCCGAAGGTGACCCAGGCGACCGCGCCGTTCAGCGTCACGATCCACACGGTGGAGCGTTCCTGCTGGAGCAGGATCGCGAAGGTGAACACCAGCACCATCGAGGCGGCGATCTGGATCAGCGGCCGCTGCTGGATCTGCAGGACCTCCTCCGGCCGCGGCGAGGCGTCGAACTGCAGGCCCACGTAGAGCACGACCAGCACGCCCATGATGATGCCGATGAAGAGGTACATGACCTCCAGCAGCCGGGCCGACGCGGTGATGTAGTAGCCGGTCAGGCCGTCCTGCACGGCCGCGACCACAGCCCGTCCCGGCAGCAGCGCGAACAGCCCACCGGTGATCACGGCGGAGGCCTTGACGTCGATCCCCGTCATGTTGAGCGCCACCCCGATGGCGGCGGGCGGCATCGCGGCGACCACGAACTGGTAGAACTCGGGCAGCCCGCGCCCGGCGCACAGCCAGGCCAGGCGGTCGCCGAGGACCGCGCCGATCGCGGCGGCGAAGAAGACGAGGACCCCGCCGCCGACCAGCGTGGAGGCGGCACCGGCGAGCAGGCCGGCGGAGGCCGTGAGCATCCAGCCGGGGTAGGGGTGCCGGTTGCGGCGGATCTCGGCGAGGCGCCGATAGGCCTCCTCCAGCGAGACGTCGATCTCGTGCGCGCTGATGTCGTCCACGAGCCGGAACACGGCCGCGAGCCGGTTGTAGTCGGTGCCGCGGCGGCGCACGGTCCGGCTGGCCGAGACCGGGTCGCCCACCAGCGAGGGGTGGTGGGTGATCGACAGCATGGTGAAGGTGACGGTCGGCTCGCAGCGGTCCAGCCCGTAGGAACGGGCCACCGCGAACATCGCGGCCTCCACGTCCTCGGCGCCCTCACCGCCCGCGAGCAGCAGCTCGCCGATGCGCAGGGTCAGGTCGAGCACGCGGCCCACGGCGGGGCCGGTCTCGCTCTGCCGCTGGACCAGATCCGGCACGGGCCGGACGTCGACCGGCATGCGCAGCATCGTGCGCATCCGGTCCTGCCAGGGCGATTCCTTCATCTGCGCGACGGGGAAGCCCTGGCCGGGGGTGTAGGCGGTCGGGGAGTTCGCCGCCCGGTAGGTGGCCGGGGCGGCGAAGGCCGACCCCTCGGGCTCGGGCGGCACCGGACCGGTACCCGCCGGGAGAGCGAATTCCGAGGTGGGCTGGTCCTCCTCCAGAGGCTCCGGCTCCATCCCGGGCGGCGCCGTGAACGCGCTGTGCGCCTCGTCGGACTGGGGCTTCCTGTCCTCTGCCCCCTCGGCCTCCGCCACGCGTCCTCCAGTCCGTGATCACCCGGGTATCAGTATGCGGAATCGTTTCCTCCCACCGCATGCCCAGCCGGGCCTCATCCGCCCGCGAACGCGACGACGGGCGGCACCCCCGAAGGGATACCGCCCGCCATGTCACGAGGGGCGCGGGGCAGTGCCCCGGCCCGTCACCGCCGAGCGCGAGCTCAGTGGTGGCCGCCCTGCGCCTCCAGGCGCTTGTACGAGGCCTCGATCTCGGCCTCGGCCTCGGTGCGGCCGACCCAGTTCGCGCCCTCGACGGACTTGCCCGGCTCCAGGTCCTTGTAGACCTCGAAGAAGTGCTGGATCTCCAGGCGGTCGAACTCGGAGACGTGGTGGATGTCGCGCAGGTGCTCGACACGCGGGTCGGAGGCCGGCACGCAGAGCAGCTTGTCGTCGCCGCCCGCCTCGTCCGTCATGCGGAACATGCCGATGGCGCGGCACTTGATCAGGCAGCCCGGGAAGGTCGGCTCGTCAAGGATGACCAGCGCGTCCAGCGGGTCGCCGTCCTCGCCGAGGGTGTTCTCGACGAAGCCGTAGTCGGCCGGGTAGCTGGTCGAGGTGAAGAGGCGACGGTCCAGACGGATCCGGCCGGTCTCGTGGTCCACCTCGTACTTGTTCCGCGAACCCTTGGGGATCTCGATGGTGACGTCGAACTCCACGTCCTGCTCCTCCATGATCAGCTGCATTGCTTCGGGACTGCATTGGTTCAACTGCGTGCACGTCCGGCCCGGCCTCCCCCAGCCGGGTGGGGTGCCATGCTCGCGGCAAGACGCAGTGGTTAAGTGTCCCTCACGCATATGTGTGATCGCGAAAGGGGCTGGTCCGAGGTGCCATTGGACAAGACGTGGCAGCTCATCGCAGGGTCGGCCGTCGCCGGCCTGGCCCTGTCGGTGGCAGCGGTGTCCGCCGCCGGTCCCTGGGACTCCGGCCAGCGTAAGGCCGAGCGGGACAGAGCCGCCTCCTGGGGCCGTACGGGTGGCGCAGATCACGGTGGCGCCACCGGCTCCGGGGACCTCCCGCAGGCCGCGCCCAGCGCCCCCGGGGTGCTCGGCGCGATCGGCCCCGGCGCCGTGCGCGGGCAGAGCGCCGCCCCCGCCGCGCCCGCCTCCGCCGGGGGCCTGGCCGCCGCCCTGAAGCCGCTGCTCGCCGATCCCGCGCTCGGCACCGTCCGTACCGCGTCCGTCGTCGACACCACCACCGGGCAGGTCCTCTACGAGTCCGGGGCGCGCGACGCGATGACCCCCGCCTCCACCGTCAAGATCGTCACCGCCGCGGCCGTGCTGGCCGCCCTCGGCCCCGAGCACCGGATCAGGACCACCGTCGCGCCCGGCACCGCCCCCGGACAGATCGTCCTGGTCGGCGGCGGAGACCCCTCACTCACCGCGAAGAAGAAGAGCCCCGCCGGATCCGGCGGCAGCCTCGTCGCTCTCGCCGCCGACACCGCACAGGCCCTCAAGGCCGCCGGCACCGACACCGTGACCCTGGCCTACGACGACAGCCTCTACAGCGGCCCCGCCCGCCACCCGATCGGCGTCAACCCCAACCTCGCCACCGTGACCGCCCTGACGGCCGACGAGGGCCGCCCCGGCGGAGAGCCCGTCTCCGGGCCCGTGGAGCGCAGCGAGGACCCCTCCGGGGACGCCGCCCGGGCCTTCCGCACCCTGCTGGAGGAGCGGGGCATCAAGGTCACCGGCCAGCCCGTCCGGGCCAAGGCCGCCGTCGGCGTCCAGCCGCTGGCCGTCACCCTCTCCACCCCGGTGGCCGGGCTCGTGGAGCGGATGCTGACCAGCAGCGACAACGACATCGCCGAGTCCCTCGCCCGGCAGACCGCCCTCGCCTCCGGCCGGCCCGCCAGCTTCGAGGGCGCCGAGAAGGCCGTCACCGACCGCCTCACCGCCCTCGGCGTCGAGGTGGCCGGCTCCCGCTTCGCCGACGGCAGCGGCCTGAACCGCGCCGACAAGGTCAGCGCGAGCCTGCTGACCGGGCTCCTCGTCAAGGCCGCCGACCCCCGGCACCCGGAGCTGCGGCCGGTCCTCACCGGGCTGCCCGTCGCCGGATTCACCGGAACCCTCAAGGCCCGCAACTCAGGCAGCTCACCGGCCGCCGGCCTGGTCCGGGCCAAGACCGGCACCCTCACCGGGGTCAACTCCCTCTCCGGCACCGTCGTCGACTCCTCCGGCCGGCTCCTCGCCTTCGCCTTCCTGACAGCCAACAGCCCAGGACCCGAAGGCGCCGAGAAGGCGCTCGACAAGCTGGCCGCCGCCGTCGCGACCGCTTCGTAGGGGGTCCGCCGGAGGGCCGGTCCACGTACGGTTGACGCATGACGAGCATCAGTGGTGCGGAGATGGTCGACTGGAACCTCGCGGTGGCGACCGCGACCCGACTGGTACGACCCGGCCCGGAGGTCACCCGGGACGAGGCGCGAGCCGTCGTGGCGGAGCTGCGCAGGCACGCCAGGACCTCGGAACGGCACGTGCGCGAGTTCACCCGGATGATCCCGGAGGGGGCCTCGGTCCCCGACACGCCCGTCCTGGTCGTCGACAGGGCCGGCTGGGTCAAGGCCAACGTCGCCGGATTCCGCGAGCTGCTCCAGCCGCTTCTGGGCAAGATGCAGGAGCGCCGCGCGGGTGCCCCCGGCGGAGCCGTCCTCGGGTCCGTGGGCGGCAAGGTCACCGGCGTCGAGCTGGGCATGCTGCTGAGCTTCCTGGCCTCCCGCGTCCTCGGCCAGTACGAGACCTTCGCGCCCGTCTCCCGGGACCTGCCGGCCTCCGCCGCCGGCGGCCGGCTGCTGCTCGTCGCGCCCAACATCGTGCACGTCGAGCGCGAGCTGGAGGTGCACCCGCACGACTTCCGGCTGTGGGTCTGCCTGCACGAGGAGACGCACCGTACACAGTTCACGGCCGTCCCGTGGCTGCGCGCCCACCTCGAAGGCGAAATCCAGACGTTCCTCGGCGCCACCGAAGTGGACCCCACGACCGTCCTGGAACGCCTCCGCGAGGCCGCCCAGTCCTTCGCCGGCGCCCGCCCGGACGCCGAGCGCGGAGACGAGGGGCGCTCCCTCGTGGAGCTCGTGCAGACCCCCGAGCAGCGCGAGATCCTGGCCCGGCTCACCGCCGTCATGTCCCTGCTGGAGGGCCACGCCGACTTCGTCATGGACGGCGTGGGCCCCCAGGTGGTGCCCTCGGTCGCCGAGATCCGCGAGAAGTTCCAGCAGCGCAGGGCCAGCGGAGCCGGCCGGCTCGACGCCGTCCTGCGCAAGCTGCTGGGCCTCGACGCCAAGCTGCGCCAGTACCGCGACGGCGAGCGCTTCGTGCGCGCCGTCGTCGGCCAGGTCGGCATGGACGGCTTCAACCGCGTGTGGACCTCACCGAACACGCTGCCGACCAAGGCCGAGATCGACAGGCCCGCCGACTGGGTGGCCCGCGTGCACAGCAAGGGGAGCGAACAGAGCGAAGCGGAGTGACACAGGGGGCGTAAACATGTCTCACTGGGGGAAGCAGCGTCACCCGTCCGAGGGACCGTGGGGCGTGGAAGGGCGTGCGATGCTCGGGGAACGGCTCGGCTCTGTCACCATCGACGCACTCTGAGTGACATCCTCCCGTTCCGCGGGGGCAGCCGGGCAGCACCACCCCAGCACACCACCCCAACGCCTCCGAGGCATCCGAACTCCATCGAAGGGCACCGGACATGGGTCCCCATCCTGCGGTCGCGGCGATACGCCTGGCGGTCCGCCGCGTACTCCACGACGTCCTCACCGACCTCACCGACAGTCCCGCCCACCGCCGCGCCGTCGGGGGGCCCCTCCCGCTCGTCCTCGTCGCCTGCTCCGGCGGCGCCGACTCCATGGCGCTCGCCTCCGCGCTGGCCTTCGAGGCCCCCAAACTCGGACTGAGGGCCGGCGGCATCACCGTCGACCACGGCCTCCAGCCCGGCTCCGACCTGCGCGCCGCCGAGGTCGTCACCCGCATGACCGCACTCCGCCTCGACCCGGTGGAGTCCGTCGCCGTGCGCGTCGGCCGCGACGGCGGACCCGAGGCCGCCGCCCGCGACGCCCGCTACGGGGCCCTGGACGAGGCCGCGGACCGGCTCGGCGCGGTCGCCGTGCTGCTCGGCCACACCCGCGACGATCAAGCCGAAACCGTCCTGCTGGGCCTGGCCCGCGGCTCCGGCATCCGCTCGCTCTCCGGCATGCCCGAGGTCTCCGGCGGCACCGCGGGGCGCACCAACCGCTACCGCCGCCCCTTCCTCCAGGTCGACCGGCAGACCGCCCGCAAGGCCTGCATGGTCCAGTCCCTCCCCGTCTGGGACGACCCGCACAACATCGACCCCGCCTACACCCGCTCCCGGCTGCGCCACGAGGGACTGCCCGCCCTCGAGAAGGCGCTCGGCAAGGGTGTCGTCGAGGCACTCGCCCGCACTGCGCAGCTCTCCCGGGACGACGCCGACGCCCTGGACGCCTGGGCCGCCGAGGCGGAGGGCGGCGTACGCGACGCGGACGGGCGCCTGGAGTGCGCCAAGCTCTACGCCCTGCCCCCGGCCGTCCGCCGCCGCGTGCTGCGCAGGGCCGTGGTCGCGGCCGGGTCCCCCGCGGGCTCCCTCTTCGCCCGCCACATCGAAGAAGTCGACCGCCTCATCACCGGATGGCGGGGTCAGGGCGCCATCAACCTGCCCGGCCGGGTCGAGGCCCAGCGGCAGGGTGGCAGACTTGTCATCCGGCAGGGCTGATTGGTGCTGAAACACGGCTGAGTCCTCCGGGGTCGCCCCCGGAGCCCCGGCCGACAACGAAAGTGATGCGGGTGGACGAGAAGGACATGGGCAGCGACCTCCAGTCGGTGCTCATCACCAAGGAAGAGATCGACGCGAAGCTGGCCGAGCTGGCCGCGAAGATCGACGCGGAGTACGCGGGCAAGGACCTGCTCATCGTCGGTGTGCTCAAGGGCGCCGTGATGGTGATGGCGGACCTGGCGCGTGCCTTGTCCACCCCGCTCACCATGGACTGGATGGCGGTGTCCTCGTACGGCGCCGGGACCCAGTCCTCCGGCGTGGTGCGGATCCTCAAGGACCTGGACACCGACATCAAGGACAAGCACGTCCTGATCGTCGAGGACATCATCGACTCGGGCCTGACGCTGTCCTGGCTGCTGTCGAACCTGGGCTCCCGCCAGCCGGCCTCCCTGGAGGTCGTCACGCTGCTGCGCAAGCCCGAGGCGGCGAAGGTCGCGATCGACGTGAAGTGGGTCGGCTTCGACATCCCCAACGAGTTCGTCGTGGGCTACGGCCTCGACTACGCGGAGAAGTACCGCAACCTGCCGTTCGTCGGCACGCTCGCCCCGCACGTCTACGGCGGCTGACCCCGCCCCCGCCCCCGCCCCCAGGAATCGCCGGAGACTCCGGGGAACCTGGGGGCGATTCCCGCCGTTGGAGCAGGGGGAAGGCGGGTCTGTCACCCGTCCCACGGGCCGCGGGTGACAATTCAGGGGTACATTCCGAAGAACAGTCTTTACTCACACAGCAGCATTTACCTACGGGCAGGAGGGACGGGGTGCCTGGCGCCCCGTATGGATGGACGTGAAGCGATACTTCCGTGGGCCGGTCATGTGGATCGTGCTGGCCGTCCTCGCCGTGGTCGTGTTGATGAATGTCGTCGGCTCCGGCGGCGGCTACAAGTCGGTGGACACCAGCGAGGTCATCAAGGCGATCAACACTGGCCAGGTGGAGACAGCCAAGCTGACCACCGGCGACAGCCAGATGATCAAGATTGAGCTGAGCGAAGGCCAGAAGCTCGGCAAGCACGACGGCACCAAGTTCCAGGCCAACTACATCGGGGATCAGGGCGTCCAGCTCGCCCAGAGCCTCCAGACCAAGTACGACGCCGGTCAGATCCCGGACGGGTACTCCGTCACGCCGGACAAGACCAGCCCGTTCCTGAGCGTGCTGCTCTCGCTCCTGCCCTTCGTCCTCATCGTCCTGGTCTTCCTGTTCCTGATGAACCAGATGCAGGGCGGCGGCTCCCGGGTCATGAACTTCGGGAAGTCCAAGGCCAAGCTCATCACCAAGGACACCCCGAAGACGACGTTCGCCGATGTCGCGGGTTCGGACGAGGCCGTCGAGGAACTCCACGAGATCAAGGAGTTCCTCCAGGAGCCGGCGAAGTTCCAGGCCGTCGGCGCCAAGATCCCCAAGGGTGTGCTGCTGTACGGCCCGCCCGGCACCGGCAAGACCCTGCTCGCGCGCGCCGTCGCGGGCGAGGCCGGTGTTCCCTTCTACTCGATCTCCGGATCCGACTTCGTCGAGATGTTCGTCGGTGTCGGTGCCTCGCGTGTCCGCGACCTGTTCGAGCAGGCCAAGGCCAACGCCCCGGCGATCGTCTTCGTCGACGAGATCGACGCCGTCGGCCGGCACCGCGGTGCGGGTCTCGGCGGCGGTCACGACGAGCGCGAGCAGACCCTCAACCAGCTGCTGGTCGAGATGGACGGCTTCGACGTGAAGGGCGGCGTCATCCTGATCGCCGCCACGAACCGCCCGGACATCCTCGACCCGGCGCTGCTGCGCCCGGGCCGCTTCGACCGGCAGATCGCGGTCGACCGGCCGGACATGCAGGGCCGTCTGGAGATCCTCAAGGTCCACCAGAAGGGCAAGCCGGTCGCCCCGGACGTCGACCTGGGCGCCGTCGCCCGCCGCACGCCCGGCTTCACCGGTGCCGATCTCTCCAACGTCCTGAACGAGGCCGCGCTGCTCACGGCCCGCTCGGACAAGAAGCTGATCGACAACCACTCGCTGGACGAGGCGATCGACCGCGTCGTGGCGGGCCCGCAGAAGCGGACCCGGATCATGTCGGACCGGGAAAAGAAGATCACCGCGTACCACGAGGGCGGACACGCCCTGGTCGCGGCGGCCTCCCCGAACTCCGACCCGGTCCACAAGATCACGATCCTGTCCCGCGGCCGGGCCCTGGGTTACACCATGGTCCTGCCCGACGAGGACAAGTACTCGACCACGCGCAACGAGATGCTCGACCAGCTGGCGTACATGCTGGGCGGGCGCGCGGCCGAGGAGCTGGTCTTCCACGACCCGACCACCGGCGCGGCGAACGACATCGAGAAGGCCACCGCCACGGCGCGGGCCATGGTCACGCAGTACGGCATGACCGAGCGTCTCGGTGCGATCAAGTTCGGCGGCGACAACACCGAGCCGTTCCTGGGCCGCGAGATGTCGCACCCGCGGGACTACTCGGAAGAGGTCGCGGCGCTGGTCGACGAAGAGGTCAAGAAGCTCATCGAGACCGCGCACAACGAGGCCTGGGAGATCCTGGTCGAGAACCGTGACGTCCTCGACAACCTGGTCCTCGCGCTGCTGGAGAAGGAAACGCTGAACAAGGAGCAGATCGCCGAGATCTTCTCCACGATCGTCAAGCGTCCCGCCCGTCCCGCGTGGACCGGCTCCTCCCGCCGCACCCCCTCCACCCGTCCGCCGGTGCTCTCTCCCAAGGAGCTCCAGCTGACGAACTCGGCGAACGGCACGTCGGCCGCGTCGGCCGTGTCGGTGGAGAAGGCCCCCGAGGCCTCGCCGGAGGAGCTCACGGACTAGTCCGCGAGCCCGTCCACCCGGAATGGAAGCCGCGCCCCCCAGGTTCTAGCCTGGGGGGCGCGGCACTTTCATCTGGTCATACTTGGGTGGCCGCGAGCGCTGTGCACACAGGAACGAGGAAAGAAATGACCGACCCAGTGACCCTGACCGGCGATGAGGGCACGATCGGCGAGTTCGACGAGAAGCGTGCCGAGGCGGCGATTCGTGAGCTCCTGATCGCGGTCGGCGAGGACCCGGACCGCGAGGGCCTTCTGGAGACCCCGGCGCGTGTGGCGCGGGCGTACAGGGAGATATTCGCCGGCCTGTACCAGACGCCCGAAGAGGTCCTGACGACCACGTTCGACCTCGGTCACGACGAGATGGTCCTGGTGAAGGACATCGAAGTCATGAGTTCCTGTGAGCACCATCTGGTGCCCTTCCACGGTGTCGCGCACGTCGGCTACATCCCGTCCACCGACGGCAAGATTACCGGCCTGTCGAAGCTGGCCCGCCTCGTGGACGTGTTCGCCCGCCGCCCCCAGGTGCAGGAGCGGCTGACCACGCAGATAGCCGACTCCCTGATGGAGATCCTGGACCCGCGAGGGGTCATCGTGGTCATCGAGTGCGAGCACATGTGCATGACCATGCGCGGGGTCCGCAAGCCGGGCGCGAAGACCATCACCTCGGCGGTCCGCGGCCAGCTCCGTGCCACGGCCACTCGGGCCGAGGCGATGAGTCTGATCATGGCGCGCTAGCCGGATTGTCCGTGCTGTCCGCTTCGGTCCCCCTCCGTGATGTCACGGAGGGGGACCGAAGCGTTGGGGCGTAGCCGGCACGCAGACGGTGAACGCCGTGGGCGGGCGGATCCGGGCCTGTGATGCCCGCCCGGGAGACCGCTCATGGACGCTGGAGGAAGGCCGAACCGAACGGACCGAGGTCAGCGCCGTACGAGTGGACGGGACCCGCTCACTGGTCGAGGTGACGACGGATCATGCGACCTTCGCGGTGGGTCCCGATCAGCTTGTGCGGACTCCTGACGGAGGCGTGAGCCGAAGGGGCGGCCTAGGTCGTCTCTTTTGGATCTTGTCGGTCGGCCCGCGTCGTCCGGTGCCGTGCATCGCAAGGCGGAGGAGCGCCGTTGTACTGGACGTACTGCGGTGCTCCGACAACGCGGCGAGGTGCGGTGCCGGGCGACGCGGGCCCGGCAAGATCCGAAAGAGACGGCCTAGGCGCGGGCCGGGGCCTCCGGGGTTTCGTCGTCCTCCGGGAGCTTGAGGACGTGCTCCAGGAAGAGGGCCGCGGCGATGACCGCCACGCCCGCCAGGACCGAGAAGCCGGCGTACCAGGCCTGGTCGCGGCGGGCGGGGACGTCCAGGGCGTCGGTCAGCAGGAAGACGCCCACACCGCCGTACATGCCCGCCACCAGCGCCGCCACCAGGGCACTGGCCTGGCCGAAGACCACCGCGCGGGCCGCCATCAGCGGCTCCACGCCCTTGGCGCCGGGCCGGCGCTCGCGCTGGGCCTTGAGGCGGGAGCGCATGGACAGGGCAGTGGCCAGCAGAATCGCAGCGATGATGCCCAGGACGATCGGTGCGGCCAGTGGAACGCCCGGCAGGGTGCCGTAGGCGTTCCACAGGCGCGCGCCCGCCCAGGACAGGACCCCGGCGACCACGAAGATGCCTGCCAGGACCGCCGGCCTCAGTTGCTTCACTTGCCCGTTCCCCACTTTCAGCGAGTAGCCGTGAACAGGCTACTAACGACTACTCGGGGAGGTGGAGTTCCAGGTCGGGACGCGAGGCGACACCGACCAGACCGATTTCGGCCAGCAGCTCGGCGACCGCCCCGCGGCCGGGGATCCGGGCCTCCGGGTCGATGTCGTGCCACGGGGCCAGCACGAAGGCGCGCTGGTGGGCTCGCGGGTGCGGCAGGGTGAGGACCGGGTCGTCGGAGACCCGGTCGGCGTACGCGACGATGTCCACGTCGATGGTGCGCGGACCCCAGCGCTCCTCGCGGACGCGGTCGAACGCCTCCTCGACGGCGTGCGCGCGCTCCAGGAGCGAGGACGGCGGCAGGGTGGTCTTCACGGCGAGGACCGCGTTGAGGTACGAGGGCTGCGAGCCGGGCTCGACGCCCCACGGCTCGGTCTCGTAGACGGGGGAGACGGCCTTGACCCGCATGCCGGGGGTGTCGCCGAGGGCGTCGATGGCGCCCTGCAGGGTCTCCAGCCGGTTGCCGAGGTTCGCTCCGAGCGCGATCACGGCCCATTTGGGGTTGGACAGGGTGACGTCCGCCGCGTCGACCGCCTCGACGACGGAGGCGGGTACCGGCTGGACGGTGGGGTCGCTCGGTGCGTTCAGTCCGTTGTTCATGCGCGGCTCCGGGTGATCGTGATGGTCACGTCGTCGAAGGGGACGGTGATGGGCGCGTCCGGCTTGTGGACGACGACCTCCACCTGCGCCACCGCTTCGTGCTTGAGGCACTGCTGGGCGATCCGCTCGGCCAGGGTCTCGA
Source organism: Streptomyces sp. NBC_00029 (assembly GCF_045160505.1). Lineage (NCBI taxonomy): Bacteria > Bacillati > Actinomycetota > Actinomycetes > Kitasatosporales > Streptomycetaceae > Streptomyces > Streptomyces sp. NBC_00029. Next base: position 5,100,458 of record NZ_CP108292.1, read on the forward strand.
TCAGGTCGACCGGCTCACCCTGGACCACGTCGACGACCTCCTCGGCGACGACCCCGTAGTGCACGGTCTTCGCCAGGTCGTCTCCGGCCGCAGCGGGGCGGGTGTCGAGGTGCAGCACGAGGTCGACGATGAAGGTCTGGCCTTCCTCGCGCTCCCGGGGGAAGACGCCGTGGTGCCCGCGAGCCTTGAGGCCGCGCAGCGCGACACGATCCACGCGAATCACTCCTGCTTTCCTTGGTGCTTCCGGTCCCGGGGCTCCCCGGGGCCATGGCTGCGCCGAGTGCGGTCGGCGTCGTCCGTCTTCGAATTTACCTGCGAAATACTCCGGATCCCGCCGGAGGGGTCAGGAGGGGTCCTCGTCCTCGTCGTCGTCGGACTCCGTGAGGACGGGAGAACCGTGGTGGGACCACAGTCGCCAGCCCTCGGATGTGCGTCGGAACACATTCGTGGCGACGACCAGCTGACCGACCAGCGGGCCGAGTTCCCCGCCGTCCTCGGCGGGCCCGCCGCTGAGGATGTTCTCCGTGCACGTGACCAGTGCGGTGTCGCCTATGACGGCCACCTTGGTGTCGGTGAGGAAGAACTGGATGTAGTCGGTGTGCGACATGATGAGCGCGTACGAGCGCAGGACCTCGCCGCGGCCCGAGAGCACCGGCCAGCCGGGGTGGACGCAGGAGATCTCGTCCTCCAGCCAGAGCGCCGACAGTGAGTCGAAGTCCCCCCGCTCCATAGCCTCGTAGAAGGCCGTGTTGACCTCTTCGACCGCCTCGATGTCGGTTCTGCTCACGGTGCTCCTTGTCGGTGGGTGACGATCAGAGTGCCCCTTCGACGGCCCGGGCAACCCGTACGGCGTCCGCGGTCGCCCGTACCTCGTGGACGCGTACGGCCCAGGCGCCCTGGTGGGCGGCGATCGCGGAGACGGCGGCCGTGGCGGCGTCCCGCTCGCGGGCGGGTGGCGGGGCGGCGTCGGACGCGCCGGCCAGGACCCGGCCGAGGAAACGCTTCCGCGACGCGGCGACCAGCAGCGGGAAGCCCAGCGCGCGCAGCTCGGGCAGGTGCGCGACCAGGGCCAGGTCGTGCTCGGCGTTCTTGGCGAAGCCGAGACCGGGGTCGACGAGGAGCCGCTCGGGGGCGATCCCGCCGGCCACGACCGCGTCGATCCGGGCCCGCAGCTCGGCGGTGACCTCGGCGACCACGTCCTCGTAGACGGCGAGGCTGTTCATGCCGGCGCTGAAGCCGCGCCAGTGCATCACGACGAAGGGCACCTCGGCGGCCGCGACGGCCGGGATCATCCCGGGGTCGGCCAGGCCGCCGCTGACGTCGTTGACCAGCATCGCGCCGGCCTCGACGGCCCGGGCGGCGACGGCCGCGCGCATGGTGTCCACGGAGACGGTGACGCCCTCGGAGGCGAGGCCCCGGACCACGGGGACGACCCGGCGCAGCTCCTCCTCCTCGTCGACGCGGGAGGCTCCGGGGCGGGTGGACTCGCCGCCGACGTCGACGAGGTCGGCGCCGTGCTCGACGAGGTCGAGGCCGCGCTTGACCGCGGCGGTGGTGTCGAACCAGCGGCCGCCGTCGGAGAAGGAGTCGGGGGTGACGTTGACCACGCCCATGACGCCGCAGCGGTCCCAGTCCGGCAGACCTGCGACCCGGCCCCTGCCGGTGGCTCCGCGCTTCGTGTTCATGGGTCCAAGGGTAGGCGTGACCTGGATACGGCAGGGCCCCGGCGCCTCTCGGCCGCCGGGGCCCTGCCGCGGGGCGGACGCCCCGCAAGAGCGGAAGCCCGGCGGCCCGGGGACACCGGGAGCCGGGCTCCGTTGCGCCGGGCTGCCGGGCGTGTACCCGCCCGGCCCGGACTTACGCGGCCTGGACCTCGCGCTCCTGCTGCTTGGGCACGGACGTCATGTGGGTGTGCGTGCAGGTGCGGACCGGCTTGGGCCGGCGGCGGCTGGCGAAGAGTCGGGGCAGGGCCACGGTGACGAAGCCCTCCGCCTGCATCACGGCGAAGCCGATGCGGGGCAGGTCGCGGCTGTTGCGGTAGACCATGAAGCGCGGCTCCCAGCGGGGGCGGAACTTCTCGTTGAACTTGTAGAGCGATTCGATCTGGAACCAGCGAGAGAGGAAGACCAGCAAGTTGCGCCACATCCGCAGGACCGGGCCGGCGCCGATCTTCTCGCCGCGGGCGAGGGCCGCGCGGAACATCGCGAAGTTCAGCGAGACCTTCTCGATCTTCAGGTCGGGGGCGGCCTGCAGGGAGGCGACGATCAGCAGCTCGTTCATGCCGGGGTCGGCGGCGCGGTCGCGGCGCATCAGCTCCAGCGACATGCCGTCGGTGCCCCACGGGACGAAGTGCAGGACGGCCTTCAGGTCGCCGTACGGGCTGGTGTCGCCCTCCTCCACGCGGTGGGCGGTGGCGATGAAGCAGTCGCCGTCGCCCTCTTCGCCGACCCGGCCCAGGGCCATCGAGAAGCCGCGCTCGGTGTCGGTGCCGCGCCAGGCCTCGGCCGCGCCGCGGACCCGCTCCAGTTCCTCCTCGGTCAGCTCGCTGACCCGGCGGACCTGGGTGGTGTAGCCGTTGCGCTCGATGCGCTTCACCATCTGGCGGACATTCCGCATGGGACGGCCCGCGAGGGAGAAGTCTTTGACATCGACAATCGCCTCGTCACCCAGCTCCAGCGCGTCGAGACCGGTCTCGCGGGTCCAGACCTCGCCGCCCGTCTCGCTGCAGCCCACGACGGCCGGGGTCCAGGAGTGGGCCTTGGCCTCCTCCATGAACCGCTCGATGGCGCCGGGCCAGGCCTCGACGTCGCCGATGGGGTCGCCGGAGGCGAGCATCACGCCGGAGACGACGCGGTAGGTGACGGCGGCCTTGCCGCTGGGGGAGAAGACGACGGCCTTGTCGCGGCGGAGCGCGAAGTGGCCCAGCGAGTCGCGGCCGCCGTGCTTGGCGAGCAGCTCGCGCAGCTTGTCCTCGTCGTCGGCGGTGAGCCGGGCGGCGGGGTGCTCGGGGCGGAAGGCCAGGTACATGGTGGTGAGGGCGGTCAGCATGCCGAGCGCGCCGAGCGAGTAGCCGACGGTCCAGGACACCTGGCCCGCGTAGTTGACGGGGCCCTCGAAGCCGAAGAGGCCGACGACGACGTGCTGGAGCTGCTCGTACAGGCCCGGGTTGCCGATGACCCGGTTCGGGTGCACGTTGACGATGAGCAGGCCGAGCCCGATGGAGCCGGCGCTCATCAGTACGAAGTTGGCGAGCGCCTTCCAGCGGCTGCGCGGGTCGGGCAGCGCCTTGAATTCACCCTGGTGGCGCAGCAGCAGCGCGAAGAGCACCGCAGCGATGATCACGCCGGGGATCGAGTGCCGGTAGAGGAACTGCGCCGCGGCACCGGCCGGCAGCAGCACCACCGCAGCCCGCCAGGCCCGGCGCTTGCGGCGCTTGAGGCCGTGCGCGAGCAGCAGGAGCAGTACGCCCGCGCTGATGGCGAGGGCGGCTGCGAAGGGGCCGAACACCGGCAGCACTTCGGCGACCGCGTGGATCCGGCTGTGCCGGAAACGCGGGAACACCCCTGCCGCGATGTCCAGAAGGCCGACGATCATGACGGCCGTACCTACCAGGCCGGGCACCGCCTCCGGCTGTGGACCTCGGAGGATTCGGCGGGCCCTGCTCGGAACCTGTCCCGACTTATCGCCATCTATCCTGCTAGACATCGCTTCCCGTTGCTCCGCGAGAGATCTTGTGGCCGAAGGCCGCGACAGCCTCCGGTGTGTGGTGCGTCCCTTAGGACGACATTGACGAGGAGCGGGTTCACTCTTTCGCCGGAAAAAAACAGTCCTGCCACCAGAAAGTCGACTTACTGCTCATGGGTCTCACCAGTAATACGGTTCTGGCGCTGGCCATCCTCGCCGGTGTGCTGCTGTTCGCGGCCACGGTCTGGTTCTGGCCGAAGCTCTCGAACCGCACCTGGCGCGCGTTCGCCGGCCGTGTCGGGCTCCTGCTGGCGACCCAGCTGGCGCTGTTCTCGGCTGTGGGGCTCGCGGCCAACAAGTCGTTCCTCTTCTACGGTTCCTGGGCCGACCTGCTCGGCAAGGAGACGTCCATGGGCAAGGTCGTCGACCACTCGATGAGCAGCAAGGACATCAAGGTCGTCGACAAGCAGAAGCTGGACGTACCCGGCGGCGCCAAGCCCCAGGTCGGTGGTCAGATCCTGAAGGTTGCCATAACCGGGCAGAAGTCGAAGATAACGAGTCCCGGCTACGTCTGGCTCCCGCCGGAGTACTTCCAGCCGCAGCACAAGGACCGTAACTTCCCCGCGTCCATCGTCCTGACCGGCTACCCGGGCACCGCCGAGAACCTGATCAAAGGGCTCGACTACCCGATGAAGGCGTTCAGCCTGTCCAAGGCCGGCAAGATGAAGCCGATGATCCTGGTCATGCTGCGGCCGACGATCGCGCCTCCGCGCGACACCGAGTGCGTCGATATACCCGGTGGCCCGCAGACCGAGACCTTCTTCGGCGAGGACCTCCCGCAGGCCATCACGGACACCTTCCGGGTCGGCAAGAAGCCGCAGAACATGGGCTTCATCGGCAACTCCACGGGCGGTTACTGCGCTCTGAAGATCGCCGCGCATTACCCGGAGACCTTCGGCGCGGCCGCCGGTCTGTCCGCGTACTACGACGCGCCGGACGACCCGACGACCGGTGACCTGTTCCACGGGGACGCGAAGCTGAAGAAGCGTGCGGACGTGCTGCACAGCATCGAGAACAAGAAGCCGAGCGGTACGTCCTTCCTCGTGACCAGCAGCGAGAAGGGCGAGCCGAACCTCTCCGACACCAAGAAGTTCATCAAGAAGGTGCAGAGCCCGGACCGGGTCTCCTCCATCATCCTCGACAGCGGTGGCCACAACTTCAACACGTGGCGACGGGAGATCCCGCCGATGCTGACGTGGATGAGCGGCCGCATCGAGGCCTGACCCGCCCCGCCCCGCCCCGGATCCGGCGTCGACGCACCCGTGACCGGCCTCCCGAGGCCGGTCACGGTCGTTTCCGGGGCCGTGCCGTGCCGGTCCGGTCGGCCGGGCTCGGGTCCGGGTCAGGGCCGGGACTACGCCTCCTGCAGCTGGGCCCGGCGCAGTGCCCGGTGGACGTCCTGCGGAGTCAGTACGCCGACCAGCGCGCCGGATTCCGGGTCCGTGACCCCGATCCGCCCCGAGTCCTCCTGCAGCAGGGCCGCGAGCGCCTCGCGCAGCGTCGACCCCAAATCCACCGAGGCCGCCGGGGCCTTCCCCTCCACCGCCGTCAGGTCGGCCGCCTCGACGGCGGTGACCGCGAGCCGCTTGAGCCCCCGGTCGGAGCCGACGAAGGAGGCCACGTAGGGGGTGGCCGGCGTTCCGAGCACCGCCGCCGGACGGGCGAACTGCTCGATGGTGCCCGTTCCGTAGACCGCGATGCGGTCGCCGAGCCGGATCGCCTCCTCCAGGTCGTGCGTGACCAGCAGGATCGTCTTGCGCACCGTCTTCTGCAGCGTCAGGAACTCGTTCTGCAGCCGCTCGCGCACCACCGGGTCCACCGCACCGAACGGCTCGTCCATCAGCAGCACCGGCGGATCGGCGGCGAGCGCGCGGGCCACACCGACGCGCTGGCGCTGCCCGCCCGACAGCTGCTCCGGATACCGGCCGCCGTACACGGACGGATCCAGGCCCACCAGTTCGAGCAGTTCGGCCGCCCGAGCGCGGGCCTGCGCCTTCGGCGTGCCGATCAGCTGCGGCACGGTCGCCGTGTTCTCCAGGACCGTCTTGTGCGGGAACAGGCCGACCTGCTGGATGACGTAGCCGATGCGGCGGCGCAGCTCGACCGGATCGGCGTCCGCGATGTCCTCGCCGCCGAGCAGGATCCGGCCGGAGGTCGGGTCGATGAGCCGGTTGACCATCTTCATCGTGGTCGTCTTGCCGCAGCCGGACGGCCCCACGAGCGTGACCAGCTCACCCTCCGCCACCTCGAAGGACAGGTCCTCGACGGCTGTCGTCCCGTCGGGGTAGCGCTTGGTCACATGCTCGAATCGGATCACACAGTCATCTTTCCGTATCGGCGTCGCCGATTTGTGAAGGGCGTGTTGCTCCGCTGCGAAGGATTCCGGCCATGGGGGGTGGTGGGGGTTAGGGTCGCTCTGACCGGGTGACCGTGAAGACGTACGTTCGAATTGCGGGGGGTGAGGGGCGTGGCCGGAGCGAACTGCCTGGTGGCGAATGACTGGATCTGCTGGGACTACGTCACCTCGCGTTCCCAGGAACTCACCGACGCCACCCTCGAACACATCTGGATCACCGCCGTGTCGGTCCTGATCGGCATCGCGGTGTCCGTGCCGCTCGCCCTGCTGGCCCGCCGCGGCCGCCACTGGGCGGCGCCCGTCCTGGCCTTCACCACCCTCCTCTACACGGTCCCCTCGCTGGCCATGTTCTCCCTGCTACTACCCGTCTTCGGGCTCTCGGCGGCGCTGGTGGTGACCGGGCTCGTGCTGTATTCGCTGACGATCCTGGTCCGCAACGTGCTGGCCGGCCTGGAGGCCGTTCCCGAGGACGTAAGGGAGGCCGCGCGCGGCATGGGGTACGGCCCGGTGCGCCTGCTGTGGCAGGTCGAACTGCCGCTCGCGCTTCCCGCACTGCTCGCCGGTGTCCGGATCGCCACCGTCTCGACCGTCGCGCTGACCACGGTCGGCTCCATCGTCGGCAAGGGCGGCCTCGGCAATCTCATCGCCCCGGCCGTCAACAGCTCCTTCAGGGCCCAGGTGCTCACCGCCTCCGTGCTGTGCGTGCTGCTCGCGCTCGCGGCCGACCTGCTGCTGCTCGGCCTGCAGCGGCTGCTCACCCCGTGGACCCGGGCCGGCGCCGGTGGCCGGTCCGCGATCCCCGCACCTGCTCCCGCACCCGCTCCCGCTCCCGCGCCGGCTCCGATGAAGGGGGCCTGAGGCCGTGGGCGTCCTGGGAGGAGCCTGGGACTGGCTGGCGAACGGTGCCAACTGGTCGGGGGAGAGCGGTGTCTGGCACCGGCTCGGCGAGCACGTCTACGTGAGCGGGGTCGCGCTCGCGATCGCCTGCGCGGTGGCGCTGCCCGTCGGCCTGTTCCTCGGCCACCTCGGCAAGGGCGGCACCCTCGCGATCAACATCTCCAACATCGGCCGGGCCGTCCCCGTCTTCGCGGTGCTGGCGCTGTTCATGGTCTCCCCGCTGCGCAACGCCGGCTACCTGCCCACCATCGCCGCGCTGGTGCTGTTCGCCGTACCGCCGCTGCTGACGAACGCGTACGTCGGCATGCGCGAGGTGGACCGGGCGGTGGTCGAGGCCGCCCGCGGCATGGGCATGTCCGGGCCCCAGCTCTTCCTGCGCGTCGAACTTCCGCTCGCGCGCGGCCTGGTGATGACCGGGCTGCGCTCGGGCGCCGTGCAGGTCATCGCCACGGCGACGATCGCCGCCATGGTCGGCCAGGGCGGCCTCGGCCGGATCATCACCGCCGGCTTCAACACGTACAACACCCCGCAGGTCGTCGCGGGAGCCCTGCTGGTGGCCGCCCTCGCCCTGCTGGTGGAGGGCGCGCTGATCGCCGCGGACCGGCTGCTGCCGCGGACGGCCGCGTCCCGCTGATTCCTGTCCATCGCCTCGAACGGAGAACCTCCATGACCAAGACCACGCGCGTCCTCGGCGCGTCCCTGGGCGCCCTGGCGCTGACGGTGTCGCTGGCCGCGTGCGGCGGCGACAGCCTGGAGAAGAGCAAGGACGGCGGTGCGGCCCCGGCCGGCTCCTCCTCGTCCGCGGGCGGCGGCAAGGGCAGCCTGGTGATCGGCGCGGCCGGGTTCACCGAGTCGAACGTGCTCGCCGAGCTGTACGCGCAGGTCCTGAAGGACGCGGGTTACAGCACCTCGATCAAGACGGTCAACAACCGCGAGCTGTACGAGCCGTCCCTGGAGAAGGGCGAGATCGACGTCGTCCCGGAGTACGCGGCCACGCTCGCGGAGTTCCTCAACGCCAAGGTGAACGGTCCCAAGGCGCCCGAGGAGAAGCCGGTCGCCTCCAGCGACGTCGCGGCGACGGTGGCGGGCCTGGAGAAGCTCGCGGCCCCGCTCGGCCTGAAGGCGCTCGCCGCGGGCGAGGCCGTCGACCAGAACGCATTCGCGGTGACCAAGGAATTCGCCCAGAAGAACAACCTCAAGACGCTTTCCGATCTTGGTAAGTCCGGGCTCAAGGTGAAGATCGCGGCGGGCGACGAATGCAGCGTCCGTCCGTTCTGCGCACCGGGGTTGACCAAGACGTACGGAATTCAGGTTTCCGGGATCGACCCGAAGGGCGTCGGCACCCCGCAGGCCAAGCAGGCGGTCAAGGACGGCGCCGACCAGCTGGTGCTCACCACGACCACGGACGCCACCCTCGAAAGCTTCGGCCTGGTCCTGCTGGACGACGACAAGAAGCTCCAGAACGCCGACAACGTCCTGCCGGTGGTCAACGCCAAGGACGCCGGAACCCCGGAGATCGCGGCCGCCCTCGACAAGCTGACCAAGGCGCTCACGACGGCCGATCTGGTCGACCTGAACCGCAAGGTGGACGCCGAGCGCGCCAAGCCGGCCGACGTCGCGAAGGCCTACCTGGAGTCCAAGAGCCTGCTGAAGAAGTAGCGCGCACGGGGTTGATGGAGAAAAGTGGCTTAACTGCCCGGGAAGAGTTTGCCGGGCGGGTATCCCGCTCGACCCCCATGCCCTGTAAATTTCGGGCCATGCCCCGTGGACGCCACCGCAATCCCGAACCCCTGCACCGGCTGCTCACGCCGACGACCGTGGCCGGCGTGTCCGTCGCCAGTGCGGGCGCGGCCTGGCTGCTGGCGGAACCGATGGCGCTGCGGCTGCTCGTGGCCGTCACGGCGGCCGCCGGGGTCGCCGGCGCCGTCGTCATGCGCGCCTGGGACCGCTCGGCGGGCCGCCGCGTCGCGGAGCTCGCACGCGAACGCGTCAAGGACGAGTGGCGGACCGACGAGCGGATAGCCGAGCTCGAGTCCGACCTCGAGGAGGCCCGCATGCTGCGGGCCAGGCTCGACGCCAAGCTGCGCGCCAAGCGGGTCGAACTGGCGGGCCTGCGCGGCGAGCACGCGGCGCTCCTGCGGCGCTACGCGACCGCCGAGACCGAGCGCGCCAGCGCCCTGGAGGGCCGTCGGCTGCTGGCCATCGAGGCTTCTGCGGCTCCGGCGGCCGCGGCCGCCAAGGAACTTCCGGCCGTCACCGAGGAGCGCACCTCGGCGGGCGCGCCCACCTCGGTCGGCTACGCCCGGGCCCACGCGGCCCTGGGGGCGCTGGCCCGCAAGCGCCGGACGCGGGAGCTGCCCGCGGCGCCGGCGTCCTCTTCGTCGCCGGAGCGCGAGCCCGACCCGAGCCCCGCTCCCGGTCCCGGTCGCGGCCATGCTGCGGTTCCCGCTGCGCCGTCCTCGGTGCCCGCGCGGCGCCCGGCGGCCGCGGTGGCCCCGTACGCGGCCCAGCGGCGTACGGCCTCCCGCGTCGAGGGCGGCTTCGACTTCTTCGGCACCAAGAACGCGGCACAGGCCCGCGCGGTGATCGAGGCGGTCCAGAACGAGGACCTGGCCGACGTGGTCGGCGCCGAGGTCCTCGCGGTGCACAAGGCGGAGTCCGCCCGGGCCGTCGTGGAGCCGGAGTTCAAGCCGGCGACGGACGAGACCCGCGCGGTGGGCCAGGTCATCGACCTGACGGCCCACGACGAGACCGAGCCGATCGACGTGGCCCGGCTCCGCACCGCGATCTCGTAGCCCCGGTCAGGGGCCGTACGAGGCCACCAGGCGGGCCAGGTGCCGGCCCGCCACCAGGAGCGGGGTGCGGCTCCGGGTGACCTGTGAGGTCATCTCGGCGCCCTCCAGGGTGTTGATCACCGTCATGGCGAGGTCGCGGGCGTCCGGCTCCGGGTAGCCCGAGGCCAGGAGCTTCGCGGCCACCAGATGCTGCCAGTTGGCGAAGGCCGTGGCGCAGGCCGCCTGGAGTTCCGGGAGGCGGCCGATCGTCTCCAGGGCCGTGGCCGTCACCGGGCAGCCGTCCCGCCAGTCGGAGGCCTCCAGCGCCTGCGCGAGCAGGACGGCGACGCCCTCGACCGCTTGCGCCGGGTCCGGGTGAGCGGCCAGCCCGATGCGCAGCAGCCCGGCGAACTCCTCGTCGCCGAAATGGATCGCGGCCACCGCGAGCTCCTGCTTGCCGCCCGGGAAGAAGTGGTACAGCGAGCCGAGGGTGGCCTCGGCCTCGCGGACGAGCTGCTTGACCGGGGTGTTCTCGTAGCCGCCGCGCTGCATGAGGCGCGATGCGGTGCGGACCAGCCGGTCGCGCGTTCCCAGCGCCGCTTCCGTCGCCGTCGTCCCTGTCGTCCCTGTCGCCTTCGTCCCTGCTGTTGCCATGGGCGTGATCCTACCGCCGATTCTAGATAGAGCGTTCGTTCTAGTCTCATGCTACGTTCGTTCCGAGCGCTGGATAGAGCGTTCGTTCTAGACCATCTCGCTGGGGGAGAGCTCCGTCATGAACAAGATTCCGACCACCCCGAACACCACGGTCACCGTCGTCGGCCTGGGACCGATGGGCCGCGCCATGGCCGCCGCCTATCTCGACGCCGGCTACGAGGTCACCGTGTGGAACCGCAGCGCGGGCAAGGACGCCGACCTCGTCGCCCGCGGGGCCCACCGCGCCGCCGACGTCGCCGAGGCCGTGGCCGCGAGCGCGCTGACCGTGCTCAGCCTGATCGACGTCGAGGCCATGTACGGCACACTCGGCGACACCGACCTCGGCGGCCGCGTGCTGGCCAACCTGTCCTCCGACGTCCCGGACAAGGCCCGCGCGGCAGCCCGGTGGGCCGAGGCGCGCGGGGCCTCGTACCTCACCGGCGGGGTCAACGTGCCGCCGGCCGGCATCGGACAGAAGGGCTCCTCCCTCTTCGTCAGCGGCCCGCAGGAGGTCTACGAGGAGCACCGCGCCGCGCTCGACGTGCTCGCCGCCACCGACCACCGCGGCACCGACCCCGGCCACGCGCAGCTCTACTACCAGCTCAACATGATCCTCTTCTGGACCGCGTACACCGGCTGGTACCAGGCCGTCGCCGTCGCCCGCGCCAACGGGCTGAGCGCGGCCGACATCCTCCCGTACGCCGGCTACACGGCCGATTCGATGCGCGGCTTCTACGAGGGGTCCGCGCCGGGCATCGACGCGGGAGACCACTCGGGCGCGGAGGCCCGCCTGTCCATGTGCGCCGCGAGCGTCGAGCACATCCTGCACACCGCGGCCGACTCCGGTGTGGACACCGGGATCCTCGCCGCCCACGCCGAGCTCTACCGGCGCGGCGTCGGCGCGGGCTTCGGCGCGGACGGCACCTCGCGCCTGCTCCAGCTCCTGGACAGCAGGACTGCCTAGAGGGGGGTGTCTAGCGGATCGAGTCGAACCAGCGCACCACCTGCGGCGCCGAGCGGACCGCCGTGGTCGTGTGGTCGGCGTCCGGGCCCTGGTCGACGACCTTCGCCCGGACCCCGTGGCGGGCCAGGTCGGCGGCGCAGGCGCGGGAGTTGGCGATCGGCACGTCGGTGTCGGCCGCGCCCGCGTAGAGGCGTACGGGCGCGGCCGGCTTCCAGTCGCAGACGCCGTCGTTGACCCGCACCGCCTCCAGCAGGGCCCCGCTCGGGGTGCGGACGTTCTCGGCCCACTGCGGGGTCAGCAGCTCCTGCGGAGTCGCCGGGAGCGCGGCCACGATGTCCTGCGGCGGGTGGCTGCCGTCGAACAGGCCTTCCACAGCCTGTGCATAGGGGGCCCGGAACACCTCGGCGGGGTCCTTGTAGAGCGGGTGGAGCCGGTTCTGGGCCGTGAGGAAGTAGGAGAGGTAGAAGACGGCGCTGCGCGGGTCGACCCGGCCGTCGGTGATCCCCGGGAACTCGGTGCCGAGCAGGTCGTGCGGCCCGGCGATCGGGGCCAGCGCCCGCAGCCGCAGGCCGTCGCGGCCGTGGGAGAGTTCGCGGCCCAGGGCCATCGCCACCTGGCCGCCCTGCGAGAAGCCGGTGGCGTACACGTCCCGGGTGACCTGGCGCCCGAGCCGCCCGGCCGCCGTGCGGGCGGCCTTCAGCATGTCGACGGAGGCCGTGACCGAGGAACGGGTGTCCATGTACGGGTGGCCGCCGGGGCCGCCGCCCAGGCCCAGGTAGTCCGGGGCGGCGACGGCGCGGCCCGCGGAGGCGTGCAGGTACGGCGTGAGGCGGTTGTATCCGGCGCCCCCGGACGGGGCGTCGTCACGGGTGGCGATCGTGCCGTGGGTGTCGGAGACCAGGTCGAGGCGGTGCGGGCCGCCGCGCGGCAGGACGAGCAGCCCGGTCGCGGTGGTCGGCCGGCCCCGCGGGTCCACGGTCGCGTAGGTGAGCCGGTAGGCGCTCACGCCGTACCGGACGGTTCCGGGGTCGATGCCCAGCGTGCCGAGTTCGGCGACGACCCGGTCGCGGTCGAGGGTGTCCAGCGGGGTGGCGGAGACGAGCGTGCCGCGGGCGGCCGTGGCGGACGCGGCTGCCCCGGCCGCGGGTGCTGCGAGCGCCGCCGGGGCGGCGATCCCGCCGAGTACGGCGGCGAGGGCCACGGCGGCTGCTCCGCGCCGCAGCCACTCCCGCCGCCGATGCCGCTGCTTGCTGTGCTGCTGCGTGATCGTCATGACGGGAACGCTACGGACGGCAGACGCCCCTCAACATCCGGTCAGCACCCGCCGGTTGAGGGGGAAATCCCCCGGACGCCGGACGCCGGACGCCGGACGCCGGACGCACGGCGCGGCGGCGATGCCCGCGTGCGACCGGATCCTCAGAACAGCGGGAGCTGCCCGGGGTGTTCGGACAGCACGAAGCCGTCCAGCGTCGGCGCGGAGGCGCCCAGCACCACGCGGGCCCGCGATCCCGGGCAGGACACCAGGTCGCCGCGGTCGCGCCCCGAGGGCGGATCGTGGCGGGCGATCCGTCCGGCGGTGACGGCGCAGTCGCGGCCGCAGGAGGGGCAGGCCCGGCGGGGAGAGTGGGACATGCCGCCCAGTCTGCCCTGCCGCACCGACACAGGTCCCGCGTCGGTCCCGCGTCAGTCCTGCTGGGAGGCGAGCCACGCCTCGTGCGCGCGCTCCACCCGGTCCCACAGCGCGGCCCGGTCCGCCGGCGTCAGGTCGTCGAGTTCCCGTCCGAAGACGGTGGCCATGGTCTCGGAGAGCTCCTGCGAGGAGGCCAGTTCCCGCTTGTCGCGCCCGCCGTCGGGGCCGATGTGGAGGAGGACCTTGCCGTGCAGCCGGTGGACGCCGCCGGCGTGGCGCCGCAGCATGAAGAAGGACTGCAGGAAGGGGGAGTCCTCGGCGGTGGACAGCCGCAGGTGCTCGTCCGCGAAATCGGCCATGGTCGCGGGGGCCGAGCGGAAGTTCATCGCGGGGAAGGGGGAGTCCTCATTCAGGAAGGTCCAGCCCGTGTCGGACCCGTCGGACGCTTCGGACCCGTCGGACGCTTCGGACCCGGACCCGGATCCGTCCGCGCTCCCGAGCGGCCGCAGGCCGTACGCAAAGCCCCGCTCGTACCGTCCCTCGCGCAGCGGCAGCGGCTCCGGCGGGCCGTCGCCCAGGCCGACGTCCACGAAGTAGGCCTGCCCGTCGATCCGTACGGTCAGCGTGAGGTGGTCGCCGCTCACCTCCCGGGAGTCCGTGTCCGCGCACACGCCCCCGACGTGCAGCGTCACGTCGTATCCGAGCTGCTCCAGCAGCGCCGCGAAGGCGCCGTTGAGGTGGAAGCAGTAGCCGCCGCGCCCCGCGGCGAGGCGGCGTACGGACAGCTCGGGGTCGATGGCCGGCGGCCGGCCCAGCTGGATGTCGGTGTTCTCGAACGGGATCCGCTCCAGATGGGCCCGCGTGAGTGCGAACAGCCCTTCCACGGAGGGGGATCCGGGATTCGTGACGCCGATCCGGGCCAGGTAGTCGGTGTATATGCCAGTGATCATGTTGATCACTCTAGATCCGGACATGTCCGCGGGAGCGGCTATTTGTCGATGTCGCCGACCACGAAGAAGAGCGAGCCCAGGATCGCCACCATGTCCGCGACCAACTGTCCCGGCAGCAGCACGGCCAGCGCCTGGATGTTGTTGTAGGAGGCGCTGCGCAGCTTCAGCCGGTACGGGGTCTTCTCGCCCTTGGAGACGAGGTAGTAGCCGTTGATGCCGAGCGGGTTCTCGGTCCAGGCGTACGTGTGCCCCTCCGGCGCCTTCAGAACCTTGGGCAGCCGCTGGTTGACCGGCCCCGGCGGGAGCACGTCCATCCGGTCCAGGCAGGCCACGGCCAGGTCGAGCGCGTTGTGGGTCTGGTCCAGCAGGCACTCGAAGCGGGCCAGGCAGTCGCCCTCGGTGCGGATGACCACCTTCAGGACGTCCTGGAGCTCGCCGTAGGCCAGGTACGGCTCGTCGCGGCGCAGGTCGAAGTCGACACCGGACGCGCGGGCGATCGGGCCGGAGACCCCGTAGGCGTGCACCGCCTCGGCGGACAGGATCCCGACACCGCGGGTACGGGCGCGGAAGATCTCGTTCCCGTGGACCAGCTTGTCGTAGACGTCCATCCGGGTCCGGACGTCGGCGATCGCGGCGCGGGCCCGGCCGAGCCAGCCGGCCGGGAGGTCCTCCTTGAGGCCGCCGACCCGGTTGAACATGTAGTGCATGCGGCCACCGGAGATCTCCTCCATGACGGCCTGGAGCTCCTCGCGCTCGCGGAACGCGTGGAAGATCGGGGTGATGCCACCCAGCTCGAGGGGGTACGAGCCGAGGAACATCAGGTGGTTCAGCACCCGGTTCAGCTCGGCCAGCAGCGTCCGCATCCACACGGCCCGCTCGGGGACCTCCATGCCGAGCATCCGCTCGACCGCCATGACCACGCCCAGCTCGTTCGAGAACGCGGACAGCCAGTCGTGCCGGTTCGCGAGCATCACGATCTGCCGGTAGTCGCGGGCCTCGAAGAGTTTCTCCGCGCCGCGGTGCATATAGCCGACCACCGGTTCGGCGCTGACGATCCGCTCGCCGTCCAGGACGAGGCGCAGGCGCAGCACGCCGTGCGTGGAAGGGTGCTGGGGCCCGATGTTGAGCACCATGTCGGTGCTCTCCGCCGCTCCGCCGATACCGACCGTGGTCTCCGTCATGCGGGCATTGTCTCAGCCCTAGTGTGGACGCATGGAAACGGGGACGATGGGTGAGACGGGCGGGCCCGCATGGGTCGGGCTGCCGGGTGGGCTGCTCACTCTGCGGCGCACGCTGCTGGTGATCTGGACGGTGCTGCTCGCCGTCGCGACCGCCGTCGTACTGGGGCTGACGGCCGGCCCGGTGTGGGCGGTCCTCGGAACGTTCTGGCTGCTGGTCCTGGCCTGGGGCTGGGTGCTGCTCGGCCGGAACTGGCGCTCCTGGCGGTACGCGGAGCGCGCGGACGACCTGCTGATCAGCAGGGGAGTGCTCTGGCGGGAGGAGACCGTGGTCCCGTACGGGCGGATGCAGCTGGTCGAGGTCACCTCGGGCCCGCTGGAACGGCGCTTCGGCCTGGCCTCCGTACAGCTGCACACGGCCGCGGCCGCCAGCGACGCCAAGATCCCCGGGCTGGTGCCGGCCGAGGCGGAGCGGCTGCGCGACCGGCTCACCGCCCTCGGCGAGGCAAGGTCGGCGGGCCTGTGAACCCCGCCCCGGCCGACGGCCCGGCCCCGGTCGACGGCCCGGCCCCGGCTCCGGACCAGAGCCCTGCCCCGGCCCACGGCGCCGAACCGCCCGCCGCGGAAGGGTCCGCCGCCGGCGGATCCGCGTCGGAACGACGCCTGCACCCCTTCACCCCGCTGCGCCGCGCCTGGGTGCCGATCGCCGCGACCGTCGGCGTGATCGCCCAGCAGGGCGACCAGGCCGGCCGGTGGCTCGCCGACCTGTCCGCCCTCCTGCGGCTGGCCGCGTTCGCGGGCCTGATCCTGGTCTTCGGCGCGTACGGCTTCCTGAGCTGGTGGTTCACCCACTACGCCGTGACCGACACCGAACTGCGCATCCGCAGCGGCCTCTTCTTCCGGCGCACCGCGCACATCCGCCTCGACCGGCTCCAGGCCGTGGACGTCACCCGCCCGCTCCTGGCCCGGCTGACCGGCGTCGCCAGCCTGCGGCTCGACGTCATCGGCACCGAGGACAAGGACCAGCTGTCCTTCCTCAGCGAGAAGCAGGCCGTCGCCCTGCGCGCCGAGCTCCTCGCCCGCGCCGCGGGCTTCGCCCCCGAGGAGGCGGTGCGCCTGGGCGAGGCCCCCGAACGCGAACTGCTGCGCGTGAGCCCGCGCGAGCTCGCCGTGTCGCTGCTCCTCAGCCTCGGCGTGTGGGCGCTGCTGGCCCCCGGGCTGATCGTGCCCGCGGTCGTGTGGTGGCTCAGCTCCAGCCCGGTCGCGGCCATCATCGCCATGCTCCCGCTGCTCGGCGCGGTGTGGACGGGCACAGTCGGCCGGTTCCTCACCGAGTTCGACTGGCGCGTCGCCGAATCCCCGGACGGGCTGCGCCTGGACCACGGAATGCTGGACCGGGCCCACGAGACGGTGCCGCCGGGGCGGGTGCAGAGCGTACGGATCGTGGAGCCGCTGCTGTGGCGGCGCCGCGGCCTGGTCCGCGTGGAGCTCGCCGTCGCGGGCTCGAAGAACACGGTCCTGGTGCCGGTGGCCTCGCGCGCAGCCGCATACGCCGTGATCGCCCGGGTGCTGCCGGGGGTGGACCTGGCGGCCCTGTCCTTTTCCGGGTCCCCGCGGACCGGGTCCCGCTGGGTGGTCCCGGTGTGGTGGAAGGGCTACGGTCTCGCCGTCTCCCCGGAGGTCTTCGCCGCACGGCACGGCCGCCTGTGCCGGCGTACGGAGATCGTCCCGCACGCCAAGGTGCAGAGCGTCCGCTTCGCGCAGGGCCCGTGGGCCCGCGCCCGCGGCGTCGCCGACGTCCACGTGGACACCGGCGCGAACTGCACGGTCACGGCCCGGCTCCGGCCGGCGCCCGAGGCCGCGACCCTGCTGTACGCCCAGGCGGCCCGCTCCCGCACCTCCCGGGCCACCGCCCGCCCGGACCGCTGGATGACGGCCCCGGAGGCGGAGGCGGAGACGTGAAAGCCGACGGGTCCCCGACGCCCTAGCCGGCCCCGCCGCCCGCGCGGACCAGGCCCGTCTCGTACGCCAGGACCACCACCTGGACCCGGTCGCGCAGCCCCAGCTTGGTCAGGATGCGGCCCACGTGGGTCTTCACCGTCGCCTCGGAGAGGACGAGCCGGGCCGCGATCTCGCCGTTCGACAGGCCCTGCGCGACCAGCAGCATGACCTCGCGCTCGCGCTCCGTCAGCCGCTCGATCTCCTTGTTCCGCGGCTCCTCGGTGGTCGTCGGCAGCATCGGCGCGAAGCGGTCCAGCAGGCGCCGCGTCGTGGACGGGGCCACCACCGCGTCCCCGCTGTGCACCGAGCGGATGGCCGCGAGCAGCTCGCCCGGCGGGACGTCCTTCAGCATGAACCCGCTCGCGCCCGCCTTCAGGCCCGAGAAGGCGTACTCATCCAGGTCGAAGGTGGTCAGGATGATCACCTTCGGGTGCTCCTCCGGCTCACAGATCCGCCGCGTCGCCTCGACCCCGTCCAGCCTGGGCATGCGGACGTCCATCAGCACCACGTCCACCTTCGTGGACCGCAGCACCTCCAGCGCCTCCAGGCCGTCGCCCGCCTCGGCGACGACCTCCATGTCCGGCTGGGCGGCGAGCACCATACGGAAACCGGTGCGCAGCAGCACCTGGTCGTCGACCAGCATCACGCGGATGGACATCAGTTACCTCGTCCTCGTCATCTCTTCTTCAGGGGAAGCAGTGCGCTGATCCGGAAGCCGCCACCGGGCCGGGGCCCCGCGTCCAGGGTTCCGCCGACCATACCGATCCGCTCGCGCATGCCGATCAGCCCGTGCCCGGCGCCGTCGGCGCCGCCGTCCTCGTACAGCTCGTGGGCCGCGCCCCGGCCGTCGTCCTCGACCAGCAGGCCGAGCCCGTCGTCGAAGTAGACCAGGCGGACGCTGGCCTTCGCGTCCGGGCCGCCGTGCTTGCGGGTGTTGGTCAGTGCCTCCTGCACGATCCGGTACGCCGTCAGCTCGACCCCGCTGGGCAGCCGCCGCGGCGCGCCCTCGACCTCGAAGTCCACCGCGAGCCCCGCCGTCCGTACCTGCTCGACCAGGACCTCGATCTGCTCGACGTCCGGCTGGGGCACATAGTCCTCGGACTCCTGCGGCTCGCCGGTGCGCAGCACGCCCAGCAGCCGCCGCATCTCGGCCAGGGCCTGGCGGCCGGTGCCGGAGATGGTCTGCAGGGCTTCCTTGGCCTGTTCGGGGGCCACGTCCATGACGTACGCCGCCCCGTCGGCCTGGACCACCATCACCGAGACGTTGTGCGCGACGACGTCGTGCAGCTCGCGGGCGATCCGGGCGCGCTCGGCGGCCACGGCCACCTTGGCCTGGGCCTCGCGCTGGTTCTCCAGGCGCTGGTTCCGCTCGACGAGCTGGGCGTAGTAGGCCCGGCGGGTGCGCAGGGAGTCGCCCAGCACCCAGGCGAGGACGAAGGGGACGATCGCGAAGAGCATGAAGAGGATGTCGTCGCGGAAGTCGCCCTTGTCCACCTGGAAGCGCAGGGCGTACAGGGGGGAGGCGAGGAATCCGACGGCGAACGCGGTACGGGACATCCGCCGCGAGATCTCGGACGAGGCGGCGACCGTGTACAGGATGATCAGCATCGCGAGGTCGGCGTTGTTCACCTCGGTATGGGTGATCAGCTTGTAGACGCCGGTCCCGACGGCCAGCCAGAACATGCCCTGCGTCCACTTGCGGCGCAGGGCCACCACGACACCCATCGCGACCACCGCGGGAACGGCGAGCAGCCGTGCGGTGGTGCTGCTGAAACTGTCGTCGGCGACCTGCAGCATCCCGATCCCGAAGAGGAAGACAGCCCAGAAGCTGTCGACGCCCGTCGGGTGTCTGCGGAGGAAGTCGTAGAGGCGCTGCACGTAACCCAGAGTAGGGAACGCAGATAGGTGCTGGAGTCAACCAGAGGTCCGAACCTGACCTTGGGGGCGTACTCCCCAAGGTGGACGGTGAACATAGCCTTTGTCCGGTGAGCTCTCAGGATGAAGGCACGAATCCGGTCCGGTGGCGCAGGGCGATGGAGGCCGCGCTGTACGGCCGCGACGGCTTCTACGTGCGCCCCGGCGGGCCGGGCCCAGCCGGGCACTTCCGCACCTCCGTGCACGCCTCGCCGCTGTACGCGGGGGCCGTGGCCCGGCTGCTGCGGTGGGTGGACGCCGAGCTCGGGCACCCGGCGGAGCTGGACCTGGTGGACGTGGGGGCCGGGCGGGGGGAGCTGCTGGCCGGGGTGCTCGCCGCGCTGGACCCGCGTACGGCCGCACGGGTGCGCCCGTACGCCGTGGAGCGGGCGGAGCGGCCGGCCGGGCTCGACCCGCGGATCCACTGGGCGGCGGCCCCGCCCGAGCGGACGACGGGGCTGCTCTTCGCCAACGAGTGGCTGGACAACGTGCCCCTGGAGGTCGCCGAGGACGGGCGCTACGTCCTGGTCGCCCGGAACGGTACGCAGACCCCGGGCGGCCCGCTGGACGACGCGGACCGGGCCTGGCTGGAGCGCTGGTGGCCCGGAGGCGGCCGCGCGGAGATCGGCCGGACCCGTGACGAGGCCTGGGCGGCCGCCACCGGGACCCTGGAGCGGGGCCTGGCGGTGGCGGTGGACTACGCCCACACCCGCGATGCGAGGCCCCCGTACGGCACCCTGACGGGCTTTCGCGGCGGCCGGGAGGTCCCGCCGGTCCCGGACGGCTCCTGCGACGTCACCGCGCACGTGGCCCTGGACTCGTGCGCGGGCCCGGGGGCCGTCCTGCTGACCCAGCGCGAGGCCCTGACCGCCCTCGGCGTCTCGGGCGCCCGGCCCCCGCTGGCGCTGGCCTCGGCCGACCCGGTGGCCTATGTACGGGCCCTGTCCGGGGCCGGCGAGGCGGCCGAGCTCACGGACCGCGCCGGGCTGGGCGCCTTCGGCTGGCTGGTCCAGCCGGTCGGCGTCGGCCCGTGGCCCCCGCGGGGCGGACAACACACCTAGAGCCGCTTGGCGCTGCGCAGGGTCGTCGCGTAGTAGCCGTTGCCGTCGAGGCGCGAGGTGCCGCCCTTGTCGCCGATGGTCGGGCCGTTGGCCTCTTCCCGGCTGGAGATGAAGATCTTGTGGCCGTCGGTGTCCGTGCCCAGGTAGATGCCCGTGTGGTCGAGGCGTTCCTTGGTGCGCGCGTCGAGCTTGAAGAACAGCAGGTCGCCCGGCTGGATCACGTCGATCGAGACGGGCCGGTCCTGCGCGCCGACCCCCTTGAGGGGGAGGACGTCCGCGCCCAGGGCGGAGCGGGCCATGCCGTTCGCGGTGCGCGGCAGGCCGGAGCCGGGCTTGTCGTCGGACATCAGCGGGTAGCGGGCCCGGAAGCCGAAGACGGTGCGGATGAAGCCGGAGCAGTCCATGGCCCGGTACCGGGCCGTCTGGGGCTGCTTCTTGGTGCCGTCGCGGAAGGTGTACGGCGTGCCGAGGTAGTCGTAGAAGTCCGACTGTTCCAGGCGCAGGTCGTTGCCGGCCGAGCCGGCGGGGTTGAGCGGGCCGAAGGCGGCGTCACCCGCGTAGGAGACGCCCTGCGGGTCCTTCTTCACCGGGGCCTGGTCGCCGTACTGGAAGGCCATCGCGAAGATGTCGTCCTCCTGACTCCCGAAGTACTTCTTGAACCACTCCTTGAACCACTGCTCGTTCTCCGCGCCCTCCTTCCACGGCTGCGGCATCAGGCGGACCCAGTTCTCGGTGACGACCCGGGTCGTGGTGTTGGCCGGCTCGGTGAAGGTGCGGCTCGGCCCGGTGAGGGTGGCCGTGCGGGCGCTGTCGGTGAAGGTGGCCAGCACCTGGCCGGTGCCGTCCCGCATCACCGACCGGTCGGGGCTCTGGAGGCGTTCCCACTTCTGGGCGCCCGCCGCGCCCGCATCGATCCCGGCCGCGATGTTCTTGTCGACGACGACCTGGACGGCGGGCGCCTTGGCCTGCTCCTGGACGCGCAGCGCGTACGTGAGGTAGGCGCTGCCGGCCAGCAGTGCGAGCACGGTGACCGCGTGCAGCGCGGGACGTGTGCGGCTCTTCGACTTGGCGGTCATGCGGGGGGCTCCGGAGCGGTTGAGTACGGGCGCGGGTTTTCGGGGGTCACGCGGCCGGCATGACGCCGAGCAGGATGCCGGCGGTCAGCACGACGTAGGTCATGAGCGTGGTGCTGCCGGTGGCGAGCAGCGTGGCTCCCTTCGGCTGGCGGACCAGCTGGTAGCCGATCAGGCCCGGCACGATGAAGCCGAGGGTCTGGTTCGTGTAGAGGAGCGGGAACTCCATCTGGAGCACGATGACCACGGTGGCCTGGAGCAGGACGCCGAGCAGCACGACGGCGGCGAACAGTCGCTTGCCGTAGAGGATCACGAAGCGCTGCACGATCAGCGTCAGCACGTACGTCATGACGGTCACGCCCACCACGAGGGCGGCGCGCTGGAGGTCCTCCAGGAGGGTCAGCGCCAGCCAGCCGGGGGTGATCATTCCGCCGGGCGAGAGGTTGGTCGTGAGGTAGCAGACGAGCGAGAAGAGCAGACCCAGGGCAATGCCGATCGCGGCGATCTCGGGGGTGAGGACGGCGGGGATCAACGGGTCTCTCCAGGCTTCTGCCCGTACCCCTGCGGGGGGCTCGGGTGGATCTGCGGCTGCGGCTGCGGCTGCGGCTGAGGCGTC
The DNA here is from genome assembly GCF_045160505.1 of Streptomyces sp. NBC_00029. Taxonomy (NCBI): domain Bacteria; kingdom Bacillati; phylum Actinomycetota; class Actinomycetes; order Kitasatosporales; family Streptomycetaceae; genus Streptomyces; species Streptomyces sp. NBC_00029. The sequence goes on from NZ_CP108292.1 coordinate 5,122,309, forward strand.
TGCGGCCAGGCCGGTACGGGCGTGGCGGCGCGGATGCCGTACGGGTCGGGGAGGGGGGCGGGGGCGTACGGCGCGGCCGCCCGCGGTGCCTGCGCGTACGGGTCCGGCACCCGGGGTGCCGCGGCGCCGTGACCGTACGGGGTCTGCGCGTACGGGTCCCGGCCGCCCTGGACCTGTCCGCCGCCGTACGGGTCCTGCGCGTACGGCGTCTGCGCGTACGGGTCCTGCGCGTACGGGTCCCGGCCGTACGGGGCGTCCGCGTACGGGTCGAAGGGGCGGGCGTACTGCCCCGCCGGCTCCTCCTGCCGTACGGAGCCCCAGCCGTCGGAGTCGTCGGAGCGGTCGAAGTCGTGCGCGTCGTCCGTCTCGTCCGCCGGCAGCTCCGCGAGGTGCTCCAGCAGCACCTCGCCCTGCCCGTGGATGTTGCCGATGGCGACGAGCGAGGAGCTGGGCCCGAGGTGCCCCAGCAGCTCCCGCATGAACTCCTCGCCGTCGCGGTGGTCACCGCCCAGGTCGACGGCGCGGTCGCGCCACTCGGCCGGGATCGCGTCGATGGCGCTCTTCGCGGGGTGGCCGATCACGAAGACCTTGTCCGGCCGCAGCTCGGGGATGATCCCGCCCATCTGGCCGTTGCGCTCGACCCGGTCCGGCCGGCAGTTGATCACCACGCTCAGGGGGCGTTCCACCGCACCCAGGTCCAGCAGCTGGTTGATGTTCATCAGCGTCGACTCGGGGTCGTTCGCCGCGAAGACGTTGGCGAACCGCAGCCGCTTCCCGCCCGGGGCCAGGTACCGCTCGACGGAGAGCACGCCCGGGTCCGGCGGGGCCTCGTACATCCCCTGCAGGGCGGTCTCCCGGTCGACGCCGAGGAGCTCGGCGACGGTGAGCGCGATGGCGACGTTCTCCTTGAAGGTGAACCAGCTGAAGCCGCGCAGCTCCTCGTCGGAGACGGTGTCGGGGTCCGCGTACACCAGCCGGCAGTCGCGGGCGTCCGCCTCCTCCTGGAGGACGTCGAAGCGCTCCTTCTCGGCGGTGACGCAGATCCCGCCGTGCGGCATCGACCGGGAGAGGGAGCGCGCGATGTCGTCGAGGGTCGGGCCCATTTCGGCGACGTGGTCCTCGCGGACGTTGCACAGGACGCCGATGGTCGACTGGATCAGCTTGGACTGGTTGATCTCCTGGAGCGCCGGCATGACCGCCATGCACTCCATGACGAGCGCGTCGGGACGGTAGGCGGAGGCGCGCCGCACGATGCCGATCTGCTCCACGACGTTGGCGATGCCGAACTTGCGGTAGACCGGTTCCTCGGTGGCGTCCGGGTGGATGAACCGGGCCGCCGTGCCGGTGGTCTTGGCGACCGTGACCAGGCCGCCGCCGCGCAGCGCCCCCGCGCACAGCCGGGTGATGGAGCTCTTGCCGCGGATGCCGTTGACCAGCACCCGGTGGGGTATCCGGTGCAGGCTGGCGAAGTGCCGGCGCTGCTCCACGATGCCCGCGACGAGCATGATCGTGCAGCAGACCAGCAGCACGCAGTAGAGGAAGAGCACGGGATCAGTTCCTTCCGGCCGGGGCGGACGGCCGTGCGTCGGCCTGCTTGCGCTGCTGCTGCTGACGCTGCTGGAGCTGCTGGCGGATGATCTCCAGGCTGCGCGTCACGGCACCCACCTCGTCGTGGTGGCGCGGGTACAGCACCGTGCGCCGGTCGCCGTCGGCGAGGGCCTCGGCGCGCCGGGCGAGCTCGCGCAGCGGGGCGACCACGATGATCTGGAGCCAGCCCAGGCAGGCCGCGCCGACAGCGAGGCCGAGCAGGCCGGCGAGGACCGTGCGGTTCTGCAGGCTGTACTCGTGGATGGCCAGGCCCTTGGCGGACTGCCAGCTGACCACGGTCCAGTCCATGGGCTTGGCGGCGCCGCCGCCCACGAACGGGGCGGCCGCCGCGATCACGTGGTCGCCGCCGCTGCGGTAGAGGATGCTGCCGGGCCGCGGGGACATGCCGACCTTGAGGGCGGAGCCCGCGACGAGGGCGTCCAGCCGCTCGTCGTCGAGCTTCTCGAAGGCGCGGTAGCCGCTGTTGGAGGCGATGATCCGGTGCTGGGAGTCGACCACCCGGATCTCCCCCAGGCCCGGGCGCCTGAGCAGCGAGTTGAGGAAGTCGATGCGGAACTCGCCGACGACGGCAGTGCCGTCCCGCCCCGGGACCTGGGCGGTCGCGATGACGACCGGTTCCTTGCCGCCGTCGTGGAGGGCGATCGGCTCCTTGCGGGGCCCCTTGCCCCCGGCGGCCTGCGGGGTTCCGCCCGCCTGGGCGAGGACCTTGCCGGTGCTGTCGAGCACGTACAGGGACGCGTAGCGCAGGTGCTCCCTGGCGGTGTGCTCCAGGACGCTCGTCATGTGCTGCGGGGTGGTGTCGTCGGCCATCAGCGAGGCGACGGACAGCAGGTCGGCCTGCCCCTCGTTGAGGGCGCGGCGGATCCGGTCGTTGAGGGTGTCGGTGCGTTCCCGCTGGTCGTTGACCAGCTGCTGCGGTACGACGACGTCCGCGCCGGCCCGGTTGACCAGCAGGCCCAGGGGCACGCACCAGGCCAGGAGCAGGACCCCGCACAGGGCGAGGAGCACACGGGCGCCGCCGCGGCGCCCCCGCGTGCCGCGGGAGCCGGGCGCCGTGTCCTCCAGCAGCTGGCCGCGCAACCGCTCCAGGGCGGTGCCGATCCTGGCCGCCTCGCCCCCGCGGGGGACGGACACCGGGCGGGTCAGGTCACCGCGGGTCAGCCGACGGCTCTCCAGGAACAGGGCGATCAGCGGGCGCTGCACGGTGCCGACGAGCAGGGCGACGACGAGGGCGCCGACCAGCAGCAGGGCGCCGGCCAGGATCAGCCCGGCGAAGGCGTCGGAGGTGCGCGCGGGGTTCTGCGCGACGTTGACCATGGCGACGACGGTCAGCTCCAGGCTGGTGGCGCTGGTGCCGACGCCCGGTTCGGGTCCGGCGAGGCGGGCGTAGCCCGCGGCGGCGCGCTCACCGCCCCACTCGCCGCCCATCAGGCTGCCGCTGACCCCGAGGAAGCCGCCGGAGCCGGGCTCCTTCGCGGTCAGGGGGTTGGCCGCGGTCCGCTTGGCGGCGGTCCTGGCGAAGGAGTCGAGCTGTTTGGTGTCGCGCTTGACGTCGGCGCGCTGGAGGTCGGTGAGGACCATCTCGGGCTCGGGGATGCCGTCGTTGCTGAGCACCTTGCCGTCGGAGCCGACGACGGCGATGGAACGGAAGTTGCCGAGGCTGATGCCGGGGAAGCGCAGGCTGCTGGAGGCGACCAGCAGCTGCTGGGGACGGTCCTCCCAGGACAGCAGGGAGAGGGTGAGCAACCGGGTCTCGCCGTTGGCCAGTTTGACCATGCGGGGGGCCAGGCCGCCTTCGTCGGCGAGCCGGGTGCGGTCGATCGCGGTCAGGGGGAGGTTCTCGCCGCGGGCGGCCAGCAGCCGGCCCGAGCCGATCTCGACGACCGCGGTGCCGCGCCACTTCTGGTAGACGCTGCCGATCTTGTCGAGCACGGCGTCCGGGGAGACGGGCTTCCCGGCGGAGAAGAGGGCCCCGGCCCGGCCGAGGTCGGTGACGCTCTCGTCCAGCGAGGCGCGCAGCGCGATCGCGCCGTCCTCGGCGAAGTGCTGCTGGGAGGTGAGCACGGCCGCGGGCAGCCGGTCCTCGCGGACGCTGCCCAGGCTCAGCGCGGTGAACCCCGCCAGGGCGAGCAGCAGCACCGACAGCACGGTGATCGGCGGCCTGATGCCGCCGAGCAGTGACATGTCGGCCCTGCGGCCGGCCTTGTGCCGCCGCTTGGCGCGGGATACGGCCACGGAGGGGGTCCTTCCTGGACTGGGCTGGACGGGGCTGAACGGAGCTGAACCGGACGGGGCTGAACCGGACCGGGCTGAGCCGGGCCGAGCCGGACCGGCCCGGACCGCGCCGGAGAGCGGGAGGTCGTGCGTACGTACGCGGGCCGGTGTGCCCGGTGGTGTCACTCGGGCAGTTCGCGCAGGGGGCGCAGTCCGTCCTTGGCGGCGCCGCGGTTGAGCATGGTGCCCTGCGTGCGCTCGAAGGCGAGGCGGTAGCGGGAGCGCTGCTCGGGCAGCAGGTTCTTGTCGTTCTTGAGGGCCTCCACGACATCGACCAGGCGGTGGTCGCGCACCGGCTCGGGCTGTGCGCCGGGCAGGTCCGATCCCGGGGTGCTCTCGGGGTCCGGCGGGATGTCGGTGAAGGTGGGCACGAAGCGGGCCCGGACGTCCCACGCGCCGTCCTTCTCGCTGAACTCGAACCAGCCGATGGCGCCCTCCTCGGTCAGGCCGCTGGGCACGTCGTGGCGGGCGAGCTGGTTGCCGAGCCCGTAGGCGACCCAGGTGCCGTCGACCTTCTCCATCGGCTGCACGACGTGGGCGTGGTGGCCGATGACCAGGTTGATGCCGGTCTCCTTGGCGATGCGGCGGGCCAGTTCCAGCTGCGGGTTGCTCGGGTTCGGCTGGTGCTCGCGGCCCCAGTGGATGGAGAGGATCACCACCTCGGCGCCGGCCGCGCGGGCCTTCTTCTCGGCCGCGGCGATGGCCTTGAAGCTGATGAGGTTGGCCAGCCAGGGCTTGTCCTTGGGGACTTCCCGCCCGTTGAAGCCGAAGGCGAAGGAGATCTGGGCGACCTTGACGCCCTTGACGTCCAGGATCAGGGGCTTGTCGTCCTCTTCCTTGTTCCGGGCGGAGCCGGTGTGCTTGAGGCCCTCCCGGTCCAGGGTGTCCAGGGTCCGGTACACGCCCTCCGGGCCGTGGTCGAGGGTGTGATTCGACGCCGTCGAGCAGGTGTCGTACCCGACGTTCTTGATCGTCTTGGCGATCTGCGGCGGGACGAGGAAGTCGGGGTAGGTCTGGAACGGGCCGTTCGGCCTGCCCAGGACCGGCTCCATGTGGCAGATGCCGAGGTCGGCCTTGCTGATGACCGGCTTGACCCCGGCCATGATCCGGTCGAAGTCGTAGCCCGTGTGCCCGGCCGCCTTGGCGTCCCGGGCGGCCTGCCCGGTCAGCTGGGGGTGGATCAGGATGTCCCCGGCGGCGGCGACCGTGAAGGAACGGCCCGCGCTCCCGCCCGCCGCGTCGTCCGAGGCCGTCCCGGGAGCCTCCTTCGGGCCACCGAGCAGGCCGCACCCCGCGAGCGCGAGGCCCAGCGGGAGGAGGAGTGCGGCGCGGGCCGGAGTGGAGGCCGGACGGGGAGGGGCGATTTTCACTCGGCTATTTTCAGCCAGTGAAGACTGTGACGTCCACGAAGGACCTGACGATCGGCTTGATCATTTGTGGTGTGATCATGTCGATGGCGTCCTGCGCCGTTTTTAATCCGACCAATTCGGGCCAAAAGAGCGCTGCCCCCTCGTCGTCGCCTGTGGCGGAGGACATAGATCTACTTGGCCGGGTCACACGCTTCGCCGCGGAATTCGGGATGACGGGCGGATATCGTGCGCCCACACGAGCCCAGAAAGCGATCTTTGTCGAAGGCGTTTCCGCCCTTTTCGACGGAGATGTCGACCGAGCGCGCATGCGGCTGGCCGAGGTGGACTACAGGATCGACGTCTTCACCGACGCGGCCGGCGGGCGCCGCTTCGCGGAGGTCTCCGACGGTGCGGGCCGCTCCGGCTCCGCCACCCGGGGATGGGGCCGGGTCTACGTCGCCCTCGGCGCGCCCCCGCGCTGGTCGGTCCAGGTCCCGCACCCCGTCGCGGACCAGGGCACCGAGCGGCTCGGGGCCAGGGTGCTGCGCGGCGCCCCGGGCGGGGTCATGGTCATGGCGGGGGCCCACCGCACCGCGGGGGCGGGCGCGGGCCCCGGCGAGGGCGGAGCCGGCGACGAGGCGGACGACGGGGACGCCGGGGGCCCGGCGGACATGGCGCACCGCACCGACTCGGTCTTCCACGCCGTGATCACGGAACTCGCGCGGCGCGGCCTGCCCGGCGTCCAGCTGCACGGCTTCGCCGACGACTCCATCCCTGGCACCGGCTCCGTCGTCTCCACCGGCAGGGGGAGCCTGGCGGTCGAGGACGCCGAACGGCTCGCCGGGAAGCTGGCCGGCCAGGGCGTCGAGGTGTGCCGGGCCTGGTCGGACACGTGCCGGCTGGCGGGCCGGACCAATGAGCAGGGCCGGCTCGCGGCCGAGCACGGGACCCGTTTCCTGCACGTGGAACTGAGCAGGACCACCCGCTCCGGCTCCCGCCGGCTGGACGAGACCGCCCGGGCGATCACGTACGTCACCGAGCGGTGGTCGCGGGCCGCCCCGTAGGGGACGCCGAAGGGCCGGGACCCCCCCGCAGGGGATCCCGGCCCTCCTCACCGGCTGGTTACTGCGTGACCTCGTCGTGGCCCTGGTGCAGGCCGCCGCCGCTGCCCGTGCCGCCCGTGGGCTGCGAGACGACCGGCTTCGACAGCGGGGCCAGGTCGTGGGCGTAGTGGCCGACCGCGTCCGCGATGACGTCGACGTTGATGTCGAGCGCCTTCTGGTCGATGTTGGTGATGTCGTCACCCTTGCCGTGGTAGTTCACGTCGTAGGCGACACCCGCCTGGCCGCCGAACTTCGCGGCCTGCTCGGCGGTCTTGATGCCCTCGGCACCGGTGAAGGTACCGCCGGACGGGATGCCCACCTCGATGAACGGGCCGTAGTCCGAGCGGCCCGAGAAGTCCGTGCCCTCGTGCGGGATCTTCTTCGAGTCGAGGAAGTCGTTGATCCCCTTCTCCAGCTGGGCGGAGCCCTCCGGGCCGGGGCCCGAGCCGGTCGCGTCCGAGTCGTCGCCGTCGTAGACGAAGTAGGCGGCGTTCGGCGAGGCGATCATGTCGAAGTTCAGGTAGAGCTTGATCTGCTTCTTCTGCGCGTCCGTGAGGCCGGCGACGTACGCCTCGGAGCCGAGCAGGCCGAACTCCTCCGCCGACCACCAGGCGAACTTGACCTTGTTCTTGACCTTCTTCTGCTCGCTCGCGAGCCGCTGGGCGACCTGCAGGATGCCCGCCGAGCCCGAGCCGTTGTCGTTGATGCCCGGGCCGGCCGCGACCGAGTCGAGGTGCGAGCCGAGGAAGACGGTGTTGTTCTCGTCGCCGCCCTTGGTCTCGGCGATGACGTTGAACGTCTTGCGGTTCTCGCGCAGCTCGCGGATGTCGAGGGTGACCTGGACCGGGCCGGCGGCGGCCTCTGCGGCCAGCTTCTCGCCGTCCTCCTGGGTGATGCCGCCCGTCGGGACCTTGCCGAGGGTCGGGTCGCCGAGGGTGCCGTTCAGGGCGCCCGCGGTGTTGTTGAAGATGACCGCGCCGACGGCTCCGGCCGTCGCCGCGTTCTGCTGCTTCACCGCGAAGGTGCAGCCGCCGCGCTTGATCAGGGCGATCTTGCCGGTGAAGGTGCCGGAGGCGAAGTCGCCGGGCTCGCAGCCGTTCGTCCCGTCCGCGTCGACCGGGGCGACGGCGACGTCGGCGGTCACGCCGCCCTCCGGGGAGTTCGCCGTGTAGGTCATCAGGTGGATCGGTACGTCGCGCTCGTTCGCGCCGCCCACCGTCAGCTTCTCTTCGATGGTCTCGACGTAGACGAAGTCGAACTCGTTCCTGGTGACCGTGTAGCCGGCCGCCTTCATCACGGCCTCGATGTACTTGGCCGACTGCTCGTGGCCCTTGGAACCGGCCGCGCGGTTGCCGTTGTTGTAGTCGGCGAGCGACTGCAGGACCTTGAGGTGGTTGTAGGCGCCCTTGCCGGTCGCGTCCTTGACCAGCTTCTTGGCCAGGGCGTTGCCCCGGGCGGCGTCGCTCTGCGGGCTCCCGGTGGCGCCGGCCGGTCCGGCGAGCAGCAGGGGCGAGACGAGCGCCGCGGCTGCCAGGGCGGCGGTTGCTGCGGCTATACGACGTGAGGGCATGAAGGTCCTTCCACGACAAAGGCGAGCAGGGCAGGGCGGAGCAGGGCACAGCAAGGCGGAGCGTGGTGCATCGGACAAGCAGAAGTGGTGCGCGTTACGTGGGGGATCGGTGGACGCACGTTAGACAGCAAGTGGCCACGATGGCCAGAGTTTTCGCTGATTCCGGTTTATGAATTCCGTATATCGGTGACTCTGGGCCGCTTGATTCCGGCCAACTGCCTGCCGATTCGTCCTAGCGGAGGATGCCCTCGATGAAGTCCGATCCGATACGGGCGACCACGGGCAGATCCAACTGGTGCTGGGCATACCGTCCCTGTCGCCGCGTATGCATCAGACCGGCCCTTTTCAGGACGGCCAGATGGCGCGACACCTCCGGCGCGGTGATCCCGTGCACGGTCGCCAGCTCGCTCGTCGTGTACGGGGCCCGCGCCAGACTCCGGCACAGCCTCATCCGCAGGGGATGCGCCAGCGCCTCCATCCGCCGCTGCAGCAGCTCCACCGAGCCCGGCGCGGAGGCCGGTTCGGGACTGCCGAGCGGATAGTGGACCACCGGCCGCCAGCCCGGAGCGTGCAGCACCAGCAAGTGCGGCCAGCCGAAGTTGGTCGGTACGAAGACCAGGCCGGTGCCTATTCGGGGATCGGTCGCGGTGGCCGACCCGTGGACCATCTTGTCGACGGTGATGGTGCTACCGCCCCCGTCGACGCTCAGCGCCGCCGAGACCTCCTTGAGCGCGGCCGGCAGCCCCTTGCGGCGGAGCACCTCGCTCTTGTGCCGGGCGTCGGCGCTCTGACCGGGCTCGACGCGCTTCCACGTCTCGGCGAAGAAGGCCTCGTCGCAGTCCTCCAGGAGGCGCCGCATCCACACCCGTACGGCCGCCGTGTCGTCCAGCAGGCGCACGGAGAACTCCAGCTGGCGCGGACCGCGGGCTGCGGCCGTCTCCAGCGCCCTGGCCCGTGCCGCCGGGTCCGCCAGCGGCGAGGAGGCCGGGCCGCCCTCGTTGTAGAGCGCCAGCCAGCAGTGCTCCAGGGCGGCCCGCACGAACTGCTCGTCGTCCAGCCGGTCGAGTACGTCCAGCTCCTCGGCCAGCGTCGCGGCCGGCCGCCCCGTTCCGCCGGGGAGCCCGGCGAAGGGCATGAAGATGTCGGAGAAGGAGCTCCGCCACATGAAATCGGCGTCCAGCAGCCGGTCCGCGAGACACGGATCGAGCGACGCGGCGGTGGCGGTGGTCCAGGAGGCCAGCCCGGGGTGGTGCGCGGGCTGGGAGAGCGCGTGCAGGGACATGCAGAGCTCCGCGAGCGGGGAGGGCGCGAAAGTGATCCGCTCGGTGGGCAGGCCGGCGATGTCGATGGTGACGCTCATCAGGCCATTCTGTCGTTCCGCGCAGCGCGGGGAGCCCCGGGCGGGCCGCCCGGAGCCGCCGTACGAGTGGCCGCGGGCGGCCCGGGGCCGAGGCCGGACGAGTGATCGTTCCCGGCGCGGGAGCGCTTTCGAGCCGCTCGATTGACCGGGAACGTCAACTGTCGTGCGCGATGCCGCCGACGGGGTGAGGCTTGAGTCATGACCGCCATCGAGCAGTACCTCATCGACACCTACCGGGCCTCCCAGCAGGGCGCCCCGATGCCTCCCCCGCCCGGCCGGGACGACGTCGCCGCGATCCGCTCGCTCCGCACGTACGAGCAGGCCAGAGCCGTCGCGGACGGGGCCTCGGCCCGCCACCCGTGGCGCGCGGCCCTGCGCCGGATACTGGCCCGCCCGCGGGCGTGCTGATCCGGCGCGGGCCGCGGGGCCGCGGGGCAGGGCCTATGCGAAATTGGGCGCGTTGCGCTGGTACACGAGCCGCAGCCCGATCAGCGTGAGCCACGGTTCGTGGTCGTCGATCACCGAGGACTCGCCCAGCACCATCGGAGCCAGCCCGCCGGTGGCGATGACGCGGACGTCGTCCGGGTCGCCGTTGGGTCCGGCCAGCTCCTTCGCCATCCGGGTCACGACCCCGTCGACCTGGCCCGCGAAGCCGTAGACCACGCCCGACTGCATCGCCTCGACCGTGGACTTCCCGATCACGTTGCGCGGCCGGGCGAGCTCGATCTTCCGCAGCTGGGCACCCCGCACGCCGAGCGCGTCCATCGAGATCTCGATGCCCGGGGAGATCACCCCGCCCACGTACTCGCCCTTCGCGGACACCGCGTCGAAGGTGGTCGCCGTACCCAGGTCGACCACGATCGCCGGGCCCCCGTAGAGCTCGACCACCGCGACCGCGTTCACGATGCGGTCCGCGCCGACCTCCTTGGGGTTGTCCATGAGGATCGGCACGCCCGTCTTGGTGCCCGGCTCCACGATCACCGCGGGCACGTCGCCGTAGTAGCGGCGGGTCACCTCGCGCAGCTCGTGCAGGACCGACGGCACCGCCGAGCAGATCGCGATGCCGTGGATCCCGTCGCCCAGCTCGCTGCCGAGCATCGGGTGCATGCCCATCAGCCCCTGCAGGAGCACGGCCATCTCGTCGGCCGTGCGCTGCGGGTCGGTCGAGATGCGCCAGTGCTCGACGATCTCGTCACCGTCGAACAGGCCCAGGACCGTGTGGGTGTTGCCCACGTCGATGGTGAGGAGCACGGGTTACACCGCCTCGCGCAGATCGAGCCCGATGTCCAGGATCGGCGAGGAGTGGGTCAGCGCGCCGACGGCCAGGTAGTCCACGCCGGTCCCGGCGTAGGCGCGCGCCGTGTCCAGGGTGAGGCGGCCCGAGGACTCCAGCACCGCGCGGCCGGCCACCAGCGCCACGGCCCGAGCGGTCTGCTCGACCGTGAAGTTGTCCAGCAGGATCAGGTCGGCGCCGGCCTCCAGGACCTCGCCGACCTGGTCCAGGGTGTCGACCTCGACCTCGATGGGGACCTCCGGGAACGCCTCGCGCACGGCCTTGAAGGCCTGCGCGACACCGCCCGCCGCGACCACGTGGTTGTCCTTGACCAGCGCCGCGTCCGAGAGCGACATGCGGTGGTTGACGCCGCCGCCGCAGCGCACCGCGTACTTCTCCAGCGCGCGCAGGCCCGGCGTGGTCTTGCGGGTGTCGCGGACCTTCGCCGAGGTGCCCTCCAGCGCGTCGGCCCAGCGGCGGGTGGCCGTCGCGATGCCCGACAGCCGGCACATGATGTTCAGCGCGCTGCGCTCCGCCGTGAGCAGGTCACGGGTGCGCGAACGCACCGACAGCAGCAGCTGGCCGGCCGTGACGGTGTCTCCGTCCTCCGCGTGCCGCTCCACCTCGAAGGCCTCGGTGCAGACCACGGAGAACACGGCCTCGGCGATGCGCAGACCGGCCACGACACCGTCCTCGCGCGCGACGAAGTCGGCGACGGCCTCGGCCTCCTCCGGCACGGTCGCCACCGTCGTCACGTCCACGCCGCCGTCCAGGTCCTCGGACAGCGCCATGTGCGCGATGTCCTCGACCTCGATCGGGTCCAGGCCCGCGTCTGCGAGCAGCTGCGCCAGCGCGGGGTCGAGGCCGCTCTCCTCGCCGTCGCCGCAGCCGCAGTCGTCGCCGCAGCCGCCGTCGTTCTGGTCGATCAGGGGAAGTTCGGGGGTGCTCACGGTCACTGCTCCAGGCTCGGGGTGCTCAGGGGGTGCACGGACGGGAAGTCCGCGGAGTCGGTGGGTACGACGACCAGGGCGCGCTTCTCGGTCGCCGAGAGCCGGACGACGAGGTGGCGGCGCCAGTGCGCATCGTCCCGCTCGGGGTGGTCCTCGCGCCAGTGGCAGCCGCGGGTCTCCACGCGCCGCTGCGCCGCGGCGACCAGGACCCGCGCCACGCACAGCAGGTTCGTGGCCTCCCAGGTGTCCACGCCCGGCTCGGCGGTCTTGCCGTGCGCTTCGAGATCGTTCAGGGCGGTGGCGTACAGCGCTTCCAGGGCGTCGGCGGCCGCGCTCAGCGAGGCGGCCGAGCGCAGCACGCCCGCGCCCTCCGTCATGATCCGCTGGACCTCGTACCGGGCACCGCCGGGCTGCAGCGGTCCGGTCGCCGGGACGGGTATGCCCGGCCCGCCGCCCGCGGCCCGCTCGGCGACGATGTCCTCGGCGATCCGCTCGGCGAAGACCAGGCCTTCCAGCAGGGAGTTGGAGGCCAGCCGGTTCGCGCCGTGCACACCGGTGCAGGCGACCTCGCCGCAGGCGTACAGGCCGGGGACCGTGGTCCGCCCCTGCAGGTCGGTCCGCACACCGCCGGACGCGTAGTGCGCGGCCGGTGCCACCGGGATGGGCTCGGTCACCGGGTCGATGCCGTGCGAGCGGCAGGCGGCCAGGATCGTCGGGAAGCGCTGCTCCCACATCTGCGCGCCGAAGTGCCGGGCGTCGAGGTACATGTGCTGCGCGCCCTGCTCCTGCATGCGGCGCATGATGCCCTTGGCGACGATGTCGCGCGGCGCCAGCTCGGCGAGCTCGTGCTGCCCCTGCATGAAGCGCACGCCGTCCGCGTCGACGAGGTACGCGCCCTCGCCGCGGACCGCCTCCGACACCAGCGGCTGCTGCCCCTCGGCGTCCGGGCCGAGGAAGAGCACCGTCGGGTGGAACTGCACGAACTCGAGGTCGGAGACCTCCGCGCCGGCGCGCAGCGCCAGCGCCACGCCGTCACCGGTGGACACCGACGGGTTGGTGGTCGCGGAGAACACCTGGCCCATGCCGCCGGTCGCGAGGATCACGGCGGGCGCGTGGACGGCGCCGACCCCGTCGTGCTGGCCCTCGCCCATGACGTGCAGGGTGACACCGGCCGTACGGCCCTGTGCGTCCTGCAGCAGGTCCAGTACGAGGGCGTTCTCCACGGTCTCGATGCCCGCGGCCTGGACGGCCTCGACCAGTGCCCGCGAGATCTCGGCGCCGGTGGCGTCGCCGCCCGCGTGCGCGATCCGGCGGCGGTGGTGGCCGCCCTCGCGGGTGAGTTCTATCTCGCCGGTCTCCGTGGAGGTGTCGAAGACCGCGCCGGTGTCCATCAGCCGCCGGACCGCGTCCGGGCCCTCGGTGACGAGCAGCCGTACGGCCTCCTCGTCGCACAGGCCCGCGCCCGCGACCAGGGTGTCGTCGAGGTGCTGCTCCGGGGTGTCGCCCTCGCCGAGGGCCGCGGCGATACCGCCCTGGGCCCAGCGGGTGGAGCCGTCGTCGAGCCGGGCCTTGGTGACCACGACCGTACGGCGGCCCCCGGCGGCGCAGCGCAGCGCGGCGGTCAGGCCCGCCACGCCGGAACCGACGACCACGACATCGGCGTCGAGGGACCAGCCGGGGGCCGGTGCGTGCAGCCGTATACCGGTGCCCGCGCCTGCCCCGCCCGACGGGATGCCTCTGCCTGGGGTGCTCACGAGTGTGCTCCGAATTCCAATGGGATGTTGTCGATCAGCCGGGTCGAGCCCACCTTCGCGGCGACGGCCAGCACGGCCTGCCCGGTGAAGTCCTGACCGGTCTCGGTGAAGTCCAGCGGGTCCACCAGCGCCAGGTAGTCCAGTACGAGCGGCGGCTCGTGGCGGCCCGCCTCCTCCAGGATGTGCAGCGCGGCGGCCCGTACGGCGTCCGGCAGTCCGGAGCCGGCCGCGGACACGGCCGCCGAGACGGCGTGCGCGTCGGCGGAGGCACGGATCTCGCCGAGGCGGGCCAGGGCCGTGGCCCGCTCGTCGCTGGCCGGGGAGGCCTCGGCGCGGGCGCGCAGCGCCGCCTGCGCGGCCAGCCGGTCGCGGCCGGCGAACAGGGCACGGGACAGGGCCAGGGCGGTGTGCCGCTCGGCGGCGGAGAGGTAGCGGTTGCGGGACGACAGCGCGAGCCCGTCCTCCTCGCGGACGGTCGGTACGCCGACCACCTCGACGGGGAAGTTCAGGTCGGTCACCATCCGCCGGATCAGGGCCAGTTGCTGCGCGTCCTTCTGGCCGAAGAGGGCCAGGTCGGGGCGGGTGAGGTGGAGCAGCTTGGCGACGACGGTCAGCATTCCGTCGAAGTGCCCCGGACGGGTGGCCCCTTCGAGGCGCCCGCCCATCGGACCGGCGGTGATCCGCACCTGCGGGTCGCCGCCCGGGTAGACCTCGTCGACCGCGGGGGCGAACACGGCGTCGGCGCCGGCCTCTTCGGCGATCGCCAGGTCCGCGTCGAGGGTGCGGGGATAGCGGTCGAGGTCCTCGCCCGCCCCGAACTGCAGCGGGTTGACGAAGACGGTGACGACGACCTGGCCCTCGGGCCCGGCCTGTTCACGGGCCGCGCGGATCAAGGTGGCGTGGCCCTCGTGGAGGGCGCCCATGGTCATCACCACGGCCCGGCGGCCGGTGCGCGCCAGCTTGTGCAGCTCCTCGGCGGTGTGCAGCAGCAGATCGGTCACCGGTCGCCCCCGTCGGACTCCGTGTCGGCGAGCACACCGAGAAGGTCCTCGGCGAGTTCGGGCTTGAGCAGACCGTGCGAGAGGGCGCGGTCCGCGGTGGTGCGGGCCATCGCCAGATATCCGGCGACCGCGGCGGGCGCGTGCCGGCGCAGCTCGGAGACGTGCGCGGCGACCGTTCCGGCGTCCCCGCGGGCCACCGGCCCGGTCAGGGCGGCGTCGCCGGAGCGCAGGGCGTTGTCGAGGGCCGCGCCGAGCAGCGGGCCGAGCATCCGGTCGGGATGCTCCACGCCGGCCTTGGCCAGCAGCTCCATCGACTGGGCGACCAGAGTGACCAGGTGGTTCGCGCCGAGGGCGAGGGCCGCGTGATAGAGCGGACGGTTCTCCTCCGCGATCCACTCGGGTTCGCCGCCCATCTCGATGACCAGGGCCTCGGCGGCCAGCCGCAGCTCGTCGGGAGCGGTGACGCCGAAGGAGCAGCCGGCGAGCCGCTGCACGTCGACCTCGGTGCCGGTGAAGGTCATCGCCGGGTGCAGGGCCAGCGGCAGGGCTCCCGCGCGGCGCGCCGGGTCGAGCACGGAGGTCCCGTACCGGCCGGAGGTGTGCACGAGGAGCTGTCCGGGGCGGACCGCGCCGGTCTCGGCGAGGCCCTCCACGAGGGACGGCAGTGCGTCGTCGGGGACGGTGAGGAGCACCAGGTCGGCCAGCTCCAGCACCTGTGCGGGCGGCACGAGCGGCACATCGGGCAGCATGCGCGCGGCCCGGCGCACGGAGGTGTCGGAGACTCCGGAGACGGCGACGGGCCGGTGACCGGCCTGCTGGAGCGCGCACGCCAGCGCGGGACCGACGCGGCCGGCTCCGACGACGCCGACGGCGAGCCGGGCAGGGCGTGGCTGCTGTGATGGATTCACGCGGGGAGGGCCCTTCCGTTCCAGTCCGCGGGGGGTACCGGACGATACGTCGCCATGCTAGCTCCTGGGCTGTTGGCCGGTCGGTGGCGACAGGGGCGAGGATCTGTGCTCATGAGTGACGACAACGAGGACACGGAACGCAGGAAGCGGCTGGTCGCGGCCTGGCGCGGGGCGGGCCGGACCCTGTCCCGCAGTCTGCTGGAGCCCACGGTGGGGGAGCTGCTCGGCGCGCTGGCCGAGGCCCCGTACGACATGGACGGCCCGGCCGACGTGTACGGCGACGGGGTCGTGACGGCGCTGGAGCGCGAGGTCGCGGACCTGCTGGGGACCGAGGACGCGGCGTTCTTCCCCAGCGGGACGATGGCGCAGCAGATCGCGCTGCGGTGCTGGGCGGGCCGCACCGGGAACCCGGTGGTGGCACTGCACCCGATGAGCCATCCGGAGCGGTGGGAGGGTGACGCGCTGTCCGCCGTCTCCGGTCTGCGGGTGGCGCACCCGACGACGGAGCCGCGCCAGCCGACGGCCGAGGAGGTCGCGACCCTGCGGGAGCCCTTCGGCACGCTGATGGTGGAGCTGCCCCTGCGGGACGCGGGCTTCCTGCTGCCCACCTGGGAGGAGCTGGAGGCCCTGACCAGGGCGGCCCGGGAGCGGGACGCGGTGGTCCACTTCGACGGGGCCCGGCTGTGGGAGTCCACCGTCCACTTCGGGCGCACCCTGCCGGAGATCGCGGGGCTCGCGGACTCCGTCTACGTCTCCTTCTACAAGTCGCTCGGCGGCCTGAGCGGGGCGGCGCTGGCGGGGCCGCGGGAATTCGTGGAGGAGACCAGGGTCTGGCGCCACCGCTACGGCGGCCAGATCTTCCGGCAGTTCCCGCAGGCCCTGTCGGCGCTGGCCGGACTGGAACGGGAACTTCCGCGGCTGCCGTCGTACGTGGCCCAGGCGCGGATGGTGGCCGCGGCCCTGCGCTCGGCGTTCGCGGACTCGGGGGTCCCGTGGGCGCGGATCCACCCGGAGGAGCCGCACACGCACCAGTTCCAGGTGTGGCTGCCCTACGAGGCGGACCGGCTCACGGAGGCGGGCCTGCGCCAGGCGGAGGAGACGGGCACGGTGCTCTTCCGCCGCTGGTCCGCGGACGGCCCGCCGGGCCTGGCGGTGACCGAGCTCGACATCACGGAGCCGGGCCTGTCCTGGACGGAATCCGACGTCCGGGAGGCGGTCTCGGCCTTCGTGGCCCGCATCTAGGCCGTCTCTTTCGGATCTTGCCGGGCCCGCGTCGCCCGGCACCGCACCTCGCCGCGTTGTCGGAGCACCGCAGTACGTCCAGTACAACGGCGCTCCTCCGCCTTGCGATGCACGGCACCGGACGACGCGGGCCGACCGACAAGATCCGAAAGAGACGACCTAGGGGGTGGGTGTGCCGGTGTCCGGTGCCGCCGCCGCACGAGGGAGGACCGCCGCCCGGCGGAGCCCGGTTTTCGGAAGGGAAGGGCGGCACTCCGCGCGGCGGCCCCCGCACCCCGGGAGGGAAGCGGCGAAACACCGAATTCCGGAAACTTACCGGCTCGGAACGGCCGCGGCGTTACCGTCCCTTCACGGCAATTACCGGCCACCGCGCCCGGAGGAGACACCATGACCACTCAGCCCGCGTGGCGGAAGTCCTCGTTCTGCAGTGAGGGCGACGCCTGCGTCTACGTCGCGACGGCGCCCGGCGCCCTCGTCAAGGTCGCCGACCGCGCCGACCCCGCCCACCTCGTCCTCGCCACCACCCAGGCCGCCTGGGCCGACTTCCTGCGTGCGGTCAAAGAGACCGGCTGAGGGACCCGCCGCGCCGCGCCGCGTCCGCGATCAGGGGATTTTGTCCGATTAGCGCGTATCTTCGGCCCATGCCCACGCCCTACGGATCCCGCGGCGGCATGGCGTTCAGCGCCGCTGAGCTGCACCTGCTCAGGCGCCTCCTCGCCCACGCCCTTCAGTCCTCCTCGGCCCCCCTGGCGGCCGAGGAGGTCCAGGACTGCCTGCGCCTCGCGCAGTCGGTGGACGACGCGGTCCAGGAGGCGGGCCGGCTCAGAGCGTTCCTCCTCGCGGACCTCGCCCGCTACCGCGGCGCCCTGCCCGGCAGCCTCTCCGGCTATCTGGAGCTGCTGCAGGACGCGCTGGCGGCCGGGTACGAGCCCGAGCCCGACGACCTCGCCGCCCTGCGCGCGCTCCGGGCCAATCCGGTCGCCGCCGCGCTGCTGGAACGGGTCCGGACCGTCGCGGAGCGCTCCGTGCGCCGGCGGCTGTCGACCGCCCCCGCTCCCCGTACCCGGCTGCTGGCCCTGGCCGGCGGCAAGGACAAGGACGATCAGCCGCCGCGCCCGGCGCCGCGCCCCGAGGAGCCGCCGCGCCCCGAGCGTCCGATCCCGACCCCCGGCGAGGTGTTCCCGCCGCGCCGCAAGCCCGCCCCGCCCCCGGCGGCCGGGCGGGCCGCCGGGTAGCTACGCTGTGGGGCATGGACTACGTCTCCGCGCTCGTGCCCCCCTTCGTGATGGCCGTGTTCTTCATCGCTCTCGTCGTGACGATCGTGAAGAGCCAGGGCGGCGCCAACAAGGCCAAGGAGGACGCGGCGGTCGACGCCGTGATCGCCCGGGCCGAGGCCGCCCAGCAGCAGAAGTAACCCCGAGGGCGTGCGGCTTCACCGGCCGCGCGCCCGATTTTGTTGCGCGTTGCCGAGTGAATAGTCGGGCAATTCCGCACAAGCCGCACTATCGTGCTGGTGTGCCTCGCCCCCTGGGAGAACTCGAAGACGCCGTGATGACACGGGTGTGGCAGTGGAACCGCCCGGTCACCGTTCGGGAAGTACTGGAAGACCTCCAGCAGGAACGGTCCATCGCGTACACCACGGTCATGACCGTTATGGACAATCTTCATCAGAAGGGCTGGGTCCGCCGGGAAGCCGAAGGCCGCGCCTATCGATATACCGCGGTCTCCACCCGCGCCGCCTACTCGGCCGCACTGATGAACGAAGCCTGGTCGACGAGCGACAGCCCCGCGGCCGCCCTCGTGGCCTTCTTCGGCATGATGTCCGCGGAACAGCGGGAAGCCCTCCGGGACGCCGTGCGGGTCGTCCAGCACGACGACGAGTCCGGGGCCGACGCCGCCCCCGAAGCCCCCGCTGCGCCGCCCGCCGAAGGGGACTCCGCCGAGCGCCCCGAGGAGCCGGGGCGATAGCGTCCGCAGCCATGGGAGAGTTTTCCTCTGCACATGCAGAAACAGTGACGATCCGCCGTGCCCGCACGCGTGATGTTCCCGCGCTGCGCCGCCTGCTCGACCAGTACGTGCAGCAGCGGATCCTGCTCGACAAAGCACCGGTCGTCCTTTACGAGGACATCCAGGAGTTCTGGGTCGCGGAACGCGAGTCCGACGGTCAGGTCGTAGGCTGCGGCGCTCTCCACGTGATGTGGGAAGACCTTGCCGAAGTACGCACTCTCGCCGTCGACCGTGACTTGAAGGGCGGCGGAGTCGGTCATCAGGTGCTGGAGCAGTTGTTGCGCACCGCCCGCACGCTCGGGGTGAGCCGGGTTTTCTGCCTCACCTTCGAAGTCGAGTTCTTCGCGAAGCACGGCTTCGTCGAGATCGGCGAGACCCCGGTCAAGACCGATGTCTACATGGAGCTCCTGCGTTCCTATGACGAGGGTGTCGCCGAGTTCCTCGGTCTCGAACGAGTGAAGCCGAACACCTTGGGCAACAGTCGGATGCTTCTGCACCTCTGATCGATGGCCTCAGCTTTTCCGGCGCTCCGCGCACCTGTGGCCTATGTCCGAATCGCGCACGTTTCCCGCCCTGTTGCGGTCTCGAACCTCTCCCCGGGGGTTTGTGTTTTCCAGGCAAAAGCGGTTTCCTTTCCGCGTACTGCTTTTCGATGAAAGGAAATCCCGGTGGCACAGAAGGTTCAGGTCCTTCTTGTCGACGACCTCGACGGTGGCGAGGCGGACGAGACGGTGACGTTCGCTCTGGATGGCAAGACCTACGAGATCGACCTCACCACCGCCAACGCTGAAAAGCTCCGCGGTCTGCTCGACCCGTACACCAAGGGCGGCCGCCGCACCGGTGGCCGTGCCACCGCCGCCCGCGCCAAGGGCCGCGGCTCCGTGGCGACCGGACACCCGGACACCGCGGAGATCCGCGCGTGGGCCAAGGAGAACAACTACAACGTGAACGACCGCGGTCGCGTCCCGGCCGAGATCCGCGAGGCCTACGAGAAGGCCAAGGGCTGACGGACCCCTTTCGTACGCCGCCCCAGGCGCGCCCGGTGGCATTCCGTCGCCGCCGCCGCCACCAGGCGTGCGAGATCGGGCCCGCGAGCGGGTCCGGCGGCCCGCCCGGGACCGGGCAGGGCCGGCAGCAGTGCCTCACACCCCTGCTCGGGGGGTCGCAGCCACACGGCGGCCCCCCGAGGGCTTTCTCCCGGGTGCCCCGGGGGAGCCGGGGCGGTGATCCGGCCACCCGCACCCAGGGCGGTCAGATCGAGGGCGACCCCGCCCCATTCCAGCCAGTCGAGCAGCCCGTCCAGCTCCTCTGCGCTCCCGGCGGCCACCAGGAACCGCATCCGGCGCCCCATCACCGCCACCGGGCCAGTGGGGACCGGCCTGCGCAGCAGTGCGGCACCCGCGTCGGACGGCAGCTCCAGCACGTCGAACCGGATCCCGGTCGCGAGCTGGGCGGGCGGCCCGCCCGTGACGGTCCAGCCGAGCACTCTCCCGTACCAGGAGGCGTACGCGTCCCCCTCGGGCGCCACGCGGGGCATCGGCACGGTCGGCGGGGCGAGCGGCGGGATGGTTGTGGCCATGTCCGGAGCAACTTCCGAAACGTCGCGGGGTTACGCTCGATGTGACACACCGCACTCATCTACATGCGGAACGTAAACATCCATGCAGCCCGGAGTCCCGCATTCGGGACGGAACTGTGTTCGCCCTTAGCGGAGGGAACCGGTGCCGCGGGCATGGAGTGTCAGTCCTTACGGGTAAGACATTCCTAGTGGATCGGGGCGACACGCTGATTTGACGGGCCTCCGTTCGCCATCGGCGTACACGCATGACGGGTATCTGCCTGGCCTGCGGGAACATCGTCTCGCACCATCGAGTTGGAGCAGTTGTCGGCTCTTCGGGCCGGTTTTCCCGCTGATGCAGGGGTGAGCCGCGGACGGATGTCGGCAGTTGGAATGAGCTGTCCCGCCCCGCGGGACTAGCATGCGGAAGGACAGGGCGGGGACCGACCCCGAACTGCCCGACCGCTCTGAGGAGCGATAAACGATGTTCGAGAGGTTCACCGACCGCGCGCGGCGGGTTGTCGTCCTGGCTCAGGAAGAAGCCCGGATGCTCAACCACAACTACATCGGCACCGAGCACATCCTCCTGGGCTTGATCCACGAGGGTGAGGGTGTCGCCGCTAAGGCCCTGGAGAGCCTCGGGATTTCGCTCGAGGCTGTTCGCCAGCAGGTTGAGGAGATCATCGGTCAGGGGCAGCAGGCCCCGTCCGGCCACATCCCCTTCACCCCGCGGGCGAAGAAGGTCCTGGAGCTTTCGCTCCGAGAGGCCCTCCAGCTCGGCCACAACTACATCGGCACCGAGCACATCCTGCTCGGCCTGATCCGCGAGGGCGAGGGCGTCGCAGCCCAGGTCCTCGTGAAGCTGGGCGCCGATCTCAACCGAGTCAGGCAGCAGGTCATCCAGCTGCTCTCCGGCTACACCGGTGGAGGCAAGGAGTCGGCCACGGCCGGCGGCCCGGCCGAGGGCACGCCCTCGACCTCGCTCGTCCTGGACCAGTTCGGCCGCAACCTCACCCAGGCAGCCCGCGAATCCAAGCTCGACCCGGTCATCGGGCGCGAGAAGGAGATCGAGCGGGTCATGCAGGTGCTGTCCCGCCGTACGAAGAACAACCCGGTCCTCATCGGCGAGCCCGGCGTCGGCAAGACCGCCGTCGTCGAGGGCCTGGCCCAGGCGATCGTCAAGGGCGAGGTTCCCGAGACGCTGAAGGACAAGCACCTCTACACGCTTGACCTCGGCGCCCTGGTCGCGGGTTCCCGCTACCGCGGTGACTTCGAGGAGCGCCTGAAGAAGGTGCTCAAGGAGATCCGCACCCGCGGCGACATCATCCTGTTCATCGACGAGCTCCACACCCTCGTGGGTGCGGGCGCCGCCGAGGGCGCGATCGACGCCGCCAGCATCCTCAAGCCCATGCTGGCCCGTGGTGAGCTCCAGACCATCGGTGCCACGACGCTGGACGAGTACCGCAAGCACCTCGAGAAGGACGCGGCCCTCGAGCGCCGCTTCCAGCCGATCCAGGTGGCGGAGCCTTCCCTCCCCCACACGATCGAGATCCTCAAGGGCCTGCGCGACCGCTACGAGGCCCACCACCGCGTCTCCATCACGGACGAGGCCCTCGTCCAGGCGGCGACGCTGGCGGACCGGTACATCTCGGACCGCTTCCTCCCGGACAAGGCGATCGACCTGATCGACGAGGCCGGCTCCAGGATGCGCATCCGCCGGATGACCGCACCGCCGGACCTCCGCGAGTTCGACGAGAAGATCGCGGGCGTGCGCCGCGACAAGGAGTCGGCCATCGACTCCCAGGACTTCGAGAAGGCGGCTTCTCTCCGTGACAAGGAGAAGCAGCTGCTGGCGGCGAAGACCAAGCGCGAGAAGGAATGGAAGGCCGGCGACATGGACGTCGTCGCCGAGGTCGACGGTGAGCTCATCGCCGAAGTCCTCGCGACCGCGACCGGCATTCCCGTCTTCAAGCTCACCGAGGAGGAGTCCTCGCGACTGCTCCGCATGGAGGACGAGCTCCACCGCCGGGTCATCGGCCAGAAGGACGCCATCAAGGCGCTCTCCCAGGCGATCCGTCGTACCCGTGCGGGTCTGAAGGACCCGAAGCGTCCGGGTGGCTCGTTCATCTTCGCCGGTCCGTCCGGTGTCGGTAAGACCGAGCTCTCCAAGACGCTCGCCGAATTCCTCTTCGGCGACGAGGACGCACTGATCTCCCTCGACATGTCGGAGTTCAGCGAGAAGCACACGGTTTCCCGTCTCTTCGGTTCGCCCCCCGGCTACGTGGGCTACGAAGAGGGCGGCCAGCTCACCGAGAAGGTGCGCCGCAAGCCGTTCTCCGTCGTCCTCTTCGACGAGGTCGAGAAGGCCCACCCGGATATCTTCAATTCCCTTCTCCAGATCCTGGAGGACGGTCGTCTGACCGACTCCCAGGGCCGGGTCGTGGACTTCAAGAACACGGTCATCATCATGACGACCAACCTGGGTACCCGGGACATCTCGAAGGGCTTCAACCTGGGCTTCGCGGCCCAGGGCGACACGAAGACCGGATACGACCGGATGAAGGCGAAGGTCAACGAAGAGCTCAAGCAGCACTTCCGGCCCGAGTTCCTCAACCGTGTCGACGACACGGTCGTCTTCCACCAGCTCACCGAGGAAGACATCATCCAGATCGTCGACCTCATGATCGCCAAGGTCGACGAGCGCCTGAAGGACCGCGACATGGGCATCGAGCTGAGCGGTGACGCGAAGCTCCTGCTCGCCAAGCGCGGCTACGACCCGATCATGGGTGCCCGGCCGCTGCGCCGGACCATCCAGCGCGAGATCGAGGACACGCTGTCGGAGAAGATCCTCTTCGGCGAGCTGCGTCCCGGTCAGATCGTGGTCGTCGGCAAGGAGGGTGAGGGCGAGGACGCCAAGTTCACCTTCCGCGGCGAGGAGAAGGCGGCCCTGCCGGACCTTCCCCCCATCGAGGCCACGGGCTCCGGCCCGGACCTGTCGAAGGGCGCGTAAGCGCGACCGAGCGGTGAAGCGGTAAAAGGGGCGGCCCCGGGACTGAAGAGTCCCGGGGCCGCCCCTTTCGGCACGGTCGCGGGTCACTGCTCGTAGGCCATGGGGAAGGGCTTCACCTCTGCGTACGGGAACCGCTGCGCCAGCGTCTCCTCCATCCCCGGCGGCAGCATCTCGTCCCCGTACAGCAGCAGGGTTTGCAGCGACGGCAGCCGGGCGTGCTCCACGAGTCCCTCCAGTGCCTCGTCCGGTACGGCGAGCTCCTCCAGCCCCTCCAGCCGGGACAGCTCCTCCCAGTCCGCCCGCCCGTGCGGCCGCCAGCGGTGGCCGAGGTTCAGGACGCGCAGCCGCGTGTGCCGGCCCAGATCCGTCACGTCCACCGAAGGGGCCTCCAGGCACAGCATTTCCAGGTCCGCCCCGGGTGCGAGGTCGCGCGCCGACCAGGGATACGACGCGTACAGGTCCAGGGAGCGCAGCAGGGGCCAGCTCGCGATGGCCTCGCCCACGCCCGGCGCGTCCACGTGGAGGGTGGCATCCCTCACGGGCAGACCGCTCAGGCCCGTCACATCGGTGAGCCTGAAGCACCCGTCGATGTACAGCTTCTCCAGCAGGGTCTGGCCACGGAGGAAGTCCAGGTCGCGGAGGTCCACGAGCCGGGACAGGCTCAGGTCCTTCACCTGGACGCGCGAGAGCAGCGCGGACAGGGCGCGGGGGGACACGTCGTCGAAGACGAAGAGCCCCGGCGGGCGCGAGAACGTGTCCAGGGCGTCGGCCTGGGCGTCGAGGCGGAGCCGGAGGGGGGTCGCGTCATGCGGGAGGTGTTCGATCACCTCCCGGGCGTAATGCCGGGCGTCGTAGCGGCCCCACAGCGAGACGAGGGCCCGGTGGACCTCGCGCGGCGGGGCCTCCCGGAAACCGGCCAGATAGGGGATGGCCCGCTCCGAGAGCGTCTCGCCGGCGGCGGTGACGGCCATCAGGGCCTCGTCCGCGTC
Source organism: Streptomyces sp. NBC_00029 (assembly GCF_045160505.1). Classification (NCBI taxonomy): domain Bacteria; kingdom Bacillati; phylum Actinomycetota; class Actinomycetes; order Kitasatosporales; family Streptomycetaceae; genus Streptomyces; species Streptomyces sp. NBC_00029. The sequence goes on from NZ_CP108292.1 coordinate 5,146,265, forward strand.
CGCCGTCGCGGGGTCGGCCAGCAGCTCCAGCACCAGCGGGCCGGTCCGGCCCAGTTCCTCGGCCTCCTCGATGCTCCGAGGCGGCAGCAGGTGCCGTACGGCGGCCTCGGCCTCGGCGCGCAGGGCGGGATCGAGCTCGGTCGCGTACTGCAGGGAGGCGTAGGCGAGGATCACGGACCGGTTGGTCCCGCGGGCCAGCAGGGCCCGGATGATCTCGGTGCGCTCGCGCGGGCGGCCCTGGGCCACCGCCATGCGGACGACGTCCTCCCACTGGTCGTCCTCCGCGTGCCCGGTCAGCTCGCCGAGGCTGCCCTCGTCCAGGGCCGCCCGCGCGCCGAGGAAGTCCTGGAAGGTGCGGTGGACGAACTCGACGGTGTCCACCGTCGGGGCCCGCAGCAGGCCGGTGCGCTCCAGGAAGTGCGCGAACACGGCCGGTGCGGCGCCGAGGACACCGGCGGCCGGTACGGCGGGCAGCGCGTGCGCGATCAGGGCCTCGGCCCGGGAGCGGTCCATCTCGGTGCGGCCGTTGCGGATCAGCCAGTACGCGAGCCGCTGGAGCAGCTGGAGCTGGGGTTCCTCGGCCAGGTCGGGCAGGCGCAGCCCGCGCTCGCGGTCCCGGCGGTGGAGCAGCATCGACAGGGCGGCCGCGTAGAGCTCCTTGCGGCCCGAGGGGAGGACGCCCCGGCGCTCCCGGTGCAGGGCGCAGATCATGCCGCACAGCAGCGGGTTGGTGGCCAGCCTGGCCAGGTCGGGTGTGCGGCGTACGGAGTCCAGCAGCTGTTCCCGGTACTCCGGCGGGGTGTGCTCCGCGGCCGCGTGCCAGCGCTCGATGAAGGCCCGTACGTTCGCCGGGTTCATCGGGGCGAGGGTCACCTCGGAGAAGTCCACGGCGGCCAGCCAGTTCTGCCGGACCGCCGAGGGCCGGGAGGTCACCAGCCAGCGGTTGCCGGGGCAGGCGGTGATCAGGTCGGCCAGCCAGTCCCGGGCGCGTTCGCGCTCGGCCTCCGGGATCTCGTCGATGCCGTCGACCAGCAGCAGGGCGCGACCGTCGCGCAGGACGCGGCCCTCCCAGCCCTCGGGCGCCTCCCCGGCCAGCGGGGTGCCGGCGAGGAAGTCGCGGGGTGCGGGGAGCCGCTCGCCGTGCCGGGTCAGCGTGCGCAGGGGCAGGACGTACGGGATCGGCCCGTCGCCCGAGTCGCGGGCGGCGCAGACGGCGAGCCACTGGATGAGGGTGGTCTTGCCGGATCCGGCCTCGCCGCGCAGCAGGACGCGGTGGTGCTCGTCCAGGAGCCGGTCGGCGGGCAGGGAGTAGGGGCCGGGGTGCGCGCCGGATCCGGCCCCGGCCGCCGCTGCGGGGGCGGCGGTGACCTCCAGGCTCACGTAGGCCGTGTCCAGCGGCCAGCGCGACGATCCGGGCGCCAGGTCCAGGCCGAAGATGGTGAGCGCGCTGTGGCGCCGGGCCAGGTAGTCCAGGTAGCGGGCCTCGAAGGCGCTGTCGCGGCCGTCCTGGCGGGGGACGCGGGTCAGCAGCTCGTCCACCTTGGCGATGGTCTCGGCGTGCAGCCGGCTCTGTTCGACCAGGGTCGCGGCCACGAAGGTGGAGCGCTGGGTGAAGAAGTTCAGGATGTGCAGGCAGGCCAGGTCGACGAGGCGGTCGTGGAAGAGCCCGGCGTCCCGGGAGAGCCCGGGGTGCGGGGCGGCGGCCCGGAGCCTGCGGGCGAAGGCCTGTGGTCCGAGGCGGACGGCCTCCACGTCGGAGAGGGAGAGGTCGCCCAGTGCGTGCAGGGTGGCGGCGAGCGCGGCCGCCACGCCGGCCTCCTCGCCCGGGGGGAGGGGGCGCTCCCCGGGGGCCCGCAGGGCCTCGCGCACGATGCGGTCGGCCAGCCTGCGCAGGTCCGCCGCGTCGAGGTCGCGCTTCTCGCGCCACGCCATGTAGGAGGCGATGCGCTGCGGCCGGTCCACCAGGCCGGCGCCCGGGCCTTCCGTCCGTAAGAGCTTCTTGATCAGGGGAGCCACGACCCCCGAGGCCAGCCGGATCCCCACCACGGATGCGTCCACGAGCCCGGAGCGTAGTGCCGGTCACATTCGCGCGGGTCGGAATCGGTGCGGCCCGGCCGGGGCCGGTGACAAGCCGCACAGGGCAATTCGGACATACTAGGGGGTTTCGTAGACCTGGAAGGGCCTGTGAGGGGGGTTTCGCCCCAGGCCAATCCCGTCAACGGGCCACGTCACTCCCGGGCCGCTACGAGCCCCGGTAGTGCAGGGGGACGTTTGGGGAAGTGCGGGGGCCCGGGTTACCAAGGATGAGCCAGCCCGGCACGCGCTTCATCGTGCCGGGTCACTTCATGCCTCTTACGGGTGTGAATCCCTTTCCTTTGTCCCCGGCCCCGGAGGTCTGCACATGTTCGCGAAGCGCGCCAACACCCGTCGTACCCGTATCGCCGTCGGCACCACCGTTCTCGGTGCGGTGCTGGCCCTCGGGGCGGGGACGACCGCTGCCTTCGCCGACGCCCCGCAGACGACCGTCACCGCCAAGGCGGCCGGTGCCGCAGGTGCCGCCGGCGCCGCGAAGACCGGCCTCTGGGACAAGCCGCTGGAGAACTACACGCTCTCCGCGACCTTCGGCAAGGGCGGCAACATGTGGTCCCACAAGCACTCCGGCCAGGACTTCGCCGTCCCGGTCGGCACCCCGGTCAAGGCCGCGGCCGCCGGTGTCGTCGTGAAGTCGGGCCCGAACGGCGGCGGCGACGGCCCCGCGTACGGCAACGCCATCGTGATCAAGCACGCGAACAACACGTACTCGCAGTACGCGCACCTCTCGAAGCTCCAGGTCAAGATCGGCCAGAAGGTCAAGGCCTCGCAGCGCATCGCCCTGTCGGGCAACACCGGCAACTCCAGCGGCCCGCACCTGCACTTCGAGATCCGCACCACCCCGAACTACGGCTCCGCCGTCAACCCGGTGGCCTTCCTGCGCACCAACGGCGTCAGCATCTGACCCGTCCGGGCCACCGCCCCCGCGGCACCCCTCGTACCGGCCGACCCGCTGCGCCCACCGATCAGGTGAGCAGCCAGCCATGGGTCGGCTTCGGTGCTGGATCGAGCTTCCCCGCCTTGTATCCGGCGGCCTGCTCCGCCGTGAAGGCCATGTTGTAGATCTTGATGTTGTGCAGTGCGCCCTGCCACGGGCCCGTCCAGATGTTGTGGTGCCTGGACCGGCCGAGCTGGAGCGGGCCCGGGCCCTCCCAGATGGGCGGCACCTGGGTCTCGTCGGCCTTCTTGCCGTTCACGTAGAGGGCGATGGCCTTCTTCTCGGCGTCGTACGTCGCCATCAGCAGCGTCGGTGTCTTCACCATGTCGAGGCCCTCGGCCGTGACCGTCCTCGTGGTGGCCGCGGCGCCCTTGTCGCCGGTCTGCACGCGGAAGATCCAGGCCTGCTTGCCCTTCACCTCGTTCACGCCCAGCTCGAACGAGAACGACTCGCCGTCGCCCTGGCTCATGACGATCCGCGAGCCCTTGGCGGCGGAGTTGTAGGCGCGGGCGGTCAGGGTGAAGCTCTTGGTCACGTCCACGACCGGCTCGGCGGACTGGCCCCAGGAGTTCCCGTTGCCCTTGCCTATGACCTGGAAGCGCTTGCCCAGCGGGTCGATCCTGAGGTCGGGGCCCAGCCGGATGCCCACCTTGCCGTAGCTGTTGCGCAGCAGGGTGTCGTCGCCCGCGACCGTGGCGGTGTAGGCGGCCGGCGTGGACTTGTCCGGCGTCGGTTCGCTCGGAGAGGGCGAGCCGGACGCCGTGGGCGGGGTGTCCCCTTCGGCTCCGTCATCGCCGCCGCCCAGCAGGAAGAACGTTCCTCCACCGGCCAGCAGCGCCAGTACGGTCACCCCGCCGCCCAGCATCCACAGCCGCTTCCTGCGCCGCTCGGCCGCCGAACGGTCGGCCATGGCCGCCCAGTCCGGCTCGTCCGAAGGGTCGCGGAGCGCGACGGACGGGGAGCCGGGCTGGGCCGGGGGCCACTGCCCGCCGCCCGTGTCCTGCTGGTACGGGTTCGGCTGCTGCCCGGACTGCGGGTAGCCGTAGCCGCCGGATGCCGGCGGATAGCCGTAGCCGTCCTGGGCGGGCGGTCCCGACGGGAACCCGTATCCGCCGCTGCCGGGGGCGGGCTCGGGCTGCGGGTGGCTCGGGGGATTCGTACCGTCGCTCATGCCACGGATGCTAGGTCACGCCCCGCGGGCGAGTGCCGCCCGGTGGCCGTCCCGCCCGGCCCGCCCCGGTTCAGGCCTGCGGCTGCCCCACGATCGGGAAGCTGCCCGTCGCCGTCGGCGCGTGCTCCGGAAGCCACAGCACCGCCACCGCACCCGCCGCCGCGCCCTGGCGCTCGATGCCGCCCGGGGCGGCCACGTTACGGAAGGTCAGGCGGGCGCCCAGCACCCGCGCCTGGCCCTCCGCGATGGTCAGCCCCAGCCCGTGGCCCACGCCCGCGCGGTCCGTCGACCCGGTACGGAACCGGCTCGGCCCCTCGCGCAACAGGGCCTCGGGGAAGCCCGGCCCGTGGTCCCGGACCCGTACGACCCGGCCCTCGACGTCGACCTGCACCGGCGGCTGCCCGTACCGCGCGGCATTGGCCAGCAGGTTCCCCAGGATCCGCTCCAGGCGCCGCGGGTCGGTGCTGACGATCTCGTCCGCGACGATCCGTACGGTCGCCTCCGGCATCAGCGCCGTCACCCGCCGGCCCACGAACTCGCCCAGGGCCACGTCCTGGAGCTCCGCCCGCTCCGACGCGCTGTCCAGCCGGGCCACTTCCAGTACGTCCTCGACCAGCGCCCGCAGGGCCTGCGCCCGGTCCCGGACCAGCTCCGTCGGCCGCCCCGGGGGCAGCAGTTCCGCCGCCGTGAGCAGGCCCGTCACCGGAGTCCGCAGTTCGTGCGCGATGTCCGCGGTGACCCGGCGCTCGGCCTCCAGCCGCTGCTGGAGGGCATCGGCCATGGCGTCCACGGCCCGCGCGAGGTCGTCCGTCTCGTCACGGACGACGCCGCCGACCGCGTCCCGCACGCGTACGTCGGGATCGCCGTGCGCCACCCGCTGGGCGGCGGCCGCGGCCTTGCGCAGCCGGCGCGAGATCTGCCCGCCGATGAGCACGCCCAGCGCCGAGCCGCCGATCACTGCGGACAGGCCGCCGATGACCAGGGCCCGGTCCAGGTCGGGGATGAGGTTGGCGCTCTCCCGGAACTGCGTGTGCAGCGACAGGACCTGCCCGTTGCCGAGCGGTACGGCGGCCCACACCTCGGGCAGGCCGTGCGGCCGCTCCTGGATGTAGGTACCGCGCCGTCCCGACTGCACCTTGTGCCGCAGTTCGGCGGGCAGTTCGGGATCGTTGAGCTTGGCGCCCATGGGCGGCTTGCGCCCGGCGTCGGCATTGCGGGAGATGAACTGAACGCGGTCCAGCTGCACCTCGCGGGCGCTCTCCAGCATCGACACGCGGGCAGCACTGTGCACCACCAGGCTCAACGCGATCGTGACGAGGGCGCCCACGGAGGCGATGGCGACGGTGATCTTCCAGCGGATGCCCGTGCGGAGCGTGAACCGTCTCATGCCTTGAGTTTGTATCCGAAGCCCCGGACCGTCTCGATCCGGTCCTGGCCGATCTTGGTGCGCAGCCGCTGGACGTGGACGTCCACGACGCGGGTGTCGCCGCCCCAGTCGTAGTCCCAGACCCGCTCCAGCAGACGGTCGCGCGACAGCACGGTGCCGGGCGCGGAGGAGAACTCCAGCAGCAGCCGCATCTCGGTCGGCGTCAGTGCCACGGCGGCGCCCGCCCGGCGGACCTCCATGCCCTCGGTGTCCACCTCCAGGTCGCCGAAGGAGAGCACCCCGCGCTCGGAGTCCGCGCCGTTGTCGGCCGCGTTCGGTCCGCCGTTCTGCGGTCCGCCGGAGTGGTCGAAGCGGCGCAGCACGGCGCGGATCCGGGCGACGAGCACGGACCCGTCGAAGGGCTTGGTGACGTAGTCGTCGGCGCCCGCCTCCAGGCCCAGCACCACGTCGATGGAGTCGGCGCGCGCCGACAGCATGATCACCGGAACGGTGGACTCGTCGCGGATGCGGCGGCACAGGCTCACGCCGTCCATGCCCGGGACCATCACGTCCAGCAGCGCGATGTCCGGCCGGTCCGCGCGGAAGGACTCCAGTCCGGACAGGCCGTCGGGCATGGCCGTGACCACGAACCCGTCGCGTTCCAGCGCCAGGGTCGTGGCCTCACGGATGACGTCGTCGTCCTCCACGAACAGGACATGGGTCTCGGCCATGCGGCAGCCTCGCCTCGGTTCTTCTGTGCTCAGTTCTTCTGACTCGTGACCGGGGCGGGCGGTACACCGCCGTCGACCACGTTGCTGTACTCCGAGTGAACTCGGTCCTGCTCGGTGAACTTCTCGCCGTTCCAGCGGTACGTGATCACGTCCTCGCCCGACGGATAGGCGAGCGTGTCGCTCTTTCCGTAGACCTGCTTCGTGACCACCAGGTCGCCCCGGTCGATCTCCGCGTAGACGGGTGGCTGTTCGTCCGAGAACACATTCTCGTACGAGTCACCCTCGGCCCGGTACACGTAGGTTCCGCGGCCCAGGGCGTCGGCACAGGACAGGACGTTGACGACGATGTCCACGACGGGGCTGCCGGTCACCCTGCCGTAACTCACGTCCACGGGGTACTCCTTGCCCGCACACGGTTTGAGGTCCCGCTTGATCTCGGAACCGACCTTGGGGTCCTTCATCAGGAGCCCGACCGGGTCGACCTTCTTCACCGGCCGGCCCGACGAGGCGGAGGACGAGACGGAGGAGTCGCCGGGCGAGGGGCCCGACGACGCGCTCCTGGACACGGCATCGGTGCGGGCCGGGCCGCCGTCGCGCAGACCGGTGCCACCGGTGGCGCAACCGACCGCGAACACGGCTGTGCCGACGAGGACGACCGTCCCCGCCGACATCAGCACCAGAGAACCTCCGGACAGACCTTGGCCATTCAGGCCGCGCACCGCTCACGCCCCTCGTACCGCATGGTGTGGTCACCGCGCTCCAGCGCACGCATGTCCAGATCCCGGCTCTCCAGCTCCTGCCGGAGGCGGGCCAGCGCGCGGTGCAGAGTGCTCTTCACGGTTCCCGCCGACATTCCGAGCGCCGCAGCCGTTTCCTCGGTGCTCATCTGCTCCCAGTGTCGCAGCACGACCACGCTGCGCTGCTTGGGCGCGAGAACCTTGAGGATGTCCATCAGGAGGGCACGGTCGGCGCGCTGGTCGGAGCCGTCCTCGACGGAGGCGTCGGGGAGCTGCTCGGTGGGGACCTCTTCGAGCTTGCGGGCGCGCCACCACTCGGTGCGGGTGTTGATCATGACGCGGCGCAGGTAGGCGTCGGCCAGGGACTTGTCGGCGATGCCGTCCCAGCGGCCGTAGGTGCGCACCAGCGCGGTCTGCAGGAGGTCCTGGGCGTCGGTGGGGTCCGGGACCAGGCGCCGGGCGCTGCGCAGCAGCGCGTCCTGCCGGGTGCGTACGTACTCTTCGAATCCGAGTACCTCACCGTGCGCCATCTGAGACCGCCTCCGCTGCCGTCCACCTGCTCATCCGCTGCCTTACGGATTTGAAGGTACGGAGGGGTTGTCACGGGCCTGTGCGAGCCAGCCTTCGGTGGACGCACGGACACCCATAGGTTGTGTAACAACCCCCGTGAGCTGCGGTTTCCCGGCGAAAAGCGGAAGCGGCGCCTCAGCTTCGATCAGGTCCGGGGGAGGGGCTGCGGGAGCGACGCGGGGAGCCGGTAGTGGCCTCCGTCCAGCGGTTCCACCAGCCCGTCCGCCACCAGTCCGTCCAGTGCCCGGGCCCGCTGCACGGGCTCGTCCCAGACCGTGTCGAGCACGGCCTGCGGAACCGCGCCCACCGCCTCCCGCAGCACGGCGAGGAGCTTGCCGCGCACCTGCCGGTCCGTCCCGGCGTACGTCTGCCCGCGCCGCGGCGGACCCTCGTGCGCGGGCTTCCCCGCGAGGCGCCACGCGCACAGCCCGGCCACCGGGCAGCGCGCGCAGTCCGGGCTCTTGGCGGTGCACACCAGCGCGCCGAGCTCCATCGAGGCCGCAGCCCAGCGGGCCGCGGTGCCCTCGTCCTCGGGCAGCAGGGCCCGCGCGAGCCGCCGCTCGGCGGCGGTCGTCGCGTTCGGCGGGTACTCGACCCCGGTCGTGGTGCGCGCGAAGACCCGCCGGACGTTCGTGTCGAGGACCGCGTGCCGCTGCCCGTACGCGAAGGAGGCCACGGCCGCCGCCGTGTACTCGCCGATCCCGGGCAGCGCCAGCAGCTGCGCGTGGTCGCGCGGCACGTCGCCCCCGTGCCGCTCCGTTATGGCGACGGCCGCGCCGTGCAGCCGCAGCGCGCGGCGCGGATAGCCGAGCCGGCCCCAGGCCCGTACGGCCTCGCCGGGGGCCTCCGCGGCCAGGTCCGCGGGGCGGGGCCACCGGGCGAGCCACTGCTCGTAGACCGGCAGGACCCGGCTGACCGGTGTCTGCTGGAGCATGAACTCGCTGACCATGACCCCCCAGGGGCCGGCCTCGGGGCGGCGCCAGGGCAGATCGCGGGCGTGTTCGTCGAACCACGTGATGACGGGGGAGTGCAGCGCGTGGGCGGAGTCGGGGGATACGGCCGGGGAGGAAGCGGGAGATGCAGTCATGGCAGACGGCATCCTGGCACGTTTCATCTCCCTCGGCGCGCCGGACCGGGACCGGTGAACCAGCGGGCGGCCGGAGTCCCGCCCGCCCGCGCGGCGGCGACGAGCGCACCGGCGGGGCCGGCGAGCGCGAGGACGACGAGGGCGGCGACCGAGCCGCCCAGCAGCAGGCCGAACGCGACGTCGTGCGGGTGGTGCACGCCGACGAAGACCCGGGAGAAGGCCATCAGCAGCGCGAGCGGCACGGTCAGCAGGGCGAGCCGGCGCACGGTCAGGGTCAGCGCCACGGCGGCGGCGCCCGCGAGGACCGCATGGTTGCTGGGGAACGACCAGTCGCCGGGTCCCGGGCACGGCACCAGCGGGGCCGCGGCCCCGGCCACCGCGCGACAGGGCCGCTCCTCGGCCACGGTGGACTTCACGAACTCGGACGCGCCGTACGCGACGGCGGTGGCCACCGGGGCAAGGACGGCCAGTGCCACCGCCTCGGGTCCGCTCCGGCGGCGCGAGCGCCACCACACGGCGGCGAGGAGCACGCCGAAGAGGAGCAGCCCGTAGCCCGTCCAGATCTCGAAGGCCGATTGCACCCACGAGGGTGTCCGGTGGGCGAAATCGGTGACGGTGCGGTAGAGGCTGGAGCTGGAGCTGTCCATGCTCACCGAACGTACGCAAAGCGGTTTGATCTCGGCATCAACCCTTTGGCCGGATCTGAGCGCCCCGATTGCGCCCGCGGGATGATCATCGGCAAATCGAGCCCGCTGCGCGGCATGTGGGGCACTGATCGGGCCGCGAACTCTCGTAAAGTTCCGTCCGTGGGATCTCTGCGCAATCCGGTCGGGCCGCTCCCCTCCTCCATCTACTGGCGACGGAGGGCTGTGCTGGCTTCCGTTGTCGCGCTCCTCGCGCTCCTCGCCGTATGGACCGTCAGTTCCGGCGGGGGGAGGACGAGTACGAACGGGAAGGGCCAGGGCGGCCCCGACCCCGTCGGCTCGATCACCCCGGGCCCGGCCGGCACCGGGCCCGCGATCAGCGCGGCCCCCGGCGGGCGCCCGGAGTCGGGCAGCGGCGGAACCACGGGCTCCGAGGGCTCCACCGGCGGCGCGGGCAAGAACGGCGAACCGGGCGGCGGCACGGGCTCGAACGGCGGCCAGGGCTCCGGCGGCGCCGCGGGCGGCCCGGCCGCGGTCCCGGCGGACTCCCCGCTCCCCACCTGCGCGCCGGGATCGCTGCAGTGGGAGGTGAAGAGCGTGAAGAACGAGTACGAGGCGAGCGAGAAGCCCCGCCTCGAACTGGTCGCCCGCAACACCTCCGGAACCACCTGCAAGGTCGACCTCGGCCCGAAGCAGGCGGTCCTGACCATCCTTCAGGCGAGCAGCAACAAGGCGGTGTGGTCCTCGGCGGACTGCCCGGCGGGCGCCGGCAACGCCTTCTTCCGCCTGCCGGCACAGGGCGAGACGAAGCAGTCGCTGGACTGGGACCGCAGGTTCAGCGCGGCCGACCAGTGCCAGACGCCCCCGGCGGGGTCGGCGGCTCCCGACACCTACGTGGTCGAGGTCAAGGCCCCGGGCATGCCGGTGGCCCGTACCTCCTTCGTCCTGAAGCAGGACTAGAGCAGTGCGCCCTCGGCCGTCTCCGCGGACGAGACGGCCCGGCGGACGCGGGCCGGGCCCCTGTACGGCCTAGACGTAGCGTTCCAGGATGGACGACTCGGCCAGGCGGGAGAGGCCCTCGCGGACGCTGCGGGCCCGGGCCTCGCCCACGCCGTCCACGGCCTGGAGGTCGTCCACCGAAGCCGCCAGAAGCTTCTGCAGGCCCCCGAAGTGCTCCACGAGCCGCTCGATGATCGCGCCCGGCAGCCTCGGAACCTTCGCCAGCAGCCGGTACCCGCGCGGCGACACCGCCGAGTCCAGGGTCTCCGGCGAGCCCGTGTACCCCAGCGCCCGTGCCACGATCGCCAGCTCCAGCAGTTCCGGATGCGTCAGAGCGTCCAGCTCCGCCAGCGCCTCGTCCACCGTGCGGGAACGCTTCGCCGTCGGCTCCGGCACGTAGTCCCGGATGACCAGCTCCCGCTCCTGCTCGATCCCGACCGTCAGCTCGTCCAGCTGCAGCGACAGCAGACGCCCGTCCGTGCCCAGTTCGACCACGTACTCGGCGATCTCGGTCGCGATCCGGCGGACCATTTCCAGCCGCTGCGCGACCGCCGTCACGTCGCGGACGGTGACCAGGTCTTCGATCTCCAGCGCCGACAGCGTGCCCGCCACCTCGTCGAGGCGCAGCTTGTACCGCTCCAGCGTGGCCAGTGCCTGGTTCGCCCGCGACAGGATCGCCCCGGACTCCTCCAGGACCCGCCGCTCACCGTCCACGTACAGCGCGATCAGCCGCATCGACTGCGACACCGACACCACCGGGAAGCCGCACTGCTTGGAGACGCGGTCGGCCGTGCGGTGGCGCGTGCCCGTCTCCTCCGTCGGGATCGAGGCGTCCGGCACCAGCTGCACACCGGCCCGCAGGATCTTGGTGATGTCCTTGTCGAGGATGAGCGCGCCGTCGAGCTTGCACAGCTCGCGCAGCCGGGTCGCGGTGAACTCCACGTCCAGGACGAAGCCGCCGGTGCACATCGCCTCGACGTTCTTGTCCATACCGAGGACGATGAGCCCGCCGGTGTTGCCGCGGACGATCCGTTCCAAGCCGTCACGCAGCGGCTGACCAGGTGCGACCGCGCTCAGCGAGGCGCGCATCATGGCCTCCTGCTTGGAGCCGGCGCCCGACTTGCCGGATGCTGCTGCCCCGTCCTTGGCTGCCACTGCACTCCTCCGGTCGCGGGTTGCGCCGCCCAGCGCCGCGGGCACGAGGACGTGCGTACGGCCGGGCGGACCATCCAGAAGTCTACCGGCGCGCGCCGCGGCCCCGCCGTGGCTTGGCCAGGTACGGCCCGGGAGGGCCCCGTACGGGCCCGCCGACCAGGGGGCCGTCCCCCCAGGGCGGGCTACTCCGCGGACCGCTCCCTGGCCGGCGTGCGGGACCGCCCGCGCGGCAACACCCGTAGTGCGTCGCCCATGTCGGCCACTTCGATGACCTTCATCCCGGCCGGCACCTTGCCCGGATCCGCCGGCACCAGCGCGTGGGTGAACCCCAGCCGGTGCGCCTCCGCGAGACGCCGCTGCACGCCCGTCACCCGCCGCACCTCGCCGGCCAGGCCGACCTCCCCGATCGCCACGAGGTTCTTCGGCAGCGGGACGTCGCTGGCGGCCGAGGCCAGCGCGAGCGCGATCGCCAGGTCGGCGGCCGGCTCGGTGAGCTTCACCCCGCCCACCGTGGCGCTGTAGATGTCGCGCTTGCCGAGCGCCGTGATCCGGCCGCGCTGCTCCAGCACCGCCAGCATCATCGACACGCGCGAGGTCTCCAGGCCCGAGGTCGTGCGCCGGGGGGAGGGGATCTGCGAGTCCACGGTCAGCGCCTGCACCTCGGCGACCAGCGGGCGCTTGCCCTCCAGAGTCACGGTCAGGCAGGTGCCGGGCACCGCCTCGGCGCGGCGGGTCAGGAACAGCCCGCTCGGGTCGGCGAGCCCGGTGATCCCCTCGTCGTGCAGTTCGAAGCAGCCGACCTCGTCGGTGGCGCCGTAACGGTTCTTGATGCCGCGCACCAGCCGCAGCCGGGCGTGCCGGTCGCCCTCGAAGCTCAGCACCACGTCGACGAGGTGCTCCAGCAGACGCGGGCCGGCGATGGCGCCGTCCTTGGTCACGTGGCCCACGAGGAGGGTGGCCATCCCGCGTTCCTTGGAGGCCCGGATCAGCGCCCCGGCCACCTCCCGCACCTGGGCCATGCCGCCGGGCGCGCCGTCGATCTCGGGGGAGGCGACGGTCTGTACGGAGTCCAGGACCAGCAGGGAGGGCTTCACCGCGTCGAGGTGCCCGAGCACGGCGGACAGATCGGTCTCGGCAGCCAGATAGAGGTGATCACTGAGGGCGTTGATCCGGTCGGCCCGCAGCCGCACCTGGCTCGCGGACTCCTCGCCCGTCACGTACAGCGTGCGGTGCTCGTCGCTGGCCGCCTTCGCCGCGACGTCGAGCAGCAGCGTCGACTTGCCGACGCCGGGCTCACCGGCGAGCAGCACCACGGCGCCGGGCACGAGCCCGCCGCCGAGGACGCGGTCCAGCTCGTCCACGCCGGTGCTGCGGGCGGTCGCGGTCCGGCCGTCGACCTGCGCGATCGGCAGGGCGGCGGTCGAGACCCGGCCGGCGGCGGTGGTCCGCACGGCGGGCGCGCCCATCTCCTCGACGGTGCCCCAGGCCTGGCACTCGGGACAGCGTCCGAGCCACTTCGCGGTCGTCCAGCCGCAGTCGGTGCAGCGGTAGGACGGCCGGTCCTTGGCGGATGAACGAGCAGTGCGGGCAGCCATGGCGTTCACGGTAGCCGCACCCACCGACAGGCCGGACCGCGGTGCCGGTGGCGGGGCCCGGCCGCCGCGCTGCGAAGGTGTCGCCACGGACCTGTCCGACGGGGGATCGCCCTTCGCCACCGGACGCGGCGGCGGCTCCCGGCGTGCCCGTAGCGGCAGGGGGTCAGGGCCTGCCGGTCCGACCGCGTCAGGGCCTGCGTCAGCGCCTCACCGATCTGTTCACCCTTAAGGGCTAAATGTGGCGAAGGCTTCCAGGCCGCCACCGGCGCGCCGCCTACGGTCGCCAGGTGAACAGCAGCAGCCAGGCACACTCCTCAGCGCGCACCGGCGCACACCGGGCGCACGGGCGCATGCCCCACGAGGGCGAGCAGCCGCCGCCGTTCCGGCACGAGCCCTACCTGGACGGCCTGTTCACGTACTGCCTGTCGGTCCTGTGCGACCACGACACCGCGACCGACGTGCTCGGGGACGTACTCGCCGTGGCCGAGCGGCATCCCGGCCGCTGCCCCGACGAGGGCGACCGGCGAGCCTGGCTCTACGCACTCGCCCGCTGGGGCTGCCTGCACCGGCTCGCGGAGCACCGGCGCGCGCGACTGGGAGCGCATTCCGCCCGGCGTGCGCCGGAGCACACCGAGCACGAGCGTGCGCCGGGTGGCGGAACGGCCCCCGACCACGGCCGGGAAGCCCACCGGCCTCTTGACGTGAGCGCCTACCGCCGTACCGAGCTCGCCCGGCTCGCCTGGCCCGAAGCCGCCGGCACCACGCCCGAGCAGCGCGAAGCCCTCGAACTCGCCGTCCGCCACCGGCTCGGCGTCCCCGAACTCGCCGCCGTCCTCGGCACACCTCCGGCCGCCGCCCGCGAGCTGCTCTCCGGCGCCGCCTGCGAGGTCGAGCGCACCCGCGCCGCCCTCGCCGTCGTCGAGACCGGCAACTGCCCCGGCGTCTCCCGGCTCACCGGCGACGACGGCGACGGCAACGTCCTGCTCTCCAGCACCCTGCGCGCCGAGCTCGTCCGCCACGTCGACGACTGCCCCCGGTGCCGCCGCGTCGCCGAACGCGTCGGCGCCGCAGGCCCCTGGCCCGGCTCAGGCGGCCTCAACACCGCCGCGCTCCCCCTCGTACCGGCCCCCCGCACCGCCGTCCACGCCGCGATGCTCCGCTCCGGCCGGGGCCGCGGCCGCAGCCCCGCCCCGCGCTTCGACCGCACCGGCTTCCCCATGGACCCCAAGGACCGCGCGGCCCGCCGCGACCGGCTGCGCGCCCGGGTCGTGACCACCACCGTGGTCGCCACCGTCGTCGCCGCCCCGGTCCTGGCACTGTGGGCGGCGTACCGCGGTGACCCCGCCGCCGGCGAGCACGCCGGCGGCGACGCCACCCGTATCTCCGCCAGCGAGTCCGAACTCCCCACCGCGCGGACCGACGGACACCCGCTGACCGCCTACGAGAACGCCGGGAACGCCGCCAGCACCACCAGCGGCCCCGGCTTCGCCCAGAGCGACACCGCCTCCGACGTCTCCGTCGAGGTGATCAGCACCGGCCCGCCGGCCACCCCCGACCAGACCGGCAACCCCGGCCGCCTCAGCGTGGCCGCATCCTCGCAGGGCTCCGTCACCCTGCTCACCCTCGCCGCCTCCGGCGGCGCCCCGGTGGACTGGCGGCTCTGGTCCGACGCCCCCTGGCTGCGCGCGAGCCGGACCGCGGGCACGCTGGCCCCAGGAGAATCGGTCACCCTACGGATCGCCGTCGACCCCGAGGCCCAGCCCGTCGGCGCCTGGAGCGCCCGGGTCGGAGTCGACCCGAGCGGCGCGGTGGTCTCCATCCAGGGCCGGGGCCGCCCCGCGTCGACATCCCCGCCCACCCCGGACCCGACACAGCCCGGCACTCCGGCGCCCTCCCCGGACCCGACGCAACCGCCCACCCCGACCCCGTCCCCGACGGAGCCGACGATCCCGCCGCCCTCCCCGACGCCCCGGCCGACCCCGACGGAGGGCTCAGGCGGAACGGTTTCCCCCGCCCCGGACCCCGCCCCGTCGGCGTCACAGGCCCCCTGACGGGGCCGGCCCGAGCGGGACGGGGTCAGACGGTCAGGCGGTCAGGCAGGATCCGCGGGGTGCGGGGCCATCGGCAGCAGCGAGGCGAGCCGCGCCTCGCACAGCTCCACGAGGGCGTCGTACCCCTCCTTGCCCATCAGCTCCGTCAGCTCGGGGCGGTACGAGACGTACACCGGCTCCCCGGCACCGTGCGCCGAGGTGGCCGACGTGCACCACCAGTGCAGGTCGTGGCCGCCCGGACCCCAGCCGCGGCGGTCGTACTCACCGATCGACACCTGCAGCACGCGGGTGTCGTCCGGCCGGTCGATCCAGTCGTAGGTCCGGCGGATCGGCAGCTGCCAGCAGACGTCGGGCTTGGTCTCCAGAGGCTCCCGGCCCTCCTTCACGGCGAGGATGTGCAGCGAGCACCCGGCCCCGGCGGGGAACCCCGGCCGGTTCAGGAAGATGCACGCGCCGTCCCACCGGCGGGTCTGCTTCTCCCCGTCGTCGTCGTGCTGCGTCCACCCGCTCTCGCTGCCGACGTCGTGGAACTGCCACAGCTCGGGCGTCAGCCGCGCCACGTGCTGCGCGACGCGCTTCTCGTCGTCATCGTCGGAGAAGTGCGCGCCGAGCGTGCAGCACCCGTCGTCCGCCCGGCCCGCCTGGATGCCCTGGCAGCCACTGCCGAAGATGCAGGTCCAGCGGGAGGTGAGCCAGGTCAGGTCACATCGGAAGACCTGCTCGTCGTCGGCGGGGTCGGGAAACTCCACCCAGGCCCGGGGGAAGTCCAGCCCCTTCTCGTCGGCGACGACCACGACCTTCTCCTTGCCGCCCTTGGCCTTGGCGCTGCCCTTGCCCTTGACGGTGTCCTTGCCCGTGTCCTTCTGCGACCGGGTCTTGTTGGCCTTCTTCGTATTTGGCACAAACACAAGCGTCTCAGATCAGCAGAATGATCCCGGACCGGACGGAGTGTCGGGTTCACGGGCGAGTTCCCACCAGGGAGGGGTGGCGTGGGCGTGGAGGTGGAAACCTGCGCCCAGTGCCGCTCCTCTCGGCCGGTGCCGACGGGCGGTGGGTGTGCTGATCGTCGTCACGTCCTGGTGCCGGTGGGCTGCGCGGGGCAGCGGTTTCCGGTCCGTGTGGGCGTGTCCCTCCGGACGCTGGCCTGCTGGGCCCGGGGGCCCGGCGGGGGAGGGTGTCCGGCGTCGCCGGGGCGCCGGACGTGTGGTTCTGCGGCGGGTGGCTCCGGTTTTCGACCGGTCCAGCCGGCTTGGTCTCCGCGCGGCCGGTGTGATGGTTGCGCCGGCTTCCAGCGTGTCCACGACCGCGCGGATGGCCATGGTTCCGGAGGCCCGGCTCGTGATCGTTCTGCCTTGGTGGGTGAGGCCGCGCGATGCGATCCGTTGCCAGGCACCCTGGTCGCGGTCGCCCTGCCAGGAGCAGGCGGGGCAGATGGCCCACTTCCAGCCGGGTGCGGTGAGCCGGTCCGGGGCCGCACGGTGCCGTAGCGGGGTGAGGCACCGCGGACAGTGCCTGGAGGTGTCGCGTGCCGGAACGGTGACCACGGCGATGCCCGACTCGCCCGCCATGTGTCGCAAGCGGTCGACGATCTGCCCGCGCACCTGCTGGGAAAGACGCGTGTTCATCGTCCGTCCCATGCCGCCCGCCTCCATTGAGCGGAGGTCTTCGACGTAGATGACGCTCGCTCCGGCGGCGATGGCCTGGTCGACCGCCCACCGAGAGGCGGCCCGGGCCAACGCATCGTTGAGGCTCGACCGACGTGCGCCGACCCGGTCGCACTCCTCGCGGAGAACCGCGTGCCGGGCGGCGAGGGGGTGCTGCTCATTCCCGGCGATGAGGCTCCGGTAGTGGTCGGCCTTGCAGTGCAGGCGCTCGGAGAGTCGGCGCAGCCGGTGCTGCTTGGCGAGGACGCCGGCCGCCCGGAACATGCCTCCGGCCCCTCGGGCGGTGATCCGTCCGTCGCCATGAAGCCGGACCACGCCTGCACTGAGCAGGGTGTTCAGGCCCCAGTCCACGCCGAGCGCGATCGTGTGCCCGCCGCCTGTGCTTCTCGGTACCGGGTGGGTGTACGCGACATCGGCACGGACGCGACCTTGCTGCGGGCGGAGCGTGGGCAGGTGCAGCACCGCGCCCGCCGGAATCGTGGGCGGCAGCCTCAGGAGGCAGGCCACCCAGGTCCAGTCCTTGTAGGACCGCGGGTCGGGGCGGTTGGGGAGCTGAAGGCGCACCAGTGCATGATGCGGATCACCGATTCGCTCGATGGTGGCCTGCTGCCGGTCGCACGCCGACAGGAGCAACGTGCGCGGTGTCCTGGGCGTGGCCTCTAGGTCGAACACATGGACCGGCAGCCGCTTGTGCTTCCCGAGGAACACGGAGACCTGTCGGGTACGTGCCCTGATGGCACTCGTCGGCAAGTGTCGCCCACCCGGTACCGCTGCGCGGACGGCCTCCCACTCCTGTGCCGTGCGTTTGGCCGGGTCGGCGGGCCAGGTGGCGATCACTGCCGCAGTCAGGCCGGTGCGCCAACCCGCCGAACGCAGAATTCGCCCGGCCTGCTCCTGTGCCATACGAACGATCCGGTCATTGACCCGGATCCCCTCGGGCGGTCCGGCGTTCCAGCCGAGGCGACGCAACGCCATCCATGCCTGTGACGGCAACTTCCTGCCGCCGTCGTCCGTACCGGAGATGAGCGCCTCCATATCGGGGGCGGTCCAGTGCGCGGCCAGCAGTTCGGAGACCATGCCTGATGCCAGGTCGGCGCACCAGCCGACGCGCTCCGTCAGCGCGGCGCTGGTCAGCCGTTCTCCGGTCGCCTCATCCACGCCCGTCCGAAGCAAGGCGTGGGCAGCAGCGGTACGGGCGATCTCGCCCTCCGTCAGCGGAACTCGCCGTCCCACGCCGCACCTTCCGTCCCCCGACCTGTCATCCGATCAACGACCCGGCTCACCAAAGGTCGCGCGTTCGATCCGGGAACGGGCATCCAACGCAGCCGCCCCATAGGAATAAGCACCCCTTACAGAGCTCTGGAGTCTTCCTCGCAGTAGCGTTTCCCCCTATGAGACTCGGTGTCCTGGATGTGGGTTCGAATACGGTCCATCTGCTGGTGGTGGACGCGCACCCCGGTGCGCGCCCGCAGCCGGCGCACTCGCACAAGGTGGAGATGAGGCTGGCGGAGCTGCTCGACGAGCGCGGCGCCGTCACACCCGAGGGCGTCGAGCGTCTCGTCTCGGTGATCGGCGACGCGGTGCAGGCCGCCGAGGACAAGGGGTGCGAGGACGTTCTCCCCTTCGCGACCAGCGCCGTACGCGAGGCCACGAACGCGGACGAGGTCCTGGCGCGGGTCAAGGCCGAGACCGGCGTCGACCTGCCGGTGCTCAGCGGTGAGGACGAGGCCCGGCTCACCTTCCTCGCGGCCCGCCGCTGGTTCGGCTGGTCCGCCGGGAAGCTGCTGGTCCTGGACATCGGCGGCGGCTCGCTGGAGATCGCGTACGGCATCGACGAGGACCCGGACGCCGCCGTCTCCCTCCCGCTGGGCGCGGGCCGCCTCACCTCGGGCTGGCTCCCGGGCGACCCGCCGGACGCGCTGGACATCCGGGCGCTGCGGCGGCACGTGCGGGCGGAGATCGCCCGGACGGTCCGCGAGTTCAGCCGCTTCGGCGTGCCGGACCACGTGGTGGCGACCTCGAAGACCTTCAAGCAGCTGGCCCGCATCGCGGGCGCGGCCCGCTCCGCGGACGGCCTGTACGTACAGCGGGACCTGAGCCGCAAGTCCCTGGAGGAGTGGGTCCCGCGCCTGGCGGCGATGACCACGGCCCAGCGGTCCGCCCTCCCGGGCGTCTCGGAGGGCCGGGCGAACCAGCTCCTGGCGGGTGCGCTGGTGGCGGAGGGCGCGATGGACCTGTTCGGCGTGGACCACCTGGAGATCTGCCCGTGGGCCCTGCGCGAGGGCGTGATCCTCCGCAGGCTGGACCACATGCCGGCACCGGGGGCCTGAGGGCCGCTACCGGCCGTCCGAGAAGTTGTGCACCCCCCACCAGCCGGACTCGTCGTGGTAGATGCCCACTCCCACCTCGGTGAACGTCCGGCTGGTCTGCGCCTTGTAGTGCCCGGGGCTGTGGCGCCACATGGACTGGAACTTCTCCGCCGCCTGCTGGGCGGTCATCGACTCGTCGCTCCACATCACGATGTTCTCGCCGACCCAGGTGCGCGATCCGGTCACCAGGTGGCCGGTGTCCTTGCTGCCCGAGTGGCCGAAGCCGGATGTGCGCATGTGCCTGGCCCATTCGCGGGCGAAGCCACTGAGATCGTCCTTCAGTACGAGGGGCGCCAGGCCCACCGTGGCCCGTTCGCCGTTGAGGAGCTTCAGCGACATGGCCTCGGCGTCGCGGACGGCCTGCGAGGACACCCTCGGCCCGGCCACCTTCGGGTCCGGGCCGACCGGGCCGGACCCGGACGCACCGCCGGCCGGGGCAGGGCCGGGCGCGTCGGCGCCCTTCGACGGCTTGGATCCGCGGGACGGGGCGGCGTCCGGCCGGACCTCCGCCGAAGGGGAGGCCGCAGCCGCCGGGGACGAGGCGGGCGCGCCGGACGGGGTCGCCGACGCGAGCGGTGAGCCGGATATCCCGGTCGGGGTGCCCGGACCGGGCTGCTGCGCGGGTTCGGTCGCGGCGCCGGCGGCAGCGCCAGCTCCAGCGTCCGTGTCCGTGGACGAGGACGCGGCCACGCGGTCGGCGCCCCCGGAAGCGCCGTCCGTTCCGTGGAGGGCGAAGGCCCCCGCCGCGACGGCGACGAGCGCGGCCGCGGACACCATCAGGCCCGTGCGCCTCGCGCTGCTGCGCGTACGCACCGCCCTGCGGCCCCCCGCACGGCGACGGGACTTCGCAGGGCGCCGCTCCCTGTCGTGGACCGGCCCGGCTCCCTGGTGGGCAAGGCTTTCGACCGGCTCGTGCTCGTGCATGTGTGGCCCTTCGCAGTCGTGCGGAGCTGCTGCCGGATGGTCCGGCATACAGGGAGACCCGCCCGGGCGACGGCGATAACACTTTCCGGGGCGAACAGCGGGAAACATCCGCCCGGCACCGGCCCCGGTGCGGCCCGAGGCCGCCCGTACGGAGCCGGCGGCCGAGCCCGGCACTGAGCCGGTGGCCGGCCCGCCCCCGCCGCCCCTCCCGCGTGGCCGCCGTCACGGCCACGGCCGCCGCCGGGCCCGTACCCTGTCCCCGTGGCAGAACCAGTCCGTGTCCCGACCGCGAAAGTCGCCCTCTCCACCGCCTCCGTATATCCGGAGTCGACGGCGACCGCCTTCGAGATCGCCGCGCGCCTCGGGTACGACGGCGTCGAGGTGATGGTCTGGACGGACCCGGTCAGCCAGGACGTCGACGCCCTGCGCCGGCTGTCGGACCACCACGGGGTGCCGATCCTGGCCGTCCACGCGCCGTGTCTCCTGATCACCCAGCGGGTCTGGTCCACCGATCCGTGGACCAAGTTGCAGCGCGCCCGGGCGGCGGCCGAGCGGCTCGGGGCGAGCACCGTGGTCGTGCATCCGCCGTTCCGCTGGCAGCGCCAGTACGCACGGGACTTCGTCACCGGCATCTGGCGGATGGCGGACGAGACCGACGTCCGGTTCGCCGTGGAGAACATGTACCCGTGGCGCTACCGCGACCGCGAGATGCTCGCGTACGCCCCTGAGTGGGACGTGACCAAGGACGACTACCGCCACTTCACCGTCGACCTGTCCCACACCGCGACCGCCCGTACCGACGCCACCGCGATGATCGACCGGATGGGCGACCGGCTCGCGCACATCCACCTCGCCGACGGGAACGGATCGGCCAAGGACGAGCACCTGGTCCCGGGCCGGGGTACGCAGCCCTGCGCCGAGCTGCTGGAACGCCTCGCGCAGACTTCGTTCGACGGGCACGTGGTGATCGAGGTGAACACCCGCCGGGCGATGTCCTCCGCCGAACGCGAGGCCGATCTCGCCGAGGCGCTGGCCTTCACCCGCCTGCACCTCGCCACCGCCAGTTCCGCGGCCCCCGCCACCTCCGCCGCCGAGCGCGACGAGGTCCGCCGGCCGTGACCGATACCCCGGACGCCGCCCAGCCCCGCCGCCGCCGCGGCCGCCCCCGGCAGGACGAGGCCGACGAGGGCCCCGGCACCCAGGAGCGCATCCGGCTCGCCGCCCGGGAGGTGTTCGCGGAGCGCGGGTACGACAAGACCTCCGTGCGCGGCATCGCCAAGGTCGCCGGCGTCGACCCTGCGCTGGTGCACCACTACTTCGGCAGCAAGGACGACCTGTTCGCCGCCGCCATCGAGGTCAGCATGGAGCCCGCCCTGGTGGTCCCCTCGATCCTCGGCGAGGGCCCGGACGGCATCGGCGAGCGCCTCGCCCGCTACTTCCTGGGCGTCTGGGAGAACCCGGTCACCCGTGTCCCGCTGCTCGCCGTGATCCGCTCGGCGCTCACGCACGAGGCCGCCGCGAAGGTGCTGCGCGGGCTGGTCCTGCGGCGGGTCCTGGAGCGCGTCGCCGCCGACCTCGACGTTCCCGACCCGACGTTCCGTGCCGAGCTCGCCGCCTCGCACATGGTCGGCATCGCGATCCTGCGCTACGTGGTCCAGGTGGAGCCCCTGGCGTCCGCCGACCCGGAGAAGATCGTGGCGCTCGTCGCGCCGACGCTGCAGCGGTACCTGACCGAGGAATGAGCCCGCCGTCCCGGCATCCGGACGAGGTGTCCGGATCGCGGGCGGTGGGCGTAGCCTCGTATCTGAGCCATATCCGCAGTCGCGGCTGACCGTACAGCCGCACTCATGGGGAGTGAAACCGCATGCCCGAGCTGAGGTCCCGCACCGTCACCCACGGCCGCAACATGGCAGGCGCACGTGCGCTTATGCGCGCCTCGGGCGTAGCGAGCGCGGACATCGGCAAGCCGATCGTCGCGGTCGCCAACTCCTTCACCGAGTTCGTCCCCGGCCACACCCACCTGGCTCCGGTCGGCCGCATCGTCTCGGACGCGATCCGGGCCGCCGGTGCGATCCCGCGCGAGTTCAACACCATCGCGGTCGACGACGGCATCGCCATGGGTCACGGCGGCATGCTGTACTCCCTCCCCTCCCGCGACCTGATCGCGGACTCGGTCGAGTACATGGTCGAGGCGCACTGCGCCGACGCGCTGATCTGCATCTCCAACTGCGACAAGATCACCCCCGGCATGCTGATGGCCGCCATGCGCCTCAACATCCCGGTGGTGTTCGTGTCCGGCGGCCCGATGGAGGCCGGCCAGGCGACCCTCGTCGACGGCACGGTCCGCAAGCTCGACCTGATCGACGCCATGGTCGACGCCTCCAACGAGAACGTCTCCGACGAGGACGTCCTGCGCATCGAGGAGAACGCCTGTCCCACCTGCGGCTCCTGCAGCGGCATGTTCACCGCCAACTCGATGAACTGCCTGGCCGAGGCCATCGGCCTGGCCCTCCCCGGCAACGGCTCGGTCCTCGCCACGCACACTGCCCGCCGCGCCCTGTACGAGGACGCCGGCCGCACGGTCGTGGAGATCACCAAGCGCTACTACGAGGACGGCGACGAGTCCGTCCTCCCGCGCAACATCGCCACCCGTGAGGCCTTCGAGAACGCCATGGCCCTCGACATCGCGATGGGCGGCTCCACCAACACGATCCTGCACCTGCTGGCCGCGGCGCAGGAAGCGGGTCTGGACTACGACCTCACCGACATCGACGCCGTCTCGCGCCGGGTCCCGTGCCTGGCCAAGGTCGCGCCGAACGTGGCGCCCGGCGGCACGTACTACATGGAGGACATCCACCGCGCCGGCGGCATCCCCGCCATCCTCGGTGAGCTGCACCGCGGCGGACTCCTCAACAAGGACATCAACACCGTCCACTCCGACGGCCTGGAGGACTGGCTCGCCCAGTGGGACGCCCGCTCCGGCACGGCCTCCGACACGGCCATGGAGCTGTGGCACGCGGGCCCCGGCTGCGAGCGCTCCGCCACCGCCTTCTCGCAGTCCAAGCGCTGGGAGTCCCTCGACCTCGACGCCGAGGGCGGCTGCATCCGCTCGGTGCAGCACGCGTACTCCAAGGACGGCGGCCTCGCCGTGCTGCGCGGCAACATCGCCGAGGACGGATGCGTCGTGAAGACCGCCGGCGTCGACGAGTCGATCTGGACCTTCGAGGGTCCGGCGGTCGTCTGCGAGTCCCAGGACGAGGCGGTCGACAAGATCCTCCGCAAGGAGATCAAGGAGGGCGACGTCGTCGTCATCCGCTACGAGGGCCCGCGCGGCGGCCCCGGCATGCAGGAGATGCTCTACCCGACCTCCTTCCTCAAGGGCCGCGGCCTCGGCAAGTCCTGCGCCCTGGTGACCGACGGCCGCTTCTCCGGCGGCACCTCGGGCCTGTCCATCGGCCACGCCTCCCCGGAGGCGGCCTCGGGCGGCACCATCGCGGTCGTCGAGGACGGCGACCGGATCCGCATCGACATCCCGAACCGGTCCATCGAGGTCCTCGTCGACGAGGCCACCCTGGCGGCCCGCCACGAGGCCCTCGGCGGCGTCTACGCCCCGAAGAACCGTGAGCGCAAGGTCTCCGCGGCCCTGCGCGCCTACGCCGCCATGGCCACAAGCGCCGACAAGGGCGCGGTCCGCGACGTCTCCCTCCTGGGCTGATCGTCCGCACGGCAGCAGTGACGCCCCCGCACCCCCCGGTGCGGGGGCGTCCGCGTCTCACCAGCCGGAGGAAGCCCCCGCGGCGACCGCGAACACCGTCCCGTCGGGCGCGTTCCCGAACAGCCGACCGTCCGCGGTCACCGGCGCGGGCAGCGTCGAGGTGTGGGCGGCGGCCTTGCCGTCGGCCATCCGCGCCCTGGTCTGCCCCGTCGGACGGCCGCTGTCGGCGTCGACGGCCAGCAGCCGTCCGTCCGGCGCCATCAGGGCGACCAGCCCGTCGGCGAACACGGGGCGGGAGGCCACCGTCACGCCCGTCTCCGACCGCCAGCGCTCCTTGGCCGCTCCGACCGCCACCAGCGCGCCGGAGGTCCCGGACAGGTAGGTGGTCCCGTCCCGGTCCACCGTGGCCTGTGCATCGAGGAGCGGAGCCTTCAGCGGTACCCGGTGCACCGCGTGTGTCGCCAGGTCGGCCCGTACGACGGCGGTGGTCCTGGAGGACGAGTCGAGGTCCAGCAGGTACAGCCCGCCCTGCGCCGTGCCTACCGGCTGCAGCCGCCCCGCCGTCCGCAGCTGCCCCCGCACCGTCCCGGTCGCCGGGTCCACCGCGGCGACCTGGGTGGACCCGCCGTCGCCCCCGGGCGTCGCCACGTACAGCCCGGGTGCTGCGCCGTCCTGCCCGTCGTCGCCCCACCAGACGGATCCGACCCCGCCGATCTGCCTGGTCCAGAGCGGTGTGCCGGTCGCCGGGTCCAGCGCCGTGACGCTGCCGCCCGTCCCCACGAGCAGGACGTGCCCGCCCGCGGTCATCACCTGTGTGCCGTCCGGGAGCCGGTGCCTCCAGTGCTCGGCCCCCGTACCCGGATCCAGTGCCTGGAGCGTCTCGCTGCCCGGCACCACGACGAGTACCTGCCCACCCGCGTGCAGCGGAGCGCTGACGGCCGTGGCCTTCTTCGCGGGGCCGGCCGCCTCCAGCGCCCACACCGTGGCGCCGTTTGCGGGATCGAGCCGTGCCGCGGTGATGCCCGGACCGGTGCAGTAGAGGGCCGCAGCCTGCCAGGAGCAGGCCCCCATCCGGCTGCCCGTCACGGGCCCGACCAGCGGGACCGCCCATGGGGAGAAGGTCTTCTGCGGCGCCGGACCGGTCTGTGCGGCGATCCGGCCGGGCGACCCGGCCGCCGCCCCGAACTGCAGGTATCCGCCCACGGTGCCGCCGGCGAGCAGCAGCCCGAGCCCGATGCCGGCCGCTACCGCCGTCCGGGTCCTGCGCCGGGGCGGCGCCGCCCCGGGTCCGGCAACGATCCGCTCCCGCTTGTGGGTGATCTGCTCGGCATCGAGGGGCCGCCGGGGCTCTGGGATGAAGGCCCGGGTGTCCTCGCCGGTCGGGTACGCGATCGCCCGCATCTCGGCGATCAGCGCCTCGGCGGTGGGCCGCTCCGCCGGATCCTTGGCCAGGCAGCGCGCGACGAGGGGTACGAGCTGCGGCGGAAGCCCGGTCAGATCCGGTTCGCTGTGCACCACTTGGTACGCCACCAGGTAGTGGCTGTCCGAGTCGAACGGCCCGTGCCCGGTCGCCGCGTGCACGAGCACCGCCCCCAGGGCGAAGACGTCCGCGGCCGTCCCCACGTCGCGGGGCCGCTGGAACTGCTCGGGCGCCATGAACGGCGGGGTGCCGATCAGCTTGCCCGTCTCGGTCCGAAGGTCGCTGTCCGCCGGCCGGGAGATCCCGAAGTCGATGACCCGCACGCCGTCCGGAGCCATGAGCACGTTGCTGGGCTTCAGGTCCCGGTGCACCACTCCCGCCCGGTGGATGTCCCGCAGGGCCTCGGCCAGACCGGCGGCGAGCCGGGCCAGTTCGGAGGGGTCCAGCACCTTTTCCCGTACGCGCTCGGAGAGCGTCGGCGCGTCGATGAACAGCGTGGCCATCCACGGCCGTTCGGCATCGGGGTCGGCGTCCACGACGGGCGCGGTGAACGCTCCGCTGACCCGGCGCGCCGCGGCGACCTCCTGCCGGAACCGGGCCCGGAACTCCGGGTCCACCGCGTGCGAGGGGTGCACGATCTTGACGGCGAGTTTCAGCCCCGAACCGGACGTGGCCAGATGGACGACGCCCATCCCTCCGGAGCCGAGCACCGATTCGAGCCGGTACTGCCCGGCGTACTCCGGAAAACCCACGTAGTCCGCGCGCCGCGAATGCACCGTTCACCACCCCCGCCGGAGCCTAGTCGATGACCCGTGCGATTCTCCAAGGTCCTGCTACCCTGCGCGAGTTGCGCACGGCAACGCCCATGGGGGGAGATTTCGCATGTCGGTGGAGAACGATTCGAGCCAAATCCAGAGCCTTGCCTCCGGCTCCGGTTACCCGTCCTACCCGGTCGCTCCCGGCTCCCGGCTGAACGTCCGCAGCGGCCCCGGCACCAACTACTCGGTCATCGACGTCCTGCCGTACGGCGCGACCGTCACGCTCCGCTGCCAGACCGACGGCACCACCGTCTCGGGCCCGTACGGCACGACCGCCATCTGGGACTGCATCGGCAACGGCCGGTTCGTCTCCGACGCGTACGTGAGGACCGGCAGCGACGGCTATGTCGTCACCGAGTGCGGCTGACCCTTCTCGGACCGCTGCCGGACCCGTCGGACCCGTCTGACACGTGAGACACACCGGGCCCGCCCGGCCCGGCGGGGGATAATCGCTGACGTGAGCGACGACCAGCGAGACCAGACCCCCGCCGAGCCGGACGCGCAGGCCGCGGTGCCCGCCGGCCCGCAGCCCGAGCCGATCCGGTTCTTCGGCACGACGTGGGTCGACCACGACGGCGGCTACGCCCTGCGCCGCGCCGGCCTCGCCATCGGCTCGCTGACCACCGCCGTCGCCGCAGCCCTGCTGCTCCGCCTCTCCTACGAGGGTCTGGAGATCGGCAACGTCGGTCCCTTCCTCAGCATCTCGGTCGTCGTCCTCTTCGCGATCTCCAGCTCCATCGCCTTCACCAAGACCTGGGCCTCCTTCAGCCGTCGCCCCGCCCCGTCCTCCGACGAGGCCGCCCTCAAGGGCCTCAAGACGATCGGTTTCATCGGCTCGCTCATCGCGTACTTCCTGCGCTGCCTCGGCGAGGCCCCGGGCGAGAAGCTCCACCGCGCCGAGTACGAGCGCGCGCAGACCGAATACGCCCGCCGCCGCAGCACCCGCACGGGCAACCCGGCCGCCCGCCGCCCCAAGCGCAAGAAGTAGCGGTATCAGGCAGGAAGGCCGGCCCAGAGGAGTCCGGAGCAGTCCGACCCTTCCCGGTGATTGACGCCCGGGCACCGCCAGGAGCATTATTCATCACATGATGAATAACCAGGCGGACGGAGACCCCGCCGCCGTCAACGCCCGTGACCTCACCGTCCGCCGCGGCACCGGCCGCACCCCCCGCACCGTCCTCGACTCCATCGCCTTCGACGTCCCCCGCGGCCGCATCACCGGCCTCCTCGGCCCCTCCGGCTGCGGAAAATCCACCCTCATGCGCGCCGTCGTCGGCACCCAGGCCCACGTCACCGGAACCCTCGACGTCCTCGGCCACCCCGCCGGCCACCCCCGGCTCCGCTCCCGCATCGGCTACGTCACCCAGGCGCCCAGCGTCTACGACGACCTCACCGTCCGGCAGAACCTCGAATACTTCGCCGCCGTCCTCGACCCCGGCCGCGCCGCCGCCGACCGCCGGGCCGACGCCGTCACCCGTGCCATCACCGACGTCGACCTCACCACCCGCGCCGGCGCCCTCGCCGGCAACCTCTCCGGCGGCCAGCGCAGCCGCGTCTCCCTCGCCGTCGCCCTGCTCGGCACCCCCGAGCTCCTCGTCCTCGACGAACCCACCGTCGGCCTCGACCCCGTCCTGCGCCGCGACCTGTGGAACCTCTTCCACGACATCACCGCCACCCGCGGCGCGACGATCCTCGTCTCCTCCCACGTCATGGACGAGGCCGAACGCTGCCACGACCTGCTCCTCATGCGCGAGGGCCGCATCCTCGCCCAGGACACCCCCGACGCACTGCGCGCCCGTACCCACTCCGCCACCGTCGAAGAGGGCTTCCTGCGCCTGGTCGACGAAGCCAACGCGCACGCCGCCACCGCGAACGCCGCCGACACCGCGGCCCTCACCCCGGAGCAGAGCCGATGACCGCCACGACCGCCATGAGCGGCGCCCGCACCGGCGCCACTGCCGCCCGCGTGCTGCGCCAGCTCCGCCACGACCCGCGCTCCATCGCGCTGATGCTCCTGGTCCCGGTACTGATGCTCACCCTGCTGCGCTTCGTCTTCGACGGCAGCCCCAAGACCTTCGACGGCATCGGCGCGTCACTGCTCGGGATCTTCCCCCTCATCACCATGTTCCTGGTGACCTCCATCGCCACCCTGCGCGAACGCACCTCCGGAACCCTGGAGCGCCTCCTCGCCATGCCGCTGGGCAAGGGCGACCTCATCGCCGGCTACGCCCTCGCCTTCGGCGCCGTCGCCGTCCTCCAGTCCGTCCTCGCCACCGGCCTCGCCCTCTGGGTCCTCGGCCTCGACGTCATCGGATCCCCCTGGCTGCTGCTCCTCGTAGCCCTGCTCGACGCACTCCTCGGCACCGCGCTCGGCCTGTTCGTCTCCGCCTTCGCGGCCTCCGAGTTCCAGGCCGTCCAGTTCATGCCGGCGGTGATCTTCCCGCAGCTCCTCCTCTGCGGCCTCTTCGCGGCCCGCGACACCATGCACCCGGTCCTCGAAGGCCTGTCCGACGTCCTGCCCATGTCCTACGCGGTCGACGGCATGACCCAGGTCCTCACCCACACCGACATGACCGCCGCATTCGTCCGCGACGCCGCGATCGTCGCCGCCTGCGCGCTGCTCGTACTCGCCCTCGGCGCGGTCACCCTCCGCCGCCGCACCCCCTGACGCCCACAGGCCGGACAGTCCCGCCCCGTTCGTTTCCCGGGTGAAAGGATGAGGCCGTATACGTGTCACGCGTGAAACTCCCCCGGCCACCGCTGGGAGGGACCCCCAGGCGAGGTGAATCGGGCATGACCCAGACAGTCGCAGTCCTCGGTACCGGAAAGATCGGCGAGGCCCTGCTCAGCGGAATGATCCGCGGCGGCTGGCCCGCCTCGAAACTCCTCGTCACCGCCCGCCGCACCGAACGGGCCGAGGAACTCCGCACCCGCTACGGGGTCGAGGCCGTCTCCAACGCCGAGGCCGCCAAGCGCGCCGACACCCTCATCCTCACCGTCAAGCCCCAGGACATGGCGAAGCTCCTCGACGAGCTCGCCCCGCACGTCCCCGCCGACCGCCTGGTGATCAGTGGCGCCGCCGGCGTGCCGACCGCCTTCTTCGAGGAACGGCTCAGCACGGGCACCCCCGTCGTCCGCGTCATGACGAACACCCCCGCCCTCGTCGACGAGGCCATGTCCGTCATCTCCGCCGGCAGCCACGCCACCGCGGCGCACCTCGCCCACACCGAGGAGATCTTCGGCAGCGTCGGCAAGACCCTGCGCGTCCCCGAGTCCCAGCAGGACGCGGCCACCGCCCTCTCCGGCTCCGGCCCCGCCTACTTCTACTTCCTCGTCGAGGCCATGACCGACGCCGGCATCCTCCTCGGCCTGCCCCGCGCGCAGGCCCACGACCTGATCGTCCAGGCCGCCATCGGCGCCGCCGTGATGCTCCGCGACAGCGGCGAGCACCCGGTCAAGCTCCGCGAGGCCGTCACCTCCCCGGCCGGTACGACGATCAACGCCATCGTCGAGCTGGAGAAGCACGGCGTGCGCGCCGCGCTCATCGCCGCCCTCGAAGCGGCCCGCGACCGCAGCCGCGAGCTCGCCTCCGGCAACAGCTGAGAAACCCGTACCGGTGGGGCCCCGCGGCACGCGGGACCCCACCCGTCACGGCTCCAGCAACCCGATGGCCCGGTACGCCCGGTCCACCACCGGCCGCGCCAGCTCCCGGGCCCGCCCGGCGCCCTCCCGCAGCACCTTCTCCACCTGGGCCGGATCGCCCGCCAGCTCCGCGTGCCGCTCCTGCACCGGCCCCAGCAGCTCGACCACCGCGTCGGCCACGTCCCGCTTGAGCGCCCCGTAGCCGCTGTACCCGTCGGCGAGCGCGGCCGGATCGCCCCCGGTGCACGCCGCCAGGATGTCCAGCAGGTTCGCGACCCCCGGCCGCGCCTCCCGGTCGTAGAGCACGCCGTCGTCCCCGCTGTCGGTGACCGCCCGCATCACCTTCTTGCGCACGACCCCGGGCTCGTCGAGCAGGTAGACGATCCCCGCCGTGTTCTCGTGCGACTTCCCCATCTTCGACGTCGGGTCCTGCAGGTCCATGACCCGCGCGGCCACCGCCGGCAGCGTGGCCCGCGGCACGGTGAAGGTGTGCCCGTAGCGCTGGTTGAACCGCACCGCGAGATCACGGGTCAGCTCGACGTGCTGCCGCTGGTCCTCACCGACCGGCACCTCTGTGGCCTCGTACGCCAGGATGTCGGCGGCCATCAGCACGGGATAGGTGAGAAGCGACAGCCGGACGCCCTCCCCGGAGACCTGCGCCCTCGCCGCCTTCTCCTTGTACTGGATCATCCGCCGCAGCTCCCCGTCCGTGGCGGTGCACTCCAGCAGGTACGCCAGCCGCGTGTGCTCGTCCACATGGCTCTGTACGAAGAGGGTGCAGCGCTGCGGATCCAGCCCAGCGGCCAGCAGGAGCGTCGCCGCCTGCCGGCTCAGCCTCCGGACGCGGGCCGGCTCGTGCTCGACGGTCAGTGCGTGCAGATCGACGACGCAGAACAGCGCGGAGTCCGGCGTGTGGTCGGCGGCGACCCACTGCCGCACGGCGCCCAGGTAGTTCCCCAGCGTCAGGTGTCCGGTGGGCTTGATCCCGCTGAAGATCCTCGTCATGTCCTGCTCTCCCTGTGTGTGAGTGGTGTCGGTGCCACCGCGTCGGGCGACCGAGTCACTCCCGGGAGGGGAGAAACAAAAACGGCCGCCGTAGCGGCGGCCGTGAGCGCATGCGTGCTCGCGTGGAAGGTCGGCCGCCGTCAGGCGGCCCACCAGCGAAGGCTGAGCGTCGGTGCATGCGTAGTCATGGGCCCAGCGTAGACGGAGGGGGACGAGGAGGGGGTGAGTTTCGCGTACTCCGCGCGGCGGGTCAGCCTGGGGTTGACACAGGTGTACCGGGTCCGTAAGGTTCTTCGAGTTGTCCGAAGTGAGCGCCGACCCCGGTCGGTCCCCGGACAGCCATCCCGCACCACACATTCGAACGAACGACGCACTCCGTCGTCTCGTTTTCATGCGTATTTGCGAATGAGGAATCCGCGTTCCAGGACGCAGCCGCCGATTAGGTTCGGGGGCAAGGAATCCGCTACTGTCTCACTCGTCGAAAGGGCCCAACAGCCCGGACGACAAATCCCGCTGACTGGGGGTCAGGCCCGAAAGGATCTGAT
>NZ_CP108292.1:5180000-6422500 GCF_045160505.1 Streptomyces sp. NBC_00029
TGATCGGTCTGCCGGCCGGTCGGCGAGTCAGAAACCGTTGATGTAGTCGAAGGACATGCGAAAGGTCCGGCGTAGAGGGTAAGACCCCCGTAGACGAAACATCAGCGGCTTGCTTAAGAATCTCCCAAGTAGCACGGGGCCCGAGAAATCCCGTGTGAATCTGGCGGGACCACCCGCTAAGCCTAAATATTCCCTGGTGACCGATAGCGGATAGTACCGTGAGGGAATGGTGAAAAGTACCGCGGGAGCGGAGTGAAATAGTACCTGAAACCGTGTGCCTACAAGCCGTGGGAGCGTCGCCGTTGTTCTTCGGAACAACGGTCGTGACTGCGTGCCTTTTGAAGAATGAGCCTGCGAGTTAGCGGTGTGTAGCGAGGTTAACCCGTGTGGGGAAGCCGTAGCGAAAGCGAGTCCGAATAGGGCGATTGAGTTGCACGCTCTAGACCCGAAGCGGAGTGATCTAGCCATGGGCAGGTTGAAGCGGAGGTAAGACTTCGTGGAGGACCGAACCCACCAGGGTTGAAAACCTGGGGGATGACCTGTGGTTAGGGGTGAAAGGCCAATCAAACTCCGTGATAGCTGGTTCTCCCCGAAATGCATTTAGGTGCAGCGTCGTGTGTTTCTTGCCGGAGGTAGAGCACTGGATAGGCGATGGGCCCTACCGGGTTACTGACCTTAGCCAAACTCCGAATGCCGGTAAGTGAGAGCACGGCAGTGAGACTGTGGGGGATAAGCTCCATGGTCGAGAGGGAAACAGCCCAGAGCATCGACTAAGGCCCCTAAGCGTACGCTAAGTGGGAAAGGATGTGGAGTCGCAGAGACAACCAGGAGGTTGGCTTAGAAGCAGCCACCCTTGAAAGAGTGCGTAATAGCTCACTGGTCAAGTGATTCCGCGCCGACAATGTAGCGGGGCTCAAGCGTACCGCCGAAGTCGTGTCATTGCAGCAATAGGGCCAACGCCCGCTGTGATGGGTAGGGGAGCGTCGTGTGCCGGGTGAAGCAGCAGCGGAAGCTAGTTGTGGACGGTTCACGAGTGAGAATGCAGGCATGAGTAGCGATACACACGTGAGAAACGTGTGCGCCGATTGACTAAGGGTTCCTGGGTCAAGCTGATCTGCCCAGGGTAAGTCGGGACCTAAGGCGAGGCCGACAGGCGTAGTCGATGGACAACCGGTTGATATTCCGGTACCCGCTTTGAAACGCCCAATATCGAATCCTCTAATGCTAAAGCCGTGAAGCCGTTCCGGACCCTTCGGGGAAAGGAAAGTGGTGGAGCCGCTGACCCAAGGTGGTAGTAGGTAAGCGATGGGGTGACGCAGGAAGGTAGTCCAGCCCGGGCGGTGGTAGTCCCGGGGTAAGGGTGTAGGCCGAGGGGTAGGCAAATCCGTCCCTCATTAAGGCTGAGACCTGATGCCGAGCCGATTGTGGTGAAGTGGATGATCCTATGCTGTCGAGAAAAGCCTCTAGCGAGTTTCATGGCGGCCCGTACCCTAAACCGACTCAGGTGGTCAGGTAGAGAATACCGAGGCGTTCGGGTGAACTATGGTTAAGGAACTCGGCAAAATGCCCCCGTAACTTCGGGAGAAGGGGGGCCATCACTGGTGATCGGACTTGCTCCGTGAGCTGGGGGTGGCCGCAGAGACCAGCGAGAAGCGACTGTTTACTAAAAACACAGGTCCGTGCGAAGCCGTAAGGCGATGTATACGGACTGACGCCTGCCCGGTGCTGGAACGTTAAGGGGACCGGTTAGTGGCCTTTCGGGGTTGCGAAGCTGAGAACTTAAGCGCCAGTAAACGGCGGTGGTAACTATAACCATCCTAAGGTAGCGAAATTCCTTGTCGGGTAAGTTCCGACCTGCACGAATGGCGTAACGACTTCTCGACTGTCTCAACCATAGGCCCGGTGAAATTGCACTACGAGTAAAGATGCTCGTTTCGCGCAGCAGGACGGAAAGACCCCGGGACCTTTACTACAGTTTGATATTGGTGTTCGGTTCGGCTTGTGTAGGATAGGTGGGAGACTTTGAAGCAGCCACGCCAGTGGTTGTGGAGTCGCCGTTGAAATACCACTCTGGTCGTGCTGGATGTCTAACCTCGGTCCGTGATCCGGATCAGGGACAGTGTCTGATGGGTAGTTTAACTGGGGCGGTTGCCTCCCAAAGGGTAACGGAGGCGCCCAAAGGTTCCCTCAGCCTGGTTGGCAATCAGGTGTTGAGTGTAAGTGCACAAGGGAGCTTGACTGTGAGACCGACGGGTCGAGCAGGGACGAAAGTCGGGACTAGTGATCCGGCGGTGGCTTGTGGAAGCGCCGTCGCTCAACGGATAAAAGGTACCCCGGGGATAACAGGCTGATCTTCCCCAAGAGTCCATATCGACGGGATGGTTTGGCACCTCGATGTCGGCTCGTCGCATCCTGGGGCTGGAGTCGGTCCCAAGGGTTGGGCTGTTCGCCCATTAAAGCGGTACGCGAGCTGGGTTTAGAACGTCGTGAGACAGTTCGGTCCCTATCCGCTGTGCGCGTAGGAATATTGAGAAGGGCTGTCCCTAGTACGAGAGGACCGGGACGGACGAACCTCTGGTGTGCCAGTTGTCCTGCCAAGGGCATGGCTGGTTGGCTACGTTCGGGAGGGATAACCGCTGAAAGCATCTAAGCGGGAAGCCTGCTTCAAGATGAGTATTCCCACCTCCTTGAGAGGGTAAGGCTCCCAGTAGACGACTGGGTTGATAGGCCAGATGTGGAAGCCCGGTAACGGGTGAAGCTGACTGGTACTAATAGGCCGAGGGCTTGTCCTCAGTTGCTCGCGTCCACTGTGTTAGTTCTGAAATAACGAACAGCTGTGAAAACACCAGCGTTCAAATTTCATAGTGTTTCGGTGGTCATAGCGTTAGGGAAACGCCCGGTTTACATTCCGAACCCGGAAGCTAAGCCTTTCAGCGCCGATGGTACTGCAGGGGGGACCCTGTGGGAGAGTAGGACGCCGCCGAACAATCATTGTGGGAAAGCCCCGCACCTTATGGTGCGGGGCTTTTCTGCGTTTACGGCCCGATCGTGCCGGCCCGCGCCGCAGGGCTGTCGTCCGAATGGCCGCAGCAGGCCGGTGATGCGTCGTCCGCGGCCCGGCGGAGCGGGCCTTGCGTCCCTTTAGTTCGTACTGTGGGGGTATGGGCTACGACCTCGTCATCTTCGACAACGACGGCGTGCTGGTGGACAGCGAGCCGCTCGCCAACAGCACCCTCGCCGGGTATCTGACCGAGCTGGGGCACCCGACCACCTACGAGGAGTCGGTCCGCGACTACATGGGGTCCGCCGTGCACCGCGTGCACGACCTCGTCCAGGAGCGGACCGGGGAGCGGCTGCCGGCCGACTTCGACGAGACGCTGCACGCGCGGACCGTCGCCGCGTTCGAGCAGGAGCTGAAGCCCGTACCCGGCGTGGAGGAGGTGCTGGGGGCGCTGACCGCGCAAGGGGTCGCCTACTGCCTGGCCTCCTCCGGGACGCACGAGCGGATCCGGGTCGGACATCGGGTGGCCGGGCTCGACGGGTGGTTCGAGGAAGAGTGGATCTTCAGCGCGCAGGACGTCGGCCAGGGCAAGCCCTCTCCCGACCTGTACCTGCACGCGGCGCGGCAGATGGGCGTGGAGCCCGCCCGTTGCGTGGTCATCGAGGACAGTCCGCTCGGTATCCAGGCCGCCGTCGCCGCGGGCATGGACGTGTACGCGTTCACGGCGATGCTGCCCGCCGACCGGCTCCCCGGGGCCACCGGGCACTTCGGTGACATGAAGCAGCTCAACGGACTGCTCGGGCTGGAGGCCGGACTGGGTATGTGATCTCTCTACCCACGGGTAGCCCGTGGCCCTACGCTGACCCGCCATGACGGATGATGTGCGGCTTCGGCGTGGCCGGGGCGCTCTGGGGTTCAGTTTCTTCGTGCAAGGCGTTGCCTTCGCGCTGCTCGTGACGCGGATCCCGGCCATCCAGGACCGGTACGGGATATCCGACGGCCTGCTGCCCGCCTTCCTCGCGGCCGTGCCGGTCCTCGCGGGGGCGTCGAGCGTGGCCACCGAGCACCTGGTGAAGCGGGTCGCGCCCAGCGTCGTACTGCGGTGGGCGCAGCCGCTGGTGCTGTTGTCCCTGCTGGGTGTCGGCGCCGGCGGCCGGATGTGGCACGTGGCCCTCGCCCTGGGGGTGTTCGGGCTGTCGGTGGGTGCGCTGGACGCCTCGATGAACATGCTCGGGGTGAGCCTGCAGCGGGCGTACGGGCGCAGCATCATGCTGGGCTTCCACGCCGCGTACAGCTTCGGCGGGATCCTGGGGGCGTCGGCCGCGTGGGCGGGGGCGCACTGGAAGCTGGACCTGTTCGTCAGCTATCTGCCGGCCGTGGTCGTGCTGTTGCCGCTCGCGCTGCTGGGGAGCCGGCGCTACGTCGACGCGCCGGAGACGGTCACGGTGACGGGTCCGGGCGCGGGGGCGGCCGCGGAGAAGGCCGCCGGGAAGGGACTGGGCAGCGGCGGGTTCAAGCTGCTGCTGCCGCTGTGCCTGGTGATGGCGTGCGCGTACATCGGTGACTCGACGGTGGCGAACTGGAGTGCCAAGTACCTCCAGGACGTGCTCGGGAGCTCGGAGCAGATGGCGACCGTCCCCTACAACGTCTACATGGTGACCACGCTCGTCGGGCGGGCCGTCGGGGACCTGGGTGTGCGGCGCTTCGGGGCGGTGGCCGTGGTGCGGGGCGGGACGCTGGTGGCGGCCGGCGGGTTCGCGGTGGTGGCCGTGGCGCCGGGGGCGTGGGTGGGGATGCTCGGATTCACGCTGCTGGGGATCGGGCTGTGCGTGATCGTGCCGCAGACCTTCGCGGCCGCCGGGAGGCTGTTCCCCGGGGCGTCCGACACGGCTGTCGCCCGGCTCAACATCTTCAACTACGTCGGCTTCCTGATCGGGTCGCCGCTCGTCGGGGCGCTCGGCGATGCCTGGAGCTACCGGGGCGCGATGCTGGTGCCGATGCTGCTGGTCCTGGTGACCTTGTTCCATGCCCGTTCGTTCGGCTCGGAGGGCGCCCGATACGGTGTCCGCCATGAGCGGCGAGCCGGTGACCGGGCTGTTGATGTGGGACGAGGCGGTAACGAGGTATGACTTCGGACCGAGCCATCCGATGGACCCGGTGCGCCTGGCGCTGACCATGGGCCTGGTGCGCGCCTTCGGGCTGGACCGGGCGATGGAGGTGCGGGCGGCCCCCGTGGCCGGGGACTCGACGCTGCGGCTGGTCCACCGGCAGGACTACGTCGACGCGGTGCGCGAGGTGTCCGCCGACCCGGGCGCCGCGGACGGTTCGTACGGGCTGGGGACCATGGACGATCCGGCCTTCCACGGGATGCACGAGGCGTCCGCTCTGATCGCCGGGCAGTCCGTGGCGGGCGCGGAGGCGCTCTGGAACGGTGAGGCCGAGCACGCCGTGAACTTCGCCGGCGGGCTGCACCACGCCATGCCGGGCGGTGCGGCCGGCTTCTGTGTGTACAACGACGCGTCGCTGGCCGTGGCGCGTCTGCTGGAGCTGGGGGCCGAGCGGGTCGCGTACGTGGATGTGGACGTCCACCACGGGGACGGCGTGCAGGCGGCGTTCTGGGACGACCCGCGGGTGCTGACCATCTCCCTGCACGAGCATCCGCGGACGCTGTTCCCGCAGACGGGCTGGCCCGAGGAGACCGGTGGGCCGGGGGCGGAGGGGTCGGCGGTGAACATCGCGCTGCCCGCCGGGACCGGGGACGAGGGGTGGCTGCGGGCCTTCCACGCGGTCGTGCCGGAGCTGCTGGCGGACTTCCGGCCGCAGGTGCTGGTGACGCAGCACGGGGCCGATACGCACTTCGAGGACCCGCTCGCGCACCTGGCGGTCTCGCTGGACGCCCAGCGGGTCGTCCAGGAGGCGTGTCACCGGCTCGCGCACGAGTACGCGGACGGGAAGTGGCTGGCGCTGGGCGGCGGCGGGTACGCGGTGGTGGACGTCGTGCCGCGGTCGTGGACGCACCTGGTGGGGATCGCTGCGCACCGGCCGGTGGATCCGCAGGCGGCGGTCCCGGCTGCGTGGCGGGACGAGGTGTACGCGCGGACGCGGCAGTTGGCGCCGGCGCGGATGACGGACGGGCGGAGCCCGTCGTGGCCGGACTGGGAGGCGGGCTACGACCCGGCGGACCGGACGGATCAGGCCGTTCTGGCCACCCGTCGGGCGGTGTTCCCGCTGCGCGGCATGCTGGCCTGACCGCTCGGCCGGATCAGATGCATCGTTACGCCAACTGTGGGGCTGTTCGCCGGAATTGATGAACCGCCAGATGGGTTGCGGCAGCATCGGAGGGTGTTGAGCACCGGCGCGCTGCGTGCGCATCTGCTGGCCGCCCGGTTGGCCGGGTCCGTCGCCACCTCCCGGGAGGAGAGCCTGCGCAGTTACCGGCTGTTCGCGGCGCGGGATCCGCGGGTGATGCTGGGGCTGGATCCGGAGTGGGGCTGGGGCGAGGGTGATCTGCTGAGGCTGATGGCGGACAAGTGCGGGGTCTCGGCCGATCCGGCGCACGTCAGTGGGCCGGACGTGATCGACCCGGAGCGGACGGTGGCCGCGCTGGAGGCCTTCGCGGGGCGCCTGTGCGAGGCGGCGAGGGCCCGGTCGCCCGTGTTGTTCGGGACGGGCCATCCACATCGGCTCCTGGGCTTCTACGCCGGTTTGGCCGAGGCGTTGTCGGCGGCGGGATGTGTTGTCCTCACCCCTGCGCAGGGGGTGAGTGTCGACATGACGACGCGGTTCGGCGTACGCACGCACACCATCGAATACGTACGGGGGGTCGCACTGGTGCGGGAACCCGGCGTGCGGTTGCCCGGGAGTGCGACCGGCGTGCACACCCATTCGCCCCTGCCGGTCCGGGTGGCGCTGGGGGCCCTCGCGGAGGCCGGCGGGCCGCTGCCGGAGCTGGTGGTGGGCGACCACGGGTGGGTCTGCGGCGCAGGTCAGCTGGGTGTGGACGCGATCGGGCTGGCGGATACGGACGATCCCGCGCTGTTCGTCGGGGAGGCCGAGGGGCGGGTATCGGTGGCCGTTCCACTGGATGACGCGGTGCGAGCGGACTACTACCGACCGCTTACGAGGTACGTGCTCGGCCGCGCGAGTCTGACGGGGCGGCAGGAGTGGCCGTAGCTCCTCTTCCCCACTCGTATCACGCGCCCCTACTCTGGGGAGTGAGCGTGCGACGACGAGGAGTAACCGGAGGGGAAGCCGGTGCCCGTCATGCGCGGAAGGTCAAGGTGTGTCATGGCTGCTGGCGAGAGGCCTCTCAGTGAGGTTCAGTTCCTGACCGTGGCGGAGGTCGCCTCGGTGATGCGAGTGTCGAAGATGACCGTGTACCGGCTGGTGCACAACGGTCATCTGCCCGCAATCCGGGTGGGCCGGTCCTTCCGGGTCCCCGAGAACGCGGTCCACGAGTACCTCCGAGAGTCCTATGTGGGGGTGGAGTCGGCCTGAGACTGAGGCTCGGGACGCCCCTGGCTACGACGCGGAAGCGCTCGGATTACAAGCTCAGAGCTCGGGCGGGTAGGCTAGGCCGACGTAGGTCGTGTGGGCCCAGACGCCCCGCACCAGTGAAGAGAAGTGAGCGAGGGTAGTCGTGGGCTCTGTTATCAAGAAGCGGCGCAAGCGGATGGCTAAGAAGAAGCACCGCAAGCTGCTCAAGCGCACCCGCGTCCAGCGCCGTAACAAGAAGTAAACGGCAGCTGTACGTGTTCTCCGCAGCCCCTCCACCATTCTGGTGGAGGGGCTGCGGTGCAGCCGGGGGACTTCTTCGAGGGAGGCGCTGAGCTCGTGGGGAAGGTCGTACTCGTCACCGGGGCAGCCCGGCAGTTGGGCGGTCGCTTCGTGCGCCGGATCCAGCGTGACCCGGACGTCGAGCGCGTGATCGCGGTGGACGCGGTGACACCGCCGCACCGGCTGGGATCGGCGGAGTTCGTCCGTACGGACATCAGACAGTCGGCGATTGCCAGAGTGCTGGCCGAGCACGCCGTGGACACGGTGGTGCATCTGGCGGTCACCGGGGGCAGCGCGGGCACGGGCGGCGCGCACAGCACCGTCAAGGAAACGAACGTCATCGGCACCATGCAGCTCCTCGGAGCCTGCCAGAAGTCGCCGACGGTACGGCGGCTCGTGGTGAAGTCGAGCACCAGCGTCTACGGGGGCACGCCCCGGGACCCGGCCGTCTTCACCGAGACCACGGAGCCCAAATCGCTGCCGGCGGGCGGCTTCGCGAAGGACGCCGCCGAGGTCGAGGGGTACGTACGGGGCTTCGCGCGCAGACGGCCGGACGTCGCGGTCTGCGTCCTGCGGTTCGCCAACATCCTGGGGCCCTACGCCGACTCGGCGCTCGCCGAGTACTTCTCGATCCCCGTGATGCCGACCGTGCTGGGGTACGACCCGCGGCTGCAGTTCGTGCACGAGGACGACGTCCTCGAAGTGCTGCGGCTGGCGGCGCAGGAGCCCAGGCGCGGGACGCTGAACAGCGGGACCTTCAACATCGCGGGCGACGGCGTCCTGCTGCTGTCGCAGTGCTCGCGGCGGCTGGGGCGGCCCACGCTGCCGCTGCTGCTGCCCGCGCTCAACTGGGTGGGCTCCGCGCTGCGGGCGGTCGGGGCCACCGACTTCTCGCCGGAGCAGATAAGGCTTCTCACCCATGGCCGGGTCGTGGAGACCACGCAGATGCGCGAGGTGCTCGGCTTCGAGCCGCTCTACACGACCGCCGAGACGTTCGCGGACTTCGCGCGGAGCCGGGGGAGCGGGCTGCTGCCTCCGGAGCGGGTCGGACGGGCCGTGGACCGGGTGGCGGCCATGCTGAATGCAGACGGGCTCGACGGGCTCAAGGACGACGCCTACGCGGCTGAAGGAGCGAAGCGATAGTGGCGGACGCCAAGGTCATTCCGTTCGGCGAGGACCGGCCGCGGCGGCGGATCCCCCGCCGGGTGCGCGCGGTGCCCGCTGCCGAGCCGGTGGTGGAGGAGCGGGCCGCTCCCGAGCCCGCCCCCGCGCCCGCTCCGGACGCGGCGCCCGGCGACGGCTGGGACCGGCGGATCGCCGGCGGACTGGCGTTCCTGCGGCGGCGGATCACCGGCGACTACGAGGTCGACGACTTCGGCTACGACAAGGAACTGACGGACCAGGTCCTGATGTCCCTGATGCGGCCGCTGTACGACAAGTACTTCCGGGTCGAGGTCAAGGGGATCGAGAACATCCCGGCGGAGGGCGGCGCGCTGATCGTGGCGAACCACTCCGGGACGCTGCCGCTGGACGGGCTGATGCTCCAGGTCGCCGTGCACGACCGCCACCCGGCGGAGCGGCACCTGCGGCTGCTGGCGGCGGACCTGGTCTTCATGCTGCCGGTGGTCAACGAGCTGGCCCGCAAGGCGGGGCACACCCTGGCGTGCGCGGAGGACGCGCAGCGGCTGCTGGAGGCCGGGGAGCTGGTCGGTGTGATGCCGGAGGGCTTCAAGGGGATAGGGAAGCCGTTCGGGGACCGGTACAAGCTGCAGCGGTTCGGTCGGGGCGGGTTCGTGTCGACGGCGCTGCGGGCGGGGACGCCGATCGTGCCGTGCTCGATCGTGGGGGCGGAGGAGATCTACCCCATGGTCGGCAACGCGAAGACGCTGGCGCGGCTGCTGGGGGTCCCGTACTTCCCGATCACGCCGACGTTCCCGTGGCTGGGGCCGCTGGGTGCGGTGCCGTTGCCGACGAAGTGGACGATCCAGTTCGGTGAGCCCATCCCGACGGACGGGTATGCCGCGGAGGCGGCGGAGGACCCGATGCTGATGTTCAACCTGACGGACCAGGTGCGGGAGCAGATCCAGCACACGCTCTACAAGCTGCTGGTGCAGCGGCGGTCGGTGTTCTTCTGACGGGCCGTCGAAGCGGAAAGGGCGGGGCCGCCGCGGCGGCCCCGCCCTT
The DNA here is from genome assembly GCF_045160505.1 of Streptomyces sp. NBC_00029. NCBI lineage: Bacteria > Bacillati > Actinomycetota > Actinomycetes > Kitasatosporales > Streptomycetaceae > Streptomyces > Streptomyces sp. NBC_00029. The sequence goes on from NZ_CP108292.1 coordinate 5,189,962, forward strand.
TTCCTACTCTGCGTCCTCCGCGCCCAGGCCCAGGCCCGGGAGGAGCCCCGGGAGCAGGGGCGGGATGGTGATGTCCGGCTTGGGGTCCTCCGGCGTGCCCGAGGTGGGCGGCCCCGACTGACCCGCGGGCGGGTTGAGCAGGTCGCCCGTACCGCCCAGGAGGCCGCCGGCGGGGGGCCGGCTGCTGCCCGAGGGGGACGGCGCCGTGGGGCTGCCGGAAGGCGTGCCCGCGGCGGGGGTGGACTGCTGTGTGCCGCTGGGCGTTCCCGGCTTGGCGGACGAGCCGGGGGTGCTGCCGGTGCCGCGGGGCTGCTCCGGTGGCTTGGGGAGCAGGCTCTGGAGCGGCGCCACGTCATCGTCTATGGCCTGGAAGACCGACTCCACCTCACCGCCCACGTCCGTGAGCTGTGCCGGGAGCTTCTCGCGGAGCTTGCCCCACGCGTCGCGGTGGGAGCGGGAGAACGACGACAGCTTCTGGATCGGGCCGAGCGAGCCGTCCCGTTCGTACGCGGCCTGGAGGAGGCGGTGGCCTGCCTCCGCGTCGTGCTTCACGCCCGCCAGTGCCCGGCGGATCGCGCCCAGGGACTCGTGGTCCAGGTCGCCCAGCCGGCCCCGTTCCATCAGCCTGCGGGCTTCCGACAGACGGTTGGAGGCCTGGTCGAGATAGAGCTCGCCCCGGTCCGCGTCGTCGTCGGCCATCCCCAGCTTCAGGTCCTCCATGCCCCGCTTCACGGGGTAGAGGTGGTCACCGGGCAGGGCGTCGGAACTGGCAGCGGCCACTCCGCTGAAGGCCCCTGCGGCCACACCCACGGTGAGGCCGCCCGCTGCGATGCCCTTGGACCAGCGGGAGCGGGGCCGCAATTTCCGGAGCGGGGTCGCCCGGTGGGCGCCGCGGCCGGTCCGCTGTTCGGGCACCAGAGGGTCCGAGGCGGCACTGCCCCCCGCCCTCTCCTCCAGCACCATGGTCTCCATGGCGGCAATGAGCTGGGCTCGTTGCACCACTTTGACCTCGGGGTCCAGCACTGGGCGCGGCATTCTTTCGCCGAGCACGCTCGCCAGGGCCAACAACCGGTCGTGGTCGGCAGGTTCGGCAGGCGCCTCGGACTGCTCGGCCGCCGAGTCCGGTTCCGAAGGGTCGGACTGGGTCCGATCCTCCAGGGCCTGGGCGAAGGCGTTCGCCCGCCGGTGCGGGGTCACGTTCGCGATCACTGGCGGCACCTCCTCTCGTCATGACGATCGACTCCCCAAGGTGTCCGGAAGGTTGCCTTCCTTGAGCACATCCACACTTTCGGGTGAGCGGCTTTCGGCAAAGCGTGTCCACAGGGAGCCTGCATTCCGCACAACGAGCGTCGCGGCACTTGGGTTACGGACGAAGGATGATCTGACCACAGCGTCATCGAGGGGTCACCGAATGTGAGGTTGTCTGGTGTCGGAGGGTCAGCGGGCGTCTTCGGGGAGGAGGCGGGCCAGTGTGCGGACCGCCCGGTACTGGAGGGTCTTGATGGCGCCCTCGTTCTTCCCCATCACCCGGGCCGTCTCGGCGACCGAGAGGCCCTGCAGGAAGCGCAGGGTCACGCACTCCTGCTGCTGCGGATTGAGCTTGCGCACGGCCTCCAGCAGGGCCGCGTTGGAGAGGGACTCCAGGACGGAGTCCTCGGGGCTGCGCTCGACCTCGTTCGCGTCGAGCATCTCGCCGGTGGTGACCTCCAGCCGGAAGCGGCTGGACTTGAAGTGGTCCGCCACCAGGTTGCGGGCGATCGTCACCAGCCAGGCGCCGAAGTCGCGCCCCTGCCAGGTGAAGGTGGAGATCCGGCGCAGGGCGCGCAGGAAGGTCTCGCTGGTGAGGTCCTCCGCGGTCGCCTTGCCGCCGACGCGGTAGTAGATGTACCGGTAGACCGTGTCGCTGTACTGGTCGTAGAGGCGGCCGAAGGCGTCGGCCTCGCCCGCCTGTGCACGTTCGACCAGATCCATCATGCGGGCCTGGTCGCTGTCCGCCGTGGGGCGGCGGTGCGTGGCCTGGGTCCCGGTGCCGGCGGCGTTCGAGCCACCGGCGGCGCGACCTCGTCTGCCCACCGTCGCGCCGCCGTCGGTCAGGGCATAGCAAGGACCGGCCGGGCCGAGGCCGGCAGGGACTGCGGCGGCGAAGGCGGGGGCGGCGTACGCGGCGGTGGGGACGAAGCCGCGCAGGTGGTCGAGGACCGTTGCGCGCAGCTGAGCCAGGCCCGAGGCGTCAACCCCGACAGGTGGGTACACGGGACTCCCAGAGGCAGAGCTTCCATCACGTGCAGTGCGGAACCGTTCACCCGTCGTGGCGACAGATGGCCGGTGGCATGCGTTTGAGGAGAATAACGCTTCGTACAGGCAGTGCTACACCCAGTTGCCCAAATCACCGGTTCCGACACTTCCGTTGCGTGTCGAGGGCATATTCAGTCGCAGATGGTGATCGATTCTTGATCGCTTGGATACGCGGAATGGACGCTTCCAAGGGGGCTCGCGACCGAGTCGGGCATGCCGGAGTGCCGCGCCGGGGGCGCGGGTAGGGGTGAGGGAATGCCGGTGGCCGGGATCCGGCCTGGGTGGGCCCGGGGCGTACGGGCCCCGGGCCTGGTGTTGTTACTTCCTGCGGCGGTGCAGGGCGATGGCGGCGGCGGCGCCGCCCGCGATCGCGCCGACTCCGGCGGCCGCCGGGACGCCGACCTTCACGGCCTTCCGGCCGGTCCGATAGTCGCGCAGCCGCCAGTCGTTGGTCCGGGCATGCTTGCGCAGTTTTGTGTCGGGATTGATCGCGTACGGATGTCCGACCAGTGACAGCATCGGGATGTCGTTGTGCGAATCGCTGTACGCGGCGCAGCGTTCGAGATCGAGTCCTTCCGCGGCCGCCAGGGCGCGGACCGCCTCCGCCTTCGCGGGGCCGTGCAGCGGCTCGCCGACCAGGCGGCCGGTGTAGACCCCGTCGACGGACTCGGCGACGGTGCCCAGGGCCCCGGTCAGGCCGAGGCGGCGGGCGATGATCGTGGCCGTTTCCACGGGGGCGGCCGTCACCAGCCACACCTTCTGGCCGGCGTCGAGGTGGGCCTGGGCCAGGGCGCGGGTGCCCGGCCAGATCCGCTCGGCCATGTACTCGTCGTAGATCTCCTCGCCGATCGACATCAGCTCGGAGACCTTGTGGCCCTTGACGATGGACAGGGCGCTGTCGCGGGCGTCCTGCATGTGCTCGGGGTCCTCGACCCCGGCGAGCCGGAACCAGGCCTGCTGCCAGGCGAAGCGGGCGAGCTCGCGGCGCCGGAAGAACTCGCGCTTGTAGAGGCCGCGGCCGAAGTGGAAGATCGCGGCGCCCTGCATGACGGTGTTGTCGAGGTCGAAGAAGGCGGCGGCGAGATCGTCGCCGGCGACCGGGAAGACGGGCTCCTCCGGGGGAGCCTCCGGGCCCTCCTCGATGCGGGCCGAGGGTTCCGTTTCGGGCTCGGTGAGCGGTGGGGCCTCGGCCAGAGCGGTCTTGCGGGCGGCCTCGGCCGAGGCCTCGCCCGCCAGCACGCTGCGTGCGGTGGCGGAGCGCCGACGAGGGGGGAGCCATCCGAGAGCGGCCATGACGCGAGCATAGCCACTGTGTTCGGGAGTTCCCGAACCGATGGGATGCGGAGGCGTGAACTCTTCGGGGCGCTGCTGTTACGCGAGGGCGCGGGAGAATGGCGGCATGAGCCCTTTGTTGCGCCGCAAGGAGAAGAAGCGTCCCGGGGAGCGGATGGTGACGCTCATCGGGAAGCCGGGGTGCCATCTGTGCGACGAAGCGGAGGAGGTGGTCGCGAAGGTGTGCGCCGAGACCGGTGCACAGTGGGAGAAGAAGGACATCTCCCAGGATGAGGAGCTCTACCGGCTGCACTGGGAGCAGATTCCGGTCGTGCTCGTGGACGGCGAACAGCACACCTTCTGGAGGGTGAACCCCGACCGGCTCCGGCGGGCGTTGGAGGCCTGACCCTCTTCCCGGTTATCATCATGGGCGATTTATGGGGTCTCGGGGGCGTATCTGTGAGGAGTGTGCACGGTTTTGCCCCCTTTGGGATTTGAACGGGTTCGGCGTGCCGTTGGTTCCGGCTTTGCGTGCCGAAACCGCGTGACCCCGGTCACTTTGGTCGGACAAAGCGGACACAATCTTTGTGCACGCGTTCACAAAGGCATAGCCTGCTGTCGACGGGGCGGTCCTGGGACAAGTGGCCGCCTGCAGCCCCGCTCATCCCGCAGGAGCATCGTGGCAACTGGCCGAACTCACCGACCGGCGACCCGCAGCCGAGGTATTCCCGAGGCCACTGTCGCCCGGCTTCCGCTGTACTTGCGTGCCCTCACCGCGCTCTCCGAGCGATCGGTGCCCACGGTGTCCTCCGAGGAGCTCGCGGCCGCCGCCGGAGTCAACTCCGCGAAGCTGCGCAAGGACTTCTCGTACCTGGGTTCCTACGGCACCCGCGGCGTCGGCTACGACGTCGAGTACCTCGTCTACCAGATCTCCCGCGAACTCGGCCTGACCCAGGACTGGCCGGTTGTCATCGTCGGAATCGGTAACCTCGGCGCCGCGCTCGCCAACTACGGCGGTTTCTCCGCGCGCGGGTTCCGCGTGGCCGCGCTGATCGACGCGGACCCGGCGATGGCCGGCAAGCCGGTCGCCGGCATGTCCGTGCAGCACACCGATGATCTGGAGAAGATCATCGAGGAGAACGGCGTCTCGATCGGTGTCATCGCGACGCCCGCCGGAGCGGCCCAGCAGGTCAGCGAGCGGCTGATCGCGGCCGGTGTCACCTCCATCCTGAACTTCGCCCCCACCGTGCTGTCCGTGCCCGAGGGCGTGGACGTGCGCAAGGTCGACCTCTCCATCGAGCTCCAGATCCTCGCCTTCCACGAGCAGCGCAAGGCCGGCGAGGAAGCGGCCGCCGCTGCCGCCGGCGGCTCCTCTGTGGGCGGCGCCGCACCCGCTGCGGCCGTGGTGCCGCCGGCCGGGCGGACCACGGCCGAGCAGCGCAAGGGCGGGCCCGAGGGCGACGTGCCGGCGGTGATGCCGGCATGAGTCTGCTCGTCGTAGGGCTGAGCCACCGCAGCGCACCCGTGAGCGTGCTGGAGCGGGCCTCGCTGTCCGCCGATGCCAAGGTGAAGCTGCTGCACGACACCCTCGCCGCCGAACCGGCGACCGAGGCGACCGTGCTGGCCACCTGCAACCGGATCGAGCTGTACGCGGACGTGGACAAGTTCCACGCCGGCGTCGCCGAGCTGTCCACGCTGCTCGCGCAGCACAGCGGCGTCGCGCTGGAGGAGCTCACCCCCTACCTGTACGTGCACTACGAGGACCGGGCGGTGCACCACCTGTTCTCGGTGGCGTGCGGGCTGGACTCGATGGTCGTCGGCGAGGGGCAGATCCTCGGCCAGATCAAGGACGCGCTGGCGCTGGGGCAGGAGCTCCACACCGCCGGCCGGCTGCTCAACGATCTGTTCCAGCAGGCACTGCGGGTCGGCAAGCGGGCGCACTCCGAGACCGGGATCGACCGGGCCGGTCAGTCGCTGGTGACCTTCGGGCTGGAGCAGCTCGCCGTGCGGACGCCCGTGAACGAGTGGGCCGCGGGCAAGCGGGCGCTGGTCATCGGCGCCGGGTCGATGTCCTCGCTGGCCGCGGCGACGCTGGCGCGGGTCGGGGTCGCCGAGATCGTCGTGGCGAACCGGACCGCCGACCGCGCGGAGCGGCTGGCGGAGATTCTGGTTGCCTCGGGCACCGGGGTCTCGGCCGTGGCCGTGCCGATGGCCCGGGTGGCCGATGAGCTGACACGAGTCGACGTGGTCGTCTCGTGCACCGGTGCGACCGGGCTCGTGCTGACCGCCGACGACGTGCTCGACGCCGTCTCCTGGGGCGCCGGTGGGCTCGCGCCGGCCGAGCAGGGAGAGGCCGGGGCTGCGCCCCAGGCCTCCCAGGGGTTCCGCCCCCGGCCCCCCGCGCCTCAATTGCCGGCGGGGCTGGATTCGGCTGACGCCGCCGGTTCCGTGCAGGTGCCGGCCGGGCTGGACACCGACGTGCTCGCCCGGCTGGTGGCAGCCACCGAGGCCGGCGGCCGACTCGCCGATGCCGGGGCCGCGCGGACGATCAGCGCTCCCGTGGAGGGCGACGGTTGTCCCGTCGGGCCCGACGGGCGGGCCGCGCTGACCGGTGTCGACGCCAACTCCCTCGAACTGCACGGGACCTGGGCCGACCAGGGCGAGGCCGCCGCGCAGCGGCAGCCGCGCCGCAGCACCCGTACGCAGGCCCAGGCGACCACCGTCCGCCTCGCGCTGCTCGACCTGGCCATGCCCAGGGACATCGACGCGGCGGTGCACCGGATCCCGGGCGTACGGCTCGTGGACATCGAATCGCTCGCCGAGGCGTCGGCCGACGCCCCGATGGCGGCCGACGTCGATGCCGTACGCGGGATAGTCGCCCAGGAAGTCGCGGCCTTCGGGGCGGCGCAGCGGGCCGCGCACATCACGCCCACCGTCGTCGCCCTGCGGGCCATGGCGGCCGAGGTCGTGGCCATGGAAGTGGCGCGGCTCGACGGGCGGGTCCCCGACCTCGACGAACGGCAGCGCGCCGAGGTCACCCAGACCGTGCGCCGCGTCGTGGACAAGCTCCTCCACGCGCCGACCGTGCGCGTCAAGCAGCTCGCGAGCGAGCCCGGCGGTGCCGGGTACGCGGAAGCGCTGCGCGAACTCTTCGACCTCGACCCTCAGACGGTTGCTTCCGTCAGCCGGGCGGACGCGGCCGATCCGATGAACGACGACGACCCAGGACGGGCATCATGAACACACGTCCCGACCAGCCGCTGCGGCTCGGTACGCGGCGGAGCAAGCTGGCCATGTCCCAGTCGGGGCACGTCGCCGACGCGGTACGGGCCGTCACCGGCCGGGCCGTCGAGCTCGTGGAGATCACGACCTTCGGTGACGTCTCGCGCGAGCACCTCTCGCAGATCGGCGGGACGGGCGTGTTCGTCACGGCCCTGCGCGACGCGCTGCTGCGCGGCGAGGTCGACTTCGCCGTGCACTCGCTGAAGGACCTGCCGACCGCGCAGCCCGACGACCTCGTGATCGCGGCCATGCCGCGCCGCGAGGACGCGCGGGACGCGCTCGTCGCCCGGGACGGTCTGACCTTCGAGCAGCTGCCCGACGGTGCCCGGATCGGTACCGGGTCGCCGCGGCGCACCGCTCAGCTCAACCACCTGGCCCTGTCGCTCGGCAAGCGGATCGAGACGGTGCCGATCCGCGGCAACGTCGACACCCGGATCGGCTTCGTCCGCGACGGTGAGCTCGATGCCGTCGTCCTGGCGGCCGCCGGGCTGAACCGGATCGGGCGCGGCGTGGAGGCGACCGACCTGCTGTCCGTCGACAGCGTCCTGCCGGCTCCCGGCCAGGGCGCCCTGGCCGTGGAGTGCCTCGCGTCCGACACGGACCTCATCGCCGCGCTCGGTGAACTGGACGACCCGCACACCCGGGCCGCCGTCACCGCCGAGCGTTCCCTGCTCGCCGCCCTGGAGGCAGGCTGCAGCGCACCCGTGGGCGCGTTCGCCGATCTGCTGGCGGACGGGGAGATTGTCAATGAAATGCGCCTGCGCGGCGTCGTCGGAACCCTCGACGGAACCACGCTGGTGCAGCTGTCCACCACCGGTCCCGTGCCCCAGTCGTACGACGAGGCCATGGCGCTCGGCCGCGAACTCGCGGACGAGATGCTGGCCAAGGGCGCGGCCGGTCTGATGGGGGAGCGATCGCTTTGAACCCCTCAATTCCGACCACCTCCGCCTATCCGGCCGTCGCCGCCCACGGGCGCGTCACCTTCCTCGGTGCCGGCCCCGGCGACCCGGGTCTGCTGACGCTGCGCGCCGTCGAGGCGCTCGCGGCCGCGGACGTACTGATCGCAGAGCCCGATGTGCTCGAGGTCGTACGGACGCATGCGCGCGCGAATGTCGACACGCCGCAGCTGACGGTCGCTGACGAAGTGTCAGCAGCCGCCGGGGTCCCGGTGATCCGGGACGCGGCCAATCTTGTCATGGAGGCCGCACGCTCCGGCAGGCGGGTCGTGCGTGCCGTCACGGGCGACCCCGGGCTCGACGGCAACGCCGCCGAGGAGATGCTGGTGTGCGCCACCGCCGGCATCCCCTTCGAGGTGGTGCCCGGTGTCGCGACCGCGGTGGGCGTGCCCGCGTACGCCGGTGTCCCGCTGCGCGACAAGCAGGGCGCGGACGTGCGGTTCGTCGACGCGAGGACCGCATCGGCGCGCTGCTGGAGCGAGGTCGGCGCGAGCGACGGCATCCTCGTCGTCTCCGCGACGCTGGAGACCGTCTCGGCGGCCGCCGCCGAGCTGGTGAGCGCCGGGCGCAAGCCCGACACCCCGCTGACGGTGACCGTCGCCGGCACCACCACGCGCCAGCGGACCTGGTGCGCGACGCTGGGCACGATCGCCCAGGTGTTCAAGCAGGGCAAGGTGCTCCCCTCGCCCGAGGGCGCCCGGCCCGTCATAGCCGTGGTCGGTGAGCACAGTGCCGTCGCGCGCCGCGAGGAGCTCTCCTGGTTCGAGTCGAAGCCGCTCTTCGGCTGGCGGGTCCTCGTACCGCGGACCAAGGAGCAGGCGGCATCGCTCTCCGACCAGCTGCGTTCCTACGGCGCGGTGCCCCACGAGGTGCCGACCATCGCCGTGGAGCCGCCGCGCACCCCGCAGCAGATGGAGCGCGCGGTGAAGGGCCTGGTGACGGGCCGCTACGAGTGGATCGCCTTCACCTCGGTCAACGCCGTCAAGGCCGTCCGCGAGAAGTTCGAGGAGTACGGGCTCGACGCGCGCGCCTTCGCGGGCATCAAGGTCGCCGCGGTGGGCGAGCAGACCGCCGCCGCGCTCGTGGAGTTCGGCGTGAAGCCGGACCTCGTGCCCAGCGGTGAGCAGTCCGCGGCCGGACTGCTGGAGGACTGGCCGCCGTACGACCCGGTCTTCGACCCGATCGACCGCGTGTTCCTGCCGCGGGCGGACATCGCGACCGAGACGCTGGTCGCCGGGCTGATCGAGCTCGGGTGGGAGGTCGACGACGTCACGGCCTACCGGACCGTGCGCGCGTCGCCGCCGCCGGCGGACACGCGCGAGGCGATCAAGGGCGGCGGTTTCGACGCCGTTCTCTTCACGTCCTCGTCGACCGTCCGCAACCTGGTCGGGATCGCCGGGAAGCCGCACAACGTGACCGTCATCGCCTGTATCGGGCCGGCGACGGCCAAGACGGCGGAGGAGCACGGGCTGCGCGTGGACGTGCTGTCCCCGGAGCCGTCGGTGTCGAAGCTGGCGGAGGCCCTCGCCGAGTACGGTGCGGCGCGCCGCGAGGCGGCGAAGGAGGCCGGCGAGACGGTGTTCCGGCCGAGCGAGCGCCGGCCGGGGGCGCGTCGTCGTCGTACGACGTGAGCGGCTTAGGCCGGCTCGACCGGTCGCAGAGGGGCCCGGGTGCGCTGAGCGCCCGGGCCCCTTCGTCCGTCCGGCCCCGGTAACCCCGTTGTGCCCGGACGGGGCGCCTGGGCCGCGGTCAGGCCGGGTTCGCGCTGCGGAACGCGCGGCGGTAGGTGTCGGGCGGGACCCCGACGACGCGCTTGAACTGGCGCCGCAGGGTGGTGGCCGTACCCATGCCGGTGGCGACGGCGACCGCCTCGACGGTGTCGTCGGTGGCCTCCAGCAGTTCCTGGGCGCGGCGCACGCGCTGGGTCAGCAGCCATTGCAGTGGCGTCCGGCCGGTGACCGCCCGGAACTGCCGGCCGAGGTGGCGCGGGCTCGTGCCGGCCCTGCGCGCCATGTCGGTGACGGTCAGCGGCCGGTCCAGGCGCTGCTGCGCCCAGGCGAGGAGGTCGGCGAGCTGGTGGTCGCCGCCGCTGGCCTGGACCGGGGTGGTCACGAACTGGGCCTGGCCGCCGGGCCGGTGCGGAGGCATGACCAGACGGCGGGCGACGGCGTTGGCGACGGCGGCGCCGTGGTCGAGGTGGACCAGGTGCAGGCACAGGTCGACGGCGGCGGCCTTGCCCGCGGCCGTGAGCACGCTGCCGTTGTCCGTGTAGAGCACGTCGGGGTCGACCTCGGCCCGTGGATGACGTGCGCTCAGTTCCGCGGCGTGCGCCCAGTGGGTGGTGGCCCGGCGGCCGTCGAGGAGGCCCGCGGCGCCCAGGACGAAGGCACCGGTGCACAGGGAGGCGATGCGGGCGCCCGCCTCGTGGGCGGCGCGCACGGCGTCGACCAGCTCGGGCGGCGGAGGTTCGTCGATGTCGGCGCAGGCGGGCACGATCACGGTGTCCGCCCGGGCGAGGTGCTCCAGGCCGTGGTCGGGCTCGACGGTGAACGGGCCGACGCGCAGCGGGCCGGGGCCGCAGAGCAGTACGTCGTACCAGCCCTGCGGGGCGTCGGGCGGGGGATTGCCGAAGATCTCGTGGGCCACCGCCAGCTCGAAGTGCAGCAGGTGACCGGCGGCCGCCAGGGCGACGGTGGGCATGTCCGAAAGTGTACGGGTGCTGTCGTTCCGGACCCTCACGTCCGGGCCCGGACCGCCCCGAGACTGGGTTCATCGAGCCGCACAGAGCGCACAGAGCGCACGGGCCGCAGCGGACGCAGCTGACACAGGGGACGGGGAGAACGCGATGAACACGGTGGACGGCACGAGGGACAGGGCGACTGCGGCGGGCGCGGTGGTGGTCTACGGGGCGACGGGACACACCGGTCGTTTCATCGTCGCCGAGCTGCGCCGGCGCGGCATCGCCACCGTCGTCTCCGGTCGCAGCGCGACGCAGTTGGAGGCGCTGGCGGCCGACGGCGGCGCGGACGTGCTCGTCCGCCCGGCCACCGTGGACGACCCGGCCTCCCTGGACCGTGCCCTCGCCGGAGCGGCGGCCGTCATCAACGCCGCCGGACCGTTCGCGGTGACGGGCGGCCCGGTCGTCGAGGCGGCCCTGCGCGCGGGGATCCCGTACGTCGACGTCGCGGCGGAGATCGAGGCGAACGCGGCGATGTTCGCCGACCACGCGGTGGCGGCCGGCAAGGCGGAGGTGCCCGTGGTGCCGGCCATGGCCTTCTACGGGGGCCTGGGCGACCTGCTCGTGAGCGCGGCCATGGGGGAGCGGACCGCGGCGGACGAGGTGCACGTCGCGTACGGGCTGAGCAGCTGGCAGCCCACGGCGGGCACGCGGGAGGCCGGTGCGGTGTCCCACGAGCGCCGCGCGGGCCGCCGGGTGCGGTTCACGGGCGGCGCGCTGCAGTACCACGACGACGAGCCGGCGGAGCAGGAGTGGCTCTTCCCGGAGCCGCTGGGCCGGCGGAAGGTGATCGCGGAGTTCACCATGGCCGACGTCGTCACGGTGCCCAGTCACGTGGCCGTGCCCGAGGTGCGCACCTACATGGCGGTGGAGGCGGCGCGGGACCTCGCCGGGGCGGACACACCGGCGCCGGAGGCGGTCGACGACCTCGGCCGCTCGGACCAGACCTTCGTCGTCGACGTCCTGGTCCGTGCGGGCGGCGCCGAGCGCCGGGCCACGGCCCGGGGCCGGGACATCTACGCCGTCACCGCGCCCCTGGCGGTGGAGGCCGTCGAGCGGATCCTGTCCGGGCGGACCCGGACGACGGGTGTGGCCTCGGCCGCGGCGATGTTCGACGCCCCGGACTTCCTGCGGGCGCTGGCCCCGTACCTGTCGGTGGAGCTCGCGCACTGACCGTCCGGCGCGATCGGCAGGACACCCCCTGGGACGGGTGGCGCCCGGGCACGGGGGAGCCGGGCTCTACCCTTGTCCGGACTGCTGTCGATGCTCGAAGAGGCGACTGAAGATGAGCGCGTACGGATCCTTCCCCGGTTCGCGGCCCCGCCGGCTGCGCACCACCCCGGCGATGCGGCGGATGGTCGCGGAGAACCGGCTGCACCCCTCGGACCTGATCCTCCCGGCGTTCGTCCGGGAGGGCATCAGCGAGCCCCTGGCGATCTCCGCGATGCCGGGTGTCGTGCAGCACACCCGGGACACGCTGCGGAAGGCCGCCGTCGAGGCGGTCGAGGCGGGGGTCTCCGGGATCATGCTGTTCGGTGTCCCGGCGGACGAGAACAAGGACGCGCTGGGCACGGCGGGCACCGAGCCGGACGGGATCCTGCAGGTCGCCATCCGCGACGTGAAGGCCGAGGTCGGGGACGACCTGGTGATCATGTCGGACCTGTGCCTGGACGAGTACACGGACCACGGCCACTGCGGTGTGCTGGACGAGAACGGGCGCGTCGACAACGACGCGACGCTGGAGCGGTACGCGGAGATGGCGCAGGTCCAGGCGGACGCGGGCGTCCACGTGGTCGGGCCCAGCGGGATGATGGACGGGCAGGTCGGCGTCATCCGTGACGCGTTGGACGAGACCGGGCACGAGGACGTCTCGATCCTCGCCTACACGGCGAAGTACACCTCCGCCTTCTACGGTCCCTTCCGCGAGGCCGTCGCCTCCTCGCTGCAGGGCGACCGCAAGACGTACCAGCAGGACCCGGCGAACGCCCGGGAGTCGCTGCGGGAGCTGGCCCTCGATCTGGAGGAGGGTGCGGACATGGTGATGGTCAAGCCGGCCGGTCCCTACCTCGACATCCTCCACCGGGTCGCGCAGGCGGTGGACGTACCGGTGGCGGCGTACCAGATCAGCGGTGAGTTCGCGATGATCGAGGCGGCGGCGGAGAAGGGCTGGATCGAGCGCGACCGGGCCATTCTGGAGACCCTGCTGGGTATCAAGCGGGCCGGCGCCGACACGATCCTCACGTACTGGGCGACCGAGGTGGCGGGCTGGCTGCGCGAGACCCGCTGAGGCTGTGGCGGGCGGCCTGCCGGGCGGTCGCGTGGGCGGTCGGGCGGGAACGCCGACGGGGCGGCGTACGCCGACCGGGTGTCGGAGTGACGCCGCCCTGGGGCGGAACGGGCCGTGCTGTCATGCCGGTTACTTCGGGTCGCGGTTGAAGTTCGCCGTCGACCAGCGGTAGCCGAGGGCGATCAGGGCGATGGACCAGGCGAGGGCGAGCCAGCCGTTGTGGCCGATCTCGGTGCCCAGGAGCAGGCCGCGCAGGGTCTCGATGGCGGGTGTGAAGGGCTGGTACTCGGCGATCGGCTGGAACCAGCCCGGCATCGCGTCGATCGGGGTGAAGGCGCTGGAGATGAGCGGCAGCAGGATCAGCGGCATCGCGCTGTTGCTGGCGGCCTCGGCGTTGGGACTGGCCATGCCCATGCCGACGGCGATCCAGGTGAGCGCCAGGGCGAAGAGCGAGAGCAGTCCGAAGGCCGCGAGCCATTCCAGGGCGGTGGCGCCGGTGGAGCGGAAGCCGATGGCCACGGCGACGGCGCCGACGAGGACCACGCTGGCGATGGACTGCAGGACGCTGCCGACGACGTGTCCGATGAGTACGGAGCCGCGGTAGATCGCCATCGTGCGGAAGCGGGCGATGATCCCTTCGGACATGTCGGTGGACACGGACACGGCGGCCCCGATGACGGTGCTGCCGATGGTCATCAGCAGGATGCCGGGGACGACGTACGCGATGTACTCGGAGCGGCCGGCGCCGCCCATGCCCGCGCTCATCACGTCGCCGAAGATGTAGACGAAGAGCAGGAGCAGCATCACCGGGGTGAGCAGCAGGTTCAGGGTCAGCGACGGGTAGCGCCTGGCGTGCAGGAGGTTGCGGCGCAGCATCGTGGAGCAGTCGCGGGCGGCGAGGGCGAGGGAGCTCATCGGGCGTTCTCCTGGGTCTGGTGGGGGATGCGGGTGCCGCCGCCGGTGAGGGCGAAGAACACGTCGTCGAGGTCGGGGGTGTGGACGGTCAGCTCGTCCGCCTCGATGCCGGCCGCGTCGAGCCGGTCGAGGACGGCGCGCAGCTCGCGCTGGCTGCCGTCGCTGGGGATCTGCAGGGAGAGGGACTCCTCGTCCCGGGTCACTTCGCCCAGGGCGAGGACGGCGGAGCGGTAGGCGGCCGGGTCGGTGAAGCGGAGCCGGACGTGTCCGCCGGGGATGAGGCGCTTGAGTTCTTCGGCGGTGCCCTCGGCGGCGATCTTCCCGTCGTTGAGGACGGCGATGCGGTCGGCGAGCTGGTCGGCCTCCTCCAGGTACTGGGTGGTGAGGAAGACGGTCACGCCGTCGGTGACGAGCTCGCGGATGATCTGCCACATGGTGTGGCGGCTGCGCGGGTCGAGGCCGGTGGTCGGTTCGTCGAGGAAGATGATCCGCGGGCTGCCGACCAGGGTCATGGCGATGTCGAGGCGGCGCTTCATGCCGCCGGAGTAGGTGGAGGCGGGCTTCTTCGCGGCTTCGACGAGGTCGAAGCGTTCCAGGAGTTCGGCGGTGACCCGCCGCCCCTCGTGCTTGGACAGGCGGTGCAGGTCGGCGAGGAGGAGCATGTTCTCCTCGCCGGTGATCAGCCCGTCGACGGCGGAGAACTGGCCGGTGACACCGATCGAGGCGCGGACCGCCTGGGGGCGGGTGGCCAGGTTGTGGCCGGCGACGTACAGGTCGCCGGCGTCGGGGGTGACGAGGGTGGAGAGGATCTTGACGGCGGTGGTCTTGCCGGCGCCGTTCGGGCCGAGCAGGGAGAAGATCGTCCCTTCGGGGACGGCCAGGTCGATGCCGTCGAGGACGGTCTTGTCGCCGTAGGACTTGCGCAGCCCGTTCGCCGCGATCGCCAGGTCGCTCATGCCGGTCATGTCGGTTCTCCTTAGAGGCTGCGGGCGGTGATGTCGCCGTGGGCGGTGGTGGCGCGGATCGTCAGGCCGGCGGCGCCGCTGTTCTTGAGGGTGTTGTGGATGCGGCCGTAGGTGGTGCCGGCATCGAGGGAGGCGGAGACTCCGCGGGCGGCGCCGACGTTCACATCGCCGGAGAGGGTGGAGAGTTCGAGGTCTCCGCCGGTGGCCTCGGTGATGTGGAGGTCGCCCTTCTGGGTGCTGATCGCGGCGTTGCCTGCGAGGCGGCCGACGGTGATGTCGCCGGCCTGGAGGGTGAGGCGGGCGCCGGCGGTCTCGTCGAGCTTGACGGTGCCGTGGGCGGCTTCGTAGGTGACCTCGCCCAGGCGTCCGACGCCGCGGAACTCGGCGCTGGCGGCCTTGGCTTCGATGCGGGAGCCGGCGGGGAGCTGCACGGTGACCTCGACGGAACCGGAGTTGCCGAGGATGCGGTTCTTGGCCGGCGCTGCCGCGATCCGCAGGACGCCGTCCGCGTATGCGGCGGTGGTCTGCTCGGCGGCCTTGACGTCGCGGCCCTTGGAGGCGTCGGCGGGGAGGATCTCGACGGTGGTGTCGGCCCGGTCGGCGGCGATGAACCGGATGCGTCCGGCGGGGATGTCCAGGACGGTGGTGACCGGGGTCGGGGTGGCGAACTTCTGCATGGTGATTCTCCTTCTTCCGCGGCGGGCGCTCCGTGCGCCCTGCCGTTTCTGATGAGTGAAAAGCTACGTTGCGTTCGATGTTCTAGCAACGCACTCGTTGCGCATCAATGCGGAAGCTGCAGGTCAGAAGCTAAATTTCATTGCAATGGTTTCGCGCTTAATGCAACAAGCGGGGTGTTGTTCGTTGCAATGAAATGGAGGTGAACGCTATAGTGGGGGACGCCACGGACTACTACGGACCACCACGGACGATCACGAAGGAGACCGCGATGCCGGGAGGCAGGCTCACCCAGCAGGAACGCCAGCAGATCGCGCTGGGACTGGCCGACGACCTCGCGTACGCCGAGATCGCCAGGCGTCTGGACCGTCCGACCTCGACGATCTCGCGCGAGGTCATGCGCAACGGCGGCCCCAACGGCTACCGCGCCGACCTGGCCCACCGCGCCACCGAACGCCGCGCCCACCGCAGGCAGCCCGTGCCCCGAGGAGCCGAGGCGCCTGCGCAGGCCCACGGGCGCGACGCCGAGGCGGTGCGCGAGTACGAGGAGGTGTTCACCGACGTCCTCGTCCGGGCGGGGACGCCGAAGATGATGGCCCGGGTGATGGCCTGCCTGTACATAACGGACTCGGGCAGCCTCACCGCGGCCGAACTCGTCCAGCGCCTCCAGGTCAGCCCGGCGTCCATCTCCAAGGCGATCACGTTCCTGGAGGGCCAGGGCCTCGTCCGCAGGGAACGCGACGAACGCCGCCGCGAGCGGTACTTCGTCGACGACGACGTCTGGTACCAGGCGACGATCGCCTCGGCCCGTGTCAACGAGCAGATCATCGCGACCGCCCGCCAGGGCGTGAGCATCCTCGGCCCCGACACCCCGGCCGCCAACCGCCTGGAGAACATCGCCCGTTTCATGGACTTCGTCTCCGAGGGCATCACCCGCGCCGCGGAACAGGCCCGCGCGGTCCTCCACACGAAGCCCGCGACACCCCCGGACGACGAGGCCTGAGCCCGGCTCCCGGCTCGCGTCGTACGGGCCGCGGGCGCACTCTGGAGGGAGGGTGACCTCCTGGAGGTGATGCACCATGGCCACGCTCGTCGGGTGGCATGTGGAGCTCGAATTCACCGAGGAGGGCCACCGCACCAGTGCGGCGGCCCTGGTCAGGCTCGGGGACGGCTCCGAGATCAAGGCGCGGGGCTATGCCTTGCGCCATCCCTCCGACCCGGAGCAGCTGAGGGTCGGGGAAGAGATCGCGGGCGCTCGCGCGCTCATGGATCTCGCGTCGCAGATGTTGCAGAAGGCCCACGCCGAGATCGACGAGGCGACGGGCCGTCATTCGTACCCGCTCAACCGCTGAGCGGCAGAACTCCTTCGGCTTCCCGCCGAGCGGCTCCCCCGGGGTCGCTCGGCGGGAAGCGGTCAGCGGGTCCGGGTGCCGAAGAGGATGCCCGCCAGGGTCACCGCCGCGGCCGTGATGGCCGCGCACCAGGTCAGGGCGATCCACGGGGCGTCCCCGGCGGGCTGGTCGAGGAGCAGGGCGCGCAGGGATTCGATCACCGGGGTCAGCGGCTGGTGGTCGGCGAAGCCGTGCAGCCAGCCGGGCATCGTCTCGATGGGGACGAACGCGCTGGACGGGTACGGCAGGAACATCATCAGGAAGGTGAACCCGCCCGCAGCCTCCGGTGACTTGGCGAGCAGCCCGAGCGCGGCCGCCAGCCACGAGATCGCCGTGATGTACGTCAGCAGCAGGGCGGCCGCGGCGAGGAAGGCGGCCGGGCCCGCCTGGGGCCGGAAGCCGATCGCGAGGGCGACGGCGAGGACCAGGGCGGTGGAGATCAGGTTGCGCACCACGGAGGCCGCGACGTGCCCGGCGAGGATCGGGATGCCGCCGATGTCGAGGGAGCGGAAGCGGTCGATGACCCCGTTCGTCATGTCCTCGCTGACGCTGACGGCGGTGGAGGCCGCGCCGAACCCCGCGCAGAGCAGCATGGCGCCGGGGACCACGTACGTCACGTACGCCGTCCCGGTGTCGATGGCCCCGCCGAAGAAGTAGACGAAGATCAGCATCAGCATGACGGGCAGCATCAACGCGGCGATCAGCGCGTCGGGCCGGCGGCTGCTGATGCGCAGGCTGCGGCCTGCCAGGGCGAAGGCGCTCACGGGCATGGCGGTCATCGGTGGGCTCCCGTCAGGGCGAGGAAGACGTCGTCGAGGGTGGCGCTGCGCAGGGTGAAGCGGTCGACCGCGGTGCGGTCCGGGTCGAGTTCGTCGAGCAGCGCCCGGACGTGGGAGGCGCTCCCGTCGGTGGCGAGGCCGAGGGTGAGCTCGTCCGGGGCGCGGTGGACCGCGCGCGGGCTGAGGGTGTCGTAGGCGGCCCGGTCCGTCAGGGTGAGGTCCAGCCGGTGGCCGGCGACGCGCGACTTGAGGGCGGAGGGCGTGCCCTCGGCGGCGATCCGTCCGTCGGCGAGGACGGCGACGCGGTCGGCGAGCCGGTCGGCCTCCTCCAGGTACTGGGTGGTCAGCAGGACGGTGGTGCCGTCGGCGCGCAGTTCCCTTACGAGGTCCCACACGTCCTGGCGGCTGCGCGGGTCGAGGCCGTTGGTCGGCTCGTCGAGGAAGATCACCTCGGGGCGCGAGACGAGGCTCGCGGCGAGGTCGAGCCGCCGCCGCATACCGCCCGAGTACGTCTTCGCCGTGCGGCCGGCCGCTTCCGTGAGGCCGAACCGGGCGAGGAGCTCGTCGGCACGGCTGCGCGCGGCGCGCGGGGAGAGCCCGGCCAGACGGCCCATCATGCGCAGGGTCTCGGCGCCGGTCAGGAGCTCGTCCACAGCGGCGAACTGGCCGGTGAGGGAGATCAGTTCGCGGACCCGGGAGCGTTCGGTGGCGGTGTCGTGCCCGGCGATGCGGACGGTGCCGGAGTCGGCGGCGGTGAGGGTGGCCAGGATCCGGACGGTGGTGGTCTTGCCGGCGCCGTTGGGACCGAGGAGGGCGAGGACGCTGCCGCGCGGGACGGCCAGGTCGATGCCGTCCAGGACGCGGAGGTCGCCGTAGGACTTGGTGAGGCCGGTCGCGTGGATGCCGAGGCCGCCGGAGGCGTGTGCGGTCATGGGGACGGTGCTCCCTTCGCCGTTTCTGCGTATGCCTTACGCTCTTCTGTGTAAGTAATACACAGAACTAGGATGGGGGTCAATCGAGGAGTGGGCGGTCATGGCGGAAGAGGACAGCGAGACCGGGCTCCCGGCGAGCCTGGAGATGGCCTGGGGCCTGCGCGAACGCCCCGGCAAGGGGCCGCGCCCCACGCTCACGCTGCCGAAGATCGTGGAGGCGGCCGTGACGCTGGCCGCGAGTGAGGGCATGGACGCCGTCTCCATGGGCCGGGTGGCCAAGGAGCTGGGCGTCTCGACGATGTCCCTCTACCGGTACGTCACGGCGAAGGAAGAGCTCTACATCCTGATGTCGGACGCGGGCGTCGGCGCCCCGCCGCCGGTCGCCGCCGGCGAAGGCGCGGGTTGGCGGGAGCTGCTCTCGGAGTGGGCGTACGCGCAGCGGGCCGTCCTGATGGCCAACTCCTGGATCCTGCGCATCCCGCTCACCGGGGCACCCGTCAGCCCGAACCAGCTCGCCTGGATGGAACGCGGGCTCGCCTCGATGGCCGGCACGGGTCTGAAGGAGGGCGAGAAGCTCTCCACGATCATCCTGATCGGCGGCCTGGTCCGGAACGAGGCCACCATGGCGGCGGACATGATCGACGCGATCGTGAAGTCCGGGGCCGCCCCGGACCAGGTGATGGCGCAGTACCTGCGGACCCTGCGGCTGATGACCGGCCCGGACACGCACCCGGCCGTGACGCGGCTACTGGAATCCGACGCGTTCACGGGCTCGGACGAGCCGGACTTCCAGTTCCGCTTCGGGCTCGACCGGATCCTGGACGGCCTGGCGGCGCTGATCGCGGGGCGGGCGGGGTCGGTGCCGGGCGGGGTCTGAGGGGGCGGGGTTTCGGCGGGGCGGCATCAGGGATGTGTATGGGGGTTTCCCGTCAGTCCCATCGTCTCTCCGTGTCGGGCCGGCCCCTCAAGGGCGCTCGTTCCTCGCGTCGCTGCGCGATGGCCTGCGGCCACCCTTGACCGCCCGTCCCGCCCCGGACATACGAAGACTGCCGGGAAACCCCCAAAGGAACGGGCCGGGGGATGCTTATCAGGAACGGGATGGTCGGAGAAGCCCGACCCGGTCGGGCGTGAGAGGCACGTCCAGGAGGCGGGGCCCATCGAGACCGGGCCCCGGGTCGGGGGTGGCGCGTCCGATCGCTACGCGCTCCTCACCTCTCAGCGTCTCCAGGCCGTACTGGGCCAGGCACAGGCCGCCCCGGATCGCTACACGCTTCCCGATGACGGCGTCCGGTCCTTGTCCGGGGCTGATGGGAGCGGAAGCGCAGCAGGTCGGACGGGCGGCAGGAGATCGCTCTCGCTCACGGTGTACGTCAGCGGTGGGTAGGTGAAGTCGGTTTCGTCGTTCTCGCGGCGCCGTAGTCGGTAGAACTCGTGCCTCTGCTCGTCATCGGCCGAAGTGAGGCGCGCGCCCTGCGGGAGGTACGCGTGTCCGTCGCGAAACCGAAGGAAGGTCTTCGACGTGCGAAACGTTACGCCCAGCCATTGGTTGTCCGCCGTCGGGACGGTGTCCAGCACGATCTTGTGCTTGAATCGCCGGTTCAACTCGACGGAGAACGCGACAACACCGTTGTGGGTGAGGGGGATCTCGAAATTGTCGGCATCGGACCCCTTTGATTCGAAGATCAGCTTCCTCGGTGGGTTCGATTCGGGATGTTGGTAGCAGGAGAATACGGCGATGAAAGACTCGTCGGCCAGATCCAGGGCCTGGTCGGAATGGCTGCCCATGGTTCTGTACGCATTCGTGTAGCTCTCCACGAGAGCATTGTTGAAGCCGACCGGGATCGCCGTATGTTCTTGAATCTTCTGCGCCAGCCGTTCGTGCACCGCGTGGAAACGCTGCGCCGGGCTGCTGTATTGAGTGGTGGTGCGTACGAGAGGCACACACCCCGCCTCGCCGATCCGGGTGAGCGCGGCACCTCGCCGGCCCTTTCCCACGTCTTCCAGACGAGCCGACGCGGACAGGTCCGCAAAGAGATCCTGCCCGATCGGCAGAGAGCGCGAGATGACCACCGGGATCCTAGGCTCGGGGGGCAACGTAGTCTCCCGTGTTCATGCTGAAGAGAAACTTGTCGCCGTAGTCGATGAAGGACGAGGTCCTGTTCTCCTCGGCGTACAGCCTCCGCAGTTCGTCCATGCCCTCGGATGTCGGCGGCCCCAGCTCCACCAGATCCCCGGCCGTTTTGAGAAACGCGTGGCCGTTCTTGTGAACGGCTTCGGCGCTCGAACAGCGCACCACGTATCCCAGCCGGGTCGGGAGCATCTCGGCGCCCAGTGTCGAAGGCCTGATCTCATGCGTATACAGGCGGTTGGTGGACAGCGGCATGAAGAACACGGACCCGGGATAGAGGGTCACGGCGAATTGCTGGGGAAGCCCACCCCCGTCGCCTTCCGGTTCCTTGAGTCGGAAGTGGAGCCGGGTCAGCCCGCTGGCACGCTTCAGACCATAGTCGAAGGCGTCGTCGGCCATCGGATGCAGCTTGTCGAGCCCGTCATAGAAGGTGCAGAAGGCCATGATCCCATTGACGGGCATGTCCTTCGTCTTGTCAGCATGCGCCGATATCTTCGCCTTCGACTGCTTGCGGTCAGTCGTGGCCAGGGTGTTGTGGTAGATCTGCGCGAGGACATGATTCAGCGGCGCCTGGTCCCGGAATACGGTGGCGGCCTCGCGATTCAGGGCCTCGACGATCCGGGTGTCCGTCGGGCGAAAACCCTCGGTCGGCCCCGAAAGATTCGTGGAGCACCGCAGCAGACGGAAATGCAGCTCGTCACCGCTCTGCTCGACGGGCGTCAGATAGATCCCGCTGCGATGGGCCGTTCCGGGCTTGGTGGACTCCGTCAGGGACTGGAAGGCGTGCTCCGCACGGATCCGTCCGAAGTGATCGGCGTCGAGGTCGAAGAAGCGGCGGTAGTACACGCCGGCGCCGTGCACCCGGACGGGAACTCGGCCGACACCGACGAGGGTCCAAGGCCTGTCGACGTCCCCGCGGTAACCGTGCGACAGCTCCCGGACGACGAACACCCGCTCCGCCGCCTGCAATTCGCCGATGCCGGACACATCGCCACACAGGTAGACGGTCTTCTGCGAGAGGTCCGCCGAACCCAGGTCCTCCGGCGTGATCACGGACCCGAAGAAGTCCCTGATCAAGTCGTCGTCCTGCAACGCAGAAGGCGCGACCAGGATGTTGCTCGCATCATCGATGCAGGCCTCTGTCAGCCCTGCCGGGTACATGAAACGGCACCTGCCCTTCGTAGATCTTGATGAATTGAACCGTGGACCAGCCCTGGGCGGCTCGCAGTCGCGTGATCGGGAAGCGTGTAGCGATCCGGGGCGGCCTGTGCCTGGCCCAGTACGGCCTGGAGACGCTGAGAGGTGAGGAGCGCGTAGCGATCGGACGCGCCACCCCCGACCCGGGGCCCGGTCTCGATGGGCCCCGCCTCCTGGACGTGCCTCTCACGCCCGACCGGGTCGGGCTTCTCCGACCATCCCGTTCCTGATAAGCATCCCCCGGCCCGTTCCTTTGGGGGTTTCCCGGCAGTCTTCGTATGTCCGGGGCGGGACGGGCGGTCAAGGGTGGCCGCAGGCCATCGCGCAGCGACGCGAGGAACGAGCGCCCTTGAGGGGCCGGCCCGACACGGAGAGACGATGGGACTGACGGGAAACCCCCATACACATCCCTGATGCCGCCCAGCACGGACACCGTTCCCATGCCGCCGCCCCGGTTCGCGACACGTGTGCCACTGGCTGCCGCCGGCCCTCGCCAGGGCTATCGAGCAAGCCAGCCGATCATCGCCGCCCAGCTCGTCGGCGCGAGCGCCAGGATCGGCCCGTCCTGGACCTTCGAGTCCCGGACGTGGATGGTGTGAGCACTGGTGGCCACCTCGACGCAGTCGCCGCCCTCGCTGGCGCTGTACGAGGACTTGTGCCAGGCCACGGCGACCTCCAGGCAGGCGCCGCCTTCGTCACCGCTGTAGCTGGACTTGAACCACTTCAGTGCAGTCGTGGCACTCATGTCTCTCCTAGCAGGCGGTCCAACAGGCCCCGCGTCTGCTCGGTGTTGAGGGCCTGAGTCCGCAGCATTGCATACTTGCGCGCCAAGATGCTGACCTCATTGGGGTCCGAGATGAGCTGGCTGCCGCGCTGGGTTTCGGTGTAGCCAAGGTGCTGGTGATCCGGGGTTTCCAGCAGGATGAACGGGCCGTTGAGGCCCGCGTGGGAGGTGCGTCCCAGCGGCATCACCTGGAGGCTCACGTCCGGCAGACCGCTGCTTGTACGGAGGTGGCGCAGCTGCTCCGCGTACACCTCATCCCCGCCGAGCCGGTCGCGGAGTGCGGCCTCCCAGACCACGAAGCTCAGGGTCGGCGGAGTACTGCGGCGGCAGGATCCCCTGACGCGCGATCCGGCGGGCGGTCAGTGCCTCGACCTCCGCCTCGGGGTGGGCCGGGACGCGGCACTTGAAGACGGCCCGGGCGTAGTTCTCCGTCTGGAGCAGGCCCGGAACGACCTGGTTGTCGAACCAGGAGAGCGCAATCGCACTGTCCTCAAGGTCCATGTACTCCTCGGCCCATGGCGGCGTCGCGTCCGCCTCCGGCATCCCGTTTGCCGCAACGGTCAGCAGGCCCGGTAGCCCCAGGTGCAGGTCCATCAGCTCCGCGACATTCGGCATCAGCGCCCGCCGCCCCTGCTCGATCGACGCGATGCTCTCCGCATCCAACCGCACCAGCTCCCCGAGCTGCCGCTGAGTCAGGTTCTTGGCGATCCGCGCGGCGGCCACCTGCGTACCGACCATCTTCATGGTCGTCGCGTTCGGCCGTACTCGTTTCCTCGGTGGCATGACAGCGAACTCCCCACCCGCGCAGGCGGAATACCCCGCGCGGACCCGTACTCATCGAGGAGTACGGGTCCGCGCCCGGCCACACGCTAGTCACGCAACGCGACGATCGTCCTGTGAATCCAACTATTCAGGCGGCCCTCGTGCGCGAGCGGCTCCACCCGCGCTCGCCCCGAACCGTCGCAGCTGCGCGCCAGTTCACACGTGACACCTTGCAGGCGTGGGGCGCCGTCGACCGCCTCGACGACATGTCGCTCTGTGTGAGCGAGCTCGCGACCAATGCCCTGCGGTACGGCGTCCCGCCCGGCCGCGGGTACCTGCTGCGGCTGTTCGGCTTCGAGGACGCGACCCTGCGCATCGAGGTGCACGACAGCGGGCCCGGGCTGTCCCGGATCACCGGGCGGCCGCACGGGCACGGCCTCACCCTCGTCGCCGCGCTCGCCGACGACTGGGGGGTGCTGGCGCGGACCCCCGGGAAGGTCGTCTGGTGCGAGTTCCGGACGGGGAGGGCGCACGGGGAGGGCGTCCCCCGTGCGCCCGGCCGCGTTACGCGGGCTGCTCCGGCATCGTCGCCGTGATCACCGCGAAGGGGGCGCCCTGCGGGTCGGCCAGAACGGCCATGCGGCCCGCCACCATGTCGAAGGCGGGGGCGAGGGCGGTGGCCCCGGCCCCCACGGCGGCGGCCTGGATCTCGTCGACGTTGTCGACGTGGAAGTACGGCAGCCAGTGCGGGGGAGTGCCGGGGGGAGCCTTGTCCAGGTTCATCATCCCGCCGACCGCGCGGCCGGCGGCCTTGAACTCCGTGTACCCCTCGGCGCCCGGCATCGTCGAGGCCGCGGTGGAGACCGGCAGGACGGCGGAGTAGAACGCGGCCGCGGCGGGGACGTCGCTCGTGCTGAGCTCGTTCCAGACGAGGGCCCCGTGCTCGTTGACGATGCCCGCGCCGTCGAAGGAGCCCGGCTCCCACAGGCCGACCACGGCGCCGGTCGGGTCGGCGACGACGGCCATCCGGCCGAGGTCCATGACGTCCATCGGGCCCATCAGGACCGTGCCGTGCGCGTCGGTGACGGACTTGATCGTGGGGTCGATGGCGTCGGTGGACAGGTACGTCGTCCACACGGTCGGCGGCATCGGGTCGGGGACGGTGCCGTCCGGGTTCATGGCCTTCATGATGCCGGCGACGGGCCGGCCCTTGAGGGTGCAGACGGAGTAACCGCCCTGCTCGGCGGGGCCGACCTCGCCCTGCCAGCCGAAGAGGCCGCAGTAGAAGTCGAGGGCGGCCTGCTGGTCGGGGGCCATCAGGTCGATCCAGCAGGGAGTGCCGGGCTTGTAGGGGCCGTTCATGTCGGGCACGGATGCCTCCGGTGGCGGATGCGGGGAAGGACGGGCCGTCCCCTACCCGGCCCGTACGGCCCGAATCGAGCCGTACGGGTGAACAGTTGGACCGCGCTGCCCGCTCCTACTGCCAGAAGATCTCCTCGACCACGATCTGCGGCTCGGCCACCCGGGGGAGGAACGTGAAACGGATCCAGCCGCGGAAGCCGTCGAAGTACGCGATGTGCGGGCCCCGGGGGACGGTGGACCGTGCGGGTTCCACGTCTTCCCCGCGGTACGGGGCGTGCGACGTGCGCAGCACGAAGAGGACTTCCCACAGCGCCTCGCGGGCAGCTTCGGGCAGACCGAGCCGGTACTTCTCGGCGTCCTGCGTACAGTCCACGGCCCACGGCGGCCCGGTGAACTCTTCGCTCACTCGCCGGGCTCCCGCTCGCGCAGCTCGTGGCGGATGCGAGAGGCCTCGTCGAGGAGTTTGCGGGCCGCTTCGGCGTCCGTGGCTTCGGCCGCCCGCTTTTCGAGATCGCTGACATGGCGGTCCAGCCCGGAGTCGCGTGCGAGGGCGTACTCGCCCCACCAGCGGGCCATGAACGCGGGCACCGGTGCGATGTCGTAGGCGTCGGCGATCTGCTGCCGCCAGGCGTTGTCGAAGTCGGGCAGCAGCGCCGGAGCGTGGGCGGCCATGGCGGCGCGCAACGCCTTCGGCGTGTACTCCGGCATCGGCGGCACGGACCCGCCGGGCTCAGGTGTCGCGGTCGTCATTTCCGGTTCCTCCTCGGATCGGACACGTCCACCCTAGCCGTCGGGGTCCGGCAGCGGCCGGGGAACGCGACGGCCCCCGGGGCGGATGCGCCGGGGGCCGTCGCGTGGAGCAGGCGAGGAGATCAGAGCTTCTCGGGGGTGCGGATGCCCAGGAGGGACATGCCCTTCGTCAGGGTGCGGGCCGTCAGGTCGCACAGGAAGAGGCGGTTCTCGCCGACGACGAGCTCCGGCTCCGGCTTCACGACCGGGCACTGCTCGTAGAACGTCGTGAACAGCGACGACAGCTGGTACAGGTACGCGGCCACCTTGTGCGGGGCGTGGTCCGCGGCCGCCTCGGCGATCAGCTCGCCGAAGTGGTCCAGGTGCAGGCCCAGCGCGCGCTCGGCCGGCGCCAGCTCCAGCTCCGGGTGCGCGACCGGCTTGCGGTCGCCGGCCCGGCGCAGGATCGACTTGATCCGGGCGTACGCGTACTGGAGGTACACCGAGGTGTCGCCGTTCAGCGAGACCATCTGGTCCAGGTCGAACTTGTAGTCGCGCGCCGCCGAGGTCGACAGGTCGGCGTACTTCACCGCGCCGATGCCGACGTACTGACCGTTCTCGACGATCTCCGCCTCGGTCAGGCCCACCTTCTCGGCCTTCTCGCGCACGACCGCCGTCGCCCGCTCCACGGCCTCGTCCAGCAGGTCCACCAGCCGGACCGTCTCGCCCTCACGGGTCTTGAACGGCTTGCCGTCCTTGCCGAGCACGGTGCCGAAGGCCAGCTGGACGGCCTTGACCCCGTCGTTCAGCCAGCCCGCCCGGCGCGCCGTCTCGAAGACCATCCTGAAGTGCAGGGACTGCCGCGCGTCGACCACGTAGATCAGCTCGGTCGCACCCAGCTCGGCGACCCGGTTGCGGATCGCCGACAGGTCGGTCGCCGCGTAGCCGAAGCCGCCGTCCGACTTCTGCACGATCAGCGGGGTCGGGTTGCCGTCCGGGCCCTTGACGTCGTCGAAGAACACGCAGAGCGCGCCGTTGGAGCGGACGGCGACGCCCGACTCCTCCAGGAGCTTGCAGGTCTCCACGAGCATGTCGTTGTACCCGGACTCGCCGACCACGTCGGGGTCCTGGATGTCCATGTCCAGCTTGTTGAAGACGGAGTAGAAGTAGATCTTCGACTCGTCGACGAACCGCTGCCACAGGGAGAGGGTCTCCGGGTCACCGGCCTGGAGGTCCACCACCCGGGCCCGGGCCCGCGTCTTGAACTCCTCGTCGGAGTCGAAGAGCGCGCGCGACGCCTTGTAGAGGCGGTTCAGGTTGGACATGGCCTCCTCGCCGGAGACCTCCGCGTCCGACTTGTGGTCCAGCTCGTGCGGGTGCTCCAGCAGGTACTGGATGAGCATGCCGAACTGGGTGCCCCAGTCGCCGATGTGGTGGCGACGGACCACCTTCTCGCCCGTGAACTCCAGGATCTCCACCATCGCCGCGCCGATCACGGCGGAGCGCAGGTGCCCGACGTGCATCTCCTTGGCGACGTTCGGCTGCGCGTAGTCGATCACCGTGGTGCCCGGGTTCGCCGCGAGCGGGACGCCGAGACGGTCGTCGCCGGCACGGGCGGCGAGGGTCTCGATGATCGCCCGGTCGGTGATGGTGATGTTGAGGAAGCCGGGGCCGGAGACCTCGATCTCCTGGATCAGGTCACCGGTCGGGATGCCCTCGACCACGGTCGTCGCCAGCTCGCGCGGGTTGGCCTTCGCCTTCTTCGCCAGCGCCAGGATGCCGTTGGCCTGGAAGTCGGCCCGGTCGCTTCGTCGCAGCAGCGGGTCCGCGGCACCGGCCTCCGGCAGGGCGGAGACGAGGGCGTCCGCGACGCGCTGATTGACGGAAGAAGCGAGGGAAGGGACCGAGGCCATGAGCTGCCGTTCCTGTGAGGTTGTGCCGGTGGGTGCACTTGGTTGTTCCGACAAGTGCCGAGTATCCCACGAGGGGGCTGCCCCTTTCCCGGGATAACCACGTCTGCCGAGCAACCCCGGAGCGTCCTGTTCCGTCTGGGAGAATGGCTGAAGCCAGCATTCGAGATAGAAGGACGTGTCGTGGCTCAGAGCAGCACCGAGACCGACTGGGTCTCCCGTTTCGCGGACGAGGTCATCGCCGAGGCGGAGCGCCGAGCACCCGGCAAACCTGTCGTCGTCGCGTCCGGACTCTCCCCCTCCGGCCCCATCCACCTGGGCAACCTCCGCGAGGTCATGACCCCCCACCTGGTCGCGGACGAGATCCGCCGCCGGGGCATCGAGGTCCGCCACCTGATCTCGTGGGACGACTACGACCGGTACCGGAAGGTGCCCGCGGGCGTGCCCGGCATCGACGAGTCGTGGGCCCAGCACATCGGCAAGCCGCTGACCTCGGTGCCCGCACCGGCCGGGTCCGCGCACCCGAACTGGGCCGAGCACTTCAAGGCCGTCTTCGTCGAGGCCATGGCCGAGATGGGCGTGGACTACGACCCCATCAGCCAGACCGAGCAGTACACCAGCGGCGTCTACCGCGAGCAGGTGCTGTTCGCGATGAAGCACCGCGGCGACATCGACGCCATCCTCGACCAGTACCGCACCAAGCAGAAGCCGGGCGGCAAGAAGCCCCAGCAGAAGCAGGTCGACGAGGCCGAGCTGGAGGCCGCCGAGGGCTCCGGCGCCGCCGCCGAGGACGACGGCAGCACCGGCGAGGGCGGCTACTTCCCGTACAAGCCGTACTGCGGCCAGTGCGGCAAGGACTTCACCAAGGTCACCTCGTACGACGACGAGACCACCGAGATGACCTACGTCTGCACCGAGGACGAGTTCACCGAGACGGTCAAGCTCAGCGAGTTCAACCGCGGCAAGCTCGTCTGGAAGGTCGACTGGCCCATGCGCTGGGCCTACGAGGGCGTGATCTTCGAGCCCTCCGGCGTCGACCACTCCTCGCCCGGCTCCTCCTTCCAGGTCGGCGGCCAGATCGTGCACATCTTCGGCGGCGAGCAGCCGATCGGACCGATGTACGCGTTCGTCGGCATCAGCGGCATGGCCAAGATGTCCTCCAGCAAGGGCGGGGTCCCCACCCCGGCCGACGCGCTGAAGATCATGGAGCCGCAGCTGCTGCGCTGGCTCTACGCCCGCCGCCGCCCCAACCAGTCCTTCAAGATCGCCTTCGACCAGGAGATCCAGCGGCTCTACGACGAGTGGGACAAGCTGGAGGCCAAGGTCGCCGACGGCTCCGTGCTGCCCGCCGACGCCGCCGCGCACACCCGCGCCGTACGCACCGCCGCCGCCGAGCTGCCGCGCACCCCGCGCCCGCTCCCGTACCGGACGCTCGCCTCCGTCGCCGACATCACCGCCGGCCACGACGAGCAGACCCTGCGCATCCTGACCGACCTCGACCCGACGCAGCCCCTCACCTCCCTCGACGAGGTACGGCCGCGCCTGGACCGCGCCGAGAACTGGATCACCACCCAGGTCCCGGCCGACCAGCGGACCCTCGTACGCGAGGAGGCCGACACCGAGCTGCTGTCGTCCCTGGACGACGAGGGCCGCGAATCGCTGCGGCTGCTCCTCGACGGCCTCGACTCGCACTGGTCGCTCGACGGGCTGACCACGCTCGTCTACGGCGTCCCGAAGGTCATGGCCGGGCTGGAGCCCGACGCCAAGCCGACGCCGGAACTCAAGGTCGCGCAGCGGACGTTCTTCGCCCTGCTGTACCGGCTCCTCGTGACCCGCGAGACCGGGCCGCGACTGCCCACGCTGCTGCTGGCAGTGGGCGCGGACCGCGTGCGCAAGCTGCTCGCCGTCTGAGCCCACCCGGGCTCGCAGGACATGCGGAAGGGCCCGCACCCCGAGGGGTGCGGGCCCTTCCGCATGTCCGCCGTCGCCCTCAGGCGATGTGCTCGGCCTCGCGGTCCTTGTGGTAACGCTGCTTGAACGCCGGGATCATCCGGCGGAGCAGGGAACCGCTGCGCGGGTGCGTCACGCCGTAACCGTCCGACAGGTGTATGTCGAGGGCCTCCGCCGACGGGTAGTCCTGCTTCTCGTCGACCAGCGCGCAGAACACCTTGTACGCCGCCTCGGCGAACTC
Source organism: Streptomyces sp. NBC_00029 (assembly GCF_045160505.1). Taxonomy (NCBI): domain Bacteria; kingdom Bacillati; phylum Actinomycetota; class Actinomycetes; order Kitasatosporales; family Streptomycetaceae; genus Streptomyces; species Streptomyces sp. NBC_00029. The sequence continues at coordinate 5,219,511 of NZ_CP108292.1, forward strand.
GGCCTCGTCAGGGGTCTCGGGACCCTCCTGCGGGGCCTCCTCCTGACGCGGGGCCGGGATCGGCAGCTCCTGCTGCGCCGGCCGCTCCTCGTCCGGGCCCATCGGGGGCAGCACCGGGGTCGGCTCCAGCCCCTCCACGTACTGCGGGTTGTAGCCGCCCTCGTACGCCGCCTGCGGCGCCAGCGGCGCGGCGAACCACGCGCTGTTGTGGGCCGCGGGCATGGCCGTCGGGTCCACCGCGAAGGCCGGCGGGACGTGCTGCGCGGCACCGGGGACAACGGGAGCGCCGGGCGCGCCGGGCGGGATCTGCCCCTGCGACTGCAGCTGGGGCTGGACGGCCTGCGGGGCCTGCTGGGCGAGCTCGGGCGCGGCGGCCAGGGCCGGCGCCTGCTGCTGGTTCTGCTGCTGGTTCTGCTCCACCGGAGGCAGCACCGCCGGCTCGATGCCCGTCGCCGCCAGCGCGTCCGGAGTCGTCTCCGCGAGCGGCACACCGATCTTCGCCAGCTTCAGCGGCATCAGCGCCTCCACCGGAGCCTTCCGCCGCCAGGAACGCCCGTACCGCGCCTGCAGGCGCGCCTGGTAGATCAGCCGGTCCTGCTCCATCGTGACCGCCTGCTCGTAGGAGCGCAGCTCCCACAGCTTCATCCGGCGCCACAGCTTGAAGGTGGGTATCGGCGACAGCAGCCACCGCGTGATGCGCACACCCTCCATGTGCCGGTCCGCGGTGATGTCCGCGATCCGGCCCACCGCGTGCCGGGCGGCCTCCACCGTCACCACGAACAGCACCGGGATCACGGCGTGCATCCCGACACCCAGCGGATCCGGCCAGGAGGCCGCACCGTTGAACGCGATCGTCGCCGCCGTCAGCAGCCACGCCGTCTGGCGCAGCAGCGGGAAGGGGATCCGCATCCAGGTCAGCAGCAGGTCCAGGGCGAGCAGGACGCAGATGCCCGCGTCGATGCCGATCGGGAACACCAGCGAGAAGCTGCCGAACCCCTTCTGCAGGGCGAGCGCACGCACCGCGGAGTACGAGCCCGCGAACCCGATCCCGGCGATGATCACGGCTCCCGCGACGACGACGCCTATGAGTATCCGGTGCGTACGAGTCAGTTGCATCGCGGCCACCCGCGATCCCCTCCCCTTGTCGAGCACATACCGAGCGCAGAGTGCTGAGTGCTGGCGCCGGTGCGAGGCACTTACCGCGCCTTTACCGAGCTGCAGCAGGCACAGCGTACGGGTGACCGGATGTCAACGCCCAAGGGCCCCGCCCCGCGACCTCCCCTACTGGGGCTTCGGGGACTGCGGCGCCTCCGCCGGGGCCTTGTTCGCCGCGCCCACCGAGGCCACAGCCTCCTTGGCGGCCGCGACCGCGTCCTGGAGCAGCTTCGCGTGGTCCGGCGCACCGGCACCCTCGAGCCCCGCACCGTTGTAGTCGAGCGTGATCACCACGTTCTGGGTGCGCGCCACGACCGTCGTGTTGAAGTGGTCGTTGCCGTCCTTCTTCACCGTGTAGACGACCGACGTCCCCTGGTCGCCGGTCTCACCGACGGCCTCAGCCTTCGGGTCCTGCGCGCCCTCGGTGGTCTTCGCCACCTCCACCTGCTTGTTGAACTGCTCCTCGGCACGCTTGTTGGCGTCGCCGAGCGTGGCGTGCGAGTCGGAGCGGAAGAAGGAGAGCGAGAGCCAGCGGTACTGCGAGCCCTTCAGGCCGTCCTCGTCCAGGCCCGTCCAGTAGCAGCTGACGCGGGTGGCCGGGTCGTTCGACGGGGTCGCCGTACCGTTCTTGTCCTTCGCCTCCGGGACGAGCGTGTCTATCGTCGCCGTCTGGACCGCCTTGCAGGCGTCCGGGAGGGTGGCGAAGGCCGCCTTCTCCAGGGTCTTGGACGACTTCGGGTTGGGCTTGGCCGACGAGGACGAACCGGACTTCTTGTCGCCTTTCGCGCCCGAGTCCTTGCCCGAGTCGGACGAACACCCGGCGACGGTGAGGATCACCGGGACGGCTGCGCAGGCGAGAACGCGGGTGAGGCGCGAGGCTGATCGGTGCATGGTTCCTTCAGTGCGATTGTCGGTTGTTCTTCGGACGCGGGACCGGGCAACGGTAGCCCGACCGGGTGGCCCACTGCTGTGCGCGCCGTCACCCCCGGGCGTGGCGCGCACCACTCACTCGCTGAAACGCTCCGCCAGAGCCTGTGCCAACTGCCGTGCCTTGTCCTGGGTTTCGGTGCTCGGCGGGATCGTGCCGGGCAGCGCGGGCTGCACGCTGTACTCCATGCTGACGATGACGTTCGAGGTACGGAACACAATGCGCACGGTGCGGGACTGCGCGGCGCTGGCCCCGGCGGGGCTGAGCTTGTCCTCCAGGAACGCCTCGCTGCCGAGATCCTCCAGGACCCGGGACCCGAGCTCGACCGGGGCGGACGGGCCCCCGCCGGGGGACGACGGCGCGCCGGAGGCGGGTGCTCCGGAAGCGGGCGAACCCGAGGCGGCCGGAGCGGCGGGCGTCGGAGCCGCCGGGGTGGGAGCCGCCGGGGCGGGGCTCCCGGTGGGGCCGGGGAAGGGCAGGCGCGCGTCGGTGAGCCGGCGCACGTAGACCTGCTTGGCCTTCTCGTCGTCGCTGCTGACGGCCCGGTCGTACGAGACCACGCGCTCGAAGCGGACCGACAGCAGCCGGGTCTCCTCCGGGCTCTGCCCCGTCCAGCGGCAGCCGACGTGCCGGTCGCCGTCGTACGAGGTGTCCGCGACGCCCGCGTACATCTGGTCGCGCTGCTCCGGGGTGAGGCTGTCCCCTGCCGGGAGCATGCCCTTGAGCTTCTTGCTGTCGACACCGGCCTTGCAGGGCGCGGGCAGACTGCGGTACTTCCCCGGCTGGGCGGGCACGGCGGCGCTCCCGCCGGCCTTCGAATCGCTGGTGCTTCCGCCACCGCTCCCGTCGGTGCACCCGGTCAGGCCGGCCGCCCCTGCCGCGAGCGCGGTGAGCATCGCGATGCCTGGCAGGACTCGCCGCCGTACCGCCTTGCGCTGCACGTCCACTGGCTCCCTTCGACCGGCGGGCCCCCCGACGGTCAGGAAAATGCGTTGCCGCGACTCGGGCGCGGCTGGACACAATGTCTATCGCACACGCTGGTGCCGGCGCCGGTCCTCTGTCGTATTTGGGATCAAGAGCGAGGCTTTTGCGCTTTCCAACTTTTCCGTGGTTTTCGGGGGATTGATTCCTTATGTCGTACGTAGAGGTGCCCGGGGCGAAGGTCCCGATCAGGATGTGGACCGACCCGGCGTCGGTCGAGGACAGCGCGATGCAGCAGCTGCACAACGTCGCCACCCTCCCCTGGATCAAGGGCCTGGCCGTGATGCCGGACGTCCACTACGGCAAGGGCGCCACCGTCGGCTCGGTCATCGCCATGAAGGACGCGGTGTGTCCGGCGGCGGTGGGGGTGGACATCGGCTGCGGCATGTCGGCGGTGAAGACGTCCCTGACGGCCAATGACCTGCCGGGGGACCTGTCGGGTCTGCGGTCGAAGATCGAGCGGGCGATTCCGGTGGGGGCGGGGATGCACCGCGAGGCGGTGGACCCCTCGCGGCTGTACGGGTTCTCGGAGGCGGGTTTCGGGGACCTGTGGGAGCGCTTCGACTACGTCACGGATGCGGTGAAGTTCCGGCGGGACCGGGCGATGCGGCAAATGGGAACCCTCGGCCAAGGGAATCACTTTTGTGAGGTCTGCATTGATTCATCCGGTTCGGTGTGGCTCATGCTGCACTCGGGATCGCGGAACATCGGCAACGAGCTGGCGGCCTTCCATATCGGCGTGGCCCGGGGGCTTTCGCACAACGAAGGCCTCGTGGACCGGGACCTCGCGGTCTTCCTCGCGGCCACACCGGAGATGGACGCGTACCGCAACGACCTCTTCTGGGCGCAGGAGTACGCGAAGTACAACCGCGCCGTGATGATGAGCCTGTTCAAGGAGGTGTTCCGGAAGGAGTTCCGGAAGGCGAAGGTCTCCTTCGACCGGGAGATCAGCTGCCACCACAACTATGTGGCGGAGGAGCGGTACGACGGCATGGACCTGCTGGTCACGCGCAAGGGCGCGATCCGCGCCGGCAGCGGTGACTACGGGATCATCCCGGGCTCCATGGGCACGGGCTCGTACATCGTGAAGGGGCTCGGCAACGAGAAGTCCTTCAACTCGGCCTCGCACGGCGCGGGCCGGAAGATGAGCCGGACGGCGGCGAAGAAGCGGTTCTCGGCGCGGGATCTGGCGGAGCAGACCAAGGGCGTGGAGTGCCGCAAGGACTCGGGCGTCGTGGACGAGATCCCGGGTGCCTACAAGTCCATCGAGCAGGTCATCGACCAGCAGACCGACCTGGTGCAGGTCGTGGCCAAGCTCAAGCAGGTCATCTGCGTCAAGGGCTGAGGCCCGGGCGCGGATGTCGGGGGAGTGCGGGAGCCCGGACCGATGGTGATCGGTCCGGGCTCCCGCGCGTCTGCGATCAGGCCTCGTCGCCGTCGAGGAGGAGGTCCACCGGGAGCTCGACGGAGACTCCGATGGACGGGGGCAGGGGGATGGATTCGCCTCGCTTGTAGGTCCTGCGCAGGCGGTACGCGCCGTTGCGGGGGTCACGGCAGAGGACGGCCTCGTCGTGGTGGCGGTCGGCGATGACGTACACCGGAATGTCCGCCTTCGCGTAGCTGTCGACCTTGACGCCGATGTCGTCGGACCAGTTCGACGAGGTCACTTCGACGACCAGGCGGAAGACGTCGGCCGCGTAGCAGTTCTTCTGGACCTTGTGGTCGCGGAAGTCGGCCTCGACGAGGGCGAAATCCGGAATGGCGTAGTCGTCGGAGCCGGTCGGCAGCCAGAGACCGATCCCCTGGACGTATCTCAGCCCCGCGTTCCGGGCGCCGGCATCGTAGAACTTCTCGATCAGCCAGCTGAGCGACAGTGCGTGTGACCCGTCCGCGGGTGGTGTCACGGTGAGCCTTCCCTGGAGAATCTCCACTCGGTGTCCGGGAAGCTCCTTGGAGAGTCGATCGGCGGCCTCCGCGATCGTGGTCTCGTGCTGTATCACGGCCATAGCTTCCTCCTTCTCGCGGCTCACGCTTTCGGATCGTAGTCGCGCCCGCCGACATTTCGTACGCATTCACCCGTACGGGCCTCAGGGGCGCGGGTATCAACTTCCTTTTAGCGCAGGAGGGTTGACCGGCGACTTGGTCTAGACCAGGGTGTGCGGCATGTGGAGATCCCGCGCGCTTCTCGCCGCCCTCGCGTCGTTGTCGCTCGCCCTCGGGGCCGCCGGGTCCGCGCAGGCGAAGGTGGGGCTGCCGCCCGTCGTGTCGCGTGTGCCGACCGGTGAGAAGGTCGTCTTCATCACCATCGACGACGGCTGGAGCCATGATCCGGCGGCGGCGCGGATCCTGTTGGAGAAGCGGGTGCCCGCCGCGTTGTTCCTGTTGCCCGGGGCCACCTCGTACGACACCGGGTACTTCACCCGGCTCACGGAGGAAGGGCGCGTCGGCGTCGAGAACCACACGGTCAACCACCCCGACCTGACCACGCTCGACGCGGCCGGCAAGGACGCCGAGGTCTGCGGGGCCGGGGAGCAGCTGCAGGCCGCCTTCGGGCGGACGCCGAAGCTGCTGCGGCCGCCGTACGGGGCGGTGAACGACGAGGTGCGGCTCGCGGCCAAGGCGTGCGGGGTGAAGGCGCTGGTGACCTGGACGCACGATTTCACCACCTGGGAGCAGACCCCGCCGACGCCGCGGCTGCAGGCCGGGGACATCGTGCTGCTGCACTTCACGCCGACGCTGGCGGCGGACCTTCAGCGGGCCCTGGACGCGGCGAGGGCCGCCGGCCTGAAGCCGGCGGCCCTCATGCCGCACCTGAAGGCGGCCGGAGTTCTCCGGACCTAGAGCTCCCGGTGGACCTTGGTGTTGGAGGCCTGGGCGCGGGGGCGGACCACCAGGAGATCGATGTTGACGTGGCTGGGGCGGGTGACCGCCCAGGTGATGGTGTCGGCCACGTCGTCGGCGGAGAGGGGCTCCGCGACGCCCGCGTAGACCTTCTCCGCCTTCTCGGCGTCGCCGCGGAACCGGGTCTTCGCGAATTCCTCGGTCTTGACCATGCCCGGGGCGATCTCGATGACGCGCACGGGCTGGCCGACGATCTCCAGGCGCAGGGTCTCGGCGAGGACGCGGGCGCCGTTCTTGGCGGCGACGTAGCCGGCCCCGCCCTCGTACGTGGAGTGGCCCGCGGTGGAGGAGAGGACCACGACCGTGCCGTCGCCGGAGGCGGTGAGGGCGGGGAGCAGGGCCTGGGTGACGTGGAGCGTGCCGATGACGTTGACCTCGTACATCGTGCGCCAGTCGGCGGGGTCGCCGGTGGCGACAGGCTCGGCTCCGATGGCTCCGCCGGCGTTGTTCACGAGTACGTCGCAGCGGTCCAGGGAGGCGGCGAAGGCGTCGACGGCGGGACGGTCGGTTACGTCGAGGGCGTGGGCGGTGGCCCGGTGGCCGGCCGCGGTGATCTCGGCGGCGAGGGCCTCGATGCGGTCCTTGCGGCGGGCGGTGAGGACGACGTGGTAGCCGGCGGCGGCGAGCTGCCGGGCGGTGGCCGCGCCGATGCCGCTGCTCGCGCCGGTGACTACGGCGGTTCGGGTGGCGGCCGTGCTCATGTGCGGGCTCCTCGGTCGTTCGTACGGGCGATTACCCGCCAGCATAGGCGCGGCTCGGCGGCCGCGCGGGGCGTACATGATCAGGGCCGTTCCGGCGGGGCGGGCGAGGGCCCGGCGATGTCCCAGCGGCAGATGGGGGTGGGCGCGCCCTCGTTCGTGTGATGGTCCGATCGGTCGGGGGTGCCGGTGGCTAGCCTCCGCGCGAGGAGGTGGTGTCGGTGCGCCGTGGTGCCGTACGAAGTGTGGTGGTGGCGGGTTTGCTGGCGCTCGGTGCGGGTGTCCCCGGGTCGGCCCAGGCATCGGTCCTGCCGTCGGTCCGGGCGTCGGTGGCGGACGAGCCGGAGGCCGATGTGGCCTACCACGGCCGGGTGGTCCTGGCCGGGGCGCGGCTGCGGATCTGGATGGTCCCGGAGAACAACGGGCCCGCCGCGCTGCCGAACGCGACGGTGCGGGTGCGGCTGTCGGCCGAGCTCGCGGACCGGCAGGATCTGGCGGGTGGCTGCGCGCGGGCGGGCGTGCGCGAGGTGGTGTGCGAGACGGGACCGCTGCCGCTGCACGGGCGGGGCCGGCACATCGGGCTGCTGCTGGAGCTGCGGGAGCCGTCGCCGGAGGTGGTGGTGCGGGTGGACACGTGGTGGAACGGCGGTGCCACGGACCGGAACCACGCCAACAACGAGCACGTGGTGCTGGCGCTGGACACCGGCGACGCGTACGCCTTCTAGGCCGGGGCGCGCCCCTGGGCAGGGGCGCGTCTTCCGGGTCTAAGCCGTGCCGAACTCCACCAGGGCCTCGTCGACGATCCGCTCCAGGCGGGCGTGATGGGCGCCGCGCCAGTAGACGCGCTCGCACTCGGCGCACTGTGCGAAGACGTCGTAGGAGCGGTGCGTGCCCTGTTCCAGGCGCTCGCCGACGCTCTCCTTGTCGGCCTCGCGGAGCGGGCCGTTGCAGGCGGTGCAGCGGGTCCACGGTGCGAGGGCGGGTGCGAACCGGCCCAGTACGTCGCGCAGTTGCTCGTCGGGGTTGTCGCTGTAGACGTAGGCGCCGGCGAACAGCTCGCGGCGGCGCAGCAGTCCGCGGTCGCGGGAGAGCAGGACGCGCTGCTCGGCGGCGGAGCGGGTGGCGAGGGCGGGGTCGCCGATGTCCTCGTTCTCGTAGGCGGCGTCGACGCCGAGCAGGCGCAGGCGGCGGGCGAGGGTGCCGAGGTGGACGTCGAGGAGGAAGCGGAGCGGGGCGCCGGGGACCTGCTGGGGCCGTTCGACCCCGAGCACCTCGACGTTCTGGCCGTCCTGGGGCACGTAGGAGACGGGTACCTCGTGGCCGTCGACGAGGAGGCGGCCGACCTCGGTGAGCGGGACGCCGGCCGATTCGACGACGTGGCCGAGGCTGGAGGCGCCGTCGGTCGCGGTCGGTACGCGTTCGGCGCGCCGGCTGGGCGGGGCGAAGAGGCGCAGTTCGGGGGCGAGGGTGAGCTGAATGCCGGGTCCGTTCACCCTGTCAGCATGCCATTGCCGGGGAGCGGGTCGCGCCGGATTTACGAGGTCGCGGTGGTCCGGTCGTAGGTGTCGCGATGGGCGTTGACCTCGTCGAAGTGGTTCTCGGCCCACAGTTTCACGGAGGACAGGAGGCAGCCGAGGCTGCTGCCGAGGTCGGTGAGGCGGTAGTCGACGCGGACGGGGACGGTGGGGGTGACGGTGCGGGTGACGAGGCCGTCGCGTTCGAGGGAGCGCAGGGTCTGGGTGAGCATTTTCTGGCTCACGCCGGGGATCTTGCGGCCCAGGTCGCTGTAGCGCATGGTGCGGTCCTCGGCCTGGCCGAGGGCGCTGACGATGAGGCCGACCCACTTGTCGCTGATGCGGGCCAGGAGCTGGCCGGTGGGGCATTCCCTGAGGAAGGCGTCGTAGGCGGAACGGGCTTCCTCGCGACGGGCCGCGGCGGTGCTGGTGGCCATGGGTGCCCCACTTCCGGGTCGGGTACGCACCTTGGAGTGCGTACTTACGAAAAGAGAGTACCTCTCCCTAGGTTAGTGCTCGTCAGGAACGAGGGAACGCGTGAACGACCACGCGATCCGGCGAACAGGGGAGATCGAGATGACTGAGCAGACGATGCAGGCGGCCGTGGTGACCGGGTTCGGCGGCCCGGAACAGGTCGTCCTGGCCGAGGTCCCGCTGCCGCGCCCCGCAGCCGGCCAGGTCCGCGTCCGGGTCACCGCCGCCGGGCTCAACCCGGTGGACGGCGCGGTCCGCGCCGGGGTCTTCGGCGGCGCCGGACAGCGGCTCGGCCTCGGCTGGGACGTGTCCGGGGAGATCGACGAGGTCGGCGCCGGCGTGACCGGCCGGAGCGCCGGGGACCGGGTCGTGGGGCTGCACTACGGGACGGTGAAGCCGCTGGGCACGCACGCGCAGTACGTGGTGCTCGACGCCACCGCCGTGGCGGCCGCGCCGGCCACCGTGGACGCCGTGGCCGCGGCCGGGCTCCCGCTCGCCGCCCTCACCGCCGCCCGCGCGGTGGACCAGCTGGGGCTCGCCCCCGGCAACTCGGTGCTGATCACCGGCGCCGCGGGCGTCGTCGGCGGCCTGGCCGTCCAGCTCGCCGCGCGAGCCGGCCTGGTGGTGACGGCCCTGGCGGGCGCGGAGGACGAGGAGCTCGTACGGTCCCTGGGCGCGACCGGGTTCGTCCCGCGCGGCTCGGCTGCGGCCGGCCCGGTGGACGGGGTCCTGGACGCGGCCGTGCTGGGCGCGGAGGCGCTGGGGGCCGTACGCGACGGCGGGGTCTACGTCGGCCTGATCCCGCACCACGCCCCGGCCGCGGAGCGCGGCGTCCGGGTGGTGGAACAGGAGGTGGCGGCGGACGGGGAGCACCTGGCCCGTCTGGTGGCCCTGGTCGACGCGGGCGCGCTCACCCTGCGGGTCGCGGAGACCTTCCCGCTCGCGGAGGCCGCCAGGGCCCACGAACGGCTCGCCGCCCCGGGGGTCCGCGGCCGCATCATCCTGACGCCGTGACCGCCGCGTCCGGGCCCTGCGGCCGCCCCACCCGGTAGCGCCAGTCGCAGCTCGGGTGGGGCACCCCGGGCGGGTACTCGAAGTCGACGTCGCCGAGGTACTCGAACCCGGCCCGCCGGCAGACCGCGTTGGACGCCGGGTGGTCGGTGCCCGGGAAGGCGTGGACGCTGTCGCGGGAGCCGTGGGCGCGGACGTACGCCAGGAGTTCGGCCAGCGCCGCCACGGCCAGCCCGTGGCCCTGGAACTCGGGCAGGATGCCCCAGCCGGCCTCGTAGACCGGCTCGCCCCGCCACTCCCGCTCCCAGAAGCCGACGGACCCGACGCTGCGGGCGGCCCCGTCCCCGGCCCCGTCCCCGGCAGGGTCTACGGAAGGGTCCCCGGCGGGTGTCCACACCACGCGGAACATCCGGCCGGCGGCCGGCTCCCGCGCGCTCAGGGCCTCGTAGCGCCGCTGCCGGTCGACGAGCTTGGCGGCCGGCTCGGGGCCGCCCAGGAACTCGGTCATGGCCTGTTCGTTCTTGCGCTCCAGCAGCCAGAAGTCCCCCGCGGACCAGGGTTCCAGTCGTACGTGCGTCTCCATCCGGACACGCTACTGCGGTGCGGTGCGGTGCGGTCACGCTCGGGGCCGTCAGCTCCGCTGGAAGAACTCCACCTCCGCCAGGGCGAGATGGCGGTCCGGCGCGGCCCCGGCGGGCATGTCCAGGGTCAGCCGGACCGTCGTTGCGTCACTGATACCGGTGGGGAAGGTCTGGGGACCGGGCTTGTCGCTCAGCGTGAGCCTCCTGTGGACCTTGCGGCCGTCCCCGGCCGTCACCTCCATGTCGATCTGGAGCGCCCGCGCCTGCCGGGCGTACTCCTCGGGCGAGGTCGAGGCGCCGTTGGTGATGATCACGTCGACCAGGCGGAAAGGCTTGGCGAAGGTGTACGTCGCCGAGGCGCCGGGGGCGGGCGCGCCCCAGTAGCGGTTGCTGAGCCCGTCCGTGCTGTCGCCCACCGGATGTCCGGGCACCTCGGCGCTCGACTCGACGCGGGCGGCGGTCACCGCCTTGGCCTTGCCGAGCTTGTCGCGGGTGTCCTCGATCAGGTGGCGGCCGGCCGGCAGCAGCAGGAAGGCGCCCGCGCAGAGGGCCAGTACGACGGCCAGGACCACCAGGAAGCGCGTCGTCCGGCCCGAGCCCGCGCGGGTGCGGCGGCGGAACGGCCACACGGTCCGCCACCACGGCAGGGGTGCCGGTGCGGTGGTGGGCGTCAGCGGAGCCGCGCAGCGGCGGCAGAACCGGCGCTCCGGCGGGTTGGGCGTGGCGCAGGCGGGGCAGGGCGCGCCGGACACGTCGTCGCTCACGGCGGCGGTACGCACGACCGGGCGCGGGGCGACGGCCTTCGCGGGCCGGACGGGCTGCGGGGAGGCGGGTATCGGCGCGGGTGTGGATGCCTGCGGCGCGACGGCCCGGGGGGCGGCGGGGGGCCGTGCCGGGATCACCGGGTGCGGGGCCCCCGTCCCGGAGGGCGCGGGCGGTGCCGGTTCCGTGCCCGGGGACACGGAGGGTGCGGGCGGGGCGGATCCGTCCCGCGGCTCCGCGGCGGGCTGCTGCTCCGCGGAGGGCGCGTGCGGGACGGGCCGCCTGCGCTGCCAGGGCCGCCGTTCCGCGGCCGCGGGCCCGGAAGGCGCGGGCGGGTCCGGCGGCGTACCCGGGGGCGCGGCGGGGCCGGCGGGCGCGGCCGGGTCCGCCGCCGCCGGACCGGCGGGGCGGGACTCCGGCGCGGAGGCCGTGGACGGGGGCGACCCGGCAGCGGTGGGCGACGAAGGGGCCGATCCGGCAGTGGTGGGCCTGGCAGGGGCCGTTCCGGGAGCGGTGGGTGCAGGACGGGCCGATCCGGCGGCGGTGGTGGCAGGAGGGGGCGATCCGGGAGTGGACTGAGCGGAAGAAGTGGACCCGGCCGGGCCGGCCGGCTCGGTTGGGGGGTCCGGCGGGGCGGGGGTGGGGTGGGGCTCGGCCGCCCCCGGGACGTCGGCCGGCGGGGCGGCCGAGGTCCGGGAGGGGGCGGAGCCCGACCAGCCCAGGTAGGCACCGCAGTTGCCGCAGAAGTCGTCCGTCACGCCGTTGGACGACCCGCACACGGGACACGCACGCACCGTTGTCACTTCCCTTCGTCCGCGGGAGGCCCGGGCAGGATCTCGACCCGGCAGACCGTGTGGACGGGGCACAGGGTGCGCACGAGCGCGCGGACCCGGTCCGCGTCCACCGCCTCCCCGCCCTGCGGCCACACCCGGACGAGGACCTCGCCGGCCGGAGCGGCGGGCAGCTCGCCGCCGGCCGTACGGGACCAGACGGCCCCGCCGTCGCCGCTGACCTCGGCGGACACGCCCAGCACCAGGCGCAGGGCCTCGGTCAGGCCGCGCCGGGTGCCGCGCAGGCGGTGCAGTTCCACCGCCCGCGCCACCGCCTCGCGCCGCAGTCCGGTGGGCCACCGGGGGTCGTCGACGGCGCCCACCCAGGAGGCCAGCCAGGGCAGGAAGTCGGCCGCCGGAGCCAGCCGGGGGTCGAAGTAGGAGGGCAGGTTGTCGAGGGTCGTGAACACCGGGGCGAGGACGGTGTCCAGCCCGGCCGTGAACCGCTGGGCGAAGTCGTCGTCGGCGTACAGCGCGGGCAGTTGCTCGCCGATCGGATGCCGGCTGGGCAGGCCGGGGACGGCGGCCCGGCTCATCCGTGCACCCCCGGCTCCCGGTCCGGCTCCGTCACGACCACCTGGTGCTGGTAGGAGAAGACGAGTGCGCCCGCTCCGATGTCGATGCGGTCGACGGGGGCTCCGCGCCGCCCGGTGATCGGGTCGGCGGCGAACATCCGGATCTCCTCCACCAGGACTTCCCCGACGGCGCGTTGGAGTACGCCGAACACCTCGCCGTACTGGACGGGCCGCCCGAACGGCCAGCCGGCGCCGTCGGGCCCGCCGTGCAGGGGGTTGAGGTGGCGGAACAGCGCGGCGAGCGCCGCCTCGCGCACCCGGTCGGCGTCCGCGGCGGGTGCCGACAGCCGTGCGACGACGGTGACGCCCTGGTAGACGGGCGGCTCCACGACGACGCGCGTGCCGATCAGCCGCCGTTCGTCGAGGGCAGCGGTGATCGCTTCGAGTACCTGGTCGGAGGGGATCAGCTGCTCGAAGCGGAGCCGGTCGCCCTCGTCGGCCACCGCGTCCGGCACCACCAGGACGCGTACCGCGCCCGCGGCGGCCGCTCCGCCCGCCGTGCCGGTGGCGGGCAGGCAGCGGACCCGGAGTACCGAGGGCGCCGCCCGGCGGGCGATGATCTCGTGGTCCTCGGCGGTCACCGCGCGTTCCTGCATGCGCAGGGCTTCCGGCGCCCGCAGTCTGGCGTTGTCGATCGTCTCCCCGGCGACGCCGCCCCGCGCCGCCTCCCGGTTGGTGACGCGGGCGACGTAGGGGACGGAGCTGCGCAGTACGGAGATCGCGCCGCGCGAGACGTTGCCCGCGGGGCCGCCGCCGGTGCGGTAGCGGGCCACGCGGATCCGGGAGCCCTTGGGCGGCACGGCCCCGCAGGACCGCAGGGTGCCGTCGGCCTCGCGGAGCACCGGCGGGAAGGCGAACTCGCCGGTGGTGGCGTTCACGCGGACGTGCCGGTCGTCGGGGCCCGAGCGGCCGAAGTGCTCGACCACCTCCCAGCGCTGCCATCCGTCGGCGGAGGACACCTCCACCGACGGCGGTTCCCCGTCGAGCAGCACGGGCGGGCGGCCGAGCCGGAAGGTCTGCCCGGCCACCCCCTCCGAGGTGCCGAGCGGTACGTCGCTCACCCGCTCGGCGTGCTCCACGGTCATGGTGCCGCCGACGGTGAAGACGGCGGCCTCGCGCACGGTCGGGGACTCCGAGTAGAACGGCTGGCCGGGCTCGGGTTCGGTGACCCGGCAGCGCAGCCATCCCGCGCGGGTGCCGCTCAGCAGTGAGGCGGTGTGCCCGGCCGGTACGTACACGATGATCTCGCCGGGCCGGTTGAGACCGCCGGTGCTGTCGGAGTTGGTCTCGCAACGCTGCCACCGGCCGCCGTCCCACGCCTCCCACACGAGCGGGGGCTGGCGCGGGTCGACGCCGACGCCCTCGACGCGGCTGTCGAGACGGACCGCGACCACGCAGCGCGGTACGGCCGTCGGCAGGCCGAACAGCAGAGCGTCGCCGGGCTCGGGCGTCGCCGCGAAGCAGGGGATGTCGCGGCCCTCGGCGAGCGCGCCGGTCCGGTCGGTCATGTCACCGGTGCGGGGCGCGGTGACCAGGCGCGTCAACTCGCTGGGCACGATGCGCAGATCGCCGGTGGTGGCGAACACCACGGCCTCCTCGCTCTCCCCGGTGGCGGTCGTGACCTCGGTGCCGGCGGGCAGCGTGACCGTGTCGGGCTGCGGGGCGGACAGCCAGAAGTCGATGTCGGCGGCGGCGGCCGAGGGCGGGTACAGCTGGATGTCCAGCAGGTCCAGGAAGGCCAGGTAGTTCTTCTCCGGGACCCGGTTCAGCCGGTAGAGCAGCTGGTCCACGAGGTAGGCGAACGTCTCGATCAGGGTGACGCCCGGGTCGGAGACGTTGTGGTCGGTCCACTCCGGCGCGCGCTGCTGCACGTACCGCTTCGCCTCGTCGACGAGTTGCTGGAACCGCCGGTCGTCCAGGTTGGGGGAGGGCAGGGCCATCAGTCCGCGACCATTTCCTCGGCCCCCTCCTCGGAGGGGATCGTGTAGAAGGGGAAGACCAGGTTGCGCCGGTCGTTGGTGGTGCGCACCGTGTAGTGCACATCGATGTAGAGGGTGCCGGCGTCCACGGCGTCGAAGGCCACGACGACCTCGTCCACCGCGATGCGGGGCTCCCAGCGCTCCAGGGCCTCGCGCACCTGCTGGGCGACCCGCCCGGCGGTGTCGCCGTCGCCGGGGGCGAAGACGTACTCGTGGATGCCGCAGCCGAATTCGGGCCGCATCGGCCGCTCGCCCGGAGCGGTGCCCAGGATCAGCCGGATGGCCTCCTCCAGCTCCCGTTCCCGCTCGACCATGGCGATGCCGCCGGTCGGCCCGACGCGCAGGGGGAAGGCCCAGCCGCGCCCGATGAACCGTTCGCTCATCACACGCCGCCGATCAGGACGTTCATGGCGCCGGTGAGGACCATCGCGCCGCAGGCGGTCTGGTCGCGGGCCCGTGCGGCGGGCAGCCCGCCGATGAGGACCGCGCCGGCGGCGAGGGCTGCGGGGTTGGGCATGATCACGTTGGCCGGTCCCGTCGCCGCGTGCGGCGGGACCGGGCAGACGTGCAGGCTGCCCACGACGGCGGCGGGCTGTCCGCCGATCAGCACCGTCGCGACCGCCGCGGCGGCGCCGGGCGGCGGCGTGGCGATCCGGCCGGCGTGGTTGGTGGGGTCACCGGTACGGGCTGCGGCTGGCATCGGGGCTCCTGGGCGAGGGGGAAAGGGTCGTGGTGGGCAGGCGTGGTGGGCGGGCGTGGTGGACGGGCCGTGGGGGCCTCAGTTGATCCGGATGAGCCGGGCCTTGAGGACGGCGAGCAGGCCGCCGTTGACGGTGACGTCCGCCGTCCCGGACACCTTCACCGAGCGGCCGCCGATGCTGACCCCGGCGGTGCCGTCGATGTCCACCTGACGGCCGGAGACCTTCACGGTGCCCCGGCCGGCGTCCAGGGTGATGCCGGCCCTGTCCAGGACGACGGAGGTCAGCGGACGCTTGGGCCCCGCGTACACGGTGAGCTCGATACGGTCCCGGCGGTCGTCCATGCGTACTTCCAGCCGCTCGTCCCCGGTCACCAGCCGCAGCCCGGAGGGTCCCGGCGCCGCCGCGTCCAGCAGCTCCACACGGTGCCCCGAACGCGACACCACGGAGCGGCGGTTGACCTTTCCGCTGGTCCTGTCGATCAGCGGGACGTCGTGCGGGGAGGGCTGGTCCACACCGTTGTAGAGCCCGCCGATGACGTACGGGCTGTCGAGCAGGCCCTGTTCGAACCCCACGAGCACCTCGTCGTTGACCTCGGGGCTCACCACACCGCCGCCGCCCTTGCCGCCCCACTGGACGGTGCGCACCCAGTCGGTGACGTACGTGTCGTCCAGCCAGGGGAACTTCAGTCGGACCGCGCCTCGTTCGGAGCCGTTCGGCTCGCGCACGTCCGTCACCACGCCGATCGCGAGCCCCGGGATGCGCGGGCCGCGCCCCGGCGCGTTGGCGCCGGTCACCAGGCCGGCCAGGGAGCGGTCCGGGCTGGAGCTGACCCACACGGTGGTGCGGTAGCCGCCGTGCGGCTCCAGGACGTGCTGCACGGCCGTCGCCGTGTACCGGCCGGAGAAAGCCTGCCCCACGTTGCCGAGGGCCACCGCCTTGCCGGCCCGCAGTAGCGGGTTCCCCTCGGCCACCGCCTCCAGCTCGCCGAAACCGGAGCCGATCCGGTCCGCCGTCGCCTTCGCGACCGCCGTGGTCTCGGCCTGCGTACGGTACGGAGTGTCGGTGACGGCCACGGCCGACTTCCCGAAGCGGGTGGCGAGTGACGGGCTGAGGCCCGGCACCACCGTGTCGCTCACCACCGACGGCTGCTCGGCGACCAGCGGCCGTTTGGTGGTCACGTCCCAGCCGCGCACCTGCACGGTCGAGGAGCCGTCGGCGGCCGACAGCGCGGCCCGCAGGGCGAGCAGGTTCCTCCCGTACTCCAGGACCATCGGATCGCGCACGGCCGACGTCGACGGGGCGGGAGCCCCGGACGCCTTCACGGGCCGGGTGAACTGCAGCAGCCCCTGGTCGTCGACGCGCACCTGCGCGCCGCTCTCGCCCGCGAGGTACTGCAGGAAGTCCCAGTCGGAGACGTTCGCCTGGGACAGCTGCTTGTACGTGACCGGCGCCGCCTCCACCTTCCCGACGGCCAGGCCCGCTCCGGCGGCCACCTTGCGGACGATCGCCGCGGCCGTCATGTTCCGGTACGCCACGACCCTGCGGCCGCGCTGGAGACGGTGCGCCTTGGAGTAGGCGCGGACGACGGTGAACGAGCCGGTGCGGTCCCGGTCGATCTCCAGGGCCGTGACCTCGCCGTTGAACAGCCGCTCCCGCGCCTGGCCCTTCACGGTCGCCACCGACACCCGCAGCGGGGAGCCGATGGTGATGCCGGTGGCGCGCAGGAACTCGTGGTCGGGGTCGCGGTAGGTGAGCACCGCCGTGTCCGGCAGCCCCACGTTCTCGTCGACCACGCAGCTCACCAGCTGGGCCGCCCAGATCTGCGGCAGTTCGCCCGGGGACTCCACGATCGGGTCGGCCGCGAACGACCGGCCGCCGGGTTCGGTTCCGCTCACCGCTGCTCCTCCTCGCCGTGCCGGTCCTGTGTGCCGGGCACCACGATCTCGGTGCCGGGGACGAGGGCCATCGGGTCGTCTATGCCGTTGGCCTCCGCGATGGCCCGCCAGGCCGTCGCGTCGCCGTATTCGCGCCAGGCGAGCATCGCCAGGCTGTCGCCCGCCACCACGATGTGCGTGCTGCGGGCGGTCCGTGAGCCTGAGGTCGGGTTCTGGCCCGGCGGGTCGACACTCGCCTCCTCGATGGACAGCGAGCAGGTGGCGCGCAGCGGTTTGCCGTCCACGTCGAAGAGCGTGTACGACACCGAGAGGTTCGACAGGACCCCGTCGAACGAAGTCGTCCGCGCGCTGCCCCACTCGAAGCGCACCCAGGGGCTCGCCGGCTTCTTGCGGCCGAGGCTGGCCGGGGTCGGCACACACGCCTTCATCAGCTTTTCCACGGCCTGTTCGACCGAGTTGTCGTGGGTGGCGGTCGCGTCGAGGAACACCTCCAGGCTCAGGGTGCGCGGACCGCTGCCCACGAACTCGGGCAGCGCCGACTGGCCGGCCATCCGGGAGGGGGAGCGCCGCCACTCGGTGGTCTTGCCCAGCTGCAGGGTCGACGGGTTGAACTGGAGGTCGAGCTTCGCGATCACCCCGCCCGGCTTGGCCCCGACCGAAGCAGGGGGTTCCTTGAGGGTGAGCTGGGCCCTGGCGCGGCTGGCGCGTGCCGATGAGGCCATGGCGTGGATCCCTTCGGGGGCGGGCGATCGGGGGGCGGCGGGGGCAGCGGGGCAGTGAGGCGGCGCGCGGCGGGTGGTCAGGAGGGCAGCAGCCCCTGGTGCGCGATCTCCAACGTCTCCACCGCCGCGGCGGAGTTGGCGGGGTCGAAGGACGGCCCCTGCCACCGGACCGGGACGATCCCGAACACCTGCCAGCTGATGATCCGGCTCAGATCGGGCCGCAGCGCCACGATCTCCCCGTCCTTGGGCTCGACCCGCCGCAGCGTCTCGTCCAGCCAGCGGCCGATCTTTGCCGTGTCCGTGGTGACGGGCCGGGTGAGGGTGATGTTCGACCAGGTCACGCGGCCCGGCAGCTGCCAGGTGAAGCCGTTGTTGCCGCCCTCCGCGTAGGTCTCCATTTCGACCTCGGCGCCCATGCCGGAGCAGGTGTGGAAGGCGCCCAGGTCGTTGCCGCCGATCGCCAGCCTGAAGAACACGCTGGTGGCGAAGATGTTGTCCGTCATCGGTCCGTCGTCCGTTTCTCGTTCGTACGCGTTCTCAGCGGCGGCCGTCGAAGGGCCGGCCCGCGCGTTCCCGGCCGCGCCGCAACTCGGTGCGCAGCAGGCGGGAGACCGGATCCAGCAGGCGGCGTGCGAGATCGTCCAGGTCGGAGTCGGGCACCTGCGGTGCCGCGTGCCGGCCGGCAGGGGCCGGCTCGGCGGCGCCCCCGGCCGGCCGGGGGCCGCTCCGCGGCCCGGCCACGGTCCCGCCCGGCGCGCGCTGCACCGGCGGCGGAGGCGGAGGTGGCGGCGGCGCGGTGGCGGGGGCTGGGGCGGGGGCTCCGGTGGCCCTGGGGCGCACGACGGGTACGGGCTGCGCAGGCGACGCGGCCGGCGCCGGCTGGACCACGAGCGGCGGTGCGTGCGGGACGGCCACGGGGAGCGGCGCCGCGGCGGCCGCGGGACGCACGGCGCGTACGGCATGCACGGCGGGCGGCGGGGTCGCTCCCGCGGCCCGCCGCACCTGCGGCGGTGCGGCGGCCGGGGAGTACGGAGCGGGCCGGCGGGCCGGCACCACGGGACCGCCCGCCGGGAGGGCGGCGGGGGCGGCAGCACTCCCCATGTCACGGGTACCGAGGGCCAGGGGCCGGGCCGCCAGCAGCTGGAGGGTGCGGTGCGGGGCCGCGCTCCGGCCGGCGACCGGCGGGACGACGACCGGCGGGACGGCGGGCCGGACGAGCGGGGGAGCACCGGCCGCGCCGCCGCCGGCCCGGGGTGCGGCGGGCGCGGCGGGTACGGCGGTACGGGGCTTCGCCGCGCCCTCCGCGCCCAGCAGCGGCGATCCCGGCGCGGCCGCCGGGCGGGATCGGGGCGAGGCGGAAGAGGGCAGCGCCGCGCTCGCCGGGAGCGCGGGCAGCGGTGCCCCCAGGCCGGTGCGCACACGGGGTGCGGTCCGTCCCGGGCCGGACGCGCGGGTTGCACCGGACCCGACGCCGCCCTCGGCAGAAGGCTCCGCCCGGCGCTGCAGGACGGGCATGGCCGGGGTTGCGGTGGCGGGGAGTTCGGAGAGGGGGGCGCCGAGCGGTGCGCGGCCACGCGCGCGCTGCACGGGCGCGGGTTCCCCGCGGCCGGGAGCGGCACGGTCCTGGAGCACGGGCAGCTCGGGTACGGAAGCCGTGGTGGCGGGGTCCGGGCCGGCTGCGGGTCCGGTCCGGCGCTGGACCACGGGCCCGGCGGGAGCGGGCTCTGCCGCCGCGGGGTCCGAGGCCGCCGGGGTGGCAGGGCGCCCGGTGGGGGGCGTGCCGAGGGGCGGCCGGTTCTGCGCGCGCGGCGCGGGTACGTCCGGGCCCGCTGCGGGTTCCGCCCGGCGCTGGACCACGGGCCGGGCCGGAGCGGCCGAGGGCACGGGGGTGGCGGGGGTGGCGGGGGCGCCGCTCCCGGCGGACGACTCCGCCGGGTGCCGGAGCACGGGCAGGGCGGGTGCGGGGGCTGCCGCCGGGTGCTCCGACGGCCGTTCCGTGGAGGGGACTTCGGCTGTCCGGGCGCCGAGCGGCGGACGGTCTTCCGCGCGCTGTACGGAGTGAGTGCGGTCCGCGGCGGGTGCGGATCCGCCGCCGGTGGCGGGGAGTGCTGCCGAGTGCTCCAACGGTCCTGCCTCGGAGCGGGGATCGGTGTCCGGGGAACCGAGCGGCGGACGGCTTTCCGAGCGCGGCACGGACGTCCCGCGCGCGGCATCGGGCTCCGGCCGGCGCTGGACCACGGGCAGGGCCGGGGTGGCGGCGGGAGCCGGCGCGGCGGTGGCGGGGAGGCCGGAGAGGGGGGCGCCGAGCGGTGGACGGCTCTCCGCAGGGCGCTGTGCGGGGGGTGTGGCGCCGCCGTGGTCGGCGGAGGGCTCGGCCTGGCGCTGGACCACGGGCAGGGCGGGAGCGGGTGCGGGCGCTGCTGCCGGGTGCTCCGACGGCCCGGCGGTGGGCGGGCCGCCGAGCGGCGGACGGTTGTCCGCGCGCTGTACGGAGGTCTTGTGGTCGGCGGCGGGTTCCGCCTGGCGCTGGACGACGGGCAGGGCCGGCGTGGGTGCGGGCGCTGCCGCGTGGTCCGACGGCCCTGCGGGGGAGGGGAGTCCGGTGGCCGGGGTCCCGAGCGGCGGATGGGTTTCCGTACGGGGTGCGGGGCCCTCGACCTCGACGGCGGGTTCCGCACGGCGCTGCAGTACGGGCAGGGCCGGGTCGGGACCGGGAGTGGCTGCCGGGTGCGCCGACGGGGCTTCGGTGGGCGGGAGTTCGGTGCGGTGCGCGCCGAGCGGTGCGCGCTGCACGGGCGTCTGCGGCACGGCCGGGGCCGTCCGTACCGGTGCGGGGCGGACGACGGACACGCGGCGCCCGGGCGTGACGGGGACCCGCGCGACGGTCAGCGTACGGCCGACGGAGCGCGGTCGGACCACGGCGGTGCCGGGCGTATCGCGGGCGGGCGGACCTGCGGGGGACGCTCCACGCGTGGTCGCCGACGCGTCGGGCACCACTGCGACACGGCGGACCAGCGGGAAGCGCGCAGGCGTCGGCGCACGGCCGGGCGCGGCAGGGGGAACGGCCCGCTGTGCGACGGGCGCGGCCGCAGAGTGCGCGGACGACGCGTCCCCGTGGGGCGGTGCCGGCGGCGCAGAGGTCGGACCGGGCGCGGCCGGTCCCGACCCCACCGGAGCCGGGGCCGGGGTCACGTCGGGCCGCACCCGGCGCGGGGTCTGCTCAGCGTGCGGGGCGCCCGGCGCCGCCTGTGGTTCCGCGTCGTCCGGTCGGCGCAGCGCCCGCAGCAGCAGTGGGCCCCCGCCGCCGGTGGCGGACCGCGGGCCGGCGGGGCGGGTGACCCCGCGGACGAGGCCCGCCGGGGCGGACGGCAGGACGGCGTGGGCGAGCCCGGTGTCGAACGACGGGTTGCGCCACGCGGCCAGACCGGCCCGGAAGGCGAGCCCGTCGCTGACGCCCATCGCCGCCCGGGACACGGTCAGTGCGGGCGGCGCCGTCACGCGCCAGCCGCCGTCCCAGTCGCCGGGCACGGCCACGTCCCGCCGCGCGGCCGCCGGGGCGGCGGAAACCGGCGCCGCGGCCGGGGCGTCCGGCACGGCGGCGGCACGCCGACGCAGCCTGTCCCGCCATGCCATGTGTTCAACCGCCTTCGTTCACAAGGGTGTTGATACGAGCTATCTCGGAGACCCACTCCTGGCGCTCGCCGTGGGTCAGGTCGAGGATCTCGTCGCGTTGCCAGTGGAAGTGGTAGGCGATGTACGCGATCTCCTCCCTGAGCCGGGGGAGGGCGTACGTCACGATTCCCCCAGGCGCCCACCGGAGAGGTCGACCTCGAAACCGCCTTCGCAGTGCGGGCAGGTGACCGCCGCACGCGTGTGTCCCTCGCTGTTGACGCGCCGGTAGAAGTCCTGGAGGAACGCGACGTCGGTCGCGTACATCCGTTCCACGATCCCGGCGTGCACATCGGTGACGGTGCCGAGCCGGGTGATCACCTGGCTGAGCAGCACCACGCTCAGGTACGCCGGGTTCTCCTTGACCCGCAGGTCGATCAGGGGCCGCAGTTCGTCGCGGGCGGTGGCCAGGCGCATCGAGCCGTGCCGGTGCACCGTGCCCGCTTCGTCGACGTAACCGCGCGGCAGCTCGAACTCGAACTCCGTCCGCAGCCCGTGTTCCTCGCGCGCCGCCGGAGCGGCGGCGGACGGGGGCGCCGCCGCCTGCTCCGGGGCCGCCGCGGGCGCAGTGACCTGGAGGATCTCCTCCAGGCTGCCCGCCGTCACCGTACGGCGCCTCATTCGACGATGATCTCCTCGAACACGATGGTCACGGACTCGGTGGCCGCGGCGGACTCGCCGGCCTTGAGGGAGGGTCCCTCCCACTTGGAGGCCCAGCCCTGCATCAACTGGATGCGGCGGACGGTGGCTCCCGTGGAGTCCTTGATCTCGATGGTGAGGTTCTGTCGTGCGGTGTCGACGGCGCCGTTGTTGAGGGTCTCCTTGATCCACTTGGTGAACTCGCTGCTCTTGTCGAGTCCCCGGGTGATCGTGACCTCGCCCGCCTGGCGTGCGCCGGGCTGCTTGCGGATGATCTGCTTGCCCTCCGCACTGACCTGGCGGACCTCGACGACCTCTTCCTCGACGGTCAGGCCGCTGATCTCCTGGATCGATTCGACCAGGTAGCCGCCGAGCTGGACGCCGAAGATATGGGTGGAAAGAGCATCGCCCTCTGCCATGACTGTCCTTCACCTTTCCTTGCTGCTGCCCCGGAGGGTCACTCGTCGATGAGGCTGGTGCTGTCGGAGAACTGGGCCAGCCGGAACACCACGAACTCCGCGGGCTTGACGGGCGACACGCCGATCTCACAGACCACGCGGCCCTGGTCGATCGACTCCTGCGGGTTGTTGTCCCGGTCGCACTTGACGTAGAACGCCTCCGCCGCGGTGCGGCCGAACAGCGCGCCGCGTCGCCATTCCTCGGTGAGGAACGCGGTGACGTTGCGCCGGATGCTCGACCAGAGCCGGTCGTCGTTCGGCTCGAAGACCACCCACTGGGTGCCCAGGAGGATGGACTCCTCCAGGTAGTTGAAGAGACGGCGCACGTTCAGGTAGCGCCAGGCCGGGTCCGAGGAGAGCGTGCGGGCGCCCCAGATCCGGATGCCCCGGCCGGGGAAGGCCCGTACGCAGTTCACGCCGATCGGGTTGAGCAGGTCCTGCTCGCCCTTGCTCAGGCGCAGTTCCAGGTCCACCGCGCCGCGGATCACCTCGTTGGCGGGGGCCTTGTGCACACCGCGCTCGGCGTCGCTGCGCGCCCACACGCCGGCGACGTGGCCGCTCGGCGGGACGGTCGTGTTGCGCCCGGCGGCCGGGTCGAAGACCCGCACCCAGGGGTAGTAGAGGGTGGCGTAGCGGGAGTCGTAGCCCGCCTCGTCGTTGCGCCAGGTGCGCACCTGCTGCGCGGAGAGCCCGGGCGGGGTGTCCAGGACGGCCACCCGGTCGCCCATCTGCTCGCAGTGCGAGATCACCGCGAGCTGTACGGTGCGCACGCCCTCGGAGTCGATGTCACCGCGCTCGTAGGCGCTCATCAGGTCCGGCACCGCGACCATGGTGATCTCGTCGATGGTCTCCAGGCCGGCGAACCCGGTGCGGGCGGCGGAGTCACCCACGTACTCGGCCGGATCGAGCCGGGCCACGCCGCTGCTGCCGCCGGCCGGGGCGGGCGAGGAGGCGGGGGCGTCGGGCAGGACGACGGTCCCGCCGGCGGGCCGGGTCTGGGTCGCGCCCCGCTGCTCGGTGACCTCGATCAGCTTCGAGGCGCGGGCCTGGGTGACGAGGTAGCCCTTGACGTTCTTGCGGGCGGAGGCCTCGTAGCTCTCGGCGATCTGCTCACCCTGGCGGACGAGGACCTTGAAGCGGTCCTCCGGCGGGTTCTCGCCCTCCGCGTCGGCGATCTCCACGGAGACCCCGGTGACGCCCGGCCGGGCGGCGACCAGGAATCCGCCGAGTTCGGCCGGCTCCGCGGCACGGGTCCGGGGGACCGCACCCGCGGCGGCCGGAGCGGAGGAGTCCCGGGCCGGCCCGCCGATGCGGACGACGTACGCGGCGCCGCCGCCGTTGGCGAAGTACCCGTAGACGGCGTGCGGCAGGTAGGTGCCCTCGGTGAAGCCGCCGAAGTGCTGGGAGTACTGGTCCCAGCTGGTGACCAGCGTCGGCTCGTGGAAGGGGCCGTTCTGGGCGAAGCCCACGAATGCGGCGACGGCGGTGCCGACCCCTTCGATCGGGCGAGCACCGGACTGCACCTCCTCCACGTACACGCCCGGGGTGAGGTACGTCGGCATGCTCGCTCCTTCTGGTCACAGCTGCGCAGTCGCAATCAGGTCTGATCACAGCCTTTCCGGCGGCCGCCGCCCGGGACAAGGGCGTTCGGACCTGGGCGGGGGCAAGTGCGCTGCCCTCCCGGTCGCCCCCGCCGGACCGGCCAGGCACCGGGCGCCGCCCGTCGGCCGCCGCACCGGCTCACACGCCGGTGACCTGGCTCAGGTACGGCCCGAACTCGCCCTCCAGGACCAGCCGGCCGAGCTTGCGGTACTCCTGGGCGACCGCCGTCACCACCTGGCTCATGGTCAGCGGTGCACCCGACGCGGCCGCGAGGTAGGCGGCCGTCACGGCGCAGGACCGGATCGAGCCCCCGGCCAGTTCGAACCGGTCCGCGCAGAAGCCGAGATCGAGGTCCCCGGCCCGGGGCAGCGGATCGCCCAGGCACCGTTCCCACAGGGCCAGGCGCTGGGCGGCGTCGGGCACCGGGAAGTCGGCGACCACGTCGAGGCGGCGGGTGAACGCCTCGTCGAGGTTGGCCCGCAGATTGGTGGTGAGGACGGCGATGCCGTCGAAGGACTCCATCCGCTGGAGCAGGTAGGCCGACTCCATGTTGGCGTGCTTGTCGTGGGCGTCCTTCACCTCCGAGCGCTTGCCGAAGATCGCGTCGGCCTCGTCGAACAGCAGCACCGCGTTGACGGCGGACGCCTCGGTGAAGATCCGCTCCAGGTTCTTCTCGGTCTCGCCGACGTACTTGTCGACGACCGTGGACAGGTCCACCACGTACAGGTCCATGCCCAGGTCGGCGGCCACCACCTCGGCGGACATCGTCTTGCCCGTGCCGGAGGACCCGGCGAACAGGGCGATGACCCCGCGCCCGCGCCCGCCGCCCGGCCGCATGCCCCACTGCCCGAGCACCTGGTCGCGGTGGCGGGCGCGTACGGCCAGTTCGCGCAGCCGGCGGAGGGTGGGGGCGGGCAGCACCAGGTCGTCCCAGCCCACCGCGGGCTCCACCCGGCGGGCGAGGCGGGCGAGCCCCGCACCGTTCTGGGCCCGTACGGCGGCGCGCAGGCCTTCGGGGGAGAGCGGGCCGCCGCCGAGCGCGGCGGTGCGCACCGCGCTGTCGGCAGCGCGCCGCAGCTGCCCGGCGTCGAGGCGGTGCGCGGACACGGACCGGGCGAGCGCGTCGGCGCCGCCGCCGTGCTCCCCGCCGGCCCCCTCCAGCGCGTGCCGCCAGCGGGTGACGTTCCGGTCGGGGGTGGGGGCCTCGACGGTCAGGGTGACGGGGGTGTCGGCCGCCCAGGAGGGTTCCCAGCCGCTCGTTCCGTAGGTGAAGAGGGGGATGCCGCGCAGCGCGGTGCACAGCGTGCGCAGGACGCGGGCCCGCTCGTCGGGTGCGCCGGGCAGTTCCTCCAGCGGACCCAGCAGCACACCGGCGCCCGTGAGGCGGGCCTCGCGGGCGGTGGCGCGGGCGAGTTCGGGCACGGCGCGGGCGTGCTGGGCCAGCGCCGCCGCGTCCAGGGCCAGGGGGTCCGGCCCGGACGCGTACAGCGCGGCGGCGGCCAGGCCCTCCGGGTCGCCGCCGCGGGACCGCAGGTGGACGTGGCGGGAGCCGCTGCCGGCCGCGGCGCGGGCCCGGCGCAGCTCGGCCGGGTCGACGGCCGGGTCGGCGTGGGCCCGGCCGAGCACCACGGCCAGCCGCGGGTCGGGCGAGGCGTCGCCGAGCAGATGGGCCGTGACCCGGTCCGGGACGGTCAGCACCCTGGACAGGGGCGGCCGCTCCGGCTCGGTGACCTCCAGCAGACCGCCCGCGACGAGCGGCGCCGTGGGGGAGAGCCGCAGCCGGGAGGCCGCCGATCCGGTGCGGCCGCACAGTTCGAGGGCGAGGCCGACGGTGGGCCGGCGGCGCGTCAGGTCGTCGTTGAGGTAGCCGTAGAGCCGCTCGAAGCGGGCGTCGAGGTCCGGCGCGATGGCCACCAGGAGCAGGTCCACGTCCAGCGGATCCAGTGCGAAGCGCGCGGAGAGGACGTCGAGCGGCGA
The DNA here is from genome assembly GCF_045160505.1 of Streptomyces sp. NBC_00029. Classification (NCBI taxonomy): domain Bacteria; kingdom Bacillati; phylum Actinomycetota; class Actinomycetes; order Kitasatosporales; family Streptomycetaceae; genus Streptomyces; species Streptomyces sp. NBC_00029. Next base: position 5,245,563 of record NZ_CP108292.1, read on the forward strand.
GCCGGGGGGTGCTTCGGCCGGTGCGAGCGCGGGCAGGCCGGGGCCGTGCGGCGCGTCCAGGATGCGGGCGACGGCCTCGGGCGTGAGGTACTGGCCCCGGTAGGGGTCGTGCGGGTCGGGGTCGACGGCCCGCCGGAGCGCCACGGCCTGCCGTACCCGCTCCTCGACGAGCCGGAGGCGGGCCCAGAGGTAGGGGAGGGGACCTGGGGCGGGACCTGAGGCGGGGCCGGTGTCCGGGTCCGGGTCTGGGGCTGGGCCGGGAACGAATCCGTCCGCGGCCCCGATGCCGTCCGCCTCCGTGCCGCCCCGCGTGGTGCCGTCCGGCTGCGTGCCGTCCCGCGTCGTGCCGGCCGGCTCCGCGTGCCGTGGGGCGGGCGGTGCCGCCGGGTCGACGGTGTACGTCACGGCTGTCGTTCCCCTCGTCTGCGGCGCGCGGGGACCGCACGCCGCTCCCGGGGCCCGCCGAAGCCCTCGGGACCCGGCTCGCCCCCTTGCGTGTAGCGCAGTCGGCGCGCGCCGTCCTCCTCGCCGGAGGGCCGCTCCCGCCCGCTCTCCGCCCGGCCCGGCGCACCCGGCTCGGTGCCCGACCGGTGCGGTACCGATCGCACGACGAGCCCGTCGGTGACCGGCGGGGCCGTGACCGTGCTGAGGCCCGCCAGCGGCGCCTTCACCCGTAGCCCGAGGGACGGCTTCAGCTCGCCGCCGAGCGCCGACCACACGTCGGAGGCGGCCGGTGCGTCCTTGCCGGTCCCGCCCGCGTCCACGTCCACGAGCAGGCCGAGTTCGGCGAGCGTGCCGGTGAGCAGGCGCGGGGGCAGCGTGTCGGTGTTCACGAGGCAGGTGAGCACCTGGGACAGGAGCCGGTGCTCGTCCTGCGGCCGGCTCGCCCACGCGGTGACCAGGTACGTCAGCTCGAACCAGCGCGGCGGGGTGCGGCGCGCGACGACGAACCCGTCCGCGTCGAACACCTCGCCCGCGCCGCTGCCGCGCCGGACGTGGTCCTCGCGGATGTCGTACAGGAAGACGCAGACCGTGGGCGCGCTGCGGCGCGCCGCCCAGTCACGCGTCGGGGCGTCGAAGACCACCTCGACGCCCGACGCCTCCAGGCCGGACTCCGCCAGCAGCCGGCGGAGCCCCTCGTCGACCTCGTGGATCACCGGCGGCTCACCTCGTCGGGGGGCTGCACCGAGCCGTTGACCACGAGGAAGTCGGTCTGCACCGGCGAGAAGCCGGGGCCGCTCGCGGTGATGATCCGCGGGCCCGTCTGGTCCTTGGCCAGGATCAGCAGCTGGCCGATGAACGTGCCGTCGCGCCGGGGGAGGGTCGGTGCGGCCGCCGCCGTGATGCCCGGCTTCCACGCGAACCGCACGGGCACGCCGGGCGGGAAGTCCTCGCCGCGCACGGAGGTGACGAAGCCGGGCTTGCCGATCGGCGGCACGGCGACGATCCGCGGCTGGAGGACGCGCAGTTGCTGCCGGGCGGTGTTGTCACCGGGGTCGGCGTCCGTGCCGGTCGTGGTCAGGCTGCCGGTCACCTGGGCGGTGAGCGCCTTGTCCGGGCTGAGGACGACCCGCAGGACGGTCCGTGCGCCCGGCGCCAGGTCCGGCAGCACGCACTCCCAGCTCTGGTCGCAGCCCGGCGGCGGTCCGCCGTTCGGTACCCCCTGCGGGAGGCCGATGCGCAGCCGCAGGCCGGTGGCCAGGGCGCTCCGGCCGTTGCGGACGGTGTACGTGACGACGACGCGGCCGCCCACGTAGCCCGGGTTCGGCTGGGCCGTGAGGCCGAGTGCGGGCCCGGCCGGCGGCGCGGGCGGCTCCGGCTGCGGCGCCGGCCGGGTCGTGGGCGGGTTCGTGGGCGGAGTCGGCGGTGCTGGTGTCGGCGTCGGCGGGGTGGGGGTCGGCTTCGGGGGTACGGGTGCTTCGCGCACCGGCACCACGGTCCGCCCGGAGTTGTCGCTCGGGCGGGGGTCGAGCACGGTGCCGGTGACCGACCAGTCCACCGGCTGGTCCCCGGGGGTGACGCCGGTGAGGGTGACGGTCACCGGGACGGTGGCGCCGGGGGGCAGTACGCCCAGGGCGCAGGTCAGCGCCGCCGCGTCGCACGTGGCGCCGGGTGCGGTCAGCGCGGTGACGCCCACGCCGAGCGGGGGCGCGACGGTCAGCCGGGTGCCGGGCGAGGCCGCCGGGCCCTGGTTGACGACGTCGACCCGGACGGTGGCGGATCCGCCGACGGTCAGCGGCGCGGACTTCTCGGGCGCCCGCACCGCGAGGTCGACCGACTGCTGGACGCCGGGCTCCTTCTGACGGCCCGGCAGGCCCGTGACGAGCAGGCCGTGGTCGCCGGAGGCCACGTCCACCAGCTTCAGTTTCTCCGGGCTGTTGGGGGCCCGTGATCCGCGGGCGCTCAGGACCAGGCTCTTGCCGTCGGCGGTCCAGGCGGCGTCGCGGGGCTGGAACGGACCCTTGGCCGTGGGTTCGGGCAGTTCCCGGCCGCAGGCCCCCGGCACGTCACGGGCGGCGTCGGGCAGCAGGACCCGGCAGGCGCCGCCGCCGGCCGCGGAGGCGAGCAGGATGCCGCTGCGCTCGTCGACGCGGCCGCCGCCGTTTTTGCGGTTGAAGGCGATGGTGGCGCCGTCGGGCGAGAACGCCGGGCTGTCGTCGATGACTTCGCAGGCACCGGGGCAGAGGGTGGCGCTCAGGTCGCGCTGGCGGTCCAGGTGGTCCATGGGCACGGTCCAGATGTGCTTGTTGCCGCCGTTGCCGTTGATCACGAGGTTGCGGGTGAAGGCCAGGGTCGTGCCGTCGGGGGACCAGGTGGGCTGGGCGTCGCCGAGCCGGTCCCGGCCGGCGGGCGGGGTGACCTCGCCGCGGATCGCGCCGGTGGTGGCGTCCGCGATCAGGATGCGCGGGATGCCGGTGTCCCCGCCGGTGCCACCGGGCGAGGTCCGGGTGAAGGCCAGGAACCTGCCGTCGGGGGAGAACGCCGGGTCGGTGTCCCAGTCCTTGGGGCCGCGGCCCGCGAGCGGCAGGGCGGCGGCGTGGGTGCCGTCGGCGTCCGCGAGCCAGATCCGTTCGATCCGGCCGGCCTCGCTGTCCTCGAAGCGGGTCAGCACGATCCGGCGCCCGTCGGGCGTGTAGTTCTGCCGCTCGGTCCACGGGTCGAAGCCGGCGGCGGGCCGGAACAGCGGGTCCTTGGCCGGGTCGGTGTTGGTGTCGGCCGCCGGGTCCTCCTTGAGGATGGTCAGGCCGAGGTCGCGGGGGTCGGAGCCGTCCATCCGGGCGTCCTGCAGGGTCACCACGTGGGGTCCGGCCGCCGAGGTCCGCTCGACCACGACTCCGCCGCCGTTCTGCGGACCGAGCCAGGTGGCCGAGCCGACCTCGCGGTCCTCGCTGAGGACCAGCTCGGGCGTGTCCGCCGCGTGTGCGGGCACCCGGAAGACGTGGTCCCAGTCGCCCTTGCAGTCACAGGTGCGGTCCGGGCTGAGGAAGAGCACACCGTTCCCGTCGGGCAGCCACGCTGCCCCGTGGGTGCGCCAGCCCGCCTGGGCGCCCGCCAGCAGCGGACCGTCGGCGCGCCCGTCGGTCCAGCGCAGGCGGGGCCCGGCCGTTCCGGTGGCGGTGTAGGCGATGACGTCCCGGTTCGCCTTGTCGTCCACGGGGTTCCACACCGGCTCGGTGGCCGTGCCGTTGGCGGGATCGGTGACGCGGGTGGCGGCCCCGCCCCGCAGGGGACGTACGTGGACCTGCCGCCCGGCGGTCCGGTCGCCGTCGGAGGAGTACGCGAGACGACCGCCCTCCGGCGAGACCGTGGGGTGCTCCTCGTTCGCGGGAGTGTCGGTCAGCCGGGTGAGGCCGGTGCCGTCGGTGCGCACCAGCCACAGGTCGCGCTGGGTGCCGCCGGATCCGGCGGACTGGGCGGAGTCGAAGACGACGGACCGGCCGTCCGGGGTCAGCCGGGGGTTCGCCGCGTCCAGGCCGCTGGTCAGGCGGCGCACCGAGCCGTTCGCGGAGCGCAGGTAGACCTGCGGGGTCCGCTCGTCGCGGCGGCCGGCGAAGACCAGCTGGTCGCCCAGTGCGGCGGGCTGGGTGTCCAGGTGCGCCGGCCCCTCGCCGAACAGCGGGGTGCTGGACGTGCCGGTCGCCACCCGGCCCAGGCTGCGGTGGCGCGTGCCGGCGTACACGACCCGGCCGTCGCCGGCGTCGGCCGCCTGGGGGCGCGCCTCGGCGTCGCCCGGGCCGGTGGCCGCCGTCACCGCGAGCAGGGGGATCAGCAGCAGCAGCGGCGCGCCGGTCCTCCCCCAGCGGTGTCGACGGCCGCCGGAGCCACCCGTGCGGATCACGGTCCACCTCACAGTCCGGTACGGCATTCACGTATGACTCCGCCACTCTGCGGACCGGCAGGTGCGTACGGCAGGGCCGTGGGGCCGCACCCGGGGGAAGCACCCGGTGCGCTTTCGGGCAGTGGGGTGCGCCGCCGGTCCCGCCGGACGGTCAGATCAGCCCGTTGCGCAGCGCGTAGCCGACCGCGTGCGTGCGATTGCGCAGGTGCAGCCGCGTGATGATCTCGTGCAGCACGTTCTTGACGGTCCGTTCGGAGTACGAGGTCTTGCGCGCGATCTCCGCGGTGTCCAGGCCCTCCGACACCAGGCGCAGCATGTCGGCCTCGCGCGCGGTCAGGGTGGACAGGGACACGGCGTGCGGGTCGAGGGTCGAACGCTGCAGGCTGCCCACGTGGTCGAGGAGCTTCGCGAGCAGGTCGCCGGGCAGCACGCCCTCGCCGTTGGCTATCGCCAGGACCAGCCCCAGGAGCCGGTCCTGGTCGGCCTCGCTGCGGCGCAGTACCGCGGTGACCCCGCACTCGATGGCGCGCTGCAGGGCGTCCCCGGACTCGAACGTACCGACCACGAGCCCGGTGCGCGTAGTGGAGTCGTGCCGCAGCCGGTACAGCAGGGCGGCCGTCTCGTCGTCCACGCTGTCCACGGCGACGAGCGACACCTGCGCGCCGTCGGTGACGTCGACGAGTTGGATCTCGGGGCGCTGGCGCAGCTGGTGGACGACCCCGACGTGCAGGATCGGGTCCGGTGCGTACACGGCCACGGTGACCCGATCACCGGCGCCGGATGAGGGGACGGGTCCGTTGTTGTCAGGGTGGGCCATTGGCGTTGTACCTGTTCCATGATGCGTATGTGGGGTTACGGATGGAGAGGAATGATCAACAGGAGGTTGGGCACTCGTAGTTGATGAGCGTCTTCGGGGGCATCCGGGTTGCCCGGGGCGTTGCCCCCGTGTCCGTGGAGGTGGCGGGGGCGGCGGCATAGCGTCGCGGTGTGATATCCCCAGCAGCCCCTTCAAGTCCTGGCGCGCCCGGCCTCGACCTCCCGCCGGTGTCGGTGACGCCGGGCGGTACCGCATCCACCGGCCTCACCGTCCGCAACGACAGCGACATCGTCGAGGCGTACCGCCTGGAGGTCGTCGGCGACTGTGCTGCCTGGACCACGGTGGAACCCGAGCGCGTCTCCCTGTACCCCGGCACCTCGGAAACGGTGACGATCCGTCTGGCACCGCCCCGCTCACCACAGGTACGGGCGGGGGACATGCCGCTCGCCGTGCGCGTGCTGCCGACGGAGCAGCCCGAGGCCGTGCGGGTCCCCGAGACCACCGTGCACATCGAGGAGTTCCGCGAGCTGCGGGCTGAGAGCGCTCCCAGACGCCGCCGCGGCTGGCTGCGGGGACGCTATCGACTGGCCGTGCGCAACGAGGGCAACTCCCCGGTGAGGCTGGGCTTCACGCCCGCCCAGCCGGGAGAGGAGCTGAAGTTCGCCTTCGCCCCCGACGAACTGAAGCTGGAGCCGGGGGAGTCGGCGGAAGCGGTGCTGCGGGTCCGCACCGGCACGCCGGTGTGGTTCGGGGCCCCGGTGACCTGGCCGTTCACCGTCACCGTGGCCGAGGCCGCGGCCGGCGGGGCCGGTACCGGCGCCGACGAGGACGAGGACGGCAAGAAGACCGGGGAGAGCAAGGAGGCCGGGGAGGGCAGAGAGGGCGGGGAGCGGCCGGAGCCGGATCCCGTCCGGGCGCCGCTGGAAGCGGAGTTCGTCCAGATTCCGATCTTCCCGACGTGGCTGCTCGCGGTCCTGGCCGCGCTGCTCGCGCTGCTGCTCGCCTGGTTCCTGCTGGTGCGTCCGGCCGTGCGCAGTACGGCGAAGGAGGCCGCCGAGGAGGCCCAGAAGAAGCCGGCGCCCAGCGCGGACCTGAACGGGCAGACCCCGGTCACCGGCGACGGCAAGCAGCCGGGCGCGGGCGGCAGGGGCACCCAGCCCGGTGCGGGCGGTACCGCCCCGGGGGGCGGTACCGGCGGTGGCACCGGAGGCGGCGGTGCCGGGACCGGAGGACAGCAGAGCTCGGCGACCATCGACCTGCAGACCGGGAGCGGCCAGACCAAGACCGGCACGTACGCGGTACCCGCGGGCAAGGCCTTCGGGATCACGGACATCGTTGTCGCGAACTTCCAGGGCGACGAAGGGGTGGTGACCATCGACTTCGGCGACCGCAAGATCACGACGATCGCGCTGGAGACCTTCCGCAACCAGGACTACCACTGGGTCACCCCCATCAGCATCACCGCGAGCCAGACTGTGACCGTTCAGGTGACCTGTGCGAAGCCAGGCACGCCGGCCACCGGCCGTCAGGCGCAGGAGTGTCACGAGGTGCTCAACGTGAGCGGCGTGCTGAGCGACCTCCGGTGACCCGAGCGGCACGGACATAGTCGGTCAGGTTGTACGCCGGGGCAAAGAGGGCCTTTGCCCCGGCGTCCGGAAATCGGTACTCCAGAGGATCGATCGGGCGTTCCCCTCGCAACCGCACGCTTTCGTTTCGACAGTGCCTGGAACGGTTAACCGGGGTAAGAGCGACACCGGTTGACCGAGCGCCGAACATGGCTTGAATCGGTCTGTGTCCTACCGGCCGGTCAATGCGTGGGGACTCCCACCGCCGGACCGGCGTCCCCGCCGGCTTTCCGGGGCGGCGCGGTCCTCGGGCGGCGGCGGGCACTCGCGCTCATCGCGGGCCTCGGCCTCCCACGGCACGATCACTCGGGCGGGCCCGTGCGAGCCCGTGCGCGAGGGGAGCGGGAGCGGACCCGTACGTACGTCATGGAGATCGGCGCCGGGCCGGCCGGCCGCGCCGCCCGCGGCGAAACGTCGGTCAGGGCCAGACCAGGCAGTACGGCTGGTGACCGGCCTCGTGCAGGCGGTGACTGAAATCCTGCCACTCGTGGAGCAGCTGGTAGACGTTGAAGGCGTCGCTCGGGCCGCCGCGGTCCGGGACCGTGGACCAGATGAAGGCCGCCGCGCCCACCGATTCCTCGCCGATCCCGCGCAGCGGGTCGACCACCGTCATGGGGAGCTTGACCACCGCGTAGTCGGGGTGGAGGACGACCAGCTCCAGCGGGGGCACCTTGTGGAGGGGTATGCCCTCGATGCCGGTCAGGACCATCGCGGCCACCGTCTCCGGCTTGATCTTGGTGAAGAGTCCGCCCATGCCGAGCTCGTCGCCGCCGAGCTCCTCCGGCCGCATCGTGACCGGGACCCGGGCCGCGGTGGCGCCGTCGGGGGCGCCGAAGTACTTGTAGGTCACTCCCATGCCGCGGCCCTTGGGCAGGTCGTCGGACGAGGACGCGGGCCCGGGGACGGCATCGGCCGCCTCCGTTCCGCGGCGGCGGTGCTTGCCCCGGCGGCGGGCCTCGCGGGCGCGCTGCGGATCGAGGCCGTCCGTTCCCTCGCCCGGTCCACCACCGCGTTGCATATCTCCACCCGACTGATCTTGCTTGCCACGGCCCCGCGGCCCCCGCCACGCAGCCTGATCATCATGGCAGTGACCTCCCCCGCGGCGACGCGGTGAAACGCCCGTCCGCAAGTCTGTCGCGGCCTCTGAGACCATGGCTGGTGTGAGCTACCCGTACCCGTATGAAGCCCCAGTTTCGCAGACGCTCTTCGAGCGCGCCTCCCTCGTGACCCCCGGCGGCGTGAACTCTCCCGTGCGCGCCTTCCGCGCCGTGGGCGGTACGCCCCGGTTCATGGTGTCCGGGACCGGTCCGTACCTCACCGACGCCGACGGTCGCGAGTACGTCGACCTCGTGTGCTCGTGGGGACCGATGATCCTCGGCCATTCGCACCCCGAGGTGATCGAGGCCGTCCAGGCGGCCGTCGCCCGTGGTACGTCCTTCGGTACGCCCGGTGAGGGCGAGGTGGCGCTGGCGGAGGAGATCGTCGCGCGCATCCGGCCCGTGGAGCAGGTGCGCCTGGTCTCCTCCGGCACCGAGGCGACCATGTCGGCGATCCGGCTGGCCCGCGGCTTCACCGGTCGCGCCAAGGTCGTGAAGTTCGCTGGCTGCTACCACGGTCACGTGGACGCGCTGCTGGCCGCCGCCGGTTCCGGTCTGGCGACCTTCGCGCTGCCGGACACCCCCGGTGTGACGGGCGCGCAGGCCGGCGACACGATCGTCCTCCCCTACAACGACCTCGAATCGGTACGGGCGGCCTTCGCCGCGCACCCCGGCGAGATCGCCTGCGTGATCACCGAGGCCGCGCCCGGCAACATGGGCGTGGTCACCCCCGCCGACGGCTTCAACCAGGGCCTCGCGGACCTGTGCCGGGAGAACGGCGCGCTCTACATCTCCGACGAGGTCATGACCGGCTTCCGGACCTCCCGCGCCGGCTGGTACGGCGTCGACGGGGTCGAGCCCGACCTGATGACCTTCGGCAAGGTCATGGGCGGCGGCTTCCCCGCCGCGGCCTTCGGCGGCCGCGCCGACGTGATGGGCCACCTGGCGCCCGCGGGCCCGGTCTACCAGGCCGGCACGCTCTCCGGTAACCCCATCGCCACCGCCGCCGGCCTCGCGCAGCTGCGCCTGCTCGACGCGGCCGCGTACGAGAAGGTCGACGCGGTCTCGAAGGAGATCCAGGGCCTGGTCACCGGAGCGCTCGCCAAGGAGGGCGTGGCCCACCGGCTGCAGACCGCCTCCAACATGTTCTCCGTCTTCTTCACCGAGGACGAGGTGCGCAACTACGACGACGCGAAGAAGCAGGAGAGCTTCCGCTTCAACGGGTTCTTCCACTCGATGCTGGCGCAGGGCGTCTACCTGCCGCCGTCCGCCTTCGAGTCCTGGTTCGTGTCCACCGCCCACGACGAGAAGGCGATCGAGCGCATCGCGGCGGCACTGCCGGCCGCTGCCCGAGCCGCCGCGGAGGCCACCGCATGAGCAGCAGCGCCACGCCCGCCACTTCCGACCTGACCGTCGTGCACCTGGTGCGCCACGGTGAGGTGCACAACCCCGAGGGCGTGCTCTACGGGCGCCGTGACGGCTACCACCTCTCCGAGCTGGGCCGGCAGATGGCGGACCGGGTCGCCGAGCACCTCAAGGGCCGGGACATCGCCTACGTCGTGTCCTCCCCGCTGGAGCGGGCGCAGGAGACGGCCGAGCCGATCGCCAAGGTCCACGGCCTGGACCTGGCGACCGACCGGCGGCTGCTGGAGGCGGAGAACGTCTTCGAGGGCAAGACCTTCGGCGTCGGTGACGGCGCGCTGCGCAAGCCCGGCAACTGGAAGCACCTGACGAACCCGTTCAAGCCCTCCTGGGGCGAGCCGTACGTCGAGCAGGTGGTCCGGATGATGAGCGCGCTGGAGGCGGCGCGCGACGCGGCCCGCGGCCGCGAGGCGGTGGCGGTCAGCCACCAGCTGCCGATCTGGATCGTGCGCAGCTTCGCGGAGAAGCGCCGGCTGTGGCACGACCCGCGGCGCCGGCAGTGCACGCTCGCCTCGATGACGTCCTTCACCTTCCAGGGCGACAAGCTCGTGTCGGTGGGCTACAGCGAGCCGGCGCGGGATCTGGTCCCGGCCCATCTGCTGGCCGGAGCCAAGCCGGTGAAGGGCGCGTCCAAGGCGTTCGGAGCTTGATCGACGGACTGTTACAGGCCGTTACGGGGGCACTCAACTAAAGAGAAGTTGTGCGGGAATCACCGTGTCAGCACACATGCCCGATCTGATTGTCCGTTTATATGGACTTCGGGTCGGTTTGAGTGATCGACAGTGGGGACGGTGACATGCGCGACATCAGGGGAGTCAGCCGGAGGGGGTTGCTGGGACTGGGACTTGGTGCGGCCGCCGCGATGGGAATCGCGGGCTGCGGCTCATCGGACAAGCCCGGTTCCGGCGCTCCCGGACCCGTCGGGAATCCGAAGCCCGGTCAGAAGCCGGTGTCCAGGCCCATCGGTGACGGTTCCACCGCCGACACCGGCCCGCAGCCGAACCAGCCGGACGCGCCCGTCCCGCTCCAGCCGGGCGAGACCCCGCCGCAGTTCGTGGTCTTCAGCTGGGACGGCGCGGGCGAGATCGGCAACGGACTCTTCCCGCGCTTCCTCAAGCTCGCCAGGGACCACGGTGCGGGCATGACCTTCTTCCTCTCCGGCATCTATCTGCTGCCCGAGTCGAAGCGGCACCTCTACCGGCCGCCGAACAACCCCGTCGGGGCCTCGGACATCGGCTACCTCAAGGACGAGAACATCCGCGCCACCCTCCGCTGCGTCCGCGAGGCCTGGCTCGACGGGCACGAGATAGGCACCCACTTCAACGGCCACTTCTGTGCCGGTTCCGGCTCGGTCGGCAAGTGGACCCAGGGGGACTGGCAGAGCGAGATCGACCAGGCCGTGTCGTTCGTCACCCAGTGGCGCACCAACACCGGATTCACCGATCTCGACCCGCTGCCCTTCGACTACGCCAAGGAGCTGAAGGGTGCCCGCACCCCCTGCCTCCTGGGCCGGGACACCCTGCTGCCGACGGCCCAGCGGCTGGGCTGGCGCTACGACTCCAGCTCGCCCGGCGGTCTGCAGGTCTGGCCGGTGCGCAGGTCCGGCATCTGGGACCTGCCGCTGCAGTCCCTGCCCTTCCCCGGGCACTCCTTCGAAGTCCTGTCGATGGACTACAACATCCTCGCCAACCAGTCGAAGAGCACCACGAAGGGCGTGCCCGCCAACTACCCGGGCTGGCGCACCCAGGCCACGGCCACCTACCTCGGCGGCTTCCGCCGGGCCTACGAGACCAACCGGGCACCCCTCTTCATCGGCAACCACTTCGAGGAATGGAACGGCGGCATCTACATGGACGCCGTCGAGGAGGCCCTCAAGGGCATGGCGGACAAAAGGGATGTACGGCTCGTATCCTTCCGGCAGTTCACCGACTGGCTGGAGGTCCAGGACCCCAAGGTCCTCGCCAGGCTCCGGGGTCTCGCCCCGGGCCAGTCGCCGGCCGGCGGCTGGAGCGCGTACCTGACCGCCGCCTGACGGGTCCGTGGAACATCGCCTGACCAGGTCATTGACATCCCTCCGGGGGGCGCGGGAATTCCGCGAATTGCTCATGCGAAACTTTTCACATGAGCCTTAGCCGCGCCCCCCGACGCCGCCGCTCGACCGGCGGCCGTGCCACCCTGCTGACCGCGGTGACCCTCGCGGGCGCCCTCACGCTCTCGGCGTGCTCGGGTTCCGACGGCGGCAAGCCCGCCAGCGGGTCCGGCGGCAACTACGTCACGGGCGCGACCGGCATCTCCACCGTCTCCAGGGCGGAGCGCACCGAGGCCCCCAAGCTCGACGGCGAGACGGTCGACGGCAAGACCCTCGACACCACCACCCTCAAGGGCAAGGTGGTCGTCCTCAACGTGTGGGGCTCCTGGTGCCCGCCGTGCAGGGCCGAGGCCCCGAGCTTCGCGAAGGTCTCCAAGGAGCTCGCCGACGCCGGCAAGGACGTCGCCTTCGTGGGCATCAACACCCGCGACAACGAGCAGCAGCAGGCGAAGGCCTTCGAGGAGACCTACGGGATCACCTACCCGAGCCTCTTCGACCCCGCGGGGAAGCTGATGCTCCGATTCCCCAAGGGCACGCTCAACCCGAACGCCATCCCCTCCACGATCGTCCTCGACAAGGAGGGCAAGATCGCCGCCCGCACCCTGGTCGCGGTCACGGAGGAGCAGCTGCGATCGATGATCGACCCGCTCCTCGCGGAGCAGTGACCCTGTGATCGGCCACGTCCTCGCCGCGGAAGTCACCGGCGTGAACGAGACGGTCCTGAACGGCGCGCTGCTGCTCGCGCTGCCGATCTCGCTGCTCGCGGGCCTCGTCTCGTTCTTCTCGCCCTGCGTGCTGCCCCTGGTCCCCGGCTACCTCTCCTACGTGACCGGGGTCAGCGGAGCCGACCTCGCCGAGGCCCGGCGGGGCCGGATGCTGGCGGGCGCGAGTCTGTTCATCGCCGGATTCACCGCCGTCTTCGTCTCCACCGGCGCGCTCTTCGGCTACTTCGGCGCCGAGCTGCAGGAGAACAAGGAGATCATCTCCCGGGTCCTGGGCGGCCTGGTGATCGTGCTCGGCCTCTTCTTCATGGGGGCGATCCCGGGTCTGACGATGCGGGAGTTCCGCTTCCACCGGAAGCCGACGGCCGGTCTGGTCGGCGCGCCCCTGCTCGGTGTCCTCTTCGGCGTCGGCTGGACCCCTTGCATGGGCCCGACCCTCGCCGCCGTCAACACCCTCTCCATCGACCAGGCGAGCGCCGGCCGCGGCGCGCTGCTGACCGTCGTCTACTGCCTGGGCCTCGGCCTGCCCTTCATCGCCGCCGCGATCGCCTTCCGCAAGGCGCTCGGTGCGTTCGGCTGGGTGAAGAAGCACTATGCATGGGTGATGCGCATCGGTGGCGGCATGCTGATCCTCACCGGCCTGCTGCTCGTCACAGGTTTGTGGGACAGCATCATCAGCGACATGCAGAGCTGGACCCAAAGCTTCACGGTGGGGATCTGAGGACTAAAGGCACATGAGTACGACAGACAAAGCGAGCACCGACCCGTCCGCCGCGGCGGACCCCACCGACGCCGCGGCAGGTGCGCAGCTGTCCACCGCGCCGCTGGAGGACAGCCCGGGCGGGCCGGCCGTCGGCATCGGCGTGATCGGCTGGGTCCGCTGGTTCTGGCGGCAGCTCACCTCCATGCGGGTGGCGCTGATCCTGCTCTTCCTGCTGTCCCTGGGCGCCATCCCCGGCTCCCTCGTCCCGCAGACCAACGTCGACGCGATGAAGGTCGTCGCATGGAAGCGCGAGCACGCCTCCTACGTGGACGTCGCCGAGGCCCTCCAGCTCTTCGACGTCTACAGCTCGGTGTGGTTCTCCGCGATCTACCTGCTGCTCTTCATCTCGCTCATCGGCTGCATCGTGCCGCGCTCCTGGCAGTTCGTCGGCCAGCTCCGCGGCCGTCCGCCGGGCGCCCCCCGACGTCTGGACCGGCTCCCCGCGCACACCACCTGGCGCACCGGGAAGACCCCGGACGAGGTCCTGTCGTACGCGAGGACCGTGCTGCGCGGCAGCCGTTTCCGCACCGAGGCCGGCACCGGCCACGTCGCGGCGGAGAAGGGCTACCTCCGCGAGGCCGGGAACCTGGTCTTCCACGTCGCGCTGATCGTGATGCTGGTCGCCTTCGCCTGGGGCCAGTACTTCAAGTCCGAGGGCGGCAAGCTGGTCCTGCGCGGCAGCGGCTTCTCGAACACGCTCACCCAGTACGACGACTTCAAGTCCGGCGCCCTCTTCGACCCGGACGACCTGCCGCCCTTCAGCTTCACGCTGGACCGGTTCGACGCGACGTACGAGATGACCGGCCCGCAGCGGGGCACCCCGCGCGACTTCAAGGCGTACGTCACCTTCTCGGACGGCGCCCACGGCACTCCGCAGAAGCGTGAGATCCAGGTCAACGAGCCCCTTGAGGTCGACGGCTCCAAGGTCTACCTGCTCGGCCACGGCTACGCGCCGATCGTCTCGGTGACCGACCCCACCGGCAAGGTGATCTTCAAGGACGCCGTGCCGGTGCTCCCGCAGGACGCCAACCTCACCTCCACCGGAGCCGTCAAGGTCACCGACGGCTACAAGGACAAGGACGGGAAGAAGGAGCAGCTCGGCTTCAACGCCGTCTTCGTGCCGAGCTTCGCCGGCGAGGGCATGGGCACGATGTTCTCGCAGTTCCCGGCCCTCCTGAACCCGCAGCTCATGCTCAACGCCTTCCACGGCAGCCTCGGCGTGGACTCGGGACTGCCGCAGAACGTCTACCGGCTCGAAACCGCCAAGATGGTGCCCTTCAAGGACGAGTCGGGCCAGCAGTTCAAGCAGAAGCTGGCGCTCGGCGACACGATGACCCTGCCGAACGGGGCGGGCACCGTGAAGTTCGAGGGCATCGAGCGGTGGGCCACCTTCTCCGTCACCCACCAGCCCGGCAGCGGCCTCGCCCTCGCGGGCGCGATCGCCGCCATCGCGGGCCTGGCAGGATCGCTGTTCATCCAGCGCCGCCGGATCTGGGTCCGCGCGGTCACCGGCAAGGACGGCGTGACCGTCGTCGAGATGGCCGGCCTGGGCCGCAGCGAGTCCACCCGGCTCCCGCAGGAACTGGCGGAGCTCGCCGCCAAGCTGCACCAGGAGGCGCCGACCGCGCCTGCTGCAATGGCCGAACCACGTGTTGAAGAAACCCCTGAAGGAGAGCGCGGATGACGCCGCTCGCAGCCGCAGCCAACGAGAACCTGGCTGAGATCAGCAACTACCTGATCTATTCGTCGATGGCGGTCTACACGCTCGCCTTCTTCGCGCACATCGCCGAGTGGACCTTCGGCAGCCGCAGCAAGGTGGCCCGTACGGCCGCCGCGCTGACCGCGGCCAAGGAGGCCGGAGCGGCCGGAGCGGCCGGAGCGGCCGGAGCCGCCCCCGCCGTGCAGGTCCGGGGCACGGCCGGGGCCACCGCGGTCCTCGACCAGCCCAAGGTCACCACCCGCTCCGCCACGGGCATCCGCGACGTACCGGACGGCCCCGGTGCCGCCGGCGGCACCGTGCAGGGCGACCTGTACGGACGGATCGCGGTCTCGCTGACCGCGCTCGCCTTCCTCGTCGAGGCGGCCGGGGTCGTCGCACGGGCCATGTCGGTGCAGCGGGCCCCCTGGGGCAACATGTACGAGTTCTCGATCACCTTCTCCACGGTGGCCGTCGGCGCGTACCTGGTGCTGCTCGCCCTCAAGAAGAACGTCCGCTGGCTCGGCCTGATCCTGGTCACCACCGTCCTGCTGGACCTCGGCATCGCGGTGACCTGGCTCTACACCGAGAGCGACCAGCTGGTCCCGGCCCTGCACTCGTACTGGCTGTGGATCCACGTCTCCACGGCGATCTTCTGCGGCGCGGTCTTCTACATCGGCGCCGCGGGCGCGGTCCTCTACCTCTTCCGGGACGGGTACGAGGGAGCCCTGGAGGCGGGCCGCACGCCGGGGAAGTTCCGCAGCTCGATCATGGAGCGGCTGCCCTCGGCGGCCTCGCTCGACAAGTTCTCGTACCGCATCAACGCGGCCGTCTTCCCGCTGTGGACCTTCACGATCATCGCGGGCGCGATCTGGGCGGGCGACGCCTGGGGCCGCTATTGGGGCTGGGACCCCAAGGAGGTCTGGTCCTTCGTGACCTGGGTGGCCTACGCCTGCTACCTGCACGCCCGCGCCACCGCCGGCTGGAAGGGCCGCAAGGCCGCGTACCTCGCGCTCTTCGCCTTCGCCTGCTGGATCTGGAACTACTACGGCGTGAACATCCTGCTCAGCGGCAAGCACTCGTACGCGGGCGTCTGACCGGCGGGAGTGGGACGCTGGTGGCATGTCTCTCGTGAGCCGTGCCACCAGCGAGCAGCGCGCCGAGGACCACTGGCTGCTCCGCCTCGAGGTGCACCTGCCGTGCGCCTACGAGGCCCTGTGGCCCGCCCTGACCACCGCGGACGGGCTGCGCGGCTGGCTGGCCGAGGCGGACGTGCTGGAGCGCAGGCTCGGCGGGGCGGTCACACTGCGCCGGCCGGACGACGGGACCGTGGCCACCGGGCGGGTGACCGCCTGGGACGTGGAGCGGGTCGCCGAATACACGGTCGGCGGGTACGGGCGGATCCGCTTCCACCTGGAGCCGGTCGGGACCGATTCGACGGTGATCCGGTTCGTGAACGAGTTCCGCGGGCCGGAGGCCGGGCGACTCGACCACCTGGCGGGCTGGCACGAGCACTTCGAGCTGCTGGACTCGGCGCTGGCCGGGCGGCCGGCGGACTGGGCGGCCCGGACGGACACCCGCCGGGCGGCGCTGCGCGAGGCGTACGCCTCCCTCGCCCGTACGTAGGGGCCGCGGGCTCCTCTCACCACACCGGGCGCAGCGGCGGCAGTCCGCCCTCCCCGTGGAAGGTGCGCACGACGTCCCCGAGGCCCTGGCGCAGGGCGGTGAGGTCGGTGCCGCGGCCGAGTTCGGCCTCCAGCTCGTGCAGGATCCGGCCCGCGACGGCGAGGTGGTCATGGGCCGCCGGGGCCAGGACCACCAGCTTGCGGCGGCCGCCCTCGGGATGCGGCTCGCGGCGGACGTAGCCGCGCTTCTCCAGGTCGTCGACGATCTGTCCGGCGGCCTGTTTGGTCACCCCCAGCCGCTCGGCGAGCTCGGTGGCGGTGGCGCCGGGGCCCCTGAGGGCCTGGAAGGCCATGCCGTGCACCGGTCGCAGGTCCGGGTATCCGGCCTCTGCGACGCGCCGGGTGAACTCGCCCAGCAGCATCTGGAAGCCCAGGCCGAGCAGGAACAGCAGCTCGACGCCCTCGTTCTCGTCTCTCTTCACGCAAATATGGTGACACGGCCGGGTCAAGCTGCTTTACTCACTCGAAGTAAAGCAGCTTTACTTGCATGTTCCGAGACGGACGACGACGAGAACACGAGGACCCGCCTTGCACGTGATCAGCCCTGCCCCCGAGAACGTCACCACCACCCCCAACGCCACCATGACCGGCTTCGCCGCCCCCAGCCGCGGCAGCTCCGAGCTCAGCAGCTGGCACGTGGCCATGCCCGCCGGGGCCACCGGCCCCGAACACTCCGTCAGCCGCGAGCAGGTGTGGATCCTCACCGCCGGCTCCCTGGAGGTCACCTGCGACGGCCGCACCGAGAAGGTCACCGCCGGCGGGACCCTCGTCCTTCCCCCGGACACACTGCGCCGCATCCACGCCGGCGAGACCTTCGAGGCCCACGTCGTGATGCGCTCGGACGGCGTGGTGACGGTCCCGGGGGAGGAGGGCACCCGCATCCTGCCGTGGGCCCGGTAGCCGCCGGGGGTTGTCAAGCCACGGGAGTCAGGGGCGTGACGGGGTGCGGCCGCCGGGGCGCAATGGAGGCACGGCCCCGCCCGGTCGGGCCGGCCGATCCTCAGCAAGGAGCCCCGTCATGGCCCGCACCCGTACCCGCACCGGGTGGTTCGCCCTCGCCACCGTGTCGGCCCTCGCCGCGGGAGCGGTCTCGCTCTCGTCCGGCGCCTCCGCCGACACGCCGGGCCCCGCTCCGGCCCCGAAGCCGACGCCGACCGCTCCTGCTCCGCAGCCGACCCCGACCGCTCCCGCCCCGCGGCCGAGTCCCACCGCCCCCGCCCCGCGGCCGACCTCGACCGTTCCGCCGGGGCCGAAAGTGCCGTGGGCGGACATCCAGGACCTCTACGGCCGCAAACCGGGGCCGCGCCCCGGCACTCCCTGGGTGGGCCGGCCGTACGCGGACATCGGGGACCTGCGCCCCGGGCCCCGACCCAGCAATCCGTCCGGCCTCTTCGGCCAGGGCGGAGGAGGCTCCAAGGACTTCGGGAAGAGCCCCTGGTACTTCTACGTCGGCTGAGGCTCCGCCCGGCCGTCCGCAGGAGCCTTCAGTCCTGGTCCTTGTCCTTCTTCTCCTGCTCGTCGCGCAGCGACTTCAGGAACTCCGGGTTGTCGTCGGGCGCCACCCACTGCGCCCGGCGCGCCCGGCCGCCGCCCGACGCCCCCCGCTGCCTGCCCGCGAACAGCCACACCACCGGGCCCACGATGGAGAACAGCAGGATGATGATCACCCAGACCACCTTGGGGAGGTGCTTGACCTCCTGCTCCGGGGTGTTCAGGCAGTCGATGAAGGCATAGATGGTCAGCGCGAGGATCAGCAGGAACGGCAGATAGCGCAGCACGGTGTGGGACCGACTCCCAGTCAGTGACGGGGGGCCCACGTCGGGCCCCGGTGACGCCTCCAGGGTAGTTGGTGACGGATACTGACCCCTATGGCTTACGACGATCTCCGCTCGCTGCTCCGGGCTCTGGAGCGGGAGGGCGACCTCAAGCGCATCAAGGCCGAAGTCGACCCGTACCTGGAAGTCGGGGAGATCGTCGACAGAGTGAACAAGGCAGGGGGCCCGGCCCTGCTGTTCGAGAACGTCAAGGGTTCGGCGATGCCGCTGGCCATGAACGTCTTCGGCACCGACCGCCGCCTGCTCAAGGCCCTCGGCCTCAAGTCGTACGGCGAGATCAGCGAGAAGATCGGCGGCCTGCTCAAGCCCGAGCTCCCGCAGGGCTTCATCGGGGTCCGCGAGGCCTTCGGCAAGCTCGGCTCGATGGTCCACGTGCCGCCGAAGAAGATCAAGGGTGAGGCGCCCGTCCAGGAGGTCGTCCTCACCGGCGACGACGTGGACCTGGACCGGCTCCCGGCCCTCTTCACCTGGCCCAAGGACGGCGGGGACTTCTTCAACCTCGGCCTGACCCACACCAAGCACCCCGAGACCGGCGTCCGCAACCTCGGCCTCTACCGGCTCCAGCGCCACGACAAGCGCACCATCGGCATGCACTGGCAGATCCACAAGGACAGCCGCAACCACTACGCCGTGGCCGCGGCCAAGGGCGAACGGCTGCCGGTCGCCATCGCCTTCGGCTGCCCGCCCGCGGTGACGTACGCGTCCACCGCGCCGCTGCCGGGCGACATCGACGAGTACCTCTTCGCCGGCTTCGTCGCGGGCAAGCGGATCGAGATGGTCGACTGCAAGACGGTCCCGCTCCAGGTCCCCGCCAACGCCGAGGTCGTCATCGAGGGCTGGCTGGAGCCCGGCGAGATGCTGCCGGAGGGCCCGTTCGGCGACCACACCGGCTTCTACACCCCGCAGGAACCCTTCCCGGCCCTGAAGATCGACTGCGTGACGATGCGCAAGCGTCCGCTCATCCAGTCGATCGTGGTCGGCCGGCCGCCGACCGAGGACGGCCCGCTCGGCCGCGCGACGGAGCGGTTCTTCCTTCCGCTCCTCAAGATCATCGTGCCGGACATCGTGGACTACCACCTCCCCGAATCGGGAGGCTTCCACAACTGCGCGATCGTCTCGATCGACAAGAAGTACCCGAAGCACGCCCAGAAGGTCATGCACGCCATCTGGGGCGCCCACATGATGTCGCTGACCAAGCTGATCATCGTGGTCGACAAGGACTGCGACGTCCACGACCTGCACGAGGTCTCCTGGCGGGCCCTGGGCAACACCGACTACTCCCGCGACCTCACCGTCGTCGAGGGCCCGGTGGACCACCTGGACCACGCCTCGTACCAGCAGTTCTGGGGCGGCAAGGCGGGCATCGACGCGACGAAGAAGCTGCCCGAGGAGGGCTACACCCGCGACGGCGGCTGGCCCGACATGGTGGAGTCCGACCCGGCGACGGCCGCCCTGGTGGACCGCCGCTGGAAGGAGTACGGACTGTGAGCCCCATCGCCGTGGGCGGCCCCGAGTTCTTCATCGGCACCTCGGAGCGGTACGTCGCCCTGATGCGCCCGGAGATCGACCCGACGCAGCCCGGTGTGCTCCTCGCCGCCGAGCAGGCGGGCGTCAGCCCCGAGGAATTCGCGGGGTCCGGCGACACCTGGGCCCTGATGTTCGACGTGGACGGGGAGGGCGGCGGTTTCGAGCTGCCCGGCGCACGGGACACCGAGGCGGACGGCTTCGCGGAGCAGCTCCAGCAGGCCCTGGCGGCCGGGGAGCCGTTCACCGCGGAGGCCGGGAACTTCCTGCTCCTCGACGCCCGCCCGTCCGGGGGCGACTGGGAGGTCACCGCACGCGTCACCCCGCCCGAGGGGCACGACGACGACACCGTCCGGACCCTGGAGCTGGGCGCCCTCCCGGCGGCGGAGCTCACGGCCGACCTCGAAGAGTTCCGCAGGAGCCTCGCATGACCTCCGCCGCCGAAGCCCTTCAGGGACCCGGCCCCGCCCCGCAGGCAGGGAAGGTCAAGGCCTTCCTTCGGCTCGTGCTGATCGAGCACTCGGTCTTCGCGCTGCCCTTCGCCTACATCGCGGCGTTCACCGCCATGTTCCAGCTCGACCGGCGCGTCCACTGGGGCGTCCTGCTGCTCGTCACCATCTGCATGGTGGGGCTGCGGACCTTCGCGATGGCGGCCAACCGGATCATCGACCGCGAGATCGACGCCCGCAACCCGCGCACGGCGAGCCGTGAGCTGGTCACCGGCGCGGTGTCGGTCCGCGCGGCCTGGACCGGCGCCGGTATCGCGCTGCTGGTCTTCCTCGGCTCGGCGGCGCTGCTGAACCCGCTGTGCCTGGCGCTCGCGCCGGTCGCCGTGATCCCGATGGTGGTCTACCCGTACGGCAAGCGGTTCACGAACTTCCCGCACGCCATCCTGGGCCTGGCCCAGGCGATGGGCCCGGTCGGGGCCTGGCTGGCCGTGACCGGCGAGTGGTCCTGGGACGCGGTGCTCCTGGGCCTGGCGGTCGGCGTGTGGATCGGCGGCTTCGACCTGATCTTCGCCTGCCAGGACGTGGCCGCCGACCGGGCGGAGGGCGTCAAGTCCGTCCCGGCCCGCTTCGGCGTCCCGGCCGCCCTCTGGGGCGCGCGCGGCGCGCACGTCGTGACCACGGCCCTGCTGGCCTGGTACGCACTCGCCACGGACGCGGGCGCGCTGTTCTGGGCCGGCCTGGCGGTGGTCGTCGCGGCCTTCCTCTACGAGCACACGATCGTCAAGCCGCACGACCTGTCCCGCCTGAACCGCGCCTTCTTCACGGTCAACGGCTTCATCGGGATCGCCCTGTTCGTGTGCGCCCTGGGCGATCTGGCCGTACGGGGCCTGAGCCTCTAGCCGGCGGCCGGTGCGCGGCGCGGGAGGGCGAAGGCCGCCGCCGCGCCTGCCAGGAGGCCGAAGAGGTGGCCCTGCCAGCTGACTCCCGAGTCCGTCGGCAGGATGCCCAGGAAGATGGTGCTGCCCCAGACGGCGGCGATCACCACTGCCACCACCACGCCCAGCGGACGCCGTTCCACGAAGCCGCGGACCAGCAGGTAGCCGAAGAGGCCGAAGATCAGGCCCGAGGCGCCCGCCGTGATGGTGTCCGAGGGGGAGACCAGCCAGACGCCGAGACCGTCCACGACGGCGACGGCCGCGCACACGGCGAGGAAGCGGCGGATGCCGCTGAGGGCCGCCACGAAGCCGAGGGTCAGCAGCGGGACGGTGTTGGCCGCCACATGGTCGAAGCCGAAGTGGAGGAAGGGCGCGAGCGGTATCCCGGTGAGCCCGTCCGGCTCGCGGGCGATGATCCCGTACCCGTCCAGCGCATGGCCGGTGGCCGCGTCCACCAGCTCGATCAGCCACAGCAGTGCCACCCAGCCCGCCATCAGCTTTCCGGCCGCCTTGGCCCGGTCGAGCTGCGTCCAGCCCGCTTCCGCCGTCGTGCTCATCTTCCTCGTCCCCCTCGCCACGTCCCGTCACGGGAACGTCCGGACACCTTACTGAGTGCCCATCGGCGGTGGCCGGATAGTCTCGGAGGTATGACTGAGCGCAAGCGCACCCCGTGGGTGGTCGGGGTTTCCGGGGCGTCCGGGACGCCGTACGCGGCGGCGGTGCTCCGCGGGCTGCTCGCCGCGGGCGAGAGTGTCGACCTGGTGGTGAGCCGCGCCTCGCGTCTCACTCTGCTGGACGAGACCGGGATCGCCTTCCGCGACGCGCACTGGCGCGAGGACCTCGCGGAGTGGCTGGCCCGTGGCGCCGACGGCAAACCGGGGACCTTCGAGGCCCCGGCGGCCGACGCGGACATCCGGTACTGGGGTGCGGGAGACCTGGCGGCGGGCCCGAGTTCGGGCTCGTACCCGGTCAAGGGGATGCTCATCGTCCCCGCGTCCACGGCCTGCGTGGCGGGGGTGGCGCTCGGACTGTCGAAGGACCTGCTCCAGCGCGTGGCGAGCGTGACGCTCAAGGAGCGGCGCCGGCTGGTGGTCGCGGTGCGGGAGACCCCGCTGAACGGTCAGACACTGCGGCATCTGGTGGCGCTGGACGAGGCGGGCGCGATCGTGCTGCCCGCCTCTCCGGCGTTCTATACGGGTGCGACGCACATCCAGGATCTGGTGGACTTCGTCGCGGGGCGGGTGCTGGACGCGGCAGGTGTGCCGCACCGGCTGTACCGCCGTTGGGAGGGGGAGCTGGGAGGCTCCCGTACTCCCCGGGGGGCAAGCGCCGGTGACTAGGCCTTCTTCTTACGGCCGAGCGGCTTGCGGGCCTTGTCGACGCGGTGGGCCGCGGCGGGCTGGTGGGCACGGGATCGGTTGGCCAGCTCCTGGAGCTCCCGCATGTGTGCGTAGGCCATCTCGATCGTGAACACGGTGAACCACTCCTGAAGATCGTCATTGATCAGCGATAAGATTTCACAGGGTGTTGACCCTGTGTGCCTTAGATTCTATACCTAGACTTGCAGGATCGCCGAATAATGGAAGGCTCCACGTAAATGGACACGGTGGACAGGCAGCTCATCCAGGCACTCCGGGAAAACGGTCGTGCCTCGTACGCGGAGCTGGGCCGTCTCGTGGGCCTCTCCGGCCCCAGCGTCACCGACCGCATCAACCGACTGGAGACGGCCGGGGTCATCACCGGCTACCGCGCGACGGTGGACTCGCGTTCGCTCGGCCTCGGCGTCACGGCGCTGATCGGGCTCTCCATGTCCGACGCCGCGGACCACGAGGACGTGGCCCGGCGGCTGCGCGACCTCAACGAGATCGAGGACTGCTGGTTCATCGCCGGCGACGACTCCTTCATGCTGAAGGTGCGCGCCAACGACGTGGACGGCCTGGAGAAGATCATCCGCAGGCTCTCCGGAACCAAGGGCGTCTCGCGCACCCGTACCACCATCGTGCTCTCCACCAAGTGGGAGAACCGGGTCGGGGAGCTGCCCGAGGAAGCCTGAGAGTACGGTGGGGCAGGGTTCGCAGGACAGGCAGAGGCATCTAGAGGAGGCGACCGGTACATGGACGCTGGGCTCAAGCGTGAGCTGGAGGAGAAGGTCCGCTCCGGCGAGCGGCTGACCCGTGAGGACGGTATCGCCCTCTACGAGTCGGACGACCTGGCCTGGCTGGGCGGCCTCGCCCACGAGGTGCGCACGCGCAAGAACGGTGACGTCGTCCACTTCAACGTCAACCGGCACCTCAACATGACGAACGTGTGCACCGCCTCGTGCGCGTACTGCTCGTTCCAGCGCAAGCCGGGCGAGAAGGACGCGTACACGATGCGCATCGAGGAGGCCGTGCGCCTGGCCAAGGCCATGGAGAACGACAACCTCACCGAGCTGCACATCGTCAACGGCCTGCACCCGAACCTGCCGTGGCGCTACTACCCGCGCTCGCTCTCCGAGCTGAAGAAGGCGCTGCCGAACGTCTCGCTGAAGGCGTTCACGGCGACCGAGATCCACCACTTCGAGACGATCTCCGGTCTCACGGCGTCCGAGATCCTGGACGAGCTGATCGAGGCGGGCCTGGAGTCGCTCACCGGCGGCGGCGCGGAGATCTTCGACTGGGAGGTCCGGCAGCACATCGTCGACCACCGCACCCACTGGGAAGACTGGTCGCGCATCCACCGGCTGGCGCACGAGAAGGGTCTCAAGACCCCCGCGACCATGCTGTACGGGCACATCGAGGAGCCGCGCCACCGCGTGGACCACGTGCTGCGGCTGCGCGAGCTGCAGGACGAGACCGGCGGCTTCCAGGTCTTCATCCCGCTGCGCTACCAGCACGACTTCGTGGACATGAAGGACGGCAAGGTACGCAACAAGCTCCAGGCGCGTACGACGATGGCGACCGGCGCCGAGGCGCTGAAGACCTTCGCCGTCTCGCGACTGCTCTTCGACAACGTGCCGCACGTCAAGGTGTTCTGGGTGATGCACGGCGTGCAGACCGCCCAGCTCGCGCTGCAGCACGGTGCGGACGACATGGACGGCTCGGTCGTCGAGTACAAGATCACGCACGACGCGGACAACTACGGCACCCCGAACAAGCTGGGCCGTGACGATCTGCTGGACCTGATCCGCGAAGCGGGCTTCCGTCCGGTCGAGCGCAACACGCGCTACGAGATCATCCGCGAGTACCCCGGCCCGGACGCAGACCTGCGCGAGACCCCGCAGGCGATGCGCGTCTGACAGCCCGGTCCGGCCTCTTCCGGTCAGTCGAACCCCGGCCCCTGGGCCGGGGTTCGGCGTTTTCTGGACGCGCCGATTGGGTAATGGATAAACTCGCCATATGACCCTTACTTTCACCCTGGACCCGGTCGTCGACCCTGCCCTGCGTGATGGAATCCTGGCGCTGTGGGCCGACGTCTCCAACGCGGGCGGCGCCGTGGGCTTCGTGCCCCCGGTCACCTCCGACGAGGTCCGCCCCGCGCTGGACAAGCACCTCGCCGGCGTCGCCGGCGGGAGCTGCCGGCTGCTCGTCGGGCACGACGGGGACGGGGCGGTCGCCGCGACCGCCTTCCTCGTCCACAACTCGCACGCGCTCCAGCTCCACTGGCTGTGGGCCTACACGGTGATGGTCCATCCGCGCCACCAGGGCAAGGGGTACGGGCGCGAACTGATGGCCGCCACGGAGGCCGCGGCCCGTTCCCTCGGGAACATCGACGCCGTCCGTCTCACCTGCCGCGGCGGCCTGGGCCTGGAGCACTTCTACGCCTCCTGCGGCTACAAGGAGGTCGGCCGCGTCCCCGGCGCGATCCGGGTGGCCCCGGGCGACGACCGCGACGACATCGTGATGCTGCTGCCGCTGCACTGACCGGCGGCCGCACCCGCTGCCGCACCCGCCGCCGTACCCCGGAGGGCCGCGGCGGGGTGGCGGCGTGCTTCACTGGACGGGCATCAGCCGCCGCAGACCACGACGAGAGAGAAGGGGTCACCGTGTCCCTCAAGCCGAGCGCAACGATCCGCTACACCGCGATGCGCCTGGGCATCTTCGTCGGATGCCTCGTCGCCGTCGCCGGCCTCGTCCGGCTGGGCTGGGTGCCCGCCGGGCTCGGGGACGCCAACGTGGCCTGGGTCGTGCTGCTCGCCCTCGTGATCTCGGCCCCGCTCTCCTTCGTCCTCCTGCGCAAGCAGCGCGACGAGATGTCCCAGCAGATCTCCGGTCGCGTCGCGGGTGCGAAGCAGAAGCTCGCCGCGAACCGCAGCCAGGAGGACCAGGCCGACGACGCGGCGCGCGTGAGCTCGTAACGCCCCAGTTGGCTTCATCACACATCGAACCGCCCCAGCACCGGGTATACCGCCCGTAATGCTGGGGCGTTCGCGTTTTCCCGGTCTGCGCAAGGGGGCCTCTTGCGCCGCTGTCTCAAAGCACCCCTTTGAGATTCTCAAAGGAGAAGTGTTAGCGTGTTCAACATGTTGACCACAGTTGCGCACCCCATGATCACGAGCGTTCCGCTCGTGATGCGCCTGCACGTCGACCTCTGCCGCCGCGCGTCCGCGGCCTGTTGCTGTTGAGCTGAATCGATACAGCAGCCGTCCCGGCCGGCCCTTCCGGCTGCTGCCGCACCGCTTCGCCACCGCAGTACTTCCCCCCTGTCTTCGTGCGTCACCTCCGGAGAGTGTCCGTGTCCGCGACCCCCCAGGCCCCTGCCAAGGCCTCGTTCAAGTTCCCCTTCTGGGCCCAGATCGTCGCCGGTCTCGCCCTCGGCGTCCTCTTCGGCTGGATAGCCCGCAGCCAGGACGTCAGCTGGCTCGCCACCACCCTGGAGAAGACCGGCGACATCTTCATCCAGCTGCTGAAGCTGGCCATCGCCCCGCTCGTCTTCTTCGCGATCCTGGTGTCGATCACCAACCTGCGGAAGGTGAACAACGCGGCACGGCTCGCCAGTCGCACGCTGCTCTGGTTCATGATCACGTCGCTGATCGCGGTCGGCATCGGCATCGGCATCGGCCTGCTGACCGACCCGGGTTCCGGTACCGGCCTCACCGCCGCGGACGGCAAGGACCCCAAGCGGACCGGCTCCTGGATCGACTTCCTGACCGGGATCGTCCCGACGGACATCGTCACGCCCTTCACCGAGCTGAAGGTCCTGCAGATCGTCTTCCTGGCCGTCGTCGCCGGTATCGCCGCCCTCCAGCTCGGCGCCAAGGCCAAGCCGGTCCTGGACCTCGCGGAGTCCGCCCTGGAGCTGCTCCAGAAGGCCCTGTGGTGGGTCATCCGGCTGGCTCCGATCGGCACCATCGGCCTCATCGGCACCGCGATCGCCACGTACGGCTGGGACCTGATCGGCAAGTACGCGACCTTCACCGCCGACGTCTACATCGGCTGCGCCATCGTCATGTTCGGCGTGTACCCGCTGCTCCTCGCGACGGTCGCCAAGGTCAGCCCGCTGCAGTTCTTCAAGGGCGCCTGGCCCGCCATCCAGCTCGCCTTCGTCTCCCGCTCCTCGGTCGGCACCATGCCGGTCACCCAGAAGGTCACCGAGCGCCTCGGCGTCCCGAAGGAGTACGCCTCCTTCGCCGTCCCGTTCGGCGCCACCACCAAGATGGACGGCTGCGCCGCGATCTACCCGGCACTCGCCGCCATCTTCATCGCGCAGATCTTCGACGTGCAGCTGGGCATCAAGGAGTACCTGCTCATCGTCTTCGTCTCGGTCATCGGCTCGGCCGCCACGGCCGGCCTGACGGGCGCCACCGTCATGCTGACGCTGACCCTCTCCACGCTGGGCCTGCCGCTCGCGGGCGTCGGCCTGCTGCTGGCGATCGACCCGATCCTGGACATGATCCGCACCGCCACCAACGTGGCCGGCCAGGCCCTGGTCCCGGTCATCGTCTCGGCCCGCGAGGGAATCCTGGACAAGGAGGCCTACGCCTCCGCCTCGGCCTCACTGCTGGACGAGCCGGCCCCGGCCACCGAGCAGGTCGTGGTCGCGGCCTGACCCGCCCCGCACCCGCACCGCACCGTGTGCGCCGCAGCCCCCGCCCTCGTCCCCGGGCGGGGGCTGCGGCGTTCGCAGGGCCTTCCGCCCCCGCCCTCGGAGTCCGGCCGTCGGAGCCGTCAGACCGTCTGCGCGCGGAAGTACGCGACCGTCGCCAGAAGGAACGGTGCGGCGAACCACCACCGGCCCATCGTCCGGCGGAACAGCGGGGTGATGGTGACCAGCAGTCCTACGAGGCACAGCACCAGGGAGCAGCCGGACATGAAGCGGACGGTGTCGCGCATCACCTCGTCGCCGGGCTCCGCCCGCAGCGTCAGGGCGGCGTAGCAGGTGAACACCGCGGGGACGTAGCCGAGGGCGAGCGGTATCCCGAGGACCCACTGCAGGCAGCCGCGGTCCTCGGGCAGGTCGATGTTCTCGCGGGGGAGCCTCATCCGAGCGTCGCGCCGCGGACGTACGCGATCAGCCCGAGGACGATGGGCGGGGCGAACCACCACAGGCCCATGGTCCGGCGCACGCTCGGGACGAGGGTGATGAGCAGGCCCAGGGTGCTCAGGGACACGGAGATGAAGCACATCGCGGAGACGCCCTCGTAGCCCTGGTGGTCCCACTCGGCCCGGGGTCCGGCGAAGAGGGCCGCCCACACGGCGACGGCGTTGAGCAGGTGGATGATCCCGAGCGGGACACCCAGTACCCATCGCAGGCAGCCCCGGTCCTCGGGCAGGTCGATGCTCTCCCGGGGATACGTCATCGCATGGCGTCCTTCGCTCGGCCGAGGTCCCCGACGAACCGGTCACCGTAGCCCTGGGCCTTGGGGAGGTCCCAGTAGGGCCCTCCGTTGTAGCGCGCGGCGATCTCCCGCATCTGGGCCTCCGTCATCCGGTCGGCGGGCACGTCGGCGAGACCGCTCTCCGCCTTGATCTGCGCCAGGTGTCCGGCGGCTATGAAGGCATTCTGCTTGGGGTCCTGCAGGGCCTCTTCGACCAGGGTCCGCTGGTGGTCGGTGAGGTTCGCCGGGTCGTAGCCGAGCACTTCGGCACCGCGCCGCAGCTGGATGGCGATCGGCCCGTAGGAGGTCTCGTCCGGATTCCCGCCGAGACGCCACGGAAGGTTCTCGGGGGTGACCGGGCTCAGGCCCCAGGGAGCCGCGGCCTGTTCGCGGATCGTGCCGGTCACGTCGTCCAGCAGGCCGGGCTGATAGCCGCCGATCTCCTGCCAGGCCACGCCCGCGACCAGCTCTTCCGGCAGGCCCGCGTTCCTGGCCGCCGCCCGCAGGACCTCCTTGTTCCGGGAGATCCAGTCCGCGTGCATCTCGTCCGTGACGAGGGGGATCCAGTAGTTGTCGGCGGCGTCCGGCAGCCCCGCGACCCGCATCCGGATGTCGCGGAGCTGCGGGGAGACCGGGGTGTCCGGCCCCACCGGACCCGTCATCTCCTTCTTCGGGCCACTGCCCGGCAGATGGGTCAGGGGGTTGGTGCGGGCCTCAGCCGCCTCGCGGCGGATGTCGGCCATGGCCGCGTAGAGGTCGACCCCGCCCGCCCCGCCCTTCAGCCTGAACTCGGGCAGCAGCTCGTACGCCTGCTTGAGCGCGTGGACGCAGGAGCTGCGCGCTTCCTGCTCGGTGGTCCCGGCCAGCCGGAAGTTGCCGCCGGCGTCGTCGTGGAGGCGGTCCGCCTCCTCGCGGATGTCGTCCACGTCCATCGTGAGCTCGGCGAGACCGTCGAGGAAGCCGGTCGTCGCCCGCATGTCCTCCCACTGGCGCATCGGCTCCGCCTCCTGGGCGGTGCGGGTGACCGCGGTGCCCTTCGTGGCGATCAGGGCGGCCAGCTTGCGCTCGGAGCCCCGGCCGTTCGAGTAGTGGGACTTGGCGGTCGTCAGGGCCGCCGCGTACGCGTGCAGGGCGCTCGCGGCCCTGTCGTACCCCTCGGCGATGTGCTGCACGAGCTGCCGGGCCTCGGAGAGGCGCGAGGTGTACGTGTGGCTGCCGTCGCTGTGCCATTCGGTGCCGGTCTCGGCCCGCCGGGCGGGCTCCTCGGCCTGGACGAGCAGATCGCGCAGGCGCTTGAACTCGGCGGCGTTGCGTTCCACCAGGGCCGGGTTGCACTCCTCCAGGAACTGGACGTCCTTGCGGTGGCTGAGCCCGCTCACTTGGCCTCCGGTTTCACGTACTGCCCCGATTCGAGGAGGCTGCCGAGGAAGGAGCGGGCGGTGTCGTCGTCCACCTGCGCGAAGCCGGTGCCGGCCGTCTTGAGGCGGGTGGCCAGGGCGGCGAGCAGGCTGACCGTGTCCTTGAACTGGTCGTCGGCGAAGCGGGCGAAGCGCAGGACCTCCGTGGAGACGTCGGCATGGGCCCTTGGGGCGCGTGCCATGGTGCTCGCGTCTCCGTCGGGCCGGCCCTCGTGGAGGAGCGCGGCGATCTCGATCAGCAGGTTGGCGTTGCCGTTGATGGAGGCGGCCCCGGCCACCAGGCTCCCGGCCGGGCTCGCGGGCGCGCCGCCGTCGGGGGGTGCCTGATTGAGCCGCATCACGGGTGACTGCTGTGCGAGGGCGGCGGCCTTGTGCTGAGCCCACTCCGCGTCGAACGACATGTATCCCCTGGGGAGTTGATAACTGGACATGGCCAGAATCAGCTGGTCATGTCCATGCTAATACGGGGATTTCCGCATGGGCCCTCGGCGGCGCCGATATGGACCGGAGACGCGGAAGGCGTTCGTACGGTTCCGCCGGCCGCCGGGACCGGGTCGCGGGAATCCGCGACGCGGGGCTCCTGCCGCCCCGGGACATCGGACGGGAACCGGGTCGCGGGATACCGGGATCCGGTGCGCCTGGACGCGTAAAGACCCAAAGAACCGGGGGAAATGACCAACCGACCAACCCCACCGGCCGGCGTCGCCCGGACGGGTGAATCGTGCCAACTGGGCTGGATTTACTACTGGTTGGCTGGCATATGCTCGCCCCGACAACCGCAGACATGAGACGGCCCCCGGTGGGACTGCAATCCCGGCCGAGGGCCTGACCATCTTAGGAAGTGGCTCGCTTCCCCATGGCTCTTCAGCACCCTAGCGCGGTCTCGCGCGCCTCGTCCCGAGTTCCCTCAGGGACCCCCCGATCCGGTGTCATCCACGTCAACGTGCGCCACGCGAGTCACTACACGGTGGTCGGCAACCACCTCCTCCAGCACCGCGAACTGTCGGCGACGGCGATCGGGGTCGCGGCCCACATCCAGTCGCTGCCCGACGGGGCCCCGATCGGCGTCAAGGCGCTGACCGCGCGGTTCCCGGAGGGCGAGATCCGGATCGGTTCCGCGCTGCGGGAGCTGGAGAGGCACGGCTATCTCCAACGCCGGCGCGAGCGGCTGCAGACCGGGCGGGTGGTGACCCGGACGTACTCGTACAACAGGCCGGAGGCCGCCCCGGACGAGCCGCCGCTGCCGCCACCTCCGCCCCAGCCACCTCTGGAGCCGGAGCCGGAGCCGGAGCCGGGCCTGGAGCCGCAGTCGGGGCCGGGCCTGGAGTCGGAGCCGGGGCCGGACCTGGAGCCGGGTCCGCAGCCCGAGCCTGTCGCCCCGGCGGAGGTGGCCGGGCCGGGCCCGCACCCCGGTGCGCTCGAACTGCTCGCCGGGCTACGGCGCCACGACCCGCGGCTCCTGCTCTCCGAGCGCGACGTACGGCGCCTCGCGCCGGACGCCTCCGCCTGGCTGGAGCGCGGGATCGCCCCCGACGCGGTCGCGCGGGCCGTGTCCGCGGACCTCCCCGACCAGATGCGCAACCCCGCGGCCGTCGTCGCGTACCGCCTCACCAGGCTGCTCCCGCCCCGGCTGCCCCCGGCCCCGGTGGCCCCGCCGGTCCGGGATGCCGAAGCGCCGCACCCGCTCCAGAACTGCGACGGCTGCGACCGCGCGTTCCGTGCGCCGTACCCGCGCCGCTGCCGCGACTGCCCGCCGGCCGACCCGGGCGCGGATGCGGCCTGAAGGGGCGGGACCCGGCCGACGCCCCTGAGGCGGGCCCGGCCGGTGCGGGTCAGGAGCCCGCGGCGCGGATCGAGCCCGTGGTGGGGCCGCTCGGGTCGCCCACGAAGCAGGTGACCTCGCGGTCGCCCCGGATCCAGGTGGTGGCCTGCGGGTAGTAGTAGTACACCTCGAGCTTGTCCGAGACCTTCGCGTCCTTGCCCAGGTACGTGGTGAGCGCGGTGCCCCCGCACTTCTCCTCGGCGATGGACACGACCTTCTCCTCGCCCGGGTACAGCCCGCCCTCCAGGTCGAAGACGGAGTACGCCTCGCCCTTGTGCGGCTGGTCGCAGGGCACGATGCGCACCGAGAGGGCGGCCTGGCTGCCGTCCTCGGCGTTGTACTTCGACAGGTCGTCGCTCGTGTTGAAGCAGTCCCCCGCCTTGATGTCGCTCACGCCGCCGGCGACCGGGGCGGTGACCTGGCCGCCGGTGTCGCGCTTCTTCGTGGTGTCGTCGTCCAGCGCGCCGGAGAGGCCGAGGGCGATGAAGATGCCGTAGAACGCGATGGTCGCGCCGTGGATGACGATCGCCGCGATGGCGAGGCCCTTGCCCTTCTCACCACGGGACTTGATCTGGGAGAGGGCGACGAAACCGAGGATCAGCGGGACCAGCGGGATCGCGCAGACGATCGACATGACGAACGCCACGATGGCCAGCGGGTTGGTCTTCTGCGACTGCTGCGGGTACCAGCCCGGCTGTCCCGGCTGGCCGTACGGCGGCTGACCGGGCTGCTGCCCCGGCTGGCCGTACGGGCCCGGCTGGCCGTACGGGCCGGGCTGGGGCTGGCCGTACGGACCGGGGGACGACGGAGGCTGCGGTGGTATGGACATGCGTGTGGAGCTCCTTGCTCAGAGGGTGAGACGCGTCAACGGCCCGGCAGTCGCAACGCACCGACACGTGCCCGTCCGTGGTCTTTACGCCGCCCCTACGCTACCTGCCGGTGCGGCGCCGGCCGGGACGGGTTCCGTCCGTGCGGCGGACGGCCGCGCTCGGGCCGAACGCGCTCCCGCAGCCCGCCCGGCGGTCGACCGATTCCACCGTGTGCCGGTGCGGGCCGGCGGGTCGCCCGGCCGTGGGCCCCGCGATTTCACCGACTGCGTCGTGGCCACCGCCGCGTCCGGGGTGTGGGGCGGTGGCGTGGAGCGTCGGTGAAGAACCCCTCCATGGTCTGGCCGGGCCGGTTGCCGCTCCGTAGATTACCGGCGGTAACGCTTGCGCCGAGCCGAGGAGAGATCACCGTGGCATCCGAGTTGAGGCTGGTCAGGCCCGTAGAGCCGGTGGAACCCGTCAAGACCGTGATCGACGGAGTGGTCCGTGAGGTACGGGTGCCCGCGCTGGTCGGACCGCCGGACCGGGGGTCCCTCGGGGACCTCCCGTTCCACAACGCCTGGGAGGCGCCCGGCGAGGCGGTGCTCGCCCGCAAGGACCGCGACGGCGTCTGGCGCGACGTCACGGCCGCACAATTCGCGGCCGAGGTGCTCGCCGTGGCCAAGGGCCTGATCGCCGAAGGGCTCCGCGAGGGCGACCGGCTCGCCATCATGGCCCGTACCACCTACGAATGGACCCTGCTCGACTTCGCCGGATGGGCCGCCGGGCTGGTCACCGTACCGATCTACCCGACCTCCTCGGCCCTCCAGGCGCGCTGGATCATCCAGGACTCCGGGGCCGTGGCCTGCGCCGTCGAGGACACCGCCCAGGCCCGGCTGATCAGCGCCGAGCGCGGCAACCTGCCCTGGCTGACGCACCTGTGGGAATTCGACACCGGAGCGATCGCCCGGCTGGTCAAGGTCGGGGAACGCATCCCGGACGCGGTGGTGCACAACCGGCGGGCCGCCCGCACGCCGGACTCCGTCGCCACCCTCATCTACACCTCCGGCACCACCGGGCAGCCCAAGGGCTGCGTGATCACCCACGCCAACTTCTACGCCCAGGTCGACAACGCGGTGGAGCTGTTGCACCCCGTCTTCACATCCGTCAGCAAGGACCCCGCCTCCACCCTGCTGTTCCTGCCGCTCAGCCATGTCTTCGGGCGGATGGTGGCCATCGGCTGCATGCGGGCCCGCGTCAAGCTCGGGCACGCGCCCAGCATCCGTACCGAGGACCTCCTCGCCGACCTCGCGGGCTTCCGGCCCACCTTCCTCCTGGCCATCCCGTACGTGCTGGAGAAGGTCTACAACACCGCCCGGGCCACCGCGGAGAGAATGGGCCGGGCCTCCTCCTTCGACCGGGCCGCCCGCATCGCGCGGCGCTTCGGCGAGACCGTCGAGGGCAAGGCCCCCGGCCTCGTGCTGCGCCTCGCCCGCTCCCTGTACGACCCGCTCGTCTACCGCCGGATCCGCGCCGCGCTCGGCGGCCGCGTCCGCTACATCCTGAGCGGCGGATCACCGCTCGGCCGACGGCTCGCGGCCTTCTACACCGGCGCCGGCATCGAGGTCTTCGAGGGCTACGGGCTGACGGAGACCACCGGCGCGAGCACCGTGACCCCGCCGCAGCGGCCCCGCCTGGGCACCGTCGGCTGGCCGCTGCCGGGCACGGCCGTACGGATCGCGGACGACGGAGAGGTGCTGCTGGGCGGCCGCCACGTCTTCGCCGGCTACTGGAACGCCGCGCAGGCGGCCCCGTACGGGAGCTGGCTTGCCACCGGCGACATCGGCGAGCTCGACGCCGACGGCTACCTCACCATCACCGGCCGCAAGAAGGACCTGATCATCACCTCCGGCGGCAAGAACGTCGCTCCCGCACCGCTGGAGGACTGGCTGCGGGCCCACCCGCTGGTCGGCCAGTGCATGGTCGTCGGCGACAACCGGCCCTACATCACCGCGCTGATCACGCTGGAACCCGACGGGCTGCAGCACTGGCGCCAGATGCACAAGAAGCAGAACGTGCCGATCCGTGAGCTCGTGCAGGACGAGGAACTCCGGGCGGACCTGCAGCGGGCGGTGGACGAGGCGAACCGGCTGGTCTCGCGCGCCGAGTCGATCCGCCGCTTCGCCGTCCTCCCGCGCGATTTCACCGAGGCGCGCGGCCACCTGACGCCGTCGCTGAAGCTCAGGCGCGGCGCGATCGCCCGTGACTACGCGGACCGGATCCAGGAGCTGTACCGGGGGCCGCGGGAGGACTGGGCGGGGGAGGGCTGAGCGCGTGAGGAGCGAGCGCGCGAGGAGTGAGCGCCGCGATGCCGCCTGCAGGCCGTCTACTTCCCGGCGGCCGGGCGGTAGGTGCACACGTGCACGCCGGCCGGGCTGATGGCCGTGGAGACCAGTTCGAGGGTGCGCAGGCCGCCGTCCGCGGGGAAGATCGACTTGCCGCCGCCGAGCAGCACCGGCATGACCATCAGCCGGAGTTCGTCGACCAGGCCCTCGCTCAGCAGGGTGCGTACGAGGGTGGGGCTGCCCATGACCACGAGGTCGCCGCCCTCGGCCCCGTGCAGCTCGCGGATGCGGTCGACCGCCTTCTCGCCCGCGATCAGCGTGGTGTTGTTCCATGCGAGGTCGGACTCGCCCAGGGTCCGCGATACGACGTACTTCGGGAGGGAGTTCATCCGGTCGGCGAACGGATCGCCCGCTCGGCCGGGCCACGCCGCGGCCATCGTCTGCCACGTGCGGCGTCCGAACAGCAGTGCTCCGGCGTTCTCCATCGCCCCGGTGAAGGAGCCGCCCACCACCTCCGGGTCGAAGAACGGGTGCGACCAGCCGCCGTGGGCGAACTCGCCGTCGTTGTCCTCGCCCTGACCGCCCGGGGCCTGTACGACGCCGTCCAGACTGATGAACTCGGTGATGACGATGCGCATGGGAGTCGTTCCTCTTCCTCGGTCCGGTGTGTACGCAAGGCAGACCGCAGCGCCCCCTGGAACTCATCGTCCCCGGCGGGGTTTTCTTCAGCGATCTTCAGTGATCCGGATCACATGCCGGTGATTCCAGGGGTACCGTATCCGGCCATGGCGGGATCTGCTCCCACCTTCGGCTGTCTTCGGTCGTCGTCCATGAGGCGTGTCGGAACCATGGCTCATCGGGGTAATTCGGGCAGGGAGTTGGGCATTCTGTTCGTTCGGCCGCGAGACCCCGGTGAAGCCGAGACGAATGGTGCGCCACATCTCCCGGCGGGACGGCGAGTCGCCTTCGAATAACTGATAGACAGTGGATATTCACGGCTGGACCAGCCGTAGACCTTTGACGGCTCCTTGGGGGGATCGCCGCACTGTGAAGCCGCTTCACCGTCACCTCGTCAACACCTCGCGCAAGGTCCTGTGCACGGCCGCGCTCGCGGCCAGCCTGACCACCGCCGCGGTCGTGACCAGCCCGTCGACCGCCGACGCGGGAGAGTCCGAGCCCACTCCGGACAGTCCGCAGGCCGCCGACCGCGGTGACGCCCGGCTGGACCTGCCCGACATCGTCGCCGACCCGCCGCCGGCCGGGGCCGGCGCGCAGGAGGGGGCCAGCGGGATACCCGCGACCGCCCTCGACGCCTACAACCGCGCCGAGGTGTCGGTGGCCGCGGCGCTCCCCGGCTGCAAGCTGCCCTGGCAGCTGCTCGCGGGCATCGGCCGGGTCGAGTCCGTCCACGCCTCGGGCTACGGCCTCAAGGCCGACGGCTACACCGAGAAGCCCATCCGCGGCCCCCGCCTGGACGGCAACGGCTTCGCCGAGATCCGGGACACGGACAAGGGGGAGTGGGACGCGGACGCGGTGTACGACCGCGCCGTCGGCCCGATGCAGTTCATCCCCTCCACCTGGAAGACCTGGGGTGCCGACGGCAACGGCGACTCCAAGCGCGACCCGAACAACATCTACGACGCGGCGCTGGGCGCGGGTCTCTACCTCTGCGCGGGCGACCGTGACCTGTCGGTCGCGGCCAAGCTCGACTCGGCGATCCTCAGCTACAACAACTCCCGCGAGTACGTGAACACCGTGCTCGGCTTCATGCGGCAGTACCAGAACGGTGGCGCCGCCGAGGTGCCGAACCCGCCCGCCGGGAACTACCCGACGCAGCCGCCCGGCACCACCCTGCCCACGCCGTCGCACGTGCCGACCCCCACGACGAAGCCGACACCGACCCCCACGCCCACTCCGACTCCGACTCCGAAGCCCACTCCGACGCCGGAGCAGCCGAAGCCGCCCGCCGCACGCCTGGCGGAGCTCACGGTCATCGGTGGTCCCGGCCTCACGGCCGAGGCGGGGGCGGCCTTCGCGGAGGTCCCGCGGGTCAAGGTGCTCCTCAGTGACGGCAAGCCCGCCGTCAACCAGGAGGTCATCTTCGCGGTCGAGAAGGACACCACCGGCGGCACCCGCTTCAGCACCGCCGACTCCCTGGTGGTCAAGGCGGGCGCCGACGGCATCGCCGCCGCGCCCGGGCTGAAGGCGGGCTCCAAGGCCGGCACCTTCACGCTCCGCGCCTCGGCCTACGACGCGCAGGGCGGGTTCACCCAGAACTTCGACGGCAAGGTCACCGTGACGGTCGCGGACAAGCTGGCCCGTGCCGGCGACGCGAAGCCGCTGGAGACGGTCGCCGGTACGAGCGTCAAGGACGTGGAGGTCTTCGCGACCTCCGCCGGGAAGGCCGTCGCGGGTACGGAGACCGTGGCCGACCTGGTCGTGAAGGACGCTGACGGCAAGTGGGTGCCGGTGGACCCGGCGACCGCGAAGGGCCCGTACTTCAAGGACGAGGCCGGCAAGAAGGTCTTCGGCCGGCTGCTGCCGAAGTCGGGAGCCGACGGCAAGATCGTCCTGCCGGAGCTGTTCACGACGGACGTGGTCCCGGGGACCTACTTCGTGCGTCTGACGACCAAGGAGAACGTGACCCTGGTCCTGGAGCTCAAGATCACGGCTCCGGTCACGACCCCGGCCCCCGCGCCGGACCCGGCCCCCGCGAAGACGGCGGCCCGCCCCTGAGGCAGCCCGCCCGACAGCACAGTGGCCCCCGGCACCGTTCCCACGGTGCCGGGGGCCACTCGCTTTCCCCCGCCCTTCGGGAGGGGGAAAGGCAGGAGCCCTGCCGGATCTGCTCGCGCAGAGGGGACAGGGCTCCTTGGGTACTGCTTTTCCAACCCGCGATGAGAGTTGGCCCAGGCGACTAGGCCGGGGTGACGTTCTCCGCCTGCGGGCCCTTCGGACCCTGCGTGACGTCGAAGTTCACCGTCTGGTTCTCCTCGAGGGAGCGGAAGCCAGAGGCGTTGATCGCGGAGTAGTGGACGAAGACATCCGGGCCGCCGCCGTCCTGGGCGATGAAGCCGAAGCCCTTTTCAGCGTTGAACCACTTCACGGTTCCGGTAGCCATGAGCCCTCCTATGGGCCAAAGGGTCGCCCTGCTCCAGAACCTGCTAAGAAGTCTGAAAACTACAAAAGCCTGCGGGTCACATTCTCCGCAGGCCTCGTACTGCAAGGGAAACCAAACTGCAACTTGCGTCGAGCCTAGCACGCACCCTGCGGCCGAGACCAGAGGGAAAGATCACGTCACCCGGACGTTTGAGACCCGCCGCAAGGCTGACGCAGACCCGGGGACTAGTCTCGCGATGTGGACGTCTATCGCAGCCGGCCCCGCGTCGGCCACATTCAGTTCCTGAACTGCCTGCCCCTCTACTGGGGGCTGGCCAGAACCGGCACTCTGCTGGACCTGGAGCTGACCAAGGACTCCCCCGAGAAGCTCAGTGAGCGCCTCGTCCAGGGAGACCTGGACATCGCCCCGATCACCCTCGTGGAGTTCCTCCGCAACGCCGACCAGCTCGTCGCCTTCCCCGACATCGCGGTCGGCTGCGACGGTCCGGTGATGTCCTGCGTGATCGTCTCGCAGGTCCCCCTGGAGCAGCTCGACGGAGCCCGCGTCGCACTCGGCTCCACCTCCCGTACGTCCGTACGCCTCGCCCAGCTGCTGCTTTCCGAGCAGTACGGGGTACGGCCCGACTACTACACCTGCCCGCCCGACCTGAGCGTGATGATGCAGGAGGCGGACGCGGCCGTACTGATCGGGGACGCCGCGCTGCGCGCATCCCTGCACGACGCGCCCCGGCTCGGGCTGACCGTGCACGACCTCGGGCACATGTGGAAGGAGTGGACCGGGCTGCCCTTCGTCTTCGCCGTCTGGGCCGCCCGCAAGGACTACCTCGCCCGCGAGCCCGCCGTCGTGCGGGAGGTCCACGAAGCCTTCCTCTCCTCCCGGGACGTCTCCCTGGAAGAGGTCACCAAGGTGGCCGAGCAGGCCGCCCGCTGGGAGGCCTTCGACGCGGAGCTGCTGGAGCGGTACTTCACGACGCTCGACTTCCGCTTCGGCCCCGAGCAACTGGCCGGCGTACGTGAATTCGCACGCCGTACGGGACCGTCGACCGGGTATCCCGCGGATGTCGCGGTGGAGCTGCTGAGCGCGGTGGTCCAGGAGTGCTGACCGGCTTTGCCCGGCGGTAGTCCAAACATCGGGCGGGCGAATGTGCGGTTTACCGGGAATTCCGTCCTTTTTGCATTTCCTGCCCGGGGCGGGAAATGCAAAAGGGTGACCGCGCCCGTTCCCCCGCCCCGGCACGCCACCGCCTAGGCTGCTGCTCGGCGGGCGGCACAAGGCGCCCGGGAACACGGGGAATTGGGGGACGCGATGCAGCCGCTCGAAGCCGGTGAGCCGCGGACCATCGGCGCGTACCGGCTGCTGGGCCGGCTCGGTGCGGGTGGCATGGGCCGGGTCTACCTGGGGCGCAGCGCGGGCGGCCGGACCGTAGCGGTCAAGATCGTGCACCCGCACTTCGCCACCGACGAGGAATTCCGGGCCCGGTTCCGCCGTGAGGTCGAGGCGGCCCGCCGGGTGGGCGGCGAGTGGACCGCGCCGGTGCTGGACGCGGACCCCGAGGCCCCGGTGCCGTGGGTGGCCACCGGCTATGTGGCCGGGCCCTCCCTGGACCGCGCGCTGGCCGGGCACGGTCCGCTTCCCGAGGCCTCGGTACGGGCCGTCGGCGCGGGGCTGGCCCGCGCCCTGGTGGCGGTGCACGGCCTGGGCCTCGTACACCGGGACGTGAAGCCGTCGAACGTGATGCTCACCCTCGACGGGCCGCGGCTGATCGACTTCGGGATCGCGCGGGCCACGGACGGCACCGCCTCGCTCACCTCCACCGGGGTCTCCGTCGGCTCGCCCGGCTACATGTCCCCCGAGCAGATCCTCGGCAAGGGGATCACCGGGGCGGCCGACGTGTTCTCGCTCGGCGCGGTCATGGCCTTCGCGGCGACCGGGCGGCCCCCCTTCACCGGGGACAACTCGGCGACCCTCCTCTACAAGGTGGTCCACGAGCCGCCCGAGCTCGGCGCGGTCCCGGCCGGGGAGCTGCGCGAGCTGATCGGGGCCTGCCTGGCCAAGGCGCCCGCGGACCGGCCCGCCCCCGAGGCGATCGCGGCGGCCCTCGGCGGTGCACTGGGCGCCCCCGGCTGGCTCCCCGGGCCGCTGGTGGAGGAGGCCAGCCGGGCCGCGGTGGCCCTGCTGGACCTCGACGCGGACACCTCCGGCGGCGGGTACGACGCGTCGGCGGGCCGCGGCTACGGGGTGCCCCACTCGCCGTACGCGGACACCCCGTCCGGGCCGGTGCCGTTCACGGCCTCCTCGTACGGCGGCCCCGTCGGCGGCGGCTTCGGGCCGCCCGACCCCGCGTACGGCGGTCCGGGAACGGGCGGCGGCTCGCCCTACGGCGCAGCGGAGGGCGGCTCCGGCTCCGCCGGTACGGCGGGCGGCGCGCCCGCCGGAGCGGCGACCGCGGGCCCGGCCGGTGGAGCCGGTCCGTACGGAACCCCCGGCCCGGGCACCGGCGGCGCGGGGCTGCCGGGTCAGCGGACCGACCCGGAGGGCCAGGGACGGCAGGTCACCGTCAGGGCCGCCGGGCGCCGGTTCAGCTGCACCGTGGTCCTGGCCGCGGCGGCCGTGCTCGCGGTGTTGTCCGGCGGGCTGTACTGGATGGACGTGCTGCCGGGCCAGGGCAGCAAGGAGCGGGACCTGGCCGACGCCGGGCCGCGCCCCTCCGCCTCCGCGCCCGCCCCGGCGGGCTCCGCCCCGGCCCCGACGGGGAGCGGGAGCGCGGCGCCGCCCAAGGGCACCCGCCAGGACGTCCCCAAGGAGCTCGTCGGCACCTGGAAGGGCTCGGTCACCACCGCCCGCCTCGGTCTCTCCACGGAGTTCGAGATCACCATCAAGGCGGGCAGGGTCGGCGAGGTCGTCGGCCGGGACAAGTCGGTCCTGGCCGTCCTGGGCACCGACTGCAGCGGCGACTGGAAGCTGTCCTCCGCCACCGACCGCTCGCTGGTCCTGGACACCTCGGGCGGCCCCAACCCGGCCCCCGGCGTCTGTTCCAACGGCTCGGCCGACGAGCGCTTCAGCCTCAACCCGGACGGGACGCTGCACTACAAGTCGGGCGACACCCCGGCCGGAAACCCCGAGGGCGACCTCAGGCGCAGCCCCTGAAATGTGCCGGTCGGCCCTGGCGTAGGCTGGATCGGTCCGGACCTTGACACAGACACACCGCCGAAAGGTGACGCACCGGTGACCGACCAGGCCGTTCTCCAGTCAGTCCTCGACCGCGCAGCCGCGGGGGGCCGGATCACCAAGGAAGAGGCGCTCGACCTCTACCGCCACGCGCCGCTGCACGCGCTCGGCCAGGCGGCCGACGCGGTGCGCCGCCGCCGCTACGCCGGTACCGAGCACATCGCGACGTACATCATCGAGCGCAACATCAACTACACCAACGTCTGCGTCACGGCGTGCAAGTTCTGCGCCTTCTACGCGGCCCCCAAGGACGCGAAGAAGGGCTGGTCCCGCGACCTCGACGACATCCTGCGCCGCTGCGCGGAGACCGTCGAGCTCGGTGGTACGCAGATCATGTTCCAGGGCGGGCACCACCCGGACTACGGCGTCGAGTACTACGAGCACCACTTCTCCGCCATCAAGAAGGACTTCCCGCAGCTGGTCATCCACTCCCTCGGCGCGTCCGAGGTCGAGCACATGGCCCGCATCTCGGGCGTCTCGGCGGAGGAGGCCATCAAGCGCATCCACGCGGCCGGTCTCGACTCCTTCGCGGGCGCCGGCGCCGAACTGCTGCCGGAGCGGCCGCGCACGGCGATCGCCCCGCTCAAGGAGTCCGGCGAGCGCTGGCTGGAGATCATGGAGATCGCCCACAAGCTGGGCGTGGAGTCCACCTCCACCATGCTGATGGGCACCGGCGAGACCAACGCCGAGCGCATCGAGCACATCGCGATGATCCGGGACACGCAGGACCGTACGGGCGGCTTCCGCGCCTTCATCCCGTACACCTACCAGCCCGAGAACAACCGCCTCAAGGGCCGCACCCAGGCGACGATCTTCGAGTACCTGCGCATGATCGCGATCGCGCGCCTCTTCCTCGACAACATCGCCCACATCCAGGGCTCCTGGCTGACCGTCGGCAAGGAGGCGGGCCAGCTCTCGCTGCACTACGGCGCCGACGACCTCGGTTCGATCATGCTGGAGGAGAACGTCGTCTCCTCGGCCGGGGCCAAGCACCGCTCCAACCGCCAGGAGATCATCGACCTGATCCGCAAGTCGGGCCGCACCCCGGCGCAGCGCGCGACGACGTACGAGCACCTGCTGGTGCACGACGACCCGGCGAACGACCCGGTCGACGAGCGCGTGGTCTCGCACATCTCCTCGACCGCCCTCGAAGGCGGCACGGCGCACCCCGAACTGAAGCTCATCTCCACGAACTGACGAAGCCCGCCGACGATGCTGACGCTGCACACCGCCGAGCTCCTCGTCCCCGGGCGGGACTTCGGATCCGCGCCGCTGCCCGGCGGTGCGGTCCTCGTCGACGGCGACCGGATAGCCCGCGTGGGGCCGTACGAGGAGGTCGCCGCGGCCCACCCGCACGCCCGGACCCGCCGCTGGCCCGGGGTGATCACCCCGGGGCTGGTGGTGCGCGGGGCTGACGAGCTGCTGGAGCGCACGTACTACCCGGACGACCCGTACGAGGTCACCGAGCTAGGCGCCGACCCGATCAGGGGCGAGGCCGCGCTGGACGCGCTGAAGATGACCGAGCCGCGGTGGGGCAACAGCGCCCGGCGGGGCACGCAGCGGCTGCTGGCCCGCGGGGTGGTGGCGGTCTGCGGCCGGTTCACGATCCCGGCGGTGCGCACGGCGGTGTCCCGGTCCGGGCTCACGATCCTGCCGCCGGCGGCCTACGAGGGGCTGCCCGCCCTGGATCCCTTCGCCGGGCGGTCCGCGGCCGCGGAGGCCTTCCACGGGGTCCTGGAGGCGGGGGTGCCGGCACGCTTCGCGGTCTTCGCGGTGGCGGACGAGGCCGAACTGCTCGCGCGGGGCGCGACCACGTGCGTGGCCACCGTCATCGGCGGCCGGCTGCTCCACCGCCGTCGCTGAGACCGCTCTGCACGCAGCAGGCGGCGGCGGACGCGCGCCGGGTGTCCTCCCGGGCGAGGGCGGCCAGCAGGCAGGCCTGGAGGCGGCTGATGCCGCCCAGCTTCGCCCGTATGTTCACGACGTGGAACTTGACGGTGCTGACGGAGAGTTGGAGCTCGACGGCGAGTTCCCGGTTGGACGCGCCGGTGGCCAGGCAGAGGAACACGGCCGATTCCTGCTCGGTCAGCTGGGCATCGGCGGGCCGGTCCGCGGCGGGCCGGTCCGCCGCCGGTCTGTCCCCGCCCGGCCCGTCCCCGCCCGGCACGTCCTCGCGCGGTGCCTCCCCCTGCGCGCCCGGCTCCTCGTACGAGGGAAACCACGTGGGGACGCTGAAGCTGACGACGCGCACATGATCTCCTAGCCCCGGCCGACCAGCCCTGTCGGCCGGCTCTCCCCCTATAGGACGGACGGACCGGACAGGTAGGTTCCATTCGCGTCGTACGGCCAGGCATTGGACTTGCAGCCGT
This sequence comes from Streptomyces sp. NBC_00029, assembly GCF_045160505.1. Lineage (NCBI taxonomy): Bacteria > Bacillati > Actinomycetota > Actinomycetes > Kitasatosporales > Streptomycetaceae > Streptomyces > Streptomyces sp. NBC_00029. Next base: position 5,288,466 of record NZ_CP108292.1, read on the forward strand.
TGAGTCCCTTGATCTGCTGCATCATCGCCGGAGCGGGCTGGCCGGCGCCCGGGCAGGACTCGTGCCCGCGGCCGAGCTCGTGCCCGACCTCGTGGTTGATGATCAGGGCCCGGTACTCCTCGGGCGAGCCGCTGAACTGCGGCGAACCCTCCTGCCAGCGCTTGAGGTTGACCACGACGGTGTGCCCCGTGCTGCAGTTGGTCTCACCGATGAGCTCGGGCGTGACCACGTCGCAGAGGCTGTCGGTGGTCTTCGGCGTCGCGATCTTGACGGTGAAGTCGACCGGCTGGCCCGCCGCGACGAGCTGGAAGGCGTACTTCGGGTCCTTGGTCCAGCCGCGCGGGTCCCCGAGGATCGCCTCGACCGACCGGGCGGCCGCCTCCGGGTCGACCCCGCTGCCCTCCTCGACCTCGATCCGCCAGCGGCGCGGGGTCCCCTTGCCCTGCACGGTGCCGGCGGTGGAGGAGGCCTTGAAGACACCCGGCCGGGCCTGTGTCGCCGAGGCGGACGGCGAGGGCGAGGCCGAAGGCGTCTGCGGGGCCGGGGTGGAGGGCTGGGCGGAGGGTGATTTCTGGCCACCCTGCGGGACCGGGTCCGCGGATCCGTCGGCGGACTCCGCGTCTGTCGGGTCCGGTGAGGCCGCGGTCCGGCCCGCGGCGGTCTTCGCGCCGTCGTCCTGGGGCAGCAGCGTGTACGCGGTCGCCGCGACCAGTGCCGCCGAGCCGAGGAGGATCGTGCGCCGCAGCCGCCTGCGCCGCTCGGCCCGGCGCCTGGCGCGCGGGCCGCTGCGGCTGGAGCGACCGGTGGAATGGCCTGCCGGCATCGTGAAGCCCTCTGTTCGCGGCGGCCACTGCCGGACCGGCCGCGATCGGGGCGCCCATCCGGTGGGTGACCCTCACCGGGCCGCACTGTGTCAGTCAACTTCGCCGCGGGGGCGCGGCGTAACTGTCCTTCGGAACAGTTTCCGCCATCCGCCCTGCGGCGGTCACAGCGGGTGGCGGTGGAGCCCCCGCGGCCCGGAGGGGGCGTGGCCTGAGAGGATGGGGGCGTACCCGCCGATCCGCATCGCACACCGAGGGGCGAACGCCAGTGACAAGGGCTTCCCTGGACAAGCAGCCGCACGAAGTCGCCTCCATGTTCGACGGCATCGCGGCGAAATACGACCTCACCAACGACGTCATCTCGCTCGGCCAGGCCCGGCTGTGGCGCAAGGAGGTCGCCAAGGCGGTCGGCGCGCGTCCCGGGCACGTGGTGCTCGACCTGGCCGCCGGAACCGCCACCTCCTCGCTGCCCTTCGCCGCCACCGGCGCGTACGTCGTCCCCTGCGACTTCTCCCTGGGCATGCTCATGGAGGGCAAGAAGCGGCACGCGTGGCTGCCGCTGACCGCCGGTGACGCGACGAAGCTGCCGTTCCGGGACGACGTCTTCGACACCGTCACGATCTCCTTCGGGCTGCGCAACGTCCAGGACACCGACGCCGCCCTGCGCGAGCTGTACCGGGTGACCAAGCCCGGCGGGCAGGTCGTCATCTGCGAGTTCTCGCAGCCGACCTGGGCGCCGCTGCGCACGGTCTACATGGAGTACCTGATGCGGGCGCTGCCGCCGGTGGCCCGCACGGTGGTGTCCGACCCGGACCCGTACGTGTACCTCGCCGAGTCCATCCGCGAATGGCCCGACCAGCCGGCGCTGGCCGCCCTGCTGCAGAAGGCCGGCTGGTCCAAGGTCGCCTGGCGCAACCTCAGCGGCGGCATCGTCGCGCTGCACAGAGGCATCAAGGACTGACCGCGGTGCCTGACGTCGCGCGCACGGACTACGGGCCGCTGCTGGAGCGGATCGCGGCCGACATCGCCCCGCTGGTCGGCAGCGGCACTCCCGCCGAATACATCCCGGCACTGGCCTCCGTGGACCGGCGGCAGTTCGGGATGGCCATCGCCGACCTCGACGGCAACGTCTTCGGGGTGGGCGACTGGCGGGTGCCCTTCTCCGCCCAGTCCATCACCAAGGTGTTCGCGCTCGCCCTGGCCCTGGCCGAGGGCGGCGACAGCCTGTGGGAGCGGGTCGGCCGGGAACCCTCCGGCAACCCGTTCAACTCGCTCGTACAGCTGGAGTACGAGAACGGCATCCCGCGCAATCCGTTCATCAATGCGGGTGCCCTCGTGGTCACCGACCGGCTCCAGACCCTGACGGGTGACGCGAGCAGCGAACTGCTGGAGTTCCTGCGGCAGGAGAGCCGGAACCCGGACATCGGCTTCGACGCCGAGGTCGCGGCCTCCGAGCAGGAGCACGGCGACCGCAACGCGGCCGTGGCCCACTTCATGGCCTCGTACGGGAACATCGACAACCCGGTGCCCGCACTGCTGGAGCACTACTTCTGGCAGTGCTCCATCGAGATGAGCTGCGCCGACCTGGCCCGTGCCGGGCGCTTCCTGGCCCGGCACGGGCTCCGCGCGGACGGCACGCGGCTGCTGACGCGCAGCGAGGCCAAGCAGATCAACGCGGTGATGATGACCTGCGGGACCTATGACGCGGCGGGCGAGTTCGCCTACCGGGTCGGGCTGCCCGGCAAGAGCGGGGTGGGCGGCGGAATCGTCGCCGTCGTCCCGGGCCAGTGCACGCTGGCGGTGTGGAGCCCCGGCCTGGACGCCCGGGGCAACTCGGTGGCGGGCGTGGCGGCGCTGGACCGCTTCACGACGCTGACGGGCCTGTCCGTCTTCTGAGGCGCGGTCCGGGCCGGAGCCCGCTCACTCGCCCCGAAGGGAAAGGGCGTAGCGCCGCCTGGGGTTGCCGCCCGGTGTGGTGAATTTCCCGGCCAGGTCCATCCCGAGCCGTTCCGCCACCGCGATCGAACGGGCATTGGCGCCGTCGATCACGGCCACGACGTGCGGTACCCCGGCCTCACGGACCCGCTCCAGCGTGGCCAGCGCCGCGGCGAACGCATAGCCGCGGCCCCACGCCGTGCGCGCCAGCCGCCAGCCGATCTCGATCTCGCCGACCGGGCCCCACTCCTTCTCACGGGGCCACGGCTGGGCCCCGGTGAAGCCGATCACCTCGCCCTCCGCGTCCAGCAGGGTCCACAGGCAGTAGCCCAGCTGGGCATCGTGCATCCGCTGGCGCGCGGACAGCTCCTCGTACGCGGACAGCTCCGCGGGACCTCCCAGGAACTCCATGACGTCGGGGTCGGCGAAGAGCGAGTGCCAGGCGTGCGCGTCCTCGTCCGTGGGAACGCGGAGCTGTACGGCGGGAAGCGGCCGGGTCGGCGAGGTGGTCATCGGAGGCACCCTTCGGATCGCGATCTCTCTCGCTGCATAGACTGCACATGTCCGGTGCCGTCTGGCACCCTTTATCGAGCCTTCGGGAGACCCCGCAGTGACCGAGCTCCTCTCCGAACACTCCGCGGACGTGATCGTCGTCGGGGCCGGGCCCGCCGGCTCGACCACCGCCTACTACCTCGCCAAGGCCGGATTGGACGTCCTGCTGCTGGAGAAGACGGCGTTCCCGCGGGAGAAGGTCTGCGGCGACGGCCTGACCCCGCGCGCCACCAAGCAGCTGGTGGCCATGGGCATCGACATCTCCGAAGAGGCCGGCTGGCTGCGGAACAAGGGTCTGCGGATCATCGGCGGCGGGCAGCGGCTCCAGCTGGACTGGCCGGAACTCGCCTCCTACCCGGACTACGGACTCGTCCGCAAGCGTGACGACTTCGACGAGACCCTGGCCCGCCAGGCGCAGAAGGCCGGCGCCCGGCTGTACGAGCGCTGCACCGTCGGCGAGCCCGTGCGCGACGCGCGCACCGGCCACATCACCGGCGTGCAGGCGAAGCTGGGCGAGGAGAAGACCCCGGTCACCTTCCACGCCCCGCTGGTCGTCGCGGCCGACGGCAACTCCTCCCGGCTGTCCCTGGCGATGGGCCTGCACCGGCGCGAGGACCGCCCGATGGGCGTGGCCGTGCGGACGTACTTCACCTCGCCGCGGCACGACGACGACTACCTGGAGTCCTGGCTGGAGCTGTGGGACCGGCGCGGCGCGCAGGACCGGCTGCTGCCCGGCTACGGCTGGATCTTCGGCATGGGCGACGGCACCTCCAACGTCGGCCTCGGCATCCTCAACTCCTCCTCCGCCTTCAAGGAGCTGGACTGGCGAGAGGTCCTCAAGGCCTGGTGCGCCTCCATGCCGGAGGACTGGGGCTACACGCCCGAGAACATGACGCAGCCGATCCGCGGCGCGGCCCTGCCGATGGCCTTCAACCGGCAGCCGCACTACACCAAGGGCCTGCTGCTGGTCGGCGACGCGGGCGGGCTCGTCAACCCGTTTAACGGCGAGGGCATCGCGTACGCCATGGAGTCGGGCCAGATCGCGGCCGACGTCATCGTCCAGGCCCAGGCCCGCGCCACCCCGGCGCAGCGCGAACTGGCCCTGCACAACTACCCGAAGGTGCTCAAGGAGACCTACGGCGGCTACTACACGCTGGGCCGCGCCTTCGTGAAGCTGATCGGCAACCCGAAGGTCATGAAGATCGCGGCGCAGCGCGGCCTGACCCACCCGGTGCTGATGAGGTTCACCCTGAAGATGCTGGCCAACCTGACCGACCCGACGGGCGGCGACGCGATGGACCGCATCATCAACGGCCTCTCGAAGGTGGCCCCGAAGGCCTGACGGTCCACCCCGTGCAATGGATGCAGCCGGCCCGCCCGACGCAGACCCGCGGCGGGCGGGCCGGCTACGTCCACGACGTCAGGCGTTCCACCAGGCGTCGGTGCCGCAGCCGACCTCGAAGTGCCACCAGTCCTCCGCCTCGCCGCGCGCCAGGAGGGCCTTGATCCCCACGTGGTCGGCGTCGGCCGGCACGTTGAAGGCCACCATCGGGAAGTCCTCGCTGAACACCTCGCCGCCGAGCCCGAAGGGCGAGAGGCGCTCGTGCACCGCCCGGGCACTGCGGCCCAGCGGCCCGGAAGGGACGGGCAGGACCCGGATCGTGCAGTTGCCGGACGCGCTGACCCGGCCCACGGCCCAGTGCACGCCCTCGGCATCGGTCCGGAACCGCACCACGTCGTCCTCGGCGACGCCGTCCTGCAGAAAGGCGACGTTGCGGATCCGGGCCGTGTCGACGCCGAGCCGGTCGGCCCACAGACCCTCGGTGTCCTGGGGGAGCCAGCCCTCCCGGGGCACGAATCTGAACCAGACCTTGACCTGTTGCCCGGCCGTGCCTTCCTCGACCGACATCATGCGCGGCCCATCCGTTCAGTCGTCCGTCGCGGCCGTCGGGCCCGGCGGTGTGGAGGCGTCCGGGTCGCCGTGGACGGTACGGACGCACCTTGCCAGCAGGTACAGCCCGCACACCAGCAGCGCGCCCGAAGCGGTCCAGCCGAGGCCCAGCGTCAGGGGGTGGCCGGGCTTCTGCCAGGGGCGGGTGGTCGTCAGCAGCCAGCCGCCGACGGCGAGCAGGCCGAGGCCGAGCGCGGCCCGGACCGCGGTGGGGTCGCCGGCGCCGTGGTGTTCGTACGACTTCGGACTCACGCGGACCACCACCTCCAGGGCGGGTCGGGGCGGCTCTGACGGTCAGACGCGCCCTGTCGCTATCTTCGCAGGGCCTCGGCCGGTTCCACACGGGCCGCCCGCCAGGCGGGATGGAGCCCGGCCAGCAGACCGGTGACCAGGCCGGTGAGCGGTGCCGCGACGACGGTGAGCGGATGGATCACCGGGGTCCAGTCCCGGGCCAGGGAGACGACGACCACCGTCAGCTCGCCCAGCGAGGTACCGACCAGGCCGCCCAGGGCACCGAGGGCGGCGGACTCGGTGAGGAACTGGGCCGCTACGTGCCGGCCGCGGGCGCCGAGCGCGCGGCGCAGCCCGATCTCCCCGGTCCGTTCCAGGACGGCGACCAGGGTGGTGTTGGCGATCCCGACCGCGCCGATGACCAGGCAGATCCCGGCGAGCAGCAGGAACAGCGCGCTCAGGTCGGCGGTGACCCCGGAGCGCAGCATCCGCGGGTCGGGCGGCGGGACGGCCTTCAAGTACTCGGGGTGATCGGGGCGCAGCGCGAGCGGGGCGAGGCCCGCGACCTGCCGGGCGGCGCCGAGCTCGGTGGCGATCAGCATGCTCGCGGCCCCGGGCGCGGGCGGCCCCCAGAGCTGTTCGGCGGTGGCGCGCGGGACGAGGACGGACATCAGGTGCTCGGGGCGGCGTTGCAGGTCGGCGACGATGCCTGCGACGGTGAAGGGCTCCTGGCCGATGTAGAGGGCGGGCCGGGTGGCGAGCGTGGTGATGCCGAGGCGGGCGGCGAGCCCGCTGCCGATGACGACGACGCGCTCGCGGCCACGCTCGGCGAAGTCGTCGTAGAGCCGTCCCTGCTGGAGGGTCGGTACGAGGGCGGCGACGGCCCCGGGGGAGGCCGCGACGACGGCCGCGCCGGTGGTGGGGTCGCCGCCCCCGGAGGGCAGCGGGCCGACCGTGGTGCGCGGGTCGAGCCGGACGGTCCACAGCACCCCGGCGTGCTCGATGCCGGCGACGGCGCGCAGCCGCTGCTCGGCGTCGGCGGGGAAGCCGGGCCCGGCGAACTCGTTCTGCCGGGCGGCGACGTCCTCGACGGCGACCTCGGTGGCCGTCAGGACGTTGAACCTGCCGTCGATCTGCGAGGAGATGGTGGCGGTGAGGCCCAGTACGGCCACGAAGCTGCCGACACCGAGGACGGTGCCGAGGGCGGTGAGCACGGCCCGGCCGGGGCGGCGGAGCATGCCGGCGACGGCCTCGGCGAGGGCGTCGCGCACGGACAGCCGGGTCGGTGCGACGGCGCCGCGCTCGGGGGAGACCGGGTTGCCCGGGGCGCTCACGGGTGGAGCCGCCCGTCGCGGATGGTGAGCGTCCGGTGTCCGCGCCGGGCCACCTGCGGATCGTGCGTGATGACGAGGACGGTCATCCCGGCCCCGTGCAGTTCGTCCAGCAGCGTGAGGACGGACGCGGCGTTGACCGAGTCGAGATTGCCGGTCGGCTCGTCGCACAGCAGCAGCGAGGGCCGCCCGACCAGAGCGCGGGCGATGGCGACGCGCTGGCGCTCGCCGCCCGACAGCCGCCCCGGCACGGCGCCGGCCCGGTGCCCGAGACCGACCTGGTCCAGGGCCTCGCGGGCGCGTACGAGGCGCTGGGCGCGCGGGGTTCCGGTGTAGAGCATGGCGAGGGTGACGTTCTCCAGGGCGGACCGGTGCGGCAGCAGATGGAAGGACTGGAAGACGAAGCCGATCCGGCGGCCGCGCAGGGCGGTGCGCTCCCGGTCGGGGAGCGCACCGGTGTCGATCCCGTCGAGGAGGTACCGGCCGCTGGTGGGGGAGTCGAGCAGCCCGGCGACGTTGAGGAAGGTGGACTTCCCGGAGCCGGAGGGGCCGACGACGGTGATGAACTCCCCGCGCCGCACGGTCAGGTCGCAGGGGCGCAGGGCCTCGACGGGCGGCGGTCCGGGGTAGGTGAGGCCGGCCCCGCGGAGCTCGATCACAGGGCTGTCGCCGTCACCGCCGTCACCGCCGTCAGGGCCGGCACGGCCGTCAGGGCCGGAGGCGGACTGCGGGCGTCGCCGGAACCGTTGTGCCAGGAGCCTCATCCGGTCTTCCCCCGGGCCTCCCGCGGCGCGGTTCCGATCACCACTCTGGTCCCGGCGGCGAGGGCACCGGCCCGGGCCGGGGTGACGGCCACGTAGCCGTCGCCGCTGGTGCCGGTGCGTACCTCGATGCGCCGCTGGGTGCCTTCGGCGGAGACGGCGGTGACGACCGTACGCCCGTCCGCGCCGGCCGAAACGGCGGTGACGGGGACGACGAGGGCCTCGCCGTCGGTGGCGGCGGACTCGACGGTCAGCCGGACGTCCTGCCCGGCGAAGCCGACGGGCAGCGGCTGGTCGGGGCGGACCACCATCCGGTATCCGAGGTCGGCGCCTGTGCCGCCTCCGCCCGAGACGCCGCCCTTGGAGTCCTGTCCGCCCTGGTTCTGCTGCGGGAGCGGTCCGGCGGGCTGCGCCGTGGAGCGTTCGGTGGCGACCAGCGCCACCTTGCCGCGGACATCGGTGCCGGAGACCTCGGAGGAGACCACCACGGTCATCCCCGCGCGCAGCAGCTGCCTCTTGTCGTCCTTGAGGTAGGCCTCGACGACGAGTTCCCCGGCGGAGAGCGTGAGCACCGGCCCGGACACGGGTGATCCCGCCCGGGCGCCGAGGGAGCTGACGCGGGCCGGGAAGGCGCCCAGGAACACGGTCTCGGAGGCGGGCAGCATCGGGCCGTCGGCGGCCTCGGCGGCCAGCAGCGCGGCCCGCGCCTCACCGAGCACCTGCCGCGCCCGCGCAAGCTCGCGGCCGGAGCCCGAGCCCGCGGTGGGGCCCGGGCCCGAGCCCGCGGCGGGGCCCGGCGGGGCCGCCGCCCCGCCCTTGCCGGATCCGGTCTCCGCGGGCGCGCCCGTGGGCGCCGCAGCCGCCGGGCGGGCGGAGTCGCTCGCGTCCTCCACGGCCCAGGTCGCGGACCGTACGGCCTCCCGCGCCGACTTGAGCGCCGCGCCCCCGTCGGCGACCGCGGGCAGCGGCTCGTACCCGATGGCCCGGTAGCGGGCGGTGAGCGCGGCCTTCGTACCCGCCCCGAAGACGCCCCTCGCGTCGGCGCCGGTGCCGTGCCCGAGTTCGCGCAGCGCCTGCTGCAGCTGCGCGACGTCGTCGCCGGTGGCCCCGGGCCCCAGGTCGCGGTACATCGGCAGCGCGCCGTGCAGGGTGAAGACGGGCCGCCCGGACACCTCGGCGATCAGCTGGCCCGCCGTGACCGGGTCACCGGCCTGCAGCGGCAGCCTGGTCACGAGGGCGGCCCCCGCTCCCGCCCCGGAGCGCACGCCCTGCGGGGACACGGCGACGCTCTGGTCGGCGACGACGGTCCCCCGCATCACCACGGTCTGCGCGAGCACCCGCCGTTCGACCTCCGCGGTCAGCGCCCCCTGCGCGGGCGGGCCGGTCTCCGCGGCCACCTGCGCCGGGGATTTCACCAGCGTGGTGGCCAGCAGTCCGCCGACCGCCATCAACGCGGCCCCGCCGACGACCGCGAGCACCAAGCGCCGGCCGCGCGCGAGCCCGACGCGGTCGTCCTCGGGGTCCGCCGGGGCCTCGCGGCGGACCAGTACCTGCTCCGGCCCGCTCATTTCTCCGGCCGGCACTTCTTCAACGCGTCGAGGTGGTCACGCTTGAGCGCGCTCCACTGCTCGGGAGTGCCCTTGCGGTCGTCGATCTGGCCGGTGACCGGGTCCGGGTCCGGGTACCAGGAGACGCCTTCGGCCCGCAGGCACGCCGACTCCTTCTGCGCGGCGGCGACCCGGGCGGGCTCCGCCGGCTGGGGCTTCGGCGGGGGCGGCAGCATCGGCGCGCAGACCCTGTGGGCCTCGTCGTTCCAGGGCTTCGACTTGTCCACGCGCGGAGCACCGTAGTCCGTATAGACAATCGCCACGCCCTGCTTCTTCAGGCAGTCGTGGTAGGCGATTTCCTCCGCAGTGGGAGGCGGACTGTCGCTTTCCACAGGTTCTTTGTCGCCTCCGCCGCATCCCGTCAGTGAAATACACAGAAGGAGCAGCGGGGCCAAATGCCTTGCGTGCACGACGGGGTTCCCTTGCGGCGGTAGGAGTGGATTATGCGCATCCGTTCAAGGGTGGGGGAGGGCGCGCGCCAGATAGTAGGTACCGGTGCCCGGCTGCGACAAGTTGCGTATCGGACAACAGAAGTGACTGTCCATCAGCCGAGAATGAGCTTGAACCGGCCCGGGGTTCGCTGTTGAATCCCCGCCGGGCCGAAATGAGTGCACCCCGGTCCGTCCCGAACACCCCGATTTTCACCCGAAGAGTGAGGTAAGCGTGATGGACAACGCAATGCGCAAGCTGACCGCCGGCTGCGTCGCGGCCGTTTCGGCCGGTGCCATTCTGCTGGGAACCGCGGGTCCGGCGGCCGCCTGGGGGCGCGACGGAAATCTGGAGAACCAGGAGTTCGGGCTTTACTACTGGCAGAACCAGTCCGGGTGCGTCTTCGACCTGGTGACGAATGACGTGAACTTCAGCGACGACAAGTACCAGGGCTCCTGCTCGGCCAGCGGGAACTGGATCAACGACACCACCGAGTCCTACCGGAACCGGGACGTCTACGCCTGGAAGGTCGGCACCGACAAGGACCTGGGCGGCAGCGTCGGTGAGATCCCGTCGAACTACGCGGGCAACGCCTCGACCAGCTTCAAGAACAAGATCAGCTCGGCCAAGTACACCCTCCACCCGTAATCCGGATCCGGCAGAAGGAGTTCCACGCGATGCACACATCCCGTCGCCGCCGGCCCGCCGCCCCGGCCGCCGTCCTGCTGGCGGCCGTCCTCCTGGCCGGCTGCGCCGGGACCGGGGACTCCGCGGGCGGTGAACCGGAGCTCGGTCCCGTCGAGGTGAACCCGGCGACGGCCGCCCTGTCCCTGCCGATGGACGCGTACACGGACACCGAGGCCGAACGGATCCGGATGGGCCAGGTCCAGCAGGCCCTGGTCTCCCGGTGCATGGCCCGGTACGGGTTCACCTACGAGGGCGTGCGATCCGCCGAGGCGACCGGCGCCGGGGCCGGCGACCGGCACGCGTACCTCTTCGGCCTGGCCGATCCGGCGTACGCGGCGGCCCACGGTTACGACAAGTCCGCGGGGAGGGGGAGCCCGGCGAAGCCCGCCGCACCGCAGCTGAGCGACAGCGCGAACGTCGTGATGACCGGCGAGCAGCAGGGAGCCCGGGGCGGCGCGGCTCCCGACGCGAACACCGAGGAGGAGGCCGCGCAGGTGGACAGCGGCCTGACGGCGGCCGGGCAGAAGGTGCCGGCCGGCGGATGCGGGCGCGAGGGGTACCGCAAGCTGTACGCCCCGACCAGGGACAGCGTGGACCTGCTCTTCGCGTTCGGGCTGGCCTCGGAGGCGCACGACCGCTCCCGGCAGGACTCCCGGGTCGTCGACGTCCTCGCGAAGTGGTCGTCATGCATGGACAAGTCCGGATACGCCGGGATCGAATCACCGTACGACGTCGTGGAGAAGCTGGGCCTGGAGAGCGACATGGGCGGTCCGAAGGCCGTCACGGCGGCCAAGGCCGACGTCGCGTGCAAGCGCGAGGTGAACCTCGTCGGGATCTGGGGCGCGGTCGAGAAGGCCTATCAGGAGCGCCTCGTCGAGGAGCACGCCGAGACGCTCGCGCTCTACAAGCGGCAGCGGGAGGCCCGCTTCAAGCTGGCGGCCTCCCTGGGCTGAGCGTCGCGCTCAGCGCCGCGAGAACGCGGACAACGGCCCCGGGGCCGGTACTCCACCCCCGAGCGGGGGAGTACCGGCCCTGGGGCCGTGCCGGGTGTGCCGCGAACCGAGCCGTGCTCAGAGGACGCGGACGGCGCCCGTCGGCTTGTCGTAGCTCAGGTTGCGCTCGACGATGCCCGTGCTGGGGTTCTGCGCGCCGACGAACTTGCCGCCGCCGACGTAGATGGCGACGTGGTAGGCGCTGCCCCTGGAGCCCCAGTACAGGATGTCGCCCGGCTGCAGGGCGTTCAGCGACACGGACGTGCCGGCCGAGGACTGCGCCTGGGACATGCGCGGCAGGGAGATGCCGGCCTGGCGGTAGGCGGCCTGGACGAGACCGGAGCAGTCGAACGAGGACGGGCCGGTGCCGCCCATGACGTACGCCTTGCCGACCTGCGCGCGGGCGAAGTTGACGATGGCCGCGGCGGAGCCGGTGGCCGGAGCGGAAACGGTTCCGGTGCCCTGCGGGGCGGCGGAGGCGGAGGCGCTCTTCAGCGTGTTGCGGTCCGTGCTGCGGCTGGAGCGCTCGGCCTCGGCCTTGCGCTCGGCCTCGGCCTTCGCCTTCTTCTCGGCGTCGGCCTTCTTCTGGGCCTCTTCCTTGGCCTTCTTGGCCTCGGCGGCGGCGCCGGTGCGGGCGCTCTCCTCCTGGGCCGTCAGTTCGCCTTCGACGGCCGCGAGACGGGTGTTCTCGGCGGCCGCGGTGACGGCGGAGGAGACGTCGGCGCCCAGGTCCAGGTTGAGGACCGGCATTTCGAGCGTCGTCTCGGCCACGGGCTCGGCGGACGGGGACGCGCTCGCGGTGCCGGCCATGGCCAGGGTGCTGAGGACGCCACCGGCAACTCCGGCGCGGACCGCGAGCTTCGAGGCGCTGCGGCGGGGCTTCCGGTGGCTGGGTATGTGAGCGGTGTGGGACATGAGGACAACCGCTATCAGGGTGCCCGGGTTCCCTTCAAGAAACGTGGGTTGCGCCACAGTTGCGCGCGAAGGGCGCTAACCGGACGCTTCTCGCTCCTTATTGACGCCGTAACGGGCGAAACGGACAGGCCTCCGCAAGGCTGTGATCATGGGGTTTCGGAATTAAGTCCTAATTGATCCCTGACCTACCATCACTCCGCACAGATGGCCAAGCCCCCTTTCGGAACCGCCGATTCAGAGTGGCGCAGGTCACAGTGAGGTCACGTGATGTGGACGCCGTGCCCCTCCCGTGACCTTCCTGTGAACGGGCCGAGAGGTTCGTGAACGGATGCACGCACTCACGTGACCCGGGCGTGATCATCGGCGCGGCCCCCCGCGCGGCGGCCGGCCCCTCTCCGGGACCCGTGCGCGACCCTCGTCCGTCCCGCGTCTGCCCCGCGTCCACCTCCGTACACACGGCGTCCCCCGACCGGGCGACGCCGATCCCCTTATCACCGCCGCACCCCTGTTGCCAATTTGCCTGCACCGAGCATCGTTTGATAGGGCAAGCCCCCTTCTACCTGCGGTAACGGGCTCGGATGTCACCTTTGGTGATCATGTGGATGCTTCGCGTATGAAGATCACCACTCATCGGACTTCATGATCGTTCGTCAGGTGGTGGAGATCACAAACTCGGTGTTGCAACCCGTGTCGCAGATCACAGACGAGCAGGCATAAGATGCGCACCAGTCCGGCTTGTGAACTGCCTCACATGCAAGCGCTTGATCGAAAGCGTGATCTTCGCGAGGCGGGTCACTCGGCGCCGGCAGCGGTCCAACGGTCAAGGACGACTGGAAGGAGCGAGGAGCGTGAATGCGTACGCGCCCATCCTCGTGCTCGGCGCCCTCGGCGCAGGGTTTGCGATCTTCTCCGTGGTCATGGCCACGCTGATCGGCCCAAAACGGTACAACCGGGCGAAGCTTGACGCCTACGAGTGCGGCATCGAACCGACGCCGATGCCGGCCGGCGGTGGCCGCTTCCCGATCAAGTACTACCTGACGGCGATGCTCTTCATCGTCTTCGACATCGAGGTTGTCTTCCTCTACCCCTGGGCCGTCACCTTCGACTCCCTGGGGATCTTCGGGCTCGTCGAGATGCTGCTCTTCGTGCTCACCGTCTTCGTCGCCTACGCCTACGTGTGGCGCCGCGGCGGCCTGGAATGGGACTGAGGGGCTGAATTTTCCATGGGACTGGAAGAGAAGCTGCCGAGCGGCTTCCTGCTGACCACCGTCGAACAGGCCGCGGGATGGGTGCGCAAGTCGTCCGTCTTCCCGGCGACCTTCGGTCTGGCCTGCTGCGCCATCGAGATGATGACCACCGGGGCGGGCCGGTACGACCTCGCCCGCTTCGGCATGGAGGTCTTCCGCGGCTCACCGCGCCAGGCCGATCTGATGATCGTGGCCGGCCGGGTCAGCCAGAAGATGGCGCCGGTGCTGCGGCAGGTGTACGACCAGATGCCCGCTCCCAAATGGGTCATCTCCATGGGGGTTTGTGCATCCTCGGGCGGAATGTTCAACAACTACGCGATTGTCCAGGGCGTCGATCACATCGTCCCCGTGGACATCTATCTCCCCGGCTGCCCGCCGCGCCCCGAGATGCTGATGGACGCGATCCTCAAGCTCCACCAGAAGATCCAGGGCGGAAAGCTCGGCGTGAACCGGGAAGAGGCGGCACGTGAGGCGGAGGAGGCGGCCCTCAAGGCCCTCCCCACCATCGAGATGAAGGGGCTGCTCCGGTGAGCGAGACCCAAGAGCCGGACAACGGCAGCAACGTCCCTGCGCCGCGCGCCCAGGGCCCCGAGGTCATCGGCGTCCGCAAGGGCATGTTCGGTGCCGCGGGCGGCGGGGACACCAGCGGCTACGGCGGCCTGGTACGGACCGTGGCCCTGCCCGGCGCGACGAGCAGGCCGTACGGCTCCTGGTTCGACGAGGTGGCCGACGAGCTCGAAGGCGCCCTGGAGGAGCAGGACCTGGTCCCCGGGAACGCCATCGAGAAGACGGTGGTCGACCGGGGCGAGCTCACCTTCCACATCGCCCGCGAGCACCTCGTCCGGGTCGCGCGCACCCTGCGCGACGACCCGGCCCTGCGCTTCGAGCTCTGCACCGGCGTCTCCGGCGTGCACTTCCCCGGGGACAAGGGCCGCGAGCTGCACGCCGTCTACCACCTGCGCTCGCTCACGCACGGCCGGATCCTGCGGCTTGAGGTGTCCGTCCCGGACAGCGACCCGCACGTCCCCTCGCTCGTCGCCGTCTACCCGACCAACGACTGGCACGAGCGCGAGACGTACGACTTCTTCGGCCTGATCTTCGACGGGCACCCGGCCCTCACCCGGATCATGATGCCGGACGACTGGCAGGGCTTCCCGCAGCGCAAGGACTACCCGCTCGGCGGCATTCCCGTCGAGTACAAGGGCGCCCAGATCCCGGCTCCCGACCAGCGGAGGTCGTACAGCTGATGTCCACGTCAAACCACGCCTCCGCCGATCCCGCCTCCGCGCGCGAGACGACCGAGGGCACCGTCTACACCGTCACCGGCGGCGACTGGGACGAGATCGTCCAGTCCGCGGCCAAGGCCGACGACGAGCGGATCGTCGTCAACATGGGTCCGCAGCACCCGTCCACCCACGGCGTGCTGCGCCTGATCCTGGAGATCGACGGCGAGACGGTCACCGAGGCCCGCTGCGGCATCGGGTACCTGCACACCGGCATCGAGAAGAACCTCGAATTCCGGAACTGGACGCAGGGCACCACCTTCGTGACGCGCATGGACTACCTGACGCCGTTCTTCAACGAGACGGCGTACTGCCTGGGCGTCGAGAAGCTGCTCGGCATCACCGACCAGGTCCCGGACCGCGCCACGGTCATCCGCGTCCTGCTCATGGAGCTCAACCGGCTCTCCTCCCACCTGGTGTGCATCGCCACCGGCGGCATGGAGCTGGGCGCGACCACGATCATGATCTACGGCTTCCGCGACCGCGAGCTGATCCTCGACATCTTCGAGCTGATCACCGGACTGCGCATGAACCACGCGTTCGTCCGCCCCGGCGGCCTCGCCCAGGACCTGCCCCCAGGCACCGTCGACCAGCTGCGCGAGTTCCTCAAGATCATGAAGAAGAACCTGCCGGAGTACGACAAGCTCGCCACCGGCAACCCCATCTTCAAGGCGCGCATGCAGGACGTCGGCTACCTCGACCTCACCGGCTGCATGGCACTCGGCGCCACCGGCCCGATCCTGCGCTCCGCCGGCCTGCCGCACGACCTGCGCAAGTCGGACCCGTACTGCGGCTACGAGAACTACGAGTTCGACGTGCCGACCACCGAGAGCTGCGACTCCTACGGGCGGTTCCTGATCCGCCTGGAGGAGATGCGCCAGTCGCTGCGGATCGTCGAGCAGTGCCTGGAGCGCCTGGAGCCGGGCCCGGTGATGGTCGCCGACAAGAAGATCGCCTGGCCGGCGCAGCTGGCGATGGGCCCGGACGGCCTCGGCAACTCGCTCGACCACATCAGGAACATCATGGGCACCTCCATGGAGGCCCTCATCCACCACTTCAAGCTGGTGACCGAGGGCTTCCGGGTACCGGCGGGCCAGGCGTACGCGGCCGTCGAGTCACCCAAGGGCGAGCTCGGCGTCCACCTGGTCTCCGACGGCGGAACCCGCCCCTACCGGGTCCACTTCCGCGACCCGTCCTTCACCAACCTGCAGGCCATGGCCGCGATGTGCGAGGGCGGCCAGGTCGCCGACGTCATCGTCGCCGTCGCATCCATCGACCCCGTGATGGGAGGCGTCGACCGATGACCGCCAGTCCTTCGAACCAAGGGGTCTCGCTGGGCATGCCCCAGCTGCCGGCCCCCGACTTCCCGGCGGAGGTACGGACACGCCTCGAAGCCGACGCCAAGGAAGTCATCGCCCGCTACCCCGACAGCCGCTCCGCGCTGCTGCCGCTGCTGCACCTGACCCAGTCCGTCGAGGGCCACGTCTCGCGCACCGGCATCCGCTTCTGTGCCGAGGTACTGGGCCTGACCACCGCCGAGGTCACGGCAGTGGCGACCTTCTACACGATGTACCGGCGCAGGCCCTCCGGGGACTACCAGGTCGGTGTCTGCACGAACACCCTGTGCGCGGTGATGGGCGGCGACGCCATCTTCGACGAGCTCAAGGAGCACCTCGGGGTGGGCAACAACGAGACCACCCCCGACGGCAAGGTCACCCTCGAACACATCGAGTGCAACGCGGCCTGCGACTACGCCCCCGTGGTGATGGTCAACTGGGAGTTCTTCGACAACCAGACCCCCGAATCCGCCAAGGCCATGGTCGACGACCTGCTGGCCGGGCGCGAGGTCTCGCCGACCCGGGGCGCGCCGCTGTGCACGTACAAGGAGACCGCCCGGATCCTGGCCGGCTTTCCCGACGAGCGGGAGGGCGCTGTCGAGGCGACCGGCGGCGCCGGTCCCGCCTCCCTGATCGGGCTGCGCATCGCCCGCGGCGAGTCCGCGCACACCTCGATCGTCCACCCGCGTGGCGAGGCCACCACCGAGGGAGGGGAGTGATGTCCGTGTCTTCCGAACTGAGCAATGGAGGCACCTCCCATCCGGAGGCCGGGGGAGGGACCAGCCCGGAGAAGCTCCTCGCACCGGTGCTGTCCTCCTTCTGGGACGAGCCGCGGTCGTGGACGCTGGAGACCTACCGGCGCCACGAGGGGTACGAGGGCCTGCGCAAGGCGCTCGCGATGACCCCGGACGACCTCATCGCGTACGTGAAGGACTCGGGTCTGCGCGGACGCGGCGGCGCCGGCTTCCCCACCGGAATGAAGTGGCAGTTCATCCCGCAGGGCGACGGAAAGCCGCACTACCTCGTCGTGAACGCGGACGAGTCGGAGCCGGGAACCTGCAAGGACATCCCCCTCCTCTTCGCCAACCCGCACTCCCTCATCGAGGGAATGATCATCGCCTGCTACGCGATCCGCTCGGAGCACGCCTTCATCTACCTGCGCGGGGAGACGGTGCCCGTACTGCGGCGCCTGCACGAGGCCGTGCGCGAGGCGTTCGCGGCCGGATACCTCGGCAAGGACATCGACGGCACCGGTCGCAACCTCGACATCACCGTGCACGCGGGCGCGGGCGCCTACATCTGCGGCGAGGAAACGGCGCTGCTCGACTCCCTCGAAGGCCGGCGCGGCCAGCCCCGGCTGCGTCCCCCCTTCCCTGCCGTCGAGGGGCTCTACGCGTGCCCCACTGTCGTCAACAACGTGGAGTCCATCGCCTCGGTTCCCGCGATCCTGAACAGGGGCAAGGACTGGTTCAAGTCGATGGGGACCGAGAAGTCCCCCGGCTTCACGCTGTACTCGCTCTCCGGGCACGTCGTGGGACCCGGCCAGTACGAGGCCCCGCTCGGCATCACCCTGCGCCAGCTCCTCGACATGAGCGGCGGCATGCGCCCCGGGCACCGGCTGAAGTTCTGGACCCCGGGCGGCTCCTCCACCCCGATGTTCACCGACGAGCACCTCGACGTCCCGCTGGACTACGAGGGCGTGGGCGCCGCCGGCTCGATGCTCGGCACCAAGGCCCTCCAGTGCTTCGACGAGACCACCTGCGTGGTGCGGGCCGTGACCCGGTGGACCGAGTTCTACGCCCACGAGTCCTGCGGCAAGTGCACGCCGTGCCGCGAAGGCACCTACTGGCTGGTCCAGCTGCTCCGCGACATCGAGGCCGGCAAGGGCGTCATGTCCGACCTCGACAAGCTGAACGACATCGCCGACAACATCAACGGCAAGTCGTTCTGCGCGCTCGGCGACGGCGCGGCCAGCCCGATCTTCTCCTCGCTCAAGTACTTCCGCGAGGAGTACGAGCAGCACATCACGGGCAAGGGCTGCCCCTTCGACCCCAGGAAGTCGACCCTCTGGGCCGACACGGAGGTGAACGCATGACCGTCACCACTCCAGCGGCCTCCGGTGGCGGAGCGGCGGTTCCACCCGAGAACACCGTCTCGCTGACCATCGACGGGGTCGAGCTGTCGGTGCCCAAGGGCACCCTCGTCATCCGGGCCGCCGAACAGCTCGGCATCGAGATCCCCCGGTTCTGCGACCACCCCCTCCTCTCCCCGGCCGGCGCCTGCCGCCAGTGCATCGTCGAGGTCGAGGGCCAGCGCAAGCCGATGGCCTCCTGCACCATCACCTGCACCGACGGCATGGTCGTCAAGACCCAGCTGACCTCCGAGGTCGCCGACAAGGCCCAGCGCGGTGTGATGGAGCTGCTGCTCATCAACCACCCGCTGGACTGCCCGGTCTGCGACAAGGGCGGCGAGTGCCCGCTGCAGAACCAGGCGATGTCGCACGGCAACGCCGAATCCCGGTTCGAGGGCAAGAAGCGCACCTACGAGAAGCCGGTCCCCATCTCCACCCAGGTGCTGCTGGACCGCGAGCGGTGCGTGCTGTGCGCGCGCTGCACCCGCTTCTCCAACGAGATCGCCGGCGACCCGATGATCGAGCTGCTGGAACGCGGCGCGCTCCAGCAGGTCGGCACCGGCGAGGGCGACCCCTTCGAGTCGTACTTCTCCGGCAACACCATCCAGATCTGCCCGGTCGGCGCCCTCACCTCGGCCGCCTACCGGTTCCGCTCCCGCCCCTTCGACCTCGTCTCCTCCCCGAGCGTGTGCGAGCACTGCGCGGGCGGCTGCGCGACCCGCACCGACCACCGCCGGGGCAAGGTGCTGCGCCGCCTCGCCGCCGAGGACCCCGAGGTCAACGAGGAGTGGATCTGCGACAAGGGCCGCTTCGGGTTCCGCTACGCGCAGCGCCCGG
Organism: Streptomyces sp. NBC_00029; assembly: GCF_045160505.1. Classification (NCBI taxonomy): domain Bacteria; kingdom Bacillati; phylum Actinomycetota; class Actinomycetes; order Kitasatosporales; family Streptomycetaceae; genus Streptomyces; species Streptomyces sp. NBC_00029. The sequence goes on from NZ_CP108292.1 coordinate 5,307,513, forward strand.
ACCGGCTGACGACCCCGCTGGTGCGCAGCGCCGCCGGGGTCCTGGAGCCGGCGAGCTGGCCCGAGGCCCTGGAGGCCGCGGCGAACGGACTCGCCGCCGCGCGCGGCCGGGCCGGAGTGCTCACCGGCGGCAGGCTCACCGTCGAGGACGCCTACGCGTACGCCAAGTTCGCGCGGGTCGTGCTCGACACCAACGACATCGACTTCCGGGCCCGCGTGCACAGCGCCGAGGAGGCCGAGTTCCTGGCCTCGGAGGTCGCCGGATACGGGGTCGACCTCGGAGGGCCGTGGCTCTCGTACACCGCCCTGGAGGCGGCGCCGGCGGTACTGCTCCTCGGCATCGAGGCGGAGGAGGAGGCCCCCGGCGTCTTCCTGCGGCTGCGCAAGGCCCACCGCAAGCACAAGCAGCGGACCTTCTCCGTCGCCCCCTTCGCCACCCGCGGCCTGGCCAAGGCCGGCGGCACCCTGCTCGCCGCCGCCCCCGGCACCGAGCCCGAGTGGCTCGACGCGCTGGCGTCCCGGACCGGCCTGGAGACCGGGGGCGCCGAAGCCGCCGACGCGCTGCGCCTGCCCGGCGCGGTCATCCTCGTCGGGGAGCGCCTCGCCGGGGTGCCGGGCGCGCTGACCGCCGCCGTACGGGCCGCGGGCGTCACCGGGGCCACCCTGGTGTGGATCCCGCGCCGGGCCGGAGAGCGGGCCGCCATCGAGGCGGGAGCGCTGCCGTCCCTGCTGCCGGGCGGCCGTCCGGCCACCGACCCGCGGGCCCGCGACGAGGTCGCCACCGCCTGGGGCCTGGACGAACTCCCGCACCGTTACGGCCGCGACACCGGCCAGATCGTCGAGGCCGCGGCGACCCGGGAGCTCTCGGCCCTGCTGGTCGCGGGCGTCGAGGTCACCGACCTGCCGGACCCGGCCCGCGCGCGGACCGCCCTCCAGGAGGCCTTCGTGGTCTCCCTGGAACTGCGGCCCAGCGAGGTCACCGACCACGCGGACGTGGTCCTCCCGGTCGCCGCGGTGGCCGAGAAGGCGGGCGCGTTCATCAACTGGGAGGGCAGGGTCCGGCCGTTCGAGGCCGCGCTCAAGCCCGACCAGATGACCCGCCGGCTCGCCCCGGCCGACGCCCGCGTGCTGCACATGCTGGCCGACGCCGCCGACCGGCCGATCGCGCTGCCCGACGTACACGCCGTACGCCGGGAGATCGACCGGCTCGGCCCGTGGGCCGGGGAGCGGGCCGCCGCGCAGAGCGCGGACACCGCGGTGCTGCCCCGGCCGGGCACCGGTGAGGCGGTCCTCGCGGGCCACCGGCTCCTCCTGGACCTCGGCCGGCTGCAGGAGGGCGACGACGCGCTGGCCGGCACCCGCCACGAGGCGAGCGCCCGGCTGTCGGCCGCCACGGCCGCCGAGACCGGCGTCAAGGACGGCGACGTCCTCGCGGTCACCGGCCCGGCCGGCTCCGTGGAACTCCCGCTCCGGATCACCGAGATGCCCGACCGCGTGGTCTGGCTCCCGCTGAACTCCACCGGCTCCGGCGTCCTCGCCGACGCCGGCGCCCGCCCGGGCACCCTCGTACGCATCGGCCCGGCGACCCCGGCCGGCGCAGGCGACACCACTGCGGAGGTGGGCGCGTGAACACCGTTCAACTCGCTGCCGAGGACCTGTCACTGTTCGGCAAGGACGTCTGGTGGCTCGTCCTCCTCAAGGCGGTGTTCTGCTTCGCGTTCCTGATGGTGACGGTGCTCTTCTCCATCGTGTGGGAGCGCAAGGTCGTCGCCTGGATGCAGCTGCGCATCGGCCCGAACCGGCACGGCCCCTGGGGCATGCTCCAGTCGCTCGCCGACGGCGTGAAGCTGATGCTCAAGGAAGACCTGATCGTCAAGCGGGCCGACAAGGTGGTCTACGTCCTGGCCCCGATCATCGCGGCGATCCCGGCCTTCATGGCCATCGCGGTGATCCCGTTCGGGCCGGCCGGCAACGAGGTCTCCATCTTCGGCCAGCGCACCACGATGCAGCTGACCGACCTGCCCATCGCGATGCTCTACATCCTCGCGGTGGCCTCGGTCGGCATCTACGGCATCGTGCTGGCGGGCTGGTCCTCCGGCTCCACCTATCCGCTCCTCGGCGGCCTGCGCTCCTGCGCGCAGATGATCTCCTACGAGATCGCGATGGGCGCGGCCTTCGCCTCGGTCTTCCTCTACTCCGGGTCGATGTCGACCTCGGCGATCGTCGAGGCCCAGGCGGACCGCTGGTTCATCGTCCTGCTGCCGGTGTCCTTCATCATCTACGTCATCACGATGGTCGGCGAGACGAACCGCGCCCCCTTCGACATGCCGGAGTCCGAGGGCGACCTGGTCGGCGGCTTCAACACCGAGTACTCGTCCATCAAGTTCGCGCTGTTCATGCTGGCGGAGTACGTCAACATGGTCACCGTCTCGGCGGTCTCGGTCACCCTCTTCCTCGGCGGCTGGCGGGCCCCGTACCCGATCAGCACCTTCTGGGAGGGCGCGAACCACGGCTGGTGGCCGATGCTCTGGTTCGTCCTCAAGGTGCAGCTGCTGCTGTTCTTCTTCATCTGGCTGCGCGGCACGCTGCCACGCGTGCGCTACGACCAGCTGATGAAGCTCGGCTGGAAGGTCCTGATCCCGGTCTCGGTGGTCTGGCTGATGCTGGTGGCCACCGTCCGGGCGCTGCGCAACGAGGCGTACGACTTCAGCGAGATCGTCCTGTACGTCGGCGGCGCCGTCGTGGCGATCCTGCTCCTCTCCTTCGTCGCGGACGTCTTCCGCGACAAGCGGGAGAAGGCGGCGGCCGCGGAGGCCGTGCACGATGCCGAGCCCTTCGACCCGCTGGCGGGCGGATTCCCCGTACCGCCCAAGCCCGGCCAGCACCTGGCACCCGTACCGCGCAGGCGGTCCCGCAGCGAGCGGGAGCTGATTGTCAGTGGCGGGACGAATACTGACAGTGACCGAGAGGAGGCTTGAGAGATGTCCGACGAGAAGTGGCAGAACCCGGTGGCGGGCTTCGGCGTGACCTTCAAGGCCATGTTCAAGAAGCGCCTCACCGAGCAGTACCCGGAGCAGCAGAAGACGACCGCACCGCGCTTCCACGGACGGCATCAGCTCAACCGGCACCCCGACGGTCTGGAGAAGTGCATCGGGTGCGAGCTGTGTGCCTGGGCCTGTCCCGCCGACGCGATCTACGTGGAGGGCGCGGACAACACCGAGGAGGAGCGCTACTCCCCGGGTGAGCGGTACGGCCGCGTCTACCAGATCAACTACGCCCGCTGCATCCTGTGCGGGCTGTGCGTCGAGGCGTGCCCGACGAGGGCGCTGACCATGACGAACGAGTTCGAACTGGCCGACTCCAGCCGCGAATCGCTCATCTACACCAAGGAGCAGCTGCTGTCCGGCCTGACCGAGGGCATGGTCGAGGCACCGCACTCGATCTTCCCCGGCATGGACGACACCGACTACTACCGCGGACTGGTGACCGGGGCCGCCCCGGGCACGGTCCGGCAAGTGGCCGTCTCGAAGGGCGAAGTCGCCCCGGAGAAGGCCGCGGAGGAAGCCGCCCCCGAGAACGGGCAGTCCGAGGAGGTGGACGCATGAGCGTCGTCGCCGCCTCCATGACCTCCACGGGCGAGGCCGTCCAGTTCTGGATCCTCGGCTCGGTCGCCGTCATCGGCGCCCTGGCCACGATCCTGATGAAGAAGGCCGTGCACAGCGCCCTCAGCCTGGCCGGGACCATGATCATCCTGGCCGTCTTCTACCTCGCCAACGGGGCGTACTTCCTGGGCGTCGTCCAGGTCATCGTCTACACCGGCGCGATCATGATGCTCTTCCTCTTCGTGGTCATGCTCGTCGGCGTCACCGCCGCCGACTCCCTGAAGGAGACCATCAAGGGACAGCGCTGGATGGCCCTCCTGTGCGGGCTCGGCTTCGGCACCCTGCTGATCGCCGGCATCGCCAACGCCGGGCTCACCCACTTCAACGGGCTCGGCCGGGTCAATTCCGGCGGGCACGTCGAGGGCCTGGCGCAGCTGATCTTCACCAAGTATGTCTTCGCCTTCGAGATCACCGGCGCGCTGCTGATCACCGCGGCCGTCGGCGCGATGGTGCTCACCCACCGCGAGCGCACCGAACGGGCCGCCACCCAGCGCGAGCTCGCCGAGAAGCGGGTCCGCGAGGGCGTCCAGCTCCCGCCGCTCCCCGCGCCCGGCGTCTACGCCCGGCACAACGCGGTGGACGTCGCCGGTCTGCTGCCGGACGGCACCCCGTCCGAGCTGACCGTCAACAGGACGCTGCGCGCCCGGGGCCAGATCCGGGACGTCTCCAGCGAGGCGCTCGACGACCTCAAGGCGCTGGAGCAGGCCTCCTCGGAGCGCCTCGGCCGTGAGGAGGCCTCGAAGTGAATCCGGTCAACTACCTGTACCTGGCGGCCCTGCTGTTCACCATCGGGGCCACCGGGGTCCTGATCCGCAAGAACGCGATCGTGCTGTTCATGTGCGTCGAGCTGATGCTCAACGCCTGCAACCTCGCCTTCGTCGCGTTCTCCCGGATGCACGGCAACCTCGACGGCCAGATCATCGCGTTCTTCACGATGGTCGTCGCCGCCGCGGAGGTCGTGGTGGGCCTGGCGATCATCGTGTCGCTGTTCCGTACCCGCCACTCGGCCTCGGTCGACGACGCCAGCCTGATGAAGCTGTAAGGGGTCGCTGTGGAGAACCTGATTGCGCTGCTGGTGGCAGCGCCCCTGCTCGGAGCGGTGGTGCTGCTGTGCGGCGGCCGGCGCCTCGACAAAGCCGGTCACTGGATCGGCACCCTGCTCGCGGCCGTCTCCTTCGGGATCGGCGTCGCACTGTTCGCCGACATGCTGGGGCGCACGGCCGACGACCGGACCCTGACCCAGAACCTGTACACCTGGATCCCCGTCGAGGGCTTCCAGGCGGACATGGCCTTCCAGCTGGACCAGCTGTCGATGACCTTCGTCCTGCTGATCTCCGGGGTGGGCACGCTCATCCACGTGTACTCGATCGGGTACATGGAGCACGACGAGCGCCGCCGCCGCTTCTTCGGCTACCTGAACCTGTTCGTCGCGGCGATGCTGCTGCTGGTCATCGCCGACAACTACCTGCTGCTCTACTTCGGCTGGGAGGGCGTCGGCCTCGCCTCGTACCTCCTGATCGGCTTCTGGCAGCACAAGCCCAGCGCGGCCACGGCCGCGAAGAAGGCCTTCCTGGTCAACCGCGTCGGCGACATCGGCCTGTCGATCGCGATCATGCTGATGTTCACGACCTTCGGGACCTTCGCCTTCGAGCCGGTGCTGGCCTCCGTCGGCGAGACCTCGGAGGGCACGCTGACGGCGATCGGCCTGATGCTGCTGCTGGCCGCCTGCGGCAAGTCGGCGCAGGTCCCGCTGCAGTCCTGGCTCGGGGACGCGATGGAGGGCCCGACCCCGGTCTCGGCCCTGATCCACGCGGCCACCATGGTGACCGCCGGTGTGTATCTGATCGTCCGCTCGGCCGCCATCTTCAACGGGGCGCCGGACGCACAACTGGTGGTCACTGTCGTGGGCGCGGTCACGCTCCTCTTCGGTGCGATCGTCGGTTGCGCGAAGGACGACATCAAGAAGGCCCTGGCGGGCTCGACGATGTCGCAGATCGGCTACATGATCCTCGCCGCGGGCCTCGGCCCCATCGGCTACGTCTTCGCGATCATGCACCTGGTGACGCACGGTTTCTTCAAGGCAGGCCTCTTCCTCGGCGCGGGTTCCGTGATGCACGGGATGAACGACGAGGTCGACATGCGCAAGTACGGCGCCCTGCGGAAGTACATGCCGGTCACCTTCGTCACCTTCGGCCTCGGGTACCTGGCCATCATCGGCTTCCCGGGCCTGTCGGGCTTCTTCTCCAAGGACATGATCATCGAGGCGGCCTTCGCGAAGGGCGGCACCGAGGGCTGGATCCTCGGCGGGGTGACCCTGCTGGGCGCCGGCATCACCGCCTTCTACATGACCCGCGTCATGCTCCTCACCTTCTTCGGCGAGAAGCGCTGGCAGCCGGACGCGGAGGGCCACCCGCCGCACCCGCACGAGTCCCCGAAGTCCATGACCATCCCGATGGTCATCCTGGCCTTCGGCTCGGTCTTCGCCGGCGGCTTCTTCGAGATCGGCGACCGCTTCCTGAAGTGGCTGGAGCCCGTCACCGGTTACGAACACGGCCACCCGCCGGTCAGCGCCATGACGATCACCGCGGCCACCATGGTCGTCCTCCTCATCGGCGTCGCCATCGCCTGGGCGATGTACGGCAGGAAGCCCGTCCCGGTCGTCGCCCCGCGCGGCTCGATCCTCACCCGGGCGGCCCGCAAGGACCTCTACCAGGACGACTTCAACCACGTCGTGCTGGTGCGCGGCGGGGAGCACCTGACCCGCTCGCTCGTGTACCTCGACCACAGCGTGGTCGACGGGGTGGTCAACGGGACGGCCGCCTCGGTCGGCGGACTCTCGGGCCGCCTGCGCAAGCTGCAGAACGGCTACGCCCGCAGCTACGCGGTCTCGATGTTCGGGGGCACGGTGGTCCTGATCGCCGCGACCCTGCTGATGAGGGCGGTGTGAGATGAATTTCCCGCTTCTGACGGTGACGGCCGCGGTCCCCGCGGTCGGTGCGATCCTGACGGCGGCCGTCCCGGCCGCCCGCAGGACCGCCGCCAAGTGGCTCGCGCTGCTGTTCTCGCTGGCGACACTGGCCCTGGCCGTGCTCGTCGCGGTCCGCTTCGACCCTAGCGGCGACCGCTACCAGCTCACCGAATCCCGCTCCTGGATCGCCGACTTCGGCGTCCGCTACGAGCTGGGCGTCGACGGGATCGGGGTGGTGCTCATCGGGCTCACCGCGCTGCTGATCCCCTTCGTCATCGCGGCCGGCTGGCACGACGCGGACCCGCTGGAGACCAAGAGCTCCCGGTGGCGGCCGACGCAGGGCTTCTTCGCCCTGATCCTGATGGTCGAGGCGATGGTGATCATCTCCTTCGAGGCCACCGACGTCTTCCTCTTCTACATCTTCTTCGAAGCCATGCTCATCCCGATGTACTTCCTCATCGGCGGCTTCGGGGACCGGGCCCACGGCGGCTCCGACGAGAACGCGGCCACGCAGCGCTCCTACGCGGCGGTCAAGTTCCTCCTCTACAACCTGGTCGGCGGCCTGATCATGCTGGCGGCCGTCATCGGTCTCTACGTGGTCGCCGGGAACTTCTCGCTCCAGGAGATCACCGCCGCTCGGGCCGCGGGCACGCTCGACATGTCGACCAACACCGAGCGGCTGCTGTTCCTCGGCTTCTTCTTCGCCTTCGCGGTGAAGGCCCCGCTGTGGCCGCTGCACACCTGGCTGCCGAACGCGATGGGCGAGTCCACCGCCCCGGTCGCCGTACTGATCACCGCGGTCGTCGACAAGGTCGGCACCTTCGCGATGCTCCGCTTCTGCCTCGGGCTCTTCCCCGACGCCAGCAAGTGGGCCACGCCCGTGATCCTGGTCCTGGCCCTGATCAGCATCATCTACGGCGCGCTGGTCGCGGTCGGCCAGCGGGACATCAAGCGGCTGGTCGCCTACGCCTCGATCTCGCACTTCGGCTTCATCATCCTTGGCATCTTCGCGATGACCTCCCAGGGCCAGTCCGGCGCCACCCTCTACATGGTCAACCACGGCCTGTCGACGGCGGCGCTGATGCTGGTGGCCGGCTTCCTGATCTCGCGGCGCGGCTCGCGGCTCATCGCCGACTACGGAGGCGTCCAGAAGGTGGCCCCGGTCCTCGCCGGCACCTTCCTGATCGGCGGCCTCGCCACCCTCTCGCTGCCGGGCCTCGCGCCCTTCGTCAGTGAATTCCTGGTCCTGGTCGGCACGTTCGCCCGGTACCCGGTCGTCGGCATCATCGCCACCGTCGGCATCGTGCTGGCCGCGCTCTACACGCTGGTGCTCTACCAGCGCACGATGACCGGCCCCGTGAAGGAGGAGGTCCGCACCATGCCGGACCTGCGCCTGCGGGAGGTGCTGGTGGTCGCCCCGCTGATCGCGCTGCTGATCGGGCTGGGCGTATACCCGAAGGTGCTCACCGACATCGTCAATCCGGCGGTGGAGCACACCATGTCGGACGTGAAGCAGACCGACCCGAAGCCCGAGGTCGACGTCGAAGCCAAGAACGGGGAGGCGGCGAAGTGAGCACACTGACTTCCGCCCACAGCCTGTGGACACTGGCGGCCGAGGTACCGGCCGACCGGATCCCGGCACCGACCATCGAGTACGCACAGCTCGCGCCCACGCTGATCGTGGTGGGCGCGGCGGTCCTCGGGATCCTGGTCGAGGCCTTCGTGCCCCGCAAGTCCCGTTACTACGTGCAGATCTTCCTCACCGTCGCCGCGCTGGCCTCGGCCTTCGCCGCGGTCGTCGGCCTCGCGGCCGGCGGGTACGGGTCCACCAAGGCCCACATCGCCGCGATGGGCGCCATCGCGGTGGACGGGCCGGCGCTTTTCCTGCAGGGCACCATCCTGCTGGCCTCGGTCGTGGCGGTCTTCACCTTCGCCGAGCGGCGCCTGGACCCCGCGGCGCACGGCAACCGGGTGGACTCCTTCGCCGCCCAGGCGGCGTCCGTACCGGGCAGCGACAGCGAGAAGGCCGCCGTCAAGGCGGGCTTCACCACCACCGAGGTCTTCCCGCTGGCCCTGTTCGCGATCGCCGGCATGCTGATCTTCCCGGCGGCCAACGACCTGCTGACGCTGTTCATCGCCCTCGAGGTGTTCTCCCTCCCGCTGTACCTGCTCTGCGCCCTCGCCCGCCGCCAGCGGCTGATGTCGCAGGAGGCCGCGGTGAAGTACTTCCTGCTGGGCGCCTTCTCCTCCGCCTTCCTCCTCTTCGGCATCGCGCTGCTCTACGGGTACGCGGGCTCGGTCTCGTACGCGACGATCGCCGACGTGGTCGACGGCACGGTCGGGAAGATCGACCCGGCGCTGGCCTCCACCATGGGCAACGACGCACTGCTGCTGATCGGCGGAGCGCTGATCCTGATGGGCCTGCTCTTCAAGGTCGGCGCGGTCCCCTTCCACATGTGGACCCCGGACGTCTACCAGGGCGCCCCGACCCCGATCACCGGATTCATGGCGGCGGCGACGAAGGTGGCCGCCTTCGGCGCCCTCCTGCGGCTCCTCTACGTGGTCCTGCCGGGACTGCGCTGGGACTGGCGTCCGGTGATGTGGGCGGTGGCCATCGTCACGATGCTGGCGGGCGCGGTGATCGCCGTGACCCAGACGGACGTCAAGCGACTGCTGGCGTACTCCTCCATCGCGCACGCGGGCTTCATCCTGGCCGGTGTGATCGCGACCTCGGCGGAAGGGGTCCAGTCGGTCCTCTTCTACCTGGGCGCCTACTCCTTCGTGACGATCGGTGCCTTCGCGGTGGTCACGCTGGTGCGGGACGCGGGCGGCGAGGCGACGCACCTGTCCAAGTGGGCGGGTCTCGGCCGGCGTTCACCGCTGACGGCGGCCGTCTTCGCGGTGTTCCTGCTCGCTTTCGCGGGCATCCCGCTGACCTCGGGCTTCACCGGCAAGTTCGCCGTGTTCAAGGCGGCGGCGGAGAGCGGCGCCGGGGTGCTGGTCGTGATCGGTGTCATCTCGTCCGCGATCGCCGCGTTCTTCTACATCCGGGTGATCGTCCTGATGTTCTTCAGCGAGCCGAAGGCCGACGGCCCGACGGTGGCCGTCCCCTCGCCGCTGACGATGACCACCATCGCGGTGGGCGTCGCGGTCACCCTGGTGCTGGGCCTGGCGCCGCAGTACTTCCTGGACCTGGCGGGGCAGGCGAGCACCTTCGTCCGCTGACCGGTTCGTGCGACGGCCAAGGGCCCGGCCCCCTTCGGGGGACCCGGGCCCTTGGCCGTGTGCGGGTCTACTCCGGTAGCCCCTTCGGTTTGATCGCGGTGATCGTCCTTATGGGTGAGTCATATGCGCGAGGCACTTGACTGCACAGGGTGGGGCGGACTAGTGGCCGTGCCCGTGGTCGGCGGCGGGCTTGCCCGGGGTGGGGGCCTTCTTCGGGCAGGTCAGGGCCGGGTTCCAGTTGTGGAAGCGGCCGGCCGGGTTCTTCTTGTACGCCCACATGTGCAGGTCGTAGTGCTTGGGCATGCCCGCCCAGTGGCCCGGCATGGGGCCGTCGAAGGGCAGGCCGAACATGCTCGGCCGGTCGTCGGACGTCTTCAGGTCCTGGTCCCGGTCGGTGGACATCCACTCCACGGTCTCCAGCCTGCGGCGGCCGTTGCGGTCCTTGTCCTTGCTGTAGAGGAGCGCGGTGGGCCTCGCGGGGTCCTTCGAACCCCAGTTGGCCTGCTTGACGTAGTGGTAGTTCATGGCGCCCACCCCGAACGGGTTGGTCATGCACTCCTCACCGTGCGGGACGTACCCGTCCTTGATGGCCTCCCGCTCGTCCGCGTACTTGGCCGTCGCCGCGATCGCCGTCGCCATGTCCCGCATGGCCTGCTTGTTCCGTGGGTCGGGCGCAGGTCCCTCCACCCCTTGTGCCGGCGCCACGGCGGTCAGGCCCAGCGACACGGCGGCGGTGAAAACGAGTGCGGCCTTGCGGACACGGACACGGGGGGACATGGGGACTCCTGCCGTCGACGGGCTTTCGTCCACCATCCCGGCGCCCCGCGAGCCCTGCACGCCGCGGACCCCCAAACGGGGTGCCGACACCACCGCCTGACATCGCGTGAGGGCCAGAAGGCTCGGCGGGGTGGCGGAAAGGTCCGCCACCCCGCCGACTGTGTTTGCCGCCGGCGCCGGACTAGCGCGATCCCACGATGCGGCCGATGACCTCGCCGAGGCCGACGCGCGTGCCGTCCGGGCCGGGGGCCCAGGCGGTGAGGGTGACGGTGTCCCCGTCCTCCAGGAAGGTGCGCTTGCCGTCGGTGAGTTCGATGGCGTCGCGGCCGTTCCAGGTGAGCTCCAGCAGCGAGCCGCGCTGGCCGACCTCGGGACCGCTGACGGTTCCGGAGCCGTAGACGTCGCCGGTGCGCAGGGAGGCGCCGTTGACGGTCATGTGGGCGAGCTGCTGGGCGGCCGTCCAGTACATGGAGGCGAAGGGCGGCTGCGCCACCTCCTGCCCGTTGATGGAGACGGTGATGTGCAGGTCGAAGCCGCCGGGGCGGTCGAGCGCGGCGTCGTCCAGGTAGGGCAGGAGCGGGAAGTCCCGGGCGGGCGGGGTGACGCGGGCAGCGTCCAGGGCCTCCAGCGGGGTGACCCAGGCGGAGACGGAGGTGGCGAAGGACTTGCCGAGGAACGGGCCGAGCGGCACGTACTCCCAGGCCTGGATGTCCCGGGCCGACCAGTCGTTGAGCAGGAACAGCCCGAAGACGTGGTCCTCGAACGCGCCCAGCGGCACCGGGGTGCCCAGCTCGGAGGGGGCGCCGACGACGAAGCCGACCTCGGCCTCGATGTCGAGCTTGACGGACGGGCCGAAGACGGGCGCCGGGTCGGTGGGCGCCTTGCGCTGCCCGGAGGGGCGGACGACGTCGGTGCCGGAGACGACGATGGTGCCCGAGCGGCCGTGGTAGCCGATGGGGAGGTGCTTCCAGTTGGGCGTCAGCGCGTCGCCGTCGGGGCGGAACATCTTGCCGACGTTGGTGGCGTGGTGCTCGCTCGCGTAGAAGTCGACGTAGTCGGCGACCTCGTACGGCAGGTGCAGGGTGACCTCGTCGAGCGGCAGCAGGTGCGGCTCGACCGTGGGGCGGTGGCCGGGGTCGGTGACCCAGGCGGTCAGCGCGCGGCGGACATCGCGCCAGGCGGTGCGGCCGGCGGCCAGCAGCGGGTTGAGGGAGGGCTGCCCGAGCAGCCCGGCGTACGGGGAACCGAGCGCGACCGCAGCCGCCCCCGCGTCGAGGACGTACCCGCCGATGCGCACGCCGATCCGGCGGCGGCCTTCCGCGGCGGTCGAGAAGACGCCGTAGGGGAGGTTGTGCGGCCCGAACGGGTCGCCCTCGGGGACATCGAGGGGGCTCTGCTGGGGCATGGGGTACTGCCTCGCTTTCGACGCGGTCCGGGGGTGTCCCGGTAGACACGGTGCGGGACACGCTACTCAGGATCGCGCGGGAAAGCGCGACTGCCCTGGCGGATATGAAACACACCGCGGAACGACGTCCGTGGTCAGGTATCCACAGTTCCGGTCATATCTGATCTTTTGGTACGTGCTGTTGATCGAGGGCCCTACGGTCGGGGTTGTGCACTTCCCTGCCCCGTCCCTGTCCCGCTCGACGCGGGAGCGCGTCAAGTGACGGATGGGGCGTGCGTGAGGCCAGATCCGGGTTCTATTTGTAGGACTTGTCCAAAGGGGTCCGTATCCTTGGCGCCGTGACTTCCGCCCCGCCTCCGGCCCTTCCCTATGCCTTGATCGCCACCGACCTGGACGGGACTCTGCTGCAAGCCGGGGACACCATCTCCATGCGCTCGTACGCGGCACTCGCCACGGCGCGCGCGGCCGGCGCCCAGCACATCGTCGTCACCGGCCGCCCGGTCCCGCAGGTCCGGCACGTCCTGGACGGGCTCGGCTACACGGGTCTCGCGGTGTGCGGGCAGGGCGCGCAGGTGTACGACGCGGCGCGCGGGCTCCTGCTGCACTCCGTGTCCATGGACCGGGAGCTCGCCGACGTGGCCCTGGGCAAGATCGAGGCGGAGATCGGCGAGGTCTACGCGGCGGTCAACCAGGAGGGGCTGGACGCGGAGATGCTGATAGGGCCCGGCTACCGGATGTGGCACCCGCACCTGCCCACGGTCCGCGTCCCGCGCCGGTCGGACCTGTGGTCGGCGCCGATCAACAAGGTGCTGCTGCAGCACCCGGAACTGGACGACGACGAGCTGACGCGGGTCGCGCGGTCGGTGGTCGGGCACCTGGTGAACGTCACGATGGCGGGCGAGCACACGGTGGAACTCCAGCCGCCGGGCATCGACAAGGCCAGCGGGCTGGCGAGGGCGGCGGACGTGCTGGGCGTGTCCGCCGCCGAGACGATCGCCTTCGGCGACATGCCGAACGACATCCCGATGTTCGCGTGGTCGGCGCACGGGGTGGCCATGGCCAACTCCCACCGCGAGCTGGTGGCCGTCGCCGACGAGATCACCCTTTCGAACGAGGACGACGGCATCGCGGTGGTACTGGAACGACTCTTCGGCTGACCGGCGGTCAGGGGGGGGGGCTCCGCCCGCGGGATCCGGGGCGGAGCCCCGGGGCCGCCCGCCAGGGCGGTTCCGCTCAGCCCGCCGCCCGCGGCAGCCGCCGCTCCCACGTGCGGTGGAAGACCACCTCGTCCCCGTCCCGGCACACCACCTCGTTCGACGTCAGGAAACCGCCCTCGTCGCACCGGATCTCCGACCGCGTCTCCACGCGCGCGTCCCAGCCGCGTTCCGGCCGGTGGAGCCGGATCCGCCACCGCGACACCGCCCGCGCCGAGAGCGCGTCCGCGTCCTGGATCTCGTACACCTCCTCCGCGTCCTCGCTGAACTCCAGGCCGTCCGGGTACACCCGGGTGCCCCCGTAGCGCGGGTCCACCTCCAGCCGCCACGTGCCGCGCGCGACGTCCCGTACGACCAGCCGCTCCGGGCGCGGTTCGTCCAGCGTCGCCGGGAAGACGACCCCCAGCGGGGCCGACTGCTCGGGGGGATCGAAGACGATCCCCCCGTCCGCCGCCGACCCCGCCCGCACCGGGAGCGTCAGCGCACTGCCGGCCGGGTCCAGCGTCCAGCCGGCCTCCGACCCGGCCCGCGGCCAGATCCACGGCCAGTACGCGGACGACACGGCGAGGCGGATCCGGTGCCCCGGCGCGAAGGCGTGCCCGATGCCGTTCAGCTCGAAGGTGACGTCCTCGTACGAGCCGACCGGCCAGGGCAGCGCCCGGTCCCGGCCGCGGCGGGCGGAGAGGTTCAGCGCGCCCCGCGTGACCAGCGTCGAGGAGCCGTCCGGGGCGACGTCGCACAGCCGGGCCACGACCTGCCCGTACGGCACGTCGAGCCGCAGCCGCAGGGTCACCGACGGCCGTCCCAGGATCTCCACCGGCTCCTTGGGCCCCACCGGGAACTCGAAGCAGGCCGATTTCGCGTCCTCCTCCCGCTGGTCCGGCGGCAGGTCGGCGTCGTTGCCGAAGGGGAAGAAGCGGCCCGCGTCCAGCCCCGTGTGCTGCGGGGAGGCGACGTCCACCGGCGCGCCCTGGAACACGTACGGGACGGGGATGACGGACGCCGAGGGCCAGGCCCTCTCGCCGACCCAGCGCCCCGGGAGCTCGTCGTAGACCGTCGCGGGCGGGTGCGAGTCACTGATCCAGGTGCGCAGCAGCGGCTCCTCCATCACCCCGTTGTCCGCTCCCTTCAGCCAGTGGTCCCACCAGCGCAGGGTCTCCTGCAGGAAGCCGATGGCCGGCCCGGGCGGCAGCCCGCGGTCCGGGTACTGGTGGGACCAGGGCCCGATCAGGCCCCGTACCCGGGCCGACGGCAGGTGTTCGACCAGCCGCAGCACCGTGTCGCGGTAGGGGTCGTGCCAGCCGCCGACCGCGAGCACAGCCGCGCCGATGGCCGAGTAGTCCTCGCAGACGCTCCCGTGGCGCCAGTAGTCGTCGCGGGTCTGGTGCGAGAGCCAGGTGTGGATGAGCGGCTCCACCGCCTCCAGCCGCTCCAGCCACTGGCGGCGCCAGCCGTCCCCGACGAACTGCGGGTCCGGCGGCCGGGAGGCGAAGGCCAGCATGGTCGCCGCCCACGCGTGCATGTCCACGGCGAGCACCGAGCCGCCCATGTAGTGCACGTCGTTGTCGAAGCGGTCGTCCGTGGAGCAGACGGTGACGACGGCCTTCAGGGGTTCGGGGGCCAGCGCCGCGATCTGCAGGGAGTTGAAGCCGCCCCAGGAGATCCCGAACATCCCCACCGCCCCCGTGCACCACTCCTGGGCCGCCAGCCACTGGACCACCGCGACCCCGTCGGCCAGCTCGCGGGCGTCGTACTCGTCCCCGGGCCGGCCGCCGCTGCAGCCGTGGCCGCGCACGTCCACCCGTACGGAGGCGTAGCCGTGCCCCGCGTACCAGGGGTGGCGCTGCCAGTCGCGCGGCGCGGTCCAGTCGGTGAGCCGGTACGGGAGGTACTCCAGCAGGGCCGGAACCGGCTCGTCCGTCACGGGGCGCCAGATCCGGGCGTACAGCTCGACGCCGTCGGGAAGCGGGATCCGGACATCCTCGTGGGTGGTCCCGTACGGGAAGTCGGTACGGATGATCATCTGGTCTCAGCCGCCAATCGCCTCGGACGTTCGCCTGACGTTCGCCTCGGACCCGGCCTCAGTGGACGGGGTGCATCGTGCGCCGCAGCCACGGCGCCATCGCCATCACGATCAGGCCCACCGCCACCGCCACGGCGCCGTTGAGGCCGAAGTACACGGGGTTCGACACCTGGCCGTAGGCCTTGACCACCTGCGCCTGGATGCCGTTGGCCAGAGCCAGCGAGAGGAACCAGAGCGCCATCGTCTGGCTGCCGAAGGCCTTCGGCGCGAGCTTGCTGGTGGCCGACATGCCCGAGGTCTCCAGCAGGACGTCGCCGAGGCCGAGCAGCAGGTACGAGCCGACGATCCACCAGGCGGCCATCCTGTACGTGTCCCCGCTGTGCCCCGAGGTCGGGATCACCATCAGCAGGAAGGACAGGCCGCCCAGGATCACGCCGATGGCGATCTTGTTGGAGGCGTGCGGCTGGCGGTGGCCCATCCGGGCCCACACCGCCGCGACGACCGGGGCCAGCGCCACCTCGAACGCGCCGAGCGCGGAGGCGTACCAGCTCGACGGGAAGTCGAAGCCCAGGATCGTGCTCTCGGCGTTGGTGGAGGCCAGCAGCATCATCGTCGAGTAGGCCTGGAAGAGGATGAAGTTGAAGGCGACCGAGGCCAGGAAGAGGACCACGTACGGGCGAAGCCGCCCGCGCTCCTCGCGCGTCACCCTCGGGCTGCGGAACATCACCGCGAAGTAGACGACCGGGGCGATCACCGAGACCAGGGTGAGCAGGTCGACGAAGCGGTCCATGGTCAACAGGCCGGTGCCCGCCAGAAGGGTGGCCAGCGCGGCGAGGGCGAGGCAGCCGCCGGTGATCCGCCACACGGCGCGGCGCATCGCGTCCGGGGCGAGGGCGTACTCGGCGGAGTGCTTTCGTCCGGCCAGATGGCGGCGCCCCAGGACGTACTGGACCAGGCCCGCGGTCATGCCGATGGCGGCGGCGGAGAAGCCCCAGTGCCAGCCCTCGTGCTCGCCGAGCCAGCCGGTGATCAGCGGTCCGGCGAACGCGCCGATGTTGATGGCCATGTAGTAGAGGGCGAAGCCCGCGTCGCGCCGGTCGTCGTCCGTCCGGTAGAGCTTGCCGACCATGCTGGCCACGTTCGGCTTGAGCAGCCCGGTGCCCGCGCTGATCAGGCCGAGACCGGCCCAGGTCATGGCGGCCGTCGGCACGGCCATGGCGTAGTGGCCGCAGGCGATCAGGATGCCGCCCCAGAGCACGGCCCGGTACGAACCGAGGATGCGGTCGGCGAGCCACCCGCCGGCGACGGAGACGAGGTAGACCATGGTCCCGTAGGCCGCCGAGACGGAGGCGGCGGTGCCCGGGTCCATGCCCAGGCCGCCGTTCGCCACCGTGTCCGCGAAATAGAGGACGAGAATGGCCTGCATGCCCAGGAACGAGAAGCGCTCCCAGACCTCCAGTCCGGAGAGCGTGGCCAGTCCCCGGGGGTGGCCCAGGAAGGCACGGTCGTCACCGGGTGGCGGCCGGTCGGCCTCCGGATCCGCGGGCTCGTCCATATCGGTCGCAGTTCTGGGCAAAACGCATTCTCCGGTCGCTTCGTCTCCTTCAGAACATACCGGTGTACATCGGGCAGTGCGCGGGTGGTGGCCGGGAAGGCGCTCTCGGTGATCGAAAACAGACCCGATACGCTGGCTTGAGTGATGGCAGCGACACATCGACAATCCATGTGATCGTCAGCGTGATCGTCAGCAGACAGGAGTACCCCTCGTGACCGTCGTCGGGCCGTTCGGACTGAGCGTGCGGGACCAGGCTCTTGAGACCGATGTCCAGGCCGGACTGGCCGCCGTCGAGGCGGGTCTGCTGGAAGCCACCAAGAGCGAAGTCCCCTTCATCACCGAGGCCGCACAGCACCTGGTCCGGGCCGGAGGCAAGCGGTTCCGGCCGCTGCTGGTGATGCTCGCCTCCCGGTTCGGTGACCCGTACGCGCCCGGCATCGTGCCGTCCGCCGTCGTGGTCGAGCTCACGCACCTCGCGACGCTCTACCACGACGACGTCATGGACGAGGCGGACGTGCGCCGCGGGGTGGAGAGCGCCAACGCCCGCTGGGGCAACTCGGTGGCCGTCCTCACGGGTGACTTCCTGTTCGCCCGTGCCTCGCACATCCTGGCCGACCTCGGGCCGGAGGCCGTACGCATCCAGGCCGAAGCCTTCGAAAGGCTGGTGACGGGCCAGATCCTGGAGACGGCCGGCCCGCGCGACGGCCGCGACCCCGTCGCCCACTACCTCGACGTCATCGCCGGCAAGACCGGCTCGCTGATCGCGGTCTCCGGCCGCTTCGGCGCGCTGATGTCCGGCGCCGACGAGTCGGTCGTCGACATCCTCACCCAGTACGGCGAGCGGCTCGGCACCGCCTTCCAGCTCGCCGACGACGTCCTCGACATCTCCTCCGACGCCCACGAGTCCGGCAAGACCCCGGGCACCGACCTGCGCGAGGGCATCCCGACGCTGCCCGTACTGCGGCTGCGCGAGATGGCGGCCCAGGGCGGCGACCCGGCCGACCTGGAGCTCGTGGAGCTCCTGGACGGGGACCTGACGGACGACGCCCGACACGCCGAGGTGCTCACCCGGCTGCGGGCGCACCCCGCCCTGGAGCGGGCCCGCCGCGACACCATCCAGTACGCCGAGGACGCGCGCGCCATGCTCGCCCCGTTGCCGGAGTGCTTCGCCAAGTCGGCGCTCGAAGAGCTCTGCGACGCCGTGGTCCACCGCGCCGGATAGCGGCCGCTGTATCGGAACGGGCCCTTCCGCCCCGGCGACCCCTACGGGTCGGGGGAGGGGGGCCCTTTTCATGTCATCCCACGGGCGTACACCGAGTTGCGTCCGGGGACTGACGCCCCGGGGCCGCCGATTTGGTCAGATGGAGTCATCAAACCCCACCAGATCGGGTGAGCGCGGCGACACGGTGGTCACCGCAGTCGACACAGAGGGCAGGGCACTGACATGGCACCGAACACCAAGACTTCTCGCAAGGCCGCCCGGTACGCCGTACCGGTAGCGGTGGCGGGTGTGGCCGCGGCGACCGTTGCGATGGTCCCGGCCTTCGCCAACGCCGGCGGGCCCGACCTGCCGAAGGTGACGGCGCAGCAGCTCATCGAGAAGGTCGCCGCATCGGACGTTCAGCAGCTGTCCGGTACCGCCCGGATCACCACCGACCTCGGTCTGCCGAAGATCGCCAGCGGGCTGCTCGGCGGCGGTGGCGTGGCGGGCGGCTCCGCCAACCCGGAGGACAAGGTCGCGCAGCTGGCGAACGGCAGCCACACCCTGCGCGTCGCGGCCGACGGCCCGGACCGTCAGCGGCTGACCTTCCTCGACGGCAAGGACGAGTACAGCCTCATCCACAACGGCGACGACGTGTGGGGCTACGACTCCAAGTCGAACGAGGTCTTCCACGAGAAGAACGCCGAGGCGGGCAAGGGCAAGGACGGCGGCAAGGACCACAAGACCGGCGACCGCCTCGCCGCCTCGCCGCAGAAGCTGGCCGAGGAGATCCTGGCGGCCGCCGGCCCCACCACGGACGTCAGTGTGGGCGGGACCGCGCAGGTGGCCGGGCGCGACGCCTACCAGCTGGTGCTCAAGCCCAAGCAGAGCGGCTCCACCGTCGGCTCGGTCCAGATCGCGGTGGACGCCAAGAACGGCGTGCCGCTGCGCGTGCAGCTGCTCTCCGCGCAGGGCGGCAAGCCGATCGTGGACGCCGGCTTCACCAAGGTGGACTTCGCCAAGCCGGCCGCGGACACCTTCGCCTTCACCGTGCCCAAGGGCGCCAAGGTGACCGAGGGCGTGGACGGGGCGGACAAGGGCAAGGGCGGCGCGGACGAGCACTGGAAGGCGCTGGAGTCCTTCCCGGGCCTCGGTGACCTGGCCGGCGGCGCGGGCGGCAAGGGCGACGTGAAGGTGCTCGGCGAGGGCTGGTCGACCATCGCGCGCATCGACTCGGGCGAGGGCCGCAGCCTGAAGGACCTGGAGAACGACAAGAACGCCCCGAAGGAGGCCAAGCAGTTCCTCGACTCCCTCGGGGACAAGGTCAACGGGAAGTTCGGCGAAGGCCGTGTCCTGTCGACCCGCCTGGTCAACGCCCTGATCACGGACGACGGCAAGGTCTACGTCGGTGCGGTCACCAAGGACGCGCTGGTGAAGGCGGCCGACGCCAACAAGTAGCCGCCCGGGCGGTCGTACGGGGGGCGCACGACGCGCAGGCGCCGCAAGGGTGGGCCGGGACTGTGTCCCTGCCCACCCTTGCGGCATTCCCGCACCCCGTACAGCACACCCGCTGTACGGTGTTGGACATGTCGAGACACGTCACCATCCGCCTGGACGAAGAGTTCCACGAACGCCTGAAGGCACGTGCGGCGGCGCTGGGGACGACGGTCACCGCGCTGATCACCGAGGTCACCGAACGAGAACTCGACGAGGACCGGAAGAACTTCCTCTCCGGCATAGAGGAGTTCGCCGACCACTGGAGTTACTTCCAGGAGCGGTTCGGCAATTGAAGATCACCATGGAGTGGGCCTGGACCGCTCTGGCCCACCATCTCCCGTCCGATCCCGCCGTGTGGGATCCCTCCGGGGTGGCCGCCGCCGTCGCCCGGCACCAGAACGACCTCGTTCTGGTGCCCGAACAGCCCGCCCCGGACACCGCGTGGCGGGCCGCCGCGTTTTTGCACACCCTCGCGGTGTGCCCCGCCCTGGAATCCCCGATGAACGAGTTCTACGCGGCCGCCGCGACCCGCTCGTACCTGCGCGTGGCCGGGGCCAGGCAGCTCCCCTCGCCGGAGGAGCTGGGGGATCTGGTGGAGGCGGCGAAGCTGGGCCGCGCGGACATCGCGGCCGTGGCCGAGGAGCTGCGCGCCCGGATCCAGGAGCCGCTCCGGGCGTCGTCACGGGCCCGCGCCGAGGACGCCTGAGCTCCGGCACGGTCCGGTGGGATCGTGCCGGAGCTCCTGGAGGTCCGGGCAGTCGGCGGGGTACCGCTAGAAGGTGATCTTCCAGCTGTTGATGTAGCCGACGTCCTGCGCCGCCCCGTCCTTGACCCGGAGCTTCCAGACCCCGTTGGCCACCTCGCTGGAGGCGTTGACGGTGTACGTCTGGACGAGGTTGTCGGCGCTGCCGCCGCTGCGGTTGTGCAGGTTGTAGACGGTGCCGTCGGGGGCGAGCAGGTCGACCACCAGGTCACCGCGGTAGGTGTGGACGATGTTCACGTCGACCTTGGTGGTCGCGGGCGCGTTGCCCGTCACACCGGAGGCCGTGATCGACGAGGTCACCGCGGCCGCGGGGGAGTCCGGGATGCTCACGTCCGCCGTGTTCTCGAAGGACGGGCCGGGCGGGACCGGGGTGGCCGCCCCGAGCGTCCAGATCGCGTAGGCGACGGCGTCGGAGTTGCGGTCCAGGGCGGTGTCGTTGATGTTCGTCGTGCTGTCGCAGGAGGAGTGGTAGCAGCGGTCGAAGGCCTGACCGGAGGTGCCGCCCCACTTCTGCGCCTGGGCGGCGGACTTGGTGTTGCTGGCGCCGGTGAACAGGCCGCCGACGGGGATGCCCACGTTCTTGAAGGAGGCGTGGTCGGAGCGGCCGTCGCCCTCGGTCTCGATCTCGGTCGGGACGCCGAGGCCCGCGTAGTAGTTCTTGAAGGTCTGCTCGATCGTCGGGTCGTCGTCGTAGACGAAGTAGCCCGGGTTCGGCGAACCGATCATGTCGAAGTTCAGGTACCCGGCGAACTTGGCCCGCTCGGCGGTCGGCAGGTTGTTGACGTAGTACTTCGAGCCGACCAGGCCCAGCTCCTCCGCCCCCCACCAGCCGAAGCGCAGGTGCTTGGTGGGCTGCAGGCCGGCCCGGGACACGGCGAGGGCCGTCTCCAGGACGGCGGCGCTGCCGGAGCCGTTGTCGTTGATGCCCGCGCCCGAGGTCACCGAGTCCAGGTGTGCGCCGGCCATCAGGACCGAGTTCGGGTCGCCGCCCGGCCAGTCGGCGATCAGGTTGTAGCCGGTGGCGCCGCTGGAGGTGAAGGTCTGCAGGGTGGTGGTGAAGCCGGCCGCGTCGAGCTTGGCCTTCACGTAGTCGATCGAGGCCTTGTAGCCGGCCCGGCCGTGGGCGCGGTTCCCGCCGTTGTTGGCGGCGATCGTCGAGAGCTGCGACAGGTGGGCCTTGACGTTGGCCAGCGGTATGTCGGGCGGAGTCGGCGCCGCGTTGACCGCCGTGGGGGCGGCGAGTGCGGCGGGGGCGGTGGAGGCGAACAGGCCGGCGACCGCGAACGCGGTCACGGCAGCAAGGCGCCGGGAGACGGACAGGCTCATGTGGGGGCTCCGGGATTCCGCGGGGACATGACGGAACGAGTGGGGATAGAGCAAGTGAGCGTTAGTGCGTCAGTGCGAGCCTGATGTTCAGCGAGAGTATGACTGTCCGTCAAGACTGCAATCCGGTCATGGTCGTTCGGAAAACGGACGATCCCCGGTACGGGTGGCCCGTACCGGGGATCGAGGGTGCGAAGGGTTTGCTGGTGCGTGCCCGCCGGCACGCACCCGTTACGCGGGTTCGCGGGCCGGTGCCGCCACGACGGACGGCGCCGCCTCCAGCCTGATCCGGGAGCGCCGCGCCGTACGCAGCGCGTCCCAGGTGAGGATCGCGAGCGCGGCCCACACCAGGGAGAAGCCCGCCCAGCGCTCGGGCGGCATGGCCTCGTGGAAGTACAGGACGCCGAGCCCGAACTGGAACACCGGAGCCATGTACTGCAGCAGCCCCAGCGTGGACAGCGGGACCCGGATCGCGGCCATCCCGAAGAACACCAGCGGGACGGCCGTGACCAGCCCCGTCGCGGCCAGCAGCAGCGAGTGGCCGACGCCGTGCGAGGCGAAGGTGGACTGGCCCTGCACGCCGAGCCACAGGACGTATCCGAGGGCGGGCAGGAACAGGACGGCGGTCTCGGCGGCCAGCGACTCCAGGCCGCCCATGTTGAGCTTCTTCTTGATCAGCCCGTACGTGGCGAAGGAGAAGGCCAGGATCAGCGAGATCCACGGAGGCCGCCCGTAGCCGATGGCGAGCACCAGTACGGCGGCGAAGCTCAGGCCGACCGCCACCCACTGCGCGCGGCGCAGCCGCTCACCGAGCACCAGGACGCCGATCGCGATGCTGACCAGCGGATTGATGAAGTAGCCCAGGCTGGCCTCGACCACGTGCCCGTTGTTCACGGCCCAGATGTACAGGCCCCAGTTCACGGTGATGACCGAAGCGGCCAGGGTGGTCAGGCCGAGCTTGCGGGGCTGGCGCAGCAGCTCCCGTATCCAGCCCCAGCGGCGCAGCGCGAGCAGCGCCAGACCGACCACGGCCAGGGACCACACCATGCGGTGGGCGAGGATCTCGACGGCGCCGGAGGGCTTCAGGAGCGGCCAGAAGAGGGGCACCAGCCCCCACATCCCGTACGCGCCGAATCCGTAGAGCAAACCCGTGCGCTGCTCGTTCTCTGCCTTCACGGGGGGCCTCCTGTGCGCTTTCCAGCCAACTTTCACGAAGGTAACGCCGTACGGCCCAGATGTCATGCCCGTAACCGGGAGATACTCATGACATCTTTCTGGGCGGGCGGGCCGGAGGGGCGCTGCGGGGGTATGCGGGTGCCATCCATCCGGGGGCCGTGCGGGGGCCGGGCCCGTGTCCCGCACCTCGCCGAAAACGAGACGGAGCCCGGATCCCTGGGCGGGATCCGGGCTCCGTGGTGTGCGGGAGGTGCGTCCTAGCCGACGACCGTCCAGGTGTCGTTGCCGGTCAGCAGAGCCCCGAGGTCGCCCTTGCCGCTGCGGTCGATCGCCGCGTCGAGCTGGTCGGCCATGAGGGTGTCGTAGACGGGCCGCTCGGCGCTGCGGAACACCCCGATCGGGGTGTGGTGCAGCGTGTCCGGGTCGGCCAGGCGGGAGAGCGCGAACGCGGTGGTGGCGCTGGCGTTCTTCGCGTCGTGGACCAGGATCTGCGCCTCATTGGCCGCGGTCACCTCGACGACCCGCAGGTCGCCGGTGGCGGGGTCGCGTACGACGCCCTTCGAGTCGTCCGCGCCGAAGCGGATCGGCCGGCCGTGCTCCAGCCGGATCACGGCCTCCAGGGCCTGGTCCCTGTCCTTGAGCACCTCGAAGGCGCCGTCGTTGAAGATGTTGCAGTTCTGGTAGATCTCCACCAGCGCCGTGCCCTGGTGGTCGGCGGCCTGGCGCAGGACCTCGGTGAGGTGCTTGCGGTCGGAGTCGACGGTGCGGGCGATGAAGGAGGCCTCGGCGCCGATCGCCAGCGACACCGGGTTGAAGGGCGCGTCCAGCGAGCCCATCGGCGTCGACTTGGTGATCTTGCCGATCTCGGACGTGGGGGAGTACTGGCCCTTGGTCAGCCCGTAGATCCGGTTGTTGAAGAGGAGGATCTTGAGGTTGACGTTGCGGCGCAGCGCGTGGATGAGGTGGTTGCCGCCGATGGACAGCGCGTCGCCGTCGCCCGTGACGACCCAGACGGACAGGTCGCGGCGGGAGGTGGCGAGGCCGGTGGCGATGGACGGGGCACGGCCGTGGATGGAGTGCATCCCGTACGTGTTCATGTAGTACGGGAAGCGGGAGGAGCAGCCGATGCCCGAGACGAAGACGATGTTCTCCTTCGCGAGGCCCAGTTCGGGCATGAAGCCCTGAACGGCGGCCAGCACCGCGTAGTCACCGCAACCGGGGCACCAGCGGACCTCCTGGTCCGACTTGAAGTCCTTCATCGACTGCTTGCTCTCGGCCTTCGGTACCAGCGAGAGCAGGGTCCGCTCCCCTTCGGTCACCTCAGTCATCGATGGCCTCCTTGAGAACCGTGGCGAGCTGCTCGGCCTTGAACGGCATTCCGTTGACCTGGTTGTACGACTGGGCGTCGACCAGGTATTTCGCCCGGATCAGGGTGGCGAGCTGCCCGAGGTTCATTTCCGGCACCACTACCTTCTCGTAACGCTCCAGGACCTCGCCGAGATTCCTGGGGAAGGGGTTGAGATGGCGCAGGTGGGCCTGGGCGATGGGGAGTCCGCCGTTGCGCAGCCGGCGGACCGCCGCGGTGATGGGGCCGTAGGTGGACCCCCAGCCCAGGACCAGGGTGGTGGCCCCGTCCGGGTCGTCGACGTCGAGGTCGGGCACCCGGATGCCGTCCACCTTGGCCTGGCGGGTGCGGACCATGAGGTCGTGGTTGGCGGGGTCGTAGGAGATGTTGCCGCTGCCGTCCTGCTTCTCGATGCCGCCGATGCGGTGTTCGAGGCCGGGGGTGCCCGGGATGGCCCAGGGCCGGGCGAGGGTTTCCGGGTCCCGCTTGTAGGGCCAGAACACCTCGGTGCCGTCGGCGAGGGTGTGGTTCGCGCCGGTGGCGAACTTGACCTTCAGGTCGGGCAGGTCGGCGACCTCCGGGATCCGCCAGGGCTCGGAGCCGTTGGCGAGGTATCCGTCGGACAGCAGGAAGACCGGGGTCCGGTAGGTGAGTGCGATCCGGGCCGCGTCGAGGGCGGCGTCGAAGCAGTCCGCGGGGGTCCGGGGGGCCACGATCGGGACGGGGGCCTCGCCGTTGCGACCGTACATGGCCTGGAGGAGGTCGGCCTGCTCCGTCTTGGTCGGCAGTCCGGTGGAGGGGCCGCCGCGCTGGATGTCCACGATCAGCAGCGGAAGCTCCAGCGACACCGCGAGGCCGATCGCCTCCGACTTCAGCGCCACACCGGGTCCGGAGGTGGTGGTCACCCCGAGGGCACCGCCGAAGGCGGCGCCGAGCGCGGCGCCGATGCCGGCGATCTCGTCCTCGGCCTGGAAGGTCCGCACGCCGAAGTTCTTGTGCTTCGACAGCTCGTGCAGGATGTCCGAGGCCGGGGTGATCGGGTAGGAGCCCAGGTAGAGGGGCAGATCGGCCTGCTGGCTCGCGGCCACGAGACCGTAGGAGAGCGCCAGGTTCCCGGAGATGTTGCGGTAGGTGCCCGTGGGGAACGCGCGGGTGGCGGGGGCGACCTCGTAGGAGACCGCGAAGTCCTCGGTGGTCTCCCCGAAGTTCCAGCCGGCCCGGAAGGCGACGATGTTCGCCTCGGCGATCTCGGGCTTCTTCGCGAACTTCTGCCGCAGGAACTTCTCGGTGCCCTCGGTGGGCCGGTGGTACATCCACGACAGCAGGCCCAGCGCGAACATGTTCTTGCTGCGCTCCGCCTCCTTGCGGGAGAGGCCGAAGTCCTTCAGCGCCTCGACCGTCAGGGTGGTCAGCGGTACCGGGTGCAGGTTGTAGGCGTCGAGGGAGCCGTCCTCGAGCGGCGAGGTCGCGTAGCCGACCTTGGCCATCGGGCGCTTGGTGAATTCATCCGTGTTGATGATGATCTCGGCGCCGCGCGGTACGTCCGCGATGTTGGCCTTGAGGGCCGCCGGATTCATCGCGACCAGCACGTTCGGGGCGTCGCCCGGGGTGAGGATGTCGTGGTCGGCGAAGTGGAGCTGGAAGGAGGAGACGCCCGGCAGGGTTCCGGCGGGGGCGCGGATCTCGGCGGGGAAGTTCGGCAGCGTCGACAGGTCGTTCCCGAACGACGCGGTCTCCGAGGTGAACCGGTCACCGGTGAGCTGCATACCGTCACCGGAGTCACCCGCGAATCGGATGATCACACGATCGAGGCGGCGTACTTCCTTGCCGCCCGGGCTCTCCGGGGTGCGTTGTCCACCGACGACCGCACCCCCGGCCCCGTCGGCCTGTTCGGCTGGGCTGCTGACCTGGCTGGTCACTGAACTGGACCTCCTTCGAGGCGTGAGCACCCCCGGAACCAACCCTACGTCGGTAGGGATCGGTCCCCCAGGGGCGACCACATTCTGGACCGTAGGACCGCCCCTTGAGACGGCCCTGCCGGTATGCCGTATCTGACAGAGTGTCAGTCGATCAAGATTTCAGGTAGGTGAGAACGGCCAGAACTCGCCGGTGATCCCCGTCACTCGGCGAGAGGCCCAGCTTCATGAAGATGTTGCTGACGTGCTTCTCCACCGCTCCGTCGCTCACCACCAGCTGTTTCGCCACGGCGGAGTTCGTCCGGCCCTCGGCCATCAGCCCGAGCACCTCGCGCTCGCGCGGCGTCAGGCCCGCCAGCACGTCCTGCTTCCGGCTCCGGCCGAGCAGCTGGGCGACGACCTCGGGGTCCAGGGCCGTACCGCCCCGGGCCACCCGCACCACCGCGTCCAGGAACTCCCGCACCTCGGCCACCCGGTCCTTGAGCAGGTACCCCACTCCGGTACTGGATCCGGCCAGCAGCTCGGTGGCGTACTGCTCCTCCACGTACTGCGACAGCACCAGCACGCCTATCCCGGGGTGATCGCGGCGCAGCCGTACGGCGGCCCGCACGCCCTCGTCGGTATGGGTCGGCGGCATCCGCACGTCCGCCACCACCACGTCCGGCAGCGCGTCCTCGGCCGCCAGCTCCGCCACCGTCTTGATCAGGGCTTCCGCGTCCCCGACGCCCGCCACGACGTCATGCCCCCGGTCGGTCAGCAACCGGGTCAGGCCCTCGCGCAGCAGCACTGAATCCTCGGCGATGACCACCCGCACCCTGTCTTCCACGATTCTGCAGCTCCCGCGTCCACTCGTCCCGCACTACCCGACTCAGCCAAGCATCCCAGCCTGAGGTCCTGGTGAAGGCAGAGCCGGGACAACACGTCGTCGTACGGGGGGAGTTTTCGCGTACTGGACGGTCGCATACCGCAAAAACGGAGGCCACGAGCGCCGGGAGTTGCGAAGGGCGGGGAGGGCAGGGAGGGCAGGGAGGGCGCAAGGCCGGGTACGCGAAGGGCCGGGCCACCCGGCCCGGCCCTTCCGTCGGCAGCGGCTCGCTGCCCGTGCTGCTGCGCTGCCTGTGCTGCTGTGCTGCCTGCGGGTCCCTACGGGCGCCAGGGCAGCTCGGCCGTGACCGTCGTCCCGCCACCGGCGGGGGAGTCGACGACCAGTACCCCGTCCACGGCGTCCAGCCGCTCGGTCAGCCCCGCCAGCCCCGTCCCCTCCCGCGGTCCGGCCCCGCCCCGGCCGTCATCGGCGACCTGGATCAGCAGCCGCTCCCCGGACTTCCACACGTCCACCGAGGCCGACCGGGCGCGTGCGTGCTTGCTGACGTTCTGCAGCAGCTCCGAGACCGTGAAGTACGCGATCCCCTCGATCGCCGCCGCGGGCCGGGCCGGCAGGTCCACGGCCACCCGCACCGGCACCGCGCACCGCGAGGCCACCGAGGACAGCGCCGCGTCCAGCCCGCGGTCGGTCAGCACGGCCGGGTGGATCCCGCGGGCCAGGTCCCGCAGCTCCTGGAGGGCGATCTTCACCTCGCCGTGCGCCTCGTCCACCATGCGGGCGGCGGCCTGCGGGTTCTCGGTCAGCTTCTCCTTCGCCAGCCCCAGGTCCATCGCCAGGACCACCAGCCGGGCCTGCGCCCCGTCGTGCAGGTCCCGCTCGATGCGCCGCAGGTCGGCGGCGGCGGTGTCCACGACCACCCCGCGGTCGGACTCCAGCTCGCTGACGCGGGTGGCCAGGCTGGACGGCCCGAGCAGCCCGCCGACCATGACCCGGTCGACGGTCGTCAGCGCCCGGATCACCCAGGGGGTGGCGAGGGTGACGGCCAGCCCGATGAGGCAGGTGAGGGCGATCTCCACGGGTGAGTCGAGGTAGAAGGAGTAGTCGTCGTTCTGGAAGAGCTGCAGACCGGGCTGGTCGGTGTAGGCCGGGAAGACCCAGAACCAGAGCGGGTACAGCAGGTACCCCCATCCTGCCGCCCACAGCGTCAGCGCCAGGCAGAACGAGAACACCGCCCACGGAAAGTGGATCACCGAGTAGAACGCGTGCCGCCAGGCGCTCCCGCTCTTGAGCAGCGCGCCCATGGCGGCCAGCGGTCCGGCCTTCCGGGCCCGGATCGGCGCGGGCTCGGCGATGTCCGCCCCGAGCAGCGCGCGCACCCGGGCCCGCTCCAGCCGGCCGAACCCGCGGCACATGGCGAGCATCCCGGCGAGCACCGGAACCCCGAGGAAGGTGACGAGCAGTCCGGCGCCCAGGCTCACTCCGGTGATGGCGAGCGAGAAGTACAGCGTGCTCAGCGGCAGCCCGATCAGCAGGTAACCGAACTCCCGCCAGGTCCGCCCCGACACCGGAGCCCGCAGCGCCGCGCCGACCCCGCCCTTGCCGTTGTCCATGATCCCGACCCGCCCTTCCGGTCCTCCGTTACCCCTCCCACCCTGCCGCCCCCCACCCCGCCGAACCATGCGGCGGGTCGGCCTCTCCACCGGGGGGTTATCCCCACCCCGAGCCCGCCGCCGAATCCAGCCCGGCCGGCTCCCGCGGCAGGGGCCGTGCCGAATCCGGCCCGGCCGGCGTTCGAGGCGCCCATTCACCCCCATCCCGAAGGCAGGGGCCGCGCCAAAGCCAGCCCCGCCGGCATTTGAGGCGCGGGGTCCGGGGCGGAGCCCTGGGAGGCGGCGGCGCGCCGGACACGCGGACGGGACCCCCGCCCACCCCGGACGGGAGTCCCGCTCACCCACACAACACGGGCCCGGGGCCGGGGCCCGGGGGCCTACCCCCGGTCACGCCACGGCAGCTCGGCCGTGACCACGGTCCCCGCACCCACCGGCGAGTCCACCACCAGCACCCCGTCCACCGCGCCCAGCCGCTCCGCGAGCCCCGCCAGCCCACTCCCCCCGGAGGGACTCGCTCCGCCCCGGCCGTCGTCCGACACCCGGATCATCAGCCTGGCCCCCGACCGCCACACCTCCACCGTCGCGCCCCGCGCCTCCACCCCCGCGTGCTTGCTCACGTTCTGCAGCAGCTCGGACACCACGAAGTACGCGATCCCCTCGATCGCCTCCGCCGGCCGCTCCGGCGGAAGATCCACCGCCACCTTCACCGGCACCACGCACCGCGCCGCCACCGACGACAGCGCCGCGTCCAGGCCCCGGTCCGTCAGCACCGCCGGATGGATCCCCCGCGCGAGGTCCCGCAGCTCCTGGAGGGCCAGCTTCACCTCCCCGTGCGCCTCGTCGACCATCGCCGCCGCGCCCTCCGGGTCCTCCAGCAGCTTCTCCTTCGCCAGGCCGAGCCCCATCGCCAGCGCCACCAGCCGGGCCTGCGCCCCGTCGTGCAGGTCCCGCTCGATGCGCCGCAGGTCGGCCGCCGCGGTGTCGACCACCACGCCCCGGTCCGATTCCAGCTCGGCGATCCGCCGCTCCAGGTCGTCGGAGGGCGACAGCAGCCCCCGTACCATCGCGCGGTCCACGTTCGCCATCAGCCGCACCAGGTACGGCAGCACCGGCCACAGCACGAACAGGCCGGTCAGCGCTACCGTGAAGGTGAGTACTCCCCACGGCAGCCGGATCAGCTGGTACAGCACCGTCCGCCATCCGACG
Organism: Streptomyces sp. NBC_00029; assembly: GCF_045160505.1. Lineage (NCBI taxonomy): Bacteria > Bacillati > Actinomycetota > Actinomycetes > Kitasatosporales > Streptomycetaceae > Streptomyces > Streptomyces sp. NBC_00029. Next base: position 5,337,204 of record NZ_CP108292.1, read on the forward strand.
GGGTCCTTGATGCTCGTCCACAGCCAGGGGAAGAATCCGCCGGACCGCTTCGGCCCGGGGATCGGGGTCGGCTCGTCCACCCGTACGCCCAGCAGTCCGCGTGCGCGTGCCCGGTCCAGCCGTCCCAATTGCCGAGACAGATACAGACCGCACGCCAGCAGCGGAATTCCGACCGCGGTCACGGAAAGACCGCCCGCGGTGGAAACCATGACAACCGCGTAAACAAATCCGACGATCGCCAGCGGCAGGTTGCTCAGCAGATAGGCGATCTCCTTCCACGTCACGGCGCTGAAGACGGCGCGTACCGGGGGAGGGCGATCGTTGTCGGGAATGGCATGGCTCGTGGTCATGCGCCACAGCCTGTCAAGTGCGACCCGCTGATGCCATGGGGTGGCCGGGGTGCTGTGAACGGGGGATAACCCCACCCTGTGTGAGGCAGGCCCTAGACTCCCGTCCGTACCAGATCGTCGACAGTGACCGAGGAGCGAGGAACGGACGTGCCCGAACCAACGGTAGCGACCGTAACCGTGCTCGCGGCGGACTACTTCCGGAGTTATTCGGTCGTCGGTCTCCTGGCCGCCCTCGGTGTGCTCTTCGTGGCCGTCGCCTTCGGCGCGGGCCGCCTGCTGCGGCCCGTCGTCCCGACCCCTGAGAAGCTGCTGACCTACGAATGCGGCGTGGACCCGGTCGGCGAGGGCTGGGCGCACACCCAGGTCCGCTACTACGTCTACGCCTTCCTCTACGTCATCTTCGCCGTCGACTCGATCTTCCTGTTCCCGTGGGCGACGGTGTTCGCCGCCGCCGGTTACGGCGCCACGACGCTGGTGGAGATGTTCATCTTCCTGGGCTTCCTGGCCGTCGGCCTGCTCTATGCGTACAAGAAGGGCGTCCTCGAATGGACGTGACACCGGCTGTGACGCCGACCGAGGGCGTGCTGCTCCCGGAGCCCAAGCGCCTCGGAGTTCTCTCCCGCCTGGCCCCGGAACCGATGAAGGTGGTCCTGAACTGGGGCCGCCGGTACAGCCTGTGGGTCTTCAACTTCGGCCTGGCCTGCTGCGCGATCGAGTTCATCGCAGCGTCCATGGCCCGGCACGACTTCATCCGGCTCGGCGTGATCCCGTTCGCGCCCGGCCCCCGCCAGGCGGACCTCATGATCGTCTCGGGCACCGTCACGGACAAGATGGCCCCGGCGGTGAAGCGGCTCTACGAGCAGATGCCGGAGCCGAAGTACGTCATCTCCTTCGGCGCCTGTTCCAACTGCGGCGGCCCCTACTGGGACTCGTACTCGGTGACGAAGGGCGTCGACCAGATCATCCCGGTCGACGTCTACGTACCGGGGTGCCCGCCGCGTCCCGAAGCCCTCCTGCAGGGCATCCTCAAGCTCCAGGAGAAGATCGCCCGCGAGTCGCTGGCCGAGCGTTACGCGGCCGGGCCGTCGGTCTCCCAGCTGACGAGCGGCCTGGTCACGCCGCCGCCCGCACCCGCGCAGGGGGACGGCGCATGAACCTCTACGATTCCCTCCCCGACGCGGCGCCGACGGTCTTCGGAGCCGAGGCCGTCGGCGAGTTCTCGTACGACGTCCTCACGGTGGACGTGCCCGTCGGCAGCTGGATCTCCGCCCTCGAAATCGCCCGGGACAAGCTGGGCTGCACGTACTTCGACTGGCTGAGCGCGGTGGACGAGCCCGGCACCGGCTTCCGGATCTGCGCGCACGTCGCGTCGCTGGAGAACCACCGGGTGCGCCGGCTGCTGCTGCGCACGACGGTCCCGCACAGCGCGGCCTCCCTGCCGTCCGCCGTCGCCGTCTACGCGGGGGCGGAATGGCACGAGCGCGAGACGTTCGAGATGTTCGGGGTGACCTTCACCGACCACCCGAACCTCGTTCCGCTCCTCCTCCCGGAGAACTTCGAGGGACACCCGCTGCGCAAGGACTTCGTCCTCGCCGCGCGCGTCGCCAAGGCCTGGCCCGGAGCAAAGGAGCCGGGTGAGGCGCACGACCCGGACGCGCCCAAGCGCCGCCAGATGCTTCCGCCGGGCGTCCCGGACCCCAATGACTGGGGCCCGCTGAAGGGGCAGCTCCCGCCGGCCCCCGCCCGTCCGGCCCGCACCCCGCGCGCCGCCGGAGCCGCCGGCGCCGCCGCGCGCACTCCCCGCGAGGGCGCCCCGGTCCGCCGTACCCGCTCGGTCGCCGAAGGCTCGGCCACCCAGCCCCCGGCCGACGCGACCACCGACGCGACCACGGAAACCGCGCCGCGCCCGCCGCGCCGCACCCGCTCGGTGTCGGAGGGCTCGGCCAGCCAGGCCGCCGATCCCGCGACCCCGGACGCACCGGCCGCCGAAGCCGCGCCGCGCCCCCCGCGCCGTACCCGCTCGGTGTCGGAGGGCTCGGCCAGCCAGGCCGCGGCAGCCGCCGCCCCGGACGCGGAGCCCACTGCCACCCCGGAGGCACCCGCTCCGGAAACCGCGGGGCGCCCGCCGCGTCGTATGCGCTCGGTCGCCGACGGCTCGGCGAGCCAGACCCCGGCCCCGGATGCCCCGGCCGACGCGGAGGCTCCGGCTGCTCCGCCGCGCCGCCCCGCGCCCCGCAGCTCGGACGCCCCCTGGCACGACCCGAAGCCCGCCTTCGAGGAGCCGGCTGCTCGGCCCGCGCCGACGGCCGGGCCCGACGGGCCTCCCGCGGCCGCGCCGAAGGCCGACCCGGCAGCCGGACCCGAGCCGGAAGCCGAACACGAAGCCGAAGCCGAGCCCGGGCGCCCGGCCACCCCCAAGACCGACCCCACCCCCGACAACGGAGGCGACGCGTGAACGACGTCCTCGACGTCGCCCTGCGGCTGATCGTCGTCTTCGCCGTCTTCCTCGTGCTCCCGCTCGTCGTCGGGCAGACCGAGCACAAGGTGATGGCCCACATGCAGGGCCGCCTCGGCCCCATGTACGCCGGCGGCTACCACGGCTGGGCCCAGCTCGTCGCCGACGGCGTGAAGTTCGCGCAGAAGGAAGACATCGTCCCGGCGAACGCCGACCGCCGGATCTTCCAGCTCGCGCCCGCCGTCGCCCTGCTGCCGTACCTCCTCGTCCTCCTCGCCATCCCGATCGGCCCGGGCGAGGGCGCCGTCGGCCAGGTCATCGACGCGGGCCTGTTCTTCGTGCTCGCCGTCATGGGCGTAGGAGTCCTCGGCTCGCTGATGGCCGGCTGGGCCTCCGCGAACAAGTTCTCCCTGCTCGGCGGCCTGCGCACGGCCGCCCAGCTGCTCGCCTACGAACTCCCGATGCTGCTCACCGCCGCCTCCGTCGCCATGGCCGCCGGTACGGTCTCCCTCCCCGGCATCGTCGAGGCCTTCGAGTGGTGGTGGCTGCCCTGGCAGATCGTCGGCGCACTCGTCTTCTTCACCGCCGGCCTCGCCGAACTGCAGCGCCCCCCCTTCGACATGCCCGTCGCCGACTCCGAGATCATCTTCGGCGCGTACACCGAGTACACCGGCCTGCGCTTCGCGCTGTTCCTGCTCGCCGAGTACGCCGGCATCGTCGTCCTCTGCTTCCTCACCACCGTCCTCTTCCTCGGCGGCTGGCACGGCCCCTTCGGCGGCGACGACCTCGGCTGGGTCTGGACCCTGCTCAAGACCGCGGTCCTCGCCTTCGTCGTGATCTGGCTCCGCGTGAGCTACCCGCGTCTGCGCGAGGACCAGCTCCAGAAGCTCGCCTGGACCACACTCATCCCGCTCGCGCTCGCTCAGATCGCGCTCACCGGCATCGTGAAGGTGGCGATCCAGTAATGCCCATCCCCGGATCCGGCCTGGCCAAGGGCCTGGCCGTCACGCTGCGCACGATGACGAAGCGCTCGCACACGGCCCAGTACCCCGAGGTCCAGCCCGAACTCCCGCCCCGCTCCCGCGGGGTCATCGGCCTGTTCGAGGAGAACTGCACGGTCTGCATGCTCTGCGCCCGTGAATGCCCCGACTGGTGCATCTACATCGACTCCCACAAGGAGACGGTTCCGGCGTCCACCCCCGGTGGCCGCGAGCGCAGCCGCAACGTCCTCGACCGCTTCGCCATCGACTTCTCCCTCTGCATGTACTGCGGTATCTGCATCGAGGTCTGTCCCTTCGACGCCCTCTTCTGGTCGCCGGAGTTCGAGTACGCGGAGACCGACATCCACGAGCTGACCCACGAGCGCGACAAGCTGCGCGAGTGGATGTGGACCGTCCCGGCGCCGCCCGCGCTGGACCCGGCCGCCGAGGAGCCCAAGGAGATCGCCGCCGCCCGCAAGGCGGTGGAGAAGTCCGAAGCCGCAGCGGCGGCGGCAGCCGCCGCCGAAGCCGCAGCCGCGGCCCAGGCGGCCGAGAACGAACCGCCGACCACCCCCACCCCGGAGACTGACGCGTGAGCCCCGCCGCCACCCTGGCCGCAGCCGCCGGCACCACCGGGCCCGGCTTCCTCTCCCCGACCGGCGTCGAGATCGCCTTCGTCCTCGTCGGACTCGCCACCCTCGGCGCGGCCCTCGTCACGGTCACCACCAAGCAGCTGGTGCACGCCGCCCTGTGGCTGGTCGTCGCGCTCGGCGGCATCGCCGTCGAGTACCTGCTGCTGACCGCCGAGTTCATCGCCTGGGTCCAGGTCCTCATCTACCTCGGTTCCGTGGTCGTCCTCCTCCTCTTCGGGCTGATGCTCACCAAGGCCCCCATCGGCCGCTCCCCGGACGCGGACTCCGGGAACCGCTGGATCGCGCTCGGCGTCGCCGTCGTCGCGGCCGTGTCGCTGGTCTGGGTGGTCGTCGACGCCTTCCGCACCACCTGGATCGACCTCGACGGACCGGTCCAGGGCTCCACGAAGGTCTCCGGCGAGATCCTCTTCCAGCACTGGGTGCTGCCCTTCGAGGCGCTCTCCGTCCTCCTCCTCGCCGCCCTGATCGGGGCCATCGTGCTGTCCCGCAGGAACGACCCCGCCGAAGAAGCCGACGCCGCCACCCCGGCCGGCCCCGGCGACAAGAAGGGCCGGCGCTGATGCACCTCGCCTACCCCGCCGTGCTCGCGGCGCTCCTCTTCTGCACGGGCCTGTACGGAGTACTGGCCCGCCGCAACGCCATCCTGGTCCTGATGTCCGTCGAGCTGATGCTCAACGCCGTCAACCTCAACCTGGTGGCCTTCGACGTCTGGCTGCGCGACACCCTGCACGCCGGCCAGGCCCTCACCCTCTTCACCATCGCGATCGCCGCCGCCGAGATCGGCATCGGCCTCGCGATCGTGCTGATGGTGTACCGCAACCGGGGCACCTCCGACGTCGACCGGCTGCGCGACACCGCCGAGGGCCACGAGCCCGCCCAGAACGACCAGAGCGAGGTCACCGCGTGAGCACCACGACCCTCGCCGTCCTCGTCCCGCTGCTGCCCTTCCTGGGCGCGGTGGCGGGACTGCTCCTCGGCCGCCGCGCCCCCGGATTCGTCCGGCCGCTCGCGATCCTGCCGACGCTCGGCGCCGCCGTACTGGCCGTACTCGTCGCCGTCCGCCAGGGCGGCGGCAAGACGATCGACACCGCGACCGAGCTGACCCCGACCGGCTCGGTGCCGATCGACCTGTCGCTCTACATCGACGGCTTCGCCGCACTCGTCGCAGTCCTGGTCGGGGTCGTCGCCACCTGCGTACAGATCTACTCGACGGCGTACCTCCGTGAGGACCCGCGCTACCCGTCGTATGCCGCTCTCGTCTCACTGTTCACCTCCGCCATGCTGCTCGTCGTCTACTCCGGCGACCTGATGGTGCTGCTGGTCGGCTGGGAAGTCATGGGCATCTGCTCCTACTTCCTGGTCGGCCACTACTGGGAGACCGAAGCGGCCCGCTCCGCCTCCCTGAAGGCCTTCCTCGTCACCAAGCTCGGCGACGTCCCCTTCCTGATCGGCCTGTTCGCGCTCGCCACCGACGCCGGCTCCTTCCGGATCCCGAAGATCCTGGACACCGTCGCCGAGGGCGGACTCGACCACCCGACCCTGATCGCGCTGCTCCTGCTCGCCGGGGTCGCGGGCAAGTCCGCGCAGTTCCCGCTGCACACCTGGCTCCCCGACGCCATGGCCGGCCCGACGCCGGTCTCGGCGCTGATCCACGCGGCGACGATGGTCGCCGCCGGCATCTACTTCGTCGCCCGCCTCCTGCCCGTCTTCGCGGCCTCCGGCGCCGCACTGGTGGTCATGGCCGTGATGGCGGCCGTGACGATGGTCGGCTCCGGCCTGGCCGCCCTCGCCCAGGACGACATCAAGCGGGTGCTCGCCTACTCCACGATCGGCCAGCTCGGTTACATGACCGGCGCCCTGGCCGTCGGCGACCGCGGCGCCGCCGTCTTCCACCTCCTGTCCCATGGCGCCTTCAAGGCGCTCCTCTTCCTCGGCGCCGGCGTGATCATCCACGCCGCCGGTACGAACTCCCTGGGCGTCATGTCCCGGATGGACGGCCTGGCCAAGCGCATCCCCGACGCCTTCTGGACGATGACGATCGCGCTGCTCGCGCTCGCCGCGATCCCGCCCTTCGCCGGCTTCTTCTCCAAGGAAGCCGTCCTCGTCGCCGCCGAGCACACCGCGACCGGCCACTCCGCGTTCGCCCCCAGCGCCGCCGGCTGGCTGGTGCTGACCGCCGGTCTGCTGACCGCCCTGCTCACCGCCGCCTACGCCACCCGGCTGTGGCTGATGGCCTTCCGCGGCCGGGGCGCTGCCGCCCCCGACCACGGCAAGGAGCCCCTCGCCATGACCGGCGTGCTGTGGCTGCTGGCGATCCCGTCGGTCGGCTTCGGCCTCGCGGCGGGCCCCATCGCCGACTGGTTCGACGACGGGGAGCTCACCCCGACCCTGGTCACCTCCGTCCTCGGCACGGGCGCCGCGGCCCTCGGCGCGATGCTCACCTACGCCCTCTGGCAGCGCGCCTCCGCGAAGGCCGCCCTCGCGACGGCGAACGGCATCGGAGCCGGATCGGGAGCCGGTGCCGGCGCCGGGGCCGGTGCCGAAGTGCCCGCCTCCGTCGCCGCCGCCGAATCCGCCGCGGAAACCCCCGAGGTGGCCGAGGTCACCCACGATCACCCCGCCGTCCCGGCCGGCCCCGCCGCCGACCCCGGCAAGGCGCTCCTCGGCCCCCTGCACCGCCACGCGGCCGACGGCTTCCACCTCGACGCCGTCTACGACCGGCTCTTCGTGCGGCCCGTCCGGGCCGCGGCGAGCCTCGTCCGCTTCCTCGACCGCGAGGTCGTGGACACGTACGTCCGCGGGGCGGGCACCGGCACCCGGCTGCTCGGCAGCCTCGTACGCCGCGCCCAGACCGGCAACGTGCAGAGCTACCTGAGCGCCCTGCTCGCCGGCGCCGTGGTCCTGGCGATTGCCACCGCCGTCCTCGCCAACGTCAACGCCGGATCGTGAGCCGTGAGTCAGCCGTGATTGATATCAGCCCGTCCGTGATGCAGTTCCTTCTGGCGTTCGTCGTGGCCGCACCGCTCCTCGGCTCCGCCGCGGCGCTCCTGCCCGCCCCGCCCGGCCTCAAGGGCAAGAGCCCCGAACAGGCCGTGCTCCGCCACGGCGTCACCGTGACCGGAGTGATCCTCGCCGCGGCCATCGCCCTCGCCCTGGGCTTCGACCACGACGCCCCGTCCCGCTTCCAGGCGACGACGGACATCAGCTGGATCCAGGCGCTGAACGTCCGGATCCACCTCGGCATCGACGGCATCTCGCTCCCCCTCCTCCTGATGACCGCGCTGCTGTTCTTCCTCTGCGCGCTCTACAGCTACTTCAAGCTCCCCGAAGGACCCTCCCCGAAGGCCTTCGTCGCCCTGCTCCTGGTCCTGGAGTCCGGCACCCTCGCGACCTTCGCCGTACTCGACCTGCTGCTCTTCTTCCTCGCCTTCGAGATGGTCCTCATCCCGATGTACTTCCTCATCGCCCGCTGGGGCGGTGCTCAGCGGCAGGCCGCCGCCTGGAAGTTCATCCTCTACACGCTCCTCGGCTCCGTCGTCATGCTGCTCGGACTCCTCCTCATCGGTGTGACGGCGGGCACATTCGACATGGTGGCACTCGCCTCTGACAACGGCCGCGAACTGTCCAGCACCACCCAGCTCCTGGCCGTGGCCTCCATCGGAATCGGCCTCGCCGTGAAGACCCCGATGTGGCCCCTGCACAGCTGGCTGCCGGACGCCCACACCGCCGCGCCCACCGTCGGATCCGTCCTGCTGGCCGGCGTCCTGCTCAAGATGGGCACGTACGGGTTCGTCCGCATCCTGCTCCCCGTCACCCCCGACGGCATGGCCACCTTCGCCCCCTACCTGGGCGCCTTCGCCGTCGTCGGCATCGTCTACGGATCGCTCGCCTGCCTCGCGCTGGCCCGCAAGGGGAACAAGGGCGACCTCAAGCGCCTCATCGCCTACTCCTCCGTCGGCCACATGGGCTTCGTGCTCCTCGGCATCGCGAGCATGACCCCCACCGGCGTCAACGGCGCGCTCTTCGCGAACATCGCCCACGGCCTGATCACCGGCCTCCTCTTCTTCCTGGTCGGCGCCCTCAAGGACCGCTACGGCACCGCCGACCTCGACACCCTCGCCGGAGCCACCGGCGCAGCCCTCTACGGCCGCGCCCCCCGCCTCGGCGCGTTCCTCGCCTTCGCCGCCGTCGCCTCCCTGGGCCTCCCGGGCCTGGCCGGCTTCTGGGGCGAGATGCTGGCCCTCTTCGGCGCCTTCGACCCCGCCGAGGGCCTCTCCCGCCCCGCGTTCCTCACCTACACGGCCATCGGCGCGTTCGGCACCCTGCTCACCGCGGCCTACCTGCTGATCGTCGTACGGCGCGTCTGCATGGGAGACCCCAAAGCCGGTCCCGAGCTCGCCGTCGCGGACATCCAGCACTACGAGTTCGCCGCCTGGACCCCGCTCGTCGCCCTCACCGTCCTCGCCGGCCTGTGGCCCGCGGTCCTCCTCGGCCTCACCGATCCGGCCGTCCAGAAGCTCCTCGCAGGAGGCAACTCATGACGGCCATGACGGCCCTGACGGTCCTCTCCGCCGAGGCCCCGAGCCTGGTCCAGTCCGTCGACTGGCTCGCCATCGCACCCGTGGTGATCACCGCCGCCGTCGGCCTGCTCGTCCTCGTCGCCGACCTCTTCATCCCCGAGCGCCACAAGCCGGTCCTCGGCTGGATCTCGGTGGCCGGCCTGGCGGCCGCGACGGCCTCGCTGCTGCCCCTGCGCGCCGGTGACCGCACCACCTTCTGCCTCACCGGCGACCCGGAGGCCTGCAGCTACGTCGCCGACCACTTCACGCTCGTCGTGCAGTTCCTCGTGCTGGCCGGCGCCCTGGTCACCGCCCTGGTATCGGTCACCGCCGTCCGAGACACCCGCATGCCGGCCGGCGAGTACTGGTTCCTGCTGCTGTCCTCGGCCGCCGGCGCCGCCCTGCTGCCCGCCTCTCGCGACCTCGCCACCCTGATCGTCGCGCTCGAAGTCGCCTCGCTGCCCGCCTTCGCCCTCGTCGGCATGCGCCGCGGCGACCGGCTCTCCTCCGAGGCCGCCCTGAAGTTCTTCCTGTCCTCCGTCACCGCCACCGCCGTGTCGCTGATGGGTGTCAGCTTCGTCTACGCCGTCACCGGATCCCTGCACCTCACCCAGGTCGCCGACCGCCTCGAAGACGTCCCCGGGCAGCTCGGCACCCTCGCCATGGCCGGTGTCGCGCTCACCCTCGTCGGCTTCGCCTTCAAGACCGCGGCCGTCCCCTTCCACTTCTGGGTCCCCGACACCTACGTCGGCGCCCCGCTGCCCATCGCCGGCTACCTCTCGGTGATCGGCAAGGCCGTCGGCTTCACCGGCCTCATCCTCGTCACGGTGATCGCCTTCCCGGCGTACTCCGACATCTGGGGCCCGGCCCTCGCCGTCCTCGCCGCGCTCACCATGACCCTGGGCAACGCCGCCGCGGTGCGCCAGTCCGCGGACCGCCCGAACAGTGCCGTCAGGCTCCTCGCCTGGTCCTCGGTCGGCCAGGCCGGTTACCTGCTGGTCCCGATCGCCGCCGCCGCGTACTCCGAGCGCGACCAGATCGGCTCCACCCTCGCCTACGCCCTCATGTACGCCGCCGTGAACCTCGGCGCCTTCGCCGTGGCCGCCCTGGTCGCCCGTACGAAGCCGCTCAACCGGCTCAGCGACTACCGCGGCCTGTACGCGGAGCGCCCGGCGGCCGCCCTCTCGCTGGCCTTCTTCCTGCTCTGCCTGGCCGGCCTGCCGCCGGGCATCATCGGGCTCTTCGCCAAGGTCACCGTCTTCCGGTCCGCGGTCGACGCAGGGCTCGGCTGGCTGGCCGTGGTCATGGCGATCAACGTCGTCATCGCCCTGTACTACTACCTGCGCTGGACGGCCCTGCTCTTCCGCACCCCCGAGGGCGCGCAGACCCGTACGCGGGCCCCCTGGCCGGTGACGGCGGCCATCGTCCTCACCGCGATCACGGCGGTCGTCCTATCGGGCGCCCCGGAGCTCATCCTGCGCGTCACGTCGGGCAGCCTCTTCGCGCAGTAGCAGGAGCCCCGTCACCCGTGCGGAGCAGCGCACCCCGCGGCCCCGCCGCCCCTCCCGCAGGGGCGGCGGCGGGCGGCCGCTCCACCGTGCCCTGGGAACCTGACGCCCTCACCTCGCGTTGACCAGGGAGGGAGGGTCCACTGGACCGTAGACCCTCACATCCATGACGGGCTTCCCTGCCGCACCACCTGGAGGGCGTACCGTGCACCGCCGGCACAACGGGCTGAAGACCGCCGTACTCCTCGGCGGGCTGTCCGCACTCATCATCCTCATCGGCAGCTTCTTCGGACGGGGCGGCCTGATCATCGCCGTCCTCGTCGCCCTCGGGACGAACGCCTACGCGTACTGGAACAGCGACAAGCTGGCTCTACGCGCGATGCGCGCCCGCCCCGTGAGCGAATTCGAGGCTCCGCAGCTCTACCGCATGGTGCGGGAACTCTCCACATCCGCCCGCCAGCCCATGCCACGCCTCTACATCTCGCCCACCGAGGCACCCAACGCCTTCGCCACCGGCCGCAACCCGCGCAACGCGGCCGTCTGCTGCACCGAGGGCATCCTGCGCATCCTCGACGAGCGCGAGCTGCGCGGCGTCATCGGCCACGAGCTCAGCCACGTCTACAACCGCGACATCCTGATCTCCTCGGTCGCCGGCGCACTCGCCTCGGTGATCATGTTCCTGGTCAATTTCGCCTGGCTCATCCCGATCGGTCGGTCGAACGACGACGAGGGCCCCGGCCTGCTGGGCATGCTGCTCATCATGATCCTGGGCCCCCTGGCCGCCTCCGTGATCCAGCTGGCCATCAGCCGCTCGCGCGAGTACGAGGCCGACGCCTCCGGCGCCCAGCTCACCGGGGACCCGCTCGCCCTGGCCAGCGCCCTGCGCAAGCTCGACGCGGGCACCAAGCAGCTTCCGCTGCCGCCGGAGCCCCGCCTGGAAACGGCGAGTCATATGATGATCGCCAACCCGTTCCGGCCAGGTGCGGGCCTTACCAAGATGTTCTCCACCCACCCTCCGATGGCCGAGCGCATCGCCCGGCTCGAACAGATGGCAGGCCGCCGCCAGTGAAGACAATCCTCAACATCATTTGGCTCATCCTCAGCGGCATCTGGCTGTTCCTGGGCTACGTCCTCGCGGGTGCGATCCTCTGCATCACGATCATCGGCATCCCCTTCGGCATCGCCGCCTTCCGCATTGCCGTCTACGCCCTCTGGCCCTTCGGCTACACCACCGTCGAGCGCCACGACGCGGGCGCGGGCTCCGCCATCGGCAACGTCCTGTGGCTGGTCCTGGCGGGCTGGTGGCTGGCCCTGGGCCACATCTTCACGGGCATCGCGCTGTGCGTGACGCTCATCGGCATCCCCTTCGGCATCGCCAACTTCAAGATGGTCCCGCTCGCCCTGCTCCCGCTGGGCCGCGAGATCGTCCCGACGGACGCCCCGTTCGCCTCTCGGTGACACAGTCCGTCCGGACCGCCCTGCGGGCGTCGTGCGAGGCGGCGGAGACCTTTCTCCGCCACCGCGCCGGCGCCCGCAGGCGTCCGGCGCCGAGGTTGTCCACAGGCCGGGCGGGTTGTCGGTGGTGTGCGTCACCATGAACGCATGAACGAGACCGAGCAGTTGCTGGAGCAAGTCGCAGAGCGCGTACGCAACTCCGCGCAGGGGCACGGAAAGCCCCTGCCGGGGCCGCTGGCCTCCGGTGAGGCCGCCCGGGCCGAGGGCATAGTCGGCTTCGCCCTGCCCCCGCTGCTCACCCGTCTCTACACCCACGTCGGCGACGGCGGCTTCGGCCCCGAACACGGCCTGCTGCCCCTGCGCCAGGCCGTCGCCGCCTACGAGGCGCAGCGCGTCTCCGGATGGCGCTGGCCCGAGGGAGTGCTGCCCGTGGCCGACCTCGGTTGCGCCATGTACGCCTGCGTGGACTGCCGCTCCGACACCGCCCAGGTCCTGCTGTTCGACCCGAATCCGGGGGAGCCGGACCTGGCCTGGTCCCTCGACAGCCCGAGCCTGGCGGGCTGGCTGCGCGGCTGGCTCGACGGCACCGCCTGGTTCTGCGAGGAATCCGGCCTGGGGGAGGAGTACGACCTGGAGCTGGCGCCCTGGGCCGAGTTCAGATCCCGGATCTGAGCCGCCCCCGCAGCCCGTAGGCCAGTGCGCCCACCGCCAGCACCGCCGCCCCCGTGACCGCCGAATCCGGGGGCAGCGCACAAGCCAGCACCACACAGCCGGACAGCCCGACCGCTGCCACGGCCCGACCCTTGACAGCTGAATCGAGAGTCCACGCAGAGGCGTTCGCGATCGCGTAGTAGACGAGCACTCCGAAGGAGGAGAAACCGATCGCGCCCCGCAGATCGGCGGAGGCCGCCAGCACCGCCACGACCGCACCCACCGCGAGCTCCGCATGGTGCGGCACCCGGTGCCGGGGGTGTACGGCAGCCAGCGCGCGCGGGAGATGCCCGTCCCGCGCCATCGCCAGCACGGTCCGCGACACCCCGAGCACGAGCGCCAGCAACGAGCCCAGCGCGGCCAGGGCCGCGCCCACCCGGACGACCGGCGCCAGTTCCGGCGCGCCCGCCGCCCGGACCGCGTCGGCCAGCGGAGCCGCCGACCGGGCCAGCCCCTCGACGCCGAGCACCGACAGCGCCGCCACCGCCACCGCGGCGTACACCAGCAGTGCGATCCCCAGCGCGACCGGCACCGCCCGCGGGATCGTCCGTTCCGGGTCCCGCACCTCCTCGCCGAGGGTGGTGATCCGGGCGTAGCCCGCGAAGGCGAAGAACAGCAGGCCGGCGCCCTGCAACAGCCCGAAAGGGGTCCAGTGCGCCCCGGCGAGCCGCTCCGGTCCTGCCGGATCCGAGGACAGGCACACCACGACCACCCCTGCCAGCACCGCCAGGACCGCCGCCACGATCAGCCGGGCGATCCGGGCGGACTTCTGGACACCGCCGTAGCTCGCCGCGGTGATCGCCACCACCCCCGCCACGGCCACGGCGTGCTCGCGCCCCGGCCACACGTAGGCACCCACCGTCAGTGCCATCGCCGCACAGGACGCGGTCTTGCCGATCACGAAGCCCCAGCCGGCCAGATACCCCCAGAAGGGTCCGAGCCGCTCGCGCCCGTAGACGTACGTGCCGCCGGAAGCCGGATACCGGGCAGCAAGCCGAGCCGAGGAGTGCGCGTTGCAGTAGGCCACCAGGGCCGCCAGGGCGAGAGCGGCCAGCAGCGCGCCGCCCGCCGCCCGCGCCGCGGGCGCGAGAGCGGCGAAAATACCGGCGCCCACCATCGCGCCGAGCCCGATGACGACGGCGTCGAACACCCCGAGGGTGCGCTTCAGTTCGGCTTCCACGGGCGGAGGGTAACCCCGCTAGATGACGCCCTCCCGGCCGGGGAGCGGCGCCCGGGTGCGTTCCCAGCCCTCCAGGGCGGTCAGACAGGCGTGATCCAGGTGGCGCAGCCCGCTCAGGTCCAGCCGCACCGGCTGCCCGTGCGGCAGCGCGTCCAGGGCGTCGAGCAGCTTGGGCAGCCTCAGGAAGCTGGCGTTCCCCACGACCCGCACGCACAGCTCCTCGTCCTCCCACACCTCCTCGATGTGCACGTGGGAGGTCTCCCAGGCCGCCTTCGCGACGGCCAGGCCCAGCCCGATCAGCACCCCCTCGAAGAGATTGGTGACCAGGATCGCCGAGGCCGTCACCACGAGCACCACCGCCTCGCCCCGGTGCGTCCGCCACAGCGCCGCCACCGCCCTGGCCGGCAGCAGCTTCCAGCCCGCGTGCAGCAGCACCCCGGCCAGCGCGGCCAGCGGCACGCTCTCCAGAACCCGGGGGAACGCCACGGCGAAGAGCAGCAGCCAGCCGCCGTGCATCACCCGGGCCGCGCGGGTGCGCGCCCCGGCCTCCACATTGGCGGCGCTGCGCACGATGACCGCGGTCATCGGCAGTGCGCCGAGCAGCCCGCACACGCTGTTGCCCACACCCTGGGCGATGAGTTCCTTGTCGTACTCCGTCCTGGGCCCGTCGTGCATGCGGTCCACGGCGGCTGCGCTGAACAGCGTCTCGGCGGAGGCGATCAGCGCCAGCGCGACCACGGTCCCGGCCGCGCCGACCGAGGCCAGCACCTCGAAGTCGCCCCAGGCGGGCGGGGACACGGCCGCCAGTGCGCCGGTCACCCGTACCTTCTCGACGGGCAGCCGCAGCAAGGCGGCCGCGGCGGTCGCGGCGGCCACGCCGACGAGCGCCCCGGGCACGATCCGCAGCCTGGCGGGCATCCGGCGCCAGGCGACCATGAGGGCGATCGTCCCGACCCCCAGCAGGACGGCGGCCAAGTCGGCCTGCGCGCCGAGCTCGTGGACCCCGGCCAGCTTCGCGAGGGTCTGCCCCGGAGCCGGCACACCGCCCAGGGCGTACAACTGCCCGGAGATCAGGACCAGCCCGATCCCGGCCAGCATCCCGTGCACGACGGCGACGGAGATCGCCCGGAACCACCGCCCGAGCCGCAGCACCCCCATGCCCAGCTGCACCACCCCGGCGGCCAGCACCAGTACTCCGAGCGCGGGGAGACCGTAGGCCTGCACCGCCTCGTAGACGAGCACGGTGAGCCCGGCGGCGGGCCCGCTCACCTGCAGGGAGCTCCCGCGGAACCAGCCGGTGACCAGCCCGCCGATCACCCCGGTGACGATCCCCAGCTCGGCCGGCACCCCGGAGGCGACCGCCACCCCCACGCACAGGGGTAATGCGACCAGCGCGACGACGACGGACGCCCCGAAGTCATCACGAAACGAGCCGGCCCCAGGCATGCGAGAACCCCCTGCCACGCGGTGATGTGATGCCACCCAGCGTGCTGGGCGCACTCATCACCGCCCAAGTGCCCACAGGAGTCCGCGGTGGCGCGTGCGCCGCACACGCCCCGCTCACACCCCCCGCGCAACCGCCGCGGCCCAGCGGTCGGTGAGGACCGCCGGGCCGGCGTGGGGCAGAACCGCGCAAACGGGTCAGCGGTAGTTCACGAACTGGATCGCGAAGTCCAGGTCCTTGCCCTTGAGCAGCGCCTGGACCTCCTGGAGGTCGTCACGGCTCTTCGAGCTGACGCGCAGCTCCTCGCCCTGGACCTGGGCCTTGACGCCCTTGGGACCCTCGTCCCGGATGATCTTCGCGACCTTCTTGGCGTTCTCCTGGGAGATGCCCTCCTCGATGGTGGCGAAGATCTTGTACTCCTTGCCGGACAGCTGCGGCTCCCCGGCGTCCAGCGCCTTCAGCGAGATCCCGCGCTTGACCAGCTTGGTCTCGAAGACGTCGAGGACGGCCTTCACGCGCTCCTCGGAGTTCGCCTCCATCAGGATCTTCTCGCCGGACCAGGCGATCGTGGCGCCGGTGCCCTTGAAGTCGTAGCGCTGCGAGAGCTCCTTGGCGGACTGGTTGAGGGCGTTGTCGACCTCCTGCCGCTCGACCTTCGAGACGATGTCGAAACTGGAGTCGGCCATGTGCTGTGGCTCCTTGAAGTCGGTTGCGATCACCCCGGAGGGTGCGGCCGGACATGCCCGGACCGCTCGGCAAAGCCTAGCCACCGCGCCCACCCGCAGCGCTGATCAATCCGGTGGCGAAGCACCCCCGGTCATCGGGTATCGTTTACGTCGTTGCCAGGGAGCGCCGCCGCAAGGCGGAAAAAATGGCAGCGTCTCTTGGCGGTGTGCCCGAGTGGCCAAAGGGAGCAGACTGTAAATCTGCCGGCTCAGCCTACCCAGGTTCGAACCCTGGCGCCGCCACGCGAGTGGAACCCCCGTTCATCTGTGGAATCACAGTGAGCGGGGGTTCTTCCGTTATCGGCCTTCCGGAGCAACAAAAGGGTTGGGCGAGGACGGTGCGACTCCGGCATCCTGGTCCGGTGATCAGCATCAGCAGCCGAAAGGTCCATGCCGCGTAAGGCACCTTCGCAGGTCAGGACGGACCTGCCCGCCCGCACACCCGCACTCCCCGAGCGCGGGGTCGTCCCAGGGGTCTCCGCCGCCACCCTCGCCGCGATCGCCCGCGTCGAGCACCGCCGGTTCCGGCGCGGGGACACGTACCGGTCCCTGAGGCACTGGCACAGGACCGTGTACCAGCGGGGACCGTGGATCATCTACCCGGCGGCCGACGACGACCACGGCTGCTGCGACTCGGTGGGCTGGTGCCGCGGGACCCTGGAGAGCATCTGCCACCTCCTCCCGCCCCGGGCCCGGCGCCAGTTGCGCGCCGTCATCGACCCGCTCGACGAGCGCTTCCTCGCCCGCACCCTGAACGATCCGTACGCCGCCCCCGACGAACCCTGGTGGCGGCGGCGCCTGACCTACTGACCACGGCCGCAACGTCGGCGGCTCCGGTTCGTTCTCCGGGGGTGAAATGGACATCTGACACGCGCGGGAAGGTCGGCGGCGGGGTGCTCATGGCCCTGCTCGGAGCAGGGATTCCGGCTCTGGTGGGAGCAGCGCTCCACACGGACGTGGGAGCGCCCTACCAGGAGACCCGGCTGTACTTCGGAACCCAACGGACCGACGGAACGAATCCGGTCGAGGAACGCGAGTTCATGCGGTTCCTGGACCGGGAGATCACCCCCGCCTTCCCCGAGGGGCTGACCCTCCACGACGGGTACGGCCAGTGGCGCGGGCAGGACGGCAAGATCGTCCGGGAGACCTCGTACGAGGTGGTCCTGCTGTACCCGGAGAAGGAGGCGGGCGAGCGAAGCACACGCATCGAGCGGATCCGGCAGGCCTACGAGGACCGGTACCAGCAGGACTCGGTCGGCCGGTCCGACGACAAGGTGAACGCCGGCTTCTGAACCGCCGGACGGGCGACGCTGCGGACTCAGTTGCCCGCCACGTCCTTCACGGCCACCTGGACCGGAGTCGAACCGGAGACCAGCTCCAGGGTCAGACCCGCCGTCGCCGGGGTCTCGACCAACTCCGCCAGGACCGCCGCCACGTCGTCGCGCGGGACGGCTCCCCGGCCCGTCTGCACCTCCAGACGGACCAGGCCCGTCCCGGCGTCGTCGATCAGTGAACCGGGGCGCAGGACGGTCCACTCCAGGCCCAGCCGGGTCCGTACGTGGTCATCGGCCTCGCCCTTGGCCCGCAGGTACGCGTCGAAGACCTCGTCGCCCCCGTGGTGCGCGTCCGCGCCCATCGAAGAGACCATCAGGAAGCGCCCTACGCCGGCCCGTTCGGCGGCGTCGGCGAACAGCACGGCCGCGCCACGGTCCACTGTGTCCTTCCTCCCGATCCCGCTGCCGGGGCCCGCACCGGCAGCGAACACCGCCACGTCCGCGCCCTGCAGAATCCCCGCCACATGCTCCACCGAGGCCGATTCCAGATCGCAGAGCACCGGCTCGGCGCCGGCCTGCCTCAGGTCGTCGCCCTGCGCCGGATCGCGGACGATGCCCGCGACCTCGTACCCGCGCGCGGCGAGCAGGCGCTCCAGCCGCAGCGCGATCTGACCGTGTCCACCCGCGATGACGATGCGCATGACCCGACCGTACGACGAGCCGGGCGCCCACGCCCGCGAACGGACGGCGAACTTCAGGGGCCGGGCTCCGTACGGCCCTGCCGGGGCAGGTCCAGGGCCACCGCGACGGCGGAGTCGCAGTACTCGCGTACGGCACTCGTACGGGCTACGACGCGCCCGCGGTGGATGACGATCCGGCTGTAGGCGAGGGACAGCACACCCGCGATCCGGTCCCCGCGCACGGCGAGCAGCTCCGCCGGGAAACCGGCCTCCACCCGGACCTCCGGCAGGCCCATGGCCTCGCGGGCGCAGGCGCTGACGGAGTCGTAGGCCTCGCCCGCCCGGAGGCCGCCCTGAGAGGCCAGCAGGTACGCGGCCTCCAGCGGGTCCCCGCGGCCGACGGGGTTCCCGGCGTCCCGCAGCGCTCCGCTGCCGGCCGCGACGCGCACCCCGGAGGCCCGCAGCAGCCGTACGGGCGCGGTGCGCAGGCCGCGGCGCTCCAGGGCCGCGCAGTCGCCCTGGGGCAGGCAGGTCACCCGTACGCCGGCTGCGGCCAGCTGGTCGGCGGCGCGGGCCGCCGCGTCGAGCGGGAGCCGGGACAGGCCGCCGCAGGGGCCGATGGTCACCCCGGGGCGGAGCCCGCCGGCCATCGCCGCGAGGCGGGAGAGGCGGGCCGGGTCGTCACCGTCCGTGTGCAGATCGACGGGGCAGCCGTGCTCGGCGGCGAGTTCCAGAACGGCTTCGAGGAAGCCCGTCGGGTCCGGGTCCAGGTCCGGGCAGCCGCCGATCACGGAGGCGCCCATCTTGACCGCGTCCCGCAGCATGGCGAGCCCGTCCGCGCCCGCCACCCCGGTCAGCAGCCGGGGGACGGCCACGGCGGTGAGGTCGGCGAGCCCGCGCAGGGAGCGGCGGGCCTGGAGGACGGCCTCCATGGGGCCGAGGCCGTGCACGTCGCCGATGCGGACGTGGGAGCGGACCGCGGTGGCGCCGTGGCCGAGCTGGAGCAGGGCGGATTCGGTGGCCCGGCGCTGGACCTCGTCGGGCGTGTAGGAGACGGGCCCCTCGCCGTCGGCGGTCAGTGCGGTGTCCCCGTGGGCGTGCGGCTCGGCGGGGGCGGGCAGCAACAGGTAGCCGGTCAGGTCCACCCGGGACAGCGCGGGGGAGGTGAGGCTGCCCGCGGTGCCGACGGCCTGGATCCGACCGCCGCCGAGGCGCACGTCGACGGTGCGGCCGTCGGTGAGGCGGGCCCCGGCGAGCAGCAGGGTGGTGGCCTCGGCTGCGGCCGCGTTGCCATGGCCGCCACCGCTGCGGGGCGACTGGAACGGCTGCTGCGGCTGGCTGTCGGACATCGCGCTCCTGCGGTGGCTCGGGCGGTTCCTGGAGCCGTGGCCGTGGCCGTCCCTGCAGCCCGCGGCCCGCAGCCCAAGATCACGCAGCGTGCTCAGAGCCTAGGGCGCAGCGCCCGCCGCTTCGCGGAAGAGCGCAATAGTCGTACCGGTGTGGTGCCCGCGCGCCGAGCGCCCGCGCGTGCGCCCCACCGGCCGGCGCGGCTCCGTTCGGCGGGCGCCGGAGTGTGACCCCGCCCACAATCCGACCGAAAAGTGGGTCGGGAGTGATCCGTGGGCTGATCGGGAAGAGCCGGCGAACCCCCTCGGAGCCCTGTCCCCGCAAAGGATTTGGGCGATCGGCAGGCAACCGTGTAATGTCTTCATCGCTCGCCCCAATAGCTCAGTCGGTAGAGCGTCTCCATGGTAAGGAGAAGGTCTGCGGTTCGATTCCGCATTGGGGCTCTGGTGAGAGAGGTTCCCCACCCTCGGGTGGGGAGCTGATCACATCAAAGCGGCGTAGCTCAGTCGGTAGAGCAAGCGGCTCATAATCGCTGTGTCACCGGTTCAAGTCCGGTCGCCGCTACACACAGTAGCCGATTGCGGGGTCGGTCTCCCGGTCGGCTACTCTTGTATGCGTTCATCCGTCCCAATTTCCGTCAAGGAGCACTCACGTGGCTGCCACCGACGTCCGCCCGAAGATCACGCTGGCCTGCGTGGAGTGCAAGGAGCGGAACTACATCACCAAGAAGAACCGGCGTAACAACCCGGACCGTCTTGAGATGAAGAAGCACTGCCCGCGCTGCAACTCGCACACCGCGCACCGCGAGACCCGCTGACCCCAGCGAAGTCTCGAATAACAGGCACCGTCATGAGGTCGTCCCCTTCATTGGGGGGCGGCCTCGTGTCGTTTCCGTGCTCGTTCCTGTCTTTGTTCTTGTGTCATTCGTGTCCCTTCATCAGGAGGTAGTGAGTCATGGCTCTCGACCAGTCCTTCGTGGGGCGGAGCTACCCGCCCACCGATCCGTACGAGGTCGGCCGGGAGAAGATCCGCGAATTCGCGGTTGCGGTGGGTGACACCAATCCCGTCTACACCGATCCCGAAGCCGCGAAGTCGTACGGCTACCCCGATGTGATCGCTCCGCCGACTTTTGTGTTTGCGATCACTTTCAAGGCGGCCGGTCAGGTCGTAGAGGACCCGCAGCTGGGACTGGACTACAGCCGCGTCGTGCACGGTGACCAGAAGTTCGCGTACTCCCGCCCGGTGCGGGCCGGCGACCGGCTGTCGGTGGTCTCCACCATCGAGTCCGTGAAGTCGCTCGCGGGCAATGACGTCATCGACATCCGCGGCGAGGTCCACGACGAGAGCGGCGAACACGTGGTGACGGCGTGGACGAAGCTCGTCTCCCGCGCTCCCGAGGAGGCCTGACATGGCTGCACAGATCCAGTACGCCGACGTCGAGGTCGGCACCGAGCTGCCGGCGGCGTCCTTCCCCGTGACGCGCGCCACGCTCGTCCAGTACGCGGGCGCCTCGGGCGACTTCAACCCGATCCACTGGAACGAGAAGTTCGCCAAGGAGGTCGGACTGCCGGACGTCATCGCGCACGGCATGTTCACCATGGCCGAGGCGATCCGCGTGGTGACCGACTGGGTCGGCGACGCGGGTGCGGTGGTCGAGTACGGCGTGCGCTTCACCAAGCCGGTCGTGGTCCCGAACGACGACCGGGGCGGCCTGATCGAGGTCACCGCGAAGGTCGCCGCGAAGATGGACGACAACCGCGTCCGGGTCGACCTGACGGCCATGAGCGCGGGCCAGAAGGTCCTGGGCATGTCCCGCGCGGTGGTCGAACTCGCCTGAGATCGGATGACGGGTTGACGGGTTGAGAGGTTGTAGGGGCGGGGGCGGCCGGGTGGCGCCTCCGCCCTTTTGTGTGGGTGGGGGCGGGTCGGGGGCGGCTGAGTTTGGTCGGGCGGGGGATTGAGGGGCGCGGGGTGGCCGGGGCGGCGGGAGCCGCTCGGGCGGCGGTCAGGGATGTGTATGGGGGTTTCCCGTCAGTCTCATCGTCTCTCCGTGTCGGGCCGGCCCCTCAAGGGCGCTCCTTCGTCGCGTCGCTGCGCGATGGCCTGCGGCCACCCTTGACCGCCCGTCCCGCCCCGGACATACGAAGACTGTCGGGAAGCCCCCAAAAGAACGAGCCGGGCTATCAAGACAGGGACGGGGTGGTCGGAGAAGCCCTGCCCGGTCGGGCGCGAAAGGGCACCTTCCCGAGGCGGGGCCCATGCCGCACGCCGGCCGGGACGGGGGAAGCGCGTCCAATCGCTACGCGCTCCTGACGTCTCAGCGTCTCCAGCCCGTCCTGGGCCGGGCATAGGCCGCCCACGGTCCCGGCCCTTCTCGCGAGATGCGTCCGACGACCGCCTGTGGCCGGTCATAAGCTGCCTCGGATCGCTATGCGCTTCTCCTGGACCGCGACCGACGGCCGGCAGGGCCTGATGCCTCGGCTATTCCGTCGTGGATCCGGGTCAGTGCGCAAGTGACACCACAAACCCGCCCCCAAACAGGAGTAATTGGGGCAAACGGTCGGCGATTCGAGCGGTCCGCTCTCGCTGACCCGGCTCCACGACGATATGGCCGCTGTCAGGCGTTTTTCCACCCCGGACAGCCTTCAGGCGCCCTCCATGAGGGGCACTGGGGCGTCTTGGGCGGCTTATGACCAGCCGCAGACGGTCGCCGGACGCATCTAGTGAGACGAACCGAGGGCGTGGGCGGCCTATGTTCAGCCCCGGACGGTCGTCGGACGCTGAGGGATGAGGAGCGCGTAGCGATTGGACGCGCCCACCGACCCGGCCGGTGCGCGGCATGGGCCCCGCCTCGGGAAGGTGCCCTTTCACCCCCGACCGGGCAGGGCATCTCCGACCACCCCGTCCCTGTCTTGATAGCCCGGCTCGTTCTTTTGGGGGCTTCCCGACAGTCTTCGTATGTCCGGGGCGGGACGGGCGGTCAAGGGTGGAGCGCAGCGACATCGCGCAGCGACGCGACGACGAAGGAGGAGCGCCCTTGAGGGGCCGGCCCGACACGGAGAGACGATGAGACTGACGGGAAACCCCCATACACGTCACTGACTCCCGAGCGCTCGGCTCCCACCATCCCCCAGCCACCCCGCGCCGCTCAGGCCCCCGCCCCACCACCTCCGCCCCACCCCACCCCACCCCTTGACGTGGTTAGTGATTGCGCACTAACTTTGCCTCATGGTCAGGATGAGCGCAGATGAGCGACGTGAGAGCGTCATTCGGGCGGCGATGCACGAGTTTGCCCGGGGTGGCTACTACGGCACCTCCACCGAGGCGATCGCCAAGCGGGTGGGTGTCTCGCAGCCGTATCTGTTCCGCCTCTTCCCCAACAAGCAGGCGATCTTCCTGGCCGCCTCCGAGCGCTGCCTGAGTGACACGCGGGACGTCTTCATTGCCGCCGCCGAAGGATTGAGCGGCGAAGAGGCCCTGCAGGCCATGGCCAACGCGTACACCCGGCTGATCGCCGAGGACCCGGACAAGCTGCAGATGCAGCTCCAGGTGTACGTCACGGTGGCCGCGGCCGAGGCGGCCGGTGATCACGTCTTCGGTGAGACCGTCCGGGCCGGCTGGATGGACCTCTGGGACGCCGTCCACCTGCCGCTGGGGGGTGATGCGCACGAGACCACGACCTTCATGGCTCTCGGGATGCTGATCAACACCCTCGCCGCCATGGGCTTCCCGCCCGAGCACCGGGTCTGGGAGGGGCTCTACCCGTCGGCGCGCGCCACGGGTCGCCTGGAGGCGTGAGTGTCCGCGCGATCCGCTCGCGCGCATTTTCATGACCAAGAAAGTTAGTCAGCAATAACTAACAAACCGCAGGGGGAAGCGTGCACACGCAAGAGTCGGACACCAAGCTCCGCGGGCCCGCCGTCTGGGCCCTCATCCTCACCGGCGTGGCCAGCTTCATGGCCGCACTCGACAACCTGGTCGTCACCACCGCCCTCCCCGCCATCCGCGAGGACCTCGGCGGCAAACTGGAGGACCTGGAGTGGACGGTGAACGCGTACACGCTCACCTTCGCGGTCCTCCTCATGTTCGGCGCCGCCCTCGGGGACCGTTTCGGCCGCCGCCGGCTGTTCATCGTCGGCCTCGGCGTCTTCACCGCCGCCTCCGCCGCGGCCGCCCTCTCGCCCGGCATCGACTCGCTCATCGCCGCCCGCGCCGTGCAGGGCGTCGGCGCCGCGATCATGATGCCGCTCACCCTCACCCTGCTCACCGCCGCCGTTCCCGCCGCCCGCCGCGGTATGGCCCTCGGCATCTACGGCGCCGTCACCGGCCTCGCCGTCGCCAGCGGTCCCCTCATCGGCGGCAGCCTCACCGAGCACATCTCCTGGCAGTGGATCTTCTGGATCAACGTGCCGATAGGCCTCGCCCTGATCCCGCTCGCCCGCCTGCGCCTCGCCGAGTCCACCGCCCCCGGCGCGCGCCTCGACATCCCGGGCACCCTGCTCATCAGCGGCGGCCTCTTCGGCATCGTCTACGCCCTGGTCAACGCCAACGCCGAGGGCTGGACCAGCGCCCCCGTCCTGACCGGCCTGCTCGTCGGCTCCGCGCTCGTCGGCGGGTTCATCCACCACGGCTTCAACAACGCCAACCCCATGCTCCCCATGCGGCTCTTCCGTGACCGCGGCTTCCTCGGCATCAACCTCGCCAGCCTGCTGATGTTCCTCGGCATGTTCGGCTCGATCTTCCTGCTCAGCCAGTTCCTCCAGGGCGTCGTCGGCTACTCGCCCACCGAGGCGGGCCTGCGCATGCTCCCCTGGACCGGTATGCCGATGATCGTCGCCCCGCTGGCCGGGATCCTCTCCGACCGCATCGGCGGCCGCCCGGTCGTCGCCGCCGGGCTCGCGTTCCAGGCCCTCGGCCTCGGCTGGTTCGCCGCGATCCTGAGCGCGGACGTCTCGTACGCCGCCCAGCTCCCGCCGCTGATCCTCAGCGGGATCGGCATGGCCCTCTACTTCGCCCCCGCCGCCAACGTCCTGATGTCCACCGTCGCCCCGGCCGACCAGGGCAAGGCCTCCGGCACCAACAACGCCCTGCGCGAGGTCGGCGGCGCCCTCGGTGTGGCGGTCCTCGCCTCCGTCTTCTCCGCCCAGGGCGGCTACGAGTCCCCGCAGACCTTCGTCGACGGCACCGTCCCCGCCCTGTGGATCGGCGCCGCCGCGGTCGCCCTCGCCGCCGCGCTGGCCCTGCTGGTGCCCCGTAAGGCCAAGGCCGCGGCCCAGGTCCCCGCGGACCGGAGCGCCACCGTCCCCGAGAAGGTCCCGGCCGCGGGCTGACCCGCCGGCGCCACCGCCCCGTACACCCCGCCCGACAGCCGAGGAGCGCTCGCCATGCCCGACATTCCCTGGTCCACGCCCCACCGGGCCGCCCCCGACGCCGAGGTCTACGTCATGGCCTCGCGCTTCGAGACCGCCACCCTCGCCGGCGCCGTCAGGTTCTTCCTCAAGGCGCCCGGCATCATCCAGCAGATCCGCAAGGCCCCCGGCGCCCACGGCGTCGCCCTGCGCGCCCGGGTCCTCGGCCGCACCTTCCTGACCCTCTCCGCATGGGAGGACCGGGACGCCCTCTACCGCTTCGCCCGCAGCGAGCCCCACCGCTCCAGTTCCCGGGCCGCCTCCGCCTACATGAAGGAATCGGCCTTCACCTTCTGGACCGTGCCGGCCCGCGAGCTCCCCCTCGACTGGGCCGAGGCCGAGCGCCGCCTGGCCGAGCAGAAGACGGGCCACTGACCCCGCCGGTACGGGGGACGAGCGAGTACGGTCCGTGGCCCCGCAGGGATGCGAGGGGCACGGACCGTACTCTTGTCCACGTGCAGGAACTCCACGATGCCCCCCTCGCCCCGCTGACCACCTTCCGTCTCGGTGGTCCCGCCGCCCGCCTGGTCACCGCGACCACCGACGCCGAGGTCGTCGCCACCGTGCGCGCCGCGGACGAGAGCGGCACCCCACTCCTGGTCATCGGCGGCGGCAGCAATCTGGTCATCGGCGACGGCGGCTTCGACGGCACCGCCCTGCGCATCGCGACCACCGGCTTCACCCTGGACGGCACCACCCTGGAGCTCGCCGCGGGCGAGAACTGGAGCGATGCCGTCGCCCGCACCGTCGAGGCAGGCCTCGCCGGTGTCGAGTGCCTCGCCGGAATCCCCGGCTCGGCCGGCGCCACCCCGATCCAGAACGTCGGGGCGTACGGCCAGGAGGTCTGCGACACCATCACCGAGGTCGTGGCCTACGACCGCACCACCGGTGAGACGGTCACCCTCAGCGCCGCCGAGTGCGCCTTCCGGTACCGCAACAGCACCTTCAAGGACCAGCCCGACCGCTACGTCGTCCTGCGCGTGCGCTTCGCCCTGGAGGACGCCGGCAGTCTGTCGGCGCCGATCAAGTACCCCGAGACCGCCCGCGCCCTCGGCGTCGAGGCCGGCGACCGGGTCCCCGCCGCCACCGCCCGCGAGACCGTGCTGCGGCTGCGCGCAGGCAAGGGCATGGTCCTCGACCCCGCCGACCACGACACCTGGTCGGCCGGCTCCTTCTTCCACAACCCGATCCTGACCGACGAGGCCTACGCCGCCTTCCTCGCCCGCGTCCAGGACCGCCTCGGCCCCGACACCGCACCGCCCGCCTACCCCGCGGGCGACGGCCGTACGAAGACCAGCGCGGCCTGGCTGATCGACAGGGCCGGATTCACCAAGGGCTACGGCACCGGCCCCGCCCGCATCTCCACCAAGCACACCCTCGCCCTCACCAACCGCGGCGAGGCCACCACCGAGGACCTCCTCACCCTGGCCCGCGAGGTCGTCGCGGGCGTCCACGCGGCCTTCGGCGTCACCCTGGTCAACGAGCCGGTGACGGTCGGCGTCAGCATCTGAGGAGCCCCGGCCGCCCATGCTCTGTCCCCTTCACGGGGCCGGTACGGACCCCACCCGTCTCGTGGGGCGCACGCTCAGCCGAGTCGTCGCGTCCTGGCACGTCAGCGACGGCGAACGCTCCGAGGCGCCCCTCGACGTCTGGCTGATCGACAGCATCGGCGACACCATCCGGATCACCACCGGATCCGACCAGTGCCTCATCGTCGAGTCCGCCACGCCGCACGCCCCCTACGACATGGGGGAGTGGGGCCGCATCGAGGTCGGCGAGGACCTCGGGGACCACCCCTTCCTGCGGCACGTCGGCGAGACCGTCGCCTCGGTCGCCGAGTTCGCGCTGCCCGAGCAGGGCCGCACCCACCTGGAGATCGGCTTTCTGGACGGCGGCCGGGTGCGCGCCGACTGCTACGAGGGGGACCTGCGGCTCACCCGGTGAGCCAGTGGTCGATCCCCGCCAGCAGCTTGGCCTGTACGTCGTCGGGCGCCGCGCTCCCGCGCACGGACTGGCGGGCCAGCTCGGCGAGCTCCGCGTCCGTGAAGGCGTGGTGGCGGCGGGCGATCTCGTACTGGGCCGCGAGCCGGGACCCGAAGAGCAGCGGGTCGTCGGCGCCCAGCGCCATGGGGACCCCGGCCTCGAAGAGGGTGCGCAGCGGGACGTCCTCGGGCCGCTCGTAGACCCCGAGGGCGACGTTCGAGGCCGGGCACACCTCGCAGGTGATCTGCCGGTCGGCGAGCCGCTTGAGCAGCCGGGGATCCTCGGCGGCGCGGACTCCGTGCCCGATCCGGGAGGCGTGCAGGTCGTCGAGGCAGTCGCGGACGGAGGACGGGCCGGTGAGCTCGCCGCCGTGCGGGGCGGCGAGGAGCCCGCCCTCGCGGGCGATGGCGAAGGCGCGGTCGAAGTCGCGGGCCATGCCGCGGCGTTCGTCGTTGGAGAGGCCGAAGCCCACGATGCCGCGGTCGGCGTACCGGACGGCGAGGCGGGCGAGGGTGCGGGCGTCGAGGGGGTGCTTCATGCGGTTGGCGGCGATGAGGACCCGCATGCCGAGGCCGGTCTCGCGGGAGGCGGAGTCGACGGCGTCGAGGATGATCTCGACGGCCGGGATCATGCCGCCGAGGAGGGGGGCGTAGGAGGTGGGATCCACCTGGATCTCCAGCCAGCCGCTGCCGTCCCGTACGTCCTCCTCCGCGGCCTCGCGGACCAGGCGCCGGATGTCGTCGGGCTCGCGCAGGCAGGAGCGGGCGGCGTCGTAGAGCCGCTGGAAGCGGAACCAGCCGCGCTCGTCAGTGGCGCGGAGCTTGGGCGGCTCGCCGGCGGTGAGGGCGTCGGGCAGGCGCACGCCGTACTTGTCGGCGAGCTCCAGCAGGGTCGATGGCCTCATCGACCCGGTGAAGTGCAGGTGGAGGTGGGCCTTGGGCAGAAGCGTGAGATCGCGTGCGTGCTCCATCTGGTGATCCTGCCGTACCGCTGCGCTCGGCGGGAGGGGGTTTTACCGATCGGGGGCTTGCGCGAACGGGTGAACGGGGTGCGGATCCGCTGCGCGGGGGCCTTCCGGGCGCCGCCCGGACCCGCGCCTCAATCGCCGGCGGGGCTGGAAGTGGCCCGGCGGGGCTGGAAGTGGCCCGGCGGGGCCGAAACGCCTGGGCGGCGGCACCCTCAGGGGTGCCGCCGCCCAGGTCGTGCCGCCGGCCGCGTCAGGCCTAGGCCTTGGCCTCGGCCAGGAGCTTCTGGACGCGGGACACGCCCTCCACCAGGTCCTCGTCGCCCAGGGCGTAGGACAGGCGCAGGTAGCCGGGGGTGCCGAAGGCCTCGCCCGGGACGACCGCGACCTCGACCTCGTCCAGGATCAGGGCGGCGAGCTCGACGGAGGTCTGCGGGCGCTTGCCGCGGATCTCCTTGCCGAGCAGCTCCTTGACCGACGGGTACGCGTAGAACGCGCCCTCGGGGGTGGGGCAGAAGACGCCATCGATCTCGTTCAGCATCTTGACCATGGTCTGGCGGCGGCGGTCGAAGGCCTTCCGCATCTCCGCGACCGCGTCCAGGTTGCCGGAGACGGCGGCCAGTGCCGCGACCTGCGCCACGTTGGAGACGTTGGAGGTGGCGTGCGACTGGAGGTTGGTCGCGGCCTTGATGACGTCCTGCGGGGCGATGATCCAGCCCACGCGCCAGCCGGTCATGGCGTACGTCTTGGCGACGCCGTTGACGACGATGCACTTGTCGCGCAGGGCGGGGACGAGGACGGGCAGCGAGGTGAACTTCGCGTCGCCGTAGACCAGGTGCTCGTAGATCTCGTCGGTCATCACCCACAGGCCGTGCTCGGCGGCCCACTCGCCGATCGCGCGGGCGTCGGCCTCGCTGTAGACGGCGCCGGTCGGGTTGGACGGGGAGACGAACAGGACGACCTTGGTGCGCTCGGTGCGCGCGGCCTCCAGCTGCTCGACGGAGACCCGGTAGCCGGTGGTCTCGTCGGCGACGACCTCGACCGGGACACCGCCGGCGAGACGGATCGACTCCGGGTAGGTGGTCCAGTACGGAGCCGGGACGATGACCTCGTCACCCGGGTCCAGGATGGCCGCGAAGGCCTCGTAGATGGCCTGCTTGCCGCCGTTGGTCACCAGGATCTGCGAGGCCTCGACCTCGTAGCCGGAGTCGCGCAGCGTCTTGGCGGCGATCGCGGCCTTGAGCTCGGGCAGACCGCCGGCCGGGGTGTAGCGGTGGTACTTGGGGTTGCGGCAGGCCTCGACCGCGGCCTCGACGATGTAGTCCGGGGTCGGGAAGTCGGGCTCGCCGGCACCGAAGCCGATCACCGGGCGCCCGGCGGCCTTGAGGGCCTTGGCCTTGGCGTCCACGGCGAGGGTGGCGGACTCGGAAATGGCGCCGATACGGGCGGACACCCGGCGCTCGGAGGAAGGCGTTGCAGAGGTCATACGAGCAATCGTCCCAGACGGCAAAGAAGCCCCGCACACCGTTTCAGTCAACGGACGGCCGTATGTCAGGAAGGGCGCTGTTCGACGTCAGGGCCCGGTTCACGTACACTCACCTGTCGTTGGACCTCAGCAGCCGCTGCAGAGCGCGAGCACTCCGTGCACTCGCTCGGATGCGGTAGGTTGGGGGACGCAAAGGGTCGTAGCTCAATTGGTAGAGCACTGGTCTCCAAAACCAGCGGTTGGGGGTTCGAGTCCCTCCGGCCCTGCTCCACACTCCATCTCGGACGTGTGTGCGCAGGTACGTACTTAGATGCAACGCCGTGCGGCGCAACCGGGCGCGGTACGGCCACGACCCGGATTCAGGTGAGAGACGTGACGGACGCCCTGGGCTCCATCGACATGCCTGACGCCGAGGACGAGACGCGCGAGAAGAAGGCCCGCAAGGGCGGCAAGCGCGGCAAGAAGGGTCCTCTGGGCCGGCTCGCGCTTTTCTACCGCCAGATTGTCGCGGAACTCCGCAAGGTTGTCTGGCCGACTCGCAACCAGCTCACGACGTACACCACCGTGGTGATTGTCTTCGTGGTCATCATGATCGGTCTGGTGACCGTGATTGACTTTGGGTTCGAAAAAGCCATCAAGTTCGTCTTCGGCTGATCCCGCGGGGGGCGGCGCCTTGATGGTGTCGCCCGTTTTCGCATGTTCCACCACCTTTTGTATCCAGGAAGAAGCAGCCACCGTGTCTGACCCGAACCTGAACGCGAGCCCCGACTCCGTCGAGTCCGTCGAGGACGCGCTCGACATCGTCGAGGCGGCGGACGCGGACCGCGACGAAGTCGAGCTCGCCGACGAAGCCGAGGCGGGTGTCGCCGCCGAAGAGGCCGCGCTGCACGTCGAGTCCGACGAGGACGAGGCTGACGCCGAGATCGAGGACGACGCAGAGGTCGAAGAGGCTGCTGACGACGCCGAGGCCGACGAGGAAGAGGCCGAAGAGGCCGCCCCGGCCGAGCCCGTCGACCCCATCCAGGCCCTGCGCGAGGAGCTGCGCCTCCTCCCCGGCGAGTGGTACGTGATCCACACCTACGCTGGCTACGAGAAGCGCGTGAAGGCGAACCTGGAGCAGCGTGCCGTCTCGCTGAACGTCGAGGAGTTCATCTACCAGGCCGAGGTGCCCGAGGAAGAGATCGTCCAGATCAAGAACGGCGAGCGCAAGAACGTCCGGCAGAACAAGCTGCCCGGTTACGTTCTCGTCCGCATGGATCTGACGAACGAGTCCTGGGGCGTCGTCCGCAACACGCCCGGCGTCACCGGCTTCGTCGGCAACGCGTACGACCCGTACCCGCTGACCCTGGACGAGATCGTCAAGATGCTCGCCCCGGAGGCGCAGGAGAAGGCCGCCAAGGCTGCCGCGGAAGAGGCCGGTCTGCCCGCGCCCGCCGTCAAGCGCACCATCGAGGTCCTGGACTTCGAGGTCGGCGACTCGGTCACCGTCACCGACGGCCCGTTCGCGACGCTGCAGGCGACCATCAACGAGATCAACCCCGACTCGAAGAAGGTCAAGGGCCTCGTCGAGATCTTCGGCCGCGAGACCCCGGTCGAGCTCAGCTTCGACCAGATCCAGAAGAACTGAATCTTCTGAGCGACAGCTTCCGGACAGGTCAGATCGCCCAGTGAAGGGCGGTCTGACCTGCTCGGTTTTTGGCCCCGCACCGATACCCGTTATCGTGGTGCGGTATGCCTCCATCCGGATGACCGGATCGGCGGCTGAAAACTCTCACTAGGACCCGGAGAGAGCAATGCCTCCCAAGAAGAAGAAGATCACGGGGCTTATCAAGCTCCAGATCAAGGCCGGTGCGGCCAACCCGGCTCCGCCGGTCGGCCCCGCGCTCGGTCAGCACGGCGTCAACATCATGGAGTTCTGCAAGGCCTACAACGCCGCGACCGAGTCGCAGCGTGGCATGGTCGTGCCGGTGGAGATCACGGTCTACGACGACCGTTCCTTCACCTTCATCACCAAGACTCCGCCGGCCGCGCGCCTCATCCTGAAGCACGCGGGCATCGAGAAGGGCTCCGGCGAGCCCCACAAGACCAAGGTCGCCAAGCTCACGGCTGCCCAGGTCAAGGAGATCGCCGAGCTGAAGATGCCCGACCTGAACGCCAACGACATCGACGCCGCCGTCAAGATCATTGCCGGCACCGCGCGTTCGATGGGCGTCACCGTCGAAGGCTGATCCAGCCACCCCCAGCACCATCAGTGGTAGGACCAAGCGCTGGTCCGCACCACGACTCCATGCCTGAAGCCAAAACACAGGAGCAGAAGTGAAGCGCAGCAAGACTCTCCGCGCTGCGGACGCCAAGGTCGACCGGGAGAAGCTGTACGCCCCGCTCGAGGCCGTCCGTCTCGCCAAGGAGACCTCCACGACCAAGTTCGACAGCACCGTCGAGATCGCCTTCCGCCTGGGTGTCGACCCGCGCAAGGCCGACCAGATGGTCCGCGGCACCGTGAACCTCCCGCACGGCACCGGCAAGACCGCCCGGGTCCTGGTCTTCGCGACCGGTGACCGTGCTGCGGCCGCGGAAGCCGCCGGCGCCGACATCGTCGGCGATGACGAGCTGATCAACGAGATCGCCAAGGGCAACCGCCTGAACGAGTTCGACGCCGTTGTGGCCACCCCGGACCTCATGGGCAAGGTCGGCCGCCTCGGCCGCGTGCTCGGTCCCCGTGGCCTCATGCCGAACCCGAAGACCGGCACCGTCACGATGGACGTCGCGAAGGCTGTCACCGAGATCAAGGGTGGCAAGATCGAGTTCCGCGTCGACAAGCACTCGAACCTGCACTTCATCATCGGCAAGGTCTCCTTCTCCGATGAGCAGCTGGTCGAGAACTACGGCGCGGCGCTGGACGAGATCCTTCGTCTGAAGCCGTCCGCCGCGAAGGGCCGCTACATCAAGAAGGCCGCCCTGAGCACCACGATGGGCCCCGGCATCCAGCTGGACTCCAACCGCACCCGGAACCTCCTCGTCGAGGAAGACCCGGCTGCTGTCTGATCGGGGTGAGCCCGACGGCTCACTGATCGGCTGAACGGGCCCCTCGCCCCCTTCACAGGGTGGCGGGGGGCCCGTTTCCGTGTCGAGGGCCACATATCCCTTGACCGGGGCGATAAGGGCGCGCGTCGCGGCCGGTGGGGAACGTAGGGTCGCCCCTGGACCAAGTGATCTATCAAGGGGTGGGGATGCGCGTGTCCGCGTACCGGAGGAAGACCATCGGCGCCGCGCTGGCCGCCGTACTGCTCGTGGGCGGAGCCACGGCGTGCGAGAACGGCGGGAAGGACGGCGGGGGCAAGGCCGCGGCCCCGGGGGCGTCCGCGCAGCCGGAGCGGCCCGTGGCGGGCGGATCCGCCGCCGAGGCGCTCACGGCCGCGTACAAGAAGACCTCCGCGGCCAAGTCGGCCAAGATCCGCATGACCATGTCGATGCCCGCATCGGCGGGCGCCGGCGGAACCATGGAGATGACCGGCACCCAGGGCTGGAACCCGCAGGTCATGGACATCACCGTGAAGGGCGCGCCGACCCTGGGGGCCGGCAGCGAGTCCATGCGCATGATCATGTCGAACAACGTCATGTTCATGGAGGTGCCGAAGGACTCCCCGATGGCCGACGGCCTGGACGGCAAGCGCTGGATGAAGCTCGACATCACCGCCGCGGCGCAGGCTTCCGGCGACGCCGAGGCGATGAAGAAGCTCAGCGGCATGAACGCCATGGACGGCAACCAGGACCCGGCCAAGCAGCTCGCCCTGCTGCTCAGCTCGCCGAACGTGAAGCACCTCGGGGCCGAGAAGGTCGAGGGCACGGACGCCGAGCACTACAAGGGCACCTTGTCCTTCGAGGAGATGCTCGCTGCGAACGAGCCCTCCAAGGTGCTCTCGGAGGCCGAGCGCGCCGCGCTCGTGGAGGCCACGAAGAAGGCCGGCATCAAGGGCTACGACATGGACGTCTGGGTCAACAAGGACGGCTACCCGGTCCGGATGAAGGTCGCCATCGGGACGCCCCAGGGGACCATGAACATGGACGCCCACTACTCGGACTACGGCTCCGCGGCCACCGTCGCGACCCCGCCGGAGAACGAGACCTTCGACCTCTTCGCGATGCTCAAGGAGCTGGGCAAGACCGGCGCGGGGGCCTGACCGTCCCGCGCGCCCGGAGCCGTACGCAGTGCGGCACCCGCACGTCAGCAACACAGATCCACCCATGGGGGAGAACCGGATGCACAACGCTGTCCTGACCCGAGCCGGTATCGCGGCGGCGGGCACCGCACTGCTCGTGGGGGGCCTGACGGCCTGCGGCGGCGACAAGGCAGGCGAGGGCGCCGCACAGGCCGAGGGGGGCAGGACCGCGGACGCGAAGGCGCATTCCCCCGTGGAGGCGGTGAAGGCGGCCTACCTGAAGACGGTGGCCGCCAAGTTCGCCAAGGCGGAGCTGTCCATCGTCGGGTCCGACGGCAGGACCACGGGCCAGTCCGGCTCGAAGGGCTGGTACCCGGCCGGCCACGACCTGATCCTCAAGAGCGAGAAGCCCGACACCCGGTCGGTCATGATCGGCGACGTGATCTACAGCCAGCTGCGCGAGCCGGTCGAGGGCAAGAGCTGGATGAGCATGGACCTGGCCAAGGACGGCAAGCCGGGGGTCCGGCTCAACGACGACCCTGCCGAGTACCTCGCCATGCTGCTGGGCCAGGAGAAGCTCACGCACGTCGGCCCGGAGAAGACCGCCGACGGCATCGACGCCGAGCACTACAGGGGCAGCCTCACCAACGAGGACCTGATCAAGGCGGACGAGTCCACCAAGGCCATGTCGGAGGCGAACCGCCAGTACCTCCGCGAGGCCGTGAAGCACATCACGGCCTTCGAGGTGGACCTGTGGATCGGCAAGGACGGCTACCCCGTGCGCGCGGACACCGTGAGCACGGACGCCAAGGGCACGACGAGGACCACGGCGAAGTTCTCCGACTTCGGCGCGGTGGCCCCGGTCCAGGCCCCGCCGGCCGATCAGGTCATCTCCTTCGACGACCTGATGAAGGAGACCGACCGGAAGCTCAAGGAGGCCGACAAGACGCTCCGGGACGCCGGACTGGGCGGCCTGGACCTCGACTCCTGAGGCGATTTGCCTCGGCTGCACCCCTTCACGTAGTCTTCCCCAGAAGCCAAAGACCGCTGGTCGTTGCCGTGCCTGCAAGGGTGCGGTGGCCGAAGGATCCGCTGAATGCGGACGACCCGCGTAGGTGACTGTGGAAGGTTCCCGGAATTCGTTCCGGTTGAGCCACGCCCTGGCGCCTGCGCCGGGGCGTTTCTTATTTCAGCCCCTTCTGAGCGGTCCTCATCACCCGGAAGGAGGCGAACGCACCATGCCGACGCCCAACAAGGCTGCATCGGTAGCCGAGCTCAAGGACGCGTTCCAGAGCTCGAACGCCGCCGTGCTGACCGAGTACCGGGGTCTCACCGTCGCGCAGCTCAAGACGCTGCGTCGCTCCCTTGGTGAGAACGCCCAGTACGCCGTGGTGAAGAACACGCTGACCAAGATTGCGGCCAACCAGGCCGGGATCACCGCGCTGGACGAGCACTTCGCTGGTCCGACCGCGGTCGCCTTCATCACCGGTGACCCGGTGGAGTCGGCGAAGAGCCTGCGTGACTTCGCCAAGGAAAACCCCAACCTCATCATCAAGGCGGGTGTCCTTGATGGTAAGGCGCTCACCGCCGATGAGATCAAGAAGCTTGCGGACCTCGAGTCCCGCGAGGTTCTGCTCAGCAAGCTGGCCGGCGCGTTCAAGGGCAAGCAGTCTCAGGCTGCCTCGCTCTTCCAGGCGCTGCCGTCGAAGTTCGTCCGCACCGCGGAAGCGCTTCGCGTCAAGCTCGCCGAGCAGGGCGGTGCCGAGTAATTCGGCTCGCGCACTGATCCACGCCGCCTAGTGCGTGGGTCGTAGCGGGCCGTTACGCCCGCCTCTATATACATCCGGCACCTGCCGAATTAGTGGAAGGATCGCCCATCATGGCGAAGCTCTCTCAGGACGACCTCCTCGCCCAGTTCGAGGAGATGACCCTCATCGAGCTCTCCGAGTTCGTTAAGGCCTTCGAGGAGAAGTTCGACGTCACCGCCGCCGCGGCCGTCGCCGTTGCCGGCCCCGCCGCCGGTGGCGCTGCCCCCGAGGCCGCCGAGGAGCAGGACGAGTTCGACGTCATCCTCACCGGTGCCGGCGACAAGAAGATCCAGGTCATCAAGGTCGTGCGTGAGCTGACCTCCCTGGGCCTGAAGGAGGCCAAGGACCTCGTGGACGGCGCTCCGAAGCCGGTCCTCGAGAAGGTCGCCAAGGAGGCCGCCGAGAAGGCTGCCGAGTCCCTCAAGGCTGCCGGCGCGGCTGTCGAGGTCAAGTAACACCTCTGGGGCCTCTCTGAGGCCCCTTCCAAGGGCGATCACCCGTAAGGGTGGTCGCCCTTTGGCGTACCCGCAGTGCCTGACTTGCCCTGGTCTCGTTGGGGAGTAGGGTGATCATCGTTGCTTCGAAGCAGGGTCCCAAGATGATCCGCTCGGAGCAGGGGGCCTTGACGAACGGCACGCGGCGCGCAATTCTCAGACCCGTCGGGAGCTCGACCGCCTCGATCCGAGATCTGAGGCATGGATCGACTACGAAGAGGGCAGTACTGATACGCGCTCTGTGTACGAGGGCCGCAGCGTTGGACGCAGTGTTGAACGACATGGGGAAGGCCTGTTGCCGGTTTCCGGAGACCTGGTCTGGACATCAGTGAGCCGAGTGGCTACACTGACCCTTTGCGCTGCCTGTTAGCTGTCCCCTGCCCGTCGCCAGGGACATGCCCACGCTTGAGCACACTTGATTGATCCACCCTGACCTGGCCTTTTCGGTTGGATTTGGGGGGCTTGTCTTCTGTGTCTGCTGGGACCGGTACGCGCGTAGTGAGTCCGAGCCCTCGGAAGGACCCCCTCTTGGCCGCCTCGCGCAACGCCTCGACCAATACGAACAACGGTGCCAGCACCGCCCCGCTGCGCATCTCCTTTGCAAAGATCAAGGAGCCCCTCGAGGTTCCGAACCTCCTGGCGCTGCAGACCGAGAGCTTTGACTGGCTTCTCGGCAATGCCGCCTGGAAGTCTCGCGTCGAGTCGGCGCTTGAGAGTGGACAGGACGTCCCCACCAAGTCCGGTCTGGAAGAGATCTTCGAGGAGATCTCGCCGATCGAGGACTTCTCCGGGTCGATGTCGCTGACCTTCCGCGACCACCGTTTCGAGCCGGCGAAGAACTCTGTCGACGAGTGCAAGGAGCGCGACTTCACGTACGCGGCTCCGCTGTTCGTTACCGCCGAGTTCACGAACAACGAGACCGGAGAGATCAAGTCTCAGACGGTCTTCATGGGCGACTTCCCGCTCATGACCAACAAGGGCACCTTCGTCATCAACGGCACCGAGCGTGTCGTCGTGTCGCAGCTTGTCCGTTCCCCCGGTGTCTACTTCGACTCCTCCATCGACAAGACGTCCGACAAGGACATCTTCTCCGCCAAGATCATCCCTTCCCGGGGTGCCTGGCTGGAGATGGAGATCGACAAGCGCGACATGGTCGGCGTTCGCATCGACCGCAAGCGCAAGCAGTCCGTCACCGTCCTCCTGAAGGCTCTCGGCTGGACCACCGAGCAGATCCTCGAGGAGTTCGGCGAGTACGAGTCCATGCGCGCCACCCTGGAGAAGGACCACACCCAGGGCCAGGACGACGCGCTGCTCGACATCTACCGCAAGCTGCGCCCGGGCGAGCCGCCGACCCGCGAGGCCGCTCAGACGCTGCTCGAGAACCTCTACTTCAACCCGAAGCGCTACGACCTCGCCAAGGTCGGCCGCTACAAGGTGAACAAGAAGCTCGGCGCCGATGAGCCGCTCGACGCCGGTGTGCTCACCACCGACGACGTGATCGCGACCATCAAGTACCTGGTCAAGCTGCACGCCGGCGAGACCGAGACCACCGGTGAGTCCGGCCGTTCGATCGTCGTCGAGACCGACGACATCGACCACTTCGGCAACCGTCGTCTGCGCAACGTCGGCGAGCTCATCCAGAACCAGGTCCGCACGGGTCTGGCTCGTATGGAGCGCGTCGTCCGCGAGCGCATGACGACTCAGGACGTCGAGGCCATCACGCCGCAGACCCTGATCAACATCCGGCCGGTCGTCGCCTCCATCAAGGAGTTCTTCGGCACCAGCCAGCTGTCGCAGTTCATGGACCAGAACAACCCGCTCTCGGGCCTGACCCACAAGCGCCGCCTGTCGGCGCTGGGCCCCGGCGGTCTGTCCCGTGAGCGGGCCGGCTTCGAGGTCCGTGACGTTCACCCGTCGCACTACGGCCGCATGTGCCCGATCGAGACCCCTGAAGGCCCGAACATCGGTCTGATCGGCTCGCTCGCGTCCTACGGCCGCGTCAACGCGTTCGGTTTCGTCGAGACCCCGTACCGCAAGGTCATCGACGGTGTCGTCACCGACGAGGTCGACTACCTCACGGCCGACGAGGAAGACCGCTTCGTCATCGCCCAGGCCAACGCCGGCCTGTCCGACGACATGCGCTTCACCGAGAACCGCGTGCTGGTGCGCCGTCGTGGCGGCGAGATCGACTACATCGCCGGCGACGACGTCGACTACATGGACGTCTCCCCGCGCCAGATGGTGTCCGTCGCGACCGCGATGATCCCCTTCCTGGAGCACGACGACGCCAACCGTGCCCTCATGGGCGCGAACATGATGCGCCAGGCCGTTCCGCTCATCAAGGCGGAGGCCCCGCTGGTGGGCACCGGCATGGAGTACCGCTGTGCGGTCGACGCCGGTGACTCGATCCGTGCGGAGAAGGACGGTGTCGTCCAGGAGGTCTCGGCCGACTACATCACCGTCGCCAACGACGACGGCACGTACACCACGTACCGCGTCGCCAAGTTCTCCCGCTCGAACCAGGGCACCTCGGTCAACCAGAAGGTCATCGTCAACGAGGGTGACCGGATCATCGAGTCCCAGGTCCTCGCCGACGGTCCCGCGACCGAAGAGGGCGAAATGGCCCTCGGCAAGAACCTGCTCGTCGCGTTCATGCCCTGGGAAGGTCACAACTACGAGGACGCGATCATCCTGTCGCAGCGCCTCGTGCAGGACGACGTCCTCTCCTCGATCCACATCGAGGAGCACGAGGTCGACGCCCGTGACACCAAGCTGGGCCCCGAGGAGATCACCCGGGACATCCCGAACGTCTCCGAGGAGGTCCTGGCGGACCTCGACGAGCGCGGCATCATCCGCATCGGTGCGGACGTCGTCGCCGGCGACATCTTGGTCGGCAAGGTCACGCCCAAGGGTGAGACCGAGCTGACCCCGGAGGAGCGCCTGCTCCGCGCGATCTTCGGTGAGAAGGCCCGCGAGGTGCGTGACACCTCGCTCAAGGTCCCTCACGGTGAGATCGGCAAGGTCATCGGTGTCCGCGTCTTCGACCGCGAGGAGGGCGACGAGCTTCCTCCGGGCGTGAACCAGCTGGTCCGCGTCTACGTCGCCCAGAAGCGCAAGATCACCGACGGCGACAAGCTCGCCGGCCGCCACGGCAACAAGGGCGTCATCTCCAAGATCCTTCCGATCGAGGACATGCCCTTCCTGGAAGACGGCACGCCGGTCGACATCATCCTCAACCCGCTGGGTGTCCCGTCCCGAATGAACCCGGGACAGGTCCTGGAGATCCACCTCGGCTGGCTCGCCAGCCGCGGCTGGGACGTCTCCGGGCTCGGCGAGGAGTGGGCCGAGCGTCTGAAGGTCATCGGGGCCGACCGTGTCGAGCCCGGTACCAACGTCGCCACCCCCGTGTTCGACGGTGCCCGCGAGGATGAGCTCGCAGGCCTCTTCGAGCACACCATCCCGAACCGCGACGGTGACCGCCTGGTCCTCCCGTCCGGCAAGGCGCGTCTGTTCGACGGCCGCTCCGGCGAGCCGTTCCCGGACCCGATCTCGATCGGGTACATGTACATCCTCAAGCTCCACCACCTGGTCGACGACAAGCTCCACGCTCGGTCGACCGGTCCGTACTCGATGATCACGCAGCAGCCGCTGGGTGGTAAGGCGCAGTTCGGTGGCCAGCGCTTCGGTGAGATGGAGGTGTGGGCGCTCGAGGCTTATGGCGCCGCTTACGCCCTCCAGGAGCTGCTGACCATCAAGTCCGACGACGTCACCGGCCGCGTGAAGGTCTACGAGGCCATCGTCAAGGGCGAGAACATCCCCGAGCCGGGCATTCCCGAGTCCTTCAAGGTGCTCATCAAGGAAATGCAGTCGCTCTGCCTCAACGTGGAGGTGCTGTCCTCGGACGGCATGTCCATCGAGATGCGCGACACCGACGAGGACGTCTTCCGCGCGGCGGAGGAGCTCGGTATCGACCTGTCCCGGCGCGAGCCGAGCAGCGTCGAAGAGGTCTGACGGGCCTGACGGGGGGCTCGCTCAAGAGCCCCCCGTCATCCCCGGGACCGTTCAGACCATGATTGAGACTCGACCCCGAAAGAGGGATTGACGCACAGTGCTCGACGTCAACTTCTTCGACGAGCTGCGGATCGGCCTTGCCACCGCGGACGACATCCGAACCTGGTCGCACGGCGAGGTCAAGAAGCCGGAGACCATCAACTACCGCACCCTCAAGCCCGAGAAGGACGGACTCTTCTGCGAGAAGATCTTCGGTCCTACCCGGGACTGGGAGTGCTACTGCGGTAAGTACAAGCGTGTCCGCTTCAAGGGCATCATCTGTGAGCGTTGTGGCGTCGAGGTCACGCGCGCCAAGGTGCGCCGTGAGCGGATGGGCCACATCGAGCTTGCCGCTCCCGTCACCCACATCTGGTACTTCAAGGGCGTCCCGTCGCGCCTCGGATACCTGCTGGACCTCGCGCCGAAGGACCTCGAGAAGGTCATCTACTTCGCCGCGTACATGATCACGTTCGTCGACGACGAGCGCCGCACCCGCGACCTCCCGTCGCTGGAGGCGCACGTCTCCGTCGAGCGCCAGCAGATCGAGAACCGCCGTGACGCGGACCTCGAAGGCCGGGCCAAGAAGCTCGAGACCGACCTGGGCGAGCTCGAGGCCGAGGGCGCGAAGGCCGACGTACGCCGCAAGGTGCGCGAAGGTGCCGAGCGCGAGATGAAGCAGCTCCGTGACCGCGCCCAGCGCGAGATCGACCGCCTCGACGAGGTGTGGGCCCGCTTCAAGAACCTCAAGGTCCAGGACCTGGAGGGCGACGAGCTCCTGTACCGCGAGCTGCGTGACCGCTTCGGCACGTACTTCGACGGCTGCATGGGCGCCGCCGCGCTGCAGAAGCGCCTGGAGTCCTTCGACCTCGAGGAGGAGGCCGAGCGCCTCCGCGAGATCATCCGTACCGGCAAGGGCCAGAAGAAGACCCGTGCGCTCAAGCGCCTCAAGGTCGTCTCCGCGTTCCTGCAGACCAGCAACAAGCCCAAGGGCATGGTTCTGGACTGCGTGCCGGTGATCCCGCCGGACCTGCGTCCGATGGTGCAGCTGGACGGTGGCCGCTTCGCGACCTCCGACCTGAACGACCTGTACCGCCGCGTGATCAACCGCAACAACCGTCTGAAGCGTCTCCTCGACCTCGGTGCCCCCGAGATCATCGTGAACAACGAGAAGCGCATGCTTCAGGAGGCCGTGGACGCCCTCTTCGACAACGGTCGTCGTGGTCGTCCGGTGACCGGTCCCGGCAACCGTCCCCTGAAGTCCCTCAGCGACATGCTGAAGGGCAAGCAGGGTCGATTCCGCCAGAACCTTCTCGGTAAGCGTGTGGACTACTCCGCGCGTTCCGTGATCGTCGTCGGTCCGCAGCTGAAGCTGCACCAGTGCGGCCTGCCCAAGGCCATGGCACTGGAGCTCTTCAAGCCGTTCGTGATGAAGCGCCTGGTCGACCTGAACCACGCGCAGAACATCAAGAGCGCCAAGCGGATGGTCGAGCGCGGCCGCACGGTCGTCTACGACGTCCTCGAAGAGGTCATCGCCGAGCACCCGGTTCTGCTGAACCGTGCGCCCACGCTGCACCGCCTCGGCATCCAGGCCTTCGAGCCCCAGCTGGTCGAAGGCAAGGCCATCCAGATCCACCCGCTCGTCTGCACCGCGTTCAACGCGGACTTCGACGGTGACCAGATGGCCGTGCACCTGCCGCTCTCCGCGGAGGCGCAGGCCGAGGCCCGCATCCTGATGCTGTCCTCGAACAACATCCTCAAGCCGGCCGACGGCCGTCCGGTCACGATGCCGACCCAGGACATGGTCCTCGGTCTGTTCTTCCTGACCACCGACGGTGAGCTCCGTGACACCAAGGGCGAGGGCCGCGCGTTCGGCTCCACGGCCGAGGCGACCATGGCGTTCGACAACGGCGAGCTCGCGCTGCAGTCGTCCGTCGACATCCGCTTCCCGGTGGGCACCATCCCGCCGCGCGGCTGGGTGCCGCCGGTCGCCGAAGAGGGCGAGCAGGAGTTCCAGCCGGGCGACAGCTTCCGTCTGAAGACGACCCTGGGTCGCGCGCTCTTCAACGAGCTGCTGCCCGAGGACTACCCGTTCGTCGACTACTCGGTGGGCAAGAAGCAGCTCTCCGAGATCGTCAACGACCTGGCGGAGCGCTACCCCAAGGTCATCGTGGCGGCGACGCTCGACAACCTGAAGGCGGCCGGCTTCCACTGGGCGACCCGTTCGGGCGTCACCGTGGCCATCTCCGACGTCGTCGTGCCCGAGGCCAAGAAGGCCATCGTCGCGGGCTACGAGGCGATGGACGAGAAGGTCCAGAAGCAGTACGAGCGCGGTCTGATCACCAAGGACGAGCGCACGCAGGAGCTCATCGCGATCTGGACCAAGGCGACCAACGAGGTTGCCGAGGCGATGAACGCGAACTTCCCCAAGACGAACCCCATCTTCATGATGGTTGACTCGGGTGCCCGAGGAAACATGATGCAGATGCGACAGATCGCCGGTATGCGTGGTCTGGTGTCGAACGCGAAGAACGAGACCATCCCGCGTCCGATCAAGGCGTCCTTCCGTGAGGGCCTCACCGTTCTGGAGTACTTCATCTCCACGCACGGTGCCCGTAAGGGTCTGGCGGACACCGCCCTGCGTACCGCCGACTCGGGTTACCTGACCCGTCGTCTGGTGGACGTCTCGCAGGACGTGATCATCCGCGAGGAGGACTGTGGCACCGAGCGCGGTCTGAAGCTGAAGATCGCCGTTCGCGGCGAGGACGGCGTGCTGCGCAAGGCCGACGACGTCGAGACCTCGATCTACGCCCGCATGCTGGCCGAGGACGTCGTCATCGACGGCAAGGTCATCGCGCCGGCCAACGTCGACCTCGGTGACGTGCTCATCGACGCCCTGGTCGCCAACGGCGTCGAGGAGGTCAAGACCCGTTCGGTCCTGACCTGTGAGTCCGCGGTCGGCACCTGTGCCTTCTGCTACGGACGCTCGCTCGCCACCGGCAAGCTGGTCGACATCGGTGAGGCGGTCGGCATCATCGCCGCCCAGTCCATCGGTGAGCCCGGTACCCAGCTGACGATGCGTACCTTCCACACCGGTGGTGTGGCCGGTGACGACATCACGCAGGGTCTGCCGCGTGTCGTCGAGCTCTTCGAGGCCCGTACCCCGAAGGGTGTCGCCCCGATCTCCGAGGCCGCCGGCCGCGTGCGGATCGAGGAGACCGAGAAGACGAAGAAGATCGTCATCACGCCCGACGACGGCAGCGACGAGACGGCGTTCCCGATCTCGAAGCGCGCCAAGGTCATCGTGCACGAGGGCGACCACGTCGAGGTGGGCCAGAAGCTCACCATGGGTGCCACCAACCCGCACGACGTGCTGCGCATCCTCGGTCAGCGTGCCGTCCAGGTCCACCTGGTCGGCGAAGTCCAGAAGGTCTACAACTCGCAGGGCGTGTCGATCCACGACAAGCACATCGAGATCATCATCCGGCAGATGCTGCGCCGCGTGACGATCATCGAGTCCGGCGACGCGGAGCTCCTGCCGGGCGAGCTGGTCGAGCGGTCGAAGTTCGAGACCGAGAACCGTCGTGTGGTCACCGAGGGCGGTCACCCCGCCTCCGGCCGTCCGCAGCTGATGGGTATCACCAAGGCCTCGCTGGCGACGGAATCCTGGCTGTCGGCCGCCTCCTTCCAGGAGACGACCCGAGTCCTGACGGATGCGGCGATCAACGCCAAGTCCGACAGCCTCATCGGCCTCAAGGAGAACGTCATCATCGGTAAGCTCATCCCGGCCGGTACGGGCCTCGCCCGCTACCGCAACATCCGGGTGGAGCCCACCGAGGAAGCCAAGGCAGCGATGTACTCGGCCGTCGGTTACGACGACATCGACTACTCGCCCTTCGGCTCCGGCTCCGGCCAGGCGGTCCCGCTGGAGGACTACGACTACGGCCCGTACAACGGCTAAGAGCTCGTAAGAAGAAGCCCCCCGCTGCTCCGAGAGGAGCGGCGGGGGGCTTCTTCGTTCCTGCGGGGTCGCGGCGGGGGTTCAGA
Organism: Streptomyces sp. NBC_00029; assembly: GCF_045160505.1. Lineage (NCBI taxonomy): Bacteria > Bacillati > Actinomycetota > Actinomycetes > Kitasatosporales > Streptomycetaceae > Streptomyces > Streptomyces sp. NBC_00029. The sequence goes on from NZ_CP108292.1 coordinate 5,380,922, forward strand.
CGCGGTGGCTGCGGCGGAGGGTTGTGGATTTGACGCCGATCAGGAGCATCAGGGCCAGGGTGGCGCCCGCGAGGCCCGGGGTGAGGCCCTTCGGGGTGAAGGTGCAGGAGAAGGCGTCCGTGCCCGCGGGGAGGTCCACGGCCAGGAGGCCGTGGAAGGGCTTCAGGGGGGCCGAGCAGTGCCAGCCCGGGATGGCGGTGGTCGCGATGACGGCCGTCCCGCCGGCGGGCGTGGGGAGGGTGGCTCCGATCGTGTGGCTGCCCGGGCGGACCGAGGTGGCGCCGGTGGTGGTGAGGTGGCGGACGACGGTGTCGAGCGCCGGGCGGTCCAGGCAGCCGAGCGGGTGCTCGCCCGCGTACGCGTCCTTCGTACGGGTCTGCACGGTGACGTCGACCCGGCCCGAGGCGGGGACCGGGCCCAGCGGGGTCACGCCGGTCGTCCGGGACTGCACCGGCTCCCGCGTACCGCCGGCGCGGACCGTGCCGTAGAGGGCGGGGGAGTACCAGTAGGCCTCGGAGCCGGGGGTGCACCGGGCGGCGTACGTCGGCCGGGTGGCGGTGCCGCCGCGGGTGACCGGCGGGACCTGGTAGACGGTGGCGCCCAGGACGTTCTCCTGGCGGGCGTAGACGCTGTCCGCCGGGTTGGGAGAGGTGTACGGGCCGGTGCGGACGGTGACCAGCGGGGGCGCGGGGAACTTCGAGGCCGTCCAGCTGCCCGGGGCGGTCCCGGGGCGGACCCGGGCGCCGATGGAGAAGATCGCGTCCAGTACCGGGTTGGCGGCGCCGAAGAAGGTCCGGCCGTCGTTCTTGAAGCCGTATCCGAGGGGCTCCAGGGCCCGGTAGGTGGCCTCGGGGAGGTAGCTGCTGTAGTACTGCGGGCCCTCCGCCCGCAGCGCCAGGGCGTCGTTGTGAGAGCTCTGGGGGGCGCCCGAGTCGGTCCGGTACGCGGGCCAGCCCGCCACCTTGCGGACGGCCTCGAAGTGGTTGCCGATCGACCGGCTGGAGGTGGTGACGGGCTTGGCCCAGCGCTCGCGGGCCCGGCGGGCGTCCGCGCCCGCCGCGGCGACCGTGGACTCGGCGAACACGACGCCGATCATCAGGGCGGCGGCCACCGGGATCAGGAACCGGCGCTTCTCGCCGAGCCGCAGCAGGACCAGGGCCAGCAGGGAGACCGAGCCGCCGCCGAGCACGGCCGGCCAGGTCCAGCCGCCGAAGTCGTCGGTGCGCCTCAGTACGCAGGTGGCCGCCACCAGCAGGGCCAGGGCCAGGGCCAGGTGCCGCGGGCGCGGCCGGTTGGCCAGCGCCAGCCAGGCCACGATCACCACCATCGCGCTGAAGACGAAGGTCTCGCGGTACGGGTTTCCGTTCGGCACCGCCAGCCCGTGCCAGACGAACTGCGTGGGCGGGAACTGGAACGAGGCGGCCACGAGCACGATCGCGGCCGCCCACACCAGTCGGGTCCGCCTCGCCACGCCGGTGTTGAGCACGAAGGCGCCGGCCAGGATCAGCCCCAGCGAGGCGACGTAGAGCCGCGGGCGGCCGCCCCACAGGTGCGTGGCCGGGAGCATGCCGGAGAGGAAGACCTCGATCCGTACGGGGTCGAAGGCGGCGGCCCTCGTCGGCTGCGCGGCCCCGCTGGACAGGAACGACGGCAGGAGGAGGGGCAGGGTGAGCAGGATCCCGGTGGCGGCGCCCGTCGCGGCACGCCACAGCGCGCGCAGCTTTCCCCGGACTCCGTCCGGGGGGACCCCCAGCCGGCCCGTCATGTCGCGGGTGATCATGCGGATGGCCAGCAGGATGCAGGCGGCCATCGTGGCCATCATTGCGGTGTAGAAGTTCCCGAGCCAGGCGAGCGCGACCAGCAGGGCCACGCCCGGCCAGCGGCGCTCCTGCAGGCACCACTCGACGGCGATGCCGAGCATCGGCAGCGCCACCAGGCCCCACAGCCACATGGGGACGTACGAGGCGTCGCTGAGCGCCCACCCGCACAGGCCGTACGTCGCTCCGAGCACGCCCCGCTGCCACCACGGGCCGGGATTCAGCATTCCGAGGTACACGGTCATCACGGCGGCGGCGGTGCCCATGGTGACCGGGGTGATCGCGAACACGGCGAGGTCCACGTGCTCGCGCGGGACGAGGACGGCCGTCCAGGAGAAGGGATTGCCGAGGTAGGTGTGGTAGTCGGACAGGAACTGCTGGCCGAAGCCGCCCCGCCAGGTGAAGAGCAGGTCCCCGGCGGCCCGCCCGTGGACGAGGTCCCACAGCGCCCGGTGGAAGGGCACGTACTGGTTGGCCTGGTCGTTCAGGGCCCGGCCGGTGTCGCCGAAGGGGTAGGTGCCACGTGCCACCCAGGCCGCGCACAAGGCGCCCGAGGTGAGAAGGAAGGCCAGCAGGGGACCGCGGGAACGGGCGGCCCGGCGGGTGGCCGGGCGGCGCGGGACCGGCCGGCCGGGGGCCGGAGGGCGGGCGTCGACTGTGGTCGGCTCGGGTGCCACGGTCCCCAATGTCCTGCTCCCTGCTGATCGACTGGCGAGCGTCCCGCGAGCGGGCAATGCGTCAGCTTAGGGCGCCGGGCCTGGGGGGACGGGCGATCGGGCCGCTCCCCACTTGCGCGCGGCGGGTTTTCGTGCTGGGCATTTGTTTTGACCTACCTCTGTGAGGTAGGTACGCTCTGACCTTGTGCCTGGGGTGTGCCCTGGGCTCCCGCGTGTGCGTAAGACCCCGCGGAGAGCCGAGAAGACCACACCGCAATCTGCGCCTGCCTCACTTCGGTGAGAGCGTTGCAGTGTTCGACACACCCGACCGCGTGGGTCGGGGAAGTTCCAGGTTAGTTTCACTACACGGCACACAGAAACCGGAGAAGTAGTGCCTACGATCCAGCAGCTGGTCCGTAAGGGCCGGCAGGACAAGGTCGAGAAGACAAAGACCCCCGCGCTCGAGGCTTCGCCCCAGCGTCGCGGCGTCTGCACGCGTGTGTTCACGACCACCCCGAAGAAGCCGAACTCGGCGCTCCGTAAGGTCGCGCGTGTGCGTCTGACCTCCGGCATCGAGGTCACCGCTTACATTCCGGGTGAGGGACACAACCTGCAGGAGCACTCGATCGTGCTCGTGCGTGGTGGCCGTGTGAAGGACCTGCCGGGTGTTCGTTACAAGATCATCCGCGGTGCGCTTGACACCCAGGCTGTCAAGAACCGCAAGCAGGCCCGCAGCCGCTACGGCGCCAAGAAGGAGAAGTAAGAATGCCTCGTAAGGGCCCCGCCCCGAAGCGCCCGGTCATCATCGACCCGGTCTACGCATCTCCTCTGGTGACGTCGCTCATCAACAAGATCCTCCTGAACGGCAAGCGCTCCACCGCCGAGCGCATCGTTTACGGCGCCATGGAAGGCCTCCGCGAGAAGACCGGCAACGACCCGGTCATCACGCTGAAGCGCGCGCTGGAGAACGTCAAGCCGTCCCTCGAGGTCAAGTCCCGCCGTGTCGGTGGCGCGACCTACCAGGTCCCCGTCGAGGTCAAGCCGGGTCGCCAGTCGACCCTGGCCCTCCGCTGGCTCGTGGGTTACTCCCGCGCCCGTCGTGAGAAGACCATGACCGAGCGCCTCATGAACGAGCTGCTCGACGCCTCCAACGGTCTTGGCGCTGCCGTCAAGAAGCGCGAGGACACGCACAAGATGGCCGAGTCCAACAAGGCCTTCGCGCACTACCGCTGGTAGTCCCACCCCACATCGAGACCGAGAGAAGACCGAAGCCTTATGGCTACCACTTCGCTTGACCTGGCCAAGGTCCGCAACATCGGGATCATGGCCCACATCGACGCGGGCAAGACGACCACCACCGAGCGCATCCTGTTCTACACCGGTGTGTCGTACAAGATCGGTGAGGTCCACGACGGCGCCGCCACGATGGACTGGATGGAGCAGGAGCAGGAGCGTGGTATCACCATCACGTCTGCCGCGACGACCTGCCACTGGCCCCTCGAAGACGTTGACCACACGATCAACATCATCGACACCCCGGGTCACGTCGACTTCACCGTCGAGGTGGAGCGTTCGCTCCGCGTCCTCGACGGCGCCGTCACCGTCTTCGACGGTGTCGCCGGCGTCGAGCCGCAGTCCGAGACCGTTTGGCGTCAGGCGGACCGCTACGGCGTGCCGCGCATCTGCTTCGTCAACAAGCTCGACCGCACCGGCGCCGAGTTCCACCGCTGCGTCGACATGATCAAGGACCGCCTCGGTGCGGTTCCGATCGTCATGCAGCTCCCCATCGGTGCCGAGGCCGACTTCCAGGGTGTCGTCGACCTCGTCACGATGAAGGCGTTCGTCTGGTCCGCCGAGGCGACCAAGGGCGAGATGTACGACATCGTCGACATCCCGGCCACGCACGCCGAGGCCGCTGAAGAGTGGCGCGGCAAGCTGGTCGAGACCGTCGCCGAGAACGACGACGAGGTCATGGAGCTCTTCCTGAACGGCGACGAGCCGTCCGTGGAGCAGCTGCACGCCGCCGTCCGTCGCATCATCCTCGGCTCCGGCAAGGGCAAGGGCGAGCCCACGATCACCGCGGTGTTCTGTGGCACGGCGTTCAAGAACAAGGGCGTTCAGCCCCTGCTCGACGCTGTCGTCCGCTACCTGCCGTCGCCGCTGGACATCGAGGCCATCGAGGGCCACGACGTCCGCGACGCCGAGACGGTCGTGAAGCGCAAGCCGTCCGACGAGGAGCCCCTCGCCGCGCTCGCGTTCAAGATCATGCGCGACCCGCACCTCGGCAAGCTCACCTTCGTCCGGGTTTACTCGGGCCGCCTGGAGGCCGGCACTGCGGTGCTGAACTCCGTCAAGGGCAAGAAGGAGCGCATCGGCAAGATCTACCGCATGCACGCGAACAAGCGTGAGGAGATCGCCGCGGTGGGCGCCGGTGACATCGTCGCCGTCATGGGCCTGAAGCAGACCACCACCGGTGAGACGCTGTGTGACGACAAGGCACCCGTGATCCTGGAGTCCATGGACTTCCCGGCTCCGGTCATCCAGGTCGCCATCGAGCCCAAGTCCAAGGGTGACCAGGAGAAGCTGGGTGTCGCCATCCAGTCTCTCGCGGAGGAGGACCCCTCCTTCCACGTTCACTCGGACGAGGAGACCGGCCAGACCATCCTCGGCGGTATGGGCGAGCTGCACCTCGAGGTGCTGGTCGACCGTATGAAGCGCGAGTTCAAGGTCGAGGCCAACGTCGGCAAGCCGCAGGTCGCGTACCGCGAGACGATCCGCAAGACCGTCGAGCGTCACGACTACACCCACAAGAAGCAGACCGGTGGTACCGGTCAGTTCGCCAAGGTGCAGATCGCGATCGAGCCGATCACCGAGTCGGACGGCCCGGCGTACGAGTTCGTGAACAAGGTCACCGGTGGCCGCATCCCGAGGGAGTACATCCCCTCGGTCGACGCCGGTGCGCAGGAAGCCATGCAGTTCGGCATCCTGGCCGGCTACGAGATGACCGGCGTCCGCGTCATTCTTCTCGACGGTGGCTACCACGAGGTCGACTCCTCGGAGCTCGCCTTCAAGATCGCCGGTTCGCAGGCCTTCAAGGAGGCCGCGCGCAAGGCTTCCCCCGTACTGCTCGAGCCGATGATGTCCGTTGAGGTCACCACGCCCGAGGAGTCCATGGGCGACGTCATCGGTGACATCAACTCCCGCCGTGGCCAGATCCAGGCCATGGAGGAGCGTCACGGCGCGCGTCTCGTGAAGGGCCTCGTGCCGCTTTCGGAGATGTTCGGCTACGTCGGAGACCTCCGCAGCAAGACCTCGGGTCGCGCCAGCTACTCGATGCAGTTCGACTCCTACGCCGAGGTTCCCCGGAACGTCGCCGAGGAGATCATCGCGAAGGCCAAGGGCGAGTAACTCTTCCGAGTACACGCTTTAGGCTTGTCACCGGAGCCTCTGGGGCAACAGGAGCAACCCTCCGTTGCCCCGGGGGAACCGGCTTTCCAGCAAAGATCACCTGGCGCCGATGAGTAAGGCGTACAGAACCACTCTCCAGGAGGACCCCGTGGCGAAGGCGAAGTTCGAGCGGACTAAGCCGCACGTCAACATCGGCACCATCGGTCACATTGACCACGGTAAGACGACCCTCACGGCCGCCATTACCAAGGTGCTGCACGACGCGTACCCGGACCTGAACGAGGCCTCGGCCTTCGACCAGATCGACAAGGCTCCTGAGGAGCGCCAGCGCGGTATCACCATCTCGATCGCGCACGTCGAGTACCAGACCGAGGCGCGTCACTACGCCCACGTCGACTGCCCGGGTCACGCCGACTACATCAAGAACATGATCACCGGTGCCGCGCAGATGGACGGCGCGATCCTCGTGGTCGCCGCCACCGACGGCCCGATGCCGCAGACCAAGGAGCACGTGCTCCTGGCCCGCCAGGTCGGCGTCCCCTACATCGTTGTCGCCCTGAACAAGGCCGACATGGTGGACGACGAGGAGATCCTGGAGCTCGTCGAGCTCGAGGTCCGTGAGCTGCTCTCCGAGTACGAGTTCCCGGGCGACGACCTTCCGGTCGTCCGCGTCTCCGCGCTGAAGGCGCTCGAGGGCGACAAGGAGTGGGGCGAGAAGCTTCTCGGCCTCATGTCCGCCGTCGACGAGGCCATCCCGACCCCGCCGCGTGACACCGAGATGCCGTTCCTCATGCCCGTCGAGGACGTCTTCACGATCACCGGTCGCGGTACCGTCGTCACCGGCCGTATCGAGCGTGGTGTCCTGAAGGTCAACGAGACCGTCGACATCATCGGTATCAAGGAGACCAAGACCACCACCACGGTCACCGGTATCGAGATGTTCCGCAAGCTCCTCGACGAGGGCCAGGCGGGCGAGAACGTCGGTCTGCTCCTCCGTGGCATCAAGCGCGAGGACGTCGAGCGCGGCCAGGTCATCATCAAGCCCGGTTCGGTCACCCCGCACACCGAGTTCGAGGCCCAGGCCTACATCCTGTCGAAGGACGAGGGTGGCCGTCACACCCCGTTCTTCAACAACTACCGTCCGCAGTTCTACTTCCGTACCACGGACGTCACGGGTGTCGTCACCCTGCCGGCCGGCACGGAGATGGTCATGCCGGGCGACAACACCGAGATGACGGTCGCGCTGATCCAGCCGGTCGCCATGGAGGAGGGCCTGAAGTTCGCCATCCGTGAGGGTGGTCGTACCGTGGGCGCCGGCCAGGTCACCAAGATCACGAAGTAATTTCGTGCTCTGACCTGGTAGCTCGTTCTGCGAGCACCAAGTTGCACTGAAGGGCCCCGGCCCATCGCCTCGGCGGTGGGACGGGGCCCTTCGGCTTGTCCGGGCCGAATGTCGGAGCCGCATGTCCGGGCCCTCCGTACGTCCGTACCGGCGGGGGCGCGGGAACGCGTGAGGGCCGCACCCCGTCCGGGGTGCGGCCCTCACGCGTGTCAGGCGGTGGGTCAGTTCACGCGCAGGGACTCGGTGAACTCCACGCACGCGGCGTGGTCGGGCAGCAGACCGGTCGCGAGGGCGTCGGCCAGCGAGGGGGCGGCCTCGTCGCGGGCGGACAGCAGCGGGATGTCGGCCGGCCACTCGATGCCCAGGTCGGGGTCGAGCGGGTGCACCGAGTGCTCACCCGTCGGGTTGTACGTCTCCGAGCAGAGGTACGACAGCGTCGCGTCGTCGCTCAGGGCGCAGAAGCCGTGGCCGAGGCCCTCGGGGATGTAGACCGCGCGGCGGTCCACGTCGTCGAGGCGGACACCTTCCCACTGGCCGAAGGTGGGGGAGCCGACCCGAAGGTCGACGATGACGTCGAGCACGGCGCCGCGTACGCAGGTCACGTACTTGGCCTGGCCGCGCGGTACGTCGGCGAAGTGGATGCCGCGGACCACGCCCGCGGAGGAGACCGAGAGGTTCGCCTGCGCCAGGTTCAGCGGGTGGCCGACGACCTCGGCGAGGCGGTCGAAGCGGTACCACTCGGTGAACAGGCCGCGCGGGTCACCGTGGAGCTGCGGGGTGACCTCGAAGGCGCCGGATATGGAGAGCTCGCGGAACTTCATCGCGCGTCCTCCTCGGCGAGCAGCATCAGCAGGTAGTCGCCGTAGCCGCTCTTGGTGAGCGGCTCCGCGAGCGCGCGCAGCTGGGCGGAGTCGATCAGGCCGGCCCGCCAGGCCGCCTCCTCGATGCACCCGATCTTGAAGCCCTGGCGCTCCTCGATCACGCGGACGAACTCGGAGGCCTGCACCATCGACACGAAGGTGCCGGTGTCCAGCCATGCGGTACCGCGGTCGAGGATGGTGACATTGAGCTCACCGGCCTGCAGGTACGCGTCGTTGACGGCCGTGATCTCCAGCTCGCCGCGGGCGCTGGGCTTCAGGCCGCGGGCTATCTCCACGACCTGGTTGTCGTAGAAGTACAGACCCGGCACCGCGTAGCGGGACTTGGGCTTCTCCGGCTTCTCCTCGATGGAGATGGCCTGGCCGTTCTCGTCGAACTCGACCACGCCGTACGCGGTGGGGTCCGCCACCGGGTACGCGAACACGCGGCCGCCCTTGGCGTCCGTGTGCTGGGCGAGGCGGGTGCCGAGGCCACTGCCGTGGAAGATGTTGTCGCCGAGGATCAGGGCGACGGACTCGTCACCGATGAAGTCGGCGCCGAGGACGAACGCCTGGGCGATGCCCTCGGGGCGCTCCTGGACGGCGTACTCCAGCCGCAGGCCGAACTGCGAACCGTCGCCGAGCAGCCGCTCGAACTGTTCGCGGTCGTCCGGGGTGGTGATGATCAGGATCTCGCTGATACCCGCCATCACGAGGGTGGAGAGGGGGTAGTAGATCATCGGCTTGTCGAAGACGGGCAGCAGCTGCTTCGAGACTGCCCGGGTCAGCGGCCAGAGTCGAGATCCGGTGCCACCGGCCAAGAGGATTCCACGCATGGGGAGAACCCTATGCGAGAGGGCGTGGGGGAGCCGAGCTCAGCGCATGTGACGTTCGGCGGACCGCTAGACTCTTCGTATTATGCGCATCCTCGTGACCGGCGGCGCCGGCTTCATCGGTTCAGAATTCGTCCGCCAGCAGCTCGGTGCAGATGCCACGGCGCAGATCACTGTCTTCGACAAGCTGACCTACTCGGGCGTCGAGGCCAACCTCGCTCCGGTCGCGGACCACCCCGGATACACCTTCGTCAAGGGCGACATCTGCGACGCAGAGGCCGTCGACCAGGTCATGCCCGGCCACGATGTCGTCGTGCACTTCGCGGCCGAGTCCCACGTGGACCGCTCGATCGCCGGCGCGGGCCCGTTCGTGATGACGAACGTCGTCGGCACCCAGGTGCTGCTCGACTCCGCCCGCAAGCACGGTGTCGGCCGCTTCGTCCACATCTCCACCGACGAGGTCTACGGCTCGATCAGCGAGGGCTCCTGGACCGAGGAGTGGCCGCTGGTGCCGAACTCCCCGTACTCCGCCTCCAAGGCGTCGTCCGACCTGCTGGCGCTGGCCTACCACCGCACCCACGGCATGGACGTGGTGGTCACCCGCTGCTCCAACAACTACGGGCACTACCAGTTCCCGGAGAAGGTCATCCCGCTGTTCGTCTCGAACCTGATGGACGGCCGGAAGGTCCCGCTCTACGGCAACGGCGGCAACGTCCGCGACTGGCTGCACGTCTCCGACCACTGCCGCGGCATCGACCTGGCCATGCGCAAGGGCCGGGCCGGCGAGGTCTACAACATCGGCGGCGGCACCGAGCTCACCAACAAGGAGCTCACCGGCGTCCTCCTGGAGGCCGCCGGCCTCGGCTGGGAGATGGTCGAGCAGGTCGAGGACCGCAAGGGCCACGACCTCCGCTACTCCATCGACATCAGCAAGATCGGTGCCGAGCTGGGCTACGCCCCGCAGATCACCTTCGAGGACGGCATCAAGGCCACCATCGACTGGTACCGCGAGAACCGCGCCTGGTGGGAGCCGCTGAAGGCGAAGGCGGCCCTGCAGAAGTGAGCGCGAACCCGCGAGCCGGACGCTGGCTCGTCACCGGTGCCGCCGGAATGCTCGGCCAGGACGTCCTGGCCGTGCTGAAGGACGCCGGCATCGAGGCCGCGGGCCTGCGCCGCGCCGACCTCGACATCACCGACCCGGCCGCGGTCCGGGCCGCCGTCGAGGGTGTCGCCGTCGTCGTCAACTGCGCCGCCTGGACCGACGTGGACGGCGCCGAGACCGCCGAGGAGGCCGCCACCGCCGTCAACGGCACCGGAGTCCGCGTCCTCGCCGCGGCCTGCGCCGACTCCGGTGCGCGCCTGCTCCAGATCTCCACCGACTACGTGCTGCCCGGCAACGCCACGCAGCCGTACCGCGAGGACGCCGAGACCGGCCCGGTCAACGCCTACGGCCGCTCCAAGCTGGCCGGCGAACGGGCCGTCGCCGAACTGCTGCCGCAGGACGGCTACATCGTGCGGACCGCCTGGCTGTACGGCGAGCACGGGGCGAACTTCGTCGCCACCATGCTGAAGCTGGCCGCCCAGCGGGACACCCTCGACGTGGTCGACGACCAGCACGGCCAGCCCACTTGGTCCTACGCGCTGGCCCGCCACCTCGTCGACCTGGGCCTCGCCGCTCTGGCGGGCACGGCCCCGGCCGGCGTCTACCACGGCACCGCGAGCGGCCGGACCACCTGGATGGGACTGGCCCGCGAGGCCTACCGGCTGAGCGGACTCGACCCCGAGCGGATCAGGCCGACCACCTCCGAGGCCTTCGTACGCCCCGCCGTGCGCCCCGCATACAGTGTCCTTGCTCACGACGGCTGGTCGGCCGCCGGGCTGCGGCCGCTGCCCGACTGGCAGGTCCAGCTCGCCGAGGCGATCACCCGCCCGGCCTTCGCTGATCTGCTGCGACTCCCCTCCACGAGGTGAGCCGCACAGGCTGATCGCCTTCACGCGCACGACGCCGACGGGGCCCGGTATGCAACCTTCCGGGCCCCCTTGGCGTCATGTGCCGTGCCATATGCTTCTCCTATAAAGATGTTGGCCCCTTCGCGCGAAAGGCGCCGTCCGCTGTGCGACTCTCCGTTCTGACCTCCATCACCGGTCTTCTGGTGCTGGGGTACATCCTCGAGCTGCTGCGCCGCCAGCAACTGCGGGAGAAGTACGCGGCGATATGGCTCGCGATCGGATTGCTGGTCGCCCCGCTCGGGTTCGTACCCGACCTGCTGGACCCGGTGGCCCGGAGCCTCGGCGTGGCATCCGGTGTGAGCCTGGTGCTCTTCGTCGGCTTCGTACTGGTCCTGCTGGTGAGCCTGCACCTCAGCTGGGAGACCAGCCGGCTGGAGGCGGAGACCCGCACCCTGGCGGAGGACGTCGCGCTGATCCGCGCGCATCTCGTCCAGCAGGGCGGTTACCCCAGTACGTCGCCGCGCACGGAGGATTCCGGCGCCATCGAGGCACAGGTGAAGTCGTGAACGACGGTCGTCGCGTTCTGATCATTCTTCCCGCCTGGAACGAGCAGGACGGCCTGCCCTCGGTCCTGCGCGAGATCCAGCAGCAACTGCCCCACGTCGACACCCTCGTGGTCGACGACGGTTCGGCGGACAACACCGCCGAGGTGGCCCGGGCGGCCGGTTCGGCCGTCGCGCAGCTGCCCTTCAACCTCGGTGTCGGCGGCGCGATGCGGCTGGGCTACCGGTACGCGCAGCAGCACGGCTACGACGTGGCGATCCAGGTGGACGCCGACGGCCAGCACGACCCGGCGTACGTGCCGGCGCTGCTCGAGCGCCTCGCCGTCGGCGACGCCGACCTCGTCATAGGCGCCCGGTTCGCCGGCGACGGCGACTACACGGTCCGCGGTCCCCGCAAGTGGGCGATGTCCCTGCTGTCCGTGGTGCTGTCGCGGATCACCCGGACCAAGCTCACCGACACCACCTCGGGCTTCCGTGCCTGCAACCGCCCGCTCATAGAGTTCTTCGCCCGCTGGTACCCGGTGGAGTACCTCGGCGACACCATCGAGTCCATGGTGGGCGCCGCCCGCTCCGGCTTCACGGTGCGCCAGATCCCCGTGGCGATGCGCGAGCGGACCACCGGCCGCCCGAGCGCGTCGCCGCTCAAGGCGATGGTCTACCTCACCCGGGCCGGCCTCGTGCTGCTGCTCGCGATGATCCGCCGCATGCCCAAGGAACTGAAGACCTTCACGCCCGGCACCCCGGCGTACGCCGCTTTCCAGCAGCGCACCGCCGAGCTGGTCCGCCGCGAGCTGACCAAGGCCTAGGCGGAGAACATGTCGCGTTTCGAGATCCTCCTGCCGTACTACGGCGACGTCGCGCTGATGCAGGACGCCGTCCGCAGCGTCCTGGCCCAGGACGGCGACGACTGGCGGCTCACCGTGGTCGACGACGGCCGCGAGCCGGGCGTCCCCGAGTGGTTCGAGCAGCTCGCGGACCCCCGCGTCCGCTACCTGCGCAACGACCGCAACCTCGGCGTGACCGGCAACTTCAACCGCTGCGTCGAGCTCGCCGAGTACGAGTACCTCGTACTCATGGGCTGCGACGACCTCATGCACCCGAACTACCTCCAGGTCGTCCGGGCGGCGGCCGACCGCGAGCCGGCCGCGGCGATGATCCAGCCCGGCGTCCAGGTCATCGGCACCGACGGCCTGCCCTTCGACACCCTCGGCGACCGGACCAAGCGCAAGCTCTACGCGCCCAAGGGCCCGGGCCGGGCCCTGCTCGGCGGCGAGGAGCTGGCCACCAGCCTGCTGCGCGGCAACTGGCTGTACTTCCCGTCGATCTGCTGGCGCACCGAAGCGGTCAAGCGCTTCGGCTTCCGCACCGACCTGGGCGTGATCCAGGACCTCGCGCTGGTCGTGGACCTGCTGGTGGCGGGGGAGACCCTGGCCACGACGCCGGAGGTCTGCTTCAGCTACCGCCGGCACGCCGAGTCCGAGTCCTCGGCCAAGGCCTACACCGGCCACCGCTTCGAGGAGGCCAAGCGCTTCTTCGTGGAGACCGCCGACCGCCTGGACCGGCACGGCTGGCCGCGCGCCGCAAAGGTCTCCCGGCTGCACCTCTCCTCCCGGCTGCACGCACTCACCCTGCTGCCCGGCGCCGCCAGGAAGGCCGGCCGGCCCGGTGTCAGCGCCATGCTCCGCCACGCCACGCGCTGAGCGTGCGGCCGATGAAAGCTCCTGGATGAACCCGATAGCGAAACTGCTCAAGGCCCTGCCCCCCGGGACCGCCATGGTCGCGGGGGGCACCGCTGTGCTCGGCGCCGCCTCCTACATCCACCTCGCGGTGGCCGGCCACAGCCTCACCAAGGCCGACATGGCCGGGGTCTCGGTGCTGTGGACGCTGGTGATGTCCGTCGGGATCGGCCTGTTCTTCCCGATCGAGCAGGAGCTCACCCGGATCGTCGCCGCCCGCGTGGTGCGCGGTGAGGGCGCCGCCCCGGTGCTCCGCAGGGCGGGGCTGCTGACCGCCGGCATCCTCGCCGTCGTACTCGGCGCGCTCGCCCTCTTCGCCGGGCCGATCGCCGACCGGCTGTTCCGGGGGGACCGCGAGCTGGTCGCCGTACTCGGCGCCGCCTTCGCCGGAATGGCCCTGTGCTACCTCACCCGGGGCATCCTGGCCGGCACCGGCCGCTTCACCGCCTTCGGCACCCAGCTCGCCGTCGACGGCGGCCTGCGGATCGTCCTGGCCTTCGCCTGCGCCGCCGCAGGGCTGCACTCGGCGCTCGCCTTCAGCCTGATCCTCGTCGTGGCTCCGTTCATCGCCCTGCTCGTCACGCTGGCCCCGACCCGGGCCGCGGCGCGCCCCGGCGGTCCGATCGCCACCCGGGACCTGGTCCGCGGCCTCGGCCCGTTGACCGCCTCCACCCTGCTCGCCCAGGTGGTCGTCAACGCGGCCGTCATGAGCACCCAGCTGCTGGAGCCGACCCGCACCGAACTGATCGCCGGCCTGCTCAGCGCCCTGGTGCTGGCCCGTGTGCCGCTCTTCGTCTTCGGCTCGCTGCAGGCCTCGCTGCTCTCCGGACTCTCCACCGTGGTGGCCGGCGGGGACCACCAGGGCTTCGCCCGGATGCTCCGCAAGGCCTGCCTGGTGGTCGCCGGCCTCGGCGTCGTCGGCGGTGTCCCCGCCGTGCTGCTCGGACCCTGGCTGATCGAGGTCCTCTTCGGTGCCGAGCCCGGGCAGCTCGGCCGCGTCGACTTCCTGTGGTTCGCCGTCGGAACGACCTGCTACATGCTGGCGATGGTGCTCGGCCAGGCGCAGATGGTGCTGCACAAGCACCGCGCCCAGCTCGCCTGCTGGGTGTTCGGCACCGCGGTGCTGCTCGGCATCACGCTGATGCCCGGTGACATCGCGCTGCGCGTGGGACTCGCGTACGCGGTCGGCTCGCTGGCCACCGCCGCCGCGATGCTGCTGAGCCTGCGCGGCGCCGTGCCCCGCCGCACCACCACACCGGTACTCAACGGACATCTCACGGAAGTCTGACCTGTCATGACGCGACTGGCGCCCCTCTCTCCCGCCGACCCGGAGAGCGACCGGACCGCCGGGGACTCCCCGGCGGACAGCCGTACCCCGGCGGGCTGGTGGCACGCCCGATGGGTGGTGCCGTCGGCGCTGGCCCTCGGCTACGTGCTCAACGTGCTGTTCCGGCTGTCGCTGGTCACCAGGCAGAACTACCCGGTGGTCAGCCCGGACGAGTCGATGTACCTGGTGATGGCCAGGATCCTGGCGGGCCGGCCGACCACCGAGATCCCCGGCGACCAGGTCATCCCCGCCGGCTACTCGTTCCTCATCTCGCCCGCCCTGCGCATCACCGAGGACGCGGTGTACGGCTACCACCTGATCATGGGAATCAACGCCCTGATCAGCTGCCTGGTGCTGCCGATGGCGTACTGGGGTCTGCGCCGGCTGAACGTCTCCAAGGCGGTGTCGTACATCGCGGCCACCGTCGCGGTACTGGTCCCGCCGGTCGTCTTCTACTCCCAGTTCGCGATGGCGGACACCCCGCTGCCCGTCCTGGTGCTGGCCTGGCTGATCGGCATGCACGGCCTCTTCTCGGAGGGCACGAAGAAGAGCCGGATCCGGTTCGGCCTGCTGGGCGCCTTCGCCGCCGGCTACTGCCTGCTCACCCACGACCGCGGCGGCGTGATCATCGCGCTGACCGGTCTGGTGCTGCTCGTGGGCCTGGTCTTCAAGTGGGCACCGCGGATCGCCACCGCGTCGGCGCTGGGCGTGCTCGCCGTGATGTTCGTCGGCAAGCAGCTGATGACCACCTGGATGATCTCCCGGATCGACGGCGCAGCCCCGAGCGAGGTCGGCAACGCCGTCTTCCAGACGCTCGAGAACACCCGCCTGATGCGCCGCACCATCATGCGGATGATCGGCCACCTCTGGTACTTCATGACCTCCACCTGGGGCCTGGGCGCCCTGGCCCTGGTGGTCTGCGTGTGCGCGGTCCTCAGCTCGCGCTTCACCCTGGCCAACCGTGTCGTGGCCTTCCTGATGGTCGCGCTGCTGGGCGGCATCGCCCTGGCGGCGGCCGCCGGTCTGCCCAACGACCACCGGATCGACACCATCGTCTACGCCCGCTACCTGTCCCTGCTGGTCCCGGTGTACCTGCTCGTCGCGGTGGCGACGCTGTACCACGTCCGCGGCTGGAAGAAGATCGTCGCACTCGGTGCGGCGGCGAGCGTGGTGACGCTGGGGCTCACGGCGGCCCTGCTCCACATGGCCAGCCAGCAGTGGAGCAAGTCCTGGTTCATCCTGTGGGGCCTGCCCGACAGCACCTTCCTCTCCAGCCTGTCCGGGGAGAACTGGGCGAGCTTCCACGCGACGCGCACCACCGCCGTCGCCCTGATCGCACTCGCCGTCGTCCTGCTGCTGCGCCTGCTCGGCGGCAGCCGCCGCGCCGGGCTCGCCACCGGGGCCGTCGGGGTCGCACTGGCGGTGTTCGCCGGCTGCGCCACCGTCGCGATCACCGAGAACGTCACCGAGCCCTACGCGAACGAGCGCGTGAGCGACGGCACCGGCTTCATCGAGAAGGCCGGCATCCGGCCCGGGGACCAGCTGGTGATGGACAAGGACGTCCGCTGGGAGGTCCGCATGACGATGGCCTACCAGGTGCTCGACGGCCGGGTCTGGACCCGCTCCCTGATCAAGAACGACGCCCCTCCGGCCGAGGCCAACGTCGCCGTGGTCGCCCTCTTCGCGGAGAACGCCGCGGCCACCGAGAGCTGGCGCAACGCCCCGGCCGGCTGGCACGTCGACCGGCACGTGCGCGAGGACAAGTACGTGATCTGGCGCCGGGGCTGATCCAGGCGACCGGGAGGGTGTGAGGGGCGGACCGCACGGTCCCGGTTCCCCTCGCCGCCCGCAGGAGACGAAGAAACGGGTGGACCCCGGCCTGATCGGCCGGGGTCCACCCGTTCTCGGTTCCGGTCCGGCGGACTACTTGGTGAAGTAGCCGGTGATGTCGGCGATGAGGTCGACGGTGCCGGAGTGGTTGTAGAAGCTGACCTTGCCGTCGACCACGGGGACGATCACCAGGTTGGGGATGGTCTGGCCGGCGGTGAAGTTCAGGTTGGAGGCGCTGGAGCGGGTGGTGCCGCTGGGGTAGACCGACACGAAGCTGGACTGCGTCGGGTTGGTCGCGGTCACGTTGAGGACGACCGCCTTGACGCCGGTGGCCGGGATTCCCTCGATGCCCGCGACGGGGAGGGTGACGGAGGTGCCGCCGGCGACCTTGGCCTGCGGTACTCCGAGTCCCTCACGGGTGTCCATCAGCCGCGTCGGGCCGATGTTGGTGTGCGTGGCACCCGAGGTGCTGTCCGAAAAATAGCCGGTGATGTCGGCGATGAGGTCGACGGTGCCGGAGTGGTTGTAGAAGCTGACCTTGCCGTCGACCACGGGGACGATCACCAGGTTGGGGATGGTCTGGCCGGCGGTGAAGTTCAGGTTGGAGGCGCTGGAGCGGGTGGTGCCGCTGGGGTAGACCGACACGAAGCTGGACTGCGTCGGGTTGGTCGCGGTCACGTTGAGGACGACCGCCTTGACGCCGGTGGCCGGGATTCCCTCGATGCCCGCGACGGGGAGGGTGACGGAGGTGCCGCCGGCGACCTTGGCCTGCGGTACTCCGAGTCCCTCACGGGTGTCCATCAGCCGCGTCGGGCCGATGTTGGTGTGCGTGGCACCCTCGCCGCTCCAGGTGAAGTACCCGGTGATGTCGGCTATGAGGTGGACCGCTCCCGAGTGGTTGTAGAAGCTGACCTTGCCGTCGACCACGGGGACGACCACCAGGTTGGGGATCGTCTGGCCGGCGGTGAAGTTCAGGTTCGACGCGCTGGAGCGGGCCGTTCCGTTCGGGTAGACCGACACGAAGCTGGACTGGGTGGGCTCCGTCGCCGTCACGTTCAGGACGGCCGCGGTGACACCGCTCGCCGGGATGCCGGTGGAGCCGCCCGCGACCTGCAGGGTGACGGAGGTGCCGCCGGCCACCTTGGCCTGCGGTACGCCCAGGCCCTCACGGGTGTCCATCAGCCGCTTGGGAGCGACCGGGACGAACTTGATGTCCTTGACCTCGGCGAGGACGGTGACCGGGAGGCTGGTGGCCACCTTGCCGTTCGTCGTGGTCGCCCGGACCTGGACCTGGTGGCTGCCCAGCGCCAGCGAGGCCGACGCCGAACGGGCGGTGCCCGCGACGGTGGCGACCGGCTTGTCGTCGACCAGCAGCTCGAACTTGCTCACCTGGGCGCTCGCCGTGCTGGTGTCGAAGCCGACGGAGACGGGACCGGGGGTCTGGAACGAGGAGCCCGGCTGGGCCGCTTCCCCGTTCACGGAGGTGACCTTCAGCCTGGCCGCGGGACCGGAGGTGCGGAGCGCGTCCAGCTGGGGGTAGAGCGCGTGGCCCGGGCATTGGGTGTTGAAGCCGTCCCGGTGTCCCGAGAGCGTCTTGAACTCGTACGACTGCCCCGCGGTGTAGCTCTTGCCGAAGTAGTTCTTCTGGTCGGCGCCCGCGGTCAGCATCGTCGTGCCGCTCATGTCGCCGTCGTACTGGCCGAGCTTGTAGGCCGCGACCTTGGAGATGGCGTCGAGCGCGGCCTGCGAGGCCCCGGCCTGCGTGTAGTCGCCGAGGACGGAGACGCTCGTCGACTCGGAGTTCCAGCCGTAGGCGTGCGCGCCCTGCACGGGCTGGTCGACACCGCCCTGGCGGCCCTCGAAGATCGTGCCGCACTTGTCGACGAGGAAGTTGTAGCCGAGGTCACGCCACTTGTTCTCGTTCACGTGGTACACGTGCAGGCCGCGGACGATGGCCGCGGACTCGGAGCACTCGTACGGCGCGGAGGCCGCGGTGTGGTGGACGAAGGCCGCCTTGATCTTCGCTCCGGGGAGGTAGACCGGGCCCTCGTTGTTCAGGCTCTCGTCCGCTCCCCACTGGACGCGCGAGACGATCTCGGGCTTCGGCGCCGTGGAGGCGGGGCCCGGAGTGGTCGGCGGCTGTGCGGGCGTCGGCGGAACGGGGTCCTCCGCCGGGGCGGCGAACGCCGCCGGCTCGGCCTTCAGGTCTCCGGACTTCTTGGCGGCAGCGGTGGAACCCGGGTCGACGAGCGCCAGCTCCAGTCCGGCGGGCAGCGCGGCAGTGCCCGCGTCCGCGCCCACGCGGACCTCGGCGCCGTCCGACAGACCGACCCAGACGGGCTCCGTGGAGCCGCGCATCCCGGGGCGCTTGCCGTCGAGGTTCGCCTGCGCCTTCTCCAGGGTGATCCACTTCGACCACTCACCGGTCTTCGCATTGCGCGTGCGCGCCTCGATCGGGCCCTTCACCTCGGCCGCGGGGTCCGACCACGTGACGCCCAGGAGGCCGAAGGGCTTCGTGTCCTGCTGTGCGAGGACGGCCTTGCCGGTCCCCTTGTTCTTCAGGCGGAGCTTGTGGACCTTGCCCGCCACCGGCCCCCGTGCCTTGCCGGGGGCGCTGTAGCGCGGCAGTCCCTCATCGTCCAGGGAGTCGGTGCCGAAGCCGTTGGCCGCCCCCTGGAAACCGAGTACCGCTACGACACCGAGCGCGGCGGCCAGAGCCGTACCGCGCGCACGACCTAGTCTCAAGTTGTTTCCCCAACCCCTTTTGTGAACCGGCCATGTGACAGGCCCGGTTGGCCGGATGCTACTGGCACGCAGTTGCCGCAGGACCGGCGGGGTCGGGCCGGACGGAGGGGAATGAGAGGCTCCTGGGGCAAGCACGCAGAACGTCTCGGGGCGGGTTCATGAGGAACACCAACAACACCAACAACAACGACAACGACGGCAGACGGGGCTTCCCGGACGAGCCGCCGGGATGGCGCACCGGGCCCGCCTGGCAGGAGCAGCGCAGCCGCCCGGGGCCGCTGAAGGCCACCCTCGCCGTGGCGCTCATCGCCGGGCTCGCGCTCGTCGCCCTGCGGCCCGAGCTGGTGATCGACAGGCTCACCGGCAAGGCCGGGGCCCGGCAGGACGCCCGGAGCGCGGCGCCGCTGGCGGCGGAGTCCGTACGCCCCACCGCGCCGCCGCCCGCGCTGCCGCCCGATCAGCCGACGCTGCAGGAACCCTTCCGCGGCTCCCCGGCCCTCCAGTGGGCCGACGGCGCCGCCGGGATCGAGGTCCCCGAGGCCACCGCCCTGGGCGGGATGTCGAAGGAGAAGGTCGCCGACGCACTGCAGAAGACGAAGCAGTTCCTCGTCGCGGCGAACCTGGACCCGGCGACCCTGCGCGGGGAGCGGCCCGCCGGCGCCCTGGCGATCCTGGACCCGCGGCAACCGGAGATCCCGCAGCTGCTGGAGCGGTACCTGACGAAGCCCACGGCGCAGGACACCCCGGTGACGGTCTTCACCCGCTTCGACCCGGCCGAGGCGGGGCCGGTCGGCGACGTCGTCAAGGTGCGCGGCAGCATGCGCGTGGAGAAGGGGGACCCGGGGGAGGTCCTCGTGGTGACGGACTACACCTTCGTCCACCCGCTGACCAAGGCGAAGGGCGGCACGAGCGTGCAGCGCACGATCGTGCGCCGGCAGATCACCCTCGCCCTGCTCGACCCGGCGCGCTGGGAGACCACGCGGGGCCGGCTGCAGCTGCGCGCGTACCAGGCGGAGTGGTCGAACGTGGAGTGCGAGGCGGCCGACGGCTTCCTGCACCCGCAGTTCCCGCTGGACGCGCCGACCGGGCCTGCGGCCACCGGGCCCGCCGAGGATCCGTACGACCGCAGTACGGACATCCAGGGCGAAGGGTGCAGGACCATCACCCGCTCCTGACCGGGGGAGGAGCCCCGCCGGGTGCAGCGCGTGGTGCGGTTTGACCACTCAGCGTGGCGGGGTATTCTCTTCCGCCCGATTGGCCAGGTACGTGCCTCGTATGGCAGACTACTCAAGTTGCTCGGCTGAGTGCCGATGCTGCGCGCCTCCCGCCGGGAGGACCGGAAGCGAGTCCCACAGTACTCGTCGTCCTTAATCTGCCTCTCGGGGCAGCAATGGGGACGGACGTACGGGAATCTTCTGGGAAGTGTCAGCACGGTGCACACCAGGCACTCGGTGGGTGTTTCTCCCCCGAATCGCGGTCACAGGGACCGCACCCCCTTGGACGAGGGAATTTCCGTATGGGAATTTTCTGTAGAGGGAGTGCGACACGCCCGACCGCGTGGGTCGGAGGAGAGGCAGTGGGATCCGTCCCGCAGCCGACCGGGAGCCAGAGCGTTTCCACATACAGACAGGACTACGGAGTAGCCATGGCGGGACAGAAGATCCGCATCCGGCTCAAGGCCTACGACCACGAGGTCATCGATTCCTCGGCGAAGAAGATCGTCGAGACGGTGACGCGCACTGGTGCGTCGGTCGCGGGCCCGGTGCCGCTGCCCACTGAGAAGAACGTGTACTGCGTCATCAAGTCGCCGCACAAGTACAAGGACTCGCGCGAGCACTTCGAGATGCGCACGCACAAGCGCCTGATCGACATCCTCGACCCGACCCCCAAGACCGTTGACTCGCTGATGCGCCTGGACCTTCCGGCCGGCGTTGACATCGAGATCAAGCTCTGAGAGGCGTCGAGAAGATGGCAAAGCAGATCAAGGGCGTCCTGGGCGAGAAGCTCGGCATGACCCAGGTCTGGGACGAGAACAACCGTGTCGTCCCGGTGACCGTGGTCAAGGCCGGACCCTGCGTCGTTACCCAGGTCCGTACGAACGACATCGACGGCTACGAGTCGGTCCAGATCGCCTTCGGCGAGATCGACCCGCGCAAGGTGAACAAGCCCCTCAAGGGCCACTTCGCCAAGGCCGACGTGACCCCCCGCCGCCACCTGGTGGAGCTCCGCACCTCCGACGCCAGCGAGTACACGCTCGGCCAGGAGATCACTGCTGAGGTGTTCGAGTCCGGCGTCAAGGTTGACGTCACGGGCAACAGCAAGGGCAAGGGCTTCGCCGGTGTCATGAAGCGGCACAACTTCCGGGGCCTCGGCGCCGGTCACGGTGTGCAGCGCAAGCACCGCTCCCCCGGTTCGATCGGTGGCTGTGCCACCCCTGGGCGTGTCTTCAAGGGCATGCGCATGGCCGGTCGCATGGGTAACGAGCGTGTCACCACCCAGAACCTGACCATCCACGCGGTTGACGCGGAGAAGGGTCTGCTCCTCATCAAGGGCGCAGTCCCCGGTCCGAACGGCGGCCTCGTCCTGGTCCGTACCGCGGCCAAGGGGGCTTGAGGTAATGAGCACCATTGACATCCTTTCGCCGGCAGGCGACAAGGCCGGTACCGTCGAGCTCCCCTCGGAGATCTTCGACGCGAAGACCAGCGTTCCGCTGATCCACCAGGTCGTTGTCGCTCAGCTGGCAGCTGCCCGTCAGGGCACGCACAAGACCAAGCGTCGCGGCGAAGTCCGTGGTGGTGGCCGCAAGCCGTACCGCCAGAAGGGCACCGGCCGCGCGCGCCAGGGTTCGACCCGTGCGCCGCAGTTCGTCGGCGGTGGCGTCGTCCACGGCCCGCAGCCGCGTGACTACTCCCAGCGGACCCCGAAGAAGATGAAGGCCGCCGCCCTCCGCGGTGCCCTCTCGGACCGTGCGCGTCACTCCCGCATCCACGTCGTCACCGGCGTGGTCGAGGGTGCTGCCTCCACGAAGGCCGCCAAGACGCTGTTCGGCAAGATCTCGGAGCGCAAGAACCTGCTCCTGGTCGTCGAGCGCGCCGACGAGGCCGCGTGGCTGTCCGCCCGCAACCTGCCCCAGGTTCACATCCTGGAGCCGGGCCAGCTGAACACGTACGACGTGATCGTCTCTGACGACGTGGTCTTCACTCAGGCCGCTTTCGAGTCCTTCGTGTCTGGCCCCAAGGCCGATGAGACCGAAGGGAGCGACGCGTAATGTCTGACGCGACCGTTACCAGCAAGACCTTCACTGACCCGCGCGACCTGCTGATCAAGCCGGTTGTCTCGGAGAAGAGCTACGCGCTGCTCGACGAGAACAAGTACACGTTCATCGTCGCGCCCGGCTCGAACAAGACCCAGATCAAGCAGGCTGTGGAAGCGGTCTTCTCGGTCAAGGTCACCGGGGTCAACACGATCAACCGTCAGGGTAAGCGCAAGCGCACCAAGACCGGTTTCGGCAAGCGCGCTGACACGAAGCGCGCCATCGTGACCCTCGCTGAGGGCGACCGAATCGACATCTTCGGCGGCCAGGCCTCCTAACGGAGGTCTAGTCGTCCGGAATCGGACGAGGACTGAGAAATGGGTATCCGCAAGTACAAGCCGACGACCCCGGGCCGTCGTGGCTCCAGCGTCGCCGACTTTGTCGAGATCACGCGGTCCACGCCGGAGAAGTCGCTGGTTCGCCCCCTGCACAGCAAGGGCGGCCGTAACAACACCGGTCGGATCACCGTTCGCCACCAGGGTGGTGGACACAAGCGCGCCTACCGCGTGATCGACTTCCGTCGTCACGACAAGGACGGCGTGCCGGCGAAGGTCGCGCACATCGAGTACGACCCCAACCGCACCGCGCGCATCGCGCTCCTGCACTACGCGGACGGCGAGAAGCGCTACATCATCGCGCCGAAGGCTCTGAAGCAGGGCGACCGGATTGAGAACGGCCCCACGGCCGACATCAAGCCCGGTAACAACCTCGCGCTCCGCAACATCCCGGTCGGTACCACGATCCACGCGATCGAGCTCCGTCCCGGTGGTGGCGCCAAGTTCGCCCGCTCCGCGGGTGCCTCCGTGCAGCTGCTGGCGAAGGAGGGCACGATGGCCCACCTTCGTATGCCTTCCGGTGAGATCCGCCTGGTCGACGCGCGCTGCCGCGCCACCGTCGGCGAGGTCGGCAACGCCGAGCAGTCGAACATCAACTGGGGCAAGGCCGGCCGTATGCGCTGGAAGGGCGTTCGCCCGTCCGTCCGCGGTGTCGCGATGAACCCGGTTGACCACCCGCACGGTGGTGGTGAGGGCAAGACCAGTGGTGGTCGCCACCCGGTCTCCCCGTGGGGTCAGAAGGAGGGTCGTACTCGCTCGCCGAAGAAGGCTTCGAGCAAGTACATCGTCCGCCGCCGCAAGACGAACAAGAAGCGCTAGGAGCGGGTTTAGATGCCGCGCAGTCTCAAGAAGGGGCCCTTCGTCGACGACCACCTCGTAAAGAAGGTGGACGTCCAGAACGAAGCCGGCACCAAGAACGTCATCAAGACCTGGTCCCGTCGCTCGATGATCATCCCCAGCATGCTGGGTCACACCATCGCGGTGCACAACGGCAAGACCCACGTCCCGGTGTTCGTCACCGAGTCGATGGTCGGCCACAAGCTCGGCGAGTTCTCGCCGACTCGCACCTTCCGCGGCCACGTCAAGGACGACCGGAAGTCGAAGCGCCGCTAAAGGCGGGGTGGTTACGACTATGACTTACACCGAAGGGACAACCATGGAAGCCAGGGCCCAGGCGCGGTACATCCGCGTCACGCCCATGAAGGCCCGCCGAGTGGTGGACCTTATCCGTGGCATGGATGCCACGGAGGCTCAGGCGGTCCTGCGTTTCGCCCCGCAGGCCGCGAGCGTGCCGGTTGGCAAGGTGCTTGACAGCGCCATTGCCAATGCCGCACACAACTACAACCACCCGGACGCCTCCACGCTGGTCATCAGCGAGGCGTTCGTGGACGAGGGCCCGACCCTGAAGCGGTTCCGTCCGCGTGCGCAGGGCCGTGCCTACCGGATCCGCAAGCGGACCAGCCACATCACCGTGGTCGTCAGCAGCAAGGAAGGTTCCCGGTAATGGGCCAGAAGGTAAACCCGCACGGGTTCCGGCTCGGCATCACCACCGACTTCAAGTCGCGTTGGTACGCCGACAAGCTGTACAAGGACTACGTCAAGGAAGACGTCGCCATCCGTCGGATGATGACGTCCGGCATGGAGCGCGCCGGCATCTCGAAGGTTGAGATCGAGCGCACCCGTGACCGCGTGCGTGTGGACATCCACACCGCTCGTCCGGGCATCGTCATCGGCCGCCGTGGCGCCGAGGCCGACCGCATCCGCGGTGACCTCGAGAAGCTCACGGGCAAGCAGGTCCAGCTGAACATCCTCGAGGTCAAGAACCCCGAGCTCGATGCCCAGCTGGTTGCCCAGGCCGTTGCCGAGCAGCTCTCCTCCCGCGTCTCCTTCCGTCGCGCCATGCGTAAGAGCATGCAGGGCACGATGAAGGCCGGCGCCAAGGGCATCAAGATCCAGTGTGGCGGCCGTCTCGGCGGCGCCGAGATGTCCCGCTCCGAGTTCTACCGCGAAGGCCGTGTGCCGCTGCACACCCTGCGCGCGAACGTGGACTACGGCTTCTTCGAGGCCAAGACCACCTTCGGCCGTATCGGTGTGAAGGTCTGGATCTACAAGGGCGATGTCAAGAACATCGCCGAGGTTCGCGCCGAGAACGCTGCGGCCCGTGCGGGTAACCGCCCGGCCCGTGGCGCGCAGGGCGCTGGCGACCGTCCCGCCGGCCGTGGTGGCCGTGGTGGCGAGCGCGGCGGCCGTGGTGGCCGCAAGCCGCAGCAGGCTGCTGGTGCCGAGGCCCCCAAGGCCGACGCTCCCGCCGCCGCTCCGGCCGAGAGCACCGGAACGGAGGCCTGACCGACATGCTGATCCCTCGTAGGGTCAAGCACCGCAAGCAGCACCACCCGAAGCGCAGCGGTATGGCCAAGGGCGGTACTGAGGTCTCGTTCGGCGAGTACGGCATCCAGGCGCTGACCCCGGCGTACGTGACGAACCGCCAGATCGAGGCGGCTCGTATTGCGATGACCCGCCACATCAAGCGTGGCGGCAAGGTCTGGATCAACATCTACCCGGACCGCCCGCTGACGAAGAAGCCGGCCGAAACCCGCATGGGTTCCGGTAAGGGTTCTCCCGAGTGGTGGATCGCCAACGTGCACCCGGGCCGGGTCATGTTCGAGCTGTCCTACCCGAACGAGAAGATTGCTCGTGAGGCGCTCACCCGCGCTGCTCACAAGCTTCCGATGAAGTGCCGGATTGTTCGGCGCGAGGCAGGTGAGTCGTGATGGCGACGGGAACCAAGGCGTCCGAGCTGCGTGAGCTCGGCAACGAGGAGCTCGTTGGCAAGCTGCGCGAGGCCAAGGAGGAGCTGTTCAAGCTCCGCTTCCAGGCGGCCACGGGTCAGCTGGAGAACAACGGCCGGCTCAAGTCCGTCCGTAAGGACATCGCTCGCATCTACACCCTGATGCACGAGCGTGAGCTCGGTATCGAGACGGTGGAGAGCGCCTGATGAGCGAGAACAACGTGACTGAGAAGACCGAGCGCGGTTTCCGCAAGACCCGTGAGGGTCTGGTCGTCAGCGACAAGATGGACAAGACCGTCGTCGTCGCCGTCGAGGACCGCGTGAAGCACGCCCTGTACGGCAAGGTCATCCGCCGTACGAACAAGCTCAAGGCTCACGACGAGCAGAACGCTGCCGGCGTCGGCGACCGCGTCCTCATCATGGAGACGCGTCCGCTGTCGGCGAGCAAGCGCTGGCGCATCGTCGAGATCCTCGAGAAGGCCAAGTAAGCACCTGAGGGGTTTCCCTTAGGTTCGTTCCGCCAGGCTCGGTGGGGGCGACGCTCTCCGGAGTGAAGCCCCCGCCGGGAACCGGCAGACAAACAGGAGATACACGTGATCCAGCAGGAGTCGCGACTGCGTATCGCCGACAACACTGGTGCCAAGGAAATCCTTTGCATCCGTGTTCTCGGTGGTTCCGGTCGCCGCTACGCGGGCATCGGTGACGTCATCGTCGCCACCGTCAAGGACGCGATCCCCGGTGGCAACGTGAAGAAGGGTGACGTCGTCAAGGCGGTCATCGTTCGCACCGTCAAGGAGCGTCGCCGCCAGGACGGCTCGTACATCCGCTTTGACGAGAACGCCGCCGTCATTCTGAAGAACGACGGCGACCCTCGCGGCACCCGTATCTTCGGCCCGGTGGGCCGTGAGCTGCGCGAGAAGAAGTTCATGAAGATCATCTCGCTCGCGCCGGAGGTGCTGTAAGCATGAAGATCAAGAAGGGCGACCTGGTCCAGGTCATCACCGGTAAGGACAAGGGCAAGCAGGGCAAGGTCATCGTTGCCTTCCCCGCCGACAACCGTGTCCTCGTCGAGGGTGTCAACCGGGTCAAGAAGCACACCAAGGCTGCGCAGAACCAGGCCGGTGGCATTGTGATCACCGAGGCCCCGGTCCACGTCAGCAACGTTCAGCTGGTTGTGGAGAAGGACGGCAAGAAGGTCGTCACCCGCGTCGGCTACCGCTTCGACGACGAGGGCAACAAGATCCGCGTTGCCAAGCGGACGGGTGAGGACATCTGATGGCTACCACTCCGCGTCTCAAGACGAAGTACCGCGAGGACATCGCGGGCAAGCTGCGTGAGGAGTTCTCCTACGAGAACGTCATGCAGATTCCCGGCCTCGTGAAGATCGTGGTCAACATGGGTGTGGGCGACGCCGCCCGCGACTCCAAGCTGATCGACGGCGCCATCAAGGACCTGACGACGATCACCGGTCAGAAGCCGGCCGTCACGAAGGCCCGCAAGTCCATCGCGCAGTTCAAGCTGCGCGAGGGTCAGCCGATCGGCTGCCACGTCACCCTCCGTGGTGACCGCATGTGGGAGTTCCTGGACCGTACGCTGTCGCTCGCGCTTCCGCGTATCCGTGACTTCCGTGGTCTGTCGCCGAAGCAGTTCGACGGCCGTGGCAACTACACCTTCGGTCTCACGGAGCAGGTCATGTTCCACGAGATCGACCAGGACAAGATCGACCGTACCCGGGGTATGGACATCACCGTGGTCACCACGGCGACCAACGACGACGAGGGCCGTGCCCTCCTTCGTCACCTCGGCTTCCCCTTCAAGGAGGCGTAAGCGAGATGGCGAAGAAGGCTCTCATCGCGAAGGCTGCCCGTAAGCCCAAGTTCGGTGTGCGTGCGTACACCCGCTGCCAGCGCTGCGGTCGCCCCCACTCCGTGTACCGCAAGTTCGGCCTGTGCCGCGTGTGCCTTCGTGAGATGGCTCACCGTGGCGAGCTGCCGGGCGTGACCAAGAGCTCCTGGTAAATCACCCTCGTCCGTAAGGACTTGGGGAGTACCAGGCACTCTCGGTAAGCATCTGGACGGTGGGTGCCCGGCCGCGCATGCCTTAGGCTTGTGTGGTTGGGCGTCCGCCGCCCATAACGACTTACTACGCCGTAGGTCCCCGCACCGCACCCGTCCCGCCACTGAGTGGGGAGAGGGATGGCGCATACAGGAAACCCCGGCGAGAGAGGCCGAAGGCCACTTCATGACCATGACTGACCCGATCGCAGACATGCTCACGCGTCTGCGTAACGCTAACTCGGCGTACCACGACACCGTCGTGATGCCGCACAGCAAGATCAAGTCGCACATCGCAGAGATCCTCAAGCAGGAGGGTTTCATCACCGGCTGGAAGGTCGAGGACGCCGAGGTCGGCAAGAACCTCGTCCTCGAGCTGAAGTTCGGGCCGAACCGCGAGCGCTCCATTGCGGGCATCAAGCGGATCTCGAAGCCCGGTCTGCGCGTGTACGCGAAGTCCACCAACCTGCCGAAGGTGCTCGGCGGCCTGGGCGTGGCGATCATCTCCACGTCGCACGGTCTGCTCACCGGCCAGCAGGCAGGCAAGAAGGGCGTAGGTGGGGAAGTCCTCGCCTACGTCTGGTAGTCGGGAACGGAGGAAAAGCAATGTCGCGAATCGGCAAGCTCCCCATCCAGGTTCCCGCCGGTGTGGACGTCACCATCGATGGCAGCACGGTTGCGGTTAAGGGCCCCAAGGGTTCCCTCACCCACACCGTCAAGGCTCCCATCGCCGTCGTGAAGGGCGAGGACGGCGTTCTGAACGTCACCCGTCCGAACGACGAGCGTCAGAACAAGGCCCTGCACGGCCTGTCCCGCACGCTGGTGGCGAACATGATCACCGGTGTGACCACGGGATACGTCAAGGCTCTCGAGATCAGCGGTGTCGGTTACCGTGTCCTGGCGAAGGGCTCCAACCTGGAGTTCCAGCTGGGTTACAGCCACCCGATCCTGGTGGAGGCGCCCGAGGGCATCTCCTTCAAGGTCGAGTCGCCGACCAAGTTCTCGGTCGAGGGCATCGACAAGCAGAAGGTCGGCGAGGTCGCCGCCAACATCCGCAAGCTGCGGAAGCCCGACCCGTACAAGGCCAAGGGTGTCAAGTACGCCGGCGAAGTCATCCGCCGCAAGGTCGGAAAGGCTGGTAAGTAGCCATGGCATACGGTGTGAAGATCGCCAAGGGCGACGCGTACAAGCGCGCTGCCAAGGCTCGCCGCCACATCCGCATTCGCAAGAACGTGTCGGGTACGGCGGAGCGTCCGCGCCTCGTCGTGACGCGTTCGAACCGCAACATCGTTGCTCAGGTCATCGACGACCTCCAGGGTCACACCCTGGCGTCCGCGTCGACCCTGGACACCTCGATCCGCGGTGGCGAAGGCGACAAGAGCGCCCAGGCCCAGGCCGTCGGCGCGCTCGTCGCCGAGCGTGCGAAGGCTGCGGGAGTCGAGACCGTCGTGTTCGACCGCGGTGGCAACCGATACGCCGGGCGCATTGCCGCTCTGGCTGACGCCGCCCGCGAAGCCGGGCTGAAGTTCTAAGCCCCGGTTCCGGGACTCACGGACGTAACAGAGAGAGGTAATCCAATGGCTGGACCCCAGCGCCGCGGAAGCGGTGCCGGTGGCGGCGAGCGGCGGGACCGGAAGGGTCGCGACGGTGGCCCTGCCGCCGAGAAGACCGCTTACGTTGAGCGCGTTGTCGCGATCAACCGCGTCGCCAAGGTTGTCAAGGGTGGTCGCCGCTTCAGCTTCACCGCGCTGGTCGTGGTGGGCGACGGTGACGGCACTGTAGGTGTCGGTTACGGCAAGGCCAAGGAAGTTCCCGCGGCCATCGCCAAGGGTGTCGAGGAAGCGAAGAAGAACTTCTTCAAGGTTCCGCGCATCCAGGGCACCATTCCTCACCCGATCCAGGGCGAGAAGGCTGCGGGCGTCGTCCTGCTGAAGCCTGCTTCCCCCGGTACCGGTGTTATCGCCGGTGGCCCGGTGCGCGCCGTTCTGGAGTGCGCCGGCGTTCACGACATCCTGTCGAAGTCCCTGGGCTCCGACAACGCGATCAACATCGTGCACGCGACCGTGGCGGCCCTCCAGGGCCTGCAGCGTCCCGAGGAGATCGCGGCTCGCCGTGGTCTGCCCCTCGAGGACGTCGCCCCCGCGGCTCTGCTTCGTGCACGTGCTGGGGCGGGTGCGTAATGGCTCGCCTCAAGATCACGCAGACGAAGTCGTACATCGGCAGCAAGCAGAACCACCGCGACACGCTGCGTTCGCTCGGGCTCAAGCGCCTGAACGACGTCGTCGTCAAGGAGGACCGCCCCGAGTTCCGCGGAATGGTGCAGACCGTCCGCCACCTCGTGACGGTTGAGGAGGTTGACTAATCATGGCTGAGAACAGCCCGCTGAAGGCCCACAACCTCCGTCCCGCCCCCGGCGCCAAGACCGCGAAGACCCGTGTCGGTCGTGGTGAGGCGTCGAAGGGTAAGACGGCCGGTCGTGGTACGAAGGGCCAGAAGGCCCGTTACCAGATCCCGCAGCGCTTCGAGGGTGGGCAGATGCCCCTCCACATGCGCCTGCCGAAGCTCAAGGGCTTCAAGAACCCGTTCCGCACCGAGTTCCAGGTTGTCAACCTGGACAAGCTCGGCGCTCTCTACCCCGAGGGTGGAGAAGTCACGGTGGCCGACCTGGTCGCCAAGGGCGCGGTTCGCAAGAACAGCCTCGTCAAGGTCCTGGGCCAGGGCGAGATCTCCGTGGCGCTGCAGGTTTCGGTTGACGCCGTTTCCGCCTCCGCCAAGGAGAAGATTGCCGCTGCCGGCGGCACCGTCACCGAGCTCGTCTAAGACGATTTCAGTGGCTGAATAGCTCGAAACCCGACCGGGGATGCCTCACATATGGGGCATCCCCGGTCGGTCGTTCCACGGAAGGCACACTCGCCGGTAAGGTGGCGTGCACCTTTGCTTTGTCGTATACGTCGATCCCTCAGACCGTCACCTCTGACGCAGTAGCGCGGGGGTCGCAGGAGGCACCGTGCTCACCGCGTTCGCCCGGGCGTTCAAGACGCCCGACCTGCGCAAGAAGCTGCTCTTCACGCTCGGCATCATCGTGCTGTTCCGGCTCGGGTCCCATATCCCGGTACCCGGCGTGAGCTACAAGAACGTTCAGATCTGTGTCGAACAGGCAGGCAGCAGCAATGGGCTGTTCGGTCTGGTCAACATGTTCAGCGGCGGTGCGCTGCTGCAGATCACGATCTTTGCGCTCGGCATCATGCCCTACATCACGGCGAGCATCATTCTGCAGCTGCTGACCGTGGTCATCCCGAAGCTGGAGACCCTCAAAAAAGAGGGACAGTCCGGCACGGCGAAGATCACTCAGTACACGCGCTATCTGACGGTCGCGCTCGCGATCCTGCAGGGCACGGGCCTCGTCGCCACGGCCCGCACCGGTGCCCTGTTCCAGGGCTGCCAGGTCGCCAGCCAGATCGTCCCCGACCGGTCGATCTTCACCACGGTCGTCATGGTGGTCACCATGACCGCCGGTACCTGCGTCGTCATGTGGCTCGGTGAGCTCATCACCGACCGCGGCATCGGCAACGGCATGTCGATCCTCATGTTCATCTCGATCGCCGCCGGCTTCATCGGCGCCCTGTGGGCCATCAAGGAGCAGGGCAAGATCGCCGACGGCTGGGTCGAGTTCGGCGTGGTCATGCTCGTCGGTCTCGCGATGGTCGGCCTCGTCGTCTTCGTCGAGCAGGCGCAGCGCCGGATCCCGGTCCAGTACGCGAAGCGCATGATCGGCCGCCGTGCCTACGGTGGTACCTCGACCTACATCCCGCTCAAGGTGAACCAGGCGGGCATCATCCCCGTTATCTTCGCCTCGTCGCTGCTCTACATCCCGGCACTGGTCGTGCAGTTCAGCGGGTCCACCGCGGGCTGGGCCACCTGGATCCAGAAGCACTTCGTCAAGGGCGACCACCCGTACTACATCGCGGTGTACTTCCTCCTGATCGTTTTCTTCGCGTTCTTCTACGTGGCGATCTCGTTCAACCCCGAGGAAGTTGCAGACAACATGAAGAAGTATGGTGGGTTCATCCCGGGCATCCGCGCCGGTCGGCCCACCGCCGAGTACCTGAGCTACGTACTCAACCGGATCACCTGGCCGGGGTCGCTGTACCTGGGTCTCATCGCTCTTGTGCCGACGATGGCGTTGGCCGGCTTCGGAGCGAACCAGAACTTCCCGTTCGGCGGGACGAGCATCCTCATCATCGTGGGTGTGGGTCTGGAAACCGTGAAGCAGATCGAGAGCCAGCTCCAGCAGCGTAATTACGAAGGGTTCCTCCGCTGATGCGAATCGTCCTCGTTGGACCGCCCGGTGCGGGCAAGGGAACGCAGGCCGCGTTCCTTGCCAAGAACCTGTCGATTCCGCACATCTCCACGGGCGACCTGTTCCGGGCCAACATCAGCCAGGGCACTGAGCTGGGCAAGCAGGCGAAGGCGTACATGGACGCCGGCGACCTGGTCCCCGACGAGGTGACCATCGGCATGGCGAAGGACCGTATGGAGCAGCCGGACGCCGTGAACGGCTTCCTGCTCGACGGATTCCCGCGCAACGTCTCGCAGGCCGAGGCGCTCGACGTGATGCTCCAGGCGGCGGGCATGAAGCTCGACGCCGTCCTCGACCTGGAGGTCGAGGAGGACGAGGTCGTCAAGCGGATCGCCGGCCGGCGCATCTGCCGCAACGACTCCTCGCACGTCTTCCACGTGACGTACGCCCAGCCCAAGGCCGAGGGTGTCTGCGACACCTGCGGCGGCGAGCTGTACCAGCGCGGCGACGACTCCGAGGCGACGGTGCGCAACCGGCTCGAGGTCTACCACACGCAGACCGAGCCGATCATCGACTACTACAAGGCCCAGGGCCTGCTGGTGACCATCCCGGCCCTCGGTGAGGTCGCGGACGTCACGAAGCGCGCGATGGACGCCCTCAAGAAGTAGTAACTCTTTGTGTGCAGGTACGGCCGCGGTGTCCCCAGGACATCGCGGCCGTACTGTTGAGAAGACCTGTACAGCGCAGATCCGAAGGTGGAAGGCATTTCCCATGGTCCAGATCAAGACCCCCGAGCAGATCGCGAAGATGCGCGAGGCAGGGCTGGTCGTCGCCGCGATCCACGCTGCGACCCGTGAGGCGGCCGTGCCGGGCGCCACGACGCGGGATCTGGACATGGTGGCCCGCAAGGTCATCGCGGACGCCGGTGCCAAGTCGAACTTCCTCGGCTACGGCGGCTTCCCCGCGACCATCTGCACCTCGGTGAACGAGGTCGTCGTCCACGGCATCCCGGACGACAAGACCGTCCTCAAGGACGGCGACATCATCTCGATCGACGCCGGCGCGATCGTGGACGGCTGGCACGGCGACGCCGCGTACACCGCCTTCGTGGGCACGGGGCACGCCCCTGAGCTCGTGGAGCTCTCCCGGGTGACCGAGGAGTCCATGTGGGCCGGTATCGCCGCCATGAAGCTGGGCAACCGCCTCGTGGACATCTCGAAGGCGATCGAGACGTACATCAGGCGCCAGCCCCGCCCGTCCACCGGTGACCACAGCCTCGGCAAGTTCGGGATCATCGAGGACTACGGCGGCCACGGCATCGGGTCCGAGATGCACATGGACCCGCACCTGCTGAACTACGTCTCGCGCAAGCGGGGCAAGGGGATCAAGCTCGTCCCGGGCCTGTGCCTTGCGATCGAGCCGATGGTCTCCCTGGGCACCGCCCAGACGGAGGTCCTTTCGGACGACTGGACGGTCATCACGACGGACGGCACCTGGTCCTCGCACTGGGAGCACTCCATCGCGCTGACGGAGGCGGGACCCATCGTCCTGACCAGCCCGGACTGCGGCAAGGCGAAGCTGGCGGAGTACGGAGTCACCACGGCTCCGGACCCCCTCGGTTAATGATCTAGACTCTGGGGCAAACTTTCCGGATTCGTCTTTCTGGGTGCCCTGACGTAGACTGACTCGTCGGCTCTCGTGCACTTCCATGCCTGCATGGCGCACCGAGCCGATCAAGGTAGCCGATTCGAAAGGCGAAGCGTGGCCAAGAAGCAAGGTGCCATCGAAATCGAGGGCACCGTGATCGAGTCCCTCCCGAACGCGATGTTCAAGGTGGAACTCCAGAACGGTCACAAGGTCCTCGCGCACATCAGCGGCAAGATGCGTATGCACTACATCCGCATCCTCCCGGATGACCGGGTCGTTGTGGAGCTCTCTCCGTACGACCTGACGCGTGGCCGGATCGTCTACCGATACAAGTAGATCTTGCTCTCACTCCTGCCTGGGCATCCGTCCCGGTGCGGGTGGTGGCACTGACCCGGAGAACCTCACCAACATGAAGGTCAAGCCGAGCGTCAAGAAGATCTGCGACAAGTGCAAGGTGATCCGCCGTCACGGCCGGGTCATGGTCATCTGCGACAACCTGCGCCACAAGCAGCGCCAGGGCTGACGCACGCCGACCGACCTGCCTTCCGCAGTTCTTCGCGCGACGTAAGAAAACGTAATTACGCAGAACCCGCCCAGCCCTTCACGGGGCCGGCGGTACCTCCGGCGGGGGCCGGGGACCCGGACGTACCATCACCCACTTCAGGGTGGTCGGCGGTCGGGGTCGGTTCTGCTGAAGACCCCCGAACACACAGGAGCCATTGAATGGCACGCGTTTCCGGTGTTGACATCCCGCGCGAAAAGCGCGTGGAGATCGCACTCACCTACGTCTTCGGTGTCGGTCGCACCCGGTCCAAGGAGATCCTTGCGGCCACCGGTGTGAACCCGAACACCCGCGTTCGTGACCTGGCCGAAGAGGACCTGGTCAAGATCCGCGAGTACGTGGACGCCAACCTCCGCACCGAGGGTGACCTCCGCCGCGAGATCCAGGGCGACATCCGCCGCAAGATCGAGATCCAGTGCTACCAGGGCATCCGC
Source organism: Streptomyces sp. NBC_00029 (assembly GCF_045160505.1). NCBI lineage: Bacteria > Bacillati > Actinomycetota > Actinomycetes > Kitasatosporales > Streptomycetaceae > Streptomyces > Streptomyces sp. NBC_00029. Next base: position 5,415,419 of record NZ_CP108292.1, read on the forward strand.
CACCGTCGTGGCCTGCCGGTGCACGGTCAGCGCACCAGCACCAACGCGCGTACCCGCAAGGGCCCGCGTCGCGCGATCGCCGGTAAGAAGAAGCCGGGCAAGAAGTAGTCCTGTTCAGCGGTCTTGCGCTGTAGGACCGACCACCTCCCGTAGGAGATTTAGATGCCCCCCAAGGGTCGTCAGGGCGCTGCCAAGAAGGTGCGCCGCAAGGAAAAGAAGAACGTCGCTCACGGGCACGCCCACATCAAGAGCACGTTCAACAACACCATCGTTTCGATCACCGACCCCTCGGGCAACGTGATCTCCTGGGCCTCCGCCGGCCACGTCGGCTTCAAGGGCTCGCGCAAGTCCACCCCCTTCGCCGCGCAGATGGCTGCCGAGTCGGCCGCCCGTCGCGCGCAGGAGCACGGCATGCGCAAGGTTGACGTCTTCGTGAAGGGTCCGGGCTCCGGCCGCGAGACCGCGATCCGCTCCCTCCAGGCCACCGGCCTCGAGGTCGGCTCGATCCAGGACGTCACCCCCACCCCGCACAACGGCTGCCGCCCGCCGAAGCGCCGCCGCGTCTGACGCAGCGGACGCACCCGTGCGTTCTTGAGTGTCCGGGCGGTACGACCCCTTCTGGGGACGTACCGCCCGTACCCTTGCAGTAGCCGTACTTCTGGTACGGCATCCCGTCGGGCGTCAAATAGTGGGCGTCCACGAATGAAGGAACACAGACATGCTTATCGCTCAGCGTCCTTCGCTGACCGAAGAGGTCGTCGACGAGTACCGCTCGCGGTTCGTGATCGAGCCGCTGGAGCCGGGCTTCGGTTACACCCTCGGCAACTCCCTGCGCCGTACCCTCCTGTCCTCCATCCCGGGTGCCGCTGTCACCAGCATCCGCGTGGACGGCGTCCTGCACGAGTTCACCACCGTGCCGGGCGTCAAGGAAGACGTCACCGACATCATCCTCAACATCAAGCAGCTGGTCGTCTCCTCGGAGCACGACGAGCCGGTCGTGATGTACCTGCGCAAGCAGGGTCCCGGCCTGGTCACCGCTGCCGACATCGCGCCCCCGGCCGGTGTCGAGGTGCACAACCCGGACCTCGTCCTCGCCACGCTCAACGGCAAGGGCAAGCTGGAGATGGAGCTGACCGTCGAGCGCGGTCGCGGCTACGTCTCCGCCGTCCAGAACAAGCAGCTGGGCCAGGAGATCGGTCGCATCCCGATCGACTCCATCTACAGCCCGGTCCTCAAGGTCACCTACAAGGTCGAGGCGACCCGAGTCGAGCAGCGCACCGACTTCGACAAGCTGATCGTCGACGTCGAGACCAAGCAGGCCATGCGCCCGCGCGACGCCATGGCGTCCGCCGGTAAGACCCTGGTCGAGCTGTTCGGTCTGGCGCGCGAGCTCAACATCGACGCCGAGGGCATCGACATGGGCCCCTCGCCGACGGACGCGGCCCTGGCCGCCGACCTGGCGCTGCCGATCGAGGAGCTCGAGCTCACGGTCCGCTCGTACAACTGCCTCAAGCGCGAGGGCATCCACTCCGTGGGTGAGCTCGTCGCCCGCTCCGAGGCCGACCTGCTCGACATCCGCAACTTCGGTGCGAAGTCGATCGACGAGGTCAAGGCGAAGCTGGCCGGCATGGGCCTGGCCCTCAAGGACAGCCCGCCCGGATTCGACCCGACCGCCGCCGCCGACGCCTTCGGCGCCGACGACGACGCGGACGCCGGTTTCGTCGAGACCGAGCAGTACTGATCCACCCCGCCGCCGGCGGCCGGGGCCCACGGGCCCGGGCCGCCGGCCGGGTCTGGAACCCAAGAGACTTTCCCGCGGCATCCGCCTCGGGGGAACTGACACCGGTACCTGACACGGCCGGTGCAGATATGAAGGAGTAACACCATGCCGCGTCCCGCAAAGGGTGCCCGTCTGGGCGGCAGCGCCGCGCACGAGAAGCACCTCCTCGCGAACCTCGCGAAGTCGCTCTTCGAGCACGGCCGCATCACCACCACCGAGGCCAAGGCCCGTCGCCTGCGTCCCTACGCCGAGCGTCTGGTCACCAAGGCCAAGAAGGGCGACATCCACAACCGTCGCCTGGTGCTGCAGACGATCACGGACAAGAGCATCGTGCACACGCTCTTCACCGAGATCGCCCCGCGCTACGAGAACCGCCCCGGTGGTTACACGCGCATCACCAAGATCGGCAACCGTCGTGGCGACAACGCCCCGATGGCCGTGATCGAGCTGGTCGAGGCCCTTACGGTCGCCCAGCAGGCCACCGGTGAGGCCGAGGCCGCCACCAAGCGCGCGGTCAAGGAGGCGGAGGCCGTCGAGACCCCCGCCGAGGAGACCAAGGAGGCCTGATCCTCCGGGATCACGCTTGCTTGAACGGCTCTGAACGGGCCCGCCCCCTTCCGGGGCGGGCCCGTTCTGCTGTGCCTGGCGGAATCGGCTTTCTGAGAGGATCGGTCACGTGAGTGACGAGGTGGAGCCCGGGCACGTCCGGGTGCGGCTGGACCTGAGCTACGACGGCAAGGACTTCTCCGGCTGGGCGAAGCAGCGCGTGCTGCGGACCGTCCAGGGCGAGCTGGAGTCGGCCCTGCAGACCGTGATGCGGCTGTCCGGGCCGGTCGAGCTGACGGTGGCCGGACGGACCGACGCGGGGGTGCACGCCCGCGGACAGGTCGCCCAGTTCGACCTCGCCGAGGAGGTGTGGGCCGAGCACCACGACAAGCTGCTGCGCCGCCTCGCGGGCCGGCTGCCGCACGACGTACGGGTGTGGAAGGTCGCCGAGGCCCCGGAGGGCTTCAACGCGCGCTTCTCGGCCATCTGGCGGCGCTACGCGTACCGGGTGGGCGACCACCAGGGCGGCGTCGACCCGCTGCGCCGGGGGCACGTGCTGTGGCACCAGTGGCCGCTCGACGTGGACGCCATGAACGAGGCCGCCGCCGCGCTGCTCGGCGAGCACGACTTCGCCGCGTACTGCAAGAAGCGCGAGGGCGCCACGACCATCCGTACGCTCCAGCAGCTCAGCTGGGAGCGCGCCGAGGACGGGATCGTCACCGCGACCGTCCGCGCCGACGCCTTCTGCCACAACATGGTCCGCTCGCTGGTGGGCGCCATGCTGCACGTCGGGGACGGGCACCGGCCCACCGACTGGCCCGGCAAGGTGCTGGCGGCCGGCGTACGGGACTCCTCGGTGCACGTGGTCAAGCCGCACGGGCTGACCCTGGAGGAGGTCGGCTACCCGGCGGACGAGCTGCTGGCCGCCCGCAGCAAGGAAGCGCGCAACATGCGGACCCTGCCGGGCGCGGGCTGCTGCTAATCCGTTTGGGCGGATCGGCGCCGGACCTGGACAATGCCCGGCATGGGACATCTCGAAGCCAGCCACCTGGAGTACTACCTTCCCGACGGGCGGGTACTGCTCCCTGACGTCTCCTTCCGCGTGGGGGAGGGGTCGGTCGTCGCCCTCGTCGGGGCGAACGGGGCGGGCAAGACCACCCTGCTGAAGATGATCTCCGGCGAGCTCCAGCCGCACGGCGGCGGGATCACCGTCTCCGGCGGCCTCGGCGTGATGTCGCAGTTCGTGGGCTCCGTGCGGGACGAGACGACCGTACGGGACCTGCTGGTCTCGGTGGCCCAGCCGCGCATCCGGGAGGCCGCGAAGGCGGTGGACCGGGCCGAGGAGCTGATCCTCACCGTCGACGACGAGGCCGCGCAGATGGCCTACGCGCAGGCGCTGAGCGACTGGGCGGACGTCCAGGGGTACGAGGCGGAGACCCTCTGGGACGTCTGCACCATGGCCGCGCTGGCCATCCCGTACGACAGCGCGCAGTTCCGCGAGGTGCGCACGCTCTCGGGCGGTGAGCAGAAGCGGCTCGTGCTGGAGGCGCTGCTGCGCGGCCCCGACGAGGTGCTGCTGCTCGACGAGCCGGACAACTACCTCGACGTCCCGGGCAAGCGCTGGCTGGAGGACCAGCTGAAGGCCACCCGCAAGACGGTGCTCTTCGTCTCGCACGACCGGGAGCTCCTGACCCAGGCGGCCGAGAAGATCATCAGCCTGGAGGCGAGCCCGACGGGCTCCGACGTCTGGGTGCACGGCTCGGGCTTCGACACCTACCACGAGGCCCGCAAGGAGCGCTTCGCGCGCTTCGAGGAGCTCAAGCGGCGCTGGGACGAGGAGCACGCACGGCTGAAGGCCCTGGTGCTGCGGCTGCGCAATCAGGCCGCGAGCAGCCCCGACATGGCCTCGCGCTACCGGGCGATGCAGACCCGCTTCCAGAAGTTCGAGGAGGCCGGCCCGCCGCCGGAGCCGCCGCGGGAGCAGGACATCAAGATGCGGCTCAAGGGCGGGCGCACCGGCGTGCGCGCGCTGACCGTGGAGAACCTGGAGCTGACGGGCCTGATGAAGCCCTTCTCCCTGGAGGTCTTCTACGGGGAGCGGGTCGCGGTCCTCGGCTCCAACGGCTCGGGCAAGTCGCACTTCCTGCGGCTGCTGGCCGGCGAGGACGTCAAGCACACCGGCACCTGGAAGCTGGGCGCGAGGGTGGTTCCCGGCCATTTCGCGCAGACCCACGCGCACCCGGAGCTGTTCGGCCGGACCCTCGTCGACATCCTGTGGACCGAGGCGGCCAAGCCCCTGGGCCAGGCGATGGGCGCCCTGCGCCGCTACGAGCTGGAGCGGCAGGGCGACCAGCCCTTCGAGAAGCTCTCCGGCGGTCAGCAGGCACGTTTCCAGATCCTGCTGCTGGAGCTGGCGGGCACCACGGCGCTGCTGCTGGACGAGCCGACGGACAACCTGGACCTGGAGTCCGCGGAGGCCCTCCAGGAGGGTCTGGAGGCGTACGAGGGCACTGTGCTGTGCGTCACGCACGACCGGTGGTTCGCGCGCACATTTGACCGTTACCTGGTCTTCGGTTCGGACGGTGTTGTGCGGGAGACTCAGGAACCCGTCTGGGACGAACGTAGAGTCGAACGCAAGCGCTAGGGGGAGACCATCACCCCCTCGGTGGAGTGAGGGGCAGGCGTCGTGGGGCTGCGGCCTAGCATCTGGCTGATGAAGTGGGAGAACCAGAGCGCCAGGAACCAGGGCGCGGGGGACCGGGGGGCCGGGGACCGGACCCCGGGGAGCCGGCTGGTCGACCGGCTGCTGCAGCCCGCCTCCCGGACCTGGCAGCTGGTCTCCCTCGCCGTGGTCCTCGGCATCGCCGTCTCCACGAGCCTGCGGGCGAACTGGGGCTCCGACAACGCCTTCGTGGTCAAGGCCGCGGAGACGCTGCTGGCGGGCGGGTCCCCGTACGAGGACAAGCGCTTCCTCTACCTTCCCAGTGCCGTGATCATGGCGGTGCCGGAGGCGCTGCTGCCGCGCGAGGTGCTGCGGTGGCTGCTGCCGGTCGGGATGTCCGGGTTGCTGGGCGTGGGCTGGCTGGCCGCGCTGCGGCTGTTCTCGGTGCCGCTGCGCTCGCGCTTCGCGGTCGGCGGGTTCGCGCTGTTCGCCCTCGCCTACAAGCCGTACGCGAACCTCGTGCTCATCGGGAACTGGACCGCCATCTCGGCGGCCGCACTGCCGGTGGCGCTGCTGCTCGCGCACCGGCGCTCGTGGGGTTCGGCGGGGCTGGTGGTGGGGCTCGCGATCGCGTGCAAGCCGATGCTGGTGCCGCTCGGACTGCTGTTCCTGGTGGCCCGGCGGTGGCGGGGGCTGGCCGCGGCGGTGCTGGTGCCGCTGCTGTTCTCGCTGGCCGGTGCGCTGATGATGCCGAGCCCGTCGCTGTTCTTCACCAAGACCCTGCCGTTCCTGCTCAAGGGGCAGGACGCGTACGCGCTGCCCTGGGACGCCTCGCCGATCGCGGTGCTGCCGCGGCTGGGGGTGCCGGAGCCGCTGGCGGTGCTGGTCGCGTTCGCGGGTGCCGGTGCGGCCCTGTGGGCGGCCTGGGTGCGGTGGCGGCGGGACGACGCCGACCGGGGCGAGCTGCGCCTGGCGGAGACGGCCTGCATGGTGATGCTCGCCGCATTCCTGGTGTCGCGGCCGTCCTTCGACCACTACCTGCTGGTGGTCCTGCCGCTGCTGATCGCCTCGGCGGTCCGGCCGGGCTCGGTGGCGCGTTCCCCCTGGTTCTGGGTGGCTCTGGGGCCCCAGGTGGCGGGCATCCCGTGGCCGTCCGAGCTGGAGGCCAAGCGGCGGGCTTTCAAGGACTGCGCCACGCTGTGCGGGCTCACGATCCTGCTGGCGCGTCGTGCGCTGCGCTCCGGGCGGGTTACTCTTGCACCTGTAACAACTGCGGGGTCCCTACCCAGGACCGAACCGGAGTGCGCCGCGACGCCAGCAGAATCGGCATCGCGGACCGCGTTTTGACCCGAATGGGTCCTCTTGGGTACTCTGCTGGTTTGTTATGCGTATTGGCTTTCTCATTCTCACGTGAAAGGGCCTTGCGCCGGTCCACCGGACCGATGACCAGCAGTTCACGCGGGTTGCGTCCCCGTTGTGAACGAGGGCTGTCGTGATCGTCCGTGGTGACCCTGTCAGGACCTTCCCGTGGGGCTTGCGCCCTTGGGATACCACCACTGAAGAAGCGAAGGCATACGCGTGCGTACGTTCAGCCCCAAGCCCGGCGACATCTCGCGCCAGTGGCTCGTCATCGACGCCCAGGACGTTGTCCTCGGCCGTCTGGCGACCCAGGCCGCTGCCCTCCTGCGGGGTAAGCACAAGCCGACCTACGCCCCCCACATGGACATGGGCGACTTCGTCATCATCGTCAACGCCGACAAGGTTCACCTGTCCGGCAACAAGGCGACCCAGAAGATGGCGTACCGCCACTCGGGTTACCCGGGTGGTCTCCGCTCGGTCCGTTACGACGACCTCCTGGCGAACAACCCGGAGAAGGCCGTCGAGAAGGCCATCAAGGGCATGCTCCCCAAGAACACCCTGGGCCGTCAGATGCTCTCGAAGCTGAAGGTCTACTCGGGCGACCAGCACCCCCACGCTGCCCAGCAGCCGGTGCCGTTCGAGATCACCCAGGTCGCGCAGTAGTTCCGGCCACCCCCTAAGACGTAGAAAATTCTGAGGAGCATCGTGGCCGAGACCACCGCCGAGACGACCCCCGTCGACGAGTTCGAGGGCAACGTCGAGGAGTACACCACCGAGACCGCGGACGTCGTCGAGGGCGACTACACGTCCGAGTCCCTTGCCGGTCGCTTCGGCGACCCCCAGCCGGCTGCCGGCCTGGGCCGTCGCAAGAACGCCATTGCCCGCGTTCGGATCGTTCCGGGCACCGGCAAGTGGAAGATCAACGGTCGCACCCTTGAGGACTACTTCCCCAACAAGGTGCACCAGCAGGAAGTCAACGAGCCCTTCAAGCTCCTCGAGCTTGACGGCCGCTACGACGTCATCGCCCGCATCTCGGGTGGCGGCGTCTCCGGTCAGGCCGGCGCCCTGCGCCTCGGCGTGGCCCGTGCGCTGAACGAGGCGGATGTCGACAACAACCGTCCGGCGCTGAAGAAGGCCGGCTTCCTCTCCCGCGACGACCGTGCGGTCGAGCGCAAGAAGGCCGGTCTCAAGAAGGCCCGTAAGGCTCCGCAGTACAGCAAGCGTTAATCTGCGCCTGCTGTTCTGCAACGTAACCGCCCCGGCAGCACTCTCTGTGCTGTCGGGGCGGTTCGTTTACCGCCACAAGCGGCAAATACCTGTCACAAGCGGTCATACGCGAAGCGGAAACTCGGGAGGACAACAGTGGGACGACTCTTCGGGACGGACGGTGTACGCGGCGTTGCCAACGCGGATCTGACGGCGGAGCTCGCGCTCGGCCTCTCCGTGGCGGCTGCCCACGTACTGGCCGAGGCGGGCACCTTCGAAGGCCACCGGGCGACCGCCGTGGTCGGCCGGGATCCCCGCGCCTCCGGCGAATTCCTTGAGGCGGCGGTCGTGGCCGGCCTCGCGAGCGCGGGCGTGGACGTCCTGCGCGTCGGTGTGCTGCCCACCCCGGCGGTGGCGTATCTCACCGGTGCGCTGGGCGCCGACCTCGGCGTGATGCTCTCCGCCAGCCACAACGCCATGCCCGACAACGGCATCAAGTTCTTCGCGCGCGGCGGCCACAAGCTCGCCGACGAGCTGGAGGACCGCATCGAGTCGACCTACGAGCAGCACCGCACCGGCGCGCCCTGGGACCGGCCCACCGGCTCCGGCGTCGGCCGCGTCTCGGACTACAGCGAGGGCTTCGACAAGTACGTCGCCCACCTCATCGGGGTCCTCCCGAACCGCCTCGAAGGCCTGAAGGTCGTCCTGGACGAAGCGCACGGCGCGGCCGCGTACGTCTCGCCCGAGGCCTTCGCGCGGGCCGGCGCGGAGATCATCACGATCGGTGCCGAGCCCAACGGCCTCAACATCAACGAGGGCTGCGGCTCCACCCACCTCGGCCTGCTCAAGGCTGCCGTGGTCGAGCACGGCGCCGACTTCGGCATCGCGCACGACGGCGACGCGGACCGCTGCCTGGCCGTGGACGGCTCCGGCGCGGAGGTCGACGGGGACCAGATCCTCGCGGTGCTGGCGCTGGCCATGCGCGAGGCCGGCCAGCTGCGCGAGAACACCGTGGTCGGCACCGTCATGTCCAACCTGGGCTTCAAGCTGGCCATGGAGGGCGAGGGCATCCAGGTCGTGCAGACCGGTGTCGGCGACCGGTACGTGCTGGAGTCGATGAAGGAGCACGGCTACGCGCTCGGCGGCGAGCAGTCCGGCCACGTGATCATCCTCGACCACGCGACCACCGGGGACGGCACGCTGACCGGCCTGCTGCTGGCGGCGCGCGTCGCGGCCACCGGCAAGTCCCTCGCCGAGCTGGCGGGCGTCATGCAGCGGCTGCCGCAGGTGCTGATCAACGTTCCCGACGTGGACAAGTCCCGCGTCACCACCTCCGCCGAGCTGGCCGCGGCCGTCGGCGATGCCGAGCGCGAGCTGGGCACCACCGGGCGGGTGCTGCTGCGTCCGTCCGGCACGGAGCCGCTCGTACGGGTGATGGTCGAGGCCGCCGACATCGAGCAGGCCCGCTCGGTCGCCGGCCGGCTCGCGGACGTCGTGAAGTCCGCGCTCGGCTAGAACGCCCTCGTTCAGACGCTGCCCGGCCCGTGTGGCGCACCCGGTTTCCGGATCATCCGGCCCTCCTGGGTGCGCCACAGCAGTTTCCAGCAGATCAGCGTGAGCGTCCCGGCCAGGATGATGCCGCCGAGGTTCAGCGCCAGCTGCACGGCCGAGCCCCACATCTGGGAGAAGTCGCCGTAGCTGAGGGCCACCGCGGCGTTCGCGCCCGCCGGCACGGTGGTGACGGAGATCGCCACGCCCACCAGCGCACCGGCCTTCGCCGAGGTCAGCGACAGCATGCCGGCCACACCGGCGAGCAGCGCGACGACGAAGGAGAACGGGTCCGGCTGCCAGATGAAGCTGGTGTTCGGCCGGGGGTTCTCCAGCATCCCCTCGTGGAACAGCCCGAGCGCGTTCATCCCCAGACTGAAGACCGTCGTCGCCACGATCGCCGCGGTGAAGCCGACGAACAGAGCGAAGAGCGAGCGGCCGGCCAGCTTGTGACGGCGCTGCACCAGGCCGGTGCAGATACCGGCGAGCGGGCCGAATTCCGGGCCGACCGCCATGGCGCCCACGATCAGGATCGCGTTGTCCAGGACCACGCCGCAGGCCGCGATCATCGTCGCCACGATCATGAAGGCGGCGTAGGTGATCGTGAGGGTGGACTCCTCGTGCGTCGACTCGGCGAGCTGCTCCCAGACCACCGCGTCGGCGGCCTCGCCCGGCGCTTCCTCCTCGGCGTCGTCGGCGCGCCTGGAGATCGACAGGTCGATGTTCTCCACGGCGATCGAACCGGTCTCGTCGATGCCGAGGTGGCGCATCGCCTGCAGGAGCTCGTCCGCCGCCTCGCGGGCGACGTCGCACAGCACGAGATCGCCCTCGGGGTCGCGGGCGGCGCCGGTCAGGACGACCAGGTGCGTGGTTCCGACCGTCCGGTCGATCAGCGCCACGACCTGCTCGGTGAGGTGGTGCGGGGTGATCATCCGCAGATGCAGCATTTCCGCACCCTAGCGACTGAGGGCTAGAGCTTGCGGAGGCTCAGCTTCTGGACCTTGTGGTCGGGTCCCTTGCGGACGACGAGGGTGGCCCGGCCGCGGGTGGGCGCCACGTTCTCCAGCAGGTTGGGCCGGTTGATGGTCCGCCACATCGTCTGCGCGTACTCCATGGCCTCCTCCTCGGAGACCTGGGTGTACTTGCGGAAGTACGAGAAGGGGTTCTGGAAGGCGGTCGCCCGCAGCTTCCGGAAGCGGCCCAGGTACCAGCGCTCGATGTCCTCGGGGCGCGCGTCCACGTACACGCTGAAGTCGAAGTAGTCGGCGAGGGCCACGCGGGTGCGGCCGTCCGTGCCGGGAAGGGCCGGCTGGAGCACGTTGAGGCCCTCGACGATGAGGATGTCCGGGCGGCGGACGACGAGCTCCTCGCCGGGCACGATGTCGTAGATCAGGTGCGAGTAGACCGGGGCCCGCACCTCGTCCTTGCCTGCCTTGATGTCGGCGACGAAACGGGTGAGCGCGCGGCGGTCGTAGGACTCCGGGAAACCCTTGCGCGAGGTGAGGCCGCGCCGCTGGAGCTCCTTCATCGGGTACAGGAACCCGTCGGTGGTGACCAGCTCCACGCGCGGGTGCTCGGGCCAGCGGGCGAGCAGGGCCTGGAGCAGGCGGGCCACGGTGGACTTGCCGACGGCGACCGAACCGGCGACCCCTATGACGAAGGGGGTGCCCTGCTGGGCGCCGTGCCCGTTGCCCGCGTCACCGAGGAAGGTGTTGAGGGTGCCGCGGAGGTTGCTGGTGGCGCCCACGTAGAGGTTGAGGAGCCGGGAGAGCGGCAGGTAGACGTCGCGGACCTCGTCGAGGTCGATGACGTCACCGAGGCCGCGCAGCCGCTCCACCTCGTCGGCGGTCAGCGGCAGCGGGGTCCGCTCGCGCAGGGCGCTCCACTCGGCGCGCGTGAGGTCGAGGTACGGCGAGGCCTCGGGGCCCCGGCGGTGCGCGGGGCGCGTCGGGTGCCCGTCGCGGCCGGTGCGCGCCGTTGCGTCGTCCGGCGTGTTGCTTCGTGGCGGCGAAGTGATCACACCGCCATTGTCGGGGCTCCGGGGCCGTTGTGGGTGGTGTGGTCGGTCACGTGTGCAACGGGGGTGCGGGGGCGGGTACCGGAGCCCGGTGAGGGCGAGTACCGGACAGGGCGGGCCGGATGGGGCGTGGTTGTACGCCGGGTGGTTTCGGTTGGAAATGCTTGGGGTCTCGTCCGGGTCACGATTGTCCGCGATCGTCGCCCCGGGGCACGGGGTGATCGACGGCCCCGTACATTGTTGATCACCGCAGTCATGCCCACGCCCCGCTTCGGGGGCGTCGTTTCGGGCTGCCCTGTCGCTGTCGTAACTCCATGGGGGAGATCTTTCGTGCGTAACGCTCTTGTCCGTCGTACCGTCGTTGCCGCTTCCGCGGTGTCCCTGGCCCTGCTGGCCACCGCCTGCGGCGGCGAGAAGGCCGACACCAAGGCCGACTCCAAGCCGTCCGGGGCGGCGGCGACGTCGGCCGCCCCGGCCGCCAAGGCGAAGACGACCGCCGAGCTGACCGCTGCGCTCGTGGTCCAGGCCGACCTGCCGAACCACGTGGTCAAGCCGGCCACCCCGGCCGAGATCGCCGCCGCGGGCGCTGCCAAGAGCGACAAGGCGGAGTGCCAGCCGCTGGTCTCCGCGCAGTCGATGAACGCGGTCGGCACCGCCGCGGGCACGGCCGGCACCAAGGCCGTCGCCAAGGGCAAGGAGCCCGCCGCCGACGCCAGCCCGGAGGAGAAGCTCAAGGCCGGTCTGGACGCCCTGAGCGGCACCGCCACCTCTGTCTCCCTCCACTCGTACGAGGGCAAGGGCGCCGCGGAGGCCTTCGCCTCCCTCAAGACGGCGGGCACGGCCTGCGCCGGCGGCTACACGGGTACCCAGGCGGGCGACTCGCTCAAGATCACGAAGGTGGCCCCGGGTGCCGCCGTGACCGCGGGCGACGAGGCCCTCGCCTACACCGTGACGGGTGACGCCGACGGCTCGCCGGTGAGCATGGAGCTCGTGGTCGTGCGCAAGGGCAGCACCCTGGCGACCTTCTCGGCCCTGAGCCTGGCCGGCGTCGCCGAGCAGCCGAAGGACGTCGTCGACGCCCAGGTCAAGAAGCTCGGCTGACCCCTTCCCCACCACTGAGCGTCAACCCCGTTCCGGCACGTTCGCCGGAGCGGGGTTTTCGTCTTGTTCGGCTACGGGGCAGCGGGCCAACTACGGCGTACGCTGCGGCCTATGTGCGGAATTGTGGGTTACGTGGGAGCGCAGTCGGCGCTCGATGTGGTCATCGCCGGACTCAAGCGGCTGGAGTACCGCGGCTACGACTCGGCCGGGGTTGCCGTGCTCGCGGACGGCAGCCTGGCGGCCGTCAAGAAGGCGGGCAAACTCGTCAATCTGGAGAAGGAGCTGGTCGGGCACCCGCTGCCGTCCGGCTCCACGGGGCTCGGGCACACCCGGTGGGCGACCCACGGCGGGCCCACCGACGCCAACGCCCACCCGCACCTCGACAATTCGGGGCGCGTGGCCGTCGTGCACAACGGCATCATCGAGAACTTCGCCGCGCTGCGGGCCGAGCTGGCCGAGCGCGGACACCGGCTGGAGTCCGAGACCGACACCGAGGTCGTCGCGCACCTGCTGGCGGAGCAGTTCTCGGCCACCGGCGATCTCGCGGAGGCGATGCGGCAGGTGTGCCGGCGGCTGGAGGGCGCGTTCACCCTGGTCGCCGTGCACGCGGACGAGCCCGACGTGGTGGTCGGCGCGCGCCGGAACTCCCCCCTGGTGGTGGGCGTTGGAGAGGGTGAGAACTTCCTCGCCTCGGACGTGGCCGCGTTCATCGCCCACACGCGGTCCGCGATCGAGCTGGGGCAGGACCAGGTCGTCGAGCTCCGCCGCGAGGGCGTCTCGGTGACCGACTTCGACGGCTCGCCGGCGACCGTGCGGGCCTACCACGTGGACTGGGACGCCTCGGCGGCCGAGAAGGGGGGTTATGACTACTTCATGCTCAAGGAGATCGCCGAGCAGCCGAAGGCCGTCGCCGACACCCTCCTGGGCAGGATCGACGCGAGCGGCTCGCTGACCCTGGACGAGGTGCGCATCCCCGTCTCGGTGCTCAGGGAGGTCGACAAGGTCGTGATCGTGGCGTGCGGTACGGCGTACCACGCGGGCATGATCGCGAAGCTGGCCATCGAGCACTGGACCCGCATCCCGTGCGAGACGGAGCTGGCGAGCGAGTTCCGCTACCGCGACCCGATCCTGGACCAGCGCACGCTCGTGGTCGCGATCTCGCAGTCCGGCGAGACCATGGACACCCTGATGGCGCTGCGCCACGCGCGCGAGCAGGGCGCCAAGGTGCTGGCCATCTGCAACACGAACGGGTCGACGATCCCGCGCGAATCGGATGCGGTGCTCTACACGCACGCGGGTCCCGAGGTGGCCGTCGCCTCGACCAAGGCCTTCCTGACGCAGCTGGTCGCCTGCTACCTCGTCGCGCTGTACCTCGGGCAGGTCCGGGGCACGAAGTGGGGCGACGAGATCGAGGCCGTCGTCCGGGAGCTGTCGGACATCGCCGCGGCGGTGGACACCGTACTGGAGACCATGGAGCCGGTACGGGAGCTCGCGCGCTCCCTCGCCGACAAGAACACCGTGCTGTTCCTCGGGCGGCACGTCGGCTACCCGGTGGCCCTGGAGGGCGCGCTCAAGCTCAAGGAGCTGGCCTACATGCACGCCGAGGGATTCGCGGCGGGCGAGCTCAAACACGGGCCGATCGCCCTGATCGAGAAGGACCTGCCGGTGGTGGTGGTCGTCCCGTCGCCGCGCGGCCGGTCGGTGCTCCACGACAAGATCGTGTCGAACATCCAGGAGATCCGGGCACGCGGGGCGCGGACCATCGTGATCGCCGAGGAGGGCGACGAGGCGGTCGTCCCGTACGCCGACCACCTGATCCGGATCCCGGCGACGCCGACCCTGCTCCAGCCGCTGGTGGCGACGGTGCCGCTGCAGGTCTTCGCGTGCGAGCTGGCCACAGCGCGCGGCAACGAGGTGGACCAGCCGCGTAATCTCGCCAAGTCGGTGACCGTGGAGTAGTAGTCGGCCAGTGGAGTTGTCGTTGTGATTATCGGCGTCGGGATCGACGTAGCGGAGATCGAGCGGTTCGGAGCGGCGCTGGAGCGCACCCCGAACCTGGCCGGGCGGCTCTTCGTCGACGCCGAGTTGACGCTGCCGAGCGGCGAGCGGCGCGGGACCGCCTCGCTCGCCGCACGGTTCGCCGCCAAGGAGGCCCTGGCCAAGGCGCTGGGCGCGCCCGGCGGCCTGCTGTGGACCGACGCCGAGGTGTACGTCGAGGACAGCGGGCAGCCACGGCTGCGCGTGTCCGGGACGGTCGAGGCGCGGGCCTTGGCCATGGGTGTGAAGTCCTGGCACATCTCGCTCAGCCACGACGCGGGAGTCGCCTCCGCCGTGGTGATCGCAGAGGGTTAGGGGGCAGTCCGTGCGAACTGCTTACAGCGTGGAGACCGTACGGGCCGCCGAGCGGGAACTGATGGCCCGGCTGCCCGAGGGCGCCCTGATGCAGCGGGCCGCGGCGGGCCTCGCCGCCGCGTGCGCGGGGCTGCTGCGCAGCGGCCGCGGCGGGGTGTACGGGGCCCGGGTCGTGCTGCTCGTCGGCCCGGGGGACAACGGTGGCGACGCGCTGTACGCGGGCGCCCGGCTGGCGCGGCGCGGGGCCGGGGTGACGGCGGTGCCGATGGACCCCGAGCGGCTGCACGCCGGCGGGCTGGCCGCGCTGCGGGCCGCCGGGGGGCACCTCGCGCGATCCGTCCCGCAGCGGGCGGACCTCGTACTGGACGGACTGCTCGGGATCGGCGGGCGCGGCGGGCTGCGCCCGGCGGCCGCGGCGCTGGTGGAGCGGATCCCGCCGGGGGTCCCCGTGGTCGCGGTGGACCTGCCCAGCGGGGTGGACGCGGACACCGGGGAGGTGGCGGGTCCGGCCGTCACGGCCGATGTGACGGTGGCCTTCGGGGCGTACAAGCCCGGCCTGCTGATCGACCCCGGGGCCTCGCGGGCGGGCGCGGTGCACCTGGTGGACATCGGGCTGGAGCTGCCCGCCCCGGAGGTGGAGGCGCTGCAGCACGCGGACGTGGCGGGGCTGCTGCCGGAGCCGACGGCGTCGAGCGACAAGTACCGGCGGGGCGTGGTCGGGATCGCCGCCGGGTCCGCGCAGTACCCGGGCGCGGCGGTGCTGGCCGTGGCGGGCGCGCTTCGGGGCGGTGCGGGGGCGGTGCGGTACGTCGGCCCGGCGGCGGAGGCGGTGCTCGCCCGCTACCCGGAGACGCTGATCGGGCCCGGCCGGGTCCAGGCGTGGGTGGTCGGCCCCGGGATCGGGGAGGGCCGCGCCGGGGAGGTCGCGGAGCTGCTCGCGGGCGACACGGCGGTACTGGTCGATGCGGACGGGCTGCGCGGCCTGGACGCGGGGGCGCTGCGGGCCCGGACGGCCCCGACCCTGCTGACCCCGCACGCGGGGGAGGCGGCGGCGCTGCTGGGGGTGTCGCGGGAGTCGGTCGAGGCGGGACGGCTGGACGCGGTACGGACGCTGGCGCAGCGGTACGGGGCGGCGGTGCTGCTCAAGGGCTCGACGACGCTCGTCGCCTCCGGCGGGGACGCCGTCGTCCGGGTGAACCCGACGGGAACCCCGTGGCTGGCCACCGCCGGCAGCGGGGACGTGCTGTCCGGGCTGGCCGGGTCCCTGCTGGCGGGCGGGCTGTCCGGGGCGGACGCGGGCGCGGTGGGCGCGTACCTCCACGGCCTGGCGGCCCGGCGCGCCGGCGGGCCGCTGCTGGCCCACCAGGTGGCCGAGGCCCTCCCGGGAGCCTGGCGCGACGCCCGCCACCCCTGACCGTGCCGCCGCCCGTCCGGGGCTCCGCCCCCGGGCCCCTGCGGCGCGCGCGGCCGCTCGTAGCGGAAGCTCGGTGGCCAGTTGGGCCAGCCCCCGCAGGGACCGGCGGGGGTTCTGAGAGACTGTGGGCGATGAACGAGACAGCGACGCGCGTGTACGCCGAGATCGATCTTGACGCTGTACGGGAGAACGTGCGCGCCCTGCGCGAGCGGGCGCCCCGGGCCGAGCTGATGGCCGTCGTCAAGGCGAATGCCTACGGGCACGGGGCCCTGGAGTGCGCCAAGGCAGCCCAGGAGGCCGGTGCCACCTGGCTCGGGACGGCCACCCCCGACGAGGCCCTCGCCCTGCGCGCCGCCGGGATCCAGGGACGCCTGATGTGCTGGCTCTGGACCCCGGGCGGGCCCTGGCGGGAGGCCGTCGAGGCCGATGTCGACGTCGCCGTCAGCGGAATGT
Organism: Streptomyces sp. NBC_00029; assembly: GCF_045160505.1. Lineage (NCBI taxonomy): Bacteria > Bacillati > Actinomycetota > Actinomycetes > Kitasatosporales > Streptomycetaceae > Streptomyces > Streptomyces sp. NBC_00029. The sequence goes on from NZ_CP108292.1 coordinate 5,431,857, forward strand.
GGGCCCTCGACGAGGTGCGGGAGGCCGCCCGCGCGGCCGGCCGCACCGCGCGCATCCAGCTCAAGGCCGACACCGGCCTCGGCCGCAACGGCTGCCAGCCCGCCGACTGGGAGGCGCTGGTCGGGGCGGCCGTCGCCGCCCAGGCCGAGGGGACCGTCCAGGTCACCGGTGTCTGGTCGCACTTCGCCTGCGCCGACGAGCCCGGGCACCCCTCGATCCAGCTCCAGCTGGCCGCCTTCCGCGAGATGCTCGCGTACGCCGAGAAGGAGGGCGTCGAGCCCGAGGTCCGGCACATCGCGAACTCGCCGGCCACCCTCACCCTGCCCGAGTCCCACTTCGACCTGGTGCGCTGCGGGCTGGCCGTCTACGGGGTCTCGCCCGCGCCCGAGCTCGGCACCCCGGCCCAGCTGGGCCTGCGGCCCGCGATGACCCTCAAGGCCTCCCTCGCCCTGGTCAAGACCGTCCCCGCCGGCCACGGCGTGAGCTACGGCCACCACTACGTCACCGACACCGAGACCAACCTCGCGCTGGTCCCGGCGGGCTACGCCGACGGCATTCCGCGGCAGGCCTCCGGCCTCGGCCCGGTGCTCGTCGGCGGCAGGATCCGCCAGGTCGCCGGGCGCATCGCGATGGACCAGTTCGTGGTCGACTTGGACGGAGACCACGCCCGCGCCGGTGACGAGGCCGTCATCTTCGGGGACGCGGAGCGCGGTGAACCCACCGCCGAGGACTGGGCCCGGGCGGCGGGCACGATCGGGTATGAGATCGTCACCCGTATCGGTGGACGTGTGCCCCGGGTGTACCTGGGCGGCTGAGCGGAGTGAGGACGGCGGCGTGAGCGAGAACTGGCGCAAGGCCGGCTGGGCCGGCGCCGCCATCGGCGTGATAGCCGCGGGCGCGGCGGCCGGTGTCGCGGTCGAACGGATCACCGTCGGGCGCGGCATGCGGATGAAGGCACGCCTCGCACTCGACGCGGCCGGGGACTACGGGTCCCTGCGCGGTGCCGAGGGGATCTGCCGGGCCGAGGACGCCACCGAGCTGTACTACGAGGTCGACGAGCTCCCCGAGGACGGCAAGCGGCGCCGGCTGCGCCGCAAGCCCGACCCCCGGGCCACCGTCGTCTTCTGCCACGGCTACTGCCTCGGCCAGGACTCCTGGCACTTCCAGCGCGCCGCCCTGCGCGGTGTCGTCCGCGCGGTCTACTGGGACCAGCGCAGCCACGGCCGCAGCGCCCGCGGCCTCGCCCAGGCGGACGGCGAACCGCTGAGCATGGATCAGCTCGGCCGGGACCTCAAGGCCGTCATCGACGCCGCCGCCCCCGAGGGGCCGCTGATCCTCGTGGGTCACTCGATGGGCGGAATGACCATCATGGGATTCGCCGAGCAGTACCCCGAGATCGTGCGCGAGCGCGTCGTCGGCGTGGCCCTGGTCGGAACCTCCAGCGGCCGCCTCGGCGAGGTGACGTACGGGCTCCCCGCCGCCGGTATGGGCGCCGTCCGCCGGCTGCTGCCCGGCGTGCTCAAGGCGCTCGGCTCGCAGGTGGAGCTGGTGGAGAAGGGCCGCCGGGCCACCGCGGACCTGTTCGCCGGCATGATCAAGATGTACTCGTTCGGCTCCCGGGACGTGGATCCGGGCGTCGCGCGGTTCGCGGAGCGGCTGATCGAGGCCACGCCCATCGACGTGGTCGCCGAGTTCTACCCGGCCTTCCAGACCCACGACAAGACCGCCGCGCTCCAGCTGTTCGCGGACCTGCCGGTCACCGTCATCGCCGGGGACAAGGACATGATCACCCCGGCTGCGCACAGCGTCGCCATCAAGGAGGCGCTGCCCGGCGCGGACCTCGTGGTCCTGGAGTCCACCGGGCACCTGATGATGCTGGAACGCCCGGAAACCGTGACGCGTCTGCTCACCGAGCTGCTGGCGCGCACCGGGGCGGCCGTGGTCCCCGCAGCGACTAACGTTGGCGGGCATGGAAGAAGTACCGCTGGAAGCACAGCGCAGCCAGGTGCCGGCAGCTGAGGCCGGGGCCGGCTCCGAGACCCGGATCACCATCGATTCCCCGGACGCGATGCAGGAATTGGGCCGCAGGATCGCCGCCCTGCTGCGCCCCGGCGACCTCGTCCTGCTGACCGGCGAGCTGGGGGCGGGCAAGACCACGCTCACCCGCGGCCTCGGCGAGGGCCTGGGCGTGCGCGGGGCCGTGACCTCACCGACCTTCGTGATCGCCCGCGTGCACCCCTCGCTGACCGGTGGGCCGGCGCTGGTGCACGTGGACGCGTACCGGCTGGGCGGCGGGCTGGACGAGATGGAGGACCTGGACCTCGACGTCTCGCTGCCCGAGTCCGTGGTCGTCGTGGAGTGGGGCGACGGCAAGGTGGAGGAGCTCTCCGACGACCGGCTGCACGTGGTGATCGCACGCGCGGTCGGCCACGAGGAGGTCCTGGACGACGTACGGGAGGTCGCGGTGCGCGGGGTCGGGGCGCGCTGGGGCGCCGGTGCCGGGCTGGGTGCCCTGGCGGGCGCTCTCTCGGAGTAAACGTACCGACAACTCGTCGGCAAGATATTGCGCTGTCGGCAGCGCTCGTGGTGACATGGTACCGAGAGTTTCTTAGGTATGCCTAAGTACGGTGTCCCGGGTCCAGGAGGCAGCCATGTCGGCACCAGCAGGAGCACATCGCGAACCCCGCCCGTCCGCCGTCTCCATGTGGACGCTCCTCGCCGCCGGCGCGGCCGCCAGCGCCGTCTCCACGCCACCCGCACGGGAGTACGCCACGGGCACGGGCGGGCCGGTGGACCCCGCACACGAAGAGGCCGCTCCGGAATCCGAAGCGGCCTGAGGGGTGTCTTGCGCTCACCCGGTCGGGTGAAGAGCGGGGGATCCGTCAGGGAGGGCGGGGGCCCGTCAGGGAACGACGACGACCTTCGAGGCGATCGTCGCGAAGGCCCACATCGCGTCGCCGTCGGCGCGGCTCATACGGATGCCGCCGGTCTTCTTGTTCGGGTCGGGCTCCGGCAGCGCGCCGTCCGTGCGGGCGCTGAAACCGACCGCCACGCCCTCCGCGGTGGCGAACCGGACGACGTGCTCGATCGGCACCCCGTCCGAGCCGGTGACCGCACCGGAGCGCGAACCGACCGTGTAGGTGCCCGACTTCGGATGCACCGTGCTCGGCACCACCGTGAACGACTTCGGCGGCTGCGCGGGGTCGCCCACCAGCCACACCCGCTTCTGGCCCACCGAATACACGACGCGCACCCCCGTGCCGGAACCCTCGGGCACGGCAACCGGCTTCGACGGGTCCTGCTTGGCGGCCTGGCTCGCGGCGGGGGCCGGTTCCTGCACGGCCGCCTTCGGGGGCTGCGCGGGCGCCGTGGCGGAGGCCTGGTAGCCGAGGAAGCCGACGACGGCCACTGCCGCGGCCGTGAGCCCGGCCACGATTCCCGAGCTGCTGCGTGCCACCTTGCTCCACCTCTCCGCGCCGACTGGTACCACGTCCGGTACCCCGGTCGAAAGGTAGCAGCCACCCTGCTCCGAGACCGGCCGCAAGGGGTGCGGCCGCCGGAGTCGTAGGCTGTTCGCGTGCTCTTGCTCGCCGTAGATACCGCCACGCCCGCCGTCACCGTCGCCCTGCACGACGGTGAGTCCGTCGTCGCCGAGTCGAACCAGGTCGACGCCCGCCGCCACGGGGAGCTGCTGCTGCCCTCCGTGGACAAGGTCCTCGCCGAGGCCGGGGTCACGCTCGAAGCCGTCACCGGCGTCGTCGTCGGCGTCGGCCCCGGCCCCTACACCGGGCTGCGCGTCGGCCTCGTCACCGCCTCCACCTTCGCCGCGGTGCTGGGCGTGCCCGTGCACGGCCTGTGCACGCTCGACGGCCTCGCCTACGCCGCGGGCGCCGCCGGGATCGAGGGCCCCTTCACCGTCGCCACCGACGCACGGCGCAAGGAGGTCTACTGGGCCCGGTACGAGGACCCGCGCACCCGCGTCGGCGAGCCCGCCGTGGACCGCCCGGCCGACATCGCCGAACAGGTCGCCGGCCTGCCCGCCGTGGGCCAGGGCGCGCACCTCTACCCCGAGGTGTTCCCCGACGCGCGGGCCCCCGAGCACCAGTCGGCCGCCGCGCTGGCCTCCCTGGCCGCGGAACGGCTCGCGGCGGGCCTGGAGTTCCTGCCCCCGACCCCGCTCTACCTGCGCCGGCCCGACGCGCAGGTACCCAAGAACTACAAGGTGGTCACCCCGCAGTGATGCCGGCGACCCCCCACACCGTGCGCGAGATGCGCTGGTGGGACATCGGGCCCGTGCTGGAACTGGAGCACGAGCTGTTCCCCGAGGACGCCTGGTCCGCCGGGATGTTCTGGTCCGAACTCGCCCACGCCCGCGGCCCGCAGGCCACGCGCCGCTACGTCGTCGCCGAGGACGCGGCGGGCCGCCTGGTGGGCTACGCCGGACTGGCCGCCGCCGGCGACCTGGCCGACGTACAGACCATCGCGGCCGCCCGCGACCAGTGGGGGACCGGGCTCGGCGCCCGGCTCCTGACCGACCTGCTGCGCGCCGCCACCGCGTTCGAGTGCGCCGAGGTGCTGCTGGAGGTACGGGTCGACAACACCCGCGCCCAGAAGCTCTACGAGCGCTTCGGCTTCGAGCCCATCGGCTTCCGGCGCGGCTACTACCAGCCCGGCAACGTCGACGCGCTCGTCATGCGACTGACCGACCCCGCACAAGCACGAACTGAGAGCAGTGAGAGCAATGGCTGACGAACCGCTCGTCCTCGGCATCGAGACCTCCTGCGACGAGACCGGCGTCGGCGTCGTCCGCGGCACCACCCTGCTCGCGGACGCGATCGCGTCGAGCGTCGACGAGCACGCCCGATTCGGCGGCGTCGTGCCCGAGGTGGCCTCGCGGGCCCACCTGGAGGCGATGGTCCCCACCATCGAACGCGCCCTGAAGGAGGCCGGGGTCAGCGCCCGCGACCTCGACGGCATCGCGGTCACCGCGGGTCCCGGGCTCGCGGGCGCACTGCTCGTGGGCGTCTCGGCGGCCAAGGCCTACGCGTACGCGCTCGGCAAGCCGCTGTACGGCGTGAACCACCTGGCCTCCCACATCTGCGTGGACCAGCTGGAGCACGGTCCGCTGCCGGAGCCGACGATGGCCCTGCTGGTCTCCGGCGGGCACTCCTCGCTGCTGCTGGCCCCGGACATCACCTCCGACGTACGGCCGCTCGGCGCGACCATCGACGACGCGGCGGGCGAGGCCTTCGACAAGATCGCGCGCGTGCTCCAGCTGGGCTTCCCCGGCGGTCCGGTCATCGACCGGCTCGCGCGCGAGGGCGACCCGAAGGCGATCAACTTCCCGCGCGGGCTCACCGGCCCGCGCGACGCCGCGTACGACTTCTCCTTCTCCGGGCTGAAGACGGCCGTCGCCCGCTGGATCGAGGCGAAGCGGAAGGCGGGCGAGGAGGTGCCGGTGCGCGATGTGGCGGCGTCCTTCCAGGAGGCCGTGGTGGACGTGCTGACGCGCAAGGCGATCCGCGCCTGCAAGGACGAGGGCGTCGACCATCTGATGATCGGCGGCGGCGTCGCGGCCAACTCCCGGCTGCGCTCGCTGGCGCAGGAGCGGTGCGACGATGCGGGGATCATCCTGCGGGTGCCGCGGCCGAAGCTGTGCACGGACAACGGCGCGATGGTGGCGGCCCTGGGCGCGGAGATGGTCAAGCGGAACCGGCCGGCCTCGGACTGGGACCTGTCGGCGGACTCCTCGCTGCCGGTGACGGACCCGCACGTGCCGGGGACCGCGCACGAGCACGGGAGCGGGAGCGGGCACAGCCACGGCCACGATCACGACCACGTGCACGAGCTGAGCAAGGACAACCTGTACTCGTGAGCACCGTCGCGCTGATGTGGGAGGCCCGGGCCGCCGACGGCCGGGGCAACGAGCTGCTGGAGTGGGCCCGCGCCCAGGTCCTCGCCCGGGAGCCGGTGCGCCGCGAGGTGTTCCGGGCACCGCAGGACCGGGTACTCGTGATCACCTGGTGGGAGGCCGCCGAGGGAGTGGCGGCCGACCTCCCCGAACTGCCCGAGCCCGCGGCCGACCTGATCACGCGGGCGGTGCACCGCTGGCGGTTCGAGTCGGTGGAGGTCGACGGGGGCTGACCGACCCCTCCGGTGGCCGCGCGCCGCCGCACGGCGAGCCCCCGGCCCGGGCGCGGCTCGGGCCGACGGCCCGCACGGGCCGGCCCGTAGTGTCCGGCCCGGCCGGGGTGCTGCCCGCCCCCGGCCGCCGTCCGGCAGGTCAGCGGCCGGGCGACGCCGCAGGCGGCACGGCAGGCGGTACGGCCGGGGAGCCGATCAGCATCGACGGTGCCCCCGCCACCCGGGTCAGGAAGACGGTCGCGGAGTTCGGCCCCTGCGGTTTGACCTTCCTGCGCAGCTCCTCGGGCTCGATCGCCGAGCCGCGCTTCTTCACCGTCAGGATCCCGACCCCGCGCTCGCGCAGCAGCGCCTTGAGCTTCTTCAGGCCGAAGGGCAGCACGTCGGTGATCTCGTACGCCGTCGCGTACGGCGTCGCGCGCAGCTCGTCGGCGGTGATGTAGGCGATGGTCGGGTCGATCAGCCGGCCGTCCAGCTGCCCGGCGACCTCGGCGACCAGATGGGCCCGGATGACCGCGCCGTCGGGCTCGTAGAGCCAGCGGCCGACCGGCCCGGCCTCCGGATCCGGCAGCGGATCGGCGGTGTGCAGCCCGCGCGGCCCGGGGAGCAGGGTCGCGCGCACCGTCCCGGGCGCGGTGCCGAACCAGAGCACGGCCTCCTTGACGTCCCCCTGGTCGGAGATCCACTCGGCCTCGGCCTCCGCGGGCACGGCCTCGTGCGGGATCCCGGGGGCGATCTTGATGGCGGCGCACTTCGCCGCACGGGCCGTCTCCACCGCCCACGACAGCGGCGGCGAGTACGACTCCGGGTCGAAGATCCGGCCGCGCCCCCCGCGCCGCGCCGGGTCGATGAAGACGGCGTCGTAGCCGGAGGTGTCCACCTCCGTCACATCCGCCTCCCGGACCTCGATCAGGTCCGCCAGGCCCAGCGCCTCGGCGTTGGCCCGCGCGACGGCGACCGTCAGCGGGTCGTGGTCCACCGCGAGCACCCGGATGCCGAGCCGCGCCAGTGCGAGCGCGTCCCCGCCGATGCCGCAGCACAGGTCAGCGACGCTCCGTACGCCGAGGGCCGCGAGCCGCTCGGCCCGGTACGAGGCCACGGACGTGCGGGTGGCCATCTCGCCGCCGCCGGGCGTGAAGTACATCCGGAAGGCGTCCTCGGCCCTGAACTTCGCCACCGCGCGCTGCCGCAGCCGGGCCTGCCCGAGTGCGGCGGAGACCAGGGCGGCGGGGTGCTCGCGGCGCAGCCGGGTGGCGACGGCCAGCTCCTGGGCGGGGTCGTAGTCGCGGAGCGAGTCGAGGAGGGCGCGGCCCTCGGGGGCGAGGAGCGCGGCGAAGTCTTCGGGGGTCACGGATCCATTGTCGGCGACGGTCCGGACCCGGACGGTGTGGGCCAGTCGAAGGAAGGTGGGACCGCGTTCGCGGTGTCTTCCGGGCGGCCCGTGTGTCGGGTGCCAGGATGCGCAGCTATGCAGCTAGTAAGACAAAAGGGAAATAAGTCGCAACAGGGTCACCGGTACGCGGCGGGTCCGCGCGGCCGGTTCGGGGTGGCCGTGGCAGCCCTGCTCGTCGCCGCCCTCGGGACGGCGTGCGGCTCCGGGGACCCGGGGCCCTCCAAGGCCGAGAAGGAAAAGGCCGCCAAGGCCGCGGAGGCGGGCGCGGCGGGCGCGCTGAGCGCCGCCGAGAAGGCCAAGGCGGCCCAGCAGGCGCGCATCGCCGCGGCGAAGAAGTGGGGCCTGCGCAAGACCCCGCTCGCCGCCCCGCCGGCGCCGAAGGAGAAGCCCGAGATCACCACGCGCGACGGCTTCGAGGTGGAGGACCAGGAGGAGTACCCCAACGTCTTCACCACCGTCCCCACCGAGGACAAGGTCGTCTTCCTGACGATCGACGACGGGTCGGAGAAGGACCCCGAGTTCCTGAAGATGATGCAGGAGCTGAAGATCCCGTACACGGCCTTCCTCAGCGACTACGTCGTGCGGGACAACTACCCGTACTTCAAGCAGATGCAGGCCGCGGGCGTCACGCTGAACAACCACACGCTCAACCACCGCTACATGCCGGGCCTGTCGTACGAGCAGCAGCGCGAGGAGATCTGCGGCCAGCAGGACACGATCCAGAAGCAGTTCGGCAAGCGGCCGACCCTCTTCCGGCCGCCGTACGGCAACTACAACCAGGACACGCTGCGCGCGGCCAAGTCCTGCGGCATCAAGGCGGTCCCGCTGTGGAACGCGGAGGCGTTCACCAACCGCATGGATTACCGTGAATGGGACCGCGATCTGCATCCCGGTGACATCATCCTCACGCACTTCCGGGGCAAGGAAGACTGGAAGGGCACGATGCCTGACATGATCCGTCATGTCATGAAGACCGTCACGGACAAGGGGTACGCCGTGGCTCGCCTGGAGGACTATCTGTGAAGTTCGCGCGCCGGTTGGTAGCCGGGACGCTGGTCGCCGGCGCGCTCGCGCTGTCCCTGACGGGGTGCGGGGGCAGCGTGGACCCCAGCGAACGACTGGCGCGCAGGACGGCGGAGGCCACACCGGACGCCGGCGGCGCCACGCCGTCGGCGGCCCCGTCCGGGCCCGCGCCGACACCGGCGCCCGGCGGTGCCTCCGACGAGGCGTACAAGAAGTGGGGCCTGACGGCCCCCCTCCAGTACGCGCCCAAGCCGGACCGGAAACCGCAGATCCCGAAGCCGGGCCCGGGCAAGGTCCCGGTGATAGACCGAATACCCGTCCCGGCGGACGACAAGGTCGTCTTCCTGACCTTCGACGACGGCGCGGAGAAGGACCCCGAGTTCCTGAAGATGGCGGCCGACCTCAAGCTGCCGATCAGCATGTTCCTCACGGACAGCGTGGCCTCGTCCGACTACGGGTACTTCGAGAAGCTCCGCGACAACGGCTCGGCGAGCACGATAAACAACCACACGCTGACCCACCCGAATCTGCGGACCCTGTCCTTCGAAGCGCAGAAGAAGGAGATATGCGGCCAGCAGGACCGGCTGGAGAAGCGCTTCGGCCAGCGCCCGCCGTTCTTCCGCCCGCCCTTCGGCAACTACAACGACGACACCCTCCGGGCGGCCTCGGAGTGCGGAGTCTCGTCCCTGCTGCTGTGGCGGGCCTCGATGCAGATCAACAACTTCCAGTACGCCGAGGGCTCCGCCCTCAAACCGGGCGACATCATCCTGGCCCACTTCCGCGGCCCCGGTGAGCTCAAGGGCACGACGGAAACCCAGATGACGACGCGCATGCTCCAGCGGATCCAGGAACAGGGTTACCGGATCGGGCGGCTGGAGGACTACCTGTAGGCGGGGGCTTCGGGGGAGGGCGAGGAGCGCGTAGCTCCTCGCCCCTCGGCGTCTGCGGCCCGTCCTGGGCGGGTGCTAGGCGGAGGCGACGACCTCGCCGGCTGTGACCTGGGGCGGGTTGGGCAGGAGGCGGGCCAGGTTGTCGCGCACGAAGAGCTTCGCCCGCTCGATCGAGGCGTCCGCGCCCGCACGGTCGCGGAAGACGCTGGTGGACACCATCACCCCGCCTCCGGCATCCACCCAGAAGTACGCCACGAACCCGGGGACCTGGCGCATGATCGGCACGAACCCCTCGTCGACGATGCGCCCGGCCTCGGCCGGGTCGGTCACACCTTCATACCGCCGGACTGCTGCGTACATGGCTGATCCCCTCAAGGGTGCTCGGTGTCGTCGTTGCGAAGAGGGCGTACCCGGACCGGCACGTACGTGGCTCACGCGGCGCCCAGCAATCACCGGAAGGGACCTCGCCCGCTCGCGCGAACGGGCGCCCCTGCGGACGGAAGAAACGATCACCTAGGGTGCGGCCATGGACGCCGCCGTACTGCACCGCAGGACCAACATGCACCACGAGTGCGTGCCACCCGACCTCGTCGACCGCCTCCTCGCCCTCGGGCACACCGAAGTGGTGCGCGGGCTGGCCGCGGCGGAGGACGGGGACTGGTTCTGCGCGCGGGCCTGGGCGCGTCTGCTGGCCGGCCGGGGCGAGCTGGACGAGGCTCTCCAGATACTGGCCCCCTACGTCGGCACAGGCTGGTGGACGGCGGCCGCTGAGGTGGCGCGACTGCTGGACGCCGGGGGCCGGGGCGACGAGGCCATCGCCCTCGTCCGCCCCTTCGCACCGGACGGGGACGGGCTCGCCCTGCGGGACCTGGCCCTGCTGCTGGCCCGGCACGGACACGGCGAGGAGGCGTACGAGCTGCTCCTGCCACACGTCACCGACCGGATCACCGCCGAGGCACTGGTCGAAGTGGGCGTAGGGCTGGGCCGCGGCGACGAGGTCGCGGAGCTGCTGGAGGCCCGCCTGGCCCCGGGGAACCCGTGCACGCGGTGCGGAAGCCCGGAGTGCGGCAGTCCGTCCACGGTGCCGTTCAACGCGGTGAACCTCCTGGCGTCCGTGCGAGAGAAGCAGGGCCGTACGGACGAGGCGATCGCGGTGCTGCACGCGCACGACCCCGTCGTCGTCGGCAACCGTGACCCGCTCGCCGAATTGCTGGTCCGGCACGACCGGATCGACGAGCTGCGCGCGTACGCGGCCGGCTCGGGTCCGTGGGAAGCCGCCCGGCGGCTGGCGGAGCTGCTGGAGGGGCGCGGCGACGTGGCGGGTGCGGTCGACGCGTACCGCAACCACGCGGGCGAGGGCCTCTGGCACCGGTCGATCCTGCTCGCGGAGCTGCTGGCCCGGCACGGGCGGGGTGCCGAGGCCGTCGAGGTCCTGTGCGCGCTGAACAGCGCCGAGGACTGGATCCTCGACCCGCTGTGCGAGCTGTTCGCCGCCGAGGGCCGTGCCGAGGAGGGCCTCGCCCACCTCGACGCGCTCAAGGCCCGGCGGGGCAGGGAGGAGTGGGAACTCTTCCGGCTGCGGGGGCCGCTCCTGGCCGCCTGCGGCCGGCTCGACGAGGCGGTCGCGGAAGCCGGGGCCCACCCCGAGGGCGGACGCCCGTACGCGCGGGAGAGCCTGGCCCTCCTGCTGGCCGACGAGGGACGCCCGGAAGAGGCCGTCGCCCTCCTGGAGGCGGACCGCCTGGAGCAGCAGTGGGCCCTCGGCCCGCTCCTGGTGGAGCTGGGCCGGGTGGAGGAGGCGGTGACGCTCCTGCGGACGCCCCGCCCCCGGGTCCAGCCGCCGCAGCCGACGGGCTACAGCGACCGTCCCCCCTTCTAGGTCCTGTCGTCAAAGTCCCGCCCGGCCCGCGGCGCCCGTCACCGCTCCCACCGCCGGGGTGATCGTCGTTTCCGGTGGGCCGAGGGTGTCCGCCTCGCGCTGGCGTTCCGCGCTGTCGCTGATGCGCAGGAGCAGCGCGATCATGATCCAGTTGGCCAGGAGGGAGGAGCCGCCCTTCGCCAGGAAGGGCAGGGCCTTGCCCGTCAGGGGGATCAGGCCCGTCACGCCGCCCGCGACCACGAAGACCTGAAGGGCCAGCGCCGCCGCCAGCCCCACCGCGAGCAGCTTGCCGAACGGGTCGCGGGCGCCGAGCGCCATCCGCAGCCCCCGCTGCACGAGGAGCGCGTAGAGGATCAGTACGGCCATCACCCCGGCCAGGCCCAGTTCCTCGCCCACCGTGGTCAGGATGAAGTCGCTGCGCCCGGCGAACGCGATCAGCTCGGGATGTCCCATGCCGAGGCCGGTGCCGGAGATGCCGCCCGTGCCGAAGCTGAAGAGCGCCTGCGCCGACTGGTCCGAAGTGACTCCCGGCGGCCGGGTCTCCCAGTAGTACGACAGCGGGTTGAGCCACGCGGCCACGCGCGCCTTGACGTGCGGCTCCGTCGAGCCGACCACGAAGGCACCCGCCGAGGCCATGATCAGACCGCAGACGATCCAGCCGGTGCGTTCGGTCGCGACGTACAGCATCACCACGAACACGCCGAAGAAGATCAGTGAGGTGCCCAGGTCGCGCTCGAAGACCAGGACCAGCATCGAGACGATCCACACCGTGACGATCGGGCCGAGCTGGCGCATCGGGGGCAGCCGTACGCCCAGGAACCGGCGGCCCGTCAGGGCCAGCGAGTCCCGGTGGATGACCAGGTAACCGGCGAAGAAGATCGCGATCATGATCTTCACGAACTCGCCGGGCTGTAGTGAGAAGCCGAAGAGTTTGATCCAGCGCTTCGCGCCGTAGGTGTCCGCGCCGAAGAAGGCGGGCGCGATCAGCAGCACCAGCGCGACGGCCATCGTGATGTAGATGAAGCGCTGCAGCAGCCGGTGGTCGCGCAACAGCGCCAGCACCAGCAGGCACGCGGCGACGCCGACCACCGTCCACATCAGCTGGCCGGGGGCGTTCGCGTCCGAGTTGTAGCGCTCGATGTAGCCCTGGTCGAGGCGGTGCAGCAGCACCAGTCCGAGCCCGGTCAGCAGCATGGCGAGCGGGAGGATCAGCGGGTCCGCGTACGCGGCGAAGCGGCGCACGCCCAGGTGTCCCACCAGGGACAGCAGGGTCATGCTGACGGTGAATCCGGCGAGGTTGGGCGGCAGCTCGTCGTTCATGGCGAGGCCCGCGGCGGCGTGGCCGAAGACGGCGATGGCGATGACGAAGACCAGGAGCAGAGCCTCGGTGCGGCGGCGGGCGACCGCCGAGGTCAGGGGCTTCAGTCCACGCACGGGATGCCGCCGCCGTCCTTGGAGGGGGACGGGGAGGGCGGCGAGGACGGCGGGGGTGCCGCTTCCGGTGAGGACGGGGGTGAGGACGGGGCGCCGGGGCCGGCGGAGGGCTTGGGTCCGATCTGCTCGGCAATGAGGCGCTTTATCTTCATATCATCTACGACGTTGATGTCCTCCCCATGGTTCCTTCCGAAGCCTTCGACGGGAAGGGTCGTGAAGTGGACCCTGCCGCCCGACAGGTTCTTCGCCTGTTTCAGGAACGCCAACAGATCCCAGCCCTCGTCCGTCACCACGTCCCGTTTCGCGGCGTCGATCAGCTTGATCAGCTTCGCCGGGTCGATGAAGGTCCCGGCCGAGTTCAGCTTCTTCGTCGCACCCGCGAGGAAGGCCTGCTGCCGCTTCGTCCGGTCCAGGTCACCCATGTCCAGGCCGTGCCGCTGCCGCACGAACGCGAGCGACTGCCGGCCGTCGAGCGTCTGGGGGCCCGCCGGGAAGTCGGCGCCCGAGTACCGGTCCTTCACCCCCGCCGCAGGGATGCGGCGAGGCCCTCTTCGTCTTCGACCACGAGGATGCGCACGGACCAAGCGTCACATATCGCACTGCCCGGCGGCGCCCGTCCCGAGTGCGGCCCGGCCGTATCGCACCTCTGCCCTGCGGGCTGCTCGGCCGGGTTGTGCCTCGGGCTGCGCCTCAATCGTCGGCGGGGCTGGGGTGTGCGGGTTTGTCGGCTGGGTCGGTTCGTGGTGCCGTGCCGGGGTATCTCCTCGGCTCGCGCCTGCGGCGGGGGTCCAGCTGTATGGCCTGGGTTGCGCGCTCGTCCTGCGGGGACACCCCGCCACGTCCCCCCTGCCCTCCGCCGGAGAGGGCCACGGGGGAACGGCTGGCACTGCCGAAGCTCTGCCGTGGGGTGGGGACACGCAGGAGGGTCCCCGGAGGACGAGCGCGCGACCGCGGCCGCCTGTCCGTGACGGGCCCGCGTGCGCCGAGCCGAGGAGACTCTCGTGCGGGGCACCGCCCCACACCACCAGCCTCGCCGGCGTTTGAGGCGCGGCCCGAGGCAGCACGCGGCCGCGCCGCACACTGCCGAGCCCGCCCGCAGGGCACCGGCCGAGGAGGCTCTCGTGCGGGGCACCGCCCCACACCACCGAGCCCCGCCGGCGTTTGAGGCGCGGCCCGAGGCAGAACGCGGCCGCACCGCAGACCGCCGAGCCCGCCCGCAGGGCACCAGCCCCGCCGGCGTTTGAGGCGCGGCCCGAGGCAGAACGCGGCCGCGCCGCACGCCGCCGAGCCCGCCCGCAGGGCAGAGGCGCCCCCCGGGCCGGGACAGGCCCGCGCAGACGGGCACCGCCGAGCCGCCCGCAGGGTCAAGGGGTGGGGAGGGGGCCCCATGAGTGGGGGTCGGCTTCGGGGGCCGGCGGGCCGGACCGGCGGCGCCGGCGGTCGGCGGCGTCGCGGGCGGCCGCGGTCAGCGCCCAGGCGGGGAACGCGAAGGCCGTCAGCCCCAGGCCGATGGGCGCGAGCGACGAGGCGAGATCCATCTGCACGGCATGGCCGGCCGACGGCCCGCCGACGCGCGCAGCGACCGGCCCACGCGGCCGGTCGTCGAACACTCCGTCGATCCTGATCCCGGGAAGGGTGAACGATCCGTCGGCGGCGGCGAAGTTCCCCGCGCACGTCATCGTCCGGTCTCCGCGAGAGTCGAACTCCCCCCACGTGCAGCGCTCCGCGCGGAACGTGCCGTCCACCCCCGTCAGTTGGGTGATGAGCCGCGGTACGGCCACGTGACACATGAAGATCCCGACGGCGATGCCGACGGCGATCGGGACGACGTGGAGCCATCGCACGCCGGAGTTCGTCCTGGTCATACCGGGGACAGTAGTGATGCCGAACGGGCGTTCGCGCGGTTTTTCCGTGGCCGGTACCCGCCCTCGCGCAACGCCCGACCGGCCGGGAATTGGCACTCCGCTTGACCGAGTGCTAATCGCCGGAATAGTCTCGCACCTGGCACTCACCCCTGGTGAGTGCCAACACAGCGACAGGCAGATCCGGCACCCGCGACGACGGATCGACCTGGTCGCCACCTCAGACAGTTAACCCCGGATCTCCGAAGGGGGAGGTCGGATCGTGACGACCACCAGCTCCAAGGTTGCCATCAAGCCGCTTGAGGACCGCATTGTGGTCCAGCCGCTGGACGCCGAGCAGACCACGGCCTCCGGCCTGGTCATCCCGGACACCGCGAAGGAGAAGCCCCAGGAGGGCGTCGTCCTCGCGGTGGGCCCGGGCCGCTTCGAGGACGGCCAGCGTCTCCCGCTGGACGTCACCGTCGGCGACATCGTGCTCTACAGCAAGTACGGCGGCACCGAAGTGAAGTACAGCGGCGAGGAGTACCTCGTCCTCTCGGCTCGCGACGTGCTCGCGATCGTCGAGAAGTAATTCTCTTCATCAGTACTGCTTTGAGCTGCGCCCCTGGTCACCCCGCTGATTGCCGGGCGGCGAGGGGCGCAGCTCGTTAAACCCGAGTTTTCGAGAGGGCTGAACCGCTCCCATGGCGAAGATCCTGAAGTTCGACGAGGACGCCCGTCGCGCCCTCGAGCGCGGCGTCAACAAGCTTGCCGACACGGTCAAGGTGACGATCGGCCCCAAGGGCCGCAACGTCGTCATCGACAAGAAGTTCGGCGCCCCCACCATCACCAACGACGGTGTCACCATCGCTCGCGAGGTCGAGCTGGACGACCCGTACGAGAACCTGGGCGCGCAGCTCGTGAAGGAGGTGGCGACCAAGACCAACGACATCGCGGGTGACGGCACCACCACCGCCACCGTGCTGGCCCAGGCGCTGGTCCGCGAGGGTCTGCGCAACGTCGCCGCGGGTGCTTCCCCGGCCGCCCTGAAGAAGGGCATCGACGCCGCGGTCAAGGCCGTGTCCGAGGAGCTCCTCGCGACCGCCCGCCCGATCGAGGACAAGTCCGACATCGCCGCCGTGGCCGCGCTCTCCGCGCAGGACCAGCAGGTCGGCGAGCTCATCGCCGAGGCGATGGACAAGGTCGGCAAGGACGGTGTCATCACCGTCGAGGAGTCCAACACCTTCGGCCTGGAGCTGGAGTTCACCGAGGGCATGGCCTTCGACAAGGGCTACCTCTCGCCGTACATGGTCTCCGACCAGGAGCGTATGGAGGCCGTCCTCGACGACCCGTACATCCTGATCAACCAGGGCAAGATCTCCTCGATCCAGGACCTCCTGCCGCTGCTCGAGAAGGTCATCCAGGCCGGCGCCTCGAAGCCGCTGCTGATCATCGCCGAGGACGTCGAGGGCGAGGCGCTCTCCACCCTCGTCGTCAACAAGATCCGTGGCACCTTCAACGCGGTGGCCGTCAAGGCCCCCGGCTTCGGTGACCGTCGCAAGGCGATGCTCCAGGACATGGCCACCCTCACCGGTGCCACCGTCATCGCCGAGGAGGTCGGCCTCAAGCTCGACCAGGCCGGTCTGGACGTACTGGGCTCCGCCCGCCGCGTGACCATCTCCAAGGACGACACCACCATCGTCGATGGTGGCGGCAGCCACGAAGAGGTCCTCGGCCGCGTCAACCAGATCAAGGCCGAGATCGAGTCCACCGACTCGGACTGGGACCGCGAGAAGCTGCAGGAGCGCCTGGCGAAGCTCGCCGGCGGCGTCTGCGTCATCAAGGTCGGCGCCGCCACCGAGGTGGAGCTCAAGGAGAAGAAGCACCGTCTCGAGGACGCCATCTCGGCGACCCGCGCCGCGGTCGAGGAGGGCATCGTCTCCGGCGGTGGCTCCGCGCTCGTCCACGCCGTCAAGGTCCTCGAGGGCAACCTCGGCCTGTCGGGCGACGAGGCCACCGGTGTCGCGGTCGTGCGCCGCGCCGCCGTCGAGCCGCTGCGCTGGATCGCCGAGAACGCCGGCCTCGAGGGTTACGTCATCACCTCGAAGGTCGCCGAGCTCGACAAGGGCCAGGGCTTCAACGCCGCCACCGGCGAGTACGGCGACCTGGTCAAGGCCGGCGTCATCGACCCGGTGAAGGTCACCCGTTCCGCGCTGGAGAACGCCGCCTCCATCGCCTCCCTGCTGCTCACGACCGAGACCCTGGTCGTCGAGAAGCCGGCGGACGACGAGGGCGACGCCGGTCACGGCCACGGCCACGGTCACAGCCACTGATCGCACGCACCACGCCGAGAAGGCCCCGTTCCGCAGTCGCGGGACGGGGCCTTCCCCGTGGTGGGGCCTCAGGTTCCGTACGGAGAACCGGATGCGCCCATCTGCATCTGCAGGGCTGCGGTGTTGTAGTGCCACCAGCCCTCGATGATCTCTCCGTCCAGGCACCTGAAGGTGGTGCTCCCGGACATCTCGTACGTCTTCCCGGTCGGTGCGACTCCCATGAACGTGCCCTTGTGGGTGCCGCGCCAGTTCCACACCGTCGTGACCATGTCGCCCTCGGCCAGCTGGGCCTGCGGCTCGAAGGTCATGTCGAAGGCGGCGCGCCACGTCTCCATGTCCGACCTCATGGAGTCGCGCCCGATGACGGTGGACTCCGCCTTGCCGGTGTCGTGGTCGATGTAGTTCGTCGCGAAGCACTCGTCGATGACGCTCATGTTCCCGGCCATGGCCGCTTCCGTGAACACCCGGTCGGCGAGCTGCTTGTTGAGGTGTTCGTCGCGGACCACGTCCAGGTTCATGAACTTCGGCATGCCTTCGCAGAGCGCCACCATTTCCTGGAACATCCGGTCCGTCTCGGGGAGCCGGGAGTTCTTCATGGCCTCCTCGTACGAGGCGAACTCCACCATGTCCACGTAGTGGTTCCGGGCCTCGCGGTCCTGGCCGATCATCGTGTGCGTGGCCGTGCGCCTGCCGCTGCTCTGCTCCGCCCAGCGGTCGATGAGGGCGTTCATCTCGTCGAACCGCGTAGTCTCGTAATCGATCACTTGTACGAATGTCATCGCGTCGCCTCCCGCGCTGGATGGGACAGGTCCAGTTTAGGGAGATTTCAGCCGGTTGGCCGCTTGTGCAGGGTTCCTTCGGGGTACCCTCCGGGGCTACTGGGGGCCGTACTTGCGGCCCGTACGCGAGGACACCCCGCCCAGCAGCCCGCGCGGCGCCAGCTTCACCACGCTCATCAGCGCCTTGTACCGCGGGTCCGGGATCGACACCGTCTTCCCCCGCGCCAGGTCGTCCAGGGCCGTGGCCACCAGCTTGTCGGCGTCCAGCCACATCCAGCCGGGGATGTTGTCCGTGCCCATCCCCGCCCGCTGGTGGAACTCCGTACGCACGAAGCCGGGGCACAGGGCCATCAGCCGCACCCCGGACCCCGCCAGGTCGCGCGCCGCGCCCTGGGTGAACTGCACGACCCAGGCCTTGCTCGCCCCGTAGGTGCCGCGCGGCACGAAGGCCGCCACCGAGGCCACGTTGATCACGCCGCCGCGGCCGCGCGAGCGCATCGACGCGGTGGCCGCCGAGGTCAGCCGCAGCACCGCCTCGATGTGCACCTTCAGCATGGTCAGCTCGTCGGCCATGGAGACCTCGAGGTAGCGGCCCTTGTTGCCGAAGCCGGCGTTGTTGACCAGCAGGTCCACCGGGTGCGTGCGGTCGTCGAGTCGCTGCTCGACCGCCGTGATGCCCTCCTCGGTGGAGAGGTCGGCGACCAGTACCTCGGCCTCGATGCCGTGCCGGTCGTGCAGCTCGGTCGCCTGCTCGCCGAGCCGCTTGGTGTCGCGTGCCACCAGTACCAGGTTGTGCCCCTGGGCGGCCAGCCGCCGGGCGAAGGCGGCGCCGATGCCCGCCGTGGATCCCGTAATCAACGCAGTCGTCATAGGCGCAACCTAGCTTCCCCGGCTGACGGTGCTACCCCTCCCCGGTCTCCGCCCCGTACTTCTCCACGTACAGGCGCACCCGCTCGTGGGCCTTCGGCTCCATCGCCGTGCCCGCCGCCAGGGTGAGCGGCAGCAGCGCCCGCTCGGTGGTGAAGGCGCGGAACCAGAGCTGCACCGTCACGTCGTGGTCGGGCCGGTGGATGACCTCGATCGGGTCGCCGGGCGAGACCGACCCCGCCTCGATCACCCGCAGGTACGCGCCCGGCCGGGCCGCCTGTGTGAACCGCTTGACCCAGCCGGCCTCGCCCAGGGCCCCCTGGAAGGTCCGGCACGGGATGCGGGCCGAGGCCACCTCGAGGACGAGGTCCGCGCCGACCCGCCAGCGGTCGCCGAGCCGCGCGGTGTTCAGGTCGATGCCGGAGGTGGTGAAGTTCTCGCCGAAGAGCCCGCCGGGCAGCTCGCGGCCGAGCTCGCGCTCCCACAGGTCCAGGTCCTCGCGGGCGTACGCGTAGACGGCCTGGTGGTCGCCGCCGTGGTGGCGCCGGTCGCAGACGGCGTCGCCGTCCAGGCCGCTGCCGAGGCCGTCGGCCTTCGGGCCCGGGGCGACGACGCGGACGGGTCCGGGCACGGGGCGCTTGCCGATGCCCGTTCGCCCGCCCTCCGCGTCGGAGTAATCGACGGCCGTGGCGCGGCCGAGGTTCACGGAGATGAGATGCATGGAGGCCATGGGACCACGCTAACCGACCGCCCCAAAGCGTCGCCGGGATATTGGCGCTGCGATCAAAGCAGGCCTTATGCTCGAAAGGTGATCGAGGCACGTCATCTCCGGGTTCTGCGCGCTGTCGCCGGGACCGGGTCCTTCTCCGCAGCCGCCCGCGAGCTCGGCTGCACCCAGCCGGCCGTCTCCCAGCAGATGAAGGCGCTGGAGCAGTCGGCCGGCACTCCGCTGCTCATCCGCACCGGACGCGAAATGCGGCTGACCCAGGCGGGTGAGGCCCTGGTGCGCCATGCCGCGGGGATCCTGGCCGGGCTGACGGCCGCCGAGGAGGAGGTCGCGGCCATCGCCGGGCTGCGCGCGGGCCGGGTCCGGCTCGTGTCCTTCCCCAGCGGCAGCTCCACGCTGGTGCCGACCGCGCTCGCGGCGATGCGTTCCGAGCACCCGGGGACCCGCATCTCGCTGGTCGAGGCCGAACCGCCGCGCTCGGTGGAGATGCTGCGCGAGGGCGACTGCGACCTGGCGCTGGCCTTCCGTTACGGCGGGGCCGCCCATTCCGCCTCGGAGTGGGACGACCTCGTGGTGCGGCCGCTGCTGACCGACCGGCTCGTCGGGCTGGTCCCGGAGGGGCACCGGCTGGCCGGTGCGGAGCGCGTGGGCATGGCGGAGCTGGCCGACGAACCGTGGATCGCGGGCTGTCCGCGCTGTCGCCGCCACCTCGTGGAGGTGTGCGAGGGCGCGGGCTTCACCCCGCGCATCGACTTCGCCACCGACGACTACCCGGCGGTGGTCGGCCTGGTCGGCGCGGGGCTGGGCGTCGCGGTGCTGCCGGAGCTCGCGGTGGAGTCCGTACGGGCCAAGGGCGTGAGCACGGTGGCCGTGGAGCCGGCGGTGGAGCGGGAGGTCGTCGCGCTGACCCTGCCCGACCTGGCCCGGGTGCCTGCCGTGGCCGCGACCCTGGCGCAGCTGGAGCGGGCGGCCGCGCGCTGACCCGCGCCCCCGCCCGCCCCCGGCGGCGGCCGGGGGCGGACACATCGGACGGCCCGGTACGGCCGAACGTGTGAAACGCGGGCCGGGCGGCGACACGCCCGGGTGTGCCGGTGATTCGAGGAAACGTTCCTTCGGACGCTTCGTCGGGTGGGCTCTCAGCTCGGCGCGATCGGTCCGATCGCACTCGACGCGGGGATCAGGCGATGCCGGGCGCGGCCCATCAGCTCCTCGCGCTCGTCTTCGGTCAGGCCGCCCCACACCCCGTAGGGCTCTCGGACGGCGAGTGCGTGCGCGGCGCATTCCGAACGAACCGGGCATCGCATGCAGACCTCTTTAGCCGAGGCCTCGCGCGCGCTCCTGGCCGCGCCCCGCTCGCCTTCCGGATGGAAGAAGAGGGAGCTGTCGACCCCGCGGCAGGCGGCTAGCAGCTGCCAGTCCCAGAGGTCGGCGTTCGGTCCGGGGAGGCGGGAGAAATCTGCCATTGGTAGTCCCTCTTGGTGCCGGTACTGAGGCGGATACGGTCCATGTCTCCACACCTACTGTCGGAGTAGATGTAAATATGACTCATTGGGAATCTAGCCTCAGACACGTGCCAAACGGAAGGAAAGCCGCCAAATAGGGCATAGCTCCAGATGGAGGACAAGCAGCTCGTGGCTCCTACGCCGTGATCGCTTCCTCACGTAGAGTGCTGAAGGTGTCCGTCCGACCCGTAACTCTTTCGAGTGACCATCGTTGAGAGTGCGAAGGCGGTTGAACCAACAAGTTCTCGGACAGGTGTCCGGGAGCATCGACCGCACAGGTGACGATACGTACCAGCCTGGAGGCTCAAGGTGACGCGCATCAGCAGCTGCGGAGGGCGGTCATGACATCCGTCCTCGTCTGCGACGACTCCCCGCTTGCCCGAGAGGCGCTCCGCCGCGCGGTTGCCACCGTGCCCGGCGTCGAGCGTGTGACGACGGCTGCCAACGGCGAGGAAGTCCTCCGCCGCTGGGGCGCCGACCGCTCCGACCTGATTCTGATGGATGTACGGATGCCCGGGCTGGGCGGTGTGGAGACGGTCCGCCGACTGCTCTCGGCCGACCCCGGCGCCCGCATCATCATGCTGACGGTCGCCGAGGACCTGGACGGCGTGGCCCTCGCGGTCGCCGCCGGCGCCCGTGGCTACCTGCACAAGGACGCCTCGCGCGCCGAACTGCGGGCCACGGTCACCCAGGCACTCGCCGACCCGACCTGGCGACTGGCCCCGCGCCGGCTCCGCTCGGCCGAGATGGGCGCCGCGCCCACGCTCACCGCGCGCGAGATCCAGGTCCTGGAGGGCATGAGTCACGGCCGGTCCAATGCGGAGATCGGGCGCGAGCTCTTCCTCTCCGAGGACACGGTCAAGACGCACGCCCGTCGGCTGTTCAAGAAGCTCGGTGCCTCGGACCGGGCGCACGCTGTGGCCCTCGGCTTCCGCTGGGGTCTGGTCCGCTGACCTCCCGGTCGTGGCCGGGCCCCGCCCGGTCCGCCGCAGGCCGCGGATCTTCGAGAGCGGTCCCGTCCGCACCCGCGGACGGGGCGGCGCGCCGCCCTCGCCGTCTCTCGAATTCGGGGTAGCCCCGTCCCCCGCCGTACCCGGTGCGCACCCGGGGATTGGCGGGGCACAATCCGGGGGACGTCTCGCTTCGTGCGCGATGCCGCATCCTTGAGGGTGTGGAGTCTCTCGGGGACTATTCGGCCGAGCGGGAGGGGAGGGCGCAGATGATGGGTTCCGGCGCACCTGCTCATAACGCTTCGATGCACAACAAGGGCCACGGCGACGCGGATGCTCCGGCGCCAAGGCACCATGGATTGATGCGCGACGACGAGGCCTTGGGGTCACCCGCGGCCACAGGCCCGACCGGCGCCGCCAGAGGCGGCAGTGCCGGGGGTGTCAGCGCGCTCGTACGCCGGGCGGTGGAGGGCGACGAGCAGGCCACGCACGACCTGCTCGCCTTCGTGCACCCCCTTGCGATCCGCTATTGCCGCACCCGGCTCTCGCGATTGCCGGGTGACGCTCGTCACTTCGTGGAGGACCTGGCGCAGGAGGTCTGCGTCGCCGTCCTGATGGCGCTGCCGCGCTACCGGGACACCGGGCGGCCCTTCGAGGCCTTCGTCTTCGCGATCGCCGCGCACAAGGTCGCCGACCTGCAGCGGGCCGCCATGCGGCACCCGGGCAGCACGGCCGTGCCCTCCGACGAGATGCCGGAACGGCCCGACGACTCGCTGGGCCCCGAGGAGCGCGCGCTGCTCAGCAGCGACGCCGCCTGGGCCAAGAAGCTGCTGGCGAACCTTCCGGAGAACCAGCGAGAGCTCCTCGTGCTGAGGGTGGCCGTCGGGCTGACCGCGGAGGAGACCGGGCAGATGCTCGGAATGTCCCCCGGGGCCGTGCGCGTCGCCCAGCACCGGGCACTCAGCAGGCTGCGGGCGCTCGCCGAGCAGTAGGCGGCCGCGCGCCCGTGCCCTCGTACGGTCCGTGCCGACTCCCTCGGTGCGGACCCCGGACCGGGGCTTCCGTCACGCGCCGCAATCGTAGGAAACGACGAAACTTCTGCTTGACCTTGGTCGTGGAATGAGACGCGTCGGGATCCCGTTAGCATGGACATCCGCGCTGAGCAAGACCATTTGGGAAGGTGTCATGACCGCCGACGGAGTGCCCGACAAATTCGCCACGCTCGGACTGACCTACGACGACGTGCTGCTGCTGCCGGGCGCGTCGGACATGTCGCCTGATGCGATCGACACCTCTTCCCTCATCTCGCGCAACGTGCGCGTGAACGTCCCGCTGCTGTCCGCCGCCATGGACAAGGTCACCGAGGCCCGCATGGCCATCGCCATGGCCCGTCAGGGCGGCGTCGGCGTGCTGCACCGCAACCTCTCCATCGCGGACCAGGCCAACCAGGTCGACCTGGTCAAGCGCTCCGAGTCCGGCATGGTCACCGACCCGATCACGGTGCACCCGGACGCGACGCTGCGCGAGGCCGACGAGCTCTGCGCGAAGTTCCGCATCTCCGGCGTCCCGGTCACCGACCCCGCCGGCAAGCTCCTCGGCATCGTCACCAACCGCGACATGGCCTTCGAGTCGGACCGCAGCCGCCAGGTGCGCGAGGTCATGACCCCGATGCCGCTGGTCACGGGCAAGGTCGGCATCTCGGGCGTGGAC
The DNA here is from genome assembly GCF_045160505.1 of Streptomyces sp. NBC_00029. Lineage (NCBI taxonomy): Bacteria > Bacillati > Actinomycetota > Actinomycetes > Kitasatosporales > Streptomycetaceae > Streptomyces > Streptomyces sp. NBC_00029. Next base: position 5,455,326 of record NZ_CP108292.1, read on the forward strand.
GCCATGGAGCTGCTGCGCCGCCACAAGATCGAGAAGCTTCCGCTGGTCGACGACGCGGGCATCCTCAAGGGCCTCATCACGGTCAAGGACTTCGTCAAGGCCGAGAAGTACCCGAACGCCGCCAAGGACAAGGGCGGCCGGCTGCTCGTCGGTGCGGCCGTCGGTGTCGCCGGCGACGCGTACGAGCGCGCCCAGGCCCTGATCGAGGCGGGCGCCGACTTCATCGTCGTCGACACCGCCCACGGTCACTCCCGCCTGGTCGGCGACATGGTCGCCAAGATCAAGTCGAATTCCGGCGTCGACGTCATCGGCGGCAACGTCGCCACGCGTGACGGCGCGCAGGCGCTGATCGACGCCGGCTGCGACGGCATCAAGGTCGGCGTCGGCCCCGGCTCCATCTGCACCACCCGCGTCGTCGCCGGCATCGGCGTCCCGCAGGTCACCGCGATCTACGAGGCCTCGCTCGCCGCCAAGGCGGCCGGTGTCCCGGTCATTGGCGACGGCGGCCTGCAGTACTCCGGCGACATCGCCAAGGCCCTGGTCGCGGGGGCCGACACGGTGATGCTCGGCTCGCTGCTGGCGGGCTGCGAGGAGTCCCCGGGCGAGCTGCTCTTCATCAACGGCAAGCAGTTCAAGTCGTACCGCGGCATGGGTTCGCTCGGCGCGATGCAGTCCCGCGGCGACCAGCGCTCCTTCTCCAAGGACCGCTACTTCCAGGAGGGCGTGGGCGGCGACGACAAGCTCATCCCCGAGGGCATCGAGGGCCAGGTCCCCTACCGCGGCCCGCTCTCCGCGGTCGTGCACCAGCTCGTCGGCGGCCTGCGCCAGTCGATGTTCTACGTCGGCGGCCGCACGGTCCCCGAGCTGCAGGACCGCGGCCGGTTCGTCCGGATCACCTCGGCGGGCCTCAAGGAGAGCCACCCGCACGACATCCAGATGACGGTCGAGGCGCCGAACTACTCCCGCAAGGGGTAACGGCCGCAGTCAGAGCCAGCGCGAGGAGCGGGTCCGGGGCAACCGGGCCCGCTCCTCGCCGTTGCGGGGGCCCGGCCCGGGGCCGCGCCGCCCGCCGGCGGGCCGCAATGGTGTCCGTACGGCGGTCACCGGAACGCATGCCCCCGGCGTTCGGGGATACTGGACGGGCAGACCCAGAGGAAAGGCCACCACACGTGACTGAGATCGAGATCGGGCGCGGCAAGCGCGGCCGCAGGGCGTACGCGTTCGACGACATCGCCATCGTCCCGAGCCGGCGTACCCGGGACCCGAAGGAGGTCTCGATCGCCTGGCAGATCGACGCGTACCGCTTCGAGCTCCCCTTCCTGGCCGCCCCCATGGACTCGGTCGTCTCCCCGCAGACCGCGATCCGCATCGGCGAGCTCGGCGGCCTCGGCGTGCTGAACCTCGAAGGCCTGTGGACCCGCTACGAGGACCCGCAGCCGCTGCTCGACGAGATCACGGAGCTGGACGAGGAGTCCGCGACCCGTCGTCTCCAGGAGATCTACTCGGCGCCGATCCAGGCGGACCTGATCCGTCAGCGCATCAAGGAGGTGCGCGACTCGGGCGTCGTCACCGCCGCCGCGCTCTCCCCGCAGCGCACGGCCGAGTTCTCCAAGGCCGTCGTCGACGCCGGCGTGGACATCTTCGTGATCCGCGGCACCACGGTGTCGGCCGAGCACGTGTCGGGCGCCGCCGAGCCGCTGAACCTCAAGCAGTTCATCTACGAGCTCGACGTCCCGGTCATCGTCGGCGGCTGCGCCACCTACACGGCGGCCCTGCACCTGATGCGCACCGGCGCGGCCGGTGTCCTCGTCGGCTTCGGCGGCGGCGCCGCGCACACCACGCGCAACGTGCTCGGCATCCAGGTCCCGATGGCCACCGCCGTCGCGGACGTGGCCGCGGCCCGCCGCGACTACATGGACGAGTCCGGCGGCCGCTACGTGCACGTCATCGCCGACGGCGGCGTGGGCTGGTCCGGCGACATCCCGAAGGCCGTCGCCTGCGGCGCGGACGCCGTGATGATGGGCTCCCCGCTGGCCCGTGCCACCGACGCGCCCGGCAAGGGCAACCACTGGGGCATGGAGGCCGTCCACGAGGACGTGCCGCGCGGCAAGAAGGTCGACCTCGGCACCGTGGGCACCACCGAGGAGATCCTCACCGGTCCCTCGCACACCCCGGACGGCTCGATGAACATCTTCGGCGCCCTGCGCCGCTCGATGGCCACCACCGGCTACAGCGAGCTCAAGGAGTTCCAGCGGGTCGAGGTCACCATCGCGGACTCGCAGCACAGCCGCTGACGGTCTCCCGTACGCACGCCGGAGGGCCGGCACCCCACCTGGGGTGCCGGCCCTCCGGCATGTGTGAACGGCGGCCGGTGTCAGTCGCCGAGCTTCTTGGCCGCGCTGAAGGCGGCGAAGCCACCGATGGCGAGGAAGACGTAGGACATGAAGTCCACGCCCTCCTTCCAGATGTCGGTCAGGCCGCCGATGCCGACCTCGCTGAGCACGTCGCCCACGCCGACCTTGCCGTAGTCCGCCAGTGCCAGCGCGATGAAGACGAGCTGGCCGAGGTAGACGGCGCCGAGCGAGAGCACGGCGGCGACCGCGGGCAGGACGGGGCTGCGGCCGCCGACCTTGCCGGCGGCGAGGCCGACGAGGAGGCCGACGCCGATCGCGGCGTAGCCGACCTCGCGGTCGATGGCGTTCATGATCCCGCCGTACGCGCCCGCCGCGACCAGGGCCGCGACGACGGCGGCGACGATGCCGAGGCCGATGTTGCCGGTGCGGGCCGGGGCCGGTGCGGGGGCCGCGGTGAAGGAGTCGGGCGCGGGCGGCTGCGGCTGGATGTTCTGGCTCATGCGGGCGGATCCCCCCAGGGATGCACAGGCACACGTGTCCAGGGGGACGTATGTGCGAGATAAGTGACGCCGCAGGCTAGCAGCAGCCCCGGACATCCGTGGGGGGATTTCCCGGCATTCAGAGCCGGTGGGCCGCGCCCACCGGGCTGGCGCCGCGGGTGTCGAGGAGCAACTGGGCCTTCACCGCAAGTCCTTGCAGGTCATAGGTGCGGTGGTGCTGCAGCAGGATGGTCAGGTCCGCGTTCGCGGCGGCCTCGTACAACGATTCGGCACGGGGGACCGGCTGGTCCCTGACCCGCCAGCCCGTGATGTACGGGTCGTGGTAGCTGATCAGCGCGCCCAGGTCGATGAGGCGGCTGGCGATCTCGCGGGCCGGGGAACCCTCCTGGTCGGCCAGGTCGGGCTTGTAGGTGACGCCGAGGAGCAGGACGCGGGCCCCGCGGGCGGACTTGCCGTGCTCGTTCAGCAGGGTGGCGGAGCGCTGGATGACGTACTGCGGCATCCGGTTGTTGATCTCCTGCGCCAGTCCGACCATGCGCAGGGGGTGGCCCGGGGTGCGCGTGGTGTGGGGGAGGTAGTTCGGGTCGAGGGGGACGCCGTGGCCGCCGACCCCGGGGCCGGGGCGGAAGGCCTGGAATCCGTACGGCTTGGTCTCCGCGCAGCGGATGACGTCCCACAGGTCCACGCCGAGGTCGTGGCAGAGGACCGCCATCTCGTTCATGAGGGCGATGTTGACGTGGCGGTAGTTCGTCTCGAGGAGCTGTACGGTCTCGGCCTCGCGCAGGCCGCGGGCGCGGACCACCTTCTCGGTGAGGCGGGCGTAGAAGGCGTGCGCGGACTCCGTGCAGGCGGGCGTGAGGCCGCCGATCACCTTGGGGGTGTTGGAGATGCCGTGCGTGCGGTTGCCCGGGTCGTGGCGGCTGGGGGAGTAGGCCAGGTGGAAGTCCCGGCCTGCCCGCAGCCCGGAGCCCGCTTCGAGGATCGGGCGGAGGTACTCCTCGGTGACGCCCGGGTGGACGGCCGATTCGAGGATCACGGTGGTGTGGGCGCGCAACCGGGCGGCGAGCGCGTGGCCGGCCTCCCCGACGGCGGAGAGGTCCAGTGCGCGATCGGCGCCGAGCTGGGTGGGGGCGCAGATGACGGCCGTGCGGACCCGGCCGAGCTCGGCCGGGTTGGTGGTGATCCGGAAGCCGGCCGCCGACATGCGGCGGATCTCGGCGGCGGTGAGGGTGGAGTCCGTGACCGGACCGCTGTCGTAGCCGACCGTCTCGATTCCGGCGGCGACGGCCGCCTGGGCGAGCGGGAGGCCGAGATGGCCGAGTCCGATGACGGCGAGATCTGCGGGCATGGGGGTGCCGTCCCTTCCCTGAAATGAGGGGGCTGCCGCGCAAGTTCTCCGGGGGGCAGGGGAGCTGGCGCAATGTCAGACTAGGCGTATATATGACAGATATGTCGCATTCTGGAGTGAACGCCACCGTTGTGTTGTCCACAGGCGGTGGCTGATGTGGGTGCGGGCGGTCAGAATCGTGGAACGGGGCATGTGAGCGGGATCTCATCCGCACCAACGGGAGGCAGCCGTGAGGACAGCGACACTGGGGCCGGCACAGCGGGCCGAAGCCCTCAGCCGGATGGCCGAGCGGGAACTGGACGTGCTGGTGGTGGGCGCGGGCGTGGTGGGCGCCGGCACCGCCCTCGACGCCGTGACGCGCGGCCTGTCGACCGGCCTGGTGGAGGCGCGGGACTGGGCCTCGGGCACCTCCAGCCGCTCCAGCAAGCTGATCCACGGCGGCCTGAGGTATCTGGAGATGCTCGACTTCGCCCTCGTGCGGGAGGCGCTGAAGGAGCGCGGCCTGCTGCTGGAGCGCCTCGCCCCGCACCTGGTGAAGCCGGTGCCGTTCCTGTACCCGCTGCAGCACAAGGGCTGGGAGCGGCTGTACGCCGGATCGGGCGTCGCGCTGTACGACGCGATGTCGGTCTCCAGCGGCCACGGGCGCGGCCTGCCCGTGCACCGGCACCTGTCGCGCAGGCGCGCGCTGCGGGTGGCGCCGGCGCTGCGCAAGGACGCGCTGGTCGGCGCCCTGCAGTACTACGACGCCCAGATGGACGATGCGCGCTACGTCACCACGCTCGTGCGTACGGCGGCGGCGTACGGGGCGCACTGCGCCAATCGGGCGAGGGTCATCGGTTTTCTGCGTGAGGGCGAGCGGGTGGTCGGCGCGCGGGTGCGCGACGTGGAGGGCGGGGGCGAGTACGAGATCCGCGCGAAGCAGGTCGTGAACGCGACCGGGGTGTGGACGGACGACACCCAGGCGCTGATCGGGGAGCGCGGCCAGTTCCACGTGCGGGCGTCGAAGGGCATCCATCTGGTCGTACCGAAGGACCGGATCCATTCGAGCACCGGACTGATCCTGCGGACCGAGAAGTCGGTGCTGTTCGTCATCCCGTGGGGCCGGCACTGGATCGTGGGGACCACGGACACCGACTGGGACCTGGACAAGGCGCACCCGGCGGCTTCGAGCGCGGACATCGACTACCTGCTGGAGCACGTGAACTCGGTGCTGGCGGTGCCGCTCACGCGCGACGACGTCCAGGGCGTGTACGCGGGCCTGCGGCCGCTGCTGGCCGGGGAGTCGGACGCGACGAGCAAGCTGTCGCGCGAGCACACGGTGGCGCACCCGGTGCCGGGGCTGGTGGTGGTCGCCGGGGGCAAGTACACGACGTACCGGGTCATGGCGAAGGACGCCGTGGACGAGGCCGTGCACGGGCTGGACCAGCGGGTGGCCGATTGCGTGACGGAGGACGTGCCGCTGGTGGGGGCGGAGGGATACCGGGCGCTGTGGAACGGTCGGGCGAGGATCGCGGCCCGGACGGGGCTTCACGTGGTGCGGGTGGAGCACCTGTTGAACCGCTTCGGGTCGCTGACGGAGGAGCTGCTGGACCTGATGGCCGCCGACCCGGGGCTGCGGGAGCCGGTGTCCGGGGCGGACGACTACCTGCGGGCCGAGATCGTGTACGCGGCCTCGCACGAGGGGGCCCGGCACCTGGACGACGTACTGACGCGGCGGACCCGGATCTCGATCGAGACCTTCGACCGGGGGACGCGCTCGGCCCGGGAATGCGCGGAGTTGATGGCTCCGGTGCTGGGGTGGGACAAGCAGCAGATCGAGAAGGAAGTGGAGCACTACGAGAAGCGGGTCCAGGCGGAGCGGGAATCGCAGCGTCAGCCGGACGACCAGACGGCGGACGCGGCGCGGCTGGGGGCGCCCGACATCGTTCCGTTGTAACTCCGGGATGCGGAGGGGGGAACCGCAGACCCGGGGCGTCCGTCCGTTGCGGAGTGAGGAACAATGAGGGTTCTGCCGGGGCGGGTTATCACGAGCCCCGGCCGCCGGGTCGCTCAGCCGCCGGGGCAGGCGGAGCAGCGGCAGGATCGCAGAGGGGACGCATGTCGAAGCCGGAGCACACCGAGTCACCTGCGGGGTCGCCTGCGGCGAAGCCTGACAGTGCGAAGTCTTCGGCTGGCCGCGCGCCTTCCGGAACCCGTACGGCATCGCCTGCGGGGTCGCCTGCGGCGAAGCCTGACGGTGCGAAGCCTGTGGCCGACGCCGTGGTCGCGGCTGCGCCTGCGCCTGCGGCGGAGCCCGCGGACGCGAAGCCGGGGACCGGCCCTGCGGGGTCGCCTGCCGCGAAGCCCGACGCTGAGAAGCCGGGCGGGTCGCCTGCGGCGAAGCCCGGGCGGGAGAAGACTTCGGCCGAGCCCGAGGGGGCTGGGGCGCCTGAGGCGAAGCCTGACGATGCGAAGCCTGCGGCCGAGAAGCCCGGGTTGAGCAAGGCCGAGCCTGCGCCCGCGGCGAAGGCAGGGGCCGGGGACGCGAAGCCGGAGCTGGGCAAGGGTGCTCCTGCGCCCGCGGCCAAGGCCGGGCCCGAGGACGCGAAGCCCGGGCTGGGCAAGGGTGCGTCCGAGGGTGAGGGCGCGAAGCCTGTGGTGGAGCCTGACGATGCGAAGCCTGCGGCCGTGAAGCCCGGGTTGAGCAAGGCCGAGCCTGCGCCCGCGGCGAAGGCAGGGGCCGGGGACGCGAAGCCGGAGCTGGGCAAGGGTGCTCCTGCGCCCGCGGCCAAGGCTGAGGGTTCGGTGGTGAGGACGGGGGTCAATCCCGTCGTCGAGAAGGCCGATGCCATGGCCGCCGCCGTCAAGGCCGCCGCCGCGAAGGCCGCCGAGGGCGGACAGGACGAGGGGCGGTTGCTGGCCGGGCGGTACCGGCTGAGTGCCGTGCTCGGCAAGGGCGGGATGGGTACCGTCTGGCGCGCCCAGGACGAGACCCTGGGCCGGACCGTCGCCGTCAAGGAGCTCCGCTTCAGCACCGGGGTCGACGAGGACGAGAAGCGACGCCTCATCACCCGTACCCTCCGCGAGGCCAAGGCCATTGCCCGGATCCGCAGCGGTGGCGCCGTCACCGTCTACGACGTCGTCGACGAGGACGGCCGCCCGTGGATCGTCATGGAGCTCATCGAGGGCCCCTCGCTCGCCGAGTTCATACGGGAGAACGGCCCCCTGACCCCGCACCGCGCCGCCGAGGTCGGCCTCGCGGTGCTCGACGTACTGCGCGCCGCGCACGGCCAGGGCATCCTGCACCGCGACGTGAAGCCGTCCAATGTGCTGATCGCCGGCAACGGCCGTGTGGTCCTCACCGACTTCGGCATCGCGCAGGTCGAGGGCGACCCCTCCGTCACCTCCACCGGCATGCTCGTCGGCGCCCCCTCCTACATTTCCCCCGAGCGCGCCCGCGGCCAGAAGCCCGGCCCGCCCGCCGACATGTGGTCGCTCGGCGGCCTGCTGTACGCCTCCGTCGAGGGGGTGCCCCCGTACGACAAGGGGTCCGCGCTCGCGACCCTCACCGCGGTGATGACCGAGCCCGTGGACCCGCCGAAGAACGCCGGTCCGCTGACCGACGTCATCTACGGCCTGCTCGCCAAGGACCCGGCCCACCGTCTCGACGACGGCCGTGCCCGGGCGATGCTGAATGCCGTACTGGCGGCGCCCGAGCCCCGGCCGGCCCCCGTGGTGGCTCCGGCGGCCGAGGAGACCCGGCAGATCTCCCTGGCGGACGCCCAGGATGCCGCGGAGAAGGCCACCGCGGAGAAGGCGGCCGAGAAGGCGGCGAAGAAGGAACGCGAACGGCGCGAGCGCGAGCAGCGCGAACGGGCCCGCGCCGCGCTGAAGGCCGCCCGCAAGGCGGCGACCGCCGCGGCCGCCACCACGGCCGTCTCCGCCGCCGAGTCCCCGAAGTCCAAGCCGTCCCCCGTTCCGGCTCCGCTCACGGACGTCATGCAGCGCCGCACGATCGTGCTGGCGATAGCGGCCGTGGTCGTGGTGCTGGCGGTGGTCGGTTCGCTCATCGCCTACTCCCTGGGCGACGACAAGGACGCCAAGAAGGAGGGCAAGGGCGGCAAGCAGCCCACCCCGGCGGCCTCGGCACCGAAGGACCCGGGCAGTGGCGGGACCGGGGGGACGGCCCCGAAGCCCTCGGGGAACACCGGTGAATCGGCCGGCACCGGCACCGGCACCGGAAGCGGCACCGCAGGCACCGGCACCGGTGACCAGGCGGGCCAGGGCCAGCAGACCCCGGCCGCGAACCAGGGTCAGGGCGCCACGTCCGGCGGCGCCGGCGGTGCGGTCCCCGCGGGCTTCTTCCTGGAGCGGAACTTCGGGTTCCACTTCACGATGGCCATGCCCGAGGGCTTCAAGCAGACGGCCACGGCGGGTGAGAACTCCGGCGCCATATACAGCCGTGACGGCGGATTCCCGCGGATCCAGGTCGACTACACCGACAAGCCGGGCGAGGACGCGCGCCTGGCCTGGGCCAAGGCGGCCCCCGCGGTGGCGCGCGACAGCAACGGCTACCGGCAGATCCGCATCGACACGGTGGACTACCGGGGCTACCCGACCGTCGCGGACTGGGAGTTCGAGCGGGAGCAGAAGGGGATCAAGGTCCGGGTGCTCAACCGCGGCTTCAAGCTCGACGCGACGCACGGCTACGCGATCATGATCAGCTGCGCCGCCGACCAGTGGGACGCCCCCGAGTGCACCCAGTTGCGCAACGTCGCCTTCGAGACCTTCCAGCCGCTCGGCTGACCTCGGGACGCGGGCGGCCCCGGCGACGTATCGTGTCGGAGGGGCCATGGGGAGCCCGCCGCACTCGGGGGAGGCGATGTGGAGGAGTACGCGGGCCGGATCCTGGCCGGCCGCTACCGCCTGCCCCTGCCGCCGTCCGACGCGTACGAACTGATAGAGACCCGCGCCTTTGACACGCGCAGCGGGCAGGAAGTCCTGGTCCGTCAGGTGCCGTTACCGGAGGTCGTGGACGCGGAGCTGCTCGACGGGCCGCGGGCCGTCCCGGCCGCGGCGCGCCGCTCGCCCGGCGATCTGCCGGCCGTGCGCCGGGCCATCGAGGCGGCGCAGGCGGCGGCTTCGATCCCGGACCATCCCCGGCTGGACCAGGTCTTCGACGTGTTCGCCGAGGGCGAGTCGCTGTGGATAGTGAGCGAACTGGTCCCGGCCCGGCCGCTGGCCGCGCTGATAGCCGATGAACCGCTGAGCCCCTACCGGGCGGCCGAGGTGGCCTCCGACGTGCTGACCGCGCTGCGGGTGCTGCACGCGCACGGCTGGACGCACCGGAACATCACCGTCCGGACCGTCCTGGTGTGTGAGGACGGGCGGGTCGTGCTGACCGGCCTGGCGGCCGGCGCGGCGGAGGAGGCCCTGTGCGGGTACGACCCCGTCCCCAGCGCCGAGGACACCGGCGGTGGAACGGGGTGGGGCGCCGGCCCCTCTCCGGCGGCGGTCACCGTCCCGGTCCCGGCTCCGGCCCCGCAGCCCGTTCCCGGCCCGGTTCCCGGCCCGGGTCCGGCCCCGGACTCGATGCCGGGGGCGACGCACGCCGCCGGTCCGGTGGAACTCCGTACGGAGCCTGCCCCCGCCTACGCACCGCTCGTGGCCCCCGGCTACGACACGGGGCCGCGGTACACCGACCACATCACCCCCGGACGTCCGCAGGACGGCCCGGACCTCCAGGCCGCCGCACGGGCCGGGGCCATCGCCGCCTACCGGGCCGGGGCGCGGGCGGCCGCCGCCCGGGTCGTCGAGGAGCGCAGGGCCGGGGCCGGCGCCGAGCCGGAGGCCGGTCCGATGCCGGAGCGGCGGCCCGAGGGGTCGACCCTCCCGCAGGGGTACTCGTACCCGTACGGCGGCCCGGAGACCGGCGACGCCGCGCCCTGGCACGGCGCGACGCCCCGCCGGGCGGAACTCCCGGCAGCCGCCCCGGAGCCGCAGCCGCTTCCGGAGCCGCAGTGGGAGCAGCGGCCGACGCCGGACACCGAACCGCAGCCGGAACCCTCGCCCCAGCCCGGGCAGCGCCCCGCCCTGCCCGCCCAACTCGCCCTGCCCCAGGGCTACCGGCAGGCCGACACCTCGTCCCCGTCCCCGGCCGTCCCCGATCGGCCGCAGCCCGTCGGCGGCGACGGCCGGTCCGGGCCGCGGACCGGCCTGGACGCCGAGCGCGCACGGCAGACCCGCATGGCCGTGGTCGGGGCCGTCACCGAGCGGTGGGCCCCCGAGCAGGCGGGCCCCGTGCACGGGCACTGGCAGCTCGCGGCCCCCGTCGGCCCCGCCACCGACCTCTGGGCGCTCGGCGCGCTGCTCTACCGCGCGGTGCAGGGGCACGCCCCCTATCCGGAGGACAGCGTCGCCGAGCTGGTCGAGATGGTCTGCGCGGAGCCGCCCGCCTTCGCGGAGGAGTGCGGGGCGCTGCGCCCGGTCGTGGAGTCGCTGCTGCGCCAGGACCCCACCGAGCGGCCCGACTTTGAGGAGCTGCGCGGCTGGCTGCGTTCGCTCGTACGGTCCGCGCCCGAGCCGGACGCCGGCTTCGGGATGCTCCCGATGCCGGAGCCGGATCCGGCGCGGCTGCCCGTCGTACGCCGGCGCGGCGAGGTCCACGGCCGGCACCGCAATCCCGCGGCCCCCCGCAAGCCGCGCGCCCTCGGCCGGATGCTGCTCGTCGGGATCCTGGTCCTCCTCGCCGGCGGGGTGGCGTACGCGATGCTGTTCATGCCCCGGGCCGGGGATCCGGAGGCGACGGGCGGATCCAGCGGCGGCGCCACGCAGGCTCCGGCGAAGCCGAGCCCCTCCCAGGTCCCGTCGGGCACGCCCGAGTCCAAGCCCGCTCCGCAGACGACCGCGCCCGCCGAGTCGCAGGCGGCCCCCGCCCCGGCCCCGGCCGGTTACACCACCCAGCAGGACCCGGAGCACTTCGAGATCGCCGTGCCCAACGGCTGGGAGCGCCGCGGAATCAATGAGTCCGGTCAGGTCCGGTACACCGACGGGCAGTTCGTGCTGACCGTCGTCCCGGGCCGCGACAAGGTCCAGGGCAATCCCGATCCCGCGGCCTACCAGAAGGACAAGGAGCCGGAGCTGACCCCGTACCGGACGTCCACCTGGTCGACCGTCGGCGACGTGAAGACCACCAAGGTGGGCCAGCAACTGCGTGCTACCGGTCGGTACACGTGGATCGACGGGACCGGCCGCAACGTCTACGCCCGCAATTACGTCGTCGCTCTGGGCGGCAGCTACCACGTCGTCCTGGTGACCGGTCCGGAGGACGAACAGTCCAAGGTGACCGAAGTCTTCGAAAAGGCCACGGCGAGTTACAAGGCGGGCGGTTGAGCGGATACTGACGACTGATCAGTACGGCGATTGCGTCACAGTGCCGTCTTTCGGCGCCCGGGCGGTTCCGGCAGCCCCTCCGGGATCCGTAATCTGGCCTGAAGTGCAGAGAGCGGCGGGATTTCGTGGAACAGCAGACAGGTGGGGGCGCCGTGTTGGCGGGCCGGTACCGGCTCGTCGAGCCGATCGGCCGGGGCGGCATGGGCAAGGTGTGGCGCGCTCATGACGAGTTGCTCCACAGGACCGTTGCCGTCAAGGAACTGACGGCGGGTCTGTATGTCGCCCAGGCCGACCGGGACGTCATGCACGCCCGGACGCAGAAGGAGGCCCGCGCCGCGGCCCGGATCCAGCATCCGGCGGTCGTCACCGTCCACGACGTGCTGGAGCACGACGACCGGCCCTGGATCGTCATGGAGTACATCGACGGGCCCTCCCTCGCGGAGGCGGCCAAGGCTGCCGGGCGGATCGAGCCCCGCGAGGCGGCCCGGATCGGGCTGCACGTGCTGGGGGCGCTGCGCGCCGCGCACGCGGTCGGCGTACTGCACCGGGACGTGAAGCCGGGGAACGTGCTGCTCGCCAAGGACGGCCGGGTGCTGCTCACGGACTTCGGGATCGCCGCGATCGAGGGCGACTCGTCCATCACGCGCACCGGCGAGATTGTCGGTTCCATCGACTACCTGGCCCCGGAGCGGGTCACGGGCGGGTCCCCGGACCCGTCCTCGGACCTGTGGTCGCTGGGCGCCACCCTCTACACGGCGGTGGAGGCCCGCTCGCCGTTCCGCCGTACGTCGCCCATCTCCAGCCTGCAGGCCGTGGTCAACGACGAACCGCCGGCCCTGAAGCAGGCCGGAGCGCTCGGGCCGGTCATCACCGCGCTGCTGCGCAAGAACCCGGCGGAGCGGCCCTCGGCCGCGGAGGCCGAGCGGATGCTGCTGGAGGCGATGGAGGGCCGGGAGCCGAAGTCGGCGCAGGCGTACGTGCCCACGCGCGCGGTGACCCCGGAGGAACTGGCCCCGGCGCAGGGACCGGCCGAGGCGTCGGCGCCGCCGGCGGACGTCGCGGCGACGGCCACGCTGCCGGAGCCGCCCGCACCCGGGGCGACCGGGGCCACCGCGGTCACCGTGGCCGACCCGGCCCGGGGCTGGGGCGGACGGGCCGTGGTCGTGGCCCTGGTGGCGGCGCTGCTCGGTGGCGGCGGTGTCTTCGGGGTCCTGAAGTACACCACGGACTCGGACCCGGACGGCGGTACGGACAAGGTCGTCACCTCGACGGGCGGACAGTCCGGGGACGACGGGAAACCGCAGGAGGCGGCCCCTCCGGCCGGCTACAACAGGGTCACCGACCCCCTCGCCGGCTTCACCCTGTTCGTCCCGGAGGGCTGGACGCGCAAGGCGAACGGGGACCAGATCGACTACACCCCGGACGACGGCAAGCACTTCATCCGGATCGCCGCCGATTCCACCCCGGACTACCAGGACCCGTACGCGCACCTGCTCGACCTGGAGAAGCAGGTGGCGAAGCGGACCGACTACAAGAAGGTGCGGCTGAACCAGAACACCTTCCGGGACAGCACCCGGTCCGCGCTCTGGGACTTCACCTGGACGGAGAAGCAGAACCACCCCGGTCCGCGCAGGGCCAAGGAACAGATGTACGTGGCGCCGGACGGCACGGAGTACGCCATCTACATGTCGAGCCCGATCTCGAGCTGGGCCACGACAGAGCAGCAGTTCGACATCGTCCTCAGCGGCTGGGAGCCCCCTGCCAAGAAGGGCTGATTCCGGCATCCTGCCAGCGATCACTGGCGGACTTGGCAAAATCCGGTTACCGGCGGGTACCCAAAGACTGTCCGGCGCAATACGCTCACCGGCATGACGGACTCGCAGGCCCCCGACGCCCCCCTCCGCACCGCACCGCAGCCCACCAACCCGGTCGCCCCGGCCCCGGCCGGTGCCCGCACCGCGGCCGATGTGGTGACCCCCGACCTGGTCGCCAGGCTGACCCGCGGAGTGATCGGATCCGGTCGCACCGCCAACCACACCCCCTTCACCGGGGACCGGCTGGCCGAGCTTCCCGAGGCCACCCCCGAGGACGTGGCCGAGGCCTTCGACCGGGCCCGCGCCGCCCAGCCCGCCTGGGCGGCGGTGCCCGTACGCCAACGGGCCGCGGTCCTGCTGCGCTTCCACGACCTGGTCCTCGCCCGGCAGGCCGAGGTCCTCGACCTGATCCAGCTGGAGACCGGCAAGGCCCGTCTGCACGCCCACGAGGAGGTCCAGGCGGTCGCCGTCTCGGCCCGCCACTACGGCCGCAGGGCCCCCGCGTACCTGCGCCCCAAGGGCCACGCGGGCGCCATGCCCACCCTCACCAAGGTCACCGAGCTGCGCCAGCCGCGCGGGGTCGTCGGCCAGATCGCCCCCTGGAACTACCCCCTCGAACTGTCGGTCGGGGACGCCCTGCCCGCCTTCGTCTCCGGCAACGCGCTCGTCATGAAGCCCGACACCGAGACGGCGCTCACCGCCCTGTGGGCCCGTGACCTGCTGATCGAGGCCGGACTGCCCGCCGAGGTCTTCCAGATAGTGCTCGGCGAGGGCCCCGTCGTAGGCCCCGAGGTGGTCCGGCACGCGGACTACGTCTCCTTCACCGGCTCCACCCGGACCGGCCGCGAGGTCGCCCGCGGCGCCGCCGACCGCCTCGTCGGGGTCTCCCTCGAACTCGGCGGCAAGAACGCCATGCTCGTGCTGCACGACGCCGACATCGAGAGGGCCGCCGCCGGCGCCGTCCGGGCCTGCTTCTCCTCCGCCGGCCAGCTCTGCATCTCGATCGAGCGGCTCTACGTCCACGCCTCGATCGCCGACGCGTTCGTCGAGCGGTTCGCCGCCCGTACGAAGGCCATGCGGCTCGGCGCCTCCCTCGCGTACGGCGCGGACATGGGCTCCCTGGTCGGCGAGCGGCAGCTGGAGACCGTACAGCGGCACGTGGACGAAGCCGTGGCCAAGGGCGCCACCCTCGTCGCCGGCGGCACCGCCCGCCCCGACATCGGCCCGCTCTTCTACGAGCCCACCATCCTCGACGGCGTCGAGGCGCCCATGGCGGTGTGCGGTGAGGAGACCTTCGGCCCGGTCGTCTCGATCTACCGCTTCACCGACGAGGACGCCGCGATCGCCGAGGCCAACGCCACCGCCTACGGCCTGAACTCCAGCGTCTGGACCAAGGACTCCCGCCGCGGCCACGCCGTCGCCGCCCGCCTGCGCACCGGCACCGTCAACATCAACGAGGGCTACGCCCCCGCCTACGGCAGTGCCCAGGCGCCCATGGGCGGCATGAAGGACTCCGGCCTCGGCCGGCGCCACGGCTCCGAGGGCATCCTCAAGTACACCGAGGCGCAGACCGTCGCCCACCAGCGGCTGCTCCCGATGGCGCCCTCGCTGGGCATGGACGACGAGAAGTACGCGGCGTTCATGAGCCGCAGCCTCAAGGTCATGAAGGTCCTCCGCTTCCGTTGATCTCCGACTCCGTTAAGGGGCAGCACCGTGTCTGAGTCTGAGTCGTACGACTACGACGTCATCGTCATCGGATCGGGCTTCGGCGGATCGGTCTCGGCGCTGCGGCTGACCGAGAAGGGCTACCGGGTCGGCGTCCTGGAGGCAGGGCGCCGGTTCACCCGCGAGGGCCTGCCGAAGAACAGCTGGGACCTGCGCAACTACCTGTGGGCCCCGGCCCTCGGGCTGTACGGCATCCAGCGGATCCACCTGCTCGGCAACGTGATGGTGCTCGCGGGCGCCGGCGTGGGCGGCGGCTCGCTCAACTACGCCAACACCCTGTACGTGCCGCCCACCGCCTTCTTCGAGGACCGGCAGTGGGCCTCCATCACCGACTGGCGCGAGGAGCTGGCCCCCTACTACGAGCAGGCCAAGCGGATGCTCGGGGTGCGTCTCAACCCGACCATGACCCCGTCCGACATCCACCTCAAGGCGGCCGCCGAGAAGATGGGCGTCGGCGACTCCTTCCACATGGCCCCGGTCGGCGTCTTCTTCGGCGACGGCGACGACGCCGGGGGCGCCCGCAGGGTCCGCCCCGGCGAGGAGGTCCCCGACCCGTACTTCGGCGGCGCCGGCCCCGCCCGCAAGGCCTGCACCGAATGCGGCGAGTGCATGACCGGCTGCCGGCACGGTGCGAAGAACACCCTGAACGAGAACTACCTGTACCTCGCCGAGCGCGCGGGCGCCGTCATCCACCCGATGACCACCGTCACCGCACTGTCCGACCATCCCGAGGGCGGCTACCGCATCCGCACCGTGCCCACCGACGGCCGCCGCCGGGGCAGGGCGAAGGTGCTGCGCGCCCGCCACGTCGTCGTCGCGGCGGGCACCTACGGCACGCAGACGCTGCTGCACACGATGAAGGACCGCGGCGAGCTCCCGCGCCTCTCGCAGCGGCTCGGTGAGCTGACGCGGACCAACTCCGAGGGCCTGGTCGGCGCGCAGACCGACGACCGCCGCTACCGCAAGCGGCACGGCGACGAGCGCCGGGCCGACTTCACCCGGGGCGTGGCGATCACCTCCTCGGTGCACCCCAACGCCGACACGCACATCGAGCCCGTCCGCTACGGCAAGGGCTCCAACGCCATGGGGTTCATGACGGTCCTCCAGGTCCCCCACAGCAGGCACCGGGTGCGGGCCTGGCTGGCCCGCAGTGCGAAGCACCCCCTGCAGTTCGCCCGCTCCCTGTCCAACCGGCGCTGGTCGGAGCGGACCATCATCGGCCTGGTCATGCAGTCGCTGGACAACTCCCTGACCACCTACCGCAAGCCCGGCGGGATCGGGAAGGGCCTGCTCACCGCCCGCCAGGGACACGGCGCCCCGAACCCGGTCCAGATCGGGGAGGCCACGCAGGCGGCGACCCTGCTGGCCGAGGAGATCAACGGTTTCCCCGGCAGCAACATCGGCGAGCTGATGGGGACCCCGCTGACGGCGCACTTCCTGGGCGGCTGCCCGATCGGCGCCTCGCCCGAGGAGGGCGTGGTGGACCCGTACCACCGGCTCTACGGGCACCCGGGCATCTCGGTGGTGGACGGTGCGGCCGTCTCCGCGAACCTCGGGGTGAACCCGTCGCTGACGATCACCGCGCAGGCGGAACGGGCGATGTCGTACTGGCCGAACAAGGGGGAGCGGGACCCGCGGCCCGACCAGGGGGCGGACTACGTCCGCCTGGACGCGGTGGAACCGGTCCGTCCGGCCGTCCCGAAGGAGGCTTTCGGCGCGCTGCGGCTGCCGTTCCTCGGGATTCCTGAGATTCCGCCGCGTCAGTCGTGAGCGATCCGGAACCGGCGATCTGACAGCGGTGGGTACCGCGCTCCCCCTCCGAGCGCGGTACCCACCGCGGTACATACGTGACAGATGTTCAGCCTCGAAGGTTGTACCGGAATCCCGCGAGCCGGCCTGTGGTGTCGATCACACAGCGAAGTGTGCAACTGCGACTGACGTTCGACAGTCAACGGCTGCATGAGAAAGCGCATCTCTTTGCTGGCTGCCGGCGGCCTCGTGGCCCTGGGCCTGGCCACCACTCCCGCACACGCCGCGGACCCCGTCTTCACCCTGGCCGGACCGGCCGAGGTGGGCCTGCGCCCGCACCCCGGGCAGAACGGCCAGCCGCAGAAGACCTCGGTCGAGTTCCGGGTCGTCAACGACTCCACGAAGACGTTCGCCCACCAGAGCACCTTCACGATCGACCTGGGCGCGCTCAAGGGCATCGCCGACGTCAAGCTCGCCGAGCAGCAGGGCGCGAACTGCACGCTCACGGCCACGGCCGTGACCTGCAAGCGCTGGGCGCTGTGGACAGGCGACACCACCGTCGTGGACCTGGACCTCACCGCGGCCAAGGACAGCAAGGTCGGCGCGACCGCGGCCCTGACCGTGACCGGTCAGGCGGAGGGCGCCACCTTCAAGCCCGCCACCACCAAGGTGCGCGTCGGCGGCCCCGACCTGGTGCTGGAGAAGGCCAAGCTCAAGGCGGAGCAGAAGCCGGGCGACAAGCAGAACCTGTCGGTCGTCTTCGCCAACGAGGGCACGGACCCCGTCAACGGGGTGGTGCTCGAGGTGCGCACCACGCACGGCATCGGTCTGGTCGAGCAGTACGACAACTGCTCCTACTCCGAGGACAGCAGCGCGGACCAGCCCTGGAACACGGGCTGGAGCACGGTGCAGTGCCTGCTGGAGGGCGAGTACGAGCCGGGCGCCGTCTACGGCCTCGACGGATCGCTGACCCTCAAGGCGGCCCCACACGCCTTCATCGACGGGCTGACCTACGCGGTGTACGCGGCCGGCGACCAGCCGAAGACCGCGAAGCAGCGCACGCCCGCCGGCGGCAAGAAGCTGTCCCCGGCGAAGCGGGCCGGCAAGGCCTCGGCCCAGGCCGCCCCGCGCACGGGTGACCTCGACCCCTGGGACAACATCCAGGAGTTCGACTTCGCGACGAGGAACACCGCCGACCTGGTCGGCACGGGCGTGTCCCTCAAGGGCAAGGCCGGCGAGACGGTGAAGGCCGACTTCGGCTTCCGCAACAACGGCCCCGCGTGGGTCGCGTACCTGCGCTCCGGTGAGGACGTCGCCCGGACGGACATCGTGATCCCGGCGGGCGCGCGGGTCACGAAGGTCCCGGCCGGCTGCACGGGCGTCAATGCGGACGGCTCGCAGCGCGAGCAGGCCCTGGGGGCGCCGCGCTACTTCTGCTCCACCGGCCACGTGGTCGGGGAGGCGGAGAAGTTCGCCTACCCGTTCGAGCTGAAGATCGAGAAGGTCGTGGCGGACGCCAAGGGCTCCGTCACGGTCGGCCAGTGGACGCCGGAGGGCACCACGGGCCACCGCTGGGACCCGGACCACGCCAACAACAAGGCGGCCTTCGTGATCAACGCGAAGGACGGCGGCCCGGCCCCGACCCCGACCACCTCGGTCACGCCGACCCCGACCGGCTCCGCGACGCCCACCGCGACCGCGACGGCGACCGCGTCCGCCACGGCGACCTCGGGCACCGGCACCACGGCGAACGGCGGTCTCGCCTCCACCGGTAGCTCCGCCCAGATGATCGCGCTCGGCGGGGCGGTGCTCCTGGCCGTCGGCGGCGGGCTGTTCGTGGCCTTCCGCCGCAAGGCCGGCGGGCACGCGTAACGACGTCACCGCGCAGGCGCGTCCGCGCCACCGCATGACAGCACCACAGCGCCACCGCTTGCCCCGCGTGCGCGGGGCAACGCAGAACGGCCGGCCCGGGGCGTCCCCCGGGCCGGCCGTTCTTTACGGGGTGACCGGGCTGCTGTCCCCTGCCGTCCGGTCACGCGAAGGAGCGAGGTCCCACGACGCACGCTCCACGGGGCGTGCGTCTCATCGCTCCAGCGGAGCCACGCGTGGTGTTGCGGTCCCGCGGCTGGCTGACGCGGACATCCTCACCAACGAAGGAGCCCGGGGCCGGTCACGGCGCCGGACGAGTGACGAACAACCGTCACACGCGGCCCCGGCACAGCTCCAGCACCGTCATGGCGAGGGCGGTACCGGGCTTGCCGAGGGCGTCGCTCCAGTGGGAGAGCACCTCCATCTCGCGCGACAGGTGCACCCGGCGCCCGCCGGAGGAGATCCGGGCGTCCTGGATGACGGTCGAGACGGCCATCCGTTCCTGGATCAGGCCGATGATCCGGTCGTCGAGGGCGTCGATGCGCATGCGGCAGTCGGCGATCAGCTGCTCGGGGGTCGTGGCGGTGGTGGTGACGCTCATGGGGTTCTCTCCTGTGGTTCGTGTGGTTCGTGCCGACAGGAGCGGAAACGCGAAAGCGCCCCGGTCCTGTCGGACCGGGGCGCTTCGGGAAGTCAGTGGCTCAAGCGAGCATCACGAGGACCCATGGCGACCGGACCGACCGGTGCCATAGGTAAAGAGGAAGCTCAGCTGCTTGCGCATGGAACGGATTATTACCTTCCATCGCCCTCAGGGCCAAGCCGATTCGGATGGTGAGACGAAGAGGCCCCCCGGGCCCCCGTTAGAATCGACAAAACAGCCACCTCTTCCGCCGGAAGGCCGCCCCGTGCCAGAAGCACCCTCCGCCGCCCACGACAGCGCCCCGGACACGGTTCTCGTCGTCGACTTCGGCGCCCAGTACGCCCAGCTCATCGCCCGCCGCGTCCGCGAAGCACGGGTCTACAGCGAGATCGTGCCGAGCTCGATGCCCGTCGACGAGATGCTGGCCAAGAACCCCAAGGCGATCATCCTCTCCGGCGGTCCGTCCTCCGTGTACGAAGAGGGTGCCCCCCAGCTCGACCGCGCGATCTTCGAGGCCGGCGTCCCCGTCTTCGGCATGTGCTACGGCTTCCAGCTGATGGCGGTCACCCTCGGTGGCCGGGTCGACAACACCGGCGCCCGCGAGTACGGCCGCACCCCGCTGGCCGTCTCCAAGGCCGGCTCCACCCTCTTCGAGGGCACCCCCGACAACCAGTCGGTGTGGATGTCCCACGGCGACGCCTGCTCCGCCGCCCCCGAGGGCTTCACCGTCACCGCGTCGACGAACGTCGTACCCGTGGCGGCCTTCGAGAACGACGAGAAGAAGCTGTACGGCGTGCAGTACCACCCCGAGGTGATGCACTCCACGCACGGCCAGCAGATCCTGGAGCACTTCCTCTACCGCGGCGCGGGCCTCGCCCCCACCTGGACCACCGGCAACATCGTCGAGGAGCAGATCGCGGCCATCCGCGAGCAGGTCGGCGACAAGCGCGCCATCTGCGGCCTCTCCGGCGGCGTGGACTCCGCGGTCGCCGCGGCCCTCGTCCAGAAGGCCATCGGCTCGCAGCTCACCTGCGTCTACGTCGACCACGGTCTGATGCGCAAGGGCGAGACCGAGCAGGTCGAGAAGGACTTCGTCGCCGCGACCGGCGTGCAGCTGAAGGTCGTCGACGCGCAGGAGCGCTTCCTGACCGCGCTGGCGGGCGTCTCCGACCCGGAGACCAAGCGCAAGATCATCGGCCGTGAGTTCATCCGCGTCTTCGAGCAGGCCCAGCTGGAGATCCTCCAGGAGGACGGCCCCGCGGTCGCCTTCCTCGTGCAGGGCACCCTGTACCCGGACGTCGTCGAGTCCGGCGGCGGCACCGGTACCGCCAACATCAAGTCCCACCACAACGTGGGCGGGCTCCCCGACGACATCGAGTTCGAGCTCGTCGAGCCGCTGCGCCAGCTGTTCAAGGACGAGGTCCGGATGGTCGGCCAGGAGCTCGGCCTGCCCGACGAGATCGTCCAGCGCCAGCCCTTCCCGGGCCCCGGCCTCGGCATCCGCATCGTCGGCGAGGTCACCAAGGAGCGCCTGGACCTGCTCCGCGAGGCCGACGCCATCGCCCGCCACGAGCTCACCGCAGCCGGTCTGGACCGCGAGATCTGGCAGTGCCCGGTCGTCCTGCTCGCGGATGTCCGCAGCGTCGGCGTCCAGGGCGACGGCCGCACCTACGGTCACCCGATCGTGCTGCGCCCCGTCTCCTCGGAAGACGCGATGACCGCCGACTGGACGCGCATGCCGTACGAGGTGCTCGCCCGCATCTCGACCCGCATCACCAACGAGGTGCCGGAGGTGAACCGGGTGGTCCTCGACTGCACGAGCAAGCCCCCGGGCACCATCGAGTGGGAGTAGTCCCACCCGGACCGACACGAAGCCGCCGTCCCGTACCTGCGGGCGGCGGCTTCGCCGTTGCTCTGGCCACTTGGCAGGGGCCCGGGTACCTTGCGCGGCGAGCCGAGCCGTTCGAGGGAGCGCCCATGCCGGACCAGCCCGTACCCGTGCCCGTGGAGCGCCTCGGCTTCGAGATGCCGCCCGTGCACGACACCCCCGACGCGGCGCGCGCCCACCGCAAGGAACGGCTCGCCGAAGCGCTGCGGCTGCTGGCCCGGCTCGGGTACGAGGACGGGGTGGCGGGGCAGATCACCGTGCGGGACCCGGAGTTCGAGGACTGCTACTGGGTGAACCCCTTCGGCCGGGCCTTCGCCGCTCTCACCGCCGACGACCTGCTGCTGGTCGACGGGGACGGGCGGGTGGTCCGGGGCGGGCGCCGGGTCAACCAGCTGGCATTCGCCGTGCACGCGGCGGTCCACCGGCGGCGCCCCGGGGTGGTCGCCGTCGTCCGCGCGCGGGCCCCGTACGGCAGGGCGCTCGCGGCGCTCGGCGAGCTGCTGGCCCCGATCACCGAGGAGGCCTGCGCCTTCTACGAGGACCACGCGCTGCTCGACGAGTACACCGGCGCCGACGAGCCGGACCGCACCGCGCTCGCGCTGGGCCCGTACAAGGCGCTGGTGCTGCGCAACCGCGGGCTGCTGACGGTGGGGGACTCGGTGGACGCCGCCGTCTGGTGGTTCATCGAGGCGGAGCGGGCCGCGCAGGTGCAGCTGATCGCCCGGGCCGCCGGGAAACCGGTGCCCGTCGACCACCGCGCGGCGGCCCTGACCAGGGAGCGGTTCGGGTCCGATCTGGCCGCCTGGGTGAGCTACCAGCCCCTCAGGGAACTGGTGGCGTCAACATCATGAACCGTTAATCACCTGCTCTGACATCGTGCGCAATCCGGAGCACTGCCGCAGTGGTGCACAATTCGCTGGCATTGCACCGTAGTTCAGAGAGGCGGCACGTACGTGGCTGTCCAAGAGATGTCCCGAGGTACCCATACCACCGCCTGCGCCTGCGACGAGTGCGCTCGCGCGGGCCACCGTCGCGCGGTCGCGGCCTTCCTGGAGAAGCGCGACGAGTTCGCCTCCGGGCAGGGCGTGCCGGCCGCCGTGGCCCACTCGCTCGGCGCCTCCCGCCAGTGGGTCTCCGACGAGCTGACCCTGTCGGCCCGCACCGTCGCCGACCGGGGCCGGGAGGCCGGGAACTCCTGGCTCTACCTGTTCTCGCGGCGGGCCGTCCTCGCCGTCTGGATCGCCGCCGGGGTCCTGCTGCTGGTCCAGGTCGCCGCCGCGCTCGGCACCGGCTGGTCCACGGCGCGCACCGCCGGGCTGCTGGCCGCCCTGGTGCTGGCCGGGCTGCTCACGGTCGCCGCCCGCGCCCAGTCGGTGCGCGGCGGGCTGCTGGCCCCGCTGGTCGGCGAGGACAACCGGCTCTCCACGTCGAAGGCGGTGCCCAGCGCCTGGGTGGTGCTGACGGCCTTCGCCACGCTGCTGCTCGCGCTGCGGCTGGCCACCTCGGCGCCCGGGCCCGACCGGCAGGCCCTGTACGCGGGCCTCGCGCTGGACCGGGCGCTGCCGCTGCTGGCGGTGGTCTCGCTGACCTCGGCCGTCGCGGTCCTGGTGCGCCGGGTGGTCTCCGTACGGATCATGGGCCAGCGGTTGCAGAAGCTGCCGGCCGACCGGCCGCGCGGCGTGGACCTGCTGACGGACGACGCGGGCCGCGGGAGCTTCCCCGACGCGCAGTACGTGCTCGTCTCGACGGTGGTGCTCTCCTACGCGGCCGCCTCGCTGGCGCGCTTCCCGGACCGGCTGCCCCAGCTGCCCTGGGCGATGGCCCTGCTGGTGGCCCTGTCGGCCGCGGTCTACCTGGCGGCCAAGTACGCGGAGGGCAGCCGTCCGCTGGTGCTGTCGGTGGTCCGCAGACGGGAGCCCGGGGATCTGGACGCGGCCGTCCGCCCCGGGGACGACATCGAGATCCGGGGCGTGGGCTTCGTGCCGCCCGGGGCGCAGACGCCGGAGATGCTGGCCCGTCTGGTGGTACGGGTCGGATCGGTGCACGTGCACGTGCCGCTGGTCCCGGTGGCGGGCGGATTCACCAATCCCTCCGACGCCGTGCTGACCGTGCCGGTACCGGCGGAAGTGGAACCGGGGCGCGTCGAGGTCCAGGTGGTCACGGCCGCAGGAGTGGAATCCAACCGCTGCACCATCGATGTTGCCGAGTGATCGGGGTACACATGTCGCGTGAACCGAACCGATGTTCTTGAAGCCGATGCCCCTCGCGACGTGGCGGGGCTCCGTGAGCTCGCCTCCCGGCACGCACTGCTGCCCCTGCGCATCTTCCTCGGTGTGACCTTCGTGTACGCGGGGCTGGACAAACTGACCGACCCGGCGTTCCTCTCCGCCTCCGGCGACGGCTCCATCGGCGACCTGATGCGCGGGGTGCGCGACACCTCCGCGAGCTCGGCCCTGGTGGACCTGGCGCTGAACTCGCCCGTCGGCTTCGCCGTCGCCCTGGCCATCGGGGAGATCCTCGTCGGCCTGGGGACCCTGGCCGGCCTGCTGACCCGCATCGCGGCCTTCGGCGGAGCGCTCATCGCGCTCAGCCTGTGGCTCACGGTGTCGTGGGCGGTGACCCCGTACTACTACGGCAACGACCTGATCTACATGATGGCGTGGACCCCGCTGATCCTGGTCGGGGCGCCCTACCTGTCGCTGGACTCGGTGATCCGGTCGCGCCGGTCCCGGCGTACGGCGTAGGTCACCAGCCCCACCAGCGCGGCGAGCGAGAGCCCGCCCAGGGTGATGGGGATGATCGCGAACCAGGGCAGGTCGGCCTCTCCGGTGTTGTCGAGCAGGTAGAGCACGCCCGCCACCACCAGGACCAGCCCCGCGATCAGCCGTCCCGGCTGGAACTCATGACGCCGCACGGGCCACCTCCACCTGTCCGATACCCGCAGTGAGGTCCAGCTCGATCGTCCCGCCGGCCTCGGTGCCGGCCGCCGGCACGAGGGTCTCCGTACGGTTCTGCTCCCCGATCCGCTCGATCCGGTCAGCGCGGTCCCCGGGCATCTGCACGTCGCCCACGCGCCGGATGGTGACATCGGCCTGCGCGGTGACCTCCCGCGGCAGGACCACCTTGAGCCGGCCCGCCTCGATGGAGGCCTCCACCGCCACGGTGGTGCCCTTCGGCACGTCCAGACGGCTCAGGTCCAGGGTGGCGAACCCGGTGCCCGCCTCGTACACGGGCTTCACATCGGCGACCGCGGCCGGACGCCACTCCACCCGCTGCCAGTCCGTGCCGATCTCCCGCGGCAGCACGGCCGCGCCCGCGAGCAGGCCCGAGGTGAACACGGCCAGCACGATCGTGCCGAATCCGGTGCGGCCCAGCAGGGAGCTGACCGCGAGGCCCAGACCGAAGACGATCAGGGCGGCGGCGAGCCCCGTCTGCAGGGCCTCGCCCAGCGGGCTGTCGTCCCATCCGGCTGCGGTCCCCACGAACCCGGCCAGCAGCGCCAGTACGAAGACCCGGCCGCCGATGCCGCCGCGCGGGCGGGCCGGGGCGGCGGGCGGCTTCACGGACGACGCCCGGGTGCGGTCGGGCGCCACCGCGTCGACGGTGTCGTCGGGCCCCCACAGGTACCCCGTCCCGCCGACCGGGCCGGTCGTACCGTCTTTGACCAGAGGATCCCGCCACCAGGACGGGCCGCCCGGGGCGGGCGGAGCCTGCGTCTCCGGCGGGGCGGGCGAGTGCGCGGTGCGGTTCGC
The DNA here is from genome assembly GCF_045160505.1 of Streptomyces sp. NBC_00029. NCBI lineage: Bacteria > Bacillati > Actinomycetota > Actinomycetes > Kitasatosporales > Streptomycetaceae > Streptomyces > Streptomyces sp. NBC_00029. The sequence continues at coordinate 5,480,336 of NZ_CP108292.1, forward strand.
ACCGCCGGCCGGGTCGGCCTCCTGCGCCTCGGGCTGGTGGGTGTGCCGCTGCCGCTGCGACCAGTACGAGGCCCCGCCCAGCGCCAGGACGACCAGCACCGAGAAAGCCGCCAGCCCGCCGTTGTCCAGCATCGACAGGAACAGTGCGCAGCCCACCAGCGCCGCGAACACCGCCGCCAGCGTGGCGCCCTCGACCCGGCCGGTCAGCAGCTTCTTCGCCTCGCTGTCCTCCTCCCCCTCCTGGGGGAGCAGCAGCCACGCGAAGCCGTAGAAGATCAGACCCACACCGCCGGTCACCGCGAGGACGCCGAGGACGATGCGGAAGACCACCGGGTCCAGGTCGAAGTACCGGCCGAGGCCGCCGCACACGCCCGCGAGGACCTTGTCGCGTCTGCTGCGGCGCAGCGGCGGCCTGGACTGCGCCCGGGGGGCCCCGGGCCCGGCCGGCGGGGCGTCGTGTACTTCGGTCATGGGTCCATGGTGACGGCCCGCGGAAGCCGTGGGCATCCGGCCCTACCCTGGTGCAACCCTGATATCCCCCCGGCAGAAGTGGGGGGATGCCCTGATGACCGGCCGCGGCCCGGCGTGTGACCCTTGGTGACATGCCCGTAGCCGCCGCTCCCCGCACCCCGAACGCACCGGACGACGACGAGGTCCCGCAGCGCAAGCTCTACCGCAGCGCCGACGGCCGGATGCTCGGCGGTGTCGCGCGCGGTCTCGCCGGGCACCTGGGGCTGCCGGTGGGCTGGGTCCGGCTCGCGTTCCTGCTGCTGTTCATGTGGGGCGACGGCCTGGGCGTGCTGCTGTACGCCGCGTTCTGGGTCTTCGTACCGCTCGGCATCGGCGGCCGGACCGGGCACCGCTCCTTCTTCGAGACCCTCCCCGACGGCACCCGCCGGCTGCGCAAACCCGACCGCGGGCAGATCACCGCGCTGATCGCCCTGTTCATCGGCGTGGGCATCTTCATCTCCAAGGTCCAGCTCGGCGGCGCGTCCGGCCGGTACGTGTGGCCGACGCTGCTGGTCGGGGCCGGGGTGGTGCTCGTATGGCGGCAGGCGGACAACGCCCGCCGCGCGCACTGGTCCTCGGCCGTCGGCCGGCACGGGCGCCTCCTCCAGGTCGCGCGGGCACTCGCCGGAGTCGCCCTGGTCGGTGTGGGCCTGACCGTCTTCATCGTCGTACGGGGCTCCGCCGCACAGCTCGGCAACGTCCTCACCGCCACCCTCGCCGTCCTCGTCGGCGTGGCCCTGCTCGCCGGTCCCTGGCTGATCCGGCTGACGCAGGACCTCTCCGAGGAGCGCCTGATGCGCATCCGGGCCCAGGAGCGCGCCGAGGTCGCCGCCCACGTGCACGACTCGGTGCTGCACACCCTCACCCTGATCCAGCGCAACGCGGAGGACGCCTCCGAGGTGCGCCGCCTCGCACGGGCGCAGGAACGCGAACTGCGGAACTGGCTCTACAGGCCCGAGGGCACCGGCAAGGACGAGGACGAGGAGCCGGCCACCCTCGCGGAGGCCGTGAAGAAGACCGCCGCCGAGGTGGAGGACCACCACGGCGTCCCGATCGAGGTCGTGGTCGTCGGCGACTGCCCGCTCGACGAACGGCTGGCGGCACAGATCCAGGCAGCGCGCGAGGCGATGGTCAACGCCGCCAAGTACGGTGGCGAGGGCGGGCCGGTACAGGTGTACGCGGAGGTGGAGGGGCAGACGGTGTTCGTGTCCGTACGGGACCGGGGACCCGGTTTCGACATCGACGCGGTACCGGGCGACCGCATGGGCGTACGAGAATCGATCATCGGCCGGATGCAGCGCAACGGCGGGACCGCACGGCTGCGGTCCGCACCCGACGGCGGCACGGAAGTCGAGCTGGAGATGGAGAGGGCGGCGAACGCAGCATGACCGAGGCCGGAGAGAACGCAGGCGCGGGGGAGACCAGGCGTGTCCGGGTGGTGCTCGTCGACGACCACCGGATGTTCCGTACGGGAGTGCAGGCCGAGATCGGCGAGACCGAACGCACGGGCGTCGAGGTCGTCGGGGAGGCGGCCGACGTCGACCAGGCCGTCACCGTCATCACCGCGACCCGGCCCGAGGTGGTCCTGCTCGACGTGCACCTGCCCGGCGGCGGCGGCGTCGAGGTGCTGCGGCGCTGCGCCCCGCTGATGGCGGCGGCCGAGAACCCGGTCCGCTTCCTGGCGCTGTCGGTGTCGGACGCGGCCGAGGACGTCATCGGGGTCATCCGGGGCGGTGCGCGCGGGTACGTCACCAAGACCATCACCGGCACCGACCTGGTGGACTCGGTCTTCCGCGTGCAGGACGGGGACGCGGTGTTCTCGCCGCGGCTGGCGGGCTTCGTGCTCGACGCCTTCGCCTCGACGGACGCGCCGCCGGTGGACGAGGACCTGGACCGGCTCACGCAGCGCGAGCGCGAGGTGCTGCGGCTGATCGCGCGCGGGTACGCGTACAAGGAGATCGCCAAGCAGCTGTTCATCTCGGTGAAGACGGTGGAGTCCCACGTCTCGGCCGTCCTGCGCAAGCTCCAGCTCTCCAACCGGCACGAACTGACCCGCTGGGCGACGGCCCGCCGCCTGGTCTGAGTCCGGCGTCAGAGGCCTGACCTGCGGTGTGACCGACGCCGCAGGTCGACCTCGCAACCGGGAGCGCGCGCACCGCCCTCTAGGCTGGCGTGATGAGCTTGACCGGTACACCCTTCTTCGTGACGGTGATCGCCCTGACCGCGATCGCCGTCATCCTTCCGCTCGCCGTCTGGAGCAAGGTGCGCGGCCCTGCCGTCGTACGCACCGCCGTGCGTGCCCTGATGGTGGTGTTCGCCCAGGTCACAGCCATCGCCGTGGTGTTCACCGCGGTCAACCGCGCCGAGCACTTCTATGCCTCGTGGGGCGACCTGCTCGGCACCGGCAAGTACGTCACGGCCGCCCCCGACCTCGGCCCCGACGGGCTCGGCGGCAAGAAGGCGGACGAGGCGCCGAAGGTGCGCCAGCAGTTCCAGCCGGTGGAGGGCCTCGGCGGGCGGGTGCAGAAGACCGATCTCGACGGCAAGGTCTCCGGGGTCAGGGGCGACGTCCTGGTGTGGCTGCCGCCGCAGTACGACGACCCGGCCTACAAGGACAAGAAGTTCCCGGTGGTGGAGCTGATCCCTGGCATACCGGGGACGGGGAAGTCCTGGTTCCAGGGGCTCAAGGTGCACGAGGTGCTGGAGCCGCTGATGAAGAGCGGCAAGGTGCAGCCGTTCATCCTGGTCTCGCCGCGCGCCATGCTGGTCGGCAACGGCGACACCGGCTGCGCCAACCTTCCCGGCAAGGTCAACGCGGACAGCTGGTTCAGCGTCGACGTCCGCAAGATGGTCGTCGACAACTTCCGTGCCTCGGGCGAGGCGCGCACCTGGGGCGTCGCCGGGTACTCGGCCGGCGCCTACTGCGCGGCCAAGCTGGCCATCGCCCACCCCGACCGCTACAGCGCGGCCGTCTCCCTGTCCGGCTACAACGACCCCGGCCAGGAGCCCTCCTCGCTGGTCGCGCAGGACCCGGAACTGCGGCGCACGCACAACCTGAAGCACGTCCTGCAGTCCGCGCCCACCCCGCCGCCGGTGGCGCTGTGGCTGTCGGGGGCCGAGCACGACGGGTACCTGTCCGGCGTGGACCTCAAGTCGATCGCGAAGAGCCCGACCGTGGTGCACGCGGAGAAGGTCGTCGGCGGGCACAACCTCGAAGCGTGGTCCAAGCAGCTGCCGCAGACCTTCGGCTGGCTGAGCGGCCTGGTCAAGGCTCCGTAGGCGGTCCGGGGCGGTCCGGGGCGGTCCGTCCGCGGCCTACGCGGGGCGCGAGGCGCCGGCCCAGGGCATCGAGTCGATAGGCGCCGACCGGACCGTCGATCCGGGGCGCGGCGCGTGGATCATCTGGCCGTTGCCGATGTAGAGGCCGACGTGGGTGACCCCGGAGTAGAAGAACACCAGGTCGCCGGGGGCCAGCTGGTCGCGGGACACGCGCCGGCCGGCGTTGATCTGGGTGTAGGTGGTGCGGGGCAGGGAGACCCCGGCCGAGCGCCAGGCCGCCTGGGTCAGTCCGGAGCAGTCGAAGGACCCCGGGCCGGTCGCGCCCCAGATGTACGGCTTTCCGATCGCGCTGTGCGCGAAGGCCACGGCGCGGGCCGCGCGCGATCCGTCGGACGGAGGCGGGGGAGTGCTGCCCGTGGGTCCGGGTGCGGCGGGTGCGGCCCCCGCTCCGCCGGGTGCCTGGGCCTCGTAGGCGGCCCGCTCCTCGGCGGTGAGCCGGGCCAGCAGGTTCTTCGCGGCGGTGAGCTTCTCCTCGATCACGGTCTTGTGCCCGGCGAGTTCGTCCTGCCGGGACCGGAGGTCGGCGAGCCGTCCCGCGGCCTGCTCCCGCAGCTTCCCGACCTCGTCGAGCCGGCGGCGCACGGTGGTGATCCCGGCGGCGTTGCGGTCCCCGGCGCGGGCGATGAAGGAGGCCTGGGAGAGGTACTGCTGCGGGTCGGACGCCAGCGCGAGCTGTACGGCGGTGCCCAGGGAGCCGCTGCGGTACTGGGAGGCGGCGAGCGTTCCGAGGGCGCTGCGGGCGGTGTTGAGCTGGTCGGTCTTGCGGGCGGTCTCCTCGCGCAGTCCGGTCAGCGCGCGTTCGGCCTCGTCCGCCTGTTCCTTCGCCCCGTTGTACCGCTCGGTCGCCGCCTCGGCCTCCTCGTAGAGCCGGTCCACCTCCGACTTGACCTGGGCGGGGGTGGGCCGGGGGGCGGCCTGGGAGACGCCTTCGAAGGCGGTGGCGGTGGCAGCGCCCGCGAGGGCGAGGGTGGCGGCCGTGGCCCGTGCCGGGCCGCCGGCGAGCGGGCGCTGCCTGGGCTTTCGATGACTGGCCACGAGGGCCTCACGTCCTTCCTCCGTCGGTGCTTGGAGGAGGACGCTAGACCCGAAGGTAACGGGCGAATGACGGGATGATCGTAAGTGGTCCGATACGACCGGAGCTGGCCGCCCGGGACCGGAACGGATCGCTCCGGTGTGGATCAGTGCCAGAGAACGGCGATGAAGATGTTGATCACGGTCAGCCCGCCGACCGCGCCGAACAGCGCCTTGTCCACCTGTTCCTCGTCGCGCATGACGTAGACGAGGCAGAGGATCACGAAGAGGATCGCGAGCTTCACGCCCACCTTGACGTTGTTGACGGGGGTCCCGTCCATCTGGTTGAAGCCGACGAGCAGTACGCCGGTGACGAGCATGGTGAGCGAGCCGTGCAGCATGGCGGGCGTGAAGCGGGCGGTGCCCGCGCTCATCGCCTTCATCTGGGTCAGGAACCCACCGAGGAGCGAGGCGATCCCGATGATGTGCAGGCCGACGAAGACATTGATGAGTACGTCCATGGCGTCGAGCGTACGAGGCGCCCCGGTCAGCCGAGGAAGCGGGTCAGCTCGGCCGTGACGACCTCCGGCCGCTCCTCCGGGAGGTAGTGGCCACTGCCGTCCACGCGGACCACCCGGGTGTCGGTACCGAGCGGCGGGACGGCCTCCCGCAGCTGCTCGTAATTGCTGTACTCGCCGCCCAGGGCGAGGAGGGGGACGGTGACCGGGGCGTAGCCGGCGAGGTCGGCGATGTCCTGTGCGAAGGACCGGTACCAGGCGTTGCCGGCCCGGATCGCGTCCGGGGAGTCGTACGCACGGGCGTACACGGCGCGGGAGCGGGCGTCGATGGACGCGGGGTCGGCGGACGCGGCACCGAACAGCCAGTCCAGCAGGAAGTGGTAGCGCCCGGCGAGGAGCTGCTCGGGCAGGCCCTGCACCTGGTTGAAGGCGAACCACCACAGGTGGGGGAGCCCGGGGCGGGGCAGCAGGGGCATCTGCGCCCAGGCCCCGTCGGGGTGCGAGACGTCGAGGAGGGCGATGCGGTCGGTGGCCTCGGGGTGGTTGGCGGCGAAGGCGTAGGCGATCATCGCGCCGATGTCGTGGCCGACGACGTGCGCCCGTTCCAGGCCGAGATGGACGAGGAGGGCGTGGACGTCGGCGGCCATCGTCTTCTTGTCGTAGCCGGTGTCGGGCTTGGCGGAGCCGCCCATGCCGCGCAGGTCGACGGCGATCACCCGGTACCGGCGGGCCAGGGCGGGCAGCATCTTGTTCCATTGCCACCAGGTCTGGGGCCAGCCGCCGAGGAGGACGAGCGGTGCGCCGGAGCCGCCCTCGACGTAGTGCAGCCGGGTGCCGTTGACCTCGGCGTGGTGGCTGGTGAAGCCGCCGTCGAGGGAGGCCGCGAGGGCGGCGTCGGAGAGGGAGGCGTCGTCGAGGTCGGCGTCGTCGAGCGGGGCGGTGGCGGGCATGGGGGTCCTCACTGGGGACGGGTGCGGAGCAGATGACCGTTCGAGAATCTCGAACGGTTTGAACCGTACGAGATCTTCGAATGGTTTGGCAATGTCTGTACGAGAACTGCGTACAGTGGGGTCATGCCTGCTTCCGCCGCCGAGCCGACCCACCCCGCCGCCGACCGCATCGAGCTGGTCGAGGTCCTGGCGGCGCTCGGACACCCCGTCCGGCTGGAGATCGTCCGCAAGCTGGCCTCCGGCGAAGAGGCGTTCTGCGGCGAGGTCGTCCCCGACCTGCCCCGCTCCAGCGTCACGCACCACCTCAAGACGCTGCGCGAGAGCGGGCTCATCTGCCAGCGCCCCCAGGGCCGCAAGCTCTTCCTCGCGCTGCGCCGCGAGGACCTGGAGCTCCGTTTTCCCGGTCTGCTCGAACTCGTGCTGGCCTGTCGGTCCCGCCCCCTAGACTCGGAATGCGATGAGCAGCCTCTTTGACGACAGTTTCCTGGCGGACCTCACCCCCTCCGACGAGGTCCCGCCGCCGCCCGAGGACCACGCCGCCCCGGAAGCGGGCGCGGACGACCTCTTCGGCGGGCACTTCGACGTACCCATGACCGGGGACGCGTACTACCGGGACGGCGCCCCCAAGCCCGTCATCGACCCGGCGACGCTCCTGGACGGGCTCAACGAGCAGCAGCGCGCGGCCGTCGTGCACGCGGGCTCCCCGCTGCTCATCGTGGCCGGCGCCGGCTCCGGCAAGACCCGGGTGCTGACCCACCGCATCGGACACCTGCTGTCCGCGCGGAACGTCCACCCGGGCCAGATCCTGGCGATCACCTTCACCAACAAGGCCGCCGGCGAGATGAAGGAGCGCGTCGAGAGCCTGGTCGGCCCGCGCGCGAACGCCATGTGGGTCTCCACCTTCCACAGCGCGTGCGTGCGCATCCTGCGCCGCGAGTCCAAGCGGCTCGGCTTCACGTCCTCGTTCTCGATCTACGACGCGGCCGACTCGAAGCGCCTGATGGCGCTCGTCTGCCGCGACCTGGACCTGGACCCGAAGAAGTTCCCGCCGAAGGCCTTCAACGCCAAGATCTCGAACCTGAAGAACGAGCTGATAGACGAGGACGCCTTCGCCGGCCAGGCCGCCGACGGTTTCGAGAAGACGCTCGCCCAGGCGTACGCGATGTACCAGGGGCGGCTGCGCGAGGCCAACGCCCTCGACTTCGACGACATCATCATGACCACGGTCCACCTGCTCCAGGCGTTCCCGGACGTCGCCGAGCACTACCGGCGCCGCTTCCGGCACGTCCTGGTCGACGAGTACCAGGACACCAACCACGCGCAGTACACGCTGGTGCGCGAGCTGGTGGGCACCGGCTACCCGGACCTGCCGCCGGCCGAGCTGTGCGTGGTGGGTGACGCCGACCAGTCGATCTACGCCTTCCGCGGCGCGACCATCCGCAACATCCTCCAGTTCGAGGAGGACTACAAGGACGCGACGACGATCCTGCTGGAGCAGAACTACCGCTCCACCCAGACGATCCTCTCCGCGGCCAATGCGGTCATCGAGCGCAACGAGAACCGCCGCGCCAAGAACCTGTGGACCCAGGCCGGCACCGGCGCCGTCATCACCGGCTACGTCGCGGACACCGAGCACGACGAGGCGCAGTTCGTCGCCGACGAGATCGACCGGCTCACCGACGCGGGCGACGCCAAGGCGGGCGACGTCGCGATCTTCTACCGGACCAACGCGCAGTCGCGCGTCTTCGAGGAGATCTTCATCAGGGTCGGACTGCCCTACAAGGTCGTCGGCGGGGTCCGGTTCTACGAGCGCAAGGAGGTCCGCGACGTCCTCGCGTACCTGCGCGTGCTGGCGAACCCCGAGGACAACGTCCCGCTGCGGCGCATCCTGAACGTGCCCAAGCGCGGTATCGGTGAGCGCGCCGAGGCGATGATCGACGCCCTCGCGATGCGCGAGAAGATCACCTTCCCGCAGGCGCTGCGGCGCGTGGACGAGGCCTTCGGCATGGCCGCGCGCTCCACCAACGCGGTGAAGCGGTTCAACGTGCTGATGGAGGAACTGCGCACCATCGTCGACTCGGGCGCCGGCCCGGCGGTGGTGCTGGAGGCGGTCCTGGAGCGTACGGGCTACCTCGCCGAGCTCCAGGCGTCGACCGACCCGCAGGACGAGACCCGCATCGAGAACCTGCAGGAGCTCGCGGCGGTGGCGCTGGAGTTCGAGCAGGCGCGCGAGGCCGCGGCGGCCGAGGCCGCCGAGACCGGGGCCCCGGCCCCCGGGTCCGGCACCCTGGCCGAGTTCCTGGAACAGGTCGCGCTCGTCGCCGACTCCGACCAGATCCCGGACGAGGACACCGAGGGCACGGGCGTCATCACGCTGATGACCCTGCACACCGCCAAGGGCCTGGAATTCCCGGTGGTCTTCCTGACCGGCATGGAGGACGGGGTCTTCCCGCACATGCGGGCGCTGGGCCAGACCAAGGAGCTGGAGGAGGAGCGCCGCCTCGCGTACGTCGGCATCACACGGGCGCGCGAGCGGCTCTACCTGACGCGCTCCAGCATGCGCAGCGCGTGGGGTACGCCCTCGTACAACCCGCCCTCGCGCTTCCTGGAGGAGATCCCGGCCGAGTACCTCCAGTGGAAGCGGACGGGCGCCACGCAGAAGCCGGCGGGGCCGATGCGGAGCTCGGGGTACGGATCGTCCTCGTCCGGTTCGGGGAGGGCGACGTTCGGCACCTCGCCGGAGGCGTTCCTGTCCTCGTCGCGTACGAAGTCGGGCCCGTCGGGATTCGCGACGCGGCGGGCCGCCGACAAGCCGGTCATCGCGCTGGTGGTCGGGGACCGGGTCACGCACGACCAGTTCGGGCTCGGCACCGTCATGGAGGTCAAGGGAGCGGGCGCGGACGCGCAGGCCACCATCGACTTCGGGGACGACAAGCCCAAGCGGCTGCTGCTGCGTTACGCGCCGGTGCAGAAGCTCTGAGCCGGGGCCCATGCGGAAGGCCGCGTGGCCCTCGGGCCACGCGGCCCTCGGCGTGAGCGGTTCGCGGTGAGCGGCCGGTGGTTCGTGGCCGGTGGTTCGTGGCTCCGGTCCTCCGGGTCGCGCGAAGGTCAGCGCGGGTCGAGGCCGTGGCTGCGGAGCCACGCAAGGGGGTCGATCGCAGACCCGCCGCCGGGCCGGACCTCGAAGTGCAGGTGCGGGCCGGTGGAGTTGCCGGAGTTGCCGGAGTAGGCGATGACATCGCCCGCCTTGACCTTGCCGCCGCGGATCTTGGTGGAGCTGAGGTGGCAGTACCAGGTCTCGGTGCCGTCGGGCGCGGTCACTATGGCCATGTTCCCGTAGGCGCTGTTGTACTGGGTGCGCACGGTGCCGTCGGTGGCCGCCATGACCGGGGTTCCGTAGGAGACCGGGAAGTCGATGCCGGTGTGCACCGACATCCACATGCCGCCGGACTGGCCGAAGTTGGCGCTGAGGCCCTGCTGCGAGACGGGGACGGCGAACTTGGGGCGGGCGGCCTCCTTGGCCGCGGCCTCCTCCGCCTTCTTCTTCTTTTCCTCTTCCTGGCGCTCGCGCAGGTCAATGCGCTCCTGCGTGCGGCTCGCGCGGTCCGCGAAGTCGCCCGCGTCGGCGCTGAGCGCGACCAGTTGGGTGTCGAGCTTGGTGTTCGCGGCGACCGGCTTCACCGAGGCCGGGTCGGGCGCGGCCATCGTGGTGGTGTCCTCGGCGGGCCGGTCGGTGCCGGTCAGGCCGCCGACGGAGGCGGCCGCGACGCCCGCGACTCCCATCACGCAGGCGGAGGGCACGGCCACGGTCAGCATGGCGGAACGCTTCGCCGGGTTGCGGCGACGGCTGTTGCCGCCCGCCCTGGCGCCGGCGCCGGCCTTGCCGTTCGCCTTGGTGGCGGTCCGGCGCGCGGTGCGCGGAGCGGCCGCGGTCACCGGCATGGCCTGGGTGGGGAGGTCGTGGACCTCCTGAAGTGCGTGGACCTCGGGCAGCTCGTGCGCCTCGTGCAGGTCGTTGGCCTCAGCCGGGTCGTGGGCCTCGTGCAGCCCGTGGCCTTCGTGCAGTTCTTGGGCCCGGGGCGTCTCGTCGGAGAGCACCTCGAAGACGGCCGTCTCGCTGTAGGTGCCGACCGGGGCCGCCTCGTAGGCGTAGCCGACGGAGGTCGCTTCGTACGTGTACTCCTGCTGCGCGGGCGCGGCGGGCTGGTACTCGTACCCGTAGGCGGGCTCGGGCTGGGCCGGGGCCTCGGCGACGGTGTTCCAGGCGGTGGCGTCGTAGGCGCCGGTCTCGGTGCCGGTGGTGCCGTAGCCGGGCATCGCCCAGTGCCCGGTCTGCTCGCCGGAGGTGTCGTAGCCGAAGGAGGGCTGCTGCTGGTACCCGGCGTAACCGGAGTAGTCCGTGCCCGGCGTGTTCCAGGCGCTCGCGTCCCAGGTCCCGGTGGTGTCCTCGGGGGCGGCCTGGGCCGGGATCGTGGACAGATAAGGGTCCTGCGAGGTCCATGCCGTGGTGTCGTACGCGCCGGTTTCGTAAGAACCGTAGGCGGCGTAATTGACCCCCTGGCCCTGCGTTTCATAGGAAACGTAGGTCGAGTCACCAGCGAAAGCGGTGGTGGAAAGGCCGTCATACCCGGGATCCGGGTACTGGCCCGACGAGGGGCGGTCGTTCACCAACTTCTCTTTCGCCTCGGCAGTGGGGCCTGGGTGGCCGGGAACTCAAGGTTCACCGGAGGAGAGCAGTGGCGTGACTGTACCCGGCGGTTACTCGCAACGACAATCTTCGCCGGGGCTCCAGATCTCCGGAACCGGGCATTCGACCGTCTTTCGGTCGCCTAAAGACGCACCCTTGGCCTTGAGTTCGAAATTAGTTCGACTACTCGTCGCTCGACGGCTAGGCGACGGAAGCGGCGTCCGCCCCTGTGACGGCGGCCAAACCGGGTCCTTCCAGGGCGCGCCGGACTGCCGCGATGACGGCGGGGTGGGTGGGCAGGGCGAGATGTCCGATGCCGGTGACCTGCACATTTTCCACACACAGGTCCGGATGTTCGATCCGTGCGGACCCGACCGGGGTCATCAGCGCGTCGAACTCGCTCCAGAACGCCACGCACCGGGTGGCGCAGCCGGGCGCGGGCTCGGCCAGCTCGGCCAGCACCTCGGAGTCCGGTCGCATCTGCCGCACCAGCGGGTGCGCGTCCATGAAGGGGGCGACCCGCGTGCCGGAGTGTGGGGTGCCGAGGGTGACGAGGGTGCGGACGCGGGCGTCGCCGCCGAGGCGCTGCACGAAGTACCGGCCGACCAGCCCGCCCAGGCTGTGCCCGACCAGATCCACCCGCTCCTGTCCGGTGCGCTCGCACAGCTCCTCGACACGCCGGGCGAGATGGCGGGCCGTGACGCGCAGGTCGAGGGTGAAGGGCGAGTAGTTGTACGCCTCCACGTGCCGGCCCCCCGCCCCGAGGGTGCGGCGGAGCAGGACGAAGACGGACCGGTTGTCGGTGAAACCGTGAAGGAGGAGCACGGGCGGCCGTGTCGCGGGCGGGCGGGCGGCGACCTTCTCCTGGCACACTCCGGTGGGGTACAGCAGAAGGTGCCCGCCGAGCACCATCACCTCGAGCGCGCCGGCCCGCAGCGCGGCGCCGGACAAGGGTATGGACATGGGTATGGACAGCCCCATCGACGGCCTCCCCTGAGCCTTGGGGGGACTCCGGCCGTCGCGCCACCGTGCCGTGCGGCTGTCGGCACGGTGGCGCAATGCCGTCCCACGTGTGATTTCCCCCTCGTGATTGACCGCGAAACGGCGGCGTGCGCGATGCTGTACTTAACGTTCGTTCACTCGGGAGGCAGTGCGATGGGTGTGACCGGTCCGATCCGTGTGGTGGTGGCCAAGCCGGGTCTCGACGGCCACGACCGCGGGGCCAAGGTGATCGCGCGGGCGCTGCGGGACGCGGGTATGGAGGTCATCTACACCGGCCTCCACCAGACCCCCGAGCAGATCGTGGACACCGCCATTCAGGAGGACGCCGACGCGATCGGCCTCTCGATCCTCTCCGGCGCCCACAACACGCTCTTCGCGCGCGTGCTGGAACTCCTCAAGGAGCGCGACGCGGAGGACATCAAGGTCTTCGGCGGCGGCATCATTCCGGAGGACGACATCGCGCCCCTGAAGGAGAAGGGCGTGGCCGAGATCTTCACCCCCGGTGCGACGACGACCGCCATCGTGGAGTGGGTACGCGGCAACGTCCGGCAGTAGCCGCCCCGGCCCGCGGGGTCGGGGCACCGTGCACCGCGGGCCGATCCGGCCCCGCCGGCGATCGGCGGGCGCGGTTCGCGGGGCAGCCCCGGCTCCGGGCTCCCGGCTCCGGGCTCCTGCGGCGCAGGCACTGCCCTGCACCTGCCCTGCCCCAGGACCTAGGTCGTCTCTTTCGGATCTTGCCGGGCCCGCGTCGCCCGGCACCGCACCTCGCCGCGTTGTCGGAGCACCGCAGTACGTCCAGTACAACGGCGCTCCTCCGCCTTGCGATGCACGGCACCGGACGACGCGGGCCCGACCGACAAGATCCAAAAGAGACGACCTAGGCCGGGGTCAGCTCCGCGAGCATCGCCGCGCGGAGCCGGAGGGTGGCCACCAGTCGCTGGAAGGCCTCCGCCCAGTACGCGGCCGCGCCGGGAACCGCGTCCGGCAGGTCCTCCGCGGCCGTGGTCAGGGCCTCCAGCCGGCCCGCTTCCGCGGGGTCGAGGCAGCGCTCCGCCAGACCCATCACCCCGCTGAAGCTCCACGGGTAGCTGCCCGCGTCCCGGGCGGTGTCCAGCGCGTCCACGACCGCCCGGCCCAGTGCGCCCGCCCACGGCACCACGCACACCCCGAGCAGCTGGAACGCCTCCGACAGCCCGTGGGCCGCTATGAACTCCGCGACCCATTGCGCCCGTTCCGCGTCCGGCAGGGTCTCCAGCAGTTTGGCCCGCTCCGCGAGCGAGGCCGTGCCGGGACCCGCCGCGGGCGGTGCGGACGCCGGGCCGAGCAGGGCCCGCGACCACGGAGCGTCGCGCTGGCGCACCGCGGCCCGGCACCATGCCGCGTGCAGCTCCTCCGTCCAGCCGTCGCCCGCGGCCACGGGCAGCGCCACTATCTCCGCCGGGCCGAGCCCCCCGAACCGCTCCCGCCAGCACGACAGCGGGGCCGCCTCCACCAACTGGCCGAGCCACCAGGCCCGTTCCCCGCGTCCGGCCGGCGGCCGCTTGACCACCCCGTCGCGGAGCATCCCTCCGTCGCACTCGGCCGGCGGGGTCACCCCCTCCGGTCCTACGCAGGCCAGCGCACGCTCCGCCATCCTCCCCGCCAGCGCCGAGCTCGGCAGTGCCGACAGCAGCTCGGCGGCCGTGGCGCGGACATTGCGGCTGCGGTCGCCCAGCGCCGCCTCCAGGAAGGGCTCGTCCCCGTCCGACAGGCCGGCCCTCAGCGAATCGAGGAACATCAGCCGGTCCTCGGCCCGTTCGGTGGCCCAGGTCGTCATCAGCAGTCGCGGCGCGGCCGCCGCCTCGTGCGCCCGTACGGCCCCGAGCAGGGCGACCCGCTCCGCGAACAGCCCCTCCTGCCACAGTCGTTCCACCCCCGCCCGGTCCGTCACGTCCGGCAGCTCCCCGGCGCCGCCCGCCCCGCCGCGCAGGGCGAACCGCCAGTCGGGATTCATCCGCGCCAGCCACAGCCCCCGCGTCCCGGCCAGGGCCAGTGCCTGCGGCCGCAGGTCCGTACGGGCCCGGGCAGCGTCCAGCAGTGCCGGTACGAGCGCGCTCGGCGAGCGGTAGCCGTACCGCGCGGCCGCGGCCAGCCACTGCGGCAGCAGCTCCGTCAGATCCGGGGCGGTTCCGCGCCGGCCGCCGCCGTTGACCGCGCCGCTGCGGCCGGCCAGCAACTGCGCGAGCCGGTGGCCCGCGGCCTTCGGCGGCGCCGGCCGCGGATCCCGAGGTGCGGGCTCCGGGCGCGTGCCCGCCCCGGCCGGCCGCAGCCCTGCCCGGCGTCGTACGGCGTGCACGGCCGCCGCGTCCAGGAGCGCCTCCGCGGAGCCCGCCGGGCCCCCGCCCCGGCGCCGGTCGGTGCCCAGCAGCGCGGCGGCGACCAGCTCCTCCCACTCCCCGTACCCCTCGTCGGCCTTGTTCATCGGGCCCCTCCCTCGTCGCTCGCCGGTCGTCTTCGTCGCGTCCTGTGCTCCGGTCCCGTCCCCTCCACGGGACCGGAGCCTGCGGTCTTCTCGTCCGCCTGATTCAGCTGGCGTGGTTGTCGTTCATGGCAAGCCCCCCGGCTTCTCGTCGTTGCGTGTACGGCGCCCCCCGGCGCCGCACGTCTCCTCGCCGCCCCGGCGGGACGGCACAGGACCCCCCAGGCCCCCTGCGATGTTGTTCTTCAGGCTTCGCTTCCGCGCCCGCTCAGCCCAGGGCGACCGGCTCGGCCGAGTCCGGATGCCAGGCCGTCAGCGGGGTGAAGCCGCGGTGGCCGCACTCGCCGAACACCGTCACCGGAGCCCCGCCCGACAACGCGGCCAGCTGCCACAGCCCCCCGCGGGAGCGGCTGCCGCCCCCGGTGAGGGGCACCGGCAGGGCGGAGTCGCCCTCCGCGTCCGCCAGTTGCCAGCCGAGCTCTCCCGGTATCGGCACCACCGGCCCGAGCACCACAGGCCAGGACTCCAGCCACGGGTCCTCCCGCAGTGCCGTCCCGTACGCCTCGAGCGCCGCCTCTGTGCTCACCCCGGCCGGCACCTCCGCGCACGGCACGGCCGCCGCGAACCTCTCACCGAGGTCCGCCCGCAGCCCCGCCGACCCGGGCCGGAAGCGCATCTCCGCCTCCAGCGCCAGCCCCACCGGCATGGCCAGCCCCGGCGGCCGCCCCGGCGGACCGAAGTCCAGGACCAGCGCGGGCCGCCCGCCCGCCAGCCCGCGCAGCCATATCCGGCGGGTGGTGAGCCGGCCGTCCGGCGACACCGTGTCGTACTGGGCGAGCACCAGCCAGCGGTCCCGTACGGCCTCCCCCTCCCCGGAGGCCGGCAGTCCCACGCGGCTGCGCACCGTCGCCGCCAGCTCTTCCGGCAGCCCGGCCACCCCCAGCCACCCCCGGTCGAGCAGGTGCAGCAGCGCCGCCTCCTCCAGCATCCGGGCGGGCCAGCCGGGGCCGCAACTGGGTATCGTCCCCAACTCCCTTACCCGGGCGGCCAGTCCGGGCGCCTGCGCATCGACCATGCGGGCCGCCGTCTCCTCCCATCCCGCGTATCCCGCCTGCTCCTGGCCCGCGAGGCCGCCGCGGAGCAGATCGGCCAGCCGCTGTTCCAGTTCGGTGACGCCCGCGCCGATCCGCGCCGCCCGCCGCTCGGCACGCTTGCGGGCCGCCTCCTCGTCGACCGGTGCGCCCCTCCCGGCGGCGGGCCGCGCTGCCTTGGCCGCCCGGTCCGCCAGCCATTGCGCGGCCCACTCCGGCGCCTCTCCCGGCTCGCCGACCCCCTCCGCCGACCAGAGCAGCAACAGCCCCAGCGCGTGCTTGCAGGGGAACTTCCGGCTCGGACAGGAGCACTTGTAGGCCGGGCCTGTCAGGTCCACGACCGTGCGGTACGGATTGCTCCCGCTGCCCTTGCACAACCCCCATACCGAACCGGAAGCGGAACCTCCGATCTGCAACCACGGCCCTGCCCCGCCGAGTCTGCCCCCGGCCTTGCGCGAGGCATCGTCAGGAGCCAGATCCAGTACCTGTTCCGCTGTCCAGCGGTCCCCCTGATCAGTCATGTGAACCACCGTAGAGACCGCCACTGACAATCGCTCTGACCTGCAACAACGCTATGAGCAGGGTCCGTTGTCAGTGGCGTGGTGCACCTTGGATACAGCAGTCGGAAGCGGCTGCCGAGCTTTGGAGGGGGACCATGACCATGCACGGGAACGAACAGCCGGCAGAGGCACTGCGACCGCACGCCGAGGACGCCTTCGCGGACGAACTGAAAGCCCTGGCGGCCGCCGACGACCGGCCCCGCCCGACCCGCTGGAAGCTCTCGCCCTGGGCCGTCGCCACGTACCTGCTCGGCGGCACGCTCGACGACGGCACGGTGATCACACCCAAGTACGTCGGGCCGCGCCGCATCGTCGAGGTCGCCGTCACCACCCTGGCGACCGACCGCGCCCTGCTCCTGCTCGGTGTCCCCGGCACCGCCAAGACCTGGGTGTCCGAACACCTCGCCGCCGCCGTCAGCGGAGACTCCACCCTCCTCGTCCAGGGCACCGCGGGCACCCCCGAGGAAGCCATCCGGTACGGCTGGAACTACGCCCGGCTGCTCGCCCACGGCCCCAGCCGCGAGGCGCTCGTCCCCAGCCCCGTCATGCGCGCCATGGCCGACGGCATGACCGCCCGCGTCGAGGAGCTCACCCGCATCCCCGCCGACGTCCAGGACACCCTCATCACCGTCCTGTCCGAGAAGACCCTCCCGATACCGGAGCTCGGTGAAGAGGTGCAGGCCGTGCGCGGCTTCAACCTCATCGCCACCGCCAACGACCGCGACCGCGGGGTCAACGAGCTCTCCAGCGCGCTGCGCCGCCGCTTCAACACCGTGGTGCTGCCACTGCCCGCCACCGCCGACGCCGAGGTCGACATCGTCGCCCGCCGCGTCGACCAGATGGGCCGCGCCCTCGACCTGCCGGCCGCGCCCGAAGGCCTGGAGGAGATCCGCCGGGTCGTCACCGTCTTCCGCGAGCTGCGCGACGGCGTCACCGGCGACGGCCGTACGAAGGTGAAGTCCCCCAGCGGCACGCTCTCCACCGCCGAGGCCATCTCCGTCGTCACCGGCGGCCTGGCCCTGGCCGCCCACTTCGGGGACGGCGTGCTGCGCTCCTCCGACGTGGCCGCCGGGATCCTCGGCGCCGTGGTCCGCGACCCGGCCGCCGACAAGGTGGTCTGGCAGGAGTACCTGGAGACCGTCGTCCGCGAGCGCGACGGCTGGAAGGACTTCTACCGGGCCTGCCGGGAGGTGACCGTATGAGCCCGGCCGCCGCACGCGCCCGGGGACCGCTGCTCCTGGGCGTACGGCACCACGGGCCAGGCTCGGCCCGTGCCGTCCGGGCGGCCCTGGAGGAGGCCCGGCCCGAGGCGGTGCTGATCGAGGGCCCGCCCGAGGGGGACGCACTGCTTCCGCTCGCCGCGGACCGGGGGATGCGGCCGCCCGTCGCGCTCCTCGCGCACGCGGCGGACGACCCCGGGCGGGCCGCCTTCTGGCCGCTGGCCGGGTTCTCGCCCGAGTGGGCGGCCATCCGCTGGGCCCAGGAGCACGACGTCCCGGTCCGGTTCATTGACCTCCCGGCGGCGCACTCGCTCGCCGACGGAGCGGACCGGCCGGAGGGCGAGGAGCCGGACGCCGTCCGCCTGGACCCCCTGGCCGTGCTGGCCGAGACCGCCGGGTACGACGATCCCGAGCGCTGGTGGGAGGACGTGGTCGAGCACCGCGGCACCGGGGGCGGAGGGGAGGACGTGCTCGGCGCCTTCGAGGCGCTCGGGGAGGCCATGGGAGCCCTGCGCGAGGCGTACGGCGACGGCGGCCACCACCGCGACCTGGTCCGCGAGGCATACATGCGGCAGCGGATGCGGGCCGCCCGCCGGGAGTTCGGCGAGGCCTACGCCGTGGTCTGCGGGGCCTGGCACGTCCCGGCGCTGCGCGCCAGGACCACCGTGGCCGCCGACAAGGCGCTGCTGACCGGCCTGCCCAAGGTCAAGGTGGAGACCACCTGGGTGCCCTGGACGCACCGCAGGCTCGCCCGGGCCGGCGGGTACGGCGCGGGCATCACCTCGCCCGGCTGGTACGCCCACCTCTTCACTGCGCCGGACCGGCCCGTGGAGCGGTGGCTGACCAAGGTCGCCGGACTGCTGCGCGAGGAGGACCGGCAGGTCTCCTCGGCGCACGTCATCGAGGCGGTCCGGCTGGCCGAGACCCTGGCCGCGATGCGCGGCAGGCCGCTGCCCGGCCTGACGGAGACCCTGGAAGCGGTCCGGGCGGTGATGTGCGACGGCTCCGACATACCGCTCGCACTGATCGAGGACCGGCTCGTCGTCGGCGACGTGCTCGGCGAGGTCCCGGACGGGGCCCCCGTCGTACCCCTGCAGCGGGACCTGACCCGGCAGCAGCGCACGCTGCGGCTCAAGGCCGAGGCGCAGGACCGCGAGCTGGAACTCGACCTGCGCAAGGACACCGACACGGCGAAGTCCCTGCTGCTGCACCGGCTCCGCCTCCTCGGCATCGGCTGGGGCACCCCGGTGGCCTCCCGGGCCGGCACCGGAACCTTCCGGGAGACCTGGCGGCTGCGGTGGGAACCGGAGCTGTCGGTGCGGATCGCCGAGGCCGGGATATGGGGAACGACCGTACTGGCGGCGGCCACCGCCAAGGCCGAGGCCGACGCCGCCGGGGCCGGTGAGCTCGGCGAGGTGACGGCCCTGGCCGAACAGTGCCTGCTGGCCGGGCTCACGCAGGCACTGCCCGCCGTACTGCGGGCCCTCGCGGACCGGGCCGCGCTCGACACCGACGTGGCGCGGCTTGCCAAGGCCCTGCCGGCGCTCGCCCGCTCCCTGCGGTACGGGGACGTGCGCGGCACCGACGCGACGGCCCTCGCGGTCGTGGCGGCCGGGCTCGCCGAGCGGATATGCGTGGCCCTGCCCTCGGCCTGCACGGCCGGACTGGACGCCGACGCGGCCGCGGAGATGCGCGGTCATGTGGACGGGGTGCACGGGGCGGTCGGCCTGCTCGCGGATGCCGACGAAGGGCTGCGGGAGCGCTGGTCCGCGGTGCTCGCAACGCTGGCCGGCCGGGACACCGTGCCGGGCCTGATCCGCGGCCGGGCGGCCCGGCTGCTCCTCGACGACGGGCGGCTGCCGCCCGAGGAGACGGCCCGGCTGATGGGGCTCGCCCTGTCCCCGGCGGCCTCCCCGGCGGACGCGGCCGGCTGGATCGAGGGCTTCGCGGGCGGGAGTTCGGGCGGGGGGACGCTGCTGGTCCACGACGACCGGCTGCTGGGGCTCATCGACACCTGGCTGGTGGGGGTGCCGGAGCGGGCGTTCACCGACGTACTCCCGCTGCTGCGGAGGACGTTCGGGGCGTACGAGCCGGGCGTGAAGCGGACCCTGGGAGAGCTGGTGCGACGTGGCCCGGGCGGCTTCGCTGCCGCGACCCCGGGGGCCGCGGCACCCGAGGGCTTCGCTCCGGAGCTGGACCCGGTCCGGGCGGACGCGGTGGTGGGGCTGGTGCGGATGCTGCTCGCCGGGTGAGGTGCGGAGCCGTTGCGGGGGCGCTGCCCCCGGACCCCCGCGCCTCACACGTCGGCGGGGCTGATTTCGGCCGTGCGGATGGATGTGTCGACACGACAAAGTGCAGGGGGACAGGAACATGAACGGTACGGACGTGAGTTCGGGGGAGCGGTACACCGCCGATCCCGCCGGAGGCGAGCGGTTGCGGCGGTGGCGGATGGTGCTCGGCGGGGGAGAGGCCGACGGGACCGGCTGCGCGCTGACCGGGCGGGACGCGGCGATGGACGCCGCGCTCGGCGCGCTGTACGGCGGGGGCGGTGAGGCGGGCTCGCGCCGGACCTCGGGGGC
This sequence comes from Streptomyces sp. NBC_00029, assembly GCF_045160505.1. Lineage (NCBI taxonomy): Bacteria > Bacillati > Actinomycetota > Actinomycetes > Kitasatosporales > Streptomycetaceae > Streptomyces > Streptomyces sp. NBC_00029. The sequence goes on from NZ_CP108292.1 coordinate 5,500,261, forward strand.
GCGGTCGGCCGGGCTCGGCGGCTCCGCGCCGAATGTGGCCCGCTGGCTCGGGGACATCCGTACGTACTTCCCGAGCTCCGTGGTCCAGGTCATGCAGCGCGACGCCATCGAGCGGCTCGGCCTGTCCACCCTGTTGCTGGAGCCGGAGATGCTGGAGGCCGTCGAGCCCGACGTGCACCTGGTCGGCACCCTGCTCTCCCTGAACAAGGCGATGCCCGAGACGACGAGGGAGACGGCGCGGGCCGTGGTCCGCAAGGTGGTCGAACAGCTGGAGAAGCGGCTGGCGACCCGTACCCGGGCCACCCTCACCGGCGCCCTCGACCGCTCCGCGCGGATCAGTCGTCCCCGTCACCACGACATCGACTGGAACCGCACCATCCGGGCCAACCTCAAGAACTACCTGCCCGAGTACCGCACCGTCGTACCCGAGCGGCTGATCGGTTACGGCCGGGCGGCGCAATCCGTGAAGAAGGAGGTGATCCTCTGCATCGACCAGTCGGGCTCGATGGCGGCCTCCGTCGTCTACGCCTCCGTATTCGGCGCGGTCCTCGCCTCCATGCGCTCGATCGCCACCCGTCTGGTCGTCTTCGACACGGCGGTCGTCGACCTGACCGACCAGCTCGACGACCCGGTCGACGTCCTCTTCGGCACCCAATTGGGCGGTGGCACCGACATCAACCGCGCCCTCGCCTACTGCCAGTCGAAGATCACCCGGCCCGCGGACACCGTCGTCGTCCTGATCAGCGACCTCTACGAGGGCGGCATACGCAACGAGATGCTGAAGAGGGTCGCCGCGATGAAGGGGGCGGGCGTCGAGTTCGTGACCCTGCTGGCGCTGTCCGACGAGGGCGCCCCGGCCTACGACCGCGAGCACGCCGCAGCCCTTGCGGCGCTCGGGGCTCCGGCCTTCGCCTGTACTCCCGACCTCTTCCCGGAGGTGATGGCCGCGGCCCTGGAGAAGCGCCCTCTGCCGACCCCTTGACGGCCCCGTCCCGTCCCGGCCCGTGAATGGGTGAATCACACGAACTTCCAGTTCAACCGTGAGGCGATCTGTGACAGGTATCACCGCTCAGGTGTGATCTGCGATTTAGGGACCAACGGCCCTCGGGGATAACCTGCGGGACGGACATGCCGCGTCCACGGTCACCGTGTGCGCCTTCCTTGTGACAGCGCCGTCACGTTGCCCTCCGCGGCACGCCCACGCAGATAGCAGACAACCGCGAATCACTGCGAATCTTTAAAAAGACAAGGGACGGACGCGCGTGGACCTGTTCGAGTACCAGGCGAGGGACCTCTTCGCCAAGCACGGTGTACCGGTGCTGGCCGGTGAAGTCATCGACACGCCTGAGGCGGCTCGCGAGGCCACCGAGCGGCTGGGCGGCAAGTCGGTCGTCAAGGCGCAGGTGAAGGTCGGCGGCCGCGGCAAGGCCGGCGGCGTGAAGCTGGCCGCCACCCCGGACGAGGCCGTCGCCCGGGCGACGGACATCCTCGGCATGGACATCAAGGGCCACACGGTCCACAAGGTGATGATCGCCGAGACGGCCCCCGAGATCCTCGAGGAGTACTACGTCTCGTACCTCCTCGACCGGACCAACCGCACCTTCCTCGCCATGGCGTCCGTCGCGGGCGGCATGGACATCGAGCAGGTCGCCGAGGAGACCCCGGAGAAGCTCGCGAAGGTCCCGGTGAACGCCAACGAGGGCGTGACCATCGAGAAGGCCCGCGAGATCGTCGCCCTGGCGCAGTTCCCGGCCGAGGTCGCCGAGAAGGTCGCCGAGGTCCTCGTCACCCTGTGGGCGACCTTCATCGCCGAGGACGCGCTCCTCGTCGAGGTCAACCCGCTCGCGAAGGTCGCCAACGGCGACGTCATCGCGCTCGACGGCAAGGTCTCGCTCGACGAGAACGCCGAGTTCCGCCAGCCGGGTCACGAGGAGTTCGTGGACCACGCGGCCGCGAACCCGCTCGAGGCCGCCGCCAAGGCGAAGAACCTCAACTACGTCAAGCTCGACGGTGAGGTCGGCATCATCGGCAACGGCGCGGGTCTCGTCATGAGCACCCTCGACGTCGTCGCCTACGCCGGCGAGAACCACGGTGGCGTCAAGCCCGCCAACTTCCTGGACATCGGCGGTGGCGCCTCCGCCGCCGTCATGGCCAACGGTCTCGAGATCATCCTCGGCGACCCGGACGTCAAGTCCGTCTTCGTCAACGTCTTCGGCGGCATCACCGCGTGCGACGAGGTCGCCAACGGCATCGTCCAGGCGCTGCAGCTGCTCGCGGACAAGGGCGAGGCGGTCACCAAGCCGCTGGTCGTCCGTCTCGACGGCAACAACGCCGAGCTGGGTCGCAAGATCCTCTCGGACGCCAACCACCCGCTGGTCCAGCGCGTGGACACCATGGACGGCGCGGCCGACAAGGCCGCCGAGCTCGCGGCTGCGAAGTAAGGGCAGAGGTCAAAGACTCACATGGCTATCTTCCTCAACAAGGACAGCAAGGTCATCGTCCAGGGCATGACCGGTGCCACGGGCATGAAGCACACCAAGCTGATGCTGGCTGACGGCACCAACATCGTCGGCGGCGTGAACCCGCGCAAGGCCGGCACGACCGTCGACTTCGACGGCACCGAGGTCCCGGTCTTCGGCTCCGTCGCCGAGGCGATGGAGAAGACGGGCGCCAACGTCTCCGTCCTCTTCGTCCCGCCGGCCTTCGCCAAGGCCGCCGTGGTCGAGGCGATCGACGCCGAGATCCCGCTCGCCGTCGTCATCACCGAGGGCATCGCGGTGCACGACTCCGCCGCCTTCTGGGCGTACGCGACCGCCAAGGGCAACAAGACCCGGATCATCGGCCCGAACTGCCCGGGTCTGATCACCCCCGGCCAGTCCAACGCCGGCATCATCCCGGGCGACATCACCAAGCCCGGCAAGATCGGTCTCGTGTCCAAGTCGGGCACGCTGACCTACCAGATGATGTACGAGCTCCGTGACATCGGCTTCACCTCCGCCGTCGGCATCGGTGGCGACCCGGTCATCGGCACCACGCACATCGACGCCCTGGAGGCCTTCGAGGCCGACCCGGACACCGAGCTGATCGTCATGATCGGTGAGATCGGCGGCGACGCCGAGGAGCGTGCGGCGGACTTCATCGCGAAGAACGTCACCAAGCCGGTCGTCGGCTACGTCGCGGGCTTCACCGCCCCCGAGGGCAAGACCATGGGCCACGCCGGCGCCATCGTCTCCGGCTCCTCCGGCACCGCGCAGGCCAAGAAGGAGGCCCTCGAGGCCGCCGGTGTGAAGGTCGGCAAGACGCCGACCGAGACCGCCAAGCTGGCGCGCGAGATCCTCGCCGCCAAGTAAGCGGTCGCCGTACGGATCCACGTACGGACGCACATGTGCACGGGCGTGGCCCGCACCCCTCGGGGGTGCGGGCCACGCCCGTTTCTCATTCGATCCGCGGGGCGATCCGCGCCGGTCCGGCCTCCGGGTCGGCGAGCAGCTTGTCGCGGAGCTGTCTGCTCCGCTCGGTGGGCTGCTGGGGGCCGCTGAGCGGGGGCACGCCGGAGACGCTCTCACCGGGTGCCAGTGGGGGCTCGTACTGGGTGGGCGCGGTCATGAGCGTGTAGGTGGTCGAGACGGCGATCATCGCCGTGAGGCTGAGGGTGGCCCGGGTCCACATCCGGGTGCGCCGCTCGCCGCCGCCGCGGACGGCCGCCGCCGGGCGCGGGTCGAGCTCGACCGCCGGTTGCAGGGCGGTGAGCAGGTCGCGCAGCAGCGCGGACTGCTTCTCCGGCGGTACGTCGGCCAGTTCGGGGATCCGGTCGGCGAGGTCGGCGTGCGCGCGCACGAGCCGGTTGCCGGCGGTGGGGGTGGTGGCCTCGGTCTCGGCGGCGGTGTCGGGGAGGTCGAGGCCGACGCCGTCGTAGAGCAGGACGGTACGGCGGTGCACGGCGGGCAGCGAGAGCAGGGCGTCGAGCAGGATCCGGTCGGCGGGCTCGGCGGGGGGCTGGTCGGGGTGGCGGTGGGCGCGCCGGAACCGGTGCCAGGGGGAGAGTGCGTACTCGTACACGATCGTGCGCACCCAGCCGACCGGATCCGGGTCGGCGGTGACCTCGGGCCAGCGTCCCCAGGCCTGGGTGAAGGCCTTCTCGACGACCTCCAGGGCGAGCGCCCGGCGGCCGGTGAGCAGGTAGGCCTGCCGGGCGAGGTCGCGGGCGGCGTGGGCGTAGAGGGCGTCGAAGGCGTCGGCCGGTCCCTCGACGGCGTCGGCGACGGCGAGCGCGACCGGTACGGGTGCGGGTACGGGCACGGGTGCGGGGTGCTCGGCGGTTCCGGGAGGTCCGGGGGGCTCCGCCGGCGGGTCCGCGGGCGGGTCCGCGGGTGGGTCCGCCGGGGGTGCCTTCGCCGCGCCCACCCTCGCTTCCGCCCCCGCGCCCGCGCCCGCCCCCGCTTCCGCCTCGCCGGGCCCGCTGGACTCGGCGGGCTCCGGCCGGGCCGCGAGGTCGGCCAGGAAGCGCGTGTACGTCTCGCGCTTGCGCCCGCGGGGGGCCGTACGGCCCGATTCCCAGGAGCGGATCGTCGCCGCGGTGACGCCCACGGCCGCGGCGACCTCGTCGTGAGTCAGTTCCGCCGCCTCGCGCAGTCTGCGGCGCTCCTTCGGCGCGGGCAGGCTCAGCTCCGAGTCCTCTGAGGAGGTCGTCTCGACGCTTCGTGTCATGCCACACTCCCCGCGAACCGATAGCCCTGGGCGAAAAAGTACATAAACGTATATTGGGCGACACCACGGGCATTCGCCTGTTACCCGCCCATAGCGCGTGTCGTTGGCACCATGGCGGGGTGACCCAAGTGACCGAACGCGGGACCCCGTTGTCAGCGGCCCCGCGAGCCGGCGTGCGGCGCCGTTCGCCGGCCGCCGCCGCATGCGTCGTGGGCGGCGCCGTGGCGGCCGGACTCGGGCTCGGCTTCCTCGCCGTGCTCGTCATCGTGCTGTGGATCAGCTCCCCCTACCCCGACAGCGGCCCCGGCGGGGCCCTGCACCTGGCCGCCGGGCTGTGGCTGCTCGCCCACGGGACCGAGCTGGTCCGGTACGACACCCTGTCCGGCGTGCCCGCGCCCGTCGGGGTGACGCCCCTGCTCCTCGTCGCCCTGCCCGTACTGCTCATCCGTCGGGCCGCCCGGCTCGGGAGCGCCGCCGAGGAGGAGGACGAGGAGGTGCTGCCCGCCGGAGCGGTGTTCTCGGCCGTTCTCTGCGGATACCTCGCCGTCGGCGCCCTCGCCACGGCGTACGCCGCGGGCGGCCCCATGTCGGCCGACCCCATCAGCGCGGCCTGGCACGTCCCGCTGGTCGCCGTACTCGCGGCCGCCGGCGGGGTGTGGGCGGCCCGGGGGCGTCCGCTCGGTCCGCTGCCGTCCTGGGTGCCAGGGGGCGTACGGAGGGCCATTGTGCGCCCCCGCTACGCGCTGGCGCTCCGGGCGGGCGCGGGCGGGGCCCTGGTGCTCCTGGGCGGTGGTGCGCTGGTCGTGGGCGCCTCGCTCGCGTGGCACGGCGCCGAGGTCCAGGCCTCGTTCCTGTCGTTGACCGGCGTGTGGTCAGGCCGCTTCGCCGTCCTGCTGCTCGCCCTCACGCTGATCCCGAACGCCATGATCTGGGGCGCGGCCTATGCGCTCGGGCCCGGCTTCGCCCTCGGCTCCGACACGACGGCCACCCCGCTCGGCTTCCCTGGCGCGCCCGGGCTGCCCCGTTTCCCGTTGCTGGCCGCGCTCCCGTCCGAGGGGCCCGGGACTCCGCTGACCTGGGCGGTCGCCGTGGTGCCGGTGGTCGCGGGGCTCGCCGTGGGCTGGTTCGCGGTACGCCGGGCACGCGAGGTCTCGTACGGGGAGACCGCACTCACCGCGGCCCTGGGCGCGGTCGTGTGCGGGCTGGTGACGGCCGGACTCGCCGCGGCCGCGGCGGGGCCGATGGGATCGGGGCGGCTGGCCGCGTTCGGGCCGGTGTGGTGGGCCACCGGCGCGGCGGCCTTCGTCTGGACGGGGGCGCTGGCCGTGCCGGTTGCGGTGGCGGTGCACGCGTGGCGGACCCGCCCGGCGATGGGGCCGGCGGCCCCGGACGGCGAGGATCCGGTGGACGACGGCTGGCACGACAGCGGGGTGCGGGAGGTCCGGTGGGCGGCGATGCGGAAGGCGGCGGGGACGCTGATCCCGGACATCGCGGTGGCGCCTGCCGTTGCGTCTGCCGTTGCGCCTGCCGTCGCGCCTGCGGCGGAGCCCGCGGTGGTGCCGGTGGCGGTGCCTGTGAATGTGCCTGCGCCTGCGCCTGCGCCTGCGCCGGTGGCGGGGCGGGTGCGGCGGGCGGTGACCGTGGTGTCGGGGCTGGATCTGGATCCCGGCCTGCTCCCCGCGAAGCCGGCCGGGCCGGTGTCAGCGCCGTTGGCTCCGCCTGTGGTGGGGGCGCGGGTGCTGGCCCGGCGGAAACCGCCACCGGAGTAGGCCGTCCGAGTGAGGCGCGGCGGCGTTCCCGGGGCTCCGCCCCGGACCCCGCGCCTCAAACGCCGGCGGGGCTGGAAATGCGGGGCCGGGAGCGCGGGGCGCCTCAAACGCTGGCGGGGCTGGAAATGCGGGGCCGGGAGCGCGGGGCCGAAGTTTCGGCAAGGGCGACCGAAGTCAGTACCTGGTCGAGCGCATGTCCGATCGCGGTGGCCCGGGACGGCGGAGATCTTAGGATCGGCGGCATGGCAACGCGACTTGTGCAGATCAATATGAAGGCTCAGGACGACTCGGCACTCGGCCGGTTCTGGGCGGAGGCACTCGGCTGGGGAGTCGACAGCGAGGGTCCCGGCGTGACCAACCTCGAACCCGCGGGCTTTGCCTACCCCGACCCCGTGGCCGTTTGCATCGACATCATCGCCCGCCCGGAGATCAAAACGGTCAAAAACCGTGTGCACCTCGATCTGGCCACCACCTCGACCGCCCATCAGGCGGAGTTGGTCGCGCGCTTGACGGATCTCGGCGCGACGCTCGCCGACGTGGGGCAGGGCGACGTCCCCTGGACGGTCATGGCCGACCCGGAAGGCAACGAGTTCTGCGTCCTGGAGCCCCGGCCGGTCTACCGGGACACCGGGCCGATCGCCGCGGTGGTGGTCGACTGCGCCGACCCGCGGGGGATGGCCCGGTTCTGGGGCCAGGCGATGGACTGGACGCTGCACGAGGTCGCCGACGACCACGCGACCATGCGCTCCGCCAAGGGTGTCGGCCCCTACCTGGAGTTCCTCCGCACTCCCGACATCAAGAGCGGGTGGAACCGCGTCCACCTCGACGTCCGCCCCTACGCCGGTGACGATCCGGCCGCAGAGGCGGCCCGGCTGCGCGCCTTGGGCGCCACCGACCCCGACTTCGATCGGTCCGCCATCTCCTGGACGATTCTGGCGGATCCGGAAGGCAACGAGTTCTGCCTCCTGGCGCCTCGCTGAATCCTGAGCAACCCCTGGCCGGCCCCTCTTGGGGCCGGCCGACATCCGGGGCCCGCGTTCGGTGGCGCGGGTGCGAACAGGCTTCGCCGATGCAACGGCACGGGCCTCAGGAGCCTCAAGGGCCCCCGGGCTTCGGTCTACTGGCGGACCTTCAGGACGTTGCCCACCAGGTTGTCCGGGAGGAGGGTGTTGCACTGCAGCTGCGCCGTCTGGGTGAGGGCGTCGTCGCGGCAGACGTAGAAGTCCTTGTAGGCGATCTGCACGGCGTACGAGCTCATCGCCAGCAGGATCGCCAGTGAGGCCATGACCAGGCCGATCACCGCCGCCGTGCGCTGGGGGCGGGCGGCGGCGCCCATGGCGTCCAGGCCGCCCGTTGCGGCGGGGGCACCGGTGGCGGTCGCCGGGGCGGGCTTGCCGCGCAGTGCGGTGATCCCCCAGTAGAGGGCGAGCGCCCCGAGCAGCAGCCCGACCGACGGGATCTCGAAGATCCCGAAGAAGAAGCCCCACATGCCGGCCAGCAGCGCGTAACGGGCGCGGCGCTGGATCGGGTCCGTCGGGTCCCAGCGCGCCGGGCCGCGCTGCCCGTCCGAGTCCTTCGGGCCGTCGCCGTTCCCGCCGTCTCCACCGCTGCGCGGCTGCCACGGCTGGTCGGGCCGGCCTTCCGGCGGAGCCGCGAAGGGGTTGTCGTCGGTGGGGGAGTCGGGCTGACGGCGGTCCGGCATCGGGTGTGTTTCTTCCCCTGTGTCATGGGCATCGCGAGGACGCCGTGGCGAGGTGAGGCCTGTTCGCGGCCTGTACGCCTGACGCTACCGCCCGGTCGTCCCCCCGTCCCTCGGGGGCTGTCCGGTGTACCGGTATCGTTGCAGGCGGTCGGTGGCTTCGTACGGTTCCCCATATATCGGTACCCCGAAGTTTCGTATGACCATACAAAGACGAACGCCGCAATTCCGCGAGAAAGGGCCTCCCATGGCCGCCTCCCGCCTGGTCGTGCTGGTCTCCGGTTCCGGCACCAACCTCCAGGCCCTGCTCGATGCCATCGACGCCCACCCCGGCGGATCCGAGGGCTTCGGTGCCGAAGTCGTCGCCGTGGGGGCCGACCGCGAGAACATCGCAGGCCTGGAGCGGGCGCAGAAGGCCGGGATTCCGACCTTCGTCCGCCCGGTCAAGGACTACGGGACCCGTGCGGAGTGGGACGTCGCCCTCACCGAGGCGACCGACGCGTTCGCGCCGGACCTGGTGGTGTCCGCCGGGTTCATGAAGATCGTGGGCAAGGTGTTCATCGACCGCTTCGGCGGCCGGTTCATCAACACCCACCCCGCCCTCCTCCCCGCCTTCCCGGGCGCGCACGGCGTCAGGGACGCCCTCGCGTACGGCGCGAAGGTCACCGGCTGCACGGTCCACTTCGTGGACAGTGGCGTGGACACCGGTCCGATCATCGCCCAGGGTGTGGTCGAGGTCCGGGACGAGGACGACGAAGCCGCTCTCCATGAGCGCATCAAGGAAGTCGAGCGCCAGTTGCTCGTCGATGTCGTGGGGCGCCTGGCCCGGCACGGCTACCGCATTGAGGGACGAAAGGTAACAATCCAGTGACCGCCGCAGACACCGCAGCGAGCAACGACCCGACCACGAACCAGCGGCCGATCCGGCGTGCGCTCATCAGCGTCTACGACAAGACGGGACTGGAAGAGCTGGCCCGCGGGCTGCACGAGGCGGGCGTCGCGCTCGTCTCCACCGGTTCCACCGCGTCGAGGATCGCCGCCACCGGGGTGCCCGTCACCAAGGTGGAGGAGCTGACCGGCTTCCCCGAGTGCCTGGACGGCCGGGTCAAGACCCTGCACCCGCGCGTGCACGCCGGCATCCTCGCCGACCTGCGCCTGGAGGACCACCGCAACCAGCTCGCCGAGCTGGGCGTCGAGCCCTTCGACCTGGTGATCGTCAACCTCTACCCCTTCCTGGCGACCGTCCAGTCGGGTGCCACCCCGGACGAGTGTGTGGAGCAGATCGACATCGGCGGCCCGTCGATGGTCCGCGCCGCCGCCAAGAACCACCCCTCCGTCGCGGTCGTCACCAGCCCGGCCCGCTACGCCGACGTCATCGCGGCGGCCCAGGGCGGCGGCTTCGACCTCACCGCCCGCAAGCGGCTCGCGGCCGAGGCCTTCCAGCACACCGCCGCCTACGACGTGGCCGTGGCCTCCTGGTTCACGAACGCGTACGCCCCGGAAGCCGCCGAGGACGACGCCGCGGCGCTGCCCGAGTTCCTGGCCGGCGCCTGGGAGCGCAAGTCGACCCTGCGCTACGGCGAGAACCCGCACCAGGCCGCCGCCCTCTACACGGACGGGCAGCCGGGCGGGCTCGCGAACGCGGAGCAGCTGCACGGCAAGGAGATGTCCTTCAACAACTACGTGGACACCGAGGCCGCGCGCCGCGCCGCCTACGACCACGAAGAGCCCTGCGTCGCGATCATCAAGCACGCCAACCCGTGCGGCATCGCGGTCGGCGCGGACGTCGCCGCCGCCCACCGCAAGGCGCACGCCTGCGACCCGCTGTCGGCCTTCGGCGGCGTCATCGCCGTCAACCGCCCGGTGACCGTCGAGCTCGCCGAGCAGGTCGCGGAGATCTTCACCGAGGTCATCGCCGCCCCCGCCTACGAGGACGGCGCGGTCGAGGTCCTGGCGAAGAAGAAGAACATCCGCGTGCTGAAGGTGGACGGCACCCCGCACCAGCCGGGCGACCTCAAGCCCGTTTCGGGCGGCGTCCTGCTCCAGCAGAGCGACGTCTTCCAGGCCGAGGGCGACGACCCGAAGAACTGGACGCTCGCCACCGGCGACGCCCTGTCCCCGGCGGAGCTCGCCGAGCTGGCGTTCGCGTGGAAGGCCTGCCGGGCCGTCAAGTCCAACGCGATCCTGCTCGCCAAGGACGGCGCCTCGGTCGGCGTCGGCATGGGCCAGGTCAACCGCGTGGACTCGGCGAAGCTCGCGGTCGAGCGGGCGGGCGCCGAGCGCGCGCAGGGCTCGTACGCCGCTTCCGACGCCTTCTTCCCGTTCCCGGACGGGCTGGAGATCCTGACGGCCGCGGGCATCAAGGCCGTGGTCCAGCCGGGTGGTTCGGTCCGTGACGAGCTGGTCGTCGAGGCCGCGAAGAAGGCCGGTGTGACCATGTACTTCACCGGAACCCGGCACTTCTTCCACTGAGCCGCGGCTCCCCGACACGGCGAAGGCCGCGATCCGCACCAGCGGGTCGCGGCCTTCGCCGTGTGCTGCGGACGGCGGCGGGTCAGTACTGGGGGCGCTTGAAGTAGTCCCCAGCCTTCGCGAGGCCGATGAGGATCGTGAGGCCGAGGGCGAGGGAGATCACGGACGGCAGCAGGACGATGGCGGTGGGTCCGCCCGAGGACTGCTCGCTCGCGCCGAGGGCCGCCACGTTGACGAGCAGGCCGAGGCCGGCGAAGAGGGTCTGCAGCGAGCCGTAGACGATGCCGGACACGCGCACGCCGTTGCGGCCCTTGCCCATCTTGACCGCCGTCAGGAACGGCCACAGGGCCAGTCCGATCACGAAGAGGCCGCCGATGACGAAGCCGATGCTGGCGGCCGCTCCCACCTCCTGCGCCGAGGAGCTGGAGGACTCGGAGAAGATGGCGCCGAAGAAGGCGCCGATGACGATGATGACCAGACCCGCCAGACCCTGCAGGCCGCCCAGGATGAAGAGGATGACCCTGGCCGCCTTCGCGCCGCCGGGCATCTCCATGTGGGGGCCGGGGTATCCGCCGGGACCGCCCGGGTAGCCGGCGGGTGCGCCGGGGTAGGCCTGCGGTGCCTGCTGCGGGTACGCGTACCCGCCCTGCGGCGGGACGCCCTGCGGGGCCTGCTGGGGGTAGCCGTAGCCGGGCTGGCCCTGCGGCTGCTGTCCGTACGGATTGTGCGGGTCGCCGAAACTCATCTGGGGTGTTCCTCCGTGGAAATGCGGGGACGCACGGCAATGAGCGCGGAGGTATCCTGCACGGTGCGGTCCGCCCCCCGGCACTGCCCGCGGTACATCAGTCGTTTCATCGTCGTCCGACCGATGATGCCTTGTCCAGCCGGTTGACATATGACCGGTCACTTGTTGTGCAAGTGCAATGAACCCTGTGGTCCTGCGAGCACCTTGACTGGAACCAGGGCCACCTCATCCGGGAGGATGGGGTCATGACTGCCCAGATTCTCGATGGCAAGGCCACCGCCGCCGCGATCAAGTCCGAACTGACCGCCCGTGTGGCGGCCCTGAAGGCCCGGGGCATCACCCCCGGCCTCGGCACCCTGCTGGTCGGTGACGATCCGGGCAGCCGCTGGTACGTCAACGGCAAGCACAAGGACTGCGCCGAGGTCGGCATCGCCTCCATCCAGCGCGAACTGCCCGGTACGGCCTCCCAGGAGGACATCGAGGCGGTCGTGCGGGAGCTCAACGCCGACCCGCACTGCACCGGCTACATCGTCCAACTCCCGCTCCCCAAGGGCATCGACACCAACCGGGTCCTGGAGCTGATGGATCCGCTGAAGGACGCCGACGGCCTGCACCCCATGTCGCTGGGCCGGCTGGTCCTGAACGAGCCGGGCCCGCTGCCCTGCACCCCGTACGGGATCGTCGAACTGCTGCGCCACCACGACGTCGCCATCAACGGCGCGCACGTCGTGGTCCTCGGACGCGGGATCACCGTCGGGCGCTCCATCGGCCTGCTGCTGACCCGCAAGTCCGAGAACGCCACCGTGACGCTCTGCCACACCGGTACGCGCGACCTCTCCGGGCTGCTGCGCCAGGCGGACATCATCGTCGCGGCGGCCGGTGTCCCGCACCTGGTCAAGCCGGAGGACGTGAAGCCGGGCGCGGCCGTGCTCGACGTGGGCGTCAGCCGCGACGGGGACGGGAAGATCGTCGGTGACGTGCACCCCGGCGTGGCCGAGGTGGCCGCGTGGATCTCGCCGAACCCGGGCGGGGTCGGCCCGATGACCCGGGCCCAGCTGCTCGTCAATGTCGTCGAGGCGGCGGAACGGACGACCAGTGCAGGCTGAACCGGACGCGGAGAACGCCGCGGGCGGCGGCGCGCCCCGGACGAACGGCACCCCCGTCGTTCCGGTCGCACCCGTCACGCCCGTGGTACCCGCCACGCCCGTCGTGCCCCCCGCGCAGGCCGGTCCCGATGCGCAGGCCGGTCCCGACGCCGCCGGTCCTGCCGGTCTCGGGGCGGAGGCGGCCAGGTCCCGGCGCTTCCCGTCGGTCACCCGGGACACCGCCCGGCCCGAGGGCAGCGGCCGTGCCGTCCCCGGCGCCGTGTCCACGCCGGCCCGTCAGTGGCCGATGCTCAGCGTGCTCGCCGCGACCGCGGTCGGGCTGCTGATCACGGCGTTCGGGCAGCCGCGGGTCGGCTGCCTGTTCATCGGCGTGGCCCTGATCGCGGCTTCGGTGATGCGGCGCGTGCTGCCCTCGGTGGGGATGCTCGCTGTCCGCTCCCGCTTCACGGACATGATCACGTACGGGCTGCTGGGCGTGGCGATCACCCTGCTCGCGCTGGTGATGGAGCCCTATCCGTGGCTGGAGATCCCGTTCCTGGAGAGCGCGGTCCGCTTCACCGTGAGGTGACGGCGGTGAGCGCGGCCAGCGTGGCCGCGACGGCCGGCCGGGTCTCCGTGCCCGCCCGCACCAGTGCGTCCAGCGTCCGCCCCGGGCCCGGCAGCTCCCGTACGGCGACGCCGGGCGGCGGGGCGTCGCACAGCAGTCTCGGCAGGATCGACACGGCATACCCGGTGGACACGAGCCACAGCCCGGACCGCAGGTCCGCGCACTCGTGCGCGATGTGCGGGGTGAACCCGGCGTTCCGGCAGGCGTGCAGCAGCATCTCGCGGCAGCTGCCCGGAGCCGGGGCCGAGACCCAGGCGCTGTCCCTCAGCGCGGCGAGTCCGTCGCGCTCGTAGGCCGGCAGCAGTGCCTCGGGCAGTGCCAGACACAGCGGGTCCGCGAAGAGCGGCACCGCGGTGGTCCCGGCCGCGGGCGGGGCGCCGAGCAGCGGGTAGGCGTAGGTCACGGCCAGGTCCAGGCGGCGCCGGCGCAGCTGCGGCAGGGCCTCCTCCGGGTCGGCCTGCACGATGCGCGGGCGCAGCCGGGGGTGGCGCAGGGCCAGCTCGGAGAGGAGCGGGGCGGCCACCGTGGCCACTGCGCTCGGGGCGCAGCCGATGGCCAGCTCCCCGCTCAGCTCGGTGTCGAGGGCGCGCACCGCGCCCTCGGCCCGCTCCAGGGCGGCGAGCACCGGTTCGCACGCGGCGGCCAGTGCCGCGCCGGCGGGGGTGAGCCGCAGTCCGCGCCCGTCCCGCTCGACGAGGGCGGCGCCCGCCTCGGCCTCCAGGGCGCGCAGTTGCTGGGAGACGGCGGAGGGGGTCACCCCGTGCAGGTCGGCGACGGCGGTCACCCGGGCGTGCTCCGCCAGGTCCCGCAGGATGACCATGCGCTTCACATCAAGCATGAGTTCATCTTAATGATTGCTGTAGGAGAGGTAGCTGGACTTCACGATGGCGGGAGGGCGATGCTCGTGCCATGAACGCGAACGTGAACGTGAACGCGCAGCCGACGACGAAGGCGAAAAGGGTCGTACTGATCGGCGCGCACGGAACCCTGGGCCGGGCGGTCCGCACGGCCCTGTCCGAGCGCGGACACCAGGTCGTCACCGCCTCCCGCACGGGCGCCGACGTCCACGTCGACATCACCGACCCGGAGTCCATCCGCGCCATGTACGAGCAAGTGGCGCAGCAGGTGGGTGAGATCGACGCGGTGGCGAGCGCGGCCGGCAGCGTGCCGTGGCGCCCGCTCGGCGAACTGACCACGGACGACATCCGCGACGGCCTCGAAGGCAAGGCCGTCAGCCAGATCGAGCTGGTCCGCCAGGGCATCGCGCACCTGCCCCCGCACGCCTCGTACACGCTGGTCACGGGCATCCTGGCGCGCGAGCCGCTGCTCACCGGTGCGGTGGCCGCCCTCGTCAACGGCGCGGTCGAGGCCTTCGTGCGCGCCGCCGCGATCGAACTGCCCGGCCGCCAGCGCATCAACGCCGTCAGTCCCACCGTCTTCGAGGAGTCCCTCGATGCGTACGGGGACACGTTCGCGGGATTCGACGCCGTGCCGGTCGCCCGCGCCGCGAACGCCTACGTCAAGTCGATCGAGGGGCACCGGACGGGCCAGATCTTCCTGGTCGAATAGCGGTCCGGGGGCCGTTCGCACCTTCGAACCGCGTGCTCCGTGTGCCATGCACCACAGGGACCCGGGGATTAGCCCGGTCCCGGGTCGGATAGCCTGACCGCGGATGTCTCTTCACGTCAAGATTTACTGGGGAGCGGCGTCCTCCAGCACATGGGGCAGGGACGCCCCACCGCCAGCTGTCTAACGGAGAAGGCCATGACCCGCACTCCCGTGAATGTCACCGTCACCGGCGCCGCCGGCCAGATCGGCTACGCGCTGCTCTTCCGCATCGCATCCGGTCACCTGCTCGGCGCGGACGTGCCGGTCAAGCTCCGACTTCTGGAGATCCCCCAGGGCATGAAGGCCGCTGAGGGCACCGCCATGGAGCTCGACGACTGCGCCTTCCCGCTGCTCGCCGGCATCGACATCTTCGACGACCCGAACCAGGGCTTCGACGGTGCGAACGTCGCGCTGCTCGTGGGCGCCCGCCCGCGCACCAAGGGCATGGAGCGCGGCGACCTGCTCGCCGCCAACGGCGGCATCTTCAAGCCGCAGGGCCAGGCCATCAACGCGCACGCCGCGGACGACATCAAGGTCCTCGTCGTCGGCAACCCGGCCAACACCAACGCGCTCATCGCGCAGGCCGCGGCCCCGGACGTACCGGCCGAGCGCTTCACCGCGATGACCCGCCTCGACCACAACCGCGCGATCTCGCAGCTGGCCGCCAAGACCGGCAGCGCCGTCTCCGACATCAAGCGCCTGACCATCTGGGGCAACCACTCGGCGACCCAGTACCCGGACATCTTCCACGCGGAGATCGCCGGCAAGAACGCCGCCGAGGTTGTCAACGACGAGCTGTGGCTGGCCGACACCTTCATCCCGACCGTCGCCAAGCGCGGCGCCGCGATCATCGAGGCCCGTGGCGCGTCCTCGGCCGCCTCGGCCGCCAACGCCGCCATCGACCACGTCCACACGTGGGTCAACGGCACCGCCGAGGGCGACTGGACCTCGATGGGCATCCCGTCGGACGGCTCCTACGGCGTCCCGGCCGGTCTGATCTCCTCCTTCCCCGTCACCTGCAAGGACGGCAAGTACGAGATCGTCCAGGGCCTGGACATCAACGAGTTCTCCCGCACCCGCATCGACGCCTCCGTGCAGGAGCTGTCGGAGGAGCGCGACGCGGTCCGTGAGCTCGGCCTGATCTGATCCGGTCGCCCGACCCGATCCGTTCTTCCTCAAGGCCCCGGCGCATTGCGCCGGGGCTTTTTGGCGCGAACGAGCCTGTCATGTGCCTGATCACCGTCTTATGGTTTCCCTCCGCACACCGAAAGGGGGATTCGGTGACAGGCACTGCGGACGACAGAACTCCTGTGCACCCTTCGCTCAGCGAAGCCGGGCGGCTGCTGTGCGCCGGGACCTATCTCGACGCCGCGTACCGCGACCGGGTGGTCCAGGAGCTCCATGTCCACGAGGAGCGCTTCGTCGCGCCCTCCTACGGCTTCGACGCCGCCCGCGTCCTCGCACACGCCCTCCAGGCCCGCCGCGCCGAAGTCGCCTGGGCCTCGGGCGTCCTGGCGGTCTGGGGCCTCGGATTCCTGCTGGCCCAGCCGCTGCTGCTCTTCCTGCTCCTCCCGACCGCCTTCCTGAGCGGGGCCGGGAGGATCGCGCGACGCCGCGCCGCGACGGCGCGCGGCAGCCGCTTCCTCGAACTGCTCCTGCGCGGCTGCGGCTACGTGCTGCTCATCGGCGTCGGACTGGGCGTGCTGCAGGGCGCACTCCAGGGCCGGACGCGTCGGAGACTCCGACGACTCGCTCGTGGTCTACGAGTACACGCTGCGCGGGATCGAGCGGGAGCCGTTCAGCGTGATCACCATGCTGCCCGAACTCGGCTACGAAATCGCAGCCCAGTACGCCTGGACCGCCCTGATCGTCTTCGCCCTGCTGACCCTGGTCGTCGGCCTCCAGCGGGGCCACTTCGCCCGCGTCATCAGCACGTCGCTCAGCCGGGCCCGGTACGCCGACCCGAACGCCGACCCCGCCTCCGGCAGGCGGTTCGCCAAGGCCCGGGACCGGATCCTGCGGACCCAGCACAGCAGGCTGGTCATCTACAACGTCGACGATCCCTTCTGCGGCGCCGGCGCGGCGTACCGGCCCTGGCACCTGTCGGTCGAGCTGCGCCCCCGCACGGACGGGACCGAGCCCGAACCGCTGGACAACGAGCGGATCGTGGCCCGGATCCGGCCGCGCCTGGAGGCCCTGCGCGTCCCGTCGCCGCACGGCTCGCCGGAGGCGGAACAGGCCGTACTGGACCGGCTGCGGGAACTGGTCATCGACGAGTGCGTGTTCCTGCCGGCCTCCGGGCTGCCCGCCGGCCGCGAGCCGGACCTCTCGGACGACGCGTTCGACGCGCACCGGGCGCAGGCCGTGGAGGAGGGCGGAGAACGACGTCGCCACTTCCTGCGGGTACGGGTCGGCGGCTGGGACGAGAACCTCGTCATCACCGTCTTCGTACGCGTCCACACCCAGGGCGGGATGCTGATGCTGGAGGTGGCGCCGCACGTGCTGCTGCCCGTACGGCCCCAGTTCCAGGAGGCCGACGACATCGCCCGGCGGTACTTGCGGAACAACCCCTTCGCCAAGGCGGTCTGGGCGTTCCGGCACGCCCCGCGCTCGCTCGCCAAGGCGCTCAGCACCCTGTCCGGCGGCAGCCGCGGCCCGTGGCAGATCGCCACGGAGGGCCACGGCGGCGCGCTCCCGGCCGGGCCGGCCGTCTCCGTACGCGAGCTCGCGGCGCAGGAGGACGCCTCCCTGTTCCAGCTGATGGACCTGGACCGGTACCTCAAGACCATCCAGGACCGGATCGTCGGCGGCGTGACCCTCGCCCTGCACGAAGCGGGCTGGCACACCGAGGAGTTCGCGCAGCGGGCGGTCACCGTGGCGGAGGGCGGGGTGTTCATCCAGTCGGTGAGCCACAGCGCGTTCAGCGTCGGCGGCAGCGGACACAACAACCGGACGGGCCACCACACGGATGGGGGAGATGGGCAGTGACACACGACGGGGAGAGCGGGGGGACCGGTGAGGTGCGGATCAACCGGATCGAGGGCAGCGCCTTCAGCATCGGCGGCACGAACATCACCAACACCACCGTCAACCACGACGGCACCGGAGAGGGCGCCCCGGGCGCGGCAGAACTGCTGGAGGCCGTACGGGAGCTGCGCGCCGCGCTCGTCCGCCTGCCTCGCAGCACCGACCGGTCGGCGCTCGACGCCGAACTGGACGAGGCCGCGGGCGAGCTGGAGGAGGCCGGCGAGATCCGGCCCGGCCTGCCCGCCCGGCTGCGCGGCGCGCTCCAGCGGTGGGCCCCGCTGGTGGAATCGGTGAACGCGGCCGCCGCCCTCGGCGGGCTGCTCGCCGCGCTGGGGAGCTGACCGGTGGCCACCGGCGGCGCCCACTGGAACCCGCAGTCGCAGCGCTGGGAATGGGCGGACCAGCCGGCCCCGCCACCCCCGCCGCCGGGCGGCGACCGGCCGTGGAAGGTCCCGCTGCTGGTGGCCCTCGGCGCCGCGGTGGTGGGCGGCTGCGCCGTGGCGGGGTGGCTGATCCTGCGCGACGAGGAGCCGAAGCCACCCGCCGCGGCCCCGTCGGCCTCGGCCACCCCCGACCTGTCGCCCGGCACGGGACCGGACGGGGCACCGACCACTGCCTCCGCCTCCGCTTCCCCCTCCCCTTCGGTCCCGCCGGCCTACACGGTGGTCCGCGACGACGCGGGCTTCTCGGTGGCCGTCCCCACGGGCTGGGAGCGCAGCCACGACGAGAACGGCAGCGGTTCCTTCTACCGCCGGCCCGGGGACCGCAGCGCGCTGGTCCAGATCTTCCGCGTGACCGAGCCGGACAGCGTCGGAGCGTGCGAGCTGCTGCGGGTCTCCTCCCGGGCCCTCGGCGCCAATCCCGGCTACCGGGAGGTCTCCGTCGAAGCTGTGTCCGGGGAGTCCTGCGAGCTGGTCTACGAGTACGACAGCCAGGAGGCGGGCGGGCGCCGCCACGGGATCGAGCGGATCACCGTCGCCCCGGACGGCGGACGCTGGGCGCTGCTGGCGGCCGGGCCGGCCTCGGACGGTACGGCGGTGCGCGCGAACCTGACGGCGGCCGTGGAGTCGTTCAGGCCGCAGTGACCGGTCCCCGGCCGCCCCTACTTGTACATGCCCGGGGTGTAGTGGCCCGGCACCATGCGGGTGGTGACGCCGAAGCGGTTCCAGACGTTGATGGTCGCGATGACGGCGATCAGCTGGGCCAGCTCGCGCTCCTCGAACTGCCCGGCGGCCTTCTCGTAGACCTCGTCGGGCACGAAGCCGTCCGTCAGGACGGTGACGGCCTCGGTGAACTCGATCGCCGCGAGTTCCTTCTCGGTGTAGAAGTGCCGCGACTCCTCCCAGGCACCCAGCTGGACGATGCGCTCGACGCTCTCACCGGCGGCGATCGCGTCCTTGGTGTGCATGTCGAGGCAGAAGGCGCAGTGGTTGAGCTGGGAGGCCCGGATCTTGACGAGCTCGACCAGGGCCGGCTCCAGACCCTTCCTGGAGGCGATCTCCAGGGCCAGTACGGCCTTGTAGACCTCGGGGGCGAGCTTCGCCATGTGCATGCGCGGGGTGTGCTCGGGGGCGTGTGCGTGGGTGGTCGTCATGTGATCCACCGTAGGCGGCAGGCGGCCCGCCGATATGGTCCATATCCATGACGGATCCTTGGGCCACTTTCGGCGCCGACCTGCATCTGGACCTCACCGCCGGACGCGGTCTGCGGGCCGGGCTCACCGAGGCCCTGCGCGAGGCCGCGCGCAGCGGGCGGCTCGCTGCCGGCACCCGGCTGCCGTCCTCGAGGACCCTCGCCGCCGACCTGGGCATCGCCCGGAACACGGTCGCCGAGGCGTACGCCGAGCTCGTCGCGGAGGGCTGGCTGACGGCCCGCCGGGGCTCCGGCACCCGCGTCGCGGAGCGGGCCCGCCCGCGCCGGTCCTCGGCGGCGGCCGCTCCCGTACGGCGCCCCGCACGCACCGGGCCCGCGTACAGCCTGATCCCCGGCTCCCCGGACCTGGGCGGCTTCCCGCGCGCGGCCTGGCTGTCCGCGGCCCGCCGGGCCCTGACCGCCGCGCCGAACGAGGCCTTCGGGTACGCGTCCGACCCGCGCGGCCGCGTCGAGCTGCGGCAGGCGCTCGCCGGCTACCTGGCGCGGGCGCGCGGGGTGTACGCGGACCCCGAACGCATCGTGCTCTGCGCGGGCTTCCTGCACGGGCTGGCGCTGCTGGCGGGCGTACTGCGGGCGCGGCGGGTGCGGGAGGTGGCGGTGGAGGAGTACGGCCTGGACTTCCACCGGGACCTGCTGGTGCGGGCGGGACTGCGGACGCGCCCGCTGGGCCTGGACGGGGAAGGGGCCCGGACGGGGGAGCTGACCGCGACGTCGGGCGCGGTGCTGCTGACCCCGGCGCACCAGTTCCCGACGGGCGTCGCCCTGACCCCGGCGCGGCGGGCGGCCGCGGTCGACTGGGCCCGGACCTCGGGCGGGCTGATCCTGGAGGACGACTACGACGGGGAGTTCCGCTACGACCGCCAGCCGGTCGGGGCGCTCCAGGGCCTGGACCCCGACCGGGTGGTGTACCTCGGCACTGCCAGCAAGTCCCTGGCCCCCGGGCTGCGGATGGGCTGGATGGTGGTCCCGCCGGGGCTGCTGGAGGAGGTCCTGGCCGCCAAGGGACCCACGGAGTGGGCGAGCGGCGCGCCGGACCAGCTCACGCTGGCGGAGTTCATCACCTCGGGGGCCTACGACCGCCACGTGCGCGGCATGCGGCTGCGGTACCGGCGGCGCCGGGACGAGCTGGTGGCGGCCGTGGGGGACCGGGTGGCGGTCTCGGGGATCGCGGCGGGGCTGCACGCGGTGCTGGACCTGCCCGGGGGGACGGAGCGGTCGGTGCTGCAGGCCGCGGCCTGGCAGGACCTGGCCCTGCACGGGCTGGGTCGCTTCCGGCACCCGGAGGCCGGTGCGCTGCCGCGGGACGCGGTGGTGGTCGGGTACGGGACGCCGTCGGACAGTGCGTGGTCGCCGACGCTGGCGGCCCTGGCGGCGGCCCTGCCGTGACCTGCGGCGCCGTTGCCGGGGCGCCGCCCCGGACCCCGCGCCTCAAACGCCGGCGGGGCTGAGTGGGTGGCGGGGCTGAGTGGGTGGCGGGGCGGGGCGGAATTCCGGCATGCGCGGCCGCGGTCATTGCTCCGTCGGGGCCGACGGTTCGCCGAAGCGGGCCAGGGCCAGGGAGCCGGCGACCGCCACCGCGAAACCCGTCACCGCCAGCCAGGCCAGGCCCTCGCGGGTGCTGTCGCCGAGCCAGGCCACGCCCACCACCGCCGGGCCGACCGTCTCGCCGAGCACCATGCCCGCCGTGGCCACCGTCACCGAGCCGCGCGCGAGTGCCGAGGTGAGGAGCAGGAAGGCCGCACCGCCGCCCAGCAGGAGGGCGTACAGGGCCGGGTTGCGCAGGTCCCAGGGGGAGTCGATGAGCCGCACCGAGACCTCCACCACCCCGAAGCCCGTGCCCGCCGCAAGACCCAGG
Organism: Streptomyces sp. NBC_00029; assembly: GCF_045160505.1. Classification (NCBI taxonomy): domain Bacteria; kingdom Bacillati; phylum Actinomycetota; class Actinomycetes; order Kitasatosporales; family Streptomycetaceae; genus Streptomyces; species Streptomyces sp. NBC_00029. The sequence goes on from NZ_CP108292.1 coordinate 5,521,509, forward strand.
ACCAGCGCCCGCGGCCCGTCCGGCAGCCGCCCCGCGAACACCCCGACCAGCAGCACCAGCCCCGCCACCGCCAGCAGTCCCAGCTTCAGCGCCAGCGACCCGGTCCCGGTGCCCTCCTCCCCGGCGGACAGCCCCAGCATCAGGAGCCCCGCGCACACCACCGCCACCGCGGCCCACTCGGTCCGGGACAGCCGCACCCGCAGCAGCCGCGCCGCGACCACCGCCGTCACCGCCAGGCTGGCCGCCAGCGCCGCCCCCACCGCGTAGATCGGGATGTGCCGCAGCGCGATGATCTGGAGCACGAAGCCGGCTCCGTCCAGGCCGAGACCCGCCAGGTACCGCCACTGCCGCACCGCCCGCAGGAACAGCGCCGTGTCCACCCCGGACCCCGTGCCCGGCTCCGCCGACCGCGCCGCGACCGCCTGCAGGACCGACGCCGTACCGAAGCAGACCGCCGCACCGAGCGCGCAAATCATCCCAATGAGCACGAACTGACTCTAGGTCACGGATCTCACGACGGCCGGATTCCATCGGCCGGGGACCCCGCTCTACTCTGTCGGCAGTACGCGAGGCCTCAGGGGGAACAGCAGACATGGACAGCAGCAGCACCAATCAGCGCCGTATGCGCTCCGGCGCGGTCGCCCTCGGCGGCATGGGCCTGCTCGCGGCCACGCTCGTGGCCTGCGGCAGCAGCGACGAACCGGACAAGCGCTGTGCCTCCCGCTCCACTTTGCAGCACCTGAACAACAAGGAGTGCAAGAGCGGCGGCACCGGCGCCTACTACTACGGCGGCCACGTCGCCGCCGGCAAGGTCTCCGGCGGCAGCTTCGACAAGTCCGCCGTCACCCGCGGCGGCATCGGCGGCCACAAGAGCTCCGGCTCCAGCGGCGGCTGACCGGCACCATGCAGCGGCACACCATCGAACCCCGTCCCGGCTGGCAGAAGACCGTCGAGGAGCAGGGGGTGATCTACCCCCTCACCCGCTACCCCGACGACTCGCTGCGCCCCTACTGGGACGAGAGCGCGTACTACTCCTTCTCGCTCCCCGAGGTCGAGGCCCTGGAGAACGTCGTCGAGGAGCTGCACGCCATGTGCCTGGCCGCGGCCGCGCACATCGTCGAGCACGACCGCTTCGCCGACCTCGGCATCACCGACCCGAAGCTGGCGGCGCTGATCGCCGAGTCGTGGCGGCGCCGCGCCGAGCAGCCCTCCCTCTACGGGCGCTTCGACCTGCGCTACGACGGCACCGGCAGCCCGGCCAAGATGCTGGAGTACAACGCCGACACCCCCACCTCCCTGGTGGAGGCGGCGAGCCCGCAGTGGTTCTGGATGGAGGAGCGCTTCCCCGGCGCCGACCAGTGGAACTCCCTCCACGAGCGCCTCGTCGACGCCTGGCGGCGCCAGGCCGAGCTGCTCCCGCCCGGCCCGCTGCACTTCGCGCACTCCGAGACCGACGAGCTCGGTGAGGACCTGATGACGGTCGCCTACCTCCAGGAGACCGCCGAGCAGGCCGGCCTGGACACCCAGGCGCTGTCCGTCGAGCAGATCGGCTGGGACAGCCTCTCCGGCCGGTTCGTGGACGAGAAGCTCCGCTTCATCCGCTCCTGCTTCAAGCTCTACCCGTGGGAGTGGCTGGCGACGGACGAGTTCGGCCCGCAGGTCCTCGGTACGTACGACCACGGCGGCGGCTCCGGCACCACCTGCTGGATCGAACCCCTTTGGAAGATGCTGCTGTCCAACAAGGCGCTGCTCGCGATCCTGTGGGAGCTCTTCCCGGACCACCCCAACCTGCTGCCCGCCTACCTCGACGGCCCGCGCGAACTGGCCGCCCCCGGGTCCGCCGGGTACGTGACCAAGCCCCTCCTCGGCCGTGAGGGCGCGGGGGTCACCCTCCACGAGGCGGGCGAGGACGGCGTGCCCTTCGCACCGGAGGAGGGGGAGCGGTACTGCTTCCAGGGCCTGGCCCCGCTGCCCGACTTCGACGGCAACCGGGTGGTGCTCGGCGCGTGGGTCGTCGAGGACGAGGCGGCGGGGCTCGGCATCCGGGAATCGGCGGGGCCGGTCACGGACGAGTACGCCCGCTTCCTGCCCCACGTCATCCTCTGACCCGCACGGACGGGGTCTACGCGCCCAGCACCGACCGGAGCTGGTCCAGGCCCCAGTCCAGGTCCTCCTTGCTGATCACCAGCGGCGGGGCGATCCGGATCGTCGACCCGTGCGTGTCCTTCACGAGCACCCCGAGCTCCATCAGCTTCTCGGAGATCTCCCGGCCGGTGCCGCGCGAGGGGTCGATGTCCACGCCCGCCCACAGTCCGCGCCCGCGCACGGCGGTCACCGCGCCGCCGCCGATCAGCAGGTTCAGTTCCCGGTGCAGGTGCTCGCCCAGCTCGGTGGCGCGGCCCTGGAACTCGCCGGTCCGCAGCATCGCGATCACCTCCAGGGCGACCGCGCACGCGAGCGGGTTCCCGCCGAAGGTGGACCCGTGCTCCCCGGGGCGGAACACCCCGAGCACGTCCCGGTCGGCGACGACGGCGGACACCGGCACCACGCCGCCGCCGAGCGCCTTGCCGAGGATGTAGACGTCCGGGACGACCCCCTCGTGCTCGCACGCGAAGGTCCGCCCGGTGCGCCCCAGACCCGACTGGATCTCGTCCGCCATGAACAGGACGTTCCGCTCGCGGGTCAGCTCCCGCACACCGCTCAGGTACCCGGCCGGCGGCACCAGCACCCCCGCCTCGCCCTGGATCGGCTCCAGCAGCACGGCCACGGTGTTCTCGGTGACGGCGTGGGCCAGCGCGGTGAGGTCCCCGTACGGAACGATCTCGAAGCCCGGCGTGTACGGGCCGAAGTGGTCGCGGGCCTCGTGGTCCGTGGAGAAGGACACGATCGTCGTGGTCCGGCCGTGGAAGTTGTCGGCGGCGACCACGATCTTGGCGTGCCCGTCCGGGACGCCCTTGACCTCGTAGCCCCACTTGCGGGCGGTCTTCACCGCCGTCTCCACGGCCTCCGCGCCCGTGTTCATGGGGAGCACCATGTCCTTGCCGCACAGCGCGGCGAGCTCGGTACAGAAGTCGGCGAAGCGGTCGTGGTGGAAGGCACGTGAGGTGAGCGTGACCCGTTCCAGCTGGGCCCGGGCGGCATCGATCAGCCGGCGGTTGCCGTGACCGAAGTTGAGGGCCGAGTAACCGGCGAGCATGTCGAGGTATCTGCGGCCCTCGACATCGGTCATCCACGCGCCTTCCGCGGAGGCGACGACCAAGGGCAGCGGATGGTAGTTGTGCGCGCTGTGCGCGTCTGCGGAGCGGATGGCATCAGCTGTTGTCGACACGGGGTCTCCGATCGTCCGTCTGGCCGGGTGTAGCGCCGGGTGAAGCGGTGACGAGGGTGGCGTCACCTTCTTATCGTCGCTCGTATCCCGGACGCAGAAACATCGTTCGCGGCGCGCCCGCTAAGGTGTGCGGTACGCACGGCGACTGGCGTACGGAGAACCAACTCCGGGGGAGTCGTGCGCGCTCGACCGCATTCAGGGCCGCTCGCCTGGGCCTCGCGGGGTACCGATCACATCGACCCCGGAGGAGCCCGCCATGTCCGCGAGCCGCCATCCCGCCCTTCTCGCCGCCGACCCCGAGCTGGCGTCCTTCGTCGCGGCGGAGGAAGTACTGCAGGCGCAGACCCTGCGCCTGATCCCCAGTGAGAACTACGTGTCCGCGGCCGTCCTCGAGGCCTCTGGCACCGTGCTGCAGAACAAGTACAGCGAGGGCTATCCCGGCCGCCGCTACTACGAGGGCCAGCAGAACATCGACCGCGTCGAGGCGCTGGCCGTGGAGCGGGCCAAGGGCCTGTTCGGCGTGGACCACGCGAACGTGCAGCCGTACTCCGGCTCGCCGGCGAACCTGGCCGTGTACCTGGCCTTCGCGAAGCCGGGCGACACCGTGATGGGCATGGCCCTGCCGATGGGCGGGCACCTCACCCACGGCTGGGGCGTCTCGGCGACGGGCTCCTGGTTCCGGGGCGTCCAGTACGGCGTCCGCCAGGACACCGGGCTGATCGACTACGACGCGGTGCGCGAGCTGGCCCTGGCCGAGCGGCCCAAGCTGATCTTCTGCGGCGGTACCGCCCTGCCGAGGACCATCGACTTCGCCGCCTTCGCCGAGATCGCCAAGGAGGCGGGCTCGATCCTGGTCGCGGACGTGGCCCACATCGCGGGCCTGATCGCGGGCGGCGCGCACCCGTCCCCGGCGGACCACGTCGACGTCGTCTCCACCACCACGCACAAGACCCTGCGCGGTCCGCGGGGCGCGATGCTGATGTGCCGGGAGGAGCACGCGAAGGCGATCGACAAGGCGGTCTTCCCGGGCCTCCAGGGCGGCCCGCACAACCAGACGACGGCCGGTATCGCGGTGGCGCTGCACGAGGCGGCCCAGCCGTCCTTCACGGCGTACGCGCACCAGGTCGTCGCCAATGCCAAGGCGCTTGCCGCGGAGCTGCTCCAGAAGGGCTTCGACCTGGTCTCGGGCGGTACGGACAACCACCTGATCCTGATCGACCTGACCGGCAAGGACGTGCCGGGCAAGATCGCGGCCAAGGCCCTGGACCGGGCGGGCATCGTCGTGAACTACAACACGGTGCCGTTCGACCCCCGCAAGCCGTTCGACCCGTCGGGCATCCGGATCGGCACTCCCTCGCTGACCTCGCGGGGCCTGTCCGCCGCGCACATGCCGGTCGTGGCCGACTGGATCTCGCGCGCGGTCGACGCCGCCGCCAAGGGCGACGAGCAGGCCCTCGCCGCGATCCGCGCGGAGGTCACGGACCTGATGGCGGCCTTCCCCGCCCCGGGCCTGCCGCTCGCCTGACCTGCGGCCCGGCGTCCGGGGCTCGGGCCCCGGACGCCGGCGGAGCCGGACGATCCGGCCCGCCCGGCGCTCGGGGCGAAGGCGTGACGGGGGCATCGGGCGGGCACGGGCCCGCCCCCGCACCTGAGAGAATGGGGGCATGGCTTCTGATCGTCCTCGCGCGCTCTCCGGCATCCAGCCCACCTCCGGCTCGTTCCACCTCGGGAACTACCTCGGAGCCATCCGCCAGTACGTCGCCCTGCAGGAGACGCACGACGCCTTCTACATGGTGGTCGACCTGCACGCGATCACCGTGCCGCAGGATCCGAAGGAACTGCGCGCGAACACCCGCCTCTCCGCCGCCCAGCTGCTGGCCGCCGGCCTGGACCCCGAGCGCTGCACGCTCTTCGTCCAGAGCCACGTGCCCGAGCACGCCCAGCTCGGCTGGGTCATGAACTGCATCACCGGTTTCGGCGAGGCCAGCCGGATGACCCAGTTCAAGGACAAGTCCGCCAAGGGCGGCGTCAACAACGCCACTGTCGGCCTGTTCACGTACCCGATCCTGCAGGTCGCCGACATCCTGCTGTACCAGGCGAACGCGGTCCCCGTCGGCGAGGACCAGCGCCAGCACATCGAGCTGACCCGCGACCTGGCGGAGCGCTTCAACCAGCGCTACGGCCGGACCTTCACCCTCCCCGCCGCGCACATCGTCAAGGAGGTCGCGAAGATCTACGACCTCCAGGACCCGGCGATCAAGATGTCGAAGTCCGCCTCGTCCCCCAAGGGCCTGATCAACCTCCTCGACGAGCCCAAGGTCACCGAGAAGAAGATCAAGAGCGCGGTCACGGACACCGAGGCGGAGGTCCGCTTCGACTCCGAGAAGAAGCCCGGCGTCAGCAACCTGCTCACGATCTACTCCACCCTCACGGGCGAGACGATCTCCGAGCTGGAGGCGAAGTACGAGGGCAAGGGCTACGGCGCGCTGAAGACCGACCTGGCCGGCGTGATGGTCGATTTCGTCACACCGTTCAAGAAGCGCACCCAGGAATACCTGGACGACCCCGAGACGCTGGACTCCATCCTGGCCAAGGGCGCGGAGAAGGCCCGAGCGGTCGCCGCCGAGACGCTCGCGCAGGCCTACGACAGCCTCGGTCTGCTGCCCGCCAAGCACTGACGAACGCAACTACGGACAGAGAGACCTGGCACGAACGGGGGTGCTGCCGCCACACTGGGGCGGCAGCAGTCCACAGCGACAAGCGGAGGAGAGATACGTGGGGACCGTAACGCTCGGCGTTTCGATCGCGGTCCCGGAGCCGTACGGCAGCCAGCTCCAGGAGCTGCGCGCGGGCTTCGGGGACGCGGCCGCGCACGGCATCCCCACGCATGTCACCCTCGTCCCGCCCACCGAGGTGGAGGCGGACCGGCTCCCCGCGATCAGGGCCCACCTGGTCGAGGTTGCGGCCGCCTTCCGGTCCTTCCGGATGCGGCTGGCCGGCACCGGAACCTTCCGCCCCCTCTCGCCCGTCGTCTTCGTCAGGATCGCCGAAGGGGCCGAGGGCTGCACCCGCCTGCAGAGCGAGGTCCGCGACCCCCACGGGCCGCTCGACCGCGAGCTGGCGTTCCCGTACCACCCGCACGTCACGGTCGCCCACGGGATCTCCGAGGAGGCGATGGACCTCGCGTTCACGACCCTCGCCGAGTACGGCGCCGAGTGGCTGTGCGAGGGCTTCGCGCTCTACGAGCAGGGCTCGGACGGGGTCTGGCGCAAGCTGCGCGAGTACCCGTTCGGGAACGGACCGGCCTGCGTCCCGGCGCAGGCGGGCTCACCCGGTGACCAGGCCGGAGAGGCGGCCGGGGCCGCAGGGGCAGCCGGGGCCGCGGGGGCGACCGTCCCGCCGTCCTGACGGAGCGGGCGCAGACCCAGGTGCAGGGAAAGCCGGGCGATGCGCCGGGCACGGAATCTCAGCCTTCGCAGGACCAGGGTGTGGAACGGGCGACCCGTAGGGCGCGTTTCGGGAAAAGTCACAATCGACGACCGTAGCCGCCGGAAGCGGCAATCCCGGCTATTTCCGGCGGCTGAATTACGGTGACCCCATGGACTGGCTGACGAAACTCCCGGTGATCGGGCCGCTCGCGGTCCGTCTGATGCGGACGCACGCGTGGCATTCGTACGAACGCCTCGACCGCGTGCACTGGACCCGCCTCGCCGCAGCCATCACCTTCATCAGCTTCCTCGCGCTCTTTCCGCTGATCACCGTGGCCGCCGCGATCGGCGCGGCGCTGCTCAGCCCGGAGCAGCTGGACCGGCTGGAGAAGAACCTCGCCGAACAGGTCCCGGGCATCTCCGACCAGCTCAACATCGGGGGACTCGTCGACAACGCCGGCACGGTCGGTCTCGTCGCCGGCGCCCTCCTGCTCGTCACCGGTGTCAGCTGGGTGGGCTCCATGCGGGACTGCCTGCGCGCGGTCTGGGACAAGGACGACGAGGACGACGGGAACCCGATCGTCCGCAAGGGCAAGGACGGGCTCGTCCTTCTCGGCCTCGGCGGAGTGGGCCTGGCCTCCGCCGCCGCCTCCATCCTCGGATCCAGTGCGGTCGGGAAGACCGCCGAATGGCTGGACATCCCGCGCGAGGGCGCGGGCGGCGCGCTGCTGCGCTCCTTCGCCTTCCTCGTCGGCGTCGTGGCCGCGTTCCTGCTGCTCCTCTACGTCCTGACCCTGCTCCCGGGCGTCGAACCGCCCCGCGGCCGCCTGATCCAGGCGGCCCTCATCGGCGCGGCCGGCTTCGAACTGCTGAAACTGCTGCTCAGCGGCTATATGCGGGAGGTCGCCGCGAAGAGCATGTACGGGGCCTTCGGCGTGCCGATCGCCCTGCTGCTCTGGATCAACTTCATGGCGAAACTGCTGCTGTTCGTCTCCTCCTGGACGGCGACCCGCGACGACGCGGACGGCGACGGGACGGAAGACCCGCCGGCCGCCCCTCCCGCCGCCCCTCCGGCCGTCGCACCGGAGGCCTCCGGCAGCCGCTGAAGCGACGGCCGGCCGCGCCGGTGGCGCACCGGTGTGGGGCCCGGTGCGCCACTGGATCCCGGGTGACGGGACGCCCTACCAGGTGCCGTTGCCGCAGCCGTACACCCAGCGGTGCGAGGCGGAGTTGTCGTGGACCTTCTCGCCCAGACCGCGGTTGTCCCCGTTGCGGGTCCAGCTGTACTTCTGCGCGTTGCCGCGCAGGTTCCACTCCGTGCCGTAGCCGATGCAGGCGTAGGCGCCGGTGTGGTTGTCACCCCAGTAGATGTTGACGTGGTGGCGGCCGGAAGGGATGCCGGAGTTGCGGACCCAGTCGGCCTTGTTCTTGACCTGGCCCGGCCACGAGGACGAGTTGCCGCCCTCCTGGTAGAGGTAGTTGGCGTCGTCCGAGTAGGCACAGAAGTTGCCGCTGCCGCAGCCGCCGTCGGCCTGCGCCGCGGTCGGAACGGCCACGACCGCCGCACCGGCGATCGCGATCCCCGCGAGGAGCGTCCTGAGCTTGTTCATGGTGTTCCCTCCCAGTCGTGCTGTGCGTGGTTCACCGCCGGTCGGCGGTACGCGATGTCAGGTCCCGGACAGCCGGGCGACCACATCGCGAGCTGTGGGCAGGGCCGCCACCTGCATCCGACGCATGGCGTCGAAGGCGGCCCGGTTGTCGGAGCGGATCTTGTCCGAAAGACGCCGGTGCAGGTCCTGCGCGGTGTCGGCAAGCCCGCTCGAGCGGGCGCACTCGGCCTGGGCGGCCGCCATCGGCACGTCCTGCGCCTCGGCCTCCGGGCCGGTCCGCGCCAGCTGTTCCTCGCGCTGGCGCACCGGGTGCCCGGCCGGATGACCACGGCGGCCGACGCACTCGCTCCAGGCGGCGAGCGACGTGCGGAAGGCGGGGTCCTGGTTGACCCGGCCGGTGCGCACCGCGGCGAGCTGGTTCACCGTCTCGCTGGAGCGGTACCACAGACGCACGTCCCCGTAGAGCTGCCGCCAGGACTCGGTGACACAGCCGCGGTCGCTGTGGCCGAGGGTGCCGCCGAGCGGACTCTCGACCTCCAGCCCCCGCGCATCCGGACCCAGCAGGGCGGCGCCCCTGGCCTCCCGCTGCCCGGCGGAGAGGCCGCGTTCGTACTGCCCGGCCGGGCCCGACACCGCCTCCTCGTCCAGCAGGCGCTCGATCCCGCGCCCGAAGCCGTGGCTGCGGGCCCAGTCCACGTCGTCCACGCCGTACGGGAAGTCCCGCAGGTCCGGGTGCGGCACGCGCGGCACCGGCCAGTACGAGAACCCCTGCGCCCGCATGCAGTCCCGTACGAGCAGTTCTCCCGCGGTGTGCAGCAGGTCCAGCTCGGCGGCGTCCACCGCGCGCACCGGGGCCCGCTGCGCGGCGCCGTCCGCCGGGAGGGCGGTCCAGGCCGCCACTGCGAGCAGTGCGACGCCGGCCGCGAGGGAGGCGGAGATCCAGTTCCGCCGGGCGGTGTTCAGCACGGAGCGCTCGCCGGCGTCGACCCGACCCCCGTGCGGACGACGTCGCCGTGCTCGGCGGGATTCCCCGCCGGGACCGTGCCGTCGGCCGTGACGACGGCCAGCCATCTCCTCCGCATGGGAGGACCCCCTTCCCGTGGGCGCCTTGCCGACAGGAGTGAGCCAACCGTGCCGAAGTCCTCCGGTGAACCTGTGAGTTGATAGGTGGTGCGGGCCCGGGAAGCCGGTTAGGGGACGGTCCCCCGGGCCGGCCGCGGCGGACGAGGGCATACGAACGCCCCCCGTCCGGTGGCGCTGCCGGGGGGCGGTGGGTACGGCGGGAAGGGGGCGGGCCGGCCGGGTGACCTCAGACCAGTTCTTCGCCCCGGCCGCGGCGGCCGCGGGGCCAGCGGCGGTTGATCACGAAGGCGCCGCCCGCCAGTACGGCCAGTGCACCGCCCGCGACGCCCAGCGCGGTGCCCGCACCGCCGCCGGAGCCCTTGCCGGCCGACGGGTTGTTCTCGTGCGACTGGGCCGGGGAGCCGTGCGAGGAGGTGTCCGCGCTCTTCGGCGGCACGAGCTCACCCACCGGCTTGACCTTCCCGGCGGCCGCGAAACCCCAGTCGAAGAGCGCTGCGGTCTCCTCGTAGACCGAGTTCGCGCCGCCCGCGTTCGGGTTCATCACCGTGACCAGCAGCTTCCTCTCGCCCTGCTGCGCGGCGCCGGTGAAGGTGGAACCGGCCATGGTGGTGTTGCCGTTCTTGACCCCGGCGATGCCCTTGTAGGGGGTGATGCCGCCCGCACCGGTCATCAGCCGGTTGGTGTTCTGGATCTCGAAGTGGTCCCGCGGCTTCCCGGCCTCCTGCAGCCCGGGGAACTTCGCGCTCACGGTGCCGCAGTACTCCCTGAAGTCGTGCTTCTGCAGTCCGGAGCGGGCGATCAGCGTCAGGTCGTACGCGCTCGACACCTGCTCGGGGGCGTCGTACCCGTCGGGGGACACCACGTGCGTGTCGAGGGCCTGCAGCTCCTCGGCGTGGGCCTGCATGTCCTTGACGGTCTTCTCGACGCCGCCGTTCATGGCCGAAAGCACATGCACGGCGTCGTTCCCCGACCGCAGGAACACCCCGAGCCACAGGTCGTGGACGGAGTACTCGAGGTCCTCCTTGACCCCGACCAGGCTGCTGCCCGAGCCCACGCCCTCCATGTCCTTGTCGGTGACCTTGCGTACCTGCTCCTTGGGCAGGTTCGGCAGCACGGTGTCCGCGAAGAGCATCTTCATGGTCGAGGCCGGGGGCAGCCGCCAGTGCGCGTTGTGTGCGGCCAGCACCTCGCCGGACTCGGCGTCCGCCACGATCCACGACCGCCCGGTGAGGTTCGCCGGCAGGGCGGGCGCGCCGGGCAGCAGGTTCACCTGGGTCCCGGGCTGTCCGAGCAGGGAGCCGCCGACCGTGGACATCGAGACGGGCGGCGCGGGCGCCGGGGCCTTGGGCGGCTGGGCCTTTCCGTCGGCCGGCGGGGTCGGCGCGGCATGTGCGGGGGCCGCCAGCAGGGCGGGGACCAGCAACGCGGCGGAAAGGACCGACAGCGCGGTCTTCTTGGCAGACACGCAGGTGAAAGTACATGCCGATGAGCTGGACAGCGTCGCTGACCGGCCAATCGGCGGCAACCACCCCCGGGACAGCCCACCCCGGCGCGTCCGTCCTGGGGACGAATCCGATACTGAAGACATGAGACTCAGCCGTACCGCCTCCTGGTTCCTGCTCGCGTTCGGAGTGTGGAGCTGGTTCATCTGGGTGTCTTTCGTCCGGAACCTGTGGAGGAACGGCAGTGGTCTTGCCTTCGATGCGGCGGGCGGTCCCACTTCCTACTTCTGGGTGCACCTGACGCTTGCGGTGTCGTCCTTTCTCCTGGGGACGGCGGTCGGACTGATCGGGTTGCGTGCCGTCCTCGCCCTGCGGCGTGAATCACGTGCGGAGCGTGCGGACGGCACGGACCGTACGAACCGAGCGGATTCGGACACACAGGCATGAGAATTCTGATCTTCGCCCTCGTCGCACTGGCGGTCTGCGCCCTGCTGGTCGTGGTCCACCGCTGGCTCTGGGTCCGGCTCGTCCGCGACACCACGACCCCCGGCGGCCTCCCCCGGCGCATCGGCACGGCCTCGGCCATCGCCCTGCCCCTCCTCTCCGTGGCCGCGCTGACCGCGGGACGCGCGGGCGCCCCCTTCTGGCTCGAGCAGACGGTGGCCTGGCCCGGGTACCTCTGGCTCGCGGTACTCCTGTACCTGACCCTGACGATGCTGGTCGCGGAGCCGGTCCGCGCGCTGTTGCTCCGCCGTCCGGCCCACCGCGATTCCTCCGGGGCGGTGACCGGCCGGCCCGAGCCCGTGGAGGTCCCCGCCGCGGCCGCACCCGCGGCCGCCACGGTCACCGCCGAGCGGCCCGCCACGGGCGACGGGCTGAGCCGCCGGCGCTTCGTGTCGCGCACGGTCGGAGGGACGGCCGCCGCCGTCGCCCTCGGGACCGTCGGGGCCGGGACGTACGGAGTCATGCGCGGTCCGCGGGTGAAGCGGGTGCAGGTCCCCCTCGCCAAACTGCCGCGCGCGGCCCACGGTTTCCGGATCGCCGTCGTCAGCGACGTCCACCTCGGACCGGTGCTCGGCCGCGCCCACGCCCAGCGCATCGTCGACACCGTCAACCGCACCCAGCCCGACCTCATCGCCATCGTCGGCGACCTCGTCGACGGCAGCGTCCCCGACCTCGGGCCCTCCGCGGAGCCGCTGCGCCGGCTCACCGCACGCCACGGCTCGTTCTTCGTCACCGGGAACCACGAGTACTTCTCAGGCGCCGAGCAGTGGATCGAGCACGTCCGCGAACTGGGCCTGACCCCGCTGGAGAACGCCCGCCAGGAGATGCCGCACTTCGACCTCGCCGGCGTCAACGACATCCAGGGGGAACTGGAGGGCAGCGGCCCCGACTTCCAGGCCGCCCTCGGTGACCGCGACCGGTCGCGGGCCGCCGTACTCCTCGCGCACCAGCCCGTCGTCATCCACGACGCAATCCGCCACGGGGTCGACCTCCAGCTGTCCGGCCACACCCACGGCGGCCAGCTCTGGCCGGGCAATTACCTCGCCGAGCTCGCCAACCCCACCGTGGCCGGTCTGGAGCGCTACGGCGACACCCAGCTCTACGTCTCCCGCGGGGCCGGAGCCTGGGGACCGCCGGTCCGTGTGGGAGCGCCGTCCGACATCACCGTCGTCGAACTCGCCTCATATCAGGCCTGACCCGCCTCAAACGCCGGAGCACCCTCACAAACCGGCCTTCCGGCGGCTGATATTCCGTGATGGGATGACCGTTAATCGGACAGCGCGACGCTGTCAGCGGTCAAGGGGTGGGGTTCAGGGGATGCGGTCTGTCCGCTCGAAGATAATCGCGGCCGGGCTGGTCCTCGGCGTGGCCGGCGTCGGAGCCTGGCAGTTGCTGCCCGAGGACGGCAACGGCCGCGGTGCGGTCCGGGTCGGAACGAGTGACGTGGTCTCCTCCCTCGACCCGGCCGGGGCGTACGACGCCGGCTCCTGGGCCCTGTTCAGCAACATCTACCAGTCGCTGCTGACCATCAAGCCCGGCTCCGACGCCCCCGTGCCGGACGCCGCCGCCTCCTGCAACTTCGTCGGCCAGAAGCTCACCACCTACCAGTGCGAGCTCCGCCCCGACGTGAAGTTCGCCGGCGGGCGCACCATCACCGCCGAGGACGTCAAGCACTCCTTCGACCGCATCAAGGCGATCAACTCCGACCAGGGCCCGGCCCCGCTCTTCAACACGCTGGAGTCGGTCAAGGCCGAGGGGCGCACGGTCACCTTCAACCTCTCCGCCCGCGACGCCACCTTCCCCTTCAAGATCGCGACCGGCGCCGCCGCGATCGTCGACAAGGACAAGTACCCGGCGAAGTCCCTGCGCGAGGACGGCAAGGCCGACGGCTCCGGCCCGTACACGCTGGGCGCGTACCGGACCGGAACGAGCGTCGAGCTCAAGCCCAACGCCTCGTACAAGGGCCAGGGCAAGCCCGCCCGCAGACCCGTCAACATCAAGTACTTCAAGGACTCGCAGCAGCTCGACCAGGCCTGGAAGGCCCACCAGATCGACGTCGCCCACCGGGACATGCCGCCCGCCGTGCTCGCCGACCTCAACCCGGGCATGAAGGACACCCGTTACCAGGCCTCCGGCGGCAGCGAGATCCGCTCCATCGTCTTCAACGTCCGGCCCGGCTCCACCGCGGCCCCGCTCGCCGTCCGCCAGGCCGTCGCCGCCGTGCTCGACCGCTCCAAGGTGGCCGCCGACGTCCACCTCGGCACCGTCACCCCGCTGTACTCCCTGGTACCGGCCGGCATCGGCGGCCACAGCACGCCGTTCTTCGACGCCTACCCGACGCCCAACGGGGCCACCGCCAAGAAGCTCCTCAAGGAGGCCGGGGTCACCGCCCCCGTGCACCTCAAGCTCGGTGTGAACGTACGCGGCGCGAACCTGCCCGAGGCCGAGGAGCTCAAGCGCCAGCTGGAGTCCACCGGCCTCTTCCAGCTGACGATCAAGCCGGTCGAGCAGTGGAGCGACTTCCAGAAGGGCTACGCGGCGGGCGAGTTCGACGCCTACACCATCGGCTGGATCGCCGACTTCCCGGACGCGGACAACTTCCTCGCCCCGCTCGTCGGCGCCGACTCGTCCATGAACAACGGCTTCTCCGACAAGCAGGTCGACGAGCTGATCACCCGCACCCAGTCCCACTCGGAGCGCGGCAACGCGGCCGCGGAATTCCGCGACCTCCAGAAGCTGGTCGCCCAGCAGGCCCCGATGGTGCCGATCTGGCAGAAGAAGGACTACGTGATGTCCCGCGAGGACGTCACCGGAGCCCAGAACCTGTCCGACGGCACCGGCGTCTGGCGCCTGTGGGAACTCGACTGGCTGTAGGGGAGCCGGGGGAGTCCGACGGCTACGCGGGGTCCTTGTCCGGGTACGGGTCCGAGGCCCTGCGCCGGGCCCCCGCCGTCGCCGTCTGGGCCATGCCCGGCAGGAAGTCCGCGAACAGCTCGTGCACTTCCCGCACCAGCGGCCGCAGCACCCGGAACCGGGCCAGCACGATGCCCCGCGTCGTCAGCTGCGCGCCGCGCTCGGCGAGTCGGCGCGTCTTCTCGCTGTTCGGCGAGCGGTCGAAGACCCAGTACAGGACCAGGCCCATCTGCGCGAGCCACATCAGCTCGGGCAGTACGTCGGCCAGCTCGGCCGGAACCTTGGTCTTCGCGCCGGCCAGCACCTCGCGGTGTATGCGGATCGCCGCCTGCCGCGCCTGCTCGGACTCCGGCGAGAACGGGCTGAGCGGGCTCTCGGGGTCCGCCGCGTTCTTGAAGAACTGCGAGGCGAACTCGTGGTACGGGGCGGCGATGTCCATCCAGCTCGTCAGCACGCCCGCGTACCGCTTCTGCAGATCGGTCTCGTTGTCCAGGATGGGCCGGACCGCCGCCTGGTGGGCGGCGCCGATCCGGTCGTAGAACCCCTGGACCAGGTGTTCCTTCGATTCGAAGTAGTAGTAGGCGTTGCCGACCGAGACGCCGGCCTCCTTCGCGATACCCCGCATCGTCGTCTTGTCGAACCCGCGCTCCTGGAAGAGACGGAGCGCGGTTTCGAGGATGAGCGTGCGGGTCTGCTCGCTCTTGGGAGCCTTCTGATCAGTCACGGTGCACGAGCCTATCCGGGGACGGGGCAGTGGTCGTCACAGGCCGGTCCTTCCGCCCCCTCGGGGTCGCCCTCGCTGCGCACGGCCTGCCGCCAGGCGGAGGCCGTGTACATGGCCGCCCGGGCGAAGGGCCGGCCGGCCGCGGTGGCGAGCCAGTTCGCCTTCGGCCGGTGTTCGGCCAGTGCCCACAGGCACACGATGAAGGCGTCCGTCCCGGTCCACACCTGCCCCGAGTCACCGACGACGGTGATCTCCTTGAGCGTCGACGCGTGGTCGAGGCGGGGGAAGCGCCGGTGCGCCTCCCAGGACGCGGCGGGGACCAGGGCGAGCGGGACCAGCCACCGCTGTGCGAGCAGCCAGTGCCGGATGTGTACGCAGAGCGGGCATCCGGCGTCGTAGAGGACGGTCAGGCGCTGTACGGGAGCGGTGGCGGTCGGCATGGCTCAGGCCCCGACCGGCGCGGTCCACCCCTGCGGGGCGACGGGCGGGGTCTGCTGGCGCTCCATGATTCCGCGGCGGCGCATCTTGTTCAGGACCCACACGTTCCCGAGGTGCATGACACCGAGGACCAGCAGGACGACGCCGAGCTTGACCGAGAGCGCCTCGAAGAGGCCGCGGGCGTCGGTGATCTCGTCCTTCGACCGGAGGTAGAGGGTCACGAAGCCGATGTTCACGAGGTAGAAGCCGACGACGAGGAGCTGATTGACGGCGTCCGCGAGCTTCTCGTTGCCGTGCAGGACGTCACCGATGAAGACGCGGCCGTTACGGCTGAGCGTGCGGGCCACCCAGACGGTGAGGCTGATGCTGATGAGCAGGTAGATGACATACGTGATGACGGTGAGGTCCATTGTCCCCAGCCCCTTTGAACGTGTTCAACTGCTGACGGGGATGACTGTAGGCCTCTTTTTGAACAAGTTCAAGCGACCTGTCGACGGCAGCACGAAGCCCCCGGGAATCCGCATGCGGATTGCCGGGGGCTTCGCCTCGAGGGTGGGGCGGTGCGTCAGGCGGTGGGCAGGAACTCCAGCATCAGACGGGTGGTCTCCGCCGGACGCTCCAGCGAGGGCAGGTGCCCCGCCCACGGCAGCTCGACGTGCTCGGCGCCCGGGACCAGGCCGGGGAGCTCGGCGGCGATGCCGCGGAAGTCCGGGTGGTCGTGCGCACCACCGACGACCAGGGTCGGGGCGGCGACCGCGGCCAGGTCGACCGGGGACTCCGGGAGCTCGTGGCTCTCGGTGACGGCCAGGGCGATCTCGAAGTTCCGGAGCTGCATGGCCCGCACGAGCGCGTGGGCACCGGCGTCGGCGTCCGGGCCGAGCCAGGTCTGCGCGTTGAACCCGGCGGCGCCGGCCAGGTCGCCCGCGTCCAGGAAGACGTCCTCCGCGGCCCCGAACTTCCGCAGCTCCGCACTCGGCACGTGGCCCGGCCGTCCCGGGCAGAGCAGGAGCAGCGAGGCCACCCGCTCCGGATGCAGCGCGGCGACCTGCAGGGCGATCCGGCCGCCGTACGAACTCCCCACCAGGGACGCCCGGTGCGCGCCGAGGTGGTCCAGGAGGTCCCGTACGTCACCGGCGTCGCTGTACGGGGCCTGGCCGGCGGGGGATTCCCCGCAGGTTCGGAAGTCCATCCGGACCACCCGGAACCCGGCCTCCATCAGAGGCTGCCACTGCGGTTCCCACATCCGCCGGTCGCATACGGAGGAGTGCAGCAGAACGACGACGGGCCCCTCGACGGGTCCGTCCACATCATGAGAAACGATCATCCGCTGATCCTCGCCGGGCGCGGGCGGCCTGTCACTGTGATTCGGGGCGGGGGGCCGAGAGGCGCGGGGTGGCGGGGGGATGGCGGGGGCGGACGCGGAGGCGGAGGCGGGGACGGGGGCGGCGAGGTTCGGTCGGGCGGGGGCCTGAGAGGCACGGGGTGGCTTCGGGGGTGGCGGGAGCCGCTCGGTCGGCATCGGAGATGCGTATGGGGGTTTCCCGTCAGTCTCATCGTCTCTCCGTGTCGGGCCGGCCCCTCAAGGGCGCTCCCTACGGTCGCGTCGCTGCGCGATGGCCTGCGGCCACCCTTGACCGACCGTCCCGCCCCGGACATACGAAGACTGCCGGGAAGCCCCCAAAGGAACGGGCCGGGGGACAGGAGGCAGGAACGGGGCGGCCGGGGAAGCCCTGCCCTGTCGGGGGCGGCACGTCCCCGAGACGGGGCCCATCCAGACCCAGGGCCCGGGTCGGGGGAAGCGCGTCCAATCGCTACGCGCTCCTCATGTCTCAGCGTCTCCAGCCGGTCTTGGGCCGGACATAGGCCGCCCACGGTCCCGGTGCGACTGTGTCGCCATGCGACCGACGGCCGGCAGGGGCTGATGGGGACCGGTGAGAGGGGCTGACGGCTGTTTCCCCTGCTATTCCGTCGTGGATCCGGGTCGGTGCGCAAGTGACACCACAAACCCGCCCCCAAACAGGGGCAATTGGGGCAAACGGTCGGCGATTCGAGCGGTCCGCTCTCGCTGACCCGACTCCACGACGAAATAGCCGCTGTCAGGCGTTTTTCCACCCCGGACAGCCCTCAGACGCCCTCCATGAGGGGCACTGGGGCGTCTTGGCGGCTTATGACCGGCCACAGGCGGTCGTCGGACGCATCTGGTGAGACGAACCCAGGCCGTGGGCGGCCTATGTCCGGCCTCGGACGGTCGTCGGACGCTGAGATATGAGGAGCGCGTAGCGATTGGACGCGCCCACCGACCCGGCCGGTAGTGCGCATGGGCCCCGCCTCGGGAAGAGGCTCACCCCCGACCGGGCAGGGCTTCTCCGGCCACCCCGCTCCTGTCTCTTGTCCCCCGGCCCGTTCCTTTGGGGGCTTCCCGACAGTCTTCGTATGTCCGGGGCGGGACGGGCGGTCAAGGGTGGAGCGCAGCGACATCGCGCAGCGACGCGACGACGAAGGAGGAGCGCCCTTGAGGGGCCGGCCCGACACGGAGAGACGATGAGACTGACGGGAAACCCCCATACACGTCACTGACCGCCGACCGAGCGGCTCCCGCCACCCCCGAAGCCACCCCGCGCCTCTCAGGCCCCCGCCCGGCCGAACCTCGCCATCCCCGCCTCCGCCCCCGCCTCCGCCCCCGCCCTCACATGCTCAGCGACCGCGCGTAGTTCAGCTGGGACATCACCCACTGGTAGGTGTGCGGGCCTGCCGCCGGGATCATCGTGGAGTGGTGGCGGCCGCCGCTGGTGACCGTGACCTGGACGTAGCCCGTGGTGGTCTTCTCCTTCATGAGGAGGAAGAGCAGGCCGAGCAGGCAGAAGATGAAGAAGATGATGGCGAGCACGATCGCGTGCGGCGGGATCTTCTCCTCGGTGCGCGAGAAGTCGGTCGCGTTCCACATCGCGCCCCTGAGCGGCATCGGGCCCGACGGGGTCATGATCTGGTCCCCGACCACGGTGATGTCGCCGAG
Source organism: Streptomyces sp. NBC_00029 (assembly GCF_045160505.1). Classification (NCBI taxonomy): domain Bacteria; kingdom Bacillati; phylum Actinomycetota; class Actinomycetes; order Kitasatosporales; family Streptomycetaceae; genus Streptomyces; species Streptomyces sp. NBC_00029. The sequence continues at coordinate 5,539,992 of NZ_CP108292.1, forward strand.
GGAGAAGCCCGATCCTGCGCCGGCCGGGGCGGCCATGGGGTAGGCGGGGGTCGGCATGCCGGCGCCGCCGATGGTCGGCTGGTAGGCCGGGGCCGCCGGGTAGGGCTGCGGGTAGCCGTAACTGGCCTCGCCGGGGCCCCACCTGTAGTCGCCCTCGCCGGGTGTGGCGGGCGTGCCGGGCTGACCGCCCTGGCCGGCGGGGTCGCTTGTGTACGGATTCGGCTGCTGCTCGCTCATACAGCCGATCCTTCCACAGGGACTCGTGCCCTGTACCCCCGGTCCGGCAACCCAGGTCAGAGCGCCGCGCCGACCAGAGCGGTGAGGTGCTTGCGCATCAACTCGCGGTCCCTGCTTGCCGGAAGGAGCGAATACACGACCGTGCGGCGTCCGGCCTCGGTGGCGAACACCCCGCTCGTGGACGGGCCCATGGAGCCTGTCTTGCCCCAGACGACGGTGCCGTCGATCTCGTTGCGCAGCAGCCCGCCCATGCTGAAGCGGTCCTCGGCGCCCACGGAGAGCGCGGGCATGACGAACAACTGCCGCTGCTGGGCGGGCTTCAGCAGGCGGCCGCGCAGCAGGTTCGTCATGAAGCGTTCCAGATCGGGGGCGTTGGAGATCATGCCCCCCTCGGCCCAGGCCCACGGCTCGATCTCGCCGGACTCGGTGAGTGCCGGGCCGGGGACGGTGCGGTCCCCGGGCCCCGGGACGTACGTGTGGCGCAGCCCGAGCGGGCGGGCGATGCGGCGCTGGACCTCGTCGGCGTAGGAGCGGCCGGTGGTCTTCTCGACGACCATGCCGAGGAGGAAGTAGTTGGCGCCGTTGTACTGCTGTGCGAGCACGGGGTACTGGGGCGCCGCGCACTTCGGGTCGGTCCAGTGGGAGACGACCTGCTCCGGGGTCGGCGTCTCGCCCTGCCCGAAGTCCACGCAGGGCTTCTGGAGGCCGCTGGTGTGGCTCAGGAGCTGCCCTACGGTGATCGGCTCCCAGTGCGCCGGGAGGGTCCCCGGGAGCAGCTCCTGGACGGGGGTGTCCAGGGTGAAGCGGCCCTCGCCGACGAGCTGGAGGACCAGGGCGGAGGTGAACAGCTTGGTGATGCTGCCGATACGGAAGTTCGCGGCCGGGTCCTGCGACAGCGGGCCCGTGGCCCGGGTCCGTGCGTGGCCTGTCCCACCGACCCGGACCATGGTGCCGCTCGCCATCGGGCCGGGCTCCATCAGCGCGGTCAGGGCGACGGTGTCGACCGTCTGATGCCCCCGGACGGTGCCGTGCACCCGTGCGCGCTGCGGCTCGGCGGCCGAGGCCGGCAGGACGGCGCCGACCGTGACGGACACGAGGGCCGCGCCGGTGAGGGCCAGGGTGGCCCAGCGGGCCGGGCGGGTGGTGGCGGGCGCGGCGTACGGGGTCTTCGTCATGTCCACGAGTCTGTTGCGGGGAAGATCCACGGGCCATCGGGGAAGCCCCCCACCGGCCCCTGACGGCCCCCTGACCGGTGTGGGGGTCCGGACGGCCCGTTGTCAGTGCTCACCCCTACTGTCGGCCGTATGGGAATGGTGACCTTCGTCGACGAGACGACCTCCGGAAGCCGGGGCGACGGCTGGGCGTTCGAGATCGCCGAGGAGCGGCTCGCGCTGCGCGAGGTGATCCGGCGCAGGGTGTTCCAGGAGGTTGCGGAGTACCACGCGAAGCGGCCGGAGGTCTTCCAGGGGCTGGTCCGGCCGGAGGGGGCCGAACGCACCCTTAACGGGTACGCGCTGCGGACGCCGCGCCGTATCGACCCGGAGAGGCAGACCGAGCTGGCGCTGCGGGCCTTCGAGCGGAACGGCTTCCTGGTGCTGGTGGGGGACCGGCAGATCCTCGGTCTGGACGAGGAGATCGCCCTGCCGTTCGGCGTCGAGGTCACCTTCCTGAGGCTCGTCGCGCTGGTGGGTGGCTGATGACGCGCGATGCCGTGGCGGAGGTCGCCCTGCTCGTCCGCAAGGCCGTGCACTCCATGTCCCACCACCAGGCCTTCCAGTCGCAGCTCGACGGAATGCTGGAGCTTCCCGAGGAGGACCGGCGCGGGCTGCTGGAGGCTCTCGCCGACCGCTACCGGCGCAAGGTCGACACCGACCCGGTGCGCGTGAAGCTGCTGACTCTGATCGCTCTCGTCGGCCGGGGCCTGGACGGCCTTCCGCTGGAGGAGGAGCGGGCCGCCCGGCTGGAGGTCGCAGCCCGCTGCCACTCCTTCTGGTACGCCGACCGGTACGAGGCCCTGGCCATGGCGGAGATCACCGCCGGGAGGCCCCTCGCGCCAGCGGTCGTCGCCACCGTCCGGCGCAGCGCCGTCAACGGCTACGGCGACGGGGATCTCGTCGCGTTCGCGGGGCAGCTCACCGAGCCCGTGCTCAACGTCGGCGAGGAGTGGGCGGAGCGGGCCATGGCGGACGGGCCGCGGCGCGAGCTGCTCGCGTACGCGCTGACCGCCACCGCCGCCAAGCCCTCCGCCAGGTGGGAGAAGGGCGGCCGGGCCCTCATCGCGTCACTCGGCGCCGATGCGGTGCGCGAGGCCGTGCTGTCGTGGCTCGCGCTCGTCCGGCGGCCGCGCACTCTGGAACTGGACCGGGCCGCGCACGAGCCGGACGTCAACCAGGCCTTCGACCCGTACAACGCCAAAGCCCTGCGCGGACTCGCCCAGCTGCTGTCCTTCCTCCCGCCGCACCCCGGCACGGTCCGCGCGCTCGGTGCTCTGGTGGAGAGCGCGCTGCGCAAGGTCGCCGGGATGGGGCCGCGCAACCCCAAGGTGGCCAACGCGGCCGTCAACTCCCTGGCCCGCCTGGAGGGTGAGGCGTCCCTCGCCGAACTGGCGCGTCTGGGAACCAAGGTGATGTACAAGGGCACGGCCAAGCTCATCGACGCGGCGCTGGAGGCGCGTGCCGCCGAGCTCGGCATGAGCCGCGAGGAGGTCGAGGAACTGGCCGTCCCCGCGCACGGGTTGACGGAGGTCGGCCGGGCCGAGTTCGCTCTGGGAGAGGCCACCGCACTGCTGGAGGTGCGCGGGAGCAAGGCCGTCGTCGGCTGGCGCAATGCCGCGGGCAAGCAGGTCAAGAGCGTGCCCGCCCCCGTCCGGCGGGATCGCGCCGAGGAGCTCAAGGAGCTCAAGGCCGCGGTCAAGGACATCGACAAGTCGCTGTCCGCGCAGGCGGAGCGGCTCGACGGGCAGTTCCTGGCCCGGCGCCGGTGGGCGTACGGGCAGTGGCGCGAGCGGTACCTGGACCACCCGCTGGTCGGGACGCTGGCCCGGCGGCTGATCTGGACCGTGGACGGCACGGCGGTCGGCTTCGCGGACGGCCGGCTGCGCACCCTCACGGGCGAGCCCCTGGCCCCGGACGCCGGGCAGGATGCCACCGTCGAGCTGTGGCATCCCGTCGGGAGGGAGCCCGCCGAGGTGGTCGCCTGGCGACGGTGGCTGGAGCGGTACGGCGTGACGCAGCCCTTCAAGCAGGCCCACCGCGAGGTGTACCTGCTGACCGAGGCCGAGCGGAACGCGGGGAGCTACTCCAACCGCTTCGCCGCGCACGTGCTGCGTCAGCACCAGTTCAACTCGCTCGCCGCGGCCCGGGGCTGGCGCAACACGCTCCGCCTCTGCGTGGACGACTTCGCTCCGCCGGCCACCCGCGAGCTGCCGCACTGGGGGCTGCGCGCCGAGTACTGGATCGAGGGCGAGGGGCACGAGGACGGCGTCGACACCACCGAGTCGGGGAGCTACCTGCGGCTGCGGACCGACCAGGTGCGCTTCTACCCGATCGACGCCCCGCACAACGAGGCCAGTACGTACGGCGGCGAATACACGATGCGGCTGCCGGGCGGCCGGGACCCCGTCGACCCGCTGCCGCTCACCGCGATTCCGGCGCTGGTGCTGAGCGAGGTGCTGCGGGACGTGGACCTCTTCGTCGGCGTGGCCAGTGTCGGCAACGATCCGACCTGGTCCGACGGCGGGCCCGAAGGCCGCTTCCGCGCGTACTGGAACGCGTACGGCTTCGGCGAGCTGAATCAGAGCGCCGAGACCCGGCGGGCGCTGCTGGAGCGGCTGGTGCCGCGGCTGGCCATCGCCGACCGCTGCACCTTCGAGGGCCGCTTCCTGCACGTGCGCGGCGAGCTGCGCACCTATCGGATCCACCTGGGCTCGGGGAACATCCTGATGACGCCCAACGACCAGTACCTGTGCATCGTGCCGGGCGGATCGGCGGGCACGGCGGGTGCCGATTCAGGCTATCTGCCCTTCGAGGGGGACCGTACCCTCGCGATCGTCCTCTCCAAGGCCGTGCTCCTCGCGAAGGACAGCGAGATCACCGACCCGACGATCACCGGCCAGATCCGCCGCTGACGGGCCTCGGGGGAACGGCGAGGGCCCCGCCCCCGGACGAACCGGGGACGGGGCCCTCGCACACGCGGACCGGAAGGTCAGAAACGGCGCGTGATCAGCGCACGCTTGACTTCCTGGATCGCCTTCGTGACCTCGATGCCACGCGGGCACGCGTCGGTGCAGTTGAAGGTCGTGCGGCAGCGCCACACGCCGTCCTTGTCGTTCAGGATCTCCAGCCGCTGCTCGCCGGCCTCGTCGCGCGAGTCGAAGATGAAGCGGTGCGCGTTGACGATCGCCGCCGGGCCGAAGTACTGGCCGTCGTTCCAGAACACCGGGCACGAGGACGTGCACGCGGCGCACAGGATGCACTTGGTGGTGTCGTCGAAGCGCTCGCGGTCCTCGGCGGACTGCAGCCGCTCGCGCGTCGGCTCGTTGCCCTTGGTGACCAGGAACGGCATGACGTCGCGGTACGCCTGGAAGAAGGGCTCCATGTCGACGACAAGGTCCTTCATCACGGTGAGGCCCTTGATGGCCTCGACGGTGATCGGCTTCTCCGGGTTGATGTCCTTGATCAGCGTCTTGCAGGCGAGCCTGTTCTTGCCGTTGATCCGCATCGCGTCGGAGCCGCAGATGCCGTGCGCGCACGAGCGACGGAACGTCAGCGTGCCGTCGAGGTCCCACTTGATCTTGTGGAGACCGTCGAGCACGCGCTCCTTCGGGTCGATCTCGACCTGGAAGTCCTGCCAGACCGACTCGTCCGAGATCTCCGGGTTGAAGCGGCGGATCCGGAAGGTGACCGTGATGAACGGCGAGGCGGCGGCCGCCGCCTCCATCTTGTCCAGGGTGGGGGTGGCCATCAGTACTTACGCTCCATCGGCTGGTAGCGGGTGACGACGACGGGCTTGTAGTCCAGCCGGACGGAGTCCTTGCCGTCGTCGCCGACCTCGCGGTACGCCATGGTGTGGCGCATGAAGTTGACGTCGTCGCGGTTCGGGTAGTCCTCGCGGTAGTGACCGCCGCGGGACTCCTTGCGCGCCAGCGCGGACACGGCCATGACCTCGGCCAGGTCGAGCAGGTTGCCCAGCTCGATGGCTTCCAGCAGGTCCGTGTTGAAGCGCTTGCCCTTGTCCTGGACGGACACGTTCTTGTAGCGCTCGCGCAGTTCCGCGATCTTCTCGACCGCGGTCTTGATGGTCTGCTCCGTACGGAACACCATCACGCACGCGTCCATCGTCTCCTGGAGCTCCAGACGCAGCTCGGCGACCCGCTCGTTGCCCGTGGAGTTGCGCAGGTGCTCGACGAGGTCGATGACCTGCTGCGCCGGGTTCTCCGGGAGCTCGACGTAGTCGTTCTCCTGCGAGTAACGGGCCGCGGCGATACCCGAGCGCTTGCCGAAGACGTTGATGTCCAGCAGCGAGTTGGTGCCCAGGCGGTTCGCGCCGTGCACCGACACGCACGCGACCTCGCCGGCCGCGTACAGGCCCGGGACGACGGTGGTGTTGTCCGACAGGACCTCACCCTCGACGTTGGTCGGGATGCCGCCCATGGCGTAGTGCGCGGTGGGCTGGATCGGGATCGGGTCCGTGTACGGCTCGATGCCCAGGTAGGTGCGCGCGAACTCGGTGATGTCCGGGAGCTTCGCGTCGAGCTGCTCCGGCGGGAGGTGCGTCAGGTCCAGGTACACGTGGTCACCGGCCGGACCGCAGCCGCGGCCCTCACGGATCTCGGTGTAGATGGAGCGCGAGACGACGTCACGGGACGCGAGGTCCTTCATGACCGGCGCGTACTTCTCCATGAAGCGCTCGCCGTCCTTGTTGCGGAGGATGCCGCCCTCACCGCGGGCGCCCTCCGTCAGCAGGATGCCCATGCGCCAGATGCCCGTCGGGTGGAACTGGAAGAACTCCATGTCCTCCAGCGGCAGACCGCGGCGGTAGCAGGCCGCCTGGCCGTCACCCGTGAGGGTGTGCGCGTTGGAGGTCACCTTGAAGAACTTGCCGGTGCCGCCGGAGGCGTAGATGACGGCCTTGGCCTGGAACACGTGGATCTCGCCGGTGGCGAGCTCGTACGCGACCACACCGGCCGACTTCTTGACTCCGTCCTCCTCGACCAGGAGCTGGTCCAGGACGTAGAACTCGTTGAAGAACTCCACGCCCTCCTTGACACAGTTCTGGTAGAGCGTCTGGAGGATCATGTGACCCGTGCGGTCCGCGGCGTAGCAGGACCGGCGGACCGGGGCCTCGCCGTGGTTGCGCGAGTGGCCGCCGAAGCGGCGCTGGTCGATGGTGCCGTCCGGGGTGCGGTTGAACGGCAGGCCCATCTTCTCCAGGTCGAGGACCGCGTCGATGGCCTCCTTCGCCAGGATCTCGGCGGCGTCCTGGTCGACCAGGTAGTCACCGCCCTTGACCGTGTCGAAGGTGTGCCACTCCCAGTTGTCCTCTTCCACGTTGGCCAGCGCGGCAGCCATGCCGCCCTGCGCGGCGCCCGTGTGGGAGCGGGTGGGGTAGAGCTTCGTCAGTACCGCGGTGCGGCTGCGCTTCGTCGACTCGATGGCGGCGCGCATGCCGGCGCCACCTGCGCCGACGATGACGGTGTCGTACTTGTGGATCTTCATTGGTTTCGCCTCAGCCCCGTTGCCTAGCGGATGTTCGGGTCGAAGGTGAAGATCACCAGCGTGCCCAGAAGGATGGTGAACACCGTGGCGGTGTAGAGCAGGCCCTTCAGCCACAGCCGCGTGTTGGCGCGCTCCGCGTAGTCGTTGATGACGGTACGCAGACCGTTGGCGCCGTGCAGCATGGCCAGCCACAGCATCAGCAGGTCCCAGACCTGCCAGAACGGGGAAGCCCATCGGCCGGCCACGAAGGCGAAGCCGATCTTGGAGACGCCGCCGTCGAGCACCAGCTGGATCAGCAGGTGGCCGATGACCAGGACGACGAGCACGATGCCCGAGAGGCGCATGAAGAGCCACGCGACCATCTCGAAGTTGCCGCGGGTCGAGCGCGGGGTCTTGCCCGTGCGCTTGCGCGGGGCCTCGATGTAGGGCGCCGGGTTGTCGGTGTCGTAGAGGGAAACGCCCTCCACGCCCTTGGTCATGTCGACGGAAGAAGTGTCAGAAGACATGCGTGTCACTTCCCGAACAGTTCAAGGTAGGCGTGGCCCAGGACGGGGTACAGGGCCCCGACCATCAGCACGATCCAGATGCCCACGACGGTCCAGAGCATCTGCTTCTGGTAGCGCGGGCCCTTGGACCAGAAATCCACGGCGATGACACGGAGACCGTTGAGCGCGTGGAACAGGATGGCGGCGACGAGGCCGTATTCCAGCAGCGCGACGATCGGAGTCTTGTAGGTAGCCACGACATCGTCGTACGCCTCGGGGGAGACGCGGACGAGAGCGGTGTCGAGGACGTGTACGAACAGGAAGAAGAAGATGAGGACGCCGGTGACTCGATGAGCCACCCAGGACCACATTCCTTCCCGGCCGCGGTACAACGTTCCAGCCGGCACGGAAAACCCTCCGGAAGCGGGGCGGGGGCCAGCCGGCTTCTTTGTCGGTCGGGCCCGGCCGGGTACGGTCCTCCGGCCCCGGACATCGTAGCGACGCTTTGTCGGTTCCCTTGCGCGGGGGCCATCGGTGTGATCAAACAGGCACGTACGGACTATCCCACAGGGGCGAATAGCCCGATTTCCGTGGCAGTCGGCCCATCGGTAGAGGTCAGCCAGCGTGTCAGATCCCGCAGCCGGGACTGGGCGACGCGTCGCAGCTCGTCGGCGGAGAGCGAGCGCTCCTCGTCCACCTCGTGGCCCATCCTGCGGCGGATCGCGCCCAGCAGCTGGTCGGCCTGTTCCTCCGGCGGGTGTCTGTCGAGGCAGATCACGAAGGCGTGCCCGAACTTTCGTTCGTACTCCGCATGGGCCGCGTCGAGGGCCAGCAGGGCGGCGTACGGGGCCCCGTGCTCCAGCTCCGCCGAGGACTCCGCGGCCAGCGCCTCGCTCAGGTCGCGCTGCGAGAGGTCGTACGAGGCCTCGTCGGCGGCGGCGAACAGGGCGTCGGGATCCGGGTAGGGGCGGTGCGCCGCCACCCGGTGCGCCCAGCGCGGGCTTCCGCAGCAGTGCAGCAGGACGGCCCGGGCGGTTTCGGGGGACAGGGCGTTGAACCGAGCCAGCCCGGAGCCGTGAGAAGGGTGGGAGGTTGCCCCGGATGCGGTGCGGGAAATGCCCCCTGGGGCCTGTGCCGGAAGGTGGCTGGACAGCAGGGGGCTCCTCGGGGCGCGGCGGGGGTGTACCGCCACGCTATCGACGCAGGGCAGGGTGTGTCGTACCGATTCGGGGATTTCACCCGGAAGTGAGCCGAAAGGATGACGTGAGCGCCACGGGCAGGCATGGTGAAGGCCCCGGGAAGGGGAGGGCGACCGAGGCCGCCACCCCCCACAGGAGAGGCCCCGGCCGCCATCCGTCACGGGCTCGTGCGACAAGCCCGTATCCCTGTCAGCGCCTCGGGTGCGTTTTGTGTCACACCTCGCTCCGCACAGGGTTGGTTGCACGTTGTATCACTCGTGGACGCGAGGTACTTGAAAGCCGTAACGTGCTGATTTGCGCCACACGTACAGGACAGTGAACGGGTTGGGGACTTTGCTGGGGGACGACGCGGAGCTGACCACCGCGGTGCTCGCGGCACAGGACGGCGACGAGAACGCGTTCCGTGCTGTGTACCGCGCGGTGCACCCACGCCTGCTCGGTTACGTACGCACGCTCGTCGGGGACGGCGACGCGGAGGACGTGACCTCGGAGGCCTGGCTGCAGATAGCCCGCGACCTCGACTCCTTCACAGGCGACGCCGACCGCTTCCGCGGCTGGGCCGCCCGCATCGCCCGCAACCGGGCCCTCGACCACATCCGCATGCGCGGCCGTCGTCCGGCCATCGGCGGCGACGACACCGAGCTGACCGGCTGGGCCGCCGAGTGCGACACCGCCGGCGCGGCGATGGAGTCCCTCGCCACCGGGCGGACCATGGCTCTCATCGCGCAGCTTCCGCAGGACCAGGCCGAGGCCGTCGTCCTGCGGGTCGTGGTCGGACTCGATGCCAAGAGCGCGGCCGAGACCCTCGGCAAGCGGCCCGGTGCCGTACGGACGGCCGCCCACCGGGGCCTGAAGAAGCTGGCCGAGCTGCTCGGCGCGGAGGGCGGGTTCGAGCCGGACCCGGACACCGGCTCCGACCCGCGCGCGACGGTCGGTCATAATGCCCGTGGCCAGGTGTGGGACGGCGGGGGCGGGAGGGATCTCGACGCCGTACCCGCACAGCGTGGCCGGGGCGGGGGCTTCGTAGAGCAAACCGGTGTGACGGATTCACGTTGGCGGACGCAGAAGGACATGTGATGGCCGACGAGCGCAACAGGTGGCTGGACAAAGCCGCAGCGGAAAAACTGCTGCGCGGTGAACCGGTGGAACCTGTGGGGCCGGCCGCCGGTCAGCGGGCCCGGACCGAGGCCGCGCGGCTGCGTGCCGCCCTGGACGCCCTGGGCGGCGTGACCGGGCCGCCGCCCGGAGAACTTCGCGGCGAGGCCGCGGCCATGGCCGCCTTCCGTACCGCCCGTGGCGCCGCGGAGGCCTCCGCCGTGTCCGCCGAACCCGTGGTCGACCTCGGCCGCATCGTTCCCGTGCCCGCTCCCCGGCGCAGCCGGACCGTGAGCTTCGGCCTGGCGGCCGCGCTGGCCAGTGTCGCCGTCGGCGGACTCGCCGCGGCGGCGGGCGCCGGGCTGCTGGAGCGGCCCCGTCACGACAGCGCCGGCCCCGGTCCGGCGATGTCCGTGAGCGCCGGCGAGGACCCCGTTCCGGGCACCGGCAGCGGAGCGCCGACCGCGAAGCCGACGCCGGCGCCCACCCGGCTTCTGGAGGGCGCGAACGCGACGGTCACGGCGGGCACCCCGCAGCCGCCGGGCTCGGACGGTCCTGCGACACCCGGGACCGGTGCGAGCACCGGCACCTCCTCGGGCACGGCGACGGGCGGCACCGGCAAGGACGTCCAGGGCGGCCAGAGCGGCACGGGCGGCAAGGACGGCGACCGGGACACCTTGGGCGGCGGGGACGCGAGCGAGGACCGCGAGCGCAACCGGGAGACCCTGATCAAGGCCATGGACCTGTGCGAGGCGTTCAAGTCGGGCCGGCTCGACGACGCCCGCCGCGAGCGGCTCTCGCGCCTCGCCAACGGCCTCACCCGGATCCCGGCCTACTGCAAGTCGCTGCTGGACGAAGAGGGCTCCGGAGGCGGCAAGCGCAGCGACGCCCCGCTGGGCGGGACGCTCCGGGCGCCGAGCCTGGAACCGGCGGTCCCGCAGGGTTCGGCCGGCCTGCGCAGCGACCGCTGAACATGTGCTGACCTGCCTGTAACACTTTTCGAACCGGTGGCGCAGTACATATCGAGCCGACTGGTCATCGGCCGCGCATGAGCCGGGGTTCCCCCCGTACCCCTGGGCTCTGCGCAACCGGCGCGGGCGGGGCACGTTCCCCCGGCCCTGCCCGCGCCCTTTACGTCAGACCAGAAGCCCGAGGCATCGCCTCGGGCTTCTTGTTTTCCGTGTGCGGGAAAGCTCGCGGGGCCGGTCACCGGCCCCGGTCCCGGCCCTCGGCATCACCAGTAGACGACGACCTTGTCGCCGACCTTGACCTGGTCGAACAGTGCCGACAGCTTGCCCTTGTCCCGGACGTTCACGCAGCCGTGCGAGGCTCCGTTGTAGCCGCGGGCCGCGAAGTCGGCCGAGTAGTGCACGGCCTGGCCGCCGCTGAAGAACATCGCGTACGGCATCGGCGTGTGGTAGATCGTCGACGTCCATTCCTTGGCCTTCCAGCCCACGTTGAACACGCCCTCACGGGTCGGGGTGTTCTCGGAGCCGAAGCGGACGTCCATCGTCGAGACGACCTTGCCGTCGATCATCCAGGCGAGGGTGCGGCTCTCCTTGCTGATGCACATGACGCGGCCCTCCATGCAGCGAGGGTCCGGCGCGTCGACCTCGTTGACGGTCGGCGGGCGCAGCTCGTCGGCGGAGGGCTTCTTGCTGGAGCTCTGGATCTTCTTCCAGGTGGCGTCGTCGACCGAACCGGTGGCGTTCAGCCCGTTCTTCGACTGGAAGGACTTGACCGCGGCCGTCGTCTTCGAGCCGTAGAAGCCGGTCGGGGCCACCGACATCAGCTTGAGCTGCTTGAGCCGGGCCTGGAGCTCGCGCACCTGCTCGCTCTCGTCGCCGTTGGCCATGATCTGCTTCACCGACGGCGAAGGAGAGGCCGACGCGGAGGCCGACGCGGACGCGGACGGCGAGGGCGAGCCCGAGGGCTTGTCGTCGGTGGACGGGGAGGCTTCGGGGGAGGCGCCCGCCGTGGGCGAGGAAGCGGCCGAGGAGGCGGAGGCAACGGGCTCCGTCTTCTGCGGTCCGCAGGCGGTCGCGGCGAGCGCGACGGCGGTTGCCACCCCGATCGTGCGGATTATGAATCTCTGGCGCTGCATTGCAGTCCCCCGGTTTCTACGTCGTGTATCTAGGTGATGCTCCGCATGCGCGGACAGTTGCACACGGCTCCGGGATGTTGCGCCATTGTGACCGGCAGTCGTCCGCAGCCTTACGAAGCGATACGCGCCGGGGCGTCCCGGCGGTGGCTCGGGGAGGTTTTATCAGTCCTGGGCCCGCTTGCTCTACGGAGGACTACGTCACATGGCACGCACCGAGAGCGGACTGCCCATCGAACCGGTCTACGGGCCGGGCGACCTGACGGGATGGGACCCGTCCGCCGCGCTCGGCCATCCGGGCGACTTCCCCTATACTCGGGGGATTTATCCGAACATGTACACCGGTCGGCCGTGGACCATGCGGCAGTACGCCGGCTTCGGCGCGGCCGCCGAGTCCAACGCCCGTTACCGGCAGCTCATCGAGGGCGGCGGCACCGGGCTGTCCGTCGCCTTCGACCTGCCCACGCAGATGGGACACGACTCCGACGCGCCCCTCGCGCAGGGCGAGGTGGGCAAGGTCGGCGTCGCCGTCGACTCGCTCGACGACATGCGGACGCTGTTCGACGGGATCCCCCTCGACCGGGTCTCCACCTCGATGACGATCAACGCACCCGCCGCACTGCTCCTGCTGCTCTACCAGCTGGTTGCGGAGGAACAGGGCATCTCGGGCACGGAACTGACGGGAACGGTCCAGAACGACGTGCTCAAGGAGTACATCGCCCGCGGGACGTACATCTTCCCGCCCGGCCCCTCGCTGCGGCTGACGGCCGACACCTTCCGCTACTGCCGGGCCGAGATCCCCCGCTGGAACACCATCTCCATCTCCGGCTACCACATGGCCGAAGCCGGCGCCTCGCCCGCGCAGGAGGTGGCCTTCACCCTCGCCGACGGCATCGCCTACGTCCGTACGGCCCTGGCGGCGGGGATGGTGGTCGACGAGTTCGCACCCCGGCTCTCCTTCTTCTTCGTCGCCCGCACCACCCTTCTGGAGGAGGTCGCGAAGTTCCGCGCGGCCCGGCGGATCTGGGCCCGCGTCATGCGGGAGGAGTTCGGGGCGCGCGATCCGAAGTCGCTGATGCTGCGCTTCCACACCCAGACGGCCGGGGTCCAGCTGACCGCGCAGCAGCCCGAGCTGAACCTCGTACGGGTGGCCGTGCAGGCCCTGGCCGCCGTGTTCGGCGGCACGCAGTCCCTGCACACCAACTCCTTCGACGAGGCGATCGCCCTGCCGACCGAGAAGTCCGCCCGCCTCGCGCTGCGCACCCAGCAGGTCCTCGCGCACGAGACGGACGTGCCGCACACCGTGGACCCCTTCGCCGGTTCGTACGCGGTGGAGCGGATGACGGACGAACTGGAGGAGGCGGCGCTCGCGCTGATGCGCAGGGTCGAGGAGCAGGGCGGGGCGGTGGCGGCGATCGAGGCCGGGTTCCAGAAGGCCGAGATCGAGCGGAACGCCTACCGCATCGCGCAGGAGACCGAGAGCGGCGAGCGGGTGGTCGTCGGGGTCAACCGGTTCGCACTGGAGCGCGAGGACGCGTACGAGCCGCTGCGCGTGGACCCGGCGATCGAGGCACGGCAGTGCGCGGCGCTGGCGAGGCTGCGCGCGGAGCGGAACGGCGCGACCGTCACGGCGGCGCTCGCGTCCCTGAAGGAGGCGGCGGCGGGAACGGCGAACGTGCTCTACCCGATGAAGGAGGCGCTGCGCGCCCGGGCCACGGTGGGCGAGGTGTGCGGCGCGCTGAGGGAGGTCTGGGGGACCTACGAGCCGTCCGGTTCCACCTGGTGAAACACACTGGCGCGACAGGTGCAACCGTATGGGACACTCCTGCGCATGCTGGGTGTGACCGATCTTCCGACTTATCTCGCCGGCCTGGTGCTGATCATTCTGCTGCCGGGCCCGAACTCGCTCTACGTGCTCTCCGCGGCCGCCCGCCGCGGGGTGCGCACCGGGTACAAGGCCGCCGCCGGGGTGTTCACCGGCGACGCCGTGCTCATGCTGCTCACCGCCGTGGGCGCCGGAGCGCTGCTGCGGGCGAGCCCGCTGGTGTTCACCGTGGTGAAGGTCCTCGGAGCCGGCTACCTGGCGTGGCTGGCCGTGGGGATGCTGCGCGGCGCGTGGGCGCTGTGGCGCACGCGCGCCGAGCGGGCCGAGGCCGAGGACACCGCCCCCGCCGACCCGGCCGAGAACGAACGGCCCTACCGGCGGGCGCTGCTGATCAGCCTCCTGAACCCGAAGGCCATCCTCTTCCTGATGTCCTTCTTCGTGCAGTTCGTGGACCCGTCCTACGCCTACCCGGCCCTGTCCTTCCTGCTGCTGGGCGGACTGCTGCAGACGGGCAGCTTCCTCTACCTGACGCTGCTGATCTTCGGCGGGACCCGTCTCTCGGCGGCGTTCCGGCGTCGCAAGCGGCTGTCGGCCGGGGCCACCTCGGCGGCGGGCGTGCTCTTCCTCGGCTTCGCGGCCAAGCTCGCCGTCAGCTGAGACCTCTCAGTCGACCACGCGGCGCAGCCACCCCATCCGCCGCACGGCCCGGCGCACCGCCCGGCTGCGCGGCAGGAACGAGAGCTGCGCCGGGATGCCTCCCGGCAGGCCCAGGGCCGTAAGCCGGCGGCGGGTGAAGCAGCGCCGGGTATGCGGGTTCAGATGCCCGGCCAGGTAGGCCTCGGCCGCCGGCCGGCGCGCGGCCAGGATCTGCGGCTGCATCGTGAACCCGACGGCGGTCAGCAGCGCGGCCGGTTCCGCCCGGACCTCCTCGGGGGTCGGGGGCGTCCAGGCGCGGACCGCCGCGGCGTCGGCGAGGTCCGGGAGCAGGGCGTCCACCAGCGCGAGCGGGACGCGGTTGCTGTTCGGGTACGGGGTCAGCGCGTCCAGGACCGCGCCGGTGCCGGTCCGGGCCACCGGGAGCCCGTACAGCGTGGCGGCGGTCAGCAGCCCGGTGGAGAAGCAGCCGACGACCAGCGCGGGGCGCAGCCGCTGGTAGAGGGTCTCGGCCAGGACCGGGGCGGCGGCGACGGTCAGCCGGACGCCGAGCCGCCCGGCCTCCTCCTCGGCCCGGCGCCAGTAAGCGGCCGGGGCGCCGGGGTGCGGTTTGAAGACCAGCTCCCGGTGGCCCAGGGCGTGGGCGCCCCGGACCATCGACACGTGCAGTTCCTCCTCCTCGGCCGGGGTCATCAGGTCGAGGGCGGAGAGGTACTGGCCCAGGAGGAGGGCCGGGGGCCCGGCCGGCCCGTCCGTGCCGGTTTTCGTTTCCGCGGTGGTCCCGGTGGTCCCGGTGGTCCCGGTGTCCGCGGTGGCTTCGGCGAGCTCGGCGAGGACCTTGAGGAACGGCTCCGACGGCACCACCTCCGCCCGCACGCCGAACTCCGTCAGCAGCAGCGGCTCCAGACCGGGCACCAGGTCCAGGTGGAGCACCCGCCGCACCCGCATCCCGAGCTGCGGGTCGAGGCGGAAGCGGGTGGGTCCGTAGCTCATGAGCCCGTCGGCGTAGACGTCGACGGCCGCACCCGGGAAGAGCCGGCACAGGGTCTGGGCCGGCGGGACCTGGAGCGACTCCACGATCAGCTCGACACGGTCCTCGCCGAGGTTCCACAGGCCGCGCAGCTGCCGCTCCCAGATCGGGACGTCCTCCGCGCGCGGTGCCCAGGTGCTGGGGTGCTGCGGCTCGATGACGCTGTTCCAGTCCAGGACCTCGTCGAAGCGGGGGCGCAGGGCGGCGAAGCCGGGCATGTCCGCGACCCCCGGGGTGACCTCGGCGGTGACGGCGTGGTTGCTGGTCAGCAGGATGCGCCGGCCGGCGGGCGGGAAGAGGCCCGCGTCGATGCCCGCCGCGAGCGTGGCCGTGCCGTAGAGGGTGGAGGCCAGGAAGATCTGGGTGGGCATCAGGCGTTCGCTCCCGACGGGACGCGGCGGCCGGGACGCAGCCGGCGCAGCACGGTGGAGCGTTCAACGTCCATCGAGTCCAGGACCCGGTCCAGTACGTCCTGCGGCATGCGGCCGAGTGCGGCCGAGCTCATGAGGCGGAGTTTCCTGGCCACGTCCGGTTCGAACCTTTCGATGGATCCGAAATGGTGGGCGATGATTGCACAATATGTTCGGACGGCTTTCGGGAGCAGTCGGCCGGAATCCCGGTCCGTGCGCACGTCCGCGAGTACTTGATCGAATGCGCGGATGAAATCGAGCTGCCGTTCGTCACCCACTTGCGTCAACGAGGTGGAAATGCCGCGACGGTAGAAGATTCCGGGCAGCCCGACCGGGGCGAAGGACGACGCCTCCCGGTGCAGCCGCCAGATCCACGGCCGGTCCTCCGCGGTCCGCAGCCCGTCGGTGAAATGCAGCACCCCGCGGTCCAGCAGTCGCCGGTGGTACATGCCGGCCCAGGCGTACGGATAGTCCACCGAAGTGGCCCGGTCGGCGGGCAGGATCGCGGTGCGCGGATCGGCGACGACGGACTGCGGGCCGAAGGGGACGCGCTGCACGCTCCGCGTCCGGCCCGTGCAGCGCACATGGTCCGTACGGACGAAATCGCAGTTCAGGCTCTCGATGGCGGCCAGCGTCCGGGCCAGGTGGCCGGGCGCCAGCCAGTCGTCCCCGTCCAGGAAGGCCAGGTACTCGCCGCGGGCCGCGTCCAGACCGGTGTTCCGCGTGGCGGCCAGGCCGCTGTTGCGCCCGTGTCTGAGGTGCACCGCCCCCGGCAGCTCGCGCGCCGCCCGCTCCAGCAGGCCGGCGGTCCCGTCCGTCGAGCAGTCGTCGACGAGCAGGAACTCGAAATCGTCCCGGGCGTTGAGTTCGAGACTCTTGAGGGCATCCGGTGCGTATGTCTGTGCGTTGTAGAAAGGCACGACAACAGAGAGCTTGGGCACCTGCGAGACCATAGGGCGCCGCCCGGCATTCACCGTGGCCCGGACGCGGATTCCATGTGAACGGCGCCGGGCGGGCGAGTTAACCCGCACGCTTTCGCATTCAGTCGACACTTTGTTAACCCGCTGTTGTGCGCTCGTTGGGCCGATCACCGAAATCGCGGAATAGCTTCTGCCGCGTGCCAGAACGCAAACGCGTCGCCGTCCTCGCCGATTCCGATACGAGATGGAAATGGGGCGCACTCACCGCCCGCCGTCTCGTGCCCGACCATCAGCTCACCGGATTCCTGCTGCGCGGCCGCGCCACTCCCACCGCGCGCCAGCTCGGTGAGGTGGGGGTGCGGGCCGACCGGCTGTCCGAGGTGACCTGCGCCGCGTTCCTCGCCGAGATCGAACGCGAGCGCTACGACGTGGTCGTCCTCGCGCTCGTCGGCGGGGCCGTCCAGGCGGTCCTGCACGGGGCCCGCGCCCTGTGGCCCGCCCCGGCGGGGCGCCCCGTGTTCGTCACCGGCTACGTGGGCGTCGTCTACGAGAAGCTTGCCGACGGGCTCCTGCTGCGGCACGGCGCCGACCTCGTCCTCGCCAACTCCCGCCACGACGCCCAGCGGTTCCGCGCCGTGTACGAGGGCGTCGGCGCGGACGCCGCCGCCGTCACCGAGACCGCGCTGCCCTTCCTGGGCGGGGCGCCGTACGAGCAGGCCGGGAGCCGGGCCCACACGGTGGTCTTCGCCGTCCAGCCCTCCGTGCCCGACAGCCGCGCCGACCGCGCCTACCTGCTGGAACGGGCCGCCGGGCACGCCCGGCTGCACCCCGAGCGCGAGGTGCTGATCAAACTCCGCAGCAAGCCCGGGGAGCACACCACGCACCTGGAGGAGCAGCCGTACCAGCGGCTCGCGGAGCGCCTCCCCGGCGGCCTGCCCACCAACTGCCGCCTGGTGTACGGGAACATGGGCGAGGTCCTGGACGGCACGGACCTGCTGGTCACCGTCTCCTCCACGGCCGCCCTGGAATCCCTGCACCGGTCCGTCCCGACGGCGATCCTGACCGACCTCGGGATCCGCGAGTCCCTCGGCAACCACCACTTCCTGGGCTCGGGCTGCCTGGCCTCCTGGGACCAGATCGACTCCGGGCTCCTCCCGCAGGGGGACCCGGTCTGGCTGGCGGCACAGGGCGTCCTGCCCCCGGCGGGCGCGGACGGTCGTACGGATCGGGGCGTGGACAGGGGTACGGACCGGGGTGCGGACGGTCGTGCGGAACGACGTGCGGACGGCCCCGCGGAGAGAGGCACCGACGGGGGCGCCGGCCCCGACGCCTACGCCCTCGCGCGGGCCAAGGTCGCCGGGCTGCTGGCCGCCGCCCGGCTGCCCTCGCCCGCCCCCTACTACACGCTCACCACCGCCCCCGGATACCTCCCCGGGATCCTCGCCCGCCACCACCTCGCGCCCGACGGCACCCCGCTGCCCGGCGCGGTGCGCCCGGCGGCAGGCGAGTCCCGGCTGCGCCGCCGGCTCCGCTCGCATCTGCGCGAAGCCGCCCGCGGGGCCTACCGGCACGGCGTGCAGCGCGTGGCCCCGGTGATCCGAAGGCTGGGGGAGCTGTGAGGGTCCTCGCCGTGATCCCGGCCCGCGGCGGCTCCAAGGGAGTGCCCGGCAAGAACCTCGCCGAGGTCGCCGGCACCCCGCTCGTCGCCCGCGCCGTCCTTGCCTGCCGCTCCGCGCCGACCGTCACCGACGTGGTGGTCTCCACCGACTCCGAGGCCATCGCCGCCGCCGCCCGCGCCGCGGGCGCCGACGTGATCGCGCGCCCCCACGCCATCTCCGGCGACACCGCCAGCAGCGAGGCCGCGGTCCTGCACGCGCTCGCCGCCTTCGAGGAACTGCACTCCCTCGTCGTGGACGTGGTCCTCCTCGTCCAGTGCACCAGCCCCTTCCTCGCCACCTCCGACGTCGAGTCGGTCGCCGTCGCCGTCGCCTCCGGGGCAGCCGACTCGGCCCTGACCGTGGCCCCCTTCCACGGGTTCCTCTGGCGGGACGGGGCCGACGGCTCCGGGACCGGCGTCAACCACGACCGGGCACGACGCCCCCGGCGCCAGGACCGGCCGCAGGACCTGCTGGAGACGGGCGCCGCCTACGCCATGGACGCCGCGGGCTTCCGCAGCGCCCGGCACCGGTTCTTCGGCCGCACCCTCCCCGTCGCCACCGACCCCGCACGGGTCCTGGAGATCGACGACCCGCACGACCTGGCCCGCGCCCGCCTGCTCGCACCCCTGCTCGACCCGCGCCCCGGGGCACACCCCGCACAGCCCGCCCCGGAGCACGACGCGCATCTCGACCCGCAGCCCACACCCCGTACTCCCCGTACATCCCCGCACCGAAGGACGCCCCCTGCCATGACCGCAACGCCCGACTCCCGTCTGCGCACCTTCGGCTCCCGCACCGCGGGCACCGGCCGCCCCGTCTACGTCGTCGGCGAGATCGGCATCAACCACAACGGCGACCTCGGCAACGCCTTCGCCCTCATCGACGCCGCCGCCGAAGCCGGCTGCGACGCCGTGAAGTTCCAGAAGCGCACCCCGGAGATCTGCACCCCGCGCGACCAGTGGGACATCGAACGCGACACCCCCTGGGGCCGGATGACCTACATCGACTACCGCCACAGGGTCGAGTTCGGCGAGGACGAGTACCGCGCCATCGACGACCACTGCGCCAAGCGCGGCATCGACTGGTTCGCCTCCCCGTGGGACACCGAGGCCGTCGCCTTCCTGGAGAAGTTCGACGTCCCCGCACACAAGGTGGCCTCCGCCTCCCTCACCGACGACGAACTGCTGCGCGCCCTGCGCGCCACCGGCCGCACCGTCGTCCTGTCCACCGGCATGTCCACCCCGCACCAGATCCGCCACGCGGTGGAGGTGCTCGGCAGCGCCAACATCCTTCTCTGCCACGCGACTTCCACGTACCCGGCCAAGGCCGAGGAGCTCAACCTGCGCGTGATCAACACCCTGCGCGACGAGTACCCGAACGTCCCGATCGGCTACTCCGGCCACGAGACGGGCCTGCAGACCACCCTCGCCGCCGTCGCCCTCGGCGCCAC
Source organism: Streptomyces sp. NBC_00029 (assembly GCF_045160505.1). Taxonomy (NCBI): domain Bacteria; kingdom Bacillati; phylum Actinomycetota; class Actinomycetes; order Kitasatosporales; family Streptomycetaceae; genus Streptomyces; species Streptomyces sp. NBC_00029. The sequence continues at coordinate 5,559,772 of NZ_CP108292.1, forward strand.
CTTCGTCGAGCGCCACATCACCCTCGACCGCGCGATGTGGGGCTCCGACCAGGCCGCCTCGGTCGAGCCCGGTGGCCTGGCCCGCCTGGTCCGCGACATCCGCACCATCGAGACCGCCCTCGGCGACGGCATCAAGCGGGTCTACGAGTCCGAGCTCGGCCCGATGAAGAAGCTCCGCCGCGTCCGGGGCGAGCTGGCAGCCGTCTGACCTCCGCTCCGGCGCGTCCGCGTTCCGCCCCCCGAAGGAGTACGTGGTGACCCTGACCCCCTCCGGCACCCCCGCCCCCTCCGCCTCCACCCTGGCGTTCGTCGAGAGTCCGGTCCAGCTCCTGAACGTGCTGGAGTGGGCGTACGCGCACACCGGGGAGCGGCAGCCGCGGCTGGACGGCGTCCCGCGCCAGGGCAGGCGCCGTGGCGACGGCGGGGCGCGGCGGCCCGGACCGGCCGACCGGCCGACGGGCGCCGCCGCGTCACCCCTGAGCATCGTGGTGCTGCCGCCCACCGACCCGATGTCCCGCGGCCAGCTGCGCCGGATGGCCGCGCTGGCGCGGGACGAGGGGCACGAGGTCCGCTGGCAGGAGGCGCGCGGCAGCCGGTTCGCGCCGCTGAAGGCGCTCGCCGCGCTGGCGCGCGACGTGCGCGCCGCGCGCACGGTCGTGGTCGGCGACCCCTTCTCGCGCTACGTGCAGCTGCTGCTGACCCTCGTACGCGCCGAGGAGCTCGTCGTCGTCGACGACGGCACGGCCACCATGGAGTTCATGGCCCAGACCGCCCGCGGCGAACGCCTCGTACGGTGGCACCGGGTCGGCGGCGGCGGACTGCCCGGCCGGATCCGCGAGCTGGCGTACGCACCCGTCTCGGCGGCCGCGCGCCGCCGCTTCGTCCCGGCCGGACGCCGCGGCCACCGCGTCGAGGTGTTCAGCTCGATGCCCGTCACCGCCCACGGCGGGATGACGCTGCGGGTCAACGACTTCGCCTGGACCCGCGCCCGGTTCGGGCCGCCCCGCCCGACCAGGGGCACCGACCTGGTCGGCACCTCGCTGGTGGAGACCGGGGTGGTGGACCCGGACCGCTATCTGGACGCGGTGCGCGCCCTGACCGTGGAGCACGGCGCCACCCGCTACTTCGCCCACCGCCGCGAGTCACCCGAGAAGCTGCGCGCGCTGAGCCGGGCGACCAGTCTGGAGATCGTGCGCCCGGACCTGCCGCTGGAGCTGATCGCCCGGCGCGGCCCGGTCGGCCGGACGATCGTCAGCTTTCCGTCCACCGTCGTCCACACCCTGCCGTACGCCCTGACCGGTACCGGTGTCACGGTGGCCGTATGCGATGTGGACCCCGCATGGCTCACCGGGTCCGCCTCCCCCCGCGCCCGGAGCTTTCTCGCCGGGGTCACGGACACCGCCCGCGATGTGCGCAGACTGCCTGCCCAGGCGGCTCCCACAGCCGGATGAGCGCGCGAGTTTACCCCCGGGTGCATCCGGTCATGCGTCCAGAGGCCGGGTTTCTTTCCCCTAACGGCATGAACTTTTCGTGATCCCCGGCCAGTTGACCCGCAGGTGCGCCTACCCTTCAACGGGTGAACCAGTTGATGTCCCGCGAGTCCCAGACCGCCCAGCCCGCCGCGTCCGACCGGCCCGAGCTGCCCGGCAAGCTTCCGGACCACCTGCGTACCGAACTGATCGCCTTCCGCCGGGACTTGCACATGCACCCGGAGCTCGGACACCAGGAATTCCGCACCACCGCGGCGATCAAGGCCAGGCTGGAGAAAGCCGGCCTGCGACCACGGGTGCTGAAGTCCGGCACGGGCCTGATCTGTGACGTCGGCACCTGGGACGGGGGCCGGCCGATGCTGGCCCTGCGCGCGGACATCGACGCCCTGCCCATTCCGGACGCCAAGACGCACGTCGCGTACCGCTCGACCTTCCCGGACCGCGCCCACGCCTGCGGCCACGACGTGCACACCTCGGTCGTCCTCGGTGCCGGCCTGGTCCTCGCGGAGCTCGACCGGCAGGGGCTGCTGCCCCGCCCCGTACGCCTGCTCTTCCAGCCCGCCGAGGAGGTGCTCCCGGGCGGTGCCACCGACGCGATCGAGTCCGGGGTCCTGGACGGCGTGGGCCGGATCGTCGCCGTGCACTGCGACCCCCGGGTCGACGCGGGGCGCATCGGGCTGCGGGCCGGCCCCATCACCTCGGCCTGCGACCGGCTGGAGGTCAGCCTCTCCGGCCCCGGCGGGCACACCGCGCGGCCGCACCTGACCACCGACCTGGTGACGGCCGCCGCCCGGGTGGCCGTCGACGCCCCCGCCCTGCTGGCCCGCCGGATGGACGCCCGCTCGGGCATGTCGGTCACCTGGGGCCGGATCGAGGCCGGGCACGCCTGCAACGTCATCCCGATGCACGCCGAGCTGTCCGGAACCGTGCGCTGCCTGGACCTGAACGCCTGGCACGAGGCGCCGGACATGATCCACGCGGCGATCGACGAGATCGCGACCATGCACGGGGCCAAGTTCGAGATCAATCACGTGCGCGGGGTGCCCCCGGTGGTCAACGACCCGGTGATCACCGAGCTGCTGCGGGAGGCCATGGGGGCCCGTTGCGGAACGGAGTCGGTCGAGGACACCGAGCAGAGCCTGGGCGGCGAGGACTTCTCCTGGTACCTGGAGCATGTCCCGGGCGCGATGGCCCGGCTGGGGGTCCGTACGCCGGGCGACACCGCCAAGCGTGATCTGCACCGCGGGGACTTCGACGTGGACGAGTCCGCGATCGCGGTCGGCGTGGAGTTCTTCACGGCCGCCGCGCTGCTCGACGGACGTCGCTCCGGCCCCGTCCGGTAGCGGGCCGGACCGAACTCCTTACAACATCCGCGGGACTCCCGGCGGGCGTGTCCAGCCCTTGGTACGCAAGGGTTGGGCGCGTAGGGAGTCACCAATCGGTCACTGTCCGGTTCACGACGATCCGATAACGACTCATGAACGGGCCTTTAACTGACATCTACGCGCGTTACGATCGCCGCGAAACCAGCGCCGGTCGTGGCGCTTCGGTCAGGTTTTGAAGGAGCCTCCCCTTGCGCCGGATCACCAGGATCGCCACCGTGGGCATCGCGTCCGCGGCGCTGGCCCTCTCGGCCACCGCCTGTGGCGGAAAGAAGTCGTCGGACGCCTCGGCCTCCCCCTCGGAGTCGGGTCAGAAGTCCGCAGCCATCGCGTACGACATCGGTGGCCGCGGCGACCAGTCGTTCAACGACGCCGCTTACGCCGGTCTGAAGAAGGCGGAAGCCGATCTGAAGATCAAGGGCGCCGAGGCCGAGCCCACCGACGGTGAAGGCGAGGCCGACAAGGTCCAGCGCCTCACCGAGCTTGCCCGCAAGGGCAACAACCCGGTCATCGGTGTCGGCTTCGCCTACGCCCCGGCCATCAAGAAGGTCGCGCCGAAGTTCCCGAACACCACGTTCGGCATCATCGACGACACCTCGGTGACCGGCCCGAACGTCGCCAACATGGTCTTCAACGAGGAGCAGGGCTCCTACCTGGCCGGCGTCGCCGCCGCCAAGGCGTCGAAGACCGGCACGGTCGGCTTCATCGGCGGTGTCGAGGTTCCGCTGATCAAGAAGTTCGAGGCGGGCTTCGCCCAGGGTGTCAAGGACACCAACCCGAACGCCAAGGTGCTCTCCCAGTACCTGACCCAGCCGCCGAACTTCGACGGTTTCGCCAAGCCCGACCTCGGCAAGGCCGCTGCGCAGGGCCAGCTCGACGCGGGCGCCGACGTGGTCTACGCCGCCGCCGGTCTCGCGGGTTCCGGTGCCATCGAGGCCGCCTCGGCCAAGGGCAAGTGGGCCATCGGTGTCGACTCCGACCAGTACAACCAGGCCGGCCTGGCGAAGTACAAGGACTCCATCCTGACCTCGGTCACGAAGGACGTCTCGGACTCCGTCTTCAACCTGATCAAGTCGGTCGAGGACGGCAAGCCCACCACGGGCGAGATCCGCTACGGCCTGGACAAGGACGGCGTCGGCCTGGCCGACTCCAACCCGAAGTACAAGGAGATGGCTGACGTCATCGCCGCGGTGGAGAAGGCCAAGGCCGACATCATCGCCAAGAAGATCACCGTCAAGACCGCCCCGTAAGGCCGTTCCTGACATGTAGTCCTGGTCTCCGGGGTCCGGGAAGCGGTCGTTATCGCTCCCGGGCCCCGAGCCACGTTCTGTGATCATTAGTCTGTGACCACGTGGCCGCCTGGCCGCAAGTTTTCACTTCCGACAGTGCTACGCGCGTAGAAGCATCGTGGACGCGATACTTTCTCTCCCCGCCCTGTCCCCCCCTGCCTTCCGCTCCTTCCGCGCCAAGGAGAGTGCGTCATCAACGCGTCCAGCCCGCCCCCCGCCGTAGAACTGCACGGCATCACCAAGCGCTTCCCCGGCGTCGTCGCCAACAAGGACATCGCGATCACGGTCCGCAAGGGCACGGTCCATGCCTTGATCGGCGAGAACGGCGCCGGCAAGTCGACCCTGATGAAGATCCTCTACGGCATGCAGAAGCCGGACGAGGGCACCATCGCCATCGACGGGGAGCAGGTCTCCTTCAACAGCCCCGGCGAGGCCATCGTCCGCGGCATCGGCATGGTGCACCAGCACTTCATGCTCGCCGACAACCTCACCGTCCTGGAGAACGTGGTTCTCGGCGGCGAGAAGCTGTACGGCATCGGCGCCAAGGCCCGTAAGAAGATCAAGGAGATCTCGGACGCGTACGGCCTCGGCGTGCGCCCCGACGCCCTGGTCGAGGACCTGGGTGTCGCCGACCGGCAGCGGGTGGAGATCCTCAAGGTCCTCTACCGCGGCGCGAAGATCCTCATCCTCGACGAGCCGACCGCAGTGCTCGTGCCGCAGGAGGTGGACGCACTCTTCGACAACCTGCGCGAGCTCAAGGCCGAGGGCCTGACCGTCATCTTCATTTCGCACAAGCTGGGCGAAGTGCTGAAGGTCGCGGACGACATCACCGTCATCCGGCGCGGCACCACGGTCGGCACCGCCGACCCGAAGACCGCCACCCCCAAGCAGCTCGCCGAGCTGATGGTCGGCGCGGAGCTGCCCTCGCCGGAAACCCGTGAGTCGACGGTGACGAACGTCCCGATGCTCCAGGTGGCGGGCCTTACCGTCGCCGCCGGCGACGCGGTCGTCGCCGAGCCGGAGGTCCTGGTACCCGCACCCGCCGCGGACTCCGCCACCCTGGAGCACATCGGGGCCGGCCGCCTCCTGCTGGACGACATCAGCCTGACCATCCACAAGGGCGAGATCCTCGGTATCGCCGGTGTCGAGGGCAACGGCCAGACGGAGCTGATCGAGGCCCTCATGGGCATGATGGCTCCCGACACGGGCGTCATCACCCTGGACGGCGCCGACATCACCAAGATGTCGGTGCGCAAGCGCCGCGAGGGCGGCATCGGCTACATCCCCGAGGACCGTCACCGCCACGGCCTGCTGCTGGAGTCCCCGCTGTGGGAGAACCGGATCCTCGGTCACGTCACCGAGGCGCCCAACTCCAAGAGGGGCATCCTCGACCCGAAGGCGGCCCGCAAGGACACCGAGCGGATCGTGCGCGAGTACGACGTCCGTACGCCCGGCATCGATGTCACCGCGGCGTCCCTCTCCGGCGGCAACCAGCAGAAGCTGATCGTCGGCCGCGAGATGAGCCACAACCCGAAGTTCCTGATCGCCGCCCACCCCACGCGTGGTGTGGACGTCGGCGCGCAGGCCCAGATCTGGGACGCGATCCGCGAGGCCCGCCGCGAGGGCCTGGCCGTGCTGCTGATCTCCGCCGACCTGGACGAGCTCATCGGCCTGTCCGACACCCTGCGGGTGATCTACCGCGGCCGCCTGGTCGCGGACGCCGACCCGGCGACCGTCACCCCCGAGGAGCTCGGCACCGCCATGACGGGCGCCGCCTCCGGGCGCCTGGAATCAACCGACAACCACTCCGCCGCTGCCGACGGTGACACGACGGAGGACGAGGCCCGATGAAGAAATTCGACAAGGACCGGCTGATCCTCGGCTTCGCCGGGCCCGCGCTCGCGCTGGTCAGCGCCTTTCTGCTGACCATGATCGTGCTGGGGGCCTCGGGCATCGACCCGATCGAGCCGCTGCGCATCATGGTCGAGCACGGTACGTACGAGGACGTCCAGGTCCTCATCGTCAATCAGACGGGCACGTACTACCTGGCAGCCCTGGCCGTCGCCATCGGCTTCCGGATGAACCTCTTCAACATCGGCGTCGACGGCCAGTACCGTCTCGCGGCGATGATCTCCGCCGTGGTCGGCGGCGCCATCGCCCTGCCCGGCCCGCTGCACATCCTGCTGATCGTGCTCGTCGCGATGGCGACCGGTGCCTTCTGGGCCGGTATCGCGGGCCTCCTGAAGGCCAAGCGCGGCGTCAGCGAGGTCGTCTCGACGATCATGCTCAACGCGATCGCGACGAGCCTCATCGCCTGGCTGCTCCTGCCGAAGAACCTCGGCGTCCAGGTGGAGGGCTCCAACGACCTCACCACCGGCGAGATCGCCCAGTCCGGCTGGTTCCCCGCCCTCTCCATGGGCGAGTCGGGCGAGATCTACGGCTTCACCTTCGTGGCCTTCGCCCTCGGCGTCGTCTACTGGTTCGTGCTCAACCGCACCCGCTTCGGCTTCGACCTGCGCGCCAGCGGCGCGAGCGAGTCCGCCGCCGCGGCCTCCGGTGTCGACTCCAAGAAGATGATCATCACTGCGATGCTCATCTCGGGTGCCGTCGCCGGTCTGTCCGGCATGCCGGTGCTGCTCGGCGAGAGCCACACGTACACCCTCGTCTTCCCCGTGGGTGTCGGCTTCACCGGCATCACCATCGCCCTGCTCGGCCGCAACAGCCCCGTGGGCATGCTCTTCGCCGCGCTCCTGATGGCCTTCATCGACAAGGCGTCCGGCGGCCTCGACTCGGCCGGCTACGCCAAGGAGATCGGCACGATCATGAAGGGCCTGATCGTGATCGCGGTCGTCGTCTCCTACGAGCTCGTCCGTCGTTACGGCATCCGGCGCCAGCAGCAGAAGGTCGGCGAGGAGCTGGCCGCGGGCCACGCCATGAAGACCGAGAAGGAGGTCGCGGCGTGAGCGCCAGCACCGTCTCCACGAAGAAAGCGGCACCCGCCACGAGCGGCCGCAAGAAGCTCACCCTGCCCTGGATCATGCTGATCATCGCGGGTGGCCTCGCCCTGATCTCGCTGGTCCGCCTGATCTCCGGGGCCGACGACCTGACCTCCATCGGCCAGGTCTCCGGTGCCCTCTCGCTCGCCGTGCCGATCGGCCTCGCCGGACTCGGCGGTCTGTGGGCCGAGCGCGCGGGCGTCGTCAACATCGGCCTCGAGGGCATGATGATCCTCGGCACCTGGTTCGGTGCCTGGGCCGGCTACCAGTGGGGTCCGTGGACCGGCGTGGCCGCCGGCATCATCGGCGGCGCCATCGGCGGCCTGCTGCACGCGATCATCACGATCACCTTCAACGTCAACCACATCGTCTCCGGTGTGGCGGTCAACATCCTGGCGCTGGGCTTCACCCAGTACCTGTCGAACTTCACGTTCGCGGACGCGCCGGGCGGCTCCTCCAAGCAGTCGCCGCAGGTCGAGCCGATCTACAAGATCACAATCCCGGGGTTGTCCGACTGGATGGCCGACCTCCAGGGCAAGCACTGGTTCTTCGTCTCGGACCTCGCCGGTGTCATCGGCGGTCTGATCACCGAGCTGTCGCTGCTGACGGTCGTCGCCCTGCTGCTGATCCCGGCCACCTGGTGGGTGCTGTGGCGGACCACCTTCGGTCTGCGGCTGCGCTCCTGCGGTGAGAACCCCATCGCCGCGGAGTCGCTGGGCGTCAACGTCTACAAGTACAAGTACATCGCCGTGATCGTTTCCGGTGGCCTCGCGGGCCTCGGCGGCGCGTTCCTGTCGATCGTCGCCAGCCCCATCTACCAGGAGGGCCAGACCGGCGGCCGCGGCTACATCGGTCTCGCCGCGATGATCTTCGGTAACTGGATGCCGGGCGGCATGGCGCTGGGCGCGGGCCTGTTCGGCTTCATCGACAGCCTCAAGCTGCGCGGTGGCGCCGAGAACGTCCACGCGATGCTGCTGCTGATCGCGATCCTGCTGGTCATCGTGTGCGTCTGGCAGCTCTACAAGAAGAAGTACATCCAGGCCGGCATCTCGGCGGCCTTCGCCGCGCTGCTGTTCGTCTGGTACGCGCTGACCGACTCGGTGCCGAGCCAGTTCGTCGACGCGGCCCCGTACCTGACCACGCTGCTCGTGCTCGCCCTGTCGGCGCAGCGCCTGCGGATGCCCAAGGCGGACGGCATGCCGTACCGCAAGGGTCAGGGCAAGTGACCGCGGAGCACGCGGTGGACTGGGAAGTCCTGCGGACGGCCGCCCGGGAAGCGATGACCCGGGCGTACGCCCCGTACTCGGGCTTCCCGGTCGGGGTCGCCGCCAGGGTGGACGACGGCCGCGTCGTGACCGGCTGCAACGTGGAGAACGCCAGCTACGGGCTGGGCCTGTGCGCCGAGTGCGGGCTGGTCTCCTCCCTCCAGGCCACCGGCGGCGGCCGCCTCACGCACTTCACGTGCGTGGACGGCAAGGGCGAGATCCTCGTCCCGTGCGGCCGCTGTCGCCAGCTGCTGTACGAATTCGGCGGCGACGAGCTGCTGGTGGAGACCCCTGACGGGATCCTCCCGCTGGCGGCGATGCTGCCGCAGGCCTTCGGGCCCGACCACCTGAGATAGCCGTGTCGACGGCCCTTCGCCCCTGCCGGGGCGGAGGGCCGTCGTACTTCCGTTCCTGAACCCCTCATCTCCCCCTCTCTATGCGCGTAGAAGGAAGCACCACATGGACGTCATCTCCGTCATCCGGACCAAGCGGGACCGCGGTGAGCTGAGCCCCGAGCAGATCGACTGGGTCATCGACGCCTACACCCGCGGCGTCGTGGCCGACGAGCAGATGTCCGCCCTGGCCATGGCCATCCTGCTCAACGGCATGAACCGGACCGAGATCGCCCGCTGGACCGCGGCGATGATCGCGTCCGGCGAGCGCATGAACTTCGACTCCCTCTCCCGCCCCACCGCCGACAAGCACTCCACCGGCGGCGTCGGCGACAAGATCACCCTCCCGCTGGCCCCGCTCGTCGCCGCGTGCGGCGCGGCCGTGCCGCAGCTCTCGGGCCGCGGCCTCGGCCACACGGGCGGCACCCTCGACAAGCTGGAGTCCATCCCCGGCTGGCGCGCGCTGCTCTCCAACGAGGAGATGCTGCACGTCTTGGACACCACCGGCGCGGTCATCTGCGCGGCGGGCGACGGCCTGGCCCCTGCGGACAAGAAGCTCTACGCGCTGCGCGATGTCACCGGCACGGTCGAGGCCATCCCGCTGATCGCCTCCTCGATCATGTCGAAGAAGATCGCCGAGGGCACCGGCTCGCTCGTCCTGGACGTCAAGGTCGGCACCGGCGCCTTCATGAAGAACCTCGCGGACGCGCAGGAGCTGGCCCACACGATGGTCGGCCTCGGCACGGACAGCGGCGTCAAGACCGTCGCGCTCCTCACCGACATGTCCACCCCGCTCGGCCTGACCGCCGGAAACGCCCTCGAAGTCCGCGAGTCGGTCGAGGTCCTGGCCGGCGGCGGCCCCGCCGACGTGGTCGAGCTGACCATCGCGCTGGCCAAGGAGATGCTGGAAGCGGCGGGCATCAAGGACGCCGACCCGGCGAAGGCCCTTGCCGACGGCTCCGCGATGGACCACTGGCGCCGGATGATCGCGGCCCAGGGCGGCGACCCGGACGCGACCCTGCCGGTGGCCCGCGAGCAGCACGTGGTCACCGCCCCCGAGTCGGGCGTCCTGACCCGCCTGGACGCGTACGGCGTCGGTGTCGCGGCGTGGCGCCTGGGCGCCGGCCGCGCGCGCAAGGAGGACCCGGTGCAGGCGGGCGCGGGCGTCGAGCTCCACGCGAAGCCCGGCGACACGGTGACGGCGGGCCAGCCGCTGATGACCCTGCACACGGACACCCCGGAGAAGTTCGACTACGCCCTCGCCTCCCTGGCGGGCACGTACGACATCGCCCCGGCGGGCACGGCCTTCTCCGCCACGCCGATCGTCCTGGACCGCATCGCCTGACCTGCGGCTTCCCCTTCGAATGAACGGGGCCGGTGGACCCCCACCGGTCCCGTTCGCCGTGCTGGGATCGGTGCCGACCGGTTCCTGAGGAGCAGCCCATGAGTGCACCAGCCCCGTACCTGTCCGCGTACGACAGCTGGGAGGGCCTGGTGGCGGCCGCCGAGGAGCACTACGTGCCCGCCCCGTTCGGCATCGACCTCGACACCTCCGACTTCCCGGTCCCCTGACCTCAGAGCGCCGGCAGGGCCTGGCCCGGCCCCGGTTCGAAGAGGTGCTCCAGCCAGAACAGGTAGCCCCGCAGGTAGGCCTCCAGGCCGCCGTCGTCGATGTACGCGACGAAGTCCCGGTGGCCCTGGGCGGCCTCCCGGTAGTGCCCGGAGTACGGCGACTCCGGGTCGTAGGCGGCCCACCCGGCCCCGATGGCCACGGCCCACTCCCGCACCCGGCCCCGGTCCGCCCACCAGTCGCGGACCGACTCCACCGTCCAGTGATCGTCGCCGTCGCAGGCGTAGGCGGTGTACAGCTCCAGCCCCGCGCCGTGCACGAAGGCCCCGGTCTCCTCGGCGGTGACGGGCTGGCGGAAGACGAACTCGCGCTCGCCGTCGTAGGCGATGTGGTGCGGGGCCTCCAGGCGGCCCATCATCATGCAGTCGGTGTCCGCCCCGTAGAACGGGCCCGGGACGTTGCGCCAGTTCCGGTCGGCCCACCTGCCCTGGAACACCGGGAACCTCGCATCGGCCGCGGCGAGGGCGCGGGCGGTCGGCAGGGGATCCCAGTAGGCAGGCGGCATCCGGCCATTGTGCGCGTCCGCCGATGAATTCGGGCGGGCGGGGGAGTCACCCCCTCGTGGAGATCATTCGGCTCGTGCTGCCCGGACCCGCCCCGACCGCCCGGGACGCGGCACGGCTGTGCGCCCGGCTGGTCCTGCTGTACGAGGACGGGGCGGCGGCCGTGGAATGCGACGCCGGGGCCGTCACCGCGCCGGGCCTCGGCACCGTCGAGGTGCTGGCCCGGCTGCGACTGGCCGCCCGGGGGCGGCCGCTGCGGGTGACCGGGGCCGCGCCCGCGCTGCGGGCCCTACTGGACCTCGTAGGCCTCGTCGAGCTGCTCGGGGAGGCCGAACAGCGGGAACCACCGGGCGGTGTCCAGGAAGGCGTTGAGCCCGACGATCTTGCCCTCTGAGACCTCCAGCACCTGCAGGGCCCACGGGGTGTGGCCGGGCGCGCCGTCCTCGCGCGGACGGTACTGGCCGAAGGCGGGCATGCCGTTCGCCGTCGTCGGGATCAGCCGGGATCCCTTGCAGCCGATGCCCTGGTTCAGGTGCCAGGCCGCGATGTCCTCGTGGCCCTGGAGCCACAGGTCGAACGGCGGCATCGAGAGCACCGCGTCCTCGTGCAGGAGCGAGGTGAGCCGCGTGATGTCGTAGGCCTCGAAGGCGGAGAGGTACTGCTCCAGCAGCTTCGCCTGGTCCGCGTCGAGCGGATCCGCCGGGTCGCTGTCGCGCAGCGCCTGTCCGGCGAGGGTGGCCCGCGCCCGCTGGAGGGCGCTGTTCACCGAGGCCGTCGTGGTCTCCAGGAGCTGGGCCACCTCGTCGGCCTTCCAGGCCAGCACCTCGCGCAGGATCAGCACCGCCCGCTGCTTGGCGGGCAGGTGCTGGAGGGCCGCGACGAAGGCCAGCCGGACGGACTCCTTCGCCAGCGCCATCTCCGCCGGGTCGGCGGTCTGCGGCAGCACTCGGCCGTCCGGGACCGGCTCCAGCCAGGTCACCTCGGGGCGCTCGTTGAGTACGGCGGAGGACTGGTGCTGCGGGGCGGTGAGGTCCATCGGGCGGGCCCGCCTGTTCCCGGCGTTCAGCAGGTCCAGGCAGACGTTGGTGGCGATCCGGTACAGCCACGACCGCAGCGAGGAGCGGCCCTCGAACGTGGAGTGGCTCCGCCAGGCGCGGACGTAGGTGTCCTGCACCGCGTCCTCGGCGTCGAAGGAGGAGCCGAGCATCCGGTAGCAGTAACCGGTGAGCTCGACCCGGTACCGGTCCATGGCCGTGTCGAGGTCCATGTCATTGGTCGCGAGATCGCTCATGTCCGTCCGTCCCCCTGGTGGTTCCGCTCCTTCGGAACCTACCGGAGGGGTCCGACAACGGCAGCCGGAACCGTCACGGCGACCCGGTCTGTCGATGTCAAGTTTCTTGACGTCAAGATTAATCTGCGGCAGGCTTCATCCAGGTATCTCGATGTCGAGATACCTGGGACGGTGGACGCGGTCGAAGCGGGGGACTGGGATGCGGCGCGGCAGGAAGATCCGCAGGACGCAGGAGCGCCAGGAGGCCGGACTGCTGGCGCAACTGCGCCGGCCGCCCGGCGGCCGGGACGCGCGGATCATGCTGCTCACCCAGGCGCTGGACCGCGCGGGTACCGGCGTGTGGGCCGCGTCCTCCGTCCTCTACTTCACCTTCGTCGTCGGCCTCGACGCCGGGCAGCTCGGCCTGCTGCTGGGTGCGGCCGGCGTGGCGGGCATCGCCGGATCCCCGCTCGCCGGCCACCTCGCCGACCGCTTCCAGGTGCGCACCCTGCTGATCGGCTGCCACCTCATCCGGCTCGCGGCCCTGGGCGCACTGCTGCTGGTCACCGACTTCCGCCTGCTGCTGCTCCTGTTCGCCGTGACCCACCTGGGAGACCGGGCCGCCAAGACGCTGGAGATGCTCTTCGCCACCCGGGTCGCGGGTGAACGGCGCTCCACCTACCAGGCACTGTCGCGCAGTTCGGCGAACGCCGGCTACGCCCTCGGCGCGGGCCTCGCCGCCATCGGCCTCGCCGTGGGCACCCGGGGCGCCTACCAGGTGCTGATCCTGGCCAACGCGCTGTCGTTCCTCATCGCCGCGGTCCTGGTGTGGCGCACCCGGGAGCCGCGCGGCGGCGGGCTCGTGGTCGCCCGGCCCGGAGCGGAGGCAGGCGCCCCGGCGTCCGGGGCCGGCCCCTGGCGGGACCGCGGCTACCTGCGCTTCGTCCTGCTCGACATCCCGATGAACCTCGACGACTCGATCATCGGCGTCGGCCTGCCGCTGTGGCTGGTCGGCCACACCACGGCCCCGCACGCCCTGATCCCGGCCTTCCTCGTCATCAACACCGTGCTCGTCGTCGCCCTGCAGCTACGGGTGTCGGCGCGGGTCCCGGACGCCCGCCGGGCGGCCGGCGCGGTCGCCGTGTACGGCCTGCTGACCCTGGCCTGCTGCGTCTTCCTGGCCGCCGCTCCCGCGGGCGGGGTCTGGGCCGCCTCGGCCGCCCTCCTCACCGCGGCGGTGCTGGCCACCGCGGCCGAGCTGATGCGTTCGGTGAGCTCCTGGGAGCTCGCGGTCTCCCTCGCGCCCCGGGAGGCGCGAGCCTCCTACCTCGGGGTCGCCGGCATGGCCCAGTCCGTGCAGAAGTCCGCGGGCCCGCTGCTGCTCACCGGCGCGGTGATGGCGGCCGGCCCGGCGGGATGGCTGGCACTCGGCGCGGGCGTGGCGGGACTGTCCCTCGTCCAGCGCCGGGCGAGCCTGCGGCGGCTGGACCGCCTGACCGCCGCACCCGCACCCGCCGTACCCGCCGCGTCCGCCGCACCCGCGCCGGCCGCGCCCGCACCGGGCGCCGACACGGCCTAGGTACCGGGCTTGCGCCCGTACACGTAGACGTCCTCGCCCTTCCCCAGCAGGTTCCAGTACGCCTTGGCGTCGGCGGACCGCATGTTCACGCAGCCGCCCGAACCGGGCGGGTTCCACATGCTCTTGGTGGTCGAGTGGAAGGCGATGCCCCCGTCGAAGAACTGGGCGTACGGCATCCTGACGTTGTAGAGCGTCGACCAGTGGTCGATGCTCCGGTAGTAGATCTTCTTCAGGCCGGTCCGGGTCTCCGTGCCGTCCTTGCCGGTGCGGACCGGGACGGGCCCGTACGTGAGGGTGGCACCGTCCTGGATCCAGCTGAGCTGCCGCGTCAGGTCGACGCAGGCGATCCGCCCCCGGTTCACCGGGCAGTTGCCCGCCCTGTTCGGGGTGGTGCCGGCCGCCCGCTGGGCCAGCATCGTGCTCATCGTCTGCCAGGTCAGCGGCCCCGCGTATCCCTGGGTCGGGGTGATCCCGTGGCTCGCCTGGAAGGACCGGATCGCCGTGCAGTCCGCCGCCGACTGCTTCCCGTCCACCGGCCGTCCGAGGAACTGCTCGACCTGCCGCTGGTGGGGCCCCGTGGTGAGGTTGCAGGAGGCGGCGGCCTGCGCCGCCCCGCCGCCGGCCACCACCAGCGGCAACGCCAGCGCGGCCGCCCCGCACAGCACCGCCGCCCGCTGCCCCGGGCGCCCGCGTGACGCCCGTGTCCCCGTGTCCGGTCCCGTCCCCATCCGGTCCTCCCCTGCTCGCACCGCAATCGTTCTCCGTGTTCAATGCCCGGAAAACACGCAGGGGTTGCCCCGTCGGGAGCGTAGATTTCGTCAGCGCGCGCCCACGGCCGACACCGGCATCCGGCGCTCCGCGCGCGCGGCGTGCGACCCGTACAGCGTGATCGACACGACGCCGAGCACCGCCAGCAGCGCGATGCCGACCGTGGCCGCCCAGCCGGCCCCGTGGTAGGCGAGGGCGCCCAGGGTGCCGCCGGCGCTGGAGCCGAGGTAGTACGCCGACTGGTAGAGCGCGGAGGCCTGCGCCCGGCCCGTCTTCGCCGTCCGGCTCACCGCGGCGGATGCGACCGCGTGCCCCGCGAAGAAGCCCGCGGTGATCAGGACCAGGCCGAGGACGATCGCCGCCAGGGAGTCGGACAGCGACAGCAGCAGCCCGAGCGCCGTGGTCGTCACGGCCAGGTACAGCGCGCCGCGCCGCCCCGCGCGGGCCACCAGCTTGCCCGCGGCGGCCGAGGAGACCGTGCCGACCAGGTAGATCAGGAAGATCGACCCGATCACGCCCTGCCCGAGCGAGAACGGCTCGTCCACCAGCCGGTAGCCGATCACGGTGTACACCGCGCCGAAGACCGTCATGAACAGCGCGCCGATCCCGTACAGGCGCAGCAGCAGCGGATCGCGCAGGTGACCGGCGACGGTACGGGCCACCGCGCGCGGGTTCAGCGACGCCGGGCGGAAGAACCGCGCCCGGGGCAGCAGTACCAGGAAGGCCACGGCGCACGCCAGCGACATCAGGGCGACGGCCAGCAGGCCCGCCCGCCAGCCCCACAGCTGCGCGGCCCAGCCCGTGACGAGCCGGCCGCTCATCCCGCCGATGGAGTTCCCCGCCACGAACAGGCCGATCGCGGCCACCAGCGCCTTCGGCCTGACCTCCTCCGCCAGGTACGCCATCGCGGAGGCCGGGATCCCGGCGATCGCCGCGCCCTGGACGGCGCGCAGCGCCACCAGCCACTCCACGTTCGGCGCGAAGGGCACCAGCAGGCCCACGCCGACGGCGATCACCATCGAGACGGTCATCATCCGTGTGCGGCCGAAGCGTTCGGACAGTGCGCTCAGCGGGAGGACGAACAGCGCGAGCGCGCCGGTGGCCGCGGACACCGTCCAGCTGGCCTGCCCCGCGGTCACCCCGAGGCCGGCGGAGATCGCGGGCAACAGCGCCTGGGTGGAGTAGAGGAGGGCGAACGTCGCGAGTCCGGCGGCGAAGAGCGCGAGGCTCATCCGGCGGTAGCCGGGGCGGCCGGGGGAGAGGGGCTGCGGTGCGGGGGACGACGGGGTGGAGGCACCCGGGATGACGGGTGCCCCGGTATGAACGGGAGGCATGCTTCGAAGGTAGGCCCGTGTTTTTCATGCGTCCAATGCACAGAATCGCGATAATCGATCCACTGCTGCATTAACCCAGTTCAGGGGCGTGGATGTCGATGAACCGTTACGTAGAAGACATGGCCGTGACAACATTGCTGGCCCCGCGGCTGGCGTATTTCGTCGCCGTCGCCCGCCACGAGCACGTCACCCGCGCCGCCCACGAGCTGGGCGTCCCGCAGTCCACCCTGTCGCGCGCCATGGTCCGGCTCGAACAGGACCTCGGCGTCACGCTGTTCGCCCGCAAGGGCCGTACGGTCGCCCTCACCACGGCGGGCCGCACCTTCCTCGCCTCCGCCGAGCAGGCCCTCACGGAGATCGACCGCGCCGCCGAATCCGTACAGCAGGATGCCGATCCGACGGCCGGCAAGGTGGCGTTCGGCTTCCTGCACACCCTGGGCTCCGAGACCGTACCCGGGCTCATCCGCGCCTTCCGCGCCGACCACCCGCGCATCCGGTTCTCCCTCGTCCAGAACTACGGCGAGGCCATGCTGGAGAAGCTCCGGGCCGGTGAACTCGACCTGTGCCTGACCTCCCCGCTGCCGGACGCCCCCGACCTGGTCGCGCGCCGCCTCGACGAACAGCGGCTGCGGCTGGTGGTCCCGGACGACCACCGCCTCGCCACCCGCAAGCGCATCCGCCTCGCCGAGGCCGCCGAGGAAACCTTCGTCACCCTGGAGCCCGGCTACGGCATGCGCCGCATCACCGACGACCTGTGCGCGGAGGCCGGCTTCACCCCGAAGGTCGCCTTCGAGGGCGAGGAGGCCGAGACCCTGCGGGGCCTGGTCGCCGCCGGCCTCGGTGTGGCCCTCCTGCCACCCCCGGCCGTGGCCCGACCCGGCGTGGTCGAGCTGACGGTCACCGCCCCGCGCGCCGTCCGCGAGATCGGCGTCGCCTGGCTGGACGGGCACCCCGACACCCCGCCGGTGGCGGAGTTCAAGCGCTTCCTGCTCTCCCGCCGCGGCCGCCTGATCCCCGAACTGGACCCGTCCGCCGTGTGACCGGACCCCGGCCGTGGGTCTCATGCGGCCGGGGCGACAGTGCGTCCGGATGGTCCGGCGTGACGGGGGACGGCCCCGCCGAGAGCAAGTAGCCCGCCTGGAAGCGGGACTTGGCACCCACCACGCGCATGATCTCCGCGATGTGGCGCTGGCAGGTGCGCTCCGACATGCCCAGACGGCGCGCGATCACCTTGTCCTCCAGCCCCTCCGACAGCAGCCGGACGATCGTCTGCCGCAGCTCGTCCGAGATCGACCGGGCCGCCTCCGGGCTCACCGATGTGGGGAAGGGCTCCGCGCCCAGCCAGGAGCGCTCGAAGGTCGCCGTCATGAAGTGCACGACGCTCGGCTCCCGCACCACCAGCGCCGCCCCGCTGCGGTCCGGCACCGCCATCAGGCCCGTGTGGTCGTCGAAGATCAGCATGCGCATCAGCCCGTCGCCCAGGGTCCGCACCTGCGCCCCCAGCGCCGTCACCCGCTCGACGTACGCCGCCGTGGGCCGCGAGTAGCGCGCCGTGTGCTGGTAGATCGTCCGCATCCGGACCCCGCGCGACAGCAGCGACTCGTCCCGCCCGATCGACTCCTGCAGCGTCTCCAGCGGGCGGCCGCCACCGGGCTGCGAGGTCAGCAGCTCCCGCTCGCACGCCGCCACCAGCTCCGCGATCAGGCCACGTACCGCGCCGAGGTCCGTGACCAGCTCCAGCCGGCCCGACCCGCTCAGGTCCCGGTGGACGGTCCCCGCCTCGTACTCCGGCACCAGCGTCTCCAGCCGCCCGCGCAGCCGGTCCATCTCGTCGTGGGTCTCCCGTACGAGCAGGGCCAGCGGGGCCAGGGCCCGGGCGGCCGCCGCCCGGGGTGCCACCGCGCTCCAGCGGTCGGGGCCGCCGCCCGGGGCCCGCTGGAGCAGGTGCGCGGCGGCCAGCTCGGTGATGGCGGCGGCCGCGCGCACGCCCAGCGCCCCGGTGGCCTCGCAGGCGTCAAAGGCGTGCCGCTCGACGGCGTACGCGTACAGGCGCCGGGCGGCGGGGCTCAGCTCTCCGGCCGCTCCGCCGGCCCCGGGTTCCTCGTCAGGCATATGCCTATGCGTCCCGGGTTGTGATGGTTTGTAAACCCCTCGTGTTCCCGCAAGGCGGCAAGACGACGCCTGACCGGCCGCCCTCTGCCTATGCCGAAGAGGCACAGTGGCTGGACGGCGTGAGGGGGAAGCGCGGTGCGGCAGCGGACACCCAGGCGAGAACGGGGGCCCGTGTCCTGCTGAGCCCGCGGCCCGCCGTGGTGGTCGCGCCAGATCCGTCCGGTGCCATCCGACCGTGAGGGGGCGGAGCGGCGGGTACGGACGGACTGGCGTGATCCCGGAGCAGCGGCCGGTCAGCCGGAGGCGGGCTTGGCGAAGTCGCGGTAGCCGGTCCAGTCCAGTACGACGCACTGCTCGTCGCCCAGGACCCAGGCGTCGTGCCCGGGTGCGATCTGGACGAAGTCGCCCGGACCGAGGTCGGCGCTGTCCCCGTCGTCCATGACCACCTTCATCCGGCCGCTCACCACGTACCCGGTGTGGGCGGACTCGCAGCTGTCCGTGCCGGCCAGCGGCTTGATGTGCAGCGACCAGCGCCAGCCCGGCTCGAAGACCGCGCGTCCCACCGCCCCGCTCTCGGTGTTGAACACGTCCAGCCTGCCGGTACCGGCCTCGAAGGGCCGCGTCTCGTCAGGCTTGTCGAAGTTCCTGTGAACCAATCCGCCCATGACCGGTCGCCTCCGGGAGAGGAACGACACCCCGAGTCCACTCCCCACGGTACGCGCGTCCCGCTGCGGGCTCACCTCCTCAGGGACCTTCCGAAGCCCGAGGCCAGCGGCATCCGCAGGCCCAGCGGCGGAGGCGCGGCCAGGGCATCCGTCACCGGCCGCGAATACCGCCCCGAGAACACCGCGCCCAGGACGAAGTCCACGGCCAGCGCCACCACTTCCGGCTGGTGCTCGCGCAGCCCGTGCCCGTCCGAATGCACCTCGAACCGGCACGTCGAGCGGTTCGCCTTCTTCGCCCTCGCCGCCAGCAGGAAGGAGCTCTTTGGGTCGCTGCGCGCGTCGTTGGTGCCGTGGACGATCAACACCTGCCGCCCCGACAGCTGTTTCACCGGTTCCGGGGGGTCCGTACGGCCCTGTGTCCCTAAGCAAGGGGCGATCGCCACCACCGAGTTGACCGCCCCGTGCCCCGCCGCCCGGAGCACGGCCAGCCCTCCCGCGTCATAGCCGGCCAGGCACACCGGCACGTCCCCGTACCGTCGCACCACCTCGTCCGCCGCCCACCGCGCCTGCTCCTCCCGCGAGGAATCCCCGCCGTGCACGACCGTGTGCGTGACCAGCCCCTCCGCCCCGCCCGCCCGGGCCAGCGCCCGCGCGAGCGGACGCATGGGACCGGGGGAGAACCTGGATGCCCCGGGAAGCAGGAGCACCACCCCGTTGACCGAATCTGCCGTCGAACCCGAGCCGATCGCGCCGGCCGCCCGCCCCAGACGGGCCCCGCGCGCCGGCGGCGCATGCTGTGCCATGGCGGAACAGTCTCAGACCTTCAGGTGTACGCCATCCGTCCGCACGGTCTCTGTTACATATCGACGCCTGCCGTCGACACCCCGCTCTACGCGCGTAGGAGCTAGAGTGCGCAGATGACGAGCGAGACCCCCAACCTGCCGACCGCGGACCAGATCCGTCGTTCCCCGAAGGTGCTGCTGCACGATCACCTCGACGGTGGACTGCGCCCCGGGACCATCATCGAGCTGGCCCGCGAGGTCGGCTATGAGAACCTCCCCGAGACCGACGCCGACAAGCTCGGCATCTGGTTCCGCGAGGCCGCCGACTCCGGCTCCCTGCCGCGCTACCTCGAGACCTTCGCGCACACCTGCGCGGTCATGCAGACGAAGGCCGCCCTCTTCCGGGTCGCCGCCGAGTGCGCCGAGGACCTGGCCGAGGACGGCGTCGTGTACGCCGAGATCCGCTACGCGCCCGAGCAGCACCTGGAAGCCGGCCTCACCCTCGAAGAGGTCGTCGAGGCCGTGAACGACGGCTTCCGCGAGGGCGAGCGCCGCGCGAAGGCCAATGGCCACCGCATCCGCGTCGGCGCCCTGCTGACCGCGATGCGCCACGCCGCCCGCGCGCTGGAGATCGCCGAGCTGGCGAACCGCTACCGCGACAACGGCGTGGTCGGCTTCGACATCGCCGGTGCCGAGGCCGGGTTCCCTCCCACCCGTCACCTCGACGCCTTCGAGTACC
The DNA here is from genome assembly GCF_045160505.1 of Streptomyces sp. NBC_00029. Classification (NCBI taxonomy): domain Bacteria; kingdom Bacillati; phylum Actinomycetota; class Actinomycetes; order Kitasatosporales; family Streptomycetaceae; genus Streptomyces; species Streptomyces sp. NBC_00029. The sequence continues at coordinate 5,579,968 of NZ_CP108292.1, forward strand.
TCAAGCGCGAGAACAACCACTTCACCATCCACGCGGGCGAGGCCTTCGGTCTGCCGTCGATCTGGCAGGCCCTGCAGTGGTGCGGCGCCGACCGCCTCGGCCACGGCGTGAAGATCATCGATGACATCGAGGTCGCCGAGGACGGTTCCGTGACCCTGGGCCGCCTGGCCTCGTACGTCCGGGACAAGCGCATCCCCCTGGAGATGTGCCCGACCTCGAACCTGCAGACCGCCGCGGCGGCCTCGTACGCCGAGCACCCGATCGGTCTGCTGCGCAAGCTGCACTTCAGGCTCACGGTCAACACGGACAACCGCCTGATGAGCGGCACCAGCATGAGCCGCGAGTTCGAGCACCTGGTCGACACCTTCGGCTACACCCTCGATGACATGCAGTGGTTCACCGTCAATGCGATGAAGTCCGCGTTCATTCCTTTCGATGAACGACTGGCCATGATCAATGAAGTGATCAAGCCCGGTTACGCGGAGCTGAAGTCGGAGTGGCTGTTCCGGCAGACCGCTTCGACCAGCGGTTCTGTCTCGGCCTAGGCCACGGCGTGACGTAACGGAAGCGCCCGGGAAGGAGAATTCCCGGGCGCTTTCTCGTATTTAAGGATGTTTGCGGGCGGGGGTTTGAAGTGACTAGTTTGCGGAGCCGCTCATTTCCCCGTAGCAAGGACAACTTTTCATGAAGAAGTCAGCTGCCAAGACCCTCGGTACCGCCGTTCTCGGTGTCGCCTTCGCCGCGGTTGCCGCCGGTACCGCCTCCGCCGCCGCCCCGGCGATCGGCCTGAACGACGCGCTGGGCACCGCCACCGGCGCGCTCCAGGGCGTCACCAGCCAGCAGCACGTGAGCCCCGAAGGACAGCAGTCGAGCGACCCCACCTCTCAGGTCACCGGAGCCCTGACCCCGCTGACCGGCGCTCTGAACGGCCTCGGCACCTGATACGTGCCGTTGTGACGCGTACACGTGTGCGGTGGGCGGATGCCCCTTCGAGCGGGTATGTGTCCCGCCGCACCGTGTGCCACGATCGCCACCAACTGCCCGCCGACGTCTTGGGTATGAGGTTCACGGTCATGCGCATGAAGCCACGAGCGACGATGGTCGCGCTGGTCCCCGCCCTGCTGTTCGCAGCGGTGGGTTGCAGCAGTACGAACACCCCGGCGACGGGCAAGGCCCCCGATCCGAAGGGCTCTGCGGGCAGTTCCTCCGCCGCGCCCGGAGCCCCGGCGCCGTCCACCGCAGCGACCGGATCGGCCGCGCCGAAGACCGGTGGCAGCAGGCTTGAGCGGTCCGCGCTGGCACAGGGCGACCTCGCCGGATACCAGATCTCCGCCCAGGGCAAGAACCCCAACGCCCCTGACGGTCAGCCACAGGCCGACAAGAAGGCCTGCCAGCCGCTCGCCGACGCCATGGGCGACGCACCGGACCCGTCCGCCCGCGAGACCGTCAGCCGCGGCATCGGCTCCCAGAAGCAGATCGGGCTCGCCGTCTCCGCCTCCGTCAGCACCTACGCGGAGAGCGACGCCAAGGCGTTGATCGCCCGGCTCAAGGCCGCCGTCGCCGCCTGCGGTTCGGGGTTCTCCGCCAAGATCGAGAAGCAGACCGGCAGCTACCGCGAGGTGCGGGCCGCCGCCTACCGCACCAGCGGCGACGAGACCGTCAGCTGGACCATGACCGCGGCTGCAGAGGGCGTCTCGGCGCAGGTCCACCTGGTCGTCGTACGCAAGGGCGACACCGTCGTACGGCTGACGGCCCTCAATGTGGCCGCGGCCCAGCAGAAGGCGCAGGTGCCGCAGGAAGTGGCGGACAAGTCGCTGGAGAAGGTCCAGAAGGCCGGCTGACCGGGGCGGCCCGCCGCCGGGCGGACACGGGCGGCCGGCCGGACGGCCGGCACCGGTCTACCAGGCGGCGGAGGCGGACTTCTCGTTCGGCAGCAGCACCCACAGTGCGATGTAGACCAGGAACTGCGGTCCGGGCAGCAGGCACGAGACCACGAATATGGCGCGCATCGCGTTCGCGGAAATTCCGAAACGCCGTGCCAGGCCGGTGCAGACTCCGCCGATCCAGCGGCCGTCACGGGGGCGGACCAGGGCGCTCATGAGGTTCTCCTTCGTCGGGATCGCTTTCTTGCGATGCCTCAATACTCCCGCTGGACCGCCGACAGAACGTCGGTCCAGCGGCCGAGCCCGACCCTGGAAATCTTCGGGGTATCCCCCTGATAAACGGTGTGTGAGCGCCTCAGCCGGGCCCGCAGCGCCGGTACGACGGCCACGTGCGCGAGCACCACACCCAGGGTGTTCAGCAGCACCGAGTCCACGTCGACGACCTGGCCCGGGACGGCGGTCTGGAGCATTTCGATGCACACCGAGACCAGCGCGCCCGCGGCGGCCGTCCGGGCCAGGGAGGACCACGCCGACAGAGCCGACGGCGCCAGCCGTCCGCTGATCAGCGGCACCAGCACCCCGAGCGGGGCCAGCAGCGCGAGCCCCCCGCCGATCCGCCGGGCGGCCTCCAGGGGCCCGAGGGCGAGATGCGCGCTGATCCCCTCCAGCGGGCTGAGATTGGCCGCCGCGGCCCAGGGAACGTCCAGCGGCCGCAGGGTCAGCCAGCCGACGGCCACGAAATGGGCGGCGAGCAGGACCCCGGCCAGGAGGCGGAGACGGAGGTGGATCGCGGTGGCGGTGGCGGCGCTTTCGCCGGCCTCATGACGCTGCACACCTGCGAGGACGCAGCATCCGGCAGCCCCGGTTCCGGCCCGGGGAGGCCTGTGGCGGGGAGCACGCGAACGGGGACGAGACGGGCGTCCCGGGCGGTCAGCGGGTGGCGACCAGAACGATCAGGAGCAGCGCGCCGGCGAGGGCGGGCGCGATGATCTCGTACGACCAGCGCACGCGCACGCTGCCCTGGGCGCCGGGCCGCGAGGCACCGCTCTCGGCCAGCCCCTGCAGCTCGTCGACGATCCGGTCGGCACTGGCGCGCATCGGTTCGGAGGAGCCGGCGCGGGCCTTCGCGGCCGGGCCGCCCGAGGCGCCGGGGTCGCGGCGCTCCTGGGCGCTGCGGCGCATCTGCTGCCGGTTGGCCTTCTTCCGCTCGCGCAGCGAGACCGGCACCGACCACAGCTGGTACTTCGAACCCTCGGCCAGCACTTCGGCCGAGTACCCGGCGCGCACCGCGTCCACCGCCGCCCAGGGCAGCTCGATGATCCGGAAGGGGTTGCGCACGCGCAGGCGGTCGGCGTTGGCGAAGACGGCCGGCCGGATGGTGAACGCGACGATCAGCGGTACGGCGCACAGCGTCACCGCCAGCGCGATCCACCGGGTGCCGTCCGAGCCGCGCAGCAGGGCGTCTCCGCAGAGCCAGGCCGTCAGCGCGAGCAGCAGCACCCCCGCGACGACGCCCATGGAGGAGCGGTAGACCCGGTCTTCGTAGACCGGCTCATCGGTCGGCTGCTGGCTGCTCATGGGGTCGATTCTGCCCCACTGCGCCGCCCGGGTGGATCAGCCCACGAGATCGGCGTACAAGATGATGTTGTCGGGCCGGTGGCCGTCCGTGATGTCGCCGCCGCAGGTGATGACGCGCAGCTCCGGGCGGTCGGTGTTCCCGTACACCTTGGCGGTGGGGAACTCCTTCTTGTCGACCTGCTCGAGCTCCCGGACGCGGAAGACGGCGGTGGTGCCGTCCGCGCGGGAGACGGTGATCTGCTCCCCGGTGCGCACGCGCGCGACGTCCTTGAGGACGGCCGGGCCACGGGCGGTGTCGAAGTGGCCGATCAGCACGGCGGGACCGGTCTCGCCCGGGGTGACGCCCTTGGTGTACCAGCCGATCCTGTCCGCCTCGGCCACGGAGGGCACCTCCACGGTGCCGTCGGCGGCGAGGCCCAGCTTCAAGACGGGGGAGGTGTCCACGCCGGCCGCGGGGATCGTCACGCGTACGGGCTCGGAGGCGGGCATCGGGGTGGCCGTCGCGGCGACGGGCGGAGCGCTGGTGGGTACGACGGAGGGCGGCGCGGCGGAGGGCGGGGCGGGCGCCGGACCCGCCGCGGCGGTGCAGCCGGTCAGGGCGGCGCACAGGAGGGCGGCGGCGAGCAGGACGCGGGCGCGGTGGGCCATGGGGTGCTCCGGGAACGGCTTCCGGCGGGCCACCACGGAGGTGGCCCGCCGGAAGGCAAGGACGGGAGGGCGAGGGGGTTCCGTCAGCGCTGGGCGCGGCGACGGCGGAGCAGTACGGACGCCCCCAGTGCGGCGAAGACCGCGGCGAGACCGGTGCCGGCCAGGACGGTGGTCGAGTTGTCGGTGTCCTCGGCGGCGATCTCGGCCCCTGCGGCGACCCCGCCCTTGGGGACGACGGAGGTCTGTCCGGCGGTCTGCGGCTTGGGGGCCGGGGCCGCAGTGGTGCCCGCAGTGGTGGTCGGGGCCGGCTCGGTCACCTTGTGGTTCAGCTTGCAGCCCTTGGGCAGAGCGGGGAAGGAGGCCCGGCCGAGCGGCATGGGGCCGCCCTGGGTCTTCCACTCGAAGACCGGCTCGGCGCTGCCCGGGTTCACGATCCGGGCGATGATGCCCGCCGACTCGGGCAGCTGGGGGAAGCCGCGGTTCAGGAGCCGCCACGGGGTGGTGTCGTCACCGGAGGTCCACAGGGCGACCCGCGGGCCGTCGGGGGACATGGACAGGTCGGCGCTCATGCCCGCGCCCATGTCCTGCGACGTGACCTCGGAGGAGCAGACCTGGCCGGCCTTGCCCTCGGGCAGCGGGTAGGACTTGGCGACCCCGCCGGTGGTGACGACGAGCACCGGGGCCGTGGTCTGTGCCCCGGTCAGCCTGAAGGAGGCCCCGTACGCCTTGTCGGAGGTCTGCTCGCGGTTCACCAGGGCCACGACGTGGGTCATGTAGTCGTCGCCCGGCTTCCAGTCCGTGCCGACGTAGCGGATCCACGCCTCGGGGCCCTCGGACTTGTTGCGCAGCACCGCGACCATGCCGTTGCCGACGTAGACCGGCCGGCCCTCGTAGCGGCTGTTGTCCGACGGGGCGGGGACCGCCTTGCCCTTCGGCAGCGGGAAGGACCTGGTGGCGCCGTTCGCGGTCACGGTGAGCACCGGCTCGGCCGTGTCCGCCTTGGTGAGGGTGAAGACCGTCCCCTGCTTCGACTCGGTGGTGTGCGCGCGGTTGAGGGACACCAGCGCCTGCGGGTGCGTCGTGCCGTCCTTGTCCACGACGTGGATCGTCACGGAGGGCGCCTCGGTCATGGAGTTGACCATGTGCGCCACCAGGTTGTCGCCGAGGGCGACCTTGGTGGGCTCGGACGCGGCCGCCTTTGCCGTCGCTGCCGCCGGGGCGGGCGCCGCGAACGCGGCACCTGCGGCAGGAACGAGCATCGCGCCCGAGAGGGCGGCTGTGACGATTGCCGTGCGGAGGAGGGCGGTACGCATAACGACTCCTTGGATACATGGTCGAGGAAGTGGAGGAGAGTCGCATGCCGCGTTGCGTCTGGACGGTCCTGTTCAACCGGGTCAGGTGTGGCGGGCTGCTGAGAACAAAATTACGGATCTTGTACACCCGGACGATCCGCCTCCTGTCATCGCCTTGTAACGGAGAGTGGAGGTGTCGATTCCATAGCGGATTCGGGGGCGGGGGTGACAGGTCGCTACGCGCGTAGATATGCTCATCTGGTGACCATGCCCACCACCCTCACCGCATTCGCTGACGTGACGACGTCCGACAGTGCGCTGCGCCGCTTCCTGCACGGGCTGCCCGGCGTCGACGCTGTCGGCCTGGAGGCCCGCGCGGCCTCCCTCGGCACCCGTTCGATCAAGACGACGGCCAAGGCGTACGCCATCGACCTGGCCATCTCGATGATCGACCTGACGACGCTGGAAGGCGCGGACACCCCGGGCAAGGTCCGGGCGCTCTCCGCCAAGGCCGTCCATCCCGATCCGACCGACCGTACGACCCCGATGACGGCCGCCGTCTGTGTCTATCCCGACATGGTGGCCACGGCGAAGGCCGCGCTGAACGGCGCCGACGTCAAGATCGCCTCCGTCGCGACCGCCTTCCCGGCCGGCCGCGCGGCCCTGCCCGTCAAGCTCGCGGACACCCGCGACGCCGTCGCCGCCGGCGCCGACGAGATCGACATGGTCATCGACCGTGGCGCCTTCCTCGCCGGCCGCTACCTGGAGACGTACGAGCTGATCAAGGCGATCAAGGAGGCCTGCGTCCGCGAGGACGGCAGCGCCGCCCGCCTGAAGGTCATCTTCGAGACCGGTGAGCTGTCGACCTACGACAACATCCGCCGCGCCTCCTGGATCGGCATGCTCGCGGGCGCCGACTTCATCAAGACGTCGACCGGCAAGGTCGGGGTCAACGCCACTCCGGCGAACACCCTGCTCATGCTCGAAGCCGTCCGCGACTTCCGCGCGCAGACTGGAATCCAGATCGGCGTGAAGCCGGCCGGCGGCATCCGCACCACCAAGGACGCGATCAAGTTCCTGGTCCTGGTCAACGAGACCGTGGGCGAGGACTGGCTGAGCAACCACTGGTTCCGCTTCGGCGCCTCCAGCCTGCTCAACGACCTGTTGATGCAGCGCCAGAAGCTGAGCACCGGCCGTTACTCCGGTCCCGACTACGTGACGGTGGACTGATCACCATGGCATCTGTATTCGAGTACGCACCGGCTCCCGAGTCCCGCTCGGTCGTCGACATCGCCCCCTCCTACGGGCTCTTCATCGACGGCGAGTTCACCGACGCCGCCGACGGCAAGGTATTCAAGACCGTCTCGCCGAGCAGCGAGGAGGTCCTCGCCGAGATCGCCCAGGCGGGCGCCGCCGATGTGGACCGCGCCGTGAAGGCCGCCCGCCGGGCCTTCGAGAAGTGGTCCGCGCTGCCCGGCTCCGAGCGCGCCAAGTACCTCTTCCGCATCGCCCGGATCATCCAGGAGCGCAGCCGCGAGCTCGCCGTCCTGGAGACCCTGGACAACGGCAAGCCGATCAAGGAGACCCGCGACGCGGACCTCCCGCTGGTCGCCGCGCACTTCTTCTACTACGCGGGCTGGGCCGACAAGCTCGACCACGCGGGCTACGGCCCGAACCCGCGCCCGCTCGGTGTGGCCGGCCAGGTCATCCCGTGGAACTTCCCGCTGCTGATGCTCGCGTGGAAGATCGCCCCGGCGCTCGCCACCGGCAACACCGTCGTGCTGAAGCCCGCCGAGACGACCCCGCTCTCCGCGCTGTTCTTCGCGGACATCTGCCGCCAGGCGGGCCTGCCCAAGGGTGTCGTCAACATCCTCACCGGCTACGGCGACGCGGGTGCGGCCCTCGTCGAGCACCCGGACGTCAACAAGGTCGCCTTCACCGGCTCGACCGCCGTGGGCAAGAAGATCGCCCGCCACGTCGCCGGCACCGACAAGAAGGTCACCCTGGAGCTGGGCGGCAAGGGCGCCAACATCGTTTTCGACGACGCCCCCATCGACCAGGCCGTCGAGGGCATCGTCAACGGCATCTTCTTCAACCAGGGCCAGGTCTGCTGCGCGGGCTCCCGCCTGCTGGTCCAGGAGTCGATCCACGACGAGCTGCTGGACTCCCTCAAGCGCCGCCTGTCCACGCTGCGCCTGGGCGACCCGCTCGACAAGAACACCGACATCGGCGCGATCAACTCCGCCGAGCAGCTCGCCCGGATCACCGCGCTCGCGGAGACCGGCGAGGCCGAGGGCGCCGAGCGCTGGTCCCCGGCGTGCGAGCTGCCGTCCTCCGGCTACTGGTTCGCCCCGACGCTCTTCACGAACGTCACCCAGGCGCACACCGTCGCCCGCGACGAGATCTTCGGCCCGGTGCTGTCCGTGCTGACCTTCCGTACGCCCGACGAGGCCGTCGCCAAGGCCAACAACAGCCAGTACGGCCTCTCCGCCGGCATCTGGACGGAGAAGGGCTCGCGCATCCTCGCGGTCGCGAACCAGCTCCGCGCCGGCGTCGTCTGGGCCAACACGTTCAACAAGTTCGACCCGACCTCGCCCTTCGGCGGCTACAAGGAGTCGGGCTTCGGCCGCGAGGGCGGCCGCCACGGCCTGGAGGGCTACCTCGATGTCTGAGTCGACCCGTCTGAACGTCTTCAAGACCTACAAGCTGTACGTCGGGGGCAAGTTCCCCCGCTCCGAGAGCGGCCGGGTGTACGAAGTGACGGACTCCAAGGGCAAGTGGCTGGCCAACGCCCCCCTGTCCTCCCGCAAGGACGCGCGTGACGCCGTCGTCGCGGCCCGCAAGGCCTTCGGCGGCTGGTCGGGCGCGACCGCGTACAACCGCGGGCAGATCCTCTACCGCATCGCCGAGATGCTGGAGGGCCGCCGCGAGCAGTTCCTCCGCGAGGTCGGCGAGGCCGAGGGCCTGTCCAAGTCGAAGGCCGGCGCGGTCGTCGACGCGGCCATCGACCGCTGGGTCTGGTACGCGGGCTGGACCGACAAGATCGGCCAGATCGTGGGCGGGGCCAACCCGGTCGCGGGCCCGTTCTTCAACCTCTCCACCCCGGAGCCGACCGGTGTGGTCACCGTCGTCGCCCCGCAGGACTCGTCCTTCCTGGGCCTGGTCTCGGTGATCGCCCCGGTGATCGCGACGGGCAACACCGTCGTGGTCATCGCCAGCGAGAAGTCCCCGCTGCCGGCCCTGTCCCTGGGCGAGGTGCTCGCCACCTCCGACCTGCCCGGCGGCGTCGTCAACATCCTGTCCGGCATTGCCGGCGAGATGGGCCCGCACCTGGCCTCCCACCAGGACGTCAACGCGATCGACCTGGCCGGCGCCGATGCGGCGCTCGCCAAGGAGCTGGAGATCGCGGCGGCCGACAACCTCAAGCGCGTCCTGCGTCCACAGCCTGTGGACGACTGGAGCGCCGACCCGGGCACCTCCCGCATGACGGCCTTCCTGGAGACCAAGACCGTCTGGCACCCCACCGGGTCGCTGGGCGCGGGCGGCTCGTCCTACTAGTCCTCCCGGGACAGGCCCCCGTACGAGACCGGCCCCGGCAGCGTCCCCCGCGCTGCCGGGGCCTTCTCGTGCCCACTGCGCGCTACTTCTTCGGGAGCACCGGCCCGAGCAGCGAGGAGGCGGCCGCGGTGGGCAGCTCACCGACCGAGGGCCCCTGCGTCAGGATGCCGGTGACCATGCCGGTCCCGACGGACGGGAAGTCCGCGACCTTCGTGGCGACGCCGTTGTCCAGCGGGTCCACGCCGGTGTGGGCGAGCGGGTTCACCTTGAGGTTCGCGATCGGGTCGGCGACCCCGGCGAGGGCCGCCGGGACGTCGAGCTCGCCGGCCTGGGCGCCGCCGGCGGCCATCGCCAGGGCCGCACCGGCCAGCGAGACGGTCAGTCCGGCGCTGCGGAGCCGGTTCGGTGGGGAAGGGGCTGCGTGACGTGCCATGGAGATCCCGCCTGAGGTCGTAGTCGCGTGCGCACGCAGCGTAGTTGAGGTGTGTTCCTGGACACCAACCGGCCACCGGGAGGATCCCCTACCCGGGGGAATGGTTCAGACTGGTGTCCCGTGAGCTCCTCCTCTCCTTCGCCGACCCGAGTCGTCCTGCTGACCGGTCCGTCGGGCTCCGGAAAATCCTCGCTGGCCGCCCGCTCCGGGCTGCCCGTGCTGCGCCTCGACGACTTCTACAAGGAGGGCGACGATCCCACCCTCCCTCTCGTCGACGGCAGCTCCGACATCGACTGGGACTCCCCGCTGTCCTGGGACGCGGACGCGGCGGTCGCCGCGATCGCCGACCTGTGCGCGGCGGGGCGGACCGACGTCCCCGTCTACGACATCGCGACCAGCTCGCGCACGGGCGCCGAGAGCCTCGACATCGCCCGGACCCCGCTGTTCATCGCAGAGGGCATCTTCGCCGCCGACATAGCCGCACGCTGCCAGGAGCTCGGTCTCCTCGCGGACGCCATCTGCCTGCGGGGACGTCCCTCGACGACGTTCCGCCGCCGACTGGCCCGTGACCTGCGGGAGGGGCGTAAGTCCGTGCCGTTCCTGCTGCGCAGGGGCCTGCGGCTGATGCGCGCCGAACGGGGCATCGTGGCCCGCCACGTCTCCCTGGGCGCGCACGCCTGCGCCGGCGACGAGGCCCTGGGCCGTCTGGCCGCGGCCGCAGCGGGACGCCACCGCACGGCGACCCCGGCGTAGCGGCCGCCGCCGGCCCGCGGCATGCGAAAAGGCGGGATCAGGCGGACCCCCGTCCGCATGATCCCGCCTTTTCCCCCCGCGACCCCCGCCCCACCCCCGTAGGACGGGCCCCCTGGCCCGATGGCTTTTGTGTGTGCCGTTACGCGACGAGCTCCCCGAAGGACTCCGCCTCGTCACGGCCGAAGCTCAGCGCCTCGTCCTCCCGCAGGCGGCGCAGCGAGCGCCAGATGCTCGACTTCACCGTGCCGACGCTGATGCCGAGGATCTCCGCGATCTCCGGGTCCGTGCGGCCCTCGTAGTAGCGGAGCACCAGCATGGTGCGCTGCGGCTCCGGGATGCGGGTCAGTGCCTGCCACAGGACCGCGCGCAGCTCCGTACCGCGCATCGCGTCCGTGTCGGAGGCCGTCTCCGGCAGTTCCTCGGTCGGGTACTCGTTCAGCTTCCGACGACGCCAGGCGCTGATGTGCAGGTTCGTCATCGTGCGGCGCAGGTAGCCGCCGACGGCAGCCTTGTCGCTGATCCGGTCCCAGGCGCGGTACGTGGAGAACAGCGCGCTCTGCAGCAGGTCCTCGGCCTCGTAGCGGTCGCCGGTGAGGTGGAAGGCCGTCGCGTACAGCGCCGCCCGCCGCTCCTGGACGTACGCCGTGAACTCCGCCTCCGAGGTGGAGGAGGGAGTCTGCTCGGCGGCGGGAACCGCCTGGTACTGGTTTGCGTCAATGGCTACGACGTGGGCCGGCCGGGGACGGGCGACCGCCACCGTACGGACACCCGCCCGGCGGTTCACATCGTGCAGCCGCGTGACAACCGCGCTGGTGGTGGTGCTGTGCAGCGTGTTCATCTCGCGCCCCCCGTCGTGGAGTGTGTCTGCTTCGGTCCGTTGTGCGTTGATAGAAGATTGCCCCGCCGACTTAACCGGGGTGTCCGTCGACTGTCACAGCCCTGTCACAGCGACTTCTGACAGGACCCCGACAGGATCACGTCGCGCGACGGTCGAACTCCCGACTGCCGATGGGACAGAATGAGCCCGTGCCTTTCCTGTTGCTGATCGAGGACGACGACGCCATCCGCACGGCCCTCGAACTCTCCCTGTCTCGCCAGGGCCACCGTGTGGCCACTGCGGCGACGGGCGAGGACGGCCTGAAACTGCTGCGCGAGCAGCGGCCGGATCTGATCGTGCTGGACGTGATGCTGCCAGGGATCGACGGTTTCGAGGTGTGCCGGCGGATCCGCCGCACCGACCAACTGCCGATCATCCTGCTCACCGCGCGCAGCGATGACATCGATGTGGTCGTCGGCCTGGAGTCGGGCGCCGACGACTACGTCGTCAAGCCCGTGCAGGGCCGCGTCCTCGACGCCCGTATCCGTGCCGTGCTGCGCCGCGGCGAGCGCGAGTCGAGCGATTCGGCGAGCTTCGGCTCCCTGGTCATCGACCGTGCCGCCATGACGGTGACGAAGAACGGCGAGGACCTCCAGCTCACCCCGACCGAGCTGCGGCTGCTGCTCGAACTGAGCCGCCGGCCCGGGCAGGCGCTGTCGCGCCAGCAGTTGCTGCGGCTGGTCTGGGAGCACGACTACCTCGGTGACTCGCGGCTCGTCGACGCCTGTGTGCAGCGGCTGCGGGCCAAGGTCGAGGACGTGCCGTCCTCGCCCACCCTGATCCGTACCGTCCGGGGCGTCGGCTACCGCCTGGACTCCCCGCAGTGATCCGGTCGTTGCTCGCGGGCCGGCGCTGGACCAGCCTGCGGCTGCGGCTCCTCATGGTGTTCGCCCTGGTCGCGCTGACGGCCGCCGTCTCCGCCTCCGGGATCGCCTACTGGCTCAACCGGGAGGCGGTCCTCACCCGCGTCCAGGACGCGGCGCTCGGTGACTTCCGGCAGGAGATGCAGAACCGGGCAGCCGCGCTGCCCGCCGATCCCACCGCGGACGAGCTGCAGCGCACCGCCGAGCTGATGGCGGGCAGCAGCCCCGGATACAGCGTGCTGCTGGTTCAGGTGGGCAAGGACAACCGGCAGATCTTCGGCGCGGCGGGCCCCGACTCCTTCGGGCTGGCCGACGTACCGAAGTCCCTGCAGAACGCGGTGAACGACCGGCAGAAGACGACCGCCGCCAACGACTCCGAGTACCACATGTACTGGCAGCGGACGAAGCCGCGCGGCAAGCCGTATCTGGTCGGCGGGACGCGGATCGTGGGCGGCGGGCCCACCGGTTACATGTACAAGTCGCTCGCGCAGGAGCGGGACGACCTGAACGCGCTGGGCTGGTCGCTGACGATCGCCACCGGTCTCGCGCTGCTCGGCTCGGCGCTGCTGGCGCAGGCCGCGGCCCGTACGGTGCTCAAGCCCGTGCAGCGGCTCGGGGACGCGGCGCGACGGCTCGGCGAGGGCGAGCTGGACCACCGCCTGGACGTGTCGGGCACGGACGAACTCGCCGATCTGTCGCACACCTTCAACAAGACGGCCGAGGCGCTGGAGAAGAAGGTCGCCGACATGAGCGCGCGCGAGGAGGCCAGTCGGCGTTTCGTCGCGGACATGTCGCACGAGCTGCGGACGCCGCTGACCGCGCTGACGGCGGTGGCGGAAGTGCTGGAGGAAGAGGTCGACGACCTCGATCCGATGATCGCACCGGCCGTCGCACTGGTCGTCAGCGAGACGCGCCGCCTCAACATCCTGGTGGAGAACCTGATGGAGGTCACCCGCTTCGACGCGGGTACGGCCAAGCTGGTGCTGGACGACGTGAACGTCGCCGACCAGGTCACCGCCTGCATCGACGCCCGGGCCTGGCTCGACGCGGTCGAACTCGACGCCGAGCGGGGCATCGTGGCCCGGCTCGACCCGCGCCGCCTCGACGTCATCCTCGCCAACCTGATCGGCAACGCGCTCAAGCACGGCGGCTCGCCGGTCCGGGTCTCGGTGACGGTGGACGACGAGTGGCTGGTGATCGCGGTGCAGGACAACGGACCGGGCATTCCCGAGGAGGTCCTGCCGCACGTCTTCGACCGGTTCTACAAGGCGAGCGCGTCACGGCCGAAATCGGACGGCAGCGGGCTCGGCCTGTCGATCGCCGTGGAGAACGCGCACATCCACGGCGGCGACATCACCGCCGCCAACGTGGCGGGCGGCGGGGCGCTGTTCACGCTGCGGCTGCCGGTGGACGTGGGGAAGGTGATCGAGGGTGACGCGGATGCGTAGGGCTCTGCCGGTGGTACCGGCGGTGCTGGTCCCGTTCGTCGCGGTGGCGCTGCTCGCGACATCGGCCTGCGGGATCCGGGCGACGACCGTACCGGTGGACGTGGGCGCGGCCCCGTCACGGGTCTCGTGCGACACCCAGGAGCAGCCGGCCGGGGTGCAGGGCTTCCGGGCCACGGTGGAACTCGTCTGCGGATCGCAGCTGGTGGGCGTGTCACGAGTGGTGCCGGTGCCCGAGAAGAAGCCGGTACGGGACCCCATGGCGATGGTGGCGCAGGCGCTGCTGGAGGCACTGGAGCGGACGCCGAGCTCGGAGGAGCGGGACGCCGGCTTCTCCAGCGAGGTACCGGCCGGACTGTCGGCCGGAGCGCCGAGGCCGGGCGACCCGGCGGGCACGGTGCGGCTCAGCCGCAAGCCGGAGGACCTGCCGCCGGTGGCCCTCTCGCAGATCGTGTGCACCCTGGCGGGCAGCGAGGCGCTGAAGGCGGGACCGGGCCCGGTGGTCCTGGGCGGCCCGGACGCGGATCCGCCGCGGGCGTGGGAGTGCACGGACGCGGTCCGCTCGCGGCCGGAGTCGGTGCCGACGCTGGGCGAGATCGCCCGCCCGACGCCGAGCCCCGCCCCCTCCTGACGGCCGGTCGCGCCGCGGGCGCACTGCCCCGGGGCCGGAGAACGCGAAGGCCCGGTCCCGCCGGACGGGGCGGGACCGGGCCGGGCAGGGGGCCGAAGCCCCGGCCGCGCGCCCGACGGACGGAGTCCGGCGCAGCGGCGCGCTGTGACACGAGCCGCTCCGCGGCGTGGCGGAGAGGCCCCTGGAGCCGAGGCGCGCGAGCGCCGCGGGGAGAATCAGATGCCCATGGCCGCGGAGAGGTCCTTCTTGATCGCGTCCAGGACCTCCTGGCCGCGGACGCGGGCCGCCGCCAGGTCGGAGGCCTCGGCCACCGGGACCACGACCTCCAGGTAGCACTTCAGCTTGGGCTCGGTACCCGACGGGCGGGCGATGACCCGGGCCTTGTACGTGCCGTCCAGGTAGTAGCGCAGGCCGTCCGTGGGCGGGAGGGCCTCCGTGCCCTTGGACAGGTCCTCCGCCGAGACCACCCGCAGGCCCGCGAGCGACACCGGCGGCTGCGCGCGCAGCGCCGCCATCGCGTCGGCGATGATCGACAGGTCCGAGACGCGCACCGACAGCTGGTCGGTGGCGTGCAGGCCGTGGGCCATCGCCAGGTCGTCCAGCAGATCGGTCAGGGTGCGGCCCTGCTCCTTGAGCACCGAGGCCAGCTCCGCCACCAGCAGGGCGGCGGTGACGCCGTCCTTGTCGCGGACGCCCTCGGGGTCCACGCAGTAGCCGAGCGCCTCCTCGTAGCCGTAGCGCAGGCCCTCGACCCGGGCGATCCACTTGAAGCCGGTGAGGGTCTCCTCGTAGCCGACGCCCGCCGCCTCCGCGATCCGGCCCAGGAGGCTGGAGGAGACGATCGACTCGGCGAAGACGTTGTCGCGGCCGGAGACGCCCTTGTGGACCAGGTGCGCCGCGAGCAGCGCGCCGACCTCGTCGCCGCGCAGCATCCGCCAGCCGTCCGCCGTGGGCACGGCCACGGCGCAGCGGTCCGCGTCCGGGTCGTTGGCGATCACGATGTCGGGCTGGACCTCGGCGGCCTTCGCGAAGGCCAGGTCCATCGCGCCCGGCTCCTCCGGGTTGGGGAACGCCACCGTCGGGAAGGCCGGGTCGGGCTCGGCCTGCTCGGCGACGAGCACCGGCTCCGGGAAGCCGTGCCGGGCGAAGGCCGCCATCACGACGTCCTTGCCGACGCCGTGCATGGCCGTGTAGACCGTCCGCACGCCCCGGGGGGAGCCGGGGGTCAGGACGGCGTCCGTGCGCGCGAGGTAGGCCTCCAGGACCTCGTCACCGAGTTCCTGCCAGCCGGACTCCGGGCGCGGTACGTCGGCCAGCTTCTCGACCGCCGCGATCTGCGCCGCGATCTCGGTGTCGGCCGGGGAGACGATCTGCGAGCCGTCGCCGAGGTAGACCTTGTAGCCGTTGTCCCGGGGAGGGTTGTGGCTCGCGGTCACCTCGACGCCGGCGACGGCGCCGAGGTGCCTTATCGCGTACGCGAGGACGGGCGTCGGCAGTGGGCGGGGCAGGAGGGCCGCGCGCAGCCCGGCGCCGGTCATGACGGCCGCGGTGTCGCGGGCGAAGTCCGCCGACTTGTAGCGGGCGTCGTAGCCGACGACGACCAGGCCGCCGTCGTGGCCCCGGGCCTTCAGGTAGGCCGCGAGGCCCGCCGCGGCCCGGATGACCACGCCGCGGTTCATCCGCATCGGGCCCGCGCCGATCTCACCGCGCAGTCCGGCGGTGCCGAACTGCAGGGTGCCCGAGAACCGGTCCGCGAGCTCCGCGGTGTCACCCGACTCGATGAGCGCGGCCAGCTCCGCCGCGGTCTCCGGGTCCGGGTCCTCGGCCATCCAGGCCTGCGCCCGGGTGATCAGGTCGTCCTGTGCCTGTGCCTGTTCCTGCACTGCTTCCGCCTTACCTCTCGTACGTCGATCAGATGCGGGCGAGGACCTGCGTCAGCAGCGTGCCCATGCGGGCGGCCGAGTCGCGGCCGGCCTGGAGGACCTCTTCGTGGTTCAGCGGCTCGCCGGACAGGCCCGCCGCCAGGTTGGTGACCAGGGAGATGCCGAGCACCTCGGCGCCGGCCTCACGGGCTGCGATGGCCTCCAGCACGGTGGACATGCCGACCAGGTCGGCGCCCATGACGCGGATCATGTTGATCTCGGCCGGGGTCTCGTAGTGCGGGCCGGGGAACTGGACGTAGACGCCCTCTTCGAGGGTCGCGTCGATCTCCTTGCACATCGCGCGCAGGCGCGGCGAGTACAGGTCGGTGAGGTCGACGAAGTTCGCGCCGACGATCGGCGAGGTGGCCGTCAGGTTGAGGTGGTCGCTGATCAGGACGGGCTGGCCGGGCTTCATGCCCTCGCGCAGACCGCCGCAGCCGTTGGTCAGCACGATGGTCTTGCAACCGGCGGCGACGGCGGTGCGCACGCCGTGGGCGACGGCGGCGACGCCGCGGCCCTCGTAGTAGTGGGTCCGGCCGAGGAAGACCAGGGCGCGCTTGTCGCCGATCTTGTACGAGCGGATCTTGCCGCCGTGGCCCTCGACCGCGGCGGGCGGGAACCCGGGCAGCTCGGTGACGAGGAACTCGGCCTCAGGGGCGCCGAGCGCCTCTGCGGCGGGGGCCCATCCGGAGCCCATCACGAGGGCGACATCGTGGGTGTCCACGCCGGTCAGCTCGCGCAGGCGGGCGGCTGCGGCGTCGGCGGCGGCGAAGGGGTCGGTAACAGATGCGTTCACGCGGACGAGCGTAACTCCTTCGGGCCTACGCGCGTAGATGGCACAGCTCACGGTGTTCGGATCGTTGCCTTGTCGTTTCCGCCGAATCGTCCCCGGGGGCGGCGGGCCAAAGGACCGGGGCTCCGCGCCGGGCCCCGCGCCTCGAACGCCGGCGGGCACGGCCCGGGGCGGCGGCGGTGGCCGAGTGCCCCGCAGGGGTCAGCAGGGGCGCTTGCGGATTTCCATCACGTAGTCGTGCGGGGCGCCCGCGGACTCGGCGGCATCCGCGATCTCGCCCAGGTAGCGCGCGGAGGGCAGACCGCCCTCGTAGCCGTTGAGGACGTACACCCAGGCCGCCTCCTCGCCGTCCAGGGTGTGCACGCGCACCCGCATGCGGCGGTAGATGTCGAGTCCGACACCCTCCCAGCGGTCCATCGAGTCCTCGTCGAGCGGCGCGATGTCGTACAGCGCCACGAAGACCTGGTGGCGCGGTGCTTCGACGATCGTGGCCAGGGCGCCCTCCCAGCCCATCTGCTCGCCGCCGAAGGTCAGCCGCCAGTCGTTGATCCAGCCCGTGCCGCGCAGCGGCGAATGCGGAGCGCGGCGCGTCATCAGCCGCGGGTCGAGGTTGCCGGCGTACGCGGCGTAGAGCGACATGTCGTCGAGAGTACGGGAGGGGCGCCGGTGCACGCGTGCCCGGATGGCGGGACCGGGCGCGAAGCACCTTGAAGCGTGCGGGACAATGGAGCACGGAATGCATCCCCCGGGGAGACCCCCCGGAACCCCGGCCGGGGCGGCAGCCGGCCGGGTAGACGTGAGGCGGACTTTTCGTGACCCGGATCGTGATCATCGGCGGCGGACCCGGCGGGTATGAGGCAGCCCTGGTGGGGGCCCAGCTCGGCGCGGAGGTGACCGTCGTCGACTGCGACGGTCTGGGCGGGGCCTCGGTCCTGACCGACTGCGTACCTTCCAAGACTCTGATCGCGACCGCCGAGGTGATGACGACCTTCGACTCCTCGTACGAGGAGCTCGGAATCGTCGTCGCGGACGACACCCCGCACATCGAGCAGGCCGCGCGCGTCGTCGGCGTGGACCTCGGCAAGGTGAACCGGCGCGTCAAGCGCCTCGCGCTCGCCCAGTCGCACGACATCACCGCCTCCGTCACCCGGGCCGGCGCCCGCGTGGTGCGCGGCCGAGGCAAGCTCGGCGGGCCGCAGGGCATCGACGGCACCCGGGACGTCATCGTCACCGCGGCCGACGGCTCGGAGACGATCCTGACGGCGGACGCGGTCCTGATCGCGACCGGCGGCACCCCGCGCGAGATCCCCGACGCGATGCCCGACGGCGAGCGGATCCTGAACTGGACCCAGGTCTACGACCTCGACGAGCTCCCCGAGGAGCTCATCGTGGTCGGCTCCGGTGTCACGGGCGCCGAGTTCGCCGGTGCCTACCAGGCTCTCGGATCCCGGGTGACCCTCGTCTCCTCGCGCGACCGCGTGCTGCCCGGTGAGGACCCGGACGCCGCCGCCGTGCTGGAGGACGTCTTCCGGCGCCGCGGCATGAACGTCGTCGGGCGCTCCCGCGCCGAGTCCGCCAAGCGGGTCGGCGACCGGGTCGAGGTCACCCTCTCCGACGGCCGGGTGCTGACCGGGACCCACTGCCTGATGGCGGTCGGCGCGATCCCGAACACCAAGAACATGAACCTGGAGGAGTCCGGGGTCCGGCTCAAGGACTCCGGGCACATCTGGACCGACAAGGTCTCGCGCACCTCCGCGCCCGGCGTGTACGCCGCCGGTGACGTCACGGGCGTCTTCGCGCTCGCGTCGGTCGCGGCCATGCAGGGCCGCATCGCGATGTACCACTTCCTCGGCGACGCGGTGGCCCCGCTGAACCTGAAGACGGTGTCCTCGAACGTCTTCACCGACCCCGAGATCGCCACTGTGGGTTACACCCAGGCGGACGTGGACGCCGGCAAGATCGACGCCCGCGTGGTGAAGCTCCCGCTGCTGCGCAACCCGCGCGCCAAGATGCAGGGCATCCGGGACGGCTTCGTGAAGATGTTCTGCCGTCCGGGCACCGGGATCGTCGTCGGCGGCGTGGTCGTCTCCCCGCGCGCGAGCGAGCTGATCCACCCCATCTCGATCGCGGTCGACAACAATCTGACGGTCGAGCAGATCGCAAACGCGTTCACCGTGTACCCCTCGCTGTCGGGCTCGATCGCCGAGGTGGCCCGCCAGCTGCACACGCGGAAGGCCGCCGGGGAGGCGTGAGCCCCGCTAACCGCCGCACACCGTAAGGGGTTTGGGGCGGGGCGCGATGTCGTGGCCCGATGTTCACGCAACTCTCGGACTGCGTATACCACTAGTCGCCCCGCCTTATGGACAACTTCGGAATTCCGGCGCAAAGAGCTGAAAGCAGACGGTCGTTGGGGTTACTGTCAGTTTCGTGTTCGCTGCAGAACGTCGCCAATTGATCCTCGAAATGGTGCGGGCCAACGGAGCGGTATCGCTCCGGGAGCTCGCCCGCGTCGTCCAGACCTCCGAAGTGACCGTACGGCGGGACGTGCGGGCACTGGAGGCAGAAGGACTCCTCGACCGCCGGCACGGCGGTGCGGTCTTGCCGGGCGGTTTCACGCGGGAGTCCGGCTTTCCGCAAAAGTCCCATCTCGCGACGGCGGAGAAGACCGCCATTGCCGATGTCGCCGCCTCCCTCGTCGAAGAGGGCGAGGCCGTCGTCGTCGGCGCGGGCACCACGACCCAGGAGCTGGCCCGCCGGCTCGCCCGAGTGCCCGGACTGACCGTCGTCACCAACTCCCTGCTCGTCGCCCAGGCCCTGGCCCACGCGAACCGGGTGGAGGTGGTCATGACCGGCGGCACGCTGCGCGGGTCCAACTACGCCCTCGTGGGAAGCGGAGCCGAACAGTCCCTCCAGGGGCTGCGGGTGTCCCGGGCCTTCCTGTCCGGCAGCGGCCTGACCGCCGAGCGCGGGCTGTCCACGTCCAACATGCTGTCCGCCAGCGTGGACCGGGCGCTGGTGCAGGCGGCGGCGGAGGTGGTGGTGCTGGCCGACCACACGAAGCTCGGTACGGACACCATGTTCCAGACCGTGCCGACCGATGTGATGACACGTCTGGTGACGGACGAGCCGCCACCGCACGACGACCGGGCGGGTACGGAGCTGCAGGCGCTGGCGGACCAGGGCGTGCAGATCACCGTGGCCGGCGGAGCCGTGGCCTCCGGCGGTGTGGACGGTATGCAGGGGCGGCGGCCGCGCCGCGAGTCGCCGCTGCCGGTGCAGAGGCGGGGCGGGCCGACCGCGCAGCTGCGCAGTGCCGCCGGCGGGATGCTGGAGCCGCAGGCGGAGCGGGCCCGCGTGGCCGACATGCGCCGCCGCTAGGTCCTACGGATCGGCTCGCCGGGGGCGCCGCCCCCGTACGTCGAACGCCGGCGGGGCTGGAACATCCAGCCCCGCCGGCGTTCGACGTACGGGGGACGGGGCTCCCGGGGTGGATGCCCCCGGGAGCCCCGTCCAACGGCGTCAGTCCTTGATCTCGCAGATCGCCGCGCCCGACGTGACCGATGCGCCGACCTCGGCCGAGAGGCCGACGACGGTGCCGGAGCGGTGCGCGTTGAGCGGCTGCTCCATCTTCATGGCCTCGAGTACGACGACCAGGTCGCCCTCGTTGACCTGCTGGCCCTCTTCGACCGCGACCTTGACGATCGTGCCCTGCATCGGCGATGCCAGGGTGTCGCCGGAGGCGGCCGGGCCGGACTTCTTGGCCGCGCGGCGCTTCGGCTTCGCGCCACCGGCGGCGGCCGTGCGGGCCAGGGTCATGCCCAGCGAGGACGGGAGCGAGACCTCGAGGCGCTTGCCGCCGACCTCGACGACCACCGTCTCGCGGCCCGGCTCGTCCTCGATGTCGTCCGCGGCCGGGGCCGTGAACGCCGGGATCTCGTTGACGAACTCGGTCTCGATCCACCGGGTGAAGACGGTGAAGGGGCTGCCGTCCGTGGGGGCGAACGCCGGGTCGGCGACGACCGCACGGTGGAAGGGGATGGCGGTGGCCATGCCCTCGACCTCGAACTCGGCGAGCGCGCGGGCCGCGCGCTGGAGGGCCTGCTCGCGGGTGGCGCCGGTGACGATCAGCTTGGCCAGGAGCGAGTCCCAGGCCGGGCCGATCACGGAGCCGGACTCGACGCCCGCGTCGAGGCGGACACCGGGGCCGGTGGGGGCGTTGAACTTGGTGACCGTGCCGGGGGCCGGGAGGAAGCCGCGGCCCGGGTCCTCGCCGTTGATGCGGAACTCGATGGAGTGACCGCGCAGGACCGGGTCGCCGTAGCCGAGCTCCTCGCCGTCGGCGATGCGGAACATCTCGCGGACCAGGTCGATGCCGGCGACCTCTTCGGTGACCGGGTGCTCGACCTGGAGGCGGGTGTTGACCTCGAGGAAGGAGATCAGGCCGTCGGCGGAGACGAGGAACTCGACGGTGCCGGCGCCGACGTAGCCGGCTTCCTTCAGGATGGCCTTGGAGGCGGCGTACAGCTCCGCGTTCTGAGCGTCGGTCAGGAACGGTGCCGGGGCCTCCTCCACGAGCTTCTGGTGGCGGCGCTGCAGGGAGCAGTCACGGGTCGACACCACGACGACGTTGCCGTGCGAGTCGGCCAGGCACTGGGTCTCGACGTGACGCGGCTTGTCGAGGTAGCGCTCGACGAAGCACTCGCCGCGGCCGAAGGCGGCGACGGCCTCGCGGACGGCGGAGTCGTAGAGCTCCGGCACCTCTTCGAGGGTGCGGGCGACCTTCAGGCCGCGACCGCCACCGCCGAAGGCGGCCTTGATCGCGATCGGCAGGCCGTGCTCCTTGGCGAAGGCGACGACCTCGTCGGATCCGGAGACCGGGTCCGGCGTACCGGCGACCAGCGGCGCGCCGGCGCGCTGTGCGATGTGACGGGCGGCCACCTTGTCACCGAGGTCACGGATGGCCTGCGGCGGCGGGCCGATCCAGGTCAGGCCGGCGTCGATCACGGCCTGGGCGAATTCGGCGTTCTCGGAGAGGAAGCCGTATCCGGGATGGATGGCGTCCGCACCGGAGTCGGCTGCGGCCTGGAGGACCTTGGAGATGTCCAGGTAGCTGGCGGCCGGGGTGTCACCGCCCAACGCGAAAGCTTCGTCGGCCGCGCGGACGTGCAGAGCGTCCCGGTCCGGATCGGCGTAGACGGCTACGCTCGCGATCCCGGCGTCCCGGCAGGCCCGAGCAACGCGGACAGCGATTTCGCCACGGTTGGCGATGAGCACCTTGCGCACGATGGCTCCCTCCTTGAAACAAGCTGAGTTTAGGGACAGCCCACACGGCCTTTCGACCCTTCCCCGGTGGTGACCTTGCCCACACAGAGTGTGATGCGAGGGCCGATCCGCCGGAGAACCCTTGTGGCGCCCCAGGTCAGGGGGATCCCCGACTGCACAGTAACCCCGTCGTGTATCCAAGGTCTCTGTCCCACCGGTCAGCGGCCCCGGGTGATTCTTTGTCGAGTCCCTACGAACGGCCCACGGTTTCTTTGCGGTCGTGAGAGGAGTTGTCCCCTTGTTTACTGATTGGTAGCCCCGTTGTCCCGCAGGGCGAACCGGAAGAACACCGTACCCACAGCGATGCGGCCCACAGCGGCCCGGACGGGCGACAGCGCGCCGGGCGTGTACTGCGGATGGTCGACACGGGGCCCGGCGGCCGCGGGGGAAGCGCTCACCGGACGGCCCCGCCGGCGGTTCGTCGCCGGCGCAAACGAAGCCCTCCGCGGCGCGTCCATGATCACGGACGCGGCGGGCCGGCAACCCGGGCGGGGCGAACGGCGTCTTGCAGGCGGCGAGGAAACACCGCGCGGAGCGCGCCCCAGCACGGCGCGGCACGACCGAGACGAGGACGAGGCGATGGCGTCAGTGCCCTTCTTACCGGGGCCCCTTCCCGACCGGTGCGAAGCGGCCGGTGGGTTCTTCCGTACGAACGCCCGCTCGGACGGTGCACGCCGCGCGGCGCCGGTTCACGACCGGGAAGCGTGCGAGGGGTGAGCGCCGGGACGAAGACGCCGACGGACCCGGAAGGGCGCCGGGTCCTGTCGGCCGCACTGTTCGCGAGCGCCCCGGCGGAGGTGCTCGACTTCCTGCTCCCCCTGTGGGCGGGGTCGACGCTGCAGGCCGGAGCCTCCGCGGTCGGCGCCCTCGTCGCCTTCGAGGCGGCGCTCTCGCTCCTCGTGCGCCCGCTGGCCGGGGAGCTGGCGGACCGCTTCGACCAGCGGCGGGTGGCCGCGGCCGGTGCGGTGCTGTACGCCCTGTCGTTCGCCGGGTACGCGCTCGCCGACTCGCTGGGGGCGGCCTTCGTCGCGGCGGGCCTGGGCGGCGCGGGCGGAGCCCTGTTCTGGGTCGCGCTGCGGGCCTGGACCGGGCAGCGGTCCAAGGGCAGCACCTCCGCCTACGGGAAGCTGCTGTCCGCGGAGGGGAAGGGCGCCTTGGCCGGCTACCTGGTGGCGTTCTCCCTGCTCGAACGCGGCGGCTACCCGCTGCTGTTCTGGCTGGGCAGCGCCGCCTGCGCGGTGGCCGCGGCCTCGCTGCTGCGCGGGCCCCACCGACGGCCGGCCCGCGCCGGGGGGCCGGACGGGACGGACGGGGCGGGCCGCGCCGGCGTGACGGGCCGCACGGGCCGCACGGGCAGGCGGGGAGCCGCGGAGCGCCGACTGCTGCCGCTGATGCTGGTGTCCGCGGTGACGGCCGCGGCCGAGGCGGGGCTGTGGATGCTCCTGCTGCTGCGGCTCCAGGCGGAACTGGAGCTGAGCCCGAACGAGATCGCGCTGGTCCTCGCCCCCGGCTTCCTGGTGTTCGTCCTGCTGCCGGAGCACGCCCACCACCTCACCGGCCGGCTGGGCCGTACGCCGACCATGGTCGCCTCGTTCGCGGCGAGCGCGCTGTTCGCCGCGGGGCTCGCAGTCGTGTCCGGGCCTCTGGCGATCGCCGCCCTCTGGGCCGTGGCCGCCGCCTGCTTCGCCGCGCAGATCCCGGTCGAGCAGGCGACCGTCGCCGCCGCGTCCGGCGGCCGGATCGGCCGGGGCATGGGGCTCTACGAGAGCGCCCGCCTGGCCGGTGTGGTGGCCGGGCCGCTGCTGATGGGCGTGCTCTACGAGGAACTCGGCTGGGCCGCCGCCTGCGCCGCGGCGGCGGCCACCTCGGCACTGGGGGCCGTCGTGGTGCCGTACGCGATCCGCACGCTGCGCCTGCCGGCCGAGAACAGGAACCCCAAGGGGCCCGGGACGTCCGGGCCCCGGACCGCGACCGCGGGAGAGGACGGAGAAGACATGGGCATGGACATGAGCGGGCCGGAACCGGCGCAGCCCTCGGCCGGGGCCGTCACCGGGCCCCGGGACCACGCACGCAAGGAGCGGCGGGACTGGTACGTCCACACGGCCGCGTTCGCGCTGGGCCAGCTGATCCTGTGGGCCCTGGACTCCAGCTGGCTCGTGTGGCAGATCACGGACGGCGGCGTGCCGGACGATCGGCGCGGACCGCTGGTCTGGTTCGGCCGGATCTGGCTCACCGTCTGGGTCATCGACACGATCTGGTCGTGGTCGTACACCGTCTGGCCGAGGGAGAAGAAGGCGAAGGCGTAGCCCCGCCGTACGGCGGCGCGCGCGGGGCGGTGCCCGGGAACCGGGCGGTGCGCACGTCTTGTCCCGCGCGCTACCCGTTAGTAGCCTCCAGGCGTCGAACAGGCTTGTGACACGTGGGGGGTGGGGCATCGTGCTGCGAAGACTCGTGGCCGGACTGGCTGCGATCGTGCTCGTCGTGGAAGCGGCGGTACTCGTGCTCGTCCACATCGTGCTGGGCCGGACCACGGCGAACCAGTCGATGTCCATCGCGGGCAGCGACCCGGACGTCATGTCCAAGGCGACCTACGGCATGGGCGCGGGCATGGGTGCCTTCCTCGTCCTGTGCGCCGTGATCGCCGCCGTCACCGCGATCCGCGACCGCTCCCCGAACCGGTTCGGCCGCATCGTGCTCATCAGCGCCGCCGTCACCCACGGAGTGCTCGGCACCCTCGTCGTCGGCCTGGTCGGCTGGGCCGCTTTCGCCGTGATGATGCTGATCCTGTGTCTGCTCGTCCTGATCCTGACCCTCTACGCCGCCCGGCGGGGCGGCGAGGGCGACGCGGGCACAGACAACCCGCCGCTGCCGCCCGCGCCGCCGTTCGGGGAGCTCAAGCCCACAAGTCCGTGATGGACAGGTCCAGTTCGCCGAGCAGGGAACGCAGCAGCGGCAGCGACAGGCCGATCACGTTGCCGTGGTCCCCGTCGATCCCGTCGATGAACGGCGCCGACAGCCCGTCCAGGGTGAACGCCCCCGCCACGTGCAGCGGCTCCCCGCTCGCCACGTACGCCGCCACCTCCGCGTCCGTCGGCTCGCCGAACCGGACCGTCGTGGACGCCGTGGCCGAAACCTGACGGCCGTCCGCCGTGTCGATCACGCAGTGCCCGGTGCGCAGGACGCCGGACCGGCCGCGCATCGACTTCCAGCGGGCGGTGGCCTCGTCGGCGTCCGCCGGCTTGCCCAGCGCCTCGCCGTCCAGTTCCAGCACCGAGTCGCAGCCGATCACCAGGGCGCCCGCGGCCTCGTCCAGGCCCGCGACGACGGCCGCCTTCGCCTCCGCCAGCGCCAGCGCCAGGGCGGCCGGTTCGTCGTGGTTCAGCGTGTCCTCGTCGAAGCCGCTGACGATCACGTGCGGGGCGAGCCCGGCCTGCCGCAGCAGGTTCAGCCGGGCGGGGGAGGCGGAGGCGAGGACGAGCTTGCGCCCGGTCGCGGGCTCAGGTGTGGCAGTCATGGAGGCCATCGTAGGCGCGGCCCGCGAGCCCGGGGTGATCGGCAGGACACCCCTAGAAGTGGCCCACGCCCAGGACGTACACCACCACGAGCATGGCGAGGGCGAGCACCACGGTCAGCCGCCGGATCATCGCCTGCGCATCGCGCATGTCCTTGGGCGGCTCGTTCTTCGGGTCGGACCAGAGCATGCCCCGATCCTGGCCCCGCACAGGGGTGTGGCGCCTGAGTACGGGTACTCAGGCGCCACCGTCCGTTCACATCAATTCGGCTACGCGGGCCAGTACGTACGGCCCCAGGCCCGCGGCCCCGGATGCGGCACCCGGCGCCGTGCCACCCGGGCCGGCGCCGACCATGCGTCCGTGACCGGCGGGGCGTCCGGCGTTGCCATGGCCAGCATCGCCGCCCGCGCCTGGACCACTGCCAGTGCGGCGGCCAGCTCCTCCGGGGTCGGGTTGCCCTTGACGACCTTGATCACCACAGAGTCCTCCTGGACGGGCTAGAGCGGGATGTTGCCGTGCTTCTTCGGCGGCAGGGACTCCCGCTTGGTGCGCAGCTGCCGGAGCCCCTTCACCACGTGCGCCCGGGTCTCGGACGGCATGGTCACCGCGTCGATGTACCCGCGCTCGGCCGCCGTGTACGGGTTGAGCAGCGCGTCCTCGTACTCGGTGATGAGCCGTGCCCGGGTCTCCTCCACCTCCTCGGGAGCGGCCTCCGCGATGGTGCGGCGGTGCAGGATGTTCACCGCGCCCTGAGCACCCATGACGGCGATCTGAGCGGTCGGCCAGGCCAGGTTGAGGTCCGCGCCGAGGTGCTTGGAGCCCATGACGTCGTACGCGCCGCCGAAGGCCTTGCGGGTGATGACCGTGATCAGCGGAACGGTGGCCTCGGCGTACGCGTAGATCAGCTTCGCGCCGCGCCGGATGATTCCGTTGTACTCCTGGTCGGTGCCGGGAAGGAAGCCCGGGACGTCCACGAAGGTCAGCACCGGGATGTTGAAGGCGTCGCAGGTCCGGACGAACCGCGCCGCCTTCTCGGAGGCGTTGATGTCCAGGCAGCCGGCGAACTGCATCGGCTGGTTGGCGACGATGCCGACCGGGTGGCCCTCGACGCGGCCGAAGCCGGTGAGGATGTTCGGCGCGAAGAGCGACTGCGTCTCCAGGAACTCCGCGTCGTCGAGCACGTGCTCGATCACGGTGTGCATGTCGTACGGCTGGTTCGCGCTGTCCGGGATCAGGACGTCGAGCTCGCGGTCGGTGTCGGAGACCTCCGTGTCCGCCTCCTCCGGGAAGGCGGGCGGCTCGGAGAGGTTGTTCGACGGCAGGTACGCGAGCAGTGACTTCACGTACTCGATGGCGTCCTTCTCGTCGCCCGCCATGTGGTGCGCGACACCGGACGTGCTGTTGTGGGTGCGCGCCCCGCCCAGCTCCTCGAAGCCGACGTCCTCGCCGGTGACCGTCTTGATGACGTCCGGGCCGGTGATGAACATGTGCGAGGTCTGGTCGACCATGACCGTGAAGTCCGTGATGGCCGGGGAGTACACGGCGCCGCCCGCGCAGGGCCCGACGATCAGGCTGATCTGCGGGATCACGCCCGAGGCGTGGACGTTGCGGCGGAAGATCTCGCCGTACATGCCCAGGGCGCTGACGCCCTCCTGGATACGGGCGCCGCCGGAGTCGTTGATGCCGACGAGCGGGCAGCCGGTCTTCAGCGCGAAGTCCATGACCTTCATGATCTTCTGGCCGTAGGTCTCGCCGAGGGCCCCGCCGAAGACGGTGAAGTCCTGCGAGAACACGGCCACCGGCCGGCCGTCCACCGTGCCGTAGCCGGTGACGACGCCGTCGCCGTAGGGGCGGGTCTTCTCCAGCCCGAAGTTGGTGGAGCGGTGCCGGGCGAACTCGTCCAGCTCGACGAAGGATCCCTCGTCCAGCAGCAGGGCTACCCGCTCACGCGCCGTCAGCTTGCCCTTGGCGTGCTGCTTCTCCACGGCACGCGCGGATCCGGCGTGGGTGGCTTCGTCGATGCGGCGCTGCAGATCCGCGATCTTGCCCGCGGTGGTGTGCATGTCGATCGGCTCTGACGGATGTGACATCGGGGTCGCGGCTCCCTGCGTGGTGTCAACTGCCTGGTCAATTGATTGACTACTGCTGGCTACTGGTGCGTAGCGTATCGGCGGGCATGGCGCTCGGCAGTGCGGCGTTTGACACACCTACATTGGGTTGCATGACGCCATCAGATGCCTCAGCAGGAGCTTCCTCCGGTCGTTGGTCGAGCCTGGACCGGCCGCCGCTCAATGCCGCCGCCCTCACGCGGGCGCTCGTCACCGGGGACGGTCTGTGGACCTCGCTGGAGGTCGTCGCCAGTACCGGGTCCACCAATACCGACCTTGCCACGCGGGCGGCGCAGCTGCCCGAGGGAGCCGTGTTCGTCGCCGAGGAGCAGAGCGCCGGGCGGGGGCGGCTCGACCGGAGCTGGGTCGCTCCCGCGCGCTCGGGGCTGTTCTTCTCCGTCCTGTTCAAGCCGGGCGACGCGGTGCCGCAGGAGCGGTGGGGGTGGCTGACCCTGCTGGCCGGCGTGGCCACCGCGACGGGGCTGTCCCGGGCGGCCGGCGTGGACACCGCCCTCAAGTGGCCCAACGACCTGCTGGTCAGCGTCGAGGGCGAGGAGCGCAAGACCG
The DNA here is from genome assembly GCF_045160505.1 of Streptomyces sp. NBC_00029. Classification (NCBI taxonomy): domain Bacteria; kingdom Bacillati; phylum Actinomycetota; class Actinomycetes; order Kitasatosporales; family Streptomycetaceae; genus Streptomyces; species Streptomyces sp. NBC_00029. Next base: position 5,608,153 of record NZ_CP108292.1, read on the forward strand.
GCGGGATTCTCGCCGAGCGGGTCGCGGACGGCGTGGTCATCGGCATCGGGCTCAACGTCACGCTGACGGAGGACGAGCTGCCGGTACCGACCGCGGGGTCGCTGGCGCTGGCCAAGGCCTCCGTGACCGACCGGGACCCGCTGCTGCGGGCCGTCCTGCGGTCCCTGGAGGAGTGGTACGGGAGGTGGCGCGCGGCCGCCGGCGACCCCGCGGCCAGCGGTCTCCAGGAGACCTACGCGGCGGGCTGCGCGACTCTGGGCCGGCACGTCCGCGCGGAGCTGCCCGGCGGGCGCATCCTCACCGGAACGGCCGAAGCGGTGGACACCGATGGCCGCCTCGTGATCCGTACGGCCGAGGGACAGCACGAGGCGGTGGGCGCGGGCGACGTCGTCCACCTGCGTTCCGTGCACTGACGCGGGAGCGGGCGCCGCACCCGGCACCCGGGTGCGGCGCCGCCCGGGGCCCGGCCGCGGGCCGCGCACCGCGGTCGCGGGCGGGCCGGAAGCGGGGAGGGGGAGTGAGCTACGGCACACCTGCCGTATGGTTTAGGCGATCCCGGTGCTCGTGGTGATCAACCGGTTCGCAGGGCAGTGCGCACGGAATGGACAGGAGGCGGCCCTTGACCGTCGACGACCCTACGTCCAGCGCGTCCGCGGCCCCCGGCGGCGGCTCCGCCTCCGGCCCGGGTACCCCGATCGGCCGCGACCAGCACACTCCGCACCACGAGGTCGATCACACGGCCCAGCCGACGGCGGATCCGCTCGCCATCCGGCTGGAGCAGCTGATCCTCGGTGCCGAGCGCCGCTACACCCCGTTCCAGGCGGCCCGGAGCGCGGGCGTGTCCATGGAGCTGGCCTCGCGCTTCTGGCGGGCCATGGGCTTCGCCGACATCGGGCAGGCCCGGGCGCTGACCGAGGCCGACGTGCTGGCCCTGCGCCGGCTGGCCGGTCTGGTGGAGGCCGGGCTGCTGTCCGAGCCGATGGCCGTGCAGGTGGCGCGGTCCACCGGGCAGACGACCGCCCGGCTGGCCGAATGGCAGATCGACTCGTTCCTGGAGGGGCTGACGGAGCCGCCGGAGCCGGGCATGACCCGTACGGAGGTCACGTACCCGCTGGTGGAGCTGCTGCTGCCCGAGCTGGAGGAGTTCCTCGTCTACGTGTGGCGGCGCCAGCTGGCGGCCGCGACCGGGCGCGTGGTGCAGGTGGCCGACGACGACGAGATGGTCGACCGGCGGCTCGCGGTGGGCTTCGCCGACCTGGTGGGCTTCACGCGCCTGACGCGGCGGCTGGAGGAGGAGGAGCTCGGCGAGCTGGTCGAGTCCTTCGAGACGACCGCGGCGGACCTGGTGGCCGCGCACGGCGGCCGGCTGATCAAGACCCTCGGTGACGAGGTGCTGTACTGCGCCGACGACGCGGCCACGGCGGCGGAGATCGCGCTGCGGCTCATCGAGACCATGGAGCTCGACGCGCAGATGCCCGAGCTGCGGGTCGGGATCGCCTTCGGCACGGTGACCACCCGGATGGGCGATGTCTTCGGCACCACGGTGAACCTGGCCAGCCGGCTGACGTCGATAGCCCCCAAGGACGCGGTCCTGGTGGACGGGGCGATGGCCGAGGAGCTCTCCCGGACCGGGGCGGCCCCGGTGTCGGAGAAGGAGGCGGAGACGTCGCCCGACGAGGGTGCGTCCTACCGCTTCGCGCTGCAGCCGATGTGGCAGCGGCCGGTGCGCGGGCTCGGCGTCGTGGAGCCCTGGTCGCTGACGCGGCGGAAGCGGGCGGGCGCGGGGTAGCGCGGGCCGGGCGTGGTGAGACCGCAGGCCCTGCCCGTTTCGGCCGGGAGCCCCTAGGATCCCCGGGTAACGTTCGTTAACCGGGAGGGTTCCTATGGCGTCCGAGGCCGTGTCCGAGTCGGAGTTCGTGGCGGTACGCCGCCACGAGGGCGGGGTCGCCGAGCTGGTCCTGGACCGCCCCAAGGCGATGAACGCCGTGTCGACCGCGATGGCCCGCGCCATCGGGGCGGCCTGTGCGGAGCTCGCCGCCGACCGGTCCGTACGCGTGGTCGTGCTCTCCTCCGCGGCGGAGCGGGCCTTCTGCGTCGGGGCGGACCTCAAGGAGCGGAACTCGCTCTCGGACGCCGAGCTGGTGCGGCAGCGGCCCACCACGCGCGGGGCGTACGGGGGCGTGCTGGAGCTGCCGATGCCCACGATCGCGGCCGTGCACGGGTTCGCGCTGGGCGGCGGCTTCGAGCTGGCCCTGGCCTGCGATGTGATCGTCGCCGACGAGACCGCGGTGGTGGGTCTGCCCGAGGTGTCGGTGGGCGTGATCCCCGGCGGCGGAGGTACGCAGCTGCTGCCGCGCCGGGTGGGTGCGGCGCGGGCCGCCGAGCTGATCTTCACCGCGCGCCGGGTGGAGGCCGCCGAGGCGCTGTCCCTGGGGCTGGTGGACTCGGTGGTCGCGGCCGGGCAGGACACGGCCGAGGCCCTCGCCCTGGCGTCCCGGATGGCGGCTAACTCCCCGGTGGGTCTGCGGGCCGCCAAGCGGGCGCTGCGGCTGGGCCACGGGATGGACCTGGCGGCCGGTCTGGAGATCGAGGACGCGGCCTGGCGGACGGTGGCCTTCTCCGGCGACCGGGCGGAGGGCGTGGCGGCGTTCAACGAGAAGCGCAGGCCGAACTGGCCGGGGGAGTAGCCACCCGGCTGCGGGGCGCCGGACGGGCCCGGCTCACGGGCGAGGGCCCGGCTCACGCGCGGGGCCCGGCTCGCGCGCAGCCCCCGTCGATCACCCCTGGTGATCTTGGAAGCACCCAAAGTCGTGCCAATTGTCTCCAAATCTGACAAAAGTCCCTAGCCTGGGGTGATGGGAGTTGACGGGCGGCTACGGGCCGTGGTGGGACTCGCTCAGGCGATGGCCGCGGCGTGCGCGCCGCGGGACAGCGTGCGGGCGGCCGCGCGGGGGGCCCGCGTGGCGCTGGACGGCTCGTTCGCCGCGATCTCCGCGTGGGAGCGGGAGCGGGGGCGCCTGCGGGTCCTGGTGAACGAGGGGGAGCGGCGGGCCGGCGAGGAGGAGTTCCCCGAGGACGAGTCGTACCCCGTGCACGACTTTCCCGAGATCACCGAGTTCCTGCACGAGCGGTGGGTGGGCGGCGGCGGCCCGCACGCCTGGGTGGAGAGCGCCGTCGGTGACCGGCCGGGGCGGCGCGGGGAGGCCCTGCGCCGCCGGGGCCGCGGGACCTGCGTGGTGGCGCCCGTCGTGCTCAGCGGGCGGGCCTGGGGCGAGCTGTACGTCGCCCGGGACGAGGGGCTGCCCGACTTCGACGAGGACGACGCCGAGTTCGCCACCGTGCTCGCCGCCGTGGTCGCGGCCGGTCTCGCGCAGAACGAGCGGCTGGAGGAGGCCCGGCGGCTCGCCTTCACCGACCCGCTGACCGGGCTCGCGAACCGGCGGGCGGTCGACATGCGCCTCGACGAGGCCCTGGAGGAGCACCGGCGGACCGGGGTGGTCGTCAGCCTCGTCGTGTGCGACCTGAACGGCCTGAAGAAGGTCAACGACACCCTCGGCCACGCCATGGGCGACCGGCTGCTGGAGCGGTTCGGGTCGGTCCTGAGCCTGTGCGGGGCCATGCTGCCCGGATCGCTGGTGGCCCGCCTCGGCGGCGACGAGTTCTGCCTGGTCGGGGTCGGTCCGACGGCGGACGAGATGGTGCGCGTCACCGAGGAGGTGTGCACCCGGGCCGCCGAGCTGGAACTGGGCGAGGGGGTGGCCTGCGGGGTGGCCTCCACCGGGGATCCGATCGGGCCGGTGAAGTCCTCCCGGAGGCTCTTCAGGCTCGCGGACGCCGCCCAGTACAAGGCGAAGGCCGCGCGCTCGCCCAAGCCGGTGGTGGCGGGGCGGGACACCGCGGTGGTCCGGCTCGCGGACGCCGCCGCCCAGGAGGCTCCCGGGGAGCGGCGCCGCTTCCGGGGCCGCCAGTGACCGGCCGCCCGCGGCCCCGGCCCGTAAGGGGTCCAGCCGCCGCGCGATCGTGACAGGTTCAGCTAGTGACATGAAGCGATTCAATCCGTAGGGTGCTGAATATGGATATGCACACTGTCGTGGTGGGGACGTCCGGGACCACTGCCGAGGACGTCATCGCCGTAGCGCGCGGCAACGCGCGGGTCGAGCTCTCCGCCGAGGCGCAGGACGCACTCGCCCGTGCCCGTGAGATCGTCGACGCCCTCGCCGCCAAGCCCGAGCCCGTCTACGGGGTGTCCACCGGGTTCGGTGCGCTCGCCTCCCGGCACATCAGCCCCGAGCTGCGTGCCCAGCTCCAGCGCAACATCGTCCGCTCGCACGCCGCCGGCATGGGCCCGCGCGTCGAGCGCGAGGTCGTCCGTGCGCTGATGTTCCTGCGCCTGAAGACCGTCGCCTCCGGTCACACCGGCGTACGCCCCTCCGTCGCGCAGACCATGGCCGACGTGCTCAACGCCGGGATCACCCCGGTCGTCCACGAGTACGGCTCCCTCGGCTGCTCCGGCGACCTCGCGCCGCTGTCCCACTGTGCGCTCGCCCTCATGGGCGAGGGTGACGCCGAGGGCCCGGACGGCACCGTCCGCCCCGCCGGCGAGCTGCTCGCCGAGGCGGGCATCGAGCCCGTCGTGCTCCGCGAGAAGGAGGGCCTGGCCCTCCTCAACGGCACCGACGGCATGCTCGGCATGCTGGTCATGGCGCTCGCCGACCTCGGCAGGCTCTACACCTCCGCCGACATCACCGCCGCGCTGACGCTGGAGGCGCTGCTCGGCACGGAGAAGGTGCTCCAGCCCGAGCTGCACGCCATCCGCCCGCACCCCGGTCAGGGCGCCTCCGCCGCGAACATGGCCGCCGTCCTGAAGGGCTCCGGGCTCGTCCGCCACTACCAGGAGGAGACCGCCCCGCGCGTGCAGGACGCCTACTCCGTGCGCTGCGCCCCGCAGGTCGCCGGCGCGGGCCGCGACACCATGGCGCACGCCGCCGTGGTCGCCTCCCGCGAGCTGGCCGCCGCCGTCGACAACCCGGTGGTCCTGCCCGACGGCCGCGTGGAGTCCAACGGCAACTTCCACGGGGCCCCGGTCGCCTACGTGCTGGACTTCCTCGCCATCGCGGCCGCCGACCTCGGCTCCATCGCCGAGCGCCGCACCGACCGGCTGCTCGACAAGAACCGCTCGCACGGTCTGCCGCCGTTCCTCGCGGACGACGCCGGCGTGGACTCCGGTCTGATGATCGCCCAGTACACGCAGGCCGCCCTGGTCAGCGAGATGAAGCGGCTCGCGGTGCCGGCCTCGGCCGACTCGATCCCCTCCTCCGCCATGCAGGAGGACCACGTCTCGATGGGGTGGTCGGCCGCGCGCAAGCTCCGTACCGCCGTCGACAACCTGACGCGGATCATCGCCATCGAGTTGTACGCGGCCACCCGCGCCATCGAGCTGCGCCACGGGCTGACCCCCGCCCCGGCCAGCCAGGCCGCGATCGCGGCCGCCCGTGCGGCCGGTGTGGAGGGTCCCGGGCCGGATCGTTTCCTCGCCCCCGACCTGGCCGCGGCCGACGCGTTCGTCCGCAGCGGCGGCCTCGTCGCCGCCGTGGAGCCGGTGACGGGTCCGCTCGCCTGACGAAGGCTGCGTACGCGGCGAAGGGCCGCCCCGGGATCCGTCCCGGGGCGGCCCTTCGCCGTGGTCAGGGCGTGTGCGAGCGGCGGACCGAGAAGGCGACGAACCCGGCCCCGACGCCGAGGAAGAGCGTGCCGCCCAGGAGGTAGGGGGTGGTGTCGACGGATCCGGTGGCGGCGAGCAGCGGCTGCGCGGCCGGTTCGGCGGAGGTCCCCGTGACCGTTCCGGGGGCGCCGGAGGAGTCGGTGGCGTCGGTGGCCGTTCCCGCGGCGTTCGCGCCCGTGGGCACGCCTGAGCGGGTCTCCGTGGCCCCCGGTGAGGTCGCGCCCGCGGAGGGCACGAACCACAGGGCGGCGAGGAGGGTGGTCGCTCCGAGAGCGGTGAGCAGCGGTCGGCGTGCGGACACGGTGCGATCCCCCTTGTGGCAGCAGCGAATTGGCCGTGTGCGGTGATGCTACGGAAAGGGGCGGGTCGTGGGAAAGTCGGGGCTGCCGCGGGCTTACTCTCCGTCGTATGAACTCTTCTGAGACATCACGATACGTACGGCTTCGGGTGGATTTGGTTCTTGAGGTGCCGGACGTTCAGGCACTCACCGGAGCCGCCCTCGCGCACATCAAGGCCGACGAGTTCATGCCGGACGAGGAGCGCGGCCACGCCGAGTCCGCCGTCCGGGAGGACGAGTCGGAGGCCCTCGCCTACCTCGTCGACCCCACTGACCTGGTCGCGGAGATCCCGGGCGTGGAGCTCGCCCAGGCCTCCTGGAGCAGCGAGCCCGTCGAATACGACCCCGAGTCGATGGAGTGGGACCTGGACGAGGAAGATGGGGACTTCGACGAGGAACCCGACAACGCCTGACCGTGTGGTGGCCCACATCCCAACGGAATGTGGAACCGGCCCGCGCCGTTAACGCGTTGTCAGGACCAGGCAGGGGGTTCGTCCCCCTGCCGGGCCAATCCCGGGACGGCGGCGTTCCGGGTATCCGGCAACGATGGAGTGGCGTGTGAGGACGGACAGTAAGCGGCGGAGAAGGTCCCTGGTGGCCATATCCGCCGTTCTCGGTGGGGTACTGGTGCTCTCGGCGTGCGGCGGCGGGGACGACGACAAGCCGAAGGGCAAGGGCGATTCCGCCAGCGCCCAGGCGGACGTCGACGCGGCGGCGGCCAAGGATGCTTCCAAGGCCAAAATAACCATCACGCCGAAGGACGGCGCCACCAACGTCGGCCTCAACGACGCGGCCAATGTCGCCGTGACCGACGGCACGCTGACCCTGGTCGAGCTCAAGACCAGCGAGGGCGCGGCCGTGGCAGGCAAGATCGCCGCCGACGGCAAGAGCTGGAAGCCCGACGCCGCGCTGAAGCGCTCCACGAAGTACGCGCTGGCGGCGACGGCCAAGGACGCCGACGGCAAGGAGGCGCACGAGAACGCCTCCTTCACCACCGTCTCGCCGGAGAACAGCTTCGTCGGCTCGTTCATACCGGACGACGGCCAGACGGTCGGTGTGGGCATGCCGGTCTCGATCTCCTTCAACAAGCCGATCAAGGACCAGAAGGCCGTCCAGGCGGCGATCACCGTCACCTCCAGCAGCGGTCAGGAAGTCGTCGGCCACTGGTTCGGCGCGCAGCGCCTGGACTTCCGTCCGGAGCAGTACTGGCAGGCGAACTCCACCGTCACGATGAAGCTGGCACTGGAGGGCGTCCAGGGCGCTCCCGGCGTCCAGGGCGTCCAGAACAAGACCGTCACCTTCAAGATCGGCCGCAGCCAGGTCTCCACGGTCGACACGAAGACCAAGAAGATGACGGTCACCCGGGACGGCGCGGTCCTCAAGACCATTCCGATCTCGGCGGGCTCCCCGGAGAACCCGACCTACAACGGCCAGATGGTGATCTCCGAGAAGTTCAAGGAGACCCGGATGGACGGCTCGACCGTGGGCTTCAAGGACAGTGAGGGCAAGGGCGAGTACGACATCAAGGACGTCCCGCACGCCATGCGCCTGTCCCAGTCCGGCACCTTCCTCCACGGCAACTACTGGGGTGCTGACTCGGTCTTCGGCAGCGCGAACACGAGCCACGGCTGTGTCGGCCTGAACGACGTCAAGGGCGCGGGCGACCCGAACCAGCCGGCCGCCTGGTTCTACGACAACTCGCTCATCGGCGACGTGGTCACCGTGGTGAACTCCCCGGACAAGACCATCAAGCCGGACAACGGCCTCAACGGCTGGAACATGAGCTGGGCGGAGTGGAAGGCCGGCGCGGCCGTCTGACACCCCCGGAACGCGACGGACGAACGGCGGGGATCCCTCACGGGGTCCCCGCCGTTCGTCGTGGGAAACCGCCGGATTCCCCGCCGCGAGATCATCTAGGGTCCCCGGTATGACCGTCCGCGCGCTGCCGCTGCCCCCCACCGATGCCGAAGTCGACGCCTGGACCGCCGTCCTCGCCGCCGCCCAGGCCGTCGACCTGCCGCAGGGGCCGCCGCCCGCCCGGACGGAAGTGGCCGGACGGCTGCGCGTCACGCCGGCGCGCGGCCGCGCCGCCCTCTGGACCGCGGACGGGGGAACGGGCGTGGCGGCCCTGCTGCTGTTCACGGACGAGGCCAACGCGCACACCGCCTTCCTCGACGTGCTCGCCGTACGCCCGGACGCCCGCCGCCGGGGCCTGGGCCGGGCCCTGTGGGAGCAGGTCCGGGCCGAGCTGCTCGCGCAGGGCCGGACCTCGGTCTCGACGCTGGTGGACCTGGGCGGGCCCGGGCAGGCGTTCGCGGAGTCCCTCGGCTTCGAGAACGTACTGCCCATGGCCTGGTACGAGCAGGACGTGCGGCCGCAGCGGCCCCGGGACGGGGACTTCGCCCCGGCCGCCCCTGCTTGCGCCAGCGCCGTAGCCCCCGGGTACGAGCTGCACGCCTGGCACGGCCGCGTGCCGGACGACTGGGCGGGACCGCTCGCCACGGCGCACGGGGCGATGGAGGACGCGCCCATGGGGGACATCGACGAGAAGACCGAGCGCTGGACGCCGCAGCGACTGCACGCCTCGCACCGGCTGATCCTGGACCGGGGCGGCGAGATCACCACGGTCGCCGCGGTGACCGGGGAGGGCGAGGTGGCCGCGTACACGGAACTGGTCCTCCCCGACCCGGCCGGCCCGCGCGCCCTCCAGTACGACACGGTCGTCGCCCCCGCCCACCGGGGCCACGGCCTGGGCGGCGCGGTCAAGCGGCACATGCTGGAGCTGGCCCTCCACCGCTACCCCGGCCTGCGCCGGATCGACACGACGGTGGCCGACGAGAACATCCCGATGCGGGCGGTGAACGAGCGCCTGGGTTACCGCCGGGCCCGCCCCGCGGCCTACTACCAGCTCAGCCTTTAGCCGCCGGGTTCCGCGCCCCGGCCTCCTGCGACGGGGCCGACCACGACGACAGCAGACGCAGGGCGTCCGCCGACGGGGAGCCGGGGACGGCGTGGAAGGTGACCAGGGACTGCGCCGGGTCGTCCGGCAGCGTCAGCGTCTCGAAGGACAGCCGCATCTCACCCACGAGCGGGTGCCGCAGCAGCTTCTCCCCGTGCGTCTTGTCCGCCACCGTGTGCGCCGCCCACAGCCGCCGGAACTCCTCGTTCTTCACCGACAGCTCACCGACCAGGGCCGACAGCCGCTCGTCGTCCGGGTGCTGACCCGCGTACATCCGCAGATTGCTCACCACCTCGCACGCCCGGCACTCCCACTCCCCGTACAGCTCCGCCGTCGCCGGGTCCAGGAACACCAGCCGCACCAGGTTCCGTTCGGCGGCCGGCAGCGCCCCGAAGTCCCCGAAGACCGCGGCTGCCAGCCGGTTCCATCCGATGACGTCCTGCCGGTGCCCGACGAGGTACGCCGGTACGCCGCACATCGCGTCCATCAGCGTCCGCAGCTCCGGACGCACCTCCTGCGGCCGCCGGCTCTGGCGGCGCCGGTGCGCCTTGGGCCGGGCCAGGTCCATCAGGTGCGCCCGCTCGGTCCCGTCCAGCCGCAGGGCCCGCGCGAGCGCGTCCAGCACCTCCACCGACACGTTGTGCCCGTCGCGCTGCTCCAGCCGCGTGTAGTACGCGACCGACACCCCCGCCAGCTGCGCCAGTTCCTCACGGCGCAGCCCGGGCACGCGCCGCCGGCGCCCGTAGTCCCGCAGGCCCACGTCCTCGGGGCGCAGCCGCGCACGGCGGGAGCGGAGGAACTCGCCGAGGCAGGCTCGCTGATCAAGCTGGTCCATCCCGCCAGTATCCCCGGGCGGCGGGTCGCGGAGCAGGCGTGAGCCTGACCCCGTCAGGGGTAGGTTCGCCAGTCGTAGGAAGGACAGGGGGCTGGGCGGATGCCGCACGGACGGGCAGCGTGGGGGCCGTTGCAGACGTAGGCCACCGTTCGAGGAGCACCCCCATGTCCGTCACCCCCACCGCCCAGGCCGCCGCTGCCGCCTCTGCCGCCCCCGCGACCCGGGTCGCCGCGTACGCCGCTCCCGCCGCAGGGGCTCCGCTGGAGCGCACCACCATCGTGCGCCGCCCCGTCGGCGAGCACGACGTCCTCATCGACATCAAGTACTCCGGCATCTGCCACTCCGACATCCACCAGGTGCGCGACGGATGGGGCGAGGGCATCTACCCGATGGTCCCCGGCCACGAGATCGCCGGAGTCGTCTCCGAGGTCGGCGCGGCCGTCACCCGCTTCTCCGTCGGGGACCGGGTGGGCGTCGGCTGCTTCGTCGACTCCTGCCGCCGTTGCGAGTACTGCCTTCGGGGCCAGGAGCAGTACTGCGTCGAGGGCATGACCGGCACCTACAACGCCCTCGACCGCGACGGCGAGCCCACGTACGGCGGTTACTCCACCCACCTCGTCGTCGACGAGAAGTACACCGTCCGCATCCCGGACGGCCTCTCCCTCGACGTCGCCGCCCCGCTGCTGTGCGCCGGCATCACTCTCTACTCCCCGCTCAGGCACTGGCAGGCGGGCCCCGGCAAGAAGGTCGCCGTCGTCGGCCTCGGCGGCCTCGGCCACATCGGCGTGAAGATCGCGCACGCGCTCGGCGCGGAGGTCACCGTCCTGTCGCAGACCCTCCGCAAGAAGGAGGACGCCCTGAAGCTGGGCGCCACCCACTTCCACGCCACCGGCGACGGGGCGGCCTTCGATGAACTGGCCGGCCGGTTCGACCTGGTCCTGTCCACCGTCTCCGCGCCCCTCGGCCTGGACGCCTACCTCGGCCTGCTGAAGGTCGACGGGGCCCTGGTGAACGTCGGCGCTCCGGAGGAGCAGGTCTCGCTCAACCTCTTCTCCGTCATCACCGGCCGCAAGACCCTCGCCGGGTCGATGATCGGCGGGGTCGCCGAGACCCAGGAGATGCTCGACTTCTGCGCCGGGCACGGACTGGGCGCCGAGATCGAGCTGATCCGCGCCGATCAGATCAACGAGGCGTACGAGCGGGTGCTGGCGAGCGACGTGCGCTACCGCTTCGTGATCGACGCGTCGACGATCTGACGTGGGGGCCGCGTCCGGCGAGCGGTGCCCGGCCGCGGCGTCTTCCCTCCCGGCCACGGCCACCCCGACCGGACGCGGACGCCCGCTCCTCCCGCTCCTCCTTCGACCAGACCTCGTGGGCCCGGGCCCAGGTCACGGTCGGGTGAGACGCCCCTGCCCGGCGGGCCACCTGAAGACGTAGCGATTCGCGCCGCGGTCGAAGTGCGCGCGCACCGGATGCGGCGCGAGCCCGAACTCCTCCTCGGCCCACCGCAGGAGCGCCGCGGCCAGCCCCTCCGGCTGGAAGTCGGCCTCGGGGAACAGCACCCGGTCCACCGTGACCAGCGTGTGGGCGCAGGGCCCCCGCGCGGCGAGCGCCGGACCCGCGAGGGCCAGTCCGCGGCGCAGCCACGCCGCCTCCCCGGCGGTGAGCCGCTTGCCCCGCCGGTCCGAAGGCGGATGGGCGAGGACGGGGGAGACGTCCAGCCACACCCCGTCCGCCACCCGCTCACCGGTTACCGGCACTCCGGCGCCCACCGACGCCGAGGCCGTCAGCTCGACCCAGATGCCCCAGGCGCCGAGGCGCAGCCGGTACCGGGTCGTGCGCGGGGACCCCACGAACGGCTGCTCGGGCCCGTGCGCGGGGTCGGCGGGCACCGAGGTCAGGCCCCCGGGGCCTTCGCGACGCCGATCGGGCACGAGACGCCCGTGCCGCCGATGCCGCAGTAGCCGCCCGGGTTCTTGTCCAGGTACTGCTGGTGGTGCGCCTCCGCGGGCCAGAAGGGGCGCTCCGACGCCGGGAGGACCGCCGTGGTGATCGGCCCGTAGCCCGAGGAGGCCAGGACCTGCTGGTAGGCCGTGCGGGAGGCCTCCGCCGTCGCCTGCTGGGCGGGGGAGTGGGTGTAGACCGCCGAGCGGTACTGGGTGCCGACGTCGTTGCCCTGGCGGAAGCCCTGGGTGGGGTCGTGGGACTCCCAGAACAGCTTCAGGAGCGCCGCGTAGGACACCTGGGACGGGTCGAAGACGACACGGACGACCTCGGTGTGGCCGGTCCGGCCCGAGCACACCTCCTCGTAGGTCGGATTCTCGGTGAAGCCGCCCTGGTACCCGGCCAGCGTGGTCCACACGCCGGGGGTCTGCCAGAACTTGCGCTCGGCGCCCCAGAAGCAGCCCAGGCCGAAGTCGGCCACCTCGAGGTGCGCGGGATAGGGGCCGGACAGCGGGTTGCCCAGCACGGTGTGCCGGTCGGGGACTGAGAAGAGCGGCTCCGCGCGGCCCGTGAGGGCTTCCTCGCGGGTGGGGAGCTCGGGCGTACGGCGGTACGAGAACATGGATTCCCTCCTTGTGGGAGTGACAACGTGCGGAGGGCGGGCCGGGATTCCCCGGCCCGCCCTCCGCCCCCGCACCGGTCAGAGGCCCGGAGTGGCCACACCCACCGCCCAGTCACGGGCGTACAGGTACCGGCTCTTCGGCGATCCCGCGTAGGACCACGGCAGGGCGCCGATGTACCCGTCGATGTGGCGGAACTGCTCGACGGCCTGCTCGTCGCGGTCCTGCCAGAACAGCAGGTACGCCAGCATGTGCCGGATGCGCGCCGTCCCCGGGTGGTCGTCACCCGCCGCCGCCAGGTCCAGGAGCGCCGCGTCCACCGCGGCGACGATCTCCGGCTCCTTGAAGAACGTCTCCGCCGCCAGGTCCTCCTCGTGCGTCTCCTGCTCGAAGTACGCGATCAGCGGCAGCAGCGACAGCAGGTCACCGGGAGCGCCGACGGCGGCCGACTCACGGGCGAAGGCGAGCGCCAGCTCGTGCGAACCGCGCCACTTCCGGCACCAGTACTGCAGGCCGCTGACGTGCGACCACAGCACCTTCGGGTCGCGCTCGACGACCTGTGCCCACAGCTCGCGGTACCGCTCGTGCGAGTACCCGAGGCCCTGCCCGATGGGCTGCTCCACGATGTACGGGGTCGGGTCAGCAGGGTCGGCGAGGCGCTGGGCCGCGTGGGCGGCCTCCTGGGCCTTGACCAGCAGCTCGCGGAAGAGCCGGAACTGCTCCTGCGTGGTGCGGCTGCCCGACTGGCCCCCGCGTACGTTCCACGCCACCATGATCGCCGTGTCGGCGTCGACCAGGGCGGCCGTCGGGTCCGAGGGCCGCGCCGCACGCCAGGCCAGCAGCCACGCGTCGTCCTCGGCGGCCGCCTCGGCGAGCGGGCGGACCCGCTCCATGCGCTCCTGCCAGTCCTTCCCGGCCGCCTCGATGTAGGCGGCGCCGGCCTCCCAGTCGCCCGACCGGACCGCGTCCAGGACGGCGGTCCGCTCCGGCGGCACCGGAGCCGGGTTCTCGGTGTCGAGGTCGGCCTCGGCCACGAAGCCCAGCGCGACGACCGCAGCCGCCTTCTCGGCCTTCTGCTCGGCCTTCACCGCATCCGTACCGGCGTTCAGGGTGCCGATCTCGGCCTCCAGGGCCTTGGCCTTGCGGATGTAGTAGACGCCGCGCAGGAACTTGAACGCGCCGAACAGCAGCACGGCGCCCAGGATGTAGAGGCCGATCACGGGGCAAGCACCAGCTTTCGCAGGGGTTCGGTGTCGGGCAGGTCCGCCACGGCCGCGTCCAGGGCCGGGCCCAGCCGGTCCTCGAAGCCGTCGGCCGGGTAGTGCAGGGCGGCCGAGTCGGACCAGGACAGCTGCCAGCGGGCGGCGCCGCGGGCCGTCAGCTCGACGGTGACCAGCTGGTTCAGGGCGCGCCGGACGACCGGGCGGGCGAATTCGCGCGCCGTGCGGCCGGTGGCGGCCTGCGCCTGCTCGGACTTCGGGAAGCGGTCGGCGATGCGCCAGCGCACCGCCGGGTCGGCGTCGAACGCGTCGAGCACGGCGTCCAGCCCGGGGCCGGCGCCCTCGGCGGCGAAGGCCTCGCGGATGTCCTCCGCGCCCTGGCCGACGTACACCGTCATGGACGCGTGGACGAGGTCCTCCCAGTCGACCCGCTCGAGCGCGAGCGCCTCCGGGGTGAGGACGACCTGCTCCAGCGCGGCCAGCGCCGCGTCGGCGTCGGCCAGCAGCTCCAGGGCGGGCCGGGCGGCCTGCCCGGCGCGGCCGTCGTCGGGCAGGGCCTCGATGCGGGCCACGCGCTCGGCGAGCGCGGGGTGGGAGTCGTAGGGGGAGGCGGGCTCGGTCGACAGCTCCCGGCGCAGCTCCTCCAGGTCCTCCGAGCGCGCCTCCAGGAGCCGGCGCAGACCGCCGAAGACCTCACCGGGGCGGGGCAGCAGGCCGGCGCCGACGCCGAGGGTGGCGTACGAGCTCATGTAGAAATCGTGGGCCGAGCCGAGGGCGTTGAGCTCGCGCAGCGCGGAGGCGGCGGAGTCACGGCCGGCGATCCGGACCGAGGCGAGGTCGGCGGCCAGCTCCTGGCGGCGGGAGGTGGAGAGGGTCGCGCGCATGTAGAAGTTGCCGTACGCGATGTAGATCTTGGCCATGGCGCGGTACATCGCGCCCTCGCCCGCGGTGTCGACGCCCTTGGCCTGCTTGCCCTTGGCGATCCGCTTCTCGTCCCTGCGCTCCTGCTTCGCGCGCTCCTTGGCGACCTTCTTGTCGGCGCGCTCGTGGAAGTGACCGATGGTGCGGATCAGCTGGGCGCGCCCGCGGGCGATCAGCGGGGTGAGGCGCGTGTCGAAGTTGGCGTAGTGGCCCATCTCGTGGGCGAGCACGGCGCGCAGCTGCATCTCGTCCAGGCCCGCCATCAGCGGCAGACCGATGTAGAGCCGGCGGGTGCCGGGCCGCAGGCCCAGCAGCCGGGCATCCTCGGCGACGGCCGCGTTCACCTCGTCGATCAGCACGATCTCGTCGGGGGCACGGGTGCCGACCTGCTGCGCGATGTCGCGCACGATCCGCCACAGCTCCGGCTCCTGCGCCTCGACGACGGTGAGGCCGGCCAGGGGCTCGCCCTTGGGGGTGCGCAGCATGAACAGGCCGCGCACGATCGGGACGGTGAGGACGACGGAGGCGAGGAGCAGTTTCGCGACGATCGGGCCGTGCAGGAAGCTGACGACGGCGAAGTCGATGCCTCCGAGGGCCGCCAGCAGGAACACGCCGAGCAGATAGAAGCCGGCGAGCAGGACGAGAGCGCGCAAGGCGCGCAGTGAAGCGCCCATATGGACAGATCCCCCCACGGGATGAAAGCGGTGCTGAAGTGGGTGGCAGGGCAGACGGCCGCCACCGCCGCATCATGCGGCCTGCGATTACTTACAGCAACTTTATTGGCCAGGGATCTGGCCCCGTCCGGCAGGGGGTGACCTGCAGGGCGGGGCCACCCCGGGACGCCCGCAGGCCGGGCGCACCCACCCCGCACCCGGTCCGCGGCCGTCCCACGGCCGCCGGCCAACGCCCGCAGGCCCCCGACCCGACCCCGCGCCCCGCCGGGAGGGCTACTGCGGCAGGGTCGCCGGCGACCCGCCGTTCGCCTCGTACCCCGCCACCGCCATCGCCCGGTACACCGCGTACACCGCCGCCGGGTCGTCCGCCTCGGACCACGGCAGCGCGCCCACGTAGCCGTCCACGTGCCGCACCTGCTCCATGGCCTCCGCCCACCGCTCCATGCAGACCAGGAACATCAGCAGCAGGTGCCGTACGTGCGCCACCATCGGGTCGTCCTGCCGCGCCGAGTGCACCGCGTACAGCGCGCCCTCCACCGCCCGCGTGACGACCGCGCTCCGGTAGAAGCTCGGGCTCAGCACGATGTCCGGCTGGTTCTCGCGCAGCGCGAACATCGGCAGGGCGGCCAGCAGCGAGCCCTGCGGGGCGCGCGCCGCGGCCGCGTGCGCGAAGGCGTCGGCCTTCTCCCGCGAGCCGTGCCAGGCCGCGCCCCAGTAGTGCAGCGCCGCGAGATGGGCGCCCATGTGCTCCGGGGCCCGGTCGATGACCTTCGCCCACAGCTCGTCGAACTCCGCCTCCGGGTACGCCAGTCCCCGCGCGATCGCCAGCTCCGTGATGTACGGGACCGGGTCCCCCGGCGCCAGCAGCGCGGCCCTGCGGCACGCCTCCCGCGCCTCCTCCAGGATGATCCGGTGGTCGTCGGAGCCGACCCCGCCCGACTGCCGCCACGCCTGCTGCACCAGCAGCTCCGCGTGCACCTGCGCGCCGCCCGGGTCCTTCTCCGCCTCCAGCCGCCACGCCTTCAGCCACTGCGCGCCCACACCGGGCTGCGCCGCCAGCTCAAGGGCCGCCGCACCGCCGAAGGCCTGGACGCGCTGCCAGCGCCGCTCGCCCTCCCGCGGGGTCCCGGCGAGCAGCTGCGAGGCCGCCTGCCACCGGCCCGTCCGCTGCACGTTGTCGAGCGCGTCCATCAGGTCCTGGTCTGGACCGGGGACCCGGATGTCGAGCTCTTCCTGCCGGTCGAATCCGTAGTTCGCCGGGTCGGCGGCGTCAGGGCTGTCCGGCGTGACCAGGCGGATACCGCCGCGCCGGCGCCGGATGTACGGACTGACGATGATCGCGATCATGACCACCGCGAACACGAACCACAGAATCTCCATGCCTCCAGCGAACCAGACGGAGGGGGGAGCGGGCCAATAGGGGGGTGGGCCCGGTGCGGGCATAGCATCGGACCATGAGCGACGACAGCCACGAGCACCAGAGCTTCGAGACCCGTGCGATCCACGCGGGCAACACGGCGGACCCGCAGACCGGCGCGGTCGTGCCCCCGATCTACCAGGTTTCCACGTACAAGCAGGACGGTGTCGGCGGGCTCCGCGGCGGTTACGAATACAGCCGCAGCGCCAACCCGACCCGGACCGCGCTGGAGGAGAACCTCGCGGCGCTGGAGGGCGGCCGTCGCGGTCTCGCCTTCGCGTCCGGCCTGGCCGCCGAGGACTGCCTGCTGCGCACCCTGCTCGCCCCGGGCGACCACGTGGTCATTCCGAACGACGCGTACGGCGGCACCTTCCGCCTCTTCGCGAAGGTCGTCTCCCGCTGGGGCGTGGAGTGGTCGGTGGCCGACACCTCGGACCCCGATTCGGTACGGGCGGCCCTCACCCCGAAGACGAAGGTCATCTGGGTCGAGACCCCCTCCAACCCGCTGCTCGGCATCACCGACATCGCCGTCGTCGCCGACATCGCGCGGACGGCCGGCGCCAAGCTGGTCGTGGACAACACCTTCGCCTCGCCGTACCTGCAGCAGCCGCTGGCGCTGGGCGCGGACGTGGTCGTGCACTCGCTGACCAAGTACATGGGCGGGCACTCCGACGTGGTCGGCGGCGCGCTGGTCGCCGCGGACGCGGCGCTGGGCGAGGAGCTGGCCTACCACCAGAACGCGATGGGCGCGGTGGCCGGTCCGTTCGACTCCTGGATCGTGCTGCGCGGCATCAAGACCCTGGCCGTGCGCATGGACCGGCACGCGGAGAACGCGGGCAAGATCGTCGAGGTGCTCAAGCGCCACCCGAAGGTCACCAACGTGCTCTACCCGGGCCTGCCGGAGCACCCGGGCCACGAGGTCGCCGCCAAGCAGATGCGCAACTTCGGCGGCATGATCTCCTTCCAGGTCGCCGGCGGCGAGGAGGAGGCGGTCGCGGTCTGCGGCCGCACCAAGATCTTCACCCTGGCCGAGTCCCTGGGCGGCGTCGAGTCCCTGATCGAGCACCCGGGCCGGATGACGCACGCTTCGGTGGCCGGCTCGGCGCTGGAGGTTCCGGCGGACCTGATCCGTGTGTCGGTCGGCATCGAGAACGCGGACGACCTCATCGCGGACCTCACCCAGGCCCTGGGCTGACCCCACCCCGCCGGGCCCCTCCCCGGGGCCCGGCGCCCCCCACCCCTCCGGCCGCTTCGGGCTGCGCCGGGCGAATCCCAGCCCCGCCGGCGTTTGAGGCGCGGGGTCTGGGGCGGAGCCCCAGGGAACCCGGCTCCGCCGGGCACCGGGCTCTGCCCGGACCCGCGCCTCAAACGCCGGCGAGGCTGAAGAGCGGGGCACCGGGCTCTGCCGGGGACCCGCGCCTCAAACGCCGGCGAGGCTGAATCGGCCCCGGCGAGGCTGAATCGGCCCGGCGCAGCCGGAGTCGGCACGGCAGAGCCGGAGGGGGTTACCAGCCCTCCAGGGGTGGGGAGATGCCGCTCGGCGGCGCGGCCCAGGGGTGGGTCAGGGAGGCCCACACCGTGAAGGCCACCGCCGCCGCGAAGAGCACCGCCCAGCCGAACCGCCGCAGCGCCCTGCGGCGCCGTACGATCCGGTCGCCCCGGGCTGCCGCGCCCGCCGCCAGCCCCGCCGGCACCGTCGGGTAAGGGCCCTCCAGGAGCCGCCTGACCTGGGCCTCCTTGCGGTCCGGTATCCCGCTCACGCCGCCTCCCGGGACCTCAGCGCGGCCACGGCCCGGTTGCACAGCACCCGGACCCGCTCGACCGGCAGCCCCAACTGCGCCGCCGTGACCTCCTCCGCGACCCCTTCGTAGAGCCGCAGCACGAGGACGAGCCGCTCCGGCGGGCTCAGCCGGGCCAGCAGACCGCTGCCGCCGTGGTGGCGCCAGCCGGTCCGGGCGAAGGCCGTGCACAGTTCCTGGCGGGTGAAGTCGTACGGGTCGTCCCCGCGCAGGCGCCGCCAGTTCGCGTAGGTCCGGGCCAGCGCGCCCGCGAGCAGCCGGCGGGCCGATTCCGGCTCCCCTGTCAGCAGTACCGCGACATGCAGGAGCCGCCCTGCCGCGCCGGCGACGAAGGCCTCGAACTCCGCGTAGGAGCCCGCCTGTTGATCAACCACCCGCATAGTCCACATAGTGCGGGCAGCGGGGCGGGCCAGGTCAAGAGGACTGACGGACTCCGCTCAGGAGGCGGGTCCGGCTTCGGCCACGGCCGCCATGAGGTCGGACAGCGACAGGTTGAAGCGCGTCAGCAGCCCCGTGAAGGATTCGCGCTCGCCCTCGCTCCAGTCCTCCGTCACACGGGCCATCAGCTCGCGCCTGGAGGAGCGCACCTCCTCCAGCCTGGCCAGCCCCCGCGGGGACAGTGCGAGCACCACGGCCCGCCCGTCCTCCGGGTGCGAGGTCCGCTTCACCAGACCGCTGTCGACCAGAGGCGCGACCTGCCGGGTCACGGTGGAGGAGTCGATGCCCATGCCGCCGGCGAGCGCCTTGACGCCCATCGGGCCCTCCAGGTCGAGCCGGTTCAGCAGCAGGTAGGCGGCGCGGTCCATCGAGTTGCGGGCCTGGCCCACACCGCCCAGACGGGTCTGCTCGGCACGGCGGGCGAAGACCGCCACCTGGTGCTGGAGCGCGTCGAGGAGACCGGCTCCGGCGGGCGCGTCGGGCGCCGCGGGCAGATCGGAATTGGCCGGGGTGGAAGGCATGGCCGTGGGCTCTCTTCGCGTGGGTCCGACAAGGTTGGGGGACAGAGTACGCGGCCGTGCGGCGGCTCGTACGCTCCGTACGAGAACTGATACGGCCGGTCGGTGCCCCCGTCCCGCGGGTGTACCGGATGGCGAGATTTCGCCCCTGCCGGAGTCCGGCCCGGGGTGCTCCCCGAGGCGCGGCCCGCACGACCTGCGGCAGCCCCTCCGACAGGGCCTTCCTCCGGCCCGCCGCCGCCCGGCAGGCACCCCGGCAGGCAGCCCCCGCAGCCGGCCCCGGGCCGGGCCCTGCCGCGACTGCGAGACTGGCGGCATGAACTACCGCGTGCCCCAGCCCGTCCCGCAGGTCATCCTCGACGACATCCGGGGGGCTCAGAAGATGCTGTCCGGCGTCTCCCGGGTCACCGCGATGGAGGGCAGCCGGCACCTCTCCTCGCTCACCGGCTCCCCGGTCCACCTCAAGTGCGAGAACCTCCAGCGCACCGGCTCGTTCAAGCTCCGCGGCGCCTACGTACGCATCGCGGGCCTGCGCCCCGAGCAGCGGGCCGCCGGTGTCGTCGCCGCCAGTGCCGGCAACCACGCGCAGGGCGTGGCGCTCGCCTCCTCCCTCCTCGGCGTCCGCTCGACCGTGTTCATGCCGGTCGGGGCGCCGCTGCCGAAGGTGGCCGCGACCCAGGAGTACGGCGCCGAGGTGCGCATGCACGGGCAGGTCGTCGACGAGACCCTCGCGGCCGCCCAGGAGTACGCGGACCGCACCGGCGCGGTGTTCATCCACCCCTTCGACCACCGCGACATCATCGCGGGCCAGGGCACCGTCGGCCTGGAGATCCTGGAGCAGTGCCCGGAGGTGCGGACGATCCTCGTCGGGATCGGCGGCGGCGGTCTCGCGGCCGGTGTCGCGGTCGCCGTCAAGGCGCTGCGGCCGGACGTACGGATCATCGGTGTCCAGGCGGCCGGCGCCGCCGCGTACCCGCCCTCGCTCAAGGTCGGGCACCCCGTATCGATCGACGACCCGAACACGATGGCCGACGGAATCAAGGTCGGCCGCCCCGGCGACGTCCCCTTCAAAATCATCGGCGAGCTCGTCGACGACGTGCGTACGGTCTCCGAGGACGCTCTCTCCAGTGCCCTGCTGCTGTGCCTGGAGCGGGCCAAACTGGTGGTCGAACCGGCCGGGTGCAGCACGGTCGCGGCCCTGCTCAGCGAGCCCGAACTGTACGGCGGCGGCCCGGTGGTGGCCGTCCTGTCCGGCGGGAACGTCGACCCGCTGCTGCTCCAGCGGATCCTGCGCCACGGTATGGCGGCGGCGGGCCGGTACCTGTCCCTGAGGCTGCGCGTGGCGGACCGCCCCGGGGCCCTGGCCGGGCTCCTGGCGGTGTTGTCAGTGGTGGATGCGAACGTGTTGGACGTGAGCCATGTGCGGACGGACCCGCGGCTGGGGCTCACGGAGGTGGAGGTGGAACTGCACCTGGAGACGAAGGGCCCGGAGCACTGCGCCGAAGTCGCGCGTTCCCTGCACGGCGCGGGATACAAGGTGATGAGCTAGGGGCAACGCCCTTGGCTGTGCACAGCCGCGGAGAAGCCGCACGTGGACATCCCCCGTTCGGCCGAGCAGGACCTGCCGAGCGCCCCTAGGATTTGCGTAGAAATGCCCTGAATATCCTGATTCTACTGGCCCGATTCAACGGGAGAATCCATATGCCAGGCGCTATCTACGCCGAAGGTCTGGTCAAGACCTTCGGCGACGTACGGGCTCTGGACGGCGTGGACCTCGATGTCCCCGAAGGCACCGTCCTGGGTCTGCTCGGCCCGAACGGCGCGGGCAAGACCACGACCGTACGCGTCCTGACCACCCTCCTGCGACCCGACAGCGGCAAGGCCGTCGTCGCCGGCATCGACGTCCTCAAGCACCCCAACGAAGTCCGGCGCGCCATCGGCCTGTCCGGCCAGTTCGCCGCCGTCGACGAATACCTGACGGGCCGCGAGAACCTCCGGATGGTCGGCCAGCTCTACCAGATGAAGGCCAAGGCGGCGAAGGCCCGGGCCGCCGAACTCCTCGAACGCTTCAACCTCGGCGACGCCGCCGACCGCACGGCCAAGACGTACTCCGGCGGCATGCGCAGGCGCCTCGACCTCGCGGCCGCCCTCGTCGTCAGCCCGCCCGTGATGTTCATGGACGAGCCGACCACCGGACTCGACCCCCGCAACCGCCAGCAGCTGTGGGGGATCATCCAGGAACTGGTCGCCGGCGGCACCACCCTGCTCCTCACCACCCAGTACCTGGAGGAGGCCGACCACCTCGCGCACGACATCTGCGTGGTCGACCACGGCAAGGTCATCGCCCGCGGCACCTCCGACCAGCTCAAGGCCCGCACCGGCGGCGAGCGCGTGGAGGTCGTCGTCCACGAGCGGGACCACATCGCCACCGCACGCGAGGTCCTCGCCGCCTTCGGCAAGGGCGAGACCACGGTCGAGGACCACACCCGCAAGCTGACCGTGCCCGTCTCGGGCGGCGCCAAGCTGCTCGCCGAGGTCATCCGCGAACTGGACGGCCGGGGCATCGAGATCGACGACATCGGCCTGCGCCGCCCCACCCTCGACGACGTGTTCATCTCGCTGACCGGCCACGCGGCCGAACGGGCGGCGGAAGAGAACGCCTACGGGGCGCCCGGCCCCGGCGCCAAGGGCCGCAGCGCGGCCCGGAAGGAGGCGGCGAAGTGAGCGGCATGAGCGACTCCCTGGTGATCGCCCGGCGGAACGTCATCCGCCTCACCCGGATCCCGGAGATGGTCGTGTTCGGCCTGATCCAGCCGATCATGTTCGTGGTGCTGTTCAGCTACGTCTTCGGCGGCTCGATGGTGATCGGCGGCTCGACCAGCGCCAGCGCCTACCGCGAATTCCTGATGGCGGGCATCTTCGCCCAGACCGTCACCTTCGCCACCGCGGGCGCCGGCGCGGGCATCGCCGACGACATGCACAAGGGCCTCATCGACCGCTTCCGCTCGCTCCCCATGGCCCGCGGCGCGGTACTGACCGGCCGCACCCTGGCGGACCTGATGCAGACCGCGCTGACCATGGTGGTGCTGGCGATCGTCGCCCTCCTCGTCGGCTGGCGCATCCACGAGGGCATCCCCAAGGCGCTCGCCGGCTTCGCCCTGCTGCTCCTGCTCGGCTACGCCTTCTCGTGGATCGGCGCGCTGATCGGCCTGTCGGTGCGCACCCCGGAGGCGGCCACCTCAGGGGGTCTGATCTGGCTGTTCCCCGTCACGTTCATCTCCAACGCCTTCGTCCCCACCGAGAACATGGCGAGCTGGCTCCAGCCCATCGCCGAGTGGAACCCGTTCAGCGCCACCGTCCAGGCCTGCCGCGAACTCTTCGGCAACCCGGGCGTCTCCCGGTCCGACGCCTGGCCGATGGTCCACCCGATCTGGGCCTCACTGATCTGGTCGGTCCTGATCATCCTGCTCTTCCGCACCCTCGCGGTCCGCAAGTACCGCGGCGCGGACGGCTGACGACCCGTACCGGATCCTCCCGGGAACGCAGATGCCCGGCCGGGGTGAACCCGGCCGGGCATCGTGCACGAGGGTCAGGAAGGAAAACGGTGACCGAGGGTGATCAGCCGGTGAAGGGCTTGACGTCCAGGATCTTGACCGAGGCCTTCTTGCCGTTCGGCAGCTCGTACTCGGCGTCCTCGCCGATCGACTTGCCCAGGACACCGCTGCCCAGCGGGGACTGCGGGGAGTACGTCTCGAAGTCCGAGGACGCGTACTCGCGCGAGGCCAGCAGGAACTCCATCGTGTCGTCCTCGTCGCCGTCGAAGGCGATCTTGACGAGCGTGCCGGGGGCCACCACGCCGTCGGACGCGGGCGCGGTGCCGACCTTGGCGTTCTCCAGGAGCTGCGTGAGCTGGCGGACCCGGAGCTCCTGCTTGCCCTGCTCCTCCTTGGCCGCGTGGTAACCGCCGTTCTCGCGCAGGTCGCCCTCCTCGCGGGCGGCTGCGATCTTCGTTGCGATCTCCGTGCGGGCGGGACCAGAGAGGTAGTCCAGCTCCGCCTTCAGCTGGTCGTACGCCGCCTGGGTCAGCCAGGTGACGCTTTCGCTCGTCTGGGTCACGGGTGCTCCTCGTCGGTACAGGGGACTACTGGCCGCCGTCGGCGGACGAAACCACGAGCCTAACAATTCGGGAAGAAAAGGGGGAGGACCCCAGAGGCTCATTGCCTCCTGGAGCGCGTCTTCAATCCTCTTCGCGCGTCAGTGCGCGGAGGCCGCCGGCGCGCAGCCGACCAGCTCGACCATCGTGGCCCTGCTGGTGGTCTTCAGGGTGACGACCTCGTCCACCCGCGACCGGTCCTGCGCGAAGGTGAAGTCCGCCCGGCCCACCTCGCCGTGCCCCTCGTCCTGGGAGCTCAGGGAGCAGACACCGGTGACCGAGGCCTCCTTGCGGACCTCCAGGTGCACCTTCACCTCGGTGTCCGAAATCACCTGGAACTTGATCACTTCGGCGCTCACGCTCTGCGACGAGATGTAGCCCCAGCCGATCCAGCCGACCACGCCCAGCAGCAGAGCGCCCAGCGCCGATCCGATGATCTTGAGCTTCCGGTCCGTACGCTCGTCCGCCGACCGGCCGTACCGGCCCTCGGGCAGTCCTTCGCGCACCGCGCTCATGATCGATCCTCTCGCCGGGGACGGCTCGGTCACCCCTGGAATTTTCCGTCCCCCAGTTCGGTCACTATAGGAGCTGAGTGTCGCGCCGAATCGCAGAGGATCCTGTTTTGACCGAGCAGCTTCGACTGATGGCCGTCCACGCCCACCCCGACGACGAGTCGAGCAAGGGCGCGGCCACCATGGCCAAGTACGTGTCCGAGGGGATCCCCGTGCTGGTCGTCACCTGCACCGGTGGCGAGCGCGGCTCGATCCTGAACCCCAAGCTCCAGGGCGACAAGTACATCGAGGAGAACATCCACGAGGTCCGCGCCAAGGAGATGGACGAGGCGCGCGACATCCTCGGCGTCGAGCAGGAATGGCTCGGCTACGTGGACTCCGGCCTCCCGGAGGGCGACCCGCTGCCCCCACTGCCCGAGGGCTGCTTCGCGCTGGCGGACGTCGAGGAGGCCGCCGGCGAGCTGGTGAAGAAGATCCGCGCGTTCAAGCCGCAGGTCATCACCACCTACGACGAGAACGGGGGCTACCCGCACCCCGACCACATCATGACCCACAAGATCTCCATGCTGGCCTTCGAGAGCGCGGCCGACACCGAGAAGTACCCGGAGAGCGAGTACGGCCCGGCCTACCAGCCGCAGAAGCTCTACTACAACCAGGGCTTCAACAAGCCGCGCACCATCGCCCTCCACGAGGCGCTCCTCGCGCGCGGCCTGGAGTCCCCCTACGGGGAGTGGCTGGAGCGGTGGAAGGAGTTCGAGCGCAAGGAGCGGACCCTGACCACCCACGTCCCCTGCGCCGACTTCTTCGAGATCCGTGACAAGGCGCTCATCGCCCACGCCACCCAGATCGACCCGGACGGCGGCTGGTTCCGCGTCCCGATGGACATCCAGAAGGAGGTCTGGCCCACCGAGGAGTACGAGCTGGCGAAGTCGCACGTCGACACTTCCCTCCCCGAGTCCGACCTCTTCGCGGGCATCCGGGAGAATGCGTAGCTATGAGCGCTACGCAGGCAGCACTGACCCAGCTCCTTCCGCTGGCGGGTGACACCTTCGACAAGAACAAGGTGACGCCCGGCCTCCTCGGCTTCATCGTGTTCGCGGCCCTCGCCATCGGCGTGTGGGCCCTGATGAAGTCGATGAACCGGCACATGGGCCGGGTGAACTTCCAGGAGGCCCCGGAGCCGGCGGCCCCGGCCGCTCCCGGCACGGACGGCACCCGGACCCCGTAGGGCCGACCGGGGGCGTACGGGGGCTCTCCCGCCCCCGGCGTGCCTGGGTGCGGCCTTTGCCCGGCCGGACGGCCGCACGGGCCGCGCACAGGCCCCTCCCGCAGGCCCTCCGCGCGCCGCCCCGGCCGGGACGACCGGTCGGGCGGCCGTTGCCCGCGCGCCCCGTACTGCCCTGCGGCTTCCCGAGACGCAGCTCGCGCCGGGGATATCGGTGCGGAGCGCCGCGTCAGGCCCGCGGGACCCCCATGACCTCCCGCGCGTGCAGGTTCGGGACCAGGCCGAGCCGCCACGCCTGCCAGCCCTCCGCCGGATCCACCCCCCGGCCCAGGATCACCCCGTACGTCTCCAGGCAGTCCTCCAGCCGCCCGTCACGGGCCGGATGCGGCGCCTGCACCAGCCGCCCCAGCTCCGCCCGCGCCTCCTCCGGCGCCGCCGGAACCGCGTACGGCAGCACCGTGCACCGCAGGAACCGCGCCCAGTCCTCCCCGCGCCGGTCCCCGTACGAGATGAACAGCCGCACCGCCTCCTCGCACAGATCCAGCGCCTGCGACAGACGGCCGTTGCCCGCGTCGATCACCGCCAGCTCCAGACACGTCCACGCCTCGCCGTGCGCCAGCCCGATCCGCCGGAAATCCGCCCGCGCGTCCACCAGCAGCTGACGGGCGAAGCCGGAATTGCGCAGGTTCCCCGTCTGCGCCGCCCGCTGGTCCCGTGTCACCCGGCCCGAGTGGTGGCGGGCGTGCGCCAGCCCGTACACGTCCCGCATCCGCGAGAACATCGTCCGCGCCCGCTCCAGCTCCCGTACCGCCTCGTCGCGCCCGCCGCCCACCTCAAGCGCCTGCCCCAGGTAGTACTGCGTCCACGCCTCGCCGCGCGCGTCCTCCGCCTCCCGGTGCCGGGCCAGCGCCTCCCGCAGCCCCTCCACCGCGGGCCCCGGATCCCCGTCCACCACCCGCGCCCGGCCCAGCTGCGTCAGCGCCCAGGCCTCACCACGGTCGTCGCGGGTACGCCCGTACAGCTCCAGGGCCAGCCGCAGCTCCGCCTCCGCCGGCTCCACGTCCCCGAACCGCAGGTGCACCTGGCCCAGCTGGAAGTGCGCCCACGCCTCACCGTGCACGCTCTCGTTCTCCCGGTGCAGCGTCAGCGAGGTCTCCAGCAGCCGCGTCGCCTCCGCCAGCTGCGCCCGGTCCCGCTCCACCGCCGCCAGCGCGTGCAGCCCCCACGCCCGGTCGCCCGCCAGCTCCGCCGGCTCCTGCAGCACCAGCGCCTCCCGGATGCGGACCGCCGCCTCCGGGAGATTGCCCTGGTGGTGCAGGGTGATGCCGAGCGAGATCAGGGCCATCGCCGCAGCCGCCTCCTGATCGGCCTCCATGTACTGGTCCACCACCGAGGCCAACGTCGTACGGGCCTTGTCCAGCTCGCCCAGCTGGCGCGCCGCGATACCCGTACGCCACTGCACCGACCGCACCAGCCGCCCCTGCTGCCCCTTCAGACCGTTCTGCCCCGCCGCCACCGCCTGCGTCAGCTCGTCGATCTCACCCAGCCGGTACAGGTCCCCGCGCAGCAGACAGAAGTCGCACAGCGCACCCAGCAGATCGAGCACCGCCTGCTGATCCACCCCCTCCGAATGCCGCAGCGCCGCCGTGATGAAGCTCGACTCGTCGTCCAGCCAGCGCAGCGCCGCATCCAGCGAGGCGAAACCGTGGACCCCGAACTGATTCGCCCGCGTCGACATCTTCCCGTCGACCATCCGGATCACCGAGTCGGCGAGCTGCGCGTAATTGCGGATCAGCCGCTCGTGCGCCGCCGCGGCCTGCGCCCGGTCCGCGTCCGTCGCCGCCTCCTCCGCCTCCGCCGCCGCTTCCTCCGCCGCCGACCGCGCCGCCGCGTAGGAGCGCACCGCGTCGTGCATCCGGAACCGCTGGCCGCGCACCCGCTCGATCAGCCCGGCCTCCCACAGCTCCTCCAGCGTGCGCAGCGCCGCCGCCTCCGGTACGTCCGCCAGCGCGGCCGCCGCCGCCCCGCCGAGCGACGCCCGACCCGCCAGCGGCAACCGCCGCAGCAACTGCCGGGCGGGCTCCGCCAGGCGCGCGTCCGCCGCGCGCAGCGCCGCCTCCACCGGGTGCGCCGCGGCACCGCCCACGAGGGCCCGGCCGTCGCCCGCCAGCGGAGCCAGCATCCGCAGCGCGAGCGGGAGCCCGCCGCTCAGCTCCACCACCGCGGCCACGTCCTCCTGCGCCACGCCCGCCGCCGGGAGCAGCTCCGCCGCCTCGTCCGCCGCCAGCCGCTCCACCGGCAGCTGGTACACCCACGCCGCCAGATCGGCCGGCAGCTCCAGCGGCTCCCGCGCCGTCACCAGCACCAGGCTCTCGGAACGCTCCGGGACCAGCATCCGCACCTGCGCCGCGTCCACCGCGTCGTCCAGGAGCACCGTCACCGGAAGCCCCTGCAGGTGCTGGTGGTACAGCTCGCCGAGGCGCCGCACCTGCTGCTCCGCCGACGCCCCCTCCCGGAACAGCAACTGCTCGCGCGGCGCACCCAGCCGGTTCATCAGGTGCAGCAACGCCTCGCGCGTCGCCAGCGGGGCCTCCCCGGACGCCTCCCCGGCCGAACCGCCCCGCAGGTCCACCACGCACGCACCCCGGAACTGGTCCCGCAGCCCGTGCGCCGCCCGCAGCGCCAGCGCCGTACGGCCCACCCCCGGCTCCCCGTGCAGCACCACGACCACCGGCCGGGTCTCCGTACTCGCGCGGGCCGCCTGCACCCACTGCGCGATCCGGGTCAGCTCCGCCCGCCGCCCCACGAACACCTCGGCCGGAGCCGGCAACTGCCCGAAGGAATGCTCCAGCGCACTGCGCCGCCGCGCCTCCGCACTGCGGTCCGTACCGCGCAACTGCGGAGCGGGCCGGGGCGCCGTCCGGGCCGCGGGACGCGCCGCCCGGGTCGCCGCGGCCACCGCACGCTGCTGCTCCAGGAACGGGCGTATCCCGCGCACCTCCAGCGCCGACATCCACTGCAGCTTCAACTGCTCCGCCCCGCCGGGCCGGCCCAGCTCCCCGGCCCGCCGGTTCGCGGCCGGCAGGTGCAGCGCCGTCACCTTGGCCACCGTCGCCACCGCCCCGGCGATCCCCACGACCGCCCCCGCGGTCAGCGCCGTACCGGCCGCCACACCGAGCGACAGGTCCGCCCCCACGGCCGTCGCCGCCGCGACCGCCGTCACCAGCAGCGCCGTGGAGGTGTTGCCCCGCCGGAAGGCCTCACCGAGCGACTGGTCCCCGGCCGCAGCCTCGTCCAGAGCCCGCACGTACGCCTCGTACTCCGGCGCCGCACTCGCGGCGAGCGCGTCCAGGGCCTCCTTGCCCCGCGCCAGCAACGTCGCCCGGTCGATACCCGCACCGCCCGCACCGGCTGCGCCCGCCCCCCGCTGCGCCGCCTCGTCCACGGCCCGCTCCAGCAGTCGCTCGGCCTCACCGCGATGGCTGTCCCGCATCGGCATCCCCCTCAAGAGAGCTCCGGCAACGAGCCCCAAGTGTCCTGCGGGACTCCGCCGAGCGCGAGGGAATCTGAGCTACTTCAGAGGGAAGCGCTCACTTCCTCCTGCAGACGGGTCGAATCCCGTCAACTGGCATGCACGGAGCGAGACATGACGAGCCATCGCTCACACACGACTCCGCCCCGACCCCGGTGCGCGACAACACTGCCCCCGCGCACCGGCCGTGCCCGCCGCTCACGGGGGCCGCCCTGCGACGCGACGGCCCGGCCGACGGTCTGACGGCCCGGTAGCGGGGCGCACGCCGGGCGGTGCGGCAGGATGGGGCCATGCCGAACCGCCTCGCGAACCAGACCTCTCCGTACCTGCTCCAGCACGCCGACAATCCCGTCGACTGGTGGCCGTGGTCGCCCGAGGCCTTCGCGGAGGCACGCGAGCGCGGGGTACCCGTGCACCTCAGCGTCGGCTATTCGAGCTGCCACTGGTGTCATGTGCTCGCCGGCGAGAGTTTCGAAGACGAGCTGACCGCCGCCTACATGAACGAGCACTTCGTCAACATCAAGGTGGACCGTGAGGAGCGGCCCGACATCGACGCCGTCTACATGGAAGCCGTGCAGGCGGCCACCGGTCAGGGCGGCTGGCCCATGACCGTCTTCATGACGGCCGACGCCGAGCCCTTCTACTTCGGGACCTACTTCCCGCCCGAGCCCCGGCAGGGGATGCCCTCCTTCATGCAGGTGCTCGAAGGGGTGCGGACCGCCTGGGCGGGGCGGCCCGAGGAGGTCGCCGAGGTCGCGCAGCGGATCGTACGGGACCTGGCCGGACGGGAGTTGGACTACGGCAAGGCCGGGACGCCCGGACCCGAGGAGCTCGCGAAGGCGTTGCTCGGGCTGACGCGGGAGTACGACGCCACACGAGGCGGATTCGGCGGGGCGCCGAAGTTCCCGCCGTCCATGGTGCTGGAGTTCCTGCTGCGCCACCACGCGCGCACCGGGTCCGAGGGAGCGCTGCAGATGGCCGCCGACACGTGCGAGGCCATGGCGCGCGGCGGGATCTACGACCAGCTCGGCGGCGGCTTCGCGCGCTACTCCGTGGACCGGGAGTGGGTGATCCCGCACTTCGAGAAGATGCTCTATGACAACGCCCTGCTGTGCCGCGTGTACGCGCACCTGTGGCGGGTCACCGGCTCCGATCTCGCGCGCCGGGTCGCGCTGGAGACCGCCGACTTCATGGTCCGGGAGCTGCGCACCGAGCAGGGCGGCTTCGCGTCCGCGCTCGACGCCGACAGCGCGGATCCGCTGACCGGCGAGCACGTGGAGGGGGCGTACTACGCCTGGACGCCCGCCGAGCTGCGGGAGGTGCTGGGGGAGGACGACGGGGATCTGGCCGTCCAGTACTTCGGGGTGACCGAGGAGGGGACCTTCGAGCACGGGAAGTCGGTCCTGCAGCTGCCGCAGGACGGGCCCGCCGTGGAGGCGGGCCGGCTCGCCGGCATCAAGGAGCGGCTGCTGGCCGAGCGGGGGCGGCGGCCCGCGCCCGGGCGGGACGACAAGATCGTCGCCGCGTGGAACGGGCTGGCGATCGCCGCGCTCGCCGAGTGCGGGGCGTACTTCGAGCGGCCCGACCTGGTGGAGCGGGCGACCGAGGCGGCCGATCTGCTGGTGCGCGTGCACATGGACGGCCGGGCCCGGCTGTCGCGCACCAGCAAGGACGGCCAGGTCGGCACCAACGACGGGGTCCTAGAGGACTACGGCGATGTGGCCGACGGCTTCCTCGCCCTGGCGTCCGTGACCGGCGAGGGGGTCTGGCTGGAGTTCGCCGGATTCCTCGTCGACCTGGTCCTGGCCCGGTTCACCGCCGAGGACGGGTCGCTGTACGACACCGCGCACGACGCCGAGAAGCTCATCCGCAGGCCGCAGGATCCCACCGACACGGCCGCCCCGTCGGGGTGGACGGCCGCCGCGGGCGCGCTGCTCTCGTACGCGGCGCACACCGGGTCGGAGCCCCACCGCACGGCGGCGGAGCGGGCGCTCGGGGTGGTGCACGCGCTCGGGCCGCGCGTGCCGCGGTTCATCGGGCACGGGCTGTCGGTGGCCGAGGCGCTCCTCGACGGACCCCGCGAGGTGGCGGTCGTCGGCCATCCGGAGGATCCGGCGCTGGCGCTGCTGCACCGGACGGCGTTGCTGGGGACGGCTCCCGGGGCGGTCGTGGCGGTCGGTCTTCCGCGTGCGGCGGACGGCGGTGGCGGTGAGTTCCCCCTTCTTGCCGAGCGCACACTCGTGCACGACCTTCCGACGGCGTATGTCTGTCGACATTTCGTCTGCGCGCGGCCTACGACGGAACCGGTCGAACTGGCGGAGCAGTTGGGTGCGGTTCGTCCCTGAAGGTGCGGGAGTGCCGTCAATTCCGGTTGCGTGTGTATGAGTTCAGAAACGGGTCTTTAATTTTCGATGCAGCTGAGTGTCATGTTCGCTGCCTAATCTCGTAGCTTCGGGAGTCACCGAGGCCGCGCACTGGGGGGTGCGCGCGAGGGGGAAGCGGGGGCGGCGGGCCGGGGGGCCCGCCGTGAGCCCCCGGGGGGTTTTTGATCGCCGCCGGGGGGGCGGCGGGTCTGTGGGGGACCTTGTGTACACATCTGTGTTCATCGCTGTCATTTCCCTGGCGCTCTTCTGGATGGCCGCCTTCACGCTCTGGTGGCAGATGCACGCGTGGCGGACCCCCGAGGTGCTCGCCTCCACGCGCTTCGACCGCCCGGACGGGGAAGGCCGCCTCGCCTTCTCTCTGCTGCTGCCGGCCCGTCACGAGCAGGCGGTCCTGGAGCACACCATCGACCGGCTCCTGGAATCGAGCCACACCGACTACGAGATCATCGTGATCGTCGGACACGACGACCCCGGGACGGCAGCCGTCGCCGAACGGGCCGCCGCCCGCGCGCCGGCCCGCGTACGGGTCGTCGTCGACCACCACGAGACGAAGAACAAGCCGAAAGCCCTCAACACCGCCCTCCCGTCCTGCCGCGGCGACGTCGTCGGGGTCTTCGACGCCGAGGACCAGGTCCACCCGGAACTGCTCGCCCACGTCGACCACGCCTTCCGCTCCACGGGCGCCGACGTGGTCCAGGGCGGGGTCCAGCTCATCAACTTCCACTCCAGCTGGTACAGCCTGCGCAACTGCCTGGAGTACTTCTTCTGGTTCCGCTCGCGGCTGCACCTGCACGCCGAGAAGGGCTTCATCCCGCTGGGCGGCAACACCGTCTTCGTCCGCACCGAGGTGCTGCGCGAGGCCGGCGGCTGGGACCAGAACTGCCTCGCCGAGGACTGCGACCTCGGGGTCCGGCTGTCGTCGGCGGGCAAGAAGGTGGTCGTCGCCTACGACTCCGACATGGTCACCCGCGAGGAGACGCCCGGCTCGCTCGTGAGCCTGCTCAAGCAGCGCACCCGCTGGAACCAGGGGTTCCTGCAGGTGTACCGGAAGAAGGACTGGCAGCAGCTGCCCGGGCGCGGCCAGCGCTGGCTGGCCCGCTACACGCTGATGACGCCCTTCATGCAGGCCGCGTCGGGCGTGATCATCCCGCTCAATTTCGCCGTCGCGGTCTTCTTCGACGTACCGGTCGGCATCGCGATCATCACCTTCCTTCCCATGATCACGGCGATGGTGACGTTCGTGTTCGAGATCGTCGGGCTGCACGACTTCGGCCGCCAGTACGGTCTGCGCGTCCGCTTCGGGCACTACGTCAAGCTCGTCGTCGGCGGCCCGTTCTACCAGGTGATGCTCGCGGGGGCCGCGATCCGTGCGGTCTGGCGCGAGCAGCGCGGCCGCAATGAGTGGGAGCTGACGAGTCACACCGGCGCCCACCTGACGACCGCCGCCGCCCCGGCCGCTGCCGCCCACGCCACCGCCGCCCCGGCCGCTGCAGCAATCGCCGCCGCCACCGCGTCCGTGCCCGCCGTGTCATCCTCCTCCGTCTCCCTCGCGATCCGAGAGGACAGCCGCCGGTGACCGCCACCCTGCCCACGGCCACTGATCCCCAGCCCGCGACCCTCACCGTCCCCGGCCCGCGCACGCCCGTCGCCGGGGGGCTCGGCGTCCGCCCGCCGGCGCCCGCCCGGCCGCTCGTGCGCTTCCGCTCCTCCCGCCCCGACCTGCTGCTGTGCGGGGCCCTGCTGCTCGTGATCCTGCTGGTGCAGGGCTGGAACATCACCCACTTCCCGACCCTGAGCGACGACGAGGGCACCTACCTCGCTCAGGCGTGGGCCGTCCAGCAGGGCGACGGCCTCGCCCACTACACGTACTGGTACGACCATCCGCCGCTCGGCTGGATCCAGATCGCGGGCCTGACGTACCTGCCGTCCCTCTTCGTGCCCGACGCGATGACCGTCGCGCCGATGCGGCTGTCGATGCTCGCCGTCTCCGCCGCCTCCGCCGTGCTGATGTACGTCCTCGCGCGCCGGCTGTGGCTGCCGCGCTGGGCGGCCGGGCTCGCGATGGGCCTCTTCGGGCTGTCGCCGCTCTCCGTGGTCCTGCAGCGCGAGATCTTCCTCGACAACCTCGCCGTGATGTGGATGCTGCTGGCCTTCTGCCTCGCCGCGTCCCCGAGCCGTCACCTGTGGCACCACTTCGGGTCCGGGCTGGCGGCGGCCACCGCCGTCCTGACCAAGGAGACGATGCTGGTGGTGCTCCCGGCGCTGCTGGTGACGATGTGGCGCCACAGCCACCGCGACACCCGCAAGTTCGCGGTCACCGGGGCGATCACCGCCTGCGCACTGATCGGGCTGTCGTACCCGCTGTACGCCCTGCTCAACGGCGAGTTGCTGCCGGGCTCCGGGCACGTCTCGCTCATCGACGGCATCACCTACCAGATGGGCCGCGAGGGCTCCGGCTTCATCCTCACCCCCGGCTCCGGCTCGAACGGCGTCCTGCGGTCCTGGCTCTACTACGACACCGTCCTGCCGCTCGGCGGGCTGGCCGGCGCCGTCCTGATGCTGGCCACCGTCCTCCCCCGAGCTCTCGGCTTCGCCCGAGCAGGGGGGACCCCCACGTCCGTGACCGCCCGCGCCCTGGCCGGTCCCGCGCTCGCCGCCGTGATCCTCGCCGTCGTCGCGATGCGGCCCTCCGGCTACCTCCCGGCGATGTACGTGATCCAGGCGCTGCCCTTCCTCGCGCTCGTCCTCGCAGGGGGCGCGGCGAGCGTCAC
Source organism: Streptomyces sp. NBC_00029 (assembly GCF_045160505.1). NCBI lineage: Bacteria > Bacillati > Actinomycetota > Actinomycetes > Kitasatosporales > Streptomycetaceae > Streptomyces > Streptomyces sp. NBC_00029. The sequence goes on from NZ_CP108292.1 coordinate 5,642,134, forward strand.
GCACGCCGTACTGCGCCGCCGCCGGGGCCCGGGGGAGGGACGGCCGCGGCTGTGGGCGCGCCGGGCACTGATCGGCGTACTCGCCGCGTCGGCCGCGGTGTACGTGCTGCCGCGCTGGTACGAAGGCAACCGCACCGCGCTCACGGCCGACGCGAACGCCCCGTACCGGCAGGCCGCGGCCTGGCTCGGCAGCGAGGTCGCCGATCCGGCGAGCACCCGGGTGCTGCTGGACGACGCGCTCTGGCTGGACGCGGTGCACCACGGCTTCGAGCCGGGCCTCGGCGCGATCTGGTTCTACAAGGCGGACCTCGACCCGGCCGTCTCCCGGACCCTGCCGCGGGTCTGGCGGGACATCGACTACGTGGTCTCCTCGCCCACCGTGCGCCGTGACGCGGTGAACCTGCCCCATGTGCGGGCGGCGCTGGAGCATTCGGCCGTGGTGGCCGTCTTCGGGTCGGGCGAGGACCGCATCGAGATACGCCGGACCGACCGCGCCGACGCCCCCGCCCCCGACCGCGCCCAGCGCCCCGACGACCCCGACCGCCCCGGCGCCGCCGACCGTACGAGTGGGAGCTGAGCCGCCATGAGCGAGGATCTGTGGTCCCTCCATGACCCGGTCGATGCGGATTTCACCGCTCCGCAGGCTCTGACCGGCAGCGTCACCCTCATCATTCCGACCTTCAACGAGTCCGGGAACATCACCGAGCTGCTGCGCCGCCTCGGTGACGCACTGCCCGACCCCGACCACCTGCCCTGCGCGGTGCTGTTCGTGGACGACTCCACGGACGACACCCCCGCCGTCATCGAGAAGGCCGCCGCCGACCACCCCTTCCCGGTGTCCGTCCTGCACCGCCGGACCGCCGAGGGAGGCCTCGGCGGCGCCGTCGTGGAAGGCATCAAGCGCGCGGACACCGACTGGATCGTGGTCATGGACGCCGACCTCCAGCACCCGCCCCTCCTGGTGCCCGAACTCGTCGGCGAGGGCGTGCGCACCGGCGCCGATCTCGTCGTCGCCTCCCGCTACATCAGCGGCGGCAGCCGGGCCGGGCTCGCCGGGAGCTACCGCATCGCCGTCTCACGCGCCGCGACCTGGCTGACCAAGGGGCTCTTCCCGCGTGCGCTGCGCGGGATCAGCGACCCGATGAGCGGCTTCTTCGCGATGCGCCGCTCCGTCGTCACCGCGGACACCCTGAAGCCGCTGGGCTACAAGATCCTGCTGGAGCTGGCGGTGCGCTGCCGCCCCGGCAGGGTCGCCGAGGTGCCGTTCGTCTTCCAGGACCGGTACGCGGGGGAGTCCAAGTCCACCGCCCGCGAGGGCATGCGCTTCCTCGCCCACCTCGCCGCGCTGCGCTCGGCGACCCCGCTGGCCCGCATGATCGGCTTCGGGCTGATCGGGCTCTCCGGGTTCGTCCCGAACCTGGCCGCGCTCTGGCTGCTCACCCACGCCGGGATGCACTACCTCCCGGCCGAGATCGTCGCCAACCAGGCGGGGGTCCTGTGGAACTTCCTCCTCATCGAGTCCCTGCTCTTCCGCGACCGGCGCGGGCACCGCCACTGGGCGGACCGGGCCGGCCGCTTCGCGCTGCTGGCCAACGCCGATCTGCTGCTGCGCATCCCGCTGATCGCGCTGTTCGTGGCCCGGTTCGGGATGGAGGTGCTGCCGGCCACCGCCCTGGCGCTGGTGACCACCTTCGTCCTGCGGTTCGCGGCCACCGAGGCCCTCGTCTATCTGCCGCGCCACACCAGGAGCCGAGCCGCACAGAAGGGAACCTTTCCATGCGTCTGACGATCCGGCGGAGGGCCGGGCGGAGGGCCGCCCTGCTCGCCGTCGGGGCGCTGACCGCGGGCCTGTTGCTCACCGCACCGCAGCAGGCCACGGCCGGTCCGCCCAATCTGCTCTCCAACCCCGGTTTCGAAACGGCCGGTTCCGCCGGCTCCGACATGCCGTCCTGCTGGTCCAGGTCCGGCTGGGGCGACAACGACTTCACCTTCGCCACCGTCGCCGACGCGCACAGCGGCACCAAGGCGATGAAGGTCTCGCTCACCCGCCGCGTGGACGGCGACCGCAAGGCGCTGGTCACCGAGAACACCACCTGCGCCCCGGCCGTCACGCCGGGCCGGCAGTACGACCTGTCCGCCTGGTACAAGTCGAACACCCCGGACGTGTCGGTGACCGTGTTCCGCCGGGACACCACGGCGGGCTGGCAGTACTGGACCGACCTGCAGAATCCGCCCGTCACCGCCGCCTGGGCGCGTACGGAGGTCCGTACGCCGGTCGTGCCGCCCAACACCGACAAGATCGCGTGGGGCCTGTCGGTCTACGGGGTGGGCACGCTGACCACCGACGACTACGTGCTGGAGGAGGTGGGCGCCGCCCCGCCGCTGCCGGCCTGTTCGGGCACGGCGGAGGAGTGCGCCAAGGGCAGGTGGCAGGTGATACCGGCCCAGAACCCGGTGCGTTCGATGCACGCGGTCGTGCTGAGGAACAGCAAGGTTCTGCTGATCGCGGGCTCGGGCAACGACATCGCCCAGTTCAACGCGGGCACCTTCACCTCCGCCGTCTACGACCCGGCGAACGGGTCCTTCAGGACGATCCCGACCCCGGTCGACATGTTCTGCGCGGGCCACGTGCAGCTGGCCGACGGCCGGGTGCTGGTGATGAGCGGCAACAAGGGGTACCCGTCGGCGGACGGCTCGATCGGCTACCAGGGGCTGAAGGACTCCTACACCTTCGACCCGGCGACCGAGACGTACACGAGGACGAACGACATGAACGGCGGGCACTGGTACCCGTCGGCGACGATCCTCGGCAACGGTGACGTGATCTCCTTCGGCGGGCTGAAGGAGGACTCCACGGGCAATGTGACCGCGGAGAAGTTCTCGGCGGCACAGAACAAGTGGCTGCCGATGAACGAGGTCAACCAGACCTGGTCCTACTGGGGCCTGTACCCGTCGATGATCCTCATGCAGGACGGACGGCTCTTCTACTCGGGCAGCCACACCTTCGGCAACGGCACCCCGGGCACCGGCGCCTCCATCTACGACTACGACGCCAACACCGTCACCGACGTGCCGGGCCTGCGGAACAAGGACGAGCGGGACGAGTCGGCGAGCGTGCTGCTGCCCCCGGCCCAGGACCAGCGGGTGCTCACCATCGGCGGCGGCAACAACGAGCGCAACCCGGCGGCCAACCGGCTCACCGACATCATCGACCTCAAGCAGCCCAGCCCCGGCTACACGGCCGGCCCGCCGATCCCGCAGGGCCTGGTCGACCAGGGCCAGGGCAAGCGGCCGCAGACCGGTGACGAGGGCAAGATGTTCGTGTCGGCGGTACTGCTGCCGGACGGCAAGGTGCTGGAGACCGGCGGCGGGCTGCACGACCGGGCCGACCCGGTCTTCGAGGCCTCCTTCTTCGACCCGTCGACCAACACCTACCAGGCGGGCCTCGCCACCGACCCGATCCCGCGGACCTACCACTCGGCGTCGTTCCTCATGCCGGACGGCCGGGTCATGTCGGTCGGCGACAACCCGGGCAACGGGACCTACAACCACAACGTGTCGCTCTACAGCCCGCCGTATCTGTTCAAGGGCGCCCGCCCGCAGATCACTTCGGTGATCGACACTCAGTGGGTGTACGGGGACACGCAGCGGATCACCGTGAACCGGCCGATCGCCAAGGCGGAGCTGATCCGTCCGGCTGCGGTCACCCACTCCTCCGACCCGAACCAGCGGTTCGTGGACCTGCCCATGACGGTCGACGGCAACAACATCGACCTGAACGTCACCAGCAACCCCAACCTGGCACCGCCGGGCTGGTACATGCTCTTCGCGGTCGACGCGAACGGCGTGCCGTCGATCGCGACCTGGGTGCACCTGGGCGGCCCGTCCGCACTGGCGGCCGCCCAGGAGCGGCCCTCCGCGCACGAGCACGCCTTTGCGGACAGGCCCGGGCCGGCCAGGAAGAACCCGGCGAAGCGGGACTCGGCTCCGGTCGCGCCGGGCGTGGCCGGCTGCGACCGGCACTACGGCACGGTCAACGTGTGCGTGCCGACGCGCTTCCCGGCCGAGGTGAAGGGGACGACGAAGGCCCGCTGCGACTGGCTGGCCGCCCACACCTACCCCAAGCGCCTGAAGGTCAACGGCAGCGATCCGCTGCGCCTGGACCCCGACCGCGACGGCTACGCCTGCTGAACCCATGGGCGAGGGCCCGGCCGCAGGTACCTGCGGCCGGGCCCTCGGCCCTCGGTCCTCGCGCTTCGGCCCTCGTCAGTGCTGGTACGCGGCGAGCGAGATGCCGATGTAGTGGGCCACGAAGGCCGCGAGGGTCAGCGAGTGGAAGACCTCGTGGAAGCCGAAGAAGCGGGGGGAGGGATTGGGGCGCTTCATGCCGTAGATGACCCCGCCCACGCTGTAGAGGAGGCCGCCGACGATCACCAGGACCAGCACGGCGATCCCGCCGGTGCGCATGAAGTCGGGCAGGAAGAAGACCGCCGCCCAGCCCATGGCGATGTAGCAGGGGGTGTAGAGCCAGCGCGGGGCGCCGACCCAGAAGACGCGGAAGGCGATGCCGGCGGCGGCCGCGATCCAGACCGCCCACAGCAGGGTCCGCCCGGTGGAGGGCGGCAGCAGCAGGACGGTCAGCGGGGTGTAGGTGCCCGCGATGATCAGGAAGATGTTGGCGTGGTCGAGCCGCCGCAGGATGGCCTCGCCCCTGGGCCCCCAGGTGCCGCGGTGGTAGACCGCGCTCACGCCGAAGAGCAGGCAGGCCGTGAGGATGTACACCCCGCAGGCGACCCGGGCCCGGGTGGAGTCGGTGAAGGCCATGAGGACCAGGCCCGCGATGACCACGGCGGGGAACATTCCGGTGTGCAGCCAGCCGCGCATGAGCGGCTTCTCCTCCAGGGCGGTCTCGACCGCCTCAAGGGCCTCGACGGCCGGTGTGGACTCGGCGACCGGGACGGCGGCGGCATCAGAAGTCATGCGCGCCATGCTACCTACGGGTCCGTAGGTTGCCGGCAGTGGTCTTTACGGAAGATTGACGGACGTGGCAATGCTCACGTGAGAGGCCCTCTGGACATATGCGCACATCCACCGGATGATCAGATGAGTGCGGTCGACACCGGATGAGCGGAGCGCGAAGCATCCGGGTCGCAGCCCCCACGGGGCCTACACCAAACAAACCCCTCAACAAGGAGCAATCGTGGCGCGCGACAACGCGGCTCCCACCAGTTCGACTCTTCCCACCAATCACGCAGCGCTGATCTCCTGGGTGGACGAGATCGCAGCCCTCACCCAGCCGGACCGCGTCGTCTGGTGCGACGGCTCCGAGGGCGAGTACGAGCGCCTGTGCGAGGAGCTCGTGGCCAAGGGAACGTTCAAGAAGCTCGACGAGACGAAGCGCCCGAACTCCTACTACGCCGCCTCCGACCCCTCCGACGTCGCGCGCGTCGAGGACCGGACCTTCATCTGCTCCGAGAAGGAGGAGGACGCGGGCCCGACGAACCACTGGAAGGCCCCTTCCGAGATGAAGGAGATCTTCGCGGGGGAGAAGGGCATCTTCCGCGGCTCCATGAAGGGCCGGACGATGTACGTCGTCCCGTTCTGCATGGGCCCCCTCGGCTCCGAGCTCTCCGCGATCGGCGTCGAGATCACCGACTCCGCCTACGTCGCCGTCGCCATGCGCACCATGACCCGCATGGGCAAGGCCGTCCTCGACGAGCTCGGCACCGACGGTTTCTTCGTCAAGGCCGTCCACACCCTCGGTGCTCCGCTCGCCGAGGGCGAGGCCGACGTGCCGTGGCCCTGCAACACCACCAAGTACATCTCGCACTTCCCCGAGACCCGCGAGATCTGGTCCTTCGGATCCGGCTACGGCGGCAACGCCCTCCTCGGCAAGAAGTGCTACGCCCTGCGCATCGCGTCCGTCATGGCCCGCGACGAGGGCTGGCTCGCCGAGCACATGCTGATCCTCAAGCTCACCCCGCCGGCCGGTGAGGGAGAGACGAAGTACGTCGCCGCCGCGTTCCCGTCCGCCTGTGGCAAGACCAACCTGGCCATGCTGGAGCCCACGATCTCCGGCTGGACCGTCGAGACCATCGGCGACGACATCGCCTGGATGCGCTTCGGCGAGGACGGTCGCCTCTACGCGATCAACCCCGAGGCCGGCTTCTTCGGCGTCGCCCCCGGCACCGGCGAGCACACCAACGCCAACGCCATGAAGACCATGTACGCCAACACCGTCTTCACCAACGTCGCGCTCACCGACGACGGCGACGTGTGGTGGGAGGGCATGACCGAAGAGGCGCCCGCGCACCTCATCGACTGGAAGGGCAACGACTGGACTCCGGCCTCGGAGACCCCGGCCGCCCACCCCAACGCCCGCTTCGCCGTCCCGGCCGCCCAGTGCCCGACGATCGCCTCCGAGTGGGAGGACCCCAAGGGCGTCCCGATCTCCGCGATCCTCTTCGGCGGCCGCCGCGCCTCCGCCGTGCCGCTGGTCACCGAGTCCTTCGACTGGAACCACGGCGTATTCATCGGCTCGAACATCGCCTCCGAGAAGACCGCCGCCGCCGAGGGCAAGGTCGGCGAGCTGCGCCGCGACCCCTTCGCCATGCTGCCGTTCTGCGGCTACAACATGGGCGACTACATGGGCCACTGGGTCAAGGTCGGCGCCGACAAGGACCAGGCCAAGCTCCCGAAGATCTACTACGTGAACTGGTTCCGCAAGAACGACGCGGGCAAGTTCGTGTGGCCCGGCTTCGGCGAGAACAGCCGCGTCCTGAAGTGGATCGTCGGCCGCCTCGACGGCACCGCCGAAGGCGTCGAGACCCCCATCGGCATCCTGCCGACCAAGGAGTCCCTCGACCTCGACGGCCTGGACCTCCCGGCCGAGGACCTCGACTTCCTCCTCACGGTCGACAAGGAGGTCTGGCGCGAGGAGGCCGCCCTGGTCCCCGAGCACCTCAACACCTACGGCGACCACACTCCCAAGGAGCTGTGGGACCAGTACCACGCACTCGTGGAGCGCCTGGGCTGAGCCAGGACGCGCCCTGAAGAAGGGCCGATGAACGTGGGAGCCCCCGACCAAGCGGCGCCCACCGCTGTGGGAGCCCCCGACCAAGCGGTTCCCACCGCAGCACACGACCGACCTCAGGAGCGTCCGCGCTCCTCGAGGTAGGCCGTGTGCGTCTGCTGACGGCGGGCCTCTGCTTCGCGGAGGTCCGCCGTCACTCTTTCCGCCTCCGCGTACAGCAGGTCCAGCTGACGCTCCAGATGGCGCTCCGGCGACTCCCCGCCCGGAGTCAGCCGGTTCCACCAGCGGGTCCGGTTGTACGTGTCCACGCACTCCGGCACGTCCCGCCGGATCGCCCGGGACAACGCGTGCACCGCCTCCGGCTCCGTGGCCAGGACCTCCGCCACCCACCCCGGCTCCAGCAGTGCCCCGTACAGCTCCAGCAGCCCGGCCCACCGGGCCCCGGCCGTCGCCGGCAGCTCCACCTCACCCAGGTACTCCCCGAGCCGCGCGAAGTCCGCGCGCAGCGCGCCGACCTCCTCGCTCGGGTCGAAGGGCGGCGGCGCCACCCGCTCCGGCGGGGCGATCAGCGCGCCCGCCCCGTACAGCCCGGCGATCACCAGCGGCCAGTACGCCCCCGCCACCCCGGCGACGGTCAGACCCAACCCGACCAGGCCGCAGGCGGAGCCCGCCAGGTTCTTGCGCGACTCCAGATACCCCAGCATCCGGCGCGCCCTATTGATAGCCACGGATCTCCTCGAAGGCTCCGGCCAGCGAACCGGTCCCGCCGGTGGCGTCGAAGAGCCGCCCGCCGGTCAGCTCGGTGATGTGGGTGAGCTCCTTGCGGTCCGAGTCGCCGAACAGCACCGCGAAGACCGGCGTCTGCTTCCGGGCCGGCGGCAGGGCCGCGTAGAAGGAGTCGAAGTGCCCCGCCCCGACGCCCTCGGTGTTCTCGCCGTCCGTCATCAGCACGATCGAGGTGAACGCGTCCGTACCGCCCTTGCCGAGGTGCTGGTACGCCGCCTCCAGACTGCCGTAGACCGCCGTACCCCCCTCCGGCTCCAGCGACTTCACGTCCCCCCGGATCGCATCCAGCGCCGGACCCGGATTGCCCGGCTCGACGACGTGCGTCCGCACCTTCTTCACCTTCGACCCGAACGGCAGCAGCGTCACCTCCTCCCGGTCCCGGAACCGCCGCCCGGTGCCCGAACTCCCCGAGCCCGTCAGATCGGTGAGCGCCGACTTCAGCCGCCCGATCCGGTCCTCGTCGCTCATCGACCCCGAGGTGTCCAGGACGTACACCGTCCGCGAGGGCCGGCGCAGCTCGTTCTCGTACGAGGCCAGCAGCCCGTCGGCGACCGCCCGCGAGCCGGGGAACGGCAGCTCGCGCCGCTTCTCGGCGTCCAGCCCCGCGGCCGGCGCCACCCCGGCCGCGACCGGGCGGCGCAACGTCTGCTCGGTGATCGCCCGCTGCGCCTCGGGACCCCGCAGGTACTCCGTGAGCGCCCGCCCCGCATCACGGGCCCCGGCCGGGGCCGAGGTCAGCAGCGTCAGCGGATAGTTCGCGGTGACCACACCGTCGAGCGGCCGGATCACCGTCAGCGGCGCCCCGGCGTCCTTCGCGTCCCGGTTCATCGACATCAGCACCGACTCGTAGTTCACCAGCGCGTCCACGTCCCCGCGCTTGGCGTAGGCGGACACCAGCCAGCCCGAGGAGCCCGAGGTCAGCTTCTGCCCGGCGAAGAACTCCTTCAGCCGGGGCGTGGCCGCCCTCACGTCCGGCTCGCTCAGCGCCGCCTGCGCGCCCGACAGCCCCGAGGCCACCGACACCAGCGCCGAGAAACCGGAGTTGGAGCGCACCGGATCCGTCATCCCGTACGTCAGCCTCCCGGCGGCCACCGCCTCGTGCACCGCCGGCCAGGTCACCTCCCCGGGCTTCCAGCCGAGCCGCGCCAGCGCCTGCGGCTTCACCCCGAGCGCGACCGGCGAGGACATCACCGGGGTCTCGCTGGAGAGCTTCCCGGCGGCCTCCGGCCGCAGCCGCAGGTAGTCGTTGGAGGAGAGCCAGATCGCGTCGTACTTGCCGTCCGCCTCCCCCGACACGACCTGCTCGACGGCGTCCAGCGTCCCGGACCAGGTGAACTCGACACCGATCCCGGTGGCGGCCTTCGCGGCCTTCAGCACGGGCTCCATGTCGCTGAGCTCACTGGAGGCCAGCACCCGCAGGCGGCCCTCCTTGTACGCCGACTCCCCGGGCCCGGCCGGCCCGGCGTCGGTGCAGCCCACTACGGCCATCAGCCCGGCGACGGCGAAGCCGATCCAGCCCCGCGGCCGCATGCCCCGCTCGCGCGCGCTCACGGCGCACCGCCTTCCGTGACGCCGGTCCCGCGGGTCCGCGCAAGATGCGTCGAGGCGCTCTGCAGCTCCCCGGTCAGCGACTCCACCGTCGCCGCCATGTTCTGCGTCGCCTGCACCTTGAAGGCGTCGATCGCGTCCAGTGTCCGGTAGATCTGCGCGAACGCCGTCCGCAGGGTCTCCACGCCCACCGCCGGATCGGCCGCGATCCGCTGGATCTCGCCGCTCTGCGTCGACAGCATCTCCGCGTTGCCCCGGATCAGCTCCTCGGTGGTCCCCTTCAGGGCGCTGACCTGCTCGATCACCTTGCGCTGGTTGTCGAGGGCGGAAGCCAGCATCACGGCGATCCGCAGCGCGGACACCGTGGTGGTCGCGGCCCGGTCGACGCCCTTGATCAGCTCGTCGTTGTTGCGCCGGACCACGTCCATCGCCAGATAGCCCTGCGCGCAGACGGCCAGCTGCGTCAGCAGGTCCTGGTGCTTCTGCCGGACCGGGAAGAGCACGTCCGCGCGCAGCGCGTCGGCCGCCCCCGGATCGGTGTGCTCCGCCTCGGCGATCCGCTGCTCGACGGCCCCGTCCAGGGCCTCGGTGAGGACCGCGCACTCCTGGAGCCTGCCCATCGTCTCCCACAGGCGCGAACGCTCGGTGTGCAGGGCCGCGTTGTCGCGGCGCAGTTCGTCCTGGCCGCTGCGCAGCGAGCCCACGATCCTGTTGAGGGTGGCCTGCGAGGAGGCGTACTTCGCCACGTGGTCGCGGAACCTGTTGCCGCCCGGCAGCTTCGCGAGCAGCTTGCGGGCCCCCTTGGCGGGCGTGTCCCGGGGGTCGAGGTCCTCGACGGTGCGCCGCAGTTCGACCAGGGACCCGGCGACGCGGGCCTGGGCGTCACCGCCGCCGTCCGGGCCCAGCGAGCGTACGGCCCGCTCCAGCATGCGGTTGGACTGCTGGGCGGCGGTGCGGATGTCGGCCGAGCCGAGGCCGGCCATCTCGTTGATGCGCCGGGCGAATTCGGGGGAGCGGGCGTCGACCGCGGTGAGCGAGCCGACGTACTCCCGGGCCCGGCGGGCCATCTCCTCGCGGACGCCGTCCTGGAGCGGGACCAGCCCGGCGGCCTGCTCCCTGCGTACGGGGGCGACGGGCTCCGGGGGGCTCAGACGGAAGGACGTGTCCTCGGGCGGTGTCAGTGTCATGGTGTGTCCCCCTGCCCCTTGGCGCGCTGGGACAGCGCCATGAGGATCTTGACGGTGGGTGTGCCGACCTGGCGGATGCCGGTCAGCCCCGTGTTGAGGTAGGCGGTGTGCGGCGCCGTCGCGGCGGTGAACTCGGCCACGCCCTCCTGCGGGCGGAACCCGCGGTGCACGGCCAGCTCGCGCAGCTTCGGATCGGTGGCGAGGAGGGTGCCCAGCTCCTTCGCCCGCTCGGTCAGCGGGACGAAGGTGTGCGCCGAATTGACGGTGGTGTCCGGGTAGAGCACGACCATGTCGCCCGGATCCTGCTTCTGCATCAGGAGCGAGGCCACCTGGGACTCGTACACCAGGATCAGCGGTTCGCCGCTGCCGCTGATGAAGGCCCGGAAGGGGTCGTCGGTGCTGGGCTCCAGGGCGCCCTGGACGGAGATCAGCTTGCGCATCAGCGGCGCGGTGCGGGCGATGCCCGCGTCGTCGGCCACCACGCTGTTGCCGTTGGCGACGTTGGACGTGGCGGCGAGGAACAGGGCGCCGGAGTTCGAGGAGGCTGGGTCGGTGGTCTTGATGAACACCGTGCCGGTCAGTTCGGTGTGGGCCGCGGAGCCGGTCAGCTGCTGCCAGGTGCGGTCCTCGCCGGAGGCCTTGAGGAAGGGGCCCATGAGCAGGGTCCCGGAGTTCTTGCCGGTCATCCTGGCCAGGCCGTTGCCGGCCAGTACCTCGGCCGCGCCGTGGCGGGCGACGACGACGAGCGGGGAGAAGAACGGCTTGGTCTCCTGGGCCCCCTTGAGCCCGGCGGCGGCCGCTACCTCCTTGGCGGGTTCACTGCTGCTGGGGAAGGCGAAGTCGTACTCCTTCAGGGCGAGTTGATCCATCGCCCAGGAGCCGGAGGTCTCCGTCTTCACGGTGTAGCCCTTGGCTGCAAGGGCCTTGACGACATCGGGGTCGCGGAAGAATTCCGACTTCTCCGAGCCGATGACGCCACGCACGGTCTTCGTTGCCGTGGTTTCTGGGTGATCCTGCCCCTGGAAGGCGACGACGTAGAGCACGCCGCCGATCAGGAGGAGGCCCAGGAAGATTCCTAGGATGCGTCTCACGGGTGCAGCGTGCTCGCGGAAACCCACATTCCGCAGTGAGTCGAATGAACGTCAGGTGTCCAGGCGGTCCCACTTCGAAATGCTGTGTGGGCCCGTGGGTGCTGGTGGGCGGGGCGGCGGCCCGGGAGGATCGGGGCATGGGCGTGAGCGCGTTGAAGTGGCAGGGCTGGCTGGTCGGCCTGGTGACGGTGGCCGGGCTGCTGGTGTTCGCCCCGCTGGGCCTGTACGTGTGGGCGAGCGGCGGCGATCCGCCGCAGGCACCGCCGCGGGCGGCGGTCGAGGACGTACGGGTCACCGGGTGCCGAATCGATCCGGCCAGCCGCCGGGTGGTGGCCGCGGTGGAGGCGGCGGGGCGGGCCGAGGGCCCCGGTACGTACGTGGTCACGGTCGAGTTCCGCGACAGCGCCGAGGCGGACCCGGGCAGGCGGGCGGCGCAGGCGCTGGTGAAGATCCCGGGAGTGGCCCCGGGCGCGACCGAGTACGCGGAGGCGGTCGGCCCGGTGTGGCCGGTGGCGACGGTGCCCTGGTGCGGGGTCGCCGGCGCGGAGTTCGCGCGGGCGTCCTAGGCCGCGGTCGGCAGGGGGTCGCCACCGGTCCTCACCGGAGGGCGGTCAGCGGTTCCGGTTCACCTGGATGACGACGGTGCTGCACACCTTGTCGGCGAACGTCTGCTTCTTCTCGTCCCACAGCGGCCACAGGTAGCCGATGTAGCAGGCGGCGCCGTCGAGGAAGTGCGCCAGCTTGCGGACGAACGCCATGCCGAAGCCGAGCGTGGCCCCGTCGAGCTCGCGGTGCACGCTGATGCCGACGATCTTCTTGCCGGTCGACTGGCCGGTGGAGCCTTCCTTGTACAGCTGGAAGAAGGCCATGCCGAGGGTGTAGAGCATGCCGATCATGCTGAGGATGCCGGCGATCGTCTCGGTCGACTCGTCGCTGGCGATGGCCGCGCCGATACCGATCAGCGCGTACATCGGACCCACGATGATCAGCAGGTCGAGCAGGTACGCGCCGACGCGCAGACCCCAGTGGGCCAGCGGCGGCATCCCCGTGCCCGGCATGCCCGGCATGCCCGGCGCGTGCGCGCCCGGCTGCGGGTACGCGCCGTACGGGGGCGGCGGGGTCTGCTGCGGGTAGCCGTACTGCGGAGCGGCGCCCTGCGGCGGCTGCTGGGGGTAGCCGTACTGCGGGGGGACGCCCTGCGGGGCCTGCTGGGGGTGGCCGGGCTGGCCCTGCGGGGGCTGCTGGCCGTAGGGGTTGTTCGGGTCGCCGAAGCTCATGGGCGAGTCTCTCCAGAATGCTCGAACGGGGACGTGGCGGAGTGGAGGAAATCGGCCATGTGGAGCGGCCTCCCCCGTGCTGCCGCGATCTTTCAGCCCTCATCGTGTTCGGAGCACCGGAATCTGTCCAATTCCCGCCCGTGCGGCAGGCCCGCGCGGGAGGAACGTGGCACCCGGTCCGGAGCCTCCGCGGCCCCGGACCGGGGCCGTCTAGAGGGCGCCGGCCAGGTCCAGGGACTTCAGGGCGGCGGCGTGCGCGTCCATGCGCTCGGCGGCGAGGATCGCGACGGTGGTGTCGGCGCGGGACGCGGCGACGAGGAGTGCGCGGGCGGCGAGGTCGTGCGCGCGCTGGTGCAGGGCGGCGGAGTCCTCGGGGGAGTGCCGCTGCGCGCGGGCGGGCTGGGCGCCGCGAAGTCGCGTGACCTGGGCGGCGATCTCGGCCGCGCCCTCGCCGAGCCCGAGCTCGTCGGTGACGGCGAGGAGGGCGGCGAGGTGGCCGGCGAGCTGGATGTCCAGCGCTTCGCCGCGGCTGCTGTGCGGGTACTCGGCCGGGGTGGCGCCCATGCGGTGGACGACCGGCTTCGTGCGGATCGGCTCGTACATGAGATGGCCTCCTGCGTGGTCAGGGGACCATCCTACATTGGATTGGTTCTAAAGTTGAGCTGAATCCTGTTGCTGGGGGCGTGTCTCGCCGGCTGGACACCGGCGAGACCGCCCGTGCGCGACTACAGCTGGCTGTAGCCGTCGAGGAAGTTCCCGATCCGCGTCACGGCGTCGGCCAGGTCCTTGGCGTTCGGCAGCGTCACGATGCGGAAGTGGTCGGGCTCGGGCCAGTTGAAGCCCGTACCGTGCACCACCATGATCTTCTCGGCCCGCAGCAGGTCGAGGACCATCTGCCGGTCGTCCTTGATCTTGTAGACGGACGGGTCCAGCCGCGGGAAGGCGTACAGCGCGCCCTTCGGCTTCACGCAGGTGACGCCCGGGATCTGGGTGAGCAGCTCGTACGCGACGTTGCGCTGCTCCAGGATCCGCCCGCCGGGCAGGACCAGGTCCTCGATCGACTGCCGGCCGCCGAGCGCGGTGGCCACGGCGTACTGCGAGGGCATGTTCGCGCACAGGCGCATGTTCGCCAGGACCGTGAGGCCCTCGATGTAGCAGGCGGCGTGCTTCTTGGGGCCGCAGACCGCCATCCAGCCGGCGCGGTAGCCGGCGACGCGGTAGTTCTTCGAGAGGCCGTTGAACGTCAGCGTCAGCAGGTCGGGGGCGATGGCGGCGGTGTTGTGGTGCACGGCGCCGTCGTAGAGGATCCGGTCGTAGATCTCGTCCGAGCAGACGACGAGGTTGTGGCGGCGCGCGATGTCCGTGAGCCCGCGCAGCATCTCTTCGTCGTAGACGGCGCCGGTCGGGTTGTTCGGGTTGATGATGACGATCGCCTTGGTGCGATCGGTGACCTTGCGCTCGATGTCGGCGAGGTCGGGCATCCAGTCGGCCTGCTCGTCGCAGCGGTAGTGCACGGCCGTGCCGCCGGCGAGGGACACGGAGGCGGTCCACAGCGGGTAGTCCGGGGCGGGGACCAGTACCTCGTCGCCGTCGTCGAGCAGCGCCTGCATCGACATCTGGATCAGCTCGGAGACGCCGTTGCCGAGGTAGATGTCCTCGACGTCCAGGTCGATGCCCTTGGTCTGGTAGTGCTGCATGACCGCGCGGCGCGCGGAGAGCAGCCCCTTCGCGTCACCGTAACCGTGGGCGGAGCCCAGGTTGCGGAGCATGTCCTCAAGGATCTCCGGAGGGCAGTCGAAGCCGAAGGCCGCGGGGTTGCCCGTGTTGAGCTTGAGGATGCGATGACCTGCTGCTTCGAGCCGCATCGCCTCTTCAAGCACGGGGCCGCGGATCTCGTAACAGACATTGGCGAGTTTGGTTGACTGGATCACCTGCATGACGGGAGCTTACGGGCCCGGGTGCGAGCTTGACGTGTGTTTTCGAAGAGAGGCCCGGAGGGGGGTTTGTCCCGTTTCGGGTAATGGGTGGGTGGGGGAGTGGTCCCCCCTTGGAATCCGGGGCCGCGCCCGCGTCCGACCTGCGGAATCGGTGGGGCGGGGGGCTGTGCGAGCCGCGCGGTGTTGCGCTCGTCACCCCGGGTGGCCCGAAAGGCCGCGGCGGCCCGGTACGCCGCACGGGTGCGCCGCGGGAGCGAGCCGTATGAGTACGGGGGATGAGTACGCACACTCATGCGGCTGTCGGTGCCGCGGTGGAGGCTGGACGCATGAACCAGGGCGAGTGGAAGCCGGCGGACTATCGCCGGGGCACCGAACGGATCGGCACGGTCATCGTCGCCGTGGCGGGCGCCCTCATGGCAGCAGGGGTGGTCTTCACCGTGTGCCTGCTGCTGGTCCTGCACGGCGGCAACTGAGGGGCGCGAGACAGTGGTTTTCGTAGTCGGTGACATGGAGATCGCCACGGTCGGCACGGATGGCGACGACCGGGCGATCGAGTTCCTGGTCAGGCCGGAGGGCTTCGTGGAGGAGGGTCGCTTCGCGATCTCCCGCGAACACGACCAGGGCTGGGAGGCGGCCCGCCTGACCATCGACCCCGGCTCGGGCAGCGTCCCGTTGGCGGCGGTGGAATGGGCGGTGGAGTTCGCCCGCGAGTACCTCTGAGGGGGCGGGGGTGGTGGCGGTGGGGCGGGGTCGGGGGGTGGGGCGGTGGCTTCGGGGGGCGGGAGCCGCGCGGACGGCATCAGAGACGCGTATGGGGGTTTCCCGTCAGTCCCATCGTCCCTCCGTGTCGAGCCGGTCCCTCAAGGGCGCTCCTTCGTCGCGTCGCTACGCGATGGCCTGCGGCCACCCTTGACCGACCGTCCCGCCCCGGAGAAACGAAAGACTGCCGGGAAGCCCCCAAAGGAACGGGCCGGGGGACAAGAGACAGGAGCGGGGCGGCCGGAGAAGCCCTGCCCGGTCAGGGGAAGACGCGCCCCCGAGACGGGGCCCATCCAGACCAGGGCCCGGGTCGGGGGAAGCGCGTCCAATCGCTACGCGCTCCGCACGTCTCAGCGTCCGACGACCGTCTTGGGCTGGACATAGGCCGCCCACGCCCTCGGTTCCTCTGTCGGGATGCGTCCGGCGACCGCCTGTGGCCGGTCATAAGCCGCCCAAGAGACACCGGTGCTCCTCATGGAGGGCGTCTGAGGGCTGTCCGGGGTGGAAAGGCGGCCAATAGCGGCCATTTCGTCGTGGAGTGGGTCAGCGAGAGCGGGCCGCTCGAATCGCCGGCCGTTTGCCCCAATTGCCCGTATTTGGGGGCGGGTTTGTGGTGTCCCTTGTGCACTGACCCGGATCCACGACGGAATAGCAGGGGAAACAGCCGTCAGCCCCTCTCACCGGTCCCCATCAGCCCCTCCGGCCGCCGGCCGCAGTCCCGGAGAAGCGCGTAGCGATCCGAGGCGGCTTATGACCGGCCACAGGCGGTCGTCGGACGCATCTCGCGAGAAGGGCCGGGACCATGGGCGGTCTATGCCCGGCCCAGGACGGGCTGGAGACGCTGAGACGTCAGGAGCGCGTAGCGATTTGATGCGCCTCCCCCGTCCCGGCCGGCGTGCGGCATGGGCCCCGCCTCGGGAAGAGGCCTCACCCCCGACCGGGCAGGGCTTCTCCGGCCGCCCCGTCCCTGAAAGGAATGCCCGGCCCGTTCCTTTGGGGGTTTCCCGGCAGTCTTCGTATGTCCGGGGCGGGACGGTCGGTCAAGGGTGGCCGCAGGCCATCGCGCAGCGACGCGACGACGAAGGAGGAGCGCCCTTGAGGGACCGGCCCGACACGGAGAGACGATGAGGCTGACGGGAAACCCCCATACACATCCCAGACCACCGCCCCAGCGGCTCCCGCCGTCCCCGAAGCCCCCGCCCCCACCCGCTACGGCCCCGCGTGAGCGGCGCGGCCCTGGAGGGCCGGCCATGCCGTCGGGCGGATCCTGGGTGCGCGGTGCCTGTGGGCTTCGAAGGCGAGCAGGGCGGCTCCTGCGGCGACCGTCGTGAGGATCGGCAGTGCCAGGGCCAGCTGCCAGGTGGCCCAGGCTCCCAGGGCGGTCACCAGCGTCGCCGACGGAGCGGCGGCGACGGCCAGCAGCAGCGTGATCCTGGCCCAGAGCGGCAGCCTGCGGCTCACCGCGGCGGTCGCCAGGCCCAGGGCCACGCTCGCCGTGAGGGTCACGGCCAGGCCCACGAGGGCGGCGACGAGGGCGAGGGCCAGGGCGAGGAGTATCAGGATCAGGCCCATGTCGTGTCCACCTTCGGTCTCGTGGCAACCCGTCGCGAGGGCAGGCGGATTCGCATTCCCGCTGCTCCGGCAGGTTCACCGGAGGCCATCCTGCCAGACGATTGAACATGTTCAACAGTGCCCCCGGTGTCACCCGTAGGCCCCGGTGTCGGAGGCGGGGTCCGGCGGCGGGGGCGTGGCACGATCGCGGGATGGAGTACCGGTACGCCACCGAGGTCGATGCGCCCGCGATGGCGGAGCTCTTCGCCGCCAACCACCACGACGCGCTGAGTGAACGGCAGCGGGCGGAGCAGGGTTTCGTGCAGGGCGGGTTCGATGTCGGCGCGCTGCGGGCGATGGCCGGTGCGCGGGAGCTGCTGGTCGCGGACGACGGCGGCCGGATCGCCGGTCTGCTCGCGCTGTCCGTACCCACGGCCCTGGCCGATCCGCCGCCCCCGGTCGCCGGCCTGCTCCGGGCCCAGGGGGCCCTGGACTGGCAGGGCCGCCCCCTGGCCGAGGTGCGCTGGCTGCTCTACGGGCCCGTCGTGGTCGCCGCCGCGTACCGGGGGCGCGGTGTGGCCCGGGCGCTGTTCACCATGGCCGTGGCGGCGGCAGCGGAGCGCGCCGAAGCCGTGGTCGCCTTCATCGAGGCCGGGAACGCGCCGTCCTGGAAGGTGCACGTCGACGCCTTCGGCATGGTCCCGCTGGGCGACTACGTCGTGGGCGGACGCACGTACACCGCGGTGGCCGCGCCCACCCTCTAGGGGGCTTCCGGCCTCGGCTCAGGCCTCGCGCTCCAGGATCACCAGCGGGATCTCGCGGGGCCGCGCCGCGGCGCGGTCGTCCTCGAACGGGGGCCACAGGGCCGTCATCATCTCCCAGTACGTCTCGCGCTCCACCGGCGTGGCGGTGCGCGCCTGCGCCGTGAAGGCGGCGGCGCCGACCTGGAGGCGGACCTCCGGGTGGGTGCTGAGGTTCCGGTACCAGTGGGGGTGTTCCGGGGCGCCGTACGCGGAGGCCAGGACGATGTACGTGCCCGCGTCCCGGCCGTAGATCAGCGGGGTGCGGACGGTGCGGCCGGTGGCGCGGTCGAGCGTCGTCAGCAGGAGGGTGGGGACCCCGTGCCAGAGGTGCCCGTCGGCTCCCGCGGTGCTCACGTAGGCGCGGACGTGGTCGAGCCGTGGGCCGGGTCGCGGGTCGGTGGGGTGGTCCCAGTCGACATCGAGTGCGTGCATTTTCCAGTCCTTAGCGTCGTGTCCCCCTTGCGGCTAACGAGCATTAACGATTCTGGATGCGCCCGACCCGTAGCGCATGCCCACAGGTCTGGACCAAGCTCGTCGTATGGATCTGGAGCTGAGGCACCTCAAGATCGTCAGGGCCGTCGCCGACGCCGGGAGCCTGACCCGGGCCGCCACCGCGCTCGGTCTCGCGCAGCCCGCGCTCAGTACGCAGCTGAAGCGCATCGAGCGGGTGCTGGGCGGGACGCTGTTCGTGCGCGGGCGCGACGGCGTACGGACCACCGCGCTCGGGGAGCTGGTGCTGGAGCGGGCCAGGGTGCTGCTGCCCGCGGTGTGCGAGCTGCAGGAGGACGCCCGGCGGTTCGCCCTCCAGGGGGCGCACGGCTACCGGCTCGGCGGCACGCACGGGCCGCTGCTCGGCGGCCTCGTGGACCGGCTCGCCCACCGGGAACCCGGCGTGCCCGTGACCACGTACACCTCCTGGTCCGAGAAGGAGGTCGCCGGCGGCGTCGCCGACGGCCGCCTGGACTTCGCGATGGTCGGGGTCTGCGGGGAGAGCGCGCCGCCCGAGCCGGGGCGCCTCGCCTGGATGGAGGTGGCCCGCGACCCCGTGTACGTGATGCTCGCCGAGGACCATCCGCTGGCCCCGGCCCCGCGCACGGAGATCGAGCTGGCCGAGCTGGCCGCCGAGGCGTGGACGGACGTCCCCGGCGACGGCTGCTTCGGCGACTGCTTCGCCGCGGCCTGCGTGCGGGCCGGTTTCACGCCCGCCTGCGTCTACGAGACCGACACCGCCTCCTGCGTGCACCTGGTGCAGGTGGGCCGGGCGGTCGGGCTCTGCCGGGCCACCTTCCCGGTGACCCCGGGCGTGGTCACGAGGCCGCTCGCCGGGACCCCGCTCATGTGGCGGCACCTGCTGGGATGGCATCCCGCGGCGCGCGCGGCGGCCCGGGCCGCGGAGGTACTGGAGCACGCCCGGGCCGCGCACGCGCAGGCACTGGCCCGATCCGCCGGAGCTCACCCACCGGGCCTCCCGCCGGGCCGTACGGACCGCCTCCGGCGCAAAGACGGCTCCGCCCCGGGGGGCGACCCCGGTGCGGAGCTGTCGGCAGCATCCGTATCGCGCTGAGGCCGTGGGCGTCGTGCCTATGGCAGATAGCGCTCGATGACCTGCGGGCCCTCCTTCTCCATCAGCTGACGCGCCTTCTCGACCCGCTCCGGAGTCGGGTCGTGGCCGGTCACCATCACGAGGTCCTCGGGGTCGTACGGTCGCTCCCCGCCTGTGAAGAGCCGGTCCGACCGTGTGGGCTGCTCGTCGGGTTCACTGACCATCGCGTACCTCCTACGTTTTTCCCCTGGCCCCATCCTCCGGCCGCCGTCCCATGAACGCACCTCGGCCGCGGGCGGGCGGCCGGGAGGCCGCCCGAAGGCGAGGGGCATAACACCGGGGGAGGGGCCAACCGGCAGCTCCCGCAGGCCGGTTCGGATTTCTACGGTTTCCGCAGACCCCCACCGGAAACCGAGGAGATCCCCCATGCTCAAGCGACACGCCCGCGCGGCGTGTACCGCCCTGGCCGCCGCCGGGCTGCTGCTGGCCGGGACCGGCGGCGCCACCGCCGATTCCGCCCCCGCCGCACCGTCGGCCGCGGCCACCCTGCGCACCGCCGACGCCCCGCCCGAGCTGCTCGCCGCCATGCAGCGCGACCTCGGCCTGACCCCCACGCAGGCCAAGGCGCGACTCGCCCACGAGGCCGAGGCGGGGGCCACCGCCGCCCGGCTGCGGATGCGGCTCGGCGCCTCCTTCGCCGGGGCCTGGGTGGACGGGGCCGATGCCGGCACCCTCACCGTGGCCACCACCCGGGCCGCCGACACCGCCGCGATACGGGCCACCGGGGCCCGCCCGAAGCTCGTCACCCGCACCCTGGCCGGCCTGGACGCCGACCGGGCCGCACTGGACCGGGCAGCCGGCCGCGCGACCCCGGTCCGCTACGTCGACCCGCGCTCGAACACCGTCGTCGTCGAGGAGACCGAGCCGGGCGCGGCCGCCGCGCTGCTGGCCGCCACCGGGACCGACGCCGCCCGCGTCACCGTGGTCCGTACGGCCGAGGCCCCGCGCCCGCTGTACGACCTGCGGGGCGGGGACGCGTACTACATGAACGGCAGCGGCCGCTGCTCCGTGGGCTTCCCCGTCACCAAGGGGTCCACGAACGGCTTCGCCACCGCCGGGCACTGCGGCCGCGCCGGGACCACCACCAGCGGCTTCAACCAGGTCGCCCAGGGCTCCTTCCAGGCGTCGGTCTTCCCCGGCAACGACATGGCCTGGGTGGCCGCCAACGCCCAGTGGACCGCGACCCCGTACGTCAAGGGCAGCGGCGGCGCGAACGTGCAGGTCACCGGATCGGTGCTGCAGCCGGTCGGGGCCTCGGTGTGCCGTTCCGGATCGACCACCGGATGGCACTGCGGCACGATCCAGCAGCACGGCACCAGCGTCACCTACCCCGAGGGCACCATCTCCGGCGTGACCCGTACGACGGTCTGCGCCGAGCCGGGCGACTCGGGCGGCTCCTACATCTCCGGGAGCCAGGCCCAGGGCGTCACCTCGGGCGGTTCCGGCAACTGCTCCAGCGGCGGGACCACCTTCTTCCAGCCGCTGAACCCGATCCTGTCGGCGTACGGTCTGACCCTCAAGGTCAGCGGCAGCGACCCGGGCCCGGGCCCCGGCCCGGGTGAGCCCGAGCCGGGCGGCACCTGGAGGGCGGGCACCGTCTACGCGGTCGGCGCCACCGTCACCCACGGCGGGGCGACCTACCGCTGCATCCAGGGGCACCAGGCGCAGACCGGCTGGGAGCCGCCGAACGTCCCGGCGCTCTGGCAGCGGGTCTGACGGACCCGCGCGAGGCCGGGATGCGGTGCCGTGACTGCCAAGGGGGGAGTCACGGCACCTGCGCGTGCCGGCGGGGCGCTCAGACGAGGACGGCGGCCAGCGTGCCGAGCGCGCCGAAGACGGTCAGCAGGCCGCAGATCGCCAGGTTCACCGTCCGGTGCTCCCAGAAGACCGCGACGAACTCCCGGATGGTGGCGCTCGGCCAGTAGTACTTCGCGGTGGGGGAGCCCAGGACCTGCCCGTTGACCCCGGTCTTGCGCGCCAGCATCGCGGCCCGGAAGGCATGGAAGTTGTTGGTGACCACCACGCAGCGGTAGCCCGGATCGTGCGCCTCCATGATCTCCCGGCTGAAGCGCATGTTCTCCTCGGTCGTGGTGGACCGGTCCTCCAGCACGATGTGCTCGGCGGGGACGCCCTCCGCGATCAGCCAGTCCGCCATCGCCCGGGCTTCGGCGACCTTCTCGTCCGAGCCCTTGCCGCCCGAGACGAGCAGCACCGGCGGCCGGCCGCTCCGGGCGAGCTGGCCCTCGTAGATCTGCTGTCCCTTGCGCAGGCGCGAGGCGAGCAGCGGCGGCACGCGGTCCCCGCCGACCAGTCCGGAGCCCAGCATCACCACGTGGTCGACGTCGCCGCGCACCTTGATCCGCCCGTAGAGGAAGGCGTAGCCGAGGAAGCAGAAGAAGACGAAGGAGACGTAGCCGGCGACCACGGTGAGCGTTCCGGCGATGCCGCCCAGAATCGGGGAGCCGCTCACCCCGACGAGGATCAGCAGCGCGATCAGCGCGAAGATCGCCAGGCCCGCGAGCATCGACAGGAGGTTGGCCGGTCGCATGCCCTCCTTGCGGACCATGATCATGCCGTTGCGGACGAGGAAGACGCCCAGCCCCAGGACGGCGAACGCGGGTGAGGCGAAGGCCAGTACGACGACCGCGACGGCCGCCCAGGTGGGCAGCTTGCCCACCTGGAGGAAGAGGGCGGAGAAGGCGCAGAGGAAGGTCAGCCCCAGGAGCACGGCATTGCTGAAGCGGCGCCGGTCCTGCCGGACGCTTATGCAGAACGCGAGGAAAAGCAGGACGGCGAGGACGAAGGCGACCATGGCGCCCATCGTAGATGCCGGATCTACCGCGGATCGCGTCCGGTTCGGCGCACCGACCGGCCCGCCAGCACCTGGGTGCGCCGCCCGTCGCGCATGACGAAGCGCCCGTCGATCAGGACGTGCGGGATGCCCGTCGGCAGGACGCGGGGCCGCTCGTACGTGGACCCGGCCGCGACCGTGCCGGGGTCGAAGAGGA
Source organism: Streptomyces sp. NBC_00029 (assembly GCF_045160505.1). Taxonomy (NCBI): domain Bacteria; kingdom Bacillati; phylum Actinomycetota; class Actinomycetes; order Kitasatosporales; family Streptomycetaceae; genus Streptomyces; species Streptomyces sp. NBC_00029. The sequence goes on from NZ_CP108292.1 coordinate 5,664,717, forward strand.
CGAGGTCGGCGCGGTATCCCGTGCGGACCAGGCCCCGGTCGGGCAGCCGCAGGCGCGCCGCGGGGCGGCCGGCCAGGTGTGCCACGCACTCCTCCAGGGAGAGCAGGCCGAGTTCGCGGACGTAGTGGCCGAGGTAGTGGGGGAAGGTTCCGTAGGCGCGCGGGTGCGGTTTCGCGCCCTGGAGGATGCCGTCGGAGCCGCCGGTGTGGACGCGGTGGCGCATGATCGCCCGGACGTTCTCCTCGTGGCCGACGTGCTGGAGGACCGTCGGCGCGAGCCGGTCCGCCAGCAGCAGCCTGCGCGCGGTCTCCCAGCCGTCCAGGCGCGTGCCGACGTACGGGGCCAGGGCGGGGTCGGCGGTGCCCGAGATCTCGATCGTCGACCAGTCGACGGGGACCCCGTGGCAGCCGTCGGAGCCCTCGACCTCCAGCGCCCGCCGGATCCGCCCGGCCTGGTCTTCGTCGCGCAGCCGGGCGAGGACCGCCTCCGGGCCGCCCTCGTTGGCCCAGCCGGGCAGGAGGGCGACGAGGGTGGTGCAGCCGGGGGTGTACGGGTAGCTGTCGAGGGTGATGTCGGCGCCGTCGGCCAGGGCGGCGTCGAGCAGGGCGAGCAGCTCGGGGGCCCGGCCGCGGTTCTCGCCGAAGTTCATGGTGGCGTGCGCGAGGTGCAGCGCGCAGCCGGCCTCCCGGGCGAGGGCGACCATCTCGGCGTAGGCGGCCAGCGCGCCGTGGCCGTAACTGCGGTGGTGCGGGCAGTAGTAGCCGCCGTACCGGGCCACGACCCGGCACAGCTCGGTCAGTTCGGCCCCGGAGGCGTACATGCCGGGGGTGTAGGTGAGCCCGGAGGACAGGCCGACGGCGCCCTGGGCCAGGCCGTCCGCGACGAGCCGGCGCATCCGGTCCAGCTCGGCCCCGGTCGCCGGGCGGTCGTCCCAGCCGAGGACATGGGCGCGGACCGTGCCCTGGGGGACCAGGTAGGCGGCGTTGACCGCGATGCCCTCACCGCCGAAGCCGCGGTCGAGGCGGTCGAGGTACTCCCCGACCGTGCGCCAGTCGAAGTCGACGTCGTCGCCGGGGCCGTTCCAGCCGGCGATGGCGGCCCGCACCTCGCCCAGCGTGCGGTCGTCGACCGGCGCGTACGACAGGCCGTCCTGGCCGAGGACCTCGAGGGTCACGCCCTGGGCGGCCTTCGCGCTGTGGTCCGGGTCGCGGAGCAGCGCGAGGTCGCTGTGGGCGTGCATGTCGATGAAGCCCGGGGCGAGGGCGAGGCCGTGCGCGTCGAGGTTCTCGCGACCTGCGGGCAGCCTGCCGATCCCGGCGATCCGGCCCTCGTGGACGCCGACGTCGGCGGTGTACGAGGGCCCGCCCGTGCCGTCGACGACGCGGGCCCCCCGGATGACCAGGTCCACCGGCCGGCGCCTAGAAGAAGGTGCGGACGTAGTCGGTGACGGTGCCGTCGGCCTCCACGACCGGGATCAGCGGCCACTTCTCGAAGATCGTGCAGGGGTGGGACATGCCGAGGGCCACCCAGTCGCCCACGGTCACGTCCTCGGCCGCGTCGGTCTCCAGCCAGGCGTGCTGGTCGGACAGCTTGACCACGCGGACGCCGGTGGCGGGCCGCTCCTCGCCGGTGAGGGCGTCGCGGACCAGTTCGGCCTCGGGCAGGCCCAGGTCGTAGGCGATGTCGCGCTTGCCCGCGTTGACGAAGGCCTGGGTGGGTGAGGGCCGGGAGACGACCTGGGTCCACAGGCGGAAGGCCGGGCGCAGGCCGCCCTCCTCCGGGTGCCGGTTGAAGGGGGTCAGCCGGGTGTACCAGCCGTGGTCGTGGGAGACGTACGCGCCGGAGCGGAGCAGCTTGAGGACCGGGCGGGAGAGCTCCGGGAGCTCGGCGAACACGTCGGCTACCGCGTCGAACCACGCGGAACCGCCGGCGCTGACGACGATCTCCTCGAGGTCGGCGGCGAACCGGCCCGCCTTGTCGAACTCGACGGCCAGCGCGGTCAGCCGGCGCAGGTAGGCGTGGACGGAGGCGGGATCGGCGCCCGGGACCTCGGCCTCGTAGCCGCCCATGCCGACAAGGCGCAGGGTGCCGGCCGCGGCGACGGCGTCGGCCACCGCACGGCAGTCCTCGTCGCTACGGGCCCCAGTGCGGGCCCCCTCGCCGGCGCCGATCTCGACGACGACGTCGATGCGGGCGGCCGGGGTCCGGCCCTGCAGGGCGCGGTCCATGAGCTCGACCCCGCGCACGGAGTCGACGTAGCAGACGAAGCGGAAGCCGGGGTCGGCGGCGAGCTCGTCGGCGACCCAGCGCAGCGCGGCGGGATCGACGAGCTCGTTCGCGAGGAAGATCCGCTGGATGCCGAAGGCGCGGTAGACGCGGGCCTGGTGGGGGACGGCGGCGGTGATGCCCCACGCGCCGTGGTCCAGCTGGCGGCGGAAGAGCTGCGGGGACATGCAGGTCTTGCCGTGCGGGGCGAAGGCCAGGTCGTGGCGGGCGGCGTAGGCGCCGAGCGCGCGGAGGTTGTGCTCCAGCGCGTCCGCGTCGAGGGTCAGGACGGGGGTGGTGAAGCCGCCGGTGTGCAGGTCCCGCCGCTCGGCGGCGAGCTGCCCGACGGTGAGGCCCTGCGCCTGGGCGTCCGGGGGAAGGCCCTTGAACCGGTGGTCGACCGGCTCGTCGGAGAGGTCCTTGACGGGGTCGCTGTCGCTGGCCATGCGGTGCCTCCGTGTTGCGCTTTGTGCAACGGTCGTTGCGTGTGTCGCTGCATGCTGTCTAACATCCGGCGTGACGGTGGGTCAACGTGCGGAAGATCCAGCCTCACCGGCGATCGGGCACGGGTCCGGGCGGATCCCGGTGCGCCGACGGAGCCGGTGGTCGTCGTGACCGTAGGGGAGGACGCGGGATGAGCCAGTCGGTCGAAAGGGCACTCGGCATCCTGCCCCTGCTCGCGCGAGGCCCCGCCACCCTCGGCGCGGTCGCCGACGAGCTCGGCGTGCACAAGAGCACCGCCCTGCGCCTCCTGCGCACCCTGCACGAACACGGCTTCGTCTACCGCCAGGCCGACGGCCGCTACCGCCTCGGCGCACAGCTCTTCGCGCTCGCCGCCGAGGCCATCGAGAACCTGGACGTACGGGAGATCGCGCACCCCCACCTGGTGGAGCTGAACAGGGCCACGGGCCACACCGTTCACCTCGCCCTCCACCAGGACGACGAGGTCGTGTACGTCGACAAGGTCGACAGCCGCTACCCGGTCCGCATGTACTCCCGCATCGGCAGACCCGTGCCCCTCACGGTCGCCGCCGTCGCCAAGCTGCTCCTCGCCGACCTGCCCGCGGCCGAGCGCCGGGCTCTCGCCGACCGGATCGACTACCCCCGCTACACCGCCCGTTCGACCCCGGACGCGGCAGCCTTCCTGAGCGAGCTGGACCTCGTACGGGAGCAGGGCTGGGCCACCGATCTCGGCGGGCACGAGGAGTCCATCAACTGCCTCGGGGCGCCCGTGCACGGGCCGGACGGGCGGGTCGTCGCCGCGCTGTCGGTGTCGGCGCCCGGGGTGGTCGTCGCCGCCGAGGGGCTCCTCGAACTGCTGCCGCAGGTACTGCGCACCGCCGAAGCCATCAGCCGGGACTATTCAGGAGCACAGGAGAGCACGTGACCGAGAAGACCGCCCTCACGCCCGACACCCACACCGCGCCGCCCGCGAAGTTCTCGCACGGCGTCCGGAAGGGCAACATCCTCCAGGTCGCCGGCCAGGTCGGCTTCCTCCCGCACGTCGACGGGCAGCCGCCCACCCCGGCCGGGCCGACGCTGCGCGAGCAGACCCTCCAGACGCTGGAGAACGTCCGCTCCGTCCTGGAGGCCGGCGGTGCGGGCTGGGACGACGTGATGATGATCCGCGTCTACCTCACCGACACCGGGCACTTCGCCGAGATGAACGGCATCTACAACGCCTATTTCGAGGAGCAGGGCCTGAAGGCGGCGCCCGCCGCCCGCACCACCGTGTACGTGGGCCTGCCGGCCGGGCTGCTCATCGAGATCGACGCCCTCGCCGTCCTGGGCTGAGCCGGGTACGCGGGCGGGGCGCCCCCCTGGCGGTGGGGCGCCCCCTTTCACGCGCAGCACGCGCATCACACGGTCACGGTGCCGCGCAGTACTGGGCCTCCTTGCCGATCGAGCGGTACATGCAGTCCGCGTTCTCCAGCAGCTGGAGCACCGCGTCCTTGTTGCGCGCGGTCTCGCGGTCGATGACCTCGTCCGGCGGGTAGAAGCCGCCGCCGCCGCTCTCCGGGTACATCTCGAAGGTGTAGGAGAAGATCTTCTGGTTGCCCCACAGCCAGTCGTCGATCGTGCCGTCCGTGATGTAGAGGTCGCTCGACTGCTCCGGCGTGTAGCCGTTGCTCGCCGCCATGCTGGTGCCGATCTTCTTGTAGACGGCGAGGTCGTCGGCGGTCAGGCCCGGGGCGGTGTCGTTGTAGGTGTAGCCGAAGGGCCACAGGACGAGCTCGCTGTAGGTGTGGAAGTCGATGGCGGCCTTGATCTGCTGCTTGCCGCCGACCACCCGGCTGCGTACGAAGTCCGAGACGACCTTCACCTCGGGCGCCGACTCGGCGGCCGCGCCCCGGTAGGTCTCGGAGCTCTTGCTGCTGCTGGAGCCGCCGCAGCAGCCCCACTTGTAGTTCCAGTTGCGGTTCTCGTCGGTGCCGACGTAGGAGGAGCCGGCGTTCGGCTGGCGGTTCTTGCGCCAGGAGCGGTAGGAACCGGTGGCGATGTCGTACTCGCCGCCGTCCGGGTTGAGGTCCGGGATGATCCAGATCTCGCGGCCGTTGACCGCGTTCGTGACCCGGGAGTCGCTGCCGTACTTGGAGGCGAACTCCTTGAGCAGGTACAGCGCCATCTCGACGGTCAGGTGCTCGCGCGCGTGCTGGTGGGCGGTGAAGAGCACCTCGGGCTCGGCCTCGTCCGTCGCGACGTTGTCGCTGATCTTGATGGCGAAGAGGTCCCGGCCCTGGTACGACTTTCCGATCACCCGCTTGCTCGTGATCGAGGGGTACTGGGCGACGAGCTGATTGATCTCCGCCGTCGCCTCGGCGTAGTTGTGGTACCTCGAGTCCGCCGAGGGGAAGTCCATCGGGCTCGCCGCGATACCGGGCAGGGAGCGGTCCGGGGGTCCGGGCAGGGCGGTCGGCCGGTAGCCGAGCCGCTTGAGCTCCTTGGCCTGCATGGTGTCGGCGCTGACCACGACGGTGTGGTCGTCCACCTCGTCGATCGAGACGCCGGTGCGGAGCAGGGCGGTGCGGTCGGCCGCGGTGGAGGGGCCGTGGATCCGGTACTGGACGATCGCCTCGTCCTGGGTGGCGGTCGACGGGGTGGGCGGAGGGGAAGCCGTCGCGCTCATGCCGTAGGCGGGTGCGCCCAGCGCGAGCGCCAGCAGGGCCGCCGTGACGGCGGCCCTTCGGCGGGTATGGAGCCGCATGCAGTCTCCTGGGTGGGGAGTGTGGGGGTAGCCGTGCGGACGCGCACAGCGTGCTCTCGTGGCATGTCCCGGTCAAGGACACGCTGTGCCGGCCGAACCGATTCCGGCCACCCCCACACGTACCGCCTACGGGAGCCCGTGGACCTTGGGACCCACCGAGTTCGACCAAGCACTACCCGCCTTGGCGTCCCAGTTGGTCGACCAGGTCATCGCACCGCGCAGACCCGGGTAGGTCTTCGACGGCTTGAAGGAGCCGCAGTTCGTACCCCTGGTCAGGCAGTCCAGGGCGTTGTTGACGACCGTCGGGGACACGTAGCCGCTGCCCGCGCCGCTCGGGGAGGCGGGGACGCCGATGCCCACCTGGGACGGGTCGAGGCCGCCCTCCAGCTGGATGCAGGCGAGCGCGGTGAGGAAGTCCACCGAGCCCTGGGAGTAGACCTTGCCGTCGCAGCCGTTCATCGAGCCGCTGTTGTAGTACTGCATGTTGACGACGGTGAGGATGTCCTTGATGTTCAGCGCCGTCTTGAAGTAGCCGCCCTGCGTGGACTGCATGTCGATCGTCTGCGGGGCCATGGTGATGACCAGCGAGGAGCCCGCCTTCGACGACAGCGAGCGCAGCGCCTGCGTCATGTAGGTGGGGTTCAGGCCGTTCTCCAGGTCGATGTCGATCCCGGTGAACCCGTACTCCTGCATCAGGGCGTACGCGGAGTTCGCGAGGTTGTTCGCGGAGGCCGTGTCGTTGACCGTGATGGTCCCCTTCTCGCCGCCGATGGAGAGGATGACCGACTTGCCGGCCGCCTTCTTCGCGGCGATGTCGGCCTTGAACTGGGCCACCGTGTAGCCGCCGAGGCCGGCCGAGTCGAGGTTGAAGGTGATCGCGCCGGGCGTGGTGGTGGCGTCGGCGAAGGAGACGGCGATGATGTCGTACTGCGCGGAGACGTCGGAGAGCTTCTGGACCGTCGCGCCGTTGTTGAAGTTCTGCCAGTAGCCGGTCAGCGCGTGCTTGGGGACGGCCGGGCCGGGGCCCGGACCCGGGCCCGTGCCGGTCGTGGTGCCCGTCACGGGAGCGGACCGTGGGCCCTCGCCCGCCGCGTTGTAGGCGCTCACCTGGAAGGAGTACGAGGTCGAGGCCGCGAGCCCGGTGACCTGGGTGGAGGCGGCGCCGCCGGTCACGGTCCGGACGCGGACACCGTCCTGATACACGTAGTAGCCGGTGGCCGAGCCGACCGCGTTCCACGAAAGGGTGAGGGCGCTCGAGCTCTGTCCGGAAACGGCCGTGCCGGCGGGGGCGCCGGGGACGGACGGGCCGGGGTCGGTGCCGCCTCCGCCGTCCGGGCCGAAGACGCTGAACTCGTCCACGGCGTAGGCCGGCTGGCCGTACCAGCCGTGCGTGTAGACGGTGACCTGGGTGGTGGAGGGGCCGGTGGTGAAGGTGGTGGAGAGCTTCTGCCAGCCCGAGCCCGACCCGGGGGTCCAGGTGGAGACGTCCTGGGTGCCGGTCCCGGTCGCGCCGAGGTACACGTAGCTGCCCTGGACCTGCGTGCTCAGCGTGTACGTGGAGTTCGGCTTGACCGTGACGGTCTGACTGCAGCGGGCGTTGTCCTGGCCCGCCGGGGTGGCCTTCAGGGCGCCGGATCCGGCGAAGACGGGCGAGGAGACGGAGGCGCCGGTTCCGCCGGTGCAGGCCCAGTTGGCCAGACCCGACTCGAAGCCGCCGTTGCGGGCGACGTTCACGTCGGCGGCCTGTGCGGTGCCGGCGGCCAGGGCGGAGAGGGCGCCGACGGTCAGGGTGACGGCGATGGGGAGGGCGAGGGAGCGTATCCGGTTCACGTGGGCTCCGGTGGGGGGAGGAGGAGGGGTGCGGGGAGAGCGGGACCGAGTGGGGTCGGGTCCCGCTCAAGGCGTTGGCTGACAAGTTGGTCCAGACCAATCCTCGTGTCAAGGGTCTTTGCGATGTGGCTTGAAATAGCCCGCTATGCGATCCCTGTTGTCCGGGTTTCCGCCCTCTGTGACACGTGCCTGCAGCACGGGAATCCTCAAGGCCCTGCCCTGCCAGGGGTGACGCGGATATGGTGCTGAGGCAAGGGGGAGCGGGTCGATCGGATGCGGTCGCGCAGTGCGGGCGCGGACGCGGGAAGTCCGCATCGAGTCCGCGCAGAGCGCGTGCCGGGCAGCCGAACTGCCGGCGGCGCACGGGGCGAACGTGGGGGAACGGGGGAATTCGCGTGCCGACCGCCATCGCTGTCACCAGCGCCGATCTGGTACTTCCGGCCCCTGACCGGCACACGCCCGGGGCGGCCTTACTGCACCCGCCCGAGCAGCTCGACCTGGAGTCCGCGCTCACCGAGACGGGCGCCCTGCTGGAACGGCACGGCCACCTCGTGGCCCTCGTCCCGCCATGGCTCCCGCGCTCCACCGTCCAGCGGCTGCACACCGTACGGGCCATCCTGGAAACCGACCGGATCGCGCTCCTCGGCATCGATCTCCCGCCGCTGGGAACCGCCCTGCTGGCGCGTCAGCTGCGCCAGCTGAGCGTCTGCGACTTCAGCCCCGGAATCATCGCCTCCGCGGCCCGGCTGCTGTCCCACTACATCTACGCGGGCGCCCTGCTCGGCTCGGTCGCCAAGCTCGACCGCGTCCGGGTCCCGGTCGGACTGGGGGCGCACGCCAGGTCCTGGTCACCGAGCGCGCAGTTCGCCGTCATGGCCCACCCGAAGCCGCACCTGGCGAAGCTGAGCGCGGGCGGCGGCGCCCAGGGCGGCCGCGGCACCCAGGGCGGCCACGGCGCGCACGGCGGCCACGGCGCGCACGGTGCCCGCGCCGGGGCGCTGCCGGCCGGCCCCGCGTTCGCCACGCACCTCACCTTCGCCCGCGGCCAGCTCGCCTCCGACTGGGTGACGGCCGAACTGGCCCCCGCCTGGCAGGTGCAGGGCGTGATGGAGAACCCGCTGCCGGGCGCGTCCCCCGGATGGTGGGGCACCCCGAAGCTCGTCGAGTTCGCCGCCGGGATCCCGGACCTGTCCGTGCTCTACCAACTGGTCGCCTCGGTCCGCCGGGAGGAGTGCCGCTGGTGCGGCCTCGAACTCATCGGAGACCGCTGCGGCTTCTGCGCGGCGCCGCTCACCGCACCGCCGCCGCCCGCGCGTACCGCCCGTTCCAGACCCTGATCACTCGAACGCACGAATGAATGAAGAACGGCGAGGTAGGTAAGGCCCATGAACTCACGCCAGCGCCGCGGCGTCATCCTGCTGCTCCTGTCGGTCCTGTGCGCACTGGGGGCCTTCGCCGGGGTCCTCGTGGTGATCGGCGACGTCAATTCCAAGGTCGGCGCCGAGGTCGTCGCCTACCGGGCCAAGGGCGACATAGCGCCGTACAGCCCGCTGGCGGCCGGGCAGTTCGAGGAGGTCAGGATCCCCAAGCGGTGGCTGTCCGGCACCGCCGTCACCGACCTCGGCGCGCTCAAGGACAAGATCGCCCTCACCACCCTGAAGAAGGGCTCGCTGCTCCAGGCGGACATGTTCGTCGACCGACCGCAGCTGCAGCCCGGCGAGCAGGAGATCGCCATCATGATCGACGCCGCCACCGGTGTGGCCGGCAAGATCACCTCCGGCGCCAAGGTCAACATCCTCGCCACCTTCAAGGGCGCCAAGGACACCGACCCCTCCCGCTCGGTGATCATCGTCGCCAACGCCCGGGTGCTCGGCGTCGGCAGGCTCACCGCCCTGGACAAGGACAGCGACCGCAAGGGTCCCGCCGAAGCCGTCCCGATCACCTTCGCCCTGAGCACCAAGGACACCCAGCGCGTCGCCTACGCCGAGTCCTTCGCGGAGCACGTACGCCTGGCCCTGGTGGCCCCCGGCACCGATTCGGCGCCCGCCCCGGGCGACCGTACGTACACCCTCGACGGGGACAGGTGAGGCCCGGATGACCACCCGAATCCTCCCCGCGGTCGGCGACCCGGACGCCGCGCGCGCCATCGTGACCCTGCTGAGCCAGCTCCCGGCCGCCGAGCCGGCCGCCCCCGTCCCCGACGCGACCACGCTCCTGGACACCCTCGCTCGCCTGGCCACCGAGTCCATCGACGAACTCCCCGAGGTCGTCCTCGTCCACGAGCGGATCGGCCCGGTGCCCGCCCTGGAGCTCATCCGGGAGGTGGCCCTGCGCTTTCCGGCGGTGGGCGTCGTCCTGGTCTCCTCGGACGCCGGCCCCGGGCTGTTCTCCGCCGCCATGGACTCCGGCGCGCGCGGCCTGATCGGCCTCCCCCTCTCCTACGAGGAACTCGCCGCCCGCGTCCAGGCCGCCGCCCAGTGGTCCGTGGGCGTACGCCGCCACCTCGGCAGGGGCGCCGCCGCCGACGTCTTCACGGGACCGGGCGGCCGGGTGGTCACCGTCACCGGAGCCAAGGGCGGCGTGGGCACCACCTTCGCCGCGGTGCAGTTCGCGCTGGCCGCGGCGGCCTCGGGCCGGCGCACCGCGCTGGTCGACCTGGACCTCCAGGCGGGCGACGTCGGCTCGTACCTGGACGTGCAGTTCCGGCGCTCGGTGGCCGACCTCGCCGGCATCCAGGACATCTCTCCGCGGGTCCTCCAGGACGCCGTCTACGACGACGCCTCGGGCCTGGCCCTGCTGCTCGCCCCGGCGGACGGGGAACGCGGCGAGGAGGTCGACGAACGGGCCGCCCGGCACATCGTCGGAGCCCTGCGCAGCCGCTACGAGCTCGTCGTCATCGACTGCGGGACCCAGGTCACCGGAGCCAACGCGGCGGCCGTCGAGATGGCGGACGTGGCGGTCCTGGTCACCACCCCGGACGTGGTCGCGGTACGGGCCGCGAAGCGGATGGTCCGGATGTGGGAGCGGCTCCAGGTTCGCAAGGCGGAGGACACGGCGATGGTCGTCAACCGCTGGAGCAAGCACACGGAGATCCAGCCCGCGCTGATCGAGAAGATCACCAAGACCCGCGCCACCCGCACCCCGGTCCCGGCCGCCTTCAAGGAACTCCAGGCCGTGGTGGACGCGGGCCGCGTCCAGGACCTCGACAACCGCTCGACGGTCAAGCAGGCCCTGTGGACCCTGGCGGGCGAACTGGGCCTCCTGTCCACCCCGGACCCGGCCCCGCCCACCACCGCGGCCACCCCGGGCGCCTCCCTGGCGGTCCGCGCGTCGGGCCCGGTGGCCCGCCTGCGCCGCGGCCGGGAGGGCTGACGCATGCCCGCCCGCGGACCGGGGCGCGGGGACCGGGGCCAGGTGGCGATCGAGTTCGTGGGCACGGTGCCGCTGATCCTGCTGCTCGTGGCGGCGGTGTGGGAGTGCGTACTGATCGGGTACGCCTTCTCGCTGGCGGGAAACGCGGCGGACGAGGCGGCGCGGGCGGGGGCGGTGGGCCGGTCGTGCCAGGAGGCGGCGGCGGAGCACGTCGCGGACGTGTGGGGCATGGGGGTGGAGTGCGGCCCTTCGGGCGACATCTACAAGGCGACCGTGACGCTGCGGATCCCCGTCCTGTACCCCGGGCTCAACTTCGGCGCGATCACGGGCACGGGCGGCGCGGCGATGGAGAAGGAGTGACATGAACCGGAAGCGGAAGTGGCGCTCCGACCGAGGCCAAGTGGCCATCGAATACATCGGCTTCGTGCCGATCCTGCTGCTCGTCGCGCTGTGCGGGATCCAGCTGGGCTGGGTCGCGTACGCCGAGGAACAGGCGGGCACGGCGGCTCGTACCGCCGCGCGCGTGGAAGCCCGTAACGGCAAGGGCGGAGAGGCGGCGGGACGGGCCGCCATCAGCGGCGGACTGGCGGAGAGCGCCACATTCGAGTGGGCCACGTCCTCCGACGCGGTCCGTGTCACCGTCACCCTCACCGCCAACTCGATCGTGCCCGGACTCGACGCGCACAAGGCGTCGGCCACCGCCGTCATGCCCAACGACGACCCGAAGGGCCTCCGTCCATGAGCCTGCGTTCCCGGGTCAACACCCCCGACGACCGTCACAGCCCCCGCGAGGACGGCCGGCTGGTCTCCTCCTACCGCGCCAAGCTGCTGGAGGAGATCGACCTCGCCGAGATGTCCGCGCTCGCACCCGCCGAGCGCCGGGCGCGCCTGGAGCGCGTACTCGGCCACATCATCAGCCGCGAAGGGCCCGTCCTCTCCACGGTCGAGCGCGCACAGCTGATCCGCCGCGTCGTCGACGAGGCCCTCGGGCTCGGCGTCCTCGAACCGCTCCTCGAGGACGCCTCCATCTCCGAGATCATGGTCAACGGCCCCGACCAGATCTTCGTCGAGCGCGCCGGGCGCGTGGAGCAGCTCCCCCTCCGCTTCGCCTCGCACGAACAGCTGATGCAGACCATCGAGCGCATCGTCTCCACCGTCAACCGACGCGTGGACGAGGCCAATCCGATGGTCGACGCCCGCTTGCCCAGCGGCGAACGCGTCAACGTCATCATCCCGCCGCTCTCGCTGACCGGCGCCACCCTCACCATCCGCCGCTTCCCGCGCGCCTTCACGCTCCACGAGATGATCGCCCTCGGGTCGCTCGACGAGCAGATGCTGCTCCTGCTGTCGGGACTGGTCACGGCGAAGATGAACGTGATCGTCTCCGGCGCCACCGGCACCGGCAAGACCACCCTCCTCAACGCCCTCTCCGGCCTGATCCCGGAGGGCGAACGCATCATCACCATCGAGGACTCGGCGGAACTCCAGCTCCAGCAGGCCCACGTGATCCGTCTCGAGTCCCGCCCGCCGAACGTGGAGGGCAAGGGGCAGATCACCATCCGCGACCTCGTACGCAACTCCCTGCGCATGCGCCCCGACCGCATCATCGTCGGCGAGGTCCGCGGCGGCGAGACCCTCGACATGCTCCAGGCGATGTCCACCGGCCACGACGGATCGCTGGCCACCGTCCACGCCAACAGCTCCGCGGACGCCCTGATGCGGCTGCAGACCCTCGCCTCGATGTCGGAGGTCGAGATCCCCTTCGAGGCCCTCCAGGACCAGATCAACAGCGCCGTGAACGTCATCGTCCAGCTCACCCGCTTCGGCGACGGCTCCCGCCGTATCACCGAGATTTCCGTCCTCGAATCGCACGGCCGCGAGCCCTTCCGGATCACGACGGTCTGCCGCTTCGCTGCCCGGCCGATGGGGCCCGACGGGCGCGTGCACGGCTACTTCGAGTACTACCCGCTGCCCCGCCGGATCGCGGAACGTCTCTACATGAACAACCAGCCCGTCCCGCAGGCCTTCGGCGTCGCGCCGGAGGATCCCCTCACCGCCCGGATCACCCGGACCGCCCTGTGAACCCACTCATCCTCGCCACCCTCGGCGTCACCCTGCTCGCCTGCGTGCTCGTCGTCGCCGGGCTCCAGGCGTACATGGCCGGCCGCGCCCAGCGCGCCGCGCTGATCGAGCGGCTCTCGGCGTCCGGCCTGCCGGAGCCCCTGGGCCGGCGGCGCCGCTTCCGGACCGTCGACCGGCGGCTGCGCAGGACGGAACTCGGCCGCCGCATCGAGCTGAAACTGGCGACCACCGGCCTGGACCTCACCCCGGGCGAGTTCTTCGTCTACATGCTGGGTTCGATCGTGGGCGTCTGGCTCATCGCGGCATCCCTCCTCGCACCGTTCTTCGGGCCGGTGGCGGGCGTGATCGGCGTCTGGGCGGCGAACGCATTCCTCAACTGGCAGCGGACGCGGCGTACGGAACGGTTCATCAACCAGCTCCCCGACCTGGCCCGCATCCTCGCCAATGCCACCCAGGCCGGGCTGGCCCTGCGTACGGCCATCGGTATCGCGGCGGAGGAGCTGGAGGCTCCGGCGGGTGAGGAACTCGCGCGCGTCGCGGACCGCCTCGCCGTGGGCCACTCCATCGAGGAGTCGCTGGGCGAGCTCACGGACCGCCTGCCGTCCCGGGAACTCGTCGTCCTGGTCTCCACGCTCGTCCTGTCGGCCCGTGCGGGCGGCGCGATCGTGGACAGCCTGCGGAACCTGACGGTGACCCTGGAGCAGCGCAAGGAGACCCGTCGCGAGATCCGCACGCAGCTCTCTCAGGTGACGGTGACGGCCTACCTCGTACCGTCCATCGGACTCGGCTCGCTGCTGCTGGTCGACATGATGATGCCGGGCGCGCTGGACCGGATGACGGGCGCGTTCCTCGGCCAGACGGCCGTCCTCGTCGCCCTCGGCCTCTTCGCCCTGGGCTTCCTCCTCATCCGCCGCCTGTCGAAGATCGACGTGTGAGGGGGCGGACAGGACGATGACCGGACTTCTTCTCGCACTCGCCGTGGCCCTGTCGGTCCTCGGAGCCTTCCACGGCATCCGCCTCTACCGCGCGGACGTGAAACTGCCCTCCGACCTGGCGCTCGCCCTGGAGGTGGGGGCCACGCGCACGACGGCGGTCGGCTCCCTCGTCGACCGCATGGGCATCCGCTGGGCGCCCATGGTGCTGGGCGCGATGGGCCCGGCCAGGGTCGCCCGCAAGCGCCGCCAGATCGACATGGCGGGCAACCCGGCCGGTCTGACGATCGACCGGTACGCGGCCCGGCGGGCGGTGTACGGAGCCCTGGGCGCAGTCGGCGCCTTCGCCATGCTGATCAACGGCCAGCTGGTCGCCGCCCTGCTCATGGTCGCCTTCGGCCTGTTCTGGATCGAGGTCGGCCTGTGGTCGGCCATCCGGATCCGCCGCGACCACATCGAACGGACGCTGCCCGACTTCCTGGACGTCCTTGCCGTGGTGGTGAGCGCGGGGCTGGGCTTCCGGCAGGCGCTGGCCCGGGTGGCGGACAAGTACGAGGGCCCGTGGGCGGACGAGATCCGCATCACCCTCCAGCAGATGGACATGGGTGTCAGCCGCCGCCAGGCCTTCGACGAGCTGCGGCGACGCAACGACAGCGAACAGGTCGCGCAGTTCGTGACGGCCCTGCAGCAGGGCGAGGAGCTCGGCTCCCCGATCGTGGACACCCTGATCGCGATCGCGGAGGACATGCGCCGCACGGACGCCCAGAACGCCCGCAGGCGCGCGGCCCGGGCCGTCCCCAAGGCGACGTTCGCCGTGACCATGTTCATGCTGCCCGGCACGCTCATCCTGCTGGTCTGCGGCTTCGTCTACGGTGCGAACGTCGACTTCGGCGCCCTGTTCGGGGGTGGCTGAGCCGTGGCCCGGCTGAGCGTGCTCATCGCCGACGGCAACCCGGTCATCAGGGCGGGCCTGGCGGCCATCCTGTGCGCGGCCGAGGACCTGGAGGTGGTGGCGCAGGCGGCGGACGGCCGCGAGGCACTGAGCCTGACGCGCCGGCACGCTCCGGACGTGATCCTGCTGGACGTCAGGATGCCGGGGGTGGACGGGATCTCGGCGCTTCCGCACCTGGTGCAGATGGCTCCCGTGCTGATGCTGACGTACAGCAAGGAAGCCGAAATCGTCTGCGAGGCCCTGCTACTGGGCGCGGGCGGCTACCTCGTGCACGGCGAGTTCACGACGGCCGACCTGCTCCGGGCGGTACGCGACGCCCCGCTGGGCCGCCCCCACTTCACCCCGACGGCGGCGAGCGCCCTCCTCGCGGAAGTCCGGTCCTCTTCGCATCCGCAACGAGTTGTGGCACAGTCTTCAGAGCGGGTGCACAACTCTGTTGACTTCGGACTGAGTTCCCGGGAGGTGGAGGTCATGGATCTGATCGCGTCCGGGATGAGCAACCAGCAGATCGCGGCCGCCTGCTTCATCAGCGAGAAGACGGTCAAGAACCACATCAACCGGATCTTCGCGAAGCTCCGGAGCGCGACGCGCAGCGAGGCGATAGCCCGCTGGCTGGGAACCGCCCGTCCAGGGGTGGCCGGTCATGGGTAGACAGAATGCGCAGTGGGCCCGTAATTGGGCCCCGGGACCCTTGGTTACGACTGGTAACTCGCCGTACCGTCCGCAGATCGACAGCGGTACCGGCCCGGGAGGGAACCCCCATGTCACACAACACGCTGCTGAAGGTCGCCGTGGAGGCGCGGATCAGGGTGAACGGTTGGGTGGACACGGCCGTGACGAAACTCCGCAAGCGCCACGCGGGGCTCGACCGCGGCCAGACCGCCTTCGAATACCTGGGCATCATCCTGGTGGTGGTCGTGATCATCGGCGCGATCGTCGGTACGGGTATCGGGCAAGAGATCACTACCAAGATCAAGACGGCAATCACCAACATCAAAGCCGGTACGTGATCACGTGGCAGCGATCGGGTGATCGAGGGCAGGCATTCCCCATCTATGTCGTCGTGGTCGCGGGCCTGCTCTTCGCCGCGCTCGCGTTCTTCGTCGTCGGTCAGGCTTCGGTCACCCGAAGCAATGCTCAGGGAGCCGCAGATGCGGCTGCACTGGCAGCGGCTCGTGGCGCCAGAGACCACCTTGTCCCAGGCCTGGACCTCGCCGTATTGAAGCCCGAGGAGTGGGAGCAGGTTCTCGGTGGCAAGGGGTTGTACCTGGAGAGGGGCTGCGAGGAAGCGCCGGGTTTCGCGGCCATGAACGATGCGACGGCAACGTGTAAGAGGTCGGCGCTCAGGTTCACCGTCGAGGTCCAGACGAACGGAACAGTGGGCGAGTCCGTGATCCCCGGGACCGCATCAATGCATGGGACGGCCAACGCCACTGCTGTGATCGAGCCGCGCTGCCACCTGGGGTCACTCCCCGCCCCCACCAAGTCGCCCGATCCCGCCGACGTACGTGCGGAAGAGTCCGGGCAGATCAAGATCCGGTGCAAGGGCGGGAAGGAAGTCGAATTCGACCCGCTGGAGCCTGCTCCGTGGCGCACGTTGGCGAGGACCCTCTTCGACGTGAGACTGACCGACTGACAGTGATCCGCGAGACAAGGAAGCAGCACACATGAGGATTCGGCACACGGTGAAGGTCCGCGGGGGAGCGGCCGTTGCGGTTGCGGCTGTCTTGGCAATCACGTTGGCCGGATGCGGTGGAGGTGGCGACGCGAAGGCCAAGAATCCTCAGCAGGTCTCCGTCCCGCCGTCCCAAGGAGCAGGATCCCCGACCCAAACTCCGGGCCAAGGCCAGAGTTCAGTGCCGGCTCAGGTCATCGCCACGGTGGAGGGAGCGAACGGCATGGTGCTGGCCATCAACTCGGTAGCACGTGATGCGGGTGGCTTCCTGACCGTGGCTGGGCAGCTGAAGAACAACGGCAAGGAGGCGTTCGTCGGCACTGCAGCCTGGCGGGGCAATGAGCTGACGCAGAGTGGCGAGTCAGTGGCGGGAGCAACGCTCGTGGACAAGGCCGGCAAGAAGCGCTACTACGTGCTGAGGGATACAGATGGCCGGTGCCTGTGCACGACTGGCATTTCCAGCGTTCAAGCAGGCCAGTCTGTGCCCATCTTCGTTCAGTTTCCCGCGCCACCTGCGAACACCACCGAGGTGGAGTTCAGCCTCCCCACTTTCGCTACGGCCGTCGTCAAGATTTCCGGGTGACCCCATGACAAAACGCCACCGCAGCGCTGCTGCGTCAGCCGTCGCCGGTCTCGTTATTGCGGGCGGGCACTTCGTCGGCGCCAGCACTGCGTACGCCGACGACGTGAAGCCGTCCGTCCCTCCCGGCACCGAACCATCCGCCTCGGCCCCTGTGTCCATCGAATCCAATGCCCCCGGTTTGAAGATTCCTCAGGGCGGCACGCTCGCTCCGATCAAGGTGCTGGACATCGCCGAAGTCGTCGAAGACCTCGGTGGGGAGCAGCGGCGGCAGGAGACCAATCAGACCGTCATGATGGCGCTCCAGTCCGAGGTGCTGTTCCCCGAGGACAGCGCGGTCTTCACCGCTCAGGCAGCCGCCCGTATCCAGGCCATCGCGCAGGAGATCAACCAGCAGAAGGCCACCCGCATCCGGGTCTTCGGGTTCACCGACGACCAGGGCAGCTACGAGCACGGCAAGGAGCTCTCCAAGAAGCGGGCCGACGCCGTGCAGGCCGAGCTGGCCAAGACCGTCACCGATACGAACGTCGTCTTCGACGTCCGCGGCTACAGCGAGGACTACCCGATCGCCGACAACAGCACCGAGGAGGGCCGTAAGAAGAACCGCCGCGTCGAGATCACCTTCCCCCGCACCACGGGCGGCTGACGGCCATGACTACTCTGCCGGGTATCGCCGCGTCGGCGAAAGGCCCGGCGAAAGGCCCGGCGGACGGCCCGGCGGACGGCCCGGCGGACGGTCGGCCCCTGCCCGCCTCCTCTGCCCCGGGGCAGACGGACCGAAGGGCTTGGGGGATCGAGTGACCGACCGGACGGCCTCCGTCACCATGCTGAACCGACTCCGTGCGGTGGACTGGGTCGGCGACTGGGACGACGTGCTCTCCCGCGCCAAGTCCAGGCGCATCCTCATGCGTGAGTATCTGAGGCGGGCCGCCCTCTGGGCGCAGGCGTACTCGGTGGAAGGCGCGTGGCCCTTCTTCGACGTCACCGAATGCGTGGACCCGGAATTTCGAATGTCCCCCGAAATGACGGCGGAGCTGGCGGAGTTCCTGAGCCGTGTGCCCGGCTCCGCACTGCAGGACACGTGTGCCGGCGCCGTCCGCCTGGCGGAAATGCGGGCGCAGAACCCGACCGCGCTGCCAGACCTTCCCGATCTCTACGAACCGCTGGTCCTCTTCTACGAGCGCGGCGGGGAGTTCCTGCGGGACAACGTGGGCGGCCTCGACCTGACCGGGGTGTCGTTCCGGCTGGGCACCCCGCAGGGCAAACTCCGCACTCCTGGGTTCGAGACGCTCGGTGGGACTGTGCTCGACGCTCTGGATGCCGAGGGCCGCATCTCGTACTGCACCGCCGCCGGAAACCGAGGTCCCGTCATGCGGCGCCGCGTCGTGCGGGGCGAGATCCATGACGAGGTGTTCGGCCGGGACCTGCGCTGGGAGCCGACGGACCGGCTCCGGGAGACTGAAGCGGGCGCGGAGGACGCGCGGCTGATCCCGCTCGACGAGCTTGCCGCGGCCGAGCTCATCGGTGCGGCGGTGGACCGGGCGTCCCGCTAGCGGGCGACAGGCAGGCGTCAGCAGTCCGGGGACGCGAGCCGCTCCGCGACGGCCCGCGCCCGTCGTGCCGGCTCCGGGCCCGGCTCCAGGGCCGCCACCACCGTCGCACCCTCGACCAGGACCAGGAGCTGGTCGGTGAGTTCCTCGCGGCCGGGTCCGGCCAGTTCGGCCAGCAGGGCCCTCAACTCCGCCTTGTGGCGGCGTACGACGTCCAGCACGGCGGCCGGACCGTCCGCGCCCAGTTCCCCGTACGCGTTCAGGAACGCGCAACCGCGGAAGTCCGGCTCCGAGAACCATCCCGCCAGCCAGTCGAAGACGGCGAGGACCGGGTCCGGGGCTCCCGTCACCGCTGCGCGGAGGTCGGCCGTCCAGCGCCGGTCGCGGCGTTCCAGATAGGCCGTGACCAGAGACTCCTTGGCCGGGAAGACCCGGTAGAGGCGCTTGAGGGGAACTCCCGACTCGCTGCGGATCCGGTCCATGCCGACGGCCTGGATGCCGTGCCGGTAGAACAGCTCCTCCGCCGTGTCCAGGAGCCGGGTGCGGGCCTCTTCGTCGTCCATGAGGGCAGCGTAGTCCAGATTCCCCTTGCGGGGAGAACGCTCGTTCTCTATGGTCGGGGAACGGGTGAGAACGACCGTTCTCGCGATCGAGAGGTGATACGTCATGACCGACACTCCCGCCGTACGTCCGCCCCTGCCGCCCTTCACCGAGGAGTCCGCACGCGCCAAGGTCCAGGCCGCCGAGGACGCCTGGAACAGCCGCGATCCCGAGCGCGTGGCCCTCGCGTACACGCCGGACTCGGTCTGGCGGAACCGCGACCGCTTCCTCACCGGCCGCGCCGAGATCCGCGCGTTCCTCGCCGAGAAGTGGGAGCGCGAGCTCGACTACCGGCTCCGCAAGGAGCTGTGGGCGTTCACCGGCAACCGCATCTCGGTCCGCTTCGAGTACGAGTGGCACGACGCGACCGGCCAGTGGTGGCGCAGTCACGGCAACGAGCAGTGGGAGTTCGCCGACGACGGCCTGATGCGCCGCCGTGAGGCCAGCATCAACGACATTCCGATCGCCGCCGGGGACCGCCGCCTCGTCTGATGCCATCCCATCGGGCCCGCCCGCCCCGGCTCACCGGTCCCGCAGCGCCTCGTGGGCGGGATGGCCCCAGGTCGCCGTATCGCCGCCTGGTGGTTTGTCATGGTCCCGCAACAACGCGGTTGTTGGTCTTTGCAGACGCGATGTAGGTTGCTAGAACTGGAATACTGACGATCGATCGAGTGTGCGGGGGAGTGGGATGAAGTTCGACATGGGGACGCAGGTTCTGACGAACCTGATGTCGGGGTCGCGGAATTCGAATACGGATCTGGGGTCGCTGGTCAAGCAGCTGGTGGCTGCGGCGCAGCCGCTGGAGGGCAAGTTCCAGGGGCAGGGCAAGGTGGCGTTCGACTCGTTCAAGCTGCGTGCGGATGCCATTGCGAAGGAGCTGAATGCTTCGCTGGCGGCGATCCTTGGTGGTCAGTCGGGCATGGAGCAGGCGTTCGGTTCGGGTGATCAGGAGCAGGGTGAGAACGCCCGTCAGCAGCAGGGTGCGGCGAACTTCGACGCGGCGCGTTTCCGGGGCCGCTGAGCCGGCGGGCCCGCGGGTCTGCGGGCCTGCGGGCGCGTGTTCTGAGTCTTCTGGATTGTTTTCTTCACGGGGAGTGTGGTTGTGATGTCGGGTGGGACGGATCGTCGTGCGTATGACGTGGGTGCCTCGACGGAGGTGCAGGGCGGTATCAAGGCGGTGATCGGTCAGCTGGACACGGTGATCGCGGCGCGTGAGGCGCAGGTGGCGGCTGCGATGTCGGACTTCACGGCGGAGGGTGTGGCGGATGACTACCACGCCAAGGAGCTGCGGTGGAAGAACGCTTCGCAGGAGGTCAAGAACATCATCCAGCTGTTGAACACGACGCTGGCGAAGAATGACGCGACGGCGCAGCAGACGTTGCAGCGGGCGCGGACCGCGGTCAACAACATCGGCTGAGCAGGATCGTTTCAGCCGGTCGGTGGGTCGGCAGGTCAGCGGGTCGTAGGACTGTAGGGGTAACACGGGGGTGGGTCGTCGGTGACGTCGTGGGATATCAAGCCGCAGGGTGTGCAGGGCCACTTGAAGACGGTCGGTGGGAATGCCGGTGAGCTGGAGACGGCGTTGAACACGTTGCTGACGGCGATGTCGGAGGCGGCTCAGGCGGCGGGGACGGCTGTTCCGGGTTCGCAGTCGGGGATGACTCCGCAGGGCCCGCTGGCTCCGGGTGCGGGGCCGGCTCCGGGTTCGGCTTTCCTGGCGCCGCAGAAGGCGATGGGGCCGGTGGCGGCTGCGCTGGGTGAGTATCTGACGGCGCGGAAGCCCGAGTTCAAGTCGATGGCGGAGCGGATCGAGGCGTGTATCCGTGGTGCGGTGCTGGCGACGAACGAGTACCTGCAGGGTGATCTGGACCAGGCCAAGGAGGCGCAGGACGCTGCGCGGTCGGTGAATCTGGACCTGCTGCGTGAGAAGACGGGGGAGAAGAAGTGAGCGGGGGCGCGCCGGTCGATCCGGCTGAGATACCGGTTTTCACGGGTGATCTGGCGGTGCTGGACGAGAAGGTGAAGCTGATCTCGTCGGGTGGTGCCACCGTTTCGACGAAGGCCTCGGATGTTCACACGAGTTTCGGTGGGTTGCAGGCGTTCTATCAGGCGCCGGAGGCGGATCAGCTGTTCGCGACGACGAAGCCGGTCCAGGATCTGGGGCTGAAACTCAGTTCTGACATGTGCACGATCGCGGGTGCGCTGGGCACCTACTCGCGTGATGCCGCGCCGATCATCAAGAAGCTGGAGAACCTGAAGGCGGAGGCGGAAGCGTTCCGCGAGAAGACCGACAAGGAAGACAAGTGGGCTGAGGACGGCGGTCTGATCGACGAGAACCTCGAACGCCGCAACAAGATTGCCGAGGTGTGGGCGCAGTTCCAGGACGTGGAGACGGCCGCTCACGCCAAGATCGTCGCGCTGGTGGACGGCACCCCGCTGAAGAAGGACGACGGCTCGCACGGCGCGGGCATGTATGGCTATGACGCCGAGATGCTCAAGGCGTCCAAGTCCCTGCCGTGGGGCGATGCGGTGGAGGAGTCGATCCCCGGGTGGCAGGTCTGGGAACACGTCTGGGAGTTCGGCAAGGGCTTCTTCGTCGACGGCGTGTGGGGCACCCTCAAGGGTCTGGGCGGCCTCGTCGGACTGCAGGGCTGGGACACCTTCAAGCAGTCCTGGACGGGCCTGGCCAAGCTCAGCACCGGCCTTGGGATCGCCATGATCCCGGGCGCGGGCGCGGTGTTCATGGCCCTCCCGGACGACAAACTGCCGTCCTGGCTGAGGGAATCGCGCACGGCGATGAAGGAGACGGGCAAGGCGCTCCTGGCGTGGGACCAGTGGGGCTCCAACCCCGGCCGGGCCGCAGGCGCGGCCACCTTCAACGTGATCACCGCCATTGCCACGCGCGGCGGCAGCGGTGCCGTGGCGGGCGCGGGCAAGGCCAGCCTGGTGGCCAAGACCCTGTCACTGGCGGGCAAGACCGGCAGCATCGTCGACCCCATGACGTACATCATCAAGGGCGCAGGCGCGGGCATCTCGAAGGCGGGCGACATCATGGCCGCCCTGAAGGGCATGGGCAAGGTCGAGGCCCCGGCCATCAACGTGGACGGCGCGTTCGCGCTGCCCGAGGGTGCTGTCAAACTCCCCGACGGGGCGATTCAGCTCCCCAAGGGCACCTCGATGCCGGACGGGGCGATCAAACTCCCCGACGGCACCATCAAACTCCCCGAAGGCACCGCCACCCTGCCACCCGGCACGGTCAAGCTGCCCTTCGACGACACCCCGGCCAAGTACGTCGACGGTGACGGCAACCTGTACAAGAAGGACGGCAGCCTCTTCCAGCGCGGCGACCAGGCCAAGGTCGAGGAGACCCCGGTCACGAAGCCGACCGCGGACGCCCCCCTGCACGCCACCCCCGCCAAGGTCGAGGCCCCGGACCGTGTCCTGGCTGGCGTAGGCGGCCGCGGCGACGACATCACCCGCGTCGGCAGCAACTTCGACGACCCGCTCCACACGGTGGATCACACCCCCACCGGCCGCCCCGACACCACCCCCGGCGGCCACGCGGGCGACCACACTTCGGGCGGCAATGCGTACGACCACGGCAGGGGCCCCTCCGCAAGCCACGAACCCCCGGCTGGTACCGGCCACACTGACGGCCCCAGCGGTACGGGCCACGGGACCGGCACCGGCCAGGGTGACACCGACCTGGGCGTTGGCAGGCACGCGGACGGCCACGGTGGCACGGGCGGCCACGGCGGCACGGGCGGCCCGTCCATGGATGGTGCCCACGGCGACACCACCTCGGGGGGCGGATCTGGCGGTGACTCCTCGGGGGCTCCCACCGGGAACGACGGGGCCGGGAGCGCCGCGGGCGAAGGCAAAGTGAAGCGCCCGGTCGAAACGTGGCCGGCCGGGGACGAGATCATTGGAAATGCTCGTGGGAAGAACCTCCTCTACCCCAACGCTCGGCATGACCTGAGCGGTGTGCGGGCCGGAAGGGTGGATGAGAAGAACACGGTCATCCTTCCCGAAGTGAAGGAGGCGGTCAGGGCCGACATCGCAGAGATTGCTGCCGGCCGGGCCGACTTCGACGGGCCCACCCAGCGCTACACGGTGAACGGCCGCAGCTACGCCGTAGAGCCGTCCGGGCGTATCTTCCCCGAAAGTGGTGCTGGTTTCATCCAACTCGACCGGGTCGAGTACTCGGCACTGAAGGCGATCATGAGGGCCGACGGCGACTTGAGTAAGGTCGAAATGATGTTTAGTAAGAACCCGAAGTTCGCGGAGAATCCAAAGTCCGTCCAGCGGATGATTGACCTTTACCGGGAGTACTACTCGTGATGTACGGCCTTTTGACAGCAGGAGAAGCCGACCCGGAGGTGGTTGCCCGAGTGCTCGCCGAGGCGTTCGGAGTCCCTCTCTCATCGGTCGACGTGTCTCCGGAAGACGAGATGGAGGACCGTAACTGGGACGCGACTGTCACGTGCGAGTACGAGGTCTTCAGCGGAGACCTCGCCTGCCAGCTGTCCGTGTACGGAGCTGAGGAGGTGGATCCACAGCCTTCGGAGGACGACCTCGCTGCCATGATGGCCCGCGCGTTGGGCATGCCTGTACTCATTTCCTGGGGGAGCCTGCCATGGATTCGCAAGGTCGTGTCCCCTCAGGGTGGCGTGACGTTCGCGCGTGTGGAGGATCTCGAGGAAGAGGGGCCGGGCTGCAGGGTGTATGCGACGGAGGTCCCCCTCGCAGAGTTCCCCGATGCAAAGGTCGAAGGATTCCCCGAGGTGGTGAGGGATGTTCCCGCAGCCACACCTCTGGCGGATTCGTTGTTCCTCGGCGTCGACCCGCACAGCGCGGCTGGTGAGGTCCGCACACTCGTATGGGGGTGGGAAGCTTTGATCTCGCGCATGGGTGACGGCTGGCCGCCCTCGCGCTGGTACGGCGCGGAAATGTACCGCGAGGATCTCGAGAACCGTGACCGGCTGGGCGCTGCCGTGACGGGGCTTGCTGCTGATGAGCAAACGCGCGTGGATGCTCTCCTGGTCGAGCTGGATGCACGATTCCGAGATCTCACCGTTGACGACGATGGCGAAGCCCTCTCGGAAGCCCTCCGGCCGGACGTGCACGACTTCTCGTCCTTGCCTTGGTATTGGCGTCGCCGCCCACTGACGCCACCGTGGGTGCACGGGGCGCAGTGACTTCGTCTGCCGATACTCGATGAGAAGGTGTGAGGGCGATCCCGTCGGGCGGGCAATGGTGTCGACGGCGGCTCGGACGTCCACGGCGGTCCGATCGACGAGAACCTCGAACGCCGTGACGAGATTGCCGAGGCGTGGGCGCAGCTCCAGGACGTGGAGACGGCCGCTCATGCCAGGATCGTCGCGGTGGTGGGCTGCACGCCGAAGGGAGCCCATCCGTGCAACTGTGCGACCGATGACTCGGTGATTTGATCCCCAATCCGAACTATTGCCCCCGAGAGTGAACGTGTCCTATGAGGCGGAAGTGCTACATGATTCGGAGATCGTTCTCGTCTCCGTAGCCGGATGCGCGCGAGGAAGGCTTGTCGCGGAGTTTTGGGAATCCGAATACACGGTCCGAATCTCCTACCTTGATGAGGTGGAAGAGCGAACGTCATGGAACCTCTTCGAGGCTCTGGCGAATGTCCGATCAGATCTTGAGCGGGAAGGGCTGAAGCCCGCGGTCGAGGGTGCCTGCCGGGAGGTGTATCCCAGTAGGATGGCCTTGGAAATGGGAGGCGGAAGGAAGGCTTACCGTTGGCCGCTCGCTGGTCGGCCGATCGCTGTCGGAATCTTCGATGCCGTGTCGGACGCCGAACACAACCGACTTGCCTACGTGGGTGAGCAGAGGGACTTCGTTCGCGGATTGAGAAACGAGTGACATGAGTGAATCATTGTCGCCGGACTCGGCTCGTTACTGATGAATTCAAGGGAAACGCCAAATATCGGCCGTCGCCGCGCTGCCGACCGATGCGTACCTGAAACTTAATCCTGGAAGCTTCGCTTCTGTGGAGGTTCCCGTCGCTGATCTGCTGCGCTGACGGGTCATTCGGCGCCGGTCGAGTCCTGCCCAGGGCCAAGGTCCCGGAGTGCGTGCCGGCCAGTATGGGCAGCCGCAGCGACACCGACGGCGTACAGCGCGGTGCCCACATCACCGTGGTGATCCAAGGCCGAGAAGTCCCCGGAGACGAAGCCGGCGCGAAGGTCCCCAGGGCACCCCGTCCACGGGAGGCGGCCATGGCGACGGCCCCTCCGCAGGCGGCGGCCAGAATGACACCACCGCGGGCAGTGGCGGCCATGGCTACGTACCAGGAGACAGCGGGCTGACGGGCCCCGACGGACCGAACGGACCAGTCGGCTGGGAACGTCCGGCTCACGAGACCGGCGCGCTGCAGCGGGGTGGTGAACTGGAACAGCAGGTCCGCGGCCCCGACCGGGCCAGTCGGCATCCCTGAGGATGTCGAACTGCACCCGGTCTTGCGTACATCGACGAAGCAGCGGCGGCCCGCCTCCAGGAGCTGCGACCGAAGGGGATCGTGAAGTGGGCGACCGGGCGGCTTCCCTCGTGCTGGAGCGCCTTCGGGCGGTGGAGTGGGACGGAGACTGGGATGGAGACTGGGACGACGTGCTCGCGCACGTCATGTCTCGTCGCCTGCTGATGCGCGAATATCTGCGGCGGGCCGGCATGTGGGCGCAGGCCTACTCGGCCGAGACCGTGTGGCCGTTCTTCGACGTCGTCGAGTACGCGGATCCCGAATTCTCGCTTTCCCCGGAAGTCGCTGCGCAACTCCAGGAGTACCTGGGCCGGATCATCGTCACCAACGCCGTCAAGCGGACGGGCACGGGTGCGGTGCGGCTGGCAGAGTTCCGGGCCCGGCACCCGGACGCCCTTCCGGACCTGCCCGACCTCTACGAGCCGCTGCTGCTCTTCTACGAGCGGGGCGGCGCGTTCCGCCAGGACAACGCCGGTTTCCTCGACCTGACCGGTGTGCAGGTGCCCCCCGGAACTCTGGCGGGCCGCGTCGCCGGTCCCCCGCTGAGCTCCCTCGACCCTGACCTGCTCGACGCCGTGGACGCCGAGGGCCGCATCACCTACTACACCGCGGCCGACCGGCAGGGCCCCCTGCTGCGACGGCGGGTGGTGCGCGGCGTGCCGTACTCAGAGGGGTTCGGCCGGGACAGTCTGCGCTGGGAGCCCACCGGCGCGCTGCTGCCCGTGTCTCCGGAGAAGGTGACGGCCGCGGAGCTCGGGATGGTGTGGCTGGACGAGATGGAGGCGGCCACCCTCATCTGGACGGCCATGGCTGACGCCAAGCGATGGCTGTAGCGGACCTCGTGTGGTTCGCCGGGCCATGCTCCAGGACAGAGCAACTGCCGCACAGCCAGGCTGAGATCGCGGCCGGAAAGCGTTCTTGGCGTCGTACCCCCGGTCAACGACTGACGCTGCTATTGCGGCGTTGCCTTCGGGGTGAGCGGCAACCGAGTGAGTGTCCCCGACCTATTGATCAGCAACTCGGGGACATATTCCTCGTGGAAACGGATCTGGCCGATGTGGCCCTCGGTGTCGGAGTGCCGGACGAGACGTTCCACCAGCGAATCGAAGTCGGGCAAGACCTCGGCGTGGATCTCATACCGTACGGTCAGGGCCCACCCGCCCGCAGTCCGGGCGAGTTCCGCCACCCGTACGCCGCCGATGCGGACTGCCGGGCCGCGCGATGCGAGCAGGGGATACATGTCGAGTTCCTCGTCCACTGCTCGCTCCTCTTCACCGAGGTGCCACCGCAGATCGGCGAGGACGGTATGCGGCACGGAGTCGCGAAGGTTCAGGGCCAGGTCCACGGCGTACAGGTCACTCATGTCCGCAGCTTAGAGGGGCGTGCTGTGCCCCTGCTCCTGCGGGAAGCGGTACGGGATGGCGCCCGGTGTCTGCTGGACCGTCTCCTCGGCGCGCGAGACGGCCGTAGTGTCCCCGCGCCGGTCCTCTGCGCGGGTTCAAGCCGAGGCGGGGTCGTACAGGACGAGGGTGGCCGGGCCGGTGACGCCGACGGTCAGGCCGCCGTGGTCCGCCCGTGCCAGCTGGGCCGCTACTTCGTCCGTGGGCTCGAGGGCGACGAGGCGGCCCGCGACGCTGCGGACCCGCCAACCGGAGCCCTCGAAGTACTCCTGTGCCCGTGCCAGCGCCCGGGCCGCCCGCTCTTCGGCCAGGGGTTCGGTCGACCAGGTGTGGTGGACGTAGGTCGCGCCCTCGTTTTCCACCGTACGCAGGTCCTCGCCGCCCGCCGCGTCGTGCCGGACGCGCAGGGCGTCGTAGATACGGCTGGAGTGCGCGAGCACCGCCTGCTTCGAGACTTCGTCGGCAAACTGCGACTGCGACTGCGACTGCGACTGCGGGGTGGGGGAGGTCGGCGCCCCTGACTTCGGGATGTAGCAGGGGGAGGTGATGGTGAGGACGGCGGTGCCGTCGCCGGTGGCCGGGTCCGTGACGCTGTTCTGGATGGTCATCCAGTAGTCGTCGGGAACCGTGCTCATGTGGACGCCTGTACTCGGATCCGCCCAGTCGCGGTCGGACGTGGCGCTCTGGAACTCGTAGCCCAGCCCGACCCACGCATCGCGGGCCTGGCGGACCAGCTGTCGCCCGGCGGAGCCGGGAACGCCTTCGAGCCGGTAGCTGATGTGGACTTGCCGGCGATCGCTCTTGCCGTAGTCGGCGAGACACGCACCGGCCCCGTACCGGCTGTCCCGCTTCGGGGTGGGCTTCGGCGACATGACGCCCAGCGTCTGCTGGACGATCTGCTCGGCGCGGGCGATGACCTGCTGATCGTCCATGATCTCTTTCTTCTGCTCTCCCGGTCCTGCGCATGCCGTAAGGGCGAACGTGAGCCCGGTCAGTATGGTTGCCATCCTTCTGTGGCGATTCATTTCGCCTTCCCTGTCACTATGTTCGCCATGTTTCCGAGAGACTCGCCTTGCCAGTACTGCGAGTGTGCGGGCATGAGCTCCCCACCCTCGCCGACCGATTTGCCAGGGGCCACGCCGAAGGTCCGGCCGCCGAATTCATCCGTGGACGGGTCCGTCCCGTACAGGATGGAGTGATCGTCGGAAAGCTCGATGAGTCCGGACGGGTAGAGGGGCCCGAACCACCCGCCGGCGACCGCGTCGGGTGACGGGGCCCAGTTGATGAGGTCGTGGTCGGCCGTGGCCGCCCACACCTTGTCCGGCGGGACTCCCAGGTCCTTCGCGTGCTCCACGCCCACCCCCGGGCTCCCGACGAAGATGACGTTGTCCACGGGCAGGTCGGGGTTCTCGGCCAGGGCCTTGCCCGCGACCAACGTCCCGTAGCTGTGGCCCAGGACGGTGGAATTCACCGGGCCGTCGGTGTGGGCGGTGTCGACCCCCGTGAGGAACCGATTCAGTGGGTCCTTAGCGGCGTTGGCCCAGCTGTCGCTGGCGGCCTCGGGCACGATGCTCTGAGGTGCCTCGTAGCCGAGCCAGAGAATCGATGCGGTCTGCCGTCCGGGATCTGCGTCACGCGCCTTCTTCTGGAGGTCTTCGGCTCGCGTGAGGTCCCCGTCTATCCCGTTCAGTGTCGAGTACGTTCCCGGCACGTACGTCACCACGTTGTCCGCCGTGTCCGGGTTGCCGATCGACACGATGGCCTGGCCGCCCTTGGTGTCGGCGAAGCCCAGGAGGTAGCCCTCGGGCCGGTTGCCGGCCTCGGATGCGGTGAGCCGGTCCTGGACGTGCTGCATCCCGTCCAGACGGCCTTGCATCTCCTTGCGCTTCTCGTCCCACTCCTTCCACGCCTTCGACTCGATCTGCGCGCCCTTGACCTCACGGCCGGTGATCGGGCTGATGTACTTCTCGTACCGGGGAGGCTCCTTGCCGCGCCAGGCGTCCAGTTCCACCTGGCGCGTGCCGTGGTTCTCGGCGAGGACGACGCGGTTCGCCGTGTCGCGGACCTCCGACGGGATGCCGTCCAGGGCGCCGACGCTCGCGGGGTAGAGGGAGACGTACTCGTCCCGCTGCTCCTGGTTGAGGCCGTTCCACCAAGCGGAGTTCTCCGCAGGGGACTTGCCGTGCGGGATGTCCGAGTCCTTGAGGTACTTGCCGGCGGCGTCGCGCGTGTGCTGGAGGTCCTTCGCCGCATCGGCCCAGACCTTGTCGTCGACGCGCAGGCCGCGCTCCACCTTGAGCTCGGAGAGGGTCGTGCGGTAGCGGGAGTCGATCTCCGCCGCCGTGCGGCACGCGGAGGCTATGCGCTGCGCTATGCCCTCGGCCTTGGCCTTGTTCGGGTTGATGACCAGTCCCCCGTTCGGCGCGGGGGACAGTGGGTTGCTCGCCCCCGGGAGCAGCGGGCCCGTGGGCGTAGAACCGGCCGTGCCCGCCTCGGTGGGCTTGAGGTACGGGCTGGACGGGGTGCCGGCCGGATAGGAGACCGAGCCGTCCTGGTGGACGGTGAAGCCGTAGCCCTCGGCGTCCTCCAGCGCCGCATTGAGAAGGCTCTGCGGGGTGGCCACTTCGGCGGCGAAGCCGTTGAGGGCCGTACGGACGAGCCCGCACTCGGCGTGGATGTACTGGAAGTTGCGGGCCAGCCGGCTGAGGTCACCGAGGGCCGCGTCGGCGGTCTGCGCAGTCTGGGTGTCGCGCAGCTTCGCGAGCATCTCGTTCTCGACGCGTTCCTTGGCCGCGCAGGCACGGCTGCTGACTTCGCCCCAGCCGTCCGCCGCCTCCTCGTACTCGGTCCGCTTGAGGTCCTTCAGGTGCTGCCAGGTCATCATCGGGCGCTACCGGCGCTGTCCGCGTGGTGCTTGCCGTCCGCACCGTCGGGGCGGAGGGCGTCGAACCCGCCCTTCACCCGGTGGTCGACCTCGCCGAACTCCTTGCCCGCGGTCTTCAACGAGCCCTCCAGCCGCGTGCACTCGGCCCGGACGTCCTCGAGGCGACCCTTCCAGGACGTGCGGACCTCTCCGAGGATCGCGGGCAGCATGAAGCCTTCGAGGGTGGGGACGACGCCTTCGTGCGCGCTGTCCAGCCGGGTCAGGGCCGTGTTGGTGGTGACGGTGAGTTCGGCGGAGACACCGCAGGCGCTGGTCCACGGACCTGGCTCACGTCGAGGTCCGCGCTGCCCCCGCCACCCCCCCCCACCGCCGCCCGAGGGTGTGTTCGCCGACGCCAAGTTCATCCGGGGAGAAGCCTCGAACAGCTTCTCCCACTAGGGGCTGAGCCCCATGTTTCCCTCCCGCATCACACGTCACCGGACCCCTGAACCGTACGGGGGATCCGGCGGCAGGACATGAGTAGGGGTACCTGCCTCCGTGGGATCGGCCTGCGGGGTCCTACGCCTGGTGGTGGGCCTGGGTGATGAGGTCCGTCGCGACCTCCAGGGCCGCCAGGCGGGTCTCCTCCGGGTCGCCCTCGACGTGCTGGAGGAACATCATTCCGGCGTGCAGGGTGAACAGCGCGCTGACGCAGCGGACCTGGTCCGTGAGCGGGCCGTCCTGGGTGCGGAGCAGTTCCACCAGGGTGAAGAGCCGCTTCTTGACCGTCTCGCCGATGCTGAGCTCGCGCGTCGTTGCCTGGTTTTCCTGCATGAACCGGTACAGCACCGCGCCCGCCGCCATCGCCTCGCTGTAGCGGCGCAGCACCTCGCGCTTGGTCTCCAGGGTGCGCGGCTGCCCCTCCGCCCACGTGATCAGCTCGTCGATGGGCCTCGTCAGGTCCTCGAAGATGCTGATGATGATGTCTTCCTTAGTCTTGAAGTGGTAGTACAGCGCCGCCTTCGTGACCTCCAGCCGCTCCGCGATCTCGCGCAGCGACGTCTTCTCGTACCCCTGCTCGGCGAAGAGCTCCAGTGCGACGTCCTGGATGCGCTGACGCGTGTCGCCACGGCGTCGCTGCGGACTGCTGCTGGACATGGCTCTCCCCAATTACTTACTTGACGCCCGGCTAGTTGCGGGTCTACCGTCCCCATTGTAATGAACTAGCCGGGCGGCAAGTAAGTGTCGGTGCGGGGCGAAGTGCGAGAAGCGAGAAGTAGGGCCAGGGGAGTGGACATGGTGGACACAGTCAAGCCTGCGGGGACCTCGAAGGAGGTGAAGCCGCGCAGCGTACGGGTCGTCCTCATGGCGCTCATGATCGCGATGCTGCTGGCCATGCTCGACAACATGATCATCGGGACCGCGATGCCCACGATCGTCGGCGAGCTCGGCGGTCTGGAGCACCTCTCGTGGGTGGTCACCGCGTACACGCTGGCCACCGCGGCCTCCACCCCCATCTGGGGCAAGCTCGGCGACATGTACGGACGGAAGGGCTCCTTCCTCACCTCGATCGTCATCTTCCTGATCGGCTCCGTGCTCAGCGGCATGGCCCAGGACATGGGTCAGCTGATCGGCTTCCGTGCGATCCAGGGCCTCGGCGCCGGCGGTCTGATGGTCGGCGTCATGGCGATCATCGGCGACCTGATCCCTCCCCGTGAGCGCGGCAAGTACCAGGGCATGATGGCCGGCGTGATGGCCCTCGCCATGATCGGCGGCCCGCTGGTCGGCGGCACCATCACCGACCACTGGGGCTGGCGCTGGTCCTTCTACATCAACCTGCCGCTCGGCGCGGTCGCACTGGCCATGGTCACCGCAGTGCTGCACCTGCCCAAGAAGCGGTCGCAGGGCAAGATCGACTACCTCGGCGCCGCGCTGCTGACCATCGCCATCACCTCCACCGTCCTCGTGACGACCTGGGGCGGCACCGAGTACGCGTGGGGCTCCGTCGAGATCCTCGGCCTCATCGTCGTCGGCGTCCTGTCGACCGTCGCGTTCCTCTACGCCGAGACCAAGGCCGCCGAGCCGGTCATGCCGCTGCACATCTTCCGCAGCCGCAACTTCACCCTCATGTCGGTGATCGGCTTCCTCGTCGGCTTCGCGATGTTCGGCGGCGTGCTCTACCTCCCGCTGTTCCAGCAGTCGGTGCAGGGTGCCTCCGCGACGAACTCGGGTCTGCTGCTCCTGCCCATGCTGCTCTCGATGATGCTCGTCTCGCTCATCGCGGGCCGCGTCACCACCAGCAGCGGCAAGTACAAGATCTTCCCGATCGCCGGCGGCGCGCTCATGGTCGTCGGGATGTTCCTCCTGGCGACCATGGACACCGGCACCACCCGCCTCGTCTCCGGCCTGTACATGGCCGTCCTCGGCGCCGGTCTCGGCTTCCTGATGCAGATCACCATGCTGGTCGCGCAGAACAGCGTCGAGATGAAGGACATGGGCGTCGCCTCCTCCTCGGCGACCCTCTTCCGTACGCTCGGCGGCTCCTTCGGTGTGGCCCTGATGGGCTCCCTCTTCACCACCCGGGTCACGGACACCATGGGCGAGCGCCTGGGCCCGGAGGCGGCCGGAGCCGCGGGGTCCGCCCAGCTGGACGCCGCGAGCCTGGCCAAGCTGCCCGAAGCGGTACGCGACGCCTACCAGCACGCGGTGGCCGCCGGTACGCACTCCGCGTTCCTGCTCGGCGCGGCCATCGCCCTCCTGGGCTTCGCGGCGGCCTGGTTCGTCAAGGAGGTCCCCCTGCGCGGCGCGGGCCCGGCCGCCCCGGCGGACGGCGCCACGGACGGCGCGGCAGAGGGTGCCGCGCAAGCCGAAGCCGTGGACGCCAAGGGCAAGGCGGCCCCGGCCGCGCAGGAGCCGGTCGCACGCTGACCCGGCGCCAACGCCAGCACCAGCAGCAGCCGGAAGGCGGCACCACCGGGACGACCGGGGGCGCCGCCTTCCGGCATGTCCGTGGTCCCGGGGTCCTACTGGGGGTCGTCGGTCTCCCAGGGGTGGACGAAGGCGCCGGGGCGGACGTGCCATGCCGCGAGCACGGTCAGCAGGCCGGCCTCGCCCGTCGCGTCCGCGGACGCGACGAGGACCGCGCCGACGTCGTGGTCGAAGCCGTCGAGACGCTCGTGGTCGTACTCCCAGTGCTGCAGGCGGAAGCTCCGCCCCGCGTCGCCGCGCACCCAGCCCTCGTCCCGCGCCCGGTCGTCGGCCCGGCCCCGGACGGGGGTCACGTCCACGAATGCCCGCCGGTCCGGCCGTGACGCCGGGACTTCCGTCACCAGTCTCCGGCCGAGGCGGAGTGCGGTCAGTTTGTCCGTCGGCCAGTCGGATCCGTCATCCATGGCTCCCCTTCTGGTCCCGGCCCGATCGGCAGGACGCCGCCCGGACTGATCAACCCCCTTACGAGTATGCCGATTTGACGCCCGGGACGGGCGGCGCGCGGGCTTGCCCCGTTTCGGCCGCGTTCGGGTGGGCAGGGATTCAACTCCATGGAGGACTAAAGTCCCATCGGTCCCATGAGTCCCATTACGGGGAATTTTTGGGCTATTTGACTGGAACTCCTCGGCGGCGATGAACGTCCTGATCCACAGAACGCTCACACAGCGGATGGGGAGTGGACCGTTCATGGGTTTCTTCGCGTACACGAACAAGAAGGGCGTCCGGGCCGGAGCCGCCGTCGTGGCCTCGGCCGCCGCCGTGGCAGCGACCGTATGGGGCGTGTCGGCCCTGGTCGGACCGGGCGGAACGGCCGCCTCCCAGCAGAACGTGGCCCGGCCGGGTGCCACCGACAACTCCGGTCCTGGCGACGACGGCCGGCCCGGGCAACAGCCTCGGGGGATACCCGAGGGCATAGCCCATGCCTCCGAGAGCGGCGGCAACGCCGTCAACATCACCATCGACGACGGCCCCGATCCCCGCTGGACCCCGAAGGTGCTCGACGTCCTGCGGCGGCACGACGTCAAGGCGACCTTCTGCATGGTCGGACGGCAGGCCAAGGCCCACCCCGACCTCGTGAAGAAGGTGGTCGCGGCCGGACACCGGCTCTGCGACCACACCATGGACCACGACACGGCCATGGACAAGAAGCCCGTCGCCTACCAGCAAGCGCAGATCCTGGAGGCGAAGAAGCTGATCGAGGAAGCCGCGGGCAGCGGCGCGAAGGTCGAGTACTACCGGGCCCCCGGCGGCGCGTTCACCCCCGACAGCCGGCGCATCGCCGCCGCGCACGGCATGCGGCCGCTCGGCTGGAACGTCGACACCAAGGACTTCGGCAAGCCGGGTACGGCGGCCATCGTCGACGCCGTGAAGCGCGAGATCGGCAACGGCCCGACCGTGCTCTTCCACGACGGCGGCGGCAACCGCGCCCAGACGGTCGACGCCCTCGACCAGGTGCTCACCTGGCTGAAGGAGCAGGGCCGGCCCACCGGCTTCCCCGTCCGCACCGCCCCCGACACCCCCTGACGCGGAACGACCTGGAACGACCCAACCCGGAACCACCTGGAACGGCCCAACCCGGAACGGCCCGGGGCGACCTGACACGCCGCCCGCCCGGCGAACGGGTGACGGTCGACGACGCGGAGCCGCCCGCGTTGTTCCCTGGTCGGGCACGGACGAACGTACGCCCGACCAGGAGGCTCCTGTGGCCATCGCCCCCGCCAGACTGTCCGACCCGGTGGTCGGCGCCCTCGTCGCCGCCGTCAACGCGCACGACAAGGACGCCTTCCTCGCGGTCCTGACCGCCGACGCGACCATGTCCGACGACGG
Source organism: Streptomyces sp. NBC_00029 (assembly GCF_045160505.1). Lineage (NCBI taxonomy): Bacteria > Bacillati > Actinomycetota > Actinomycetes > Kitasatosporales > Streptomycetaceae > Streptomyces > Streptomyces sp. NBC_00029. The sequence continues at coordinate 5,699,349 of NZ_CP108292.1, forward strand.
CTCCGACCGCGACCTGCACGAGTGGATCGACCGCGAGATCTTCGACTCCGGCGGCCACATGGACGTCCAGTCCGAGTCCGACGGCGGCCGCACCCTGCTCGTCAGCTACCGCAACGACACCTGGGGCGAGATGCGCACCACCTGGCGCTTCGTCATCGCTCCCGGCGGCGGCCGGATCAGCCGCTTCGAGACCGGTCAGGCCTGAGCGGCCTGTCCCGGCGGGCGCTCCCGTACGGGTGAAAGCGCGCCCGGTTTCGTTCCGGCCCGCCGGAGGGTCCCGTTGGGCCGGTCATGAAGCGCACCCGCATCGCCGCTCTCGCCCTCGCCACCGCCTCGGCGGCCCTCGCGCCCCTCCTGGGCCAGGCCGCCGCCGCGGAGCCGGCGGTGTACCTCCAGGACCCGGCGGGCGGTGAGAAGACCATGAAGTCGATGTGGACCAAGGACGAGATGCACAAGGTGGAGGGGCAGCTCCGCTTCCACCCGGGGATCCAGTACAAGACGGTCAAGCGCCCCGGCCCGGCGGCCGCGCCGGACTACGAGCGCCGGGCCGCCGACCCCAGGACGCTGGCGTGGCTGCCCTCGTACGAGTTCGCCTGGTCGGTCTCGGACTCGACGGTGGTGAAGAAGGCGGTGACGGTCAAGGAGGGCGCGCACCCGATCGTCGTGCACGCCGTCCTGCGCAGCGCGGACCGGAAGAAGGTCGGGGAGGTGCGCAGGGAGCTGACCGGGAAGCCGGCGACCGGGCGAGAGAAGATCGCGGGCGGGAAGCGGATCGCGTGCGACACCGGCGAGTACACGGTGGAGTGGTCGGTCACGCGCTCGGGCTACGGAACGCTCGGGGGCACACTGCGCTGGAACTCCAGCTGCGAGCAGTACCGGACGGCGTTCGACCCGAACCACGGTCAGCAGCGCTGAGGTTGAGGACGGAGCCGGGGCCCGGGGGCGCAGAGGGCTCCGGACGAGGTCCCGGGGTGGGCGCCGGCCGCCCCGTGCACCTTGTGGGTGCTCGTCGGGCGACTGGGCCGCGGCCTTGGATCAAGTGCCGTAGTGGCCATGGTGCCGCACGGGATGGGGTGCGGCACGGGTCGAAGGTCCCGTGTCGAGGAACTTCTCAGTGCTTCTTCGAGGCCTGGGTGGCCTGGGCGGCGATGTCCTCCAGGACGCGCCTCGGGTCGCCGGCCGGTTCCACGGCGCGCCCGATGTTGCGCTTGATGGTGTCGCTGACCGACAGCCAGGACGGGTCGTTGACCGGGTAGAGCTGGGCGCCGCGCAGCGCGACCAGGAACTGCGTGTCGTTCTTGTCCAGTCCGCCCCCGGCCGGCGTGCGCGAGGCGGTGACCGTCGACGGCAGCAGGTGGTAGCGGTCGGCGAAGTCCGACAGGTTCTTGTCCTGGTAGATGAAGTCCAGGAACTTGCCGATCTCGGTGCGCTTGCCGTTCTGGTTGAAGGCCATCATCCAGTCGGCCACACCGACGGTGGGCGGGATCTCCCCGGTGCCGAGGTTGTCCGAGACGGGCATGGATGTGGTGGCGACGCCGATGCCCTTGGCGCGGGCCTCGTGGGCGAGCGAGGGGTAGCCGTTGACCATGCCGACCTCACCGCGCAGGAAGGCGGCGAAGGCGTCGGCGCGGTTCAGCTGGGACGGCGAGGTCGGACCGGTGAGCCCGGTCGTGACCAGGTGCTCCTTGACCCAGCCCCAGGTGTCCACGTTCTGGTCGGAGGCCAGGCTGTAGTTGCCGGCGCTGTCGGCGTAGCCGCCGCCGTTGCTCAGCTCCCAGATCAGCGCCTCGGCGTGGGCCTCCTCCGGGCCGAGCGGCAGGGCGTACGGGAACTTCACGCCCTTGCTCTTGAGCGCCTTGGCGGCGGTCTCGAGGTCGGACCAGGTCTTGGGCGCCTCCTTGATGCCTGCCTTGGCGAAGAGCGCCTCGTTGTAGAAGAGGAGGCGGCTGCTCGCCACGAAGGGCAGGCCGTAGAGGGTGTTGTCGACGGAGCCCGCGTCGGCGAGCGGCTGGAGGAAATTCGCCTCGGCGGTGACCGAGAGGAGTTCGTCCGCCGGATAGAGCTTTCCCTGCGCGGCGAAGTCCGAGTACGAGCCCATGAGAGCTACATCCGGGGCCTTGCCGGCCTTGACCATACGGGAGACCTCGCGGTCGATGTCGGCCCACGGCAGGAGCTTGACGTCGAGCTTGATTCCGGGGTTCTCCTTGGCGAAATCGGTCGCCATCTTGTCCCAGTAGGGCTTGGAGCTGGTGGCCGGGCTGTCGCCGTATTCGGCGGCGACCAGGTGCACCGTACCGCTGCCACCTGCGCTGTCGCCGGAGCCACCACATCCGGCCAGAGGTATCAGCAGACCGAGCACGGCCGTGGTGGCGGTCGTGCCGAAAATTCTTCGTCGCACGGGTGTATTCCCCTGATTTTCTTTTGGATCCCGTTATTACTTATGAGTTGCTCCGGGCGGTGGTGTCCCTCGATGGCCCGTTGGCCGGAATTCTCTCCTGAGGGAGGGGTGATTGATTGCATTGGGGCCGCACTTGTGGTCAATGCTCCAAGCGGGGCTTTTCGGAATTGTATTTTCCGATATGTGATCCAAATAGTGGACGCGCGTAGACATGCCGAACAGCCCGCTTCCGGTGCCGGAGCGGGCTGTTCGGGTGTGAGTGTGAGTGTGAGGGTGCGCGCGGGCGCGAGTGCGGGCGCGCCTGTGAGCCGGCCGGTGAGACGCGCCGGCCTAGTGACCTGAGTCTGAGGTTTGTCGTTAGTTCGGTATGAGTCGTCCGGGTCCGAAGATTCCGCCGTTGTCGGTCACTGACGCCCAGCGTGCTGTGCTGGAGGGCTGGTTACGTCGTCGCACGACGGCCCAGGCGTTGGCTCAGCGGTCGCGGATCGTGTTGGAGTGCGCGGAGGGGCACTCGGTCATGGAAGTGTCGCGGCGGCTGCGGATCGCTCCGGACACGGTCCGCACCTGGCGGCGGCGCTTCCTCGAGCACGGCCTGGACGGGCTGGGCGACGAGCCGCGGCCGGGTGTCCCGCGGAAGATCACCGATGCGGATGTCGAGCGGGTGATCGTCAAAACCCTGGAAGAGACGCCGAAGAACGCGACGCACTGGTCGACCAGGTCGATGGCCGCGGCCACGGGCATGTCGCAGTCGACGGTCTCCAGGATCTGGCGGGCGTTCGCACTGGCACCGCACCGGACACAGACGTTCAAGCTGTCGACGGATCCGCTGTTCATCGACAAGGTCCGTGACGTCGTCGGCCTCTATCTCGACCCGCCGGAGAAGGCTCTGGTCCTCTGCGTGGACGAGAAGTCGCAGATCCAGGCCCTGGACCGGTCCCAGCCGGTCCTGCCGATGATGCCCGGTGTTCCAGAGCGTCGCAGCCACGACTACATCCGCGCCGGCACCACCACCCTCTTCGCTGCCCTCGAAGTCGCCAGCGGCAAGGTCATCGGCTCGCTCCACCGCCGCCACCGGGCCGCCGAGTTCAAGAAGTTCCTGGCCAAGCTCGACAAGGAGGTCCCGGCCGGTCTCCAGGTCCATCTGATCCTCGACAACTACGCGACCCACAAGACGCCGGACGTGAAGAAGTGGCTGCTGGCGCACCCTCGCTTCCACCTGCACTTCACGCCGACCAGTGCGTCCTGGCTGAACCTGGTCGAGCGGTGGTTTGCCGAACTCACGCAGAAGAAGCTCAAGCGGGGAGTCCACCGCTCCGTCCAGGCCCTCGAACGCGATATCCGGGCCTGGCTGACCGACTGGAACGACCAGCCCAAGCCCTTCGTCTGGACGAAGACGGCAGACGAGATCCTCGACAAAGTCGCCGCCTACTGCCACCGAATCTCTGACTCAGGTCACTAGGTCGTCTCTTTCGGATCTTGTCGGGCCCGCGCTGCCCGGCACCGCACCTCGCTGCGTTGTCGGGGCTCCCGAGTACGTCCAGTGCAAGGGAGCTCCTCCGCCTTGCGATGCACGGCACCGGACAACGCGGGCACGGCCGACAAGATCCGAAAGAGGCGACCTAGTCGGCGAACTCGCCGGCGTACGGGTCGGGCTCGCCCGTCTCCGGGTTGCGGCCCTCCTGCCAGCGCCGCTGGGCCTTGCGCCAGTGCACGAAGCTGAGGTGGCCGCCGTCCCAGAAGGTGATGCTGACGGGGCTCACGTCGAACTCGTCGGAGCAGAGCCGGTAGAGGAATTCCGCCATGCCGTACGGGTACACGGCGAAGGAGTCGGCGGTGTGCCGCCCGCAGACCAGGACCGGCCACTGGTCGGGGTCGGGGTCGGAGGTGAGCCAGCACAGGATGTCCGACCCGCCGGTGACGCCCCAGGCGATGATCGACTCCGGGTCCACGTCGAAGGCCGAGCGGCCGCCCTCCGCCTCCCAGGTCTGCCTGGCGTTGTCGGTCTCCTCGGCCATCCCGGCCGGGTCCCACTGGAGTCCGGGCTTGGCCAGCGGCAGCAGGATGCTCGCCTCGCCGTTGATGGAGCCCGCGCCGAAGCGGCCCATGAAGGCGACGAAGTCGGCCGGGAACCGGGTCCCCCAGAGGGCCTCCACGGCCGGCCAGTCGATGTCCTCGTCGGCGCCGTGCGTCGCCGGCATGATCTGCTCCAGCGCCTTGATCCGCGCGTTCTCCGTCATGCCGCTCCCCTGACGCCCCAGCTCAACCGCACCAACCTACTGCCCGCGAGGAGCCTCGCCTAGCTGGGCGTGAGACGCCCGGGTACGTCCACCTTGAGGAGGGTTCCGGCCCGCAGCCCCCAGCCGGCCATGGCGCCCGCCGCAGACTCCAGGACGTGCCGGGAACGCAGCCGGGGCAGCCCGAGGCGGCCCGGTGCCATCGTGACCACGGCGAGCACGCCGAGCTCGCGGTCCAGGTACGCCACGTCGATCGCGAACCGCATCCGGAAGGTGTGCACGCTCGCCGCGGGGGTCAGCAGCATCGCGCCGTCGATCCCGTCCCGCCCGAGCAGCCCGCGGGTCCGTGCCCCGTACGAGGCGGCGATCTCGAGCGGGACACCCGTGGGGTCCGCGCCGACCCGCAGCACCGCGCGGCCGTCATGCCAGTGCGCCATGGCGGCCACCTTAGGGCGTGTCCTACGGTCGCCGGATGATGGGTGCGCTCGTGATCGTTCTCGCCGCCGGGTACGGCGTGGCCGCCGGGCTCCTGCTGCCACGGCCCGCCTACCGCCTCTCCGTGGAGCCGGGGGACCCCTGGCAGGGCCACTGCCCGCAGGGGCACCGGCTCGCGGGACGGCTGGGGGGCTGGCTCGGCCCGGCCCGCTGCCGGCCGCGGACGGAGCCGAGGCCCGCGCCCCCGCACGCGTACGGGCGGCGGGCCGCGCCCCTGGCCGCGCTCACCGCAGGGGTGTGCGCCCTGCTCGCGGCGGCCGTCGGGGCGCGCCCCGAGCTGGTCGCCTACGTGGGCCTCGCGCCGCTGCTCGTGCTGCTCGCCCTCGTCGACCGCACCGTGCACCGGCTGCCCGACGTACTGACCCTGCCGCTCGCTGCTGCTGTCGCCGCGCTGCTCGGGGCGGCCGCCCTCGCGCCGGGCTCCGCCGGGTCCTGGCGGCTCGCGCTGCTGGGCGGCGGCGCGCTCGGAGCGGCGTACCTGCTGCTCCATCTGATCAACCCGGCGGGCATGGGTTTCGGCGACGTCAAGCTGGCGCTCTCGCTGGGGGTCGCTCTTGGGTGGTACGGGTGGGGGGTATGGTCCGCCGGGGCCCTCCTCGGCCTCCTCTACGGGGCCCTCTATGGGCTCCACCTGGTGCTGCGCGGCCCCGAAATGCGCCATCAGGGCTATGCGTTCGGCCCCTTCATGGCCGCCGGAGCACTCACCGGAGTGCTGCTGGGCGGTTTCGGAGCGTAATCATCCTGCGCCAATGCACGCAGCATGCTTTACGAAGGGTTATGGTGGAACCCCCCCCTCGGGCCGGTCCGTATCCCCCCCACGGACCGGCCCGTTTTTTGTTTTCCGGCTTCTCGACCGTGCTGGGCGATAAATGCGCAGCTCAGCCGCGTTGGGCCCAGATGTTGGTGCCGGGGGTGGAGACGGCCAGCGAGTCGATCTCCTTCAACTCGGCCTCGGAGAGCGGCGCGGACGCCAGCGCGGCCACGTTCTCCTCCAGTTGCGGCACGCTCGAAGCGCCGATCAGCGCCGATGTCATCCGGTCGTCCCGGAGCACCCACTTGAGCGCCAGCTGGGCGAGGGACTGTCCGCGGCGGGCCGCGATCTCGTTCAGCCCGGTGAGCCGGCGGAGCACCTCCTCCGAGAGTAGATCCGGGTTCAGGGACTTGCCCTGGGCGGCGCGCGAGTCCGCCGGGATCCCCTTCAGGTACTTGCCGGTGAGCATGCCCTGCGCGAGCGGCGCGAAGGAGATGCACCCCATGCCGGCGTCCTCCAGGGTGTCCAGCAGCCCGTCCTCCTCCGTCCAGCGGTTGATCATGGAGTACGAGGGCTGGTGGATGAGCGGGCGCACGCCCATCCCGCGCAGGATCCGCACGGCCTCGGCCGTCTGCTCCGCCGTGTAGGAGGAGACGCCCACGTAGAGGGCCTTGCCCTGCTGGACCGCGGACGCGAGGGCGCCCATGGTCTCCTCCAGCGGGGTCTCCGGGTCGAAGCGGTGCGAGTAGAAGATGTCGACGTAGTCCACACCCATCCGCGCCAGCGAGGCGTCGAGTGAGCTGAGCAGGTACTTGCGGCTGCCCCACTCGCCGTAGGGGCCCGGGTGCATCAGGTAGCCGGCCTTGGTCGAGAGGATCAGCTCGTCGCGGTGGGACGCGAAGTCCTGCGCGAAGATCTTGCCGAAGTTCAGCTCGGCCGAGCCGGGGGGCGGACCGTAGTTGTTCGCCAGGTCGAAGTGGGTGATGCCGAGGTCGAAGGCCCGGCGGAGGATCGCCCGCTGGGACTCCAGCGTTCTGTCGTCGCCGAAGTTGTGCCAGAGGCCGAGGGAGACGGCGGGGAGCTTGAGGCCACTGTGGCCGGTGCGCCGGTACTCCATGGAGTCGTAGCGTGAGGGCTCTGCCCGATAGGGATTGGTATCAGTCACGTTGTCCTCCCTATCACGGAGTTGTGACGCACCGAGTTGGGTACCCCATCCCACCGCGCAGTAATGTGGCGCACTCGGGGGACCGCAATTCGCACGGGGGCATTGCACGGAGGGGCTGGAAGATCGTGAAGCTGCGCGACCTGGTGTACAGGCTTTACGCACGCCGGGTGGAAGGCCGCCTCGACCATGATGCGGCGCCCAAGCACATCGGCGTCATCCTGGACGGCAACCGCCGCTGGGCGAAGGCGTCCGGAGGGACGACGGAGCAGGGCCACCAGGCCGGGGCCGACAAGATCTCCGAGATGCTGGGCTGGTGCACCGAGACGGACGTCGAGGTCGTCACCCTGTGGATGCTCTCCACGGACAACCTGGACCGCCCCGAGGTCGAGCTCCGTCCGCTGCTCAACATCATCGAGAACACGGTGCGGGGCCTCGCCGCGGACGGCCGCTGGCGCGTCCACCACGTCGGCAACCTCGACATCCTGCCCGCCCGGACGCAGACCGTGCTCAAGGAGGCCGAGCAGGCCACCCACGATGCTGGGGGCCCCTCCCGTACCGGAGGCAACGGGCGAGGGATACTCGTCAACGTCGCCGTCGGCTACGGCGGCCGCCAGGAGATCGCCGACGCGGTCCGCTCGCTGCTCCTGGAGCACTCGCGCAAGGGCACCTCGTTCGAGGAGCTCGCCGAGATCCTCGACATCGACCACATCGCCGAGCACCTCTACACGCGCGGCCAGCCCGACCCGGACCTCGTCATCCGCACCAGCGGCGAGCAGCGGCTGTCCGGATTCATGTTGTGGCAGAGCGCGCACAGCGAGTACTACTTCTGCGACGTGTTCTGGCCCGCCTTCCGCAAGGTCGACTTCCTGCGTGCCCTGCGCGACTACGCGGCCCGCCACCGGCGCTACGGCACCTGAGTCCCGTAGGTCCCGGCACCCCCTCCCCTCGAAGCCTTCACCAGGGATTCACCGAGCGTCCGTCATATGCCATGGCATGGCCTGGCCTGTTCGGGGAATATCCCTTTCAGGTCGATGCCCGATCCACGGGTGTCGAGTCTCAGCGGACGGCATGGGGTCGTCCGCCCGGGAGGCCCTTTGCACCAGGACGCACGTGCGGTTCGCACGGACGGAGTGGAGGGCCGGAAATCGGCCCTGGCATGGGTGCCGATGACCGGTCCGGTCTTCATGGCCCGACCTCTTCCGAGGGGGTACGTCCTTCCGTGGTGACCAGCACTAAGAGCCGCCTGCCCGACAGGCGGACCTACGTCCTCGACACCAGCGTCCTGCTGGCAGACCCCAACGCGATCTCCCGCTTCGACGAGCACGAGGTCGTGCTCCCGATCGTGGTGATCACCGAGCTGGAGGCAAAGAGGCACCATCCCGAACTCGGCTACTTCGCGCGCCAGGCCCTGCGCCTGCTCGACGACTTCCGGGTTCGAAACGGTCGCCTGGACGCCCCCATCCCGCTGGGCGATATCGGTGGCACCCTGCGTGTCGAGCTCAACCACTCCGACCCGAGCGTCCTGCCCGCCGGCTTCCGGTTGGGGGACAACGACTCGCGGATCCTCGCGGTCGCCCGCAACCTGCAGGCCGAGGGCTACGACGTCACGGTGGTGTCGAAGGATCTCCCACTGCGCATCAAGGCCTCCTCCGTGGGGCTGATCGCCGAGGAGTACCGCGCCGAGCTCGCGATCACCGATGCCGGCTGGACCGGTATGAGCGAGATCGGCCTCTCCGGGGAGCAGGTGGACCTCCTCTTCTCGGAGGACCGCCTCTACGTGCCGGAGGCCGCGGAACTGCCCGTGCACACCGGACTGGTCCTGCAGTCCGAACGCGGCAAGGCGCTGGGCCGGGTCACGGCGGACGGCAACGTGAAGCTCGTACGCGGTGACCGCGAGGCCTTCGGGCTGCACGGCCGCAGCGCCGAGCAGCGCATCGCGCTGGACCTCCTCCTCGATCCCGAGATCGGGATCATCTCGATGGGCGGCCGGGCCGGCACCGGAAAATCGGCGCTCGCGCTCTGCGCGGGGCTGGAGGCGGTGCTGGAGCGGAGGCAGCATCAGAAGGTGATGGTCTTCCGGCCGCTGTACGCGGTGGGCGGTCAGGACCTCGGCTATCTGCCCGGAGACGCCTCCGAGAAGATGAGCCCCTGGGCGCAGGCGGTCTTCGACACCCTCTCGGCGGTCGCCGGGCGCGAGGTCATCGAGGAGGTGCTGAACCGCGGGATGCTGGAGGTCCTGCCGCTCACGCACATCCGCGGCCGCTCGCTGCACGACGCCTTCGTGATCGTGGACGAGGCGCAGTCGCTGGAGCGCAATGTCCTGCTGACCGTTCTGTCCCGTATCGGGGCCAATTCGCGGGTCGTTCTGACCCACGATGTCGCCCAGCGGGACAATCTGCGGGTCGGCCGGTACGACGGAGTGGTCGCCGTGGTCGAGAAGTTGAAGGGCCACCCGCTCTTCGCCCACATCACGCTGACGCGTTCCGAGCGGTCCCCGATCGCCGCTCTGGTCACCGAGATGCTCGAGAACCTCTGAGGTCGAATCGGTCAAAAACCTCATAGCGGGAAGGTGAGTTGACGCCGCCCGGCAAAGGCCGCAGAGCCTAGCCGGGCGGCGTCCTGCTGCACAGGTGTTTGTTCAAATCAGTGGCGACATGCCAGGTGTGACCTTTCACACGCAACGGAGAATTGCCTTGCGGTGTCGCGTTCCGGCAGAGTCTGGTTTCCGTCAGGCCCCGCATACGGCATATCTGTATCTCTCGTGAGGTACGCGCAGCACCACAACTCCACAGTCGATCGCCGTATGCCGCCCGGAGCTTCACGCGGCAGCCCCCGCAAGGGAGTTGCCCACGGGCCCGCGCCTCCAGTGACCGTAGAACCACGGAGGCCAGTGTCGAGGGCACTATTGCGGCCGCGCGGTCACTGCGGACGCTGCTGGAAGGACACCGTGTGAGCCGGATCTCGGTCCGGGGGTTCGCCGTGGCTTCGGCCACCGCGGTCACCACCGTCGGCGCAGTCGTGGGCGTTGCCACCGGCGACCCCACGAACGATCTCGAGACGACCGCGTCCGGCGCGACTCTCCTTGCCGACATCCCGGTCGGCGACCAGGCGCAGGTCCAGAGCGCGTCCCTGACGCAGCAGGCCGAAGCCATCGCCCACTCCGCCGATGCCGACGCCAAGCGTTCCATCGAGGAGGCGGCCCGCGTCCAGGCCGCCGAGGACGCCAAGTCCAAGAAGGCGGAGGCCGAGAAGGAGAAGGCCGAGGCCGACGCCAAGGCGAAGAGGGAACGCGAGGAGAAGGAGCAGGCCGCCAGCCGCTCCGCCCGTGACGCCGGGGACTTCGCGCTCCAGAGCTCCTACACGGTCGCGCAGGTCAAGGCCATCGCTCAGCAGATGGTCCCGGCCGGCCAGTTCCAGTGCTTCTCGAACATCATCAACCAGGAATCCACCTGGAACTACCTGGCCGTGAACAAGTCCTCGGGCGCGTACGGTCTGGTCCAGGCACTCCCCGGTTCGAAGATGGCCTCGGCCGGCGCGGACTGGCGCACCAACCCCGCCACGCAGATCAAGTGGGGCCTGAACTACATGGAAGACCGCTACGGCAGCCCCTGCGCCGCCTGGAGCTTCCACCAGAACAACGGCTGGTACTGACGGACCGCGGCAGCGGGCTGCGCTGCCGTACCGCTGCTCAACCCGGGGGAGCCCCGCACCGTCCTACGGTGCGGGGCTCCTCGCGTGTACGGTCTTCGAGGTGAGCCCGCAGACCGGGGGCGGGGGAAGGAAAGCGACATGGCGAACAGGGAAGGCTGGCTCGGCCGGCTCGGGAACAGGCTGAACCGGATGGAGGCGCGGCTCAACGAGCGGCGCGCCGAGGTCGAGGCCGAGACCAGTGGCGACCTGTCGGGCCGCACCGGGCCCGCGGGAGCACCGGCGGCGACCGAGGCGCCGGCCGCGGTGCTGACCGTCCCCGCGCCGCCCGTCGTACCGCCCGCGATCCCCGCGCCCCACCCCGTCAAGCCGGCCGTGCCCACGCGCCCCGACCCGGCGAGCGTCGTCCCCTGGGGGATGCGCGTCGCCGCCGAGGCCAGCTGGCGGCTGCTGCTGCTCGCCGGGATGCTCTGGGTGCTGATGAAGGTGATCAGCGAAGTCCGCCTGGTGGTCCTCGCCTTCGCCGCCGCCATGCTCGTCACCGCGATGCTCCAGCCCTTCGTGGTCCGGCTGCGCCGGCTGGGCCTGCCGCGCGGTCTGGCCACGGCCGTCACGGCGATCCTCGGCTTCGTCGTCATCGGGCTCGTCGGCTGGTTCGTGGTCTGGCAGGTCATGGAGAACCTCGACGACCTCTCCGACCGGGTCCGCGACGGCATCAACGAACTCAAGCTCTGGGCACTGGACAGTCCGTTCCACGTGACCGAGAAGCAGATCAACGACATCGCGAAGAACCTCAGCGAGACCATCGGCACCAACACCGAGCAGATCACCTCCGCCGGACTGCAGGGCGTGACGGTGCTCGTCGAGGTCCTGACGGGCATTCTGCTCGCGATGTTCTCCACGCTCTTCCTGCTCTACGACGGCAAGCGCATCTGGAACTGGGCGCTGGGCCTGGTCCCGGCCGCCGCCCGGGCGGGTGTCGCCGGCGCCGGTCCGCGCGCCTGGCGCACGCTGACCGCGTACGTGCGCGGCACGGTCATCGTCGCCCTCATCGACGCCATCTTCATCGGCCTCGGCATCTACTTCCTGGACGTGCCGATGGCGGTGCCGCTGGCCGTCTTCATCTTCCTGTTCGCCTTCATCCCGCTGGTCGGCGCCGTGGTGTCGGGAGCCCTCGCGGTGGTCGTGGCACTCGTGACGCAGGGCGTGTTCACCGCCCTGATGGTGCTGCTGGTGGTGCTGGCGGTGCAGCAGATCGAGGGCCACGTGCTCCAGCCCTTCATCCTGGGCAGGGCGGTACGGGTGCACCCGCTCGCGGTGGTGCTCTCGGTGGCCGCCGGCGGGATGATCGCGGGCATCGGCGGCGCCGTCGTCGCCGTACCGCTGGTGGCCGTCACCAACACGGTGGTGGGATATCTGAAGGCGTACTCGCGCGACCAGCACCACCTCGGAGCCGGAATGATCGGCCCGGCCCCGCACGGCTCGACTGCCCTGAACGCGGTACCCGACCGCGAGGGCACCACCACGTTCTAGCCGGTGTCCTGGGCGCACCTGCCGTGCTCCTGCCGTGCTGTGGGCAGGTGAGCCCGCACACCCCTCAGCGGAACCGAATATTCCGTCGATCAGGGCTGCAATGATCGAATGGATGCGCGTCCTGGTGACTGCGCTGCGGAAACAGGGACCACTGGGGGACAGGCATGATCACCGATCCGGAGCTCGACGAGGAGTGGAAGACCGAGTCGTTGGAGCCGGCGCGGTCGGGCCGGCCGGCGGAGCAACCCGCCGCGCGCGAGCGGGCGGCGGCAGGCGCGGGCCCGCGTCCGTGGCTGTGGGCGCTGGGCGGCGCCCTGGTCGCATCGGCGGTCTGGGCCGGCGGGCTGTACGCCTCGGGGGACCTGACGGCCGGGCCCGAGATCTCCTACCGGGCGCCTGAGAACCTGTGCGAGGACTTCCGGGCCCAGGCGCTGAGCGGGATCACCGGGGACATGCACAAGCAGAGGCCGGTGAACCACGAGAGCGACCACCCGGCCGTGTACACGGCACGGTGTGTCCTGGAGAACGCCGGGCAGGACGGGGTGGCGACGGACTTCCTCGTGGAGGCACGGGTCGAGCTGCACAAGAAGACCGATCCCTCGGGCGAGTTCGACGTCCCGGTGCCCGGCAACATCGCCTGGGCGGGTGCCGGGCGCACCGCGGCGGTGCCGGACCTCGGGGAGCGCGCCGTGATGACCGTGATGCCGACCGACACCTCGCTGAACCTCAGAGTGCTGGACGGCGGCGTGGTGTTCACCCTGGAAGTGGGCGCCTACACCCTCGGGGAGAAGAACGGCCGACCGGCTACTGACGCCGACGCGGTCCAGGCGGCGATGATCGAGGACATGCGCGCGCTGATCGCAGCGCTCAAGGAGCAGTAGGGGGGGGCGGGCGTGATCGGGGAGCCCGAGCTCGACGGGGAGTGGGGGCCGGCGGCCGGCCAGGCCGGTCCCGCACAGGAGGTCGTGGCGAGCGAGCCCGTACCGGCCCGGAGGCGGGCGCGGCCGTGGTGGTGGGTGGCGGGCGCGGTCGTGGTCACCTCCGCGCTGTGGGCGGGCGGGCTGTACGCCTACGGCCACCGCCTGGCCGAACCGGAGGTCCACTACCGGGTGGTGGACGACCTGTGCGCCCCGTTCGCGGCCCCGGTGCTGGGCGAGCTGATGGGCGGCCTCACGGAGACCGCCCCCCAGGCGGGCGGCCGGCATCCGGCGCTGGACTGGGCGGCGTGCAGCCGCAGCAGGGACCGGGCGAACGCTTCTGCAGGGAGCGTCGACGTCAGGGCCATGGTCGAACTGCACAGGAAGACCGATCCGTCGGTCGAGTTCGCACTCGACACCCCCTCCAGCAGATGGTTCGGCCCCGACGGCGAAGGGTGGGAATCGGTGCCCGGCCTCGGGGAGCAGGCCCTCGTCACCCGCGACCAGAGAGGTGACGGACTGCGGCTGCGGGTCCGGGACGGCGGAGCGGTCTTCACCGTCGACGTGATGATCTTCAGGTCTTTCGGCGAGGACGGCCCCGACCCCACGGTGACCCCCCTGCCCCACCCCGACCGGGATGTCCTCGTCGCGGCGGTGGTCGAGGACATGCGCGCGCTGATGACCGCGCTGCGCACGGGCTGAACGCACAGGGCTCCGGGACCGTTTCCGGTCCCGGAGCCCTGTGTCGTCGTACGCGGTGCCGTTACTCGGCGGCGAGGGCGGCCTCGGCGTCGAGGGTGACGGCGACGGCCTGGATCACCGAGGCGATCTTGAAGGCCTCCTGGATCGTCTCGCGGTCGACGCCCGCCTTGCGCAGGACCTGCTCGTGCGAGTCCAGGCACTGGCCGCAGCCGTTGATCGCGGAGACCGCGAGCGACCACAGCTCGAAGTCGACCTTCTCCACGCCCGGGTTGCCGATGACGTTCATCCGCAGGCCCGCGCGCAGCGTGCCGTACTCCGGGTCGGAGAGCAGGTGCCGGGTGCGGTAGAAGACGTTGTTCATCGCCATGACCGCGGCGGCGGACTTGGCGGCGGTGTACGCCTCCGGCGAGAGGTTCGCCTTCGCCTCGGGCTCCAGCTCACGCAGGACGCGAGCGGAACGGGCGGCGATCGCGCAGGACAGGACCGTGCCCCACAGCTGCTGCTGCGGGAGGTCGCTGTTGCCGATGACCGAACCGAGGTTCAGTTTCAGGTCCTTGGCGAAGTCCGGTATGGCCGACTTCAGGGAGTCGAGGGACATCCGTCACTCACCGGCCAGCAGCGCGCCGGCGTCGATGGTGCTGTCGCCCTTGTTCCAGTTGCACGGGCACAGCTCGTCGGTCTGCAGGGCGTCGAGGACCCGCAGGACCTCCTTGGGGTTACGGCCCACGGAACCGGCGGTCACCATCGAGAACTGGATCTCGTTGTTCTGGTCCACGATGAAGACGGCGCGCATCGGCAGGCCGTCCTCGCCCAGGATGCCCAGCTCGGCCGACAGCTCCCGCTTGATGTCGGACATCATCGGGAAGGGCAGGTCACGCAGGTCGGCGTGGTCCTTGCGCCAGGCGTGGTGCACGTACTCGGAGTCGAGCGAGAAGCCGAGGACCTGTGCGTCGCGGTCGGCGAACTCCTCGTTCAGCTTGCCGAAGGCGGCGATCTCGGTCGGGCACACGAAGGTGAAGTCCAGCGGCCACGCGAAGATGACCTTCCACTTGCCCTCGTAGGTCTTGTGGTCGATCTGCGCGAACTCGGAACCGGCCTCGAGCGAGACGCAAGCGGTCAGGTCGAAGGCGGGGAACTTGTCACCAACAGTGAGCACGCGCTCTCCTAATGCAGTGGAAAATAACCCTTTTGGGGGTTTTCCGACGGGGTTGGACGTATCTCACATGCTGACACACCTGCATTGATTACAGAAATAGCTACTCTTGTGGCTGGTGATCGGAGGTGCCTATCAGTGGCTGTCGGTAATAGGGGAGCCAAGCAACCCACGCTCGCGCAGCTGCGCGCCTTCGCGGCGGTCGCCGAGCACCTGCACTTCCGGGACGCCGCCGCGGCCATCGGCATGAGCCAGCCGGCGCTCTCCGGATCCGTCTCCGCACTGGAGGAGGCCCTCGGGGTGCAGCTGCTGGAGCGCACCACCCGCAAGGTGCTGCTCTCCCCGGCGGGCGAACGGATCGCGGTGCGGGCTCAGGTGGTGCTCGACGCCATGGGCGGGCTGCTGGAGGAGGCCGAGGCCGTACGGGCGCCCTTCACCGGGGTGCTGCGGCTCGGGGTGATCCCCACGGTGGCGCCCTACCTGCTGCCGACCGTGCTCGGACTGTTCCACCGGCGCTACCCGCGGATGGACCTCCAGGTGCACGAGGAGCAGACCGCCTCGCTGCTGGAGGGGCTCGGTGGCGGACGCCTGGACCTGCTCCTGCTGGCGGTGCCGCTGGGGGTCCCCGGGGTGACCGAACTGCCCGTCTTCGACGAGGACTTCGTCCTGCTCGCACCCCGGGAGCACGCGCTGGCCGGGCGCCGGGACATTCCGCTGGAGGAGCTGCGCGGACTGCAGCTGCTCCTGCTCGACGAAGGGCACTGCCTGCGGGACCAGGCCCTCGACATCTGCCGGGAGGCGGGGCGGACGACCGGGGCGGACGTCACGACGACCGCCGCGGGCCTGTCCACACTCGTACAGCTGGTCGCCGGGGGACTGGGCGTGACGCTGTTGCCGCGGACCGCGCTGCGGCTGGAGACCGCCCGCAACGAGTACCTGTCCACCGGGTACTTCGCCGAGCCCGTGCCCTCCCGGCGGATCGCCCTGGCCATGCGCACCGGGACCGCCCGGCAGGAGGAGTTCAGGGCGATCGCCGCGGCGCTGCGGGAAGCCGTCCGCCCGCTCCCGGTGTGGCCGACCGACTAGGGAGCCGTCCGGGAACGGGCGGACGGGGCCCTGCGGCCCGCGCCCCGGAGGGTCACTCCGTACGCAGGCCGTCCGGGCGCATCAGGCGCAGCAGAGCCGGCAGGCTGAGCAGGGTCACTACGGCGACCAGACCCGCGCCGACACCGGTCATCGCCGCGACCGAGGACCAGTCGATCCGGACGGGCCGGTCGGTCATCCGCATCAGCACGGCCCCCAGCCCCACGCCCACCACCACGGCCAGGGCCAGGCCCAGCCCGATCGGCAGGGCCGTCTGCCACAGCACCGACAGGCTCAGGGTGGAGCGCCTGGTGCCGAAGGCGACCAGGGCCGGAAGCAGCCTCTTGCGCTCGCGCAGCTGCTCCAGCTGCGAGACCAGCAGGCTGGTGCCGATCAGGATCAGCACGCCGGTCGCCCCGAAGAACAGTCCGGTGCGGATCGTGGAGTAACCGGCATTCTCCTTCGTGTACTTGAGCGTCAGCGTGCGGCTGAGGGGATTGGCCTTGAAGGCGGCGGTGCGGACGTTGTCCAAAGCGTCCGGCACGGACTCGTCGACCTGGACGAACACCTGCGCGTTCTGGGCCGCGCCCACGTCCCGGGGGGACAGCGAGGGGGTCACCAGGACCCCGTCGCGGACCTCACCGGTCGGGTCCTCCCGGCTGGCGACCGTCCGGGCCCCGGCCGGGAAGGTCCATTCGACGGTCCTGTCGTCGGCCTCGGCGCCGAATATGCGGTCGACGGACAGCTTCTCGCCCGGCTTCGGCGGGGAACCGTAGACGCCGGAATCCTCGGAGGTGGAACCGGTGAGCACGAAGGCATCGCCGTCCGCGCAGGAGTCCAGTGCGGCGACCTCGCGCAGTGCCTCGCAGGTGCCGATGGTGATCCGGGTCCTGCGGTCCCCGTCGAGGCCCGGGCGGTACCCGTAGACGGAGGTTAGCGGTACGGCTGCGACGACGCCCTCGGCAGCGGCGACCCTCGCCGGGAGGTCACCCATGTCCTCGTGGCCCGGGGGCAGGCTGATCGTGAGAGCCGCCCGGCCCGGGTCCTGGCCGGTGGCCGCGATGTAGTCGCTCTGGACGCCGGCGAAGAGCATCTGCAGGGCGATGGCCCCGGCGACGGCGACGGCGACGCCGTTGGCCAGCCGGGCCGTGCCGCCGCCGGTCAGCTGCAGGCGCCGGACGGCCAGCTGCCAGGACAGCGGGCCGCCGGAGAGCCGGGACACGAGCCGCTCCAGCAGCCAGGGCAGCAGCGCGGTGATGGCGACGAGGAGCAGGGACACGCCGGCGCTGACCTGCCAGCGGTTGAAGTCCCCGCCCTCCTTGCCGCGGCCCATCAGCGGGACGAGCAGGCCCAGTCCGCCCAGCGGCAGCAGCAGCCGCCACCAGATGCGTCGTCCGCGCGGTGTGACCGTGCGGACGATGCCCAGCGGCTCGATGATCACGCCGCGCAGGGCGAACAGGGTCACGGCGACCGCAGCCAGGGGCACCACGAGCGCGACCAGGGCGGCCAGCGCCACCGACGGATCCAGGTCGGCGGGGAAGACGCTGCGCTGGCGGAGGGTGAAGCTGCCGGCGAGTTCACGGCCGACGGCGAAGAAGCCGATGCCCAGGACCAGTCCGACCAGGGACCCGGCGAGGGCCTCCCCGGCGGCGATCCGGCGGACCGTCCGGGCGTCGGCGCCGACCAGCCGCAGGGCTGCGAGCCGCAGGTCGCGTCGCTCACCGCCGGAGCGCGCCGCGGCGGCGATGAGCACGGCGACCGGCAGCAGCAGCGCGACGAAGGTCAGCACCACCAGCAGCATGAGCACCGGGTCGAGCTGATCGCGTTCCTTGGCGGGGGCGAAGTCGGTGATCCGCAGGACGGCGTACTGCTCGGGGCCGGTCTTCTGCAGGCGGTCGCTGCCGGAGTAGAAGAGGAGCTCACCGGGGCCCATCAGGCCCGAGTCGCCGATGATCTCGGAGATCCGCCCGCCGAGGCGCTCGCGCAGCCGCTCGCCGTCAGGGGAGTCCAGCAGCTGTTCCAGTGCGGGGGAGACGGCCAGCTCGCCCGCGGCGGGGACCTTCTCCAGGCCGGGCGGCACGGGGGCGTCCGGTCCCTCGGCCCGCAGGAAGGAGCCCAGGATCTCCGAGCCGCGGTACGTCTGGTCGGCGCGCTTGACCAACAGGGTGTCGCGGCCGGGCTGTTCGGCCCTCACGGCTTCGATCGTGGAGCGCGCGTCGCCGCGTTCGTAGCGGGCGGTGAGCGCACTGGGCAGGGCGGTGGAGATCAGCAGCAGGGCCACGCCGAGACCGACGCCGACGCCGGTGAGCACGGTGCGGATCCACCCCTCGCGGCCGCCGCCGAAGGCGAAGCGGGCGCCCATGCCGAGGTCGCGGGTCCAGACCCGGAGCCGGCTCATACGATCCGCTCCATGTCGCGGGACTTCCCGTCGCGCACGACGATCTCGCGGTCGGAGTACGCGGCCACGCGCGCCTCGTGGGTGACGAGCACGAGGGCGGAGCTCGCGGACCGGGCGGCCTCGGTGAGCAGCTGCATCACGAGCTCCCCGTTGAGGGAGTCGAGGGCGCCGGTGGGCTCGTCCGCGAAGATCACCCGGGGGCGGGTGACCAGGGCGCGGGCGACGGCCACGCGCTGGCCCTGGCCGCCGGATATCTCGCCGGGCCGCTTGGCGCCGAGGTCCTCGACCTGGAGTCGCTCCATCCAGTCCAGGGCGCTGCGTTCGGCCTCCTTGCGCTTGACGCCGGCCAGCCGTAGCGGGAGCGCGACGTTCTCCACGCAGGTCAACTCCGGTACGAGCTGCCCGAACTGGAAGACGAAGCCGAACTCGGTGCGGCGCAGCTCGCTGCGCTCGGCGTCGTTCATGGCGGTGAGCTCGCGCCCGGCGTACGTGATGGAGCCGGAGTCCGGGGTGACGATGCCGGCGAGGCAGTGCAGCAGCGTCGACTTGCCGGAGCCGGAGGGACCCATGACGGCGACGACCTCGCCGGGGTGGATGGAGAACTCGGCGCCGTCCAGTGCGTGGGTGGGACCGTACGCCTTGCGCAGGTCCGTGGCGGCGAGCAGGGTTCCGGCCGGGGTCATCGGCGTACCTCCTGGGCGAGCTGGTCGAGGCGGGCGGCGGTGAGCTCCAGCCAGCGCAGGTCCGCTTCCAGGTGGAAGAGGGCGTGGTCGCAGACGAGCTGGTCGGCGAGGTCGCCCTTGCGCTTTCGGGTGGTCAGGGCGCGCATCAGGCGCAGGTGCTCGGCGCGCTGGGTGTCCAGCAGCTCGTCGGCGCGGCGGCCGGTGAGCAGGGCGAGGACGACCTTGGTGTAGAGGGTCGAGTGGAGGTAGGGCTCGGGCTTCTCGGGCTGTGAGAGCCAGGCCTCGACGTCGGTGATGCCGGCGTCGGTGATGGCGTACCGCTTGCGTTCGGGACCGCCGCCGCTCTCCACGGCGTCGACTTCGACGAGGCCGTTCTTCAGGAGGCGGGACATGGTCGAGTAGACCTGCCCGTACGCGAGGGGCCGGTCGTGGCCGAACTTTTCGTCGAAGGCGCGCTTGAGGTCGTAGCCGTGGCGCGGGCCGGCCTCGAGGAGGCCCAGGAGGGTGTGACCGATGGACATGACGACGACTGTACACGGTGTGTATACGCGGAGTGTATAGACGAGCTGTCGGGGGCTGTCGGGGCGTGCCGGGGCTGTCGGGGCCTGCCGGGGTTCGCGGATCCGGAGAACGCCGCACGCCCGGAGGGGCCGTGGATTGCGGCCCCTCCGGGCGTGCGGGATGCGGGATGCGGGTCAGTCCGTGGGCTTCGGGGGGCGTCCCCGGCGCGGGATGGGGCCGGGGGCCGAGGGGAGGCGGCCGGCCTCGGCGAGGGCCCGGCGGAGCAGGAACTCGATCTGCGCGTTGGCGCTGCGCAGTTCCTCGCCCGCCCAGCGGGCCAGTGCGTCGTACACCTGCGGGTCGAGGCGCAGCAGCACCTGCTTGCGCGCCTGCCGGCCCGCCGGTTTCTCCTCGCCGCCGGGGGTCACTGGTAGAGGGTCCCCGTGTTGACCACCGGCTGGGCGGCGCGGTCGCCGCAGAGCACGACCATCAGGTTCGAGACCATGGCCGCCTTGCGCTCGGGGTCCAGGTCCACGATGTCCTGCTCCGCGAGGCGGGTCAGTGCCAGTTCGACCATGCCCACCGCACCTTCCACGATCTGCTTGCGGGCCGCCACGACCGCGCCCGCCTGCTGGCGCTGGAGCATCGCGGAGGCGATCTCAGGAGCGTACGCGAGATGCGTGAAGCGGGACTCGATGATCTGCACTCCGGCCGCCTCCACGCGGGCGTGCAGTTCGACCGCGAGCTTCTCGGTGATCTCCTCGGCGTTCCCGCGCAGTGACAGGCCGCCCTCGTCGTGGGCGTCGTAGGGGTACTCGATGGCGATGTGCCGGACCGCCGCCTCGGTCTGGGTCTCCACGAACTCCGTGAAGTCCTCGACCTCGAAGATGGCCCGCGCGGTGTCCTCGACCCGCCACACGACGACCGCCGCCAACTCGATCGGGTTGCCGTAGGCGTCGTTGACCTTCAGGACGGCCGTCTCGTGATTGCGCACCCGGGTGGAGATCTTCGCGCGGGAGGTCAGCGGGTTGACCCAGCGCAGCCCGTCGGTGCGGACGGTGCCCTTGTAGCGGCCGAACAGCTGGACGACGCGGGCCTCGCCCGGCGCCACCGTGTTCAGCCCGCACATCGCGATCACGGAGGCGAGGCCCACGAGTACGCCGACCGCTATCAGGGTCACCTTGGCCGCGATGCCGGCCATCGTCGCGCCGGCCGCGATCAGGCCCGCGCCCGCCAGCAGACCCACCAGTGCGAGCAGCAGCGCCAGGCCGCCGCCGACACTGTGCGCGGTGAACTCCCGTACTCCGTCAGGGGTAGCGTTTTCGTTCGTCATGGTTTGCCCCGTTTCTCGGTTCGCGGTCGGTCGAACCTTCTAGCAAAGTGATATCACTTTTTTGCGCTACGGCAACCCTTCCGCTTAGGTGGGCGTCGGTTCCAGTGATGTGGGTGCTGATTCTCACGTCCGAAATGACCGTAATTAGTCGCGGTTGGCCAACTTTTGACACAGCCTGCGGTGTTAGCTTTCTGAGCTGACGTCGGGGGGGTAATCGAGCGGAGCGGGAGCGATGGGCCGAGCAGAAGTGCGTAAGGCGCAGCAGCAGCGCGGTGCGCGGCGTGCGCCGAGCGGACGCGCGAAGGGCACCGAGGAAAGCGGAAGCGGAAGCGGAAGCACCGGTAAACGCACCGGCATACGCCGCTTCTTCACCTGGAAGAAGGTCGTCGGAACGTTCCTCGGCCTGACCCTGCTCTTCATGGCAGCGGCGATCATCCTGTACTTCTCGGTGAACGAGCCCACCGACCCGAACGCCCAGGCCACGCTCCAGAGCAACACCTACCAGTACTCCGACGGTTCGATCATGGCCCGTACCGGCGCGACGAACCGCGAGATCGTGCCGATCGACAAGATCCCGCCGGACGTCCGCACCGCGTTCATCGCCATCGAGAACAAGTCCTTCTACAAGGACGGCGGCATCGACGTGATGGGCGTGGCCCGAGGCGTGTTCAACACGCTCCGGGGCAAGGGCACGGCCGGTGGCTCGACCATCACCCAGCAGTACGTCAAGAACTACTACCTGACGCAGGACCAGTCCCCGACGCGCAAGATCCGCGAGATGGTGATCGCGATCAAGGTCGACCAGCGCATGGAGAAGGACGACATCCTCGTCGGCTACCTGAACACCAACTTCTACGGCCGCAACGCGTACGGCATCCAGGCCGCGGCCCAGGCCTACTACGGCGTCGACGCCGACAAGCTGACGCTGGAACAGGGCGCCTACCTCGCCGCCGTCATCCAGGCCCCCAGCCAGTACGACTGGGCGACCGCCGGCCCGAACGGCAAGCGGCTCGTCATGATCCGCTTCAACGCCGTGCTCGACAACATGGTCGAGATGGGCAAGCTGGACGAGGCCAAGCGCAAGACCCTGGCCTTCCAGGAGCCCATCAAGCCCAAGCCTCGCCCGGGCATGGACGGCCAGAAGGGCTACCTCGTCCAGGCCGCCAACGACGAGTTGGACAAGCAGGGCATCAAAGCCGACCAGATCACGGCCGGCGGCTGGAACATCACGCTCAACATCGACAAGGCGAAGCAGGCGGCGCTGGAGAAAGCGGTCCAGGACGAGCTGGAGTCCAAGCTCGACCGCAAGGACACCAAGGGCAGGCCGCAGGACCAGAGCGTCCAGGCCGGCGCGACCTCCGTGGACGCGAAGACCGGCGCGATCGTCGCGATGTACGGCGGCCAGGGCCTGGAGCAGAAGGACCAGAGCAACGCCCTGCGCACCGACTACCAGCCGGGCTCGACCTTCAAGCCGATCGTGCTCGCGTCCGCCCTGGAGAACGGGTCGAAGACCCAGGACGGCAAGCCGATCACCCCGAACACCCTCTACGACGGCACGAGCAAGCGCCAGGTCGTCGGCAGCAAGATCCCGTTCAACCCGCAGAACCAGGACAACAAGAACTTCGGCGATCCGATGATCTCGATCCAGGAAGCGACGAACTACTCGGTCAACTCCGTCTACGCGCAGATGATCGTGGACGTGAAGCCGCCGGCGGTGAAGAAGACGGCCCTGGCCCTCGGCATGCAGGACCGCGACGGCTGGCCCGAGGACAAGCCGGCCATGGCCCTGGGCACCATGAGCGCCAACACCGTGGAGATGGCGGGCGTGTACGCCACCCTCGACAACCACGGCAAGAAGGTCAGGCCGACCATCATCAAGAAGGCCGAGCACAAGGACCTCAAGTTCACCCCCGAACCGGCCGTCGGCAGCCAGGCCATCAGCCGCAAGACCGCCGACACCGTCACCAAGGTCCTCACGGGCGTCGTCAACGACGAGGGCGGCTCCGGCAACAAGGTCCGCAGCGGCAGCTACGAGGCCGCCGGCAAGACCGGTACCACCGAGTCCAACGTGGCGGGCTGGTTCACCGGCTACACGCCGGAGCTGGTCACGGTCGTCGCGATGTTCGGCGAGGACCCCACGACCCACAACCAGGTCACCCTGACCGGCACCGCCGGCCTGGGGCGCGCGGGCGGTTCCAGCTTCCCGGCCTCGATCTGGAAGGCGTACACCCTCGCCGTCCTCAAGGGCGGGGACACCGACACGTTCGACCTGAAGGAAGCGGAGATGGGCGCCGTGCAGACGCCGTCCCGCAGCGCCTCGCCGACGCCCTCGGCGAGCGCGTCGTCCAGCGCCCCGGCGGCCAGCAGCAGCGCGCCGCAGTCCCCGACGACCTCTCCGTCGCCCACGCCGACCAAGTCCGGTACGTCGCCGACCCCGACGACGTCGCCGTCGCCCACCGCGACCAAGACCGGTGTTCCGAAGCCGCCGGACCCGCCGCTGGTGCCCGAGCGCTAGGCACCCGAACGCCAGGCGCGCGAACGCCGGGCACCTGAACGCACCGCCGCCCCCCGGCCTCGAAGGCCGGGGGGCGGCGGCGTTCTCGTGGTCGTGCGGTCAGCGACGCTCGGCCGTCGCCGGCAGCGACAGCTCGAACCAGACGACCTTTCCGCTGCTGAGCCGCGTCGCG
The DNA here is from genome assembly GCF_045160505.1 of Streptomyces sp. NBC_00029. Taxonomy (NCBI): domain Bacteria; kingdom Bacillati; phylum Actinomycetota; class Actinomycetes; order Kitasatosporales; family Streptomycetaceae; genus Streptomyces; species Streptomyces sp. NBC_00029. Next base: position 5,723,030 of record NZ_CP108292.1, read on the forward strand.
CCCCAGCGGCGGGCCATCCGGTTCACCAGGAACAGGCCGCGGCCGCCCTCGTCGGTGTCCCGCGCGCGGCGCTGGCGGGGCAGCTGCGGGGAGTCGTCGCCGACCTCGCAGCGCAGTACGTCCGTACGCAGCAGGCGCAGCGTGACGGGCCGCTCCGCGTACCGGACGGCATTGGTGACCACCTCGCTCACCAGGAGCTCCAGCGAGTCGCTCAGCTCCTCCAGGCCCCATCGGGTCAGGGCGCGGCGGGCGAACCGGCGGGCCCGGCCCGGGGCGGTCTCCTCCGGGTCCAGGAACCAGTACGCGACATCACTCGGCGCGATCCCGTCGAACCGGGCAGCGAGCAGCGCGATGTCGTCGTCCCGGTCGCCCGGACCGAGCATGTCCAGAACGTCGTCGCAGAGCGCCTCCAGCGGCGGCGGATGGTCCAGGCCGGTCAGCTGGGCGGTGGTGGCGAGACGCTCGCGGAGCTGCTCGATGCCGGTCCACACGTCCCGCAGGCGCGACTCCACCAGGCCGTCGGTGTAGAGCAGCAGGGTGCCCCCGGCGGGCGCGTCCAGCTCCACGGCCTCGAAGTCCACACCGCCGACGCCGATGGGGGCGCCGGGCGGCACGCGCAGCACCTCCGCGCGGCCGCCCAGGTGCAGCAGCACCGGCGGCGGGTGCCCGGCGTTGGCGATGGTGATCCGGTGCGCGACGGGGTCGTAGACGGCGTACAGGCAGGTGGCCATGCGGTCGGAGCCGAGGCGCTGCGCCTGCTCGTCCAGGTGGTGCAGGACCTCGGCGGGCGGCAGGTCCAGCTGCGCCAGGGTCTGCGCGGTCGTGCGCAGCTGGCCCATGATCGCGGCGGAGGTCATGGAGTGGCCCATGACGTCGCCGACGACGAGCGCGACCCGGCTGCCGGGCAGCGGTATGGCGTCGTACCAGTCGCCGCCGACGCGCGCCGTCTCGGCCGCGGGCAGGTAGCGGGAGGCGAGGCGCACCCCGGTGGGCTGCGGCAGGCTGTCCGGCAGCATCGTGCGCTGCAACTCGTCGGCGATGTAGGCCTCGCGGCCGTACAGGACCGCCTTGTCGATGCCGAGCGCGGTGTGGGTGGCCAGCTGGGCGGCGACCAGGAGGTCGTTCTGCTCGAAGGCGGGACGCTCGGGGCTGCGCAGGAAGACGGCGGCGCCGATCACCCGGCGGCGGCCGCGCAGGGGCGCGAGGACGGCCCGGTTGCCGCGCGGCAGCGGGTGGTCCAGGCCGAGCAGCTCGGGCAGCGCGGCCCGGGCGGCGGCGGAGGAACCGAAGACGGGCCGTACGCCGCGCAGCACCTCGGCGAGCGCGCCGCCGGGCCGGATCTCGCACAGCTCGGCCGCGGGCAGGTCACCCTGCGGGCCGACCAGCGGCAACTGGCTGAAGTCGAGCTCGCCGGTGGCCCCCGCGGCCCCGGCGAGGTCCATCCCCGCGCCGATCGTGCTGCTCATGTCCGTCAGGTCGTCGATCGGCCGGAGCCGGTCGGTGCGCCGGAGCCTTAAAACGACCGGGCCGACGGGCCGTTCGTCGCCGACCGGGAGCGGGTCGCGCAGGTAGACGAGGATGGCGTCGGAGAAGGTCGGCACGGTGGCCCGGCACAGGCCCAGCACGATCTCGTCGAGGTCGATGCCGCGGGCGATGCGCCGCGTGGCGGCGCCGACGAAGCGCAGCCGGTCCCCTTCGCGGCGTGCGGCCGTCGCCTCCGGGGTGCTCCCGCCCGGTATTGCGGGCCCGCCGCCCCCGTGGCGGCCGGCCCCACCGGAACCGGAGCCCGCCCCCGCAGGGGCGTCACCGTCCCGCGGGCGGGCGTTGTCGTGTCCCGGACCCGGACCCGGACCCGGGATCTGGCCCTGTACGGGGCTCTGGCCCGGCACCTGGCCCGCTCCGGAGTCCGCGGCGGCCGGCACGTCCGCCGACGCGGCACCACGGGGCCGGGGGAGCCCGCCGCCCGTGCCCGCCGCCGAGCGGGCCGCCCGCGCGTCGGAGGCCGCGGCGGTCATGCCGCCCGGCTCCGCGCCCGTGCCCGGCGCATGCGTGCGTACGGCCTCGGCAGCGGCGATGGGCGCCTTGCCGTGGCCGGCCTCGTCCGTACCTCCGCCGGAGGCGACGGGCTGCGGGCCCTCCTGGGAGGTGGGGTACTCCGTCACGCGTGGATTTCCGTCCGTCTGCGCTCGATGTGCGCTGCACTCAACTCGGTCAGTCGCGGTATACCCGCTCAGCGGCCCGGGCACCATCGCCCCGAGGTTCCTCGCCCAAACTTGTCGCCCGGCCTCCGGCCGGGAGGTGCCCCTGGCGGGCCTCGCCCCCTCGTCGCCTCTCGTCGTGCGTCGGCCTCCGGTCAAGTCCCGCGTGCGGCACAACACTTGCGCAGTGGTGCACCGACCGCACCGTCCCGCGCGCGTGACCTCGTGGAGGACGATCCTACGTTTGAACCCTGGGGGCGCATCAAGGGTCTCATGAGGTCATGTGCGCCGGGGTGCGGTCCCAGTCCTCCGGCAGGGCCGGAATCCTCCAGGCCGGATCCGGCCGCCAGTCCTCCCAGCCCGCGGAGAACGGGGCTCCCCAGCCATCGACCACCTCGACCGCGGCGCGGCCCGCCTCCCGTACGCGGAGGGCCTGCTCACGGTCCATCAGGCCGGACCGCTGCGCCTGCGCGAACTCGTCCTCGTCCAGCCACTTCCAACTGCGGTCCGGATAGACGGCGATGTCGAGGAAGTGGTCAACGGAGTCCACCCCGCCGGCCCATCGCGAGCGCGGTTCCTCCAGGTTCACGTACCAGTTCTTGAACTGCCAGCCGGGTCCCCAGAACAGCCACACCGACCACGGGTCCCCGGGACGGGCCAGTTTCAGGACACCACCGCCGAACCAGCGCGACCGTACGGTGGTCCGCGGCGCCGTGTAGCGGGTGGCCAGCGGTTCCTCGTGGACCGGCGTGCCATCGGTGAGGACCGGCTTGACGCATTCGGTGCCGGGCGCCATCCACACGGCCAGCAGCTCGTCCGTGTCCTGGACCACGGTCACCGGGCGGCAGATGTGCACCGGGCCCTTCAGTCCCGGGGCGTGGTCGCGGTAGCGCCACAGGACCTGGTCCCCGGGCGCCCAGCGCGGGCCCTGCGCGGGGCTCCGCGGCGCGCTGCGCGCCGCGTCGCTCCCGGGCTTGAAAGTACCTGTCATGCGCAGATCTTAGGGCGGGGGTCCCTGTGACCGCTGCGGCGCAGGTCACCGGGTGGTTCGGGGACGAGAAACGACCGGATCCGGCCCCCGCCCGGGCGTGCGGCGGGGCCGGTCAGGGGTGCGTCATGCGCAGCACGTCCAGGGCCTCGTCGAGCTGCTCCAGGGTGAGGGCGCCACGCTCCACGTAACCGGCCTCCAGGACCACCTCCCTGATCGTCTTCCGTTCCGCGAGCGACCTCTTGGCGACCTTGGCGGCCTCCTCGTAGCCGATGTAGCGGTTCAGCGGGGTGACGACGGAGGGTGAGGACTCGGCGTATTCCCTGGCCCGCGCCTCGTTGGCGGTGATTCCGTCGACCGTGCGGTCGGCCAGCAGGCGGCTCGCGCCGCCGAGCAGCCGGATCGATTCGAGGAGGTTCCTGGCCATCACGGGGAGCATCACATTGAGCTCGAAGTTGCCGGCCGCGCCCGCCACGGCGACGGTGGCGTCGTTCCCCATGACCTGTGCGGCGATCATCAGGACGGCCTCCGGGACCACCGGGTTGACCTTTCCGGGCATGATCGAGGAGCCCGGTTGCAGATCCGGGAGATTGATTTCGGCCAATCCGGTGCGCGGTCCGGAGGCCATCCAGCGAAGGTCGTTGGAGATTTTGGTGAGTGATACGGCGATCGTGCGGAGCATCCCGGAGGTTTCGACGAGGGCGTCGCGGGCCCCCTGCGCCTCGAAGTGGTTGCGGGCCTCGGTCAGCGGCAGCCCGGTCGCCGAGGCCACCTCGGCGATCACGGCGGCGGAGAACCCGGGCGGGGTGTTGATCCCGGTGCCGACCGCGGTGCCGCCCAGCGGCAGCTCGGCCAGCCGGGGCAGGGCCGAGCGCAGCCGCTCGACGCCGTAGCGGATCTGGGCGGCGTACCCGCCGAATTCCTGGCCGAGGGTGACCGGGGTGGCGTCCATCAGATGGGTGCGGCCGGCCTTGACCACCTGCGCGAACTCGGAGGCCTTGCGCTCCAGGGCCGTGGCCAGGTGCTCCAGCGCCGGGATCAGCTCACCGGTGACGGCGGCGGTGGCGGCGATGTGGATGGACGACGGGAACACGTCGTTGGAGCTCTGCGAGGCGTTGACGTGGTCGTTGGGGTGGACCTCGCGGCCCAGGCGCTCGGTGGCCAGGGTGGCGATCACCTCGTTCGTGTTCATGTTGGACGAGGTTCCCGAGCCGGTCTGGAAGACGTCGACGGGAAAGTGGTCGTCCCAGCGCCCGTCCGCGACCTCGGCGGCGGCGGACCGGATCGCGTCGGCGACGTCCTGGTCCACCACCCCGAGCTTCGCGTTCACCTCGGCGGCGGCGGCCTTGATCCGCGCGAGGGCCTCGATGTGGGCGCGCTCCAGCCGCTGCCCGGAGAGGGGGAAGTTCTCCACCGCGCGCTGGGTCTGGGCGCGCCATTTGGCGTGCAGGGGCACCCGTACGTCGCCCATGGAGTCGTGCTCGGTCCGGAACGCATCGGCCTGCTGGTCGTCTGTCATTTTCCTGGCCTCCTCAAAAAGTTGAGCAATTGTCTTGTTCGAAGTGTTCCCAACTCCCCTACCGGCCAGTAAATACCGGGGGTAACACCCACATCCGGGGAGGCGTTCCATGGCACGTGCCCGTACGAGACCCATGCTCAGATCTACCTTCGCCGTCGTCGCCGTGATCGCGGCCGCCCTGGGGGGTGTCACCGCCGTCACCCCCATGGCCCAGGCGGCGCCCGCCCCCGGGGCCGTCGCACCGCTCCCGCCCGAGCTGGAGGCCGTCCGGGCCGCGGAGGCCACCAGGATCTACGGCGACCCGGCCGTGCGCCCGATGAACGAGCGCAGGACCGGCCTGATCTCGCTGGGCGACAGCGAGATCTCGGGCGAAGGGGTCGGCAACTACGACCCCGCGACCAACACCCCGAACAACCAGTGCCACCGCTCGCCGGACGCGGCGATCCACCGCACCGGCATCCCGGCCGACCTGACCTTCAACGTCGCCTGCTCCGGCGGCTACACGGGCAACATCAGGATCGGCGGCGGCAAGCAGTACGCCGACGAGCTGGTGCAGAGCGACAGCCTGGCCGTCAAGGCGCGCAACACGAAGATCAAGATGGTTCTGCTGGTCGCCGGGGCCAACGACGACCTGCAGTTCGGCCCGGTCATGACCGACTGCGTGACCCGCTGGATCCTCAGCCAGGGCACGTGCGAGCCCAAGTACGGTCCCGGCTGGCAGGCGCGCGTCGACGGCCTGAGGCCCAAGGTGGAGGCCACGGTCGCGGACCTCAGGACCGTCATGCGGGACGCCGGTTACGCCGACTCCGACTACAAGCTGGTCGTGATGGGCTACCCCAGCCCCATCGGGCCCGACTTCTACGACAACCCCAGCTTCCCCGGCAAGCTGCCCGGCGGCTGCGCCGGCTACGACTCCGACGCCACCTGGGGCCGCAACTACGCGGTGCCCGCCTTCGAGAAGGGCATGCGTGCGGCGGCCCTGGCCTCCGGCGCCGTCTACCTCGACAACTCGCGGCTCTTCCACGGCCACGAGGTCTGTATGGAGGACACCTGGGCCCGCGGCCTCTACCTGGACCTGGGGGACCACTTCCCCTGGGACGAGAACACCGCCCGCCAGTCCTTCCACCCCAACTACCGGGGCCACGGCGCCTTCGCGTCCTGCCTGACCCAGCTCTACAACTCCGGCCTGCGCGAGGCCTCCTGCGCCGACCCCGCGAGCACCGGGACGCCCGTCCTGCAGGCCGGGGCCTGGGACGACAAGTTCAAGCCCCTGAAGAACGAGGCGACCGGCAACTGCCTCGACTCCTTCGGAGGCTCCAGCGCCAATGAGACCAGGATCGTCGGATGGGACTGCCACGGTGGTCGCAACCAGGGCTGGTGGTACGACAGCGCCCGCAAGTCCGTCCACATCGAACTCACCCAGGACCGCTGCCTCGACGTCCCCGGCGCCAACTACGGCTCCGGCACCGGCCTGATCATCTGGAACTGCCACGGCGGCGCGAACCAGCAGTTCGTCCGCGACGGCGCCACCCTGCGCCCCGCCGCCGCCCCGGGCATGTGCCTGACGGTGGCCGCCGCCCACGAGCCGCTGCGCCTGCAGACCTGCAACGGGTCCGCCAGCCAGCGCTTCGCGTAACCGCCCCCGCACCACCAGACCCCCCACGCCCGGCCGGCGCACCCCGGCCGGGTGTTTCCACGTACGGGCCCCTGCGCGGGACCTCAGCGGGCCGCCTCCAGCTGCGCGCGCACCTCGCGCGGCCGGTTGGTGATCAAGGTGTCCACACCGAGGCGCAGGCACAGCTCCACGTCCTCGGGCTCGTCCACCGTCCACACCCGCACCGCCAGCCCCTTCGCCTTCAGCCGGGCCACCAGGCCCGGGTCCCGCCGTACGAGGTCGATGCCCGGACCCGCGTGCGTCGCGAACGGCGGCCGTACCGGGCGCAGCCGCCGCTCGATCAGGTAGACCGCGGGCAGACCGGGCGCCAGCCGGTGCAGCCGGGTCAGGGCGTTGCGGGAGAAGCTCATCACCTCGACCAGGCCGGCCGAGCCGTCGGCCAGCCCGTGCTCCTTCAGGACCCGGACCAGCTCGGCCTCCAGCCGGCCGCCGGCGCGGGTCGGGTGCTTGGTCTCGACGGCGAGTCCGACCGGCCGGCCGGCGGCCAGTGCCTCCTTGAGCAGGTCCTCGAAGAGCAGCACCTGCGCCCCGCGGTGCTCCCCGCCCTTCCAGCCGCCGAAGTCGAGCGCGGACAGCTCCTCATACGTCATGGCGGAGACGACCCCGCGCCCGTCGGAGGTCCGCTCCACCCGCCGGTCGTGCACGCAGACCAGCTTGTGGTCGGCGGTGAGCCGTACGTCGCACTCGAGCGCGTCGGCCCCGTCGGCGATGGCCTGGCGGTAGGCGGCGAGGGTGTGCTCGGGGTGCTCGTGCGAGGCCCCGCGGTGGGCGACGACCCGCACGGCCCGGGCGGTGGGGAGCAGCATCTGCGTCATGCCCCGGACGTTATCCGGATGTGCGGGACGCCCCGCAACCGGATCCTGTCCGGATGGCCGAACAGCGGACGGCGGGGTACCGGGCCACCCCCGTTGAGGCCCGGTACCTGCTGTCCACGACGCCGCGACTATGACTTCGGTTGCGGGGCCAGCGGGGCGGGGGTGACCTTGTAGCCGCCCTTGGTGACCTCCGTGAAGGGGGCCGGGGCCATGCAGGTGCCCACGCGGGCCTCGACGGGCGAGCCGTCGGGCTTCGTGTCGAGGTTGGCGATGTCCCACGAGAAGCCGACGCGGTCGGGCTCGCCGCGCACGCCGTCCTGGACGCTGAGGCCGATCCGCCTGCCCTCCCAGCCGGGCACGTTCGAGCTCTTGACCACCGCGGTCACCGTCGCCGTCCGGCCGCCGGTGACCAGGCAGTCCACCTCCGCCTCGGCCACGCCCGTCGAGTTCGCCTCGGGCCGGGCGTGGTAGACCGTCACCCGTCCCCGGGCGTCGGTCGGCAGGCCCCGCTCGGCCCCCGGGAAGGGCCGGCTCCACGGCACCGATTCGGCGTCCACCGTGAAGCGGATGTCGTCCGACGCAGGCACGTACGGGTAGTGCACCGTCCCGCCGCCGTGTACCGAGGCGACCTTCGCCGCGGCCGGCGCGGCCGGGGCCGGAGCCGCGGCGATCAGCGTCGCCACCAGGGCGGCGGCGGTTCCGGCCAGGACAAGGGCGCGCTTGCGGTTCTTCATCGTGAACTCCCGGTGAAAGTGGGCTGCTCGGGTACGGGAACAGCCTCGCCGGGAGCCCGGCGGCCTGCCATCTGCCGATGGGCGGACATGCCTGAGGGCCTCTCCCCCGAACGGGGGAGAGGCCCTCAGGCCATCGCGCTACAGGCCCGGGCCGCGCACCGGGATGTGGGTGAACGTCGGCTCCGGGGCCGGGTTCTGGAAGAAGTCGTTGCCCTTGTCGTCGACCACGATGAAGGCCGGGAAGTCCTCGACCTCGATCTTCCAGACCGCCTCCATGCCGAGCTCCTCGTACTCCAGGACCTCGACCTTCTTGATGCAGTCCTGGGCCAGGCGCGCCGCCGGGCCGCCGATCGAGCCGAGGTAGAAGCCGCCGTGCGCGCCGCACGCGTCCGTCACCTGCTGGGAGCGGTTGCCCTTGGCCAGCATGACCTTGGAGCCGCCCGCCGCCTGGAACTGCTCGACGTAGGAGTCCATCCGGCCCGCCGTGGTCGGACCGAAGGAGCCCGACGCGTAGCCCTCGGGGGTCTTCGCGGGACCGGCGTAGTAGACCGGGTGGTCCTTCAGGTACTGCGGCATCGGCGCACCCGAGTCCAGCAGCTCCTTGATCTTGGCGTGCGCGATGTCGCGCGCCACGACCAGCGGGCCGGTCAGCGACAGGCGGGTCTTGACCGGGTGCTTGGTCAGCGTCGCCAGGATGTCGTCCATCGGCTGGTTCAGGTCGATGGAGACGACGTCCGAGGCCTCGCTCAGGTGCTCGTCCGTGGTGTCCGGCAGGAAGCGCGCCGGGTCCGTCTCCAGCTGCTCCAGGAAGACGCCCTCGGCGGTGATCTTCGCGGTGGCCTGGCGGTCCGCCGAGCAGGACACGGCGATCGCGACCGGCAGGGAGGCACCGTGGCGGGGCAGGCGCACGACGCGGACGTCGTGGCAGAAGTACTTGCCGCCGAACTGCGCGCCGATGCCGATCTTCTGGGTCAGCTCGAAGACCTGCTGCTCCAGGGCCTCGTCGCGGAAGCCGTGGCCCAGCGGGGAGCCCTCGCGGGGCAGCTCGTCCAGGTAGTGCGCCGAGGCGTACTTGGCGGTCTTGAGCGCGTGCTCGGCGGAGGTGCCGCCGACCACGATCGCCAGGTGGTAGGGCGGGCAGGCCGCCGTACCGAGGGAGCGGATCTTCTCCTCCAGGAACTTCATCATGGAGGCCTCGTTGAGGACCGCCTTGGTCTCCTGGTAGAGGAAGGACTTGTTGGCCGAGCCGCCGCCCTTGGCCATGAAGAGGAACTTGTACGCGCCGCCGTCGGTCGCGTACAGCTCGATCTGCGCGGGCAGGTTCGAGCCGGTGTTCTTCTCCTCCCACATGGTGATCGGGGCCATCTGCGAGTAGCGCAGGTTCAGCCGCGTGTAGGCGTCGTAGATGCCGCGCGACAGCGCCGCCTCGTCCCCGCCCTCGGTCAGCACGTTCTGGCCGCGCTTGCCCATGACGATCGCCGTGCCCGTGTCCTGGCACATCGGCAGGACGCCGGCCGCCGCGATGTTCGCGTTCTTCAGCAGGTCCAGGGCCACGAACTTGTCGTTCGAGGAGGCCTCGGGGTCGTCGATGATCCGGCGCAGCTGCGCGAGGTGCGCGGGGCGCAGGAAGTGCTGGATGTCGTGGATGGCCTCTTCGGCGAGCTGGCGCAGCGCCTCCGGCTCCACCTTGAGGAACGTACGGCCGTCCGCCTCGAAGGTGGACACGCCCTCGGCGGTCACCAGCCGGTAGGGGGTGGTGTCCTCGCCCAGGGGCAGCAGGTCGGTGTACGCAAACTCTGGCATGACGGCAGTCATTCCTCACTAGGCGGACGGCGCTGGCGACCAATTGGCAGCGCGGTTAACCAGCGTAGGACCTCCCGCCGGGGACGTGGCTGTGAGGTAAGGCTCACTCAGCAGTATCGCGATCTATCGTGTCTGGCTATGCTGGGCTTCGTGGACCTGGAAAAGCACCCCGCCGCCCCCGCACCCGCCGCCGCACAGCTGCGCGCCTCCGACGCAGACCGGGACCGGATCGCACAGATCCTCGGCGATGCCCTCGCCGAAGGCCGGCTGACGTCCGAGGAGCACTCCGACCGCCTGGACACGCTCTACGCGGTCAAGACCGTCGGCGAGCTGGAAGTGCTCGTACAGGATCTGCCCGCGCCCGGCGGCGTCCATGCCTGGCCGGCGTACGCGGCCCCCGCCGCGGCCCAGGGCGGCCCCGCGGAGACCATAGTGGCCGTCTGCAGCAGCTCCGCCCGCAAGGGCCGCTGGCGGCCGGGAGCGCACACCCGGGCCGTCTCGGTCATGGGCGACATCAGCATCGACCTCACCGAGGCGGTCTTCGAGCAGCAGGTCACGGAGATCAACGTCACCTGCATCCTCGGCAACGTCGAGGTGCTGGTCCCGGAGAACGTCACCCTGCGCGGCTACGGCAGCGGCGTCCTCGGCAACTTCGAGGTGCGCGGCGAGGGACGCGGCCAGAGCGACCCGCAGGCGCCGGTGGTGATCGTCCGGGGCTTCGCCCTGCTCGGCAACATCGAGGCGCGGCCCAGGCTGGGCGCCCGCCTGGTGGATCTGGCCCGCAAGCTGCGCAAGCGCCTGGACGGCTGAAACAGGCCGGGAACCGGCCGGGACACGGCTCGAACCGGCCGGTTCGAGCCCGCGCCCGGAGGGCCCAACGCGCCCCCGGCCCAACGAAATTCGGCCGACCGGCCGCTCGGGGTTGTCTAAGGGCTGTCCCGCAATCCCCGGCGGGCGCACGACGCCAGCTACGGCACCTCGCTGCGTTGTCGGATCGCCCGAATACGCCCGGTATGAGTACGACCCTCCGCCTTGCGATGCACCGCATCTGACGCCGTGCGCTGACCCACCGCGGATTACGGGACAGCCCTTAGGGTCCGCACCATGACGACATCCAAGTGGGAATTGCTCGACCAGGCGCACGCGACGCTGCGCGAGGCCGTCGCGGGGGTGCCCGCCGACGGCTGGGACCGCCCGACCCCGTGCGCGCAGTGGAACGTCACCCAGGTCCTCCGGCACGCCGCCGGCGACCAGCTCGCCTACGCCGCCCGCCTGACCGGCGGGCCAGGGCCCGCCGAGGACCCCTTCGCACCCTCCGGCGCCCTGGCCGGCGCTCCCGGAGACCTGCTGGACCCGGCGCTCGCGGCGGCGGCCGAGGCCTTCTCCGCGGTCGCCCCGGGGGACCTCGACGTGGCCGTGCCGTTGCCGCCCTTCGCCGTACCGGCCGTGACGGCCGTCGGCGCCGCCGCCCTCGACGCCGCCGTGCACGCCTGGGACATCGCCGTCGCCACGGGGCGGCAGCCCGCCCTGACCGACGAACTGGCCGCCGCCCTGCGCCCGGCCGCCGACGCCCTGGCCGAGCCCCTGCGCGGCTTCGCCTACGGCCCCGTGTTCCCCCTCGCGCCCGGCGCGGACCACGGCGCCGCGGCGGACCTCCTGGCCTTCCTCGGGCGGGATCCCGCATGGGCCGCGCCCGCGGTGTGAGGCCCGCCCGGCCGGGGGTCTCGTTTCGGACGAACCCCCGGCGCCCCGTGGCACGCGGTGCATAGGGGGGCGTACAGCGGGTAGGGACAGGTGCGTCGTCTCTCGCTCACGTATACGTCGTCAGGAGTAGACCGTGCCGCATCCGCCGCATCAGTCCTTGCAGGTAGCCGCCGTCCAGAGTTTTCCGGGGCGGGCGGCGGCCGTGCCGAAGCCGCGGGTGCCGGTGAGGGCGGAGGACGGCCCATGGCACGCGGAGGCGGTGTGCCGCCGCGACGAGGCGGGGCTCTTCTTCGCGCCGTCCAAGGAGCCGACCGCGGCCCGGCTCTCCCGCGAGGAGGCCGCCAAGCGCGTCTGTGCCCGCTGCCCGGTGATGGTCGCCTGCCGGGAGCACGCGCTGCTCCAGCCGGAGCCGTACGGGGTGTGGGGCGGGCTCACCGCGGCCGAGCGCCGGGTGGTGCTGGCGCGGATGCGGCGCAGGGCCGCCGAGCTGCGCCAGGCCCCGGGGGCCGGGCCGATCGCCGCGGCCGGCTGAGCCTGTCGCCGGGGCGCCGGACGGCGAACGCGGACGCACGAGAGGGACGGTTCCGCCGCACGCGGTGACCGCCCCCCTCGTTTCCCGACGGACTAGTGGGCGCGGTCGAAGTCGATCGCGCTGTACGCGCGCAGCTTCGACAGGCGGTGCGTCGAGTCGATCTGCCGGATCGTGCCCGACTTCGAGCGCATGACCAGCGAGGACGTCGTCGCGGTCTCCGAGCGGTAGTGGACGCCGCGCAGCAGCTCGCCGTCGGTGATGCCGGTCGCGACGAAGAAGACGTTCTCGCCGGACACCAGGTCGTTCGTGGTCAGGACGCGGTCCAGGTCGTGGCCGGCGTCGAGCGCGCGCTGGCGCTCGGCCTCGTCCTTCGGCCACAGCTTGCCCTGGATGGTGCCGCCGAGGCACTTTATGGCGCACGCCGAGATGATGCCCTCGGGGGTGCCGCCGATGCCGAGGAGCAGGTCGACGCCGGTGCCCTCGCGCACGGCCATGACCGAGCCCGCGACGTCGCCGTCGGAGATGAACTTGATCCGGGCGCCGGTCTCGCGGATCTCCTTGACGATGCCCTCGTGGCGGGGGCGGTCGAGGATGACCACGGTGACGTCCTCGACGGCCATGTTCTTGGCCTTGGCGACCCGGCGGATGTTCACCGAGACGGGCGCGTTGATGTCGACGAAGTCGGCGGCCTCGGGGCCGGTGACCAGCTTCTCCATGTAGAACACCGCGGACGGGTCGAACATGGTGCCGCGATCGGCGGCGGCCAGGACCGCGATGGCGTTCGGCATGCCCTTGGCGTTCAGGGTGGTGCCGTCGATCGGGTCGACGGCGATGTCGACCTCGGCGCCCGTGCCGTCGCCGACCCGCTCGCCGTTGAAGAGCATGGGGGCCTCGTCCTTCTCCCCCTCGCCGATGACGACGACGCCGTTCATCGAAACGGTGGAGATCAGGGTGCGCATCGCGTTGACCGCGGCACCGTCCGCGCCGATCTTGTCTCCGCGTCCGACCCACCGGCCCGCGGCCATGGCGGCGGCCTCGGTGACCCGTACGAGTTCGAGTGCGAGGTTGCGGTCGGGGGCCTCCGGAGAGACTTCGAGCTGGGGCGGCAGGTTGTGCTCGGTCATCGGAGCGCACCTTTCTGTACGGCGACGGCCGGGAAGTGAGGGTGCTGGAACTCTATCGGTACGTCGACATATTGAGCAGGGCGGGTCACGTATGAGCGGCATATCGGTCAGCCGATTGTCCTGAGCGAACGTCTTGCGGGCGTTTTGCGGACCTTGTGCGCACCTCCCGATGGTTCCGGTGGACCTCCGGGACTCTCCAGGGTCCGCCGACACGCGCCGCACCGCGACCCCGGCGGTGATCGCGGTCCCGCGATGCGGGACGATGGGTCGCGTGGCAGGTATGAAAGGCAAGCAGACAATCTGGGACATGGTCCGGTCGCTGGGGGTGATCGGCATCGTGGTCGCCGGGATCTACCTCTTCGTCCCGCATGACGACAAGGCCGATCCGACGCGCACGGTCGACTACCGGGTGGAAACCCTGACGGCCCGGCGCGCGGCCCCGTACCCGGTGGCGGCCCCCGTGGGCCTCCAGGAGCAGTGGCGGGCGACCTCGGTGACGTACGAGCGCAAGAACGCCAACGCCTGGCACCTGGGCTTCCTCGACCCGGAGCAGCAGTACGTGGCGGTGGAGCAGTCCACGGACACCACGGCCAAGTACGTCGCCAAGGTCACCCGGCACGCGACGGCCACCGGGCAGACGCAGCAGGTGGGCGACCTGACCTGGGAGCGCTGGGACGGCGAGAAGTACGACGCCCTCGTGCGGCAGGAGCAGGGCTACGTCACGGTGGTGACCGGCACGGCCTCCTTCGAGCAGCTCGGCGCACTGGCGGCGACGCTGGAGTTCAAGCAGGGCAAGTAGCGCCGCCTCCGGCCCGCGGCGGCCCGGCCTCGCAGGCCGAGAAGCGCCGATGCGGGCCGGAAGGTACGGAAGAGGGCCGTGGCCCCCGGTGATCCGGGGGCCACGGCCCTTTTCGCGTGCCTGCGGCGGCGATCAGACGGTCGTGATGACCTCGTCGAAGGCCAGGCGCGGCGAGCGGTCGAACCAGGCGCCCTCGGCGGCCGGCTTGCCGATGTTGATGACCATGATCGGGGTGTGGTCGGCGTCCAGGAACTCCTTCTGGATGCCGGCGAAGTCGGCGCCGGTCATCGGGCCCGCGGCCAGGCCGGCGGCGCGGACGCCGATGATGAAGTACGCGGCCTGCAGCGCGGAGTTGAGCAGCGCGGACTGCTCGCGGACCGGGCGCTCGGAGAAGAACGCGTCCTTGGCCTGCGGGAAGTGCGGCAGCAGCTGCGGGAGCTCCTCGTGGAACTCGTTGTCCGCGGACAGGATCGCGACCAGCGGCGCGGTGGCGGTCTTGGCGTCGTTGCCCTTGGCCATGTGCTGCACGAGGCGCTCGCGGGCCTCGGGGGAGCGGACCAGGGTGATGCGCAGCGGGGTCTGGTTGAAGGCGGTGGGACCGAACTTCACCAGGTCGTAAATCGCCTGGACCTGCTCCTCGGTGACCGGCTCGTCGGTGAACGAGTTGGCCGTGCGGGCCTCGCGGAACAGCAGGTCCTGCGCGGCGGAGTCAAGAACGAGAGACATCGGAAAGCCTTCTTCCATACGGAGGTGAAGCGATGTCCCAGACTCTACGGCGGAGGTAGATGAATTTTCAACTAAATCTGCCTCCTGGTGACCGGGATCACCCCGGGGTCACCCCAGGTCACTCCTCCCGGGTCACATCCCCCGGTCACTCCTCCTCGGCCGGCTCGCGCGCCGCCAGCGCCGAGTCCAGCCGCGCCCGGGCCCCCTCCAGCCAGTGCCGGCAGACCTTCGCCAGCTCCTCGCCGCGCTCCCAGAGCGCGAGGGAGTCCTCCAGTGAGGTCCCGCCGGCCTCCAGCTTGCGGACGACCTCGATGAGCTCGTCGCGGGCCTGCTCGTACCCCAGCGCCGTGGTGGCCTCTGTCATTCCCGTATCCATCCTCTGTGTGTCGTGCGACCAGGTCATTGCGGCCGTGTGTCGCTACTCCGAAGCGACTGTTGCGGCGGGGGACTCGGGAGACTCCGGGGATTCCGGAGGCTCCGCGGACTCCACCGGGGCGACCTCCACGGAGAACGACCCCTGCGCCACCCGTGCGCGCAGCACCTCGCCCGCCGAGACCTCCTGCGGCGAGCGCACCGCATGGCCGTCGGCCCGCTGCAGTACGGCGTACCCGCGCTCCAGGGTCGCCGCCGGGGACAGCGCCACCACCCGGGCGAGGGTGTGCGCCAGTTCCGAGTCGGCCCGGTCCAGCAGGTGCCCGAGCGTGCGCCGGGAGCGGGCCAGCAGCGCGTCCAGCTCGTCCTCGCGCATCTCCACCATCCGCTGGGGGTGCACGAAGACCGGCCGGGCCAGGGCGTGCGCGAGGCCCCGTTCCTCCCGGTCGAGCAGCCCCGTGACCGCGCGCAGCCCGCGGGCCTGCAGCTGCCGCACGCGCTCCAGCTCCTCGCCGACGTCCGGGACCACCTTCTTCGCCGCGTCCGTGGGCGTGGAGGCCCGTACGTCCGCGACCAGGTCCAGCAGCGGGGAGTCCGGCTCGTGGCCGATCGCCGAGACCACCGGGGTCCGGGCCGCGGCGACCGTCCGGACGACCTCCTCGTCGGAGAAGGGCAGCAGGTCCTCCACGCTGCCGCCGCCGCGCGCCACGATGATCACGTCGACCTCGTCCATCGCGTCGAGCTCCTGGACGGCCCGGACCACCTGGGGCACCGCGTGCACCCCCTGGACGGCGACGTTGCGCACCTCGAAGCGGACCGCCGGCCAGCGGCGCCGGGCGTTCTCCAGGACATCGCGCTCGGCCGCCGAGGCCCGGCCCACCACCAGCCCGATCAGCTGCGGCAGGAAGGGCAGCGGCTTCTTGCGGTCCAGCGCGAAGAGCCCCTCGGAGGCCAGGGACCGCTTGAGGCGCTCCAGCCGGGCGAGGAGCTCCCCGATGCCCACAGGCCGTATCTCGGTGGCCCGCAGGGACAGCTGGCCGCGCGGGGCGTACCACTCGGGCTTGGCCAGCAGGACGACCCGGGCGCCCTCCGAGACCACGTCCGCGACCTCGTCGTAGACCTGGCGGAAGCAGGTCACGCTGACCGAGATGTCGTGCGAGGGGTCGCGCAGCGTCAGGAAGACCACCCCCGCTCCCGGCCGCCGCGAGAGCTGCGTGATCTGCCCCTCCACCCACACCTGGCCGAGCCGCTCGATCCAGCCCCCGATGAGCCGGGACACCTGGCCTACCGGCAGCGGCGCCTCGGCCGACGTATTCAGACCCATGCACGCAGGCTATCCGGCGCCGCCGACAGTGCGTCAGGCCCCGGCGCCGGTGTCGCCGGGCAGGTCGCGGCGGCCGCGCTGGACGAACAGCACCGCCAGACCCACCGCCAGCCACACCGCCCCCACCAGTTGCGCGGTCCAGGAGGCCTCGACGATCACCGCGACGGTCACCACGGCGCCCAGCACCGGGATCACCAGGTGCTTCCACCAGTTCGGCGGGCCCTCCCGCCGCTTGACCACGAACCAGCCCACCACCGAGGCGTGCAGCAGGGTGAAGGCCACCAGCGCCCCGACGGCCACGACCGACACCAGCTGGTCGAGCCCGTCGTCGCGCCGGGCCGCCCACACCGCCGCGACCAGCGTGATCGTGGCCGCCAGCAGCAGGGCCGGCCGCGGGGTGCCGTCCGAGGTCCGGGCGAACGCCCGGGGCAGCCGCCGCTCCCGGGCCATCGCGAAGACCAGCCGCCCGGCCGCGGCCTGCCCCGCCAGCGCCGCGAAGGCCGCCCCGATCGCCTTGCTGACCGCCACCAGGTCGTGCAGCCAGGAGCCGGCCGAGGACTCCACCGCGTCGTAGAAGGCCGGGCCCTGCAGCGCCGGCTCGGCCGCCAGCTCCGCCGCGGACACGGGCATGAGCAGGGCCGCCAGATAGCTCTGGGCGATGAACAGCACCCCGGCCAGCGCCAGGCAGAACAGCACCGCCCGCGCCACCCGCTCCGATCCCCCCGTCACCTCCTCGGCGAAGGAGACGATGGCGTCGAAGCCGAGGTAGGACAGGACCGCGACCGACACCGCCCCCAGCACCGCGGCCGTACTGAAGCCGAGCGAGCCGTCACCGGTCAGCGGGGACAGCCAGCCGCGCCGCGCCCCGCCCTGGACCAGTACGGTCACCGCGGCGACCAGGAAGACGAGCAGGACCAGGATCTCCATGGCCAGCACGGCGAAGCCCACGCGCGCGGCCGTCCGTACGCCCCACAGGTTGAGCGCGGTGGTGATCACGACGGCCAAGGCCGTCCACACCCACCGGGACACCTCCGGCACCAGGGCGTTCATCGCGATCCCCGAGAAGAGGTACGCCACCGCCGGGATCAGCAGGTAGTCGAGCATCGCCATCCACCCGGCGATCAGCCCGGGGCCCTCGCCCAGGCCCTTGCGGGCGTAGGTGAAGACCGAGCCGGCCTGCGGGGCGACCCGCACCATCTGCGCGTACGAGAAGGCCGTGAAGGCCATCGCGACGGTCGCGAAGAGGTACACGAGGGCGACGGCGCCGTGCGACCTGGCGTCGAGCGTGCCGAAGACCCCCACCGGCGCCATGGGGGCGATGAACAGCAGCCCGTAGACGACCAGGTCCCTGAAGCCGAGGCTCCGCCGCAGCGCCGTGGGCGCCGCAGCGCCGGAATCCGTAACGGAAGCCATCCGTCCTCCGGGACATAGGGGCGGGCTTTCGGGCAAGTGTGTGCCGTACGGCCGACGCCCGGCCTGCTGGAGACCCCCGTACGATGGAGCACATGACTGCTCCCGCCCCCGCTCCCGCTTCCCGCCGTGTCCTGCTCGCCGCGCCCCGCGGCTACTGCGCGGGCGTGGACCGAGCCGTGATCGCCGTCGAGAAAGCCCTTGAGCAGTACGGTGCGCCGGTCTACGTCCGCCACGAGATCGTGCACAACAAGTACGTGGTGCAGACCCTGGAGAAGAAGGGCGCCATCTTCGTCGAGCGGACGGAGGAGGTGCCCGAGGGCTCCATCGTGATGTTCTCCGCGCACGGTGTGGCGCCGGTGGTGCACGAGGAGGCGGCGCGCGGCAAGCTCGCGACGATCGACGCGACCTGCCCCCTGGTCACCAAGGTGCACAAGGAAGCCATCCGGTACGCGAACGAGGACTTCGACATCCTCCTCATCGGCCACGAGGGCCACGAGGAGGTCATCGGCACCTCCGGCGAGGCCCCGGACCACATCACGATCGTCGACGGCCCGCACGACGTGGAGAAGGTCACCGTCCGCGACGAGTCCAAGGTCGTCTGGCTCTCCCAGACCACCCTCTCGGTCGACGAGACGATGGAGACGGTCGACGCGCTGAAGACGAAGTTCCCGCTGCTCGTCTCGCCGCCGAGCGACGACATCTGCTACGCCACCTCGAACCGGCAGGCGGCCGTCAAGGTGATGGGCGCCGACTCCGACCTGGTCATCGTGGTCGGCTCGAAGAACTCCTCGAACTCCATCCGGCTCGTCGAGGTCGCCAAGGACGCCGGCGCCAAGGCCGCGTACCTGGTCGACTTCGCGAGCGAGATCGACGAGGCCTGGCTGGAGGGCGTCACCACCGTCGGCCTCACCTCGGGCGCCTCGGTGCCGGAGGTCCTGGTCGAGGAGGTCCTGGAGTGGCTGACGGTCCGCGGCTACGCGGACGTGGAGATCGTCAAGACGGCCGAGGAGTCGATCGTCTTCTCGCTGCCGAAGGAACTCCGTCGCGACCTGCGCGCCGAGGCTGCCGAACTGGTCGCCGACAAGTAACTCGTTTCGTACGGTATGTCCATGCAGATCTTCGGCGTGGACATCGGCGGGTCCGGGATCAAGGGCGCTCCCGTGGACCTGGAACGTGGCGACCTGGCGCAGGAGCGCCACAAAGTACTGACACCGCAGCCGGCCACCCCCGAGGGGGTGGCCGGCTGCGTCGTGGAGGTGGTGCGCACCTTCGAGTGGGACGGCCCGGTCGGGGTCACCTTCCCGGGCGTGGTCACCGGCGGCGTCACCCGTACGGCCGCCAACATGGACAAGTCCTGGATCGGCGTCGACTCGGCGGCGCTGCTCTCGCGCGAACTGGGCGGCCAGCCGGTGACGGTCCTGAACGACGCGGACGCGGCGGGCGTCGCGGAGATGACGTACGGGGCCGGGCGCGGGCGGGGCGGCACCGTCCTGCTGCTCACGCTGGGGACGGGCATCGGCAGCGCCCTGTTCACGGACGGGCGGCTGGTCCCGAACTCGGAGCTCGGGCACCTGGAGCTGAAGGGCCACGACGCGGAGACGCGGGCGTCGGTGAAGGCCAAGGAGGACCACGACCTCACGTGGGAGCGCTGGGCGCACCGCGTGCAGAGGTACCTCCAGCACGTGGAGATGCTGTTCTCCCCGGACCTCTTCATCATCGGCGGCGGGGTCAGCCGCAAGCCGGAGAAGTTCCTGCCGCTGATCGAGGGCGTGCGGGCGGAGATCGTGCCGGCGAAGCTCCAGAACAACGCGGGCATCGTGGGGGCCGCGATGGCGGCGAAGGCGGCGAAGGCGGCGAACGTGGCGAACGTGGCGAACGTGGCGAAGAAGTAGCGGCGCGGGCAGCGCTCAGTGGGTGAGGCGGCGGGGCATCCGCCGCCTGCCGATGAGCACGGCCTTGCGCACGACGGCGATCAGCCCGGCGACCAGGGTCCCGGCGTACAGCCAGCCCGCGTGCAGGGACAGCGCGGACACCAGCCCCATCAGCTGCCCGCCGAAGCCGCCGGAGCCGCCGGAGATCGGCCACACTCCGGCGGCGAAGGCGATGGGCACGCCGATGGGAGCGGTGATCAGGTCGGCGGGCCGTACCCAGAGGGCGGTGGCTGCCGCCACGGGCAGGAAGAGCAGCCCGTAGACGAAGAGCGAGGAGCCGAACAGCAGCCAGCAGATCCCTCCCACCAGCACCATGGCGGCGCACGCGAACAGCCCGCCGCCGAGCCCGGTCAGCCGGGGCCGGGGCATCCGCCGCGCGAGCGCGGAACGGCGCGGCCCGCCGCCGCCGGCCTGGGCGGGCACCGCGGTGGTGGTCCGTGTGCCCCCTCGCTGGGCCGGGGGTCGCTGCGGGTGAGGTGCCGAACGCGTCCTGTATTGCTCCACGTGCCCACGCTAGGCGGGCCGGGCCCGGTATCCGTGTGGGGACACGCGTACAACGAGTGCCACTCATCGGAAAGTAAACTGTCCGGTGGCCCACTCCCGGGCCGCCGCCCCCTCCAGCTACGGGAAGTCGCCAACGTGTCGCTCACGATCGGAATCGTCGGCCTGCCGAATGTCGGCAAGTCGACCCTGTTCAACGCCCTGACCAAGAACGACGTGCTGGCGGCCAACTACCCGTTCGCCACCATCGAGCCGAACGTCGGCGTCGTCGGCGTCCCGGACCAGCGCCTGGCCGTCCTCGCGGGCATCTTCGGATCGCAGCGGGTCCTCCCGGCCACCGTCGACTTCGTCGACATCGCGGGCATCGTGCGCGGCGCCTCGGAGGGCGAGGGCCTCGGCAACAAGTTCCTCGCGAACATCCGCGAGTCGGACGCGATCTGCCAGGTCATCCGCGCCTTCAAGGACGAGAACGTCGTCCACGTCGACGGCAAGGTCTCGCCGAAGGACGACATCGAGACGATCAACACCGAGCTGATCCTCGCCGACCTCCAGTCCATCGAAAAGGCCGAACCGCGCCTGACGAAGGAGTCCCGCCTCCAGAAGGAGAAGGTCGCGGTCCTCGCGGCCGTCGTCGAGGCCAAGAAGATCCTCGAAGCCGGCGACACCCTCTTCTCCAAGGGCATCACCAAGGGCACGGAGCAGGGCGACCTCCTCCACGAGCTCCACCTGCTCACCACGAAGCCCTTCCTCTACGTCTTCAACGTGGATGAGGACGAGCTGACGGACGACGCCTTCAAGGCCGAGCAGAGCGCGCTCGTCGCCCCGGCCGAGGCGATCTTCCTCAACGCCAAGCTGGAGGCGGAGCTCATCGAGCTCGACGACGAGGAGTCGCTCGAACTCCTCCAGTCGGTCGGCCAGGAAGAGCCCGGCATGGCCACTCTCGGCCGCGTCGGCTTCGCCACCCTGGGCCTGCAGACCTACCTGACGGCCGGCCCGAAGGAAACCCGCGCCTGGACCATCAAGCAGGGCGCCACGGCCCCCGAGGCGGCCGGCGTGATCCACACCGACTTCCAGCGCGGCTTCATCAAGGCCGAGGTCATCTCCTTCGCGGACCTGGTCGCCTGCGGCTCGGTCGCGGAGGCCCGCGCCAAGGGCAAGGCCCGCATGGAGGGCAAGGACTACGTCATGCAGGACGGCGACGTGGTGGAGTTCCGCTTCAACGTCTGATCGCGTATCCAGAGGCGGCCTGACCTGCGAGGATGCAGGTCAGGCCCTTCTGCTGTCCGCAACAGTCCGCAGAACCGGGAGAGCAGCTACGCGTCGTGGACCGTGGAACGGTGTCCGACGTGTACGACCCACACCACCAGCTCCCCGTTGTCGATGGTGTAGAGGACGCGATAGTCGCCGCCATGTGTACACAGCGTGGGTTGCGGGCGCTCGTTGGGATGAGCTGCCGATTGGGTGGCTGATTCCGGGGGCAGAGATTCCGCGGCCCTGCGGCGTGCAGGGCCCCCGCGTACGGGCCACGCCCCCGGCCGATGGACCAATTTCGTAAGCATGCAGGTCAGAAGGGGCCGGGCTCGTCGAGTTCGACCCGTTCCGCATGCTCATGCCGACTTGGTGCTGACTCGCGATCGCGGAAGCGGAGGCAGGGTCAGGCGTGGGGTACCGCCGTGGCGAGGACCACCTCGAATTCCTCGAGGCTGCGGGTGGTTGCGCGAGCCTTCGCCGTGGCCTCTCCGCGGACCGCCGCGACGGCGCCACGGGATGCCACGAGTGCGTCGCGGTCGGCGTAGAGCGCGCCGACAGCGGCTCTGCCCCGGTCGCGATCGATGAGCAGGGAGATGCCGGCCAGTCCGGGGACCTTCTGGACCTTGGGCAGTGAGGTGTCGCGGAACGTGTCCACCAGCAGGTCGATGTCGGCCGGCTCGACGTCCATGTGGACCAGCCGGAACCCCGCGCCCGGCCCGAGTTCCTCTGCGCGCCGGGCGACCGCCGCTTCCCAGTTGTCGACCGTCAGGGTCTGCGCGAAGGGCGCCATCATCTCGGCCCGCCGCTTGCTCAGGTTCTCGTAGCTGGCCTGCCGGGAGGCCTCGTCCTCCCACCACGATCCCACCAGGAGCTTGCCGAGCTCGCGGTCGGCGAACAGCCCCATCCCGCGGAAGCCCGGTTGCGCCGACAGCAGCGCACGCCCGTCGGTCCGTAGCGCCTCGGCGACCCCGTCGAGCTCGGCCGGATCACCCGTTGCATAGATGCTGCGAACGTACATAGCGCCCTTTCCTGCCTTCCGGTGGCCCCGCGCGGGCTCGTTTTCCCACTCCATGCGATGACCGGGGCGGATGGGGGGCAACGCGGCAGGGGCATTCAGGTGAAGAGGTGAGCCGTTGGCCCTGCTGTTTCCCGTGCTGGGACGGCGCTGGGCATCTGATCATCCATCAGCCGTTCGGCTCGCCTGAAGGGCGCCGGTGTGCGGTCCAGCGGGGCGAGGGGACCGCGACGCTTCACGGTGCTGAGCCTGGCGCGCTACGGCCGAGTCCCTGAAGAGGGTTCTGAGGGAGACATTCCCGAGCCCACGGTGCGCGGTGGCTCCGGGACTCCTTCGTGCCCGCACCGCACCTCGTCTGGTTCGCGAGCAGCCTCGCCGTGGCGAACGGCGGGCAGGATCCGTGGCCGCTGCCGGCCGAGGGCGGCGACGAAGACATCGCGGCTGAGCTGCGCAGGCACCTCGATTTCGTCGAGACCCCGTAGGCCAGTCCGCGGACAGTCCGCAGGACACCCGTAAGCGACCGTCGGGACCCAACGCTCGCCAACGGAGAAACGCCTGGTCAAGGCGCTTTACGGGGCTCCGCCACAGGTCAGGAGCGGGCCGCAGGCATTCCGCTTCAACGTGTAGTCGCTCGTTGCCGCATGCTTTCGCCGGGCATGCAGGTCAGGAGGGGTCGGACTCCGTCGAGTCCGACCTCTTCCGCATTCCTGTGCCGACCTGGTGCTGACTTTCAGCCGCTTCGGCGGCGACCCGGCGGGCCGTCGGGTTCAGGGCCCTGGTTGTCGCCTGGGTGACGGGGTGACCGGCGAGGACGTGGCGGACGGCTTCGAGGGGGACGGGGCGCTCGTAGTAGTCCTCGAAGTGGGCCCGGACGGCCTCGGGGGAGCGGTCCGTGAGGAGATGGAACAGGAAGCCGGAGCCGTCGGGGTCCTCGCTCCCGGCGGGGTAGGCGATGGCCGAGCCGGTACGCCAGGCGGTGTCGCCGGGCTCCCACCACAGGCAGACGGTGACCCGAGGGACGTCGATGCCCTCGTCGAAGAAGGCGGGCTCGTCCAGGAGCGGGCGCAGGGCCGCAGGCACCTCGTCGATGACACCGGGCCAGACCTCTTCGTCGTCCGTCCCGTACGGACTCATCTCCGATTCGTGGTCGAAGCCGCGTATGAGCACGCCCGCCGACGTGAAGAGGACAGAGAAGTCGTCCCCCGAGCCGTTGTCCATCAAAGCCGCCTCTTCGCCGGGGCCCCAGGCGATGGCGAAGGTGTAGTGGCAGAACCGCGGATCGTCGCCGATCGTCGCGTCCAGGACGGCCAGCGCCCGCAGGTGGGTGCGGAGCCGGGCCGGGTCGGGGAGCAGGGCGGCGGCCTCGTGTGCAGTGCTCATGGTTCCCATGGAAGCAGCCGCCACCGACAGTCCGGCGCGGCTGCGGTTGATTGTCTTGTGGTGCAAGGGAGTTGATGACTATCTTGTACCGCATGACAAAGGAGCCGACCGCGACCGGTGACCAACGGCGCAGCCAGCTCCTGCGCGGAGTGCTCGACCTCTGCCTGCTGTCGCTCATCGGCGAACGGCCCCGGTACGGCTTCGAGTTCGCGCAAGCGCTCGCCCACGCCGGGCTCGACCTCGTCAGCGACGGCAGCATCTATCCGCTGCTCGCGCGGATGGAGCGGGCGGGGCTCATCTCCTCGTACCGTGCTCCGTCCCCCAGCGGCGGCGCCCCGCGCAAGTACTACCGGCTGACCGAGGCGGGGCGCGCCGAGCTGGGTGCGGGGCGGGGCGACTGGCGGGCCTTCTCCGGGCAGGTGGGTCGGATCCTGGACGCCGGTACGCAATCCACGGGGGAAGGCACACCATGACGAACGAGCAGATACTCGCGACCTGCCGCAGCAACTGGGAGTACCGCGGGGTCGAGGACGCCGCCATGCGGGAGATGCTCGACGAGCTCTCCGCGCACCTGCAGGACGCACAGGCCGCCGGGCGCACCGCGCAGGACGTCGTCGGCCCGGACGTACGGGCCTTCGCCGCGGCCTGGGCGCGGGAGCGCACCCCCTTCGCCCACCGGGCGCTGCGCATGCTGGCCATGGCCGCCTACGTGCTCGGCTGGCTGCTTCTCTTCCTGCACCTGACCCGGTGGACCACCCGACTGGATGTGACCGCCGCCCACGGAGCCTTCCTGGTGGCCGTCGGCGCCGGAAGGGTCGCCTGGGAGCTGCGCCGGGGCGTGATGCGCCTGTACCAGCAGTGGGCGCTCTCCCTCGTCGTTGCCCTGCCCGTGGCGATCCTCACCAGGTGGTTGGCCGGTGACGGGGTGCTGTTCACCCTCCCGCTGTGGGTCGCACCGGTCCTGCTGCTGCCGGGGCTGCCGTACGCGGTCTGCGACGTGCGGGCCCGCCGCGGCGCTCAGGGCGACCCGGCCCGGCCGTGACGCCGCACCGGGCCCGGCCGCCCGGGCCCGGCCGTCCCGGTCAGAGGCCGCGGACCGCCGCGACCGTGAACGTGGTGGGAGTGCCCGAGCCGGGGGTCATGGGACCGCCCTTGTCGAACTGGGAGCGGACCACCAGCGTGCGGCCCGGGGTGTGGGTGAGGGTCGTGGGGATCTGCAGGGACGGGTCCGTGATCGTACGGGTCAGCCGGGCGCGGGATCCGTCCGCGCCGACCTGCCAGCGGGTCAGCGTGTTGGTGGTGTTGTGCGCGACGCGCAGGGTGCCGTCGGGGGAGAGGTGGAGGCCGTCGGCCGCCTTCATGTCGCCGCCGCTGAGGGCGACGCGGCGGACGGCGCCGGTGCGCAGGTCGACGCGGTAGAGGTCGCCCTCCGGCATGTCGACGGTCAGCAGGTAGCGGCCCTTGCGGTCGGAGACGATCCCGTTGAGGCTGAAGCCGCCCGCCGGCCGGGGGCGCAGCGCCGGGGTGAGGTCGTAGGCCTCGGTCAGGACGCCGCTGCCGATGGCCAGCTGCTCCGGGGTCACGCGGTAGATCATGCCGCGGATGCTGTCCGTGAGGTACGCGGTGCCGTCCGGGGTGAGGGTCAGGTCGTTGATGAAGTGGGCGGGGGCTCCCGTTCCTCCGGCCACCTCGAAGTGCGCCAGGCGGGACCCGTCGGCGGTGTCGTAGACCGCCACGCCCGTGGTCGAGTCGGTGACCCACAGGCGGCCGCGGGCATCGACCCGCAGGCCGTTCGCCGTGCGGCGGCCGTCGGTGCCGGAGGGCAGGAACACCTCCGCCTCGGAGCGGCCGGGGCGGGCCCGGTAGACGGTGCCGTCCGCGTACGAGCCGACGTAGACCGTGTGCGTGCGGGGGTCGGTGGCGATGCCCTCCGGGTAGACCTTCGCGCCGGGTATCGCGAAGGCGGTGGATATCCGGGCGTCGCCGGCCGGGTTCCGCAACTCGGCCGGGGCCTGCGCCCGTGCCGGGGCCACACCCAGGGTGAGCGCCACGGCCAGGGCGGCGGTCAGTGCGGCGGGCAGCGCAGTCGGCAGGGCGGCAGGCGGGAATGACTTCGTCTTCATCATCGTCCTCTAGTGAGTGCGTGAGGGCGAATGTATGTTAGAGCTCTAATGCTTGCAAGGGGCCGTAGGATGCGGGCATGACCTCCATGGCCCCCGAGGAGCGCATCGGCTCTCATCTCAAGCGTGCCGAGCAGGCGCTCCTCGCGGCGAAGAACGCGGCGTGCAAGCCGGCCGCAGTAACGGTTCCGCAATACGCCGCGCTGCTCTGGCTCGCCGAGAAGCCCGGCATCTCGGCCGCCGCCCTCGCCCGGCTGTGCGGAGTGACGCCGCCGACCATGAACACCGTGCTGAAGAACCTGCAGGAGCGCGGGTTCATCGCGCGGACCCCGCACGAATGGCACCGCAACGTTCTGGAGACCCGGCTCACGGACGAGGGGCGCGCGGCGTTGGAGCTGGCCGATTCCGGGGCGGTACGGGTGGAGCGCACGCTCGCCGCCGCGTTCACCGGTGAGGAGCGGGAGTTGCTCATCCAGCTGCTGGGGCGATGTGCGCAGGCGCTCGACGCCCAGCGCTGAGACCCGGCGGCCCCCGAGTACTCCGGCATGACTTTGCTCTGATTTGGAACTGTGCGGGGGTTTCGCACATCAGAGGTAGGGGATGCCAGCCGTTCTGCCCTCGGGGGCAGTCATGACCGTTCGGAGCGAAGTCCGTGCACCAGTACCCGCAGCGCCCGCGGCCTGATGAGCAGCAGCCGTACCAGGAGCACCAGGGATACCAGCAGTACCCGGGGTACCAGGACGAGGAGCAGCGGCAGCGGCAACCGCAGCAACAGCGGTACCAGCAGCCGCCGCCCCCGCACCAGCCGCCCCCGCACCAGCAGTCCCCGCACCAGCAGTCCCCGTATCCGCAGTACCCGCAGCCGCCGCAGCCGCCCCAGCGCTATGCGTACGCGGAGCAACCCCCGGTGCCCGAGCCCCCGCGGTCCGGGCGCTCCCGGCGCCGAATATGGATCGGCGCGACGGTCGCCCTCGCGCTCCTGCTCGGCGGCGGCGGTTTCGCCGCCTGGAAGCTCGACTGGTTCTCCGGCAACGGCGAGGCCGTGAGCTTCGGGAAGAACCCCCAGCCCCCGGCTGCCGCCGGCAAGACGGACCCGAGCGCCCCGGCGACGGCCGCCAAGCCCACCGGCGACCCGGACGTGCTCATGCCGACCGGCCCGAAGGCCGCCTTCAAGCAGACCGCCAAGCTCGACGACGGCACGATCGTCGCCAAGACCCGTATCGCGGGCGCGAAGTCCGGCTTCGAGGGTGACGTCTGGGTGTGGGCGCCCAAGGAGTACGACGACCCGAAGTACGCCAAGAGCGGCTTCCCGGTCCTCATCGCGCTCCCCGGCGGCAACGGCTTCCCCGACAACTACTGGGCCGACCGCAGCCTCGGCCTCCAGAAGGCCATCACCGACGGTGCCAAGGCCGGTACCAGCCTGCCGTTCATCGTGATCATGCCGGTGCTCAACCCGGACGCCAAGTACTACTACGACGGCTCCGACATCCCCGGCCAGGCCAAGATGGGCACGTGGATGGCCGAGGACGTCCCGGCCTTCGCCAAGGCCAACTTCCGTACCTACAAGTCCCGCGACGGCTGGGCCTTCATGGGCTCCTCCTCCGGCGCCTTCGTCGGCATGAAAACCGTCCTGCAGCACCCGGACAAGTTCAAGGCCGTGATCGCCAGTGGCGGCGAGATCGTCCCGGACTCGCCGCTGTGGAAGGGCCACCAGGCCGAGATGGACGCGAACAACCCGGAGAAGCTCGCCCAGAAGCTGATCGACTCCAAGGGCCCCGAGGTCTACATCAACTTCCAGATCGGCACCAAGGAGAGCGGGAAGGAGCGGATGACGAAGTTCCAGCAGCAGTACGGCAAGGGACCCGTCAAGATGACCATCCGCGACATCCAGAACGGCGAGCACAACGGCTGGCACTACGTCCGGGGCATGAAGGAAGGCTCCCTGGAATGGGTCAGCAAGGTCCTCAAGGGTCCGAAGCCCGAAGCCGGCTGACCCGCCCCGCCGCATCCGCCGCCGCATCCACCGAGACATCGGCCGCCGCAGCCCGGCCCTCGGCGCGTGGCCCTCGCCACGTCCCGCCCGTCCCAGGCAACCCATCCCGTCGTTCATACCTCTGTAAGGGGTGTAAGGGGGACCGATCGGTCCGACCCGCGCTCCGCGCGAGCGCCGGAGAAGGAACGGGACAAAACCGTGCAGCATGACCAGCAAGGCGACGGCAGCCCCATGACCGAGGGCGGCCGTCGCCCCCACCGCCTGCGCATGATTCTGATCAGTGGCGGGCTCGCGCTCACCCTCGCCGCAGGGGGCGCGGCGGCGTACAAGTTCGGCCTCTTCTCCGACATAGGGGATCCGGTCGCCTTCGGGAAGGTCCAGGAGAAGACAGCCACCGCCTCCGAGGTCCTCCCGGGCCCGGAGGTGCTCATGCCCACCGGGCCGGCGGCCGAGTTCGTCCGCACCAACCGGCTGCCCGACGGCACCCAGATCGCCAAGACCACCCTCAAGGGCGCGAAGTCCGGATTCACGGGTGACGTGTGGGTGTGGGTGCCCAAGGAGTACGACGACCCGAGGTACGCCAAGAGCGGCTTCCCGGTCCTGATCTCCCTGCCCGGAGGTCGCGGCTACCCGACGAACTACTGGGGGACGGGCCCCGGCCTCGGCCTCCAGAAGGCCGTGAGCGACGGGGCCGCGGCCGGGACGAGCCTGCCCTTCATCCTCGTCATGCCGGTGATCAACGGCGACACCAAGCACCACTTCGACGGTTCGGACATCCCCGGCCAGCCCAGGATGGGCACCTGGATGGCCGAGGACGTCCCGGATTTCGCGAAGGCCAATTTCCGCACCTTCACCTCCCGTGACGGCTGGGCCTTCATGGGTTCCTCCTCGGGCGGCTTCGGCGCCTTCAAGCACGTCCTGAAGCACCCCGACCGGTTCAAGGCGGCCATCGCGAGCGGGATCGACATCGTCCCCGACTCCCCGCTGTGGCAGGGGAACAGGCAGGCCATGGACGCGGACAACCCGGAGAAGCTCGCCGCGAAACTGATCGACGCCAAGGGCCCCGAGGTCTACATCAACTTCCAGATCGGCACCGCCGAGACCGGCCGCGAGAAGGCCGAGAAGTTCATGAAGGAGTACGGGAGGGGCCCCGTGCACACCAGGCTGCAGGTGATCCAGGATGGTGAGCACAACGGAAAGTCGTACGTGCGTGGCATGAGGGAGGGCTCCCTGGAGTGGATCAGCAAGGTGATGAAGGCACCGACACCCGAGCCCGGCGTGTGATGAGCACGGTGGTGAAGGGGGCGTCGGCGGCGGCCGCGGCGGGGATCGCGGCGCTGTGCGCCGTCGCGTTCGTCGAGGCGCCCGCCGAACCGTCGGCGCTCCCCTTCCCCACCGTCGGAGTACTCATGGCGGGCGGCGAGCACTGGTGCACGGCGAGCGTCGTCGACAGCCCGAAGGGCAACGTCGTCGCCACCGCCGCACACTGCGTGGCCCCCGCGGGCGAGGACGGGCAGCCGGGCGAGGTGGCCCACGACGGCCTGGCCATCGGTGAGCTCTCCTTCGCCCCGGCCTTCTCCGGCGAGGGTGCCGGCACCCAGCCGCTGGGGGTGTGGAAGGTCCGTTCGATCCACGTGGACGACCGCTGGACGAAGTGGGGCGAGGACACCGCCGACTTCGCCTTCCTCACCATCGAGCCCGGCGAGGACGGGCGCAGCGTCCAGGAAGCGGTCGGCGGCGGCGCCGAGGCTCCCGTACCCGAGTGGACCTCCGGGTACGAACGGGACGTGACCGTCGTCGGTTACCCGGAGTCCGAGCACAACCCGCAGAACAAGCCCGTCTCCTGCACGACGCGGACCCGCCACGACGAGGACGACCCCGACATGCTCTACATGAGCTGCGCCGGGTTCTGGACGGGGACCAGCGGCAGCCCCTGGATCGCCGACCGGGGCGGTCCGGAGCGGGCCGGGCGGCTGATCGGCGTGCTGAGCGGCGGGGACACGGACGTGGACTCCACGGCCGCACTGTTCGACGAGCACGCGAAGGCCCTGTACGAGCGGGCCGCGCGGGGCTGAGCGGGACGGCGTCGCAGGCGGCCGAGCGGGCTCGTGCCGCACGACCGTCAGCGGGCCCGTGCCGCACGGGGCCCAGCGCGTCCGCGCCGCGGCTACCGCTTCCTGCGCTCCGTACTGACGATCACACCCACCGCCGCCACGACGACCGTTCCGCCGACCACGATCGGCCAGGTCAGGGCCTCGTCGAGGATCAGCGCACCCAGCGCGACGGCGACGACCGGGTTGACGTACGCGTACGTGGACACCAGCGACAGGGGAGCGGCCTGGAGCAGCCACACGTACGCCGTGAAACCGACGAGCGAGCCGATCAGCGTCAGGTAGGCCAGGGCCAGCCAGGAGGCGGTGGATACCGACGCCGGGTCCAGGCCGCGCTGCTCGCCGCGCAGCAGGCCGACGACCACGGCCGCGGTCCCGCCCACGACCATCTGGTAGGCGCTGCCGGTGAAGGGATTGCCCGGCAGCTCCAGCCTCGACGCCGAGAACGAGCCCAGCGACCACAGGACCGAGGCCGCCACCACCATCAGCACCCCCGACAGCCGCACCGCCCCGCCGATCCCCGAGCCGGTCAGCACCGCGAGCCCGGCGAGGCCCACCAGCACCCCGCCCAGGGTGCGCCGCGGAGGCCGGTCACCGGTGCTCGCCCGGAGCACCACCACCCACATCGGGACCGCCGCCACCAGCAGCGCGGCGAGTCCCGACGGCACCGAGGTCTCGGCGAGGACGACCAGGCCGTTCCCGCCGAGGATCAGCATCAGGCCGACCAGGGCCGCCGAGCCGAGCTGGGCAGGGGTGGCCCTCAGCGCGGCCGGACCGCTGCGCCAGGCGACGACGGCCGCCAGCAGCAGTCCGGCGGTGATGAAGCGGGCTCCGGCGGAGAGGAAGGGCGGCATGGTCTCGACGACGATCCGGATGCCGAGGTAGGTCGAGCCCCAGACCACGTAGACGAGGGCGAGGGCGAACCAGACGGCGCCGGAGATCCTGCCGCGCGCGGCGGTGGCGGAGCCGGCGGCAGCCTTGCCGTCCAGAGGTGTTGAGGTGCTCATGCTCGGATCCTATGGTCGTTGGCCCATACAGGCTTCCGGGTTTCTCACCCCTTGAGCAGGCTGTTCAGCTCGCCGTACGGGAGGGAGTGCGCGAGCGACCCGTAAGTGCCGTCGGAGATCAGCTCCTCGGCGGCGCGGCGGACCACGGCGTACGCGGCCTCGGCGACCCAGGAGCCGAGGCTGACGCGGGACACCCCGAGGGCGCCGAGGGCGGCGACGGCCGGGGCGCCGGGGCCGACCAGGATGTTGAGCGGGGCGTCGATGCCCTTGGCCAGCTCGGCGACGGTGTCCGGGTCGAGGACGCCGGGCACGAAGATGCCGGTGGCCCCCGCCCGGAGGTACGCGGCGGCGCGGGCGAGGGTGTCGTCCAGGCGGGTGGCGCTCTCGCCGAAGCCCCGGAGATAGGTGTCCACGCGGGCGTTGATGTAGAGCGGGACCCCGGCGGCATCGGCTGCGGCGCGCGCCGCAGCCAGGCGCTCGACCTGCTCGGCGGGGTCGCGGTGGCCGTCCTCGATGTTGATGCCCACCGCGCCCGCGGCCAGGACCCCGGTCACGGTCTCGCCCACGCCGGCCGGGTCGGCGCCGAAGCCGCCCTCGATGTCGGCGGTGACGGGGACGGAGACGGCGGCCACCACGCGGGCGACCAGGTCGAGGGCCCGGTCGCGGGCGAGCGCGTCGCCGTCCGGGGACCCGAGGGACCAGGCGACGCCGGCGCTGGTGGTGGCGACGGCGGGGGCGCCGGCGGCCTCGACGACGAGGGCGCCGGCGACGTCCCAGGCGTTGGCGAGGGCGAGGGGTGCGGTGGGGGTGTGCAGGGCCGCGAACGCGGCGGCCTTGGCGGCGAGATCAACGTGGGTGGTCATGGGGCCAGTTCACCAGACCGGGGCGGGTCCGGGCTCGCGGAATTCCGACATGTAGCCGGAGTGCCGGGGCCGGTGCAGGCCGGTGCAGGCCGGTGCGGGCGGGTGCCGCCCCGGCGTGCGCCGCCCCCGCCCCGCGCCTCGAACGCCGTCGGGACCGGGAGGGGCGGGGGGAGCCCGGCGGTGGTCAGTGGGGGGCGGCCAGGCCGGTCTTGGCGCCCGAGCCGCACAGGGGGAGCACCGCCGTGCGGCCCTGCAGGGGGTCCGAGGGGGCCGAGGGGCCCACCGCCGCCCAGCACGCGGCGGCGGTCGGTTCCACGAAGAGGCCGCGGCGGGCCAGATCCCGCTGGGCCTCGCGCAGGGCGGCGTCCGGGACGGTCAGGAAGGTGCCGCCGGACTTGCGCACCGCGGCCAGGATCTGGCGGGCGCGGGGCGGCGCAGGGATGGCGATCCCCTCGGCCAGGGTCGGCCGCTGCTCCACCGGGGCGGCGTCCTCCGCGCCCGCCGCGAACGCCTCGGCCAGCGGGGCCACCGCCTCCGCCTGCACCGCGATCAGGGCCGGTGGCCGGACCCCGCGCCGGGCCAGTTCCTCCACGGCCAGCGCCGCCCCGAGCAGCAGGGTGCCGTTGCCCACCGGGACCACCAGGGCCTCCGGCAGCCGGCCGCCCAGTTCCTCCCACACCTCGTACACGTACGTCTTGGTCCCGTGGAGGAAGTACGGGTTGAACACGTGGCTCGCGTAGAAGACCCCGGGCGCGTCCGCCGCCGTGCGGGCGGCCTCCGCCGCGGCCTCGCGGCCGCCGGGGACCACACGGACCACCGCCCCGTGTGCCCGCATCTGTTCGGTTTTCTTCTCCGACGTGCCCTCGGGGACGAAGACTTCGCAGTCCAGTCCGGCCCGCGCGCAGTACGCGGCGATCGACGTCCCGGCGTTGCCGCTGCTGTCCGCCACCACCCGCTCCGGGGCCAGCCGCCGGGCGAGCTCCGCGAGCATCACCGCGCCCCGGTCCTTGAAGGACAGAGTGGGCATCAGGAAGTCGAGTTTGGCCTGAATTCGCTCCCCCAGCGGAACCATCGGAGTGTGCCCCTCCGCCAGCGAAACGGAGAAAGCCCCCGGCAGCGGCAGTACGGAGCCGTACCGCCACAGCGAATTCGGCCCCGAGGACGGTTCCAGCACCGCGGCCGGGTCCGGCGTGAAATCGAGGTCCCAGGGTCCACCGCAGACGGGGCACCCCCAAGGCGCAGTCCGGACGTCCGCGCGTGTACCGTCCTCTGAGCAGACGTAACCGGGGGGTGCGTGCGTCATGTGCGGATCGCCTTTGTTCGATCATGGCCGGGGTACGGCTCGGATGTTACGCGTCCGCCCTGCCCGTGCGGGTCGTGCCGAAGGTGGGTCAACCTTTCGGCGGCGACAGCCCGTTGGGCCGTACGGGTTGTCATGGCCACGCTTGTGCGGCAGCGCCGCACCCCCTGCTTGCACCACCTAGGAGGAGGACCCGTCACATGCCAGTGATGCGTCACACAAGCCGGAAAATCGCCGGCATCAGCGCGACCGCGGTCGTGGCCCTCGCGCTCGGCACGGCTTCGGCGCTTCCCGCATCGGCCGTCGGCATCGGTGTACCGGGTGTCATCCAGAACGCCGGAGCCCCGGGGTCCATACCCGGCAGCTACATCGTGACCCTGAAGGACTCCGCGGCCCGGTCCACCGCCGACAGCGGCAGGGCCGTGGCGAAGCGGTACGGCGCGAAGATCGACAAGACCTACAGCGCGGCCCTCAACGGCTACTCCGTCAAGGTCTCCGAGGCACAGGCCAAGAAGCTGGCCGGGGACCCCGCGGTCAAGTCGGTCGTGCAGAACCGCACGTTCACCGTCAGTACCACCCAGCCCGGCCCGCAGTCCTGGGGTCTGGACCGTGTCGACCAGCGTGCGCTGCCGCTGAACCAGAGCTACGCCTACCCGGACAAGGCCGGCGAGGGCGTCACCGCCTACATCATCGACACCGGCGTCCGCATCACGCACCAGGAGTTCGGCGGGCGTGCCTCCAACGGCTACGACGCCATCGACAACGACAACACCGCCCAGGACGGCCACGGCCACGGCACGCACGTCGCCGGCACCGTCGCGGGCAGCTCGTACGGCGTGGCCAAGAAGGCCAAGATCGTCGGTGTCCGCGTCCTGGACAACAGCGGCAACGGCACTACGGCCCAGGTCGTCGCGGGCATCGACTGGGTGACCCGCAACGCCGTCAAGCCGGCCGTCGCCAACATGTCGCTCGGCGGCGGCGCGGACTCCGCGCTCGACGCAGCCCTGCGCAACTCCATAGCCTCCGGCATCACCTACGCGGTGGCCGCGGGCAACGAGTCCAGCAACGCCGCGACGAAGTCCCCGGCGCGCGTCACCGAGGCCATCACGGTCGGCGCCACCACCAGCACCGATGCCAGGGCGGCCTACTCCAACTACGGCTCCGTCCTGGACATCTTCGCGCCGGGCTCCGCCATCACCTCCGCCTGGGGCACCGGCGACAGCGCCACCAACACGATCAACGGCACGTCGATGGCCACCCCGCACGTCGCGGGCGCGGCCGCCGTCTACCTCTCGCAGAACCCGGCCAGCACCCCGACCGAGGTGGCGACGGCCCTGGTGGGCTCGTCCACTCCGAACGTGGTCAGCGGCGGCGGCACGGGCTCGCCGAACCGCCTGCTGCACGTCACCGCCCAGGGCCCCGTCCCGCCGGGCAAGCGGTTCGAGAACACCGCGGACCACGCGGTGGGCGACAACGCGACCGCCGAGTCCTCGATCACCGTCAGCGGTGTCGTCGGCAACGCCCCGTCGGCGCTGAAGGTCCCGATCGACATCAAGCACACGTACATCGGTGACCTCAAGGTCGACCTGGTCGCGCCCGACGGCAGCGTCTACACCCTGCACAACCGGGCCAACGGGGCCGACGACAACATCATCAGGACCTTCACCGTGAACGCCTCGGCGGAGACGGCCCCGAACGGTGTCTGGAAGCTCCGTGTGAACGACAACTCGGCCGGCGACACCGGGAAGATCGACTCCTGGGCGCTCCAGTTCTGATCAGCGTCCGATCGGCCTCCGGCCGGTCCGGGCCACGGGCCCCGACCGGGCCGTGAGGAACAGCGGGGGCGACCGACTTGTCGGTCGCCCCCGCTGCGTACTATTTCGCGCATTCGTTCGCGCCCTCCGCGGCGCGCCCCACGATGCCCCCTGCGATGGAGTCCGCCCCAGTGAGCACCACGCCGACCCCTCCTCCCGGGCCGGGCCACTCCTGGCCCCCGCCCTCACCGCGGCCGGGATGGGGTCCGCCGCCCGGCTACGGACAGCATCCGCCGGCGCTCAACGGCTTCGCACTCGCCTCGCTCCTCTCCGGACTGCTGTGTTTCCCGCCGCTCGGCGTGGCGTTCGGCATCGCCGCCCTCGTGCAGATCGCGAAGCGGGGAGACCGGGGGAAGGTGCTGGCGATCGTGGGCCTGGCGGTGTCCGTGGTGATGACCGGCGTACTGGTCCTCGCCACCGGGCGGATCCTCACGGACCTCGACGACCGCTTCGAGTCGCTCAGCGAGTACTCCGACGTCGAGGGCGAGCTCACGGACCTCGACGACCTGCGGCCCGGTGAGTGCTTCAACGTCCCCGGCGGATACCTGATCGACGAACGGCCGTTGACGTACCGGATCGACTGCGCGCAGGTGCACCACGGCGAGGTCACCGCGTCGAAGGTGCTGGGGACGGCGGACGTGCCCGGGTCGGGCGGGGCCGACCGCGCATCCGAGGACGCGTGCTGGAAGGCCCAGGACGAGTACGCGATGGACACGTGGGCGCTGCCCGAGTACGCGGAGATGTTCTACTACGCGCCCTCGCCCGAGTCCTGGGCCGAGGGGGACCGGGTGCTGCTCTGCGTGATCGGTACGAACGAGGAGGAGCGGCGGGGCAGTCTGCGCCGGGACGAGGGGATGCTGAAGCCGGAGCAGTCGGCCTTCCTGCGGG
This sequence comes from Streptomyces sp. NBC_00029, assembly GCF_045160505.1. Taxonomy (NCBI): domain Bacteria; kingdom Bacillati; phylum Actinomycetota; class Actinomycetes; order Kitasatosporales; family Streptomycetaceae; genus Streptomyces; species Streptomyces sp. NBC_00029. The sequence goes on from NZ_CP108292.1 coordinate 5,758,930, forward strand.
CCGCCAACTCCGTCGAGTTCGTGATGAGCCGGCCGCCCGAGCGCGACGTGGAGGACGCGCTGCCCGAGTACCGGGCGTGGGCGCGCGAGCTGTACGCGGCGCTGGGCGCCGAGGCGAAGCTCCTGCAAGGGGACATGGCCCGGGCGGGGATGGAGAAGGCCGTTCCGGCGCAGATCAAGGAGATCGAGGCGGCGCGCGAGCATTGGCAGCGCGCCTCGCAGGCGACGACGCCGCAGGAGTTCGACCGGCAGTGGGACCGGGCGCTGGCCGCGATGTCCCTGGAGACGGAGAAGGCCCTGCGCGGCGCGTACGGGCTTTCGACGGAGGTTCCGCAGTGGCTGCAGGACAGCCAGGGCGACCGGGAGGACCCGGACGACGGGTCCGGCGAGGGATCCTCCTCCGCGTCCGTGTGACGTCCGCGGGGGCGCTGTGGGTAACGCAGGGTAGCGGGTTTGAGTGACCTGGCTTCATCACTTCGGGTGAAACTCTGGCCCTTGCTTGCGGTATTCAACCGTCGGTTGCGAGGGTGTAGCTGTCTGTCAACCTGATGGGAGTGGCCAGTGACTTTCGGTGAGCAGCCGGCCTATCTGCGCGTGGCCGGGGACCTGCGACGGAAGATCGTCGACGGCTCTCTGCCCCCGCATGCCCGGCTCCCCTCTCAGGCCCGCATCCGCGAGGAGTACGGGGTCTCCGACACCGTGGCCCTGGAGGCGCGCAAGGTCCTCATGGCGGAGGGACTGGTCGAGGGTCGGTCCGGATCCGGCACGTACGTACGGGAACAGCCGGTCCCGCGGCGGGTCGCCCGCGCCGGCTACCGCACGGGCGGCGCCTCGACGCCGTTCCGGCAGGAGCAGGCCGACTCCGGCGCGCGCGGCACCTGGGAGTCGAGCAGCGAACAGACGGGCGCGCCCACGGAGATCGCCAAGCGACTCGGCATCGAGCCGGGCGAGCGCGTCATGCGGACGCGGTACGTCTTCCGCGACGCGGGGGAGGCGATGATGCTGTCCACCTCCTGGGAGCCGCTCGCCGTGACCGGCCGGACCCCCGTGATGCTGCCGGAGGAAGGGCCGTTGGGCGGCTCCGGGGTGGTCGACCGGATGGCCGCGATCGACGTGGTCGTGGACAACGTGGTGGAGGAGGTCGGCGCGCGGCCCGGCCTGGCGGAGGAGATCCTGCTCCTCGGCGGGGTGCCGGGGCACGTGGTGCTGGTCATCGGCCGCACCTACTACGCGTCAGGCCGGGCCGTGGAGACGGCCGACGTGGTGGTCCCGGCGGACCGCTACCGCCTGGCGTACCACCTCCCCGTGAGGTAGCCGCTCGTACCCGCGCGTGAACCCCCGGGCGCCGCCCGGGGGTTCACGCGCGCCCGGCGCGAACGCGTCGACCCGGCGGGTTTCGGCGCGATGATGATCGCCTCCGCCGTCCCGGTCCCGGTGTCCCCGGACGGTTCGGTCCGCATGCCGGGACCCCCTTCCCCCGCCTCGGGGCCGGGCCGGGTGAGTCCGTCCCGCCGCTTCCCCGCCGCCGCGTTGACGCCACCTGCGCGGACGCCCGCCGTCCGACGGCGCGGCGGCGCCGCCCGGGCATGCGGTGCGCCCCGTTCGAACCGGCGCGCACGGCCCACTCGTACGCATGGCCGGATGCGTACGCCTGTGAGGTACCTCTTCGTGAAAAACCGTATCCGCTCCGTAAAGGTCGGGCGTAAGCTCAGGCATATGCGCAATGCGGTTTCCCGGACACGTACGTCGGCGGAGGGTGAAACGCAATGAACGACAGCGGTGCGCTGCTTCCGTGGCTGGTCATACGCGAGGACGACAACGGCAACCGCTACCGGGTGGGCCGGTACGCCACCCGGGCCGAGGCCCAGAAGGTCGCCGACAGCCTCGAGGACCGAGGACACAAGCAGCTCTACTGGGTCGAGCGGATCGGTCAGACCGCCACGATGAACTGAGCGTCGCGACGACTCGCGACGCTGGCATAGGCTCCGCACATGACTGTACGCGTGGTCGTGGGCGGAGCCCTTTGTCATGAGGGGCGCCTGCTGGCCGCCCGCCGCAGCGCACCGCCCGAGCTCGCCGGACGCTGGGAACTGCCGGGCGGCAAGGCCGAACCGGGTGAGTCCGTCCCCGAGGCGCTGGTGCGCGAACTGCGCGAGGAGCTCGGCGTGGAGGCCGAGCCGCTGGAGCGGATCCCGGGGGAGTGGCCGCTGCGGCCGGGTCTCGTCCTGCACGTGTGGACCGCCCGGCTGCTCTCCGGAGTGCCCGCCCCCCTGGAGGACCACGACGAACTGCGCTGGCTGGGGCCGGAGGAGCTGGAGTCGGTGGACTGGCTCGACCAGGACCGGCCCGCGGTCGCCGAGGCCGGCCGCCGGCTGCGCCGAGGTGCGGACGGGTACGCGGGCCGGGACGTCGGCGGGGGCGCGTGACGCTCGCGGTCTAGGCCGTCTGCGCCACAGTGCGCCGGTGGGCGGGGATCGAGTGGTACGACGCCCCAATTATCGGGTATGTCGCTATTAATCCCTATCTCGTCCCCCTTTCGTCCCCGACGAACCGGACTGGGGTCACTGCTGGCCCGGGAAGTGATCGGCGTGATCGACACAGACGGTGAGTGCGCCGAGTGGGCCTTCCCCGCCGAGCCCGGTGCCGTCCGCACCGCCCGCCACGCCGTGCGCGGAACCCTCCACGACTGGGGCCTGGAGGCCGTCGGCGATGTGACCGTCCTGCTGGTCAGCGAGCTCGTCACCAATTCCCTGCGGTACGCCTCCGGCCCCATCGGGGTCCGCCTGGAACGGCGCAATCCAGCCGTCGGCAGCCCTGCCGGCGGACCCGCCCTGCTCGTGGAGGTTTCCGATCCGCTTCCGGATCCGCCCCGCGAGCGGGTCGCCGACCACGACGACGAGGGGGGTCGTGGCCTGCATCTGGTGGCGGTCTCCTCGCAGCGCTGGGGGACCCGGCACGGGAAGTCGGGCAAGACAGTGTGGTTCGAGTTGGCTCTTCCTGGTGAGTAACAAGGTGAACGGTGGTGTGTGACCTTCCGGGAACACTGCTCGGCGGCAGCCGGGGCAGGGGCTCGGGGGAGATCATGCGACATGGCTCGAAATCATCGAGACCGTGCTGTGATCGTGAACGCCGTGCCGTCCGGGGCCGTGGTGCTGAATACTTCGGTCATGGCCGGTCCGGTTGCGGTGAGCTGGAGGGGACGGTCGCGTGAGCGAAATACCTGCGCAGGCACATCAGACCGACGTGCCGCGAGAGACATGGCACGACGCCCTGTGGCACAGCAGTCCGCCTGGCTCGATATATGACTACATAAAGGTCGCCTCCTTCTCGATCGGGCCCGACGGGTTCATCGACCAATGGAGCCTGCGCGCCGAGGAACTCTTCGGGCTGACGGCCTCCCAGGCCGTGGGCCGTGACCCGGTCGACGCCTTCATGCCGCCCGAGCTGCGTCCCGACGCGCACCGCAAGGTGGCCGAGATCCTCGACGGCAAGGAATGGACGGGCCTGATCCCCTTCCGGATCCCGGGAGGCAACGGCGCGCACGGCGTGGCCGAGATCTATGTGATGCCCACCCAGACCGAGACCGCCGAACGGGCCGCGCTGTGTGTCGTGGTCGACGTACGCGCGCTGCGGCGGATCGAATCCGACCTGGCGGCTTCACAAGCGATATTCGGCCAATCTCCTTTCGGCTTCCTGCTCTTCGGTACGGACCTCACCGTGCAGCGCGCCAACCGCCGGTTCGCCACCGTCTTCGGAGGCGCCGTCGAGGAGCACCGCGGCCGGACCGTCCACGACTACCTGCCGGCGCACGAGGCCGACCGGATGGCCGAAGCCCTGCGCCGGGTACTGGACACCGGGGAGTCGGTGACCGATCTGCGGATCACCGGCGCCGCCCCCGGCAGCCGGGAGAACCGCCACTGGTCCATCAACCTCTACCGCGTCCACGGCGGCAGCGGCCGCCCCATCGGCGTGGCCGGGATCGGCACCGATGTCACCCGCCGCCACCTCGCCGCCCGCGAGGCCGCCGGGGTCCGGCGCAACCTGGCCCTCCTCAACGAGGCCGGACACCGCATCGGCAACTCCCTCGACCTGGAGACCACCGCCCGCGAACTCCTCGACGTCACCGTCCCCGGCTTCTGCGACCTGGCCGCCGTCGACCTCTACCAGGGCCTGCTGCTCGGCGACGACGACCGGCCCGCACGGCCGCAGGGCCCGGGGGTGCCGAGCCTGCCCGGACAGGGCCCGGCGCGGACGCCGTCCGCCGCCCTGCGCCGGGTGGCCTTCGCCTCCGCCGTCTCGGACGCACCGCTGTCCGGTCCGGGCGCACTGGTCTCCGTGGGCGACATCCACCGCTACCCGGCGGCTTCGCCGGGCGCGCTGGCCCTGCGTACCGCGCGGCCCCGGCTGATCGAGGGCGGCGGACCGGAGGACCTCGTGCAGTCCACGCTGGTCGTGCCGATGGTCGCCCACGACACGGTGGTCGGGCTCGCGCAGTTCTCCCGTACCAAGGGCAGCGAACCCTTCGGCGAACGCGACCGGGCGGTGGCCGTCGAACTGGCCGCGCGCGCCGCCGTATGCATCGACAACGCACGGCTCTACCGGCGCGAGCACGAACGGGCGCTCATACTGCAGCGCAGCCTGCTGCCCCCCGGCGACCCGGAGGCGGCCGGCCTGGACATCGCCTGCCGGTACCTGCCCGGCAATGCGGCCACCGAGGTCGGCGGGGACTGGTTCGACGTCATCGAGCTGCCCGGGCACCGTACGGCACTGGTCGTCGGCGACGTCATGGGCCGCGGGCTGCGGGCCGCCGTCGCCATGGGCGAACTGCGGACCGCCGTACGGACCCTCGCACTGCTCGACCTCGAACCGGCGGAGGTACTGACCGCCCTGGACGAGATCGCCCGCGGGCTCGGCGCCCCCGGCGGCTCCCAGCAGGCCTCCCGCGCGGCCCTGCACTCGCGGGACGCGGACCGTTCCGAGGTCTACCTCGCCACCTGCGTGTACGCCGTCTACGACCCGGTGACGCGGCGCTGCACCATCGCCAACGCGGGCCACATGCCGCCCGTGCTGGTCGAACCCCCGGACGAGGCCGGGAAACCGCGGCCCGCGCTGCTCCTGGAGGTGCCGCCCGGCATGCCGCTCGGCGTGGGCGGCGAACCCTTCGAGGAGGTCGAGGTCGACCTGCCGGAGGGCGCACTGCTGGCCCTCTACACCGACGGGCTCGTGGAGTCCCGCGACCATCCCCTGGAGGAGGGTCTGCGCGGGCTGCGCGAGGCACTGGCCGACCCGGTCCGCCCGCTGGAGGACGTCTGCGACCACGTGCTCAACACCCTCGACACCCGGCACGGCGAGGACGACATCGCGCTGCTCATGGCGCGGGTCCAGGGCCTGCCGGTGGACGCGGTCGGCGACTGGCAGCTGCCGCGCGAGGCCCGCTCGGTGGGCCGGGCCCGGGAACTGGCCCGGGCCAAACTCCCGGCGTGGGGCCTGGAGGGCCTGCTCGACACGACCGAACTGCTGGTCAGCGAACTGGTCACCAACGCCCTGCGGTACGGCGAGGGCGAGATCCGGCTGCGGTTGCTGCTGGACCGCACCCTGGTCTGTGAGGTCTGGGACGCGAACCTGGTCCAGCCGCGCCGCCGGCGCGCCCGCGACACGGACGAGGGCGGCCGCGGGCTCCAGCTGGTCGGACTGCTCTCGGCGGGCTGGGGCACGCGCCGTACCCACCGAGGCAAGACGGTCTGGTTCGAACTCCCGCTGCCCGGCGCGGCGGCGGAGGCCGTCGCCGAACTGTCGGCCGAGCAGCTGCTGAGCATGTACGGCTGACCGGAGCCGCGGGACCCCGCCGGGGTCCCGCGGCCCCGGCCGGGCGGCCCCCGTCGGAGGGCGGCGCTCAGGCGGCGCGCCCCCGCTTGAGCGCGGCGAGCCGCGACTCGACCTCCAGGGACTTGCCGAGGTCGTCCAGGGCCTCGAACTGCGCGTCCAGGGAGGACGCGGCCAGTTCCTGCTTCCCGAGCGCCATCGCCTCCTCCCGCCGCACCTTCTGCTCGAAGCGGTTCAAGTCGCTCGTCGGATCCATGACGTCGATGTTCTTCACCGCGTCCATCATCGTGTTCTGCGCCTGCGCCGTCTTCGCACGGGCCACCAGCTCGTCGCGCTTGGCCTGAAGCTCCGTCAGCTTGATCCGCATCGAGTCCAGACCCGACTTGAGCCTGTCGACGACCTCCGTCTGCGCGGCGATCGTCGGCTGCGCCGTCGTCGCCTCCTTCTCCGACTGGATCTGCCGTCCCAGGGCCACCTTCGCGAGGTTGTCGAACTTGTCGGCGTCCGCCGCCGCCCCCGCCGCCCGCAGTTCGTCCGCCTTCCGGCTCGCCGCGAGGGCCTTGCCGCCCCACTCGGCGGCCGCCTCCACGTCCTCCTTGTGGTCCGCCTCCATCAGCCGCAGATTGCCGATCGTCGTCGCGACGGCCTGCTCGGCCTCCGAGATGTTGTTCGTGTAGTCGCGGATCAGCTGGTCCAGCATCTTCTGCGGGTCCTCCGCCTGGTCCAGCAGCGCGTTGATGTTGGCCCTGGCGAGCTGGGTGACGCGGCCGAGGATGGTCTGCTTGCTCATGGTGGGTCTCTCCTGGTCGGGGCCGGTGTATGTGCAGTTCAGAAGCGGCCGCCGCCGCCCATGCGACCGCGGGTTCCGCCGCCGCCGAAGGAGCCGGGGCCACTGCCGCCCCCGCCCCCGAAACCGCCGAAGCCGCCTCCGCCGAAGCCCCCGCCGCCCCGGCCGCCGCGCAGGATCTCGCCGAGGATGATCCCGCCGAGCACGGCGCCGCCCGTGCCGCCGCCGGACCTGCGGCCCGCGTACGGGTCCTGGTACGCGCGTACGTCCTGCTCCGCCAGCTGCTGCGCCTGCCGCGCCAGCGCGTCCGCCTGCTGGGCCTCCGCCAGCGCCCCCGCCGGATCGCCCGCAGCCAGGGACCCCGCCCGCTCCAGGTGCCGGCCCGCCTCCGCCAGCCGGGTGCGGGCCTGGCTGCCCACCGCGCCGCGGCTGGTGGTGATGTAGTCCGTCGCCGCGCCGATCGCGCTGCGCGCCGTGAGCATGGCCTGGTCGAGCAGGGCAGCCGCCCGCTGCCGCCCCGACTCCCTCTCCCGCGCCCCGAAAAGGGCCTCGTCGAGGGCCGCGTCGGCCTCCTCGACCCTGCGCAGGGCGTCGATCGGGTCGTACCGGCCGGCCGCCACCTCCTGCCGTACGTCGGCCAGTACGGCCTCGGCCCGGCCGATCCGCCCGCTCAGGTCCGCCGTCGAGGTGCCCTCGGCGGTGCCGGTGAGCAGCCCGTGGGCGTCCGCGAGGTCGGTGTCCGTCTCGGTCAGCGCGCCCGGCAGCTTCCCGGCGGCCTCCGCCAGTTCCTGCGCGCGCCGCTCGACCGCGTCGACCAGGGTCGCCGCCTGGTCCACCGCGCCCTCGGCGGCCCGTACGTGCACGGCCGCCGTCCCGTTCTCGCCGGCTTCCAGGGCCGCGCGGGCCAGGCCCAGGTTGGTCGTCGCGAACAGCAGCCGGTCCTCGGCCTGTTCGGGGTGGGAGGCGACGGGCGCGGACGCCGAGTCGGCGTACCGCTGCGCCAGCGCCGTCAGCGTCGCTGCGGCGATCGTGGTGCGCCCGGTCAGGTCCCGGAAGTGCTGCTCCACGGTCGCCACGGCCTGCGGGGCGTTCTTCTCCAGGTCCCGCAGCCGGTCGAAGTCCGCGGACTCGGCGTCGAGCCGCCGGTTCGCCTCGGTGCAGCGGGCGACGATCTCGTCCAGCATCCGGCGCCGGGTCGCGTCGTCCTCCGGGTAGGCGTCGTCGAGCTGCTGGCGCAGCCGGAAGGCGTGCGTCAGCTCGTCCTTGGCGTACTCCACGGCCGCGATGAAGGGGCGGGCCGCCTCCTCGCCGAACTGGGCCGAGGCGAAGCCGAGTTCCTCCGTGCTGGTGCGGACCGCGTCGTCGGTCTCCACGAGCAGGGCCTTCGCCGTGGCGTCCAGCTCCGGCAGCGGGAGCCGGTCCGGCGCCCCTTCGGGCCAGCCCGGCCCGGTCGTCGTACCGCGCCCGCCGCCGGTGGCGTCCTTGCGCTTGCGGCGGGTGTACGTATAGGCCGCGAGCGCCCCGGCGGCGCCGACGGCGACCACCGGGAGCACGAAGTCCCCGGCCCCGTTCGCACCGCTCTCCCCGCCCCCGGGATCCGCCGGGCCGGGGGTGATGGTGGGCGCGGGCACGGGCTGACCGCCGAGCACGGCGTTGTAGCCGTTGGCCGCGCCGATGGCGGCGCCCGCCCAGTCGTTCTGCTTCAGGGCGGGCTCGATGGCGGTCCGTGCGACGGTGGCCAGCTGCTCCTCCGTGAAACCGGAGTCGACATCGGCCGAATAGGCGTACTGGCGGGCCCCGGTCGCCACGGCCAGCAGTACGTCGTCCTGGCCGAGGCCGTTGCGCTGCGCGGTGGCGTCGGCCCAGCTCTGGGCGGAGCGCCCGGAGAAGTCCCGTACGTAGGCGACGAAGAGCTGGATCTTCCGGTCGGCGTAGAGCTTGTCGAGCGCGGCGGTGACGGCGCCCTGCCGGTCGCCGAGCGCCCCGACCAGGTCGGTGATCTGCCCCTGCCGGGAGAGGGTGACGGGATCCTCGGCCCGCACGGCCGGCGCCTGGGCGATCCCCCAGCCCCCGGCCGCGAGCAGCCCGGCGGCGACCGCGAGCGCGGCCCGTACGGACGTCCTGCGGCGCGGCCTGCTTCTCGGCGGAATCACAATTGGGAGGGTATGGGTGGTTTCGCGGCCTCGCATTCGGAGTCACCCCGGGACGCACGCCGGGGACGGGGATCCGGCGGGGTGCATCCGGAACGGAGATCCGGCGGGGTGCCGGCTCGCGGGCGGGCCCGGGTCCCGGCATCCGCCGGGACCCGGGCCCCTTTGGCCCGACGGGTCCGCCTACCGGGAATCCGCCCGGCGGCCGATCTTGTTCCCCAGCCACACCAGCGGGTCGTACTTGCGGTCCACCGCCCGCTCCTTCAGCGGGATCAGCGCGTTGTCGGTGATCTTGATGCCCTCCGGGCAGACCTCCGTACAGCACTTGGTGATGTTGCAGTAGCCCAGCCCGTGCTCCTCCTGCGCCGCGCGCTTGCGGTCCAGGCCCGCCTCCTGAGCCGCGTCCAGCGGATGCATGTCCAGCTCCGCCACCCGCATCAGGAAACGCGGACCGGCGAAGACCCCCTTGTTCTCCTCGTGGTCACGCACCACGTGGCAGGTGTCCTGGCACAGGAAGCACTCGATGCACTTGCGGAACTCCTGTGAGCGCTCCACGTCGACCTGCTGCATCCGGTACGCGCCCGGGGCCACCCCCTCCGGAGGCACGAAGGCCGGGACCTCCCGCGCCTTCGCATAGTTGAAGGACACGTCCGTCACCAGGTCACGGACGATCGGGAAGGCGCGCAACGGGGTGACCGTGATCGTCTCGGACCGCTCGAAGGTCGACATGCGCGTCATGCACATCAGCCGTGGCCGGCCGTTGACCTCCGCACTGCACGAGCCGCACTTGCCCGCCTTGCAGTTCCAGCGCACCGCCAGGTCCGACGCCTGGGTGGCCTGGAGCCGGTGGACGATGTCCAGGACCACCTCCCCGTCGTGCACCTCGACCGTGAAGTCCCTCAGTTCCCCGCCCTCCGCGTCGCCCCGCCAGATCCGGAAGCTCGCGTCGTACGTACTCATTCGTACAGCTCCTCTTCGGCGAGGTACTTGACCAGCTCTTCCTTCTCGAAGAGCGCGAGCAGGTCGGGACGGATGGGCTCGGTGCGGGTGCGGACCAGGGCGATCCGGTCGGCCGCCGGGTCCGCCGGGGGCGGGTCGACCGGCCGGCACAGCAGGTTCACCGGGCGCCAGGTCCGCTCCATCGACGGGCAGTCCTCGCGGGTGTGCCCGCCCCGGCTCTCGGTGCGCTCCAGGGCCGCGCGGGCCACGCACTCGCTGACCAGCAGCATGTTCCGCAGGTCCAGGGCGAGGTGCCAGCCGGGGTTGAACTGCCGGTGCCCCTCGACACCGGCCCGGGAGGCCCGTACGCGCAGGGCCGCGAGCTTCGCCAGGGCCTCGGCCATCTCGCCCTCGCGCCGGATGATGCCGACGAGGTCGTTCATGGTCGTCTGGAGTTCCTGGTGGAGCGTGTACGGGTTCTCCGCGCCCTCGGTGGCGTGGAACGGGGCCAGCGCCTCCGTCGCCGCCGCGTCGATCTCCGACTGGGCCACCGCCGGTCGCCCCGCGGAAACGGCGTACTGCGCCGCGTGCAGTCCGGCCCGCCGCCCGAAGACCAGCAGGTCGGACAGGGAATTGCCGCCGAGCCGGTTCGAGCCGTGCATGCCGCCCGCGACCTCGCCCGCCGCGAACAGCCCCGGCACGCCCACGGTGGCGGCGGACTCCGAGTCGACCGCGATCCCGCCCATCACGTAGTGGCAGGTCGGACCCACCTCCATCGGCTCCGCCGTGATGTCCACGTCCGCCAGCTCCTTGAACTGGTGGTACATCGACGGGAGCCGCCGCTTGATCCGCTCGGCCGGCATCCGGGTCGACACGTCGAGGAAGACCCCGCCGTGCGGGGAGCCGCGGCCCGCCTTCACCTCGGAGTTGATGGCCCGCGCCACCTCGTCGCGCGGCAGCAGCTCTGGCGGGCGCCGGTTGTGGTCCGGGTCCTCGTACCAGCGGTCGCCCTCCGCCTCCGACTCGGCGTACTTCTCCTTGAAGACGTCGGGGACGTAGTCGAACATGAACCGCTTGCCCTCGGAATTGCGCAGGACCCCGCCGTCGCCGCGCACGGACTCGGTGACGAGGATGCCCTTCACCGACGGCGGCCAGACCATGCCCGTCGGGTGGAACTGCACGAACTCCATGTTGAGCAGGGGCGCGCCCGCGAGCAGGGCCAGCGCGTGGCCGTCGCCCGTGTACTCCCAGGAGTTGGACGTCGTCTTGAAGGACTTGCCGATCCCGCCCGTGGCCAGCACCACGGCCGGGGCCTCCAGGACGAAGAAGCGGCCGGACTCGCGTTCGTAGCAGAAGGTCCCCGAGACCCTCTGCCCGTCCTTGAGGACCCGGGTGACCGTGCACTCCTGGAAGACCTTGAGCCGGGCCTCGTAGTCCCCGGACTCCTCGAAGTCCTGCTGCTGCAGCTGGACGATCTTCTGCTGGAGCGTGCGGATCAGCTCCAGGCCGGTCCGGTCGCCGACGTGGGCGAGGCGCGGGTACTCGTGCCCGCCGAAGTTGCGCTGGGAGATCCTCCCGTCGGGCGTCCGGTCGAACAGCGCGCCCCAGGTCTCCAGCTCCCAGACCCGGTCCGGGGCTTCCTTCGCGTGGAGCTCCGCCATCCGCCACTGATTGAGGAACTTGCCCCCGCGCATGGTGTCGCGGAAGTGCACCTGCCAGTTGTCGCCCTCGTTGACATTGCCCATGGAGGCGGCGATCCCGCCCTCCGCCATCACCGTATGGGCCTTGCCGAAGAGGGACTTGCAGATCACGGCCGTCCGGGCGCCGCTCTCGCGGGCCTCGATCGCGGCGCGCAGCCCGGCACCGCCCGCACCGACCACGACCACGTCCCACTGCTGCCGTTCCACTTGGGCCATCTCAGAAGATCCTCGGGTCGGTGAAGGCGCCGCTCGCCAGCAGGTACACGTAGAAGTCGCACAGGGCCACGCTGATCAGGGAGGCCCACGCCAGTTGCATGTGGCGGGTGTTGAGCCTGCTGACCCAGCCCCAGAGGCGGTAGCGCACCGGGTGCTTGGAGAAGTGCTTGAGCCGGCCGCCCATGATGTGGCGGCAGGAGTGGCAGGACAGGGTGTAGGCCCAGATCAGCGTGATGTTGACCAGGAACAGCAGGGTCCCCAGGCCCATGTGGCCCCACGCGTACTGCTCGTCGCGGAAGGTCAGCACGGTGTCGTAGGTGAGGATGCCCGCGACCGGGACCGCCGCGTAGAAGAAGTACCGGTGCACGTTCTGGACGATCAGCGGGAAGCGGGTCTCGCCGGTGTACTTCGCGTGCGGTTCGGCGACGGCGCAGGCGGGCGGGGACGCCCAGAAGCCCCGGTAGTAGGCCTTGCGGTAGTAGTAGCAGGTCAGCCGGAAGCCGAGCGGGAAGATCAGGATCAGCAGGGCGGGGGAGAGTCCCCACCAGCTGCCGAAGATCTCCCAGTTGGGCCCGCCCTTCATCGGCACGCAGTTCTCCGCGAGACACGGGGAGTAGAAGGGGGAGACGTACGGGGCCGCGTAGTAGTCGGCGTTCGCGAAGGCCCGCCAGGTCGAGTAGACGATGAAGGCGAGCAGCCCGGCCGCGGTGCCGGCGGGGGCGAGCCACCACCGGTCGGTCCGCAGGTGCCGGGCCGCGATCGCGGCCCGTGAGGCGTCGTGGACGCCGCCGGGCCGCTGCTGGGGTCGTTCCGTGCCTGTGGCCAAAGAGGACTCCGGGAGGAGTGATGAGGGGTGCCCCGGGCGGCCCGGCCGCGAACGGCCGGACCGGAGGGGGCGCGGGTGGATGCGCGTCCGGGACGGGCGGGCTCAGGGGGCGCGGCGGTCGCGGGCGCCCAGGCCCTCGTCGTCGGAGTCCGTCCACAGCGAGCTGTCGTACGGGGTGTCCGGGACCGTCACCATCCGGGACGGGTCCGGACCGGTCGCCGCCGTCGACGGCTTCTGCCGTGCGGCCTGCTGCTCCAGCCGCTCGACCTTGCGCGTCAGCTCGTCCAGGTTGCGCCGTACGGCACTCAGATCGTCTTGCAGGGACATGATTTGCCCTCACTTCCGCCAGGGTGCGGTGGCAACGCTCATGTGCGCCTGCGAGTGTCGCGCTTCCCGTCCCCCGTTGTGAAGGGACGTGCAGCTATTGCAGGCGCGCAGGCGCGAATCGTGCGCCCCTCCCTGCCCCCATTCTCATCCCTCTCCCGGGCGAACGCCTGCTGCCGCGCAAGCGGGATTGGTCCGCACGGGTGGGGTTCGCGGCGTGGCGAGAGGCGGCTGCGAGGGGTGCGGCGGAGCGTCTATTTGAGTGGGTTCCGGCAACCGGTGTGATCAGCTCCATATACCGCCGAACGTGATCATGCTTCCCCCACGCCCCGCCCCGGAGGTACCACCCATGTCCCAGAGAAGGCGCAGGTCATTGGCGCTCCTGACCTCGGGAGTCCTCGCACTGCCGCTGCTCACGGGCTGCGGCGCGGGTGATGACGAGGGCGGTCCGGCCGCCGCAGGGCAGGACATCGCCACGACCACCCGCGACAGGATCGCGGACGGGGGTGTGCTGCGCTGGGCCGTGGACACGCTCCCGGACACCCTCAACACCTTCCAGGCAGACGCGGACGCCACCACCGGCCGGATCGCCGGCGCGGTGCTGCCGCAGCTGTTCGTGATGGACGCCAAGGGGCGGCCGGTGGTCAACCCCGACTACCTCGAGAAGGCCGAGGTGATCGAGCGGGAGCCCAAGCAGGTCGTCCAGTACAAGCTGAACCAGCAGGCGGTGTGGAGCGACGGACGCGAGATCGGCGCCGCCGACTTCGTGGCGCAGTGGCGGGCCCTGAACGGCAAGGACTCGGCGTACTGGACGGCGCGCAACGCCGGCTACGACCGGATCGAGAAGATCGAGAAGGGCAAGACCGACCTGGAGGTCAGGGTCACCTTCAACAAGCCGTACGCCGACTGGCGCTCCCTGTTCACCCCGCTCTACCCCAAGCAGGTGACCGGTACCCCGGACGCCTTCAACGAGGGCGCCCGCGGAGCGCTGAAGGTCACCGCCGGGCCCTTCGCGCTCGGTGCGATCGACAAGAAGAGCGGCACCGCCGCCCTGACCCGCAACGCGCGCTGGTGGGGCCGCCCGGCCAAGCTGGACACGCTGATCCTGACGGCGGTGCCGCGGGCCGAGCGCCCCGCGGCGCTGGCCGCCGGGAAGCTCGACCTGGCGGAGATCGACCGTGCCGGGGCGGACCGGATCGCCCTGGCCCGCCGGGACGCCGCCGGCAGGAACGGCCCGGGCGCGGCAGGTGCTGCGGGCCCCGCGGGCGAGGCGGTCGCGGGCGGCGCACCGGCTCACGGACCGGGGGCGGCGCTGACGCCGGCGCAGGCCACGCTGTCGTGGGCGATCGCCTTCGGCACGGACGAGGAGAAGGCCGCGGCGGAGACGGAGAGCCGCCAGAAGCACGCGGCCTCGGTCAAACAGTACGCGGCCGAGCAGGCGGCACTGAAGGCCTTCACCGTACGGAAGTCCCTGGAGCCGGCCTACACGCAGCTCGCGATGAACGGGGCCTCCGGCCCGCTGGCGGACGAGCGGGTGCGCCGGGCGCTGGCCCGGGCCCTGGACCGCCAGGCACTGGCCGAGGTCGTCCTGAAGCCGCTCGGCCTGCCCGCCAAGCCGGTCGGCAGTCACCTGGCACTGGCGGGGCAGCGGGCGTACGCCGACAACAGCGACGCCCTCGGCGGCCGGGACACCCAGGCGGCCCAGGCCCTGCTCGCGGACGCGGGCTGGCGCCGCGGCGGCAAGATCACCGAGCCGGCGGGGGCCAAGGCCGGTCCGGAGAGCGCGCCGCAGGACGACGCGAAGACCCCCTCGGGCCCGGGCACCGGGAACGACGGGCTCTACATCGTGGGCCAGGACGACGGGATCAACGGCGACGCCCGGTCGGCGACCGAGGCGGGCCCGAAGAGCGCCGCCGCTCCGGCGGGAGCCCAGGACGGGCCGTCGCCCGTCCTCGCCCCGGCCCCCTTCGGAGCCCAGCTCAAGGCGTCCCTGCTCGCCCAGGCGGCCCACGCGGCCCGGCCGGACACCGCCGACGACGCCAAGGGCGCCCCGGCCCGTGACGGCGACGCGGCCGACCCCGCCGAGGCCTCCCCGGCCCCGGCCCCGGCCAAGCAGCCCGCCCGTACCTCCGGCAACCTGCTCGCCAAGGACGGCAAGGCGCTCACCCTGCGCTTCGTCCTCCCGGCGGGCCCCGGCTCCGAGTCCCTGCGCACGGTGGGTGAGCGGATCTCCGGGATGCTGCGCAAGCTCGGGGTGAACACCGAGACGGTCAAGGTGGCGGACGACAGCTTCTTCAAGGACCACGTCGCCTCGGGCCAGTACGACCTGGCCCTGTACTCCTGGCCCGCGACGGCCTACCCGGCCACCGACGCCCGGCCCATCTTCGCCAAGCCGGAGCCGGCCGCGGACGGCTCGCTCCTCGTCGAACAGAACTACACCCGGGTCGGCACCGACCACATCGACCAGCTCTTCGACCAGGCGGTCGGCGAGCTGGACGAGGAGCAGGCCCGTGAGCTGATGCGCAAGGCGGACGCCCGGATCTGGGCCGCCGCCGGTTCCATCCCGCTCTACCAGCGGCCCGAGCTGGTGGCGGTCAAGCCGGGCCTGGCCAACGCGGGCGCCTTCGGTCTCGGTGCCCCTCGCTACCAGGACATCGGCTGGAAGAAGGCTCCGGCCGCGAAGGACAAGAAGAAGTAGCGGGGGAGAAGAAGTGATGACAAAGCGGTGCCTGTCAGGTTGACCGCCGGGTCGCAAGCTCAGATGTGACTCAAGTCCCTTGCCCGCCGGATCCCCCGGCGGGCAAGGTCGTGCATACCCGTTGACCCGCGTGAATACCGGCAGGAACGGCGGCCGAGCCACCCCACGAAGCGCTCGGCCGCACTCATTCATCCGGCCTCTTGACAGACCCCCGGCAGGCGGTTCCCGCCACGAGACGTACCATGGGGTAAGGCCGTGGCAGGTTTTCGCCCGGCCGAGGCGCGCGTGCCGGACCGTACGCGACGCCATCCACGATCCCGGGAGAAGCGCCGAAGTGCCCACGCGCCACGACATCCGTAACGTCGCCATCGTCGCCCACGTCGACCATGGCAAGACGACCATCGTCGATGCCATGCTCAAGCAGGCCGGTGCCTTCGCCGCCCACCAGCACCTCGACGACCGCATGATGGACTCGAACGACCTGGAGCGTGAGAAGGGCATCACGATCCTCGCCAAGAACACGGCGGTGAAGTATCACCCCAAGGACGGCGGGGCCCCGATCACGATCAACATCATCGACACCCCCGGCCACGCCGACTTCGGTGGTGAGGTCGAGCGCGGTCTGTCGATGGTGGACGCCGTCGTTCTGCTGGTGGACGCCTCCGAGGGTCCGCTGCCCCAGACCCGCTTCGTCCTGCGCAAGGCCCTGCAGGCGAAGATGCCGGTCATCCTCTGCATCAACAAGACCGACCGCCCGGACTCCCGGATCGACGCCGTCGTCAACGAGACGTACGACCTCTTCCTGGACCTGGACGCGGACGAGGACCAGATCGAATTCCCGATCGTCTACGCCTGCGGCCGTGACGGCGTGGCGTCGCTGACCAAGCCCGAGGACGGCACCGTCCCCGCGGACAGCGACAGCCTGGAGCCGTTCTTCTCCACCATCCTGGAGCACGTCCCCGCCCCGGTGTACGACGAGGAGGCTCCCCTCCAGGCCCACGTCACCAACCTGGACGCCGACAACTTCCTCGGCCGCATCGCGCTGCTCCGCGTCGAGCAGGGCGAGCTGCGCAAGGGCCAGACCGTCACGTGGATCAAGCGTGACGGCACCCAGTCGAACGTCCGCATCACTGAGCTGATGATGACCGAGGCGCTCACCCGCAAGCCGGCCGAGGTGGCGGGCCCGGGTGACATCTGCGCGGTCGCCGGTATCCCCGACATCATGATCGGTGAGACCCTGGCCGACCCGGAGAACCCGATCGCGCTTCCGCTGATCTCGGTCGACGAGCCGGCGATCTCCATGACCATCGGTACGAACACCTCCCCGATGGTCGGCCGCGGCGGCAGCGGCAAGGGCGCGGACGCCAAGTCCGCGGTCAAGGACCGCAAGGTCACCGCCCGCCAGGTCAAGGACCGTCTGGACCGCGAGCTGATCGGTAACGTCTCGCTCCGCGTGCTCGACACCGAGCGCCCGGACGCCTGGGAGGTCCAGGGCCGTGGTGAGCTCGCGCTCGCCATCCTGGTCGAGCAGATGCGCCGCGAGGGCTTCGAGCTGACCATCGGCAAGCCGCAGGTGGTCACGCAGGAGATCGATGGCAAGGTGCACGAGCCGGTCGAGCGCATGACGATCGACGTCCCCGAGGAGCACATGGGCGCGGTCACGCAGCTCATGGGCGTCCGCAAGGGCCGCATGGACAACATGTCGAACCACGGCTCCGGCTGGGTCCGCATGGAGTTCGTCGTCCCGTCGCGCGGTCTCATCGGCTTCCGTACGGAGTTCCTCACGGGCACGCGCGGCACCGGTATCGCCCACTCGATCCACGAGGGCCACGAGCCGTGGTTCGGCCAGCTGGTGACTCGTAACAACGGTTCGCTGGTCGCCGACCGCGCCGGCTCCGTGACGCCGTTCGCGATGATCAACCTGCAGGAGCGCGGTGTCCTGTTCACCGAGCCCGGCACCGAGGTGTACGAGGGCATGATCGTCGGCGAGAACTCGCGCTCCGACGACATGGACGTGAACATCACCAAGGAGAAGAAGCTCACCAACATGCGTGCGGCTTCGGCGGACAACACGGAGAACGTGGTGCCCCCGCGCAAGCTCTCCCTGGAGCAGTCCCTGGAGTTCTGCCGCGACGACGAGTGCGTCGAGGTGACCCCGGAGGCGGTCCGCATCCGCAAGGTCGTCCTGGACCAGAAGGACCGTTCGCGCACCGCGTCGCGCGCCAAGTCCGGCAAGTAGTAACGGTCGTAAGGCCGTTCGCCCGGATTTGCTCGGGCGGCGGCCACGGCGGCCGAGGCCGCCCGTAGGGCCTTGGTATTGCAGCAGCCCCTCCCTTCACGGAGTCCGTGAAGGGAGGGGCTGTTCGCTTTTGTCAAGCGGATTTTTGCGTTCAGGTGTCCGCATACCGACCGTGACACTCCGGAAGATGAGCTAACCGTCCGTTTCGCACGTGTCTGTCTCCTATCCGTTTGTCCGGATTTCGGGTTTCTGCCGCGGATCGATGTTGTGAAAACGAGACCACTTAAGTGTGGTTTACGGCCTGGCAGTCCCTGAGGATGGCTCCATTGAGCTCGGGTCAATGGGTCACGCGCTGTGGGGAGCGCGCCGACTCACGAGCACACTATGGGCAGGAAATTGCTCGCCGTCAGGGGTGTCGGCGAGCTTTCTTTGCCCCTCAAGTCGATCAGTGGACTCATGAGGAGGAAACCCATGCGCGGTGCCAAGAGCGCCAAGTGGGTCGTGGGCGCGGTTGTCGTCGCCCTGGCCGCTACTGCCTGTGGCAGTGGTGACAGCAAGGACAAGGGCAGCGCCACCAACGGTGGCGTGTTCCGGATGGGCAACACCGAGCCGGACACCATCGACCCGGGGCGTGCCCACGAGTCCACGGGCGTCCTGCTGGCCAACGCCCTGTTCACCGGCCTGTACGGCAACACGCCGGACGGTATGGCCGAGCCGATGCTCGCCGAGTCGGCGACGTCGGACGAGGGTTGCACCTCCTGGACCTTCAAGCTCAAGGCCGACACCAAGTTCTCCAACGGCGAGGTCGTCGACGCCGAGTCGTTCGCCCGTGGTTGGGCCCGTGCCGCGCACAAGGCCGCCGCGTCCGACGTGGCGTACCACTTCGCCGGCATCAAGGGTTACGCCGAGCTGCAGGACGGCTCCGCCAAGACCTTCGCCGGTGTCACCACCCCGGACCCGTCCACCATCAAGGTGGACCTGTCCAAGGCGGACTGTGAGTTCGTCCTGAAGACGGCGCACAACGCCTACAGCCCGGTCCCGAAGGTCGCCAAGGTCGGCGAAGAGGACAAGGCGTTCGGCGAGGCCCCCATCGGCAACGGTCCGTTCAAGATGGACGGCGCCTGGGAGCACAACAAGGCGATCAACCTCGTCCGCAACGACGACTACGCGCTGACCAAGGCCTCCCTCGAGAAGGTCCAGGTCACGCTCCTCAACGACAAGACCGCGCACCAGCTCGAGTACGACGGCTTCCAGGCCGGCACCTTCGACTACGCGCACATCCCGACGCCGATGCTGAAGACGGCCGAGGCGAAGTTCAAGCCGCAGAACAAGTGGTTCGCCAAGGACACGAACGGCATGAACTTCGTTCTGCCGATCGGTGACAACGGTCCGACGAACAACAAGGACGCGCGTCTGGCGATCTCCTACGCGATCGACCGTCAGGCCATCGCCAAGGGTGTCTTCCAGGGCTACCAGACCCCGTCGACGACCATCGTGCCGCCGGCGTTCCCGAAGGCGTACCAGAAGGACCTGTGCGTCTCCTGCGTCAAGCAGGACGTCGCCAAGGCCAAGGAGCACGCCGAGAAGGGCGGCCTGAAGCCGGGTACCGAGATCAAGTTCAGCTTCAACACCGGTGCCGGCCACGAAGAGTGGGTCCAGGCCATCGCGAAGCAGGTCGAGGAGGTTCTCGGCGTCAAGGTCAAGCTGGACGGCAAGGACTTCCCGGGCATGCTCAAGGAGCAGCAGAGCGGTGCCGCCACCGGCATCTACCGCTTCGCCTGGGGCGCGGACTACCCGACCCCGGAGAACTTCCTGTTCCCGCTGCTGCACT
The DNA here is from genome assembly GCF_045160505.1 of Streptomyces sp. NBC_00029. Lineage (NCBI taxonomy): Bacteria > Bacillati > Actinomycetota > Actinomycetes > Kitasatosporales > Streptomycetaceae > Streptomyces > Streptomyces sp. NBC_00029. The sequence continues at coordinate 5,778,462 of NZ_CP108292.1, forward strand.
CGTCTTCCATGGCGAAGGACGCTGAGGGCAACGTGACCGGTGACAACCGTGTCCGTTACAACAACCCGGAGTTCGACAAGCTGATCGACACGGCCCGTGGCACCAAGGACGAGGCCGCTCGCACCGCCCTGTACAAGCAGGCCGAGAAGATGGCCATGGAGGACATGGCCCTCATCCCGACCTTCAACCGTTCCCAGTTCCGCCTGATGGCGACCGACAAGTTCAACGGTCTGGACGACATCAACTTCAACGAGGACCCGATCCTCGAGAAGATCTCGCTCAAGAAGTAATCGGTTCGGACGGTATATCCGTCAGGAGCGAATGTGCCGCGGCCCCCGGGTGACCGGTGGGCCGCGGCCCCGCTCGGCAGGCCGTTTTTACTTCGGCACCCCTCACATCCGCGGGCAATCCCCGCAGGCCGAGAGCCGGCCCGTTCCTTGGGCCGGAGGCCGCTGCTCCCAGAAGCGGCCAGGTAGAGAGGCACAAACATGGGAAGGTACGTCGCCCGTCGCCTCGGGCAGATGGTCATAGTCCTCATCGGCGCGACCATGGTTCTGTTCGCTTGTCTGTTCGTTCTCCCCGGTGATCCCGTGGGCTCGATCGCGGGCAGCGACAAGGCCCGTGACCCAGCGGTGGTCGCGGAGCTCAAGGCGCGGTACGGGCTCGACAAGTCGCTGCCCGAGCAGTATGTGAACTACGTGGCCAAGGTCGCGACCGGAGACCTCGGCGAGGACTTCATCCAGCGCCGCGAGGTCTCCGAAATCCTCGCCCCCAAGCTGCAGAACACCGCGAAGCTGGCCCTGCTGGCCATCTGCCTCGTGACCGTGTTCGGTATGGGAGTCGGCATCATCGCCGCCCTGTACAGATACAGCATCTTGGACATGGCCACGACATTCTTTACGACCATGGCCGTCGGATTCCCGACGTTCGTGATCGGCATGCTGCTCATGAAGTATTTCGCCGTGGAACTCCAGTGGTTCCCACAGCTCGGCGGCGACAAGCTCGAAGGCATGGTCCTTCCCGCGGTCACCCTCGCCATCACCGACATCGCGTTCGTCGCCCGCCTCACCCGCGGCACGATGCTCGAGGTGCTGCGCGCGGACTACGTGAAGACGGCCGTGGCCAAGGGACTTCCGCAGCGTCGCGTGCTCTTCAAGCACGTGCTGCGCAACTCTTCCATCCCCGTGGTCACCTACCTGGGCATCTCGTTCGGTGGACTCCTCGGTGGTGCGCTCATCACTGAGGCGATCTTCAACTGGGACGGTGTCGGTCTGGCACTGGTTCAGGCGATTCAGCAGCAGAACAACCCGATCGTGATCGGGGTCGTGACGTACAGCGTCGCCATCTTCGTCGTCCTCAGCCTCATCGTGGACCTGCTGTACGCGGCCCTCGACCCGCGTATCCGCCTCAGCTGACCGCCCCCAAGGAGGATTTCCTCATGTCTGAGCTCGCAACGAGCCCGGCGATCGGGGACGAGAACCCCGTGTCGTCCGCTTCGGCCAAGGCCGAACCCGCACCCAAGCAACTGAGCCAGTGGGGCGAGATCCGCCACCGCTACGTCCAGAACAAGCTGGCCGTCGTCGGTCTGGTGATCATCACCCTGCTGTTCCTGACGGCCGCGTTCGGCGACATGCTCGCCCCGTTCGACCCCGGCGCGCAGGACCTCGAGAACACCCTCGCCTCGCCCAACGGCACCCACTGGATGGGTACCGACGCCCTGGGCCGCGACATGTTCTCGCGCCTCATAGCCGGCACCCGCGTCGCCATGTTCGTCGGCCTCGCCTCGATCTTCTTCGCGGTGCTGATCGGTGTCGCCCTCGGCGCCATCGCCGGTTACTTCGCCGGCTTCGCCGACACCCTGGTCATGCGCATCGCGGACGTCTTCCTCGCGTTCCCGCTGATGATCGGTGCCATCGTCATCATCCTGGTCACCGGCCGCGGCATCACCCCGGTGATCATCTCGCTCGCGATCTTCTCGTGGGCCACCGTGTCCAGGCTCCTGCGCAGCTCGATCCTGTCGGTGCGCGAGATGGACTACGTCCACGCCGCCAAGGCCCTCGGCGCGAGCGGCTGGCGGATCGTGCGCACGCACATCCTGCCCAACTCGCTGACCGCGGTCCTGGTCTACGCGACGTTCAACGTCGGCACCACGATCGTCGGCGTCGCGGCGCTCTCCTTCCTGGGCGCCGGTGTTCCCGTCGACGTCCCGGAGTGGGGCAACATGCTGGCGGCCGGTCAGGCGTTCATCGGCGTCAATGACTACCTCTGGGTGTTCCCCAGCCTGTTCGTCGTCGTCACCGTGCTCGGCTTCGCCTTCGTCGGCGACGGCCTGCGTGACGCGCTCGACCCGAAGCTCCGGTAGGGCCGCCCGATGCCCCGAGACAACATCAGCAAGCAGGACGAAGGTGGCGGCGTGACGACGTCGGAGATTCTCAGCGTTGCGGAGACGGGCGGCGGATCCGCCGTGCCGCTGCTGGAGGTGGACAACCTCCAGGTCGAGTTCAAGACCCGTGACGGGGTCGCCAAGGCCGTCAACGGCGTGAGCTACAGCGTCAACGCCGGCGAGACCCTCGCCGTGCTCGGCGAGTCCGGCTCCGGCAAGTCCGTCACCGCTCAGGCGATCATGGGCATTCTCGACAGCCCGCCCGGACGGGTCGCCGGCGGCGAGGTGCGCTTCCACGGCAAGGACATCCTCAAGATGTCCGACGAGGAGCGCCGCAAGCTCCGTGGCAACAAGATGGCGATGATCTTCCAGGACGCGCTGTCCTCGCTCAACCCGGTCTACTCGGTGGGCGACCAGCTCGGCGAGATGTTCCGGGTCCACCGGGGCATGTCCAAGAAGGACTCGAAGGCCAAGGCCATCGAGCTCATGGAGCGCGTGAAGATCCCCGCCGCCAAGGCGCGCGTGGGTGACTACCCGCACCAGTTCTCCGGCGGTATGCGCCAGCGCATCATGATCGCCATGGCGCTGGCCCTGGAGCCCGACCTGATCATCGCCGACGAGCCGACCACGGCCCTCGACGTGACGGTCCAGGCGCAGGTCATGGACCTGCTCGCGGAGCTCCAGCGCGAGATGAACATGGGCCTGATCCTGATCACCCACGACCTCGGCGTCGTCGCCGACGTCGCGGACAAGATCGCGGTCATGTACGCGGGCCGGATCGTCGAGACCGCTCCGGTCCACGAGATCTACAAGCGTCCGTCGCACCCGTACACCCGTGGCCTGCTCGACTCGATCCCGCGCCTGGACCAGAAGGGCCAGGAGCTCTACGCGATCAAGGGCCTGCCGCCCAACCTGCTCCGCATTCCCACGGGCTGCGCCTTCAGCCCCCGTTGCCCCAAGGCGCAGGACATCTGCCGCACCGAGATCCCGGTGCTGCACCCGGTCACCGAGCAGGACGGCACCGAACTGCCGGGCCGCGGCAGCGCGTGCCACTTCTGGAAGGAGCAGATCCATGGCTGAGCTCACCAAGAACGCCACCGAGCGCGAGCCGATCCTCCAGGTCCGTAACCTGGTCAAGCACTTCCCGCTGACCCAGGGAATCCTGTTCAAGAAGCAGGTCGGCGCGGTCAAGGCGGTCGACGGGATCTCCTTCGACCTCTACCAGGGCGAGACCCTCGGCATCGTCGGCGAGTCCGGCTGTGGCAAGTCCACGGTCGCCAAGCTCCTGATGAACCTGGAGCGGGCGACCGCCGGTGAGGTCTTCTACAAGGGCCAGGACATCAGCAAGCTGTCCGGCCGCGCCCTGAAGGCCGTCCGCCGCAACATCCAGATGGTCTTCCAGGACCCGTACACGTCGCTGAACCCGCGCATGACGGTCGGCGACATCATCGGGGAGCCCTACGAGATCCACCCCGAGGTGGCTCCCAAGGGCAACCGCCGGCAGAAGGTCCAGGAGCTCCTGGACGTCGTCGGTCTGAACCCGGAGTACATCAACCGCTACCCGCACCAGTTCTCCGGCGGCCAGCGCCAGCGCATCGGCATCGCCCGAGGCCTCGCCCTGCAGCCCGAGATCATCATCTGCGACGAGCCGGTCTCCGCGCTCGACGTGTCGGTGCAGGCCCAGGTCATCAACCTGATGGAGAAGCTGCAGGACGAGTTCAACCTCTCCTACCTCTTCATCGCGCACGACCTCTCGATCGTCCGGCACATCTCGGACCGCGTGGGCGTCATGTACCTGGGCAAGATGGCCGAGATCGGCTCCGACGCCGAGATCTACGAGCACCCGACCCACCCGTACACCCAGGCGCTGCTCTCCGCCGTCCCGGTCCCGGACCCGGCCGCGCGCGAGGGCCGCGAGCGGATCATCCTCACCGGTGACGTCCCGTCCCCGGCCAACCCGCCGTCGGGCTGCCGCTTCCGCACCCGTTGCTGGAAGGCCCAGGACAAGTGCTCCACCGAGGAGCCGCTGCTGGCGGTCCCGGAGCGCTTCAAGGGCCTGAACACCCTGGCCGCGCACGATTCGGCCTGCCACTTCGCCGAGGAGAAGGCCATCCTGGCCGTCTGACCGACGCGTTGCCTGTGAACGGCTGGTCCCCGGTGCCCCACGGCGCCGGGGACCAGCCGTTTGTGCCGGTGGCCGGCCCGCCCGCGGGGAAACCGGTTGCGGCCCCGGGAGCCGGCGCCGGAAGGTGGCGGCATGACCCTCACCGTACGGCCCGCCGGGCCCGGGGACGCGTCCGACATCTGCGCCCTGCTCAATGCCGTCGACATGATCGAGATCGGCCGCCCGGAGACCGATCTGGGCACCGTCGAGTCCGACCTCAACGCCCCTGACGTGGACCTCGCCACCGATTCCTGGCTGGCCCTCCAGGACGGCCGGCTCGTCGCCTACGCCCTCGTCTGGGCCGACTCCGGTCCGGGCCGTGTCGACGGGGACCACTACGTGCTGCCCGGCCACGACGAGGCCGCCGGCCTCCTGCTGGAGCGCATGGAGACCCGCGCCCGGGAACTGGCCGCCGGCCCCGGCGTCCTGCGACTGCAGCTCAACGTCAGGCCCACCCTCGACCTGTCCCTCCTGCGCGGCCGCGGCTACCGCACGATCCGCCGCTACCAGGTCATGACGCGCTTCCTCTCCCCGGCCGCAGATCCCGCCCCGGCCCCGCCGGCCGGACTCACCCTGCGCAACTGCGCCGGCGACGAGGCCGACCGCCACCGGGCCCACGCCCTCATCGAGCGGACCTTCGCCGAGCACTTCGGCCACGTGGACCGCCCGTACGAGACCTGGCTGGACCACATGGACGGCCGCAAGCTCGACTGGTCGCTGGTGTGGATCGCGAGCCTGCCCGGCCACGGGGACGCGGCCGTTCTGCTTACCCGGGACGACCGTACGAGCATGGCCTGGGTCGGACACATCGGCGTGGCGAAGGAGGTGCGCGGCCGCGGGATCGGCGGTTTCCTTCTGCGGCACTGCTTCGCCGTCTACGCCGGGCGCGGCCGGGACACCGTGGGCCTGGGCGTCGACACCCACAACGCGACGGGCGCGCTCGCGCTGTACGAGGCGCACGGCATGGGCCTGCACTACGCCGTCGACTCCTGGGAGCTGCCTTTGCACCCCCAGGGGTGACAGGCGCGTGACGCGCGGGTGCAATCGGTCCAACCATGAGTGCACGGGACCCCACATAGGGTGACATTGGCCCCTAAGCGAGTCTTGGGATCCCTAGGAGGCACTCCATGCGCGGAGCCACCCACGCCCAGTGGGCCGCATGTGCGGTGGCCGTCGCCCTCGCGGCGACGGCCTGCGGCGGCGGTAGCGACAGCGGCGGAGGCGGTGGCGAGGCGGGCATCGTCAGTTCCTCGTGGGGTGACCCGCAGAACCCGCTGGAGCCGGCCAACACCAACGAGGTGCAGGGCGGCAAGGTGCTCGACATGCTCTTCCGGGGCCTCAAGCGCTACGACCCGAAGACGGGCGAGGCCCTCGACATGGTCGCCGAGAAAATCGATACGACGGACAGTCAGAACTTCACGATCACGCTGAAGGACGGCTGGAAGTTCAGCAACGACGAGCCGGTCACCTCGCAGTCCTTCGTGGACGCCTGGAACTACGGCGCGGACGTGCGCAACAAGCAGAACAACTCGCCGTTCTTCTCCGACATCGTCGGCTACGAGGACGTCCACCCCGCCTCCGGCGAGCCCAAGGCCAAGACGATGTCCGGGCTGGTGGTCAAGGACGCCAAGACCTTCACGGTCGCCCTGAAGAACAAGTTCTCCACCTGGCCCGAGACCCTGGGCTACCAGGCCTTCTCCCCGCTGCCCAAGGCCTTCTTCACCGACCACGCCGGCTGGCTGAACAAGCCGGTCGGCAACGGCCCGTACACGGTGGACTCGTACACCAAGGGCACCGGCATGAAGCTGCGCAAGTGGGACACCTACCCCGGTCCGGACAAGGCGCAGAACGGCGGTGTGGACCTGAAGGTCTACACCGACAACAACACCGCCTACACCGATCTGATCTCGGGCAACCTCGATCTCGTCGACGACGTGCCCGCGCAGCAGCTGAAGAACGTCAAGAACGACCTGGGAGACCGGTACATCAACCAGCCGGCCCTCATCATCCAGACCCTCACCTTCCCGCTGTACGACCCGCAGTGGAGCAAGGCGGGGATGGAGAACGTCCGCCGCGGCATCTCGATGGCGATCAACCGCGACGAGATCACCAAGCAGATCTTCCGCGAGACCCGCACCCCGGCCAAGGACTGGACCTCACCGGCCCTCGGTGAGAAGGGCGGCTTCTCCTCCACGGTCTGCGGCGACGCCTGCGTCTACGACCCCGCGGCGGCCAAGAAGCTCATCACGGACGCCGGCGGGCTCCCCGGCGGCAAGGTCACGCTGACCTCCAACGTGGACACCGGCTCGCACCGCGACTGGATGGACGCCGTCTGCAACAGCATCAACAACGCGCTGGGCGAGGGCCCGGTCTGCACGGTCAACCCCGTCGGCACCTTCGCCGACTTCCGCAACCAGCAGAGCAGCTTCAAGCTGACCGGCCCGTTCCGCTCCGGCTGGCAGGCCGACTACCCGCTGATCCAGAACTTCCTCCAGCCCCTCTACTACACCGGCGCCTCCTCCAACTACGGGAAGTTCAGCAACGCGGACTTCGACAAGCTCGTCGACGAGGCCAACCAGGAGAGCGACCAGGCCGCGGCCGTCGCGAAGTTCCAGGACGCCGAGAAGATCCTCGCCGCGCAGATGCCCTCCATCCCGCTCTGGTACCAGAACGGCAGCGCGGGCTACGCCGAGCGGCTCTCGGACGTGGCGCTCAACCAGTTCAGCGTCCCCGTGTACGACCAGATCAAGGTCAACTGACCGACGTTTCGGATCGATCCTGGAGCAGTCCATGGGACGTTATGTGATCCGGCGGCTGCTCCAGATGATCCCGGTGTTCATCGGCAGCACGTTCCTGATCTTCTTCATGGTGTACGCGCTCGGTGATCCGGTCGCGGCCCTGTTCGGCGACAAGGCACCCGACCCGGCCACCGCCGCGCGCATCCGCAAGGACCTCTATCTCGACCAGCCGCTGTGGAAGCAGTACCTCCACTACATGGGCCAGATCTTCCAGGGCGACTTCGGCACGGCCTTCAACGGCCAGCCCGTCACCGAGCTGATGGCCAGCGCCTTCCCCGTCACCCTGCGCCTGACCATCGTCGCGATCTTCTTCGAGATCGTCATCGGCATCACCCTCGGCGTGATCAGCGGTCTGCGCCGCGGCAGGTCCGTCGACACCACCGTGCTGGTGCTCACCCTCGTCGTCATCTCCGTGCCGACGTTCGTGACGGGCTATCTGCTCCAGTACCTCTTCGGCGTCAAATGGGGCTGGGTGCGGCCCACCGTCTCCCCGGACGCCCCCTTCGGCGAGCTGATCCTGCCCGGCATCGTGCTCGCGCTGGTCTCCCTCGCCTACGTCACCCGGCTCTCCCGCACCTCCATCGCCGAGAACGTCAAGGCCGACTACGTGCGCACCGCCGTCGCCAAGGGTCTGCCGCGCCGCCGGGTCGTCACCCGCCACCTGCTGCGCAACTCGCTCATCCCCGTCGTCACCTTCATCGGCACCGACATCGGCGCCCTGATGGGCGGAGCCATCGTCACCGAGCGGATCTTCAACATCCACGGCGTCGGATACCAGCTCTACCAGGGCATCCTGCGCAACAACTCCCCGACGGTCGTGGGCTTCGTGACCATCCTCGTCATCGTCTTCCTGCTGGCGAACCTGCTCGTCGACCTGCTCTACGCGGTCCTGGACCCGAGGATCCGTTATGCCTGACCCCGAGCGCCCCGAAGGGCCCGGTGGCTACGACCCCGTCGGTCCCCGCCCGCACGAGGCGGTCTCCCCGACCGGGCAGGGCGGCCCCATGGATCTCGCGCTGGAGGAGGCCGAGAGCCTGGAGGGCATCGAGAAGACCGGCCCCCGGGGCGGGACCGGCCCCGGCGAGAAGCCCCGCTCCCTGTGGTCCGACGCCTGGCACCAGCTGCGCCGCAACCCCGTCTTCGTCATCTCCTCGCTCATGATCCTCTTCCTCGTGATCATCTCGATCTGGCCGCAGCTCATCGCGAGCGGCGACCCGCTGCAGTGCGACCTGTCCAAGTCGCAGCAGGGCTCCTCCCCGGGCCACCCCTTCGGCTACGACACCCAGGGCTGCGACGTGTACACCCGTACCGTCTACGGGGCCCGCGCCTCCATCACCGTGGGCGTCTGCGCCACCCTCGGCGCGGCCCTGCTCGGCTCGGTGCTCGGCGGGCTCGCCGGGTTCTTCGGCGGCTGGGGCGACGCGCTGCTGTCCCGGGTCGCGGACATCTTCTTCGGCATCCCCGTCGTCCTCGGCGGCCTGGTCTTCCTGTCCGTGGTCACCAGCACCACCGTCTGGCCGGTCGTCGGCTTCATCGTGCTCCTCGGCTGGCCGCAGATCGCCCGCATCGGCCGCGGCTCCGTCATCACCGCCAAGCAGAACGACTACGTCCAGGCCGCCCGGGCCCTCGGCGCCGGCAACGGCCGGATGATGCTCCGGCACGTGGCGCCCAACGCCGTCGCCCCGGTCATCGTCGTCGCGACCATCGCGCTCGGCACCTACATCGCCCTGGAGGCCACCCTGTCCTTCCTCGGCGTCGGCCTGCGCCCGCCCACCGTCTCCTGGGGCATCGACATCTCCAACGCGGCCTCGCAGATCCGCAACGCCCCGCACATGCTGCTCTGGCCGGCCGGCGCGCTGAGCCTGACCGTGCTCGCCTTCATCATGCTCGGCGACGCGGTGCGCGACGCCCTCGACCCCAAGCTGCGCTGAGGAGCCCCGCACATGCTGCTCGAAGTCCGCGACCTGCACGTGGAATTCAAGACGCGCGACGGAGTCGCCAAGGCCGTCAACGGCGTCAACTACTCGGTGGCCGAGGGCGAGACGCTCGCCGTGCTCGGCGAGTCCGGCTCCGGCAAGTCGGTGACCGCCCAGGCCGTGATGGGCATCCTCGACATGCCGCCGGGCCGCATCGCGGGCGGCGAGATCCTCTTCAAGGGCAAGGACCTCCTCAAGATGAAGGAGGAGGAGCGCCGGAAGGTCCGCGGCGCCGAGATGGCGATGATCTTCCAGGACGCGCTCTCCTCCCTGAACCCGGTCCTGAGCGTGGGTGCGCAGCTCGGCGAGATGTACGAGGTCCACCGCGGGACGTCCCGCAAGGACGCCAAGCGCAAGGCCGTCGAGCTGATGGACCGGGTGAAGATCCCGGCGGCGAAGGAGCGGGTGGGGGACTACCCGCACCAGTTCTCGGGCGGCATGCGCCAGCGCATCATGATCGCCATGGCACTGGCCCTGGAGCCCTCGCTGATCATCGCGGACGAGCCGACGACGGCCCTGGACGTCACCGTCCAGGCCCAGGTGATGGACCTGCTGGCCGAGCTGCAGCGCGAGCTGAACATGGGCCTCATCCTGATCACCCACGACCTGGGCGTGGTTGCCGATGTCGCCGACAAGATCGCGGTCATGTACGCGGGCCGGATCGTCGAGGCGGCCCCCGTCCACGAGATCTACAAGGCGCCCGCGCACCCGTACACGCGCGGCCTCCTGGACTCCATCCCGCGCCTGGACCAGAAGGGCCAGGAGCTGTACGCCATCAAGGGCCTGCCGCCGAACCTGGTGGCCATCCCGCCCGGCTGCGCCTTCAACCCGCGCTGTCCGATGGCGCAGGCGGTGTGCCGCACCGACGTCCCCCCGCTGTACCGGGTGACCGAGTCCCCGGTGGAGCGGACCAGCGCCTGCCACTTCTGGAAGGAGTGCCTCCATGGCTGAGCCCCTTCTGGAAGTGAAGGACCTGGTCAAGCACTACCCGCTCACCCGGGGCGTCGTCTTCCGCAAGCAGGTCGGCGCGGTCAAGGCCGTCGACGGGGTCTCCTTCGACCTGCGCGCCGGTGAGACGCTGGGCATCGTCGGCGAGTCCGGCTGCGGCAAGTCCACCGTGGCCAAGATGCTCGTCAACCTGGAGCGGCCCACCGCGGGTGCGATCTCGTACAAGGGCGAGGACATCACCAAGCTGTCGGGGCGCGCCCTGAAGGCCGTGCGCCGCAACATCCAGATGGTCTTCCAGGACCCGTACACCTCGCTGAACCCGCGCATGACGGTCGGCGACATCATCGGGGAGCCGTACGAGATCCATCCCGAGGTGGCTCCCAAGGGCTCGCGCCGCCAACGGGTCCAGGAATTGCTCGACGTCGTCGGTCTGAACCCGGAGTACATCAACCGCTACCCGCACCAGTTCTCCGGCGGCCAGCGCCAGCGCATCGGCATCGCCCGCGGCCTCGCCCTGCAGCCCGAGATCATCGTCGCGGACGAGCCCGTCTCCGCACTGGACGTCTCCGTCCAGGCCCAGGTGATCAACCTGCTGGACCGGCTCCAGAGCGACTTCGACCTGTCCTACGTCTTCATCGCGCACGACCTCTCGATCGTCCGGCACATCTCCGACCGGGTCGGGGTCATGTACCTGGGCCGGATCGTCGAGATCGGCACCGACCGCGAGATCTACGACCACCCGACCCACCCGTACACCCAGGCACTGCTCTCCGCCGTCCCCGTCCCGGACCCGGAGGCCCGCGCCCACCGCGAGCGGATCATCCTCACCGGTGACGTGCCCTCCCCGGCCAACCCGCCCTCGGGCTGCCCCTTCCGCACCCGCTGCTGGAAGGCCGAGCCCCGCTGCACGGCCGAGGTCCCGCTGCTCGCGGTGCCGCAGGTCTTCCCCCCGGGCCCCGCGGCGCACCCGTCGGCCTGTCACTTCGCGGCGGAGAAGCAGGTGGTCCCGCCGTCGGACGCGCCGTCGGACGCGCCGCCGGTCCCGCCCTCGGATCCGCCGTCACCCCCGCCGGCGGATCCGCTGACGAAGGAGTAGCCGCCCACCGATCATTTCCGGCCACCGCTGTGCGTACGACGGGGAACGGCCGCCGTACCCCTCAACCCCGTTAACACGGAGGCAACTTGACCGTTTCTGCCCCGAGATCTGAGGCGTGCAGCCTGGATGCCGTGCGGCCGTGCGGGTGCCGACAGCCGGCCGGGGAGGCGTACAGCCTCGCCGGCCGGCCTCCCCGTGACCCCACTCATGCGCGGCATGCGCCCCTCGTGCTGCCGGATTTCGATCGATGCGCTGGTACGGATAGTTATGATCCGTAGCGCACGGTGGGTATGACTCCTGCCGAGCACGAATACGCGTACCGATATCCGCTCGACGTGGAGGTGAAACGCCGTGGCACTCTCGATCTCCGCCGTGGTGCTGCTGGCGATCATCGTCTTCCTGCTGGTCCGAAGGGCGGGCCTGAAGGCGGGACATGCGGTGGTCTGCGTACTGCTCGGCTTCTACCTGGCGAGTTCCACCATCGCCCCGACCCTCAGCCAGCTCACCTCGAACGTGGCGAGCATGATCAGTGGCCTCAAGTTCTAGCTCCGGCCTCGTAGGCTGGGCCCCATGAACGGTCTTCCCGCCCGTCGTCTGCTCCTCGTGCACGCGCACCCCGACGACGAGTCGATCAACAACGGCGTCACCATGGCCAAGTACGCGGCCGAGGGTGCCCACGTCGCGCTGGTGACCTGCACCCTCGGCGAGGAGGGTGAGGTCATCCCGCCCGGTCTCGCCCACCTGGCGGCCGACCGCGACGACGCCCTCGGCGCCCACCGCGTCGGCGAGCTCGCCGCGGCCATGGCCGAACTGGGCGTCCACGACCACCGGTTCCTCGGCGGCCCCGGCCGCTTCCGGGACTCCGGGATGATGGGCGCCCCGCAGAACCACCGCCCGGAGGCCTTCTGGGCCGCCGACGTGGACGAGGCCGCCTCGTACCTCGTGGAGGTGATCCGGGAGCTGCGCCCGCAGGTGCTCGTCACCTACGACCCGGACGGCGGATACGGGCACCCGGACCACATCCAGGCCCACCGGGTCGCCATGCGCGCCGCCGAACTGGCCGCGGAAACCGCGTACCGGCGCGACCTCGGCGCGCCCCACACGGTCGGGAAGATCTACTGGAACCGCGTCCCGCGCTCGGTGGTCGAGGAGGGTTTCGCCCGGCTGCGCGCCGCGGGCGGCGAGGTGACCTTCCCGGGAGTGGGCTCGCCCGAGGACGTGCCGGGGGTCGTCGCCGACGAGCGGATCACCGCCGAGATCGACGCCAAGGACACCTTCGTTGCGGCGAAGGCGGCCGCCATGCGGGCGCACGCCACCCAGATCGCCGTGGACGGGCCCTTCTTCGCGCTCTCCAACGACCTGGCGCAGCCGCTGTTCACCCGCGAGTACTACGAACTGGCCGAGGGCCGGCCGGGCGCCCCGGCGGGCGAACGCGAACACGACCTCTTCGCGGGGGTCCAGGCGTGAGCGGCACGCTGACGGCCGGGCGGATCGCCGGCTGCCTGGGTCTGCTCGTCCTGGGCGTACTGACCGGAGCGGCCGGCTGGCTGGTGGTGGACCTGTGGTTCCCCGGCGGTCTGCTGCTCGCCCTGCTGGCGGTCTTCGGGCTGTTCCTCGGCGGCCGGATCGCCCTCGGCACCGGCCCCGGTGTGGGCGGCGCCGCGGCGGGCTGGTTCCTCTCGTACGTGATGCTCAGCGTCCCGCGCCCCGAGGGGGACTTCCTCCTCGGTTCGTCCGGAATCGGCACGTACGTCTACCTTTTGGGTGGAACGGTTCTCGCTGTGATGTGCGCCACGATGCGCGGTCCGCAGGATCGGCCGGTTTCGGCCGCCCGGCCTGCCAAGTGACGTGATGTCGGACCTCGTAGGGAGGTACGGCGAGGGGCGCGCGCCGCGGCCCGGCGGGCGCTTCAGAGGGGTTTGACCGGGACTATCAGGAACCCCTGATTCCCCGCAGTCAGTTGCGTGCGGGCGGCGGCCAGTATGGTGGACGGGCCGCCGAGCTGCCCGCGCACCCAATGACGGGCGGCGGAGCCAACCGGGAGAACCTGCCTTGAGTCGTGAAACCGACAGTTCGTCCTCCGGGCCCAAGGGGCACGGTGGAGCCGCCTACCCCTCGGGTACACCGCCGTACGGAACCGGCCAGTACCCGTCCACGGACGCTGCGGCGACCGCTCCGGAGGAGAACTCTGTGACCTCGAAGCCGTCCACGCCCGATTCCGACGGGCCCAAGACAGAGACCACCCTGACGACCCGGATCCGGATCAACATCCCGGGTTCGCGGCCGATCCCGCCGGTGGTCGTGCGCAAGGCGATGGGCACCAACTCCGGCCCGGCCGGATCCGGGGAGCAGCCCGGTCCGGAGCCCGCGCCCGGGCCGGCGTCCCAGCCGCCGCTCGCGCAGCGCCCGAAGCCGCAGCCGACCCGCATCGAGGCCGCGCCCGAGCCGCCCCACGCCCAGGCGCCCGCCCCGGCCGAGGCCGAGGAGGCGGCCGCCAGCAACTGGTTCGCCCCCCGCAAGCCGGCGGCGCAGGCCCCGGCGCCCGCACCGGGCCCCGCCACGGGCCAGATGCCGCTGCCCACCCGGACGCCGTCCCCGACGCCGACCCCGACCCCCACGCCGCCGCCGGCCGGGCCGGGCGCGGGCTACGCCGCCCCGCCGCGCGCCCAGGCCCCGCCGATGTCCGGGCCGAACGCCGCCTACGCGCCGCAGCGCACCCCGCAGCCGCCCGCGGCGGACTACGGCCAGGGCTTCGCCCAGGCCCCCATGCCCGCTCCCACGGCCCCGATGCCCGGCGGCCCGGGCGTCGGCAGCACCCAGGGCTTCCCCGCGTACGGCGCCGACCAGGGCGACGGCGGCCCCGTCACCGAGGCGTTCCCGGCCTACGGCAGCGCTCCCGCCGGACCGACCGGCGGCCCCGGCTTCGGCACCGGCCCCGTCGGCGGCCCGGCCGGCGCGGCCGCCTTCGACGAGGCTCCGCAGTGGCCCGGCCCGGACCTGGACGGCCCGCTGCCCGGCCCCGTACCGGCCCCCGCGCCGGCCACCCCCCGGCCCGCGCCCGCCCAGCCGAAGGCCACCGGCAAGCCCGCCAAGAAGGGCCGCTCCAAGGCGGTCCTGCTCGGCGGCGCGGTCATCGGCCTCATCGGCGTGGCCTACGGCGCCGGGCTGCTCCTGAACCACTCCGACGTCCCCAAGGGCACCACCGTCCTCGACGTCGACATCAGCGGCAGCCGCGACGAGGCCGTCTCCAAGCTCCAGACGGCCTTCGGCACCCGCGCCGCCGCCCCGATCCAGCTCAGCGTCGGCGGCAAGCCGGTCGAGCTGAAGCCGGAGAAGGCCGGTCTGACCCTGGACGCGCAGACCACCGTCCGCAACGCGGCCGGCAGCGACTACAACCCGGTCACGGTCATCGGCTCGCTCCTCGGCAACCACCGGGTCGCGGACCCGGTGATGCCGATCGACGAGGAGAAGCTCCAGGTCGCGCTGCAGGAACTCGCGGGCACGGCCGGATCGGCCACCGAGGCCTCCATCAAGTTCGACACCGGCAAGGCCGTCGCGGTCCCCGGCACCCCCGGCACCACCCTCGACGTGGACGTCTCCGTCCCGTTGGTGACCAAGGCCTTCAAGGACCAGGTCGCCACCGGCAAGGCGGCCGTCGCCGAACTGCCGACGACCACGAAGGCGCCGGCCGTCGGCCAGGCCGAACTGGACCGGGCCATGAAGGAGTTCGCCGAGCCGGCGATGTCCGCCAACGCCATCGTCAAGGTGGGCACGAAGTCCCTGGCCTTCGGCAGCAGGTCCCTGCCCAAGATCCTGAGCATGTCGGCCGTGGACGGCCGGCTGACCGAGAAGTACGACCTGGAGGCGCTCAAGGCGACCTACGGGAACACCTTCGACGGGATCCTGATCACCCGCGGCACCGGCGACAAGACGGCCGTCACCCCGCAGGACATCGCCGGCGCCCTCGGCAAGGCCCTGCGCGGCAAGACCACGGCCGAGCGCACCGTGGTCATCGACACCAACCCCAGCTGACCCGCCTGCCACGGCCAGTGCCCCCGCCCGGACCCGGGCGGGGGCACTGGCCGTCGCACCGTGCGGCGGCGGGTCAGTTCAGCAGCGCGCGGGCGGAGAGGGCCTCCGAGCGGATCCGGGCCGCCGCTTCGGCGTCCACCGTGGACACCACCCCGGCGTACGCGTCCAGCTCGGCCGCGCCCTCCCGGAAGGAACCCCGCTCCACCAGCAGCCGCGCCCGCTCGTACCGCAGCGCCGCCGGGTGCGACGGCAGCAGCAGCGACAGCTCCAGCGCCCACAGGGCCACTCCCGAGTGCTCCGGACGGGCCGAGGCCCAGGCCCTGATGTTCCCCAGGATCCGCAGCACGATGTCCAGCGTCCTGGCCGGCTCGCGCGGCCCCGACGCCAGCTCCGCCGGCCCCGTGCCCAGCGACGCGCCGCCCGCGAACGGGTCCACCACCACACCCTCCTCCGGGTCCCCGAAGCCCACCACGAAGTGCCCCGGCAGCCCCAGCCCGTACACCGGCGCACCGGCCCGCCGGGCGACCTCCAGCCACACCACCGACAGCAGGATCGGCAGCCCGCGCCGCCGCCTCAGTACCTCGTGCAGCAGCGAGGACGACAGCCGGTCGTAGTCCGCCGGGGTGCCGTGGAACCCCAGGCGCCCGCCCAGCAGTTCCGTCACCGCGGACGCCCACGCCCGCCCGCCGCGCAGCCCGTACGGCAGCATCCCGGCCAGCCGGTCCAGCTCGATCTGTGCCCAGTCCATGGCGCGCTCGTCCAGCTCCGGGTCCCCCTCGGTCGCCAGCAGCAGGCACAGCAGCGCCAGATCGGGCCGCTCGGCGCGGGCCTCGGCCGCGAACTGCTCCCGCCAGGCCTCCGCGCTCACGTCGCCGCCCGGTAGTGGTGGTAGGTGTGGTGCGTCGCGAAGCCCAGCCCGTCGTACAGGGCCAGCGCCCCCGGATTGTCCGTCTCGACCTGGAGCCATGCCGCCGACGCGCCCTCCTCCAGCGCCCGCCGGGCCAGCGCGGCCATCACCGCCGTCGCCAGGCCCTCCCGCCGGTGCGCGGGATCGACCGTCACCGCCGCGAAGCCGGCCCACCGGCCGTCCACCACGCACCGCCCGATCGCCCGGCCCCCGGCCAGCGCCGCGAACCACACCGACGGTCCCTCGACCAGCATCCGCCGGGCCAGGTCCGGGTCGCTCACCTTCCCGTAGCGCCCGAGCCAGTCCTCGTCCGGGACACGGGTCAGACGTACGGCCCCGGCCGCGGGCGCGTCCACGTCACCCACCGGCGCCAGCGCGCCGATCTGTACCTCCGCCGACACCTCGGACGCCCAGCCGCGCCGCTCCAGCTCCGCGGCGAGCATCTCCTGGGTGCCGGCCGCGCCCGTGGCCACCTGCACATAGGCCGGGAGGGAGCGCCGCGCGTACCAGGAGGTCACTCGCGCGAGTGCATCGTCCAGGGGTATCCCCGGGTCGCCGAGCGGCAGCACGGAGTTGGCCCGCCGGGTGAATCCGGCGGCCGCCCGCAGCGTCCAGTCGCCCAGGGGCTCGCTCTCCAGCGGCTGCCAGGCCCGCGCCGTGACCCTCGAAAGCTCCTCGAAGGAGGCCGCCGGACCCCGTCGCCGGGCCGGCGCCGGAGGCACGGTCTTGCCTGCCACCAGCGACGATTCCGCGATACGGACGGACTGCCCGTTCTTCTTTGTGATCAGCAGCACACCCTGGTCCCAGGATGTGAGAACCCCGACCGTGTCCGTGAACTCGGGTGATGCGCTCAGTCCGGTCTCCACCCGTCGTACAGAGACTCGTTTACCCACGTCAGCCGGGGTGATTCGGACCTCCAGCAGTCCACCGGCAGTGATTTCCACAGCTCTGTCCGCCCCTCCTGTTCGGATCGTGCCCGGGAACGGAGATACTAGGTGCGGGCATCGACGACGCCGCGCTCCCGCGCGATATGGAAAGCCCTACCGAGGAGGAACGAGAGCGTGACCTACGTCATCGCGGAGCCTTGTGTCGACGTCAAGGACAAGGCATGCATCGAAGAGTGCCCCGTCGACTGCATCTACGAGGGCCAGCGGTCCTTGTACATCCACCCGGACGAGTGCGTCGACTGTGGCGCGTGTGAGCCGGTCTGCCCGGTCGAGGCCATCTTCTACGAGGACGACACCCCGGAGGAGTGGAAGGACTACTACAAGGCGAATGTCGAGTTCTTCGACGAGCTCGGTTCGCCCGGTGGTGCCTCCAAGCTGGGCCTGATCGAGCGCGATCACCCCTTCGTCGCGGCGCTGCCCGCCGGTATCAACGGCGAGCACTGACCTTTCAGGCAGACGCGCCCCTCGGTCCCGTACGGCCTTCCCGCCGCACGGGACCGACGTGTTTACCGGGGCGTACTCCGACCCCGCAACCAGCACCCAGAGAGAGCAGAGACCACCGTGGCCGCAGTATCCGACCGTCTTCCCGCCTTCCCCTGGGACAAGCTGGAGCCGTACAAGGCCACGGCGGCGGCCCACGCGGACGGCATCGTCGACCTCTCGGTCGGCACGCCCGTCGACCCGGTCCCGCAGCTGATCCGGCGCGCCCTGATCGAGGCCGCCGACTCCCCGGGCTACCCGACCGTGTGGGGCACCGTCGCCCTGCGCGACGCGATCACCGGCTGGGTGCGCGGCCGCCTCGGAGCGAGCGCCGCCGGACACCGCAACGTCCTGCCGGTCGTCGGCTCCAAGGAACTGGTCGCCTGGCTGCCGACCCAGCTGGGCCTGGGCGCCGGTGACAAGGTCGCCTACCCCCGGCTCGCCTACCCCACCTACGAGGTCGGCGCGCGGCTGTGCGGCGCAGAGGCGGTCGTCTACGACGACCCGACCGACCTCGACCCGGCCGGCGTGAAGCTGCTGTGGCTCAACTCCCCGTCCAACCCCACCGGCAAGGTCCTCGCCAAGGAGGAGCTCGTCCGGATCGTGGCCTGGGCGCGCGAGCACGGGATCCTGCTCTTCAGCGACGAGTGCTACCTGGAGCTGGGCTGGGAGGCCGAGCCCGTCTCCGTCCTCCACGACGACGTGTGCGGCGGCTCGTACGAGGGCATCGTCGCGGTCCACTCCCTCTCCAAGCGCTCCAACCTGGCCGGCTACCGGGCGGCCTTCGTCGCCGGTGACGCCGAAGTGCTCGGCGAGCTGCTGGAGATCCGCAAGCACGGCGGCATGATGACCCCCGCCCCGGTGCAGGCTGCCACCGTCGCCGCGCTCGGCGACGACACCCACGTCGAGGAGCAGCGCGAGCGCTACGCCGCCCGCCGCGCCGCGCTGCGCACGGCCCTGGAGGCGCACGGCTTCCGGGTCGAGCACAGCGAGGCCAGCCTCTACCTGTGGGTGACCCGCGACGAGCCCTGCTGGGACACCGTCGCCCACCTCGCCGGCCTCGGCATCCTGGTCGCGCCGGGCGACTTCTACGGCGAGGCGGGCGCACGGTTCGTGCGCGTCGCCTTCACCGCCACCGACGAGCGCGTGGAGGCCGCGGTCAAGCGCCTCGGCTGACCGGCCGCGTTCCACGGCGAGAATGCCCGAGGGGGCCGGGAGTTCACACTCCCGGCCCCCTCGGTGGTTCCTGCGGCGTCAGCCGACCAGCGGCAGGCCGCCGGGCAGGCCCCCGGGCAGTCCGCCCGGCAGGCCGCCGGAGGCCGGCAGCGAGGACACCGGCAGCTCCTGGGCCGCGGGCAGCCCGCCGAGCAGGCCCTGCGCGGTACCGGCCACCTCGGAGGCGGGAGCCGGCAGGCTCTTGGTGGCGCCGCCGGCGGTGTCCACGGCGTCCGTGGCCGCGGCCGTGGCGTCCGTGGCCGTGGCGGCGTCGGGTGCGGTGAGCTGGCCCAGCTGCGGCACGGACTCCAGACCGGCGGCACTGGCCGCGCCGGCCGCACCGACCACGGGAGCGGCCCCGGCTGCGATCAGCAGCGCGGCACGGGCGATCCGGCGGGTCAGGGGGAGAGACATGTTGCTCCTAAGCGGTAGCGGCTGAGTACGCCGTGACTAACCGCTCCGGGGGCGGGTGGAGTTGCGGTGCCGGTGGGTAAAGGATCGGTAACGCATCGTTTAATCGGCTTCCGCGAAAAGCGCATTGGATGCGCGCCGACCAGGGCTTCCTTCCGGATCCGGGATACGTGGCCCGCTACACGGATCCCCCCTCAGGAGTGATCACTCGTACGTGAGCCCGGGCGCCTCCGGCGCGTGCCCCGGCCCGCCGCGGGGATCAGCGGGCCAGGAAGATCCGCACCTCGCCCGGTCCCGCGCCGTAGGGATCCCCCTTGCCGTCCTCGGTCTTCGCGCCGCCCCGGTCCTGCCACCGTCCGCGGTCCCGGCCCCCGATCCAGCCGTGCCGGTCGTAGGAGACCCGGGAGATGCCCAGCTCCTTGGAGTTGGCCACCGCCCAGTGGGCCATCGCCCGGCTGCGGCGCGTGGCGGCCTCGCCGCCGTCGCGCTTCTCCACCAGGGTCACCTCGGCCTCCGGTGTGCCCTGGCCCCCGCCGACGCTCCGGCCGGCCTGGCCGCCGCCCTGCGCGGCGAACGTGTGCGGCCCGTCCTCACCGAAGATCCGGACCAGGTCGGCCCGCACCCGCTGCGGATCGCCCGGCCCCGTCGGCGCGGGCCCGCCGCAGTTCACGGTGCCGCCCCCGGCGAAGGCCGCCGTCAGCACGGTCGCGTCCGGCTCGTGCTTCGCGTACGCCTGCGGGAACCCGCTGCGCTGCACCTTCTGCGCGGCCACCGTCAGCGGCAGCCGCGAGTACCCCGGCACGTCGACGAGGTGGTCGTAGAAGATCCCGGCCGAGTAGACGGGGTCCGTGATCTGCTCCGGAGTGCCCCAGCCCATCGACGGCCGCTGCTGGAAGAGGCCCAGGGAGTCCCGGTCGCCGTGGTCGAGGTTGCGCAGCGCCGACTCCTGCATGGCGGTCGCCAGCGCGATGGTCACCGCCCGGTCCGGCAGCCCCTTCGCGATGCCGACCGCGGCTATCGTCGCCGCGTTCGCCGCCTGCTCCGGGGACATCTCGTACGTCGCGGACGTTTCGTCCTCCCCGACCGGATCCGCGCCGGCCACGCAGAACGGGGCACCGCCGCCACCGTTCGAATCGCGCTGCACGGCGAAATACCCGATCACCGCGAGGAGAACGAGCAGACCGACCACCGCCCGGAGCAGCCGGCGGCGACGAGGACGGGGATCACGGGTCTCGGACACGCGGCCCACCGTACTTGAGGCATATGACGCGTCCACCGGCCGGACGCAGGAGGCTTTGCCGCAGCTCGGGGCATTAGGGTCAGCTCCATGTCCGAATCCGAGCTGGACCTCACCCTGGACGCCGCCGAGCTGACCGCCCGGCTCGTCGACATTCCGTCCGTGAGCGGCGACGAGAAGGTACTCGCCGACCTCGTGGAACACGCGTTGCGGGGCCTTGCCCACCTGACCGTGGACCGCTTCGGCAACAACGTCGTGGCCCGAACGAACCTCGGCCGGGCCGAGCGCGTCGTGCTCGCCGGCCACCTCGACACCGTGCCGATCGCCGACAACGTGCCCTCCCGCCTCGACGAGAACGACGTGCTGTGGGGCTGCGGCACCACCGACATGAAGTCCGGTGTCGCCGTGCAGCTGCGCATCGCCGCGACCGTGCCCGAGCCCAACCGGGACCTCACCTTCGTCTTCTACGACCAGGAGGAGGTCGCCGCCGACCTCAACGGCCTCGGCAAGGTCGCCGAAGCCCACCCCGACTGGCTGACGGGCGACTTCGCCGTCCTGCTGGAACCCTCCAACGCCGAGGTCGAGGGCGGCTGCCAGGGCACCCTGCGCGTCCTGCTGCGCACCGCCGGCGAGCGCGCCCACTCCGCCCGCAGCTGGATGGGCTCCAACGCCATCCACACGGCGGGCCCGATCCTCGCCCGGCTGGCGGCCTACGAGCCCCGCAAGCCGGTCATCGACGGCCTGGAGTACCACGAGGGCCTCAACGCGGTCCGCATCGCGGGCGGCGTCGCCAACAACGTCATCCCCGACGCGTGCACGGTGACGGTCAACTTCCGCTACGCCCCGGACCGTACCGAGGCCGAGGCGCTGGCCCACGTACGGGAGGTGTTCGCGGACTGCGACATCGCCGAGTTCGTGGTCGACGACTCCTCGGGCGGCGCCCTCCCGGGGCTGTCCCACCCGGCGGCGGCGGCCTTCATGGAGGCGGTCGGCGGCCGGGCGATGCCCAAGTTCGGCTGGACGGACGTCGCCCGCTTCAGCGCCCTCGGAGTCCCGGCGGTCAACTACGGTCCGGGCGACGCCCTGCTGGCGCACAAGGTCGACGAACGCGTCGAGACGAAGGCGATCCTGCACTGCGAGGAACGACTCCGCGCCTGGCTGACCTCCTGAATTCCGCTTCTCGTCACCTTTGTGCGCCTACCCTGATCCAACGATCAGCAGGAGGGAGCACAGCATGGGCAACCACGGCAATCCCGAAGGTTCCGCTCGTCGCCGGCCCGAGGAGCAGCAGCTCGGGCCGGTGTTGAGGAGGCGGAGCCAGGTGCAGGCGGGCAGTACGACGGACCAGCGGCTGCTGGATTCGGCCGGGCCCTCCGAGTGGGTGCACACCGATCCCTGGCGGGTCCTGCGCATCCAGTCGGAGTTCATCGAGGGCTTCGGCACGCTCGCCGAGCTGCCGCCCGCGATCAGCGTGTTCGGTTCGGCCCGTACGCCGCAGGGCTCGCCCGAGTACGACGCGGGCGTACGGATCGGCAGCGCGCTGGTCGACGCCGGCTTCGCGGTGATCACCGGCGGCGGTCCGGGGGCGATGGAGGCGGCCAACAAGGGCGCCCGGGAGGCCAGCGGCATCTCCGTCGGCCTCGGCATCGAGCTGCCCTTCGAGCAGGGGCTGAACGAGCACGTCGATCTCGGGCTGAACTTCCGGTACTTCTTCGTCCGCAAGACGATGTTCGTGAAGTACAGCCAGGGCTTCGTCGTCCTGCCGGGCGGCCTGGGCACGCTGGACGAGCTGTTCGAGGCGCTGACCCTGGTCCAGACCCAGAAGATCACCCGCTTCCCGATCGTGCTGTTCGGCACGGAGTACTGGAGCGGCCTGATCGACTGGCTGCGGAACACGGTGATCGCCCAGGGCAAGGCCTCGGAGAAGGACCTCTACCTGTTCCACGTCACGGACGACGTGGACGAGGCCATCGCGCTGGTGACGAAGGAAGTCGGCAAGTAGGCCCCGGGGTCCGGGGCGGTCCGCCCCGGACCCGGAAGGCCTCAGGCCAGGCCGCGGCGGGCGACCGCCGGGGGACGGTGGCCCTGGATGGAGCGGACCATGTCCAGGATCTGCCGGGTCTCGGCGACCTCGTGGACGCGGTAGACCTGCGCGCCCAGCCAGGCCGAGACGGCCGTCGTGGCCAGGGTGCCCAGCAGGCGTTCCTTGACCGGCTTGTCGAGGGTCTCGCCGACGAAGTCCTTGTTGGACAGGGAGACCAGGACCGGCCAGCCGGTCGCCGTCATCTCGTCCAGCCGGCGCGTGGCCTCCAGCGAGTGCCGGGTGTTCTTCCCGAAGTCGTGGCCGGGGTCGATCATGATGGCGTCCCGGCGCACACCCAGCGCCGCCGCCCGCTCCGCCAGCCCGACCGTCACGCGCAGGACGTCCTCCATGACGTCCTCGTACGCGGTCCGGTGCGGCCGGGTGCGCGGCTCCACGCCGCCCGCGTGGGTGCAGACCAGGCCCGCGCCGTGGCGCGCGGCCACCTCCGCCAGCCTCGGGTCCACCCCGCCCCAGGCGTCGTTGAGGACATCGGCGCCGGCCTCGCAGACCGCCTCGCCGACCTCGTGCCGCCAGGTGTCCACGCTGATCACCACGTCCGGGTGGCGGCGCCGTACCTCGGCCACGAAGCCGACCGTGCGCCGCGCCTCCTCGGCCGCGTCCACGTGCTCGCCCGGGCCGGCCTTGACGCCGCCGATGTCGATGATCGCGGCGCCCTCGGCGATGGCGTGTTCGACCCGGTCCAGCGCCGGCTCGTCGCGGAACGTCGCGCCCTGGTCGTAGAAGGAGTCCGGCGTCCGGTTCACGATGGCCATGATCACCGGCTCGTGGGTGTCGAACTCGCGCCTGCCCAGTCGCAGCATCCTGCTCTTTCCTCCTTCGGCGGCCCTTGCGCCTCGCCTGCGACCTTAACCTGGTGGCCGGAAGTCTCTCAGGGGAGTTGATCGTGTTCTTCTTCTTGATGATCGCGCTGGTCGTGGTCGTGGCAGCGGTCACCCTGGCGGTGATCGGCGGCGGTTCGGAGGCCGTCCTGCCGGAAGCGGAGCCGGACCGGGTGGCGGACGGTCTGCCGGAGAGCCGGCCCGTCGTGCGCGAGGACATCGACGCGCTGCGGCTGCCGGTCGCCCCGCGCGGGTACCGGATGGCCGAGGTGGACGACGTGCTGGAGCGGCTCGCGGCCGAACTGGCCGAACGGGACGCGCGCATCGCGCAGCTGACGGCCCGGTCCCAGGCCCCGGCGGCGGAGCCCGCCGACGCCCCGGCGGACGCGCCCGCGCACGTCGACCTCGCCAAGGGCGGCGAACGGTGACCGGTCCGGTCGCGGGCGCGGACGGGCTGCTGCGCTGCCCGTGGGCGCTGTCCACGCCGGACTACGTGGCCTACCACGACACCGAGTGGGGCCGCCCGGTCCACGGCGACGACGCCCTGTACGAGCGCCTGTGCCTGGAGGCCTTCCAGTCGGGGCTGTCCTGGCTGACGATCCTGCGCCGCCGGGAGGGGTTCCGTAAGGCCTTCCGCGACTTCTCGATCGCCGCGGTCGCGGAGTTCGGCGACGGGGACGCGGAGCGGCTGCTGACCGACGAGGGGATCATCCGCAACCGGGCCAAGATCGAGGCGACCCTCGCCAACGCGAAGGTCCTCGCCGGGTGGGAGCCGGGCGAACTGGACACCCTCATCTGGTCCCACGCCCCCGAGGAGCCGGGACCGGCCCCGCTGACCGTCACCGAGGTCCCGGCGGTCACGACGGAGTCCACCGCCCTCGCCAAGGCCCTGAAGAAGGCCGGCATCCGCTTCGTCGGCCCCACGACGGCCTACGCCCTGATGCAGGCCTGCGGGCTGGTCAACGACCACCTGGCCGCCTGCGTCTCCCGCGACCCGGCCTGACCGGCCGGGCCGCGGGCCGGCCTCAGCGGCCCAGGTACTTCGGCGGCTGCTTCGCGAGGAAGGCCTGGACGGCGATGGAGTGGTCCTCGGAGGCCCCTGCACGGGTCTGGAGGGCGTCCTCGTGGGCCAGCGCCTCGGAGAGCGTGTGGGAGGCCCCGTAGGCCAGGGACTCCTTCAGCGCGGCGTACGCGACCGTCGGGCCGGCGGCCAGGGTGCGGGCCACCGCCTCCGCCTCGGCGTGCAGGGAGTCCGCGGGCACCAGGCGGTTGACGATGCCCAGCTCGAACGCCTCCTGCGCCTTGACCGAACGCGGGAAGAGCAGCAGGTCCGAGGCGCGGGAGGCGCCGATCAGACGGGGCAGGGTCCACGAGACCCCGGAGTCGGCCGTCAGCGCCACCCCGGCGAACGAGGTGTTGAAGGACGCGGTGTCGGCGACGACCCTGAAGTCCGCCGCCAGCGCGAAGCCGAAGCCCGCTCCGGCCGCGACGCCGTTGACCCCGGCCACCACGGGCTTCGGCATCTCGGTGAGCGCCCGCACGATCGGGTTGTAGTGGTCGGCGACCGTGGTCATGGTCAGCGAGGAACCGGTCTCGCGGTCCGAGGCGAGGTTCCCGATGTGCTCCTTGAGGTCCTGGCCCACGCAGAAGGCCCGGTCGCCGGCCGCGGTGAGCAGAACGGCCCGAACGGCGGTGTCCGCGGCGGCGGCCTGGACCGCGTCGCGCAGGGCGACCTTGGCCTCGGTGTTCATCGCGTTCATCGCGTCCGGACGGTTGATCGTGATGGTGGCGAGTCCGTCGGTCACTTCGTAGAGCACGCTGTCGGCCATGGCAGGGGGTCCCCCTTCGTCGCGGGCTGGGCTACCGGTCGGTACTGTCCGGTGCAAGGGCCAGCATGGCGGACCGGACGTGGCGCGCACATGTGATGTGCGTCAAAGAAAGCCGATGCCGCTTCCCGGGTGCGGCGGCGAAGTATCGCAGGCGGATCCCCGAAATGAGTGGTTTTGGTCGAGCGCGTTGCCCAAGCGTTCACGGGCGATGTTGGTCATCGGGTCCTGACATGCGGGATAATGGCTGGGAAGCAATGTGTTCGATGCCGGGTATTAGGCGCCTGAATGGGGCCGTCGGCTGACGATGAGCTGGTTTCAGGAAGGGGAACGAGCATGGCGGCCATGAAGCCGCGGACGGGCGACGGCCCGCTCGAGGTCACCAAGGAGGGGCGGGGCATCGTCATGCGCGTACCGCTCGAGGGCGGCGGTCGGCTTGTCGTCGAGCTGACCCCTGATGAGGCGGACGCCCTGGGTGACGCCCTGAAGAAGGTCGTCGGCTGACCCTCCGGGGGCACTGACAGCACTTCCACCTTCTGCGTTTCTGCATTCTCTGCGCTGCCCCGACCGCGATCAGCGGCCGGGGCAGCGTTGTGTCGTGCCCCGGCCCGGGCCGGCCCGACCTGCAAGCACCCCTGGACCTGACCTCTTCGGGAGCCATGCCATGACCTTCGCCCCGCCCGCGCCGCCCGCCTTCGCGGACTGCACGCCCCGCCAGAAGGCGGCCCGGGTCCTCTCCGACGTGCTGGCCCCGGCGAACCTCGTGGTCGCGCTGCTCCTGCTCGTCGGATGGCACAGCACCGCCTCGTGGGCCGGGCTCGGCTGGGGTCTGCTCGCCGCCCTGTTCTGCGGGGTGGTCCCGATCGGGATCATCACCCTCGGCGTCCACCGGGGCGCACTGACCGACCAGCACATCCGGGTGCGGCGCCAGCGCATCGTCCCGATGGCCCTGAGCCTGGTCTCCGTCGTCGCCGGGATCACCCTCCTGCACGTCCTGGGCGCCCCCCGGGAGGTGTTCGCGCTCGTCGTCGCGATGCTGGTGGGCCTCGTGTCGTCGCTGCTCGTCACGATCGTCTGGCAGATATCGATCCACATGTCGGTGGCCGGCGGCACCGTGATGATCCTGCTGCTCGTCCTCGGGATCCAGGTGCTCCCCGCGGCCCTGGTCGCCGCGGCGGTGGGCTGGTCCCGGCTGGTGCTGGGGGCGCACACCCCGGCCCAGCTCCTCGCCGGCACCGCGCTCGGCGGCACCGCGGCCCTCACCTTCGCGCTCCTGAGCTGACCCGCCGCCCGGCAGGGCCGCAGGACGCGCCCTACGGGAGCCTTCGGCGCGCCCCCGGTGGTCAGCGGCGCACGGCGCACAGCAGCCCGTCGCCCACCGGGAGCAGCGCGGCCTCCAGGGCGGGGCTCTCGCGGACGCTGCGCAGCAGCTCGCGGACGCGCAGCACCTCCACCGGCTGGGCCGCGGAGTCGACCGTACGGCCGTCGGAGAAGACCCCCTCGAAGCACACCAGTCCGCCGGGGCGCAGCAGCCGCAACGATTCGGCGAGGTAGTCGAGGGACTCGGAAGGGTCCCCGTCGCAGAAGACGAGGTCGTATCCGCCGTCGGCGAGCCGGGGCAGTACGTCGAGGGCGCGGCCGGGGATGAAGCGGGCGCGGTTGCCCGCGAAGCCGGCGGCGCGGAAGGCCTGGCGGGCGAAGGCCTGCCGGTCCGCCTCGGGATCCACGGTGGTCAGGACCCCGTCGGGGCGCATTCCGTGCAGGAGGTGGATGCCGGAGACACCGGTTCCGGTGCCGATCTCGGCGACCGCCTTGGCGTCCGCGGTGGCGGCCAGCAGGCGCAGCGCGGCCCCGGTGCCGGGTGAGACGGACCGCAGGCCCGCTTCCCTGGACCGGTCGCGGGCCCATCGCAGAGCGTCGTCCTCGGCGACAAACGCGTCGGCGAACGCCCAGCTCGTCTGCCGGTTGCCGGTAATGACCCTCTCCTGTCCCCATAGTTGGCGCAACGGTGACTGTATCCGTTGACGTCGGGAACCCGCAGATGGGACCGGGCGTTGTGAAGGGTGGAGGCGGGATAAGAAGGGACGGTGCCGGGCAGATCGACGGCCGGGACCGCTCCGGGGCCTAAGTCTCGCGTAAAGATACTGCAAAAACGCTTATCCGGAGCTGACAGAGGGGGTGGCTATGGTAGGGACTCCGCTGGACACCACCAGAGCCGATAGGGGAGGTGCGGCTGCGCCTGTGGATCGTGGGGGCGTACTGAGACGCCTCTTCTGGTCGGCGGGTGAGCCGAAATCCGTGACCAACATTGCTGACCGCTTCCACACCGCAGACACCGCAACCACCGCGACCTTTGCCGCCGATGCGGGCTCCCAGGCGTGGACCCCTCCTTCGTGGGAGGAGATCGTCAGCACGCACAGCGCGCGGGTCTACCGCCTTGCCTACCGTCTGACGGGCAACCAGCACGACGCCGAGGACCTGACCCAGGAGGTCTTCGTCCGGGTCTTCCGCTCGCTGTCCACCTACACGCCCGGCACGTTCGAGGGCTGGCTGCACCGCATCACCACGAACCTCTTCCTGGACATGGTCCGCCGCAAGCAGCGGATCCGCTTCGACGCGCTCGGCGACGACGCCGCCGACCGGCTGCCCAGCCGTGAGCCGTCCCCGCAGCAGGTCCTGCACGACACCCACTTCGACGCGGACGTGCAGCAGGCGCTGGACACCCTCGCCCCCGAGTTCCGCGCGGCCGTGGTGCTGTGCGACATCGAGGGTCTTTCGTACGAGGAGATCGCCGCGACCCTCGGGGTGAAGCTCGGCACCGTGCGCAGCCGTATCCACCGGGGCCGTTCACACCTGCGCAAGGCGCTCAAGCACCGTTCTCCCGAGGCCCGCGCCGAGCAGCGCGCGCTGGCGGGAGTGGCGATGGGCGCACCCGGCGCCGGGGGAGAGGGCGGAGCCGAGTGAGCGAGGTCAGTCCGTCCCCCGCCGAACAGCACCTGGGCGACCGGCTTGCCGCCCTCGTGGACGGGGAGCTGAAGCACGATGCCCGCGACCGGGTCCTGGCCCACCTGGCGACCTGCGCCAAGTGCAAGGCCGAGGCCGATGCCCAGCGCCGTCTGAAGACCATGTTCGTGGAGAGCGCGCCGCCACCGCTGTCCGCCGGGCTGCTGGCCCGGCTGCAGGGGCTGCCGGGCGGCGGTCTCGACGACCCGTCCGGCCCCGCCGGTCCGCCCGGCACCACGGGGGCCGGCCCGTTCGACGCGTTCGCGTACGGACTGCCGGTCGCCGCCCGTCCCGAGCCGCAGGACGGCTTCCGCATCCACGAGGTGGGCCGGCCGCGCCGCCGGTTCGCGTTCGTCGCCGCCGGGGCCGTCTCGCTGGCCGCGCTCGCGCTCGGTGGCGCCCTGCCACTGGAGGCGGACCCGAACCTCAGGGGCGATTCCCCGGCCCCGGCCTCCCGGCCCGGTCCTCCCGCCCTGCCCGTGGCCGATCAGGGGGCACGTGACCGCCTGCCCACCCCCGCGGCCGTCCCGACCCTCCTGTCGGCCGTGGCGACCCCGCTGCCGCCGCTGCGGCCCTCCCCGCAGGTCCCGGCCCGCCCGGTCTCCCTGCTGCGCTGACGCGGGACCTGATTGAATCTGCGGCACATGCGCATAGGTACGCGGGGAGCGCCCATGGCCGACAGGCAGCAGACCGATCCGGCTCCGCAGTGGTGGAGCCGGCCCGAGGGGACGGCCGAGGACGGCCGCCGCGAGGGCGTTCCCGCGCCCCGGCCCGAAGCCGGGAGCGGGTCCGACGGCAGCGAGTCCGACGGCACTGGGTCCGACGGTGGCGTGACCTTCGGCGAGCCCTCCGGCGGGGGCGAGCCGGCGCAGCAGGCGGCCGATGCCCCCGCGGTGCGGTACGACCCCTGGGCCGCCGTGCCGCTGCAGGTCGTGGACCGGGGCCGGACGCCGCGCGGGATCAGGCTGTGGCAGGTGGTGGCCCTCAGCCTCGGAACGGCCCTGCTCGCGGGCGGGATCGGCGGCTACGCCGGCGTGCTCGCCGAACGGCGCAGCAACACCCGGCTGGAACTGCCCCAGGCAGCCGCCGCCGACAAGGGCCGGGCACCCGAGAGCGTGGCCGGCATCGCGGCCACCGCCCTGCCCGGGGTGGTGACCCTGCACGTGCGGGGCGCGAAGGGCAGCGGTACGGGCACCGGCTTCGTGCTCGACCAGCAGGGGCACATCCTGACCAACAACCACGTGGTGGCCGACTCCAAGGAGATAGCGGTCACCTTCAGCACCGGCGAGAGCGTCACCGCCGAGCTGGTCGGCCGCGACTCCGGCTACGACCTGGCCGTGGTCAAGGTCAGCGGGGTGCGCGGGCTCCAGCCGCTGAGCCTGGGCAACTCCGAGAACGTGAAGGTCGGTGATCCGGTGGTGGCCATCGGTGCGCCGTTCGACCTCTCCAACACCGTCACCGCCGGCATCATCAGCGCCACCGGCCGGCCCGTCACCGCGGGCGGCGACAAGGGCGACGGCAGCGACATCAGCTACGTCGACGCGCTGCAGACCGACGCCCCCATCAACCCGGGGAACTCCGGCGGCCCGCTCCTCGACGCCAAGGCCCACGTGGTCGGCATCAACAGCGCCATCCGCGGGGCCGACAAGGACGACCCCACCCGGCAGGGCGGCTCCATCGGGCTCGGCTTCGCCATCCCCATCAACCAGGGCAAGCGCGTCGCCGAGGAGCTCATCCGCACCGGCCGCGCCACGCACCCCGTCATCGGGGTCACGCTCGACATGGACTACACGGGCGACGGAGCCCGGGTCGGGGACAAGGGCGAGGACGGCAAGCCGTCCGTGGTCGCCGACGGACCGGGCGCGCGCGCCGGGATCAGGGCCGGAGACGTGATCACCAAGGTGGACGGACAGCGAGTGCGCGGCGGTGACGAGCTGATCATCAAGATCCGGGCCCATCGCCCCGGAGATCCGCTGACCCTCACGGTGCTGCGCGACGGCCGCGAAAGCACACTGAAAGTGGTCCTCGGATCGGCGAACGGCTCATGAGCGCGGCATGACGGCCGGGTGAAACCGCCGCGGAGGCGGTACGGAGGTATGGGCCCGCGGGCAACGACGGGTACCGTGTGTCGGGGCCCGAAGTGAGAGAGAGCCGAGGAGCGGCAAGTGTTCAACGACATAGGCGCACTCGAACTTGTCACGATCGTGGTGCTCGGCATTCTCATCTTCGGCCCGGAAAAGCTGCCCAAGGTCATTCAGGACGTCACCGGCTTCGTCCGGAAGATCCGTGAGTTCTCCGACAGTGCGAAGCACGACATCCGCTCCGAACTCGGCCCGGAATTCAAGGACTTCGAGTTCGAGGACCTGAATCCGAAGACCTTCATCCGCAAGCAGCTGACCGAGAACGAGGACCTCAAGGAGATCCGCGGCAGCTTCGACCTTCGCAAGGAGCTGAACGACGTCTCCGACGCCGTGAAGAGCTCGGCGTCCGACAGCGCCCCGGCCGCCGCCGCCACGCCCGCCGTGACCGGCCCCGACCTGCTGAAGAAGCCCGCCGCCCCCGCCCCGGAGCAGCACTCGCGCTTCGACGCCGACGCCACCTGACGCGCGGCCTGCCCGGCGATCCGCGGTCGGATGGCTATCCTCCATCTGTCCGGATCGCAGGACGCCCGAGGGAGGGGGTCCCCCCAGCGAAGCGAGGGGGAGGGCCGTTCCGGACCCCACGGAACGAGAGGCCGCCCAGATGGAGACGACGAGCAGCAGCCGGGCAGGGACGCAGACCGCGGAGGCCCTCGCCCCCGCAGGCGCACCCGGCCAGGAGCCGGATACCGGCCCGCACGGTGATACGCAGCCACAGGAGGCCCCTGCGCCCGTACCGGCGGCCCGCCGGACGGCCGAGGGGTTCCTGGCCGCGGACTTCCCCTGGTACGGCCTGGACGGGGCCTTCAGCGGCCCCCGCTGGCTCATGCAGGTCGGTACCGCCGCCGACGGCACCGTGGAGCACGGCTCCACCGGCCACGGCGACGAGCCCTCCGCCCGGGGTGAGATCGCCACCGGCGAGAAGGAGCGCTTCGCGGTGGTCATCACCGTGGCGAGCAACCCGCTGCGCCGCAGCGGAGACGGCACCGGAGTCCTGGAGGCCACCTCGGTCGCCTCGGCGGCCTGGCTGGCCGGCTCCGGACTGCTGGCCTACAGCTGGCCCGGCCAGATGGACCACACGCTGCGCGACGACTGGCTGGACCAGCAGACCGAGGCCGCGTGGGAGCTGGCGGACGACCTGGCCGGTGAGGACTGGTCCACGCTGTCGCTGCCCGTGGACGGGGAGCCGACGGCCTTCCACTACCGCGAGTCGGAGTTCGGCTGGGTGCTGGCCGGGTCCACCGGCAGCGGGGTCCACCTGGGTGCTTACGGCCGCGGGATGAGCGCGTACGGGCTCGGGTTCTCCGCGATCGCGGACCTCGGTTCGTACGAGTGAGGCCCGGCGGCCGTCGGGTGACCGGCGGCGGGTGACCGGGAGCCGGCGACCCGTCGCCGGTACGCGGAAGGGCGCCGCTCGGCGAGCGGCGCCCTTCCGCGTGGTATCCGGGGCCCGGATCAGAACTTCCGGATCAGAACTTGTTGCGCGGGGTGATCCCCAGGGACATGCCCGACAGTCCGCGCGCGCGGCCGCCCAGCTTGCCCGCGATCGCGCGCAGGGCCGCGCCGGCCGGGGAGTCCGGGTCGGACAGCACGACGGGCTTGCCGTCGTCGCCGCCTTCGCGCAGCCGGACGTCGATCGGGATCGAGCCCAGCACCGGCACGGACGCGCCGACCGTCTTGGTCAGGCCGTCGGCGACCTTCTGGCCACCGCCCGAGCCGAAGACGTCGACCATCTCGTCGCAGTGCGGGCACGGCAGGCCCGACATGTTCTCGACCACGCCGACGATCTTCTGGTGGGTCTGCACGGCAATGGAGCCGGCCCGCTCCGCGACCTCGGCCGCGGCCTGCTGCGGGGTGGTGACGACCAGGATCTCCGCGTTCGGCACCAGCTGGGCCACGGAGATCGCGATGTCACCGGTGCCCGGCGGCAGGTCCAGCAGCAGGACGTCCAGGTCGCCCCAGAACACGTCGGCGAGGAACTGCTGGAGGGCGCGGTGCAGCATCGGCCCGCGCCACACCACCGGCGCGTTGCCCGGGGTGAACATGCCGATGGAGATGACCTTCACGCCGTGCGCGGACGGCGGCATGATCATGTTCTCGACCTGGGTCGGACGCCCGTCCACACCCAGCATGCGCGGCACGCTGTGGCCGTAGATGTCCGCGTCGACCACGCCGACCTTCAGGCCGTCCGCCGCCATCGCCGCGGCCAGGTTCACCGTGACGGACGACTTGCCGACACCGCCCTTGCCGGACGCGACCGCGTACACGCGGGTCAGCGAGCCCGGCTTGGCGAAGGGCACCTCGCGCTCGGCGGTGCCGCCGCGCAGCGTGGCCGCCAGGTCCTTGCGCTGCTCGTCGCTCATCACGTCGAGGGTGACGGCGACGGAGGTGACGCCCGCGACCTTCTCGACGGCCTCGGTGACGTTCTTCGTGATGGTCTCGCGCATGGGACAGCCCGACACCGTGAGGTAGACCGTGACGGCGACCTCGCCGCCCTCACCGATCTCCACCGATTTGACCATGCCGAGCTCGGTGATCGGCCGGTGGATCTCGGGGTCGTTCACCGTCGCCAGCGCGTCCAGGATCGCGTCCTGCTCAGGCACGGCGGCGGAGCTTGTGTCGGTAGCCATGCACCGATGGTACGGCTCGGTAGCAGGCCGCAGGAAAGCCCGTCAGCGGTCGCCTTCATCACGTTCCGCGGGGAATAGACGCCGCTCGTCCATCTCCTTGATCAGGTCCTGGAACTCGGACCTGATCCAGTCGCGCGTGGCGACCTCGCCCAGACCCATCCGCAGGGCGGCGATTTCCCGGGTCAGGTACTCCGTGTCGGCGATGGACCGCTCGTTCTGCTTGCGGTCCTGCTCGTGCGTGACCCGGTCGCGGTCGTCCTGGCGGTTCTGCGCGAGCAGGATCAGCGGAGCCGCGTAGGAGGCCTGGAGCGACAGCATCAGCGTCAGGAAGATGAAGGGGTACTTGTCGAACCGCAGGTTGTCGGGCGCGAAGACGTTCCACAGCACCCAGACGACGACGACCAGGGTCATCCAGACGATGAACCGGCCGGTGCCCAGGAAGCGCGCCACCCGCTCCGACAGCCGTCCGAAGGCCTCCGGGTCGTACTCGGGCAGCAGCGACCGCCGCGGCGCGCGCGGCAGGTCCAGGCGCACCCGCGAGCGCGTCAGCGCGCTCGACCCGGTGCCCGACGACTTCGCCGCGCGCTCGCCGGAACGTTCCGCCGCGTCCGCCGCCAATCCGTGTTCGCGCGCCTGCATCCGCGCCTGCTCGCGCCGCTCCCGGATCTGCTCCCGGCGCCGCTCGCGCGCCTGCTCGCCCCGTCCCCGGTCGAAGCGTCCTCGCTCAGCGGCCACCGATGGCCTCCTCGGAATGGAAGTCCGTCTCCCGCCAGTCGTCCGGCAGCAGGTGGTCCAGCACGTCGTCCACCGTCACCGCGCCCAGCAGTGAACCGCTCTCGTCGACCACCGGCACCGCCACCATGTTGTAGGCGGCGAGGTGCGTGGTCACAGCGGGCAGCGAGGCGTTCGGCCGCAGCGGCGGCAGGTCCGTGTCCACGATCGAGCTGACCAGCGTGAACGGCGGATCCCGCAGCAGCCGCTGGAAGTGCACCGTGCCCAGGTACTTGCCCGTCGGCGTCTCGTCCGGCGGCCGGCACACGTACACCTGCGCCGCCAGCGCCGGCGACAGGTCCGCCTGCCGTACGCGGGCCAGCGCGTCCGCTACCGTCGCGTCCGGCCGCAGCACGATCGGCTCGGTGGTCATCAGACCGCCGGCGGTGTTCTCCTCGTAGGACAGCAGGCGGCGCACATCGGCCGCGTCGTCCGGCTGCATCAGGGTCAGCAGCCGCTCCTTGTCGTCCTCCGGCAGCTCGGACAGCAGGTCGGCCGCGTCGTCCGGGTCCATCGCCTCCAGGACGTCGGCGGCGCGCTCCTCCTTCAGCTTGCCGAGGATCTCCACCTGCTCGTCCTCGGGCAGCTCCTCCAGCACGTCCGCGAGCCGGTCGTCGTCGAGGGCGTTGGCCACCTCGGCGCGCCGTTTCGGCGTCAGGTGGTGCAGCACGTTCGCCACGTCGGCCGGGCGCATCTGCTCGAAGGTGGCGACCAGGTTCTCGGCGCCCTGGCCGTGCTCCTCCAGCGAGAAGCCCGTCACCGCCGACCACTCCACGGTCAGGGCCTCACCGCGTCGGCGCAGCGCCCCCGACTTGCCCTTCCGTACGAAAATCCGGTCGATCTCCCAGTCCCGGCGGGCCGGCAGCTGCTGGATGGCCACGTCCAGGACGGTGACCTCCTCGCCGCTCGAGACCAGGGTCACCCGCCGGTCCAGCAGCTCGCCCAGGACCAGGCGTTCGGTCGGGCGCTGCTCGAACCGCCGCATGTTGACGACACCGGTGGTGATGACCTGCCCGGACTCCACACCGGTGACCCGGGTCATCGGCAGGAAGATCCGCCGCCGGCTGACGACCTCGACCACCAGGCCCAGCAGCCGCGGCGGGCGGCCGCCGACCCGGAGCATCGCCACGAGGTCGCGGACCCGGCCGACCTGGTCGCCGTTGGGATCGAACACGGGCACACCCGACAGATGCGAGACGAAGATCCGCGGGGCGCCTGCAGCCATCCGAGCGCCTCCTAGTGCGTCGATCAAGAGTCGTGCCGCCCCTCAGGCTAGCCCGTGCCGCAGGAAAGCGTCCTGGTGGGGCGGTCCGCCCGGGGGCCCGTGAACACCGGGGCGCGGTCGCGGGGCGCGACGTACGGACGGGTACGCTGCCTGCTGCTCGCAGACGACCGACGAGAGGCCCCCGCCCGTGACCGCCTACTTCCCTGCCGCGCGGCTGCGCCGGGCCGCGTTCATCGGTGTGCTGTGCGCGGGCCTCGCCGTCACCGGTACGGGCTGCGGGGACGACCCCGACGAGGGCACGAACGGCGTCGGCAAGCTCACCGCGGACAAGATCGAGGCGAAGGCGAAGGCCGCCGCGACCGAGGCCGACTCGGTGCACCTGTCCGGCACGCTGGTGAGCGGCGGCAAGTCCTTCACGCTCGACATGCGGCTGAAGGCCGACGGCGGCTCCGGCGAGGTGAAGTCGAAGGACGACACCTTCCAGCTGCTGCGCGTGGGGGAGCAGCTGTACCTGAAGGCGAGCGCGGCGTTCTGGGGCCAGTCCGACTCGGCCGGCAAGCTCGGCGACAAGTACGTGAAGGTGCCCGAGGGCGACCCCTCCTACAAGCAGTTCCGCGGCTTCACCGACATGGACGTCCTGCTGGACGGGCTCCTCGGCCTGGAGGGCAAGCTCGCCAAGGGCTCGTACACCAAGGTCGGGCACACCCGTGCGGTCCAGGTCACGGCGAACGAGGGCAAGGGCGGCAAGCTCTCGGTCTCGCTGGAGGGGACCCCGTACCCGTTGATGATGGAGCGGGCGGGCGGCGCCGGCCGGGTGGAACTCGCCGAGTGGGGCAAGACGTTCCCGCTGGAGGCGCCCGCGCAGGACCAGACCGTCGACTACGGGTCCCAGCTGCCGACGACCAAGGACCAGAGCGGCGAGCCGGCCCCGGCCCCCTCCAAGGGCTCCGGCCAGGGCTCGAACCCCACGAAGCCGTAGGGCTGCGATCGGCGGATCAGCGGGTGTCGTGCCGATCACTCCGGCTCGCGGGTTCCGGCGCCGCCAAGACGCCCTGACGACAGGACCTAGCGGGCGGCCTTCTTGCGCTTGAGCAGCAGCTTCGGCAGGCCTGCCGGAACGGCCCGGCGGGTCGTCGCCGGAGACGGCAGCGGCACCGCGGCCAGCGAGCCGTCCGGCAGCTGTGCCCGGACCGACTCCGGCTCCAGCCGCAGCAGCCGGCACTCGCGCGCCCATCGCTCGGTCATGTCCCCCGAGTCGGGCGCGTTCAGCCGCTTGCCCTTGAGCTCGGCGACGGCCGCGGCCCACTCCTCGCCGCGCGGCGGGAGCTCCCGTACCGTCGCCGTCCAGGCCACGAGCCGGCCGCCCTTGTCCTTGCTCCGCACGGTCACCTCGGCGCTCGCCCCGTCCGCCAGGCCCGGGAACGGCTGCTCGCCGGGCCCGTCGCCCAGCACATGGGCCGCGCCGTCCACCCAGGCGTGCCACAGGGCGCGGTCGGCCCCGCCGCCGCGCACCCAGATCAGGCCGGACTTCTTGGTGGCCTCCTCGACGAGGGCCAGGTCGAGCGTGCTGAGAGTCATGCCGACAGGGTAGGGGGTCGCTCCCCGCGCGCGAGCGGGCGTCCCGGCCCCCGGGACACCCCGCCGTCGGCCCCGCTCAGAGCCAGCCGTGGCGGCGCAGCGCCCGGTGGATGGTGAAGCAGGCACCGAAGATCGTGGCCATCACCATGGGGTAGCCGTACTCCCACCGGAGCTCGGGCATGTGGTCGAAGTTCATCCCGTACACGCCGCAGATCATCGTCGGCACGGCGATGATGGCCGCCCAGGAGGTGATCTTGCGCATGTCCTCGTTCTGGGCGACCGTCGCCTGCGCGAGGTTGGCCTGGAGGATCGAGTTCAGCAGTTCGTCGAAGCCCACCACCTGCTCGTGCACC
Source organism: Streptomyces sp. NBC_00029 (assembly GCF_045160505.1). Classification (NCBI taxonomy): domain Bacteria; kingdom Bacillati; phylum Actinomycetota; class Actinomycetes; order Kitasatosporales; family Streptomycetaceae; genus Streptomyces; species Streptomyces sp. NBC_00029. The sequence continues at coordinate 5,815,502 of NZ_CP108292.1, forward strand.
CGCGCCAGGTGGTCGGCCACGTCCCGGAAGTACTTCTGGATGTCCGGGTCCACCAGCCGCATCGGCCGCTCGCTCAGCAGCTCCATCGGACGCAGCAGCGGCGAGACCGCCCGCTTGAACTCCAGCACCTCGCGCTTGAGCTGGTAGATCCGGCCCGCGTCGCCGCCGCGCGCACTGCCTTTGGCGGGGGCCGCGAAGACCTCGCTCTCCACCTCGTCGATGTCGTCCTGCACCGCCGCCGCCACCGCGATGTAGCCGTCGACGACGTGGTCGGCGAGGGAGTGCAGGACCGCCGAGGGGCCCTTGGCGAGGAGGTCCGGGTCGTCCTGGAGGCGGTGGCGCAGCCCCTTGAGGGAGCCCTGTCCGCCGTGCCGGACGGTGATGACGAAGTCGGGGCCGGTGAAGCACATCACCTCGCCGGTCTCCACCACCTCGCTGGTGGCGGTCAGTTCGGCGTGGTCGACGTAGTGGATCGTCTTGAAGACGGTGAAGAGGGTGTCGTCGTAGCGCTCCAGCTTCGGCCGCTGGTGCGCGTGCACCGCGTCCTCCACGGCCAGTGGGTGCAGCCCGAAGGTGGCGGCGATCCCCGCGAACTCGGCCTCCGTGGGCTCGTGCAGGCCGATCCAGGCGAACCCGCCGTCCTCGCGGACCCGGCGGATCGCCTCACGGGGCGTCAGACACGCCGGACCCAGCATTCGCCTCCCGTCCCGGTACACGGCGCAGTCGACCACCGCGCTGCTCGCCGACGGGTCGCGGGTCGTGTCGTATCCGGGCTGTACGGGGGTGGCCCTGCGCAGGGACGGGCGTACGGCCGCACGCAGGTAGGGCAGCATCGACATGGCAGGCTCCTTCGCGCGCACGGCCGCGGACCGTACGGGTGGGAGACCCTCCACCGCGGGCGGGCGGGCAGGCCCGGGCAGGGGGGAGGGAACAGGACGGGAGGACAACGTTCTGCCGTCGCTCTTCTACTGATCGGCGGATCAGGTGATCGAGCAGATCAAAGGGGGCGGGATGCGCCCGTCACAGAAGTGGAAGAGCGATTGGTACTGCACGATCGACTTCGGTCCACCGCAGCCCCACCTCCTCCGGCCGGTCCCCCGTGAGGGACGTCCTGTTGCCGGGGCGCTGAGACACCGCTTCTGCGTGCGGCCCCGAACAGCTGTCAACACTATCAGCCGACGGATGGTCAAGACCCGCCCTTTACCCGGCTGATACGAGTTCTATGCTCGCTCCATGGCAGAAATTCTGGCCCTCGTGGAGGCCCGGCTGCGGACGGCGTTCGGTGAACCCGACGCGCGCGCCGCCGTCACCTTCCTGGGCACCGACCGCATCGAGGTACTCCGTTTCGCCGAGGGCGACCTCGTGCGGTACGCGACCCTCGGGATGTCCGCGCACCCGATGACCGATCCGACCGCCGTGGTCGCCGACCCCGTACGGGGCCCGCGCGCGGAGCTGGTGCTGACCGTACGAGGAGGGCTGGCGGCCACCGACAAACTCCTGCGGCCGCTCGCGGTGCTGGCGGCGTCCCCCCAGGTCGAGGGGCTGATCGTGGCTCCCGGGGCCTCGCTGGACGTGGGCGCGCCGCTCTGGGACGGGGCCCCCTTCAGCTCCGTCCTCGTGGCGGAACCGGGCGGTCTGGTCGAGGACCTGGAGCTGGACGAGCCCATGGATCCGGTCCAGTTCCTCCCCCTGCTGCCGATGACGGCGAACGAGGCGGCCTGGAAGCGCGTGCACGGAGCGGGCGCCCTCCAGGAGCGCTGGCTCGCGCGCGGAACGGACCTGCGGGACCCTTTGCGCAGTGCTGTCGCACTGGACTGACAGCCCGGACGGGTGAGCGTGCCTTGACTGGCGGCCGGGCGGGGAGGAGCGTGGCTTCCTATGAGGGGTGAACCAAGTTGCCCGAAGTGCGGTGGCCGGGTCAGGGCGCCCGGACTCTTCTCCGACTCCTGGCAGTGCGCGCTGCACGGCGCTGTCCACCCCCTGCAACCCGTGATCCCGCCGAGCGTCGAGGGCCTGAGCGTGGTGGCGCACCGGGCGCGGGTGCCGGTGTGGATGCCGTGGCCGCTGCCGGTGGGGTGGCTGTTCACGGGGGCCGCGTCCGCCGGTGACGACCGCAGCGGCGGCCGGGCGACCGCGGTGGCCTGTTCGGGCCCCGGCCCGCTGGGCGGCATCGGGGAGTTGCTCCTGATCGCGGAGGAACTGGGCGTCGGCCTGGGCGCGCGGTACGCGGGCATCGACGGCCTCGACCCCGGCTCCTCCATCAACGTGTCGGCGCCGCCGCACGCCAAGGTGGTCGCGGCCGGCCGGCCGACACCGCTGTGGCACGTGGGCGGCGGCCCGGACGACCGGGCCGTCTTCGCCGGAGAGGCGCGGGGCCTGTGGCTCTGGGCGATCGTCTGGCCGGAGCAGTCCGGCCTCCTGATGTACGACGAGCTCGTCCTCACCGACCTGCGCGACGCGGGGGCCGAGGTCGAGCTCCTTCCGTGCGGGGCCCTGAGCCCCCGTATCCTGGGCGGCCCTGCCTGAGCGGGCCCTGAGCCCGGTTATCCTGGACCGTCACCCGTTCGTACGACCCATGGAGCCAGGCTGTGCGCATCGACCTGCACGCCCACTCCTCGGCCTCCGACGGTACGGACACCCCCGCCGAGCTGATGCGCAATGCCGCGGGCGCCGGCCTGGACGTGGTGGCGCTGACCGATCACGACACCGTGCGCGGCCACGGCGAGGCCGTCTCGGCCCTTCCCGCCGGACTGACCCTCGTGACCGGCGCCGAACTGTCCTGCCGCCTCGGCGGGATCGGCGTGCACATGCTCGCGTACCTCTTCGACGCCGAGGAGCCCGAGTTCGCCCGTGAGCGCGAGCTCGTCCGCGACGACCGCGTCCCGCGCGCCCGCGCCATGGTCGGCAAGCTCCAGGACCTGGGCGTCGGCGTCACCTGGGAGCAGGTGGCCCGGATCGCCGGCGACGGCTCGGTCGGGCGGCCGCACATCGCCACCGCCCTCGTCGAGCTGGGCGTCGTCCCCACCGTCTCGGACGCCTTCACGCCCGACTGGCTCGCCGACGGCGGCCGCGCGTACGCCGAGAAGCACGAGCTCGACCCCTTCGAGGCCGTACGCCTGGTCAAGGCGGCGGGCGGGGTCACCGTCCTCGCGCACCCCGCCGCCGTCAAGCGCGGCCAGTGCGTCTCCGAGTCCGCGATAGCCGAACTGGCCTCCGCCGGCCTGGACGGCATCGAGGTGGACCACATGGACCACGACGCCGTCACCCGCACGCGGCTGCGCGGCCTGGCCGCGGGCCTCGGCCTGCTGACCACCGGGTCCAGCGACTACCACGGCAGCCGCAAGACCTGCCGGCTCGGTGAGTACACGACCGACCCCGAGATCTACGGCGAGATCACGCGCCGCGCGACCGGGGCCTTCCCGGTGCCGGGCGCGGGCGGACGCGAGCGCTGACGGCCGGATCCGGCCCGCTCCACCCGTCCCACCTTCTTCTCTTCGCGACACCCCTCTCTCCTGCAAGGCATCACTGTGTTTGATTTCGCCGTCTTCGGATCCCTTTTTCTCACGCTTTTTGTGATTATGGACCCTCCGGGGATCACGCCGATCTTCCTCGGTCTGACCTCCGGCCGCCCCGTCAAGGTGCAGCGCCGCATGGCCTGGCAGGCCGTCTGCGTGGCCTTCGGCGTCATCGCGGTCTTCGGCATCTGCGGCCAGCAGATCCTGGACTACCTGCACGTCTCCGTTCCGGCGCTGATGATCGCCGGTGGTCTGCTGCTCCTGCTCATCGCGCTGGACCTGCTCACCGGCAAGAACGACGAGCCGAAGCAGACCAAGGACGTGAACGTCGCCCTGGTCCCGCTGGGCATGCCGCTGCTGGCCGGTCCCGGTGCGATCGTCTCCGTCATCCTGGCCGTGCAGAAGGCGGACGGCGCCGCCGGGCAGGTCTCGGTCTGGGCCGCGATCGTGGCCATGCACGTCGTGCTGTGGATCACCATGCGCTACTCGCTGGTGATCATCCGGGTCATCAAGGACGGCGGCGTCGTCCTCGTCACCCGGCTCGCCGGCATGATGCTCTCGGCGATCGCCGTCCAGCAGATCATCAACGGCGTGCTCCAGGTCGTCCAGGGCGCCTGACACCCAGCCGCGCCGGCGCGACCGCGCACACGAACGCCCCCGCACCGATCTCGGTGCGGGGGCGTGAACGTTTGGTGCGATGCGTCAGCAGGACGCACTCTCGGCCGGTCGGATCAGAATGCGCTGGCCGACGGCTGCGGCCTGCTGCACGATCCGGTTGACGGAGGCCGCGTCGACGACGGTGCTGTCCACGGCGGACCCGTCGACGTCGTCCAGGCGCAGAATCTCGAAGCGCATGGGGCTTCTCCCTTCGTCAGTGTTTCTCCTTGCACTGGGTCAACGAAGTGTAGGCCGCAATCATTCCCTACGCTAAGGAAATTTTTTCACTGTCTAACTACACACGTTCGCAGGAGCCCCAGAACGAGGCCAGCTCTCGCGCCGTCGTTCCCGGATCCTCGGCGTTCGGGGAGTGATCCGTCCCCGGCACGATCACCCGCCGCGCACCCAGGCGCCGGGCCGTCCCGTCCAGCAGCGGCACCGGCCAGGCCTGGTCCACGGCCCCCGAAAGGACCAGCTTCGGCAGGTCCACGCGGCTCAGCTCCGCCACCCGGTCCGGCTCACAGATCAGCGTCCGGCCGGTGACGATCAGCTGCTCGGGGACGGTGGCCAGCCACCGCTCCCGCAGGAAGTGCGCGAGCTCGGGGGAGTCCGCGGCCGCGTCCTCGGGATCGTGGGCGCGCATCGCCGCCCAGATCCCGGGCATGTCGTCGCCCATCGCCTCCAGCGCGGCCACCAGCAGCTTCGTCCGGGCCTGCTGCTCCTCGGAGATCGCGGCGGGCCCGCTGCTCATCAGGGTGAGCGAGGCGAAGGGCGAGGCGTCGCGCAGCACGGCGGCGCGCGAGATCAGCCCGCCGAGCGAGTGGCCGACGAGGTGCACGCGGTTCCCGCCCAGCGCCCGGACCTGCGCGAGGACGTCCTGCGCCAGCTCCTCCAGGGCGTACGGGGCCTCCTCGCGCGGGCCCGGGGTCTCGTACTGGCCGCGGCCGTCCACGGCGACGACCCGGTACCCGGCGGCGGCCAGCGGCTCCAGGAGGCCGATGAAGTCCTCCTTGCTCCCCGTGAAGCCGGGAACCAGCAGGGCGGTGCCACGGACGGGCTCACCGGCTTCGTGCACGGCGAAGGGGCCGCGGTCGGTGGCGAGGAGGTACGCGCGGGCGGCGGAGGGCAGGGTGAGGCGCGGCGGCTTGCTCATGGCCCGAGGTTACCGGCCCGTACGCGGCCGGCGCGGCCCGGGCAGACCGATGGCCCCGGCCCCCTCGGAAGGGGATCGGGGCCATCGGCCGCGGTACTGCGTGAGGCCTACGCCTCGGGCGCGGCCGCGACCTTGCGGGTGCGGGTCCGCTTCGGCTTGACCGGGGCCTCCTCGGCCACGGCGACGGCCTCGGTGGCGACCGGGGCGGCCTCCGCGACCTTGCGGGTGCGGGTGCGCTTCGGCTTGACCGGAGCCTCTTCGGCCACGGCGACGGCCTCGGTGGCGACCGGGGCGGCCTCCGCGACCTTGCGGGTGCGGGTGCGCTTCGGCTTGACCGGAGCCTCCTCGACGACCGCGACGGCCTCGGCGACCGGGGTCACCGCGACGACCGGGGCCGGCGCGACGGCCGGGGCCGGCGCGGCCTTGCGGGGGCGACGGGTCGCCCGCACGGGCTCGACCAGCGGCGGCATCTGGAAGTCCGGCTCCGGGGCGGTCTCCACGACCTTGCGGGTACGGACGCGCTTCGGCCGGACCGGAGCCTCCTCGACGACCGGGGTCACCGGGGCGGCCACGGGGGCCGGAGCCTCGACGACCGGCGCGGCCACGGGGGCCTGGACCGGCACGACGGCCGCACGGGTGCGGCGGCGGCGCGGACGGCGCGTCTCCTCGGCGGCCGGGGCAGCGGGGGCCTCGGGAGCCTGGACCGGGGTCACCGCGGCGGTGGCCTCGGCGCCCTCGGCGAGCTCCGAACCGCCCCGCGTACGGCGGCGCTGGCGCGGCGTACGGGTACGGGCGGGACGCTCCTCGGTCACCACGGCTGCGGCCGCCGGACCGGAGCGGCCGCCACGGCCACCGCGGCCGCCGGTCTCGCCCAGGTCCTCGAGGTTCTCGGCCTTCAGGCCGGCCCGCGTGCGTTCGGCGCGCGGCAGGATGCCCTTGGTGCCGGCCGGGATGTTCAGCTGCTCGAACAGGTGCGGCGACGTGGAGTACGTCTCGACCGGGTCGTGGAAGTCCAGCTCCAGCGCCTTGTTGATCAGCTGCCAGCGAGGGATGTCGTCCCAGTCGACCAGGGTGACGGCGATGCCCTTGTTGCCCGCGCGGCCGGTGCGGCCCACGCGGTGCAGGAAGGTCTTCTCGTCCTCCGGCGTCTGGTAATTGATGACGTGGGTCACACCCTCGACATCGATACCGCGCGCGGCGACGTCGGTGCACACCAGCACGTCGACCTTGCCGTTGCGGAACGCGCGCAGGGCCTGCTCGCGCGCGCCCTGGCCCAGGTCGCCGTGGACGGCGCCCGAGGCGAAGCCGCGCTTCTCCAGCTGCTCGGCGATGTCGGCCGCCGTGCGCTTGGTGCGGCAGAAGATCATGGCGAGGCCACGGCCCTCCGCCTGCAGGATGCGGGAGACGAGCTCCGGCTTGTCCATGTTGTGCGCACGGAAGACGTGCTGCGCGATGTTGGCGACGGTCGCGCCCTCGCCGTCCTCGGAGACGGCGCGGATGTGGGTCGGCTGCGTCATGTACCGGCGGGCCAGGCCGATGACCGCACCCGGCATGGTCGCCGAGAACAGCATCGTCTGACGCTTCGCGGGCAGGTAGGCCATGATCTTCTCGACGTCGGGCAGGAAGCCCAGGTCGAGCATCTCGTCGGCCTCGTCCAGGACGAGCGCCTTGACCTGCGAGAGGTCGAGCTTCTTCTGGCCGGCCAGGTCGAGCAGGCGGCCCGGGGTGCCGACGATCACGTCGACGCCCTTCTTGAGCGCCTCGACCTGGGGCTCGTACGCGCGACCGCCGTATATGGCGAGGACGCGGACGTTGCGGACCTTGCCCGCGGTCAGGAGGTCGTTGGTGACCTGGGTGCACAGCTCGCGGGTCGGAACCACCACGAGGGCCTGCGGGGCGTCGGTCAGCTGCGCGGGGGTGGCGCGGCCGGCCTCGACGTCCGCCGGGACGACGACCCGCTCCAGCAGGGGAAGGCCGAAACCGAGCGTCTTGCCGGTACCGGTCTTGGCCTGGCCGATGACGTCCGTGCCGGAAAGGGCGACGGGGAGGGTCATCTCCTGGATCGGGAAGGGGGACACAATGCCGACGGCCTCGAGGGCTTCGGCCGTCTCGGGAAAGATCCCGAGGTCTCGGAACGTAGTCAGGGTGCTGCCTCTTCTGTGAGACGCGGCGCGAGGCGGCGAGGGGGGTCGTACCGTGCCGTGCTTGCAGTACTGCTACGTACGAAGCTGCGCGGGACCACTAGCCTTCGCTCAAGCGCATCTGCCGCTGAGGGGGCCCCTCGTGGGAGGCGGTACGCATGAACGTACGCACCGCACCGAGGGCGGTCGGTTGGAGCCGATCGGGCCACCGACCGGGCATCCTCATTCTGATGGCCCGCCGAGTATTCGGCAGGCGCATTACCACTGTACCTCGGAATCGCGCAGCTGTGTCGGGTGAATTCACCGGGTAGGTGCGTTTAGCTGGACAGGCAAGGATCCGGCGTGGTGACTTGGAGGGCCATTCGGCGGGCTATTGTGCGGAGCATGTCGACCGTAGAAAACGCCTCGCCCGCCGACGACAGCGCCCCCGCCGCAGCGGTGGGTATCGCCTCCCAGGACTGGGCCGCCGCCTCTGCCTCGCCGCAGTACCGCGCCGCCGTCGTGGACCTGCTCGGCGCGCTCGCGTACGGAGAGCTCGCGGCCTTCGAGCGCCTCGCGGAGGACGCGAAGCTCGCGCCCACCCTGGACGACAAGGCCGAGCTCGCCGCGATGGCCTCCGCCGAGTTCCACCACTTCGAGCGGCTGCGGGACCGGCTCGCGGCGATCGAGGTCGAGCCCACCGCCGCCATGGAGCCCTTCGCGAAGGGCGTCGACGACTTCCACCGCCAGACCGCTCCGTCGGACTGGCTGGAGGGCCTGGTCAAGGCCTACGTCGGCGACTCCATCGCCAGTGACTTCTACCGTGAGGTCGCCTCCCACCTGGACAACGACACCCGGGCGCTCGTGCTCGGCGTGCTCGACGACACCGGCCACGGCAACTTCGCCGTGGAGAAGGTGCGCGCCGCGATCGAGGCGGACCCGCGCTGCGGCGGCCGGCTCGCGCTGTGGGCCCGCCGGCTGATGGGCGAGGCCCTCTCGCAGGCCCAGCGCGTGGTCGCCGAGCGTGACGCGCTCTCGACCATGCTGGTCGGCGGCGTCGACGGGATGGCGGCCGGCTTCGACCTGGCGGCCGTCGGCGAGATGTTCACCCGGATCACCAAGGCGCACACCAAGCGCATGGCGGCCCTCGGCCTCGCGGCCTGACCCGGACCGCTTCCGTACGTCGGCCCCGGCGCGCCGTGTGCGCGCCGGGGCCGACGTATGTGGTTCAGGGGCTTGCGAGCCCTGCAGCGGCCTGCAGGGGGCGCAGTCAGGGGTCACCCCCGCGACGGGAGCGAAAACGGAGTCCTGTGGGACGGCCTGCGGGGCCCTGCGGCCGGACGGAGCAGCAAGGACAGGACCACCGCCGACACCAGCAGGCCGCCGATGAGGGTCGCGGTCAGGGTGTTGTGCCCGGGGCCGAGCGCGAAGTGCGTGAGATACGCCCCGAACAGCGCCCCCAGCACCCCGCTGACCAGCACCACTCTGCGGGAAGGCAACCGGCGTGCGAGCACTCGGGCGGCTGTCGCGGACAGGGCGAGGCCCAGGAGCGCGGAGCCGAGCACTTCCAACAGCAGCATGTGGTCTCTCCCATACGTCAGGGCAAACCGGGTCACTGCGGTCCTACCCGAAGCGGAAGAAACAGAAACGGCCCGGTGGGATCAACCACCGGGCCGTTCAGCACAGTTCTCAGAGCGCGCCGAAGCCCACCTTGCGCACGCTCGGCTCGCCCAGGTCGACATACGACAGGCGGTCGGACGGCACCAGGACCTTGCGGCCCTTGTTGTCGGTGAGGCTCAGCAGCGGCGCGGTGCCGGACAGCGCGGCGGTGACGATGCGCTCCAGCTCCTCGGCGCTCAGGTCGCTCTCCAGCACGATCTCCCGGGGTGCGTGCTGCACGCCGATCTTGACCTCCACGGCTATGTCCCTCCGACGATCCGGTTCGCGCGATCAGCCGCGCCGTACGCGGTCCACATTAGCCCGGTGAGGGGACGCGGACCGCGCAGAGCGGACACGCTCGCAGCGAACACGGGCCGTAACGGCCCCTCAGGCCTCCGTGCCGTGCAGCGGGAAGCCCGCGATACCGCGCCAGGCCAGCGAGGTCAGCAGGCCGACCGCAGTCTCGCGGGCGACCGGGCTCTCGCTGGAGAGCCAGTAGCGGGCCACGACCTGCGAGACCCCGCCCAGGCCCACGGCCAGCAGCATCGACTCGTCCTTGGACAGGCCGGTGTCCTCGGCGATCACGTCGGAGATGGCCTCGGCGCACTGGAGCGAGACGCGGTCGACGCGCTCGCGCACCGCCGGCTCGTTCGTGAGGTCCGACTCGAAGACCAGCCGGAAGGCGCCGCCCTCCTCCTCCACGTACGCGAAGTAGGCGTCCATCGTGGCCGCCACGCGCAGCTTGTTGTCGGTCGTCGACGCGAGGGCGGTGCGCACGGCGAGCAGCAGGGCCTCGCAGTGCTGGTCCAGCAGCGCCAGGTAAAGGTCCAGCTTGCCGGGGAAGTGCTGGTAGAGCACCGGCTTGCTCACGCCGGCCCGCTCGGCGATGTCGTCCATCGCCGCAGCGTGGTACCCCTGCGCGACGAAGACTTCCTGGGCCGCGCCCAGCAGCTGGTTGCGCCGGGCTCGGCGCGGCAGTCGCGTGCCCCGCGGACGCGCTGCCTCGGTCTGCTCGATGGCTGTCACGCCGCCTCCCACTTTCTCTAAGAACACAGTGCGCTCTGCGCCGCGCCGCCATCGTACTTTTCGGTAACCGAATCTGGAGGGTTCAAGCCGACTTTTCTCGCGGTACGGACGGCCCGGAGGCGCTGGTCAGCGGTTTGATCAGCGGTTTGACCGGCGGTCGGCCGGCTGCGGGTCAGCGGTAGTCGTCCTCGTCCAGCGGGACCACCCGCGCCTGCTCGACGGCATCGCCGTCCGTGGCCTCGCCCGCCGTGCGATCGGTGATCGGGTCGTCCTCGTCCGGCCGGAGATCGGCCAGCTGCTCCGCCACATCCGCCTCGGGCGCCTCAGGATCGAGGGATTCCGGAAACTGCTCCCGGAAGGTGTCCGGCTCCGCAGGGTCGACAGTCATGCCGCTCCCCTCGCTTCCTTGTGCTCACTTACGAGCCTAGGAGGATCGCGGATGCACCGCTATAGGGATCCGGCCCGTGTCTGTGACGGCGAACACAAGAGGAGGAGCGTGATCGTCTCGTAACATTGCCCGCATGTCTTCGACCGAGCTGCCTGGCGTACGCTCCACCGCCGAGCCGTCCTCCCAGGTGGGAGCCGTTCGGCTGGCCGAAGGGGAGCAGCTGCGCACCGTCGCGCTGCCCGGGCTGGAGCTGGCCGTCCGGGACCGCCCACCCCTGCGCACGGGCCTTGCGCCCGCGCTTTTCGTGCACGGACTCGGCGGTTCCTCCCAGAACTGGTCGGCCCTCATGGAGCAGCTGGCCGGCACCGTCGACGGCGAGGCCCTGGACCTGCCGGGCTTCGGCTGGTCCCCGCCGCCCGCCGACCGAAACTACTCCGTCACCGCCTTCGCACGCGCCGTCATCCGGCACCTCGACGCCGCGGGCCGCGGCCCGGTCCACCTCTTCGGGAACTCCCTCGGCGGCGCCGTCTCCACCCGCGTCGCGGCCGTCCGGCCCGACCTCGTACGCACCCTGACCCTGGTCTCGCCCGCCCTGCCCGAACTGCGCGTGCAGAGGTCGGCCGTGCCGACCGCGCTGCTCGCCGTGCCCGGGGTGGCCGCACTCTTCAGCCGGATGACGCAGGGGCTCAGCGCCGAGCAGCGCACCCGGGGGGTGACGGCCCTCTGCTACGGAGACCCCTCCCGGGTGACGCCCGAGGGATTCCGCAACGCCGTCGAGGAGATGGAGCGGCGGATGGCCCTGCCGTACTTCTGGGACGCGATGACCCGGTCCTCGCGCGGCATCGTCGATGCCTATACCCTCGGCGGCCAGCACGGACTGTGGCGGCAGGCGCAGCGGGTTCTCGCACCCTCCCTCCTGGTCTACGGTGGCCGGGACCAATTGGTCTCGTACCGCTTGGCGCACAAGGCGGCCTCGGCGTACCGGGGTTCGCGGCTGCTGTGTCTGCCCGAGGCCGGACACGTGGCGATGATGGAGTACCCCGAGGTGGTTGCCGCCGCCTTCCGGGAGCTGTTGAGCGACACCGGGACGGGCGAGAGTGACCGATATACCGAAGACGGCAGAGGCTGAGGACCGTGGGACGACATAGTCGCAAGGCCTCCGCTCCGGCGCCCGCTCCGGCCCCCGCGCGGCCGCAGCCGGAGCCCGAGCCGCTGCCGTACGAGGAACCGCCCGCCGCCTACTGGCCCGAACCGACCGTCACCCACGACGGGTACGCGTCGGCACAGGACCGGTCCTTCGCCGACGCGCGGACCGGGGGGCACCCCCAGCAGTACGAGTCCGGCGGCGCCTGGGGGACCGGCCCCGACGCCGTGTACGGGGACTGGCACGGGGTGCGGCGCCCCTACGGCGCCAACGCCGGCGGGCCGCCCGCCGACTTCCTGGACTCCGGCACCCCGGCCTACGGCACCCCCGCGGTGGGGTTCCCGCAGGTCGGCCCGACACCGCCGTACGCCTCCGGCCCCGTGCCGGCGGCCGGCCCCGACCCCGTCACGTCCACCGGGTCCCACCGCCGCGTGCCCGGGCCGCGCAGGCCCGTCGATCCCGTCGGTCCAGTAGGTCCCGTCCTTCCCGAAGGACCGGCCGGGCCGGACGGTCCCTCGGGGTCCGCCGGCGCCGACGAGGAGGCGCCCGGCTCCAGCCGCGGCTCGAAGGTCCGTACGTACACCGGCATGGCCGCCGCGGCCGTCACCACCGTCCTCGCCGTGGTCGTCGCGGGCCAGGTCATCACCGAGGGCGACGGCGCCCGGATCGGCGCGCAGCCCGCCTCCGGCGACAGCCGTACCGGCGAGGCCGCCTCCCGCTCGGACGACCGTCCGACGCCGCCGCAGGCCGCCGTGCCGGCCGGGCCCGCGGCGCCGTCCGCCGTCGCGCCCCCGCCGGAGCTGACGTACGAGCAGAAGATGGCGGAGCAGCTGCCGATCGACGCGAAGCTCGCCGGTCCCGGGACCTTCGACACCGTGCCCGGTGTGGCCAAGGCCCCCGGCAAGGGCAAGCTGGTGCGCTACCGGGTCGACACCGAGCAGGGCCTGGGCCTGGACCCGCAGCTCTTCGCCGAGGCCGTCCACCGCACCCTCAACGACCCGCGCAGCTGGGCCCACGGGGGTGCCATGACCTTCGAGCGGGTACCGGGCGGCGAGGCCGATTTCGTGATCACCCTGGCCAGTCCCGGGACCACCGGGGTCTGGTGCGCCAAGTCCGACCTGGACACCACCGTCGACAACGTCTCCTGCGACTCCGCCTCGACCGAGCGCGTGATGATCAACGCGTTCCGGTGGGCGCAGGGCTCCGCGACGTACGGACCGGACCAGATGTTCGCCTACCGGCAGATGCTCATCAACCACGAGGTCGGCCACCGGCTCGGACACGGGCACGTGAACTGCCGCACGCCGGGCGCGCTCGCGCCGATCATGCAGCAGCAGACCAAGTCCCTCGACATCAACGGAGTCCAGTGCAAGGCCAACCCGTGGGTGCACCCCGGTAGTTGACCAGCGCGGCCGGGTCCCCGCCCGCCGGCCGGGCGGGGACCCGCGTTGACAATCCGTCCGATCATCGGCAATCGTTCTCCGCATGTCGCACCACCACACCATGACCGCGAGCGCCGCCATTGAGCTGGCGCTGCTTGGTGTGACCGCGCACAGCGTGGCCGACATCCTCTGTCGCTGAGCCTGCCCGCAAGCGCCGCGACCCTTTTCGAGTTCCTTCGCCGCGCCCGGGTGTACGTACGCCCGCAGGCGCGGCTTTCTCATGCTCCGGTGCCGGATCCGGCACCGTCGTCGACCGCTGCCCCTCGCGTGGCCCTTCCGCCCTTCCTTCACGCCGAGAGGTCAACACACCCATGTCTTCCGCCGGACCTGCCCGTCATCTCACAGCGCGCCGCGTGGCCGCCGTCACCGTCAGCCTCGTCCTGGCCGGGGGCGCCGCGGCCTGCGGGCCCAAGGACGGTGCGGACAAGGCCGGTTCGGGCGCCAAGCCGGGCGCCGCCGGGGGTGCGCCGCAGAAGGGCGGCACCCTGAGCGTCCTCAACTCCGAGCCGCAGAGCGACTTCGACCCGGCCCGGCTCTACACCTCGGGCGGCGGAAACGTTCCCTCGCTGGTCTTCCGCACCCTGACCACCCGCAACCGCGAGGACGGCCCGGCCGGCACCAAGGTCGTGCCCGACCTGGCCACCGACACCGGAAAGCCCAACGCCGACGCCACCGAGTGGACGTACACGCTCAAGGACGGGCTGAAGTACGAGGACGGCTCCCCGATCACCACCGCCGACATCAAGTACGGCATCGAACGGTCCTTCGCCGCCGAGCTGTCGGGCGGAGCCCCGTACCTGCGGGACTGGCTGGTCGGCGGGGAGAGCTACGAGGGCCCCTACAAGGACGGCGGCAAGGGCCTCGACTCGATCCTCGTACCCGACGCGAAGACGATCGTCTTCAAACTCCGCAAGCCCGAGGGCGAATTCCCCTTCGTCGCCACGCAGACGCAGTTCGCACCCGTCCCCAGGGCCAAGGACACCGGGGTCACGTACGAGGAACACCCCGTCTCCTCCGGCCCGTACAAGGTCGTCAAGAACGACAACGACGGCGAGCACCTCACCCTGGAGCGCAACGAGCACTGGGACGAGAAGACCGACGAGGAGCGCAAGGCCTACCCGGACAGGATCGACGTCCGCTCCGGCCTGGACGCGGCCGTCATCAACCAGAGACTGACCACCAGCTCCGGTCCCGACGCCGCCGCCGTCACCACCGACACCAACCTCGGCCCGGCCGAGCTCGCCCGGATCGGGGACTCCGCCGACAAGAACGAGCTCGCCGGACGCGTCGGCACCGGCCACTTCGGCTACGTCAACTATCTGGCCTTCAACCCGAAGGTGGCCCCCTTCGACAACCCGAAGGTGCGCCAGGCCATCTCCTACGCCATCAACCGCACCAGCGTCGTCAACGCCGCCGGAGGATCCGCGCTGGCCGAACCGGCCACCACCTTCCTGCCCGAGCGCGAGGCCTTCGGCTTCACCCCCTACGACCACTTCCCGGCGGGGAAGACCGGCGACCCGGCCAAGGCCAAGCAGCTGCTGGCGGAGGCGGGCTTCCCCGACGGCGTCACCGTCACCCTGACCCACTCCACCGCGCAGAACCGCCAGACCAGCCCCGAGGTCGCCACCGCCGTGCAGCAGGCGCTCGCCGCCGCCGGGATCACCGTCAAGCTGGAGGGCCTGGAGAACAACGCCTTCAACGAGAAGCGCTGGGACGTCAAGAACACCCCCGGCTTCTTCCTCTCCCGCTGGGGCGCCGACTGGCCCTCCGGCGCCCCCTTCCTCGCGCCGATCTTCGACGGCCGGCAGATCGTGACCAGCGGCTCCAACTACAACCACGCGCAGCTCAACGACCCGGCCGTGAACGCCGAGATCGACGAGATCGCCAAGCTGACCGACCTCGCGGCCGCCGGCAAGCGCTGGGGAGCACTCGACAAGAAGATCGGCGAGCAGGCCCTGGCCGTGCCGCTCTTCCACCCGGTCTACAAGCGACTCGTCGGCAAGGACGTCAAGAACGTCGTCATCAGCGACTGGACCGGCGTCCTCGACGTCTCGCAGGTCTCCGTCAAGTGAGCGTCGCCCTGAAGCAGCCGGCACCCGACCTGCCGGTGCCCGCGTCCGGGGCGATCGCCCCGGGCGCGGGCACCGCGCGCCAGGTCTGGCGGCGCGTGCGCCGCCGGCCGGCGGCCCTCGTGGCCGCCGGGGTGCTCGCCCTGCTCGTCCTCCTCGCCCTCGCCGCGCCGCTGCTCGCGCAGCTCACCGGCCAGGACCCGAACACCTACCACGACGACCTCGTCGACTCCGCGCGCGGCGGGGTCCCGCTCGGCTCCTTCGGCGGGATCTCCGCCGACCACTGGCTCGGCGTGGAACCGGGCACCGGCCGCGACCTGCTGACCCGGCTCCTTCACGGCGCCCGCATCTCGCTGCTCGTCGCCCTCGGGGCCGTCGTCGTCCAGACGCTCGTCGGCGTGGGCGTCGGACTCGCCGCCGCGCTCGGCGGCCGCCTCGCGGGCCAGCTCATCGGCCGGTTCACCGACGTGATGATCGCGCTGCCGATGCTGGTGATCGGTATCGCCCTCACCGCGGTCGTCCCGCCCGACTTCCCGCGGCCGCTGCTGCTGATCCTCGTCATCGGACTGCTCGACTGGGGCGGCACCGCCCGGATGGTGCGCGCCCAGGCCCTCGCCCTGCGCGGCCTCGACTTCGTCGACGCCGCCCGCCTCTCGGGCAGGGGACCGGTGGCCGTCGCCCGCCGCGAGCTGCTGCCCTCGCTGGCCGCGCCCGTCATCACCTACGCCGCGATCAAGGTGCCCACCGCCATCGTCGCCGAGGCCTCGCTGTCCTTCCTCGGCGTCGGCGTGAAGCCGCCCACGCCCTCCTGGGGGCAGATGCTCGCCGGCGCACAGACCTGGTTCCGCGCCGACCCGGCCTACGTCCTGCTCCCCGCCGGGCTGCTGTTCGTCACCGTGCTCGCCTTCACCGTGCTCGGCGACGCCGTCCGCACGGCCCTCGACCCGCGCGAAGGCTCCCGCCTGCGGGTCGGCACCGACAAGGAGCGCAGGGCGTGACCCTCTTCGTGCTCAAACGGACCGGCGGCGCACTCCTCGTGCTGCTCACCCTGTCCGTCATCGTCTACGCCCTCTTCTACCTCGCCCCCGGCGACCCCGCCCGCCTCGCCTGCGGGGAGCGCTGCAACCCGGCGCAGATCGCCCAGGTCCGCGAACAGCTCGGGCTGAACGATTCCGCCCCCACCCAGTACCTGCACTTCCTCCAGGGGCTGCTGGCAGGCCGCGACCACTCCGGCGGAGCCGGGCTCGTCCTGCACTGCGACGCGCCCTGCCTGGGATTCTCGTACCAGAACGACCAGCAGGTCACCGAGCTCATCCTGGACCGACTGCCCGCCACCCTGTCGCTGGCGCTGGGCGCGCTGGTGATCTGGCTGGTCGTCGGCGTCGGCACCGGGCTGCTGTCCGCGCTGCGCCGCGGCGGCATCACCGAACGGGCGCTGACCGTCCTCACGCTCGCCGGGACCGGCACCCCCGTCTTCATCCTGGGGCTGCTGCTGCTCATGACCGTCTGCGCCCACCTCCAGTGGCTGCCCTTCCCGACGTACGTGCCGCTGAGCGAGGACCCCGAGCAGTGGGCCTGGAACCTGCTCCTGCCGTGGGTCACCCTCGGCTTCTTCGAGAGCGCCAAGTACGCCCGTCTCACCCGCAGTTCGACCCTGGAGACGCTCGCCGAGGACCACATCCGCACCTTCCGCGCCTACGGGGTGGGGGAGCGGGCCGTCGTCACCCGGCACGCGGTGCGCGGCGCCGTGGCCCCCGTGATCGCGCTCAGCGCCGTGGACTTCGGCACGATGATCGGCGGCGCCGTGCTGACGGAGTCGCTGTTCGGGATCCCCGGCCTCGGCAAGACCCTCATCGACGGGGTGCGCGTCGTGGACCTGCCGGTCGTGGTGGGCGTCGTCCTCACGATCGGCACGGCCGTGGTCCTCGCGGGCGCGATCGCCGACCTGCTGTACGCCGCCGCGGACCGAAGGGTGACCCTCGCATGACGCACTCGCTGGTGGAGGTCACCGACCTCGTCGTCGAATTCCCGGTCGGCGGGGCGGGGGAGCACGTACGGGCCGTGGACGGGGTCTCCTTCACCCTGGAGGCCGGCCGGGCCCTGGGCATCGTGGGCGAGTCCGGCAGCGGCAAGTCCACCGTGGCCACCGCCCTGCTCGGACTGCACCGCGGTACGGGCGCCCGCCTCGGCGGAACCGTCCGGGTGGGCGGCACCGACGTGGCCACCGCGTCGGCGGCCGAACTGCGCCGGCTGCGCGGCGGGACCGCCGCCATGGTCTTCCAGGACCCGCTGAGCGCCCTGGACCCGTACTACGCCATCGGCGACCAGATCGCCGAGGTCCACCGGATCCACGCGGACGTCTCCCGGCGGGCCGCCCGGGCCCGGGCCGTCGAGGTGCTCGACCGGGTGGGCATCCCGGACGCGGTACGCCGCTCCCGCGCCAGGCCGCACGAGTTCAGCGGCGGCATGCGGCAACGGGCCCTCATCGCGATGGCGCTGGCCTGCGAGCCGCGGCTGCTGATCGCCGACGAGCCGACCACCGCACTGGACGTCACCGTCCAGGCCCAGATCCTCGACCTGCTGCACGGGCTGCGCGAGGAGCGCGGGCTCGGGCTGCTGCTGGTCACCCATGACGTGGGGGTGGCGGCGGAGAGCGTGGACGAGGTGCTGGTCATGCGGGGTGGCGGCGCCGTCGAGCGGGGGGCGGTGGCTTCCGTCCTGGCCGCACCGGTGGAGGCGTACACGCGGGCCCTGCTGGCGGCGGTGCCGAGGCTGGACGGGCCGCGCCGTTCCCGGGGATCCGCCCCGGACCCCGAGCCTCGAACGCCGACGGGGCCGGAGGTGCCGCCGGCCGGGGAAGGGGCGCCCGTTGTCGAGGCCTTCGCGTTGCGACGGGAGTTCGGGCGGGGGCGGCGCAGGGTCACAGCCGTCGCCGGGGTGTCCCTCGCCGTGCACGCCGGGGAGACGCTGGGGATCGTCGGCGAGAGCGGCTCCGGCAAGAGCACGCTCGGGAGGATGCTCGTCGGCCTCCTGGAGCCCGGCTCCGGGCAGCTGCGCCGCGACGGCGCCGAGGTCACCGGCGTCGCGAGCGGTGTGCAAATGGTGTTCCAGGACCCCGTGTCCTCCCTCAACCCGCGCCGCTCCATCGGCGAGTCCATCGCCGACCCGTTGCGCGCCGCCGGGGAACGGAACGAGGCGGCCGTACGGGCCCGGGTGGAGGAGCTGCTGCTGCGCGTCGGGCTGGAGGCCGAGCACTACGACCGCTACCCGCACGAGTTCAGCGGCGGCCAGCGCCAGCGGGTGGGCATCGCACGGGCGCTGGCGCCGCGGCCCCGGCTGATCGTCTGCGACGAGCCGGTCTCCGCCCTCGACGTGACCACCCAGGCGCAGGTCACCGCCCTGCTCGCGGAGCTCCAGCGGGAGCTCGGCATCGCCCTGGTCTTCATCGCGCACGACCTGGCGGTGGTCCGGCAGGTCAGCGACCGGGTGGCCGTCATGCGGGCCGGCGAGATCGTCGAGGAGGGCCCGGTCGACCAGGTCTACGACCGCCCGGCCCACGCCTACACCCGGCAGCTGCTGGCCGCCGTGCCGGCCCTGGATCCCGGGCGGGCCGCCGATCGCCGCAGGACGCGGCAGGAGGTCTTCGCGTAGCCGGGCTTCCGGTGGGCCCGCTGCGGTCCGGCCCCGTTCCGAGGCTGTACTTCTAGCGTGCTCGAACGCGAACCGTACGGGAAAGTTACGACTCTTCACCCCTTCCGGTGGCGCGACGGACAACCGTCCGTCGCGCCTTCGGCATATCCGCTTGAGTTCTCCCGCGGCGGGTCGCCTGACCGAACGGCGACCGCCTGAACGGGAGATCGGGGGTGCCACTCGTGCGGATCGGACTGCTCACGGAAGGTGGTTATCCGTATGCGACGGGAGAGGCGAGGCTGTGGTGCGACCGGCTCGTGCGCGGGCTCCCGCAGCACGAGTTCGAGATCTACGCACTGAGCCGCAGCGCCGAGCAGGAGCGCACCCGGGTGCCACTGCCCGAGAACGCCGTCCGGGTCCGGACGGCCCCCCTGTGGGCCCCCGCCGACGACGGGCGCAGCTACTCCCGGCGTGAACGCCGCCGGTTCGTGGACTGCTTCAAGGAGCTGGTCCACGGGATCTGCGCCGGTGAGCCGGAGCCCTTCGCCGCCGGCCTGTACGGGCTCGCCGGACTCGCCCGCGAACAGGGCGGGATGTACGCGGCCCTGCGCTCCGAGTCCGCCGTGCGGGCCCTGGAGTCCGCCTGCCGGGCGCCCGGCGCCGCACGGACCGTACGGACGGCGCAGGTGACCGACCTGCTGGAGTTCGTCGACGAACTGGAAGTCATGCTGCGGCCGTTGTCCCTCGACTGGTACGAGGAGAACTCCGAGCCCGGTGGCCTCGGCGAGGCCGACATCTGCCACGCGGCCGCGGGCGGGGTGGCAGCGCTCCCCGGACTCCTGGCCAAACGCTTCTTCGGGGTCCCGCTCCTGGTCACCGAGTACGGGGTGCAGCTGCGGGCCCACTACCTGGCCCAGCTCGACACCCGGAGCGAGCCGGAGACCCGCCCCGCCGTACGGGCCCTGCTCGCGGCCTTCCACCTGCGGCTGGCCACCGAGATCTACGCCCGGGCCGACTTCCTGACCCCCGGGAACGCGCACGCCCGGCGCTGGCAGGAGCGGTGCGGGGCCACCCGGGAACGGCTGCGGACCGTCTATCCCGGGATGGAGGCGGACCGATTCGCCACCGTCGGGGAGGCCGCGGACTGCGGGGACCCCGACACGCTGGTGTGGGTCGGCCGGGTGGAGCCCGCCAAGGACCTCATCGCGCTGCTGCACGCCTTCGCCGAGGTCCGCCGGGCCGCGCCCGGCACCCGGCTGCGGATCTTCGCCACCGCCGTGGCCCCCGGCTACCTGACCGACTGCCGTTCCCTGGCGGCCCAGTTGTTCCCCGACGAGGCCGCCGACTCGGTCACCGTGGGGGAGAACCCGGTCTCCTTCGAGGAGATCGGCGGACCCGACGCCCCCACCACGGCCGAGGCGTACGGCGCCGGGCGCGTCGTCGTGCTGTCCTCCGTGATCGAGGGCTTCCCGGTCACCCTCGCCGAGGCGATGCTCTGCGGGCGCGCCACCGTCTCCACCGACGTCGGCGCGGTCTGCGAGGTCATCGGCGGCACCGGCCTCGTGGTCCCGCCCCGCAATCCCCGGGCGCTCGCCGAGGCCTGCCTGTCGCTGCTGCAGGACCCCGAGCGGGCGCAGCGGCTCGGCGCCGCCGCCCGGGCCCGGGCCCTGGAGCTCTTCACCGTCGAGCAGAACGTGGCCGCCTTCCAGGAGATCTACCTGCGGCTGCTGGCCAAGGGCTCCGCGCGGCCGGACGGCGGGATCCCCTTCGCCCGGCCCCCGGAGGCCCGGGTGCCCGGCCACTGGACCAGCCCGACGTGGGCTCCCGCCCCGGAGGCGAGCGTATGACCACCGTCGACCCCGAGATCTCGGCCCCGGCGCCGCCGGAGAGCGCGGCGGCCGGTCCGGCCCGGAACCCTGCCGCGGGCACCGGCCCCTCCGCCGCCCGGCGCAAGGCCGCCGGGGATCCCGTCAAGGCCCTGCTGCACCGTCACCGGGACCTGTGCGAGCGGGCCGTGGACCCGCTGGAGATCGCCGCCGGGCTGGAGGCCCACGGCATCACCGACCGCACCGCCGCCCGCTTCCGGCACCGGGACGTCTTCTCCCTCGCCGAGGAGCTGTATGCGCGCAGCCCCCACGAGGAGGTCTCCGCGGCCGCGCCCGCCCTGGTCCCGGCCGGCCCCGCCGCCTTCCGCGGCATCGGCTACGCGCTGCTGCCCGCCGCCCTCGCCTGCTCCGCGGCCGCCGCCGGGCAGGTGTGGGCCGGGGCCGCCGCCGCGGCCGCCGTCGCCGCCGCCCTGGTGTGGCCCGGGCGGGCCGCCGGGGGCCGGTTCCCCTACGCGGCGCACCTGCTGGCCGCGGCCGTCGCCGGCTGGGCCGTGTACCGCCACGGCACCGCCCTCGCGGTCGGCCTCGCGCTGGCCGTGGTCCCCGGGCACCTGGCCGCCGTCGCCTTCGCCGCCGGGGGCAGGGCCCGGCTCGACGGGAGCCGCGCCCTGGAGGACTTCGCCGACCGGACCCGTCCGCTGCTGGTGGCGGCCGTCGTCGTGTTCACCGGGGCAGCGGCCGGGGCCGCCGCACTCGCCGGGACACCGCTGCCGGTGGCCGTGCCGCTCGCCCTGCTGCTGTTCCTGACCCGGCTCCTGCTGCGGCACGGCGCGCACCGCGCACCGCTCGGCGCCGCCCTCGCCCTCGCCCTGGTGCCCGTCCCGGAGGCGGCCCTCGCCGCCGCGGCCGGACTCCTCGTACACGCCGTCCTCGCCCTGTCCCGCGCATCCGCGCATGCGAGGCCCTGACGTCCCCGGGACGTCCCCAGACCTTCGGAGCCGACGCCGAGGCGCTTTACCCGTACCCCGCCCCACCCGTCCGTCCACCCGTCCGCAAGGAGAAACAGACATGACCGGCCAGCCAACCAACCAAGGGGTCACGCGATGAGGGTGCTGCTGATCGGAGCCAACGGATACCTCGGCCGCTACGTCGCCGACCGGCTGCTCGCCGACCCCGCCGTCCAGCTCACCGCGCTCGGCCGCGGCGACGACGCCGACGTCCGCTTCGACCTCGCCACCGGCAGCCCCGGGGCGCTCACCCGCTTCCTCGACGCAGTCCACCCCGGCGTCGTCATCAACTGCGCCGGAGCCACCCGGGGCGGGGCCCGTGAACTGACCCGGCACAACACCGTCGCCGTCGCGACGATCTGCGAATCGCTGCGCCGCAGCGGCTGCGGGGCCCGGCTGGTGCAGCTTGGCTGCGCCGCCGAATACGGGCCCAGCCAGCCCGGATCGTCCACGGCCGAGGACGCCGTGCCGAGACCGGGTGGGCCGTACGGGGTGAGCAAGCTCGCCGCCACCGAACTGGTCCTCGGCTCCGGACTGGACGCCGTCGTCCTGCGGATCTTCTCGCCCGTCGGCCCCGGCACCCCCGCCGGATCCCCGCTCGGCCGGCTCGCCGAGGCCATGCGCCGCGCGATGCAGGCGGGCGACGGCGAGCTGAAGCTCAGCGGGCTCGGCGTGCAGCGCGACTTCGTGGACGTACGGGACGTGGCGCGGGCCGTGCACGCCGCCTCCCTGTCCGCCGCCCAGGGCGTGGTCAACATCGGCACCGGCCGTGCCGTCCGGCTGCGCGACGCGGCCGCGGTCCTCGCCCGGGTCGCAGGGTACGGAGGCGCCCTGCACGAGCTGGACGTCCCGCACGGCGGACCCCAGCAGGCCCACGGACACCCCGGCCGCCCGGCCGGACTCGCCACCATCGGCTCCCCCCGCTCCGAGGCCACCGCGGAGCAGATGGCCGCCGCGGCGCCCCAGCCGTACCCCTACCCGGACGGCTGCGGGGCCTGGCAGCAGGCGGACGTCCGTACCGCCCGGGACCGGCTCGGCTGGCGGCCCCGGATCAACCTGGAGGAGTCCCTCGCGGACATCTGGATGGAGGCGGCGTGCCGTATCTGACGACCCCTCCGGGTGCCCTGACCGCCGCCGCGACCGAGGCCGGCCGTCTCGGCCTCGGCATCCCCGGCTACGGGCACCCGCTGCTCGCCCCCGTCGAGTGGGCCGAGCTGACCCGCCCCGGCACCCCGCTGCACTGGGCCGTGCTCAACGTCAAGGACGGCCCGGGAGGGCGGCCCGACCCGCACTGCACGGAGGCGGCCGCGAAGCTGCGCCGGGCGGGCGGCATGATCCTCGGGCATCTCGCGATGCGAGACGGATCGAGGTCCTTCGGGGAGCTGATCTCCGACGCCCACCGCTTCCGCGACTGGTACGGCGTCGGCGGCTTCTATCTCGCCGGGGCCCCGGCGAGCAAGGCCGAACTGGCCTCGGTGAGCCGGGTCGTGGACACCCTGCGGAGCCTCGGCGAGGACCTGCGGATCGTGCTCGGGCACGGCACGCACCCGTACGAGGGCTATGCGGAGACCGCCGACCAGCTGGTCACCTTCTCCGGGGCCTGGGCCGACTACCGCTGGTCGCAGGTGGCGGAGTGGACGGCGGACCATCCGGCGGAGCGGTTCTGCCACCTCGTCCACGGGGTGCCGCGCACGCACCTGGAGGAGGCGATGCGGATCGCCCGCTGGCAGGGAGCGGGCACGATCTGGTTCACGGACCGGCCCGGGGTGCGCGGCAGCGACCCGTGGGCGTCCATGCCCGCGTACTGGGACGAAATTGTCTCAAGGATCGGGACAGGTGTCTTGGAATGAAGACGGCCGTGGCAGTGTTACTGGGAGAACAACCATCAGTTTGCTCCCTGCACCTGCGGGGATGCTCCCACCTCCGGAGTGCCCGTGTCGCTGCCACCGCTGGTCGAGCCAGCAGCTGAGCTCACCGTTGACGAGGTCCGTCGGTATTCGCGGCACCTGATCATCCCGGATGTCGGGATGGACGGCCAGAAGCGCCTGAAGAACGCCAAGGTGCTGGCCGTGGGTGCCGGCGGTCTCGGCTCGCCCGCCCTCATGTACCTCGCCGCGGCCGGTGTCGGCACGCTGGGCATCGTGGAGTTCGACGAGGTCGACGAGTCGAACCTGCAGCGCCAGATCATCCACAGCCAGGCGGACATCGGCCGTTCCAAGGCCGAGTCGGCCCGCGACAGCGTGCTGGGCATCAACCCGTACGTGAACGTGGTCCTTCACGAAGAGCGGCTCGAGGCCGAGAACGTGATGGAGATCTTCAGCCAGTACGACCTCATCGTCGACGGCACGGACAACTTCGCCACGCGCTACCTCGTCAACGACGCCTGCGTGCTGCTGAACAAGCCGTACGTGTGGGGCTCGATCTACCGCTTCGACGGCCAGGCCTCGGTCTTCTGGTCCGAGCACGGCCCGTGCTACCGCTGCCTCTACCCCGAGCCGCCCCCGCCGGGCATGGTCCCGAGCTGCGCCGAGGGCGGCGTGCTGGGCGTGCTCTGCGCGTCCATCGGGTCCATCCAGGTCACCGAGGCCATCAAGGTCCTCACGGGTGTCGGCGAGCCGCTGGTCGGCCGTCTGATGATCTACGACGCCCTGGAGATGCAGTACCGCCAGGTCAAGGTCCGCAAGGACCCCGACTGCGCGGTGTGCGGTCCCAACGCGACCGTCACCGAGCTCATCGACTACGAGGCCTTCTGCGGCGTCGTGTCGGAGGAGGCCCAGGAGGCGGCCGCCGGTTCGACGATCACTCCCAAGCAGCTCAAGGAGTGGATCGACACCGACGAGCCCATCGAGATCATCGACGTCCGCGAGATCAACGAGTACGAGATCGTCTCGATCCCCGGCGCGAAGCTGATCCCCAAGGGCGAGTTCCTGATGGGCACCGCCCTCCAGGACCTGCCGCAGGACAAGCGCATCGTCCTGCATTGCAAGACGGGTGTCCGTAGTGCGGAAGTCCTCGCGGTGCTGAAGTCCGCGGGCTTCGCGGACGCGGTGCACGTCGGCGGCGGCGTGATCGGCTGGGTCCACCAGATCGAGCCCGAGAAGCCGGTCTACTAGGCGGCCCCGGCAGCAGTGGTCCGAAGGGGCCGTACCCCACGCGCGTGGGGTACGGCCCCTTCGGCGTCCTGCGGGTCAGGCGGCCGGCGGCGGCTGCGGCGGCTGCTGTGTCCCGGGCGGCGCCGTCGGGTCCGCGACCGCGGTGCAGACGGTGCCCTCGGCCGGCGTCTTCCCGTCCAGCAGATAGGTGTTCACGGCCGTCTGCACGCACGGGTCACCGCTGTTGTAGGCGCCGTGCCCCTCGCCCTTGTAGGTCAGTTCCACGCCCACGCCCGGGCCGAGCCGCTCCACCATCTTGCGCGCACCCTCGTACGGGGTGGCCGGGTCACCGGTGTTGCCGATCACCAGGATCGGGTCGGAGCCCGGTGCGGAGACGTCGGGCGTCTCCCAGGTGCCGGCGACCGGCCAGCCGGTGCAGGACATCATGGCCCAGCCCAGGAGGTCCCCGAAGACCGGTGAGGCGGCCCGGAAGGTCGCCAGCTTGGCCTTGGTCTCCTCCAGGGTGTAGCGCTCCTTGTCGTCCACGCAGTTGATGGCCGTGTTGGCCGCGCCGATGTTGCTGTAACGCCCTTGCTGGTCACGCCCGTTGAGCGCGTCCGAGAGGGCCATCAGCAGCTGGCCCTGACCGCCCTGCGCCTCGTCGATGCCCTGCTCCAGCAACGGCCACAGCTCCTGGGAGTACAGGGCCTGCGCGATGCCGTTGGTCGCCTGGTTCTCGGTGAGCATCCGGTTGCCGGTGCCCGGAATGGGCTTGGCGGCCAGCGACTTCTGCAGCTCGATGATGCTGTCCTCGATCTCCTTGGGCGTGCTGCCCTGGAGCCGGCACTCGTCACCGCGGTCCACGCAGTCCTGGGCGAAGTTGCCGAGCGCGAGCTGGAAGCCCTTGGCCTGGCCCAGCGCACTCTGCTCGGCGGTCTTGGTCGGGTCCACGACGGCGTCGAAGACGGCCCGGCCGACGTTCTTCGGGAAGAGGTGGGCGTAGACCCCGCCCAGTTCGGTGCCGTAGGAGATGCCGAAGTAGTTCAGCTTCTCGTCGCCGAGCGCCTGGCGGATGCGGTCCAGGTCGCGGGCGGCGTTCTCGGTGCCGACGTGGGGGAGGAGCTTGCCGGAGTTCTTCTCGCAGGCCTCCTGGTACTTCCTGATGTTGTCGACGAAGGCCTTCTCCTCCTCCGGGGTCTCGGGGGAGGAGTCCTCGCTGTGGTAGGCGTCCAGCTCCTTGTCGCTCTCGCACAGGACGGGATCGCTGCCGCCCACCCCGCGGGGGTCGAAGCTGACCAGGTCGTACCGGGCGCGCAGGGCCTCGTACTCCTTGGCGGCGCCGGGCAGCGTACTGATCCCGGACCCGCCGGGGCCGCCGAAGTTGAAGACCAGCGAGCCCAGCCGGTTCTTCCGGTCGCGCGCCTCGGCCCGGATCAGGGAGATCGGGACCGTCCCGCCCTCGGGCTTCGCGTAGTCGAGCGGGACGTCGAGGGTGGCGCACTGCCAGTCCTTCGGCGGGGCCGGACCACCGCCCTGGGCGGCGGTCGGGGCGTCGCAGTCACCCCACTTGAGAGGCTTGACCTCCGGTGTGCCGTCGGCCGTCGTCTTCTTCCCGTCGCCGTCGTCGGAGCAGGCGGCCGTGGCGAGCAGCCCGGCTGCGAGCGTGGCGGCGGCGGTGACCCGCCAGGCGTGTGTCGGCATGTCCCCATCCTGTGGGCCCCGTGCCGACCCCGCCCGCGCGCTGACCCGAACGGGGGGCCGCGGCCGGCGGGGCCCTCGCCCGACCCCCTAGATGGCTTCCTTGCGGGTCAGGAAGTTGAACGAGATCCACCCCGGCAGCACCGGCAGCCAGAAGGTCATCAGGCGGAACAGCAGCACCGCCGAGATCGCGACCTCCTTCTCCAGGCCCGCCGCGATCAGCCCGAGGGTGAGCGTGGTCTCCACCGCGCCCATACCGCCCGGTGTCGGCGCCGCCGACCCCAGCGCGTTGCCCGCCAGGAACACCACCGCGATGCTCGCGTAGCTGATGGCCTCGCCGCCCCCGAACGCGCGGATCGACGCGTCCAGGCACATCACGAAGCAACCCGTCAGCAGCAGCATGCCGCCGATGCCCGTCACCAGCTTCTTCGGCCGCTGCAGCACGTCCAGCATGCGCGGCACCACACCGGCGAACAGTGCCCGTACCCGTGTCACCACGAACTTCCGCATGAACGGGACCGCCGTCACCACCAGCACCAGCACGGCCACCGTCAGCAGACCCGCGATGACGGCCCGGGACGGGGTCATCTCCGGGGTCTTCTCGGTCCCGGTCAGATAACCGAACGACAGCAGCAGCACGATGTGGCTGGCCAGCCCGAACAGCTGGGAGGCGCCCACGCTCGCGACCGCCAGCCCCGGCCGGACACCCGCCCGCTGCAGGAACCGCGTGTTCAGCGCGACACCGCCGACGGCCGCCGGAGCCACCAGCTTCACGAACGACCCGGCCACCTGCGCGACCACCGTCCGCAGGAACGGCACCCGCTCCGGCACGAAGCCCAGCAGGCTCATCGCCGCCGCGAAGTACGTCAGCGCCGAGAAGGCGAGGGCCGCCCCGACCCAGCCCCACTGCGCCTCGCCGATGATCGTCGCGAAGTCCACGTGGGCGAGCTGCGTGAGCAGGAAGTACGCACCGAACGCGCCCGCGATGAACGAGACCAGCGTGCGCGGCCGGATCCGCTCCAGCCGGGCCGGCTCCACCGGCGCCTGCGGGCGGATCAGCAGCACCTGGTGGCGGATCTGGGTCAGCAGATCCTCCTCGCGCGCGCCGTCCAGCGCGTCCTCCAGGGCCTTCTTCTCGGCCTTGCGGTCCGCGGCGGCCGAGGCGGAGACAGGAGTGGCGGAGTGGGCGGATTCCGCCTCGCGCGCCGCCTTCGCCGCGCGCGAGGACTCCAGTACGGCCTCCCGCTGCCGCTCGGCCCGCTCCCGGGCCAGCTTGCGCAGCGTCGCCCGGGTGGAACGGCTCAGCGCGATCGGCTGGAGCAGCGGCAGGCAGTCCGCCACCGCATCCGGGCCGAGCACCGACACGGCCGAGGCCACCGCGCGCTCCGCGCCGACCCGCAGGCCGACCGTGGTCAGCAGCTGTGCGATGTCCATCCGGAGCACGAGGTCGCCCGCGGCGATCTCGCCGCCGCGCAGGTCGGTGAGGATGACGTTGCCGGAACGATCCACCACCAGGGCGTCACCGGTCAGCCGCCGGTGCGCGATCCGCCGCGACTGGAGGGCCCGTACCTGCTTCCACGTGGTGTGGATCAGTTCGTCGGTGATCTCCTCGTCGGAGAGCGCGTCGAGGGCCCGGACATCCAGGTGCTCGTAGACGAGCATCACCGCGTCCGGACCGAGCTCGGACGTGGCGATCAGCTTCGGTGCGTTCGCCCCGGCCGCGATGGCCGCGTAGGCGAGGAGCGCCTCCTGCTCCAGCGCCTGGCGCAGCGACTGCAGGCTGCGCCCGGTGGTGATGCCGCGCAGGGTGAGCCGGCGCCAGACCCGGTAGAAGAAGCCGTGAGCCTGCTGCTCGCGGTCGACGATCGTGACGTCGAGCGGCGGCCCGTCCTCGAGGGTCACGTGGTAGCGGCGCCCCCGGTCGTTGGCCTCGGACGGCTCGGGGCCCTCCGGCATCTCGGCGCGCATCGCGCTGACCGGCTGGAAGCCGACCCGGCGCAGTCCGGCGAGGAGGTGCTGCCCGGTGGGGCGCACGTTGGGCGAGCCGACGGCGTAGAGGGTGCCGTAGGCGACGCTCCAGCCGATCAGCACGGTCAGGACGATCGAGAAGGGTGTGGTGTACCCGTTGACCAGCATGGCCAGGGCGTTGAGCAGCAGGACCACCCACAGCGCGACGCGCCAGTGGGGTCTGCGGGTCATGCCGACCGCGGTCATGTACGCGATGACGGGCGCGAGGTAGCCGTGGACCGGGTCGGTGAGGGTCCCGCCGCCCGCGGGGCGGGTGAGGGCGTCCTGGATGGTGTCGGGGGCGGCCTGCGAGACCCACAGGTCGGTGGCGAGGGTGACACCGTGGGCGAGGACGGCGGCGAGCACGCCGTCGGCGATGCGCAGGCCGTCGCGTTTGATCAGCCGCTCGATGGCGAAGGCGACGGGCAGCAGCAGCACCGCGATGCTGGACACCAGCGCGGCGACCTTGATCAGCAGGGCGGGCGCCTGGCCGGTGCCCTTGCTGATGTCCTCCTCCAGGCCGACCGTGGTGCCGTGGGCGAAGGCGGCGATGGCGAGGAGGACGGCGATGCCGAGGATGCCGACGAGCAGGCGTACGAGGTCGGACGGCCGGTGCACGCGGGCGGCGAGCAGCGGTTCGTCGACCTCGACCCGGTCGGCGGGCGAGGAGGCGTGGCCGTGCGAGACCTCGGCGCCGCGGGCGTCCAGGGCATCGCCGGCCCGGTCGTCCCGGTCGCTCAGGTCGTCCCGGTCGTCCTGGTCGCTCCGGTCGCTCAGGTCGTCCCGGTCGCCGCGGACACCTCGGCCGTCGGGGCGCGGGGGCTCCGGACGGGGCTCCGGGACGGGTTCGCGGTGGGAGGCGTGGCCGTCGTCAGGGCGTGCGCCGTCGTCGGTCGCCGCGCCGTCCGGAGGGCTCACACCCTGCTCCTTCGTCGTCACTTCCGTCTCTTCTTGATCACGTATCACCAGTCACCGCCCGGAAGATGGTGGCACGGACCGACACGCCAGCGGGGCATCAGGGTGCGCGCCGGTGCGGAAGCGAGACTTCCGCCCGAGCGCCGACGATGTGCTGCACCATGTGCCGAATGAGTGAGGAGCTGCCCGCGTACGCGGAGCGCGTGCTGGAGGTGGCCGAGCGTATTCCGCCCGGCCGGGTGATGACGTACGGGGACGTCGCCGAGTGGCTGGGCGAGGCGGGACCCCGTCAGGTCGGGCGTGTCATGGCCCTGTACGGGGGAGCCGTGCCCTGGTGGCGCGTGGTGCGGGCGGACGGCCTGCCCCTGCCCGGCCACGAGGTGCGCGCCCTGGAGCACTACCGGACCGAGGCCACCCCGCTGCGCCTGACGGCGGGCGGCGAGCCGCGCCTGGACATGCGCCGGGCGCGCTGGGACGGGTCCCCCGGACAGGATGGCGGACAGGACGGCATGCGCGACGAGGCTCACACCTGACAGCTTCGGCCATGCGGGGCCGGGGCGGGCGATCGGGCGACGGTCCGAACGCCCGTCCGGGCTACCCGGGGGGACTGCGCGGCGTCGGCCGGTTGCCGTAGCGTTGCCTCTTCGGCTTCCGCGCCGGCTCGCGCCCGAGCCGTCACGGCAGCACCGCCCCACCCCGCAGACCCACCAGGACCGGCACCCCACGTGATCACCTCTTCCTCCGACCGCACCGAACGGCGGCGTACGCGGACCCCCGACGCGTACCGCCTCGTGCGCACCGGGCCGGAACGGGTGGATCCCCCTGAGCTGGACGCAGCGCAGCGGGCGGTGGTTGACCACACCGGCGGACCACTCCTGGTTCTCGCCGGGCCGGGCACCGGGAAGACGACCACGCTGGTCGAGGCCGTGACCGCCCGTGTGGAAGCGGGTACCGACCCCGCCCGGATCCTCATCCTCACCTTCAGTCGCAAGGCGGCGGTGGAACTGCGCGACCGGGCCGCCCTGCGCCTCGGCGGAGCGCGCGCCCCGCAGGCCACCACCTTCCACTCCTTCTGCTACGGACTGGTCCGCGCCCACCAGGACACCGACCTCTTCGCCGACCCGCTGCGGCTGCTGTCCGGCCCCGAGCAGGACGTGATGGTCCGCACCCTCCTGGAGGGCCAGCGCCGGATCCGCTCCATCCGCTGGCCGGACGACCTGCGGGCCGCGCTGACCACGCGCGGGTTCGCCGACGAGGTCCGGGCGGTGCTCGCCCGCGCCCGCGAGCTGGGCCTCGGGCCGCAGGCCCTCTCCTCGTTCGCCGACCGCATAGGGCGCCCGGACTGGAAGGCGGCGGCGGCCTTCCTCTCCGAGTACCTGGACGTCCTCGACATGCAGGGCACGCTGGACTACGCGGAGCTCCTGCACCGGGCGGTGCTCCTCGCCGAGCGCACGCCGTCCCTCGCCTCGGCGTACGACGCGATCTTCATCGACGAGTACCAGGACACGGACGCCTCGCAGCTGCGGCTGCTGCGGGCGCTGACCGGCCCGGGCGGCACGCTGGTCGCCTTCGGCGACCCCGACCAGTCGATCTACGCCTTCCGGGGCGCCGACATCAACAACGTCCTGGACTTCGAGTCGGCCTTCCCCGGCGCGCGGGTCAAGGCCCTCACCGTCGGCCGCCGCTCCGGCGCGGCCCTGCTGGCCGCCACCCGGCTCCTCACCACCCGGATGCCGGTCCCGCGGCTGCCGGCCGAGGCGGTCCGCGCTCACCGCAACCTCGCGCCGGTGCGGGACGGCGGGCGGGTGGAGGTCTTCACGTACCCGACGGCGGGCGCCGAGCTGGACAACATCGCCGACATCCTGCGCCGGGCCCACCTGGAGGACGGTGTCCCGTGGCAGGACATGGCCGTCCTGGTCCGCGCCGGGGGCCGCACCCTTCCGGCGATGCGCCGCGCCCTGATCTCGGCGGGAGTCCCGGCCGAGACGGACGGCACGGACACCCCGCTGCGCCACGAACCGGCGGTCTCCCCCCTCCTGACGGCCCTCCGCGCCGCAGCCACCGCCGCCGAACCGGCTACGGGCCCCGTGCCCCCCACCGGCTCTGCCGCCGCGGCCGCGCCGGGCGCGGGCTCCTCGGGAACCGACCCCGACGCGGTCGAGCCCGGCTCTGCCGACGCCGAGCCGGCCGGCGACCCCGCCGGAGGCGACCAGGCCGGCGAGCTCGCTCGCGCTGTCGGGGTGGGTGGGCGGGAAACATCCCCGGCCGGAGGCGAGCCCGACGCCGTCACAGAGAGCCCGGGGTCGAGCCACGCGGACCCCACCGGTGGCGAGCCCGACGCCGTCGAAGCGGGCCCGGGGTCCGACCTCGCGAGCACGGCCGACCCCGCCGGAGGCGTCACCGTCGAGGCCGCCCTCACCCTGCTCGCCTCCCCCCTCGGTGGGATGGACGCCGCCGACCTGCGGCGGCTCGGCCGCGCCCTGCGCGACGAGGAGCGCGCCGCGGGCATCAAGGTGCCCGCGCCCTCCGACGTGCTGCTCGCCCGCGCCCTCGCCGAGCCGGAACGGCTCACCGCCCACGACCCTGCCTACGCCCGCGGCGCGCAGCGCCTCGGCCTGCTCCTGCGCAAGGCCGGAGAGCTCCTCCAGGGCGGCGGCACCGCCGAGGAGGCCCTCTGGGTCCTCTGGGACGGCACCCCCTGGCCGCAGCGCCTGGAGCGCAGCGCCCGCCGCGGCGGCGCTGCCGGCCGCAACGCCGACCGCGACCTCGACGCCGTCTGCGCCCTCTTCGACACCACCGCCCGCGCCGAGGAGCGCACCGGCGGCCGCGGCGCCCTCAACTTCCTCGAACAACTGGAGGCGGAGGACATCGCCGCCGACACGTTGACGGCCCGTGCCACCCGCTCCGACGCCGTCCGGCTGATGACTGCCCACCGCTCCAAGGGACTGGAGTGGTCCCTCGTCGTCGTCGCCGGCGTCCAGGAGGGCCTGTGGCCCGACCTCCGCCGCCGCGGCTCCCTCCTGGAGGCCGACCGCATCGGCCGTGACGGTCTTGCCGAGCCCCTCACCCCCGGCGCCCTGCTCGCCGAGGAGCGCCGGCTCTTCTACGTCGCCGCCACCCGCGCCCGCGACCGCCTCGTCGTCACCGCCGTCAAGGCCCCCGCCGACGACGGCGACCAGCCCTCCCGCTTCCTCACCGAGCTCGGCGTCCCCCCGCGGGACGTCACCGGCCGCCCCCGCCGCCCCCTCGCCGTCGCCGCGCTCGTCGCCGAGCTGCGCGCGACCACCGTCGACCCCGACGCCTCGCCCGCCCTGCGCGACGCGGCCGCCCGCCGCCTCGCCCGCCTCGCCGCGCTCACCGACGACGAGGACCGCCCCCTGGTCCCCGCCGCGCACCCGCAGCGCTGGTGGGGCCTGTACGAGCCCACCCGCAGCAGCGTCCCGCTGCGCGACCGGGACCGGCCCGTCGCCCTGTCCGGCAGCGCCCTGGAGCAGCTCGCCAACACCTGCTCCCTCCAGTGGTTCCTCGGCCGCGAGGTCAAGGCCGACACCCCCTCCACGGCCGCCCAGGGCTTCGGCAACGTCGTCCACGTCCTCGCCGACGAGGTCGCCTCCGGACGTACCCCCGCCGATCTGGCCGTCCTCATGGAACGGCTCGACTCGGTGTGGGACGCCCTCGCCTTCGACGCGCCCTGGAAGTCCCGCCAGGAGAAGGACAACGCCCGCGCCGCCCTGGAGCGCTTCCTGCGCTGGCACACCACCGACCGCGGGGGCCGGGCGGCCGTCGCCACGGAGCACGAGTTCGACGTCACACTCGAGGCCGGTGACGTCGCCGTCCGCATCCGGGGCTCCATGGACCGGGTCGAGACGGACCCGCAGGGGCGTGCGTACGTCGTCGACTTCAAGACCGGCAAGTCCGCGCCGACCCGGGACGAGGTCGCCCGCCACCCCCAGCTCGCCGTGTACCAGCTCGCCGTCCGCGAGGGCGCCGTCGACGAGGTCTTCGACGGCGTGCGCCCGCCGCCCGGCGGCGCCGAGCTCGTCCAGCTCCGCCAGGGCGCCGCGATCCGCGAGGGCGGCGAGGCGGTGCCCAAGGTCCAGGCCCAGCAGCCGCTCGACGGGGAGTGGGTCGGGGACCTGCTGGCCACTGCCGCGGGCCGGGTGCTGGACGAGCGGTTCGCGCCCGCCGCCGGCCGCCACTGCGACCACTGCTCCTTCCGCAGCTCGTGCAGCGCCCGCCCGGAGGGCCGCCAGACCGTCGAGTGAGCCCGGGGCAGGGGCGGCCACCGCGGCTGCGGTGGCCGGGGCGGTCGGGGCTGTCGGTGGGGGCGGCTAGCCTTTTTACGTGCCCGCGCGTCCGCCCGCCCTCTCCGACCCCGAGCAGCTCAAGGAGCTCCTCGGGATCCCTTTCACGCCCGAACAGATGGCCTGCGTCACCGCCCCGCCCGCCCCGCAGGTCGTCGTCGCCGGCGCGGGCTCGGGCAAGACCACCGTCATGGCGGCCCGCGTGGTCTGGCTCGTGGGCACCGGCGCCGTCGCCCCCGAGCAGGTGCTCGGCCTGACCTTCACCAACAAGGCCGCCGGTGAACTGTCCGAGCGCGTGCGCAAGGCCCTGGCACGGGCCGGCATCACCGATCCGGACCCCTCCCCGGCCGACGCCGACGCCGTCGGCGGCGAGCCCCGCATCTCCACCTACCACGCCTTCGCCGGCCAGCTCCTGAAGGACCACGGCCTGCGCATCGGCCTGGAACCCAGCTCCCGCCTGCTCGCCGACGCCACCCGCTTCCAGCTCGCCGCGAAGGTGCTGCGCGAGGCCCCCGGCCCCTACCCCTCGCTCACCAAGTCCGTCCCCGACCTCGTCGGAGACCTCCTCGCGCTCGACGGAGAGCTCTCCGAGCACCTCGTCGAGCCCGAGCACCTGCGCCTGCACGACACCGGACTGCTGGACGTGCTCGCCGGCACCAAGCTCACCAACGAGGACCTCCGCAAGGTCCCGGAGGCCGTGCGCGGCCGCCTCGAACTGCTGGAACTGGTCGTCCGCTACCGCGCCGCCAAACGCTCCCGCGACCTCTTCGACTTCAGCGACCAGATAGCCCTCTCCGCACAGCTCGCCACCACCCGGCCCGAGGTGGGGGCGCTGCTGCGCGAGGAGTTCCGGGTGGTCCTGCTCGACGAGTACCAGGACACCTCCGTCGCCCAGCGGCTGCTGCTGTCCGGCCTCTTCGGCGCGGGCTCCGGCCATGCCGTGACCGCCGTCGGCGACCCCTGCCAGGCGATCTACGGCTGGCGCGGGGCCTCCGTCGCCAACCTCGACGACTTCCCGGAGCACTTCCCGCACGCCGACGGCACCCCCGCCACCCGGCTCTCCCTCAGTGAGAACCGGCGCAGCGGCGGCCGCCTGCTGGACCTCGCCAACGGTCTCGCCGCCCCGCTGCGCGCCATGCACGAGGGCGTGGAGGCGCTGCGCCCGGCGCCGGGGGCGGAGGCCGCCGGGCAGGTCCGCTGCGCCCTGCTGGAGACGCACGCGCAGGAGCTCGACTGGCTCGCCGACTCCGTGGCCCACCTGGTCCGGACCGGGACCGAGCCGCGCGAGATCGCCGTACTGTGCCGCTCCGCCGGGGATTTCGCGCAGATCCAGGCCGTGCTGGTGGACCGGGACGTGCCGGTGGAGGTCGTCGGCCTCTCCGGGCTGCTGCACCTGCCCGAGGTCGCTGACCTCGTCGCCGTCTGCGAGGTCCTCCAGGACCCGGGAGCCAACGCCTCCCTGGTCCGGCTCCTGATCGGCCCGCGCTGGCGGATCGGCGCGCGCGACCTGGCCCTGCTGGGCCGCCGGGCGCGGCTCCTCGTGGGCCGGTCGCCCGCCGAGTCCGACCCGGACGAACGGCTCGCGGCGGCCGTGGAGGGTGTGGACCCGGCCGAGATCGTGTCGCTGGCCGACGCCCTGGAGACCTTCCTCGACGGCTCCGGCCAGGCCCCGGACGACCTGCCCTTCTCCGCGGAGGCCCGGGTCCGCTTCGCGCACCTCGCCCAGGAGCTGCGCGACCTGCGGCGTTCCCTCGCGGACCCGCTGATGGACGTACTGCACCGGGTGCTGGGCGCCACCGGCCTGGAGGTGGAGCTGTCGGCCTCCCCGCACGCGCTGGCGGCCCGCCGCCGCGAGACGCTGTCGAACTTCATGGACGTCGCGGCCGGTTTCGCCGCCCTGGACGGCGAGGCCACACTGCTGGCCTTCCTGGCGTTCCTGCGCACGGCTGCCCAGTACGAGAAGGGCCTGGACCACGCCCTGCCCGGCGGCGAGAACACGGTCAAGGTGCTCACCGCCCACAAGTCCAAGGGCCTGGAGTGGGACGTGGTGGTGGTCCCGGACCTGTGCGCGGGGGCCTTCCCGAAGGAGAAGCCGCCGGAGGCCTGGACCTCGTACGCGAAGGTCCTCCCGTACGCGCTGCGCGGCGACGCCCCCACCCTGCCCGGGGACCCGGCCTGGACCTCGGCCGGCCTGAAGGCCTTCAAGGCCGCGCTCAAGGACCACAAGGCGGTGGAGGAGCTCCGCCTCGGCTATGTGACCTTCACCCGGCCGCGCTCCCTGCTGCTGGCCTCCGGCCACTGGTGGGGCCCGAGCCAGAAGAAGCGCCGCGGGCCCTCGGCGTTCCTGGAGGCCCTGTACGAGCACTGCGCGGCCGGTTTCGGCGAGATCGAGGCCTGGGCGGACGAGCCCGATCCCACCGCCGAGAACCCGGCGTTGTCCGGGGAGTCCACCCAGGACCACTCCTGGCCCCTCCCGCTCGACCCGCAGTCCCTCACCCTGCGCCGCGCGGCGGCCGCCCTGGTGGAGTCCTACCTCGCGGCCCCGCCCCCGCAGGAGGACGAGTCCTACCTCTGGCCCCCGGACTGCGAAGAGCCGTGGCCGGCCGAAGACCCCTGGGAACCCGACCTCGCGTCCGACGCCGCCCCTGCCAGGGACCAGGACGACGACCGCCGGTCCGGCGAAGCCTGGGCGCCCTCGGGGCCGGACGCGGACGACGTCCGGCCCGCCGAGGCCCACGCCGCCCCCGTCAGGGGCCGGGGCGACGACCACCGGTCCGGCGACGCCTGGGCGCCTCAGGGCTCGGACGACCTCTGGGCCACCGAGGGAGACCTCGCCCCTGCCCGGAGGCAGGACGACGACCGCCGGTCCGGCGACGCCTGGGTACCTCCGGGGCCGGCCTCGGACGACCTCTGGGCGGCCGAGGCCGCGCAGGCCTCCGGGCGGCCGGGGCCGGCAGGCCGGGCCGTCCCCGGGGTCCGGGGCAGCGCCCCGGTTTCGGGAAGGGGCGGGGTGGGGGACGAATCCGCCTCCGCCCACCCCACCGCCGCGCCGGACGACGACCTCTGGGCCGGAGCGTCCCCGTCCGCCGCCGGAGCGACTGCATCGACCCCGCACGCGCGGCAGGGCGCACCCGCCGGTCGGCATGCCGTCCCGCAGGACGACGACCTCTGGCCGGAGGCCGAGCTCCGGGCCCCCGCTGCGGCGGCCGTACCCGGCCCCCCCGCCGGGAGGCACCTCGTACCCGAAGAGGCCCGCGCCGTCGCCTCCTGGGACCGCGACCTCGACGCCCTCGAGGGCGAGCTCCGCCGAGCCCGAGCCGCCGTCCGTGACGTCGAGCTGCCCTCCGCCCTGTCCGCCAGCCAGCTCCTGCGGCTCGCCGCCGACGAGCAGGGCTTCGTACGCGACCTCGCCCGCCCCATGCCGAGGCCCCCGCAGCCCGCCGCCCGCCAGGGCACCCGGTTCCACGCCTGGGTCGAGTCCCGCTTCGACGAACTGCCGCTGCCGTTCCTCGACGTCCTCGACCCCGTCGCCGACCTCCCGGGCGCCGGTTCCGACCAGGAGATCGCCGACGAGGCCGACCTCGACTCCCTCAAGGCCGCCTTCGAGCGCAGCCCGTACGCGGACCGGCCCCCGTACCGCATGGAGGCCCCGGTCCAGCTGACCCTCGCCGGCCGGGTGATCCGCGGCCGGATCGACGCCGTCTACCGCGACCCGGACGGCTCGTACGAGATCGTCGACTGGAAGACCGGCCGGACCACGGAGGCCGATCCGCTCCAGCTCGCCGTCTACCGCGTGGCCTGGGCAGAGGCCACCGGCACCCCGCTCGACCGCGTCTCCGCCGTCTTCCTGCACGTCCGCAGCGGCCGCGTGATCCGTCCCCGCAACCTCCCCGACCGCGCCCGCCTTGAGCGGATCCTCCAAGGCGAAACGGCCCCGGACGGTGCCCACCGGGCGGACGGCTAGGCTCGGGGCATGAGCGACACCCCGCCGGACAACGTCGTCCGCACGTACATCGACACGCACCGCGCCGCCTTCCTCGACGACCTCGCCGAGTGGCTGCGCATTCCCTCCGTGTCGGCGCAGCCCGAGCACGCGGGCGATGTACGCCGCAGCGCCGAATGGCTCGCGGCCAAGCTCAAGGAGACCGGCTTCCCGGTCGCCGAGGTGTGGGAGACCCCCGGCGCGCCCGCCGTCTTCGCGCACTGGCCCAGCGAGGACCCGGACGCCCCGACCGTCCTCGTGTACGGGCACCACGACGTACAGCCCGCCGCCCTCGCCGACGGCTGGCACACCGACCCGTTCGAGCCGGTGATCCGCGACGGCCGCATGTACGGGCGCGGCGCCGCCGACGACAAGGGGCAGGTGTTCTTCCACACCCTCGGGGTGCGGGCGCATCTGGCCGCCACCGGCGCCGCCGCGCCCGCCGTGCACCTCAAGCTGATCGTCGAGGGCGAGGAGGAGTCCGGCTCCCCGAACTTCCGCGCCCTCGTCGAGGCCCGCGCCGCCGAGCTCGCCGCCGACGTCGTGATCGTCTCCGACACCGGCATGTGGTCCGAGACCACCCCCACCGTCTGCACCGGCATGCGCGGCGTCGCCGACTGCGAGATCGACCTCCACGGCCCGGACCAGGACATCCACTCCGGCGCCTTCGGCGGGGCCGTGCCCAATCCGGCCACCGCCGCCGCCCGCCTGGTCGCGGCCCTGCACGACGCCGACGGGCGGGTCACGATCCCCGGCTTCTACGACAACATCGCCGAGCTGACCGACGCGGAGCGCGCGCTCATCGCCGAGCTGCCCTTCGACGAGTCCGAGTGGCTGCGCACCGCCAAGTCCCACGCGGCCGCGGGCGAGGCCGGGTACTCCACCCTGGAGCGCGTCTGGGCCCGCCCCACCGCCGAGGTCAACGGCATCGGCGGTGGCTACCAGGGCCCCGGCGGCAAGACCATCGTGCCCGCCTCCGCCCACCTGAAGCTGTCGTTCCGCCTGGTGTCCGGGCAGGACCCGTACGAGGTAGAGGCCGCCGTCAGGGACTGGGTCGCGGCCGGGATCCCGGACGGGATCCGGCACTCCATCACCTTCGGCGCACCGACCCGCCCGTGCCTGACCCCGCTGGACCACCCGGCCCTGCAGTCGGTCGTGCGGGCCATGGGCCGCGCCTTCGGCCAGAAGATCCGCTTCACGCGGGAGGGCGGCTCCGGCCCCGCGGCGGACCTCCAGGACGTCCTCGGCGCGCCCGTCCTCTTCCTCGGCATCTCGGTGCCGTCCGACGGCTGGCACTCGCCGAACGAGAAGGTCGAGCTGGACCTGCTGCTCAAGGGTGTCGAGACGACCGCCTACCTCTGGGGAGACCTGGCCGCCCACCACAGCCACCGCACCACCGCCTGACCCGACGCACACACCTGTCGTACCGAGCCTGCCTGTCCCACCACCGGGGGAGTTGGAAGTACCTGTGAGCACCCATACCGAGCGCCCTCTCACCGAGCGCCCTCTTTCGCTCGCCGCGCCCAGCGGGATCGACCGCGCCGCGCACCACCGCCTCGACGAGGCGTGGCTCGCCGCGGCCTGGAGCCACCCGACGACCCGCGTCTTCGTCGTCTCCGGGGGCCAGGTCCTGATCGACGACACCCCCGACGGCGGTACCGGCATCGTGATGACCCCGGCCTTCGAGGCCCCGGTCACCGAGACCCACCGCTACTTCCTGGGCACCGACGAGGACGGCGTACGGTACTTCGCGCTGCAGAAGGACGCGCTGCCCGGCCGCATGGACCAGTCGGCCCGCCCGGCCGGCCTGCGCGAGGCCGGACTGCTGCTGTCGCCGCGCGACGCCGGACTGATGGTCCACGCGGTGGCGCTGGAGAACTGGCAGCGGATGCACCGCTTCTGCTCGCGCTGCGGCGAGCGCACGGTGGTCGCGGCCGCCGGGCACATCCGCCGCTGCCCGGGCTGCGGCGCCGAGCACTACCCGCGCACCGACCCTGCCGTGATCATGCTGGTCACGGACGATCAGGACCGGGCGCTGCTGGGTCGCCAGGTGCACTGGCCGGAGGGCCGCTTCTCCACCCTCGCCGGGTTCGTGGAGCCGGGCGAGTCGATAGAGCAGTCCGTCATCCGCGAGGTGTGGGAGGAGGCGGGCGTCAAGGTCGGCGAGGTCGAGTACGTGGCCAGCCAGCCGTGGCCCTTCCCGTACAGCCTGATGCTGGGCTTCACGGCCCGCGCCACCACTTCGGAGATCACCGTGGACGGCGAGGAGATCCAGGAGGCCCGCTGGTTCTCCCGCGAGGAGCTGCGCGCGGCGTTCGTGTCGGGCGAGGTGCTGCCCCCGTCGGGCATCTCCATCGCGGCCCGGCTGGTCGAGCTCTGGTACGGCGAGCCGCTGCCGAAGGCGGCCGCGTAACCTTCGTCACGTCCCGCTCCGCGGGACATGCGTCACACACGTGCGTCACACAGCGGAGGGCCCCCGCACCGGCGGGGGCCCTCCGCTGTGTCTCCGGTCAGACGGCGAGAGCCTGCTTGACCTGGGCCAGGCTCGGGTTCGTCATGACGGACTCACTGCCCGCGGCGGACTTCACCAGCACGGTGGGAACCGTCTGGTTGCCGCCATTGGCCTTCTCCACGAACGCGGCGGACTGCGGGTCGAGCTCGATGTTGATCTCGTTGTACGCGATGCCTTCCCGGTCCAGCTGGGTCTTCAGCCGACGGCAGTAGCCGCACCAGGTCGTGCTGTACATCGTGACGGTGCCCGTGTCCTGCATGCTGCGCTCTCCTTCGTGAGGGCTCGGTGGTCCGAGTACTCGAACGTACGCCACCCTGCGGCCATTCCCTTGCGGCGTCCCCCGCGCACCCGGTGTGACCGATACGACTGATACGACGGATACGTGCCGCCTGTGGACAACTTTCCCGCCCGACCCACGGGACCTGGCAGCATGGCGGGGTGACAGCAGCAACGCACTCCTCATCGTTCCCCGCCGCAGCAGACTCGGCCGACGCGGTGCTCCTGGGCCTCGACCCGGAGCAGCGCGAGGTCGCGACGACCCTGCGCGGGCCGGTGTGCGTGCTGGCGGGCGCCGGTACCGGCAAGACCCGCGCGATCACCCACCGCATCGCCTACGGCGTCCGCTCCGGGCAGCTCATGCCGGCCAGCGTGCTGGCGGTCACCTTCACCAACCGCGCCGCGGGCGAGATGCGCGGACGCCTGCGCACCCTGGGCGCGGGCGGGGTCCAGGCCCGCACCTTCCACTCCGCCGCCCTGCGCCAGCTCCAGTACTTCTGGCCCAAGGCGGTCGGCGGGGACGTGCCACGGCTGCTGGAGCGCAAGATCCAGTTCGTCGCCGAGGCCGGCGCGCGCTGCCGCATCCGCCTCGACCGCAACGAGCTGCGCGACGTCACGGGCGAGATCGAGTGGGCGAAGGTCACCCAGACCGTGCCCGCCGACTATCCGGTGGCCGCCCTCAAATCGGGCCGCGAGGCCCCCCGGGACCTGGCCGAGATCGCCCAGATCTACGGGACGTACGAACAGCTCAAGCGCGACCGCGGCATGATCGACTTCGAGGACGTGCTGCTCCTGACGGTCGGCATCCTCCAGGACCGCCACGACATCGCCGAGCAGATCCGCGGCCAGTACCAGCACTTCGTCGTCGACGAGTACCAGGACGTCAGCCCGCTCCAGCAGCGGCTGCTGGACCTGTGGCTCGGCGAGCGCGACAGCCTCTGCGTCGTCGGTGACGCCAGCCAGACCATCTACTCCTTCACCGGTGCCACCCCCGACCACCTGCTCAACTTCCGCACCCGCTACCCGCAGGCCACCGTGGTCAAGCTGGTCCGTGACTACCGCTCCACCCCCCAGGTGGTCCACCTGGCCAACGGGCTCCTGAACCAGGCCAAGGGGCGGGCCGCCGAGCACCGGCTGGAGCTGATCTCGCAGCGCGAGACCGGCCCCGACCCCGTCTACGCGGAGTACGCGGACGAGCCCGCCGAGGCCGAGGGCGTCGCCCACCGGATCCGGGACCTGATCGCCGCGGGCGTGCCGGCCGGCGAGATCGCCGTCCTCTACCGCATCAACGCCCAGTCCGAGGTCTACGAGCAGGCCCTCGCCGACGCCGGTGTGCCCTACCAGCTGCGCGGCGCCGAGCGGTTCTTCGAGCGCCAGGAGGTCCAGAAGGCGATCCTCGCGCTGCGCGGAGCCGCCCGTTCCGGCGGGAACGACCCGCTGCTCGAGGACGTCGTGGAGCTGGGCTCCCAGGTCCGGGCGGTGCTCAGCTCCACCGGCTGGAGCACCGAGCCGCCCGCCGGTTCCGGCGCCGTGCGCGACCAGTGGGAATCGCTGGCCGCGCTGGTCCGGCTCGCCGAGGACTTCGCCCGGACCCGGCAGGGGGCCACCCTGGCGGACCTCACGATCGAGCTGGACGAGCGCAAGGCCGCCCAGCACGCCCCGACCGTCCAGGGCGTCACCCTCGCGTCGCTGCACGCGGCGAAGGGCCTGGAGTGGGACGCCGTGTTCCTCGCCGGCCTCACCGACGGCATGCTGCCGATCACCTATGCGAAGACCGACGAGCAGGTCGAGGAGGAACGGCGGCTGCTCTACGTCGGAGTCACCCGGGCGCGGCTGCACCTGACCCTCTCCTGGGCCCTCTCCCGCGCCCCCGGCGGCCGGGCCTCCAGACGCCCCAGCCGCTTCCTGAACGGCCTGCGGCCGGGCTCCGCGGCCCCGGGCGCCCCGGCGGCCTCCGCGGCCGAGCGAGGGGCCCGCAAGCGCGGCCGCCGCGGGCCGGTGCTGTGCCGGGTCTGCGGCAGGACCCTGACCGAGGCCGGCGAGCTGAAGCTGATGCGCTGTGAGGACTGCCCGTCAGACATGGACGAAGGCCTCTACGAGCGCCTGCGGGACTGGCGCGCGGGCCAGGCGAAGGAGCAAGGCCTGCCCGCGTACTGCGTCTTCACGGACAAGACGCTGATGGCGATCGCGGAGGCCGCGCCCTCCGAGGAGGGGGAGCTGTCGATGATCTCCGGAGTGGGCGGCCGTAAGCTTGACCGGTACGGAGCCGATGTCCTGGCGATCTGCGCAGGTCAGGAGGTTGAGTCCGGGCATCCTGACGACGCGTAGAAACTCGTCGGAAAAATAGTTTGCACATGCCCAGCGAAGACCCATAGGTTCTTAGCAACGGAAACGGTGGCTTCTCCGAAGCCCTGGATCCGTGCTGTACTTATCCGAATACGCATGGGACAGGCCCTCGGGCCGAGTCCCCGAGACGCCGAGAGGAGGCGAGACCAGTGACCAGCTTCATGACCTTCACCAAAATGACCGATCGCTCGGTCGACGCTTCCTGCCTGCTCGGTTCCGTCTCCCTCCTGGGTACCGGTGTGTCCGCGATTTCCGCCGACCGCCCCGCCCTGCTGGCGACCCTTCCGGTCAGTGAGCGCAATGAGCGACCGACCCAGGCACCGGTGGCAGTACTGGCAGCAGAAGCGCAGACGCATGGCGCCTATGGATTCGCTGCCGCAGCCGGTGCCGGATCCCTGAAGAAGCAGACGAAGCAGCAGCACCACCTGATGTGGGCCTTCCGCGGGCTCGAACCCTGGAGTGATCCAGTCTGATCGCATGATCAGACCGGCGCCTTCAGGGCCGCGGAACCCCACCCGGGATCCGCGGCCCTTCTGTTTGTCCCCGACCGGGGGCGACGGAGCGAAGGGGCCTCGGGACTGGCCGAGCCAGTCGGTGTGAGAGCACAGCCCAGCCGAACCCGGCCGACCGGCCGGAACGACTAGCCGAACAAGACGAGGAAGAAACCACCGTGCAACTCGAAGCGCACGCCCCGTCCGTACCGCAGACCCAACTGATCTCCCCGCCCGCAGTCCCGGAGGACCACACCTTGACCCCGCTCACCGCGCTGACCGCGCTCGACGACGCCATCGAGAACCTCGGCGTACCCGTCCCGTGCCGCACCTTCGACCCCGAGGTCTTCTTCGCCGAGTCCCCGGCCGACGTCGAGTACGCCAAGTCCCTCTGCCGCACCTGCCCGCTGGTCGAGGCCTGCCTCGCCGGTGCGACCGAGCGCCGCGAGCCCTGGGGTGTCTGGGGTGGCGAGCTCTTCGTCCAGGGTGTCGTCGTCGCCCGCAAGCGTCCCCGTGGCCGTCCGCGCAAGAACCCGGTTGTCTCGGCATGACCGCCATCGGAACCATCGACCGCCCCCTGACGCACGACCCCTTGAAGCAGGCCCTCATGACCGCCCACATCACGAGCGAGCAGCCCCACGGCGCCGCCCACGCAGACTTCATCACCACCGGCGCGATCACCTCGCGTCAGAACAGGACCCGCGAAATGCAACTCATCCCAGAAGCCCTGGCTCGTGCCCATATGGACGAGCTCATGCGTGAGGTGGACGTCGAGCGTCACGCCGTGCGCCTGGTCGCCGCCCGCCGCATGCAGCGGCGAGCCGAGCGCGTCTCCATGCGCGCCCGGCGTGCGCTGGCCATGGCCGTCATGCAGTAAGAGCTGAAACAGCATCCCCGGGGGGACCGGTCCGCACGGACCGGTCCCCCCGGTGCGTTGCGCGGCGCTGTCCCGCCGTACGGGGATATCGTCTGGAGGTGGACCAGCCGACTCCCCGCCCCGGCCCGTCGGGCTCCGAGGCCCAGCC
Organism: Streptomyces sp. NBC_00029; assembly: GCF_045160505.1. Taxonomy (NCBI): domain Bacteria; kingdom Bacillati; phylum Actinomycetota; class Actinomycetes; order Kitasatosporales; family Streptomycetaceae; genus Streptomyces; species Streptomyces sp. NBC_00029. The sequence continues at coordinate 5,859,786 of NZ_CP108292.1, forward strand.
CGTCGTCTGCGCGGGCTGTGGCGCCAAGGCCCCGGGCGAGACCCCGCCCACCTGGACCTGTTCGGTGGAGAACGGGACCAGACAGTACTTCTGCGTCGACTGCGCGCGCGCCAACCTCCGGGCGATCGAGGGCAGGCTCGATTCGTCCTGGTGGTGACGCGCCCGCGCGGTCACTCCGCGGAGGCGAACCCCGGCAGCCAGGAATCCAGTTCGTCCCGCAGCCGCACCGTCGCGCCCAGCTGGCACAGCACCCCGATGGTGCTCAGCGTCACGCGGTGGATCAGCAGGTACGAGGGCGGCAGGTTGATCTGCCGGCCCAACTGGTGCGCGGGGGAGCGGGGATCGGCGATCCGTGCCGCCTGTCCGCGCAGCCACGGCCGGGTGAAGGTGAACTCATCGGCCTCGGCGGGCTCGATGATCGGCTTCAGGTAGTCCAGCACCGCGTCGGGGTCGAGCTCGATGGACTCCTTCACGAACCCCTCGGCGCACAGGTGCCCGTAGACCCCCTCGGCGTCACCGTCCAGCGTCATCCGCAGCGACCTGCCGATGGGCTTCGGCCAGCCCCCGGGCAGCCGGTCGACAGTGCCGAAGTCCAGGACACCCAGCCGCAGCCGGCCGTCCGCACCCGGTATCAGCCTGAAGTTGCCCGGATGCGGGTCCGCGTGCAGCAGACCGGTGCGCGCAGGACCCGAGAACAGGAACCGGGCCAGCAGCTGTCCGGCACGGTCCCGCTCCTCCTGGGTGCCGTCGGCTATCACCTCCGACAGCGGGGTCCCCTCCATCCACTCCGTCACCAGCACCTGATCGCCCTGGTGCACGACGTCCGGCACGACCACGTCCGGGTCGTCCACGAAGGCGTCCGCATGCGTCCTCTGGGCCTCGGCCTCCAGCTCGTAGTCGAGCTCCTCGGCGACCCGGTCGCGCAACTCCTTGATGAGCGGCTTGATCTCCATGCCCGGGATCAGCGGCCCGAGCAGCCCGGCGAACCGGCCCAGCTGCTTCAGATCCGACAGCAGCGCCTCACCGGCCCCCGGGTACTGGACCTTGACGGCCACCTGCCGGCCGTCGTGCCACACCGCCCGGTGCACCTGCCCGATCGAGGCCGCCGCGGCCGGCTTGTCCTCGAACTCCTCGAACAGGTCCCGCCAGTCGGCGCCGAGACGCTCCGTCAGCACCTGGTGCACCGTCGCCGCGGGCAGCGGCGGGGCCGCCTCCTGAAGCTTGGTCAGCGCCGCCCGGTAGGGCCCCGCGACCTCCTCGGGCAGGGCCGATTCGAAGACCGACAGGGCCTGCCCGAATTTCATCGCACCGCCCTTCAGTTCCCCGAGCGTGCGGAACAACTGCTCGGCGGTGCGCTGCTGGAGCTCGCGCGCCACGATCTCCGCGGACTTGCCCCCGATCCGCTTGCCCAGCCCCCACGTGGCCCGGCCTGCGATGCCGAGCGGCAGCGCGGCCAGCTTGACGGTACGGGTGACCGCCTTCCGGGGAAGATCAGACATACGCCCCTCCATGTCCCAGACAGCTGCGCCGCGAGCGGCGGAATTCAGGAAGGGCTCCGCCGACCCGACAGCCTCAACGCATCCTGTCATGGCGCTCCCGGCCGGTCCCCTCCCCGTCCTCGTCCACGGCTCTTCCCGCCCCACAGGGACAGTCGAGATGCGGACGGACCGGGGTGGATTCCCAGTTGAGGGTGGGCAGAGCGGCCTCCCAGCGGGAGGCGGTGGACGCGGGCAGCCTCCCGTCGAGGAAGGACAGCGCATGGGCCGCGGCGAGCCCGGCCACCGCCGTGGACAGGCCCAGGTCGCAAGCGGCGCTCGCGCGCCGGCGGTGCGCCGAGCGCCACTGCACCAGCATCCTCGGCCAGGCAGGGTCCCGTTCCACGCGGTCGCGCTCCATGCACCCCGCGCAGGCCGTCGCGCCCGGCAGCACCAGAGGACCCACCAGCCCCGTCCCCTCCAACACCCCCGCGTACAGGTGCGGGATGCCCGCGGCGACCCAGTCGGCTGCGGTGTCCGGATCGGGTGCCCAGGCGTGCAGCCCGTCCCGGGGCGCGACCACGACCAGGGCCAGCCCCGGATCCGCCCCCTCGTCGTCACCGGCCCGCGGGCTGCGCCCCGGCGCCGACTCGCGCACCAGCCTGCCCGCGGACTCGGCCCGCAGCCGGCCCACGCTCCCGGTGTCCAGCCCGCCCGGTGCCACGTCCGCCGGCTCCACCCGGCCCCCGTCGAGCACTTCGACCCGGCCCACGCCGGCTCCCGCCAGGACCGCGGCGATCACGGCGCCGACCCGGCCGCTCCCGCGCACCCGGACCCGTATCGACCGGCGGGCCGCGATCGCCCGGAGGTCCCCGCCCGGCTCACGGTGGACCAGGGACAGCGACCCCAGATCGGGCCCCAGCCGCTCCACCGTCTCCGGATGTCCCCTCAGGGCCTGGGCCCGCGGCCCGCCCGCCGTGGCGTCGTCGAGCAGACCGGCTCCCGCCAGCGTCCTGACCACCTCGTCGGCCCGGCCGTCGGGCAGTCCCATCCCCGAGGCCTCCGCCCGCAACAGCTCCATCCCCCGGGTCCCGTCGATCCGGTCGATCAGCGTGCCCGTCGCCGTGTCCACGGGGCCGAGCACCACCGCATGGGCGGGCGTCACCCCGAACTGGACCGTCTGAAGATCCCGCCACGCCCTCGCCAACGCCGGCTTCACCCTTGGATACATGTCCGGTCCCCCTCGATATCCCTTGCGTCCCTTGCGCACACGCGCCGCTCGATTCCCGCTCTTCCGCCACACTGCCCGCCCGTCGGAATCCGTGCAGGAATTTGTCCACAGGTGCGAGGTATTAGGCATATGAGATGAAGGGAAATGGTGTTCCGGAAATCGGCTGCGAATCCCTCGTGTTCGACCCCCGGACGGGCGGGACTTCCGCAGGGGGAACCGGGTACCGTCGTGGCGTGTCCGCCGACCCACCGCAGCGCGCCGTCGAAGTCCGCCGGAGCGCGCGCCGCCGCAGGACCGTATCCGCCTATCGCGAGGGTGACCGTACGGTCGTCCTCATCCCTGCCCGGATGTCCGAGGCGGAGGAGCAGCGCTGGGTGGGCGTCATGCTCGACAAACTGGCCGCCCAGGAGAGCCGGCGCACCTTCGGGGACGCGGAACTCACCGAGCGTGCCGCACAGCTGTCCGAGCAGTACTTCGACGGCCGCGCATGCCCCCGCACCGTCCGCTGGGTGACCAACCAGAACACCCGCTGGGGCTCCTGCACCCCCGCCGAGGGCAGCATCCGGCTCTCGCACCGCCTTCAGGGGATGCCCGAGTACGTCGTCGACTACGTGCTCCTGCACGAGCTGGCCCACCTGCTCGTACCCGGCCACGGACCCCGATTCTGGGCGCTCCTGGAGGCGTACCCGCGTACCGAGCGGGCCCGCGGCTATCTGGAGGGCGTGGTCGCGGCCGAGCGGCTGCCGCAGGTCCCCGCCGCCCGCGAGGAATGACCCGGGACGCGTGATCGCCGCCCGTCACGTCACGCAGAGTGTTTTGTACCGGGTCGGTACCGGCTTGGCCGGATGTCGGCAGTTGCCGTTAGCCTGAGCCGCACGCATTCACAGTCGGGATGGGGGACGGTCGTACGTATGGCCAGGGAATTCCAACGCGGCCACAAGGCCAAGATCAGTGATCTCACGGCGGGCACCGATCTGTATGTAGGCGTACAGATCGCCGGGTCCGGACTCTCCTTCGACATCAGCTGTTTCGGCCTCGACGCCAATGAGCAGCTGTCGGACGACCGTTACTTCGTCTTCTTCAATCAGCCGAAGTCACCGGAAGAGTCCATTCAGCAACTCGGTGCCCAGTCAGGTGACACCGAATCCTTCCGGGTGACGCTGGACCGCATTCCGGCGTCGATCCACAAGCTGTCCTTCACCGCCACCATCGACGGTGCCGGACAGATGTCGCAGATCGGACCGGGCTACATCCGGATCGTGGCCGGCGGCGAAGAGGTCGTCCGGTACGCCTTCACGGGTGCGGAGTTCACCACCGAGCGGGCCGTGATGCTCGGCGACTTCTACCTGAAGGACGTGTGGCGCTTCGCCGCCGTCGGCCAGGGCTTCGACGGCGGGCTCGACGCACTGCTGCGGAACTTCGGCGGCGAGGTCGCCGAGGAGGCGCAGCCGCAGGCCCCCGCCGCCGCCTCGCCCGGGTTCGCAGCGCCGCCGCAGGCGGCCGCCCCGGCCCCGTCCTTCGGCGCCCCGGCCCAGCAGGCCCCGGCCCCCGCGCCCTCCTTCGGCGCGCCCGTGCCCGCACCCGGCGCCGCGCAGCCGCAGTACCAGCAGCCCGTCGCCCCGGCCCCGGTGCACGCCGCGCCCACCATGGCCGCGCCGATCGCCCCGCCGGCCCCGGCGCCGTACGGCCAGCCGCCGCAGCCGCCGCAGCCCTCGTACGGTCAGGTCCCCGGACAGGTCCCGGGCCAGTACCCGGGCCAGGTCCCGCCGCCCGCCCCGGCCCCCTACGGGCAGCAGCCGGGCTACGGCCAGGTCCCCGGCCAGCCGCCCGGTCAGTTCCCGGGCCAGCAGCCCGGGGGTTACGCGCCGCAGGCCGCGGCCCCGGCCGCCGGACTCGCCGCCGCGCTCCAGCCCTACAAGGAAGCCCCCACGGGCAGCCGCTGGACCCCGCAGAACCAGCAGCTCATGCGCGTCGACCTCGCGATGGGCGGCCAGGCCGTCCTCGCCCGCCAGGGCAGCATGGTGCTGTACCAGGGCAAGGTGGACTTCAGCTACAAGGGCGCGGGCTTCGCCGGCCGCATCGTCGGCAACGCCACCGGCCAGGAGATGCAGCTCATGCGCTGCACCGGCCGCGGCCAGGTCTTCCTCGCCGAGGACGGCGCCCACCTGCACGCCGTCGAGCTGCAGGGCGACGGAATCTGCGTCTCCGCCGAAGCCGTGCTCGCCTTCGACGAGTCGCTCCAGCACGAGATCCGCCGTATCGAGGGTCACGGCATCCCGGGCGGCGCCCTGTTCACCATGCAGTTCCAGGGCACCGGCACGGTGATCATCAAGACGCACGGCGTCCCGGTGGTCCTGCCCGTCACCCCGACCACCTTCGCGGACAGCAACGCCATCGTCGCGTGGTCCTCGGCCGCGCAGGTGATCCTGTCCAGCCAGGTCCGGCTGCGGCGCAACGCCTATCCCGGCCACAGCGGGGAGACCGTGAACCTCCAGTTCCGCGGCGCGCCCGGAAACTTCATCGTCGTCCAGCCGTACGAGGTCTGAGGGAGCCCGATATGAACGCAACGAACCAGCAACTCGCGGGCTACGCCCCGACCCCTGTCACGGCCCGCATGGAGAACCACGGCCGGTCCATGCTCAAGGTCGCCATGCAGAGCGGCCAGGACCTCTTCGCCCGCACCGGCTCGATGGTCGCCTACGAGGGCTTCGTCCAGTACGAGCCCAACCCGCCGGCCGTCCGCCAGATGGCCTCGCAGTGGGCCACCGGCGAAGGCGCGCCGCTGATGAAGTGCACCGGTGACGGCCTGCTCTACCTCGCCGACTACGGCGCGGACGTCGTCGTCATCAACCTCAACAACGACTCGCTCTCGGTCAACGGCACCAACCTGCTCGCCTTCGACGCCCACCTCCAGTGGGGCGTCGAGCGGGTCAAGGGTCTCGCCAAGTTCGCCGGCCAAGGCCTGTTCAACGTCGAGGTCGCGGGCACCGGGTGGGTCGCCCTGACCTCCCGCGGCACCCCGATCGTGGTCGACTGCGGCCGCGGTGAGGACGAGACGTACGTCGACCCCGACGCGCTCGTCGCCTGGTCCCCGAACCTCAAGGTCAAGGGCAAGCGCAGCTTCAAGGCCTCGTCGATGATCGGCCGGGGCAGCGGGGAGGCCTACCAGATGGCCTTCTCAGGCCAGGGCATCGTCGTCGTACAGCCCAGCGAGGACAGCACCGACCGGCTCCGGGTCCGGGGCTGAGGGGGAGCGGACACATCATGCAGAGCGCACTTTTCGCCCACGCCGAAGCCCAGTCGCAGGAGCGGTACGCCATCCAGAACCCGCAGTTGCTGCGGGTCTCGCTGACCGGCTCCGACGACGTACTCGCCCGCAAGGGCGCGATGGTCGCCTACCAGGGACTCATCGACTTCGACGGCGAGTACCAGACCACCAGCCAGCGCAACGCCCGCCGCCGCACCGGCGAGGGCCTGGACCTCATGCGCTGTTCCGGGCAGGGCACGGTCTACCTGGCCAACCTCGCCCAGTACGTGCACGTCGTGGACGTGGACCAGGAAGGCCTCACGGTCGACAGCAGCTACGTGCTGGCCCTGGACTCCACCCTGCACACCGAGGTCATCGCGGTGGACAGCCAGTACGGGATCTCCGGGTCCGGCAAGTACCAGCTCAACATCACCGGCCGCGGCAAGGTCGCGCTGATGACCTCCGGGCAGCCGCTGATGATGCACGTCACGCCCGACAAGTACGTCAACGTGGACGCGGACGCGATCGTCGCCTGGTCCACCTCGCTGCGGGTGCAGATGCAGGCCCAGACGCACTCCAGCGGAGTGTGGCGGCGGCGCGGCAACACCGGCGAGGGCTGGGAGCTGAGCTTCCTCGGCACCGGCTTCGCGCTGGTGCAGCCCAGTGAGGTGCTGCCACCGCAGAACGCCCAGCTCGGCCAGGGCGTCGCCGCGCAGTTCGGCATGGGCCAGCAGGGCTCCCACGGACAGAACCAGAACAACGCCTGGAACTGACCGGCCCGAATGCGGCGAAGGGGCGGTCCCGTCCGGGGCCGCCCCTTCGCCGTGTCCGCGTCCGCGCGCTCAGCCCCCGAGACGGGCCAGGGTCGCCTCCAGCAGCCGCACGACGGAGTCGTCGGCCACCGCCGCCACCTCCTCGTACGGGAACCAGCGCAGGTCCAGCGACTCCTCGCTGATCTCCGCCTCGGCGCCGGCCGGGGCCAGCGCCGCGTACTGCACGTCCAGGTGCCAGTTGCAAGGCGCCGGGATCGGATGCCGGTCCAGGCGCACCGGGCCGCCGTCGAGCAGGGTCAGTCCCGAGGCGATGCCCGACTCCTCGCGGGCCTCGCGCAGCGCCACCTCGGCGAGGGTCGCGTCACCGGGCTCGCAGTGGCCGCCCATCTGGAGCCACATGCCGAGCTTCTTGTGAAGGGTCAGCAGGACGCGCCGCCGCACCGGGTCGATCACCAGCGCGCTGCCCGTGACGTGCCCGGCCCCGCACGGCTTGTAGACCCCGTCCGGATGGGCCGCCAGGTGTTCCAGGTACAGATCGCGCAGCTCCGGCTGGTCCTCGTACGCCTTCAGTACGAGAACCGCGTCTTCGTGCAGGCTCACTTCTTCTCGTCGCCGTCCTGTTCGCGCTTCTCGGCGGCCTCGCCGAGCATCTTGTCGATCTCGGAGAAGTCCAGCTGCTCGCGGTGCACGAAGCCGTCCGGGTCGTCCAGGTCGGAGGCCGTCGGAAGCATGTCCGGGTGCTCCCACAGACCGTCGCGGCCGTCCACCCCACGGGCGTCCGTGAGCGAGGCCCACAGGCGCGAGGCGTCCCGCAGCCGGCGCGGGCGCAGCTCCAGGCCGATCAGCGTCGCGAAGGTCTGCTCGGCCGGGCCGCCCGAGGCGCGCCGCCGCCGCATGGTCTCGCGCATCGCGTCCGCCGAGGTCAGCCGGGGCTTGGCCGCCTCGTGCACCACCGCGTCGACCCAGCCCTCGACCAGCGCGAGCGCCGTCTCCAGGCGGGCCAGTGCTGCCTTCTGCTCCGGGGTGTCCTGCGGCTGGAACATGCCGCCCTGGAGCGCTTCCTGCAGCTGCTCCGGGTTGGACGGGTCCAGCTGGCCGACCACGTCCTCCAGCTTCGAGGTGTCGACCTTGATGCCGCGGGCGTAGCCCTCGACCGCGCCGAACAGGTGCGAGCGCAGCCACGGCACGTGGGCGAACAGCCGGGCGTGGGCGGCCTCGCGCAGGGCCAGGTAGAGCCGCACCTCGTCCGAGGGCACGCCCAGGTCCTTGCCGAAGCCCTCGATGTTCAGCGGCAGCAGCGCGGCCTTCCCGGCCGGGCCCAGCGGCAGACCGATGTCCGTCGAGCCGACGACCTCGCCCGCGAGGGTGCCGACGGCCTGGCCGATCTGCTGGCCGAACATGGCGCCGCCCATCGAGCGCATCATGCCGAGCAGCGGGCCCGCCATGGCCTGCATCTCCTCGGGCAGCACGCCGCCCATCGCCGCGCCGACGCGCTCCGCGACCGGGTCCACGAGCTCCTTCCACACCGGGAGGGTCGCCTCGACCCACTCGGCGCGGCTCCAGGCCACGGCCGTGGTCGCGCCCGAGGGCAGCGAGGTGACACCGTCCAGCCAGTGGTCGGCGAGGCGCACGGCCTCCTCGACGGCGGACTTCTCGGCGACGCCGACGCTCGTGTCCTTCACGCCGTCCGAGGTGCCCTGGGCGACGGTCTGGCGGGCGATGTCCTTGGCCATGTCCCAGTTCACGGGACCGCCCTCGTAGCTCAGCATCTGGCCGAGCTGCTGGAAGGCGGCGCCGAGGTCGTTCGGGTTCATCGAACCGAACATCGCGGCGAACGGGTTGTCCGCTCCGGGAGCGCCCGCGCCGCCCGGCAGACCCATGCCGGGGAACCCGAAGGGATTCGCCGGGCCGCCCTGACCGCCCTGGTTGCCCTTCTTATTGCCATCGTCGCCGTTCTCCGGCTCCTCCGGCGGAAGGCCGAATCCGAATGGGGTGTCGCTCACGGGTTTCCTCGGCTCGTAGGGCCGCCGGCGGGAGCCGACGGGCAATGGTCCGACAACACCACCCAGCGTAGACACCGCAGCCGCATCCGGGCTCGGTGCTCCGCCGACTCCTGGGCTGCGGCAGGATGGACATCACCTGGTGGGTACGCGTCACGGCGCGTCCCTACTGAAGACAACCGCTGGAGACGCCCGGTGAGTTCCCCAGATCCGCAGTTTCGCGCGATGCCCGACGACGAAAACAGCTCCGACCACGGTGACGGCGCCCCCGGCGTTCGCCAGCCGCGAAACCCGTCGGACATCCGCCGGCGCAGCCCCGTGATCGCCGTGACCGGCGCCGCGTCGGGCGTCGGCGCCGCGCTGGTGAGCCGCCTGGCCGCCTCCGACGAGGTCAAGCAGGTCGTCGCCATCGACGAGCGGCGGGGGGACTGCGCCGCCGCGCAGTGGCACATCCTCGACGTGCGGGACCCCGCGATCGCCGAGAAGCTGCGCGGCGCCGACGTCGTGGTGCACCTCGCCCTCGACCTCGACCTGGAGACGGACCCGGCCGCCCGTACGGCGTACAACGTGCGCGGGACCCAGACCGTCCTGACGGCCGCCGCCGCGGCCGGCGTGCACCGGGTCGTGCTCTGCACCTCGGCGATGGTCTACGGGGCCCTGCCCGACAACGACATCCCGCTGTCCGAGGACTCCGAGCTGCGGGCCACCGCCGAGGCGACCGGTGTCGGCGACCTCCTGGAGATCGAGCGCCTCGGCCGGCGCGCCCCCCGCGCGCACCCCGGACTGAACGTCACCGTGATCCGCCCGGCCGTCCTGGTCGGCGGCACCGACACCGCCCTGACCCGGTACTTCGAGTCCCCGCGGCTGCTCGTGGTGGCGGGATCCCGCCCCACCTGGCAGTTCTGCCACGTGGACGACCTGGTCAGCGCCCTGGAGTACGCGGCCCTGGAGAAGGTCGAGGGCGAGCTGGCCGTGGGCTGCGAGGGGTGGCTGGAGCAGGAGGAGGTCGAGGAGCTGAGCGGCATCCGCCGCATGGAGCTCCCCTCGGCGGTCGCCCTGGGTGCGGCGGCCCGGCTGCACCGGATCGGCCTGACCCCGTCCCCGGCCGGGGACCTCGCCTACACGATGCACCCGTGGGTGGTCAGCGTCAGCGGGCTGCACGCGGCGGGCTGGCGGCCGCGCTGGACCAACGAGGAGGTGCTCGCCGAGCTCCTCCGGGAGGTCTCGGGCCGGCACACGGTCGCGGGCCGCCGGCTGGGCCGCAGGGACGCCGCCACGGCCGCCGGTGCGGCCGGCGCCACGGTCGCCCTGCTGGGCGCGGCCGCGGCCGTCCGCCTGGCGCGCAAGCGGCGCGGGATCTGAGCGGACCCGCGGCGCCCGCCGGCCGGGCGGACGCGGCTCCGGCCGGGGCGGACCGCGGGCCCGTGCGGGCCCGCCCTGTAGGAGGCTCCCAAGGCCGCGGGCCCGCACCGGGCGAATCTGCTATTTCGCCGGGTCAGCGGCTAGGGCACGATGAAGACATGGCACCGCACTTCGACCACCCCGGTGAGCAGGCCGCTTCGGACCCGATCCGGCTGCTCCAGATCCGCAGGACCCCGCTCTCGATCGACGAGGTCTTCCAGGCCGTCGGCGACGACGCTTCGGGCGGTACGACGCTCTTCGTCGGCACGGTGCGCAACCACGACAGCGGCGCGGACGTCGACTCGCTCGGCTACTCCTGCCACCCGACCGCCGAGGCCGAGATGCGCCGTGTGGCCGAGCGCGTCGTGGCCAAGTTCCCGGTCCGCGCCCTCGCGGCCGTGCACCGCGTCGGTGACCTGGCCGTCGGTGACCTGGCCGTCGTCGTCGCCGTGTCCTGCCCGCACCGCGGCGAGGCCTTCGAGGCCGCCCGGATGCTGATCGACGACCTCAAGCACGAGGTCCCGATCTGGAAGCACCAGACCTTCAGCGACGGCACCGAGGAGTGGGTCGGAGCCTGCTGAACCCCCGGTCGCGGAGAGCCACCCGGAAGGCGGTAGCCTCGCACCCGTTCGGCCGCGCAACACGCCCTCGATTTGCGTAACCCCCCCACGGGCACGAGCGTTGAAGCCACCAACGAAACGTACTTCGGGGTAGGGAGGCAGGCCCATGGCATCTTTGGCGTGGTTGCTGATTCCGCTGTTCGCCGCGATCGGAGCGGCGATATGGGGCAGCTGGGCGGCACGCGACCGCACGCAGGGCGACATATCCGAGCTCGCGGGTTACGCGCGCTTCCGTGAAGCCATGGCCAATGCCGATCAGGTGAGGGTGAAGGCGGACGCCCATTCCGCGCACACCCCCCACTCCGCCTCCGACGCCGTCTGACGCTCCGCATCCGTCCCGTTCCGGTGCGCCGCCGTCGCTGAGAATCCGCTGAGAGTTTCGCGTACGGACCCCGTACGGACCGGCCCCGAGGGCCACCCGCCAGGGCCGTCCCGTACTGTCGGATCCATGCCACGCCGCACCGCGACGATGCTCGCTTCCACCCTGGTGCTGTTCGCGCTGCTCTGCGCAGGGGTGTTCATCAAGGTCCCGTACTCCGAGATGAGCCCCGGCCCCACCGTGAACACGCTCGGTGACTCGCACGGCGCGCCCGTCCTCAACATCTCGGGACGCAAGACGTACCCGACCAGCGGCCACCTCAACATGACGACCGTCCGCGTCACCGGCGCCGACTACGACATGAGCCTGGTGGAAGCGGTGTACGGGTGGCTGGCCGGCGACAACATCGTCGTCCCGCACGAGAACCTCTACCCGAACGGCAAGACGGAAGCGGAATCCACCCAGGAGAACGCCGAGGAGTTCAGCCAGTCGCAGCAGAGCGCCAAGGTGGCCGCCCTGAAGCAGCTCGGCATCCCGGTCACCGCCCGGGTGATCGTCTCCACCGTCGTCAAGGACAGCCCCGCCGAGGGCCGGCTGCACGCCGGCGACGTGATCAAGGCGGTGGACGGCACCGCCGTCACCGCCCCCGAGGACGTGGCCAAGCTCGTCACCAAGCACAAGCCGGGCGAGCCGGTGGAATTCACCATCGTGCCCGCCAAGGAGGCCGCCGAGGCGGCGAAGGCGAACCACGAGGCCACGGGCTCCTCGAAGGTGACGATCAACGCCGGCAAGGCGGAGGGCGACGGTCACGCCATCGTCGGCATCCGGGCCGGCACCGACCACACCTTCCCGTTCACGATCGACATCAAGCTCGCCGACGTCGGCGGCCCGAGCGCCGGTCTGATGTTCGCCCTCGGCATCGTCGACAAGCTCACCCCGGAGGACCTGACCGGCGGGAAGTTCGTCGCGGGAACCGGCACCATCGACGACGCGGGCAAGGTCGGCCCCATCGGCGGCATCCAGATGAAGACCATCGGGGCCCGTCAGGCCGGCGCACGGTACTTCCTGACGCCCGCCGAGAACTGCGCCTCCGCGGCCTCGAACGTGCCCGACGGGCTGACGCTGGTGAAGGTCGCCACCATCGACGACGCCACCAAGGCGCTGCAGAAGATCAGCAAGGGGGACACGGCCGGGCTGCCGCAGTGCAGCACCCGGCCCTGACCGCTCCGTCCCCCCGGCGGGCAGGGCCCGCGTCCGGGCGGGACCCGCGTCCGGCCGGACCTAGGAGAAGGTCGCCGCCAGGGCCTCCGCCAGGCCGGGCACCAGGCCCGCACCGGTGAGGACCTCCGTCGAGGAGTCCTTCTCGCGCAGCCGTACGGCCGACTCGCGCGAGCCGTCGCGCAGCACGGCCACCGTGAGGCGGACCTCCTGACGCTCCGGGTGCGCGGCGACCCACTTGGACAGCTGCTTGTCGTTCAGACCCTCCGGCACGGAGGCCTCCGCGGACGGCGGCAGCATCAAACGCTCCACCGTCAGCGCGCAGCCGACGACGGCGTCGGGCCAGGCGATGGTGCCCAGGAACTTGTCGAGCGGGGTCCCCTTGGGGACCTCGTCCTGCTCGATCGGGGTGAGGGAGGACTTTCCGGCGTCGTCCTGGTCGAGACCGAGCTGGCCCGCGAGGCGAGGCTCCTGCTTCTTGAGCCGGGCGGTGTCGACGAGCGCGAAGAGCCGCGCGGGCTTGTCCCAGCCGAGGCCGGCCGCGTACTCGTCGATCTCGAGGCAGGCACGGGTCAGCGGACTGGCCGCCATGGGGGTGCCGGGGGAAGGTGAGAGGTTGGACATGGGCAACATCCTGCCTCCTTTCCATCGATTACCGGGAACTGACCGAAGCCTCAGTAAGTTGCATGAGTGGGCTCTACGATCGGGGGCCCGTTCATTACCAGACTCAGCGACTTTCGAGGTGCGCACCTTGGCTTTCCAGATGCCGGACCGCGGCGGAGGCCCTTCCGGGCCACGGATGAGAGTCGGCCGCCCCTCCCGGCGGGCCCGAACTCTCCTGATGACCTTGGGCGTGCTGGCCGTCCTGGCCATGCTCTTCATCATGTTCGCGGGCTTCTGGACTGACTGGCTCTGGTTCCGCTCCGTGAAGTACTCCACCGTCTTCACCACCACGCTGTGGACCAAGATCGGCCTCTTCGCCGTGTTCGGTCTGCTGATGGCCGGTGCCGTCGGGCTGAACATCTGGCTGGCCCACCGGCTGCGCCCGCCGCTCAGCGCGATGTCGATGGAGCAGCAGAGCCTCGACCGTTACCGGATGAGCATCGCCCCGTACAAGAAGTGGCTGCTCCTGGGCATCGCCGTGCTCGTCGGCCTGATCGCGGGAGCGTCGGCGGCCGGCCAGTGGAAGACCTGGCTCATGTATGTGAACGGGGTGACCTTCGGTACGAAGGACCCGCAGTTCAACATGGACGTGTCCTTCTACACCTTCGACCTGCCCTGGTACCGCTTCCTGCTCGGCTTCGGCTTCGCCGCCGTCGTCCTGTCGGTGATCGCCGCCGCCGTCGTGCACTACCTGTACGGCGGACTGCGCGTGACCAGCCCGGGCGCCCGCGCGACCGCCGCGGCGACCGGGCACCTGTCGGTGCTGCTCGGCCTCTTCGTGACGCTGAAGGCGGTCGCCTACTGGCTCGACCGGTACGGCCTCGCCGTGAAGTCCAGCGACTTCAAGGCGGCCGACAACTGGACGGGCCTGCGCTACGTCGACGCGAACGCCTACCTCCCGGCGAAGACGATCCTCGTCGCCATCGCCGCGATCTGCGCCGTGCTGTTCTTCGCGACGCTGTGGCGCCGCACCTGGCAGCTGCCGGTCATCGGCTTCGGCCTGATGGTGCTCTCGGCGATCCTGATCGGCGGGCTCTACCCGGCGATCGTGCAGAAGTTCCAGGTCCAGCCGAACGAGCAGGCCAAGGAATCCCCGTACGTCCAGAAGAACATCAAGGCCACGCGCGACGCCTACGGCATCGCGGGCTCCGAGGTCACGGACTACCCGGGCTCCCCGCAGACCGAGGACCGGGGCAAGCTGCGGCCGCAGGCCGACAGCACGGCCAGCATCCGCATCCTCGACCCCAACATCGTTTCGCCGGCGTTCCAGCAGCTCCAGCAGGTCAAGGGCTACTACGCCTTCCCGTCCACGCTCGCCGTGGACCGGTACAGCGGCCAGGACACGGTCATCGGGCTGCGCGAGCTGAACATCGGCGGCATCCCGAAGAACAACTGGATCAACGACCACTTCAAGTACACGCACGGGTACGGCGTGGTCGCGGCCAAGGGCACCACCGTCGGTGCCGAGGGCGCTCCCGACTTCACCCAGTCCGACCTGCCCTCCAAGGGCATGTTCGGCACGGACTTCGAGCAGCGCATCTACTACGGCGAGCAGACGAAGCAGTACTCGATCGTCGGCGGGCCGCAGAAGGAGCTCGACTACTCGGACGACAAGGGCGAGAAGGAGACGAGCTACAAGGGCGACTCCGGAGTCAACCTGGACAACCCGGTCAACCGGGCCGCGTACGCGCTCACCTTCAACGAGCCGCAGATCCTCTACTCGGGCGCCATCGGCGACGGCTCGCGGATCCTCTACAACCGCACGCCCAAGCAGCGCGTCGAGGCCGTCGCACCGTGGCTGACCATCGACGGCGCGCCCTACCCCGCCGTGATCGACGGCCGGATCAAGTGGATCGTCGACGCGTACACGACCACCAACGGCTACCCGTACGCCTCGCGCACCACGCTGGGCCAGAGCACCGCGGACTCGCTGACCAACAGCCAGCGCGCGGTGGTGGCCCAGGAGAACCAGGTCAACTACATCCGCAACTCGGTGAAGGCGACCGTCGACGCGTACGACGGCTCGGTCGACCTCTACCAGTGGGACACCCAGGACCCGGTCCTGAAGACCTGGATGAAGGCATTCCCGGGCACGGTCAAGCCCAAGGCCGACATCGCCAAGCCGCTCATGGACCACCTGCGGTACCCGCAGGACCTCTTCAAGGTCCAGCGCGAGCTGCTGACCCGGTACCACGTCACCGACCCGCAGACCTTCCTCAGCGGCAGTGAGGCGTGGGCGGTCCCGGACGACCCGACGACCAAGGCCGGTACGGCGGTTCCGCCGTACTACCTGTCGATGAAGATGCCGGGGCAGAAGGAGAAGGACCAGGTCTTCTCGCTCACCACGACGTTCACGCCGAACGAGCGGCCCAACCTGAGCGCCTTCATGGCGGTCAATGCCGATCCGGGCACTGCGGACTACGGCAAGATCCGCATTCTGAAGATGCCGACCAGCAAGCCGCCGGACGGCCCCGGTCAGGTGCAGAGCAAGTTCCAGTCCGAGCCGAAGATCGCCGAATCCATCCGCCTGCTGCGCGGTGGTGACTCGGAGATCGAGTACGGCAACCTGCTCGCGGTGCCGCTCGACGGCGGCATGCTCTACGTGGAGCCGGTCTACGTCCGCAGCTCCGGCCTGAAGTACCCGCTGCTGCGCAAGGTGCTCGTGACCTACGGCGGCCAGACGGCCTTCGAGGACACGCTGGAGAAGGCGCTGAACGTGGTCTTCGGGGCCGAGGCCCCGACCACGCCGGTGCCCCCGGTCCAGCCGCCGGGTGACGGCACCGTCACGCCGCCGACCATCCAGGACCCGACGGTCAAGGCGGCCCTCGGCGACGCGCAGAAGGCGATCGAGGAGGCCGAGAAGGCCCGGCAGGCCGGCGACTGGGCGGCCTTCGGCAAGGCCCAGGAGGACATCAAGGCGGCGCTGAAGCGGGCGATCGAGGCCGAGGCGAAGACCGCGACGCCCGCGCCGTCCGCGCCGTCCGGCCAATGATCAATGGGTAATGGTTCCACCCCGCGTCGTGATACTGTGGTTTCACCGACGCGGGGTGGAGCAGCTCGGTAGCTCGCTGGGCTCATAACCCAGAGGTCGCAGGTTCAAATCCTGTCCCCGCTACTGAAGATGAAGGCCCGGATCCATGGGATCCGGGCCTTCGTCATGCCCGGGGCAGACACGCGGTAGCCGGGGAGGGTGAGTTGTCGGTGGAGCGTGTTTGACTTACTCCACTGTGGGCATGTCGACAAAACGCTGTAGTGACCTCACTGGCTGCGACATACCAGGTGTACGCGGGTAGCAGGTGATGCGACGATGGGATTTATGGGGGACAGGTCAACTCTGCTGGAGACAGGGCGGTTTGTGAGGGCGGAGTCCGGGACGGACACAGAGGCCGAGGGGGCGTCTCCGGTCGTCGACGCGCAGACCGCACTGACCGATGCGGATTTCGCTGAGGACATGTTCGCTGAGACCGACGCGGCGAGCGACGCCGAGCTGGAGGCTCGGCACCGGGTGGCCGCCGACAAGGGCGACCCCGGTGCCATGAGCGTGCTCGGCGCCCTGCTGCTGCGCCGCGGCGACCTCGACGGCGCCGAGCCGTACCTGCGCGGAGCCACCGGCGAGGGGGACCGCGCCGCCGCCAACAACCTCGGCGTGCTGCTGCACCAGCGGGGCTACCCCGAGGAGGCCGCCGGCTGGTGGCGGGTCGCCGCCGTCGCCGGATCCGCCCCCGCGGCCCACGCCCTGGGCCGCTACTTCCGCGAGCGCGGGGACGAGCCCGCCGCCGAGTACTGGATGCGGCAGGCGGCCGAATCCGGCCACGCGCTGGGCGCGTACGGGCTGGCCGACCTGCTGGAACACCGCGGGGACAAGGGCGTCGAGCGCTGGTTCCGCGCCGCCGCCGAACAGGGGCACCGCGAAGCCGCGTACCGGCTCGCGAGGCACCTGCGCAAGGGCGACCCCGCCGAGGCCGAGCAGTGGTACCGGCAGGCCGCCGCGCGCGGGCACCGGCGCGCCGCCCTGCACCTGGGCGCCCTGCTGGAGGCGCGCGGCGAGCTCAAGGAGGCCGGGCGCTGGTACCTGACCTCCGCCAAGCAGGGCGAGGCGCGGGCGGCGTGCGCGCTCGGCTTCCTGCTGCGCGACGCGGGCGACGAGGAGAACGCGGCCGTGTGGTGGCACCGGGCGGCGCAGGACGGCGACGGCAACGCCGCCAACGCGCTGGGCGCGCTGCACGCCGCACGCGGCGAGACCCAGACCGCGGAGCGCTGGTACCGGACCGCCATGGACGCCGGAGATCAAAACGGGGCGTACAACCTTGCTCTGCTGTGCGTCGCACAGGACCGGACCGCGCAGGCCGAGCAGTGGTACCGGCGCGCGGCCTACGCCGGGCACCGCGAGGCGGCCAATGCGCTGGCCATCATGCTGCTCCAGGTCGGGGACGCCGCGGGCGCCGAGCCGTGGTTCTCGAAGGCGGCCGAGGCGGGCAGCGTCGACGCCGCGTTCAACCTCGGGATCCTGTTCGCCAGCCGGGACGAGGACCGGACGGCGCTGAAGTGGTACGAGCGGGCCGCGTCGGCCGGCCACACCGACGCGGCGCTGCAGGTCGGGATCGCGCTGGTACGGGACGGGGAGGACCGGGCGGCCGAGCGACACCTGCGCTGCGCGGCCGGCGGCGGCAGCGCGGAGGCGGCCTTCAGGCTGGCCGCGCTGCTGGAGTCGCTGGCCCCGCCGCCGGAGCCGGTGGCCCTGGGCGAGCCCGTGGGCGGAGCCCCGCGCACCGAGAGCGAGGAGTGGTACGAGCGGGCCGCGGAGCTGGGCCACCGCCGGGCCCAGGTGCGGGTCGGCATGCTGGCCGCCGCCCGCGGTGACCTGGCGGTCGCCGCGCGCTGGTACCGCGAGGCGGCCGAGGCCGGTTCCCGCAACGGGGCCTTCAACCTCGGGCTGCTGCTGGCCCGTGAGGGGAACGAGCCGGAGGCCGCCCTGTGGTGGACCCGCGCGGCGGTGGCGGGCCACGGCCGTGCCGCCCTGCGCCTCGGACTGCTGGCGGCCCGCCACGGGGACCTCGCGGAGGGCCAGAAGTGGTGCGTACGCGCCATGGAACTGGGCCCGGCCGAGGTCTCGCAGCGCGCGGCCCGGCTCCGCGAGGCCCTGGCCGAGGAACTCTCGGCCTGAGGCTTCAGGCCTCAGGCCCCCGCCCGGGTCCGCCCCCGGCTCTCAGCTGTAGAGCCAGGAGGTGGAGCGGGCGTAGACGTGGCGGAAGGCCAGGGGCATCAGCAGGTCGTTGACACGGCGCTGCATCGTGCCGGGGGTCTTCGAGTCGCGGTTCGTCGCCGCGGCCCGGGTCATCCGCGCCACGCGGGGGCGCCGCACCCGGGTGTACTCGGCCAGGGCGCCCGCCACCCCCGGTACCGAAGAGACGCAGCGCGCCAGGGCCACGGCGTCCTCGATCGCCATCGACGCGCCCTGCCCGGCCCCCACCGGGTGGGCCGCGTCACCGATCAGCACGGTGCGCCCGTCGTGCCAGACGGGCACGTCCGCCAGCCGGTGCATCGGCATCGGGCGGTCGACGCGGGTCGCGGCCCGGATCAGGGACAGCGGCAGCTCCTCCTTGCCGTACAGCTCCGCCAGCAGGCCCTGCGTGACCTCCTCGGGGTCCGGGGGCTCCGGCGAAGGCACCTGGGCCGACCACCACACGGTGCCGTCGGCCGCCGGGACGCAGAGGAACGCCCCGCGGCGGCCGAAGACGAAGTGATAGGTGCCCGGGGTGAGGCGCACGCCCTCGGAGACCCCCGACACGCTGTAGAGGCCCGCGTACCGCACCTGTGGCGCCGCCGGGTCCAGTGCCGTACGGGTCGCCGACCAGATGCCGTCGGCCGCCACCACCAGGTCGGCGTCCAGGTCCGCCGGGTCCACCCGCCGCCCGGTCTCGATCCGCGCCCCGGCCAAGGCCGCCTCGGCCCGCAGGACCTCGACCAGCCGCCCGCGCAGCAACGTCGTGCTGTGCAGGCTGTCCGAGGCGCGCCGGCCGCGGGGCACCTCCCCGAGGAGCTTGCCCGAGGCGGACCACATCCGCTGCAGGGCGACCGGGAATCCGGCGGCCTGCACCTCGGGCAGGCAGCCCAGCGCGTCCAGGCCGCGCAGCCCGTTGACGGCGAGGCTGAGGAACGAGCCCACCTGCCCCGCCGGGTCCTCGTACGCCTCGTGGACCGTGACCTCCGCGCCGGTCGCGCGGCGCAGGGCGATCGCGCTCGCCGCTCCGGCGACCCCGCCCCCGATGACTGACACGCGCATGTCCTACCTCTTTCGCTGAATCAACATTCACTGAACTTCGATTCGGTGAAACTCGGTTCAGTATGATGAGCGCGAGAAGACGGCGTCAAGTGGGAACGGGGATCGCGGTGGGAGTGCGCAAGGAGCGGGCGGCCGGCACGGAGGCGGCGCTCAAGGAGGCGGCGCGGGCGCTGTTCCTGGAGCGCGGCTACGCGCAGACGAAGATCACCGACATCACCAAGGCCGCCGGCCGGTCCACCGGGTCGTTCTACGAGCACTTCGCCGGCAAGGACGAGCTGCTGGACGCGCTGCTCGCGGACATGGGGGCCCAGGTGGACGTGGAGGTCGGCGCCCACGACCACCCCCGCGATCACGACCTCGCCGACCGTGCGCAGCTGCGCATGCATGTAGCGGCCACCTGGAGGGTGTTCCGCGATCATCTGCCGGTCGTGGTGGCCCTCTTCCAGAAGTCCATGGCCGAGCCGCCCGGCTCGGGGCAGGTGTGGGGGCGGCTCCTCGGGGACACCGAGCCGCTGCGCGAGCACCTCGCGTACATGCGCGAACAGGGCCGTGAGCTGCCCGGTGACCCCGAGCTCGTCGCCGCGGCGATCGGGGCGATGATCTCGATGCTGGGGTACGCCGCCATGACCGGCGAGGCAGGGCTCGACGACGACGAGGTGGTGGAGACGCTGACCGCTCTCCTGCACCGGGGTCTGGCCGGTTAACCGATTTGCATCTGCCGGGGGCCTTCACGTAACGTTGGGTTTACCGACGCGGGGTGGAGCAGCTCGGTAGCTCGCTGGGCTCATAACCCAGAGGTCGCAGGTTCAAATCCTGTCCCCGCTACTGAAGGCCCAGGGCCCGGATCCAATGGATCCGGGCCCTGAGTCGTTTCCGTCCGCCAAGAGCGCGAACAGAAGCCGAACGCGGAAGGGCCCGGACCCCCGAGGGGTCCGGGCCCTTCCGCGTCGTGTGCTCAGGCGGCCGCGCAGTTCGGGCAGACGCCGCGGTACGTCACCTCGACCGCCGATACGACGAAGCCGAAACGCTCCGCGTCGGGAAGGTCGGCCAGCGGGTTGCCCGACGGGTGCACGTCGCGGATCGCGCCGCACTGGGCGCAGACCAGGTGCTGGTGGGGGCGGTGGGCGTTCGGGTCGTACCGCTTGGCGCGGCGGTCCGTGGAGACCTCGAGCACCTCGCCGAGGGTAACGAGCTCGCCCAGCGTGTTGTAGACGGTCGCACGGGAGATCTCGGGCAGCTTGGCCACCGCGAGCGCGTGCACCTCGTCGGCCGTCAGGTGCACGTGGTCACCGTCGAGCACCTCGGCCACGACGCGCCGCTGCGCCGTCATGCGCCAGCCGCGTCCGCGAAGTCGATCCAGCAGGTCACTCATAGACATCAGCCTAACAGTGAGGGATTCGGTGTAAGTCCCGAACCAGTGCGGACTTGGATGCTTACTTGACTTAGACAAAGTCCATCGTAGGATCGGTTACGGCAAACGCCAAGGACAGGACACGCAGGGAATGACGCAGGAGGCGCACGTGACGCAGGGACCGCTCACCACGGAGGCCGGAGCGCCGGTCGCCGACAACCAGAACAGCGAGACCGCCGGCGTCGGCGGCCCCGTCCTGGTCCAGGACCAGCTGCTGCTGGAGAAGCTCGCGCACTTCAACCGCGAGCGGATCCCGGAGCGCGTGGTGCACGCCCGCGGCGCCGGTGCGTACGGCACCTTCACGCTGACCCGCGACGTCTCGCAGTGGACCCGGGCCAAGTTCCTGTCCGAGGTCGGCAAGGAGACCGAGACCTTCCTGCGCTTCTCCACCGTCGCGGGCAACCTCGGCAGCGCCGACGCGGTCCGCGACCCCCGCGGCTGGGCGCTGAAGTTCTACACCGAAGAGGGCAACTACGACCTCGTCGGCAACAACACCCCGGTGTTCTTCATCAAGGACGCCATCAAGTTCCCCGACTTCATCCACACCCAGAAGCGCGACCCGTACACGGGCTCGCAGGAGGCGGACAACGTCTGGGACTTCTGGGGTCTGTCGCCCGAGTCGACCCACCAGGTGACCTGGCTGTTCGGCGACCGCGGCATCCCCGCGTCCTACCGCCACATGAACGGCTACGGCTCGCACACGTTCCAGTGGAACAACGAGGCCGGCGAGGTCTTCTGGGTCAAGTACCACTTCAAGACCGACCAGGGCATCAAGAACCTCACCCAGGCCGAGGCCAACGCCCTCGCCGGCGAGGACCCGGACTCGCACCAGCGCGACCTGCGCGAGTCCATCGAGCGCGGCGACTTCCCGAGCTGGACCGTGCAGGTCCAGATCATGCCCGCGGCCGAGGCGGCCGAGTACCGCTTCAACCCGTTCGACCTCACCAAGGTGTGGCCGCACGAGGACTACCCGCCGATCGAGATCGGCAAGCTGGAGCTCAACCGCAACCCGGAGAACGTCTTCGCCGAGGTCGAGCAGTCGATCTTCTCCCCGGCGCACTTCGTCCCCGGCATCGGCCCCTCCCCGGACAAGATGCTCCAGGGCCGCCTCTTCGGCTACGGCGACGCCCACCGCTACCGCGTCGGCATCAACGCCGACCACCTGCCGGTGAACCGCCCGCACGCCACCGAGGCGCGCACCAACTCCCGCGACGGCCACCTCTACGACGGCCGCCACAAGGGCGCGAAGAACTACGAGCCGAACAGCTTCGGCGGCCCGCACCAGACGGACCGCCCGCTGTGGCAGCCCATCGCCGTGACCGGTGGCACCGGCAACCACGCCGCCGCCGTCCACCGCGAGGACAACGACTTCGTCCAGGCGGGCAACCTCTACCGCCTGTACTCGGAGGACGAGAAGTCCCGTCTGGTCGAGAACCTGTCCGGCTTCATCGCCAAGGTCTCCCGCGACGACATCGTCGAGCGGGCGATCAACAACTTCCGCCAGGCGGACGGTGACTTCGGCAAGCGGCTCGAGGCCGCGGTCCAGGCCCTCCGCGGCTGACACGGATCGCTTGCCGTAGCAGGACGCCGGGCCGCAGCCCTCTTCGGAGGGCTGCGGCCCGGCGTCGTTTCACGCGGGGACCGTGCGCCGGGCCGGTACCCAGCAGCGGATGACGTCGCGCACGGACACGATGCCGACCGGTCCGCCGTGCTCCAGCACGATCAGGTGCCGGAAGCCGCCGTGGGCCATCGCCTCGGCGGCTTCCTGCAAGGTCGCCTCCGGGGTGCAGAACACGACGTTGTTGGTGGTGTGCGCGCCCACGGACTCCCGGTCCGGATCGTGGCCCGCGCCGATCGAGTTGAGGATGTCGCGCTCGGTCAGGATGCCGATTCCGCTGTGGTCGGGGTCGAGGACTACGGCCGCGCCGACGCGTCGGCCGGACATCAGGCAGGCCGCCTGTCGGAGGGTGTGTGCGGGTCCGAGGGTGAGGATCACGGTGCTCATGGCGTCACGGACGAGCATGAAGAGAGCCACCTCCTGGGGTGATTCCCCCCGCCTGGGTGGGTGCGCCCGAGGAGCCGCCTCAAGAGAAACGCTTCACAAGCGCACAAGCGGGGGGAGTATCAGATTCCCATGGACCCGGATGGCCGACAAGAAGGCGTGCAACGGAGCGCGAAGGGCGCTCGACGGACTCAGGCGCGCGGGCGCAGCAGGCCCAGCATCTCCTCGTGGAGCAGCCCGTTCGAGGCCGCGGCGTTCCCGCCGTGGACCCCGTCCACCCCGTCGAGGCTGGTGAAACGGCCGCCGGCCTCCTCGACCACCACCGCGATGGCCGCCATGTCCCAGAGGTTCAGCTCCGGCTCCGCACACAGGTCCAGCGAGCCCTCCGCGACCATCATGTAGGGCCAGAAGTCGCCGTAGCCCCGGGTGCGCCAGCACGCACGCGTCAGGTCCAGGAACCCGGCGAGCCGGCCCTGCTCCTCCCAGCCGCTCAGCGAGGAGTACGCGAACGAGGCGTCGCCCAGAGCGCCCACCTTCGAGACGCCGATCGCCGTGGTCGCGCCGAGCGCGCCGCCCGCGTACGCGCCCCCGCCCCGGGTCGCCCACCAGCGGCGGCCCAGCGCCGGGGCGGACACGACGCCCACCACCGGGCGGAACTCGCCGTCCTCGCCCTCGGCCATCAGGGAGATCAGCGTCGCCCAGACGGGGACCCCGCGCACGTAGTTCTTGGTGCCGTCGATCGGGTCCACGACCCAGCGGCGCGGACCGCTGCCCTTGAGGCCGTACTCCTCGCCCAGGATCGCGTCGCCCGGCCGGGCGGCCGCGATGCCGGCCCGGATGATCTCCTCGGCGGCCTTGTCCGCCTCGCTCACCGGCGTCATGTCCGGCTTCGTCTCGACCTGCAGGTCGAGCGCGCGGAACCGCTCCATCGTGGCGGCGTCCGCCGCGTCGGCGAGTTCGAGGGCAAGGCGCAGGTCATCGTCATACTCGGGCATGCCCGAACAGTATCGAGACTCCCGGACCCCGACCAACGCAGTCCACAGTGCGGCACCGACGCGCCCTTGACAGGACCTGGCGACCCGTCAACTCTGGCCGGAGAGAGCCGAACGGGGAGGCGTGGATGCCGGCAGCCCGGGAGTCCTTACTGGAGGCGGCGGGAGTGGCGCTCTCGGCGCGCCCCTGGCCGGACGTGCGGATGGTCGACGTGGCCGCCGCTGCCGGGGTGTCCCGGCAGACCCTCTACAACGAGTTCGGCGGCAAGGCGGGCCTCGGCCGCGCCCTGGTGCGCCGCGAGGCCGACCGCTACCTCGCCGGGGTGGACCGGGCCCTGTCCGCCCCGGCCCAGGCCGCCGAGCGGCTCGCCGCCGTCGCGGAGTGGACCGTACGGGCCGCCCGCGCGCAGCCCCTCGTACGGGCCCTGCTCACCGGCAGCTGGGACGCGCGCCTGCCCGCGGCGGGCGGCCGGGCACCGGGGCCCGGCGAGCTGGCCCGGGCCGTCCGGGACCGGGCGGCCGCCGCGCTGACGCCGGGGGAGGGCCCGCAGCGCTGCGAACTCGCCGTCCGCCTCGCCCTCTCCTACGTGATAGCTCCGGGGGAGGACCCGGGGCCGGGAGAACTGCGCAGGATGCTCAGTGTGCCGACCCGGACAGCTGGAGCCCGATGACGCCCAGGATGACCAGCGAGATCGAGACGAGTTTGAGGGTGGAGACCAGGTCGCCGAGGAAGACCATGCCGTAGATCGCCGTCCCGGCGGCGCCGATGCCCGTCCACACCGCGTACGCCGGTCCCACGTCCAGCTTCTTGAGCGCCAGCGTCAGCAGACCGAAGCTGCCGAGAGCGAAGCACGCGAAGGCGACGGTCGGCCACAGCCGGGTGAACCCGTGGGAGAGCTTGAGACAAACCGCGAAACCGGTCTCCAGGAGTCCCGCGACCACGACCAGCAGCCACGCCATGTCGAATGCCTCCCCGCGTCACGTGACGTCACGTCACTTGGTGCGATTATGCATTTATCCAGACAGAGGGCTCGACAAACGCGGCCGACCCCCGCCCGTACGGTCAGTCGCCCTCGCGGCGTTCGCGCGTCTCCAGCAGCCGCCGCAGCGAATACAGCCGCGCCGGGTCCGCGTGGCCGTCCTCCACCCATTTGTCGAGCGCGCAGTCCTGTTCGTCGTGGCTGCACGCCCGCGGGCACTCCTCCGTCCCCGGCACCAGGTCCGGGAAGGCCAGGATCACCCGGGACGGGTCCACGTGGTGCAGGCCGAAGGAGCGCACGCCCGGGGTGTCGATGACCCAGCCGTCACCGCTCGGCAGCGGCAGTGCCAGCGCCGAGGTGGTGGTGTGCCGGCCGCGGCCGGTGACCGCGTTGACGTGCCCGGTGGCGCGCTGGCGGCCCTCGGCGACCAGCGAGTTCACCAGGGTGGTCTTGCCGACGCCCGAGTGGCCGACGAAGGCGGTGATCCGCCCGTCGAGCCGCTCGCGCACCCGGTCGGCCGCGTCGCCCGTGGCGAGCTCCTCGCGGTTGGTCACCACGTAGTTCACGCCGAGCGTCGAGTAGATCTCCAGGATCTTGTCCGCGGAGGTCAGATCGGACTTGGTGAGCACCAGCAGCGGCTCCAGCCCCGCGTCGTACGCCGCCACCAGGCAGCGGTCGATCATCCGGGGCCGGGGCTCCGGATCGGCCAGGGCCGTCACGATGGCCAGCTGGTCGGCGTTGGCGACGACCACCCGCTCGTACGGGTCGTCGTCGTCGGCGGTGCGCCGCAGGACGGACTTGCGCTCCTCGATCCGCACGATGCGGGCCAGCGTGTCCTTCTTGCCGGACAGGTCACCGACGATCCAGACCAGATCGCCCACGACCGCCGCCTTGCGGCCCAGTTCACGAGCCTTCATCGCGTGCACCGTGCGGTTCTCGACCAGGCAGGTCAGCCGGCCGCGGTCCACGGTGAGGACGAAGCCCTCGGCCGCGTCCTCGTGCTTGGGCCGGATGCTGGTCCGCGGCCGGTTCCCCTTGGGGTTCGGGCGCTGGCGGATGTCGTCCTCGTCGGTGTGCTTGCCGTACCTGCGCATGACCGGCCCTACGCTCCCGCACCCGCTCCGGGAGTCCCGGAGTCACCGGCGTCCCCGGCGAGCATGTCCGCCCACATCTTCGGGAAGTCCGGCAGGGTCTTCGCGGTCGTCGCCACGTTCTCGATCTGTACGCCCTCCACCGCCAGGCCGATCACCGCGCCCGCGGTGGCCATCCGGTGGTCGTCGTACGTGTGGAAGATGCCGCCGTGCATCCGGCGCGGGCGGATGCGCAGGCCGTCGGCGGTCTCGGTCACGTCGCCGCCGAGCGCGTTGATCTCCTTGGTCAGCGCGGCCAGCCGGTCCGTCTCGTGCAGGCGAAGGTGCGCGACACCGCGCAGCACCGACTCGGAGTCGGCCAGGGCCGCCACCGCCGCGATGCCCGGGGTGAGCTCGCCCACCTCGCTCAGGTCCACGTCGATGCCGTGGATCTTGCCGGTGCCGGTGAAGACCAGGCCCGCATCCGTCAGTTCGCAGGAGCCGCCCATCTCGGTGAAGATCCGGCGCAGCGCGTCACCGGGCTGGGTGGTGCGGCGCGGCCAGTCGGGGACGGTGACCGTACCGCCGGTGATCAGGGCCGCGGCCAGGAAGGGCTGCGCGTTGGAGAGGTCCGGCTCCACGACCATGTCGCGGCCCAGCAGCGCGCCGGGGGTCACTCGCCACACGTCCTTCTCGCCGCCGGCCTCGGGGGTGTCGACCTGGGCGCCCGCCGCGCGCAGCATCTCCACCGTCATCCGGATGTGCGGCATCGACGGCAGGGTGGTCCCCACGTGCCGGACCTCGACGCCCTGGTTGAAGCGCGGGGCGGAGAGCAGCAGCGCCGAGACGAACTGCGAGGAGTTGCTGGCGTCGATCTCGACCGTGCCGCCCTCGAGGGCGCCGCCGCCCAGGACGGTCATGGGCAGCGCGCCCCGGTTGTCGTCGTCGATGCGGGCACCGAGGGTGCGCAGGGCGCTGATGACCTGGCCGAGCGGGCGCTCGTAGGAGCGCGGGTCGCCGTCGAAGCGGATGTCGCCGTCGGCGAGGGTGGCCACCGGCGGCAGGAAGCGCATGACCGTGCCCGCATTGCCGACGTCCACGGTCGTCGGGCCGTGCAGGGCCGCCGGGATGACCCGCCAGGCCTCGCCGCCGGCGCCGTCGCCGGAGCTGGAGGAGACGGTCTCCTCGATGCCGACGCCCATCGCGCGCAGCGCGTCGGCCATCAGCTGGGAGTCGCGCGAGCGCAGCGGGCGGCGCACCCAGCCGGGCTCGGAGGCGAGAGCGGCGAGGACCAGGGCGCGGTTGGTGACCGATTTGGACCCCGGCACCGTGACGGTGGCGTGGACGGTCCCATCGGCGAGCGGAGCGGGCCAGAGGGCAGGGAGCGCGGGGGTCTCGGTCATGGCCCCCACTTTAGTGGCTTCCTCCGGCCCCAGATCTTGATCCCGGTCCCGTCTCAGGGAGCGGTCACAGACCGAGCAGCCAGCGGGCGCCGCCGATCAGCGAGCACAGGGCGACCACGTGGAAGAAGAGCAGCCACACCACCGGGTGCAGGTGAGTGAGCCGGCCGAGCTGGTCGGCGTCGGAATCCGGCGCCCCGCCGTTCCTGCGCTTGGCCCCCAGCTCGAAGACCGGCCGGACCCCGCCGAGCAGCAGGAACCACACCACGAGGTAGACGAAGGCGGCCTGCACGTCGGCCGGCGTCAGCCAGGACACCAGCAGGAAGGTCCCGCCGGTCAGTACCACCGTCAGCGCCCCGTACGCGTTCCGGATCATCACCAGCATCGCCAGGAGCAGGGCGGTGGCCACCCACAGCAGCAGCGTGATCCGGTGCGCGGAGAGCAGTGCCGCGCCGCCCAGCCCGAGCAGCGAGGGCGCCGTGTACCCGCCCGCGGCGGTCAGGATCATCCCGATCCCGGTCGGTCTGCCCCGGCTGACGGTGACCCCGCTGGTGTCGGAGTGCAGCCGTATCCCGCTCAGGCGCCGCCCGGTCAGCAGCGCCAGCAGGCCGTGCCCGCCCTCGTGCGCGATGGTGATGGCGTTGCGCGACAGCCGCCACAGCGGGCGGGGCCCCACGGCGGCGAGGGCGACCAGCCCTGTCACGATCACCAGCCACAGTTCGGGCGCGGCCTGTATGCCCGTGAGCCGGTCCCAGAGACCGGCCGTCGTACTGCTGTCCATAGGGTGGCGGACTCCTTGCGGTGGTGTTCCTGGGGGCACCTTCCGGCGGTGGCCGGGGGCGACATGGCAGTCTGGCAGCCATGTGCGGACGGTATGCAGCCAGTCGTGGGCCCGAGGACCTCGTGGAGGCGTTCGGCATCGAGAAGTGGGAGCCGGAGGAGGTCCTGGCCCCCGATTTCAACGTGGCGCCGACGAAAGAGGTCCACGTGATCCTCGACCGTCCCCTCAAAGACGCTTCGCACGCCCGTCCGGTTCGCCAGCTGCGCGTCCTGAAATGGGGGCTGGTCCCCTCCTGGGCCCAGAACCCCGACGGCGCCGCCCGGATGATCAACGCCCGGTCCGAGACCCTGCACGAGAAGCCGTCCTTCCGCCGGCCGTTCGCGCAGCGCCGCTGCATCGTCCCCGCGGACGGCTACTACGAGTGGGTCACCGCCCACGACGAGCGGCAGCTGGAGGTGGAGGGCAAGAAGAAGCGGGCCCGCAAGCAGCCCTACTTCGTGCTCCCCTCCGACGGATCCGTCTTCGCCATGGCCGGGATATACGAGTTCTGGCGCGACCGGACCCTGCCTGACGAGCACCCGCTCGCCTGGTGGGTCACCTGCTCGGTGATCACCACCGAGGCCGAGACGACACCCCTGGGCGTGGCCCCCGCCGAGGGGCCGCGCTCGCTGTCCGAGATCCACCCCCGGATGCCGCTCATGCTGACCCCGGACCGCTGGGACGCCTGGCTGGACCCCGCGAACACCGACACCGAGGGCTCGCTGCGGGCGCTGCTGGCGCCGCCGCCCGGCGGGCTGATGCGGGCCTACCCGGTGTCCACGGCCGTGAGCAGCGTGCGCAACAACGGCCCGGAACTGCTGACGGAGCTCGCCGCGCCGGAGGAGGCCACCCTCTTCTAGGGGGTCCTTCGGCTCCTGCCCGGCAGGATGGGACGCATGACCACGCGTACCGAGAGCGTCGACACCCCGGCGGGCGAGGCCCGCATCACCTGGCACACGGCGCCGGAGCCCGGGCCAAAGCTCGTCCTCGCCGTGAGCCACGGAGCCGGCGGCGGCATCGAGGCCCGGGACCTCCGGGCGCTGGCCGACGCCCTGCCGGCCCGCGGGATCACGGTGGCCCTGGTCGAACAGCCCTGGCGGGTCGCCGGGAAGAAGGTCGCCGCCGCCCCCAAGGTGCTGGACGAGGGCTGGCGCGGGGTCTGGCCGGCGCTCACGGCGCCCGGACTGCCGGTGGTCGCGGGCGGCCGCAGCGCCGGGGCCCGGGTGGCCTGCCGGACCGCCGCCGAACTGGGCGCCGCCGGGGTGCTGGCGCTGGCGTTCCCGCTGCACCCGCCGGGCCGGCCGGAGAAGTCCCGCGCCGCGGAGCTCACCGGGGCCGGCCGGCCCACCCTCGTGGTCCAGGGCGGCCGGGACCCCTTCGGGCGGCCCGAGGAGTTCCCCGAGCCGGGCGGCCGGGACCCGTACGAGCTCGTGGAGGTGGCGCACGGGGATCACGGCTTCGCGGTGCCGAAGAAGGCGGACACCACCCAGGAGGAGGCGCTCCTGACGATCACCGAAGCGGTCGCGGAGTGGCTCGCGCGGCTCCCCGTGTGACGGCGGACGGGCGCGCCCCGGGGACGGGCCGCATACCTGCAAAAAGATCCGCCGAGGACCTGCCGGGGACCTGCCGAAGATCCGCCGAGGACCTGCCGGGGACCTGCCGAAGATCCGCCGAGGACCTCGCGGCCCCCGGGAATGCGCCGCCCGCCCCTTCTGTTGTCTCGGATGTCGGAACGTAGGGGAACTCGTCGGAGGAGAGGGAGCGCATGACCCAGGTCATCAGCCAGA
The DNA here is from genome assembly GCF_045160505.1 of Streptomyces sp. NBC_00029. NCBI lineage: Bacteria > Bacillati > Actinomycetota > Actinomycetes > Kitasatosporales > Streptomycetaceae > Streptomyces > Streptomyces sp. NBC_00029. Next base: position 5,889,478 of record NZ_CP108292.1, read on the forward strand.
ACCGTCGGCAGGCCGCTGACCTGGACTGGACCGTGCTGCCCGCGCCCAAGCGCAGCTCGCTTCGGGCGGCGGAGGGCCGGGAAGGTCGACTATTCTCCGATTCGAGCGGATCCGCTTTCGGAGCCGCCACGCTGTCGGAGGAGGTGGGTCCTGTCGCTGGGACCGACGAAGGCCACGCGGAGGAGACGACCCTGGAGCGCAATGCGCGCTTCGAACGGGACGCCCTCGGCTACCTCGACCAGATGTACTCGGCCGCGCTGCGCATGACGCGCAATCCGGCCGACGCCGAGGACCTGGTCCAGGAGACGTACGCGAAGGCATACGCGTCCTTCCACCAGTTCCGCGAGGGCACCAACCTGAAGGCGTGGCTGTACCGCATTCTGACCAACACCTTCATCAACTCCTACCGCAAGAAGCAGCGCGAACCCCAGCGCAGCGCCGCGGAGGAGATCGAGGACTGGCAGCTGGCGCGCGCCGAGTCGCACATGTCGACCGGACTGCGTTCCGCCGAGTCGCAGGCGCTCGACCACCTGCCCGATTCGGATGTGAAGGAAGCACTGCAGGCCATTCCGGAGGAGTTCCGCATCGCGGTCTACCTTGCCGACGTAGAGGGCTTTGCGTACAAGGAGATCGCGGACATCATGGGTACACCCATCGGTACGGTCATGTCGCGACTGCACCGTGGCCGCCGTCAACTCCGCGGAATGCTGGAGGACTATGCCCGTGAGCGCGGGCTGGTTCCCGCGGGCGCGGGAGAGTCGAACGACCGGAAAGGCTCGGGCTCATGAGTTGCGGAGAGCCGCACGAGACAGAATGCTCCGAGGTACTGGATCACCTGTACGAGTTTCTCGACCAGGAGATGCCGGACAGTGACTGCACGAAGTTCGAGACGCACTTCGGCGAGTGCAATCCCTGCCTGGAGAAGTACGGCCTGGAACAGGCCGTGAAGAAGCTCGTGAAGCGTTGCTGCGGGTCGGACGACGTGCCGACCGACCTGCGGTCGAAGGTGATGGGCCGGATCGAGCTGATCAGGTCCGGTCAGGCGGTTCCCGACCACGACGTCACCGCCGACAACCCCGCGCCCGGCTGACCGGCCCGGTAACCGGCCGACGATTCGACAGCCGCCCCCGGAAGGGCACTTCGTTCACCCGAATGTGCTAATCCGGGGGCGTCCGCATGGCCCAATGCACAAATCCGGCCCACCACGCTCCGGGCCCCGCCTATTCTCCCCATTCGGTGCTGGTTCCTTATCTCAGTACCCGGTGTGCACGGCACAGGGGAGGAGAGCGCCATGCGGGCACTTCCGCCGGGGGCGCGCGGATTCATCCTGTGCGCCGTCCTCGCCGCCGCCGCGTGCGTCACCCCGGCCCTCACGGATTCCGGTACGCCCTGGGCGGCCGTGGCCCTGCTCGCCGTGCTCTGCCTCGCCTGCGAACTCGTCAGGATCTGCCCGCTGCTGGGCAGCCGGGTGCCCGAGGGCCTCGGCTCCTTCTTCCCCGTGGTGCTCGCCGCCGTCTTCCTGCTGCCGCCCGCCGCCGCCGCGCTCGTGGCGCTGCCCGGAGGGCTCGCGGGGACCGTCGCCCAGCGGCCCGTCCGGGTGCGCCGTGTGTGGCACGGCGCTCAGCAGGCGATGGCAGCATGGGCCGCGGGGCAGGTGTACGGGCTGCTGGGCGGCCCCGCCGCCCTCGCCGCGGGCCCACCCGCCACCGCGTCCGGACCGCCGGCCGGCTTCCCCTGCCTGCTGCTGCCCGCGGCCGGTGCGGCCGTCACCTTCTGCCTGGTGCTCGCCGCCCTCGACGTCGGCATCCTGGCCGTCGCCGAACGCAGGCCGGCCGCCACGGCCCTGCGCGGGCTGCCGGCCCTCGCCCCGTACTGCGTCCACGGCCTCGCCGGCCTGATGATGGCCGTCATGTGGCGCAGCCCGTACGGGATCCCGGCCGCGCTGCTCGTGCTGCTGCCGATGTACGTCTCCTGCTGGGTCTTCGCCCAGTACCACCGCGAGCACGCCGCCCACCGGGCCACCATCCGCGCCCTCGTCCAGGCCGTCGACATCAAGGACCGCTACACGCGGGGCCACAGCGAACGGGTGGGCCAGGCCTCGGCGATGATCGCCCGTGAGCTGGGCATGACCGGGGACCGGCTGGAGACGGTGCGCATCGCCGGGATCCTGCACGACGTCGGCAAACTCGGCGTTCCCACCCGGCTGCTGCGCAAGGACGGGCCGCTCACCCCGCAGGAACGCCGGATCATCGAGCTGCACCCCGAGTACGGGCACGAGATGGTGCGCGGGATCGACTTCCTGGGCGAGGCCCGGTGCGCGATCCTGCACCACCACGAGCGGGTCGACGGCTCCGGCTATCCGTACGGGCTGACCGGCGAGCAGATCCCGGTGCTGGCCCGGGTGGTGGCGGTGGCCGACGCCTTCGACGCGATGACCTCGACCCGCTCGTACAGCAGGGCCCGGCCGGTCCCGACGGCGCTGGCCGAGCTGGAGCGGTGTGCGGGCGCCCAGTTCGACCCGGCGATGGTACGGGCCCTGACGGGCGCCATCGGGCGGCACGGCTGGCACCCGGTGGTCACCTCGGACGAGGACCTCCAGGTGATCAGCGGCCCGGCTCCCGCAGGCCCCCTGCCCGGACCCGGCGCCCCCGCCCCCGCTCCCAGGGCCGGTGCGAGCGAGGACGGGCCCGGCGGGAGCGGCACCCCGGGCCGGAGCCCGCAGGACAGCAGCCCGGCCGACGGCGGTGCGGGCCCGATGCAGCCCACCCGGGGCGCGCGGTGAAGGGGACCGCCACCTGGGGCGTGCGCGGCGCGGCCGCGCTGCTCACCGTCGCAGGGCTCGGCCACACCCTGTGGCACGGCGTCGACGAACCCGGCGCGGCCCTGGCCTTCGGAGCCCTGATCGCCATCGGGGAGCTCGCCCGGCGCGACCGCCAGGACCCCCCGGGCCGCCGGCCCGCACCGCTCGGCTCCGCCGGGGCCCTCGCCTACGCCCTGCTCGGCCAGAACGCCGGGCAGCCCACCCACCACGGGGTGCTCCAGACCGTCGCGGTCGTCGTCGCGGCCGCCCTCGCCGGGATCGTCCCGCACATCGCCCGCGGCCGGGGCCCCGCCCTCGACCACCTCTCCCGCCGGGTGCTCACCGCCGCCTTCGCCGCCGCCTGTTTCCAGCCGCTCTACAACTCGGGCCGGCTGGAGCAGTGGCTGGGCCAGGGCCCGTACCTCGTCCTCTTCCTGCTCCTCCTCCTCGGCCTCACCGTTCTGTGCGACGCGGTGCTCGCCGCCGCGCCGGCGGGTGCCCGGACCGGCCGGCCGTACGGTCCGCTGCTGCGCGACGAACTGCGAGCCCAGCTCGGCATCGGCTCGGCGATCTGCGCCACCGGGGTCGTGATGGCGCTCGGTGCGGCCGTCGCGGGCCTGTGGGCCGTACCCGTCTTCAGCGTGCCCCTGCTGCTGACCCAGCTGTCCTTCCACCGGATCACCGCGATCCGCACCACCTACCGCCAGACCATCACCTCCCTGGCCCGCGCCACCGAGATCGCCGGCTGCACCCGGCCGGGCCACTCGCGCCGGGTCGCCGCCCTGAGCTGCGCCGTGGGCCGGGAGCTGGGCCTGTCGGAGCGGGAGCTCACGGTGCTGGAGTACGCCGCCCTGATGCACGACATCGGGCAGCTCTCCCTCGTCGACCCGGTCCCGGACGGGGCCACGGCCGGGCTGCCGGGCGCCGAGGCCCGGCGGATCGCCGAGCTGGGCGGGGAGGTGGCCCGGCAGACCGGGGTGTCCGCCGAGGTGGCCGTGATCGTGGAGCGGCAGGCGGATCCTTACCGGGAACAGCCGCTCGCGGCCCGGATCGTGCGTACGGTGAATGCGTACGACGATCTGGTCGGCGGGAGCCGTCACCCGGGTGGCTCACTGGCCGCTCTGGAGCGGCTCCGCCTGGGCACCGGGCATGATTACCAGCCGGAGGTCGTCGAATGCCTGGCAAGGGTTCTGGCCAGGGGCGGACGTGGCAGAGTGGTGCCCGTCCCACCTGGGTAACCCATGGGTAATGAGCGGCCGTCCGAGTGGGCATGGTTGGATGCCAGTAAGAGGGACCGTAGGAGTGTCCGCAAGGCTGCACCGTAGTCACCCGGCGACCGCCGGGAGGTGCCCCCAGGCAGGCGGGAATCGTGAGGATCTTCGGGAAGGTACGGCATCGGCCCTCCGCCTCGTGGCGGCAGGCCACCGACCGCGCGTTCACGCTGATCGGCGACGGGCGGTACGAGGACGCGGGCGCGCTGCTGACGAGAGCGGCGGACCTGGAGCCCTGGCTGTCCGAGTCCTGGTTCAATCTGGCCCTTTTGCACAAGTTCCGGCACGACTGGGAGCAGGCGCGGGCCGCCGGGCTGCGCGCCGTGGCCCTGCTGGACCGTGAGACCGGCGCCCCGGACTGGTGGAACGTGGGGATCGCCGCCACCGCGCTGCAGGACTGGCCGCTGGCCCGGCGGGCCTGGCAGGCGTACGGGCTGAAGGTGCCCGGGGACGCGGCCGGGGCGGGCGAACCGGTCGGCATGGAGCTCGGCAGCGCCGCCGTGCGGCTCTCGCCCGAGGGCGAGGCCGAGGTGGTCTGGGGCCGTCGGCTGGATCCGGCCCGGCTGGAGGTCCTGTCGATCCCGCTGCCCTCCTCGGGGCGGCGCTGGGGCGAGGTCGTGCTCCACGACGGGGTCCCGCACGGCGAGCGGGTGACCGCGGCCGGGCCCTCGTACCCCGTCTTCGACGAGATCGAGCTGTGGGCGCCGTCCCCCGTGCCGACCTGGGTGGTGCTGCTGGAGGCGGCCACCGAGGCGGACCGTGACGCGCTGGAGCAGCTGGCCTCGGACGCCGGTTTCGCCGCCGAGGACTGGTCCTCGTCGGTGCGGCTGCTGTGCCGGACCTGCTCGGAGAGCGAGATGCCGAGCGACGAGGGCGACGGCGAGCACCTCGATCCGCATGATCACAGCGAGCCGGGGCACCCCGGACCGCTGGGGCACCGTACGGCCGGCTCCGGCTCCCTGTGGGTCCCCGAGCGCGAATGCGGGATCGCGGCGCCGGCCGGTCTGGTGCGCGGACTGCTCGACGGCTGGGTCGCGGACAGCCCGGGCACCCGCGAGTGGCGGGATCTCGAAGAAGTCTGCTGACCCGGGGCCGTAGGCTGTACGGGCACATCGGTGGCCGTCACGGCCATCGGTGACCGGGACTTACGGAAGGCGTACGGCGGACATGGCGCAGCAGGAGAACGAGGTTGTCGAGAGCGTGAACGACGGGTACGTCGTGGACACCGAGGACTGTGAGGCGCGCGAGCTCGCCCACCGTCAGCGCGGCACGGCCCGTCCGATCACGGTGGTCGGCAACCCGGTCCTGCACAGTGAGTGCAAGGACGTCACCGAGTTCGGCGACGAGCTGGCGCAGCTGATCGACGACATGTTCGCCAGCCAGAAGGCCGCCGAGGGCGTGGGCCTGGCCGCGAACCAGATCGGTGTGGACGCCAAGGTCTTCGTCTACGACTGCCCGGACGACGACGGCAAGCGGCACACCGGTGTCGTGGTCAACCCGAAGCTGATCGAGCTGCCGGCCGCCACCCGCGTGCTCGACGATTCGAACGAGGGCTGCCTGTCGGTCCCGACGGCGTACGCCTCGCTGGCCCGCCCGGACTACGCCGAGGTCGAGGGCCAGGACGCCCAGGGCAACCCGATCAAGGTGCGCGGCACCGGCTACTTCGCCCGCTGCCTGCAGCACGAGACCGACCACCTGTACGGCTACCTCTACATCGACCGCCTCTCGAAGCGGGACCGCAAGGACGCCCTGCGGCAGATGGAGGAGGGCACCCCGCGCTACGAGACGGTCCCCAACGCCTGACCGTCCCGCCGCGGCAGAGCTCCGCGTACGCCCCGCAGGCCCCGCTCCGGACCGGAGCGGGGCCTGCGGGGCGTCAGGCGGCCCGGGGGCCGCGGAAGGTGCGCCGGAAGGCGTTGGGGGTGGTGCCCAGGGTTCGCAGGAAGTGGTGGCGCAGGGCCGCCGCGTTGCCGAAGCCGCAGCGCCCCGCGATCGCGTCCACCGTTTCGTCGGTGGACTCCAGCAGCTCCTGCGCCAGCAGGACCCGCTGGCGCAGCACCCACTGGTACGGGGTGGTGCCGGTCTCCTGGAGGAAGCGGCGGGCGAAGGTGCGCGGGGACATCAGCGCGCGTTCCGCGAGCTGCTCGACCGTGATCTCCTCGTCCAGGTGGCGGGCCATCCAGCCGATCACCTCGCCGACCGTGTCGCAGGCCGTCCGGGGCAGCGGCCGCTGGATGAACTGGGCCTGCCCGCCGTCCCGGTGCGGGGGCACGACCATCCGGCGCGCGATGATGTTGGCGACCTCGGCCCCGTGCTCCTGGCGCACCACGTGCAGGCACGCGTCGATGCCCGAGGCCGTGCCGGCGGCAGTGATCACCGGGCCCTCGTCGACGTAGAGCACGTCCGGGTCGACGGCCGCCCGCGGGAAGCGGCGTGCCAGGGCCGCGGCGTGCATCCAGTGCGTGGTGCACTGTCGGCCGTCCAGCAGCCCGGCCGCGCCGAGGATATAGGCCCCGCTGCACACGCTCAGGACCCGCGCGCCCCGCTCCACGGCCCGGCGCAGGGCGGCGAGCAGGGGCTCGGGGTAGATGCGCTGGGCGGCGTCGCTCGCGGCGGGCAGGCAGATGAGATCGGCCTCCTCCAGCCGGTCCAGGCCGTGCGCGGGGGTGATCCCGAAGGCGCCCCCGCCCACCGCCAGCGGCCCGTCCTCCGCCGCGCACACGGCGAAGTCGTACACCGGTACGCCCATGTCACTGCGATCGATTCCGAACACCTCGCAGAAGATCCCCAGCTCGAAGGGGGCGACTCCGTCGACGAGGGCCACGGCCACGTTTTTCAGCATGACCACAGTGTGGCAGTAATTCGGCCTTCTGTGACAGTACTGCCACTGTCGATCATGGGCGATCAGGCGGACAGTAGAGACATGACCACCTTCGTGAGTTACCTCGCCATCACCGCCATCGCCGCCCTCCTGCTCGGGCCCAGCCTGTACGGGATCCTGCGCGACCGGCGCACCGACCGGCAGCTTCGGGCCGTCGCGACCCGGCTGGTGTGGCTGCCCCGCCAGCGCGCGGGCGGCCTCCCGCCCACCCCGCGCCGGCACGGCTTCCGGCCCGCCCGGCACTACTGGGGCCCCATCGCCCACTGAACACCGGGGAACGCGAGAAGCCGGGACACGGATTCCTCCGCATCCCGGCTCCCCGGTCACCTCGTGACCCGACTGACCCGGCTGACCCGACCGGACACGAGTCCGGGGACAGGGTCCCCTAGAAGTCCTCGTCCAGGTCGACCGTGCCCTCGACCGCGACCTGGTAGGCCGACGGACGGCGCTCGAAGAAGTTCGTCAGCTCCTGCACGCCCTGCAGCTCCATGAAGGAGAACGGGTTCTGCGAGCCGTACACCGGCGGGAACCCGAGACGGACCAGACGCTGGTCCGCGACGCACTCCAGGTACTCGCGCATCGACTCGGTGTTCATGCCCGGCAGGCCGTCACCGCACAGGTCGCGGCCGAACTGCAGCTCCGCCTCCACGGCCTCCTTGAGCATGTCGGTGACCTGCTGCTGGAGGGCGTCGTCGAAGAGCTCCGGCTCCTCCTTGCGGACCGTGTCCACGACCTCGAACGCGAAGTTCATGTGCATGGTCTCGTCACGGAACACCCAGTTGGTGCCGGTGGCCAGGCCGTGCAGCAGACCGCGCGAGCGGAACCAGTACACGTAGGCGAAGGCGCCGTAGAAGAACAGGCCCTCGATGCACGCCGCGAAGCAGATCAGGTTCAGCAGGAAGCGACGGCGGTCGGCCTGCGTCTCCAGCCGGTCCAGCTTCTCGACCTCGTTGATCCACTTGAAGCAGAACTGCGCCTTCTCGCGGATGGAGGGGATCTCCTCGACCGCGTCGAAGGCCGCCGCGCGGTCGTCCGGGTCGGGCAGATAGGTGTCGAGCAGCGTCAGATAGAACTGGACGTGCACGGCCTCCTCGAACAGCTGGCGCGACAGGTACAGGCGCGCCTCCGGGGAGTTGATGTGCTTGTAGAGCGTCAGCACCAGGTTGTTCGAGACGATCGAGTCGCCCGTCGCGAAGAACGCGACCAGACGGCCGATCATGTGCTGCTCGGCGGGCGTCAGCTTCGCGAGGTCCGCGACGTCCGAGTGGAGGTCGACCTCCTCGACGGTCCAGGTGTTCTTGATCGCGTCCCGGTAGCGCTCGTAGAAGTCCGGGTAGCGCATCGGGCGGAGCGTGAGCTCGAAGCCCGGGTCCAGGAGGTTCTTCTGGTCGTTGGAGCTCATTACTGGCAGGCCTCGCAGGACTCGGGGTTCTCAAGGGAGCAGGCCAGCGCCTCGGCGTCGGCGACCGCCTGCGGCAGCTCGACGGGCGCGGCCGCCTGCGCGGCACGGGCGATCTTCGTCGCCGGGCGCGAGCGCAGGTAGTAGGTGGTCTTCAGGCCCTGCTTCCAGGCGTACGCGTACATCGAGCTGAGCTTGCCGATGGTGGGCGTCTCCAGGAACAGGTTCAGCGACTGCGACTGGTCCAGGAACGGCGTACGGGCCGCCGCCATGTCGATCAGACCGCGCTGCGGGATCTCCCACGCCGTGCGGTACAGGTCGCGGACCTCGGCCGGGATCCAGCCGAAGCCCTGGACCGAGCCGGAGGAGTCGCGCAGCGCCTCACGGGTCTGGGCGTCCCACACGCCGAGCTGCTTCAGCTCCTCCACCAGGTAGCCGTTCACCTGGAGGAACTCACCGCTGAGCGTCTCGCGCTTGAAGAGGTTGGAGACCTGCGGCTCGATGCACTCGTACACACCGGCGATCGAGGCGATCGTGGCCGTCGGGGCGATGGCGAGGAGCAGCGAGTTGCGCATGCCGGACTTCGCGACGCGGGCGCGCAGCGCGTCCCAGCGCTCCGGCCAGTTCAGCTCGACGTCGTAGTGGTCCGGGTGCAGGACACCGCGGGCGGTGCGGGTCTGCTCCCAGGCGGGCAGCGGGCCGCTGCGCTCGGCGAGGTCGCACGAGGCCTCGTACGCGGCCAGCATGATGCGCTCGGAGAGCTTGGTGGACAGGGCCTTCGCCTCGGGGGAGTCGAAGGGCAGCTTCAGCTTGAAGAAGACGTCCTGCAGGCCCATCGCGCCCAGGCCCACCGGGCGCCAGCGGGCGTTGGAACGGCCGGCCTGCTCGGTCGGGTAGAAGTTGATGTCCACCACGCGGTCGAGGAAGGTCACGGCGGTGCGGACGGTCTCGTCGATCCGCTCCCAGTCGATCTCGCCGTCGACGACGAAGGCGCCCAGGTTGACCGAACCGAGGTTGCAGACGGCGGTCTCGCCGTCGTTGGTGACCTCGATGATCTCGGTGCACAGGTTCGAGGAGTGCACGACGGTGCCCGGCTCGGCGGTCTGGTTCGCCGTGCGGTTGGAGGCGTCCTTGAACGTCATCCAGCCCTGGCCGGTCTGCGCGAGGGTGCGCATCATCCGGCCGTACAGGTCGCGGGCGGGCATGGTCTTGCGGGCCAGGCCGTCCGCCTCGGCCTTGCGGTAGGCGGCGTCGAACTCGTCCCCCCACAGGTCGACCAGCTCGGGCACGTCGGCCGGGGAGAACAGCGACCAGTCGGCGTCGGCGTTCACACGGCGCATGAACTCGTCCGGCACCCAGTGGGCGAGGTTCAGGTTGTGCGTACGGCGCTGGTCCTCACCGGTGTTGTCGCGGAGCTCCAGGAACTCCTCGATGTCCGCGTGCCAGGTCTCCAGGTAGACCGCGGCGGCGCCCTTGCGGCGGCCGCCCTGGTTCACGGCGGCGACGGAGGCGTCGAGGGTCTTCAGGAACGGCACGATGCCGTTGGAGTGCCCGTTGGTGCCGCGGATCAGCGAACCGCGGGCGCGGATGCGGGAGTACGAGAGGCCGATGCCGCCGGCGTGCTTCGACAGGCGCGCCACCTGGTGGTAGCGGTCGTAGATCGAGTCGAGCTCGTCCAGCGGGGAGTCCAGCAGGTAGCAGGAGGACATCTGCGGGTGACGGGTGCCGGAGTTGAAGAGCGTGGGGGAGGACGGCAGGTAGTCCAGCCGGCTCATCAGCCGGTAGAGCGAGGCCACTTCCTCCACGGCCTGGACGCTCTCGTCCGCGGCGAGACCGCAGGCCACGCGCAGCATGAAGTACTGCGGGGTCTCGATGACCTGACGGGTGATCGGGTGGCGCAGCAGGTAGCGGCTGTGCAGGGTGCGCAGGCCGAAGAAGCCGAAGCGGTCGTCTGCGCCCTCGGCGAGGGTGAGCTCGACGAGCGAGTCCAGCCGGGCCGCGTGGGTGCGGACGAACTCGGCCGTGCGGTCGGCGATGAGGCCCTCGAGGTGGCCGACCTCGACGGAGGCCGAGAAGGACGTGGAGCCCTGGCTCGCGGCCTCGTCGCGCACGGCCAGCGTCAGCAGGCGGGCGGCGAGGCGGGAGTAGGCCGGGTCCTCGGAGATCAGACCGGCGGCGGCCTCCGTGGCCAGCCCGCGCAGTTCGGCGTCGTCGGCGGCGGAGCTGCGGCCGCGCAGCGCGGAGGCCGCGACCCGGCCGGGGTCGGTGTCGGGGAGGTCCGCCGTAAGTTCGGTGAGGGTACGCAGCAGCGTGGCCCCCGGGCCCTCGGTGTTGTCGCCAGAAGTGGACTCGGCGCGCGGTGCGGAAGGCGCGATGGTCACGGCGGGAGCTCTCCCTCGCTCGGCCCGGTCATCGGCGGGGAGGGGCGCGAGCGGGCGCATGCGGGCGCGACGCGAACGCGTACCCCGGCATGGCGTCCACCGGCCCAACCGCGAGGCCCGGACGAATCGGCACCCGGTTCGGTCGAGCCGGGCGCGCTGTCGGCAGGTCATCGGACTTGGCGTCCGGTAGCCGGACACTTCATACCGTTGCGGGACAGTTCCGGATTCGCACCGGATTCCCCTGCGGCGACAGCAGGCATGAGCATACATGTGGGGGCGGCCCGTTGCGGCAACCCCCACATGTAGTGTCGGCGTGGCTACAGCTTGAGCCGATACGCCAGGAGTGTCAGGCCCTCGATCGGCGCCCAGTCCCGCTCCGGCGTGCGTACGAAGCCCAGTCGCAGATAGATCCGGTGGGCGCCGGCCATGCTGCGCTGCGTGGAAAGAACCAGGCCGGTCACCCCGTCGAGGGCCTTCGCCCGCTCGATGCAGGCCCGCACCAGAGCCTCACCGGCACCCTGCCCGCGGGCCTCGTGGGCCACCGCGAGCATCCGGAACTCGGCCTCGTCCGGGGCCGCGATGTCGGCGAGCGGGCTGCCGGGCGCGGCGAAGGTCACCCCGCCCAGCAGGCGCCCGTCCCGCTCGGCGACGAGCACCTCGGCCCGGGCGGCCCGGCCGGCCACGTCGCGCAGCACGTCGAGGTAGGCGTCGTCCTCGTTGAAGTCCAGATGCCCGTCGGTGAGGTAGGCCTGCGCCGTGATCCCACCCAGCTCCGCGTAGTCGGCGGGCAGCGCCGTTCTGATCACCATGTCCATGAGGTCGAGTGTGCAGGACGGGCCGGTGGCGGTGCCCGGTGCGGATCCGGCGAAGGCCCCGCCGGAAGTGTCCGGCGGGGCCTTCGGTCCGGGTGGGCTCAGCAGCAGCGGAAGCCCTCGCGGGGGTCCGCCTCGCGGGCGTCCGTGCGGGCGCGTTCGAACGCGCGGCGGGTGAGCACCTCCGCGTCCGGGTCGTGGGAGCGGGCGTGGGCCACGTAGCGGTCGTACGCCGCCTCCCCCGAGAACTCCCGTACGTAGAAACGCACCTTCGCCAGCGCGCTGCGCACGCTCATCAGGCCACCGGCTCCTTGACGTGGCCGCCGCCCGCGTCCGGGCCCGCCGCGGCGAGCTCCGCCCGCTCCTCGGCGGTCGCGATCAGCCCGGCCGGGGCGACGATCTTCGACTCGGTCCACGGGACCTCGGAGAGGGTCGCCGAGCCGGGGTCGCGGACGGCCTTCAGGCAGGTCCGGGCCGCGTCCGCGAGGACCACGATGATCAGGACGGCGAAGAGGGCGCACAGGACGCCGTCCACCGTGGCGTTGGTGACCACGGTGTGCATGTCGTCCATGTTCTTGGCGGGCGGCAGGACCTTGTCGGCGTCGATCCCGGCCTGGTACTTGTCGCGCTGGGCGAAGAAGCCGACCTTCACGTCCTCGGAGAAGATCTTCTGATAGCTCGCGGTCAGGGTCACCGTGGCGTCCCAGACCAGCGGAACGCCCGTCACCCAGGCCCACTTGAGCCGGCCGGACTTGACCAGCAGCGTGGTGCAGACGGCCAGGGCGACCGCGGCGAGCAGCTGGTTGGCGATGCCGAAGAGCGGGAAGAGCTGGTTGATGCCGCCCAGCGGGTCCTTGATGCCGACCCACAGGAAGTAGCCCCAGCCGCCGACGACGATCGCGCTCGCGAACCACACGCCGGGCTTCCAGCTGACGTCCTTGAAGGACTTGTGCACGTTGCCGAGGGTGTCCTGGAGCATGAACCGGCCCACGCGGGTGCCCGCGTCGAGCGTGGTCAGGATGAACAGCGCCTCGAACATGATGGCGAAGTGGTACCAGAACGCCTTCATGCCCGCACCGCCGACCACGGCGGAGAAGATCTCGGACATTCCGAGTGCGAAGGTCGGCGCGCCGCCCGTACGGGAGAGCAGGCTGGCCTCCTCGACGTCCTTGGCGGCCTGGGCGAGCGCCTCGGGGGAGACGGCGAAGCCGAAGTTGGTCACGGCCTGGGAGGCGGACTCGACCGTGGTGCCGATGATGCCGGGAGGGGAGTTGACCGCGAAGAAGAGGCCGGGCTCGATGATGCAGGCCGCGATGATCGCCATGACGGCGACGAACGACTCGGTCAGCATCGCGCCGTAGCCGATCATGCGGACCTGCGTCTCCTTCTGGATCATCTTCGGGGTGGTTCCCGAGGAGACCAGGGCGTGGAAGCCGGAGAGCGCACCGCAGGCGATGGTGATGAAGACGAAGGGGAACATCGAGCCGGCGAAGACCGGTCCGTCGCCGCGGGCCGCGAAGTCGGTGACCGAGGGCATCTTCAGGGTGGGCATCGCGATGACCACGCCGATCGCGAGGAGCGCGATGGTGCCGACCTTCATGAAGGTGGACAGGTAGTCGCGGGGGGCGAGCAGCATCCACACCGGCAGCACCGATGCCAGGAAGCCGTACACCACCATCCAGATGACCAGCGTCTCCTTTTCCAGGGTGAAGGTGCCCGCGAAGGAGGACTCGGCGACCCAGCCGCCCGCGACGATGGCGAGCAGCAGCAGCGCGACGCCGATGACGGAGACCTCGGTGACCCGGCCCGGCCGCAGGACGCGCAGGTAGAAGCCCATGAACACGGCGATCGGGATGGTCATGCCGATGGAGAAGACGCCCCAGGGCGAGTGCGCCAGGGCGTTGACGATGACCAGGGCCAGGACCGCCAGCAGGATGATCATGATGGCGAACACGGCGATCAGGGCGGCGGCACCGCCGACGGGGCCGATCTCGTCCCTGGCCATCTGGCCGAGCGAACGGCCGTCGCGGCGGGTGGAGAAGAACAGCGTGACCATGTCCTGGACGGCGCCGGCGAAGATCACGCCCGCGACGATCCAGATGGTGCCCGGCAGGTAGCCCATCTGCGCGGCGAGCACGGGTCCGACGAGCGGGCCGGCGCCCGCGACGGCGGCGAAGTGGTGGCCGAAGAGCACCCGGCGGTCGGTGGGATGGAAGTCGACACCGTTGTCAAGGCGTTCGGCGGGGGTGGCCCGGGTCGCGTCCACCTTCAGCACGCGGTGGGCGATGAAGCGCGCGTAGAAGCGGTAGGCGATCGCGTACGAGCCCAGTGCGGCGGCGAGCAGCCAGGCCGCGGAGATCTCCTCGCCGCGCGAGAGCGCGAGCACGCCCCAGCCGATGGCGCCGACGAGTCCGACGAGCACCCACGCGGCGATGGACTTGGGAGAGGGCGAGCCGGGCGCGGTGCCCGGACTCGCCGTGTCCCGTTCTGCCCCTGTTGCTTCCGGTTCAGGCATGACCTCGTCCCCTCGTCGATCATCTGCGTAAGGGCAGGGAATCTACGGGGGATTGCCCGGTGAGCGTAAGGGTCCGTCCGCATTCCGGTATGTGAAGGAATTCGGTAGGCCGGGGTCCGCCGGGCGGGGCCGGGCGAGCTCGGACGGGGCCGAACGTACGAGGTCAGACCGCCGGGCGCTTGAGCCTGGCGACGAACTTGTAGCGGTCGCCGCGGTACACCGACCGCACCCACTCCACCGGTTCGCCGTCGGCGTCCAGGGAGTGGCGGGAGAGCATCAGCATCGGCAGGCCGACGTCGGTGCCGAGCAGGCCGGCCTCGCGCGGGGTCGCCAGTGAGGTCTCGATGGTCTCCTCGGCCTCGGCGAGGTGCACGTCGTACACCTCGGCGAGTGCCGTGTAGAGGGAGGTGTACTTGGCGAGCGACCGGCGCAGCGCGGGAAAGCGCTTGGCCGACAGGTGCGTGGTCTCGATGGCCATCGGCTCACCGCTCGCCAGGCGCAGCCGTTCGATGCGAAGGACCCGTCCGCCCGTGGTGATCTTGAGCAGTCCGGCGAGGGTGTCGTCGGCCGTCACGTAACCGATGTCGAGGAGCTGGGACGTCGGTTCCAGTCCCTGGGCCCGCATGTCCTCCGTGTACGAGGTCAGTTGCAGGGCCTGGGAGACCTTGGGCTTGGCCACGAAGGTGCCCTTGCCCTGGATCCGTTCCAGTCGCCCCTCTACGACCAGTTCCTGGAGGGCCTGCCGGACGGTGGTCCGCGAGGTGTCGAACTCGGCCGCGAGCGTGCGCTCCGGCGGCACCGGGGTGCCGGGCGGCAATGTCTCGGTCATGTCGAGCAAGTGCCGCTTGAGTCGGTAGTACTTGGGCACGCGCGCCGTGCGAGTGGCCGCCCCGCCCTCCGGCTCCGTGGTCGCCCCTTCGGTGGCCATCGCCGCCCGCCTTCCCGACTCCAGTTTCGCTGCCGTCACCGGCTCCTCCGATATGTGCGGTCACATCGTGACACGTAAGGGGGGACAGGCCTTCTCTCTCCCCAGGTGTCGGTCCGATAACGGACCGGGCACCCGCTCATTAGACCCTTGACACCCCTAAAGGTCTAGGCCAAGCTCCAGCTACTGGTCTAAACCAATATGGATCAGATCCCGGCCCCACGGCAGTACTTCGCGTATGTCACCGCGGCGGGCAAGGGAAGTGCAGGCAGGCATCCCTGAGGAGGGTGGCGTGAAGCGCAAGCTCATCGCGGCGGTTGGAGTCGCGGGCATGGTGATCGGCCTCGCGGCGTGCGGTGATTCCGACAGCAAGGGGGGCGACAAGGCTTCCGAGGCCAAGGAGCTCACCGTCTGGCTGACGGTCGACGCCCAGAAGAACTGGCCGGAGCTCGTGAAGGCGGCCGACGACGCGATCGTTGCCAAGCACCCGGGTCTCACGATCAAGCACGAGTACTACGGCTGGCCGGACAAGAACGCCAAGCTGGACGCCGTACTTGCCACGGACAAGGCCCCGGACGTTGTCGAGATGGGCAACTCCGAGATGATCGGCTACACGTCGACCGGCGCCTTCGCCGAGATCGACCCGTCGAAGTTCGAGAACTCCGGCGCCTGGCTGGACGCCCTCAAGGAGTCCGTGACCTACGACGGCAAGACCTACGGCGTCCCCTACTACGCCGGTGGCCGTGTGGGCACCTGGCGCAAGGACATCGCCGCCGAGGCCGGCGTCGCCGCCGCGCCGAAGACGTGGGCCGAGTACACCGCCGCGCTGGACAAGATCCAGGCCGCGAAGGGCGACAAGTTCAGCGCCCTCTACCAGCCCTCCCCGGACTGGTACGCCGCGATGTCCTTCGTCTACGAGGCGGGCGGCAGCATCGCCAAGAAGGACGGCGACAAGTGGAAGGGCAACCTGTCCTCCCCCGAGTCGCTGAAGGGGCTCAAGCAGTACAAGGAGCTCCTCGACAAGTACATGCACGCCGACAAGACCAAGGACGAGTCCGACCGTCCGGTCGTCTTCGGCCAGGGCAACTCCGCGGCGATCTTCGCCGCCGCCTGGGAGGGCGCCACTGCCGCCACCCCGGAGAACGACAAGGTCGGCGGCCTGAAGGACAAGCTGGAGAACTTCGTCCAGCCCGGCCCGAGCGGCAAGAACCTCCCGGTCTTCCTGGGCGGTTCGGACCTGGCCATCCCGGCCAAGTCCAAGGCCAAGGACATCGCCGCCGAGTGGATCAACGTCTTCACCGGCGCCCAGGGCCAGAAGGGCCTGATCGCCAAGGGCAACCTGCCCAACAACAAGACGGACCTCGGCCCGCTGAAGGCCGACCCGAAGACCCAGGTCGCGGCCACCGCCGCCGAGTCCTCCTGGTTCGTCCCGACGGCGTCCGGCTGGGGCCAGATCGAGAAGGCCAAGCTCCTCCAGACCACGCTGCGCGACATCGGCACCGGCAACAAGTCGGTCGAGGACGCGGCCAAGGCCGCCGACGCCGAGATCGACAAGGTCATCAACACCAAGTGACCTGAGTGGGCAGGGCCCCGCCGGACCGGCGGGGCCCTGCTGCCCGTCAAGAGAGGGACCCCCGAGGAGCGCGCGATGAGTGCCGCACAGACAACCACCGCCGACCTGCCGCCGGCGAAGCAGAAGACTCCCCCCGGAGCGAAGTCGGGCAGCCCCGCCGCGCCGGGCCGGCCCAGCCGCAAGGGCCCCGGTGCCACTCCCTGGCTGCTGCTGGCCCCGTGCCTGCTGGTCATCGCCCTCGTCATGGGGTACCCGCTCTACCGGCTGGTGGCCCTGTCCTTCCAGAGCTTCGGCAAGTCCGAGCTCTGGGGCTTCAAGGATCCCGAGTTCGTCGGCTTCGACAACTTCGCCAAGATCCTCGGCGACGGCGAGTTCTGGGCCGTCGTCCTGCGTACGGTGATCTTCGCAGTCGGCGCGGTCGCCGCGACGATGGTGATCGGCATGCTCATCGCGCTGCTGCTCCAGAAGGTCTCCGGCTGGGTCAAGGCGCTCATCAGCATCGCCCTCGTGGCGAGCTGGGGCATGCCCATCATCGTCGCCACCGCCGTCTTCAAGTGGCTCTTCGACGCCGACTACGGCGTCCTCAACTACCTGATGAGTAAGCTCCCCGGCGTCGACATGGTCGGCCACAACTGGTTCACCAGCGGCCCCCAGGGCCTCGCGGTGATCATGCTGCTGGTGGTCTGGGGTGCGGTCCCCTTCGTCGTCATCACCCTCAGCGCGGGCCTCACCCAGGTGCCCAAGGAGCTGGAGGAGGCCGCCCGGCTCGACGGGGCGGGCGCGTGGGGCGTGTTCCGGCACGTCACCCTCCCGATCCTGAAGCCGATCCTCGTCATGCTGACGACCCTCTCCGTCATCTGGGACATGGGCGTCTTCCCGCAGGTCTTCGTGATGCGCAACGGGAACCCCGAGGCGGAGTTCCAGCTGCTGACCACCTACTCGTACCAGCAGGCCTTCGTGGTCAACGACTATTCGGGCGGCTCCGCGATCGCCCTGGTGACCGTCCTGCTGCTGCTCGGCGTGGTCGCCGTCTACATGCGCCAGATGCTCAAGATCGGAGAGGTGGAATGAGCGTGACCACCACGTCCACCACGTCCACCGCGACCCCGCGCGCCGAAGGCCCGAAGCAGCCCGAGCAGCGCAGACGGCGGGGGCAGCGCGGAAAGTCCAAGCTCGGCTGGAACCTCCTCGGCCTGCTGGTCTTCGCCACCGCGGGCTTCCCGGTCTACTGGATGCTCAACACGGCCTTCAAGCCGTCCAAGGAAGCGATCAACCCCGATCCGCAGTTCTTCCCGCACACCTTCACGCTGGACAACTTCTCCCGCGCGCTGGACGTCGCCGACTTCTGGGGCCCGGTCGGCCGCAGCCTGATCGTCTCGCTCGTCGTGGTCGTCATCGGCATCGCCGTCGGCATGCTGGCCGCCCTGGCCATCTCCCGCTTCGCCTTCCGCGGCCGCAAGGTCGTCATCGTCGGGATCCTCGCCGTCCAGATGGTCCCGCTCGTCGCGATGATCATCCCGGTCTTCCTGCTCCTGAACGACCTCGGTCAGTACGACAAGCTCACCGGCCTGATCATCACGTACCTGACCTTCGTCCTGCCCTTCACCGTGTGGACGCTGCGCGGCTTCATCGTCAACATCCCCAAGGAGCTGGAAGAGGCGGCCATGGTCGACGGCTGCACGCCGACCGGCGCCTTCCTGCGGGTCGTCTTCCCGCTGCTGGCCCCGGGCATGGTCGCCACCTCCGTCTACGCCTTCATCCAGGCGTGGAACGAGTACCTGTACGCGCTGATGCTGATGAGCCAGCAGAACCAGACCGCCACCGTCTGGCTCGGCAACTTCACCACCAAGCACGGCACCGAGTTCGCCCCGATGATGGCCGGCTCCACCATGATGGCCGTCCCGATCGTGGTCCTCTTCCTCATCGTCCAGCGCAAGATGGCCGCGGGCCTCACCGCCGGCGCCGTGAAGGGATAACGGCCCCATGACTGTTCTTGCGCACCGCACCGACACGGTCACCCGCGACGCCCTCGCCGTCCTCCAGCCCGGCTTCGAGGGCACCACCGCCCCCGACTGGCTGCTCCGCCGGATCGGCGAAGGCCTCACCGCCGTCGGCCTGTTCGGCCGCAACATCGCCTCGCCCGGACAGCTCGCCGCGCTGACCGCGCAGCTGCGTACCGAGCGCGACGACGTGCTGGTCGCCATCGACGAGGAGGGCGGCGACGTCACCCGCCTGGAGGTCCGGGGCGGCTCGTCCTTCCCCGGCAACCTGGCCCTCGGCGCCGTCGACGACACCGGCCTCACCAGGGACGTCGCCCGCGAGCTGGGCCGCCGCCTCGCCGAGTGCGGGGTCAACCTCAACTGGGCCCCGTCCGCGGACGTCAACTCCAACCCGGACAATCCCGTCATCGGCGTACGGTCCTTCGGAGCCGACACCCACCTCGCCGCCCGGCACACCGCCGCCTACGTCGAGGGCCTCCAGGCCGCCGGCGTGGCCGCGTGCACCAAGCACTTCCCGGGCCACGGCGACACCAACGTCGACTCGCACCACGCCCTGCCGCGCATCGACGTGGACCTGGACACCCTCCAGGTCCGCGAACTCGTCCCCTTCAAGGCGGCCATCGAGGCCGGCACCAAGGCCGTGATGAGCGCGCACATCCTGGTGCCCGCCCTCGACCCGACCCGCCCCGCCACCCTCAGCCCGCAGATCCTGACCGGCCTGCTGCGGCGGGAACTGGGCTACGAGGGCCTCATCGTCACCGACGGCATGGAGATGCACGCCATCGCCGGGACGTACGGGATCGAGCGCGGCTCGGTCCTGGCCATCGCGGCCGGTGCCGACGCCATCTGCGTCGGCGGCGGACTCGCCGACGAAGCCACTGTCCTGCGGCTGCGCGACGCGCTGGTCGCGGCCGTCCGCGAGGGAGCGCTCCCCGAGGAGCGCCTCGCCGACGCCGCCGCACGCGTCCGCGCGCTCGCCGTATGGACCCGCGAGGCCCGGCCGGACGCGCAGCCGGAGGGGAGCCGCGCGTCCGGCATCGGGCTGACCGCCGCCCGCCGCGCCCTGCTCGTCACGGGCTCGGCCAAGCCGCTCTCCGACCCGTACGTCGCCACGCTCGCGCCCGTCGCGAACATCGCGGTGGGGGACGAGACCCCGTGGGGCGTGGCGGCCGAACTCGCCGAACTGCTTCCGGGAACCGGGTCGGGCGTCTACCCCGAGGGCGCATCGGCCGGGGACATCCTGGCGGCCGCGGGGGAGCGCACCGTCGTCGCGGTGGTGCGTGACGCACACCGGCACCCCTGGATGACCGAGGCCGTCGACGCGCTGGTCGCGGCCCGGCCGGACACGGTCGTGGTCGAGATGGGCCTGCCGCGCGCCGAGCCGCGCGGGGCCCTGCACATCGCCACGCACGGCGCCTCGCGCGTCTGCGGCCGCGCAGCCGCCGAGGTGATCGCGGGCGCCTGACCCGCCAAGAGCCCCTGACCAGGGCGGCAGCCCCTGTGCCGGACACCGTCCGGGGCAGGGGCTGTCGGGCGTCCGGGGCCGGTGGACCGGTGGACCGGCGCACGGCGAAGGGCCGGACTCCCCGTCAGGGGATGTCCGGCCCTTCGCCGTGGCGTGTGCGTGGGGTCTACAGCCCCTGCCAGGAGGGCTTGTTGGCATAAGTGTGGCGGAAGTAGTCGGCCAGCTTCAGCTTCGAGGCGGCGGCCTCGTCCACGACCACGGTGGCGTGCCGGTGCAGCTGCAGCGCGGAGGCCGGGACCAGCGCGGACAGCGGGCCTTCGACGGTCTGCGCGACGGCCTCGGCCTTGCCCTCGCCGGTGGCCAGGAGGACCAGGTGGCGGGCGTCGAGGATGGTGCCGATGCCCTGGGTGATGACGTGGTGCGGCACTTGGTCCAGGTCGTTGTCGAAGAAGCGCGCGTTGTCCACGCGGGTCTGCTCCGTCAGCGTCTTGATGCGGGTGCGCGAGGCGAGGGAGGAGCAGGGCTCGTTGAAGCCGATGTGCCCGTCCGTGCCGATGCCCAGCAGCTGGAGGTCGACGCCGCCGGCCTCGGCCAGCGCTCGGTCGTAGGACTCGCACGCGCCGACGATGTCCTCGGCCGAACCGTCGGGGCCCATGAAGGACGCCTCGGACAGGCCGAGGGGTTCGACGACCTCGCGGAGCACCACCGCGCGGTAGGACTCGGGGTGCCCGGCCGGCAGGCCGACGTACTCGTCGAGCTGGCAGATCCGGGCGCGGGAGGCGTCGACCAGCCCGGCCCCGACCTTGGCGGCGAGGGCCTCGTAGACGGGCAGCGGGGTAGAGCCGGTCGCCACGCCGAGCAGGGCGTCGGGCTTGCGCCGCACCAGGGCGGCCATGGCCTCCGCGATGAGCTCGCCGCCTGCCTTGGCGTCCGGGACGATGACAACTTCCACGCGGGGCCTGCCGATCTGGAGTGGGTGATGTGGTATAGACCAATCTAGCAGAGGCCGACGGGTTCGGCGGGGGTCCCGCCGTTATCCATGGTGGTCCGGATCCGGGCGCCCGGCCCGCTCAGAGCAGCGCGAGCTGCAGGCCGCCCGTCGCGTCCAGGTGCTGGCCCGTCACCCAGCGGGAGTCGGGCGAGGCCAGGAAGGCCACCACGTCGGCGACCTCCTGCGCCGTGCCCACCCGGTGGAAGACGGAGCGGGCGGCCAGGTGGGCCCGCGTCGCCTCGTCCGCGAGGAGGCCCGCGTTGAGGTCGGTCGCGGTGATGCCGGGGCCGACCGAGTTCACGGTGATCCCGCGCGGGGCCAGTTCGGCGGCCAGCGACCGGGTCAGCGCGTTCGCCGCGCCCTTCGCCGTGACGGTGGCCAGGATGGCCGGCAGGGCGATGTCCGGGGTGCCGGTCACGTTCACGATCCGGCCACCGTCCCGCAGCCGCTCCAGCCCGTACTTGATCACGAAGAACGGCGCCTTGGCGTTGAGCGCGTGCGCCCGGTCGTACGTCTCCTCGTCGGTCTCCCTGATCCCGGCGAAGATCGCCGCCCCGGCGTTGTTCACCAGGATGTCCACGCCCTCGGTGTGCGCGGGATGGGCCCCGTACGCCGCCCAGAGGGCCTGTGCGTCGCCGGGGACGCCGAGTTCGGCCCCGATGGCGAAGGCCCGTCCGCCGGCCGCCCCGATCGCGTCGACCGTCTCCTTCGCCGCCACCGCGTCACGCCCGTAGTGCACCGCGACCAGCGCCCCGTCCCGAGCCAGCCGCTCGGCCACCGCCCGTCCGATGCCCCGGCTGCCGCCGGTGACCAGTGCCGTCTTCCCCTTGAGCACGCCCATGGCGCGCCCCCCTTCGCTCATCACTAGTGGTCGCTACAGAAATGACCGTACCAGATTCCCTAGCGCCCGCTATAGAATGCGGGCATGGTGACCGGACAGCGCGGCAGGCCCCGTTCCTTCGACCGCGACGCCGCCCTCGACAAGGCGATGCTCGCCTTCTGGGAGCGCGGCTACGAAGCGACCTCCATCGCCGACCTGACCGCCTCGCTCGGCATCAGTGCGCCCAGCCTCTACGCGGCCTTCGGTGACAAGCGCACGCTCTTCGGCGAGGTGGTGGCGGTGTACGGGGGCCGGTACGGGGACTTCGCGAGCGTGGCGCTGGCCGAGGAACCCACCGCCCGGGCGGCCGTCCACCGCATCCTGCGCGAGGCCGCCGAGGTCTACACCGACCCGGCCCACCCGCGGGGCTGCATGGTGATCAGCGCCGCGATCAACACGACCTCGGACGAGGTGGCGCAGGCGTTGCGCGAGCGGCGCAACGCCAACCTGGAGATGTTCGAGAGCCGGATCCGGGCCGACATGGCCGCCGGCGCGCTCCCCGCGGACACGGACGCGCGGGCGCTGGCCCGGTACGCCGGAGCGGTGATCCAGGGGATGTCCCAGCAGTCGCGCGACGGGGCGAGCCGGGAAGAGCTGGAAGCGGTGGCGGAGCGGGCCCTGCTGGCCTGGCCGGCGGAGTAGCCGGCGGGGGAGTCCGCCGGGCTTTCGTCCCGGGATGTTCACGGGAAGTGCCGCGGGGCGCGCCACGGAGAGTTCCTCTGGGCCACGGTGCAGGACGGGACCCTCGACCCGCCCGGCACCGTAGCCCGGAGTACTAACGGCCGACAGGTGTGCGGTTCCCGACGGCCGGTGGGAGGTGCCTGCGCGGTCAGGGCAGAGCGCGCGGCTTACCTCGATCCGTCCTCCTGTGCGGGGAGGGCGGAGGTTCTTCCATCAATTGTGGACTAGACCATTCTGTTCTGTCCATCCAATGACAGGGCCTGGAAACCCGTCACTTCCTCCAACAGTACGCGGCTCGCGCCCCGCTTGGATACTCCTGAGTACCGTCGTGGGCAAAGTCATGGCGCGTACCCGGGGTACGCTCGCAACGTGCCCTCCATGAACGACCTCGTACGCCAGCACACCGCTCTCGGTGAAACCGACCTGGAGTGGCTCCACCTGCTGGTCTCGGAGTGGCAGCTGCTCTCCGACCTGTCCTTCGCCGACCTCGTGCTGTGGGTGCCCACCCTCGACGGCACGCGGTACGTCTCGGTCGCCCAGATGCGTCCGAACACCGGTCCCACCTCGTACCAGGACGACATGGTCGGCCACCTGGTGCCGCGCGGCCGCCGGCCCCTGCTGGACGCCGCGCTCGACGAGGGCCGGATCGTGCGCGAGGGTGACCCTGAGTGGCGGGAAGAGGTGCCGGTCCGCGTCGAGTCGATCCCGGTCCGCCGCGAGGGCCGGGTACTGGGCGTGATCGCGCGCAACACCAATCTGCTCACTGTGCGTACACCGAGCCGGCTGGAGCTGACCTACCTCCAGTCCGCCTCCGACCTGGCCCAGATGATCGCGGCCGGCTCCTTCCCCTTCCCCGGCCAGCAGGTCGACATGGACGCCTCCCCGCGCGTCGGGGACGGCCTGATCCGGCTCGACGCCGACGGCGTGGTCACGTACGCCTCCCCGAACGCGCTCTCGGCCTACCACCGGCTCGGCCTCGCCTCCGATCTCGTCGGCCAGCACCTTGGCAAGACCACGGCCGAACTCGCCCCGTCCCGCGGACCGGTGGACGAGGCCCTGGTCAAGCTGGCCAGCGGCTGGGCCCCCCGGGAGACCGAGGTCGAGGGCAACAGCGGGGTCATCCAGCTGCGCGCCATCCCGCTCAAGCCGAAGGGCACCCGGATCGGCTCCCTGGTGCTGTGCCGCGACGTCACGGAACTGCGTCGTCGCGAACGTGAATTGATCACCAAGGACGCGACCATCCGGGAGATCCACCACCGGGTCAAGAACAACCTCCAGACCGTTGCCGCACTGTTGCGGCTGCAGTCCCGCAGGATGGATTCGCCGCAGGGCCGCGAGGCGCTCAACGAGGCGGTGCGCCGTGTCGGATCGATCGCGATCGTGCACGAGACGCTGTCTCAGAACCTCGACGAGCGGGTCGAGTTCGACGAGATCGCCGACCGGGTCATCGCGATGGTCTCGGAGATCTCGCCGGGCAAGGTCGACTGCCGGCGCACCGGAAGGTTCGGGATCCTGGACGCGGAGGTCGCCACTCCGCTGTCGATGGTGCTGACCGAGATCCTGCAGAACGCCCTGGAGCACGCCTTCACGCAGGGGGAGCGGGGCACCGTGGAGGTGGCCGCGATCCGCAGCGGAACCGGCCGCACCGATGGCCGGCTGCTGATCACCGTGCTCGACGACGGCAGCGGACTGCCCGAGGGATTCGACCCTCAGCGGGCCGGCAACCTCGGGCTGCAGATCGTACGGACCCTCGTGGAGGGGGAGCTCGGCGGCACGTTCGACATGCTCCGGGCCGAGCCGCGGGGCACCAAGGTCGTCCTCGACATCCCGTCCAGCCCGCAGAAGTAGCACCCGCAGCATGACTCTGTGTGACCGTCGGTCCTCATCGGACCGGTCGGCGCCGGACCCCGAACAGCACTGAGCCCCGGACCGAATGCTTCGGTCCGGGGCTCAAGAGCACGTTGCTGAGCGCTTATCCGGTTACTACGCGCTGCGCGTCGAGGCTCGAAAGTCGTTGTCAGGCGCTGGCGTTGCGCGCCCGGTTGCGAGCGGCGCGGCGCTTCATGGCGCGGCGCTCGTCCTCGCTGAGACCGCCCCAGACGCCGGAGTCCTGACCGGACTCGAGCGCCCACTGCAGGCACTGCTCCATGACGGGGCAACGGCGGCAGACGGCCTTGGCTTCCTCGATCTGCAGCAGCGCAGGACCGGTGTTGCCGATGGGGAAGAAGAGTTCCGGGTCTTCCTCACGACAAACGGCGTTGTGACGCCAGTCCATGGCTGCTCCATCTCCTTGTATTGCGAACAGGTTGCTTGTGAATGTGAACGCTTTCACGAATCCCCCCGTGAGGGAAGGGTGACCGCCCGGTTTCACGCGGGTGATCCATCAGAGATTCGTGGAGGGGTTCTGGCGGTCTGTGTGGGTGCCGGGTGTTGCGGGCTGTCCCGATCGCCATGAAGAGATTCGCAAACCTCGGACGGGGATACAACCCCTTCCGGAAAGTTTTTTTTGATTCGTCGGTGTCTACTAGGTCACAGCCCTACATCGTGAGGGTGGACCGGCGTGTAAACGTTCGAGTGAAAGGCCTTCGGGCCCTTCTACTCACACAATCACACGCAGTGCACGGCGTACGCCTGTGAACCGAACGCTGGTGCGCAGTCCGAGGTGATCGCCGTCCATCTGGAACGGAAGCGGAACCTTCGAATGCAAGGTGAAGTCGGTCAGATCGTGCAGAGACACCGCGTGCTTGCCGTGTGGACCCCGCTCAGGAGTGGAGGTCAGGAGCTGTGTCGCGTACCGCGCGACCGCCGGAGTTGACAAACGGTTCAGTGCCAATACGTCAAGCGCAGTATCGAACGAGGCTTCGGGGGAGGCGTAAAGGGGACGATTCCCCAGATACGTCCACGGTGAGGTATTGCACACTATCGACAGGACCAGATCGGTCACCGGGTCAGCTCCCGGGCGCTCCAGCGTGACCGTGCCGTGCCGCCGGTTCGGCTCCTCCCAGAACTGGCGCATCAGCTGTCGCACATACAGGGCGTGCGTCGAACGCTTGCCGCGCTCCCGCTGCTGCTCCACCCGGCCCACCACCCCGGCGTCGAAGCCGAAGCCCGCACAGAACGTGAACCACCGGGCCGGGACCGACTCGTCCTCCGTGCCCGGGGTGCCGGCCGCCAGGCCCAGACCCACTGTCCGCTCGCGCTGCTCGCGCAGCGCGTCGAGGAGGGCGCCGGTCGCCTCGACCGCGTCATTGGGCAGTCCCAGGGCGCGGGCGAACACATTGGTGGAGCCGCCGGGGACCACGGCCAGTCGGGGCAGCCGGTCCGGATCGGGCCCGTTGTGCAGAAGTCCGTTGACCACTTCGTTGACCGTGCCGTCGCCGCCCAGTGCGACGACGAGGTCGAGCCCCTCGTGGGCCGCCTTGCGCCCGAGATCCCGCGCGTGGCCGCGGTACTCGGTGGTGATCGCCTCCAGCTTCATTTCGCTGGCCAGGGCATGGATCAGGACGTCACGCGTGCGCGCACTGGTGGTCGTCGCTGCTGGGTTGGCCACGAGAAGTGCACGCATGAGCGCCAGACTACCCACCCCTTCAAATGTCGACCCTACTGCCCGTCCCCTCCGGGGCCCGGGGCGCGCCGCTACCCTGCTGGAGTGAGTAAGAAGCAGCCCGCGAACGCCCCCGCCCCCGCTCCCGCCGCCGACCTCCCGACCGCCGCGCTGCCCGGTCGGCTGACCGCGGCCGCCGCGCTCACCGCCCTGGAGGGCCTGGCGCTGGCCGGCCTCGGGGTCTACATGCTCTTCGTGGGGATCGCCGGCGACCCCGACTCCCCGCAGCAGGCCGAGACGGGCGGGATCACCCTGCTCGCGCTCGCCGCGCTGCCGCTGGTCGCGGCCCGCGGGCTGCGACTGGGCCGCCGCTGGAGCCGCGGCCCGGCGCTGATCACCCAGCTGATGGCGCTGCCGGTGGCCTGGACCCTCTACAGCGCCGGCGGTGCGATGATCGCCGCCGCCGTGGCGCTGGCCGTGGCCGCCGTGGCCGTCGTGGCGCTCCTGGTGAATCCGACGGCGACCGAGGCTCTCGGTATCGGGCCCGGGGAACAGGCCCGATAACCGGTCGTCCGGTCGTGCCGCCCTCGCCGGCGCCTACTCCTCGACGAGGAGCTTCTCGCGGAGCTGGGCCAGGGTGCGGGCCAGCAGCCGCGAGACGTGCATCTGGGAGATGCCGACCTCCTGCGCGATCTGCGACTGGGTCATGTTGCCGAAGAAGCGAAGCAGCAGGATCCGCTTCTCCCGCGGGGGCAGGCCCTCCAGCAGAGGCTTGAGGGACTCGCGGTACTCGACGCCCTCCAGGGCCTCGTCCTCCGCACCCAGGGTGTCCGCGACCGCCGGCGACTCGTCGTCGGTGTCCGGGACGTCGAGGGAGAGCGTGCTGTAGGCATTGGCCGATTCCAGCCCCTCCAGCACCTCCTCCTCGGAGATCCCCAGCCGTTCGGCCAGTTCGTGCACCGTCGGGGAACGGCCGTGCTGCTGGGACAGTTCGGCCGTGGCCGTCGTCAGCGAGAGCCGCAGCTCCTGCAGACGACGCGGCACCCGCACGGCCCAGCCCTTGTCACGGAAGTGGCGCTTGATCTCGCCGACCACCGTGGGCGTGGCGTACGTGGAGAACTCGACCCCGCGGTCCGGGTCGAACCGGTCCACCGACTTGATGAGGCCGATCGTCGCGACCTGGGTCAGGTCGTCGAGCGGCTCACCGCGGTTGCGGAAGCGCCGCGCCAGGTGTTCCACCAGCGGCAGGTGCATCCGTACCAGCCGGTTGCGCAGCTCGGCCTTCTCCACCGACCCGTCGGGCAGTGCCCGCAGCTCGATGAACAGGGCCCGCGCGCCACTGCGGTCGCGCGGATCCGGCAGCGCATGGCTCACCGGGAGCACCGGCGCCGCCGGTACCACCGGTGCCAGTTCCGGGGCCGCGGCAGCGGCCTCGGTCGGCTGGGATGGTTGTGGTTGTTCCTGCTGGTTCTCGCTCATAGGGCCCGCCCGTCGCTCCGCCGAGTCCAAAAAGCCGTCTTCCGCATCCGCGTCAGCCGGGTGCGGCCGGGCGTGCTGCTGCTCCGGGATGCCGCCGTCGACCTCGTGCCGTACCCGGGGCCGATCCCCGCCCCGCACCGGGATCTCCCCGCCGCTCACGCCGGGCCTGGTCCCGCGCCGCGCTGTTTGTAGAGGCTGATGCTCACCGTCCGGTTCTCCTCGACCGTGGCCTCGACCTTGCCGGCCAGCGCCGACAGGACCGTCCACGCGAACGTGTCACGCTCCGGTGCGCGCCCGTCGGTGGTCGGCGCCGAGACGGTCACCTCCAGCGAATCGTCGATCAGCCGGAACACGCAACTGAGGACGGAGCCCGGCACGGCCTGCTGGAGCAGGATCGCGCAGGCCTCGTCCACCGCGATGCGGAGGTCCTCGATCTCGTCGAGGGTGAAGTCCAAACGTGCCGCGAGACCGGCCGTGGCCGTCCGCAGCACCGACAGGTAGGCACCCGCAGCGGGCAGCCGGACTTCCACGAAGTCCTGAGTCCCGGGCTCGCCTGCGATCTGGGACACCCTCACCTCCAAGGTGGTACGAGCTCTGTTCGCCGGTGACGCTATCGCGATCCGGGCGATCGTGTCGCGGCACCCCTCTTGGTGCCCGCTTCGAGCACCCCGCCTGCGAGCCAGTGACTGATGGTAAGCCCATGGGTACGCACAGTGGCTAGGGGTCTGCGGGGCCCAAATCAGGGGAACCGGCGGAGGGTTGAACTACCCCGCTTCAGACGATCGAACCGTCGACAAAACACCATCGCCAGGTCTCGCCCGGTTCGAAGCTCCGCATCATCGGATGCCCGGTCTCCTGGTGGTGCGCGGTGGCGTGCCGGTGGGGCGAGGAATCACAGCAGGCCACGTGCCCGCACCCCAGGCACATCCGCAGCTGGACGGGGTGGCTGCCGAGCGCCAGGCACTCGGAGCAGGTCTGGTGGGAGGGCACCGGTTCGGGACGCGGCAGTTCGGCAACGTGGGTGCACTCGCTCATTGCATTCTCCTTGTACCGGACCCCGGCCCTCAGTCTCGGGGCGAACCACGCGCACGGGCCGGAGCGACGATGCAGCGGAGTGTCGTTGCGTCACGCTTTGACCGGAGCTTGATCTCGTACAGAATACGTTCCCGCCGTGTGAGCCATGAGGATCTCCTCAGTCCAACGTGCTCGTTCGGGGCGAGCGGCCGACGATTGAGGTGGATCTTCGATGGAGGTATTGCCGCTGGTGGCGCTGATCGCCGGCAGTGCGGCCGTCGCGGGGCTGGCGCGCCGGACCCCGGTGCCCGCGCCGCTGCTGCTGGTCGCCGCCGGACTGCTGGCCGGCTACGTCCCGGGGGTGCCCGAGTACACCCTCGACCCGCACATCGTGCTGCCGCTGCTGCTCCCGCCGCTGCTGTACACGGCGGCCGTGGACAGCTCGTACCTGGACCTGCGCGCGAACGTCCGGCCGATCGCGATGCTCTCGGTGGGCTACGTGCTCTTCGCGACGCTCGCCGTCGGATACGCGGCGTACCTGCTGGTGCCGGGGCTCTCCGTGCCGGTGGCGCTGGTGCTGGGAGCGGTGATCGCCCCGCCGGACGCGGTCGCCGCCACCGCGATCGCCCGCAAGCTCCGGCTGCCGAACCGGATCACGACCATCCTGCAGGGCGAGTCCCTGGTCAACGACGCCACCGCGATCACCGCCTACAAGGTGGCGCTGGCCGCGGCCGTCGGGGTGAGCGCCGGCTGGGCGGGCGGCATCGCCGAGTTCCTGCTGGCCTCGGTCGGCGGGATCGGCGTCGGCCTGCTGCTGATGGTGCCGATCCACCACCTGCGCACCCGCCTGAAGGAGCCGCTGCTCCAGAACACCCTCTCGCTGCTGATCCCCTTCGTGGCCTACGCGGCCGCGGAGCGGGTGCACGCCTCCGGGGTGCTGGCCGTGGTCGTGGTCGCGCTGTACCTCGGGCACCGGAACTGGCAGGTCGACTTCGCCACCCGGCTCCAGGAGGAGGCGGTGTGGAAGGTGGTCGCCTTCGTGCTGGAGTCGGTGGTCTTCGCGCTGATCGGGCTCCAGCTGCCGGTGGTCCTCAAGGGACTGGGCGAGTACAACGGCCTGCACGCGGCCTGGTACGCGACCGCCGTGTTCCTCGCGGTCGTGGTGGCCCGCTTCCTGTGGGTCTTCCCGGCGACCTTCGTGCCCCGCTGGATGTCGCCGCGGATCCGGGACCGGGAGCCGGAGACCGACTGGAAGGCCCCGGTGATCGTGGGGTGGGCCGGGATGCGGGGCGTGGTCTCGCTGGCCATTGCCTTCTCCGTGCCGATGTCGGTGCCGCACCGGAACCTGATCCTCTTCCTGACCTTCACCACCGTCATCGGCACGCTGGTGGTGCAGGGGCTGACGCTGCCGCCGCTGATCCGGGCGCTGAAGCTGCCGCCGAAGGACGTGCAGGCGGAGACCCTGGCGGAGGCGCAGGCCCAGAGCGAGGCCTCGCGGGCCGCCGAGGAGCGGCTCGCGGAGCTGCTGGAGGAACCGGAGAACAGCACGCTGCCGCCGCCACTGGCGGACCGGCTGCGGACGGTGCTGGAA
Source organism: Streptomyces sp. NBC_00029 (assembly GCF_045160505.1). Classification (NCBI taxonomy): domain Bacteria; kingdom Bacillati; phylum Actinomycetota; class Actinomycetes; order Kitasatosporales; family Streptomycetaceae; genus Streptomyces; species Streptomyces sp. NBC_00029. The sequence goes on from NZ_CP108292.1 coordinate 5,919,680, forward strand.
CGGCGGCGCAACGCGGTGTGGGAGCGCCTCGGTGAGGTCAACCCGGAGACGGGGGAGTCGGCGGACGACATCTACCGGCGGCTCGCGCGGGAGATGATCGCGGCCGAGCGGGAGGTCTTCGTGGCGCTGCGGGACGACCGGCGGATCGACGACGAGATGCTGCGGGCGCTCCTGCGCCGGCTGGACCTGGAGGAGGCAGCGGCCTACCGGGAGGAGGGCTGACCCGTGATGACCGCGGCCAGCGCGCTGCCGCGGGCGACGGCGCCCGACGCGGTGAGTTCGGTCAGGGCCCAGAGCAGCTTGGCCACGTAGATCCGCTCGACCGGGAGCCCGTGGCGGTCCTCGAAATCGGCGGCGAAGGCCTCCAGCGGGGCCGGGACCCGGGCGTAGCCGCCGTGGTCGAAGCCCTCGGCCAGGCTCCATTCCCCGGCCGGGCCCCCGAAGGCGGCCGCCTGGAGGGAACGTATCTCCGCGGCCAGGAAACCGCCCGCCAGGACCGGAACCCCGAGCGCCCGCTGCCCGGGGGCCAGCCCGGCCGCGAGGCCCGCCAGGGTCCCGCCGGTGCCGCAGGCCACCGCCACCACGTCGGCGGCACCGCGCAGCTCACGGCCGAGTTCGGCGCAGCCGAGCAGGGCGAGGGCGTTGCTGCCGCCCTCGGGCACCACGTACGCGCCGCCCGCGCCCGCTGCCTCCACCAGCCGTGCCAGCTCCTGCGGCTCGGCCTTGCGGCGGTACTGCGACCGGGACACGAAGTGCAGCCGCATGCCGTCGGCCGCGCACCGGGCGAGGGAGTCGTTCAGGGGCCGCCCGGCCAGCTCGTCCCCGCGCACGATGCCGGTCGTCCCCAGCCCGAGCAGCCGCCCGGCGGCGGCGGTGGCCAGCAGGTGGTTGGAGTACGCCCCACCGAAGGTGACCAGCCGATCGTGACCGCCGTCCAGGGCGGCGCGGAGATTGGGCGCGAGCTTGCGCCACTTGTTCCCGGGCAGCTCCGGATGCACGAGGTCGTCCCGCTTGAGCAGGAGCCGTACGCCGTGCCGGTCGAACCGCTCGTCGCGGATCTCCAGCAGCGGGGACGGCGGTCGGGGCTGCAGGAGCGCGTCAACGTTCGCGGGGCGATTCACCCGTCCATTGTGGGCGCACCCGCCCGTGCCGTCGCACGTCAGAGCCCGGCCCCGCGTCGGTCCGGAACCCGAACAGCATGGTCGTGGCGTGGGCGGTGGTCACCGACGGGGAGGGGCGGATCCTGCCGCAACGGCGACGGGAGCGCCGGACCTCGGCAGAGCGCGCACCGGCTGTGACGGGGTGCGGGCGGGCGGGAACGGTGCCCGAGGGGTTCTTCACGTGCAGTGGGTCATCAGTGATGATGGGTCGTCAAATCCGTTGATCCTGGGGGGAATTCATGAGCTCCGGCAGTGATGCGATTCCGTTCGGCGTGGTGGGGCTTCTGGTCATCGTGCTGGCCTATTTCATTCCGACCGCCGTCGCGTTCGGGCGAGGGGTGCCCAATAAGGGCTCCGTGCTGGTGGTCAACCTGTTCTTCGGCTGGTCCGTCGTGGGATGGGTGATCGCGCTCGCCATGGCCGCGCGCAGCAGGTAGCGGCGCTCCGTCGTCGCCCCCGGCACGGTGCCGGGGGCGACGGCCCGGGGCGGCTACTTCAGGCGTTCGCCGATCCGGTCGCGCATGGCGTCCATCGTGAAGCCCCTGGGGTCGGGCTTGCCCGGCTGCCATTCGCGGTGGCCGATCACCGAGCGGGCCGTCCAGCGGTGGATGCGGCAGATGGCGGCCGAGGCGCGGGCGATGGCGTCGAGCTGGACCGCCGGCCAGGGGTCCTCGCCGTCGCCGAGGTTCTCGCACTCGAAGCCGTAGAAGTGGCGGTTGCCGTCGGTGTCCGTCTCGTTGTCCGGGGGGAGCCGCTTTTCCGCGATCACCGCCGCCAGGACGTCGGAGTCTCCCGAGCCCGCGTGGTTGGCGCGGCCGTAGCCGACCAGGTGGACGCGGCCGTCCTTGGTGATCACGCCGTGGCAGAGCGGGCCGGGCAGGGCGCTGTGGCCCGCCCGGCAGAGCTCGACGGTGCGTGCCGTGCCGCGGGTGACGGTGTGGTGGATCATCACCCCGTGCACGGGGCCCCAGGGGCCCTTGTGGTTGCGGTTGTGGGTGCGCCAGGCGCCGACTTCGACGACGGTCAGACCTTCGTTCCGCAAGGCGTTGATGAAACGGTCCGCGGACATGGGTGCGGCCATGGCCGCCTCCTTCGTTGCGGTGCGCGACGGGCACCCTCTGTGTCCGTCTCGTCACCCTCCGGTTTAGTGGAGGCGACCCTTCCGCGGCTAGTGCTTTCGTACTTTGAGCGAGCCGATCCGGCCAGTCGTCAGGCCGATGCGAGCCACAGGTCAGGCCCGAAGACCTCGTAGTGGATGTCGGCCGCCGGCAGCCCCTTGGCGATCAGCTGCTCGCGCACGGCCCGCATGAAGGGGAGCGGCCCGCACAGGTAGGCCCGGGTGCCCGGGGCGAGGGGCACGGCCGTGAGGTCCATGAGGCCCACGCCGTCGCCCGGCTCCGCCTCCTCCTCGTACCAGAACCGGGCCGAGGCGTCGGCCAGCTTGTGCGTCAGCGCCCGGTGATCGCCGCGCAGGGGGTGGTCGGCCGGGGAGCGGTCGGCGTGCAGCACGGTCACCGGGGCGGTGTGCCCCGTGTCGGCCAGGTGCTCCAGCATCGAGAGCATCGGGGTGCAGCCGATGCCGGCCGAGGCGAGCAGGACCGGGGCGGCGGAGTCCGCCAGGACCAGGTCGCCGTACGGGGCCGAGACGCGCAGGGTGTCTCCGACGCGGACCCGGGTGTGCAGGTGGTGGGAGACCTCACCGTCGGGGCCCGCGGCGGCCGGGCCGTGCACCCGCTTGACGGTGATCGCGCGGACCGCGGACCCGGGGGAGGTGATGAGGCTGTACTGGCGGATCTGGCGGGCTCCGTCCGGGAGTTCGACCTGGACCGAGACGTACTGGCCGGGCCGGTGCGAGGGCGCGGGCGCGCCGTCCGCGGGGGTGATCCGGAAGGTGGTGCAGTCGGCCGTCTCCTCCACCCGGCCGGTGACGGTCCACTCGCGCCACACGTCACCGGCGACGACCCGCTGCTCGGCGTAGAGGCGCTCCTCCAGGGCGATCAGGGCGTTCGCCATCAGCCAGTAGACCTCGTCCCAGGCCTCGGCGACCTCCGGGGTGACGGCCTCGCCGAGGACCTCGGCGATGGCCTCGAAGAGGTGCCGGTGGACGACCGCGTACTGCTCGCGGGTGACGCCGAGGCTGGCGTGCTTGTGGGCGATGCGGCCGAGCATCACGTCGGGGCGGGTGTCCGGGTGGGCGAGGAGGTGGGTCGCGAAGGCGGCGATCGAGCCGGCGAGGGCCTGCTTCTGCAGGCCCGCGTTCTGGTTGCCCCGGTTGAAGAGGTCGCGGAGCAGGGCCGGGTGGGCGGCGAAGAGCTTGGTGTAGAAGAGCTCGGCTATGTCGCCGATCGCCGCCCCCACGGCGGGCAGGGTGGCTCGTACGGTCGCGCTCGACTTCTCGGACAGCATGCGGAACTCCTCGCGGGATGAGCGTGTGCGCGTGACAGATTGAATTTGCATCTAAGATGCGTATTTTTGATCGAAGAAGGACCGCAGTGGTGCGGACTTCTGTTCGGGCTGCCGCCGGACCGGTTCGGGCCGGGCGGCGGTAATCGGCCATTCGGCCCTGCGGTCAGGGGTCGCCCGCCCCCGTCGGCGCCCTGCTCGAAATGCCCAGCAGGAGCGGCCCGGTCGGGGATGCCACCAGGTCGTTCACCGTCAGCGGGTCCAGGGCGGCGTAGAAGGCCTCCTGGGCCCTGCGCAGCGCGCCGCGCAGGACGCAGGCGCCGCGCAGCGGGCAGGGGGTGGTGCCCTCGCAGTCCACCACGTCGCCCTCGCCCTCCAGCTCGCGCACCACGCCGCCGACCGGCGCTGCGCGCCCGGCGGCGGTGAGGGCGAGCCCGCCTCCGCGGCCGCGGCGTGCCTCCACCAGGCCGAGGTGCTGCAGCCTGGCGACCACTTTGGCGGTGTGCGTGTACGGGACCTCCATGGTCGCCGCCACGTCACGGGTGGTCGGGAGGTCCGTTTCCTCGATGGCCAGGCGCATCAGGACGCGCAGTGCCAGGTCGGTGAATCGGGTGAGCCGCATGGGGTCACCGTAGGGAAAGTTGTATCCCATATGCAAGTTAAGGCGCTGGGAGGTTCCGGCATGGCCGGAATTGATGGGGTGCGTGGGGCTGAGGGGGCTCATGGGGAAGGGGAGGGGCCCGAAAGAGTGCCCACGCCCGGACGGAGTAGTCCCACCCGTTTGTGTAATGGTCCCACCACGTTCCGTGCTGAAAGGCTGCTCCCGCAGATCCATGGAGTGATCGAAAGGGAAAGACATGTCGGTCCAGGCAGGTTCCGAGTCCGAGACCCAGACGCCGCAACGCAGTCTTGGGACGACGGCCGCACGGAACTTGGCAACCACGACCAAGTCCGCGCCGCAGATGCAGGAGATCACCTCGCGGTGGCTCCTGAAGATGCTGCCGTGGGTGTCGGTGCAGGGCGGCACCTACCGCGTCAACCGCAGGCTGAGCTACTCGGTCGGCAACGGCGTCGTGGAGTTCATCAAGACCGGCACCCAGGTCCAGGTGATCCCGGCAGAGCTCGGCGAGCTCCCGCTCCTGCGCGACTACGAGGACCTCGACGTCCTCGGCGAACTCGCCCAGCGGTGCCGGCAGACCGACTTCGAGGCCGGCCAGGAGCTGACCTCCTTCGGCAGCCCCGCCGGCCACGTCTTCCTGGTCGCCCACGGCCGCATCGACCAGATCGGCCCCGGCCCCTACGGGGACGACGCCGTCCTGCGGACCGTCGCCGACGGCGCGTACTTCGGCGACGACTCCCTCGTCGATGAAGAATCGATTTGGGAGTACACCGCCCGCGCCGCCACCTCCGGCACCGTGCTCACCCTGTCCCGCCAGGACTTCCAGCTCCTCGCCGACCGGGTCGAATCGCTGCGCGCGCACGTGGAACGCGTACGGACCCTGCCCGACCGCGAGACCAACAAGTACGGCGAGGCGGCGATCGAGCTCTCCGCCGGCCACCAGGGCGAGGCCCAGCTCCCCGGCACCTTCGTGGACTACGAGGCCCGGCCGCGCGAGTACGAGCTCTCCATTGCACAAACGGTCCTGCGGGTGCACAGCCGCGTCGCCGACCTCTACAACCACCCGATGAACCAGACCGAGCAGCAGTTGCGGCTCACGGTCGAGGCGCTGCGCGAGCGCCAGGAGCACGAGATGCTCAACAACCGCGACTTCGGCCTGCTCCACAACGCCGACTACGACCAGCGCATCCAGCCGCACGACGGCGCGCCCAGCCCCGACGACATGGACCAGCTGCTCAGCATGCGGCGCGGCTCCAAGCTGTTCCTGGCGCACCCCAAGGCGATCGCCGCCTTCGGCCGCGAGTGCAACAAGCGCGGGATCTACCCGGAGTCGGTGGACGTCGGCGGCAACCGGGTGCCGTCCTGGCGCGGGGTGCCGATCTTCCCGAGCAACAAGATCCCGATCAGCGACGCCCGCACCACCTCCATCCTGTGCATGCGCACGGGCGAGGACGAGCAGGGCGTGATCGGCCTCCACCAGCCGGGCATCCCGGACGAGATCGAGCCGAGCCTGTCGGTCCGCTTCATGGGCATCAGCGAGCAGGCGATCATCTCGTACCTGGTCACCGCCTACTTCTCGGCCGCGGTGCTCGTTCCGGACGCGCTCGGCGTGCTGGAGAACGTCGAGATCGGACGCTGGCGCTGACTGTGGTGAACGCCATCGCGACCGGTGAGGGCCAGGAGGCCGCGGCCCTCCTGGAACGGACGAAAGCAGCGGTCGACCCACAGCTGCGCCGCACGGTCGAGAGCCTGCCCGGTTCGATGCGGCGCGTGGCGATGTACCACTTCGGCTGGGAGCACGAGGACGGCAGCCCCGCCGCGGGCGGGGCGGGCAAGGCGATCCGGCCGGCCCTGGTGCTGGCCGCGGCCCAGGCCCTGCGGGGTCCCGGGGCCGGGTCGCCCGACGAGGCCGTACGGGCGGCGGCGGCCGTGGAGCTGGCGCACAACTTCACGCTGCTGCACGACGACATCATCGACAAGGACGTCCGGCGGCGCGGCCGGGCCACGGCATGGACCGTCTTCGGGACACCGGACGCGATCATCACGGGCGACGCGATGATGGCGCTCGCCCTGCGGCTGCTCGCGGAGGATCCGCATCCGGCCGCCGCGGCCGCCTCGGCCCGGCTCGCCGCCTGCGTCATCGAGCTGTGCGCGGGCCAGCAGGCCGACTGCGCCTTCGAGCAGCGCCCGGACGTCTCGCTCGACGAGTGCATGGCCATGGCCACGGCCAAGACCGGGGCGCTGCTGGGCTGCTCGTGCGCGCTGGGCGCCCTGTACGCGGGAGCCGGGCCGGACGAGGTCGACGCCATGGACGCCTTCGGCCGGGAGGCCGGGCTGGCCTTCCAGCTGATCGACGACCTGATCGGCATCTGGGGGGATCCGGGGCACACCGGCAAGCCCGCCGGGGCCGACCTGATCGCCCGCAAGAAGTCCCTGCCGGTCGTGGCCGCCCTCACCTCGGGCACCGCGGCGGGTGAGGAGCTGGCCGCGCTCTACGCCGGACCCATGACCGGGGACGACGTGCGCAGGGCGGCCGAGGCGGTGGACCGGGCCGGCGGACGCGACTGGGCGCAGGCCCAGGCCGCGGACCGGATGGGGCGGGCGGTGCAGCAGCTGTCCCGGGCCGTGCCGGACCTCGGGGCGGCCGGGGGGCTGCTGGCACTCGCGGAGTTCGTGACGCGCCGTACGAGGTGAGCCCGAGGGGGGCGAAGGAGGCAGAAGGGGTTCGAGGCCCGTTCCGGTACCGCACGGCGCCGGAACGGGCCTTACCGCATGTCCGCTCCAACTCTAGGATCGCTCACGGTTGTTGACACGTGAGCGAAGGGTGTGACCAGTGGCGCTGGAGATACGTCAGGCGGATCAGTCGGACCGGGACGCGGTGGCGCGGCTCCTCGACGAGGCCTTCCGCACCGATCCGGTGAGCAGCTGGGTCTTCCCGGACCCGGAGCACCGGGCCGCGGTGCACGCGAAGTTCCTGGGCGTCTTCGTGGACGTGGCTTTGGAGGAGGGCCGGATCGACTACGCCGCGGACGGCTCGGCGGCCGCGCTGTGGCTGCGGATCCCGGCGGGTGAGCCCGAGGGTGAGGATGAGGTCCCGGCCCGGATGCGGGCCGTGGCGGACCCGGACAACGAGCGGTGCGAGCTGGTCGGGCGCCTCACGGGCGCGGTGCACCCGACCGCCGAGGAGCACGAGTACCTGCTGATGATCGCGGTCGCCCCGGGCCGGCAGGGGGAGGGGCTCGGCAGCGAGTTGATGCGCCCGGTGCTGGAGCGCTGCGACCGCGAGGGGGTGCCGGCGTACCTGGAGGCGAGCAGTGAGCGCAGCAAGGGGCTGTACGAGCGGCTCGGCTGGGAGTTCACGGGAGAGGCGGTGCAGCTGCCCGAGGGGCCGCTGATGTGGCCGATGTGGCGCAAGCCGCGCGGCTGATCCGAAACCCCTTGTGTAACCACTGCAGGCGAAGTACTTTATTCGACGTGCCCCGGCGCGGTGGCACTGCCCAGTGAAAGAGAATCGCTTGCGCAAGCTGACGTACCTCATCGCCACCTCGATCGACGGCTTCATGGCGGACCCGGACGGAGACGGCGACTTCTTCAACGACTATCTGGACCCCGAGTACCTCGGATACCTGACGGCCGAGTACCCGGAGACCATCCCCACCCACGCCCACGAGGCGCTGGGCGTCGACATCTCGACCGCCCGGCACTTCGACGCGGTCGTCATGGGGCGCGGCACCTACGACCCGGGCCTCAAGATGGGCGTCACCAGTCCCTACGCCCACCTCGCGCAGTACGTGGCCACGCGCTCGATCGCGGTCACCCCCGACCCGGCGGTCGAGCTGATCAGCGGGGACGTGGCGGCGCGGGTGCGGGAGCTGAAGGCCCAGGACGGGCTCGGCGTCTACCTGTGCGGAGGCGCGGATCTCGCCGCCCAGCTGGTCGACGAGATCGACGAGTTCGTGATCAAGACCTACCCCGTCCTCGCCGGGAGCGGGATCCCCCTCACGCGGGCCGGCTTCGCACGACGCGACCTGGAACTGACCGGGGTCAAGACCTTCGGCGGCGGCCAGGTCGTGACCACCTACGCGCGCAGGCGCTGACCCGCCGAACGCGCGAAACCGGCCTACCGTGGAGGTATGGCCGGTGAACAGCAGCACCATGTGCACGAGACGGTGGCCCCGCAGGCCGGGCACGAACAGCAGGTGTGCCCGGCGTGCGGGCGCCGCGTCGACACGGTGGTCAGGCGGCGCAAGTCACTCGGGATCTTCATTCCGGTCTGGGGCCGGGGTCCCTGTCGGAACCCCGGCTGCCGCGACTACTCGGACCCCGAGGAGCGGTGACTCAGCCCTTGGTGGCGAGGTCCTTCGCGCCCAGGCCCGAGGCGAAGCCGTTGGCCCAGAGCTGGTTGACGCGCGAGCGCTCGGCGGAGTTCGGGGTGGCGTTCGTGCACGACGTGCCCGGGCCGCCCCCCGACATCAGCTCGCTGCACGGGCCCGAGTAGTGGTCCGGCAGACCCAGCACGTGGCCGGTCTCGTGCGAGGTCACCCGGGTGGAGTTGTACTGCTGGTTCTGCCGGTAGTCGAGGAAGATGTAGCCCCGGCCGTGCCCGTCCGTGCTCGCGTACGAGCCGCGTGAGTCGTTGCCCTCGCGGTACGAGAAGTTCCCGCCCGAGGACACCTCCTGCAGCTTGACGTTGGACACCGAGCTGTTCCAGATCTGCGTGGAGCGGGCTATCTGGGTGCGGAAGCTGGGGGCGCTGCGGGTGTTGTACGTGACGGTCACGGCCAGAGCGGCCGGGTTCGCGGCACGCTGCTCGGCGACCGAGCGCTGCACGGCCTCGAAGAAGGCGCGGTTGGCGGCCTCGTTCTCCGGCGAACGCTCGTACGCGGCGTAGCTCACGGCGTTTCCGACGGGGGCGGGCGCGGCGGTGGCGGTGGGGACGACACCAAGGGTTGCGGCGAGGCCGAGGCCGACGGTCGTGGCCAGCATGGCCTTACGGGAGTGGCGCATGTGGGGGAGCTCCTACTCGTCCGGTGCGGTGGGGGGTGGTCTTTCGAACCGGAGTCTGCGGGAGCCCACGTGCCCGGCGGATGATGTCACTCCCCGATAGCGCCGGCCTATCGGAGAGATTTCGGCAGCCCAACTAGCGTGAGAATGGCGGGATTCGGGGGGCTATCGGTGGCTGGTGCGGTCCACCGGGACCGGCCTACCCTCGGGGCATGGAGCTTGAGGTCAGGCACTTGCGCGCCCTGTGCGCCATCGCCGACGCCGGAAGCCTGCACAAGGCCGCCCGGCAACTCGGCGTGAGCCAGCCCTCCCTGACGACCCAGCTGCGCCGCATCGAACGGGCCCTCGACGGCGAGCTGTTCCTGCGCGAGCGGACCGGATGCCGGCCCACCCCCTTCGGCCGCACCGTGCTGGGCCGGGCCCGCCCGCTGCTCGCCGAGATGGCCGCGCTGGTCGCGGAGGCCCGCGAACTGGCCCACGCGTCGCGGCTGCGCATCGGCTCCACCGCCAGCAGTGCACTGCCGGGCTGGCTGCGGCGGATCCACCGGCGGCTTCCGGACACCGAGACCTCGCTGGTGGTGGACGTCTCCGCCAACGCACTGCTCAGGATGGTCGCCGCCGGGCAGCTGGACGTGGCGTTCGTGCACGAGGTGGAGGGCAGCCCGCTGCGGGTGCCGGCGGGGCTGCAGGTGCACGTGCTGATGGATCGCGAGCCACAGTTCGTGTCGATGTCCCGGGACCACCCGGCCGCCGGGCAGTCGGTGGTCTCCTTACGGGACCTGGCCACCGACCGCTGGATGGTGGACCCCTCGGTCGACGGCGAGTGGGACGGCCTGCGCCGGATCTTCGCCGGGGCCGGGCTCGACCCGCCGGTGCTGCACGCCGACTACCACACGGCGACCTCGCTGATCATCTCCGGCGAGGCGGTCGCCCCCTGCCAGCCGACCTCCGGGCCGCGCGAGGACATGGCCATCCGGCCGCTGTCGGGGGACCCCCTCGCCGTGCGCCTGCTGCTGGCCACCCGCCCGGGCGCGCACGCGGAGGTCTACGAGGACCTGCGCGACGCCTATCGCGAAGCCGCCCTGCGGACGCCCCCGTACCGGGCCTGGCTCCACCACCACGCGAGCCCCCTGCTGGAGGTCGCCCGGATCGCCTCATAGGGCGTGCCTTGCGGACCTTCAGCCGGCTTCCGCCTGCCGCGCGCGGGCCCGGTCGTACGCCAGTGATGCGGCGCCCTGCGCCAGCAGGACCGCGCCCGCCGCCGCCCAGCCGGGACTGCGGCGGTGGGCCGCCCAGGCCAGCAGGGGTGCGCCGGCCGCCACCTGGGCCGCGCCCAGCAGGCGGGCCCTCGGGCCGCGGACCCACGGGCCCAGCGGGCTCTCCTCCACCGCGTCGAGCTCGGCCCGTACCGCGTCGCGCCAGCCGGACCACTCCACCGTCTCGACGCCGGGAGCCACCCGGGCCGCGCCCCGCAGCCGGTCGGCCGACTCGCCGGGGGCCAGCCCGGCGGGCAGCGCCAGTCCGGCGCGGGTCAGCAGGGCGATCAGCGCGAGCAGCCGGCCCTCCCCGTCGACGGCGGGGTCGGCGTCGGTGCGGGTGAGGCGTTCCAGTTCCGCCAGGTCGAGTACGGGGTCCAGGCCGAGGCGGGCCGACAGGGCGCGCATGGCATCGGGCTCGCCGGCCGGGCGCCCGGCCGCGTCCCACGCGTAGGCGGCGGTGCGCCGGAAGCCGCTCGACAGGGCGAATCCGGTCCGGCCGCCCTCCCACCACAGGCTCAGAACCGGCCAGTCGGTGCCGACCGCGATCGCCGAGCCCCAGCCGGCCAGGACGTCGGCCACGGTGCCCGGACCGTCCAGCCATGGCTTGTCCTCGGGGACGAGCACGCTCCATTCGCCGGCCGGAGCGAGCAGCAGGCGTACGCGCAGCAGATGTGCCGGACGCCGGGCGGCACGCGGTTCGGCGCGGCAGAGCAGCAGTCCGCCGGTCACGGTCCGGGAGATTGACATGCCCACACAATAGAGCAAAACACCCTGAATGGTGGGGTTCCGGCAGGGCGCTTGACTTCCCCAGACCGCGATATATCGTGTTAACAGAAGACGCGATATGTTGCGTGCGTCGAGCCCGGTCCGTGAACGCACGAGGAGGATCAGCACCATGGCAGAGCAGTCGCCCCAGCCGTCGCCGTCGCCGACGACGTGGCACTTCGCCGAACCTCAGAAGCTCACCTTCGAGGAGCCGGTGATCGAGCTCCGCGTCCGCGTCGTGAGCGGCACGGTCAACGTGGTCGCCGCCGAGGAGGGCCCGGCCCGCCTGGAAGTGACCGAGGTCGACGGGCCGCCCCTCTTCGCCGTGCAGGACGGCGGCATCCTCACCGTCTCCTACGAGGACCTGCCCCGGAACGGCTCCCAGGGGCTCAAGGAGTGGTTCGAGTCCAAGCCGTGGAAGGCCTGGTCCGGTTCGTCCTCCGGCCGCAAGGCCTGGGAGCGCAGCGTCGCGATCACCCTCACCGTCCCCGCCGGCACCCAGGTCAAGGTGGCTGCCGTCGACGCCGTCCCCTTCGTCTCGGGCATTTCCGGCGGCACCGACGTCAATGTGGTCTCCGGCGACGCCACGCTGGTCGGCCTGTCCGGCCGGGTCAAGGCGCACACCGTCTCCGGCAACGTCGAGGCCCAGTCCGTCACCGGCGACCTCGGCTTCCAGTCGGTCTCCGGCGACCTGACCGTCGTCGACGGCGCGGGCGTGAAGGTACGGGCCGACTCGGTCAGCGGTGACATGCTCATCGACCTGGACCCCGGCCCGGAGGCCGCGCGCCCCGTGGACATCGCCCTGAAGTCCGTCTCCGGCCAGGTCGCGATCCGGCTCCCGCACCCCGCGGACGCCCGCGTGGAGGCCAACACCGCCACCGGCCGCGTCTCCAACGCCTTCGAGGACCTGCAGGTCTCCGGGCAGATGGGCGCCAAGCGGATCACCGGAACCCTCGGCTCCGGCGTCGGCACCCTGCGGGCGACCACGGTCTCCGGCTCGATCGCACTGCTGCGCCGCCCGCAGGCCGAGGCCGACGGCCCCGCTCCCGCCCCCCTCGCGCTCGACAAGAAGGTGCTCTGACATGCCGCCCGTCTTCGCCCACGGCCGCCTCCGCCTGTACCTCCTCAAGCTGCTGGACGAGGCCCCGCGCCACGGGTACGAGGTGATCCGCCTGCTGGAGGAGCGCTTCCAGGGCCTGTACGCGCCCTCCGCGGGGACGGTGTACCCGCGGCTTGCGAAGCTGGAGGCCGAGGGCCTGGTCACGCACGCCACCGAGGGCGGGCGCAAGGTGTACTCGATCACCGAGGCGGGCCGTGCCGAGCTGGCCGACCGCGGCGGTGAACTGGCCGACCTGGAACTGGAGATCCGCGACTCGGTCACCGAACTGGCCGCGGAGATACGCAGCGAGGTCCGGGGCGCGGCGGGTGACCTGCGGCGCGAGATGCGGGCCGCGGCCTCCGCCTCGGCGACCCAGGTCACCGAGGACGAGTCCTGGAAGGTCGCCAAGGAGGAGCTGCGCAAGGCGCGGCACGAGTGGAAGGAACAGGCGCGCCGGGCGAAGGACGAGAGCCGCCGCGCCCGTGAGGAGGCGCAGCAGGCCCGCCGTCAGGCCAAGGAGGCCCAGGACCGGGCCCGCGAGGAGGTCCAGCGCATCGCGGGCCAGCTCCAGGAGCAGTTCGCCAAGTCCGGCGGTGTGCTGGGCAGCCTGGCCGGCGCCTGGCTGGGCGGCGGTACGCAGACCATGCCCGCGGAGCCCCGTACGGCCGATGCCGACGCGGCCGCGCATACCGCGGCCGCGCATACCGCGGCGGCGGACGCGGACCGGGATCCGGACTGGGCCGCGGACCTGACGCCCACCGGCGATGCGGGCCGCGACCTGGACCGGCTGCTCGACCGCTTCCGCGACGAGGTGCGCGACGCGGCCCGGGACCGCGGGGTGACCGCGGCCCAGGTGGCCGAGGCCCGCCGGCATCTGGCGGCTGCCCGCGGCCGGCTGGAGACCGCGTTCGGGTCCGGGCGGTAGCCCGCCCGGACGGCGGTCAGGCCGCCAGGCCCGTCTCGGCCGTGTTGTAGGTGATGCCGTGGTCCGTCAGGACCTCGGAGACCGTGCCGGGGCGGGAGAGCAGGGCCAGCAGCAGGTGCAGGGTGCCGATGTGGTTGTCCTTGCGGCCCAGGGCGATCCGCAGGGACTGCTCCAGCACCTTCTTCGAGCCCTGGGTGAAGGGGACGTGGCGGCTGCCGGTGCGGTCGTCGGCGCCCTCGCGCCCGAAGGCCGAGCGGAGCGAGGCGCCCAGGGTCCGCCTGCGGGGCGCCGGGGCCGCGAGGGCGCCCTCGCCGTGGGTCTCCTCGATGCGGGTGACGATTTCGGTGAGGTCGATGCCGAGTCCGGCCAGTGCCTCCTCGTCCGCCCTGGACATGCCGCCCCGGCGGCGGGCCGCCGCGAGATCGGCGGCCACCGCCGTGCGGTCCACGCCGAGGGGGTCCAGGGCGCCCAGGGCCAGCAGCGAGAGCAGCAGGTGTTCCTCGGTGACGGTGGCGGCGCCGGTCTGCCGGGCCTCGGTCACCGCCCCGGTCACGGTCGACCGGGCGTCGCGGGTGAAGCGTTCGAACATCAGAGCCTCCCGTACTTCTTGTGCACGGCCTGCCGGCTGACGCCGAGCTCGGCCGCGATCTCCTGCCAGGACCAACCCTGCGCGCGGGCACTGCGTACCTGTACGGCCTCCAGCTGCTCCAGCAGCCTCCGGAGGGCGGCCACGGCACGCAGGCCCACACGCGGGTCCCGGTCACCGGCCCGCTCGGCGAGATCAGTGGCTTCGGTCATGCATGTCAATGTAGGTTGACGCGGGAGATTCGTCAACCCCGGTTGACATGCCGGTGTGCGTCAGGGGGTGAGGACGATCTTGCCGAAGAGGTCGCCCGACGCGAGCTTTTCGAACCCCTCCCGCGCCCGGTCCAGCGGCAGCACCTCGTCGATGACCGGCCGCAGCCCCGTCGTGGCGCAGAAGGCGAGGAGGTCCTCCAGCTCGTCCTTCGAGCCCATCGTCGAGCCGACCACCTTCAGCTCCAGGAAGAAGATCCGGGTCAGCTCGGCGTGCGCCGGGCGGTCGCCGCTCGTGGCGCCGGAGATCACCAGGGTGCCGCCGGGGCGCAGGGACTTCACCGAGTGGGACCAGGTGGCGGCGCCCACCGTCTCGATCACGGCGTCCACCCGCTGCGGCAGCCGCGCGCCCGGCTCGTACGCCTCCACCGCGCCCAGCTCGACGGCCCGCTTGCGCTTGGCCTCGTCCCGGCTCGTGGCGTAGACCCGCAGGCCGGCCGCCTTGCCGAGGGCGATCGCGGCGGTCGCGACACCGCCTCCGGCGCCCTGCACCAGGACGGAGTCCCCCGGACGGACCCCGGCATTGGTGAACAGCATCCGGTACGCCGTCAGCCAGGCCGTCGGCAGGCAGGCGGCCTCCTCGAAGGTCAGCTCGGCGGGCTTGCGCAGCACGTTCCAGGCGGGGACGGTCACCTGCTCGGCGAAGGTCCCCTGGTAGCGCTCGGTCAGGATCGAGCGGGGCTCGTCCGGGCCGACCCCGTGGCCGCTCTGGCCGATCACGGAGTGCAGGACGACCTCGTTGCCGTCCTGGTCGATCCCGGCGGCGTCGCAGCCGAGGATCATCGGGAGTTTTTCCTCGCCGAGGCCCACCCCGCGCAGCGACCACAGGTCGTGGTGGTTGAGGGAGGCGGCCTTGACGTTCACGGTCACCCAGCCGGGCCGGGCCTCGGGAGCCGGGCGGTCGCCCAGCACAAGGCCGTTCAGCGGCTGGTCACGGTCGATTCGGGCGGCGTAGGCAGCGAACATGCGGCGACGCTACCGCTCGGTAGGGCCGGGTTCCAGCCTTCCCGCGACCGTGGGTGTGAGGCCTTCGTCCCACCGGGCCCGGGACGACCCGGGACGGTCCGGTACAGCCCGGGACGCTCCGGGACGGTCCGGGCGCCGGACGGGGAAACGCAGAGGCCCGGCCGGAGGAATCCGGTCGGGCCTCTGCGCGTACTGCTCGGCTCCGGTCTCAGACCAGGCGGGCCACTCCGTCGGCCTTCGCCGCGGCGGCGACGGCCGTGGCGACGGCCTCGGCCACGCGCTCGTCGAACGGCGACGGGATCACGTAGTCGGCGGCGAGCTCGTCACCCACGACACCGGCGATGGCGTCGGCGGCGGCGATCTTCATGCCCTCGGTGATCCGGGTCGCGCGCACCTTGAGGGCGCCCGCGAAGATGCCGGGGAACGCCAGCACGTTGTTGATCTGGTTCGGGAAGTCCGACCGGCCCGTGGCCACGACCGCCGCGTACTTGTGAGCGACGTCCGGGTGGACCTCCGGGTTCGGGTTGGCCATGGCGAAGACGAACGCGTCCTTCGCCATCGAGGCCACCGCCTCCTCCGGGACCGTACCGCCGGAGACGCCGATGAAGACGTCGGCGCCGTTCAGCGCCTTCTCCAGGGAGCCGGTCTGGCCGGTCCGGTTGGTCAGGCCCGCGATCTCCGCCTTGACGTCCGTCAGGTCGGAGCGGTCCGCGGACACGACGCCCTTGCGGTCGGTGACGCAGACGTCGCCGATGCCCGCGTCCACCAGGATCTTGGCGATGGCGATGCCGGCCGCGCCGGCACCCGAGATCACGGCGCGCAGGTCGCCGAGGGTGCGACCCGTCAGCTTCGCGGCGTTGCGCAGCGCGGCGAGCGTCACGATCGCCGTGCCGTGCTGGTCGTCGTGGAAGATCGGGATGTCCAGCGCCTCCTGGAGGCGGCGCTCGATCTCGAAGCAGCGGGGGGCGGAGATGTCCTCCAGGTTGACCCCCCCGAAGGACGGAGCGAGGCGGATGACCGTCTCGATGATCTCGTCCGTGTCCTTGGTGGCGAGCGCGATCGGGACCGCGTCCACGCCACCGAACTGCTTGAAGAGAATGGCCTTGCCCTCCATCACGGGGAGGGAGGCCTCGGGACCGATGTCACCGAGTCCGAGCACGGCCGTACCGTCGGTGACGACGGCGACCACGTTGGACTTCCAGGTGTACTCGTTCACCAGCTCGGGCTGCTCGGCGATGGCGGTGCACACCTTCGCCACGCCGGGCGTGTACGCCAGGGAGAGGTCATCCTTGTTGGTGACCGGGACGGTGGCCTGGATGGCCATCTTGCCGCCCCGGTGCAGCGCGAACACCGCGTCCGGGTTGTTGTCCGTGACGCTGTCACTGCGAGGGTTGAAGATTTCCGCTGCCACTTCGTGTGACCCCTTAAGTCCTTTGAATCGTTGAGGGTGGCCACTCCTGGTTAAGGGGTGGGCGGGCACCGCGTCCGTACTCCGCGTCAACGGTTGGCCCGTCTCCGCGAAGGGGAGGTTCGTACGCGCGGGCGCGCCGCACGCGCGCCCTGAGCCCCGGATGAGGGGTGTAAGGATCTGTTCTACCCGAAGAACGCTCGCCCAGACGAGTCGATTCCCGCTCAACTGTAGGTCCCTTGCCCGGCTTTTGGCGAAAAGTCCAAACCTTGCCGTCCAGTGGGCGAGACGCTCCGTAGAAACTGCGGTCAAAACAGCAGGTCACAGCAGTATCTGCGGCCTTGAACCCCCTTCTCCGCAGTCCTGTTGGGCTACCCCCACCGCCCGTTATGCGATTTTGACCTGACGGGCACCCTGAATGTCTCAGTCCGAATGGCAAGATGCCGTAATCACACAAGGTCGCGACACTCGATGGTGCGTGTCCGACCGTTTTTCGATGCTTTTCCACCAGCGCCGGAGGAACCAAGCCATGACCGCTAGCACCACCCGTCGTACGACCGCCGCACGGTCCCGGATCGCCGCGGTCGGCGCGATCGCGGTCGCGGGCGCCCTGATCCTCACCGGCTGTGGTGACCAGACCGACAAGGCCTCCAGCACCCCGTCGGGTGCGGCGAACAACAGCAGCGCCCCGCTCTTCTCCAAGCTCCCGAAGAAGATCCAGGACGCCGGTGTCATCAAGGTCGGCACGGACGCCACGTACAAGCCGATGGAGTTCACCGAGGGCGGCAAGGTCGTCGGCGTGGACCCGGACATCGCGGCGGCCCTGGAGAAGCAGCTCGGCGTCCCGTTCAAGTTCGAGTCGGGCACCTTCGACACGCTGATCAGCAGCATGCAGACCGGCCGCAGCGACGTGGTCATGTCCTCGCTGAGCGACACCAAGGCCCGTCAGGACGGCCTGGACGACAAGGGCGCCAAGACCGGTGCCGGTGTCGACTTCGTCGACTACTTCTCCTCCTCCACCGCCATCCTGGTGAAGAAGGGCAACCCGGAGGGCATCAAGACCCTCGACGACCTGTGCGGCAAGACGGTCGCCGTCCAGCGCGGCACCACCTACGAGACGGTCGCCAAGACCCAGGCCGAGAAGTGCAAGACGGACGGCAAGGGCGAGCTCAAGATCGAGTCCTTCCCGACCGACGCCGAGGCCCAGACCCGCGTGAAGGCCGGCGGCGCCGTCGCCGACCTGAACGACTCCCCGGTCGCCGCGCACATCGCGAAGGAGGCGGGCGGCGGCAACGACTTCGAGGCCATCGTCACCCCGAGCGACGCCGGCTTCTTCGGTATCGCGGTCGACAAGAAGAACACCGAGCTGCGCGACGCGATCAAGGAAGCCCTCGACGCGGTCATCAAGGACGGCACGTACAAGGCCGCCCTGGACAAGTGGAACGCGGGCTCCGGCGCCGTGACCGAGGCCAAGATCAACGCCGGTTCCTGACCTCCGCGTACCACCGCAGCACACTGAAGGGCAGTCACTGTGACTGACAAGCTCGACAAGGTCCCGGACCCGGCGGACACCCCGCCGGCCGGGGCCGTCCCCCCCGAGGCCATCCGCGCCATCCCGGTCCGCCACTACGGCCGCTGGATCAGCGCCGTGGTCGTCATCGGCCTGGTCGTGGCCCTCGTCGTCGCCTTCTCGCAGGGCAACGTGCGCTGGGCGACCGTGCCGGAGAAGCTGTTCGACCCGACGATCCTCCGCGGTGTCGTCAACACGGTCTGGATCAGCGTCGCCTCGATGGCCCTGGGCCTGGTGCTCGGTGTCCTGTTCGCCGTGATGCGGCTCTCGAAGAACCCGGTGACCAGCACCATCTCCTGGTTCTACATCTGGCTGTTCCGCGGCACCCCGGTGTACGTGCAGCTCCTCATCTGGTTCAACCTCGCCCTGATCTTCCCGATCCTGAACCTCGGGTTCTACAAGGACGAGATGACCCAGGTCATGACGCCCTTCCTGGCCGCCCTGCTGGGTCTCGGCCTCAACGAGGGCGCGTACATGGCGGAGATCGTCCGCGCCGGCATCCAGTCGGTCGACGAGGGCCAGAGCGAGGCCTCGCACGCGCTCGGCATGACCCGGATGCAGACCATGCGCCGCGTCGTCCTGCCGCAGGCCATGCGCGTGATCGTGCCGCCGTCGGGCAACGAGTTCATCAACATGCTCAAGACCTCGTCGCTCGTCGTCGCCGTGCAGTACTTCGACCTGCTGCGCGCGGCCCAGGACATCGCGTCCACGTCGTTCGCGGTGATGGAGATGTTCTTCGTCGCGTCGATCTGGTACCTCGCCCTGACCAGCGTCTTCAGCGTCGGCCAGTACTACCTGGAGCGCCGCTACGCCCGCGGTGCGCTCCGCTCGCTGCCGCCCACGCCGCTGCAGAAGATCAAGGCGAAACTGTCCAGCTTCTCGAACCGCAAGGCGGTGGCCTGATGACGACTGCCATGGTGAAGGCCGAGGGCGTCCACAAGTCCTACGGTGCGGCGCACATCCTCAAGGGCATCGACCTGGAGGTCGCCCCGCGTGAGGTCTTCTGCCTGGTCGGCCCGTCCGGCTCCGGCAAGTCGACCTTCCTGCGGTGCATCAACCACCTGGAGCAGGTCAACGCGGGGCGGCTGTACGTCGACGGCCAGCTGGTGGGCTACCGCCAGAAGGGCGACAAGCTCTACGAGCTGAAGGACAGCGAGGTCGCGGCCCAGCGCCGGGACATCGGCATGGTCTTCCAGCGCTTCAACCTCTTCCCGCACATGACGGCCATAGAGAACGTCATGGAAGCCCCGGTCATGGTCAAGGGCGAGTCCAAGGCGGTGGCGCGCGAGCGCGCCGTGCGCCTCCTGGACCGCGTCGGCCTCGGCGACAAGGGCGGGAACTACCCCACCCAGCTCTCCGGCGGCCAGCAGCAGCGCGTGGCGATCGCCCGCGCGCTGGCCATGGAGCCGAAGCTGATGCTCTTCGACGAGCCCACCTCGGCGCTCGACCCGGAGCTGGTGGGTGACGTCCTGGACGTCATGCGGGACCTGGCCGAATCGGGCATGACCATGATCGTGGTCACGCACGAGATGGGCTTCGCCCGCGAGGTCGGCGACAACCTCGTCTTCATGGACGGCGGTGTGGTCGTGGAGTCGGGCCACCCCCGCGAGGTGCTGGGCAACCCCCAGCACGACCGCACGAAGGCGTTCCTGTCCAAGGTGCTGTAGTTCGGCGCACCCGCGGACGGTGAGGGGCGGTACGGGAGACCCCGTACCGCCCCTCAGCCGTTCCCGCGCGTGTGCCGCGGGCTTCCTGCGGTTCCAGGTTCCTACTTCAGCCCTAGGACCAGCGCGTCCGAGGGGGAGCGCCAGACCGTACGGGCCTCCGCGAAGCCCGCGGCGCGCAGGGTCTCGGCGTGCCAGGCCTCGGACGGGGTGTCGCCGTCCGCGTGCTCCCCGTAGATCTCGAAGCGCCGCTTCACCTGCTCGGCGAGCGCCGGGTCGGCGCCCGCCAGGGCCCACCACTCGCGCCAGTCCACGGCCCCGGCCGCCCTGGCCCGGTCCATGCCGGCGTGCCGGTGGGCGTGCTCGGCGGCGTCGATGCGCGGGGTGGCCGGGTCGGGCATGTGGTCGGCGTTCATGAACACCCCGCCGGGGGCCACGAGCGGTGCGAGCTGCCCGTACAGGACGGCCAGGTCCCCGCTCGGCAGCCAGTGCAGGGCGGTGGCGGTCAGGACGGCGTCGTAGGCGGCGTGGGGGAGGGCGGCGCGCCAGTGGGGGTCCTTGAGGTCGGCGGTCACGAAGGTGACCCGTTCGTCGCCCGCGAAGTGCCCCTCGGCGATGGTCAACAGGGCGGGGTCGAGATCGACGCCCGTACTGGTGGCTTCCGGGAACCGCTTGAGGACGCGGTCCGTGATACTTCCCGTACCGCATGCGAGATCCAGCACCCGGGGGGCGGGTCCCACCAGCGCCTCGACCATGTCCAGCATCACCCGGAACCGCTCCTCGCGGTCGGGCATGTACCACTCCTGCTGCCGGTCCCAGCTGTCCTGCCAGGCCTGCCAGTCGCTGGTGCCCGCCGGAGCCGCTGAAGCTGTCGTATTCGCCGTATCCGTCATCCCGTACCCCTCCATACGTAATACCCTCGAAGACGTCTCAGCCGTTACCGGAGACATTAATCCGCAGCCGTAAGGACTACAAGTGGAACTGGCCCATTACTCGGACTTCGCCGTGCGCCTGGTCAACACCGAGGAGCCGGCCCGCAACAAGGACTCGCTCACCTCGGTGGACGCCGTCCGCGACCTGTTCGGCGCCAGTCAGCAGATGGCGCGCCGCGTCACCGACGGTGACGTCACCCGCTTCCGCAACGTCCGCGGCCGCCTGCGTTCGGTGTTCGAGGCCGCCGACAGCGGCGACGAGGTCCTCGCCGTCGACCTGCTGAACTCGCTGCTCATGGAGTTCCCCGTCAGCCCCCAGGTGTCCGGCCACGAGACCCTCGCCGACGACGGCCGCCCCGACTGGCACATCCACCTGGCCGAGCACCCCTCGAACGCCTCCGCGGGCTACGCCGCGATGGCGGCCATGGGCCTGGCCTTCGCCCTCACCGAGCACGGACCCGACCGCCTCGGCCTGTGCCAGGCCGCGCCCTGCCGCAACGCCTACCTCGACACCTCGACCAACCGCTCCCGGCGCTACTGCTCCGACCGCTGCGCCACACGGGCGAACGTGGCCGCCTACCGCGCCCGCAAGCGGCTGGAGGCCGAGGCGTCCGCGCGCAGCGGGCGCAGCGCCGAGACCGCCCAGGACAGCCGGGCCCTCAGCGAGCGCTGATCCTCCTCGCGCGGCCGGAAGCGCAGCACCGCCGTGGCCAGCACCAGCTCCCCGGGCACCGGCCCGTAGACGGTGCTGTCGCCGGTCTCGTTGAAGGGGTTGTCGCCGAGCACCCACCAGCTGCCGCCCGGCCGTCGCTCCACCGCCCGCTTGACCACCAGCAGGTCCTGCTGGAACGGGTGGCGCAGCACGACCACGTCACCCGGCCGGACCGCAGCCCCGTACCGGACCACCAGCCGGTCCCCGTTCAGCAGCGTGGGCACCATCGACGCCCCCGTCACCTCCACCACCTCGAACCGCTTCCGCGGGCGCCCGTTCTCCACCATGCGTGTCCTCCTCGTCACCCCCGCATGCTGCCGCACGGGTCCGTACATTCGCTCACCGGTCCGGCCGCGACCCTGGACTTTTGTCCTAAGCCCATGGGGGCGCCCGCGAAATCCGGTTGTTCAGCGAGTAATCTCCCCCTTGAGAAGACGATCACGAGGAGGACAAACTCCATGCTTTCCCGCCTCTTCGCCCCCAAGGCGAAGGTCTCCGCCCACTGCGATCTTCCGTGCGGCGTGTACGACCCTGCCCAGGCCCGCATCGAGGCCGAGTCCGTCAAGGCCGTGCAGGAGAAGTACCAGGCCAACGACGACGCCGACTTCCGCGCGCGCGCCATCACCATCAAGGAGCAGCGCGCCGAGCTCGCCAAGCACCACGTCTCGGTGCTGTGGAGCGACTACTTCAAGCCCCCGCACTTCGAGAAGTACCCGCAGCTGCACACCCTGGTCAACGACACCCTGAAGGCCCTCTCGGCCGCCAAGGCGTCGAACGACCCGGCGACCGGCGCCAAGGCCCTTGAGCTCATCGCCGAGATCGACCGCATCTTCTGGGAGACCAAGGCCGCCTGATCCTGGGTGCCCCGAGGTTCTGCCCGCGCTGCCGGTGACGGCGCGCATGACTACGGCCCGTCCGCTCCGAGCGGCCGGGCCGTAGTCATGCGCGGCGACCGCAGTCAGCCCCTCTCACCGAGGGCGGCCCGCAGCCAGTCGAGGGGGTCTCCGGGCTGCGGGCGGCTCCTCGTCGTGGCTCGGGCCGTGCTCGACGGCATCGCCGGTGGCGGTGGCGGGCGGAACCGGCCAGTACGTACGGTCGGCCGCCCCTGAGCAACCGTCCCGGCCCGGGGGCTCAGGCGTCCTCGTCCTCGTCCTCGTCGTCCAGGCGGGCCAGCCAGGTGGCGAGGCGTTCCACCGGGACCTCGAAGTCCGGGTTCAGGTCGACGAAGGTGCGCAGCTGCTCGGCGAGCCACTCGAAGGTGACCTCCTCCTCGCCGCGCCGCTTCTCCAGCTCCTCGATGCCGCGATCGGTGAAGTACAAGTCGGGCTCCGTGCCGTGATGGGGGTGTGCAGGGGGTGTTTCCCGCCAGGATAATCCGCCTTAAGGCGAGACCTCCCGCCTGCGCCCTCCCCGGGTCTAGCCTGGATGCCCGACAACCAGGGGGCGCGGATGACGGACGGGCGCACGACGGGTGCCGCGCGCGCCTTCGAGCTCCTCGAGCCCCTCGTCCAGGCGGCGACCGTACGCGTTCACGCCCCGCCGGGCGGGTATGACAACCCTCGCAGTCATCGGACCGGTCCCACCTGGGGGAGCGGCTTCTTCATCGCTCCCGGCTGGGTCCTGACGTGCGCGCACGTGGTCGGCGAAGGGGGTGCTGCGGTGCGTCTGACGGGGCGCGAGGTCGGGATCACCTTCTCCGCGGGGAGCGTCACCGGCACGGTCACCGGGCGCGTGGAATGCGTACTGCCCGAGCGGCTGGAGGAGCGGCGGCCCGGCCGGCACGCACTGTGGGACCTGCCCGACCTGGCGCTGATCAGGGTCCTGGCCCCCGTCTCGCACGCCTGCGTCTGGATCACCGACCGCTCCCGGCCGCGCTTCGACGAGGTCGCCTACTTCGGCTGCACCGAGGACCTCGGCACCCCCGAGATCACCGGCCGCACCACCCGGCTGCGCGGCACCGCCGGGAACGGCGCGGCCATCCGGCTCGGCGACGACGACGAGATCGAACCCGGCATGTCCGGCGGGCCCGTGGTGGACCTGGCCCGCGGGGAGGTCGTCGGCGTGCTCAAGGCCCGGCGGCAGACCGGCGGCGGCGGGCTCGCCGTCTCCGTCGTACAGCTGCGCACCCTCCCGATGGCCGCCCGCGGCCAGGTCGGGCTCTACCGCCGGATCATGCAGGCCCACGACCTCCACCACTACGACCAGCACCTCAGCGATCTCGACAACCGCCGGACCTGGACGGACGTGCACGGCGAGCTCCCGCCGGAGGAGGGTGACCCGTACGCCGGCCGGGGCCGGCTCACCCCCGGCGAGCGCACCACCCTGTACGGGCTCCTGGCCGAACTGCCGCCGCCCGGCTCCTCCGAGGTCGTACGCGCCCTCGTCGAGGAGGTGCGCGGGGAGGAGCCGGACCCGCAGCCGCCCGCCCCGCTGAGCTGGCGCGACGGGTTGGGGCTGCTGCACGACCCGCCCGGTGGGACGGGAGAGGCCGCGGCGATGCTCCGGTACGCGACGGACGTGAGCGTCGCCGAGTACCGGGAGCCGGCCGCACCGGGCGCCGACGAGGAGCTGTGGGACTGGGTACGGGCCACGGCCGAGCGGCTGTGGCGGCCCCTGCGGCGGGAGCTCGGCGAGCGCCGCGAGCGGGGCCTCGCCGAGCGCGAGCGGCGCCGGCGGGCCACGGCCGGGCGGTCGGTCCACGGCCCGGCCCGGCGGGCCGGAGGTCTGCCGTCCGGTGCCTCCGTACTGCTGGAGGTCTGGGCGCACGGCTGGGAGGACGTCTACGACTGGCGGGTCTCCGTGCTCGCCGGACCCGCGCACGCGGGGCGGGTGACTCCGGTGGACTCGGGCGTACGGGCCACCCTGGCGGGTCTGCCGGAGGCGTTACGGGTCCCGCTCGCCGAGGGCTTCCGGCGGTGCGACACCCACGAGGCGGCGGCCCTGCTCGAAGTGGCCGTGGCCCCCGAGCTGTTCGGGCTCGCGGTGGACGCGTGGGTGGTGGTGGGCGGCGTACCGCTCGGCGTGCAGCGGCCGGTGGTGCTGCGCCACCCGGCCGGGACCGCAGGGCCGAACCCGGGCGGCGCGCGGGAGCATCCCGCCGACCGCGAGGGCGGCGACGCAGGCGCCCGGTGGGCCCGGGTGCAGGCGGGCCCGCTCCAGGACGAACGGGCCGACTGCGCCGGAGGGCGCCCCCGCAGCCCCGCCACCGAGTGGCTGACCGGCCTCCCCGACAACACCGTGCCCGTGCACTGCCGGGCCGCCGACCAGGAGCCGACGCTCGGCTCGCTGCACGCGGTGCGCGACGCCGGGTACGGGGTGGCGGTGACCCGGAGGCCCCCGCCGGAGCCCGGGGCCTCGTGCGCGCCCTTCCACCGCGGGCTGCGGGAGGAACTGGCCGACGCCGGGCGGGCGGAGGTGCTGCCGCTGCGCTTCCAGACCCTGCGGGGGCGGGCGTACGGGGCGGACCCCGACGCCTACTGGGCGACCGGGGCGGGACTGGTGTGGGAGGACCCGGCGCGGCCGCTGCCCGAGGACGAACCGCTGCAGGGCGACCTGTGACCAGGCCGGGCGGCGGCGGCCCGGCGGATGCGAGCGGCCCAGGCGAGGGAGGAGCAGCACCATGAACGACGAGTGGCTCATATACCGCGGGGTGGGTGAGCCCCACGACGGCATCGACGCGCTGCCCGACCCGCCGCCCTGGCGGGACTTCGACGGCGGGCCCGTGGCGGAGGCGGACGGTCCGGCCCGGGCCGCCGACGGCAACGTGGCCCGGCGGCTCGGCGCGCACCGGCAGGCCGCCGAGCTGCACCGGCCGGAGCCCGAGGAGCTGGAGGCCATCAACGCGGCGCTGTACCTGCGCCGGCCGCTGCTCGTGACCGGCTTTCCCGGAACCGGGAAGTCCACCCTCGCGCACGCCGTCGCCCACGAGCTGAAGCTGGGGCGGGTGCTGCGCTGGCCGGTGGTGTCGCGGACCGTGCTCCAGGACGGGCTGTACCGGTACGACGCCCTGGCCCGGCTGCAGGACGTGCAGATCGCCGCGAGCGGCGGCGGCCCGGCCCAGGCCGGCTCCGGACCCGCAGCCGCCCCCGGCATCGGGAAGTACATCCGGCTCGGGCCGCTCGGCACCGCCCTGCTGCCGACCGCCCGCCCCCGCGTGCTGCTCATCGACGAGCTCGACAAGAGCGACATCGACCTGCCCAACGACCTGCTGAACGTCCTGGAGGAAGGGGAGTTCGCCCTCCCCGAACTGGAACGGGTCGCCGACACCGAACCCGAGGTGCAGGTGCTCACCGACGACGGGACCAAGGTGACCGTCCACGGCGGCCGCGTCCGCTGCCGGTCCTTCCCGTTCATCATCCTGACCAGCAACGGGGAACGCGACTTCCCGGCCGCCCTGCTGCGCCGCTGCATCCAGCTGAAGCTCGGACAGCCCGGCGAGAAACGGCTCGCCACCATGGTCCGCGCCCACCTCGGGGAGGAGGCAGCCCGCCTCGGGGCCGACCTGATCCGGGAGTTCCTCAGCCGCTCCCAGTCCGAGCTGGTCGCCGCCGACCAGCTGCTCAACGCCGTCTACCTGACGCACTACGCCGCCCCGCCCACCCGGGAGGACCTCGCGGACCTGCTCATCCAGCGCCTCGACCGCCCGAGGTGATCGGCCGTGGCATCCGCCGGAGCACCCGGCGTCCGTGAACTGGCCGCGCTGCTGCGCGCGGCCGGGCTCGACCCGTCCGCCGAGGAACTCGCCGACGCCCTGTGGCTGGCCGGGCACATCCGCGGACCCGGGCAGAGCGCCCCGGGCCCCCGGGAGCCGGGCGGCCCCGACACCGCGGCCGAGGAGCCGGTCGCCGGGAGCGCCGAGCCCGTACGGCCGGACGCCGAGGATCCGGTCGGCCTCTACGCGCCCGGGGCGGCCCGCGCCGACGGCGCCGCGGGGGAGCGGCCGCAGGAGTCGCCCGAGGAGTACGGCGTGCCCGTACGGGTGCCGGGCGCCGCAGCGCTGCCCCGCATCCTGGACATCCAGCGGGCCCTGCGCGCCCTCCAGCGCCACCGCCCGCCCGGCCCGCCCACCCGCCTGGTGATCGACGAGTCGGCCACCGCCGACGCCAGCGCCCGCGCCCTCGGCCTGGTCATCCCGGTGCTCCGGCCGGAGAGCCGGCGCGAGGCGACCGTACGGCTGGTGATGGACGCGTCCCCGTCGATGGCCGTCTGGCAGGACATGTTCGAGGAACTGCGCTCCGTGTGCGAGCGGTTGGGAGCCTTCCACGACGTACAGGTGCACTACCTGCACCGCCTCACGGACGGCACGGCCGCGCTCGGGCGCAGCCCCGCACCCGGCTGCGTACGCGCCTCCGGCCTGCGCTCCGGGGACCAGCTGCGGGACCCGACCGGCCGCGCCCTGACCATGGTGGTCTCCGACTGCGCCGGACCGCTGTGGCGCGAGGGCACCGCGCAGCGGCTGCTGCACCGGTGGGCCGAATGCACCCCGTGCATGGTCGTCCAGCCGCTGCCGCAGCGGCTGTGGGGGCGCAGCTGGCTGCCCACCGAGCGGGGCACCCTCACCCGGCTGGAGGGCGGCGCGCGCAGGCTCACCTTCCGGCCGGACCGGCCGCCGCTGCCCGGACGGCCCACGGGAGGGCTGACCGTGCCGGTGCTGCCGCCGAGCGCGACCGCCCTCGGCGCCTGGGCCCGGCTGCTGGCCGGGCTCGCCGCCGGGCCGGTACCGGCCGAGGTGGGCCGGGTGCTGGCCGGGCATCCGGCCGCGCCCCTGCCGCCGCCGCGTGCCGTACGGCCGCCGCGGGAGCTGGTGGCACGCTTCCGTTCCTCGGCAGCGCCCCGGGCCGTACAGCTCGCCGTGTACCTGTCGGCGGCTCCGCTGACGCTGCCCGTGATGCGGCTGGTGCAACGCACGATGCTGCCGGACTCCGAGCCCTCCGACCTGGCGGAGGTGCTGCTGAGCGGGCTGCTGCGGCGCAGCGGTCCGGGGCCGGGGCACTGGTACGAATTCGCCCCCGGGGTGCAGGACGTGCTGCTGGGACCGCTGGGGCGCGACGAGGCCGCGCTGGTGCTCAAGCACTGCTCGGAGTACGTGCTCGCGCACTTCGGGCGGGGCGTGCGGAACTTCCCCGCGCTCGCCGTGTCCCAGCTGACCGGGATCCCGCCGGCGGTTCGCGACCCCGGGCCGGAGGACACCGAGCGGGCGCCCGAGGGCCGCCTCCCGCAGGCCTTCGCACAGGTTTCGGCCAAAGTCGTACGGCGCTACCTGCCCGGGATGCCCGAGGAGGGCCCGGCGGTACGGGAGCCCGCCCCGGCCCCGGTGCCCGTCCGGGCCGGGGCGGTGCGCGCCGCCCGGGTCCGGCTCGCGGACGCGGACGCCGACGGGGACGGCGGCGCACGGGCCCTGTACGAGGCCGTGGCGGTGCTCCGGCGTGCCGTGACGGCCCCGGCGGGGCCCGGCGATCCGCCGGAGGAGGCGGAGACCGAGCTGGCGGGGGCTCTGCTGAGGCTGTGGACGGCCCAGCGGGACCCGGAGCTCCTCGCCGAGGCGGAAAGGGCCGTGACCGGGCTGCGCACGGCGAAGGCGGGGGCGGTCCTCGGCCGGGTGCTGTACGAGCGGGCGCTGGCCGCCGGACCGGATGCGGAACTGCTCGCGGCGGCGGACCTGGAGTTCGCGGCGGCGGGCGCCGCGGCCGACCCCGAGCTGCGGCGGGACTGCGCCGTGCGGCGGGCCGAGACCCTGATCCGGCTGAGCGGGCTGCGGGACGACACGGGGGCGCTCCGCGAGGCCCGCGCGGCCCTCGAACCCCTGGCGGGCCCGGCACCCGGCGCGGACACGGGCCTGCGGGACGGCGGCGGTGACGGCGGTGACGGCGGTGAGGGTACGAGCGGCGTTCGCGGCGACGGCGGCCCGGCCCCGTACGCGGAACTGCACCTGGCGCTCGGCCGCGTCCTGCTGGCCCTGCTGCCCCGCACCCGGGACCCGGCCGAGCGCACGGCCCTGGCCGGACAGGCCGCGGCCCGCCTGACGCTGGCCCTGGACGCCCCGTCGGCCCCACCCGGGCGTACCGGAGGCGGCACCGCGCGGGTGCGGGTGGAGCTGGCCGACGCGCTGCGCCACCTCCCCGGCCGGCTGGAGGAGGCCGCCGCGCAGCTGGACGCGGCCCTGGCGGAGACGGGCGGGGACCCCGAGCTGCGGGTCGCCGCCCTGGTGTGCCTGGCCCGGGTGCACCGGGAGCGGTACGCGCGGGACGCCGACCAGGCGGCGCTGGAGGACGCCGCCGAGGCGTACGGCCGGGCCCGGCGGTTGATCCCCCGCGACGGGGAGGCCTTCGGCGAACTGCTGCCCGAGTGGGGCGAGGTACTCCTGGACCGGGCCCGGGCCACCGACGGGCGGCGGTTCACCGGGACCGCCGTACGCGTCCTGCGCGAGAGCCGCTCCGCCGTCGCCCAGTCCGACCCGGGGTCGGCGCACCGGCTGCTGCGGCTGGCCACCGGGCTCCGGCTGCGGCACGCCTACGAGGGCGATCCGGTGGACCTGCGGGAGGCCGAATACCTGCTGGAACTGGCCGTCCGGCACAGCCGCGACCCCCTGGAACAGGCCCGCGCCTGGCGGGACCACGGAGACGTGCAGCAGGAGATCCACGGCCACACGCGGGCGCTGGACCGCCTCGACCGGGCGGCGGACTCCTACCGGCGGGCCTGGCGGGCCGCCCTGGAGGCCGACGTGGAGGACCGCGAGGACACTGCAGTCCAGCTGGCCGCCCGCGTACAGGAGCTGCGCGGGGACGTGCTGGCGCGCCTCGCCCGGCCCCGCGCGGCCCTGGACGCGTACCGCTCGGCGCTGGAGCTGTGGACGCGGACCCGCGAGGGCGCCGCCGGGCGCACGGAGGCGGTCCGCGTACGGATACGGACCCTGGAGGCGGGCCTCTGACGCCCGCGCGGCGGGCGCCCCCGCGACCGGGGAGCGCCGTTTCCACGGAGCGGACGGCGGGAACAGGAAGTGGACCATCCGGTGTGCGACGCGACAGGGGGACCGGCGGCACATGGTGACGAAGCAGCAGGAAGTGGCGGCAGCGACCCCGGGATGCCCGGGGCGGCTGCCGGATCTCTCCGGGCTGGACCTCGCGGCGCTGCGCGGGATCGACCATCCCGTGCTGGCCCGGGTGATCGAGGGCATGGTCGAGCGGGTGACCCATCCCGCGGAGATCCTCAACGCCTTCGACTCCAGCGTGGCCTGACCGTCCGGTGCCCGTGCCGCGCTCGGGCCGTGCCTGATCCGCCCCACCTTGAAAGCGAGTTGACCACTTTCCGCCGTTAGCCGGGTCCGTCCCCAGGGCAGGGATGCACCGTCCGCCGGGGTGTCCCCGGGCGGAGGCCGGGGAGGAGGTGCGGCGATGGCGCGATCGGTCACGAGCGACTCCCCGCTGCCCGCACCCGGCAACCCCGGCCCGCCCCCGCACCCCGCCCCGGCGCCCGCGGCGGCTCCCGACCCGACGACCCCGCGCCCCGACCCCGTGCCCGCGGCGGCCGACGCCCCGGCGCCCGCGCCCGCCCCCGACCCCGTCGTGGAGCGGCAGCGGGAGCAGCAGCGCCATGCGCGGAACGCGCCCTGGCCCTACCTCCGGCTCGACGTGGCCGCCGCGCGGGCCGCCGGCCACCGGCCCCACCCCATCCGGCAGTTCGTCCTCAAGACCCGCAGCCGCTGCAACCTCGCCTGTACCTACTGCTACGTCTACGAGATGGCCGACCAGGGCTGGCGCGACCAGCCGCCCGCCATGACCCCCGCCACCGCCGCCCGCGCCGCGCAGCGCATCGCCGAGCACGCCGCCGCCCACGACCTGCCCCGGGTCGACCTCGTCCTGCACGGCGGGGAGCCCCTGCTCACCTCGCCCGCCGAACTGGCCGCGCCCGTCGACGCCGTACGGGCCGCCGTGGCCGGGACCGCCCCGCGCACCCGGGTCACCGCCACCGTCCAGACCAACGGCACCCTGCTCACCCGCGGCCGCCTCGCCGCACTCGCCGCCGCCGGGATCCGCGTCGGCGTCAGCCTCGACGGAGGACTGCCCGCGCACAACACCCGGCGGGTGGACCACGCGGGACGGCCCGGCTTCGGCGCCGCCGCCCGCGGCCTGCGGCTGCTGGCCCGGCACCCGCAGAGCTACGCCGGGGTGCTCGTCGTCGTCGACCTCGGCCACGACCCGGTGGAGACCTACGAGTCGCTGCTCGCCTTCGCCCCGCCCAGCATCGGGCTGCTCCTGCCGCTCGCGAACTGGAGCGCCCCGCCACCCGGCCACCACCCGGACCGGACCCCGTACGCCGACTGGCTCCTCGCCGTCTTCGAGCGCTGGTGGCACGACGGCGTACGGCGCACCCGGATCCGGCTCTTCGAGGAGATCATCGCCCTGTTGCTCGGCCTGCCCGCCGCCACCGAGACCCTCGGGCTCACGCCCGCCGCCACCGCCGTGATCGAGACCGACGGCTCCATCGAACAGGCCGACTCACTGAAATCCGCGTACGAGGGCGCCGCCGCGACCGGGATGACCCTGGACACCCACAGCTTCGACCAGCTCCTCGACCACCCCGGACTCGCCGCCCGCCAGCTCGGACGGGACGCGCTCGCGCCCCGGTGCCGCGCCTGCGAGCTGGTCGACGTGTGCGGCGGCGGGCACTACCCGCACCGCTACCGCGCCGGCGAGGGCTTCCGCCAGCCGTCCGTGTACTGCGCAGACCTCCAGCTGCTGATCCGCCACATCGCCGCCGCCGTCCAGCGCGCCGCCCGGACCTCCGCCGCCGCCCCCGCGACCGAGCCCCCCGCACACCCCCCGGCGGTCGCCTCATGACCGCCGCCCTCACCGCCTTCACCGTCTCCTCGCCCACCCTGCGCGCCCTCGCCTCCACCGAGCCGTCCATGGAGGGCACCCGCCTGGTCCGCGACGTACGCCGCTCCAAGCGCCTGCTTCTGCTGCGCGCGGTCCTCGACGCCGCCCCCGGCGGCCGGTCCGGGGAGACCGCCGACGCCTGGGCCCTGCTGGAGGAGGCCGAACGGCACGACGCCGGCGCCGTGCGCGACGTGCTGCACTACCCCGCCACCGGGGTGTGGGCCGAGGAGACCCTGCGCCGGCTGCACGCCCGGTGCGGCCCCCCGGCCGACCTCGGCCACCTCGGGGCCCTCGCCGTCGCCGCCGCCCTGCGCGCCGGGATCGCCTTCACCCACACCCTGCGCCCCCTGCACGGCCGGCTCGTCCTGCCCACCCTCGGTCTGCTGCGCCCGGACCGCCCCGGCCCGCTCGCCCTCACCGAACGCTCCTGGGACCCCGACGACCCCGCCACCGTGCCCCTGCACAGCCTGCCGGGAGGCAGGACCGCCCTCGACGACCTCGACCCCTACCGGGCGCCCGGCCCGGCGCAGCAGGCCCAGGTCCGCCCCGCCCGCCGGCTCACCCCCAAGGGCCACAAGCGGTGGGACACCCAGTGGTCCGGCGCGCTCACCCTGCTCCAGCGCTACGACACCGTCCGCGCGGAGGAGACCGTACAGCTGCTGCGCTCCGTCGTACCGCTGGCCGTCGGCTCCCGCTCCAGCGGCGCCACCCTCCCCGCCGCCGCCGGTTCCGTACTGGCCCGTGCCCAGGCGCCGCCAGCGCTCGCCGCGACCCTCGTCCACGAGGTCCAGCACGGCAAACTGGCCGCGCTGGCCGACGTCCTGACCCTGCACACCGCCGACCGCACGCCCCGCCACTGGGCCCCGTGGCGCAGCGACCCCCGCCCCCTGGAGGGACTGCTGCACGGCGCCTACGCCCACCTGGCGCTCGCCGGGTACTGGCAGCGCGCCGCCCTCTACGGGGCCCGAGGCGCCTGGGCCCAGCACGCCCGGATCCGCGCCCAGGTCGCCGCGGTCCTGCCCGCGCTGCGGGAGCACGAACGACTGACCGCGGCCGGACGGGAGTTCACCGAAGCGATGGACGCCGCCGAGCGCGCGATGGACGACCTCCCGCCTCCCGGCGACCAGCACGCCGCGGCCCGCCGGGCCATCGACCGCGAACGCCGCGCCTGGTGCGAGGCACACCCCGAACTCGCCCCGTTCGCGCAGGGCTGACGGACCGTCCGCTGCGGTACCTTTCAAGCCCGTCCACCGCCCGCATTCAGGGAGACGGCCCGATGACCACCGGTAGTCGCCAGGACCGTGAACCGGCGGCGCAGCAGCCGCCCCAGCCGCCCCAGCCGCAGCGATTCGTCATCAGCTTCGCGGGGTTCAACCGTCCCTGGGCGGTGTGGATCGCCCACCGCCTGGAGGAGCACGGCCACCGCGTCGCCCTCCAGCGCTGGGACCCCCAGAGCACTCCCGGCATCGGCCAGGCCCTCGACGACCTGGCCCGCTCCGGCAGCCGGGTCCTCCTCGTCCTCAGCGAGCGCTACTTCTCCGCCGGCACCCACACCGAGGAGGAGTGGAACACGGCCCTGCGCGCCGTCACCGACCGCCACCCCGACCGGTTCGCCGCGGTCTGCCTCACCGACGCCCCGCTGCCCAGCGCCGTCGCCGTACTGGAGAAGACCGACCTGTGGGGCCTGGACGCCTACGAGGCCGAGTACCGCGTGCTGCGCCGCCTGGAGCTGCCCACCGAACGGATCGGCACCGAGACCGGCCGCCGCGGGCCGCGCTTCCCCAACGATCCGCCGGAGATCTGGGGGCGCGTCCCGCGCCGCAACCCGCGCTTCACCGGCCGCAATGACGTCATCGGCACCCTGCGCGAGGCGCTCGCCGAGGCCCCGCCCGGCGCGTCCACCGTCACCCTGCTCGGGCTCTCCGGCGTCGGCAAGACCCAGGTCGCCACCGAGTACGCGTACCGCTTCGCCTCCGAGTACGACGTGGTGTGGTGGGTCCCCGCCGAGGACCGGCCCACCCTGCGCGAACGCCTCGCCGACCTGGCCCCGGCGCTCGGGCTGCCGCGCGGGGCGGGCAGTTACGGCGAGCAGATCCGGGCCGTCCTCGAAGCGCTGCGGCGCGGAAATCCGTACGGCCGCTGGCTGATGGTCTTCGACGGCTGCGACAACCCGGACGACCTGATCGACCTGCTGCCCTCCGGCGCGGGCGACGTGATCATCACCTCGCGCAACCGCGAGTGGGCCGCCCGCCACACCAGCCTCGTCGAGGTCCCGCTCTACGCCCGCCCCGAGTCGATCACCTTCATCCGCCGCCGGGCCCTGCGCCTGACCGCCGACGAGGCCGACCAGCTCGCCGAGGCGCTGGAGGACTACCCGCTGGCCCTCGACCAGACCGCCGGCTGGCTCGCCGACTCCCCGCTGCCGGTGGGCGACTACCTCGTCCTGCTCCAGCACCGGATGGACTCCCACGAGGCCGTCGCGATCTCCGAGGACTACCCCCTCCCCTTCCCCACCGCCCTCGCCATACTGCTCAACAACGTCCGCGAGAACTTCCCCGACGCCCTCGCCCTGCTGCGGCTGTTCGTCTTCTTCGCGCCAGGCCCGGTGCCGCTGCGGCTGCTGCGCGAGTTCCCCGCCGACGACGTGCCCGAACAGCTCGCCGGGCTGATCAACGACCAGATCCGGTGGAACGCCGCCCTGAACAAGCTCGTCCAGTTCTCCGTGGTGCGGCTGGAGTACTCGGACCTCGCCGTGGAGGAGGGCGGCGGCGGGCTGGAGACCGTCCAGCTGCACCGCATGGTCCACGGCATCGTCCGCGAGAACCTCTCCGAGGCGGAGGCCGAACCCCTTTCGCGCGCCGTGCGCCAGGTCCTCGCCGCCGCCGACCCCGGCCGGCCCTCCGACGCCCGGCTCTGGCCCCGGTACGCCGAACTCATCCCGCACCTGGCCACCTCCGGGGTGCTCACCAGCAGCAACCCGCGCATCCAGAACTTCCTGCTGCACTGCCTGCGCTACCTGATCCTCGCCGGCGAGTACCGCACCTGCCTGCGGCTCTCCGAGGAGACCGACCTGATCTGGCGGGCCCTGCTCGGCGAGGACCACCCCAAGGTCCGCGAGCTCAGCTACCAGTACGGCGAAGCCCTGCGCAACCTCGGGCTCTTCCGGCGGGCCGAGACCCTCACCCGCGCCCGCGCCGACCGGCTCGCCGGGGAACGCGGCGACCGCGACCTGGAGACCCTGCGCGCCACCAGCTCGTACGGCGGGGTCCTGCTGTGCATCGCCCGCTTCGAACCGGCCCGCGAGATCTTCGAGCACTGCCTGGGCACCTACCGCGAACTCCTCGGCGAGGACGACTCCACCACGCTCGCCGCCCAGAACAACCTGGCCGCCACCTACCGCCTGCTCGGCCGCTACCAGGACGCCTACGACCTCGACCTGGACACGCTGCGCCGCCGCGAGCGGGTACTGCGGACCCACCACATCTCCACCCTCTCCTCCGGGATCGCCTGCGCCATGGGCCTTCGGCTGATGGGCCGCTACCACGAGGCGCAGACCCGGCAGGAACAGGGCGTGAAGATCAACACGCAGGTGCTGGGCCTGGAACACCCGCAGACCCTGCGCGCCGAGCACAACCTCGGGATGTGCCTGCGCCGCTCCGGCGACATCCCCGGCGCGGGCCTGCGGCTGCGGACCGTGTGGGAGCGGGCCACCCGGGTCTTCGGCGCCGACTACCCGTGGACCCTGATGGTCGCCTCCGACTACGCCACCTACCTCAGGGAGTACGGGGACATCGGCGAGGCCCGCCGGATCTCCGAGGACGTGGTCCGCGGCTACCAGTCCCAGCTGGGCCTCGCCCACCCGTACAGCATCGGCACGGTCGGCAACCTCGGCCTCGTCCTGCGGGCGCAGGGCGAACGCACGGAGGCCCTCTCCCTCGCGGAGCAGGCGCTGGTCGGCATGCGGGGCGCGCTCGGCGACCGGCACCCCTGGACGCTGGGCTGCGCCCTGAACGCCACCGGACACCGCAGCATCACGGGGCGGCTGGAGGACGCGCTGGACCTCAGCCGGGAGACGCTGCGCACGGCCGAGCGGGTCCTGGGCCCGGACCACCCGATGGCCCTGAGCGCCCAGATCGCCCTGGCGGCGGACCTCCGGTCGGTGCGGGAGTACGAGGAGGCGGCGAAGCACGAGGACGCGGGCATCCGCGGCCTGACCCGCACACTGGGAGCCCAGCACGTCCACACGGTCTCGGCGAAGCAACAGACCCGGCCGTACTGGGACTTCGAGCCCCAGCCGTAGGGGTGCGGGGCGGCGGTACGGGGCCCACGCGTGCGGGGCCTCCACCCCCGCGGCACCAGGCTCGGCGACAGGGGCGGGCAGAAGGCCTCGGCCTTCACGTCTCCGCGCGACTACTGTGCTGGTGATGATCGTCGCGACCGACCGGGGGAGCTGAGTCGTGCTGACCACCACGCATCCGCCGTAGGTGCCTCTGGAAAGTCCGGAGGGCCTACGGAGGCTCTCGATGTCCCGAACTGTCCGCACGACTCCCAGGCGACTCCGCATCCAGGAGGGCGCATCGGAGTCCATGTCGCTCTACGACCTGCGCTATGCGCATGCCGAACTGGCCCTGGCCGCCCGCGAAGGCCGTCGCCCCGCCCCGGCGAAGACACTGCGCCGGATCACCTCTTGGCAGTGGATGGTGCTCTCCTGCAGGACGGGTTCGTTTTCCGGCGAGATCGCTACGGCCGAGGGCCGCGCCCGGCTCCAGGGTCGGCTCCACGCCCAGCGGATCCGTGGACTGCACCGCGCCGGCCACGAACTCGACGACGCGGACATGCCGCCGGTCCGCCACCGTCATGACGGGCTCTGGAACGCCTGGTAGAGGCGAAGCGTCGGAAGCGGGCGAGACTTTCGTCTCCCGCCTCGCGAGCCTCACGCGACGAAAGTAGCGGGCACGATCATCCTTCGTGGGGAGGAGGCCGCCGCCCCGGGCGCCTAGCGTGATCCGTATGACCAGTGACATGGGGGACGGTATCGACGGGGCAAGGTGGCGGACCGCGCTGGGCGTTGTGGCGGGAATCCTCGTCGCGGCGGCCGTGTGCGGGGTCTTCTGGTGGCAGGGCTGGAACCTGCCCTTCACCGCGGCCTGGCTGTCCGGCAAGGCGGCCGTGAAGGTGGGCTTCTTCATCGCCGCCGGAGGCCTCGCCGGTGTGACCGTGTGGTGGCAGGGGCGCCGTGCGTCGCGGTCCGCGCCGCCCGAGGAGACCGGCAGGGGCGCTCGCTGACCGGTCCGGCACGAACGGCCGGAAGGCCCGGCTCCCTCAGGGGAGCCGGGCCTTCCGTGCTGCTGGGGTCGGGGCCTAGGCCTCGAAGACCTCGTTCAGCAGGAGCTGCTGCTCCGCCTGGTGGCGCTTCGCGGAACCCACCGCCGGGGACGAGCCGTGCGGGCGCGAGATGCGCCGCAGGCGCTCGCCCGCCGGGACGTCCGCGCCGACCGCCAAGTCGAGGTGGTCGATCAGGTTCAGCGCGATGAACGGCCACGCACCCTGGTTCGCCGGCTCCTCCTGGGCCCAGATGTACTTCGCCGCGTTCGGGAACTTGGCGATCTCCGCCTGGAGTTCCGTGCCCGCCAGCGGGTACAGCCGCTCGATGCGGATGATCGCGGTGTCCGTGATGCCGCGCTTCTCGCGCTCGGCCTCCAGGTCGTAGTAGACCTTGCCGGCGCAGAAGACGACCTTGCGGACCGCGTTCGCGTCCACCGTGCTGTCACCGATGACCGGACGGAACGAACCGGTCGTGAACTCCTCCGCCTTCGACGCCGCCGCCTTCAGACGCAGCATCGACTTCGGGGTGAAGACGATGAGCGGCTTGTGGTGCGGGTTGTGGACCTGCCACCGCAGGAGGTGGAAGTAGTTGGAGGGGAGGGTGGGCATGGCCACCGTCATGTTGTCCTGCGCGCACATCTGGAGGAAGCGCTCGGGACGCGCGGACGAGTGGTCCGGGCCCTGGCCCTCGTAGCCGTGCGGGAGGAGCAGCGTGACGCCGGAGGTCTGGCCCCACTTCTGCTCGGCCGAGGAGATGAACTCGTCGACGACGGTCTGCGCGCCGTTGACGAAGTCACCGAACTGGGCCTCCCAGAGGACCAGCGCGTCCGGACGGGCCAGCGAGTAGCCGTACTCGAAGCCCATGGCCGCGTACTCGGAGAGCAGCGAGTCGTAGACGTTGTAGCGGGCCTGGTCCTCGGACAGGTAGAGGAGCGGGGTGTAGTCCTCGCCCGTCTCCCGGTCGATGAGGACCGCGTGGCGCTGGCCGAAGGTGCCGCGGCGGGAGTCCTGGCCGGACAGGCGGACCGGGGTGCCCTCCATCAGCAGCGAGCCGAAGGCGAGGGTCTCGCCCATGCCCCAGTCGATGGTGCCCTCGTCGATCATCGCCGCGCGGCGCTGCAGCTGCGGCAGCAGGCGCGGGTGGACGGTGACGCCCTCGGGGATGGTGACCTGGGACTCGGCGATCCGCTTGACGACGTCCTGCGAGATCGCGGTGTTCATGGTGACCGGGAACTCGGCCTGCGCGGCCGGGGAGGCCGGCGCGGCGACCGCGGGCTGCGTGGCGGCCTCGCGGACCTCGGCGAAGACCTTCTCCAGCTGGCCCTGGAAGTCCTGGAGCGCCTGCTCGGCCTCTTCCAGCGTGATGTCGCCGCGACCGATGAGGGACTCGGTGTAGAGCTTGCGCACCGAGCGCTTCTTGTCGATCAGGTCGTACATCAGCGGCTGGGTGAAGGCCGGGTTGTCGGACTCGTTGTGGCCGCGGCGGCGGTAGCAGATGAGGTCGATGACCACGTCCTTGTTGAACGCCTGGCGGAACTCGAAGGCCAGCCGCGCGACGCGGACGACGGCCTCCGGGTCGTCGCCGTTCACGTGGAAGATCGGCGCCTCGATCATGCGGGCCACGTCGGTCGCGTACATCGAGGAACGCGAGGACTCCGGGGCGGCGGTGAAGCCGACCTGGTTGTTGATGACCACGTGCACGGTGCCGCCGGTGCGGTAGCCGCGCAGCTGCGACATGTTCAGCGTCTCGGCGACGACGCCCTGTCCGGCGAAGGCCGCGTCGCCGTGGAGCGCCAGCGGCAGGACCGTGAAGTCCGTGCCGCCCTTGTTGATGACGTCCTGCTTGGCGCGGGCGACACCCTCCAGGACCGGGTCGACCGCCTCCAGGTGCGAGGGGTTCGCGACGAGCGAGACCTTGATCTGCTCGCCGTCCAGGCCGGTGAAGGTGCCCTCGGCGCCCAGGTGGTACTTGACGTCGCCGGAGCCGTGCATGGACTTCGGGTCGAGGTTGCCCTCGAACTCGCGGAAGATCTGCGCGTACGACTTGCCGACGATGTTCGCGAGCACGTTCAGGCGGCCGCGGTGGGCCATGCCGATGACGACCTCTTCGAGGCGGGCCTCGGCGGCCGAGTCGATGACGGCGTCGAGCAGCGGGATGACGGACTCGCCGCCCTCCAGGGAGAAGCGCTTCTGGCCGACGTACTTCGTCTGCAGGAAGGTCTCGAAGGCCTCGGCGGCGTTCAGCCGGCGCAGGATGCGCAGCTGCTCCTCGCGCTCCGGCTTGGTGTGCGGGCGCTCGATGCGGTCCTGGATCCAGCGGCGCTGCTTCGGGTCCTGGATGTGCATGAACTCGACGCCGGTGGTGCGGCAGTACGAGTCGCGCAGGACGCCGAGGATGTCGCGGAGCTTCATCATCGACTTGCCGGAGAAGCCGCCGACCGCGAACTCGCGCTCCAGGTCCCACAGGGTGAGGCCGTGCTCGGTGATGTCGAGGTCGGGGTGCTTGCGCTGCTTGTACTCCAGCGGGTCGGTGTCGGCCATGACGTGGCCGCGGACCCGGTAGGAGTGGATCAGCTCGAAGACGCGGGCGGCCTTCGTGACGTCGTCGTCGTGCGAGGCGTCGATGTCCCGGTTCCAGCGGACGGGCTCGTACGGGATGCGCAGCGACTCGAAGACGGCGTCGTAGAAGCCGTCCTCGCCGAGCAGCAGGTTCGCGACGATGCGCAGGAACTCGCCGGAGGCCGCGCCCTGGATGACCCGGTGGTCGTAGGTCGAGGTCAGGGTCATGACCTTGGAGATGCCCAGCTTGTTCAGGGTGTCCTGCGAGGTGCCCTGGAACTCGGCGGGGTAGTCCATGGAGCCGACGCCCATGATGACCGACTGTCCGGGCATCAGGCGGGGCACGGAGTGCACGGTGCCCAGGCCGCCGGGGTTGGTCAGCGAGACGGTGACGCCGGTGAAGTCGTCCATCGTCAGCTTGCCGACACGGGCGCGGCGGACGATGTCCTCGTAGGCCTGCCAGAACTCGAAGAAGTTGAGGGTCTCGGCCTTCTTGATGCCG
Source organism: Streptomyces sp. NBC_00029 (assembly GCF_045160505.1). Lineage (NCBI taxonomy): Bacteria > Bacillati > Actinomycetota > Actinomycetes > Kitasatosporales > Streptomycetaceae > Streptomyces > Streptomyces sp. NBC_00029. The sequence continues at coordinate 5,959,282 of NZ_CP108292.1, forward strand.
GCGACGACGAGCTGGCGGTCGCCGTTGGGCTTCACCAGGTCGATCGCGAGACCGAAGTTGATGTGCTCCGGCTTGACCAGGGTCGGCTTGCCGTCCTTCTCCGCGAAGGAGTAGTTCATGGCCGGCATGGCCTTGATCGCCTGCACCATCGCGTAGCCGATCAGGTGCGTGAAGGAGATCTTCCCGCCCCGGGCGCGCTTGAGGTGGTTGTTGATGACGATGCGGTTGTCGAACAGCAGCTTCACCGGGACGGCGCGGACGGAGGTGGCCGTCGGCACGTCGAGGGAGGCGTTCATGTTCTTGGCGACGGCAGCCGCCGGGCCGCGGAGCGTCACCAGCTCGGGGCCCGCGGGGGCCTCGGTGGCGGGCGCGGCCTTCTGGGGGGCTACGGAGGAGGCGGCGGGCGCGGCCGGTGCGGCGGCCGGGGCCTGGGAGGTGACAGTCACAGCAGGGGCACCAGAGGGGGTGGCAGGAGCAGGGGCGGGCGCGGACACGGGCGCAGCAGCTGGCGCGGCGGCAGCCGCTCCAGTGGAGCCGGTGCTCGCACCAGGAGTCGGAGCAGGGGCTGCGGCGCGCGCCGCCCCCGTGGCGGCGGCGTCGGTGACCTGCGGCGCCGCGGAGACGGTGGTGGCGGCCTGTGCGGAGGCGCCGTCCGTCGTCGCGGGCTTCTGGGGACCGTCCGACTTCACCGGAGCGACAGCGCCACCCGGCTTGTAGTCGGCGAAGAAGTCCCACCAGGCCCGGTCGACCGAGTTCGGGTCCTGGAGGTACTGCTGATAGATCTCGTCGACGAGCCACTCATTCGCGCCGAAGCCTGAGGCAGGGTTCTTCCCGCCCTCTGCTGCTTCGGTCGTGGTGCTCGAGTTACTGGGGGACTGTGGCGACACGGCGGCAACCGCCCTCTTCCGCTTCACAAGGTATGGACAGCGGGAATAAAGGCTACGCCTCCTCGGCCGCTGCATGCAGGCCGGGCGGGACTTACGTCATGCAGGTCACATCGAACGGCGGGTTTCGGCACGTGGAATGGCGGGAAACCAGCCTGGTTCGGGTAGGCGGCACCGAGGTTGCGGCCCCCTTGGCTTCGCACCCCTGACGGACCCCGGGTACGTGTGGCCGAGATCATGTCCTTCCCACTCGAACCCTACGTCAACACGGCACCTACGAGCTGCCCGGAAGCGTGACGAGGATGCGGCAGCCACGTGACGATTCGGCCACTCCGATCCGCCCTCCGTGCAGCTCCACGGCCCAGCGGGCGATCGCGAGGCCCAAACCGGTGCCTCCGTCGCCGCCGCGGGCGCTGCCCCGGTTGAAGCGCTCGAAGACCCGGTGGCGCTCCGCCTCCGGGATGCCGGGACCCTCGTCGCGCACCTCCAGGACCAGGCTTCCGGCGGTGTCGCCGGCCCGGGCGCGGACCGTGACCCGGCCGTGCGGGGGGCTGTGTTTGACCGCGTTGTCGATCAGATTTGCTACCACCTGGTGCAGCCGCTCGGCGTCCGCGTGCGCCCACAGCTCGGGCGGGTGGACGTCCAGGTGCAGGTGCACGTCGTTGCGGGTGTGCCCGCCCGAGCCGGAGAGCAGTCCGGGCCGGCCGGCGGCCGCGAGCCTGGATTCCTTCAGCACGCCCGACAGGTAGGGCCACACCTCGAAGCGGCGGGCGCGCAGCGGGACCACGCCGTTGTCGACCCGGGAGAGGTCCAGCAGGGTCTCCACGAGCCCGCCGAGCCGCTCGGTCTGCTTGAGCATCGTGCGCATGGTCTCGGGGTCGGCGGCCGAGACCCCGTCCACCACGTTCTCCAGCACGGCCCGCAGCGCCGCGATGGGCGTGCGCAGCTCGTGCGAGACATTGGCGACGAGCTCCTTGCGGTGCCGGTCCACGGCCTCCAGGTCGTCCGCCATCAGGTTGATGGTGGAGGCCAGGTCGCCGAGCTCGTCGCGGCGGCCCGCCCCGCGTACGCGCCGGGTGAAGTCGCCGTGGGAGATCGCCCGGGCGACCGTCGTCATGTCGTCGAGCGGCGCCGTCAGGCTGTGCGCCACGAACTGGGTGATCAGCATCGAGGCGATCACCGAGAAGACCGTGATGAAGCGCAGCTCGGTGTCGGTGCGCAGGGCCACCAGCAGCAGGCCCGTCGTGATGAAGACCGAGACCACCACGAGCGTGCCCAGCTTGGTCTTGATCGAGAACGGCGAGAAGGGCCGCAGCCCCGCCGGGGGCCGTTGCCGCTGCCGCTGCCGGATCGGCGGGCCGCTCATGCCTGGGCCGGGGTCTCCAGGGCGTACCCGACGCCGTGGACCGTACGGATCCGCTCCGCGCCGATCTTGCGCCGCAGGGCCTTGATGTGGCTGTCGACCGTACGGGTCCCGGACGCGTCGGCCCAGTCCCACACCTCGGCCAGCAGCTGCTCCCGGGAGAGCACCGCCCGCGGGGTGCCGGCCAGGCACACCAGCAGGTCGAACTCGGTCGGGGTCAGGTGCACGTCCTCCGTGTGCACCCGCACCCGGCGCTGTGCGTGGTCGATCTCCAGATCGCCCAGGCGCAGGGTGGCCCCGCGCGGGGTGTGCGCGGCGATGGTGGCCCGCTCCACGCGCCGCAGCAGGACGTGGACGCGGGCGGCCAGCTCGCGCATCGAGAACGGTTTGGTCATGTAGTCGTCCGCGCCGACCCCGAGCCCGACCAGCAGGTCGGTCTCGTCGTCACGCGCGGTGAGCATGAGGACCGGGACGGGCCGCTGGGCCTGGACCCGGCGGCACACCTCCAGGCCGTCGAAGCCGGGCAGCATGATGTCGAGGACCAGCAGCTCGGGCAGCCAGCTCTCGGCCGCCGCGACGGCCGAGGGGCCGTCCCCGGCGGTCTGCACCTGGAATCCCTCCGCGCGCAGGCGGGCCGCGATGGCCTCGGCGATGGTGTGGTCGTCCTCGACGACCAGCACACGCCGCTGGGCGCCGGGTGTCGCCGCGGCGCCCTGATGGGTGGTGTGTGTCTGTTCCATGTCCGCCCCTGAAGATCCCGCGTGAATGGGGTGCAGCGTAGAGGAGGCGTCGGCCTGCGGCTACGTGGGGTTCGGACATGGCATATGTGCTGGACCACAGTAAACGGAATGTGATGTACCGGGTACCGGCCCCCCCACGGGACCGGTACCCGGCGGGCGAGACCGGTCAGGTGCCTCGCCGTCCGTGCCCTCCGGGGGCGTCTAGAAGGTCAGTCCGTGACCGTGCGGGAAGACCGGGTCGAGCGTGTCGTTCGGCACATCCGGACGCGACGCCTCGACGGCCTTCATCGAGCGCGGGAGCTCGAAGGGGAGGCGGCCCTCGGGGGTGGCGCGGCCGAAGGCCACGTCCAGCAGGGCGGCGTCGCAGGCCCCGTAGTCGGCGATCAGGGCCGCCGCGCGCTCGGCGATCTCCGGGACGACGGCGGCCCGCTCCAGGTTGATGCAGACCAGGGTCGGGACCCGGTCCAGGAGGGCCAGGATCTCCGCCAGCTCGGCCTCGGGGAAGGCCAGCGAACCGGAGTGGAAGAAGGATTCGAAGATGTTCTCGCGGGGCTCGTACGGGGTCCGCAGGCGCAGCACGGCCAGGTCCGCGTCGGCCGGGCCGGCGACGACCTCGCCGTACTCGGCGGCGACGGCCGCGTCCACGCCGCGCACGTACAGCTTCGGGCGGGTGGTGAGCGGCAGCAGGCCCCCGCGGTTGGTGAGGACGGTGAGGGAGCGGCGCTGGGCCGCCGCCCCCAGGGCCGTGAAATCGGCCCGGCCCACGATTCCGGCCGCCGCGTCCGGGTCCACGTACGGGTCCTCGAACAGGCCGAGCACGAACTTCTCCCGCAGCAGGCGGCGTACCGACTCGTCGATCCGGGCCTCCGGGACACGGCCGGAGCGGACCAGCTCCACGACGACCTCGGGGCACTGCTCGCCGCCGAACTGGTCGCAGCCGGCCTCCAGGGCCCGGGCCGTCCGCTCGGCCACGCTCAGGTGCTCCAGGCCCCAGGCGCGCGCCGGGTGCACCTGCCCGAAGATCGTCGCGTCGTTGAGCAGTCCCCAGTCGCTGCAGACGATGCCCTCGAAGCCGAGCTCCTCGCGGAGCAGGCCGGTGACCACGCCCTTGTTGAAGCCGAAGCCGACCTCCTCCCAGTCGGTGCCGAGCGGCTGGCCGTAGTACGGCATCATCTGCGCGCACCCGGCGGCGATCGCCGCCTTGAACGGCTCCAGGTGGTGCTCGCGCATCCCGCCCGGATAGATCTGCTCCTTGCCGTGCGCGAAGTGCGGGTCCTCGCCGTCCTTCTGCGGGCCGCCGCCGGGGAAGTGCTTGACCATCGCGGACACCGACCCGGGCCCGAGGGCCGGCCCCTGGAGGCCGCGTACGTACGCCGCCACGAGCTCGCCCGTCAGCTGCGCATCGGAGCCGAAGGTGCCGGACTGGCGGGCCCAGCGGGGCTCGCTGGCCAGGTCGATCTGCGGGTGCAGGGCGACCCGGAAGCCGACGGCGAGGTACTCGCGGCGGACGGTGTCGGCGAACCGGTGGACGAGCTCGGGGTCGCCGATGGCGGCCAGGCCCAGGGCCTCCGGCCAGGCGGAGAAGGCGCCGGAGTTGAAGGAGGCGCCGATGTTGTCGGTGAAGGTGTGGCGCGGGTCGGTGGAGAGCGTGACCGGGATGCCGAGGCGGGTGCCCGCGGCCATCTCCTGGACGGCGTTCTGCCACAGGGCCATTTCGCGGGGCGCGTAGCTGCCGAGCAGGTTGAAGTGGGTGAGGAAGCGGTCCTCGATCAGCTCGGGCGTGGTGAAGGGGAGCATCGAGCCGTCGGTCTCGGTGACCGGGGTGCCGTCCGCGTTCATCATCAGCATCGAGTGGAAGAGCTGGCCGGCCTTCTCCTCCAGGGTCATCCGGGAGAGCAGGTCCTCCACGCGGCGGCCGATGGGGAGGGAGGCGTCCTGGTAATCGGGCGATGCGTTCATGGCGGGGCTCCTGGAGCACGTGACCGGGCGGATCGGCACGGCCAAGGTAGAACTGAAAACCATGCACCTGCTAGGTTTTCGGAAAGTGACCTGGGTCACCCCGTCCTGCCCGGACCCGGCGGGGGCCTCATAGGGTGGCCGCATGGCACAGGACAAGCCGCGGACGGCGGCGAAGGGATCGGCCCGGGGGACCTACGCGGTGGGCGACGCCCGGCGGCAGAAGATCCTCGACACCGCCGTCGAGCACTTCGCGCAGTGGGGCTTCAACGCGTCCTCGCTCGCCCGCATCGCGGCCGACTGCGGGATCACCCAGGGCGGACTGCTGCACCACTTCCGCGGCAAGGAGGACCTGCTGCTGTCGGTCCTCGCCCAGAGCGAGCAGCACGACGTGGAGCGGCTGTTCAGCGAACCCGCCGAGTCGGTCGCCGCCCACTTCGCCACCGTCGTGGCCCTCGCCGCCGACAACGAGCGGCGGCCCGGCATCGTCCGGATGTTCAACACCCTGGTGGGCGAGTCCGGCAACCCGGGGCACCCCGCACACGCCTACTTCACCCGGCGCTACGCCCGGGTGCTCGGCTACACCGTCGACCTGCTGGAGGCCGGCGTCGCCCGCGGCGAACTGCGCCCGGACACCGACTGCGAGGCCGTCGGCCGCGAGATCCTCGCCGTCATGGACGGCCTGCAGATCCAGTGGGTGCTGGCCCCCGGGAGCGTGGACATGCCGGGCCGGCTGCGCGGGTTCCTGGACAGGCTGCTGCGCGAGATCTCCACGACGGGCACGGGCGCAGGTCCGGACGCGGGCACGGGTCCGGGCGCGGTCTAGGGGGCGTCCTGCGCGCCCGTGAACGGGGGCAGCGCGTCGATCACCTTCGTCAGGACCGGCGGCAGCGACCCCTGGGCGCCGGCCACCTCGTGACCGTCGTGCACGAAGGCGTAGTAGTACCCGTCGTAGATCGTCGGGCCGCCCGTCGCGATCCGGGGCAGGCGGGCGAAGTCCGCCTCCCGCAGGGCGGCGCTCAGGCCGGCCAGCTCCGCCTCCGACAGCCGTCCGGTGCCCGTCGGCTTCGCCTTGGCGTCCAGCCGGGTGTACGAGCCGTCGCCCTTGACGATGAGGGTGTGGGTCTGTCCGGCGAAGCCGCCGGTCCGGGTCACCCGGACCAGGGTCTGCGCGCGATCCGGAACCCGGCCGGCCGTGGGGCTCGCGGTCGGGCCGACGGTCGGGCTCGTGGACCCGCCCGGGCTCGCCGAGACGCCCGGGCTCGCGCCCGGGTCCGCGGACGCGCTCGCGCCCGGCTGCGTGGAGGAGCCCGCGGGTGCGTCGTCACCGCCCCCGGAACCCGACGGTCCGCAGCCCGCCAGGACCACCGCACCCAGTACGGCCGCCGCAACCGCTCGTAACGCGCGCACACCCACCTCCGCCGGGACTCGGGTCCAACCCCGAGTATGGAGCCCGCACACCCGTTCCGACAGCACGCGGAGGACGCCATCAGCCGGATCGCCCCCTGGCGCCTGCTCCCCCCGCTGCTCGCCGTGCTCCTCGGCGTGTGGGGCCTGGAGCGCGGCGGCAGCATGTGGCGCGACGAGTCCGTCACGTGGCAGGTGGCCCACCGGCCGCTCGGCGGGATCGTGGAGCTGCTGGGCCGGGTCGACGCCGTCCACGGCCTGTACTACCTGCTCATGCACGGGGTGTTCCAGGCCTGGGACGGCGGTCTGTGGGCGCTGCGGCTGCCCTCCGTCGCCGCCACCGCCCTCGCCGCCGCCGGGGTGGCCGCGGTCGCCCACCGCCTGGTGGGAGAGCGGGCCGCGCTGCTCGCGGGCTGCGCGTATGCCGTACTGCCGCCCGTGCAGGCCTACGCCCAGGAGGGGCGCTCGTACGCCCTGGTCGCGGCCGCCGTGGTGTGGGCGACGTACCTGATGCTCCGCGAGCGGTGGACGGCGTACGCGGTGGTGCTGCTGCTCGGCTGCTGGCTGCACGAGTTCGCCGCGCTGGCGCTGCTCGCCCACGCCTTCACCGCGTGGCGCTCGCGCGGCTGGAGGTGGAGCGCCGCGGCCGTCGTCGTCCTGCTGCTGCCGCTGGCCGTGGTGAGCGCCCGGCAGGCCGGGCAGCAGCTCGGCTGGCTCGGGCGGCCGAGCTGGCAGGACTGGACGGCGTACGCGGTGGTGGGCGCCGCCGCCCTGCTGCTCGCGCGGGGGGCCCCGAAGGACCTCGTACGGGTGGCCCTCCCGCTCGTCCTGCTGCCGCCCGGGCTGCTGATGACGGTCTCGCTGGTCAACCCCTGGTACGTCGACCGGTACGTGCTCTACGCGCTGGCCGGGCTCGCCCTGCTGGCGGGCACCCGGCTCGCGACGGCCCGCGGCTGGTGGCCGTGGGTGCTGGCGGGCGCGCTCCTGGTGCCCTTCGGCATCTGGTCGGTGTGGCTGCGTACGCCGGAGAGCCGCAAGGACGACGCGCGCGCGGTGGCCGAGGCGGTCCGCGAGCGGGCGCGGCCGGGGGACGCGGTGGTGTTCATGCCCTCGCGCCGGCGCGAGTGGCTGCTGTCCTCCCCGGAGGCCTACCGGGAACTGCGCGACGTGGCCCTGGACCGCACCCCGGCGGCCTCCCACAGCCTCCAGGGCACCGAGCTGCCCCCGGAGCGGATCCGCGAGGCGCTGCTCGCTTCGTCCCGGGTGATCGCCCTGCTGGACCCGGCGGACCAGCCGCTGGACCCGTACCCGCGGGAGGCGGTCAAGCGCGAGGAACTGGCCGCCCGCTTCGACCTGTGCTCGACGGACGAGGTGCGCGGCGCCCGGGTCGCGGTCTACGCCCGCCCCGGCACCTGCCCCTGACCGCGCCCCGAGCCGCCCGCCTGCCTGCCTGCCTGTCCCCCCTGCCCGTCGCCGCCCGCCCGACCCCGCCGTCGGGGCCGGGCCGGGCCGCGTCGGAGGATGGGACGGCCCGTGTCGTCCCGCCGGAGGTGCCCATGACCACGCCCCAGCACGCCACACCCGAGGAACGGCCCGAGGAACGGCCCGCGGAAGGGCCCGGGGAACGGCCCGAAGCCCCGCCGGGGACGCTGCCCGGGCCGCTCGTCGGGGTGGACTGGCTCGCCGCGCGGCTCGGGACGCCCGCTCTCGTCCTCCTCGACGCCTCGGTCGGCGCCCACCGGGGCGCCGGCCACCGGATCCCGGGCGCCCGGCCGTTCGACCTCGACGGGGATCTCTCCGACCACACCGCGCCCGCCCCGCACACCATGCCGGGCGCCGCACAGTTCACCGAGGCCGTGCGGGCCCTCGGGATCCACGACTCGGACACCGTCGTCGTCTACGACGGCGCCGGCCTCTACTCCAGCGCCCGCGCCTGGTGGATGCTGCGCGCGATGGGCTTCGACCGGGCCGCCGTCCTCGACGGCGGGCTGCCCGCCTGGACCGCCGCCGGCCTGCCCACCTCGGCCACCGGCCCCGCCTACGACGGCCCGCGCGGCTCCTTCACCGCCCGGCCCCGGGTCGGCCTGCTGGCCGACAGCGCCACCGTCGCGCGGGCCCTGACCGACCCGGACGCGGCCGTCCTCGACGCCCGCACCCGGGGGCGGTTCGCCGGCACCGCCCCCGAACCCCGGCCGGGCCTGCGCGGCGGCCACATGCCGGGCGCGCTCAACCTGCCGTTCGCCGAACTCCAGGACCCGGCGGGGCTGATGCGCCCCGCCGGGGAACTGCGCGCGGCCTTCCGCGCGCTGGCCGGGGAACGGGAGCGGCTCTACTTCAGCTGCGGATCCGGGGTGACCGCCTGCGTACTGGCCCTGGGCGCCGACCTCGCCGGGTACCGGGATCTCGCGGTGTACGACGGCTCCTGGAGCGAGTGGGGCATGCCCTCGGACCTTCCGGTGACGACGGCTCAGGGGGGATAACCCCACCGGGGGTTCGGGTACGCGCCCCATCGGCCCGGGGCGGGCCCCCGGCCGAGAATCGGGCCATGACCTCACACGCCACCTCGGCCCGCATCGCCCGCACCGCCGTCGCCGCCCTCGGGGCCGGCCTCCTGCTGGCCGGCTGCTCCCTCCCGGACGCGCTCGACGACGGTCCGCGCCGGAAGGCGACCGCCGACGCCACGGTCACCGAGGCGGTCACCGCGGTGCGGGTGACGGGGGCCCGGGCCGGATCGATCGAGGTCACCCCCGGAGCCGGTCCCGGTGTCACGATCCGCCGCACCGTCCACTACCGCGAGGGCGCCGTTCCGACGCCCGGCCAGAAGGTCACCGACGGCGTACTGACCTTCACGGACGGCTGCTCCACGAGCTGCTACGTCGACTACCGCCTGGAGGTCCCGGCCGCCGCGACGGTCGAGCTGGAGAGCACCAGCGGCGACATCTCGGTGGCGGGTGTGGCGGCGGCCGTGGTGACGGCCGACTCCGGCACGGTCCGGGCCGAGCGGATCGGCGGCCCCCTGAAGATCGGTACTTCCTCGGGCGACATCACCGCCACCGGCCTGTCCGCGACGAGCGCCGACGTCCACTCGGAGTCGGGCGACGCCCGCCTGGACTTCGCGAAGACCCCGTCCTCGGTGCTCGCCGAGACCACCTCGGGCAACGTCACCCTGACGGTCCCCCCGGCCCCGTACCGGGTCGCCGTCTCCACCTCCTCCGGCGACCGCGACGTCACCCTCCCCGACGACGCCTCCGCCCCCTCCCGCCTCTCGGCGAGGACCACTTCGGGCGACGTCCGCATCTCGGCCGTCTGACGCGTTCGCCCCGGGCGAACGGCTCAGGGGGAACATCGGGAGGCGCACATGCATTGAGTCGGCATAGCTCAACTTCACTGCCGGAGGGAAGATCATGGCTTCGACGTCCATCACACTCACCCTGCCCGTGCTGCCGCTCGACGACGAGGTCGTGCTGCCCGGAATGGTCGTTCCGCTGGATCTCTCCGACGCCGAAGTGCGCGCCGCCGTGGAGGCCGCGCAGGCCGCCGCCGGGACGAGCGGCAGCGGGAAGCCCCGGGTCCTGCTCGTGCCGCGCATCGACGGGACGTACGCCGCGACCGGTGTGCTCGGGACCGTCGAACAGGTCGGCCGGCTCTCCGGCGGGGACCCCGGCGCCCTCATCCGCGGCCTCGGCCGGGTCCGTATCGGCGCCGGGACCACCGGGCCAGGCGCGGCCCTGTGGGTCGAGGGCGAGACGGTCGACGAGGCCGTGCCCGATCCGCTGCCCGGCGCGGTCGCCGAGCTCGTCAAGGAGTACAAGGCGCTCGCCACCAGCTGGCTCAAGAAGCGCGGCGCCTGGCAGGTCGTGGACCGGGTCCAGCAGATCGAGGGCGTCTCCGCCCTCGCGGACAACTCCGGCTACTCGCCCTTCCTGACGGTCGAGCAGAAGGTCGAACTGCTGGAGACCGCCGACCCGGTCGCCCGGCTCAGGCTCGCGGTCAAGGCGCTCAGCGACCACCTCGCCGAGCAGGACGTGGCCGAGTCCATCGCCAAGGACGTCCAGGACGGCGTCGACAAGCAGCAGCGCGAGTTCCTCCTCCGGCGCCAGCTGGAGGCCGTACGCAAGGAACTGCGCGACCTGAACGGCGAGAAGGAGGGCGAGGAGTCCGACGACTACCGGGCCCGCGTCGAGGCCGCCGACCTCCCCGGGAACGTACGGGAGGCCGCGCTCAAGGAGGTCGAGAAGCTGGAGCGGTCCAGCGACCAGAGCCCGGAGGGCTCCTGGATCCGCACCTGGCTGGACACCGTGCTCGAACTGCCCTGGAACGAGCGCACCGAGGACGAGTACGACATCCGCGGGGCCAGGGCGGTGCTCGATGCCGAGCACGCGGGCCTCAGCGACGTGAAGGACCGCATCACCGAGTACCTCGCTGTGCGCAAGCGGCGCAGCGAGCGCGGCATGGGCGTCATCGGCGGCCGCCGCGGCGGCGCCGTGCTGGCCCTCGTGGGGCCTCCGGGCGTCGGGAAGACCTCGCTCGGCGAGAGCGTCGCCCACGCCATGGGCCGCAAGTTCGTCCGCGTCGCCCTCGGCGGCGTCCGCGACGAGGCCGAGGTCCGCGGCCACCGCCGGACCTACGTCGGCGCCCTGCCCGGGCGGATCGTCCGCGCCATCAAGGAGGCCGGGTCGATGAACCCCGTGGTCCTCCTCGACGAGATCGACAAGGTGGGATCCGACTTCCGCGGCGACCCGGCGGCCGCCCTGCTGGAGGTCCTGGACCCGGCGCAGAACCACACCTTCCGCGACCACTACCTGGAAGTGGAACTGGACCTCAGCGACGTCGTCTTCCTGGCCACCGCCAACGTCCTGGAAGCCATCCCCGAGGCCCTGGCCGACCGGATGGAGCTCGTCCGCCTCGACGGCTACACCGAGGACGAGAAGGTCGTCATCGCCCGCGACCACCTGCTGCCCCGCCAGCTGGAGCGCGCCGGTCTCGCCGCCGACGAGGTGGTCCTGGAGGAGGACGCCCTGCGCAGGCTGGCCGGCGAGTACACCCGCGAAGCGGGCGTGCGCACCCTGGAGCGGTCCATCGCCCGCCTGCTGCGCAAGGTGGCCTCGCAGCACGAGCTGGGGGAGCGGGAACTGCCGCTGCGCATCGGCGCGGACGACCTGCGGGGGCTGATCGGGCGCCCGCACCACGTGCCCGAGTCCGCCCAGGACCCGGCCGAGCGGCGCACCGCCGTGCCCGGGGTGGCCACCGGCCTCGCGGTGACCGGCGCGGGCGGCGACGTGCTGTTCGTGGAGGCTTCGCTCGCCGACCCGGAGACGGGCGCGGCCGGCCTGACCCTCACCGGCCAGCTCGGCGACGTCATGAAGGAGTCGGCGCAGATCGCGCTCAGCTTCCTGCGCTCGCACGGCGCGGAACTGGAGCTCCCGGTCGCCGACCTGAAGGACCGGGGCGTGCACATCCACTTCCCGGCGGGCGCCGTCCCCAAGGACGGCCCGAGCGCGGGCATCACCATGACCACCGCCCTCGCCTCGCTGCTCTCCGGGCGGCAGGTGCGCACGGACGTGGCCATGACCGGTGAGGTCTCGCTGACCGGGCGCGTGCTGCCCATCGGCGGGGTGAAGCAGAAGCTGCTCGCCGCGCACCGGGCCGGGCTGACCACGGTCGTCATCCCGAAGCGGAACGAGGCAGACCTGGACGATGTCCCGGCGGAGGTGCTCCAGGGGCTGGAGGTGCACCCGGTGACGGATGTGCGCCAGGTGCTGGAACTGGCCCTGGCCCCGGCTCAGGCCCCGGCTCAGGCTCCGGTCACCGCCGCGGCCTGAGCACCGCACCCGGTGACCGCACCCGGCCGCGCGTCCGGCGACCGCACGAGGTGACTGCACACGGCCCGGTGTCCCGCTCCGGCGGGGTACCGGGCCGTTGCCGCACCCGCTGCGAAATACTGGCCCCGCACCCACCGGGGTGCCGGACGCCATCGAAGGAGCGGGACGTGCACGGGAGTGAAGACCAGGAGTTCCTTGCCCTGGAGCGGGAGCTGTCCGTCTTCCTCCGGCGGGCCCGCGCCTCCTCCGGCGAGATGGCCCGCGAGCTCCACCCCGAGCTGGAGCCGGCCGCGTACGGGCTCCTCGTACGCCTGGAGGCGGCCGGCCGGCAGCGGGCCACCGAGCTCGCCGCCTACTTCGGGGTCGGCAAGGCCACCATGAGCCGACAGCTGCGAGCCCTTGAGGTACTGGGCCTGGTGGCCCGCGAGCCCGACCCCGCCGACGGCCGGGCCTCCCTGGTCGGCCTCACGGAGGAGGGCCGGGAGCGATTCCTGCGGGTCCGGGGCGCGCGCCGCGAGCAGTACATGCGCAAGCTCGCCGACTGGGACCGCGGCGAGGTCGCCGAACTGGCCCGGCTGCTGAACCAGTTGAACTCGGGCGGGGAGTAGCGGGAGCCGGGAGCCGGTCCGCTCAGAGCTCGGCGTAGACCGCCGACGCGTCGTCGTGCCGCTTGTACCGGGCCGACGGGCGGGCCGGATCGGACTCGACGGCCCGCACCCGGCCGATCAGGCCGTGCGCACCCTCCTCGCGCAGTACCGCCAGGCACGCGGCCCAGTCCCCCTGCCCGAAGGTGTCCGTCCACCGGCTCGCCCCGTCCGTGAGCGCGGCCACCGCCCGCACCCGCCCCCGCGGGGTGCGCCCGGTCACCGCCCGGGCCGCCACCGCCGGGTCCGCGGCCGCCGTGAAGAAGCCGCCCTCCGCGTTCCGCAGGGCGTCCGTCGCGGCCACCGAGCCCAGCACCTCCCGCGGGATCCGGTCCAGCCGGTCGTCGAGCACCGCCGTCACCCCGCCCGCGGGCGTCTCCAGGAGCAGTACGGAGTCCGACAGCACGAGGTGCTCCACGTACTGCGCGTCCCAGCGGACCACGACGACCGTCGCCTGCGGAGTCCTGACGTGAGAAAGGTCACAGGTGCCGCGGTGGGCGTCTGCCGTGGCGCGGACGGACTCGGCCAGAACCTGATCGAGCGGCATGTCCCGTCGCGATCCGGACAGTTCGGTCAATCGGCCGCCGAGCCGCGCCGCGAACCAGGGCACTCCGTGCACGCACCCGTCATCGTCGGCCGGCGGGGTGACGCCGTCCAGGACCACCAGGACGCCGCCGCCCGAAGCGGGGATCGCGGCCGATACCCAGTCCTCATTGGGGCGTTCCGGGTGGCCGGGGGCCGAGGCGAGGTCGATGCGCATACCGGCATTCTGACCCGCGGGGGGCGGGGAGCGCGGGCAGGTCCGTACCAAAACGGACGGAGCCGGGTGGGCCGCAGGCGCAGTGCGGGGGAGCGGGCCGCGCGGGCCGGGGCGGCGGACCGGTGATGTGGGCGGGCATCCTGCCAAAGCCCGTATCGATCTTTCAACCACCTGTCCACCGAGGACCTCTGACACCGGGTGCCCGAGTTGGTCGGCAACTCATCCGTGATGTTCACTCGTTCGAGTGGCCGGGTGGGTGATGTGCGGCTCTCTCCCCAACACGCTGCAAAGGTCTGAGGCGGTACGAGGGGGCAGGGAGCGTTTACTTGTTGACCGGCCGTTACCTCGGCCACACGAGTAGACGAGCAAGAGCACACGTACAGGATTGCGAGCACCGGTGCAGAAGAAGCGGTCTCGGAAGAACGGCACCGCCGCCGACGGCCCGGCCCCCGCAGGACGCCGCGTCCGCGTGCGCCGCAGGCTGGTCATCGGCGTCGCCGTCGCGGGCCTCACCGTCCTCGCGGCAGGCGCGCCCGCCGTCGTCTCCGCGTCGAGGGAACTGAACGACTCCCAGCGCCTGGTCACCCTGGCGGACCAGACCCGGCAGACCCTCACCCTCACGCACCTCCTCGCCGACGAGCGCGACGCCGTCGTCGAGTACGCCGCCAAGGGCCGGCCCGGCGCGGCCAAGGGGTCCGTCCAGGAGCGCACCGCCCGGACCGACCGGCAGCTCGCCGAGGTCCAGGCCGAGGCCGACGAGTCGACCGCCCGCGCCCTCGCACGGGTACGGACCGTCCGCGGCGAGGCCGTCGACGGCAAGGGCAGCGCCCTCGCCGCACACCAGGCCTACGCCGCCGTCATCGCGGAACTCCTCGCCCCGGGCGAACGGCTCGCCGTGCTGACCCCGCCGCGCGCCGAGGACGCCCTCGTCACCACCCGGCCGCTGGCCCCGCTGGGACAGGCCGTGGAACAGGCCTCGGCCACCCGTGGACTGCTGCTCGCCGCGCTGGCCGTCCCCCGCGGCGAGCAGCTCCCCAACTCGGCCGTGGTCGACGAACTCACCACCGCCGCCCAGCGTGCGCGCGTACGGGAACAGGCCGCCCTCGACGACTTCGCACGGGCCGCACGGCCCGACGTGCGCCAGACGCTCGCCGCCACCGTCACCGGGCCCGAGGTCAAGATGGCCGACGACTTCCTCAAGCGGCTCACCGACCGGCCCACCCTGAGCGCCGCCGACCGCAAGACCGACGGGGCCACCGTCGGCACCGCGCTGACGGCACGCATCGACCGCATGCGGACCGTGGAGGCCACCCTCGCGGGTGAACGGGCCTCCGCCCTGGCCGCCCTGCGCGACGACGACGTGACCCGGCTCGAAATCGTCATCGCCTTCATGGGCGTGCTGTTCCTGTTCGCCGTCGGCTTCTCGACCGCCGTGGCGCGGTCGCTGACCCGGCCGCTGTCCGTCCTGCGCCGCGGCGCGCAGCGGCTGGCGACGCCGGAGGGCTCGGTGGAGCCGGTGCGCTTCACCGGCCGCAACGACGAGTTCGCCGAGGTCGTGCGCCACCTGAACGCGGTGCGCGACCAGACGGTCTCCCTGCACACCCGGATCGCCGGACTCGACGCGGACCGGCGCCGGATCATCGGCCGCAACGAGGCGCTGGCCTCCGGCCGGGACGTGCTGGAGGAGGAACTGTCCAAGCTGCGGGCCGGGCTGGAGGAGCACCGCCGCGTCATGTCGACGACCTCCGTCTCCCTGTCCCTGCGGACCCTGGGCCTGGTGGAGCGCCAGCTCGCGGTCATCGAGGAGCTGGAGTCACGGGAACAGGACCCCGACCGGCTGGCGACGCTCTTCAAGCTGGACCACCTGGCGACCGTGATGCGCCGCCACAACGAGAACCTGCTGGTCCTCGCCGGGCAGGAACACGGCCACGGGCAGGGCCTGCCGGTGCCGCTGGTCGACGTCATGCGGGCCGCCGTCAGCGAGATCGAACGCTACGAGCGCGTCGACCTGGCCTCGCTGCCCTCGTACACCCAGGTCGCGGGGCACGCGGCCGACGACATCTCGCACGTGCTGGCCGAACTGCTGGAGAACGCGACCACGTTCTCGCCGCCGGACGTCAAGGTGAAGGTGTCCGGCCGGCTGCTGGACTCCGGCGACGTGGTCCTGTCCGTCGTGGACGAGGGCATCGGCGTCACCGAGGACCGCCTGGAGTCGCTGAACGCCCGCCTGTCCACGCCCGAGGCCTACGACGAGGAGCCCGAGGCGGAACACGGCCTCGGCCTCGGCCTGTACGTGGCCGGGCGGCTCGCGGCCCGGCACGGCGTCACCGCGGAGCTGCGCACCCCGCGGCACGGCGGGACCGAAGCCCTGGTGGTCGTCCCCGCGACGCTGCTGCCCACCACCCCGATGGTCTCCCCGGTGCACGCCCTGGCCACGCCGGGCGGGCCCGCGCTGCGGCTGCCGGGCGTGATAGCGGAGGCCAACGAGAACACCCTGCCGCCCCGGCAGCGGGGTGCGCACGCCGCGCCGGACCCCGACGCGGAGACCGAGGCGGGAGCGGGCGAGGAAGCCGAGGCCGCGGCCGACACCGCGACGGAGGCCGCCGTCGAGCCCGAGCCGCAGCAGGAGCCGCAGCCCGAGCCCGAGCCGGAGCCGGAGCCCGCCGTCGCGGCGGTCCCGATCACCCTGGCCGAGGCCCTGGCGGGCCCCGCCGTCGTGGCCGGGACCCCGGCGGAGCCGGTCGCAGGCGAGCCCGCCGCGGATGGACTTCCGCCCGCCGACCAGGTGTTCGTCGCCGCGCCGCCGGCGGCGGACGGTGCACCGGCCGAGCCGGTGTTCACCGCCGAGCCCCCCGCAGGGGACGGGCCGACCCCCGAGGAACAGCTGCTCGCGCGGGTCGTCCCCGACGCCGAGCCCGTCGCTCCCGGCGTGCCGGACCCCGCCGAGGGGATCCCGGCCGCGCCGCACGCCGCCGCACCCGTGGCCGACGTACGGGAAACCGAACCGGAGGCGGACCCGCACACCCACGCCCCGGCCGAGGGCAACTGGCTCCCCCGCCAGGGCAGCCACCCTGCCGACCAGGCCGAGGGCGAAGCAGCCGTCACCGACAAGGGCCTGCCGAAGCGGACCCCGCGCACCGTCCCCGCCAAGCGCGCCGACGACGACGTACGGCCCGAGCCGCCGCGCCGGGTCGACGCGGAGGAGCTGCGACGCCGGCTCGGGGGCTTCTACCAGGGAGCCCAGGACGGGCGGCGCGTCGTCGCCGCCGAACTCGCGCAGGACCGGGGACCCGACCAGGCGCACGACCAAGCGCTCGACCAGGGACAGACGCAGAGGCAGGGCCAGAGCAAGACCGACCGGGGGGACACCGCACAGGAGGCACGCACATGACCGCGCCCAGTACGTACGGACTGAGCACCCAGGCCCGCAACCTGCAGTGGCTGCTGACCGACCTGGTCGAGGAGGTGCCCGGCGTCAACTCCGTCGCCGTCGTCTCCTCGGACGGGCTGCTGCTCCTGTCCTCCGACCCGGGAGCGGGCGCGGCCGAGCCA
Organism: Streptomyces sp. NBC_00029; assembly: GCF_045160505.1. Lineage (NCBI taxonomy): Bacteria > Bacillati > Actinomycetota > Actinomycetes > Kitasatosporales > Streptomycetaceae > Streptomyces > Streptomyces sp. NBC_00029. The sequence goes on from NZ_CP108292.1 coordinate 5,976,410, forward strand.
CCGGCTCAGCCGAGGGCCAAGGGTCCGCGCGGCGCGTCCGCCGACCTCGCCACCATCGTCTCCGGCCTCGGCAGCCTCACCACCGGCGCCGCGGCCCTGATGGACACCGGCTCGGTCAAGCAGACGATGGTCGCGATGGAGCACGGCTCCGTCTTCGTCATGGCCATCAGCGACGGTTCGCTGCTGGGCGTGCACGCCACCCCCGACTGCGACATGAGCGTCGTCGCCTACCACATGGCCCTGTTCGTCGGCCGCGCCGGCCACGTACTGACCCCCGAAGTCCGCAGCGAGCTGCGCCAGTCGATGGAGAACACCCCGTGAGGAGTACGGCCTCCGACCGGCTGCCGATACGTGGCGCCGACCGCCGCCCCGCCCGCGTCCGCCCGTACTCCCTCACGGGCGGCCGCACCCGCTTCACGCAGGTCCTGCTCGTCGAGACGTTCGTCGCCGCCCTGGACACCAAGGTGTCGGAGCCGCAGAAGCCCGACCGCATGCCCGAGATGCCGGCCATCGTCGAGGTCTGCCGCCGCATGCGCACGATCGCCGAGATAGCCGCGCTGCTGAAGCTCCCGCTCGGCGTGGTCCGCGTCCTGGTCAGCGACCTCGCGGACCAGGGCAGGATCCGCGTCTACGGAACGGGTCACGGCACCGGGCGTCCCGAACGCGCGCTCCTGGAAAGGGTGCTCAGTGGTCTTCGCCGTCTCTGACAACCCGGTGTCCCTGCCGCAGTCGGACGACGAGCCGGCCCAGCCCTGGCAGTACGACCGCTCCCGCGCACCCGTCGCCGTCAAGGTGCTGGTCGCCGGCGGCTTCGGCGTCGGCAAGACCACCTTCGTCTCCTCCGTCTCCGAGATCACCCCGCTGCGCACCGAAGCGGTGATGACCCGGGCGAGTGCCCCGACCGACGACCTGTCCGGCACCCCGGACAAGAACACCACCACCGTCGCCATGGACTTCGGCCGCGTCACCCTCGACGACGACCTCGTCCTCTACGTGTACGGGACCCCCGGCCAGGAGCGGTTCTGGTTCATGTGGGACGACCTGGTGCGCGGCGCCATCGGCGGCCTCGTCCTGGCAGACACCCGCCGCCTGCGCGACTGCTTCCCGGCCCTCGACTACTTCGAGAGCTGTGGGCTCCCGTACGCCGTCGCCGTCAACCACTTCGACGGTTCGCAGTCGTACGAGCCCGAGGACGTGCGCGAGGCGCTCAGCGTCCCGCCCCACGTGCCCGTCGTGATCATGGACGCCAGGCGCCGCGACACGGTGATCGAATCCCTGCTCGCCCTGGTGGGTCACGCCCTGGACACCACTCCCGAAGAGAGAGCCTGAGAGATGCGCCGGATACTTGTCGTGGGAGCCGGCCAGTCCGGTCTCCAGCTCGCCCTCGGACTCCAGTCGAAGGGGTACGAGGTCACCCTCATGTCCAACCGGACCGCGGACGAGATCCGCACCGGGCGGGTCATGTCCACGCAGTGCATGTTCGACACGGCCCTGCAGCACGAGCGCGACCTCGGGATCAACTTCTGGGAGCAGCAGGCCCCGAGGATCGAGGGCGTCGGCGTCTCCGTCGCCGCCCCCGACGCCACCCGCCCCATCGACTGGCTCGGCCGGCTCAAGGGGTTCGCGCAGTCCGTCGACCAGCGCGTGAAGATGGCCGGCTGGCTCGACACCTTCGTGCAGCGGGGCGGGCAGCTCGTCATCCACGGTGCCTCCGTCGCCGACCTCGACTACTTCTCCCGCACGTACGACCTGGTGCTGGTCGCCGCCGGCAAGGGCGAGCTGGTCTCGATGTTCGGCCGGGACGCGGCGCGTTCCCCGTACGACGCCCCGCAGCGCTCGCTCGCCGTCGCCTATGTGCACGGCCTCGGCCCGCGCCCGGAGCACCCGCAGACGGAGGCGGTCCGCTGCAACCTGGTCCCGGGCGTCGGCGAGCTGTTCGTCATGCCGACCCTGACCACCTCGGGCCGGGCGGACATCCTGTTCTGGGAGGGCGTCCCGGGCGGACCGGTGGACGTCTTCAACGGCGTGAAGGACCCGGCGGAGCACCTGGCGCTCACGCTGGGCCTCATGGAGAAGTTCACGCCGTGGGAGCACGCCCGGACGAAGGAGGTGGAGCTGACGGACGCCGGCGCCACGCTCGCCGGGCGCTACGCCCCGACCGTCCGCAACCCGATCGGACGCCTCCCCGGCGGCGGCCTGGTGCTGGGTGTCGCGGACGTGGTCGTGGCGAACGACCCGATCACCGGGCAGGGCTCGAACTCCGCCGCGAAGTGCGCGGCCTCGTACCTGTCGTCGATCCTGATGCACGGGGACAAGCCGTTCGACGAGGCGTGGATGAAGGCCACCTTCGACAAGTTCTGGTTCACCACGGGCAAGCCGGTGACCCAGTGGACGAACGCGATGCTGGGTGTCCCGCCGGAGCACGTCCTCAACCTGATCGGCGCGGCCGGGCAGCTCCCGCCGGTGGCGAATCGATTCGCCAATGGCTTCGACAACCCGGCCGACTTCGACTCGTACTTCTACGACCCCGAGGACACCGCCGACTACCTGGCGGAGGTCGCCTCGTCCGCCGGAGCCTCGTCAGCCGCAGCCTCGTCCGCCGGAGCCTCCTCGGCGGAGTAGCCGGTGTCGTCCCCCGCCTCCGCCGCCGGTGTCTGCGGCAGCGCGGGCGGGGTGAACTCCGCGAGCGGGGCACCGTCCGGGTCCGGCCGGACCGCCCCCAGCAGCGGGTTCGCGGCGATCGGCGACACCTTGACCCGGGCCCCGGGCCGCGGCGCCTGGATCACCTTGCCGTCGCCGACGTACAGGCCCACATGGGTGGCCTTCGGGAAGTAGACCACCAGGTCCCCGGGCCGCAGCTCGTCCAGCGGCACCTTCGGCAGCCGGGCCCACTGCTCCTGGCTGGTCCGGGGAATGACGCGCCCGGCGTGCGCCCAGGCCTGTGAGGTCAGCCCGGAGCAGTCGAAGGACCCCGGCCCCTCGGCGCCCCAGACGTACGGCTTGCCGATCTGGGCCGCCGCATAGGTGAGGGCCGCGCCACCGGCCGCCGTGGGCGTGCCCGTACGGGTGGGGAGCCGGCCCGAATCGACCAGATCCCGCTGCGCGGCCTCGGTGTTCTTCGCCTCCTGCGCCCCGAGCCGGGTGAGCTGGGCCGGGGTCAGGGCGGCCAGTACCCGCTCGACCTCCCTGAGCTGCGCCGCGACCTCGTCCTTGTGGCCCTTCTGCCGCGCGGCCAGTGTCTGCCGGGCGTCCAGCGCCTCGCGGGCCCGGAGGGCGCGCGCGTCGGCCTCCCTCTCGCCGCGGGCCAGCCGGGCCAGTACGGCCGCCCGCCGGGCGCCCTCGCGGGCGGCGAGCCGCCGCTGGTCCAGCGCGGCCCGGGGGTTCCCGGCGAGCAGCATCCGGGCGTACGGGGACAGGCCCCGGCTCGCCTGGTACTGCTCCCGGGCCAGCCGCCCGGCCAGGGCCCTCTCGGAGTCGAGAGCCGTACGGGCCTTGCCGAGGTCGGCGCTGCGCAGCCGCTCCTCGGCCTCGCCCGCCCGGAGGGCGACGTCGGTGGCGTTGTACGCCTCGGCGGCCTCCTCGGCCTTCTGGTACAGGCCCTGCAGGCGGGTGAGCAGTACCCCTACGGACTCGCCCTCGGGCAGGCCCGGCTCGGCGCCGGCCCTCGGGACCGGCCCGGCGACGAGGAGGGCAGCGGCGATGCAGGCGGCACGAAGCAGCGTGCGGGACGACCGGTATGACATGGGATCACCTCCGAGGCGCCCGATGCTGCCACGCCCGGTATGACAAATCGCCCAACGGAGGCGGCCGGTCGGGCGGGGTCACCCGGTTGGGGGCGGCGGCGGGCTCCCACGTCACCTCGTCCGGCGGCGGGCCTCCCTGAGCTCGCGCGCGACCGCCCAGGCGTCGGCCACCGGGCCGAGGTGGCCGAGCTTGTCCGGGTTGACCACCGAGCGGATCGTCCGGATCCGGCCGTCCAGCAGCTCGAAGGCCAACACGTGCGTCACCGCGCCGTCCGCGTCGCGGAAGACCGCACCCGGCTCACCGTTCACGTCGCGCGGCTCGTACGTCACGCCGATCCGGAGCAGCTCGGGGAGGACCGAGGCGAGCAGACGGGCCACGTTCCCGGCGCCCGTGACGGTCCTGGCCAGCTGCGGGGCCTTGCCGCCGCCGTCCCCGACGAGTTGGACGTCGGCCGCGAGCAGCCGCTGCAGGCCGCTGACGTCGCCGCCCTTCATCGCGTCCAGGAACCGGGTCGCCAGCTCCTGCCGTTCCCGGTGGTCCGCCCGGAAGCGCGGCCGGCCGGCCTCCATGTGCCGCCGCGCCCGTACGAGGAGCTGCCGACAGGCCGCCTCCGACCGGCCCACCGCGGCGGCGACCTCGTCGAAGCCGAAGGCGAAGACCTCCCGCAGGACGAACACCGAGCGCTCCAGCGGGCTGAGCCGCTCCAGGAGCAGCAGCGCCGCCATCGACACCGAGTCGGCCAGTTCCACCGACCGCGCCGGGTCCTGGTACGGATCGTCGAGCAGCGGCTCGGGGAACCACGGCCCCACGTACTCCTCCCGCCGCACCCGCGCGGAGCGCAGTACGTCGATCGACAGCCGGGTGACCGTCGTCGCCAGGAAGGCCTTCGGCGACGCGGGCCGCGTCGGCGAGGCGTCGAAGCGCAGCCAGGTCTCCTGCACCGCGTCCTCGGCCTCGCTCACGCTGCCCAGGATCCGGTACGCGATCGAGAACAGCAGCGACCGCAGGTCCTCGAACTCCTCGACCTTGCTCATGCCGGCCTTCCTCCCCGTGGTCCCCCCGCCCGGCCGAGCCCGTCGGCGCGGGCGCCTGTGATGATCATCAGAGCATCGGCGGGCGGAGGCAAGGCGATCCCGGTCAGTGGAACTGCCCGGCCACGTAGTCGCCGCCCGGCTGCCGGGTGACGATGTTGATCCGGTTGGCCATGTTCATGAAGGCGATCAGGAGCACCAGGGCGTTGAGCCGCTCCTCGTCGTAGTGCTCGGCCGCCCTCGCCCACACCGCGTCGGCCACTCCACCGGCCCCGTCCGCGGTCCGGGTGCCCTCCTCCGCGAGCTCCAGCGCGGCACGCTCGGCCTCGGTGAAGACCGTGGCCTCGCGCCAGGCCGCCACCAGGTGCAGCCGCACCGCGCTCTCGCCGGCGGCGGTGGCCTCCTTGGTGTGCATGTCGATGCAGACGGCGCAGCCGTTGATCTGGCTGACGCGCAGCGACACCAGTTCCTGCGTCGCGGCCGGCAGCGACGAGTTCTTGAGCACCTGGCCGGCCGCCATGACGTGCTTCAGGGCCTTGCCGGTGTTCGGGCTTGCGAAGAGGTTCAGTCGCGCGTCCATGGTGTGCTCCTCGGGAGTCGTCGTCAGCGGTCGTCGTCGGCCACACCCCTGGGACGAGACAGCCCGGCGCCCTGTGACACGGGCGCGGGTGTGACCTGGGTCTCCCCGGCGGCGGACTGCGCTTGGAGGTGCCGGAGCCGGCGCGCACGGGCGCCCGGGCGTCCCGGCTGAGGGCCGCCTCGGGCGCGAAGGTGTCGAAGCCGCGCGATGCAGGCTGGGCGGAGCCGCCGCACTGTGACCGTCCTGTTGCATCAACTGCGGTCCAGGTCATGGACGTTGTGGTCCCGTACTGCTGGACTGCACCGATGGCGCTCCTGCTGCTTCTGTTCCTTCCGGCCCTGCCCTTGCTGACGCTCGGCCTGCTCGGCCGCGGTATCGCCACCGTCGGCGGGCGGGGGTGGCACCGGCCGGCGGCCGCCCTCCTCGGCGCCTGCGCGGCCGGCTTCTACTCCTGGGGACTGCTGCATGTGGCCGGTGCGGTCCTGGCCGCCGAGGACGGCGGGGCCTCGTCGTCGCCGATCCTGCCCTGCCGCACCCCCGGCCAGGAGGAGCGGGCGTCGCACGTCGTGGACTACTCCGTCGACTACGTGCCGCTGCGGTTCGTCTGCGAGACGACGGGCGGCGGGAGCTACGCCGCCGCGTCCGTTCCGGTGTACGTCAACCCGGCCGTACTGGGCTTCGCGCTGGCCGCGGCCGTGTGCGCCGGCGCCGGAACCGTCGGTGCGCGGCGCCGGGCCGGGACGGCCCCGGCCGGCTGACGGGGGTCAGCCGCGCAGCAGGCGGGCCTTGGCCGCCGTGAACTCCTGCGGGGTGAGCAGGCCCTCACGGGCCAGGACGGCCAGCTGGGTGAGCTCCGCGACCAGACCGGCCGAGGCGCCCGGCCCGGCGGGCGCTGCGGGCCCGGCGGGTGGGGTGGTGTCCGGGCGGATCGTCACCCCAGACTCCGACCCCGGGTCCGCACCCGGCTCCGGCCCCGCGTCCGGCCCGGCCGGCTCCCTGGGTTCCGGCTGTGCGCCGGGCAGGGGTTCGGCAGCGGTCACCGCGCCCGCGGTCCGTTCCCAGGCCTGTGATGCCCGCGACGCCTCCGCCGCCCCCGCCGCCCGTGCCAGCAGGCCCCGCAGCAGCGGGTGCCCCGCCGGGCGGTTCGCCGCGCTGACCGTTACTCCCATCGGGCGGATGAACATCAGGCCACCCCTGCGCGGGGGTCCGCCGGTACCCGGTCCGGCGGGATGCGGACCGAGCCCACGATCCGGCCGCCCGCGGCCCGTACGGCGACGGCCGCGTCCTCGGCCCACAGGTGTTCGACCACCAGCAGCAGCGCGCAGCTCCCGCGCTCCAGCAGCCCCGCGGCCTCCTGCACGTCCTCCGGCCCGATCAGCCGGGCCACGTCCCGGCCCGTCAGCAGCCCGTGCAGCTCCACGAACTCGTCGAACTCGGCCGCCAGTACGTCTCCTGAGGCCGTCCTCGTCGCCACGATGCCGTCGATCAGCCGGACCACCCCGGTCTTGCGCAGCCCCATCACGGCCTCGACCGCCGGGGCCCGCAGCTGCTCCTCCGGGAAGGCGAGGACGATGAATTCCACAGGTCCCATGCGCCTCGGCTCCTCACTTTCGACACTTCCGACCGTTTTTGACGACTCTTCGGCACACTATGACATAAGCGGACATATCATTCGTCTGCTTGCTACGTTTCGGTGTATGACCGCTCTGACGGCAAAGGTGGCGGAGCCCGCCCCGCCCCCACCCCCCGGCGCAGGCGCACCCAAGCGGCGCGGCGTCGAGCTGACGCTCCTCGCCGGAGCCGTCCTGATCTCCGTCCTCGGTCACCTCTACGTCGGCCTCGCCACCACCGGCCGCATCCCCGGTCCGGCCACCCGCTACGCCGCCGGCCTCTGCGTGGCCGCCCTGCTCGCGCACCTCGCCGTCCGGCTCCGGGCCCCCTACGCCGACCCCCTCCTGCTCCCGATCGCCGTCCTTCTCAACGGCCTCGGCCTCGTCCTCATCCAGCGCCTCGACGCGACCACCCCCGGGCACATCACCGCCGGGGACCAACTCCTGTGGTCCGCACTGGGCGTGGCGCTCTTCGTCCTCGTCGTCGCGCTGCTCCGCGACCACCGGGTGCTCCAGCGCTACGCGTACCTCTCCGTCGCGGTGGCCCTCGTCCTGATGCTGGTCCCCGTCTTCTTTCCGGCCGTCAACGGCGCGCACATCTGGATCCGGTTCGCCGGGCTCTCCTTCCAGCCGGGGGAGTTCGCCAAGATCCTGCTCGCGGTCTTCTTCGCCGCGTACCTCGCCGCGAACCGCACCGCGCTCGCCCTCACCGGCCGCCGGCTCTTCTGGAAGCTGCGGCTCCTGCCCGGCCGCGTCCTCGGCCCGATCCTCGCGATCTGGCTGCTCAGCGTCGGTGTGCTGGTCCTGGAACGGGACCTGGGGACCTCGCTGCTGTTCTTCGGACTGTTCGTGATCATGCTGTTCACCGCCACCGGGCGGATCGGCTGGATCGCGATCGGTCTGCTGCTCGCAGCCCTCGGCGCCTACGCGGTGGGGACCTTCGAGCCGCACGTGCACAGCCGGGTCGAGGACTGGCTGAATCCTTTCGCCTCGATCGAGCGCGGCGAAGGCCCCGGCCAGCTCGCCCAGTCCCTCTTCGCCTTCGGCGCGGGCGGCCTGCTCGGCGCCGGGCTCGGCCACGGCGAGTCCTTCCTCATCGGCTTCGCCGCCAAGTCGGACTTCATCCTCGCCACCGCCGGCGAGGAGCTCGGCCTCGTCGGCCTCGCCGCGATCCTGCTCCTCTACGGGCTCCTCGTCGCCCGCGGCTTCCGCGCCGGGCTCGCCCTGCGCGATGCCTTCGGCCGGCTGCTCGCCACCGGACTCGCCTCGATCGTCGCGCTCCAGGTGTTCGTCATCGCGGGCGGGGTCACCGGCCTGATCCCGCTCACCGGCATGGCCATGCCCTTCCTGGCCCAGGGCGGCTCCTCCGTCGTCACGAACTGGATCATCGTCGCGCTGCTGGTCCGGCTCAGCGACAGCGCCCGCAGACCCCGCCCCGCGAAGGAGCCGGCCGAGTGATCCGCTACATCCGCTGGTGCGCGTACTTCTGTGCGCTCCTGCTCGTCGCGCTGCTGGTCAACCTCACCCGCGTGCAGGTCTGGGAGTCCGCCGCCTACGGCGCGAACCCGGCCAACAAACGCCCCGCCATCGCACGCTACGCCGAACCCCGGGGGGACATCCTGGTCGACGGGCGCCCCGTCACCGGCTCCCGCGACAGCGGCCAACTGCTGCGCTACGAGCGGACGTACACGCACGGCCCGCTCTACGCGCCCGTCACCGGATTCTCCTCCCAGACGTACGGGACCAGCTTCGTCGAGCGTGCCGAGGACGCGGTCCTGTCGGGCACCGACCCGGGACTCTCGGTCTTCCCGCTCTGGTACGAACTGGCCCGCGGCCGCCCGGCCGGCGGAAACGCAGCCACCACCGTCCGCTCCGGCATGCAGCTGGCCGCGTACCGCGGGCTCGCCGGCAAGCGCGGCGCGGTGGCCGCCGTCGAACCGGCCACCGGGAAGATCCTCGCGCTGGTCAGCAGCCCTTCGTACGACCCCTCGGTGCTCTCCGGCACGGGTACGAAGGTCAAGGAGGCCTGGGCGGCACTGAACGCGGACCCCGCACGGCCGATGCTCAACCGCGCGCTGCGCGAGACGTACCCGCCCGGCTCCACCTTCAAGATCGTGACGGCGGCGGCCGCCCTCGACGCGGGAGTCGTCACCGATGTGGACGCGCCGACCCGCACCCCCGACCCGTACCCGCTGCCCGGGACCAGCACCCTGCTGCCGAACGCGGGCACCGGCTGCGAGGACGCCTCGATGGCGGACGCCGTGCAGTGGTCCTGCAACACGGTGATGGCGAAGATCGGGGTGCAGGTCGGGCTGCGCGGGATGGTGGAGGCGGCGCGACGCTTCGGGTTCAACGCCGAGGGGCTGCGGGTGCCCTCGTGGGTGTCCCGGTCGAACTTCGACACCGACATGAGCCAGGACCAGCTGGCCCTGTCCTCGATCGGGCAGTTCAACACGAAGGCCACCCCGCTGCAGATGGCGATGGTGGCGGCGGCGGTCGCGAACGGCGGCGAGGTCACCTACCCCCACCTGGTGGAACGGACGACCCAGGACGACGGATCCCAGGTCCGGCGGGGCGACCGGCGCAGCCTCGGGCGGGCGATGAACCCGGCCACCGCCGTCCGGCTGCAGGAGCTCATGGTCAAGGTGGTGGAGAACGGGACGGGCCGCAACGCGGCGATTCCGGGCGCGGTGGTCGGCGGCAAGACCGGCACCGCGCAGCACGGGGTCGGCAACGCGGGGACCCCGTACGCATGGTTCATCGCCTGGGCAAGGGCCGACGGCGCGCCGCAGCCGCAGGTGGCCGTCGCGGTGGTCGTCGAGGACGCCTCGGCCGACCGGGGCGACATCAGCGGCAACGGCGCGGCGGCGCCGATCGCGCGGGCGGTGATGGAGGCGGCGCTGGCCACCGGCCGCTGAGGCATCCGCCCCGGCCCGGCCGCCGGGCGGAGCCCCGGACGGCCGCCCGGACACCCCTCAGGCGGTGTCCGCGCCCTCGGCGATGGCGGCCTCGACCTCCGCCACCCGCGCGGACTCCTCCGCCGCGAACCGCTCGCGGTCCAGGGCCTCGGCGATCTCCTCGTCCTGGCTCATCAGCAGGTCGAGGTTGGAGTCGCCCATGTCGAAGACGCCCAGGTCCAGGTAGGCCCGCTGCAGCCGCTCGCCCCACAGCCCGATGTCCTTCACGCACGGCACGATCCGGCTGAACAGCAGCCTGCGGAACAGGTGCAGGAACTCCGACTGCTCGCTGAACCGCTCCGCCTCCTCCTTCGGGATGCCGAAGTTCTCCAGCACCTCCACCCCGCGCAGCCGGTCCCGCATCAGGTAGCAGCCCTCGATCACGAACTCCTCGCGCTCGCGCAGCTCGGCGTCCGTCAGCTGCTTGTAGTAGTCGCGCAGCGCCATCCGCCCGAAGGCCACGTGCCGGGCCTCGTCCTGCATCACGTACGCCAGGAGCTGCTTGGGCAGCGGCTTGGTGGTGGTGTCCCGGATCATGCCGAAGGCGGCCAGGGCCAGCCCCTCTATGAGCACCTGCATGCCGAGGTAGGGCATGTCCCAGCGGGAGTCGCGCAGGGTGTCGCCGAGCAGCCCCTGGAGGCTGTCGTTGATCGGGTACAGCATCCCGACCTTGTCGTGCAGGAAGCGCCCGAAGATCTCGGCGTGCCGGGCCTCGTCCATGGTCTGCGTGGCGGAGTAGAACTTCGCGTCCAGGTCCGGCACCGACTCCACGATGCGTGCCGCGCACACCATCGCGCCCTGCTCGCCGTGCAGGAACTGGCTGAAGTTCCAGGAGGCGTAGTGCCGGCGCAGCTCGCCCCGGTCCTTCGCGGTGAGCCGGGCCCAGTGCCGCGTCCCGTACAGCGGCAGGGACTCGTCGGGGGTGCCCAGCGGATCGTAGGGGTCCACCTCGATGTCCCAGTCGATGCGCTTTCCGCCGTCCCACTGCTTGTCCTTGCCCTTCTGGTACAGGGCGAGGAGGCGCTCGCGGCCGTCGGCGTATTCCCAGCTGAAGCGGGCGGAGCCGGTGGCGGGGACCTGCCAGACCGCCTCGCCCGGGTTCTCGGTGTAGAGCTCGTGCGTCGACACTGACGCCCCCTCGTCTCACGTACTGCCGTGCGGTACCGGACAGTTGGCAGCGTCACACGTTGGTAGACACGGGGTCAACAAGTCGCGCGCGAGGGATTGACGACCTTGCTGACAGGCAGTCTCATAAGAGGAGACCGCCGGTAACTCGACGACGAGGTGTCCGAACCCATGACGACCGTGACCGAACGAGCCGCGCTCAGGGACGCCCTCGGCCTGCTCAAGGACCGTGAGCAGATAGCCGAGCGACTGCTCGAATCCTCGGCCAAGCACTCCTTCGACCCCGACAAGGAACTCGACTGGGACGCCCCGCCGATCGAGGGCAAGTACTACTGGCCGCCGGAACTGCTCTCGCTCTACGACACCCCGCTGTGGAAGAAGATGGGGGAGGAGCAGCGCATCGACCTCTCCCGCCACGAGGCGGCGGCGCTCGGCTCGCTCGGCATCTGGTTCGAGATCATCCTCATGCAGCTGCTGGTCCGGCACATCTACGACAAGTCCCTGACCAGCAATCACGTCCGCTACGCGCTCACCGAGATCGCCGACGAGTGCCGCCACTCGATGATGTTCGCCCGCATGATCCAGAAGGCCGAGGTCCCCGCGTACCCGGTCTCCCGCGTCAACCACAACCTCGCCCGGGTCCTGAAGACCATCTCCACCACCCCCGGCTCCTTCGCCTGCACCCTCCTCGGTGAGGAGATCCTCGACTGGATGCAGCGCCTGACCTTCCCGGACGAGCGCGTCCAGCCGCTGGTCCGCGGTGTCACCCGGATCCACGTCATCGAGGAGGCCCGGCACGTCCGGTACGCCCGGGAGGAACTGCGCCGCCAGATGCTGACGGCCCCGCGCTGGGAGCAGGAACTCACCCGGATCAGCTGCGGAGAGGCCGCCCGCGTCTTCTCCCTCGCCTTCGTCAACCCGGCCGTCTACGACAACATCGGCCTGGACCGCCGCGAGGCCGTCGCCCAGGTGAAGGCGAGCGGCCACCGCCGCGAGGTCATGCAGAGCGGTGCGAAGCGGCTCACCGACTTCCTCGACGACATCGGCGTCCTGCGCGGAGTCGGCCGGAGGCTGTGGCAGAGCTCGGGGCTGCTGGCGTAGGCGGGCGGCTCCTGTACTGCGTCGACCGGCCCGGCCCGGTCCGGCCCGGCCCGGTCCGGCCCGGACCGTTGCGTACCGGGCCGGATCGGGCCCGATCGACCGGACACCCACTCGTCCGGGGCCCGCGGGGCTACCCTGCGGACATGACCGTACGCGCGTACCGCAGGCTGAGCGTCGAGGAGCGGCGAGCCCAACTCCTCACCGCCGCCCTCTCGCTGTTCGCGCACCGGGCGCCGGAGGAGGTCTCGCTCGACGACGTCGCCGAGGCCGCCGGGGTGTCCCGCCCGCTCGTCTACCGCTACTTCCCGGGCGGCAAGCAGCAGCTCTACGAGGCCGCCCTGCGCTCGGCGGCGGACGTCCTCGAACTGTGCTTCGCCGAACCCCAGGAGGGGCCCCTCACCCGGCGCCTCTCGCGCGCACTGGACCGCTACCTCGCCTTCGTCGACGAACACGACGCCGGCTTCGCGGCCCTCCTCCAGGGCGGCAGCGTCGTGGAGACCTCCCGCACGACGGCGACCGTGGACGGCATCCGCCGGGCCGCCGCCGACCAGATCCTCCTCCACCTGGGCGCCCCGGCCCCGGGCCCCCGGCTGCGCATGATGGTCCGTACGTGGATCACCGCGGTCGAGGCGGCCTCCCTCATCTGGATCGACGAGGGCAAGCAGCCGGAGGTCGAGCACCTGCGGGACTGGCTCCTGGACCAGTTCATCGCCCTCCTGACGGCCACCGCCGCCACGGATCCGGAAACGGCGGAGGCCGCCCGCGCAGCCCTCGCGCTGGAATCGCCGGACGGTCCGGTCGGGGTCCTGGCCCGCCGTGTGATCCCGGTGGTGTCCGAGGCCGCCCACCTGCTGTGACACTGGTGGGGTGAGAAGCCAACCGACCCCGTTCGAGGACGGCCCGATGGACGGCCGGGTCCTCCCCGTCCTCCTCGGCCCGACCGGACACCCCCCGAAGTGGTACGAGATCCCCGTCCCGGCGCCGGACGGCGGCCCGCCGACGGTGCTGCTGTACGAGCGCGTGCCCGCGGGGTACTCCAAGCGGCTCGGCCTGCAGAAGGGCTGGAAGTACGCCTTCCGCCCCTCGGGCACCAAACCGCGCCCCCGCTGGCCCTGGACCAAGACCCCCCGGACCTGACGCCCCGCGACGGGGAGCCCCGGCCTGCGCGGTGTGTACCGGGGCGCTCCCCGCAGGGCGCGGAAGGCACCGCCGACGAGGCACGGCCGCCGTGGCCTCCGGCCCTGAACGTCGAGCAGCCCGGGGATCCCTCCCGGATCCGTCCCGGGATCCGGCCCGGGATCCGTCCCGGCCTCTGGCCCGGCATCCGGTCAGGGGCCGGCTAGGAACCCGGCAGCGTGAGGACCGCCAGGCCGCCGCCGCCCTCCGCCGCCCGGAACTCCAGCCGCGCCCCGATCACGGCCGCCTGTCCCACCGCGATGGTCAGCCCCAGCCCGTGGCCCTTGCCCCCGCTCCGGAAGCGCTGCGGGCCGTGCGCCGCCAGGTACTCCGGGAAACCGTCCCCGTGGTCCCGTACGGTCACCACCGGCCCGTCCACCGTCAGCACCACCGGCGCCCGCCCGTGCTTGTGGGCGTTGGCCACAAGGTTCCCGAGCACCCGCTCCAGCCTGCGCCGGTCCGTCTCCACGTGCGCGTCCCGGACGACCGCCACCTCAGTGTCCGTCCCGGACGCCCGCACCACCCGCCGCACCAACCGCCCCAGCTGGTGCAGATCGGCCTCCACCACCTCGCTGCCCGAGTCCAGCCGGGAGATCTCCAGCAGGTCCTCCGTCAGCTGCCGCATCGTCCGCACCCGCTCGCGCACCAGCTCCGTCGGCCGGCCCTCCGGCAGCAGCTCCGACGCCGCCTGCAGGCCCGTCAGCGGCGTGCGCAGCTCGTGCGCCACGTCCGCCGTGAACCGCCGCTCGCTCTCCAGCTTCGACTGCAGGCTCCCCGCCATCGTGTCCAGCGCCGCGGCCACCGTCGCCACCTCGTCCTGGTGCCGCGAAGGGGTCCTCGTACGCGGGTCGTTCACGCGAGCGTCGAGGTCGCCCTGGGTGATCCGCCGAGCCACCGTCGCCGTCTGGTGCAGCCGCCGGGTCACGCGGGTCACCGCGAAGGCGCCGACCAGCAGCGTGCCGCCGATCGCCAGCAGTGACGATCCGATGATCGCGTTGTCGAGCCCGCTGATCGTGCGGGCGCTCTGCCCGTAGTCGATGGCGGCCGCGAGCGCCCGGCCGTCCGCCGGAGCCGCCGCCCACATGGTCGGGCGGCCCCGGTACTCCGCGACCAGCGTGCCCCGGCGCCCGCTGACGGCGAGGGCGCGCAGCTCCGGCGGCAGGCCCGCGGGATCCAGGCCCGAGCCGCGCGGAAGGGGTTCACCCGCCTCGTACGCGCGTACGACGTCGTGCAGTTTGCCGAGCGCCTTCTCCCGCGCCGTGGCCACCGTCTGCCGGGTCACCTCCACATGCACGAGGGCACCCACCACGGCCGCCAGCGAGCAGCACATCACCACGATGAAGCACGCCGACTTCCAGGTCAGCGTGGCCGTCCAGGAGGGCCAGGAGGGCCAGGAGGGCCAGGAGGGCAGTCTCATGGCCGGACCGGCAGGGGCGCCTGCTCCCGGCCGCCCGGTTCCCGGCCACCGGGCGCACGGCTGCCGGGCTCCCGATTGCCGGGCTCCCTGCTTCCGGGGGCCTGCGGATTGCCGGGGACCCGTACGATCTGCTCGCGCGTCGGCAGCATGGTGAGCTGCTTCTCGTCCCAGGACCAGGCGGTGATCAGCTCGTAGCCGTGGTTGCCGCTGGGCACCCGCAGGATCACGTCGCCGTCGGCGAGCTCCACCGAGATGACGGTCTCCGTGGTCGCCATGATCCGGTTGAGCCGCCCGTCCGGGTCCGCCGTGTACACCCGTACGGACATCATCTTGTCGGGGAACTCGATGCCGACGATCAGCTCGTCCTTGCCGTTGCCCGTGAGGTCCCGGTAGTACGGCTTCAGCACCGGGCACGACTCCGGCTCCTCCTCGGCCCTGTCCTTCGCGCACGCCCTGATCGCAGCCGCAGTCCGGGGCGGCATCCCGTCGGCCCCGACCTCGGTGTCCGGGTGGGCCCGCAGCTCCGCCTGGACGAGGGCCACCGGGTCGACGGCGTGCACGTCCTGGTCGCGGACGGGCGGGATCCCCTTGACGTACTCGGGCGGCGCCCCACCCGGATCGGCGGGCGGTACGGACGCCCCGCGGCGATCCGGCCACAGATGTACGGGCCCGCTCGCGGTCGCCGTCGCGCCCGCGCTCACCAGCCCGCCGGTGTCCCCGCAGCCCGTCAGCAGCGGAACCAGCGCCGACAGGGGGAGCAGTATGCACACGGCCACACGCGACCGCACCCTCTTCACAGCCCCATGTGCCCTTCTGCCCGCGATACGCCGACGGCCGATCTCGTCAACCATATGCGGAGGTGCATCCCTTTTACCGTGAGGTCTCAGCTGTCCGTGCGCCCTCGGCGCAGCATCGCGAAGCCCAGCCCGGCGGCGCCGACGGCGGCGATGCCGCCGCCGGCCGCGAGCAGCAGCACGCCGTCGCCCGGACCGTCGGCCAGCGTACTCAGCCGCCGCCCGGTGTTCGAGCCGTCGGCGACGGTACGGGAGTCGGCGGCGTCCGCGTTCCGCCCGACCGAGGCCGGGACGACCTGTCCGCCACGGGTCCCGGTGTGGCTGCCGGCGTGACTCCCCGCGCGGGTACCGGTCTTGTGCCCGTCGCCCGCCACGGTGTGATCGGTGCCCCGGGCCGCGGCGTCGCCCACCCAGGAGGTCAGCTGCCCCGTGGAGTCCAGCGAGGCGTGCAGATCCCCGGCGCCGCCGAAGTCGGTGACCCCGTCACGGCTGGTCAGAGTGGCAGCCCTGGTGCCGTCGGCCGCCAGGATCTCGGCCCGGTAGGCGCCCTGGGCGGTCCGGTAGACCTTCGCCGTGGAGAGCCCGTCCGCGAGCGAAAGGCTCTTGACGAGGCTCCACTGCGGGGCGGCGGAATGCGCGGACGAGGCCGCGGGCACCCCCTCGGCCAGGGCGGCGGCGGTGGGCAGCGCCAGCAGGCTTCCGGCGCATGCGGTCACGGCGGCGGCGCGAACGAAAGTGCGGCGGCTGGCGGTGCTCACGGGGAAATCCTTCGCTGCCTGTCAGGGCCTGGGCCATCCAGGTGGGTCAAACCTAGGGCCCGGCCGTTGCGGCAACACCCCGTTCGTGTAACAGCGGAGTCGCAAGGTTCCGTCGGAGTCGTTACACATCCGAGGGATTGCCCTGCGGCGCCCCGGCTGCTCCCATGGACGGCGGGGGTGAGGGCGATGCGCGGACTCAAGGTACTGCCGAGCGGCCGGCCCGGCCGCGGCCGGCTGTATGTCAACCTGCCCGACGGGCAGGCGGTGGCCTGGTACGACCGGCAGGCCAACCGCATCAGCGTCCTCGCGGACGACCACCGCGAGGCGATCCTGGCGGCCTTGCGCCCCTACCTGAGCGGGACCGTCTCGATCGGCCCGCCGCCGGTCCCCACAGCCTCCGACCTGCGACGTCTCGCGCTGGCGCCGGACGCCGACCTGGCCCCGAACCGCCCGGGGGAGACCCTGCTGGGAGAACTGGAACACGGCCCGGCGGGCACCAGAGCCCGCCACCGGCTGCGCCAGGACCTCACTGCGCAGCAGCGGATGGGCGATGCCTTCGACGCCCTGGAGCCCGACGGCTGGCGGATCCTGCACTGCGTTCCGCTCCCGGGCCTGGGCCACATCGACCACCTGCTCATCGGCCCGCCCGGGATCTTCTGCGTGCGTACGGTCCCGGGCCGCCGCCAGCGCGCGGTGGTCGGCGACCTGCTGCTCACGGTGGGCCGCACGGAACCCCGCCCGGAGCCGCGCTGGATCCGCCGCGCGGCGGCCCTGGCCACGACGGCCCTGGCGGCGAGGGTCACCCCGGCGCTGGCGGTGGTCGACGCCTCACGGGTGGAGACGGCCCCCTCGGTGCGCGACATCCGCGTCCTCCAGCCCCCGACGGCCACCCCGACCCTCGCGGCAGCCCCGCCGACCCTGAAACCCCCGGAGATCGATTCCCTCTTCGCCAAGGCCCGCACCACCACCACCTGGCTCCCCACCCCGTCCCGCCCCTAGTGCTGTGACCGGAAAGGTCCACCGGGTCGCGGCGCCCGGCACGGCACACCTTTCCGGCCACAGCACTGGATCCAGCCTCGCCGACGCTCACGTCGCCCGGGGCTGCACCCGCGATCCAGCTCCGCCGGCGTTCGGGGCTCCCGCCACCCCGGGCTACGCCCTCCGCGGCCCGGCCCGGCCCCACCACCCAGCCCGGCCGGTGCTCGAGGCCCACCCACCGCGGGCTACGCCCCTCGGCCCTGCCGCACCATCCAGCCTCGCCGGCGTTTGAGGCGCGGGGTCTGGGGCGGAGCCCCAGGTTCGGGAAGGGGCGGGTAGGGGAAAGCGCCGCAGGCCCCCAACCCCGCCACCCCACCACCGCTCAGGCCGAGGTCCGCTTCCGCGGCGTCGCCGCCTTCTTCGCCGCACCCGCACCCGCACCCGCCTTCTTCGCGGTCGCCGCCGTCTTGGCCGTGCTCTTGGCCGTGCTCTTCGCCGTGGACTTGGCCGTGGACTTGGCCGTGCCCGAAGTGGACTTGGCCGAAGCCGACTTGCCCGTGGTCGTCTTCTTCTTCGTCGCGGCCGCCGCGGTCTTCCTGGCCGAGGCCGCCGTCGACTTCTTCCCGCCCACCGCCTTCGGCGCAGCCGCCCTCGTGCCCGCACCGGCCCCCGACTTCCGCCGAATCGGAGTCACCTCGGCCCCGGCCCCGGCCCCGCCCTCGCCGGAGCCGGCGCCTGCGCCACCGCCGGCGCCACCGCCCCCCTCCCCCCGGGAAGCCTTCGCGGCGCGCACACTCTTCTCCAGCGCCGCCATCAGGTCGATCACCTGACCCCCGGCCGGTTCCAGGACGGCCTCCGTCGGCTCGAACGCCCCCTCCGACTTCGCCACGATCATCGCTTCCACGGCATCCCGGTAGTCGTCGTGCAGCGAGGCCATCTCCACCTCCCCCAGCGTCGCCATCAGCGCGTCCGCCAGGTCGAGTTCGGCGTCCCGCACCGACACCGAGACGTCCGGCGCCACCCCTTCCGGCGCCCGGATCTCGTCCGGCCACAGCAGCCCGTGCATCGCGATCACGTCGTCCACGACCCGCAGCATGCCCAGCCGCTCCCGCCCCCGCAGGGCGTACTTGGCGATCGCGACCTTCCGGCTCCGCTTCAGCGCCTCCCGCAGCAGCGTGTACGGCTTGGCCGCCGTCGCCCCGTTCGCCGCGAGGTAGTACGCCGCGTCCATCTGCAGCGGATCGATCTCCTCCGCCGGTACGAACGACATGATCTCGATCGTCTTCGCGGTGGCCAGCGGCAGCTGCGCGAGGTCCTCGTCCGTGATCGGCACGATCGACCCGTCGGCCTCCTCGTACCCCTTGCCGATCTCGGCGCTCGGCACCTCCTCCCCGTCCAGCTCGCACACCTTGCGGTACCGGACGCGTCCGCCGTCACTCACATGGATCTGGCGAAAGGAGATCGAGTGGCTCTCGGTGGCGTTCACGAGCTTGATCGGGATGCTGACCAGGCCGAAGGAGATCGCCCCGTTCCAAATGGATCGCACGGTTCCTCCCGTTTCGTGGCAGTCTCATCGTATGACGCCGATCACATTGGTGGAGGGCCGTCGCATCGCGCTCAGCAATCTCGACAAGGTCCTGTACCCGGAGACCGGCTTCACCAAGGGCGAGGTGCTCCACTACTACGCCACCGTCGCGGAGCCGCTGCTCGCCCACATCCACGACCGGCCGGTGTCCTTCCTGCGCTATCCCGACGGACCGGACGGCCAGCTCTTCTTCACGAAGAATCCGCCCCCCGGCACGCCCGCCTGGGTGAAGACCACCCCCGTGCCGCGCTCGGAGGACGTGACCGCCGCCCAGGTGGTCGTCGCCGACCTGGCCACCCTCATGTGGTCCGCCAACCTCGTCGTGGAGTTCCACACCCCCCAGTGGCCCGTCGGCCACCCCGCGCTCGCCGACCGACTGGTCCTCGACCTCGACCCCGGCCCGCCCGCCACCGTCGTCGAGTGCTGCGCCGCCGCGCTCTGGCTGCGCGACCGGCTCGCGGCCGACGGCCTGGAGGCCCACGCCAAGACCTCCGGCTCCAAGGGCATGCACC
Source organism: Streptomyces sp. NBC_00029 (assembly GCF_045160505.1). Classification (NCBI taxonomy): domain Bacteria; kingdom Bacillati; phylum Actinomycetota; class Actinomycetes; order Kitasatosporales; family Streptomycetaceae; genus Streptomyces; species Streptomyces sp. NBC_00029. The sequence goes on from NZ_CP108292.1 coordinate 5,995,778, forward strand.
TGGCCGTGCCGCTGGAGCCGACCCCCTCCGAGCGCGTGTCCGCGTACGCGAAGCAGCTCGCCCAGGAGGCCGAGCGCGAGCTCCCCGGCCTGGTCGTGCACCGCATGGCCAAGGCGCTGCGCCCCGGCAAGGTCTTCGTCGACCACAGCCAGAACGCCGCCGCCAAGACCACCGCCGCCCCCTACACCCTGCGCGCTCGGGCCCGGCCCACCGTGTCCGCGCCCGTCTCCTGGGCGGAGGTCGGGGCCTGCCGGACCCCCGCCGGCCTGGTCCTCCTCGCCGACGACATCGCCCCGAGGCTCGCCCGCGACGGGGACCTCTTCGCCCCGCTGACCGACCCCGAGCGGGCCCGCCCGCTCCCCGGGACGGGGACCCGGCCGTGATCCGCGTCGCGCTGGCCGCCGCCGTACGCACCCTGCCGCGCGGGGCGGGGCTGGCGTACGAGCCGAAGTTCGACGGCCACCGGCTCGTCGTGCTGCGCTCGGCGACCGACGTGACGCTCCAGGCACGCTCCGGCCGGATCGTGACCGGCGCCTTCCCCGACCTGGCCGCGGCCGCGCTGCAGTTGCCCGCCGACACGGTCCTCGACGGCGAGGTGGTCGTCTGGCACGCGGGCCGGACGGACTTCGCGCTGGTGCAGCGCCGGGCGGCCGCCACCGCCGCACGGGCCGCCGTACTCGCGCAGCGCCTGCCCGCCTCGTACGCCGCCTTCGACGTGCTGGAACTGGCCGGGCTCGACCTGCGCCCACGCCCGTACGAGCGCCGCCGCGCCCTCCTCGTCGACCTGCTCCTGCCGCTCGGGCCGCCGCTGCAGCCGGTGCCGATGACGACCGACCCGGAACTGGCCGCCACCTGGTACGAGACCCTCCCGGCCAGCGGTATCGAGGGCCTCGTCGTGAAACGGCTGGACCAGGCCTACCCGGCCGGGCGCCGCGGCTGGCAGAAGCTGCGGCACACGGACGTCCGGGACGCCGCGGTGGTCGGCTACACCGGCACCGCGCGCCGGCCGCTCGCCCTGGTGCTCGTCCTGCCGGTCGGGGACGAGACCCCGCTGGTGTCGAGCCCGCTGTCGGCGGCGCTGCGCGCGGAGATCGCGGCCGAGGTGGCCGCCCGGGGGGCGACTTCGCCCTCCCCGGCCACGGTCACGGCGATCGGGCTCGGGGAGGTCCCTTTCCGGCCGCTGGACCCGCCCCTGACGGCGGAGGTCCGGCAGGCCTCGGCCCGGCACCCGCCACCGGAGGTCCTCCGGCTGCGAACGGACCTCTGACCCGCGCGGGAGGCGCGGGTCAGAGGCCGGTGACGTGGGTGGGTCAGGAGTGCGCTCCGCGCCCGGCGTCCGGGGGAGCCCCCGGCTGTGGATGCGGACCGGGGCCCTCCGGCAGCTTGTAGCCGGACTCCCGTTCCGCCCGGACCTCGTCGGGGTGGGTGGAGGTGGTGGAGCCGAAGTTCCCGTAGCCCTGCATCTCGTGCGGCCGCAGTCCGCCCTCGGGAATCTCCACCTGGTCCCGCTCCTCGCGGACCTCGTAGACCGCCCCGCCGTCCGGCAGGTGGGGCTGGCTCTCGGTCGTGGGCGGGGGTGGCTCCTTCTCCCGGACCTTCTTGCCCAGCAGGAAGCCGCCCAGCAGGAAGCCGGCGACGAGGATGCCGACGACCAGGAACCAGGCGATGTCGGCGAGGGTCGCGTCCACGCTCAGGGTCGTGTCCATACCCGCCATGTTCCCGCACTCGGGTCCGGTATGCGCTCCTATGTCCCGTATGGCCTGGGCCATACGGGGTAGACGCCGGGCCTGGACGGAGAACGAGAAGGAGGCCGGACACGCCCCGAGGATCTTCCCCGAAGCGCGAACGCCAGTACGAACACATCAAGGAAGGGCTGGAGCAGCGCGGCGAGCCCGAGGAGAAGGCGAAGGAGATCGCCGCCCGGACGGTGAACAAGGAACGCGCCCGGGCCGGCGAGTCCCGGACCGCCAGCAAGGAATCCCTCGACGACATCTCCTCGTCCCGGCGCGGGGGCCTGCACTCCCACTCGGGCGCGCAGGGACCCACGTACGACCAGCTCTACGCCGAGGCCCGCCGCCGCAACGTCCACGGCCGCTCGGAGATGAACAAGGCACAGCTCGAGCGGGCCCTGGGCGAGTGAAATCCCTTCCGGGCGCCAGGTCCTGTCGGGCCAGTGGGCTGATCGCCCGGACACTCCCTAGGAGTTGATGGGACCTTCGGCATCCCGCAGGGCGCCGGCGGCCTTGCGCTCCCCAAGCGTCCCGAGGATCTCGGCGCAGATCGCCAGCGAGGTCTCCGCCGGGGTACGGGCGCCGAGGTCCAGGCCGATTGGGCCGTGCACTCGGGCCAGTTCGGCCTCCGGGACCCCGGCCGCGAGCAGCCCCTCCCGCCGCCGGGCCGTGGTCTTGCGGGAGCCCAGCGCACCGACGTACGGCACCCCCTGGGCCAGCGCCACCCGCAGCGTCGGCACGTCGAACGACTCCTCGTGGCTCAGCATGACCAGGCACGCGGCGTCCCGGCGCGCCTCCAGCACCCGGCTCGCCTCCTCGGGTGCGTCGACCAGTACGGCCTCCCAGCCCAGCAACAGCGCCTGCCGCTCGATGATCCCGGCCAGCTCACCGCCGCCGCCGATGACCAGGCACGGGGCCGACGGGAAGGCCTCGACCAGCACCAGCCCGGACTCCGCGTACAGCGCGTCCCGCCCGGCCCGCCGCGTCGCCAGCAGCTCGCCCGCCCGCCGCCCGGCATCGTCACCGGGCACGTCCGTGGCCCGTACGACCTCACTGACGGCCCGGTCCGCGGCCTCGTTCAGCCGGGTCACCAACGCCACCCCGACCCCGTCGCCCAGCAGCTCCCACCACTGGGCCGGGATCGCCGCAAGCGGCTGCAGCAGCACCTCGGCCTGCCCGCCGCAGGTCAGCTTCGCGGCCACCGCCTCGGCCGCCCGCACGGACACCTCGCACACCCGCGCCGTGACCCCGGCCGGCAGGGCCGCCACCTCGGCGGCGAGCTCGGCGTCGAAGACCCCGCGGTACAGGGTCCCGGCACACTCCCCGCGCGCATCGACGAGCAGGGCCCCGGCCGGATCCCGCGGCCCGAACCCCTGCTCGGTCACGGGCCGGGCCAGATACCCGGCCCGCCCCTCGGCCACCCACCGCTGCGCCGTCTCCACCAGCTCACGCATCCGCGCCGCCCCATCCCGATCGTCAGAGCCCGCCACATGGCACCGGCCCAGCGGTGCCATGCAGCCTCACCCCCAACGTACGCATGCCCCCACCACCGACCCACCCCCCAAATCCCACAGACCCCGCCCCACCTCCCTCGTACGGACCACCGGAACCACTCGGCCTCACCCCGCCCGAACCCGGGAGCCGACGTCCTGCAGGGCTCGGAAAGCCTGATCTGTCAGGTCGAACAGCCGTTCATCCGGCTGCTGTTAGAGTGATCAATTCCGATTTGTACGCCAGGGGGAGGCTTCGGTGACGTTCGACGAGGAATGGGCAGCCGCCAAGCAGAGCACCGCCACGACGGGTGGTTCGTCGTACGACCTCGTCGTCACACAGGACGACCTGGGCGCCGTCGGACACGAGGCGTTCGTCATCCACCGCGAACTGCGCAAGAAGTCGGACATCGCCGGTACGGGGGCGTCCGGCAGGGCCGCAGCCGAGTGCTCCGCCCGAAACCTGGCCATGGGGTCAGAGCTGTCGGTGACCCTCTCCACGTGGGACTCGCAGGTCAAGACGGTGCTGCAGATGTACGCGCACATCTCTAATCACCTCGACTACTCCAAGAAGTCCCACGCGAACAACGACGAGGCGATCGCCGCGAGCATGCGCCATCGCGACGGGTCCGCGATGTCGGCCTCCGAGATACAGAGGTACGTGAAGTGACCTTCACCTGGACCGACCTGATCACCCTCGACCTCGCCAAGGTGAACGAAGCCGCCACGGAGTGGAAGACGGCTGCGGAGGAACTCGCCAAGCTGCACGGCACCGTACGCGACGGCCTCGTCAAGAAGTCCGAGGCGGCCAGGTGGGAGGGGGCCAACGCGACCGTCACCCGGGAGTTCGTCCGCAGCGCGGCGAAGGAGGTGGACGATCTCCACCGTGAGGCCAAGAGCATCCACGCGGTCCTCGCCGACGCACACGAGGAGCTGACCCGGATCCAGAAGCAGGCGAAGACCCTGGCCGACGAGGCGAGGCAGGGTGCCCCTGCCCACACCCCCGAACCGGATCCGGGGCTGCTGGTGTCCGACGGCGGCGGTGGCAAGGTCCGGGTGGAATCATCCATCTGCGATGCGAAGGGCCCCAACCAGCGCACAACGGACATGATCCGCTGGTATGCCGACACACTCACCGGCCTGGTCACCCACGCGGCCGAGGTGGATGCCGCGGTCACCCGCGCCTTGCGCGCCTCCCACGGCGCCGACCCGTACGACGCCGGCCACGCCGAATACACCTCGCTCGATCAGGACCAGCTGCCGCGGGCCATGAAGCTGGCCGCACTGGGCGCGGACGTCAAGCCGGCCCAGCAGGCGGAGCTGCAGAGGCTGTGGCAGTCACTCAGCCCTGACGCCCGCATGCAGCTGTGGACCGCCCACAAGGACGACCTGCTGGCGGCCGGGCTCCTCAACCCATCGGTCAAGCAGGTGGCAGCCGACCGCGGGTCCGGCAAGCACGGGGCGGAGGACATCGAGTGGAACGACTGGGTCACCAGGTCGAAGATGCAGGCGCTCGTCGTCCTGGCCGACGGCGGTGACCTGAACGACGCCTCACGCCACATGAAGCACTACCTGGACAACACCGGCACCCTGATGGAGCTCCCGGTCGACAAGATGCTCACCGACAACAAGGGGTTCCAGGACCACGTCGACCAGCTGTTCCTCCAGGGCAACGAGAAGCAGTGGCGGGAGCAGGCGCTGACGGAGTACGAGAGGAACGGCGGCCGCCCGGTCGTGATACCGGTCGAGACGGGCAGCGAGGGCTACTACTTCAGCGATGCGGCGGACCAAAACTGGTACTACGCGGTCGGAGGCTCCCAGTCGAACGTGACGGGGGTGGTGACCGTCACGCCGGGCGCGGACGGCAAACCGGTGGTCGGCCTCGACTACCAGGTCAACGTCTGGGACCGGTACAACTGGGACGAGGGCAAGGGCGTGACCATCGGGAAGTTCGAGATACCCGACGGCGAGCCGAGTCAGCAGCACAAGGTCGGCCTGGCTCAGGAGTTCAACATGGCGGGAAGCAGTTCGGTCAAGCACTATGAGCTGGGCAGCGGATCGGCAGCGCCCGCTCCCGACGATCCCGGGCGCGCCGGGGAACGTAGTGATCCGGGCCGCCATGCCCGGGACGGCGGAGGGGACATCGACCGATGAACCGTCCCGCGAGCGCGGCTGCGTCCGATGCCGGGAGGCGGAAGCCCTGGCAACGGCGCCTCGCCATTGGGGCCGGAATCTTCGCGGGCCTCTGCATCCTCGGGGTCCTCGGGACGCTCCTGATGCTCACGTACGAGCTGGGACAGCCGGCCGATGCCGAGAGGCGGGCGTGCTGCTGGGAGGAGAACGCCACGCCCGAGTGGACGGCGGGCGTGCTGGGTCTGCGGGTGCCGGAGACGGCCACCGACCGGCGGGCCGGGCTCCACAGCAATGTGCAGTACGACGTCGCGCTGCTCACCTTCACGGTTTCGACCGCGGAGGCGGACCGGTTCTTGCAGCCGCTCCTACGAGAGGGCGCCCAGATGGCCCGCAACCGGCACCCGGAGAAGCCGGGCTACACCCGCAGCGACGGCTTCACCCACCTCGGTCTGCCCGAGCCCGAGACCTTCACCGAGGGCATGCGCATCACCAGCGTCTGCCCCCGTGATGCAAAGTCGCCCGAAAGCGAAGCACTCGGGCTGTGCGCGAAGATCCACGCACACGAGTTCCAGCCCGGCACCACCCGCGTCTACATCTGGGCCGGCAGCGACGCCCCCCTCCAGAAGCCGACGACGTAACGGCGGGGCCCTACTCCGCCCCGGCCGGACCAGCGCGCGGGACCCGCAGAGCCCCGAGACGGGCGGACGCACCCGTCACACAGGTCTTTATGCCCTGCCGAGCCGGGGTGTCACGGACGCGACTCAGGTGCTGGTGTCCGGGGACGGAATGCCGACCACCACCACGTCGATGCCCTGCGCGCAGGGGGCGACCCGCCTGAAGCAGGGACACCTGGGCGAAGGTGAGGTGAAGTCCACGCCGACGGGGTGCCCCAGCTGCCTTTCCTGCACGCGCCGGGCGAACTCGGCGCGAGCTCCGCGTCGTAGCGCACGGTGTCGGCAGGATCCTGCCCTGCCGACCAGCCGGCTCACCACTTCTCCGTACTCCTCGAGGGGAAACGCGCGGATGTCCACTCTTCCGGCCGTGGCCGACCGCAGCGACGCCCGGATCCGGCCGCACGGGCCATGGGCGCTGCCTGCAGCACGTTCGCCATCGGCCTGCAGCGACGTCGCACTGATCGCAGGGTCTGTCCCTCTGTCGGCCGTTAGGGTGAGGGCCGTTGAGCGGAGCCCGAGCCGGATCGGAGTGCGGGAGAGTCGTGGTCTTCCATACCGAGGCGAAGCTGAGGGAGCTGGCCGGGGACGTTCATTCGAGCGTGAGCTCGGTGATCCCGACGCGGTGTCAGGGTTCGACGTCGGTGATGACTGCCGCACGCCGTTCCCAGAGCATGGCCCCCACCACCCTGAAGCCTGACGCGTACCACCCGTACAGCACGTGGACCAGTGCAGAGTGCCCGGTCCGGGCCACGGTCCGAAAGAAGTGACCATGGATGACGAGATCCAGTTGATCAGGGACGGCGATGGCCTGATGGTCATCGGGAATCAAGAGACGGTCGATCGTTTCCTCGTCGCTGAGGGGCTGCGGTCGAAGGGCCCGGGTCCGCGACGGCTCCGATCCGCCTTCGGTAACGCGGCCGGAACCGCGCAAGCAGGTTCCGATATCGCCGCTGGCTCACGTCGCTGGGTGAAGCTGACCAAGGAGTCCGCGCGGCGTGTCGACCAGTACGGGCTGAGGGAAAGCGCCACGACGGGTCTCAGCACAGGCGTGCTGAAGGGGGACAGCGGCCAGATCAAGGGATTCGTCGAATTCGCCAAGCGGTCGGGGCCACTTCGGACCAATCCTGCGGTTCTGGCCAATGTCGCGGCGATCATGGCGCAACTCGCAATGCAGCAGGCCATGGACGAGATCACCGACTATCTCGCTGCGATCGACGAGAAGGTCGACGAGGTGCTCCGCGCCCAGAACGACGATGCGCTGTCGAAAATGATCGGAGCGGAGCTCGCGATCGAGGAGGCCATCACTATCCGGGAGCAGGTGGGGCGGGTCTCAGAGATCACGTGGTCGAAGGTGCAGGGCACGTCGACGACGATCGCGACGACTCAGGTGTACGCGTTGCGTCGACTCGACGCACTCGCGGAGAGGATGGAGCGAAAGGCCAAGATCGGTGATCTTGCCGAGGCGGCCAAGGAAGCCGAATCCAAAGCTCAGGAGTGGCTCGCTGTTTTGGCTCGCTGCTTCCAGCTGCAGGACGCGATCGCCGTGCTCGAACTCGACCGGGTGCTGGACACGGCTTCGGAGGACCTGGACCGGCATCGTCTCGGGATTCGGATCGCCCGGCAGAATCGGCTCGAGCTCATCTCGCGGAGCACCGAGCGCCTCGTGGCCCGAATGGAAGCGGCTGCCAGCGAGGCCAACGCGAAAGTGCTGCTGCACCCGGCCAAGTCCCCGGCTGTGGTCCAGTCGAGCAATCATGTCGTGACCGGCGTCCATGACTTCCACGGGCGACTCGGGATCGAGGCCGGTCGCCGGCCGTCGGAGACGAGACGATGGGCGGCTGCGGCGGCGGAGGTGAGGGATAAGGCACTTGAGACGGGAGCGAAGGGCGTCGGAGCTGCCAGAAGCCTGGGCAACGAGGCCCTCGACCGGGCAGGTTCGGTGAAGCACAAGCTCTCCAGCGGGATATCCGAGCGAGCGCGGCGCCTGCGCGGGGGCGACGAGGAAGACTGAGAGAGCTGACCGAGCCCCGCTCCAGCCTCGCCCCCGACCATCCCCACCCCACTTGACCCACCGTCCGCCCGGAGCGTGCCGTGACGCACAAGGTCCTGCCCGCAGTCGTCGGACGGGCCGGATCCGACACTCCCGTCGTCCTCCCGTATGACCACGACGAGTTCGGCCTCTTCAAGCGGGGCCGCTTCCGCGACGGCTTCCACTGCGGAATCCTCCTCGGCGGCTGCGGCAAGAAGCTCAGTGCCAAGCGCTACACCGAGAAGAAGTGCCCTTCCGCCCACTGCCTTCGCACCGCGACCTGCAAGTCCAGTGCTGATCACCTTGACCTCGGCCAGGCCGTCCAGGACTGGCTGCGCCGCCAAGGTCGCCGAAAGGCGACCATCACCTAACCGGACCGCGGGGCGACGAAGGCCGGTTCGAGTCGGCCTATTTCGATCCGACTCCGCTCGCCGGGTGAAGAGACCGGGGCCCTAGGGCGGAGAACAGGTGTTTCCGCGGGTCCTGGCCAATGCCGTGGAAGGGAGCAAGCTCCTCACTGCAGTCTCTTATGTCGGTTTCGTTAACTGGAATGGCGGCCGAACCGGTCGGACTGCGGGAGCAGGACTGAGTCCTCTACGCCCCTCACACGGGACCAGTGCGTAGCAACGACAAAGGCCCGGACTCAGTGAGACTGAGTCCGGGCCTTCATGCTTGGCACTTCAGCTGGTCAGCGTGTTGATCGCATTGTTCCGGCTGGAGTGCCCCCGGCAGGATTCGAACCTGCGCACACGGCTCCGGAGGGCATCCATAGATCGTGCATCGCGTGGCGTTGACCTGCAGAAACGGCGGGACATGTATCGCCTAGACGCTGCCTCACACGCCGATCACACGAGCGTCGACCGCGCGCGACCGAAGCCGACGCTCCAGTCTCTCTGGGCGCCGGACGATGCCGCCCTGCTGCTCCCTCAGGCTTGGCTCCTCCTGACGACCACCACTGCTGCAGCAGTCAGTGGTGGGGCCAGTTCAGGAAACCAATAGACCCCGGCGAATACCACAGCCCCGGATGCCCAGCGGACGGACGGAGCACTTGCCCACAATGCTCGAAACTTCGCGCTCCATGCGCTCAACCACTCCTTGTTGAACAACAGTCCTCCTTGGACGCATGCCTTCCAGCACGAGGCTTCTCTCGTGCTGCTGACCGGACTGTGCCAAGTGGCTCCCGGACAGCGAAGAGAACCGAGACCAGCCAGTGCCGACTTCAACTACGCTCCAGCTCAGGGGTGTTGTCTGACAGGTCCGAGTCGGACAGCTGCAGGCGGGTACGCACGGGAGCGGTGGTGCTGGTGACCGAAGGCAAGAGGGCACATGCCATGCACGAGGAGCTCAGGTCCCTTGAGCGCAGGGCACAGGCTCTGCGCAAGGAGAAGGGGCGGGCATGGACCCGCAACGCAGCTGCTCAACTGGCTGGCCTCTCGAAGCAAACTGTGAGCGGCTGGTTTAGTCAGTCGCTCCCCAGGGTCCCTAAAGATCGTGACGACCTCTGGAGCCTTGTCTCGACCTACAGTTCGTGGGCGGAGGAGACACCTCGCCGTGCATTCTGGAATGAGCTCTGGGATCAGGCTGCTAGCGCGAACGGTGGGAATGGCGTTCAGAAGTCCCTGGGTCGCCGAGTGAGAGAATGGGTCGACCCCTTCGCCTTGGAGGTTCATCGGTCCATTGATTCGAGATTTTCGGAATCTGACCTACCTCTTCTCCCTCATTACATCCGACGCCCTCATGATATTCGACTCGACGATGTGGTTTCTCGGGCAATTAGCGGGGAAAGTGTCATCGCTGTTCTCGTCGGGGAGTCCTCTACCGGGAAAACGCGGGCCTGCTGGGAAGCTATTCAAAAGCTTCCGGATTCGTGGAATCTATGGCACCCGATTAACCCCGGACATGTCGAAGCCCTAATAAATGGCCTACGGGCCGGAATTCCATCGAGAACCGTTCTTTGGTTGAATGAAATGCAACTCTATGTAGATACTCCCGCGGGAGTGGGTGGGGAACAGATCGCGGCCGGCCTCCGCGAGCTGCTCAGAGACCCGCAGTGTGGGCCCCAGTTAGTTCTTGGAACGATGTGGCCAGAATATTGGGGTCGACTCACGCGGCACCCCGAATCGCGAGTTACAGATACTCACCCGCAGGCACGGATGCTGCTCGCCTGTTCGGACATCTCGGTTCCGAGCTACTTTTCGGGTGAATCGCTGGACGATCTGAAGAATGCCATAGGGGTGGATCCGCGACTAGCTGAATCCCATAAAAACATCAATGGATCTCGGGCTAGAATCACACAATTCCTTGCGGGCGCCCCCGTCCAGATGGAGCGATATAGAAACGCACCCGAAGTCGCTAAGGCGGTTCTTGATGCGGCTATCGACCTCCGGCGTTTCGGGCATGGTCCTTCCATTCCGGGCAGGTTATTGGTCGAAATGGCAGCCGCCACGATGGATGTCGATCTGCTTAACAGGGCGGATGACGACTGGTTTGATACCTCCTTGGAGTACCTTCTCTCCCCCTGCCGAGGAGCGAGCGGGCCACTCGTACGGGTCCGACGATTCCCGGGATCCCCTGTTCGCGGCGATGAAGCCTTTCAGGTGGCCGACTATCTAGAGCAGGTTGGGCGCAGTGCAAGGAGTTCATTCTTTCCGCCTCTCGCGATCTTGGATGTCGTACTTCGCGGCATAGTTGAGGCAGAAGATCTGCGAGCCCTCGCCGCCTTTCTGGTGGAGAGGGGTCGGGTGTTCCATGCTTCTCAGGTCTATCTGCGGGCGTTGGATCTTGGAGATTACGAGTCTGCGGATCGCCTGGCGGATCTGCTGGAGTTCGCCAAGGATCGGAGTGGAGCGGTAGAGATTGCGAGGATTCGACATCAAGGAGGCGATCCTGCAGCAAGCGCAAATCTGGCCTATTATCTGTACCGAAGTGGCCAGAAGGAAGAATCGGCGGAGCTGTGTATCGAGGAATTCGATCTAGGGAACTCGAAGCCTTTCATCAAGGTTAGAGAGGCGTACGAACTTGACGACAATGCAGGGTATGGAATCCTTGAAGGCCGTATCTTGAGTCGAAAATTCCCTGAGATTTACTCCAGAATTTTCCGCTCAGACGCTCCTTCGGATGCCGCTCGGCGTTTTGCGGAAGAGCTGGGGAGGCGGATGGAGATCTCAATGATTGAAGCTGTGGGGCTGGTAAATGGAGAGATGGAGTTGCTTGTTCCGCGACTTAGGCGCGTGACCGAAGCCCTCAGTCTGCATGTTGAAGAAATTCAAGTAACCCATGATCGCCTAAATGAATATATGGATCAGCTGAGATCTGATGCGAATGGATACGGTGAAATGAGGGCTCTTCGCCGGAAGATTGAGGCCTGTGAGGAGGCAGGAGATCTTGAAAGGGCGCGTGGTCTGATTGCCGAAGGGCTGAATGTAGGGAGCATTGGGTTGGAGACTCTTGGTGGCCATCTGGAGCGATTTGGGCAGCAGGTGTCGGCGGAATCAGTCGAAAGGTTTGGTGTCGATTGGGATGGGAATCCACGTTCGCCGTGGGATCTCGCCGATGTGCGCGGAGCAAACCGCAAGAGTCTTGGCTGATCTGCCTCTTAGATAGTCGCCATCCGGATTTCTGTCGCGCGTTCGCATGGGAGTGCAGAAATTTTTAGCCGTATGTGAGACGGGTGGGGCAGGGTGGCGGCAGTAAAGGAACTCCGAGCAATCCACCGGCGGGAACCTACTTACCCCAGCAGGTGGGTATTCGTCGCGCGCGCTCTGCTGGCCAGATCCGGTAGCTCCACGACCTCGATACCGTCGGCTTGGAGGGTTTCCACTCCCACGCAGTCGGCCACCAGGAGGCTTGGCTCGCGCCAGGCGATGACCACGCGGCGGAGGGGGGAGCGGAGGATGAGTTGTGTGCAGGTGAGGGGGCGGGATTTGCGCTCGGAGCAGGGTTCCAGGGTGCTGTAGAGCGTGGCGCCGGCCAGGCGGGGGTCGTCCGTCGGGAGCTTGGCCAGGGCTGATTCCTCGGCGTGGACGTGGGCGTCCGTCTCGCGGGAGTAGCCGTGGGCTAGCTCCTCGCCGTCGGCGCCCACGATGATGGCGCCGACCGAGAAGGCTCCTTCCGCCGGTGGGCACTTGCGGGAGAGTTCGATGGCCCGCTCCATCCAGGTCACATCGTCAGCGTGCGTCATGAGGAGCCCTCCTGCTTGGGCAGGTAGCGGAGAAGGACGACGTCGCCGATGGTGCTGGCCTCAGCGAGGTGCATTCGGTGGGTGGAGCCGCCGGGGTACGTGGCGGGGTTCAGGAAGCGGGGGGCGCCTGGGTCGCCGACGATCAGAGGGGCGATGGCGAGGTGGATCTCGTCGGCCAGGCCCTGGGAGAGGAAAGCGGTGTGGATCTGTCCGCCGCCCTCCACCATCAGCCGCTCTATGCCGCGGGCCCCGAGGTCGTCCAGCAGGGCGCCGAAGTCGATGGCCGGGCCTGTGGAGACCACGTCCGCGAGGCCAGCCAGTCGCTCGCGGAGCTTCTCTTCGCCGGCGTCCGTTGTGTAGGCGAGTTTCTCTCCGCCGTGGTGCCAGAACTTCAGGTCGGCGTCCAAGTCTCCGCTCGCGGAGATGGTGACCTTGAGCGGGTAGGCGGGCTTTCCTACGGCCACCCGCGCCGCGCGCCGTTCCTCGCTGTTCACCAGCAGCCGGGGGTTGTCGGATCGCATCGTGCCAGCGCCGATCAGGATCGCGTCCGACTCGGCACGCACCTGGTCCACTCGCTCGAAGTCCTCGCTGTTGCTCAGCAGGAGGCGTTCGGTGCTGGTGTCGTCGATGTAGCCGTCCACGGATGTGGCCACGCTCAGCAGGACGTACGGGCGGGGCATTAGGGGTCTCCTTCAGTTGCTGGTCAGGGCGGAGGGAGCCTGTTCAGGCCTGGCGTAGTACAGCCTCGGTCAGAGCGTCCTTGAAGTCGCTCACGCCACGGACCGTATGCCATTGATCAAGTACCCCATCGAGCTGGGCCAGCTCCCGCGCGATGCGGTCAGACCCGGTCTCCTTCGCGACGGCCAAGGCCTGCAGCCCCGCGGAGGCCGCCTGCTCGGCCTCGCCCGCGCGGGCAAGGGAAACAGCCTCCCGTCCCAGGTAGACCCCGCGGTCGCGGTGGTAGCCGGCGGGCAGTCGGCTGATGGCATCCCGGAAGCCTGCAGCCGCTCCCCGATGGTCACCGAGTGCGGCAAGGCTGTGCGCCCGCTGCACGTCTATGTATGCGCCATCGAGCCAGACACCCCAAGGCGAGGTGGGATCCGGGTCCATCTTGGCGAGCAGCTCCCGCGCGTGCTCGTACGCCCGCTGTGCCATGAGCTGGTCATTGCGGAGAGCGTGACCGTGTGCCCCATACGTTGCGGCCACTGCGGCCAGACGACTCCTCGGCGCGGCTCGGTCTTCCGCGGCCTCGGCCACGTCCACCGCCTCGATCGGATCGTTCATGTCGCCGGCGAGCTGGCTGCGACGAGCCAGGATGTACGTGGTCAGCTCGTCATCACCAGCCATGTGGGAGGCCTCCAGAGCCTCGCGCATCCAGTGCTGGGCGGCACGAAAGTCCCCGAGGTCCTGATAGAGCCAGCCGCACAGTTCGGAGTACTGGGTCTGCAGCTGGAGCAGCTGTCGGCGATCGGTTCCGCGGCGGTCCGCGCGCAGTTCCTTAATGGCAGCGATCTGCTGCTGGACCGTCGGTATCACCCGATGGGGACCGAACAGGTTGTCGTTGTCGATCAGCACACGTCGGGTGGCTTGGAGGAGCTCGATGGGGTCGGCCCCGGAGGCGATGAGATCGGATCGTGGGGCAGGGCTCGCCGCTGCTGAGAGGTCTGAGGCTGCAGCGATTGCGGCACCAGCGCCAAGCGCGCCGATCAAAGCCCTTCGGGACAGTGACACGAAGATGATCCTTCCGTCATCGGAACGAACGGGGACGGACATCCCCTCCTCCGACGGTGCCTGAATCTCCGGTTTCTCAGCCAGGGCCACAGAGCCGTTGGCCACATGGGGCCCTCGATTAGCCACATTCTCCTGGGGGAGGCCCTCAAGGCTGATCCCTTCGAGGACCGATGCGTGCAGCCGGACGAGCGAGCCGCCGGCGCCGAGCGCGTCGTCGTATGCCCGGACCAGATCGGCCGACGCCGCCTGCCCGCCGCGCTCAACGCGGGCCATGTAGCTGGTGTTGAACAGGATCGATCGGCTGAGCTTGCCCAGCGATAAGCCCCGCTGCGTGCGCCAGGCGCGCATTTCGGCGCCGAGGTAGTGCTGAGGGCTTGCATGCGGTGTCAGGTCGTTCGGTCGCTGCCCCACTCGTCCCCCCTCATGCGGCCTATGTGGCCGTCTCTTGGCGGCCACATGGCGGATCTGTCGGTCACTCAACTGCCCGGTCTACAAAGGATGCAGAGGGGCGACGACAGCCTAGCGACGCAGGTCGGAGCCCTCCATTCGATCCGAACGAAGGGGGCAAGATCGTGACACCGGCAGCCGATCGTGAACTCGTCACGTGCCCCGGCGGCTGGGCCGACGCGCGCCGGGAGTTACTTCTCCTCCAGCTCCACGACCCGCTCGCGGAGTTCGGCGACCTCGCCCTGGAGCCGAGCAAGCTGGTCGCGAAGCTCCACGATCGCGTTCTCGGGGCTGGCGAGCTTCGCGGCGTCGGAGGCCTCCGCGGTCAAGAACGCCCCCTTGCCCTGATGACTGACCGCGAGGCCGTCCGTCTTGAGCTGGCGGATGGCGTCGCGAGCCACGGTCACGGTGACGCCGTACGTCGCCTGGAGGTCTGCCAGGGACGGCAGCTTGCGGGACTCCGCGAACTCGCCGGCCGCGATCCTCCGCCGCAGCTGCTCCGCCACCTGCTGGTAGGCGGGCTTGCCGGTCCACTCGACCATCTGCACCCCAAGTTTCTTCGCTGTCACTGCCTCAGTGTGCCCAAGCGGCACAGCGAGAGCTAGCGCTCGCCCTGCTCTTACTCCGACGAGGGCTTGCACAACTCTGCCTCACAGTGCACTCTGAGGCAGAGTTTAGCTTCGCCGGAAGCGCGACTCAACCGGCCGCAACTGCCGTGCAGGCAGGTGCGATCGAGCCGTCATTTGCCCTGCCCGGAGGGCCCTCGAAAGGGGTCTGAAGGAAGCACTCGCCCTTTGAGAACTCAACAGCGTGCCAAGTGAGACGAGACGGGGCGTGATCCCCGTCCCCGTGGCGACGGGTTGTCGCCGGCGGCCACTTCTTCCGCGTGCTGGCTCTGGAGAACACCCCTCGGGGTGCCACCCGGCACGCGCCGCCCTGCTGGCGTCAGAGCAGTGACGATGACGCACCCGAATTTCGGGCTCGGGGCCGGAGCGCCGTGGCAACGATGCGCCGGTGAAGCCTCGCTCCATCGAGTTACGGCTTGAACCCCGGGGCCGGTCGCCTCTCGCCAAAAGACCGCGACCGCCTCGGCATCCCTTCGACTTCAGGAGAACGACGATGCGTACGTACATCGGCGGCCAGGAGGCCGTCAGCGTCAACGAGTTCATCGAACTGGCCCTCGGCACCCCGCTGGAGCTCTGGCTCGGGGTGGAGGGGGAGACCGAGGAGGAGCGCGCGGCGCGGATGGACGCGGCCTGCGACATCCTCGCCGAGCACCCCAACCTGCCCGACGACGTGAGCCGGATCGCCGCCCAGGTGATCGAGGCCAGCGCCCCGGAGCTGTTCAACATCGTCCCGCTGGTGGGGCGGTCCGCCGGCCGTCGCCCGGCTCGCAAGGGCGGCAAGGGGGCCGCGGCATGAGTCACACCCTGACCGCCCTGTCCGCCGCCTTACCGCTCGCATCCGGCTGGTCGATTCACAGCCTGTGGATGCGGCGCCGGATCGAGGCCGCGCGCCGGGACCCGCTGACCGGGCTGCTGACCCGGGACGGCTTCACCGAGCTGGCCCGGCGTCGGCTGGCACACAAGCCGAGGGCGGTCTGTCTGATCGACCTCAACAAGTTCAAGCAGATCAACGACACCTACGGCCACGCCGCCGGGGACGCGGTCATCCGTGCTGCCGGCGAGCGACTGAGCGAATGGGCCGTCGACCACTCGGCCGTCGTGGGCCGCTTGGGCGGCGACGAGTTCGCTGCTGTGGCTCCTGCCTACAGTCAGAATCAACTCGCCGAGACCCTCAATTGCCTCGCCTCTGAACTGGAACGCCCGGTAGAGGCGGGAGGCCACTCGCTGATGGTCAGCGCTTCGATTGGTGCGGTCTGCTTCAACCCGCGTGCCGGTCAGCCGGACCTTCCCGAGCTGCTGCGCGCGGCGGACGAGCAGATGTACCGGGCGAAGCGCCAAGGCGCCCCGTGGTTGGCCGCTCAGAGCCTCACTTCGGAACGGGCGACGGTCAACGGCCGTCGCGCCGGCCGCCGAGGAGCGGCGAGCGGGACGGGGGAGGCGGCATGAACCGCGGCGCAAAGACCCTCCTGGTCGCCGCTCTGGTCGGCGTCGTCGGCATGGCGTTCCGGGTGTCGTGGAACGCGCTGCGGGATGTCGCGCGCTCCATCGGCGCGGACGCCACGGCGGCCATGCTCTACCCGTTCGTCGTGGATGGGCTGATGGCCCTGGCCCTGGTGGCCACGCTGGTCCTCACCGACGATGCCCGCAAGTTCGCCCTGCGGGTCCTCGCCGGGTACACGCTCGCGTCGCTGGTCCTCAACTACGTGCACGGGCTCGTCCCGGCGTTGCACTCGGAGTCGGTGGACTGGAGCAGGCTGGCCGACTGGGACCCGGCGAACTGGGCCCTCGTACTCCTGGCCACATCCCTCCCGGTCGGCTCCATCTACTTCGGTTCGGACCTAGTGGCCAAGGTGCTCCACCACCGCCCGGAACCGCAGGACGCCGGGCCGTACGGGGAGCGTGCGGGCCGCCCCGCACAGCACCCGCACACCCTGGATGCGGGCGGCTTCGACCGTCCGCACACTCAAGCCCCGGCTGCCCCCGCTCTGCCCGTTCCGGGGGAGCGCGCGCAGCTCAGCGCCCGTGCGGCAGGCGTGCGGGAGGGGAGTCCTCACACCCCGCACGACGTTCCCGCACCGCCCGCGTCCACAGATGAGGAGGAGGCACGGCAGGCCGCGTATGAGGAGGCAGAGCTGGAGCGGATGCGGCAGGACGCGCGCCGCACGTACGCCGAGTCCGTACAGGCCGCACGGCCACTGTCCGCGCGTGCGCTGGGTGAGGCGTACGGCATGAGCGAGTCCTGGGGCCGCAAGCAGATCCTCGCCGCCCGCGATGAAGCCGACCGGCCCCACCTGACCGCGGTTTCCTCCGGGACTGGCTGATGGGGACCCTGCCCGTCTATCCGTGGCGACTCGCCCCGGACGGACTGGCCACCCGCCGACAGCTCCGCGCCGCCGGCCTGCGCCCCGGCGGTCAGGACGTTGTCGCCCAACTGGAGCGGCCTCGCTACCGGCGCGGCCCGTTGATCGCCTTCCTGTACCGCATCGAGCTGGCCCTCCCGGTCCGGCCGATGACCGAGGCCAAAGCCGCCGCGCTCGCCAAGGCGAACGCCGCCCGCCGGACATGCCCCACCTGCCGCCGCGACGCCGGATACGTCATCCCGGCCACGCTCGGCGCGTGCGTGCCCTGCGCCTACCCCGAAGAACAGCGCGCCGCCTGACCCGCACCGATCACGTCGCGCGGGGCCCGGACGGTCGGCCGTCCAAAGCGCCGTCCGGGCCCCTTTCTCAACTCCACAGAGGGAGCAGACCCATCGTGTCTGAGATCCACGTCATCGAGCAGCCGGACGAAGAGCCGGACAGCACGCAGAACTCCCCGGGGTCGGCGTCGGTCCTGCCGTTCCCGGCCAAGGAGGGCAAGACCGAACCGATCGCCCCGGGCGAGGCCAGGGCGGGGGAGTGGCAGGCGGAACTCCCCGACGACACCCCGGACGACGGCGGGACCGTCGCCGAGGGGGACCCGGTGGACCCGCCCAAGCATGAGTTCCCGCCGTCGATCGCCGAGGTCATCGAAGCCAAGGACAAGGCTCGTCGGCCGGTGCTTCCGGACTGGCTGACCAGCGCCAAGCAGCGCGCCGCAGTTACCAAGTGGTAGCTGGCCACTACGGGCAGACCACCGCCTACCACCTAGTGCGGACCCCCGTGTACTCCGCGAAGCTCCTGGCCTACGCCCCGCGCGGCGCCTTCCGCTGGGTGGGTGCGACTGGCCGCTGGGTCTCCGACGCTGAGGGCCTGCCCGTCCGCCTCGCGGCCGTACGGACGGAGGACGCGGGCGAGTACCTCAAGCTCTCCCGGCAGCGGGACGCCCGGGTCAAGCTGCGCAGCATCATCGCCACCCTGGCCAGCGTGATCGGCCTCGGCGCGGCTCTGGCCATGTGGGTGCTGGCCCCGGCCTGGCTCCTGGCCCTGGCCTTGGTCGTGCTGACCGGCGCCCTCGGGTGGGCGGGCACCCCGGCGGACCGGCCGCTGATCGACGCGGCCAAGGTGAAGTTCCGCCACCGCAAGCTCACCTCCGACATCGTCACCCGCGCCTTCCTCGCCGCCGGCCTCACCAAGCCGGACCAGGGCATCGCCTTCCCGCAGCCCATCCGGCAGGACGGCGACGGCTGGCGCGTCGTCGTGGACCTCCCGTACGGCAAGACGTTCTCCGACGCGGTCAAGAAGCGCGACGCGCTCGCCTCGGGCATCGACGTGGCCGAGACGCAGGTGTTCCTGGACCGCGATACGACCAGTTCGCGCAGGGTCTCCATGTGGGTCGCCAACCGCGACCCACTCGCTGTCCCGACCGGCCGCACCCCGCTGCTCGGCGCGGACCGCGTGGACTTCTGGAAGCCCTTCCCCTGGGGCCGCGACGAGCGCGGCGTCGAGGTCGAGATCAGCATGCTCTGGCTCTCGCTGCTGGTCGGAGCCGTCCCGCGGCAGGGCAAGACGTTCTCCGCCCGCACCATCGCGCTCGCCGCGGCCCTGGACCCGTACGTCCGCCTGTACGTGTTCGACGGCAAGGCTTCCCCGGACTGGCGGAAATTCTCGATGGTCGCCCACCGGGTCGGCTTCGGCACCGTCCCACAGAGCGGGGTGGACCCGGTCATGCACCTGGTCAACTCGCTCCAGGAGCTCAAGGCCGACGTGGAGGACCGCTACCACCGCCTCTCCGAACTGCCGCTGCACGTCTGCCCGGAGGGCAAGCTCACCCCGGCCATCTCGCGGGACAAGAAGTACGACATGCCGCTCGTGCTGTTCGTCGTGGACGAGGTGCAGGAGTACCTGATGCACCCCGTCCACGGGAAGACCATCCTTGACCTGCTGGTCTTCCTCGCCCGCGTCGCCCCCGCAGTCGGCGTCTCGGTCATGACCGCAACCCAGAAGCCCGACGACACCGCCTGCCCGTCCGTGCTCCGCGACCAGCACCAGGCCCGGTTCGCCCTGCGCGTCGGCGCCTACCAGGTGTCGGAAACCATCCTCGGCGCCGGATCGTACGGCGAGGGCCTGGACGCCTCCCGGCTCCTCAAGTCCCACAAGGGAGTCGGCCTGCTCAAGGGCATGTCCGACGACGCCGGGATCGTCCGCACCTACCTGGCCGACGGCCGCGACGCGGAGACCATCCTCACCCGCGCTCAGGCTCTCCGGCAGGCGGAGGGCACGCTCTCCGGCGACGCCGCCGGAGAGGCGCCGGCCGACGCCGCGCTCGCGACGATCCTGGACGACATCGCCGCAGTTATCGGCAAGGGCGAGACCAAGATCTGGTCCGAGACCATCGTGGACCGGCTCGCCGACCACCGCCCCGAGGTCTACGGGCCGTGGGCCGAGATGGAGCCCAAGCCCAAGGCCGAACAGCTCACCGCGGCGCTCAAGCCGTACGGCATCGGCACCGACCAGATCGGCCGCCGCATCGACGGCAAGACCGTCAACAAGCGCGGCATCGAGCGTGCTCACATCGCCAAGGCGATTACAGAGCGCGACAAGAAGCGGGACGCGGGCTAACCCTCAGAGGTCGCTAGTGCTAGCAGCAGACGTCGCTAGCGCTAGCGACCCCGCTAGCGGCCCGCATCCCGCCTGATCAGGCCGCTAGCAGATAGCGGCCCACCTGCAGAAACCGCAGGATCCCGCCCTGGAGGCCTCTTGTGACCCTCTTCCTGCTCGCTAGCGTCCTCACCCTGCTGTTCACGCTCGGTTACGCAGGTCTATGCGCGTCCTCGCCGTTCGGCCGCTGCCGCAAGTGCAACGGGCTCGGCTTCGCTCTCACCCACGACCGCAAGGGCAAGCCCAAGCGCGGCAAACACTGCCGCCGCTGCGACGGCCACGGCATCCGCATCCGCGTCGGCCGCCACCTCTACAACCTGTGGGCCCGCACCTACCGCAACGGCACCCGCTGAACCCCACACCGACAGGAGTCGCCATGACCTTCACCATCTCCGCCGTCCTGCTCTTCGGCGCCGGATCGTTCTTCGTCCTCAAGTCCAAGTCCGCCGGAGCGGGCGCCGCGATGGTCCTGTTCCTCTTCGGCTTCTTCACCGCCGGGACCGGCGCCTACGAGCCCATCACCAACCTCGTGAAGTCCGCCGCCATCGCCGTCACCGACATCGCCGAGTAAGGAGGCACCGCCGTGAACCACCACGACCCCGCCTGCTGGGAGACCACCGAGCCCCACCACCCGGTCCCCCTCACGCCCGCCCCGCTGGCCGTCCACCACCCGCACGCCGTCCCGGACATCCAGACGATCCAGCTCCCCGACGGCCGCATCATCACCGGCTACGCCATCGCCCCCACCAAGGCCCCCGAGCCGGTCCCAGAACGGCCGGCCATCAACCCGCTCGCCGTCAACATCGCCCTCGGCGGCATCGGGTTCGCCGCGGCCTGCGGCGGGCTGATGCTCCTGACCACCTTCATCGCGGCTGTTGCCGCGCTCCTCCAGCAGCTCGTCATCCTGGCGGCCGTCATCTTCGGCGGCTTCATCGCCACTCAGGTCCTGGGCACCAACCACGGTCGCGGCAGGGGCGAGACGGTCGTCAACATCCGCCGGGCCGTCTTCAAGCGCAACAACTTCCGAGGGTGAAGGAGCCAGCCATGTTCGAGATCCGCATCATCTGCAGCCCGACCGAGGGACCCGAGATCACCAAAGCCCTGTCCGAAAGGTTCACGACCGGCCCGGTCCGCCAGCACCCCACCCGCGACGGCGAGCGCGTCCGGCTGTACGTCACCGCCGAACAGCAGCCGAGCCACTGGCCCGTTCCCGAGACCGCCTATGCCGCCGCACCGAGTGTCATCAGCGAGATCGGATGGACCGCCCGAGGAGTCCGAGACTGCCTGCACGGCGTCCACGTCCGTGAGTTCTGGCTCCGCAAGGCAGCGCTCCTGGACCGGATCGCCCTCACGGATGACGACCCCGTGAGCGGCGACGCCGCCACCCTCGCCCTCGAAGCGGCCCGGCGCCTCATGGACATCGACCAGACCGCCGGCCTCGGCCCCAGTGGCTACGCCGACGGCCCGTACACCCCGGACCACCCGGACAGCATCCGCGATCCTCGCGGCTACGTCCGCCAGGAGTACGCCCTCTGGAAGCGGCACCACTAGCTGTGCCCGGGGCGGTTGCCTCTCGCCAAAGACCGCGACCGCCCCGGTTCTCCGTCCCTTCGACATCACGTCAGGAGTGTTGGCAGTGCTGACCACCGAAACCCTCACCGGTCATGAGCTGAAGTGGGTGAACGACTAGCAGGGGTGATCACCAGTGCTGCGGTGTCTTCATCCTGATCGAACCACACGGCCGATTGCGTCGATCACGGCGCTCGCTGCGGCACGGGTACGAGCGGAGCGCATCGCCAGATCTTCCTCGTCGATGGCGTTGTGCAGGGTGAATGTTGCCTCGGCCAGCTCAGCGAGCTGCGCGCGTATGTCGGTCTCCTCGGTCAGCATTTCGACCTCAGCCAGGGCTGCGATCACTTCTGATCGAGCCTCCAGCGCGGCGACGGTTGCCGCGTCCTTCTCCGGTGCGGGAGCGTCGCGCAAGCCCCACCGGTCGTACTGGAGGCGGCGGAAAACCGTCTCGGATGCGAGTAAGCGAGCAGTTGCCTGGCGGAGTTCGCGACGGATCTCCGCACTTTGGCCACTTGAGTGCAGTCGGTTGGCAGTTCGGGACTGCAGCGTGTGGGAGACGACCGAACCCAGCAGCGTTCCAGCAATGGCGATGACTCCCGTCAAGAGCTCCAATGCGCCCTCTCCCCATCTCTGCGGACCGGTCACATCGCCCGTGGCCCAGTTCGACGTGCCCCTGGGCTATGCGTCCCGAATGGGGTCGACACCGTGCAGTTCGACGAATGCGATACCGGCTGTAGCTCCGGCTGGTGCATGACCTGAGAAACGCCCGGGGCGGTCGCCTCTCGCCAAAGACCGCGACCGCCCCGGTTCTCCGTCCCTTCGACAGAAACAGGAGACCACCAGCATGACACCCGAACCCGCGTCGGAGCAGTACGCCTCCGTGCTGCCCCTGCGGGCAGCACCCGCTGGCAGCTTGGAGCGCGTACCGCCCCACGACCTGGAGGCCGAACAGGCCGTCGTCGGCGCACTGATGCTCGCCCCCGAGGTCACTGCACAGGTGGCCGCGGCGATGGACCCGGCCGACCACTACCGCCCGGCCCACGAGACGATCCACCGCGCGATCCTCGACCTGCACGGCCAGGGGCAGGCCGCCGACCCCATCACCCTCGGCCACCACCTCGACCACGCCGGAGTCCTCGGCAAGGTCGGCGGACGGCCGTACCTCCACACCCTGGTGCAGGCGGTCCCCAGCACGGCCAATGCCGAGTACTACGCCGGGATCGTCCACCAGCTGGCGCGCCGCCGCCGCAGCATCGAAGCCGGTACTCGCATCGTCCAGGCCGGCATGTCCCCGGACGCCACGGACGACGACCTGCGTGATGCCCTGGCCCTGGGCGCCGACACGCTCCCGGGAGTGTGGGCGGAGCCCATCCCGCTCAATGTCCAGCCCAAGCTTCCGCCCTTCCCCACACATGCACTCCCCGGGTGGCTGGCCGACTACGTCGCCGCAGTCGCCGAGGAGACCCAGACCCCGCCCGACATGGCGGGAGCCCTGGCCCTCTCGGTCCTGTCCACCGCTTCCGGCGGCCGTTCCGTGGTCCAGGTGCGCGGCCGCTGGCGGGAGCCCACCAACCTCTTCGTCGTCGTCGCGCTCGGCCCTGCGAACCGGAAGTCGTCGGTGTTTGCCGCAATGACCCGACCGCTCTACGAGGCGGAGAAGAGCCTCGTGGAGGGCGCGAGCCTCACGATCGTGGAGGCCGAGGTCACCGCGAAGATGGCCCGCGAGGCAGCCGACAAGACCGCAGCCCAGGCCGCGAAGGCAGAGGGACCGGAGCGAGACAACCTGATCGCCGAGGCCATCGGCCTCGCCCAGGTAGCCGAGACCCTGACCGTGCCTGCCCGCCCGCGACTGCTCGCGGATGATGCCACCCCAGAAGTCATCACCACCTTGCTTGCCGAGCAGGGCGGCAGGCTCGCGGTCATGTCCGCCGAGGGCGGCATCTTCGACATCATCGCCGGGCGCTACTCGGGCATCCCCAACATGGAGGTCTTCCTCAAAGGCCACGCCGGCGACCGGCTCCGAGTGGACCGCCGCAGCCGCGAGGAGTTCATCGAAGCCCCGGCCCTGACCATGGGTCTGGCCGTCCAGCCCAGCGTTCTCGAAGAGATCGGCAAGAACCGCGGCTTCGACGGACGCGGCCTGCTGGCCCGCTTCCTGTACTGCCTCCCCGAATCCCTGGTCGGGCACCGGAGGATCAACCCGGACCAGGTACCGGCCGCCGTGGCGGCGACGTACGAGCGCAACGTGTACGCGCTCACCCTCCGGCTGGCCGACTGGACCGACCCTCTCGTCATCCAGCTCACCCCTGAAGCCGACCGAGCCCTGATCTCCTACGAGGAGCGGCTGGAGCCGCAGCTCAGGGCCAAGGGCGGCAGGCTCGGCCACATCGACAAGTGGGCGGGCAAGCTCATCGGCGCCACCGCCCGCATCGCCGGACTCCTCCACCTCGCGACCCACATCGATGGTGGGCACCATGAGCCCATCACCGAGGCCACCCTGCGCTCCGCCATCGAGATCGCGGACTACTTCACGGCCCACGCCCTGACCGTCTTCGACCTCATGGGCGCGGACACATCGCTCGCCCGGGCCCGCGTCCTGCTGACGGCCCTGGAGCACAACGGCTGGGAGAGCATCACCCGCCGCGACCTGTTCGCCAAGCTGTCCCGCTCCGAATTCCCCACGGTCGCCGAGCTGGAGCCTGCCCTCGCGCTCTTGGAGGAGCACGGCTACCTCCGTACCGACACCCCGCCCCGGACCGGCAAGCGTGGACGTCCGCCGGCCCCTCGGTACGTCATCCACCCGAATGTCCGGGAGCCCAAGGCGTGAGTCCTCGACGGAGCTGCGCCCCCTGCGCCCCGCCGCAGAAACCGCAGAATCCGCAGAAACCCGCCACGACCCACTCTGACCAGCGACGACGCCACGGCAGCGCGGCCGCCGCAGAAAGCCTTGGAACTCCCGCAGAAATCAGCGCCCGCAGCTGGCACCGCCTCGCCCCACGCGCCGCCACCTATTTCTGCGGAGATTCGCGTGGTTTCTGCGGTGCATACCGGCAGGGCCCCAACGCCGCAGGTCAGGCCACAGATCCGGGTATTTCTGCGGATTCTGCGGTTTCTGCGGCGCCTCGCCGTCCCGTAGCCCAACGACCTGCCCCGTGGAGGAACAGTGGCCGCACGGCGTGACGAGATGTTGACCATCCCCCAGGTCGTCGAAGAGATCGGCGTACCGCTGGCGACGTTCTACCGCTGGCGGCAGCTCAGGAAGGGCCCCAAGGCCATCAAGCTCCCGAACGGCTCGGTACGAATCCGGCGCTCTGAGCTGGAGCGATGGATCGCAACCCTGGAAGAGGCCGCGTGACCAACCGCAAGACCGCGAACGTGCCGGGCCCCCGCAACAGTGGGGGCTCGGCCCCCACGGCGGAACTCACCCTGACCACGGATGTCCGGATCTGGAAGATCAGCAGGCTTTCCAGTAAGTCGGCTCCCTACCAGCTGCGATGGGTCGTGGCCGGGCAAGTCCGGCACGCCACGTTCGCCACGGTGGCGCTCGCCGAAAGCCGCCGCTCGGAACTCTGGAACGCGATGACGAAAGGGCAGCCGTTTGACGTCGAATCGGGCTTACCGGAATCCGAGGTCCGGAAGGCCGCCGCAAAAGAGAACGTCCGCCCCGATCCCACTTGGTGGGACTTCAGCCGTGAGTACATGGCCGTCCGGTGGCGGACAGCCGCAGCGAAGACCCGCGAGGGGCTGGCGGACAGCCTCGCGACGGTGGCCATCGCGATGATGGGCGACGGCGCCAAGGCGCCCACCCCGGAAGAGGTGCGGCTGGCGGTGCGCTGAGCCGTCGTTCCGGCGCACAAGGGCGAGGAGCCTCCACCGGAGCTCGTGCGGCCCTGTACGTGGCTTTCGCAGAGCTCCCGACCGCTCTCGGACCTCCAGGACCCGAGGGTGCTCCGAGACGTCCAATACCGGCTCTCGTTCAAGCTGGACGAGACCCCGGCGGCGGGGGAGACGTACAAGCGGCGCCGCCGCGGCTTCAACACCGCCATGGAGTACGCGATCGAGTCGGGCTACCTGGACGCCAACCCCCTGGCCGGAGTGAAGCGGGCCGGTCCCAAGGGTGGCGACGCGGTGGACCCCAGGGTTCTGGTCAATGCCGTCCAAGGAAGCCAGCTCCTGACCGCCGTCTCCTACGTCGGCTCCGTCCACCGCAACCGCGGCCGACGCCTCGTCGCGTTCTTCGCATGCCAGCTCTACGCGGCGATGCGGCCGGCGGAAGCGGTCGGGCTGAGGGACCAGGACTGCCACCTTCCCGAGACGGGGTGGGGCACGCTCACACTCCGGGAGACGCTGCCCGTATCGGGGAAGAGATGGACCGACTCCGGGAAGCGCCACGACAAGCGCGGCCTCAAGTCGCGCGAGGCCAAAGCCGACCGGCCGGTGCCCATTCCGCCGCTCCTGGTGGCGATCCTCCGCGAGCACATCGAGGAGTTCGGCACCGCTCCGGGCGGCCGGCTCTTCGCCAACGAGCGAGGCGGCGTGCTGGGGACGTCCAGCTACTGGAGGGTCTGGCAGGAGGCCCGGGCATTCGCGCTCCCGCCCGACCGGGCCACCTCGCCGCTCGCGCGGCGGCCATACGACCTGCGCCACACCTGCATCACGAACTGGCTGAACGCCGGCGTTCCAGTCGCCGAGGTCGCACGCCGCGCCGGCAACTCGCCGGAGGTCATCCACCGGCGATACGAAGGCTGCATCGACGGCCACGAGGAGCTGAACAACGCGAAGATCGAACGGGAGATGGGGTGGGAGTAGGCCTCGCGCGCTGACGACTCCTGGAGCCTCCCGAGCCCGGCAGCTGGCGCCTGCCGCTGTCGGGCCACCGCTCGATCAACCACCCACGGTCAGGCGTCGACAGCCTGCAGATTGTGGATGGCAGCATCAACTTGTAGCCGCAAGATTCCGGTCGATTGTCTTGATGTCGCGGAAATTTTGATGGTTGTAGTCAGGGAAGTTGTCTACCCGGGGAAGCTTTGACGGACTGGCGCGAACCTGTTGGAACGGGATGGGGATGGAAGGCAGACTGCCCACGTTCTTCAGGACGAGACAGACAGCCTGCTGGGCATCCGTCTGAGTAGCCAATTGATAGATCCGGTGCATGCCGTCGATGATGACGAAACTTCCATCCGGCTGCTCTTCGACGATGGGAGGGATGAGCGTCAACGGTCGGCCGCCGCTCTCAAGCTTGCAGGGCTCGAACGGCTCCAAATCGAAGCGGCGGTACCCTTCGATCAACGCCGACACCCGTTGCAGCTTCGCTGCCTTCACCGTCCGGCAGCATGAGTACAGCGAGGCGATCGAGATCTTTTTTACTTCGAGATCGCCTGTTCCGATATGGCTGTAGTGCGGAATTTGAGACAGGATGGTGCGGTATCGGCTTTTGGTGAGTGTCAACTTGGTCATGATTATCCCGTGTGGCAGCCCCTCCCATGCGGATTCAAAGAGCTGATGCAGCGTTGAGATGTAGGTTGAGTCGCTGCCGGGGAGGTAACGGCGCGCCTCGTAGTCGAACAGGCTGGAGTTGACGGGTTGCCCCGATCCAATTGGGATGTTTGGCTTCGGGGTCTTCGTTACGGTGAGGGCTGTGCCGCTATCCAGACCCATGCTTGTATCTACGACGAGCCCGCGTAGCTTGATGAGGTCGTCCGCGAAATATTTGACCTGGACTCCCGCCGCAATCAATGCCTGCACTTGCTCGATTCGGCTGGGAGTCGAAGGCCATCTGCAGAGGACGCGCACGACGACACCTGCTTGAGTGCGATTTGTGAGTGCGCTCTGGCTGCTCTGTGCCCAAGATACGTCTCCAGCGAATACGGAGACGGAGGAGTCTGCGCGTGTAAGCAATGCCTGCCAGGCAAGGTCGACCTTGCCCTTGCCTCGAAACCTGTTTAGGTCGCGGCGAAGGACTTGCGTGAGTGCATAGACGAGAAAGGCGGCGATCGCGACGCCTGATGAGATGTTTGAGGCGAGAGGATGTTCCTTCAGGAGCTTGTCGAGGGAAATTCCTGTGATGCCGACTAAGAGGCTACCCCACTGAATGAGGGCATTGGCTTTTCGCGACAGGGCCACTTAGCGCTCCATGCTTTCGGTCAAGTGATTTCGCGTTGCGTGGAATGGTCCAGGGATCTCGCGTGCGCGAGGCCGCTTGTTCGCTCGCTTACCTAATCGCACAAGTGCTCGCCTCGCTGCGCAGGTGGGGCTGCTGCCTGTTGGGCGCAGGACTGCTGCACCGGCACCTCGGTGGCGCATTCTATGGGTCAGCGAACCCGCATTGGTAGAAGAGTTGCCGGGCCGGAAGATTCGCGGGTGGCCAACCTGGGCCCCATGTGCTCCTGCTCTCCGGTGAGTTGAGATGCGACCCTGCATGTCGCGCAACGACGTAGGGGTCAGCCGCGGTCGCCGAGGTTGCCCGCCGCGCCGGCAACTCACCGGAGGTCACGGGGTGGGCCGAACCCCAGTGAGCGTGCGCAACGGCACGCACTAATCTGCCGATCATGCGACAAGTGGCGAGCCGATTGGGGCTGTTGGCGTTCCTGGTGGTCATAGCCGGGTGCGGCGGCCGGCAGACGACGACCACGACGGGGTCCGTGACCACGACGGTGGTGCAGGACAGTCAGTGGGTCACGGCAGCCATCTCTGCCGGAGCTGTCCTCATCAGCTCGGCTGCAGCGGCCTGGATCACCCACTACTTCACGGGGCGGACCGAGCAGAGGAGGCAGCAGCACGCCGACGTCCTGGAGGCCGCGAAGCGCGACCACGAGGCCAAGCTGGCTCACGAGCAGCGCATTCGCGAGCAGGTGATCGCCACCTCTACGACCATCTCGAAGATGCTCCAGGACTTCCGGGCGAAGATCGGTGAGGCGACGGAGGCGGCGGACACGTTGGCCGCCACGCTCCTGTACGACGAGTGCTCTGCCGCGGTGCGCCGGCACCACGACGACGCCTTGCCCGTCATCGAGGTCATGCCGGACCTGGAGCTCCGGCAGCGGGCCAACGCCGTCTTCGAGGCCTACGGGGAGTGGGCTGCAGGCACCGCTGAAGCGCTGTCGAATCTGACGAGGCGACCGGATGCCGCGGGGCTGGACGGGACGCGCGAGCAGTACTACGAGCGGGCGCGACGGGTGATCAGGGAGGTGTCCGACTGACGTGTGGCCCACACGCTCCTCACACGGGACCAGTGCGTAGCAACGACAAAGGCCCGGACTCAGTGGGACTGAGTTCGGGCCTTC
This sequence comes from Streptomyces sp. NBC_00029, assembly GCF_045160505.1. Classification (NCBI taxonomy): domain Bacteria; kingdom Bacillati; phylum Actinomycetota; class Actinomycetes; order Kitasatosporales; family Streptomycetaceae; genus Streptomyces; species Streptomyces sp. NBC_00029. The sequence continues at coordinate 6,024,691 of NZ_CP108292.1, forward strand.
ATGCTTGGCACTTCAGCTGGTCAGCGGCGTGATCGCGCTGTCTCTGCTGGAGTGCCCCCGGCAGGATTCGAACCTGCGCACACGGCTCCGGAGGCCGTTGCTCTATCCCCTGAGCTACGGGGGCGCGTCGTTGGTGTTGCGGCGACGGGTTGAACACTACCAGCTTCCACGGGGTGATCAGGAACTGCTTTGCGGGGGAGGCGGGGGTGGTTCGCCCGCAGGGGGTGGAAGTGGCAAAAACCCGGACGCGGGGCCCCGGCTCGACCTACTCTCGAGTTGTGCCAGGCGTCTCGGGCCGGGTTCTTGTTGTCGACGACAACAAGGTCATCCGGCAGCTGATCAGGGTCAACCTCGAGCTGGAGGGCTTCGAGGTCGTGACCGCGAACGATGGTGCCGAGTGTCTGGACGTCGTGCATCGGGTGGCTCCCGATGCGATCACCCTTGATGTGGTCATGCCGCGGCTGGACGGGTTCGGGGCCGCCGCGCAGTTGCGGGCCGATCCGCGGACCCGGGACGTGCCCGTCGCCATTGTCAGTGCCTGTACGCAGCATGAGGTCGAGGCCGGGATCGCGGCCGGGGTCGATGCCTTCCTCGCCAAGCCGTTCGAGCCCACCGAGCTGGTCAGGGTCGTGCGCAGGCTGGTCGAACGCAAGGATCGGCGCGACGGGAGGAAAGGGGCTCCCGCTGGGAGGGGGAGGGGATAGGTTCTTCTGCTTCCCCTGTTTCCCCTCGTTTCCTCCTGCCCCTCCCTTCGCTTGTTCCGTCCTCCTCGCGTCCGCTGTTCACATGCCGAAACCCTTGGCGGGATGAGGGGTCGTCTCCCCTAGGCTTGGACCCGTGAACCCCGCCGACCTCCCCCGTGCCGTCGTACGCGCCGTGCGCTGCGCCGTCGCCGACGGGGAGCTGGCCGCCGGCGCGGGTGTGCCCGAGCGGGTCGTCGTCGAGCGGACCCGGCCCGGCGGGGTGGGGGACTACGCCACCCCCGTCGCCTTCCAGGTCGCCAAGTCCGCCGGGTGTGCGCCGCAGGCCGTGGCGCAGGTGCTTGCCCGGCGGCTCGCCCAGGAGCCTGGGATCGAGCAGGTCGAGGTGACCGGTCCCGGCTTCCTCTGTTTCGTGCTGCCGGCGCCCACCGCCCCCGGCGTCATCTCGCGGGGGATCGTCGACGACATCGTCATCCGCGACGTGCGCGGAGGTGCCGCTCTCCTCTCGCCGGCCGACACCGCCGACGCCGACGCCTCCCGCGGACCCCGCGAGCGCGTCGTGCACGCGTGCGTGCTGCGGCTCCTGCGCACCCAGGGCATCCAGGGCGTCCAGAGCACCCAGGGCATCCAGGGCGTCCAGGGCATCCAGGGCGTCCACGATGAGATCGGCCCGCTTACCGTCGCCCCCGTCGCCAAGCGCGACGGGGACGTGCTCGCCCGCTACGGGCGCGACGCAGCCTTCTGGGCCATGCTCGCCGTGCCGGCCGGTCAGACGCCCGCGTTCAGTGAGGCGCTGCTCCTCCAGTCCGAGGCCAGCGAGTTCTTCCGGGTGCGGTACGCCCACGCCCGCGCGCATGCCCTCGTACGCAACGCCGATGAGCTGGGCTTCCACCCCGAGGCGGGTGATGTCGACGCGCCCGCGCTGCTGCGCGCGCTCGCCGACCACGCCCTCGTCCTCGAAGCCGCCGCGCACCACCGTGCGCCCGAGCGGCTGGTGCGGCAGCTCGTCGACGTGGCCGACGCGCTGCTCGACTTCCAGTACCGCGTCCTGCCCAAGGGTGACGAGAAACCCTCGGCCGCCCACCGCGCCCGGCTGGCTCTTGCCGAAGCCGCCGGGACGGTGCTGGCCGGTGGCCTGGCCCTGCTCGGCATAGACGCACCGACACGCCTGTGACCCGCGAAGAGAGATACCGATGAGCCGTTCCGCGCACCCCGCCGGGCCCCGCCACGCCGACGTCCTGCCCGAGGGCCACTACTCCCCGCCGCCCGCCGACCTGAACGCGCTCGACGAGAAGGTCTGGGCCCGGACCGTCGAGCGCAACGCGGACGGGGTCGTCGCCGTCGGCGGCATCGAAGTGACCAGGCTCGCCGAGGAGTTCGGCACCCCCGCCTACTTCCTCGACGAGGAGGACTTCCGGTCCCGGTGCCGGGCCTGGGCGCACGCCTTCGGCCCCGACGCCGACGTCTTCTACGCCGGCAAGGCGTTCCTCTCCAAGGCCGTCGTGAAGTGGCTGAAGGAAGAGGGTCTCAATGTGGACGTGTGCTCCGGCGGGGAGCTGAGCACCGCGCTCGCCGCCGGGATGCCCGCCGACCGGATCGCCTTCCACGGCAACAACAAGTCCGAGGGCGAGATCCGCCGGGCCGTCGAGGCGGGGGTCGGGCGCATCGTGCTCGACTCCTTCCAGGAGATCGCCCGCGTCGCGCACATCGCCCGTGAGCTCGGCGTTCGCCAGCCCGTCCAGATCCGTGTGACGGTCGGCGTCGAGGCGCACACCCACGAGTTCATCGCCACCGCGCACGAGGACCAGAAGTTCGGCATCGCGGTCGCCGACGGTTCCGCCGCCGAGGCCGTGCGCCGCGCGCTCGGGCACGACTCGCTGGAGCTGCTCGGCGTCCACTCCCACATCGGTTCGCAGATCTTCGACATGGCCGGCTTCGAGGTCTCCGCCAAGCGCGTCGTACGACTGCTCGCGGCCGTACGGGACGAGCACGGCGTGGAGCTGCCCGAGATCGACCTCGGCGGCGGCCTCGGCATCGCCTACACCTCGGGCGACGACCCCCGCGAGCCCCACGAGATCGCGAAGGCCCTGCACGAGATCGTGGCCCGGGAGTGCGAGAGCGCCGGGCTGCGCGCCCCCCGGATCTCGGTGGAGCCCGGCCGCGCCATCGTCGGCCCGACCGCCTTCACCCTGTACGAGGTGGGGACGATCAAGCCGCTGGAGGGTCTGCGGACCTACGTGAGCGTCGACGGCGGGATGTCCGACAACATCCGCACGGCCCTGTACGACGCCGAATACTCCATCGCGCTCGTCTCCCGCACGTCCGACGCCGAGCCCATGCTCGTGCGCGTCGTCGGCAAGCACTGCGAGAGCGGCGACATCGTCGTGAAGGACGCGTTCCTGCCCGCCGACCTCGCCCCCGGCGACCTCCTGGCCGTCCCGGCGACCGGCGCGTACTGCCGCTCCATGGCCAGCAACTACAACCACGCACTCCGCCCGCCCGTCGTCGCCGTGCGTGACGGACAGGCCCGAGTGATCGTCCGCCGCGAGACGGAGGAAGATCTCCTGCGTCTCGACCTCGGATGATGAAATAGGTGTCTCACTCAATGGACCGAGGATGGAAACTGCTGTCCATTGAGTGAGACTTGTTCCACCCGGCGGGCAAACCGCCCGCACGGGGACTGATGGAAGATCGAAAGGCGTAGGTCGAATGATGCGTACGCGTCCGCTGAAGGTGGCGCTGCTGGGCTGTGGAGTGGTCGGCTCAGAGGTGGCTCGCATCATGACGACGCACGCCGACGACCTCACGCAGAGGATCGGCGCGCCCGTGGAGCTCGCCGGCGTGGCCGTACGCCGCCCCTCCAAGGTCCGCGAGGGCATCGATCCCGCGCTGATCACCACCGATGCGACCGCCCTCCTCAAACGCGGTGACATCGACATCGCCATCGAGGTCATCGGCGGCATCGAGCCCGCCCGCGGCCTCATCACCACCGCCTTCGAGCAGGGCATCTCGGTGGTCTCCGCGAACAAGGCGCTGCTCGCCCAGGACGGCGCCGCGCTGCACGCCGCGGCGGAGCAGCACGGACTGGACCTGTACTACGAGGCCGCCGTCGCCGGTGCCATCCCGCTGGTCCGCCCGATGCGCGAGTCGCTCGCGGGCGACAAGATCAACCGCGTGATGGGCATCGTCAACGGCACGACGAACTTCATCCTCGACAAGATGGACTCCACCGGCGCCGGGTACCAGGAGGCGCTCGACGAGGCCACCGCCCTCGGGTACGCCGAGGCCGACCCGACCGCCGACGTCGAGGGCTACGACGCCGCCGCCAAGGCCGCGATCCTGGCCGGCATCGCCTTCCACACCCGCGTCCGCCTGGACGACGTGTACCGCGAGGGCATGACCGAGGTCAGCGCGGCCGACTTCGCCTCCGCCAAGCGGATGGGCTGCACCATCAAGCTCCTCGCCATCCTGGAGCGCGCCGCCGACGGCGAGTCCGTCACCGCCCGCGTCCACCCGGCGATGATCCCGCTCACCCACCCGCTCGCCTCCGTCCGCGAGGCGTACAACGCCGTCTTCGTCGAGGCGGAGGCCGCCGGGCGGCTCATGTTCTACGGGCCCGGTGCGGGCGGCGCGCCGACCGCGTCCGCGGTCCTCGGCGACCTCGTCGCCGTCGCCCGCAACAAGCTCGCCGAGGCAACGGGGCCTGGCGAGTCGGCGTACACCCAGCTGCCGGTCAGCCCCATGGGGGATGTCGTCACCCGCTACCACATCAGCCTCGATGTGGCGGACAAGCCGGGCGTTCTCGCCCAGGTGGCGACCACCTTCGCGGAGCACGGTGTGTCCATCGACACCGTCCGCCAGCAGGGCAAGGACGGCGAGGCCTCCCTCGTCGTCGTCACCCACCGCGCCGACGACGCGGCCCTCTCCGGGACCGTCGAGGCGCTGCGGAAGCTGGACACCGTCCGCGGTGTCGCCAGCATCATGCGTGTTGAAGGGGAGTAAGGACCCATGAGCAGCAATCGCACCCACCAGTGGCGCGGCATCATCGAGGAGTACCGGGACCGCCTGCCGGTCACGGCCACGACTCCCGTGGTGACGCTCCGTGAGGGCGGCACTCCCCTCGTCCCCGCCCAGGTGCTCTCCGAGCGCACCGGTTGCGAGGTGCACCTGAAGGTCGAAGGGGCGAACCCCACGGGGTCCTTCAAGGACCGCGGCATGACCATGGCGATCACCAAGGCCAAGGAGGAGGGTGCGAAGGCGGTCATCTGCGCCTCCACCGGCAACACTTCGGCCTCCGCCGCCGCGTACGCGGTGCGCGCCGGGATGGTCTGCGCGGTGCTCGTGCCCCGCGGCAAGATCGCGCTGGGCAAGATGGGCCAGGCGCTGGTGCACGGCGCCAAGATCCTGCAGGTGGACGGCAACTTCGACGACTGCCTGAACCTGGCCCGCGCGCTCTCCGACAACTACCCCGTCGCGCTGGTCAATTCGGTCAACCCGGTGCGTATCGAGGGCCAGAAGACGGCCGCGTTCGAGATCGTCGACGCGCTCGGTGACGCCCCCGACATCCACGTGCTGCCCGTCGGCAACGCCGGCAACATCACCGCGTACTGGAAGGGCTTCAAGGAGTACAAGGCCGACGGCCTGTCCACCCGTACGCCCCGCGTGTGGGGTTTCCAGGCCTCCGGTTCCGCGCCCATCGTGCGCGGCGAGGTCGTCAAGGAGCCGCACACCATCGCCACCGCGATCCGGATCGGCAACCCGGCCTCCTGGGACTACGCGCTGGCCGCGCGCGACGAGTCGGGCGGCTTCATCGACGAGGTGACGGACCGCCAGATCCTCGCCGCCTACCGGCTGTTGGCCTCCCAGGAGGGCGTCTTCGTCGAGCCCGCCTCGGCCGCCTCGGTGGCCGGCCTGCTCAAGGCCGCCGAGCTGGGCCTGGTCGACCCCGGCCAGCAGATCGTGTGCACCGTCACCGGCAACGGCCTGAAGGACCCCGACTGGGCGATCGCCGGCGCTCCGCAGCCGGTCACCGTTCCGGTGGACGCCGAAGCCGCCGCGCTGCGCCTCGGCCTGATCTGACCGCAGCACCGCAGCACCTGCGGTACCGCAGCACAGCAGCACCCGCAGCGCAGCAGTACCCGCAACACCGAGTGAGCCGGGTCCCGGAGGGCTCCCGAAGGCCTTCCGGGGCCTTCCCGGGGCCCTCCGGAACCCGGCAACTCGCCCCGTACGACAACAAAAATGCGGCCTAAGCCGGTCGAAGTCGGTCGAAGTCCGCGACACGCATCGTGCGCCTCCTGTGCGCCCTATGTCGCGAGAGAACCTTCCTTCGATACGCTGTACCTACATCCGCCACCGCGCATATGACTGCGGTGCTGCCCCGAGGGCCTTCGGGTGTCGTACGTTCTCCAGTACATTCGCAGCGAGCCAGCGAAGAGCGAAGATCTCGCACAGTCACAAGGAGTGTCATCGGACGATGGCCGGTCCAGCGTTCCGCGCCGCCGCCGTACGGGTGCGCGTCCCCGCCAGCAGTGCCAACCTCGGCCCGGGCTTCGACGCCCTGGGCCTGGCCCTGGGGCTCTACGACGACGTAGTCGTCCGGGTGGCCGACTCCGGCCTGAACATCGACATCGCGGGTGAGGGTGCCGACACCCTCCCGCGGGACGAGAGCCACCTGCTCGTACGCTCCATGCGCACCGCCTTCGACCTGCTGGGCGGCCAGCCGCGCGGCCTCGAGGTCGTCTGCGCCAACCGCATCCCGCACGGCCGCGGCCTCGGTTCCTCCTCCGCCGCCATCTGCGCCGGCATCGTCGCCGCCCGCGCCGTGACCATAGGCGGCGAGGCCAAGCTCGACGACGCGGCGCTGCTGGAGCTCGCCACCGAGATCGAGGGCCACCCCGACAACGTCGCCGCCTGTCTGCTCGGCGGATTCACCCTCGCCTGGATGGACGGCGGCAGCGCCAAGGCGATCCGGATGGAGCCCGCAGAGTCCATCGTTCCGGTGGTCTTCGTACCGTCCAGGCCGGTTCTGACGGAGACCGCGCGCGGCCTGCTGCCGCGCAACGTCCCGCACGTGGACGCGGCCGCCAACGCGGGCCGTGCGGGCCTGCTCGTGGAAGCCCTGACCAGGCGTCCCGAGCTCCTGCTGCCGGCCACCGAGGACCGGCTCCACCAGGAGTACCGCTCCCCGGCGATGCCGGAGAGCGTCGCACTCGTCAACAGGCTGCGGGCGGACGGGATCCCCGCGGTCATCTCCGGTGCGGGCCCGACGGTCCTCGCGCTGGTCGACAACGGCGCGGCCGACAAGGTCGCGCAGCTCGCGGGCGAGGGATGGGCCGCAAACCGGCTCGCGCTCGACGCCGCGGGCGCGAGCGTACTTCCGCTGGGCACCCAGGGCGGCTGAGCCGCTTTTCGGAGTGCACAGCCGGTCAGGGGCGGGCGGCCTGGGCAGGCCGCCCGCGCGGAAGGGCGCGATTGCCGGTGATTGAGAGGGGGAATATCTATTGGATCCGGTAGTGTTAGTCTCAAGTGCGCATCGGAAGCCGCCATGGCTCGGTGCTCAGTGTCCCCATTCGGGACCACATTTCTTCCGGGAGCCTCCCCGACTGCTTTGATCACTCCAGCAGTTTCGAGCACGCTCCGGAATCGGCGTGACATTCCCACGCTTTCAGCTCGGGGGCTTCTCGCCGGAACCAGCCATGCACGTTTCCCTCCGCCGTATTTCTACCGGCGGACCACCGCCCCGGCACGGTCCACACCTAGGACTGTTGTCGGACAGCACAACCGGTCGCCGAGCCAGACAGGCCGACGTCCGCTCCAGGGAAGGACCCTTCGTGAGCGACACCACCGATCTGATGGGCGCTGCCGACACCTCTGTCGACACCAGTGCCCCCGCCGCGGGCGCCGCACCCAAGCGTCGACGCACCGGCACCGGCCTTGACGGCATGGTCCTGGCCGAGCTGCAGCAGGTCGCGTCGGGCCTCGGGATCAGGGGCACCGCGCGGATGCGCAAGAGCCAGCTGATCGAGGTCATCAAGGAGGCGCAGGCGGGCAGCGGTGCCCCCAAGGCCGCTGCCTCCGCCGCCGCGGACACCGCCGAGGCCAAGCCGAAGCGCCGTGCCACCAGCAAGGCCCGTTCGGCCACCGCCGATGCTTCGCAGGCGGGTGGGGCCGCCGCCGAGGCGCCCGCCGAGAAGCCTGCCGCGCAGGCGCAGATCGAGATCCCGGGCCAGCCGGCCAGCGACGACGCGCCGGCCGGCGAGCGCCGCCGCCGTCGGGCCACCGCCCCCTCCGGCAGCCCGGAGGCCTCGGCCCCCGTCGCCGTGCAGGTCGAGCAGAAGACCGAGACGGTCCCCGCCGCCACCGCCCCGTCCGAGGCCAAGGCCGAAGCCGCCACCGCGGTCTCCGCCGGCCAGGCGCAGGGCCAGGACGGCGAAGGCCGTGGCCGTCGCGACCGCCGTGACCGCGGCGACCGCACCGACCGTCAGCGTGACCGTCGTGACCGCGGTGCCAAGGCCGACGACCAGGGCCAGGGCGGCCAGGGTCAGGGCCAGGGCGCGCAGGGCGGCCAGGGCCAGGGCGGCGGTCGCCAGGACCGTGCCGACCGCGCCGACCGCCAGCAGCAGGGCGGCCGAGGCCAGGGCCAGGGCCAGGGCCAGGGCCAGGGTCAGCAGGGCCGTCAGGACCGCCAGGACAACGGGCCGCAGGACGACTTCGACGGTGAGGACGGCCGTCGTGGCCGTCGCGGCCGCTACCGCGACCGCCGTGGCCGTCGTGGCCGCGACGAGTTCGCGCCGAGCGAGCCGCAGGTCGCCGACGACGACGTCCTGATCCCCGTCGCGGGCATCCTCGACATCCTCGACAACTACGCGTTCATCCGGACCTCGGGCTACCTGCCCGGCCCCAACGACGTGTACGTGTCCCTCGCGCAGGTCCGCAAGGCCGGCCTGCGCAAGGGTGACCACACCACCGGCGCCGTGCGCCAGCCCAAGGACGGCGAGCGTCGCGAGAAGTTCAACGCCCTCGTGCGTCTGGACTCGGTGAACGGCATGGCGCCCGAATCCGGCCGTGGCCGCCCGGAGTTCCAGAAGCTCACCCCGCTCTACCCGCAGGACCGGCTCCGTCTGGAGACCGACCCGGGCGTGCTGACCACCCGCATCATCGACCTCGTGTCGCCGATCGGTAAGGGCCAGCGCGGTCTGATCGTGGCCCCGCCGAAGACCGGTAAGACCATGATCATGCAGGCGATCGCCAACGCGATCACCGTCAACAACCCCGAGTGCCACCTGATGGTCGTCCTGGTCGACGAGCGTCCGGAAGAGGTCACCGACATGCAGCGGTCGGTCAAGGGCGAGGTCATCTCCTCGACCTTCGACCGCCCGGCCGAGGACCACACCACCGTCGCCGAGCTGGCCATCGAGCGCGCCAAGCGTCTCGTCGAGCTGGGTCACGACGTGGTCGTCCTGCTGGACTCCATCACCCGTCTGGGCCGCGCGTACAACCTCTCGGCCCCCGCCTCCGGCCGCATCCTGTCCGGTGGTGTCGACTCGACCGCGCTGTACCCGCCGAAGCGCTTCTTCGGTGCCGCGCGCAACATCGAGGACGGCGGCTCGCTGACCATCCTGGCCACCGCGCTGGTCGACACCGGCTCGCGCATGGACGAGGTGATCTTCGAGGAGTTCAAGGGCACCGGCAACATGGAGCTCAAGCTCGACCGGAAGCTCGCCGACAAGCGCATCTTCCCGGCCGTCGACGTCGACCCGTCGGGCACCCGCAAGGAGGAGATCCTCCTCAACGCGGAGGAGCTCGCCATCGTCTGGAAGCTGCGCCGGGTGCTGCACGCGCTCGACTCGCAGCAGGCGATCGAGCTGCTGCTCGACAAGATGAAGCAGACGAAGTCGAACGCCGAGTTCCTGATGCAGATCGCGAAGACGACCCCGTCGGGCAAGAACGACGACTGACGTCCCGCTCGCGCGTCACCGCGACAGCCCCCGCCGCACCCGCGGCGGGGGCTGTCGCGCTTCCACGTCCCGTACGGCACCGCGTGCGGCGGTTCGGCCCGGAATGGAACCCTGCGCGGCGTACGCCCGTCTGTGTCAGGGGGACCGCGGGATCGGGAGCGGGCCACAGCGACCAGGGGACCGGACCCGGGACTGAGGAGAGCATGACCGAGGAGAGCAAGGACCACGGCGGGCGTGCCGCGGCCCGGCGACGGCGCAAGCCGGCCGGGCGACGCAAGGCCCTCGCCGTCGCCGCCTGGAGCGCCGCGGGGGTGGTCCTGCTGGGGGGCGCGGGCCTCGGCTACTTCTACTTCAAGTTCAACGGCAACCTGAAGACCGTCGACATCGACCAGGCCCTCGGCGCCGACCGACCGCAGAACGTCGACAACGGCTCGATGGACATCCTCGTCCTCGGCTCCGACTCCCGCGACGGCGCCAACGGCGAATACGGCCGGGACGACGGCGGCTCCGCCCGCTCCGACACGGCGATGATCATCCACCTCTACGAGGGCCACGAGAAGGCCAGCGTGGTGTCCATACCCCGCGACACCATGATCGCCCGGCCCTCCTGCGCGACGGCCGGCGGGAAGACCGACCCCGGGGGCCGGCGCACGCAGTTCAACGAGGCGTTCACCGTCGGCGGCGCTGCCTGCGCGGTGAAGACCGTCGAGAAGATGTCGGGGATCCGCATGGATCACTACATAGAGGTCGACTTCACCGGCTTCAAGAAGATCATCGACAACCTCGGCGGCGTCGAGGTGACCACCAACAAGCCGATCAAGGACGGCGCCAGCCACCTCGACCTCGCGGCCGGCACCAACAAGCTCGACGGGGAGCAGGCCCTCGGCCTCGTACGCACCCGCAAGAGCGTCGGCGACGGCAGCGACCTCGGCCGAATACAGCTCCAGCAGGCCTTCATCAAGGCGCTCATCAAGCAGGTCAAGGGCATCGGGGTGTTCGACAACCCCAAGCGGCTGCTCGACCTCGCGGACTCCGCCACCAAGGCGATCACCACCGACAAGGCGCTCGGCGATGTGAAGTCCCTCATGGGCTTCGCCCAGGGCCTCCAGGGCATCGACGCCCAGGACATGCAGATGATCACGCTGCCGGTGACGGCGGACGCCCTCGACAGCAACCGGGTGGCGCCGCTGGCCAAGGAGACCAAGATGGTCTGGGACGCCCTGCTGGCCGACCGGCCGATCCCGGCCGAGGCCACCGTGAACTCCTCCGGCGACAAGGGCACGGCCGGGTCGATCGTCCAGTAGAACACCAGCTCACAGGGGGTGCGGCACAGGCCGCACAGGGGGCCGTACAGGCGCTTGGGGCCGGTGCGGAATAGATGCCGACCCCTTCCCGTTGAGGAAGGCGTCCTCAGAATTTTGACAGGCAGCCCGGTCCTGGCAGACTGGTCTGTCGGCCCCGGTTCACGCAGTGCGCAATTCGGCTCCTGCGACCCGGCGCCCTCCCGAATCTAGGAGACACCTTGAAGCGCGATGTTCACCCCGAGTACGTCGAGACCCAGGTCAGCTGCACCTGTGGCGCGTCGTTCACCACTCGTAGCACCCTGACCGAGGGCTCCATCCGAGCCGAGGTCTGCTCCGAGTGCCACCCGTTCTACACGGGCAAGCAGAAGATCCTCGACACCGGTGGCCGTGTGGCCCGCTTCGAGGCCCGCTTCGGCAAGGGTGCGGCCAAGAAGTAGCGCGACCCAGGCGCCGGTCTCCGGCCGCCCCCTGTCCACTCGGGGGCGGCCGGACCGGCGCCTTTGTCGTCGTTCCGCCACGTCACCCCCGCCCGTGCAGTCCCCTCGCACTTTCACCCCAGGAGTCCCCCGATGTTCGAAGCGGTCGAGGAATTGGTCGGCGAGCACGCCGACCTCGAGACGAAGCTCGCCGACCCTTCGGTCCACTCGGATCAGGCCAACGCGCGCAAGCTGAACAAGCGCTACGCGGAGCTGACCCCGATCGTCGCGACCTTCCGTGCCTGGAAGCAGTCCGCCGAGGACATCGAAACGGCCAAGGAGTTCGCGGCCGACGACCCCGACTTCGCGGCCGAGGTCAAGGAACTGAGCGCGCAGCGCGAGGAGCTCACCGAGAAGCTCCGCCTGCTGCTCGTTCCGCGCGACCCCAGCGACGACAAGGACGTGCTCCTCGAGGTCAAGGCGGGCGCGGGCGGCGACGAGTCGGCACTGTTCGCCGGCGACCTGCTGCGCATGTACCTGCGCTACGCCGAGCGCGTGGGCTGGAAGACCGAGATCATCGACGCCACCGAGTCCGAGCTCGGCGGCTACAAGGACGTCCAGGTCTCCGTCCGCACCAAGGGCGGCAACGGCGCCACCGAGCCCGGCCAGGGCGTGTGGGCCCGCCTGAAGTACGAGGGCGGCGTGCACCGCGTCCAGCGCGTTCCGGCCACCGAGTCCCAGGGCCGCATCCACACCTCCGCCGCCGGCGTGCTCGTCACCCCGGAGGCCGAGGAGGTCGAGGTCGAGATCAACATGAACGACCTCCGCATCGACGTGTACCGCTCGTCCGGCCCCGGCGGTCAGTCCGTCAACACCACCGACTCGGCCGTGCGCATCACGCACCTCCCGACCGGTGTGGTCGCCTCCTGCCAGAACGAGAAGAGCCAGCTCCAGAACAAGGAGCAGGCCATGCGCATCCTGCGCTCGCGGCTCCTGGCCGCAGCCCAGGAGGCCGCCGAGCAGGAGGCCTCCGACGTGCGCCGCAGCCAGGTGCGTTCCGTGGACCGTTCCGAGAAGATCCGTACGTACAACTTCCCGGAAAACCGGATCTCGGACCACCGCACCGGATTCAAGGCGTACAACTTGGACCAGGTGCTCGACGGTGACCTCGACTCGGTCATCCAGGCCTGTGTCGACACGGACTCCGCGGCCAAGCTCGCGGCCGCGCACTGACCTGATCCCTGCATCACCCCCGTACGACAGCAGCCCGGAGGACCAGCGTGAACTTGCTGCTTGCCGAGGTGGCCCAGGCCACCCAGCGGCTGGCCGCCGCCGGCGTGCCCTCACCGCGCTTCGACGCGGAGGAGCTCGCCGCCTTCGTGCACGGCGTCAAACGGGGGGAACTGCACCACGTCAAGGACGCGGACTTCGACGCCCGCTACTGGGAGGCCGTCGCCCGCCGCGAGGCGCGCGAGCCGCTCCAGCACATCACCGGACGCGCGTTCTTCCGGTACCTGGAGCTCCAGGTCGGGCCCGGGGTCTTCGTGCCCCGGCCCGAGACCGAATCGGTCGTGGACTGGGCCATACACGCCGTCCGCGCGATGGACGTCGTCGAGCCGCTGATCGTGGACCTGTGCACCGGCTCCGGCGCGATCGCGCTGGCCATGGCGCAGGAGGTGCCGCGCTCGCGCGTGCACGCGGTGGAGCTGTCCGAGGACGCCCTGCGGTGGACCCGCAAGAACGCCGAGGGCTCCAGGGTCACCGTGCACCAGGGCGACGCCCTGAGCGCGCTGCCCGAGCTCGACGGCCAGGTCGACCTGGTCATCTCCAACCCGCCGTACATCCCGCTCACCGAGTGGGAGTACGTCGCCCCCGAGGCCCGCGACCACGATCCGGAGATGGCGCTCTTCTCCGGCGAGGACGGCCTCGACACCATCCGCGGTATCGAACGCACCGCCCACCGGCTGCTGCGGCCCGGCGGCATCGTCGTCATCGAGCACGCCGACACCCAGGGCGGCCAGGTTCCGTGGATCTTCGCCGAGGAGCGGGGCTGGGCCGACGCGGCCGACCACCCGGACCTCAACAACCGCCCGCGCTTCGCGACCGCCCGCAAGGCCCTGCCGTGACCGGCGCGACGATTACCGCCACCCCCCTGCTGCACGAGGAGGCCCGCTGATGGCCCGGCGATACGACTGCAACGACGCGACGGACCGTAAGACGGGTCTGCGCGAAGCCGCATCCGCCGTGCGCCGCGGCGAGCTCGTCGTGCTGCCCACCGACACCCTGTACGGGATCGGCGCGGACGCCTTCAGCCCGGAGGCCGTCCACGACCTGCTCGCCGCCAAGGGCCGGGGCCGCGGCATGCCCACCCCGGTGCTCATCGGCTCCCCGAACACGCTCCACGGCCTCGTCACGGACTTCTCCGAGCAGGCCTGGGAGCTCGTCGACGCCTTCTGGCCGGGCGCGCTGACGCTCGTCGCCAAGCACCAGCCCTCGCTGGCGTGGGACCTCGGCGACACCGGTGGCACCGTGGCCGTCCGCATGCCCCTGCACCCCGTCGCGATCGAGCTGCTGACCGAGGTCGGCCCGATGGCGGTGTCCTCGGCCAACCTGTCCGGGCACCCGGCGCCCGAGGACTGCGACGCCGCGCGCGAAATGCTCGGGGACTCCGTGTCCGTGTACCTGGACGGCGGCCCGACGCCCGGCATCCAGCCGTCGTCGATCGTCGACGTCACCGGCAAGGTTCCCGTCCTGCTGCGCGAGGGGGCGCTCACCGCAGACCAGCTGCGGGAGGTCGTACCCGACCTCGAGGTCGCCCCGTGAGCCCTGAGGGGCGTGGCATAGCAGGGGGGTACCGCCCGCCGGTGGCCGGGGGAAACACCTTTCGCATACTCCACGTCAGCACCGGGAACGTATGCCGCTCGCCCATCACCGAGCGGCTGACGCGGCATGCCCTCTCGCACCGCCTGGGCGGGCCCGTCACCGGCGACCTCATCGTGGAGAGCGCCGGCACCTGGGGGCACGAGGGCGCCCCGATGGAGGCGAACGCGGCCGCCGTGCTGGCGGACTTCGGCGCCGACGCGTCCGGGTTCACGGGGCGGGAACTGCTGGACGAGCACGTCATACGCGCCGACCTGGTGCTGACCGCCACCCGTGACCACCGGGCCCAGGTCATCTCGATGGGCCACTCGGCGGGACTGCGCACCTTCACGCTGAAGGAGTTCACCCGGCTGGTACGGGCGATAGACCCGGCCACCCTGCCGCCGCTGGACGACGGCATGGCGGAGCGGGCACGGGCGCTGGTCCGGGCCGCCGCGGCGCTGCGCGGCTGGCTGCTGGCGCCGTCGCCCGACGCGGACGAGGTGTACGACCCGTACGGGGCGCCGATCACCTTCTTCCGCTCCATCGGCGACGAGATCAACCAGGCGCTTGACCCGGTCGTGACGGCCCTGACGGGCGTGACGACCCCGCGCTGACAGGGCACGGCGGGGTCCGCGGGCCTACAGTGGCTGGTACCCGGTACCCCTGGAGTCGCGCCATGAGCGTCATCACCCAGCCCACGGACCTGCTGCGCACGCAGGACCCGCAGATGGCCGACGTACTGGCCGGGGAGCGGCAGCGGCAGGCCCGCACGTTGCAGATGAGCGCCGCGGAGAACTTCACCTCGACCGCCGTCCTGGCCGCGCTCGGGTCCGCGCTCGCCAACAAGTACGCGGAGGGCTATCCGGGCGCCCGGCACCACGGCGGCTGCGAGTACGCCGATCTGGCCGAGCGGACCGCCGTCGAGCGGGCCAAGGCGCTCTTCGGGGCCGAGCACGCCAATGTGCAGCCGCACTCCGGCTCCTCCGCCGTCCTCGCCGCGTACGCCGCCCTGCTGCGCCCCGGGGACACCGTGCTGGCGATGGGGCTCCCGTACGGAGGCCACCTCACCCATGGTTCGCCCGCGAACTTCTCCGGGCGGTGGTTCGACTTCGTCGGGTACGGCGTGGATGCCGAGACCGGCCTCATCGACTACCGGCAGGTGCAGCGCCTCGCCCACGCGCACCGGCCCAGGGCGATCGTGTGCGGCTCGATCTCCTACCCCCGCCACCCCGAGTACTCGGCCTTCCGGGAGATCGCCGACGAGGTCGGGGCCTACCTGATCGCGGACGCCGCCCACCCGATCGGGCTGGTGGCCGGCGGGGCGGCGCCCAGCCCCGTCCCGTACGCCGACCTCGTCTGCGCGACCACGCACAAGGTGCTGCGCGGGCCCCGCGGCGGAATGGTGCTGTGCGGCGCCGAGTACGCCGAGCGCGTCGACCGGGCGGTGTTCCCCTTCACCCAGGGCGGGGCCCAGATGCACACCATCGCCGCCAAGGCCGTGGCCTTCGGCGAGGCGGCCCGGCCGGCCTTCACCACCTACGCGCACCGGGTCGTCGCCAATGCCCGGGCGCTGGCGGGCGCACTCCAGGAGCGCGGCTTCGCCATCACCACCGGTGGCACCGACACCCATCTGATCACCGCCGATCCGGCGGGGCTGGGCCTGGACGGCCCGACCGCACGCGGCCGGCTGGCGGCCGCCGGGATCGTGCTGGACACCTGCGCCCTCCCGTACGGGGACCAGCGGGGCGTCCGGCTGGGCACGGCCGCCGTGACCACCCAGGGGATGGGGGAGCCGGAGATGGTCCGGATCGCGGCGTTGTTCGCCGCGGCGCTGGGCGGGGATGGCGTGAAAACACGTACGGAGGTCAGTGAGCTCGCGATGGGATTTCCCCCTTACGGGGAGTAAATGGGGCAAGCGGGGCGTACCGCAACCAGGGTGTGGCCCCCTCGCGTCCTCGAAGGAGGTGACATCGCAGCTAATGTGTGGGGCTGAGATGGCCGGCGATACATCTGGGGCAGCCCGTGCGTGAATATCTGCTGACGCTTTGCGTCACGGTCGCGGTGACCTACCTGCTGACCGGGCCCGTGCGGAAGTTCGCGATCGCGGCCGGGGCCATGCCGGAGATCCGTGCCCGTGACGTGCACCGCGAGCCCACACCGAGGCTGGGCGGCATCGCCATGTTCGGCGGTCTGTGCGCGGGACTGCTGGTCGCGGACCACCTGAAGAACCTCAACGGCGTCTTCGAGCTGTCGAACGAACCACGGGCGCTGCTCTCCGGGGCCGCCCTGATCTGGCTGATCGGCGTCCTCGACGACAAGTTCGAGCTCGACGCCCTGATCAAGCTCGGCGCACAGATGATCTCCGCCGGCGTGATGGTCATGCAGGGCCTGACCATCCTGTGGATTCCCGTCCCGGGAATCGGGACGGTCCCGCTCACCCAGTGGCAGGGCAACCTGCTCACCGTGGCCCTCGTCGTGATCACCATCAACGCCGTGAACTTCGTGGACGGGCTCGACGGCCTGGCCGCGGGCATGGTCTGCATCGCGGCCGCCGCGCTCTTCCTCTACGCCTACCGGATCTGGTTCGGCTACGGCATCGAGTCGGCGGCGCCCGCCACCCTCTTCGCCGCCATCCTGATGGGCATGTGCCTGGGCTTCCTGCCGCACAACATGCACCCGGCCCGGATCTTCATGGGCGACTCCGGGTCGATGCTCATCGGCCTGGTGCTGGCCGCCTCCGCGATCTCCCTCACCGGGCAGGTGGACCCGGACGCGCTCGCCCTCTTCGCCGGTGGCGAGCGCAACGCGACGCACGCGATGCTCCCGGCCTACATCCCGCTGATCCTGCCCCTGACGGTCATCGCGATCCCGATGGCGGACCTGGTTCTGGCCATCGTCCGGCGTACGTGGAAGGGCCAGTCGCCCTTCGCGGCCGACCGCGGGCACCTGCACCACCGGCTGCTGGAACTCGGACATTCGCACAGCCGTGCGGTCCTGATCATGTACTTCTGGTCGGGGCTGATCGCCTTCGGCACGGTGGCCTACTCGGTGCATTCCGCCACGATGTGGATCGTGCTCGCGATCGCGGTACTGAGTGCGGTGGGCCTGATCCTGCTGCTCCTGCCGCGCTTCACCCCGCGCGCCCCGCGCTGGGCGGAGGGGCTTGTTCCGCCCCGCTACCGGCATGCCGCACGCGCGGCCGAGGCCGCCGCGGAGGCGGCTGCGCGGGACGCCTCGGGGACGGAGCCGGAGCCCGCGAGGCCCATCGCCGCGGGCGTCTCGGGAGTCAACGGAGCAACCGCCGTGGGCCCCCGCTCGCGCTTCCCCGACCGGCGGAAGGCCGAATCCACCCGCTGACGTCCCGCGCCCCCGCAGGGCGGCGGGAGTCCGCCGCACGGTGGGCAGCCGCGTTCGTGGAACATGCCGTGGGCCCCGTGCGTGAGCCGGGGCCCACGGTCATGTGTGCGGTCAAGCGCGCGCGTCCGCCGTCCCCGATTGAGCACGTCCGCACTGGTGCGCATTACGGACGCCGAATGCCAATACCAGACAAGACGACGGCCTGTCGCGCACACACGCGCAGGGTCACTCTCATGTGTGACAGTCGGCACACCCAGCAGGTAAAGCTCTCATCAAATAGTTTGTGATACCGTTCACTAAACCCGGCGACAGAGCCGAAGGACCGTAGTGCGACGGTCCCTTGGCCCGAGGTTCTCTCTCGGACCGGGCTTACGCTCGTCCTGTACGAGTCCAGTGCCCCCACCACCACGCGGAGCAAACCGCCATGCGGTCAGATGACGTCCGACTCCTCCTGCAAGCCGCTGTACCCACAGCGGTAGCCGGCGCTATCGCCGCCGTGATCAGCGCGCTGGTCGTCGGCAGCAAGGGCGCAGTCGGAGCCGTTGTCGCGACGCTGGTCGTGATTCTGTTCATGGGCATCGGATTCGTCGTTCTGCAGCGCACGGCGAAATCACTTCCGCATCTCTTCCAGGCCATGGGGCTCATGCTCTATACGGCCCAGATCCTGCTGCTCTTCGTGTTTGTCGCGGCGTTCAAGAACACCACCCTGTTCAATCCCAAGGCGTTCGCGATCACGCTCGTCGCCACCACCCTGGTGTGGATCGGCGCGCAGACCCGTGCTCACATGAAGGCCAAGATTCTTTACGTCGAACCGGACTCGGTGAAGGGCGACAAGCCCGAAAATCCGGGGCCGAAGTCGTGAAGGGTAGGGCCGGGATAAGTGGGCGTTCGAGATCCTGCTATCGTCCGGTGCCAACTGCGGCACTGCGGGCGCGGGCATCTGAGCTGACGCCTGTTCCATCGCGAGGCTCGATGCCTGACTGCCGCCCCACCATCCGTTACACCAGTCCAGTGCCGAACCGCGGCTGCGCGCCGCGCCGACACAACGAGGTTGCCGTACCTATGCGCCACGCTGAAGGAGCCCTGCGGTGAGTGCTGCTGACATGACGCTCGCCTTCGAGATCAATTGTCATTTCGAAGACGGCACTGGCTGCGGCTTCCCGGGCCCGACCCTGTACTCGTTCCTGTTCAAGCCGATCTTCGGTGACGACAGCGGCCTGTACTTCAACAAGACGATGCTGCTGGCCCTGCTGGGCTCGGTCATCATCGTCGGCTTCTTCTGGGCTGCGTTCCGGAAGCCGAAGGTCGTCCCGGGCAAGCTGCAGATGGTCGCCGAGGCCGGCTACGACTTCGTGCGCCGCGGCATCGTCTACGAGACGATGGGCAAGAAGGAGGGCGAGAAGTACGTCCCCTTCATGGTCGCGACGTTCTTCTTCGTCTGGATGATGAACCTCTGGTCCATCATTCCGCTCGCCCAGTTCCCGGTGACCGCGGTCATCGCGTACCCGGCCGGTCTCGCCGCCGTCATCTACGTCATGTGGATGTCGGTGACCTTCAAGCGCCACGGCTTCGTCGGCGGCTTCAAGAACATCACCGGCTACGACAAGTCGCTCGGCGGGATCCTGCCGCTGGTCATGGTGATCGAGTTCTTCTCGAACGTCCTGGTCCGGCCCTTCACCCACGCGGTCCGACTGTTCGCGAACATGTTCGCCGGCCACACCCTGCTGCTGCTGTTCACCATCGCCAGCTGGTACCTGCTGAACGGGATCGGCATCGCCTACGCGGGCGTCTCGTTCGTCATGGTCATCGTGATGACCGCGTTCGAACTCTTCATCCAGGCTGTCCAGGCCTACGTCTTCGTGCTCCTGGCTTGCAGCTTCCTGCAGGGCGCGCTCGCCGAGCACCACTGAGCGCGACCCGCTCCAAGCAATCCCCCCAGTCGTCCGGTGGCCAACCCCCACCGGTCCGTGAAAGAGAAGGAAGAACTGGCATGTCCCAGACCCTTGCTGCCGTCACCGGTTCCCTCAGCTCCGTGGGCTACGGCCTCGCGGCCATCGGCCCCGGCGTCGGCGTCGGCATCATCTTCGGTAACGGCACCCAGGCGCTCGCCCGTCAGCCCGAAGCTGCCGGTCTGATCCGCGCCAACCAGATCCTCGGCTTCGCCTTCTGTGAGGCGCTCGCCCTCATCGGTCTGGTCATGCCGTTCGTCTACAGCTGACGAACCCCACGACTAGTCCGAATCGACGAAAGGCACTGATGTGAACCTCCTGGTTCTCGCGGCCGAGGAGCCGGGTAACCCGCTCGTCCCGCCGATCCCCGAGCTCGTCATCGGTCTGCTCGCCTTCGTCATCGTCTTCGGTTTCCTCGCGAAGAAGCTCCTCCCGAACATCAACAAGGTTCTGGAAGAGCGCCGCGAGGCCATCGAGGGCGGTATCGAGAAGGCGGAATCCGCCCAGACCGAGGCCCAGAGCGTCCTGGAGCAGTACAAGGCCCAGCTCGCCGAAGCCCGGCACGAGGCCGCGCGCCTGCGCCAGGAAGCGCTGGAGCAGGGCACTGCGCTCAAGGAAGAACTGCGCGCAGAGGGCCAGCGGCAGCGTGAGGAGATCATCGCTGCCGGCCACGCCCAGATCGCGGCCGACCGTAAGGCTGCTTCCCAGGCGCTGCGTCAGGACGTGGGCAAGCTCGCCACCGACCTGGCCGGAAAGCTCGTCGGCGAGTCCCTTGAGGACCACGCCCGGCAGAGCCGCACCATCGACCGCTTCCTCAGCGAGCTTGAGGAGAAGGCCGAGGCGGCCCGATGAACGGAGCGAGCCGCGAGGCGCTGGCCTCCGCGCGTGAGCGTCTCGACGCGCTGACGGACAACACGTCCGTCGACGCGGCGAAGCTCGCCGGTGAGCTGGCTGCCGTCACTGCGCTGCTCGACCGTGAGGTCTCGCTGCGTCGGGTCCTCACCGACCCGGCGCAGTCCGGCGAGGCCAAGGCCGAGCTGGCCGGTCGGCTGCTCGGCGGACAGGTCGGCGGGGAGACCGTCGACCTGGTGTCCGGCATGGTCCGGTCCCGCTGGTCGCAGTCCCGCGACCTGGTGGACTCGCTGGAGGAGCTGGCGGCCACCGCCGACCTCACGGCGGCCCAGCAGGGCGACGCGCTCGACAACGTCGAGGACGAGGTGTTCCGGTTCGGCCGGATCGTCTCCTCGAGCACCGAGCTGCGTTCCGCGCTGACCGACCGCGCGGCGACCGCCTCCGCCAAGAGCGAGCTGCTGCGCAGCCTGCTCGGCGGCAAGGTGAACGCCGTCACCGAGCGCCTGGTGATCCGTCTTGTCACGCACCCGCGTGGACGTAGCCTGGAAGCGGGACTCGAGTCCCTTTCCAAGCTCGCCGCCGAGCGCCGTGACCGCATGGTCGCCACTGTGACCAGCGCGGTTCCGCTCAGCGACGTGCAGAAGGCCCGTCTCGGTGCGGTGCTGGCCAAGCTGTACGGCCGCCAGATGCACCTGAACCTCGACGTGGACCCCGAGGTCCTCGGCGGGATCTCGGTGCGAGTCGGCGACGAGGTCATCGACGGCACCATCGCGGACCGCCTCGCCGAGGCGTCGCGCCGCATGGCCGGCTGACCAGCCACCAAAAGAACAAAAGCATTCCTAGCGGCCCGGTTGGGCCGTGCAGAACTTGCAGAAGATTCCTGGGGGTCGCCCCCAGACCCCTAAGAAGCTTCAGGCCCAACAAGGAGAGCAGGGAACCCAGATGGCGGAGCTCACGATCCGGCCGGAGGAGATCCGGGACGCACTGGAGAACTTTGTCCAGTCGTACCAGCCGGACGCGGCCTCGCGCGAGGAGGTCGGAACGGTCAGCGTTGCCGGCGACGGCATCGCGAAGGTGGAGGGTCTGCCCTCCGCCATGGCGAACGAGCTGCTGAAGTTCGAGGACGGCACCCTCGGTCTCGCCCTCAACCTCGAGGAGCGCGAGATCGGTGCGGTCGTCCTCGGCGAGTTCAGCGGTATCGAGGAGGGCCAGCCGGTGCAGCGCACCGGTGAGGTGCTCTCCGTCGGCGTCGGCGAGGGTTACCTCGGCCGCGTCGTCGACCCGCTCGGCAACCCGATCGACGGTCTCGGCGAGATCGCGACCGAAGGCCGACGCGCCCTCGAGCTGCAGGCCCCCGGCGTCATGGTCCGCAAGTCGGTCCACGAGCCGATGCAGACCGGCTACAAGGCCATCGACGCGATGGTCCCCGTCGGCCGCGGCCAGCGTCAGCTGATCATCGGCGACCGTCAGACGGGTAAGACCGCTCTGGCCGTCGACACGATCATCAACCAGCGCGACAACTGGCGCTCGGGCGACGTGAACAAGCAGGTTCGCTGCATCTACGTCGCCATCGGCCAGAAGGGCTCGACCATCGCGTCCGTTCGCGGCGCCCTGGAAGACGCCGGTGCGCTCGAGTACACGACGATCGTCGCCGCCCCGGCGTCCGACCCGGCCGGCTTCAAGTACCTGGCGCCGTACACCGGTTCCGCCATCGGCCAGCACTGGATGTACGCCGGCAAGCACGTCCTGATCATCTTCGACGACCTGTCGAAGCAGGCCGACGCCTACCGCGCCGTGTCGCTGCTGCTGCGCCGCCCGCCGGGCCGCGAGGCCTACCCGGGTGACGTCTTCTACCTGCACTCCCGTCTGCTGGAGCGCTGCGCGAAGCTGTCCGACGACATGGGTGCCGGTTCGATGACCGGTCTGCCGATCGTCGAGACCAAGGCGAACGACGTGTCGGCGTTCATCCCGACCAACGTCATCTCCATCACCGACGGCCAGTGCTTCCTGGAGTCCGACCTGTTCAACGCGGGCCAGCGCCCGGCGCTGAACGTCGGTATCTCGGTCTCCCGCGTCGGTGGCTCCGCCCAGCACAAGGCCATGAAGCAGGTTTCCGGCCGTCTGCGCCTGGACCTCGCCCAGTACCGTGAGCTGGAGGCGTTCGCCGCCTTCGGTTCCGACCTGGACGCCGCTTCGAAGGCTTCGCTGGAGCGCGGCAAGCGCCTGGTCGAGCTGCTGAAGCAGGGCCAGTACCAGCCGATGCCCGTCGAGGAGCAGGTCGTCTCCGTCTGGGCCGGCACCACCGGCAAGATGGACGACGTTCCGGTCGCCGACATCCGTCGCTTCGAGTCGGAGCTGCTGGAGCACCTGCGCCGCGAGCGCAAGGACCTCCTCACCTCCATCGCCGACGGCAGCAAGATGTCGGACGACACCCTGTCCTCCATCGCGGACGCCATCACCGGCTTCAAGCGGCAGTTCGAGACCTCGGACGGCAAGCTGCTGGGCGAGGACGCACCGGCCGTCAACGTCTCCAAGTGACGACGGAAGGGACCTGACTCATGGGAGCGCAGCTCCGGGTCTACAAGCGTCGCATCCGTGCCATCACGGCGACCAAGAAGATCACCAAGGCGATGGAGATGATCGCCGCCTCGCGCATCGTCAAGGCGCAGCGCAAGGTGGCGGCGTCGATGCCGTACGCGACCGAGCTCACCCGTGCGGTGACCGCGGTGGCGACCGGTTCGAACACCAAGCACGCCCTGACGACCGAGGTCGAGCAGCCGACCCGTGCCGCGATCCTGCTCATCACGAGCGACCGCGGTCTGGCCGGCGGCTACTCCTCGAACGCCATCAAGCAGGCGGAGCGGCTCACCGAGCGGCTGCGCGCTGAGGGCAAGGAGGTCGACACGTACATCGTCGGCCGCAAGGGTGTCGCCTACTTCGGGTTCCGCGAGCGCAAGGTCGCGGATTCGTGGACCGGCTTCACCGACAGCCCGGCCTACGCCGACGCCAAGCGCGTCGCCGGACCGCTGATCGAGGCCATCCAGCTGGACACGGCCGAGGGCGGCGTCGACGAGCTGCACGTCGTCTACACGGAATTCGTGTCGATGATGACGCAGAACGCGGTCGACGGCCGGATGCTGCCGCTCAGCCTCGACAAGGCAGAGGAGGAGGACGGCGCGAAGGGCGAGATCCTTCCGCTGTTCGACTTCGAGCCGTCGGCGGAGGACGTCCTCGACGCCCTTCTGCCGCGCTACGTCGAGAGCCGTATCTACAACGCACTGCTGCAGTCGGCCGCTTCCGAGCACGCCGCCCGCCGCCGCGCGATGAAGTCGGCGACCGACAACGCCGGAGACCTCATCAAGAGCCTCTCCCGGCTTGCCAACGCGGCCCGCCAGGCCGAAATCACCCAGGAAATCAGCGAGATCGTCGGTGGCGCGAGCGCCATGGCTGACGCGACCGCGGGGAGTGACAAGTAATGACGACCACTGTTGAGACGGCCGCCGCCACGGGCCGCGTCGCCCGGGTCATCGGCCCGGTCGTCGACGTGGAGTTCCCCGTCGACGCCATGCCCGAGATCTACAACGCCCTCAAGGTCCAGGTCGCCGACCCGGCCCAGGACGGCGAGCTGAAGACCCTGACCCTCGAGGTCGCGCAGCACCTGGGTGACGGCCTCGTCCGTACCATCTCGATGCAGCCGACCGACGGTCTGGTCCGCCAGGCCCCGGTGACCGACACGGGCGAGGGCATCACCGTCCCCGTCGGTGACTTCACCAAGGGCAAGGTGTTCAACACCCTCGGTGAGGTGCTGAACTACCCGGAGGAGAACGCCAACGTCACCGAGCGCTGGCCGATCCACCGCAAGGCGCCCCGCTTCGACGAGCTCGAGTCGAAGACCGAGATGTTCGAGACCGGCGTCAAGGTCATCGACCTTCTCACCCCGTACGTCAAGGGTGGAAAGATCGGTCTGTTCGGTGGTGCCGGTGTCGGCAAGACCGTTCTGATCCAGGAAATGATCTACCGCGTCGCCAACAACCACGACGGTGTGTCGGTGTTCGCGGGCGTCGGTGAGCGTACCCGTGAGGGCAACGACCTCATCGAGGAGATGGCCGACTCCGGCGTCATCGACAAGACGGCGCTCGTCTTCGGCCAGATGGACGAGCCCCCGGGCACCCGTCTGCGCGTCGCGCTTGCCGGTCTGACCATGGCGGAGTACTTCCGCGATGTGCAGAAGCAGGACGTGCTCTTCTTCATCGACAACATCTTCCGGTACACCCAGGCGGGTTCCGAGGTGTCGACCCTGCTCGGCCGTATGCCCTCCGCGGTGGGTTACCAGCCGAACCTGGCCGACGAGATGGGTCTCCTCCAGGAGCGCATCACCTCGACCCGTGGTCACTCGATCACCTCGATGCAGGCGATCTACGTCCCCGCGGACGACCTGACCGACCCGGCGCCGGCGACCACCTTCGCCCACCTCGACGCGACGACGGTTCTTTCCCGTCCGATCTCCGAGAAGGGCATCTACCCGGCCGTGGACCCGCTGGACTCGACGTCCCGCATCCTCGACCCGCGGTACATCGCGGCGGACCACTACGCCACGGCGATGCGCGTCAAGGGGATCCTGCAGAAGTACAAGGACCTCCAGGACATCATCGCGATCCTCGGTATCGACGAGCTGGGCGAGGAGGACAAGCTCGTTGTCCACCGTGCCCGTCGCGTCGAGCGCTTCCTGTCGCAGAACACCCACGTGGCGAAGCAGTTCACCGGCGTGGACGGTTCGGACGTTCCGCTCGAGGAGTCGATCACCGCGTTCAACGCGATCTGCGACGGTGACTACGACCACTTCCCCGAGCAGGCGTTCTTCCTGTGCGGTGGCATCGAGGACCTGAAGGCCAACGCCAAGGAGCTGGGCGTCTCCTGATCCGGCGCGCTCCTCACGGAGCGCATCCGGTGTCACAGGTTTCATGGAGAGGGGCGGGTGTGTCCCGTCCCTCTCCCCACGCCCATTAGAATTTGACCCAACACCCGGCCGACCCGCCGGGTGGTGACCCGAGGAGCCACCTTGGCTGCTGAGCTGCACGTCGAGCTGGTCGCGGCGGACCGCAATGTCTGGTCCGGCGAGGCCACCCTTGTTGTCGCCCGCACCACGTCCGGCGACATCGGCGTCATGCCCGGTCACCAGCCGCTTCTCGGTGTGCTGGAATCGGGCCCGGTGACCATCCGCACCAGCGAGGGCAACACTGTCGTCGCCGCGGTGCACGGCGGTTTCATCTCGTTCGCGGACAACAAGCTGTCCCTGCTGGCCGAGATCGCCGAGCTCGCGGACGAGATTGACGTCCAGCGTGCGGAGCGGGCACTGGAGCGCGCGAAGGCGGAGGCCGATGCGGCCGCCGAGCGTCGCGCTGATGTCCGGCTGCGCGCCGTAACGGGCTGAACGCCCGTCGGAGTTTGATCGCTTGAGTCCCGGTGGGCGACCGCCGGGACGCAGCAGACCTCAGCCGCGGTCCGTGCTGGAATTTTCCAGACCGGGTCGCGGCTGAGGCGATGCAGGTCCTCCCCCGGACTCCGTCTGGGAGGGGCCCCCAGTTCTCATGCGTATTCGATGTGCGAGGAGGTCGGTGAAGATGCTCCTCGCTCTGCTTGTGAGCGGCCTGGTCGTAACCCTGGTGGTGATCGGGCTGTTTGTCTTCGGGCTGCGCCGCAGACTCATCCAGCGGTCCGGCGGAACCTTCGACTGCAGCATGCGGTGGGGTGTGTCCGACGAGCCCGACATCTCCGGCAAGGGCTGGGTGTACGGGGTCGCGCGCTACAGCGGTGACCGGATCGAGTGGTTCCGGGTGTTCTCGTACTCCCCGCGCCCGCGCCGGCTGCTGGAGCGGTCCTCCATCGAGGTCGTCGCCCGCCGCGCCCCGGAGGGCGAGGAGGAGCTGGCGCTGCTCTCCGACGCCGTCGTGCTCGGCTGTCTCCACCGGGGGACCCGCCTGGAGCTGGCGATGAGCGAAGACGCGCTGACCGGTTTCCTGGCCTGGCTGGAGGCGGCGCCTCCCGGCCAGAGGGTGAATGTGGCCTGATCGGGCCGCACGCACGCCGGACGTGAAGAAGCCGGGGAGACGGGGGCGGACCCGTCTCCCCGGCTTCGGTCCTTACTGCAGCCCGGTGTGGACCGCGTTCGCGAGCTCACCGTTCGTGGTGTCGCCGCTGAACTCCCAGTAGAAGGCTCCCCGCAGGCCCTGCTGCTTGGCCCAGGTCATCTTCCCGGCGATCGTGGCGGGGGTGTCGTAGCTCCACCAGTTGCTGCCGCACTTGGCGTAGGCCGTGCCGGCGACGGTGCCGGTGGCCGGGCAGCTGTTCTTGAGCACCTTGTAGTCCTCGATGCCCTGCTCGTACGTGCCGGGCGCGGGCCCGGTGGCGGTGCCGCCGGGGGCCGCCTGGGTGACTCCGGTCCAGCCGCGGCCGTAGAAGCCGATGCCGAGGTTCAGCTTGGAGCCTGCGACGCCCTTGGCCTTGAGCTTGGCGATGGCGTCGGCCGAGTTGAAGCCGGCCTGCGGGATGCCCGCGTACGAGGTGAGCGGGGAGTGCGGGGCCGTCGGCCCCTGCGCCGCCCAGGCACCGAAGAAGTCGTACGTCATGACGTTGTAGAAGTCGACGTACTGCGCGGCGCCGCCGTAGTCGGCCGCGTCGATCTTGCCGCCGCTGGAGGCGTCGGCGGTGATGGCCGCGGTGACCAGGTTGTTCGCGCCGAACTTGGCCCGGGTCGCCTGCATCAGGTTCTTGAAGGCGGCCGCTCCGCTGGTGTCGCAGGACAGGCCGCAGGCGTTCGGGTACTCCCAGTCCAGGTCGATGCCGTCGAAGACGTCGGCCCAGCGCGGGTCCTCGACCAGGTTGTAGCAGGACTGGGCGAAGGCGGTCGGGTTGGCGGCGGCTTGCGGGAACCCGCCGGACCAGGTCCAGCCGCCGAAGGACCACAGGACCTTGATGTTCGGGTAGGCCTTCTTCAGCTTGCGCAGCTGGTTGAAGTTGCCGCGCAGGGGCTGGTCCCAGGTGTCGGCGACGCCGTCGACGCTCTGGTCGGCGGTGTAGGCCTTGTCGTAGTCGGCGTAGGCGTCACCGATGGTGCACTGGCCGTTCTGGACGTTGCCGAAGGCGTAGTTGATGTGGGTGATCTTGCCCGCGGTGCCGGAGGTGACCAGGTTCTTCACGTGGTAGTTGCGGCCGTAGACGCCCCAGTTGGTGAAGTAGCCGAGCTTGACCTTGCCGCTCGGGTCCGGGGGAATGACCCCTCCGGTCGTCGTGACCGTGGTGGAGCCGGAGGAGGGACCGGTCTGGTCGATGGTGTCGCGGGCGGTGACGCTGTAGGTGTACGTCGTGCCCTTGGTCAGGCCCGAGTCCGCGTAGCTCGTCCCGGTGACGGTGGCGATCCTGGCGGAGCCCCGGTAGACGTCGTAGTTCTTGACGCCCTTGTCGTCCGTGGCCGGGGTCCAGGTCAGGGTCAGCGAGGTGTCGGCGACGTTGCTCGCGGCGGGGGCGCCGGGAGCCGTGGGGGGAGTGTCACCGGGCTGGGTGCCGCCGTCGCAGGAGGCTCCGTTGATCCTGCAGCCGCTCGGGGCGCCGGAGCCGGCGCCGTTGAAGCCGAAGCTGGCGGTGGCCCCGGGGGCGAGGGTGCCGTTCCAGCCCAGGTTCTTCGCGGTCCAGTGGGTGCCCGAGCTCGTGACGGTGGCGTCCCAGGCGGAGGTCACCGAGGTGCCCGCCGGGTAGTCCCACTCCACGGTCCAGCTGCTGAGGGTGGTGGTGCCGGTGTTCTTCACCACCCACTTGCCCTCGAAGCCGGAGCCCCAGTCGGAGACCTTGGTGTACGTCGCCGTCGCGGAGGCGGCCGCCTGGGCCGGGCCGGCGAGTGCGACCAGGCCGGTGACGGGGAGGGCGAGCACGGCCACGATCGCCGCGACTCGACTGAAGAACCGGGTGCGCCTGGTGCGGGGTGGGGATGCTGTGCTCAAGGATCCTCCGTAGGTCCGTCGCGGCCGTGGGGCCGGCTGCGACATGGGGGTGGGACCTGCGCCGCCCGTGAGCACGCTTTGTCATGGCACGCTCACCACAGTGTTGCGGCGAGCGTAGAAAGGTCTGGACCAACCGTCAAGAGGTCCAGACCGGTGGGCGACTTCGTGCCTATATCCCCAACTCCTGCGCCAGTACAGCCGCTTGGAGGCGACTGCGCAGCTCCAGCTTGCCGAGCAGCCTGCTGACGTGCGTCTTGGCCGTCGCCTCCGCCATCTCCAGCCGCGCCGCGATCTCCGCGTTCGACAGCCCCTCGCCCAGAGCGCTCAGCACCTCCCGCTCCCGCCGGGTGAGGGAGGCCACCGCCGCGGCCCGCTCGGGCGCCGGAGCGGGCCGCGCCGGACGGGGAGCCGCGAACTCCGCGATCAGCCGTCTGGTCACCGCCGGGGAGATCAGGCCCTCGCCGCGCGCGACGGTGCGTACCGCCTCGATGAGCTCCGCCGCGTCCGCGTTCTTCAGCAGGAAGCCCGACGCCCCCGCCCGCAGCGCCCCGAAGACGTACTCGTCGAGGTCGAAGGTGGTCAGCACCAGGACATCGGCCAGGCCCTCCGCGACCACCTGTCGGGTCGCCGAGACCCCGTCCAGCCTGGGCATCTGCACGTCCATGAGGACGAGATCCGGCCGCAGCTCCCGGGCCAGGCGCACCGCCTCCTCCCCGTCGGCCGCCTCGCCCACCACCTCGATGTCGCCCGCGCTGCGCAGGATGAGCACCAGCCCGGCGCGCACCGCGCCCTGATCCTCCGCCACCACCACCCGAATGGTCATGCCTCCACCGCCTTCTCCTCCGCGGGCAGTGTCGCCCGTACCTGCCACACCGCATCGCAGCGGCCCGCCGTGAACTCCCCGCCCAGCAGTTCCGTCCGTTCCCGCATGCCGATCAGCCCGGCCCCGGAGCCCGGGGCTCGCGGGCCCGGCCGGTCGCCGTAGGGGGAGTCCACCGCCACCGTCAGCAGTCCGCCGGTGTGCTCCACGCGGACCGTGACCGTGCCCGGAGCGGCGTGCTTGAGGGCGTTGGTCAGCGACTCCTGGACGATCCGGTAGGCGGCCAGCTCCACCGGGGCCGCCGCCGGTTCCCCGGGCGGCCGCTCGTCGTGGAGTACGAAGGCCAGCCCGCTCGCCGAGCCGTTGGTCCGGGCCTGTCCGATCAGGGCGTCCAGGCCGTCCAGTGAGGGCACGGCGACCGGTTGCCGGTCGCCCCCCGCATCCCGGAGCAGCCCGATCAGACGGCGCATTTCGGCCAGCCCCTGCACGCTGTTCTCACGGATCACCCCGAGCGCGTCGCGGCTGGTCGCCGCCGTGTCGATGGACAGCGCGGCGGTGGAGTGGATGGCGATGGCGGAGAGGTGGTTGGCCACCATGTCGTGCAGCTCCCGGGCCATCCGGGCACGCTCGGCCGCCACCGCCTGGCTGCGGTCCATCTCGGCCAGCAGCGCGGTCTGCTCCGCCCGCAGCCGGGCCGCCTCGGCGGCCTCGCGGTGATTGCGCAGGGTGGCGCCGGTCAGGGCCGGGGCGAAGCTGACGATGCCGGTGATCGCGCCGATCAGCAGGGCCTGCGGGGAGCGCAGCCAGGCCAGCGAGGCGATGGTGATCACGATCGTGATCAGGCCGGTGCTGACCGGGAGGCGCCGGGCCATGGCCGGTTTTCCGTAGACCACGGCGGCGTACATCAGATCGGTGAAGATGACGACGGTGGCGAGGCAGCCGACCGTGAACTGGTCGGCGATCACCCCGAGGGTGCCGACGACGAGGGTCACCCGGGGCCTGGTGCGGCGCAGCAGCTCCATCGAGCCGAGGACCACCAGCGGCACCAGGGCCGCCCAGGCCGGCAGAGAGTTCCGGCTGGGGCTGCTGTAGACGCCGAGCGACCAGAACGCCAGGCCCGCGGCCGTGCTGACCGCCGCGAGGAGGACGTCGTCCCGGTGCGGACGCAGGTCGTGGATCTTCGTGGTCACGGTCCCATCCAACAGGGTGCGCGGCTCCTGCACCTCGGCGGAGAGACCGAGGTCCGGGTACATCGAACGATGCATGCCGACATGGTCACTGGTGACGACGCAACGGGCCCGGCCGGACGGGAGCCTTGAAGGGAACGAGGAAACCGAGCGGACGGAGAGTCCCATGATCGTCGCGCTGATCATCGCCTGTGAGATCGGCTTCTGGGTATTGCTGGCGGCCGGACTGGCCCTGCGCTACCTGGCGAAGATGCCCAGGCTGGGGGCGGCGGTCCTGCTCTGCGAGCCCCTGATGGAGCTCGTCCTGCTGGTGGTCACCACGCTCGACCTCAAGAACGGCGCCGAGCCGGACTGGAAGCACGGACTGGCCGCGCTCTACATCGGCTACACCGTGGCTTTCGGCCACTACACGGTCAAGTGGCTCGACGGGCACGCCGCGTACCGGCTGGCCGGAGGACCGAAGCCGGCGGGCGCCGGGTACGGAAGGGCGCGGTCCCTGCACGAGTGGAAGCTCTGGGTCCGTACGGTGATCGCCGCCGCCGTCGCCCTGGCCCTGCTGCAGGTGGCGATCTGGTACGTCGGCGACGCGGGCGACGTCAGCTCCCTCCAGGCCTGGCAGTTCGGCGCCCTGCGCGTGGTCGGCATCCACGCCCTGGTCGCCGCGGCGTACACGATCTGGCCGGGCAAGGCCCCGGCGGCCGCCGCCGAGGACCCTTCTTGCGTCCGGTCCGAGCGCTGACCCGGGTCGTCCCGTCAGCGCTCGCCGCCCGGCACCCACAGCACGTCCCCGACCTCCTTGTTGGCCACCCTGGCCAGAATGAACAGGAGGTCGGACAGGCGGTTCAGGTAGGTGGCGGTCAGCGGGTTCATCACCTCGCCGTGCACCTCCAGGGCCGCCCACGTCGAACGCTCGGCGCGCCGGACCACGGTGCAGGCCTGGTGCAGCAGGGCGGCGCCGGGGGTACCGCCGGGGAGGATGAAGCTGCGCAGCTTCTCCACCTGCTCCAGGAAGTGGTCGCAGTCCGCCTCCAGCTTGTCCACGTAGAACTGCTCCACGCGCAGCGGCGGGTACTCCGGGTCCGCGACCACCGGGGTGCACAGGTCGGCTCCTACGTCGAACAGGTCGTTCTGCACACGAACCAGGACCTTCACGACCTCCGCCGGCAGTCCGCCGAGCGCGATCGCCGTCCCGATGGCCGCGTTCGCCTCGTTGGCGTCGGCGTACGCGGAGATCCGCAGGTCGGTCTTGGCCGTGCGGCTCATGTCGCCCAGGGCGGTCGTGCCCTTGTCGCCGGTACGGGTGTAGATGCGCGTGAGGTTCACCATGCGGCCAGGGTAGACGGGCCCGCCGGGGAAATTCCGGGCGAGGTCGCCGCTTCGCGCGTACGGTCCGAGGGGGCCGCAGGAGCCCCGGGAACGGGGGAGTGGCCACGTGGCCGACGCGTACTACATCTGGCGGCTCGCCGAGGCCGCCCAGCAGATCGACCTCCTGGCGGGTTTCCTCGCGACGCGGCGCGAACCGGGCCCGGACCGCCTCGCCGCACCGGCCGAGTGCGCCGGGGCCGGGCGTGCGGCCGTGGCCGCCGGACGCCTGGGGGACGCCCTCGAGCGCCTCGACGACCTGCGCGAGCACGCCGCCCGCTGGGCGGGGCATCCGCACCATCCGGGCGAACCGGGCGCCGCCGAGCACGACGCGCAGGTGTGGGACTACGCGAAGGACATGCTGCGCGAGGAGCGCGGGCCCGTGCCGACGTACCTCCCCACGGCGCGCGACATCCTCTGGCAGCTCCGCTTCCTGCAGCGGAGGATCTGTGCGTGCCCGCAGGCGGACGCGCAGGCCAGGGCCGACGCGCACTACCTCGCGGGCCGC
The DNA here is from genome assembly GCF_045160505.1 of Streptomyces sp. NBC_00029. Lineage (NCBI taxonomy): Bacteria > Bacillati > Actinomycetota > Actinomycetes > Kitasatosporales > Streptomycetaceae > Streptomyces > Streptomyces sp. NBC_00029. The sequence continues at coordinate 6,056,963 of NZ_CP108292.1, forward strand.
GCCGCCATGGCCGTCGAGATCGGTCACCTCGGCGCCGCGCGCAGGGAGCTGAGGCGGCTGCGCGCACTGGCCGAGAAGCACGCCGGGGACGACGGCGGATGAACTGGACGCCGGGGCAGGGGTGCTGGGCCGTACCGGTGTGATGTCCGTCATCTGAGACGTGACGCGTGTTACTTCGCGGTCACACCGCACCGCCCGGGCGCTAGTCTCCGCCGGAGTGGCTACGTGACTGTGGCGTATGGAAACGAGGGGTGTGTAGTGGCTGGGAAGCTCGCCGTCATCGGTGCCGGACTCATGGGTTCCGGCATCGCGCAGGTCTCCGCTCAGGCGGGTTGGGACGTCGTACTCCGCGATGTCACCGATGCCGCGCTGACCCGCGGCACGGACGGAATCAAGGCCTCCTACGACAAGTTCGTCTCCAAGGGCAAGCTGACGGCCGAGGACGCCGAGGCCGCGCTCGCGCGCATCACCACCACCACGGACCTCGACGCGGTCTCCGACGTCGACATCGTGGTGGAGGCGGCCTTCGAGAAGATCGAGATCAAGCACGAGATCTTCCGCGCCCTGGACAAGATCGTCCGTGAGGACACGATCCTCGCCTCCAACACCTCCGCCATCCCGATCACGAAGATCGCTGCCGTGACGGAGCGTCCGGAGCGGGTCGTCGGCGCGCACTTCTTCTCGCCCGTCCCGATGATGCAGCTGTGCGAGCTCGTACGCGGCTACAAGACGAGCGACGAAACCCTCGCCACCACCCGGGCCTTCGCCGAGTCCGTCGGCAAGACCTGCATCGTCGTCAACCGCGACGTGGCCGGCTTCGTGACGACCCGTCTGATCTCCGCGCTGGTCGTCGAGGCCGCGAAGCTGTACGAGTCGGGCGTGGCCTCCGCCGAGGACATCGACATCGCCTGCAAGCTCGGCTTCGGACACGCGATGGGCCCGCTGGCCACCGCCGACCTCACCGGCGTCGACATCCTGCTGCACGCCACCAGCAACATCTACACCGAGTCCCAGGACGAGAAGTTCGCCCCGCCGGAGCTCATGCGCCGGATGGTGGACGCCGGGGACATCGGCCGCAAGAGCGGCCAGGGCTTCTACAAGCACTGAGGTCTGGCCCCGCCACGGAGCACCACCGTTCGAATGCCTTCACCCCTCAGGGTGAATTAGGTATCGGTTCGCTCACGGTCGGCAACTTCCCTGCCCGTGCGGCAGTCAGTTGCAGTGAGAGTTGCCGACCACGGACCAGTCGGACCCATACGTACGCAGTACTGCCGGGAGTACACATGCACATCAGGGGCGACCACGCCGAACTCGCTGTCGGGGGCCGCCTCGACGTGCGCAGCGCGGCGGACGCCCGTACGGTCCTCCACACCGCCCTCGACGACGGCCAGGGCGATCTCGTCCTCGACCTCACCGGGCTCGACTCCTGGGACGCCACCGGCCTCGGCGTGATCATGGGCGCGCACCGCCGGGCCGGCCGGACCGGCCGGCGCCTGGTCCTGCGCGGGGTGCCGCCGCAGATGCAGCGGCTCCTCGTGGCGACCAGGCTGCACCGGATCCTCGCGATCGAGGGCGGCCTCGAAGCCGAGTCCCTGCCCCGCGTCTGACCGGCAGCCCGCTGACCTTTGCATTTCCTGCGGAAACGTAACGGTCCGGTGGTGATCCCCTCCCTGCGGTTTCCCGCACGACCGGGCACGGTCTAGGGTTCGGGCGGAAACCGGACCAGTAGCGACAGCGGGTGCGCTCAGGCCGGGCGGTACGACGGCGAGGCGCGCGGCCCGCGATCGGGGGACTGGGTCATGGACCGTACACAGGGGCAGAGCGAGCAGCACGAGCAGCCCAAGGGCGACTCCGCGCCCGCGGCGCCGGCCGCGGCCACCACACCGGCCGCGCCCGCCGCGGCCGGGCCCGCACGGGTGGTCAGCCTGACCACGGGCGAGTTCACCCTCACCGTCAACCCGGTCGACGGCAGCGAGATCGAACCGCTGCGCCCCGGCACCGGACGGCCGGGCCGCCCCGCCAAGCGTGACGCGGCCGCCCGCGCGGTCCGAGCCGCCGCCGCACGACCTCCCGTACTGCCGGGCCCCGCCGTCCCCGCCCGGCCCCTGCTGGAGCGCGAGGAGGAGCGGGAGCGGCTGGTGCGGCTGCTGGGCCGCGGCCGTTCCGTACGGCTGACCGGGCCCTCCGGATCCGGCCGCAGCGCCCTGCTCGACGCGGTCGCCGACCGGTGCGAGGGTCTCGCACCCGACGGCGTCGTACGGCTCTCCGGCCACGGGCACCAGCAGCCCGGGGAACTGCTCCACACGCTCTATGCCACCGTGTACGAGGCCGTGCGGGAGCGGCCCGCACGGGCCGAACTCCTGGCCCGCGTACGGGAGATAGGCGCCGTCGTCCTGCTGGACGACCTGGAGATGGGCGGGCCCGCCCTCGACGAGCTGCTGCGCGCCACCCCCGAATGCGCCTACCTGCTGGCCGCGACCCCCGACACCCGGGCCCCCTCCGACGACTCGCACATCGAGGAGGTCTTCCTCGGCGGGCTCGGCAAGGCCGACTGCGTGCAGCTCCTGGAGGCGGGCCTCGGACGTCCGCTGACGGACGAGGAGACCGCCTGGGCGGGCGACCTGCGCTTCGCCTCCGAAGGGCTTCCGCTTCGCTTCGTCCAGGCCGCCGCGCTGCTGCGCCAGCGGGACGAGCTCAACCACAGCGACGAGGACGACGAGGAGGAGGAGCCCGGCGTCTTCGAGGAGCGCCCGCGCGACGCCGTGCACGTGCCGCTGCCGACGCTGGCCGAGGCCGCGGCCCCGGCCGAGCTGCTGGCCTCGCGGGTCAGCGAGTCCGCGCGCGCCGCCCTGCGGATCGCGTGCGCGCTGGGCGGGGAACTGCCGCACCACGCGCACCTGCCGGCACTGGTGGGGGACACCCACGCCGACACGGCCGTGGCGGAACTGCTCGCCTGCGGGCTGCTGACGCCCGTCGGAACGCGCTACCGGCTCGCCCCCGGCGTCGCGCGCCAGCTGGAGGAGGTCGGGTACGGGGACACCGCGTCCGAGGAGGCCCGTACGGCCGCACGGCACTACGCCTGGTGGACCGGGCACGCCTCGGTGGTCCCGGAGCGGGTCGCGGCGGAGGCGGACGCGGTGCTCGCGGCGCTGGCCGGTGCGGACGTGGTCGCGGCGGTGCTGCTGGCGCGGACCGCGGCCCCGGCGTTCGCCGCCTCGCTGCACTGGGAGGCCTGGGAGCGGGTGCTGCGCTCGGGGGCGGAGGCCGCGCGCAAGGCCGGAGAGGTCGCCGAGCAGGCGTACTTCCACCACGAACTCGGCGTGCTGGCCCTGTGCGAGGAGCGCCTGGACCGCGCGCGGGCCGAGCTGGAGACCTCGATCGGGCTGCGGGGCGCGCTGGCGGACAAGCGGGGCACGGTCGCCGGCCGGCGGGCACTGGCCCTGGTCGTCGACCGGGAGACCGCGGGCGCGGCGTCGCCGCCGCTGCGGCTGGAGGCACCGGCCGCCCTGGCGGCCGCCTCGGAGGCCGTGACGGCGGCCACCCCGGCTGCCCCGGCCGTTTCGACCACCAAGGCCACCAAGGCCACCAAGGCCGATCCGGCCGCCCGGGCGGCCTCCGAGGCGCCCACGGCCCGCGTGGCCCCGGTCGCTGCCGTCGGACCGGCGACCGCTGCGTCTCCGGTGGGCCGGGTTTCCGCCGAGGCGGTGACCCGTATGACTCCGGTCGTGCCGGTGACCGCCCGCTCGCAGACCCCCACCACGCTGTCCGAGGTCTTCGAGGACGCCTTCCCGCTGGATCCGAAGCCCGCCGCGCCCGCCGCCCCCCGGCCGGCCGCCGCGCAGGCCCCGGTCCCCAGCCGCCGCCGGCGGGTGCTGCTGGCCGGCGCGGGCGCGCTGACGGTGGTGGCCCTGGGCACGGTCGTGAGCCTGGCGGTCAGTTCCTCCGACACCTCGCCGCCGGCGCAGGGACCGGCGGTGTCCTCCACTCCGACGGCCACGGTGCCCATGACGGCCCCGAGCACCAGCGGGAACGATCCTGCACCGGAGCCGCCCGTATCGGCGCCGCCGTCGCAGGCCGCGGTTCCCGGCCAGAGCGTCGCCCCGGCCCCGGGCCGCACGCCCGTCCGGACCCCGTCGCGCCGTCCGTCCGCGACCACGCCCGGCTCCACGCCGCCGTCGCCCGTCTCGCCCCCGCCGACGAGCGCGAACCCCTCTCCCACCCCGACGGAGACCGCCGTACCGTCGCCGACGGCCACCCAGGCGGTCACGGCCACGGCCACCTCACCGGTCACCGGCCGCTGAACGAAGAACGGCTCCGTCCCTGGGGGCGGAGCCGTTGCCCGGAGGCGCCGTTGACCACGAGCGCCGATGGACCGGAAGAACAGAAGGACCGGAGGATCAGAACAGGCGGAGCTTGTCGTCCTCGATGCCGCGCAGCGCGTTGTAGTCCAGCACCACGCAGTCCATCCCGCGGTCCGTCGCCAGGACCTTCGCCTGCGGCTTGATCTCCTGGGCCGCGAAGATGCCGCGGACCGGGGCCAGGTGCGGGTCGCGGTTGAGGAGTTCGAGGTAGCGGGTCAGCTGCTCGACACCGTCGATCTCGCCGCGGCGCTTGATCTCCACGGCCACCGTCGCACCGGAGGAGTCCCGGCACAGGATGTCGACCGGGCCGATCGCCGTCATGTACTCGCGCCGGATCAGCGTGTAGCCCTCGCCCAGCGTTTCGATGCGGTCCGCCAGCAGTTCCTGCAGGTGTGCCTCGACGCCGTCCTTGATGAGCCCCGGGTCCGTGCCCAGCTCGTGGGAGGAGTCGTGCAGGACTTCCTCCATGGTGATGATGAGCTTCTCGCCCGCCTTGTTGATGACCGTCCACACGTTGGCCTCGTCCCCGCTCCCCTCCTTGAGGGTGCACGGCGGCGACATCCAGTTGAGCGGTTTGTACGCTCGGTCGTCCGCGTGGATCGAGACACTGCCGTCGGCCTTCACGAGGATCAGACGGGGTGCCGAGGGCAGATGGGCGGTGAGCCGGCCCGCGTAGTCGACGGAGCAGCGGGCAATGACGAGACGCATGGTCGGCAACGCTACTCGACGGATGCGCCTTCACGCGATTCGCCCCTGAAAGCCCCGTTCGCCGATGGCGCGTTGTATGCGCATTCTCCTGGTGCGTCACCCATGGGACGCCTACCGTGGTGAGCGGGAGGTTGTCGAGCGTGCACTCTGCGTCGCGACCTCCTTCCCTGCCCGTAAGACTCCGGCAACCCAAACAGCCGGGGTCGCGAGAGGAGAACCCATGTCGCTCGACGTCTCACCGGCCCTACTCGAACAGGCCGAGCGAGGCGAGGTCGACGAAGCCGCCTTCGTCGACTGCGTCCGGACCTCCCTGCCCTACGCCTGGGAGATGATCAGCTCGCTGGTGGCCCAGCTGAAGGTGGACGGCGGAGAGTTCGCCGACAACCAGACGCCGCCGCCGGACGAGCAGGCGCGGGGGCAGCTGCTGCGCGCCCTCGCGAGTGACGCGATACGCGGTGCGCTGCAGCGGCACTTCGGAGTGCGCCTGGCATTCCAGAACTGCCACCGGCTGGCGGTCTTCCCGCTGGATCCCTCGGTGGACGACCGGCTGGCCAAGTTCACTTCGATACGTGGTCAGCTGCTCAACCAGTCGCCGGAGCTGCGCGACTGCTAGGTCCTGTCGTCAGAGTTCCTCCCCCCGGCCACCGCCGGGTGGTGTGCCCCCGGACCCGCGACGCCCGGCACCGGACGTCGCGGGCCCGGGCGGCGCTGCTTTGACGACAGAACCTGGGCCGTCTCCTGCGGATCGTGCCGCACGGGCGTGATCCGCGGGAAACGGCCCGGGCAGGACCGGCAGGTCTCAGCCGAGGCGGGGAAGGACTTCGGCGCCGAGTCGTCGGACGTTCTCCTCCGTCGCGGCGAGATCGCCGCTGCCCTCCGTCAGGAGGGCGAAGCGCGTGATGCCCGTCCGTGCCGACGTGGCCGCCAGCCGGTCCGCCGCCACCTCAGGGGTGCCCACCGGGTGCAGGTCGCACAGCAGTTCCGTATAGGCGACCGGATCCCGCATCGCGCGCACGCGGCCGTCCACCGTCACATGCGCGTCGAGGCCCTGCTTGAGCCAGCCCGGCATCGCCTTCAGCAGGGTCTCTCGCGCGTCCGCCGTACGGTCCGCGATCTGGCACACTCCGGCCGAGACGTGTCCCGCTCCCGCCACGACCTCGCGCGAGTGGCCCGCCGCGAGCGCCGTGCTGCGCCACAGCGCGACCATCTCGGCCTTGCTCTCGTCCCCGCAGTGCATCCCGAGCAGCATCGGCAGCCCCCGCTCCGCGGCCATCCGTACCGACGCGGCCGAGGTGCAGGCCACGATGACCTCGGGCCCGGCCACGTCCCCGTCCAGGGCCTCCGAGGGCCGCGGTACGACGGCCACCTCGCGGAATCCGTACCGCTCGCCGGCGGCCCCCACCCGCGCCTCGGTCAGCCACCGCCGCAGCAGGTCCAGGGCCTCCGGGAAGCCGTTCTCGTAACTGTCCAGGCCTCCCCCGAACACCTCCAGGTCGACCCACGGCCCGCCGCGGCCCACGCCGAGGGTGAACCGGCCGCCCGAGGTCACGTGCAGCAGGGCCGCCTGTTCCCCGAGCGCCACCGGGTGCGTGCTCGGCAGCACGCTCACCGCCGTCCCCACCCGCAGCCGCCGGGTCCTGCCCAGCATCAGGGCCGCCAGGGTCACCGCCGAGGGGCAGACCCCGTACGGCACGAAGTGGTGCTCGGCGAGCCAGACCGAGTCGAGCCCGGCCTCCTCGGCCACCTCGGCGGTCCGCACCGCCCGGTGCAGTGCCTCTCCCTGTCCCTGGCCCGGGAACTGGGCCGCCAGTACAAACGCTCCTACGCGCATCGCCTTTAGCCTCCTCGCGGCTGACGCGGCCTCCCCCAGGTGGACCGGTTCTTCCTATGGCAACAACGTCTGACACGTGCCAAAGGCACGGGCTGACACGAAAGTTATTGGGATTGTCGGGCCATTCCTCTTCGCGCGCCGGCCTTCATCAGCCACCCTGCGGGTACCCGGCCTCGCTGCGCGTAGTCTGGGAGAAAGTCACTGCCGTCCGCCCATCCGTGAGGTATACGTGTCACCGCGCAACAACCGCCCCAGGGGCGGCGAGACTCCGGAAGAACGCCCCGGCACCGGCCTCGACCGCTACGGGCTGGAGCGCACGGAGGAGTACCAGGGCGAGGACTGGAAGGTCCGGCACGTGGCCGGCGCGAGCGCTGCGGGCAAGCGCTACCGCTGCCCCGGCTGCGACCAGGAGATCCCCTCCGGGACCCCGCACCTGGTGGCCTGGCCCGAGTACGGCGGCGTGGACGACCGCCGCCACTGGCACAAGGCCTGCTGGAACGCGAAGGACCGCCGCACCACGAAGGTGCAGCGGTCCCGCAACGCTCCCCGGTACTGACCGGGCGAAGGCCCCGGCCTAGGCCGTCTCTTTCGGATCCTGCTCCCCCAGCTACCGCTGGGAGGTGCCCCCAGGCCCGCGCTGCCCGGTGCCGCACCTCGCTGTGTTGTCGGGGCTCCCGAGTACGTCCAGTACGAGGGAGCTCCTCCGCCTTGCGATGCACGGCACCGGGCAACGCGGGCTCGGCCGACAAGATCCGAAAGAGACGGCCTAGACGTCCCGGCGGCCGACGATCACGTACGAGGCGGCCACCGCGCCGCCCGTGACCAGCACGATGAGCATCAGCTGCGAGAGGGTGCTCGGCTCGGGGCCCACGTCGCCGCCCTGCGGCAGACCGAACAGCGTCATCAGCGCCACCGGCACGTTGTGGCGCAGGATGAGCTCACCGGCGGCCGCGACGGCCTCCCACATGCTGAGCATGGCCCCGATCACCGGCGGCAGCGTGACCACGCCCAGCATGACGGCGATCCCACCGGCGGAGTGCCGCACCAGGGAGCCGATGGCGAGCGCGAGCACGCCGAGCAGCGTGACGTAGCCGCAGCCGGCCAGCGCTCCGAACCACTCGCCGGCCGCGTGCGGGCCGGACGCGGAGCCGCCGCGCACGACGGCCGCGGTGATCCCGACCACGAAGACCGACAGCGTGGTGGTGGCGAAGGCCGCCATGCTGAAGACGAGGTACTTCGCGGTGAGCACCCGGTACCGGTCCGGGGCGGCCGTGAACGTGGTCCGCACCAGCCCGGTGCCGTGCTCCGAAGTGATGGTCAGGACGCCGAGAACCATCACCGCGAGCTGGCCGACCATCAGGCCGACGAGCGCGGGCGTGGTGAAGTTGATCTGCGAGTAGTCCCCGTCCGCGGTCTGCGAGACGACGATCAGGCCGATGCCGACCACGGTCAGCACGAGCGAGCCCAGCGTCCACAGGGTGGAGCGCAGCGAGACCAGCTTGGTCCACTCCGAGGCCATGGCGTGCCCCAGGTGCGGCCGCGGCGTGGCGAGGGGGGAGCTGTAGTTCCCGGGCTGCTCCACCGTCGTGGTCGTCGCGGTCATCGGGTGTCCTCGGGGGTGTGCGGGGTGTTCCTGGCGGCGCTCGCGAGCTCGCCCGGCTTGCTGGGCATCAGGAAGGGCTGCCCGCCCGCCCCCGGCGGCGGGGGCGCGTAGAAGCCGGTCTGCGGGACCTCGGGGGCCGCCGCCTCCGACTCCTCCTCCCAGGCCGGGAGGGAGAGCGGCTCCGGCTCCCACAGCTCGGCCCGCGGGTCGTCGGTGGAGGTGTACTCGACGGCGGACTGGGTCATCCGCATGTACGCCTCCTCCAGCGAGGCCCGGTGCGGAGACAGCTCCCACAGCCGTACGCCGGCCCCGTGCGCGAGATCGGAGATCCGCGGCAGCTCCAGGCCGGTCACGCGCAGTGCTCCGCCGGGCTCCTGGAGGACCCGGCCACCCGCCTCGGCGAGGGCCTTACCCAGCGCGTCCCGGCCATCAGGATCAGTGTCGGCCGCGCGCACCCGAGCGAATCCGGCCGAGTTGTGCGCGATGAACTCCTGGGTGCCCATATCGGCCAGCAGCCGGCCCCGGCCGATCACGATCAGGTGGTCGGCGGTCAGCGCCATCTCACTCATCAGGTGCGAGGAGACGAAGACGGTGCGGCCCTCGGCGGCGAGGCGGCGCATGAGATTGCGGACCCAGAGGATGCCCTCGGGGTCGAGACCGTTGACCGGCTCGTCGAACAGGAGCACCTGCGGGTCGCCGAGCAGGGCGGTGGCGATGCCGAGCCGCTGGCCCATGCCGAGCGAGAAGCCCTTCGTACGCTGCCGGGCGGCGTCCTGGAGGCCGACCACGGCCAGCACCTCGTCCACCCGCTTCTCCGGGATCCCGGAGAGCTGGGCGATGGACAGCAGGTGGGCGCGGGCCCGCCGGCCGCCGTGGACGGCCTTGGCATCGAGCAGGGCCCCTACGTGCCGCTGGGCGTTCGGCAGGTCCCGGAAGGGCCGGCCGTTGATCGTGACATGACCGGACGTGGGCCGGTCGAGGCCGACGATCATGCGCATGGTGGTCGACTTGCCGGAGCCGTTGGGTCCCAGGAATCCGGTGACGTGACCCGGCTTGACCTGGAAGGACAGCTGCTCGACGGCGGTCTTGGCGCCGTAGCGCTTGGTCAGGCCGACTGCCTCGATCATCTTGCTGCCCCTTACCAGGCCGGGACGACTTTCGCCCGCGTAAGGGTTAAGAGGATAACGAGGTTCCTGTGGTTCCGTCCCCGGCCGGATCCCTGAGCCGCCCCTGAGACCGACCCGGGCATCACCCGTAGTACTTCAGCGGGGGGCGCGGGGTCAGGCGTCCTTCTTCCTGAGGACGACGTAGCCCCCGAGTACTGCGGCGAGCGCCCACAGGGTCATGATCCCGAGGCCGCCCCACGGGCCGTACGGGGTGTCGGCGGTGTCCATCCCGTTGGGCACGACCTGCATGATCCTGGATCCCGCCTGGTTGGGCAGGTACATGCCCACCTTCCGGGTCGCCTCGGCGATGGCCAGGATGGCCGGGAGGACCAGGACGAAGGGGATCAGGAGGCACATCGAGAGGACCGAGCTGCGCAGCAGTGTGGTCACCCCCATCGAGAACAGGGCGAGCAGGGCCATGTAGAGGCCCGCACCGACCACCGCGCGCAGCACGTTCTCCTCGCCGATCCCGATACTGCGCCCGCCCAGCAGGGCCTGGCCGATGAAGAAGGACAGGAAGCTGGTGAGGAGGCCGACCAGCAGGGCCAGGGCCGTCGCCACCACGAGCTTGCCGAGCAGGAAGTGCTCCCGGCGCGGTACGGCGGCCAGCGAGGTGCGGATCATGCCGGTGCTGTATTCGGTGCCGACCACCAGCGCCCCGAAGACGATCATCGCCAGCTGGCCGAGGGTCATCCCGGCGAAGCTCACCTGGGTGGGGTCGAAGGTGGCCTGCTGGGCCGGGGGCATGTCCTGGAAGCTCGCGTTGACGAAGGCGCAGATCGCGGCGCCGATGCCGACGGTGACCACCAGTGAGACGATCAGGGTCCAGCTGGTGGAGGCGACCGTGCGGATCTTGGTCCACTCGGACTGCAGGACGGCGGTGAAGGCCATGTTCACTCGCCTCCCTTGTGCGTCGCCCCGAAGCCGGCGCCCCAGGCGGGAACATCGGCCGGCCGGGCCGGGTTGTCGTTCGCCCCGGCGCCCGGTGCGTGGGCGTGGTACTCGACGGAGTCGGCGGTCATGCGCATGAAGGCTTCCTCCAGCGAGGCCCGTTGCGGACTGAGTTCGTGCAGCACGATCCGGTGCTCGGCGGCCAGCTCGCCGAGCCGCTCCGCACTCACACCGTCGATCTCCAGCGTGCCGGTGGCCGGAACGGCGACGGCATCGATTCCGGCCTCGTGCAGCAGGTCCTTGAGGCGCTCCTGCTGCGGCGAGCGCAGCCGGACGTAACTGCGTGAGTTCTGCTGGATGAAATCGGCCATCGGCAGGTCTGCCAGCAGCTTTCCCTGTCCGATGACGACCAGATGATCTGCGGTCAGCGCCATTTCGCTCATCAGGTGGGAGGAGACGAAGATCGTCCTTCCCTCGGCCGCCAGGCCCTTCATCAGATTGCGGATCCAGAGAATTCCCTCGGGATCCAGACCGTTGACCGGCTCGTCGAACATCAGGATTTCCGGATCGCCCAGCAATGCATAGGCGATTCCCAGCCGTTGGCTCATTCCCAGCGAAAATCCTTTGGACTTCTTCTTCGCCACAGGCGTCAGACCGACCAGATCCAGCACCTCGCCGACCCGTTGCCGCGGGATGCGGTTCGACTGGGCCAGGCACAGGAGGTTGTTGTACGCACTCCGGCCACCGTGCATGGCCTTCGCGTCCAGCAGCGCCCCGACGTGCTTCAACGGCTCCTGCAGGTCGCGGTAGTGCTTCCCGTACACCCGGACCGTGCCGCTGGTCGGGTTGTCGAGGTCGAGCATCATGCGCATGGTCGTGGACTTGCCGGCCCCGTTGGGGCCGAGGAAGCCGGTCACCACCCCCGGTCTGACCTGGAAGCTGAGGTGGTCCACGGCGGTCGTCGCACCGAATCGCTTGGTGAGGCCCTCAAGCTCGATCATGCGGCCACGCTAGAACGCCCGAGGGCCCTACGCCACCTCTACAGGTGACATAGGGCCCTCGAACGGGCGAACGGGGGGCGGTGCGCCCTGCCCGTCGGTGATCAGCGGCTCTGCTGCGCCGGGACGCCGCGGGTGACGGGCTCGTCGTCGACGATCGGGGTGGCCGCCGCGACGGCCGCACCGGTGAGCGTCGCCAGCATCTCGCGGACGTTGGTCAGCTGCGCGTTGATCGAGTCGCGGCGGTTGGTGAGCGCCGCCAGCTCGCGCTCGGACTCGCTGCGGATGCGGTCCGCCTTGGCGTTGGCGTCGGCCACGATGTCCTCGGCCTGGCGCTGCGCGGTCTCCACGGTCTGGCGGGCCCGGCGCTCGGCGTCCGTACGCAGCTTCTCGGCCTCCAGGCGCAGCTGCTCGGCGCGGTGCTCGATCTCCGCGAGACGCTTCTCGGCCTTGGCCTGGCGGGAGGCGAGGTCGCGCTCGGACTGCTCACGGCGCTTGGCGAGGTTGGTCTCGAAGTCCGCGGCGGCCTGGGCGGCCTTGGCACGGGTCTCCTCGAACAGGGCGTCGGCCTCCTCGCGCTTGGAGGCCGCGTCCTTCTGGGCCTCGGCGCGCAGGGTGGAGGCGTCGCCCTTGGCCTTCTCGACAATACGGACGCCCTCGTCCTCCGCCTTCGACTTGCGGTCGGCGGCGAACGACTCGGCGTCGTTGCGCACCTGCTGGGCGGCCGACTCGGCGAGCTCACGGTGCTGCTCGGCCGCGCGACGGGCCTCCTCGCGCAGGTCCTTCGCCTCCTCCTCGGCCAGCCGCAGGATCTTCTCGACCCGGGCGCCGAGACCGGCGTACGACGGCTCGGCGTCGTTCACCTGGGCCTGGGCGTTCTGCGTCTCGAGGTGCAACTCCTCGATCCGCTTTTCCAGAGAGTTGATTCGTCCAAGGGCGCTGTCGCGGTCGGAGACCAGCTTGGTAATGCGGTCGTCCACCTGACCGCGGTCGTAACCACGCCGCACGAGCTCGAAGCCGAAGGGGGAGGAAGTGTCGCTCATGGGGTTCCTGTCGAATGAGACCGATGAGGTGCTACGTGAGGTGTTAGGGGAATCCTAGGCGCCCAGACGGCGTGTCATCGAGTCAATCCGCGTTTGATCTGGACAATGACACCCCTTTTGAGTGGCAAGGCGAGAGAACGCTTGTCACTCGTTCGCCTGAACCTTCATCAGGTGCACACATCGCTGAGCATTTGGCTACCCCTCCGACGCCTTGCCACCCGAACGAGTGGAACCCGCTGTCGCCCCGGCCTTCACGCCCCCTGCGCCCTGACCGCCGACCGCCGGCTTTCCGCCGCCCGAAGGCGCCTCGAATGATTCCAACGCCTCAAGAACGTCCTGGACACGGGAGATCTCCGCCTGAATGTCCTCGCGACGGCGCACCAGGACCTCCAGCTCGCGGCGGCCCTCGTCGACGAGCTGCTCCGCCTCCGCCTTGGCCTCGGCGAGCGTGCTCTCGGCCTCCCGGGTCAGCTCGGCCTTCTTCTGCTCGGCCTCCTTGAGCAGCGCCTCCGCCTTGCGGACCGCGGCGATGCGCACCTTGCTCGCCTCGCTGCTCGCGTCCGAGACCAGCTCCTTGGCCTTCGCCTCGGCCTCGACGCTCTGCTCGGTGGCCGCGCGCACCAGCTTGTCCACGCGCTCACCGGCCGACTTCATCTGCTCGGCCGACTCCCGGCGGGCCCGCTCGTGCAGCTCCTCGACCTCGCCCTCGACGCGGCCGCGCAGCTCCTCCGCCCGTTCCCTTATGGCGGCCGCGTCCGTGCGCGCGCCGACCAGCAGCTCGTCCGCGTCCGTACGGGCCTTCTCCACCATGGAGTTGCCCTCGACGGTCGCCTCCGAGGTGATCCGCACGGCCTCCTTGCGGGCCGCGTCGACCATCGCGTCCGCCTGCTCCTCGGCCGCCGTCGTCGCGGCGAGGGCCTGCTTCTGCGCGTCGGCCGTGAGCTTCTCGGCTTCCGCCGAGGCCTCCGTGATGAGCCGGTCGACCTGCTCCGCGGCCTCGCTGCGGCGCTTGTTGGCCGCCTCGCGGGCCTCGTCCAGCAGCCGCTCGGACTCCGCGCGGGCCTCGCCGCGGTTGCGCTCCGCCTCGGCCGCCGCCTGCGCCTTGACGCGCTCGGCCTCCGACCGGGTACGGGTCGCGTGCTCCTGGGCGGAGGACAGCGCCTCCGACGCGTCCGCGCGCAGCCGCTCGGCCTCGCCGGCCGCCTCGCCCACCGTCCGCTCGTTGTCCTTGCGGGTCTGCGCGGTGAGCTTCTCCGCCTCGGACACGGCCTCCGCGACGAGCCGGTCCGCCTGCTCGGCCGCCTCGGTGCGCAGCCGGTTCGCCTCGGCGCGCGCCTCGTCCAGCGTCTGCTCGGCGTCGCGCTCGGCGCCCGCCAGCGTCTCGTTCGCCGCGACCGTGACGCGGTCCGCCTCCGCGGTGGCCTCGCCGATGATCCGGCCGCCTTCCGCGCGGGCGTCGTCCAGGACCCGGGCCGCCTCGGCGCGCAGCCGGTCCGCCTCCGCGGCCGCCTCGCCGACGGTGGCCTCGTTGGCCACGCGGGTCTCGTCGATCAGACGGTCGCCCTCGGCGCGCGAGTCGACCATGATCCGGGCGGCGTCGCGCTCGGCGCTCGCCAGGGTGTCGGCCGCCTGGGCCTTGAGCCGGGCCGCCGCCGCGGTGACCCGCTCCGCCTCGGCCGTCGCCTCGCCGACGGTGGCCGCGTTCGCGGCGCGGGTCTCCTCCGTGAGCCGGTCCGCCTCCGCCGAGGCCTCCGTGATGAGCCGGTCGATCTGCTCCGCGGCCTCGGTACGCAGCCTGTTGCCCTCGGCGCGTGCCTCGTCCAGGATGCCCGCGGCCTCGATACGGGTGGCCTCGGCGATCTCGGACGCGTCGGTGGTGATCCGCTCGCCCTCGGCCTTCGCCTCGTCGACGGTGGCCGCGTTCGCGGCGCGGGTCTCCTCGGTGAGCCGCTCGGCCTCCGCCGTCGCCTCGGCCGTGATCCGCGCGCCCTCGGTGCGGGAGGCCTCCAGGGACTCCGCCGCCTCGCCGCGGATGCGGTTCGCGTCGTCCCGGGCGTCGGCCCGGGTCCGCGCCGCGTCCCGCTCGGACGCGGCCAGCGCGTCGGTGGCCTCCGTACGCACCCGCTGCGCGTACTCGGCGGTGTCGCTGCGCAGCTGCTCCGCCTCGGCGATCGCCTCGCCGACCGTCCGCTCCGCCAGCGACTTCGCCGCGTCCGTCTCGGCGCGCGCCTCGCTGCGGATCCGGTTGGCGTCCTCGGTGGCCCGCTCCCGTTCCGCGTAGGCGTCGCTGCGGACCCGGCCGGCCTCTTCCTCGGCCTCCGTCCTCGTACGCTCCGCCGCGTGCTCGGCGGCGTTGCGCAGTCCGGCGATCTCCTCCTCGGCCTGCTCGTGCAGCCCGGCCACGGAGTCGCGCACCTGCGTGGCGGTGGCCTCCGCCGCCGCCACGACCTCCGACGCGCGGCGCTCGGCCTCCTCCGTCAGCCAGACCGCCTCGGCCTGCGCCTCCTCGGAGCGCTTGCGGGCCTGCGCCAGCAGTTCCTCGCTCTGCTCGCGGGCCTGGGCCCGCTCGCTCTCCGCCTCGGTCCGCGCCGACGCCAGGGTCTCCTCGGACTCCCGGCGACGCCGGGCGGCCTCCTCCTGAGCGGCGGCCAGCGCCTCCGCGGCCTCCTCGCCGACCCGCTCGGCGGCGGCCTTCGCCTCCGCGCGCAGCCGGTCCGCGGTCTCCTGCGCCTCGGAGCGCACCCGCTCCGCCTCGGCCTCGACCTCGCCGCGCAGCCGTACGGCGGACTGCTCGGCCTCCGCGCGCACCCGCCCGGCGTCCTGCGCCGCTTCGGTGCGCAGCTGGTCGGCCTCCGTCTCCGCCTGCGCCTGCAGGGTACGGATCCGCTCCGCCGACTCGGCGCGCAGCCGGTCGTTCTCCTCCGTCGTCTCCCGGCGGATGTTCTCCGCCGCACCACGGGCGTCGCGCAGCGTCTGCTCGGCCGTCGTCAGCCGGCCTTCGGCCTCCGTGTGCAGCCGTACGAGGTCCTCGTCGGCCTCCGCGCGCCGCGCGGCCACGGCCTGCTCGGTCTCCTCGCGCCGGGCGAGGGCCGCGGCGTCAGCCTCGGCCCGTACGGCCTCGGCCTGCTCCTCGGCCTCGGCGCGCAGCCGCTCGGCCTCCGCGCGGGTCCGCTCCAGGGTCTCCTCGGCCTGCTTGCGCAGGGTGCCGGCCCGCTCCACGGCCTCGGCGCGCACCCGCTCGCTCTCGGCGGTCGCCCCGCCGCGCAGCTCGTCCGCGTCCGACTTGGCCTTGCCGAGCAGTTCCTCGGCGGTACGGGCCGCCTCCTCGATCTGCTGGACGGCCTCGCGGCGGGCCTCGCCGCGGATCCGCTCGCCCTCGGCGACGGCCTCGGCACGCAGCTGCTCGGCCTCGCCGCGCAGCCGCCGGGCCTCCTCCTGGAGCTCGACCGTGCGGGCCCGGTACTCCTCGGTGTCGTCCTTCGCGGCGCCCTTGAGCTCGTCGGCCGTGGTCGCCGCCTGCAGGCGCAGCCGGTCGGCCTCGGTCTCGGCCTCGCGGCGGATCCGCTCGGCCTCCTCGGACGCGGCCCGGGTGGTGGCCCGGGCGTCCTCCGAGGCCTTGTTCAGTACGTCCTCGGCGGTGCGGGCGGCCTTCGCCAGCTGGGCCGCCATGTCCTCGGCCGCGGCCGTACGGGCGCTGTCGCCGGCCTCGGAGCGCAGCCGCTCGGCCTCCGCGCGGGCGTCGGCCAGGGCCTGCTCCGCCTCCGCCTTGAGGGCCTCGGCCTCCTTCGTGGCCTCGCCGACCAGCCGGGCGACCTGCTCCTTGGCGGTGCGGGTGCGCTGCTCGTTGACGGATTCCGCCGACGCCAGCTGCCGGGTGGAGCTCTCCTTTGCCTCCGCGAGGAGCTTCTCGGCCTCGGCGCGGGCCTCGCGCAGGGCGGAGTCGGCCTCCTGCACCCGGGATTCGGCCAGCCGGCCGAGATCCAGGGTCTGCTGCCGGGTGTGCTCGGCCTCGGCGGACGTGGTGGAGCGCAGCCGCTCCGCGTGCTCGCTGGCCTCCTGGGCCTGCGAGGAGGCGGCGGTCAGCAGCCGCTCCGCCTCCTTGCGGGCGCGCAGCAGGGTGGACTCGGCCTCCGCACGGGCGGTCTCGGCGTCCGCGGCCATCCGGCGCCGGGTCTCCTCGGCGACCCGGGCGGCTTCGGCGCGGGCGGCGTTCAGGGACTGCTCGGCCTCGGCGCGGGACTCCTCCATCAGCCGGCGCGCCTGGGACTCCGTACGGGCGCGCAGCTGCTCGGCCCAGGCCACGTTCTCGTTGACGTGGGCCTCGACGGTCTGGCGCCGCTCGCCCAGCTCCTGGTCCAGGCGCTGGCGGCGGTTGACGGCCTCGGCGTGCAGCTCGGCCTGCAGGCGCGCCTGGTGCTCGGCGTGCTCCTGGAGGATGCGCTGGGTCTGCGCCCGGGCGTCGCGCAGCTCGCGCTCGGCGTCGGAGCGCATCTGGTCGGCCTGGATCTGGGCATTACGGAGCAGCTGCTCCGCCTGGTAGCCCATGTCCGCGCCGTCGTAGGCGGGGCGGGACGCCAGTGAGCGTCGTACCTCGTGAAGCTTGGCGCGCAGCACCTCGACCTGGTATCCCAGGTCCTCAGCGTGCTGGACGGCCTTCCCGCGCTCCTTCTTCAGCCGCTCCATCTCGGCCTCGAAGCGCGAGAGATGGTCGGCCTCGGCCTGATGGCTCTCCTGGCTTTCGTAGCCCCGCACAGCGCGGTCCCATCCGTCCCCTGGTCGCAAGCTCACTCCCAAATGAGCATCGCTCGCCCGCTGAACGACGCCCCCGGGGGAATGGTGTCAGATACCGGGGCAGGGGTCACAGGCCCCGACCCCGTCTCCGCACCGAACCCCGGCCGAGCCATGGCCACTCTACCGGCCGGGGAATCGGGCCATCAGTGGTCCGTCAGTGCTCGGGGTTCGAGGTGACCAGTTCGGTGAGAACGCCGTGGCAGTCCTTGGGGTGCAGGAAGGTGATCGAGGAGCCCATCGAGCCGGTGCGGGGCTGGTCGTAGAGGACGCGGACGCCCTTGCCGCGGATGGCCTCGGAGTCTCCCTGGACGTCCTCGGTGCCGAAGGCGATGTGGTGGACGCCCTCGCCGTTCTTGGCCAGCCATTTACCCACCGCGGAGTCCTCGCGGGTGGGCTCCAGGAGCTGGAGGTAGGAGGCGCCGCCGTCGGACGTCTCGTTGATCTTCAACATGGCCTCGCGGACACCCTGCTCCTCGTTGACCTCGGAGTGGAACACCTCGAAGCCGTACGTGGCACGGTAGAACTCGACGGTTTTGTCCAGGTCGAAGCAGGCGATCCCGATGTGGTCGATTCTTGTCAGCATGGTGACAGTGCACCGCCGAAGGGGGTGGTCACGCAACGTGCGCGCGATCACACCGGCAGCCCGGTGACCGCTGCGGTACCGCCCAGTACATTCACGTAAACCCTCGTTCACTCCTCATCCAAGGGGCTGTGCCTCATGTCCGGATCGAACAACACCACTTCTGTGATCGTCGCCGGGGCCCGCACGCCCATGGGGCGCCTGCTCGGCTCGCTCAAGTCCTTCTCGGGTGCCGACCTCGGCGGCTTCGCCATCAAGTCCGCGCTGGACCGGGCCGGGATCTCCGGCGACCAGGTGCAGTACGTGATCATGGGCCAGGTGCTGCAGGCCGGCGCGGGCCAGATCCCCGCCCGCCAGGCGGCGGTCAAGGCCGGCATCCCGATGAACGTGCCCGCCCTCACGATCAACAAGGTGTGCCTCTCGGGCCTGGACGCGATCGCGCTGGCGGACCAGCTGATCCGCGCCGGTGAGTTCGACATCGTGGTCGCCGGCGGCCAGGAGTCCATGACCAACGCCCCGCACCTGCTGCCCAAGTCGCGCGAGGGCTTCAAGTACGGCGCCATCGAGATGCTCGACGCGATGGCCTACGACGGCCTCACCGACGCCTTCGAGAACATCGCGATGGGCGAGTCCACCGAGAAGCACAACACCCGCCTGGGCATCGAGCGCGCCCCGCAGGACGAGTTCGCCGCCTCCTCGCACCAGCGGGCCGCGGCCGCGCAGAAGAACGGCGTCTTCGAGGCCGAGATCGTCCCCGTGGAGATCCCGCAGCGCAAGGGCGACCCGGTGATCTTCTCGACCGACGAGGGCATCCGCCCGGAGACCACGGTGGAGTCCCTCGGCAAGCTGCGTCCGGCCTTCGCCAAGGACGGCACCATCACCGCCGGCACCTCCTCCCAGATCAGCGACGGCGCGGCCGCCGTGGTCGTGATGAGCAAGGCGAAGGCCGAGGAGCTCGGCCTGGAGTGGATCGCCGAGATCGGCGCCCACGGCAATGTGGCCGGCCCCGACAACTCGCTCCAGTCGCAGCCGTCCAACGCGATCCTGCACGCCCTGAAGAAGGAGGGCCTGGAGGTCTCCGACCTGGACCTCATCGAGATCAACGAGGCCTTCGCCGCGGTCGCCGTGCAGTCAATGAAAGACCTCGGCGTGACCCCGGAAAAGGTGAACGTCAACGGCGGCGCCATTGCCCTGGGGCACCCGATCGGCATGTCCGGCGCCCGTGTGGTGCTGCACCTGGCGCTGGAGCTCAAGCGCCGCGGCGGCGGCGTCGGCGCGGCCGCGCTGTGCGGCGGCGGCGGCCAGGGCGACGCGCTGATCGTCCGCGTCGCCAAGTAACCGGCGCCAGGCCGCCGGGCCCCGCCACGGGAGCCCGGCGGCCCGCACGGCACGAACCCGTACGAGAACCGAGGAGCGCAGCACGTATGACGGCGGTGGACGTCCCCCAGCTGGTGGCCCAGGCGCGTGAGGGCCGGCCGAGAGCGGTGGCCCGGCTGATCTCGCTGGTCGAGGGGGCGTCCCCGCAGCTGCGCGAGGTGATGGCCGCGCTGGCGCCGCTGACGGGCGGGGCGTACGTGGTGGGGCTGACGGGGTCGCCGGGCGTCGGCAAGTCGACCTCGACCTCGGCGCTCGTGTCCGCGTACCGCAAGGCCGGCAAGCGGGTCGGCGTCCTCGCCGTCGACCCCTCCTCGCCCTTCTCGGGCGGGGCGCTGCTCGGCGACCGGGTGCGGATGTCGGACCACGCCTCGGACCCCGGGGTCTACATCCGCTCCATGGCCACCCGGGGCCACCTGGGCGGGCTGGCCTGGGCCGCGCCGCAGGCGATCCGCGTGCTGGACGCGGCCGGCTGCGAGGTGATCCTCGTCGAGACGGTCGGCGTCGGGCAGTCGGAGGTGGAGATCGCCTCGCAGGCCGACACCTCGGTGGTGCTGCTGGCGCCAGGGATGGGCGACGGGATCCAGGCCGCCAAGGCGGGCATCCTGGAGATCGGCGACGTGTACGTGGTCAACAAGGCGGACCGGGACGGGGCGGACGCGACGGCCCGGGAGCTGAACCACATGCTGGGCCTCGGCGAGGCGCGCGGCCGGGACGACTGGCGGCCGCCGATCGTCAAGACGGTCGCGGCCCGCGCCCAGGGCATCGACGAGCTGGTCGAGGCGCTGGAGAAGCACCGGGCGTGGATGGACGAGCGCGGGGTGCTGGCGCAGCGCCGGGCGGCCCGGGCGGCCCGGGAGGTCGAGACGATCGCGGTGACGGCGCTGCGGGCGCGGATGGCGGACCTGCACGGCGACGCGCACCTGGACGCGCTAGCCGCCAGGGTGGCCGTGGGCGAGCTGGACCCGTACGCGGCCGCGGACGCGCTGCTGGCGACGCTGACGGAGGCCTGAGCGGCGCGTGCCCGGCCCCCGGGCCGGGCCGTCAGGGGCGCGTGGGCGGCCCTGACGGCCTCCTGCCGCCCCGGGGCGGCCGCGGGCGGGCCCGCAGCCGCGCAGCCGGGCTGCGGCGCGCGCAGACCCTCCACGGGCTCCGCTCGCCGTCGGTCGCCGTGAGATGCCGTCCGCCGTCAGTTGTCGCCGTCCTCGTCGTTCCCGTCACCGTCGGCCGAGCCGGACTGGGTGACCTTGCCCGTGGCGTGGTCCACCTGGGCGTTCCAGGTCTTGCCGTCGGGCGACCGCACCTCGACGTCCCAGGTGTGGGCGTCGCCGTCCTCGTCGTCGTCCCAGCTGACGGACCAGACCTGCCCGGGGTGCGCGGCCAGTGCGGCCTTCATCGCGTCCTCGGCCGTGACCTTGGCGGCGACCAGGGCCTTGTTCTCCGCCGCGTTCTCGTCGGTGTCCCGGTTCTGCTCGGTGACCGTGCCGCTCGCGGAGACCTCGAGCTCGGCGTGCCCCTTGCCGTCCTTGCTGATCACGTCGACGTGCCAGACGTCGCCGTCCTTGTCGAGGGACTCGACGACGCCCGGGTAGTGCTTCACGGCCGCCGCGGCAGCCCCTTCGGCGGTCACGTCGGCCTGTACGGCGACGGCGGGGACGAGCGTTCTCGCCGTGTCGGCGGTGGCCGCTGCCGCGACCGCCACCGGGCCTCCCGCCATCAGGACGACGGACACGGCCGTGGAGATGCACAGATTGCGCTTCATGGCTGGACCTCCTCGGGCCGGCCAGGGTGCGCACGGTT
This sequence comes from Streptomyces sp. NBC_00029, assembly GCF_045160505.1. Lineage (NCBI taxonomy): Bacteria > Bacillati > Actinomycetota > Actinomycetes > Kitasatosporales > Streptomycetaceae > Streptomyces > Streptomyces sp. NBC_00029. The sequence continues at coordinate 6,078,109 of NZ_CP108292.1, forward strand.
GCCCGGCGGCGGCCGGCTTCAGGCGAACAGTGCCCATTGTCCGGCCGGCCGCCGTTCGCGGCGCGTCGAGCGCGCCGGCCTCAGATCTTGCCGCGGTTGTCGCGCAGGTGCTCCGCGACCGGGGCGAGCGAGGCGCGCAGCGCCGCCAGGGCGTCCGGCGGCAGCAGGTCGATGAAGTGCTGGCGGACGGACGCCACGTGGTGCGGGGCGACCTTGCGCATCGTCTCCATGCCCTCGTCCGTGAGCACCGCGTACAGACCGCGGCGGTCGGACTCGCAGTTCACCCGGCGGACCAGGCCAGCCGTCTCCATGCGTGTGATCTGGTGCGAGAGCCGGCTCTTGGACTGCAGCGTGGCGGTCGCGAGATCGCTCATGCGCATCCGGTGGTCCTTCGACTCCGAGAGGTTCACGAGGATCTCGTAGTCGTTGTTGGTGAGTCCGAAAGGCTGGAGATCCTTTTCCAGCTGGTGCATCAGCAGTCTGCTGACGTCCAGATGGGTGCGCCAGGCGCACTGTTCGGCGTCGGTCAGCCAGCGCGTGGCCGTCTCGGTCTCCATGGTCTCCATGAATGAACTCTACCTAAGAAGTTGAATTACGTACAAAAAATCTGACATTCGGAGGATCACAGACCGAGGCGACGCTGGAGATCACCCAGCTGTCCCGGCATCCGCGGCACGCCCAGCTGCCCCATCGGGCCCTGGCCGGCACCGGGGACGCCCTGCGCGTTGCCCGTCGCCGCGCCGGCGCCGACCGCGCCGATCGCCTGCTCCGCCATCAGCATCTCCGAGGACTGCAGCAGCACCGTCCCCGCACCGACGAACTCGAACTGGTGCTCCTCGCCCGAGCTGCCCCCGATGCCGGTCAGCGAACGCAGTCCGCCCATCACGCCCGTCATGTACTTGTGGTCGTAGTGGTGACACGGCGAGGGGCAGTCCGCCCAGCCCACGAGCGCCTGCGGGTCCACGCGCAGCGGCGGTTCCATGAACACCACCGGACCGTTGGACGCCGCCACGAACTTCCCGGTTCCGATCAACGTCAGGAAACCCGGGACGATCGACTGCTTCAGGGCGAGCGAGGGCTGGTACGCGAGCAGGTTGCCCGACCTGATGGTCAGGTTGCCGTTGTCCAGGTCGTACGAGTTCACGTCGAAGGCCCGGTCGGCCAGCAGCATCTTGCCGGAGCCCTCGGCGACCACCCAGTCGCTGGCGTGCAGGGGGGAGTGGAAGCTGGTGCGCAGCAGCCGGTCGAAGCGGCCGTTGCCGATCCCGTTGAACTCGATCTGCCCGTAGTAGGAGATCATCTTGCCCTTCTGCAGGAACCACTGGCTCCCCTTGAGCTCCACGCAGAAGGTGTACGCGTTCACGTTGTCGTCGGAGGGCAGCGTGTACGGGTCGAAGACCGTCGGGCCGCCCGGTCCGCCGGTCACGGGGCCAAAATTCACAGCTTCTCCTCGGAGGCCTGTACGTACACCGCGCCCTGGCCGGACAGCTCCAGCTGGAACGCCTCGCCCGAGCCGCGGCCCACCATGTCGCGCCAGCCGAGCGCGGTGGACAGCTTGTTGCGCACGTCGCCGTGGTGGGCGACGTACGCCTGCGGGTCCACGTGGATCGGGCGCTGGGGGGTGATCGGCAGCTCGATGACCCCGCCGTGGGCCATCACGGCGACGGAGCCGTGGCCCTTGAGGGTGGTGGTGAAGAGGCCCTGGCCGGTCACCTGGCCGCGGACCATGCCCATGACCCCGCCCTGGGAGCCCATGAACATCGTGCCCTGCTGGAGGCTGCCGTCGAAGGCGAGCAGCCGGTCGGCCTCGACGTAGAGGGTCTCGCCGGTCAGGTTGATGACCTGGATGTGGTGGCCGCCGTGGCCGAACATCACGGTGCCGCTGCCCTCGACCGACATCAGCGGGGTCTGCTCGTTCGCCACCCGGCGCCCGATCATGCCCATGACCCCGCCCTGACCGCCCGTCAGGCTCGGGGTGAAGGAGACGTCGCCGCGGTACGCGAGCATCGCGCCGCGCTGGCTGTACATCTTCTGGCCCGGGACGACCTGGGCCTCGACCATCTTCGAGTTGATCTCGCGGAACGGCATCAGATGTCGCCCCCGACGGTGTTGCGTTCGCTGGGCTGCACGTAGACCAGGCCCTCGCCCTCGAAGCGGATCTGGAACGCCTCGCCCGAGCCCTCGCCGATGAGTGTGCGGAAGTTCACACCGGACTGGAAGGACTGCTGGAGGTTGCCCGTGTGCGCGATGTACGCGCCGGGGTCGACGGAGAGCGGGTACTGGGCGCTCACGCGCAGCACCACCGCCGGCCCGTCGGACATGATCGCGGCCTGGCCCGATCCCTCGACGGTGGTGGTGAACAGGCCGTTGCCGGTCGTCGCTCCCCGAAGGCCGGTGAAGGTGGTACCGGTGCGCAGACCGGCGTCGGTGCACAGCAGGTTGCTGGACTCGACGTAGAGCTTCTCGCCGCGCAGGTTGACCAGGTTGATCTCACTCGCGCGGTCGGCGAAGAAGCAGGTGCCGTGCCCCTGCACTTCCATCACTGTCATCTGTTCGCCGGTCAGCCGGCGGGTCACCATGCCGCGGAGGCCTTCGCCACCGCCGGACATCTTCTTGAAGGCCATCTGCCCGTCGTACGCGACCATGGAGCCGTTCTTCGCTTTCACGGCATCCCCGGTCAGGTCGACGGCCAGCACCTTGCTGCCTTGGAGTCGGAACTGAGCCACGGGGAGACGTTATCGGCAGCGGGCGACCCCGAACAGGGCCCCGTGGCTGATATATGCCACACCCGGGAGATATGGGGGCGATGCCGTCCCCTCTCCCGGCCCGCCGCGGAGGCCGCGGAGGGGGAGGGGCCGGGTCAAGATCCCGTAAAGCGGCTGAGACACTGGAGCCGACCCTGGCCTCCACCCCGAAGGTTCCACGTGGACATCAAGACCGCCTCCGCCCTGCACCGCCTGCGCCTCGTCTCCGTTCCGGAGGCGCTGTCGTTCCCGGCCCTGCTGATCTTCGGCTCGCTGCTGAGCCGGGTCTCGGACATCGACTACCTGATGATGCCGCTCGGCGTCATCCACGGGATCCTGTTCGTCCTGTACGCGGTCTTCCTGCTGGACGTCTGGAACAAGGCGAAGTGGCCCTTCAAGAAGGTCGTGCTGTTCTTCGCGCTCGCGGTCGTGCCCTTCGGGGGGCTCTACGGCGACAAGCTCCTCAAGCGTGACGAGGGCGACAGCGTGATCGCGGCCCGTGCGCGCGAGGCGGCCGGGGCGTGATCGTCGCGTTCTCGGTGACCCCGCTGGGGGTCGGCGAAGAGGTCGGCGAGTACGTCGCCGACGCGGTCCGGGTGGTCCGCGAGTCCGGGCTGCCGAACCGCACCGACGCGATGTTCACGACAGTCGAGGGCGACTGGGACCAGGTCATGGACGTCGTCCGGCGCGCGGTGGCCGCCGTCGAGGAGAGGGCGCCCCGCGTCTCCTTCATCCTGAAGGCCGACATCCGCCCCGGGGTCCACGACGGGATCACCTCCAAGGTCGAGACGGTCGAGCGGCACCTCGCCGAGGGCTGACCCGCCCTCACCCGCCCGGCTTCCACCCGTATTTCCGAAAGCGCCCCCGGCCTCCCGGCCGGGGGCGCTTTCGCGTGCCCCGGGGGATCCGGGGCGTGGCCGGACCGGCCCGGCGGGCGCGGTTTGAGCGATCGCTCAACTTCCCCTAAGGTGCCGTTTGAGCGATCGCTCAACACGTGGAACGGGGGGTGACGATGGGCCTGTACGTCGAGACGGTGATCCGCGCCGGAATGGACGAGCTCTGGGAGCGCAGCCAGGACCCTGCGCAGCACCAGCGGTGGGACCTGCGGTTCACCTCCATCGGCTACCTGCCGCGCGCCGAGGGCGAACCCCAGCGGTTCCGGTACGCCACCCGCGTGCTGCCCTTCCTCTCCGTCGACGGGACCGGGATCTCCGCGGGCGAACGGCACCGGGACGACGGAACCCGGGTCTCCGCCCTGCGGTTCGCCTCGGAGCACCCCCTCTCGCTGCTCGCCGAGGGCAGCGGGTACTGGCGCTACGTCCCCGGCCCCGACGGCATCCGCTTCCTCACCGGCTACGACTACCGCCCGCGCTGGGGCCGGTTCGGCGCTCTCGCCGACCGCCTGGTGCTGCGCCCGCTCATGGGCTGGGCCACCGCCTGGTCCTTCGACCGGCTGCGGCTGTGGTGCGAGCGCGGGACCACCCCGGGCCTCGCCCTCGCCCGTGCGATCGGCGAGAGCGCCCTGCGCGCCCTGCTGTGCGCGGCCGCCCTGGTGTACGCGCCGCCGGTGGCCGCCCTGTTCGTCCTGGCCGCCGCCCTGCTGCTGCCCCCGCTGCCCGGTACCCCGGCCGCCCGCCGCTGCCTGCGCACCCCGCCGGGCCGCACCTCCGCCACCGCGCCCCGCCTGCTCAGCACCCTGGAGCCGTCATGACCTCGATCTTCCGGGCCCACATGGGCGCCGACTTCGACCGTCTGCACCCGCAGATCCAGCGCCGCTTCTCGGTCGGGCTGACGAGCGGCGAGGGCTGCATCGGCCGCGGCACCATGGATCGGATATGGCACGGCCCCGGCTATGTGAAGCCCTTCCTGCGGCTCGGCGGCATGCGCAACATCCTGGTGCCGCGCGAGGGGCGCGACGTCCCCTTCGTCATCGAGAACCTCCCCTACCTCGACTCCTTCGGACGCGAGACCGTCACCTTCGTACGGACCTTCCGGCTGCCCGGCGGACCCCATCGGTTCGACGCCACGATGGTCCACAGCCCCGAGCGCGACTGCGTCCTCGACTACCTGGGCACGCACCAGCACCTCGCCAGCGACCTCCACATGAGCGCCGAGCCCGACGGCTCGCTGCTCATCCGGTCCGGTGAACACCGCTTCCGCGAGGGCCCCCTCGACGTCCGCGTCCCCGACCTCATCGGCGGCGAGGCCGAGGTCCGCGAGTCCTTCGACGAGGCCACCGGCCGGTTCCGGATCCGGGTGCGGGTGGTCAACCGCCGCTTCGGACCGCTCTTCGGGTACGAGGGCTCCTTCACCGCGGAGTACGTCGACGCCCGCGACCGGTGGGCGACCGGACTCTGCGGCGACCTGCGGCCCGTCCGCGAGGAGGTCCGGGCATGAGCGCCGCCACCAGGGACAAGCTCCTCGAAGGAGCCCTGCGCACCCTGGTCGAACAGGGCATCGCCAAAGCCTCCGCCCGCACCATCGCGGCCACCGCCGGCGTGGGGCAGGGCCTGATCTTCTACCACTTCGGCTCCGTGGACGAGCTGCTCGCCGCGGCCTGCCGGTCCGGAGCCGAGCAGCGGGTGGCCCGCTACCGCGAACGCCTCGCCGAGCTGGGCAGCCTCGCCGAACTGCTGGAGTTCGCCCGCGCGATGCACGAGGAGGAACGGACCGCCGGGAACGTCGCCATGCTCGGGCAGCTGCTGGCCGCCGGGCAGAACTCGCCCACCCTCGCCGCCGCCACCGCCGACGGGCTCGGCCTGTGGATCGCGGAGCTGGAGAAGGTCCTCACCCGGCTGCTGGCGGCGACCCCGCTGGCCGGGTACGCCGACCCGGCGGGCCTCGCCCGGGCCACGGCCGCCTCCTTCATCGGCATCGAGCTGTACGAAGGGGTGGACCCGCAGGGCGCCGGCAGCGCGCTCGACGCCCTGGAGCAGCTCGCCGGGCTCGCCGCCGTGCTGGAGGGCCTGGGCTCCCTCAGCCAGCGCGTGGTGCGCCACGGCCTGCGGCGCGGCACCCGCTGACCCGCCCGCGCCGCCCCGGCCGGCGGCGCGCGTCACCCGTACGGCCCTGTGCCCCGACCCGGACGAGGATTCGCCCGGACGGCCGATCCCCGTTCGACACGCCCCGGTCCGTCGCCTTTCGTGGGGTGAAGGCCTCGGGGACCGAGCACCGGGAGGGACCGTGGCAGGGACCGTGCCGGAAGGCTTCGACTACGAGACACACAGCCGCCTCGCCGGTCCGTTCGCCGATCCGGCGCCCGGCCCCGACGGCGTCCACCACGTGGCGTACCGCTCCCTGCTCTCGCGCGAGGAGGTCAGTACCCGAATACGGGCGATCGCCCTCATGACGCTCGCCCCGGTGGCCGCGGCCGGCCTGCTCCTCTACCTCGTGTGGCCCACCCACTGGACCGTCCGGGAGGGCGCCGCCCGCTGGCTGATCGTCTGCGACGCCGCGATGCTCTGCTCGCTCGCGCTGATCATGCTGTTCACCCTGGTCAACGTGGTGTCGATCGCCCACGCCACGATGGTCGCCCGCGACCCCGTCCCCGTACCGGCCGAGCCCGGCACCCGCGTCGCGTTCCTGACCACCTATGTCCCCGGCAAGGAGCCGCTCGCCATGGTGCGGGCGACCCTCCTGGGCGCGCGGCGCATCAGGCACGACGGGCCGCTGGACGTATGGCTGCTGGACGAGGGCGACGACCCCGAGGCCAGGGAGCTGTGCGCGAAGCTCGGCGTACGGCACTTCACCCGCAAGGGCGTGCCCGAGTGGAACACGGCCAGGGGCGCCCACCGGGCACGGACCAAGCACGGCAACTACAACTCCTGGCTGGCGCGGCACGGCGACGACTACGAGTTCTTCGCCTCCGTCGACACCGACCACGTACCGCTCGCGAACTACCTGGAGCGGATGCTCGGCTACTTCCGCGACCCCGATGTCGCCTTCGTCGTCGGCCCGCAGGTCTACGGCAACTACACCGAAGCCGTCACCAAGGCCGCCGAGTCCCAGCAGTACCTCTTCCACGCCCTGATCCAGCGCGCCGGCAACCGGTACGGCGCCCCCATGTTCGTCGGCACCAACAACGCCGTACGGATCAGCGCCCTGCGCCAGGTCGGCGGACTCTACGACTCCATCACCGAGGACATGGCCACCGGCTTCGAGCTGCACCGCAGCCGCAACCCTGCCACCGGCCGGTTCTGGCGCTCCGTCTACACCCCCGACGTGCTGGCCGTCGGCGAGGGCCCCGCCTCCTGGACCGACCTCTTCACCCAGCAGCTGCGCTGGTCGCGGGGCACCTACGAGACCCTGTTCAGGCAGTACGGCAAGAGCCTCCTCACCATGCCCGCCGGCCGCCGGCTCAACTACACGCTGATGCTCGTCTACTACCCGATGACCGCGGTGAACTGGCTGCTCGGCATCCTCAGCTGCGTCCTGTTCCTGTGGTTCGGCGCCTCCGGCACCCAGGTCTCCTCCAAGGTCTGGCTGATGCTCTACGCCGACGCGGCAGCCCTCCAGGTGGGCCTCTACCTGTGGAACCGCCGCCACAACGTCTCGCCCCACGAACCGGAGGGCTCCGGCGGCGTCGCGGGCATGGCGATGTCCGCCGTCTGCGCGCCCGTCTACCTCAGGTCCCTCGGCTCCGCGGTGCTGCGCACCGAGGGCCGTTTCGTCGTCACCCCCAAGGGCGGGGACGCGAGCCCCGACCGGCTGGCGACCTTCCGCATCCACCTCTTCTGGGCCGCCGTCCTGATCCTCTCGCTGCTGGCATCCGTCGTCCTCGACCACACGCACGTCGCCATGAGGGTCTGGGCGGTGCTGGCGCTGGCCATCGCACTCGCCCCGCTCGTCGTGTGGTGCGTGACGCGCGGCCGGGCGGGATCCGGGGGCGGGGCGGACGGAGGGTCCGAGCCGGGTGAGGAGCCGGCGTACGTCCGGGCGACAGGAGGGAACTGAACATGGCCTACCAGCCGTCGAAGAAGCTCAAGAAGACCGCCCTGGGCGCCGGCGCCGCGCTGGTGCTGATCGCTCTCAACGCGCCCGCCGCGATCTCCTTCGCCGAGGACCGGTACCACTCGTACAAGATCGGGCAGCCCAGCTACCGGATCCAGTACGGCTCGTGGGACCTCGTCGGACTCCCCGACGAGTACCGGATCAACGCCATGCACGCCGCCCTGCTGCACACGGGCAAGGTGCTGCTCATCGCCGGCAGCGGCAACAACCAGAAGAACTTCGACAAGGGCACCTTCGACACCGTCCTGTGGGACCCGAAGGACGACAGCTTCAAGAAGATCCCGACGCCCGAGGACTTCTTCTGCGCCGGGCACAGCCAGCTCCCCGACGGACGGCTGCTGGTGGCCGGCGGCACCGCCCGCTACGAGGTGCTCGACGGGAAGGTCACCCGGGCGGGAGGCCGGATGCGGGTCAAGAACGAGAACCCGGACAAGGCCGTCAAGCTGCGCAAGGGCACCCGGTTCCGGTCCCCGTCCGGGGTGGAGTACGAGGCGAAGTTCGACGTCGTCGTGGCGAAGGCGAAGAAGAAGTTCGAGATCACCTACGGGCGCGGCGGCCAGGTCGTGCCATGGCGGACCACGGTGGTGGCCGCCGAGTCCCGGGTCTTCGTGGAGGCGGTGAAATCCGGCGCCGAGGGGCTGACGACGGAGGCCGCGCAGTACGAGGTGGTCGGGCTGACGGGAAGGGACGCCCACAACGTCTACGGGCTCGCGGAGCGGCTGAGCGCCGACAAGCAGGACTTCCAGGGCATCAAATCGGCCTACGAGTTCGACCCGGTCGCGGAGAAGTACCTCCGCGTCGACCCGATGAGGGACGCCCGCTGGTACCCGACGCTGGTGACCCTGGCGGACGGGCGGGTGCTCGCGGTGTCCGGGCTCAACGACGTCGGCGACGTGGTGCCCGGCGACAACGAGTACTACGACCCGCGGACGAAGAAGTGGTCGAAGGCTCCCTTCCACTACTTCCCGACCTATCCCGCGCTCTTCCTCATGCAGGGCGGCAAGCTCCTCTACACCGGCTCCAACGCGGGCTACGGTCCGAAGACCAAGGGCCGCGAGCCGGGCGTGTGGGACCTTGCGACCAACGAGTTCAAGAAGGTGGGCGGGCTGGCCGAGCCGGACCGGATGGAAACCTCCTCCTCGCTCCTGCTGCCGCCCGCCCAGGACCAGAAGGTGATGGTCCTCGGCGGCGGCGGGGTCGGTGAGTCCAGGCTCTCGTCCAGCCGGACCGCGATCGTGGACCTGAAGGAGGAGAACCCCGTCTTCCGGTCCTCGGCGCGGCTGCCGCGCGCCACCCGCTACCTGAGCAGCGTGCTGCTGCCGGACGACTCGGTCTTCACCACCGGCGGTTCGGCCGACTACCGCGGCCGGGGCGCCAGCGACATCCTCAAGGCGCAGTTCTACTACCCGCGCACCGACTCCTTCGCGGCCGCCGCCGATCCGGTCGTGGGCCGCAACTACCACTCGGAGGCGCTGCTGCTGCCCGACGGCCGGGTGGCCACCTTCGGCTCGGACCCGCTCTTCGCCGACAAGGACAACACCCGGCTCGGCAAGTTCGAGCACCGGCTGGAGGTGTACACGCCGCCGTACCTCTACCGGGACCCCGGGCTGCGGCCGGTACTGGGCGCGGGGCCCGAGGAGCCCGACGAGAACGGCCGGGCCACCTTCGCCACGGCGCACCCCGAGCGGATCGAGCGGGCCCGCCTGATGCGGCCGAGCGCGGTCACGCACACCACGGACGTGGAGCAGCGCTCGATCGAACTCGGGCTGACCCGGACGGACGACTCGGTCACGGTCGAGGTGCCGCGGGACCCGACGCTGGTCCCGCCGGGCCGGTACATGCTGTTCGTGACGGACGCGGACGGCACGCCCTCGGTGGCGAAGTGGCTCCATGTGAAGGCCCCGCAGCCGGCGGACACCCCGTAGGGGGACGGGGCGAGGCGGCGGCACGGCGGGTTCCGCGTCATTCCCTGGCGCGGCGGGCCAGCCCGAGGGCGTAGTCCGGCCACCAGGTGCCGGCCGTCGGACCGCCGCGGCACGTCCCGTCGGACTCGCCGGGCCGCTTGACCCAGAGGTACGCGTCGACGAGCGGGTCGCCCGTCCGGTCGGTCGGCGGGGTCCCGAGGGCGCGGCCCGGCGGATTGCACCAGGCCTGCCCGCGGTCGCCGGCCAGCGGCCCGTCGCCGTTGCGGCTGGTGTCGATGACGAAGTGCTTGCCGCTCGCGCCCTTGGAGATCCTGGCGCCGTAGGCCCGGGCGGCCGCGTCGGGCTGGAAGTTGGAGACGTTGAGGGCGAAGCCGTCGGCGCGGGCGAGGCCCGCCTTGAAGAGGGGCTCGACGAGGTCCATCGGGTTGGGGATCCAGGCCGGATTGCCGGCGTCCAGGTAGACCTTGGTGTTCCGGTTCTTCTTCAGCCGGTCCACGGCCTCGGAGAGGAGCTGGTAGCGCTCGGCGTGGTGCTCGGGCGGGGTGCAGCCGTCGATGACGTGCGCGATGGCGTCCGGCTCCAGGATGACGACGGCCTTGGTGTCCTCGATGTTGTCCGCGAAGGCGCCGATCCAGCTGCGGTAGGCCCGGGCGTCCGGGGCGCCGCCGGCCGAGTGCTGCCCGCAGTCCCGGTGGGGGATGTTGTACGCGGCGAGCAGCAGGGTGCGCCCGGTGGCCCTTGCTCCCGTCCGGGCGCGGCGGATCTCGGGGCCGGGGTCGTCGCCCGGCCCCCACAGGGTGAGCGGGCGGTCCGCGATCCTGCGCAGCACCTGGGCGTCGCCGTTGCGGCCCGCCGTCTCCCAGGCCGCGACCTGCCGGGCGGCGTCGCTGTGCGGGTCCACCCAGAACGGGGACTCCTCGGCCGCGACGATGGGGGAGGGGGCCCGGGGCGTGGCCGCGGGGGTCCCGGGGCCCGGTGTGGCCGACCCGCTGCACGCGGGGGTCGCCGCGAGGAGCAGGAGGAGGCCGAGGACGGGGGCGGGGGTTCGAAAACGCGGCCTGCGAGCGGCGGGGGGCATCCGGCTTCCTCGGGACGAAGGGTCGGGCAGCGGACCGGGATACCGCAATATGGTGACATGTTGGACAGGTGGCGCGGCTGTGCGACACCGTACGAGGAGCATTGGGCGTGGGCCGGGGCCGGTCGGGCCGGGTTCAGCGGGCCGGCTCACCCGTGGTGAGCGCGATCGCCAGCGGGGTGCGCTCGTAGCGGACCTGGTGGCCGTGGCGGGCGGAGAAGAGCAGTCCCGCCGCGTGCAGCACCTTCAGATGGGCCGAGACGGTCGACGGGGCGAGGCCGAGCCGGTGGGCCAGCGCCGTGGTGGAGGCCGGCTCCTCCAGCGCGCACAGCACCTCGGCCCGGGCCCGGCCCAGCAGCCGGACGAGCGCGTCGGGGGTGTTCTCCTGCGCCGGGGTCCACAGTGCGCCGATGCCGCGGGCCGGGTAGACGATGGTCGGCTGCCAGGGCGGGTCGAAGCCGCCCGCGATGCCCGGCCAGATGAAGGCGCTCGGCATCAGGAGCAGCCCCTGGCCGCCCAGGACCCGCTCGTGGTGACTGGGCCGCTCGATGGTCAGGGTGAGGGAGGCGGGGTCCCAGGCGAGGCCCGGGTGCAGACCGTCGAAGAGCGACTGGAGCCCCCCGGCGGCGAGGCGTCGCGAGTGGAAGAGGACGTCCGCCTCCAGCAGGGCCCGCAGCCGCGGCCAGTGAGGCTCGATCAGCAGGCGCCAGACCCGCTCCATCAGGTCGGCCAGGTCGTGCACGGCCCGCGCCGGATCGGCGAGCAGGGCCCGGCCCAGGTCGCTGTCCAGGGCGCCCGGCGTACAGGCCAGGGACTTGCGCATGTCCTCGCGCGCCGCGGCCGGATCCGTCCCGCGGATCAGCGCGAGCTCCTCCTCGAAGGACACCCCGGGCCCGCTCGGCGGCGGGCTGATGAAGTCCGTACTGTGCCCCCGGTTCGGCATGAGCAGCCACAGCGGCCGCAGGTCCAGCCCGTCGACCGCATCCCGGTTCCGCCGCAGCCAGGGCAGGTGGTAGCCCAGCCGGTCGGGCCGGCTGAGGGTGCGGACCGCCTCCTGCGTCTCCCACGCGGGCGACAGCGCGAACCGGCACCGCAGCAGGTCCTCGTGCCCGAAGTAGTGGTGCAGTCCCATCCCGGTCCTTCCCTCGACGCACCGCACTCTGCCTCAACATTCGGCCAGGGACGAATCTCTGGGGAGCCGGATCCGGGGCCGCGACGCTGGGCCCATGCCAGCCGACACCAAGGCGCCCGGGCCGTCCGCACCGCCACCGGGCTACCGCTCCGTGTTCCGGGTCCGGGAGTTCCGGACCGTCTTCGCCGCCCACCTGCTGTCCGTACTGGGTCTCGTGGTCGCCGAGATCTCGCTGTCCGTCCTCGTCTACCGCACCACGGGCTCGCCCCTGATGAGCGCGCTCACCTTCGCCCTCGGCTTCCTGCCGTACGTCCTCGGCGGCACCCTGCTCGCCGGGATCGCCGACCGCCACCCCGCCCGCCGGGTCCTCGTGGCGTGCGACCTGATCTGCGCGCTCTGCGCGACTGCCATGGTGCTGCCGGGCACGCCCGTCGCCGTGCTCCTCGTACTGCGCTGCGCGATGGCCTTCGTCGCACCGCTGTTCCAGGGCACGCGCAACGCCTCCCTCTCCGACATCCTCGGCGTCGGCGACGCCTTCGTCCTGGGCCGCTCGCTGCTGCGCATGGTGGCCCAGAGCGCCCAGCTCATCGGCTTCGGCCTCGGCGGGCTGCTGCTCACCTTCGTCGCACCGCGCGGGGCCATCGCCCTGACCGCGGCCGGGTTCCTCGGCTCCGCGCTCCTGCTCCGGCTGGGCACGCTCAGCCGCCCCGCCCGCACCGGAACCCGTACCTCCCCGCTCGCCGGACTGCGCGCCGTCCTCGGCCGGCGCCGGCTGCGGGCACTGATGCTGCTGTTCTGGCTGCCGCCCCTCTTCCTCGTCGTGCCCGAGGCGCTGCTCGCGCCGTACGCCGACGGCATCGGCGCCGGCACCGCCGCCCTGGGCCTGATGATGTGCGCCATGCCCGTCGGCACCATCGCCGCGGAACTCTGGGCCGGCTCGGCCCTCAGCGCCCGGACGCGCTCACGGATCGTGGCCCCGCTCGCCGCCGCCGGTCTGCTGCCGCTCCTGCTCTTCGCGCTCCGGCCGGGCCTGCCCATCGTCCTCGCCGCGCTGCTGCTCGCCGGGCTGGCCCACGCCTACACCCTCGGGCTGGACCAGTGGTACGTCGACGCCGTTCCCGACGAGCTGCGCGGGCGGGCGATGACCCTGCTCAGCACCGGCCTGATGACCCTCCAGGGGGTCGGTATGGCCCTGGCCGGCCTCGCCGCCGAATTCCTTCCGGTGCACCAGGTCGTCACCGGCGCCGCGGTCCTCGGTACGGGGGTCGTCCTGCTGCTCCTGGCCGAACTCCGGTCCGCAGTCCGGCAGGAGGAACGACTGAGGCGTGAGACGGCCCCCGCCGTGAAGTGACCTCCCGGTAGGGTCACAGGCGTGCCCAAGCCGCTCAGCCTTCCCTTCGACCCCATCGCCCGCGCCGACGAGCTCTGGCAGCAGCGCTGGGGACCCGTGCCCTCGATGGCCGCGATCACCTCGATCATGCGCGCGCACCAGATCCTCCTCGGTGAGGTCGACGCGGTCGTCAAGCCGTACGGGCTGACCTTCGCCCGGTACGAGGCGCTGGTGCTGCTCACCTTCTCCAAGGCCGGCGAACTGCCGATGTCGAAGATAGGCGAGCGGCTGATGGTGCACCCGACCTCGGTGACCAACACCGTGGACCGGCTGGTGAAGTCGGGGCTGGTCGCCAAGCGGCCCAACCCGAACGACGGCCGGGGCACCCTCGCCTCCATCACCGACAAGGGCCGCGAGGTCGTCGAGGCGGCGACGAAGGACCTGATGGCCGTCGAATTCGGCCTCGGGGCGTACGACGCCGAGGAGTGCGGCGAGATCTTCGCACTGCTGCGCCCCTTGCGCGTGGCCGCCGCGGACTTCGACGAAGCCTAAGGGCTGTCCCGCAGCCCCCGGCGGGCGCACGACGCCAGCTACGGCACCTCGTTGCGTTGTCGGATCGCCCGAATGTGCCCGGTATGAGTACGACCCTCCGCCTTGCGATGCACCGCATCTGACGCCGTGCGCTGACCCACCGCGGACTACGGGACAGCCCTTAGGGGGCGTTCTGCCGGCAGGCCCGGCGGGCGTCGAGCGTCATCCGCCGGACCGGCGACAGGGCGCATCCGGCCGTCACGTACCCCGCGGCGATCGACAGCGGGCCGAGAGCGGCGAGGATCAGCAGGGTGGACGCCATCAGGGGGTCCCGGGGCTGCTGGCGCCGAGGCGCCGGACAGGGGGCGGCCGGCGCGGTGTCCCGGGGCGGCGGACAGGCGGTGGTCACCAGGACGACCGAGGTGCCGGGACCCATGTTCAGGACCGGCTCGCTGCCCCGGCTCACGGCCTGCCCCGCCAGCAGGTGCACCACGGCCAGCAGGACCGTCCCGGCCGTCATGAACACCCCGCCGTAGACGCACGTGAGGCGCAGGCGGGTCACGGGCCGCCGCCGCGGCGAAGGCCGGCCACGACGCGGCCCCGGACTCGGATCGGCACCGGCACTTCCCCCCTCATGGCATGACGAGCGTCCGCTCACCCCACTGTCGCCGCTGCACCCCTAAGAGGAGCGTCAGCACGGAACGCGCCCGGGCTGCGGGGGCCCGGCCCCGCCCGGGGCCGCGTCAAGATCGAGCAAAACGGACGGCTAGGCTCGTCCGCATGAAACGAAGCGTGCTGACCCGCTACCGCGCCATGGCCTACGTGACCGCGGTCATGCTCCTGATCCTCTGTGCCTGCATGGTGGCGAAGTACGGCTTCGACACCGGTGCCGACCTGACCTTCGTGGTCTCGCAGGCCCACGGTGTGCTCTTCATGATCTACCTGGCCTTCGCCCTCGACCTGAGCTCCAAGGCCAGGTGGCCCTTCGGCAAGATGCTCTGGGTCATGCTCAGCGGAACGATTCCGCTGGCCGCCTTCTTCGTCGAGCGCAAGGTCCGCGCCGAGATCGAGCCGCTGGTCGACGACTCGCTCGCCACCGCCAAGGCCTGACCGGGGCCTCGTACGAGGCGAGCGTCACTCACCCCCGGGGCGACTCCCCGGGGGTTTGCCATCGACATTTACTAGGACGTCCTAGTAAATTCATGGGTATGGACGCTGACGCCATCGAGGAAGGCCGCCGTCGCTGGCAGGCCCGTTATGACAAGGCCCGCAAGCGCGAGGCAGACTTCACCACGCTCTCCGGCGACGAGGTCGAGCCGGTCTACGGGCCCCGGCCCGGCGACGCGTACGAGGGCTTCGAGCGCATCGGGTGGCCGGGTGAGTACCCGTACACCCGAGGACTCCACGCCACCGGCTACCGGGGGCGGACCTGGACCATCCGGCAGTTCGCCGGCTTCGGCAACGCCGAGCAGACCAACGAGCGCTACAAGATGATCCTGGCCGCCGGCGGCGGCGGGCTCTCCGTCGCCTTCGACATGCCGACCCTCATGGGGCGCGACTCCGACGACCCGCGCTCGCTCGGCGAGGTGGGCCACTGCGGCGTCGCCATCGACTCCGCCGCCGACATGGAGGTCCTCTTCAAGGACATCCCGCTCGGCGACGTCACGACCTCGATGACGATCTCCGGGCCGGCCGTGCCCGCCTTCTGCATGTACCTGGTCGCCGCCGAGCGGCAGGGCGTGGACCCCGCCGTCCTCAACGGCACGCTCCAGACGGACATCTTCAAGGAGTACATCGCCCAGAAGGAGTGGCTCTTCGAACCCGAGCCGCACCTGCGCCTCATCGGCGACCTCATGGAGTACTGCACGAAGGGCATCCCGGCCTACAAGCCGCTGTCCGTCTCCGGCTACCACATCCGCGAGGCCGGGGCCACGGCCGCGCAGGAGCTCGCGTACACCCTCGCCGACGGCTTCGGCTACGTGGAGCTCGGTCTCTCGCGCGGGATGGACGTCGACGCCTTCGCGCCCGGCCTGTCCTTCTTCTTCGACGCGCACCTCGACTTCTTCGAGGAGATCGCCAAGTTCCGCGCCGCGCGCCGGATCTGGGCCCGCTGGATGAAGGAGGTCTACGGGGCGAAGAGCGAGAAGTCCATGTGGCTGCGCTTCCACACCCAGACCGCCGGCGTCTCGCTGACGGCGCAGCAGCCGTACAACAACGTCGTGCGCACCGCCGTGGAGGCCCTCGCGGCCGTGCTCGGCGGCACCAACTCCCTGCACACCAACGCCCTGGACGAGACCCTCGCCCTGCCGAGCGAGCAGGCGGCCGAGATCGCCCTGCGCACCCAGCAGGTGCTGATGGAGGAGACCGGCGTCGCCAACGTCGCGGACCCGCTGGGCGGTTCCTGGTTCGTGGAGCAGCTCACCGACCGCATCGAGGCCGAGGCCGAGAAGATCTTCGACCAGATCAAGGAGCGCGGCCTGCGCGCCCACCCCGACGGGCAGCACCCCATCGGGCCGATCACCTCGGGCATCCTGCGCGGCATCGAGGACGGCTGGTTCACCGGGGAGATCGCCGAGTCGGCCTTCCAGTACCAGCGGTCCCTGGAGAAGGGCGACAAGCGCGTCGTCGGCGTCAACGTGCACCACGGGTCGGTCACCGGCGACCTGGAGATCCTCCGGGTCAGCCACGAGGTCGAGACCGTCCAGGTACGGGAGCTGGCGGCCCGCAAGGGACGGCGCGACGACACGAAGGTCGACGCCGCGCTGAAGGCCATGCTGGACGCCGCCCGGGACGGGTCGAACATGATCCCGGCCATGCTGGACGCGGTGCGGGCCGAGGCCACGATGGGCGAGATCTGCAACATCCTGCGCGACGAGTGGGGCACCTACACGGAGCCGCCCGGCTTCTAGCCCGTCCTGGACCGCTCGCGGATCGGACCGGAGCGCGTCCGCCGGAAGGGTGGGCAGGGCCGGTCGTGGCGCCCGTACGGTGGCGCCATGACCGGCCTTCCCGTTTCCGTGCCCGGTGTCAGCGCCCGTGTGGCGATGCAGACCGGCTGCGGTCCGTACGCGTACATCGTGGCCGACTTCGAGCCGCCCGGCCCCGACGGGGAATCGGAGTTCCGGCACACCGTGGCCGACCGCCGGCTCCCGCACGAGTTCCTGCCCGCGGTGTGGGAGGGGATCCGGGAGGGGCTGGGCGGGGTGGCGGCCGTCGTGGTCCTCACCGACGGCGGCTTCCACGAGGTCGACTCCCGCGATTCCGGCTACCGGCTCGCCGGCCGGTACGCCGGGCTGGCGGCGCTCGCGGCCGCCGGTCTGGGGGAGCCGCCCGAGGACCGGGGCCGGGGGATCCGGGTGAACTGGCCCGGGAAACCCCGGCCGGCGCCCTGACCGGCCGTCCGCGTTCCGGGAGCGGCGGCCGTGGGGTCAGACCGCGGCCGGGCCCTGGAGGCCGTGCATCAGGAGGGCCGTGAACGTGGCCACCCAGAGCTCGTCCACCGGCTCGGAGCTCACCAGGGCGCGGTGCACCACCGTGCCCGCGATCACATCGAAGATCAGGTCCGTGGTGCGGCCCGCGAGGGAGTCGTCCTCCTCGTACGGGAGTTCGCCGCGGGCCTGGGCCCGTTCGCGGCCCAGAACGACGAGACGTTTCTGCCTGTCCACGATCGCCGACCGGATCCGGTCACGCAGCGCCTCGTCCCGGGTGGACTCGGCGACGACCGCCATCAGCGCGGTACGGGCCTCCGGGCGCCGCAGCAGCTCCGCGAACTGCAGCACCACGTACTCGATGTCCGCTTCCAGGGAGCCGCGGTCCGGGAGTTCGAGTGCGTCGAAGAGCTCCGCGACCGCGTCCACGACCAGCTCGTTCTTGCCCGCCCAGCGTCGGTAGAGGGTGGTCTTGGCGACTCCCGCGCGGGCGGAGACGTCCCCCATCGTCAGCTTCGACCAGCCCAGCTCGACCAGTGCGTCCCGGGTCGCGGCGAGGATCGCGGCGTCCGCGGCGGCACTGCGGGGACGACCGGTGCGGCCGGGGCTGGGGTTGCGCATGGCCGAGACCATACCCGTCGGTAGCCGGACCGGCCGCTGTGGTTCAGATCACGGGCGGAGAAGGGGAGCGGCGGGCCTTCGGGGGAGTTACGCTACGGCTCGTAGCGTAAGAGCGACAACCACGCGAAGGGCTACAGGCGCCAGGTGGGGACCCGGCGCCGTTCAGCATCACGATCGCGTCAGTACGGCGGCACCACGGCCAATTCACGCGATCTTTTTCGTCGGCGCGCGCACACGGGGGAGGATGTACGCATGCAGCCCAGAAACATGTCCATGAGCGGCGTCGTCGACCTCGCCGCGGTGAAGGCGGCCGGCGAGGCCAAGGCCAAGGCCGAGCAGGCCCGCGCCGAAGCGGCCCGCCAGGCGGGTCAGGCAGGCGGGGCGGGTCCGTCCGCCGGTGCCGTACCGCCGTCCGCGCTCGTCGTCGACGTAGACGAGGCCGGTTTTGAACGCGATGTGCTCCAGCTCTCCGCCGAGGTCCCGGTCGTCCTGGACTTCTGGGCCGAGTGGTGCGAGCCGTGCAAGCAGCTCAGCCCGCTGCTGGAGCGGCTGACCCTGGAGGCGAACGGCCGCCTCGTGCTGGCCAAGGTCGACGTCGACGCCAACCAGATGCTCATGCAGCAGTTCCAGATCCAGGGCATCCCGGCCGTCTTCGCCGTGGTCGCCGGTCAGGTGCTGCCGCTGTTCCAGGGCGTGGCCCCCGAGCAGCAGATCCGCGACACCCTCGCCCAGCTGGTGCAGGTCGCCGAGGAGCGCTTCGGGATCATCGGCCTCGAGGTGGACCCGAACGCGGAGGGGGCCGCTCCGGCCGCCTCGGCCACGGACGAGATTCCGGCCGGCCCGTACGACGCGCTGCTGGAGGCGGCCGTCGTCGCACTGGACGCCGGTGACCTGGGCGGCGCGGTCCAGGCGTACAAGAACGTACTCGCGGACGACCCGGGCAACACCGAGGCCAAGCTCGGCCTGGCCCAGGCCGAGCTCCTCGCCCGGGTCCAGCACATGAACCCGCAGGCGGTGCGCGCCGCGGCGGCCGAGAACCCGCGCGACCCGGCGGCGCAGATCGCCGCGGCCGACCTCGACCTGGTCGGCGGTCACGTGGAGGACGCCTTCGGACGTCTGGTGGACACCGTGCGGGTCACGTTCGGTGAGGACCGGGACGCCGTACGGCTTCGGCTGCTGGAGCTGTTCGAGGTCATCGGTGCGGACGACCCGCGGGTGTCGGCGGCGCGTACGGCGCTCGCGCGGGTGCTCTTCTAGACCGGCTCGGGACCGGCTCCGGACCGCTTCCGGGGCCGCTCCGGGCCCGCCGCGGTGACTCTCCCGTACATCGGCGGGCCACCGGCGATTTGTTGACAGGTAGATAAACAGCGGCCGCGCTTTGCCAAAACTTGGTAATCGCGGCCACTGTTACTCGCAGTAAATCGAACCCCGTGAACTGTCCGGTGTGTTCGACATTCGTCCGTTCTGTCGTGGCCCTGGGTGACACCCTGTGTTGCTGCCCGACGGCGGGGGGTCGTACTCAGGTTATCTGGCCGTTACCCGCCAGTAACGAACCCCCTTGTGCCCCGGCCTGGAATGGACCACGATCGGCGACGCTCGGTCCTTCCCGCAGAGCCGCTCACTCGGAGCCGCGGTGAAGGGTCCCCACCGAGCCGGCCGGTGGCAGTGGCACCGGCCGTGGGACAGGGGGGTCTCTGCCACACCGGCGGGGCCTGTCCTCCAGGTTGCGCGAACGCGTGGCCCAGTGGTTGTCGCTCGGGGGTGATCGCCGGTGAATCGGACGTGGCACAGCCGCGGCCCGGCCGCCTGCGCTCCTTCCCGAGGACGTAGCACTTCTCCCATCCCAGGACGGGCACGGCCCGGACCGGAGATGTACGTCCGAGAAGGAGGAACGAAATGAGTTCTCAGGTTCGTGGCGGGACCAGATGGAAGCGCTTCGCGCTCGTCATGGTGCCGAGCATCGCGGCCACGGCCGCGGTCGGTGTGGGTCTGGCGCAGGGCGCCCTCGCGGCGTCGTTCAGCGTCTCCGGCCAGGACTTCAAGGTCTCGGCCGACAAGCTCGATGGTCAGAACCTCATCCAGTACGGCGGTATCGCCGAGGGGCACGACCTCAAGGGCAACCCGCAGCACCACCCGGTCACCATCTCCGGGTTCAGCAACGCCAAGATCACCAACATGTGCCAGTCCCTGGTCACCCCGACTCCGCTGGGCCCCATCACGCTCCAGCTGAAGACCGGTCACAAGGGCACCCCGGCCGAGGCCAGCAACATCTACCTGGATGTGGCCGAGCTCGACACCGACGCCGAGTTCACCAACCTGGACATCGGTGTCGCGGTCGGCGACGCGAGCCACAAGACCAAGCCGCAGGCCGGCACGGTCGCCAGCCCGTACGCGTTCTCGCAGCGCGCCGACCGGGCCATCCTGACGAACGTGAAGCAGAAGGCGTGGGCCACCACGGCGGGCACCTTCAAGCTGCCCAACCTGAAGCTGCGCCTGATGGGCGGCGACCAGCCGTGCTACCAGGACATCAAGGACTGACGTCCCGGTGCTTGACCGGACGGGCGGGCGGCGGCAGCCGTCGCCGGCCGCCCCTCCGGGCTCCACAGATTTCTCCGTACCACCGTTTCCAGGGAGCTGTTGTCCATGAACCCCCAGGCCCCGGTTTACGTTCGCGCAGAAGACGACGCCTGGCCCACCGTGGCGTATTACCACTTCCATGCCTGGCGCGGTCGCCGTCCCTTCTGGGCCGGGCTGTTCACGCTCCTCGGTGGATTCCCGATCGCTTACTTCCCTTACGCGGACCTCCGGTTGGGCAACGTCAGCCTCGCGATGGCCACCACGGGCGGCGCGGGCGCACTGATCATCGGTGTACTGCTGATCACGCTGGGCCTGGCCCTCTGGTTCCAGGAGACCATCCGCGTCTTCGCCGGCGTGGCCGCGATCCTGCTCGCCCTGGTCTCGATCCCGGTGTCCAACCTCGGCGGTTTCTTCATCGGCTTCACCTTCTCCATGGTCGGCGGCGCTCTCGCCCTGGCCTGGGCGCCGGGTCAGCCGGCGGAGGAGACCGAGGAGCCGACGGCCGAACAGCACCCGGGTCCGGTCGCCCTGAGCAAGGCGGACGTGACGGCGGACATGGGAACCCAGGACATCCCGGGTCCTCGTGACACGGAGACGGCATACGCGAGCGAGACGACTGCCCACGCCGATGGCGGGAGGAACAGTGCGGGGTGACGAGACGCAGCGGGGCGTGGCCCCAGGCGCAGGGTCCCGTGTAGTGAAGGGGCCGCGGCACGCGGCGCCCAGGAAGTCGCTGCTGAACAAGATCCAGATACCCGTCGGCAAGACGATGGCGCTCGCGGCGATGCCGACGGCCGTGTTCGTCGGGATGGGAATGGCGCCGAAGCTGGCGGTCGCCGACGACAAGGAGATCCCCTTCGCGCCCGGCCCGTGTGTGACACGGTCCGACGAACCCGCGGAGACCGAGTCGAAGTCCCCGTCCCCCACGCCTTCGACGACGCCCTCGCCGAGTACGTCGCCCAGTGCGACGCCCTCGCCGTCCGCGTCCGCGAAGTCGAAGCCGAGCCCGTCCCCGTCGGCGACCAAGCCCGCGGCGACGAAGGAGGCCGCTCCGGCCCCGACGCCGTCGGCGGACACGCCGAAGACCACGAACCCGCTGGACCCGCTGGGCCTCGGCGACAAGCTCAAGGACCTCGTCGACGAACTCGGCAGGCCCCTCAAGGACGCGAAGGCGACGGCGACCCCGACGCCCACGCCCACCCCCTCCGGCACCGCCACGCCCACCCCGGCTCCGGACCCGGCCGCGGACGCGATCCGCGAAGCGGCGAAGAAGGCCGGCGTCGACGTCAAGGAACTGTCCGACGAGGTCAAGAAGACCGAGAAGGACCCCAAGGACGAGACGGGCGAGGCCGACGACAAGGCCAAGGACGAGGACAAGGCCAAGGACGAGGAGAAGAAGGACGCGGACGGGAAGCAGCCCTTCCCGTGCCCGACCTACGACGCCAAGGCCCTGGCCGACGCCGAACTGGAGCAGGGCGTCCCGCTCCTGCCGGACGAGCCCTGGTACCTCGACAGCTCCCTGCTGACCCTCTACGGCCTGGACTACCACGGCATCGTCGAGGTGAAGACGGGCAGCGGCAAGACCAAGAAGGTCCTGAAGTTCACGGCGGACTCGCTGGACATCAAGGACCTGTACCAGACGGTCGGCACGTCGGGGAACGTCGCCCACCTGAAGTCGCGTCCGGGCTCCACGTCCAAGATCCGCGGCGGCACGGTGACGATGTACACCGAGAGCCTCAAGGGGAACCTGTTCGGTCTGATCCCGATCGAGTTCACCCCGAACAGCCCGCCGCCCCTGAACGTCCCCTTCGCGTTCTTCACGGACGTCAAGGTCGTCCAGGCCGGCCAGTTCGGCGGCACCCTCACGGTGCCGGGCCTGAAGAACTACATCGGCCCGCCGGAGTAGTCCCGCACCGGGCACACGCGAAAACGCCGAGGGCGGCACCCCGCATCACTGCGGGGTGCCGCCCTCGGCCTCTGTGCGGCAGAGTCGGTGCGGCGGGCGACGTCAGTCGCGGGTGTCGCCGCCCAGGTGGTGGACCCGGACCATGTTGGTGGTGCCCGGGACGCCGGGGGGCGAGCCGGCGGTGATGATCATGGTGTCGCCCTGGTTGTAGCGGCCCAGCTTGAGCAGCTCGCCGTCCACCAGGTCGACCATCGCGTCGGTGGTGTCCACGTGCGGGACGATGTAGGACTCGACGCCCCAGCTCAGCGTGAGCTGGTTGCGGGTGTTGACGTCGGTGGTGAAGGCCAGGATCGGCTGGGTGACGCGGTAGCGCGACAGCCGGCGGGCGGTGTCCCCGGACTGGGTGAAGGCGATGAGCGCCTGGCCGTCGAGGAAGTCCGCGATCTCGCACGCCGCACGGGCGACGGAGCCGCCCTGGGTACGCGGCTTCTTGCCCTGGACCAGCGGCTGGAGGCCCTTGGAGAGGAGCTCCTCCTCGGCCGCCGTGACGATCTTCGACATCGTCTTGACGGTCTCGATCGGGTAGGCGCCGACCGAGGACTCGGCCGAGAGCATGACCGCGTCCGCGCCGTCGAGGATCGCGTTGGCGACGTCGGACGCCTCCGCGCGCGTCGGGCGGGAGTTGGTGATCATCGACTCCATCATCTGGGTCGCGACGATCACCGGCTTGGCGTTGCGGCGGCACATCTCGATGAGCCGCTTCTGGACCATCGGGACCTTCTCGAGCGGGTACTCGACGGCCAGGTCGCCACGGGCCACCATGACCGCGTCGAAGGCGTCCACGACGGCCGCCATGTTCTCGACGGCCTGCGGCTTCTCGACCTTGGCGATGACGGGGACCCGGCGGCCCTCCTCGTCCATCACCTTGTGGACGTCCTTGACGTCGTTGGCGTCGCGGACGAAGGACAGCGCGACCATGTCGCAGCCCATCCGCAGAGCGAAGCGGAGGTCGTCGACGTCCTTCTCCGACAGGGCGGGGACGTTCACGGCGGCACCCGGCAGGTTGATGCCCTTGTGGTCCGAGATGACACCGCCCTCGATGACGATGGTCCGCACCCGCGGGCCCTCGACCTCGGTCACCCGCAGTTCGACGTTGCCGTCGTTGATCAGGATCTGGTCACCCTTGGCGACATCGCCCGGGAGGCCCTTGTAGGTGGTTCCGCAGATGGACTTGTCGCCCGGGACGTCCTCGGTGGTGATGGTGAACTCGTCACCGCGCACCAGCTCGACGGGACCCTCGGCGAAGGTCTCCAGACGGATCTTCGGCCCCTGGAGGTCGGCAAGGACGCCGACGGCGCGCCCGGTGTCCTCGGAGACCTGCCGGACGCGGTCGTACCGCTCCTGGTGTTCTGCCTGGGACCCGTGGCTGAAGTTGAATCGGGCCACGTTCATACCTGCCTCGATGAGCGCTTTCAGCTGCTCATACGAGTCGACGGCGGGGCCCAGCGTGCAGACAATTTTGGAACGGCGCATGACTGGATCCTATCGGTTTGTTTCGTAGCGGAATATTCCGTCTGGTGGAAACTCCAAGTGACTACTGAGTAACCAGCGCATACGCCTGGGT
The DNA here is from genome assembly GCF_045160505.1 of Streptomyces sp. NBC_00029. Lineage (NCBI taxonomy): Bacteria > Bacillati > Actinomycetota > Actinomycetes > Kitasatosporales > Streptomycetaceae > Streptomyces > Streptomyces sp. NBC_00029. The sequence continues at coordinate 6,102,012 of NZ_CP108292.1, forward strand.
GGCGATCTCCAGTTCCTCATCCGTGGGGACCACCGCCACCGCCACGCGGGCGCCCCGGGCCGAGATCAGCCGGGGCTCGCCGGAGCGCACCGCATTGGCCTCCGGGTCCAGCGACAGGCCCAGCCCGGCCAGGCCGTCGAGGGCCGCTTCCCGCACCTGGTGGGCGTTCTCGCCGACCCCGGCCGTGAAGGTCACCGCGTCCACCCGCCCGAGCACCGCCGAGTAGGCCCCGATGTACTTCTTCAGCCGGTGGACGTACGCGGCGAAGGCGAGGCTCGCCGCCTCGTCGCCCTCGCCCGCCCGCCGCAGCACCTCGCGCATGTCGTTGTCGCCGCACATGCCCAGCAGACCGCTCTTCTTGTTCAGGAGCGAATCGATCTCATCCACCGAGAAGCCCGCCACCCGCGCCAGGTGGAAGACGACCGCCGGATCGACATCGCCCGAACGGGTTCCCATGACCAGGCCCTCCAGCGGGGTCAGGCCCATCGACGTCTCCACGCACACCCCGCCCCGCACGGCCGACGCGGAGGCGCCGTTGCCCAGGTGCAGCACGATCACGTTCACGTCCTCCACCGGCCTGCCGAGGAGGCGCGCCGTCGCCCGCGAGACGTAGGCGTGCGAGGTGCCGTGGAAGCCGTACCGCCGAATGGAGTACGCGTCGGCCGTCGCGGCGTCGATCGCGTACCGCGCCACGTACTCCGGCATCGTCGAGTGGAACGCGGTGTCGAAGACGGCGACCTGCGGAATGTCCGCGCGCAGCGTGCGGGCCACCTCGATGCCCGTCACGTTCGCCGGGTTGTGCAGCGGAGCCAGCGGGATCAGGTTCCGGATCTCCGCCAGCACCTCGTCGTCGATCACGGTCGGCTCGGTGAACCGCGTCCCGCCGTGCACGACCCGGTGCCCCACCGCCGCCAGTTCGGGGGAGTCCAGGCCCATACCGTCCGCGGCGAGCTCGGCCGCCACGGCCTTCAGCGCCGCCCCGTGGTCCGCGATCGGGCCGACCTGCTCGCGCCGGCCGCCGGCCGCGCCCGGACCCGCGAGCGGCTCGTGCACCAGCCGGGAAGCCTCCTCGCCGATGCGCTCCACCAGGCCCGAGGCGAGCCGGGAGCGGTCCGCCATGTCGAGGAGCTGGTACTTCACCGACGAGGAGCCGGAGTTGAGGACGAGTACGCGCGATGCGGTCACGATGCAGGTCTTTCCTTGTCGCGGGTGGTGAGGGAGGGAAGGGAGGGCGAATCAGGCGGTGGTCGCGGGCCCCGGCGCCGGTGTGCCCTGCGCCTGGATCGCGGTGATGGCAACGGTGGTGACGATGTCCTGGACCAGAGCACCGCGTGACAGGTCGTTGACCGGCTTGCGCAGGCCCTGGAGCACCGGGCCGACCGCCACCGCACCCGCCGACCGCTGCACGGCCTTGTAGGTGTTGTTGCCCGTGTTGAGGTCCGGGAAGATCAGCACCGTCGCGCGGCCGGCCACCTGGGACCCGGGCAGCTTCGTCGCGGCGACCGAGGGCTCCACGGCCGCGTCGTACTGGATCGGCCCCTCGACGGCCAGGTCGGGACGCTGCTCGCGGACGAGCTCGGTGGCCCTGCGCACCTTGTCGACGTCCGCGCCGCTGCCGGAGGTGCCGGTGGAGTACGAGAGCATCGCGATCCGCGGCTCGACCCCGAAGGCGGCCGCGGTCGTGGCCGACTGGACGGCGATGTCGGCGAGCTGCTCGGCGTTCGGGTCCGGATTCACGGCGCAGTCGCCGTAGACGAGGACCCGGTCGGCCAGGCACATGAAGAAGACCGAGGAGACGATGGACGTCTCGGGCCTGGCCCTCCCGTCGCCCGCCACCCCCGTGTCCGACGCGCTTCGCGCGGCTGCGTCGGTCTTGATGATCTCGAAGGCCGGGCGGATGGTCGCGGCGGTGGAGTGCACCGAACCGGAGACCATGCCGTCGGCCAGGCCGCGCTGGACCATCAGGGTGCCGAAGTAGTTGACGTCGGTGACCACGTCGCCCGCCAGCTCGACGGTCATGCCCTTGTGGGCGCGGACCTGGGCGTAGTACTCGGAGAAACCTTCCCGCAGCGGGGAGGTGGCGGGATCGATGATCTGTGCGCCCGAGATGTCGAGGCCGAGGTCGCCGGCCTTCTTCAGGATCACCTGCTCGTCGCCCAGCAGGGTCAGGTCGCAGACCCCGCGGCGCAGCACCACGTCCGCGGCGCGCAGTACGCGCTCCTCCGTGCCCTCGGGCAGGACGACACGGCGGCGGTCCGAGCGGGCCCGCTCCAGCAGCTCGTGCTCGAACATCATCGGGGTGACGCGCTCGGAGCGGGACACCGACAGCAGACCGCGCAGCTCGCCGGTGTCCACGTGCCGCTCGAACAGGCCGAGCGCGGTCTCCAGCTTGCGCGGGGTCGCGGAGTTCAACCGGCTCTGCAGCGAGAAGAGTTCGGCGGCGGTCGGGAAGCTGTTGCCGGCCACCGACACCACGGGCGTGCCCGGCGCCAGCTTGGAGGCCAGCGTCAGGATGTCCTTGCCGGGGCGCTCGTTCAGGGTGAGCAGCACACCGGCGATCGGCGGGGTGCCGGAGGTGTGCGCGGCCAGCGCGCCGATGACCAGGTCGGAGCGGTCGCCGGGGGTGACGACCAGGCAGCCGGGGGTCAGGGCGTTCAGGAAGTTCGGCAGCATGGCTCCGCCGAAGACGAAGTCCAGGGCATCGCGGGCCAGCCCGGCGTCGTCGCCGAGGAGCACCTCGCCGCCGAGCGCGCGGGTGATCTGGGCGACGGTCGGGGCGGAGAGCGACTTGTCGTCCGGCAGCACGTAGCAGGGCACGGGCAGCCGGGCGGCCAGTCGCTCGGCTATGACGTCGCGGTCCTCCGCGGCCACCCGGTTGACGACCATCGCGACGACGTGGCAGCCCAGGGTCTCGTAGGCGCGGTAGGCGTTGCGGGCCTCGGCGCGCACGGCCTCGGCGTGGTGCTTGGTGCCGCCCACGACGGGGACGACGACCGCGCCCAGCTCGTTGGCGAGGCGGGCGTTGAGCGCCAGCTCGTCGGGGAGGTTGGTCTCCGCGTAGTCGGTGCCGAGGACGAGCATGACCTCGTAGTCGCGGGCCACCCGGTGATAGCGGTCGACCAGCCGTGACACCAGTTCGTCGGTGCCCTTCTCGGCCAGGATCGCCGAGGCCTCCTGGTACGACATCCCGTAGGCCGTCGCGGCGTCCTGCTCGATCCGGTAGCGGGCCTTGAGGAGGTCGAAGAGCCGGTCCGGTGCGTCGTGCAGGAGCGGACGGTAGACGCCGACCCGCCCCGTCTGCCGGGTCAGCAGCTCCATGATCCCCAGCTCGACGACCTGCCGACCGTCCCCCCGCTCGATACCGGTCACGTACACGCTGAGCGTCACGCCCGCTCTCCGTCCCATGCTGTGAGTGTCATTTTGGTCTGGCTCGACCCCTTGACAATACCTCTGTCAATGGATAGGGCGCTCTCCGGAAAAAGGCCTGGCCGGGGCGGCCGAAAGGCCTTCGGGGCGGAGCAGCCGAAAACGCGCGGCACCCCGGGCCCGTGGAACAATCGGACAGGCTTCACCATTACGCCCTTCATATGGACGGCAGGAGACACAGCACGATGCGTATCGGAGTTCTCACCGCAGGCGGCGACTGTCCGGGCCTCAACGCTGTCATCCGGTCGGTCGTACACCGCGCCCTCGTCGGTCACGGGGACGAGGTCATCGGCTTCGAGGACGGCTTCAAGGGCCTCCTCGACGGCAACTTCCGCCCCCTCGACATCAACGCCGTCAGTGGCATCCTCGCCCGCGGCGGCACGATCCTCGGTTCGGCGCGCATGGAGCGCGCCCGTCTTCACGAAGCCGCCGAGAACGCGCAGGAGCTGGCGACCCGCTACGGCATCGACGCCCTCATCCCGATCGGCGGAGAAGGCACCCTGACCGCGTCCCGGATGCTGTCGGACGCCGGGATGCCGGTCGTCGGCGTACCGAAGACCATCGACAACGACATCTCCTCCACCGACCGCACCTTCGGCTTCGACACCGCCGTCATGGTCGCCACCGAGGCGATCGACCGCCTCAAGACCACCGCCGAATCGCACCAGCGCGTGATGGTCGTCGAGGTCATGGGCCGTCACGCGGGCTGGATCGCCCTGGAGTCCGGCATGGCCGGCGGTGCGCACGGGATCTGCCTGCCCGAGCGCAACTTCGAGGTGGACGCCCTGGTGAAGATGGTGGAGGAACGATTCGCCCGCGGTAAGAAGTTCGCCGTCATCTGCGTCGCCGAGGGCGCGCACCCGGCCGAGGGCTCCATGCCGTACGAGAAGGGCGCGATCGACCAGTACGGTCACGAGCGCTTCGCCGGCATCGGCAACCGCCTCGCGATCGAACTGGAGCACCGCCTCGGCAAGGAGGCCCGCCCGGTCATCCTCGGCCACGTCCAGCGCGGCGGCACCCCCACCGCCTACGACCGCGTCCTCGCGACCCGCTTCGGCTGGCACGCCGTCGAGGCCGTCCACCGCGGCGAGTTCGGCAACATGACCGCCCTGCGCGGCACCGACATCGTGATGGCCCCGCTGGCCCACGCGGTCACCGAACTGAAGACGGTCCCCGAGGAGCGCATGTACGAGGCCGAGTCGGTCTTCTAGCCAGGGGTGACCGTCCCCGCGAGCGGGGCTACGCTCGCAGCCCCTGAGCCGATCGGCCGTGGAGGCGCCATGGACACCCCTGTCCCGGGCACGCCCGTCTTCCTCCTCCCGCCGCCCGCCGAACCCGGCGACGCACCGGTGCGCGTCGTATGGGCCCTGGGCGACCCCCGCCGTGACCTCGACGCGAACCTGGTCCGGCTGCGCGCCGGAGCCGTCGTCGAAGAGGACACCGGGACGCTCCCGGGCGCGCTGCTCCTGGTCGTCGCCGGCTCGGGCGAGATCCGCACCCCGGGCCGCACCGTGGAGCTCACCCCCGGCTGCGCGACCTGGCTGCCCGCCGGCACCCCGCGCGCCCTGCGGGCCGGCGCCGAGGGGCTGACCTACACCGCCGCGCACCGCCGGAGCCCCACCGAGGCCGTCCTCCCGGAAGCCGGCGAGCCTGCTTGTCTGCTGCACCTGGTCTGCGACGGCTGCGGACGCCTGGCCGCCGACCGCGACGCCCGCTTCTGCTCCCGCTGCGGAACCCGGCTCGGCCCGCAGGGCCAGGATCCGGATCCGGATCCGGATCCGGATCCTGATCCGCACGAGGCCGCCTAGGCGGCACCGCCCGCCAGGTACCAGAACCGGTCCACGATCTCGACGAGGAACTCCCGGCCGGCGTCGCCGCTGCCGGCCTCGCCCTGGCCGCCGCCCCAGCTGAGCGTCGCCACCATCCGCGACTGGTAGTCCCCGTGCAGCTGCTCCAGGACCCGCTCCAGGTGGTGCTTGGGGATCGGCAGCAGCTTGCCCAGCGGTTTCACGTACGCCTGCCAGCGCGTGGTGACCGCGCTGCGCAGCAGTTCGGCCAGTTCCTCGTGCTTGCCGGTCGCCGTCACGAACTGGGCCAGCGTCAGACCCAGTACCGAGGCCAGGGCGGCGGACTGCCGCTCGTTGCCCTTCCAGCGGCCGGTGTCCTCCATCTTCTGGTACGAGCCCGTCTCCAGGCCGATCCGCCGGGCCAGGTCGTCCGCGGCGAGGCCCCGGGCGACCCGGTGCTCCCGCAGGGTGACCGGTTCGGCGAGGAGCTCGCCGGGGGCACACCACAGCACGCCCGCGAGGGCCGTGACCTCGGCCGAAGAGGGTGATATCTCGCCACGCTCCCAGGCCATCACGGTCTCGGGCGCGACGACGAGTCCGTACTGGGCGCGCAGGCCATAGGCGACATGACCGGGAGCCATGCCCAGGGCCGCGCGCAGGCGACGCGCGGCGGGGGCATTGAAAGGCGGGCTGGAGTGCACACCGCACACCGTAGAAGTGGCCAGGCTGTGGCGCCTACAGACCAAACAAACAAGCCCATACCTCGTAGGAACGTCCTATGAAGTTAAGGGCTTTCGTCGGTTTTTCGGGCGACTGTCCGGTAATCGGCGACTCCGTAGATCCTTTCCGTGAGTACGGTTCCAGCCAACGTCCGTCGAGGCAAGCGCCTTCACACGCTCCCCACCATGTGTGAACCGGCCATCCACCTCCTCCGTGATCCCTTTCGGCGGCCCTCGCCCACCGGGGGGGGCGAGGGTCCGGTCCTTGCCTTGACGTCGGCGTCAAGGAATACGGTCGGTCCATGCGCATCGGCGAACTGGCGGAGCGGGCCGGGACCAGCACCCGGACGCTGAGGTACTACGAGTCGCGCGGGCTGCTCCCCGCGCGGCGGGCCGGCAACGGCTACCGGACCTACGACGAGGACGACCTGCGGCTGCTGAGCCAGATCCGCATGCTCCAGGACTTCGGCTTCGAGCTGGAGGAGACCCGGCCCTTCGTGGACTGCCTGCGGGCCGGCCACCCGGCCGGGGACTCCTGCCCCGCCTCGCTCGCCGTCTACCGGCGCAAGCTCGCCGAGCTGGACGGCCTGATCGGCCAGCTGGCCGACGTGCGCGAGCAGCTCGGGCGGCAGTTGGCCGACGCGGAACGGGCGGCCGGCGAGGAGGCCGTGCCGAAGTGCGAGATGACCGGATGAGAGGGATGGGGACATGAAGGCTCACGGTGTGGCGCAAGTGACCGACGAGGATTTCGAGGCGGAGGTCCTCGGGGAGCGGGGACGGCCCGTCCTCGTGGAGTTCACGGCGGACTGGTGCGGCCCCTGCCGCCAGCTCGCACCCGTGCTCTCCTCGATCGCGGCCGAGGAGGCCGACCGGCTCAAGGTCGTGCAGATCGACGCGGACGCCAACCCGGGGACCGTCACGCGGTACGGGGTGCTGTCCATGCCGACCCTGCTCGTCTTCCGTGACGGCGAGCCCGTCCAGCAGATGGTCGGGGCCCGGGCCAAGCGCAAGCTGCTCCAGGAACTGGAGGAGCAGCTGGCCCCGGCCTGAGCCCCGGGGCGGCGGCCGGCGCCCCGGCCCGCCGCCCCGGCCCATGGATCTCAGTCCTGCGGCCGGAACCAGACCGTCGCCAGCGGCGGCAGGGTCATGCGCAGGCTCGCCGGACGGCCCTGCGCCGGCACCGGATCCGGCCGCAGCGGCTGCGCGTGGTGGATGCCGCTGCCGCCGTAGACCTCATGGTCGGTATTGAGCACCTCCTGCCACAGCGGCACCTCCTCCGGCACCCCGATCCGGTAGCCGTGCCGGACCACGGGCGAGAAGTTCGACACCGCGAGCAGCTGCGAGCCGTCCTGCGCGTACCGGAGGAAGGCGAAGACGTTGTCCTCCGCGGCATCGGCCTCCACCCAGGCGAAGCCCTCCGGCACGGTGTCCCGCTCCCAGAGGGCGGGCGTCGCCGTGTACGTGCGGTTCAGGTCGCGCACGAGGTCGCGTACGCCGCGGTGGTCGCCGGCCGCCGAGTAGGAGGTGTCCAGCAGCCACCAGTCCGGCCCGTGCGCCTCCGACCACTCCGACCCCTGGGCGAACTCCTGCCCCATGAAAAGCAGTTGCTTGCCCGGATGGGCCCACATGAAGCCCAGGTACGCCCGGTGCGAGGCCCGCTGCTGCCACCAGTCGGCCCCGGGCATCCTCGACACCAGCGATCCCTTGCCGTGCACCACCTCGTCGTGCGAGATCGGCAGCACGTAGTTCTCGCTGAAGGCGTAGATCATCCCGAAGGTCATGTCGTGGTGGTGGTACTTGCGGTGCACCGGCTCCTTCGACATGTAGCGCAGGGTGTCGTGCATCCAGCCCATGTTCCACTTCAGGCCGAAGCCGAGCCCGCCGGAGTCCGTCGGCCGGGTCACGCCCGTCCAGGCCGTGGACTCCTCCGCGATCGTCACCACCCCCGGGCAGCGCCGGTACACGGTCGCGTTCATCTCCTGGAGGAAGCCCACCGCGTCCGGGTTCTCCCGGCCGCCGTGCTCGTTGGGCGTCCACTCGCCCTCGTTGCGCGAGTAGTCGAGGTAGAGCATCGAGGCCACGGCGTCCACGCGCAGGCCGTCCACGTGGAACTCCTCGCACCAGTACACGGCGTTGGCGACGAGGAAGTTGCGGACCTCCTTGCGGCCGTAGTCGAACTCCAGCGTCCCCCAGTCCGGGTGCGCGGCCCGGCGCGGGTCGTGGTGCTCGTACAGCGGGCGCCCGTCGAACTCGGCGAGGGCCCAGTCGTCGCGCGGGAAGTGCGCCGGCACCCAGTCGACGATCACCCCGATCCCGGCCCGGTGCAGCGCGTCCACGAGGAAACGGAAGTCGTCCGGGGTGCCCATCCGCGAGGTCGGCGCGTAGAAGCCGGTGACCTGATAGCCCCACGAGCCGCCGAAGGGATGCTCGGCGACCGGCATCAGCTCCACGTGTGTGAAGCCCAGCTCCTTGACGTACGCGGGCAGCTGCTCGGCGAGCTGCCGGTAGGAGAGCCCGGGCCGCCAGGACGCCAGGTGAACCTCGTACACCGAGAGGGGGGCCTGGTGCGGGGGCAGGGCCCCGCGCTCGGCCATCCACTGCGCGTCCTGCCACTCGTACTGCGAGGCCGTGACCACCGAGGCGTTCGCCGGGGGCACCTCCGCGGCCCGCGCCATCGGGTCGGCGCGCAGCGTGTGGCTGCCGTCGGGCCGGGCGATGTCGTACTTGTACAGCGTTCCGGCGCCCACCCCGGGAAGGAACAGCTCCCACACGCCCGTCGAGCCGAGCGAGCGCATCGGGTAGGCGACGGAGTCCCAGTACGAGAAGTCCCCGCTGACCCGGACCCCCTGGGCGTTCGGCGCCCACACCGTGAACCGGGTCCCGGTGACGCCCTGGTGCTCCATCGGCTGGGAACCCAGCGCCGTCCACAGCTGCTCGTGGCGGCCCTCGCCGATCAGGTGCAGGTCCAGCTCGCCGAGCGCGGGCAGGAACCGGTAGGGGTCGTGGACCTCGATCTCGTCGCTGTCGTACGTGACCAGCAGCCGGTACTCCGGTACCCCGGCCAGCGGCAGCAGCCCCGAGAACAGTCCGTCGCCGTCGTCGACGAGCTCGGCCCGCAGCCCCTTGGCGACGATCGTGACCGCCTTGGCGTGGGGCCGCAGCACCCGGAAGGCCACCCCGCCCCGTTGGGCACGGGCCCCCAGCACCGCGTGCGGATCGTGGTGGCGGCCCTCCAGCAGCCGGGCCCGTTCGTCGGCTCCGAGTGGGGGCGCCGGCCGGACGCCGTGCGAAGGGGTGGCACGGCGGGCCCGGGGAGCGCGGGCCTTCTTCGCCGCCGCCGGGGCGGGTGCGGCTTCGTCGCGGACGGTCGGTGACGGCTGTCGTGCGGCGCTCACGCGAGCGGCCTCCTCGGGGGCTTCGGGTGGGGGTGCGGGGAGATGGAGCCGGGGGCGGGCGGGGTGGGCGGTACGCGGTGGGCGGGCCGCACGGGCTCCGAGAGCCGCCGGATCGCGGCCATCGGGACGTGCAGCCAGTCGGGGCGGTGCCGGGACTCGTAGCGGGCCTCGTACACCGCCTTGTCGGTCTCGTACGCGCGCAGCAGTACCGGGTCCTCGCGGGGGTCCCGGCCGGTGGTGCGGGCGTAGCCCTCGCAGAACGCGGCCCGGCAGTCGTCCGCCCAGGCGGGGGCGAACGGCCGGTGCGAGCGGGCGGCGTAGTCGAAGGAACGCAGTATCCCGGCGATGTCGCGCACCGCCGGTTCGGGACGGCGCCGGTCGGCCAGCGGCCGGGCCGGCTCGCCCTCGAAGTCGATCAACGACCAGCTGCCGTCGAGGGTGCGCAGGGTCTGCCCCAGATGGAGGTCCCCGTGGATCCGCTGGGCGGGGACGCCCGCTCCCCGGGAGGCGGCCAGCGCGTCGAAGGCGCCCCGCAGCCCCGCCTCGTAGGGCCGCAGTGCGGGCACCTCACGGGCGGTCGCGGCCAGCCGCGCCGTCATTCCCGCGGCGAGCCGGGCGGTCTGCTCCGGGCCCAGAGCGACCGTGGGCAGCGCCGCGGCCAGCGCGCTGTGCACCTCGGCGGTGGCCCGGCCCAGCGCGTGCGCCTCGGCGGTGAAGTCGGCCCCGGCGCCGAGCCGGCGCAGCGCGAGCTGCCAGCCGTCGTCGGAGCCGCGCAGGTACGGCTGGAGCACGCCCAGGGTCAGCGGCTCGCTGCCGGGCGGCTCGGCCTCGTACCAGGCGACGGGTGCCGGCACCCGGGTGCAGCCGGCCGCGGCCAGCGCCCGGGGCAGCTCCAGGTCCGGGTTGATCCCGGGCCCGACCCGCCGGAAGACCTTCAGGATGAACGAATCTCCGTAGATCAGAGAGGAATTCGTCTGCTCCCCGGAGAGCGGCCTGGGCGTGAGTCCCGCCGGGATCGGCGAGGCCGGGTCCCGGTCGAAGCGCAGCGGCCCGAGGGCGCCGGGGGAGCGCAGCCGCTCCAGCAGCATGGCGGCGAGCCGGGGATCGCCGAGCGCCTCGTAGACCGCCCGGCCCGCGTACGGGCCGTGCTCGGCGTGCCCGATCAGGGTGGGTGCGAGGGCGGGCGGCAGGGACGGCCTGATGCCCAGCAGCAGTTGGTAGCAGTCCCCGTCGACATCGAGGAGCAGGTGCAGCAGTCCGGGAGTGGATCCCGGCGGCAGCAGCTCGGCCGCCGAGACGGTCCTGAGCCTGCTGATGGTGCGGCCCTTGCCCGCGAACCAGCGCTGTGCGGGCAGCCAGGCCCTCAGCATCGGTTCCAGCGGAGCGATCCCGGCGGCCCGGTCGGCCGTCAGCCGGCTCCGGGCGGATGCAGCCTCCGACATGGCGTCGCGTCCTTTCCCCGGGCCGTCACAGAATGCGCAGAGTGTCCCGGATGCGCGGCAGTTGCTTCTCCGGCATGTGCGAGTGTCGGGTCAGGATGGTCCGTACAGGGCGGGCGATTGACCCATTCGAGCTGCCCGCCCCGTTTTCGGGCCGCTACTTCGCGCGTTTGTCGACGCGCTGTTCGGTCCGCAGCCGGAACCAGTAGAAGCCGTGGCCCGCCAGGGTCAGCAGGTACGGCCACTCGCCGATCGGCGGGAAGCGCACATCACCCGTGAGCTCCACCGGGACCCGCCCGTTGAACGACCGCAGATCCAGCTCGGTGGGCTGCGCGAAGCGCGAGAAGTTGTGCACGCACAGCACCAGGTCGTCCCCGTACTCGCGGAGGAACGCGAGCACCGCCGGGTTCGACGACGGCAGTTCGGTGTACGAGCCGAGTCCGAAGGCCGGGTTCGCCTTGCGGATCTCGATCAGTCGCCGGGTCCAGTGCAGCAGCGAGGAGGGCGACGCCATGGCCGCCTCGACATTGGTGACCTGGTACCCGTGGACCGGGTCCATGATGACCGGCAGGTTCAGCCTGCCCGGATCGCACGAGGAGAAACCGGCGTTGCGGTCCGGGGTCCACTGCATCGGCGTGCGGACGCCGTCGCGGTCGCCCAGCCAGATGTTGTCGCCCATGCCGATCTCGTCGCCGTAGTAGAGGACCGGCGAGCCGGGCAGCGACAGCAGCAGGGCGGTGAACAGCTCCATCTGGTTGCGGTCGTTGTCCAGGAGCGGGGCGAGCCGGCGCCGGATGCCGATGTTGGCCCGCATCCTCGGGTCCTTGGCGTATTCGGCGTACATGTAGTCACGCTCTTCGTCCGTGACCATTTCGAGGGTGAGCTCGTCGTGGTTGCGCAGGAAGATGCCCCACTGGCAGCGGTCCGGGATCGCCGGGGTCTTGGCCAGGATTTCGGAGACCGGGTAGCGGGACTCTCTTCGTACGGCCATGAAGATGCGCGGCATGACGGGGAAGTGGAAGGCCATGTGGCACTCGTCCCCGCCCTTCGCGTAGTCGCCGAAGTAGTCGACGACGTCCTCGGGCCACTGGTTGGCCTCGGCGAGGAGCACGGTGTCCGGGTAGTGCGCGTCGATCTCGGCCCGGACCCGCTTGAGCAGCTGGTGGGTGCGGGGCAGGTTCTCGCAGTTGGTGCCCTCCTCGGCGTACAGGTAGGGCACGGCGTCGAGGCGGAAGCCGTCGATGCCGAGGTCGAGCCAGAACCGCAGGGCGGAGACGATCTCCTCCACCACGGCCGGGTTCTCGTAGTTGAGGTCCGGCTGGTGGGAGAAGAACCGGTGCCAGTAGTACTGCTTGCGTACGGGGTCGTACGTCCAGTTCGAGGTCTCGGTGTCGACGAAGATGATGCGGGCGTCCTGGTACTGCTTGTCGTTGTCGGCCCACATGTAGTAGTCGCCGTACGGCCCCTCCGGGTCCTTGCGCGACTGCTGGAACCACTCGTGCTGATCGCTGGTGTGGTTCATGACGAAGTCGATGATCACCCGCATGCCGCGGGTGTGCGCGGCGTCCACGAACTCCACGAAGTCGGCGAGGTCGCCGAACTCGGGGAGCACGGAGGTGTAGTCGGCGACGTCATAGCCCCCGTCGCGCAGGGGTGAGGCGAAGAACGGCGGCAGCCAGAGGCAGTCGACACCGAGCCACTGGAGGTAGTCCAGTTTGCTGGTGAGTCCCTTCAGGTCCCCGACGCCGTCGCCGTTGCTGTCGTGGAAGGAGCGGACGAGGACCTCGTAGAAGACCGCCCGCTTGAACCAGTCGGGATCGCGGTCCTTGGCGGGGGTGTCCTCGAAGGTGTCGTGGACGGGATCGTTGATCATCATGTGGTGGGTGACCCTCCGGTGGGCGGGGACGGTCGCAGAGCGGCCAGTACGTGCGCGGGCGCGCGGCCCGGCTCTAGGCGCACGTAGTTCGCCCTGCCCCAGTGATAGGTCTCGCCGGTGAGCTCGTCGCGCACCGCGAGGGACCCGTGCCAGTCGAGGCCGAGTACCGGCATGTCCAACGACACCGTCGCCTCCTGGGTGTGGTGCGGATCGAGGTTGACGACCACCAGTACGGAATTGGCTCCGGCATGCTTCGAATAGGCGATCACCTGTTCGTTGTCGGTCGAGTGGAAGTGGATGTCGCGCAACTGCTGGAGAGCGGGATTGCGGCGGCGCATCCGGTTCAGCGAGGTGATCAGCGGGGCGATCGTGGCGCCCGTGCGCTCGGCCTCGGCCCAGTCGCGTGGCCGGAACTCGTACTTCTCGGAGTTCAGGTACTCCTCGCTGCCCTCCCGCACCGGGGTGTTCTCGCAGAGCTCGTAGCCGGCGTACACCCCCCAGGCGGGGGAGAGGGTGGCGGCGAGGACGGCCCGCACCTCGAAGGCGGGGCGGCCGCCGTGCTGCAGGTACTCGTGCAGGATGTCCGGGGTGTTCACGAAGAAGTTCGGCCGCATGACCGAGGCGGAGGGTGTGGCGGCCAGCTCGGTCAGGTACTCGGTCAGCTCGGCCTTGGTGTTGCGCCAGGTGAAGTACGTGTAGGACTGCTGGAAGCCGACGGCGGCGAGCGCCCGCATCATCGCGGGCCGGGTGAAGGCCTCCGCCAGGAAGATCACGTCCGGGTCGGACTTGTTGATGTCCGCGATCACCTTCTGCCAGAAGACGACCGGCTTGGTGTGCGGATTGTCGACCCGGAAGATGCGGACGCCGTGGTCCATCCAGTGCCGCAGGATCCGGCAGGTCTCCTCGACGATGCCGGCCATGTCGGTGTCGAAGTGGATCGGATAGATGTCCTGGTACTTCTTCGGCGGGTTCTCGGCGTACGCGATCGTCCCGTCGGCGCGGTGGCGGAACCACTCCGGGTGCTTCTCCACCCACGGGTGGTCGGGGGAGCACTGCAGCGCGAAGTCCAGCGCGATCTCCATGCCCAGCTCGCGGGCGCGCCCGACGAAGGCGTCGAAGTCCTCCATGGTGCCGAGCTCCGGGTGGACAGCGTCGTGCCCGCCCTCCGTGGAGCCGATCGCCCACGGCACTCCGGGATCCCAACTCCCCGCGGAAAGCGTGTTGTTCGGCCCCTTGCGGTAGGTGGACCCGATCGGGTGGACGGGCGGCAGGTAGACCACGTCGAAGCCCATCGCGGCGATCGCCGGCAGCCGCTCGGCGGCGGTCCGGAAGGTCCCGCTGACCGGAGCCTCGCCGGGCTCCAGGACGGCGCCCTCCGAACGCGGGAACATCTCGTACCAGGAGCCGAAGAGGGCCCGCTTGCGCTCCACCAGGAGCGGCAGGGGCTTGGAGGCAGTGACCAGCTCCCGGTACGGACGCCTGGCCAGCGCGGCGTCCACGGCGGGGTTCAGGGCGGCCTCGTACCGTTCGGCGGCGGGCAGGTCCTCGTCACGCATGGTGCAGGCGGCGGCCAGGACGGCCTCGCGCCCGTCGCGCTTGGGGATCCGGGCCCCGGCCCGCTCGTAGAGCTCCGCGCCCTCCAGCAGCATCAGCCCGGTGTCGATCCCGGCGGGGATCTTGATCGCGGCGTGGGCCCGCCAGGTGGCCACCGGATCGCTCCACGCCTCGACGGTGTACGTCCACCTCCCCTCGGCGTCGAGGGAGATCCTGGTCCCCCACCGGTCGGTTCCGGGGGCGAGCTCGCTCAGCGGCACGGGGGCCCGCAGCCTCCCGCCCGGATCGCGCAGGACGAGGTGGGCGGCTACGGCGTCGTGTCCTTCTCGGAACACGGTGGCGGAGATCTCGAAGACCTCGTCCACGACCGCCTTTGCGGGTCTGGCGCCGCAGTCGACGGCGGGGCGGACGTCCAGCACGGGAATGCGACCGATCATGATGGGATCACCTGGGGGCAGTTCGCAGGGCTCGGTGACAACAGGCCAGCCGGAATCACGGCTGGTAGTGCACGCTCTGTTCGCTCTGTTTCTAGCCGCTCAGTGGACGGCTGGGCTGCGGGCATGGCCGCTCCTGTCCGCGTTCACTCGGGTGGCGGGGAGAGGGTTTGTGGGCGGGTGCGCCGTGCGTGTACGACGTTCGTGTGCGACGTGTACCCGGGGAGCCCTTCCCAGTCTCGCCCAACCCAATCCGCGCTCTCGGTCAACTACTCGTACGTAGTGGCACGGGTGTCACCGGGTGCCGGATCGACATCCGGCGGGGCTTCGTCAAGTCGGCCGGAATCAAAGGGTCCGGGCTGCGGAACACCCGTCCCAAGGGTCCCGCGGACCCCTCCCGCAGGGACGGTCGGACCGCCCCGGAGGACAATGACCCGCCACCCCCGAAGGCGGAACGGCCGGCGGTCCGGAAACCCTTCAGGATGTGGCCGAAAGACGTCCCCGGACGGCTTGCGGGCGACGGTACGTTCGAGTCCTCCGGGACCCTCCGGGGCGGTCCCGCGCCGTCCACACCTGTCATCCGTACGGGGGACAATGCCCCATGCACTCGGAGGCACTGCACGAACTGATCGGCGCCCGGCTGCGTGCGGCCGACCCGCGGATGCGGGAGGCGGCCGCGCGCCGGGCGGCGTCCGTCGCCTGGGGTCCGGACCAGGAGCGGTACCTGGCCGCAGCCCTCGCCGCCGCCGTCGGCCGCGAGCACGACCCCGCCGCCCTGGCGGCGCAGATCGATGCGCTGCCGGCCGTCGAACCGGCCCTCGACGACACCGCGCTGGTCCGCCTCGCCGGCCGCAGCGCCGACTCCCCGGCCCTGGCCGCACTGCTCGTCCGCGCGGCCAGGCTGCAGATATCCGGCCCGGCGGAGCCCAGCGGCGACGCGACCCGGGTCGTCGTGCGCTGCCTGCGCGGGGCCCCGCACACCGGGCTCGGGCTGCGCACCCCCGGCGGGGAGTGGGTGGTGCTGGAGCGGATCGAGTTCTACGGCAGGGCCGTGGACCGGCTGGACCCCGGCTGCACGGCCCGGGTGCTGCTGTCCGGTCCCGGCGCGCGGGAGCTCGCCGAGTGGGACCGCCTGGACGCCGACCCCCGGGCCAGGGAGTACGCACCCTGGCTGCGCGCGGCCGACGCCCGGTTACGGTCGCGCGCCGCCGAGGACATCGCGGACTGGCCCGACTCCTGGGCGCCCGAAGTGGGCCGCTACCTGTGCGGCGTGCTCGCCTGGGCCGCGGTGCGGGAGACGGACCACGGCGTGCTGGAGTCCCACCTGCACGCACTGCTCGCCCTGAGCCGCTTCCTGGCGGAGCCGGCCTTCGCCCTGCTGCGCACCATGGACCGCGCCGCCCTGCCCCGGGTGCTGCGGCCCTGTCTGGACGACCTGTTGGAGGCGGACCGGCCCGGTACCGGCCGGTGAGCCCCGCCCGAGGCCCCATGGCCGGAACACGCGGGCGTCGCTAGCCTTCCCGGGGTGATGCGCGGGTGCACAGCGTGGTGTGGCCGCTCCGATCCGTAATCCCCTGCGAAGGTGGAACACGTGAAGGCTATCCGTCGATTCACCGTGCGCCCCGTCCTCCCGGAACCCCTGCTGCCGCTCACCGGCCTCGCGCGCAATCTGCGCTGGTCGTGGCATTCCGAGACCCGTGAACTCTTCCAATCCGTCGACCCCGAGGGCTGGCAGGCCGCCGGCGGCGATCCCGTCCGGCTGCTCGGTGCCGTCTCCGCGGCCCGGCTCGCCGAACTGGCCGCGGACCGCCGGTTCCTGCGGCGGCTCGCCGTCGCGGCCGCCGACCTCGATGACTACGTCAACGGCGGGAGGTGGTACCAGAGCCAGGAGAACGGCGCGGAACTGCCCGCCGCCATCGCCTATTTCTCGCCCGAATTCGGGATCACCGCCGCCCTGCCGCAGTACTCGGGCGGCCTCGGCATCCTCGCCGGGGACCACCTGAAGGCCGCCAGCGACCTCGGCGTCCCGCTCATCGGGGTGGGCCTGCTCTACCGCCACGGCTACTTCCGCCAGTCGCTCTCCCGAGACGGCTGGCAGCAGGAGCACTATCCCGTCCTCGACCCCAACGAACTCCCGCTCGGCCTGCTCCGCCAGGACGACGGCACCCCCGCCCGCGTCTCCCTGACCCTGCCCGGCGGACGCACGCTGCACGCCCACATCTGGCAGGCCCGCGTCGGCCGCGTACCGCTGCTGCTCCTGGACTCCGACGTCGAGGACAACGACGCCCCGGCCCGGGAGGTGACCGACCGGCTCTACGGCGGCGGCAGCGACCACCGGCTGCTCCAGGAGATGCTGCTCGGCATCGGCGGCGTGCGCGCGGTGCGCGCGTACTGCCGGATCACCGGGCATCCCGATCCCGAGGTCTTCCACACCAACGAGGGCCACGCCGGCTTCCTCGGGCTCGAACGCATAAGGGAACTGGAGAGGGAGCAGGGCCTCGGTTTCGAAGCTGCCGTCGAGGCGGTGCGCGCCGGAACCGTGTTCACCACGCACACCCCCGTCCCTGCCGGGATCGACCGCTTCGAGCGGGCCCTGGTCGCCCGGCACTTCGGGGAGGGCGGGGAGCTGCCCGGCGTACCGGTCGAGAGGATCCTGGAACTGGGCGCCGAGACGTACCCCGGCGGCGATCCCGGCGTGTTCAACATGGCGGTGATGGGACTGCGCCTGGCCCAGCGCGCCAACGGGGTGTCCACCCTGCACGGCGCGGTCAGCCGGGAGATGTTCGCCGGGCTGTGGCCGGGCTTCGACCCGGCCGACGTGCCCATCACCTCCGTGACCAACGGGGTGCACGCCCCGACCTGGGTGGCCCCCGAGGTGATCCGGCTCGGCGCCCGCCAGATCGGCGCGGGCCGCACCGAGGACGCCCTGTCGGTGGGCGGCTCCCCCCGCTGGGACGCGGTCGCCGACATCCCGGACCAGGACGTGTGGGACCTGCGGCGGGTGCTGCGCGAGCAGCTGGTGCAGGAGGTACGGGACCGGCTGCGGGCCTCGTGGCACCAGCGCGGGGCCGCCGCGGCCGAACTGGGCTGGGTGGACTCCGTACTCGACCCCGACGTGCTCACCATCGGTTTCGCCCGGCGCGTGCCCTCGTACAAGAGGCTGACGCTGATGCTGCGCGATCCGGAGCGGCTGCGCAGGCTGCTGCTGGACCCGGAGCGGCCGGTGCAGATCGTCGTGGCGGGCAAGGCCCACCCGGCCGACGACGGCGGGAAGCGGCTCGTGCAGGAGCTGGTGCGCTTCGCCGACGACCCGCGGGTGCGGCACCGGATCGTCTTCCTGCCCGACTACGGCATGGCCATGGCGCAGAAGCTCTACCCGGGCTGCGACGTCTGGCTCAACAATCCGCTGCGGCCCCTGGAGGCGTGCGGGACGAGCGGGATGAAGGCCGCCCTGAACGGCTGTCTCAACCTGTCCGTGCTGGACGGCTGGTGGGACGAGTGGTTCGAGCCGGACTTCGGCTGGGCCATCCCGACCGCCGACGGGCTCGGCGCGGACGAGGACCGGCGCGACCACCTGGAGGCGAGCGCCCTCTACGAGCTGATCGAGAACCGGGTCGCGCCCCGGTTCTACGACCGGACCGGGCGCACCGGCCTCCCGGTGCGGTGGATCGAGATGGTCCGGCGCACACTGGTCTCGCTGGGACCGAAGGTGCTCGCGGGGCGGATGGTCCGGGAGTACGTGGAGCGGCTGTACACGCCGGCCGCGCTCGCCCACCGGGCCCTGGACTCCGAGGCGGCGCGTGACCTCGCCTGGTGGAAGGGGCGGGTCCGGGCGGCCTGGCCGCGGATCTCCGTCGAGCACGTGGAGACGCTGGCCGAGGCCCCGGTGGGCGGCACCGCCGAGCTGGGCGCCACCCTCACCCTGCGCGTGCAGGTGGCGCTGGACGCGCTCGCGCCCGAGGACGTGGAGGTGCACGCCTTCGCCGGGCGGGTGGACCCGCAGGACGTGATCCGGGACGGTCGGAGCTTCCCGCTCAAGCCGGCCGCGGGGCCCGATCTGGAGGGGCGCTGGGTGTACGAGGGTCCGCTCGCGCTCGACCGTACGGGGCCCTTCGGCTACACGGTGCGCATCCTGCCCGCGCACCCGCTGCTGGCGACCCCGGCCGAATTGGGCCTGGTCGCGGCGCCGGTGGAGACGGACGCGGGGGGCGGGGTGCTCCTGCGCTGACCTCGTGGGGCCGGGCGGCGCGGTGCGGGTGCGCGCCGCCCGGCCTCATGGGTGAACCACGTCCGCACAGGATCTGCGGAAACGTTCCGGCGGTGGGTCGCGCTCCTACGCTGCCCGAGGGTGCCACCGGACCGGCATCCGCGGAACCCGAGGAACGGACACCTCCCATGCGTCTTCGCTCGACCGCCGCCGTGCTCGTCGGCGCTCTCGCGCTCGCCCTGCCCACCGCCGGCCCGTCACTGGCCGACGACCACGAGGAACGCGCCCTCGGCACGCTGCACTACACCTACCTCGACGCGTCGGGCTCCCAGCGGAGCGGGCGGATCCGGCCCGCCGGCAACGACACCTGCTACCTGCTGACGCGCACCTCCCGCGACGAGCCCGCCATCGAGGTGCGCAACGAGACGGAGTCGCTGGCGGTCCTCTTCGACAACCGCAGCTGTGAGGGCGAGGCGGAGACGGTGCTGCGGCCGGGGGCGAAGGCGAAGCAGGTGGAGGTCGTCTCGGTCTACTTCAAGCCGGCGGACGACGAGGACGCGGGCCGGGGCGACAACGGGGGCAACGGCGGCAACGGGGGCAATGGCGGCAATGGCACCTGGCCGGGCCGCGAGGACCAGCCGCGCCAGGACCAGAGCGCCCCGGACCAGAGCCAGAACCGTGACGAAGAGGAAGAGGAGCAGGAGGAGCAGGAGGAGGACTTCCTCACCGCGATCCTCCGCGCCCTCCACTGACACCGGTCAATGGAACAGGGCCGCCCGGGGAGGATTCCTCCCGGGCGGCCCCGTGGTCTCACTGCTCAGCCGGTGTTCACTTCACCCCGGTGGGGTCAGAAGGTGAGCTTCCAGCTGTTGATGTAGCCGGTGTCCAGGCTGGCGGCATCCCTGACGCGCAGCTTCCAGGTGCCGTTCGCGACCTCGGAGGAGGCGTTCACGGTGAACTGCTGGACGATGTTGTCCGCGCTGCCGCCGGTGCGGTTGCGCAGGTTGTAGACGCTGCCGTCGGGGGCGATCAGGTCGACCACCAGGTCACCGACGTAGGTGTGGACGATGTTCACGTCCACCTTGAGGGCGCTCGGGGCGTTGCCCGTGCGCGTCACGCTGATCGGGGACTCGACGGTCGCGTTGTCCTTGATCTGGTAGTCCGTGGTGTTCTCGAAGACGTTCGGCTGCGTGGTGCCGACCGTCCAGGTGA
Organism: Streptomyces sp. NBC_00029; assembly: GCF_045160505.1. Taxonomy (NCBI): domain Bacteria; kingdom Bacillati; phylum Actinomycetota; class Actinomycetes; order Kitasatosporales; family Streptomycetaceae; genus Streptomyces; species Streptomyces sp. NBC_00029. The sequence continues at coordinate 6,122,061 of NZ_CP108292.1, forward strand.
ACGCCGCGGTGCCGGTCTGGTTCTGCGAGTCGGTCACCGTGACGGTCACGTTGGACGTGCCCGCGGTGGTGGCCGTGCCCGAGATCAGGCCGTTGGAGGAGTTGATCGACAGCCCGGCCGGCAGGCCGGTCGCCGCGTAGCTCAGCGCACCCGGGTTCGTGCTGGTGGCCTGGACCTGCAGGCTCACTGCGCCACCGGTGGCGGTGTTCTGGTTGGCGATCGGGGTGACCGTGACACCGTTGGAGATACGGCCTCCGACGGCGACGCCGGCCCAGGCGTTGGCGACGTTGTTGTAGATCGTCGAGCCCTGGCCGTAGAGGTCGGCGGCCGCCTTCAGCGTCTGCACGCGGGCGTCGGCGTAGTTGGTGTTCGACTTGAAGTAGCCCACGGTCAGCGCGCGGAACCAGATCTTCGAGGCGGCGTCCCGGCCGATCGCGGTGACGGGCAGGCCGTCCGCGGTCGGCGAGTTGTAGCTCACGCCGTTGACGACCTTGGCGCCCGAGCCCTCGGAGGCCAGGTAGTACCAGTGGTTGGCCGGACCCGAGGAGTAGTGGACGTCGATGGAGCCGATGCCCGAGTACCAGCTGTCCTTGGACGAGCCGTCCTTGCTCGGCTTGTCCATGTAGCGCAGCGGGCTGCCGTCGCCGTTGATGTCGATCTTCTCGCCGACCAGGTAATCACCGACGTCGGCCGGGTTGTTGGCGTAGAACTCGACGGCGGCGGCCATGATGTCGGAGGTCGCCTCGTTCAGACCGCCGGGCTCACCGCTGTAGGTCATGTTGCCGGTGACCGAGGTCAGGCCGTGGGTCATCTCGTGCGCGGCCACGTCGGTGGAGGTGAGCGGCTTGTTGTTGCCCTCGCCGTCGCCGTACGTCATGCAGAAGCAGGAGTCCTGCCAGAACGCGTTGACGTAGGCGTTGCCGTAGTGGACCCGGGTGTACGGGGCCACGCCGTCGTTGCGCAGGCCGTTGCGGCCGTGCACGTTCTTGTAGTAGTCCCAGGTGACCGCGGCGCCGTAGTGGGCGTCCGCGGCGGCCGTCTCCAGGTTGGCCGGCAGGCCGTTGCCCCAGACGTCGTCCGGGCCGGAGAAGAGCGTGCCGGTGCCGGAGGAGCCGCGGTTGAGGTTGTAGGTCTTGTGGTTTCCGCGCGCGGCGTCGGTCAGGTTCCACGTGCTGCCCGACTGGCTGGTCCCCAGGGTCACCTGACCGCTGTACATCGTGTTGCCGGTGCCGGTCTCGACGGCCTGCCACTCGGTGATCTTGGCGCCGGTCCTGGCGTTGGTCACCACGTGGAGCTCGTTCGGCGTGCCGTCGTGCTGGAGGCCGCCGACGACGGTCTCGAACGCGAGGACCGGTACGCCGTCTGCCGCCCAGATCACCTTGCGGGCGTTCTTGGAGGCCTTGGCCTCCTTGGATCCCTCGGCGTTCGCGACGGAGACGGCCTGGCTCTCGGCCGCCGCCGGGGTGACCGAGGCCTCGGTGGTCGCCACCTTGATCTCGTGGTTCGTCGCCTTGGTCACGCTCTTGGTGACGCCGTCCTTGGCGTGGACGGTGAGGTCACCACCCAGGACGGGGAGCCCGTCGTAGGTCCGCTCGTAGGTGGTGTGCGTGGTGCCGTCCGCGTCCTTGACCACGTCGCGGACGACGAGCTTCTCGCCGCTGCCGAGGCCGAGCGCCTTGGCGGCCTGCGCAGTGGTCGAGTTGGCCTCGGCGAGGAGCGTCGCACGCTCCGAAGCGCTGAGTACGAGGTTGGCCGCGCCCGGGTTGGACTGGGTGGCCTTGGGTGCCTTTGACGCGGTGGCGTCGGCGGTTGCGGTGCCGGACTGTATGCCGACGGCGAGCAGCGCTGCGGCGGCAACGAGCGCGCCGGCCGCGGTGGCACGCCTCTGGGGGGTGGACCTCAACGCAGACTCCTTCTGCAAGGGGGGTTCCGGATGGCTGGGTGGGCCTCCGGGCAGAACAGGGCTGGTGCGATGAACGGTCGAAGATTGCCACTCGCAGAGTCAGATGTCAGGGCCGCGTCAAAAGGTTGGCCGGAAACGGTTCGTTGTCCGAAGATACGTATCCGGTATCCGGAGCATTCACCTACGGATGCGTCCCTGCACCGCCCGGCATACGGAACGCCTGCTACCGGTTGCTAACACTTGCGCAACAAGCGGCTGCGTTGACCCAAACGGCATTTACCGTACGGGTGTTTGTCGTACTGTTTCCCGGTGCGGCGGATGTTCGTAGCCAGGGGAAGCCATGGACACCTGCCACTGTCATAGACCACGTGCCAGGGGGGCCCATGAGGCATGTTCATTTTCCTGCGCAAAGAGTGGCCAGAGCGGCCCGGGAGTCCCTTGCGCCCGCACGGCGCATCGGGGACAAGGCCCGTTGGTACCGCCCGGCCGCCATCGCCGCCGACTTCCTCGGCGCCGCCATCCCCGTAGGACTCGTCTTCGACGCCGCGCAGCAGGTCCGGCCGGTCTACTGCGCCCTGGCCGCCGCCGTGGCGTGGACCGGGGTACAGGCGCTGCGCCGGCGCTACGCGGCCCGGGCGCTCGGCGAGTCCCGAGGTGTGCTGCCCGTCGTGCACGACTGGCTGATTCTCATCGGGGTTCTGGCCGTGGCCCGCGTGGTGACCGAAGAGGCCACCCCCCGGCTGTCCGCCCTCGGGGCCCTGCTGCCCGCATTGCTCATCACCGTCGCCGTCCACAAGCTGACCTACCGTCACCTCTCGGCCGCCCGCCGCGAGGCCCAGGCCGTCAGCCGGGTCCTGGTCGTCGGCGAGCCCGACGCGGCCGAGGACGTCATCGCGCACCTCGCCGCCCGCACCGACCACCCGTACGTCGTCGTCGGCGTGGTCCCGGTCGGCGCCGGGCCCCTCACCAGCGGCATACCCGTGGCCGCCCGGCTCGACAAATGGACCCCCGAGGCCCCCAACGGCGACTCCGCGGCGGTGCTCGGCGCCGTCGCCAGCCACCACGCCGACCTGGTGCTCGTCGCCCCCGGCGTGCGGATCACGGGGGAGCGGCTGCGCCGGATCGCCTGGGCCCTGCACGATGCGGGCCTGGAACTCGCGGTCTTCCCCGGGCTGGTGGAGGTCTCCGTCAAGCGGCTGGAGACCCTGTCCGCGGGCGGGCTCGCCGTGCTGCGCGTCGCGCCCCCCGTCAGCCGCGGGGTGCAGACCCTGCTCAAGTCGGCCCTGGACCGGGTGGGCGCCGCGGCCGGACTGCTGCTGCTCTCCCCGTTCTTCCTGGGGATCGTCCTGGCCATCCGCTTCGGCTCGCGGGGCCCGGCCTTCTACCGCCAGCGGCGCATCGGCCGCGACGGCGCGCCGTTCGTCATGTGGAAGTTCCGCACGATGGTCGTGGACGCCGACGCGCTCAAGGCCGATCTGTCCGGGTCGAACGAGAACGACGGCCTGATGTTCAAGATGCGCCGCGACCCCCGGGTCACCCGCGTGGGCCGGCTGCTGCGCCGCACTTCGCTGGACGAACTCCCGCAGCTCATCAACGTGCTGACCGGCCACATGTCGCTGGTCGGCCCGCGCCCGCCGCTGCCGGAGGAGGTGGCGAAGTACGACGAGGTCGAGCTGCGCCGGCTCACCGTACGGCCCGGGATGACGGGACTGTGGCAGATCAGCGGCAGGTCGGACCTGTCCTGGGACGAAACGATCCAGCTCGACCTGCAGTACGTCGACAACTGGTCCTTCACCAGTGACGTCGACGTCATGGGCCGCACGCTCCGCGCCGTCGTCGACGGTCGCGGAGCGTACTGAGGAACCTGGGCCGCCTGTGCGATCAGCTCTGCTCGCGCCACCACTGGTACGTGGCGGCGATGCCGTCCCGCAGCGGGACGCCGGGCTTCCAGCCGAGCGACGTCAGGCGGCTCACGTCCAGCAGCTTGCGCGGGGTCCCGTCCGGCTTGGACGTGTCCCAGGCGAGCCTGCCGCGGAAGCCGGTCACCTCGGCGACCGTCTCGGCCAGCTCCTTGATGGTCAGGTCCTCGCCGCACCCGATGTTGACGGGCTCGTCGCCGTCGTAGGAGTTCAGCAGCACGGCGCAGGCCGCAGCCAGGTCGTCCACGTGCAGGAACTCCCGGCGCGGGGTGCCCGATCCCCACAGCGTGACCTCGTCGCGGCCCTCGGCGGCGGCCTCGTGGAAGCGCCGGACGAGCGCCGGCAGGACGTGCGAGGTCTCCAGGTCGAAGTTGTCGCCCGGACCGTAGAGGTTCGTCGGCATCGCCGAGATGTACGAGGCCCCGTACTGCTTGCGGTACGACTGGACCTGGACGATGCCGGCGATCTTCGCGAGGGCGTAGGCCTCGTTGGTCGGCTCCAGCGGGCCGGTCAGCAGCGCGTCCTCGCGGATGGGCTGCGGGGCCAGCTTGGGGTAGATGCAGGACGATCCGAGGAACAGCAGCCTGCCCACGCCGGCGGCGTGCGCGCCGCCGATCACGCTGAGCTGGATCTGCAGGTTCTCCTCCAGGAACTGCACCGGGTACGTGCTGTTGGCCATGATCCCGCCGACCTTGGCGGCGGCCAGCACCACGGCGTCCGGGCGGACGTCCTTGAGGTACGCACCCGTGGCGGCGGCGTCGCGCAGGTCGAGGTCGGCGCGGCCCCGGGTCAGCACCTCATGGCCGTCGGCGGTGAGCCGCCGGGCGACCGCGGACCCCACGAGGCCGCGGTGGCCCGCGACGAAGACGCGGGCGTTCGGGGGCAGGAGCGGCTGCGAACTTGTCATACCGCCGATGATGCCAGTTCGCGCCCGCGGGTCCGGCAGGGGTCCACCGGCTCGGGATCAGGCCGCGGGCCGGGACCGGCGCCGGCTTTCGGCCCGGCTCGGGACCCGGCCCCGGACCCGGCCCCGGACGCCGCCGCGGCGGCGTCCGGAACCGGGCCCGGCCCGGCCCGCGTCCGCTTCGGGCAGGGGCATCCGCCCCGCCGGGGCAGCCCGCAAGGGGCCGTGTACGGTAACGCAATCCGGCCCCCGGGCCGCGGCCGGGCCGCCCGGTGCGACGCCTGACGGCCCGCTCCGCACCCGCTTTGAGGCGCAGCCTCACTACGACAGACAGAAACCACCAGCAAGGGGACCCCATGGGCAAGACCGCACTGATCACCGGAGTCACGGGACAGGACGGCTCCTACCTCGCCGAGCTCCTGCTCTCCAAGGGCTACACGGTGCACGGGCTCGTGCGGCGGTCCTCCAGCTTCAACACGGAGCGGGTCGACCACATCTACCAGGACCCGCAGGCCCCCAACCGGTCCTTCGTCCTGCACCACGCCGACCTCTCCGACGGCGTCGCCCTCGTGAACCTGCTCCGCGACATACGCCCCGACGAGGTCTACAACCTCGGCGCGCAGTCTCACGTCCGCGTCTCCTTCGACGCCCCGCTCTACACGGGCGACGTGACCGGCCTCGGCGCGCTGCGGCTGCTGGAGGCCATCCGGGCCAGCGGCGTCGACACCCGCATCTACCAGGCCTCGTCCTCGGAGATGTTCGGTGCCACCCCGCCCCCGCAGAACGAGGGCACCCCGTTCCACCCGCGCAGCCCGTACGGCGCCGCGAAGGTCTTCGCGTACTGGACCACGGTGAACTACCGCGAGGCGTACGACATGTTCGCCGTCAACGGGATCCTCTTCAACCACGAGTCCCCGCGCCGCGGGGAGACCTTCGTGACCCGCAAGATCACCCGCGCGGTGGCCCGCATCAAGGCCGGTCTCCAGGACCACCTCTACCTCGGCAACCTCGACGCGGTGCGCGACTGGGGCTACGCCCCCGAGTACGTGGACGCCATGTGGCGGATGCTGCAGCAGGACGAGCCCACCGACTACGTCGTCGCCACCGGCGTGGCCGCGACCGTCCGCGAGTTCGTCGAGTCCTCCTTCTCGCACGCCGGTCTCGACTGGGCCGAGCACGTCCGCTACGACCCCAAGTACGAGCGCCCGAGCGAGGTCGACGCCCTCATCGGCGATGCTTCCAAGGCGCATGACCTGCTTGGCTGGAAGCCGACGGTCCTGGTCGCGGAGCTCGCGCAGATCATGGTCGACGCCGACATCCGTCAGGTCGAGGACCAACTGGCGGGCGTGACGGTCCGGATCGACCGCTGAGGCCTTATATTTCCCCTACGGTTTGCCGTGTTCCGGCCATACTCCGCAGCTCTGCGCGGGTGTGGCCGGGGTAAACCTGCCGTATGTCCCTTGTGCACCCTCCATGCTGAACCTGTTGATTCCAAGTTGGTATGCAATGGGTCAAGAGAGGTGACCAGGCCCTCATATGAGCCCTAGTCTGCGCCAGTACATATGGCTGTTCGGATAGTTCCAGCCATCAAACCGGGCGATTGCCCTGGGGGGCTCATGCGTAGATCCAGAGGGCTGACTGCTGCCCTCGTCCTGTCACTGGCCGGTGCCGGTACCGGCATAGGCCTGGTGTTGATGCCTCAGGCGTCCGCCATCACGCCGCCTGTGGCATTCACCGCCGACGAGCTGCCGACGTGGCAGCCCGACGGCATCGTCTGGGCGATGGCCCAGGCGAACGGCACCGTCTTCGCCGGCGGTACCTTCTCGGCCGTCCGCCCGCCCGAGGGCGCTGCAGGAGCCGAGCAGGACGCCGTGAACTTCGTCGCGCTCGACGCCGCGACCGGTAACCCCACCTCCTGCAAGCTGGCCTTCACCATCGGCGAGGGCACCGCGACGGTGCGCACGCTGGTCGTCTCGAAGGACAAGAAGACCCTCTACGCGGGCGGCTCCTTCGGTGCCGTGAACGGCACCCCGGTCTCCAGCCTCGCGGCGATCGACATCGCGAGCTGCACCCCCAAGGCATCGTTCCACCCGAGCTTCCCCGCCACCGTGCGCGCGCTCGCCCTCACGGACGACACCCTGTACGCGGGCGGCGACTTCAACACCGTCGAGGGCCAGACCCGCGAGCGGTTCGCCGCCGTGGACGCGTCCTCCGGTGCGCTCAAGCCCTTCGTCGCCAACGTCGACGAGCCGGGCCGCGCCGTCGAGGTCACCCCCGACGGCAAGAACGTGCTCCTCGGCGGCGACTTCTTCACCGTCAACGGCACCAACAGCCACGCCCTGGCCGTGGTCAACGCCACCACGGGCGCGGTCACCAAGACGTACAGCAACATCCCGTCGAACTCGGTCGTCAAGGACATCTCCACCGACGACACCGGCTTCTACACGGGCAACGAGGGCTCCGGCGGCGGCGTCTTCGACGGCCGCATCGGCCTGCGCCTGAGCGACTTCACCGAGAAGTGGCGCGACCGCTGCCTCGGCGCCACGCAGTTCGTCCTGCCGTACGAGGGCGTGCTCTACAGCTCCTCGCACGCGCACGACTGCTCCACCGAGCTCGAGTTCCCCGACGGCAAGCGGAACTTCCTGCTGGCCCAGCCGACCAACCACGAAGGCGCCGCCCCCGCGCCCGTGGACGGCTTCGTGCGCGGCCCGGGCAAGCTCGGCTGGCACCCCACGGCCAACGACGGACTCGGCGAGGGCATCGGCCCGCGCGTCATGTCCGTGGCCGAGAAGAACGACGTCAAGTACATGTGGGTCGGCGGTGAGTTCACGCTCATCAACGGCAAGGCCCAGCAGGGCCTGACCCGCTTCGCCTCCACCGGCGACGTCGGCGCCCCCACCACCCCGGTGGCCAGCACCTCCAGCGTCAAGCCCGGCGAGGTCCAGGTCCGCTGGCGCACCAGCTACGACGCGGACGACAGCAAGCTGACGTACCGCATCTACCGCAACGGCTCGGCCACCCCGGCCGCCACGGTCACCGCCAGCTCTCTGGAGTGGGAGCGCCCCCAGGCCTCCTGGAACGACACCACGGTCAAGGCCGGCCAGACCTACACCTACCGGGTGACCGCGACCGACGCGGCGGGCAACACCAGCGCCCTGTCGGCCGTCTCCTCGGTGACGGTTCCGACCTCGGTCCAGAGCTACCCGAACCAGGTCCGCACGGACGGCGCCGACCTGTACTGGCGCTTCGACGACGCGGTCAGCCCGTACGTCGCCGACTCCTCGGTGTCCGGCAACCGCAGCGGCATCCAGGTCAACGCCCCCGCCCTGAAGCAGTCGCCCGGCGCCGTCTCCGGCAGCACGGCGATGGGCTTCAACGGGACCAGCCAGCAGGTGCACAGCGACCGCCGTCAGACGGTCGGCAACACGTTCACCATCGAGACCTGGTTCAAGACGAACACCACGCGCGGCGGCAAGCTGATCGGCTTCGGCAGCAACACCACGCGCAACAGCGGCACCTACGACCGCCAGATCTACATGACCAACACCGGTCGTCTGATCTTCGGTGTCCACAACGGCTCGACCCGGACCGTCTCCACGGGCCTGTTCGAGACGTACAACGACAACAAGTGGCACCACGTGGTCGGCACCCAGGGCCCCGGCGGCATCACGCTGTACGTCGACGGCCAGAACAAGGGCTCGCTGAACGCCACCAGCACCGCCAACTACGCGGGCTACTGGCACGTGGGCGGTGACAACCTCTCCGGTTGGCCGACCCGCCCGACGAGCAACTTCTTCGCCGGCCAGCTCGACGAGACCGCCGTCTACCCGACGGCGCTCACCCAGGCCCAGGTCAAGAACCACTTCGACCTGGCCAAGGCCCCCACCGACTCGGTCTCCGCGGTCAAGGCGACCGAGGACACCTACGTCAACCAGGGCGCCCCGAGCACCGCCTACGGCACGTCCACCTCGCTCGCGGTGCGCGGCAGCGGCTCGCTGTACGAGTCGTACCTGCGCTTCAACCTGCCGGCCGCCCCGGCCGGCCAGGTCCTGAAGTCCGCCTCGCTGCAGTTCAAGACCACCACGCAGACGGGTGCCGGCACCCCCGACACCGTCAAGGTGGTCCCGGTCACCGGCACCTGGACCGGTGCGGGCACGACCTTCAACACCAAGCCCACCCTGGGCACCACCCCGCTCGGCAGCATCGCGGGCGTGCCGGACGGCTCCGCCGTCCACGGTGTCGAGCTGGACACCGCCGCAGTCACCGCGGCGCTGGGCACCAGCTACGGCCTGGGCCTGACGAGCACGGGCACCGACCCGCTGTGGATCTGGTCCTCCGAGGCCACGGCGGCGGAGGGCGCTCCGCAGCTGGTCCTCACCTTCGGCGCGAAGTAAGCGACGAAAACCGGAACAACCGCCTTACGGCGTGCGGGGCCCGGCTCACATGGCCGGGCCCCGCTTGTACACCCCCTTGAGTACGGGAGCCATCCGATGTACCGACGCTCCGCAGCGGCTGCTGTCCTGCTGACCGCCGCCCTGACGCTCACCGCCTGCAGTTCGGGCGGGGACAAGGCCGACTCCGGCGCCAAGCCGAAGCCCCCGGCCTCGTCGGCGGCCCCCGATCCCGCGGACACCCCGCAGCCGGCCGGGTCCCCGGCCGAGGCGAAGCCGACGGGTCCCGTCCTCCCCGACGCGAAGCTCACCCCGAAGACGGGCAGCTTCACGGCGCAGGAGAAGAAGTACCTGAGCGGGCGGGTCCCCGAGAAGATGGACCCGGCGGCCGTTCTGCAGACCGGCCAGGACGCCTGCCAGCGGGTGGAGCGCACCGCGAAGCGCGACAAGGACGCGGCGACCGGGGCGGTCATCACCGGTGAGATCGCGGGCGCCAAGGACGCGATCAACCTCCTGTGCCCGGAGCAGAAGCCGATCCTCGCGGCGGCGGAGAAGGGCTTCGCCGAAGGCCCCCGCACCTCTCCCGCGGCGGGCACCTACCGGGCGCTGACCCAGGCCACCAACTGCACCTGGGAGGCCAAGGGCAAGGACGGCTCCGTCCTCAGCTCGGGCCCCGAGACCCCGCCCAAGGCGGGCGACAAGATCACGGCGACGATCCCGGCGGGTACCGCGGAGTTCAACTCCTCGGGCTGCTACGCCTGGATCCCCGCGTAGCGGACCGACAACGCCCCCGAGGACCGGACTCCCGGCCCCCGGGGGCGTTTTCGTGCCCGGAACCGGGGTACCCGCGCGGTCACAGCCCCGACGGCGGAAGGCGGATCCATGGGCATCGGCGGATGCATCGTCCTGATTGTGGTGGGTGCCATCCTCACCTTTGCCAGCGACTGGGAGATGGAGAGCGTCAACCTCGACCTGGTCGGTCTGATCATGATGGCGGTGGGCGGGATCGGCCTCGCCGTGTACACCAGCATCTACAAACGCCGCCGCACGGCGGGCGCCGCGATCCCGGTGGTGGAGGAACACCGCCGCGACGTCCTCTGATGGCCTACGCCCCGCTCGCGCGGTCCGGCTCCCGGCCGCGGGCGGATGACGGCACGGCCCGCACCGCAGCGGTGCGGGCCGCGTGAGCGGCCGTCCTCAGCGGCGGATGCCCTCGTAGACCGGCGCCAGCGTGTCCAGGACCGCGTCCATGGAGAAGGACTCCGCGGCGAGCTTGCGGGCCGACAGCGAGGCCTCGCGGCCCGCCGCAGGGTCCAGCAGCTCAAGGACCGCCGCGGACACGCCCGCCGGGCCGGGTTCGACCGCGCGGCCGGCGCCGGCCCGTGCGATGTCCCGGGCCAGGCCGTTGGAGTGGGTCACCACCGAGGGGACACCCACCGAGAGGGCCTCCAGCACCGACATGGGGAACGGCTCGTCCACCGACGGCAGGACGTACACGTGGGCCCGGCGCAGCTCTGCCAGCACCTCCGCGGTGGAGAGCGCCCCCGGGACCGTGAACCGGTCGGTCAGGCCGAGCTCCCCGATCCGGGCGCGTACGGCGGCCAGTTCGCCCTCGTCCGGGCCCGCGACCACGAAGTGCGCGTCCGGGTGCGCGGCGAGGACCGCCGGGGCCGCGTCCACGAAGTCCACCGGCCGCTTACGGGCCTGCAGGCGCGCCGAGTACAGGATGCGCGGCGGGCCGCCCAGCGGGGGCCGCTCCTCCTGCGCAGGGGTCCCGTTGACCAGGCGGACCGCCTGCGCCACCGGAGCGCCGACCACCGCGTCCAGCCCCTCCCGCTCGTGCGGGGTCAGGTACAGCACCGCGTCCGCGCCGCGCAGCAGGCGGCGTACCGCCACCGCGTCCAGCACCTTGGCCAGCAGCTTCTCGCTCGGGTCCACCATGCCGTGGGTCTGCAGCACCAGCGGCCGTCCCGCCCGCAGCGCCGCCAGCGCCACCGGCAGCGTCACCAGGTCACGGGCCAGGTGGACATGCACGACGTCGGCGTCCCGCACCAGCCGGCCCGCCGAGGCCAGCAGCGCGGGCGAGGTCATCCCGCTGAAGCCGAGGGGCAGCAGGCGCCGGGCCGGGAACAGCTTCGCCGGGACCCCTTCGACGTCGGTCGGCCACGGTTCGGGGAAACCCTCGCCGAGCGCGAGCAGCCGCGCCTCGTGCCCCCGGGCCCGCAGCCCCTTCGCCAGGTTCAGCGCGACCCGCACCGGCCCGCCGAAGGCGTGCGAGGGGGAGTGCAGGGTGACGGCGTGCAGGACTCTCACTTGGGCTCCTCCACCGGGCGGCGGTGCCCGTCCTGGGTCTGCAGGGTCAGCTCGGGCAGGTCCTTGTGGACCACGGAGCCGGCTCCGGCGACCGCGCAGCGGCCCACCGTGACCCCGGCGAGCACGGTCGCCCGGACCGCCACCCACGCGCCGTCCTCGACGGTGATCGGGGCGTTGCGGTAGCGGAAGTCGGCGGCCCGGTGGTCGTGCGAGCCGGTGCACAGCATGGCTTCCTGCGAGATGCAGACGTTCGCCCCGACGGTCACCGGCTCCAGGTTCAGCAGCCAGGCACCCTCACCTATCCAGGTGTGGTCCCCGACGTTCAGCTTCCACGGCCACAGCACCCGCACCCGGTGCCGGATCAGGACGCCCTCGCCGATCTTCGCCCCGAAGGCCCGCAGCAGGGCCACCCGCAGCCGTGCCGGACAGAACCAGCTCATGAACAGCGTGTTCATCACGGCGAACCACAGCGCCTGCGTCAGCAGCCCGCGGCCCTTGTCGTACCCGGCCAGCGTGAAGGAAGGAAGATCCCGCAACTGTCGCCCCCATCTGCTCCCCGGACCCGGTCCGGGGGGACCTCCGGCCGCCGCCTCCCCGGGCGTGGCCCGCTCAGACTAGACTGCGCGCGGACCAGGCACATCGGGTGGGGGCGGCAGTGACGACGGACATACGCAAGCCCTCCGCTCCGCCCGCGAAGCGGCCGGTTCCGTCCCCCTTCGAGGACGAGAGCCTGTGGGGCCGGGCCACCCTCCCGCGCACCCTGCTCTCGCGCGCGCTGGCCGTTCCGCTCGCGCTCGGATTCACCGTCTTCCTGCCGTTGTTCGTCGCCCTCCAGTCGGGCGCCGGCGCCCACGACGCGGCCTTCTGGCTCCAGCTGCTGCTCACCATGTACGCGGGCGCCCGGCTCTCCGCCATGGTGCTCACCAGCCGACGCAAGCTCCTGCAGGGCTCCTTCTGGCTCTTCGTCTACATGGCCATGGGCGTCGCCCCGCTCGCGCAGGCCGTCCTCGGCCAGGTCCCGACGCCGGTCGTCGGCCCGCGCTCCGACCTGACCGCCGCCATCGGGCTGGTGCTGCTCGGCTGCACGGCCTTCGACGTCGGCGTGCTGCTGGCCCGTCACCGGCCGGCCGGGCGCGCCGGCGGCTCCCAGAAGGCTTCGAAGCCCGTCATGGCGCACCGGCGCCGGCTCCAGCTCCTGACGGCCCTGTCGTTCCTGTGCAGCGCCGTATTCATCATGAAGCTGGGCGGTCCGGCGGTCTTCTTCTCCAGCCGCCAGGAGATCATCGCCGGCATCGAGGAGGCGGGCGTCTCCAACGGCGACGGCCAGGCCGGACAGGCCCTGCTGCGCGGCTTCGGCACCGTACCGGCGCTGCTCGCGCTGCTCCTGTACACGCGCTGGCTGATCACCTCGAAGTTCGCCCGCCGCAAGGTGTCGATCATCGTCACGTGGGCGGCGCTCGCCGGCCTCAACCTGATCGTCAACAACCCGATCTCGAACCCGCGGTACTGGTTCCTGACGGTCATGTTCGCCCTGCTGTTCACCGTCTTCCCGGTGAGTGCGGCGATGTACCGGGTGGCGCTGTCCATGGCAGTGGTCGTCGCCCTCCTGATCTTCCCGTTCGCGGACCGCTTCCGCTACGACGAGAAGAACTACCGGCCGGTCGAGACCACGTCCTTCCTGGAGCCGATGGCCCTCAAGGACTACGACCAGATCGGCATGTTCGCGAACACCATCACCTACTCGGAGTCGGGCCCCGGGCACTTCTACGGGCGCCAGCTGGCCGGGTCGATCTTCTTCGCGGTGCCCCGCTCGGTCTGGGAGGGCAAGCCGCGGGACACGGGCGTGATGGTCGGCCAGTGGATGGGCACGGTCAACACCAACCTCTCCTCCCCGATCTGGGCGGAGCTGTGGCTCGACTTCGGGCCGCTGGGCATGGGCGCCGGACTGCTGGGCATGGGATACGCCTCGGCCCGCGTCGACCGGCGCTATGCGAAGCGCGCCACTCGCCGCAGTCCACCGGGCAGCCTGATCTCGGTGGTGGTTCCGCTGGTCGCGGGCTACTCCTTCATCCTGCTGCGCGGACCGCTCCTGCAGGCCTCGGGGCGCGTGGCGATCGCGGCCCTCTGCCTCGCGCTGGTCGCGACGTACCGCACGGACAAGTCCACCACCCTGCGCTGACGCGCCGCCGTTGCGGGGGCGCTGCCCCCGAACCCCCGCGTCCGGGCGGAGCCCGGGACAGCGGTCAGGCCGCGGAGGCCGGGAGGGGCTCGCGGTCCTGCGCAGCAGGGACTCGCAGGCGGGCGACCCGAAGCCAGGCGGCCAGAGCCTTGATCGCGGAGCCGGCCGCCAAGGCCCAGGCGGCGCCCGCCACCCCCCACACCGCGTACCCGCCGAGCAGCAGCCCCACGGACAGCAGCGAGAAGACCACCTGCAGGGACAGCGTGGCCTTCGGGGCCAGCACCCGCAGGGTCAGCAGCGCGCACGTGCCGAGCCCCATCGCCGCGTACTGCGCCCCGGTCGCCGGCAGCAGCGCGGACGCCGCCGCCCAGGTGTCGCCGAGGAGTTCTCGGCCCAGCCGGTCAGGCAGCAGGTACAGGGCGGTCGCCCAGCCCGCGCCGAGCGCCGCCAGGACCAGCCCCAGCGCGGCCGTGGCCCGGACCGTGGCCCGCTTGCCGCCGAGCCTGCCGAGTACCGGCGGCCCGAAGGCGTTCGCGGAGTTGAACAGCACGTTCAGCGGGCCGAAGAGCGTGGTCGCACCCCGCAGCGCGCCGACGGCCAGCGGCGTCGCGAAGACGCCGAGGCCGAGGACGGCGAGCTGGCTGGAGCCGTTGCCCACCGCGAACTCGACCACGAACCGCTGTCCGAGGTGACCCCGCCGCAGGTACGGCCGCAGGTCCGCGCGGGTGCCGCGTACGTACGGCCGCAGCAGCCACAGTCCGAGCCCGAGCGCCGGCAGCGCGGAGAGCCCCCAAGCGAGCACCAGCCGCCCCGCAGAGGCTCCTTCGGGCTGCACGGCCAGCGCCGCGACCACGCACACCAGCCGCAGCGCGTCGGCGGCCAGGGCCCGCTCGGGGGCGCGCAGGGCGGAGAAGCAGTACCGCAGGCCGTCCTGGAGGAGCACCAGCGGCAGTACGAGGCCCAGCGCGAGGAAGGCCGTCCCGGTGGCACCGGACAGCGCGAGGCCCACCACCAGCAGCAGTGCGCCCACGGCGGCCGAGGAGGCGGCGGTGAAGCCCACGGCCGAACGGCACCGGGCGCCGAGCAGTTCACCCTTCTCCAGCACCAGGCTCTGGCCGACGTAGGCCATGTTCAGTCCGAGGAGCACGCTGAAGGTCACGTACACCATCGAGAAGCCGGCGAACCCGGAGGCCGAGGACAGCCGGGCGGCCAGCACCAGCACCAGGATGTTGGTGGCGCTGGACGCTGCCTGGTCCAGGACCGATGCGACGGCGGCGAGGCCGCGTCGGCTCATCTGCGGCCCATGCGGACGGTGCGCAGCGCGACGGTGTCGGTGCCGTCACCGGGGATGTGCTGTTCGGGCTCGGCCACTTCGTACGGGATCGGCTGGGGCTGCGGCACGGGCTTGCCGGGGGTACCGGGACCCCCGGCGGGGCCGACGGGCGCCGGGCCGTCCTTGTCCTTGCCGCGGCCGCGCTTCTCACCGGGCAGCGGCGCGTGCAGCACGGCGCCGAGCACGGTGCCGCCGGCGCCGCTGATGAGCTCGCGGATCCGGGACAGGTCGGTGCGGTGCACGCCGCGCGGGTTGCAGACGACCAGGACGCCGTCGACGCGGTCGACCAGGGCGAGCGCGTCGGCGTACGAGAGCACGGGCGGCGCGAGCACGACGACGGTCGCGTTGGGGGAGTCGGCCTCGGAGATCAGCCGGGTGGCGCGGGGGGAGGTCAGCGCGCGCGGCACGTTGCGCGCCCGCTCGCCGGGGATCAGGTCGAAGGAGCCGGACTCCCCGGCGTCCACGACGAGCTGGCGCCCGTCGGGCCACTCGGAGTCGGAGTGCCGTCCGCCGCCGCCCTTCGCGCCCGGGGTCTGGCTCCAGCGCGGCCGGCCGCCGGCGTCCGTCGGCAACTGGCTGGCCAGCACGGGGGTGCGCAGGTCGGCCTCGATGAGCAGGACGTCCTTGCCGGTCTCCGCGAAGGAGGCGGCGAGGTTCACCGCCACGGCGGCGGCGGTCTCGCTGCTGCCGCGCGGGGCGACGACGAGCAGCCGGCGCCGGTCGGCGAAGCGGGCGTCGTAGGCGAGCCGGAAGGCCACCGAGCGGTACTCCTCGGCGAGGCGGGGATCGGCCTCACCGGCGGCGAGCAGCGGCCCGCCGCCCGTCCGGTCCCGCGGCAGGTAGCCGAGTACGGGTGCGCGCAGGGCCCGTGCCACGTCGCCCTCGGAGCGGGGCGCCGGGTCGAAGACGAGCCGGACCCAGGCGGCCAGCAGGCCGAGGGCGAGGCCCACGGCGGCGCCGAGCGCGAGGGACATCACGATGCCGGGGCCGTCGGCTCCGGGGGGCGCGGTCGCGGCGCTGGTGACCCGGCCCGGGGTCATGTCCAGGGCTTCCAGCTTGGTGATCTTGGTGTTGTAGCCGCCGACCTCGCTCTGCAGATCGGTCTTGGACGAGCTGGCCGCGTCCCGGCCGGCGCCGGCCGGCATCCGGGCGATCTCCTTGGAGAGCTCGTCGAGCTGCTTGGCGATCGGGTCGCGCTGCTCCTTGTAGCCCTTGACCATCTTGTCGCGGGTGGCGTCGAGGGATTCCTGCCGCTTGAGCAGGTACGCCTCGGTCATCGCGTTGGCGCGCTTGGCGGCCTCCTTGGGGGAGGACGCCGTGTACGTGAAGCGCAGCACCATGGTCTGCGGCGGGTTGGTGACCTGCAGACCGCTGCGCAGGGCGGCGAAGCCGGACGCGCCCACGCCGAGCCTCTTCGCCGCCTCGTTGGCTATGGAGGAGCTGAGCGCGACCTGGCGCTCCGAGCCGATGTTGATCGCCTTGTCCGGGGCGAGGCTGGGGTTGAACGGGTCGTCGGTGGGCGCGCGCAGCACGACGTCGGCGGTCGCGACATAGGTGTCGGCCGTGGAGATGCCGAGGTAGACGCCGCCCAGCAGGCCGACCCCGATGCCCGCGCCGATGAGGCGGCGGTAGCGCAGGAGCTGGCGGAACTGATCCCTGAGGAGATCGGGTTCGTCGTCGGCCGGTGCCGCTGCAGGGCGGTTCGTCTCGATCACGGCCGGGGTCCCCCAAGTGCTTCGTCCATCAGTGCGTCGATGCGGGCCAGGCCCGCTTCGCGGCTCAGGTGTGCCGCCACGTGGCGGGGCCCGGCCGCTCCCAGTGCGTCCGCGCCCTCGGGGTCCTCGGCCAGGGCCCGAACGGCCTTCAGCAGGGCCTCCGGGTCCTCCGGCGGTACGAGTACCCCCGCGCCCGAGCGTTCCACTTCCTGGGCGGTCCCGCCCTCCGCCGCCACGGAGGCGACGACCGGCCGGCCGGTCTGGAAGTAGGACGTGAGCTTCGACGGGACGCTCATGTCCAGCACGGCGGCGTGCTGCGTGACCGCGAGTACGTCCGCCGCCGCGAGGATATCCGGGAACTCGCCGTCAGCGGCAGGGGGGATGATGTCCAGATTCGGCACATCCGCCGCGAGTTCGGACAGAGCCGACCGCTGGCTGCCGTCGCCCATCAGGACGAAGCGGACGCTCGGATCCAGCCGGGCGGCGCCCACGAGGACTTCGAGGCCCTGCTTGAGGCCCATGTTCCCGGAGTGCAGGACGACGGTCTCGCCGGGGCTCCAGCCCAGGTGGTGGCGGGTCTCGCCGCGCGGTTTGGTGGGCACCGGCACGTGGGACCAGTTGGGCACGAGGCGGATCCGGCCCGGGTCCACGCCCATGCCGACGACCCGGTCCACGAAGGTCTCGTGGATGACGCCGACGAGGGTGGCCCGCTTCAGGGCGTACGCCTCGGCGCGGCCGGCGATCGCGGCGGCCTTGTCGCCGCCGCTGATTCCGCTCTGTGCGGCGGCGGCGCCCATCAGGTCCTGGACGACCGGGACATAGGGGACCTTCCACCGCGCCGCGAGCCGGGCGGCGAGCACCCCGCCAGCCAGGCTGGGCATCTGGGCGAGGACCGCGTCCGGCTTGGGCATCCGGGGCGGGGCCACGGCGCCGTGCAGGAGAATCGATCCTTCAAAAAGCGCCCGCTTCACGGCGGTCTGGCGCGGCGGCACGGTGTGCGCACGCCGGTGCACGGTGACCCCCGCGCGCTGCTCCGTGCGCCGCAACGCGCCCTTGTACTCCGGCTCGAGCGACCACGCGGGGTAGTGCGGCATGCCCGCCAGCACGTGGGTCTCGTGACCGAGATCCGCCCAGTGCTCCGCGATCTGGGTGGCGTACGGGCCGATTCCCGCGTGCTCCGGAGCGTAATTGGTGGAAACCAGCAGCAAGCGCCGGTGACCGGATCTGGACACTGAGCGTCCCCTTCTCCCCTGGATGATGCGCACGTCACCCTATTCGTTCACCCGCGTGGTGCGGAACGTGCACGCTATTGTCTGCTAATCCGCTACACCGGGGGGTGTGGCTGCTGGGGGTAAAAGATGACGGAGCACGACATGTCCGACCTTGGCGCGCCTTCGCGCCGACCGTATCGAGTCGGCTACGCGCCCGGCGCCTACGATCTGTTCCACATCGGGCACCTCAACATCCTTCGGCACGCACGGAGCCAGTGCGACTATCTCGTCGCCGGAGTGGTCTCCGACGAGATGGCCGAGCTCGCCAAGGGGCGCCGCCCGATGATCCCGCTCGTCGAGCGGCTGGAGATCGTCCGCAGCGTGAAGTACGTCGACGCGGCTTTCGTCGAGACGGTCCCCGACAAGGTCGAGACCTGGAAGCAGGTCCGCTTCGACGTCATCTTCAAGGGCGACGACTGGCGCGGCACCCCCAAGGGGGACCGGCTGGAGAAGGACTTCGCCGCCCACGGGGTCGACGTCGTCTACTTCCCCTACACCGTGCACACCTCCAGCACCCAGCTGCGCCGGGCGCTGGACGCGCTCGCCGAACCGGCCCAGGTTCCCGGTCAGGTCACCGGCGAACGGCGCTGAGCTCCCGGAACCACTTCGCGAGGAACGCCAGCAGGAACAGCGCGGCGACCGCGCCGAGTCCCGCGTACGCCCAGGTGAAGGCCTTCCCGCCGCCGAGCAGCAGGAACACCAGGCAGAACACCCCGTAGTCCACCGGCAGCAGGGCCACCGCGCGTGCGGTCGACGGCGCGGCGGCGGGGCTGCCGGGGGCGGGCTTCGGCTTGAGCTTCTCGGTCAGCAGCCCGCCGAAGAAGGTCACCACCGCGGCGAACTGGAAGCCCAGCGGCACCAGTAGCCAGCCGTCCCCGCCCGTCCCGTACGCCTCGGGGAAGCGGTAGAAGGCGATCAGCACGCACGAGTGCAGGGCGGTGAGCTTGGCGGCGTCCACGACGTGGTCGAGCCATTCACCCGCCGCGCTGCCGCCCCCGCGCAACCGGGCCAGCTGCCCGTCGGCGGAGTCGAAGGCGAAGCCGACGGCCAGGGCCGCCCACACCGCGATCCCCAGCCCCCACGAGGGGGCGGCCAGCGCGACCGCCGCCACGGCGGCGAAGCTGAAGGCGGCACTGATCAGCGTCACCTGGTTCGGGGTGAGCCCCAGCGCGTACGAACCGGCGGCCAGATACCGCCCGGCGGGCCGGTTGACGAACCGCGAGTAGAGCGACACCCCCTTCGCCGACTTCTGCGCTCCGCGCAGTTCCTGCAGCGCGGTCGTGACTCTGCCCATGCAGGGACCCCCTCCGAGATGATGTCGAACACATCATCGCAGGACGGACGGGCGAGCTGGTTCCGGATGTGCGGGTACGTCCGGAACCAGCGGCGCCGGCCGGGCCGCCGCAGGCCACTTGGGCTCAGCCCACCACCTTCAGCAGCAGCACCGACCGCGCCGGGACCACGAGGGGTTGTCCGCCCCGGTGACGGGTGCGGGGAGGGTCGGACTGCTCCTCCACGGAGGTGTCCAGGACGACCTCGTACACCTCCGCCCACGGCGCCCCCGGCAGGACCCACTCCAGCGGCCGGTCCCCGGTGTGCAGCAGCGCGAGGAAGCTGTCGTCCGTCACCTGCCGGCCCCGCTCGTCCCGGCCCGGGATGTCGCGGCCCGACAGGTACATCCCCAGAGCGGCGGACGGCGCGTACCAGTCCCGCTCCGTCATCTCCGCGCCCGCCGGGGTGAACCAGGCCAGGTCCCGCAGCCCGTCCGCGCCCTGCGAGCGCCCGGAGAAGAACGCCCGCCGCCGCAGCACCGGATGGGCGTGGCGCAGCGCGATCAGCCGGGAGGCCAGGGCGAGGAGCGACCGCCAGGCCGGATCCTCCAGGAGCGACCAGTCCACCCAGCCCGTCTCGTTGTCCTGGCAGTACGCGTTGTTGTTGCCGTCCTGCGTCCGCCCGAACTCGTCCCCGGCCACCAGCATCGGCACGCCCGTCGACAGCAGCAGAGTGGTGAGCAGGTTGCGCAGCTGGCGGCGCCGGAGCACGCCGATCCGCGGATCGTCGCTCTCGCCCTCCGCCCCGCAGTTCCACGACCGGTTGTCATTGGTCCCGTCCCGGTTAGCCTCCCCGTTCCCCTCGTTGTGCTTGCGCTCGTAGGTGACCAGGTCGCGCAGGGTGAAACCGTCGTGCGCGGTCACGAAGTTCACCGAGGCGTACGGCCGCCGCCCGCCCCACGCGTACAGGTCGCTGGAGCCCGACAGCCGGTACCCGAGATCCCGTACGTCGGGCAGCGCGCCCCGCCAGAAGTCCCGTACGGCGTCCCGGTAGCGGTCGTTCCACTCCGTCCACAGCGGCGGGAACGCCCCCACCTGGTAGCCGCCCGAGCCCACGTCCCACGGCTCGGCGATGAGTTTGACCCGCCGCAGCACCGGGTCCTGGGCGATCACCGCGAGGAACGGCGACAGCATGTCCACGTCGTGCATCGACCGGGCCAGCGCCGCCGCCAGGTCGAAGCGGAAGCCGTCCACACCCATCTCCGTGACCCAGTAGCGCAGCGAGTCCGTGATCATCCGCAGGACGTGCGGGCGCCCCGCGTGCAGGGTGTTCCCGCAGCCCGTGTAGTCGGAGTACCGCCGCTGGTCGGACTGGAGCCGGTAGTAGCCCCGGTTGTCGATCCCGCGCAGCGACAGCGTGGGACCCAGCTCGCCCGCCTCGGCCGTGTGGTTGTAGACCACGTCGAGGATGACTTCGATCCCGGCCGCGTGCAGGGCCCGGACCATCCGCTTGAACTCCCCGACCTGCTGCCCCGCCGTACCGCTCGAGGAGTAGCCCGCGTGCGGGGCGAAGTAGCCGACCGAGTTGTAGCCCCAGTAGTTGCGCAGGCCCCGGCGCAGCAGGTGGTCCTCGTGCGCGAACTGGTGCACCGGAAGCAGCTCGACCGCGGTCACGCCCAGGCTCGTCAGGTGCTCGATCGCCGCCGGGTGGGCGAGGCCCGCGTAGGTGCCGCGCAGTTCCTCGGGAATACCCGGATGGCGCATGGTGAAGCCGCGCACGTGCAGCTCGTAGATCACCGAATCGGCCCACGGGGTCTTCGGCCGGACGTCGTCCGCCCAGTCGTCGTCATCGTGGACGACCACGCCCTTCGGGACGAAGGGAGCGGAGTCCCGGTCGTCGCGCACGGTGTCCGCGATGTACTGCTGCGGCCAGTCCCGGACGTGCGCGTACACCTCCGGGGGCAGCGTGAAGTCCCCGTCCACGGCCCGCGCGTACGGGTCCAGGAGCAGCTTCGCCGGGTTGTACCGGGCGCCCGTCCAGGGGTCCCATCGGCCGTGCACCCTGAATCCGTACCGTTGCCCCGGGCGTACGCCCGGCACGAAACCGTGCCAGATCTCGTGGGTGTGCTCCGTCAGGGCGCAGCGGGTCTCGGCGCCGGCCTCGTCGAACAGACAGACCTCCACCGCCTCCGCGCCCTGCGCCCACAGGGCGAAATTGGTGCCCGCGGTCCCGTCCGGACCGTGATGGAACCGGGCCCCCAGCGGATGCGAGGACCCCGGCCACACCGGTGCCCCCGGGCGCGATTGCACCCGTACCACCTGGCCCCTGACCTGGCCGTTCGTTCGTTCCTCGGGCCGCTCCTTCGGCCTCTCCTGCGGTCGGCCGTCGATCTGCGGTACGGGCGCGGCATGGCCGCTCCGCACCGCTTCGACGGCATTGCTGACGGCTTCCACCGCCTCCTGCTCGGCTGCGCTCGACACTGCCCGCCTCCACGGCTCCT
Source organism: Streptomyces sp. NBC_00029 (assembly GCF_045160505.1). Classification (NCBI taxonomy): domain Bacteria; kingdom Bacillati; phylum Actinomycetota; class Actinomycetes; order Kitasatosporales; family Streptomycetaceae; genus Streptomyces; species Streptomyces sp. NBC_00029. Next base: position 6,143,761 of record NZ_CP108292.1, read on the forward strand.
GGGTACCGGCGGGGGTAGGGGAGAGTGCGGCCCCGGCGTCCCGGCCTGGGCCCGCCCCCGTCTGGTCCTTCACACTGTTCTGCCCGGACAGTTCTGCCCGGAACGTGGCCCGCGCTCACGTTTCCCCGGCAGCGCCCGGTCGTTGGAGGGATCGTGACACTTCTGACGAGGCGGGCAGGGGCGGGCTTGGCCGCCGTGGCGGCATGGGCGGGCCTGCTGGGCGGCCTGGCCGGATGCACCCAGGACGGCAGGGCCCCGGTCGAGATCCAGCTGCCCGGCAAACCCCGCTCGCCGGACGAGGCCATCCGGATCACCCCCGACGACAACGCGAAGGGGGTGCCCGCCGACGGGCGGCTGTCGGTCACCGTGCCCGAGGGCCGCCTGGAGCGGGTCGTCGTCACCAAGGTGGAGGACGCGCAGCAGGAACAGGTCCCCGGCGCCATCGCCGCCGACGGGCTCAGCTGGAGCCCCGAGCCCGCGTCCGCCCGGCTCGCGCTCGCGGCCAAGTACACCGTGGACGCCGTCGCCCTGGACGGGCACGACCGCCGCCAGGCCCGCCACACCACCTTCACCACCTACGTTCCCGAGGAGCGGTTCATCGGCTACTTCAAGCCCGAGAACCGTTCGACCGTCGGCACCGGCATGATCGTCTCCTTCAGGTTCAGCCGGGCCATCGAGCGCCGCGCCGAAGTGGAGCGGGCCATTTCCGTCACCTCGGACCCGGGCGTCCAGGTCGTCGGCCACTGGTTCGGCCGGGAGCGGCTCGACTTCCGGCCCAAGGAGTACTGGAAGTCCGGCACTAAGGTCACCGTGAAGATGGACCTGCGCGACATCGAGGGCGCCCCGGGCTCGTACGGCATCCAGGACAAGACCGTCACCTTCACCGTGGGCCGCTCCCAGATCTCCACCGTGGACGCGGCCGCGCACACCATGGAGGTCCGCCGGGACGGGCAGCTGGTGTCGACCGTCCCGATCAGCGCCGGGGCGCCCAAGACCACCACCTACAACGGCAAGATGGTGGTGATGGAGATGTTCGACGTCACCCGGATGAACGGCCAGACGGTCGGCTTCGGCGGCGAGTACGACATCCCCGACGTCCCGCACGCCATGCGGCTCACCTCCTCCGGGACCTTCCTGCACGGGAACTACTGGTCCAGCCCCGACAGCTTCGGCACCACCAACCTGAGCCACGGATGCGTGGGCCTGCGCGACGACAAGGGCGGCGGCTCCGACACCCCGGCCGGCTGGTTCTTCGACCGGACCCTGGTCGGGGACGTGGTGGAGGTCGTGAACTCGCAGGACAAGACGGTCGCCCCCGACAACGGCCTGGGCGGCTGGAACATGTCCTGGGCGGACTGGGTCGCCGGCTCCTCCATCGCCTGAGCGCGGGCCGCCCCGGCACCCCGCCCCCGTCCGCCGGGGCCGGACGGGTGATTCGTGTGATCGGAATGCCGTAGCGCCCGTGTGTCCCTGCGTACGTGTGCACGAGGGTCCCCCCAGCCTGTCAGGGCGAAGCAGCCCCGGGGCGACGGACGGAGTGGCATGGCAGCCGGCACAGCAAGGGTGTGGCCGCTCGGCCTCGCCGCCGCGGTGGTACTCGCCGCAGCGGCACCGGCCCGTTCGGCCGACCGGGACGGGCCCGCCCCCGCGGCGCAGCCCGTCACGTCGGCCGTGGCCCCGGCGGGCAGCGCCCGCGTGGTCCTGCTGAACAGGGATCAGGACACCGGCGCGCCCCTGCCCGGCGCGAGGTTCGAGCTCTGGCGGGAGACCAACGACCGGCCGGGCCTCCAGAGCGCGGGTCCGGCGGCCGACGAGAAGCACGAGGGGGCATGCGTCACCGACGCCAGGGGCAGCTGCACGGTGGAGCTCGCGGTCAACGAGACCTACTACTGGCTGGAGGCGGGCGTCCCCGCCGGGTACGAGCGGCCCGCGGAACCCGTCACCGGCTTCGACCTGCAAGCGGGCACCCCCGAGGAGGGCCTCGTCCTCAACGTCGCGAACCGGCTGGAGGACGCGCCGTACGGCGGCCTGATCCGGGTCCGCACGAAGGACGCGAAGACCGAGTGGCCGCTGCACGGCGCGGTGGTCGAGCTCTGGAAGGAGACCAACCGCACCATGGGCCTCCAGACCGCCGGCATCGGCGCCGACCACAGGGCCAGGACCGGCTGCGCCACCGACGCCGACGGCATCTGCGACTTCGACCGGCTCGCCGACGGCTGGTACTACGTGGCCGAGAAGGACGTACCCGAGGGCTACGTCATGCCGAAGACCCCGGTGACCGCCCCGCAGTGGCTGGACGGCGAGACACCCGACCAGCGGCTCGTGGTCACCCTCCACAACAAGCGCGACGACCACGGCCGGGTCCCCGCCGCGGACGACGAGCAGGACGGGAGCGAGGAGGAGGCGGCGGCCGGCCGCCGGGCCGTGGCGCCGTCCCCCGGTACCCCGGTGAAGTGACCTCCTCACTCCGTCGGTGCATCAGCGCGAGCCGTACCCCCGCTCCACGGGATTAGCTGGGCTGCGAGCGTCCGACCCACAGCCCGAGGAGGCCCGGATGGCTGCACGCAAGGGGAGAGGCCCGCTGGCGGGTGCGGTGGCGCTCGGCGCCCTGCTCGCACTGGCGGGCCCGCACCCGGCCCGGGCCGCGGCGGCCCCGGCGGAACCGGAGAGCGCGTGCGTGGCCGGTACCGGCCCCTACCAGTGGGAGCTGGAGCAGCACCTGGGCCGGCCCGTCGACGGGGTGCAGTCGTCCGCGGACTGCTACGCGGTCCGCGCCTTCCAGCGGGCCAACGGAGTCACCCCGGCGGACGGCTATCCGGGCGTGGCCACCTTCCGCACGATGCTCGTCGTCGCCGCACGCCCGGACCCCAATGCCGCGGGCGACTGCCCCGTCCGCTCCCACCGCGTGACCTGCGTGGACATGGACCGCCAGTTGCTGTGGGTGCAGAGCGGCAGCCGCGTCGTCCTCGGGCCCGTCCCCATCCGTACCGGCCGCGACTTCCAGGAGACCCGGCCCGGCTGGCACGAGGTGTACTGGCGCAGCAAGGACCACGTCTCCTCCCTGTACGGCTCGCCCATGCCGCACGCCCAGTTCTTCGACGGGGGCCAGGCCCTCCACGGTTCACCCGGCTACCTGTACGGACACGGCGGTTCCGCCGGCTGTGTCAACCTCGCGGAACCGGACGCGGAACGCCTGTGGAACCTGCTCACCGAGGGCGACGCGGTCTACGTCTGGGGCACCAAGCCCGGCACCGAGGACTGAGGGCCGATTCCGGTCCCGGCTGCACCCCGGCAGTTGGGACGGAACGGTGACAAGACCGTGGCTCATCGTGATCCCTCCCTGTGATTACCTGTCAACAAGCGCGCGACAGTCCGCGCGCGGGGGACATGGGGAGAACACGAGTGAACCTGCAGCCGATACGCGGCCGCGCCCGCACCGGCCTGCCGGCCCTTCTGCTGGGGGCGGCCCTGCTGTTCACCACCGCCTGCAGTGGCGGTGGTGGGGGTAACGGCAGCGGCAGCGGCGGCGACAACGGCGGGGGTGGCGGCAAGACCGGTACCGAGGCTTCCAAGGCGGTCGTCGCCGTCAAGCCCGACGACGGGGCCAAGGAGGTCGCCACCAGCGGCGTCCTGAAGATAACGAGCACGGGCGGCAAGCTCACCACGGTGACGGTCGCCGACACCAAGGGCAACGCGGTCGAGGGCAAGCTCGCCGACGACGGCGCGAGCTGGGAGCCGGCCCGCCACCTGGCCTCCGCCACCGAGTACAAGGTGCACGCGGTCGCCAAGGACGAGGCCGGCCGGGAGTCCGCCAAGGACACCAGCTTCACCACCCTGACCCCGACCAACACCTTCGTGGGCCACTACACGCCCGAGGACGGCACGACCGTCGGCGTGGGCATGCCGGTCTCGATCAGGTTCACCCGGGGCATCACCAACCCCGAGGCCGTCGAGAAGGCCATCACGGTGACGGCCGAGCCGGCCGTCCCGGTCGAGGGCCACTGGTTCGGCAACGACCGCATCGACTTCCGCCCCGAGAACTACTGGGCCGCGAACACCAAGGTCACCGTGAAGCTGGCCCTCGACGGAGTCGAAGGCCGCCCCGGGGTCTACGGCAAGCAGACCCGTACGGTCACCTTCACCGTCGGCCGCTCGCAGGTCTCCACCGTCGACGCGAGCAGCAAGCAGATGGAGGTCGTCCGTGACGGCCAGGTGCTCAAGAACGTCCCGATCACCGCGGGCGCCCCGTCGACGACCACCTACAACGGGCAGATGGTCATCAGCGAGAAGTACAAGGTGACCCGGATGAACGGCGCGACCGTCGGCTTCGGCGGCGAGTACGACATCCCCGACGTCCCGCACGCGATGCGCCTGTCGGACTCCGGCACCTTCGTCCACGGCAACTACTGGGCCTCGGCCGGTACGTTCGGTTCGTCCAACGTCAGCCACGGCTGCGTCGGCCTGCGCGACTCCCGCGGCGGCGGCGACGGCAACCAGCCCGCGGCCTGGTTCTTCAACGAGTCGCTGATCGGTGACGTGGTCATCGTGAAGAACTCGAAGGACAAGCAGATCGCCCCGGACAACGGCCTCAACGGCTGGAACATGCCGTGGGCGGAGTGGATCAAGTAGTCGCTTCACGGGCGTCCCGTACGCCCCGTAGGTAGTCCCGGTGGCCCGGTGCTGTGACCCACAGCACCGGGCCACTTCACGTTAACCGGCGCTAACCTGGCCGTATGACCCTCTCTCTCGAAGTCTCCGAAGGCGTCGGCACCATCCGCCTGGACCGGCCGCCCATGAACGCCCTGGACATCGCCACCCAGGACCGGCTGCGCGAGCTCGCGGTGGAGGCGACCGACCGGGCCGACGTCCGCGCGGTCATCATCTACGGCGGCGAGAAGGTGTTCGCGGCGGGCGCGGACATCAAGGAGATGCAGACGATGGACCACGCGGCGATGGTCGCCCGGTCCCGCGCGCTCCAGGACGCCTTCACCGCCGTCGCCCGCATCCCCAAGCCCGTCGTCGCGGCCATCACCGGCTACGCGCTGGGCGGCGGTTGCGAACTCGCGCTGTGCGCCGACTACCGGATCGCCGCCGACAACGCGAAGCTCGGCCAGCCCGAGATCCTGCTGGGCCTGATCCCGGGCGCCGGCGGCACCCAGCGGCTGTCCCGGCTGATCGGACCGTCCAAGGCCAAGGACCTGATCTTCACCGGCCGCATGGTCAAGGCCGACGAGGCGCTGACCCTCGGCCTGGTCGACCGGGTGGTGCCCGCCGCCGAGGTGTACGAGCAGGCGCACGCCTGGGCCGCCAAGCTCGCGCAGGGTCCGGCGATCGCGCTGCGCGCCGCCAAGGAGTGCGTGGACGCGGGCCTGGAGGCCGACATCGACACCGGACTCACCATCGAACGCAACTGGTTCGCGGGCCTGTTCGCCACCGAGGACCGCGAGCGCGGCATGCGCAGTTTCGTCGAAGAGGGCCCGGGCAAGGCGAAGTTCGTCTGAGCCGGGTGACCCGGCCGAGGACCCCGGTCCTCCCTCCGGGTGGATTAGCCAGGCCTTAAGGCAACCTTAAGGAGAATCGGTGATCCACTCGCTGTGATCAATTACGTGCGGCGCGTCACCGCAGGTCAAGGTGGGCACCGGGGCCCTCCGATTGCCTCCTGCATATGACAGAACACCCCCTTGGATTCGTTGAATCCGGGGGGTGTTTTCCTGTGGAACGGCCCGGGCGGGCGGGTCGGCCGTCCATGATGGGTGCATGGCGGGCCTGGAGGGTGTGGAACAGCCGCGGCAGCGCGGCAGCGCTTCGGCGGTACGGCTCACGGCGGCCGTTGAGGACGAACAGGGCCTCAAAGCGCTGGAGTTGTACGGTAATCCGGCCGAAGGTGAAGTGACGTTGCCGTCCATGCCGGAGTCCGCGAGCACCGCGCGCCGGCTCACCCAGTGCGTGGTGATCCGCCTCTGGGGCCTCTCGCCGCAGATCGCCGAGCACGCCGTCCTGCTGGTCTCCGAACTCGTCGGCAACGCGGTCCGGCACACCGGGGCCCGCTCCTTCGGCTTACGCATGCTGCGCCGCCGCGGCTGGATCCGGGTGGAGGTGCGCGACCCCTCGCGCGGACTGCCCTGCCTGATGCCGGTCCATGAGATGGACACCACCGGCCGGGGCCTCTTCCTCGTCGACAAGCTGTCCGACCGCTGGGGTGCGGACCTGCTGCCGCGCGGGAAGATCACCTGGTTCGAGATGCGGGTGGCCGACCGCCAGAACGCCTGAAGCCCCCGTGCGCCGTGTGGGGCGGTATGGGGGCTCCATGGGTGCGCCGAGGATCTAAGGGGGTGTGATCCTCGGCGTGGCGACTTCGCTCGGGTCAATGGGAAGTCGTGCTTCCGACTATGGCAGACGAGGGCTCAAACGCCAAAAGTCCCTACTTGGACATAAGTGGGCAAATCGTAAGACTTTCTTGCTAAATCTTAGGTGAGGTGGGCCACTGACCTCGCAATCCATGAATAAGTATCGACTGCTCTGTGTAAATCGTTGATCACATAGCGACCTCATCACCCGGTTGGCCTCTTTTCGCGACCGTCCTGAATTGGGTCAATCATTACCATCCGGGTCATCCACCCCTTAAATGGGCAAGTGCTCTCACAACCAGGCCGCCGCGCGGCCCTGCGCGTCGCCCTGCGCGCGGCCGGTGCCGGGGCGGCCGCCGCCGCGGCCGGCCTCACCGCCGCCTGCGGACCGGGCCGGCCCCGCACCGCGCCCGCCGCCGAGCCGCCCTCCGGCACTCCGACCGGTCCTGCCCGCCCGGCCCGCCCGGCGCAGGCCGCCCCGGCCGCCGCCCCCCGCCGGTTCGCCGGGCAGCCCGCCGAGATCGGCCACGGTCCGCGCGACCGCCCCCGGGTCGCCCTCACCTTCCACGGCAACGGGGACCCCGCCATCGCCCGGGAGGTGCTGACCGCGGCCGAGAAGGGCGGCGCGAAGGTCACCGTCCTCGCGATCGGATCCTGGCTCGACGCCCATCCGGAACTGGCCCGCCGCATCCTCGACGGCGGTCACGAGCTCGGCAATCACACCCAGCGCCACCTCGCGATCAACGACATGCCCGAGGTGGAGGCCTACGCCGAGATCACCGGCTGCGCACAGCGGCTCAAGCGGCTCACCGGCTCCATCGGCACCTGGTTCCGGCCCTCCCAGACCCAGTACGCGACCCCGCTCGTCCAGAAGCTGGCCCAGCGGGCGGGCTACCCGCACGTCCTCTCGTACGACGTGGACTCCCTCGACTTCACCTCGCCCGGCGCCGCGGCCGTCATCCGCACCGTCACCGGGACGATCCGGCCCGGATCGGTGGTGAGCCTGCACTTCGGCTACGCGGACACGGTCGACGCGATGCCTCCCCTCCTCGAAGAACTCGCGCGCCGCAACCTGCGCGCGGTGACCACCACGGAGCTGCTGACCCCATGACGACCACCCGCCTTCCCCGGACCGCCGGCGTGCTGCTGGCAGGGCTGGTCCTCGCCGCCCTGGCCGGCTGTGGATCGGCCGACAAGGGACCCGCCGAGGCGCTCGGCACCAAGGGCCCGGCCGGGCCCGTCAAGGCCGTGCCGGCCGCCCCGCCCGGTCTGCCCGGCATGCCGCCGCTCCTCGATCCGAACGACGTCTACGCGGCGGACCGGCCGAACAAGCTCTCCCCCGTGGTCAAGGACTTCCCCTCCCGCATCTACGTGCCGAACACCAACTCCAACACGGTGTCCGTCATCGACCCGGAGACCTACCGGGTCATCGACACCATCCCGGTCGGGGTCCAGCCCCAGCACGTGGTGCCCTCCTGGGACCTGAAGACCCTGTGGGTCAACAACAACCGGGGCCACACCCTCACCCCGATCAACCCGGCCACCGGTGAGGCCGGAAAGCCCGTCGAGGTGCACGACCCGTACAACCTGTACTTCACGCCGAACGGCAAGTACGCGATCGTCATGGCCTCGATGGACAAGGAGCTGGTCTTCCGCGACCCGCACACGATGGACCGCGTGAAGACGGTCCCCGTGACCTGCTACGGCGTCAACCACGCGGACTTCTCCGCCGACGGCCGCTACTTCATCGTGAGCTGTGAGTTCTCCGGGGAACTCCTCAAGGTCGACACCGAGCGCATGGAGGTCGTCGGCCAGCAGAAGCTCCCGTTCGAGGGCGCGATGCCGCAGGACGTCAAGGTCTCCCCGGACGGGAAGACGTTCTATGTCGCGGACATGATGGCGCACGGCATGTGGGTGCTGAGCGGGGACAAGTTCGAGATCCCCAAGCTGCTGCCCACGGGCAAGGGCTGCCACGGCCTCTACGTCAGCCGTGACTCCAAGGAGATGTACGTCTCCAACCGCGGCGAGGGCACCATCTCGGTCTTCAACTTCCCCGAGAACAAGCTCACCAAGAAGTGGACGCTGCCGGACGGCGGCAGCCCCGACATGGGCGGTGTCTCCGCCGACGGCAAGGTGCTGTGGCTGTCGGGCCGCTACAACTCCGAGGTCTACGCGGTCGACACCCGGACCGGGAAGCAGATCGCCCGGATCCCGGTCGGCGGCGGACCGCACGGACTTGCCGTGTACCCGCAGCCCGGCCGCTACTCGCTCGGCCACACCGGCATCTTCCGCTAGGCGGTCTCCCGCTGACCCCGTCGGGTGCATGACGCGGCAGTGCCCCGGGAGCTCGCACAGCTCCCGGGGCACTGCCGTCGGTCCGTCGGTCCGCGGGCCGTCACTGTGCGACCGCAGGACGCTCCGGCAGCCGCTCGACCCCGGCCCTGCCCGCCGAGGAGCCCCGTACGCTCCTCGGCGGGCAGGGCCGGGCGGTCTTTCGGTCGGTGAACCGGTCGACCGTGGTCGATTCACCGTCGGGAAGCGCGGAACCGGCAAAATGCCGGGCCATTTCCGTGCGGCCCTTTCGGGGTTTGACGCCGGTTCCCGGAGAATTTTGGATGCGCCGGTGCGGGAATGGGTGAGATGGATTTCGGCCGGAATTCCTCAAGGCGCCCGCGCGCGGATTTCCGCCCGGAGCGGCCCCGGTTCCGGTGCGCCCCTGAGGGCCCGTCACCGGCCGGCCCCGATCTTTTCACGTGGAGGTTCGCGCAGACGAAGCCCGGCGGGGCGGGGCCTGCGACGCGCCGAGCCCGCCACCGCTGTTTTCCCGGATGCGGTGGCAGGTGCGGGTGAAGGGCGGAACTCCGAATGATGCGTCCGTTGTGATCGTCATCTGAATGATCGCCCTTGTTGCCACTTGTCCCTGGGAGCCCTGTGCTCCTGGTGTGGCGGCAACGTCATTACGTTATGCCGTGATCCCGGAGTGTGACAAGTGGAATCTCGGTCCGTTTCGGTCGGAATTATTGATTCCGTATTACGTCGCGGTAATTGAAATCGTTTCTGCCGTCCGAACGGGACCCGAGGCGGGGCCGGAACGGGGCGGCCGCTACCCTGAGCCGGTCAGCAAGGCATCAAGAAGGAGTGGACCCAGTGGCGGACATCGAGAGCGCACGGACGACGTTCGGCAAGTTCGACGTGAACGGTGACGGCTTCGTCACGGCCAACGAGTTCAAGGCGGCCATGGCGGCCATGGGCGACCCGTTCGTCACCGGCCCCGTCGCGGACGCCGTGATCGCCGCCAAGGACGCGAACGGCGACGGCCTGCTGAGCTTCGACGAGTTCTGGGCCTCCCTGAACAAGTAGTCCCTCCGCCGCTGCCCCCACCCCGGTTCGCCGGGCCGGGGGCAGCGGCGTGCGACCCGCGTCCGGGATCCCGCGTCAGGCCTGCGGACCGGACATGTCCTCGACCTCGCCGAGGGCCTCCTCCAGCCAGTGCAGCCAGAACGTCTCCAGGGCGATCCCGCCGTGCAGCACGAGCCGGCGCAGCCGGTCCTCCACCGCGTCCCGCCCCGGCGGGAAGTCCTTCTCCTCGATCGCCTCGTACTGCGCCAGCTGGCGCCGGTGCAGCTCCAGATGGCGCCGCAGCTCGGGACCGAGCCCCTGCGGCCCGACCACACCCGCCGCGCGGATCCGCAGCAGCAACGGGTCGCGCATCGGTTTGGGGTCCTGGCTCTCCGCGACCCAACGGGCCAGCTCCGCGCCGCCGGCCGGCAGCACCTCGTACTCCTTCTTCTGCCCCCGCACGGGCACCGCGCTCGGCAGCTCCCGGATCAGCCCGGATTCCTCGAGCCGCCCCAGCTCGCGGTAGATCTGCTGGTGCGTCGCCGACCAGAAGTACCCGATCGACTTGTCGAACCGCCGGGTCAGCTCCAGCCCGGACGAGGGCTTCTCGAGCAGGGCGGTGAGGATGGCGTGCGGCAGGGACATGGCGCCATCCTAGGTTTGCCGCGGCGCGGGCAGCGAAGCCGCCCGTCCTCGCCCGCGCACGGCCGACCACGGACGGGCGCGGCCCGGTGGCGGTGCGGGGGCCCGCTGCCGACGCTGGGGGAGTGGCTGCCTCATACGACTACTCGGACCTGACCGCCCTCTACGTGAACTGCACGCTCAAACGCTCGCCGGAGACCAGCAACACCGAGGGCCTGATCGACAAGAGCCGCGCGGTCATGGAGGCGGCCGGCGCCCGGACCTCGCTCCTGCGCGCCGTCGACCACGACATCGCGACCGGGGTCTGGCCCGACATGACCGAGCACGGCTGGGAGAGCGACCAGTGGCCGGTCCTCTACAGCCAGATCATGGACGCCGACATCCTCGTGCTGTGCGGCCCCATCTGGCTCGGTGACAACAGCTCCGTGATGAAGCAGGTCATCGAGCGGCTCTACGCCTGCTCCTCCCTGCTGAACGAGCGGGGCCAGTACGCCTACTACGGGCGGGTCGGGGGCGCGCTGATCACCGGCAACGAGGACGGCGTCAAGCACTGCGCCATGAACATCCTCTACAGCCTGCAGCACCTCGGCTACACGATCCCGCCGCAGGCCGACGCGGGCTGGATCGGCGAGGCCGGACCCGGACCCTCGTATCTGGACCCCGGCTCGGGCGGCCCCGAGAACGACTTCACCAACCGCAACACCGCCTTCATGTCGTGGAACCTCCTGCACCTGGCCGCGCTGCTCAAGCGCACGGGCGGCATCCCGGCGCACGGCAACCAGCGCTCGCTGTGGGACGCGGGCTGCCGGTTCGACTTCCCCAACCCCGAGCACCGCTGAACCCGCGGCAGGCAGGAGCGGTCCCGTGGAGCAGCTGCTGAGAGTCCAGAACTTCACCGTCTCGCGGGACGGATTCGGCGCCGGTGAGCACCAGAGCCTGGAGCGGCCGTTCGGCGACGCCGATCCCGGGGAACTGTTCGCCTGGGCCGGAGCCACGGCGAGCTGGCCCCACCGCACCGACCCCGCGGGGAGCCGGGGCCTCGACGACTACTTCACGCGGGACTTCGCGCACAACATCGGCGCAGAGATCATGGGCCGCAACAAGTTCGGACCCCAGCGCGGGCCCTGGGCCGACCACGACTGGCGCGGCTGGTGGGGTGACGAGCCCCCGTTCCACACCCCCGTCTTCGTCATGACCCACCACACGCGTCCTTCGTTCACGCTCTCCGACACCACCTTCCACTTCGTCGACGACGACCCGGCCACGGCCCTCGCCATGGCGCGGGACGCGGCACGGGGCAAGGACGTCCGGCTCGGCGGCGGGGCGACCACCATCCGCGAGTTCCTCGACGCCGGCCTCGTCGACACCCTGCACGTGGCGGTCTCGCCGGTGGAGATCGGCTCCGGTGTGCGGCTCTGGGAGTCGCCCGAGGAGCTGCTCGACCGGTTCCACCTCGACGTCGTGCCCAGTCCGAGCGGTGTGACGCACCACCTGTTCTGGCGGAGGTGACGGGCGGGCCCGCGCGCGGGCCGGATGCGGATCCGGGCGGCGCCCCGACGCACCGCAGGGCCCGGGGCGCGGATGCCCCGGGCCCTGCGGCAGCGGTGGTTCAGCGTGCGATGTCGACGACGAACCGTTCGGGCGAGTGAAGGGTGAAGGCGCGGTAGTACGGCAGGGTGTCGAAGGCGGCGCCGAAGGTGACGTACCCCTCGTAGTCGCCGGTCAGGGCGATGCCCTTGAGCTTGGGCAGGTTGATCTTCTGCAGCTTGGGCCCCTGGTAGACGCTCTGACCCGCGTCGTTGTGCGCGGCGGCGGGGTTGAGGCGGATCTCCAGGAAGTACTTCCCGGCCAGCGGCACGGGTTTCCCGGACCCGTCGTAGACCAGCTGCGGTACGGGAGTGACGGTGGCCGTGGGGACGTAGCCCTGGATGTCGATGACGATCCGGTCGAACGTGGGGTGCCCGGCCCAGCGCGCGTTGACGACGAGCGGGGTCTGGGTCTGTGTGTTGGCGGCGACGGTGTTGGTGGCGGCGCCGGTGGAGGCCGAGGCAGGTGCGGCGAAGGAGAGGCAGGCGGCGAGCAGGGCGCCGGTTGCCAGGGCCGTGAACTGCCGGAGACGGGCGTGGATCATGTTGTCCCCTCGATTCTCGAGAGACGGGGACGGGTGGCACAGCGTAGGACGCCCTGGGCGACCCCGCGGTTCCGCTTCCGCGCGCGGCCGGTTTCCGGTGCCGTGAACGGGTGGATGCGAGAGGGGCCCGGCGCACGCGCCGGGCCCCTCTCGCATCACGCGGTGCGCGTCAGCACTCGATGACGTTGACCGCGAGGCCGCCGCGGGCGGTCTCCTTGTACTTGACCTTCATGTCGGCGCCGGTCTCCTTCATGGTCTTGATGACCTTGTCGAGGGAGACCTTGTGACTGCCGTCGCCGCGCATCGCCATCCGGGCCGCGGTGACGGCCTTGACCGCCGCCATGCCGTTGCGCTCGATGCACGGGATCTGCACCAGGCCGCCGACCGGGTCGCAGGTCAGGCCCAGGTTGTGCTCCATGCCGATCTCGGCCGCGTTCTCGACCTGCTCCGGGGTGCCGCCGAGCACCTCGGCGAGGGCGCCGGCCGCCATCGAGCAGGCGGAGCCCACCTCGCCCTGGCAGCCGACCTCGGCGCCGGAGATCGAGGCGTTCTCCTTGAAGAGCATGCCGATCGCGCCCGCGGCGAGCAGGAAGCGGACCACGCCGTCCTCGTCCGCGCCCGGCACGAAGTTCATGTAGTAGTGGAGCACGGCCGGCAGGACGCCCGCGGCGCCGTTGGTCGGCGCGGTCACGACCCGGCCGCCCGCCGCGTTCTCCTCGTTGACCGCCATCGCGTAGATCGTCGCCCACTCGCTGCGGTGCAGCATCGGGTCGCCCTCGGTGCGCAGCTGGCGCGCCGTGGAGGCGGCCCGGCGCTTGACCCGCAGGCCGCCGGGGAGGATGCCCTCGCGGGACATGCCGCGCGAGACGCAGGACTGCATGACGCGCCAGATCTCCAGGAGACCCTCGCGGATCTCCTCCTCCGTGCGCCAGGCCTTCTCGTTCTCCAGCATCAGCGAGGAGATCGACAGACCGGTCTCGTTCGCGAGGCGCAGCATCTCGTCGCCCGAGCGGAAGGGGTACTTCAGCACCGTGTCGTCGAGCTTGATCCGGTCCTCGCCGACCGCGTCCTCGTCCACGACGAAGCCGCCGCCGACCGAGTAGTAGGTCTTCTCCAGCAGCGGGGTGCCGGCGCTGTCGTAGGCGAAGAGCGTCATGCCGTTCGCGTGGTACGGCAGGGAGCGCCGGCGGTGCAGGATCAGCTGGTTCGGCTCGTCGAAGGCGATCTCGTGGGCATCGCCTATCTCCGCGCCCAGCAGCCGCAGCCGGCCGCTCCTGCGGATGCGCTCGACCTCGTCGTCGGCGGTCTCCACGTTCACCGTGCGGGGGGAGTGGCCCTCAAGGCCGAGCAGCACCGCCTTGGGGGTGCCGTGTCCGTGGCCGGTCGCGCCGAGGGATCCGAAGAGCTCGGCCCGGACGGAGGCGGTCTGGGCCAGCACGCCGTCCTTCTTCAGCCGCGTCACGAACATGCGCGCGGCCCGCATCGGACCGACCGTGTGGGAGGAGGAGGGACCGATGCCGATGGAGAAGAGATCGAAGACGGAGATGGCCACGGTGGCGGACTCCCTTGTCTGCTCGTGGGGTGGGAGGGGGCAGGAGAAGTGGATTATTCGGATTTTGTCCGGCAGACGAGCTTAACGCGGGCAGGTGAACGTCTCGTCGGCCGGACGAGGTGGGATGGATTACGCGGACGGGGCGGGCGGGTGCCGGTCCCCGGCCCCGGGCCCGTGCTCAGGCCCGCGCCGGCCCCTGTTCCGGCCCCGGCCCGGCTCCGCGCGGCGGAAGACGAAAGGGGCCCGGCCTGTACGAGAACATGGCCGGGCCCCCTTCGTAGCCGTGTGCGGACCGCCGGCTAGAGCGACGGGTACAGCGGGAACTTCGCGGCGAGCGCGGAGACGCGCGCCTTGAGGGCCTCGCCGTCGTACGCGGGCTTCAGTGCGGCCGCGATGATCTCGGCGACCTCGGTGAAGGCCTCGGCGTCGAAACCGCGGGTGGCCAGGGCCGGCGTACCGATCCGCAGACCCGAGGTGACCATCGGCGGCCGCGGGTCGTTCGGGATGGCGTTGCGGTTGACCGTGATGCCGACCTCGTGGAGGCGGTCCTCGGCCTGCTGGCCGTCCAGCTCGGAGTTGCGCAGGTCGACCAGGACCAGGTGCACGTCGGTGCCACCGGTGAGGACGTCCACGCCCACGGCCTTGACGTCGTCCTGGACCAGGCGGGCGGCGAGGATCTTCGCACCCTCCAGGGTGCGCTCCTGGCGCTCCTTGAACTCGGGCGAGGCCGCGACCAGGAAGGAGACCGCCTTGGCCGCGATCACGTGCTCCAGCGGGCCGCCCTGCTGACCCGGGAAGACCGCGGAGTTGATCTTCTTGGCCAGCTCCTGCGTCGACAGGATCACACCGCCGCGCGGACCGCCGAGGGTCTTGTGCGTGGTGGTGGTGACGACGTGGGCGTGCGGCACCGGGTTCGGGTGCAGACCCGCGGCGACCAGGCCGGCGAAGTGCGCCATGTCGACCATCAGGAACGCGCCGACCTCGTCCGCGATCCGGCGGAAGGCGGCGAAGTCCAGCTGGCGCGGGTAGGCGGACCAGCCGGCGACGATCAGCTGCGGCTTGGACTCCTTGGCGAGGCGCTCGACCTCGGCCATGTCCACCTCGCCGGTCTCGTCGACGTGGTACGGGACCACGTTGTAGAGCTTGCCGGAGAAGTTGATCTTCATGCCGTGGGTCAGGTGACCGCCGTGGGCCAGGTTCAGACCCATGATCGTGTCGCCCGGCTTCAGCAGCGCGAACATCGCGGCGGCGTTGGCCTGCGCACCGGAGTGCGGCTGGACGTTCGCGGCCTCGGCGCCGAACAGCGCCTTGATGCGGTCGATCGCGATCTGCTCGACCACGTCGACGTGCTCGCAGCCACCGTAATAACGGCGGCCCGGGTAGCCCTCGGCGTACTTGTTGGTCAGGACCGAACCCTGGGCCTCCATGACGGCGACCGGAGCGAAGTTCTCCGACGCGATCATTTCCAGGGTGGACTGCTGGCGTGCGAGCTCGGCGTCGACAGCGGCGGCGACGTCCGGGTCGAGCTCGTGGAGAGGGGTGTTCAGTACAGACATCAGGGTCCCCTGGGGTCAGTTACCGGCGGTGAGCTTGGTGTACTCCTCGAAGGAGAGCGTGTCCTTCGGCTCCTCCGAGAGACGCACCTTGAAGAGCCAGCCGCCCTCGAACGGGGCGGTGTTCACGAGCGCCGGGTCTTCCACGACGTCCTGGTTGGCCTCGACGATCTCACCGGAGACGGGGGAGTAGAGGTCGCTGACCGACTTAGTCGACTCCAGCTCGCCACAGGTGTCGCCCTCGGTCACGGTCTCGCCGGCCTCGGGGAGCTGGGCGTAGACGACGTCACCGAGCGCGTTGGCCGCGAACTCCGTGATGCCGACCGTCGCGACGCCGTCCACGGCGTCCGACAGCCACTCGTGCTCCTTGGTGTAACGCAGCTTCTCGGGGTTGCTCATGACCTGATTCTCCTGGATGCGGGGGAGTGGATACGAACTGCGGTCTTGGGTACTGAGACGGCGCCGTACGGGTTTCCGTACGGCGGACGTGGTGCGTGGGGCTACTTCTGCCGCTTGTAGAACGGCAGCGCCACGACCTCGTACGGCTCATGCGTACCGCGAATGTCGATGCCGACGCCGGAGGTACCGGGCGCGGCGTGCGCCGCGTCCACGTACGCCATCGCGATCGGCTTGCCCAGCGTCGGGGACGGGGCGCCGGAGGTGACCTCACCGATGACCTGGCCGTCGGCGACGACCGGGAACCCGGCGCGCGGAACGCGGCGCCCCTCGGCGATCAGACCGACCAGCTTGCGCGGCGCCTTGGTGGCGGCGCGCTCGGCGGCGGCCTCCAGGGCGGCGCGGCCGACGAAGTCCCCCTCCTTCTCGAACTTCACGACCCGGCCCAGACCCGCGTCGAACGGGGTGAGGGAGGTCGTCAGCTCGTGCCCGTACAGCGGCATGCCCGCTTCCAGGCGCAGGGTGTCGCGGCAGGACAGGCCGGCCGGCACCAGGCCGACGCCCTCGCCCGCCTTGGTCAGCGCCTGCCACAGCTCCACGGCGTGTTCGGGGGCGACGAACAGCTCGAAGCCGTCCTCGCCGGTGTAGCCCGTACGCGCGATCAGCGCGGGCACGCCCGCGACGGTGCCCGGCAGGCCGGCGTAGTACTTCAGGCCGTCCAGGTCGGCGTCGGTCAGGGACGCCAGGATGCCGGGGGACTCCGGACCCTGCACCGCGAGCAGCGCGTACGCGTCACGGTCGTCGCGGACCTCGGTGTCGAAGCCGGCGGCGCGCTCGGTCAGGGCGTCCAGGACGACCTGGGCGTTGGAGGCGTTGGCGACGACCATGTACTCGGTCTCGCCGAGGCGGTAGACGATCAGGTCGTCGACGATCCCGCCGTCCTCCTGACAGATGTGCGTGTAGCGGGCGCGGCCGACGCCGACGGTGGAGATGTTGCCGACCAGCGCGTAGTCCAGGGCCTTGACGGCCTCCGGGCCGGTGAGCGTGATCTCGCCCATGTGGGACAGGTCGAAGAGACCGGCCCTGGTGCGTACGGCGTTGTGCTCGTCGCGCTCGCTGGCGTACCGCAGCGGCATGTCCCAGCCCGCGAAGTCGGTCATGGTCGCACCGAGAGAACGGTGCAACGCATCGAGGGCGGTCAGGCGGGGGGCAGTGCTCATGGGTGTGGCTCCCGGGTCCCAGGGCATCGACATGACATGACGAGGACGTTCCTCCCCATCTGTCATCGGAACCTGAGAGGTTCGCCGAGAGTTCCACCGATCAGCAGATCGCCGGATTTCATCGACTTGCACCTTGGGTGGAGCTGCGCAGCAGCTCGCTTTTCAGATCTGCCTCATCCACGCGGTACGGGGCCTGAGAGATTCAAGGGAGGTTCTTGCTCCTTCGGCGCCCGCGCACGGCCTTGCGGCGTGCCGGGACTCTCCCGCGCGGATTCAAGCGGCCTGTATGCAGTTGGTCCAGATGGCGCACATCATTGCACGCCATGCCCGAGATCGGGCGGCGGGGTCCGAAAGTTCGTACGGCCCTCCGAAGGGGCCGACCGGAACCGGCCCCGCCGGATTACCGTCTCTTTACACTCAGTGGGCAAGGGTCCTGGTGACCCGATTCGGGGGAGGCGAACACTGTGCGGAGATTCGGAGTGGTGACGACGACGGGAACCGTGGACGCGGTGCCGGCGCAGCGCGGCGCGCGCGAGCGCAGGAGGGCGGCCGACGCGGGCCTCGGCCTCGTCCGTGACCTGCGCGGACCGGCCGTACGCGCCCCGCAGTCGCTCGGCTTCGCGGCCGGGGACATCGTCGTGGTGTCCGGCCTGCCCGGTGGCGGCAAGAGCACCCTGATCAAGCGGGCGGCCGCCGAGGGCGGGGCGGTCGACTCCCAGGACACCCGTGAGCGCTGGGAGCAGCGGATGCCCGCGGCACTCCCGTACGCCGTGTACCGGCCGCTGGTGCGCGCCGCGCACTACTGGGGGCTGTGGCAGATCCTGCGCTCCGGGGCCTCCGTGGTCGTCCACGACTGCGGCACGCAGAGCTGGGTACGGGGCCTGCTCGCGGCCGCCGCCCGTCGCCGAGGCCGGGCGCTGCACCTGCTGCTGCTGGACAGCAGCCCCGAGGAGGCGCTCTCCGGACAGGCCGCGCGCGGCCGCCGGGTCTCCGTGTACGCCTTCGCGCGCCACCGCGGCGCGGTGACCCGGCTGCTCCGCGAGGCCGAAGCGGGCCGGCCGCCCGCGGGCTGCGCCTCGGCGACCCTGCTGGACCGCCGCTCGGCCGCCGCCGTGACCGGGATCCACTTCCACGGCTGAGCCCCGGCGGACGGCACGTGGCCGGGCCCGATAGCCTCGGCACGACACGCGCGGGATTCCAGACAGGGGCAGGGGCAGATGCAGGGCAGCGGCTGGCCGGGAAATGAGCTGGAGCAGGTGCTCGGGGCGGCGCTGGGGCAGCCGGACGCCGGGGGGCGGATCCTGGAGGTCCTCGGGCGCAGCCGGGTCTGGGTGCCGCTGCCGGGCGGCAGCGGCCGGGCGACGGCCGGCCTCGACCTGCCCACCATGGACATCGGCGGGGCGGCGTACGTGCCCGTCTACAGCTCCGAGGCCCAGTTCCTCGCCTGCGTCGGCCCCGGCATGGACTTCGCGGTGGCTCCCGCCGTCGAGTTCGCCCGCGGCCTGCCCCCGCAGCTCGGCATCGCCCTGAACCCCGAGGGGGCCGTCGGGGTACCGCTCCCGCCGCCCGCCGTCGCGGAGCTGTGCCGTGCGGGCCGCGGCCCGCTCGACGGCCCTGCCACCGGCGGCCGCGTCCGGCTCTACGAGCCCGACTGGCAGGAGGACCCGGTGGACTTCCTGGCCGCCGCCACGGAGGAGTTCCGGGCCACGGGGGTGGTCGCCGCCGCGCACCGCTGCCTCGCCAGCGTCGAGGGCGGGGCGCCCCAGCTGTTCATCGGTGTCCGCCTGGTGGGATGGGAACCGGAGATGCAGAGCGCTCCGATGGAGGCCCTCGGGCGGGCCCTGACGCGCGTCCCGCCGCCGTGGCCCGTCCAGTTGATCCTGCTCGATGCCGCCCAGGACCCGGTCACGGACTGGATTCGTGAGCGCGTACGCCCCTTCTACCTGCCGTAGGGCCGCTTAAGCTGGTTACATCTCCTGGCCGCACGCGCGACTGCCGGTTCGGAGGACACGCGTGGAGCGACGGGCGGACGAAGAGGGGTACCGGGTGAGTGCGTCAGGCACGGCCGCGGCCGGGCAGGTCGAGCACATGATGCGCCAGGTGACTCCCGGGCGCTATGAGAGTTACGAGTCACTCCTGCACGCCCTCTCCGAGGGCCGGCTGTGGATGCTGCTCTGGCAGGGGCAGCCGGGATCCCCGGACGCCCAGTACGGGGGCATGGAGGTCGAAAGCCTCGGCTACGCGCCCTGCGTCACCTCCCCCCAGGAGCTGGCGGCCAGTGGCTGGAACCGGGGCTACGAGGTGGTCACCGGGCGGGACATCGCCCGCGCGCTGTACCCGGACCGCTGGGGGCTGTGGCTCAACCCGCACGCCCAGGGCGGCGGCCTCGGCGTGCCCTGGGCCGACCTGCGCCGGATCGCCACGGGCCTCGACCGGATGCCGGCCGGACCGCTGCGGCTGTCCGAGCCCGCGATCGAGCTCCCGCAGTTCTACGGACTGCTGACCCAGCACGCGCACCGCACCCCGGCCGTCCGGTCGCTGCGCCGCGCCTGGGTGCAGCCCGCGCTCGGATCGCCGTACCTCGCGGTCGGGCTCGACCTGTACGACGCCTCCGCGCCCGCGCTGGAATCCGTACGGGAGATGATGCGGCAGTCGGTCGGGGTGGTCCCCGAGGGGGTGCCGGTGTGCACGGTCGCGCTCGGGGACGAGCACGACCCCGTCGCCATGTGGCTGCGCGCGCAGACCCGCCCCTTCTACGACCGCGAGGGCCAGGCGCCGGCGTACTGACCCGGCGCGGGACCCGCCCCGACGACGGGCGGAGCCGCGTTCCGCGATATCCGCATATTGAGACATCCATCTCGAAGGCCGCACCGGTCCCATCGGTGCGGCCTTCGGCATATCCGGTGATTGCGCCCAAGATCCATGGCCGAAAGGGCAGTTGGGCCGGATGTCCGTTCCGCGCAGAACGGGCGGTGTTTCACCGCTCAACAGGTCCCGGGGTTCGGATAACGGAAGGTGTAGGCGTAGATCACGGTTGCGCATCACATCCCCGGCAGGTCTGGCGGGCGCTCGAGAGGGCGTTGAAGACTCCACCCCACCGAAGGCCGGGCCAACCG
Organism: Streptomyces sp. NBC_00029; assembly: GCF_045160505.1. NCBI lineage: Bacteria > Bacillati > Actinomycetota > Actinomycetes > Kitasatosporales > Streptomycetaceae > Streptomyces > Streptomyces sp. NBC_00029. Next base: position 6,164,057 of record NZ_CP108292.1, read on the forward strand.
GGCCCGCCGCAAGGAACAGCTCTTCAGGCTGACTTCGGACTCGCCGCACCACCCACGCCGACGCAGCCGCCGGCACGCACCACCAGTGCCACCGATGTGAACCAAGCCGCTACGGCGGCGGCCAGGGCCGGCGACCGTCGGCCGAGAGGGGTCCCCACCACGATGACGGCTTCACCCACAGCGCCCAGTGAGCCGGTGCTCACGCAGCCCGACGGGACATCCGGCGGGGCGACGCAGAAGCGGATCGAGGGACGTTCGCTCGGCCGCATCGCGTGGATCAGACTCAAGCGCGACAAGGTGGCGATGGCCGGCGGCACCGTCGTGCTGCTGCTCGTGGTGCTGGCCATGCTCTCGCAGCCGATCCAGTGGATGTTCGGACTGGACCCGGACGCCCTGCACCAGGACCTCATCGACCCCTCCCTGGCGACCCCCATCGGCTCCTTCGGCGGCATCAGCTGGGAGCACCCGCTCGGCGTGGAGCCGAAGTTCGGCCGCGACATAGCCACCCGCATCCTGGAAGGCTCCTGGGTCTCCCTGCTGGTCGCCTTCGGATCGACCCTGGTCTCGGTCTTCATCGGCTCCGTGCTCGGCGTCATCGCCGGCTACTACGGAGGCTGGGCCGACACGGTCATCAGCCGCATGATGGACACCTTCCTGGCCTTCCCGCTGCTGCTCTTCGCGATCTCCATCTCGGCCGCCCTCCAGGGCGGGGCCTTCGGCCTCGAGGGGCTGCCGCTGCACATCAGCGTGCTGATCTTCGTGATCGGCTTCTTCAGCTGGCCCTACATCGGACGCATCGTGCGCGGCCAGACGCTCTCGCTGCGCGAGCGGGAGTTCGTCGACGCGGCCCGCAGCCTCGGAGCCCGCGGCCCCTTCATCGTCTTCCGGGAGCTGCTGCCGAACCTGGTCGCCCCGATCCTCGTCTACTCCACGCTGCTCATCCCGACCAACATCCTGTTCGAGGCCTCCCTGAGCTTCCTCGGCGTGGGTATCCAGCCACCGCAGGCCTCATGGGGCGGAATGCTCAGCTCCGCCGTGGACTACTACAAGGTCGACCCGATGTTCATGGTCGTCCCGGGCATGGCGATCTTCCTCACCGTGCTCGCCTTCAACCTCCTCGGCGACGGTCTGCGCGACGCCCTGGACCCCAAGAGCTCGCGCTGACCCACCCGTTCCTCGGGCACCCGGCCGAGGCTCCGCCAGTACCCACCATCACTCCGAATCAGGGGGCATCACTCCGCCATGAGAAGCAGGTCGAGAACAGCCGCGGTGCTTGCCGCCGCCATCACCGTCGTCCTCACCGCCTCCGCCTGCAATGGTGGTGACAAGACCGGCGGCGACGACAAGTCGGCCGGCGCCAACGCCGCAGTCAAGGCCGTCGTCAACGCCGCGGACAAGAAGGGCGGGACGGTCGTCTACGAGGCGTCCGACACCCCCGACTCCTTCGACCCCGGCAACACGTACTACGGCTTCGTCTTCAACTTCAGCCGCCTGTACGCGCGTCCGCTGACCACCTTCGCGCCCGCCCCGGGCGCCGAGGGCAACAAGGTGGTCCCGGACCTCGCCGAGGGCCTCGGCACGCCGAGCGACGGCGGCGCCACCTGGACGTACAAGCTGCGCAAGGGCGTCAAGTACAGCGACGGCTCGCTGGTCACCTCCAAGGACGTCAAGTACGCGGTCGAGCGCAGCAACTTCGCGCGTGACGTGCACTCCAACGGCCCGAACTACCTCGCGCAGTACCTCAAGAACAACGAGACCCCGTACGAGGGCCCGTACAAGGACAAGTCCGACACCGGACTGCAGTCCATCGAGACCCCCGACGACCAGACGATCGTCTTCAAGCTGAAGCAGCCCTTCGCCGAGTTCGACTACCTGCTGGCGAACCCGCAGTCGGCCCCCGTGCCGAAGGCCAAGGACAACGGCGCGGACTATGTGAAGAACATCGTCTCCTCCGGCTCGTACATGTTCGAGAGCTACGAGCACGACAAGCAGGCCGTCCTGGTCCGCAACCCCAACTGGGACGCCTCCACGGACCCGCTGCGCAAGCAGCTCCCGGAGAAGATCGTCGTCAAGCTGAAGGTCAACCAGGAGACGATCGACTCCAACCTGAAGGCCGGCAACACCCACATCGACATCGTCGGTAACGGTGTGGCCCAGCAGACCCAGACCGAGCTGCTGACCTCGAAGGACCCGAACACCGACAACGCCGAGGGTGGTCGCCTGGTCTACATGGCGATGAACACCAAGGTGGCCCCGTTCGACAACGTGGAGTGCCGCAAGGCGGTCCAGTACGCGATCGACAAGGTGTCGGTGCAGACCGCCTTCGGCGGCCCGATCCGCGGCGCCATCGCCAGCACCGTCCTGCCGACCGACATCCCGGGTCACGTGGACTTCAACACCTACAAGACCCCCGATGACAAGGGCGACGAGGCCAAGGCCAAGGCCGCGCTGACCGCCTGCGGCCAGCCGAACGGCTTCGAGACCACCATCACCGCGCGCAACGACCGCGCCGGCGAGGTCGACATGGCCACGGCCATCCAGGCGTCCCTGAAGAAGATCGGGATCACGGTCAAGATCCAGCAGTTCCCGGCCGGCAAGTACTTCAGTGACTACGCGGGTGTCCCGAAGTTCACCGAGGACAACAAGATCGGCCTCATGATGATGCAGTGGGGCGCCGACTGGCCGAGCGGCTTCGGCTTCCTCCAGCAGGTCGTCCACGGTGACGCGATCAGCAAGACGGGCAACACCAACCTGTCGCAGCTGAACGACCCCGAGATCAACAAGCTGCTGAACGACAACATCGCCAACACCGACGCCGCCGCGCGCGAGAAGGTCTACGGCGAGATCGACAAGAAGGTCATGGACCAGGCGGTCATCGTGCCCCTGACCTACTTCAAGGTGCTGCACTACCGCTCGCCCAAGCTCACCAACGTGGTCTCCAACCCGGCGTGGAGCGGTCAGTACGACTACCTCAACATCGGCCTGAAGTAACCCCGGGCCGTAAGTCCGAAGGCAGTTTGACCCTCTCAGCCAGATCTGCCAGAACCGTGGAAGGCAGGTGAAGGCAGCAGTGCGCGCCGGTCCGTCCCGCGCCCCCGACCGGGGAGCGGGGCGGACCGGCGGACGCCGAAGCCGACCCCCGTGTTTGTGTACATCGTCCGGCGGCTGTTCGCCGCGGTGTTCCTGCTGCTCGTTGTCAGCGCGATCACCTTCGCGATCTTCTTCCTGCTGCCCCGGCTGGCCGGCGGCACGGCCGACTCGCTGGCCACCCAGTACGTGGGCAAGAACCCCTCGCCCGAGTCCATCGCCGCGGTCAAGAAGAACCTCGGTTTCGACCAGCCCCTGTACGCGCAGTACTGGGACTTCCTGAGGGGCATATTCGCGGGCCGCGAGTTCAACTACGGCCCCGACCCCTCGCAGTGCAACGCCCCCTGCCTCGGCTACTCCTTCAAGGACCACGTCGAGGTCTGGCCCGACATCGTCACCCGGCTGCCCGTCACCGCCTCCCTCACCCTGGGAGCCGCTTTCATCTGGCTGATCACGGGTGTCACCACCGGCGTGGTCTCGGCCCTGCGGCCGGGCTCGCTGTTCGACCGGCTCGCGATGGGCGTGGCCCTCGCCGGCGTCTCGCTGCCGATGTTCTTCACCGGCACGCTCTCGCTGGCCGTGTTCGTCTTCAACTGGCCCATGTTCACCAATGTGTACGTGGACTTCTCCGAGGATCCGGCGGCCTGGTTCCAGGGGCTGGTGCTGCCCTGGTGCACGCTCGCCTTCCTCTACTCCGCGCTCTACGCCCGGCTCACCCGGGCCGGAATGCTGGAGACCATGAGCGAGGACTACATCCGCACCGCGCGCGCCAAGGGCCTGCGCGAGCGGGTGGTCGTCACCCGCCACGGGCTGCGCTCCGCGCTGACCCCGATCGTGACCATCTTCGGCATGGACTTCGGGCTGCTCCTCGGCGGCGCCATCGTCACCGAGACGGTCTTCTCGTACCACGGCATCGGTGAGTACGCGTACCACGCCATCGCGGTGAACGACCTGCCGAAGATCCTCGGGGTGACCCTCTTCGCCGGATTCTTCATCGTGCTGTGCAACCTGGTGGTCGACCTCGTCTACGCCATCATCGACCCGAGGGTGAGGCTGTCGTGACCGATCCGACTCCGAAGGGGAGCGAGGCCGGCGCCGGCGACCGCGCCACCGACACCGCCACCACCGGCACCACCACCGCCCTCGCGGCGGTACCGGGCGACGGCCGTCCCGCCGAGGCCTTCCTCGACGTACGCGACCTCAAGGTCCACTTCCCCACCGACGACGGCGTCGTCAAATCGGTCGACGGGCTCTCCTTCCAGCTGGACAAGGGCCAGACCCTCGGCATCGTGGGCGAGTCCGGCTCCGGCAAGTCGGTCACCTCGCTGGCCGTCATGGGCCTGCACCGGGTGGGCAACGCCAGCCGCTCCACCGTCGAGATGTCGGGCGAGATCTGGCTCGGCGGCAAGGAACTGCTGTCGGCCGAACCCGAGGAGGTGCGCCGGCTGCGGGGCCGCGACATGGCGATGATCTTCCAGGACCCGCTGAGCGCGCTGCACCCGTACTACACGATCGGCTCCCAGATCGTGGAGGCGTACCGCGTCCACAACGACGTGGACAAGAAGACGGCGCGCAAGCGGGCCGTCGAGATGCTCGACCGGGTGGGCATCCCCGAGCCGGGCAAGCGCGTCGACGACTATCCGCACCAGTTCTCGGGCGGCATGCGCCAGCGCGCGATGATCGCGATGTCGCTGGTCAACAACCCCGACCTGCTGATCGCGGACGAGCCGACCACGGCCCTGGACGTCACCGTGCAGGCGCAGATCCTGGACCTGATCCGTGATCTGCAGAAGGAGTTCGGCTCGGCCGTCATCATGATCACGCACGACCTCGGGGTCGTGGCGGAGATGGCCGACGAGATCCTCGTGATGTACGGCGGCCGGTGCGTCGAGCGGGGCACCGCCGAGAAGGTGTTCTACGAGCCCCGCCACCCCTACACCTGGGGCCTGCTGGGCTCGATGCCGCGCATCGACCGCGAGCAGAGCGAGCGCCTCATCCCGGTCAAGGGCTCCCCGCCCAGCCTCATCAACATCCCGGACGGCTGTGCCTTCAACCCGCGCTGCCCGTACGCCGACGTGCCCAAGGGCAACGTGACGCGTACGGTCCGGCCCGAGCTCACACAGGACGACAGCCGTCACTGGTCCGCCTGCCACATGTCGCAGGACGAGCGGACCCGGATCTGGACCGAAGAGATTGCGCCGAAGCTGTGACCGATACGCCTGAGATGAAGAAGACGGACACGGTCGTCATCCCCGCGCAGGCCAAGGAGTCACCCGAGGTCCTGCTCAAGGTCACCGGCCTGGCGAAGCACTTCCCGATCACCAAGGGGCTGATCCGGCGCCAGGTGGGCGCGGTCAAGGCCGTCGACGGCCTCGACTTCGACGTCCGGCGCGGTGAGACCCTCGGCATCGTGGGCGAGTCCGGCTGCGGGAAGTCGACGATGGGCCGGCTGATCACGCGGCTGCTGGAGCCGACCGGCGGTTCCATCGAGTTCGAGGGCAAGGACATCACGCACCTGGGGGTGTCGGGCATGCGCCCGCTGCGCCGCGACGTGCAGATGATCTTCCAGGATCCCTACGGCTCGCTGAACCCCCGCCACACGGTGGGCACCATCGTCAGCGCGCCGTTCAAGCTCCAGAAGGTCACCCCGGAAGGCGGGCTCAAGGCGGAGGTCCAGCGGCTGCTGTCGCTCGTGGGTCTCAACCCCGAGCACTACAACCGCTACCCGCACGAGTTCTCCGGCGGCCAGCGCCAGCGCATCGGCATCGCCCGGGCCCTGGCGCTGAAGCCGAAGCTGGTGGTCGCGGACGAGCCCGTCTCGGCGCTGGACGTGTCGATCCAGGCCCAGGTGGTGAACCTGCTGGACGACCTCCAGGACGAGCTGGGTCTCACCTACGTGATCATCGCGCACGACCTGTCGGTCATCCGGCACGTCTCGGACCGCATCGCGGTGATGTACCTCGGCAAGATCGTCGAGCTCGCCGACAACAAGTCGCTGTACGGGGCGCCCATGCACCCGTACACCACGGCCCTGATGTCGGCCGTGCCGGTGCCCGACCCGAGGCGGCGCGGCGCCAAGAGCGGCCGCATCCTGCTCAAGGGCGACGTGCCGTCGCCGATCTCACCGCCGAGCGGCTGCCGCTTCCACACCCGGTGCTGGAAGGCCACGCAGATCTGCGCCACGCAGGAACCGCCGCTGCTGGCGCTGAAGCCGGGCCACCAGGTGGCCTGCCACCACCCGGAGAACGCCGCGGACCAGGCCCCGGGCGACCAGCCCCTGCCGGGCGCGGCGGACGCGGTGGCGACGGTCACGGAGTAACCGCTCCGGCAGCACGGCCCTGCCCGGCAATCCGGGCAGGGCCGCACATGTCCAGCCTCGTCGGCGTGTGAGGCGCGGGGTCCGGGGCGGAGCCCCGGGTCCTGAAGCCGCACCGGCCCTCGGCCCGAGCCCCCCGGCGGAGCCGAGCGGCCCGTCCCCCGGCGGGAGCCGAGCGGCCGAGGGGCGACAATGGCCCGGTGCTCCACGATCTCTTCCCGCCCGGGATCCAGCATGCCCTGGACCTCGCCGGCATCTTCGTCTTCGCCACCGCAGGCGCCCTGCTCGCCGTCCGCAAGAACTTCGACGTCTTCGGCATCGTCGTCCTCGCCCTGGTCACGGCCCTGGGCGGCGGTCTCTTCCGCGACCTCGTCATCGGCGCCGTGCCGCCCGCCGCCTTCGGTGAGCTCAGCTTCTTCGTCACCCCGCTGGTCGCCGCCGCGATCGTCTACTTCCTGCACCCCGAGGTCCAGCGGATCAACCGCGCCATCAACGTCTTCGACGCGGCCGGCCTCGGACTGTTCTGCGTGACGGGCACGACCAAGGCCTACGAGTACGGCCTCGGTCTCACCGCCTCCGCGGCGCTCGGCGTCACCACGGCCGTCGGCGGCGGCGTCCTGCGCGACGTGCTGGTGAACGAGGTGCCCTCGCTGCTGCGCGACCGCGAGATGTACGCCGTGCCCGCCCTCGTCGGGGCCACGATGGTCGCCGTCTTCATCAGCATGGACGCGCTCAACGGCATCACCACGGGCCTGGCGATCGTCACCACCTTCGTTCTCCGCCTCCTCGCCATGCGCTACCACTGGCGGGCGCCGCTGGCCTGGAACCGGCGGTCGTCGGTGGCCGAAGAGCCGTAACAAAAGAAAGCTACCGCTTAGTAGCAAGCCGGTGTACCGTCGTTTGCATGTCACACGCAGCTGCCAAGGCATTCATCGGCGACAGTGAGTTCGACCGCGACACCGCCATCACCGCACGCGCGGGCGAGCCCGGGGTGTACGACGCGGAACTCTCCGCCGGCTGGACGATCATCGCCGCCGTGAACGGCGGCTACCTGCTGGCCCTGGTCGGCCGGGCCCTGTCGGCGGCCCTCCCGCACCCGGACCCGTTCACCGTCTCCGCGCACTACCTGACCTCATCCGTGCCCGGCCCCGCCGTGATCCGCACGCAGGTCGTCCGCGTCGGCCGCACCCTCTCCACGGGCCAGGCCTCGCTGTTCCAGTACGACGAGAACGGCGCCGAGATCGAGCGCATCCGCGTCCTCGCCTCCTACGGCGACCTCGCGGCCCTGCCGGACGACGTACGGACCGTCGCCGTGCCGCCCGCCATCCCCGCCTACGAGGACTGCATCGGCCCCGAGGCCGGCCCGGCCCCGATCCCCGGCAGCTCCGCCATCGTGGACCGGCTGCGCCTGCGGCTGGACCCGGCGACCGCCGGCTGGGCCGTCGGTGCGCCGTCCGGCAAGGGCGAGATGCGGGCCTGGTTCGAGCTGGCCGACGGCCGCGACGCCGACCCGCTGTCCATCCTCCTGGCCGTGGACGCGCTGCCGCCGACCGCCTTCGACCTCGGCCTGGTGGCCTGGACCCCGACGGTGGAACTCACCACCCACGTCCGGCGCCGCCCGGCCCCCGGCCCGCTCCGGGTCTCCATCACCACCCGCAACCTGGCCGGCGGCTTCCTGGAGGAGGACGCGGAGGTCTGGGACTCGTCGGACCACCTGGTCGCCCAGTCCCGCCAGCTGGCCCGCGCCCTGCGCCCGGCCTGACCGCTCCCCGATCCGGCCGGCAGCGCACTCCCCGGGAGTGCCGTGCCGGCCATCACGGGGTCCCGCGGCGCAAGGGGCCACCGGTCGACTCGTAGAATCGGGGGATCATGGCCTACCTCGACCACGCCGCCACCACCCCGATGCTGCCGGAGGCCGCCGCGGCGATGACCGCGCAGTTCGCCGCCACGGGGAACGCCTCCTCCCTGCACGCCGCCGGCCGCCGGGCCCGCCGTACCGTGGAGGAGGCCCGCGAGGCCTTCGCCGAGGCGGTCGGCGCCCGTCCCAGCGAGGTGGTCTTCACCGCCGGCGGCACGGAGGCCGACAACCTCGCCGTCAAGGGCCTCTACTGGGCCCGGCGCGACGCCGATCCCGCCCGGACCCGGGTCATCGCCAGTCCCGTCGAGCACCACGCCGTGCTCGACGCCGTCCACTGGCTCGCCGAGCACGAGGGCGCGCAGGTCGAGTACCTGCCCGTGGACCGCCACGGGCGCGTGCACGCCGACGCCTTCCGCGAAGCCGTCGGGCGCAACCCCGACGACGTGGCCCTGGCCACCGTGATGTGGGCCAACAACGAGATCGGCACCGTCATGCCGGTCCGCGAACTGGCCGCCATCGCCCGCGAGTCCGGGATCCCGCTGCACTCCGACGCCGTCCAGGCCTTCGGGCAGCTCGACGTCCACTTCGGCGACAGCGGCCTCGCCGCCATGACCGTCAGCGGCCACAAGATCGGCGGACCCTACGGCATCGGGGCACTGCTCCTCGGCCGGGACCAGAGCCCCGTACCCGTCCTGCACGGCGGCGGCCAGGAGCGGCACGTCCGTTCCGGCACCCTCGACGTACCGGCCGTCGCCGCCTTCGCCGTGGCCGCCGTGCTCGCCGCCGAACGGCGCGAGCGGTTCGCCGCCGAAATCGGCGCCCTGCGCGACGAACTGGTCGCCGCCGTCCGCGCGGCCGTGCCCGACGCCGTCCTCGGAGGAGACCCCGACGAGCGGCTCCCGGCCAATGCCCACTTCAGCTTCCCGGGCTGCGAGGGCGACTCCCTGCTGCTCCTGCTCGACGCGCAGGGCATCGAGTGCTCCACCGGATCCGCCTGCACCGCGGGCGTGGCCCAGCCGAGCCACGTCCTGCTGGCGACCGGTACCGACCCGCAGCTGGCCCGCGGCACCCTGCGCTTCTCCCTCGGCCACACCTCCACCAAGGAGGACGTCGCGGCCCTGGCCGCGGCCATCGGCCCGGCGGTGGAACGTGCCCGCACGGCGGGCCTCAGCTGACGGGGTCCCGCTCGTCGAGTGCCTGCTGCACCAGGCCGATGTACCGGTTCCAGTCCCAGTGGCGGCCGGGATCGGTGTGGTCGGCGCCCGGTACCTCGGAGTGGCCGACGATGTGGGCGCGGTCCGCCCGTATGCCGTACCGGCGGCAGATGCCTGCCGCCAGCCGGGCCGAAGCCGCGTACATCTCGTCCGTGAAGTCCTGCGGGCGGTCCACGAAGCCCACGTGCTCGATGCCGACGCTGCGCTCGTTCATCGAGCGGTTCCCGGCGTGGAAGGCCACGTCCAGCTCCCGCACCATCTGCTCCACATGGCCGTCCCCGCGCACTATGTAGTGCGCCGAGGCTTTGTGCCACGGATTCCGGAAGGCGTCCACCGAGGACTCGAAGCCGCCCTGTGTGACATGGACGACGATCCGGTCCACCCGGTAGTCGTCGGGCCGGTCCGCCATCCGCCAGTTCGCCGGCGAGGCCGCCGTCCAGTTCGCGCCCACGTGGTCGAGCTCGCCCTCCTTGCGCGGCTTGGCCACCCCCGGTATCAGCCACCAGCCCCGGGCGATCTCCTCCCGGCCGGCGACCCCCGCCACCGCGAGGACCCCGAGCCCGCCGAACAGCACGGCCCTGCGGGTCCGCCCCGGCGACTTCTGTCCCTTGTTCCCCTGCTCGACGATGTGATCCACCCCCCGTACCCCGATAACGCGCTGTGACCCCGCTCGGTTCCCCCGTACTCTGGACGGTGCTATGACTGAGAACCTGCCGCCCGCACACCGCCCGCTTCGCATCCTGGCCGCCATGTCCGGCGGAGTGGACTCCGCCGTCGCCGCCGCCCGTGCGGTCGAAGCCGGGCACGACGTGACCGGCGTCCACCTCGCGCTCTCCGCGAACCCGCAGTCCTTCCGGACCGGCGCCCGTGGCTGCTGCACCATCGAGGATTCCCGCGACGCCCGCCGCGCGGCCGACGTCATCGGCATCCCCTTCTACGTCTGGGACCTGGCCGAGCGCTTCCGCGAGGACGTGGTCGAGGACTTCATCTCGGAGTACGAGGCCGGGCGCACCCCGAACCCCTGCCTGCGCTGCAACGAGAAGATCAAGTTCGCGGCGCTGCTCGACAAGGCCCTCGCGCTCGGCTTCGACGCCGTCTGCACCGGCCACTACGCGACCGTCGTGCTGAACGAGGACGGCTCACGCGAACTGCACCGCGCCTCCGACATGGCCAAGGACCAGTCCTACGTCCTCGGGGTCCTCGACGAGAAGCAGCTCGCCCACGCCCTCTTCCCCCTCGGTGACACCCTCACCACCAAGGAAGAGATCCGCGCCGAGGCCGAGGAGCGGGGTCTGGCCGTCGCGAAGAAGCCCGACAGCCACGACATCTGCTTCATCGCCGACGGCGACACCCAGGGCTTCCTCGCGAACCGCCTCGGCAAGGCCGAGGGCGACATCGTCGACGGGGCGACCGGCGAGAAGGTCGGCACCCACGACGGCGCCTTCGGCTTCACCATCGGCCAGCGCAAGGGCCTGCGCATCGGCCACCCCGCCCCCGACGGCAAGCCGCGCTACGTCCTCGACATCTCCCCGGTGAACAACACCGTCACCGTCGGCCCGGTCGAAGCCCTCGACGTCACGGCCCTCACCGCGATCCGCCCCCGCTGGTGCGGCGCCGTGGCCGCGGCCCCGGGCACGTACACCGCCCAGCTGCGCGCCCACGGAGGCGAGACCGAGGTCTTCGCCGAGGTCGTGGACGGCGAGCTGCGCGTCTCCTTCACCGAGCCGGTCCGGGGCGTCGCCCCCGGCCAGGCGATCGTGCTCTACGACGGCACCCGCGTGGTCGGCTCGGCCACCATCGCGACCACGACGCGGGCCGCCGCCACCGTCTGACCGGCCCCCTCCGCGCCACGACGCCGCGGTCCGTCCCCCCGGACGGGCCGCGGCGTCGCGCGGTGCGGATCAGGCCGCCGAATACCACACGGTGCCGCTGCCGCCGTGGTTCGCCAGGATGCTCGCGTTGATCTCCAGGATCGGCCGCCTCCCCTGGGCGGCGGACGCCTTTCTGGAGGACGCCTACCGGCGCGGCGTCCTGCGCCGCGTCGGCGTCGTCCACAGGTTCCGCCACGCCCGTCCGGAGCGTCACCTGCGCGGGCGGCCCACCGGCTGAGGGCCGCCCGGGGCGCAGCGCGCTCAGGCGACGGTCAGGACGATCTTGCCGGTGGTGCGGCCCTGCTCGCCGATCTCGTGGGCCTTGGCGGCCTGCTCCAGCGGCAGCACCGTGTCGACCAGCGGCTTCAGCAGGCCCTGCTCGACGAGGGCCGCGATCTCCCGCAGGCCGCCGAGGTCCGGCTCCACCAGCACCCAGGAGGCGTGCACGCCCTGCGGGTCGGCCGGGAGGGAGTCGGGGCCGGGCAGGGTCACCAGGTGGCCGCCGGTCTTGAGGACCTTCAGCGAGCGCTGCGTGTAGTCCCCGCCGATGGCGTCGATCACGACGTCCACGTCGGCGACGGCGTCCTCGAAGTCCGTGGTGCGGTAGTCGATCACCTCGTCGGCGCCGAGCTCGCGCAGCAGCTCGTGCTTGCCGGCGCTCGCGGTGCCGATCACGTAAGCGCCGCGGGCCTTGGCGATCTGCACCGCCAGGTGACCCACGCCGCCGGCCGCCGCGTGCACCAGCACCCGCTGCCCGGCGCTCACCCCGGCCGTGTCCACCAGGGCCTGCCAGGCGGTCAGCGCGGCCAGCGGCAGGGCCGCGGCCTGCACGTGGTCCAGCGTGGCCGGCTTGTGGGCGAAGTGCCGGGCGGGGCCCGTCACGTACTCGGCGTACGCGCCGGCCTGCTGCGGGAAGCGGGGCATCCCGTAGACCTCGTCGCCCGCCCGGTACAGGGTCACGCCCGGTCCCACGGCCTCGACGGTGCCGGACACGTCCCAGCCGACCGCCGGCACCGGGCCCCAGGGGATCAGGGCGCCGCTCTCGCGCGTCTTCCAGTCCACCGGGTTGACGCCGGCGGCGTGGACCCGGACCAGGACCTCGCCCATGCCGGGCTCCGGACGCTCGGCGTCCGTCTCGACGAGGACCTCGGGTCCGCCCCACTTGCTGATGACGACGGCGCGCATGACATGTCTCCTTGCTGGGTTCTCCGGTGCCGGTGTCCCGGCCGATGACCTCACTGTCTCCGCTCGCCGACCCCCGTAGTGTTGGCCGTACGGCCACCATGTGTCAGGATCTGGCCATGCACCGAATCGCCGTACTCGCCCTCGAAGGGGTCCCCCCGTTCGAGCTCGGCATCCCCTCCCGCGTCTTCGGCAACGCCCACGACGAGGCCGGGAATCCGCTCTACGAGGTGACCGTCTGCACCGCCGACGGCCTGCCCGTGACCAGCGACGCGGGCTTCACCGTCGGCGTCACGGCCGGCCCCGAGGCCCTCGCCGCCGCCGACACCGTGATCGTCACGCCCACCCACGCCATGGACGAGCTCGCGCACGGCGCCCCCCTGCCGCAACCGCTGACCGACGCCCTCGCCGCGATCCGGCCCGGCACCCGGCTGGTCTCCCTGTGCACCGGCTCCTACGTCCTCGCCGCCGCCGGGCTGCTCGACGGCCGGCCCGCCACCACCCACTGGCTGCACGCGCCCGAGTTCCAGCGCGGCTTCCCGCGCGTGCGGCTCGACGAGGAGGTCCTCTTCGTCGACGACGGCGACATCCTCACCTCGGCCGGCGTGGCGGCCGGCATCGACCTCTGCCTCTACCTGATCCGCCAGGACCACGGCACGGGCGTCGCCAACCGGGCCGCGCGGCTGTGCGTGGTCCCGCCCTGGCGGGACGGCGGCCAGGTCCAGTACATCGACCGGCCCGTCCCGGAGCCGACGCTCGCCACCACCACCGCCACCCGCGCCTGGGCCCTGGAACGCCTCGCCGAACCGGTCACCCTCGCCGAACTGGCCGCGCACGCCCGGATGAGCCTGCGCACCTTCACCCGGCGCTTCCGCGACGAAGTCGGCATGACCCCGGTGCAGTGGCTCACCGCCCAACGCCTGGAACTGGCGCGCCATTTGCTGGAATCCAGCGATCTCCCGGTCGACCTGGTCGCCCACCGTGCGGGCTTCGGATCGGCCAACTCCCTGCGCCAGCACATGCGTTCCACGCTCGGCGTCTCCCCGATCGCCTACCGGCGCACCTTCCAGCCCGCATCGGCATGACCTCGCAGGTCATCGCCGGCGCGGCCGCGTGCTGACAGGATCGGAGCAACGGCCCGCACCGGCGGGCCCGTTCACAGGGGGAGAGACCATGACCGCGTACGCCATCGCCCACATACGCCCCGACACCATGAACGAGGACATCCTCGAGTACATCGAGCGGATCCCGTCGACGATGGAACCCTTCGGCGGCCGCTTCCTCGTCCACGGCAAGGAGGTCGAGGTCATGGAGGGCCCCTTCCCCGGCACCGTCGTCATGATCGGCTTCCCGGACATCGAGAGCGCCCGCGCCTGGTACGCCTCCGACGCCTACCGGGCCATCATCCCGCTGCGCACCGACCACATCCCGGGCGAGGTCATCCTGGTCGAGGGCGTCCCGGCCGACTACGACGCCCGGCGGACGGCCGCGGCCCTGCGCGAAGCCGCGGGGCCGCGATGAACCCGGTCGTCTACATCCTCGGCGGACCGGACGGATACGGGGCCACCGACGACGACTGGGGGGCCGGGGGCCTGGAACCCGACCTGCTGGCCGGTCCGGACTTCCTGTTGGCCCTGATGCGCCGGGGCCGCGCGTACGGACAGCCGTACTCCTGGCGGCCCGACGACAAGATCGACGCGGGCGTCGCGGTGGACCCGGACCGCAAGGTCCTGCGGCTGTTCGTCATGGAGGGCCCCCTCGTCGAGCCGTACACCCGCCGGGCCGCCTTCGCCCTCCTGCGGGCCGCCTGGCCCGGCTGGGAGGTCCACTGGATCTACGGCGCCCAGACCGGGCTGCGGAGCCACCTCGGCCTCGACCCCGCGGACGACGAGGACCGCGAGCGCCCGGCCTGGGCCGACGACCTCTTCGTCTCCCGGCCCGGGGTGCCGCACACCCCGGTTCCGGGCATGCCGTCCACCGTGGTGACCCTGGACGGCCCGGACCGCTGCCACCTGGTGGGCTACGGCTTCGACCACCCCGTCATGCACGGTCCGGCCCTGCTCGGCTTCCTGGACGGGGCGACGGACGAGGGCGGCCACCACGGGCTCGCCGAGGGCGGTGTGCACATCGACGCGCACCGCCGCCGGGTCGGCTGGTGGACCATCGGGACCCAGATCCACTCCGACACGGTGGCCGCGCGCTGGCCGGGCTGGACGGTCGAGTTCTGGGAGGACCGCTGGGCCGGGCATCGCGCGGCCTCGGGCGGCCGCTTCGATCCGACCGAGCCGGACGACACGGCCGCGCTGATCTCCGTACGGGACGCGGCGCTGCGGCACTGGACGCCGATCCCCACCGATGAACGCGACGGGCTCCTCTGCCTGGCGGGACTCACCGGGAGGAGCCTCACCACCCGGCAGGCGCCGCCCGTTCGGGCCCGGATCGAGGCGGCGTACCGGCAGGCCGCCGGGGGATGA
Source organism: Streptomyces sp. NBC_00029 (assembly GCF_045160505.1). Taxonomy (NCBI): domain Bacteria; kingdom Bacillati; phylum Actinomycetota; class Actinomycetes; order Kitasatosporales; family Streptomycetaceae; genus Streptomyces; species Streptomyces sp. NBC_00029. Next base: position 6,179,059 of record NZ_CP108292.1, read on the forward strand.
CGGGGGACGACGAGGGATGACGGGGGATGACGGGGGATGACGGGGGGTGACAGGGGATGGCGGGGTGCGAGCATGGGCGGTATGGCTACTCACTTGATCACCGGTGCCGGCTCCGGCATCGGCGCCGCCGTCGCGGCCCGGCTGCACGCCCGCGGCGACGACCTCGTCCTCCTCGCCCGGGACGCCGGCCGCGCCCGTCAGCTCGTCGAGCGCTACCCCGGCGCCACGTCCCTCGTCGGCGACCTCGCCGACCCCGACCGGCTGTCGTGGGCGTTCTCCAAGCAGGCCGTCCCGGAACGGATCGACTCCCTGCTGCACATCGCCGGGATCGTCGACCTCGGACCGGTCGGTGAGCTCCGGCCCAAGACCTGGCACCAGCAGCTCAACGTGAACCTGATCGCCCCCGCCGAGGTCACCCGGCTGCTGCTGCCCACCCTGCGGGCCTCGCAGGCCGACATCGTCTTCGTGAACTCCGGCGCCGGCCTGCGCGCCCACGCCGACTGGAGCGCGTACGCCGCCTCCAAGCACGGTCTCAAGGCCCTCGCCGACTCGCTGCGCGACGAGGAGAAGCCCCACGGCATCCGCGTCACCTCCGTCTACCCGGGCCGCACCGCCAGCCCCATGCAGGCCAAGGTGCACTCCCAGGAGGGCAAGGACTACGACCCGGCCGACTGGATCGACCCCGAGTCCGTGGCGACCACGATCGTCATGGCCATCGACCTGCCCCGCGACGCCGAGGTCAACGACCTGAGCGTCCGGCCGGGCCGATGAGCGCGGGCGCCACCGGCGTCGGATCGCTGCCCGGCGGCGACGCCCGTGAGGCCGCGAAGACCGTCACCGGATCCTTCGAGGAGTTCCCCTACCTCGCCGAGCTGCCCGCCCGCGGGCCCGGTGCGGACATGATCGGCCGCTCCCTCGGCCTGCTCGTCGACATGTACGCCCACGTCGAGCCCAGCGGCTGGCGGATCAGCGACCGCCCGGGACGGGACTCGAAGCGGGCCCGGTCCTGGCTCGGCGAGGACCTCGACGCACTGGAGGAGTTCACCCAGGGCTACACGGGCAAGCTCAAGGTCCAGGCCGTCGGGCCGTGGACGCTCGCCGCCGCCCTGGAACTGCACGGCGGCGAGGCCATGCTCCAGGACCCGGGGGCCTGCCGGGACCTGGCCGGATCGCTGGCCGAGGGCCTGCGCGAGCACCTGGCCGACGTACGCAAGCGCATCCCCGGGGCCCAGGTCGTGCTGCAGCTCGATGAGCCGTCGCTGACGGCCGTACTGCTCGGCCGGGTCCGCTCGGCGAGCGGCTACCGCACCTACCGCGCCGTCGACCGGCAGGTGGTCGAGGGCGCGCTGCGCGACCTGTTCGCCGTCCACGACGGGGAGGTCGTCGTGCACTCCTGCGCACCCGAGGTCCCCTTCGGCCTGCTCCGCAGAGCCGGCGCCACGGGAGTGTCGTTCGATTTCTCCCTGCTCACCGAGCGCGAGGACGACGCCATCGGGGAGGCCGTCGAGGGCGGCACGAAACTCTTCGCCGGAGTGGTGCCCGGCACGGACGCCCCGTTGTCGGACCCGGGCGGTAGCGTCATGGGTGTCAGGAAGCTCTGGCGCAGGCTGGGGCTGGCCCCGGGGACTCTGGCGGAGTCCGTCGTGGTCACCCCGTCGTGCGGTCTGGCGGGTGCCTCACCCGCCTACGCCCGCGCGGTGCAGGCGCATTGCGTCAGGGCGGCGAGGTCGCTCGCCGACAACCCTGAGTGACGGTCGAGACGGGCCACGGGAGGACACGGCATGGCAGCCGAACAGCAGGACACGGCAGTACCGGCGGCGGTGCGTGATCAGCACGCGCTGCTGGCCGAGCAGGTCGAGGAGCACCGCTTCCGGTACTACGTGAACGACCAGCCGGTCGTCAGCGACGCCGAGTTCGACCAGCTGCTGCGCTCGCTGGAGGCGCTGGAGGAGCAGTATCCGGAGCTGCGGACGCCCGACTCGCCCACCCAGAAGGTGGCCGGGGCGTACGAGACGGACTTCGCCTCCGTCGAGCACCGGGAACGGATGCTCTCCCTCGACAACGCCTTCGACGACGAGGAACTGGCCGCCTGGGCCGAGCGGGTGGCCCGGGACGTGAACACCTCGGACTACCACTACCTGTGCGAGCTCAAGGTGGACGGCCTCGCCGTCAACCTCACCTACGAGAACGGCCGCCTGACCCGGGCGGCCACCCGCGGCGACGGCCGCACCGGTGAGGACATCACGCCCAACGTCCGCACCATCGCCGAGATCCCGGACCGGCTGGGGGGCGACCGGATCCCGGCGCTCGTCGAGATCCGCGGCGAGGTCTACTTCCCGATGGAGAAGTTCCAGGAGCTCAACGCGCGCCTCGTGGAGGCGGAGGGCAAGCCCTTCGCCAACCCGCGCAACGCGGCGGCCGGTTCGCTGCGGCAGAAGGACCCCAAAGTCACCGCGAGCCGCCCGCTGCACATGGTCGTGCACGGCATCGGCGCCCGCGAGGGCTTCGAGATCGAGCGCCAGTCGCAGGCGTACGCGCTGCTGCACGAGTGGGGTCTGCCGACCGCGCAGCACAACAAGGTGGTCTCCACGCTCGCCGAGGTCCGGGACTTCATCGCGGACTTCGGCGTGAACCGGCACTCGGTGGAGCACGAGATCGACGGCGTGGTCGTCAAGCTCGACGAGATCGCACTCCAGGGCCGGCTCGGCTCCACCGCGCGCGCCCCGCGCTGGGCGATCGCCTGGAAGTACGCTCCCGAAGAGGTCAACACCAAGCTGATCGACATCAAGGTCGGCGTCGGCCGCACCGGCCGGGTGACCCCGTACGCCCAGGTGGAACCGGTGAAGGTGGCGGGCTCCGAGGTGGAATTCGCGACGCTGCACAACCAGGAGGTCGTCAAGGCCAAGGGCGTCCTCATCGGGGACACCGTCGTCCTGCGCAAGGCGGGCGACGTCATCCCCGAGATCCTCGGCCCGGTGGTGGACCTGCGCGACGGCAGCGAGCGGGAGTTCGTGATGCCGGCCATCTGTCCCGCGTGCGGGACGGAACTGCGGCCGATGAAGGAGGGGGACATCGACGTCCGGTGCCCCAACGCCCAGACCTGCCCCGCCCAGTTGCGCGAGCGGCTCTTCTACCTGGGCGGCCGGCAGTCCCTGGACATCGAGAACTTCGGCATGGTGGCGGCGGCCGCGCTCACCGGCCCGCTGGAGCCGGCCGAACCGCCGCTGCTGGACGAGGGCGACCTCTTCGGCCTGACCATCGAGCAGCTGCTGCCCATCAAGGCGTACGTCCTGGACCCGGACAGCGGGCTGCCCAAGCGGGACCCCAAGACGGGCGACGAGAAGATCGTCACGGTCTTCGCCAACCAGAAGGGCGAGCCGAAGAAGAACGCCCTGGCCATGCTGGAGCACATCGCCGCCGCCAAGGAGCGCCCGCTCGCCCGCATCATCAACGGCCTGTCGATCCGTCACGTCGGACCGGTCGCGGCCGAGGCCCTCGCCCGGGAGTTCCGGTCGATCGAGCGCATCGAGCAGGCCACGGAGGAGGAGCTGACCGCCACCGAGGGGGTCGGCGCGATCATCGCCGCCTCCCTCAAGGAGTGGTTCGCCGTCGATTGGCACCAGGAGATCCTGCGCAAGTGGCGGGAGGCCGGGGTCCGGATGGAGGAGGAAGGTTCCGCCGAGGAGGAGGGGCCTCGGCCGCTCGAGGGACTGACCGTCGTCGTCACCGGCACTTTGCAGAGCCACACGCGGGACGGCGCGAAGGAGGCCCTGCAGAGCCGCGGTGCCAAGGTCACCGGATCCGTGTCGAAGAAGACCTCCTTCGTCGTGGTCGGCGACAACCCCGGCTCGAAGTACGACAAGGCCGTGCAATTGAAGCTCGCCGTCCTCGACGACGCCGGGTTCGCCGTGCTGCTGGAGCAGGGGCCGGACGCGGCAAGAGAGGCCGCGCTCCCGGTGGACGGCGGGGGTGAAGGGGAGTAGTACCGAAAGGGGGATCCCCGAGGGGGAGTAGCGAAGGCGAACGGATGCGTGGCGTGCGGCCGTACGGGCGGGCGCACGCCAGGCGCGGCGAACGGTGGTAAACGGCCGGTACAAGGCTGGTCGCAGGGCGGTGACCTGTCGGATCATCGGATGGGTGACGAGGGGGTCCTGTCCAAACTCACCCGTTCGGCGGATACCGTACTGATGAGGATGGCTGGGTCGCATTCGGGCAACCACTGCCGACCGCTGCCCCTGGAAGCCTCGCGCGTCCTACTGTTGAGGGGTGCGCCTGTCGTGCACGGCTGCAGGATGCGATTTCGGCCGTGGTGGCATGACATCGGGGCCATCGCGTGACATCGGCATCGCCGGCTGTGAGAGGTACGGGCATGAAACCCACCGAAAGCGCCGACCCGTCACCTGAATTCGGCGGGGAACTCCCGTCCATGCGGGCGGGCAGGGCGGGCAGACTCGGTGTCCTGGGTACCAGGACGCCCGAGACCCGACCGCTCGACACCGGTGCGGGCGGACAGGAGCGGCGCGGTGTGCTGCCCTTCCTCGTCGTGGGACTCGCCGTCGCGGTGCTCACCACCGGCATCGTGTCCGCGCTGAGCGGCCGTCACGCGCTGTTCCCCGGCGGCCCGGTCGGCTGGGCACTGGCCCTCCTCACCGGCATCATCGTCGGCCACCTCGTCGCCCTCGGCCGCGACCGCTGGTGGGGCGGCACCGGATCGGGCGCCGCCCTCACCCTCGGCGTCCTCATCCTCTACGGATGGGTCCCCGCCGGACTGGTCTCCCTCGCCGTGGTCTCCCTGGTCGGGGCGGCCCGCAGGCACCGCTGGCGGCAGGGGCTGCTGCACGGCTCCGTCGACATCCTCGGCATCGGCGCCGGGGCCCTCGTACTCGCCGCCTTCGGCGAGGTGCCCTCCGTCGAGAACCCCTGGCTGCCCACCTTCTGGGGGCTGGAGGCGGTCCCCGAGATCGTCCTCGTCGCCGTCGCCTACCTCCTCGCCACCCGCGTCCTGCTCTGGATCGCGCTGGCCCCGCGCGGCGGCGGGCTGCCCACCGTCGCCCGCACCGCCCTGCTCCGGCAGGCCTTAGTAGCCGTCGCGCTGCTCGGCATCGCCCCCCTGATCTGTGTCGTCGCCGTCACCCAGCCGGTGCTGCTGCCGCTGTTCGCCGTACCGCTGATCGCCCTGGACTCCACCCTGTGGATCGCCCGGGCACGCGCCGAGGAGCAGCTGAGGGACCCGCTGACCGGGCTGCCCAACCGGCAGTGGCTGCTGGAGCGGGCCTGGTCCGCCCTGGACGAGGCCGAACGTTCCGGCACCCGGGCCGCCCTCGTGCTCATCGACCTGGACCGCTTCCGGGCGGTCAACGACACCCTGGGGCACCTGGCGGGCGACCGGCTGCTCCTGCAGATCGCCGAACGGCTGCGCCAGGCCCTCCCCGAGGACGCGGAGGCGGCCCGGCTCGGCGGCGACGAGTTCGCCGTCCTGCTCCCCTTCACCGACTCCACCACCAGCGCCCAGCGCATCGCCCGCCACCTGGTCGCCGATCTCAGCTCCCCGCTCGACCTGGACGGCCTGACCCTCGTCCTGGAGGCCAGCGCCGGCCTCGCCGTCTTCCCCGATCACGCGCTCGACGCGGAGGGGCTGCTGCGGCGCGCGGACGTGGCGATGTACCAGGCCAAGCGCGACCGCACGGGCGTGGAGGTGTACGAGTCCAAGCGCGACAGCAACACCCCCGACCGCCTGGGCCTCCTCGGCGACCTCCGCAGGGCCCTGGACGCAGGCGAAGTGGAACTGCACTACCAGCCGAAGGTCCGCTTCGACGGCCAGGTGGCCGGGCTCGAAGCCCTCGTACGGTGGGTGCACCCGGAACGCGGACGGGTGTCGCCGGACGAGTTCATCGCGATCGCCGAGACCTCCGGGCTGATGCCGCACCTGACCGAGTACGTACTGGAGACCGCCCTCGCCCAGGTCGCGCGGTGGCGGGCCCAGGGCCTCAAGGTCCCGGTCGCCGTCAACGTCTCACCGCGCGACGTCCACACCCCGGGCTTCGCGGGCGCCGTCGCCGCGCGACTGGCCCGCCACGGGGTCCCGGCGAGCGGGCTGCAGCTGGAGATAACGGAACACGTCCTGCTGGAGGACCCCCAGCGGGCCGCGGACACCATGGCCGGGCTCACCGGCCACGGCGTGAAGATGTCACTCGACGACTTCGGCACCGGCTACTCCTCCCTCGTGCACCTGCGCCGCCTGCCGGTCAGCGAGCTGAAGATCGACCGCTCGTTCGTCGGCCGGCTGGCGGTCGACGCGCAGGACGCGGAGATCGTCCGGTGCACGGTGGACCTGGCGCACTCGCTGGGCCTGCTGGTCGTGGCGGAGGGCGTGGAGGACGACGAGACGTGGGAGCGCCTGCGGGACCTGGGCTGCGACGCCGTCCAGGGCTGGCTGGTCGCCGCCGCCATGCCGCCGCAGGAGGCCACCGCCTGGCTGCTGGCCCGCGGCGAGCGCGGCTGGCGCCGCCCGGCGGACATCACGGCGGAGCTCGCCGCGGCCGAGGCCGACGCGGTCTGATCCCGCGGCGCCGCTGCGGGGGCGGCGCCCCCGCACCCCGCCCGCCTCACACGCCGGCGGGGCTGGAAGATCCAGCCCCGCCGGCGTGTGAGGCGCGGGTCCGGGCGGAGCCCGGGAGGCTCCGCGCCGCGGCCCGTCCCGGCATCCGCGCAAACCGTTTCGCAGGCCGAGCGCCCGGCCCCATAGGATTGGGTCCGAAACGAAACATCCACCCACCCCCAGAGGATCGCTGCATGCCTGGCATTACGCGCGAGGAGGTCGTCCACCTCGCTCGGCTGGCGCGCCTTGAGCTGTCCAGCAACGAGCTGGATCACTTCGCCGGACAGCTCGGCGACATCATCGGCGCGGTCGCCCGTGTCTCCGAGGTCGCCGACCAAGACGTCCCGCCGACCTCCCACCCGCTGCCGCTGACGAACGTCATGCGCGCGGACGAGGTCCGTCCTTCGCTCACCCCCGAGCAGGCGCTCTCCGGTGCTCCCGCCCAGGAGCAGCAGCGTTTCAAGGTGCCGCAGATCCTGGGGGAGGACTAACAATCATGGTCGACATCATCAAGCTCACGGCCGCCGAGACCGCCGGGAAGATCGCCTCCGGCGAGCTCACGGCCGTCGAGGTGACCGAGGCCCACCTGGCCCGCATCGACGCCACCGACGAGAAGGTCAACGCCTTCCTGCACGTGGACCGCGAGGGCGCGCTCGCCCAAGCCCGCGCCGTCGACGCCAAGCGCGCGGCCGGCGAGAAGCTCGGCCCGCTGGCCGGCGTGCCCCTCGCCCTCAAGGACATCTTCACCACGGTCGGGATCCCGACGACCGTCGGTTCGAAGATCCTCGAAGGCTGGATCCCGCCCTACGACGCCACCCTGACGCGCAAGCTGAAGGAAGCCGACGTCGTCATCCTCGGCAAGACCAACATGGACGAGTTCGCCATGGGGTCCTCCACCGAGAACAGCGCCTACGGCCCCACCGGCAACCCGTGGGACCTCACCCGGATCCCCGGCGGTTCCGGCGGCGGCTCCGCGGCGGCCCTCGCCGCCTTCCAGGCCCCGCTCGCCATCGGCACCGACACCGGCGGTTCCATCCGCCAGCCCGCCGCCGTCACGGGCACGGTCGGCGTGAAGCCCACGTACGGCGGTGTCTCCCGCTACGGCATGGTCGCCTTCTCCTCCTCCCTCGACCAGGGCGGGCCCTGCGCCCGTACGGTCCTGGACGCGGCCCTCCTGCACGAGGTGATCGCCGGGCACGACCCGCTCGACTCCACCTCCATCGACGCCCCGGTCCCGCCGGTCGTCGAGGCCGCCCGCAACGGCTCGGTGGCCGGTATGCGCGTCGGTGTGGTCAAGCAGTTCGCCGGTGAGGGCTACCAGGCCGGTGTCGTCCAGCGCTTCAACGAGTCGGTGGAGCTCCTCAAGGAGCTCGGCGCCGAGATCGTCGAGCTGGACTGCCCGTCCTTCGATCTCGCGATGGCCGCGTACTACCTGATTGCGCCGTCCGAGTGCTCCTCGAACCTGGCCCGCTTCGACGCCATGCGCTACGGCCTGCGCGTCGGCGACGACGGCACCAAGTCCGCCGAGGACGTCACCGCCCTGACCCGCGAAGCCGGCTTCGGCGACGAGGTCAAGCGCCGCATCATCCTCGGCACGTACGCGCTCAGCTCCGGCTACTACGACGCGTACTACGGCTCCGCCCAGAAGGTCCGCACCCTCATCACGAAGGACTTCGAGAAGTCCTTCGAGCAGGTCGACGTGATCGTCTCCCCGACGACCCCGACCACCGCCTTCCCCATCGGCGAGCGCACCGACGACCCGCTCGCCATGTACCTCGCGGACCTGTGCACCATCCCGACCAACCTGGCCGGCAACTCCGCCATGTCGCTGCCCTGCGGCCTGGCACCGGAGGACGGTCTCCCGGTCGGGCTCCAGATCATCGCCCCGGCGATGAAGGACGACCGGCTCTACAAGGTCGGTGCGGCCGTCGAGGCCGCCTTCGTCGCACGCTGGGGTCACCCGCTGCTTGAGGAGGCACCGTCCCTGTGAGCACCAGTGCACTGACCAAGGCCAAGGGCTTCAAGAAGTCCAAGACCGGCACCTACCTGTCGATCGGCACCACCGCCTTCGGCGCGATCAGCGTGATCAAGCAGGTCAAGAAGGCCCGCAGCGAGAACGACGTGCTGAAGCTGGTCGACGCCGCCGTGTCCGCCGCCGCCATCGTCACCGGCCTCGCGATCCTGTACCGCGAGCTGAAGCGCCTGGGCGACGACGACGTCCTGCTGGGCTGAGAGGGAATAGTTTCACCGTGAGCACCTACACCGAACTGATGTCGTACGAGGACGCTCTCGCCTCGTACGACCCCGTCATGGGCCTGGAGGTCCATGTCGAGCTCGGCACCAAGACCAAGATGTTCTGCGGCTGTTCCACCGAGCTGGGCGCCGAGCCCAACTCGCAGACCTGCCCGACCTGCCTCGGTCTGCCCGGCTCCCTGCCGGTCGTCAACGCGATCGGCGTCGAGTCGGCCATCAAGATCGGCCTCGCGCTGAACTGCGAGATCGCCGAGTGGTGCCGCTTCGCCCGGAAGAACTACTTCTATCCGGACATGCCGAAGAACTTCCAGACCTCCCAGTACGACGAGCCCATCGCCTTCAACGGCTTCCTGGACGTCCAGCTGGAGGACGGCGAGATCTTCCGCGTGGAGATCGAGCGCGCCCACATGGAGGAGGACACCGGCAAGTCGCTGCACGTCGGCGGCGCCACCGGCCGTATCCACGGCGCGTCCCACTCCCTGCTGGACTACAACCGCGCCGGCATCCCGCTCATCGAGATCGTCACCAAGCCCATCGAGGGCGCGGGCGAGCGGGCACCCGAGGTCGCCAAGGCGTACGTCGCCGAGCTGCGCGAGGTCATCAAGGCGCTCGGCGTCTCCGAGGCCCGCATGGACAAGGGCCAGATGCGCTGCGACGTGAACCTGTCGCTGCGCCCGACCCCGGAGTCCGAGTTCGGCACCCGCTCGGAGACCAAGAACGTCAACTCCCTGCGTTCCGTCGAGCGCGCGGCCCGCTTCGAGATCCAGCGCCACGCGGCGGTGCTCTCGTCGGGCGGTTCGATCGTGCAGGAGACCCGGCACTTCCACGAGGAGGACGGCTCCACCACGGCCGGCCGCATCAAGGACAACGCCGAGGACTACCGCTACTTCCCGGAGCCCGACCTGGTCCCCGTCGCCCCGGCCCGCGGCTGGGTCGAGGAGCTGCGCGGCGGTCTGCCCGAGATGCCGCGCGTGCGCCGCAACCGGCTCCGCGAGGAGTGGGACGTCACCGAGCACGACATGCAGTCGATCCTCAACGCGGGCGCGGTGGACTCCATCGTCGCCACGATCGAGGCGGGTGCCGACTCGGCCGCCGCACGCAAGTGGTGGATGGGCGAGCTGGCCCGCAACGCCAACGAGCAGGGCGTCGTCGTCGACGAGCTGCCGATCACCCCGGTGCAGGTGGCCCGGGTCGCGGCCCTGGTCGCCGACGGCTCGCTCAACGACAAGCTGGCCCGCAAGGTCCTCGAAGGCGTCCTCGCGGGTGAGGGCACCCCGGACGAGGTCGTCGAGAAGCGCGGCCTGAAGGTCGTCTCGGACGAGGGCGCGCTGGGCGCGGCCGTGGACGAGGCCATCGCGGGCAACGCGGCCATCGCGGACAAGATCCGCGGCGGCAAGATCGCTGCCGTCGGCGCCCTGGTCGGAGCGGTCATGAAGACCACCCGCGGCCAGGCGGACGCGGCGCGCGTCAAGGAGCTCATCCTGGAGCGCCTGGGCGTCTCCGAATAGTCCCGTTCACGTACGGCGCCCCCGCACCGGATCTCCCGGTGCGGGGGCGCCGTCGTTCAGACTGGGTGCGGGGTGATCGCGTACGACGGGCACGCGGTCGGTGGAGTCGGGGGATGTGCCGGTGGAGATCGGTTCGATGGTCATCGCGGTGGCGGGCGTCGCGGGCACGCTGGGCGGCGCGCTGCTCACCCAGCGGGGTGCCGAGCGCACGAAGCGCCGTGAGATCGAGCTCGTGCGCGCCCACGACGAGAAACGCGAGAACCGGACGCTGCGGCGCACGTGTTACGCGGACCTCAACCGGGACGCCCGGCAGTTCACCACCGCCCTCAACCGGCATCTGCACACGATGCGGGAACGCGGTGTCGAGGACGCCGACCGGGGCGCGCTCGACGCCGCGAAGGACGCCTTCCGCGACCGCTACTCAGAGGCGCAGATGATCGCCCCCGACCCGGTCCTCGCGCCCGCGACGGTGGTCCACCACGCCCTGACCGCCGTCTATGGGCAGGTGAAGCGGCTGGAGCGGGGCACTCCGGAGGCGGGGGAGTCGATGGAGTCGGCGGTGGAGGCACAGCAGGGGATCTGGGACCCGCTCCGGGAGATGCGGGCGGCCATGCGCGCCGACCTAGGCGTGGGCTGAGGCGCCGCGGCCTCGGTGCTGCCGGGCGCACGGGTCGCGGAGCCGCCCATCGGGCAGCTTCCGTTCGCCGAGCGCCCGGCCGAACGGGCCGTGCTGTAAGCGGGTTCCTGTCGGACTACGGCGCCGTCAGCGCTTGAGGACCGGGGCGGCGATGACGGCGTTGCCGGTGTTCCGGCAGCCCTCCTCCACCTTCAGGCGCAGGCGCAGGGCCCCCTTGATGTCCAGGGACTTGGTGACCGGCTTGCCCAGGTGGACCGCCTCGGAGAAGAGGGCGGGCTTGTCGTCCACGGAGATGGTCACGCGGGCCTGTTCCATGGTCGAGCCGTCGTCGACGCCCACGGTGAACTCCAGCGTGGACCACGCCCGGTTCACGTCGTACTCGATCGTCGCACCGTAGTAGCAGCTGCCGAGGAGGGCGGCTCCGTACTCCTTCGTGTTCAGCTTGGCGGAGCCCACTTCGAAGTGCCGGACCGCTCCGACCGACGACAGCACGGTCAGATCGGCCACGTTGCTGTCCTTGACCGAACCCGGCGTCCCGGGGCTCGACGAGCCCTCCGGAGCGGCGGATCCGCCGGGCGAGGCTTCGGAGGCCGTGGGGTCGGCGGACTCGCTCGCCCGCGCCGACGGCGAGGAAGGCGACGCCGGTGCCTGTGGTGCGCTCGTCCCGCCGGGCTTCCCGCCCCCCGCGGTGTCGTCCTTGTCCTTGTCGCCCAGGAGCTGTACGCCGACGACGGCGAGGGAGGCCAGCACCAGTACCGCGGCCACCGAGCCGAGGATCAGGCCGGTCCGCCGCTTCTTCTGCGGGCGCACGGGCTCCGGGGCGGGGGCCGGGCTCAGGTTGTACGTGGGGCCGTACCCGGCGGGCACCGCCGGCTCCGGCTCCGGCTCCGGCTGCGGAACCGGGACGGGGACGGGGGCAGGAACGGGGGCCGGGGCGGGCGCCGTGGGCTCCGGCGCGGTGACCGGCTCCGACTGCACGGGCTGCACGGGCTGCGCGGCCGGGGCGTACGCGGGCGGAGCCGCCACCGGCGCAGCCGCGGGCGGCGGGGTGAACGGCTGCGGCGGCACCACCGGCGGCGGCGGGGCGGCCGGCCTCGGCGGAGCCGCCGGGGCGGCCTGCTGCGAGGTCGCCGTGGTCGTGGAGACCACCGCGTGGCGGACGTCCTTCATCCAGCCGGCCAGGCTCACCGGCCGCTTCCCCGGATCGGCCGCGTAGATCGAGGTGATCCGCGCCCGCTGCTCGGAGTCCAGCACGGCGATCTGCGGCAGCCCGGTCAGCGCCTGCGCGAGCTGCTCCGGCGTTGCGGGCGGGGACTGCCCGCTCAGCAGGAAGTACGCGATCGCCCCGAAGGCGTACCGGTCCGTCCCCGGTGTCCGCTTGCCGTCGAAGACCTCGGGCGCCGCGTAGCCCGGCGTGAACCAGACCTCGGCCGTCTGGTGGTCGGCGGTCAGCTTGCTGAGGCCGAAGTCCACCAGGGTGGCCTGCCCGTGCGCGTCGACCATCACATTGCCGGGGGAGAGGTCGCCGTGGATGACCTGGCGCCCGGACGGGGTGGCCTTCCCCGAGTGCAGCCAGTCCAGTACGTCGGCCAGCTGCTCCAGCGTGCGCATCACCTCACGCCGCTCGGCGGCGGTGGCCAGCGTCCGCTCGGCCCGCCAGTCCCGCAGGTCGAGCCCGTCGACGTGGTTCATGACGAGGACGAGCGCCCGCCCGGTCAGCGTCGAGGACTCCCCGGGCCGGTGGATCGGAGGGCCCTCGAAGTGCTCCCGCACGCCCACGACACCCGGCCGGTGGACGAACCGCAGCAGCTCGGCCTGCTCGTTCCACTTCTGGCTGATCCGGTCGAAGATGTCCGGCGTGATGGTCGTCTTGGAGTCGAGCACCTTGACTACCACGGGCTCGGATCCGCCCGCGAGTTCGATCTCGGCCAGATACAGCACGGCTTCCCCGCCGCGCCCGATCGAGCGGAGCAGACGGTACCGGTCGGCCGCCGAATCCGGACCGATGTGCAGGTTCTGACTGGTCAATGTCCCCCACCTCAAGCTGCATTGATAGACCATCAGCTTCACGGGGGGAGGCGCGCGGGGTCAATCGGAATCGGCAATCCCCGTCGCGGTTCACCCTCTTGTAGGCGGGCCACCGGCTGCCGGGCGGCGGTCTCCGGGACCGCCGTCGCCCCCGGCCCCGGACACGCCGCCGGGCGCCCGGCTCGTGGAACCGCCCGGTGGGCGGCATCCGTTCGCCGGACGCCCGGTCGAAGAGGAGGTTCCGGTCAGCCGGCTGCCGGCGCCGCCCCCGGAGCGGTGAAGAAGGCCAGCCGGGCCGGCTTGGCCGGGAGGTAGACCTCGGGCAGGTCGATCTCCGGGAGCACGACCTCCGGCCCCAGGACGAACCCGGTGCGTTCCATACGGGCGATGGCCTTGGTGTTGCGGGCGTCCGGCTCCACGACCACGCGGCGCGCGACGCCGTCGGAGAACACGAACCCGATGAACGCGGTCATCAGGAACCCGGTGAAGCCGGGCTCGGCCGCCCCCTCGGTCGGGCCGATCAGCAGGTGCACGCCGACGTCCCCGGGCTGGACCTCATAGCACTCGCTGACCCGGTCCTCGGCGCAGTCGTACGTCTGGAACAGCGCGACCTGCTCGCCGTCGCGGCCGACCATGTAGGCGTGGTGGGTGGTGCGGCGGTCGACGTCCTCGTAGATCTCCTGGACCAGTTCGCGGCTGGCCTCGCCCATGCCCCAGAAGCGGGCGCGCTCCTGCGTGACCCAGCTGTGGATCAGCGCGGAGTCGGCGGCCGGGTCGACGGGGGTGATGGTGATGGTGCCGAAGCCCTCGACGACCTGGGTGTGCACGGGCTGTCCGACGGAGGGGGCGGAGGTCATATCGATTCCTTGGTGAGACGGGTCCAGTCGGTGACGACGGGGACGAGTTCGCACTGTGCCCACAGGGGCAGCTGGTCGCGGTGGTGGGGGGAACCGGTGACGCCGTCCGCGCCCAGCGGGACCGCCCAGAGGCTGTCCTCGCGGCGGGCGAGGTCCCAGACGTAACGCGCCGCCGATGCGCGGGCGGTGAGGTCGGTGAAGCCGGGAACGGCGGAGGTGGCGTTCACGCAGTCGTGGTCCCCGCCGAGGCCGGGCCACTCCACGGGCTCCCGGTCGGGCACGGCCTGCCAGGGGGTGAGGCGGTGGACCTGCGACCAGGCGGTGTCGGGGGTGCCGGCCGCGGCCGTCTCCTCCAGCGCGGCCCGGACGTGCGCGGCACGGTCGAGACCGGGGACGAGGGAGGTGGTGAGCAGGCCTTCGAGGGCGTAGCCGATCCGCGGGACCAGGTACAGCCAGGGGTGGAAGACGGCCGGGCCGGTGGGAGCCCCCCACAGTCCTTCGAAGACGGGGTCGGCGGCGAAGCGGCGTACGGTCGCGCTGCGGAAGGCCGAGAAGACGGTGGCGTCGGTGCTGTCGGCCGCCATGTGCCGGTCCCAGGCGAGCAGCCGGGTGCGCAGGGCCTGCGCCGCCGGGGTCAGGTCCTCGAACCCGGGCAGCAGGGCGAGCAGCGGAGCCGCCGAGGCCAGGTGCGTGTCCCGGTGTACGTCGGCCATCGCCTTCGGGGACCAGTCCGCGGAGCCGCTGAGCAGCTCGCGGATGCGGTTGGCGCGGTGCGGGGGCGCGAACTCCACGCCGAGCGGGGAGGCGATCCCGCGCGCGTTCGCCATGACGGCGAAGCCCTGCACCGGCTCGACGGGGGTCGGGGCCCAGCCCTGCCAGTCGTGCTGCGGGTCCCAGGCGGGCACGGGGCGCAGCCGGTTGGTGCGGTGGCGCAGCGGCACGGCGCCCGCGACGCGGTGCAGCAGGCCGCCCTCGGTGTCGGCGGCGTGGACGACGTTGACCGGCTCGGCCCAGCGGTCGAAGGCGCGGTCGATGTCGGCGACGGTGCGGGCCCGCAGCAGCGCGGGAAGGGCCGCGAAGCCGAGGTCCAGGCGGACCCGGGGCGGGTAGCGCAGGGAGAGGGTCTGGGCGCTGCCGTCGGCGTGGCCCTCGACGTCGGCGTGCACGTCCGCCCCGAGGTCGCCGTCCGCGTGGATGATCACGGGGCCGCGGGGGGTCTCCAGGACCTCCACCTCGACGTCGTCGCCGTCGGCGACGGTGATGGTCTCGGTGTGGCGGGAGACGGGCTCCCAGACGCCGTCCGTACCGAGAGCCCGGACGGTGCCGTCGTCCTCCCGGCGCAACTGCTCGACGTACAGGTCCTGGTAGTCGGACATCGCGTTGGTGATGGCCCAGGCGGCGGTCCCGGTGTGCCCGAAGTGGCCGAGGCCGGGGACGCCGGGGACGGCGAGGCCGATCACGTCGTATTCCGGGCAGGAGAGACGTATCTGCTGGTAGACGCCCGGGTCCTCGATGAACCGGTGCGGGTCGCCGGCGATGATCGCCGAGCCGGTGGTGGTGCGGTCGCCCGGGACCAGCCAGCCGTTGCTGCCGGCGGTGCCGGGGCCGTCCGTGGCGAAGAGGGTGACCGCCTCGTCGCCGAGGGCGCGGGCGACGCGCTCGCGCCACAGCTTGGTGGCGAAGCCGGCGAACAGGATGTGCGTGGCGATCCAGATGGCGAGCGGGACCCACGGCTCCCAGGGGGTGGGGGCGAGGCCGGTGCGCGCGAAGCGTTCGTCGCGGGCGGCGCCGGCGGCGAGCCCCTCGTTGACCCCGTCCACGTAGGCGCGGACCCAGGCGGCGGTGGCGGGGTCGTCGGCCTCCATGGCCCCGTAGCAGCGGCGGGCCGTGTCGGCCAGCCGGGACTGGCGGGCGAAGCGGTCCCAGGTGACGGCGTCCGCACCGAGGAAGGAGGCGCTGGAACCCTCCGCGCGGTGCCGTTCGACCTCCAGCTGCCAGGCGCGGTCGTAGGCGGTCACGCGGCCCTGGGCGTGGACGAGCCGGAGTTCGTCGACAGCGCGCAGGTGGGGCACGCCCCACTGGTCGCGGTAGACACCGTAGGATTCCGGGGTCTCCACAGGGGGCTCGCTCCGGTCCGTTGCGTACGACTGCGCGTCGCCGCTCTCGCTGCTGGCACTGCTCACGCTGCTCACACTCTTCCCCGACGTGCGTTTAGGTTAGGCTGACCTAACTATAGGGGCGCTAGGGGAGGGGTTGGACATGGCGGTCGGCAAGGGCTGGGAGGGCGTGGTCCTCAAGCTCATGCGGGGCAAGGACTTCACGTTCACGGTGACGGGAGCGGAAGACCTCACAGGGAACTACCGCCGCGTGAGCTTCACGGACGGCGGGCTGCTGGCGGCCGCCGGTGAGTCACTGCATCCGACGATGTGGGTGCGCGTCTGGTTCCAGGGTGCGGGCAAGCCGCACCAGCGGGCGTACACCCTGGTGGACCCGGACCCCGAAGCGGGCACCTTCAGCTTCGAGTTCGCCCTGCACGACGGGGTCGCCAGTGCCTGGGCGCGCGACGCGAAGCCGGGCGACACGATAGACGCCACCGTCCAGGGAACCGGATTCACGGCCCCCGCGCCGGCCCCGGAGCGCCTGCTCGTCATCGGGGACCCGGCGTCCCTCCCGGCGATCAACTCGCTGCTGGACACGTACCCGCAGACCCCGGCGACCATCTGGTTCGAGACGCAGCACGACTCGGACGAGCAGTTGCCGATGCGGGTGGAGCAGGGCCGGCACGACATCCGCCGGGTGCGGCGCGACGGTACGGCCCTGGCCGACCGGGTGCGGGCCGAGCTTCCCGAGCTGGCCGGGGACCCGGAGTCGGCGTACGTCTGGCTGGCGTGCGACACGGCGACGACGCGCGCCCTGACGGCGTACCTGCGCAAGGACCTCGCACTGCCCAAGCACCGGGTGAACGCGCTGGGGTACTGGCGGCCGGCGGCCTGAGGCCGAACCGGGAGCCCCCTTCCGCGGTCCGTCCGGCACCGCACGGTGCCGGACGGGCAGGAGAAGGGGGCCGCCGGTTCGGTACGTCGGCAGGCCGGTGGGTCCGGGCCCGGCTGCGGCTACTGGACGGACACCTTGCAGGCGCTCACCGCGGTTCCGTTGGTCACACCGCTCTTGGTGAGGCCGCTCACGCACTCCTCGTGCTCGCCGGAGTAGCCGACGGAACACGCCGTGCGGACCGCTTCCGGGGCCTCGCCGCCCTGTAGCTCCCGCTCGACCTGGTTGATGCAGGCCGAGACGTCCGCGTGGGCGGCGGGGGCCGTGAAGGCCGCGCCACCGAGTACGAGGGCCAGGCCGCTGAGGACACCTGCGATACGGGTCGACGTGCGCATGGACGCACCTGCTCTCCGGGATCGTCGCGCGGCCCGGGACCGGAAGGCGCCGGATCCGCGTGGGAACTGCGCCGGGCGCACGCGGCCGCCGTGCGGCCGCAGGGCCCGGGTCCCCGGCCCGGACCGGCTCGGCAGGGAAATCCCCTCCTCCGTCCGACGCTAGAGCAGCCCTCCGCGACACGCACCCGCAGGACCTACGCGCCGGTGGTGCCGTCGATGCCCTCGCGCAGGAAGTCGGCGTGGCCGTTGTGACGGGCGTACTCGTGGATGAGGTGGAGCATCACCAGGCGCAGCGAGGCCTCCTCCTGCCAGCTCGGCACGTACGCCGTCACGTCCAGGGACCCGGCGGCTGCCTCGATGCGGCGGGCGTGCCCGACCTCCTCCTCCCAGGCGGTGAACGCCTCGGCCCGGGTGGCCCCCGAGGCGTCGTAGGCGGCCTGGAAGTCGTGGGTGTCCGACCACCGGTGGGGCAGGTCCTCGCCGCCCAGGACGCGGCGGAACCAGTGCCTCTCGACCTCGGCCATGTGCCGGACCAGCCCCAGCAGGGACAGCGTGGACGGTGGCATCGACGCGCGGCGCAGCTGCTCGTCGGTGAGCCCCTCGCACTTCAGGGCCAGGGTGGCCCGGTGGTAGTCGAGGAAGGTCCGGAGGGTCTCGCGTTCGTCGCCGGTCAGGGGCGGGCTGATGCGTTCCATGAGGCGATCCTGCCGCTCACCCCAGGGCCCGACAAGATCCGCCGGATGCGGCCCGGGGGGCGGTCCACAGGTACGGCACCGTCACGCCCAGCACCCCGAAGCCCAGCCGTTCCAGGATCGGGCGGCTGTCGTCGGAGGCGTCCACCTGCAGGTACGGGATCCCCAGCTCCGCCGCCAGGCGGGCGCGGTGGGCGACCAGCAGCCGGTAGATGCCCCGGCCCCGCCACTGCGGGAGCGTGCCGCCGCCCCAGAGGCCTGCGAAGGACGTGCCCGGCCGCATCTCCATCCGGGCCGCGCTCACCGGGGTCCCGCCCGCCATGGCGAGCACCGCGGCGATGGTGTCCGGCTCCTCGAGCAGCCGGCTGAGCAGCTGCTCCCGGATCCGCGGCCGCTCCGTCCCGAAGGCGCCCGCGTGGACCTCCATCATCAGGTCGACGCCGGCCTCGTCCGTCACCACCCGCAGCGTGATGCCCTCCGGCGGTTCCACCGGCAGCTTCGCGAGCTCGGACGTCAGGCCCACCATCAGCGTCTCGGGCGGCTCCGGCACGAAGCCCGCCGCCCTCAGCCGGTCCCCGAGGTCCGCCGGACCGTCGTGGCCGTACAGCTTCCACTCGAACTCCGGGCACCCGCGCCCCTCGAAGAACGCCACCTGCGCAGCGATCTCCGCGTCCGCCGTCTCCTCGTCGAGGTCCGACCAGAGCACGGCGTTCCAGCCGAGCCCGGGCACGGTGTGCCGTACGACGGCCCCCGCCCGCTCCACGCTCGCGTGCGGGGCGTCCGCCTGCGCACCCTCGCGCACCTCGGCGTCGAACCGGGCGCGCACCTTCAGCAGTTCATCAAGACCGATCGTCATAGGCCCAGCTCACCAGTGTCCCGGCAGTCACCACAACTGCATTAGCCTCACCCCCGTGCATCACGACTCCGCCATCTACACCGGTAAGGCCACCCCCGACGCCGCGGCCGACCGTGGCTGGCTCCTCGGTCACTTCAAGGACCCCTCCGATCCCCGTCACAGCGAGGACGTGGAGATCAAATGGGGGGTTCACCCGAAGGGTGACCAGCGGGAGCGGTGGGCGACCGCCGAGAGGCGCACCGCGCTGCTGGTGCTGATCAGCGGACGCTTCCGGCTGGAGTTCCCCGGCCGCACCGTCGTCCTCGCCGAGCAGGGGGACTACGTGCTCTGGGGGCGCGGCGTCGACCACTCCTGGTACGCCGAGGAGGACGCCGTGGTCCTCACCGTCCGCTGGCCCTCGATCCCCGGGTACCGGGTGGACGAGCCCGAGGGGCACGCGGAGGCCGAGGCCGAGGGGCACGCGGAGGCCGAGCCCGAGGGGCAGGGGCAGCGGCAGGGGGAGGCCGAGCCCGCGGGCAGCCCCGTGCTGTGACGATGCACACGAAAGGGGCCAACGATCACGAAACGCTGAGATCGTGCAGGGTGTAGACCATCTGTGCCGAACCTGCCGGGGTGATCCCCCGGGCCCCTCGGCCGGGCCTTCACGCGTTCATGCGTTCTTTGCGACGGGCTGCCCCCGGTAAAGACCCGAACCACCAGGGAGCACGTCCGTTGGCTGTAATAGCACGCTGGTGCATGCGCCATCGCCTCCTCGCCGTCCTGATCTGGCTGCTCGCACTCGGCGCGACCGCAGCGGCCGCGGCGACCACCGGGTCGGCGTTCTCCAACGACTACGAGGTCCCCGGCACCGAGTCCGGCAAGGCGAACGCCCTCCTGCGCGAGGGCTTCCACGGCCAGGGCGGGGACACCGACACCATCGTGTGGCGGGCCCCGGACGGGCAGAGCGTGCGCACCCCGGACACGGAACGGCGCATGACCCGCGCGCTCGAGGCCGTCGCCGGGCTCCCCGGCGTCGGATCGGTCGCCGGACCCTACGGTCCGGGCCCCGAGAACGCCGCACGGATCAGCCCCGACGGGCGCACCGCCTACGCCGTGGTGACCTTCGACCGGCAGGCGGACTCCGTCCCCAAGGCCCAGGCCCGGGCGGTCGTCGACGCCGCGAAGAACCCCACCACCGAGACCGGCGGTCTCCAGGTCGAACTGGGCGGCCGCGCCATCCAGCTCACCGAGGCCCCCACTGCGCACCTGGCCGAGGTCATCGGCGTCGCCGTCGCCGCCCTGGTCCTCTTCCTCGCCTTCGGCTCGCTCGCCGCGAGCCTGCTGCCCATCGCGACCGCCCTGGTCAGCGTGGGCACCGCCTACTTCGGCATCACCCTCCTCGGGCACGCGATGCCGGTCGCCGACTTCGCCCCGATGCTCGGCACCCTCATCGGCCTCGGCGTCGGCATCGACTACGCGCTGTTCATCGTCACCCGGCACCGCAAGGCCCTGGCACGGGGCAGCACCGTCGAGGAGGCGGCCGCGAACGCCGTCGCCACCACCGGCCGGGCCGTCGTCTTCGCCGGTGCCACCGTCTGCATAGCCCTGCTCGGCATGCTGGTGCTGCGGCTGAAGTTCCTGGACGGCGTCGCGATAGCGGCCTCCGTGACGGTGGTCCTGACGGTCGCCGCCTCGGTCACCCTGCTGCCCGCCCTCCTCTCGTACATCGGCACCCGCGCCCTCTCGCGTCGCGAACGCCGCAGGCTCGCCGCCGAGGGCCCGGCCCCCGAGCAGACCTCCGGCTTCGCCGTCCGCTGGTCCGCTTTCGTCGAACGGCACCCCAAGCTGCTGGGCGTCATCGCCACCGCGGTCATGCTGGTACTGGCCGTGCCCACCCTCTCCCTCCACCTGGGCACGTCCGACCAGGGCAACAACCCGGCCACCTCCACCACCCGGCAGGCCTACGACCTGCTGGCGCAGGGGTTCGGTCCCGGTACCAACGGCCCGCTGACCGTCGTCGCCCGGCTCGACGGCGCCGGCGACCGGCTCGCCGTCGACCGGCTGGCACAGGCGCTCCGTACGGCCGAGGGCGTCGCCTCCACCGGCCCCGCCGTCCTCAACCGCAGCGGCGACACCGCCGTCCTGACCGTCGTACCGGACTCCGCCCCGCAGTCCCGGGCCACGAGCGACCTCGTCGACAGGCTCCGCCAGGACGTCATCCCGGTTGCCGGGCAGGGCAATTCCATGGAGATCCACGTCGGCGGCGTGACGGCCGCCTACGACGACTTCGCCGAGGTCATCATCGGCAAGCTGCCGCTCTTCGTCGGCGTGGTCGTCGCCCTCGGCTGCGTGCTCCTGCTGCTGGCCTTCCGGTCCATCGGCATCCCGCTGAAGGCGGCGGCCATGAACATCGCCGCCGTCGCCTCCTCCTTCGGCGTCGTGGTCGCGATCTTCCAATGGGGCTGGGGCAGCGAGCTGCTGGGCCTGGGCAGCGCCGGGCCGATCGAACCCTTCCTGCCCGTGATCATGGTGTCCGTCCTCTTCGGGCTGTCGATGGACTACCAGGTCTTCCTCGTCAGCCGGATGTACGAGGAGTGGCTGGAGACCGGTGACAACCGGCGGGCCGTGCGCGTGGGCCTCGCCGAGACCAGCCGGGTCATCAACTCGGCCGCCGTCATCATGATCTCCGTGTTCCTGGCCTTCGTACTCAGCGGCGACCGGATCATCGCGATGTTCGGCATCGCGCTCGCCGCCGCCGTCGCCCTCGACGCCTTCGTGCTGCGCACCCTCCTCGTCCCGGCCCTGATGCACATGCTCGGCGGGGCAAACTGGTGGCTGCCCGCCTGGCTCGACCGGCGCCTGCCCCGGATCAGCATCGAGCCCCCCGAACACCGCCCGCATGCGAAACTTCCCGGGCAGCGGCCCGCCGCGGACCTCGCCACGAGCGAGGACCGCGCCGAGCCCGCCACCACCTCCCGGTGATCCGGCCACCCGCCGCCCGAGACCCAAGGAAGACCGCGCATGTTCTCGATAGATCTCGCCGAAGACGCCCAGTTGTTCCCGCTGGAGGCCCGGCACGCCCAGGAGTTCTTCGCGCACATCGAGCGCGGACGTGAATTCATCGGCCAGTACGTCGGCTTCCCGGACCGCTCCACCGACCTCGACTCCGCCCGGGCCCTGCTGGCCAAGTACGCGGTGAAGGCGGGGGAGGACGGTGCGCGCTTCTTCGGCATCCGGCTCGACGGCACGCTCGTCGGCGGGGTCCTCTTCCCGGCGTTCGACGCGGAGAGCGGCAACTGCGAGATCGGCTGCTGGCTGGAGCCCGACGCGGCCGGCCGCGGCCTGATCACCAAGGCCTGCCGGGTCCTGATCGACTACGCCTTCGGCGAGCGCGGCATGCACCGCATCGAGTGGCACGCAGCCTCCGGCAACAAGAAGAGCCTCGCCGTGGCCGCACGCCTCGGCATGAGCCGCGAAGGCGTCATGCGGGAGAACCACCTCCACCGCGGGGTCCGCCAGGACACCGAGGTCTGGTCGATCCTCGCCCACGAGTGGGCCGCGACCCGATCCGCCTGATCCCCGCACGGGCCCCGCCGGGCGCGGGGCCCGCGAAGTCCGCGTCCGCAGCCACGGCCCGCGGATTCTCAGAAGAATCTCAGACAGGGCGCCTACGGTGCCCCGCATGGACACCACGAAGACCCCCGCCCCGAACGCCTCCGAGGCGGACACCACCCCGGCCGACCTCACCAAGGCCGAGACCCCCGAGCCGGCCGAGGCCGACACCGCCGTCACCGACGAGGTCACCGACGCGGACCTCGACGACGAGGCGTTCGCCGAGGACCGGGAGCCCGGCCACGTCGGATCCGCGGCCTCCGCGATCGTCGCCGCGGGTCTGGGTGTCGTCGCCCTCAGCGGGAGTTGGGTCGCGGGCATCGTGTCCGAGCGCGCGAGCGTCGCCGCCCGGCTCGAGCTGAGCCAGGCCGCCGACGCCAATGCGCAGATCGCCGCCCAGTTCGTCGACCCGTGGCACACCACCGCGATGGTGAACGGCATCTTCTCCGCCCTCGCCCTGATCATCGCCATCTTCGTGCTGGCCCTCCCCGCCTTCAGCAGCCCCGAGCGCATCCTCCCGACCTGGGTGCGGTCCGTCTCCTGGGCCGGCATCGGACTGGGCGCCCTCGGCGTACTGCTCTTCGTCCTCATGTACTTCGACCTCCTCCTCGCCATCCCCAAGGCGGCGGGCGCGGGCGCCTAGGCACGGCCTAGGCACTGCCTTAGGTCCGCACGGACCGCCCCGGGGCTCCACGGCCCCGGACTAAGGCCCCCCGCCCCCGGCAGATGCGGCATGCGACCGATGTGCCGGTACCCCCTGGGACGCGAATCTTGGATCACACCGAACGAGGTGTCCGGGAAACGCGACCAGGGAGCACGAGATGTTCGAGTACGAAATCGCCACCGCCGTCCGCAGCGCCGACCTCATCCGCGAGGCTGCCGAATACCGCACGGCCCACGCGGCCGGGAACGCCCACCGCGCCTCCTCGCCCGGCCAGGGCCCCCGAAGGCCGGTGAGCACGCTCCGGAGCCGGTTCACCCGCTCCGCGCCCCGCGCCGCGTGACCCCACGCGTGATCATGAGCGCACCGGCGACCAGTGCCGCCGGGCAGGACCTCTGTGCGATGCTCGGCGACGTGGAGACCAGATCTGTCAGCCCGGTGTTCGTCGGCCGAGCCGACGAACTGGCCGTACTCACCGACGCACTGGCCCGCGCCGCGGGCCAGGAGCCGCAGGCGATGCTCGTCGGGGGAGAGGCCGGAGTCGGCAAGACCCGCCTCACCGAGGAGTTCCTCTGCGAGGCGGACCGCCGCGGCGCCGTCGTCGCCGTCGGAGGCTGTGTGGAGATCGGGGCGGAGGGACTTCCCTTCGCCCCTTTCTCGACGGCGCTGCGCACCCTGCACCGCCTGCTGCCCGGGGAGCTCGCCGCCGCTGCCGCCGGCCACGAGGACGAACTCGCCCGGATCCTCCCCGAACTCGGCGACACCCCGCGCGGCCCGCACGACGAGGAGAGCACCGCCCGGCTCTTCGAACTGACGGCCCGCATGCTGGAGCGCCTCGCCGCCGACCGGACCGTCGTCCTGGTCCTGGAGGACCTGCACTGGGCGGACACCTCCACCCGGCACCTGCTCTCCTACCTCTTCCGCGCCCTCGGCAGCGGCCGCCTCGTCATCGTCGCCACCTACCGCGCGGACGACGTGCACCGGCGCCACCCCCTGCGCCCGCTCCTCGCCGAACTCGACCGGCTCCGCACCGTCCGGCGCATCGAACTGTCCCGCTTCAACCGGGCCGAGGTACGCCGCCAGCTCGCCGGCATCCTCGCCGCGGAGCCCGACGAGGACTTCGTGGACTCCGTCTTCGACCGGTCCGACGGCAACGCCTTCTTCGTCGAGGAACTCGTCGCCTCCAAGGAGAGCGGCTGCCGCACCGGACTCACCGAATCCCTGCGCGACCTCCTCCTCGTCCGCGTCGAGGTGCTCCCCGACGAGACCCAGCGCCTGGTGCGCATCGTCGCCGAGGGCGGCTCCACCGTGGAGTACCCGCTGCTGCGCGCGGTCGCCGGGCTCACCGAGGACGAGCTGATCGAGGCGCTGAGAGCCGCGGTCGGGGCCAACATCCTGCTCGCCACCCCCGACGGCGACGGCTACCGCTTCCGGCACTCGCTGGTCCGCGAGGCCGTCAGCGACGACCTGCTCCCCGGCGAGCGGGCCCGCGTCAACCGCCGCTACGCCGAGGCCATGGAAGCCGACGGCACCCTCGTCCGTGCCGAGGAGCGGATCATCCGGCTGGCCAGCTACTGGTACCAGGCGAACGATCCCGCCAAGGCGCTGCCCGCCGTACTGGCCGCCTCCGTCGCGGCCCGGCGCCGGCACGCCTACTCCGAGCAACTGCGCCTGCTGGAGCGGGCCGTGGACCTGTGGGACAGCGCTCCCGAGGACGTCCGCGACGCCCTCCACCCGGCGGACTTCACCGAGGTGTACCCGCCCGGCGGCTGCGACCCGGCCACCACCGCGCTCCAGCGGCTCGACCTGCTGGCCGAGGCCACCGTCACGGCGCGCTACGGCGGGGAGCGCGATCGCGCCCTGAAGATCACGAAGACGGCGCTGCGCATGCTGGAGGACGACCACGAACCCCTGCGGGCCGCCTGGTTCTGGACCGAGCGCTCCCGGCTGATCGCGGGCCTCGGGCGCGGCGACGGCTGGCAGGAGATAGCCAAGGCGCAGGAGCTCGTCCGGGGGCTGCCCCCGTCGCAGGTGCACGCCGAGGTCCTGGTCCGGGCCGCGAGCTGGGGCATGCTCCACAAGCCGGGCCCCGACAACCTCGCCGCCGCCGAACGCGCGGTCGAGTACGCGCGCATGGTCGGCGCCGAGGAGACCGAGCTCAACGCCCGGATCACGGCCGGAGCCCTGCTCATCGACGCCGGCGACGGCCCGGGCGGCCTCGCCGAAATGCACGCGGTACGGGAACGGGCCACGAGCCTGGGCCTCACCATGCTGGCAGGGCATGCACATATCAACCTCACCTCTCAGTTGGAAAGCCTGGGCCGGTCCCGCGAAGCCGTGGAACTGGCCGAACAAGGGGCCGAACTGGTGCGCAGGTCCCGGCTCCTGGACAGCGAGGCCTGGGTCTGCGGGAACATGGCCGAGAGCCTCTACAGCCTCGGCCGCTGGGACGAGGCAGCCGAGGCGGCCCGGCGCACCCTGCTCGTCGGCCAGAGCGCGGCCCCGCGCGGCTCCGCCACCGCACGGCTGGCCTATCTGGCCCTGGCCCGCGGTGAGTCGACGGAGGCGGCCCACCAGCTCGCCGCCGCCCACGCCCACTTCGGCACGGACGAGACACAGCCCCAGCACCGGATACCGCTCCACCGCCTCGCGGTCGGAGTGGCCGCGGAAGAGGGCCGGATCGCCGACGTCCGCACCGAGACGTCCGCTGCCGTCGCCTCCGGATTCCCGCTCGGGCAGCACCGCTACGCCTGGCCGCTGCTGCTCGCCGCCGCCACCGCGGAGGCGGACGCCCGGGGGCTGCCCGCCGCCGAGGCCGGCCGGGACGCCGCCCTCGACGTGCTGCGCACCGCCGCCCACTCCCTCGCCACGCCGGTCCCGGTGTGGACCGCCTACGCCGAGTACGTCCGGGCCGAACTGCTCCGGGCCGAGGCCCGGGACACCGTCGCCGACTGGGCCGGCGTCGAGAAGGCCGTCCGCCCGCTGGAGCGCCCGTACCTGCTGGCCAAGGCCTGCCACCGGCACGCGGAGGCCCTGCTGGCCGCCGGTGACCGGGAGCCCGCGGCCGCCCTGCTCCGCGAGGCCCACACCACCACCGAGCGCATCGGCGCACGAAGGCTCCGCGAGGACCTGGCCCTGCTGGCCCAGCGCGCCCGGCTCCCGCTGACGGCCGCCGACCCGGCCGCCCCGCCGCCCGCACCGGAGACCGACCCGGCCGAGGCACTCGGCCTGACCAGCCGGGAACGGGACGTCCTACGGCTGGTGGCGGCCGGCAGCACCAACCGGAAGATCGCCGAGGAGCTCTTCATCTCCCCGAAGACGGCGAGCGTGCACGTCTCGAACATCCTGGCCAAGCTCGGTGTCACCGGCCGCGGCGAGGCGGCCGCCCTCGCCCACCGGCTGCGCCTGTTCGCCGAGCCCTCCCCGGTCAGCCCCCGCCCGGAGGCTGATCGTCCAGGCGTATGAGGACCTTGCCGGAGTCGAGGTCTATCGGACCCCGTCCCGGATCGTTGTCATTGACGTCGGTCCGGGACATCTCCAGCCGCTTCTTCTCCTCGTCGGTGTGTTTGCGTCCCGGGTTGAACAGCTCCTCGATCAGGTTGAACACCGCGCCCACCATGCCCTTCGTCCCCGTCCGGGGACATGCCGGTCACCGCACCGTGAGGGTGAGGATCCGATCGTCGGCCGCTTCCGGCGACCCGCGCCCGTCCGTCTCGCTCGTGACCAGCAGCATGCGGTCCCCGCCGAGGGGCACCACCGTCCGCAGCCGTCCGTACTCACCTTCCAGGAAGGCCTCGGGCTCCGCCACCGGCGCACTACCGGCCAACGGGATGCGCCACAGCCGCTTGCCCCTCAAGCCGGCCATCCAAATCGAACCCTCGGCCCAGGCGATCCCGCTCGGCGAGGCCTCGTCGGGCTTCCACACCGCCACCGGATCCCGGAAACCGGGCAAGCCCGCCTTCCCCTCGGCCTCGGGCCAGCCGTAGTTGGCACCGGGCTCGATCAGATTCAGCTCGTCCCAGGTGTTCTGGCCGAACTCGGCCGCCCACAGACGCTTGTCCTTGTCCCAGGCGAGGCCCTGCACATTGCGGTGCCCGTAGGAGTAGACGACGGAGTCCGCCTCCGGGTTGCCGTGCACCGGATCTCCGTCCGGGGTCATCCGCAGGATCTTGCCGCCCAGCGACTTCTTGTCCTGCGCGAGCCCCGTGTCACCGGTCTCGCCCGTCCCCGCGTAGAGCATCTTGTCCGGGCCGAAGGCGATCCGGCCGCCGTTGTGGATGCGACCCTTGGGAATGCCCCGGAACACCGTGTCCGGCGCGCCCAGTTGCTGCCCGGCAGGCCTCTGCTCGTCATAACGCAGCCGGGCGATGCGGTTGTCGGACTCGGTCGTGAAGTACACATACACCAGCCGGTCCGAAGCGAACGCGGGCGACAGCGCGAGGCCCATCAGCCCGCCCTCGCCGCCAGGAGCCACCCCCGGCACCTTGCCGATCTGCGTCACCGCGCCGGAGCCCGCCGCGACCCTGCTGATCGTCCCCTTGTCCCGCGAGGCGACCAGCAGGTCCCCGTCGGGCAGCGGGGCCACGCCCCACGGCGACTCCAGGCCCTTGGCGACCTCGCCGGTCACCGTCACCGCCCCCTTCGCCGGCGGACCCGTGGCCTCGGGCGAGGCGGACGGTCTCCCCGACGGGCCGGGTGACTTGGATCCGGCCGCGGCCGTGCCCGGTGGTGAGCCGCCCGGCCCCGCACCCGGGGCGCCCTCCGGTGAGCAGCCCGCCGCCAGCAGGGCGCCGCAGCCGGCCAGCGCGAGCGCCGCCAGCACACCCCGGCGCCGCCCGCCCGCGCCCTCGGACTCCGTCTGCCCGGGAGAACTTCCGTATCGCATCGCCCTGCTCCCTTCCGGTCCTCCGATCCTGCCTTCCATCTGTCTCAACAGCTCCGGCAGTTCGCGAAGTTCCGCCACTCGTACACTCGATCGAGTGGATGTGGTTCGGCCCCGGCCGCCCGCATCGGCGCCGGAACCCGGGCCCCGATCCGGCCCCGATCCGGCCCCGATCCGGCCCCGGCCCGGGTCAGTCCCAGGCTCCCACCTCGACCGGGAGGGCCGCGATCTCTGCCAGGTCCCCGGCAGAGAGCCTGACCTCCGCCGCCCGCGCGTTCTCCGCCGCCCAGGACGCCCGGTCGGCCCCCGGCACCGGCACCACCTGGGGCCCTTGCGCCAGCACCCACGCCAGCGCCACCTGCGCGACCGTGACCTCGGGACCGTGCCGCCGCGCCACCCGCCGCAGCCCCGCCAGCAGCACCTGGTTCGAGGCCATCGCCTCCGCCGTGAACCACGGGTGCCGGGCCCGCACGTCCTGCGGCTCGAAGCCCTCACCCGGCGTGAGGGTCCCCGTGAGGAACCCGCTGCCCAGCGGCATCGCCGCCAGGAACCCCACCCCGCGCGCCGCGCACCACGGCAGCAGCTGCCACGCCGCCTCCGGCGACCACACCGACAGCTCCGCCTGCACCGCGCTCACCGGGAACACCTGCTGCAGCCGCTCCAGGTGCCGCAGGGTCGTCCGGTACCCCCGGTCCCTGCTCCGCCCCGCCCCCGGCCCGGCCCCGGCGCCCAGTGCGCAGAAGCCGAGCGCCCGCACCTTGCCCGCGCCCACCAGCTCCGCCATGGCGCCCCAGGTCTCCTCCACGGGGACGTCCGGGTCCACCCGGTGCAGCTGGTAGAGGTCTATGACCTCGGTCCGCAGCCGCCGCAGCGATGCGTCGCAGGCCCGCCGCAGGTAGCCGGGCCGGCCGTCCGCGACCACGTGCTGGTCGCCCGCCCGCAGGCCCACCTTGGCCGAGACGAACGCCTCGGACCGCCGTTCCCGCAGCACCCGCCCGAGCAGCAGCTCATTGGTGTACGGCCCGTACACGTCGGCCGTGTCCAGCAGGTTCGACCCCAGGTCCAGTGCCGTGTGCACGGCGGCCACGGACTCCTGCCCCCGCCGCCGCGAGGGTGCGTACGCCCAGCTCATCGGCATACAGCCGAGGCCGATGGCGCCCACGCTCAGTGCCCCCGCCCCGATCGACCTGCGCTCCACCCCTGCGTCCCCCTCCGGCTCCGGCCATCAAACTAACGGCTTGATCCGGATGCCTTGGCATAGCCTCGTGATCATGACTGCAATGACCCCGGATGTCTGGCTCCCGTTCCCCGCCGAGGAGATCGAGGGCCTTCCCGACTCCTTCCGGTACCGCCTCTGGGACGGCGAGGACGCCTTCCCGGCCGATCCGGCAGACTGCGTCTTCTACGTGACGCCCTACATGAAGTCCCCCGAGGTGACCGTGCGCCCGCTTGCGGCGATGCCCGCGGTCCGGGTCGTCCAGACCCTGACCGCCGGAATCGACCACGTACTGGGCGGCCTCGGCGACCTGCGACCCGGCGTACGGCTGTGCAACGCCGTCGGGGTCCACACGGCCAGCACCGCCGAGCTCGCCCTCGCGCTGACCCTCGCCTCCCTGCGCGGCATTCCCGGCATGGTCCGTGGCCAGGACCGCGAGGAATGGCGCTCCGGGTTCTACGACGCCCTTGCCGACAAGTCGGTTCTGATCATCGGCTACGGATCCATCGGCTCCGCAATCGAGGACCGGCTCGTGGCCTTCGAATGCGGGCCGGTCGCACGCGTGGCGCGGACGGCGCGGACCACCGCCCGCGGCCCCGTGCACGCCCTCGCCGACCTGCCCGGGCTCCTGCCGCAGGCCGACGTGGTGATCCTCGTGACACCGCTGACCGACGCCACCCGGGGCCTGGCCGGTGCCGACTTCCTCGGCCGGATGAAGGACGGCGCCCTGCTGGTGAACGTCTCGCGCGGCCCCGTCGTCGACACCAAGTCCCTTCTGGCGGAGGTGGAGTCGGGCCGGCTGCGGGCGGCACTCGACGTCACCGACCCGGAACCGCTGCCCGCGGGCCACCCTCTCTGGCATGCTCCGAATGTCCTGATCACGCCTCATGTCGGCGGCAGCAGCTCGGCGTTCGAGCCGAGGGCCAAACGTCTGCTGGCCCGCCAGCTCACCCGGTTCGCAGCCGGAGAGCCCGTGGAGCACACGGTGTTGATCACCGAGTGAGGCGTGCTGTGCACGCTCCGCTGTCACCCGAATGCTTAGGGTGTGTGCAACTCCCCGCGCGGTAACGGAGAGTAGAGGGACTATGTCCCTGAGTGACGAAAGTGGTGTATCGTCCGGAAGAAGGGGCTGCGCCACGAACGTCTGGCGCTGGGGAGTGTCGGACACTTTGGGGGGCGACGGGCGATGTACGGCCAATGGACGAAGGATCCGATGCGGCACAGCCGCCGAAGGCGACGCTGCCGGGACTGGGCTGCACCGGAACCAGCCGGCGAGGGGGACCGGTGAGTACCCCGGGGGCGGCTCTCCTGAACCGTCCGTCCGTCTCGGGCGGAGGCAAGGGCCTGGCGATGCAGCTGCTCCTCGCGGTGGTCAGCGGCGGGTATGCCGTCGGCGCCGCCCTCAACTGGGGTTCGGAGGAAGTCGCCGAGATCATGGGCGACTTCGGGCTCAGCGCGGCCGGACTGCTCGCCGCCGTCTCCTGCTACTCGTACGCCAGGGCGATCGACAGCCGTGAACGCCCCGCCTGGCTGCTCTTCGCCTTCTCCTCCCTCATGGGCGCCTGCGGCAACGCGGTCTGGGGCTGGTACGAGGTGGTCCTCGGTGAGGAGGTGCCCAAACCCTCGCTCGCCGACTTCGCCTTCCTCTGCTTCGCCCCGCCCGCCATCGTGGGCCTGCTCGTCCTCGCCAAACGTCCGGTCACCCGCGCCGGCTGGGTGTGCCTGGGACTCGACTCCTGGCTCATCGGCGGCTCCCTGCTCACCCTCTCCTGGAGCCTCGCCCTCGCCCACGCCGCGCGGACCGCACAGTCCGGCGCCCCCGGCAGCGTCCCGCGCGCCGCGCTCTCCCTCGCCTACCCGCTCCTGGACATCGCGCTCGTATCGATGGTCCTGGTCCTGCACTTCCGGCGCAGCGAGACCAACCGCTCCGCCGTCAACACCGCCATCGCGGCGCTGGCCCTGACCGTGCTCAGCGACGCCCTGTTCACCTCGCCCCTGCTCAGCGCCGAGTACCAGTCCGGACAACTGCTCGACGCCGGCTGGTTCGCCGGCTCGCTGCTGCTCGCGTACGCGCCCTGGGGCGCCCGGCGCATCCACCCGCCCCCGGAGCCGGCCGGGCGCCCGCGCCCGGACCGGTCCCACAGCCGCCCGATCACCGGCTCGCTGCCCGCCCTCACCCCGTACCTCGCGGCCGCCGTGTGCACCCTCGGCATCCTGTACAACGTCGTGGACGGCCGGAAGGTGGACCGGATGGTCGTCTTCACCGGCTGCACGGTCGTACTCGCGCTCGTCATCCGGCAGGGCATCATGCTCCTCGACAACATCGCGCTGACCCAGGAACTGGCCCAGAAGGAGAACCACTTCCGCTCCCTGGTCCAGGGTTCCAGCGACGTCATCATGATCGCCGCCCCCACCGGGACCCTGCGCTACGTCAGCCCCGCCGCCGCCGGGGTCTACGGCCGCGAGGCGGAGGAGCTGGTCGGCTCCGAACTCGCCACCCTGATCCACCCCGACGACCTCGGCCGGGTGGTCCACGAGGTGCGCCGCTTCCTCGCCGCACCGCCGGCCGAGGAGCCCACCACCCGCATCGAGTGCCGCTTCAAGTCCGGCGACGGCGAGTGGCTGAACGTGGAGTCCACGGTCAACCGCCACCAGGGCGGACTCATCCTCAACAGCCGGGACGTCACCGAGCGGGTCCGGCTCCAGGCCCAGCTCCAGCACAGTGCCGAACACGACCCGCTGACCGACCTGCCCAACCGGGCCCTGTTCACCCGGCGCGTCCGGCAGGCCCTGACCGGCCGGCGCGCGGGCGACCGCAGCACCGCCGTGCTCTTCATCGACCTCGACGGCTTCAAGGCGGTCAACGACACCATCGGCCACCAGGCCGGTGACGAGCTGCTTGTCGAGGCCGCGCGCAGGCTCCAGGACTCGGTCCGGGCCGGGGACACCGCGGCCCGCCTCGGCGGTGACGAGTTCGCCGCGCTGATCCTCGGCGACGGAAACCGCGATGCCAGTGCCCGCGAGTACCAGGTGCGGGAGATCGCCGACCGGCTGCGCACCACCCTCTCCCAGCCGTACCGGATCGGCGGCAGCGAGGTGCGCGTCGCCGCGAGCATCGGAGCGGCCTTCGCCGACCCCGGCATCACCCCTTCGGACCTGATGCGCAACGCGGATCTCGCCATGTACCGGGCCAAGGCGGGCGGCAAGGACCGCGTCGAGATGTACGCCCCCCAGATGCAGGCCGAGGTGGTGCGCAAGGCCGAGCTGGCGGGCAAACTGCGGACCGCGCTGCACGAGGGCGAGTTCGCCCTGCTGCATCAGCCCGTGGTCTCGCTGGCCACCGGCGAGGTGTCGGCCGTCGCCGCGCAGGCCCGCTGGCGCTCCGCCCAGGGGATCCTCTTCACCCCGGCGGAGTTCCTGCGGGTCGCCGAGTACAGCGAGGGCAGTGCCGGCGGCCCCGGCTCCGCCGGCCAGGACGCCTCGCGCACCGCCGAGCTCGGGCGCTGGCTGCTGGAGGAGGCCGTGGAGCAGGCCGCCGACCGGCACCGGGCCGGCCACGGCGTACCGGTGGCCGTGCGGATGACCGCGCAGCGGCTGCTGGACCGGTCCATGCCGCTCGGCTCCGTGGAGGCGCTGCTGACCCGGCACGGCCTGCCCTCCGGCGCCCTGGTGCTGGAGCTCGCCGTATCCGACCCCAGAGTGCCCTTCGATGACCTGGAGCGCCGCCTGACAGCTCTGCACCGGCTCGGGGTGGGTATCTCCCTGGACGGCTTCGGAAGCGGCTACGCGGCCATCAGTGCCCTGCGCCGCCTCCCCGTGGACATGCTCAAGCTGGACCGCGGGCTGGTGGAGGGCGTGGTCGAGTCCGCCCGGCTGCACAAGATCACCGCCGGTCTCTTGCGGATCGCAAACGACCTGGGCATGCGCTCCGTGGCCGACGGCGTGGACCTGCCCGAGCAGGTCCTGGCGCTGCGCGCGATGGGGTGCACACACGGCCAGGGAATGGCTTTTTCCGGCCCGCTCGACGAGTACAGGCTGCGGCGTGCGCTGGTGCGCGGTACGTTCCCAGTACCGGGCGGAGCAGCCCAGCCAGCACTGGCCGGAGGTTCCCCCGGGGGCTCGATGGCCATCCGCAGAGGCTCACATAATGAGACGCCCGTCCCACCTACTTGACATCACCCTCCCGCCAGAGGGAGGGTCAATGCCATGCGCACCCGAATTCTCGTACTTGGAAAGCGCGTCGGCTGAAGCTGGGACCTGCATGTCCCCGCTCAACACACCCGACGCGCTCCCCTCGCTTGCCTCCTGGCACGAGGGGTTTTTTGTTGCACTGGCACAGAGTCGAATCCGCGTAAAACCCTCAGCTTCGAGAAGAGAATGCCGATGACCGAGCAGGCCACCGGGGCCCACCATCCGCAGCCGCGGCCCCGTTCCGGCGGACAGCAGTCCGCCGCAGTTGAGCACGTCACGGGTGCGCAGTCCCTCATCCGCTCTCTCGAAGAGGTGGGGTGCGACACCGTTTTCGGAATTCCGGGCGGCGCCATCCTTCCCGCGTACGACCCGATGATGGACTCGAAGAAGGTCCGTCACATCCTGGTCCGCCACGAGCAGGGGGCCGGTCACGCCGCCACCGGCTACGCGCAGGCCACCGGCAAGGTCGGCGTCTGTATGGCCACCTCCGGCCCGGGCGCCACCAACCTCGTCACCCCGATCGCCGACGCGCACATGGACTCGGTCCCGCTCGTCGCGATCACCGGTCAGGTCTCCTCCAAGGCGATCGGCACCGACGCCTTCCAGGAGGCGGACATCGTCGGCATCACGATGCCGATCACCAAGCACAACTTCCTGGTCACCAAGGCCGAGGACATCCCGCGGACGATCGCGGAGGCCTTCCACATCGCGGCCACCGGCCGTCCCGGCCCGGTCCTGGTCGACATCGCCAAGGACGCCCTGCAGGCGAAGACCACCTTCTCGTGGCCGCCCGCCCAGGACCTCCCCGGTTACCGGCCGGTCACCAAGCCGCACGCCAAGCAGATCCGCGAGGCTGCCAAGCTCATCTGCCAGGCCAAGCGCCCGGTTCTGTACGTCGGCGGCGGCGTGATGAAGTCCGGCGCGACCGCCGAGCTGAAGGTCCTCGCCGAGCTGACCGGCGTCCCCGTCTGCACCACCCTGATGGCGCTGGGCTCCTTCCCCGACAGCCACCCGCTGCACGTCGGCATGCCGGGCATGCACGGCAGCGTCACCGGCGTCACCGCGCTGCAGAAGTCGGACCTGCTGATCGCCCTCGGCACCCGCTTCGACGACCGCGTCACCGGCAAGCTGGACAGCTTCGCCCCCTTCGCCAAGATCATCCACGCGGACATCGACCCGGCCGAGATCGGCAAGAACCGCGCGGTCGACGTCCCGATCGTCGGTGACGCCCGCGAGGTCATCGCCGACCTGATCCAGGCCGTCCAGGCCGAGCACACCGAGGGCAACGCAGGCGACTACACCGCCTGGTGGAACGACCTCAGCCGCTGGCGCGACACCTACCCGCTGGGCTACGACCTGCCCGCCGACGGCAGCCTCTCGCCCCAGCAGGTCATCGAGCGGATCGGCGCGCTCGCCCCGAAGAGCACGATCTTCGCGGCGGGCGTCGGCCAGCACCAGATGTGGGCCTCGCACTTCGTCAAGTACGAGGAGCCGCGCACCTGGCTGAACTCCGGCGGCGCCGGAACCATGGGCTACGCAGTCCCCGCCGCGATGGGCGCCAAGGTCGGTATGCCCGAGCGCACGGTCTGGGCGATCGACGGCGACGGCTGCTTCCAGATGACCAATCAGGAACTGGTCACCTGCGCCCTGAACAACATCCCGATCAAGGTCGCGATCATCAACAACGGCGCGCTGGGCATGGTCCGCCAGTGGCAGACCCTGTTCTACAACCAGCGGTACTCCAACACCGTTCTGCACGCCGACGAGACCGGTCACGACACGGTCGGCTCCCAGCTCGGCGAGTCCATCGCGCCCCGCAAGGGCACGCGCGTCCCGGACTTCGTCAAGCTGTCGGAGGCCATGGGCTGCGTGGCGCTGCGCTGCGAGGACCCGGCCGACCTGGACAAGGTAATCGCCGAGGCCAACGCGATCAACGACCGCACCGTCGTGATCGACTTCATCGTCCACGAGGACGCCATGGTCTGGCCGATGGTCGCCGCCGGCACCTCCAACGACGAGGTCATGGCAGCCCGGGGCGTCCGTCCCGACTTCGGCGACAACGAAGACGACTGAGCCGAGAGAGCCGAGAGAGAGAACGCCTCACATGTCCAAGCACACGCTCTCCGTCCTGGTCGAGAACACGCCCGGCATCCTCGCCAGGATCGCCGCGCTGTTCTCCCGCCGCGGGTTCAACATCGACTCCCTCGCGGTCGGCGTCACGGAGCACCCCGACATCTCCCGCATCACCATCGTCGTCAACGTCGAGGACCTCCCGCTGGAGCAGGTGACCAAGCAGCTCAACAAGCTGGTCAACGTGCTCAAGATCGTCGAGCTGGAGTCCCACAACGCCATCGAGCGCGAGCTCGTCCTGGTGAAGGTCCGCGCCGACAACGAGACCCGCTCGCAGATCGTCGAGATCGTCCAGCTGTTCCGCGCCAAGACGGTCGACGTCTCCCCGGAGGCCGTCACCATCGAGGCCACCGGCGGCTCCGACAAGCTCGGCGCGATGCTCAAGATGCTGGAGCCCTTCGGCATCAAGGAGCTCGTCCAGTCCGGAACGATCGCCATAGGGCGTGGCGGCCGGTCCATCACGGACCGCAGTCTGCGCGCGCTCGACCGCAGCGCCTGACCCGCCGGCCCGGCCCGGCGGACACGTCGGCCGGGTCAGACACGCTCTGCTCGCATAGCGAGACCGAGAAACTCAGATTCCGTTCCCCGCCGTACGGTGGGAGCAACACCAGCGCACCAAGGAGATATCCCAGTGGCCGAGCTGTTCTACGAGAACGACGCCGACCTGTCCATCATCCAGGGCCGCAAGGTCGCGGTCATCGGTTACGGCAGCCAGGGCCACGCCCACGCGCTGTCGCTCCGTGACTCCGGCGTCGACGTCGTCGTCGGTCTGAAGGAGGGCTCGAAGTCCAAGGCCAAGGCCGAGGAGCAGGGTCTGAAGGTCGTCCCCGTGGCCGAAGCCGCCGCCTGGGCGAACGTCATCATGATCCTCACGCCGGACCCGCTGCAGGCCGAGATCTACGAGGAGTCCATCAAGGAGCACCTCGAGGAGGGCGACGCGCTCTTCTTCGGCCACGGCTTCAACGTCCGCTACGGCTTCATCAAGCCCCCGGCCAACGTGGACGTCGCCCTGGTCGCCCCGAAGGGCCCGGGCCACCTGGTCCGCCGTCAGTACGAGGAAGGCCGCGGCGTGCCCTGCATCGCCGCCGTCGAGCAGGACTTCACCGGTTCCGCCTTCGCGCTCGCGCTCTCGTACGCGGCCGGCATCGGCGGCACCCGCGCCGGCGTCATCAAGACCACCTTCACCGAGGAGACCGAGACCGACCTGTTCGGTGAGCAGGCCGTCCTCTGCGGTGGCGCCTCCGCGCTGGTCAAGGCCGGTTTCGAGACCCTGACCGAGGCCGGCTACCAGCCGGAGATCGCGTACTTCGAGTGCCTGCACGAGCTGAAGCTCATCGTGGACCTCATGTACGAGGGCGGCCTGGAGAAGATGCGCTGGTCCGTCTCCGAGACCGCCGAGTGGGGCGACTACATCACCGGCCCCCGCGTCATCACCGACGCCACCAAGGCCGAGATGAAGAAGGTCCTCGCGGAGATCCAGAGCGGAGAGTTCGCCAACACCTGGATGGCCGAGTACAAGGCCGGTCTGCCGAAGTACAACGAGTACAAGAAGGCCGACGAGGCGCACCTGCTGGAGACCACCGGCAAGAAGCTGCGCAAGCTGATGAGCTGGGTCGACAGCGACGAGAGCTGATCGGGTGACAGTGGGGCCGGGACACCTGAGGTCCCGGCCCCACCGCGCATCACCGGAGGGCCGCGGCCGTCCGGACGGACGGGGTACCGGGGCCCGGGAATCCGGCCCTCACGGGCCCGGGTTGTCCACCTCGGCCAACCACGGACGGGTGATCCTTCCGTACAGGCGGAAAGCCGGCCCGTCGGCGCCACTACACTGCTCAACACATACGCGTCAGGCCCACAGTGTCGTGCGTCTTCCACGCGGCTACCCCCTCCACCGCCTGCGGCCGTCGGGACGGCCGTCCGCACTGGACTTGTGAGGACCCACGTGAGCTCGAAACCTGTCGTACTCATCGCCGAAGAGCTGTCGCCCGCCACCGTGGAGGCGCTCGGACCGGACTTCGAGATCCGGCACTGCAACGGCGCCGACCGCGCCGAGCTGCTGCCCGCGATCGTCGATGCCGACGCGATCCTCGTTCGCTCCGCCACCAAGGTCGACGCCGAGGCCATCGCCGCGGCCAAGAAGCTGCGGGTCGTCGCGCGCGCCGGTGTCGGCCTGGACAACGTGGACGTCTCCGCCGCCACCAAGGCCGGCGTGATGGTCGTCAACGCCCCGACCTCGAACATCGTGACCGCGGCCGAGCTCGCCTGCGGCCTGCTCGTCGCCACTGCCCGCAACATCCCGCAGGCCAACACCGCCCTGAAGAACGGTGAGTGGAAGCGGAACAAGTACACGGGTGTCGAGCTCAGCGAGAAGACCCTCGGTGTCGTCGGCCTCGGCCGCATCGGCGTCCTCGTCGCGCAGCGGATGTCGGCCTTCGGCATGAAGATCGTCGCGTACGACCCCTACGTACAGCCCGCGCGCGCCGCCCAGATGGGCGTCAAGATGCTGGCGCTGGACGAGCTGCTGGAGGTCGCCGACTTCATCACCGTGCACCTGCCCAAGACCCCCGAGACCCTCGGTCTCATCGGGGACGAGGCCCTGCACAAGGTGAAGCCGTCCGTCCGCATCGTCAACGCCGCCCGCGGCGGGATCGTGGACGAGGCTGCGCTGTACACGGCCATCAAGGAGGGCCGCGTCGCCGGCGCCGGTCTCGACGTGTACGCGAAGGAGCCCTGCACGGACTCCCCGCTCTTCGAGCTCGACCAGGTCGTCTGCACCCCGCACCTCGGCGCGTCCACGGACGAGGCCCAGGAGAAGGCCGGTGTCTCGGTCGCCAAGTCGGTGCGACTCGCACTCGCCGGTGAGCTCGTGCCCGACGCGGTCAACGTCCAGGGCGGCGTCATCGCCGAGGACGTACGTCCGGGCCTGCCGCTCGCCGAGAAGCTCGGCCGCATCTTCACCGCCCTCGCGGGCGAGGTCGCGGTCCGCCTCGACGTCGAGGTCTGCGGCGAGATCACCCAGCACGACGTCAAGGTGCTGGAACTCTCCGCCCTCAAGGGTGTCTTCGAGGACGTCGTCGACGAGACCGTCTCCTACGTCAACGCCCCGCTGTTCGCGCAGGAGCGTGGCGTCGAAGTCCGCCTGACCACCAGCTCGGAGTCCCCGGACCACCGCAACGTGGTGACCGTGCGCGGCACCCTGTCGGACGGTCAGGAAGTCTCGGTCTCCGGCACGCTCGCGGGCCCGAA
Organism: Streptomyces sp. NBC_00029; assembly: GCF_045160505.1. Classification (NCBI taxonomy): domain Bacteria; kingdom Bacillati; phylum Actinomycetota; class Actinomycetes; order Kitasatosporales; family Streptomycetaceae; genus Streptomyces; species Streptomyces sp. NBC_00029. The sequence continues at coordinate 6,217,791 of NZ_CP108292.1, forward strand.
GCACCTTCAGAAGATCGTTGGCGTCGGCGAGTACGACGTGGACCTGTCGCTCGCCGACCACATGGTCGTCCTGCGCTACACCGACCGCCCCGGCGTGGTCGGCACCGTCGGCCGCGTGCTCGGCGAGGGCGGTCTGAACATCGCGGGCATGCAGGTCGCCCGTGCCGAGGCGCACGGCGAGGCGCTCGCCGTCCTCACCGTCGACGCCGCGGTACCGGCGAACGTCCTCGCGGACATCGCCTCCGAGATCGGCGCCGTCTCGGCGCGCACGGTCAGCCTCGCCTGAGTCCTTCGGGGCAGTGACGTGAAGGAAGGGCCCGGGGGACGCCCCCGGGCCCTTCCGCATTCCCGCGGCCCCGTGCCGCACAGGACCGTTCAGTTGTACGTCGCCTCGTGGACGCGGGCTCCGTCGCCCGCGGCCGGCTCCGCCGCGGGCGGGGCGGGAGCTTCGATCCCGCGCATCAGAGTCGCGGCGAGCACGGCCGCCCCGAGCAGCAGCGCCGTACCGCCCCAGGCCGCGTACTGCATGCCGTGGACGAAGGCCTCCCGGGCCAGGGCCAGTACCTGCTCGCCCGCGGCGCCGCCCACCTGGTGGGCGGTGGCGACGGCCCCGCCCAGGGTCTCCCGCACCGCGGGCTCGGAATCCGTAAGGTCGCTGCGGTACACGGTGGTGCCCAGGCTCCCCAGCAGGGCCATCCCGAGCGCCCCGCCGAACTCCTGGCCGGTCTCCAGCAGCGAGGCGGCGGTCCCGGCCTTCTCGGCGGGGGCCGAGGACAGGGCCAGGTCGGACACCAGGGACATCACGGTGACGATGCCCGAGGCCAGCAGCCCGGCACCGACCAGGAGCAGCCACAGGGAGTCCGTCCCGACCAGCCCGAGCAGGGCGAACCCGGCTGCGGCGAGGACGAACCCGCCGGCGATGACATGGGCCCGGTCCGTCTTCAGCGCCAGGGCCGCGCCGACCGGCGCGGCGGCGCCGATCACCACCGAGGGCGCGAGGCTCCACAGGGCGGCTTCCAGGGTGCCCATGCCGAGCACCGACTGGAGGTACTGGGTGGTGAAGTAGGCCGAGCCCATCATGGCGAACGCGGCGACGGTGTTCAGGCCGATGCCCGCCCCGAAACCGCGGCCCCGGAACAGTTCCCGGCTCACCATGGCGTCGTCACGGGTGCGCTGGCGGCGGACGAAGAGGTGTCCGAAGGCCAGGCCTACGGCGATGCAGCCCACGTACGCGGGCTCGAAGCCCTCGGCGGCGATCTCCTTGAGCCCGTAGACGACCGGCAGCACGGCCGCCATGGACAACGGCACGCCCAGCAGGTCGAAGCGGCCGGGGGCGGGGTCCTTGAACTCCGGTACCAGGACCGGGACCAGGATCAGCAGGAGGAGCATCGCGGGCACGTTGATGAGGAAGACGGAGCCCCAGTACCAGTGGTTCAGCATCACTCCGCTGAGCACCGAGCCGAGGGCGATGCCGCCGGTCATGGCCCCGGACCAGATGGCGATGGCCTGCCCGCGCTGGCGGTCGTCCTGGAAGAGGTTCCGTACGAGGGCCAGCGTGGACGGCATCAGGGTCGCGCCGCCGATGCCGAGCAGGACACGGGCCACGATCAGCATCTCGGCGCTGGTGGCGAAGCCGGCGCCGATCGAGGCGAGGCCGAAGGCGCTCGCGCCGATCAGGAGCAGCTTGCGGCGCCCGATCCGGTCGCCGAGCGAGCCCATCGTGATGAGCAGGCCGGAGAGGGCGAAGGCGTAGCTGTCGAAGATCCAGAGCTGCTGGGTGGAGCTCGGGTCCAGCTGTTCGGTGATGGCCGGGACGGCGAAGTAGAGGACGGAGACGTCCATCGAGACCAGGAGCAGCGGCAGCAGGAGGACGCAGAAGGCTGTCCATTCGCGGCGGCCGGCACGTCGCGCTGTGGCGGCGGGAGTTGTCATGAGCAGAAATGTACAGACGTATTAAACGCTTGTCTATGACGGATGTATGAAACTGTTGTCTGGGACGGTTGTCTTGCTACCGTTCGGTCATGGGACATCGCGAAGATCTGCTCGAAGGCGCCAAGAAGTGCCTGGTCGAGAAGGGGTTCGTGCGCACCACCGCGCGCGACATCGTCAGCGCCTCGGGGGCCAACCTGGCCTCCATCGGGTACCACTACGGCTCGAAGGACGCCCTGCTCGCCCAGGCCTTCATCGGTCTGATCGAGGAGTGGGGCGCGGGCTTCCAGGACGGCCTCGAGGGCGAGGGCGGCTCGCTGGAGCGCTTCCGCGCGCTGTGGGAGGGCGTGCTGGCGCAGCACGAGAAGTCGGGTCCGGTGTGGGCGGCCAGCCTGGAGGTGGCGCTCGGCCGTGACGAGCGGCCGGAGCTGCGGTCGATGCTCGCGGCCTCGCAGGCCGAGGGGCGCCGCGGGTTGATCTCGATGCTCACCGGCACCCCGGAGGACCGGCTCGACGAACGGGACGTCCGCACCCTGGGCAGCTTCTACCAGGCGCTGCTCAACGGCCTGATGATCCAGTGGCTCTTCGATCCGGAGTCGGCGGCCACCGCCGAGGAGTTCACCGAGGGGATGCGCCGGGCCGCCGAGGCGATGACCCGGTCCCACGGATAACCGGAGCCGGAACCACCGTCGGCCGCTCCCCGTCCCAGCCCCGAATCGGCCCTGGACGAGGGGGAGTCACCGTGGTGCGAGCGACAGTGGGAGTGCGGGCACGAGCGCGAGCGCGAGCGCGAGTGGGCGCCGTGCTGTGCGGCCTGGCGGTGGCGGCCCTGACCGCCGGATGCGGTGCGCCCGGGCCGCAGCCGGGCCGGGGCATCGTCCACTGTGCCCCGCCGGACACCCGTACGCGCATGGAGCAGGTGGCCGCGGCCTGGGAGGACTCGGCGGTCGTCAGGCGGTGGCGCGAGGGCTTCCACCCCCTGGACCCCCAGGACTGGCAACCGCCGGGCGGTTTCCGCTCCGGCGAGGACAAGGCCGCCCACGCGGCGGGGAACTTCGTCCTGCGCACCGGGCTGCCCGACGCGCTCCCGCCGGCCACCGCGGTCCAGTGGCCCGACGGCAGCACGCTCACCCTGCCGCTGCGGACCGCTGCGCAGGCGTACGGCGAGATCGACCGGGTCCCCGACCGGGCCCCTGACCGCGACCAGGCACTGGCGGTCACGGCCGTCCGCTTCGGCGGGACGACCGTGCGCACCAGCCGCGGCCCGGCCCGGGTGCCCGCGTGGCTGTTCACGGTGGAGGGGTACGACACCCCGCTCGCCCGCATCGCCGTGGCACCGCAGGAGGCCGTGACACCCCCGATCGTGCCCGTGGACGATCCCGACGGCACCACGGCCCGGCTGTTCGGCCACCGGTCAGCCCCGGAGGCGACGACCCTCAGAGTGTCCGCGAGCCACGGAAGTTGTGACGCCGGCGTGGCCGTGGACGTGCTGGAGAGCGCCGGCACGGTGGTACTGGCCGGGCGGATCCTGTCCGGCGCGCCAGGGCCGGGGGTGGTGGCCTGTGACGCGATGCTGCGCGTGCAGACCGTCCAGGTCGCGCTGAGCCGGCCGGTGGGGGGCCGGATCGTCGTCGACGCCACGACGGGCGGGGCGCTGGAACAGACCGGGGACAACTGACCGCCGACCGAACCCCGTTGCCGCCCCCGGACAGTCCCTAGGTCAGCCGGGAGGCCTTGAGGGCCATGTGGAGCAGCAGGCGGTCCTCGCCCTCGTCCAGGTCGAGGCCGGTCAGCTGCTCCACCCGGCCGAGGCGGTAGTAGAGCGTCTGGCGGTGGATGCCCAGGGCCGCCGCCGCGCGGCCCGCCTGTCCGGCGCAGTCCAGGAACACCTCGGCGGTACGGGCGAGTTCGCGATGGGCCGGAGTGAGCAGGGTGCGGGCCGCGGGATCGTCCACCGGGTCGGAGGTGAGGGTCGCCAGCAGCCGGTACGGGCCGATCGCCGACCACTGGGCGACCGGGCCGAGCCGGGGCTGGGCCACCGCCGCCCGCGCGGCGGCGACGGCCTGTTCCCAGGCGGCGGGCAGGTCCGCGAGGCCCCGTACGGGATCGGCGACGCCCGCCGTCACGCGCGGGGCGGTGTCCGCGCCGCCCGCCGAGGCCGGGTCCGCCGCGCGCGGGAGCAGCCTGGTCACCGCCGCCAGGGCCGGGGTCAGCGCGTCCGTCGAGCGCAGCCGGAGCAGGACCGCCAGGGCCGTGCCGTCCCCGGGCCCGGACCCGGGCCGGGTACCGCCGCCGCCGGGCTCGCCCGCGGCCCGCCGCGGTACGACGCACACCGCCGCCGCGCCGGGTACCGACGCCGGAGCCTCCCCGGGCCAGGGCGTGACGCAGACCGCCGCGTGCGGGCCGTCCCCGCCCGGGCCGAGGGCGACCCGCAGCGCCGCCACCGCCATGTCCTGCTGCCAGCCCCGTCCGGCCGTGAGCACCGCCAGGAACTCCCGCGACAGGTCGGCCCCCGCCTTCGCCTCCTCGGCGAGCAGCACCCCGATCCGCTCGGCCACCTCCATGGCCGCGTCCAGGGCCGCCGGTTCGGGCCCGGGCGTGCCGGGCTCCTGGTCCAGGAGCCATACGTAGCCCTGGACGATGCCCCGGTACCGCACCGGAAGGCAGATCCGGCCGCGGAGGACCCCCGCGTCGGGCGTCGCCGGGATCCGGACGGGCCCCGTGGCGCGGGCGATGCCGAAGCCCTCGAACCAGGACCGGACGTCCGCCGTCGACTGCCGCGTGAGGATCGAGCGGGTCCGGACCGGGTCCATGGCGAGATCGTCGTCGCTGTCGTGGGCGCCGAAGGCGATCAGCCGGAAGTCCCGGTTCTCCAGGGTCGCCGGGGCGCCGAGCAGCGCGGAGATCTCGTCCACCAGGTCCTGGTAATCGCCCTTCACGCGGCCATTCTCCCACCCCGCAACGGACCCTTCAGACAGATGTATGAGATCCGGGACACGGATGCGTGACAGCTGTCGATGGCAGAGGATCAAAGCGATCCTTAGGTTTCACGGTGGTTTTACTTGCGCTTTTCTTCTGCCACCCGCTGGAGGTGCCCCCGTGCTGGGTCCCGTGATCCTCGCCGCTTCGCGCAGCGACAAGATGCGTCGTATCGTCTCCGCCGCCCCGGTGACCAAGCCCGTGGTGAACCGGTTCATCCCCGGCGAGACCGTCGACCAGGTGATCCCGATCGTCGAGGAGCTCACGCAGGCCGGCCTCGAGGTCACCCTCGACGTGGTGGGCGAGGACATCACCGAGGTGGCGCAGTCCCACGCCGCCCGGGACGCCTACCTCCAGCTCATCGAGCGCCTCGCGGAGCTCGGCCTCGGCGAGAAGGCCGAGATGTCCGTCAAGCTGTCGATGTTCGGCCAGGCGCTGGAGGGCGGCCACGAGCTCGCCCTCGCCAACGTCCGCCCGGTCGTCGAGGCCGCCGCCGCCATCGGCACCACCGTGACGCTCGACGCCGAGGACCACACCACCCTCGACTCGATGTTCGCCATCCACGAGGAGCTGCGGAAGGACTTCCCGCAGACCGGCTGCGTGATCCAGGCGTACCTCTTCCGCACCGAGGCCGACGCCCGGCGCCTGGCCGCCGCCGGCAGCCGCGTCCGCATCGTGAAGGGCGCCTACAAGGAGCCCGCCGAGGTCGCGTACCTGGACAAGGCGGAGATCGACAAGGCGTACGTCCGCATCCTGAAGATCCTGATGGACGGCGAGGGCTACCCGATGATCGGGTCGCACGACCCGCGTCTGATCGCCATCGGCCAGGAGCTCGCCCGCAAGGCCGGGCGCAAGCTGGACGAGTACGAGTTCCAGATGCTGTACGGCATCCGCAGCGAGGAGCACCTGCGGCTCGCCGCCGAGGGACACCGCATGCGCGTCTACACCGCCTACGGGACGGACTGGTACGGCTACTTCATGCGCCGCCTCGCTGAGAAGCCCGCCAACCTGCTCTTCTTCGTCCGCTCGATGATCACCAAGAACTAGCCAAGAACTAGGTCAAGGAGTTACCAGCCCCATGGATGCTGTGACCCAGGTCCCCGCTCCGGTCAACGAGCCGGTCCACTCGTACGCCCCCGGCACCCCGGAGCGCACGCGGCTCGAAGCGCAGCTCAAGCAGCTGTCCGAGAACCCGATCGAACTTCCGATGACGATCAACGGCGTCAAGCGGATGGGCGCCGGCGAGCGCTTCGACGTGGTTCAGCCCCACGACCACAAGTCGGTGCTCGGCACCTACGCCAACGCCACCGAGGCCGACGCGCAGGAGGCCATCGACGCCGCCCTGGCCGCCGCCCCGGCCTGGCGCGCGATGTCCTTCGACGACCGCGCCGCGATCATCCTGCGCGCTGCGGAGCTGCTGTCCGGCCCGTGGCGCGAGAAGCTCGCCGCCTCCACCATGCTGGGCCAGTCGAAGACCGCCCAGCAGGCGGAGATCGACACCCCGTGCGAGCTCGTCGACTTCTGGCGCTTCAACGTCCACTTCGCCCGCCAGATCCTGGCCGAGCAGCCGGTCGCGAACTCCGCCGGCGTGTGGAACCGCAGCGACCACCGCCCGCTCGAGGGCTTCGTCTACGCGATCACGCCGTTCAACTTCACGGCCATCGCGGGCAACCTGCCGACCGCCCCCGCCCTCATGGGCAACGTGGTCCTGTGGAAGCCGTCCCCGACGCAGACCCACTCCGCGATCCTCCTCATGGAGCTCCTGGAGGAGGCCGGCCTGCCGAAGGGCGTCATCAACCTGGTGACCGGCGACGGCATCGCGGTGTCGGAGGTGGCCCTGAACCACCCCGAGCTGGCCGGCATCCACTTCACCGGCTCGACCAAGACCTTCCAGTACCTGTGGAAGACGGTCGGCAACAACATCGAGAAGTACAAGTCCTACCCGCGCCTGGTCGGCGAGACCGGCGGCAAGGACTTCGTCGTCGCGCACCCCTCCGCGGACCGCGCCGTCCTGAAGACCGCCCTGACCCGCGGTTCCTTCGAGTTCCAGGGCCAGAAGTGCTCGGCGTCGTCGCGCGGCTACGTTCCGGCCTCGATCTGGAACGACGGCTTCAAGGAGGCCTTCGCCGCCGAGGTCGACGGCATCTCCATGGGTGACGTCCGCGACCTGACCCACTTCATCGGCGCCGTCATCGACGAGCGTTCCTTCGCGAAGAACAAGGCCGCGATCGACCGTGCGATCGCCGACCCGACCTGCGAGATCATCGCCGGTGGCACGTACGACGACTCGGAGGGCTACTTCGTCCGCCCGACCGTCATCGCGTGCACCGACCCGGAGAACGAGGTCTTCACGACCGAGTACTTCGGCCCGATCCTGGCGATCCACGTCTACGAGGACGCCGACTTCGACGCGATGCTGGCGCAGATGGAGTCCGTCTCGGCGTACGCCCTGACCGGCTCGATCATCGCCGCCGACCGCTACGCGGCCGCGGACGCGATGGAGAAGCTCCGCTTCGCGGCGGGCAACTTCTACATCAACGACAAGTCGACCGGCGCCGTCGTCGGCCAGCAGCCCTTCGGCGGTGGCCGTGCCTCGGGTACGAACGACAAGGCGGGCGCCGCGTCGAACCTGATGCGCTGGACCTCGACGCGCTCCATCAAGGAGACGCTGGTCGCGCCGACCGAGTACCAGTACCCCCACATGGGCTGATCCGCCCCCGCAAGACCCCCGCCCCCGCTCCGGTACCCCCAATTCCGGAGCGGGGGCGGTATCCATTTCCCCTGCCTAGGCCCGGTCCGGTCCGGTCCGGCCCGGTCCGCTCCTAGACCTCCACGATGACCTGGTCCAGGGACTTGCGGACGAGGTCCGGGACCTCGCAGTCGTCCGCCGGGTAGCCCACCGGGATGACGGCGAAGGCCTTCTCGTTCTCCGGGCGGTCCAGGACGTGGCTGAGGAAGCGCATGGGGCTGGGGGTGTGGATCAGCGCCGCCAGCCCGGACAGGTGGAGGGCGGACAGGAGCATGCCGACCGCGATGCCGACCGACTCGTCGACGTAGTAGTGCTTGTGCCTGGTGCCGTCCGGGCCGAGCCAGTAGCGCTGCTGGAAGACCACGATCAGCGCGGGGGCGTCCGTGAGGTGGGTCTTCACCGCGTCCGTGCCGATGGGGCGTAGGGCGGCGAGCCATTCGTCGCCGAGCCGGCCGTCGTAGGACAGCTGCTCCTCCTGCTCGGCGGCGGCGCGGATCTGCTGCCGCTTGGCCGGGTCCTTGACCAGGACGAAGGTCCACGGCTGCTGGTGCGCCCCGGAGGGGGCGGTGGCCGCGCAGGCGACGGCGTCCCGGACCACCTGCTCGGGCACCGGGTCGGGGGAGAAGTGGCGTACGGTCCGCCGCTCGTCCATCCGCGCCCGCAGCCCGGCGGCCCGCGCCAGGGATTCGTGCTGCGGCATCCGCTCGGGCCGGTAGGGCGCGGGACGGTACGGCTGGCCGTGGATCGGGGTCCACTGCTGGGTGTTGGGGGACATGGGCCGAGTCTGCCGAGGCATTGGTCCAGACCGCTAGAGGCGCTTCGGCCGATGGCGGCCGGTGTACGGCGTTCGGCGTCCGCAATGCGGTCCGGTCCTTGGTACGTTCGCAGGATGACCATGTGGGACGCGGCGGCCGTACGGGCGCGGCTGCGCGCGAAGATCCTCCGGTACGAACTCAGGCCGCCCCTCCCGGAGGCCGATGTCCGGGCCTTCGAGGCGGAGCACGGCATCCGGCTGCCCGAGGAGTACCGGACGTTCGTCACCACGGTCGGCGACGGACCGGCGGGCCCCGAGTACGGGCTGATGCCGCTGATCACCCCGCGCGCGGGGGTCGACGACGACTGGGCGGTGGACGACGAGTGGCGGGAGGACCGCCGCCCCGGCCGGCTGGCCGCGCCCTGCCCGATCCGCACGCCCCGTCCGTTCGACGTGAACCGCAGGTTCGACGAGGCCGAGGGGCTGACCCTGGGCACGCTCATGCTGGCCGAGCAGGGGTGCGGCATGTATTCGAGGCTGATCCTGGCCGGGCCGCTGGCCGGTCAGGTCTGGCACCTGGACCAGGATTTCGGGACCTGTGTGCCCGAGAGCCCGGACTTCCGGACCTGGTACACCGACTGGCTGGAGAAGTGATGGACACGCGGACCGCGCACACCGCGCACACCTCGCAGCTGACCGCCGCCGAGCTCCGCGAGATCCGGGTCATGCTCGACGAGGCCTTCGACGGGGATTTCGCCGACGAGGACTTCGAGCACGCCCTCGGCGGGATGCACGCCCTGGTCCGGGACGCGGGCGGACGGCTCGTCGCACATGGCAGTGTCGTCATGCGGCGCGTCGTGCACCGGGGGAGTGCCCTGCGCACCGGGTACGTCGAGGCCGTGGCCGTTCGGGCCGACGCACGGCGCCGCGGCCTCGGCGGGAAGGTGATGGCGCGGCTGGAACAGGTGATCGGGCGGGCGTACGTGCTCGGGGCGCTGTCGGCCTCCGAGGACGGGGCCGCGCTGTACCTGGGCCGCGGCTGGGAGGTGTGGGGCGGGCGCATCGGCGCTCTCTCGCCGCAGGGCCCCGTCCCGCTCCCCGAGGAGGAGGGGTCCACGTACGTGTGGACGCCGCCCGGCAGGATGCGGCTGGACCCCGCCGGGCGGCTCGACTTCGACTGGCGCGACGGGGACGTCCTCTAGGTCCTGCTACGACCCCGAGATGCTGGGCGCGCCCGATTCGATGTGCCCCGTGTAGCGGCGCGACCAGGTGCCGTCGGAGTCGGCCAGGATCGTGAAGTCGTACCAGCCGTTGCTGTAGGCCACGGCGTTGAACCAGTCCTCTCGCGAGGAGTTCGCCGGGACCGCGTACGTCCACGGGCCGTCCGTGCGGTAGGCGTTGGAGCGGATGGTGAAGGTGACGGGGGAGCCGGAGGAGTTCTTCATCCGGAAGTAGACCGCCGTCCTGCCGGTGCCCGGCTCGACCGCGAAGCGGGCCGCCACCTCGATGTCCTTGCCCGGCTTCGACGCGTCGCCGATGAAGCGGCGCAGGAAGCGGTTCGGCCCGTGCATCGAGATGTCGTACTTGCCGGAGCCGTGGCCGAGGCCGATGTTGAAGTAGTCGCTGCCGGTGGTGCCCGGGTCGACCGTGTACTGCCAGGCCGCCGTGTCCCGGTGCTGGTGCGGGTGGATCGAGAAGTGCGCCGCCCGCTTCGCCTCGGCGCCCTGGTTGGTCATCGAGAACCAGGCCAGGATCTTGCCGGCCGCCCCGAACTCGAAGCGGTCCAGGTTGCCGTTCACCTGGTACGGCAGGGCCCGCGCCGGGCGGGTGCCGGGCTCCTGTGCCGGGAGGGCGTTGTCCTGCGGTACCGGGTTGGGGAGCGGGGCGCAGGTCGACTGCCCGATCACCCTGGCGGTCGACGGGAGGCCCGCGGGGACCCCGAAGACGGGGTGCGCGAAGTCGAAGACGCCGGTCAGGTCGCCGGTCACCCTGCGGCGCCAGGCGCTGATGTTCGGGCAGGTGGCGGGGGTGCCGAGAGCGGCCGTCCACGTCTCCATGAAGCGCAGGACCGAGGTGTGGTCGAAGACCTCCGAGCTCACCCAGCCGCCACGGGTCCACGGGGACATCACGATCATCGGGACGCGGAAGCCGAGCCCGATCGGCGTGCCGTCGAGGTACTCGCCGGGGGTGCCGGGCGGGGCGACCGGCGGCGGGACGTGGTCGAAGAAGCCGTCGTTCTCGTCGTAGTTGAGGAAGAGGACCGTGGAGTCGAAGACTTCGGGGTCCGCGGCCAGTGCCCGGTACACCAGGTCCACGAAGTGCGCGCCGTCGCCGGGCGGGGCGTAGGGGTGCTCCGAGAAGGCCTCGCTGGCGACGACCCAGGACACCTGGGGCAGGGTGCCCGCGAGGACGTCGGCGCGTATCGCGGCCGCGATGTCGTCGGGGGTGGAGCCGGTGACCTTGGGCACCGAGCCCATGCCGCGGTCCCACAGCGGGTTGCCGGGGGCCGCGTCCGTGAACCTCTTGAAGTAGGCGAGCCCGTTGTCCCCGTAGTTGTCCTGCGCGTTCTGGTAGACCTTCCAGCTCATCCCGGCCCGCTGGAGGGCCTCCGCGTACGTCTCCCAGGTCAGCCCCGATTCGTCGCCGCCGTCCTTGCTGGAGGCGTCGATCCGGCCGCTCCACAGGAAGGTGCGGTTCGGGCCCGTCGCGCTGAGGGTGGAGCAGAAGTAGGCGTCGCAGATCGTGTAGTTGTCGGCGAGGGCGTAGTGGAAGGGGATGTCGCCGCGGTCCAGGTGGCCGAGGGTGCGGGTGTTGCCGACACCGAGGACCCAGTTGTCCATCCGGCCCTTGTTCCAGGCGGCGTGCTGGGAGGTCCAGCTGTGCGGGAGGTCGCCGTTGCACTGGGCGAGCGTCTCGCCGTCGACCCCGCCCGCCGGCGGGGTCGAGCTGAGCTTCCACGGGTACTGACGGCCGCCCCAGTTGGGCTGGTTGAACATGCCCCAGCCGCCCGGGATGTTGCCCGCGGCGCGGTCGCCGAAGCCGCGGACGCCCTTCAGCCTGCCGAAGTAGTGGTCGAAGCTGCGGTTCTCCTGCATCAGGATCACCACGTGCTTCACATCGGTGATGGTGCCGGTCGCGGCGGCCGCGGCCGCCGTCGCCGACGTGACCGCGGGCAGGGTGGCGCCCGCCACGAGCCCGGCACCGATCCCCACGAAACCTCTGCGGCTGATGGGTTTCACTGGCTTCTCGCCTCCAACTCACGTGCCCCGCTGGCACATCGACGGCAAGAGTGGCGGCGCCCGGGTCAAAGGTCTACATCCGTGCGGTAAGAGTTCGGTGAACATGGTGGTCGCCGGAATCAGCCACCGGTCCGGACCGGCATCCTGCCCAGGTTGTCCCCGCGGAGCATGCCCAGGAAGGCCTCCACCGTGGGGTCGAACCCCTGGATAACGGTGGTGCCGGTGCCGATCCGGCCGCTGCGCAGGTGGGGTACCAGGAACTCCGCCGGCTCCTCCTGGAGATTGGTGTGATGGCGAACCAATACCCCTTCCAGCCGAAGGGACTTGTGTACGACCTCGAACAGGTTGCGGGGCGCGGCCGGCGAGCGGTCCTTGTTGTACGTCGAGATCGCGCCGGCCCACGCGATCCGCCCGTACTCGCGCAGCGAGTCGATCGCCCCCTCCGGATGGTCCCCGCCGTCAGGTGGCGGACGTCGGCCGCCGAGTCCGCGCTGCCGATGATCCGCCGGGCACCCGGCAGCCGGGCGGTCGCCCTCGGCCCGATCTGCGACCGCGGCCGCGGCGGGGCCGCGCCCACCCCGGCGGGGGAGCGGGCCGTCGCCCTCGCCCGCCGGATCCTGCGGATGCCGGAGCTGTCCCTGAGGGAGGCCGCCGAAGCCTTGGACATCACCGATCTGGACCCTGAGGGGCCGGTGAGGCAGGTGGGGTACGTCACTACGGCGGAATCGGCCTCGATTCTCGCCGCAGGTGCTCTGATCAGGGAATTTCGCTCCGGGAAGGGCTGAAACGGACCCTCGGCGCAGGGCCTTTCGAGGGGCCTTGCGTCTCAGATAGTAGGAAGCCCGAGTATTTGCCGAGACATACAACGGGACCTGCTTTAGCTTTGTAGAAGCCGAACGTCTCGCCGATCCGGCGAATGGCGGTCGAGAGCGCGCGCCCCTGGCAGGCAACCCCTGCGGCGCACTGCTCCCCGCCTCTTCCGGCGCCTTGAAGGAACCCCTCATCCGTGGCTTCGCCACGCCGTGATCTCAAGGAGTCGATCACCATGACCTCTTCCACCGCCACCCGCCGCGTCCGCCACAGCTCCGCCTCGGCCGACGACCGCAAGAACGCCGCCGCCGCCCTGCAGCGAGCCCTGGACCGCCGTGACAACGGCGGCTCGACCGGCCACTGACCTGCGACGCCCCGGGGCATTCTGTGTCCGCCACGATCCACCTTGGTCCACATGGTGGACGCAGAATGCCCGAGGGCTGGGACACGGAGTACGGTTCCGTCATGTCGACCAGCATCAATCTCGCAGTGATCCCCGGTGATGGCATCGGCCAGGAAGTCGTGGCTCAGGGACTCAAGGTCCTTACCGCGGTCCTGCCCCAGGATGTGAAGCTGGAGACCAAGCAATACGATCTCGGGGCCCAGCGCTGGCACCGCACCGGTGAGACCCTCCCGGACGCGGAGCTCGAGGCCCTCAAGCACCACGACGCGATCCTGCTCGGCGCCATCGGCGACCCGTCGGTCCCGTCCGGCGTGCTGGAGCGCGGCCTGCTGCTGAAGCTCCGCTTCGCCTTCGACCACTTCATCAACCTGCGCCCGTCGAAGCTGTTCCCGAACACGGCCACCCCGCTCGCCGGCCGTCCGGACATCGACTTCGTCGTGGTCCGCGAGGGCACCGAGGGCCCGTACACCGGCAACGGCGGCAGCCTGCGCACCGGCACCCCCGCCGAGGTGGCCACCGAGGTCAGCATCAACACCGCTTACGGCGTCGAGCGCGTCGTCCGTGACGCGTACGAGCGGGCGAACGCCCGTCCCCGCAAGAAGCTGACGCTGGTCCACAAGAACAACGTCCTCGTGTACGCGGGCCACATGTGGAAGAACATCTTCGACAAGGTCGGCCAGGAGTACCCCGAGGTCACCACCGACTACCTGCACGTCGACGCCGCGACGATCTTCTTCGTCACGCAGCCCGAGCGCTTCGACGTCATCGTCACTGACAACCTCTTCGGTGACATCCTCACCGACCTGGCCGCCGCGGTGACCGGCGGAATCGGCCTCGCCGCCTCTGGGAACATCAACCCGACCGGCGCCTTCCCGTCCATGTTCGAGCCCGTCCACGGCTCGGCCCCGGACATCGCCGGCACCGGCAAGGCCGATCCGACCGCGACGATCCTCTCGGTCGCCCTCCTGCTGCGCCACCTGGGCCACGAGGCCGAGGCCGTCCGCATCGAGGACGCGGTCACCGCCGACCTGGCCGAGCGCGACGGCACCTTCCGCTCCACCGACGCGATCGGCGACGCCCTCGCCGCGCGAGTAGCCGGCTGACCCGGCAGCTCCACCTCAGGAAGCCGCCGGGTCACAATGGGACCCGGCGGCTTCACCTGTGCGGCCCCCGGGTGCCACCATCTCCCCTGGGCCGCATCTCCCCGCTTCTCCGAAGCCTGCCCGCGCGCGATAATCGAACGCGAGGCCGCGGAATGCGGGGAAGCTCGGACGTCCTAGTACGCCGTGAGCGCGGTCCGCCATACACAACCGGTGAAGGACAAGCACTCATGACGACGCCCACGATCGAGCTCAAGCCCTCCTCGAACCCGCTGTCCGATGCGGAGCGCGAGGCGATCCTGGCCAGCCCCGGCTTCGGCCGCCACTTCACCGACCACATGGTGACGATCAAGTGGACCGAGGGTCGCGGCTGGCACGACGCCGAGCTGGTCCCGTACGCGCCGCTCGCGATCGACCCGGCGAACATGACCCTGCACTACGCGCAGACGATCTTCGAAGGCCTCAAGGCCTACCGTCAGCCCGACGGCACCGTGGCCACCTTCCGCCCGGAGGCCAACGCCGCGCGCTTCCAGTCCTCCGCCCGCCGCATGGCCATGCCGGAGCTGCCGACCGAGCTCTTCATCGAGGCCTGCGACGCGCTGATCAAGCAGGACCGCGCCTGGGTTCCGGACTCCGGCGAGGCCTCGCTCTACCTGCGGCCGTTCATGTTCGCCTCCGAGGTCGGCCTCGGCGTCCGCCCGGCGAACGAGTTCCTCTTCATCGTCATCGCCTCGCCCGCCGGCGCGTACTTCCCCGGCGGCGTCAAGCCCGTCTCCGTCTGGCTCTCCGAGGACTACGTCCGCGCGGTCAAGGGCGGCACCGGAGCGGCCAAGACCGGCGGCAACTACGCGGCCTCGCTGGTCGCGCAGGCCCAGGCCGCCTCGCACGGCTGCGACCAGGTGGTCTGGCTCGACGCCGTCGAGCACCGCTGGATCGAGGAGATGGGCGGCATGAACCTGTACTTCGTGTACGGCGACCGCATCGTCACCCCGGAGCTCACCGGATCGCTCCTGCCCGGCATCACCCGCGACTCCCTCCTCACCATCGCCCGCGACCTCGGCTACACCGCCGAGGAGGGCCGCCTGACCACCGAGGACTGGCAGCGCGACAACGCCAACGGCACCCTCACCGAGGTGTTCGCCTGCGGCACCGCCGCCGTGATCACCCCGGTCGGCTCGGTCAAGTCCGAGCGTGCCGACTGGACCCAGGGCGACGGCGAGCCGGGCCGGGTCACCATGCGCCTGCGCAAGGCGCTGCTGGAACTCCAGACCGGCCACAGCGCCGACACCCACGGCTGGATGCACCCGCTGGGCTAGTCCCCCCCACGTTCCACGCGACAGGCCCGCCCCCGGACATCCGGGGTGCGGGCCTGTCGCGTACGTACGGGGGTGCTCAGGCGTTCGCCGGCTCCTCGGCGGCGAGCGCCGGGACCGGGGCGGGGGAGCGGCGGGCGGTGAGCGCGGTGTACACGAGCCCGCCCGTCAGGCCGGAGAGGACGAACGAGCAGTCCACACCGCCGGTGAGGGCGAGCAGCGGACCCTCGTAGAAGGGGGTGGTCACGGCGAGCAGGCCGATGCCCGCGCCGATCGCCCAGGAGGCGGTGGCCGCGACGTTCCAGCCGGAGCGGTACCAGTAGATCCCGCCCACCGAGCGGCGGTTGAAGACCTGCAGCGCGTCGGCGTCGTAGCGCCCGCGGCAGCGCACGTACCCGATCAGGGTGATCACGGCCCACGGGGTGCCGATCGCGGTCAGCACCAGCACGAACGAGGTCATCGCGGACTGCACGTCCCATTCGAAGGAGCCGATGAACACGAAGGCGGTGGCGACGGCGGCCGCGACCAGGGTGGCCGTGGTCCGGGTGGCCCTGGGCACGATCGCGTCGAGGTCGAGGCCCATCGAGTAGAGCATCAGCCCGGCGTTGCCCACCGAACCGCCCGCGGCGGCGGCGAGCAGCGGCACCAGGTACCAGAACGGTGCGGCCTCGACCAGCGGTCCGGCGTACTCGGCCCCGGCCCGGGCGGCCAGCGCCGTGTAGGTGCCGAAGAGCTGCGGGATCAGCAGGCCGAAGAGCAGTCCGAGGCCGGTGGCCCAGAGCACCTTGCGGGAGCTGTGCCGGCGCGGGGAGATGTAGCGGGTGTAGTCGCCGAGCAGGGTGATGAAGGCGACCGGGCCGCTGAGCCCGGCGGCGACGGCGGCGAGGATCCAGGTCGGCCAGAACGAGCCGAGCAGGTACGGGGTCTGCGGCGGGGCGGCGGTGGTGAAGTCCCCGGAGTACGCGAAGACGCCGACGGCCAGCAGCGCCACCATGCCGATGGCCAGGATCTTGCTCATGCGCAGCAGCAGCCGGTAGCCGAAGACGGCTGCGACGACGGTGCACGCGGCCAGCGCGCCGTACATCACCCCCCGCGAGGCTCCGGTGTCCGGCAGCCCGGTGAGCCGGGACAGGACGCCCACCATCACGTCTCCGCCGATCCACAGGGTCAGCGCGGTGTAGCCGAGGGAGAGCAGCAGGCCCACCACCGAGCCCACGAGCCGGCCGCGGACGCCGAACTGTGCGCCGCTGGAGGTCGAGAGGTTCGTCGCGGTGCGCAGGGAGACGAGTGCCAGCGGCGCGGTGAAGGCGATTCCTACGAGCGTGCCGGTCACGATGGCGGTGACCGAGGGCCACAGCCCCAGTCCGAAGGACGGGGGCAGCCAGCCGAAGACGATCACACCGAGGCAGAGGTTGGAGCCGAGAAGGATCGAGATCAGGTCACGGGGACCGCTCGTCCGCTCCTCCTCCGGGATGGTGTCGACTCCGCGCTGTTCGATGGGCATGGGGGACTCCCTTGGCAGGGCGGGGGGTGGTTGCGCTTCTATTTGAGCGACACTCAATGTGACTCAAGGCCTGCTCCCAGGTCAATGATTCCCTCCAAGGAAATGAAGAGTTAGAGTGATGCTCTAACCCATCGACTCAAGAGGTGGTGGATCGGCGTGCGGCTGACCCCTACGGAGCGCGACCGGCTGCTGCTCCGCAGCGCTGCGGAACTGGCCAGGGCCCGGCGCGCCCGCGGCCTGAAGCTCAACGTCCCGGAGGCGACCGCGCTGATCGCGGACACGGTCTGCGAGGCGGCGCGCGACGGCAAGCGGCTCGCGGAGGCGATCGAGGAGGCCCGCAGCGTCCTGGGCCCGGACGACGTCCTGCCGGGCGTCGCCGATGTGGTCGCCGAGGTGCACGTGGAGGCCGTCTTCGACGACGGATCCCGTCTCGCCGTGGTCTCCTCGCCCATCCGGGGCGCCGTCCCGATGGGCGACGACGCCCCGGGCGCGGTCGTCCCCGGCCCCGGCGCCCCCCAGCCGGAGCCGGTCCTGAGCCTGCACGTGCGCAACACCGCCGCGGTGCCGGTGAGCGTGACCTCGCACTTCCATTTCTTCGAGGCGAACCCTCGGCTCGACTTCGACCGGGCGGCGGCCTACGGGATGCGGCTGTGCGTGCCGGCGGGCTCGTCCGTCCGGTTCGACCCCCACGGCGAGGGCGAGGTCGGACTCGTACCCATCGGCGGGGACCGGATCGCGATCGGCTTCGCGGGACTGGTCGACGGACCCCTGGACGCACCCGGAGCCAAGGACGAGGCCCTGCGCCGCGCGGCGGCCTGCGGTTACCTCGGCGTCGCCGCCGAACACGAGGACGGAGACCGGGCGTGAGCAAGAAGACCCCGCACAGCGATCACTGTGCGCCGGGCAGCCGGCACATCGACCCGCACGAGTACGCGTCCGTCTTCGGCCCCCGTGCCGGGGACCGGGTGCGGCTGGGCGACTCCGGGCTGACGGTCCGCGTCGAGCACGACGCGCAGAGGCCCGGCGACGAGTTCCTGGCGGGTTTCGGGAAGACGGCCCGCGACGGCCTGCACCTGAAGGCCGCCGCGGTCCGTGAGACCTGCGACGTCGTCATCAGCAATGTGCTGGTCATCGACGCCGTCCTCGGTATCCGCAAGGTCTCCATCGGTATCCGCGAGGGCCGGATCCACGCGATCGGCCGGGCCGGCAACCCCGACACCCTCGACGGCGTCGACGTGGTCGTCGGCACCGGCACCTCGATCGTGTCCGGTGAGGGCCTGATCGCCACCGCCGGGGCCGTGGACACCCACGTCCACCTGCTCTCCCCCCGCATCATGGAAGCCTCGCTCGCCGCGGGAGTCACCACGATCATCGGCCAGGAGTTCGGCCCCGTCTGGGGCGTCGGCGTCAACTCCCCGTGGGCGCTGAAGCACGCGTTCAACGCCTTCGACGCCTGGCCCGTCAACATCGGCTTCCTCGCCCGCGGCTCCTCCTCCGACGCCGCCCCGCTGGTCGAGGCGCTCGCCGAGGGCGGCGCGTCCGGTTTCAAGGTCCACGAGGACATGGGTGCCCACACCCGGGCCCTGGACACGGCGTTGCGGGTGGCCGAGGAGTACGACGTGCAGGTGGCCCTGCACAGTGACGGTCTGAACGAGTGCCTGTCCGTCGAGGACACCCTGCGGGTGCTGGACGGCCGGACCATCCACGCCTTCCACATCGAGGGCTGCGGCGGCGGTCACGTCCCGAACGTGCTGAAGATGGCGGGCGTGCCGAACGTCATCGGCTCCTCCACCAATCCGACGCTGCCCTTCGGGCGGGACGCGGTGGCCGAGCACTACGGAATGATCGTCTCGGTCCACGACCTCAAGCCCGACCTGCCCGGTGACGCCGCCATGGCCCGTGACCGGATCCGGGCCGGGACCATGGGCGCCGAGGACGTGCTCCACGACCTCGGGGCCATCGGGATCACCTCCTCCGACGCCCAGGGCATGGGCCGGGCCGGTGAGACCATCCGCCGCACCTTCGCGATGGCCGCCAAGATGAAGGGCGAGCTCGGCCCGATGGACGGCGACGGCGACGGCGACGACAACGCCCGCGTCCTGCGCTACATCGCCAAGCTCACCATCAATCCCGCCATCGCCCACGGCCTCGCCCACGAGATCGGCTCCATCGAAGTCGGCAAACTCGCCGACATCGTGCTCTGGCGCCCCCCGTTCTTCGGCGCCAAGCCCCAGCTCGTCCTGAAGTCCGGTTTCCCCGCCTACGGCGTCACCGGCGACCCCAACGCCGCCACCGACACCTGCGAACCGCTCGTCCTCGGACCGCAGTTCGGCTCCTACGGGGCCACGGCCGCCGACATCTCCGTCGCCTTCGTCTCCGCCGCGGCCGCCGCCCTCGGCAGCGACGAGATGCCGACCCGCCGCCGCCGGGTCGCCGTACGCGGCACCCGCGGGATCGGCCCCGCGGACCTCCTGCTCAACTCCCGGGTGGGCGCGGTCGATGTGGACGCGCGCAGCGGACTGGTCTCCCTCGACGGGGAACCGCTGCGCTCCGAGGCCGCCGAATCGGTCTCCCTCAACCGCCTGTACTTCCTGTAAGCCAGCACAGCCCGTGAGGACCTGCCTGCCATGACCAAGCCTGTGAACGACGGCTTCCGGATGCCCGCCGAGTGGACCCCCCACGAGCGCACCTGGATGGCCTGGCCCAGCCCCAACCCCACCTTCACCAACGCGCAGGAGCTCGCCGAGGCCCGCGAGGCATGGGGCGCCGTCGCCCGCGCCGTCCGCGCGTACGAGCCGGTGACCCTCGTGGTCTCGCCCGGTGACGCGGAAAGCGCCCGTGCGATCGTGGGCGACGACGTACAGCTGGTCGAGCGGGAGCTCGACGACGCCTGGATGCGCGACATCGGCCCGACCTTCGTCACCAACGACGCCGGCGGGCTCGCGGCCGTCGACTGGACCTTCAACGGCTGGGGCGCCCAGGAGTGGGCCCGCTGGGAGCACGACTCGAAGGTCGCCCGGCACGTCTCGGACGTGGCCGGCACCCGCACGTACAGCACCGAGCTCGTCAACGAGGGCGGCGCCATCCACGTCGACGGCGAGGGCACCGTGCTGCTCACCGACACCGTGCAGCTGGGCGAGGGCCGCAACCCCGGCTGGACCCGCCAGCAGGTGGAGGCCGAGATCCACGCCCACCTCGGCACCACCAAGGCGATCTGGCTGCCGTACGGCCTGGCCGGCGACTACGGCACCTACGGCACCCAGGGGCACGTGGACATCGTGGCCGCCTTCGCCCGCCCCGGTGTCGTCATGGTCCACACCCAGCCCGACCCGGCCCACCCGGACCACGAGCGCTGCAAGACCATCGCGGCCATCCTGCGCGCGTCCACCGACGCCCGGGGGCGGCAGCTGGAGGTCGTGGAGATCCCGGCGCCGACCGTGCTGGAGGAGGACGGCGAATGGGTGGACTATTCGTATATCAACCACTACCTGTGCAACGGCGGCGTCGTCCTGTGCTCCTTCGACGACCCGCGCGACGAGGAGGCCGCCGAGATCTTCCGCGGACTGTTCCCCGGGCGGACCGTGACCCTCGTTGACGCACGTACGATTTTCGCCGGGGGTGGCGGCATTCATTGCATCACCCAGCAGCAGCCGAAGGTCTGATCCGCAGACGGCCGGCAGCCGACCGACAAGGAGTGGGTCCATGGTGGCGGGTGGAGTACCGGTACGCGCGGCGCGGAAGAACGCGCCCCCGCGCGAGGACGTACTCGTCGCCGCCATGGCCACGATCGCCGAGCGCGGCCTCGAAGGCCTGACCATGGCCGGACTGGGCCGCGAGGTCGGCATGAGCAGCGGCCACCTCCTCTACTACTTCCGCAGCAAGGACGAGCTCCTGCTGCAGACCCTGGAGTGGAGCGAGGCGGAACTGGGCGGCGAGCGGCGGGCCCTGCTCGCCCGCCGCGGTCCGGTGAGCGAGCGCCTGCAGGCGTACGTGGACCTGTACGTGCCCACCCGCGCGCGCGATCCGCACTGGACGCTGTGGCTGGAGGTCTGGAACCGCTCCCAGAACGCCGGCCCCCAGGAGCGCGAGAGGCAGGCGGCCATCGAGGGCGCCTGGCACCGTGACCTGGTGGCCCTGCTGGCCGAGGGCATCTCGCGCGGCGAGTTCCGCCCGGTGGACGCCGAGCGCGTGGCGACCCGGGTCCGGGCCCTGCTCGACGGATTCAGCATCCAGCTGGCGGTCGGTCTGCCGACGCTGGACCGCACGGCGATCCTCACCCACGTGAGGGAATTCCTGGTGGAGACGCTCTCCCCGGACGCCTAGGTCGTCTCTTTTGGATCTTGTCGGCCCGACAAGATCCAAAAGAGACGACCTAGGTCAGGCGCCGGTTCTTCCGGTGTGCGGCCGCGGTGGAGAGGGTGCCCGCATGCTGAGATCCCTGTCCATCCGCGGCGAGCGGTGTGGCACACTGCCAGCGTGCCTGCTCAGCTCATGATTATCGCCAGCAGCGCGCCGGTCCCCAGTGGCCGCTGAACCGCGGAAGAACTTCGCGGAAGCGGCCACCGTGCCTCGGACCCGCGCGCAGACCTCTCGCTACCCGCGAGGGGTTTTTTCGTTTCCCGGACCATCCGTACCGGGACCCGACCGCGCGCGATGATGGGGGCAGTGACGGCGGCCTGCCCCCTCCGGCGGGCATCCGGAACCACTCATCCGACAGGAGTCAGATCAGCATGACGACGACACCAGAGGCGGCAACTGCGCTGTCAGAAGGCCTGGACGACAGCTTCCACGTCTTCGACACCACCCTGCGCGACGGCGCCCAGCGCGAGGGCATCAACCTCACGGTCGCCGACAAGCTGACGATCGCCCGGCACCTGGACGACTTCGGAGTGGGCTTCATCGAGGGCGGCTGGCCCGGCGCCAACCCCCGTGACACCGAGTTCTTCGCCCGCGCCCGCGCGGAGATCCGGTTCAAGAACGCCCAGCTGGTCGCCTTCGGTGCCACCCGGCGCGCCGGCGGCTCGGCGGCCCAGGACCCGCAGGTGCGGGCCCTGCTGGAGTCCGGCGCCCCGGTCATCACTCTTGTCGCCAAGTCCCACGACCGCCACGTCGAGCTCGCCCTGCGCACCACCCTGGAAGAGAACCTGGAGATGGTGCGCGACACCGTCTCCCACCTCGTCGCCGAGGGCCGCCGCGTCTTCGTCGACTGCGAGCACTTCTTCGACGGCTACCGGGCCAACGCCGAGTACGCGAAGTCCGTCGTGCGCACCGCCCACGAGGCCGGCGCCGACGTGGTCATCCTCTGCGACACCAACGGCGGCATGCTGCCCGCCCAGGTGACCGCGACCGTCGCCACCGTCCTCGCCGACACCGGGGCCCGCCTGGGCATCCACGCCCAGGACGACACCGGCTGCGCCGTCGCCAACACCCTCGCGGCGGTGGACGCGGGAGCCACCCATGTCCAGTGCACGGCGAACGGCTACGGCGAGCGCGTCGGCAACGCCAACCTCTTCCCTGTCGTCGCCGCCCTGGAGATCAAGTACGGGCGCAAGGTCCTCCCCGACGGGGCGCTCGCCGAGATGACCCGCATCTCGCACGCCATCGCCGAGGTCGTGAACCTCACCCCCTCCACGCACCAGCCCTACGTCGGCGTCTCCGCCTTCGCGCACAAGGCGGGCCTGCACGCCTCGGCCATCAAGGTCGACCCGGACCTCTACCAGCACATCGATCCCGAGCGGGTCGGCAACACCATGCGGATGCTGGTCTCCGACATGGCCGGCCGCGCCTCCATCGAGCTCAAGGGCAAGGAGCTCGGCGTCGAACTGAACGGGGACCGCGCCCTGATCTCCCGGGTCGTGGAGCGGGTCAAGGAGCGCGAGCTCAAGGGCTACACCTACGAGGCCGCCGACGCCTCCTTCGAACTGCTGCTGCGCGCCGAGGCCGAGGGCCGGGCCCGCAAGTACTTCCGCATCGAGTCCTGGCGGGCGATCGTCGAGGACCGCCCGGACGGCACCCATGCCAACGAGGCCACGGTCAAGCTGTGGGCCAAGGGCGAGCGGATCGTCGCGACGGCGGAGGGCAACGGCCCGGTCAACGCACTGGACCGGGCGCTGCGGGTGGCGCTGGAGCGGTTCTACCCGCAGCTCGCCAAGTTCGAGCTCGTCGACTACAAGGTCCGCATCCTGGAGGGCACGCACGGCACGGAGTCCACGACACGCGTGCTGATCGCCACGTCGGACGGTGAACGCGACTGGTCCACGGTCGGCGTGGCCCCGAACGTGATCGCGGCGTCCTGGCAGGCCCTGGAGGACGCGTTCACCTACGGCCTCCTGCACGCGGGCGTCGAACCGGCCGAATAGCGGCCCCGCGGCAGCCCGCCGGGCCCGCGCCCACCGGTCCGCACCTCGCCGGGCTTCGGCCCGGCGAGGCCCTTATGTCCAGCTCACACGGGAAAGTACCGGTTCCGGTAGCGTCATGGTATGAGGACCAGGCTGATATCCGTACGTTGTGGATCGTTGCTGTCCGGTCTGCTGCTGGCGCTCTCGGCGACCGCGCTCGTGGCCGCGCCGCAGGCTTCGGCCGCCACCGGGGTCGCCGCCGTGGGGGAGGCCCTCAAGCAGGGGCCGGTCTACGTCGCGCCCGGAGCCGAGGCCCAGCTGTCCAAGGCCCAGGCGGACGCGCTCGCGCAGAAGATCGAGGACGCGGGCAAGCCGGTGTTCGTGGCCGTGCTGCCGGCCACTGCCGAGTACCCGCAGGACAAGGTGCTCGGAGCCGTCCGCGCCGAGACCGGCATCACCGGGCTCTACGCGATCCGCCTCGGCGACGGCTTCAACGCCGGAGCCGACCGGGCGGTCATGCCGGCCAACGCCGTGCGCAACCTCACCGAGGCCGTGAAGACCGGCGCGCCGGTGGACGCCGACACCCAGCTGAATAACTTCGTGGACCAGGCCCTGACCCAGGCCAAGGGCGGCGCTCCCGCCTCCTGGGGTACGACGGGCGCCGCCGAGGGCGTCCCGGTCGGCGGGCTGGTCGCCCTGGGTGCGGTGGCCGTGATCGGCGGCGGCGGGGCGTACGCGCTGGTGCGCCGCAACCGGAAGAAGAAGGAAGACATCCGGCGCGAGGCCGTCGCCCGGCTCGGTGTGGTCGTGGACGAGGACATCACGGCTTACGGCGAGGAGCTGGAACGGCTCGACTTCCACCCCGGTGAACCCGGCGCCGACGACGCGATGCGCAGGGACTACGAGCAGGGGCTCGACTCCTACGAGAAGGCCAAGCAGATCATGGCCTCGGTGCAGCGCCCCGAAGAGGTCACGGGGGTCACCCAGGCCCTGGAGGACGGCCGCTTCGCGCTGGCCACCCTCGACGCGCGCCGACAGGGACGGCCGCTGCCCGAGCGGCGCTCGCCCTGCTTCTTCGACCCGCGCCACGGGCCGAGCAGCGAGGACGCCACCTGGGCTCCGGCCGGCGGGACGGCCCGTACCGTGCCGGTCTGCACGGCGGACGCCGTACGGCTGCGCGACGGCCTGGACCCGGCGGTCCGTACGGTCGACACCGACCGGGGGCCGCGGCCCTACTACGACGCCGGCCCGGCGTACGGTCCCTGGGCCGGCGGCTACTTCGGCGGGGGCGTCCTGCCCGGCCTGCTCATGGGCACGATGCTCGGCTCGATGATGTCCAGCCCGGCCTACGCCTCGGACTTCGGTGGGGCGGGCAGCGGTTTCGAGGGCGGGGACGTCTCCGGGGCCGACTTCAACCCGTCCGACTTCGGCGGCGGGGACTTCGGCGGCGGTGGTTTCGGCGGAGGCGGCTTCGACGGCGGGGGCGGCTTCTAGCCGCCCCCGGGTGCCGGGCCCGCGGGGTCCGGCGGTCAGGCCTGCTTGATGGCCGAGATGTCGAAGGTCAGCTTGACCTTGTCGCTGACCATGACACCGCCGGTCTCCAGGGCGGCGTTCCACGTCAGGCCCCAGTCGGAACGCAGGATCTCGGCCGATCCCTCGAAGCCGGCGCGCTCATTGCCGTACGGGTCGGTGGCCGAGCCGTTGAACTCCAGGTCGATGGAGAGCGGGCGGGTGACGTCCTTGATCGTCAGGTTGCCCGTGATGCGGTACAGGTCCCCGCCGAGCGCGGCCGCCGCGGTGGAGCGGAAGGTCATCAGCGGGAAGGTCTCGGCGTCGAAGAAGTCCCCGCCGCGCAGGTGGCCGTCACGGTCGGCGATGCCGGTGTCGACGGAGGCGATCTTCACGTCGATGGACGCGGTCGAGCGGGCCGGGTCGGAGCCGTCCAGGTGCAGGGTTCCCTCGTGCTCGGCGAAGGCGCCGCGCACGTTGGTGACCATGGCGTGCCGGACGGTGAAGCCGATGCTGCTGTGGGCGGGGTCGACGACGTAGTCGCCGGTGAGTGCGGCGAGGGCCGGGTTCACCTCGAGGGTGGCGACGGCGCCGTCCTGGGCGTTCGCGGTGGCGTTCTGGCTGCGGCGGGTGAAGAGACCCATGATGTGCTCCTTGTGGGTTCGTGCTCGGTCCGAAGAGTCGGTTGAACTTTCAACGACTTCAACGGGAACGACGCTAGACCCATTCCGTTTAAATTTCAACATCTAGTCGGGGTGTCAGGCCATTTTGTGAAGGTCCTACAACAGAGCCGTGCCCCGTCTGGCGGAGTCCTTACATCCCCCGGGCGTTCTGTGCGGGCCGGACAGCGGAAGACTCTCGAGACTGTGCGGAATGAACGGAGGTTTTTCATGGCGATCTTCGTAAGGTCGGTACATGACCGTTGTGGACCAGACCCCGAGCGAGCCGACGGACGCCCGCGGACGCGTGGCCGAACTGCACTCCCT
Organism: Streptomyces sp. NBC_00029; assembly: GCF_045160505.1. Lineage (NCBI taxonomy): Bacteria > Bacillati > Actinomycetota > Actinomycetes > Kitasatosporales > Streptomycetaceae > Streptomyces > Streptomyces sp. NBC_00029. The sequence goes on from NZ_CP108292.1 coordinate 6,243,404, forward strand.
GCGCGAGCAGGCGAGGCGCGGCCCCAGTGACCGTGCGACCGAGGCGCAGCACGCCAAGGGCAAGCTGACCGCCCGCGAGCGCATCGCGCTGCTGCTCGACGAAGGTTCCTTCAGGGAGGTCGAGCAGCTCCGCCGCCACCGGGCGACCGGGTTCGGCCTGGAGAGCAAGAAGCCCTACACCGACGGTGTCATCACCGGCTGGGGCACGGTCGAGGGCCGCACGGTCTTCGTCTACGCGCACGACTTCCGCATCTTCGGCGGCGCCCTGGGCGAGGCCCACGCCACGAAGATCCACAAGATCATGGACATGGCCATCGCGGCCGGTGCTCCCCTGGTCTCCCTGAACGACGGCGCCGGCGCCCGTATCCAGGAGGGCGTCTCGGCGCTCGCCGGCTACGGCGGCATCTTCCAGCGCAACACCAAGGCCTCGGGCGTCATCCCGCAGATCTCGGTCATGCTGGGCCCCTGCGCCGGTGGCGCCGCGTACTCCCCGGCCCTGACGGACTTCGTCTTCATGGTCCGCGAGACCTCGCAGATGTTCATCACCGGCCCGGACGTGGTCCGCGCGGTGACCGGCGAGGAGATCACCCAGAACGGCCTCGGCGGCGCCGACGTGCACGCCGAGACCTCGGGCGTCGCGCACTTCGCGTACGACGACGAGGAGACCTGCATCTCCGAGGTGCGCTACCTCATCTCGATGCTGCCCTCCAACAACCGCGAGAACCCGCCCATCCACGAGACGAGCGACCCGGCCGACCGGCGCAGCGAGGTCCTCCTCGACCTGGTGCCCGCCGACGGCAACCGCCCCTACGACATGCTCAAGGTCATCGAGGAGCTCGTCGACGAGGGCGACGTCCTGGAGATCCACGAGCGCTGGGCCCGCAACATCATCTGCGCCCTGGCCCGGATGAACGGCCAGGTCGTCGGCATCGTCGCCAACCAGCCCGGCCACCTCGCCGGCGTCCTGGACATCGAGGCCTCCGAGAAGGCCGCGCGCTTCGTCCAGATGTGCGACGCCTTCAACATCCCGATCCTCACGCTGCTGGACGTCCCCGGCTTCCTGCCGGGCGTCTCGCAGGAGCACGGCGGCATCATCCGCCACGGCGCCAAGCTGCTGTACGCGTACTGCAACGCCACCGTCCCGCGGATCTCGCTGATCCTGCGCAAGGCCTACGGCGGCGCGTACATCGTCATGGACTCCCAGTCCATCGGCGCCGACATCACCTACGCCTGGCCCACCAACGAGATCGCCGTCATGGGCGCCGAGGGCGCGGCCAACGTCATCTTCCGCAAGCAGATCGCGGACGCCGAGGACCCCGAGGCCATGCGCGTACGCATGGTCAAGGAGTACAAGGCCGAACTGATGCACCCGTACTACGCGGCCGAGCGCGGCCTCGTCGACGACGTCATCGACCCCGCCGAGACCCGCGAGGTGCTCATCAGCGCCCTCGCGATGCTCCGCAACAAGCACGCCGATCTGCCGTCCCGCAAGCACGGCAACCCGCCGCAGTAACCGCGAAGGAGACCTGCCACCACATGACCACCGCCACTGACACCCTGCTGCGCGTCGAAAAGGGCAACGCCGCCCCCGAGGAGCTGGCCGCGATCACCGCGATCCTGCTCGCCCGCGCCGCCGCCACGCCGGACGAGACCCCGGTCAGCGTGCCCCGCCAGGCCGGCTGGCGCCGCCTGGAGCGCACGCCCGGCTTCCGCGCCCCCCACAGCTGGCAGGGCTGAGTTCCCGAGCCTCCGGAAGGCCCCGCACCCGTTTTCCAGGGTGCGGGGCCTTCCGCGTAACCCCGTACAGGCCCTCTCGGCGGGTCTTTGACGGCCTGTCGTACGGGCTGCGGCACCTGAAGCGCTGCGCGCACCTCCGCGGGCCCGTGGGGCCCGTGTACGGCGAAGGCCCCCGCGTCGTGTGACACAGGGGCCTGTCGGGTGCGGCGGTACTGCTACCGCAGGCGCGCCATGAGGGCGTGCTCGACGAGCGTGATGAGCGCGCTCTTGGCGTCCGCGCGGTGGCGGGCGTCGGTGGTGATGATGGGGGCGTCCGGGCCGATCTGCAGGGCCTCGCGGACTTCCTCCGGCGTGTAGGGCTGGTGCCCCTCGAAGCCGTTGAGGGCGATGACGAAGGGCAGGCCGCTGTTCTCGAAGTAGTCGACCGCGGGGAAGCAGTCGGCGAGACGGCGGGTGTCGACGAGGACGATCGCACCGATGGCGCCGCGGACCAGGTCGTCCCACATGAACCAGAAGCGGTCCTGGCCCGGCGTACCGAAGAGGTACAGGATCAGGTCCTGGTCCAGGGTGATGCGGCCGAAGTCCATGGCGACCGTGGTGGTCGTCTTGTCACCGGTGTGGGTGAGGTCGTCGATCCCGGCCGAGGCGCTGGTCATGACGGCTTCGGTGCGCAGCGGGTTGATCTCGGAGACCGCGCCGACGAACGTGGTCTTGCCCACGCCGAAGCCGCCCGCCACCACGATCTTCGCGGAGGTGGTGGAGCGGGGAGCCGCTCCGCCGTTAGAGCTTGCGAAGTCCACTGAGCACCCTTTCGAGCAGTGTCACGTCTGGCTGGCCACCGGCAGACTCGTCGCCGCCGGGCTGGTGAATGGCGACAAGGCCCGCCTCCGCCAGGTCGGCGACGAGGATGCGGGCGACACCAAGAGGAATGGAGAGAAGTGCCGAGATCTCCGCTACGGATTTGATCTCCTGGCACAGGCGGCAGATGCGCTGGTGCTCGGGCAACTGCCCTTGCAGACGCGCGGGATCCGCCGTGGTACTGACCAGCGCCTCGATGGCGAGCTGGTAGCGCGGCCGAGTACGGCCGCCGGTCATCGCGTACGGACGCACCAGCGGGTTGTGGGCCTTCGGAGAAGGCTGCCGCGCTGCGCGCGGCGGCTGCTGCGGAGGCGGCATCTGGGGGTGTCCGTACTGCTGCTGCTGGTAGGGATTCTGCTCCTGCACGGGCCGGCTCGGCGCGGAGGGGAAGTTGAAGCGGTTCTGGTCGTGCCCACCCTGCGGCTGCTGCGCGCCGCCATAAGGATGTCCTCCGGGTGTTGTCACGTCTCCTCCTCCGACTCCAAGTACGCAGTACTCCCTGTGGAACCGCGCCACCGCACCCTATGGTGCGATGGCGCGAAACGCACTGCCTGTCTGCTAGTTGAGCAGACTTCCCTGCAGCTCGGCACGCAGATCCGGAGTGAGGACACTGCCCGCGCGATCCACCAGAAGGGCCATTTCGTAGCCCACGAGGCCGATGTCGCACTCGGGGTGCGCGAGCACCGCGAGGGACGATCCGTCCGAGACGGACATGAGGAAAAGGAATCCCCGGTCCATCTCGACCACGGTCTGGTTGACGGCGCCACCCTCGAAGATGCGGGAGGCACCGGCGGTCAGCGAAGTCAGTCCGGAGGCCACGGCCGCCAGCTGATCGGCGCGGTCGCGCGGAAATCCGTCGGACATCGCCAGAAGAAGGCCGTCGGCGGAGACCACCACCGTGTGCGACACCCCTGGGGTGTTGTCCACGAAGTTGGTGATCAACCAGTTCAGGTTCTGTGCCGCCTGGCTCATCGGGCTCACACTAACGCTCCTGGTCATAGCTGTTACTTGACTGCTCAGATCCCGCGTTGCGTCCCTGCTGGACACCGCGCCGCAGGTTGCTCAACCTGCCGCGGACGTCCTCCGGAGCGCGGGAGACCTGGGGGCCGCCCTGCGGGGTCGTCTCCGCCGCGCCCTCGACCAGGTTGGCCTTGGGCACCCGCCGAGGGAGACCGGACGGGGTGACCCCGCCCGCCTTCGGCTCACGGAGCTTTCCGGCCTGCTGCCAGCGTTCGTCGTTGCGCGAACGCCAGGCGGCGGTGCCTTCAGTTTCCTCCGGGGACCGCTCCGGTTCGGCGGGCTGCTGCTGACGCGGCGACCGCTGTTCGAAGAGGGATCCGGTGGACTCCGCTTGCTGCTTTCCGGGGGGCCACTGCTGCTGGCCGCCGCGTCGCGGCAGGCCCGCTCCGGTCACCGCGTGACCGGTGTCGGCAGCGGCACCCGGACGGTCGAAGCCTACGCGCTCCTGGGCCGGTTCGGGGACGGCCCGGGATTCCGATTCGGTCCCGTAATCCTGCTGGTAGGCAGCCGGATAGGTGTTCTGCTCGGGCCACTCGGCCTGCTCCGGCCCGGCTGCGAAGCCATTGTCGTAGCCCTGGGTGGCCGGCTGCTGGTCCGGGTAGCCGTCTTCCGTATAGCCGTAGTCCTGCTGCGGGTAAGCGTCGTACCCCTGCTGGGCCTGCTGGGCCTCGTACGAGGTGTCGTAGGCCTGCTCGGACTGCTGTTCGTAGCCCTGGTACTCCTGGTACCCATGCTCCGGCTGAGGTTCCGGATACTCCTGGCCGGGGTACTGCTGCTGTTCCTGCGGGTAACCCACCTGGGCCGCCAGCGCGGCCCGGCGCTCCTGCTGTCCCAGCGACCGGCCGAGCGGGTCGGCCTGGGCGCCGTCGGAGCCCTGCTGGTCGTACCGCGAGTCGTCGAAGCCGAGCTCGGCGGCGGTCCGCAGCGGGGGAGCCAGCTGGGCCTGCTGCTGTTCCGGAATGATCTGGGAGACCGTGAAGTCGTCGTCCGGAATGCCCTCGCCACCGCCACCGTGGGTGATGGCGTCGGGGAGCATGACCAGCGAGGTGGTGCCGGCCGCCTCGCCCGAGGGGCGCAGCTGCACGCGGATGCTGTGGCGGTCCGCCAGCCGGCCGACCACGAACAGACCCATGCGCTGCGAGATCGCGGCGTCCACGGTCGGCGGGTTCGCCAGCTTGTGGTTGATGTCCGCGAAGTCCTCGGCGGTGAGGCCGATGCCCTTGTCGTGGATCTCGACCATCACGCGGCCGTCGGGCAGACGCGTGGCGTTGACGCGGACCTTGGTCTGCGGGGAGGAGAACGTGGTGGCGTTCTCCAGGAGCTCGGCGAGCAGGTGCACGAGGTCGGTCACGGCCTGGCCGTGGATCTCCGCGTCGGAGACCCCCGAGAGCTCGATGCGCTCGTACTGCTCCACCTCGGAGGAGGCGGCGCGCAGCACGTCGACCAGCGGGACCGGCTGGTCCCAGCGGCGGCCCGGCTCCTCACCCGCGAGGATGAGGAGGTTCTCGCCGTTGCGGCGCATGCGGGTGGCCAGGTGGTCCAGGCGGAAGAGGTTCTCCAGCTGGTCCGGGTCGGCCTCGTTGTTCTCCAGGTCGGTGATGAGGGTGAGTTGGCCCTCGATCAGCGACTGGTTGCGCATGGAGAGGTTCGTGAAGATCGCGTTGACGTTGCCCCGCAGGAGGGCCTGCTCGGCGGCGAGCCGCACCGCTTCACGGTGGACCTGGTCGAAGGCGCGGGCGACCTCGCCGATCTCGTCCTGGGAGTCGATCGGGATCGGGTGGACACGGGTGTCCACCTTGCCCGGGTCGGTGCGCGAGAGCTGGTCGACGAGCATCGGCAGGCGCTGCTCGGCGATGTCGAAGGCGGCGGTCCGCAGGCGGGCCATCGCGCGGCCCATCTGGCGGGCCATCATGCCGGCCAGGATGAACGCGGCGAGGAGGGCCACGACCACGATGGCGCCGTTGACGATGGCGTCGGTGCGGGCGTCGTCGGAGACCGCGACGGCGTCCTTGACGGCCTTGTCGAGGAGTTCCTTCTCGACCTCGTCGTAACCGTCGAACTTCGCGGTGGCGGCGGCCTGCCAGAAGGCGGGGTTGGTGCCGTTCTCGGCGAGCTTCTTCTTGGGGTCACCGCTCGCGATGGCCTCGGTCATGCCGAGGAGCGGGGACTGGTTCACCGTGGGCGGCGGCACGAAGCGGACGCCGGCCTGCTCGGCCTGGTGCTTGGCGTCGGCGATCTTGGCCGCGCCCTCTTCGGACTTCTTGGCCATGACCGCCTTGAGGCGGTTCACGTCGTCCTCGGTACCGGCCGCGACGTACTCGCCGATGGCGATTTCTTCGAGGTAGGCGTAGGAGGAGAAGGCGACGAGCTGGGCCTTGCGGGTGTTCTCGTCCGTGCTCGGGCGCACCAGCAGGTGGGTGCCGACGGAGCGCTGCAGCGAGTTCGCGGCCTTGGCGAGCTGGATCGCGTAGACCATGCGGCCGTACGAGGTCACGTTGCCGGTGCCGAGACCGAGCTCGTTGGCGAACTGCATGAGGTAGTGCTGGACCAGCACATAGCCCTCTTCGGTCGGGATGGGGCCGGCCGTGTTGGGGAGGTTCTTCTTGGGGCTCTCCAGCGCCGCCAGGTACGCCTTCTCGCGCACCTGCGACAGCTTGGGCTCCTCGTTGCGGAAGAGGTCCAGACGCCGCTCCAGGCCGAGGTTCTTCGGCATGTCCTGGACGGCCTTGTCGAACTTCTCCTTGGCCGCGGCGGTGTCCTCGTAGGCCTTGGTGACCTTCGGGTCCTTCGTCAGGCCGTTCAGGAGGGGCTCGGCAGTGAGGTCACGCTCGTTGAGCAGTGCCTGACTGTAGCCCGAGGCCGCCTGGACGACCGTGGCTATCTTCTCGGCGTCCTTGGCCTCGTTCCAGGTGTCGATGGACCCCTTCACCTGGAAGCCGCCCATGACCAGGCCCACGAGGGCCGGTACGAGCAGGATGGCGTTCAGACGGGTCGGCACACGCCAGTTGCGGGGCGAGAACCTGCTGCTGCTCCCGCTGCTCACGGGCGGTTCCACGGGCACGTCGACGGGCGACGCGGCCGCTCGCGGCGGCGGGGTGAAGTTGCCGCGCGCGGGTTCATCCGCGGGGCTTGCGATGCTTCGCCTCACTCGACCAACAACCTCTCGGCGGTGCTACTAGCTAGTTCGTTGAATTCCAGCACGGTTAACGGCCGTGTTCCAAACAGTTGGAACCAGCCATTCGCAGAACCTTATGCCCTACATAAATCGGACATAAAGAGCGTCCTGCGGCAAAAATAGGGGCAGTTGTGCGCGCAGGGGCACCAGGCGAACGCACCCCGTTGCCAAATGGCTGCAATTCTCTGTCGAAACGTTATGAACGACAGGGGCGGGCCGTGTCGTAAGACACAGCCCGCCCCTCCCGCGCGACAACCAAACCGTGTTACTTGAGCCGCGCCATGAGGGCGTGCTCGACGAGCGTGATGAGCGCGCTCTTGGCGTCCGCGCGGTGGCGGGCGTCGGTGGTGATGATGGGAGCGCCGGGGCCGATCTGCAGGGCCTCGCGGACTTCCTCCGGCGTGTAGGGCTGGTGCCCCTCGAAGCCGTTGAGCGCCACGACGAAGGGCAGCCCGCTGTTCTCGAAGTAGTCGACCGCGGGGAAGCAGTCGGCGAGACGGCGGGTGTCGACGAGGACGATCGCACCGATGGCGCCGCGGACCAGGTCGTCCCACATGAACCAGAAGCGGTCCTGGCCCGGCGTACCGAAGAGGTACAGGATCAGGTCCTGGTCCAGGGTGATGCGGCCGAAGTCCATGGCGACCGTGGTGGTCGTCTTGTCACCGGTGTGGGTGAGGTCGTCGATCCCGGCCGAGGCGCTGGTCATGACGGCTTCGGTGCGCAGCGGGTTGATCTCCGACACGGCTCCGACGAACGTGGTCTTGCCCACGCCGAAGCCGCCCGCCACCACGATCTTCGCGGAGGTGGTGGAGCGAGGAGCCGCTCCGCTAGATGTTCCGAAGGCCACTGAGCACCCTTTCGAGCAGCGTTACATCCGGCGTGCCGCCGGCCTCTCCATTGCCCGGCTGGTGGATGGCCACCATTCCGGCCTCCGCCAGGTCGGCGACGAGGATCCGGGCGACACCGAGCGGCATCGACAGAAGTGCGGAGACCTCGGCGACCGACTTGACCTCGCGGCACAGGGTGCAGATGCGCTGGTGCTCCGGGAGCAGGCCGGACAGGTGCATCGGATCGGCGGTGGTGCTGACCAGCGCCTCTATGGCGAGCTGGTAGCGGGGCCGGGTCCGGCCGCCGGTCATCGCGTACGGACGCACCAGCGGCTGATCGCCTTCCGAGTACGAGTCTCCGTACGTATCGGAGTAGGCGGGGGGCGGGGTCATTGATCCTCCGGGCTGGACAGCAGTGGTCAGCGTGCCGTCTGACGGGGCGGCCGGTGGGGGGAACGGTATGACGGCCTGGCGGTGGTACTGGATTCCGGGGCGGTGCCCCGGTCTCCCGGCCGGTAGTACCGTCCGGCCGGGAGAGGGGGAAGTCAGCCGAGCAGGCTTCCCTGAAGTTCGGCACGCAGGTCCGGGGTGAGGACACTGCCCGCGCGATCCACCAGAAGGGCCATCTCGTAGCCCACGAGGCCGATGTCGCACTCGGGGTGCGCCAGAACGGCCAGCGAGGATCCGTCCGAGACGGACATGAGGAAGAGGAATCCCCGGTCCATCTCGACCACGGTCTGGTTGACGGCGCCACCCTCGAAGATGCGGGAGGCACCGGCGGTCAGCGAGGTCAGTCCGGAGGCCACGGCCGCCAGCTGATCGGCGCGGTCGCGGGGGAATCCTTCGGACATCGCCAGAAGGAGTCCGTCGGCGGAGACCACCACCGTGTGCGACACCCCTGGGGTGTTGTCCACGAAGTTGGTGATCAACCAGTTCAGGTTCTGTGCCGCCTGGCTCATCGAACTCAACTAACGCTCCTGCTGGTAAGTGGGGTCGATGTGGTAACTGCCGGTCGCCGGTCCGTTGTTGCCGGCCTGACGGCCCTGCTGGATACCGCGTCGGAGGTTGGTCAGACGGCCGCGGACGTCGTCCGGGGCGCGCGAGACCTGGGGACCAGCCTGCGCCTCGGACTGCTGCTGCGCGGTGCCGGCCACGAGGTTCGCCCGCGGGACCCGGCGGGGCAGCCCCGAGGTCGTGATACCGCCGGCGGCGGGCTGACGCACGCGCTCGGCCTGCCGCATCAGCTCGTCGTTCGGCGAGGACCGCCAGCTGACGGTCGGCGTGGCGCCGGTCGCCGTGACGGCGGACTCGGCCGCCTGCTCCTGGCCGCGCTGCGGCAGCGGCCGCTGCGGAGCGGGGGACGCCGGGGCGGACTGCTGCGGCTGCTGGGGCACGGCCGGTCCCTGCGCGGGGGGCTGCTGCCCCTCCTCGCGGAACCAGTTCGACTCCAGGGTGTCGAAGATCGGGCTGCGGGCGTCGCCGGAGCTCTGGGCCGGGGGCAGGGCCTCCGGCCGGTGGCCCTGCGGCAGCGGCTGCATGTGCTGCGGCTGGGGCTGCTGCGGGGTCTGGGGCTGCGGGGCGTAACCGCCGACACCGGGGCCGCCGGGACGCTGGGGCTGGTAGCCCGGGCGCTCGAACTGTCCGGTGGTGGACGGGTTCACGTTGCCCCGCACGTCCGGACGCTCGAACTGACCGGTCGTGCTGTTGCCGGCGTCGCCCTGGGGCATCGGGGCGTTGAAGTCCGGGCGGGCGAACTCGGAGGTCGAGCCGGGGCCCGAGAGCTCGTCGTGACCGCGCGCCTGGTCGCTGCCCCAGCTGGTGGTCTGCGGGCCGGGGAGCTCGGCACGGGGAGCGCCACCGCGCGGCGGCAGCTGCGGCCGGGGGCCGCCCGGAGCCGGAGCCGCGGGAGCGGCCGGCTGCTGGGGCTGCTGCTGCTGGGGCGGCTGCGGTCGCTCGAAGCCGTTGCCCTGCGGGAAGCCGGAGGGACCGGACGCCGGACGGGCCTGAGGGCCACCGCCGAAGCCGGCACTGGCGACCGGACCGCGGGCGGGCAGCGGAGCACCGGAACCGAAGGCACCCTGACCCTGTCCCGCGGTGGTCGGACCCTGCTGGGGACGGCCACCGGGACCACCCTGCTGGGGCCGGCCGCCCTGCGGGCCCTGCGGACGCTGACCGGCGCCGTCGCGGCCCGGAAGGGCCGCGCGCTGGGCGCCCGGGGCGACCTGACCGCGCTGCGGGCCCGAGCCCACGGACGGACGTGCGCCCGCACCGGGCACGGCACCCTGCGCACCGGGAGCACCCGGAGCGCCGGCGGGGCCGCCCTGAGCACCCTGACCGCCCTGGCCCGCCATGGGAGCCGGCTTCTTGCCGCCCTGGGCGACGTCCACCGGAAGCATGACGAGGGCCGTCGTACCGCCCGAGTCGGACGGGCGCAGCTGGATGCGGATGCCGTGTCGCAGGGACAGGCGGCCGACCACGAACAGACCCATGCGGCGGGAGACGGAGACGTCCACGGTCGGCGGCGACGCGAGTCGCTCGTTGATCGCGGCGAGGTCCTCGGGGGAGAGGCCGATACCGGTGTCGTGGATCTCGACGAGCACGCGCCCGTCGGGCAGTGCGTGACCGGTGACCTTGACCTTGGTCTGCGGGGAGGAGAACGAGGTGGCGTTCTCCAGCAGCTCGGCGAGGACGTGCACGAGGTCGTTGACCACGCGGCCGGCGACATCGGTGCCGGGCACCGACGCCAGCTCGACACGCTCGTACTGCTCCACCTCGGAGGCGGCGGCACGGAGCACGTCGACCAGCGGGACGGGGCGGGTCCACCGGCGGCCCGGCTCCTCGCCCGCGAGGACGAGGAGGTTTTCGCCGTTACGGCGCATGCGGGTCGCGAGGTGGTCGAGCTTGAAGAGGGAGGACAGCTGGTCCGGGTCGGCCTCGCGCGACTCCAGTTCGGAGATGAGCGAGAGCTGACGCTGGATGAGGCCCTGCGAGCGGCGGGAGAGGTTGGTGAACATCGCGTTGACGTTGCCTCGCAGGAGGGCCTGCTCGGCGGCGAGGCGGACGGCCTCGCGGTGCACGTCGTCGAATGCCGCGGCCACCTGGCCGATCTCGTCGCGGGTGTGCACACCGACCGACTCCACGGACGTGTCCACGTCCTGCGGGTCGGACTCGGACAGCTGCTTGACGAGCTCGGGCAGCCGGTCCTGGGCGACGCGCGTCGCGGTGTCCTGCAGGCGGCGCAGCGAGCGGATCATGGAGCGGGCCATGACGAACGCGCCGACGAGGGAGACGCCGAGGACGAGGAGGATCAGGGCACCGTTGATGATGGCGTCCTGCTGGGCCTCGTTCTTCAGCTCGCGGGCCTTCTGCTCCATCTCCTCGAGCAGGGTCAGCTCGATGACCTTCATGGCCGTGAGCTTGGTGCCGTCGGCGTCGTACCAGTCGAGCCAGGAGCGGTTCCGCTCGCGGAGGAACGCGTCGGGGCTGGACAGGACGCGGCGGGAGTAGCCGTCGGCGGTGGAGATCTCGGAGTTGCTGTCGCCCAGACCGGCGAGGAGGTCCTCGGTGCGGCCCTGGTAGACGAGTCCGAAGGTCGTCTTCGCCTGCTGCTCGCCCTTCTGCGCGGAGAGGGCGTACAGCCGGTCGTTCTCCTTCAGCTCGCCCTGCTTCTCCGAGGTGTCGGGGAGCGAGGCGGCGATGATCGCGCGCTGGATGGAGGCGTACTCCTTGGCGGCGGAGAACGCCGCCAAGGCACGGGTACGCTTGATCATCTCCGGGTTGGAGGTGGCCTGCGCCATGTCCTGGGAGAGGGAGAGCAGCGAGACGATCACCGAGTTGTATTCGCTGACGGTCTGCTGGGCGCCGTTGACGTACGCCCGGCTGCGGATCGTCTCGATGTTGGTGAGCTGGCGACCGATCTGCAGGACGTTGTTGCGGATCGACCGGAGCGTGTCGTCCTTCTCGCCCGTGCTGTCGACCTTGTCGGTCGCGGCGGCGAAGGCCTTCGCTGCGGTGTCCGTCGACTGACGGGCGACGTCCACCGTGGTGGTGCTCTTGCCCTTGGAGAGCGAGAGCGGACCTGCCGAGAGGTCGCGCTCCTCCTGGAGCATGGCGGCCAGGTTGGTGGCCTGTCGCGTCATCGTCGTCAGCAGCTGCATGTGCTCCAGCTGCGCGATGTCGTTGAGCGAGTCGTTGATACGGAAACCACCGAGCGTGGTGGCGGCGACGACCGGCAGGGTCAGCAGCGACACCAGTCGCGTGCTGATGCGCCAGTTCTGCATGGCGAGGCGAGAACCGGGCCCGTTGGGGGCCTTCGGTATCGCCACGTCCTGCTCAGCCGGTCCGGCAAGCGCGGCAGGTCCGGCTTTCGCCTTGACCCTGGCCTTGACGGACTTCCCACGGCCCTTCGCCTTCACCGCGGCGGAGGTGTCGGGGCCTGCGCCTTCGACAGCCGGCCCGCGGTTCTGGGCGTGCTGGGGCGAGGAGCCACGGTCGGTCCCGCCGCGCGGCTCCTGCTCCGCCGCAGCGCTGCCATCCCTCTTGAATCGTCCCTGCACTAGCGTCGCAACCTCTGGACCAGGCGTCCCGCCGGGCGACCGGTGGGACGGTGTCGAGTCGTGGGGCACTTGCCGCCCCATGGTGGTCGTCGGTGACCGGCGCGTCTTCCTCTCTTGGCCACCGCGCTCGGCGCTGAGTCGCGCCACCTGCGCGCCGGCTGATTCCCGCGGCGGTCCCGCGAATTCCAGCACAGTGGAGGATCTCCAACAAGGTGCGAGTACCGGCCCGGAGAGTCGGTTACTTCTCGTGATTGAAGCGCTACTCGATGTGCGACTGCATTCGGTAGAAACCGGACTTACGCCATCCAAACAACGCGGCTGCCAAGGTGTCCCAGTCGAGATGATCAGGAGCGGAATGGCGCATTCAGTGGCGCAATGTCCGTTTCGGGGGGTGGAGTTGCCTGTCCACTTTGACGGGAATGTCTGGTCACGGGTGAGCAAACTCACACAGCCATGGCCATTACTTCCTGGTTCGCCGGGGGATTCAGATGTTTAGCCTTGCCCCTTAAAGGGTTGGCGCCAGGGTTGGTGCATGCGACAGCCGACACTCACAGATCGAACCGAGGACCCCGAACTCCGATGAAGACGACGACGATGTTCCGCAACATAGCCAACCCCCGCCGCACGACCCTGGCGCACCTCAAGGACGCCGAGGACCTGCAGGCGGCCCCGGCCACCCCGGAGCACGCCGTCGAGCTGCCGACGCAGACCGCGAACCCGCGCCGCACCGTCCTGATGAACGTGCCGGTCGCCGCCGCCGCGGAGTAGCCACCCCGCAAAGGAACGTGAAGCGCCGCTGCCCGCCGCGTTAGCCTGGGGTCGCAGACTCCGGCAGGCGGAAATACAGAGGGGCAGACGCAACACGTGCGCATCGCCAGGTTCTCGATCGACGGCAACGTCGCGTTCGGCGCGGTCGAGGGCGACGGCGCCCCCGGCGACGATTCGACGCTCGTGCTCGACATCATCAAGGGCATCCCTTTCACGGACTTCGAGCTCTCGGGCACGAAGGTCCCGCTGAGCAAGGTCCGGCTGCTGCCGCCCGTGCTCCCGAACAAGGTCGTGGCCATCGGCCGCAACTACGCGGAGCACGCGGCGGAGCTGGGCAACGAGGTCCCGGACGCCCCGATCACCTTCTTCAAGCCCTCCACCTCCGTGGTGGGCCCGGGCGATCCGATCACCTACCCCTCCTTCTCCCAGGACCTCCACCACGAGGCGGAGCTCGCCGTGGTCATCGGCCGTATGTGCCGCGAGGTCCCCAAGGAGCGCGTCAAGGACGTCATCCTCGGCTACACCTGCGCCAACGACGTCACCGCCCGAGACGTCCAGCAGCGCGAGAAGCAGTGGGCCCGGGCCAAGGGCTTCGACAGCGCCTGCCCCCTCGGCCCCTGGATCGAGACCGACCTGGACCCGAGCGACCTGACCATCCAGTGCACGGTCAACGGCGAACAGCGCCAGCTCGGCCGCACCAGTGACATGGTCCGCTCCATCGAGGACCTGATCGTCCACATCTCCGAGGCCATGACGCTGCTGCCCGGCGACGTCATCCTCACGGGGACCCCGGCCGGAGTCGGCCCCCTCAACGTCGGCGACGAGGTCGCCGTCACCATCGAAGGCATCGGCACTCTCACCAACAAGGTGATCAAGCGTGGCTAACGCGAACGTCCGCGTACGTTTCTGTCCCTCCCCGACCGGCAACCCCCACGTGGGCCTGGTCAGGACCGCCCTCTTCAACTGGGCGTTCGCCCGCCACCACGGCGGTACGTTCGTCTTCCGCATCGAGGACACCGACGCGGCCCGCGACTCCGAGGAGTCGTACGACCAGCTGCTCGACTCGCTGCGCTGGCTCGGCTTCACCTGGGACGAGGGCCCCGAGGTCGGCGGCCCGCACGCCCCGTACCGGCAGTCCGAGCGCATGGACATCTACGCGGACGTCGCCCAGCGGCTGCGCGACGGCGGCTACGCGTACGACTGCTACTGCTCGACCGAGGAGCTGGACGCCCGCCGCGCCGCCGCCCGCGCCGCCGGCAAGCCCTCCGGCTACGACGGCCACTGCCGCGACCTGACCCAGGTCCAGCTGGAGGCGTTCCAGGGCGAGCACCGCCCCTCGATCGTGCGCTTCCGGATGCCCGACGAGCCGATCACCTTCACCGACCTGGTCCGCGGCGAGCTGACCTTCACCCCGGAGAACGTGCCGGACTTCGGCATCCTGCGGGCGAACGGCGCGCCGCTCTACACCCTGGTCAACCCGGTCGACGACGCGCTGATGCAGATCACGCACGTGCTGCGCGGCGAGGACCTGCTGTCCTCCACGCCCCGGCAGATCGCGCTCTACAAGGCGCTGATGGAGATCGGCGTCGCCACCGACATCCCCCGCTTCGGCCACCTGCCGTACGTGATGGGCGAGGGCAACAAGAAGCTCTCCAAGCGCGACCCCGAGTCCTCGCTCAACCTGTACCGCGAGCGCGGCTTCCTCCCCGAGGGCCTGCTGAACTACCTCTCGCTCCTCGGCTGGTCCTTCTCCAAGGACCAGGACGTCTTCTCGATCGAGGAGATGGTGTCGAAGTTCGACATCGACGGCGTGAACGCCAACCCGGCCCGCTTCGACCTGAAGAAGGCCGAGTCCATCAACGGCGACCACATCCGCCTGCTGGACCCGAAGGCCTTCGCGGACGCCTGCGCCCCGTGGCTGCAGGCCCCGCACGCCAACTGGGCCGCCGAGGACTTCGACGCCGAGGCCTGGGCGCGGATCGCCCCGTACGCCCAGACCCGCGTGACCGTCCTGTCGGACATCACGGCCAACGTCGACTTCCTGTTCCTCAAGGAGCCGGTGGAGGACCAGGCCTCGTGGGACAAGGCGATGAAGGGCGAGCCGGCCGCGCTGCTCACCACGGCGCGCGCCAACCTGGAGTCCGCGGACTGGTCGGACCCCGAGTCCCTCAAGCAGGCCGTCCTGACCGCCGGTGAGGCCCACGGCCTCAAGCTCGGCAAGGCCCAGGCGCCCGTCCGCGTGGCCGTCACCGGCCGCACCGTCGGCCTGCCGCTCTTCGAGTCCCTGGAGATCCTGGGCAAGGAGCGCTCGCTGGCCCGCATCGACGCCGCGCTGGCCAGGCTCGCCGCCTAGCCGCTCCCGTACGAGGACCAGGCCCGGACCCCGAGGCAGTCGCCAGGGGGTCCGGGCCTGAGTTCTGTGGCGGCGAGGACGAGGCGAGGGGGATCGGCCCTCCGTGAGGACGGCCCGGGCCGCGGCGATCCTCTTCCGGGGCAGCTCGCGCAGCTCATCGAGCACCGTGGCCTCCGCCGTGATCATCGACTGCCGGAAACACCGCCCGGTCCTGACAGCTCTGGGGAAATCAAGAATCGACCGGCCGAGGCGGCCTACTTTGGGGATCGACTCTCCGTCGTATTCGAGCGGCCCGTTTTTCCTTCCGATCCCCGCCTGCCGTACAGCACGGAAATCTCTTCCTTGCCGAGCTGCGCCTGTGCCGAGGCTGCGAAGGCGGGAGGCGATATCCGGAGGCGAGGCCGGAGTCCTGCTCCGGCGGTCGACCCTGGGGCCCGCGGCGGCGCGCTCGGGCGGCCGGTGGGCGAGCGAACAGCCGGCCGTGCACTTCTTCGCCAGCACGTGCTCGGCGGCCCGGGGCGGCCTCGCGCCGGCGCCGGCAGGTCGCGCTGCGGCGTCCCCGGGCGCTCCCTGCGCCGAGCATCCGGCCGGAACGAACGTGGCAAGCACGGCAGTTGCCACTCGTCTCGTCGTCATTCCTCCCGTGCGGGCCCCGCGCGCGGGGCTGTGGTGCGCTGGGGGAGTGACGGCTCGCGTCACAGGCACCGGAGAAGCCGCTGCTGAAGAAGGCCGTGGCTCTCTGCATGCTGCCGTTGCAGAAGGAGGCGGCGTTGTTCATGACCGGCTGGTCGTATCCGGCCTTACCGGGTTCCGGATACCTGTAGCCGGCGAGGCTGGCTATTCTCGCCCTCCCGGCCGTTCGTGCCGGTGAAGCCGGTGGCTGTTGCGCCGGATGCCATGGCAATGGAGCCTTGAATTCCGTTTTCCCTGTCCGGGGGACATGTTCCGCAGGCGTTTTGCATACTTGGGGCATGGTCATCCGAGCGGTTCTCTGGGACATCGACGACACCCTCTTCGACTACACAGGGGCCGATGCCGCCGGGCTGGCGCGGCAGCTGGAGGCCGAGCGTCTCGTCGACCGGTACGGGACCCCCGCGCAGGCGCTCGCGCTGTGGAGGCAGATCACCGACCGGCACTGGGCCCGCTTCGCGGCGGGCGAGGGCACCTTCCAGGGGCAGCGCCAGGAGCGGGTGCGGGAGTTCCTGGAGCGGCCCGGGATGACCGCGGACGAGGCGGACGCCTGGTTCGACAGTTACGTGGACCACTACAAGGCGGCCTGGACCGTCTTCCCCGACGTGGTGCCCGCCCTCGACGCCCTCGCGGCCGGCTACCGGCACGGGGTGCTCACCAACTCCTCCACCGCCAACCAGGACCCGAAGCTGCGCCACCTCGGGCTGCGCGACCGCTTCGAGGTGCTGGTCTGCGCCGTGGAGCTCGGGTTCAGCAAGCCCGCAGCGGAGGCCTTCCTCGCCGCGTGCGCGGCGATGGGGCTCGCCCCCGCCGAGGTGGCGTACGTGGGTGA
The DNA here is from genome assembly GCF_045160505.1 of Streptomyces sp. NBC_00029. NCBI lineage: Bacteria > Bacillati > Actinomycetota > Actinomycetes > Kitasatosporales > Streptomycetaceae > Streptomyces > Streptomyces sp. NBC_00029. The sequence continues at coordinate 6,260,220 of NZ_CP108292.1, forward strand.
CCAGCCGGAGATCGACGCACGGGGAGCCCGCGACGCCGGGCTGCTGGCCGTCTGGCTCGACCGCGACGGAGACCGTGGCCCCGGTCCCGACGGCATACACCGCATCGAGGGCCTTGACCAGCTCCCCGAGCTGTTGGCGGGGGATACCCGTTTTGGAGCACGGTCAGGCATCCGGTAATGTTCTTTCTGCGCCGCCGGAGCGGGCCGAAAGGCCGGACGGAGGCGCCACCCGAAGAAAAGACCCCGTAAGGGGTTGACTTTTGGTGGGGTATAGTGTAATTGGCAACACGAGGGTTTCTGGTTCCCTTATTCTAGGTTCGAGTCCTGGTACCCCAGCGCAGTGCAGCAGTAACGCAGTGCTTTGCCCCCGTTGTGTAGCGGCCTAGCACGCCGCCCTCTCAAGGCGGTAGCGCCGGTTCGAATCCGGTCGGGGGTACAGATCCTTCCCGCGAGATCTCCAGGGTCGCACCCGGACGTCTTGATGCAGGATCGCTAGGGCCCCCGTTGTGTAGCGGCCTAGCACGCCGCCCTCTCAAGGCGGTAGCGCCGGTTCGAATCCGGTCGGGGGTACTGCTGGTCTGGTCTAGACCACTTTGGGCTATAGTGTAATTGGCAACACGAGGGTTTCTGGTTCCCTTATTCTAGGTTCGAGTCCTGGTAGCCCAGCGCAGTAACAGCAGCACCAGCTAGCCCCCGTTGTGTAGCGGCCTAGCACGCCGCCCTCTCAAGGCGGTAGCGCCGGTTCGAATCCGGTCGGGGGTACGCATCGAAGAGGCCCTCCGCGTTCATCGCGGAGGGCCTCTTCGCGTTGTACCGGCGTCGCGCCGGCGCGGAGACAAGTACGGGCCCGGAGGCGCGTGTTAGGACGTGTGCGGCGTCGTACGCGCCCCCGGACCCGGGGGTGAACAGATGGAGTGGGGCGTCAGCCAGAGCGGCGCAGCGCCTCCGTGAGCCGTGCGGCCGCGTCGATGACGGCCTGGGCGTGCATCCGCCCGGGGTGGCGGGTCAGCCGCTCGATCGGTCCGGAGACCGATACGGAGGCCACCACGCGGTTCGAGGGCCCGCGCACCGGCGCCGAGACGGAGGCCACACCGGGCTCCCGCTCGCCGATCGACTGCGCCCAGCCGCGGCGCCGTACGCCCGAGAGGGCCGTCGCCGTGAAGCGCGCGCCCTGAAGACCGCGGTGGAGCCGCTCGGGCTCCTCCCAGGCCATCAGGATCTGCGCTGCCGAACCGGCCTTCATCGGGAGCGTCGAGCCCACCGGGACGGTGTCCCGAAGACCCGACAGCCGCTCCGCGGCCGCCACGCAGATGCGCATGTCTCCCTGACGGCGGTAGAGCTGCGCGCTCTCTCCCGTCACGTCACGGAGGTGGGTGAGTACCGGTCCCGCCGTGGCCAGCAGACGGTCCTCGCCGGCCGCGGCGGCGAGCTCCGCCAGCCGCGGTCCGAGTATGAACCGGCCCTGCATGTCCCTCGCCACCATCCGGTGGTGTTCCAGTGCCACGGCAAGGCGATGTGCCGTGGGTCGTGCGAGCCCTGTCGCCGCGACCAGCCCGGCGAGGGTGGCCGGACCGGACTCCAGTGCGCTCAGTACCAGAGCTGCCTTGTCGAGAACGCCGACGCCGCTAGAGTTGTCCATGAAACGATATTCGCGTCTCACACTGTGAAACGCAAGTTCAATTTTTCCAAGAACCAGCGAGTCTGTATGTGCGGGTCCACGAACCACTGGGTCCGAGCCGTCGTCCGGGACGTGGGGTACGGACGATGCGGCGCACGAGATCTCTATGAAGCGCCGGCACAACCGGCCGGCCGGAGGGAAAGCGATGGGTAGGACACTCGCGGAGAAGGTCTGGGACGACCATGTCGTCCGGCGCGCCGAAGGCGAGCCCGACCTCCTCTTCATCGATCTGCACCTGCTGCACGAGGTGACCAGCCCGCAGGCCTTCGAAGGTCTGCGTCAGGCCGGCCGCAAGGTCCGACGCCTCGACCTCACCATCGCGACCGAGGACCACAACACCCCCACCCTCGACATCGACAAGCCGATCGCCGACCCGGTCTCCCGCGCCCAGCTGGAGACGCTGCGGGCGAACTGCGCCGAGTTCGGCGTCCGCCTGCACTCGCTGGGCGACGTCGAGCAGGGCGTCGTCCACGTCGTGGGACCGCAGCTGGGCCTGACCCAGCCCGGCACCACCGTGGTCTGCGGCGACTCGCACACCTCCACGCACGGCGCCTTCGGCGCGCTGGCCTTCGGCATCGGCACGAGCCAGGTCGAGCACGTACTGGCCACCCAGACCCTGCCGCTGGCCCGCCCGAAGACGATGGCCATCACCGTCACCGGCGAGCTGGCCGAGGGCGTCACGGCCAAGGACCTGATCCTGGCCATCATCGCCAAGATCGGCACCGGCGGCGGCCAGGGCTACATCCTGGAGTACCGGGGCGAGGCCGTCGAGAAGCTGTCGATGGAAGCCCGCATGACCATCTGCAACATGTCGATCGAGGCCGGTGCCCGTGCGGGCATGATCGCCCCCGACCGGACCACCTTCGACTACCTGCAGGGACGCGACCACGCCCCCACGGGCGAGGACTGGGACGCCGCGGTCGCCTACTGGCAGACCCTGCGCACCGACGACGACGCGGTCTTCGACGCCGAGGTCGTCATCGACGCCACCACGCTGTCCCCGTTCGTCACCTGGGGCACCAACCCGGGCCAGGGCGCGCCGCTGTCGGCCAACGTCCCCGACCCGGCTTCGTACGAGGACGCTTCGGAGCGCCACGCCGCCGAAAAGGCCCTGGAGTACATGGGGTTGACCGCCGGGCAGCCGCTGCGCGACATCAAGGTCGACACCGTCTTCGTAGGTTCCTGCACCAACGGCCGCATCGAGGACCTGCGCGCCGTCGCCGGCATCATCGAGGGCCGCAAAGTCGCCGACGGCGTACGGATGCTGGTCGTCCCGGGTTCGGTCCGCGTCGCCCTGCAGGCCGTGGAAGAGGGCCTGGACAAGGTCTTCAAGGAAGCCGGCGCCGAATGGCGGCACGCGGGCTGTTCGATGTGCCTGGGCATGAACCCCGACCAACTGGCGCCCGGTGAACGCTCCGCGTCCACCTCCAACCGCAACTTCGAGGGCCGGCAGGGCAAGGGCGGACGCACCCACCTGGTCTCCCCGCAGGTGGCCGCCGCCACCGCGGTACTGGGCCATCTGGCCTCGCCCGCCGACCTGTCCGACGCCCACGCGACCGCCGGAGTCTGAACCATGGAAGCCTTCACCACCCACACCGGCCGGGCCGTCCCGCTGCGCCGCAGCAACGTCGACACCGACCAGATCATCCCGGCCCACTGGCTGAAGAAGATCACCCGCGACGGGTTCGAGGACGGGCTCTTCGAGGCCTGGCGCAAGGACCCGGAGTTCGTCACGAACCGTCCGGAGCGCGCCGGCGCGACCGTCCTGGTCGCCGGCCCCGACTTCGGTACCGGCTCCTCGCGCGAGCACGCCGTCTGGGCCCTGCAGAACTTCGGCTTCAAGACGGTCATCTCCTCCCGCTTTGCCGACATCTTCCGCGGAAACTCCCTGAAGAACGGTCTGCTGACCGTCGTCCTCCCGCAGGAGACCGTCGAGCGACTGTGGAAGCTGACCGAGGCCGACCCGACCGCCGAGATCACGGTCGACCTGGTCGACCGCCAGGTGCGAGCGGAAGGCGTCGTCGCGGAGTTCGAACTCGACGACAACGCCCGCTGGCGTCTGCTGGAGGGCCTGGACGACATCTCGCTCACCCTTCAGAACGAAGCGGACATCGCTACGTACGAAAGCACCCGCCCGGCCTTCAAGCCGCGCACGATTCAGGTCTGATTCCAGCCTGATCAGCGCTTATTCACCCTCGGGTGATCACATCGACAACACTGTGCCCCCCGCCCTCCGGCGGGGGGCACAGCCGTTTGTTGAGGCCCCGTGAGGCGACAACTCGCCCCAGATGGCACAATCTGTGCATGGAACGCGACAGTCAACTCGAGCTCTACGAACTCGTCGCGGACCGGCTGAAAGAAGCACACACACGGGTGCGCTCACTGCAAGTCCCGGAGGGCGTAAGGATGGCGCTGTCCCGGAAGCTGTTGGTCGTCACGGCCGCGGCGAAGCATGATCTCGCCGATGCGGCAAGGCGCCTGGACAGGTTGATGAAGGACCTCGACGAGGGTCGATTCCCTGAAGGCGACTGATGCGAAGGAACTCCGTAACGGACTACAGCGTTGCGGCACTAGGGTGATTAGCCCGTTTCGTGTTTGATTTGCGGTATATATCCGCCTAACGTGCGAAATAAGCTTGAACACATTCGTTCTGGCGAAGTCTCCGAAGGGGAAGACGTGAACAAGGCGCAGCTCGTAGAAGCGATTGCCGACAAGCTGGGCGGCCGCCAGCAGGCCGCGGATGCTGTCGACGCGGTACTGGACGCGATCGTCCGCGCTACCGTCGCGGGCGACCGGGTCTCGGTCACGGGCTTCGGCTCGTTCGAGAAGGTCGACCGTCCGGCCCGTTACGCCCGCAACCCGCAGACGGGAGAGCGCGTCCGGGTCAAGAAGACCTCTGTCCCCCGTTTCCGCGCCGGTCAGGGCTTCAAGGACCTGGTCAGCGGCACCAAGAAGCTGCCCAAGGGCGGTGAGGTGTCCGTGAAGAAGGCGCCCAAGGGCAGCCTCACGGGTGGCGCCTCCGCGACGGTCAAGAAGGCCGTGGCGAAGAAGGCCACCACCGCCAAGAAGGCCGCGGCAAAGACCGCGGTCGCAAAGAAGGTCACGGCCAAGAAGACCACCGCGACCGCCAAGAAGGCCGCGGTCAAGAGCACCGCCACGGCGAAGAAGGCCACGGCCACCGCCAAGAAGGCCACCACGGCGGCCAAGAAGACCACCGCCGCCGCGAAGAAGGCCACCCCCGCGGCGAAGAAGACCGCGCCGGCGGCCAAGAAGGTCACCGCAGCGACGAAGGCGCCCGCCAAGAAGACGGCGACGCGCAAGGCCACCGCGAAGAAGACCACCGCCCGCAAGAAGTAGGGGCACGCGTCACACAGGCCGGGCCGGCTTTCCCCGTGCGGGGGAGCCGGCCCGCGGTGCGTCCGGCCGCCGCCGGCCGTTCCTCAGAAGGTCTGCAGCGTCACCAGGGTGATCCGCAGGCTCGCGCCCGCGCCGTCCGTCTCGATCCGCACCCGCTGCCCGGGGCGCAGCAGCCGCAGGCCGCCCGCGTCGAAGGCCGGGGCCTCGAAGGGCACCGGAGTGCCGTCGTCCAGCAGCACACTGCCGCTGCGGGTCTCGGAGTCGTACGTGTACGCGGTCGCCTGCATACGGGCACTGTATCGGGCGGTGTGACGCCCCACTCCGAGGGTGAGCGCGGTCCGCAGATCCGCCGCCGTGTCCACGTCCCGGCGCACGCTGTCGACGCCCGCGAGAACGATTTCCACCGCTCCGGAGGCCGAATGCCTGGCCCGTGACCGACCGCCGAAGGAGGGGGTCAATTCCACGTCCGGCGCGGCGGAAAGCAGGGTCGTCCCGATTCCGGCCGCATCCGCCAGAAATGCCCGCGGAAATACCGACGCGTTTTCGAGCACGCGTTGCAATTCCGGAGGCCGCAACGCGGGCAGGTCCGCGTTCAGCGCCGCCACCGGTGCGCCGGGCCGCCCCCGCCGCACCGCCCGCGCCCCGTGGGCCAGGGCCGCGTTGAGCCCGGCCGCCGGGGCGTCCGGGACGATCCGCGCCCCGAGCCGCGCCAGTTCCGCACCGGCCATGGCGTCGTCCGTGACGACCACCACATCCTCGACCGCGGCGCAGGCCAGGGCGCCTGCGACGGTGTCCTGCGCGAAGGCCAGGGCGAGGCCCGGACGAGAGGCGCCCACGGCCCTCGCGAGGCGGCTCTTCGCCACCGCCAGAGGCTTCAGCGGGACCACCAGACTCCAGACGGCTTTCGTGACGGACCCCTTCCCTCCGGTGCGCTCCGGCGCGTCCCCGGGCCATGGTCGGGTCATGGCCGGGTCATGTGTCGGCCCATTGTCGCCCCCGCCCAGGCGGCCCGGGAGTCCGGTGGCGTGAGCGGGGCGTACGGTGTTCTCGACAGAGACCGGGCGTGGGGTGACACTTGTCCGGCCCACGAGGTGCCCAAGCCGCGCACCGGTCCTAGAGGAAGGTGTCCGAGTGTCCCGCCGCAGAATCGGCTTCTGGTACCGCCTGGCGGCGGTCATCGCAAAACCGCCGCTGGTAGTGCTCTTCAAGCGGGACTGGCGGGGAATCGAGCACATTCCGGCCGAGGGCGGCTTTATCACCGCCGTCAATCACAACTCCTATCTGGACCCGCTCTCGTACGCGCACTTCCAGTACAACACCGGCCGGGTGCCGCGATTGCTCGCCAAGGCCGCCCTCTTCAAGGTCCCCATTGTCGGGTCGATCCTGCGCGGATCCGGGCAGATCCCCGTCTACCGGGAGAGCACCAACGCCCTGGACGCATTCCGGGCCGCGGTGGACGCCATCGAGAGCGGCGAATGCGTGGCCTTTTACCCGGAGGGCACCCTCACCCGCGACCCCGACATGTGGCCGATGGCCGGCAAGACCGGCGCCGCCCGCGTGGCGCTGATGACGCGGGCGCCCGTCATTCCGGTGGCCCAGTGGGGCGCGAACCTCGCGATGCCGCCCTACGCCAAGGAGAACAAGGTCCGGCTCTTCCCGCGCAAGACCCTCCAGGTGCTCGCCGGACCGCCGGTGGACCTCTCCGCCTTCTACGACCGGGAACCCACCCCGGAGATCCTGCGGGAGGTCACCGAGGTCATCATGGCGGCCATCACCGCGCTGCTGGAGGAGGTGCGCGGCGAGACCGCGCCCGAGCAGCCGTACGACCATCGCAACGCCAGGGCGGAACAGCGGCGCAAGGCCGCAGGGGAGGGCAACAAGTGACACGTCCCGTGAAGGCGACCGTCTTCGGAACAGGCTCCTGGGGCACGGCCTTCGCCATCGTGCTCGCCGACGCCGGCTGCGAGGTGACGCTGTGGGGCCGCCGCCAGGAGGTGGTCGACGCCATCAACACCGGCCGGACCAACCCGGACTACTTCCCCGGCGTCGAACTCCCCGGGAACCTGCGGGCCACCACCGACCCGGCCGAGGCCGCGGCCGGCGCCGACTTCACGGTCCTCGCCGTCCCGTCCCAGACCCTGCGCGACAACCTCGCCGCGTGGTCGCCCCTGCTGGCCCCCGACACCGTGCTCGTGTCCCTGATGAAGGGCATCGAACTCGGCACCGCCAAGCGGATGAGCGAGGTCATCGAGGAGGTGGCCAAGGTCCCCGCCGAGCGGATCGCCGTGGTCACGGGCCCCAACCTGGCCGCCGAGATCGCCGCGCGCCAGCCCGCCGCCTCCGTCGTCGCCTGCGTGGACGAGGGCGTGGCCCAGCGCCTCCAGGCCGCCTGCCACACCCCGTACTTCCGCCCGTACACGAGCACCGACGTCATCGGCTGCGAGCTCGGCGGCGCCGTCAAGAACGTCATCGGCCTCGCCGTCGGCATCGCGGACGGCATGGGCCTGGGCGACAACACCAAGGGCTCGCTCATCACCCGCGGCCTCGCCGAAGCCACCCGCCTCGGCGTGGCGATGGGGGCCGACCCGCTCACCTTCTCCGGACTCGCCGGCCTCGGCGACCTGGTCGCCACCTGCTCCTCGCCGCTCTCCCGGAACCACACCTTCGGCACCAACCTGGGCCGCGGGATGACCCTCGAGGAGACCATCGCGGTCACCAGGCAGACCGCCGAGGGAGTCAAGTCCTGCCAGTCGGTGGCCGATCTGGCCCGCCGCCACGGGGTGGACATGCCCATCACCGACACCGTGGTCGACATCGTCCACCACGGCAAGCCGACCCTGGTCGCGCTCAAGGAACTGATGGGACGCAGCGCCAAACCGGAACGTCGCTGACTCCATTCCGCACGTCTGAGCGGGTACTCTCGTGGCGATATGAGCAGCGAGAACCTCCCCCAGACCCCTGAGCAGCAGGGCCGCAAGCCCCGCGTGGCCGTCGTGTTCGGCGGCCGCAGCTCGGAACACGCCATCTCGGTCGTCACGGCGGGCGCCGTGCTGCGCTCCATCGACCGCTCCAAGTACGAGGTGCTGCCCATCGGCATCACCACGGACGGCCGATGGGCGCTGACCGCCGACGAGCCCGAGCGGATGGCCATTGCCGACCGCAAGCTCCCCAGCGTCGAGGAGCTCGCCGACTCCGAGGACGGCGCCGTCGTGCTCTCGGTCGACCCGGCCAGCCGCCAGGTCGTCTACACCGAACCGGGCGCCGTCCCCAAGGCCCTGGGCGAGGTGGACGTCGTCTTCCCCGTCCTGCACGGCCCCTACGGCGAGGACGGCACCCTCCAGGGCCTCCTGGAGCTCTCCGGCATCCCGTACGTCGGTTCCGGCGTCCTCGCCTCGGCCGTCGGCCAGGACAAGGACTACATGAAGCGGGTGTTCACGTCCTTCGGGCTGAGCGTCGGCCCGTACGTGACCATCCGCCCCCGCGAGTGGGAGGCCGACCGGGACGCCGCCCGCGGCCGGATCCTGGACTTCGCGGCCGAACACGGCTGGCCGCTGTTCGTGAAGCCCGCCCGGGCCGGCTCCTCCATCGGCATCACCAAGGTCGACGACGCCTCGGGCCTGGACGCCGCCGTCAAGGAGGCCCGGCGCCACGACCCGAAGATCATCGTGGAGGCGCTGCTGCGCGGCCGCGAGATCGAGTGCGGAGTCCTGGAGTTCGAGGACGGGCCGCGCGCGAGCGTCCCCGCCGAGATCCCGCCGGTCTCCAGCCACGACTTCTACGACTTCGAGGCGAAGTACATCGACTCCGCCTCCGGGATCGTGCCCGCCCCGCTCACCCCCGAGCAGACCGCAGAGGTGCAGCGGCTCGCGATCGAGGCCTTCGACGCCGCGTCCTGCGAGGGCCTGGTGCGCGCCGACTTCTTCCTCACCGAGGACGGCACCTTCGTCATCAACGAGATCAACACGATGCCGGGCTTCACGCCGATCTCCATGTACCCGCTGATGTGGCAGAAGACGGGCATCGAGTACCCGGAGCTGGTGGACCGACTGATCCAGGCGGCCCTGCGCCGCTCCACCGGCCTGCGCTGAGCGTCGTCCGCAACGCCCACCGCCCGCCGCCCGCCCCCGAGGGCGTGGCCGGCGGGCGGCGGTGTGCCCGGTACCCCGCGAGGGGTGCTCAGTAGGAGGCGATGCCCTCGGGCACGGTCGCGGAGACCGCCGTGGACAGGCCGACGAGCATCCCCGCGTCCGTGGCATGCTCCTTGTCGACCTGGACCTCCGTGTACGCCAGCCGCAGCCCGGAGGTGAACCGGAATCCCCCGCCGGACGCGGCGTCGCGTTCCTCCAGCAGCCAGGCCACTCCGTTCACATGGACGCCGTCCTGCTTCGGATCGGCCATCTTGGGGGGCTTGGGGATACCGCACCGCAGTACGATCGCCGAGCCGCCCCACGCGGCGGTCAGGTCGGACTCCGGTTCGGTTCTGGTCCGCGCCAGGCCGGCCACCGTCTCCGGAAGCTTCTCGTGCAGTGCCGCACAGAGCTTCGCGACGGCGGCGGGCGGCGTGGGCGGAGGGTCCACCCGGGCCTCGGATCCGCCCGGGGTACACGCCGCGACGGCCATGACGGCCATCGAGGCGGGCAGCGCGGACAGTGCGCGGACAGGGAGGGGCCGGCGGTGGAGTGACATCACCGGCCAAGAGTAGACGGGGGCTACAGATGGACCACCGGGCAGGTCAAGGTGCGGGTGATCCCCTCCACCTGCTGGACCTTGGCGACGACCATGCGGCCGAGCTCGTCCACGGTGTCGGCCTGGGCGCGCACGATCACGTCGTACGGGCCCGTCACGTCCTCGGCCTGGATCACCCCCGGGATCTGGCCGATGGACTCGGCGACGAACGACGCCTTGCCCACTTCGGTCTGGATAAGGATGTACGCCTGTACCACGGAACCTCCAGGGCGGCCACGAGGATCATTTCCCCTAATCTTCGGGTGGACCCCACACGATGGACAGGGCCGGGGGAAGAAGGGACGCCACGGTACCGCGTCGCCGTGCGCCGCGGGGAGACCTGCGGGCCCGGCGCCACGCACAGCGGGGCGTACGGAGAGCAGAAGTTGACGTATCTGTTGACGGTACCCAGAGCTGAGACGGCTCGCGACCGCAAGCGGACTGGGCAAGAAGGGGCACAGCGATGAAGGGCACTGTCGGCGAGCTGGGGGAGTTCGGGCTGATCAGGGAGCTCACCTCACGGCTCACCACCACCCCGGCCGTCCGGCTCGGACCGGGCGACGACGCCGCGGTGGTGTCCGCCCCCGACCGGCGGGTCGTGGCGAGCACCGACATCCTGCTGGAGGGACGGCACTTCCGGCGCGACTGGTCCACGGCCTACGACGTCGGCCGCAAGGCCGCCGCGCAGAACCTCGCCGACATCGCCGCCATGGGCGCGGTGCCGACCGCGCTGCTGCTCGGCCTCGTCGTCCCCGCCGAACTCCCGGTCACCTGGCCCACCGAGCTCATGGACGGGATCCGCGACGAGTGCCAGGTCGCCGGCGCGGCCGTGGTCGGCGGGGACGTCGTCCGCGGTGACGTCATCACCGTCGCCATCACCGCCCTCGGCGACCTGCGCAACCACGAACCGGTCCTGCGCTCCGGCGCCCAGCCCGGCGACGTCGTCGCCGTCACCGGCTGGCTCGGCTGGTCCGCGGCCGGCTTCGCCGTGCTCTCGCGCGGCTTCCGCTCCCCGCGTGCCTTCGTCGAGGCGCACCGGCGACCCGAACCGCCGTACCACGCGGGCCCCGCGGCCGCCGGACTCGGTGCCACCGCCATGACCGACGTCAGCGACGGCCTGATCGCCGACCTCGGGCACATCGCCGATGCCAGCAAGGTACGGATCGACCTGCGCTCGGCGGCCGTCGACATCCCGACCCAGATGCACGACATCGGGCAGGCCGTCGGCGTGGACCCGCTGCAGTGGGTGCTCACCGGGGGAGAGGACCACGCCATCGTGGCGACCTTCCCGCCCGACGTGAAGCTGCCCGCCCGCTGGAAGGTCATCGGCGAGGTGCTCAACCGCTCCGCGCTGCCCCAGGTGACCGTGGACGGCGCGCCCTGGACCAGTACCGGCGGCTGGGACCACTTCGGGGCCGACCCGGCCCCCCAGGACGGCACGCTGTGAGCGCCGCCCCGCCGCTGTGCCTGACCGTCGCCGGATCCGACTCCGGCGGCGGTGCGGGCATCCAGGCCGACCTCAAGACCATGCTGGCGCTCGGTGTGCACGGCATGAGCGTGGTGACCGCCGTGACGGCACAGAACTCGCTCGGGGTACGGGGAGCCTGGGAGCTGCCCGCCGAGGCCGTCACGGCCCAGTACCGGGCCGTCGTGGACGACATCGGCGTCCGGGCCGTGAAGACCGGGATGCTCTCGTCCGCCGTCCTGGTGGAGACCGTCGCCGCGCTGCTGGCCGACACCCGGGCCCCGGCCGTCGTGGACCCCGTCGGGGTCTCCAAGCACGGGGACGCGCTGCTCGCCGACTCGGCGCTGGACGCCGTACGCAAGGAGCTGCTGCCGCGGGCCACCGTGGCCACCCCCAACCTGGACGAGGTGGCCCGGCTCACGGGCGTGGTGGTGGAGAGCGAGGACGACATGCGGCGGGCCGCCGACGCGATCCTCGGTCACGGGCCCCGGTGGGCGCTGATCAAGGGCGGCCACCTCGCGGCGCACGCCCACGAGGCGGTGGACCTGCTCACCGACGGCACCGAGGAACGGTGGCTGCGCGCCCCCCGGTACGACAACCGGCACACCCACGGCACCGGCTGCACCCTCGCCAGCGCGATCGCGGCGGGCCTGGCCAAGGGACTGCCCGTCCCGGAGGCCGTCACCGCCGCCAAGGAGTACGTCACGGGCGCCATCGCCGCCGGCTTCGCGCTCGGCGGGGGCATCGGCCCGGTGGATCACGCCTGGCAGTGGCGCTGAGCCGCACCGGACAAGGCAAAAGGCCGGTTCACCAGAGGTGAACCGGCCTTTTTGGCAACCGGAAAGGGCTGCGCTACGACGGGAGGCGTCAGCGCGAGACCTTGCCGGCCTTGATGCACGAGGTGCAGGCGTTGAGGCGCTTCGGCGTCCCATTGACCACGGCACGGACGCGCTGGATGTTCGGGTTCCAGCGACGCGAGGTGCGGCGGTGCGAGTGGGAGATGTTGTTGCCGAAGCTCGGCCCCTTGGCGCAAACGTCGCAGTTGGCAGCCACAGGTCACTCCAAGACTTCAGATGCAATTACAGTGAAACCGGCGCACCGGATTCAGAGGTCTGAAGTGGTTTGCCGGGGGAATGGCCCGACTCTCGCCGGGCAACCGGAGCAGCATACAACGACTGCGTCCGTCCAAGAAAACTACCATGGCTGCCGATGCCCCCGCCCCGCGGTCCGGACGTCCGGGCAGTCCTTCGTTACCCTGCGGTGAACCCTGGCCCGCACAAGGAGGAACGCCCGGTGCCGCACGAGCAGCAGCCGCAGTCACCTGACGTGCTCGACGCCGAAGCGGTGCGCACCTGGAGCTCGCTTTCCCTGGCCGCACTGGGCCGGGCCCGCGAGGACATCGACGCGATCAACGTCTACCCGGTCGCCGACGCGGACACCGGAACCAACCTGTACCTCACCGCCGAATCGGCCGACCTCGCGCTGGCCGAGACCTTCGCGAAGGTGACCGAGGGCACAGCACGGACCTCCGTCGACCAGGCCGTACGGGCCTGGGCGCACGGTGCGCTCGTCGGCGCCCGCGGGAACTCCGGGACGATCCTGGCGCAGCTGCTGCGCGGAGTGGCCGACGTACTCGGAGCGCAGCCCGGGGAACCGGTGTCCGGCGGGCTGCTGGCCCGGGCGCTCACCCGGGCCGCGGAGGAGGCGTACGAGGCCGTCGCGCACCCGGTGGAGGGCACCATGCTCACCGTCGCCGGAGCCGCCGCCCGGGCCGGCGAGGCGGTCGCAGCCGCCGCCGGGACCGCGGTCGAGGTGGCCCGCGCCGCCTACGACGGGGCGCGCGCCGCCCTCGCCGAGACCCCCGGGCAGCTCGCCGCGCTGGGCCGGGCCGGGGTGGTCGACGCCGGGGGCTGCGGGCTGGTCGTCGTCTTCGGGGCCCTGTGGCAGGCACTGTCCGGCCAGGAGCCGGCCGCCGAACCGGTACGCGGCCGGGCCGTGCCCGTGCCGCAGACGCCCGAACCCTGTGCCCAGGAGGACGACGGACCCGCGTACGAGGTGATCTACCTGCTGGAGGCCTCCGAGGCGGCGGTCGGCGAACTGCGCGAACGGCTCGACGGGCTCGGCGACTCACTGGTCGTGGTCGGCGGCGACGGGCTGTGGAACGTCCACGTCCACGTCGACGATCCCGGCGCGGCCGTGGAGGCCGGAGTCGTGGCCGGGCGGCCGTACCGCATACGGATCACGCACTTCGGGGACGAACGGCGCCGGGCACGGGGCGAGCGCGCCCAGCGCGCCGTGGTCGCCGTCGTCCCCGGTGAGGGGCTGGCCGGACTGTGCGGGGAGGCGGGCGCGACCACCGTGCTCGTGCGCCCCGGGCAGGCACCCGCCGTCGCCGAACTCCTCGACGCCGTCCGCCGTGCGCACGCCCGCGAGGTGGTGCTCCTGCAGGGCGGCGCCGAGCTGCGCGCCGCCTCGGCCGCGGCGGCCGAACAGGCCCGCGCCGAGGGCGTGCGGGTGGCCGTGATCCCCACCCGCTCCGCTGTGCAGGGCCTGGCCGCCCTCGCCGTGCACGACCCGGAGGGCACCTTCGACGAGGACGTGGTCGCCATGACGGCGGCCGCGGGCGCCACCCGGTACGGGGAACTGGCCGTCGCCGAACGGCAGTCCTTCACCTCGGCCGGCATCTGCCAGGCCGGCGACGTGCTCGGCCTCATCGACGGGGACGTCGCGGTCATCGGCTCGGACCTGACCGAGACCGCCGAGGCCGTCCTGGACCGGATGCTGGGCTCCGGCGGCGAACTCGTCACCCTGGTCCTGGGACCCGACGTGCCGGACGCCGTGGCCGAGCGCCTGGAGGCGTACGTCCAGCACGGCCACCTCGCCGTGGACACCGTCACCTACCACGGCGGCCGGTACTCGGCGCCGCTCCTCATCGGGGTGGAATAGCGGGCTTGTCAGCGCCATGGTGTGCAATGGAACACGTGCCCGCGCTCGACGAAGACCTCAAGAAGACGCTCGGACCCGCCACCGCCAAGGTGCTGGCCGAGCAGCTCGGCCTGCACACGGCCCTGGACCTCCTCCACCACTACCCGAGAAGGTACGCGGAGCGCGGTGAACTGACCTCGCTGGCCGAGCTCGCCGATCAGATCGACGAGCACGTGACCGTCGTCGCGCAGGTCGCCGACGCCCGGATCCTGACCTTCAACGGGGGCCGCGGCAAGCGTCTGGAAGTGACCATCACCGACGGCAGCGGCCGGCTCCAGCTGGTCTTCTTCGGCGCCGGGGTCCACAAGCCGCACAAGGACCTGCTGCCGGGGACGCGCGCCATGTTCGCGGGCAAGGTCGGCATGTTCAACCGCAAGCTCCAGCTCTCCCACCCCGCCTACGAGCCGCTCGGCGCCGACGCCTCCGACCGGGACGCCGCGACCGCCTTCGCCCATCAGCTCATCCCGATCTACCCGGCCTGCGCGAAGCTGGAGTCCTGGAAGATCGCCAAGTGCGTGGACGCGGTGCTGCCCAGCGCCCAGGAGGCCGTGGACCCGCTGCCGCCCGCCCTGCGCGAGGGCCGCGGGCTGGTCCCGCTCACCGAGGCCCTCCTGAAGATCCACCGGCCGGGCACCAAGGCCGACATCGAGGACGCCCGCCAGCGCCTGAAGTGGGACGAGGCCTTCGTCCTCCAGGTCGCCCTGGCCCGCCGCCGCCACGCCGACTCCCAGCTCCCGGCCGTCCCCCGCCGCCCGGTCCCCGGCGGCCTGCTCGACTCGTTCGACGCCAAGCTGCCCTTCACCCTCACCGACGGCCAGCAGAAGGTCTCGAAGGAGATCTTCGACGACCTGGCCACCAGCCACCCCATGCACCGCCTCCTGCAGGGCGAAGTCGGAAGCGGGAAGACGATGGTGGCCCTGCGGGCCATGCTCGCCGTCGTCGACAGCGGCGGGCAGGCGGCCATGCTCGCGCCCACCGAGGTGCTCGCGCAGCAGCACCACCGCTCCATCACCGAGATGATGGGCGAGCTCGCCGAGGGGGGCATGCTCGGCGGCTCCGACCAGGGCACCAAGGTGGTGCTGCTCACCGGCTCCATGGGCGTGCCCGCCCGCCGCAGGGCACTGCTCGACCTGGTCACCGGTGAGGCCGGGATCGTGATCGGCACGCACGCGTTGATCGAGGACAAGGTGCAGTTCCACGACCTCGGCCTGGTGGTCGTGGACGAACAGCACCGCTTCGGGGTGGAGCAGCGCGACGCGCTGCGGTCCAAGGGGAAGCAGCCCCCGCACCTGCTGGTCATGACCGCGACCCCGATCCCGCGCACGGTCGCCATGACCGTCTTCGGCGACCTGGAGACCTCCGTCCTCGACCAGCTGCCGGCCGGACGCTCCCCGATCGCGACGCACGTGGTGCCCTCGAAGGACAAGCCGCACTTCCTCGCACGGGCCTGGGAACGGGTCCGCGAGGAGGTCGAGAAGGGGCACCAGGCGTATGTGGTCTGCCCCCGCATCGGCGACGGGGAGGACGACCCGAAGAAGAAGGCCGCCGAGGACGACGGCGACAGGCGGCCGCCGCTCGCGGTCGTGGAGATCGCCGAGCAGCTCACGCGCGGACCCCTGGCCGGGATGAGCGTCGAGGTGCTGCACGGCCGGATGGACCCCGCCGACAAGGACGACGTCATGCGCCGGTTCGCCGCCGGCGAGGTCAAGGTGCTGGTCGCCACCACCGTCATCGAGGTCGGGGTGAACGTCCCCAACTCCACCGCCATGGTCATCATGGACGCGGACCGGTTCGGCGTCTCCCAGCTCCACCAGCTGCGCGGCCGCGTCGGCCGCGGCTCCGCGCCCGGCCTGTGCCTGCTGGTCAGCGAGATGCACGAGGCCAGCCCCGCCCGGGCCCGGCTGGCCGCCGTCGCCGCCACCCTGGACGGCTTCGAGCTCTCCCGGATCGACCTGGAGCAGCGCCGCGAGGGAGACGTCCTCGGCCAGGCCCAGTCCGGGGTGCGCTCCTCGCTGCGCATGCTCGCCGTCATCGAGGACGAGGAGGTCATCGCCGAGGCACGGGAGGAGGCCACCCGCGTCGTCGCCGAGGACCCCGCCCTGGAGGGCCTGCCGGGCCTGCGGACCGCGCTGGACGCCCTGCTGGACACCGAGCGCGAGCAGTACCTGGAGAAGGGCTGAGCTGCACGACCTATCGTTGGAGTGCCGCGGCAGCGCCGGGGCACTCCACCCACCGCCGCACCGAAGGACCCCAGATGACCCGCGTGATCGCCGGCAGTGCCCGCGGGCGACGGCTGGCCGTGCCCCCCGGCACCGGCACCCGGCCGACCTCGGACCGGATGCGCGAAGGCCTCTTCTCGACCTGGGAGTCGCTGCACGGCGTCGAAGGGGCCCGGGTTCTCGACCTGTACGGCGGCTCCGGCGCCGTCGGCCTGGAATCCCTCTCCCGGGGCGCGGCCCACACCCTGCTCGTCGAGGCCGACGCCAAGGCCGCCAAGGCGATCCGGGACAACATCCGGACCCTGGGCCTGCCCGGTGCGGAGTTCCGCGCCGGCAAGGCCGAGCAGATCGTGGCGGCCCGGGCCGCCGGGGACCCGTACGACATCGTCTTCCTGGACCCGCCGTACGCCGCGGACAGCGCGGACCTGCAGGAGATCCTCCTCACACTCCGGTCCAATGGCTGGATCACGGACGATGCGCTCGTCACCGTGGAGCGCAGCACCAGGAGCGGTGCCTTCCCGTGGCCCGAGGGCTTCGAGCCGCTCCGGTCGCGCAAGTACGGTGAGGGCACCCTGTGGTACGGCCGCGCCGCTTTCACCGGCGAAGACTCATGAACGAGGGAGTTCAGTTGCGCCGCGCCGTCTGTCCGGGGTCCTTCGACCCCATCCACAACGGACACCTCGACATCATCGGACGCGCCTCGAGGCTCTACGACGTCGTCCACGTCGCCGTGGGGATCAACGAGACGAAGCAGGGCCTGTTCACCGTCGAGGAGCGGATGGAGCTGATCCGCGAGGCGACGGCCGACTACGGAAACATCCAGGTCGAGGCCTTCCGGGGCCTGCTCGTCGACTTCTGCAAGCAGCGGGACATCCCGGCCATCGTCAAGGGCCTGCGCGCGGTCAGCGATTTCGACTACGAGCTGCAGATGGCCCAGATGAACATGGGCCTGTCGGGCGTCGACACACTGTTCGTCCCGACCATTCCCACCTACAGCTTCCTGTCCTCCTCGCTGGTCAAGGAGGTCGCGACCTGGGGCGGCGACGTCGCCCACCTGCTGCCGGCGCACGTCCACGCGGCGCTCCTGGAGCGGCTGCGCAACCGCTGAGCAACTGACGGGCTGTCAGGCAGTGTCGGGGGCCCGCCCGGTGGCCTTACAGTCGTCCCGTCCGTCTCAGGAACCGCCTGAGGCCGAGAGAGTGCGAGCCCCATGGACGTGCAGAAGAAGCTCGACGAGATCGTCGCGGCCGTCGGCGGCGCCCGGTCCATGCCCATGTCGGCCTCCTGCGTGATCAACCGCGCCGAGCTGCTCGCGCAGCTCGAGGAGGTGCGCGAGGCGCTGCCCGGCTCGCTCGCGCAGGCCCAGGAGCTCATCGGCGGCCGCGAGCAGATGGTCGAGGAGGCCCGCCGGGAGGCGGAGCGGATCATCGACGCGGCCCACAACCAGCGCGGTTCGCTGATCTCCGACACCGAGATCGCGCGGCGCTCCCAGGCCGAGGCGGACCGGATCCTGGACGAGGCCCGCCGGGAGGCCGAGGAGATCAGGGCCGAGGCCGACGACTACGTCGACAGCAAGCTCGCGAACTTCGAGGTCGTGCTGAGCAAGACCATCGGGTCGGTGGACCGGGGCCGCGAGAAGCTCCTGGGCCGCGGCCCGGGCCTGGACGAGCACGGCTATCCGGACATGGACGCGCCCGAGCGCAGCGATGATCCGCAGACGCAGCGGCAGCAGGCCGACGCCTACGTGGACACCAAACTGGCGACCTTCGAGGCGGTGCTCTCCAAGACCCTGGAGGCCGTGGGCCGCGGCCGGCAGAAGCTCCTGGGCCGGGTCCCCTCGGACGACCTGGGCGTGCACATGGCCGCGCAGGACGCCGCGGGCGGACCGTCCTCCCGCTCGGCGAGCGACTCGGACTTCCTGGCGGGCCTGGCGGAGCCGGAGCCGCTGCACGTGCAGGCGCCCATCCCGGCGCAGCCGGAGCCCGTGTACGACACGTACGCCTACCAGCAGCCGGCGCAGCCCGCCGCCCAGCAGCAGGACGCGTACGCCTACCAGGACCCGTACGGCGGCTACCAGCAGCAGCCGGACCCGTACGCGGCCTACCAGCAGCAGCCCGACCCCTACGCGGCCTACCAGCAGCAGGGCCACCAGCAGGGCCAGCAGCAGGCACAGGCCGGGCAGCCCTCGCTCGACGAGACCAGCCTGTTCGACACCAGCATGATCAACCTGGACCAGCTGCGTCAGTACGAACAGGGGCGCTAGGCCCGGATTGGGCACTGGGCGCCGCTGCGGGTATCCTGGCTCTTCGGTCGCGCGTATGCACCGCGATCCATGCTGCCCTGGGGCGGCGGAATTTTTGATCTTCAGCGATCTGTGAAAGCAGGAACGGCCCTGAATACCCGCCTCGACCACCGCAACCCCCTCGTGTTCGACACGCACGAGCTGGGCCGGCGTCCTGGTGCCATGCAGCGGCTGTCCCGTGAGATCGCGGCACCGGCGGACTTCGGTCTCGTCGGCGTCATCGGAGTGCCGGAAGGCGCCCCGGTGAAGCTCAGGCTCCGCCTGGAGTCGGTCATGGAAGGGGTGCTTGTCACAGGCACCGCCCGTGCGTCGGCCGTAGGGGAGTGCGTAAGGTGTCTGGAGTCCGTCGAGCGCGAGCTCAAGGCGGACTTCCAGGAGATGTTCTCGTACCCTGACGCCGACGACCGGAGCCGCTCCAAGGCGGAACCGGCCGACGACGCCGAGGACGACGAGGACACGCTCTACCTCGAGGACGGCTTGTTCGACCTCGAACCCGTGCTGCGGGATGTGGTGGTGCTTGCACTGCCCATGCAGCCGGTGTGCCGGGAGGACTGTCTCGGACTGTGCCCCGATTGCGGGCTCAGCCTGAACGACGACCCGGACCACCACCATGACGCCGTCGACATCCGTTGGGCGGCATTGCAGGGACTCGTCGTGACCGATCAGGACGACGAGAAGGACAACATGAGCGGCACTGCCTCTGACGGAGTTCAGGGCGCCGCCGAGAAGCAGGAGAAGTAGCCGTGGCTGTTCCGAAGCGGAAGATGTCGCGCAGCAACACGCGCCACCGCCGGTCGCAGTGGAAGGCTGCGGTCCCCACCCTGGTTTCGTGCGAGCGTTGCCAGGAGCCGAAGCTCCAGCACATTGCGTGCCCGAGCTGCGGCACCTACAACAAGCGCCAGGTCCTCGAGGTCTGAGCGGCTGGTGAGAGGCGCAATGTCTGAGCTGTCCAACGCTGAGAAGCAGGCAGACAGTAACAACGCGGCCTCGTCCCACACGCTTCTGGAAGGGCGGCTCGGGTATCAACTCGAGTCCGCCCTTCTGGTGCGTGCACTGACCCACCGCTCGTACGCGTACGAGAACGGCGGTCTGCCCACCAACGAACGCCTGGAGTTCCTCGGGGACTCCGTGCTGGGACTGGTGGTCACGGACACGCTGTACACGACCCACCCGGATCTCCCCGAAGGCCAGCTGGCCAAGCTTCGGGCCGCGGTGGTCAACTCGCGCGCACTGGCGGAGGTCGGGCGCGGCCTCGAACTCGGCTCCTTCATCCGGCTCGGCCGGGGCGAAGAGGGCACGGGCGGCCGGGACAAGGCCTCCATCCTCGCCGACACCCTTGAAGCGGTGATCGGCGCGGTTTACCTCGATCAGGGCCTCGACGCGGCCTCGGAGCTGGTTCACCGGCTCTTCGACCCGCTCATCGAGAAGTCCTCGAACCTCGGGGCCGGCCTGGACTGGAAGACCAGTCTCCAGGAACTCACGGCGGCCGAAGGCCTTGGCGTGCCCGAGTACCTGGTCTCCGAGACAGGTCCGGACCACGAGAAGACCTTCACTGCTGCCGCTCGCGTCGGTGGTGTCTCGTACGGCACCGGCACCGGCCGCAGCAAGAAGGAAGCGGAACAGCAGGCTGCGGAGTCCGCATGGCGCGGAATCCGTGCCGCCGCGGACGAGCGGACCGCGGCGGCAGCCGTCGCCGCCGCCGCTCCGGCCGAGGTATCGGCTTCGGCCGAGGCCGTGGACGGCGGGGTGCCGACGCCCGCCGACTCGGCGCCGGACGCCTGACCCTTCCTTCGGGATCCACCCGCCCGCCCCTGCCTCGCAGGGGCGGGCGGTTCCGTTTTCCGGCGGCCGGTACGCTCGCCGGGAGCGTCAGATCCACTCCCACCGGAGGTGCCCCGTGCCCGAGTTGCCCGAAGTCGAAGTCGTGCGGCGGGGGCTCGAGCGCTGGGTGGCCGGACGGACCGTCGAGGCCGTCGAGGTCCTGCACCCGCGGGCGGTGCGGCGTCATCCGGGCGGCGGCGCCGACTTCGCGGCGCGGCTGCGCGGGGAGACCGTCGGAGTGCCGCAGCGGCGCGGGAAGTACCTGTGGCTGCCGCTGGAGGGCCGGGACCTGTCCGTGCTCGGGCATCTCGGGATGAGCGGGCAGCTGCTGGTGCAGCCCGAGGGCGCCCCCGACGAGAAGCACCTGCGGATCAGGGTGCGCTTCACTGATTCCGGCAGCGGCTCCGCCACGGGCGCCGCGGGGACGGAGCTGCGCTTCGTGGACCAGCGGACCTTCGGCGGGCTCTCCCTGCACGAGAACACGGCCGACGGGCTGCCCGACGTGATCGCGCACATCGCGCGGGACCCCCTGGACCCGCTGTTCGACGAGGTGGCCTACCACCTCGCACTGCGCGCCAGACGGACCACCGTCAAGCGGGCGCTGCTGGACCAGTCCCTGATCAGCGGGGTCGGCAACATCTACGCGGACGAGGCGCTGTGGCGCGCCCGGCTGCACTACGAGCGCCCCACCGCCAACCTCACGCGCCCCCGGAGCACGGAACTCCTCGGGCATGTCCGCGACGTCATGAACGCCGCGCTCGACGTCGGCGGCACCAGCTTCGACAGCCTCTACGTCAACGTGAACGGCGAGTCGGGCTACTTCGACCGTTCGCTCGACGCCTACGGGCGCGAGGACGAACCCTGCCGGCGCTGCGGCACCCCCATGCGCCGCCGCCCGTGGATGAACAGGTCGAGCTACTTCTGTCCGCGCTGTCAGCGGCCGCCGCGCGTGGCGTCGTAGGACTCCCGGGCGGTCAGCACCGCCGGCATGCTCCCCTCCAGGCAGTGGATGAGTGCGAGCAGCCGGTCCGCGACCTCGGCGCCGAGCGGGGTCAGTTCGTAGTCGACGCGCGGCGGGTTGGTCGGCTGCGCCTCGCGGTTGACTATGCCGTCGCGCTCCAGCGCGTGCAGGGTCTGCGAGAGCATCTTCTCGCTCACGCCCTCCACCCGGCGGCGCAGCTCGTTGAAGCGGCACGGGCCCTCGCGCAGGGCTCCCACAGTGAGGCTGCCCCAGCGGCCGGTGACGTGCTCCAGGGTTTCCCGGGACGGGCAGGCGCGCGCGAAGACGTCGAACGGTTGCCCGGTCTCCAGGGCATCGGTGCAGGCGGGGGTCTCCATGCGGACCAGCGTACGCCCCTACAGCGCTAACTCGTGGGTTGCGCTTTCTAAAAGTTAGTGATTCTCTTTCTCTCGTCGCACCACACCCCGTGCTGCGGCGAGAGTTCCCCCGAGGGAGAGATCAGCCTTGTCCGCAATCACGCACACCCCCGTCGTCTCGATCGCCTACCACTCCGGTTACGGCCACACCGCCGTCGTCGCCGAGGCAGTCCGCGCCGGCGCCGTGGACGCCGGGGCGACCGTCCACCTGATCAAGGTCGACGAGATCGACGACGCGCAGTGGGAGCTGCTCGACGCGTCCGACGCGATCGTCTTCGGCTCCCCGACCTACATGGGTACCGCCTCCGGCGCCTTCCACGTCTTCGCCGAGGCCAGCTCGAAGCGCTGGTTCGGTGACGCCTGGCAGGACAAGGTGGCGGCCGGCTTCACGAACTCGGCGTCCAAGAGCGGCGACAAGCTGCACACCCTGCAGTTCTTCCAGATCCTGGCCGCGCAGCACGGCATGAGCTGGGTCAACCTGGGCCTGAAGCCGGGCTGGAACTCCAGCACGGCCTCCGAGAACGACCTGAACCGTCTCGGCTTCTTCGCCGGCGCCGCCGCCCAGTCCAACTCCGACGAAGGTGCGGACGCCGTTCACAAGGCCGACATCGCGACCGCCGAGCACCTGGGCCGGCGCGTTGCCGAGCAGACCCGCATCGTCATCGCGGGCCGCGCGGCCCTGGCCGACGCGGCGGTCTGAGCCGCCGCGGTCTGAGCCGCAGCGGTCCGGGCCCTGTGCCCGGTCCCGACCGGGCTCGCCGTCAGAAGCCGAAGTCCTGCGTCCACCAGGGGCCGCCGGCGGCGAAGTGGGCGCCGACGCCCAGCGTGCGGAACTCGCAGTTGAGGATGTTCGCCTTATGGCCCGGGCTGTTCATCCAGGCCTTCATCACGGCCTCGGCGTCACCCTGGCCGCGGGCTATGTTCTCGCCGCCGAGGCCCGAGAGGCCGGCCTTGGCGGCTCGGTCCCAGGGCGTGTTGCCGTCGGGGTCGTCGTGGCCGAAGAAGCCGCGGTTCGCCATGTCCAGGCTGAAGGCCCCGGCCAGCGTCGCCAGCGGCGGATTGGCCCGCACCGGGCCGCAGCCGGCCAGTGCGCGCTCCTGGTTCACCAGCTCGACGACGGCGGCCTCCTCCGCGGAGTGGCCGTCCAGCGGCGGCCGGGGCGCCGGGGTGGCGGACACCGAAGGCGCCGGGCTCTTGGAGGGCGGCGCCGGGACGACCGGCGCGACCGGGGTGGCCGGCGCGGGCGGAGCGGCAGGGCGCGTGCGCGGGGCCTTGGTGGAAGGGGCCGGCGTGGGGGAGGCGCTCGGCGCGGCGGACGGGGAGGCCGCGGGGGAGCTGCTCGGGCTCGGGGAGGAGCTCGGCGAAGAGCTGGGCGAAGAGCTCGGGGACGCCGAAGGGGAGGCGGACGCGGAGGCGGGAGCGGACGGCTTCGGGGAGGCACTGCCCGCGCCGGTGCCCGCGGAGGCGCGGCCGGAGAGGTTCGCGAGACCGCCCTGCTGCTCCATTGCCGCATCGGGATCGGGCGAGGCCTTGGCCGCCGCGGTGGGGTCGTCCGTGGCGCTGACACCCACATAGGGGAAGGAGCCGCCGACCGGAACCATGCCGGTGGTGACGGCCGCCGTGCCGAGGGCCACGGCCACCGAGACGCCCAGCAGGCCGGTGCGCAGAACGGTGCCGCGCTTGCCGCCGCCGCCGTGCGGCGGGGCGGGGAGTCGGTGACGTCCCATCGGAGCGAGCCTTCCTTGCCGGATCAAGATCATCCCTTACCCACCCAAATGGGTGAGTTCATTGGTGCGCGACTGTACGCCATGGGGCCAGGGGGGCGATGTGTCCCGAAAGTGCCCGCCCGGTTAGCGTTCACGCATGAATGAAGATGTCCGCCTGATCGCCTGGGTGCGCGGTCGTGTGCAGGGAGTGGGCTTCCGCTGGTTCACCAGGGAGAACGCTCTGGAGATCGGCGGGGTCGTCGGCTTCGCGCTCAACCTCGACGACGGGCGGGTGCAGGTGGTCGCCGAAGGTCAACGTGAGAATTGCCACCGGCTGCTCGACTGGCTGCGGTCCTCCGACACGCCCGGCCGGGTGGACGGAGTGACAGAGATCTGGGGCACACCGCGCGGTGGCTACGACGGATTCGGGATGCGGTGACCGATCGCCTGATCATGCACTCATCACATCTCCGAGCGGCCGCACACGGTCGGAACTGGGCATTCGTCGTCGACGCGTTGCCGACGGGGGCGATCCGTGGAAGGCTCGGAGATGAGGATGATCTCCACATCCCTTGCGGGGGCCGGGGTGCCCGCCGATACGGGGCGTGATCGTGTTGACCGTCAAACTTTTTGGTGAGACGCTGGAAGCCCCGCGCACCTGAGCTGTTTGGCAGTGTTGGCAGTAGTAAGCGCAGTGACTGTCAGTCGCTGCCGGACATCCGCGGGTGCGATTCCCTCACGACCCACACCGCTTCGGTCGGTCACTCAGTGTGGAGGACCATCCATCATGGCAAAGGCGCTTCTCGGTTACGTCGGCGGTTCCGACCCGCGACTCCTCGCCGAGATGCGACGGCTTCAGCAGCGCGTCCAGGACCTCGAGTCCGAGCTCGTACGGATTCAGTCCGAAAATGACGCGCTGAACGCGGCCGCCGCTCAGCACGACGGAGACTCGCTGCTCGGCAGCATCGACATCGACGTACCCCAGGCGGAGCCTGCGCTCACCTGACCCGCGCTCACTCGTCGCTTGACTCCAGCCCCGCATGATCTGCAAGGGACGCTTCGGCGTCCCTTCTTTCTTTCCCGGGCCCCTCCCCTCCCCGTCACGCGATGGACCACAGGGCCAGGTGGGGGGCCTGATCCCATTGGCGTCAGTTGTGCCCAGCACCTTCATGGGTGAAACCGAACGCGAAAGGTAGAGTCCGGCGGCGTGCACCTCAAGTCCCTGACCCTGCGTGGCTTCAAATCCTTCGCGTCGGCCACCACCCTGCGCTTCGAGCCCGGTATCACCTGTGTCGTGGGCCCGAACGGCTCCGGCAAGTCCAATGTGGTGGACGCGCTGTCCTGGGTCATGGGGGAACAGGGGGCCAAGTCCCTGCGCGGCGGCAAGATGGAGGACGTCATCTTCGCCGGGACCACCGGGCGTCCGCCGCTCGGGCGCGCCGAAGTGTCGCTGACGATCGACAACTCCGACGGCGCGCTGCCCATCGACTACGCCGAAGTCACCATCACCCGGATCATGTTCCGCGGAGGCAGCAGCGAGTACCAGATCAACGGGGACACCTGCCGCCTGCTCGACATCCAGGAACTGCTCTCCGACTCCGGCATCGGCCGCGAGATGCACGTCATCGTCGGACAGGGCCAGCTGGACTCCGTACTGCACGCCGATCCCATGGGCCGGCGCGCCTTCATCGAGGAAGCGGCAGGCGTACTCAAGCACCGCAAGCGCAAGGAGAAGGCGCTGCGGAAGCTGGACGCGATGCAGGCCAACCTCGCGCGCGTCCAGGACCTGGGCGACGAGCTGCGACGCCAGCTCAAGCCCCTGGGACGGCAGGCGGCGGTCGCGCGGCGGGCGGCCGTGATCCAGGCGGACCTGCGCGACGCGCGGCTGCGGCTCCTCGCCGACGACCTGGTCACGCTGCGGCGCACGCTCGACGCGGAGATCGCGGACGAGGCGGCGCTCAAGGAACGCAAGGAGGCCGCCGAGGCCCAGCTCGCGGGTGCGCTGCGGCGCGAGGCGGAGCTGGAGGAGGCGGTACGGGAACTGGCGCCGCGGCTCACGAGGGCGCAGCAGACCTGGTACGAGCTGTCGCAGCTCGCCGAACGCGTCCGGGGGACCGCGTCCCTGGCCGACGCGCGGGTCAGGAGCGCGACGGCGCCGGCGGAGGAGGAGCGGCGCGGCGCGGATTCGAGGGACCCCGAGAGCATGGAGCGGGAGGCGGCGCGGATCCGCGAGCAGGAGGCGGAACTGACGGCCGCCCTGGAGGCGGCCTCGCGGGCGCTGGAGGACACCTCCGAGCACCGGGCCGAGCTGGAGCAGGCACTGGCCGAGGAGGAACGGCGCCTTCGGGACGCCGCGCGGGCCATCGCCGACCGGCGCGAGGGGCTGGCCCGGCTGACCGGCCGGCTCGGCGCGGCCCGCTCCCGCGCGGGGGCGGCGCAGGCCGAGATCGACCGGCTCGTCGCGGCGCGGGACGCGGCGCAGTCCCGGGCCGCCGCCGCGCAGGAGGAGTACGAGGCGCTCGCGGAGGAGGTCGGGGGGCTCGAGGACCCGTCGGCCGACACGGACCACGAGGCCGCGCGGGCGGAGCTGGCGGCGGCGGAGGCGGGCCTGTCGGCCGCGCGGGACGCCCTCTCCGGGGCGGAACGCTCACGGGCGGCCGTCTCGGCGCGGCGGGACGCGCTCGCGCTGGGGCTGCGCCGCAAGGACGGTACGGGCGCGCTGCTCGCAGCGCGGGAGCGGCTGGCCGGGCTGCTGGGACCGGCGGCCGAGCGGCTTTCGGTGACCCCCGGGTACGAGGTCGCGGTGGCCGCGGCGCTGGGCTCGGCCGCGGACGCGCTGGCGGTGGCCTCCCCGGGGGCGGCGGCCGGAGCGATCCGCCATCTGCGCGAGGCGGACGCGGGCCGCGCCACCCTGCTGATCGCCCCGGCGGCGCCCGCCCTCCCGGGCCAGGCCTCGGCCGGCCCCGGGAGCGGGGACGGCGGCGGTGACGGAGCCGAGGCCGGTTCCAAATCCGCGACCGGGACCGCGACCGGGCCCGCGACCGGGGGAGCCGTCCCCCGTCCGGCCCCCTCCCGGGACGGAGATCTGCCCGCCTTCGCGGCGCACCTGTCGGCGGGCCCGGGCGGGTCCGCCTCCGCTGCCCAGGTTCCTGCCCCTGCCCCGGCGCCCGGCAACGGGCCCGCGGGTGCGCCCGTACCTGCCGCCGGCCTGGTCGGCGGGGACGCGGAGCTGCTGCGGGCCGTCGGGTGGGTCCTGCGCGACCACGTCGTGGTCGCCTCACTGGACGAGGCCGAGGCACTCGTCGCGGAGCGGCCCGACGCGGTGGCCGTGACCCTCGACGGTGACGTGCTCGGGGCGCACCTCGCGCACGGCGGTTCCGCCGGGGCGCCCAGCCTGATCGAGGTACAGGCCGCCGTCGACGAGGCCGCGGCCGAACTGACGCTGCTGGGCGTGCGCTGCGAGGAGCTCGGCGAGGCGCAGGCCGCCGCCCGGGCCCGCGGCCAGGACGCGGCCGCCCTGGTCGACGAGCTCGCCGACCGGCGGCGCGCCGCGGAACAGGCCCGGGCCGGGGTCGCCCAGCAGCTCGGGCGGCTCGCCGGGCAGGCGAAGGGCGCCGCGGGCGAGGCAGAGCGCAGCGCCGCCGCCGCGGCGAAGGCACAGGACGCGCTGGAGCAGGCACTGGCCGAGGTGGCGGAGTGCGCGGAGCGGCTCGCCACCGCCGAGGAGATGCCCGTGGACGAGGAGCCGGACGGCTCCCGGCGGGACCGGCTCGCGGCCGACGGGGCCAATGCCCGGCAGACCGAGATGGAGGCCCGGCTCCAGCTGAGGACCCATGAGGAGCGGGTGAGGGCGCTGGCCGGACGGGCGGATTCGCTCGACCGCGGGGCCCGGGCGGAACGCGAGGCCCGGGCCCGTGCCGAGCGCCGCCGGGCGCGGCTGCGCCACGAGGCGGAAGTGGCCGGGGCGGTGGCCGACGGCTCCCGGCAGCTCCTCGCGCACGTGGAGGTCTCGCTCCGCCGGGCCGACGAGGAGCGCGAGCGGGCCGAACGGGCGAAGGGCCTCGCGGAGCGGGAGCTCGGCGAAGCGCGCAACCGCGGCCGGGAGCTGAAGGGGGAGCTGGACAAGCTCACCGACTCCGTCCACCGCGGCGAGGTCCTCGGGGCCGAGCAGCGGCTGCGCATCGAGGCACTGGAGGCCAAGGCGCTGGAGGAGTTCGGCACGGCGGCCGCCGCCCTGGTCGCCGAATACGGCCCCGACCAGCCGGTGCCCCCGTCCCCGGCCGCCGAGGGCGAGGCGCTGCCGGAGGATCCGGAGCACCCGCGCAACCGTCCCGGTCCCTTCGTCCGGGCCCAGCAGGAGAAGCGGCTCAAGGCGGCCGAGCGCGCCTACCAGCAGCTCGGCAAGGTCAACCCGCTCGCGCTGGAGGAGTTCGCGGCGCTGGAGGAGCGCCACCAGTTCCTCAGCGAGCAGCTGGAGGATCTCCGTAAGACGAGAGCCGATCTCCTTCAAGTGGTGAAGGAGGTCGACCAGCGCGTCGAGCAGGTGTTCACCGAGGCGTACCGGGACACGGCCCGGCAGTTCGAGGGGGTGTTCTCGCGCCTGTTCCCGGGCGGCGAGGGCCGGCTGATCCTGACCGATCCGGACAACATGCTCGCCACCGGCGTGGACGTGGAGGCCCGCCCGCCGGGCAAGAGGGTCAAGCGGCTGTCGCTGCTCTCCGGCGGCGAACGCTCGCTGACCGCCGTGGCGCTGCTGGTGTCCATCTTCAAGGCGCGCCCCAGCCCGTTCTACGTGATGGACGAGGTCGAGGCCGCGCTCGACGACACCAACCTGCAGCGGCTGATCCGGATCATGGAGGAGCTGCAGGAGAGCTCACAGCTGATCGTCATCACGCACCAGAAGCGGACGATGGAGGTCGCGGACGCGCTCTACGGCGTCTCGATGCAGGGGGACGGGGTGTCCAAGGTCATCAGTCAGCGGCTCCGTTGACTCGATTCACTTCAATAAGTGAATCCAATGTCCCGTATCTCCGGGGAACACGTGAACTTTACGCCAGGTATTGACTTCAGAAACTGAACGCATAGGCTCGCTCCGCTGTCTCCCGCCTTCGAGTGGTGCCCGATCTTGAACTGTGCGCCACTGTGAGGACGGACCAAACCCCCACGGAGCACACCTTGACCAGCAGCACATCGCGGGCCTCGGCACCGGGCGGCGGATCCTCCCCCCACCCCGAGCACCTCGGCCACGTCATCTTCATCGCCGCGGCCGCGGCCATGGGCGGCTTCCTCTTCGGGTACGACAGCTCCGTCATCAACGGAGCCGTCGTCGCGATCCGCGAACGGTTCGACGTCGGCTCGGCGGCGCTCGCCCAGGTGATCGCCGCGGCGCTGATCGGCTGCGCCATCGGCGCCGCCACCGCGGGCCGCCTCGCCGACCGGATCGGCCGCATCCGCTGCATGCAGATCGCGTCCGTCCTGTTCACCGCGAGCGCCATCGGTTCGGCCCTGCCGTTCGCCCTCTGGGACCTCGCCATGTGGCGTGTGATCGGCGGCTTCGGCATCGGCATGGCCTCCGTCATCGGCCCCGCCTACATCGCCGAGGTCTCCCCGCCCGCCTACCGCGGCCGGCTCGCCTCCTTCCAGCAGGCAGCCATCGTCATCGGCATCGCCGTCTCGCAGTTGGTCAACTGGGCCATCCTCAACCTCGCGGGCGGCGACCAGCGCGGTGAGATCGGCGGACTCGAGGCCTGGCAGTGGATGCTCGGTGTGATGGTCGTGCCGGCCGTGATCTACGGCCTGCTGTCCTTCGTCATCCCCGAGTCCCCGCGCTTCCTCGTCTCGGTCGGCCGCACGGAGAAGGCCAAGAAGGTCCTGAGCGAGGTCGAGGGCTCCGGCATCGACGTCGACGCCCGCATCCGCGAGATCGACCACTCCATGCGCTCCGAGGTGAAGTCCACCTTCAAGGACCTGCTCGGCGGCCGCTTCGGCTTCCTGCCCATCGTATGGATCGGCATCGGCCTCTCGGTCTTCCAGCAGCTGGTCGGCATCAACGTGATCTTCTACTACAGCTCCTCGCTGTGGCAGTCGGTCGGCATCGACGCGAGCTCCTCGTTCCTGTACTCCTTCGAGACCTCGGTCGTGAACATCATCGGTACGGTCATCGCGATGATCTTCGTGGACCGGCTGGGCCGCAAGCCCCTCGCCCTCATCGGCTCCGTGGGCATGGCGCTGTCGCTGGGCACGGCGGCCTGGGCCTTCTCGTTCAAGACCGGAACCGGCGACGACATCTCGCTGCCGCACGCGCAGGGCATCACCGCCCTGGTCGCGGCCAACCTCTTCGTCCTCTTCTTCGCCCTCTCCTGGGGCGTGGTGGTCTGGGTGCTGCTGGGTGAGATGTTCCCCGGCCGCATCCGCGCCGCCGCCCTCGGTGTGGCCGCCGCCGCCCAGTGGATCGCCAACTGGGTCATCACCGTCACGTTCCCGTCGCTCTCCGACTGGAACCTCTCGGGCGCCTACATGATCTACACGTTCTTCGCCCTGCTCTCGATCCCGTTCATCCTCAAGTGGGTGCCGGAGACCAAGGGCAAGGCGCTGGAGGAGATGGGGTAACCACCCCCGCCAATACCCCTTCTCCTCGCTACTGCCCCGGCTCAGTCCTTGAGCCGGGGCAGTACCTGTTCGCAGAGCAGGTGCAGGCTGCGCCAGCCCTCGTCCAGCGGCATCCCGCCGCACAGCGGGTGCAGGACCAGGTTCCCCGCCTCGCCCGCGGCCCGGCCGTACGCGACCGCCTCGTCCGGGGTGAGGATCCTGTACACGCCCTCCGCGCGCAGCTCCGCCACCGAGCGCGCGGCCGACCGTACGGCGCTGCGGATGTCCTTGGACTGCCAGGACGCGTACATGCCCGCCTCGTGCAGGAAGCGCTCACCGTGCTCCGCCCAGACCCGGTCCGGGTCCTCGGCGATGTGCAGCAGCGGGGTCTCGGCCGCCGGCATCATGCAGAAGCCCTCCGTGCCGTACTCCGCCAGCCGCGCGGTGTAGTACGCCTCCAGCTCCGGCAGGTGCGCGCTGGGGAAGAACGGCAGCCCCAGCCGGGCCGCGCGCCGGGCCGCCGCCTCGGAGCTGCCGCCCACCAGCAGCAGCGGATGCGGCCGGGTGAACGGCGTCGGGGTGACCCGTACCGTGCGGCCGCGGAACTCGAAGGGCTCGCCGGTCCACGCCTTGAGCAGGGTCTCCAGCAGCTCGTCCTGGAGCCGGCCGCGCCGGCCCCACTCCACGCCGTGCTGCTCGTACTCCTCGGGCCGGTAGCCGATGCCCGCGACCGTGACGAGGCGGCCGCCGCTCAGCAGGTCGAGGACGGCGATGTCCTCGGCCACCTTCAGCGGGTCGTACAGCGGGCCGATGATCGCCGAGACGGTGACGGCGATCCGGCGGGTGGCGCCGAAGACCGCCCCCGCGAAGGCGAAGGGGGACGGCAGCCAGTTGTTGTCGGTGCCGTGGTGCTCCTCGGTCTGGATGGTGTCGATCCCGCGGTCGTCCGCGTACCGGGCCATCTCCAGCGCCGCCCTGTAGCGGGCGGAGAGGGACTCGGGGGTGCCGTTCGGGTCGACGAGATTGAACCGGGCCACGGTGATGGGCATGGAGAAGTCCCCCTTCGCCGGATGTGGTGGGCGGGCGAAGGGGGACGTTAGCTGACGTGGCGTCAGTTGGACAGGGATCCGGCGGGCTCGGACTCGGGCTCGGGCCGGTGCCCGGCCGCCGGCTGCGGCGCCGCGGACGGGGCCGGGCCGGTGGCCGCCGTGCGCGGCAGGACGGCGTACAGCACGCCCGAGGTCACGATGCCCGCCACCCAGCCCAGACCGTTGCGGCCGATCCACGTGCCGGCGAGCGGCCCGCCGAACCAGTCCACCTCGGTGAACAGCAGCCCCATCAGCAGGGCCAGCGCCCACGCGGTCATGGCCTGCCAGGCGAAGCCGCCCTTGTACCAGTAGGCGCTGGTCCGTGTGGTGTCCAGCAGCGCGGGCCCGTCGTAGGCCGTGCGGCGCAGCATGTCCACGCCGAAGACTCCGATCCACGCGGAGAAGGCCACCGCCAGCAGCGTCAGGAAGGAGATGAACGAGCCGAAGAAGCTCGTCGCGACCACCATCAGCAGGAAACCGAAGACCAGGCTGATGATCGCGTTGACGCCGACCGCCCAGGCGCGCGGGACCTTGATCCCCAGGGTCTGTGCGGTGAAGCCGGCCGAGTACATGGACATCGAGTTGATCAGCAGCATGCCGATGAGCGCGATCAGCAGGTACGGGACGGCGATCCAGGTGGGGAGCAGCTCGCCGATGAAGGACACCGGGTCCTGCGCTCCGGCCAGGTCCGGGGTGCCGACCGCCATCACCGCACCCATCAGGACCATCGGGAGCACGACCACGCCGGCTCCGCCGATCGTCGCGCCGACCATGGCCCCGGAGGAGGCGGTGCGCGGCAGGTAACGGGTGAAGTCGGGGCCCGAGGGCACCCAGCTGATGCCGCCGGCCGCGATCGTGCCGATGCCCGCGATCATCATCGCGCTGGAGCCGGCCGGCTTGCCGAAGACGGCGGACCAGTCGGTGGTGAAGAGGAGGTACCCGAGGACGAGCACGCTGAAGGCGCCGAAGAGGTACGTCGACCACTTCGAGCAGACCCGCAGCGCGCTGATGCCCAGACCCGAGACCACGAAGGTGCAGCCCACGAAGAACAGCAGGGTGACGACGATGAGCGGGGTGCTGCTGCGGACCCCGAACAGCAGGTCGAGCACGGTCAGTACGGCGTAGGCGCCGCTGACCGCGTTGATCGTCTCCCAGCCCCACCGGGCCACCCAGATCAGGGCGCCCGGGAAGAGGTTGCCGCGCTGCCCGAACACCGCCCGCGACAGGGCCATGCCGGGAGCGCCGCCGCGCTTGCCCGCGATCGATATGAGGCCGACGAGCCCGTACGAGACGACCGGCGCCGCGACCGCGACGACGAGCACCTGCCAGATGTTCAGCTTGTTGAAGATCACCAGTCCCGCGCCCATGGTCAGCAGCAGCACGCTGATGTTGGCGGCGACCCAGGTGGGGACGAGCTCGCGGACCCGGCCGCCGCGCTCGCCGTCCGGGACGGGTTCCAGGCCGCGGGTCTCGATCGCGGTGTCGGCTGCGCCGTCGGCGTGCTCGGCAGGCATGCGGTTGCTCCGTGGGGAGGTTATGGGGGAAGTTGCCCATCATCATGGATTTGCCGCTAAAACCATAAACGGCGGCTTACCTCCTGGCCGGAACGCCCGGCTTCCCGGCTCCGGGGTGGCCGTGGCCGATACTGGTGGGGTTATGGACATCCTCATCCTTGCTGTAGTCATCGCCCTGGTCGCGGTCGGCGTGATCAGCGGGCTCGTGGTCAGCAGCCGCAAGAAGAAGCAGCTGCCGCCCCCGGCACCGCCGAGCACGCCGACCATCACTGCCCCGCCTGCCGAGCCGCAGGTGGGGGAGGACGCCGTAGAGACGGCGGAAGAGCCGCGCCGCACGATCGAGGAGGTCGGACTCCCGGAGGCCGCGGCTCCCGCCCCGGCGCCGGTAGCCGAACCCGAGCCCGAGGTCCCGGCCGCGCCCGCGATCGAGGTGCCCGAGCCCACCGCCGGTCGCCTGGTGCGGCTGCGCGCCCGTCTCGCCCGGTCGCAGAACTCGCTCGGCAAGGGGCTGCTCACGCTGCTCTCCCGCGAGCACCTCGACGAGGACACCTGGGAGGAGATCGAGGAGACCCTTCTCGTCGCCGACGTCGGTGTCGTACCGACCCAGGAGCTCGTGGACCGGCTCCGCGAGCGGGTCAAGGTGCTCGGCACCCGCACCCCGGCGGATCTGCGCGCCCTGCTCAAGGAGGAGCTGCTGACCCTGGTCGGCACCGACTTCGACCGCGTCGTGAAGACGGAGAGCGGCGAGGACACCCCCGGTGTGATCATGGTCGTCGGCGTCAACGGCACCGGCAAGACCACCACCACCGGCAAGCTGGCCCGGGTGCTCGTCGCCGACGGCCGCAGCGTCGTGCTCGGCGCGGCGGACACCTTCCGCGCCGCCGCCGCCGACCAGCTCCAGACCTGGGGCGAGCGCGTCGGCGCCCGTACCGTGCGCGGCCCCGAGGGCGGCGACCCGGCATCGATCGCCTACGACGCGGTCAAGGAGGGCATTGCCGAGGGCGCCGACGTGGTGCTCATCGACACCGCCGGCCGCCTGCACACCAAGACCGGCCTCATGGACGAGCTCGGCAAGGTCAAGCGCGTCGTGGAGAAGCACGGTCCGCTGGACGAGATCCTGCTGGTCCTGGACGCCACCACCGGTCAGAACGGCCTGACCCAGGCCCGGGTCTTCGCCGAGGTCGTGGACATCACCGGCATCGTGCTGACCAAGCTCGACGGCACGGCCAAGGGCGGCATCGTCGTCGCCGTCCAGCGCGAGCTGGGCGTCCCCGTCAAGCTCATCGGGCTCGGCGAGGGTCCGGACGACCTGGCGCCCTTCGAGCCCGAGGCGTTCGTCGACGCCCTGATCGGCGACTGAGCGAGGTCCTACGGGCACCTGCGCCCCCGGGTTCCGGCCGGAACCCGGGGGCGCCGTCATGTGCGGTGGGCCCGGGCCCGGGGCTCTGGGCCCGGGCCCGGGCCGCGACCGCCGCGACTACCGGCGGAAGCGGTGGCAGAGGTAGGCGAGGGTCCCCAGCAGCAGCCTGGCCTGCGGCGGCCCCCCGGCGGAGTCGAGCGCGGGCGGACGCAGCCAGCCGACCTGGCCCAGCCCGGCCCGGTCGGAGGGCGGGGCGGTCACGAAGGCACCCCGGCCCAAAGCCCGCAGATCGAGGTCGGCGTCGTCCCAGCCCATCCGGTACAGCAGCTGCGGCAGTTCGGCCGCGGCGCCCGGGGCCACGAAGAACTGCGCGCGGCCGTCGGCGGTGACGATGACCGGGCCGAGCGGCAGGCCCATCCGCTCCAGCCGTACCAGCGCACGCCGCCCGGCCTCCTCGGAGACCTCGATGACGTCGAAGACGCGGCCCACGGGGAGCAGGACGGCGGCGCCCGGGTACCCGCTCCAGGCCTCGGTCACCTCGTCCAGGGTGGCGCCGGCCGGGACCGTGGGAGCGAAGGCCAGAGGATGTGCCCCTGGCGCGGCGCACCGGGCGTCCCCGCAGGAGCAGTCGCGGGCGGGCGCCGCGGCCCGCGCGCCGGGGACCACGTCCCAGCCCCACAGCCCGGTGTACTCCGCCACCGCCGTGCACTCCGAGGTCCGGCCGCGGCGCCGGGTGCCGGAGCGGAACTCCTTGGTGCCGCGGCTGCTGCCGATCGTGAAGCCCATGCCCATGCCCCCTCCAACGGGTCGGACGTGCCGGTGGTTACGAAGCCGGTGGGGACGACCTCGGCGGGACCTCTGCCGGCAGTCCCGCCGCGGGTGCCTCCGATGCTGCCCGGCGCACTCCTCGCCGCGCGCGCCCCGAGCGCACTCCAGTCCAACCGATCCGCTTTCACCTCGGTGTCAAGTGAATCGCGCCTGGCGGGTGGCGGGTTCATTCGAAGGGGTGGCGAATGGTGGCGTTTCTGGAATCGACCTCGCCGCAGGGGTGATCGTAGGATTACTTTCGGTGCACGAAACCGAAGGTGACCCGTCCGTGGGTATGCCGGAGGCAATACGTGAAGGACCTGTGAAGGTCCGTGGTGGCGCACGGCGCCCACGCCAGGGTTTCGTGTGGAAGATGCTGAGCGGATGGGGGCGTTCCAGTGAGCGGCAACGGCGCAAGCGGAACGATCGAGGATGCTGCTGCGCGCAATGACCAGCTGACCTCGTGGTTCGTCCGCAGCGGCTGGTCCAAGGGCGAACTCGCCCGGCAGGTCAACCGCCGGGCCCGTCAGATGGGCGCCCACCACATCAGCACGGACACCTCCCGGGTGCGCCGCTGGCTCGACGGTGAACAGCCCCGCGAGCCCGTGCCGCGCATCCTGTCCGAGCTGTTCTCCGAGCGCTTCGGCTCCGTCGTCGCCATCGAACAGCTCGGCCTGCGCACCGCCCACCAGACCCCCTCCGTCTCCGGGGTCGACCTGCCCTGGGCCGGCCCGCAGACCGTCGAACTGCTCGGCGAGTTCTCCCGCAGCGACCTGATGCTCGCGCGCCGCGGCTTCCTCGGGACCTCGCTCGCGCTCTCCGCCGGCCCCGCCCTCATCGAGCCCATGCAGCGCTGGCTCGTACCGGTACCGGCCGCCGACCCGGGACCGCGCGGGGCGGGGCCGACGGGGGCCCTCGGCGGCCACCGGCCGCCGCGGCTCTCCGAACCGGAGCTGGACCTCCTCGACGCCACCACCGTCATGTTCCGCCAGTGGGACGCCCAGTGCGGCGGCGGACTGCGCCGCAAGGCCGTCGTGGGCCAGCTGCACGAGGTCACCGACCTGCTCCAGGAGAACCACCCGGCCCCGGTCATGAAGCGACTCTTCAAGGTCGCCGCCGAACTGGCCGAACTGGCCGGGTGGATGAGCTACGACATCGGCCTGCACCCCACCGCGCAGAAGTACTTCGTCCTTGCCCTGCACGCCGCGAAGGAGGCCGGGGACAAGCCGCTCGGCTCGTACATCCTCTCCGGGATGAGCCGCCAGATGATCCACCTGGGCCGCCCCGAGGACGCCCTGGAACTCGTCCACCTCGCGCAGTACGGCAGCCGCGACTGCGCCGGCCCGCGCACCCAGGCCATGCTGTATGCGATGGAGGCCCGCGCGTACGCCAACATGGGCCAGCCCAGCCGCTGCAAGCGGGCCGTGCGGATGGCCGAGGACACCTTCTCCGACGTCGGCTTCGCGGGCGAGCCCGAGCCCGA
Source organism: Streptomyces sp. NBC_00029 (assembly GCF_045160505.1). Taxonomy (NCBI): domain Bacteria; kingdom Bacillati; phylum Actinomycetota; class Actinomycetes; order Kitasatosporales; family Streptomycetaceae; genus Streptomyces; species Streptomyces sp. NBC_00029. The sequence continues at coordinate 6,296,695 of NZ_CP108292.1, forward strand.
CTGGATCCGCTTCTTCTCCGAGGCCGAGCTGAACGGCGAGAACTCCCACTCGTACCGGGACCTGGCCTACGTGGCCGGCCGCAGCCCCATGTACGCCTCCCTCGCCGAACCCGTCATGGAACGGGCCGTCGAGCTCTTCGAGAAGGACGAGGAGCACCAGCGCTCATACGCCCTCAACCTCATCGGCATGGCCACCGTCCACCTGCTGCAGCGCGAGCCCGAGCAGGCCGCGGCCCTCGTGGACCGCGCCCTCGACGTGGCGGGAAAGGTGCGGTCCGAACGGGTGAACACCCGACTGCGCAAGACCGTGGACACGGCCGCCCGTGAGTACGGCGACGTCGCCGAGGTGGTCCGGCTCACCGACCACCTCGCCTCCCGGCTGCCCGAAGCCGCGGAGGCCGTCTGACGGCCCACGCGGCCGCCCCCGAGGCCCCGGCCGCGGCAGTCACCCCGTGAAGCCCGATCAGGCTCCCCCAGCCAGGACATCCGGGTACTGCCGCGGCCGGCTCTTGTGATCCACCTGTTCATTGACGCGTAACACGCCCGCCCTCTTCGTCACGGGCGCGAAACACCGAGCGGCGCCGCCGGAAACCGGCCTGCGCGAATCTCGGGGTCATTAACCGGCCAGCCTCCCCAGCCCGGCCGGACACCCCTTTTACGCCGCTCAGGTTTTCACGATCGCCCGCACGCGAACGTACCGACGACGAGGAGACGCCGATGGCATCAGCCATCACGACCCTCGCGGCAGACGCCCCGACGCTGTCTGCCGCGAACACCGGGTTCATGCTCATCTGCTCCGCCCTGGTCATGCTGATGACCCCGGGACTCGCCTTCTTCTACGGAGGCATGGTCCGCGTCAAGAGCAGCCTCAACATGCTGATGATGAGCTTCATCAGCCTCGGGATCGTCACGATCCTGTGGGTCCTCTACGGCTTCAGCCTCGCCTTCGGCACCGACTCCGGCTCCCTCATCGGCTGGAACTCCGACTACGTCGGCCTCAGCGGCATCGGGATCACCGAGCTGTGGGACGGCTACACCATCCCGGTCTACGTCTTCGCCGTCTTCCAGCTGATGTTCGCCGTCATCACCCCCGCCCTGATCAGCGGTGCGCTGGCCGACCGCGTGAAGTTCGGCGCCTGGGTCCTGTTCACCGCCCTGTGGGTCACCGTCGTCTACTTCCCCGTCGCCCACTGGGTCTGGGGCGCCGGCGGCTGGCTCTTCGAGCTCGGCGTCATCGACTTCGCGGGCGGCACCGCCGTCCACATCAACGCCGGCGCCGCCGCCCTCGGCGTGATCCTGGTCATCGGCAAGCGCGTCGGCTTCAAGAAGGACCCGATGCGCCCGCACAGCCTCCCCCTGGTGATGCTCGGCGCCGGTCTCCTGTGGTTCGGCTGGTTCGGCTTCAACGCGGGCTCCTGGCTCGGCAACGACGACGGCGTCGGCGCGGTCATGTTCGTCAACACCCAGGTCGCCACCGCCGCCGCCATGCTCGCCTGGCTCGCCTACGAGAAGCTGCGCCACGGCTCCTTCACCACCCTCGGCGCGGCCTCCGGCGCGGTCGCCGGCCTCGTCGCCATCACCCCCGCGGGCGGTGCGGTCAGCCCGCTCGGCGCGATCGCCGTCGGCGCCATCGCCGGTCTGCTGTGCGCCATGGCCGTGGGCCTCAAGTACAAGTTCGGCTACGACGACTCCCTCGACGTGATCGGCGTCCACCTCGTCGGCGGTGTCGTCGGCTCCCTGCTCGTCGGCCTCTTCGCCACCGGCGGGGTCCAGTCCGACGTGGCCGGCCTCTTCTACGGCGGCGGCCTGGAACAGCTCGGCAAGCAGGCCATCGGCGTCTTCGCGGTCCTGGCCTACTCTCTGGTGGCGTCGGCGCTGCTCGCCTTCCTCCTCGACAAGACGATCGGGATGCGGGTGTCCGAGGACGACGAGGTCGCCGGTATCGACCAGGTCGAACACGCCGAAACGGCCTACGACTTCAGCGGAGCCGGCGGCGGAGCCGCCTCGCGGAGCACCGCCGCACCCACCCCCTCCGCCGCGAGCAAGAAGGTTGACGCATGAAGCTGATCACCGCGATCGTCAAGCCGCACAAGCTGGACGAGATCAAGGAAGCCCTCCAGGCCTTCGGAGTACAGGGACTCACCGTCACCGAGGCCAGCGGCTACGGCCGCCAGCGCGGCCACACCGAGGTCTACCGCGGTGCCGAGTACCAGGTCGACCTCGTACCCAAGATCCGCATCGAGGTACTGGTCGACGACTCCGACGCCGAGGAACTGATCCGGGTGATCGTGAGCGCCGCGGCCACCGGCAAGATCGGTGACGGCAAGGTGTGGAGCGTCCCCGTGGACTCGGTCGTACGGGTCCGCACCGGCGAGCGCGGCGCTGACGCGCTCTAGCTGACGGGAGCTTCTGGGTGACGAGCGTCGAAGAGAACACGGACCACACGGCCGACTCGGGACCCAGCGGATACGCCGCGGCCCGGCTGCGACTCCTCCAGGAGGAGTCGCAGTCCGGGCCTTCGCGCCGTTCCGCCCTGGCCGGGCTGACCGACGAATGGCTGAACGGCCTGTTCACGACCGCAGTACGGGAGACCGGCGTCCGCGGCGCCACCCTGGTGGCCGTCGGCGGCTACGGGCGGGCCGAACTCTCCCCGCGCAGCGACCTCGACCTGGTGCTGCTGCACGACGGCAAGGCGGAGCCGCAGGCGCTGAGCGCGCTGGCCGACCGCCTCTGGTACCCCGTGTGGGACCTCGGCCTCGCCCTCGACCACTCGGTACGGACCCCCGCCGAGGCGCGGAAGACCGCCGCCGAGGACCTGAAGGTGCACCTCGGCCTGCTGGACGCCCGTACCGTCGCCGGCGACGCCGGACTCCTCGCCGGCCTGCGCACCTCCGTACTGGCCGACTGGCGCAACCAGGCCGCCAAGCGGCTCCCGCAACTGCACTCCCTGTGCCGGGAACGGGCCGAGCGGGCCGGGGAACTGCGCTTCCTGCTCGAACCCGACCTCAAGGAGGCCCGCGGGGGCCTGCGCGACGCCACCGCGCTGCGGGCGGTCGCCGCGTCCTGGCTGGCCGACGCCCCGCGCGAGGGCCTCGCCGAGGCCCGGCGGCGGCTCCTGGACGCCCGGGACGCCCTGCACCTGGTGACCGGCCGGGCCACCGACCGGCTCTCGCTCCAGGAACAGGACCAGGTCGCTGACCGGCTCGGACTGCTCGACGCGGACGCGCTGCTGCGCGAGGTGTACGAGGCCGCGCGGGTCGTCGCGTACGCAGCGGACGTGACCTGGCGGGAGGTCGGGCGCGTCCTGCGGGCCCGCGCCGCCCGGCCCAGGCTCCGCGGGCTGCTGTCCGTCCGCGGCGACCGGGCGGCCGCGCGGGCACCCCTGGCCGAGGGCGTGGTGGAGTCCGACGGCGAGGCCGTACTGGCCCTGGCCGCGCGCCCGGACCGCGACCCCGTACTCGCCCTGCGGTTCGCCGCGGCCGCCGCGCAGGCGGGTCTGCCCGTCTCCCTGCACGCCGTGCGCCGGCTCGCGGCGCAGGGCAAACCGCTCCCCGTGCCCTGGCCGGCCGAGGCGCGGGAGCAGCTGCTGACCCTGCTGGGCGCGGGGGAGCCGACGGTGGTCGTGTGGGAGGCCCTGGAGGCGGAGGGCCTGATCACGCGGCTGCTCCCGGACTGGGAGCGGGTGCGCTGCCGCCCGCAGCGCAATCCCGTCCACACCTGGACGGTGGACCGGCACCTGATCGAGACGGCCGTGCGGGCCTCGGCACTGACCCGCCGGGTCGGCCGCCCCGACCTGCTGCTGATGGCCGCGCTCCTGCACGACATCGGCAAGGGCTGGCCCGGGGACCACTCGGTGGCCGGCGAGACCATCGCACGCGACGTCGCCGCCCGGATCGGTTTCGACGCCCAGGACGTCGACGTGCTGGGCGTGCTCGTACGGCACCACCTGTTGCTGATCGACACCGCGACCCGGCGCGACCTGGACGACCCGGCCACCGTCCGCGCGGTCGCCGACGCCGTGGGCTCGGTGGGCACGCTGGAGATACTGCACGCCCTGACCGAGGCGGACGCCCTGGCCACCGGGCCGGCCGCGTGGAGCGCGTGGCGGGGATCGCTCGTGGCGGACCTCGTCGTGCGGGTCGCCGCCGTACTGCGCGGCACGGCCCCCGCGGCCGGTGAACCGGAGATCCCGACCACCGAACAGGAACGCCTGGCGGTGGAGGCCCTGCGCACCGGGGAGCCGGTCCTCGCGCTCCAGGCCCGCCAGGAGGAGGACGCGGTCGGTGTGGAGCTTGTCGTCGCCGTCCCCGACCAGCCGGGGGTCCTCCCGGCGGCGGCCGGGGTGCTCGCCCTGCACCGGCTCACCGTACGGGCGGCCGACCTGCGTTCCATGGAGCTCCCGGACCGGCTGGGGGAGGTCCTGGTGCTGCGCTGGCGGGTGGCGGCGGAGTACGGCGCGCTGCCGCAGGCCGCCCGGCTCCGTACCGACCTGGTCCGCGCCCTGGACGGCTCGCTGGACGTCCCGGCGAAGCTGGCGGACCGCGAGGCGGCCTACCCGCGCCGCCGCGGGGTGGTCCCGCCGCCGCCCCGGGTCACGGTGGTCCCGGACGTGTCCTTGCTGGCCACCGTCCTGGAGGTGCGGGCCCCGGACGCGGTGGGACTGCTGCACCGGATCGGCCGGGCCCTGGAGTCGGCGGGCGTCAGGGTGCGCAGCGCCCACGTCTCCACGCTGGGCGCGAACGCCGTCGACACCCTGTACGTCACCACCCCCGAGGGCAAGCCGCTGGACCCCGCCGAGGCGGCGGACCTGGCCGCCTCGGTGACGGCCGCGCTGTCCTAGGTCGCGGCGCCGTTTCCGGGGGCCGGGCCCCCGGAAACGGCGAAAGGGCCGGGCGGGGAGGGAGCCCCGGACAGCGGCGGACCCGCACCGGGAGCGGGCAGGTCCCCGGATGGGGGAAGGGCCCGATACCCTGGGGGACGACCACACGCCCCCGAACCCGAGGAATCGCGACCACCGTGTTCGATACGCTCTCCGACCGCTTGGCGAATACCTTCAAGGGCCTGCGCGGCAAAGGCCGGCTGTCCGAGGCTGACATCGACGCAGCGGCCCGGGAAATCCGTATCGCGCTCCTCGAGGCCGACGTCGCCCTCCCGGTCGTCCGCTCCTTCATCGCGAACGTCAAGGAACGCGCGCGCGGTGAGGAGGTCAGCAAGGCCCTGAACCCGGGCCAGCAGGTCCTGAAGATCGTCAACGACGAGCTCGTCACCATCCTCGGCGGCGAGACCCGGCGGCTGCGCTTCGCCAAGACCGCCCCCACCGTGATCATGCTGGCCGGTCTCCAGGGTGCCGGTAAGACCACCCTCGCCGGAAAGCTCGGCCTGTGGCTGAAGGGGCAGGGTCACGCCCCGCTGCTGGTCGCGTGCGACCTCCAGCGCCCCAACGCCGTCAACCAGCTGAGCGTCGTCGCCGAGCGCGCGGGCGTCGCCGTGTACGCGCCCCAGCCCGGCAACGGCGTCGGCGACCCGGTCCAGGTCGCGAAGGACTCCGTCGAGTACGCGCGGACCAAGCAGTACGACATCGTCATCGTCGACACCGCCGGCCGCCTCGGCATCGACTCCGAGCTGATGCAGCAGGCCGCGGACATCCGCGATGCCGTCAGCCCCGACGAGATCCTCTTCGTCGTCGACGCGATGATCGGCCAGGACGCGGTCAACACCGCCGAGGCCTTCCGCGACGGCGTCGGCTTCGACGGCGTCGTGCTCTCCAAGCTCGACGGCGACGCCCGGGGCGGTGCCGCGCTCTCCATCGCGCACGTCACCGGCAAGCAGATCATGTTCGCCTCGAACGGCGAGAAGCTCGACGAGTTCGACGCGTTCCACCCCGACCGCATGGCGGGCCGGATCCTCGACATGGGTGACATGCTCACCCTCATCGAGCAGGCCGAGAAGACCTTCTCGCAGGCCGAGGCCGAGAAGATGGCGGCCAAGCTCGCCAAGGGCCCCAAGGAGTTCACGCTCGACGACTTCCTGGCCCAGATGGAGCAGGTCCGCAAGATGGGCTCCATCTCCAAGCTGCTCGGCATGCTGCCCGGCATGGGGCAGATCAAGGACCAGATCAACAACATCGACGAGCGCGACGTCGACCGCACCGCCGCGATCATCAAGTCGATGACCCCGGCCGAGCGCCAGGACCCGACGATCATCAACGGCTCGCGCCGTGCCCGTATCGCCAAGGGTTCCGGCAGCGAGGTCAGCGCCGTCAAGTCGCTGGTCGAGCGGTTCTTCGAGGCCCGCAAGATGATGTCCCGCATGGCCCAGGGCGGCGGAATGCCGGGCATGCCCGGCATCCCCGGGATGGGCGGCGGCCCCGGCCGGCAGAAGAAGCAGGTCAAGCAGGCCAAGGGCAAGCGCAAGAGCGGCAACCCGATGAAGCGCAAGGAAGAGGAGGCCGCAGCCGCGGCCCGCCGCGAGCAGGGCCCGCAGGCGATCGAGCCCGCGGCCGCCGGCAACCCCTTCGGTCTTCCGGCGGGCGGCCAGGACGGTCAGGACTTCGACCTTCCGGACGAGTTCAAGAAGTTCATGAAGTAGCACCCCCGCAGGTGCGCGAGGAGGGCCCCCACCGTGTGTGCACGGTGGGGGCCCTCCTGCTTCTTTCCCGCTGGGGCGACGGCCCGTTCTATCCCTTATGGTCGGCCGGGAGGATGGCAGAAGGAGGCGCCCCGTGCCCAGCCCCACCCCCGTACCTCCCCGAGACAGGGCCGACACGCCCTGGCGCTCGGAAGGCGCACCGCCCACCCCCGCGCCGAAGAAGAGAATGCCGGGCGGCTGGCGGGGGCTCATCCTGGCCGCTCTGATCGTCTACCTGGTGACCAACCTGGTGCTGTCCTTCTTCAACGAGGGCGACGAGCCGACGATCTCGTACACCGAGTTCAGCAAGCAGGTCGCCGCCGGAAACGTCTCCAAGATCTACTCCAAGGGCGACGCCATCCAGGGCCAGCTGAAGGCCGCGCAGCCCCTGCCCGGCGGGGACAAGGGCGACTACACCAAATTCGTCACCCAGCGCCCGGCCTTCGCCGACGACGCGCTGTGGGCCGACCTCACCCAGCAGAACGTGACCGTGACAGCCTCCCCGGTCGTCGTGCAGCGCAGCTTCCTCGCCAACCTGCTGATCTCGCTCGCCCCGATGCTCCTCCTGGTCCTGCTGTGGGTGGTCATCGCCCGCCGGATGGGCTCCGGAGCGGGAGGGATGGGCGCACTGGGCCGCAAGGCCCCGCCCAGGCCGGTGGAGCTGGAGACGGGCGACAGGCGCACCACCTTCGAGGACGTGGCCGGCATCGACGAGGTCGAGGGCGAGCTCAACGACGTCGTCGACTTCCTCAAGAACCCGCAGGAGTACCGGAAGATGGGCGCCCGGATGCCCGGCGGGGTCCTGCTCTCCGGCCCGCCCGGCACGGGCAAGACCCTGCTGGCGAGGGCGGTCGCGGGCGAGGCGGGGGTGCCCTTCTTCTCCGCCTCTGCCTCCGAGTTCATCGAGATGATCGTCGGAGTCGGCGCCTCCCGCGTGCGCGAACTGTTCACCGAGGCGCGCAAGGTGGCCCCCGCCATCATCTTCATCGACGAGATCGACACCATCGGCCGGGCCCGCGGCGGGGGCAGCGCCATGGGCGGGCACGACGAACGCGAACAGACCCTCAACCAGATCCTCACCGAGATGGACGGCTTCTCCGGCTCGGAGGGCGTGATCGTCCTCGCGGCCACCAACCGCGCCGACGTGCTGGACCCGGCGCTGACCCGCCCCGGCCGCTTCGACCGCATGGTGGTCGTCTCCCCGCCCGACCGGGCCGGCCGCGAGGCCATCCTGCGCATCCACACCCGGGACATCCCGCTCGCCGAGGGCGTGGACCTCGCGCAGGTGGCCCGCATCACGCCCGGCATGACCGGAGCGGACCTGGCCAACCTGGCCAACGAGGCCGCCCTGCTGGCCGTCAAGCGCCAGCAGACCCAGGTCACCCAGTCGGACCTGTCGGACGCCCTGGAGAAGGTCCAGCTGGGCGCCGAGCGACCGCTGGTCATGCCGGAGGAGGAGCGCCGGCGCACCGCCTACCACGAGAGCGGCCACGCACTGCTGGGCATGCTCCAGCCGGGCGCCGACCCGGTCCGCAAGATCACGATCGTTCCCCGCGGCCGCGCACTCGGCGTCACCCTCTCGACCCCGGACGCGGACCGGTACGCCTACACCGAGGAGTACCTGCGCGGCCGCATCATCGGCGCCCTCGGCGGCATGGCGGCCGAGCACGTCGTCTACGACCTCATCACCACCGGAGCCGAGAACGACCTGGAGCAGGTGACCAACATCGTCCGCGGCATGGTCGGCCGCTGGGGCATGAGCGAGCGGATCGGCCGCCTCACCGCGATCCCCTCCGACGGACAGAGCCCCTACGGCCTGTCCGCCGCCCCCGCCACCCTCGACGCCGTCGACCACGAGATGCGGCGCATCGTGGACGAGTGCTACATCGAGGCCTGCCGGCTGCTGCGCGAGCACCGCCCGCAGCTGGACGCCTTGGCGCAGGCCCTCCTCGCCAGCGAGACCCTGGACGAACCGGCCGCCTACGCCGCCGCGGGCATCACCCGGATGACGAAGGCGTACGGCGCCGACTGAGGTGCGGCCTCAGGTCCCGCCGTCAGTCCACCCTGGCGATCACATACCGGAAGATGTTCGGCAGCCACACGGCGCCGTCGGACCGCTCGAACGGGTGAAGCGCCTCGGCCAGTTCCTTCTCCGCCAGCACGGGATCGGCCGTGCGGTCGTAGAGCCCGGTCGACAGCAGTCCGCGTACCGCGCTGTCCACGTCCGCGTACCCGAACGGGCAGAACACCCGCCCGGAACCGTCCGGTCTCAGCCCGGCCCGCTCCACCAGGGCGTCCAGATCCCGCGGCGCGGGCCCGCCGCCCAGGACCGAGGGCACCGTGCAGCGCTCCGCGGGCCCCCAGTCGGCCAGCACCACCGCCCCGCCGCGGCGGACCGCGGGCAGGGCCGCCGCCAGGGCCGCGGGGGCCGGGGAGAAGGCGAGCAGGGCGTCGTACGGCCGGGGCGGCGAAGCAGGCTCCGGCGGGGCCGCCAGTACCTCCAGCAGCCGCTCACGGGCCAGTGCCCGCCGGGCCGGATCCGCCTCCACGCCCGTGGCCGCGGCTCCCCGCCCGGCCGCCAGCAGCAGGGCCAGGCCCGCCCCGCACTCCAGGCCGAGCAGCCGGTCACCCGGCCCGACCTCCAGCCGGTCGTAGACCGCCTCGTACAGCGGTACAAGCATCCGTTCCTGGATCTCCGCCCAGTCCCGGGCGACGAGCGTCGCCGTCGGCGTCGGTGTCATCGAAAGAGCGCTCCTGATTCCGTGTCGCCCCCGTGCCCCCGTTGCCAGAGAACTCCCCATTCGCGCCCGCGTCCAGAGGAGCGCGCCACCCGATTCACGTATCGCGTGCCGGGCGCCGTACGATTCGCGGCATGGCAAAGGCACCCGTTCTCACCCCGCAGGCGGAGGATTTCCCCCGCTGGTACCAGGATCTGATCAACAAGGCCGAGCTGGCCGACAATGGTCCGGTCCGCGGCACCATGGTCATCCGACCGTACGGCTACGGCCTGTGGGAGCGGATGCAGCAGGAGATGGACGCGCGCATCAAGGACGCTGGCGCCCAGAACGCGTACTTCCCGCTGTTCATCCCGCAGTCGTACCTGACGAAGGAAGCGGAGCACGTCGAGGGCTTCGCCCCCGAGCTCGCGGTCGTCACGCACGGCGGCGGCAAGGAGCTGGAAGAGCCGGTCGTCGTCCGGCCCACCTCCGAGACGATCATCAACGACTACTTCTCCAAGTGGGTCCAGAGCTACCGTGACCTGCCCCTGCTGATCAACCAGTGGGCCAACGTGGTCCGCTGGGAGATGCGCCCGCGCGTGTTCCTCCGTACGAGCGAGTTCCTCTGGCAGGAAGGCCACACGGCCCACGCCACCTACGAGGACGCCCGCGACTACGCGGCCCGCATCCACACGGACGTCTACGGCGACTTCATGACGAACGTGCTCGGCATCGACGTCGTGCTCGGCCGCAAGACCGCCAAGGAGCGCTTCGCCGGCGCCATCAACACCCTCACCCTCGAGGGCATGATGGGCGACGGCAAGGCCCTGCAGCTGGGCACGAGCCACGAGCTCGGCACCAACTTCGCCAAGGCCTTCAACACGCAGTACCTGTCGAAGGAAGGCAAGCAGGAGCTCGTCTGGCAGACCTCGTGGGGCGTCTCGACCCGCATGGTCGGCGGCCTGATCATGTCGCACGGCGACGACAACGGCCTGCGCGTCCCGCCGCGCCTCGCGCACGTCCAGGTCGTCGTCATGGCGATCAAGGGCGACGAGGCCGTGGCCAAGGTCCGCGAGCTGGGTGCCCAGCTCAAGGCGGCCGGCCTGCGCGTGTTCGTCGACGACCGCGTCGACACCCCCTTCGGCCGCCGCGCCGTGGACTGGGAGCTCAAGGGCGTACCGGTCCGCATCGAGATCGGCCCCCGCGACCTGGAGGCCGGCACCGCGATGCTGGCCCGCCGGATCCCGGGCGGGAAGACCCCGGTGCAGATCGACGCCCTCGCCGACCTGCTGCCCAAGGTGCTGGACGAGGACCAGGCGCAGCTGCTGCGCGAGTCCCGCGAGCGCCGCGAGGCCCGTACGTCCGACGTCGCGACCATCGGGGAGGCCGCCGAGGCCGCCATCGCCGGCGGCTGGGCGCGGATCCCGTGGGCCGACCTCGGTCCCGAGGGCGAGGCGAAGCTGGCGGAGCAGGCCGTCTCCGTGCGCTGCCTGATCGCCGAGGACGGGTCGGTCCCGGAGGCGGACGACGCCCCCGGTACGCTCGCGATCGTCGCGCGCTCGTACTGACCGGGCCGACAGGCTTCCCGGCCCCGGCGTGCGGCACGTGCCGCACGCCGGGGCCGGTTCACTTTGGTCGACGTTACGTACCGACTCCTCCTGAGATCGGCGCACCCGTCCTCGTCAGGACGCATGAGACTGAACTGACTGGTACGTGCAAAAAATTTGGAATGGCCCGGAATCGGAACACCCGGGCACCTCGGCTCGTTGTCACGACGTGAGCACGACACCACCTGTTCTCGCCGCAGAGCTGGCGCAGGCGTGGGCCGATATTCAGCGGTACCACCCCGAGCTGCCTGACCTTGCCGCGCCCGAGTCCCTGATCGGAGAGTCCTCGTCCGCCTGCGGCGGCGAGCTCTCCTTCGAGCGACTGCTGCACGAGGCAGTCCACGGCATCGCCGCAGCGCGCGGTGTCCGTGACACCTCGCGCGCCGGCCGCTACCACAACCGCAGATTCCTCGCGATCGCCGAGGAGATGGGGCTGGACCACTCCGAAGAACCGCACGCGAGCAGCGGCTTCTCGCTGGTCACCCTCAACCCGGAGGCGAAGCGCCGCTACCGGCCCACCATCGAGCGGCTTCAGCGCGCGCTGAAGGCCCACACGGCGGCCACGGCAGCCGACACCAAGCGCAGCTTCCGCGGACCGGCGGCCCGGCACGGGTCGTCCGGCGGCGGTGTGCGCGTCAAGGCGGTCTGCGACTGCGGGCGCAACGTGCGGGTGGTCCCCTCCGTGCTGGCTCAGGCGCCGATCGTCTGCGGTGGCTGCATGAAGCCCTTCCGCATCCCCGACGTGGCCATCGCGGCGGCCTCCTGACCGCCCTGTCGGCCGCCGCCGGGGCCACCGCCCCACGGCGAACCGGCCGCCGGGCTCCCGCCCCCACCGGGGCGGCCGCCGACGGCGCACACGCGGGCAGCCCGTACCGCCGAACCACCGGTGGGCCGCGCCCCGCGCCCCGTACGGCCGTCCCCGTGGAAGGCCGCGCCCGCACCGAGGCGGGAACGGGCCGCCGGCGGGAGCCGGTCCTGCCCGCCCGGCGGAGCGCGGCGCAGGCGTATGGCACAATGGCTAGCTGTACTCGACAGTCGCATAGGACCCCTCTCTCCTCCGGCTGACGCGTCCATCGGGCACCCGAGTACCGCAACCCCACGTGGCATCTCATGTGCCCAACCACGTCAAGTTCAGGAGACACCACTCCAGTGGCAGTCAAGATCAAGCTCAAGCGCCTCGGCAAGATTCGCCAGCCGCACTACCGCATCGTCGTCGCCGACGCCCGTACCCGTCGGGACGGTCGCGCGATCGAAGAGATCGGTATCTACCACCCGACCTACAACCCGTCGCGCATCGAGGTCAACGCCGAGCGTGCGCAGTACTGGCTGTCCGTCGGCGCCCAGCCCACCGAGGCTGTGCTCGCCATCCTGAAGCTGACCGGTGACTGGCAGGCCCACAAGGGTCTCCCCGCCCCCGCGCCGCTCCTGCAGCCGGAGACGAAGGAGAGCAAGCGTCGCTCCTTCGACGAGTTCGCCAAGGCCCTCGAGGGCATCGGCGAGGGCAAGGGCGAGGCCATCACGCAGAAGGCGAAGAAGGCCGACAAGAAGGCGGACGAGGCTGAGGCCGCCGCCGAGTCGACCGAGGCCTGATCATGCTCGAGGAGGCTCTTGAGCACCTCGTAAAGGGCATTGTGGACAACCCCGACGAAGTGCAGGTCGCCTCGCGCAACCTGCGTCGCGGGCAGGTGCTCGAGGTCCGGGTCCACCCCGACGACCTCGGCAAGGTGATCGGCCGCAACGGCCGCACCGCACGTGCTCTGCGCACCGTCGTGGGCGCCATCGGCGGCCGGGGGATCCGCGTCGACCTCGTCGACGTGGACCAGGTCCGCTGAGCAGTTGATTCACCGGCACGGGCCGGGGAGGGCGTATGTTGCCCGCCCCGGCCCGTGCTGTTTCTGCCCCCGGGCAGGAGCGATGTTTCTGCCCCCGGGCAGGAGCGACCAATGATGTGAGCAACCACGCCGCAGTAAGGGAAGAGCACAGTGGAGTTGGTAGTCGCGCGGATCGGCCGCGCCCACGGCATCAAGGGTGAGGTCACCGTCGAGGTGCGCACCGACGAGCCGGAACTGCGGCTCGGTCCCGGCGCCGTGCTCAGGACGGACCCCGCGACGGCGGGACCTCTGACGATCGAGACGGGCCGCGTGCACAGCGGGCGGCTGCTGCTCCGTTTCGCGGGGGTCAAGGACCGCACCGGCGCCGAGGCGCTGCGCAACATCCTCCTGATCGCCGAGGTCGACCCGGCAGAGCTGCCGGAGGAGCCCGACGAGTACTACGACCACCAGCTGATGGACCTGGACGTGGTGCTGGAGGACGGCACCGAGATCGGCCGGATCACCGAGATCTCCCACCTGCCCTCGCAGGACCTCTTCATCGTCGAGCGGCCGGACGGCACCGAGGTGATGATCCCCTTCGTGGAGGAGATCGTCGCCGAGATCGACCTGGACGAGCAGCGCTGTGTCATCACCCCGCCGCCCGGGCTGATCGACGAGCGCGACGCCATCGTCGTATCGACCCGTGACGAGGAAGCGGCGGACGCCGACAACTCCGAGGACGCCCCGGGTTCCAAGGGTTCCAAGGGCTCCGGGGACGACGCCTGATGCGTCTCGACGTCGTCACGATCTTCCCCGAGTACCTGGAGCCGCTGAACGTCTCCCTCGTCGGCAAGGCCCGCGCCCGCGGGCAGCTCGACGTGCACGTGCACGACCTGCGCGACTGGACGTACGACCGGCACAACACCGTGGACGACACGCCGTACGGCGGCGGTCCCGGCATGGTCATGAAGACCGAGCCGTGGGGCGAGGCGCTGGACTCCGCGCTGGCCGACGGCTACGAGGCCGGCGCGCACGGGCCCGTCGTCGTCGTTCCCACGCCCAGCGGCCGGCCCTTCACCCAGGAACTGGCCGTCGAGCTCTCCGAGCGGCCCTGGCTGATCTTCACGCCGGCCCGGTACGAGGGCATCGACCGCCGGGTCATGGACGAGTACGCCACCCGCATGCCGGTGTACGAGGTCTCCATCGGCGACTACGTCCTGGCGGGCGGCGAGGCCGCCGTACTGGTGGTCACCGAGGCCGTGGCCCGGCTGCTGCCCGGGGTGCTCGGCAACGCCGAATCGCACCGCGACGACTCCTTCGCGCCCGGCGAGATGGCGAACCTGCTGGAGGGGCCCGTCTACACCAAGCCCCCCGTGTGGCGGGGCCGGGACATCCCCGAGGTGCTGCTCAGCGGCCACCACGGGAAAATCGCCCGGTGGCGCCGGGACGAGGCCTTCCGCCGCACCGCGCAGAACCGGCCGGACCTGATCGAGCGCTGCGAGGCCGCGGGCTTCGACAAGAAGGACCGCGAGATCCTCTCCGTCCTGGGCTGGCAGCCGTCCGCAGACGGCCGATTTTGGCGCAGGCCGCAGGCCGTGGAAGAATAGGCGGCTGCTGTGTGCTCGCGGGCGCCCCTGCCACAGGGGGACCGTCGTCCGCCGGGTCCCACAGCTCCCGAATTCTCTACGGAAACCCGCACTGGCGACCTGTGGCGTCATGCGAAGAAAGCAGACGAAGAACATGTCTCACCTGCTCGATGGCGTCAACGCCGCCGCGCTCCGCTCGGACGTCCCGGCCTTCCGCCCGGGTGACACGATCAACGTGCACGTCCGCGTGATCGAGGGCAACCGCTCCCGTATCCAGCAGTTCAAGGGCGTAGTCATCCGCCGCCAGGGTGCCGGTGTCTCCGAGACCTTCACCGTGCGCAAGGTGTCCTTCAGCGTCGGCGTGGAGCGTACCTTCCCGGTCCACTCCCCGATCTTCGAGAAGATCGAGCTCGTCACCCGCGGTGACGTTCGCCGTGCGAAGCTGTACTACCTCCGTGAGCTCCGCGGCAAGGCCGCGAAGATCAAGGAGAAGCGCGACCGCTGAGGCCGCACCCGGAGTCCGGGGGCGGCCGGATAGGCTCGCCCCCGATGGACACCGAAGCACCTCACACGCAGCGCGGCCACTCTTCCCCCCGCGAGGGGGACGAGCGGCCGCGTTTTGCGTTGTCCCAGACGCGGCGGACCGCCGGCGGGCGGCCCCTGACCTGGCGCCGCGCCGGAGCGCTCGGTGTGATCTGCACCGTCCTCCTGCTGCTGTTCAGCAACTTCGTGATCCAGCCCTTCCTGATCCCGAGCCGCTCGATGGAGCCGACGCTGCAGGTCGGGGACCGGGTGCTGGTCAACAAGCTGGCGTACCGTTTCGGCGAGCAGCCGCGCCGCGGCGACCTCGTGGTCTTCGACGGCACGGGCTCCTTCGTACGGGAACGCCCGGCCGGCAATCCGGTCGGCGGCCTGCTGCACGGCGCGGCTTCGGCGCTCGGGCTGGCGGAGCCGTCGGACACCGACTTCGTGAAGCGGGTCGTGGGCGTCGGCGGCGACGACGTGGTGTGCTGTGACGCCGGCGGGCGGGTGGCCGTGAACGGTGTGCCGCTGGACGAGCCGTACCTGTACCCCGGTGACGCCCCCTCGGTGGTGCCGTTCCGGATCGTCGTACCGCTCGGGACCCTCTGGGTCATGGGCGATCATCGTTCCCAGTCCCGGGACTCCCGGGATCACCTGGGCGAGCCGGGTGGGGGGATGGTGCCGGTGGAGAAGGTGATCGGGCGGGCCGACTGGATCGGCTGGCCCCTGTCGCGCTGGGATTCCGTGGGCGGTGGCCATGGGTAGCCGCGGACGGTCGCGGGGCGGACGGCAGTGGGAACCCGAGCCGGAACCCGAGCCGGAGCCGGAGCCCGTACCGCCCCCGGTGGTCAAGAACGGCCGGGTGGAGGGCGGCCGGGCCGAACGGCGCCGGACGGCCCGCAAGGTGCGCCGCAGGCGCCGCACGCGCCGGGCCGGCGAGCTGCCGCTGCTGGTCGTCGTGGCGCTGTGCATAGCCCTGCTCCTGAAGACCTTCCTGGTGCAGGCCTTCTTCATTCCGTCGGGCTCCATGGAGCAGACCATCCGGATCGGCGACCGGGTCCTCGTGGACAAGCTGACCCCGTGGTTCGGCTCCAAGATCGAGCGCGGCGACGTCGTCGTGTTCAAGGACCCCGGCGGCTGGCTCAGGGGCGAGGCGGCCCGTCCGGCCAAGGACCCGATCGTGGTCAAGCAGATCAAGGAGGCGCTGACCTTCATCGGCCTGCTGCCCTCGGCCGACGAACAGGACCTGATCAAGCGGGTCATCGGGGTCGGCGGGGACACCGTCAAGTGCTGCGACGGCAGGGGCCGGGTCACCGTCAACGGCTCGCCGCTCGATGAGCCGTACGTGAACCCGGGCAACACCCCTTCGGACATTCCGTTCGACATCGTGGTGCCGGAGGGCCGGCTCTTCGTGATGGGTGACCACCGCGCGAATTCGGCCGATTCCCGTTTCCATCTCGACGAGGGCTTTCAGGGCACCATCGCCGAGAGCGGAGTGGTGGGGGAGGCCGTCGTGATCGCCTGGCCGTTCGGCCACTGGACCCGGCTGGAGCAGCCGGAGACCTTCCGCATGGTGCCCGATCAGGCACGGCGCGAGGGACGCGGCCGTCGGCGTGGCCGTCGGGGCGTGCCGTTCGCATAGTGTGTCCTCGGTCTCCCGAGCCTTAGGGAACTCCCGCTCGTTAAGGGAGGGGAGGGCCCGTGCGGTTTCGACGCGGGCGGCAATCGCGAGTGAGGAGTGGATGTGGGGGACGTGGCGGTAGGCGCACGGTCCGGGCGCGACGAGGGCGAGGAGCGGCCGGACGACGCCGTCGAGCGTGAGGCCGAGGAGGACGGCGACGCCAAGGAACATGCGCACCGGTCCTTCTGGAAGGAGCTCCCGCTCCTCATCGGCATCGCCCTGCTGCTTGCCCTGCTGATCAAGACCTTCCTGGTCCAGGCGTTCTCCATCCCGTCCGACTCGATGCAGAACACCCTGCAGCGCGGCGACCGGGTACTGGTGGACAAGCTGACCCCCTGGTTCGGATCCGAGCCCGAGCGGGGCGAGGTCGTGGTCTTCCACGACCCGGCGGACTGGCTGTCCGGAGAGCCCACCCCCGAGCCGAACCTCTTCCAGCAGGTGCTCAGCAAGATCGGCCTGATGCCGGACGCCGCCGAGAAGGACCTGATCAAGCGGACCATCGCCATCGGCGGGGACACGGTCGAGTGCAAGAAGGGGGGACCGGTCGTCGTCAACGGCAAGGCGCTGGACGAGCCGTACATCTTCCCCGGCAACACCGCGTGCGACGACGCCCCGTTCGGCCCGATCACCGTGCCCAAGGGCAAGATCTGGGTCATGGGCGACCACCGGCAGAACTCCCAGGACTCCCGCTACCACATGCAGGACTCCACCCAGGGCTTCGTGCCGGTCGACAAGGTCGTCGGCCGGGCCGTGGTGGTCGCGTGGCCGCTCACCCGCTGGTCGACCCTGCCGGTCCCGGACACCTTCGACCAGCCGGGCATCGGCAACCAGGCCGCGGCGACCGCGCTCGGCCTCGGGGCCGCAGGACTGGCCCCGGTCGGGCTCGGACCGGCCGCGCTGGGGCTCACGGGAGCCGTTCCGCTCGTCATGTGGCGCAGGCGGAAGCTGACCAGCGGCCGTACCGACGGGTAGGGTGCCGCCCAGGTCGACGATCCCGAAGTGTGTGGGGGCGCTGGAATGGGCGGAACACAAGCGATACGCAGTGGCAAGGATGGCCGCGGCGGTCTCGGCAACGTGCTGTCGGGACTCGCCGTGGCCATCGGCTTTGCGCTCTTCCTGGGCGGCTTCGTGTGGGGGGCGGTCGTCTACCGGCCCTACACGGTGCCCACCGACTCGATGATGCCCACCGTGCGGCCCGGGGACCGGGTGCTGGCGCAGCGCATCGACGGCGGCGAGGTGCGCCGCGGGGACGTGGTCATCTTCACTGATTCCATGTGGAGCGACTCGCCCATGGTCAAGCGGGTCGTCGGCATCGGCGGCGACACCGTCAAGTGCTGCGGCCCGGCCGGCGGGCTGACGGTGAACGGCGCCCCGCTGGACGAGCCCTACGCCGACACCAAGGGCCCCGATACCGGCCTGGCCATGCCGCCCGGACAGACCGCGCCCACCGGGACCCCCTTCGAGGTGACGGTCCCCGAGGGGAACCTCTTCCTGCTGGGCGACCGGCGGGCCGCCTCCCTGGACTCCCGTGCCCACCTGCAGGAGGCCGGACAGGGCACGGTGCCCCGGTCCGCCGTCAGCGCCCGCGTCGACGCCCTGGCCTGGCCCACCATGACGATGCTGGAGCGGCCGGCGTACGTCGCCCTGCCGGGCGGGGCCTCGCAGCCCGGGCCGCTGCTGCTCCAGGTGGCGGCGGTGCTGGCCGGGGCCGCCCTGGTGGTGCTGGGGGCCGCGTACGGGCCGCTCGCGCGGGTCCTGGGGCGCGGGCGGCGCAAGGAGCGGGCCGGTGTCAGCTGACCCGGCCGGGGAGCACGGCCACCGGAAGGTGTCGCGGGTGATCCTGCTGGACCCGGCGGACCGCATCCTGCTGCTGCACGGCTTCGAACCGGCCGACCCCTCGGACGACTGGTGGTTCACCCCCGGCGGCGGGCTGGAGGGGGCGGAGAGCCGGGAACAGGCCGCACTGCGGGAGCTGGCGGAGGAGACCGGGATCACCGAGGTGGAGCTGGGTCCGGTGCTGTGGCACCGGTACTGCTCCTTCCCCTTCGACGGACGGCGCTGGGACCAGGACGAGTGGTACTTCCTGGCCCGTACCACCCAGACCGCGACCGAGATGGGCGGCCTCACCGAACTCGAGCGGCGTAGTGTCACCGGAGCCAGGTGGTGGACCTCCGAGGAACTTCTGGCGGCCCGTGAGACGGTGTACCCGACCAGACTCGCCGAGCTGCTCCGTACGCTGCTCGACGACGGTCCTCCGGGTGAGCCGGTGGTCCTGGCCCCGGAAATCGTTTAGGGGCACATGGGCCTGGCGCACAATAGGGGGACGCACGGCTGAAGGGGAACATGCCATGAGTGCCGAGGACCTCGAAAAGTACGAGACCGAGATGGAGCTGAAGCTCTATCGGGAGTACCGCGACGTCGTCGGGCTGTTCAAGTATGTGATCGAGACGGAACGCCGTTTCTACCTCACGAACGACTACGAGATGCAGGTGCACTCGGTCCAGGGGGAGGTGTTCTTCGAGGTCTCGATGGCCGACGCCTGGGTCTGGGACATGTACAGGCCGGCCCGCTTCGTGAAGCAGGTGCGGGTGCTGACCTTCAAGGACGTGAACATCGAGGAGCTCAACAAGAGCGATCTCGAACTGCCCGGCAGCTGAGGGCAGGTGCCGGCAGCGCCGCCTCACCCGCAAGGGTGAGGCGGTTGTCCACAACGGCCGGTTTGTCCACCAAGATCCACACGGTGGGCGGGGGCGCGGGACCGTCGGTGCCGGAGGTGGTGCCGGATGAACGCGAAGGGCGTGGCACAGCAGGCATTGGGGCGGTACGGCGAGGACCTCGCGGCACGGCGGCTCACCGAAGCCGGGATGACCGTGATCGCACGGAACTGGCGGTGCCGCGGCGGGGAGATCGACATCGTCGCCCGGGACGGGGACGCCCTGGTCGTGTGCGAGGTCAAGACCCGCAGAACGGGCGGCTTCGAGCATCCGATGGCCGCGGTGCGGCCCGCGAAGGCCGAGCGCCTGCGCGGACTCGCCGGACGCTGGCTCGCCGACCACGGCGGACCACCACCGGGCGGGGTGCGCATCGACCTCGTCGGGGTGCTGCTGCCGCGGCGCGGGGCTCCCCTGGTGGAACACGTCAGGGGGGTGGCCTGATGGGGTTCGCGCGGGCCTGCTCGGTGGCCCTGGTGGGCGTCGACGGCGTGGTGGTCGAGGTACAGGCCGACCTGGAGCCCGGGGTCGCGGCCTTCACCCTGGTGGGACTGCCGGACAAGACCCTGGTCGAGAGCCGGGACCGGGTGCGGGCGGCCGTGGTCAACTCGGGAGCGGCCTGGCCGCAGAAGAAGCTCACCGTCGGGCTGAGCCCGGCCTCCGTACCGAAATCGGGCGCGGGATTCGATCTCGCCGTCGCGGCAGCTGTCCTCGGGGCCGCCGAGCTGGTCGACCCGGGCGCGATCGCGGACCTCGTCCTCATCGGGGAACTGGGACTGGACGGCCGGGTGCGCCCGGTCCGGGGGATCCTGCCCGCGGTCCTCGCCGCGGCCGAGGCCGGATACCGGCAGGTGGTGGTGCCGCAGCAGTGCGCGGCCGAGGCCGCGCTCGTCCCGGACGTCTCGGTCCTCGGCGTACGGAGCCTGCGCCAGCTCATCGCGGTCCTGACCGGTGGTGAGGTCCCGCAGGAGGAGCCCTGCGAACCGCCGGGCCGGCCGGACCCGATGCTGGCCGGACTGCTCGTCCCGGGGGCGGGACTGGGGACGGGCCTCGCCCGGGGCCGCCCCGGCGGGGAGGACACCGAGGGTTTCCCCGACCTCGCCGACGTGGCCGGGCAGCACACGGCGCGCCGCGCGCTGGAGGTGGCGGCCGCCGGAGGGCACCACCTCTTCCTCAGCGGGCCGCCCGGAGCGGGCAAGACCATGCTGGCCGAGCGGCTGCCCTGGCTCCTGCCGCCGCTCACCCGGCAGGACTCCGTGGAGGTCACGGCCGTCCACTCGGTCGCGGGAATCCTGCCGCCAGGCGAACCGCTGGTCGCGAGGCCCCCGTACTGCGCACCGCACCATTCGGCGACCATGCAGTCCCTGGTGGGCGGCGGAAACGGGATCCCGAGGCCCGGGGCGGTCTCCCTGGCGCACCGGGGCGTCCTCTTTCTGGACGAGGCCGCGGAGTTCCAGAGCAAAACGCTGGACGCGCTGCGACAGCCCCTCGAATCGGGGTACGTGGTCGTCGCCCGAGCCGCCGGGGTGGTGCGGCTGCCGGCGAGGTTCCTGATGGTGCTCGCCGCGAACCCGTGTCCGTGCGGACGCCACACCTTGCACGGGGCCGGGTGCGAATGCCCGCCCTCGGTGATCCGGCGTTACCAGGCACGGCTGTCAGGGCCGTTGCTCGACCGGGTCGACCTGCGGGTGGAGGCCGAGCCCGTGACCCGCTGCGACCTGCTGGGGCGGGGCGGCCGCGGGGAGTCCACCGCGGTCGTGGCCGAGCGGGTCAAGGAGGCCCGGGAGCGCGCCGCGGCCCGGCTCGCCGACACGCCGTGGCGGCTCAACTCGGAGGTGCCCGGGCCGGAATTGCGCACCCGGTGGCAGGCGGGGCCGGGCGCGCTGGCCTGCGCCGAACGCGACCTGGAGCGGGGGCTTCTCACCGCGCGCGGACTGGACCGGGTGCTGCGGGTCGCCTGGACCGTGGCAGACCTGCGCGGGCGGGACCGGCCCGAGGCGCTGGACGTGGCCGTGGCCCTGGAGCTGCGGACCGGGATCGCCCGCGGGGCGATGCCATTGCCGGGGGCCGGGACATGACCGGCGCCCGGGACGGGGAACTGGTGGCGCGGGCGGCGCTGACCCGTGTGCTGGAGCCCGGGGACGCGCACGGCGGGCGCTGGCTGCGGGAGTTCGGCGCGGTGGGGCTGATACGGCTGCTGACCGACCCGGGCGCGGAGCCGGACACGCCGTCCGGGGTGGGGCCGGAGCGACTCGCCGGGTACCGCAGACGGGCGGCGCTGGCCGACCCCGGGCGGGACCTCGCCCTGGCCGCCGAGTCGGGGGGCCGGTTCGTGTTCCCGGGATCGCCGGAGTGGCCGACCCAGCTCGACGACCTCGGCGACGAGAGGCCCGTCGGGCTGTGGCTGCGGGGGCGGCCGAACCTCCGTACCTGGGCGCTGCGTTCGGTATCCGTGGTCGGGGCCCGCGCCTGCACCCCGTACGGCGCGCACATGGCCCAGACCCTGGCCGCCGGGCTCGCCGAGCGGGGCTGGGTCGTGGTGTCCGGCGCCGCGTTCGGGATCGACGGCGCCGCCCACCGGGGGGCCCTCGCCTCGGGCGGAGCGACCGCGGCGGTGCTGGCCTGCGGCGCGGACGTCGCCTATCCGCGCGGACACGCCGGGCTGCTCGGCCGGATCGCGGGGCAGGGGCTGATCCTCGGGGAGCTGCCACCGGGCAGCCATCCGACTCCCAGCCGCTTCGTCCTGCGCAACCGGGTCATCGCGGCCCTGACCCGGGGCACGGTCGTCGTGGAGGCCGCGCACCGCAGCGGCTCCCTGGTCACGGCCCGGCGGGCGCAGCGTCTTGGGCGGTTCACGATGGGCGTCCCCGGTCCCGCGACCAGCACCCTCTCCGCCGGGGTGCACGAGCTGCTGCGGGGCGAGGCCGCGCTCGTCACCGATGCGGACGAGGTGATCGAGCTGGTCGGGGCCATGGGCGAGCTCGCTCCCGAGCGGCGCGGCCCGGTGCTCGCCCGGGACCTGCTGGACCGCGACACCGCGCGCGTTCTCGAGGCGCTGCCGGCCGGCCGGCCCGCGGACGTGGCCGAGCTGGCACTTGCCTCCGGCACCGGCGCCGATGAAGTCATCGGCAGACTGTACGAACTTCACTCTCTGGGGTTCGTCGAACGGCAGGGCGACGGCTGGCAGTTGAGCAGACAAACGGCTGGAGGAGGCACACAAACCGCAGCCCCCCGGCGAGGCGGTCGTTGACCTGGGGTGTTCCGGTGAAAGAGTGAAACCGATGAGAGACACGGTCTTGCCGGTGGCGGTCGCCGGGACCGAGCGCGAGGCGCCGGTCCCGGGTCGTCCGCGCGAGTCGGGGCGCCGCTGGGTCCCCGCGCCATCCCGTACTCTTCGCGCACCGCGACAATCTCGTCACGCTACGCTCCCAAGGAATCCGGCTCCGGCAAAGGCGAAGCATGCCCCAGCACACCTCAGGGTCCGACCGCGCTGCGGTGCCCCCCGCTGCCCGTGGCGGCGTGCGGTCCACCGCGCCCACGTCCCTGGAGGTGCTGTGGCGCTCGTACAAGGAATCGGGTGACGAGCGGTTGCGGGAGCAGCTGATCCTGCACTACTCGCCCCTGGTGAAGTACGTCGCCGGACGCGTCAGCGTGGGTCTGCCGCCCAATGTGGAGCAGGCCGACTTCGTCTCCTCCGGAGTCTTCGGGCTGATCGACGCCATCGAGAAGTTCGACATCGACCGGTCGATCAAGTTCGAGACGTACGCGATCACCCGGATCCGCGGCGCGATGATCGACGAGCTGCGGGCCCTGGACTGGATCCCCCGCTCGGTCCGGCAGAAGGCGCGCGCCGTGGAGCGGGCCTACGCCACGCTGGAGGCCCAGCTGCGGCGCACCCCGACGGAGATCGAGGTCGCCGGGGAGATGGGGATCGGTGTGGACGACCTCCACACCGTCTTCAGCCAGTTGTCGCTGGCGAACGTGGTCGCCCTGGAGGAGCTGCTGCACGTCGGCGGCGAGGGCGGCGACCGCCTCTCGCTGATGGACACCCTGGAGGACACCGCCGCCGACAACCCGGTGGCGGTGGCGGAGGACCGCGAGCTGCGGCGCCTGCTGGCGCGGGCCATCAACACGCTGCCCGAGCGGGAGAAGACCGTGGTGACCCTCTACTACTACGAGGGCCTCACCCTCGCCGAGATCGGCAACGTCCTGGGCGTCACCGAGAGCCGGGTCAGCCAGATCCACACCAAGTCCGTCCTGCAACTGCGCGCGAAGTTGGCCGATGTGGGGAGGTGAGCTTGCGGTACCTCCGTAGAGTGGATGCGTGCCCAGGATTCGAGCGGCCTCCGTGGCCGAGCACCGGTCGATGCAGCGCGGCGCCCTCTTGGACGCCGCGCGTTCCCTGCTGTCCGAAGGCGGGACGGAGGCGCTGACCTTCCCCGCCCTCGCGGAGCGGACCGGCCTCGCCCGGTCCTCCGTGTACGAGTACTTCCGCTCCCGCGCCGCAGTGGTCGAGGAACTGTGCGCCGTGGACTTCCCCGTGTGGGCCGCCGAGATCGAGGCGGCGATGGAGGAGGCCCCGTCGCCGGAGGAGAAGATCGAGGCCTACGTGCGCAGCCAGTTGGGGCTGGTGGGCGACCGGCGGCACCGGGCCGTGGTGGCCATCTCCGCCAGCGAGCTGGACGCGGGGGCCCGCGAGAAGATCCGCGCGGCCCACGGCGGGCTCGTGGCGATGATCGTCGAGGCGCTGAGCGCCCTGGGACAGGCCGAGCCGAGGCTGGCCGCCATGCTGCTGCAGGGTGTCGTGGACGCGGCGGTGCGGCGGATCGAGCTCGGCGCGGCGGAGGATCCCGCCGTCGTGACGGAGGCGGCCGTGGCCATGGCCCTGCGGGGCGTCCGGGGCTGAGGCCCTTCAGCAGCCGCCCAGGACGCCGGGTCCCGTGCCTCAGCCGCCGGCGGGTTGTGATCCGGCGGGCAGGAGGCGCGGCGTCGGGCGCGGGAGGAGGGCCAGGGGGTTGAGGTAGGTCTCGCCCGCCAGTAGGCCCCAGTGCAGACACGGCTCCGGGCAGTGCGAGCCCTCCGTCAGGACCGCCACCACCTGGCCCGCCGTGACCGGCTCGCCCTCCACGACCAGCGGCCGCACCGGCTCGTAGGTCGTGCGCAGCCCGTTCGGCAGGGCGATGGAGAGCACCCCGCGGCCGGCGACCGGGCCGGCGTGGTGGACCCGGCCGGCCGCGACCGCCCGGAGCTCCGCGCCCACCGGGGCGGACAGGTCCACGCCGCGGTGCCCGGCTGCGTACGGCGTGGGCGGCGGGTCCCACCAGCGGGCCACCGTCAGTGGGCCGGGCAGCGGGCGGACCCCGGGAAGGGCCGGCTGGGACAGGGCCGGCTGGGACAGGGCCAGGAGCAGGCTGAGCAGCAAGGTCGTCATGGACCACAGCGTCCCGCGCCCGCCGGAACGGACGTGCGGGCCTGTGGACGACCGCGGCACTGTGGACAACGGCGTCACCCGGCATACCGCCGGGTCCCGTACACTTCTTGTGGCGATCCGGGTCACCGGGTCGACTTCGCACGCCCCGGCGCCAGGCTGAAACAGCCAGGTGACAGCGTCTCTCGGTCCCTCATGGGGGCAGGGCGCGGTGGGGCGTCAGGAACCAAACCGAGAAACCAAGGAGATGGCCATGGCCGTCGTCACGATGCGGGAGCTGCTGGAAAGCGGCGTCCACTTCGGTCACCAGACCCGCCGTTGGAACCCGAAGATGAAGCGCTTCATCTTCACGGAGCGCAACGGCATCTACATCATCGACCTGCTGCAGTCGCTGTCGTACATCGACCGCGCCTACGAGTTCGTGAAGGAGACCGTCGCGCACGGTGGCTCCATCATGTTCGTCGGTACCAAGAAGCAGGCCCAGGAGGCCATCGCCGAGCAGGCGACGCGCGTTGGTATGCCGTACGTCAACCAGCGGTGGCTGGGTGGCATGCTCACCAACTTCTCCACCGTCTACAAGCGCCTTCAGCGTCTGAAGGAGCTTGAGGCGATCGACTTCGAGGACGTCGCCGCCTCGGGTCTCACCAAGAAGGAGCTCCTGGTCCTCTCCCGCGAGAAGACCAAGCTGGAGAAGACCCTCGGTGGTATCCGCGAGATGTCGAAGGTTCCCAGCGCCGTCTGGATCGTCGACACCAAGAAGGAGCACATCGCCGTCGGTGAGGCGCGCAAGCTCCACATCCCGGTCGTCGCGATCCTCGACACCAACTGCGACCCCGACGAGGTCGACTACAAGATCCCGGGCAACGACGACGCGATCCGTTCCGTCACCCTGCTCACCCGCGTGATCGCCGACGCCGTCGCCGAGGGCCTCATCGCCCGCTCCGGCGCTGCGACCGGTGACTCGAAGCCGGGCGAGAAGGCCGCCGCCGAGCCGCTCGCCGAGTGGGAGCGCGACCTGCTCGAGGGCGACAAGAAGGCCGACGAGCCCGCCGAGGCCGCTCCGGCCGAGGCTGCTGCCGAGGCCCCGGCCGCCGAGGCCCCCGCCGCCGAGGCCGCTCCGGCCGCGGACGCCGAGCAGGCCTGACCCACTGAGAGCGCCCGGCGTTCACTCGCCGGGCACTCCCAGCACGGACGATGACGGCGGGGGAGCCGCGCCAAAAGCGCGGCGCCTCCGCCGTTCACCCGTAGATCTACGACTTCGAGAGAGAATCCCAGACTCATGGCGAACTACACCGCCGCTGACGTCAAGAAGCTCCGCGAGCTCACCGGCGTCGGCATGATGGACTGCAAGAACGCGCTGGTCGAGTCCGACGGCGACGTCGACAAGGCCATCGAGGCCCTCCGCATCAAGGGTCAGAAGGGCGTCGCCAAGCGCGAGGGCCGTTCTGCCGAGAACGGTGCCGTCGCCTCCCTCATCTCCGACGACAACACCTCCGGTGTCCTCGTCGAGCTGAAGTGCGAGACGGACTTCGTCGCCAAGGGTGACAAGTTCCAGGCCGTCACCAACGAGATCGCCGCGCACATCGCCGCGACCTCCCCGGCCGACATCGAGGCGCTGCTCGCGTCCGAGATCGCGCCCGGCAAGACCGTCCAGGCGTTCGTGGACGAGGCCAACGCCAACCTCGGCGAGAAGATCGTCCTGGACCGCTTCGCGCAGTTCACCGGCGGTTACGTCTCGGCGTACATGCACCGCACCATGCCCGACCTGCCGTTCCAGATCGGCGTCCTGGTCGAGCTGGACAAGGAGAACGCCGAGGTCGCCCGCGGCATCGCGCAGCACATCGCCGCGTTCTCCCCGCAGTGGCTGTCCGCCGAGGACGTCCCGGCCGAGAAGGTCGAGTCCGAGCGTCGTGTGGCCGAAGAGGTCACCCGCGCCGAGGGCAAGCCCGAGGCCGCGATCGCGAAGATCGTCGAGGGTCGCGTCAACGGCTTCTTCAAGGAGAACACCCTCCTTGGCCAGGCCTACGCGCTGGACAACAAGAAGTCCGTCCAGAAGGTTCTGGACGAGGCCGGTGTCACCCTGGTGCGCTTCTCGCGCATCAAGGTCGGCATCTGAGTCCGTCCGTACGCGACGGACACCGGACCCCGGTAGGGTCTGAGGCAGTCGTCCGCGCTCGCGCGAGGCGACCGCAGATCTGACGAGGAGGCCATTGCCGTAGAGGGAACCGCAAGGACCCACCGGCAATGGCCTTCTTCGTATGTGCACGAGGAGATCTCCATGAATCAGGGCGTGGACCCCCACACCGCATCCGACGACAAGAGCGACCAGGACGAGAAGGGCCGCCGCTTCATGCTGAAGCTGTCGGGCGAGGCCTTCTCCGGTGGCGGAGGACTGGGCGTCGACCCCGACGTCGTCCACGCCATCGCGCGTGAGATCGCCGCGGTGGTCCGCGACGGCGCGGAGATCGCCGTCGTGATCGGCGGCGGCAACTTCTTCCGCGGCGCCGAACTCCAGCAGCGCGGCATGGACCGGGCCCGGTCCGACTACATGGGCATGCTCGGTACCGTCATGAACTGCCTCGCACTCCAGGACTTCCTGGAGAAGGAGGGCATCGACTCCCGCGTGCAGACCGCCATCACCATGGGCCAGGTCGCGGAGCCGTACATCCCGCTGCGTGCCGTGCGGCACCTGGAGAAGGGCCGCGTCGTCATCTTCGGCGCCGGCATGGGCATGCCCTACTTCTCCACCGACACCACGGCCGCCCAGCGCGCCCTGGAGATCGACGCCGAGGCCCTGCTCATGGGCAAGAACGGCGTCGACGGGGTCTACGACTCCGACCCGAAGAAGAACCCGGACGCGGTGAAGTTCGACGCGCTGGAGTACAGCGAGGTCCTCTCACGCGACCTCAAGGTCGCCGATGCCACCGCGATCACGCTCTGCCGCGACAACAAGCTGCCGATCCTCGTGTTCGAGCTGCTCGCCGAGGGCAATATCGCCCGGGCCGTCAAGGGTGAGAAGATCGGCACGCTCGTGAGCGACCAGGAAACCCGGGTCTGAGCCGTCCGCTGCCGGACCGAGCGGGCCCGGACCGGGCCCGCCAGACCCGCCCGCCCGCCTGAACCATCCATATCTGACATGCAGGAGCACGTGGTGACCGAAGAGATCCTCCTCGAGGCCGAGGAGAAGATGGAAAAGGCCGTCGTCGTCGCCAAGGAAGACTTCGCCGCGATTCGCACCGGCCGTGCGCACCCGGCGATGTTCAACAAGATCGTGGCGGAGTACTACGGCGCCATCACGCCCATCAACCAGCTCGCCTCCTTCTCGGTGCCCGAGCCGCGCATGGCGATCGTGACCCCGTTCGACAAGAGCGCCCTGCGCAACATCGAGCAGGCCATCCGCGACTCCGACCTCGGTGTCAACCCGAGCAACGACGGCAGCATCATCCGGGTGACCTTCCCCGAGCTGACGCAGGACCGCCGCAAGGAGTACATCAAGGTCGCGCGCACCAAGGCCGAGGACTCGAAGATCTCGCTGCGCGCCGTCCGCCGCAAGGCCAAGGACGCCCTTGACAAGCTGGTCAAGGACAAGGAGGCCGGCGAGGACGAGGTGCGCCGCGCGGAGAAGGAGCTCGACGACACCACCGCGAAGTACGTCGCGCAGGTGGACGAGCTCCTCAAGCACAAGGAAGCCGAGCTCCTCGAAGTCTGATGAACGACACTTCCTGGCAGCCGGAGCCGGTTCCGGCGGGTCCCGCATACGATGCGCAGGTGGGCCCGCACACTCGGCCCATGCCCATCGTGCCCGATGCCGCCGGCCGTGACTTCGACGACCGGGAAGCACGCGATCGGGGGGTCGTCGCCGACGGCGGCCCCCTCTTCCGCGCCGATACGCCGCCGCAGGAGCCCATGCCCAGCCCCCCGCCTCCGCATGCCCAGCAGCCGCAGGACTCCTCGCCCCCGCCGCAGAAGAAGCGCGCCGGGCGGGACCTGCGTGCGGCCATAGGGGTAGGCGTCGGTCTCGGCGCGGTGATCTTCGCCTCGCTGCTGATCGTCAAGGCCGTCTTCGTCGGCGTCATCGTCGTCGCGGTCGTCGTCGGCCTGTGGGAGCTCACCTCCCGGCTGCAGGAGAAGAAGGGCATCAAGGCCCCGCTCGTCCCGCTCGCGGTCGGCGGCGCAGCCATGGTCATCGCCGGATACGTCCGGGGGGCCGAGGGCGCCTGGGTCGCCATGGCCCTGACCGTGCTGGCGGTCCTGGTGTGGCGGATGACCGAACCGCCCGAGGACTACCTCAAGGACGTCACGGCGGGCGCCTTCGCGGCCTTCTACGTCCCCTTCCTGGCCACCTTCGTCGCGATGCTGCTCACCGCCGACGACGGTCCCCAGCGCGTGATCACCTTCCTGCTCCTGACGGTGGTCAGTGACACAGGGGCCTACGCGGTCGGCTGGCGCTTCGGCAAGACCAAGCTCGCGCCGCGCATCAGCCCCGGCAAGACCCGCGAGGGACTGTTCGGCGCGGTGGCCTTCGCCATGGCGGCCGGCGCGCTGTGCATGGAGTTCCTGATCGACGGCGGCGCCTGGTGGCAGGGCCTGCTGCTCGGCCTCGCGGTCGCGGTCAGCGCGACCCTGGGCGATCTGGGCGAGTCGATGATCAAGAGGGACCTCGGCATCAAGGACATGGGCACCCTGCTGCCGGGACACGGCGGCATCATGGACCGCCTCGACTCCCTGCTCCCGACGGCCCCCGTGGTGTGGCTGCTGCTGGCGGCCTTCGTAGGCACCGGCTGACCTGCGAAAAGGCGTCGCAGGACGCCGGGCGGTTACTCTTGGAAGGCGCGCTGCTTCTGCGGCGCGCCTTTCGTCTTACAAGGAGTACCTGCCATGGCCCGCCCCGTTCCGGGAGAGCTCACCTTCGTCGCCCCTCGCGGGGCCAAGAAGCCGCCCCGGCACCTCGCCGACATGACCCCGGCCGAGCGCCGTGAGGCGGTCGCCGCGATCGGCGAGAAGCCGTTCCGGGCCAAGCAGCTCTCCCAGCACTACTTCGCGCGGTACGCGCACGACCCGGCCGAGTGGACCGACATCCCGGCGGGCTCGCGGGAGAAGCTCCAGCAGGAGCTGCTGCCGGACCTGATGAACGTCATCCGGCACATCTCGTGCGACGACGACACCACCCGCAAGACCCTGTGGAAGCTGCACGACGGCACGCTCGTCGAGTCCGTGCTCATGCGCTACCCCGACCGGGTCACCATGTGCATCTCCTCGCAGGCCGGCTGCGGCATGAACTGCCCGTTCTGCGCGACCGGCCAGGCGGGCCTCGACCGCAACCTCTCCACCGCCGAGATCGTGCACCAGATCGTCGACGGCATGCGCGCGCTGCGCGACGGCGAGGTCCCCGGCGGCCCGGCGCGGCTGTCGAACATCGTCTTCATGGGCATGGGCGAGCCGCTGGCCAACTACAACCGCGTGGTGGGCGCCATCCGCCGGCTCACCGACCCGGAGCCCGACGGCCTGGGCCTGTCGCAGCGCGGTATCACCGTCTCCACCGTCGGTCTGGTTCCGGCCATGCTGCGCTTCGCCGACGAGGGCTTCAAGTGCCGTCTGGCCGTCTCGCTGCACGCGCCCGACGACGAGCTGCGCGACACCCTCGTCCCGGTCAACACCCGCTGGAACGTCCGCGAGGTGCTCGGTGCGGCCTGGGAGTACGCCGAGAAGTCCGGCCGCCGGATCTCGATCGAGTATGCCCTGATCCGCGACATCAACGACCAGGCCTGGCGCGGTGACCTCCTGGGCAAGCTGCTCAAGGGCAAGCGCGTGCACGTCAACCTGATCCCGCTGAACCCGACGCCGGGCTCCAAGTGGACCGCCTCGCGGCCGGAGGACGAGAAGGCCTTCGTGGAGGCCATCGCCCGGCACGGCGTGCCCGTGACCGTACGGGACACCCGCGGCCAGGAGATCGACGGCGCGTGCGGCCAGCTGGCCGCCTCGGAGCGCTAGATTCCGCTTCTGTTCGACGCGATTCGGCCACGGGGTACCCTGTGGCCGAACCAATTTCATATTCCGACAGGGGAGCGCCACAGCGCTGAGAGTGCGGTATCCGTCATCCGCAGACCCTCTGAACCTCGCCCCGGTCATTCGGGGTAGGAAGTTCGGTCACCACTCTTGCTGTTGCGCCCTGCCCGGCGTCCGCTCGCGAAGAGCGCCGGTCGGGGCCGCGTCTTCTCCTGGACATCCCAGGAGGAATTCACCAATGAGCACCACCAAGAAGATCGCGGGTGCCGCGCTCGCGGCCGCGCTCGGCGTCACCACGCTCAGCGCATGCGGCGGCGACGCCAAGGACAAGACCGCGGGCGCGAGCGACGCCCCGAAGTCCACAACCGTCACGCTGGTCTCCCACGACTCCTTCAACGTGACCGACGCGGTCCTCAAGGAGTTCGAGCAGCAGAGCGGCTACACCGTCAAGACGCTGAAGGCCGGGGACGCGGGCGCCGCGCTCAACCAGGAGATCCTCACCAAGGGCTCCCCGCGCGGTGACGTCTTCTTCGGCGTGGACAACACCCTCCTCTCGCGCGCCCTCGACAACGGCATCTTCACGCCGTACGAGGCCAAGGGCCTCGCCGGGGTGAAGCCCGAGTACGTGCTCGACAAGGAGCACCGGGTCACCCCGATCGACTCCGGTGACATCTGTGTCAACTACGACAAGGCCTACTTCGCCGAGAAGAAGATCGCCCCGCCGCAGACGCTGGACGACCTGGTCAAGCCGGAGTACAAGAACCTGCTGGTCACCGAGAACGCCGCGACCTCCTCGCCCGGCCTCGGCTTCCTGCTCGCCTCCGTCGGCAAGTACGGCGAGGAGGGCTGGAAGGACTACTGGAGCAAGCTGAAGGCCAACGGCGTCGAGGTCGTCGACGGCTGGGAGCAGGCCTACAACGAGCGCTTCTCCGGCTCCGCCGGCGGCAAGAAGGCCAAGGGCGACCGCCCGCTGGTCGTCTCCTACGCCTCCAGCCCTCCGGTCGAGGTGCTGTACGGCGAGCCGCAGCCGGCCGAGGCCCCCACGGGCGTCTCCACCGGCACCTGCTTCCGGCAGATCGAGTTCGCGGGCCTGCTCAAGGGCGCCAAGAACGAGGAGGGCGGCAAGGCCCTCGTGGACTTCCTGATCAGCAAGAAGTTCCAGGAGGACATGCCTCTCCAGATGTTCGTGAACCCCGTGACGAAGGACGCCGCCCTGCCGGAGCTGTTCACCAAGCACGGTGTGGTGATCGAGAAGCCCGAGAACGTGGCTCCCGAGACCATCGCCAAGAACCGTGAGCAGTGGGTCAAGGCATGGACCTCGCTCGTCGTGAAGTAGGCGGTACCAAGGAGCCGGGCGCGGCGTCGGGGGGCGCCGCGCCGGGCCCCGGCCCCCGCGAGGGGGCGCGGGCGACCGCCGTGCGGCTCGCCCTGATGGCCGTGCCGCTCGCGTTCTTCGGGCTGTTCTTCGCCTATCCGGTCGTCGCGATCGTCGGGCGCGGGCTCAAGACCGACGAGGGGTGGCAGTTCGGCCGGTTCGCCGAGGTGCTGGCCCGGCCCGACATCGCCGACGTGCTGTGGTTCACCACCTGGCAGGCGCTCGCCTCCACCGTGCTCACCCTGCTGATCGCGCTGCCGGCCGCCTACGTCTTCGCGCGCTTCGAGTTCCCCGGCAAACAACTGCTGCGGGCCGTGGTGACGGTTCCCTTCGTGCTGCCGACCGTGGTGGTCGGCACCGCCTTCCTCGCCCTGCTGGGGCGCGGCGGGCTCACCGACGAACTGCTCGGCGTCCGGCTCGACACCACCGTCTGGGCGATCCTGCTCGCGCACGTCTTCTTCAACTACGCCGTGGTCGTCCGCACGGTCGGCGGGCTGTGGGCCCAGCTCGATCCGCGCCAGGAGGAGGCCGCCCGGGTGCTGGGAGCCGGGCGGTTCACCGCCTGGCGGCGGGTGACCCTGCCCGCGCTGGCCCCTGCGGTGGCGGCCGCCTCGCTGATGGTGTTCCTGTTCACCTTCAGCTCCTTCGGCGTCGTCCTGATCCTCGGCGGGCCGTCGTACTCCACCCTGGAGGTGGAGGTCTACCGGCAGACCGCGCAGCTCCTGGACCTGCCGACGGCCGCCGTCCTGACGATGGTGCAGTTCGCCGCGATCGGCGGGATCCTCGCCGTGCACGCCCGGACCGTGCGCAAGCGCGAAACCGCGTTGCGGCTGGTGGACCCGGGCCGCACCACGCACCGGCCGCGCGGTTGGGCCCAGCGCACGCTGCTGGGCGGGGTGCTGCTGACCGTCGCGCTGCTGATCGTGCTGCCGCTGGGCGTACTGGTCGAGCGGTCCTTCGACGCCCCCGGCGGCTACGGTCTCGGCTACTACCGGGCCCTGCAGGACGCGGGCGCCGGCGGCGGGACCTTCCTGGTGGCGCCGCTGGAGGCGATCTGGAACTCCCTGCAGTACGCGCTCGCCGCCACCGCGATCGCGCTGGTCATCGGGGGACTCGCGGCCGCGGCCCTGACCCGGCGCGGAGGCCGCTTCGTACGCGGCTTCGACGCGCTCTTGATGCTCCCGCTCGGAGTGTCCGCCGTGACGGTGGGCTTCGGCTTCCTGATCACCCTGGACGAGCCGCCGCTCGACCTGCGGACCTCGTGGATCCTGGTGCCGCTGGCCCAGGCGCTGGTCGGCGTGCCCTTCGTCGTACGGACCATGCTGCCGGTGCTGCGCGCCGTGGACGGCCGGCTGCGGGAGGCAGCGGCGGTGCTCGGCGCCTCGCCGCTGCGGGCCTGGCGGGAGGTGGACCTGCCGCTGGTGCGGCGGGCGCTGCTGATCGCGGCCGGGTTCGCCTTCGCGGTGTCGCTGGGGGAGTTCGGCGCGACCGTGTTCATCGCGCGGGCGGACCGGCCGACGCTGCCGGTGGCCGTGGCGCGGCTGCTGGGGCGGGCCGGGGAGCTGAACTACGGCCAGGCGATGGCCCTGAGCACGATTCTGATGCTGGTGTGCGCGGTGTCCCTGCTGCTGCTGGAGCGACTGCGGCCCGACAAGACCTCCGGAGAGTTCTGATGACACTGCTTCAGCTGGAAGGGGTGTCGGTCCGCTTCGGTGAGCGCGCGGCCCAGCACGCCCTCGACCGCGTGGACCTCGCGGTCGCCGAGCACGAGGTCGTGTGTGTCCTCGGCCCGAGCGGAAGCGGCAAGTCCACGCTGCTGCGGGTCGTCGCCGGGCTCCAGCAGGTGTCCGGGGGCAGGGTGCTGCTGGGCGGGGCCGACCAGGCCGGGGTACCCGTGCACCGACGGGGCGTGGGCCTGATGTTCCAGGACCACCAGCTCTTCCCGCACCGCGACGTCGGCGCGAACGTCTCCTTCGGCCTGCGGATGCGGGGCGACGGGCGCGCCTCGTGCGCGGACCGGGTCACGCAGCTGCTGGACCTGGTCGGGCTGCCCGGTGCCCAGGGCCGGGCGGTGGCCTCCCTGTCGGGGGGCGAGCAGCAGCGGGTGGCGCTGGCCCGGGCGCTGGCGCCGTCGCCGCGGCTGCTGATGCTGGACGAACCGCTGGGGCAACTGGACCGCGGGCTGCGGGAGCGGCTCGTGGTGGAGCTGAGGGGTCTGTTCTCCCGCCTGGGCACGACCGTACTGGCCGTCACGCACGACCAGGGCGAGGCCTTCGCCCTGGCCGACCGGGTGGTGGTGATGCGGGACGGCCGGATCGCGCAGGCCGGCACCCCGCTGGAGGTGTGGCAGCGGCCCGCGTCGGAATTCGTGGCCCGCTTCCTCGGCTTCGAGAACGTGGTCCCGGCCGTGGTCTCGGGCACGGAGGCCGCCACCGCATGGGGCGGCGTCCCGGTACCGGCCGGATCCCCCGAAGGGGAGCAGCGGCTGCTGATCCGCCCGGCGGGGGTCGTGCTCTGCGCGGCGGGCCTGCGGTGCGAGGTGGTGTCCCGCACCTTCCGCGGCACGCACGTCGCGCTGCAGCTGCGGCCGGAGGCGGGACCGCTGCTGGAGGCCGAGTGCGAGCTGGCGGGGGCGCCGGCCGTGGGGGACCGGGTCGCGGTGACCTTCACCCCCGCCGAGGTGGTCGTACTTCCGCAGGACACGCCTTAGGGACGGATGCCGTCGCAGGCGATCTGCAGGTGGCGCGGGCCGCGCAGGACCGCGTTCTGGCGGTAGGGCGGCGGGTCCTCCAGCAGCCGCGGGTTCTCCAGCCGCCGGGCCAGCTCGCTCAGCGCCAGCTGGGCCTCCTGCCGGGCCAGCGGCGCCCCGAAGCAGCTGTGGATCCCGCTGCCGAGGCCGAGGTGCTGGATGTCCTTGCGGTCGGGGTCGAAGCGGTCGGGGTCCTCGAAGCGCTTCGGGTCGCGGTTCCCGGAGGCCAGCATCAGCCACAGGGAAGCGCCCTTGGGGATGGTGACACCGGCGACCTCGATGTCGGAGAGGGTGGTGCGCTGGGGCAGCAGCTGCACGGGCGGCTCGTACCGCAGGAGTTCCTCGACGATCGGGACCGCCAGGTCCGGGTCGTCGCGCAGCCGCCCGAGGGCCTCCGGGTGGCGCAGCAGGGTCAGCATGCCGTTGGTGATGAGGTTGACCGTGGTCTCGTGGCCCGCGATCAGCAGCAGCGCGGAGGTGCTGAGCGCCTCCATGGTGGTCATCGCACCGTCCGGGCCGTCCGCCGTCGCCAGCTGGGACAGCATGTCGTCGCCCGGCTTCTTGCGGCGCTCCTCGATCAGCCCGGCCAGGTACATGCCCAGTTCCATCCGGGCGTCCATGGAGCCCTTCCCGTGCTGCGTGGGGTCCGCGTCCGGGTCGGGGTCCAGGCTGGCGGCCAGGGTCTCCGCCCACACGTGGAAACGGGGCTCGTCCTCGCGGGGGATGCCGAGGAGCCGGCAGATGACGGTGACCGGGAAGGGGTACGCGAACTGGTCGACGAGGTCGATCCGGTCCAGCCGGCCCGTCTCCACGATGCCGTCGATGAGCCCGGAGACGAGGCCGCCGAGTTCGTCCCGCATGTCGTGCACCCGGTGCGGGGCGTGCGGCGGTCCGAACGGCCGGTTCGTCATCCGCCGCAGCCGGTCGTGGTCGGGCGGGTCGAGCTTGAGGAAGGAGGGCGGCAGGGTCGTCCCCTCCTCCTCGTCCTGGCCCAGCGGATCGTCCCCGGTGGCCTTGAGGTTCTTGGCGTCGGAGCTGATCCGCGGGTCGTGCAGAAGGCTGTGGATCTCGTAGTACGTGCTGATGACGTACGGTCCGTCCCCGTCGTGGGACACCGGGGTCTTGCGCAGTTCCTCGTACAGCGGGTACGGATTCGCGCGGTTCGCGTAGTCGATGATCTCCCGCAGCAGGGCTTGTGTCATGACAGGTCCTCGTGATCCTCGGGGGACGGCGCGGTGCCGCGCGGCCGGTGGTGCGCGGGGGCGAAGGTCATCTTCCGGGGGTGAAGGTCATCTTCCGGTCGGCCGGCGAATAGCCGCTCAGCGTGATGGTCGGCCCGTGGGTGGGGACCGAGGGGTCCGGGAAGTCGGCCGGCAGCGGCTTGATCCCGTCGGACCTGCGGTCCACCGTCGAGAACGGCGGCGGGAACGGCTCGGTGCCCTCGATCTGCTGCTCGTAGAACGGCAGCCACCGGCAGTTGTCGAAGGTGACGGCGGCGATCGTCCGCCCCTGGTAGCCGTACACGGCCGCGAAGCGGCGCTCGGCGAGCGAGCCCTGGGTGATGAGGATCTCGGTGCCCATCGGAGGTACCCCGACCGACTTGATGTTCACACCGAACTGCGAGGACCAGAACGCCGGAACCCACAGGTGGGGGCGGCGGTCGGCACTCTCGCTGAGCATGTTGTGCGCGGCGGTGTCCGCCTGGGCGACCGCGTTGCCCCAGTGCTCCAGCGACAGGAACTGGTAGCCGAACAGGGCGTGCGGGGAGCGGGCCACGTCACCCGCCACGTAGATGTCATCGGTGACGATGCCCCGCACGTCGAAGGCCCGGCAGCCCGCGTCGCAGGCGATGCCCCGCGGGCCCGCGCCCAGCCCGGAACCGGCGAGCCACTCGGTGTTGCGCTGCGCGCCCAGCGAGACGACCACGACGTCCGCCTCCACGGTGGAACCGTCGGAGAGGTGGGCGGCGCGGACCCGCCCGGAGGGGTCGCCCTCCAGTGAGGTCACCATGACACCGGTGCGCAGGTCGACGCCGTGCTCCCGGTGCATCTCGGCCGCCACCTCGCCGATGACGCCTCCCAGCGCACCGACCAGCGGCGCCGCGCCCCGTTCGGCGACGGTGACGTCCAGGCCGCGCTCCCGGCAGGCGGAGGCGATCTCCGACCCGGTGAACCCGGCGCCGATGACCAGGACCCGGCGGGGACCGGCGGCCAGCGCCCGTTGCAGCCCTTCGCCGTCGTCGCGGGTGCGCAGCACGAAGACACCCTGGAGGGCGCCTTCCTCGGCGTTGGGCCAGGGCCGGGCGCGCACTCCGGTGGCGATGAGCAGCCGGTCGTACTCGACCTCGTCGCCGTTGCCGAGCCGGACCCGGCGGCCGGCCATGTCCAGGCCCGTGGCCGGGACACCCAGGCGCCAGTCGGCGTCGATCGCCCGGCGGCGGGGGAGCGCCGTGTGGTCGGCGACCGCGTTGCCCAGCAGGACCTGCTTGGACAGCGGGGGCCGGTCGTACGGCTCGTACGGTTCGTCGCCGATCATCGTGAGCGAACCGGCGAAGCCCTTCTCGCGCATGGTCTCGGCTGCTCGCAGACCGGCCAGCGAAGCGCCGACGACGACGATGCGGCCCTCGCGCTTGAGGTGCTCCAGGGATCCGTCGCGTGTTCCTGCACCGGTCACCGTGCGCCTCCGGAACGAGATCCGGATCCGGCCACGGCGTCCGGGGCGGCCATCTTCGCCATGTCCTCGTCCGTGATCTCCAGGAGGATGGCCTGGACCGGACAGGCGGCCACGGCACGCAGGACGTTCTCGCGCTGCTCGGGATCGGCGTCCGGGTTGTACAGGAGCGACTCGTCGCCGTGCATGGCGAAGACGTCGGGAGCGAGGAATGCGCACTGGGCGTATCCCTGGCAGCGGTTGAGGTCGACGACAAGCCTCATGACGGTTCTGCCTTTCCCTCGGCCGTTCATCCCCGTCGCCCCCGGAACCCCCCGGTCCGCCCCTTCCCACCAGAATGCACGCGGCGCCCACAGGCCGCCTGCCGGAGTAAGGATCCCCAGGTCAGGGCGGGTCGGTGCGGTCCGGAGGGGTGCGCCTGGCGGTGCCGCGGCGGACCCGCAGGATGTACAGGCTGAGGACCAGCGCCCAGGCCGGGAACAGCAGCTCGGACCAGGGGACGCCGGAACCGATGACGAGCAGGAGCAGGCCGACGACGGTGCCCAGCATGGCCAGCGGCCGCGGGAAGACGCCGAGCATCCGCCCGATGGTCGAGGTCGCGAGGACGAAGACGGCCGCCATGCGCATCGCGTACGTCGCGAGGAGGGTGTAGGCGTAGTGGCGGCCGAAGTCGGAGGGCGTGCCCTCGGCCAGCACCGTGCCGGCCGCCGCGGCAGCGGCGAACAGGGTGGCCACGAAGACGAATCCGCTGCCGAGGAACACGGTGGCGATGAACCTGTCCTCGGCATCACCCGTGTGGGTGCGCAGGGCGCCCATGAACCAGAGGAAGAAGATGCCCGCGAAGGGCACGATCTCCAGCGCCGCCTGGACGGCCCAGCGCCGGTCCGGGTCGATGGGCACGTCGGCCGCGTCGCCCGACGGGATGGCGATCCGCATCAG
Organism: Streptomyces sp. NBC_00029; assembly: GCF_045160505.1. Lineage (NCBI taxonomy): Bacteria > Bacillati > Actinomycetota > Actinomycetes > Kitasatosporales > Streptomycetaceae > Streptomyces > Streptomyces sp. NBC_00029. The sequence continues at coordinate 6,335,124 of NZ_CP108292.1, forward strand.
GACGATCGCCGCCGCGAGCAGCAGGGCGAAGGCGACCCCGGCCATGCCGGCCGCGCGCGGAGTGTCGAGCCGATCGGTCGTGGGCGTCATGGACCCTCACTCTCTCCCCCGGTCCAGCAAGCGACAGCCGCTGCGGCGCCACCACCGGGGGGCGGCCGACCGGGTGAGGGCACCCGGCCGGCCGGAGGGTCAGCCGACCGGCTGCGGCACCGGGTCCCCGGCCTCCTCCTCGGCCCCCTCGTGCTTGCCGTACCAGGCCACGGCCACCGCTCCGGCGACGGCCAGGACGAAGCCGAGGACCGCCAGCCAGGCGAGGCCGGGGCGGGAGGCGTCGCCCAGCCACAGGACGCCGATCGCGCCCGGGAGGACCGTCTCGCCGACGACCAGGGCCGCCGTGGCGCCGTTCACGGAGCCGATCTGCAGGGCGACCGTGTGCAGGTACATGCCGCCGATGCCCGCCACCAGGATCGCGTAGAGGGCCGGGTCGGTCAGGAAGGTGCCCAGGTCGAACGGGTCCACGCCGTTCAGGATCCGGACGCCGACGCCGAGCGCGCCGAAGCCCAGGCCCGACAGCAGGCCCGCCAGGATCGCGGCGCCGCCGCCCATCAGGCGCACGACCACCGTGCCGCCCACCATCAGCACCAGGGTGATCCCCAGCAGCCACCAGTGCGTCGACATCGGCGCGTGGTGGCCGCCCTCGTGGCCCGCGGCCGTCGCCAGCAGCACGAGCGCGGTGCAGACCACACCGATCGAGGTCCATTCCTTGCGGCTCAGCCGGATGCCCAGCATCTTCACGCTCAGCACGGCCGTGATCACCAGGTTGGCGCTGATCACCGTCTGGGACAGGAAGAGGGGAAGGAGGCGGGCGGCCAGGGCCCCCAGCCCGAAGCCCACGAAGTCCAGGATCGTGCCGACGATGAATTCCCAGGTCATCGCCGCCTTTGCGGTGGACGACAGATTGGGGCCGCCGTGGGCGGTCACCCCGGCGGCGGTGGGGGACATCCGTGCGGCGCGGCGCGATCCGACGGCTTGCAGCACGGATCCCGTGCCGTAGCAGATGGACGCCGCGACAGCGGTCAGCAGGCCTATGAGCACCAAGGGCTCCGTTCACGTCTGGCAGGTTTTGCGGTACCTCTACCAGACGTGAGAACGGGCCGGGAAGTTGCTTCCGGGGCTCAGCTCATTGACGCGAGAACGTCCGGGACCTCGTCCACGGAGTCGACGAGAGCGATCCGGGACTCCATCGCGCGGCCGCGCGCCAGGGCCTGGAGCAGCGGCCAGGCCGGCAGGTGTTCGGTCCAGTGGGTGCGACCGACCAGGATCATCGGCACCGGCTCGCCCCGGGACTCGTAGTAGTTCGGCGTCCCGCTGTCGAATATCTCCTGGACCGTGCCCGCCGCGCCCGGCAGGAAGACCACGCCCGCGGTGGAGCGGGCCAGCAGCCCGTCCTCACGGGTGGCGTTCGCGAAGTACTTCGCGATGTGCCCGGCGAAGGCGTTCGGCGGCTCGTGCCCGTAGAACCAGGTGGGGATGCCCACCGAGTCCCCGCCGGCGGGGAAGCGCTCGCGCACGGCGAAGGCCGCGCGCGCCCACTCGGACACCGACGGCGTGAAGGAAGGGGCCTTGGCCAGCAGCTCCAGGGCCTCCGCGAGGGCGTCGTCCGGGGCCGGGGCCAGGTAGGCGCCCAGGTTGGCGGCCTCCATCGCGCCGGGGCCGCCGCCGGTGGCCACCGTCAGCCCGGACCGGGTCAGCGCCCGGCCGAGCTCCGCCGCACCGCGGTAGTCCGTACCGCCGCGGGCCAGGGCGTGGCCGCCCATCACGCCCACGACCGGGACGCCGGCGAGGTGCTCGTCGAGGGCGTCGGAGACGGCGTCGTCGTGGATGGAGCGGAGCATCGAGGAGAAGACGTCGCCGTCGGACTTCGTCTCCTGGAACCAGGCGTACGCCTCGGCGTCCGGGGTGACCTCGTACCCGTCGCGCAGCCCGGTGAAGAGCTCCTCCGGCGTGTAGAGCAGGCCCCGGTACGGGTTGAACGGCAGGTCCGGTACGGGCGGGAAGACCAGCGCGCCGTCGGCGCGGACCTTCACCGCCGCATCGGGCTCCATCGCGCAGCCCAGGAACACGGCCGTCGAGGTGTCGGCCGCCAGCAGCGCGAAGGTGCGCTCCAGCAGGTTGACCGACTGGATCCGGTAGCCGCTGAGCGAGCCGCGTGCCGCGACCCGGTCGAATTCGGCGAGCGTCTCGATCTCGATGTCTGGGTTGACCATTCGGCCCACCCTAAGGGCTGCTCGGCTCAGCGGGTCAGTGCCAGTGACGTCAGCTGCGCCACACCCCAGCACAGGGGTACGCACACTGCGAGGAGCGCGGTGGCCCGCAGACTCGCGGCGCTGCGAAGGACGTTGGAGGGGGCGCCGAGGTCGAGCAGGGCCGTGCGTCCGGGTTCCCGGCTCCGGCGGGCCTCCACCACCGATGTGAGAAGGGTCGCGGCGGCGCACAGGGTCACCAGGGCGGCGGCCGGCCCGGTCAGCGGGCCCAGCGGTACGGGCAGCCCGCCCCGGTCGCGCAGGGCGAGGGCGGTCAGTCCCCCTGCGGTCACCGAGCACAGCACCCCGAGCGAGGGGCCGATCCGGGAGGCTTCCTGCTGGAGGATCCGCCCGGCCAGCAGCCGCAGTGCGCCGGGGCGCACGGCCTGGACCAGGCTCCCGCAGGCGTAGGCGAGCCCCGGTCCGGCGAGGGCGAGCCCGATCGCGGTCAGCGACCAGCCGACGAGCATCCCGGAGCCGCTGCGGCCCGCGTAGGCCAGGGCCGCCAGGCCGCAGGCGGTCAGCGCGATGCCCCAGGGCAGTCCGCTCTGCGGGGCCAGCGGCGGGTGCGGGCGCAGCGCGAGGGCGGTGGCGGCCGAAGCGGTCACCGGGATCAGGCACAGCAGGGTGAGGGCGCCCGCCACCGGCACAGGCTGGTCGGCGTGGAGCAGTTTCGCCCCGGCCCCGTCGAACGGCAGCCCGGCCAGCTCCCCGCGCAGGTGGAGGAAGACGGCCAGGGCCAGGGCGCTGCCCAGGGCGCAGGCGACGGCGGTGGAGATGGCGGCGGCGAGCATGAGCCGTACGGGGCCCAGTCCCGCGGCGTCCATTCCCTCGCGGGGCTGGGTCGCGGGGTCGGCCCGGGCCACGACGACGGCGAAGTGGACGGTGACGGCCAGCGGGATCAGGGCCCACAGCAGGCGAGGGAACGATCCGGCAGGCTGGGCCACGGCCCCGGCGAGTACGTAGAGCAGCAGGAAGCCGGTGCCGGCCGAGGCGGCGGCGACGAGGAGCCGCCGCAGCTGGACGAGCGGCCGGGAACCGCGGGCTAGGCGGAGAGCGAGCACGCGGCCTGGTCCTCCGTGGTGTCGGCGACGGGGGAGGCGGCGGCCGCGGCCCCCGCGAGGCGGCCGTCGAGCAGCGCGATCCGGCGGTCCGCGACGGCGGCGGTGGCCTCGTCGTGGGTGGCCAGCAGGACGGTGATGTCGTGGGAGCGGGCCGCGGTGGTCAGCGTACGGAGCAGCAGGGCCCGCTCGGTCCGGTGCAGCGGGGCCGTGGGCTCGTCGGCGAAGATCACCGCGGGCTCGTTGACCAGGGCACGGGCCAGGGCGACCCGCTGGCACTCGGCGCGGCTGAGGGCCCCGGGGCGCTTGCGGGCGAAGCCGCCGATGTCGAGGCGGTCCAGCCATTCGCAGGCGGCGTTGCGGGCGCTGCGGTGGGAGGCCCCGGCGAGCAGCAGCGGCAGCGCCGCGTTCTCCCAGACCTTCAGCTCGGGCAGCAGCTGGGGCTCGTGGCCGATCCAGCCGAACCGGTCGCGGCGCAGGCGTTCGCGGATGAGCGTGCCCATGGTGTGAACGGGGACGCTGTTGAACCAGACCTCGCCCTGCTGGGGCCGCAGCTGCCCGGACAGGCAGCGGAGCAGGGTGGTCTTGCCGCTTCCGCGGGGGCCGGTAAGGGCGAGGATCTCGCCCTGGCGGACTCCGACGGAGACCTCGACGAGGGCGGGGGCCCCGTCGTGGGAGTAGTGAAGGGACCGAGCCCACAGGACGTCATTGTCAGGCGGGGCATTGTCCGGTGGAGCCACCATGGCGTACACCTCCGTCCGAGGGAACGAAGCGGAGCCGCTCGAAGTCACTGGCGCCGCAATGAGATGTAAAGAGATGAACCTCTTGGATGGTGACAGCACACGGCCCGGACCCCCGCGTTCTCACTCGAACGGAGGATCCGGGCCGTGTGGTTGGACTGTCGCGGCTCGGACGATCTACGGTCCGGCTACAGCTTGGTCCATGCCTCGGTGAGCACCGAGCGCAGGATGCCTTCGATCTCGTCGAAGGTGCCCTGGTCCGCGATCAGCGGCGGCGCGAGCTGGATGACCGGGTCACCGCGGTCGTCGGCCCGGCAGTACAGGCCGTTCTCGAAGAGCGCCTTGGAGAGGAAGCCGTAGAGCACGCGCTCCGTCTCCTCGTCCGTGAAGGACTCCTTGGTGCTCTTGTCCTTGACGAGCTCGATGCCGTAGAAGAAGCCGTTGCCGCGGACGTCGCCGACGATGGGCAGGTCGTGCAGCTTCTTCAGGGTCGAGAAGAAGGCGTCCTCGTGGTCCAGCACGTGCTGGTTGAGGCCTTCCTTGTCGAAGATGTCGAGGTTGGCCAGCGCCACCGCCGAGGAGACCGGGTGGCCGCCGAAGGTGTAGCCGTGCAGGAAGGTGTTGTCGCCCTTGTAGAAGGGCTCCGCGAGGCGGTCGGAGATGATGCAGGCGCCGATCGGGGAGTAGCCCGAGGTCATGCCCTTGGCGCAGGTGATCATGTCCGGCACGTAGTCGAACTTGTCGCAGGCGAACATCGTGCCGAGGCGGCCGAACGCGCAGATCGTCTCGTCGGAGACGAGCAGGACGTCGTACTCGTCGCAGATCTCGCGGACCCGCTGGAAGTACCCGGGCGGCGGCGGGAAGCAGCCGCCGGCGTTCTGCACCGGCTCCAGGAAGACGGCGGCGACGGTGTCGGCGCCCTCGAAGAGGATCTCCTGCTCGATCTGGTCGGCGCACCAGCGGCCGTAGGCCTCGGGGTCGTCGCCGTAGATCGGGGCACGGTAGATGTTGGTGTTCGGCACCTTGTGCGCACCGGGTACCAGCGGCTCGAAGGGGGCCTTCAGGGCCGGCAGGCCGGTGATCGACAGGGCGCCCTGCGGGGTGCCGTGGTAGGCGACCGCACGCGAGATGACCTTGTACTTGGTGTGCTTGCCCTGGAGCTTGAAGTACTGCTTGGCGAGCTTCCAGGCGGTCTCGACGGCCTCGCCGCCACCCGTGGTGAAGAAGACCTTGTTCAGGTCACCGGGGGCGTAGTGGGCGAGGCGCTCGGCGAGCTCGACGGCCTTGGGGTGCGCGTACGACCAGATGGGGAAGAACGCGAGTTCCTGAGCCTGCTTGTAAGCGACCTCGGCCAGCTCCTTGCGGCCGTGACCGGCGTTGACCACGAACAGGCCGGCGAGACCGTCGAGGTAGCGCTTGCCCTTGTCGTCCCAGATGTAGGTGCCCTCGCCCCGGACGATGGTGGGGACGGGGGAGTTCTCGTAGGACGACATGCGGGTGAAGTGCATCCACAGGTGGTCGTACGCGGTCTTGGAGAGGTCCTGGCTCACGGTTATCGGGTTCCCCACATGTAGGTCTGCTTCTTCAGCTTCAGGTAAACGAAGCTTTCGGTTGATCGCACGCCGGGGAGCGTGCGGATCTTCTTGTTGATCGTTTCGAGCAGATGGTCGTCGTCCTCGCAGACGATCTCCACCATCAGGTCGAACGAACCTGCGGTCATGACCACGTACTCGCACTCGGCCATGGCGGTCAGCGCATCGGCCACCGGGTCGAGGTCGCCCTCGACGTTGATGCCGACCATGGCCTGGCGTCGCAGGCCCACGGTGAGCGGGTCTGTGACGGCGACGATCTGCATGACGCCCTGGTCGAGCAGCTTCTGCACCCGCTGGCGCACCGCCGCTTCGGAAAGGCCCACGGCCTTGCCGATCGAGGCGTAGGGACGGCGACCGTCCTCCTGCAGTTGCTCGATGATCGCCAGGGACACAGCATCGACCGAAGGGGACGGTTGTCTGTTCCTGGAATCTGCGCTTCGACTGACCACGGCCTCACTCTGCACGAGGGTCGTCTGTTCCGCAAGGTGGAATCAATGAAATCCGTTGTTTGACGACCTGGATCTCACTGATTTCGTAGTTGGTGGCCTCCGGGTCTGTCGAAAGCCTCCGCCAAGAGGCTAGGCTTGGCTTTTGTCTCAATCGTTGGACATGTGATCAGGAGTGTGGCTGTAGTGACCACCGAACTGCGTCGTCTGCGCAACTACATCGGCGGGGAGTTCAAGGACGCCGCTGACGGGCGGACCACCGAGGTGGTCAACCCGGCCACCGGCGAGGCGTACGCCACCGCCCCGCTCTCGGGCCAGGCCGATGTCGACGCCGCCATGGCCGCCGCCGCGGCCGCCTTCCCGGGCTGGCGCGACACCACCCCCGCGGAGCGCCAGAAGGCACTGCTGAAGATCGCGGACGCCTTCGAGGCGCGCGCGGACGAGCTCGTCGCCGCCGAGTCGGAGAACACCGGCAAGCCGCTGGGCCTCACGGCCAGCGAGGAGCTGCCGCCGATGGTGGACCAGATCCGCTTCTTCGCGGGTGCCGCGCGACTCCTGGAGGGCCGCTCGGCCGGCGAGTACATGGAGGGGATGACCTCGATCATCCGCCGTGAGCCGGTCGGCGTCTGTGCCCAGGTCGCGCCGTGGAACTACCCGATGATGATGGCCGTGTGGAAGTTCGCCCCGGCCATCGCGGCGGGCAACACCGTCGTGCTCAAGCCCTCGGATACCACCCCGGCCTCCACCGTGCTGATGGCGGAGATCATCGACTCGGTGCTGCCCAAGGGCGTCTTCAACGTCATCTGCGGTGACCGCGAGACCGGCAAGGCCATGGTCGAGCACTCCACCCCGGCGATGGCCTCCATCACCGGCTCGGTGCGCGCGGGCATGCAGGTCGCCGAGAGCGCCTCCAAGGACGTCAAGCGCGTCCACCTGGAGCTCGGCGGCAAGGCCCCGGTCGTGGTCTTCGAGGACGCCGACATCGCCAAGGCCGTCGAGGACATCGCGGTCGCCGGCTACTTCAACGCCGGCCAGGACTGCACCGCCGCCACCCGCGTGCTCGTGCACGAGTCGATCCACGACGAGTTCGTGTCCGCGCTCGCCAAGGCGGCCGCGGACACCAAGACCGGTCAGCCGGACGACGAGGACGTGCTGTACGGCCCGCTGAACAACCCGAACCAGCTCAAGCAGGTCGCGGGCTTCATCGAGCGCCTCCCCGCCCACGCCAAGGTCGAGGCGGGCGGCCACCAGGTCGGCGAGAAGGGCTACTTCTACGCCCCGACCGTGGTCTCCGGCCTCAAGCAGGACGACGAGATCATCCAGAACGAGGTCTTCGGCCCCGTCATCACCGTCCAGTCCTTCGCGAGCGAGGGTCAGGCCCTGGAGTACGCGAACGGCGTCGAGTTCGCCCTCGCCTCCTCGGTGTGGACCAAGGACCACGGCCGCGCGATGCGGATGTCCAAGAACCTCGACTTCGGCTGCGTGTGGATCAACACCCACATCCCGCTCGTCGCCGAGATGCCGCACGGCGGCTTCAAGAAGTCCGGCTACGGCAAGGACCTCTCCGCCTACGGCTTCGAGGACTACACGCGCATCAAGCACGTGATGACCTCCCTCGACGGCTGATCGGCCGCATCGATCACAGCACAGCGTTGACGGGGCGGGCAGTAGACAACATGTCTATTGCCCGCCCCCTCGCGTTCGCCGAGGCTGAGCCCATGCCTGAACTCGCCTTCTCCCGCCGTTCTGCGCTGTACGGCCTCGGTGCCGCGGGCCTGACGGCCGCCCTCGCCGGCTGCGGCGTGCCCGCCGCCTACGTTCCCGAGGAGGGGCGCGGGGGTCCGGACCGTTCCGAGCGCGACCGCAGCGTCGTCTTCTCCAACTGGCCGCTCTACATCGACACCGACGAGGAGGACGAGGAGCGCCGCCCGACGCTGGAGGCCTTCTCGGAGCAGACCGGCATCGAGGTCCGGTACACCGAGGAGATCAACGACAACGACGAGTTCTTCGGCAAGGTCAGCCCGGCCCTGATGAACCGCCAGGAGACCGGCCACGACCTGATCGTGGTCAGCGACTGGATGGCCGCCCGCTTCGTCCACCTGGGCTGGGCCCAGAAGCTGGACCGGTCGGCGCAGCCCAACGTGACCCGCCACCTCGACCCGCAGCTGCGTTCCCCCGCCTTCGACGCGGGCCGGCTGCACACCGTCCCCTGGCAGTCGGGGATCACCGGGATCGCCTACAACCGCAAGGCCCTGGGCCGGGAGATCAAGTCGGTGAAGGACCTGTGGCAGCCGGACCTGGCGGGCAAGGTCACCCTTTTCTCCGGCCTCGACGAGTCCTTCGCCCTGCTGATGCAGGGCAACGGTGTGGATGTCACCCGCTGGACCGAGTCCGACTTCCACCGGATGTGCGACCAGGTCGAGAACATGGTGAAGAAGAAGCACATCCGCCGCTTCACCGGCAACGACTACACCTCCGATCTGAGCAAGGGGGATGTCCTGGCCTGTCAGGCCTACTCCGGTGACGCCATCCAGCTCCAGGCCGACAACCCGGACATCGAGTTCGTCGTCCCGGAGGAAGGGGCCGAACTCTGGGCGGAGAGCCTGCTCGTCCCCAACCTGGCCCGGCACAAGGCCAACGCCGAGGCCCTCATCGACCACTACTACGCCCCGGAGGTCGCCGCCTCGCTCGCGGCCTCCGTCAACTACGTCTGCCCCGTCCCAGCCGCCCGCGAGGTCCTGGCCGCCTCCGACGACCGGGAGACCGCCGAACTGGCCGAGAACCCGCTGATCTTCCCGGACGAGGACATGCGCAAGAGGCTGGTCGTGGCGCGGGACATCTCCTCGGCCGAACGCCGCTCCCTCGCCAAGCGCTGGAACGCGATCGTCGGGCTCTGACCAGCAGTCGGAGGCGAACTGAACACGTTCAGCAATCTGGCTGAACGTGTTCAGAAATAGGCGTAGGCTTCCTTCCATGAGCGAGAGAAGCGCCCTTCAGCGGCGGATCCGTGCCTGGTTGACCCTGTTCCTGATGTGCCTGGTGCTCAGCGGCCTCACGGCCTTCCCACTCGTCAGCGAGCTCCGCTGGGCCAATGCCCTGATCGACAACGAGTGGTTGCGACGCGTGGGCGACGGGCTGAACCAGGCCGACGCGGAGTACCCCTTCCTGCTCTACGGCACGGACTGGCTCGCCTTCGCCCACCTCGTCATCGCCGTCTTCTTCTACGGGGTCCACCGCGACCCGGTCCGCAACATCTGGATCATCGAAGCCGGGATGATCGCATGCGCCGGAGTGATACCCCTGGCCCTGATATGCGGCCCGATCCGCGGGATCCCCTTCTGGTGGAGCGTCATAGACATGTCGTTCGGCGTCTTCGGAGTGATACCCCTGCTGGTGCTCCACCGCATGATCAAGCGCCTTGAGGCGATGCCCGCCTAGTGCTGTGACCGCACTGGCTACTTGGCGAAGGCGGCCATCACGATGCCGAGCGCCACCGGGTTCGTGTCCTCTCCCTTCGCGTTGGTCGAGTTGACCGAGTAGACCAGCGTGCGGGAGAGGTCGCGCGTCGCGCCTATCGCGGTGTTGTAGCCATGCCGGCCACCCGTCTTGCCCCACGCCACCGTGCCGTCCGGCAGCACGAGCCTGGCCAGGCCTGCCGTCAGCGTCGCATCCTTCCCGTTGACGAAGTTCTTCACCGCGGGCACCGTGAACATCTCCTCCAGCTGTGCCCTCGGCACGATCCGGCCGCTGAACAGGGCCACGGTGAACCGCTCCAGATCAGCCGTGGTGGAGATGATGTCTCCCGCCGCCCACCGGTCCGAGGAGTTCCACTCGGTCACATCGCGCAGCTCGCGCGACCCGTCCGCCTTCGGTATCGCCTGGTAGCCCCGGTTGTGCGGTCCGTGGATCCTCGTCTGGGTCCGCTCGGGGAAGGAGGTCTGACGCAGACCCAGCGGCCGGAGGATCCGGCGGGCGACCGCCTCCTCGTACGGAATGCCCGTCACCTTCTCGATGAGCACCCCCAGCACCGTGTAGTTGATGTTCAGGTAGTGCTGGGCCGAGCCCGGGGCGAACTCGGGCTTCTTCGCGAAGGCGTCGGCCAGCTGATCGTGCGGGTCGGTCACATCGAAGCGGTGCTCCCACTGCGCCTCGAACGAGTCCCCCGGACCGTCCGCGGCCGGTATGCCGCTGGTGTAGTTGAGCAACTGCCGGACCGTGACCGTGCCGTAGGCGTCGGGAACCGTCCCGGGCAGGTACCGCCGGACCGGCCGGTCCAGGTCCACCCGGCCCTCGGCCGCCAGCTGGAGCACCACGGCGGAGGTGAAGGCCTTGGTCACCGATCCGGCCCGGAACCGCCCCTGCTCGACGGCTTCCCGCTCGGTGACGACGTCCGCGACACCGGAACTGCCGTGCCAGCCACCGCTCGTACCGCCCACCCGGACCAGCGCGGCCGTCGCGTCCCTGTGCTCCGCGCCGAGGCCGGCGATCGCCCGCTCCAGAGCCGCCGTGTTCGGCGGGGCCGAGACGACCCGCGTGGCGGCGCCCACCGGGCCGGGAGCCGGAGCAGCGTGGGCGACGACCGGTCCCGAAGCGATACCCAGGACCAGGGCGGTGGCGATCAGCATGCGCGTACGAGTGTTCATGGCGAAATCCCCCGTGAGTTCACCGGGCCACCGTGGCCCGATGACTCAATGCTCCTGCTCGCAGGGGTAGTTGCGGATCACCAGCGAGAGGGGTCTTCACCGGTACGACAACTCACCGGCGCGAGGGATGCGACACGCCGTCCTCTCACTCCCCGGAGGGAGTACCCGCCGTGATGAGGCCCGTCTCGTACGCGCAGATCACCGCCTGGATCCGGTCCCGCAGCCCCAGCTTCGCCAGCACGTTCCCCACATGCGACTTCACCGTGTGCTCGCTCACCACCAGCGCCGCCGCGATCTCCGCGTTCGACAGCCCCCGCCCCAGATGCAGCAGGGTCTCCCGCTCCCGCGCCGTCAGCCCCGCCAGCCGGTCCGCCGGGAGGACGGCCCGCGCCGCGCCCGTCACCGCCGTGTACTCCTCGATCAGCCGCCGTGCCACCGAGGGTGCCAGCAGGGAATCGCCCGCCGCCACCACCCGTACCGCGTGCACCAGATCGTCCCGCCGCACGTCCTTCAGCAGGAACCCGCTCGCCCCCGCGTGCAGCGCCTCGTACACGTACTCGTCCGAGTCGAAGGTCGTCAGCATCACCGTTCGGCACGCGCTCCCGGCGGAGATCTTCCGGCACGCCTCGATCCCGTCCAGCACCGGCATCCGGATGTCCAGCAGCGCCACGTCCGGCGCGAGCCGGGCCACGGCGTCGACCGCCGCCGCGCCGTCCCCGGCCTCCGCAACGACCTCGATGTCCTCCCGGGCGTCCAGGATCATCGCGAACCCGCTGCGCACCAGCTCCTGGTCGTCGGCCACCACCACACGGATCGTCAATTCCCCACCTCCAGCGGCGAGGTTACAAGGACCACCCGCACCGCGTACCCCCGTCCCTCCGGGCCCGGACCGGTCCACGCCGTCCCGCCGTGCGCCGCCGCCCGCTCGCGGATCCCGATCAGGCCGTGCCCGCCCGGAGCCCCGCCGGGCACCCCGCCGCCGGGACCCCGCCCGTCGTCCGTCACCTCCACCGTGAGCGATTCCGGTCCGTACGCGAGCATCACCCGGACCGTCGAAGCCCCCGCGTGCCTGACCACATTGGTCAGCGCCTCCTGCACCACCCGGTGCACCGTCGTACCCACCGCGGCCGGCAGTTCGCGCACCGTGCCGGTCCGCTCGTACGACACCCGAAGACCGCCGGCCCGGACCCGGTCCACCAGCTCCGGCAGCCCGGCGATCCCCGGCTGCGGGCTCCTGGGCGCCGTTTCGTCGGTGCGCAGGACGCCCAGCATCGCGCGCAGCTGCCCCATCGCGTCCCGGCCCGTCTCCGCGATCGCCTCGAAGGCCGCCTCGGCGCGCTCCGGGGCCCTGCGCACGGCCACCGGACCGGCCTCCGCCTGCACGATCATGATGCTGACGGCGTGCGAGAGGATGTCGTGCATCTCCCGCGCGATCCTGGCCCGTTCGCGCGCGGCCGCCTGCTCGGCCTCGATCCGGTTGGCCCGCTCCAGCTCGGCTGCGCGGGCCAGGAGGGCCTCGGTGTAGGCCTGCCGCGTGTGCTGGAGCCGCCCCAGGGCGTAGGCCGCCGCCGAGACGAAGAGGGTGAACAGCAGCTCCCGCGCCGTCCCCGTCTCCCAGCCCACCGACAGCGCGAGCGCCACCACCGTGGCCAGTCCCACGGCCGCGCGCACCCGAGGGGTGCACTGCAGGGCCACGGTGTAGAAGGCGATGAGGCCCGCGTACGGCAGCGGCTGGCCGGGACCGTCGAAGGCAACCTTGTAAACCCCTCCGAGGGTCACGATCGCGGCGAGCACGGTGACCGGCGCCCGGCGCCGCCAGACCAGCGGCAGCACGGCGGCCGTGGTCATGGCGTACGAGGACCAGGTCGCGGCCGGGAGCTCCGGGGCCCGGGGCACGACGAACGGCATCGTGACGGCCAGCTGCACCAGCAGGGTCAGGCCCAGGTCCTGCCACCGCGGATCCGCGCCGCGCATTCCTTCCCGGAAGGCCCGTATCACCGTCCGAGGCCGGCCCGCACGGCCGCCAGTGCGTCCAGCCGGTTCGTGGTGATCGAATCGACCCCCGCCGTGAGGAGGCCCTTCATCGTCCGCCTGGTGTCCGCGGTCCACGCCGACACCAGCAGGCCGTCCCGGTGGAGCGCGTCCACCAGCTCCCGGCTCACCAGCCCGAAGCGGTAGTTGAGCCAGCGCGGCGCCACGGCGTCGATCAGCACCCGCCGCGGCGGCGACAGCGTGGTCCAGGTCAGCGCGATCTCCGCGGCCGGGTCGGCGGCGCGGACCGCCAGCATCGTGTTCGGGCCCGCGCAGTAGAACGTCCGCTCGCGCGCCCCGCATTCGCGGACCTGGTCCACGACCGTGCGCACCGATTCGAAGGTGGCGCCAGGGAGATCGAGCATCAGCCGGCCCGGCCCGGCGGCCAGCAGGGCGTCGTGCAGCGTGGGAACCCCGCCCTGCGTGAGCTCCTTCAGCTGCGGGGCCGTCACGTCGCCGAGGCGTACGTCGTGGCCCCACAGCCGCAGGAGCGTTTCGTCGTGGAGCAGGACCGGCACTCCGTCACGGGTGAGCCGTACGTCGATCTCGACGGCGTCCGCCCCGCGCGCGAACGCGGAGCGGATCGAAGCCAGGGTGTTCTCACGGACACGGTAGGGATCGCCGCGGTGGCCGACGGCAGTCAGAGTGCTCATGTCCCCATTGTCGGGGGCGCGTTGCCGGCAGACGTCAGCGCGCGAGCCATTCGGCCGTGTACGTGTCGATCTCGGCGGTCAGCTTCGCCTTGCCGGCCGGGTCCAGGAAGGAGGCCTCGACGGCGTTCTTGGCGAGCTGCGCGAGCCCGCGCTCGTCGAGATCGAGGAGGCGTGCGGCCACCGCGTACTCGTTGTTGAGGTCGGAGCCGAACATCGGCGGGTCGTCGCTGTTGATGGTGACGAGCACGCCCGCCGCGACCATCTCCTTGACCGGGTGCTGGTCGAGGTCGGTCACCGCACGGGTGGCGATGTTGGAGGTCGGGCAGACCTCCAGCGCGATCCGGTGCTCGGCGAGGTACGCGAGCAGCTCCGGGTCCTGGGTGGCGCTGGTGCCGTGGCCGATGCGCTCGGCCCCCAGCTCGCGGATGGCGTCCCAGATCGTCTCCGGGCCGGTGGTCTCGCCGGCGTGCGGGACGCTGTGCAGGCCGGCGGCGCGGGCCGCGTCGAAGTACGGCTTGAACTGCGGGCGCGGCACGCCGATCTCGGGGCCGCCGAGACCGAAGGAGACCAGGCCCTCGGGGCGGTGGTCGACGGCGAGCCGGGCGGTCTCGGCGGCGGCCTCCAGGCCGGCCTCGCCGGGGATGTCGAAGCACCAGCGCAGGATGACGCCGAGTTCGGCCTCGGCGGCCCTGCGGGCGTCCTCGATGGCCTCCATGAAGGCCTTCTCGTCGATGCCGCGGCGGGTGGAGGAGTACGGGGTGATGGTCAGCTCGGCGTAGCGGATGTTCTGCCGGGCCATGTCGCGGGCGACTTCGAAGGTCAGGGTGCGGACGTCGTCCGGAGTGCGGACCAGGTCGACCACCGACAGGTAGACCTCGATGAAGTGGGCGAAGTCGGTGAAGGTGAAGTAGTCGGCAATGGCCTCGGGGTCGGTGGGGACCTTCGAGTCGGGGTGCCGCGAGGCGAGCTCGGCCACGATGCGAGGGGATGCCGAGCCGACGTGGTGGACGTGCAGTTCGGCCTTGGGCAGCCCCGCGATGAAGGGGTGCAGGTCGGTCATGGGGAGTGCCTCCGGGAGGACGCGGGTGCGTGCGGTTGGGGATTCATCGTAGGCACGCCCGTGACTGTCGGTGGCAGCGCTTAGCATGGCTGTACGAGAGGGGGGCTCCGTATGAACGACAGCAGTCCCGAGCCGCGCGATCCGTGGGCGCCGCCGGAGCGGCCGGCGGTCGAGCTGGGCAAGGCGCAGGGTCCGCAGGGCACACCGGGCGTGTCGGGCCCGCCGTCCGTGCACGACCAGCCGACGCTCGCCGGAATGCCGGGCGACCGGATCCCGCCGTCCGCACCGCCCCAGAACCCGATACCGACGCAGAATCCGATGCCGACGACGGCCCCGATACCGACGACGCCGACGACCGGGCAGCCCGCGTCGGCGGTGTACGGGTATCCGGCCCAGCCCGGCTACGGATACCCCGGCGACGCGGGATACCCCGGTCCTCCCGGCTATCCCGGGTACCAGGCATACCCCGGCCAGGGCGCCTACCCGCCCTACGGGGCCCGGCGCAGCAACGGCCAGGGCACCACCGCACTCGTCCTCGGGATCCTTTCGGTCGTCGGCTGCTTCACCAGCTTCTTCGCCATCGCCCTCGGCATAGCCGCGGTCGTCTTCGGCACCCTGGGCCGCGGCAAGGCGAGCCGCGGCGAGGCCGACAACGGCGGGATGGCGCTCGCCGGCATCATCCTGGGCTCGATCGGCATCGTGCTGGGCGCCCTGCTCCTCGTGGTCATGTTCGCCGGCCTCATGGACGAGGGGCCGGGCGAGGACTCGCGCTACGACAGCCCGTACGACAACTCGCAGGTGCGCGAGAAGGTCTGACGGGGCCGCCTCAGGAGGCCCACGGCCAGTCGGCGTCCAGGCCCGCCTCGATCAGGGACACCATCCGGAAGGCTCCGTCCGTGAGCCCGCCGAAGGTGTGCCGGTTCGCGGTGCCCGAGGGCGCGTGCCCCACCCGGTAGCCGGCCAGGTTCCAGGTGTAGACCGGGACCGTGGACGGCACCTCGGCCGTCGGGTCGCCGCCGTGACCGTAGGCGGCCTGCTCGTCGGTGACGATCAGCACCCGGTCGTGGCCCCGGTAGTGCTTCTTCACGGCCTCGGCCGTGTAGGTCCCGCCGAGATGCCCGAACCGCTCCAGCACCTTCAGCACGGACTCGCCCCGGCGGCACCGGACGGCCTCGCTGGTCGTGCCGAACTGCACCAGGTCGGCCTGCTCGGCCCGCAGTGCCAGAGCCGCGCCGAAGACGGCCGCGGCGTCCGCACGGTTGAGCTTGGAACGGTCCGACAGCGGAGTCCACATCGACCCGGACCGGTCGACGAGGACCAGTGTCCGCCCGGGCAGCGCCGGTACGTTGGCCAGTGAGTGGCCGAGCGCCTGCTCCAGGGGATACGCCCAGCGCAGCGAGGGCGTGTGCTGATAGGCCGCCAGGTAGCGGAAGGGGAACTGCCGGGACCGGGCGACGGCCTCCGGGGCGGAGATCTTCGCCGCGACCCGGGCGGCGACCGCGTCCGATACCCCGGCCTGGTCGAAGTTGCGCAGGTTGCGCAGCAGAGCCATCGCGCCCATGGACGGGATGACCGCCTCCCAGGCGGCCGCGTCCATCGGCCCCTGCAGCCAGCCGGCCAGCGCCTCCCAGGTCATGCCCGCCTCCGCGAGCCGCTCGGCGGAGTCCGGTGCGGTGACCACGGCGCGCCGCTGCTCCACCGGCAGCTCCATCAGCGCCCGGTGCGCGGCGAGGGTCCGGTTGCCCGCGGGGACCTCCGCGCTGTCCGGGTTGTGCCTGCGGTCGAGGGCGTGGCGGAACAACTCGCCCTGCCACGGCTTGGCCGGGTCGGGGGAGGCGTGCACGAGGTTGAGGACGTCGCCGAAGCGGTAGGCCTTGGAGTCGGTGTCGTACTTCAGCAGCGAGGTGCCGGAGTAGAGGCGGCGCACGGCGTCGGCGATGCCGCGCTTGACGGGCTTGGGCACGTTCCGCCCGTACGTCGCCGTCCAGTAGGCCAGCAGCTCACCGGGCTCGTCCGCGCGCCGCAGCACCGAGTCCACGACCCCGCGGTTCGAAGGCCCGTCGGTGGCGCCCGCGTCGAGCCGTGCCTTCACGTACTCGGCGGCGCCGACGAGCGAGGCGGTCCGCATGTTCGCGTCGCCGCGGAGCCAGCCCAGCAGACCGGCCGTCCACACGGGATCCTCGACGGCGAGGGTGCGTACGAGCGCCGCGAAGCGGTCGTCGCGCGCCTCGCCGCTCTCGTACGCGCTCTGCTGCGTCACGAAGTTGGCGACGGCGAGCAGGAAGAGCTCGGAGCGCGGGTCGCGCAGGTGGCCGGGGCCGCCCTGAGCGGTGCGGGCGCGCCCGGCCGAGCGGACGGGCGAGGTGGGCGCGACGGGCGCCGGCCTGGACGCGCGCAGGTTGAAACGAGCCATGTGAATCCCCCCGAATTCAAAGCGAACGGGGGAGGCGTGACGTGCGGGATGCCCGAGATCGGAAGTCGGCGACGGACTTGTGTCAGCTGCTCTGATCCATTGAGCTACCGGCCGTGGCCGGGCGGGACTTGAACCCGCAACCAGCTGATCCGAAGAAGTAACCGTTGCCTGCGCACCGGGCATCCCGCACGCGTGCCTCCCGAGGTCAAGGTGGCGGCGGCCTGGATTCTCTGAAAGGGAAGGAGCCGCAGCCCGCGCACCGGGAGGTGCGTGACGTCAAGTGTCCAGAGAACAAGGCCGGCGAAACCACAAGGTGCTCTACCAGCTGAGCTACACCGGCCCGAAGCCGGTGACGGGACTCGAACCCGCGGCCGCCCGATTATGAGTCGAAGTAGGTCTCGCCTTCGCACCTGGACGAGGAACACGTTAGGCGGCGGGCCCGGGATCCACCACGCAATTACTCAGCAGCGCGGGCACCATCACCGAGGCGCCGTCCGTACCGCGCGAGAGGGGATCCCGGACGAGTCCGACCGCCGTCCGGGGCAGCCGCACTCCGGACGACGACCGCGGCGACCCGGCGCCGCTCTGTCACGCGGCGTCCTCGCGCAGCCGCTCGCGGGCCTCCATCAGGGCGAAGCCCAGCAGGTTCAGCCCGCGCCAGCGCACCGGGTTCAGGGCGCGGTCGTCGTCGGCGGCCAGTCCGATGCCCCAGATCCGGTCCATCGGGCTCGCCTCCACCAGCACCCGGCTCCCCGTGCCCAGCAGGTACGCGCGCAGCGCCGGGTCGGAGCCGAACTTGTGCACGCTGCCCTCGACCACCAGGGCGAAGCGCTCCCGCTCCCATATCGCGTCGTCGAAGCCGCGCACGAGCCGGCCGACCTTCTTCGCGGCCGCCGGGCTCTTCGCGGCCACCGCGGCGCGCTCCGCCTCGGCGTCCCCGAACAGCCGGGCCTTGCCGGCCATCATCCAGTGTTCCGCGGTCGCATAACGGACGTCACCGACAGTGAAGGCAGAGGGCCACCACTGGCTCAGGCAGCTCGGGCCGAGCCTGCCGTCCGGCTGCGGCCGGTGCCCCCAGAACGGCAGGTACTTCACCCGCTCACCACGGCTGACCTGCTTGATCAGATTGTCGATCATCTCCATGCACGCGAGTCTGGCACCCGCCACTGACACTTCGTACGGGATTTCCGGCGTGCCTCGACACATGGTCGACCGATTCCGTCGCGTAATCAAAAGGCAACAACGGAATCACTTGGCCGAGGGCACCACCTCTGTCAGGATCGGCACTCAATTCGAGCTGTAGCTCGAACTGTAGCTACGGAGAGCGTGAGAGCGTGATGGGCAACCGCTTCCAGGTCAAAGACCGCTTCGCAGACGGCGCGCAGTACATCGACGGGCAGCTGAGGGCCGGCACCTCCGGTCGGTCACACACGGTGGTCGATCCGGCCACCGGCGACGAGGTCCTCACCTACGAGCTCGCGAGCACCGCGGACGTCGACGAAGCCGTCGCCGCCGCCAGGAGGGCCTTCCCGGGCTGGTCCGGCGCCACTCCCGGCGAGCGTTCGGACGCCCTGCACCGGCTGGCCGCCGTACTGGCCGAACAGGCGGAGGACTTCGCGTACGCCGAGTCCCTGCAGTGCGGCAAGCCGATCAAGCTGTCCACGGAGTTCGACGTGCCGGGGACCATCGACAACACGGCCTTCTTCGCGGGCGCGGCCCGCCACCTCCAGGGGCAGGCCGCCGCCGAGTACTCGGGCGACCACACCTCGTACGTACGCCGCGAGGCCATCGGGGTCGTCGGCTCGATCGCGCCCTGGAACTATCCGCTCCAGATGGCCGCCTGGAAGATCCTCCCGGCGATCGCAGCCGGCAACACCGTCGTCCTCAAGCCCGCCGAGCTCACCCCGCTGACCTCCCTGATGTTCGCGCAGGCGGCCAAGGACGCGGGCCTGCCCGACGGCGTGATCAACATCGTCACCGGCGCCGGCCGCGAGGCCGGAGAGCACCTGGTGGGCCACCCCGACGTGGTGATGACCTCCTTCACCGGCTCCACCGCCGTCGGCAAGCGCGTCGCCGAGATCGCCACCGCCACCGTCAAGCGGCTCCACCTGGAGCTCGGCGGCAAGGCCCCCTTCCTCGTCTTCGACGACGCCGACCTGGAGGCCGCCGCCCACGGCGCCGTCGCCGCCTCCCTCATCAACACCGGCCAGGACTGCACGGCCGCGACCCGTGCCTACGTCCAGCGCCCCCTGCACGACGCCTTCGTCGCCCGGGTGGCCGAGCTGATGGAGAGCGTCCGCCTCGGCGACCCCTTCGCGCCCACCACCGACCTGGGCCCGCTGGTCTCGCACGCCCAGCGGGACCGGGTCGCCGCCTTCGTCGAGCGCGCCCGGGCCTACGCCACCGTCGTCACGGGCGGCGAGAGCCCGGCGGGGGACCTGGCCGAGGGCGCCTACTACCGGCCCACCCTCATTGCCGGCGCCGCCCAGGACAGCGAGGTGGTCCAGTCCGAGATCTTCGGTCCGGTCCTGGTCGTCCTGCCCTTCGACACCGACGACGAGGGGATCGCGCTGGCCAACGACACACCGTACGGACTCGCGGCCTCCGCCTGGAGCCGTGACGTCTACCGGGCGGGCCGCGCCACCCGCGAGATCAAGGCGGGCTGCGTCTGGGTCAACGACCACATCCCGATCATCAGCGAGATGCCCCACGGGGGATACAAGGCCAGCGGCTTCGGAAAGGACATGTCTGCCTACTCCTTCGAGGAGTACACGCAGGTCAAGCACGTGATGTACGACAACACCGCGGTGGCCGAGAAGGACTGGCACCGCACGATCTTCGGGGACCGTCCGTAACCATCTGCGGCTATCGCCGCGTGGGCCCACCGCCTGACCAGCGGTATACCTCCCGAAAGGGCACAGCGCATGGAGCAGTTCGAGCCCGACCGCCTCTCGGCGGCGCAACTCGCCGCGATGCGGCGCAGCTTCACCGGCGGGCGCGGCGCCCTCACCCGCCGCTCACTGCTGCGCGCCTCCGGAGTCGGAGCGCTCACCCTCGCAGGGCTGTCCACCCTCGCCGGGTGCGGGATCCCGCCCGCCAAACGCGCGGGCGACGCGGCAGCGGCCTCCGACGACCACTCGGACCGGGAGAAGGAGATCAACTTCTCCAACTGGACCGAGTACATGGACACCAGCGAGGACGAGAAGTCCCGTCCCACACTGGAGGAGTTCACCAAGCGGACCGGCATCAAGGTCAAGTACACCGAGGACATCAACGACAACGTCGAGTTCTTCGGCAAGATCCGCCCCCAGCTCGCGGCCGGCCAGGACACCGGCCGCGACCTGATCGTGGTCACCGACTGGCTCGCCGCCCGCATGATCCGCCTGGGCTGGGCCCAGAAGCTGGACCCCACGCACCTGCCGCACGCCTTCGCCAACCTGTCGCCGCAGTTCCGCAGCCCCGACTGGGACCCGGGCCGCGCGTACAG
Source organism: Streptomyces sp. NBC_00029 (assembly GCF_045160505.1). Lineage (NCBI taxonomy): Bacteria > Bacillati > Actinomycetota > Actinomycetes > Kitasatosporales > Streptomycetaceae > Streptomyces > Streptomyces sp. NBC_00029. Next base: position 6,355,553 of record NZ_CP108292.1, read on the forward strand.
CTACCCGTGGACCGGCATCTCCACCGTCATCGCCTACAACGAGAAGGCGACCGACGGCAAGAAGGTCGACTCCGTCACCCAGCTGCTCGACGACCCCACCCTCAAGGGCCGCGTCGGTTTCCTGACGGAGATGCGCGACAGCGTCGGCATGACCCTGCTCGACCAGGGCAAGGACCCCGCCTCCTTCACGAACGCCGACTTCGACGAGGCCGTCGGCCGGCTCCAGAAGGGCGTGGACAAGAAGCAGATCCGCCGCTTCACCGGCAACGACTACACCTCCGACCTCGACAAGGGCGACCTTGCCGCCTGTCTCGCCTGGGCCGGCGACATCATCCAGCTCCAGGCCGGGAACCCGGACATCAAGTTCGCCATCCCCGCCGCCGGATACATCACCTCCAGCGACAACCTGCTGGTCCCCGCCAACGCCCGGCACAAGGCCAACGCGGAGAAGCTCATCGACTACTACTACGAGCTTCCGGCCGCCGCGCAACTGGCCGCGTACATCAGCTACGTCTGCCCCGTCGAGGGCGTCAAGGACGAGCTCGCGAAGATCGATCCCGAACTCGCGGAGAACACCCTGATCGTTCCGGACAAGGCGATGACCGCCAAGTCCCACGCCTTCCGCTCCCTCAGCAGCGAGGAAGAGACGGCGTACGAGGAGAAGTTCGCCAAGCTCATCGGCGCCTGACGCACGCCTTGCGGCGTGCCCGCCGGAGCGGAGCGCCGACCGCCGCAGGACCCCGGCGGGGGCGCTGCCCCGCCGGACCCGCCGAGCCTTCGACCCCTTGCCCCACCCAACCCCGGGACCATCCATGACTGACAAGACCGCGGGCGGCGACGTCCGCCTCTCCGGGATCAGCAAGCACTACGGCACCTTCACCGCCGTGCACCCGCTGGATCTCACCATCCCCCAGGGCTCCTTCTTCGCCCTGCTCGGCGCATCCGGCTGCGGGAAGACCACCACCCTGCGCATGATCGCCGGCCTGGAGGAGCCGTCCACCGGAACGGTTCACCTCGGCGACCGGGAAGTCACCGACCTGCAGCCGTACAAGCGCCCGGTCAACACGGTCTTCCAGAGCTACGCGCTCTTCCCGCACCTGAGCATTTTCGAGAACGTCGCCTTCGGGCTGCGCCGCCGCGGCGTCAAGTCGGTCAAGAAGCAGGTCGACGACATGCTGGAGCTGGTCCAGCTCGGCCAGTTCGCCCAGCGCAAGCCGCACCAGCTCTCCGGCGGCCAGCAGCAGCGCGTCGCCGTCGCCCGCGCCCTGATCAACCACCCGCAGGTACTGCTCCTCGACGAGCCGCTCGGTGCCCTCGACCTCAAGCTCCGCCGCCAGATGCAGCTGGAGCTCAAGCGGATCCAGACCGAGGTCGGCATCACCTTCGTGCACGTCACGCACGACCAGGAGGAGGCCATGACCATGGCCGACACGGTCGCCGTGATGAACGGCGGCCGCGTCGAGCAGCTGGGCGCCCCCGCCGAGCTGTACGAGAACCCGGGCACCACCTTCGTCGCCAACTTCCTCGGCACCTCGAACCTCATCGAGGCGTCCGTGGAGTCCGCCGGCTCCGAGGTGGTCGTCTCGGCCTCCGGTGCGAAGCTCCGGCTGCCCGCCGCCCGATGTTCGACCACACCCCGCGCCGGCGGGAAGCTGCTGGTCGGTGTGCGCCCGGAGAAGGTGTCCCTGGTCCCGGCCGAGGAGGAGAACGCCATCGCGACGGGCCGGAACAGGATCACCGGCCGCATAGCCGCCTCCTCCTTCATCGGCGTCTCCACGCAGTTCGTCATCGACAGCCCCGTCTGCCCCGAGCTGGAGGTCTACGTCCAGAACATCGAGCGCGACAGCCGCCTGGTCCCGGGCGCCGAGGTCGTTCTGCACTGGAACCCGGAGCACACCTTCGGGCTCGACGCGGCCCAGGACATAGACGCGGGCATCGAGACGGTCGAGGAGAGCGCGTGACCGCCACCGCCGCGCCGCCCCAGGCGCCCGCCCCCACCGAACCCCCGGTGCACAAGGCGTCCCTGCGCAAGCGGCTGATCCCGTACTGGCTGCTGCTCCCCGGCATCCTGTGGCTGCTGGTCTTCTTCGTGCTGCCGATGGTCTACCAGGCCTCCACCTCGGTGCAGACCGGCTCCCTCGAAGAGGGCTTCAAGGTCACCTGGCACTTCGGGACCTACTGGGACGCCTTCACCGAGTACTACCCGCAGTTCCTGCGCTCCCTGCTCTACGCGGGCACCGCGACCGCGCTGTGCCTGCTGCTCGGGTACCCGCTGGCCTACCTGATCGCCTTCAAGGCGGGCCGCTGGCGCAACCTGCTCCTCGTACTGGTCATCGCCCCGTTCTTCACCAGCTTCCTGATCCGCACCCTGGCCTGGAAGACGATCCTGGCCGACGGCGGCCCGGTGGTCGACGTCCTCAACAACGTCGGCTTCCTCGACGTCACCAGCTGGCTCGGCATGACCGAGGGGGACCGGGTCCTGGCCACGCCGCTCGCGGTGGTCTGCGGCCTGACGTACAACTTCCTCCCCTTCATGATCCTGCCGCTGTACTCCTCGCTGGAGCGCATCGACACCCGCCTCCACGAGGCGGCCGGGGACCTCTACGCCCGCCCCGCCACGGTCTTCCGCAAGGTGACCTTCCCGCTCTCCATGCCGGGCGTGGTCTCCGGGACCCTGCTCACCTTCATCCCGGCGAGCGGCGACTACGTGAACGCCGAGCTGCTCGGGTCCACGGACACCCGGATGATCGGCAACGTCATCCAGTCGCAGTACCTGCGGATCCTCGACTACCCGACGGCGGCCGCGCTGTCCTTCATTCTCATGGCCATCGTGCTGATCATGGTGACCATCTACATCCGCCGAGCGGGGACGGAGGACCTGGTCTGATGCGCAATCCCCTCACCTGGCTGCGGCGCAACCTGGTCGTCATCGCGGGCCTCGGCACGCTCGCGTACATGATCCTGCCGAACGTCGTCGTCACCGTCTTCTCCTTCAACAACCCCACCGGGCGGTTCAACTACGCCTGGCAGGAGTTCTCCCTCGACGCGTGGAAGGACCCCTGTGGCGTCGCCGACATGTGCGGCTCGCTGTCCCTCTCGCTCCAGATCGCGCTCTGGTCCACCCTCGTCGCGACCGCGCTGGGCACCGCGATCGCCTTCGCGCTGGTGCGCTACCGGTTCCGGGCCCGCGGGGCGGTCAACTCGCTGATCTTCCTGCCCATGGCCATGCCCGAGATCGTGATGGCGGCCTCGCTGCTCGCGCTCTTCCTCAACATGGGCATCCAGCTGGGCTTCTGGACGATCCTGATCGCGCACATCATGTTCTGCCTCAGCTTCGTCGTCGCCGCCGTCAAGGCACGTGTCCTGTCGATGGACCCGCGGCTGGAGGAGGCCGCCCGCGACCTGTACGCCGGGCCGGTGCAGACCTTCGTACGGGTCACCCTGCCGATCGCGGCCCCCGGTATCGCAGCGGGCGCGCTGCTCTCCTTCGCGCTCTCCTTCGACGACTTCATCATCACCAACTTCAACTCGGGCAACACCGTCACCTTCCCCATGTTCGTGTGGGGCTCGGCCCAGCGCGGTACGCCCGTGCAGATCAACGTCATCGGTACGGCGATGTTCGTCATCGCGGTGCTGGTGGTCCTCGCCGGCCAGATGGTCGGCAACCGCCGCAAGAAGGCACAACCGAAGTAATTCGGGAAAGCACGTCATCAGTTCCGTAGGGAGTTGGAAGACATGGCCCCAGTCGCCATGCGTAGTGTTGCGAAATCCCTTTCCGAAGCGAAGCCGGTCTCGTACTGGCTGGACGACCCCGGCAAGCCGGCCCCCGAGCCGGCGCTCACCTCCGACGAGCGCTGCGACCTGCTGGTCGTCGGCGCCGGATACAGCGGACTGTGGACCGCGCTGCTCGCCAAGGAGCGCGACCCCGGGCGGGACGTCGTAGTGATCGAGAGCAAGGAGGCGGGCTGGGCCGCCTCCGGCCGGAACGGCGGATTCTGCGCAGCCTCCCTCACCCACGGCCTCAGCAACGGCCTGGCCCGCTGGCCCGGCGAGCTGGCGAAGCTGGAGGAGATGGGCGCCCGCAACCTCGACGCCATCGAGGAGGCCGTCGCCCGGTACGGCATCGACTGCGACTTCGAGCGGACCGGCGAGATCGACGTCGCCACGGAACCGCACCAGGTCGAGGAGCTGCGCGAACTGCACGAGGAGGCACTGCGGCTCGGCCTCGCCGACGGCTCCGAATGGCTGGACGGCGACGCGGTGCGCGCCGAGGTCGACTCCCCGACCTTCCTCGCGGGCCTGTGGGACCGCGACGGCGTCGCCATGCTCAACCCGGCGAAGCTGGCCTGGGGCCTCAAGCGGGCCTGCCTGGAGCTCGGGGTGCGGATCTACGAGAACACCCGCGGCCTGAAGATGGCCTCGGCGGGTGCCGGGATGACCGTGACGACCCCCTACGGCACGATCCTCGCGCGCCGGGTCGCCCTCGGCACCAACATCTTCCCCTCGCTGGTCCGGCGGGTCCGCCCGTTCACCGTCCCGGTCTACGACTACGCGCTGATGAGCGAGCCGCTCGACGAGGCCCAGCTGGCCGCGATCGGCTGGAAGAACCGGCAGGGCCTCGGCGACAGCGCCAACCAGTTCCACTACTTCCGGATCACCCGCGACCACCGGATCCTGTGGGGCGGCTACGACGCGATCTACCCCTACCGCGGGAAGCTCGACTCCGAGTACGACCACCGCCCCGAGACCTACCTCAAGCTCGCGGAGCACTTCTTCACCGCCTTCCCGCAGCTGGAGGGGCTGAAGTTCAGCCACGCCTGGGGCGGCGCGATCGACACCTGCTCCCGCTTCTCCGCCTTCTTCGGCACCGCGCACGCGGGGAAGGTGGCCTACGCGGCCGGTTACACCGGCCTCGGGGTGGGCGCCACCCGGTTCGGCGCGGACGTGATGCTGGACCTGCTGGACGGGCTCTCCACCGAGCGCACCCGGCTGGACATGGTGAAGTCCAAGCCGATGCCGTTCCCGCCGGAGCCCTTCGCCTGGACCGGGATCGCGCTCACCAAATGGTCGCTGGCCCGCGCGGACGCCCGCGGAGGTCACCGGAACCTGTGGCTGAAGGCGATGGACAAGCTCGGCCTCGGCTTCGACAGCTAGCGGCGGCCGGCCCGCCCGCCCGCCGTATGCCCCGGCGCCGGGAGCCCGTCACCGTGTGACCCGATTCACTACCATGGAGTAACGAAACCCGCGTCATAGCCGCGCCCGGCCCCGCTCTCTCCAGGTGAGAACCCTTCACCTACAGGGAACGGAGGCCGGGCGATGGCGATCCCGGGGGACAAGACGGCAGTGGAGTGGCTGGTGTCGGCGGCGCCGGATCCGGACGCCTGCCGGTGGCAGTGGGAGCGCAACCCCCTCGGGGTCGCCCTCCTGCCCGCCGGCCGGCGCTGGGACGTGCTGATCCTGCCCGGGGAGCTGGGGCGGCCCACCCTCGACGTGCTCCGCCTGCTCCTCGACCGGCCCGGCCCGGTGCTCGCCGATTTCGGCGACTCGCGGCTGGGCTTCTTCGTGCCCGCAGGCACGGCGTCCCGGTGGCTCGGCACGGGCGTACGGGGCGCCGGGCGCGGGGCATGGATCGTGGCCCCGTACCCCGGCCGGGCGACCGGCGGGGTGCGCTGGCTGGTGCTGCCGGACGGGGAGGGGACCCTCACCGACCCGGCCGTGCTGGAGCTCGCGATGCACGAGGCGGCCGCGCGTGCGCTGGCGAAGGAGGGACGGAGGTCTTGACAAGGGCATTGGTCTGGACCATCTTGGGCGCCGCTGACCCCCTCCATCCCCCCCATGCACCGGAGGCAGTTGTGCGCAGAGTCCTACCCTTCCTCACGGCCACTGCCCTCGCGGTGGCCGGATTCCTCGCCGCCGGCCCGCCGGCCGCGGCGGCCGACGCCGACCTGGTGCGCAACGGCGGCTTCGAGGCCGGCCTCGACGGCTGGAGCTGCCCCGGCGCCGGTGCGGCCGCCGTCACCACCCCCGTCCACAGCGGGAGTTCCGCCCTGAAGGCCACTCCGGCCGGACAGGACAACGCCCGCTGCTCCCAGACCGTCACCGTGAAGCCCGACTCGACGTACACGCTCGGCGCCTGGGTGCAGGGCGCGTACGTCTACCTCGGCGCGAGCGGCACCGGCACCACGGACGTGTCGACCTGGACGCAGACCCCGGGCGCGTGGAAACAGCTCACGACGAGCTTCCGTACCGGCCCCTCGACGACCTCCGTCACGGTCTACACGCACGGCTGGTACGGCCAGCCCGCCCACTTCACCGACGACCTCACCCTGGTCGGCCCCGACCCCGGCGGCCCCGGCCAGCCCCAGCCCCCGGCCGCCCCCACCGGCCTGACGGCGTCCGCCACCTCGTCGAGCTCGGTCGCGCTGTCCTGGTCGGCGGTGCCCGGAGCCACCTCGTACACCGTCCGCCGGGACGGCGCGGCGCCCCTGAGCGTCACCTCCGCCACGGCGGCCGTGACCGGCCTCGCCGCGTCCACCACGTACACCTTCCGGGTCAGCGCCGTGAACGCGGCGGGCGAGTCCCCGCAGAGCGCGCCCGTCTCCGCGACCACGCCCGGCGGCGGGGGAGGCGGTGGCGGCGGCCTTCCCGCGCACGCGTTGGTCGGCTACCTGCACGCGAGCTTCGCCAACGGCTCCGGATACGTCCGGATGGCCGACGTGCCCGCCTCCTGGGACGTCATCAACCTCGCCTTCGGCGAACCGACGTCGGTGACCTCGGGAGACATCCGCTTCCGGCTCTGCCCGGTCGCGGAATGCCCCGGCGTCGAATCCCCCGCGGAGTTCAAGGCGGCCATCAAGGCCAAGCAGGCGGCCGGCAAGAAGGTGCTGATCTCGATCGGCGGCCAGAACGGCCAGGTCCAGCTCGCGAGCACGGCCGCCCGCGACGCCTTCGTCTCCTCCGTCAGCAAGATCATCGACGAGTACGGCCTCAACGGCCTGGACATCGACTTCGAGGGCCACTCCCTGTCCCTGGCCACCGGTGACACCGACTTCCGGGCCCCCACCACCCCGGTCGTCGTCAACCTGATCTCCGCCGTGAAGACCCTGAAGGCCAGGTACGGCCCGGACTTCGTCCTGACCATGGCCCCCGAGACCTTCTTCGTGCAGCTCGGCCACCAGTTCTACGGTTCCGGCCCCTGGGGCGGCCAGGACCCGCGCGCCGGCGCGTACCTCCCGGTCATCCACGCCCTGCGCGACGACCTCACACTGCTGCACGTCCAGGACTACAACTCGGGCCCGATCATGGGCCTCGACAACCAGTACCACTCCATGGGGGGCGCGGACTTCCACATCGCCATGACCGACATGCTGCTCACCGGCTTCCCGGTCGCCGGAAACACCGCCCGGGTCTTCCCGGCCCTGCGCCCGGACCAGGTCGCCATCGGCCTGCCGGCCACGACCAACGCGGGCAACGGCCACACCTCGCCCGCGGAGGTGACCAAGGCCCTGAACTGCCTGACGAAGAAGACCGACTGCGGGACGTACCAGACCCACGGCACCTGGCCGGGCCTGCGCGGCCTGATGACCTGGTCGATCAACTGGGACCGCTTCGGCGGCTGGGAGTTCAGCCGGAACTTCGACGCCTACTTCGGCGGCTGAGCCGACCGGACCGGCCGACCCGGTCCGCCCACGCCACCCCGAGCAGCAGGGGAGTGCACAGCAGCAGGCTGGCCAGCACGTCGAGCGGCCAGTGCCAGCCCCGCAGGACCAGCCCGACGGCCGTCGCCCCCGTGAGGACCAGGGCGACGGCCGTCGGCCATGCCCGGCGGGTGTACGGGCGCACGAGCAGGGCCGCGCCGAGGTAGGCGACGGCCGCGGTGGCCGTGTGGCCCGAGGGGAAGTAGCCGGCGGCCCAGGGTTCCAGGGGGCCGGGCCGGGCGGTCCACTCCTTGAAGGGGATGACCAGGGCCGGCACCAGGGCCATCGCCAGGCCCGCGGCCCCGGCGGCGAGCACGCGCCCGCGCCGGGCGGCGTAGGCCACGGCCAGCGCGAGGACGGGGACGGCGACGGGGATGTTCCCGAGGTCCGAGAGGCGTTCGGTGACGGAGTCCGGGAGCGTGCGCACCAGGGCGCGGCTCAGCGCGTGGTCCGGGGTCAGCAGTGGGCCGGCGACCAGCACCTGCCAGGTGACCAGGGAGAAGAGGAGGCCGCAGACCGCGGCGATCAGGAGAGGAGTGGCCGGCCGTCCCGGAACAGGGGGGATGGTTCCGGGACGGCCGCCCGGATCGGGTTGCCGGGCGCCCCGGGGGGTTTGGGGCGAACGGCTGTCCGATCGGTGAGGAGTGTGCGCGAACGCATGCCCAGTACGGTGCTGGGGAAGCCCAGTACTGGTGTCGCCCCCGGTTTCCCGTGAGCGGGGTGTCTCACTCATCTGCAGAAACCGTACGGCAGTGGAAGGGGGACCGACAGCAGGATCGCGCTCCCGCCATCGGCCCCCCACAGCTTCTTCACAGCGTCCGCCCGTTACCGCCGGTAGAGGCCGGTCGCGGCGTGCGCACGTTCTAGACCTTCGATCAGATGGCCGTGCCGATGGCCGCGAACGCGGCCTCGATGAGGTCCAGGCCCTCGTTCAGCAGGTCCTCGCCGATGACGATCGGCGGGAGGAAGCGGAGCACGTTGCCGTAGGTGCCGCAGGTGAGGACGAGCAGGCCCTCGGCGTGGCAGGCCTTGGCGAGCGCGCCGGCCGCCTCCGGGAACGGGGTCTTGGACACCGGGTCCTTGACCAGCTCGATCGCGATCATGGCGCCGCGGCCGCGGATGTCGCCGATGATGTCGTACTTCTCCTGCATGGCCGTCAGGCGGGCCTTCATGACGGACTCGATCTTCTTCGCCGCGGCGTTGAGGTCGAGCTCCTTCATGGTCTCGATGGAGCCGAGCGCACCGGCGCAGGCCACCGGGTTACCGCCGTAGGTGCCACCCAGGCCACCCGCGTGCGCGGCGTCCATGATCTCGGCGCGGCCGGTCACGGCGGCGAGCGGCAGGCCGCCCGCGATGCCCTTGGCGGTGGTGATCAGGTCGGGGACGATGCCCTCGTCCTCGCACGCGAACCACTGGCCGGTGCGGCAGAAGCCGGACTGGATCTCGTCGGCGACGAAGACGATGCCGTTGTCGTTGGCGAACTTCACGATCTCGGGCAGGAAGCCCTTGGCCGGCTCGATGAAGCCGCCCTCGCCGAGGACCGGCTCGATGATGATCGCGGCGACGTTCTCGGCGCCGATCTGCTTGGTGATCGCGTCGATCGCCTGGGCGGCGGCCTCGGGGCCGCAGTTCTCGGCACCGGTGGGCCAGCGGTAGCCGTAGGCGACCGGGACGCGGTAGACCTCGGGGGCGAACGGACCGAAGCCCTGCTTGTACGGCATGTTCTTCGCGGTCAGCGCCATGGTGAGGTTCGTACGGCCGTGGTAGCCGTGGTCGAAGACGACGACCGCCTGGCGCTTGGTGTACGAACGGGCGATCTTGACGGCGTTCTCGACGGCCTCGGCGCCGGAGTTGAACAGGGCCGACTTCTTGGCGTGGGTGCCCGGGGTCAGCTCGGCGAGCGCCTCGCAGACCTCTACGTAGCCCTCGTACGGGGTGACCATGAAACAGGTGTGGGTGAAGTCGGCGAGCTGCGCGGAGGCGCGGCGCACGACGGCCTCGGCGGAGGCGCCGACCGAGGTCACGGCGATGCCGGAGCCGAAGTCGATCAGGCGGTTGCCGTCGACGTCCTCGATGATGCCGCCACCCGCGCGGGCCGTGAAGACGGGCAGCACGGAGCCCACGCCACCGGCCACGGTCTGCAGGCGGCGGGCCTGCAGCTCCTGCGACTTGGGGCCGGGGATCGCGGTGACGATCTTGCGCTCCTGCGGAACAGCGGTCATAGAGGGCTCCTGGGGGGTGTTTTCGGACGCACTTGTCTCTTTGTTCGCAGGCTAGGCCCGGGAGAGGGGGTCCTGCATGCTCCGTTCGGTAGTGATCTCCGCGTGTCCTTGTCCGTGACGGCCATAGGAAGGACGCGGACGGGCCTCCCGCGGGCGGCACGGCGAATCGGAGCGCGGGTACGGGCCCACGGCCGACGCCGGGCAACTACATTGAGCGACGCAGCGCAGGCACGGGCAGGGGGCAGGGGTTTCATGGACACCGACGGCACGCACGAGACGCGCCCGCCCCGGGTGGGGCACGTCCCGAGACCGGCCTCCCCGCCGCCACCGGGCCTCCCCCCGAAGCCCTCGCACGCGCCCACGGCCGGCCCGACGCTGGGCGACTGGCTGCGCTTCCCGCGCGCCTCGGACGGACCGGGCGTATGGACGTACGGGCACGTGCCGCGGGCCGCCGAGGAGCCCGAGGAGACCCCCACCCGCCAGCTGATCAGCGGGGCCCTGATCTCCCTGCTCGCGGGACTGCTGCTCTGGTCCCTGCTGTGGAACGGCTACCTCGGCGGATTCTGGCTCTGGCCCCTCTATATGTTCACGCCGGACTCCTGGGCCGGGACGCTGCCTTCCGTGGTGGCCTCCTACGCCTGGTACGCCATCGTCGCCGCCGTCCTGGTGATCGGCTTCGGGCGTCTGGGCCGCTGGCCCGAACTGGGCCGGCGCCTGCTCCGCAGCCGCCCCCTGCGAGCGGTGCAGCCCGCGCGCCCCGCCGACTCCGCCCACCTGGGCGCGGGCGGCCCCGAGGACCCCGTGCGGTGGCCGCAGTTGTGGGCCGCCGGGCTGGGGGAGGTGGCCGAGCGGTTGGAGGCCGAGGCCGGGGGCGGGCGGATGAACGACGTCGACTACGCCCGGATCCGGCGTGCGTGGGACTCCGTGCGCGTCGACCCCTCGCGCATGCGGGCCTTCGCCGACGCCGTCCGCGACAAGGGCGCAGGGGCTTGCGTGCACCCGTCCGGGGCGCGGGACCTGCCCGTGCGGGCAGCCCGGCACGATCTGCTGGCCCGGCAGGTGCTGCTCGGCACCGTCGAGGACGGCGCGCGCAACCCGTACTCCCGCCGCGGAACCTCGCTCGCCCTCGACCCCGACGTGCTCGGTACCTCCCTGCTCGCCGTCGGCCCCTCCGGCACCGGCAAGACCCGGCGGCTGGTTCGGCCCGTCGTCGAGTCGCTCTCGCTCCAGGCGCTCGCCGGCCAGGCCGCCGTCGTCGCCGTCGGCGCGGCCGGCACCCAGCTCGGACCGGACGCCGCCTTCGACGTCGTGGTCCGGGTCGGTGACCCCGCCTCCGTCTACGACCTCGACCTCTACGGCGGCGCGACCGACCCCGACGAGGCGGCCACCCTGCTCGCCGAGGCCTTCGTCGGGGACCTTCCCGGCATCGACGTCCGCCGGGCCGCGACCACCCTCGCCCAGCTCCTCGGGCCGTTCCGGGCGGCGTACGACCGCTTCCCCGCCGTGCCCGAGCTGCGCGAGCTGCTCGACCAGGTCCCCACCGCCTTCGACGCGCTGCGCCGCGACCTCGCCGGGCAGCACGCGATGCTGCGCGAGCTCGACGCCCGGGCCCGTCAGCACGGGGCGCACGCGGACCCCGGACCGGCCCTCGCCGACCGGGTGGCCCTGCTGGACCGGCCGGCCTTCGCAGGGTTCTTCGACACCACCGGCCAGGGGCGGCCGTTCTCGCTGCGCGCCCTGGAGCACCCGATCCGGGTCCGCGTGGACCTGCCCGAGCGCGGGCACGCCGACGCCTCCCGGATGCTGGCCCGGCTGCTGCTCACGCAGTTCAACGCCGCGGCGGCCGCCCGTACCGACCGTTCCCTCTTCGCCTTCCTCGCCCTCGACGACGCCTCCCACACCCTGACCGCCGGAACCGTACGCGGCGTCCAGCGGCTGCGCTCGGCGCACGCGGGCGTCCTGCTCACGCTGCGCACCATGGACGACGTACCGGAGGCGCTGCGGACCCCGCTGCTCGGGGCGGTCGGCTGCCGGATGGCCTTCTCCGGCGTCACCACCTGGGACGGCAAGCGGTTCGCCGAGGCCTGGGGCACCGAGTGGGTGGAGACGCGGGACGTCACCCACCGCACCGTCTTCGCCGATCAGCCGCTGACCCGCCTGATGCACTCCTTCCGCAAGCTCGTCACCGGCAAGGCGGTCACCACGGACGCGGTGACGGTGCGGCAGGTGGAGCGGGAGCGGTGGTCGGCGTCGGACCTGGCGCACGCCGTGCCGCCGGGGCACGCGGTGCTGTCGCTGACCTCGGTACGCGGGGAACGTGCGGCTCCGCTGCTGGTCCGCCTGGCCGGAACGTCCTGACCCGTATCCCGACCAGTACGAGGTGGCAGAATCGAGGGAGTCGTTCGTACGGCACGGCGAAAACTCCCTCGGCGGTCCACCCCCGGCCGACCGCCGGCCCACCCGCTGCCCCGGCCCCTGTCCGCTCCCGCCGCTCCGTCGCCCCCTCCCGCTAAGGCCACTGGTAACCGATGCCGCTCACCCTCGCCTCACTCGTCCAGCACTCGGCGCTCAAGCTCAGCGTCCGGGCGGGGGAGGGACGCCTCGACACCCCGGTGCGCTGGGCCCACGTCAGCGAGCTCGCCGACCCCGTCCCCTACATGGAGGGCGGGGAACTGCTCCTGATCACCGCGATGAAGCTGGACGCGGGGGACCCGGAGGAGATGCGGGCCTACGTACGCCGCCTCGCCGCGGCCGGGGTCGTCGGCATCGGCTTCGCGATCGGCGTCAACTACGAGGAGATCCCCGAGGCGCTGGTCGAGGCCGCGCGGACCGAGGACATGCCGCTGCTGGAGGTACCGCGGCGGACCCCCTTCCTGGCGATCAGCAAGGCCGTCTCCGCCGCCCTCGCGGCGGACCAGTACCGGGCCGTCACCGCCGGATTCGAGGCCCAGCGGGAGCTGACGCGCGCCGCGCTCTCCGTCGACGGGCCCGCCGAGCTGCTCGCGAAGCTGGCGGCGCACGTGCACGGCTGGGCCGCGCTGTACGACACCTCGGGCGCGGTCGTCGCGGCCGCCCCCGACTGGGCGGCCCGCCGCGCCGCGCGGCTGACCCCCGACGTGGAGCGGCTGCGGGAGCGCCCGGCGCCCGCGAGCGCCGTCGTCGGCGGCTCCGAGGACCGCGTGGAACTCCAGTCCCTGGGCACGGGCCGACGGGCGCGCGGTGCGCTCGCCGTCGGCACCGCCGCCCCGCTGGGCACGGCCGAGCGGTACGCCGTCCACTCCGCGGTCGCGCTGCTCACCCTCACCACCGAGCGCTCCCGCTCGCTGCACGACGCCGAGTCCCGGCTGGGCGCGGCGGTGCTGCGGATGCTGCTGGCGGGCGAGGCGGACCACGCGCGGGCCGTCGCCGGAGACCTGTACGGGGCCCTGCTGGAGGCACCGTTCCGGCTGATCGTGGCCGAGCCGGCGCTGGCCGGGACCGCCCAGCCGGAGGGGCTGGCGCAGCTCTCCGACACGGTGGAGTCGGCGGCCGCCCGAACCGGGGAGACGCTGCTGGTCGTCCCGGAGGCGGGCCGGCTCGTCGTCCTGGCCTCCGACGGGGGCCAGGCCGTACAGGCCTGCGTGGACCACGCGGAGGCGCTGGAGGCACGGCGCGGCCGGGACGCGGCCGGGCCCGAGCCGGACGAGCTGGTGGTCGGGCTCTCCGCTCCCGCCGGGCCGGGCGGTGTGGCGGCGGCCCTCAAGCAGGCCGACCAGGCCCTGGCCGTGGCCCGGCGGCGCGGCCGGCCGATGGTGGAGCACGAGGACATGGCGGCGGGCTCGGTCCTGCCGTTGCTGGCCGACGACGCCGTACGGGCCTTCGCCGACGGCACCCTGCGCGCCCTGCGCGAGCACGACGCGACCGGCCGCGGCGACCTGGTGGCCTCGCTCCAGGCCTGGCTCTCGCGCCACGGGCAGTGGGACGCGGCCGCCGCCGACCTGGGCGTGCACCGGCACACGCTGCGCTACCGGATGAAGCGGGTCGAGGAGATCCTCGGCCGCTCCCTGGAGGACCCGGACGTCCGCATGGAGCTGTGGCTCGCCCTGAAGGCGACCTCGACCCCGTCCTAGAGGGTGCCGGCACTCCGGCACTCCCATCCGGCCGGCCGGACAGTGACAAAGCGGCGAAGCGCGACGACCCGCCGCTCCATCAGGGACAAACGCCGAATCGCCGACGGAGTTCTACGGTGGAGGGGTCAGGACCCACCGCACACTTCTCGAAGGGCCGGGATTCGCATGACTTCCACCCACGCCTTCTGGCTCGCCGGCCGCCAGGCCACCGGCGAGGACAGCTTCGACGTCCACTCCCCGTGGGACGGCCGACTGGTAGGCACCGTCAGCGTGCCCTCCGACGAGCAGGTCGAAGAGGCCGTGGCCGCGGCGTACGCCGTGACGGCGGAGTTCTCCGCGACCCCCGCCCACGTACGGGCCGCCGCCCTGGACCACGTGTCCAAGCGGCTCGCGGAGCGCACCGAGGAGATCGCCCAGCTGATCTCCGCCGAGAACGGCAAGCCCGTCAAGTGGGCCCGCGGCGAGGTCGGCCGTGCGGTGTCCGTGTTCCGCTTCGCCGCCGAAGAGGCCCGCCGCTTCAACGGCGGTGAGGCCCAGCGCCTCGACACCGACGCCGGCGGTGTCGGCCGTCTCGCGCTGACCCGCCGCTTCGTCAAGGGTCCGGTCCTCGGCATCGCGCCGTTCAACTTCCCGCTGAACCTGTGCGCCCACAAGGTGGCCCCGGCCATAGCCGTCGGCGCGCCGATCATCCTCAAGCCCGCCCCGGCCACGCCCCTCTCCGGGCTGATCCTGGGTGAGCTGCTCGCCGAGACCGACCTCCCGGCCGGCTCCTGGTCGGTCCTGCCGGTCGCCAACGACAAGATGCCCGCCCTGGTCAAGGACGAGCGTCTGCCCGTCATCTCCTTCACCGGTTCGGACACCGTCGGCTACGCCATCCAGCAGTCGGTGCCCCACAAGCACTGCACCCTGGAGCTCGGCGGCAACGCCGCGGCCGTCGTCCTGGACGACTGGTCCTCCGAGGCCGACCTCGACTGGGCCGCGACCCGTATCGCGACCTTCTCGAACTACCAGGCCGGCCAGTCCTGCATCTCCGTGCAGCGCGTGATCGCCGACGCCTCCGTCTACGACCGCCTCGTCGAGAAGGTCGTCGCGAAGGTCCAGGCGCAGGTCACCGGCGACCCGAACGACGACGCCACCGACGTCGGCCCCCTGGTCTCCCAGGCCGCCGCCGAGCGCGTCGAGTCCTGGGTCGACGAGGCCGTGGCCGGCGGAGCCAAGCTGCTCACCGGTGGCAAGCGCGCGGGTGCCTCGTACGAGCCGACCGTCCTCGCCCACGTCCCGGACGGCGTCAAGCTCGCCACCGAGGAGGTCTTCGGACCGGTCCTGACGCTGAAGAAGGTCGAGAACACCGACGAGGCCTTCGCCGCCGTCAACGACTCGAAGTTCGGTCTGCAGACCGGGGTCTTCACGCGCAACGTCCAGACCGCGTTCCGCGCCCACCGGGAGCTCGAGGTCGGCGGTGTCATCATCGGCGACGCGCCGTCCTACCGCGCCGACCAGATGCCGTACGGCGGCGTCAAGCAGTCCGGTGTCGGCCGCGAGGGTGTCCGCTACGCGATGGACGACTACACGTACGAGCGAGTCCTGGTCCTGACCGGCCTCGACATCTGATCTCGTACGGCCCAAAAGCCGGCGGCCGGAGCCTACTGTGCGGGGGCTCCGGCCGTCCCCTTTTTCCCCCGCTGGGCGGGGGAAGAGGCGCCCCGGCGCCCCGGGTTCGCCCGACTGGACCGCCCCGGCTTTTCCGGCGGAGCCGGACGGGGTACGACTCACAAGTAGCACCGGCTGGTAATCCGGTGAACCGACTCCGGCGGCGAGGTGAGTCCCCGCATGTCCGCAACACAGCCCGTACAGCCCGCACAACCCAGCGGCACACAGCCCAAGGTGACCGAGCGCGAGGCACGGCAGGTCGCGGAAGCGGCCCGCGAACAGGACTGGCGCAAACCCAGTTTCGCGAAGGAACTGTTCCTGGGACGCTTCCGGCTCGACCTGATCCACCCCCACCCGCTCCCCGCCGACGAGGACGTCCGGCGGGGCGAGGCCTTCCTGGCCCGGCTGCGGGAGTTCTGCGAGACCTCGATCGACGGGGCCCGCATCGAGCGCGAGGCGAAGATCCCCGACGAGACCGTGCGCGGGCTCAAGGAGCTTGGCGCCCTCGGTATGAAGATCGACCCCAAGTACGGCGGTCTCGGTCTCACCCAGGTCTACTACAACAAGGCGCTGGCCCTCGTCGGGTCGGTGAGCCCTGCCATCGGGGCCCTGCTCTCCGCCCACCAGTCGATCGGCGTACCCCAGCCGCTGAAGATGTTCGGCACGCAGGAGCAGAAGGACGCCTACCTGCCCCGCTGCGCCACCACCGCCATCAGCGCCTTCCTGCTCACCGAGCCCGACGTGGGCTCCGACCCGGCACGCCTGGCCACCACGGCGGTCCCCGACGGGGACGACTACGTGCTCGACGGCGTGAAGCTGTGGACGACCAACGGGGTGGTGGCCGACCTGCTCGTCGTGATGGCCCGCGTCCCGAAGTCCGAGAACCACCGGGGCGGGATCACCGCCTTCGTCGTGGAGGCGGACTCGCCGGGGATCACCGTCGAGCACCGCAACGCCTTCATGGGCCTGCGCGGCCTGGAGAACGGCGTCACCCGCTTCCACCGGGTACGGGTGCCCGCCGGCCAGCGCATCGGCGCCGAGGGCGCCGGCCTCAAGATCGCCCTGACCACGCTCAACACCGGCCGGCTGTCCCTGCCCGCCATGTGCGTCGGCGCCGGCAAGTGGTGCCTGAAGATCGCCCGCGAGTGGTCCGGCGTACGCGAGCAGTGGGGCCGGCCCGTCGCGCAGCACGAGGCCGTCGGCGCCAAGATCTCCTTCATCGCCGCCACGACCTTCGCCCTCGAAGCGGTGGTCGACCTCGCCTCCCAGATGGCCGACGAGGACCGCAACGACATCCGCATCGAGGCAGCCCTCGCCAAGCTCTACGGCTCCGAGATGGCCTGCCTGATGGCCGACGAACTCGTCCAGATCCGCGGCGGACGCGGCTTCGAGACCGCCGATTCCCTGGCCGCCCGCGGCGAGCGCGCCGTCCCCGCCGAGCAGATGCTCCGCGACCTGCGCATCAACCGGATCTTCGAGGGATCGACGGAGATCATGCACCTGCTGATCGCCCGCGAGGCCGTCGACGCCCACCTGTCGGTCGCGGGCGACCTCATCGACCCGGACAAGGCACTCGGCGACAAGGCGAAGGCCACGGCCCGCGCCGCCGGGTTCTACGCGCGCTGGCTGCCCAAGCTCGCCACCGGTCCCGGTCAGGTGCCCGGCACCTACCGCGCCTTCCACCCGGGCGGCCACCCCGACCTCTCCACCCACCTGCGCTACGTGGAGCGCAGCGCCCGCAAACTCGCCCGCTCGACCTTCTACGCCATGTCCCGCTGGCAGGGCCGGATGGAGACCAAGCAGGGCTTCCTCGGCCGGATCGTCGACATCGGCGCCGAGCTCTTCGCGATGAGCGCGGCCTGCGTCCGCGCCGAGCACCTGCGCGCCACCGGCGCCCACGGCCGCGAGGCGTACCAGCTGGCCGACGCCTTCTGTGAACAGTCCCGGCTCCGCGTCGAGGAGCTCTTCGGCCGCCTCTGGTCCAACACCGACGACCTCGACCGCAAGGTGGTCGCCGGCGTCCTGTCCGGCACCTACGCCTGGCTGGAGGAGGGCGTCCTCGACCCGTCCGGCGAGGGCCCCTGGATCGCGGACGCGACGCCCGGACCCTCGACACAGAAAAACGTGCACCGCCCCATCCGCTGACCTGCGATCATCGCCGGACGTCGGACAGACGTACGAGGATGAGTACGAGTACTGGTACGCGTACGAGCACAGCGCGAGGCGGACGAGAACGATGCCGACGGCCGAGGAAGACCGCACCAGCCGACGGCTGGCCTGGTGCGTGGCGCACCTGCTGCGCCACGCACCGGACCACGTCGTCACCGACATGACCGGCCGGCTGGACGAGCCCACCCGCAAATACCTGTGCCGGGACGAGTGGCTGTCCGCCGCGACCGTCACCCTCCTGCTGCGCCACGGCGGCGCGGCCGACCGGACCTACATCGCGCGCAACCCCCGGGTCGTCGGCCGGCCGCTGCCCGGCCTGCCCGGACCCGCCCGGTACGCCCGCCGCCGCACCCCGGACGAACTCCTGCCCCTGCTCCGCGCCGAACTCGGCCGGGATCCCGCCGAGGGGCCGCTCGACGCCGACGAGCTGGCCGGCCTGCTGCGCCGGCACGGCAGGCGCGGGCCACGGGTCCCCCTGGACATCCTGGCGGCGGGCCACCGCCCGGACCCGGAGGCGCTGCTCGCCGAACACCTCCGCGATCCGCTGCCGGCCGGCGCGGTCGAAGCCCTGCTGCTCGTCGCGGACCTGCCCCTGGAGAGCGTCCTCGCCCTCCTGGCCACCGGCGGGGCGCAGCCGGACGAGCGCTCCTGGCACCGGCCCGCCGTCCGGGCCGTGCGGATGGGCCGCGTCACGCACGACGAGCTCGTCACCCATGTGGCCCCCGCGCACCGGAGCCTGCTGCTCGCCCGCCTCCCCGCCGTCGGCGGCCTGCGCTGGACCCTGCCCGAACAGGCCGGCATGCAGAGCGCCGTGCTGCGGGCCCTGCGCCCGCTGGGGGACGATCCCCGGCTGTGGGCGGAGCTGCTGAGGCACGCCCCCGGCCACCGGGGCACGCTGCCCGGGCTGGTCGCCGCCGTGGTCGACGGCACGGCGGCGGAGGCGGCCGAGGCGGCCGCGCCCGGCCCCGAGCTCGTGCGGGCGGTGCGCCACCTGGCGCCGACCGCAGCCGAACCCTTCGGGGGCGTGGAGCGCGAGCTGGCGCTGGCGAGCCTCGCCGTGCCCATGGACAGCGTCCAGGAGGACATCCGCTGGGTGCGCGACTGCCTCGACCGCGGCCTGCTCACCGGCGTCGATGTGATCCGGCACAAGCTGCCGGCCTGCTGGGCCCTCGACCAGGACCACTGGCTCGGCGACGTGAACCATCCCGACCGGCACGACCGTCCCGCGGCCGTCCTCGCCTCGCACGCCGAGGCGGACCGGCTGTTGTTCCTGGCGCTCGGCGAGGAGCCAGGGGCCTGGTGGCGGGTCGCCCGCACGCTCCCGGAGTTCGCCGGAACCCTGCCGCACCTGCTTCTGCGGGTAACGGAAGGGGGCTCCGTGTCCGGCCGCTCCTGACTTCCGGCAACAATGGGGGGCATGAGCGACCGCCCAGCCCCCCTCGCCGATCCGCACCTCCTCTTCGACCCCGCGGCCGGCCTCCGGGACATCGTCATCCTCGGGTCCACCGGGTCCATCGGGACCCAGGCCATCGACCTCGCCCTGCGCAACCCGGACCGGTTCAGGGTCACCGCACTGTCCGCCGCCGGCGGGCGGGTGGAGCTGCTGGCCGAGCAGGCCCGGCTGCTGCGGGTCAAGACGGTGGCCGTCGCCCGCGAGGACGTCGTACCGGCCCTGAAAGAGGCGCTGAGCGCCCGGTACGGCCCGTCCGAGCCGCTGCCCGAGATCCTGGCCGGTCCGGACGCCGCGGCCGAACTCGCCGCCTCCGAGTGCCACACCGTCCTCAACGGCATCACCGGCTCCATCGGCCTCGCGCCGACCCTCGCCGCCCTGCGCGCCGGCCGGACCCTGGCCCTGGCCAACAAGGAGTCGCTGATCGTCGGCGGCCCGCTGGTCAAGGCCCTGGCGAAGCCCGGCCAGATCATCCCGGTCGACTCCGAGCACGCGGCCCTCTTCCAGGCGCTCGCGGCCGGCACCCGGGCCGACGTCCGCAAGCTCGTGGTGACCGCCTCCGGCGGCCCCTTCCGCGGCCGCACCCGCGCCCAGCTGGCGGACGTCACCGTGCAGGACGCCCTCGCGCACCCCACCTGGGCCATGGGCCCGGTGATCACCGTGAACTCCTCGACCCTGGTCAACAAGGGGCTGGAGGTCATCGAGGCGCACCTGCTCTACGACATCCCCTTCGACCGCATCGAGGTCGTGGTCCACCCCCAGTCCTACGTGCACTCAATGGTGGAGTTCACGGACGGCTCCACGCTCGCCCAGGCCACTCCGCCGGACATGCGCGGCCCCATCGCGATCGGCCTCGGCTGGCCCGAGCGGATCCCGGACGCGGCCCCTGCCTTCGACTGGTCCAAGGCGTCCACGTGGGAGTTCTTCCCGCTGGACACCGAGGCCTTCCCGTCGGTGGGCCTCGCCCGGCACGTGGGTACGCTCGGGGGTACCGCCCCGGCCGTGTTCAATGCGGCCAACGAGGAGTGCGTCGAGGCATTCCTGGCAGGTCGGCTGCCGTTCACAGCAATCATGGATACGGTCTCTGCCGTGGTCGATGAGCACGGGACGCCTGAGTCGGGAACCTCCCTGACGGTCCAGGACGTCCTGGAAGCAGAGGCCTGGGCCAGGGCCCGGGCGCGGGAGATGGCGGCACGGGCCGCCGCGGAGGCGCGCGCATGACACTACTGATGACGGTGCTCGGGGTCGTGGTCTTCGCCGTCGGCCTGCTGGTCTCCATCGCCTGGCACGAGCTGGGGCACCTCTCCACGGCCAAGATCTTCGGCATTCGCGTGCCGCAGTACATGGTGGGCTTCGGGCCGACCGTCTGGTCGCGGCGCAAGGGCGAGACCGAGTACGGGATCAAGGCCATCCCGATGGGCGGCTACATCCGCATGATCGGGATGTTCCCGCCCGGCGAGGACGGCAAGGTCACCGCCCGCTCCACCTCGCCGTTCCGGTCGATGATCGAGGACGCGCGCTCGGCCGCGTACGAGGAGCTCCAGCCCGGGGACGAGAGCCGGCTCTTCTACACGCGCAAGCCGTGGAAGCGCGTGATCGTGATGTTCGCCGGGCCGTTCATGAACCTGATCCTGGCCGTGGCGATCTTCCTCACCACCCTGATGACCTTCGGGCTGAACACCCAGACCACCTCGGTCGCCACCGTCTCGGACTGCGTCATCCAGCAGAGCGAGAAGCGCGACAAGTGCGCCCCCGGCGATCCGGCCGCCCCCGCCAAGGCGGCGGGCCTGAAGGCGGGCGACAGGATCGTCGCCTTCAACGGCCGCCCGGTCGGCGACTGGTCCGCCCTGCAGAAGGACATCCGCGCCACCGTCGGCCCCGCCGAGATCACGGTGGAGCGGGCCGGTCAGCGCGTGGACCTCACGGCCAATCTGATCGAGAACAAGGTCGCCAAGACGGACGGCAACGGCCGGTACGTCAAGGACGAGTACGTCACGGCGGGCTTCCTCGGCTTCGCCCCCGCCTCCGGATACGTCCCGCAGTCCTTCGGCCAGTCCGTCGACCGCATGGGCGAGATGATGGTGGCCGGCGTGCAGTCGCTGATCGAGCTGCCGTCCAAGGTCCCGGACCTGTGGAACGCAGCCTTCAACGGGGCCGAGCGCGAGCAGGACAGCCCCATGGGCGTCGTCGGCGCCGCCCGGGTCAGCGGTGAGATCTTCACCCTCGACATCCCCGCCCAGCACCAGCTGGTCTTCTTCCTCAACCTGCTGGCCGGCTTCAACCTGTCGCTGTTCCTGTTCAACATGCTGCCGCTGCTCCCGCTCGACGGCGGTCACATCGCCGGCGCCCTGTGGGAGTCGGTCCGGCGGGGCGTGGCGCGGATCTTCCGGCGCCCCGACCCCGGCCCGTTCGACGTGGCGAAGCTGATGCCCGTCGCGTACGTGGTCGCGGGCCTGTTCATCTGCTTCACCCTGCTGGTGATGGTGGCGGACGTGGTCAACCCGATCAAGATCACCTAGTTTGCGGGGCTCCACCCCGCCGGTACCGGAGCCGGGCACGGATCGTGCCCGGCTCCCTACGTTCGGGTGGCGCACCCCCTCGGATGCAAGGGCCGCGCCGTGGTTGGCGTAATCTCGAAGCCTGGAGCCCGCCGATCTCGGGACCTTGATCCACACCTTGGGGTTGCACAGCAGATGACTGCCATCTCACTCGGAATGCCGGCCGTGCCGACGAAGCTTGCCGACCGCAGGGTCAGCCGCAAGATCCAGGTCGGCAAGGTGGCCGTCGGCGGCGACGCACAGATCTCCGTGCAGTCGATGACCACCACCAGGACCTCCGACATCGGGGCGACGCTCCAGCAGATCGCCGAGCTGACCGCCTCCGGCTGCGACATCGTCCGCGTCGCCTGCCCGACCCAGGACGACGCCGACGCGCTCGCCGTCATCGCCAAGAAGTCGCAGATCCCGGTCATCGCCGACATCCACTTCCAGCCCAAGTACGTGTTCGCCGCGATCGACGCCGGCTGCGCCGCCGTCCGCGTGAACCCGGGCAACATCAAGCAGTTCGACGACAAGGTCAAGGAGATCGCGAAGGCCGCGAACGAGACGCGCACCCCGATCCGCATCGGTGTGAACGCCGGCTCGCTCGACGCCCGACTGCTGAAGAAGTACGGCAAGGCCACCCCCGAGGCGCTGGTCGAGTCCGCGCTGTGGGAGGCCTCCCTCTTCGAGGAGCACGGCTTCGGCGACATCAAGATCTCGGTCAAGCACAACGACCCGGTCGTCATGGTCAACGCCTACCGCCAGCTCGCCGCGGCCTGCGACTACCCGCTGCACCTGGGCGTCACCGAGGCCGGCCCCGCCTTCCAGGGCACCATCAAGTCCGCCGTGGCCTTCGGCGCGCTGCTCTCCGAGGGCATCGGCGACACCATCCGCGTCTCCCTTTCCGCCCCGCCGGCGGAGGAGGTCAAGGTCGGCATCCAGATCCTGGAGTCGCTCAACCTCAAGCCGCGCCGCCTGGAGATCGTCTCCTGCCCGTCCTGCGGACGCGCCCAGGTCGACGTCTACAAGCTGGCCGAGGAGGTCACGGCGGGCCTGGAGGGCATGGAGGTCCCGCTGCGCGTCGCGGTCATGGGCTGCGTCGTCAACGGCCCGGGCGAGGCCCGCGAGGCCGACCTCGGCGTCGCCTCCGGCAACGGCAAGGGCCAGATCTTCGTGAAGGGCGAGGTCATCAAGACCGTCCCCGAGTCGAAGATCGTGGAGACCCTCATCGAAGAGGCGATGAAGATCGCCGAGCAGATGGAGAAGGACGGCGTGATGAGCGGCGAGCCCACCGTCGCCATCGGCGTCTGATTCCCGGGCCCCGGTCCGTCCGGGCCCAGTAGGCGGCCCCGGTGCCGTTCCCGCAGTTCGGGGGCGGTCCGGGGCTGTTTCATGACCTCGGACGCGCCATCCCGGGGCGCCGCCGGGTACAGTGCGGAGATCAGCAGACTTGCATGGTGAGGCCCCAGTGTTGACGCAGACCACCACCCGGGTCCTTGAGCCCAGTGATCTCGACGCCGCGATGGAAATCCTCGGACGCGAGCCGGTCGAGAACGCCTTCGTCACCTCCCGGGTCCAGGTCGCCGGCCTCGACCCCTGGCGACTGGGCGGCGAGATGTGGGGCTGGTACGCCGACGGCGAGCTCCGCTCGCTCTGCTACGCCGGAGCCAACCTGGTCCCCGTCTGCGCCGGACCCGACGCCGTACGCGCCTTCGCCGACCGGGCCCGCCGCACCGGCCGCCGCTGTTCCTCCATCGTCGGCCCCGCCGAGGCCACCCAGCTGCTGTGGCAGCTCCTGGAGCCCAGCTGGGGCCCGGCCCGGGACGTCCGCTCCCGCCAGCCGCTCATGGTCATCGAGCGCCCGTCCGCCACGGTCGAGGCCGACCCGCAGGTCCGCCGCATCCGCAAGGACGAGATGGAACTGATCATGCCCGCCTGCGTGGCCATGTTCACCGAGGAGGTCGGCATCTCACCGATGGCCGGCGACGGCGGGCTGCTCTACCAGGCCCGCGTCGCCGAACTCGTGGCCAGTGGCCGCTCCTTCGCCCGCGTCGAGGACGGCAAGGTCGTCTTCAAGGCCGAGATCGGCGCCGCCACCACCCGTGCCTGCCAGATCCAGGGCGTGTGGGTGGATCCCGCATTCCGCGGCCTCGGCCACTCGGAGACCGGGATGGCCGCCGTCGTCGCGTACGCACTGCGCGACGTGGCCCCCGTGGTCAGCCTGTACGTGAACGATTTCAACGCCGCCGCGCGGGCCGCGTACCGGCGCGTGGGCTTCCGCGAGGTCGGGGCGTTCATGAGCGTGCTCTTCTGACAGCACGCCCGCCCACCCCGCACCGGCCTGATCCAGAAGGCCGGCCACGGACCCCGCCGATGGCATTCCGGCGCCCCCGTACCGCGAAGTAAGGTCGCCGCATGCTGCCTTCCGGACTTCGAATCGGTCCCCTCGACCTCGCCGCCCGCGTGGACGAGGCCCTGCGCGTGCAGGCCGTCGCCTTCGGCCTCAGCGAGGAGGAGGTCGGCATCCGGCGCTACATCGTGCAGCGCCACATGACCTGCCGCGGCGCCCGCGCCCTCGGAGCCTTCGCCGAGGACGGGGCCCTCACCGGATTCGTGTACGGGATGCCGAACGACCGCACCCACTGGTGGTCCACCATCGTCGAGCCCTACCTGCGGGCCGGCGGGCACGAACACTGGCTCGACGGCTCCTTCGTGATCACCGAACTGCACGTCCACCCCGGCTTCCAGGGCCACGGCGTTGGCCGCGCCCTGATCACCGGCATCACCGACGACGCCGCCGAGCCCCGCTCGATCCTCTCCGCCATCGACACCGAGAGCCCCGCCCGCGGCCTCTACCGGGCTCTGGGCTACGCCGACCTCGCCCGCCAGGTCCACTTCCCGAGCGCGAGCCTCCCGTACGCGGTCATGGGCGCCACCCTGCCGCTGACCAGGCCCTGAAACCGGTACCGCGGGCGGCGAGCGCCCCGGTAATCTCCCGGCATGTCTACGCAACACGTGCAGCGCATGTCCCGCCTCATGGCCAAGACCCTCCGCGAGGACCCGGCCGACGCCGAGACCCTCAGCCACCGGCTCCTGGTCCGCGCCGGCTACGTCCGGCGCAGTTCGGCCGGGGTGTGGACGTGGCTGCCGCTCGGCAAGCGGGTCCTGGACAACGTCTCGCGCATCGTCCGTGAGGAGATGGACGCGATCGGGGCCCAGGAGGTGCTGCTCCCGGCCCTGCTGCCGAAGGAGCCGTACGAGGTCAGCGGACGCTGGTCGGAGTACGGGGACCTGCTGTTCCGGCTGAAGGACCGCAAGGGCGCCGACTACCTGCTCGGGCCGACGCACGAGGAGATCTTCACCCTGGTGGTGAAGGACCAGTGCACCTCCTACAAGGACCTGCCGGTCATGCTCTACCAGATCCAGACCAAGTACCGCGACGAGGCGCGGCCCCGCTCCGGGGTGCTGCGCGGGCGCGAGTTCCAGATGAAGGACTCGTACTCCTTCGACGTGTCCGACGAGGGCCTCGCGGAGTCCTACCGGCTCCACCGCGAGGCGTACGTCCGCATCTTCGAGCGGCTCGGCCTGGACCACCGGATCGTGTCCGCGGTCTCGGGCGCGATGGGCGGCTCGGCGTCGGAGGAGTTCCTGGCGCCGGCCGGTGCGGGCGAGGACACCTTCGTGGACTGCCCGTCCTGCGCCTACGCGGCGAACACGGAGGCCGTGACCTTCGCCCTCGCCCCCGCGTCCGCCGAGCACCCGCCGCTGGAGGAGGTGGACACCCCCGACACCCCGACGATCGAGACGCTGGCAGCGCACCTGGGGGTACCCGCCGCGGCGACGCTGAAGAACCTCCTGGTCAAGGTCGACGGCGAGATCGTGGCCGTCGGCGTGCCGGGGGACCGGGAGGTGGACCTCGGCAAGCTGGGCGAGCACCTGGCCCCGGCGGTGGTGGAGCTGGTGACGGCCGAGGACTTCATGGACCGTCCGGACCTGGTACGCGGCTACGTGGGCCCGCAGGGCCTGGAGAAGGTCCGCTACCTGGCCGACCCCCGTGTCGCGCCCGGCACTTCGTGGGTGACGGGGGCCAACCGGGCGGACACGCACGCCCGGAACGTGGTCTGCGGGCGGGACTTCGAGGTGGACCAGTACCTCGACGTGGTGGTCGTGGAGCCGGGCGACCCCTGCCCGTCCTGCGGTGCGGGGCTGCGGCTCGACCGGGCCATCGAGATCGGGCACATCTTCCAGCTGGGCCGCAAGTACGCGGACGCCTTCGGGCTGGACGTGCTCGGCCGCGAGGGCAAGCCGGTGCGGGTCACGATGGGGTCGTACGGCATCGGCGTCTCCCGCGCGGTGGCGGCGCTGGCCGAGCAGACGGCGGACGAGCGCGGCCTGTGCTGGCCCGCGGCGGTGGCCCCGGCCGACGTCCACGTGGTGGCGGCGGGCAAGGCCGTGCCGCTCGCGCTGGCGGAGGAGGCGGCGACGGCGCTGGCCGCGTCGGGCCTGCGGGTCCTGCTGGACGACCGGCCCGGCCTGTCGCCCGGCGTGAAGCTCACGGACGCGGAACTGATCGGCGTGCCCTGGATCCTGGTGGCGGGCCGCCGCTCGGCCGACGGCGTGGTCGAACTCCAGCACCGCGCGACGGGCACCCGCGAAGAACTCCCCCTGCAGGAGGCCCTCGCCCGCCTGACGTAATGGACGAAGGGGCGGGGCGGGCGGGGAAAGGCTCCGCGCAGCGGCTACTCGCGCAGCCCCTCCCGCTCCTGCTCCGGCGGGGGCGCATCCAGCATCAGGCCGTCCGCCGGCCCGCCGAGCGCGTCCGGAACCGGAGCCCCGTCGAGCGCGTCCGCGTCCACGCCGTCGACCTCGGCCGGCCCGGGGCCTTCGGAAGCCGGGCCGGCCGGGGCCGGGTCCTCGGGGGAGGGGGAGGCCGTCGCCGGAGGCGAAGGGGCCGCGCGTTCCAGGAACCGCAGGAGCTCCACCGGAAACGGCAGGACCAGCGTCGAGTTCTTCTCGGCGGCGACCGCGACCACCGTCTGCAGCAGCCTCAGCTGCAACGCCGCCGGCTGCTCCGACATGACCTCCGCCGCCTCGGCGAGCTTGTGCGAGGCCTGCAGCTCCGCGTCCGCGTTGATCACCCGAGCCCGCCGCTCACGGTCCGCCTCCGCCTGCCGGGCCATCGACCGCTTCATCGTCTCCGGCAGGGACACGTCCTTGATCTCGACCCGGTCGATCTGCACGCCCCAGCCCACCGCCGGACTGTCGATCATCAGTTCCAGACCCTGGTTGAGCATCTCCCGGTTGGACAGCAGATCATCCAGGTCGGACTTGCCGATGATCGACCTGAGCGAGGTCTGCGCCATCTGCGAGACGGCGAAGCGGTAGTCCTCCACCGCCACGATCGCGCTCGCCGGGTCGACGACCTTGAAGTACACGACCGCGTCCACCCGCACCGTGACGTTGTCCCGGGTGATGCCCTCCTGCGCGGGCACCGGCAGCGTCACGATCTGCATGTTCACCTTGCGCAGCCGCTCCACCAGGGGGACGACCGTCGTGAAGCCGGGACCGCGGATCTCCTCCCGCAGCCTGCCGAAGCGGAAGACCAGACCCCGCTCGTACTGCTTCACGACGCGGGCCGCGGCGCCCATGTACACCACGACGCCCACACCCGTGGCGATGGCCGCTGTCAGCAGTTCTTCGACCATGACGGCCCCCTGCCGGACATACCTTCCTACCTACGGTATGCCCAAGGGGGTGTCCGGTCGATCAGGCCGGATCAGGGAGCGGGGTCCGGTGCCGTGTATCGCACGCCGACCGAGGACAACGCGGCGAGGCGCGGTGCCAGGGCCCGCGAGGCCGGCCTGATCGACCAAACACCCCCTACAGCCAGGCCGCGAACTCCAGCAGCAGCTCCGCGTCCCGGCGCCGCCCGGCGGCCAGCGCACGGTTGCCCGACTCCACCGCCCGGAACAGCGTCCAGCCCCGCAGCCGCTCCCGGTCCACCTCCAGCGCGTCGGCCAGCTTGTTCACCCGGCGCCGGGCCCCCGCCGCCCCCGCCGAGGAGGCCACCTGGTCCTCCAGCCGGTCCCGGACCAGCCGCGCCAGGTCGTACGCCCGCTCGCCGACCAGCGGATCGGGGCCCACCGTCAGCCACGGAGCCCGCTCGCCCGCCAGCACCTTGCCCTGCCGGAAGTTCCCGTGCAGCAGCAGATCCTCATCCGACGCAGCCACCAGCTCCGCCCGCATCGCCAGCGCGGTGTCGGCCAGCGACCGGACCTCCGCCGGAGCCGCCCGCAGGGCCGCCGACTGCAGCCCGGTGCGCTCCGCCACCGTCTCCCACCCGTGCCCGGCCGGCGGCGCCACCCACAGCCTGCGCAGCGTGCCGCTGGCCTCCAGCAGGGCCTTCGCCTCGGGCAGCGACCGCAGCGACACCTCCGGGTGCAGCCGCTCCAGCAGCAGCGCCCCGTCGTCGTCGTGATGCCGGGTGTCGAGGACCCGTACGGCCCCGAAGCCGCCCCAGTGGGCCAGCGCGGCCAGCTCCCGGTCGGGCCGGGCGTGCGGGGGCGCCAGCTTCAGTGCGGCCGGGGTCCCGTCGGCGTACGCGACGAGGACCACCAGGCTGCTGCGGCCGCCCGGGGCCTGCACCCGCCGGGCCTGGACCCCGCGCCGGGACAGCGCGGCCTCGGTGAGTCGGGGCAGCTGCCCCAGCCAGTCCGTGTCCTGCGCCGTTTCCGGCATCTCGCCGAGCGCCCGTACAAGCCGCTGCGGCGGTTCGAAAGCCATGCGTGCGTGGTCCCTTTCAGCTGTGCTGGGCCCGTTGCGCCTCGTCAGCGCGTTCCGAGAGCCCAGGGAAGGCTACGCCGACACCGCGCCAGCGTGCCGCGCGCACTGCCGCCTCGCTCAGCGCGTCGGCCGCCTCGCGGCGCAGCGGGCCCTCCGCCGCGCGCACCAGATCGGAGTACGCGCCGGCCACCCGGTCCTCGATCCCGGCGGCCAGCCTCTCGGCATCGGCCGCGGTGCGCACCTCGAACGGAAGGGCGTACGCCGCCTCCGCCGGCCGGGGCGCGCCGCCCAGCTCCCGCACCGTCCGGGCCAGTGCGTCGCGGCGCGCGAGGTGGCCGCCGTACGCCTCCCGGGCCTGCGCGGCGCGGTCGCCGGCGGACCGCGCGCCGATCACCCCGTAGCCGTACGCGGCCGCGTGCTCGGCGGCGAGTGCGGCCTGGGCGGCCTCCAGGGGCCGGCCGGCAGGGGTGGGATCGGGCTTCACGACGTGGCTCCGGGGGTCGAGGTCAGCAGGTAGGCGTGTACGGCGCCGCAGGCGGCCACCGAGGCCAGCAGCCGGGCCAGCTCCCCGGGGGCCCCGGCCAGGTCGATCGTCCGGGA
This sequence comes from Streptomyces sp. NBC_00029, assembly GCF_045160505.1. Taxonomy (NCBI): domain Bacteria; kingdom Bacillati; phylum Actinomycetota; class Actinomycetes; order Kitasatosporales; family Streptomycetaceae; genus Streptomyces; species Streptomyces sp. NBC_00029. The sequence goes on from NZ_CP108292.1 coordinate 6,384,773, forward strand.
CTCCGACAGGCTGCGCTCGGCGTCCGCGAGCGCGGTCAGGGCGTCCGCGGGCTTCGGCGGCACCGGCTCACCGCTCGCCGCGGGCGCCGCGGCCCCCGTACCGCCGGAGCCGGACGGGGAGGGGGACGGCGGGTCCGAAGGGGTGAGGGCCAGGGCCGTGGTGTGAGCGGCGACGGCGGCCCGCAGCGGAGCGAGCCGCGCGGCCAGGGCCGGATGGGCGGCCGCCGTGGCGTCGTAACGGTCCAGCAGTCGCGTACTGTCACGGACGGCCGCCTCCCGCATCCGCCGTTCGAGTGGAATCGTGACGTCGGCACGGGTCGGGTGGTCGTCGGAGCACCCGGTGAGCAGCGCGGCACCCGCCGCACCGGCCGCACCGGCGAGCAGGCTCCTGCGCGAGGGTCTCGAAGGCAGAGTCCAGGGCACGGCGACGTCCTCAGGGTGATGGCGGGGCTGAATGGCGGCTGATGGCGGGGCAGGGTGGGATCACGGTACCCGGGGCCCCGTCCACAGGACGGACGGCAACACCCTCCGACACCGGATACCCTTTGACCTGACACACGACGGAAATCACAACAGCACACGCGGCCGAGGAGTCACCCGGATGAGCACCACCCAGAGCGACAGGCTGCGCGTACTGCTGGAGCCGCTCGTCGCCGCCAAGGGCCTGGACCTCGAAGAGATCGAGATGTCCCGGGCGGGCAAGCGCCGGATGCTGCGGATCATCGTGGACTCCGACGAGGGCGTGGAGCTGGACGCGTGTGCCGAGCTGAGTCGCGAGGTCTCCGACAAGCTCGACGAAACCGATGTGATGGGTGAGGACGAGTACGTCCTCGAAGTGAGCTCGCCGGGCGCGGACCGCCCGCTGACCGAGCACCGTCACTACGTACGGGCGACCGGCCGCCTCGTGAAGTTCCAGCTGGCCGAGGGCGGGGAACTGATCGCCCGCATTCTCGAAGCCGACGACGAGGGCCTGGACCTCGAAGTCCCGGGCGTGAAGGGCCGCAAGGCGACCGCCCGCCGTATCGCGTTCACCGACATCGCCAAGGCGCGTGTCGAGATCGAGTTCAACCGCAAGGACAAGAAGGAAGAGGAGGCGTAGTCGTGGACATCGACATGAGTGCCCTGCGGGGTCTGGTCCGGGAGAAGGAGATCTCCTTCGACCTGCTCGTCGAGGCGATCGAGTCGGCCCTCCTCATCGCGTACCACCGGACCGAGGGGAGCTTCCGCCGCGCTCGCGTCGTGCTGGACCGCACCAACGGTCACGTGGTCGTGTGGGCGACGGAAGACCCGAGGGACCTCGAAGAGGGCCAGGAGCCCAAGGAGTTCGACGACACCCCGTCGGACTTCGGCCGGATCGCGGCGACCACCGCCAAGCAGGTGATCCTGCAGCGTCTGCGCGACGCGGAGGACGACCTGACCTTCGGCGAGTTCGCCGGCCGTGAGGGCGACGTCATCACCGGTGTCGTCCAGCAGGGCAAGGACCCCAAGAACGTCCTCGTCGACATCGGCAAGCTCGAGGCCATCCTGCCGGTGCAGGAGCAGGTCCCCGGCGAGGAGTACACGCACGGTCTGCGCCTGAAGGCGTACGTCGTGCGGGTGGCGAAGGGCGTCCGCGGTCCGTCCGTGACCCTGTCGCGCACCCACCCCAACCTGGTGAAGAAGCTCTTCTCGCTGGAGGTCCCGGAGATCGCCGACGGCAGCGTCGAGATCTCGGCGATCGCCCGCGAGGCCGGTCACCGCACCAAGATCGCCGTCCGGTCCACCCGTTCGGGCCTCAACCCGAAGGGCGCCTGCATCGGCCCGATGGGCAGCCGCGTGCGCAACGTGATGGCCGAGCTGCACGGCGAGAAGATCGACATCGTCGACTGGTCGGACGACCCGGCGGAGATGGTCGCGAACGCGCTGTCACCCGCCCGGGTGAGCAAGGTCGAGGTCGTCGACTGGGACTCCCGCTCCGCCCGGGTGACCGTGCCGGACTACCAGCTGTCGCTGGCCATCGGCAAGGAGGGCCAGAACGCCCGCCTCGCCGCGCGGCTCACCGGCTGGCGCATCGACATCCGTCCCGACACCGAGACGGCCCCCGACGCGGACCGGGACCAGGACCGCGACCGGGACCAGGACCGCGACCGGGACCGCGACCGGGACCGGGGCGGGGAATAAACCGGTACCGTCCGGGGCTACCCGGACGGTAGACAGGCTGCAGGACCGCTGCTCCGGCAGCGGATATCAAGACAACACGACTGCCGTTCGATCTTTCTCCCGCCACTTGTCGGGAGAGAGGTCGGTGCGGGGAGGTAGACTTAGGCGTGTCTGGCCGGACGCAAGCCCGCGCATGCCCCGAACGCACCTGTGTGGGGTGTCGGGAGCGAGCGGCCAAGGACGATCTGCTGCGCGTCGTGGCGGACGGGGACGCATGCGTCCCCGATCCACGCGGCACGAGGCCGGGTCGGGGTGCCTACGTGCACCCCGCCGTGGTCTGCCTCGACCAGGCGATTCGCCGCCGTGCGTTCCCCCGGGCCCTTCGGTCCGCCGGAGCGCTCGACACGGAGAACCTGCGCAAAGCCGTGGCCGGTGAGGCCGGGCACACCGTAAAGAAGTAGTACGGCACGGATAACCGTGCGGTCAGGTACCTCGCGAGTTGGAAGTAGGTCGAGATTGCGATGAGCACTCGATGAGTACGCGATGAGTACGCCCATGAAGTAGCGACGGTCCGGCGTAACCCGGACCTAAAAGGAGCGAAGTGGCTAAGGTCCGGGTATACGAACTCGCTAAGGAGTTCGGAGTTGAGAGCAAGGTCGTCATGGCCAAGCTCCAGGAACTCGGTGAGTTCGTCCGTTCGGCGTCCTCGACGATCGAGGCGCCGGTTGTACGCAAGTTGACCGACGCGCTGCAGGGCCCCGGCGGTAACGCCGGCAAGTCCGCCGCGAAGCCGGGTGCGCCCCGCAAGGCCGCCCCCGCCAAGCCCGGGGCTCCCACCCCGGGTGCCGCTGCACGTCCCGCTGCGCCGAAGCCCGGCGCACCGGCCCCCAAGCCGGTCGTCGCGGAGGCTCCGGCCGCCGCAGCGCCCGCACCGGTGACTCCGGCCGCCTCCGGCCCGCGTCCCGGCCCGAAGGCCCCGGCCGCCCCGAAGCCCGCTCCGGCGGCGCCCGTGGCGACCGAGTTCTCCGCGCCTCCGGCGGCCCCGGCCGCCCCGGCGCGCACCGAGCGTCCCGCCGCGGCTCCCGGCCCCCGTCCGGCGCAGCAGCGTCCGGCTCAGGGTCAGGGTGGCCAGGCCGGCGCCCGTCCCGGCGCCCCGCGTCCGGCCGGCGCCACCCCCGGCGCCCAGTCGCAGCGTCCCGCCGGAGCCCCCGGCTCCCAGGCGCCGCGTCCGCAGGGTGCCCGTCCGGCGGGTCCCCGTCCGGGCAACAACCCCTTCACCTCCGGCGGCTCCACCGGCATGGCGCGCCCGCAGGCGCCCCGTCCGGCCGGCGCGCCCCGTCCCGGTGCCCCCGGCGCCGGTGGCGGCCAGGGTGCTCCCCGCCCGCAGGGCGGCCCCGGCGGCGCTCCGCGTCCGCAGGGTCCCGGTGCAGGTCGTCCCACCCCGGGCGGCATGCCCCGTCCGCAGGGCGGCGCCCCGCGTCCCGGTGGTGCTCCCGGTGGTAACCGTCCGAACCCGGGCATGATGCCGCAGCGTCCCGCTGCCGGTGGTCCCGGTCCCCGTCCCGGTGGCGGCCCCGGTGGCCGTGGTCCCGGTGCGGGCGGCGCAGGTCGTCCCGGCGGTGCCGGTCGTCCCGCGGGCGGCGGCTTCGCCGGTCGTCCGGCCGGTCCGGGCTCGCGTCCCGGCGGCGGTGGCGGCTTCGGCGGCCCGCGTCCCGGTGGCGGCGGCTTCGGCGGCGGTCCGGCCGGTGCCGGTGGCGGCGGTCGTCCCGGCTTCGGTGGTCGTCCCGGTGGTCCCGGTGCCCGTGGTGGCACGCAGGGCGCCTTCGGCCGTCCCGGTGGTCCGGCCCGTCGTGGTCGCAAGTCCAAGCGTCAGAGGCGCCAGGAGTACGAGGCCATGCAGGCCCCGTCCGTCGGCGGCGTGATGCTGCCGCGCGGTGGCGGCGAGACCGTGCGCCTGTCGCGCGGTGCCTCCCTCACCGACTTCGCGGAGAAGATCAACGCCAACCCGGCGTCGCTCGTCGCCGTGATGATGAACCTCGGCGAGATGGTCACTGCCACGCAGTCCGTCTCCGACGAGACGCTCGAGATGCTGGCCGGCGAGATGAACTACGTCGTCCAGATCGTCAGCCCGGAGGAAGAGGACCGCGAGCTCCTCGAGGGCTTCGACATCGAGTTCGGCGAGGACGAGGGCGGCGAGGAATACCTCATGCCGCGTCCGCCGGTCGTGACCGTCATGGGTCACGTCGACCACGGTAAGACCCGACTGCTCGACGCCATCCGCAAGACGAACGTCGTTGCGGGCGAGGCCGGTGGCATCACGCAGCACATCGGTGCGTACCAGGTCTCCACCGAGGTCAACGAAGAAGAGCGCAAGATCACCTTCATCGACACCCCGGGTCACGAGGCGTTCACCGCCATGCGTGCCCGTGGTGCGAAGTCGACCGACATCGCGATCCTCGTGGTCGCGGCCAACGACGGCGTCATGCCGCAGACGATCGAGGCGCTCAACCACGCCAAGGCCGCCGGCGTCCCGATCGTCGTCGCGGTCAACAAGATCGACGTCGAGGGTGCCGACCCGGTCAAGGTGCGCGGTCAGCTCACCGAGTTCGGTCTGGTCGCCGAGGAGTACGGCGGCGACACGATGTTCGTCGACATCTCCGCCAAGCAGGGTCTGCACATCGACTCCCTGCTCGAGGCCGTCGTCCTCACCGCCGACGCCTCGCTCGACCTCCGCGCCAACCCGGAGCAGGACGCTCAGGGTATTGCGATCGAGTCCCACCTCGACCGCGGCCGCGGTGCCGTTGCCACCGTCCTCGTCCAGCGCGGTACCCTCCGCGTCGGCGACACGATGGTCGTGGGCGACGCCTACGGCCGCGTGCGCGCCATGCTCGACGACAAGGGCAACAACGTCGAGGAAGCGGGTCCGTCGACCCCCGTCCTGGTCCTGGGTCTCACCAACGTCCCCGGCGCCGGCGACAACTTCCTCGTCGTCGACGAGGACCGTACGGCCCGTCAGATCGCCGAGAAGCGTGCTGCGCGTGAGCGCAACGCCAACTTCGCCAAGCGCGTCCGTCGTGTGTCCCTCGAGGACCTCGACTCCGTGCTCAAGGCCGGTCTGGTCCAGGAACTCAACCTCATCATCAAGGGCGACGCGTCCGGTGCGGTCGAGGCTCTCGAGTCCTCGCTGCTCCAGCTCGACGTCGGTGAAGAGGTCGACATCCGGGTCCTGCACCGCGGTGTGGGTGCGGTCACCGAGTCCGACATCTCGCTGGCGATGGGCTCCGACGCCATCGTCATCGGTTACAACGTCCGTGCGGCCGGCCGTGCCGCGCAGATGGCGGACCGCGAGGGCGTCGACGTCCGCTACTACTCGGTGATCTACCAGGCCATCGAGGAGATCGAGGCGGCCCTGAAGGGTCTCCTCAAGCCGGAGTACGAAGAGGTCGAGCTCGGTACGGCGGAGGTCCGCGAGATCTTCCGCTCGTCCAAGCTGGGCAACATCGCCGGTGTCCTCATCCGGTCGGGCGAGGTCAAGCGCAACACCAAGGCGCGGCTCCTGCGCGACGGCAAGGTCGTCGCCGAGAACCTCACCATCTCCGGTCTGCGCCGCTTCAAGGACGACGTCACCGAGATCCGCGAGGGCTTCGAGGGTGGTATCAACCTCGGTTCCTTCAACGACATCAAGATCGACGACGTCATCGCGACGTACGAGATGCGCGAGAAGCCCCGCGCGTAAGCGCGAAGCACATCGCACGTGTCGTAGCTCGTAACACCGGGGCCGGTCGGCGGAATATCCGTCGATCGGCCCCGGCCGTTGCGTGTACGGTTCTGGTGACCCGGCCGCGCGAGCGCCGGGTGATCCTGCCGGGTGACGGCCCGGCAGGCCACCGAACCCGCACCGGCGGGATATCCGGAACTGCATGTACGTGGGGACTCTGTCCTTCGACCTGCTCCTCGGCGACGTCCACTCGCTGAAGGAGAAACGCTCCGTCGTCCGACCCATCGTCGCCGAGCTCCAGAGGAAGTTCTCCGTGAGCGCGGCCGAGGTGGGCGACCAGGACCTCCACCGCCGGGCGCGGATAGGAGTCGCCCTGGTCAGCGGGGACGCGGGGTTCCTCTCGGACGTACTGGACCGCTGCGAGCGGCTGGTCGCGGCACGTCCCGAGGTGGAGCTGCTGTCCGTACGACGGCGCCTCCACGGTGATGAAGACTGACTTATAGCTTGTCTGCAAGACAGAAGAAGGAGACGGACCAGTGGCCGACAATGCGCGGGCGAAGAAGCTGGCGGACCTCATCCGGGAGGTGGTGGCCGAGAAGCTCCTGCGCGGAGTCAAGGACCCCCGCCTCGGGACGCACGTGACCATCACGGACACCCGCGTCACCGGCGACCTGCGGGAGGCCACGGTCTTCTACACGGTCTACGGCGACGACGAGGACCGGGCCAGCGCGGCAGCGGGCCTGGAGAGCGCCAAGGGCGTGCTGCGCTCCGCGGTCGGCCGGGCGGCGGGCACCAAGTTCACGCCCACCCTGACCTTCGTCGCGGACGCCCTCCCGGAGAACGCCAAGACCATCGAGGACCTCCTCGACAAGGCGCGTTCCTCCGACGCCCAGGTGCGGGAGGTCTCCTCCGGTGCGAAGTACGCCGGCGACGCCGACCCGTACAAGAAGCCGGGCGAGGACGACGACGAGGACGCAGCCGCGGAATGAGCACCAACGCAGGACAGAAGACGCCTGGGGGCACCTCCCGGGCGGAGCCCGGGGGAGGCCTTGTCATCGTCGACAAGCCGTCAGGCTTCACTTCGCACGACGTGGTCGCCAAGATGCGCGGGATCGCCAAGACCCGTCGCGTCGGCCACGCCGGCACGCTCGACCCGATGGCGACGGGCGTGCTGGTCCTGGGCGTCGAGAAGGCCACCAAGCTCCTCGGCCACCTCGCGCTCACGGAGAAGGAGTACCTCGGCACGATCCGCCTGGGCCAGGACACCCTGACGGACGACGCCGAGGGCGAGATCACCTCGTCCACGGACGCCACCGGGGTCACCCGGGAGGCCGTGGACGCGGGCATCGCCAAGCTGTCCGGCGAGATCATGCAGGTCCCGTCCAAGGTCAGTGCCATCAAGATCAAGGGCGTGCGCTCCTACAAGCGCGCCCGCGACGGCGAGGAATTCGAGATCCCGGCCCGGCCGGTCACCATCTCGTCGTTCCAGGTGTACGACATGCGCGAGGCCGAGGCCGAGGACGGTACGAAGGTCGTCGACCTCGTCGTCTCCGTCGTCTGCTCCAGCGGTACGTACATCCGCGCACTCGCCCGTGACCTGGGCGCCGACCTCGGCGTCGGCGGGCACCTGACCGCGCTGCGACGCACGCGGGTGGGACCGTACAAGCTCGACAAGGCGCGCACCCTGGACCAGCTCCAGGAGGAGCTGACGGTCATGCCCATCGGCGAGGCGGCCGCCGCGGCCTTCCCGCGCTGGGACCTGGACGCCCGGCGGGCCTCGCTGCTCGCCAACGGCGTGCGGATCGATATGCCGCAGGAGTACGAGGCCGGCCGCACGGTCGCGGTCTTCGGCCCCGAGGGCCAACTGCTCGGGCTCGTCGAGAACAAGAACGGAAAGGCGAAGTCCCTCGCGGTCTTCGTCTGACGATCGGGTGTTGACGTGGAGCGGTGAGCGCACATGGACTGCCGCTCACCGCTCCACGACCCCCCTCGGGTAGGTCTCTATCCACCCGGACCCCTGTATTCACCCGTCCGAGCAGGCGCTCGGAGTGACCGAGGGAGCGTAAGGGGGCGCTTTCGCCACGCGTGCTTTTCCTGCTGATCTTCACCTGCCTACCTTCGTGAGCACGGAGCGTTGCGGGGGAGCGGTGCGGGGAGTGGTGCGGCCATGGCAGAACTCGTCACCATCTGCGATCCCGCCGGGCGGGCGCGCGGCAGCGGATTCGTCGCCGACGACCGCGGGACGGTGGTCACCAGTCACGAGGCCGTCGACGGCCTGCCCCGGGTGGTGCTGCACGCGCCGGGACCCGCCGGGCGGAGCTGGCTGGCCGAGGCCGCCGACGTGACCGCGCTGCCCGGCCTCGGGCTGGCCCTCGTGCGCACGGACGGGCTCGGAGTGCGGCCGCTGCCGGTGGCGCAGCGCGAGGCGATCGATCCGGGGACCTACGTACGGCTGCCCGCGCGGGGATGGCGGCAGGCGCGGGTGCTGGGCGGCGCCGCGGTCACGTACCCGGCGGTGGACCGGCACCACCCGGTGCCGGCGGGCGTGGCCGTGGAGCTGGCGATCGGCACCGACGGGCGGGACGCGCTGCGGCTGGGCGGGGAGGCCTGCGGCGGCCCCGTCCTCGACGCGGGGACCGGAGCGGTGCTCGCGGTCCTGGGCACCGCTCTGCGTGCGGAACACCGCTCCGGTGGCTTCGCGGTGGCCCTGCGCGCCGCGGCGGAAGCCGACCCCGACGGCCCGCTGGCCGCCCTCCTGGAGCGCAACGCCGCGACCGTCCCCGGCCACGGCTGCGACCTGAACCTCGCCGGAGCGCTGGAACTGACCGCGACCACGCTCGGCGCCCCCCTCTCGTCGGACGGCCCAGAACCCGTGGAGCGCCCGGGCATCGCCGCCGAACTCACCGCCTTCACCACCGGGGACCGCCCGGTCCTCGGCCTGGTCGGGGACCCGGGCACGGGCCGCACCACGGAACTGGCAGCCCTGGCCGTGCGCCGTGCGCGGGGCGCCTGCCCGGCGCCGACCCTGTGGCTGCGCGGCGCGGACCTGCACGGCACCGACACTTCCCTGGCCGACGCAGCCACGCGGGCCCTGACGGAAGCGGCGCGGATCGTCGAAGCCGCCGGGACGGCTTCGCGGGGTGCCGTCGGCCCGGCCGCCGGTTCCGACGGGGCCCGGAGCGTGGCAGGGCGGTCCCCGCAGGACGCCGAACGCCTCGCCGCCGCACCCTGCGACCCGCCGACACGTCCGGCGCCCGAGGAGACGCCCCGGAGCACGCCCGACCCCGGTGGAACCCCGCCCGACGCGCGGGGCGGCCGGCCGGAGCCGGGCCCCGGCGGTACCGGTCCCGCCGAGCGGCGCAGTCGGCCGGAGCCGGGCCTCGGTGTAACCCCGCCCGACGCGCGGGGCGGTGGGCCGGAGCCGGGCGCCGGCGGTACCGGTCCCGCCGAGGAAGCCGCTGCCCCGGCGGGAGCCGCGGCGCACCTTGCGCACGTCGTCGCCCGCGCCGGCCGCCGCCTGCTCGTCGTGCTCGACGCCCCCGAGGAGATGCCGCCGGAGCTCGCGCACCGCCTCGGCCCCTGGACCACCGCCACCGCCGAGTGGCTGCACGGCACCGGGGCCCGGCTGGTCGTCGCCGCCCGGCCCGAATACTGGGAGCGGGCCGGCGCCCTCTACCCGCCCGGAGCACTGCACACCCCGGCCCGCCCCGCCCGGCGCCTGCCGCCCGCCCTCCCGCTGGCGGACCTCACCGCCGCCGAGGCCGAGACCGCCCGGGCCCGCCTCGGCATCCCCGCCGACGCCGTCCGGGAGGCCGACTCCCGGCACCCGCTCACCCTGCGCCTGCTCGCCGGGATCCGTGCCGCCGAGGTCACCACGGGCCGCCCCGGCCGCGACGAGGTCTTCGCCGCGCACCTGGACCTGCTGTGCCTGCGCGCGGCCGTCCGCATCGCCGCGGCCTGCGCCGACGCCGGGGGCGCCCGGGTGCACGGCCCCGGGGTCAGGCGGCTCGCGGCGCGCGTGGCCGGCCGGGTGCACGAGGCCGCGCGGCGCGCCCTGGGACCGGGGCAGGGGCAGCTGGACCGGGCCTCTTTCGAGGAGCTGTTCCCGTGGCGCACCGGCTGGGCCTCCGCCGTGCTCACCGAGGGACTGCTGGTGCCCGCCGGGCCCGGCTACCGGTTCGCCCACGAGGAGCTGTCCGACTGGATCCAGGCCGGCCACCTGGACGTCCCGACAGCCCTCGGCCTCCTCGTCCACGGCCCCGCGGAACCGGGTCTGCCCGTGCCGCGGCACCGGATCGGACCGGTCCTCCAGGCCCTGCGCCGACTGGCCCCCGACCAGCTGCGCAAGGAGCTCACCGGGCTGGTCCACCGCCTCAACCGCCTCGCCGAGGAACCCGGGGCGGCCGGCCCGGACAACGCCTGGTGGGCCGCCCGGCTGCTGCGCGAGACCCTGCTGCGGGCCCCCGACGCCCGGCCCCACCTCCCCGTCCTGCACGCCCTCGCCGAGCACGTGACCCGCGCCGGCCCGGGGGAGTTCGGCGGCTGGTTCTGGAACCGGCTCCGGCTTCCCGAGCCCGACCGCCTCGACCTGCTGCGCCGTCTGCTGCCCGCCGACCCCGCCGAGGCGGTGCCCGGCGACCGCTACCTCGACGCGGCGGCCCGCCGCCTCGCCCGGGACCCGCAGCGCGCGCAGCCGCTGCTCTGCGCCTGGTTCACCGACGGCCGCCGGCTGCGCGGCCGTCCCGGAGCCACCGTCGCCACCGCCGCCCAGGCCCTGCTGCACACCCACCGCGGCCTCGCCGTGGACGACCTCACCGAGGCGCTCGTCACCGCCGCGCACCCGCGTGCCGACGAGCTGCTCGCCGTACTCGCCGAGGAGGAGCCCTCCGCGCTCTGCCGGGCCGTCGGCCGCTGGGCGCACGACGAACGGCCCGGGCGGCGGGTCGCGGCCGCCGCCTACGGACTCGCCACCGCCCCGCACGTGCGCACCCCCGCCGACCGCGAGCTGCTGCGCCACGCCGCGCAGGCGCTGCTCGCCCGCCCCGCCGATGCCACCCTGCACGGCAGCGCGCTGGCGATCCTGCTCCGCGACCCGCAGGTGCGCGGCCGCTACCTGCCCGACGCCCTCGCCTGCTTCCGCGATCCCGGGGCCGGCTCCCGGCTGCCCGCGGAGGCGCTGGTCGCGGCCCTGCCCGTGCTGCCCGACCCGGACGAGGTGTTCGCCGCCCTGCGGGCCCGGGCCGACGGGGAGGTGGTGCGGGCCCTGGCCGCGCTGACCACACCCGGACTGGCCCGCCGCGCGGCCGACCTCGTACGGGAGCACCTCGCGCGGCGCCCCGGGGACGCACCGCACGCCGCCTTCTTCGTGGACCGGCGGCTCGACCAGGGCCCGGCCGCCGCCTCGGTGGTGCGGCCGCTGGTCCTGGACCTGCTCCTGGGCGCCCCGGCCGTGGTGCGCGCCGAACTGGCCGTCGTCCTGGCCGCGCCGGGCGGGGAAGGCTCCCACCCGCTGCGCGGGGAGCTGGCCGACACCCTGCTGCGCGAGGAGGCCGATCCCCAGGTGCTCGACGTGTTCCTCGGGGCCGTCGCGGCCGGGACCTCCGGGCGCCCGGAGGACCGTACGAGGGAGCTGCTGCGGCGCACCGGGAGGCAGTTGCTGCGGGCCCCGGGCGGGCCGGCGGTCTTCGAGCGGCGGACGGTGGAGCTGGCCCGGGCGGAACCGGCCTTCGGGGCGCTGGTGGCCGGCTGGCTGGCGACCTCGGGCGCGGAGTCCGCGGCCCTGCTGGGGCCGAGCGCCCGGCGGACGGTGGAGACCCTCAGCAGGGCGGCCGCGGATGTGACGTGACGCCAGACACGGTGGCCGATCCAGTCAGATGCCGATGCGGGGCACCGGCCACGGGCATGGCAGTCTTAGACCTGCAATCGGCAATCAGTTCAAGGACTAAACGGGTTCGGGCGAGGAGCGGTCACAGTGCAGCGCTGGCGTGGCTTGGAGGACATCCCCCAGGACTGGGGACGCAGCGTCGTCACCATCGGCTCCTACGACGGCGTGCACCGGGGACATCAGCTGATCATCGGACGGGCGGTGGCCACGGCGCGTGAGCTCGGCATCCCGTCCGTCGTGGTCACCTTCGACCCCCACCCGAGCGAGGTGGTCCGCCCCGGCAGCCACCCGCCGATCCTGGCCCCCTACGACCGGCGCGCCGACCTGATGGCCGGGCTGGGCGTGGACGCGCTGCTGATCCTGCCGTTCACGGCGGAGTTCTCCCAGCTGTCCCCGGCCGACTTCATCGTGAAGGTCCTCGTCGACAAGCTGCACGCGAAGGCCGTCATCGAGGGCCCGAACTTCCGCTTCGGCCACCGAGCCGCCGGAAACGTCGACTTCCTGCGCGAGCTGGGCTCCACCTACGACTACGAGGTCGACGTCGTGGACCTGGTCGAGCGGGGCGAGGCGGGCGGCGGCGTGCCGTTCTCCTCGACGCTGGCGCGCCGGCTGGTCGCCGAGGGCGACATGGACGGCGCCGCGGAGATCCTGGGGCGTCCGCACCGGGTCGAGGGCGTGGTGGTGCGCGGTGCGCAGCGCGGGCGCGAACTCGGCTACCCGACCGCGAACGTGGAGACGCAGCCGCACACCGCGATCCCGGCCGACGGGGTCTATGCGGGCTGGCTGACGGCAGACGGCGAGCGGATGCCCGCGGCCATCTCGGTGGGGACGAACGTGCAGTTCGACGCGACCGAGCGGACCGTGGAGGCGTACGCGATCGACCGCGTGGGGCTGGACCTGTACGGGATGCACGTGGCCGTCGACTTCCTCGCGTACGTGCGGGGCATGGCGAAGTTCGAATCGCTGGACGGGCTGCTGGAAGCGATCGCCGACGATGTGAAGCGGGCGCGGGTGCTGACGGACGCGTACGACGCGAAGCGCTAGGTCGTCTCTTACGGATCTTGCCGGGCAGCGCGGGCCCGGGGGCACCTCCCGGCGGTAGCTGGGGGAGCAAGTCCCGTAAGAGCCGGCCTGGAGGGACGAACAAGAAGGGCCCGTACCACCCCGGGGTGGTACGGGCCCTTCCTCGTTGCCGGCGTCAGCCCAGGCGCGGGTCGCGCGGGGGCTGCTGGGGCTGGGGCGGCTGCTGCTGCGGGGCCTGGGGCTGCTGCCAGGGCTGGCCGGGCTGCGGGTACGGCTGCCCGTAGGGCTGCGGCGGCTGCTGGTACGGGGGCTGGCCCTGGGGCTGTCCGTACGGCGGCTGCTGCTGGGGCGGCTGCTGCTGGTAGGGCGGCTGGGGACCCTGGGGCTGCTGGGGCGCGCCCCAGTGACCCTGCGGGGCCTGCTGCTGGGCCCGGAGGAAGTCCTCGGCCACGAGGGCGGAGAGGTTGAAGTACGCCTCGCGGGTCTTGGGGCGCATCATGTCGAGGTCGACCTCGGCGCCGGCCGCCAGGTGCTCGTCGAAGGGCACCACGACGACACCGCGGCAGCGGGTCTCGAAGTGCTGCACGATGTCCTCGATCTTGATCATCTTGGCGGTCTCGCGAACACCCGAGATGACGGTGAGCGAGCGCGAGACCAGGTCCGCGTACCCGTGGGCGGAGAGCCAGTCGAGGGTGGTGCTGGCGCTGCTGGCGCCGTCCACGGACGGGGTCGAGATGATGATCAGCTGATCGGCCAGGTCCAGGACGCCGCGCATGGCGGAGTAGAGGAGACCGGTGCCGGAGTCGGTGAGGATGATCGGGTACTGGCGGCCCAGCGTCTCGATGACGCGGCGGTAGTCCTCGTCGTTGAAGGTCGTCGAGACGGCCGGGTCCACGTCGTTGGCGATGATCTCCAGACCGGAGGGCGCCTGGGAGGTGAACCGGCGGATGTCCATGTACGAGTGCAGGTACGGGATCGCCTGGACCAGGTCCCGGATGGTGGCACCGGTCTCGCGGCGGACACGGCGGCCGAGGGTACCGGCGTCGGGGTTCGCGTCGATGGCCAGGATCTTGTCCTGACGCTCGGTGGCGAGGGTGGCGCCGAGGGCGGTGGTGGTCGTGGTCTTGCCGACGCCGCCCTTGAGGCTGATGACGGCGATGCGGTAGCAGGACATGACCGGGGTGCGGATCAGCTCCAGCTTGCGCTGGCGCTCCGCTTCGGCCGCCTTGCCGCCGAAGCGGAACAGGCCGCCGCCGCCGTTGTTGTTGTTCTTCGGCTTCTGCTTGTTGCGCAGCAGGCGGTCGGACGACAGCTCGACGGCCGCCGTGTAGCCGAGGGGTGCCCCGCCGCCGGTCTGGCCGGCCGAGTAGCGCGGGTCGTGCGGCTGGGGCGCCTGCGGCTGGTGCTGAGGCTGGTGTTGCTGCTGCGGGGGCTGCTGCCCGGGCCCGGCGGACCACTGCCCGGCGGCGCGGGGGTCGTACTGCTGCGGCTGGGGCGCCTGCGGCTGCTGCGGCATGGACTGCTGAGCCTGCGGCTGCTGCGGCTGCTGCGGCTGCTGCGGCGGCGCGGGAGCCGGCGGCGGGAAGGAGTAGTCGTCCGGAGTCCCGAACGCGGGCTGCGGCGCGGGCAGTTCACCGGCAGGTCCCCCGAACGGGGGCTCCGGGAACGCCGGCGGCGCGTCCGCCGGGCCGACCGGCGTTGCCGGGGCCTGCTCGGCGGGCGGCAGCGCGGGAACTCCCTCGGCAGGAGTGTCCTGCGGTCCGGCCCGGAGCGCGGGCGCAGCCTCCGCTACGGGCGCCGACGGCAGGGCCGGGTACGGCGTGACCTCGTCGACGGGCGGCAGGGCCGGGAACGACGTTGCGGGCGGGGCATCGGCCGGGGCCGGCTCCGGGGCGGTGGCTTCCTCGACCGGGGCCGCGGGCGCGGGCACGTCGGCGACCGGGACGGACACCGGGACCGAGAACGGCGCGGGCGGCGCGTCCTCGACCGGAGCCGGAGCCGAGATCAGCGCCGGTACCTCGATCGGTGCCGGTGCCGGTGCCGGTGCCTCGGACTCGACCGGGGCAGGGGCCGGGTACGGCAGCGCGGGGGCCTGGTAGGCCGCCGGGGCCGCTTCGGCAGGAGCCTCGGGAGCGGGCGACAGCGGAGCCGGCAGGCCCGCACCGTCGGACGGCGTCCGCGGAGCGGGCGGAGCGATCCGCATCGTCGAGGGCGATTCCAGCTCCGAAGGCCGGTGCGGCTCGAAGCCGCTGCCCTCGGGAAGTCCCGGCACCTGCGCAGCCGGGGTCCCGCCCTGCATGTACCACGCGGGCGGGGTGTAGTCGATGGTGAACTCGCCCGTCATCTCGGGCTCCGCGTCGGACTGATCGTCCGTCGGGACGTCCCACGTCCCGCCGCGCCTCTCGTTCCGATCGCCGCTCACTGGTCCTCCTGATCTGTCGAACACTGGTCCGGCGCCCACCTCGCCGCGCCCGGACACCAGCCTAATCGCGCCTCTGCAACACTGTCCGCCCCCCTCAGGGGGCCACCGGGTCAGTCGATGCGCCGGGGCCCGCCCAGCAGGCCCGTCTCGGCGTCCGTCCCCTGGGTCATCACGAACTGCCGGTCCCGCGGCGTGCACCACAGGGTCACCCCGTCGCCCAGCGTCGGCAGCGAATCCACCGCCTGCCGGGGGAGCCGCATCAGGCGGCCGATCTGCTGCGCCTCGTCCGGGGACACGCGCTGCACTCCCACCAGCGACGCCTGCTGCAACAACCGCGGCGCCGTCGGGCTCAGGTACGGCAGCAGGGTCAGCACCGACTGCCACGGCCCGGCCACCACGCGCCCGCGCGGCGGCCGCATCCCGCAGTCGCGGATCACCAGCACCGGGCTGCCCGCCGAAGCGCCCTGCGGCGGGATCCGGCCCACCTCGTGCAGGGTTACGCACTGCTGCCCGCCGCCCGCGGCCTGGGCCAGCCCGGACCACACCTGCCCGCGCCCGGTCTCCACCGCCACGCGCGCACCCGTGGCCGCCGTGCGCAGCGCCAGTACCTGGGCCGTCCACAGGCCGCCGATCAGCGTCACCTCGTACGGTGTCGGCCGGTTGATGCCGAGCACCGCCGACCGTCCCTCGGCGTCCACGCCTATGACGACGCCGTCGTCCCCGACGGGCAGCGCCAGCAGGTCCAGGTCCGCGGCGGGAACCACGTGCCGCTCCCGGCGCGGGCCGACCAGCCCGAAACCGCCCCTCATCGCGCCCCTCCCAGCGGCAGCGAAGCCAGCAGTCCCGGCACCTGTTCACGGTCGAGCCGGACCAGCCCGGTCTTCACACCCCGTGCCGTCCTCTCCAACTCACGCCGTGCCGACACGAGTTCCTCGTCGCTGCGCCCCGTCACCCGTACGTGTCCGGTCAGCGTGACACCCTGACGCTCCGCCGGGGCCATCGTCAGACTGAAGTTCGTCGCGAGCGCGGGCAGCGAGGTCAGCAGCGCCACGAACTGCGGCAGCGCCGCCGCCCCGGCGCCGCCCAGCTGGGGCCAACGGCCTATCCAGTACGTCGTGTGGCGCCGGTCGTCGCAGCGCCAGGTCCGCGGGGTCTCCTCGGTCCGGCGCCCGGTGCTGGTCGAGCGCCCGGCCTGGGTGATCGCCATCGGGTTGGCGCACGAGGACGTGGCGAGCGCGGCCGTGAGCTCCTGCTCGGTCAGCACGGTGGCCGTGAAGCCGGCCCCGGCCAGCCGGCTCGCCAGCTGGTCGGCCGCACGCACCAGGCACCGCTGCGCACCGGCCAGCCCGCCACCGCGTGCGGTGACCGCCTCCGGGCACAGTTCCGGGTCGAGCTTGAGCGCGATCCACGTCAGTCGGACCGCCGGGGTGCCCGTGCGGGCCTGCAGCGGCGCGTAGTTGCGCGTCGCCATCGACCGGGCGGGAAGGTGCGGGGCGGGCGCCGGCTGGGTGTGCTGCACGAGCTGCGCGGACTCCAGCCGGATGCCGTCCACCTCGAGGATGTCCCGTACGACGGCCAACGGCAGCGGGCGCGCGGCCCGGTCGGGCCGCAGCGCGGTGGCGTCCGTGTCCACCTGGACGACCGTGGTCAGGAAGGTCCCGTCACCGATCATCCCGACCGGACGCCGGTCACGGTCGCTGAAGGTGAGGGTGCGCAGCGCCGGATCGGCCTCGACCAGCGGGGCGAGCCCCGGCTCGGTACCGGCGGGAACGGCGAAGGAAGCGGCCCGGCGCCGGCGGGCACGCAGCGCGAGCGCGCCGGCGATCCACTCCGGCAGGGAGCGCTGGTGGCGGCGTACGACGGCGAGCACCACGAGGACGAGCGCGAGGACACCGGCGGGAACCAGCAGCAGCGGTTCGACCACCCAGGCCACCAGCAGTGCGGCCGCGGCGACTTGGAGCAGCACGAGCTGTTGCAGTCGGAACGGACCGAAACGCCCGGGGCTCGACTTCGGATGCGGCGTCACCCCGCCGCGCGCCGGTGCGGGCACGCCGGTGTGCTGTTCCGCCGCGGTGGCCATCACTCGCGCACTTCCCCTTCCCGGGGCCCGACCCCATGCGTCCCGGTGCTGCGCGACACCTGCCGCATGCCCGCCGGAACCTCCCCAATACACCTCAACAAGCCCTGATTGACCCGGTGGGGAAGGGGCTGAGCGGCAGCCTCACCCTACCCGGCCCCTGCATACCGTCCGTCAAGAGGCATAGTAGGTGCCCGGTCCGACAATCGAGGCCCGGGGACCGTACTCACCGGCCGGGCCGTGCGGGGAGAAGCAGGCGGTCATGGCATCACGACGTGATGAGCTCAACGCGTACACCTTTGCGAAGCGGCGCACGGTGGCCGCGTTCCTCCAGCCGTCCGCCACCGGTACCGAGGAGGGCGCTCCGCGCCCGCTGCGCGCCGTCCTTCCCGGGCTGATCGCGGGGGCCCTGGTGCTCGCCGGATTCGGCGCCTGGGGCATGTTCAAGCCGACCGCGCCCAAGGGCTGGGCGGAACCGGGGACCCGGGTCATCGTCGGCAAGGACTCGACGACCCGCTACGTGGTCCTGACGACGAAGGTGGGCGGCAAGGACCAGACCCGGCTGCACCCCGTGCTGAACCTCGCCTCCGCCCGACTCCTGCTGGATCCCAAGAAGTTCAAGGTGATCCAGGTCGAGGACAAGGTCCTCGACGCGGGCAGGCCGCCGCGCGGCCCCATCATCGGCATCCCGTACGCCCCCGACCGGCTCCCCTCCAAGGACGACGCGGGCAGGGCCAAGCGCTGGGCCGTCTGCCAGCAGCCGGGCGGCAACGGCCGCGGCGTGCAGACCGCCACCTTCGTCCTCGCCGACCGCGAGGCGGCCAGGACGGACGACGCCCGCAGGCTCACCGACACCCAGGCGCTGTACGTGCAGAGCACCGGCACGGGCCAGGAGCGCTACCTGGTCGACGCGGCCGGGACGAAGTACAGGTTCCCGGAGGGCACCCCGGAGGCCGGGACGATGACCAATGCGATGGTCGGCACCGGCGCCACGCCCCAGCCGGTCTCCCCGGAATGGCTGGGGACCCTCAACTCCGGCGACGACCTGTCCTTCCCGCCGCTCCCCGGCAAGGTCGGCGCCGACGCCGGGGTGGGCGGGCTGACCACCGCCGACAACAAGGTCGGGATGGTGCTCACGGCGCAGACCGGCTCCGGCGCACAGCACTACGTGGTGCTGCCCGGGAAGGTGGCGCCGGTCTCCGACTTCGTCGCCTGGCTGCTGATCTCGGCGCCCGCGACGGACGGCCTCAACATGCACGGCAAGGCCCGCGAGATCGACCTCCAGTCGCTCAACCCCGACGCCTCCCCGTTCGCGAGCGCGGTGAAGTGGCCGCAGAAGAGAACCGAACGGATCAACCGGACGACCCCGCCCGCCGGCACACGCACTGACGGGGCCGACGACCGCGACACCGTGTGCAGCGTCCTTCGCTCGGTCGACGGCCAGGGCAACCAGACCCTGAGCACCTGGGCGGGTACCGGCTTCCCCGTCGACATCACCGCCAGCGGCACGAGCGCGTACGTCACCCCGGGATCGGGCCTGCTCTACACCCAGGTCCAGGGCAAGCAGACCACGGCCGGCGGCTCCCTCTTCC
The DNA here is from genome assembly GCF_045160505.1 of Streptomyces sp. NBC_00029. NCBI lineage: Bacteria > Bacillati > Actinomycetota > Actinomycetes > Kitasatosporales > Streptomycetaceae > Streptomyces > Streptomyces sp. NBC_00029. The sequence continues at coordinate 6,403,628 of NZ_CP108292.1, forward strand.
TGGTCACCGACACCGGCCTGCGGTACGCCGTCCAGGCCAACGGCGACAGCGACGCCGAACAGTCGAAGATCGGCGCCCCCGACCAGTCGAAGGCCGGTGCGGACGCGCGGCCCGAGGCCAGCCAGGCGCAGGTCCGGCTCGGCTACGGCGGCGTCAACCCGGCCATGGTGCCGATCGCGTGGTCGGAGTTCCTCTCCAAGGGGCCGCGTCTGGACACCAACTCCGCCCGTCAGCCGCAGGGTTCGTGAGGACGCCGCCGATGATCCGGACCCACGCGCCCGGGCGGACGCCCCTGGCCGCAGCCCTCGCCGCCGGCCTCGCCCTGGCGTTCGTCGGCGCGGGAGCGGCCGCCGCGGCCGAAGCAGGCGCGCCGCAGAGCCCGTACGCGCAGACCCCGTACCGGCACGCCCCGGACGAGCTGAGCCTCGACGGCGCGGGGGAGTGCACCTTCCCGATGAAGAAGCAGATCGCGGACCGCCCCTGGGCCCTCCAGCGGCTGCTCCTCGACGAGCTCTGGGCGCAGACCAGGGGCAAGGACAAGAACGGCAGGAGCATCCGCGTCGCCGTCATCGACACCGGCGTGGACCGGGCGAACCCGCAGCTCAGCGCGGCCATCGACACGGGAGCCGGCAAGGACTTCGTCGACCCCAAGGGCGGCGACGGCACGATCGACACCGTCGGCCACGGCACCAAGGTCGCCGGGCTGATCGCGGCGCGCCCCCAGGAGGGCACCGGCTTCGTCGGCCTGGCCCCCGACGCCACGATCATCCCGATCCGGCAGAACGACGGGCAGGGCAAGGGCAACGCCCTGTCCCTGAGCCAGGCCATCGACCACGCGGTGGCCAAGGGCGCCCAGGTGATCAACATTTCCCAGGACACCGACGCACAGCTGACCGCCGACTCCGAGCTCGGCAAGTCCGTCCAGAAGGCCCTCGCCGCCAACATCGTGGTGGTGGCCTCGGCGGGCAACGACGGCACGAGCGGCGAGAAGCGCAAGACCTACCCGGCGGCCTTCCCCGGAGTGCTCGCCGTGGGCGCCTCGGACCGCAACAACGAGCGGGCCGTGTTCTCCCAGCCCGGCGACTTCATCGGGGTCGCGGCGCCCGGTGTCGACATGGTCTCCACCGTCCCGGGCTTCGGCCAGTGCATCGACAACGGCACCAGCTTCTCCGCGCCGTACGTCGCCGGCGTCGCCGCCCTGCTGCGCGCCGAGCACGGTGACTGGTCCGCGCAGCAGATCGTCTGGCAGATCCAGAACACGGCCGAACGTGCCGTCAACGGGCGTGACGACTACGTCGGTTGGGGTGTCGTCGACCCGGTGCGGGCACTCACCCACGACCAGCAGGCCCCCAGGGCCCCGGTCCCCGACCCCGGCCCGCCCCCGGCGGCCGCACCCGAGGCGGCGGCCCTGCACCTCACCGAGACCGCCCAGGAGCGCGAGGAGAGGTTCGGCACGTACGCTCTCGGCATCGGCGCGGTCCTGATCGCCGTCATCGCGGGTACGGCGACGGTCGTTCGGGACTCCCGCAACCGTCGGGGCCGTTTGCAGTGAACGGTCACAGTTCATCAACGGAAGCGTCCCGCCAGTGTTGGGGCCCTGCAGTGAACTGGCTAGAGTGACACCAGGCTTCACGAGTGTGATCGGGGGATCGCGTGAAGCGGAGGGGGGCGACCCGGGTCGCGCGGCTCACGACCGCGCCGGCACGTCCATCCGCTCCGCCACGCAATCCGCCGGTTCTGCCGGCGATTTGAGAAGTGAGGAGCTTCGATGAGCACGAACACCTTCGGACTTGCAGACGATCCGGTCGTCCAGGCGAAGAACAAGATCGAGACGACGGCCGACGCCGTCACCAAGCAGGCTCGCGAGCTGGCCGACATCCTCGCCACCGTGAGCGCCGGCTGGACCGGTGTGGGTGCCGGCGGCTTCAGTGCCGCCCAGCTGACCCTCAACGACAGCCACGACGAGATCCGCCGGCTGCTCGGGGTCCTGTACAACGCGGTCGCGCAGACCAAGAACCTCAGCAACGCCCAGGACCAAGAGGTGTTCGACGCCTTCAAGGCGGTCCAGCCGACCCCCGCCGCCACCACCCCCCGCTCGGGCCTCGAGCACGTCTGACAACGCGCCGCCATTCCAGCCGGCCGCAGCGAGTAAGGAGAGAACATGTCGGGCAACAACGACGGGCACACCCGGGTACGGTACGAGACCGTTCAGCAGATGGCGGACCGCATCCGCATCGTCTCCAAGAACATCCTCAAGGACCTTGCCGATATGGAGCAGGCCCTGAAGGTCGTCACGGACACCTGGGACGGTGAGGCGCACACCGAGTACGTCAACCTCCAGACCAAGTACAAGGCCAAGGCCGACGTGATGAACGCCGAGCTGGAGAAGATGGCCAAGCTCATCGAGCGCGGCAAGGGCGACTACCGCGCCACCGACATCAAGGCCTCGCGCCTGTTCACCGAGGCCTACTGAGACCGGGGACACCACGCAGGTCCGCACACGCCGAAGGGGCGCGCCCGCACCGGGCGCGCCCCTTCGGCGTGTGCTCCGGCCCGTTCAGGGCTCGTGCCGGTCGAGGTCGAACTCGCCGTCCCTGGCTCCGAGTACGAACGCCTCCCACTCGGCCGCGGTGTAGCGCAGCACCGTGTCCCGGTCGAGCGAGGACCGCATGGCCACCGCGCCCTCGGGGAGCCGGGCGATCTCGACCCGCTCCTCGTCCGGGCTGGTCCCGGGCGGCCCTTCCCACTCCACACCGCTGATGTCGAGCGCGTACAGCTCGTCCTTCTCCTGCTGGGTGCCCATGGGCGGCCTTTCCCTCGGTGGCGCGGTCTTCACCACCGATTATCGGGGCTGCGGCGACGGCCGGGACGGCTTTCCACCCGATCCCCCGGAGCCGGGCGGCGCCGCCGGCCCCGGGGGAGGGGATCACATGCCGCCCGGCATCCGGCCGAGCTGGACCAGCGACGTACCGCGCTTGCGGGAGGCGAAGTAGGCCCGGCCCGGCGGCATCGGGCGCGGCCGCACGTTGCCGACCAGATCGCCCTCGGAGGGGTCGCCGGACAGCACGATGCCCTGAGCGCCGAGCTCCTTGAACCGCTGCATGAACGGCTCGTACAGCGAGCGCGAGGCACCCGCAGAGTTGCGCGCGATGATGAAGCGGACACCCGTGTCCCGGGCGAAGGGCAGGTACTCCACCAGCGGCCCCAGCGGATTGCCCTGGCTGGTCGACACCAGGTCGTAGTCGTCGATGATGATGAACACGTCCGGGCCCGTCCACCAGCTGCGGTCCCGCAGCTGCTGCGGCGTGACGTCGTCCGGCGGCTGGCGCCGCGAGAACACCCCGCCCAGTGCCTCCATGTGCATCTGCAGGGAACTCACCATCGGCGCGTACTCCAGCAGGTGCTCCTCCGGCAGCGCCCCGAGCAGGCCGCGCCGGTAGTCGCCCACCACCAGGCGCGCCTGGTCCGGTGTGTAGCGCTCCGCGATCTGCTTGGCGATGAGCCGCAGCAGGTTCGTCTTGCCCGATTCGCTCTCGCCGAAGACGAGGAGGAAGGGGTCGGACTCGAAGTCGATGAACACCGGCTCCAGATCGGTCTCGTCGATGCCGATCGCGATCCCGCGGCCCGGGTACTCCCCGCCCTTGGGCAGCTGGTCGGAGCGCAGCAGCCGCGGCAGCAGCCGTACGCCGGGAGCCGCCGGCCCCGTCCAGTTCTGCTTCACGGACTCCACGAAGGCCGCCGTGGCCTCGGACAGGTCGCCCGCCTCGTGCGAGCCGTCGATCCGCGGCAGCGCGCCCAGGAAGTGCAGCCTCTCCGGCACCTGGCCGCGTCCCGGCATCCCCGTGGGGACGTTCGCCGCGACCTTGCGGTCGAACTCGGAGTCCATGGTGTCGCCGAGCCGCAGCTCCAGCCGGCTGAGCATCTGGTCCTTGAGCGCGGCCCGCACCTCCATGTAGCGGGCCGCGGTGATCACCACGTGGATGCCGTAGCCCAGACCGCGGGAGGCGATGTCCGTGACGATCTGCTCCAGGCCGTCGTACTCGCCCCGGAAGTTGCCCCAGCCGTCGACGATCAGGAACACGTCGCCCCACGGCTCGCCCGGCAGGTCACCGGCCGCCCGCCGGCGCCGGTACGTGCCGATCGAGTCGATGTTGTTCGAGCGGAAGAACTCCTCGCGGCGGTTGAGGATGCCCCCCACCTCCGCGACCGTGCGCCGGACCCGTTCCGGGTCCAGGCGCGAGGCGATCCCGCCCACATGCGGCAGCTCGGCGACCGACGACAGACTGCCGCCACCGAAGTCCAGCCCGTAGAACTGCACCTCGCGCGGGGTGTGCGTGAGGGCGAACGAGGAGATCAGCGTCCGCATCAGCGTCGACTTGCCCGACTGGGGCCCGCCGACCACCATCAGGTGGCCCGCCGCACCCGAGAAGTCCCGGTACAGCACCTCGCGCCGCTGCTCGAACGGCTTGTCGATGAGGCCGAGCGGCACGACGAGCCCGCCGGGCCGCGTGTACCCGTCCGCGTGCAGACCGCGCTCCGCGCTCGGCGCCAGCGCCGGCAGCAGCTGGTCCAGCGGCGGAGCCTGGTCCAGCGGCGGCAGCCACACCTGGTGCGCCGGCACCCCCTGACCCTCCAGCCGGCTCACGATCACGTCCAGCACCGTGTCCGCGAGCGCATCGTCCCCGCGCGCCGACTGCTCCGCCAGGTACGCCGGGTCCGGAGCCGCGTACACCACCGGCACCGGGGCCGCCGTGAACAGCGCGGGCCGCCGCTCCACCGGGAACTGCCCCACCGACAGGTCCGGCCCGCCCGAGCGGTAGGTGCCCGAGACGTACGCCGCCTTGAAGCGGGTCATCTCGTCCGTGCCGAACTTCAGATAGCCCGAACCGGGCACCGACGGCAGGTGGTAGGCGTCCGGCACACCGATCGCGGTACGCGACTCCGCCGCCGAGAAGGTCCGCAGACCGATCCGGTACGACAGGTACGTGTCCAGCCCGCGCAGCTTGCCCTCCTCCAGGCGCTGCGAGGCCAGCAGCAGGTGCACACCCAGCGATCGGCCGATGCGGCCGATCTGGATGAACATGTCGATGAAGTCGGGCTTCGCCGTCAGCAGCTCGCTGAACTCGTCGATGACCAGCACCAGCGAGGCCAGCGGCTCCAGCGGGGCACCGGCCGCGCGGGCCTTCTCGTAGTCGTGGATGTTCGCGTAGTTGCCGGCCGAACGCAGCAGCTCCTGACGGCGCTGCAGCTCACCGCGGATCGAGTCGCCCATGCGGTCCACGAGCGTGAGGTCGTCCGCCAGGTTGGTGATGACCGCCGCGACGTGCGGCATCTGCCCCATGCCCGTGAAGGTCGCACCGCCCTTGAAGTCGGCGAGTACGAAGTTCAGGGTCTCCGAGGTGTGCGTCACCGCCAGCCCCAGCACCAGCGTGCGCAGCAGCTCCGACTTGCCGGAACCGGTCGCACCCACGCACAGACCGTGCGGGCCCATGCCCTCCTGCGCGGCCTCCTTCAGGTCCAGCATGACCGGCGCGCCGTCCTCGCCCACACCGATCGGCACGCGCAGCCGCTCACCGGCCGACCTCGGCCGCCAGGTCCGCGCGACGTCCACCGCGGCGGCGTCGCCCAGGTTCAGCAGGTCGGTGAAGTCCAGATTGGCCAGCAGCGGCTCGTCGTCGTCCCCGCCGCCGGTGCGCATCGGCGCCAACTGACGGGCCAGCGCCTCCGCCGCGGGCAGCGACAACGCGTCCGGGACGCCCTCGTACGCGACGCCCGCGCCCGATTCCAGACGCAGCCGGCCCGGCCGCACCACGACCGACAGCCCGCCGCGCGGCTCGTCCAGCTCGCCCGCGACCACCTCCACGATCGTGACGCCCTGCAAACCCTCGGCGGCCGCGAACACCGAGTCCGGCGGCACCATGCCACCGTCCAGCACGACCACCAGGTGAGGCTGGTCCAGCACCGGGGACACCTCCCGGCTGAACCGCGGCCGCCCCTCCAGCCGGTTCGCCAGCAGCCCCTCCAGCTCGGCGAGGTCATCGCCGAACAGGCGCTTCGTACCCGCCCCGTCGACCTGACCGGGGACCTGCGTGTGCGGCAGCCACTTCGTCCAGTCCCACGAGGGCACCGCACCCGGCGCGGCCACCACGGCCACCACCAGGTCCTCGGGGGAGTGCAGCGTCGCCAGCTGCGCCACCATCGCCCGGGCGGTACTGCGCGCCGAATCCGGCTCCCCGGACACCGTGACGTGGTAGAACGCCCGGATCGACAGCGCCACCGGCAGCCCGTCCAGCGAGGAGTGCACCTTCAGGAACCGCTGCATCGCGCCCGCGGTCAGCGGCTCCAGCTCGTCCACCGGCGCGGTCTCCGGCGCCACCAGCGGCGTCGCCAGGCGCTGCACGCCCAGCCCCAGCCGCGCCTGCCCGAAGTCCTGGTCGCCGACCCGCCGCTCCCACAGCCGCGAACCCTCCGCCACCACCGACCACAACTGCTCCGGGGCCGGGTGCAGATACAGCTGCGCGTCCCGCTGCGCCCGCGCGGTCCTGCGTACCTGGCGACGCGTCTGCGCGAGGTACTTGAGGTAGTCCCGGCGCACATCGGCCATTTGCCCCTGCGTACCACGCCGGTGGCGCACCAGCTGCGCGACCACCATGGCCACCGTCGACACCAGCATCAGCACACCCATGATGCGCATGAACGGAGCCGCGCCCGGCATGAAGAAGAAGACGACGGAGGAACCCATGCCGAGCATCGGCAGGAGCTGCATCAGCATGCCCTCCTGCTGCCCGCGCGGAAGTTCGGGCGGAGCCTCCAGTCGCAGCTCCTCCGCCGGAACCTCCGGCGGCAGGGACCGCGGCGGGCGTTTGACGACGATCTGGCTCACCGGAGCATCAATCCCTCGAAAACGGACGGGACGTCGCAACCGGCGCCCCCAAGTCCCGGGCGCGAAGGGGGTATCCCCCACGCGACGGTGATCCTACTTGCCGACAGTCGCTCATAAGCCCGGTAGGGTGACGCGCGCAGCATGCGCATCCGCGAATCGTCCGCCGGTGCGGGCGCCGAATTGGGGGGTCACACAGGTGAGTACGGCCGGCACGACGGGTTTCTGCAGGGTCACCGTCGTGGCCCCCGACAGCCGCATCGACGTCGCCCTCCCCGAGGACATCGCCGTCGCCGACGTCTACCCCGAGCTGCTGCGCCTCACCGGCCAGACCCAGCCCGTCGGCGCCCCGACCGGTTTCCACCTCGTACGACGCTCCGGCACCGTCCTCGACGGCGCCCGCACGCTCGCCGGCCAGCAGGTCCTCGACGGTGAGGTGCTGAGCCTGCGCCCCTTCGCCGAGTCCCTCCCGCCCGCCGTGTTCGACGACGTCTCCGACGCCGTGGCCTCCGCCGTCGTCCGCGACCGGCACCGCTGGAGCGACGACATGCTGCGCGGCGCGGGCCTGGCCGGCGCCGCGCTGCTGCTCGTCATGCTCGGCTTCGTCCTCTGGTACGCCGACCCGCTGCGCCACGACATGCACGGTCTGCCCGGTGTCATCGCGGGCGCCGTCGGCGTCCTGCTCACCGCCGTCGCCGGGGTGCGCGCCCGTGTCTACCGCGACCGCCTCTCCGCCGTCGCGCTCGGCCTCGGCGCCCTCCCGCACCTGATGATCGCCGGCTCCGGGATCGTCGGACCGGCCCTCGGGCACGGCCCCGGCCGCCTCCAGTTCCTGCTCGGCTGCGTCTGCGCCCTGATCGCCTCCGTCGCCCTGGTCGCGCTCACTCCCAGCGGTGACGCCCCCTTCGTCGCGGCCACCTTCGTCGCCGCCACCGGAACGATCGCCACCTTCGTGGCCATCGCCACCGAGGCCTCCGCCACCTACACCGCCGCCGTCTGCGCCCCCGTGGCCATCGGCCTCGTCGCCTTCCTCCCCGGCCTCTCCGCCCGCTTCGCCCGCCTGCCCATCGGCTACGCCGCCCCGCAGAGCGCCACGGACGAGTACGTCGACTACGCAGGGACCCCCGACCGGTACGAGACCGAGCCCTACGGAGAGCACTCCGGCTCCGACCACAACGATCCGGCAGCCGCCCCGCTCGACGCCGAGGCCATCGCCGCCCAGGCCCGCCGCGGCCACGAGATGCTCCTCGGCCTGGTCGGCGGCTGCGCCGCGGTCACCGTCGCAGCCGCCGCCGTCCTCGGTTTCTCCGACAACACCTGGGCCCGCCTGCTGGCGCTGACCGCCGGCCTCGCCATGCTGCTGCGCGCCCGCCTCTTCCGGTACACCTCCCAGGTGGTCTGCGCCCTGGCCGCGGGCCTCGCGGCCATCGCGCTGCTGATCCTGGGCCTGTCCCTGCACCCGCCGACCGGCCTGCTCGAGGCCCTCCTCCTGGAGAACGACCGCAGCGGCCTGGACCTCCGTACGATCTGGCTGACGGCCGCCGTCGCGGCCGGCGCGGCCCTCCTCGCGGGAATTGCGCTTGTCATCCCCCGCAAGGGCCTGTCACCCTTCTGGGGAAGGCTGCTCGACCTCACCGAGGCGGCGGTCCTGCTCGGCCTGGTGCCGCTCACCCTGGCCGTTCTGGACGTATACGCCCGCGCCAGGGCTCTCACCAGCTGAGACGCGACGGAGCGGCAGCCTGGTACGCTGTGTGACGGCCGTTTGTGTACGCGTCCCCCGGATTCCTCGCCAAGAGGGTCTGTGGACTGCGCTCAGCGGACCCCGCCTCCCGAGTAACGGAAGCTCCCCAGAGACTCAGACCTGGGGCACTCGGTGGCAACGAAGACCTAAAACGAGGAGTACGCGTGCCGCTCGACGCCGCTACGAAGAAGCAGATCATCACCGAGTTCGGTGCCAAGGAGGGCGACACCGGCTCCCCCGAGGTCCAGGTTGCGATGCTCTCCCGCCGCATCTCGGACCTGACCGAGCACCTCAAGACGCACAAGCACGACCACCACTCCCGTCGTGGTCTGCTGATCCTGGTCGGCCAGCGTCGCCGCCTGCTGCAGTACCTGGCCAAGAAGGACATCCAGCGCTTCCGTACGCTGGTCGAGCGCCTCGGCATCCGCCGCGGTGCGGCCGGCGCCAAGTAAGACGTGTGAAGGGAGCGGTTCCCACATCCGGGGGCCGCTCCCTTTGCTGTACGTGCGGGACGGACCGGACCCTTTGTAGTCTGGAACGGACGCACGTGTACGTCCGACGACGAGACGTGCACAACTGAAGAGGAGGAGCGCCCTCCCACGCCGCCGGTCCTCGGTAGTGGCACCCGGAATGCCCCCAGGGGGCAACGAACCGGGTGCTTCGATCGAAGACCGGCCCGCACGCCAGGAGCGCTTCTCCGCAACCGTCCACCGCCACACGGGCGACGGACGGAGACGACGAAAATGGAGAAAACGCTAGTGGAGAACGAGACCCACTACGCCGAGGCCGTCATTGACAACGGTTCCTTCGGCACCCGCACCATCCGCTTCGAGACGGGCCGTCTGGCCCGCCAGGCCGCCGGCTCCGCCGTTGCCTACCTGGACGACGACACGATGGTGCTGTCCGCCACCACCGCGTCGAAGAAGCCCAAGGACCAGCTCGACTTCTTCCCCCTGACGGTGGACGTCGAGGAGCGGCAGTACGCGGCCGGCAAGATCCCCGGCTCCTTCTTCCGCCGTGAGGGCCGCCCCTCCGAGGACGCGATCCTCACCTGCCGCCTGATCGACCGCCCGCTGCGCCCGTCCTTCAAGAAGGGCCTGCGCAACGAGATCCAGGTCGTCGCCACGATCATGGCGCTCAACCCCGACCACCTGTACGACGTCGTGGCGATCAACGCCGCCTCCGCGTCCACGCAGCTGGCCGGTCTGCCCTTCTCCGGCCCGATCGGCGGCGTCCGCGTCGCGCTGATCCGCGGCCAGTGGGTCGCGTTCCCGACGCACACCGAGCTCGAGGACGCCGTCTTCGACATGGTCGTCGCGGGTCGCGTCCTGGAGGACGGCGACGTCGCGATCATGATGGTCGAGGCCGAGGCCACCGAGAAGACCATCGCCCTCGTCAAGGGCGGCGCCGAGGCGCCGACCGAGGAGGTCGTGGCCGCCGGTCTCGACGCCGCGAAGCCCTTCATCAAGGTCCTCTGCAAGGCCCAGTCGGACCTGGCCGCCAAGGCCGCCAAGCCCGAGGGCGAGTTCCCGGTCTTCCTGGACTACCAGGACGACGTGTACGAGGCCCTCGCGGCCGCCGTCAAGGGCGAGCTCTCCCAGGCGCTGACCATCGCGGGCAAGCAGGACCGCGAGGCCGAGCTGGACCGCGTCAAGGAGATCGCCGCCGAGAAGCTCCTCCCGGCCTTCGAAGGCCGCGAGAAGGAGATCTCCGCCGCCTACCGCAGCCTGACCAAGGCCCTGGTGCGCGAGCGCGTCATCAAGGACAAGGTCCGCATCGACGGCCGCGGGATCACGGACATCCGTACCCTCGCCGCCGAGGTCGAGGCCATCCCGCGCGTGCACGGCTCGGCGCTGTTCGAGCGTGGCGAGACCCAGATCCTGGGCGTCACCACCCTCAACATGCTCCGCATGGAGCAGCAGCTGGACACCCTCTCCCCGGTGACCCGCAAGCGCTACATGCACAACTACAACTTCCCGCCGTACTCGGTCGGCGAGACCGGCCGCGTCGGTTCGCCGAAGCGCCGCGAGATCGGCCACGGCGCGCTCGCCGAGCGCGCGATCGTGCCGGTCCTCCCGACCCGCGAGGAGTTCCCCTACGCGATCCGTCAGGTGTCCGAGGCCCTCGGCTCCAACGGTTCGACGTCCATGGGCTCGGTCTGCGCCTCCACCATGTCGCTGCTGAACGCCGGTGTGCCCCTCAAGGCCCCCGTCGCCGGTATCGCCATGGGCCTGATCTCCCAGGAGATCGACGGCAAGACGCACTACGTCGCCCTCACCGACATCCTCGGTGCGGAGGACGCCTTCGGCGACATGGACTTCAAGGTCGCCGGCACCAAGGAGTTCGTCACCGCCCTCCAGCTGGACACCAAGCTGGACGGCATCCCGGCCTCCGTCCTGGCCGCGGCCCTCAAGCAGGCCCGCGACGCCCGCCTCCACATCCTCGACGTGATGATGGAAGCGATCGACACGCCGGACGCCATGTCCCCCTTCGCCCCGCGGATCATCACCGTCAAGATCCCGGTGGACAAGATCGGTGAGGTCATCGGGCCCAAGGGCAAGATGATCAACCAGATCCAGGAGGACACCGGCGCCGAGATCACGATCGAGGACGACGGCACCATCTACATCGGTGCCTCCGACGGTCCGGCCGCCGAGGCCGCCCGTGCCACGATCAACTCGATCGCCAACCCGACCATGCCCGAGGTCGGCGAGCGCTACCTGGGTACGGTCGTCAAGACCACCACCTTCGGTGCCTTCGTCTCCCTCATGCCCGGCAAGGACGGCCTGCTGCACATCTCGCAGATCCGCAAGCTCGCCGGTGGCAAGCGCGTGGAGAACGTCGAGGACGTGCTCGCGGTCGGTACCAAGGTCCAGGTCGAGATCGCCGAGATCGACCAGCGCGGCAAGCTCTCGCTGGTCCCCGTGATCGACGGCGAGACCGCCGGTGACGACGCTGACAAGGACGACTCCGACAAGTGATGTCGCGTAGTTCCCGTGTGACGGCCCGCCCCTCTTCGGAGGGGCGGGCCGTCGCCCGTACCCAAACCCTCCTAAAGGGCAGCAACGGCATCGGCACCGTCCGGCGCACGGTCCTGCCCGGCGGGCTGCGCATCGTCACCGAGACGCTGCCCTCCGTCCGCTCCGCCACCTTCGGCATCTGGGCGCACGTCGGCTCCCGTGACGAGACGCCCACGCTGAACGGCGCCACGCACTACCTGGAGCACCTCCTCTTCAAGGGCACCCACAAGCGCAGTGCCCTCGACATCTCCTCCGCGATCGACGCGGTCGGCGGAGAGATGAACGCCTTCACGGCGAAGGAGTACACCTGCTACTACGCCCGGGTGCTCGACACCGACCTGCCGCTGGCCATCGACGTGGTCTGCGACATGCTCACCGGCTCGCTGATCCGCGAGGAGGACGTCGACGCCGAGCGCGGGGTCATCCTCGAAGAGATCGCGATGACCGAGGACGACCCGGGCGACGTCGTGCACGACCTGTTCGCGGAGACCATGTACGGGGACACCCCGCTGGGGCGCCCGGTCCTCGGCACCGTCGATACGATCAACGCGCTGGGCGCCGAGCGGATCCGCCGCTTCTACAAGAAGCACTACGACCCGACGCACCTGGTCGTGGCCGCCGCCGGCAACGTCGACCACAACAAGGTCGTCCGCCAGGTCCGCGCCGCCTTCGAGAAGGCCGGTGCGCTGACCCGCACCGACGCCGAACCGATCGGCCCGCGCACCGGCACCAAGCGCATCCGCACCTCCGGCCGCGTCGAGCTGGTGAACCGCAAGACCGAGCAGGCCCACGTGGTCCTCGGCATGCCGGGCCTCGCCCGTACCGACGAACGCCGCTGGGCGCTCGGCGTACTGAACACCGCCCTCGGCGGCGGCATGTCCTCGCGCCTCTTCCAGGAGGTCCGGGAGAAGCGCGGCCTCGCCTACAGCGTGTACTCGTACACCTCGGGCTTCGCAGACACCGGCCTGTTCGGCGTGTACGCGGGCTGCCGCCCCAACCAGGTGCACGACGTGCTCCGGATCTGCCGCGACGAGCTCGACAAGGTCGCGACCGACGGACTGGCCGACGACGAGATCAAGCGGGCCATCGGCCAGCTCTCCGGGTCCACCGTCCTCGGCCTGGAGGACACCGGCGCGATCATGAACCGCATCGGCAAGAGCGAGCTGTGCTGGGGCGACCAGATGTCGGTCGACGACATGCTGGCCCGGATCGCGGCCGTGACCCCGGACGACGTCCGCTCGGTCGCACAGGATGTACTCGCCCAGCGGCCCTCGCTCGCGGTGATCGGCCCGCTGAAGGAGAAGCAGGCCGCCCGTCTCGACGAAGCGGTCGCCTAGTTCCGTACGGCAAGTAAGGAAGCAAGATGAGCAAGCTGCGCGTGGCAGTCCTCGGAGCCAAGGGCCGGATCGGCGCCGAGGCGGTCAAGGCGGTCGAGGCCGCCGAGGACATGGAACTGGTCGCGGCGCTCGGCCGCGACGACAAGCTGGAGACGCTGGCCGAGGCCGGCGCCCAGGTCGCGGTCGAGCTGACCACCCCGGCGTCGGTGATGGGGAACCTGGACTTCCTCATCCGCCACGGCATCCACGGAGTGGTCGGTACCACCGGCTGGACCGAGGACCGCCTCGCCCAGCTGAACACCTGGCTCGCCGGCTCGCCGCAGACCGGTGTGCTCATCGCCCCGAACTTCTCCATCGGTGCCGTCCTCACCATGAAGTTCGCCGCCCAGGCAGCCCGCTACTTCGAGTCCGTCGAGGTCGTCGAGCTGCACCACCCGAACAAGGTCGACGCCCCCTCCGGCACGGCGACCCGTACGGCGCAGCTCATCGCGGCCGCCCGCGCCGAGGCCGGCCTCGGAGCCCAGCCCGACGCCACCGCCACCGCCCTCGACGGCGCGCGCGGCGCGGACGTCGACGGCGTCCCGGTGCACGCCATCCGCCTGCGCGGCCTGCTGGCCCACCAGGAGGTGCTCCTCGGCGGCGAGGGCGAGACCCTGACCATCCGTCACGATTCCCTGCACCACAGCAGCTTCATGCCGGGCATCCTGCTCGGTGCGCGCCGAGTGACGCTGACCCCGGGCCTCACCTTCGGCCTGGAACACTTCCTCGACCTGGGCTGACCGGACTGATTTCACGATGCGCGCGAAGATCACGTACTTCATCACGGCCGCCGTCCTGGTGGTCTACTTCGTCCTGGTCGGCAGCCGGGGCCTGATGCTGATCCGGCACGGCACCCTGCTCACCGTCACCTTCGGGGTGGCCGTGCTGATCCTGCCGGTCATCGGTGTCTGGTTCCTCTGGCAGAACACCCGGTTCGTCACGCGGGCCAACCTCCTCGCGACCGAGCTGGAGGCCGAGGGCGGACTGCCCGTGGACGAGCTGGAGCGGGACAAGTACGGGAGGATCCTGCGGGATTCCGCCGACGAGGTCTTCGCGCGCCGCAAGGCCGAGACCGAGGACGCGCCGGGGGACTGGCGCAGCTGGTTCCGGCTCGCCGTCGCCTACCACGACGCCCGGGACACCCCGCGGGCGCGCAAGGCGATGCAGCGGGCGATCTCCCTGCACGACAAGAAGCCCGTACAGGTCTGATCCCTGCACGGGCTTCCGGTGGCGGTTCGGGCCGGTCAGGCGGCCACGGGCCGGTACTCGTCGGCCCACGCCCCCACCGTGTCGGCGGCCCGGTCGAAGGCCTCGGTCCGCGACAGGAAGTCGGCGTTGTGGTCGGTCAGCAGCACGGGCGGCTCCGCGCCGTCCGGCGCCGACATCGTCAGTGCCTGCCCCTGCACGGTCCTCGGCAGCCCGAGCCAGCGCACCGGCTGCTGCACCGTACGGAGCTCACCGATCTCGCTCCAGGCGGTGGTGCGGGTCACGAAGAACCCCACCCGCCGCAGCCCCGCCGGGCTCACCCATACGCCGACGCGCAGGGTCTGCACCGCCGAGCCGACGACTGCGAGGGCGGCGATCAGGCAGATGACGGCCCCGCCCGAACCGCCCGCGAAGGCGACGATCATCGTGGCCAGCAGCATGAAGGCGGACAGCAGGAGCAGCAGCGCGCCGATGCCCACGCGCCAGGGGCCGGGCCGGTAGGGCCGACGCCAGCGGTCCTGGTCGGCATGGGCCAGGATTTCGTCGCCGTCGTCGTCCGCATCGGATACGCCGTCGGCCGTCAGGAAAGGCAGGGGCACGGCTGGACCTCACTCACATGCACGTTCGGTTGGGCTGTGCCCGTGAGGCTACCGCCCCTGGGACGCCTCCGACTGCTGCGACTTCTCTGGCACCTTGCTCGGCTGCAGCGCGGGCATACCGAAGAGCAGTGAGCCGGCGAGCCCCGCAACCACGGTCAGTCCGACCAGGGTACGGGCGGCCAGCTGCGTCCTGCCCAGCCGCTCGCGGGGCGGCGGAGTGACGTTGCTTCGGAAACGGTCGGCCTCGGAGACGAAGGCGAACGGGACGGGTTCGCGCCGGAGGAACATCAGGGTGAATCTCCTCGGGGTGGGTGGATGCGGGTTCTTCTAGTGAGGACGTACGAGCCGTCCAATCCGTGCCGGATTTCGGGACATTAGGAAAAATTCATGGCGGTGCGTCAGCTGTGCGACGCCCCTCGCACACTCCGTGCACCGCGTGCGTCGGCATGGGCCCCGCGAGGGGCGCCGTAGAGTGGGCGCGCCCCAGGACGCACGTTTGGAAGGACCCCCGGTGAGCGAAACCGCCGCTTCAGATCTGAAACCCAGCTTCCGCAGTGACGTGACGGTGGAGCTGGTGAAGCACTCCGCCGCCGACTCCGACGTGCTGTGGGCCGCTCGCGTCTCCACGGCCGGCGAGCAGTCCCTGGAGGAGCTGCAGAAGGACCCGGAGCGTTCCAAGGGCCTCATCAACTACCTGATGCGCGACCGCCACGGCAGCCCGTTCGAGCACAACTCCATGACCTTCTTCATCAGTGCCCCGATCTTCGTCTTCCGCGAGTTCATGCGTCACCGCGTGGGCTGGTCGTACAACGAGGAATCGGGCCGCTACAGGGAGCTCGAGCCGGTCTTCTACGTCCCGGACGCCGAGCGCAAGCTGGTCCAGGAGGGCCGCCCGGGCAAGTACGTCTTCGTCGAGGGCACCCGGGCGCAGCAGGAGCTGACCGGTCGCGTCATGGAGGACTCCTACGTGCAGGCCTACGAGGCCTACCAGGAGATGCTCGCGGCGGGCGTGGCCCGGGAGGTTGCCCGTTCGGTCCTGCCGGTCGGTCTTTTCTCCTCGATGTACGCCACCTGCAACGCGCGCTCGCTGATGCACTTCCTCGGTCTGCGCACGCAGCACGAGCTCGCAGCCGTTCCGTCCTTCCCGCAGCGGGAGATCGAGATGGTCGGCGAGAAGATGGAGCAGCACTGGGCGAAGCTCATGCCGCTGACGTACGCCGCCTACAACGGCAACGGTCGCGTTGCCCCGTAAGGGCCGGTACACCTACGGCGTACAGATGTGCGGCGTTAAGTCCCAAGTGTCCGTATTGCGACGTTTCGTAAACTTCATCTAGGCTGATCAAACGGACCCGGCACTGCTTGAACCCCCGAGCAGGCAGTGCCGGCGTCCAACACCCTGTTGACGTCCCCCGAGGGGACACCGCGAGCATGGCAGCGAGTAGCGTGTTACCCATGGCTCCGATCTCGACTCCGCAGACCCCCTTCGGGCGGGTCCTCACCGCCATGATCACGCCGTTTACGGCGGATGGCGCACTCGACCTCGACGGCGCGCAGCAGCTCGCCGTCCACCTGGTGGACGCAGGCAACGACGGCCTGATCATCAACGGCACCACCGGTGAGTCGCCGACCACCACCGACGCGGAGAAAAACGACCTCGTACGAGCCGTACTCGAAGCCGTCGGAGACCGCGCCCACGTGGTCGCCGGCATCGGCACCAACGACACCCGCCACACCCTCGAGCTGGCCCGCCAGGCCGAGCGCACCGGGGCCCACGGCCTGCTCGCCGTCACCCCGTACTACAGCAAGCCGCCGCAGGAAGGCCTCTTCCGGCACTTCACGGCGATCGCCGACGCCACCGGGCTGCCGGTCATGCTCTACGACATCCCCGGCCGCAGCGGTGTCCCGATCGACACCGAAACCCTGGTACGACTGGCCGAGCACCCCCGTATCGTTGCCAACAAGGACGCCAAGGGCGACCTCGGCCGGGCAAGCTGGGCCATCGCGCAGAGCGGCCTGGCCTGGTACTCGGGCGATGACATGCTGAACCTGCCGCTCCTGTCGGTCGGCGCGGTCGGCTTCGTCTCCGTCGTCGGCCACGTGGTCACCCCGGACCTGCGCGCCATGCTGGAGGCCCACCTGGGCGGAGACGTCCAGAAGGCGACCGAGATCCACCAGAAGCTGCTCCCGGTCTTCACCGGCATGTTCCGCACCCAGGGCGTCATGACCACCAAGGGCGCGCTGAACCTGCAGGGTCTGCCCGCGGGCCCGCTGCGGCTCCCGCTGATCGAGCTGACCGCCGAAGAGACGGCCCAGCTCAAGATCGACCTTGCCGCCGGCGGGGTACAGCTCTGACAACAGACTTCACAACCGAATACGCGCGAACAATCGAATACGGAACAGACAACAGCAAGTGCACGAATGACATGCGCGCCACGTGCCTTCCGGGGTACGTGGCGTGCGTGGTGAGGAGACACTTTTGAGCCATCCGCATCCGGAACTCGGTCCGCCGCCGAAGCTGCCCAAGGGCGGCCTCAGAGTCACCCCCCTGGGTGGTCTCGGCGAGATCGGCCGCAACATGACCGTCTTCGAGTACGACGGCCGTCTGCTGATCGTCGACTGCGGCGTCCTCTTCCCCGAGGAGGAGCAGCCGGGCATCGACCTGATCCTGCCGGACTTCACGTCCATCAGGGACCGCCTCGACGACATCGACGGCATCGTCCTCACGCACGGCCACGAGGACCACATCGGCGCCGTCCCCTACCTCCTCCGGGAGAAGGCGGACATCCCGCTGATCGGCTCCAAGCTGACGCTGGCCCTCATCGAGGCGAAGCTCCAGGAGCACCGCATCCGCCCCTACACCCTCGAGGTGAAGGAAGGCGAGCGGGAGGCCCTCGGCCCCTTCGACTGCGAGTTCATCGCGGTCAACCACTCCATCCCGGACGCCCTGGCCGTGGCCATCCGCACCGGCGCCGGCCTGGTCGTGGCCACCGGCGACTTCAAGATGGACCAGCTCCCGCTGGACAACCGCCTCACCGACCTGCACGCCTTCGCACGTCTGAGTGAAGAGGGCATCGACCTCCTTCTCTCCGACTCCACGAACGCCGAGGTCCCGGGCTTCGTCCCGCCCGAGCGCGACATCTCCAACGCCATTCGCGGAGTTTTCGCGAGTGCCCAGAAGCGGATCATCGTGGCGTCGTTCGCCAGCCACGTGCACCGCATCCAGCAGATCCTCGACGCCGCTCACGAGTTCGACCGCAGGGTCGCCTTCGTCGGCCGCTCGATGGTCCGGAACATGGGCATCGCCCGTGACCTCGGCTACCTGAAGGTCCCGGCCGGTCTCGTCGTCGACGTCAAGACTCTCGACGACCTCCCGGACGACGAGGTCGTGCTGGTCTGTACGGGTTCGCAGGGCGAGCCGATGGCCGCCCTGTCCCGCATGGCCAACCGCGACCACCAGATCCGGATCGTCCCCGGCGACACCGTGATCCTGGCGTCGTCGCTGATCCCGGGCAACGAGAACGCGGTCTACCGCGTGATCAACGGCCTGACCCGCTGGGGCGCCAACGTCGTCCACAAGGGCAACGCCAAGGTGCACGTCTCGGGCCACGCCTCGGCCGGCGAGCTGCTGTACTTCTACAACATCTGCAAGCCGCGGAACCTGATGCCGGTCCACGGCGAGTGGCGCCACCTGCGCGCCAACGCCGAGCTCGGTGCCATGACGGGCGTCCCGAAGGACCGCATCGTCATCGCCGAGGACGGCGTGGTCGTCGACCTGATCGACGGCAAGGCCCGGATCTCCGGCAAGGTCCAGGCCGGCTACGTGTACGTGGACGGCCTCTCGGTCGGCGACGTCACGGAGGCTTCGCTCAAGGACCGCCGGATCCTCGGCGACGAGGGCATCATCTCGGTCTACGTCGTGGTGGACAGCACCACCGGCAAGGTCGTCACCGGCCCGAACATCCAGGCCCGCGGCTCCGGCATCGACGACTCCGCCTTCTCCTCGGTCATCCCGAAGATCGAGGAAGCCATCGCCCGCGCCGCGGCCGACGGC
>NZ_CP108292.1:6425000-8802311 GCF_045160505.1 Streptomyces sp. NBC_00029
CTGGTCGTTGTTTGAGAACTACACAGTGGACGCGAGCATCTGTGGCCAAGTTTTTAAGGGCGCACGGTGGATGCCTTGGCACCAGGAACCGATGAAGGACGTGAGAGGCCGCGATAGGCCCCGGGGAGCTGCCAACTGAGCTTTGATCCGGGGGTGTCCGAATGGGGAAACCCGGCAGTCGTCATGGGCTGTCACCCACTGCTGAACACATAGGCAGTGTGGAGGGAACGCGGGGAAGTGAAACATCTCAGTACCCGCAGGAAGAGAAAACAACCGTGATTCCGGGAGTAGTGGCGAGCGAAACCGGATGAGGCCAAACCGTATGCGTGTGATACCCGGCAGGGGTTGCGCATGCGGGGTTGTGGGAATTCTTTTGATCGGTCTGCCGGCCGGTCGGCGAGTCAGAAACCGTTGATGTAGTCGAAGGACATGCGAAAGGTCCGGCGTAGAGGGTAAGACCCCCGTAGACGAAACATCAGCGGCTTGCTTAAGAATCTCCCAAGTAGCACGGGGCCCGAGAAATCCCGTGTGAATCTGGCGGGACCACCCGCTAAGCCTAAATATTCCCTGGTGACCGATAGCGGATAGTACCGTGAGGGAATGGTGAAAAGTACCGCGGGAGCGGAGTGAAATAGTACCTGAAACCGTGTGCCTACAAGCCGTGGGAGCGTCGCCGTTGTTCTTCGGAACAACGGTCGTGACTGCGTGCCTTTTGAAGAATGAGCCTGCGAGTTAGCGGTGTGTAGCGAGGTTAACCCGTGTGGGGAAGCCGTAGCGAAAGCGAGTCCGAATAGGGCGATTGAGTTGCACGCTCTAGACCCGAAGCGGAGTGATCTAGCCATGGGCAGGTTGAAGCGGAGGTAAGACTTCGTGGAGGACCGAACCCACCAGGGTTGAAAACCTGGGGGATGACCTGTGGTTAGGGGTGAAAGGCCAATCAAACTCCGTGATAGCTGGTTCTCCCCGAAATGCATTTAGGTGCAGCGTCGTGTGTTTCTTGCCGGAGGTAGAGCACTGGATAGGCGATGGGCCCTACCGGGTTACTGACCTTAGCCAAACTCCGAATGCCGGTAAGTGAGAGCACGGCAGTGAGACTGTGGGGGATAAGCTCCATGGTCGAGAGGGAAACAGCCCAGAGCATCGACTAAGGCCCCTAAGCGTACGCTAAGTGGGAAAGGATGTGGAGTCGCAGAGACAACCAGGAGGTTGGCTTAGAAGCAGCCACCCTTGAAAGAGTGCGTAATAGCTCACTGGTCAAGTGATTCCGCGCCGACAATGTAGCGGGGCTCAAGCGTACCGCCGAAGTCGTGTCATTGCAGCAATAGGGCCAACGCCCGCTGTGATGGGTAGGGGAGCGTCGTGTGCCGGGTGAAGCAGCAGCGGAAGCTAGTTGTGGACGGTTCACGAGTGAGAATGCAGGCATGAGTAGCGATACACACGTGAGAAACGTGTGCGCCGATTGACTAAGGGTTCCTGGGTCAAGCTGATCTGCCCAGGGTAAGTCGGGACCTAAGGCGAGGCCGACAGGCGTAGTCGATGGACAACCGGTTGATATTCCGGTACCCGCTTTGAAACGCCCAATATCGAATCCTCTAATGCTAAAGCCGTGAAGCCGTTCCGGACCCTTCGGGGAAAGGAAAGTGGTGGAGCCGCTGACCCAAGGTGGTAGTAGGTAAGCGATGGGGTGACGCAGGAAGGTAGTCCAGCCCGGGCGGTGGTAGTCCCGGGGTAAGGGTGTAGGCCGAGGGGTAGGCAAATCCGTCCCTCATTAAGGCTGAGACCTGATGCCGAGCCGATTGTGGTGAAGTGGATGATCCTATGCTGTCGAGAAAAGCCTCTAGCGAGTTTCATGGCGGCCCGTACCCTAAACCGACTCAGGTGGTCAGGTAGAGAATACCGAGGCGTTCGGGTGAACTATGGTTAAGGAACTCGGCAAAATGCCCCCGTAACTTCGGGAGAAGGGGGGCCATCACTGGTGATCGGACTTGCTCCGTGAGCTGGGGGTGGCCGCAGAGACCAGCGAGAAGCGACTGTTTACTAAAAACACAGGTCCGTGCGAAGCCGTAAGGCGATGTATACGGACTGACGCCTGCCCGGTGCTGGAACGTTAAGGGGACCGGTTAGTGACCTTTCGGGGTTGCGAAGCTGAGAACTTAAGCGCCAGTAAACGGCGGTGGTAACTATAACCATCCTAAGGTAGCGAAATTCCTTGTCGGGTAAGTTCCGACCTGCACGAATGGCGTAACGACTTCTCGACTGTCTCAACCATAGGCCCGGTGAAATTGCACTACGAGTAAAGATGCTCGTTTCGCGCAGCAGGACGGAAAGACCCCGGGACCTTTACTACAGTTTGATATTGGTGTTCGGTTCGGCTTGTGTAGGATAGGTGGGAGACTTTGAAGCAGCCACGCCAGTGGTTGTGGAGTCGCCGTTGAAATACCACTCTGGTCGTGCTGGATGTCTAACCTCGGTCCGTGATCCGGATCAGGGACAGTGTCTGATGGGTAGTTTAACTGGGGCGGTTGCCTCCCAAAGGGTAACGGAGGCGCCCAAAGGTTCCCTCAGCCTGGTTGGCAATCAGGTGTTGAGTGTAAGTGCACAAGGGAGCTTGACTGTGAGACCGACGGGTCGAGCAGGGACGAAAGTCGGGACTAGTGATCCGGCGGTGGCTTGTGGAAGCGCCGTCGCTCAACGGATAAAAGGTACCCCGGGGATAACAGGCTGATCTTCCCCAAGAGTCCATATCGACGGGATGGTTTGGCACCTCGATGTCGGCTCGTCGCATCCTGGGGCTGGAGTCGGTCCCAAGGGTTGGGCTGTTCGCCCATTAAAGCGGTACGCGAGCTGGGTTTAGAACGTCGTGAGACAGTTCGGTCCCTATCCGCTGTGCGCGTAGGAATATTGAGAAGGGCTGTCCCTAGTACGAGAGGACCGGGACGGACGAACCTCTGGTGTGCCAGTTGTCCTGCCAAGGGCATGGCTGGTTGGCTACGTTCGGGAGGGATAACCGCTGAAAGCATCTAAGCGGGAAGCCTGCTTCAAGATGAGTATTCCCACCTCCTTGAGAGGGTAAGGCTCCCAGTAGACGACTGGGTTGATAGGCCAGATGTGGAAGCCCGGTAACGGGTGAAGCTGACTGGTACTAATAGGCCGAGGGCTTGTCCTCAGTTGCTCGCGTCCACTGTGTTAGTTCTGAAATAACGAACAGCTGTGAAAACACCAGCGTTCAAATTTCATAGTGTTTCGGTGGTCATAGCGTTAGGGAAACGCCCGGTTTACATTCCGAACCCGGAAGCTAAGCCTTTCAGCGCCGATGGTACTGCAGGGGGGACCCTGTGGGAGAGTAGGACGCCGCCGAACAACCCGCCCTTTTAGCTCAGTCGGTAGAGCGTCTCCATGGTAAGGAGAAGGTCAACGGTTCGATTCCGTTAAAGGGCTCCAAAGGAAAAGGCCCCCGCCATCTGGCGGGGGTCTTTTTTGTTTTGTGCCGAGCCCCGGCAGTACGTCGCCGGGCGCGCCCGGGCCCGCCTGCCTAAAGTGGATGTCATCCCGTTGGCTCAGGAGGCGTGATGACCGTTCCCCCCAGCGCGGCGCCGCAGCACACGCAGAGCGACCCCGAGGACGTGCTCAAGCAGGTTGGAGCCGCTTGGTACTGGGCTCTCGGCCTGGCTCTCGCGACGCTGATCCCCGGCATTCTGGTGCTGGTCTGGCCCGACGAGACGCTTCACATCCTGGCCGTCATCATCGGCCTGCAGCTCCTGGTGGCGGGTGTCTTCCGCTTCGTCGCGGCCTTCTCCCACAGCGGTGACGGGGGGAGGCTGGCCGGCGTACTGATCGCCGTGCTGGCGTTCCTGGCCGGCGTCCTGGTCCTGAGACATCCGATGCAGACGATCGGCGCGCTGACCCTGATCGTCGGGGTGTTCTGGCTGCTGACCGGAGTGCTCACGGCGTTCACCGCGATCGCGGACCACTCGCTCCCGCACAGGGGCCTGCGGTTCGGCCTGGGCGCCCTGGGCGCCGTCGCCGGCGTCGTCGTGCTCTGCTTCCCGGTGGACTCCGCGGTCGCCCTGACCCGGCTGCTGGGGCTCTGGCTGGTCCTGCTGGGCGTCTTCGAGCTGGTGATGGCCTTCGCGCTGCGTTCCGCCACGCGCCGGATCTCCTGAGTCCGGCCCGGGTCAGTCGCCGGTGCGCTGTTCCGGGACGCGGAAGGCCAGGATCGCCATGTCGTCCGAGGCCGGCTCTGCGGCGAAGCGTTCCACCGCGCGCAGGACGCGGGAGGCGACCGCGCCCGCCGTGAGGCCCGTACACGTGGTGAGGACTTCGGCGAGGCCGTCGTCGCCGAGCATGCGGGTGCCCTCGCGGCGTTCGGTCACGCCGTCCGTGACGCACAGCAGGACATCGCCGGGGTCGAGGGTGAGGGTCTGTTCGTAGAGGTCCAGATCGTCGATGACGCCCAGCAGGGGCTGCGGGTCCGCGGCCGCGTCGACCTGGCCGTTCGGGCGCAGGCGCAGCGGGAGCGGGTGGCCCGCGCAGACGACCTTCATCAGGGCACCGCCGTCGGGCTGGGGGTGCAGCTCGCCGTAGAGGAGGGTGAGGAAGCGGCTGCGGGCCCCCTCGTCGAGGATGGCCGCGTTCAGGCGCTGGAGGACCGCGGGGCCGCCGAGGCCCTCGCGGGCCAGCAGGCGCAGCGCGTGGCGGGCCAGGCCCGTGACGGCGGCCGCCTCCGGCCCCGTACCGCAGACGTCGCCGATGGCGAAGCCGTACGCGCCGTCGCGGATCGGGAAGACGTCGTAGAAGTCGCCGCCGACCTCGTTGCCCTCGCCGGCCGCGCGGTAGATGACCTCGACCTCCATGCCGGGGATGGCGGGGGAGCCGGGCGGCAGGAGGCTGCGCTGCAGGGAGCGGCTGATCGCGGTGCGCTCGGAGTAGAGGCGGGCGTTGTCGAGGGCCAGGGCGGCCCGGCGGGAGAGGTCCTCCGCGAGTTCGAGGATCTCCTGGCGGAAGTGCTCCTCGCGGGGCTTGCCGAGCGTGAGCATGCCGATGACGCGGTTCCGGGCGAGGAGGGGGAGGACCACCGTCTCGCCGCCGACCGCGAGGGCGGCCTCGGACCACGGGCGTGCGCCGGCCTCGCGGACCGGTTCGGGCGGGCTGACCCGGGAGAGCAGGTCCTTGAGGCCGTCGATGCGCTCCTCGTCCTCGTGCAGGACGTAGGAGAGGTACGGGTCGGAGGACTGGTCGGCGATCGTGTAGACGGCGCACCAGGTGGCGAGGGTGGGGACCGTCATCTGGGCCATGAGGGCCAGGGTCTGGTCCCGGTCGAGGGTGCCGGCCAGCAGGTCGGAGGCCTCGACGAGGAAGGAGAGGGATCCGCGGCGCAGCCGTTCCAGCTCGCCGAGGCGGGCGGATTCCACGGCGAGGGCGATGCGGTCGGCGGCGAACTGGAGGTGCAGCGCCTCTTCGTTGGAGTAGCGCCCGGGGGTTTCGGCGGCGACGCCGAGGGAGCCGGTGAGGCGGCCCTCCACCTTGAGCGGGACGGTGACGGCGGAGCGCATGCCGGTGGCCTCCAGGAGCGGGACGGCTCCGGGGGAGGCGATGAGGTCGTCGTGGACGGCGGGCATGCGGGCGGAGCCGTAGCGGTTGGTGCCGGCCTCGACGGGGACGCGGGCGAAGCGCTGGCGGGTGGAGGGCAGGCCGGTGGTGGCGCGGACCTCCAGCTCGGTCTCGTCGTCGGTGGCGAGCAGCAGGAAGGCGGCGTCGGCGTCGAGGAGGTCGCGGGCGCGTTCGACGGTGCGCTGGAGGAGTCCGTCGAGGTCGTCGGGGGCGGGGGAGCCGATGAAGACCTCGAAGGGGTCCGTCGGGCGCGGATCGGTGAAGTGGCCGCTGTCGGAGGTGGGCACCCGTACCGGGGTCTGGAGCAGGGCGCGCTCGTCGTCGTGGACCAGGAGGCAGACGATCGACGGTTCGCCGTGGGCGTCGCGGACCCGCAGGTGGGAGGCGAAGACGGGGATGACGCGGCCGTCGGCGCCGCGGAGGCCGTAGCTGCCCTCCCAGCGGGACAGGCGCAGGGCCTCGGCGATGCCGGTGCCGGTGCCGGGGGTCTGCGGCCAGGCGGCGAGCTCGGCGAGCGGGCGGCCCAGCGCCTTCTCGGCGGGGTGGCCGAAGATGTGCTCGGCGTCCTCGTTCCAGGCGGAGATGGCGTCGTCGGCGTCGATCTGGAGGACGGCGACGCGGACCCGGCTGTCGGCCAGGGGCAGCAGCTGGTCGGGGACGACGGGGCCTGCGGAGCGGGTACCGACCGGCCGGTCCGGGAGGTCGAGGCGGAACCACACGTGCTTGTGCGTGGCCGTGTATTCGACGCCCCAGCGGGTGGCGAGGGCGGCGCAGAGCATCAGGCCGCGGCCGTTCTCGCGGTCGGGGTCGGCGTAGGGGCGCTCGCCGGGGTGCTGGAGCGGGAGTTCACGCTCCGGATACCGGTCGGCGACCTCGACGCGTACGCCGCCCTCGGCGCGCAGGCACAGGACCTCGGCCCGGGTTCCGGCGTGGACCACGGCGTTGGTGACGAGCTCGCTGGTGAGGACCACTGCGTCGTCGACGATGTCCGCGAAACCCCAGCCGTGCAGGGTGTCGCGGACGAAACCGCGGGCGGCGGCGACCGAGCGCCCGAGGGGATCGAAGCTGGCAGCCGCCCGTGCCGTGATCACTAGTCTCCTTCGACGCGGTTGGACATCGGGTGCCAGGTTACTTACGTTCGCGGTCGGCGTGGTGCCGTCGTCGGGGATTCCACCCGCAGGGTACGGCGGGTGTGCGATGGTGCCGAAGTGTTATGGCCGGGTTCGGCCAGGGTGAAACACTGGGCAGGCTTGCAGAGCCGGCTCGTGACGAGTCAGGCGTCCGGTGGATGAGTGGTCGACCCTTTCGGGAGGGACACGGTGGAGTCTGGCGCAGCGGTGCGGCGTACGGGAACGCGGCCGAAGGGCGGACGTTCCCGGCGCAGTGGCACGACGGAGGTCGATACCGCCGCTCTGAACCGGCTGCTCACGGCCCTGGTGTCGATGCGGGACGGGAACTTCCGCAAGCGGCTGACGGTGTCCGGCGACGGCGTGATGGCGGAGATCGCCGCCGTCTACAACGAGGTCGCCGACCGTAATCTTCATCTCACCGGGGAGCTGTCCCGGGTGCGGCGGATGGTGGGCCGCGAGGGCAAGCTGAGCGAACGGCTGGAAACAGGTGCCTGTGAGGGCTCCTGGGCGGCCGCGATCGATGCCTCGAACCAGTTGGTGGACGATCTGGCCCGGCCGGTGTCCGAGGTGGGCCGGGTGCTGTCGGCGGTGGCCGAGGGCGATCTCGACCAGCGGATGGATCTGCGGACGCAGGCGGCCGAGGGGGCCGGGCATCCGCTGCGCGGGGAGTTCCTGAAGGTCGGGCGGACGGTGAACAACCTGGTCGACCAGCTGTCCGCGTTCACCGACGAGGTGACGCGTGTGGCGCTGGAGGTGGGCACCGAGGGCAAACTCGGCGGTCAGGCCCAGGTGCGCGGGATGTCGGGTTCGTGGAAGGACCTGACGGACTCCGTCAACACGATGGCGTACCGCCTCACCGCTCAGGTGCGTGACATCGCTCTCGTCACGACGGCGGTCGCCAAGGGCGATCTGTCGCGCAAGGTCACGGTGCATGTGGCCGGCGAGATGCTCCAGCTGAAGAACACCGTGAACACGATGGTGGACCAGTTGTCCTCCTTCTCCTCCGAGGTGACAAGGGTCGCCCGAGAGGTGGGTACGGAGGGCGAGCTGGGCGGCCAGGCGAAGGTGCCCGGGGTCGCGGGCGTGTGGAAGGACCTGACCGACTCGGTCAACACCATGGCCGGGAACCTGACGGCCCAGGTGCGCGGGATCGCGCAGGTGACGACCGCGGTCGCGAACGGCGACCTGTCGCAGAAGGTACGGGTCAGCGCGCGCGGCGAGGTCGCGCAGCTGGCCGAAACGATCAACCAGATGACCGAGACGCTGCGGACCTTCGCGGACGAGGTCACGCGCGTGGCCAGCGAGGTCGGGGCCAAGGGTCTGCTCGGCGGCCAGGCGCAGGTGCCGGGGGCGGCGGGCACGTGGAAGGACCTCACCGACTCGGTGAACACCGTCTTCCGCAATCTCACCACCCAGGTGCGGGACATCGCCCAGGTGACGACGGCGGTCGCCAACGGCGACCTGTCGCAGAAGGTCACCGTCGATGTGGCCGGCGAGATGCTGGAGTTGAAGAACACCGTCAACACCATGGTGGACCAGCTGTCCTCCTTCGGTGCAGAAGTGACGCGTGTGGCCCGTGAGGTCGGCGTCGAGGGTGAACTGGGCGGCCAGGCGCAGGTGCCCGGAGCCGCGGGGACGTGGAAGGACCTCACCGACTCGGTGAACACGGCTTTCCGCAACCTCACCGGGCAGGTCCGCAACATCGCTCAGGTGACGACGGCGGTGGCCAACGGCGACCTGTCGCAGAAGGTCACCGTCGACGTCTCCGGCGAGATGCTCCAGCTGAAGAACACCGTGAACACGATGGTGGACCAGCTGTCCTCCTTCGCGGACCAGGTCACGCGGATGGCGCGGGACGTGGGTACGGAGGGCCGGCTCGGCGGCCAGGCCCGGGTCGAGGGGGTGTCCGGCACCTGGAAGGAGCTCACCGACTCCGTCAACTTCATGGCCGGGAACCTGACGTCGCAGGTGCGCCAGATCGCGCAGGTGACGACGGCGGTTGCCCGCGGTGACCTGTCGCAGAAGATCGATGTGGACGCCCGGGGCGAGATCCTGGAGCTGAAGAACACCATCAACACGATGGTGGACCAGCTCTCGGCCTTCGCCGAGCAGGTGACCCGGGTGGCCCGGGACGTGGGGACCGAGGGCCGGCTCGGCGGTCAGGCGCAGGTGCCCGGGGTGGCCGGCGTATGGCGTGACCTGACGGACTCCGTGAACGGCATGGCCGGGAACCTGACCTCGCAGGTGCGCAACATCGCCCAGGTCGCGACGGCGGTTGCCCGCGGTGACCTGTCGCAGAAGATCGATGTGGACGCCCGGGGCGAGATCCTGGAGCTGAAGAACACCCTGAACACGATGGTCGACCAGCTCTCGAACTTCGCGGAGCAGGTGACGCGGGTGGCGCGCGAGGTGGGTACCGAGGGCATCCTCGGCGGCCAGGCGGAGGTGAAGGGGGTCTCCGGTACCTGGAAGGACCTCACCCAGTCCGTCAATTTCATGGCGAACAACCTGACGTCGCAGGTGCGCAACATCGCCGAGGTGACCACGGCCGTCGCCATGGGCGACCTCTCCAAGAAGATCACCGTCGACGCCAAGGGCGAGATCCTCGAGCTGGTCACCACCGTGAACACGATGGTGGACCAGCTGTCGTCGTTCGCCGAGCAGGTGACGCGGGTGGCCCGTGAGGTGGGCTCCGAGGGCATCCTCGGCGGTCAGGCCCGGGTGCGCGGGGTGACGGGCATCTGGAAGGACCTGACCGACAACGTCAACCTGATGGCCAACAACCTGACCTCCCAGGTGCGCAACATCTCCCAGGTCTCGGCGGCGGTCGCCAACGGTGACCTGACGAAGAAGGTCACGGTCGAGGCGCGCGGCGAGGTCGCGCAGCTCGCCGACACCGTCAACACGATGGTGAAGACGCTGTCGTCCTTCGCGGACGAGGTGACGCGCGTGGCCCGCGAGGTGGGTACGGAGGGACGCCTGGGCGGCCAGGCGCACGTGCCGGGCGTCTCGGGGACGTGGAAGGACCTCACCGACTCGGTGAACTTCATGGCCTCCAACCTCACCGGCCAGGTGCGGCAGATCGCCATGGTCACGACCGCCATCGCCAAGGGCGACATGACCAAGAAGATCGACATCGACGCCCGGGGCGAGATCCTGGAGCTGAAGACGACGATCAACACGATGGTGGACCAGCTGTCCTCCTTCGCCGACCAGGTGACCCGGGTGGCGCGCGAGGTGGGCACCGAGGGCATCCTGGGCGGCCAGGCCCGGGTCCGGGACGTCGACGGCACCTGGCGGGACCTGACCGAGTCCGTGAACGAGATGGCCGGGAACCTCACCCGGCAGGTGCGCGCGATCGCGGCCGTGGCCACCGCGGTGACCCGCGGCGACCTGAACCTGAAGATCGACGTGGACGCGGCGGGCGAGATCCAGGTCCTCCAGGACAACATCAACACGATGATCGCCAACCTGCGCGACACCACCTTGGCCAACAAGGAGCAGGACTGGCTCAAGGGCAACCTGGCCCGGATCTCGGCCTTGATGCAGGGCCGCCGGGAGCTCGACGACGTGGCCTCGCTGATCATGAGCGAGCTGACCCCCGTGGTCTCCGCGCAGCACGGCGCCTTCTTCCTGGCGCTGCCGGCCGGCGGTACCACCGAGATCGGGACGGAGGGGGGCGCGGACGGTTCGTACGAGCTGCGGATGCGCGGGAGCTACGCGTACGCGGGCGGCCAGATGCCGATCTCCTTCCGGCCGGGGGAGGGCCTGATCGGGGCGGTCGCCGAGGAGAAGCGGATGATCCTCGTCGAGAACACCCCGCCGGGCTACCTGAAGATCTCCTCGGGTCTGGGCGAGGCTCCGCCGGCGCACGTCATCGTGCTGCCGGTGCTCTTCGAGGGGAAGGTGCTCGGCGTCATCGAGCTGGCCTCCTTCACGCCCTTCACGCAGATCCAGAAGGACTTCCTCAGCCAGATCGCCGAGATGATCGGTACGAGCGTCAACACCATCAGCGTCAACTCCAAGACGGAGATGCTGCTGAAGCAGTCG
This sequence comes from Streptomyces sp. NBC_00029, assembly GCF_045160505.1. NCBI lineage: Bacteria > Bacillati > Actinomycetota > Actinomycetes > Kitasatosporales > Streptomycetaceae > Streptomyces > Streptomyces sp. NBC_00029. The sequence continues at coordinate 6,435,791 of NZ_CP108292.1, forward strand.
CAGGAGATGACCGAGCAGCTGCGCGAGCGTTCCGACGAGCTGGAGAACCGGCAGAAGGCCCTGCAGGCCGCCAACGCGGAGCTGGAGGAGAAGGCCGAGCTGCTGGCCCAGCAGAACCGGGACATCGAGGTGAAGAACACCGAGATCGAGGAGGCCCGGCAGGTCCTGGAGGAGCGCGCCGAGCAGCTCGCGGTCTCGATGCGCTACAAGTCCGAGTTCCTGGCGAACATGTCGCACGAGCTGCGGACGCCGCTCAACTCGCTGCTGATCCTGGCCAAGCTGCTCGCCGACAACGCGGACGGGAACCTCTCGCCCAAGCAGGTGGAGTTCGCCGAGACCATCCACGGCGCGGGCTCCGACCTGCTGCAGCTGATCAACGACATCCTCGACCTGTCGAAGGTCGAGGCGGGGAAGATGGACGTCTCGCCGACCCGGATCGCGCTGGTCCAGCTCGTGGACTACGTGGAGGCGACCTTCCGGCCGCTGACGGCGGAGAAGGGCCTGGACTTCTCGGTCCGGGTCTCGCCGGAGCTGCCCGCCACCTTGCACACCGACGAGCAGCGGCTGCTCCAGGTGCTGCGCAACCTGCTGTCCAACGCGGTGAAGTTCACCGACAGCGGGGCGGTGGAGCTGGTGATCCGTCCGGCGGGGGCGGATGTGCCGATCGCGATCCGCGAGCAGCTGCTGGAGGCCGGTTCGCTGCGGGAGGCGGACGCGGACCTGATCGCCTTCTCGGTCACCGACACCGGGATCGGGATCGCGGCGAGCAAGATGCTGGTGATCTTCGAGGCGTTCAAGCAGGCGGACGGGACGACGAGCCGTAAGTACGGCGGCACCGGGCTGGGTCTGTCGATCAGCCGGGAGATCGCCCGGCTGCTGGGCGGCGAGATCCACGCGGCCAGCGAGCCCGGCCGCGGGTCCACCTTCACGCTGTACCTGCCGCTGCACCCGAGCGAGCTGCCTCCGCAGGGGTACGCGCCGCCGACGCCCGGCGGAGCCCGCGGCGAGCTGTACCGCAGGTCGCTGGACGGGGGACGGCCCGCGCTGCCGGGCAACCAGGCCGGGCCCGCGTCCGTACCGTCGGTGCAGTCGCAGCCGGCACGTCCTGCGCTGTCGGCGGCCGAGCCGGCCGGGCAGGGTCAGGGCGGCGGGGGCGCCGCGCTGTTCCGGCGGCGGCGCAAGGCTCCGAGTGACCTGGAGCCGCGTACGGCGGTGCCGGGGCAGCCGAACGTGGTGGGGCCCGAGGACGGCTGGGGCAGTGCGGACGAGGAACTTCCGGTGGTGCCCCGGACGTACGACTTCCACGGCGAGAAGGTGCTCATCGTCGACGACGACGTGCGCAACGTCTTCGCGCTCACCAGTGTGCTGGAACAGCACGGGCTGGCCGTGCTGTACGCGGAGAACGGGCGGGAGGGCATCGAAGTCCTGGAGCAGCACGACGATGTGACGGTCGTACTGATGGACATCATGATGCCCGAGATGGATGGGTACGCCACGACTTCGGCGATCCGGCGGATGCCGCAGTTCGCCGGGCTGCCGATCATCGCGCTGACGGCGAAGGCGATGAAGGGGGACCGGGAGAAGGCGATCGATTCCGGTGCTTCCGACTACGTCACCAAGCCCGTCGATCCCGACTACCTGCTGTCGGTGATGGAGCAGTGGATGCGCGGCAAGTGATCGCAGGGAGAGCGGACGGACGCCGGAGTTGACTCACTGTGCCCGGAGCGGTGTGGGAGAGCGGTATTCGGGGAACCTTCTGCTCTCCCACCACGTTTCTGCTTCGTGCACAGTGACATCTTGGTGACAGGGTGTGGCGATCTCGGGACTGGGGCTACGATGACCGGCACAAGGACGGACGGCGCAAGGATGCCGTCCTCTGGGGCGGGGCCCGGCGCACAGGCCGGAGCCAGGAGCCGGGGAGGCCCCGTGCCGGGGCGAGGAGGACAGGGCATGGTGCAGAAGGCCAAGATCCTCCTGGTCGACGACCGGCCGGAGAATCTGCTGGCGCTGGAGGCCATCCTCTCCGCGCTCGATCAGACACTGGTCCGGGCGTCGTCGGGGGAGGAAGCGCTCAAGGCGCTGCTGACGGACGATTTCGCGGTCATCCTGCTGGATGTCCAGATGCCGGGCATGGACGGATTCGAAACGGCCGCGCACATCAAGCGGCGGGAGCGGACCCGGGACATCCCGATCATCTTCCTCACCGCGATCAACCACGGTCCGCACCACACGTTCCGCGGTTACGCGGCGGGTGCGGTCGATTACATCTCCAAGCCCTTCGACCCGTGGGTGCTGCGGGCCAAGGTCTCGGTCTTCGTGGAGCTGTACACGAAGAACTGCCAACTGCGCGAGCAGGCGGCCCTGCTGCGGCTCCAGCTGGAGGGCGGCAGCTCGGGCGGCGTGGACGCGAGCAAGGAGACGGCCGGACTGCTGGCCGAGCTCTCCGCACGGCTCGCGGCCGTCGAGGAGCAGGCCGAGGCGCTGACCAAGCAGCTCGGCGAGGACTCGGCCGACGCGGGAGTGGTCGCGACCGCGGCCCATCTGGAGCGCAAACTCACCGGACTGCGGCGGGCACTCGACGCCCTGGAGCCCGGAACGGCCGGAGGGGCTGCGGCCCTGCCCGCGCAGAACTGACCGTACGCGGGTCGGTACTGGCGGTGCGTCAAAGCACCTACAGAGCCGACGACACGAACGGGTGAAGGGGTGGGCACGCGTGTCCACCGGCGCGCGCACCGGTAACCTCGGCCCCATGGCCTCAAGTACGTCCGGTAAGGGTTCCCAGAGCACCGCGGGCACCGCGAAGGGCCGCACCGGCCGTACGACGGCGCCGGCGAAGAAGGCTGCGCCCGCGCGCAAGCCGCCCGCGAAGAAGGCCGCGGCCGCCCGGCGCGCTCCGGCCAAGAAGGCGGCGGTCAAGCCCGCGCCGTCCCCGACCGGGGGTGTGGTGCGGCTGGTGCGCGCCGTCTGGCTCGGCTGCGCGCACGCCGTCGGTGCCGTCTTCCGCGGGCTCGGCCAGGGGGCCAAGAACCTCGATCCCGCCCACCGCAAGGACGGCGTGGCCCTGCTGCTGCTCGCCCTCGCGCTGATCGTGGCCGCCGGCACCTGGTCGAACCTGAGCGGTCCCGTCGGTGACCTGGTCACGATGCTGATCACCGGGCTGTTCGGACGCCTGGATCTGCTCGTGCCGATCCTGCTCGGCGTCATGGCGGTACGTTTCATCCGCCATCCCGAGCAGGGCGATGCCAACGGCCGCATCGGCATCGGGCTGTCCGCCCTCGTCATCGGTGTCCTGGGCCTGGTCCACATCGCCTGCGGGGCGCCCGGCCGGGACGAGGGCACCACCGCGATGCAGAACGCGGGCGGCCTCATCGGCTGGGGCGCCTCGAAGCCGCTGATCTTCACGATGGGTGCGCCGCTGGCCGTGCCCATGCTGGTGCTGCTCACGATCTTCGGGCTGCTCGTGGTCACCGCGACCCCGGTCAACGCGATCCCGCAGCGGCTGCGCAGGCTCGGCATCCGGCTCGGGATCATCGCCCCGAACGAGTACGACGAGGGCTACGGCGACGAGGCCGAGGGCGCCGCCGGGGAACGGCACGACCCGGAGCAGTGGCGGGCCCGTACCGCAGCCGGCTCCGGGGATCCGGCGGACGAGGCCGAGGAGGAGGCCCTCGCCCGGCGGCGCCGGCCCCGCAGGGCCCCGGCCCGGCCGGGCATGGAACGGGAGATGGACGCCGTCGACGTGGCCGCGGCGGCCGCCGCCGCGCTGGACGGGGTGGTCTACGGCGGAATGCCGCCCTCCCCGCTCGTCGCCGACCTCACGCAGGGGATCACCCCCGAGCGGGAGGGCGCGGAGCTCACCGCTCCGGTGCCGACCGCCCGCGGGGAGCGTCCCGTACCGCAGGCCGCGCCCGAGGCCGCGCCCGAGGCGATGCCCGACGCCTCCGCGCAGCAGCCGTACGCCACCACCGCCGCGGCCTCCGGGACGCTGTCGGTGCCCGACCTGACCAAGGCCCCGCCGCAGACCCAGGCGCTGCCGCCGCGCGCCGAGCAGCTCCAGCTGCGCGGGGACATCACGTACGCGCTGCCCTCGCTCGACCTGCTGGAGAAGGGCGGGCCGGGCAAGACCCGCAGCGCCGCCAACGACGCGGTGGTCGCCTCCCTGCGCAACGTGTTCACCGAGTTCAAGGTCGACGCGGACGTCACCGGCTTCACCCGGGGTCCGACCGTCACCCGGTACGAGGTCACGCTGGGCGCGGCGGTCAAGGTCGAGCGGATCACCGCCCTGACCAAGAACATCGCCTACGCCGTGGCCTCGCCGGACGTCCGGATCATCAGCCCGATCCCGGGCAAGTCCGCGGTCGGCATCGAGATCCCGAACACCGACCGCGAGATGGTCAACCTGGGTGACGTACTGCGCCTCGCGGACGCGGCCGAGGACGACCACCCGATGCTGGTCGCGCTCGGCAAGGACGTCGAGGGCGGCTACGTCATGGCCAACCTCGCCAAGATGCCGCACGTGCTGGTCGCCGGCGCCACCGGTTCCGGCAAGTCCTCCTGCATCAACTGCCTGATCACCTCCGTGATGGTCCGGGCCACCCCGGAGGACGTCCGGATGGTGCTCGTGGACCCCAAGCGGGTCGAGCTGACGGCGTACGAGGGCATCCCGCACCTGATCACGCCGATCATCACCAACCCCAAGCGGGCCGCCGAGGCGCTCCAGTGGGTCGTGCGCGAGATGGACCTGCGCTACGACGACCTGGCCGCCTTCGGCTACCGGCACATCGACGACTTCAACAAGGCGATCCGGGACGGCAAGATCAAACTGCCGCCGGGCAGCGAGCGGGAGCTCAGCCCGTACCCGTACCTGCTGGTGATCGTCGACGAGCTCGCCGACCTGATGATGGTCGCGCCGCGCGACGTCGAGGACTCGATCGTCCGGATCACCCAGCTGGCCCGGGCGGCCGGCATCCACCTGGTGCTCGCCACCCAGCGGCCCTCGGTGGACGTGGTCACCGGCCTGATCAAGGCGAACGTGCCCTCGCGGCTCGCCTTCGCCACCTCCTCGCTCGCCGACAGCCGGGTCATCCTCGACCAGCCGGGCGCCGAGAAGCTGATCGGCAAGGGCGACGGGCTGTTCCTGCCGATGGGGGCGAACAAGCCGGTCCGGCTCCAGGGCGCCTTCGTCACCGAGGAAGAGATCGCCGGGATCGTCCAGCACTGCAAGGACCAGATGGCGCCCGTCTTCCGGGACGACGTCACCGTCGGGCAGAAGCAGAAGAAGGAGATCGACGAGGACATCGGCGACGACCTCGACCTGCTGTGCCAGGCGGCGGAGCTGGTGGTCTCCACGCAGTTCGGGTCCACTTCGATGCTCCAGCGCAAGCTGCGCGTGGGCTTCGCGAAGGCCGGGCGGCTCATGGACCTCATGGAGTCGCGGGGAATCGTCGGCCCGAGCGAGGGGTCGAAGGCCCGCGACGTCCTGCTGAAGGCCGATGACCTGGACGGAGTGCTCGCCGTCATCCGCGGTGAGGCCCATCCGTAATGAAATCGCGGGCAACCGTTTCCCTTGGGCCCGCGTCAAGTTGAAGAGAGGTGGCGGCACCGCGCACGAGATCGCTCGTAGCGTCGGACCGCCGCACCGGAGAGGACCCGACTTCGCCATTCGGATGGCGTAGGAAGGGCACCCTCCGGTTGCTCCACCCTTTCGTCACCCCCCTAGACTGGACATCCAGCAGGTGGCTACACGCTCGAAAGGCGCCCACGTGTCCATCGGCAACTCCAACTCCCCCGAAGAAGAGCGGCCTTCGACCGACGACCGGTCCGAGGATCGGTCCGAGGACCGCATCGTCGAACGGCCCGTCGAAGGCCCGTCCATCGGGACGGCCCTCAAGAAGGCCCGGATCGCCGCCGGGCTCACAGTCGACGAGGTCTCCTCCACCACCCGCGTGCGCATCCCGATCGTTCACGCGATCGAAGAGGACGACTTCACGCGGTGCGGCGGCGACGTCTACGCCCGCGGTCACATCCGTACGCTCGCCCGCGCCGTGGGCCTCGATCCGGCACCCCTGGTCGAGAGCTACGACGACGCTCACGGCGGCCGGCCGGTACCCACGCCCGCCGCGCCGATGTTCGACGCCGAGCGGATCCGCCCCGAGCGGCAGCGGCCCAACTGGACCGCCGCCATGGTCGCCGCCATCGTCGCCGTGATCGGCTTCGTGGGCTTCACCGCCTTCAGCGGTGGCGACGACAAGGACAAGCGCCCGGTGGCGGAAGGTTCCGCCTCGCCCAAGCCCGCACCCAAGCAGAGCGGTGCCAAGCCGGCCGCACCGCCCCAGCAGACCCCGCAGGCACCCAAGCCGGAGCCCTCGGACAGCGCCATCGCCGCCGCGCCCAAGGACCTCGTCACCGTGGTCCTGACGGCCGACACCGGCGAGAGCTGGATCTCCGCGAAGGACTCCACCGGCCGGCTGCTCTTCGACGGCACCCTCGCCCAGGGTGAGTCCAAGACCTTCACGGACAAGGAGTCGGTCGACCTCGTGCTCGGCGACGCCGGGGCCGTGAAGCTCTTCGTGAACGGCAAGGAGATCAAGGACGACTTCCAGTCGGGTCAGGTCGAACGGCTGAAATACACCAAGGCCGACCCTCTCCAGGATCAGCCCCAAGCGGGCTGACGCCGGGCCGCCCTAGGGCGGAAGGCTTTGATCCGGATCCCCGGGGTGCTGCGCCGCACCCCGGGGATCTTGCTGTACGGGGACTTGCGGCTGGGGCCGACGCCGGGACGAAGTAGTCTTGAGTCCATGCCCGAACGCCGTACCGTCGCCCTTGTCACTCTTGGCTGCGCCCGTAACGAGGTGGACTCGGAGGAGCTCGCAGGCCGCTTGGCGGCGGATGGCTGGGAGCTCGTCGAGGACGCCGCCGATGCGGACGTAGCCGTCGTCAACACCTGCGGCTTCGTCGAAGCCGCCAAAAAGGACTCCGTAGACGCCCTCCTGGAAGCCAACGATCTCAAGGATCACGGCAAGACCCAGGCCGTCGTCGCCGTCGGCTGTATGGCCGAGCGCTACGGCAAGGAACTCGCCGAAGCGCTCCCCGAGGCCGACGGAGTCCTCGGTTTCGACGACTACGCCGACATCTCCGACCGCCTCCAGACCATCCTCAACGGCGGCATCCACGCCTCCCACACCCCGCGTGACCGGCGCAAGCTGCTGCCGATCAGCCCGGCCGACCGCCAGGCCACCGAGGTCTCCCTGCCGGGCCACGCCCAGTCGGCGCTCGCCGAGGAGCCGACCGAGGCCCCCGCCGACCTGCCGGACGGGCTCGCGCCCGCCTCGGGGCCGCGCGCGCCCCTGCGCCGCCGCCTGGACAAGAGCCCCGTCGCCTCGGTGAAGCTCGCCTCCGGCTGCGACCGGCGCTGCTCCTTCTGCGCCATCCCGTCCTTCCGCGGCTCCTTCATCTCGCGCCGCCCCAGCGACGTGCTGGGCGAGACCCGCTGGCTGGCCGAGCAGGGCGTCAAGGAGGTCATGCTGGTCTCCGAGAACAACACCTCGTACGGCAAGGACCTGGGCGACATCCGGCTGCTGGAGACCCTCCTGCCGGAGCTGGCCGAGGTGGACGGCATCGAGCGCGTCCGCGTCAGCTACCTGCAGCCCGCCGAGATGCGGCCCGGCCTGATCGACGTACTCACCTCGACCCCCAAGGTCGTGCCGTACTTCGACCTGTCCTTCCAGCACTCGGCCCCCGACGTGCTGCGCTCCATGCGCCGCTTCGGTGACACCGACCGCTTCCTGGAGCTGCTGGACACCATCCGCTCCAAGGCCCCGACGGCCGGCGTCCGCTCCAACTTCATCGTCGGCTTCCCCGGCGAGAAGGAGTCGGACTTCGCAGAGCTGGAGCGTTTCCTCACCCACGCGCGCCTCGACGCCATCGGCGTCTTCGGCTACTCCGACGAGGACGGCACCGAGGCCGTCACCTACGAGAACAAGCTGGACGAGGACACCATCGCCGAGCGGCTCGCACACATGCAGCGGCTCGCCGAGGAGCTCACCTCGCAGCGTGCCGAGGAGCGCATCGGGGAGACCCTGGAAGTGCTCGTCGAGACCGTGGAAGCGGTTGACGAGGACGGCGAGGGCGCCTACGGGCGCGCCGCACACCAGGCGCCCGAAACAGACGGCCAGGTGGTCTTCACGGACAGCACGGGCCTGGTCCCGGGGCGTATCGTCACGGCAAAGGTGGTCGGCACCCTCGGTGTGGACCTGGTGGCCGAGCCGCTCGGCATGGATCTTGAGGAGGCGGCCGGATGACCGGAGTCCCGGCATCTGCGGCGGGCGGGACCGGCCGTCGGCCCGTACCCGGCGCGAAGCTGGGGGCCGCGGCGGTCAATCAGGCCAGCCTGTGGAACATCGCCAACATCCTGACGATGATCCGGCTCGTGCTGGTGCCGGGCTTCGTCTTCCTGCTGCTCACCGAGGGCGGCTACGACCCGGCCTGGCGGGCCTGGGCCTGGGCGGCGTTCGCCGTCGCCATGATCACGGACATCTTCGACGGGCATCTGGCCCGCACGTACAACCTGGTCACGGACTTCGGCAAGATCGCCGACCCCATCGCCGACAAGGCGATCATGGGGTCGGCGCTGATCTGTCTCTCCTGGCTCGGTGACCTCCCGTGGTGGGTGACCGGGGTGATCCTCGGCCGGGAGCTCGGGATCACGCTGCTCCGCTTCTGGGTCATCCGCTACGGCGTGATTCCGGCCAGCCGCGGCGGCAAGATGAAGACCCTGGCGCAGGGCACGGCCGTGGGCATGTACGTCCTCGCGCTCACCGGGGCGCTGGCGACCATGCGCTTCTGGGTGATGGCGCTCGCCGTCGTGCTGACCGTCGTCACCGGTTTGGACTACATCCGGCAGGCCGTCGTGCTGCGCCGCCAGGGTCTCGCCGCGGAGCGGGGCGCGGAGCGGGCCGCGAAGTGACCGACGCGGCGGGGGATCCTCCGGCGGCGGGAGCCGGTTCCGGAGCGGCGGGAGCGACGGGAGTGGCTGCGGATGCGCTGCGGCTGCTCGCGGAGAGTGACCAGACCCTCGCCGTGGCGGAATCCCTGACCGGCGGCATGGTCGCCGCCGAGCTCACGGCCGTTCCCGGCGCCTCCCGGTCCTTCCGAGGCTCGGTCACTGCGTACGCGACGGAGATCAAGCACCTGGTCCTCGGGGTGGACGCGGGGCTGCTGGAGGCCGAAGGCGCGGTGAACGCGCAGGTCGCGGCCGAGATGGCGGCCGGCGTACGACGGGTGATGGGCGCTTCGTGGGGAATAGCGACCACCGGGGTGGCCGGTCCGGAGCCGCAGGACGGGCAGCCGGTGGGCACCGTTTTCGTCGCTGTGGACGGTCCGGGGGGCAGGAAAACGGTCCGTCTGAGGTTGAAAGGCTCCCGGGCGGAAATCCGTAGGGAGAGTGCACGCACAGTGCTCAGGCTTCTCTCGGACCAACTCCGCGGGAATGCGCGGGGGCAGGATACGGAACAGAACGGGGGGATTTGATGTTTGCAGCCCTGAGTGAACACGACATCGCTCCCCGCACGGCCGCGGCGCGAGGCGGTACGGTGGGGCGTGAAGGATGCGGCTACACGGTCAGAGGAGGGAGCCACCGATGATTCTGCTCCGTCGCCTGCTGGGTGACGTGCTGCGTCGGCAGCGCCAGCGCCAGGGCCGTACTCTGCGCGAAGTCTCCTCGTCGGCCCGAGTTTCTCTCGGCTATCTCTCCGAGGTGGAGCGGGGGCAGAAGGAGGCATCCTCCGAGCTGCTCTCCGCGATCTGCGACGCGTTGGACGTACGGATGTCCGAGCTGATGCGCGAAGTCAGTGACGAACTGTCGCTGGCCGAGCTGGCACAGTCGGCCGCGGCAAGCGAACCGGTGAGTGTGCCGGTCCGCCCGATGCTCAATTCGGTCTCCATGGCTTCGGTCACGGGTGGGCCGGAGCGGGTGACCATCAAGGCGCCTGCGGAAGCGGTGAATGTCGTAGCCGCGTGAGCGAGCACGTGCGTGTTTGAGCGTGGCCGGAGCCCCGGCCGGTGCCTTGTGCACCGGCCGGGGCTCCCGGCCGTTCTGGGTGCGGTGGCGGGAGGGGTGCGGGAGGATGGGGGCCGTCCGGGTTCCGGCCCCAGGGAGGTAGCCGTGCGGCGGTTGCTGCGCATACCTGCGGTGTCGGCCCTCGCGTTCACGGTGGGGGCGCTGTGGTGGTGGGCCGTGCTGCGGCTGGTGCTGGTGCCCGAGGAGTCGGGGGCCGTGGAGGGCGCGGTGGCGGTGGGCGGCTGGGGGCTGGGGCTCCTGCCGGTGCACTGCGTGCCGGGCCCGGTGCGCAGGGCGAAGGCGCGCCGGGAGGCGCTGTCGGCGGCGGGTGGGGCCGATGCGGGGAACGGGGCCGACGGGGCTACCAGGGCATGGACACCCCACCGTTCGGGCGAAGGATCTGACCCGTCATGAAGGACGAGGCGTCCGAGGCGAGGTAGAGCACCGCCCGGGCGATGTCCTCGGGCTCGCCGACCCGGCGCAGCGGGGACATGCGGACCATGGCCGCCTCGGTCTGTTCCTGGACCTCGGGGCTGTGGCGGCCGGTCATCGGGGTGCGGATCCAGCCCGGGGCGACGGCGTTGACGCGTATGCCGTGCGGGCCCGCCTCGGTGGCGAGGGTCTTGGTGAGCTGGACGACGGCGGCCTTGGCGGCGCTGTAGCAGAGCAGGCCGGGCTGGGCGGCGTCCACGGCCCCCGAAGCCATGGTGACGATCGAACCGGCACGGCCTGCAGCGATCATGGAGCGGGCGGCTTCCTGGCAGGTGCGCAGCACCCCCTTGAAGTTGATGTCCAGGATCCGGTCGAGGTCCTCGTCGGACGTCTCCAGGACGCTGCTCGTGTGCATGACCCCGGCGATGGCGGCCGTGATGTCCAGCGGGCCGGCCGCGGTGACGGCGGCACGGAGCGCGGCCCGGTCGGTGACGTCGAGGGGGTGTACGGTCGCGGCGCCGCCGGCCTTGGCGACGAGGGCGGCCGTATCGGCGAGTCCCTGCTCGTCGCGGTCCGCGCAGTGCACGTGCGCGCCCGCCTCGGCGAGGAGGACGGCGGTGGCGCGGCCGATGCCGCTGGCCGCGCCGGTGATCAGGGCGGTGCGGCCGGTGAGGCCGTACGGGGCTGTGGGTGTGGGCATGCGGGGACCGTACGACCGTATCTGACGGACCGTCAATCGGTGTGCACCGGTGCTTCCCAGGTGCTTCCTGCGGCCCGGACGCGTCCTACGGGGTCGGGCCCGACTGGCAGCGGGGGCACCAGTAGGTGGGGCGGTCGTCCTGGGGAGCCTCCCGGACGGGGGTGCCGCAGCGCAGGCAGGGGCGGTGCGCGCGGCCGTAGACGAAGAGGTCCTGGCCGGGGCGGCGGCTGCCGGTCGTGTTGCGGGGACCCGGCCGCTCGCCGGTGTTCGCGGCCAGCAGGCGGTGGGCTGCGGAGGCCAGCCGGGGGAGTGTCGACTCGGGGAGCGCGCCGACCGGGGTCCACGGCGTGACCTGGGCCAGGAAGCAGAGCTCGGCCTTGTAGATGTTGCCGATCCCGGCGAGGTTGCGCTGGTCGAGCAGCGCCTCGCCGAGGGACCGCTCGGGGGCGGCGAGGAGGTTGGCGGCGGCGAGGGCGGGATCCCAGTCCGGTCCGAGGAGATCGGGGCCGAGGTGGCCCACGGCGCGGTCCTCCTCGGCGGTCCGGATCAGCTCGAGGACGGGGAGGCGGTAGCCGACGGCCGTGTGGTCGGCCGTGCCGAGGACGGCCCGGATCTCGTGGGCGGGGCCGCCGCGCCACTTCTCGCCGGGGGCGAAGACGTGCCAGGCACCGTCCATGCGGAGGTGGCTGTGGAGCGTGAGGCCGCCCTCGAAGCGGGCGAGGAGGTGTTTGCCGCGGGGGGTGACGTCGAGGGTGGTGCGGCCGGTGAGGTCGGCGGTGGCGAAGCGGGGGACGCGGAGGTCGCTGCGGGTGAGCGGGCGGCCTGCCAGGGCGGCGTGGAGCCGGGTCGCCGCGCGCCGGATGCTGTCGCCTTCGGGCATGGGCCCATTGTCCTCTGCCGTGGCCCGATCGGGCGTGAGCGGGCCTGAGCGGGCCGGGTGGTGCGGGAGCCCGGCGGAGCCCGCGTCCGGCGGTTCAGGCGAACGGCGAGGGCCCCCGCGGCGAGGTGCAGCCGCAGGGGCCCTTCGGGTCAGGGCGGTGAAGAGGGGCCGCGTGGGCCGCTCATCACTTCCAGACGAGCCCCTTGTTCGGGTAGTTGTAGGGGTTGCCCCAGTACTCGGCGGCGGTGACCTTCGTCTGGGCCGACGGGGCGAGGGCCACGGCGCAGCTGGTCTGCGTCTGGCCGTTGGTGAAGCCCTTCGGCAGCGCCTCGTTCGGGCACTTGTCGAACTTGCCGATGATCGAGACGCGCTGGGCCTCGGTGCCGTCCGCGAGCAGGCCCTTGACCTGGGTCACGGAGGAGTGCGACAGGTCCGTGGTGCCGGTGTTCTTGACCGAGTAGCGGATGTAGTACGGAATCATCCCCTTCACCTTGTCGCCGAGCTTGAGCGTGTCCAGGTCGGCGGGGTTGCCCTGCTCGATCGCGGTGACGGTGAGGGCGATCTGGCCGCCCTTGTTGCTGCCGTAGCTGAACGGCATCTCCGCGGCCTCGCCGATCTTGAACGTCTGGCCGGACTTCGCCGTGCCGTTCGCACCGGGGGCCTCGCTGCCGCCGGCGCCGGGGGCGGCCGATTCGGACGGGGCGGCGGGCGAGGCGGACGGGGCGGCGGCCGAGGTGGCACCGCCCGGCTGCGCGGGGGCCAGCTCCTCGTTGCCGTTCTTGCAGCCCGTCAGGGCCAGGGTTCCGGCGACGGCCAGGCCGACCGCACCGAGGGTGGTGGAACGCATGCTGATGGTGCTCACTCTTCTTCTCCCCCATGACTGTGCATCGCCAATGCAATGCCTGTGATCATCTTGATAAGGGATGAATAAGCGCCACTTCCAGCTCAGGGGTGGCTCAGGACGGTTCTGTGACATGTCCAGGACGTGAGCGGAACAGTCGGCGCCGTTTTGCAGCCATCAGGAACGCAAGCGCAAACCCCTCGGCGTCGCGTGGAAACCGGCCGCCTCCAGGGTCCGTCCCAGCGGAGAGGTCAGGGCCGCGGCCGCATTGATGCGCTCCACCGTGAGGGCCGGGAGCGTGCCCGCGCGCGAGGCCGCGGCCAGGGCGGCCGTGGCCGCCGTGAGCCGGGGGTCCTCCGGCGGGGGCCAGGCCAGCAGGGTCTTGCCGCCGCGCTCCAGGTAGAGGGTCAGTTCCCCGTCGACCAGGACGACGAGGGAGCCCGCCTTGCGGCCCGGCTTGTGGGTGGCCCCGGCCGGGGGTTCGGGCCAGGGCAGGGCCGCGCCGTACGCGTTCGCCGGGTCGGCGGCCGCCAGGACCACCGCCGCCAGCGGGGGCGGGGTCCGCTCGGCGGCCCGGAGGCGGTCCACCGCGCCGTCCATCGCGAACTGGGCCGCGCCCAGCCCCTCGACCACATAGCCCCGGCGGGCCTGGCCGCTGTCCTCGAAGGCCGCCAGGACGCGGTAGACCGCGCTGAAGCCGCCCTCCACGCCTTCCGCGGCCACCGCTCCGCGGGTCACCACCCCGTGCCGGTCCAGCAGGGTGCGGGCCAGGGCGTGGGCCCGGTGGGTCGGGTCGGGGGCCGCGCCCGGAAGGAGCGACCAGCGCCCGGAGACCGTGGGCGGCCCGGTACGGGACACGGTCGCGCTGAGCGTGCCGTACCGGCCGCGGGGGACCGTACGCCGGGCCCGGTGCGCCGTCGAGCCCGCCGTGCGGCCCGAGCCGAGCAGGGAGCGCAACGGGCCCAGGGTGTCGTTGGTGAGCCGGCCCGACCAGGCAAGGTCCCACACCGCCTCGGAGAGCGCGATGTCGGACACCTCGGGGAACTCGCCCCGGATCGACTGCGCGATCTGCCGGAAGAACAGGCCGTACCCGCCCGCGAGGGACGCCAGGACCGCCTGGTGGAGGGGGCTCTGCTCCAGCGGGTGCGGCGGGGGCAGCAGCAGCGGGGCCGCCTCCGCCAGGTAGAGGGAGATCCAGCCGTCCTTGCCGGGGAGGGCTCCCGCGCCGGCCCAGACCACCTCGCCCGCGGTGGTCAGCTCGTCCAGGAGGCCGGGGGAGTACCCGCTCACCCGGGAGGGGAGGATCAGCCGTTCCAGCGCGGAGGCCGGGACCGGGGCGCCCTGGAGCTGTTCGACCGCCCGGGCCAGGCCGTCGAGGCCGCGCAGGGCCCCGCCCAGGTGCTGCCACTGGGGCAGGAAGGTGGCCAGCGAGGTGGGCGGGACCGGTTCCAGCTCCTGGCGGAGCGCGGCGAGGGAGCGGCGGCGGAGCCTGCGCAGCACCGTCGCGTCGCACCACTCCTGCCCGATGCCCGCCGGGTGGAACTCGCCCTGCACCACCCGGCCGGCCGCGGCCAGCCGGTGCAGGGCGCCCTCGGTCACCGCCGCGCCCAGGCCGAAGCGGGCGGCGACCGCCGCCGTGGTGAAGGGCCCGTGGGTGCGGGCGTACCGGGCGAGCAGGTCGCCGAGCGGGTCCTTGACCGGTTCGGTGAACGCCTCCGGGACGCCGACGGGCAGCGCCGTGCCCAGCGCGTCCCGCAGCCGGCCCGCGTCCTCGATCGCCGCCCAGTGGTCCGTGCCGCCGATCCTGACCTGGATGGCGCGGCGGGCCGCCGTGAGCTCCTGCGCCCAGGCCGGATCGGCCCCGCGCTCGGTCAACTGGCCCGGCGTCAGCGGGCCCAGCAGGCGCAGCAGGTCGGCCACCGACTCGGGATCCTTGGCCCGCCGGTCCTCGGTGAGCCACTGGAGCTCCCGTTCCAGCTCCTCCAGCACCTGGGCGTCGAGGAGTTCGCGCAGTTCCGCCTGGCCGAGCAGCTCGGCCAGCAGCCGGGAGTCCAGCGACAGCGCGGCCGCCCTGCGCTCGGCCAGCGGCGAGTCGCCCTCGTAGAGGAACTGGGCCACATAACCGAAGAGGAGGGAACGGGCGAAGGGGGAGGGCTCCGGCGTGGTGACCTCGACGAGCCGGACACGGCGCGCCTCGATGTCACCCATCAGCTCGGTCAGTCCGGGCACGTCGAAGACGTCCTGGAGGCATTCGCGCACGGCCTCCAGCACGATCGGGAAGGAGCCGAACTCCGAGGCCACCTGCAGCAGCTGGGAGGCGCGCTGCCGCTGCTGCCACAGCGGGGTGCGCCGGCCCGGGCTGCGGCGCGGCAGCAGCAGGGCGCGGGCCGCGCACTCGCGGAAGCGGGAGGCGAACAGTGCGGAGCCGCCGACCTGGTCGGTGACGATCTGCTGGACGTCGCCGTGGTCGAAGGCCACGTCGGCCGCGCCCAGCGGGGCCTTCTCGTCGTCGAACTCGAACCCCTGCGGAGCGGCAGGATCGTGGTCCAGGAGGTCCATGGACAGCAGGTCCGCGTCGGGGAGCCGGAGCACGATCCCGTCGTCGGCGTGCATCACCTGCGCGTCCATGCCGTACTTCTCGGCGAGGCGGGCGCCCAGCGCCAGCGCCCACGGCGCGTGCACCTGCGCGCCGAAGGGGGAGTGGACCACGACCCGCCAGTCGCCCAGCTCGTCACGGAACCGCTCCACCACGATGGTCCGGTCGTCGGGGACGTGCCCGCAGGCCTCGCGCTGTTCCGCGAGGTACGCCAGGACGTTCTCGGCGGCCCAGGCGTCCAGGCCCGCCGCCAGCAGCCGCAGCCGGGCGTCCTCCTCGCCCAGGCCGCCGAGCTCGCGGAGGAACGCGCCCACCGCGCGGCCCAGTTCGAGCGGGCGGCCGAGCTGGTCGCCCTTCCAGAACGGCAGCCGCCCCGGCACCCCGGGAGCGGGGGTGACCAGGACCCGGTCGCGGGTGATGTCCTCGATCCGCCACGAGGTGGTGCCCAGCGTGAAGACATCGCCGACCCGGGACTCGTAGACCATCTCCTCGTCGAGCTCCCCGACCCGGCCGCCGCCCTTCTTCGGGTCGGAGCCCGCGAGGAAGACTCCGAAGAGACCGCGGTCGGGGATCGTGCCGCCCGAGGTGACCGCGAGGCGCTGGGCCCCCGGCCGGCCCGTGATCGTCCCTGCCACCCGGTCCCAGACCACGCGCGGCCTGAGCTCGGCGAACGCGTCCGACGGATAGCGACCGGCCAGCATGTCCAGCACCGCCGTGAACGCCGATTCGGGCAGCGCCGCGAAGGGCGCCGCCCGCCGCACCAGGGCGAGCAGGTCGTCCAGCTGCCAGGTGTCCATCGCCACCATCGCGACCAGCTGCTGCGCCAGCACGTCGAGCGGATTGGAGGGCACCCGCAGGGACTCGATCGCCCCCGTGCGCATCCGCTCGGTGACCACCGCCGCCTGCACCAGGTCGCCGCGGTACTTGGGGAAGACCACACCGGTGGAGACCGCGCCCACCTGGTGCCCGGCACGTCCCACCCGCTGCAGTCCCGAGGCCACCGACGGCGGGGACTCCACCTGCACCACCAGGTCCACCGCGCCCATGTCGATGCCCAGCTCCAGGCTGGAGGTGGCGACCACGGCGGGCAGTCGGCCCGCCTTCAGATCCTCCTCCACCAGGGCCCGCTGCTCCTTGGACACCGAGCCGTGGTGCGCGCGGGCCAGCAGCGGCGGGGCTCCCAGGGCTGCCCCCGACTGGGCCATGACCTCGGCCGGGGGCGCTCCCTCCGGCAGCTTCTCGCCCATGGCGCGCTCGTACGCGATCTCATTGAGCCGGTTGCACAGCCGCTCCGCGAGCCGGCGGGAGTTGGCGAACACGATCGTCGAGCGGTGCGCCTGCACCAGATCGGCGATCCGCTCCTCCACATGCGGCCAGATCGACGGCTTGTCCCCGCCCTCCCTGCCCTCGGTCGCGGGAGAGCCCCCCAACTCGCCCATGTCCTGCACCGGGACGACCACCGACAGGTCGAACTCCTTGGTCGACGGCGGCTGGACGATCTCCACCTTGCCGCGCGGTGCGAGGTACCGGGCCACCTCGTCCACCGGCCGGACCGTCGCCGACAGCCCGATCCTGCGCGCCGGGCGCGGCAGCAGCTCGTCCAGCCGCTCCAGGGAGAGCGCGAGATGGGCCCCGCGCTTGGTCCCCGCGACCGCGTGCACCTCGTCCAGGATCACCGTCTCGATCCCGGCGAGGGAGTCCCGGGCCGCCGAGGTCAGCATCAGGAACAGCGACTCGGGCGTGGTGATGAGGATGTCCGGCGGGCGCGTGGCCAGCGCCCGGCGCTCGGCGGGCGGGGTGTCGCCGGAGCGGATCCCCACCCGGATGTCCGGCTCGGGCAGGCCGAGGCGCACCGACTCCTGGCGGATGCCCGTCAGCGGGCTGCGGAGATTGCGCTCCACATCGACGGCCAGGGCCTTCAGGGGCGATACGTACAGCACGCGGCAGCGCTTCTTCGGCTCGGCGGGCGGCGGGACCGAGGCGAGCCGGTCGAGGGCGGCGAGGAACGCGGCCAGGGTCTTGCCGGAGCCGGTGGGGGCCACCACCAGCACGTCCGAGCCCTCCCCGATCGCGCGCCAGGCACCCTCCTGGGCGGTGGTGGGCGTGACGAAGGCCCCCGTGAACCACGAGCGGGTCGCGGGGGAGAACGAGTCGAGCGCAGCGCCTGCCATGCCCCCATCGTGCACCCGGCCACTGACAACGGGCCGGACCTGGGGAAACGCGCGCAGCGGGCGGGGCGCAGAATGGGGGGATGGGCACGGACGAGGGCGCCGCGGGCCGCCGGGAGTGGGCACGGCACTGGCAGTACGCGGAACTGCCCGGCCTCGACCTGCTGCGCGCCCACTACGTACGCCACACCTTCCCGCGCCACGCGCACGACGGGTACGTCATCGCGGCCGTCACCGGCGGCATCGAGGAGATCGGGCTCCCAGGGCACGTGGTGCGCGCCGGGCCGGGCAGCGTGGTCCTGATCAACCCCGAAGTCCCGCACACCGCGCGCGCCGGGGTGCCCGAGGGCTGGGCGTACGCCACCCTCTACCCCTCCAGTGAGCTGATCGCGGAGGTCGCCGACGAGATCGGCACCCTGCGCGGCACCCCCGGCTTCACGGCCGACATGGTCGCCGACGCCCCGGGCGCCCGGGCGATCACCGAGGTCCACCGGGCCGCCGAGGCGGGCAACGCGCTGGCCGCCGACACGCTGCTGCGGAGCGTGGTGGCCCGGATGCTGACCCGGCACGCCGGCCCGCTGCCCGCCCGTACGGTGCAGGGCGCGGGCGGCGCCGACGCGGCGGCGGCGCGGGCCGTACTGCAGGAGAGGATGGCAGACCCGCCGTCGCTGGAGCAGCTCGCGGCGGAGCTGGGAACGAGCCCCTTCGCCCTGCTGCGGGCCTTCCGCGAGCGGTACGGGATGCCGCCGCACACCTGGCTGACCGACGCCCGGGTCCGCCGGGCGCGCCGGCTCCTCGACGCCGGCACGGCGCCGGCGGAGGCGGCCGTCACCGTCGGCTTCACCGACCAGCCGCACCTGAACCGGCACTTCACACGCATCGTGGGCGTGCCGCCGGGCGCGTACCGGCGGGAGCGGGCGGCCGGTTAGGGTCTCCGTCGAGGATCTTGGCCAGGGAGGGCGTACGGATGGACCGGCTGGAGCGGGCCCGGGTGCTGGGGGCGTACACGGCACAGGTGCGGGGGCGGGGGCCCCGGTGGCCGCCGACCGGAGCCGTGGTGGAGCTGGACGGTCCCCTCGTGCGGACCCACTGCGGCACGCACGGGACCGTCGGCCACGGGCCGCTGACGGACATCCCGCGCGCCGGGATCGCGGAGCTGGTGGGGCGCGGGACGGACGCCTTCGCCGCGCGCGGTGAGCCCGTGCGGTGGAAGGTCCACGGTCACGATCCGGGCGCCCTGGCCGCCGAACTGACGGCCGCCGGGTTCACGGCCGGTCCGGAACGCTCGCTGCTGGTGGCCGAGTTCGCCCGGCTGGAACCCCTCACAGCCCTGGAGCGGGGCCGGGCGCCCCGGGCCGGGGTGCACAGCCTGATCAGCAGCGGCTCGGGTTCCCCCTGGTGGGAGGCGGCCCGGGCCCTGGCCGAGGCCCCCGGTCCGCACGCCGAACCGCACGCCGAGCCGCTCGCCGACTTCGAGGCCGACGGCGGGCCGGTGTGGAAGGAGCGGGACGCGGCGGTGCTCCTCGAGGACGGCCGTGTCATCGCCGCGGGCTGGGCGGAGGTGCCCCGGGGCACCGACTTCCTCGTGATCGGCGGTGTGACGGGCCCGCACGCGGAGTTCCCCAGGGCCTGGCGCGAGCTGGTGACGCCGCCGGAGCACTACCACCGCAGCCTGCATCGGCCCGTGCCCTATTGCGTCGCCGAGGCGGCGGGAGAGCTCCGGACGGCCCTGCTCGCGGCCGGTTTCGCCGAGCTGACCACCGTACGCACCCATCACTGGGCCCCGCCCACGGTCCCGGCCGGTCGCCCTGCTCGACCCGCGGTGCGAGGACCGGCTGTGGGACCGGGTGGAACGCGAGTACGGCTTCCAGCCCAGAATCGAGCGGTTCTGCGCGTTCGAGGGCCCGGCCGCCGGTGCCACGTGGCGGCTCGACCGCGCGCTCGCCGACGAGCTGGAACGGATCGTGCGCCCGGCGCTGCAGGCGGTCACCCGCCCCGGCGAGCGGCTGGCCTGGCTCGACTGGAACCACACCTGCTACGACTTCGACCCCCACCGGGTGGGCGGGCCCGGCGAGCCGGACTGGCCGGGCGAGGCGTACCCGAACGGCGACTACCACCTCTTCCTCGACCACGACCTGCGCTTCGGCACCTTCGGTCACCCCTGGGAGGAGACCCTCACCGTCTTCGGGGCCGATCTGCTGGCCGCCGTCGGGGGAGGGCTGACCGCGCTGCTCGGCGAGCCGCTGCGGCGCACCGGATGAGGACCCGCTGGGGAGAGGCCGCGACGTGCGCGCAAGAACGTACAAGACCGGGCCGCCCCGACCTGCGTAGTTTCGGGGCGTGGGAGAACATCAAGCAGTGATGCAGGAGACCCCCGAGGGGGTCGCCGGGGGACGGCCGCGCGCCGCTGTCGTGCGCGACGCGCTCGGGGTCGGGGTGGCCGTCGGGCTGTCCGGGTTCGCATTCGGGGTGACCGCCGCCGGGGCCGGCGTCAGCACCCTGCAGGCCTGCGTGCTGAGCCTGCTCGTCTTCACCGGCGCCTCGCAGTTCGCCCTGGTCGGGGCGCTGGCGGCGGGCGGGAACCCGTTCACCGCCGCCGCCGGGGCCTTCTTCCTCGGCACCCGCAACGCCTTCTACGGGCTGCGGCTGTCGCAGCTGCTCAAGCTGCCCCGCGCCGTGCGGCCGCTCGCCGCGCACTGGGTGATCGACGAGACCACCGCCGTCGCCCTGGCCCAGCCCGACCGCAAGTCGGCCCGCCTCGGCTTCACCGTCACCGGGCTCACCCTCTACGCGCTGTGGAACCTCACCACCCTGCTCGGCGCCCTCGGCGCCGAGGCCATCGGGGACACCAACGCGTGGGGGCTGGACGCCGCCGGGCCCGCCGTGTTCCTGGCCCTGCTGGCGCCGATGCTGAAGACCTCCACCGAGCGGGCCGTCGCCGCCCTCGCGCTCGTCCTCGGGCTCGGCTTCCTGCCCGTGCTGCCCGCCGGAGTGCCCGTGCTGATCGCCGCTCTGGCCGCCCCCGTCGTGCTGTGGATGAAGGGACGCCGCCCGTGAACGTCTGGATCGCCATCGGACTGACCGTCCTCGGCTGCTACGCCGTCAAGCTCGCCGGGCTGCTCGTTCCCGCCGGGGCCCTGGAGCGGCCGCTCGTACGCCGCCTGGCCGCCCTGCTGCCGGTCGCCCTGCTCGCCGCGCTCACCGCCCAGCAGACCTTCAGCACCGGGTCCGCCCTCGTCGTCGACGCCCGCGCCGCCGGACTCGCGGCCGCCGGGCTGGCCCTGCTGCTGCGCGCCCCGTTCCTCGTCGTGGTCGCCGCCGCCGTCGTCGTCACCGCGGGGGTACGGGCCCTGGGGGGCTGACCCCGTCCGGCGAGCGCCCGTCCGGCAGGCGCCCGTAGGCCCGCAGGGTGAGCAGGGCCTCCAGGGTGGCGATCGGCCGCCGCTCCAGCGAGCTGCCCGGCGCCCAGGCCCGCCGGCGCACCGGCCAGCCGCCGTCCGGCTGCTGCTCGGAGGACAGGAAGTCCAGCGAGCGGCGCAGCTCCGCGTCGGTGAACCAGCCGCGGGCCAGCGACTCCGGCCGCCGCGCGAAGTCGTGCGGGTGGAGCCGCTCGCCCGGGGCGTAGCCGGGGGCCTCCGGGTACTCCGCCCGCCGCACCGGATCGAGCACGACGAGTCGCTGCTCGCGCACCAGCCGGCCCAGCCGGTCCGCGGCCGCCGCCGCGCGCGCCCGGTCGGGGATGCCGTCGAGGAAGGCCACCGCGCTCTGGACCTCGTACGGATGCGTGTGGCGCAGGTTCTCGACCCGGTCCCAGCAGAAGTCCGTGGCCCGGAAGAGCCAGGCGTGCCAGACCCGGTTGCGGTGCAGCGCGCCGACGACCGGGCCCGTGGTCAGCAGCTCGCCCGGCGGGTCGTCGTGCATCGGGTGATAGGGGGCGGCGGGATAGTCGCGGGGCCCCGGGAAGACCACCGGAAGCGCGCCGTCCGTGGTGGAGACCCCGGTCAGGTGGCGGCAGAGCCGCTCGATGCGCTGTCCGGAACAGCGGCCGAGGCTGTCCAGCACGCGCAGCGCGTGGGCGGTGTGCAGGGGCTGGCTGAGCGGACCGCGGAGATCCGGATCGAGTGCGTGACCGTAGCCCCCGTCCGGGTTGAGGTACGAACCGAGGGCCGTGTCCACCGGGTCGGCGGCCCCGCCGAGGAAGTGGAACGCGAACCGTCGCTGCTCCAGCACGCGGGCCGTGAGCCAGATGAACCTCTCGGCGCGGGCCAGTGGGTCCTGCGGTGGCCGGGCGGCCTGCGGTGTCTGCGGTGTCCGCGACGGCTGTGATGTTTGTGATGTCTGCGGGGTCTGCGGGGAAGCTTCGTCTCCGGGCATGGCTGCAACGTAGGA
This sequence comes from Streptomyces sp. NBC_00029, assembly GCF_045160505.1. Taxonomy (NCBI): domain Bacteria; kingdom Bacillati; phylum Actinomycetota; class Actinomycetes; order Kitasatosporales; family Streptomycetaceae; genus Streptomyces; species Streptomyces sp. NBC_00029. The sequence goes on from NZ_CP108292.1 coordinate 6,457,854, forward strand.
CGCCGCGGTGCGGCCAGGAGGGCCGAACGCGGGCGGTGCACTCTCCCGGGGCGGGATACTGGGGGCATGCGGTTGACGATTTTCTGGGAACGGATGGCGGAGCACTTCGGTGCGGGCTACGCCGACTCCTTCGCGCGGGACCACGTCATGACGGAGCTGGGCGGGCGCACCGTCCACCAGGCGCTGGACGCGGGCTGGGAGGCCAAGGACGTCTGGCGCGCGGTGTGTTCGGCGATGGACGTGCCGGCGTCGCTGCGCTGACGGAGGGCCGGTCCGGAGCGCTGCCGTCCGGCGGCTTCGCGGTACGGGGCGGCCGTGGGACAGACTGGGCGCCGTGGCAGCCAGCGAAGAGACGAACGATCAGCCCGCGGACGCACAGGGAGTGACACCGCCGGGACAGCCGGGGCGACCGGGACGGCCCGCGACGCAGCCGTTGCGGGCGGAGGATTCGGGACCGGCGGAACCGCCGCTGCTCCCCGGTCCGCGGCGGCCCGGTGCGGCCCCCGCCGAGGACGATGCGCGCATGCCGCGCTGGCTGCCGCGCGCAGTGATCCTCGTACTGGCCCTCGTCGCCTGTTTCCAGCTCGGCAGCTGGGCCTTCCACCAGCTGATCGGCCTGCTGGTCAACATCCTGATCGCGTTCTTCCTCGCGCTCGCTATCGAACCCGCAGTGGCGAGGATGGCGGCCCGCGGCGTGCGCCGGGGGCTCGCCACCTTCCTGGTGTTCCTCGCGGTCTTCGTCGCGGTCGCCGGCTTCCTCGCCCTGCTCGGCTCCATACTCGCCGGGCAGATCGTCGCCATGGTGGAAGGCTTCCCCGGCTACCTCGACCGGGTGATCCACTCGATCAACGACACCTTCCGCACCGACCTGTCGCGGCTGGAGATCCAGGAGAGCCTGCTGCGCTCCGACTGGCTGCGCAAGTACGTGCAGAACAGTGCGACCGGCGTGCTCGACGTGTCCGCCACCGTGCTCGGCGGACTCTTCAAACTGCTGACGATCGGGCTGTTCTCCTTCTACTTCGCCGCCGACGGACCGCGGCTGCGGCGCGCCCTGTGCTCCGTACTGCCGCCCGCCAAGCAGGCCGAGGTACTGCGCGCCTGGGAGATCGCCGTCGCCAAGACGGGCGGCTACCTCTACTCGCGCGGGCTGATGGCGCTGATCTCCGGGGTCGCGCACTACATCGTGCTGGCGGTGCTCGGCGTGCCGTACGCGCCCGCGCTCGCGGTGTGGGTGGGGCTGGTCTCCCAGTTCATCCCCACCATCGGCACCTATCTGGCGGGCGCGCTGCCGATGCTGCTCGCCTTCACCGTCAACCCCTGGTACGCGCTGTACGTACTGGGCTTCGTGGTGATCTACCAGCAGTTCGAGAACTACGTCCTCCAGCCCAAGCTGACCTCGAAGACCGTGGACATCCACCCGGCGGTGGCCTTCGGATCGGTCGTCGCGGGCACCGCCCTGCTCGGCGCGGTCGGGGCGCTCATCGCGATTCCGGCCATCGCCACCCTGCAGTCCTTCCTCGGCGCGTACGTCAAGCGGTACGAGCTGACGCAGGACGCGGATTCCTCTACTGCTCGTCCGCGACGACGCGTACGACTGCCAGGGCTTCGCTGACGGTCGCCTCGACGCCGGCCTTGTCCAGGCCGAGGCCGTGCAGCGGGCCCTCACCGTTCTCCAGCTCCAGGAGCGCGAGCAGGATGTGCTCCGTACCGACGAAGTCGTGGCCCAGGCGCAGGGCCTCGCGGAAGGTGAGCTCCAGGGCCTTCTTCGCGGACGCGTCGAAGGGGATCAGGTCGGGGACCTCCGCCAGGGGCGGCGGCAGCAGGGCCGTCACGGCGGCGCGTACGTCGTCCGCAGCGACCCCGTGGGTGCGCAGGGCGTACCCCGAGAGGCCCTCGGACTCGGCGAGGAGGCCCAGGACCAGGTGCTCGGTGCGGATCTCGGCGCCGCCGGCGGCGCGGGCCTCGTTCTGTGCGGTCATGACGACGTTGCGGGCGCGCGGGGTGAACCGGCCGAAGCCCGCGCTGGGGTCCAGAGCGCCGTCGCCCTCCTTGTCGGCCTTGGGGACGAAGCGCTTCTGGGCGGCCTGGCGGGTGACGCCCATGCTCCGGCCGATGTCGGTCCAGGAGGCCCCGGAGCGGCGGGCCTGGTCGACGAAGTGACCGATGAGGTGGTCGGCCACGTCGCCGAGGTGCTCGGCGGCGACGACGGCGTCGCTGAGCTGCTCCAGGGAGTCGGTGTGGACCTTCTTGATGGCCTCGATCAGGTCGTCGAGGCGTACCGGATTGGTCATGCGAACGGGTTCCACTGAAGGGTTCGTCATAGGTGAAACCGTAGGTTGACACTTCGAGGAGTGTCAACCCTGGGTTGTCACCAGCGTGGGGTGTTCGTGGGGACGGTGCGCCGGTGCCATGCTGAGCGGGAGCAGCGGGGGCGAGCAGCGGAGGCCGTCATGGGGTTCTACGCCGACCAGGCAGTGCCGCGGATCCTCAACGTCGCCTGCGGTGCGAAGGTGGGCCGGCCGCTGCGGCGCCGGGTCTGCGAGGAGCTGAGCGGCGAGGTCGTCGAGATCGGCTTCGGGGCGGGCCACAACGTCCCCTTCTATCCGCCGGGCATCAGGGGCGTGGCGGCCGTCGAGCCCTCCGACGTCGCGTGGCGACTGGCGGCGAAGCGTGTACGGGACGCCCGCGTCCCGGTGCGGCGGGCCGGCCTGGACGGCCAGTCGCTGCCCTTCGAGGACGGCTGCTTCGATTCCGCGCTGTCCACGTGGACGCTGTGCACCATCCCGGACGCCGGGGCCGCCCTGCGCGAGTTGCGGCGCGTGCTGAGGCCGGGCGGAACCCTGCACTTCGTCGAGCACGGGCTCGCTCCGGAAGGGGACTGGCGGGTGCGCCGCTGGCAGCGCAGGCTCGAACCCCTCAACATGCGGATCCTGGGCGGCTGTCACCTCACGCGGTCGGCCCCGGACCTGCTGAGGGCCGTGGGGTTCACGATCACCGCTCTCGATGTCTTCTACGAGGAGGGCGGTCCGAAGGTCCTGTGCGCCGAATCCCTCGGGACGGCGGTCTCCCTCTGACGGCCGGCGCCCCGACGACTGGCGCCCCGACGACTGGCGGCCAGACGGCTGACGGCCCGACGCCCCGACGGCCCGTCACAAAAGCATCACGAGGGGCACGGGCCCGGACGGCCCCTGACAGCATCGGTCGCACCGATCCAGGGGGGTTCCAGGTTCCATGCGATTCCGTGTGCGTGTCCCCGTCACCGTCTCCGTTCCCGTATGCGTCGTCGCCGCCACCGTGCTGCTCAGCGGCTGTTCCCGGACTCCGGCCGAGCAGCTGGAGGACTGGTACGGCTCCGGCGGCGAGGCGCAGATGAGGAAGCTGACCGAGGACGCCGGCCGGGTCAACGAGGTGAGCATGCGCACGATCGACGTCCAAGGGCCCGCCTGCCAGGACCTGCTGGCCCAGACCGCCAAGGCCGAGAAGCTCGACCCGATCCCCGACGAAGGGGTCCAGCGGTACTGGAAGGAGGCCCTCGGCGGATTCAGGCGGGGGGCGGGCGAGTGCGCCGACGGAGCCGCGAAGAACGACGAGTCCCAGGTCTCCCGGGGCATCATGGCGGTGCAGACGGAAGGCCTCCCCAAGCTGGTGAGCACGGTCTCGTTGCTCAGGGCACGCCTGGCGTCGGCCAAGTGACCCGGACCGGGGACGCGTTCGGCGTCGCCGCCGGTGCCGGAGCCGTCCCGCGCAGCCTGTCGGCAGCCGCCGTCCACGTGCACCGCGACCAGGATCCGCTGCCCGTCACGGACCTCGCCGACGAGTTCCTCGCCCTCCGAGGCCGTCCCCCGATCGCCCGGGCCGCCCTCGAGGGTGCCCCCGGCCTCCCGTAATCGTGTCGATCCCGGCGCGGGGCGTTGCTTAGGCTGCTCGCATGCCCCACGCGAAGACCTCGTACATCTGCCTGCCCTGCCGGGCCGCGTACAAGCAGCCCTACGACAGGGACCGGGAACGGGTCTGCCCGCGCTGTGCGCGCACCCTCGTCCATGCCGGGTCGGCCTTCGCCGCGCCCCGGCGGCGCGACGACGCGGCGTGGCGCACGCTGTCCGTGCTGCTGAACGCGGGCGTGCGCTTCCACAAGAGCTGCTGCGGCGGGCCGGGTTACCGCCCGCGCACCCTGCACGAGGCGCGTGAGCGGATGACGTACGCGAAGCGGACCGGCAAGCCCTTCGCGGAGGCGCTCGTACTGCGGGAGCTGCCGTGACCGGGCCCGGCTCCCTGGCGCGGCTCGTTCCGCCGCCGGCCGCACCCGTCGACGCCCGCGGGGACTGGACCGCCGCCGAGGCCGCGCTCGGGGTGCGGCTTCCCGACGACTACAAGTGGACGGTCGCCACGTACGGGTGGGGGGAGTTCTGCGATCTCCTGTACCTCCACACGCCGTTCGGCACGAGCCGGCACAACGGCATCGAGTGGCAGCGCGCCCACCATCTGACGCAACCGGCGGAACGGGACGTTGAGCGCTACCCCTACCCGCTGCACCCGGAGCCGGGCGGGCTGCTGGTCTGGGGCACCACCATGGACGCCGACCGGCTGTGCTGGCTCACCGGTGGGGAGGCGCCCGAGGAATGGCCCGTCGTGGTGTGGAGCAGCGAGGGGTGGTACGAGACGCACCGCACGGGCGCGGCAGCCTTCATCGAGGGCTGGGCCGCCGGACGCCTCCGCTCCCGCCTGCTCGGCGCCATGCAGCCGGACCTGGCGCCCTGGTTCAACGCGTTCCGGCCCCGCATCGACCGGTGCCTGCGCCTGTCCGAGGGGCCCCTGCCCCACGACGAGCGTCTGAGGGCGCTGCGCGCGGCCCTGGCCCCGACCACGGACCGGGGCGCATGGAGGTCGAAGCACGACGAGATGGCGCAGGACCACTTCGCGACCGTCGACACCGACTGGCTGCTCACGTACGACGCGTCGCGCCCTCACCAGATCCGGATAGGTTTCCCGCCCGAGGACGCGGAGCGGGCCCGGGTGCGGCTCATGGCCGCCGTGGAGCTCATGCAGTGCCGGCTGCTCGAGCTGACGACCGCGGCGGGCACCACCTTGCCGGCCTGGGACACGCCCACGGACGAGGACGACGAGGAGTGACCGTCGACGGGGGCCGGGCGCCGGCGCCGATATCGGGGTGCGGGCCCGGCCGGGAGGGTGCCACAGTCCCGTCGTGACCTTGATGGACGTACTCGTCGACTTCTCCCGCACCGGCCGCATCGGGCCGCTCACCTGCGGGATGTCCCTGGCCGAGGCCGAAGACCTCCTCGGCCCGGGCCGCCCGCATCCGGCCCATCTCATGAAGGGGCCCGATGTCGACGGCTACTTCTACACGTGGGGCGGGCTGCGACTGGTGGTCACCCGGCGGGCCGTGAGCGGCATCTGGATCAGCCTCCGGCCGGGTTCGGCCGCCGGGCTCCCGCCGCTCGTCCTACCCGGTTCCGAGACCCTCGATGCCACCGTCCTGCGCGAGGAGCTGATCGCCGCCCTGGACCGCGCGGGCTGCCGGCACGCGGTCAACGGCGACCTCACCTTCGACGGGCAATCGAGCATCCTCACCCTGCCCGCCGAGGTCTGCGCCGTCTTCGCCCTTCCGGGACGTGACGAGCCCGCCCCGCACCGTGACCGTCACCACCTCATCGCGCTGCACCGGCACACGGCCTGATGTCCGTGGTGGGCGGCAGGCCGCCCACCACGACCGCGACCCGGGCGCGTCGGTGCAGGTGGGGGAGGGGTGGGCGTGGCGCGCTTGACAGGGAAATCGAACATCCATTCTGATGAGTTATCCACAGCCGAAACGCTCGTGGAGGCGCATTGTCAGTGGCAGGCATTAGCGTCAGTGACGTGAAGCGATCGACTCAAGCAAACCGGGTGGAACCCATGGCAGGCACCGACCGCGAGAAGGCTCTCGACGCCGCGCTCGCACAGATTGAACGGCAATTCGGCAAGGGTGCGGTCATGCGCCTCGGCGACAAGCCGAACGACCCCATCGAGGTCATCCCCACCGGGTCGACCGCGCTGGACATCGCCCTCGGCGTCGGCGGGCTGCCCCGCGGCCGTGTGATCGAGGTGTACGGCCCGGAGTCCTCCGGTAAGACGACCCTGACCCTGCACGCCGTGGCCAACGCACAGAAGGCCGGCGGCACCGTCGCCTTCGTGGACGCCGAGCACGCGCTCGACCCCGAGTACGCCAAGGCCCTCGGCGTCGACACCGACAACCTCATCCTGTCGCAGCCGGACACCGGCGAGCAGGCGCTGGAGATCGTGGACATGCTGGTCCGCTCCGGTGCCCTCGACCTGATCGTCATCGACTCCGTGGCGGCGCTCGTGCCGCGCGCGGAGATCGAGGGTGAGATGGGCGACTCGCACGTGGGTCTCCAGGCCCGACTGATGAGCCAGGCCCTCCGGAAGATCACCGGTGCGCTCAACCAGTCCAAGACCACCGCGATCTTCATCAACCAGCTCCGCGAGAAGATCGGTGTGATGTTCGGCTCGCCGGAGACCACCACCGGTGGTCGCGCGCTGAAGTTCTACGCCTCCGTGCGCCTCGACATCCGTCGCATCGAGACCCTCAAGGACGGCACGGACGCGGTCGGTAACCGCACCCGCGTCAAGGTCGTCAAGAACAAGGTCGCGCCGCCGTTCAAGCAGGCCGAGTTCGACATCCTCTACGGCCAGGGCATCAGCCGCGAGGGCGGCCTGATCGACATGGGCGTGGAGCACGGCTTCGTGCGCAAGGCCGGTGCCTGGTACACCTACGAGGGCGACCAGCTCGGCCAGGGCAAGGAGAACGCCCGTAACTTCCTGAAGGACAACCCCGACCTCGCCAACGAGATCGAGCGGAAGATCAAGGAGAAGCTGGGCGTGGGTGTCCGCAAGGACGCCGCCGCCGAGGCCGGTGCCGACACGGCCGACGCCGCGGCCACCGCCGTGCCCGCCCCGGCATCGAAGGCCAAGACGACGGCCAAGGCCGCCGTGGCCAAGAGCTGACCCGTGCGCGAGCAGGAAGGGGGCGGCGAGCGCCGGGGTGGCCGTGAGGGCCGTCCGGAGCTGCCGCCCCAGAGCCCCGAGGAGCAGGCGCGGGCGATCTGTCTGCGCCTGCTCACCGGGAGCCCGCGCACCCGGCGCCAGCTCGCGGACGCCCTGCACAAGCGGGGCATCCCCGAGGAGGTGTCGCAGCAGGTCCTCTCCCGGTACGAGGAAGTGGGCCTGATCGACGACGCGGCCTTCGCCGGAGCCTGGGTCGAGTCCCGCCACCGCGGCCGGGGCCTGGCCCGTCGGGCACTGGCCCAGGAGCTCCGTACCAAGGGGGTGCACGCCACCCTCGTGGAAGAGGCCCTGGAGCTGCTGGACTCCGACCAGGAGGAGCAGACCGCCCGGGAGCTCGTGGAGCGCAAGCTCCGCTCCACCCGGGGCCTGGAGCGGGACAAGCGGATCCGTCGCCTCGCCGGGATGCTGGCGCGCAAGGGATACCCGGAGGGCATGGCCCTGCGAGTGGTGCGCCGCGCGCTGGAGACGGAGGGCGAGGACGCCGACGACCTGGGGTTTGCGGGGGAGTGAGCCGGTGGGCCCGGGGTGGGGGTAGCCCCCGGGACCGGACGCCGGGACACGCCAATGCCAGGCGCCCGGCACGGCGGCAGAGTTGCCCGCATGATGCTGCGTTACGCCCTTCAGACCGTCAGGGACCGCAAGGCCGGTTTCCTCGGCGCCTTCGTCGCGCTGCTGTGCGCGGCCGCCCTCGTCACCGCCTGCGGGACCCTCCTGGAAACGGGACTCCGCGGAAGGATCGGCACCGAGCGCTACGCGGCCACGCCGGTCCTCGTCTCCGCCGACCGGAACGTCCACGAGACGACGGTCAAGGAGAAGAAGGGCAAAACCAAGACCAAGCACAAGGCCAAGCCCGTCGCCGAGCGGGCCTGGCTGCCGGCCGCCACCGTGGACACCGTCCGGGCCGTGCCCGGCGTCGGGCAGGCCGTCCCCGAGCTCACCTTCCAGGCCGTCCCGCTGGTCAAGGCACCCGGTGCACCCAAGCCCTCGTACGGGCACGCCTGGACCTCCGCCGCACTGACGCCCTTCACCCTCGCCGAGGGCCGCGCCCCCCGCAGCGGTGACGAGGTCGTCGTCGACCGTGCGCTGGCCGCCCGCGCCGGCCTGGCACCCGGATCCGGACTCACCGTGCAGTCCACCGGCGAACCCAGGACGTACCGGGTCAGCGGCATCGCGACGACGACCCGCGGCGACCTCGCCCACCAGAGCGCTCTCTTCTTCAGCGACGACGAGGCCCACAGGCTCGCCTCCCGCGACGGCCGGGTCAGCGCCATCGGAGTGCTGCCCGCACCCGGCGTCGGCGCCGCCGAACTCGCCACCAGGGTCGAGCAGGCACTGAAGGGCACCACCGCACAGGTCGCCACGGGCGACGAGCGCGGCCCCGTCGAGTTCCCCGGCGCAGCCGACGCCCGCATCAAGCTGGTCTCCATGGGCGGAGCCATGGGCGGCACCTCCCTGCTCGTCGCGGTCCTGGTCGTCGTCGGCACCTTCGCGCTCGGCATCCAGCAGCGCCACCGCGAACTCGCCCTGCTGCGGGCCATCGCCGCCACCCCCCGTCAACTGCGCCGCATGATCGGCCGGGAGGCGCTGCTCGTCGGCCTGGCCGCCGGGGTCTGCGGGGCGCTCGCCGGGCTGCCGCTCGCCGCCCGGCTGCACGGCCGGTTCGTCGACAGCGGGGTCGTCCCCGTCACCCTGGAGCGCACCGCCGGCATCTTCCCGATGTTCGCCGCAGTCGCCACCGGCCTGTTCGGAGCCTGGGCCGCCGCGCGGATCACCGGGCGGCGGATCGCCCGGATCCGTCCGGCCGAGGCCCTCGCCGAAGCCGCCGTCGAGCGGGCCCGGCCCCGCTGGATCCGCAGCGTGCTCGGCGTGCTGATGCTGGCCGGCGGGGCGGTGCTGGTCGTCGTGCTCGGCTCGCTGCGCACCGAGCCGGCCTCCACCCCGGTCACCTTCCTCGCCGTGGTGGTACTGGCCGGGGCGGTCTCGCTGCTCGGCCCGCTGCTCGTCAGGGGCGCCACCGCGCTGCTCGCCGGCCCGCTCCGCCTGGCGGGCCCGGGCGGCCACCTGGCCACCGCCAACCTGCGCGGGAACGCCACGCGGATGGCCTCCGCCGTCACCCCGATCGCGCTGCTGATCGGCATGACCTGCACCGTGCTCTTCATCACCCCGACGCTCGGGGACGCCGCCCGGGCCCAGGCCCGCGACGGGATCCGGGCCCCGTGGGTGCTGGCCGCCCAGGGTCCCGGCGTCACACCGGAGGCTGCCGAGCGGGTCCGGCGTACCCCGGGGGTCGCGGCGGCCACCGAGATCGTGCACACCTCGGTACGGGTGGGCCTGACGAAGTACGCCGCGCAGGGCGTGACCCCGGCCGGACTGGCCCGGACCTGGGACCCCGGGGTCACCGGAGGCAGCCTGGACGGCTTCGGCGAGGGGAGTGCGGCGGTGAGCGAACTGGCCGCCGATCAGCTGGGGCTGAAGCCCGGGAGCCCGCTGAGGCTGACGCTGGGGGACGGCACCCCGGTCACGCTGACGGTCTCGGCCGTGTACGCGCGGGGGCTGGGCTTCGGGGACCTGACGCTGCCGCACCCACTGGTGGCCGCGCACATGGACAACCCGCTGGCGAGCAGTGTGCTGGTGGCGGCGGAGCCGGGCTCGGGCACGAGCCGGGAGCAACTGGCCACGGCGCTGGCGGCATTCCCGGGCGTACGGGTGCTGACGGCGGCGGACGCCGACGCGGCGCGGGCTCAGCGGCAGGAGGCAGGAGCGGAGGTCAACCTGCTGGCGATGGGGCTCGTACTGGCCTTCACCGCGATCGCGGTGGTGAACACCCTCGCGATGTCGACCGCCGAGCGGTTCCGGGAGTTCGCGATGCTGCGGCTGGCCGGGGCGAAGCGTCGGCAGGTGCTGCGGATGCTGCGTACGGAGGCGCTGGCGGTGGTCCTGATCGGGACGGCGCTGGGCTCGGGGATCGCGCTGGCGGTACTGACCGCGTTCAGCGTGGGCATGACGGGGGCGGCCGCGCCCGCGGTGCTGCCGGTCGCGTACGCGGTGGTGGTGGGGGTGGCCGGGGTGCTGGCCCTGGCGGGTACTTCCCTCCCGGGGCGGGTGGCGTTGCGGGTGGCGCCGGTGGCTGTCGCCACGGCGAAGGGATAGCCCCGTACGGGGATCCGGCCCCGGGACCGTACCGCCTGAGCGGTGCGGTCCCGGAGCCGTCGCACGTGCGGCGCCGTTGCCGGGGGCGCTGCCCCCGGACCCCCGCGCCTCAAACGCCGGCGGGGCTGGATGAGCGACTCAAACGCCGGCGGGGCTGGAAGAGCGCCTCAAACGCCGGCGGGGCTGAGGGGGTGCCTAAACGCCGAGAGGGCCGGAACCGGTGGGGGTGACGGGGAGGCCCGCCGACCTCCACGCCTGGAAACCGCCCGTCAGGTCCGTGGCGCGGGCCAGGCCCAGGGCGTGGAGGGAGGCCGCGGCGAGGCTGGAGGCGTAGCCCTCGTTGCAGATCACCACCACCTGGAGGCCGTGACTCGTGGCCTCCGGAAGGCGGTGGCTGCCCTGCGGGTCCAGGCGCCACTCCAGCTCGTTGCGCTCGACCACCAGCGCGCCCGGGATCAGCCCGTCCCGTTCGCGCAGGGCCTGGTAGCGGATGTCCACCAGGAGCGCCCCGGCGAGCGAGGCGGCGTACGCCTCCTGCGCGTCCACGCGGGTGTAGCGCGCACGGATCCGTTCCAGCAGCTCGTCGATGCCGACCGGCGCGCTCACTGCCAGTCCGCCGGACGCTCGACGTGCTCCAGGCTGAGGACCGGGCCGCTGCGGCTGTAGCGGCGGATCAGCGGGAGCGGCGGGTAGTAGGCGTGCACGGAGACGGCGTGCTCGTCCGGGGACTCGTTGAGGACCTCGTGCACATGGTGTTCGCGGAAGGCCCGGCCCGAGCCCGCGGTCAGCGAGCGGCGGCGGTCGACGTCCGGTGCCAGCTCCAGGGACTTCCAGCCCTCCGACGGCAGGCGCACGGTCAGCGAGTGTTCGGTGAGCCGGCCCCGGGCGGTGGCGAACGCGCCCCGGGATTCGGCGTGGTCGTGCCAGCCGGTACCGGTGCCCGGCGGCCAGCCGATCAGCCAGGCCTCGCTGCCGCCCGGCCCGTCCAGCCGGATCCAGGTGCGGCCCTCGGGGTCGAGCGGCAGCGAGGCCACGATCGCGGGGTCGGCGGCGGTGCGCAGTGCGAAGTCGAGGAGTTCGGCGGCCGTGGGGCCCCCGGCGGGCACGTGCTCAGGGGCGTGCGCGGGCGCGGATACGGATACGGATGCAGACATGGGAGGAGACCGTTCCTGGGTTCGCGGAGGTGCGCGCAGGCCGGTGGACGGCACGGGGCGCGCGAGGGGAAGGGCGAATCAGCAGGAAGGGCGACACACGCAGCCCGCGTAGCGGAGCAGGTCCATATGGACCCTCCGCCACAGGCGTACGTCGTTGCCGGTCATTCCGCGAGTGAACCACGGAGTCCCGGAGACGGTCAATCGATCACCACGGTCGGTGCCGGCGCCGAAGAGGGCGCCGCGGTCGGTGTCGTCGTGGACGGCGTCGGCACCCGGGACGCGGGCGCGCCCGCCCGGACCGTGTCCGCCGCCTCGTACAGCTCGGCCGGGCGGACCCCCGCGAAGGTCGCCGCCAGGTGCCCGTCCGGCCGGACGAGCAGCACGGTGTGCGCCGGGGCCCCCGGGTAGCTGTCGGCGACGAGCAGATCGGTACGGACCGGCAGCGCGCTCACGGCCGCCGCGAGTCGGGGCATCAGCCCGGCGCCGAGCCAGTGGCGCCGGTCCCAGACCCCGGTACCCGGAGCGACCAGCACCACCAGCAGCCGTCCCTGCCCCAGCAGGTCCCGCAGCGGGACGGTGGACCCGTCGGGCGCGGTCACCGGGACGTTCGCCACCGGACCGCCCGGCTCCGTGGCCGTCGGCACCTCGCGCACCGCGACCGGCGGGGCGTACGTGGGCTCCGCGCCCAGCGGTCCCCGTCCCAGATGGCCGTCGGTGAGCAGGGACTCGGCGGAACGCGCGGCGCCGGGCAGGTAGGTGCGCAGACCGCCGCCCGCCCGCAGCGTCGGCATCGCCTGATCTGCCGCGCGCAGCCGGGAGGCGACCGCGGTGCGCCGCTCGTCCTCGTAGCTGTCGAGCAGGGCCTCGGAGGCCCCTTGGTGCCAGGCCAGGGAGAGCTTCCACGCGAGGTTCTCGGCGTCCCGGAGCCCTTCCTCGACCCCCTGGGTGCCGAGCGCGCCCAGCAGGTGCGCGGCGTCACCGGCGAGGAAGGCGCGGCCGTCGCGCCAGCGCCGGGCGAGGCGGTGGTGCAGGGTGTGGACCCCGGTGTCGATGAGGTCGTACGGGGGTGTCGTGCCGCCGCACCACACGGCGAGGGTGTCGCGGATCAGGGTCACCAGCGCGTCGGGGGTCACCAGCTCCCCGCGGGCCGGGAGCAGCCAGTCCAGCCGCCACACCCCGTCGGGCAGCGGCCGGGAGGTGACCTCCTGCGGCGGGTTGCGGTGCAGCAAGGCCTCGCCGGGCCAGGGCAGTTCGGTGCGCAGAGCGGCCACGGCGTGCCGTTCCACGGCGGTGCGGCCCGGGAAGCGGATGCCGAGCAGTTTGCGCACGGTGGAGCGGGCGCCGTCGCAGCCGACCAGGTAACTCCCGCGCCACCAGGTGGTTTCGGCGCCCCGGGTGTGTGCGGTGACGCCCCGGCCGTCCTGCTCCACGGTGTCCAGTCTGCTGTCGGTGACCAGTCGCACGAGCGGGTGCGCCGCGGCGGCGTCGCGCAGTCCGCGCGTGAGCGCGTGCTGCGGCAGGTGCAGCGGGGCCGGGTGGTCCTCGAAGGTGATCCGCCGGTCGGGCCGGCTCCGGCGCATGGTGCGCCAGGCGGCGAAGTACGCCCCCTCGTCGCGCAGCGTCGAACAGCCCAGCCGGTGCACCATGGCCGCGGTGTCGGAGTGCAGGACGACGGTACGGGCCGGGCGGACCTCCTCCTTGCCGGGCCCTTCGTCGAGCACGACGGAGGGCACGCCCGCGCCCGCCAGGGCGAGCGAGAGGGACAGCCCGACGGGCCCCGCGCCGACGACGATCACCGGGTCCATGGCGCGGCTCCCGATGTCCGGTATGTGATCACAGAACGTATGCAACCCACTGTAGGTGCCCGCGTCAAGTGACACCGGTCCGTACAACGCCGTGTGGTGCGGCGGATGAGATCCGCCGCACCACAAAGGTTACGCACTATGACTGACCGTATGTCAGACCCGGGGGGCCGTCCGAAGGGGCTCCGGCATCAGGCTCCGGCCGCGGTGTTCGCCCCGGGGATCGGGTCGTCGATCTCGTCCGTGCCGAGCACCGCGCCGGTGCTCTTCTTCGACTTCCGCAGTCGGCCCTCGAGCTGGGAGGCGAAGGTGGTGAGGCCGAAGTTCACGACGATGTAGATCAGTGCGATCACGACGAGCGTGGCGATGGTGTTGCTGTAGTTGGCCGAGATCTGCCGGTTCATGGAGAGCAGCTCCGCGAAGCCCAGCAGGGCGCCACCGAGCGCGGTGTCCTTGAGGATCACCACGAGCTGGCTGACCAGGGCCGGCAGCATCGCGGTGACGGCCTGCGGGATCAGCACGTGGACCATGGTCTGCCCCTTGCGCATGCCGATCGCCTTGGCCGCGTCGGTCTGGCCGCGGGGCAGGGAGAGCACACCGGCCCGGACGATCTCGGCGATGACGGCCGAGTTGTAGAGGACCAGGCCCGTGACCACGGCCCAGAAGGGCCGGGTGTCGGAGGGGACGTCCATGAGCTGGGGTGCGTACAGCGCACTGCTGAACAGCATCAGCATCAGCACCGGGATGGCACGGAAGAACTCGACCCACGCGCCGACCGAACCCCGCACCCAGGCGTGGTCCGACAGCCGGCCGATGCCCAGCAGCGCGCCCAGCGGAAGGGCGATCACCATGGAGAGCGCCCCGGCCTTGAGGGTCTCGATCAGGCCGGGGATCAGGTACGTGGTCCACACCCGGCTGTCGGTGACGAACGGGGTCCACTTGTCGGCCTCGAGCTGACCGTTCTCCGCCATGAGGGACAGAGCCCACCACATGACGAGCCCGAACAGGACGATGAAGATCCCGCTGTAGATCCAGTTGCGCGCCTTGGCCTTGGGGCCGGGGGCGTCGTACAGCACGGAGGTCATCGCTTCACCGCCACTCGCTTGGCGACCCAGCCCAGCAGGAGACCGGTGGGCAGGGTCAGCAGGACGAAACCGAGGGCGAAGACCGCGAAGACCGCGAAGACCGCCTGCGCCTCGTTCTCGAGCATTTCCTTCATCAGCAGGGCCGCCTCGGCCACGCCGATGGTCGCCGCCACCGTGGTGTTCTTGGTGAGCGCGATCAGTACGTTGGCGAGCGGTGCGATGACCGCCCGGAAGGCCTGGGGGAGCACGATCAGGGTGAGCACCTGGAAGAAGCTCAGCCCCAGTGCGCGGGCCGCCTCGGCCTGGCCGACGGGCACGGTGTTGATACCGGAGCGCAGGGCCTCGCAGACGAAGGTGCCGGTGTAGGCGATCAGTCCGAGGACCGCGAGCCGGAAGCCGATCTCCTTGAAGCTGTCGCCGCCCAGGTTGATTTTGAGGGTCTGGCTGAGACCCAGTGAGCAGCCGATGACCAGCAAGGTCAGCGGGGTGTTGCGCACCAGGTTGACGTACGCGGTACCGAAGCCCCGCAGCAGCGGGACGGGGCTGACCCGCATCCCCGCCAGGGCGGTGCCCCAGATCAGGGATCCGGCCGCCGAGTAGAGGGTGAGCTGAACCGTCACCCAGAAGGCTCCGAGCACGTCGTACTGCCCGGAATCAAGAAAATCGAACACGATGCCCTGCGCTCTCCCCAGGATGGCCGGTGAGGTGCGCCGCCGCCCGCGGCAGGCGGGCGGCGATGCTCCTCACCGATGAATCAGCTGCCTTCGGTGATCTGCGGGGCAGGCTCGCTCTTGAAGTTGGCCGGACCGAGGTTCTTGTCCACGGCCTTCTGCCAGCTGCCGTCCTCGACCATCTTCTTGAGCGCGGCGTTGATCTTGGTCTGGAGCTCCTTGTCGCCCTTCTTCAGACCGATGCCGTAGTTCTCGTTGCTCAGGCTCAGCCCGACCAGCTTGAACTTGCCCTTGTTCTTCTCCTGGGCCGCGTAGCCCGCCAGGATCGAGTTGTCCGTGGTCAGCGCGTCCACGGCCTTGTTCTCCAGGCCGGTCAGGCACTCGGAGTAGCCACCCTGCTCCAGCAGGTCGGCCTCGGGGGCCAGCTTGGTCTTGACGTTCTGCGCCGACGTCGAGCCGGTGACCGAGCAGAGCTTCTTCTTGTTCAGGTCCTCGGCCTTGGTGATGCTCGTGTCGTCGGCACGGACCAGCAGGTCCTGGTGCGCGAGGAAGTACGGGCCGGCGAAGTCGACCTTCTCCTTGCGCTTGTCGTTGATCGAGTACGTCGCGACGACGAACTTCACGTCGCCGTTCGCGATCAGGTTCTCGCGCTCGGCGCTGACGGCCTGCTTGAACTCGATCTGGTTCGGCTCGTAGCCGAGCTCCTTGGCGACGTAGGTCGCGACGTCGACGTCGAAGCCGGTGTACTTGCCGTCCGGGGTCTTCAGGCCCAGACCGGGCTGGTCGTACTTGATGCCGACGACGATCTTGTCCTTCGCGCCACCGGACGCACCGCCGTCACTGGCGGCGTCCTGCTTGCTGCCGCCACAGGCGGTCGCGGTCAGGGAAAGGGCGACGGCGACGGCCGCGGCCGCAGCGGCCTTGGAGATCTTCATGATGAACTTCCCTCGGATGAGACGTTGTTGAACGACGAGCGACGCTTACGGCGCACGCACGGCCGACAGGAACGATCCGGCGGTGATCCGCATACGGATGACTACCAGACGTGAACCTCAGTGATGCAGGATCTTCGACAGGAAGTCCTTGGCGCGGTCACTGCGCGGGTTGCTGAAGAACTGCTCGGGTGTGGCCTCTTCGACGATCTTGCCGTCGGCCATGAAGACGACCCGGTTGGCCGCCGAGCGGGCGAAGCCCATCTCGTGCGTGACGACCACCATGGTCATCCCCTCGCGGGCGAGCTGCTGCATGACCTCCAGCACCTCGTTGATCATCTCCGGGTCCAGCGCCGAGGTCGGCTCGTCGAAGAGCATCACCTTCGGCTCCATGGCCAGCGCCCGGGCGATCGCCACGCGCTGCTGCTGGCCACCGGAGAGCTGCGCCGGGTACTTGTCGGCCTGCGAGCCGACGCCCACCCGCTCCAGCAGGGCCACCGCCTTCTCGTGGGCCTCGGCCTGGTTGGTCTTGCGGACCTTGAGCTGGCCCAGCATGACGTTCTGCAGCACCGTCTTGTGCGCGAAGAGGTTGAACGACTGGAAGACCATCCCGACGTCGGCACGCAGCCTGGCAAGTTCCTTGCCCTCGGAGGGCAGCTCCTTGCCGTCGAGCGTGATGGTGCCCGAGTCGATCGTCTCCAGCCGGTTGATCGTCCGGCACAGTGTGGACTTGCCCGATCCCGAGGGACCGATCACCACGACTACCTCACCGCGGGCAATGCTCAGATCGATGTCCTGAAGCACGTGCAGCGCGCCGAAGTGCTTGTTGACGTTGCTCAGTACGACCAGGTCGTCTGCGGCACCGGCCGCGTCCTGCACGTCCTTGGTCACTGATACTCCGCTCATCGGCTTCTTGCTCCGTCCTCCTCGGTTGGGAGGACAGTAGTGATGTGACGCGCACAACGTCATCACATCTGAGGGAGAATTGAGGATAACGATCCGGCCTCTTCCGGATACGCTCCGTGCGCGGTCCCGGCGTGGTCGATCATGTCCGCGTACCGGGTGCATAACGGAAGGCGCGCCGGAGCGGGACCCCCTTGACGTGGGACTCCGCATCGGCGTGGATGCATGGTGGACGCGTGTGACCATGCCTGGAGAGGCCCGAGCGAGAAAAAGAGGAGAGGGGGACGACATGAGACTGCTGCTCGTCGAGGACGACGATCACGTCGCGGCGGCCCTGTCGGCGATCCTCGCCCGCCACGGCTTCCAGGTCACCCATGCCCGCAACGGCGAAGAGGCCCTGCAGGCACTCCTGCCCGCCGGCGCCGCGACCTGCCCCCAGCCCTACGGCGTGATCCTGCTCGATCTCGGTCTGCCCGACCAGGACGGCTACGAGGTGTGCGGCAAGATCCGCAAGCGCACCGCCACGCCCGTGATCATGGTGACCGCGCGGGCCGACGTGCGCTCGCGCATCCACGGCCTGAACATGGGCGCCGACGACTACGTGACCAAGCCGTACGACACCGGTGAGCTCCTCGCCCGCATCCACGCCGTCGCCCGGCGCACCGGCGCCGCCGAGGAGGCCATCGCCGGAACCGGCACGCCCGCCACCGTCCGGCTCGGCACCGTCAGCATCGAGCTGCCCAACCGCCGGGTCAGCGTGGACGGCGCCGACGTACCGCTCACCCGCAAGGAGTTCGACCTGCTCGCCCTGCTCGCGCAGCGGCCCGGCGTCGTCTTCCGCCGCGAGCAGATCATCAGCGAGGTGTGGCGCACCAGCTGGGAGGGGACCGGACGCACCCTGGAGGTCCACGTCGCCTCCCTGCGTTCCAAGCTGCGCATGCCCGCCCTCATCGAGACCGTCCGAGGGGTGGGCTACCGGCTCGTCGCCCCGGGCGCTCCCTAGCGGTCCTCTGTCGTGCGTGCCCGTCTGCTCCCGCTGCTCGTCATCCTGATGGCGGGCACGCTGCTCGCCCTCGGTTTTCCGCTCGCGGTGAGCCTGGCCGCCGGGCAGCAGCAGAAGGTGGTCGTCGACCGGATCGACGACAGCGCCCGCTTCGCCGCCCTCGCGCAGTTCTTCATCGACGCCGAGGGCTCCGGATCCACCGGCGCCGACGAGCGCCGCACCGCGCTCGGGCTCGAACTCGCCCGCTACCAGACCCTGTACGGGATCCGCGCCGGCATCTTCCACCGCGACTACAACGCCCTCGCCCGGTCCCCCGGCTGGTGGCAGCTCCCGGACACGCGTGAGGGGAAGCTGGCCCTCAAGGAGGCGCTGGCCGGAAGGCGCAGCCACGACCCGCCGCAGGTGTGGCCGTGGCAGACCGACGGCAAGCTCCTCGTCATCTCCCCGGTCGTCCTCAACGGCGACGTGGTCGCGGTCGTCGCCACCGAATCGCCGACCGACCAGATGCGCGCCCGGATCCTGCAGGGCTGGCTGCTCATCGCGGGCGGCCTCGCCGCCGCCATGCTGGTCGCCTTCGGCGCCGCCCTCAGGCTCACCAGCTGGGTGCTCAAGCCCGTCCAGACCCTGGACGCCGCCGCCCACGGCATCGCCACCGGACGGATGAACTCGCGCGTCGCGGCCGCCGGCGGCCCCCCGGAACTCCAACGCCTCGCCCACTCGTTCAATGAGATGGCCGACAACGTCGAAGAGGTCCTGGAACAGCAGCGCGCGTTCGTCGCCGACGCCTCCCACCAGCTGCGCAACCCGCTCGCGGCACTGCTCCTGCGGATCGAGCTGCTCGCCCTGGAACTGCCCGAGGGGAACGCGGAGATCGCCTCCGTGCGCACCGAGGGCAAGCGCCTGACCCAGGTCCTGGACGACCTGCTGGACCTGGCGCTGGCCGAGCACGCCTCCGCCGAGATCAGCCTCACCGACATCGGTGCACTCGCGGCCGAGCGGGTCGCCTCGTGGCGCCCGTACGCCGAGGAGAAGGGCGTACGGCTCACCGAGACGGGC
Source organism: Streptomyces sp. NBC_00029 (assembly GCF_045160505.1). Taxonomy (NCBI): domain Bacteria; kingdom Bacillati; phylum Actinomycetota; class Actinomycetes; order Kitasatosporales; family Streptomycetaceae; genus Streptomyces; species Streptomyces sp. NBC_00029. The sequence goes on from NZ_CP108292.1 coordinate 6,476,690, forward strand.
CGCACCGCCGTCACCGGCTGGGCCGACCCCATCGCCCTGTCCAGTGCGCTCGACGCCGTCATCGACAACGCGCTGAAGTTCACCCCCACGGGTGAGGAAGTGGAAGTGTCGGTCTCCACCGCGGGGCGCTCCGTCCGTGTGGTCGTCGCCGACCGGGGCCCCGGCCTCACCGAGGACGAGCTGCTGCGCGTCGGCGACCGGTTCTGGCGCAGCGGCCGCCACCAGAACATCAAGGGCTCCGGGCTGGGCCTGTCGATCTCCCGTGCCCTGCTCGCCGCGGGCGGCGGATCCCTCTCCTACGAGAAGAACCCGCCGCACGGGCTCCGCGTGACGGTGGCCGTCCCGCGCACCGCCCCCCAGAGCTCCTGAGCCGCCGGGCCGCCGTGCCCCTCGGCTCCCCGGCCCCCGGGCGGGCCGCGGCTACCAGGTGAGGGTGGTGCGGGCCGGCGCCGACACCGCGTACAGCTCGTCGACGGCCCTGACCTCGAAGGCGGCGGCCCGCTCCCGCCCGGCGCGCGGGACGGCGGGCAGGTACAGGGCGGTGCCGCAGGTGCCCCCGAGGAAGCTCCGGGTGCCGTCCGGGAGGACCCGCCACACCTCGTAGTGGCGCGGCCGCCCGCCCGCGCCGCCGGATGCCGCCGCCCGCCAGGACAGGCGCAGCCGGGCCACGCCGTCCTGCCGGGCCGAGGCGTCCACGGCCGGTGCGGTGGGCGGGGCCGGGCGCCGGGTGCGGGTCTCGTCGTGTACCGACAGAGCGCCGATCCGCCACACCACCGGCCTCTTCCCGCGTGCGGTGATCCGTACCGCCAGGCCGTACGCGGTCCTGCCCGCCAGTGACGCCAGCGGGGCCCGCGTCGTGCGCCAGCCCTGCCCGCCGTCCCGGATCCCGGCCGGCAGCCACGTGTACGGGACCGGCCCGCCGGGAGCGGACGGCTCGCGCACGGCCACACCGATCTCCACCCCGACCGGATCCGCCCCGGTGGCGTGCACCAGCTCCAGGACCGACCCGCGGGTCAGCGGCAGCCGGGTGGAATGCAGCCCGATGACCACGGGCGCGGTCAGGCCGCCCTCCACCAGCACGCTCGAGCCGCCGCGCCACGCGTCCGCGAAGTCCAGGGTGACGGAGGGCCGCTCCCCGGCGGTGTCCACCACCCAGCGGCGTCCCGGGAGCCGGTCCTGGAGCCCGAGGTGGTTCCACGGCGTGTCCGAGACGACCCTGCCGCCGTCGTACCAGCGCAGCCCGTGCCCGGTGTTGAAGGAACAGGCGAAGGGAAGGCCGGTGACGGTGGACCGGTCGGCGACGGCCGTGGCGGGGGCCCGCCAGCGGGCCTCGGGCGCGGGCCGCGCCGGGTCCAGGGACTCGCCCGTCCAGAACCGGTCGTCGGCGCGGTGGAAGGCCCCGGGCGAGCGGTCGGCGAGGTGATTGCGGGTCCACTCGGGCCGGTAGAAGCCGAAGCTGACGACGTGGTCGCGACCGCGCGGGACGATCGCGTCCCAGCGGACGGGGGAGTCCCACCCGCGGGACTCGGTGTCCACCGCGGCCCACAGTTCGTGGCGGGAGCGCCCGAGGCGGTCGGCGAGGGCGCCGGACGCGGCCAGGGTGTCCGGGGTCCAGCGGAAATCCACGAACATCGTGTCCGAGACCTTCCCGGACCGGTCCTCGAAGAACTCCTGGTTGAGCGGGTTGAGGGCGCCCTGCCAGCCCACCCGCCCGCTGGTGTTCATGGCGTCGTACCAGGTGATGCGCAGACCGTGGGGCTCGCCCGCCGCCCGCAGGGCGCGCAGGAACTCCCGCATCCGGCCGGCGAGCGCGCTGTCCCCGCCGTCGGTCTCGGCGTTCACGAACCAGCCGTCGAATCCGTACGTGCGCGCCACCTGGACGAGCCTGTCCGCGATCGGGAAGCGGCCGAGGGAGTCCTGCTGCACCAGGTCCCGGGTCCAGCGCAGGTCGCCGCCGTAGGCGACGGGCGGCAGGAAGACGTTGCCCAGCACCCGGACCCCGTTGCGGTGGGCGGCGTCGACCACGGGCGCGTTCGGGGCGAGCACGATCCCCTCGCCGGCGGAGCCGCCCCAGAAGACCAGCTCGTCGATGTACGCCCAGTGCGTGAGCGCGTAGTGGTCGGCGGTCGGGGAGCCCTGGGACGGGTTCCCGGCCGTGGGCCCGAAGGAGACGAGGGAGGAGATCCGGGCCTGGCCCATGCGGGCGTCCCGGTTCGCCGGAACCGGGGTGAACCGCTCCGCCAGGGGCACGGTCGAGGTGTTGTGGGCCAGGTCGGGGTCGCTCCCCGGGGTCCAGCGGCTGAGCGATCTCCACACGATGCCGGGGCCGGGGGTGCCCGCCGGGAGGGAGTCCGGGAACCAGTAGGAGGCGTACGGGGCCAGGTCGGCCGGGGCCGGTGCGGCCGGTGCGGGGGCCGCGGTGTCGGCTGCGGCCCGGGCGCGGCCCGCCAGGCCCAGCAGCGCGGCGGCCCCGGCACCGGTGGCCAGCACTCTGCGCCGGGTCGGACGTATCGCGGTGGGCGGCGGCGCACCAGGATCGACGCCGTGGTCGGTCTCGGGCATGCGGGGCTCCTCACGAAGGGATCGGGTCGGATCGGTTCACGAAGGCATCGGGTCGGATCGGATCGGTTCAGGAACGGATCGGATCGGTCAGGTCACGTCGTGCACGCGCAGCACCTCGGTGATGCCGCGCGCGGCCAGATGGGCCGGGTCCGCGGCGCGCTCCTCCAGGACCACCGCCGGGCGCACCCCCTGGGCCGTCAGCGCGGCCCAGACTTCGAAGAACGCGCCGCCCGGGGCGCACACCGAGCGACCCGGGGCCTCCTCGGCCCCGCCGACGTCGACGGCGAGCGCGGTGGACCGCGGGGCCGGGCGGTGTGCGCGCCCCCGCCACTCCTCGGCGATCCGGGCGACGGCGGCGCCGGCCGGCTTGATCCGGCGGTCGTTGGTGAGCAGGCCGAGGCCGTACTCCAGCTCCGGGAAGTCGGCAAGCTCCCGGGACACGTCGTGCGAGCACCACCAGGTCACGCCCCACACGTCCGGGCAGTCCAGGGCGTTCGCCACGGTGGCCTCGGTGAACCGCGCCGCGCGCCCGGGCGGGATCAGCGGCGCCGGGGCGCCGACCTCCTGGAGCCAGACCGGGCGGTGCGGGTCGAGGGCCCACGCCTTGGAGAGCTCGATCAGGTACGCGGCATGGTGCTCGGTCGCCGTCCCGTCCACGCCGTGGCGCTGCGCGGTGCCGTTGAACACCCAGGAGTGCACGGCGGTGGCCGCGCCCAGCCGGGCCGCCTGGCCGGCGGTGAAGGGATGCCCGTCCTGGTACCAGGCGGCGTCGTACTCGCCGTGCACGTGGAACCGCCCGGGCGCACCCTCCTCGCAGGCGGCCAGCATCCGCTCCAGCCAGCGGTCGGCCTGGTCCCGGGTGATCCGGTCGGGGTCGGGGTGAGGGGCGTCGGAGAACTGGTTGATCTCGTTGCCGACGGTCATGCCCAGGAAGTTCGGCCGGTCGGCGAGGGCCGAGGCCAGCGTGCGCAGGTACTCCGCCTGTCCGCGGACCACGTCCGGATCGGTGAAGAGGCTGCGCCGGTGCCAGGTCCGGGTCCAGGCGGGCAGGAAGTCGAAGCTCGACAAGTGCCCCTGCAGTCCGTCCACGTTGACGTCGAGCCCGCGCTCGGCGGCCGCGTCGGCGAGCGCCACGAGCTGCTCGACGGCGCGCGGCCGGATCAGCGTCCGGTTCGGCTGGAAGACCGGCCACAGCGGGAAGACGCGGATGTGGTCCAGCCCGAGCGAGGCGATCGAGTCGAGGTCGGCCCCGACCTCGTCGAGGTCGAAGTCCAGCCAGTGGTGGAACCAGCCGCGGGCCGGCGTGTAGTTGGCACCGAAGCGGAGCGCGTCATCGGGCACGGGGCGTCCTGGAGTTCGGAAGGGGCGAGATTTCGGGAGTCAGGGAGTCAGGGAGTCCGGGAGCCCGGGGGACCGGAAGTTCGGGAGCTCTGGCGGAATTCACCGCAGGTGCCACAACCTGCCGGTGCGGATGAGGAAAGTCAACAGGGCCTCCGGTGCGTGCACTTATGCGCTTCAGCCCTGTTGACACAAGGGTTGTATTCGGCTGACTCTGGAGTGACTAATGCGCTTTAGTTGTGGCCGTCGAAAGAAAGTGTGCAGAAATGGACAGCGGTATTTCGGTCACGGCCGTCACCACTCCGGCGCTGTTCACCGGGCCGCCAGAGGCGCCGGCGCAGGTGGTCCGCGTACGGATCCGCAGAGACCGCCCCGCCGGCCCGCTCCACGTCACCGTGCCCGGCGCGGGCCTCAGCCGGGTCCGCTGGCGGTGACCGTCCACAACCCCGGTGTCGTGGACGCGGACCGACCTGGTCCGCGTGTCGGCGGACCCGGCTGCACTGGGACTCACGGGGCTCGCCGGACTCACGGGGCTCGCCGGACTCACGGGGCTCGCCGTGCCCTCGGCCCTCTCGGCCCTCAACGCCGCGCAGGCGCACCGGATCACCGTCCGCGACGCCGAGGGCCGACCCGGCGCGCGGCGGCGGACTCGCCCGGCTGCTGGGCCGGCGCACCGGGCAGGAGCTCATGAGCGCCGGGAAGGTGGACGAGCTGCTCGTGCAGGACGAGTACGACGCACACCCCTTCTTCGGGGAAGGCCCCTGGCACCTGCTGCCCAAGGGCCCGGGCACCGGCTCGGGCTCCGCGCCCGCCACGTCCTGCCGGGCGGAGCGCGGGCCGCTCGGGGCCCGGATCGTCGCCACCGGCCGCACCGGGCCGGTCCGCTGGACGCGCACGACCACCCTCCGGCACGGTCTCGACCGCGTCGAACCGACCACACGGATCGACGAGTTCGCCGACTCTGACCCACTGCTGCGGCTGCGGATCCCGGCCGACGCGCCGGGCGCGGTCCCGGTCGCCGGGACCGCCGCCGCGGCCTTCGGGCGCGGCTTCGCCTTCCCCGGGGCGGATGCCGGGGCCGACCCCACCCGGGTCCCGTGGACGCTGAACAGCTCCTGCCTGAACTGGTTCGCGCTCTCGGCGCCGCTGGCCGGGCCGGACCGGGCGCTGGGAGCGGGGGAGATCGTGCTGCCGGACGCGGGATCTCCCGACGGGCTGCGGGAGTTGATGACCGCGCTCGGCCGTCACGGGGTCACCGCCACCCCCACCCTGCCCGCCGGTCCGCGGCGGGGTGATCCGGCGGCGGACAGCAGCCTCCCGGACTTCCGGATCGCCCTCGGCGGTCCCGCGGCCGGTGCCTTCACGGCGGCGGTGCTGGAGGCGGCCGATCCCGCTTACGCACAGGCCGTACGAGAGCGCCCCCGGGTCCGGATCCCGGCCCGGGCCCCGCTCCGCGCGCTCTGGAGCCCCGGCTGCGACCTCACCGGGATCCGGGACCTGCCGGTCCTGGTGCACACCGGGTCACCGGCGGAACTGGCCCGGGCCGTCGGCGCCGCGGGCCGACTGGAGGCCGCCGGGCAGCCGGCCGAGGTGGCCGCGCGCGAAGCTCCGTACGCGCAGCGGACCGTCGGGATCCTGGCCAGGGGCACGCCCGGCTTCGCGGTGGACACGGCGGGCCGCCTGCACAGCGCCCTGATGCGTTCCTGCACCGGCCGGCCCGCCGGGGAGTGGATGGACCCTCCCCGGCGCACCGCCCCGGACGGCAGCTCCTTCCAGCTCCAGCGCTGGACCCACGTCTTCGAGCACGCGCTGGTGGCGGCGGAGGGGGACCGGCGCGAGCTGGATCTGTCGCGTCGGCGACGGGAGTTCAACAACCCCCTCACCGCCGTGACCGTGGCCCCGGGCGCGGGGTCTCGTACGGGCCCGGATCGGTGCGACCGGCGTGCGGACCGCGCTGACGGGACGGGCGTACGCCGTCTCCCCGTACGGCACCTGGCAGTTGATCGCCCTCGCGAGCCTGCCCCTGCACATCCCGGCGGACGGGGTGGCCGAGGTGGGGTTCGCGCTGCGGCCGCCGCTCGACGCACCCCCGGGGGACCACTGGATGCTCATCAAGGCCGCCCGTCGGGGAAGGATCGCGTACGGTCCGGCCATATCCCTCCGTATTCCGCCACGCGTGACGCATCCGAAGGACGAATGAGGCAGTCCATGGCCCGCAGACCCACGATCAAGGACATCGCCCGGCAGGCCGGGGTGTCCGAGAGCGCCGTCTCCTTCGCGCTCAACGACCGGCCGGGCGTCTCCCAGGACACCCGGGCCCGGATCCGGCGCGTCGCCGAGGAACTCGGCTGGCAGCCCAACAGCGCCGCCCGGGCCCTGTCCGGGGAACGCGCCGGGGCCGTCGGCCTGGTCCTCGCCCGGCCCGCGCACACGCTCGGCGTCGAGTCCTTCTTCCTCCAGCTCGTCTCCGGCATCCAGGAGGTCCTCTCCGCCGCCCGGACCGCGCTGCTGTTCCAGGTCGTCGAGGACATCGACGCCGAATGCGCCCTCTACCGCCGCTGGTGGGCCGAGCGGCGGGTGGACGGAGTCCTCGTGGTCGACCCGCGTACGAGCGATCCGCGGCCGGCGCTCCTGGAGGAACTGGCCCTGCCCGCGGTCACGATCGGCGAGGCCGCGCCGACGGGCGGCAGCGGGGTTGGGGCCGGGGCCGGGGCCGGGAGCGGGGCCGGGAGCGGGGGTGCTGCGTCCGGGACCCTTTCCTCGGTCCGGGCCGACGACGCCGGCGCCATGGCCCAGGTCCTGGACCACCTCCACGGGCTCGGCCACCGCCGGATCGCGCACATCGCCGGGCTCCCCGGCCTCGCCCACACGGTCCGCCGGATGGACTCCCTGCGGACCGAGGCCGCCCGGAGGGGGCTCGGCGCGGACCAGGTGCGCTCCGTCGTTACCGACTACTCCGACGCCGAGGGCGCGGCGGCCACCCGCCGGGTCCTCGCAGAGCCGCGGCCGCCCACGGCGCTCGTCTACGACAACGACGTGATGGCCATCGCCGGGAGCGCGGTCGCCGCCGAGCTGGGCATCCCCGTCCCGGGCCGGCTGTCCATCGTGGCCTGGGACGATTCCGCGCTCTGCCGCGTCACGCACCCCCGGCTCACCGCTCTCGTGCGGGACACCGCCGGGTTCGGACGGCTGGCCGCCGAGGAACTCCTGGCCGTTCTCGCCGGCAGCCCGCCCGGAGTGCGGATCAGCGAGCAGCCTCGGCTGGAGCCTCGTGAGAGCACGGCGCCGCCCCCGGCGCATACTGAATCCTGAAACCTTCCTGGAGCCGCCACCGTGATCATTCCCACCGCCCCGTTGCCCGCTGTGCGGGCCGCCGCAGCTGCCTCAGGCCCGACGGTGGCGATCGACATCGGCGGTACGAAGATCGCCGGTGCGCTGGTGCACCCCGACGGCACGATGACGGCCACCACCCGCCGCCCCACCCCGCGCGGGGTGGACGCGGACGGCGTCATGGCGGCGGTCGCCGAGGTCGTCGCCGAACTCGCCGAGTCGCCGCTGTGGGGCTCGGCGGTCCGGTGCGGGATCGGCAGCGCCGGCCCGGTGGACGCCTCCCGGGGAACCGTCAGCCCGGTCAACATCGGGGCCTGGCGGGAGTTCCCGGTCCAGGAACGGGTCGTGGCGGAACTCGCGGCCCACGGGGCCGATCTGCCGACCGTGCTGGCCGGTGACGGAGTGGCGATGACCGCGGCCGAGCACTGGCTGGGCGCGGCCCGGGGCCGTGCGAACGCGCTGTGCATGGTCGTCTCCACGGGCGTGGGCGGCGGCCTGATCCTGAACAACCAGCTCCACCCCGGCCCCACGGGCAACGCAGGGCACATCGGCCACATCAGCGTGGCCTTCGACGGCGAGCCGTGCGTCTGCGGCGGCCACGGCTGCGTCGAGTCGATCGCCTCCGGTACGGCGATCGCCCGCTGGGCCCTGGAGCAGGGCTGGACTCCGCCCGCCGCAGCGGACGGCGGCGGGCGCGATGCCACGGCCGCGGGCGTGGCCGCTGCCGCCGCCGCGGGCGACCCGATCGCCCTGGCGGCCTTCGACCGGGCGGGCCGCGCCCTGGCCGCCGCCATCGCGGCCACCGCGACCCTCGTGGAAACGGACATCGCGGTCATCGGCGGGGGAGTGGCCGCCGCCGGGGACACCCTCTTCGCCCCGATCCGCAGCCACCTCGCGGCCTACGCCACGCTCTCCTTCGTCAAGGACGTCCAAGTGGTGCCGGCGATGCTGGGCACCCACGCGGGGCTGATCGGCGCCGCCGCGGCGGCGCTCATGCTGCTGCCGTCCCCGTCCTCGTCCTGAACCCCGGCGCAGTCCCTGCACCCGGCGCACCTGGCGTCCCGCGCAGGCGCGCCCCGGGGGACCTCAGGGCTTGACGGACCGGTAGTACCGGCGCGCGCCCTCGTGCAGCTCCAGAGGGTCGGTGTAGATCGCCGTGCGCAGGTCCACCAGCTGCGCCGCGTGCACCTCGCGCCCGACGAGGTCGCGGCTGGAGATCACCGTCTGCGTCAGCTGCTCGGTGAGCGCGGGGTCCGTCTTGGCCGTGGTCACCAGCAGGTTCGGTACGGCCAGCGTCGTCACGGAGCTGGTGTTGCGCGCCAGCGCGTACGCGTCCTGCGGCATCACCGCCGTCCGGTAGTAGCGCGCCGGGCTGCCGCCCTGCTGCAGCTGTTCCACCAGGTCGCCCAGTTGCACGAGCCGGATGTCGAACCGCCCCGACAGCTCGCTCACGGCGTTCGTCGGCAGGCCGCCGGACCAGAAGAACGCGTCGATCCTGCCCGCCTCGAGCTCGCCCGGCATGGTGTCGATGCCTATGGTCACCGGCGTGATGTCCAGCACCGGGTCGATCTTGGCGGCCTTCAGCAGCCGCTCCGAGACGAGCCGCACGCCGGACCCGGGCTGGCCGATGGCGACCCGCTTGCCGCGCAGGTCACGGGCCGACTGCACCGGGGAGCCGGCCGGGACCACCAGCTGCACGTAGTCGTCGTAGAGCCGTGCGACCCCGCGCAGCTTGTCCGCGGCGGGCTTCCCGTCGAGCCGGTACTTGGCAACCGCGTCCGCCGTCGCCACGGTGAAGTCCGCCTCGCCGGTGGCCAGCCGCTTCAGGTTCTCCTGCGAGCCCTCGCTGGTCTCCAGCCGTACGTCCACCCCGGGCATGCTCTCCCGGAGCTCCTGCTCCAGCAGCTGGCCGTAGCGGTGGTAGACACCCGTCCGCGCGCCCGTGCTGAAGACCAGGTCGCCCGCCAGTTCCGTCTGCCCGAAGGGCTTCAGCCACCAGGTCAGGACGCCGAGCACGGCGAGTACGGCCACCAGGACCCGCAGGGCGTGGCGCCTGCTGATCCGGGGCGGTACGAGAGGCATGGCCGCGATCCTGCCACCCCATCCGCCGTCCTGTCACGGCGCGGCCGGTCCGGGGGCTCCCGAGCGGAGCCTTTTCAGCAGCTCGCGGGCGGCCGGGCCGGACGGTCCGTCCGCCCGCCAGGCCACGGCGACCCGCCCGTACAGCGCGGGCTCCGTGATCCGCAGGGCGCACAGCCCGCCGCCTCCCCTGCCCCCGCCCTCGGCCGCGGCCGCGCTGCCCGTCTCGCTCTCGGCCCCTGCCGCGCTGCCGGTCTCGCCCGGGCCGCCGGTCTCGGCCGCGCTGCTCGCTTCGGCCGCGCCTCCGGTCCCGGCCGCGCTGCTCGCCTCGGCCGCGCCTCCGGTCCCGCCCGCGCCGCCGGCTTCCGCCGCGCCGCCCGTCCGTCTGCCCGCGGTGGGTGCGCCCGCTCCTGACTCCGCCCCGGAGGGCACCACCGCCACCCCCAGCCCCCGCGCGGCCAGCCGGACCAGGACGGCGGGTGCCGCCGCCTCGAAGTCCACCCGCGGGGCGAATCCCGCCTGCGCGCACGCCCGCTCCAGCACCGCGCGCAGCCCGGTCCCGCGCGGCAGGCCGATCAGGGCCCGCCCGCGCAGGGCGGCCAGCGGGATCGCCCCGTCCACGGCCGCCGCCACCAGGGGGTCGTCCGCCCGGACCGCCGCGACCAGCGGTTCGTCGAGGACCACCTGCGTGGCGATACCCGGCGGTGCCTCCCCGCCGAGGCCCACCACCGCCAGGTCCAGCTCCCCGCGCAGCAGCGCGGCCAGCATCCGCTCCGAGGTGTCCTCCGACAGCGCGATCTCCACCCCGGGGTGCTCGTCGTGGAAGTCCCCGAGCGCCCCCACCACGTCGAACCCGTCCACCACCGCCCCGGCCGCCCCCGGAACCAGCCCGAGGGCCACCCGCCCGCGCAGCAGGCCGGAGAACTCCTCCGCCGTCCTGCGCACGCCCTCCACCGCCGCCAGAGCGGCCCGCGCGTACGAGAGCACCGCACGGCCCGCCTCGGTCGGGGTGACCCGCCGTGCGGAGCGGTCGAGCAGCCGCTGCCCGAGCTCCCGCTCCAGCTGCGCGATCTGGGCGCTCACCCCGGGTTGTGACACGTGCAGCCTCGCCCCGGCCCGGGTGAAACTGCCCTCCTCCACCACGGCCACGAAATAGCGCAACTGAGCCAGTTCCATAAGCTCGGATTCTAGATCGCAGAAGCATCTGCTCTTGGACTTATGAAAGGTCCCGCCCCGACCCTGGATCCATGAGCCGATCAGCGCCCCGACCCGAGCCCCGCCCCGGCCCCCGCCCCGGCCCCCGACCCGCGCCCGCCCCCTCCGTGCGCCGCCGTACCATCGCCGCGGCCGTCGCCGCCGAACGCCGCGAGCTGGCCGACGTACTGGACTCCCTCCCCCCGGACCAGTGGGACGCACCGTCCCTCTGCGCCGGCTGGCGCGTCCGCGAGGTCGCCGCCCACATGTCCCTCGGCTTCCGCACCACCCTCCCCGGTTTCGCCGCCGAGCTCCTGCGGGCCCGCGGCGGCCTGCACCGGATGACCGACCGCACCGCCCGCCGGGACGCGGCCGCCTTCACCGAGCGCGAGCTGGCCGCCCTGCTCCGCGAGAACGCCGCCCACCCCTGGAAACCGCCCGCGGCCGGCCCCACCGGAGCCCTCGCCCACGACGTGGTCCACGGCCTCGACATCACCGTCGCCCTCGGCCACCCGCGCCGCGTCCCCGAGGACCGGCTGCGGCTCCTCCTCGACGCCGTCACCCCCCGCTCCCTGCGCTTCTTCGGCGCGGACCTCACCGGCATCCGGCTGTGCGCGCAGGACCTCGACTGGTCCCACGGCGAGGGAACCCCGGTGCACGCGGACGCCCAGGACCTGCTGCTCGTCCTCTTCGGGCGCCGCCTTCCCGAGGATCGGCTGAACGGGGGACCGGAGGGCCACCGGGTACCGCCTACCCTTATTGCATGACCAGCAGCGACCGGAGCCAGGCAGTGGACGTGAAGCGAAGCTACGAGGTGCGCACCTACGGGTGCCAGATGAACGTGCACGACTCGGAGCGGCTCTCCGGTCTGCTGGAGGACGCCGGCTACGTCCGGGCGCCCGAGGGCGCCGACGGCGACGCCGACGTCGTGGTCTTCAACACCTGCGCGGTCCGCGAGAACGCCGACAACAAGCTCTACGGCAACCTCGGCCGGCTGGCCCCGATGAAGACGAAGCGCCCCGGCATGCAGATCGCCGTCGGCGGCTGCCTCGCGCAGAAGGACCGCGACACGATCGTCAAGCGGGCCCCCTGGGTCGACGTCGTCTTCGGTACGCACAACATCGGCAAGCTCCCCGTGCTGCTGGAGCGCGCCCGCATCCAGGAAGAGGCGCAGGTCGAGATCGCCGAGTCGCTGGAGGCGTTCCCCTCCACGCTCCCGACCCGCCGCGAGTCCGCGTACGCCGCCTGGGTCTCGATCTCCGTCGGCTGCAACAACACCTGCACCTTCTGCATCGTCCCCGCGCTGCGCGGCAAGGAGGAGGACCGCCGGCCCGGCGACATCCTCGCCGAGGTGGAGGCCCTGGTCGCCGAGGGCGTCTCCGAGATCACCCTGCTCGGCCAGAACGTGAACGCGTACGGCTCGGACCTGGGCGACCGCGAGGCCTTCAGCAAGCTGCTGCGCGCCTGCGGCCAGATCGAGGGCCTGGAGCGGGTCCGCTTCACCTCCCCGCATCCGCGCGACTTCACCGACGACGTGATCGCGGCCATGGCCGAGACCCCGAACGTCATGCCGCAGCTGCACATGCCGATGCAGTCCGGCTCGGACCCCATCCTCAAGGCGATGCGCCGCTCGTACCGCCAGGAGCGCTTCCTCGGCATCATCGAGAAGGTCCGCGCCGCCATCCCGCACGCCGCGATCTCCACCGACATCATCGTGGGCTTCCCCGGTGAGACGGAGGAGGACTTCCAGCAGACGATGCACGCGGTGCGCGAGGCCCGTTTCGCGAACGCGTTCACCTTCCAGTACTCCAAGCGCCCCGGCACCCCCGCCGCCGACATGGACGGGCAGATCCCCAAGGAGGTCGTGCAGGAGCGGTACATGCGCCTGGTCGCCCTGCAGGAGGAGATCTCCTGGGACGAGAACAAGAAGCAGGTCGGCCGGACCCTGGAGGTCATGGTCGCCGAGGGCGAGGGCCGCAAGGACGGCGCCACGCACCGCCTCTCCGGCCGCGCGCCCGACAACCGGCTGGTCCACTTCACGAAGCCGGAGGCGGAGGTCCGCCCGGGTGACGTGGTCACCGTGGACATCACCTACGCGGCCCCGCACCACCTGCTGGCCGAGGGCCCGACGCTGACCGTGCGCCGCACCCGCGCGGGCGACGCCTGGGAGAAGCGCAACGCGGCCCCGGCCCAGCCGGCGGGCGTCATGCTCGGCATCCCGACGCTGGGCGTCCCGGCGCCCCTGCCGACCGTGACCGCAGGCTGCTCGGTGCCCGCCTCCTCCTGAGGCGCCTGCTGCCCGCCCGGCCCGCGCCCTGCCCGGTCCGCCCGGTCCGACCGCCTGCCGTCCGCCGACCGGGCCGCGGGCGCGCGCCGACGTGCGTCCCGCCCCTCGTGCGCGTCCGGCTAGGCTGCGGATCATGCTCGTAGCCGCCGCCGTCTGTCCCGCCCCGCCGCTGCTCGTACCGGAGGTCGCCGCGGGGGCCGCCGCCGAACTCGGCGACGCCCGCACCGCCTGCTCCGACGCGCTGGCGGTGCTCGCCGCGTCCCGGCCCGACCTGCTGGTCGTGGTCGGGGCGGCCGGCCACGACCATCGCGGGGCCTACCCGCAGGGTGCCCGCGGCAGCTTCCGCGGATTCGGCGTCGCGAGCGACGTACAGCTGGGGGAGGGCGAGGAGGGACCGCGCCTGCTGCCCCCCTCGCTCGCCGTCGGCGCCTGGCTGCTCGGACACGCGCGCTGGGGCGCCGCCCCGGTCGAGGGGCTCGGGGTCGAGGAGCCCCTGGATACCGCGCGCTGCCTGGAAACCGGCCGGGAACTGGGCGCGCGCCACGACCGGGTCGCGCTGCTCGTGATGGGTGACGGCAGCGCCCGGCGGACCCTCAAGGCCCCCGGCTACCTCGACGAGCGGGCCGCCGCCTTCGACGAGGCCGCGGCCCGCGCGCTGGGCGCCGCCGACGTGGCCGCGCTCACCGCCATCGACGCCGGTCTCGCGGCCGAGCTCCAGGCCGCCGGACGGGCCCCCTGGCAGGTGCTGGCCGGCGCCGCGGAGGGCGCCGAGCTGGAAGGCCGCCTGCTGTACGAGGACGCGCCGTACGGCGTGGGGTACTTCGTGGCCACCTGGTCGTAGGCGCCGCGTACGGGCCGAGAGGCCCATGGAACGCCGAAGGGGCGCGGGACCGGCATCAGCTCGTCCCGCGCCCCTTTCCGGGACCGCGTCAGGAGGCGGCCGGCGGCGTCGGCCCGCCGGGAGCGTCCTTGTGCGCGATCTTCCCCAGGGCGTCCTTCGCCTTGCCCGTCCCGCTCGTGATCTGGCCGCTGTACTTGCCCTTGGTCTTGGAGTCCACGGCCTTGGCCACCTTGTCGAGACTCTCGCCGATCCTGCCCTCGTGCTGCTGGGCGAGGTCGCCGACCTTGTCCTTCGCCGGACCGAGCTTGGCCTTCAGATTGTCCAGCAGGCCCATGGGTCACCTTCCGTTGGCGGTGGCTACGTGCGGGCGCCCTCACCGGTCTCGCTGTCCGCGGCCACCTCGGCCGACTGCTGCTTCGGAATCTCCACGGCCTCCGCCGCCTGAGCCTCCGCGGCCGCAGGTCCGGCCTCGTCGGCCGCACCGGACTCCGCCGTCGGGTCCGTCGCCGCGACCTCCTCGGTCACGACCTCGTCCTTACGACGAAAAAACCGATCAAAAACGCCCATGTCTGCTCCTGTAACGTTACTCGTGTGAGTGAAGTTCCGCCTTGACCGGACCGGCCTCCGCCGGGCGTACGCCGGGCGTATGCACGGCCGGAACCTCGCCAGGGCAACGACCTCACCCCCACCCCGTCACGTCACTCGATCGGGTACATGCTCCTGTCTTGACCAGCGGCTGCGAGACTGGGGCGGTGAGGAAAGCAGCCCCCGCCCCGCGGGTCATCGCCGTCGTCGGTCCCACCGCGGCGGGAAAGTCCGACCTGGGCGTCGCCCTGGCCCGCCATTTCGACGGCGAAGTCGTCAACGCCGACTCCATGCAGCTCTACCGGGGGATGGACATCGGCACCGCCAAACTGACGACCGAGGAACGCGGTGGCGTCCCGCACCACCTCCTCGACATCTGGGACGTCACCGACACCGCCAACGTCGCCGACTACCAGCGACTGGCCCGCCTGGAGATCGACAGGCTGCTCGCCGAGGGCCGCACCCCCGTCCTCGTCGGCGGATCCGGCCTGTACGTCCGGGGCGCCCTGGACGTCATGGAATTCCCCGGGACCGATCCCGAGGTCCGCGCCCGGCTGGAGGCGGAGCTCGCGCTGCGCGGCCCCGGCGCCCTGCACGCCCGCCTCGCCGCCGCCGACCCGGCCGCCGCCCAGGCCATCCTGCCCAGCAACGGCCGCCGCATCGTCCGCGCGCTGGAGGTCATCGAGATCACCGGCCGCCCCTTCACCGCCAACCTTCCCGGCCACGAGTCCGTCTACGACACCGTGCAGATCGGCGTCGACGTGGCCCGGCCGGAGCTCGACGAGCGGATCGCACTGCGCGTGGACCGGATGTGGGAGGCCGGGCTGGTGGACGAGGTCCGCACCCTGGAGGCCCGCGGCCTGCGCGACGGAATCACCGCCTCCAGGGCGCTCGGCTACCAGCAGGTGCTGGCCGCGCTGGCCGGCGACTGCACCGAGGACGAGGCCCGGGCCGAGACCGTCCGCGCCACCAAGCGGTTCGCGCGCCGCCAGGACTCCTGGTTCCGCCGCGACCCGCGCGTGCACTGGCTCAGCGGGGCCGCCGCCGACCGGGGGGAACTCCCCGGGCTCGCGCTGTCGTTGGTCGAACGAGCGGTCACAGCCTGATCACGTGATTGCATCGGGACGCCTCACGCGCCAGTAGTGGGGCCGGGGGCGTGCCATCATCAAACTCGAGCGGGTGCGATCACCTGCGATGAACGGCGGCAAACCGAGTCCGAGTGGGGAGGGCGCGTGGCGATGGAGGCCGGCCCTCGTGACACCGGGCGGGACGAAACCCGGAGGGAAGCGGACCCGATGCTTCTGGACGGGACGGACGGGCCCGCCGGGCTCGGGCTGCCCGCGGAGCCCGCGCGGCTGACCCCCGACGGCCCGGACACGCCGGACCCCGCCGAGGCGGAGGCCGCCGCCGGACCCGAGTTCGAGGTCGAACTGCGTCCGCAGCGCCGCCTGCGCCTGTGGCAGATCGCCCCGATCGCGATGCTCGCCGCCACTGGCTCGCTGATGTTCGCCTTCCCGCTCGCCTTCGAGTTCGGCGACGGCGGAGCAGTGGTGGCCATGCTCGGCTTCCTGATCAGCTGCTGCGCCGGAGGCTGGGGGATGATGGCCGCTCGACGGGTGGGCTACACGTGGCCCGGTCTCCCGGCCCGGGGGAGCGGCCGCCGCCCGGACTGGCGCCTGGCCGCGCTGTACGCCGTGGTCGCACTGGCCGTCGTAAGTCTCGCCGTGTACCGGGTCGCCCGGCTCCGCTGACCGCCCCTCGGACGGCTCGACCCCTCTGAGCAGGGGCTGGGTACCATGTGCGGGTGACGCAGACCACCCTCTCCTTCCTCAAGGGCCACGGCACCGAGAACGACTTCGTGATCGTCCCGGACCCGGACAACGCCATCGAGCTGCCCGCGTCCGCCGTCGCGAAGCTGTGCGACCGGCGGGCCGGCATCGGCGCCGACGGCGTCCTGCACGTCGTCCGGTCCGCCGCGCACCCGGAGGCCGCGCACCTGGCCGACGAGGCGGAGTGGTTCATGGACTACCGCAACAGCGACGGCTCCATCGCCGAGATGTGCGGAAACGGCGTGCGCGTCTTCGCCCGCTACCTCCAGTACGCCGGACACGTCGAGCCCGGTGGACTCGCCGTCGCCACCCGGGGCGGCGTCAAGCGCGTGCACCTCGACAAGGGCGGCGACGTCACCGTCTCCATGGGCCGCGCCGAGCTGCCCGAGGGCGAGGTCACGGTCTCGGTCGGCGAGCGCTCCTGGCCCGCCCGCAACGTGAACATGGGCAACCCGCACGCCGTGGCCTTCGTGGACAGCCTCGACGACGCCGGAAACCTGTACACCGCCCCGCCGTTCAGCCCGGCGTCCGCCTATCCCACCGGCGTCAACGTCGAGTTCGTCGTCGACCGCGGCCCCCGGCACGTCGCCATGCGCGTCCACGAGCGCGGCTCCGGCGAGACCCGCTCCTGCGGCACCGGCGCCTGCGCCGTCGCCGTGGCCGCCATCCGCCGCGACGGCGCGGACCCGGCCGCCACCGGCGAACCGGTCTCGTACACCGTCGACCTCCCCGGCGGAACCCTGGTCATCACCGAACACCCCGACGGGCGGATCGACATGACCGGACCGGCCGTGATCGTGGCCGCGGGAGAGTTCGACGGGGCCTGGCTCACCGAAACGGCTTTCGCGTGAAGCTTCCCTCTAATGGGTGATCCGTTTCACGCTGAGCGAGAGGTGGACTGCGCCACGTGGTGGGGTCGGTAACATCAGGCACCGGCCCTGAGGGCTCACCCCATGCCCGCCACCGCCGGTCGAAGCCGCCGGAGGTGCCCATGAGTGCAGAGGCCACGAACCCCGAAGCACACCCCGAAGCGCGCCCTGAGCTCCGCAGACGTGGGCGGACCAGGCTCGATCTGCGCCGTCTCGGGCGTGCGGCCCTGCTCGGGCCGACGTCCAGGGACAGGCTCCCGGACGCCATCGGACACGTCGCCGAGGCGCATCGCGCCCACCATCCGGACGCCGATTTGTCCATTCTGCGCCGCGCGTACCTCCTCGCGGAGACCTCGCACCGCGGCCAGATGCGAAAAAGTGGTGAGCCGTACATCACACATCCACTCGCCGTCACCCTGATCCTCGCCGAACTCGGCGCCGAGACAACCACCTTGACGGCCTCTCTGCTCCACGACACCGTCGAGGACACCGACGTGACCCTCGACCAGGTCCGGGCGGAGTTCGGCGACGAGGTCTGTTTCATCGTCGACGGCGTCACCAAGGTGGAGAAGATCGACTACGGCGCCGCCGCCGAACCCGAGACCTTCCGCAAGATGCTCGTCGCCACCGGCAACGACGTCCGCGTCATGTCCATCAAACTCGCCGACCGGCTGCACAACATGCGCACCCTGGGCGTGATGCGACCCGAGAAGCAGGCGCGCATCGCCAAGGTCACCCGCGACGTCCTCATCCCGCTGGCCGAGCGGCTGGGCGTCCAGGCCCTCAAGACCGAGCTGGAAGACCTCGTCTTCGCGATCCTGCACCCCGAGGAGTACGAGAGCACCCGCGCGCTCATCGCCGCCCACGCGGGCGAGAGCGACCCCCTGCCGGCCATCGCCGACTCCGTGCGCGGCGTGCTGCGCGACGCCGGCATCGCCGCCGAAGTACAGGTACGGCCACGGCACTTCGTCTCCGTGCACCGCATCGCCCGCACCCGCGGCGAGCTGCGCGGCTCCGACTTCGGCCGCGTCCTCGTCCTCGTCGGCGAGAACGCCGACTGCTACGCCGTGCTCGGCGAACTCCACACCTGCTTCACCCCGGTCATCTCGGAGTTCAAGGACTTCATCGCCACCCCGAAGTTCAACCTGTACCAGTCGCTGCACACCGCCGTCGCCACGCCCGAGGGCTACGTCGCCGAGGTCATCGTGCGGACCCGGCAGATGCACCGCGTGGCCGAGGCCGGCGTGGTCGCCCTCGGTAATCCGTACGCCACTGCGACTCCCGACGCGGCCGCCGACCCGGACGAGGAGCGCGTGGACCCCACGCGGCCCGGCTGGCTGTCCCGGCTGCTCGACTGGCAGCAGTCCGCGCCCGACCCCGACACCTTCTGGACCGTGCTCCGGGCGGAGCTGGCCCAGGACCGGGAGATCACCGTGTTCCGGGCCGACGGGGGCACCCTGGGCCTGCCGGCCGGCGCGAGCTGTATCGACGCCGCCTACGCGCAGCACGGCGAGGCGGCCCACGGCTGTATCGGCGCCCGGGTCAACGGGCGCCTCACCTCCCTGTCCTCCCCGCTGTCCGACGGGGACACCGTTCAGCTGCTGCTCGCGCAGGACGCCTCCTCCGGACCCGCCGTCGAGTGGCTGGACCACGCGCGGACCCCCGCCGCCCGGATCGCCATCAGCAGCTGGCTCGAATCCCATCCCGACCGTGCCATGGCCACGACCTCCGCCGCCCGGGCGCCGCTGTCGGTGGTCGGGGCCCGCGGCGGCGGGGGCAACGCGGTCGCGGATCTGCCGGACGCCACCGTGCGCCTGGCCGGGTGCTGCACCCCGGTGCCGCCCGACGCCGTCGCCGGCTTCCTGGTCCGCGGCGGGGCCGTCACCGTGCACCGCATCCACTGCGCCGCGGTGGCACAGATGCGCGCAGTCGGGCGCACGTCCGTGGCCGTGCACTGGCGGGCCACGGCGGACTGCCGGGTCACCCTGCTCGCTGAATCGTTCGGCCGCCCGCACCTGCTGGCCGACCTGACCGAGGCCATCGCCCGTGAGGGGGTCGAGGTGGTCTCCGCGACCGTGGAGCCCCCGGTCGAGCAGCGGGTCCGGCACAGCTACACCCTGCAGCTGCCCGACGCGGCCGGGCTGCCGGCGCTGATGCGGGCGATGCGGGACGTGCCGGGCGTGTACGACGTCAGCCGGGTGTAGCCGGGCCGGTCGGACTGCGGTCTGTCAGCCGGTCGGTCAGCCGGTCAGGCCAGTCGCTCGGACTGCCCGTCGGTGGGTCGGTCAGCCGGTCGCTCGGACTGCCGGCCGTGGGTCGGTCAGCCGTCGGCCCGCAGCGGTCGCGACGCCGGCCCGGCGCGGTCGTGGCGTCAGCCCGGCGTAGGCCGGTACGGCTCCGGAAGGCCCCGTTCGGGTGGAACCGTCGCGCGTCGTACGCGGCCGCGTGGCGGGCGCTGGTAAGCGGTGGTGGATGCAGCTCTCCTCCCCCCGCCTGCGCGCCGCCCTGCTCGCCGCGGCCTCCCTCACCCTCGTCGCCGCCGTACTGCCCCCGCCGACGGCGCTGGGCATCGGCGACCGGCTCTTCCCGGAGCTCGGGAACCCCGGCTACGACGTCCTCTCGTACGACCTGTCCTTCGCCTACAAGGACAACCTGAGCCCCCTCGACGCGGTCACCGTCATCGACGCCCGGGCCACGGAGCGGCTGGAGCGCATCAACCTGGACTTCACCCACGGCAAGGTGGCGTCCGCCGAGGTCAACGGGGAGCCGGCGCAGTTCGACAGCGTGGGGGAGGACCTCGTACTGACGCCCGCGCGCGCGGTGGCCGGCAACATGCCCCTGCGGATCACCATTCGGCACACCAGCGACCCGCGCGGACGCGGGGACGGCGGCTGGGTGCCCACGGAGGACGGCCTGGCCATGGCCAACCAGGCGGACGCCGCGCACCGCGTCTTCCCTTGCAACGACCACCCCGCCGACAAGGCGTTCTTCACCTTCCGGATCACCGCCCCGGCCGGTCTCACGGCCGTCGCCAACGGCGAGCCGGTGGCCCCCGCCCTGCGGCTCGGCCCCACCACGACCTGGACGTACCGGACCCGGCACCCCATGGCCACCGAGCTGGCCCAGGTCTCGGTGGGCCGCTCCGAGGTCGTGCACGGCACCGGACCGCACGGGCTGCCGCTGCGCGACGTGGTGCCCGCCCAGGACCGGCAGCGGTTGGACCCCTGGCTGAAGAAGACCGCGGGACACATCGAATGGATGGAGGAGCGGGTCGGCCGCTACCCCTTCGAGAACTACGGGGTGCTGATCGCGCGGGCGACGACCGGCTTCGAGCTGGAGACGCAGACCCTCTCGCTGTTCGAGAGCAATCTGTTCTCGGGCGAGGGCTACCCCGACTGGTATGTCGAGTCCGTGATGGTCCACGAGCTCGCCCACCAGTGGTTCGGTGACAGCGTCACCCCGCGGACCTGGTCCGACCTGTGGCTGAACGAGGGACACGCCACCTGGTACGAGGCCCTGTACGCGGACGGACTCGGCAAGTACTCCCTGGAGCGGCGCATGCGCGAGGCGTACCAGCGCTCCGACCAGTGGCGGGCGGCGGGCGGCCCCCCGGCCGCCCCGAAGGCCGCCGCGCCCGGCGAGAAGATCGGTCTGTTCCGGCCGGTGGTCTACGACGGGTCCGCGCTGATCCTCTACGCGCTGCGGCAGGAGATCGGCGCCCCGGCCTTCGACCGCATCGAGCGCCGCTGGGTCACGGAGAACCGGGACGGGGTCGCGGGCACGGCCGACTTCGTACGTCTGGCCTCGCAGGAGGCGGGCCGGGACCTCACGGCCTTCCTGCAGCCCTGGCTGTACGGGACCACGACCCCGCCGATGCCGGGGCACCCGGAGTGGAGCGGGAAGGCGGCCGCCGGGCAGGCCTCCGGCGGCAGGGCGGCCTCCGGGCAGGCCGCCCCCGGCAAGGGCGCGTAGGGCGGAAGACCCGATAAAGCGTGTGACCGGCGAGGAGCGGGCAT
Organism: Streptomyces sp. NBC_00029; assembly: GCF_045160505.1. Lineage (NCBI taxonomy): Bacteria > Bacillati > Actinomycetota > Actinomycetes > Kitasatosporales > Streptomycetaceae > Streptomyces > Streptomyces sp. NBC_00029. The sequence goes on from NZ_CP108292.1 coordinate 6,497,620, forward strand.
GTCACCATCGACGGGGCCGCGCGGGGAATCCCCCGGCGGTGTGACACGTTGGACGTGACAGTTAACGTGGCACTGCTATTCGAATCGACGTAAGGATCCAATGACCTCCTCTTCTTCCCCTTCCCAGGACGAGCGGGACGCACAGGACGTGCGGGACTCGCAGAGCTTCACCGAGAGCCTTCGGGCCGATGCCCTGATGGAAGAGGACGTCGCCTGGAGCCACGAGATCGACGGAGACCGGGACGGCGAGCAGCTCGAACGCTCCGAGCGCGCGGCCCTGCGCCGCGTGGTCGGCCTCTCCACCGAGCTCGAAGACGTCACCGAGGTCGAGTACCGGCAGCTGCGCCTCGAGCGCGTCGTGCTCGTCGGTGTCTGGACCTCCGGCACGGTGAACGACGCGGAGAACTCCCTCGCGGAGCTCGCCGCGCTCGCCGAGACCGCGGGTGCCCTCGTACTCGACGGCGTGATCCAGCGCCGTGACAAGCCGGACCCGGCCACCTTCATCGGTTCGGGCAAGGCGCGCGAGCTGCGTGACATCGTCATGGAGAGCGGCGCCGACACCGTCGTCTGCGACGGTGAGCTCAGCCCCGGCCAGCTCATCGCGCTCGAGGACGTCGTCAAGGTCAAGGTGGTCGACCGGACCGCCCTGATCCTCGACATCTTCGCCCAGCACGCCAAGTCCCGAGAGGGCAAGGCGCAGGTCGCGCTCGCGCAGATGCAGTACATGCTGCCGCGGCTGCGTGGCTGGGGTGCCTCGCTGTCCCGGCAGATGGGTGGCGGCGGCGGTGGCGGCATGGCCACCCGAGGCCCCGGTGAGACCAAGATCGAGACCGACCGGCGACGGATCCGCGAGAAGATGGCGAAGATGCGCCGGGAGATCGCGGAGATGAAGACCGGCCGTGACATCAAGCGGCAGGAACGGCGCCGCAACAAGGTGCCCTCGGTCGCCATCGCCGGCTACACCAACGCGGGCAAGTCCTCGCTGCTCAACCGCCTCACGGGCGCGGGCGTGCTGGTGGAGAACGCACTGTTCGCCACCCTCGACCCGACCGTGCGCCGGGCCGAGACGCCGAGCGGCCGGGTCTACACCCTGGCCGACACGGTCGGCTTTGTCCGGCACCTGCCCCACCACCTGGTCGAGGCCTTCCGCTCCACGATGGAAGAGGTCGGCGACTCCGACCTCATCCTGCACATCGTGGACGGTTCGCACCCGGCGCCGGAGGAGCAGCTGGCGGCGGTACGCGAGGTGATCCGCGAGGTCGGCGCGGTGAACGTGCCCGAGATCGTCGTGATCAACAAGGCGGACGCCGCGGATCCGCTCGTCCTGCAGCGGCTGCTGCGGATCGAGCGGCACTCGATCGCCGTCTCGGCGCGCACGGGCATGGGCATCGAGGAGCTCCTCGCGCTCATCGACTCCGAGCTGCCGCGGCCCGAGGTCGAGGTGGAGGCCATGGTGCCGTACACCCGCGGCTCGCTGGTGGCCAAGGCGCACGCCGAGGGCGAGGTGATCTCCGAGGAGCACACCCCGGACGGCACCCTGCTCAAGGCGCGGGTCCACCAGGAACTGGCGGCGGACCTGGCGCCGTACGCGCTCGCGAAGCGCTGAGCACCGGTTTGACGGTGTGACGACGGAGGCCCCCCTGCACCGCAGGGGGGCCTCCGTCGTCGGTCCGGGCTCCGGCTCCGACTCCAGTTCGGGCTATGGCTTCGGGCTCTGGCTACGGCTTGAGCTCCGGTGCCCGGTCATGCGCGCGCAGTGCGGCAGGGGTTACTTGAACTTGCCGCTGACGGCGTCGAAGACGCCCTTCGCCTCCGGACCCAGCCGCGGTCCGGCGAGCCAGCCCGCCTTGGCCGGGCCGATCGAGGTGTTCGACACCAGTGCCGGCCTGCCGTCGGCGCCCGCCGCGACCCAGCCGCCGCCCGAGGAACCGCCGGTCATCGTGCAGCCGATGCGGTACATCACCGGGTCGTTCGCCTTCAGGGAGAGCCGGCCCGGCCTGTCCGTGCACTGGAAGGCGCGCTGACCGTCGAACGGAGCCGCCGCCGGGTAGCCCGTCGCCGTGATGCCCGCGACCTTCGGCACGGCCTGGGCGTTGAACTCCACGGGGAGCGCCGAACCGACCGTCTCCTCCAGCGACTTGCCGCTGCCCTTCTCGGGCGTCACGTGCAGCACGGCGAAGTCGTACGGGGCACCCGCGCCGCCGGTCGGACCGCCGGTCGCGATCCACTGGTCGGAGGTCTGCGCCCAGTCGCTCCACCAGACGCCGAACGGGGCCACCTGCGAACGGGGCGCGCCCTTGAGCTGCGCCGCCGGCTTGCCCGCGTTGTTGTAGGACGGGACGAAGGCGATGTTGCGGTACCAGCCGCCGGCCTTGCCCGCGTGCACGCAGTGGCCCGCAGTCCAGACCATGTTCGACTTGCCGGGGCGGGCCGGGTCCTTGACCACGGTCGCGGAGCAGACCATGGAGCCCTCGGGGCCGTCGAAGAAGACCTTGCCGGACTCCGGAACGCTCCGGTTGTAGGGCGCGGTGGCCTGCTTGGCCGTCACCGGCACCGGAGTCGGGTCGGTGACGCCCTGGTCCTTGCCCGCGTCCGGGTCGACGGAGGGACGCTGGGGCTGCTCGGCGTCACGCATGCGGTCGGGGTCCCAGAGGTCCTCGATGATCGGGTTGACGTAGTCGCCCGCCTCGCGGAGCCAGTCCTCTCTCTTCCAGTTCTTCCACTCACCCCCCTTCCACTTCTCCAGGTCGATTCCGTGCTCCTTGAGCTTGTCCTTGAGCTGGTCCGGGATCTTGATCCCGTCCTGGCCGGGAAGGCTCGCCGCGACGGTCGGCTTGGCGTCGCCGCCGGCCTCCCCGTCGCCGGGGCCGCAGGCAGCCGCGGTCAGCGCGAGCGTGGCCGCGCACACTATCGCGGTGACCGGTCGGTTCCGTCGCATGTCTTTCGTCCCCCTGGGAGTTCGAGGAGTGGATGCAGCTCACCACTATGCCGCTGTCGCCGAGGACGACACAGCCCGGGGCCGTGGTTCCTGACGCTCGTCCCGTGAGGAACAAGGATCTTGAGCCGACCCGTGATCGGTCGCCGTCACCGTCGTTGGTACGTACGGGGGATGGGGGAGCAGCGTTCATGTTCGAGACGCAATCCGGAAGAGCAATCAGTGCGGGAGGACCGACACTCGTGGCTGTCACCGAGCCGGCCGCGGCGGCGGCCGCGGCAGAGATCCCGCCGCAAGTGCCGCCGCAGGGGAACCGGGTGGCCGGTCCGGGCGGCCCGGGCGGGCGCGGTGCCCCGACCGGCACCCCGGCCGGTACGGAAGTCCCCGAGGGCATCCTGCGCAGGCAGGCGCAGCGCGAGTCCGCGGCGCGGACGTACGCGCGCTCCCTGCCCATCGTCCCGGTGCGGGCCCGCGGACTGACCATCGAGGGCGCCGACGGCCGCCGTTACCTCGACTGCCTCTCCGGTGCAGGCACGCTCGCCCTCGGACACAACCACCCGGTGGTGCTCGAAGCCATCAGGGGAGTCCTCGACTCGGGGGCCCCGCTGCACGTTCTGGACCTCGCGACCCCGGTCAAGGACGGCTTCACCACCGAGCTGTTCGCCAACCTGCCGCCCGCGCTGGCCGCCGACGCCCGCATCCAGTTCTGTGGCCCGGCCGGTACGGACGCGGTCGAGGCCGCCCTCAAACTGGTGCGCACCGCGACCGGCCGCCCCGGGCTGCTCGCCTTCACCGGGGCCTACCACGGCATGACCGCCGGGGCCCTGGACGCCTCCGGTGGCGCACCGGAGGTACGGGTGACCCGGCTGCCGTACCCGCAGGACCTGCGCTGCCCGTTCGGCGTGGGCGGTCCCGAGGGCGCCGAACTGTCCGCGCGCTGGACAGAGAACCTGCTGGACGACCCGAAGGGCGGGGTGCCCGCCCCCGCCGGCATGATCGTCGAACCCGTGCAGGGCGAGGGCGGCGTGATCCCCGCCCCGGACAGCTGGCTGCGCCGGATGCGCGAGATCACCGCGGCGCGGGGGATCCCGCTGATCGCGGACGAGGTGCAGACCGGGGTCGGCCGGACCGGCGCCTTCTGGGGGGTCGACCACAGCGGGGTCGTGCCCGACGTGATGGTCCTCTCGAAGGCGATCGGCGGAAGCCTGCCGCTCGCGGTGATCGTGTACCGGGCCGAGCTGGACGTCTGGGCCCCCGGGGCGCACGCGGGCACCTTCCGCGGCAACCAGCTCGCCATGGCCGCCGGTACCGCCACGCTCGCCTTCGTACGCGAGAACCGGCTCGCCGAGCGCGCCGCCGTGCTGGGGGAGCGGATGCTGGCGGCCTTGCGGGGCCTGGCCTGCGGCCACCCCTGCATCGGGGACGTACGGGGCCGGGGCCTGATGATCGGCGTCGAACTCGTCGATCCCGACACCGGGGACGCCGCACCGGCCCTGGCCGCCGCCGTCCGCCAGGAGTGCCTGGACCGCGGCCTGATCGTCGAACTCGGCGGCCGCCACGGCGCCGTGGTCCGCCTCCTTCCCCCGCTGACCCTGACCGACGAGCAGGCCGCGGCGGTCCTCGACCGTCTCGCCGACGCCATTCCGGCCGCCGCCCGCCGGACCCACTGACCCGCACCCCGAGGACCCGCGATGGCAGACCCGCACCAGTCCACGCCCACCACCGAGACCCAGCCGGACCCCACACCCGCGGCCGCGGTTCCCGACCGCCCCTCCCCACCGTCGGAGCCGGCCCAACCGCACCCGCAGCTGGTTCCGCTGCCGGACCCCGAAGCCGCCGCCCCGGGGCAGCCGTCATCGCCGTCGGGCACCGCGGCCCCCGTACGGAAGTCCGCCGAGCTGCCGTCCCCGCAGCCCCGGCCGGACGTGCCCGAGGCGAAGGGCCCGGAACGTACGGTCACCTCGCCGGCCCGGCCCCTGCCCGCCGGGGAGGCACCGACGCCGCCCCCGCCCCCGGCCGCCACGCCGGACCACGCCGAAGGCGCCATCGCGGGGCACGCGCCGACGGGCCCGGCGGGCATGTCCGCCGCCGCACCGGCCGAGCAGTTCCCCGCGACCGCCAACGGGGCAACGGCCACCGTGCCCCGGCAGAAGGACGGCACGCCCCGGCCCCGCCTCGGGTGGACGAGCCCCCTGCGGCTGGAGCCGACCACACTGCCCGACCTCCTGAACCACCCCGACCCGGCCGTCGCCGCCGAGGCAGCGTCGGTGGAGAACCTGCTCCGCTGCTGGGTCCGGGAATCCGGACTCGGCCGCCCCGACGGCCCCGCCGGAAGCCCCCTGCGCATCCCCCTTCCCGCCTCCGGTACCGCCCTGCTCGTCCCCGTCCGCCACTGGTCCCACTCCGGCTGGCACCGCTTCGGTGCCGTCCGGCTCGAAGGCACGACCGCCGCCGCGCCCCCGCTCGACGCCGTCACCGTCGCCGCGCTCATCGCCCGTGAGGGCTCGAGCGGAGGCCGCGGCGCCGCCGACCTCGTCGGCCGGGTGGCCGACTCGGTCCGCCGTACCGCCGAGTTCATCGCCGACCGGCGAGAACGCCCCACCGGCCCGGCACCCGTCAGAGGGGACCGCTTCCTCACCGCCGAACAGTCACTCCTGCTCGGCCACCCCCTCCAGCCCGACCCGAAGAGCCGCGAAGGACTCTCCGAGGCCGAAGCGCGCCGCTACTCACCCGAACTCCACGGCTCCTTCCCCCTGCACTGGTTCGCGATCGCCCCCGCCGCCCTCGCGAGCGAATCGGCCTGGACCGAGAGCGGCCGCCCCGTCTCCGCACCACAGCTCCTCGGCCGACTCGCTCCCGGGCTCCCCCTGCCCCACGGCACCACCCCTCTTCCCCTGCACCCCTGGCAGGCCCGTGACCTGCTCCAGCGCCCCGCCGTCACCGCCCTCCGCGACGCGGGACTCCTGCACGACCTGGGCCCGCACGGCGAGCCCTGGTACCCCACCTCCTCCGTCCGCACCGTCCACCGCCCGGGCGCCCCCGCGATGCTCAAGCTCTCCCTGGGCCTGCGCATCACCAACTCCCGCCGCGAGAACCTCCGCAAAGAACTCCACCGCGGCGTCGAGGTGCACCGGCTGCTCCGCACCGGCCTCGCCGAGCAGTGGCAGGCATCCCACCCCCGCTTCGACATCGTCCGCGACCCCGCCTGGGTCGCCGTCGACGCCCCGGACGGCACACCCGTCCCAGGCCTCGACGCCCTGCTGCGCCACAACCCCTTCCGCCCGGGCGACGACCCCGTCTGCATCGCCGCACTCACCGCTCCCCGCCCGTGGCCCGGCCGGACCACCATGAGCTCCCGCCTCGCCGAACTCGTCACCGGCCTCGCCACCGCCACCGGACACAGCACGTCCGCCGTCGCCGCCGAGTGGTTCCTGCGCTATCTCGACCACGTGGTCCTGCCGGTCCTCGCCTTCGACGCGCTCGCCGGTATCGCCCTCGAAGCGCACCAGCAGAACACCCTGGTGCTCCTCGACCAGGCCGGCTGGCCGACCGGCGGCCGCTACCGCGACAACCAGGGCTACTACTTCCGCGAATCCCGCCGCACGGAACTGGAGCACCGGCTCCCCGGCATCGGAAGCGCCAGCGACACCTTCGTCTCCGACGCCGTCACCGACGAACGCTTCGCCTACTACCTCGGCATCAACAACGTGCTCGGCCTCATCGGAGCCTTCGGATCCCAGCGACTCGCGGACGAACGCGTCCTCCTCGCCGCCTTCCGCCGCTTCCTCGCCAAGGCCGCAGGCCTCGGCCCGCTCCCCACCCGGCTCCTCGACTCACCCACCCTGCGCTGCAAGGCGAATCTGCTCACCCGCCTCGGCGGACTCGACGAGCTGGTCGGCCCCGTCGACACCCAGTCCGTCTACGTCACCATCACCAACCCCCTTCACGATTGACGCGTCGGCGCCGACGCGGAGAAGAGCCCCCGATGCGCTCCACCGACACCACAGCCCCCGCCCCCGGATCAGTCCGCGACGCCCGTGACCCCCGCGCCGCCACCGGCGTCGCGGAAGGATCCGAAGGAAGGCGCGAACGGCGCGTGCCACGCCTCGACGCCACCCTGTTGCCGCTGCTCGCCGAGGCCGACCTGCTCGACTCCCCCGCCACCTGGGGCAGCGTCACCACACCCGTCGGAGCCTTCCGCCTCGAACCCGTACGGCCGGTCCGTGACCTGGAGCTCCTCACCGGCTGGATGAACGATCCCGAGGTGGCCGCCTACTGGGAGCTCGCCGGCCCCGCCGCGGTCACCGCCGCGCACCTGTCGGCCCAGCTCGACGGCGACGGCCGCAGCATCCCCTGCCTCGGCCTCCTCAACGGCACGCCGATGAGCTACTGGGAGATCTACCGGGCCGACCTCGACCCGCTCTCCGGGCACTACCCGGCGCGCCCCCACGACACGGGTATCCACCTGCTCATCGGAGACGGCACGAACCGCGGCCGCGGACTGGGAACGGCTCTGCTGCGCGCCGTCGCCGACCTCGTCCTCGGCAACCGCCCCCGCTGCACACGCATCGTCGCGGAACCGGACATCCGCAACACCCCCTCCGTATCGGCCTTCCTGAGCTCTGGTTTCCGCTGTTACGCGGAAATCGACCTTCCCGAGAAGCGGGCCGCCCTGATGGTCCGGGAGCGGGTGCTGCGCAATCTCCTCTGAGTGCCGCCCCGCAAGCCCCGACCCTCGTCGGCAGCTTCGCACCTCTCACTTCGATAACTCTGCGTGACGAAGCAAAGTTCCCGATCACCGAGGAGCCCCGTGCCGAACTTCCCCACAGTCCCCGACGCGGCCGAACCGGCTGTGCCACCCTCACCCCAGCACCCGTGCACGCCGCCCGAACTCAACCGCACGACATGGGACTTCGCCGCTCGTCGGCTCCTCGCCAAGATGCTCGGCGAATTCGCCTACGAGGAGATCATCCGCCCCGTCCCCACCCCGGTCGCCGCCGGCGACGCCTGGACCCTCACCCTTGACGACGGCAGCATCCTCGGCTTCCGCGCCCGCCGCCGCTCGTACGGCAGCTGGCACGTCACCCCGGACACCATCACCCTCACCCCGCCGGCACCCCCGACGACCGGGCTGCCCCCGATGACCGGGCTGCCCTCGCCGACCGGACTGGCCACGCCGACCGGACCGGCCACGCCGACCGGGCAGCCTTCATCGGCCGGGGCGGGAGACCTCGGGAACCCGACCGCCTTCGGCGACCCGTACTCCTTCCTCATCCGGGCCCGCACCCTCCTCGGCCTCGACGGACCCACGCTCGGCCACCTCGTCCGCGAACTGAGCGCCACCCTCGCCGCCGACGCCCGGCTCGACCACACCGCACTCACCGCCGACGTCCTCGCCGACCTCGACTACGCCTCCCTGGAAGGCCACCAGACCGGCCACCCCTGGCTCGTCCCCAACAAGGGCCGCATCGGACTCTCCGCCTCCGACACCGCGGCCTGGGCCCCCGAGGCCCGCACCCGCCAGCGGCTGCCCTGGCTCGCCGCCCACACCTCGCTCGCCACCTACCGCGGCACCGCCGGCCTGGAGGACCCCGCCCGCCTCTACACCGCCGAGCTCGGCCCCGTCACCCGCGCCACCTTCGACCAGTGCCTGCGCGACCGCGGCCTCGACCCGCTCCACTACCTCTATCTCCCGGTCCACCCCTGGCAGTGGGACGAGGTCGTCCTCCCCCTCTTCGCCCCCGCCCTCGCCTCCGGCGCGCTGGTGCCGCTCCCCGCGGATCCCGACGTACGGCTCCCGCAGCAGTCGGTCCGCACCTTCCTCAACCTCAGCCGACCCGACCGCCACAGCGTCAAACTCCCGCTGTCCGTCTTCAACACCATGGTCTGGCGCGGACTGCCCAGCGACCTCGCGCTCGCCGCCCCCGCCGTCACCGCCTGGATCCACTCCCTCCGCGACGGCGACCCCTTCCTCCGCGACGAATGCCGGGTCGTCCTCCTCGGCGAGGTCGCCTCCGTCACCGTCCGCCACCCCGTCTACGACGTACTCCCCGAGGTCCCGTACCAGTACAAGGAGCTCCTCGGCGCGATCTGGCGCGAGCCGCTCACCGGCCTGCTGGCACCCGGCGAGCGTGCCCGCACGCTCGCCTCCCTGCTGCACACCGATCCGCGCGGCCGGTCCTTCACCGCCGAGCTCGTCGCCCGGTCCGGGCTGACACCCACCGTCTGGCTGCAGCGCCTCTTCGCCGCCCTCCTGCCCCCACTGCTCCACTTCCTCTACCGCTACGGCACCGTCTTCTCCCCGCACGGCGAGAACGCCGTCGTGATCTTCGACGAGCACGACGTGCCGGTCCGCCTCGCGGTCAAGGACTTCGTCGACGACGTCAACATCAGCGACGAACCGCTGCCCGAGCTGGCGTCCCTGCCCGACGAGGTCCGGGCGGTCCTGCTCACCGAGCCCGCCGACTTCCTGCCCCAGTTCATCCACTCCGGTCTCTTCGTCGGCGTCTTCCGGTACCTCTCGGCCCTGTGCGAGGACCGCCTGGGCGTCCCGGAGGACGAGTTCTGGTCGCTCGTACGGGCGGAGATCCTGCGCCACCAGGCCCGCTTCCCCGAGCTCAAGGACCGCTACGAGCTCTTCGACCTGCTCGGCGAACGCATCGGACGGCTCTGCCTCAACCGGAACCGGCTCTACGAGGACGGCTACCGCGACCGCGCCGACCGGCCGCACGCGGTGCAGCACGGCACCGTCCCCAACCCCTTGCACCGGCCATGATTCCTCGCCGGTGCGCTCGCTGTCAGTGCGGCCCCGTAGGGTTGGCAGTGCTATGACGAAGCCCTCCCTCCCCGACCTGCTGCACGCCGCCGTCTCCGCCGTCGGCGGTACGGAGCGCCCCGGCCAGGTGGCCATGGCCGAAGCCGTCGCCGAAGCGATCGACGACAACTCCCACCGGCTCATCCAGGCCGGTACCGGCACCGGCAAGTCCCTCGGCTACCTGGTGCCGGCCCTCGCCCACGGCGAGCGCGTGGTCGTCGCCACGGCGACCCTCGCCCTCCAGCGGCAGCTGGTCGAGCGCGACCTGCCCCGGACCGTGGACGCACTGCATCCGCAGCTGCGCCGCCGTCCGCAGTTCGCCATGCTCAAGGGCCGGTCCAACTACCTGTGCCTGCACCGCCTGCACGAGGGTGCTCCACAGGACGAGGAGGACGGCCTCTTCGACCAGTTCGAGGCGGCCGCTCCCACGAGCAAGCTCGGCCAGGACCTGCTGCGGATGCGCGACTGGGCGGACGAGACGGAGACCGGCGACCGCGACGACCTGACCCCGGGCGTCTCGGACAAGGCCTGGTCGCAGATCTCCGTCTCCTCACGCGAGTGCCTGGGTGCGACGAAGTGCGCGTACGGCGCCGAGTGCTTCGCGGAGGCCGCCCGCGAGCGGGCCAAGCTCGCGGACGTGGTCGTCACCAACCACGCACTGCTGGCCATCGACGCCATCGAGGGGGCCCCGGTGCTCCCGCAGCACGAGGTCCTGATCGTGGACGAGGCCCACGAGCTGGTCTCCCGGGTGACCGGGGTCGCCACCGGTGAGCTCACCCCGGGGCAGGTCAACCGTGCCGTGAAGCGTGCGGCCAAGCTGGTCGACGAGAAGACCGCCGACTCCCTGCAGACCGCCGCCGAATCCTTCGAGCGGGTCATGGAGCTGGCGCTCCCGGGCCGGCTGGAGCAGGTCCCCGAGGACCTGGGCTATGCGTTGATGTCCCTGCGGGACGCCGCACGCAATGTGATCTCGGCGATCGGTGCGACGCGGGACAAGTCCGTCCACGACGAGGACGCCGTGCGCAAGCAGGCGCTGGCCGCAGTGGAGAGCATCCACGGGGTGGCGGAGCGGATCACCAACGGCTCCGAGTACGACGTCGTCTGGTACGAGCGCCACGACCGCTTCGGCGCCACCCTCCGGGTCGCCCCGCTGTCGGTGTCCGGCCTGCTGCGCGAGAAGCTGTTCGAGGACCGCTCCGTGGTGCTGACCTCCGCCACCCTCAAGCTGGGCGGCGACTTCAACGGGGTCGCGGCCTCCCTGGGGCTGTCCCCCGAGGGCGTCGAGGGGGACGACGTCCCCGTCTGGCGGGGGCTCGACGTCGGCTCGCCCTTCGACTACCCGAAGCAGGGCATCCTCTACGTCGCCAAGCATCTGGCCACGCCGGGCCGCGAGGGAACCCGCGGCGACATGATGGACGAGCTCGCCGAGCTGATCGAGGCGGCCGGCGGCCGCACCCTCGGTCTCTTCTCCTCCATGCGCGGCGCCAAGGCGGCCGCCGAGGAACTGCGCGGCCGGCTCGACAACCCGATCCTGCTCCAGGGCGAGGAAACCCTCGGCGAGCTGATCAAATCCTTCGCCGCCGACCCGAAGACCTGCCTGTTCGGGACGCTGTCCCTCTGGCAGGGCGTGGACGTGCCCGGCCCCAGCTGCCAGCTCGTGATCATGGACCGGATCCCGTTCCCGCGCCCCGACGACCCTCTGATGAGCGCCCGCCAGAAGTCGGTGGAGGAGCACGGCGGCAACGGCTTCATGGCCGTCGCGGCCACGCATGCCGCGCTGCTCATGGCCCAGGGTGCGGGTCGTCTCGTACGGGCCTCGGGTGACCGGGGTGTCGTGGCGGTCCTCGACCCCCGGCTGGCCACGGCCCGGTACGGGAGCTTCCTGCGGGCCACGCTGCCGGACTTCTGGTACACCACGGACCGCAACCAGGTCCGCCGCTCCTTGGCGGCGATCGACGCGACGGCCAAGGCCGACGGCAAGTAACCCGCGAGGCCTTCCGTCGTACGGCTCTCCCTGCTTCCGGGGCCGGCCTGCCGAGCCCGCCCGCCGGTCCCCGGGCATGAAACAACCCCCGGGACCGGCGCAGTGGATCCCGGGGGCTGAATGGGGGCAGCGGGTCAGACCCGGCGCAGTACCGCGACGACCTTGCCGAGGATGGTCGCCTCGTCGCCGGGGATCGGCTGGTAGGCGGCGTTGTGCGGGAGGAGCCAGACGTGGCCGTCCTCGCGCTTGAAACGCTTGACGGTGGCCTCGCCGTCGAGCATCGCGGCGACGATGTCGCCGTTCTCCGCGACGGGCTGGCGACGGACCGTGACCCAGTCGCCGTCACAGATGGCTGCCTCGATCATCGAGTCGCCGACGACCTTGAGGACGAAGAGCTCACCGTCACCGACCAGCTGGCGGGGGAGCGGGAACACGTCCTCGACCGACTCCTCGGCGAGGATCGGGCCGCCGGCCGCGATCCGGCCGACCAGGGGAACGTAGGAGGCGGCGGGCTTGCCCGTCGTGTCCGTGGGCTGCGAGCTCGGCTGGTCGGAGCCGCGCACTTCGTAGGCCCGGGGGCGGTGCGGGTCGCGGCGCAGGAAGCCCTTGCGCTCCAGGGCCATCAGCTGGTGGGCGACCGACGACGTGCTGGACAGGCCGACGGCCTGGCCGATCTCCCGCATGGACGGCGGGTAACCCCGCCGCTGGACGGAGTCGCGAATGACCTCGATGACCCTCCGCTGCCGGTCCGTGAGCCCGGAGCTGTCGGCGCGGATGCCTGGAGGTCGACCTGGCAGCGAGCGTGCGGGGCGTACTACGGGCTCCGCATCCGGGTTCAGGTTTGCGTCGTTCATGGCATGCACCGGCTCGAGTCGGCTCTGGCTCTGGGAGCGGTTCTGGGCAGTGATGGCGGCACTGTCTGCGGTGGTGGTCACGTCGGCCCCTCTCGAAATGTTCTCCCTAGCTGGACAACGGTAGTTGCTTTCGAAAGGTTGCGCCAAACACACGTTCGAGTGAAAAAACGCAGATCGTCCTTCGTGTGCATATCAAGAGGTGTATGGACGATCGGTTCGCCGAACGCGGGTTCGGCCCTGCATCCGCCGCTTACGGTACCCTTCCCGGTCGTATCGCCACCGTCCGGGCCCGTGTCCAGTGTGGCACCGGGAGGCCGCGCGTCCGCTCATCGGACGCCGCGACACGCGGGGTCGTAGAAATCCGCCACAACCCAAGATCTAGTGGTTGGATGAGCGCTGCCACCCAGAGGTTGTGGTCCTCGGGTCTTCCGAGGCCCCCGGCATCGCATATGCTGGTGGCTGCTGCACGAGCCCCCGACGGAGTCCGCCTCCGCCGTTCAGGGGCTCCGTGGGGTGATTCAGTCGTGCCAAGAGGGAGGGTGAGGGAACCATGCACTGCCCTTTCTGCAGGCACCCCGACAGCCGCGTCGTCGACAGCCGCACCACGGACGACGGCACGTCGATCCGCAGGCGCCGTCAGTGCCCCGACTGCTCCCGTCGCTTCACGACGGTGGAGACGGCCTCGCTGATGGTGATCAAGCGCAGCGGGGTGACGGAACCCTTCAGCCGTACCAAGGTCATCTCCGGCGTGCGCAAGGCGTGCCAGGGGCGGCCGGTCACCGAGGACGCCCTCGCCAAGCTCGGCCAGCGGGTCGAGGAGGCGGTGCGCGCCACCGGGAGTGCCGAGCTGACCACCCACGATGTGGGTCTGGCCATACTCGGCCCGTTGCAGGAGCTCGACCTGGTCGCGTACCTGCGCTTCGCGTCCGTTTACAAAGCTTTCGACACCCTTGAAGACTTCGAGACCGCCATCGCGGAACTCCGCGTGTCGCGGCCTCGCCCCGAAGAGTGCGAGCTCGCGGCGACCGCCCAGGTCCCCGTGCCCGCCTCCGCCGCCGACTAGCCGGACGTCCCGTGCCGCGGCGCTCACGCGTCGTGACACGGCCGGCTGATCAGGCGAAGAGACGTAGAGACAAGACACAGCACCGTGCCGCGGAATATCGCTGGCACTTTAGGGCGTTTTTGCCCGCATATGGGAGGAAGCGGCATGACAGAGACGGCGAGCAGCTCGGCACGTGGTTCCCGCGCCAAGGGGACCAAGGCTGCCAAGGGCGGCCTGCGTATCGAGCGCATCCACACCACCCCGGGCGTACACCCCTACGACGAGGTGAGCTGGGAGCGCCGTGACGTCGTCATGACCAACTGGCGCGACGGCTCGGTCAACTTCGAGCAGCGTGGCGTCGAGTTCCCCGACTTCTGGTCGGTGAACGCGGTCAATATCGTCACCAGCAAGTACTTCCGGGGCGCGGTCGGCACCCCGCAGCGCGAGACCGGTCTCAAGCAGCTGATCGACCGGATCGTGAAGACGTACACGAAGGCCGGCGAGGACTTCGACTACTTCTCGTCGCCCGCCGACGTGGAGATCTTCGAGCACGAGCTCACCTACGCCCTCCTGCACCAGATCTTCAGCTTCAACTCCCCGGTGTGGTTCAACGTCGGTACGCCCCAGCCGCAGCAGGTCTCGGCCTGCTTCATCCTGGCCGTCGACGACTCCATGGAGTCGATCCTCGACTGGTACAAGGAAGAGGGCATGATCTTCAAGGGCGGCTCCGGCGCCGGCCTGAACCTCTCCCGCATCCGCTCCTCCAAGGAGCTCCTCTCCTCCGGCGGCAACGCCTCCGGCCCGGTCTCCTTCATGCGCGGCGCCGATGCGTCCGCAGGAACGATCAAGTCCGGCGGCGCCACCCGCCGCGCGGCCAAGATGGTCGTCCTGGACGTGGACCACCCGGACGTCGAGGCCTTCATCGAGACCAAGGTGAAGGAGGAGGAGAAGATCCGCGCCCTGCGCGACGCGGGCTTCGACATGGACCTGGGCGGCGACGACATCACGTCCGTCCAGTACCAGAACGCCAACAACTCCGTCCGCGTGAACGACGAGTTCATGACGGCCGTCGAGAACGGCACCGAGTTCGGCCTGCGTGCCCGCATGACCGGTGAGGTCATCGAGAAGGTCGACGCCAAGGCGCTCTTCCGCAAGCTCGCCGAGGCCGCGTGGGCCTGTGCCGACCCGGGCATCCAGTACGACGGTGTGATCAACAACTGGCACACCTGCCCCGAGTCCGGCCGCATCACCGCGTCCAACCCCTGCAGCGAGTACATGCACCTGGACAACACGTCCTGCAACCTCGCCTCGCTCAACCTCATGAAGTTCCTGAACGACGACGGCAAGGGCAACCAGTCCTTCGACGCCGAGCGCTTCGCCAAGGTCGTCGAGCTCGTCATCACCGCGATGGACATCTCCATCTGCTTCGCGGACTTCCCGACGCAGAAGATCGGCGACAACACCCGCGCCTTCCGCCAGCTGGGCATCGGCTACGCCAACCTCGGCGCCCTGCTGATGGCCACCGGCCACGCGTACGACTCGGACGGCGGCCGCACCCTCGCCGCGTCGATCACCTCGCTGATGACCGGTACCGCGTACAAGCGCTCCGCCGAGCTGGCCGCCATCGTCGGTCCGTACGACGGCTACGCCCGCAACGCCGAGTCGCACAAGCGCGTCATGAAGCAGCACGCCGACGCCAACGGCGTCGCGCCGCGCACCGACGACCTGGACAACAGCATCTGGGCCGCGGCCACCGAGGCCTGGCAGGACGTCCTGCGCCTCGGCGAGAAGAACGGCTTCCGCAACGCCCAGGCCTCCGTCCTCGCGCCGACCGGCACCATCGGTCTCGCGATGTCCTGCGACACCACCGGTGTCGAGCCGGACCTGGCCCTGGTCAAGTTCAAGAAGCTCGTCGGCGGCGGTTCGATGCAGATCGTCAACGGCACCGTCCCGCAGGCCCTGCGCCGCCTGGGCTACCAGGAGGAGCAGATCGAGGCGATCGTCTCCCACATCGCCGAGCACGGTGTGGTCGTCGACGCCCCGGGCCTGAAGGCCGAGCACTACTCGGTGTTCGACTGCGCCATGGGTGAGCGTTCCATCTCCGCGATGGGTCACGTCCGCATGATGGCCGCGATCCAGCCCTGGATCTCCGGCGCGATCTCGAAGACGGTCAACATGCCGGAGACGGCGACCGTCGAGGAGATCGAGGAGATCTACTTCGAGGCGTGGAAGCTGGGCGTCAAGGCGCTCGCGATCTACCGCGACAACTGCAAGGTCGGCCAGCCCCTCTCCGCCAAGAAGAAGGAGGAGGAGAAGGAGGAGGTCACCGCCAAGACGGAGGAGACCATCCGCGCCGCCGTCGAGAAGGTCATCGAGTACCGCCCCGTCCGCAAGCGCCTCCCCAAGGGCCGCCCGGGCATCACCACCTCCTTCACGGTCGGTGGCGCAGAGGGCTACATGACGGCGAACTCCTACCCGGACGACGGTCTGGGCGAGGTCTTCCTGAAGATGTCCAAGCAGGGCTCGACCCTCGCGGGCATGATGGACGCCTTCTCGATCGCCGTCTCGGTCGGCCTGCAGTACGGCGTTCCGCTCGAGACCTACGTCTCGAAGTTCACGAACATGCGCTTCGAGCCGGCCGGCATGACGGACGACCCGGACGTGCGGATGGCGCAGTCGATCGTCGACTACATCTTCCGCCGCGTGGCGCTCGACTTCCTGCCCTTCGAGACCCGCTCGGCCCTCGGCATCCACTCCGCCGAGGAGCGCCAGCGCCACCTCGACACCGGCTCCTACGAGCCCCTCGAGGACGAGTTGGACACCGAGTCCCTGACGCAGGCGACCCCGCTGGCCGCCGTCCCCTCGGCCCCGAAGCCGGTCGCGGCCGTCTCCCTCCCGGCCCCGAAGACGGCGCACAGCAGCGCCGAACTGGTCGAGATGCAGCTCGGCGTCTCCGCCGACGCCCCGCTGTGCTTCTCCTGCGGTACGAAGATGCAGCGCGCCGGCTCCTGCTACATCTGCGAGGGCTGCGGATCCACCAGCGGCTGCAGCTGAAAGTAGGCGCCCACCAGGTATGACGTGCCTGGTCCAAGCGGGGAGTCGGCGATGCGCCGGCTCCCCGTCGGCGTTCTTGCGCGTGGCATCCGAAGCAACGTCCGGCCTCCCCCGGCCCCCCCTGGCCGTCAGTGGGGGATGCGCAGCGACGGGCGGGTGACCAGCTCCTCGCGGAATTCGGCGATCCGGGAATGGACCTGGCGCAGCAGCTGGGTGTCCTCGATGAGGTCCAGGTAGAGGCAGCGGGCGGCCAGGCCCGGCAGGTCGAAGGCGAAGCACAGCGACATCAGCGGGTTCACGAAGAGCTCGCTGCCCTTGGTGCGGGTGGTGAACTGCACGTCGCCGAACGAACCCCGGACGGCCGCGGCGATGGAACCGTTCACGATGCTGGGCCGGTCCGGGGTCTCCGCCTGGGCGTGAGCCACCGCGTCGAGGAAGAGTGCGCCCTCCCGGGTGGCGCGCGGTACGGAGAACGCGCCGAGGTACGCGCCCTCGCGCTCCAGCGCCGCGATGTTCTCCAGCACCAGTCCGTGGCTGACCCCGTGGTACGCGTCCACGCCGAAGCCCACCGACACGACGAGGCGCTGCGGTACGTGGTCCAGTGCGGCCAGCGCCGCGACGCTGGTCATGTCCTCCTCCGGGGTGCCGAGGCCCGCTTCGTCGCCCCGCATCAGGATGTCCGTGCCACCGTCGACCAGGACGATCGCGTCGATGCGGTGGAGGTCGATCAGCTCGCGGTAGGCGGCGCGCAGTGGCTGCACCCCGGTCTGGGGGAACGCGTACACGGTGGCGGGGTAGCCGTGCCTCTTCAGCCACTGGGCCAGGGTCCGCTCGGGGAAGTAGGACAGGTGGGGCGCGGAGTCCGGGGTGATGGCGGCGAGATCGGGGGCCACCCACTCCTCGACGGGCAGTCCAGCGAGCGAGCTGAAGGACAGGTTCGCCAGGTGGACCTGCTTGCCCTGGTGCATGAGGGACAGGGCGATGGGGAGGCCGGCGTAGATGTCGAAGCCGCCGCCCGCACCGGCTATCAGGATGTTCTCGGCTTCGGAGAGCCGGTCGAAAAGCGGGTTGGTGTGCAGAGCCGTCATGGCGATCATTGTGCGGGGTGCCTGCCCCGGCGCGCCTTCGAATTGCACGGCGGTGCGACGGCGGACGGCGCTTGCAGTCGGGACAACGGGGCAACGGGGAGATGGTCGGCCATGTGGAGCGGTGACGAACTGGATCTGGACGCCTACTTGGCGCGGATCGGAATACAGGGGAGTGCGGGGGACACGGAGCCGTCCGGGGAACTCCGGCCGGACCTGCGCACGTTGTACGCAGTGCACCGGGCCCACACCGCCGCCATCACCTTCGAGAGCCTGGACGTCCTGCTCGGCCGCCCCGTCGCGCTGGACCTCAAGTCGATCGAGGACAAGATCGTGCACGGCCGCCGCGGCGGCTACTGCTACGAGCAGAACTCGCTACTGGCCGCTGCCCTGGAGCGGATCGGCTTCGAGGTCTCCGGACGCGGTGCCCGCAACCGCACCCGTGGGACCTCCCTCCCGGCCGTCACCCATGCCGTCCTCGTGGTCACCGTCGAGGGGGAACCGTGGCTGTGCGACGCGGGGTTCGGCTACCAGGGACCTCGCGAGCCGGTACCGCTCGGACGGCCGGGCACCGAGGTGCGGCAGGGGGAGTGGACGTACCGCGTCCGCGAGGAGGAGGACGGCGTCCTCGTCCTGTGCCTGCTCCGCGGGGGCGTCTGGCGGGACCTGTACGCCTTCTCCCCGCAGCGCTACCACCCCGTCGACTACGTCGTGCTGAACCACTACAGCTCCAGTCACCCCGCCTCGTCCTTCGTCGGGCGGATCATCGTCCAGTACCCGGGGGACGGCGTCCGCCGGGCGCTCGTCGGGCGCGAGCTCACCCGCCTGTACCCCGACGGTCGGGCCGATCGGGAGATCGTCGGCCCGGACGGGCTGCTCGCCGTGCTCGACCGGGAGTTCGGACTTCGGCTGCCCGAGCGGGACGCGGCGGAACTGGTACGGATCCACCGCGCCGGGGACTGACCGGGGCCCCGCCCGGCCCGTACGATGGCGCAGTGCTGGTCAAGTGGATTCGCTGCACGGTGACGGACCGACGCGGGTTCGAGCGGGGGCAGCGAAAATGGGCGGGGCTGCCGGGCGAGCCGGGATTCCGGGGGCAGGGCGGCGGCTGGAGCCGGGGCCGGCAGGGGGTCGCGCATGTCTTTGCGTTCTGGGAGAGCCGGTCCTTCTACGACTCCTTCATGGCGCGCTCGCACGACCGGCTGGCCGCCTCCCAGAACGGCACCTACACCGATCTGCGGGTTACCCTCTTCGACCACCGCTTCGACGTGAAGACCGGCTTCGAGCCGCGCTTCACCGATGCCGACGTGGTACGGGTCGCGCACACGCGCGTCCGGGAGGGCAGGGTCGACCACTTCGCCCTCATGCAGGAGAAGGTGTGGAATCCGGCGATGGCCGGCTCGCCCGGGATGGTGCGCGGCCTCTTCGGGGAGGCCCCCGGCCGCGAGTTCCTGGTGCTGTCGATGTGGCACGCCGCCGCCGAGCACGGCAAGTACCGGCAGGAGCGGGTCGAGCGGCTCTCCCTGCGCGCCCAGATCCAGGCCGATGTCGAGGCGCTCACCGGGGACGTCGTCGACCTCGAACCCTCCTGGACGGTATGACCGTACGATGACCGCCGCGCCGTCGGCGTGCCCGGTCCGTGGGCCGCCCGATGGCCGAATAGGGTCGAGGGATGGTTCGACCACGGCGCATCGTCCTTGTCCGGCACGGGGAATCGGAGGGGAACGCCGACGACACGGTGTATGAGCGGGAGCCCGACCACGCCCTGCGCCTGACCCGGAACGGGCGCGAGCAGGCGTCGGCGGCCGGCGAGCGGCTGCGCGAGCTCTTCGGCGAAGAGACGATCAGCGCCTACGTGTCCCCCTACCGCCGCACACTGCAGACCTTCCGCGAGCTCCGGCTGGACCCGACACGGGTGCGGATGCGCGAGGAGCCGCGCCTGCGCGAGCAGGACTGGGGGAACTGGCAGGACCGGGAGGACGTACGGATGCAGAAGGCGTACCGGGACGCGTACGGACACTTCTTCTACCGGTTCGCGCAGGGCGAGTCCGGGGCCGACGTGTACGACCGGGTCGGCTCCTTTCTGGAAAGCCTCTACCGCAGCTTCGAGGCCCCCGACCATCCCGAGAACGTGCTGCTGGTGACCCACGGGCTGACCATGCGGCTGTTCTGCATGCGCTGGTTCCACTGGTCCGTGGCCGAATTCGAGTCCCTGTCCAATCCGGGCAACGGCGAATTCCGGGTCCTTCTGCTCGGTCCGGACGGCCGGTACCGGATGGACCGCCCGTTTGAGCGGTGGACCACACCCGAGCCTTATGACCTGGACGGCTAGAGTTGCCCGCGATGACGCCTGACTCCACTCCCGAACTGCGCTACGCGCGCGCCATGTCCAGCCTGCGAGGGCTGGCGCTGGGTGACGCCCTGGGCTCCCAGTACTTCGTCCCCGTCAACTACCCGCTGCTCAAGCGGCGCGAGCTGCCCACCGGCTCCGGCACGTGGCAGTGGACCGACGACACCGAGATGGCCTGCTCGGTGGTGGCCGTGCTGGCCGAGCACGGGCGCATCGACCAGGACGCGCTCGCGCGTTCCTTCGCCCACCACCACGACTTCGACCGTGGTTACGGTCCCGCGGTGAACCGGATGCTGAGACTGGTGCGGGAGGGGCAGGACTGGCGGACGCTGGCCGCCGAACTGTTCAACGGACAGGGCTCGTGGGGCAACGGCGCCGCCATGCGGATCGCCCCGCTCGGCGCCTGGTACGCAGACGACCCGGAGCAGGCCACGCACCAGGCCGAGATCTCCGCCTACACCACCCACCAGCACCGCGAGGCCGTGTGCGGGGCGATGGCCGTCGCCGCGGCTGCCGCGCTGGCCGCGAGCACGGACGGCCCTGTGAAGGCCTCCGACCTGCTGGACGGGGTGATCGCGCTGGTGCCGCGCAGCGCGGTGGGCGCAGGGCTGCGAAGGGCCCGGGACATGCTGGACTACGGCGACGCGACCACGGTCGCGGCAGTGCTGGGCTGCGGGCGGCGTACGAGCGCGCACGACACCGTGCCGTTCGCGCTGTGGTCGGCGGCGCGGGCGCTGGACGACTACGAGCGGGCGTTCTGGACCACCGCGCAGGTGGGCGGGGACGTCGACACGACCTGCGCGATCGTCGGCGGAGTACTGGGCGCGCGCGGGGACGCCGTGCTGCCGGCCGCGTGGCTGGCGCGTACGGAAGCCCTGCCGGCCTGGCTGCCGGAGGTTGCCGCGGGCTGAGGCCCGTGGAGCCGACGGGACCCGTGGACCCTCCGCGTCCGGGTGCCCGGGGTGTTCGGCGCCCCAGCGGCGCCCCAGCGGCCCCGGCGGCGCTCGGCGCGTTCGGCGTGGTGAAATCTCCCCTTCCGATTGTCACGGTCCTGCCACAGCACTCTTTTGATCCTGTTCAAAACTGCATCGCACCGGCCTACCCTGTCCGCACCGCCGCCCCACCCTGAACTCCGGGGCGGCCGACAGGGGAGGGAAACCGATGTCGGAGAACACCGGAGGGGCCGATGAGGCCCAGTCCAAGGACGCGGTCAACACAGAGGCCACGTCCGCGCATTCGCCCGCGGATTCGCCCGCGGATTCGACCGTGAGGCCGGCCTCGCCCGGGGGCAGACACACCGGTGCGGCCGGCCCACCGCCGCCGGCGCCCGCCGGTGCATGGGCCGGGAACCCCTGGCAGGTGCCCCAGAGCTCCGCCTCGCCCTCCTGGGCCACGCTGGTGCGCCCCGCCGACCCCGCGCCCATCCGGACCGCGACCCTCGTCGCCGTCCTCGCCTCGGGCCTGGCCACCGCGCTGCTGCTCGGCGACGGCATGGGCCCCGGCCTGCTGGTTGCCGTGGTGCCCGCCGTCGTCGCCGCGTACTTCGCCGCCCGCACGGCCGGCCGCGCCGCCCGCCCCTGGACCCTGGCCTGGGTGATCGGCTGCCTCGCGCTCCTCGTCGTACCCGCCCTGCGCGACTCCGCGTGGCCGGCCACGCTGGCGATCCTGTCCGCCGTCCTGCTCGGCGCGCTGGCCCTGCACGGCAGCCGTACCTGGCCCGGCGTCCTGCTCAGCCCGCTCGGCTTCCTCGACGCCGGTGTGTCCGGGACGGCCTGGCTCCTGACCGGGCTGCGCTCGCGTGGTGGGGGCAGCAAGGACCGCTGGCTGCCCATCGCCAAGGCGACCGGTGTGGCCGTCGCCCTGCTGCTGCTCTTCGGCGCGCTGTTCGCCTCCGCCGACGCGGCCTTCGCCGATCTGCTGGGCGACCTGCTGCCCGACGTGTCGGTCGAGGACGGACCCATCCGGTTCATGCTCTTCGTCCTCGGCGTGGTCCTCGCGCTCGCCGCCGCCCGCACCGCCGCCGCCCCGCTGCGCTGGGACCGGATCGAGGTGGCCCCGGGCAAGCCGCGGTCCCGTCTCGAATGGGCCCTTCCGCTCATCGTGCTGATCGTGCTGTTCGCCGGCTTCAACGCCGTCCAGCTGGCGGTCCTGTTCGGTGGCTACGACAAGGTTCTGGAGAGCACCGGCCTGACCTATGCCGAGTACGCCCGCCAGGGCTTCTGGCAGCTCCTGTGGGCCACCCTGCTCACCCTCGCAGTGATCGCACTGGCTCTGCGCTGGGCTCCGCGAGCCGGGGCGGGCGACCGCCGCCTGGTGCGCGTCGTGCTCGGGGTGCTCTGCGCGATGACGCTGGTCGTCGTCGCCGCCGCGCTGCGCCGCATGGACCTCTACGTGGATGCGTACGGGCTGACCAGGCTGCGCGTCTCCGTGGCCGCGATGGAGCTGTGGCTCGGGCTGGTCATCGTACTGATCATGGCGGCCGGGCTGTTCGGTGGACGCTGGCTGGCGCGCGCGGTCGCGGGCAGTGCGGCCGCCGCCGTCCTGGTCTTCGGCCTGATGTCCCCCGACGGGATGGTCGCCGAGCGGAACGTGGCCCGCTTCGCGGCCGACCAGAAGATCGATCTGGCCTACTTCCAGTCGCTCTCGGCGGACGCCGTACCCGCTCTGGACCGCTTGCCCGAGCCGCAGCGGTCCTGCGCCCTGCGCGGGATCAACGACGAGATGGCCCGGGCCGGAGACGTCCCCTGGTACGCCATGAGCATGGGCGAGTACCGGGCCCGGCAGATCCTTCGCGAGCGTCCGGTCACCGCCTCCTACGAGGTCTGCTCGCGCATGGGCTCTTTCGGCAGCCGCGTCGAGTACTAGACCGTCATGCGTACGGGGCCGGGCGTGGGCAGCGTTGCCCGCGCCCGGCCCCGTACGGCGCGGTGCGGTCAGGCGGCCGGACCGGCCTTCGCGGCGGCGCCCGCCAGGGCCTCCAGGTCGCTCTTGCGCACCCGGATCACCAGCAGGGCGGTGGCCAGGGCGAGGCCCGCCATGGCGACGGCCGCGTAGAACGCGGTGGAGATGCCGTGGGTGAGGACCAGGTCCCCCCAGGGGTCGGGCAGTAGCCCGGTCTCCTGGAAGGCGGCGATCTCCTCCGGGTCCGCCTGCGCCATGAAGGCCGGGACCTGCCTCGTGGCCTCGTCGCGGCCGGCCGTGCCGAAGACGGTGACCAGGATGGACAGCCCGAGCGAGCCGCCGACCTGCTGGCTGGCGTTGAGCAGACCGGAGGCCGCGCCCGCCTCCTTCGGGGCCACGCCGGAGACGGCGGTGAGGGTGAGGGTCACGAAGTTGAGTCCCATGCCGAAGCCGAACAGCAGCATCGGCCCGAGCACTCCGGAGACGTAGGAGCTGTCGGTCCGGACGAAGGTGAGCCAGGCCAGCCCCGTGCCGGTGAGCGCGGACCCGGCGACCATGAAGGGCTTGGGGCCGAAACGCGGCAGGAACCGCTGCGAGAGACCGGCGGCGGTGACGATCGCGACCGTCACGGGCAGGAAGCCGAGTCCGGACTGGATGGGGGAGAAGCCCAGTACGTTCTGCACGAACTGGACGATGAAGAAGAACATGCCGAACATCGCCGCGGCGAGGCCGAGCATGATCACGTAGGTGCCGGTGCGGTTGCGGTCGGCGAACATGCGCAGCGGGATGATCGGCTCGCGGGCCTGCGACTCGATGACCACGAAGAGCGCGAGCAGCACCAGGGCCGCGGTGAACGAGCCGAGGGTGAGCGCGTCGCGCCAGCCCTCCTCCGAGGCGCGGATGAACCCGTACACGAGCGAGGCCATCCCGCCGGTGGAGGTGAGGGCTCCGGCGATGTCGAAGCGGCCGGGGTGGCGCTCGGACTCGGTGATGTAGAGCGGGGTCAGGACCGCGATCAGCACGCCGATCGGCACGTTCACGAAGAGGACCCAGCGCCAGTCGAGCCACTCGGTCAGCATGCCGCCGGTCAGCAGGCCGATCGCGCCGCCGCCCGCCGATACGGCGGCGAACACCCCGAACGCCCGGTTCCGCTCAGGGCCTTCGGGGAAGGTCGTGGTGATCAGGGCGAGCGAGGTGGGCGAGGCGATGGCGCCGCCGACCCCCTGCAGGGCGCGGGCCGCGAGCAGCTGCCAGGGCTCCTGGGCGAAGCCGCCGAGGAGCGAGGCCAGGGTGAAGAGCAGGATGCCGGCGAGGAACACCCGGCGCCGGCCCAGGATGTCGCCCGCCCGGCCGCCGAGCAGCAGCAGGCCACCGAAGGTGAGGGTGTACGCGCTGAGCACCCACGACAGGTCGGTGGTGGTGAAGTCGAGCGCGGTCTGGATGTGCGGGAGCGCGATGTTCACGATCGTCGCGTCGAGGACGACCATGAGCTGGCATGCGGCGATCACTGCGAGCGCCACGCCGGGGCGCCCCTCCCGGCGTGCCGCGCCCGGTATCCGGGGTGTGGCGAGTTGAGAGCTTGTCACTGAGGATCCCCCCCCAAAGTGAAATAGTGAACGCATCCGTTCACTGCGGTCCACGGTAGGAGCCGCGCCTTAGTGAACGCAAGCGTTCACTAAGGCTGAAAATGCGTGTGTCGAACGCACAAGCCGGTCGGAGGTGGGGAGATGGTGGGTTCGCGCTGGTCGGCGGCGTCACCGGGGCGCAGGCGGGGCCCGGAACTCGAACGGGCGATTCTCGACGCCGCGTTGGAGCAGCTGAGCACGGTCGGCTGGAACGCGCTCACCATGGAGGGCGTCGCAGTCGGCGCGCACACCGGCAAGGCCGCGCTCTACCGCCGCTGGCCGTCGAAGGCGGACCTGGTGGCCGATGCGCTGCGGACCGGTCTGCCGCGGATCGGTGACATTCCCGACTGCGGATCGATCCGCGAGGACCTCCGCCTGCTGTGCGTGCGGATGCGGGACGTCATGCATTCGCGCGCCGGGCAGGCCCTCCGGTCGGTACTTCACGAATGCGATCACATGCATGCCGATCGCTTCCGTGGAGTGATCTGGTCCGGTGTGCACGAGCCTGCCCAGCATCTGATCAGGGAGCTTGTGGGGCGCGGAATCGACCGGGGCGACGTGCGGGCGGACGCGACTGGTCCGTTTGTCGTGGATGTCATTCCGGCCATGCTGATGTACCGCGCCAAGGTATGCGGAAGCGAATGGGGAGATGCGGAGATCGCGGCATTGATCGACGAGGTGATGGTGCCGCTGCTCAGGGTGTGAGACGCGGCGGGGCCGCCGCGGGGCGCGTGAAGCGGCATTCGCGTCCGATCGCGGGCGGGTCGGACCCGGGCGGGGGTGTGCAGTCGGCTCGGGGCGGCGTAACCTTGCTGGCGCCATGCCGTACGAAGCACCCACCCACACCGTCGAACGCTCCCTCCGTGCAACCACCGGCGCCAAGGTCATCGCCGGGGTCGACGAAGTCGGACGAGGGGCCTGGGCCGGACCCGTCACCGTGTGTGCGGCGATCACCGGCCTGCGCCGGCCGCCCGCCGGTCTCACCGACTCCAAACTGCTCACCCCCAAGCGACGTGACGCGCTCCTCGATGTCCTGGAGGACTGGGTCACCGCGTACGCACTCGGGCACTCCTCGCCCGAGGAGATCGACGAACTGGGGATGACGGCCGCCCTGCGACTGGCGGCGGAGCGCGCGCTCAACGCTCTGCCGGTGCGGCCGGACGCGGTGATACTCGACGGCAAGCACGACTATCTCGGCCCGCCCTGGCGGGTTCGTACGGTGATCAAGGGCGACCAGTCCTGTATCGCCGTCGCCGCGGCCTCGGTCATCGCCAAGGTCCGCCGCGACCGCATGATGGCCGAGCTGGGGGAACAGGGCGGTGGAATCGCGGACTTCGCTTTCGCGGCCAACGCCGGTTACCCCTCGCCCGTGCACCGGGCGGCACTGGAGGAGCTGGGGCCGACCCCCTATCACCGGCTCTCGTGGTCGTACCTCGACGCGCTGCCCCGGTGGCGCCACCTCAAGAAGGTGCGCCGCAGCGAGGAGTCGATGGAGCTGGAAAACGGAGGCCAACTCGGCTTCGATTTCTGATCGCACGCATGTGCCACCGACCGGTACGTTTCGTACCGGTGTTTGATAGATATCAACTCACGCCTCTCACACCCGCCATCGAGGAGCCTCAGATTCACGAGAGTGCCCAGGGTCCCCGCGTCACGCCGGCCGCGAGCCGCACCGCGCAGACCCCCCGCCCTGTACCTGGTCCGCGTCCCGCCGCCGTACCGCGGCCCGGCCGCCCCGGTCCCGCCCCCGCCGCGGCAAGCCGCGCGGGAGGTGCCCCCAGGCCCGCGCCGCGTGCGCCGCAGGCCACCCCCGGACCCGTTTCCGCAGCCCCTGCCCCCACCGCACCGTCCGTCTCCGCGGCGGTGCCGCAGATCCAGCTGATCCCGGCCTCCGCCGAGGGTGCGCTGGACGCGGCCGAAGAGGCCGTGGACCTGCTGCTCGACACCGGGCGCGCGCCCGGCGACATCCTGGTGCTCACCAGTGGCGACCCGCACCCGTGGGCCGCGCACGAGCTGTCCTTCGGCGAGGCCGCGTACTGGGCCCAGCACGACGCCGGGGACGACGTCTTCTACGCGGACGCGGCGCAGGCCCAGCGCGCCACCGGCCGTCCCGTCGTGGTCTTCGCGGTCAACGGCGGGGCGGTCGACTCCGTCGCGGGCGCCCTGCCGGTCGCTCTCACCCGGGCGGGTGCGCTGCTGATCGTGTGCGGCGACCCGCAGCAGATCAACTCCGTGCTGGGTGCGGGCGTCTGACGCCCTGTACCCCGGCACGGGCGAGGGGCGGGGCGGGCTTCGAGCCGGCCCCGCTGAAGCCCGCGCCGGGGCCCGAACCGGAGCTCGACGCCTGAGCCGCCGTACGCCCGCTCCCGGGTGTACGGCTGTGAGGCATGCCCGCGGCGCCCCGCTCGAGGCCTCGTGCCGCGCCCTCTCGTACCGCGCCCTCTGCTACCGCGCGTGGTCCGGCGAGGAGTGGCCGTACGGCGGGCAGTCCCCCGAAGCCGGCCGTACGAGGCTCAGCGCGCGGCGGTCCGCCGCAGGGCCTCGACCGCGCCGCCCCCGGTGTGCAGGGCCAGCGGAGAGAACTCGGCCACGGTGTCGCCGAGGCGCTGCGGCCTCGATTCGGAGCTCGGCCGTCGGCCACCGCGGCCCTCACCCAGCACCTGCCAGCCCTCACGGGTCAGCGTGATGTACGCGCCGCAGCGCAGGCCGTGCAGGGTGCAGGCGTCCCGCAGCCCCCACATCCACGCGCCGTCCTCCTCGGTCCACCGCTCGTCGCCCTCGCGGCAGTAGAGCAGCACCGCCGTCCGGACCGGGGTCCGTCGCCGCAGGTCGTGCGGCAGCACCCGGCGCAGCCGGGACAACAGGGCGTTGCGGTACTCCCAGCCGTCGGCCGAGGCCGACCGCTGCACGAAGGAGGCGCTCGCCACGAGCTGCTCCTCCGGGCCGAGGACGGCGATCACCGCGGTCGAGGGCACGGGGCTGTGCCGGGAGTGCAGCCCGCTGACGACCTCGCGCGGATTGCGCAGCAGCGGAATGCCCGCCGCTGTCCATTCCGCCGGTTCCAGCAGCCTGCCGTGCCGGCTGGTACCGCCGGTCGCTCTTGCAAGGGACGTGGTCGGGGGCGGCGCGAATCCGAAGGTCACGGTCCTCCCTTCGGGTACACGCCCGCGGACGGGCACGGCTGGAGTCAGGGCGCGCCGCAGCGCGGCCCAGGAGGGTGCCGAGGAGCCGAGCGGGAGCACCCCAATTCTCGCGTGGCCACGGAGCGTGCGGCAACGAGCAATTGACGCCGTGGACCGGAATTGGCCGGTATGCCGTTCATATCCTTGCCCCGCCACGCCGAGGATGACGCATTCGGCTATCCCTGGAGCGCCAGCACCAGAGGGAACACCTCCTTCGCGCCTGCCCGCCGCAGCAGCCGGGCGGTCACCGCAAGGGTCCAGCCGCTCTCCGCGCGGTCGTCGACGAGGAGCACCGGGCCCGCGGCCGCCGCCAGCGCCTCGGCCAGCGCCGGGGGCACGGTGAGGGACTGGTGGAGCCCGCGTACCCGCTGTGCGCTGTTCGAGGACACCGACCCGAACTCAGGGGCCCGGTCCGTGTACGCGACGGTGCCGAGCAGCGGCATCCGCCCGACCTCCGCGATCCGCGCGGCCAGCGAACCGATCAGCTGGGGGTGGCTGCGTGAGGGCAGGGCGACCACGCCCAGCGGCCGGGCCGGGGCGTCGGGCGCCCCCGAGGCCCAGCCGCCGGGGCCGCGGGCCCAGTCGGCCAGCACTGCGACCACGGCCTGCGCCACGTCGTCCGGAACCGGCTGGTCCGGAGCCTGGGGGGCGAGCATCGGGCGCAGCCGGTTGCCCCATCCGATGTCGGACAGCCGGCCCAGTGCCCGGCCCGTCGAGGCCTGCTCGCCGGCGGGGATGCGCCCCTTGAGGTCGACACCGACCGCCGCGAGCCCGGTCGGCCACATCTTGCGCGGCTCCAACTCCACTCCCGGGCGGCCGAGCTCACCGCGCGCGGTGTCCAGCGCGGTCGTGGAGACCTCCGCGGTGAACCGGGTCCCGGCGCAGTTGTCGCAGCGGCCGCAGGGCGCGGCCTCCTCGTCGTCCAGCTGGCGGCGCAGGAACTCCATCCGGCATCCGGTGGCCGAGGCGTAGTCGCGCATGGCCTGCTGCTCGGTGGCCCGCTGGCGGGCCACCCAGGCGTAGCGTTCGGCGTCGTAGGCCCACGGCTCGCCGGTCGAGGTCCAGCCGCCCTTGACCCGGTGCACGGCGCCGTCGACGTCGAGCACCTTGAGCATGGTCTCCAGCCGGGTGCGGCGCAGATCGACCAGCGGCTCCAGGGCGGGCAGCGACAGCGGCCGGCCGGCTTGGGCCAGGACGTCGAGCGTGCGGCGGACCTGCTCCTCCGGCGGGAAGGCCACCGAGGCGAAGTACTGCCAGATCGCCTCGTCCTCGCGGCCGGGGAGCAGCAGGACCTCCGCATGCTCCACGCCACGGCCCGCGCGGCCCACCTGCTGGTAGTAGGCGATGGGGGAGGAGGGCGAGCCCAGGTGCACCACGAAACCGAGGTCGGGCTTGTCGAAGCCCATCCCGAGGGCGGAGGTGGCCACCAGCGCCTTGACCCGGTTCGCCTGGAGGTCGTCCTCGGCCTGCTGGCGGTCGGCGTTCTCCGTCTTGCCGGTGTACGAGGCCACCGTGTGACCCCGGTGGCGCAGGTACGCGGTGACCTCCTCGGCGGCCGCCACGGTCAGCGTGTAGATGATTCCGGAGCCCGGGAGGTCCCCGAGGCGGTCGGCGAGCCAGGCCAGCCGGTGCGCCGCGTCGGGCAGTGTCAGCACCGCCAGGCTCAGGCTCTCGCGGTCCAGTGGGCCGCGCAGGACCAGCGCGTCCGTGCCGGCACCGGTCCCCAGCTGCTCGGCGACGTCGGCGGTCACGCGGGCGTTGGCGGTCGCGGTCGTGGCGAGCACCGGGACGCCCGGCGGCAGGTCGGCCAGCATGGTGCGCAGCCGGCGGTAGTCGGGGCGGAAGTCGTGGCCCCAGTCGGAGATGCAGTGGGCCTCGTCCACCACGAGCAGGCCGGTGGCGGCGGAGAGCTTGGGGAGGACCTGGTCGCGGAAATCGGGATTGTTGAGCCGCTCCGGACTCACCAGCAGGACGTCGACCTCACCCGCCGCGACCTCGGCCTGGATCCCCTCCCACTCCTCGGGATTGGCGGAGTTGATGGTGCGGGCGCGGATCCCGGCTCGGGCAGCGGCCTCGACCTGATTGCGCATCAGCGCGAGGAGCGGGGAGACGATCACGGTGGGGCCGGCGCCGCTCGCCCGCAGCAGCGAGGTGGCGACGAAGTACACCGCGGACTTGCCCCAGCCGGTGCGCTGCACCACCAGAGCCCGCCGCTTGTGCGCCACGAGGGCCTCGATCGCCCGCCACTGGTCCTCGCGCAGCTTGGCGGTCCCCGTGGGGTCGCCCACGAGACGGGCTAGTACGGAGTCGGCCGAGGACCTCAGGTCTGCGTTCATGCCCCCATGCAACCCGATGCCTCCGACATCGCGCCAATGCCGCTCCGGGCCTGTGGACAGCGGCGCCGGTAGTTATCCACAGGGCTTTCGGGATCGGATCATGCGCGGGACCTTCGTGTCATGACGAGCAACCACGAATCACGCACCCCGTCCGGCCGGCCCTCCATCAGCCCGGCCGGAGCAACCACCGGACCCCAGATCACCCTGCGCAGCCCGGCCGAACTGGCCGACGCGCTGCCCTACATGCTCGGCTTCCACCCGACCGACTCCCTCGTGATGGTGGCCGTGCACGGCGAGGGCGGACGCTTCGGCGGCCGGCTCCGCGTCGGGATCCCGGCCACGTCCGCGGAATGGGAGGACACCGCCCGACAGGTCGCCGAGTGCCTGATCCGGGGCAGCGAACGGCGCGGGAGCAAGCCCGACGGCATCGTCGTCTACCTCTGCCAGGAGCCGGGCGGGGAGGAAGGCGGTCTTCAGGTAATGAAGCGGCTTCGGCCGCTCGCCCAGGGGATCCGGCTGGCCTGCGGCGCACTGGACGTGCCCGTACTGGAGGCCCTGTGCCTGTCGGAGGGGCGGTTCTGGTCCTACGTCTGCCCCGACGAGCGGTGCTGCCCGGCCGAGGGCAGCCGGCTGGCCGCCGTCGGTACATCGGTGCTCGCCGCGACCGCCACCTTCGCAGGTCTCCAGGTCCGGGGCTCCCTGAAAGAGATCGAAGGCAGGCTGGCACCGCTGCACGGGGCCGTGGCCGACGAGGCGGAACGGGCCCTCGACCGGGCCGCCGCAGCCCTCATGCCGAGGATTCTCGACGGGGCCACCCGTGAGGAGGTCGGCGCCGAGACACTCGCCCTGGCCCGGACCCTGATGCGGCGGATGACCCTGGCGCCGCCCGTCGAGGGCGGCCCCCACGCCGACGACTGGGACGACGCGCTGCTCGGCCACGACGAGGCCGCCTCGCTGATCTTCGGCCTCCAGGACCGCGAGATCCGGGACGTCGCCGCCGAGTGGATGGAGGACGAGGAGGCGGCCCCCGCCCTGCGGCTGTGGCGGGCCCTGGCCAGGCGCTGCGTCGGGGCCTACCGCGAGCACGCCGCGGCTCCGCTCACCCTCGCCGGATGGGTCTCCTGGTCCACGGGGGACGAGCCGACCGCCCGGATCGCTTTCGGGCTGGCCCTGCGGGCCGACGCCGAGTACCGCTTCGCCCAGCTGCTCCACCACGCCTGCAACGAGGGGATCGACCCCGAGGGGCTCCGGGAGTGTCTGCGGGAGGAGCGGCGCCGCCGGGAGCCCGGGCGGGGGCGGTCCTCGGCCGGTACGCGCCCTCCCGGCCGACGGGGCCGCACGGCCACCCGCCGCAGGTCCCGCCGCACCGCGGGGAGCGGGCAGTGAACGCGCACGGGTTGTCGCACAGGCGTCCGGGACGGCTGCTCCGGTGCACCCGGGCCCTGCTCCGACTGCGTGGGCCGCGGGCCCGGCACGGCCCGCCGGGGGCCGGGCCCGTGACCCGGGCGGGGGTGGGGGCGTTCAGCTGGGGGGTGGTGGGGCCCCGGCCGCGCCGCCGCCCTGTTGAACCGACCGGAGCGCAGACAAGGCGACACATGTCTCACCTCGCACCTCCCCGCCCAGCCGGCGCGCCCGCGGCCCGCCGGTCCGAACTGCCGCCCGTGCACGGCGCCGTCATCTGCGTCGCCGCGCCCTGTCTGGTCATTTCCCCGGAGCACGGCCAGCTGACCGGGCAGGGAATCGACGGGATCTACCGATCCGGGCGCCGGCTGCTCTCCCGGTGCGTACTGCGCGTCGGCGGCCGGGATCCGGTCGCCGTGCAGGGGCGCAGCCTCGGCGCGGACCGGGCCGCATTCACCGCGACCGTGCGCACGGGGGCCGAGCCCGGTCCCGACCCCGACATCGGTGTGGAACGGGTCCGGCACGCGGACGGCACCGAGCGGATCACCCTGCGCAGCTTCGCGGCCCGGCCGGTACGCCTGCCCGTGGAGGTGCTCCTCGGCACCGACCTGGCGGAGCTGGCCGCCGTGGCCGCAGGCCGGGCCGGGCCGGAGCTGCCCGCCGGGGTGCACGCGGCCGGATTGCGCTGGAGCACCGGCGAGGCGCAGGCCGTGACCGCCGCCGAGCCGCCGCCGGACGACGCGCTGGCCTCGGCCGGGCTGCTGCGCTGGCAGCTGGAACTGGCCCCCGGCGAATCCCGCACCATCGAGCTGCGGACCACGCAGCACCGGGTGGAAAGGCCCCCCGTGGGGCAGGTGGCGAACCCGCTGGCCGACGCACGGGCCGAGGGGGACGACCCGAGGGCCGAGGCATGGCTGCGGTCCAGCGTCGAGGACCTGGGCGCCCTGCTCCTGAGGGACCCCGAGGAGCCCGGCGACGCCTTCGCCGCGGCGGGAGCGCCGTGGCGGCTGGGACTGTCCCCGGCCGAATCGCTCTGGGCCGCCCGCATGGCACTGCCGCTCGGGACCGGTCTCGCCGCGGCCACCCTGCGCATCCTCGCCCGGACCCAGACCGAGGAGCGGGGGCCGGACCTCGGGAAGATCCCGGGCCCGCTGCGCGGAGCGGGCGCGCAGCTTCCACCGGGGTGCACCGCCACCGAGGCGACCCTGGCCTTTCCCGCAGTGCTGGCCGAGGCCCGGCTCTGGGGCCTGCCGGAAGAGGATGTGGCCCGACTGCTCCCGGCCGCCGAAAGGTGCCTCGACTGGCTGCGGGGCGCGCTGGGGGAGGACGGGTTCCTGGCCGACCCCGACCCCGGCCCGCGGCGCTGTGAGACCCAGGCCCACGCCCACCGGGCCGCCGAGCTCGGCGCCGACCTGCTCGCCGCCTGCGGGCGGCCCGGCGCCGCGGAGTGGCGGGACCGCGCGGCCGCGCTGCGTGAGCGGTTCCGGGCAGCGTTCTGGATCGACGGTCCGGACGGCGGGCGGCCCGCTTCGGCCCTGCATCCCGACGGACGGCCGCTGCCACGGCTGACGGGGGCCGCCGCGCACCTGCTGGACACCGGACTGCTCAGTGGCGGCCGGATCGCCCCGGGGCTCCTGGACCGGACCCGCGCCGAGCAGCTGGCCCGGCTGCTCGGAGCTCCCGCGATGGATTCGGGATGGGGGCTGCGGAGCATGGCGGTCAAGGAGCCGGGGCACAACCCGTTCGGCCACCGCTCCGGGGCGGTGCGGGCGTACGAGAGCGCGGTGGCCGTGGCGGGCCTGGCCCAGTCGGGCTTCGAGAAGGAGGCCGCGGGCCTGCTCAGGGGCCTGCTGGACGCGGCGGAGGCCTTCGGGTACCGGCTGCCGGAGATGTTCGCGGCCGAGCAGCGCACGGCGGGCAGCGCCCCCGTCCCGCACCCGGCGGCCTGCCGCCCGGCCGCCGTGGCCGCGGCGGCCGGGGTCCAGGCGCTGACCGCCCTCGCCGGGATCCGCCCCGACGCCCCCGCGGGCACGGTCGCCCTCGTCCCTCTCCCCGGCGCGCCCCTGGGCGCGCTCAGACTCTCGGGCCTGCGTGTGGCGGGGGAGCCCTTCACCGTCAGGATCAGCCGGCTCGGCCTGGGCATGGTGGAGGAGGCGGCCGATGGGCTCCAATTGGGACGCTGAGCCCCCGCGCCCCGCTCGGGCCGGACCGGCTGCCCGACCAGAGGCCCCCAGCCTTCGGGGGAGTGTCTTCAAGGTCACCAAAGCGCTGTTTATCGTCAGGCAGACGACTATGATCGCGGCATGTCGCCCTACGACCCGTCGGCCTACCCGCCCTTTGCCGTCACCGTCGACCTGGTCGTGCTCACCGTGCGGCGCCACGCGCTCTGCGCGCTGGTCGTCCGGAGAGGTGAGCCGCCGTTCCAGGGGAGCTGGGCGCTGCCCGGAGGATTCGTCCGCGGGGACGAGGACCTGGCGGGCGCCGCCGCCAGGGAGCTCTCCGAGGAGACCGGCCTGTGCGCGCACGATCCCGCCCTGCCCGGTGCGGGCAACGGTGCGCACCTCGAGCAGCTGGCCACCTACGGCGATCCGAAGCGCGATCCGCGGATGCGCGTCGTCAGCGTGGCGCACCTGGTGCTGGCTCCGGACCTGCCTGCGCCCCGGGCCGGAGGCGACGCCAACAGTGCGCGCTGGGCCCCCGTCGACGAGGTGCTGGCCGACACCGGCGAGGGCGCCACGGGACTGGCCTTCGACCACGCCCGGATCCTCGCCGACGGTGTGGAGCGGGCCCGCTCGAAGATCGAGTACTCCTCGCTGGCCACCGCCTTCTGCCCGCCGGAGTTCACCGTCGGCGAGCTGCGCCGGGTCTACGAGGCGGTGTGGGGCGTATCCCTCGATCCGCGCAACTTCCACCGCAAGGTCACCGGCACCCCGGGATTCCTGGTGCCGGCCGGAGGGACGACTACCCGTCAGGGCGGGCGTCCGGCCCAGCTGTTCCGCGCGGGCGGGGCCACCCTGCTCAACCCGCCGATGCTGCGTCCCGAAGTCTGACGCCACACCGTACGCATCGCGGCCGCCGGCGTCGGGATCACCGGCCGCAGGAGCGGGCCCGGGGCCGCCGCCCGTTCGGGGCCCGGCAGCTGCAGGATCGGCATTCGATCGGACCGGTTGCGCCGAAAATCGGACATATCGCGTTATCTTGCTTGCGGTACCCACCCTGCCGCTGAGCGGTCTCACCCCCCGCGAGAGAAGCGATGCTCCAGGCCATCGGACTCACCAGCAAGCCCCGTCCCGACGCCCAGCCCCTCGTGGACGACCTCACCTTCGAGGCCCGCCCGGGGCATGTGACCGCCCTGCTCGGTGAGCCGGGATCGGGCAAGACCACCGCACTGCGGCTCATGCTCGAACTCGAACCGGGCCGCGGCGTCACCTACTTCCGCGGCCGCGCGCTGCACCGGATCCCGCACCCCGGCCGTGAGGTCGGCGTGCTCCTCGGCGACGTCCCCGGCAACCCCGCGCGGACCGTCCGCAACCAGCTGCGGATGCTCTGCGCCGCCGCCGGGGTGCCGGCCTCCCGGGCCGACACCATGCTGGAGGTCGTCGGCATCGCGGGGCTGCGGGACCAGCGGCTCGGCTCGTTGTCGCTCGGCATGGAGCGCCGGGTCGCACTGGCCTCGGCACTGCTCGCCGATCCGTGCACCCTGCTGCTCGACGAGCCCGGCGCCGGACTCTCCCCCCGCGAACGCGGCTGGCTGCACGGGCTGCTGCGCGGCCACGCCTCCCTCGGCGGAGCGGTGCTCTTCACCACCGATGACGCCAAGGAGGCCGCCCGCAGCGCCGACCGCGTCGTCAGCATCGAGGCCGGCCGGCTCGTCGCCGACCAGGACGCGGCCGAGTTCGCCCGGACCAGGCTGCGGCCGCGGGTCGCCGTGCGCACCCCGCACGCGGCCCGGCTGGCCGACGTGCTGGGCCGGGAGGCCCGCGCCGCCCGGCGCGCGGTGGAGATCGTCGCGGAGAGCGGCAGCCGGCTGTCGGTGTACGGCAGCAACTGCGCCGAGGTCGGCGAAGCGGCGTTCCGGCACGGCGTGCTGGTCCACCAGCTCGCCGACGAGACCGGTGACGCCGGTGCGCCCACGGCGCCGGTTCCGGCCGCCCGCACTGAGACGGGATCCGGGCCGGAGCCCGGCGCACCACCCACCGCGGCTCCAGGTGAACATCCCCGGCAGATCCGATCCGGGCGCCCGGCCTCGACCGTGCGCCGTGTGGGCGGCCCCCTGAGGCCGCTGCGCTACGAACTGCTCCGGGTCTTCGGGACCACCACCCCCGTCCTCACCGCCGCCCTCGTCGTCGCCTTCTCCGTCCTCACCGCCCTGGTGCTGGCCCGGACCGGGCAGACCCCGCAGAACCGGCTGCTGGCCGCCTGGCCCGAGCTGCTGCCGCTGCCGCCCGCAGCCCTGGGCGCGGGGCTGCTCGGCGCGCTGGCCTTCGGCGAGGAGTACCGCTACCCCGCCCTCGCCGCCGACCGCGGCACCGTGCCCCGTCGGATGGGGCTGCTCGCCGCCAAACTGGGCGTCTGCGCCGCCCTCGCCCTGCTGCTGGGGGTCCTGACGGTGACCGCCGACGCCGCCGCCCTCGCGCTGGTCTTCGACAGCGGCCCGCTGCGCACGCCGGTTGAGTGGCTGTCCCCTGCGGCGAGTTGGGCCGGGCTGCTCGTCGGGTGCGCCTGGGCCGGCGTACTGGCCTCCGGTGTCTTCCGGTCCGCCACCGCAGGACTGGCGGCGGTGCTCGCCGTACCGGTGATGGTGGTTCCTCTGGTTCGCAAGGCTCTGGAGGGCTCGTCCGCGTACCCGTCGACCGGGCTCGCGCACCGCTTGCGCGGCCTGACCTGGGGTCAGTGGCCTCCGGAGGTCGACCGGCTGCTCGCGGGGGCCCTCCGGGTGATGACCCAACCCGTCGGGACCGCGCTGGTGTTGTCGCTGATGGTCCTGTTGTGCGCCTATGGGTTCACCGGACTGCGCAGCCGGGTCCGTTGGTGACCGTTCCGGGTCGGGAGAAGTCGAGGACGGGACCGTTGCCTTCCGTGTCACGTCAAGCGGATCGCAACTCCCCGCAATACGCCCGGTTCCTTACGATAAGTCGTCAATTGCGTAGGTGGCACCGATCACCCTTTCGTGTGCTTTTCACCAAAGACCTCAAGGGTGATGGAGGCACGGCCGACAAAGGATTCGTGAGTACCCTTGCGCACACCATGATGACCGCCGCCCGCCATGCCGACTCCGGCCTCGCCGGCCCGGGCGACCTCGACCGCTACCCCTACGCGGAAACCCCCGGGTCCGACCGCGTCGGAGCACCTCATTGGGACGGTGCCGACGTCGAGTTGAGCCGAGTGGGCCGCCGCGCGGCAGGCAGCCGCGGACGCGGACTGCACGGCCAACTCGTCCAGCAGCTCGGCCAGATGATCGTTTCGGGCGACCTCGGTGCGGACCGCCCGCTGGTCCCCGAGGAGATCGGCCAGCGTTTCGAGGTCTCCCGCACGGTCGTCCGCGAATCCCTGCGGGTCCTGGAGGCCAAGGGCCTCGTCAGTGCCCGCCCCAACGTCGGCACCCGGGTCCGCCCCGTGGCCGACTGGAACCTGCTCGACCCCGACATCATCGAATGGCGGGCCTTCGGCCCCCAGCGCGACGACCAGCGCCGCGAGCTGGGCGAGCTCCGCTGGACCATCGAGCCGCTCGCCGCCCGCCTCGCCGCGGGCCACGGCCGCCCGGACATCCAGCAGCGCCTCGCCGACATGGTCGAGATCATGGGCCACGCCCTCGGCCAGGGGGACGCGATCACCTTCGCGCGCGCCGACAACGAGTTCCACGCGCTGCTGATCCAGGTCGCCGGGAACCGCATGCTGGAGCACCTCTCCGGCATCGTCTCCGCTGCCCTCCAGGTCTCCGGCAGCCCGATCACCGCCTGCGACCGCCCGAGCGAGACCTGTGTGGCGCACCACGCACGAATGGTCGAGGCCCTCGCCGCGGGTGACGCCATGGGCGCCGAGAACGCCATGCGGCAGCTCCTGACGGTTCATCCGGAGGTCGAGCGCGTGGTTCCCGCCCCGCGCGAGCACTGACGGGCGGACGCGCGGGGGCGTGGGGGTGCAGAACGTGTCGCCGGGCCCGGTCGGGTCCGGCGACACCGGCGTGAGGCCCTCTTTCGCGGCGGTCCGGGCCCCGGTGGAACACCGGGTACGACCACATGACCGGCACGGGTGGATACGGGGTGTGACTCGGGCCACGAATATTGGGCGTAACGCTCTGCGAGGTCACGCGATGACTTAAGAGGTGATGGCCGACGGAGGGAAGACAGCAGCCCTTGGGGGTGCTGTGCAGCTCCCCGGCCCCTGCCCGCGCCGCCGGCCCATCCCCGGTCGGAGGTCGTCGGCTCCGGTCCAGCACCACCAGGCCCGGGGTCGGAAGCCGTTCCCATCGTTCCGAGAGGTTGTTCGTGTCGGCCAGCACATCCCGTACGCTCCCGCCGGAGATCGCCGATTCCGAGTCTGTGATGGCGCTCATCGAGCGGGGCAAGGCCGAGGGGCAGATCGCCGGCGATGACGTGCGTCGGGCCTTCGAGGCTGACCAGATTCCTGCGACCCAGTGGAAGAATGTTCTGCGCAGCCTCAACCAGATCCTCGAGGAAGAGGGTGTGACGCTGATGGTCAGTGCCGCGGAGTCGCCCAAGCGCGCCCCCCGCAAGAGCGTCGCAGCCAAGAGCCCGGCCAAGCGGACGGCCACCGAGACCGTCAAGAAGACGGCGGCCAGGACGACGGCAGCGCAGCCCGCGGCCACTCCCGTCCCGGCGGACGCGGAGATCGTGGAAGCCCTCGCGGGAGAGCCCGGAACGGAGCCCGCCGCCAAGAAGACGACGGCGAAGAAGACGGCGGCCAAGAAGGCCGCTCCCGCCAAGAAGACCGCCGCCAAGAAGACGACGGCGAAGAAGACCGCCTCCAAGAAGGACGCGGACGACGGCGACGACGAGACCACGGACGAG
The DNA here is from genome assembly GCF_045160505.1 of Streptomyces sp. NBC_00029. Taxonomy (NCBI): domain Bacteria; kingdom Bacillati; phylum Actinomycetota; class Actinomycetes; order Kitasatosporales; family Streptomycetaceae; genus Streptomyces; species Streptomyces sp. NBC_00029. The sequence continues at coordinate 6,536,214 of NZ_CP108292.1, forward strand.
GGCCCCGACGCCGCAAAGGCCGAGACCGAGGAAGAGGAGGAGGGCGGGGAGAACAAGGGCTTCGTCATCTCCGACGACGAGGACGACGCCCCCGCCCAGCAGGTCGTGGTCGCCGGCGCCACCGCCGACCCGGTCAAGGACTACCTCAAGCAGATCGGCAAGGTCCCCCTCCTCAACGCCGAGCAGGAGGTGGAGCTCGCCAAGCGCATCGAGGCGGGCCTGTTCGCCGAGGACAAGCTGGCGAACTCCGACAAGCTGGCGCCCAAGCTCAAGCGCGAGCTGGAGATCATCGCCGAGGACGGCCGCCGCGCGAAGAACCACCTGCTGGAGGCCAACCTCCGCCTCGTGGTCTCCCTCGCCAAGCGCTACACCGGCCGCGGCATGCTCTTCCTGGACCTGATCCAGGAGGGCAACCTCGGTCTGATCCGCGCGGTCGAGAAGTTCGACTACACCAAGGGCTACAAGTTCTCGACCTATGCCACGTGGTGGATCCGCCAGGCGATCACGCGCGCCATGGCCGACCAGGCCCGCACCATCCGCATCCCGGTGCACATGGTCGAGGTCATCAACAAGCTCGCCCGCGTGCAGCGCCAGATGCTCCAGGACCTGGGCCGTGAGCCCACCCCGGAGGAGCTGGCCAAGGAACTCGACATGACCCCCGAGAAGGTCATCGAGGTCCAGAAGTACGGCCGCGAGCCGATCTCCCTGCACACCCCCCTCGGCGAGGACGGCGACAGCGAGTTCGGTGACCTCATCGAGGACTCCGAGGCCGTCGTCCCGGCCGATGCCGTGAGCTTCACGCTGCTGCAGGAACAGCTGCACTCGGTGCTCGACACCCTGAGCGAGCGCGAGGCGGGCGTGGTCTCGATGCGCTTCGGCCTCACGGACGGCCAGCCCAAGACCCTCGACGAGATCGGCAAGGTCTACGGGGTCACGCGCGAGCGGATCCGCCAGATCGAGTCGAAGACGATGTCGAAGCTCCGGCACCCCTCCCGCTCCCAGGTGCTGCGCGACTACCTGGACTGACCGGGCGGCTTCCGACGGCGCCCGGCGCCGTCGGAAGCCCACGGAGCCGACGGGGCGACGGTGACCGCGCGGGTGCGCTCGGCCACCGGGCATCCCACTCTGGGTGGAGTCATGCACACTCGGAGTCAGGAGGCCTCATGCGTCGTCCCTTTGCCCGTGCTCTGGCGGGAGCGCTGACCCTGGCGGCGGGAGCGGCCGCTGCGCCGCTCGCCCAGATGCCGCAGGCGGCCGCGGACAGCGTGGTGATCGGCGGGAAGCCGGTGAAGGTCGCAGACAGCCCGTGGGTCGTCGCCCTGGCCAGCCGTGACCGGTTCGGGGGTACGCGGGGCGGGCAGTTCTGCGGAGGGGTCGTCGTGGCCCCGACCAGGGTGCTGACGGCGGCGCACTGCCTGGGCAGCCAGGTGCTGGGCGGCCCGGTGGAGTCCGTGGCCGACTTCCGGGTGATCGCCGGGCGTACGGAGCTCCGGGCGGCCGACGGCCGGGAGGTCGCGGTGCGCGGGGCACGGGTGAACCCGGCCTACGACCCGGCGAGCAATGCCGGGGACCTCGCCGTGCTGGAGCTGGCCGAGCCCCTTCCGGCGCACCACGTGCTGCCCATGGCGGGGGCCGGGCATCCCGCCTACGGGGCGGGGACCGAGGCGGCCGTGTACGGCTGGGGCGACACGAGCGGCTTCGGTGACTACGCGTACGCGCTCCGTGCCGCGGGGGTGACGGTGCTGGCGGACGAGGTCTGCGCGCGCGCCTACCCCGGGGACGCGGACGGCCAGTACCGCGCGGAGTCCATGGTGTGTGCGGGGGACAGCGGTGGCGGCAGGGACGCCTGCCAGGGCGACAGCGGCGGGCCGCTGGTGGCGCAGGGGCGGCTCATCGGGCTGGTCTCGTGGGGCCGGGGCTGCGGGCGCGCCGACAGCCCCGGGGTCTACACGCGTATCGCCCCGCTGGTCGACTTCGTGCTCGCCCCGGAGACGGCCGCGCAGGCCGCGAAGGTCCAGGACATCCGATGGGACGCCCGCAGGGGCTCCCAGCCGCACGCAGGGCCCGTACAGGGGCATCGCACGTCGTAGGTGCAGGTCGCGGACGTGAGGACGGGCGGCACCCCTGGGTCTCAGGGGTGCCGCCCGTCGACCGGCCTAGCCGGTCCTGGCTCGTCGGATGCGAGGTGCAGGCCTTGTGTCAGCGGTCCTCGGGTTCGGCATTGGCAGCCGGAGCGGACGTGAGCCGCTCGGTCTCATCCTGTATTTCCGCGGCGATCTTCTTGAGTTCCGGCTCGAACTTGCGACCGTGGTGGGCGCAGAAGAGCAGTTCACCGCCGCTCAGCAGGACGACGCGCAGATATGCCTGGGCGCCGCAACGGTCGCATCGGTCAGCGGCCGTCAGCGGGGTCGCGGGTGTCAGAACAGTAGTCACGTCGCCTCTTCTCTAGCTCGACGAGCTGTCGTACCAGGGTCAACATCCAACCAGGCCGAAAACGTTCCCGCTCGCGGCTTTTCCTCGAAACTTCCTTCCGAAGCTGGCCGGCTGTTGCCGGTTGGCGGCGAAGGAGCCGTATTGCGTTGCTTTACGGTTTCGCGTTGTCAGTCGTGCGCTTCTTGCAGTTCCATCCTCCCCCGGCGAGAGTGCCAGGTTGTTCATGAGGACGTGCCCGAACCCTAAATGGTTCATGCGCGGAAGGGAACGTGATGTTTCCTTCACCCGCCCGGGGGATCGAACACCCGTGCGGATCTGGACTAGGCTGTGGAATGCGCGAGGGTGGCGTTGCATCGGCTCTACCTGGCCTCGGTACCCTTCGAGCGGCACCCGAGCCACCCCTGCGCCCCACCGGGCCAGAAAAAGAATTCAGCGAGGAGCGAACTGCGTGACCGCCGACACGTCCGTGCCTTCCAGCGCGCTGCTGTCCGGAGCAGACCGGGACGGTTCCAACTACACCGCGCGGCACCTGCTCGTCCTCGAAGGGCTGGAGGCCGTCCGCAAGCGTCCCGGCATGTATATCGGCTCGACCGACAGCCGGGGCCTCATGCACTGCCTCTGGGAGATCATCGACAATTCCGTCGACGAGGCCCTGGGCGGCTACTGCGACCACATCGAGGTGATCCTCCACGAGGACTCCTCCGTCGAGGTCCGGGACAACGGCCGCGGCATCCCCGTGGACGTCGAGCCCAAGACCGGTCTGTCCGGCATCGAAGTCGTCATGACCAAGCTGCACGCCGGCGGCAAGTTCGGCGGCGGCTCGTACGCGGCCTCCGGCGGCCTGCACGGCGTCGGTGCCTCCGTGGTCAACGCCCTCTCCGCCCGTCTCGACGTCGAGGTCGACCGCAACAGCGCGACCCACGCCATCAGCTTCCGCCGCGGCGTCCCGGGGATGTTCACCGAGCAGGGCCCCGACAGCCCCTTCGACCCCGCCAACGGCCTCCGCAAGGTCAAGCGGGTCGCCAAGGGCCGCACCGGCACCCGGGTCCGCTACTGGGCCGACCGCCAGATCTTCCTCAAGGACGCCCGGCTCAACCTGGAGACGCTCTACCAGCGCGCCCGCCAGACCGCCTTCCTCGTCCCCGGCCTGACCCTGGTCGTCCGCGACGAGCGCGGCATCGACGGGGCCGGCAAGACCGAGGAGACCTTCCGCTTCGACGGCGGCATCAGCGAATTCTGCGAGTACCTCGCCCAGGACAAGGCGGTCTGCGACGTCCTGCGCCTGACCGGTACGGGCACCTTCAAGGAGACCGTCCCGGTCCTCGACGACCGCGGCCACATGACCCCCACCGAGGTCACCCGCGAGCTCGGCGTGGACATCGCCCTGCGCTGGGGCACGGGGTACGAGACCAACGTCAAGTCCTTCGTGAACATCATCGCCACCCCCAAGGGCGGCACCCACGTCTCCGGCTTCGAGCGCTCGGTCGCCAAGACCGTGAACGAGGTGCTGCGCTCGGCCAAGCTCCTGCGCGTCGCCGAGGACGACGTGGTCAAGGACGACGCGATGGAGGGCATGACCGCCGTCGTCACCGTCCGGCTCGCCGAACCCCAGTTCGAGGGTCAGACCAAGGAGGTGCTCGGCACCTCCGCGGCCACCCGCATCGTCGCCGCCGTGGTCGCCAAGGAGCTCAAGGCCTTCCTGACCTCCGCCAAGCGCGACGACAAGCAGCAGGCCCGCGCCGTGATGGAGAAGATCGTCGCGGCCGCCAGGACCCGGATCGCGGCCCGTCAGCACAAGGAGGCGCAGCGTCGCAAGACCGCGCTGGAGACCTCCTCGCTCCCCGCCAAGCTGGCCGACTGCCGCAGCGACGACGTGGACCGCAGCGAGCTCTTCATCGTCGAGGGCGACTCCGCCCTCGGCACCGCGAAGCTCGCGCGGAACTCGGAATTCCAGGCGCTCCTGCCCATCCGCGGAAAGATCCTCAACGTCCAGAAGTCCTCGATCTCGGACATGCTGAAGAACGCCGAGTGCGGGGCGATCATCCAGGTCATAGGGGCCGGCTCGGGCCGGACCTTCGACCTCGACGCCGCCCGGTACGGCAAGATCGTGCTGCTCGTCGACGCCGACGTCGACGGCGCGCACATCCGCTGCCTGCTGCTCACGCTCTTCCAGCGGTACATGCGGCCGATGGTCGAGGCGGGCCGGGTCTTCGCGGCCGTACCGCCGCTGCACCGGATCGAACTGGTCCAGCCGAAGAAGGGCCAGGACAAGTACGTCTACACGTACTCGGACAACGAGCTGCGCCAGACCCTGCTGGAGTACCAGCGCAAGAACATCCGGTACAAGGACTCGATCCAGCGCTACAAGGGCCTCGGCGAGATGGACGCGGACCAGCTGGCGGAGACCACCATGGACCCCCGCTTCCGCACCCTGCGCCGGATCAACATCGGCGACCTGGACTCGGCCGAGCAGGTCTTCGACCTGCTCATGGGCAATGAGGTGGCGCCCCGCAAGGAGTTCATCACGAGCTCCGCGGCGACCCTGGACCGCTCACGCATCGACGCCTGACCCGGGTGCCGCCGGAGTCCCGCGGCCACCGGCACCGAACGCGCCACGGCATACCGGCGCTCGTCACTCCATCACCTGTTGGAGTGAAGAGCGCCGGTACACCAGTCCGGAAAGCGGCATTCCGCACATCCTTGTGAGCACGCGGCCAATGCGGCAGCGGACAAGGAGAGTTCGGTGGACAAGCACGAAGGTCGTGATACCGGAACGATCCGGCTGGACGACCCCTGGTACGACGCACTCGCCGTCGGGTGGGGCGAGGGTGAGGAAACGTCCCAGCCGGCCCCGGTCCCCGGTGGCGGTCGCCCCGCGCCGGGCGCATCCGACATCTACCTCGAAGTGCAGCGCAGTGCCGCCTTCCAGGAGGTCCGCACCCGCTACCGCAGGTTCGTCGTCCCCGCCACCGCCGGGTTCTTCCTCTGGTACGTCGCCTACGTCGTCGCCGCCACCACCGCGCCCGGCCTGATGGCCCGGCCCGTGGTGGGCGCGGTCAACGTGGCCATGCTGGCGGGGCTCGGCCAGTTCCTCAGCACCTTCCTGCTGACCTGGGCGTACGCCCGGCACGCGCGGCTGCGCAGGGACCGGGCCGCGCTCGACCTGCGCTGGACCGTCTTCGAACAGGAACGCGGCCAGGAGCGGACCCGGGCGAGGAGGGCGGGCCGGTGACCACCGAGCACCAGACCCTCGCGCTGATCCTGTTCAGCGTCTTCATCGCGGTGACCCTCGGCATCACCACCTGGGTCAGCCGCAACCGGCACGGGTCGGCCGAGGAGTTCTACGCGGGCGGGCGGTTGTTCTCCCCCATGGAGAACGGTTTCGCCATCGCGGGCGACTACATGTCCGCCGCCTCCTTCCTCGGCATCTCCGGCCTGATCGCCCTCTTCGGCTACGACGGCCTGCTCTACTCGGTGGGCTTCCTCGTGGCCTGGCTCGTCGTGCTGTTCCTCGTCGCCGAACTCGTCCGCAACTGCGGGCGCTTCACCCTCGCCGACGTGGTCGCCGCCCGGATGAGCGAGCGTCCGGTGCGGATCGCCGCCGGCACCTCCTCGGTCGTCGTGTCCGTGCTCTACCTCATCGCGCAGATGGTCGGTGCCGGCAGTCTGGTCGGGCTGCTGCTGGGGAACTCCAGCGCCGTCGCCCGGACCCTCACCGTGGTGGGGGTGGGTGCGCTGATGGTGGTCTACGTGTCCTTCGGCGGGATGCGCGCCACCACCTGGATCCAGATCGTGAAGGCCGTGCTGCTGATGGGCGGGGCGATCACGCTGACCGTGCTCGTACTGCTGCGCTTCCACGGGAACTTCGACCAGCTGCTCACCAGCGCCGCCGACCGCAGCGGGCACGGCCGGGCGTTCCTCGGCCCCGGACTCAAGTACGGCGGGGACTGGACCGCCCGTGTCGACTTCATGAGCCTCGGTCTCGCGCTGGTCCTCGGGACCGCCGGGCTGCCGCACATCCTGTCGCGCTTCTACACCGTGCCCACCGCGCGCTCGGCCCGACGCTCGGTGGTGTGGGCGATCGCGCTGATCGGCGGCTTCTACCTGATGACCATCGTGCTCGGCTTCGGGGCGGCCGCCCTGGTGGGGCCGGACGCCGTACGGGCCTCCAACGCCTCCGGGAACACGGCAGTTCCGCTGCTGGCGGCCTTCCTCGGCGGGGGCGCGGGTTCCACCGGGGGCGCGGTGCTCTTCGCCTTCGTGGCCGCCATCGCCTTCGCCACCATCCTGGCCGTGGTGGCCGGCATCACCCTGGCCTCCTCGGCCTCCGTGGCCCATGACCTGTACGCCTCCCTCAAGCGCCGGCACGCGAAGCAGCGCAGCGAGGTCGCGGTGGCCCGGGTCGCCGCCGTCGGCATCGGGGCCGTCGCGATCGCCCTCGGACTGCTCGCCCAGAACCTGAACGTGGCGTTCCTGGTGGGCCTGGCCTTCGCGGTGGCGGCCTCGGCCAACCTTCCGGTGCTGCTGTACTCGCTCTTCTGGCGCGGCTTCACCACCCGCGGAGCCGTGTGGTCGGTGTACGGCGGGCTGATCCCGGCGGTGCTTCTCGTGCTGGTCTCGCCGGTGGTGTCGGGCAGCGCGGAGTCGCTCTTCCCCGGGGTGGACTTCCAGTACTTCCCGCTCCAGAACCCGGGGATCGTCTCGATCCCGCTGGGCTTCCTGGCGGGCTGGCTGGGCACGGTCACCTCGGGCGAGGAACCGGACGAGGCCAAGCACGCGGAGACGGAGGTCCGCTCCCTGACCGGCGCCGGAGCGGTCTGAGCGGCCGACGCCCGGCTCCTGGCTCACGGCTCCCGTCAGGCAGGTCCCTCCGACGGGAGCCAGGTGTAACGGTGCTCCGGGCGGCCGGTCTCGCCGTAGCGCAGGGCGAGGCTGACCCGGGCGGTGCGTTCGAGGAGCTTCACGTAGCGCTGGGCGGTCTGGCGGCTGATGCCCGCCCGGTCGGCGATCTGCTGGGTGGACAGGGGGCCCTCCGCGCTGCGCAGGACCTGGCGGACCAGCTCCGCGGTGGTGGGGGAGTGGCCCTTGGGGAGCTCGTTCGTGGATCCCGCGGCGGCGAGGGTGCCGAAGATCCGGTCCACCTCGGCCTGTTCGGCCTCACCGCCCGTGTCCAGGGTGCGGCGCAGGGCCCCGTACGCCTCCAGTCGCGTGCGCAGCCCGGCGAAGGTGAACGGTTTGACGAGGTACTGCAGGGCGCCGAGGCGCATGGCGGACTGCACGGTGGCGAGGTCACGGGCGGCGGTGACCATGATCACATCGGTGTGGTGGCCGAGCTCGCGCAGGCGGCGGACCAGGTCCAGGCCGTTCTCGTCGGGGAGGTAGTGGTCCAGCAGGACGAGGTCCACAGGATGCGCGGTGAGGAACTGCAGTGCCTCGGCGGCGGAATGTGCCTGCGCCGTCACCCGGAAACCGGGAACCTTCGCCACGTACGCCGCGTTGATCCGGGCAACACGTACATCGTCGTCGACGACCAGTACGGCATGAACCCTGCTCGGGGTCTCGTTCATCGCAGGGCCTCCGGGAGTACGACGGAGAACTCCGCCCCTCCGTCCGTTGCTTCACCGGCCCGGGCGCTGCCGCCCTGCCGCTCCGCGAGGCGGCGGACGAGGGCGAGACCCAGCCCGCGTTCGCGGTGGGCCCGGGGCTGCTTGGTGGACCAGCCCTCCGTGAAGATCTCTTCGCGACGCGCGGTGGGCACCCCGGGGCCGTTGTCGCGCACCATCAGCACGGCGGTACGGCCTTCGGCGCGCAGCTCCACCTCGACCAGGGGCGCCGGCGAACCGGCGGCCGCGTCCAGGGCGTTGTCCACCAGGTTGCCGAGGATGGTGACGAGGCCGCCCGGGTCCACCAGACGGTCGGGGAGCAGCGTGGCCCCGGCCAGGCGCAGCGGGACGCCGCGTTCGGCGGCGACGGTCGCCTTGCCCACCAGAAGGGCGGCCAGCAGGGGGTCGTGGACCTTCTCGGTCACCTGCTCGGCCGTCGTGCGGTGCACCCCGGCGACCTCGGTGACGAACTCCACCGCCTCCTCGTGCAGGCCCAGCTCCAGCAGGCCGAGGAGGGTGTGGAGGCGGTTGGCGTGCTCGTGGTCCTGGGCGCGCAGGGCGTCGATCAGGCCCCGGGTGGAGTCGAGCTCGCGGCCCAGGCGCTCCAGCTCGGTGCGGTCGCGCAGGGTGGCGACCGCACCGCCGTCCTCGGTGGGCATGCGGTTGGCCACCAGGACCCGGGGGCCCTGGACGGTGAGCAGGTCCCGGCCGGTGACGCGGCCCGACAGGACGTCCGCGGTGCGGCCCGCACCGAGTACCTCGTCCAGTGGACGCCCGGCGAAGCCGCCGGTGGCGTCCGGGGCGAGGCCCAGCAGACGGGCGGCCTCGTCGTTGACCAGCCGGACGCGGCCGTCGGGGGCGAGGGCGATCACGCCCTCGCGGATGGAGTGCAGCATCGCCTCGCGCTCGGCGAGCAGGCCCGCGATGTCGGAGAACGCCAGATCGCGGGTCTGGCGCTGGATCCTGCGGGAGAGCAGGTAGGCGGCGAGGGCACCCGCCGCCAGTGCGCCGCCCGCGTAGGCGAGCAGGCCGGGGATCGCGCCGAGCAGCCGTTCGCGGACGCTGTCGTAGGCGATGCCGACCGAGACGGCGCCGACGATCTCGCCGTCGGCCGCGAGGAGCGGGACCTTGCCGCGGGCGGAGCGGCCCAGGGTGCCCTCGTCGATCTCCATGACCTCGCGTCCCGCCAGGGCGTCGCTCGGATCGGTGGAGACGGGCAGCCCTATCCGGTCGGCGCTGGGGTGCGAGCGGCGGATGCCGTCGAGGTCGAGCACGACGACGTACTGGGCGCCGGTGGCCCGGCGGATCCGTTCGGCGGAGGACTGTACGGGGCTGTCGGCCGAGGCCCCGGAGTCCAGGAGCCCGGCGGCCAGTGAGGGGTCGGCCGCGGCGCTCTGCGCGATGGCCAGGGCGCGCCGCATGGCCTGGTCGTCGAGCTGGGCGCTCAGCGGCGCCAGGAACAATCCCGTCGCCAGTGCGACGACCCCGGCGGCGATGGCCAGCTGGGTCAGCAGGATCTGGGAGACGGCCCGTCTGGGCAGCCCGAGGCGCCGAGCGCTCATGAGGGGGAACCGCATGGGCAGCAACGGTAGGTCGGCCCCGGCGGGAGCGGAATGCTCTCGCCCTGCTTGTCGGGTTCCCCACTCCCGCCCTGCCCGGACCGTGTTCCGCCCCTCACCGGGGGTGAAGCGGGCGTCCGGATCCGTCACTGCACAGGCGTGGGTGCGGGCATCGGCTGTGGCGGGCGGGGTCCGTGGTACTGCCCGCTCGGTCGCATCCGCAGCGGCCGTTCCTGGTACTCCTCCAGGGCGTGAGCCATCCAGCCCGCCGTCCGAGCCACCGCGAAGACCGTCTCCCCAGCCTCCGCCGGCATTCCGCACGAGACCGTCAGCACGGCCAGCGCAAGATCCACATTGGCGTGCAGTCCGCCCTGCCGGGCCATCACCGAAGCCACCTCGCGCGCCGCGCCCAGTGCCGGACCGGCCTGCTCCAGCCCTTCCAGCCGGGCGAAGAGGGCCCGCGCCCGCGGGTCCTCGCCGCGGTACAGCCGGTGGCCGAGCCCCGGGACGCGGCGCCCCGCCCGCAGGTACTCGGCCACCACCGGCGCGGCCCCGCCCTGCTCCAGCACCTCCACCAGCATCCGGTGCGCGAGCCGTCCGGCCGCACCGTGCAGCGGGCCCTCCAGGGCGCCGAGCCCGGCGGACACCGCCGCGTACGGATGGGCGCGGGCCGACGCGGCCACCCGGACGGCCAGGGTCGAGGCCGCCAGGTCGTGGTCGACCAGCAGCGCCAGCGCCAGGTCCAGCACGGCCAGCGCGTCCGGGTCCGGCTCCCGCGCCGTCAGCCGGAACCACAACTGCCGGGCGATCCGGCCGTCCCCGGCCCAGCGGTCCGGGCCCGCGGTGGGCAACGCGCCGACCAGCGTGGGAATCAGGGCGCGCGCGGAGCCCAGTACCGCCTCCTCGGACAGGTCGAAGCGCAGCGGGTCCGCCACGGCAGCGGCGGCGACCGCCACCCGCAGCCGGTCAAGGGGGCCGCCGTGTTCCGGGAGCGCGGCGACCGCCCGCCGGGCCGCCGCCAGGGCCTGCGCGGGAGCGGTGAAGCGGGCCCCGGGGGTGAAGGTGCCCGTCCAGAGCCACTCGGCGACCTCCTCGTAGCGGTACCGGGAGGCCAGGTCCACGGCGTCCACGCCACGGAAGTAGTACCCGTCGGGCTCGATGAGGGTGAGCGCGGTGCGGACGGTGAGTTCCCCGGTGGGAGCCGCGGCCTCGCGCCTGCTCCGGCGGGCCAGCGCCTCCACCTCCGCGGCATCGAAACTGCTGCCCCGCCCGGCCGTGTCGCGGCGGCTGGTCAGCTGGCCACGGCTCACGTAGGCGTACACCGTCGCCGGTTTCACGCCGAGTGCGCGGGCCGCCTCCTGTGTGCTGAGCCTGTGCCCGCCGTCCGTCTGCTCGCTCATGACACATACCCTACAGATGGATAGCTATGTTGACTCAATCAATATTGACAGCGATTGAATCCATCATGGATGGTCGATCCATGGACACCACCTTGGAAGTACCCCGCGGTCTCGCGGGAGTCGTGGTCACCGAAACCGGGCTGGGCGACGTCCGGGGCCGGGAGGGCTTCTACCACTACCGCCAGTACTCGGCCGTCGAGCTCGCCGCCGGACGCAGCTTCGAAGACGTCTGGCACCTGATGTTCCGCGGCACGCTCCCGGCGGACGCCGCCGAACGCGGCGCCTTCGCGGCCGGCATCGCACCCCTGCGCCATCTGCCCGAGGAGGTGCGCAACGCCCTGCCGGACCTGGCCCGGGCCACGCGGCTCTCCGGCCCCCTCGCCGGGCTGCGCACCGCGCTCTCGCTGCTCGGGGCCTCGGCGGGCTTCCGCCCCGTCTACGACCTCGCCCCCGGCCGCCGGGCCGCCGACGCGCTGGCCGCCTGCGCCGCAGTACCCACCCTGCTGACCGCCCTGCACCGGCTGGGGCAGGGCCTGGAGCCGGTGGAGCCGCGCGACGACCTGCCGTACGCCGCCAACTACCTCTACATGCTGACCGGCCGGGAACCCGATGCGGCCCGGGCCCGGGCGGTCGAGCAGTACCTGATCTCCACCGTCGACCACGGCTTCAACGCCTCGACGTTCACCGCCCGTGTGATCGCCTCCACCGGAGCCGACGTCGTGGCCGCTCTGACCGGTGCGATCGGCGCGCTCTCCGGCCCCCTGCACGGTGGCGCCCCCAGCCGGGCCCTGGACACCCTCGACGCCATCGGGACGGTCGACCGGATCGGGCCGTGGATCCGCGAGAGGGTCCTGGCGGGCGAGAGGATCATGGGCTTCGGTCACCCCGTCTACCGGACCGAGGACCCCCGCTCACGCATGCTGCGCGAGATAGCCCTCCAGTTCGGCGGCCCCCTCGTGGACTTCGCCGTCGAGGTCGAGCGCCAGGTCGAGGAGATCCTCGCCGAACTGAAGCCGGGCCGGGAACTGCACACCAACGTGGAGTTCTACGCGGGCGTGGTCATGGAGCTGTGCGAACTCCCGCGCGAGATGTTCACCCCCACCTTCTGTGCGGCCCGCGTGGTCGGCTGGAGTGCGAACATCCTCGAACAGGCCTCCGATTCGAAGATCATCCGACCGGCCGCCCGGTACACCGGCCCCACCCCGCCCCAGCCGGTGCCGCCCCTGCACTGACGGAGGCTGGCTACGATCGACCGGGTGAACAGCAGGCAGCCCATCCCCGTCGTCGTCCTCGCCGGTTTCCTCGGATCCGGCAAGACCACCGTGCTGAACCATCTCCTCGCCAGTCGTGGGGGCACCCGGATCGGGGTCGTCGTCAACGACTTCGGTTCCATCGAGGTCGATGCCATGTCGGTGGCGGGCCAGGTCGGGGACTCGATGGTCTCCCTCGGCGGCGGCTGTCTGTGCTGCGCCGTCGACGGCAGCGAACTCGACGCGTACCTGGAGAAGCTCTCCGCCCCCGCGCACCGGATCGACGTGATCGTCATCGAGGCGAGTGGGCTGGCCGAGCCCCAGGAGATGATCCGGATGCTCATGGCCGGCGAGAACCCCGACGTCCGGTACGGCGGGATGGTGCAGGTCGTGGACGCCGCCGAGTTCGACGCCACCCGGGCGAGGCACCCGGAGACCGACCGCCACCTCGCCGTCGCGGACCTGGTGGTGCTCAACAAGACCGACCGGGTGGACGCCGCCGAGCGGGCCAGGATCGAGAAGGAGCTGGCCGCGCTGTGCGCCCCGGGCATCCCGGTCGTGGGCGCCGACCACGGGCGGATCGACCCGGAACTGCTCTTCGACCGCCGCCCCTGGACCGAGACCCGGGGACAGCTCTCCTTCGAGGACCTGCTCGCGGAGGCGGAGGGCCACGACCACGACCACTGCGGTCACGCGCACGCCGCGTACGAGAGCACGGAGTTCACCTCCGAGCAGGCCCTGTCCCCGCGCCGGTTCATCGACTTCCTCGACCGGCGCCCGGCCGGGCTCTACCGGATCAAGGGCTTCGTCTACTTCGGCGTGCCCGGGCACGAGGAGCGCTACGAGGTCCACGCGGTAGGCCGCTTCCTCCGCTTCGCCCCGCGGCCCTGGGGGCGGGGCGAAGCGCGCCTGACACAACTGGTCATGATCGGCGCCGGCACCGACGGGGCGGGGCTGCTGCGCGGCCTGGAGGCCTGCAGGGAACCCGCCCCGCACGAGGCGAGCCCCGAGAGCATGTGGGGAGTGCTGCGGTACGTGGCGCGGACCGCGGAGCCCGAGGCAGGGACGGGCGACGTAGGGGCCGGCGAGGCAGGGGCGGGCGAGGAACTCCTCGAAGACGGCCCGGACAGGGTCTAGGCGACCTCTACCCCGTACTCGCCCAGCAGGGCCTCCAGGCCGCCGCGGTAGCCCTTGCCGCCGATCACGAAGTCCCAGTCGCCGTTGGCGCGGCGCCGGAACGAGCCGAGGACCAGAGCCGTCTCGCCCGCGCGCCCGTCGGAGACGTCGAGCCGGCCGAGTTCCTCGCCACCGGCCGACAGCAGGCGGATGTGGGCGTCGGTGAATCCGGCGAGATCGGCGTGCGGATCGACCTCCGGATCTATCGCGGCCACCAGGACCAGCCTGTCGGCCTGCGACGGCAGGGCGTCGAAGGAGACCTCCAGCGCCGCTTTGTCGGGCATCGCGTGGTCACGGGAGCGGACCGAACCGTCCGGGGTGCGCGGGTTGTTGAAGAAGACGAAGTGGTCCTCGCTGAGCACCCGGTTGCCCGTGCAGACGAGGGCGCACACGTCCAGGGCGACCGAACCCGACCAGGACATGCCGAGCACGTTGTGGTCCGCCGGGGGAGCCGGCTCCGGCTCGGGAGCCCGTCGCGCGGGCGCCGCGGCGGCGCCCCCGCCGAGCCGGCCCCGCAGCCCGTACTGGTGGAGCAGCTCGACCAGGTCCGCCCCGGGAACCAACTCCAGCGGCTTGCCGTTGGCAAAGGTGTACGACCCCGGCCCGAAGGACGCGGTGGTGACCAGCACCCCCTTGTTCGCCCCCTTGTCCTGGACCGTGCCGTACAGATCACGCACGGCCGTCGGCGGCACCGTGTTCCGGTAGCGCTTGACCTGCACCACGATCCGCCCGCCCCGGATCGGCGCCGGGTCCACCGCCTCCACGTCCACCCCGCCGTCGCCCGACCGCTGCGTGGTCACCGCCTCCATGCCCATCGCCCGGAACAGCTCGGCGACCAGGTTCTCGAAGGCGATCGGGTCCATCACGAAGAGATCGGGCTCGTCGTCGTCCGCGCCGCCGGTGTGCCCGCCATGGCTGACCACGTCCCCGCCGACCTCGTCCGGCCGGCGCCCGGGGCGCACCGCCGTCAGCTGGTCGGGCCGCGCCGACAGCTGCCCGCCCAGCCCCGAGACCAGACAGTCCACCGCGCTGACCTGCTCCAGGCGCAGCCCGGCGAAAGCACTGCGCGCCGCCGGCACGGTGGCGAGAACGAACCGCGCCTCCTGCCCCGTCACCGGATCGTGGCAGTCCACGAACCCGTTGACCACGACCGACTCCAGTACACCGAACTCGTCCGCCGCGTACAGCTCGCGCACCACCAGCAGCACGCACTGCGCAAGCAGGTCCCGGTAGAGCGCCCGTCGTTCCGTGACCGGGCGGGGCTTCACCTTGTCCTGGTCCGTGCTCGGCAGGTACTGCACCGCCCGGGCCTCCGGCACCACCGCGTACCCGGGCAGCTCCCAGTCCAGCACCAGCTGGCGCGCGGCCGGGTCGTAGGCGGCCGTCACCTGCCTCGGCAGCGCCTCGGGCCAGGCCGTGGAGGCGTACAGGGCGGCCGAGAAGTACTCCACCGCCGCCTCGGCGTCGCCCGCGCGCAGGGCGTCGGCCAGCTCGGTGAGCCCGCTGTTGTGTTCCCGTACCCCGGCGAGCTGCTCCGCCGCCCACCGGTCGTACTGCTGCCGGTACGCGGCCAGTTGCTGCTGGCGCTGCGCCTCCGCCGCGTTCGCGGCCTGCCAGGCCTGGGTGTACCGGGCGTGCGCCTCGCGCTCCGCCTGCGCCCGGTGGCCCGAGCCGAGCGTCCAGCCGCTGCTCTGCCGCTGGAAGTCCTCGATGCGGGGCATCGGCACCGGCTGGGCCAGAGCGCCGGGGTTGAAGGGTTCCAGCCGGTCGGGCCGGGCCAGGTCGGACATCCGGAACGCCGGCGCCCGGCACCCGGCGGCCAACAGGCCCTTGAGGGCGGCGACCTCGGCGTCGAACTGCGCGGTGCGCCGCAGGGCCTCGGCCTCGCGGTACTGCCGGTGGCTGCGGGTCGCGTCCCGTTCGTAGGCCCGCTGCCGGCGCTCGGCATCCCGCTGCTGGACCAGCTGCGTCTGTTGCTGACGGCGCTGCGCCTCCGCCCAGTTCCCGATCAGTCCGCTGCCCGCTCGACGGCTCATCAGCTGCGTTCTCCCCCCACCACGTCCAAGGGGAAAACACTAGTCGGCATTCGGGTGGTACGTCCCCCCGGTCGCGCCACCCGAATGCCCTCGTACGGACTACAGCGCGGCTCCCGCCAGCGCCGCGACCACGGCCGGCAGCGCCGTTCCCGAGCCGTCCCGGCGCGGGTCCACGGCCGGCAGGCCGGCCGGAGTGCCGTTCGCCGACGCCGCACGGACGGGGGAACCGCCCGCCCAGGCCAGGACCAGCACGTCCTCGCCCTTCAGGAACCGCTGGCAGCGCACGCCACCCGTGGCCCGGCCCTTGCGCGGGTACTGGTCGAAGGGGGTCAGCTTCCCGGACGTCACCGAGTCGTCCAGGGTGCCGTGCGAGCCCGCCACCGTGAAGACCACGGCGTCCCGCGCCGGGTCCACGGCCGAGAAGTGGATCACCTTGGCGCTGCCGGCGAGCTTGATGCCCGCCATACCGCCCGCGGGGCGGCCCTGCGGGCGGACCTGGCCCGCCGGGTAGCGCAGCAGCTGGGCGTCGTCCGTGATGAAGACCAGGTCCTCCTCGCCCGTGCGCAGCTCGACCGCGCCGACGATCCGGTCACCCTCCTTGAGGGTGATGACCTCCAGCTCGTCCTTGTTCGCCGGGTAGTCCGGCACGACGCGCTTGACCACGCCCTGCTCGGTGCCCAGCGCCAGACCCTGCGAGGACTCGTCCAGCGAGGTCAGGCAGATGACCTTCTCGTCCGCCTCCAGCCCGGAGAGGAACTCCGAGACCGGGGCGCCGCCCGCCAGGTTCGGCGCGGCGTGGGTGTCCGGCAGCTGCGGCAGGTCGATCACCGACAGCCGCAGCAGCCGCCCGTACGAGGTGACCGCGCCGACGTCGGCCCGGGCGGTCGCCGCGACCTGCGAGACGATCAGGTCGTGCTTGGCGCGGGCGCCGCCCTCCTCCTCCGGCAGTGCGTCGCCGTTCGCCGTACGCGCCAGCAGGCCCGTCGAGGACAGCAGCACGCGGCACGGGTCGTCCGCGACCTCCAGCGGAACCGCCGCCACCGCGGTGCCCGCGGACTCCAGCAGCACGGTCCGGCGCTCGGTGCCGAACTTCTTCGCGACCGCCGCCAGTTCCGCGGAGACCAGCTTGCGCAGCTCGCTGTCCGACTCCAGGATCCCGGTCAGCTCGTCGATCTCGCCGGTCAGCCGGTCGCGCTCGGACTCCAGCTCGATCCGGTCGAACCGGGTGAGCCGGCGCAGCGGGGTGTCCAGGATGTACTGGGTCTGGATCTCGCTCAGCGAGAACCGCTCCATCAGCCGGGACTTGGCCTGCGCGGAGTTGTCGCTGTCCCGGATGAGCCGGATGACCTCGTCGATGTCGAGGAGCGCCACCAGCAGGCCCTCGACGAGGTGCAGCCGGTCGCGGCGCTTGGTGCGGCGGAACTCGCTGCGACGCCGTACGACCTCGAAGCGGTGGTCGAGATAGACCTCCAGCAGCTCCTTGAGGCCCAGCGTCAGGGGCTGCCCGTCCACCAGCGCCACGTTGTTGATGCCGAAGGACTCCTCCATCGGCGTCAGCTTGTAGAGCTGCTCCAGCACGGCCTCCGGGTGGAAGCCGTTCTTGATCTCGATGACCAGGCGCAGGCCGTGCGAGCGGTCGGTGAGGTCCTTGACGTCGGCGATGCCCTGGAGCTTCTTCGAGCCGACCAGGTCCTTGATCTTCGCGATGACCTTCTCGGGGCCGACCGTGAAGGGCAGTTCCGTGACGACCAGGCCCTTGCGGCGCGCCGTCACGTCCTCCACGGCCACGGTCGCGCGGATCTTGAACGTGCCGCGGCCGTTCTCGTAGGCGTCCTTGATGCCCGAGAGGCCGACGATCCGGCCGCCCGTGGGCAGGTCGGGACCCGGCACGAAGCGCATCAGCGCCTCCAGGTCCGCCTGCGGGTGGCGGATCAGGTGGCGGGCGGCCGCGATGACCTCGCCGAGGTTGTGCGGGGGCATGTTGGTGGCCATGCCGACCGCGATCCCGGACGCGCCGTTGACCAGCAGGTTCGGGTACGCGGCCGGGAGGGCGACCGGCTCCCGCTCCTGGCCGTCGTAGTTCGCGGTGAAGTCGACCGTGTCCTCGTCGATCGACTCGGTCATGAGCGACGTGGCGTCGGCCATCTTGCACTCGGTGTAACGCATCGCGGCCGGCGGGTCGTCGTTGCCGAGCGATCCGAAGTTGCCGTGGCCGTCGACCAGCGGCAGCCGCATGGAGAAGGGCTGGGCCATGCGCACGAGGGCGTCGTAGATGGACGCGTCACCGTGCGGGTGGAGCTTGCCCATGACCTCGCCGACGACACGGGCGCACTTCACGTAGCCGCGGTCGGGGCGCAGGCCCATCTCGTTCATCTGGTACACGATGCGCCGGTGCACCGGCTTCATGCCGTCCCGGGCGTCGGGCAGGGCGCGGGAGTAGATCACCGAGTACGCGTACTCGAGGAAGGAGCCCTGCATTTCGTCGACGACGTCGATGTCGAGGATCTTCTCCTCGAAATCCTCCGGCGGCGGGGTCTTCGTGCTGCGGCGGGCCATCGCTGCGCGGCTCCTTAACCAAAAATGGGGTGTGCTGGGTGGCTGGGTCTGGCGGTCTCGTCGTGGTCCGGCGGTCCGGGGGTGTCCGGCGAGGGTACGACGCGGACCATTGTGGCCCGACGCACCGACAACGCCGACTCCGACCCCGGGGGTCCCCCGGACGGAGTGCGGGGGAGTGACCCGGGAACTTATCCGGCGGTCGACGCGCTTGCATACAGTGGCAGGTCGATAAGAAATCTCTGCATCGCGATCGAAGGGACCACATGCCCATGGGTCACACGGCCACAGCCCAGGCCGGCTCCGGCGGCCTGACAGCGACCGAGCACCGGCTGGCCAACGGCCTGCGCGTGGTGCTGTCCGAAGACCACTTGACCCCGGTCGCCGCGGTCTGCCTCTGGTACGACGTCGGCTCCCGCCACGAAGTCAAGGGGCGTACCGGCCTGGCTCACCTCTTCGAGCACCTGATGTTCCAGGGCTCGGCGAGCGTACCGGGCAACGGGCACTTCGAACTGGTCCAGGGCGCCGGCGGTTCGCTCAACGGCACCACCAGCTTCGAGCGCACCAACTACTTCGAGACGATGCCGACCCACCAGCTGGAGCTCGCGCTCTGGCTGGAAGCGGACCGGATGGGGTCCCTGCTGGCCGCCCTGGACGACGAGTCCATGGAGAACCAGCGGGACGTCGTCAAGAACGAGCGCCGCCAGCGCTACGACAACGTGCCCTACGGCACTGCGTTCGAGCGGCTCACGGCCCTGGCCTACCCCGAGGGCCACCCGTACCACCACACCCCGATCGGCTCGATGGCCGACCTGGACGCGGCCTCCCTGGAGGACGCGCGCACCTTCTTCCGTACGTACTACGCGCCCAACAACGCGGTGCTCTCGGTCGTCGGGGACATCGACCCCGAGCAGACCCTCGCCTGGGTGGAGAAGTACTTCGGCACCATCCCCGCGCACGACGGCAAGCAGCCGCCCCGCGACGGCTCGCTGCCCGACACCATCGGGAAGCAGCTGCGCGAGGAGATCGTCGAGGAGGTCCCGGCGCGTGCGCTGATGGCCGCCTACCGGCTGCCGCACGACGGCACCCGCGAGTGCGACGCCGCCGACGTGGCGCTGACCATCCTGGGCGGCGGCGAGTCCTCGCTGCTGCACAACCGGCTGGTGCGCCGTGACCAGACGGCCGTCGCCGCCGGCTTCGGCATGCTGCGCCTGGCCGGGGCGCCGTCCCTGGGCTGGCTGGACGTCAAGACCTCCAGCGGGGTCGAGATCCCCACGATCGAGGCGGCCGTCGACGAGGAGCTCGCGCGGTTCGCCGCCGAGGGCCCGACGGCCGAGGAGATGGAGCGCGCCCAGGCGCAGCTGGAGCGGGAGTGGCTCGACCGGCTGAGCACGGTGGCCGGACGCGCCGACGAACTGTGCCGCTTCGCGGTGCTGTTCGGCGACCCGCAGCTGGCGCTGACCGCCGTCCAGCGGGTGCTGGACATCACCGCCGAGGAGGTGCAGGCCGTGGCCGCGGCCCGCCTGCGCCCGGACAACCGCGCGGTGCTCGTGTACGAGCCGATCGCGGCCGACGAGTCCGACCAGCACGACGAGTCCGACGAGAACGAGGGGGCGGAGCAGTGAGCGACACCGCAGCCGTCACGATGACCTTCCACCCGCAGCCGCAGGCCGGCGAACCGCAGCCGTGGGCCTTCCCGGCCCCCGACCGCGGGCAGCTGCCCAACGGGCTGACCCTGCTGCGCTGCCACCGGCCGGGACAGCAGGTCGTCGCGGTCGAGGTCAACCTCGCCGCCCCGCTCGACGCCGAGCCCGAGGGCCTGGACGGCGTGGCGACCATCATGGCGAGGGCGCTCTCCGAGGGCACCGACAAGCACTCGGCCGAGGAGTTCTCGGCCGAGCTGGAGCGGTGCGGCGCCACCCTCGACGCGCACGCCGACCACCCCGGCATCCGGGTCTCGCTGGAGGTTCCGGCCTCCCGGCTACCCAAGGCGCTCGGCCTGCTCGCGGAGGCGCTGCGTGCCCCCGCCTTCGCCGACGCAGAGGTGGACCGGCTGGTGCGCAACCGGCTCGACGAGATCCCCCACGAGCTGGCCAATCCGCAGCGCCGCGCCGCCAAGCAGCTCTCCAAGGAGCTCTTCCCGGCCACCTTGCGGATGTCCCGGCCGCGCCAGGGCACCGAGGAGACGGTCGCGCGGATCGACTCCGCCGCCGTGCGCGCCTTCTACGAGGCCCACGTACGCCCCGCGACGGCCACCGCGGTGGTCGTCGGCGACCTGACCGGCATCGACCTGGACGCCGTGCTGGCGGACACCCTGGGCACCTGGACGGGCAACACCGCCGCGGCCCGCCCGGTGCCGCCGGTGACCGCGGACGACACCGGCCGCGTGGTCATCGTGGACCGGCCCGGAGCGGTCCAGACGCAGCTGCTGATCGGCCGGATCGGGTCGGACCGCCACGACCGGGTGTGGGCGGCCCAGGTGCTGGGCACCTACTGCCTGGGCGGCACCCTCACCTCGCGCCTGGACAAGGTGCTGCGCGAGGAGAAGGGGTACACCTACGGCGTGCGCGCCTTCGGCCAGGTGCTGCGCTCCACCGCGGACGGCAAGGGCGCCTCGATGCTCGCCATCAGCGGCTCGGTGGACACCCCGAACACCGGCCCGGCGCTCGAGGACCTCTGGAAGGTGCTGCGTACCCTCGCGGAGGGCGGTCTGACCGACGCCGAACGCGATGTCGCCGTACAGAACTTGGTGGGCGTGGCCCCGCTGAAGTTCGAGACGGCGGCCTCGGTCGCGGGCACTCTCGCCGACCAGGTCGAGCAGGAACTGCCGGACGACTACCAGGCGCAGTTGTACGCCCAGCTCGCCGAAACCGGCACCGTGGAGGCCACTTCCGCGGTCGTGAAGGCCTTCCCGGCGGACCGGCTGGTCACCGTTCTGGTGGGCGACGCCTCGCTGATCGAGGAGCCCGTCCGGGCCCTCGGGATCGGTGCGGTGACGGTCGTCTCCAACTGACGCCCAGGTGACGGTCCTTTGAGGGCCGGCTGAAGGATTCGGCAAGGGGTTCTGGTGACTTGTTCACCAGAACCCCTTTTGTCCGTTTAGTGGTGAGGTTGCTTGTATGCGGTGTGGCGTACGCAACAAAAAGCCGTGTCTGTTTGGCGATTGACTGATGATCCGCCTAGCGTCGGCCGTGCTGTCCGTCAGTTGTGCCCGCCGCACCCGCGGCACCGGACAGTGATCGCCGAGTCCCCGTCAGGCGCGAGCCTGGGGAGCCGGGGACCCACATGTGTCCCTGGGGTGAATCGGACCCCCTCGCAAGAGGAGATCCGTAGGAGACCTTCCTGCTCCGAACCCGTCAGCTAACCCGGTAGGCGAGAAGGAAGGAAAGGATCAAACCCTTCATGGCGTTTGGCAGTCGTCCCGCTGGCTCCGGTAAGCACCGTGGTTCCAGCCGTCTGAGCCGCAAGACCGCCGGTTACGCCGGTATCGCCGCGATCGCCACCACGGGTGTCGTCGGCTCCCTCGCCGCCCCGGCCTTCGCCGCGGACAACCACAGCAGCAACATCGGCCAGGACAACGGCCTGAACGCGGTGGTCGTCGCCGAGGACCTCGCGGGCGACATTTCCGACCAGGCCGACTCCCAGCGCCGCGCCGCCGAGCACGACGCCGCGAAGGCGCAGGCCGAGGCCGACGCGAAGCAGCGGGCCGCGGAGGCCAAGCGCCTCGCCGAGGCCAAGGCGAAGGCCGAGCGCGAAGCCGCCGAGCGTGCGGCCCGCGAGGAGGAGCGCAAGCGCCTCAACACCTTCGTCGCCCCGCTCTCCGACTCGTACGTCAGCACGCAGTACCACGCGGGCGGCGGCATGTGGTCCTCCGGCAGCCACACGGGCATCGACTTCCACGCTTCCTCCGGCACCTCGGTGCACGCGGTGGGCGTGGGCACGGTCGTCGAGGCCGGCTGGGGCGGCGCGTACGGCAACAACGTCGTCATCAAGCACAACGACGGCACGTTCACGCAGTACGGCCACCTGTCCTCGCTGAGCGTCTCCGTCGGCCAGCAGGTCACCCCGGGCCAGCAGATCGGTCTGTCGGGCTCCACCGGCAACTCCAGCGGCCCGCACCTGCACTTCGAGGCCCGCACCGGCTCGCAGTACGGCTCGGACATCGACCCGATCGCGTACCTGCGCTCGCACGGCGTCAGCCTCTGACCCGGCCCCGCACCGCTTCACCGAAGACCCCGGCTCCCCGAGCCGGGGTCTTTGTGTTGCGCCCTTGTGCAAATGTTTCGTATTTCCGGCCGCTCTCGGAAATTATCGTGTGTTGCAATAGAGTCGCAGCACGCGCTTGGGCGTGCAATGAGGCTGGCAGTCGGAAATAGGCGGAGGTCCTGTCTTGCGTATTCCTGCGCACGCGGTATGCACAGCAATCCGCGACGACATCGTCTCCGGGGTGTTCGAGCCGGGCGGCCGGCTGACCGAGGAGGTGCTGGCCCGCCGGTACGGGGTCTCGCGCGTCCCGGTCCGCGAGGCCCTGCGGACCCTGGAGTCGGAAGGGTTCGTGACCACGCGGCGCCACGCGGGGGCCTGCGTGGCCGAGCCGACCGAGCAGGAGGCCGCGGACCTGCTGGAGGTGCGGATGCTCCTGGAGCCGCTGGCCGCCGCCAGAGCCGCCCGGCGGCGCACAGACGCGCACCTCAAGGTGCTGCGGGGGCTGGTCAGGCTGGGGCAGGAGCGGGCCAGGCGGGGCCAGGGGGAGGATCTGCGGTCCCTGGGCGGCTGGTTCCACGAGACGCTCGCACAGGCCTCCGGCAGCCCCGGCCTGATCGCGATGCTCACGCAGATGCGGCACAAGATCGCCTGGATGTACGTGGTGGAGGCGCCGGCCCGGCCCGTGGAGTCCTGGGCGGAGCACGGCGCGATCGTGGACGCGGTGGCGCGCGGCGATGCCGAACGGGCGCGAGCGCTGACCGTGCTCCATGCCGACCGGGCGGCGGGGGCGCACCGGCCGAGGCTCCGCCCGGCGGTGAGGACTTCGCAACCTGTCGTAAACATGTCGAGCGGCCGGCATTAACAGCAGCCGTATACAAAGGATGGAATCACGCGAATTCGCTGCGCGGTGGGCGGTCGATTTCCGCCCCGAGGCAATGTGCCGTGCCGAATTCCTGCGGAGCTGAATGCCGGTGCGCCCGGCATTTCGGCGAGACCCTTTCCGTGCCGCCGGGCCGGTTTCTTCCCGTTCCGATTCCGGAGGGGAAGCCGTGCGGGCGGGGCCGTTGCCGGGAGCGGCGGTCAGGGCGCGGGAATGACGAAGCCGCGGTCCCCGTCCGGGGGCCGCGGCTTCGTGGTGGGGTCGAACCCGAAGGGTCAGACGGTCTCGGGGAGCTCCTCGAGACCCTCGGCGACCAGCTTCGCGAGGCGGTCCAGCGCGGCGTCCGCACCCTCGGCCTCGGAGGCGAGGACGATCTCCTCGCCGCCCTGGGCGCCCAGGCCCAGGACCGCCAGCATGGAGGCGGCGTTGACGGGGTCGCCGCCGGACTTCGCGATGGTCACCGGGACGCCGGAAGCGGTCGTCGCACGGACGAAGATCGAGGCGGGACGAGCGTGCAGGCCCTCGGCCCAGCCGACGTTGACGCGGCGCTCTGCCATGGTGATGCCCTTCAGGTTCTTACGGTTGTCTAGACCAGTCTCTCACGACGCCCGGAATGCTCGGACCGACCTTCGGCCTGAATTTTTCGCCGTTCGACCTTCCCCAGCTTGCACTGACTTGTCCCGATATGCATCATGCGCCGCGCGCGCACTGCCGGGCCCGATCCGGCCGTAAGGTAGGCCCATGACCATCGAGTCGGACCCCTCCTACCCGGCCCACTGGGAAGCCGATGTCGTCCTCCGTGACGGCGGCACCGCCCGGATCAGGCCCATCACCACCGAGGACGCGGGCCGGCTCGTCAGCTTCTACGAGCAGGTCTCGGACGAGTCGAAGTACTACCGCTTCTTCGCTCCCTACCCCCGCCTCTCCGACCGCGACGTGCACCGCTTCACGCACCACGACTACGTGGACCGGGTCGGCCTCGCCGCAACCATCGGCGGGGAGTTCATCGCCACCGTCCGCTACGACCGCATCGACGCCGACGGCCGGCCCGCCTCCGCACCCGCCGACGAGGCCGAGGTCGCCTTCCTCGTCCAGGACGCCCACCAGGGCCGCGGGGTCGCCTCCACCCTCCTCGAACACATCGGGGCGGTGGCCCGGGAACGCGGCATCCGGCGGTTCGCCGCCGAGGTGCTGCCCGCCAACACCAAGATGATCAAGGTGTTCACGGACGCCGGCTACCAGCAGAAGCGCAGCTTCGAGGACGGCTCCGTCCACCTCACCCTCGACCTCGAACCCACCGCCGAGTCCCTCGCCGTGCAGCGCGCCCGCGAACAGCGCGCCGAGGCCCGCTCCGTGCAGCGGCTGCTGGCCCCCGGCTCGGTGGCCGTGGTCGGAGTCAGCCGTTCCGGCGCGGGCGTGGGCGCGGCCGCACTGCGGAACCTGCGCGACAGCGGCTTCCACGGCCACCTCTACGCCGTCAACGAGGCCGTCACCCGCGACCTGCTCGACGGCGTACGGGCCTACCGCACGGTCGAGGCCATCGGCGGCCCCGTCGACCTCGCGGTGATCGCGGTCCCGGCCGACCGGGTCCCCGACGCGGTGGCCGCCTGCGGCGAGCACGGCGTGCAGGGGCTCGTCGTCCTGTCCGCCGGATACGGCGAGAGCGGCCCGGCCGGACTCGCCCGCCAGCGCGAACTGGTGCGGCAGGTGCGCTCGTACGGGATGCGGCTCATCGGGCCGAACGCCTACGGGGTGATCAACACCTCCCCGGACGTGGAGCTCAACGCCTCCCTCACCCCCGCCCCGATGCCGACGCGCGGCCGCATCGGCCTGTTCACGCAGTCCGGGGCCATCGGCATCGCCCTGCTCTCCGGTCTGCTCCGGCGCGGCGAGGGCCTGTCCTCCTTCGTCTCCGCGGGGAACCGGGCCGACGTCTCGGGCAACGACATCCTCCAGTACTGGTACGACGACGAGGCCACCGACGTCGCGCTGCTCTACCTCGAAACCCTCGGCAACCCGCGGAAGTTCACCCGCCTCGCCCGCCGGACGGCGGCCGTCAAGCCCGTGGTCGTCGCCAAGGGCGGCCGCCACAGCCCCGCCGGGCACGTCGTCCCCGACACCAGGCTGCCGGACGCCACCGTCTCCGCCCTGCTGCGGCAGGCCGGCGTCATCCGCGTCGACACGGTCACCGAGCTCGTGGACGTCGGCCTCCTGCTCGCCGCGCAGCCACTGCCCGCCGGGCCCCGGATCGCGATCCTCGGCAACTCCGAATCCCTCGGGATCCTCACCTACGACGCCTGCCTCACCCAGGGCCTGCGGCCGCTGCCCCCGCTGGACCTGACGACGGCCGCCTCACCGGCGGACTTCCGCGCCGCCCTCACCGACGCACTGCGCTCCGAGGACTGCGACGCGGTGGTCGTCACGGCCATCCCCTGGGTGAGCGAGGACGCACCCGCGGACGACCTGGCCGGCGCGCTGCGCGACGCGGTGGCCGAGTACCCCGGCAAGCCCGTGGCGGTGGTGCACGTCGAGCTCGGCGAGCTCGTCGAGGCACTCTCCGCGGTGCGGGGCCTCCCGCAGCCCGCCCCCTACCGGAACTGGGGCCCGGCCCCGGACCCCGCCCCGGACGCCGCACCCCCGGCGGCGGTCCCGCTGTCCGCCGCGGGCGACAGCATCCCCAGCTACCCCGCCGCCGAGCGGGCGGTCAAGGCCGTCGCCGAAGCGGTCCGGTACGGGCAGTGGCGCCGGGCCACCGCCGACGCCGGGCAGGTCCCCGAGTACGAGGACATCGACGAGGCCGGGGCCGCGGCGCAGCTGGCCGGACTCCTGGTGGACGTCGACGCCGGGGCCGTGCTGACCCTGACCGACTGGGACGCCCGCGAGCTGCTCGCGCGGTACGGGATCCGGGTCCTGCCCACCCTGCCCGCCCCGAGCGCCGACGCGGCGGTCCGGGCCGCCGGGGTCCTGGGCTACCCGGTGGCGCTCAAGACCACCGCCCCCCACCTGCGCCACCGCGCGGACCTCGGCGGCGTACGGCTCGACCTCACGAGCGAGGCCGAGCTGCGGCGCTCGTACGAGGAGCTCACCGACGCGCTCGGCAAGCCGGCCGAGCTCCAGCCCGTGGTGCAGGCCATGGTGCCGCGCGGGGTCGACACCGTCGTCCGCTCGGTCATCGACCCGGCCGCGGGCGCCGTCCTCTCCTTCGGGCTCGCCGGTGTGGCCTCCGAGCTGCTCGGCGACACCGCGCACCGGCTCGTGCCGGCCACCGACCGGGACGCCGCCGGACTGATCCGGTCCATCCGGACGGCTCCCCTGCTGTTCGGCTGGCGCGGCAGCGACCCCGTGGACACACCCGCCCTGGAGGACCTGCTCCTGCGGCTCTCCCGCCTCGTCGACGACCATCCCGAGGTGACGGGCGTCCTGCTGGAGCCCGTCGTGGTCGCCGCGGAGGGCGTCTCGGTGCTCAGTGCCACCGTCCGTGTCGCGCACCCGCCCGCCCGCGGTGATCTCGGTCCGCGGACCCTCCCCAGTTACTGACCGGGTACGGCGCGGTGGGAGGGCACCCGAAGGGCCTTACCATTGACCCCATGGCGAAATCCGGTACGACGACCCAGGGGCTGCGCACGGCGATCGAGCGCAGCGGCTACTACCCGGCCCTCGTGGCCGAGGCCGTGGAGGCCGCGGTGGGCGGCGAGCCGATTTCGTCGTACCTGGTCCACCAGGAGACGACCTTCGACTCCAACGAGGTGCGCCGCCACGTCACGGTGCTGGTCCTGACCGGTAACCGGTTCATCGTCAGCCACACCGACGAGCAGGCCGCCGACGCCGGGTCCCCCTCCCCGTACGCGACCACCTCCACCGAGTCGGTCAAGCTGTCCAGCATCTCCTCCGTGGTGCTCAGCCGCGTCGTCGCCAACCCGGAGTCCTACACCCCCGGCACGCTGCCCCGTGAGGTCGTCCTGACCATCGGCTGGGGCGCGGTCTCCCGGATCGACCTGGAGCCGGCCGCCTGCGGCGACCCGAACTGCGACTCCGACCACGGCTACACCGGCAACTCCACCGCCGACGACCTCAGCCTGCGCGTCAGCGAGGCCGGCGACGGCCCGGAGGCGGTGCGCCAGACCCTGGTCTTCGCGCAGGCACTCTCCGAGGCAACGGCTGCGACCTCCACCCCCGCCCGCTGATGGCGTTTTCCGCGGCGCAGGAGTGGCCCGAGCCGGAGCTGCTGGACCTGGCCGGTGCCCCCGTCCCGGAGTACGGCACCGGGTCGCTCGCCGACCTGCTGCCCACGCTCGTGGCCGGCCAGGGCGTCCCCGGTTTCACGGCCGCCATCACGGAGCTGACCCCGGCCGACCGGAACTGCGTGTTCCTGGTCGACGGCATGGGCTGGGAGCAGATCAAGGCCCACCCGGACGAGGCCCCGTACCTCACCTCCCTCCTCGGCAGCTCGCGCGGCGGCACCGGCCGCCCGATCACCGCGGGCTTCCCGGCGACCACCGCCACCTCGCTGGCCTCCGTGGGCACGGGGCTGCCGCCGGCCCGCCACGGCCTGCCCGGCTACGCCGTGCGCAACCCGGCCACCGGCGAGCTGATGAACCAGCTCCGCTGGCACCCGTGGACCGCGCCGAAGCCCTGGCAGCCGTACCCGACCGTCTTCCAGCAGGCCGACAAGGCAGGCGTGGCGACCGCCCAGGTGTCCTCGCCCGCCTTCCAGACCACCCCGCTCACCAAGGTCGCGCTCAGCGGCGGCACCTTCCTCGGCCGGATGACCGGCGAGGAGCGGATGGACCTGGCGGCCGAGCGCCTCGCGGCCGGTGACCGCTCGCTCGTCTACACGTACTACAGCGAGCTCGACGGGGCCGGACACCGCCATGGAGTGGACTCCGACGCCTGGCGTGGCCAGCTGATGTACGTGGACCGGCTCGTCCAGCGGCTCGCCGAGCAGCTTCCGGCGCGCACCGCCCTCTACGTCACCGCGGACCACGGCATGGTCGACGTCCCCTTCGACGAGGACTCCCGGATCGACTTCGACGAGGACTGGGAACTGAGCGCCGGCGTCGCCCTGCTGGGCGGCGAGGGCCGGGCCCGGCACGTGTACGCGGTGCCGGGCGCGCAGGCCGACGTACTGACCGTGTGGCGCGAGGTGCTCGGCGACCGGTTCTGGGTCGCGAGCCGCGAAGAGGCCCTGGAGCTGGGCTGGTTCGGCGTGCCGGGGGAGTGCGACGAGCGCGTGCTCGGCCGTATCGGCGACGTGGTCGCGGCCGCCCAGACCGATGCCGCGATCACCGCCTCGCGCAACGAGCCGAACGAGTCCGCGCTCGCCGGAATGCACGGCTCGATGACCGCCGCGGAGCAGCTCGTCCCGCTCCTCGAAATCCGCACCTGACGCCTCACCCTTCATCCCTCACCCACCACCTGCCCACGACCCGAAAGGTCCGTACTTCCCATGCCCGAGCTGGTGTTCTTCTCCGGAACGATGGACTGCGGAAAGAGCACCCTGGCGCTCCAGATCGCCCACAACCGTGACGCCCGGGGCCTGCAGGGAGTCATCTTCACGCGGGACGACCGGGCGGGTGAGGGCAAGCTGTCCTCGCGCCTGGGGCTGGTGACGGAGGCGGTCGAGGCGCCGGAGGACATGGACCTGTACGCGTATTTGGTCGCGCAGTTGTCCAAGGGCGGCAAGGCGGACTACGTGATCGTGGACGAGGCGCAGTTCCTGGCTCCCGAGCAGATCGACCAGCTGGCCCGTGTCGTCGACGACCTCGGCCTGGACGTGTTCGCCTTCGGCATCACCACCGACTTCCGCACGAAGCTGTTCCCGGGCTCGCAGCGACTGATCGAGCTGGCGGACCGCCTCGAACAGCTCCAGGTGGAGGCGCTGTGCTGGTGCGGCGCCCGTGCCACGCACAACGCCCGTACGGTGGGCGGGGAGATGGTCGTCGAGGGCGCCCAGGTCGTCGTGGGCGATGTGAACCGCCCGGCGGAGGAGATCGGCTACGAGGTGCTCTGCCGCCGCCACCACCTGCGCCGCATGACCTCGGCCGCGGCCCATGCCGGCTCCCTCTCCCCGGACGTCCTCCCGGTCAACCACGCCTGACCGGCTGGGCACCCGCGGCGGCGATCCGGTGGCGGAGATCGGCGGCCATGGCTACTGCGTGCTGCCCTGGGTCGAGGGTGAGCACGTCCAGGGGACCGACCTCACCCTTGCCCAGGCGCGCGATCTCGGCGTCCTTCTGGCGCGACGCCACGAGGCCCTCCACCACCGGCGCGGCCTCCTGGCGCGGTACGCCGCTGCCGGGCCGAAGGGCGAGGTCCCGGCCGGGCCCCACAGCTGGACGCACGGCGACTTCCCGTACCGCAACCTGCTGCGGCAGGACGGGCGGGTCGTGGGGACAAGCGGCCTACGCGGCCCGCCGGCAACCTTGCCGCCGGGCGGGCCGGCCTTCCCTGCCGCCCGCGCCGGAGGCGTACGCCGCAACCCGGAGCGGGCGCATACCGGCGACTGCCGGATGGCAGCCGCAGCCGCCACTGCCCGGGGTGCGCACGGGCCGTCCGGGCGACCTGCTGACGGTCCCCGACGCGCTGGCGGGCCGTGGGGCGACCGGCTGGGGTCCGCTCGCTCGCCGGATTCAGCGGCGTGCTCGCCAGGTGCCGTAGAGGGCGGCGACGGCGCTGATGACTCCGGCGAATCCGGCTTCGCCGACGGTGAGATAGGTGCCGGCGCAGGTCGCGAGGAGCGCGACCAGGACCACGGCATCGGGGGTGCGGTGCCGCCTGGTCTCCAGTTCCGGTTCGCGGGCGGCGGGGGGCCGGTCGGGGTCGGGTGTCTGCGGGGTGGTGCCGGTGTCGGTCATGACTCCAGGAGAGCGCGTCTTCTGCCGGGTTCCCAGTGATCCGTACGGGCCCGCCCGGACCCGGACGTCATTGCGTTTCGGCCGATGGAGACCGGTCCGGTTCCGGACGGGCCGAGGCGTTCGTAACCGTTCGGAGCATTCCGCATACGTACGGTCTCACCGCCCTCTAGCGTGGCCTTTCCGTACTGGCAGGGGGTTGGATGGCAGCCGAAGAATCCGGGGTCGAGCCGCGGGACAGCGAGGCGGTCGAGGCGTACGAGGCAGCGCTGGCTGCCTTCGCCGAGAAGCTGAACCTGCTCCACATTTCCGGCGGTTCCCCCTCCTACGCGACGGTCGCCGCCGCCTCCGTGCAGCCGCGCCTGACCACCACCGGCGTGACCGAGATGCTCTCCGGCAAGCGCCTGCCCTCCCTGGAGTCGCTCCTCGAGTTCGTCCGGGTCGTCACCACCCCCAGCGGCCTGGACAAGCCGACCGCCGTAAAGTTTCGCGCCGACTCCGCCCTCGTCAAGGAGTGGCGCGGGTCCTGGCAGGACGTCAAGCTGGCCCAGCGGCGCGCCCAGTGGGAGAGCAAGCGCCAGCGGGCCACGGCCCCGTCCCAGGGCGGTTCTCCGGCCGGCTCGGCGGCGGACGCAGATGCGCCCCCGGAGGACCGGCGCCCCAAGGTCCCTGTGCAGGGGCCTGATCCAGCGGATGGCCGTCCTGCAACCGACCGGGCTGGAAGCCCGGTTTGCGCGGAGCCCTCCGAGTCGCCGGTCTCGGCGCAGGTATCCGCAGTGTCGGCACGATCAGGTGCGGGGCGGAGCTTCTGGCTCAGGCTTCCGCGCTGGCTAATGGTGGTGATCGCGTTGGTGTCGGTGCTCGCTTTGATCGCGGGTGGCTGGTGGTGGTACGTAGAGCGGGGGAGGGTGGCTGAGGATCTTGAGAATCTCGAGAATCAGCGGAAAGTGGACGCGCAGTTTCGCAAGGCTCATTGCGGCACCACGAACCAGGCCCTGACGACTGCGTCCGACGTGTGTGTGGGGATCACCGACGGCAGTGACGGGCCAGGCGTCTTCGGTCCCGGGCTCGAGCCGGCATTGGCCGTGCTCAACGCCGAGAACACGGCCGTGGAGAAGACCGACGGCTATGTCACCGTGGCGCTGATGGGGCCGCTGACCCAGGGCCCGGGCAGCCTGACCGGCGACCGCGCCGTGCACCAGATCGAGGGAGCCCTCATCGCAGTGCTCAAGGCGAACAAGGGCGACGTCTACCCCAAGATTCGGCTGGTGCTGGCCAACATGGGCTCGGACGAAACGCATTGGCATGGAGTCGTCGACCAGCTCAAGACGATGAGCAGTGCGCCCGGCGCAGCGGGCCCGCTCGTCGCGGTGACCGGGATGGGCCTGAGCCAGCAGGAGTCGATCGATGCCGCACGGTCACTGTCGGCAGCCTCCATCCCGATGGTCGGCGACGTCATCACCGCAGACGGATTCGATACCACCGGAAGTATCGACACCGGAGCCAGGATCGAGGGTCTGGTACGTGTCGCAGCCAACTCCAGCGCACAGCTGCAGGCGATCAGTCAGGAACTCCGCAAGCGTCCGGAGCTGAAGACCGCCGCCCTTGTGACCGCCCCGACCACTCCCGCCGGAACCCCCGACTTCTACACGAACTCCATCGCAAAGGCAGCCCAGAACCCGGCAACCGGGCTCCTTCCCTACCTGCAGGCCGGAAGTATCTCCTTCAACTTCGACGTTCGAGGCGGCGCCGCGCAGACCAGCCTCGGCACCATCAGCAAGAACCTCTGCGGCAAGGTCACACCCGACGTGGTGGTCTACGCAGGGCGCGCGACCTTCCTGCCCACCTTCCTCGAGAAGTTGCGCCAGCGGCAGTGCCGCACCATCCCGATCACCGTGGTCACGGGCTCCGACGCGGCCACTCTGGATCGCAAGCTGCCTGCCCTGAACGACCCCGATGCACCCATTTCAGTCCTTTACGTCCCGCTCGCCGATCCCAGCCAGCTCGGTGACAACACCAACCCCGACCGAGGCCTCTACCAGGCCTTCGCCGACGACTTCGGTCGCGTCCACCACGATCAGAAGTTCGACACAGGCCACCTGGCCAGCGGATGGGCAGTCATGGCCCACGACGCGACCGGCACCGCGATCCTGGCCATCCGCAACGCCGTCGACCCGCCCCAGACGCCGCCCACCGTTTATGCGGTCAGAGCGCAGCTCTACCTCTTCGACGTCACCAACGTCATCGAAGGAGCCAGCGGCGTCTTTCGCATCGACCCTCAGACCGGCAACCGGAAGAGCCTCCACACTCCCCAGGTGGTACGCCTGGGCACCCCCAGCGGCTGACCGGACGACACCGTCCCCCTGCAGCGCCCTGTCACCTGCCCGGTCCGCGCCTCCGGGTCTCTCGCAGAGGCATGCTCACACATCGCGGTGCCTCACGACGAGCACGGCGAGCGCGACCGCGAGCAGTGGCCAGAGTGCGTACACGATCCAGGAGCCGGGGACCGTGGCGGCGTGTCCCAGGGATCCGGGGTCCGGGTCCCAGTTCTGGACCAGGCGCTTCCAGGCGGTCGACACCATCGCGTGGTTGACGGCCGCCGACCAGCGATCGTTCTCCGTGAACATGGGGGGCAGCATGAGCAGGGTGAAGACGCAGGCGAGCATGGTTGCGGCGCTGTGGCGGAGCAGGACGCCGAGGCCCAGACCGATCAGGGCGCAGACCGGGGCCAGCAGCGCGGATGCCACCAGCGCCCGGAACACCCCGGGGTGGGTGAGCGGGACCCCAGAGTGCCGCCCGCTCAGGACGGCCTGGGAGACCAGGAAGGAACCGGTGGAGATGACCGCGCCGACCGCGGTCCACAGCGTGGCGGTGACGGCCGCCTTGGCCAGGACCACCGAGCCGCGGGCGGGCACGGCCACGGTGGTGGTGCGGATCAGGCCGCTGCTGTACTCGCTCACGACGGTGAGCGCGCCGATGCTGCCGGCGACGAGCATCAGCGTCCAGTAGCCGGCCGGCGGATAGGCGTCGTAGGGCAGGAAGTCAGCGGGGCCGGAGCGGGCGGCGCTGTCCGCGAGTGTGGCCACGGCGGAGGACCCGATGACGAACACGATGGTGAGTGCGATCGTCCATGGTGTGGAGCGCAGGGACCGCATCTTGATCCACTCGGAGGCGAGCAGGTCGCGGAAGCGGGTGGGAGGCCCGGTGACCGGGGTGGTCGGGGGGACAGGGGCGAGTGTGGTCATCGGGGCTGTCCTGCCTGGTATTCGACACTGTCGGCGGTGAGTTCCATGAAGGCCGCCTCCAACGAGGCTGCGTGGGTGCTCAGTTCGTCCAGCCGGATCCGGTTCTCGAAGGCGAGCGCTCCGATCCGGTCTGCCGGGAGTCCGGTCACGGCGAGTTTCTCGCTGCCCGCCGAGCCTTCCGGTTCGACCGTTGCGCCCGCCGCGGTCAGCAGGGCTGTCAGCTCGGCGGCCTGTGGTGTCGCCACCACGACGCTGCGACGGGTTCCGCGTGCCGCGAAGTCCCGTACCGACTCGGCGGCGATGAGGCGACCCCGGCCGATGACGACGAGCTGGTCGGCGGTGTTCTCCATTTCCGACATGAGGTGGCTGGAGAGGAAGACGGTTCGTCCCTCGGCGGCCAGACGCCGGAAGAGCCGGCGTACCCAGAGCACGCCCTCCGGGTCCATGCCGTTGATCGGCTCGTCGAACATGAGCACGGGCGGGTCGCCGAGCAGGGCCGTGGCGATCCCCAGCCGCTGCTTCATGCCGAGGGAGAAACCGCCGATGCGACGGCTCGCCGCCTCGGCCAGCCCGACTTCCTGGAGCACCTCGTCCACCCGGCGCCGCGGGATGCCGTTGCTGCGGGCCAGGGCGGACAGGTGGGCGGCGGCGCGGCGGCCGCCGTGGACCTGTCCGGCGTCGAGGAGGGCGCCGACGTGCCGCAGTCCCCGCGCGTGCTGGTGGAAGGGGACGCCGCTGACGGTGGCGGAGCCGGTGGTGGGCGCATCCAGGCCGAGGATCATCCGCAGGGTGGTGGACTTGCCGGCTCCGTTGGGGCCGAGGAATCCGGTGACCTGACCCGGCCGCACGGTGAAGGACAGATGGTCGACGGCCGTCTTGCCGCCGTAGCGCTTGGTGAGTTCGTTGACTTCGATCACGGCATCCACACTGCCGGGAGGACCCCGGCCGGGCATGGGGCCGTGGGAGGCAATCGCGCGGCAGGGTTGGCCCGTGGGCGTACGTCCCGGGGCCAATACCGCGCGGGCGGTGGGCCGGTTAGTCTCGCGGTGTGGACCTCATAACGATCATTCCGCTGCCTGCGCGTCCTGCGTACCGCGGCCTTGTTCCCCGGTCCGGGGCACGCCGCCGATGACGAGAACGAAGGCCGTGGCCTGGGCGGGGGGTGCCTCCTACCTGCTCATGGCGGGTCTGCTGGTGGGTGGCGCGCCGCGGGCCTCGGGCACGGCCCACGGGGTCGGGTCGCTGCTGGCCGTGAGCCTGCTCGTCGGCGTGGTACGACGGACGCCGCTGCTGGCTCTGGCCATGACGATCATCGGATCCACCGCCGTGGTGGTGGGCACCCCGAGCTCCGTCCATGCGGACCTGTCGGCGGGGTATCAGGGGCAGTTCCTGTCGTTCCTGGCTGTGGACCTCGTCCTGGGCTTCATCGTCGTCACCTGCACCCGGCGAGCCTCGCTCGTCGCCGTAACCGTGTCCTGCTCCGTGCAGCTCCTGGTCATCGCAGTCTTCGCGCACGGGGACAACTTGATCGTCAACGTCGTGATCGCCCTCTTGGCGACGGCCGCGTCCTGCACGGTCGGTCTGCTGAGCCGCGAGCGCCGTGAGCACGTGGCGGCGCTGCGTTCACAGGAGGTGGCCGAGGCCGTGACCGCCGAAAGGCTGCGGATCGCAAGGGAGCTGCACGACATGGTCGCGCACAGCATCGGCATCATCGCCATCCAGGCCGGTGTGGGCAGCCGGGTCATCCAGACCCAGCCGGCGGAGGCCCGCGAGGCCCTGCGCGCCATCGAGGCCACCAGCAGGGAGACCCTGTCGGGTCTTCGTCGCACGCTGGTGTCGCTCCGTCAGGCCGACCAGGGCGCCACCGGATCGGAGCCGTCACCGCTCGCGCCCTCGCCGGGGCTGGCGGACGTCGAACGGCTGGCGGCAGCGACCGCGGACGCAGGGGTACGCGTCGACGTGCGCCGCACCGGGAAGCAGCGTCCCCTGCCGGCCGACATCGACCTGTCCGCCTACCGGATCGTGCAGGAGGCGCTGACCAACGTGGTCCGTCACGCGGGCACCGGGCGTTGCCGGGTGGCCATCGACCACGGGGACGAGGAACTGTCCGTGGAGGTCGTCGACGACGGGCGCGGCGCCACCGGGGACAGCTCGGCCCGCGGTTTCGGCATCATCGGGATGCGGGAGCGGGTCGCCCTGCTGGGTGGTCACCTCAGCGCCGGACCGTGGGCCGAGGGCGGCTTCCGGGTCGCGGCCAGGCTGCCGCTGCCCGCACCCGTCGGAGTTCCGGTGGAGGCCCGATGACCGTACGAGTGGTGCTCGCCGATGACCAGCCGCTGGTGCGGTCCGGTCTGCGCGTACTCATGGCCGACCATCCCGACCTGGAGGTCGTCGGCGAGGCCCGCACCGGTGCCGAGGCGGTCCGGCTGGTCCAAGATGTCAGCCCCGACGTCGTGGTGATGGACATCCGGATGCCCGGCATGGACGGGATCGAGGCCACCCGCCTGATCATGGCCGGTCCCGCGACGACCCGCGTCCTCGTCCTGACCACATTCGACGAGGACGACTATGTCTACGGCGCGCTCCGGGCCGGCGCGAGCGGCTTCATGGTCAAGGACATGGCGCTGGACGACATCCTCGCGGCGGTCCGCGTGGTCGCCGCCGGCGACGCACTGATCGCACCGGGTGTGACGCGCCGTCTGATCGCCGATTTCGTCGGGCGCCCCGAAGTCGTTCCTGCGCGTCCCCCGCGGCCGGTCGAGGGCATCACCGAACGGGAAAGGGAAGTGCTGACCCTGGTCGGACGCGGCAGGTCGAACACCGAGATCGCGGAGGACCTCTTCATCACGGTGGCCACCGCCAAGTCGCACGTCTCACGGCTGCTCACCAAGCTGGGCGCCCGGGACCGGGTCCAGCTCGTGATCACCGCCTACGAAATGGGGCTGGTCACACTGCCTCGCTGAGACCGGCTCCGCGCCCGCGGCCCGGTTCCAGCACATCCGGGACCAGGGGAGCGCCAGTTCGGCCGGGGACGTGACCGGGAGCGGAGCCAGGGAGTCGACGGCGGCCGCCTCGCGGTGGCGGGCGTACACGCTGTCCACGTAGCGGTGCCCGGTGTCGGCGGCGATGAACAGGACCGTACGTTCCGGGGCCCGGGACCGTTCCCAGCGCGCGGCGAGGTAGCCGGCCCCGGTGGACAGACCGGCGAACACCGCGTGCCGCCGCAGCAGATCGACGCTGCCCGCCAGCGCGGCGTCGAAGGAGATCCAGTGCAGCGTGTCGTACGACGCGTGGCCGACGTTCCCGAAGGGGATGGAGCTGCCGATCCCGGCGATGATGATCTCGGGGTCGGCGACGTGCTCCGCGCCGAAGGTGACACTGCCGAAGGGCTGCACGCCGACGAGCCCGACGTCGGGGGAGTCCTCCCGGAGGTAGCGGGCGAGGGCCCCGGTGGAGGCGCCCGAGCCGACCCCTCCGACGATGGTGAGGCGCTCCTCGCCCGTGGACCTGCGGATCTGCTCGGCCACGGCGCGGTAGCCCAGGTAGTGGATGTCGTCGTGGTACTGGCGCATCCAGTGGTATTCGGGGTGCTCGGCGAGGATCTCGTGGATGCGCTCGACCCGCCGCTTCTGGTCCAGCTTCAGGTCGCTGCAGGGCTCCATCTGCTCCAGCGTCGCGCCGAGGAGGGCGAGCTGGACGCGCAGCGTGTGATCGACGGTCGTCGAGCCGACGATGTGGCAGCGCATGCCGTGCCGGTGGCAGGCCAGGGCGAGAGCATGGGCGTAGATCCCGCTGGAGCTGTCCAGCAGGGTGTCCCCGCGCCGCACGACCCCGGTGTCGAGCAGGTGGCGGACGGCGGCGAGGGCGGAGGCGACCTTCATGCTCTCAAAGCGCAGGCAGATGAGCCGGTCGTCGAGGCGTATCAGGTCCGGCCGGCCGATGGCCTCCGCGATGTGCTGGTCCACTCGGGAACTCCTTGGTCGTCGGGAGGGGAGAGAGGGTCGTGAAGACACGGGTGACCGTGATGCCGTTGCTGTCCAGGGCCCGTACGCAGTCACGGATCCGGTGGCGCAGCCCGCGGGCCGCCGGATCGAGGAGCAGGCCGGCCACCGCGCCGCTGTGCGCGATCTGCACCCCCACGGCCCCGAGCCGCCGGGCGATGTCGGTGAGCGTGTCGAACTCCGGGTGGCACAGCACCTGTTGTCCCCGTCGTGCGCTGGCGCTCGCGACCCGGCCCAGCAGGGCCGCGTCAGCCGTGGCCACAGCCCGCCGCAGCAGGGCGCGCAGCCGCTCGAAGGCACGTACGTCGCTGTCGTCGTACGCGCGGACCGGCAGGGAGAGGGTGTCCACCGGCGCGCCTTTGCCGAGGGCGCAGCCCACCACGACGAGGGGTGGCAGGCAGGCGCCGAGGACCTCCAGGACCCGTCCCTCCCGCTGGGCGAAGAGCACCGGGCGGGCGTCGAGCATCAGCGGGTCGCAGGCCTGTTCGGCGCGCACCGCCAGCCGGGCGACGGTGCCGGGCGCCAGCCGCATCCCGTAGGAGTCCGCGACCGCCCGTACGACGGCGATGACATCGCTGGTGGAGCTGCCCATGCCCAGGCCCACCGGGATGTCGCCGGTGATCCGCAACTCCCCTCCGCAGGGCGGCTCCCGGCGCCGCAGCGCGCACTCCTCGACGGCGAGGACCGCCGCGCGGGCGGCCTTCGTACGGTCGCCCGGCAGGACGGTGAGCTGTTCCGGCGGGGTGCCGGGGCGGCGGGTGAACTCGGCCCGGCTGGCCGGTCCGGTCATCGGCAGGGTGACCAGGCCGGCGCACCGGCGCCCGGCGGCGTCGAGGAAGACGCCCTGGAGGATCTCGCCGTGGTGGCAGGAGGCCTGCCCCGCGCCGTACCCCGCGCTGTGCCCCGGACCGTGTCCCGCCCCGTGCCCCGCCCCGTGGTGTGCGGTGGGCGCGGTCACGGCCGCCCCGCCGTCCGGTAGCGGTAGAGGGTCGTCGGGTCGGCGCTGAACTGGGAGAAGGGAAAGGGTTCCGCGGACAGGGCGGTCACCCCGGAGCCGAGGAAGGCCCGGGCCACCGCGCTGCCGCTCTGCGCGTAGACGACCAGCGGGATCCCCCGGGCGCGGCACCGGCCCAGGACGGTGTCGAAGGAGCCGTTCCCGAGGGTCATGCCGGTGGCGACGACGGCGTCGGCGCGCTCCAGCACCTCGTGCATGTCGGTGGTCACGGGATCGCCCCACCGGGTGGCCCTGAGGTTGAAGTCGCACGGCAGCGGTTCGCCGCCGCGCTCGCGGATGGCCGCGACCAGCGGGTCGACCACGCCGATGAGGCCGACCCGCGCGCCCGCGTCGATGTCCAGCAGTCCGGCGATGGCCGCGTCGCGCGCCGCGGCCCGCACTTCGGGGGTACCGGCGGGGAGGATCACCGGCTCCGCTCCGGCGTCGCGGTGCGGCCGCTGCCCGGACAGGTACGCGTCGAGGGCGGCGATCCGCAGCGGGCGCGGCGCCTCGCGCAGCAGGACGTCGAGCGGGACGCCCGAGGAGTCCCGGCAGATCGACGGGTCGATCTCGCCGGCTTCGAAGGCGCAGCCTCCGAAGGAGGCGCCGAGACGCACCAGGACGTACTGGTTGAGGTAGGTGGTGTGGCCGCCTGCCAGCCGGGTGCCGTGGTGGATCCAGAACACGCTGGTCGCCACGGACTCGGCGGGCAGCGGGCCGTGTTCACCGGCCAGTACGGCGGCGATGAGGGCATCGACGGTCGGTGCGGGCATGGGCGGCGTGGCTGTCTGGGGCGTCATGACGTTCCTTGTTCGGGTACGGAGGTGAGTGCGGGAGCGGCATCGGCTGCGCGAGCGGATGCAGGGGCGCGCAGCGGCCCGCGGTAGGAGACCGTGGGGCGCCCGCGGGAGTCGGTGGCCAGTTCGGCGTCCACGTCGAAGATCCGGGCGAGGTGCCCGGCCGTCAGGACGGCGGCGGGGGCGCCGGCGGCGATCAGGCGGCCCCGGTCCATGAGCAGCAGCCGGTCGCAGTAGCGGGCGGCCAGGGTGAGGTCGTGCAGGGCGACCAGTACCGTCTGCCCGGTGCCGGCGAGCAGCTCCATGAGCTCCAACTGGTGCTTGACGTCGAGATGGTTGGTGGGCTCGTCGAGGAGCAGGCCGTACGGCTGCTGGGCGAGCGCGCGGGCGATGTGGGTGCGCTGCCGCTCGCCGCCGGACAGCGTCCTCCAGGACCGTCCGGCGAGGGCGGTGAGCCCCACCCGGTCCAGTGCGGCGGCGACGACCGCCCGGTCGGTGGCGTCCGGTCCGCGCCAGCGGTCGCGGAAGGGGGTCCGCCCCAGCCCCACGACGTCGGCGACGCCGAGGTCGGTGTCGAATCCGGAGTCCTGCTCCACGAAGGCGATCCGGCGGGCGATCCGGCGGGCGCTCCAGTCCCGTACGGGCTGTCCGTCGTAGCGCACCGTGCCCGCGTCGGGCACGCGCAGCCCGGCCAGGCAGCGCAACAGCGAGGACTTGCCCGAGCCGTTGGGGCCCAGCAGCCCGACCGTCTCGCCCGGCGCGATGTCCAGGCCGACCCCGCGGACGACGGGTGTGCCCGAGGCCGACCAGCTCAGTCCTTCGGCGGTGATCCTCACAGCTCACCCCTCCTGCGCAGGACGAGGAGGAACAGCGGTACGCCGAGCAGCGCGGTGATCACGCCGACGGGTACCTCGCGCGGTGCGAAGGCCACGCGCGCCAGGGCGTCGGTCCACACGAGGAACACCGCGCCCGCGAGCGCCGCGTGGGGCAGCAGCACCCGGTGCAGGGGACCGGCGAGGAAGCGCACCCCGTGCGGGACGATCAGCCCGACGAACCCGATGGCGCCGACCGTGGCCACGGCCACCGAGGTCAGCACGGCCGTCACCACGAGCAGCAGCATCCGGGTGCGCCGTACGCCGATCCCCAGGGAGGCGGCGGTGTCGGCGCCGAACGCGAGGCCGTCGAGGGCGTTCGCGCACAGCCAGGCGGCCGCCAGCCCGAGCGGGGTGACGATCGCGCAGACCACGACGGAGTCCCAGCGGGCCGGGGCCATCGAGCCCAGCAGCCAGTGGGTGAGGGCGCGCGTGGTGTCGGCGTCGGCCGATGCCATGAGGACGAGCGAGGTCAGGGCGGTGAACAGCTGCCCGACGACCACGCCGGTCAAGGTGATGCGGACCGAGTCCAGGCCGGTCCGCCGCAGCAGCGCCAGCAGCAGGCCGAAGGAGAGCAGGGCGCCGACCAGGGCGCCGCCCGTGATTCCGAGCGGTCCGGCGCCGAGCCCGGACAGGGGCAGGACGGCCACGGCGACGGCCCCGGCCGAGGCGCCCGAGGACACCCCGAGCAGGTACGGGTCGGCCAGCGCGTTGCGGGTGACGGCCTGGAGCACGGTGCCGCAGACCGCGAGCGAGGCACCGACCAGGGCGGCCATCAGGACCCGCGGCAGCCGCAGGTCCCAGACGAGCGAGTCCAGCAGCGGCGGCAGCGGTTCGGTGCCCAGGCCCAGCCGGGCCCCGAGCGCCCGGCCGAGGTCGGACCATCCCACGTCGGCGGTGCCGATACGGGTCCCGGCCGCCACCGAGGCGGCCAGTACGAGCACCCCCGCGAGGAACAGCCCCGCCCGGGCCGGGGCCCCGGTCCGCCCGGTCCGGGTCGGCGGCGAGGGCGCGTCGACCCGGACTCCGCGGGCGGCCGGCAGCAGCAGGTCCACGGCAGCCGCCGGGTCAGCGGACATACCCGAGGTCCTTCATCGCGGCCGCCAGCAGCCCCAGGGCGTGCACGGAGCGTACGGAGGGGTCGAGTTCGATGCCCGGCACCTCGACGATCCGGTTCTCGCGCACCGCCGCCAGCCGGGAGACCACGGGGTCCGCGGCCATGGTGTCGCGCTTCTCGGCGGCGCTGTCGCCCGGCCGGCCGCGCTCGGACAGGTCGCCGATCACGATGAAGTCCGGGTTCCGCCTGGCGACCTCCTCCCAGGAGACCTCCGGCCAGTCCTCGTCCACGTCGTCGAAGGCGTTCTGTGCGCCGACGATCCGGCTCATTTCACTGGGCAGTCCGGTCCGGCCCGCGACGTACGGCATGCCGTTGAAGACCGAGTAGAGGTACACGACGGTGGGCCGCTTGCCGCCCTGGCCGACGGCCTTGGACGCGTTCTCACCGGCCTTGGCGACGGCGGCGCGCTGCTCCCGGGCGAGCTCGCCCGCCCGCTCCTCGCTGCCGAAGGCCCTGCCGAGCCGCTCGTAGTCGGAGAAGAGCAGTTCGAAGGGGGATTTGCCGGCCTCGTTCTGCTGCGGGCAGTCCACGGCGCTGACGAAGGTGGGGACCCCCAGGGCCGCCAGCTCCTCGCGGGTGCCGGCCCGGTCCTTCGTGTAGAGGTCGGTGGAGCCGCCGATCACGAAGTCGGGTGTGGCGGATCGCAGTTGCTCGCCGGTGGCGAGCTTGGGGGCGATGACCGGGACCTTGGCGTACGCCTCCTGGTACTGCGCGGGGATCTTCGTCTTCAGGTTGGCCGTCCCGGCCATCCGTTCCTGGAGCCCCAGTTCCAGCAGGGTCTCGGTCGAGGTCTGGTCCAGGGTGACGGCGCGCTCGGGGGGCCGGTCGAAGGAGAGCTGCCGCCCGCAACTGCTGAATGCGGCCGGGGCGCCGGCCGCCGCGCGGTCGTCGACGGCGGTGGTGGTCGTCGCGCAGCCCGCGGTCGCGAGGGCCAGGACGAGGGTGAGGGGAATGCCGAATCGGGCGCGGTGGCGCATGGGTTCTCCGGTCTGGAAGGAGTAGGGGTGTCGTCGTGCACCGGGCAGGAGTGCCACGTTCGAAGGGTACTGTAATGGTTATCGTTTTCATTAACACCCCCGGGTCCGGGTTTTCCGAACCCGCGATCCGGCATCCACCGACGAAGAGGAGCACCACACCGTGGCGACCACACCCCTGCCCGCGACGCCCAGGACCGGTCCACCGCCCGCCCGTTCCGTCCTGCGCGACACCGCCTTCCTGCGCCTGTGGGCGGGCACCACCGCCTCCGGACTCGCGACCTGGGCGCTGCCCTTCGTCCTGGGGCTCGCGGTCCTGCACCGGGAACTCGGCGCGGCCGGGCTGGGCCTGGTCCTCGCGGCACGCACCGCCGGCTTCCTCGTCGCCGTCGCCGTCGGCGGGGTGCTGGCCGACCGGCACTCGCGCCGGGCCGTCGTGCTCTGGTCCGCCCTCGCGGCCGCCGTCGCGGCCCCGCTCCTGGCCCTCGGCCTCGGCCGGTCACTGGTCCTGATGACCCTCGCCGCCGCGCTCGCCGGCGCCGGGCAGGGCGCGTGCCGCCCCGCCTTCCAGGCGCTCACCGCCGAGGTCGTCGCCGCCGACCGCAGGCAGCAGGCCAATGCCGCCATGACCGTGGCGGTACGGGCCTCCACGCTGGCGGGCCCCACCCTGACCGCACTGCTCGCCGCGTTCGTCGACGTGGGGACGCTGCTGCTGGGGATCGGCCTGCTCTGGCTGGTCGCGGCCCTGCTGCCGGGCCGGGGCGCCGCGGCGGCCGCACCGGGAGCCGCCCCCGCCCCGCGCGCCTCGTTGCGCGCGGAGTTCGTCGACGGGATACGCGAGGCCCGCCGGCACCCCTGGTTCCTCGCCGGACTCGGCGCCCTGACCACCGTGATAGCGCTGGGCTACTCCGCGACCAGCGTCGCCCTGCCCCTCATCAGCCGCGACCGCTACGGCACCGAGTGGGTACTGGCCGCGGCCATGACCGCCTACACCGTGGGCGCGCTCGGCGGCGCCCTGGTCGCCGCCCGCCGCCGGCCCCGCTCCCCGGGCTGGAGCGCCTTCGCCGGACTGGCCGTCTACGGGTTCGCGCCGCTCAGCCTGATGCTGCCGGTCCACCCGGCCGTGGTGATCGCGGCCTACGTCGTGGCCGGTATCGGGATCGAGCTGTTCAACGTGCCCTGGTTCACGGCCACCCAGCGCGAGGTCGCCCCGGACAAGCTCGCCCGCGTCTCCTCGCTGGACTTCCTCCTGTCCTACGGACTCGCCCCGCTGGGCCTCGCCCTCATCGCCCCGGCCATCGACGCCTTCGGCGTCACCCCGGTCCTCGCCGTGTGCGCCGCGGCCTGCTTCCTCCTACCCGCGGCGGCCGCCCTCGTCCCCACGGCCCGCCACTTCGGACGGACGCCGGGGCCGAGGGCGCGCTGAGCTCAGCGCCGCGCCCGCACGATGGCGAAGACCGCGCCCTCCGGGTCCGCGACCGTGGCCTGCCGGCCGCGCGGGCCCTCCCGGGGCGGGTCGACGACGCGCCCGCCGAGCTCGACGACCCGGGCCGCCGCCACGTCGGTGTCCTCCACCGCGAAGTAGGCCATCCAGTGCGGCCCCCGGTCGTGCGGCAGCGAGCGGCCGACCCCGTGCACGGCGGCCACCGGCCGGCCCTCCAGGTGCAGGGTCAGGTAGTCGAAGTCGTCGGAGGCCGTGGCGTGCGTCTGCGCCTCGTGGCCGAAGACGTGCTCGTAGAACTTGCCGACCGTCGAGGTGTCCTGGGTGACCAGCTCGTTCCACACGGGGGTGCCCGGTGCTCCGTGCAGCCGGGTGCCCATGCGGCTCTGCGCCTGCCACAGCCCGAAGATCGCACCCAGCGGGTCCGAGCAGATCGCCACCCGCCCCGCGATCCCGGCGTCCAGCGGGCCCACCGCGACCGTGCCGCCGCAGGCGCGGACCGACTCCGCGGTCGCGTCCGCGTCGTCCGTGGCGAGGTACGTCGTCCAGGCCACCGGAAGATGCCGGTCCGGCGGCATCTCGCCGATCCCGGCCACCTCGTGCCCGTTCAGCACCGCACGGACGTACGGGCCGAGCTGCTCGGGTCCCGGTTCGTACTCCCAGCCGAACAGGTCGGCGTAGAAGTCCTCGGTGGTCCCGAGGCCGTGCACCATGAGGCTCACCCAGCACGGGGTACCGGGCGTGCGCCGGGTTGCTTCCGCTGCCTCGGTCATGTCAGCCGTCTCCTCCGTCGTGGCGCTTACCGGTGCTGATGCTTCCACTCCCGGGGACTCGGCGCGCCCCGACCGGGCCGCATAAATGCGGCCCGGCACGGAGTTGACCGGATCGGTACGGCCTCCCGATGACGGGCTTGTTACGCGGGTGACGGGCGGGGAGGAAGATGGCCGGCATGACTGCGAAATCTGCGATCCTCGCCGCCGCCGAACTGAGGAACGAGCTGGCGGGCCCCCGCCCGCCGGTGCTGCTGGACGTCCGCTGGCAGCTCGGCGGCCCCGACCAGCGGCCCGCCTACGAGGCAGGACACCTGCCCGGAGCGGTGTTCGTCGACCTCGACCGCGAACTGGCAGGTCCGCCCGGGGCGGGCGGCCGCCACCCGCTG
The DNA here is from genome assembly GCF_045160505.1 of Streptomyces sp. NBC_00029. Classification (NCBI taxonomy): domain Bacteria; kingdom Bacillati; phylum Actinomycetota; class Actinomycetes; order Kitasatosporales; family Streptomycetaceae; genus Streptomyces; species Streptomyces sp. NBC_00029. The sequence goes on from NZ_CP108292.1 coordinate 6,580,761, forward strand.
CCCGACCCGGAGGCCTTCGGGGAGGCGATGCGCCGGGCGGGCGTCCCGGCGGACGGGCCCGTCGTTGTGTACGACGGCGGTCTGGGCTGGGCGGCCGCCCGCGCGTGGTGGTTGCTGCGCTGGACAGGTCACCCGAACGTGCGGGTTCTGGACGGCGGCCTTGCCGCCTGGACGGAGGCCGGCGGCGCGGTGACGGCCGATCGGGTGACTCCCGCGGAGGGCGATTTCAAGCCAACGTCGGGGGCGGTCGGACTGCTGGACGCGGACGCGGCGGCCCTGCGCGCGAGGGAAGGGGTCCTCCTGGACGCCCGCGCGGGGGAGCGCTACCGGGGCGAGGTCGAACCGATCGACCCGGTCGGCGGCCACATTCCGGGCGCGCTGTCGGCCCCGACCTCGGAGAACGTGGGCCCGGACGGGCGGTTCCTGCCGGCGGACGCGCTGCGAGCCCGGTTCGAGGGGCTCGGCGCCCTGGAGGGGACCCCGGTCGGCGTGTACTGCGGCTCGGGAGTCTCCGGAGCGCACGAGGTACTTGCCCTGGAGGTGGCGGGCATCGAGTCCGACCTCTATGCGGGCAGTTGGTCGCACTGGTCGGCCGACCCGGCCCGGCCGGTGGCCACGGGACCGGACCCCCAGTAGGCGCGGGCCGCCGCCGGGTGAAGGCCCGGCGGCGGTGCTACTCCTGCTTCTTGCGGCGGGTGCCGAAGACGATCTCGTCCCAGCTCGGCACCGCCGCACGGCGCCCGGGGCGGACCCCGTCGGCCTCGGCCTGGCGGTCGGTGGTGCCCGTCAGGCGGTCGCGGTGGCCCGCCACCGTGCGGGGCATCAGGACATCGGCGTACGCGGCGCCCGCGCCCGCGGATGCGGCGGGGGCCGGCGGCTCCTCCGCCTCCGGTTCCGTCTCCGGGGCCTCGGTGCGCTCCGGGACCACCATGTCGCCCCGGAAGCTCGGTACCGCCTCCAGCAGGCTGGTCAGGGTGTCCCGCTCCTCCTCCGGTTCCGGCGCGGGGGCCGGCCGGCTGTCGGCCCGCTCCAGCTGCCGGTCCAGGGCGCGGTCCAGCGGCCGGTCGCGCGGCAGCCGCGCGATCCTCGGCACGAAGGGGAAGCTCGGCTCCGGCGTGGCCGGCAGGTCCTCGGACTCGCCGATCAGGGAGCGCGCCTCGTCGTCCACCGCCACGACCAGCCGGCGCGGCGGGTCGTAGGTCCAGCTCGCCGAGTGCGGCTCGCTCGCGACCCGGTAGACGAGGAGGACCTCCCAGGTGCCGTCGTCGCGGCGCCAGGAGTCCCACTGGACGGATTCCTTCTCGGCTCCGCGCAGGGTCAGCCGCTCCTGCACGGCCTCGCCGAGCTGGGGGCCGGTGTTCTCACCGGGACGGCGCACGGGGGTCTTGCGGGCGCGCTCGGCCATGAACGCGCGCTCGGCCAGCACCGGGCCCTCGAAGCGGCGTACGCGGTCGACGGGGATGCCGGCGAGTTGAGCGACCTCCTCCGCGGAGGCACCGGCCCGTATGCGGGCCTGGATGTCGCGGGGGCGGAGGTGGCTCTCCACCTCGATCTCGATCTGGTTCAGGCGTGCGCGATCGTTGCGGACGGCGGCGCGGAGCCGCTCATCGATCGGAAGCGTGTACTCCGTGCTGTCCGCAGCCTTGAGCACCAGTCGTGTGCCGTCATTTGAGACGGCCACGACACGCAGTTCGGGCATGGGGACCTCCCGGGTGGTGCCTGCCGACGTCACGTGCGTCGCTGCTTCCGCTAGTCGAGTGTGGCCTGCCCGGGTGCAGCCTGCCACAACCTTGCCGAGTTAAACCGGCGTGTCGGGCATGCGCCCTTGATCGCCGTTATGGCACGGTTACCTGTTGGGCACGCACAGTGACCGAACGGTTACTGTGCGCAGCAGGAGCCCGTGCAATACCGCGGCATCACCGGTCTTTGAGTGCCGTTTTCCATCAGTCGGCCCCCTCTCCCGAGTCCGGACATCCGAAAGGAAGGACGGCCCCAGGGCTCGCCACAGTACTCCATTCGGGCCACCTGGGTGGACCGCCGCGCCGCCGAAGTTTCCCCGGACGGCGGGAGTTGGCGTGCCCTCGATCGGGTCCGACCTGCACCCGTGGTCCGTTTTCGGGTGTCTTGCTTCACATAATCACCAGAAACGGAACTTTCCGCTTCGCACAGGGGTCGGTAACTCCTGTAAGGGCAGAAGCGCGAGAGGCAGGACACCCCGGGCATGGCGATGGGTCAGAGGGCGACGCGGGACGCCGAGGACGAGCCGGAGAAGAAGAAGCTCGATCTGAGCGCGGCCCAGGTTGCCGGTTCCTCGCTCGCCACGGTCGCGGCGGCGCTGCTCGCCTCGCAGATGGGCGTCTACGGAACCATCCTCGGGGCCGGTGTGGTCAGCGTGGTCGCCACCGCGGGCGGGCCCGTCATCCAGCACTTCTTCCGGCGCACAGGTGACCAGCTGCGCGAGAGCGCCCGCCCCAGGGCCCGTCAGGTACCGCTGCCCCGCGAGGAGTCACCGGTGGACGGTGCCGCGGAGCCGACGGCCACCGGGGAGTTCGGCGAGGCCACCGTGCACGGCACCCGGATGCGGGGCTGGAGGCGCACCGCGGTGGCCTCCGGTGCGGCCTTCGCCATCGCCATCGGCGGCCTCGGCACCTACGAGGCGATGGCCGGCACCTCCGTCAGCAGCGGCGGCGGCACGCTCTTCTCCGGCGGCACCCGCAAGGTGGGCCAGGACCCGCCCGCACCGCCGCGCAAGGAGCCGGGCGGCGAGGAGAAGAGCGGGGGGAGCCCCGGTCCCCGGACCTCCCCGAGCCCCTCGCCGTCGCACGGCGGCCGGAGCCCGAGCCCCGGCACCGGCCCCTCGGACCCCGGCAACTCCGTGGACCCCGGCAACTCCGGTGCCTCCGGGGAGCCGACGCCCGGGCCGTCCCCGTCGGGGAAGGCCCCGAGTTCGTCCCCCACCCCCGCACCACCGGCCCCGACGCACAGCCCCGACGCGTCGGTACCGGCGGTGCGGGATGCGCCGCGGCCGTGACCGGCGGGCACCGGCGGCTCAGTCCCCCAGGACGCGCCGCAGGTAGTCGTTGCCGAAGACCCGGTCCGGGTCGAGGCGGTCGCGCAGCGCGGTGAACTCACCGAACCGCGGGTAGACCTCCGCGAAGTACGCCGCGTCCCGCGTGTGCACCTTGCCCCAGTGCGGACGCCCGCCGTGCGCGGTGAAGATGCGCTCGGCCGCCGTGAAGTAGGACTGGTACGGGGTGCCCTTGTACATGTGCACCGCGATGTACGCCGTTTCGCGCCCCGAGGCGGTCGACAGCGTGATGTCGTCCGCCGGAGCCGTCCGTACCTCCACGGGGAAGCTGATCCGCAGTCCGGAGCGGTCGACCATCGCCCGCAGCTCCCGCAGCGCCTGGACCACCTGCTCGCGCGGGAGTGCGTACTCCATCTCCACGAAGCGCACCCGGCGCGGACTGGTGAACACCTTGTACGGGATGTCCGTGTAGGTGCGTGCCGACAGGGCGCGGCTGGCCACGCGGGCGATGGAGGGAATGCTGGCCGGGACCGCGCGGCCCAGCGTGTTGACGGCCTGGAAGAGGCCGTTGGAGAGCAACTCGTCCTCGATCCAGGCGCTCACCGGTCCGGGCGGGGCGGCGGGGCCCTGGCTGCGGTTGTTCCGCTTGGTGTTGCAGTTGCCGGTGTGCGGGAACCAGTAGAACTCGAAGTGCTCGTTCTCCGCGAAGTGTTCCTCGAACTCCGCCGTCACCCTCTCGAACCCCATCGGCTCCTCCCGGGCGGTCAGGAAGAAGAGCGGCTCCACCGCGAAGGTGATCGCGGTGACGATGCCGAGCGCGCCGATGCCGAGCCGGGCCGCCGCGAAGACCTCGGGCTCCTCCTTCTCGGAGCAGGTCAGCAGCCGGCCGTCGGCGGTGACCAGTTCCAGGCCCCGGATCTGGGCGGCGATGGAGGCCGAGTCGCGGCCCGTGCCGTGGGTGCCGGTGCTGGTGGCGCCGGAGACCGTCTGCTCCATGATGTCGCCCATGTTGGTGAGCGACAGGCCCTCCTGGGACAGTGCCGTGTTGAGGTCCTTCAGGACTGTGCCCGCCGCCACCGTGACGGTGCCGGCGGCCCGGTCGATCGAGCGGATCCCGGTGAGCGACTGCGGGCGTACGAGCACCCCGTCGGTCGCGGCGGCCGCGGTGAAGGAGTGGCCGGTGCCTACTGCCTTCACCCGCAGCCCGTCCTCGGCGGCCCGGCGGACCGCCTCCTGGAGCTCCCCGACCGAGGCCGGGGTCACCACGCGAACCGGGGTGGCGGTGATGTTGCCCGCCCAGTTACGCCACGCGGTCCGTTCCGTGCTGCTCTGCCCTGCTGTCGCCGTCCCCATCGGTTGCTGGCTCCTCCCCTTGCGCCGGCCTCGTCAGCCGGCGGTATCCCGCGAACGCAACCGCCGCCGCGGCCACTCCCGCCGAGACGGAGACGACGTACCCGGTCTGCGCCCCGGCTGCGTCGACGACCCAGCCGGTCACGGAGGACCCGAGCGCGATTCCGACCGCGAGGCCGGTGCTGATCCAGGTCATGCCCTCGGTCAGCTTCGCGTGTGGCACGTGCGCCTCGATCAGGGCCATCGTGGTGATCATCGTGGGAGCGATGGCGAGGCCCGAGACGAAGAGCGCCACGGCCAGAAACGGAAGGTTCCCGGCCAGTAGGAGGGGGATCATACTCACGGCCATCGCACTGATGCCCAGGATCCAGCGAGGTTCGGCCCTGCCCTTGAAGTGCAGAAGGCCGAAGACGATGCCCGCGAGGCAGGATCCGAACGCCCAGACCGCCAGGAACACCCCGCCGAGGGACTTGTTGCCGTGCTCCGCGGCGAAGGCGAGGGTCGAGACGTCGACGGACCCGAAGATCGCGCCGGTCGCCACGAAGGTGGCCACCAGGACCTGCAGGCCCGGGGAGCGCAGCGCCGAGGAGCGGTCCGTGTGCTCGTGGTGCGGATGCGGCGCAGGCTCGGTGGCGGTCAGCGCCGTCAGCCACCACACGCCCGTCACCAGGCAGACGAGGGCGACCACCGGGCCGGCCTCCGGGAACCAGCCGGCCGAGAGCGTCGCGGCCAGCGGCGGACCGATGATGAAGCAGAGCTCGTCGACGATGGACTCGAAGGAATAGGCCGTGTGCAGCTGGGGGGTGTCGCGGAACAGGGCCGTCCACCGGGCCCGGACCATCGATCCCACGCTGGGCACGCACCCGGCGACGACGGCGAAGACGAAGAGGGTCCAGCTCGGCCAGCCGTTCGCCGCCGCGACCAGCAGTCCGGTCACCGCGGCGGCCGCGATCAGCGTCGCCGGACGCAGCACCCGCCGCTGTCCGTACTGGTCCACCAGCCGCGAGACCTGCGGGCCCACGGCGGCGGCGGAGAGCGCGATGGTGCCGGTGAGCGCACCGGCGAGCCCGTAGCTGCCGCCGAGCTCAGTGATCATCGTGAGGACGCCGATGCCCACCATGGCCAGCGGCAGCCGGCCGATGATGCCGGCGCCCGTGAACCCCTTGGTGCCAGGGGTGGCGAATATGGCGCGGTAGGGACTGGGCAAGGTGGTGCCCTCCGTAAGGGACGTGGTTGGCTCACACAGATTACGTCCGCCGACAAGGCGCCCGCATGGGGAAAATACCGACAGGAAGTTAGGGTGACCTTACCTTCTGTCCGAGGTGTGGGACGGGCCGGGTCCGTTGCCCGGGCCCGGACCCCGGGTGGCAGGATTCGAGACATGTCAGACCAGCTCCGTGCCCCCGACGGCGGCTCCGCCGCCCCTTACGACGCCCTCCTGCTGCTGTCCTTCGGCGGCCCCGAGGGACCCGACGACGTCGTGCCCTTCCTGGAGAACGTCACGCGCGGGCGCGGCATCCCGCGCGAGCGGCTCAAGGAGGTCGGGCAGCACTACTTCGGATTCGGCGGCGTCAGCCCCATCAACGGGCAGAACCGCGAACTGCTGGACGCGCTGCGGGGGGACTTCGCCGGGCACGGGCTGGACCTCCCGGTCTACTGGGGCAACCGGAACTGGGCCCCGTACCTGACCGACGTGATGCGGGAGATGGCCGCCGACGGGCGTCGCCGGATCGCGGTCCTCGCGACCAGCGCCTACGCCTCGTACTCGGGCTGCCGCCAGTACCGCGAGAACCTCGCGGACGCGCTGGCCACGCTCGCCGAGGAGGGCGTGGAGCTGCCGCGGGTCGACAAGCTGCGCCACTACTTCAACCACCCCGGCTTCGTCGAGCCCATGATCGACGGGGTGGTGGCCTCCCTCGCCGAGCTGCCCGAGGAGGTGCGCTCCGGCGCGCACCTCGCCTTCACCACCCACTCCATCCCGACCGCCGCCGCGGACACCTCCGGCCCGGCCGCGGACCACACCGAGGACGGCGAGGGCGGGGCGTACGTCAAGCAGCACCTCGACGTCGCCCGGGTGATCGCGGACGAGGTCGCGGCCCGGACCGGGGTCGCGCACACCTGGGAGCTCGTCTACCAGTCCCGCAGCGGCGCCCCGCACATCCCGTGGCTGGAGCCTGACATCTGCGACCACCTGGAGGCCCTGCACGCCGCCGGTGCGCCCGCGGCCGTGATGGTGCCCATCGGCTTCGTCTCCGACCACATGGAAGTCCTCTACGACCTGGACACCGAGGCCACCGCGAAGGCCGCCGAGCTGGGGCTGCCCGTGCGGCGGTCCGCGACCGTCGGCGCCGATCCGCGCTTCGCCGGGGCCGTAAGGGAGCTGGTGCTGGAGCGCGCCGCCAAGGAGCGCGGGGAGCCGGTCCGGGAGTGCTGGGTGGGCACTCTGGGCCAGAGTCATGACCTGTGCGCGGTGGGCTGCTGCCCGGCGCGGGGCCCCCGGCCGGCGGCCGCGGGCGTGGACAGTCCGTACGCGTAGGAAGTGGGACCGTGATCTCTGACGAGCTGAAGGCCGAGCTGCTGGACGTGGGCCTGGAGGCCGCCCGGCAGGCCGGAGCTCTGCTGCGCGACGGCCGCCCGGCCGATCTGGCGGTGGCCGCGACGAAGAGCAGCCCGATCGACGTGGTGACCGAGATGGACATCGCGGCGGAGAAGCTGATCACCGGCATCCTCGCCGAGCGGCGGCCCGAGGACGGGCTGCTGGGCGAGGAGGGCGCGGACACCCCGGGGACGAGCGGGGTGCGCTGGGTCGTCGACCCGCTGGACGGCACCGTGAACTACCTCTACGGGCTGCCGAGCTGGGGCGTGTCCATCGCGGCCGAGTACGGGGGCGAGACCGTGGTGGGCGTCGTGGCGGCGCCGATGCGCGGGGAGACCTACCACGCGGTGCTCGGCGGCGGCGCCTGGATGGGGACGTCCCGCCTCGCCTGCCGGCCGGCGGCGCCGCTGGACCAGGCGCTGCTGGGGACCGGCTTCGCGTATGTGCAGACCCGGCGGGCCCATCAGGCCGGGGTCGTGGCACGGATCATTCCGCTGGTGCGGGACATCCGGCGGGGCGGGTCGGCGGCCCTGGACCTGTGCGACGTGGCCGCCGGGCGGCTGGACGGGTACTACGAGCGGGGGCTCAACCCGTGGGACCTGGCCGCGGGTGACCTGATCGCCCGGGAGGCCGGGGCGCTGACGGGAGGACGGCCGGGCGAGCCGGCCTCGGGCGAGCTGACCCTGGCCGCCTCGCCGGCCGTCTTCTCCTCGCTGCAGCCGCTGCTGGAGGAGTCGGGGGCCTGGCACGACTGAAAGCACGTGGACCCCGGCCGCCCACTCGGGCGTCCGGGGTCCACGTCGTGCAGGGGTCGTTCAGCAGAAGTCGTTCAGGAGTCGTGCCGGGGTCGTGCCGGTGTGCGGGAACAGCGGGCCGGGCAGGCCGTGGATCAGCAGGCGGGCACGGCGGCCGAGACCGGGACACCGTGTTCGGCGGCCAGGCGCTGGAGATCCTCCAGCTCCGCCAGTTCCACTTCCGCGAGGAAGTCGTCGCCCGTCTCGCGGGCGTGCCTGAGGTCCGACTGCGTGGTCCTGATGCGCTGCAGGAGACCCGCGGTGAATGCGTCCATGGTGGGTTCGCCCCCTCTTCGTGGGTCGGCGGCGGCACGTGGCTGTCCGCCGTCAGGGAGTGGTCGGGGTGTGATCTCGTCCTCCCCTGCACCCCGGCCCCAGAAACCTCGTAGGGCCAGGGAATCCTCACTTCTGCCCCGCCAGCCCCTCCCCGATCCGCCTTACAGCCGGTTTACGGCCGAAACGGGCAGGATGGGCGACGCCATACACGTGTGCCCTTCTGGGCTCGGAGGAAGGAAACGACGTGCGCGTACTCGTCGTCGAGGACGAGCAGCTGCTCGCCGATGCGGTGGCCACCGGCCTGCGCCGGGAGGCCATGGCCGTGGACGTCGTGTACGACGGCGCCGCCGCCCTGGAGCGGGTCGGGGTGAACGACTACGACGTGGTCGTGCTCGACCGGGACCTCCCGCTCGTGCACGGTGACGACGTGTGCCGGAAGATCGTCGAGCTCGGCATGCCCACCCGGGTGCTGATGCTGACCGCATCCGGTGACGTGAGCGACCGGGTGGAGGGCCTGGAGCTCGGCGCGGACGACTACCTGCCCAAGCCCTTCGCCTTCACCGAGCTGACCGCCCGCGTACGGGCGCTCGGCCGGCGCACCACGGTCGCGCTGCCGCCCGTGCTGGAGCGGGCCGGCATCAAGCTGGACCCGAACCGGCGCGAGGTGTTCCGCGAGGGCAAGGAGGTCCAGCTGGCGCCGAAGGAGTTCGCGGTGCTGGAGGTGCTCATGCGCAGCGAGGGGACCGTGGTCTCCGCCGAGCAGCTGCTGGAGAAGGCCTGGGACGAGAACACCGATCCCTTCACCAACGTCGTGCGGGTGACCGTCATGACCCTGCGCCGCAAGCTGGGGGAGCCGCCGGTCATCGTGACCGTGCCCGGTTCCGGGTACCGGATTTGAAGCGCGTACCCGCCACTCCGGAGCCCCCGGTCGCGCCACCGAAACCGACCTGGGACCCGGGCCAGCCCGAGGGGCCCTTCCCCTGGCTGCGGCCGACCATCCGCATACGCCTCACCCTGCTGTACGGCGGGATGTTCCTGATCGCGGGCATCCTGCTGCTGTCGATCATCTACCTGCTGGCGGCGGAGGCGCTGCGGCAGGGTCTGACGCTGCCGTTCCAGATCGTCGGCGGCGAGGTCAGGGTCTCCAGCCCCAACTGCTCGGGGGTGATGGGCGGCCCCCTGGAGCCGGAGCAGTTCAACGCGGCGGTCAACCAGTGCGTCCTCGATCAGCGCCGGCACGCCCTGGACGACCTGCTGAGCAGGTCGCTCATGGCGTTGCTGGGTCTGAGCATCATCGCCTTCGCCTTCGGCTACGCGATGGCCGGACGGGTGCTCTCGCCGCTCGGCAAGATCACCCGGACCGCCCGCCGGGTGGTCGGCTCCGACCTGACCCGGCGGATCGAGCTGGACGGGCCGGACGACGAGCTCAAGGAGCTCGCGGACACCTTCGACGAGATGCTCGACCGGCTGGAGCGGGCCTTCACGGCTCAGCAGAGGTTCGTGGCGAACGCCTCGCACGAGCTGCGCACTCCGCTCGCGATCAACCGGACGCTGCTGGAGGTCCACCTCTCCGATCCCGGGGCCCCCGTCGAGCTCCAGCAGCTCGGGAAGACCCTGCTGGCCACCAATGAGCGCAGTGAACAGCTGGTCGAAGGCCTGCTGCTGCTGGCGCGCAGCGAGAACCAGATCGTCGAGCGCAAACCCGTGGACCTGGCGGAGGTCGCCTCGCGCGCCGTCGACCAGGTGCGCGGCGAGGCCGAGGCGAAGGGCGTGCAGATCCGGGGCGAGCGCGCACCGGCGGTGGTCCAGGGCAATGGCGTGCTGCTGGAGCGGATCGCCCTCAACCTGGTGCAGAACGCCGTCCGGTACAACGTGCCGGAGGGCGGCTGGGTGGAGGTCGTCACGGAGTCTCAGCACGATCAGGCGGTCCTCCTGGTATCGAACGCAGGTCCCGTTGTTCCCGCGTACGAGGTGGACAACCTCTTCGAGCCCTTCAGGCGGCTGCGTACGGAGCGAACAGGCAGCGACAAGGGGGTGGGACTGGGTCTGTCGATCGCGCGCTCCGTGGCGCGCGCACACGGCGGCAGGATCCAGGCGATGCCCCGGGAAGGCGGTGGCCTCGTGATGCGTGTCACTCTTCCCTTGTGAAGCCCCCGCCCCGTGTTCGCTTTTGGCTGAATGCTTGCCCTGTGAAAACAAGTGGGCCTGTGTGATCGATCACAGTGGCCGGTGTCTGCCCATGTGCGTTCAGTGACCCCGGCGCGGCCGGAACGCCCGGGAAGTCCGGGTTTCCGGCCCCTCGGATGGCGGGAAATACACGGGGTGGCGTTTGTGCATGACGGCCCTCGGACCGTGTACGGTCCCGCTCGTCATCCCAGCCAATCGCCCTTCAGGCGGGCGGCTGGGTGTCGATTGAGTAACAGACCTTGATGTGAGGCAAAATCTCCGCCTCAGGTCGGGCACAAGTCCGGCCTCTCGTGCGTTACGTGCGCTGAGACACCGCTAACACCCAGAGGGGGAGAGCGAACAATGGCAACGGACTACGACACCCCGCGCAAGACCGACGATGACGTCGACAACGACAGCATTGAAGAGCTGAAGGCCCGGCGCAACGAGAAGTCGACTTCGTCCGCGGACATGGACGAATTCGACTCTGTCGAGAGCATGGAGCTTCCCGGTGCGGACCTCTCCAATGAGGAGCTGGCCGTCCGGGTCCTGCCCAAGCAGGCCGATGAGTTCACCTGCATGAGCTGCTTCCTGGTGCACCACCGCAGCCAGCTTGCACGTGAGAAGAACGGTCAGCCGATCTGTCGCGACTGCGACTGAGAGGCGTCGGCCGTGGCTGGCTCCACACCCTTTCGGAAGCGAGTCTTCCGGAAATCTGGTGATCCGGCGGAGACGCAGGTGGCACCCATCGATCCGGAAACGGGTCCGGGAGCTCCCGGCGGCTCCGCCAGTGCGGCGATCGCCGTGCCCTCCGACACCGCCCCGGCGGTGCCGTCGGCCACAGAGACCGACGAAGGGTCCCGGCAAGGTTTCGGGGCTCGTCGGATGCAAGCCGTCAAGAACGGTGTACGCAAGGGCGGCGAAAGTGTCAGGGACGCCGCCCTGTACCTCACGGACAGGGTCATCGAGAACGCACCGCGCGTTCCGGTTCGGGACCTCGCGACACTGCGCGCGCAGTTCCCGGGCCTCGGCCCCGATCAGCTCGCCGACAAGCTGATCTCGGGCGCCGCCAACGCCACCTCGACCGTGGGCGCCGGAATCGGCGCGGCGGCCATGCTGCCGGTGCCGCCCGCGATGCCGGCGGAACTGGCGGCCGAGATCACCGCCGTCGCGGCCATCGAGCTGAAGCTCATCGCCGAACTCCACGAGGTCTACGGCCAGCGGCCGCACGGCGACCTCAAGCAGCGCAGCCTCGCCTACCTCACCGCCTGGACGGAGGAGCGCGGGGTCGACCTGACCAAGCCGACCACGCTCAACGCGGCGCTCGGCGGACAGGTGAAGCGCGAACTGCGCCAGCAGATCATGAAGCGGATGTTCCGCAACCTGCCGAACCTCATGCCGTTCATGGTGGGCGCCGCCGTCGGCGCGGTCATGAACCGACGGGACACCCGCAAACTCGCCGAGAAGGTCCGTGGTGACCTGCGCAGGCGTGCCGTGGGCTGGGAGGTCCTGCGCTCCCTGCCGCCCCTGGAAGGGCCCGTACAGCCCCTTCCCGAGGCCACCAGGGTCGCACTGGAGGCCTCGGATCCCTCCGCGTACGGCTGAGGCCCTCCGCCGGGGCGCTCCGCCCCGGCCGGGGCATCCGGTCCGACGGCCCGTTCAGGCCGCCCGGGTGCGGGCGGCGAGCAGGGCCGCGGCCAGGGCCTGCGGCTCGCGGGTGGAGACGTAGACGTACGGGGTCGGGTCGGCCGGGTCGGTGACCTCGATGCGGACCGCGGTCGGCACGTAGCTGCGCATCAGCATGAAGGCGCGCGTGTCCGCCTTGTACGACCGCCAGGCGCGCGCCTGTTCGGCGTCCAGGATCTCGGGCTCGCCCAGGGCCGTCACCGGGATCCGCGCATCCCCGGCCGCCAGCGCACCGTTCACCACGCGCACGCGCGCGGAGCCGTACGAACTCACCAGCAGCCCGGCCAGCGCCGTGCCCCCGACCAGGCCGGCCAGCAGCGGCATCGTGCCCAGCGGCAGCAGCATCAGCGCGCACGCGAGGCCGATCAGTACGGCGATGCCCCACCAGGAGCGGGGGGCGGTCAGACGTTCGTCGTGGTGCACGGTGGAGAGCTGCATGCGGTCAAGCCTGCCACGAGGCGACCGGTGGGTAGCCGCGCGGGTAAGGTCTGCGGCTGTGAGTGGACGAAACACAGCGTTGACGCCCCCGGACGATGCCGCCGCGCCGGTCCGGCACCCCGACGCGCCCGCACCCGGCGAGCTCCTCGGTGCGCACTACGAGCACTGTTTCGGATGCGGCGGGGGCCAGCCCCACGGACTGCATCTGGAGGCACGGGCCGGTGAGGGCGTGCGCGTCACCGCCGAGTTCACCGTCAAGCCCGCGCACCAGGGCGCACCCGGTCTCGCGCACGGCGGCGTGCTCGCCACCGCGCTCGACGAGACGCTCGGCTCCCTGAACTGGCTGCTGCGCGTCATCGCGGTGACAGGACGGCTGGAGACCGACTTCGTGCGGCCCGTGCCGGTGGACACCGTGCTGTACCTGGAGGCCGAGGTCACCGCCGTCGCCGGCCGGAAGATCTACTGCACGGCCGTCGGCCGGATAGGCGGACCGCAGGGCCCGGTCGCCGTGCGCGCCGACGCCCTCTTCATCGAGGTGAAGGTCGACCACTTCATCGACAACGGACGGCCCGAGGAGATCCAGGCGGCGATGGCCGACCCGGACCAGGTCAGGCGCGCACGCGCCTTTGAGGTGAACCCCTGATGTCCCAGACCAACCACGATTCCCGGCCGCCGGTCGACGTGCTGATCCGCCGCGTCGACCCGGAGGTGCCGATTCCGGCCTACGGGCATCCCGGGGACGCCGGCTGCGACCTGGTCACCACCGAGGCCGCCGAGCTGGAGCCCGGTGAGCGCGCCGTACTGCCCACCGGTGTGTCCATCGCGCTGCCCGACGGCTACGCGGCCTTCGTGCACCCGAGGTCCGGCCTGGCCGCCCGCTGCGGGCTCGCGCTCGTGAATGCCCCGGGGACGGTGGATGCCGGGTACCGTGGAGAGATCAAGGTGATCGTGGTCAATCTCGACCCTCGCGAGAGCGTCCGGTTCGAGCGTTTCGACCGCATTGCCCAGCTGGTTGTCCAGAGGGTCGAGAAGGTGCGCTTCCACGAGGTGGCGGAACTTCCCGGCTCGGCCCGGGCCGAGGGGGGCTTCGGCTCCACCGGCGGTCATGCGGCCGTGGCCGGATCCGGCGCTGGTCAGCAGGGTGGGAATGGCTACGCTTCGGTCGTAACCGACCGGGAAGGACAGTGACGTGTTCGGACGTCGCAAGAAGAACGACTCCGCCCATGACGGCGGCGCGGCCGAGCAGGTCGTAGACGGCGTCGGCGCTGAGCAGGACGACGCGGGCGAGCAGGAGAGCGCTGCCCAGCCGCGCCGGGTGAACCTGCCGCCGGCCCCGCGGCCCGACGGCCCGTGGGACGTCTCCGAGGTGCTCGGAAACCCGGCCGACGGCCGGGTCGACCTCGGCGGCATCCTCGTACCCGGTGTCGAGGGCATGGAGCTGCGCGTCGAGGTCGCCGGTGACGCGATCGTGGCCGCGACCGTGGTCCTCGGCGACAGCGCGGTGCAGCTGCAGGCCTTCGCCGCGCCCAAGAAGGAAGGCATCTGGGGCGAGGTCCGCGAGGAGATCGCCACGGGCATCACCCAGCAGGGCGGCATCATCGACGAGGCCCAGGGCTCGCTGGGCTGGGAGCTGCGCGCACAGGTGCCCGTACCGCTCCCGGACGGACAGACCGGCGCCCAGCTGGTCCGCTTCGTCGGCGTCGACGGCCCGCGCTGGTTCCTGCGAGGCGTCATCTCCGGCCAGGGCGCGGTGCGTCCCGAGTCGGCGGGCGTACTGGAGCAGATCTTCCGGGACACCGTCGTCGTCCGCGGTGACGGCCCGATGGCTCCCCGCGACCCGATCGTCCTGAAGCTCCCGAACGACGCCCAGATGGTGCCGGACGGCGTGCAGACGGACGACCAGGAAGGCTCCCGCTTCGGCGGCGGCATGGGCCAGCTCGAGCGCGGCCCGGAGATCACCGAGGTCCGCTGACCTCGGACGGCCCCCGCGCACAGGGGGGCTCGTCATGCGTTTCGGCCGGTGGGCCCCACTCCTTCGGGGTGGGGCCCACCGGCTTGTCCGTGCCGCGTCAGGGATCCGTCAGGGATCGGCGCAGGGGCCCGGATCGGTGCGTGCACGGCGTGGACGTCCCGGAGAATGGGGCGCATGGGACGCGGCAAGCTCAGGATCTACCTCGGCGCGGCGCCCGGTGTGGGCAAGACCTACGCGATGCTCTCCGAGGGCCATCGCCGGGTGGAGCGGGGCGCCGACTGCGTCGTCGGCCTCGTCGAGCACCACGGCCGGCCGCGCACGGAGGTGATGCTCCACGGCCTCGAACAGGTCGGGCGCAAGGCCTTGGCGTACCGGGGCGCCGAGTTCACCGAGATGGACGTGGACGCGCTCCTCGCCCGCAGGCCCGCCATCGCGCTGGTGGACGAGCTCGCGCACACCAACGTGCCGGGCTCGCGCAACGCCAAGCGCTGGCAGGACGTGGAAGAGCTGTTGCGGGCCGGCATCGACGTCGTGTCCACCGTGAACATCCAGCACCTGGAGTCACTCGGTGACGTGGTCGAATCGATCACCGGGGTGCGCCAGCGCGAGACCGTGCCGGACGAGGTGGTCCGCCGGGCCGATCAGGTCGAGCTGGTCGACATGTCCCCGCAGGCCCTGCGCCGGCGGATGGCCCACGGCAACATATACAAGCCCGAGAAGGTCGACGCCGCCCTCTCCAACTACTTCCGGCCGGGCAACCTCACCGCCCTGCGCGAGCTCGCGCTGCTGTGGGTCGCCGACCGCGCGGACGAGTACCTCCAGCAGTACCGGGGCGAGCACGACATCCGCTCGACCTGGCAGGCGCGCGAGCGGATCGTCGTCGGGCTCACCGGCGGGCCCGAGGGGCGCACGCTCATCCGGCGGGCCTCGCGGATGGCCGCCAAGGGATCGGGCAGCGAGATCCTGGCCGTCTACATCGCCCGCAGCGACGGACTGACCGCCGCCTCGCCGAAGGAGCTCGCGGTCCAGCGGACCCTGGTCGAGGACCTCGGCGGCACGTTCCACCATGTGATCGGCGACGACATCCCCGACGCCCTGCTCGCCTTCGCACGCGGCGTCAACGCCACCCAGATCGTGCTCGGATCCAGCCGCCGCCGCTCGTGGCAGTACGTCTTCGGCCCCGGGGTCGGCGCGAGCGTCGCCCGCGACTCGGGGCCCGACCTCGACGTGCACATCGTCACGCACGAGCACGTCGCCAAGGGCCGCGGCCTGCCCGTCGTACGCTCGGCGGCCCGGCTCGGGCGGCCCCGGATCATCGCCGGCTGGGTGGTGGGGACGGTCCTCCCCGTCCTGCTGTGCCTGCTGCTCACGCACATCGACGCGGACCTCGGGCTCGCCAACGACATGCTGCTCTTCCTGTCGCTGACGGTGGCGGCCGCACTGCTCGGCGGGCTCTGGCCGGCCCTGGCCTCCGCCGCCCTCGGCTCGCTGCTGCTCAACTACTTCTTCGCGCCGCCCCTGCACCGGTTCACGGTGTCCGACCCCAAGA
The DNA here is from genome assembly GCF_045160505.1 of Streptomyces sp. NBC_00029. Taxonomy (NCBI): domain Bacteria; kingdom Bacillati; phylum Actinomycetota; class Actinomycetes; order Kitasatosporales; family Streptomycetaceae; genus Streptomyces; species Streptomyces sp. NBC_00029. The sequence continues at coordinate 6,596,616 of NZ_CP108292.1, forward strand.
ACATCGTTGCCATCGCCGTCTTCTTCGGGGTCGCCGTGTCCGTGGCCTCGGTGGTGGACCTGGCCGCGCGGCGCACCCACCAGGCGGCCCGGCTGCGTGCCGAGTCCGAGATCCTCTCCTTCCTGGCCGGCAGCGTGCTGCGCGGCGAGACCACCCTGGACGCGCTGCTGGAGCGGGTGCGCGAGACCTTCGCCATGGAGTCGGTGGCCCTGCTGGAGCGGGCGAACGACGTGGAGCCCTGGAAGCCGGCCGGCAGCGTCGGCCCGGCTCCGGCAGCCCGGCCCGAGGACGCCGATGTGGACATGCCCATCGGGGACCACATGGCGCTGGCCCTCTCCGGCCGGGTGCTGCCCGCCGAGGACCGCCGGGTGCTCGGCGCCTTCGCGGCCCAGGCTGCCGTGGTCCTGGACCGCCAGCGGCTGGTCGGCGAGGCCGAGGAGGCCCGTCGGATGGCCGAGGGCAACCGGATCCGCACCGCGCTGCTGGCCGCCGTCAGCCATGACCTCCGTACGCCGCTGGCCTCCATCAAGGCGTCCGTGAGCTCCCTGCGCTCGGACGACGTGGAGTGGTCCGAGGAGGATCGGGCCGAGCTGCTCGAAGGCATCGAGGACGGCGCCGACCGCCTCGACCACCTGGTGGGCAACCTGCTGGACATGTCCCGGCTGCAGACCGGCACCGTCACCCCGCTGATCCGGGAGATCGACCTCGACGAGGTGGTCCCGATGGCGCTGGGCGGCGTACCCGAGGAGAGCGTGCTGCTGGACGTGCCCGAGGCACTGCCGATGGTGGCGGTGGACCCGGGGCTGCTGGAGCGGACCGTGGCCAACGTGGTGGAGAACGCCGTCAAGTACAGCCCGGCGGGTGAACCCGTACTGGTGGCGGCCAGCTGCCTCGGTGACCGCGTCGAGGTACGGGTCGTCGACCGCGGGCGCGGTGTGCCCGACGAGGCCAAGGACCGGATCTTCGCCCCCTTCCAGCGGTACGGGGACGCCCCGCGCGGGGCCGGCGTGGGCCTCGGGCTCGCGGTCGCCCGCGGGTTCGCGGAGGCCATGGACGGCACCCTGACGGCCGAGGACACCCCCGGGGGCGGGCTGACCATGGTGCTCACCCTGCGCGCGGTAGCCAGGGGGCGGGAACCGGACCGTGCCACGGCGGACGGCGGCGGGGCCGCGGCCCTGACCCTGGAACCGACGGAACCGACGGGAACGGTCCAGCCGATGGAACCGATGGAACCGATGGAACCGATGGAACCGATGGAACTTGATCACGACCGTGATCGGACGACGCGACAGAAGGCAGGACCTCAATGACCCGGGTGCTCGTGGTGGAAGACGAGCCGCAGATCGTCCGAGCGCTCGTCATCAACCTGAAGGCGCGCAGGTACGAGGTCGATGCCGCGGCCGACGGCGCGAGCGCACTGGAGCTCGCGGCCGCCCGCCACCCCGACGTGGTCGTCCTCGACCTCGGGCTGCCCGACATGGACGGCGTCGAGGTGATCAAGGGCCTGCGCGGCTGGACCCGGGTACCGATCCTGGTCCTCTCCGCCCGGCACACCTCCGACGAGAAGGTCGAGGCCCTGGACGCGGGTGCCGACGACTACGTCACCAAGCCGTTCGGCATGGACGAGCTGCTCGCACGGCTGCGCGCCGCCGTCCGCCGGGCCGAGCCGGCCGCGGGCGCAGGCGGCGGCGAGGACGAGGTGATCGTGGAGACGGACGGCTTCACGGTGGACCTGGCCGCCAAGAAGGCCGTGCGCGAGGGGCGCGACGTACGCCTGACGCCCACCGAGTGGCACCTGCTGGAGGTCCTGGTCCGCAACCCCGGCAGGCTGGTCAGCCAGAAGCAGTTGCTCCAGGAGGTCTGGGGGCCCTCGTACGGCACCGAGACGAACTATCTGCGGGTCTACATGGCCCAACTGCGGCGCAAACTGGAGGCCGACCCCTCGCATCCGCGGCACTTCATCACCGAACCGGGCATGGGATACCGCTTCGAGCGGTAGTGGGCGCGCCGGTACGCTTCCTGTATGAGTGCTGAACCGCGTCCCGAGAAGCCCGCGAAGCCGGCCAGGCCTGCGGGCCGGTTCCGCCGGATGATTGAGCGGCTGTCCACCTCCCAGGAGGAGCTGCATTCGGCGGAGCTGCAGGAGGACGCAGAAGCCGCGGGGTGCACGCGGATCTGCGACTGCCACGACCGCCAGATAGTCAAGGTGACCGGGACGCTGCGTACGGTCACCCTGCGACCGCGTGCGGGCGTACCCGCCCTGGAGGCGGAGCTCTTCGACGGCTCGGCCGCCCTTGACGTGGTCTGGCTCGGGCGTCGCTCGATCGTGGGAATCGAGCCCGGCCGACGCATGATTGCCTCGGGGCGCATCTCCATGACCCACGGCCGTCGGGTGCTCTTCAACCCGAAGTACGAACTCCGCCCGCTCGGACAGGAGCAGTAACCGGTGACGTCACTCGACAAACCGACCACCCCGGAACCCGCCGGGCCGCGCCATGCGGCCGCGCCGTCCGAGGACCAGAAGGCCGTGACGCAGGCGGCGCTCTTCGATGCCTTCGGCGGCATCCGGGGCACCGTGGAAACGATGCTGCCCGGGCTGCTCTTCGTCATGATCTACACGATCAACAAGGACGTGAAGTGGTCCGCCGTCGCGGCGGGTGCGGTCGCCGTCTTGCTGGTGATCGTCCGGCTGCTGCGCAAGGACACGGTCAAGCACGCCTTCAGCGGGGTCTTCGGCGTGGGCGTGGGCGTGGCCTTCGCCCTCTTCACGGGCAGCGCGAAGGGCTTCTACCTGCCCGGCATGATCTACGGCGTCGGCCTGGGAGTGGCCTTCACGGTCTCCGCGCTGGTGGGCTTCCCGCTGCTGGGCGTGATCCTGGGCCCGGTGTTCAAGGAGAACCTGTCCTGGCGCACCCGCAACCCCGGACGCAAGAAGGCGTACGTCAAGGCCAGCCTGGCCTGGGGCCTGATCTTCCTCGCCAAGTACGCGATCCTCTTCCCGCTGTACTGGTGGGGCGACGCGACGCAGCTGGGCTGGGTACTGATCGCGCTGAAGCTGCCGCCGATGGTGCTCGCGGTGTACTTCACCTGGGTCTTCCTGGCGAAGGCGCCGCCGCCGATCGACGTGATCGCGGAGTGGGAGGCCAAGGAGGCCGCGGAGGCCGCCGCCAAGGAGACGAAGGCCTGACCGACGGCCCGCACTGAGGCCCGCAGCCGACGAAGGGGCGGGACCGGCCCAAGAGGCCCGGTCCCGCCCCTTCGCGCTGCCGTGGGGCCCGGGAAGCCCGAAGGGGGCGCCCCTCGTACGGGGGCGCCCCCTTCGCCGTCCAGCGTGCCCGCAGGGCTCGTGGCTAGCGACGGGCCTGGAGGAGGTCCTCCAGCTGTTCCTCGCGGGCCTGGGCGGCCACGAAGAGCAGTTCGTCGCCCGGCTCCAGGGTCTCCTCGCCGTGCGGGGTGAGGACCCGGTTGCCCCGGATGATCGTGACCAGTGAGGTGTCCTCGGGCCAGGTGATGTCGCCGATCTGGGTGCCGGCGACCGAGGAGTCCGGCGGCAGGGTCAGCTCGACGAGGTTGGCGTCACCGTGGCTGAAGCGCAGCAGCCGTACGAGGTCGCCGACGCTGACGGCCTCCTCGACCAGGGCCGACATCAGGCGCGGCGTGGAGACGGCGACGTCGACACCCCAGGACTCGTTGAAGAGCCACTCGTTCTTCGGGTTGTTGACGCGGGCCACCACGCGCGGGACCCCGTACTCGGTCTTGGCGAGCAGCGAGACGACGAGGTTGACCTTGTCGTCGCCGGTGGCCGCGATGACCACGTTGCAGCGCTGGAGCGCCGCCTCGTCCAGCGAGGTGATCTCGCAGGCGTCGGCCAGCAGCCACTCGGCCTGCGGCACCCGCTCCACCGAGATGGCGGTCGGGGCCTTGTCGACCAGGAGCACCTCGTGGCCGTTCTCCAGCAGTTCGCCCGCGATGGAGCGGCCCACCGCGCCTGCCCCGGCGATCGCGACCCTCATGCGTGTGCCTCCTCAGGCCCTTCGGCGAACGCCGCCTCGACCTTGTCGATCTCGTCCGTGCGCATCATCACGTGGACGAGGTCGCCTTCCTGCAGGACCGTCGCCGACGTGGGCAGCATCGCCTCGCCCAGGCGGGTGAGGAAGGCCACGCGGACGCCCGTCTCCTCCTGGAGCTTGCTGACCTTGTGCCCGATCCAGGCCTCGGAGGTGTGGACCTCGGCGAGCTGCACACCACCGCTCGGGTCGCGCCACAGGGGCTCGGCGCCCGAGGGCAGCAGCCGGCGCAGCATCTGGTCCGCGGTCCATCGCACGGTGGCGACGGTGGGGATGCCGAGGCGCTGGTAGACCTCGGCGCGCTTGGGGTCGTAGATGCGGGCGGCGACGTTCTCCACGCCGAACATCTCACGGGCCACGCGGGCGGCGATGATGTTGGAATTGTCACCACTGCTGACGGCGGCGAAGGCGCCCGCGTCCTCGATTCCCGCCTCCCGCAGGGTGTCCTGGTCGAAGCCGACCCCGGTGACGCGGCGGCCGCCGAATCCGGCGCCGAGCCGGCGGAATGCGGTGGGGTCCTGGTCGACGACGGCGACCGTATGCCCCTGCTGTTCCAGGGTTTGCGCGAGGGCGGAGCCCACTCTTCCGCAGCCCATGATGACGATGTGCACGGCCGTCCTTCCGGCTGTCAGCGACTCGCTGGTTCCCAGCCTCATTGCATGCTCTGGTTTAACAGGGTCTCAGACCATGGCCCAAGCTACACACGGGCGGTCACCGATGGGGCCTCTTGCGTCGCAGTCGTGCTGCGGGTGGGGAGGAATTGCGGCGGGATTGCGGTATGAGGGGGTGGGGGTTCGTCAGTCTGATTTCGAACGCTTACGATCCTCTGCGTGTCCAAACTGACCGACGTGCCCAAACGGATCCTGATCGGCCGGGCGCTACGCAGCGACCGCCTCGGAGAAACACTCCTTCCCAAGCGGATCGCCCTTCCCGTCTTCGCCTCCGACCCGCTGTCCTCTGTGGCATATGCCCCTGGCGAGGTACTGCTGGTCCTGTCGATCGCGGGCGTGTCGGCGTACCAGTACAGCCCCTGGATCGCGCTCGCGGTCGTCGTGCTGATGTTCACCGTGGTGGCGTCCTACCGCCAGAACGTCCACGCCTACCCCAGTGGCGGCGGCGACTACGAGGTGGCCAACACCAACCTCGGACCCAGGGCCGGCCTCACCGTGGCGAGCGCCCTGCTCGTCGATTACGTGCTGACCGTCGCCGTCTCGATCTCCTCCGGAGTCGAGAATCTCGGCTCCGCCGTCGATTTCGTCATCGAGCACAAGGTGCTCTCGGCGATCGTCATGATCCTTCTCCTCACACTCATGAACCTGCGCGGTGTGAAGGAATCCGGGAAGCTCTTCGCGATCCCGACCTATGTCTTCGTCGCCGCCGTCTTCGTCATGATCGCCTGGGGTGCCTGGAAGGGCATCGTCCTCGACGAGACCATGACGGCCCCGACCGCGGATCTCGAGATCAAGCCCGAGCAGCAGGGCCTGGCCGGCTTCGCGATGGTGTTCCTGCTGCTGAGGGCCTTCTCCTCCGGCTGTGCCGCCCTGACCGGTGTCGAGGCGATCAGCAACGGCGTACCCGCCTTCCGCAAGCCCAAGAGCAAGAACGCGGCCAGCACCCTCGCCCTCATGGGCGGCCTGGCCGTCACCATGTTCTGCGGGATCATCGGCCTGGCCATGGCCACCGACGTGCGGATGGCCGAGAACCCGTCCGCCGACCTGCTCGACAACGGTGTCCCCGTCGGCCCCGACTACGTCCAGCACCCGGTCATCTCGCAGGTCGCCGAGGCCGTCTTCGGCAACGGCAGCTTCCTCTTCATCCTGCTGGCCGCCGCCACCGCGCTGGTGCTCTTCCTGGCCGCGAACACCGCGTACAACGGCTTCCCGCTGCTCGGCTCGATCCTTGCCCAGGACCGCTACCTGCCGCGCCAGCTGCACACCCGCGGCGACCGGCTCGCCTTCTCCAACGGCATCGTGCTCCTCGCGGGCGCGGCCATGCTGCTCGTGTGGATCTACGACGCAGACTCGACCAAGCTGATCCAGCTCTACATCGTCGGCGTCTTCGTCTCCTTCACGCTGAGCCAGATCGGCATGGTCCGGCACTGGAACCGGCACCTGAAGACGGAGCGCGACGTCGCCGCCCGCCGCCGGATGCACCGCAGCCGGGCCATCAACACCTTCGGTGCCTTCTTCACCGGCATGGTGCTGGTCGTCGTCCTCGCCACCAAGTTCACCCACGGCGCGTGGGTGGCCCTGCTCGGCATGGTCATCTTCTACGGCACCATGAGCGCGATCCGGAAGCACTACGACCGGGTCTCCGCGGAGATCGCCGCCGCCGAGGGCCCCAGCGAGGACAGCGTGCGGCCTTCCCGGGTCCACTCCATCGTCCTGGTCTCCAAGGTCCACAAGCCCACGCTGCGCGCCCTGGCGTTCGCCAAGCTGACCCGCTCGGACACCCTGGAGGCGCTCAGCATCAGCGTCGATGTGGCCGAGACCAAGGCACTGCGCGAGGAATGGGACCGGCGCGGGATCAACGTACCGCTCAAGATCCTCGACTCCCCGTACCGGGAGATCACCCGCCCGGTGGTCGAGTACGTCAAGGGCCTGCGCAGCGAGAACCCGCGCGACGCGGTCAGCGTCTACATCCCCGAGTACGTCGTCGGCCGCTGGTACGAACACCTGCTGCACAACCAGAGCGCGCTGCGGCTCAAGGGCCGGCTGCTCTTCACCCCCGGCGTGATGGTCACCTCGGTGCCCTACCAGCTGGAGTCCTCGGAGCTCGCCAAACGGCGGGCGAAGAAGCGCCAGGACTGGAACGCCCCGGGTGCGGTGCGCCGCGGCCCGGTGGACAGCCCCGTCCGGACCTCGCCGCCGAAGGAGCCCACCGGGAAGGGCACCCCGAAGGGCTGAGCAGGTTGGTGAACGGCCGGACGAGATCCACGTAAACTGGTGGGTCGGTCGTCCGGCCGTTTTCCTTTTCAGTTTTTTGGAGTCTCCCCACCATGACGAGCGTCGAGCAGAACGAGAAGCAGTCACTGGTCGGGGAGGAGTACGAGGTCGAGGTCGGCCCCGTCGCACACGGCGGGCACTGCATCGCCCGGACCGAGGACGGCCGCGTGCTGTTCGTCCGCCACACCCTGCCCGGTGAGAAGGTCGTCGCCCGGGTGACCGAGGGCGACGTGGACTCCCGCTTCCTGCGCGCCGACGCGATCACCGTGCTCGACGCCTCCAAGGACCGGGTCGAGGCCCCCTGCCCGTACGCCGGCCCCGGCAAGTGCGGCGGCTGCGACTGGCAGCACGCCAAGCCCGGTGCCCAGCGCCGGCTCAAGGGCGAGGTCGTCGCCGAGCAGCTGAAGCGGCTCGCCGGGCTCACCCCCGAGGAGGCAGGCTGGGACGGCACCGTGATGCCGGCCGAGGGCGACAAGCTGCCGGCAGGGCAGGTGCCGCAGTGGCGCACCCGCGTGCAGTTCGCCATCGACGAGGACGGCAACGCGGGCCTGCGCAGGCACCGCTCGCACGACATCGAACTGATCGACCACTGCATGATCGCCGCCCCGGGTGTCAGCGAGCTGGGCATCGAGCAGCAGGACTGGCCGCAGATGGCCACGGTCGAGGCGATCGCGGCGACCGGCTCCCAGGACCGCCAGGTCGTCCTGACCCCCCGCCCCGGCGGCCGCCTCCCGCTGGTGGAGCTGGACAAGCCGGTCTCCGTCCTGCGCGTGGAGGAGAAGGACGGCGGGGTCCACCGCGTCCACGGCCGCCCCTTCGTACGGGAGCGCGCGGACGGCCGTACGTACCGCGTGGGCATGGGCGGCTTCTGGCAGGTCCACCCGCAGGCCGCGGACACCCTGATCAAGGCCGTCATGCAGGGCCTGATGCCGCGCAAGGGCGAGATGGCCCTCGACCTCTACTGCGGCGTCGGCATCTTCGCGGGCGCCCTGGCCGAACGCCTCGGCGAGACGGGCGCGGTGCTCGGCATCGAGTCGACGAAGCGCGCGGTGGAGGACGCCCGCCACAACCTGGCGGACTTCCCGCGGGTCCGCATCGAGCAGGGCAAGGTCGAGCAGATCCTCCCGAAGACGGGGATCACGGAGTGCGACCTGGTCGTCCTGGACCCCCCGCGCGCGGGCGCGGGCAAGCAGACGGTCCGCCACATCACGGGCCTCTCGGCGCGCAGGATCGCGTACGTGGCCTGCGACCCGGCGGCCCTGGCCCGCGATCTGGGCTACTTCAGGGAGAACGGCTACAAGGTCCGCACGCTCCGCGTCTTCGACCTCTTCCCCATGACGCACCACGTGGAGTGCGTGGCGATCCTGGAACCGATTGCCAAGGGCGCCTGACCTGTGATTTCACAGTTTCGGTAGTTCACCCGACCTGTGGCTGTCCATGAGGAATGGCGGTACCAGGCGCCGCCCGGCCTCCCTCCACGCTCAAACCGGAGGGAGGCCTGTCGCTCGAGCAGGGTGGACGATTCCAGGCCTGCGAAGGCAGGGAACATCACGAGGTGCAGGGCCCTGCCGTGGCGACTGCACGGCTCACGTCCGGTCGCCAAACCCCATGACCGTGTTCAGGTTCAGGACAGGTCCCGCGCCTCCCAGCGGTCCCGGAACCACGCCAGGGCCTCGAAGAGGCGCTCGCGGTTGGCGTCCTTCTCCAGCAGGGAGAGCCGGATGTTCGGACGCAGGTCCAGCCTGCCCTCCGGGATGTCGACGCCCTCCATTTCGTTGAGACGCCGGAGCAGTTCGGAGCGCAGCGCGCGGTCGGTGAACGGCTCCCGGCCGGCCAGATGCTGGAACACGACCTCCGCCGTGCCGCCGCGCCCGCTGCCCGGGTACAGGGTGAGCGGCCAGATGCCGCGGCCCGGACTGCCCGCGTCGCCGAGCATCAGGAAGGCACTGGTGGTGACGCGCCCTGAGCCGTGCCCGATCCAGCCGCCGAGCTCCTCCCAGTGGGCGAAGACGTCACGTACCGCTTCAACTGTTTCGGGGGAGTCGTCGACGTTCAACTGATGGAAGAAACGCTCGGCGCGCGTCTGCTCGCCCGGGCCCCCCGTATCGGCGCGCTCCGTGGTCTCCGCACCGTCCACGTCGTCACCGGTACCCCCAAGCAGTAGGGCGAGGTCGTCAGCCGTGAGGCGCTGAGCGGGGTCAGCTGCTCCGCTCCCGGTGAAGTGGATGCCGTCGGCGGTCAGTCGGGATCGGACGTTTCCTCCCGCTTCCTCGGGCGCCCACCGGAAGCCGTCGGCTACCTTGCCGTCGGCCGTCAAGACCCGGTACGCGTTTACGACACCCGCAGTGTCCGCCAAGTGGTTGCCGACGGCCTGGGCGCCGGAGCCGATGAAGGCTGCGAGATCGCCGTAGGAGGTCCACGTCCCGTGGGGGAGCGCAGCCAGTACCTGGTGGGCCAGCTGCCAGTCCCGGCTGCGCTCGGCCCTGCCCACCCCACGAAGGGGAGCCGGCCACAGACCGATCGCGCGGGCGGCGAGCTCGTCGGCGCGAGCCAGAATCTCCTTCGCCCCCCAACTCTCGGTGGCCGCGATACGGCGGTTCATCTCCAGGTGGCTGCCGTGGAGGAGATCCTGCTTGCGCTCGAACGGATGGTTGGAAAGTTCTGAGTTGACCGCGGTGAGCGTCAGATTCCCGAGAGTGTGCTGCAGCCGGGCGTGCAGCTCCTCCGTGCTCTCCCCGTCCGCCACGTCCTCGCCCAGCATCTGCAGCCATTCGTCGCCAGGGGACTGCGGCATGACGTGCTCGATGGTGAGCTGCGCGGCCGCGAAGTCCACCGGTTCCGGATGCTCGTGGCTCTCTTCCAGGCGCTGTAGTACCGACTTGCGCTGGTGCCAGCGCCCGAACTGGTAGAACGGGGCGGTCCGGACCTTCTCGCGCAGTTCGTCGTCGTCGGGCCAGAACCGGTTTTCGGAGGAGAGGAGTTGGCGCAGGCCGTCGGCCACAGGGAGATCGCGGGGAAGCTGTCCGGGCAATGCCTGGAAGATCCTGTTGAGGTTGTTCGTCGGCACCCGGCAGATCATCCGGCGGACGAGGAAGCTCTCGATGTACGACAAGGATCGGGCCGTTTCGGCGGAGTCCAGATCCCCGCGCTCGCGGCGGTCGAGCAACAGCATGAGTGCCGGATACGTGACCTGGGACTGCCACTCGTTCAGGCGGTGCAGGTGGGCGCGGACCAGCTGGTCCGGTTCCTCCTCGGGGTGGATCAGCCGCCGGAAGAGAGAACTGAGCCGGTGCAGCTCCCGGATGTACGCCTCGATGGCTTCCTCGCCCGTCTCCCGTCGCTCGAAGCGCTGCTGCTGGGCCGTGTAGAGGTCTTGGCGGCGGACCCGGTCGTCCCCGTCGAGTACGAGTTGCAGCCACATGAGCTGTTCGAGCTCGTCGTTGCTCAGGCTCGCCTGCATCGGCAGCCAGCGGGTCTCGTAGACGTGCTCCCCTCGGGTGGGCAGCCGCATGAACAGGTAGTTGCGCAGCAAGTCCGCCTGGCTGAGCTTGAGACCGGTGTTGTTGAGCGACTCGAAGATGCGGTGCACGTTGTCGCCGCGTTCAGCGGTTACCGCGACGAGGGTGAGGCGTGACGTGATGGCCTGCTCCATGCGGAACACGTCCTGGGATGCCGCCGGATCGCCGACGGCCACGAGCTTGCGGCGGAAGAACTGGTAGGCGTTGGCCACGCTGCCTCCGACGGTCGTTGCCGCCTCGTGGCCACGGATGTGTGAGGCGAACTGGGACCGGTCGGCCTGGGTCGGCAGCAGACGAAAGTGGTCGTCGCCGCTTTTGCGCTTGTTGATGAGGTATTCCTCGTCAATGCGCTCCGCCTCGTCGGGCTGGGACCCGGCGACGTGATCACGGATCGCTGCCAGGGCGAGGGAGAGCGTCGTGAGTCGCTGCTGACCGTCGACAACGAGCCAGCGGGGGAAAGTCGCCTCGTTCTGCGGGGACGGTGCAAGCACGACGGAACCGAGGAAGTGGGTGCTCGCCGGCTCCCCGGATTCGATCAGTTCGGCCTGCTCCAGAATGTCGCTCCACAGCTGACCCAGCTGCTTCTCCGTCCAGGAATACGTCCGCTGGTACAGGGGCACCTGGAACTGCTGGGCCCTTCCCTGCACAAGATCGGCGAACAGGGTTTCCTTCGCCTGCATTACTCCCCCTTTGTGGCGATTCGGTTGGTTCTGGTGCTCACGAACGTGAACGGACCAGCTGCCTGGTGAGCTGTTAAGCGGCTGCCGAGCCGGACGGTGGGCCGTCGCCTGCCAGCAGCTCGGCTGCCCTCCCGGCCTGGCGGTCCGCGTCCTCGGGCAGGAAGCGGCTGGCTTTGCCGTTCCACGTCACGACCAGTTCGTCGCGAGCCCGGGTGGCGGCCACGAACAAAAGCGAGCGGGCCCGCTGCTGCTCTTGGCGGTACCGGGCCGGATTGGCCAGACGGAACGCCTCGATGCGTTGATGCGGCACAAGGCCTTCACTGACACCGGCCAGGAATACGCGCTGGAACTCCAGGCCCTTGAACCGGTGCATGGTGCCGATCCGCACCGTGTCGGTGTCACGCGGGCCGTCCCGGCCGATCTCGGCGGCCGGAATGAAGAACGGCGCGGAGGCCAGGGTGTAGGCGAGCTGGGTCACGGCTGCCTTGTCGGGGACGCTGACGGCCATGGCCGCATAGGGAGTGCCGTAGCGGTCGTGCCGCTCCTTGATCAGCGTGGCGACCGTCCGCATCTCCGTCTGCCAGTCCGGCGCACGCCAGTACTGCGGAGCGAGCCCGGTCAGTACGGAGCGGTACCCGTTCAGCGTGTCGGCCCCGTCGTCGAGGTCGTCGAACGCCTCTCCGTGCACCAGGCCGTGTGCGCTGCCGAGGATCTCCCGTGTGGTGCGGTAGTTGAGCGTCAGTCGCCTCGATGCCCGGCCCGGCGTGCTGATGCCGAACCTGCCCAGCACCACTTGGTGCGAGTAGATGCGCTGGTGTGCGTCACCCACCAGGAAGATGTCGTTCGGTCCCGGTGCCACCATCGCGCGCAGCATGCGCCAGTGCGATGCGGACAGGTCCTGCGCCTCGTCCACGATGACGTGCTGGTAGCGGGGCTTCAGCCACATGCCGCTGCCCGCCTCGCGGTGGATGAGGTCGAGGCCGCCGTGTTCCGCCTTGTAACGGGCCTGCTCCGCAGCCTTGGCCATGCGGCGCTCCTCGATCCGGGCCGCTTCGTCCGCGATGAGCGCGTACGTGGTCCGGCGCGGTGGCTGAGCCAGATGCGCCCGATACATTTCGACCAGCTGCCACACCTGCCGGCGCTCTTCACGCTGCAGCTTGCCCCGGCCCTTGCGTTCGGCTCGGAAGTACAGCCGGTCGTTTCCGCAGCCCTGGGCGAGGATGACGTGCTTGAACTCCGAGTCCAGGAACTCCGCGTCGTAGTCGAAGACTCCGGCCTCCGTGCACACGGTGTGCCAGAGGTTCAAGGCCTCCTCGTCGCCCAGCGGAGTACCGAGGACGGCAGTGGGCTGCTGCTCGACCACCTCGCGAGCCAGCTGGTCAACGGACTTGATGTCGACCCGGCTCACTAGCTCGTCACCGCCGAGGCGGTGGAGCCGGTCCTTCAGATCGGAGGCGAGGTTGGTGTTGTACGTCGTCAGCAGCACCGGGCGGGTCCTTCCCGGCGGCAGCTGCGCGACGAGGTGCCGGACCCGGTGCAGGGCGACGACGGTCTTGCCCGTGCCGGGGCCTCCCGTGACCTTGGCGGACCCCTTGAAGGAAGCCGTGGCCAGCCGCTGCTGCTCGGGGTGGAGGAACAGCCGCCAGGCGTCGAAGGTGTCGCCGAGGGCATCGAGGACCGCCGCGTCCTCCGTGCTGACCTGGGACACCGGCCGACGCGCGGCCCTGGCCCAGTCATGCGGATCGACGGCCTCCTCGGCTTGCCACTTGCTGGTGATGTGTTCGCGGACCGCGTCCGGCTCCATGCCGTCGTGCAGAGCCAGCAACACGTCGCGGGTGAGCCCGGGAAGGTTGTGGGACAGCAGCGCTTCCAGCTGTCGGTCGTCCGTGACCCGACGCAGCGTGGGGAGGAGGGAGGCGATGACTCCCAGGCCGACGAGTTCGGAGTCCGGGTAGCGGGCGAAGAGCGGGACGGACAGGGACCGTGGTGAGGGAACGGACCCGTCGGCGCCGTCGGCAGATGCGGCCGGGGCCTCCTCGTGCCCGCCGGCGTCAGGTTCCGGCCGTACCGGCAGAGCGACGACGTTGGCGCTGACCTCGCTCTGGTCGACGAGCTCGACGCCGCCCGAGACGGCGTTGATCTCCACGGTCAGCCGGGCCAGCTCGTCCCGGGCGGTCGCGCCGACGCGGACGGCGAGCAGGTTGAAGCGGTTTTCCTCCGTTTCCAGGAACAGGCCCATCCGGCTGCCGTCCAGCGTGGCGAGGTACAGCCGCCCGTTCGCCCCAGCCTCGCGCAGCGGAACGAGGCGCAGGGCGCGGTTGGAGCGGTCCGCCCGCAGCCTGCGGACGAAGTCGCCCACCGCGTTCTTCGTCGCCGGATCCAGACGCCTGATGTCCTCGTTCGCTTGCGGCGCGACGGCGACCTGAGTCCTGACCGCACTGCTCATGTCCACTCCCTCCCTCTCCGACCGACCCCGTGCTGCTAGCGCAGCAGGCCGGCCAGCCCTTCCTCGTCCCAGCCGTCGGGTGCCCGGACCTCCCACCCCGCCGCCGCGCACTCGGCCATGTACGCCGCGTCTTCCGCGTCCTCGCCCAGGACGATGGCGATCCGCCGGTCGGGCCAGGCGAGTTCGAGCGGTCGCGAGATCCCGTCGGCATCCCAGCCGGCCTCGGCCGGTCGTACGTCGCCGCGCGCCGCGAGTGCCTGGGCCAGTGCGTCGATCGCCGGGTCGCCCATGTACGACAGCTCGCGCAGGACGACCTCCCAGGCAGCCCGTTCGACCGCGGTCGGTGTTCCAGCCGCATCGGGGGCCGCTGCGGCGGACGAGGGCGGCGCCGCTTCCGGCTCCGCGGCCGGCGCGGCCTCTTCCTGTTCCGATCCCGCTGTCAGCAGCCCGCTACCGGGCAACTCCTCGCGGAGCGCGGTCAGGAGTCCGTCGGCACGGACGGCTGTCGCAGCGAGCAAGCCGGCATCGAACGAGTCCAGTCCGCTGCGGGCGAGCTGGAGACCGTCGGCCCGGCCCGTACCGGTCGGGTCCAGGAACTGGAGTACGTTTCCCCAGCTCAGCCAGGCCTTCCAGCGCCGCCGGTGTGCCGCGCCGTCACCCCGTACGGCCTCGTCGCGATCGTCGAGCACGGCCAGGGCACTCAGCCCCGCAGGCTGCACCCGAGCATCGCCTATCAGCACGAAGGGCAGACCCGAGGAGTCCCGCACGGGGTAGAGCCGTAGCCCCTTACCGCCGACGGCAGGTGTGGCCTCGTCACGCAGCGCCGACTCGATCCAGGGCACGGCGGTCTTGGGGTCGGCGTCGACCACGTCCTCGCGCTGGGCGAGCTTCATCAGACCCCCCACGACGAGGCGTGCCAGAGCACGCCATCGGCCGAGGTCAGGATCGGCGAGGAATCCGAGCAGGGCCGGGATGGCACCGGTGTAGAGCCGGTCGATCTCGGCCGCATTCAGGGTCTTCTTCTCCCAGGCAGCCCGGGCCTTCCCGCCGGGCGTGCTCTCGCCCTGAACCGGGTACGGCGGCCAGGCCGCCTGCGCCGAGGGGCCGGCCAGAGCGGGCAGCAGTGCCTTTACGCCGCCGTCGTCCTCGGCCGTGCCCCGTCCGGCCTGCGTCCGCAGTTCCTTCTCCCAGGCGATCACGTCGTCCCAGGTGATCTGCCAGACCAGGGTGCCGTCGGCGCGGAGACGGGCGCGCTTGGCCGCGTCCCCGGCGATGCGGTTGGTGGCTGCCGAGGCGTGCCAGCGATATCCGTCCAGGTAGATCGCGACGGGCATGGGCGGCGCGCCGTCGCTCGTCGTCTCACCCGCAACCGGGCGCAACAGCAGGTCGGGCACGGTGCCCTGGGCGTACAGCGGCTTCTGGGCCACCGACTCCCAGCGGATCGGCGAGCCGTCCCGCCGCCGCAGGGTGAACTGCTTGCCGTGCCGCCCGGTCGGCGTCTCCTCGTGGTCGACATCGGCCTGGTGGGCGGGATCGGCGAGCCAACGGTCCAGGCAGTCGATGAAGCGCCGCTCCAGATCGCTCTGTGCCTGCTCGGCGAAGCGGATCCGGGCCTCTTCCTCGGCCGCTTCCCTCCCCGCCTGATCCTTGCGTACAGGGTGTACCGCCCAGCGGCTGCGGCCGTCCTCGCCCAGCATGTCGTCGAGCATCCACAGGGCCTCCTGCCGGTCCAGGAGTGGGTACTCCCGCTCCGGGGCGTAGCCGAGGAGGCACAGGTGGCAGGCGCGCCGCCGCCCGTCCCTGCAGGGGCAGTCCCGCAGATACGCCTGGGCCGCCGCCAGGACGGCCCGGAACTCCTCGCCCTCGCCCTCGACGAGCCGCTGGAGGTATCCCGTACCGCCCGGCAGGGAGTCGTACAGCACCAGGTAGTTCCGGGTCAGGCCGCTCTCCCGGTCCGGCTCGGTGCTCGGAGTGGAACGGATGTGCGCCGGATCGCCGCCGTAGCGCAGGGCCAGGCCCAGGTGCAGGGCGGCGGAGAACGAGGCCAGCCGCTCCGGCACGTGGAGGGTCGCCGCTTGCAGCAGGATGCGCAGCGCCTCCGTCTTGTGCTCGGTGGCGGTGATCACCCGCCGGTCCTCGGCGTGCACGGGCCGGTCCCGGCGCCGGGTGGGGCACCAGGGCCGGTGGTGCGCCAGCTCCGGGCGCCCGGCCAGCGACTCGCTCAGTTCTTCCTGTACGGGGGCGTGCCCCGGCTCGCGGTCCGACGCACCGCCGCACAGCGGGCAGACCACGAACGGGGTGACGCTGACCTCGGCCCCGGCGAAGTGCGTGTCCGGCCGCCGGGTCAGCTTGGCGGGACCCAGGTTGAACCGCCGGATCACGGCTTCACGCACGTGATCGACACCGAAGGTCGTACCCGCGTGCCGCCAGCTCTCCTTGATCGCGGCGGGATCGATGTCCACGGCCGTGGCCGTCGAGTAGTACCGCTGGTTGCGCGAGTCGTGGTCGTCGATGATCCGGGCGTCGTCCCTCTTGTCGCGCGAGGTGACCTTGCGGGGCACGATGACGTGGTGCAGGGCGGTCCGCCCGCCGATGCCGGGACCGGCGCAGCGCGGGCAGGGCGCGGTGTCCGTCTCCGCGTTCTTGGTGCGGACGTACCCGCATTCCTGGCAGACCCGCCATGCGACCACGGCCGAACGCGGGTCCTCCTCGCCCTCCTTCGGGCGCGGCCCCAGGTCGAAGCCGTCGATCTTGTGGCGGTAGCCGCGGACGTAGTACGAGTTGCCGGGGGCGAGCTCGGTGAGCGCCGATTCCGACGGCCGGTCGTACACCCGGTTCTCGGTGCGCCACTGCGACTTGGGTGCTTCGCCGGATACGGTCGCCCGGCTCCGGCGCGGGGGCTCCTTGCGGGTGAGGGCGGCCTCCAGCCGCACCCCGTCCTCCACCAGGCTGTAGTTCGGCAGCAAGCCCCGCTCCACGAGGAAGGCCTGTGCTCCGACCTGGGCGAACTCCTGTACCCGCTTGCCGACAGCAGCGGCCTCGCGGGCGAGGTTGCGCTTCTCCCGCGCCTCGTCCTCGACGTTCTCGTGCAGCGCCTCCGCCGCCTCGTTGATCATGGCGCGGCGGTCCACCAGCTCGGCCCGCTCCGACTCCCAGGCGTCCTCGGCCTCCTGCAGGGCCTCGGCCAGACCCCCGTCCGCGTACCGGCGCAGCGCCTTGCGGGCATCGCGCGACACACCCGAGTCCGGCACTCCCCCGATCTCGGGGAACAGGTCCAGGAACTCGCCCACGAGATCCATCCGGCCCGTCACGGCCTGCTCGAACCGCCGCAACCAGCCGACGCGGCCGAACAGCGCCGTCACCCGGTCGGGCAGCGGCTGTACGCCCTCCAGCCGGCCGCGTGCGGCCAGGTCGAGCAGATGCGCCGTGTACTGGCGGCGCAGCAGCTCGCCCGCCGACAGGAAGCAGCCGGGGGGCAGGATGCGGCCCGCGATGAGCTGCCGCGGTTCGGAGAGGTGGTACAGCGCGCGCGGACTGGTGTCGGCGAGCGAGACCATGAGGGCATTGCCCGTCGACCGGCCGGCGCGGCCCACCCGCTGTACGTAACCGGCGGTGCTCGGCGGCAGCGAGGCAAGGATCACCGCCTCCAACTGCCCGATGTCGATGCCCAGTTCCAGGGTGGGCGTGCAGGAGAGCACGTTCGGGTCGGTGTGCCGGACACCCTGCCGGAACCCCTTCTCGACCTCCTCGCGCTCCTTGCGGGTCAGCACGCCCGTGTGTTCGGCGGCGACGACGCTGTACGGGCCGGCCTCGCGGTACAGCCGGCGGTAGTAGTCCGACCGGTAGTCCCGCGCGGCCCGCCCCGCGGCCTGTGCCGAGGGTACGGCGAGCTCGCCCGCGCAGCCCTTGAGCGGGCACGGCAGTCCCTGCCATACCCCGACCCGCTCCGGCGGAACGGTCTGCGTCCAGCCGCACTCCGGGCAGGCGAGGGCCGCATGCGCCGTCTGCTCGTCGCTGAGCGGCCGCACCCGGACGTGGCCGGGGGTGAGCCCGTACACGCCGTGGCCCTTGTTGTTGCCGCCGGCCTTGTTCTCGCCGGTACGCCGGTACGCGAGCGCCCCGATCTCGCGGTCCGCCAGCCGCGGCAGCAGCTCGGCCAGGTATCCCGCCGCCAGCGCGCGGTCCATGCCCAGACAGCGCTCGGCGAAGTCGGTGTACCAGCTCTCCTTGGTGTCGACCCGCTCGAAGTCGGTACGGCCCGAACGCGCTCCGGACAACACGAACGCGGGAGCGTCCGAGTTCCGGCCGAACGCCTGCATGCCCTCGGGGCGCCCGGTCCAGATCGTGTAGCGGCTGCGCCCCTCGCCCTCGATGAACCCGTTCAGCCAGGCGTGCTGAACGCCTCCGCTCACGCGCAGGTGTTCCAGCAGGCCGCGTACGAACCCCTCGAAGCGGCGCAGCCGTTCGGGCCCGGAGGCCGGGAGGGCCGGCTTCGGGGCCGGTGCGAGATCGTCCTCGTGGCCGTCCACCGCCGGGAGTTCGCCCTGCGGGTCCACGGGCAGCTGCCGCCGCAGGTGCTCCTCGTACAGTCCTTCGGCCGTCCTCGCCGCTCGTTCCGGATCAGGGAGGTACACCTCCGCGGCCACCGTACGCGTGAGCTCCAGGGTGCGCCCCTGCCGGGAGTTCAGCCCGAACTCCAGCAGGGCGTTGAAGGCCAGACGCTCGCCGACCAGGTCCCAAGTGCCCTTGAGTAGGCGCTTCTTGCCGGCCAGCAGCCGCTTCACCCGGTCCACGTCGTGCAGATCCGGCGGCACGACGGAAGCCAGGAGCTTCTCCTTGTCGACGGAGGCCCGGCGCACCAGAGCCGCGATCAGCTCATTGAGCGGCACACCGTCCTTGTCGAAGCCGAGAACCTCCGCGGAGCGCTCCGCCAACTGCTCGTGCACGAGCGCGCGCAACGAGAACTTCCATGCCCGGCTCGCCACGAAGCCCGCCCGGTGCGCGGCGTCCTGCACCGAGTCGTTGAAGATCAGGGTCTTGCGCCGGTCACTGCCCTCGTCGTCCTTCTTCGGCAGCTCGCCACCGGTGAACAGCTGGGTGACCGCCACGGAGGCGAGGGGGGCCACACCGGCACCGAGGAAGCGGATGCCCTGGGCCTGGCCACAGGCGGGGCACCGGTCCTGCTTCGCGTAGTCGTCCTGGTCGGCGTTGTCGAACCAGGCCTTGACGAAGACCCCGTTCTCCGGGGCCTCGGCGATCCGCCCGTCGGCGAGGAACACCTCGTCCGGGTCGACGCGCCGCAGCGTCTCGCCGTTGTCCTCCAGCACCAGTACGGTGGCCTCGTGGGTCGCCGAGCGGCGCCCGCGCCGCAGGCTGCGTGCCAGGGCCCGCCGGGCCTGCTCGGCCGCCTCGGCCTGCGTGGCGGTGATCAGCGCACGCACCCGCGCCTTGCCGGCGCCGCCGCCCGCACTGAGCCGGTAGATGTCGTCGGGGGCCGTCACGAGGGAGGACGGGTTGCGTTCGGGGCACACGGCGGACCAGCCGGAGCGCCCGCAGTGCCGACAGTACGCAGACGGCAGCCGCCCGGAGCGTGCCGCCTTCCGGCGCCGCTCCTCCTGGGCGGCCGACGCCACCGCGGTGGCTGCGGCCTGGTCGGCGTCCGACCAGGAGAACACCGGCGTCGGCGAGACGAACCGCAGCACGCGCGACAGGGACCGTACCCACAGGTGCGTCTCGATCAACAGGAGCGGCCGGTCCTGGCCCGCGGGTGCATCAGGGGCCCGGGCCACCGAGACCAGGGCGATGAACCGGGCCAGTGCTTCGGCGGCGGTCTTCGGGTCCTGGGCCGCCGCGACGCACCACGCGGAGGTGGCCGGGAAGGAGCCCAGCACCTCCTCGGCGGTCAGCGGCTGGTCCACGTCGGCGCCCAGCAGCTGGTGCGTGAGGGGGTGTGCGAGCAGCCGCCGTCCGAGCTCGCGGGGGTCGGAGGTGTCGCAGCCGAGGACGGCGCGTGCGATGTCGTCCAGGCCGTGGTCGGCGGGGGCAGGCTCGGGGAGAGCCGCGAGTTCGGCGGGGGAGGGGAGCGGCAGGGACAGATCAACGGGGTGCAGGAAGGAGTTCAGGTCACGCCGGTCCTCCCCGATGACGGAGTCGTCGGGGAACCGCGTACCGAACACCTGCGAGGCCACGTCCAGCATGGCGCGCGGTCCGGAGCCTCCTTGTACCTGCTTGTCAGCTGCTACAGGTGCTTCGCCGAGGGTCGCGGAGGTCGCGACGGGGCAGATCGAGCCGAGCGGGCGCCCGTCTTCGGAGGCTCCGACCACCTTGCCGAGCCGGCGCAGCAGCATGGCGACGTCCGTGCCCTGGGCGCCGTCGTAGGTGTGGAACTCGTCGATCACGATGTACGCGAGGTCCGCGTCGGCCCACAGTGGGGCGTCCTGCTGCCGCTGGAGGAGCAGGTCCAGCATCTTGTAGTTGGTGATCAGGATGTCCGGCGGATTGCGCCGTATCTCGGCCCGCTCGACCATGACCCGCCCGTACGGGGAGCCGTTCGCGGTCGAGCTGGCCTCACCGATGTAGAGCCCGGCGGTGACGTCGGCAAGCCGCTCGTCCTCCAGGAGTTTGCCGAGCCGGTCGGCCTGGTCCCCGGCGAGGGCGTTCATCGGGTAGAGAAGGACGGCCTTGATGCCGGGCTTGCCGGCTGCCTTCGCGCGACGGCAGTGGTCGACGATGGGCACGAGGAAGGACTCGGTCTTACCGGAACCGGTACCGGTTGTGACCAGTGTCGGCTGCGGGGTGTGCCCGCCCTTGGTGGTCAGGCGCGCGAAGGACTCGGCCTGGTGCGCGTACGGCCAGAAATCGTCCTTGTACCAGTCGAGGTGCTGCTGCCAGCCGTCCTCGGCGGCCCGGAAGGGCCGCCGGATCCGGAGGTAGGGACCGCGGAAGAGCCCGTCGGCGGGGTCGGTGAGGAAGTCGGTGAGTGCCTGCTGGGTGGCGGGTTCGGCCAGCGCGAAGGTGGTGGTCAAATACTCGACCGTGGTCTCGCGCAGTGCCTGCGCGGCGAGTGTGGGTCTCATGGCTCGCCGGCCCTCCCGTAGATCCTGCTCACGACTCGTGTCACTGATCGCGACGACGATCTCGACCACTCTACGTGCGCGCTCCGACAGTCGGGCCGGTTTCAGCCGATGAGGGCTGGTGGGAGGGGGTGCGGGCCATCAGGGCGCGGGTGACGCAGCCGGTGCCCCCGCCTCGTACTCCGCCCAGACGATCTTTCCGGGCCCTCCTTCGGGGCGGTAGCCCCAGTCCCAGTGGGAAGCGAGGGCGGCGACGATGTTCAGGCCACGGCCGTGCTCGGCGAGCGCGGTGTCGTGGATCTGGGTGGGGAGCCGTTCGGCGCGGGTGTCGGTGACCTCGACACGGAGCGTGGTGGGGGTGATCGCCTTCAGGTCGAGACGGAAGTCCCGGCCGGGTACGTGGCCGTGCTGGATGGCGTTGGCGCAGAGCTCGGCGACGAGCAGGGTCACTTCGGCGTGGGCGGTGCTGTCGTACGGGTACCCCCACGCGTCGAGGCGTACGGCGGCCAGCCGCCGGGCGAGGCGGGCGCCGCGCGGGGTGGAGCTGAACCGCATGCTGAAGTGGTGGGTGGGGTTGCTGAGTTGCGTGACTGCCGTCGGGGTGGCGGGTTGTTCCATCATGCGGACAACGCTTCCGGTGGTGGCGTAGCGTGACCAGTGGTGACGCACTGACGCGGACTGCTTGTACGCGGTGGTGCGTGAGGTGTACGCGGGGCAGCGCGCGGCGTGGTGGACAGGCGGTGGCTGGTGGAAGACGACCTGGGTGTAGACGAGCCGGACGGCGGCGAGGGCCCGCGCCCGGAGGACGAACCGGGGACGGGGATCGTCGCCGCGTTCGGGAGGCAGCTGAAGCTGGTCCGGGTGGCGGCGGGCGTGGAACGGGCCGAGCTGGGTGCGCGGCTCGGCTACTCGGCGTCGAGCATCTCCTCGTACGAGCAGGGGCGCCGCATTCCGCCGCCGCGGTTCATCGACCGGGCGGATGAGGAGTTGGGTGCGGGTGGTGTCCTGAAGGTGCTGAAGGAGGAGGTGGCGCGGGCCCAGTACCCGGCGTTCTTCCGTGACGCGGCCCGGTTGGAGGCGAAGGCGCTGGCGCTCAGCGTGTACGCGGCCATCGCCGTGCCGGGGCTGCTCCAGACAGAGGACTACGCGCGGGCCGTGTTCCGGATGCAGCGGCCCCTGCTGGACGACGACCTCATTGAACAACGTGTGTCGGCCCGCTTGGCGCGGCAGGAGATCTACGATCGGCGTCCGGCTCCGCTCCTCAGCTTCGTGATCGAGGAGTTCGTGCTGCGCAGGCCCATTGGCGGGCGAGAGGTTCTGCTCGGGCAACTGGAACAGGTCCTGCTCCTGGGGCAGAAGCGCAACGTGGAGATCCAGGTCATGCCAGTGGACAGGGAGGATCACGCCGGCCTCGGTGGCCCGTTCAACCTGATCGACACTGCGGACGGGCAGCGCATCGCCTACACGGAAGTGCAGGACGACAGCCGCATGTACACGGCTCGCGCCAAGATCCACGAGCTCGAATCCCGCTATGGCATCATCCGGTCTCAGGCGCTCACCCCGCGTGAGTCGTCGGAGTTCATCGAGAAGCTGCTGGGAGAGAGATGACTGTTCAGCCCAACGGATCCGTGGTTCCGGACTCGGCCTGGTTCAAGAGCAGTTACAGCGGTGGTGGCGGCGGCGAGTGCGTGGAGGTCGCGACCACCGGTGGTTCCGTGTACGTCCGCGACTCGAAGACCTTGGCTGGCCCGATTGTAAGAGTGTCCCCGGCGGCGTGGTCGGGCTTGGTCGCCGTGGCCGTTGCCCACGACGCCTGATCGGTTGCCGAGCGGGGGAGCCCTGCCGCCTGCACCAGGCGGCAGGGCTCCTGCGTGTGCGCTACACCTCCGCCGCCGCTGGCGGCTCGGTGTCCCCGGGCTCCCAGCCGGCCGCCCGAAGCCGCCGCGTGAACTCCGCGTGCGCGGCCCGCATCTCCTTCACCCGATCCGCCCGGTAGAGCGGCCCCTCGTACCCGTCGGGCACGTTCGCTTCGAGCGGGAAGTTCTCGTGCGAGCTGAGCTGCTTCCAGGCGTCCTTGGGCTGGCCGTAGCCGTGCACCTGGTGCGCCTTGGTGATCCGCCGCCCGGTCGCGTCGAACCACATGTTCTCTTCGTACTGCTGGAGCACGGGGAAGCGAGCCCGGTACATGGCGACGAGCTCGTCCGCGCTGATCCCGAGCCACACCGCCACGAGAGCGTCGATCTCAACGAGAGCAGCCCGTCGGGCGAATTCGGATCGCAAAGGAGTTCTAACGGTCCACGTGGGGCCAAGGCCGTCCGTCAGGGGTCGGACTCCGGATGGCACTTGCTCGACGACCCAGTCATCAGATTTCCATGAAGGGTCGTGCAACTCGGCCCAGATTGCTGCGTAGGACGAGGTTTGGCTGTTCAGGCGCAGGGTGCGCAGCAATAGTGAGGGCGCGAGTGGGTGGCCTGCTGTGGGCGCCGGGAAAGAAGACGCCTCTCCAATTCGAAGGTGGCGGATGTTGTTGATTCGGAGGTAGTAGTCACTGGGCAAAGCAGCCCAGAATCCAGCGGCAAGGCAAGTTGTCATGGTCTCGTTGAGGGCCATGGTGTCGACCAAGTCAACATGGGCCGGTCCCGGTGGCATCAAGCAAGCGGTGAGGCTGCGCTCAGTATTCGAAGGAACCATGACCCGCCAGGCAACGCGGTAAAACTCAGAATAGGGGCGCATGCTAGCTGTGCGTAGCACTGAATCAACTGCCCGTTCGCGTTCGGTCGTGCTCAGGTCTGGGTAGTTCGTATCGACCTCGGCTTCGGCTGCGGCAACGGCGTAATGACTCGCCCGCAGTTGCTCAAGCCGATTGTGGTCCACCCAGCGATCCTGTGCTGCCAGATACCGCGTTCGCTGACCGGCTGGCCGGTAGTTCGTGCGTGGCACCTCGTTTTCGGCCAGGCCGTTGGGGTTCCACGCCTCCAGCTCAGTCGATGCTCGGGCGCCGTCAACGGGTCGCTTTGCAAACGGCGTCGCGATGCCGAAGAACGGGCCCTGAAGGATCACGTCGTCCCAGCTCTGCGCGGGTCCTGAGTCCCAAGTGAAGTAGCCGGCGGTACGGTCGTTCTTCTCGTGGAAGCCAGGGCTGATGCGTGGTTCGAGTGTTCCAAGTCGGTGAGGCCACTGCGCGAGTGCAGAAATGGCCGACTCCTCTGATGCCGTCACGGGGAAAAGCAGTTTGGCTTCCTCGACAGGCAGCGGTTTCTCGTCGCCCGCCAGCTTCTGCCAGTCAGCCAGTGTCGAGCGATCCACCGTGATCACGCGGTCTCGGTGCGCTCGCCTGTCCCAGGTGCCCTTGTGCTTGATTCCCGGAGAGTCCCCTTCGCCGTTGTGGCGCAGCGAGCCCGCGAGTACGAGCGGGTGGACAAGCCAGCTCAGGTGCTGGAATCGGATCGGGCGTTTCCGCCCGTAGATGTTCACACTGAAGTGAGTGCTGTGGTCGACGGGCCGTGCGAACAGGTAGAGCTCGTTCACGAAGTCGGCATGCATGCGGAGGTGACTGTAGGCCGCCTTGCGCAGTGCACCTTCCTTGGCGCCGGTGAGATGGGTGGCGGGGTGAATGAGCCCAACTGTGCCTCGCTCGCCCGATACGCGCCACGTCAGAAGCATGAAGGCGCGGTAGAGGTCAGGCTGCGTCCCGACTAGCTCCGGGTAGGCTTCGACTGAGGCGAGATACCCGGACATCGCGGCCGAATCGGCCAGCTCGGTCGTAAACGCCGACCGCGCTTTCGCCTGCTCAAGTACATCGTTCTTGCGGTCAGCCCACGCCTCATTGCTCGGCTTCTCCGCCAGCTCGAACCACGGCTCGAACTCGGCGAGGACGCCACTTTCCTTCCATTCCTGCTTGACCCATGGCGGGTTGCCGACCATCAGGTCGAAGCCGCCCTCCGCGAAGATGTGGGCGAAGTTCAGCTCCCAGTGGAAGAAGCCGCGGTCCTTTGCGATGCGGACGGCCGTGCCATGCCAGGGGAAGAGGTCGCCCAGGCTGAGGGGGTCGACCCAGCCTGAGAGCTCGGTCATTTTGTCGTCGAGGGACCGCTCGAACTCGTCCAGTCCCTTGAGGCCGTTGACCTTGGGGATCTCGAAGAGTGAGCCGGCGTCCTTGCCCGGGTCCACGTCGACACGACCGACGACGGACTCCGCGAACTCGATCCAGTCGTCCAGCGAACTCAGGGCTACCTTCCGGTCGCGGCCGCCCTTCTTGATCTTCTTCAGGTCCTGGTCGCCGTTGAAGTAGTCAGCCGCCGTACCGTCCAGCAGCGCCACTTCCTCCAGGGGCCAGAACCACAGCGCGCACCACGCGTCCATGATCTGCTTGAGCCGCCAGTACGGGCTGCCCTCCACCTGGAGGGCCTGCCTGACCGCCTCGCGGTCCATCACCGGTGTGGAACGGTCCGCATCGACCGGCATGCCCCAGACCGGGATGTCGCGGGAGATCTCCTGCTCCGACAGCTCAAGCCGCAGCTTGACCAGGTCCCACAGGTATTCCACCCGCTCTGCGAGTGCCCGCAGGCGGCCCGTCTCGGTGCGGCCGTCACCGGTGTCCGGGGTCTCGGGCTGCTTTGCCGCCCGCTTGGTCGGTGCAGGGGGCTCCGCCGGGACTTCGAGGCCGGGCTGTTCCCAGATGTCCAGGCCCAGGTCGAAAGAGGCCTGGCCAGTCCGGGTCTCCTTGGCGAGGGCCGATGCCTGGGTGGTGGGGGCCTTTGTACTAGGAGCCTTCTTCTCGCCCTTCGGGGCTCGGCGGATGCCCGAGCGCCACTTCTTCATCGCCTCGATGAGCTCGGGCTCCAGCCAGTCCGCCACGGAGCCGGCCACCACGCTCTGGCCGGTGCCCTTCCGTACCGAGACCGAGTCGCCGACCGAGCCCCAGCCTAGCGCCGGCAGCAGGAATTGGTGCACCGGCCGGTGCACGCCCGTCCCCGTCAGCTTCTGCGACAGCGGGACTGCCTTCGGCGCCTGCTGGGCCGAGGCCTTGAGCCAGCCGCCCTCGCCCAGGGTCTTGCCCGGGTAGACCTTCCGCGCGGCCCCGATCAGGGAGTTGCCCCGGTGCAGGTGCAGCCCGTACCAGGGCGCCCGCATGCCCGGGTACATGGTGTTGAGCCAGAGCGAGATCTCCGCCAGTTCCACCGCCGTCTTGTTGAGGTCGACGCCGTACGCGTTGTGCAGCGCGATGTACGCCTTGACCTTCTGGAGTTCGCGCGGGTACTCCTCCGGGTCGATCTGCTCGTCGGCCTCGTGCTGTGCCAGTTTCAGGTACAGCTCCGCCAGCTGGTTGACGGCCTCGTTCAGGAACGCGCCCGAGCCGAGTGCCGGCTCGCACACGCGCCAGCGCAGGACCTCGGCCGCCGTGACGTCCGACTTCTCCGGTTCGCGCGGGTCGACCTTCCCGTCGTCGTCCAGCCGGAAACGGAGCGTCTGCTCAACCGTCGCCTGGGTCAGGGACTCCGGCGTGTAGTACGAGGCGCTCGTCTGCCGGTCCCGACCCGCCAGCCGGTAGACGTACGAGCCCACCGGGTGGATGACCGAATCGGGTACGCCCGTCTCCGGGTTGATGTCCTTGGTCTTGACGAAGACGCTGTCGCCCGGGGTGTCCGCGTACAGACCCGACCGCACCTGCCTCGCGGTGATCAGCCAGGAGCCGCCCTCCGGGTTGCCGCCCTTGGCGACCTCGTACAGCGGCTCGGTGGCGATGAAGCCGGTGTACGACATCAGGCCCTCGTACACCGCGCCCAGGTGGTTGATGCTGAGGTTGGCGTAGCTGATGAAGCCGCCGCGGCTCTTGCCCCGGCCCTCGACCAGGGTCAGGTTGCGCAGGACCTGGTGCAGCACCTTGTTGCGCAGGCGCAGGTCCAGCGGCTGGGCCGGAGCCGGGGATCCGTCCGGGCGGACCGGGTCCGGGTAGTCGATCTTCTGGCCGACCAGCCCTATCGAGGCCGGGTCGAACAGCCGGGACCGCAGGGCTTCGATGCGGATGCCCTCGTAGCCGTCGTCCTCGACCAGCTCGGGTGCTTCCTCGCGCAGGGCGTCGCGGCTGGTGACCGTGTTCGCCACCGGGTGGCCGGTGAACACCTTCTCGAAGAGCAGGGCCAGCGACTCGTGGAAGTGGTACCGGTCCCGGGAGGTGCTGCTCAGCTTCTCCTGGACGACCAGCTCGCGCAGCCGGGCCACGCTGTACCCGGTCGCGTACTCCTCGCTCTTTACCGGCAGGATGCTCAGCTCCGGCCGGGCCTCCGCATACAGGAGGAACAAGATCCGGTACAGGTACCGGAGCGACTCCTCCGTCAGGAGGCGGGGGAGGTCGCCGGGCTCCTTCAGGGTCTCCGGCAGCCACTCCTGGAGGTCCTCCGGGTGGACGCCGTGTTCCTCGCGGGCCCGCCGCAGGACCTCGTTCGCGATCAG
Source organism: Streptomyces sp. NBC_00029 (assembly GCF_045160505.1). Classification (NCBI taxonomy): domain Bacteria; kingdom Bacillati; phylum Actinomycetota; class Actinomycetes; order Kitasatosporales; family Streptomycetaceae; genus Streptomyces; species Streptomyces sp. NBC_00029. The sequence goes on from NZ_CP108292.1 coordinate 6,623,798, forward strand.
CTGGACGGACTTCTGCAGACCCACGCGCAGCTCGGCGGTCACGCCCACCGAGTGGTCACGGGACTCGGCGACCAGCTTGGCGATCTCGTCGTCCGAGCCGTCTTCCTTCGGCCGGAGCGACGTGGCGGCGAAGATAGCCGCGATCAGGTCGATCTCGTTGGCCTTCGCGCCTTTGCCTGCCTTGCGGGGCAGGGCCGTGTCCAGGTTCACCGCGAGGTAGCGGCCGCGGGAGAAGGCCTGGCTGTCCGCCAGGATCAGCACACCGCCGAAGAGCAGCAGTGCGTACCGGGGCGCGTTCTCCGCGTTCAGCAGCCAGGAGGCCAGCTCGCGCACGGTGGTCAGCGTCTTCGTGGCGGACACCCGGACGGGCGCCGGCAGGCGGTTGGCGGGACCGTCGCCCCGGGTGGCGTCCAGGTCCTCGGCGAAGCCGCCGGTCAGGACCACGATGCCGGGCTCGGAGTGGGCCACGGGAGCGGCGACCGGGCCGGTCGGGGTGTGGGCGGTGAAGTGCCCCGGCTGCGGGGTGAAGCCCAGGGCCTTCAGCAGGCCCTCGTGCCAGCCGGCCAGGGCCGCCCACCACTCGCCCTCGGGGGAGGTGTCCGCCTCACCCTCGGCCGCGGCCGGGAGGGGCTGGAAGGCGGGCGGCACCGTCTCCGCGGGAAGTGCCTTGAGTAGCGCGGCGGCCTGCTCCTGCGCGTCGACGGCTCGCGCGTACAGCAGGGAGTTGTACTTCTCGGCGTCCGGCCCGAGGACCGCCCGTACGTCCATGTAGGGGCGGGTCAGGTCGCGCAGGTTCTGTCGGGGCGTGGCCTGGCCCTGACGCTCCAGGGCCGTCCATTCCTTCAGCGGGCCGCTCGCGAGCTGCTTGGGCAGGATGTCGTCCAGGTAGAACGAGGGGAAGTACTCGCTCTCGTTGATCAGGGAGTCGAACGTCACGCCTGCTGCTCCTGCTCGCTGTTCTTCGGGGTGGTGCCCTGCCGGGGGCTGCGATGGTCGAGGCGGCCGGTCACGTGCCCGGTTCCAGTACGGCCAGCACCCGGACCATCGGGTCGCCTGCGGTACGCATCCGGGCGGCGGCTGCGGCCAGGGCCTCGGCGGCCTTGTCACGGGCCGTCTTGCCGCCGGTGAAGCCGAAGAGGGCATCCTGCTGCCAGTCGCCGACACGCTTCTCGTAGGCGCGCAGCGGAGCGTCGACTTCCTGGTCGGCGAGCTTCCGCAGGTGTCCCAGCGTGCGGCGGGTCTCCGCCACGGCCATGGGGACCAGGGTCTGGAGGGCCGCGCGGTCACCCGGCTGGTAGTGGTCCGGCATGTCGGGGCGGATGCCCAGTTCGGCCAGGAGTTCCGGGGTGAGTTTGCGGGTCCGCGGCTCAGGGGTGTCGAGTCGGTCGACGGCGAGCCAGGCGACCAGGGTCGGGCGTCCTTCCGCGTTGGACCACACGCCCTGCGTGAGGACCACCGGGACGGGCGCTCCCTTCGGGTCCACCTGGATGATCGGGGCCTGCTGCCGGCCGAGCTGGACCAGCACCTTGTCGGTGATCCACTCCACGACGGGGTGGAGTTCACCCACGTAGTGGGCGTCCGGCCAGAGAGAGGAGGAACCGGAGTCCTCGCGGGCGCGCTTGAGGGACTCCGCCGCGTCCTTGCGGCTGAAGGTCAGCTTCATGCGGCGGGTGATGTTCTGGTCGCGCAGATAGCCGGGCGGCAGGACGTCGAGCCGGTCGGCCAGGTCCTCGGGGGTGTCGAAGCTGAGGTCGGTGCCCGCGATGGTGGTGTTCAGGCGGAAGGACTCCAGCTCGGCGAGCTCGGCCAGACCGGCGAGCACGTACTCGTGGCGGTTGCGTTCCGCGGACGGGTCGAACAGCCGCAGTTCCTCAACGGTGGGGATGTCGGAGGCCCGGTCGGGCTGTGCGGTTTCACCGTCGGGTTCGGGGGCGGGTGCCTCGGCGGCGGACCCGTAGTCGTCGAGGTCGATGTCGAAATCATCGTCCAGGTCGAATTCCTCGAAGTCCTCGGACGCTGCGAAGTCTTCGGCGACTGGCGCAGGCCCCGTACCGAATTCACTCATCGTCTGCCGCTCCACCGGGAGTTCGGCAGCGAGGCCGAGGCCGTCCACCCCGTCGAGGGCGTCCACCGCTACAGCCTCAAGCTCCGCGACTGCCTCCTCGGGGGTGGCGTGGCGCAGCAGCGCCTCCATGACCCGACGCTCCTCCTTGGCTCCGTCGTTCTCCTTGGTCGCCGCCTCGACTGCGCCGAGCACCTCGTGGACTTTCGCCTCACGGGCGAGGACCTTCTCGGCGACGGTCCGGTCGTCGAGGGCTCCTTCGACGGCACTGGTGAGGATCAGGGCGCGGAACTCGGGCGGCCGGGTCTGCCCGTATCGGTCGATGCGACCGTTGCGCTGCTCGACGCGGATCAGGCTCCACGGGAGGTCCCAGTGGACGAGGTGGTGGCACTGGCGGTGCAGGTTGACGCCCTCGGAGGCGCCGTCGCCGGTCAGCAGCACCCGGACGTCACTGCCCGCGCGCGCGAACTCGTCGACGTAGTCCATCTGCACGGTGTCGGAGATCTCGCTGTGCATGACCTTGACGGCGGCCGCCGCGTCCTCGTTGCGCTTCCAGCCCAGCAGCGGGGGAAGGACGAGGCCGAGCCAGTTGAGGGTCTCGCGGCGCTCGGAGAAGACGACCGCACGGGTGGTGCTTCCGGGCTTGACGCCGATCTTGCGGAGCTCGGCCACGAGGCCGGCGAGCTTGGAGGTCGCGCCGAGGCCCATGGCCGACGCCTGCTCGATCTTGCGGGCGAGTTCGGTGAGGCGGATCAGGGAAGTGACCTCAGCCGGGGCCGTGTCATGGCCGGGCAGCGGCGGGTCGGTGACCTCTTTGTGCCCCGCGGGCAGGGCGTGGCCCAGAGTGGCGAGCTTTGCGCGGGCGCTGGCGAAGAGCGCGCGGTGCGAGGAGAGGAAGGACTTGAGCAGGACGTACGGGAAGAGGTGGTCGGCATCCTGCGTCTGAGGATTGCTGAGCCATGTGTGTGCCAGCTCGGCGAAGACCTGCTCTTCCAGCTCTCCCGCCGTGCAGGGGATGGGGTGTGACTTGCCGCGCGGGGCCCAGGAGCCTTCGAGGGCCGTCGCGACCTCCTCGCTCCGCTTCGTCCTGCGCAGCATGAGGTGGTGGAGCTCGGATGCTTCGGGCTTGTTCGGGTCCTTGACCGCCATGGGGTCGAGGAGCCGGACCAGACCGGTGAAGGCGCGCATGTCACCGTTGTGCGGCGTGGCACTGGCGAGGACCAAGGCGTCTGTGTGCTCGGCGAGCAGATTGGCGAGGATGCGCCGGTCGCTGCCCTGGTTGATCAGGTTGTGCGACTCGTCGATCACGACGGCGTCCCACTCGATGTTCTTCAGCCACGGGCCGTAGCGCTTGGCGTTCTTGAGCGTGTCCATCGAGATGATCACGCGCTTGTAGTACGTGAACGGGTTCCGGCCGACCGGGATCTTCCGCTCGATGCGCGAGACGCCCACGCTGTCGAGGCGCACCAGCGGCAGCGAGAAGCGCGTCCACATCTCGTGCTGGAACTGCTCCAGGACAGGAGCCGGCGTGACGACGAGGATGCGCTCGCCGCGACCCCGGCGGATCAGCTCGCCGAGCAGAATGCCGATCTCCAGGGTCTTGCCGAGGCCGACGACGTCGCCGATCAGCAGCCGCGGGCGCAGGCGGTTCTCGAGGGCCTTCGCGGCGGGGCGCAGCTGGTAGTCCATGCGGTCCAGCAGGAACCCATCGGTCAGGGCGAGCCCGCGCTCGATCTGGGGGAGGGGGGTCTTGCGCAGCGCGGCCTCCAGGAAGAGCCGGCTGCGGCGGAAACCGGGGGACGGATCGTGATCGATCCAGGTGTCCTCGGGACGCAGGACGCGGGGCGGGCCGTCGAGCGAGGTGAGGAAGCGTGCCTCGTGGCCTCGTACGAGCTCGGACGCACCGATGGCCTCGATGAGGATCTCACCGGGGCGGACCAGACGGCTGCTGCGGACCAGCCACTCCTCGTCGCGGACCTCGATCACCGTGCCTGCCGGGGGCGGGCCTGAGGCGAGACCGGGCGCTGCGTCGGGCATGGAGGGCGTTCCTTTCGGCGAACCGCTGTGCCCGCCGGACGGGGGCGGGTGGTTCTCTATTGTCGGTGCAGGAGCGGCGGAGGTTCCGCCGTTCAGAGGCGACCGCTGTGCGCGTATGCCTTGCGCAGACGCTCGGCGGCTTTGGCCGCGGCGGGCGGGACCGAGGGGCCGGCGTCACCGGGGGCATGTGGCGGCGTCGGTTGGGGCGGCGCCAGCGGGTAGCTCGTGACGGAGACAGGGTTACCCAGGGCGGGCGCGGGGCCGGGGAGCGGGTGGGCCTGCGGGTCGAGCACGGTGGGCACGTAGTCCGCGGGGGTGGCAGGAAGGGGCTCCTCAGCGGGAAGCTCGATGTCCGCGATCTCCTCGTCGAGGAACTCATCGAAGAGGTCGGGCTCATGGGCGGCCCACGGGCTGTCCGGATCGGCACCTTCATCGACGGCCTGCTGGGCAGCCTGCTGGAGCTCCGGGTCCGCCTCGTTGTCGCGGGCACGCTCCGGCAATTCGGGAATCAGCCCCGACCCGGCGACCAGGGTGCGGAGCTCCTCCGCTGCAGCCTCGACGGTCCGGCCATGCACGGCAAGCAGCTGGACCAGTTCGCCCTCGATCTCGGTGAGGGTGGGACGCTGCGTGGGGACCAGCGCGAGGAGACGGGCCAGGAGCGGGCGGTAGTCCGGCGGCACTCCCTCCCAGCTCGGGGTCAGCCCGGTCGGGCCGTAGGGGTAGGGGGAGCGGACGGCAGCGGCGAAGAAGAGGACCGCTCCCAGGGCGAAGATGTCCGACGGAGCCTCCACGTGTTTGGCATCCTGCGTCTGCTCCGGCGACATGTAGGAAACGGTGCCGAAGCGGGCGCCGGTCTTGGTGAGCGCCGCACCGCCGTCGCGCTCGGTCAGCACCGCGAGACCGAAGTCGAGGACGACGGGACCGTCCGGGCCCAGGGCGATATTGCCCGGCTTGAGGTCGCGGTGGAGCAGCTTCACCTCGTGGATCGCGCGCAGGGCGTCGACGAGCGCGAGACCGAGCGCTGCATACGGCCCCACCTCGAGAGGGCCGCAGCTGTGGACGACCTTGTGGAGTGTGGGCCCGTGCACGTAGTCCATTGCCAGCCAGGGCCGGGCGGCCTCGGGGTCGGCGCCGATCAGCGCCGGCACGCGGGCACTCGCCACGGTGCCCATCGTCTGTATCTCCTGCGCGAAGCGCGCCCGGGCCTCCTGCTCCGAGTTCTCGGTGCTGTCCCGCAGCTTCGACGGCTTGATCACTTTTACGGCAGCGAGTACGGGTTCGGCCTCACCGTCCGTGGCTGTCAGGTGGTACGCCGTCTCCTGCTCGGGGGCGAGGTTGGCCAGGTCCAGCTTGCGGGCGAGATAGGTGCGGCCCATGCCACCCTGGCCGAGCACCGCAAGGAGCTCGAACGGCCCGAGCACGGCCGGATCCGTCTCTTGGTTCAGCTCGTACATTGCGCTTCGTCCCCACCCGTATCGAACCTGGGATCCCATCGGCTGTGTGGACGGGTCCGGTGTGGTCGAGGTCCCCGAACGACGGCGATCACAGCTTGTGGGCCAGTTTACGCAGTGTGCCCACAAGATCAGCAGGATCTGGTCAGGTCCGTGCAAGGGCATGGAGCCCGTCTCACCCCAAGGGGTGGGGGTGCTTTTGGCTCTGTCGATCACGGGCGTGGTGCAAGCTCGAGGCCAGGCCCGTTCCGATGCCCCACGACCTGGGGCGCGTGGCGATTTCCGGAGCCGGTCGAGAAGGGCACCGGACGTGCAAGTCTCGCCGGCCCACCGGGTACCGGACGGTGTACGCGGTGCAGGTGCCGGAGCTCCCATAGCCCCGCCACCGCAATGCACCGCGCACCCCCGGCGTGGACCGCCGTGGCGGTCGCGGCAGTCCGTGCCTCGTTAAAGCGAGCGTGTCGTCCTCGGCCGCATGGGCGTTGCCGGGTTCGGTACGCGACGGTTGAAGACCCACACTCCTTGCGAGTACGTGGCTCCCAATACGCGTCCCGCGTCGCGGAGCCAGGGGTTCGCCTTCTGGAACGGTGCGAAGTTGTCGTTGGAGATGATCACCCCGCCGACTTCCTCGGCAATGCTGATCACCAGGGCGTCACCCCGGCCCTCGGTCCCTGCCGGAGGCTGGACTACCTTGCCGTCGGCGATCGCGGCTTCCACCCGGGGGCGCTCCTCGGCGGACACGTCGTGGCGCAGCGTGGCGTCGACCACCACGTGGATGTCACGGCCGAGATGTTTGAACTGCAGGGATCGTACTGCGGCTTCCAGGGCGGCGAAGCTCGGCCTGCCGCCGGCAGTGCGCGGAGGCCGACCGTTCCAGGCGAGATTGGAGCCGTCCACGACGAGCGCAGGCACGCCAGGATCTGCGGTCCGGGGTGCGGACCGCGGGGGAGTGGGCTTGGGAGTGCCGCCCGTTCGGCCCTCCGGGCCGCCCTGCCGCGGAGGCGGCGGCACCGTGGCTGGCCGGCCCGGCGTGGCGAGGTTGATCAGGCGGTTAAGCTCGTTCTGTACCTCGGGCAGGACGTTCCCGTCCCCGAACACCTTCACCTCTCCGTCGAGAACGACATCGCCGGTCTTCTGGAGAGTCGCCCTGACGGTCAGCAGGCCTTCCTTGCTGTACGTGTACTCCAGGTCGAAGACCCCGTCTTCGGCCTTGCCGCGCTGTGGGTACCTGAGGACGAGATCCGTCAGTTTCACGTTGTCGGGGTGGTCGACCTCACGGTCCGGGTCACCCTCCCAGACTTCCACGGTCAGCTCGGAGACGTTGTCCCTGGTCGGCTCGTAGGATTTCACGCGCTGCTGCGGCAGACGCTGGTTCCGGTCGATGAGGGCACTGAAGTTCCGCCTGCCCTCGCGGTCCTTGGTGATGGTGCCGAGGGCATGCGTGTTGACCACGCGAATGATGCTCTTCAGCTCGCCGTCCATGGCCGCTGCCGTGATGGCCGCTCCTTCGGCCACCGCGGTCATGGGATCGCACAGCGCGGTATCGACGAGTTCGCAGTCCAGTGCCTCCGACACCGCCGCACGTACGGCCGGGATCTGGCTGCTTCCGCCGATCATCAGGACCGCGGTGAGGTCGCGCGGGTCGATCCGAGCCTGCTCCAGACATTCCTCGACCGGGTCGAGCGCCCGGCTGATGAGGTCTTGTATGGCTTCGGCGAACTCCTCCTGTCCGATCGCGACGACGACCCCGTCGGGCGTCTGCACGTCGACGGACTCCTGGTGCGAGAGAAGGATTTTGGCCCGCTCGATGTCGAGGGCGAACTTCCGCTGTTCTGAGCCGCTCCACTGACCCCGCGCGGGCGCCCGCTGGAGGATCAGGCGACGCAGCCGGGCGTCGATCTCCAGACCGCCGAGGCGGTTGACGCCCCGGCTCGCCTTCTCGTCGAAGAAGCCGTCGTCGTGCAGGAGCAGGGTGGCGTCCATGGTGCCGCCACCCCAGTCGAAGACCAGGAACTCGCCGTCGACCTCCATCTCGTGTGCATAGGCGATTGCCGCGGCCGTCGGTTCGTTCAGCAGGGTGCGGACCGAGATCCCGGCGGCACGCGCGGCCTCACGCGTCCGGAATCGGGCGGCTCCGGTCGCATTGGCGGGAACGGTGATGACGGCTTCGTGGATCTCGGTGGCGGCTTCCTCCTCCGCAGCTCCTGCGATGGCGCGGAAGACACCGGCCGCGGCCGTGGTGGCTGCGAACCTCTGTCCGCCGAGGCTGACGAAGGGTTCCTCGCGCAGCATCCGCTTGCACGCTTCGACGGCCTGCTCGGAGCGAAGCTTGGCCTCCCAGCCGAACAGCGTGCCCGGACGCAGCGAGCTGGTTCCCACGACCGATGGGTAGAGCAGCTCGAACCCCTTCCGTCGCCAGTTGGCATCGAGCCCCTGTCCGCCGATCTCCAGTACCTCGACGTACTCGCCGTTCCATTGGGCGGCTACCGAGTTGGTGGTCCCGAAGTCGATTCCTGTCGCTGTCATGCCTCTTCCCCCCCATTGACACCCGCGGGGGCGGCGACGCGCCGCAGTTGTCCCGCGAGAACGACCTTCCCGGTCAGCTCGTCGACGTATGCCGGGCTCAGCAGTTCGAAGGTGTCTCCCTCACCCTCGGTCACCACGAAGCGGTCGCTCTCTTCGGGCTCCGTCACTCGGAGCAGTCGAAGTTCGCGCAGGTGGGCGGACATCGCGCTCTCGACGGTTTCGCTGCTGCCTCCGGCCCGGGAACGGAGGAGTGCATCGATCTCGGCGAGGCGGCCGGTGAACTGGGCACGCGTGCGGAACTCGTCCAGGACTGCCCTGCGAACGGCGGCGGCAAGGGCGCTGGACGAAGGCGCATCGCCGATCTCGGCGGCCTTCAGGGCGTCGGGCAGTCGACCCGTCACTCCCCTGATCACCGTCATCGCGTCGATCGGATCGGGCGTGGCCGGAATGCCGGCGACGTCGGTCGACGGGGCCGGAGACTCGGTGCTGCGTTCTCGACGACGCCTCAAGCCCCCGGGCTTGTGTGGTGCTTCCTTCGTGCTCGTGCCGGGTTGCGTCTGGCCGCAGGCGGGGCACGGGCGGTGGGAACGCTCCCTCTTGGGGATCTTCTTCTTGGGAGGCATCAGGCTCTGCTTCGTTCGGTTCGGGCGGTGGATCAGATCGCGGATGCCGATGTGGTCATCGGGCTGAGCTGTGGCGGTCGAGGTGGGGAGCGGTGCTGCGGAAGTCGTCGAGGAGCTCGACGGCGGCACGGGCACGAATCGTCTCCAGCTCCCTACCACTCGTCACCGGAGTCCGGCGCGGCAGGCCCTCCACCGGCGGCACGAGATGCCGCGGTACCTGAGAGGGCATCACGTAGCGCGATGGGTCCAGCGGCAGTTGGTAGAAGACGTCCCAGCCCGCCTCGTTGCGCAGCGCTCCTCGGATGCGCTCCTCGGCCATGTTCAGGGCGGATTGTGCTCTGGTGTCGCCTTCGTACCCGCGGAATATCTCTCGGCAGCGTTCCTCCCACGCGTCTGCACCGTGATCCAGGCCGATTTCGAGGAAGGGATTGCTGAACCGGCCTCGGACATTCCGTCTCGTCTCCCGCCAGGCACGCAGAAGCCGGAGGTTGCGTTCGGCAACGGAGCTTCCGTGATCTGCGGCCATCTCCGCGTACTTCTCCGCAGAGTCGAGCAATCTGTCCCTGGCCGCGGGTGACTCGGCGTTCTCGCTCTGCACTGCGGCCGCGTAGGCAGCAAGGGCGCAGCCTTCCTCCACGAGCTCTACCGAGATCCTGCGGCTGCTGCTGCTGCCGCCGCGCGCCAGCGAATGCGCCTGACGAGCAGCAGCCTCCAGATCGCCTGCCTTGACCGCATCGTAGGCCCGCTGCGCGGCGATGAGGGCGTAGAAGGGACTACGACCTGCGTCCACGGTCTCCCTTGGTTCCCACAGGGCGGCCATCAGTTGCCAGAGCCCGAGGTCCTCGCCCATGGCAGTCGGCCACTGTCCCGAAAGAGCGCCCGACTTGAGATCGCGCAGTTCGATCTGCTGGGTACGGGGCAGAGCCGCGTCGAGCGCGTCGAACACCGTCAGGTCGCCGTCGAGGACGACGTCGTACAGCAGATCCCACACGTCGTCCGGCTCCTGCCGCGTGAGCGGCTCACCACGCAGGAATGACTGCCGACGCAGGAAGCCCTGCCAGCCGAGCCTCGAGGCTTCCTCATCGGTGATTTTCTCCGGCACGAGCCGTGCACGCAGGTAGAGGGCCTCCTGCGCGTCCCGCGTCATCCAGGGCGTGTCTTCGGCAAGCAGCCCGCCGCGATCGACGAGGTCGTCGATGACGGTCAGGGGAGCCCACGGGAGCAGCTCGTCCAGGAACCGGTTCGGCAGGGGCACCGCGCCCCGGGTGGCGGCGGTGGCGAAGAGGGAGAAGGCGGGACCGCCCGTCACCGCGTGGGACCGCGTGCCGACGAGGTCCAGGCTGGGCGCCGTCGAACACAGCAGCCGGCACCGCTCCAGGCCCGCCTCGGTGAGCCATTGGACGCCGGCCGCCCATAGGTTTCGTATGTGCCCCAGTATCGAGGCCGGTGGAAGGAGGGCAAGGCCCGAGCGCACGGCGGGCAACAACTCCACTCGGTCGGGATCTCCTTCCAGTGCCCGGAGGAGCACAGTCTTGTCCGCCTCGGGTATCCCGGTGGCGGCCGCCGTCTCCGCAAGCATGGCCAGCACGGCTTCGACCGCTTCGCTGCCTCCGACACCGAGCCACCGCCACTTGCGCTGCACGAAACCGCTCACGGCAGAGGGGTCTCGGCCTTCCCGGCGCTCCCGCGCCCGCGTCAAGCGCTCGCGTTCGGCTGCCTTTGCCGCCTGACGGGCGGCGAGCGCATCTGTCATTTCGTACACGGCGACAGGTTATCCGTGCACCCTGACGAACCGTACGGTCGCGCACGCATCGTGACCTTGGCGAGGCATGGTGCGGCGGCACCGTAGGCCGGGCGTCGAGCACAGGACGGCTCTTACCGATGACCGTGTGCGGGGGCGAAGGGCGCACACCGGCGCCGCCGGACCTCGGCGGCCGGCATCCCGGCCGAGCCGGAGGCTCCCCATGAGCGCACGGACCTTCCGGCAGCGGTCAGCCCGGGCGATGGGAGCCGGATGCTGATCCCGTTCGCGCGCAAGGCGGAAGACCGTGTCGATGCAAAAACAAAATTGCATGCTGCCAAAGCCGTGGGGCCGCGCACTCATACCTTCGTCCTGTCAGAAGCGCTGTCACTGAAGGATCGAGGGGAGTCGTAGCATGCAGCAGCACAGGAGTCTGCTCTTCATTCTGGTCATCCAGGCCGCCGTGATCGTCGGCCTGCTGGCCGGCATCATCCAGTTCGCTGATGGGGGACAGCTGATGGGGGCGATCAAGTACGGCGGCGTGGCCTTCGCAGGTGCCATGGGGCTGGGCATTTCGACCGTCACCTGGCTGAGGCCGTCATGACGTTGTCCGGACGGCACGGCTCGTCAGAGTTAAGAAGTGTGTGGCGCGCGTTGGACGCGTTGTGTGCCGCCTCGGCGCCGGAGCTCGGTCACCAGCTCGCCCTCCAGGTGATCTTCCTGAGATCGTGGCCCGCACCCGATGGGGCAGGGCTCGACCGGTCCTTCGGGCCCGCTGAGCCTGCGCTGAACAGAGCATGGGCACTTCTGGAATTCGGCCGCTTGTCCGACCCGGTGGCCCATCAGGCGGTCCGGTCCCGCAGGCTTCACGGAGAGGCCGACCGCGCGCTGGCCGCGCTGATCGCCCAGGTCGCTCGGCTGGAACAGCCCGCAGGCCTGTTCGACGCTTGCCTCGACCGGTACTCGTCCCGGTTCGGGGCGGGAGGGGACTACTACACCCCCCGTCCGCTGGCCCGGCTCATGGCCGGCCTGGCCGCGCCCCAGCCCGGAGAACGCGTCCTTGACCCCGTCTGCGGAAGCGGAAGGCTTCTGGTTGCCGCAGACGAGTGGGCGCGCGGAAAGGAGCACGGGCCCGGTGTGCTGGCGGTACATGGCCGGGACATCCGTCCTGAGGCTCGTCGCGCCGCAGCGATGAACCTGACGCTCGGTGGACTGCACTACGAACTGGGCGGTGAGGCGGTCGACAGCCTGCATGCCGGCCCGACCGGCCTGTCCCCCGATGTCATTCTCGCCAACCCACCGCTGAACACCAACGACTGGGGATACCAGGAGCTGATCCGAGACCCACGGTGGAGCCTCGGCCCTCCGCCGAAGGGAAACGCGAACTTCGCCTGGCTCCAGCACGTCGTGCACGAGCTGTCGGCTCAAGGGCGGGCAGTCATACTGCTTCCGGACAGTGCGACGAGAGGGCTCAACACTGCGGAGTCGTACATCCGCCGCCGCCTGGTGGAGCGTGACCTACTGGCCGGCGTGGTGGCCCTGCCGTCGCGGCTCTTCCCTCACACGAGGTCGGGCGCAACCCTTTGGCTTCTCGCCAGGGACAAGAGCGCGAGCCCACGCTGGGGCCGGAAGTCCCGGGTGGGCGAAGTGCTCCTGGCGGACGCGCGGCGATTGGGCACCCCAGCCGACCGGGCGGGCGGCGCTCCCCGCGCGGACGCGGCCATCGATCGGATCTGGCAGATCTTCGCGAACTGGAGAGGCACCTCCTCCGCCCAGGAGGACGGAACCGGGCAGGTTGACTGGTGCCGCTCTGTGAACCATGACGACATCGCACGCCGCGGCTACGACCTCAGCCCGGGCAGTTACGTACAGACGGCCCCCGCGAGCACGGAGGACGCATTGTCCGAGGCGGAGCACCGGCATCCGAAAGACGCGCTGTACGAGCACTTCGAGCACGCCCTGCGCATGAGCGAGCGGCTCCGGGACGTACTCGGGACGGAACCGGCGGAGTGGGTGCAGGAGTGAAGCGCACAAGGGAAGCCGGCGCATTCGATGCGCCGGGGTGGATCACATGCGAGCTGGCCGACGTACCCGGCGTCGAGTCGGTCTCCTACGGCGTGGTGCGCCCAGGCAGGCACGACCCGGGGGGCGTCCCCATGATCCGGGCCGGCGATATTGCGGACGGAGCCGTAGACACGAGCGAGCTTGCACGGATCGCCCCGGATGTGCACCGGCAGAACCGGCGGACGTCACTTCGGGCGGACGATCTCCTCGTCGTGCTGGTCGGGAGGATCGGGGACACGGCAGTCGCCGGTCCGGACAACCACGACTGGAACGTCGCCCGATCAGTCGCCGTCATCCGGTTCACCGTGGCCGGACTGACCCACGGGATCGACATGTGGATCCGCTGGTGGCTTGGCACGCCCCGAGCCCGAGACCTGCTGCGCGTGGGCTCCGCGGGCGCTGAGCACGCGACGCTGCCTCTCGCCGACCTCAAACAGCTTCCCGTTTCGGTTCCGCCACAGCATCTTCGTGAGCGGATCCTGCTCACGATCGACCTCGCGCAACGGAAGACGGCGCTGAACACGAAGATCGCGGGTCGCGCGACCGAACTCGCGGACGCGTACTTCGGCCGCTTCGCGCAGGGCCACGCCCGCAGCGACATGCACCGGCCAGGAGTGACTGTCGCGGACGTAGGCCAGGTCATCGGCGGTGCTCCCCAGGCCGGACGGCTCGACGGTGACCGAGCCCTCGCATGGGCATCGCCGAGGGAAGTACTCAACAACAGGACGGTTCATCTGGACCGCACTGCCGGGATCACCTGGGCGCCATGCGATATGGCCTGCCCACCGGGAACGCTGCTGATCGCACCGCGGCCGGGCGAAGTCAGAACGGTCGCGGCGGCGATGCCTATCGTTCCCGGGCGCGGCATGCTGGCGATCCGCACGGGAAGCGAGGTGGACCGGATGTGGCTGCTCCACGAGTTGCGGGCCAGAAGCGAGGAGCTGGTCGCCACGGCGCAAGGAGAACAAGCGCGCGCGATGAGCCGGAAGGCGTTCTCGAAGTTCCCCCTGTCGTGGCCGCCGGAGGAGGTACGAGAACGGTTCGCCGGTATCGCTGCTCCGCTCCACGCCCGGGCCCTCGCGGCCCTCAGGGAGAACCGCGCGCTCCAGGAACTGGTCGTGTTCGAAATGACCGGGGATCCGACAGCCAAGAGGTGAGTAATGTGCCCCCACAGAACGAGCAGACGGCAGCCTCCAGCTTGTTGCGGAAGGTCACGAAGACCCTGCGCGGAACCATGGACGCGGCCCAATACAAGAGCATCGTCCTGACCCTGCTCTACTTTCGCTTCCTGTCCTTGGAGTTCGAGCAAGCACGACGACGGACAGAGGCGGAGGGCCTGCGGGACGAACACCTCCTCCATGGCGCCGGAGGACCGCGATGGGTCCCTCCCCTGGCCCGCTGGGACACCCTCATCCGGCGCGTCCGGGATCCTGACGACGATCCGGTGACGGCGCTCGACGAGGCACTCGACGCCATGCGGCGAAGCGAGGGTGATCTCGCCGACCTCTTTCCGCCCGCCAATGCCCTCATCGGAGGCCTGCGGCGATCGCAGGTCACCGAACTGTTCACCCTCCTGGACGAGCCCCTCGACGCCGCGTCGTACGAGAACCTTCTCGGAGAGTTCGCCCGCTTCGAAGGCAAGAAGGGCGGCGAGTTCCACACGCCGAGGAGTGTGGTGCGCCTCCTCGTCGAGACGTTGCAGCCGGAGCGTGGGCGTGTGTACGACCCCTGCTGCGGTTCCGGCGGGATGCTGATCCAGTCGGCGAGGTTCGTGGTCGAGCGAGGGGGCGATCCGGATGCGGACCTGGCGTACTACGGGCAGGAGGTGAACGCCGGCAGCTGGAAGCTGGCGCGGATGAACCTGCACGTTAACGGGGTCCCGGCAGACCTGCGCCGCGCCGATGTGCTTGAGCGTGACCCGATTGCGCGGCTCAAGGCGGACTGGGTGTTGGCCAACCCACCGTTCAACATGCGGGATTGGGCGCGCAACGAGGGGGATCTGCGTTGGCGCTACGGGGTTCCACCGCGTACCAACGCGAATTTCGCCTGGTTGCAGCACGCCGTCGACAAGCTGAGTGATCAGGGGAGCGCCGGCCTCGTACTGGCGAACGGTTCCTTGTCATCCAAGCAGATGGGTGAAGGTGAGATTCGCCGGGCGATGGTGGAGGACGACCTGGTCGCGTGTGTCGTAGCGCTGCCTGCCCAGCTCTTTTCGTCCACTCTGATATCGGCATGTGTCTGGTTCCTGACCAAGGACAAGTCGCCGCAGGGGAAAGCGGGATTGGCGGACCGTCGTGGTCAGACGCTTTTCGTTGACGCCCGCGGTATGGGTGACCTGGTCGGGCGAGCTCATCGCGTGCTGACGGATAGTCATCGATCGGAGATCGCCGGTGTCTACCACGCCTGGCGCGGAACGGGTCGCCGAGGCGACGTGTACAAGGACGTGCCCGGCTTCTGCCGTTCCGTAGGGGGAGATGAAGTCCGGCGGAACCAGCACATTCTTACCCCGGGCCGATATGTAGGCGAGGCGCCGGCGGCGGGCTCGGCCCCGGGCGACCGGCAGGCCGACGAGCTCATCTTCGAACTGGAGCGTGAGCTTCTCGAGCTGCTGGAGCGATCCGATCAATTGGCACGGCAGATCCGTCTCCATCTGGACACGTGAGGTCGCCCAGGGAGGCGTGATCCAAGCGCTTCATCGACCAGCTGACGTGGGAAGGGGAGGCCGCCGAGCAGGCTCTGGCCTTATACGGCGAAGTGCTGGGGCGGCGGGGTGAGCTGCAGGCCGTCGCTGCACGACATCGTCGCGCAGTTGCGGGCCCTCCTCGTGCTGGCAGCCGAGGAGGTGCCGGATACGGCCAAGACCAATCGCGCGCGCCGCCCTCGCCAGCCGCATTGCCGTGCTCGCCGACAACGCGCAAGCCTCATGGAATCGCTCACGCGGACGATCGACCTCCACGACATGGGCGAGTACGTCTTCGTCGGCTGGGGCCAGCTCGTCCAATAGCTAGAGCGCTTCATCCAGGAGCTGATCAGCCTCGGCGGGCGCATCGTTCGGCTGATCCTGGAGCTGGAGGGCGACGGCCTGATCCAGCGCCTGTTGCGGGCTGCTGCTCGCGAGGCCGCCGACGCAACCCTGCAGGGAGCCGCCCATGCCGAGCTGGCCGCGTACGAGCGGTGGGCCGGACGCTGTTGGTGGACCTTGAGGAACGAGCATGTGCATCCAGCCGCGACGCTCGTTTGACGCTCTCGGAACCGGCCCGCCCGCAGAGCTGGGAAACCGCCTCTGACCAGCAACTTTTGCGGGCCCGGTTCGCATGACGTGTAAACGATGACCCACCACGTGGAGTGCGTGGCCATCCTGGAGCCGATCGCGAAGGGCGCCTGACCAGCAGTTTCGCCGGTGCGCGGGATGTGCGCCAGGGGTGATCATCAGTGAAGGAATGCCGCCTCTCCGGCGTGGCCGCACGGCTTTGCAGGGGGGCGGCTTCTTTGCGCCACGGACGGCCGAGGGCTGTTCGTGGCCGAAGCCGGCCGGACTCGTTCTGTGGTCACGCTGAAGTGGAGACAGGCCGTGCTGTGCCGCGGCCGCGGCGGATGTCACCATGATCCTCTGCGCTCGCGAGTGAAAGCGCGCCGTTCCGGGGCAGCCGCAAGGTGCCGCGGGGAGAACGGCGTGGCGTGCCGGAACCGGTTCTCCTGTCGCGGGTGTTGACCTCGCGCGTCGTAGACGTCCAACAGCACCGTGTGCCACCACAGGAGGAAGCCCGTCATGCCTGAAGCCCCGAGCTGGAGCACCCGGCGGGTCGTCGTCATCGGGGGCAGTATGGCCGGCATGCTCGCTGCGGCCGCGGTCAAGGACCACGTCGAATCCGTGGAGATCATTGAGGCCCACGACCTGCCGGCGGGGCCCGGTCCGCGTACCGGCGTGCCTCAGGCCGGCCACATCCACTGGCTGCAGACCGCAGGCGCCGAGGCGATGGACGCGCTCTTGCCGGGCAGTGTCGGTCTGCTGCTGGCCGCCGGCGCCCACCGGATCCCGGTGACCACCGACATGGTCATCCACTCGCCCGAGGGCTGGTACCGGCGTTGGCGGCGCGCCACCCACTACGTGATCACTGCCAGCCGGGACCTGACCGACTTCGTTGTCCGGGAACAGGTCATGAAGGACCCCCGGGTCAGAGTGCGGATGCAGACCAGGGTGGTCGGTCTGCTCGGTGACCGTCGTACCGTCACAGGCGTACGGGTTTTGGCCGCCGACGGCACCGAGGCGGAACTGCCCGCCGACCTGGTCATCGACGCCGGCGGTCGGGGCACCCGCATGCCGCAGTGGCTCAACGGGCTGGGAATCACCGGCCTCACCGACGAGCACGTCGACTCCGGCTTCGCCTACGCCAGCCGTATCTACCGGGCCCCCGTCCCGACCAGCGGCTGGCCCGTGGTCGGCATTCAGGCCGACCCGCGTCTGCCCGGGCCGGGCACGGCCGGCGGCATCCTGCCGATCGAGGGCGACCGCTGGCACGTCAGCCTGATGGGAGGCCCCGGCGGGCACCCCACCGATGACGCGGAGGCCTTCGAGCCCTTCGCCAGAACCCTGCGCCACCCCCTCATAGCCGACCTCCTCAAGCACGCCGAACCGCTCACCGACGTCGGCGTCACCCGTAGTACCGCGAACCGGCGTTACTACTACGAGCGGCTCCGCCCCTGGCCCGAGGGCCTGGTGGCGCTGGGAGATTCCGTCGCTGCCTTCAACCCGGTGTATGCGCAGGGCATGTCGGTGGCGGCACTGGGGGCGCTAGCCCTGCGCGATCTGCTCTCGGCCGGCTCAGGGCCCGGCCTTGCCCGCCGGGCCCAGCGCGCCGTTGCCCGCCCTGTCGATGCCGCGTGGGCCCTTGCCGTGGGCCAGGACATCCATTTCCCCACCACCCGCGGCAAGCGCCCGAACCTCGCCGATCGTCTCCTGCACCGCTATGTCGGCCGCCTGTCGCGTACGGCGACCGGCTCGTTCCATGCCGCCACGGCCCTGACCGACGTGCTGTCGCTCCAGGCCCCGCCCACGTCGCTGGTCAGGCCGAGCGTGCTGCTGACCGCGCTCGTCGGGCCCTTGCGGGCTCCGAGCGACGGGCCCACGTTCACCCGGTCCGAACGGATGCTCCTGGACCGCCTTGTTGCGGATGAGCCAGCCGGCGAGTAGCAGGCGCATTGCATCCTGCAGACCGTCCGGCCCGGTGGGTCCGTCGGTCTATGGCGCAGGTTGGCTCAGAGTGGCGCATGAGTGGCACACGTTCTGACCTGGCGTTTTGAGGTTCCTCGCGATTGTGGCGCCAGATTGGCTCGACGTGGCGCCATGTGTGTGTCATGCTGTGGGACATGGACCTCTCGCCCTATGTCGCCAGTCTTCGTAACGAGCTCGCGGTTGCCGCCGAAGCCGGTGGTGAAGAAGCTCGCGCTCTCGCCGAGCGCATCACCGCGCCGCTGGAGTCGGCAGCCAGACTCACCCTGTTGAACGCCCTGTCCGATGCCATGGGTGAGGTCACCCGGGAGCTCGCTCCGGGGTCGGTCGACGTGCGGTTGCGGGGGCTCGATCCGGAGTTCGTCGTGACCGCGCCGCCGAAGGAGGAGCCCTTCGTCGTGCAGGGATATGAGGAGGCGCACGCGCTGCCCGCAGTTCCGGTCGTGCCGGAGGGGGAGGACGGCACCACCGCGCGTATCAACCTCCGACTCCCCGGCCACATCAAGGCGCGCGCGGAGCAGGCGGCCGCGCGGGAAGGGCTTTCGCTCAACGCATGGCTCGTCAGGGCCGTTTCGGGTGCTCTCGAGCCCGGCGGTGGGCGTCAGGGCGACGCGGCGGCACCCCAGCGGGGCAGCAGCAGGAAGAGCTTCACCGGCTGGGTGAGCTAGCCCCGCCGCAGCACTGTTTCGGCCTGCGGGAGGCCGACCACTCTCGCGACATGTTCACGTCCCCGGAGCGGGGACGACCACCAGACTCACGAGGACGGGACAGCCATGCCTTCTTACGAGACCGACGGACCCATCACCGCGATCATCCACATCGAGGTCGGAGTCGCCCGGATCAGTGCGACGGACCGCACCGACACGGTGGTCGAGATCCACCCGCGCACCGCCGGGGACAAGGACGACATCCGCGCCGCCGAGGAGACCAAGGTCGACCTCAACGACGGCACCCTGTCGATCCGTACCCCGAAGGCGCGTGGGCTGTTCTCCGCCCGGGGCGCGGTCACGGTCGACGTCGCGCTGCCCCAGGGCTCGCGGCTCGTCGGCACGCTGGAGATGGGTGACCTCAGCTGCAAGGGGACGCTGGGCGAGTGCGAGGTCCGCACCAGCGCCGGGGACATCCGGCTGGACCAGGCCGGCGTGGTGCGGCTGAAGACGCAGCACGGGGACGTCCAGCTCGACATGGCGGCAGGCGATGCCGACATCACCACCGGGTCGGGCGATGTCCGTGTCCGCATGGTCGGCGGCACCGCCGAGATCAAGAACTCCAACGGCAACACCTGGCTCGAGGACGTGGTGGGCGATCTGCGACTGAGGGTCGCCAATGGCAGCATCACGGTCGGCCGGGCACAGGGGTCCGTGTCGTCGAAGAGCTCGAACGGCGATGTACGCATCGAGGAAGTGGCGCGGGGCACTGTCGCGCTCCAGACCAAGGCCGGCGACCTCGAAGTCGGGATTCGCCAGGGCACTGCCGCCTGGCTCGACATCCACTCCCAGGCCGGGGTGGTCCACAGTGCCCTCGGATCCGCCGAGGGTCCGGCGGAGGGCGCGGAGACCGTCAAGGTGCACGCGAGGACCAGCCTCGGTGACATCACCATCCAGCGCGCGCCCGGCGCCTGACGACACCACTCGGCCTCGCAACAGCTACGAAAGGGAGGGGGCACGATGAGTGCCGCGACCGGACAGATGACCCCACCCAAGGGGATCAGCGCAGTCGGCCTGCGCAAGTCGTACGGCGAGAAGGTCGTACTCGACGGGATTGACCTGCATGTGCAGGCGGGCACGATCTTCGCGCTGCTCGGTCCCAACGGAGCGGGGAAGACCACCACGGTCCAGATCCTCTCCACCCTCATCGCCGCCGACGGTGGCGAGGCGACGGTGGTGGGGCACTCGCTGGAGCGGAGCGCGGACGACATTCGTGCCCGGATCGGTGTCACCGGCCAGTTCGCGGCGGTGGACGGCCTGCTGACCGCCGAGGAGAACATGCTCCTGATGGCGGACCTGCACCACCTCGACCGTGCGGAGGGCAGGCGCCGCACCGCGGAGTTACTCCGGCAGTTCGAACTCACCGACGTGGCGGGCAAGATGGCCTCGACCTTCTCCGGCGGTATGCGCCGCAAGCTCGACCTGGCGATGACCCTCGTCGGCAACCCGAGCCTGATCTTCCTCGACGAGCCGACCACCGGCCTCGACCCGCGCAGCCGCCGCACCATGTGGCACCTGATCCAGCAGCTCACCGCCGCCCAGGGCGTGACGATCTTCCTCACCACGCAATACCTGGAGGAGGCCGATCAGCTCGCCGACCGGATCGCCGTCCTCGACAAGGGCAAGATCGTCGCCGAGGGCACCGCGGACGAGCTCAAGCGCCGTGTACCCGGCGGGCACATCCGCCTCCGGTTCTCCGACCCGCTCAGCATGGACGCCGCCTCCCGCCGCCTCGGCCTCGACGAGGGCGCCCGCGACGAGGAGAAGCTCACCCTGCAGATCCCGAGCGACGGCAGCATCCCCGCGCTGCGCTCCGTACTCGACCTGCTGGAGGGCGCCGGTGTCGCGGCCGATGCGCTGACCGTCCACACACCCGACCTGGACGACGTCTTCCTCGCCCTCACCGGTGACGGATCGCGCCACCACGCGACCACCGTTCCCGACTCCGCCGACACGGTGCAGGAGGCCCGCCGATGAGCACCACGTACGCGATGCGCGACTCGATGACGATGCTGCGCCGCAATCTCAAGCACGCGCAGCGCTACCCCTCGATGACGATATCGATCGTCGCGATGCCCATCCTGATGCTGCTGCTGTTCGTGTACGTCTTCGGCGGCGCGCTCGGAGCCGGCATCGAACTGCCGGGCGGCGGTACGGGAGACCGCGACGATTACACCAACTTCGTGGCCCCCGGCATCCTCCTGATGGCGGCCACCGCCGGCGCGGTCTCCACCGCGGTCTCGGTGTGCACGGACATGACCGAAGGCATCATCAACCGCTTCCGGACCATGTCGATCGCGCGCTCCTCCGTGCTGACCGGGCATGTGGTGGGCAACGTCATCCAGACCATGATCAGCCTGGTCCTGGTCATCGGTGTCGCGCTCCTGGTGGGCTTCCGGCCCGATGCCACGGTCGTCGAGTGGTCCGCTGCCATCGGCATCCTGGCCCTGCTCTCCTTCGGCCTCAGCTGGCTGTCCGCGGCGATAGGCCTGGGCTCCAGCAGTATCGAGGCGGCGAGCAACGCGCCCATGCCGCTGACCTTCCTGCCCTTCCTCGGCAGCGCGATCGTCCCGCCGGAGTCCATGCCGGTCGGCCTGCGCTGGTTCGCCGAGTACCAGCCCTTCACCCCGATGACCGACACTCTCCGCGGCCTGCTCATGGGCACGGAGATCGGAAACAGTGCATGGCTCGCGCTCGGTTGGGGCGTCGTCCTCAGCGCCCTCGGCTATCTGTGGGCCCGCTCGGCCTTCAACCGTGAGGCGCGTCGCTGACCCGCCCGCACCACCGCACCACCCGAACGGGGTTGCCCGGCCGAAGGCCGGACAACCCCGTTCTGCGTGTTCCCCGACCTTCCGTCGACGGGGAAGCAGGAACACACAGAACAGGGCACGGCGGCCGGGAATGCCGGCCGCGATCCCCGGTTGCGGGGCTCAGAGCCAGCCGCGTTGGGCCGCCTTGAGGCCGGCTTCGAAGCGGCTGGCCGCGTCGAGTCGTTCCATGAGGGCGGACATCTGACGCCGTACGGTCCGCAGGGAGACTCCGAGCCGTTTGCCTGCGGCTTCGTCGGTCATGCCGGAGGCGAGGAGCTTGAGGAGTTCCCGCTCCCCGCCGGTGATGCCCTCCTGCGTGGTCGTCCTGCGGGCCGCGCCGAGGGGTACGGCGGTGTCCCAGGTCTGGTGGAACAGGCTGACGAGGGAGGCCACGATCCCGGGAGCCGTGGTGCACAGCGCTCCGAGACGGGAGTTGGCCGGGTCGATCGGGACGACGGCTGTGGCCCGGTCGAAGATCAGCAGCCGCGGTGGCAGTACGGGGCTGGTGCGGACCTCTCCGCCCCGCTCGGTGGTCCACTGCGCGTAGGCGAAGGTCGCCGGGTCGTTCCTGACGCTGTCCTGATAGATGACGCGCATGCCGACCCCGCGCGCGAGTGCCTCCTCGTCCAGCGGTCGCGAGGCGTCCAGGCTCGCCTGCGACTGGGCGCCGCCCGGCATGATCGCCAGGCACTCCCGGCCCAGGTCCCGAGTGAGCACCTCCAAGCGGGACTGGATGGCATCGAGACCGACGAGACGCTCCGCACCGTCGGTCTCGGTGTTGGGGCGCAGGTCCGCGTACTCGGCGACGGCGCGGGCCGCGGCCGCCTTGCTCAGGGCCAGTTCGTGCTGGCGCCTGACGAGTTCTTCCTCCTGGCGGCGCAGCAGCTGTTCCAGGCCCGCCTGGGGACTGATGGCGCGCAGCCCGCCGGACGTATCCCGGGACGCCGCGAGCAGACCGAGGTCCACCAGCCGGTCCAGTGCCTCCCTGACCTGGGACTCGGCCATTCCGAGCCGCCGCCCGAGCTCCTCCACGCCGCCGGAGGGATCCGCGAGCATCCCTCGATAGACGGTTTCTGCATGTACGTCCAGCCCCAACGCTTTCAGCATTGTTCAGCCCCCCCGGCTGCACTTCGGTATCAGTCTTGATCAAACCCCCAGCGTGGCGATCTTAATCGCCGGTGCGGCGAGCCGTGGCCCCAAGGTGCCCGGCAGCTTGGTGCCAGCCGTGATCCCTTCCGGTGGAGTGCGCCCGGCAGCAGGATGGTGATCACCGGACGGCGGGGCGCACGAGCCCCACCCCAGGCCAGGGCCGAAAGGCCGTCCGGTGCGGTGCGCATCACCCATCTTCCGTACCAACTGCCCATGTTCCAGGGGGAACTCATGTCGCGCACCACCCGCCTGATCGTCGCTGCCGGCCTCACCGCACTGCTCTCCGCCGGCGCAGCCTCCCTGGCCCCCGTGGTCACCGGCCCGGGTGTGATCGGCTGGGACTCGGTCCGGGCGGGCGGCGGCGGATCCGAGGTCATCGGCTGGGACTCGGTCCGGGCGGCCGGCAGCAGTTCCCAGGTCATCGGCTGGGATTGAGCTCCGTGCGTGTGATCCAGGCCTCTCTCGTCCGCACCTCGGCGGACCCGCCGGCCGAAGGCGCGGCGCCGCTTCTGCAAGATCTGCTGTGGGCGCACGCCAGACCGTCCGACGGCCTGGAGCACGTCCGGGCCCGGCCTGTTGAACACGGCCTGGACGTAGTCCTGTTCGTCCACGCCCCGTGCGACGTTTCGGCTCTCACCCAGATGCGTGCGCTCCTCGACCGAGTGCACGGGCCCATCGCCGTGCATGGATTCACCCTCGCGCTCCCCTGACCTCGCCCGTACCTGACGCGTACTCACGACGGCGACCTGCCGGACCCCGGGGGATGCGGCGATTTAACTCGCCAGTAGCCCTTCTCCTCCTTCCTCGCCCTCCACCGTTCCGGGAGCAGCCATGTCCAGACGACCGCACCGATCCACCTTCGCGAGCGCCGCTTTCGTGGCACTGGCCGTCTGTACCGCCGCTGTGGCGACGGGCTGCAGCCACGGCCGGAACGGGGCCTCGCCCGCCGCAGCCGCTCGGGAGGTATCGGCCGTTGCCCCGGCACCGTCACCCTCGACCGGCTCGCCCCCGCCGGCACCGGCATCCGGAACCCCGGAGGCAGCCGGGCGGCCCGCCGACCCCGCGGGGTCCGGGCCCGCGAACGGAACGACTGCACAGGCCGTTGCGGATGCGGGCGCCGCACGCACCGCCGCGGTCACTCCTGAGGGCGTGGCGAAGCTGCCCGCGCAGAAGGCGCTCGGGTGGAAGCCGGACGGCCCCCTGTCCAGCCAGGACCTGAGCGACGGCCGGAAGATCACAGTCAACGAGTGCGCAGCCGTCGCCGGTGCCACCCTCTGGCAGCAGCAGGGATACCGCAGTTCGGCCGGGAGCCCGGCCGGCCAGCAGCTGTTCGCCTTCCCGGACGCCGAGGCCGCGCAGAGCGCGTACCGGCGACTGGTCGCCGACATGAACAACTGCCAGACCGTCTCCCGGCATGTTCAGAAGCGTGAGGGCGTACGGCAGGACGCCGTCGTGACCACCACCGCGACGACCGGAGACGGCACCGCCTGGGCGCGCCACTGGACGGGCGTCGGCGGGCTGTCGGCCCCGGACACACAGACCAACCACCTCTACGTCGTCCACCAGGGCGACCATCTCACGCTCTTCCAGTTCGACGAGTTGGCCGAGCGCGCGGCGCCGCCGCACGACACCGGCACCGACGCCGCCGTGCTCGGCGCGCTGGCCGAACTCGGCGCCAAGAGCTGACCGCGGCGAAGAACCGCGAACGCTCCGCCCGGCCCTTCTTCCACTTCTCTCTTCACCAGGAGTCCAGTTGTCCATCAAGACCTCGGCCTTCCGCACTGCCGGCATCATGACCGCCGCCTGCGCCGCCTCGCTCGTCCTGTCGGTCCTGCCCGCCCATGCCGCCGGCACCCAGGCCGCCCCGACGGGTACCGCTTCGCAGGGCACGACCGTCGACGTCGAGCGCCCCCAGGGTCAGCCGGGCCCCCTCAAGACCACAGGTACGAAGAACAAGTTCGCCGGAGCCGCTGCGGCCGCGGAGAGCAGCAGTGCCCCGATCACCCGTAGTTCCGTCATCGCCCGGGCCAAGACCTGGGTCGACGCCAAGGTTCCGTACAGCCAGAGCAGCTACCGCGAGGGCTACCGCACCGACTGTTCCGGCCTGGTGTCCATGGCCTGGAACCTCGGGACGAACGCCTGGACCGGAAACCTCGACACCTACGCGAACCGGATATCGAAGAGTGAGCTGCGCAAGGGCGACATGCTGCTCTTCCACAACGCCGCCAACCCGGTCAGCGGTTCGCACGTGGTCCTCTTCGAAAGCTGGACCGACTCCTCGATGACCTCCTACATCGGCATCGAGCAGACCCCGCCGCACGCCGTGCGCAGGGTGATCCCCTACTCGTACTTCAGCAACGCCGGCTCCTACGTCCCGTACCGCTACAAGAACATCGTCGAAGACCAGGTCGCTGCCCCTTCGAAGGTGCATCTGGAGGTTGTTGGTGCGGATGGTGCGATGTGGAACACCGATGGTGATTATGCGGCGGGTGCCTGGTCGGGTTCCTGGACGTCGCTGGGTGGTTCCGGTCTGAAGGCGCTGACGAGTGTGGTGACCGATGACACGATGCACGTCTTTGCCATCGGTTCGACGGGTCGTGTCTATACGAAGGACGCGAACTACGGGACGGGTCAGTGGAGCGGGGACTGGGTCGAGGTTCCGGGTGGGTTCGAGGGTGCCAGTGCGTTGACGGCTTCGGTGACCGGCAGCAAGGTGCATCTGGAGGTTGTTGGTGCGGATGGTGCGATGTGGAACACCGATGGTGATTATGCGGCCGGTGGCTGGTCGGGTTCCTGGACGTCGCTGGGCGGCTCGGGTCTGAAGGCGCTGACGAGTGTGGTCACCGGGAACACGATGCACGTCTATGCCATCGGTTCGGGCGGCCGTGTCTTCACCAAGGACGCCAACTACACGACGGGGCAGTGGAGTGCGGGCTGGGCGGAGGTGCCGGGCAATGCTGAAGGCGCCACGGCGCTGACGGCATCCGTCACCGGCAGCAAGGTTCACCTCGAGATCGTCGGTGCGGATGGTGCGATGTGGAACACCGATGGTGATTATGCGGCCGGTGGCTGGTCGGGTTCCTGGACGTCGCTGGGCGGTTCCGGTCTGAAGGCGCTGACGAGTGTGGTCACCGGGAACACGATGCACGTCTATGCCATCGGTACGGGCGGCCGTGTCTTCACCAAGGACGCCAACTACACCACGGGCCAGTGGAGTGCGGGCTGGGCGGAGATCCCCGGCAGCGCCGAAGGCGCCCTCGCCCTCACCGCATCCGTCACCACCAAATAGCAGGGACCGGCTCCGGAGCAGCAGCCCGGTCGCGCCTACCGCACCGACGGTTGGCGCGGCCGGGCTGCCCGGGTGTTTTCCACGGGTCGGTAGGCGGCCGCGACCTTGAGGAGCCACGCGATCTCCTCGCGCGGGGTGCGGCCGCCGACGGAACGGTCGAGCGTGGCGGGGAGAGAGGGCGCCGGGAGGCCCCTGGCCCGCTGTTGTACCGCGAGGCGGAGCCAGCGGGCTTCGGTGCCGGCCGGGTCCTCCTCCGCGCCGCCGTCCGGCACGGGGGAAGCGGGGACCGCGGTGGGAGTGTCGTCGCGCAGGGCGAGAGCGGCGTCGCGGATGGCGAAGGCGCGGTGCGCGACGTCGATGGTCCGGTCCCCGGGAGTGAACAGGTCGCGCAGACGGCTGGTGGGGGTGCCCAGGACCACGTGCGGTACTGCCGTCACCAGGTCCGCCCACAGGGGGTGGAGGCGCCACAGGGCGTACTGGTCGCGGACGTAGTGCAGCAGCGTGCGGGTCGGCGGTATGGATACGCCCAGGACCAGCAGGACCACGGACACGGCGGGAAGCAGTTCGGAGACGGGATCCGTGAGGGGCACGGGCTTTCCGTCGGCGTCGAGCGTCGTGGAGTCGCCCTCCCGCAGGACGAAGTAGATCCGGTACACGGTGTAGAGGAGCCCGTTGGCCGTGGCCGCGGCGAGGCAGGTGACTCCGGCTCGTAGCGGTCCCGGGGGCACGTTGCGGCGGTTCGTCCAGAACAGGAGGGCCGCCTGTGCACTGGCAACCCCGTACACGGTGTAGATGACGGCGAGGTAGACCTGGACGCCGGGGTGGCCGTAGTGGGCGTCGAGGCCGTCCGCGCCGGTGTAGTCGTGCGGGAGCCAGAAGACGAAGAGCGCG
Source organism: Streptomyces sp. NBC_00029 (assembly GCF_045160505.1). NCBI lineage: Bacteria > Bacillati > Actinomycetota > Actinomycetes > Kitasatosporales > Streptomycetaceae > Streptomyces > Streptomyces sp. NBC_00029. The sequence goes on from NZ_CP108292.1 coordinate 6,650,378, forward strand.
GTCAGGGTGGTCATCGCGGCGATGACGAAGACGAGCTTCAGGCGCGAGGCGCGCTTGTGGTGGGGCCGTTCCTGGATGGCGTGGACGTAGTCGAGCAGGAAGGACGCCGCCATCACGATGGCGAGGTGCTTGATCAGCAATGTCACATCGCCGATGCCGGTGACCGTTTCCAGGGCGTGCGCGATCCAGGGGGGACGGGTGGTGAGACCGACCGCGCCCGACACGAACGTGGCCCACAGAGCACGGTTCGCACGCGACCCGAATGCGGACGGCGTTCGCCAGATCACCACGCTCCACGCCAGGAGCGGCATCAGCCATTCGAACAGCGGGCGCATCAGCGCTTTCTCCATCGGCGAGTACGTATGGGGTGCAGCAGGCTCTCGGCCAGTCGGCCGGAGGTGGGATCGGCCGTGGCTGTGGGCCCGCAGAGATCTGCCAACAGCAGCGCGATCATCTCCGCCTCCTGCTCCTCGACGGTGTCGTAGCTGGTGCGCCCGGCGCCCATCGCCTGGGCGATCACCTCCGGAGTCAGATCGGGCATCAGCGCCGCCAGGTGGGCCAGTTCGAACACCCCGGAGTGGCCGCACAGGACGTGGCCGAGCTCGTGCAGTTTGATGAGGTCCTGGTGCGCGGGGCTGGTGTGCTGTTCGTAGAAGACGACGTCGACACTCGGCAGCGCGATCCACAGGCCGCACGGTGCGTCACGGCCGAGGACGGGGAGCGGTTCCATGACGATGGGCCGCCCGCGCTGCTGTTCCAGCGAGGCGCGGAAGCCGTCGACGGTGAAGGGGCTGGGCAGGTCCAGGCCTGCGAGAACCGACTCGCAGCGCTTGCGCAGGCCTCGGGGGAGCGGCATGACTCGGGAAACGTTCTTTCTTGATGGGGGCGTAGGCGTGTCCGTGCCGGGCGTTGTACGCCTCATGCCCCGTCGGAGACGCCCGCTCGCCGTTCGCCGGTTGCCGCGTTCTCCTCGAGCTGCTTGAGCTTGTCTGCGAGGGCCACCAGCATGTGCAGGCTGCCGTCGGAGAGGCCCGATGCCCGCTGGACGAGGCTGACCACCTCGGAGTTGCCCAGGGCCTGCCTCAAGTCGCCCATCTTCTCCAGCCGGTCGAGCTGTTCGTCCACCACGGCGGCCTTGGTGTCGTCCACGAAATAGCTCGCGCCGGCCTGGATGCCGAAACCGCGGCCCAGCCAGTCGAGTGTGTCCACCGTGGGATTGGGGACCTGCCCCTTCTGGTTCACACCGTGGTGCAGGTTGCGGATGGTGTCCTTGGAGATGACGTCGCGGCCCGCCAGCCTGTTGATGCGGTCGGTCAGCTCTCGGTACGTCGGGGACCGCCCGCCCGCTTTGGCCGCTTCCCGGCCGATGAGCCGGTCCAGCCGGTCGGCGATCTTCCGAGCGCGCTCCGCAGGGCGGCCGGTCTCGTCTGTGGCGCCGGTGGCGCCGCGCCCCGCTGAAATCACCGTTACCTCCGATCCGGACCTCCACACCGTACCGTCGCCAGCCGCCGGGCCGCCCCCGCGACCGCGAGCGGTCGACTGCGCAGCGCCCGAGGGTGTCCGCGACCGCCCGGACGCCCGAGGGTGTCCGCGACCGCCCGGGTCACCTCGGGCTCCTGTGACCGGGGAGAAGCGACCTCCTCCGAAGAACCGGACCCTGGACCCGGAGACCCGTGCTCGCTCCACCGCAACAGCCCCTCGCCCGGCACGTCGTGGCCGTGCGCGCCGGAGCACGTGCAGCGGCACCCCCCGGCACGGCGAAGGGTGGGCGCGGTGCCGGACGACCCGCACCGGAGCCCGCCCCTCGGCCGTCTTCGGTCATTCCGCGGGATGACGCAGCCGCCTCACGCGGTGCCGACGGCAACCGAGTCGGAGGCCATCGCCTCGCGCAGGCTCTTCGGCCGCAGGTCGGTCCAGTGCGCCTCGACGTATTCCAGGCACTGCCGGCGGCTCTCCTCGCCGAACACGATGCGCCAGCCGGCGGGAATCTCGGCGAACGACGGCCACAGTGAGTGCTGCTCCTCGTCGTTCACCACGACGTAGAACCGGCCGTCGGCGTCGTCGAACGGGTTGCTGCTCATCAGTCCACTCCCATACGAACCGTCATCCATTGATGGGGACGGAGTCGGTGAGACCGCCGTGCCCGATCACGGGCGCTCCGTGGAGGCCGGCGTGCGGATGAGGCGCTCCGGCGGTCGTCGATGTGTCTTCCCCGCCGCCCCGTTGAGGTGGCGGCGGTAACACATTCCCCGAATTCGCTCCGATCCGCACCGAGTTCGCAGAGATGGGCTTCCGGTCCGGTGTTCTCGAATGCACTGTCGTCGCCGATGCGGCGTGAACCGGCGACCGTGCCGGATGCCCAGGACGCGGGATGCTCCCGGTAGCGGCTCCGCCGGGAGTGGCCGATCACTGCTTGCGGAGCCATGTTGGCACTATTGGCGCCGAGGTGATGTCGGGGTGGCGCCGGTGGAGTTGGCGGGATCGCATGCGATGTCGCGAGCTGTACCGGCGATCTCCTGAATCCCGGCGTTGAGCAGCTCCAGCAGTCGATTCGGGGACCGTTTCTCCTGGTGGGCCCCCTGGTCGGGTGACGCCTCGCGCCGCTTTCCGGGTGCGCCTCTCTCTGGCGGGCAGGGAGCATTTTTCGGCCAACTCGATGCGATGGCTCAGATTTGGCGCGACAATGGCGCCATTGATGTGCCACTATGGCGTCACGGATTCGGCGGTGCGGATCACGCCGCCGAGGGTGAGACGCCCGCCGTCCCCGCTCCGGGCCGCCGGTCGAACCAGCCGGCCGACCCGCCGGCCGTCCGACTCGAATCGCCCCTTCGTTCCATGCCGATCGACACAGGAGTTCTGTCTTATGGCCACCTTCCTCTACAAAGTGGGCCGTCTCGCCTTCCGGCGACGGGGCCTGGTGTCACTGCTGTGGCTCGCCGTCCTCGTCGGGGTCGGGTTCGCCGCCTCCGCCGCTCCGCCTCCGCCCACCGACACGTTCTCGATGCCGGGTACGGAGTCACAGAAGGCTTTCGACCTGCTCAAGGAGAAGTTCCCGGCCATGAGCGTGGACGGCGCGACCGCCCGCGTGGTCGTCCGGGCACCGGTCGGCGCGAAGCTCTCCGACCCGGCCGAGAAGGCCAAGGTCGAGAGCCTCGTCGGTGCGCTCGCCAAGGCGCCTGACGTGGTCTCCGCCTCCGACCCCTTCAAGACCAACGCCCTCAGCCAGGACGCCACCACGGCGTACGCCGTGGCCACGTACAAGGTCTCCGCCCTCAAGGTGACCGACGAGGCGCACAAGGGCCTCGACGAGGTACTCGAGGACGCCCGCACCACCGGGCTGGTGGTCGAGGCCGGCGGTGACGCCGTCAAGGTGGACGGAGCACCCGGCGGCGGTGCCGAAGGCATCGGCATCCTCGTCTCCGCCATCGTCCTGGTGCTCACCTTCGGCTCGATGATCGCCGCGGGCATGCCCCTGCTGACGGCCATCATGGGCGTCGCCATCGGCGGAGCGGCCATCACCGCACTCGGCAGCACCCTCGGCCTGTCCAGCACGACCTCCACCCTCGCGCTGATGATCGGCCTCGCGGTCGGCATCGACTACGCCCTGTTCATCGTCTCCCGCTACCGCTCCGAACTGGCCGAGGGCCGCGAACGCCAGGACGCCGCGGGACGGGCCGTCGGCACCGCCGGCTCCGCCGTCGTCTTCGCCGGACTCACCGTCATCATCGCCCTCGCCGGCCTCAGCGTCGTGAACATACCGATGCTCACCAAGATGGGCCTCGCCGCCGCCGGCACGGTCGCCGTCTCCGTCCTCATTGCCGTCACCCTCGTCCCGGCCCTCCTCGGCTTCGCGCCGATCAAGGTCATGCCCCGCCGGGAGCGCAAGAAGTACTACGGCAAGCCGCTCACGGAGCGTCAGCAACGCAAGGCCGACAAGCGGGCCGCGCGCCAGAAGCCGAACCTGGGCACCCGCTGGGCGGCCTTCGTCGTCCGCCGCCCGCTGGCCGTACTGCTCCTCGGTGTCGTGGGCCTCGGCGTCGTCGCGGTGCCCGCCGCCGGCCTCCAGCTCGGTCTGCCCGGCGAGGGCACCATGGCGGCGGACACCACGCAGCGCAAGGCGTACGACATGCTGTCCGAGTCCTTCGGGGCCGGGTTCAACGGGCCGCTGATGGTCACCGTCCAGGCCAAGGACGCGGTGACCGCGGCCGGCAACGTGGGCAAGGAGCTCGGCAGGGTCGAGGGCGTCGCCGCGGTGACCCCGGCCACGCCCAACGACAAGGGCGACACGGCGGTCCTCACCCTCATCCCGACGACCGGACCCGCAGAGCACGAGACCGAGGAACTGGTCGGGAAGATACGCGGCATCGCGAGCGGCCTGGGCGCCGAGAACGGGGCCGAGGTCCTGGTCACCGGTCAGACCGCGCTGTTCATCGACTTCTCGCGGACCCTCGACGACGCGATGCTGCCGTACCTGGGCCTGGTCGTCGGTCTCGCCTTCGTCCTGCTGGTACTCGTCTTCCGCTCGCTGCTCGTCCCGCTCAAGGCGGCCCTCGGCTTCCTGCTCTCCGTCAGTGCGGCCCTCGGTGCGGTCGTGGCCGTCTTCCAGTGGGGCTGGCTCGCGGACCTCTTCGGCATCGACCAGCCGGGCCCGATCATGAGCACGCTGCCGATCTTCATGATCGGTGTGGTGTTCGGTCTCGCGATGGACTACGAGGTCTTCCTCGTGACCCGGATGCGGGAGGCCTACGTCCACGGCGCGCAGCCGGGCGAAGCCGTGGTCACCGGATTCCGCTACGGCGGCCGGGTGGTCGGCGCCGCCGCGATCATCATGGTCAGCGTCTTCTCCGGCTTCATCATGGAGGTGAACGTCTTCGTCAAGATGGTGGGCTTCAGCCTGGCGATCGCCGTCCTGTTCGACGCCTTCATCGTCCGCATGGCCCTGGTGCCCGCGCTCTTCGCCCTGCTCGGCCGGTCTGCCTGGTGGCTGCCCCGCTGGCTCGACCGGATCCTGCCGAACATGGACGTCGAGGGCGAGAAGCTCGGCCGCACGACCGCCACCCCGGTCCTGCCCGCCCAGCAGCGCCGGGAGCAGGAGGCCAACCTCCCGGGCTGATGACCCACCGAAGCGAAAGCCCGTACGCCGACGGCCCCGAGCCGCCGGCGCGCGGGCTTGCCCGCTGCCGGCTTGGCCCGCCGGGCGGGATCCCGCCGGGCCGGATCCCGCCGGGCCGGATCCCGCCGGGCCTGATCCCGGCAGCGTGGGCCAACGGTGCACGTATGCCGATCAGGGGCCGACGGGCAGGCCGTTCGGTTCCTTGATGCGCTTCATGATGATCTGCGAGTTGACCTCGGTGATGCCGGTGAGGGCCGTCAGTTTCTCGATCCACAGGCGCTCGTACGCGCGCAGGTCCGCGACGGCGATGCGCAGCAGGCAGCCGGGGCTGCCGAAGAGGCGATAGGCCTCGATGACGTCGGGGATGTCCTGGAGGGCCGCCTCGAAGGCCTCGACCGCCTCCCGGTCGCGGCGCACCTCGACCGATACGAGCACCTCGAACCCGCGGTCCACCGCCTCGGGTGAGATCACCGCGCGGTAGCCCTGGATCACCCCGTCCTGCTCCAGCTGCCGCACCCGGCGCATACAGGGGGAGGGGGTGAGTCCCACACGCTGGGCGAGTTCCTGGTTGCTCAGGCGGCCGTCTGCCTGGAGCTCACGCAAGATATCTCTGTCGATGGCGTCCATGGCGCAATTATCACCCGGCGAGTGTGAACGGGCCTGGCGGAAAACGCAATCACATTGCGCATGGATCGCTCTATCATTGCTGCTTTAAGCACATATGTACGAGTGACGTATGAGTGACACGAGTGACACGAGTGAAGGGTGGCCACGGCCAATGGGACGGATCGTCGTCATCAGCACCGGCGGGACGATAGCCAGCCGCTGGCAGGGTTCCGGCTTCGCGGCGGAGGCCGACGGCAACGAGGTGATCGCGACCGCGCCCCTCCCCGAGGGCATCACCGTCGAATTGGTCGACCTCTTCAGCGTGAACAGCCCGCGGCTCACCACCGCGCACCAGCTCACCCTGCTGCGCACCGTGCACGAGGTACTCGCCGACCCCGGCGTCGACGGCATCGTCGTCACGCACGGCACCGACACCCTGGAGGAGTCGGCCTTCCTCCTCGACCTCCACCACCACGACCCGCGCTCCGTGGTCTTCACCGGCTCGCAGCGCCCCATGGGAACCGCCGACGGCGACGGCCCGGGGAACCTCTACGACGCCCTGCTCACCGCCGCGAACACGCGCGGGCTCGGCGTGCTCATCGCCTTCGCCGGACGGGTGCACGCCGCACGCGGCACCGTGAAGACCCAGGCCGTGGAACTGGACGCGTTCGCCGACCCCTCGAAGGAGCTCTTCGGGAAGATCGGCTTCGGCAAGGTCACCATCCTGCGCACGCCGCAGCGCCCGGCGCCGCTCCCGCTGCCTGCCATGCCGGAGATCCCGCCGCGCGTGGACGTGGTGGTGCACCACGCCGACGGTGACCCGGTCCTGCTGAACGCCGCCGTCGAGGCCGGCGCCCGCGGCATCGTCCTCGTCGGGACCGGCGCGGGCAACGCCACCCCGGAGATCGTGGACGCCGTCCGGGCCGCCGTCGCACGCGGAGTGCTGGTCGCCCTGAGCACCCGCGTCATGGCCGGACCGGTCACCGAGATCTACACGCACGGCGGCGCGGTGGACCTCGTCGCCGCCGGAGCCGTCCCGACCGGCACGCTGCGCGCCGGCCAGGCCCGTATCGCCGTCCTTTCCGCGCTGCTCGCCACGGACAACAAGGTGGAGCAGGCCCGCATCCTGCGCGAGGCGCTGGGCGCGGACGGCTCGGTACTCGTCGGGGCATAACCCTCCGGGGCGGCGTCGGCGACCGTTAGGCTCCGGGCCAACGGTCGCTACGCTGCGGGGGGTTGCATGGATCCCGTGAACATCGGTATCCGGCTGGCCTCGACGGCCGTCGGACCCCTCGTCAAGAAGCTGTTCGTCACGGAGGGCGGCGGAGCCGGCCTCGTCGACAAGCCGATCCGCATCTCGGGTCATGTGTCCTTCAAGGGCGAGAAGCGCTCGCTCACGGAAGCCGATCTGCGGACGCTGGCCGCCAAGCTGGTCACGCAGGCCTTGCGGACCGGCGGCGAGCGTCCGATCGCGGCGGACGAGCGGCAGGCGGTCACCGATGCCCTCGCGCAGACCCTGCGGGGCCTCGGCGAACTGAAGATGACCGACCTGGACGCCGTCCGGCTCGGCTCGGCGGCCTTCGCCGGGGCGCTGCGCGCAGCCGCCGGCCATCCCGAGCGGGAGCTGAGCGCCGACGCCACGTACTTCTACGAGCGACTCGTCGACGCCGCCTGCCTCCACATCCTGCAGTTCTTCACGCAGCGCTCGACGTTCGTGGCCCACGCCCTGGTCCAGCAGACCCGCGGGATCGCCGAACTGACGGCCAAGGTCGACGAACTGATCCGCCGCGCCCCGCTGCCCGGCGGGCAGGACGCCGCGTTCGAGCAGCTGTACCTCCCGTACGTGGAGAAGAAGCACGGCCAGCTGACCATCTACGGCATCGATCTCATCAACTCCCCGACGCGCTGGCCGCTGGACGCGGCGTACCTGAGTCTGGAGGCGACGCCGCTCGCGTTCCGCCGGCCGGTGAACGGCCCACCGCCCCCGCCCGACCGGGAAGCGCGCGAACCGGACGCGGTCACCGACGTCATCGCAGCGGCATCCCTCGCGCACCGCACCACGCGGGACCCGGGGTCCGCAGCGGCCCCCGGCACACGGGCCCACACGCCGGCGACCGGGCTCATGGGACTGCGACCGGCGGACCAGGAGCAGGTGGGCGAATGGGCGCGGAGGTTCGCCCGGAGGTTCGCGCCGAAGCCCGCCGACCAGGCTCTCGCGGAGAGCCCCCGGGTGCTGCTCCGGGGCGAAGCCGGGTCCGGAAAGTCCACGCTGGTGCAGTGGCTGGCCGTCACGGCCGCCCGTCAGGACCTCACCCCGCAGATGGACTACCTCTACGACCGCATCCCCTTCGTCCTGCCCCTGCGTACGCTGACCCGCCATGGTGAACGGCTGCCCGCCCCCGCGGACTTCCTGTCCTCCTCCGGCTGTCCGCTCGGGGCCGAGCAGCCCCACGGCTGGGCGCACCGCGTCCTCGCGGCGGGCCGCGGCCTGGTCCTCGTCGACGGCATCGACGAGATTCCCGACGCCGAACGGGAACGGGCCCGCCGCTGGCTGCGGGACCTGATGGACGCCTACGGCGGCGACAACCGCTGGCTCGTCACCTCACGGCCCTCCGCCGTGGGAGCGCACTGGCTCGCCGAGGAGGCCTTCACCGAGCTGACCCTTTCCGCCATGGGGCCGGTGGAGGTCGCCACCTTCATCAAGCGGTGGCACGGCGCCGCAGGCGACGACGACGGGGACCGGGACGCACAGCTGAGTGCGTACGAGGCGCAGCTGCTCACCGCCGTACGGATCAAGCCCGACCTCGGGAGGCTGGCCACCAACCCGCTGATGTGCGCACTGATCTGCGCCCTGCACCGGGACCGGCGCGGCTACCTCCCGCACGGCCGCAAGGACCTCTACGAGGCGGCCCTCTCCATGCTGCTGATCCGCCGCGACCGGGAGCGGGACATGAAGGTCCCGGACCTGCGGGAGGAGCCGCAGCTCGACCTGTTGCAACGCCTCGCGTACTGGCTGATCAAGAACGGCCGCACCGAGATGGACCGGTCCCGCGCCGAGGACATCATCGCCCGCGCGCTGCCCATGGTCCCCGAGGCAGCCGCCCTGGGCGATGCGCCCGTGGTCTTCGAGCACTTCCTCGAGCGCAGCGGGCTGCTGCGGGAACCGGCTCCCGGCACGGTGGTCTTCGTCCACCGCACCTTCCAGGACTTCCTCGGCGCGCGGGCCGCGGTGGAGGAGGGCGACTTCGGGCTTCTCATCGCCCATGCCGACGACGACCAGTGGGAGGACGTCATCCGGATGGCGGTCGCCCTCGCCCGGCCGGGGGAGCGCGGGGCGCTGATCCGCGACCTGCTCGACCGGGGAGACCGCTCCTCCGGCAAGCGCGCACAGTCCCGGATCTACCTGCTCGCCGCCGCCTGTCTGGAGCACGCCACCACACTGGATCCCGCGATCCGCACGGCCGTGGAAGTCTGCACCTCCATGCTCATTCCACCGTCGAACGAGCAGGAGGCGCGCGCCCTCGCGGAGGTCGGCCCCCTGATCCTGGGCCTGCTCCCGGGACCCGAGGGCCTCGGCGACCGCGATGCCTACCATGTGGTGATCGCCGCCTCGCACGTGAAGTCGGACGCCGCTCTGTCCTTCCTCACGCAGTTCGCCAGGCACCCCTTGCTCCCGGTCCGGTCCCAGCTCCTTTGGGCCTGGTCGCGCTTCGACTGCGCGGACTATGCCGATGAGGTGATCGCACGGCTGGACCCCTCGGACCTGCGTTACTCCATCCGCTCGGACGAACAGCTGCACCAACTGGAACGTCTCCAACTCCGGCCGGACCGGCTGGACATCAGGACCGAGGTGTCCCTGGAAGCCCTGGCCGGGTACTTCGACCGGAAAAGGCTCACGGAAGTCGCGCTCGCGCACGACGCCGTGACCGATCTGGGCTTCCTGAGGCAGCAGTCCGCCCTGGAAGTCCTCGACATCAACCGCTGCCCGGACCTGATCGACCTCTCCGCGATCGGCGGCCTGCCGATCCGGCGGCTGAGCATCACGACGCACCGGCCGGACATCGATCTGAGTCCGGTCGCGGACCTGGGGCGGCTGGAATCACTCAGCGTCGAGGGAACCGGGGGTATGACCTGGTCCGCGCGGACCCTGCCGGCCGGTGCTCCGCTGCGTCAGCTGGCGGTGGGTGGCTTCGCGACTTCCGCGCACGGGCTCGACGGTCTCGGTGCGCAGTCCGAGCTTAGGGAGCTGATGCTCGACGAGCTGTCCAGCCCGGCCTCGGCGGCCGAATGGCGGGAGATCGGCGACCTGCCGGCCCTCTTCCACCTCAAGGTGTTCGCCCTGTCGCTCGAAGCGCTGCCGGCGGACGCGGTGCTGCCGGGCGTCACCAGTCTGGCCCTCCTCGCGGGCGGAGGGGACAGGACCGTACAGGCGGCGATCTCGCGATTGGCCGCAGCCTTCCCGCGGCTGAACGAGTGCACGTTCATGGGGGACTTCCCCGCAGAGGGAGACATCGACGTCGCGCCACTGGCCGGGCTGTCCCAGCTGCAGTACGTTGCCGTCTCCGTCGGCCGAGAGCGCATCCGCAATGCCGAGCTGCTGCGGCCGGCCGTGGAACTGATCTGTCTGTGAGGGACCGGCGCCCGCGTCGGGCGCCGGTCCGTCCTCAGCTTCCTGCGTTCCCGAACGCCGACAGGATGCGGTCCGCCGCCGACGTCGGTGTCACCGTGCCCGCCCGGACCGCGGACTCCAGATCCGGCGCCAGCTCCCGTACCGCCGGGTCCGCCCGCAGGCGTTCCAGCAGTTCGTCGCGGACCATCGACCAGGTCCACTCCACCTGCTGCGCCGCCCGCTTCGCCGTCAGCCGGCCCCCCGCCTCCAGCAGGGTCCGGTGCTGCTCCAGGCGGCTCCACACCTCGTCCAGCCCGGCCGACTCCCGCGCGCTGCACGTCAGCACCGGCGGCGTCCAGGCCGCGTCCACCGGGTGCATCAGGCGCAGCGCGCCCGACAGTTCACGGGCCGCGGCCTTCGCGTCGCGCTCGTGCGGGCCGTCCGCCTTGTTCACCGCCAGGACGTCGGCCAGTTCCAGGACGCCCTTCTTGATGCCCTGCAGCTGGTCGCCCGTACGGGCCAGGGAGAGCAGCAGGAAGGAGTCGACCATCCCCGCCACCGTGGTCTCCGACTGGCCCACGCCGACGGTCTCGACGAGGACCACGTCGTAGCCCGCCGCCTCCATCACGATCATCGACTCGCGGGTGGCCTTGGCGACCCCGCCCAGCGTGCCCGCCGAGGGGGACGGGCGCACGAACGCCGCCGGATCCACCGACAGCCGCTCCATCCGGGTCTTGTCACCCAGGATGGAGCCGCCCGTGCGCTTCGACGAGGGGTCCACCGCGAGGACGGCCACCCGGTGGCCGAGCCCCGTCAGCATCGTGCCGAAGGCGTCGATGAAGGTGGACTTGCCCACCCCCGGCACCCCGCTGATGCCGATCCGCCGGGCCCGGCCCGCGTGCGGCAGCAGCTCCGCCAACAGCCCCTGCGCCAGGACCCGGTGAGCGGGCAGGGTGGACTCGACGAGCGTGATCGCGCGCGCGACGAACGCGCGCTTCCCGTCGAGTACCCCCTTCGCGTAGGCCTCGATGTCTATCTTCGGCACCGGCGGCCGCCTACAGCTCGTGGCCCAGGTCCGCGGCCAGCCGCGTCACCAGGTCGTGGGCCGCGTCCGGGATCACCGTGCCCGGCGGGAAGACCGCCGTCGCGCCCATCTCCAGCAGCGTCGGGACATCGGCGGGCGGGATCACCCCACCCACGACGATCATGATGTCCTCGCGGCCCTCCTCCGCCAGCTGCTCGCGCAGCGCCGGTACGAGGGTCAGGTGGCCGGCCGCCAGCGACGACACGCCCACCACGTGGACGTCCGCCTCGACGGCCTGACGGGCCACCTCCGCCGGGGTCTGGAACAGCGGGCCGACGTCCACGTCGAAGCCCAGGTCGGCGAAGGCGGTCGCGATCACCTTCTGGCCGCGGTCGTGCCCGTCCTGGCCCATCTTGGCGACCAGGATGCGCGGACGCCGTCCCTCCGCCTCCTCGAACCGGTCGACGAGCGCACGGGTGCGCTCCACGGACGGGGACTCGCCTGCTTCGGTGCGGTACACACCCGAGATCGTACGGATCTGGCTCGCGTGCCGCCCGTACACCTTCTCCAGTGCGTCCGAGATCTCACCCACGGTCGCCTTGGCGCGCGCCGCGTCCACCGCCAGGGCCAGCAGGTTGCCGTCACCGCGCTCGGCGGCGTTCGTCAGCGCCCGCAGGGTGTCCTGGGTGACCGCCTCGTCGCGCTCCTCGCGCAGCCGCCGCAGCTTGGCGATCTGCTGCGAGCGCACCGAGGAGTTGTCGACCTTCAGGACGTCGATCGCCTCGTCGTTCTCCACGCGGTACTTGTTGACGCCGATCACCGGCTGGCGGCCCGAGTCGATCCGCGCCTGCGTACGGGCCGCGGCCTCCTCCACGCGCAGTTTCGGGATGCCCGCGTCGATGGCCTGCGCCATGCCGCCGGCCGCCTCGACCTCCTCGATGTGCTGCCAGGCCCGGCGCGCCAGGTCGTACGTCAGCTTCTCGACGTACGCGCTGCCGCCCCACGGGTCGATGGACCGGCAGGTCCCCGACTCCTGCTGCAGCAGCAGCTGGGTGTTGCGGGCGATGCGAGCCGAGAAGTCCGTCGGCAGTGCGAGGGCCTCGTCGAGGGCGTTGGTGTGCAGCGACTGGGTGTGGCCCTGGGTCGCGGCCATCGCCTCGATGCAGGTGCGCGTCACGTTGTTGAAGACGTCCTGCGCCGTCAGGGACCAGCCCGAGGTCTGCGAATGCGTGCGCAGCGACAGCGACTTGGCGTTCTTCGGGTCGAACTGCTTGACCAGGCGCGCCCACAGCAGGCGGGCCGCGCGCAGCTTCGCGACCTCCATGAAGAAGTTCATGCCGATCGCCCAGAAGAACGACAGGCGCGGTGCGAACGCGTCCACGTCCAGCCCGACGGCCTGACCGGCCCGCAGGTACTCCACGCCGTCGGCCAGGGTGTAGGCCAGCTCCAGGTCGGCCGTGGCCCCGGCCTCCTGGATGTGGTAGCCGGAGATGGAGATCGAGTTGTACCGGGGCATCTTCTGCGAGGTGAACGCGAAGATGTCCGAGATGATCCGCATCGAGGGCTTCGGCGGGTAGATGTAGGTGTTGCGGACCATGAACTCCTTGAGGATGTCGTTCTGGATGGTCCCGGCGAGCTTGTCGGGGGAGACGCCCTGCTCCTCCGCCGCCACGATGTAGAGCGCGAGGACCGGCAGCACCGCGCCGTTCATCGTCATCGACACCGACATCTTGTCCAGCGGGATCCCGTCGAACAGCTGCCGCATGTCGTAGATCGAGTCGATCGCCACGCCCGCCATGCCGACATCGCCCGTCACCCGCGGGTGGTCGCTGTCGTAGCCGCGGTGGGTGGGCAGGTCGAAGGCCACCGACAGGCCCTTCTGGCCCGACGCCAGATTGCGCCGGTAGAAGGCGTTCGACTCCTCGGCCGTGGAGAAACCGGCGTACTGCCGGATCGTCCAGGGCTGGTTCACGTACATCGTCGGGTACGGGCCGCGCAGGTACGGGGCCACGCCCGGGTACGTCCGCAGGAAGTCCAGGCCCTCCAGGTCCCGCCCGGTGTAGAGCGGCTTGACGCCGATGCCCTCGGGCGTCTCCCACAGCAGGTCGGCGGCCGCGGTGCCGGTGGACTCCTTCACCGACGAGCGCCACTGCTCCTCGGTCACGCCGGAGGGGGCGGTCGGGTCGAGCGCCAGCTCGGAGAAATCGGGGATGCTCAAGACGGCACTCCCATCCGGTCGAGTACGGAGGAGAGCACGGCGACGGCGTCACAGCCGGCGAAGACGTACTCGTCCACGGAAGCCTCTGCGGTGCCCGGCCGGCCGGCGAGGAAGACGGTCGTGGCGCCCGCCGCGCGCAGGGCCTCGGCCACCGCCGCGGCCTGGTCCTCGTACAGCGCGTCGCTGGAGCAGAGCACGGCCATGCCGTCGGCGCCGCTCGCGGCGTAGGCCTCGGCGGCCGTCGCCGGATCGACCGACACCGGATCGTGCACCGGTTCGATGCCGCCCGCCTGGAACAGGTTCGAGGCGAAGGTGGCGCGCGCGGTGTGCGCCGCCGCCGGGCCCAGCGCGGCGAGGAAGATCCTCGGCCGGGCGCCGGTCGCCGCCAGATGCGCGTCGCTGCGGGCGCGCAGGGCCTCGTACGCCTCGTCGCGCCGCACGCGCGGCAGGCCGCCGGTGGGACCGGCGGGCGCGGGCTCGCGGACGACCGGCTTCTCCGAGAGCAGCGGGAACTCGCTGACGCCCGTGATCGGCTCGCGCCGCTTCGCCAGCTTCTTGGACCGCGCGGCCCAGGTGGCGGCGAGCCGCTCGGCCACCAGCCCGGAGCGCAGGGCGGCGGCCTGACCGCCGGCCTTCTCCAGGGTCTGGAAGAACCCCCAGGCGGCGTGGGCGAGTTCGTCGGTGAGGCGCTCGACGTAGTACGAGCCGCCGGCCGGGTCGATCACCCGGGCCAGGTGCGACTCCTCCAGCAGGATGGTGGAGGTGTTGCGGGAGATCCGGCGCGCGAAGGCGTCCGGCATGCCCAGCTCGCTGTCGAAGGGGAGCACCGTCACCGAGTCGGCGCCGCCCACACCCGCGGCCATGCAGGCCACGGTGGTGCGCAGCATGTTCACCCAGGGGTCGCGGCGGGTCATCATCACCGGCGAGGTCACCGCGTGCTGGAGCTGGGCACCCGCCTCCGGGGCCCCCGAGGCCTCGGCGATACGGGACCACAGCCGGCGCGCGGCGCGCAGCTTGGCGATGGTGAGGAACTGGTCCGCGGTGGCGGCGTAGCGGAACTCCAGCTGTCCGAGCGCCGCTTCGGTGCCGAGGCCCGCTTCGGTGAGCGCGCGGAGGTAGGCGACACCGGTGGCCAGGGACAGGCCCAGCTCCTCGGCGGCGCTGCCGCCGGCCTCGTGGTAGGGCAGTGCGTCGACGGTCAGGGCGCGCACCCCGGGCCAGCCGGCGGAGGCCTCCAGGGCCAGTTCCACGGCGCCGGCCGGGTCCAGGACCTCACCGGTGCGTGCCTCGTGGCCCAGGGGGTCGGCGCCCAGCGAGGCCCGAGCGGCCTCGGGGGCCACCGCGCTCTCGGTGTAGAGGCGCAGCAACGCGCGGGCGGCTTCGGCGTATTGGGCTCCGGCGTCCAGGGCGATGGGGGCGAGGTCCAGATAGACCCCGTCCAGCGCCCGGGCGAGGCCCTCGACCGGGAGCCCGCCGCTGCCGACGGTGAGCCACAGGGAGGTGACGCCGTTCTCGAGGTCGGCGAGGGCCGCCTCGTTCAGGCGCGCCGGATCGGTTCCGGCGAGGCGCTGGCGCACGTCCCAGCCGTTCGCGGTGGTGCCTTCCGGCCTGCCTCCGCGGACGAACGGGGCGAAGCCGGGCAGACCGATATCGGGAGCCGACCCGTCGGGCGGCGCGGTGTAGAGCGGGCGCGTGATGAGCCCGTCCTCGATTGGGGTGGACAACGCGTCTTCTGCGGCCTCGCCGGAGACTTCCTTGCCCGACTTGCGCAGTACGCCTTCTACAAGGCGCTGCCACTGCTCATGCGTCGCGTCAGGGAACTCGGCGGCCAGGGAGAGCCCGTCGTCAGGCAGGACCGTCATGGCTCGAATGTAGGGGAGCGCGCTCAGGTGGCACCATACCGATGGGTGTGATCTCCCCCTCTCGGGCCATGCCGAATGGATCCTGGAACACCCGGCTGAGCAGCACGGTTGCCGCGGCCTCCGGGAGGACGGCAGGTCCCGCGTGCGGTACCACGATCCGCCCGGGGTCGTCGCAGACGTGCGAGAGCTCCATCGCGGCGGCCCGGACCTCCTCCAGATATCCCTCGTCCAGGACGCTCGCCAGCTCGGTCACGACCATGACCGCCGGATTGAAGACATCCAACAGAAGAGCCGCCGCGCGGCCGACCGCTCGGGCGCGCTCGCGCAGCAGCCGGTCGGCGCGCGGGTCGCCGGTGGCGGCCGCGTCCACCAGCAGGTTGACCGAAGGGTCCGGGACGATGCCCCGGCGCACGGCCTCGGCGCCGAGCGCGGTGTCGGACGCGGTCGCCTCCAGGCAGCCCGTACGTCCGCACGCGCACGCGGCCCGGGAGCGCGGCACCGGCAGATGGGCCACGTCGCCCGCGGCCGAGCCCGGACCCTGGTGCACGGTCCCCTCGATCCCGAAGGCGGCGTCGACGACCCGGCCGATGAACAGGTGCACCAGGCTCCGGCGGGCCTCGGGCCGGCCGAAGAGGATCTCTGCCCGCGCGACGGCCCGCGCGTGGTTGTCGATCCACACCGGCAGCCCGAGCGCGGCCGACAGTTCGGCGGCGAGCGGCTTGCGGCTCCAGCCGAGGGCTGGGTGCCGTACGACGATCCCCTCGTCGGGATTGATCCAGCCGCCCAGGGCCGCGCCGACGCCCAGGAGCGGCCGCCCGGCGGTGAACTCGTCGAGGAAGCGGCGGAGTCCGGAGGCGATCACGGGGGACAGGTCGGCCGCGGGCAGCCCCTCGTGCGGGAAGGCGCGGCGGGCGAGCAGCTGCCCCCGCAGGTCGACGAGGCTGAAGGTCGAGTGCGGCACCCCGATGTGCAGCCCGGCGGCGACCGGCCCGCCGACGGCCCCGGTGTGCAGGTCCAGCGGGATCCGCGGCCGCCCCACCCCACCGCCGGGCCCGGGCAGCTCGCGCAGCAGCCCGCGGCGGACCAGGCCGGTGGTCTGCCGGGACACGGCGGCGGGACTCAGCCCGCACAGCGGGGCGATGCCGCTGCGGGCGACCGGTCCGTGGTCGAGCACCGTCCGCAGCACGGTGGCGGCATTGGCGGCGGTCCGGCTGTCACCGGCCATATGCGTCACGCGGTCTCCTCGGGGGGCTGGGGGCGTGCCCCCGATCATGCCGGTTCCCCTGCGGGGGTCAGGGGGTGTCCCGGCCGTCCCGGGCCGTCGCTTCCGGATCCTGCCGGATGAGCCCGGGGCGGCCGGTGCGGTACGTCGCCCGGCGGGATCCGGCGGGGACGGCCCGGTCGGGGTCGCTCCAGGGCCGCCAGGTCTGTCGGTCGGTAGGTCGGGCCGGGGGTGTGCAGGCGCAGGGGCGGCGCCGGTCGTACCCGCGCGAGGCGACACCGCGGCGAGCGCGCGTGCCGGGCCGCGCCGATCGGGCGGGAGTTGCGGGCACGCCCCGTGGTCCGGCCCGATCGGCAGGGCGAGCCATGGGGGCGTGGCCGCACGAGAGCGGCGGCGGGTCGTACCCGCGCGGGACGCGCCGACGCGGCGAGCGCGCGTGCCGGGCCCCGCCGGCCGGGCGGGAGCTTCACGTCCCGGGCCCGCGACCGGGTGGCGGGGGCGGATCCCGGCGAACGCGTGGCGGCCGCATTGCGGGGCCATGAAATCCAGCCACGCTTTTCGGCCGCCGGGGCGGGCCGGGGCGCGGGTCGGCGCGCGGGGGAAAGCGCAGGTCGTGGGCGGTGTGCGGGGTGGACTCGGAGGCCGGCGAGGGGTGCGTTCGGCGGCCGCGGGCGGGGGTTGACCGCCGCCGGGGCCGCTGACACGCTCCGGGACATGTCCGCGAACGCATTCCTCGCCCCGCGGCTCCACACCACCGGCCTCTGTACCGAGCCGGGCGCGTGTCCGGGCCGCTGTCCGGCCCCCGGCCGCGCCTGACCGCGCCGATCCGGCGCCCCGCCTGACCGGTCCACCCGGTCCAGGACGGTCCCCCGGATCCGGCTCGCGCCCGCCCGACCCGCTCCCGTCCGGTGGTGCACCCCCAGGGGTGGTGCACCACCGGACAGGTGACCGCCCGGGCCCCGTCCGGGCGGTCACCTGCCGGGGCGGCGGGTCTTCGCCGTCCGTGGTTCCGGGCGGGGCCGGGTCGCCCGAGGGGCCTCCGCGGCCTCGGGCGGCCGGCTGCGTACCGCCTCGCCCCCGCACGACCGTGCACCCGTACTCGTCACCGCACCGGCACCCGCACCCGCACCCGCACCCGTACTCGCGCTCGCACTCGTCACCGCACCCGTACCGCTCGGCGCAGCGCCGCGCCCTGCTGCTCCGTCCCGCCATTTCTTCCGCTGCGGAAATAACTCAGCGCCCCGACCCAGGGAGTCCTCATGGCCACTGCCACAACCACCGCCGCCACCACTACCGTCACCAGGATCGGCGGCCGCATCGGCGCCGAGATCGGCGGCGTACGGCTCGGCGGCGAGCTGCCCGACGGCACCGTCGCCGAGATCCGGGCCGCCCTCCTCGCCCACAAGGTCGTCTTCTTCCGCGGCCAGGACCACCTCGACGAGGCCTCGCACGAAGCCTTCGCCCAGCGGCTCGGTGCGCCCGTCGCGCACCCCACCGTCCCGTCCGCCGACGGCCGCTACGCCCTCGGCATCGACTCCCACCACGGCGCCCGCGCCAACCAGTGGCACACCGACGTCACCTTCGTCCCCGCCTACCCCGCCTTCTCCATCCTCCGCGCCGTCACCGTCCCCCCGTACGGCGGCAACACCCTCTGGGCCAACACGGCCACCGCCTACAGCAACCTCCCCGAGCCGCTCCGCGCCCTCGCCGACAGCCTGCGCGCCGTCCACTCCAACGAGTACGACTACGCCGCCCTGAAGCCCGACGCGCTCCCCGAGGCCCTGGCCCAGTACCGCGAGGTGTTCACCTCCACCAAGTTCCTCACCGAGCACCCGCTGGTCCGCGTCCACCCCGAGACCGGCGAGCGCACCCTGCTCCTCGGCAACTTCGTCCAGCGGATCAACGGCCTCACCGGCCGCGACTCCCGCGCCCTCCAGGACCTCTTCCAGTCGCACATCGAGAGCCCCGAGAACACCGTCCGCTGGCAGTGGCGGGCCGGCGACGTCGCGATCTGGGACAACCGCGCCACCCAGCACTACGGCGTGGACGACTCCGACGACCACGAGCGCACCCTGCGCCGCGTCACCGTCGACGGCGACGTCCCGGTCGGCCCCGACGGCGAGCCCTCCCGCCTGATCAGCCCGGAGGCCGTCCCGGACCCGGCCTTCGGCATCGCTTCCGGAGCCTCCACCACCGCCTGATCCCCCCGCTCCCCGTACGAATCCCAAGGAGCCCCCGTGCCCAGCCTGCTCGCCATCACCGGCAGCCCCTCCGCCCACTCCCGCACCGCCGTCGTCGCCGACCACGTGCTGCGCCGCCTGGCCCACTCCGGCTTCGAGACCGCCCACCTCTCCGTGCGCGACCTCCCCGCCGCCGACCTCCTCGCCGCCCGCCGCGGCGAGCCCGGGATCCGCCGGGCGCTCGAGGCCGTCGCCGAGGCCGACGGCCTGGTCATCGCGACCCCGGTCTACAAGGCCTCGTACACCGGACTGCTCAAGGCCTTCCTCGACCTGCTCCCGCAGGACGGCCTCGACGGCAAGACGGTCCTGCCGCTCGCCACCGGTGGCAGCCTCGCCCACGTCCTGACCATCGACTACGCCCTGCGCCCCGTGCTCGCCGCCCTCGGCGCCCGGCACGTCACCGCCGGCCGGTTCGTCCTGGACTCCTCCGTCGAGCGCGGATCCGGCCCCGACCGGCTGCGGCCCGAGGCCGAACTGGACCTCTACCAGGCCGTCGACGAGTTCTCCGCCGCCCTGCGTTCGACGCCCACCGCCGCCCTCACCGCAACCCCGTAACACCGCCACCACGCAGGCCCATACCCGTACCGACAAGGAACCGTCATGCCCGCAGCCTTCACCTCGACCACCACCTCCCGACGCCAGTTCCTCACCCTGCTCGGCATCTCGGCGGCCGCGGTGAGCTGCGGCACGGCCACCGCGGGCAGCAGCGGTTCCGGCGCCCAGATCAAGACCCTGAAGTACCAGGGTTCGGTCGGTGCCGTCACGCTGCCCGAACTCGCGGCCGACCTCGGTTACTTGGAGGACCTCAAGCTGGAGTGGGTCGGCAACACCATCAGCGGCCCGCAGGACATCCAGTCCGCCGCCACCGGCCAGACCCACTTCGGCGGCGCCTTCAACGGCGCGATCGTCAAACTCGCCTCCAGCAAGGCCCCCATCAAGGCCGTCATCTCCTACTACGGCGTCGACGAGCACTCGTACAGCGGCTACTACGTCCTGGAGGACAGCCCGATCCGCTCCGCCCGCGACCTCCTCGGCAAGAAGGTCGGCATGAACACCCTGGGTGCGCACTCCCAGGCCGTCCTCGACATCTACCTGAGCCGCAACGGCCTCGCCAAGGCCGACTCCTCGAAGGTCGAGTCGCTCGTGGTGCCGCCCGTCAACACCGACCAGGTGCTGCGCCAGAAGCAGATCGACGTGGGCGTGCTGGGCGGCATCCTGCGCGACAAGGCCGTGGCGGCCGGCGGGATCAGGCCGCTGTTCAGCGACTTCGACCTGCTCGGCAAGTTCAGCGCCGGCTCCTACATCATGACCGAGCGCTTCATCAAGCAGAACCCGGACACCGCACGGACCTTCGTGACCGGCGTGGCCAAGGCCATCGAGTGGGCCCGCACCACCCCGCGCGAGGAGGTCATCGCCCGGCAGACCGAGATCGTCAAGAAGCGCGGCCGCAACGAGGACGCCTCGACCCTCCAGTACTGGCGCTCGTACGGGGTCGCCGAGACGGGCGGCCGGATCGAGGACAAGGAGTTCCAGCTCTGGCTGGACTGGCTCGGCGAGCGCGGCGACATCAAGCCGGGACAGCTGAAGCCCGCCGACCTCTACACGAACGAGTTCAACGGCTTCGGGAAGGGCTGATCCGCCATGGCGAAGATCGTGTTCGAGGAAGTGACCAAGACCTTCCCGACCAAGGACAGGAAGAGCAAGGAGCAGTTCACCGCACTCGACGGCATCGACCTGGAGATCGAGGCGGGGGAGTTCGTGGTGGTCGTGGGCCCCAGCGGCTGCGGCAAGTCCACCCTCCTGGACCTGCTCGGCGGGCTGACCCGGCCGACGTCCGGGCGGATCCTGCTCGACGGGAAGCCGATCACCGGGCCCGGCCTGGACCGGGGCATCGTCTTCCAGCAGTACGCGCTGCTGCCGTGGCGCACGGCGCTCGGCAACGTGGAGTTCGGCCTGGAGGCGACCGGCGTCCCGCGCCGCGAGCGCAGTTCGAGGGCCCGGGAGTTCCTGGACCTGGTCGGCCTCACCGGCTTCGAGGACCGGCACCCGCACGAACTGTCCGGCGGCATGCGCCAGCGCGTGGCCATCGCCCGCTCGCTGGCCTACGACCCGGACGTGCTGCTGATGGACGAGCCGTTCGCCGCGCTCGACGCGCAGACCCGCGAGTCCCTCCAGGACGAGCTGCGGCGCATCTGGCAGCGCACCGGCAAGACCGTCGTCTTCATCACGCACGGCATCGAGGAGGCGGTCTACCTCGGCCAGAAGGTGGCCGTCATGACCTCCCGTCCGGGCCGTGTCAAGGAGATCGTCCCGGTCTCCTTCGGCGCCCGCGGCGCCGGTTTCCTGGGCGAGGACCTGCGTTCCAGCCCCGAGTTCGCCCGGTATCGCCACGAGATCTGGACCCTGCTCCACGACGAGGTGGCCCGCGCCCAGCAACTGGAGAAGGAAGAGGCCACCGTATGACCACCGACATCACGACCCCCGCCGATGCCCCGGCCGACCGACAGGCGGTAAGCGAGGCGGTACGGCAGGACACCGCGCCCGCGGCCCCCGCGACCGCCGACCGGGAGTCCCGCAGGCCGCGGTCCGGTCTCCCGTCGCTGCTGGTACGCCGACTACGCGGCGCCGGCCGGGCGGCCACGGCAACGGCACCCGCCCCTGAGCGGACCCCGACGGCCTCGGCGACCCCGACGGCCTCGGCGACCCCGACGGCCCCGGCGACTCCGGAGGCACCCGCGGCCCCGGAGGCACCCGCCACCGGACCGGACGCCGCGCCCGCGCCGAAGGGCCCCGCCGCCCCGGGCGCCGGTCGAGGCACCGCCCACGGACGCAGCGCCCCGTCCCCCGTCCGGAAGGCCGCCGGGGCACTCGGCCGGTGGCTGCGCGCCGCCGCCCTGCGGTCGGCGGCCCTCGTCGCCCTGCTCGCCCTCTGGGAGACCGCGCCCCGCCTCGGCCTGGTCGACGCCACCTTCCTGCCGCCGGTCAGCGAGGTCGCCACGGCCTGGTGGGACCTCCTGGGCAACGGCCAGCTCGGCCAGCACACCCGGGCCAGCCTCGCCCGCTCCTTCGGCGGCTTCGGCATCGCCGTCGTCGTCGCGGTCCCGCTCGGCCTGCTCATCGGCTGGTACCGGCCGGTGGCCGCGTTCCTCGGCCCGCTGCTGGAGGTGTTCCGCAACACCGCCGCGCTGGCCCTGCTCCCGGTCTTCGTGCTGCTGCTCGGCATCGGCGAGACCTCGAAGGTCTCGATCGTCGTCTACGCCTGCCTCTGGCCGGTCCTGCTGAACACCATCAGCGCGGTGGGCAACGCCGACCCCACCCTGGTCCGACTGGCCCGCTCGATGGACCTGTCCACCCCGCGGCTCTTCCAGAAGGTGATCCTGCCGTCGTCCGTGCCGGCCATCTTCACCGGCATCCGGCTGGCCGGAGCGGTCTCCATCCTCGTGCTGGTGGCCGCCGAGATGATCGGCGCCAAGGCGGGACTCGGCTACCTGATCAACGCCTCGCAGTACAACTTCGCGATCCCGCAGATGTACGCGGGCATCATCACCATCTCCGCCGTCGGCGTGGCCTTCAACCAGCTGCTGGTCACCGTCGAACGCCGTCTGAGCACCTGGCGCGTCCCCGCCTGACGTCCCCCCCTGACGCCCGCGCCTGACGCCCGCGCCGTCCGGGCCCGCCACCGTACGCAACGCCACCGAACACAGGGAACAGCCATGACCGCGAACCGCACCCTCCACCTCAACGCCTTCCTGATGAACGCCGGTCACCACGACGCCGCCTGGCGCCACCCCGACAGCCGGCCCGAGCGGATCACCGACCTGCGCTACTTCCAGGACCTGGCCCGCACCGCCGAGCGCGGCCTGCTCGACTCGATCTTCTTCGCCGACGGGGTCGCCCTGTGGGGCAAGGCCCGCCACAACGCCCTCGGCGGATTCGAGCCGCTCACGCTGCTCTCCGCCATCGCCGCCGTCACCGAGCACATCGGGCTCATCGCCACCGTCTCCACCACCTTCAACGAGCCCTACAACCTGGCACGCAAGTTCGCTTCGCTCGACCACATCAGCGCAGGCCGCGCCGGCTGGAACATCGTCACCTCCGGCACCGTCGACGAGGCCCGCAACTTCAACCGCGACGAACACCTGGAGCACCACCTCCGCTACGAACGCGCCCGCGAGTTCCTGGACGTTGCCACCAAGCTCTGGGACAGCTGGGAGGACGACGCGATCGTCCTCGACAAGGAGCGCGGCATCTACGCCGACACCGACAAGCTGCACCCCGCCGCCCACCGCGGCGAGCACTTCGGCGTCGCCGGCCCGCTCAACGTCCCGCGCTCCCCCCAGGGGTACCCGCTGCTCGTGCAGGCCGGTTCCTCCGAGGACGGCAAGGAGTTCGCCGCCCAGTACGCCGAGGCCGTGTTCACGGCCCAGCAGACCCTCGCCGACGGCCAGACCTTCTACAAGGACCTCAAGTCCCGCCTGGCCAAGTACGGACGTACCGAGAACGACCTGCTCGTCCTGCCCGGCATCGCCCCCGTCATCGGATCCACCGAGGCCGAGGCGAAGGCCCTGGAGCAGCAGCTCACCGACCTCCAGGTGCCGGAGTACGGGCTCGCCCAGCTTTCCGGGATGCTGAACGTGGACCTCACCGGCCTGCCGCTGGACGGCCCGCTCCCGGACCTGCCCGAGGAGCGGGACATCAACGGCAACAAGAGCCGCTTCACCCTCGTCGCCGAGCTCGCCCGCCGCGACGGCCTCACCCTGCGCCAGCTGATCGCCCGCCTCGGCGCCGGCCGCGGCCACCGCGTCTTCGCCGGCACCCCCGAGCAGATCGCCGACCAGCTGCAGGAGTGGTTCACGCAAGGGGCCGCCGACGGCTTCAACATCATGGCGCCGGTCCTGCCCACCGGCCTGACCGCCTTCGTCGACCATGTCGTGCCGATCCTGCAGCGGCGCGGGCTCTTCCGCACCGAGTACACCGGCGCCACCCTGCGCGAGAACTACGGCCTCGGCCGGCCGGCCAACCGGCACACACGGGCAGGCGCATGACCGAGTACGCCGCCGACGTCCTCGTCGTCGGCGGCGGACCGGCCGCCACCTGGGCCGCCGGGGCGGGAGCCCGGTTCGTCCTCGCCGACAAGGGCTACCGCGGTACGAGCGGCGCCGAGGCCGCGGGCGGCACCGGTGTCTGGTACGTCCCGCCCGAGCCCGCCGCCCGGGAGGCCGCCATGGCCTCCCGGGAGGGCCTCGGCGGACAACCGGCGGACCGCCGCTGGATGGCCCGGGTCCTCGACGCCACCCACGACCGGATGAACGAACCGGCCGTGCGGGGGCGTTACCCGTTCCCCACCGGCCCCGACGGGCAGCCGCTCCGGGGCGGCCTGCAGGGACCCGGGTACATGCGGCGGATGCGCATCCGGATCCGCACCCTCCTCAGCGGCGCCCTCGGTACCAACACCGACACCGGCGACGGCGCGCTGTTCGCCGCCGCCTCCTGCCGCAGGACCCGGCCCCGGCGGCGCGCACGTGTGCCGCGCGGCGGCTCAGACGGTGAGGACGATCTTGCCGCGGGTGCGGCCCGCGGCGCTCAGCTCCCAGGCCTTCGCGGCCTCCGCGAGCGGCAGCACGCTCTCGACGTTGACCGTGAGGCGGCCCGAGTCCGCGAGTTCGGCGAGGAAGGTGAGGTCGGCGGTGTCCGGCCGGACCCACAGCTGGTGCGCGCCCTTGGCCGCGGCCTCGTAGTCGGCGATGGACACGACCCGGTCGCGCTGCTTGACCAGGGACTGCAGCACGTCGACGGCTCCGTCCCCATGGAAGTCGAGGCCCGCGTCGATGCCGTCCGGCGCCAGTGCGCGGATCCGGTCGGCCATGCCCTCTCCGTACAGGACCGGCTCGGCGCCGAGGGAGCGCAGGTAGTCGTGGTTGTGCGCGCCCGCCGTGCCGATGACCCGCAGGCCGAGCGCGATCGCGATCTGCACGCCGAAGGACCCGGTGCCGCCGGCCGCGGAGTGGATGACCACCGTCTCCCCGGCCTTGAGGCCCGCGCGGGCGAGCGACTGATAGGCGGTGAGGCCGGCCAGCGGGATGCCCGCGGCCTGCTCGAAGCTCAGCTCGCGGGGCTTGCGGGCGAGGGTGCGGACGGGGGCGGACACCAGCTCGGCGTACGTGCCGAGCTCGACCCACTCCTTGCGGACGTACCCGTACACCTCGTCGCCCGCGGCGTAGTCGAAGGTGTCCTCGCCGACCGCTTCGACGACTCCGGCCACGTCCCAGCCGGGTATGACCGGGTGGCGGACCTCGAGGATCGGGTCGAGGTATCCGGCGGCGAGCTTCCAGTCCACCGGGTTGACGCCGGCGGCCCTGACGCGGACGAGCACCTCGCCCGGGCCCACCTTGGGCTGCGGCACGTCAACGAGCTTGAGGGTGGCGGGAGTTCCGTATGCGCTGTAAGTGATGGCCTTCATGATCGACCCCAACGCGGGGCCACGAACGCGTATTCCGGGCCGTCGGCCGTCGGGCCGTCGGGCCGCCGGGCCGACCGGGCCGGCCGCGTCGTCAGGCCGGCAGGGTGTTGCGGTGCGAGCTGCGCCGGGCCGCGCTGAAGAGCGCCTGGATCTGCGTCCCCGCCTGTTCGACGTCGTCGAGGGGCGAGGGGAAGGGCAGCCGCACGTCGCGGTGGCCGCGCCGCTCCTCCAGCCGCAGGGTGATCCCGTACCGGTCCATGGCGACGGGCAGCGCGCGGACCACGGAAGCGGTCGGCAGCGGCCGGACCAGGCGCAGCAGCAGGGTGACGAGGTCGTGGTGGTCGTCGAGGAGGTGCGTGAGCATGCCCGCCTCGTACGGGGCCAGCGGGTCGGGGCAGGCCGCGTCCAGCTCGTCGAGCCCGACGTGCGAGCGGCCGTCCGCGGTCTCCAGGACGGCCCGGTCGAATTCCATGCAGGTGGAGTTGACGCCGGAGTCGTCGGCCAGGTCGGTGTACGGGGTGAGCAGGCGGCCCAGCACGGTGACGCGGGCGCGCACCCGGTGCCGTACGGGGGTGGGGGCGACGTCGGTGAACTCCAGCCGGATGGTGGGCCGGTACTCGCTCTCGCCACCCGGTTCGGCGGGGTGCAGGTGCAGCCGCCCCATCGGGTCGCTGCCGTCGAGGTGGCGGACCTCCGACCGCAGGCCGTCGGTGACCGCGGTCATGGAGTGGGCGGCGGTGAGGATCGACCGGATGCGCTCGGCATCGGTGGGCCGGTCGGCCGGGGTGGCGGGGGCACCGAACAGGCGCATGCGGATCTCTCCATCGTCCGAGTGACTTAGGTATGCCTAACCTAACCTATCTGGCTCTTGGGGAGTACCCGTCATGGCTCGTGTCGTTGTTGGGCTGAACGGGTGAAACGCGAGAGGATGGGGGGATGCACATGAAGCGCACGGCCGGGGCGGCCCGGTGAGCAGGTACGACGTCACCGACGAACAGTGGGAGGGGCTCGCGCAGGTGGTCCCCCTGCGCAGTCGCAACGAATGGCCCTCCCGGGTGGACCACCGCACGATTCCCAAGGCACCCGGAGCCTCGGCGGCGGAACAGCGGCGCTTCGTGGTGATCAGAGTCCAGATCTTCGCGGACGCCCGCGAGGTGGCCGAGTACCTGATCGCGCAGATCCCGGTGCTGCTCGACCTCACCGGGGCGGACAGCGAAGTGGCCAAGCGGATCCTGGACTTCAGCAGCGGCGTCGTCTTCGGACTGGGCAGCGGGATGCACCGGGTGGACCGGAACGTCTTCCTGCTCGCGCCGGTGGGGACCGAGGTCGAGGGGATCGCGGCCGCGGCCGTCCCCCGATCGTAGGAAGGTCCCCGCGAGGGAACGGTTCGCCGGAGCCGCGGGGGGTCCGGCGGGCCGTACCGTCCCGCGCATGGACGCCACCCTGGACGCGACGGCGGGGCGGACCACCGCCACCGCCGCCGTCGCGTTAGCCGACACCCCTGCCGTTCCCGACGAGGCCGGGCGGGCCGGTGAGCCGCGCACCGCGGTACACCCGGCCCCGTGCCCGCCCCCGCCCCCGCCTCCCGTGACCTCGGCCGCGCCGGCGGGTGGCCGTCCCGCGGAGGCGGCGGAAGTCCCGGAGGCGGCGCAGGCCTCGGCGAGGACGGGGGCCTCGGCGAGGACGGAGGCCTCGGGGGCGGCGGAGGCCGACGCCCCGGTCGTGCCGACGCAGGCCCGCCCCGGCGG
The DNA here is from genome assembly GCF_045160505.1 of Streptomyces sp. NBC_00029. Lineage (NCBI taxonomy): Bacteria > Bacillati > Actinomycetota > Actinomycetes > Kitasatosporales > Streptomycetaceae > Streptomyces > Streptomyces sp. NBC_00029. The sequence continues at coordinate 6,677,480 of NZ_CP108292.1, forward strand.
TTCCGGCCGTCCTGCCGAGCCCGCGCAGCGGTACCCGAGGCCCGTGGTCACCGAACTGAGGCTCTCCGCCTTCGGACCGCACCGCTCGGCGGTCTTCCCGCTCGGCCCCCTCACCCTCTTCGCCGGGCCGAGCGGCAGCGGAAAGTCCCAGGCCCTTCAGGCTTACGAGGCCATGGCCGCGCTGGGGTCCGGAGCCACCCTGGAAGAGGCCTTCCCCGACCCGCGCGCCCGCATCCCCGAGCGGGCCGTCCCCGACGCCGAGCGCCGGCGCGGGTTCCGCCTCGGCTGCACCGTCGACGGTCCGGCCGGCCCGGTCCGTCTCGACCTCGCCGTCCAGGCCGAGCCCACGCTGCGGATCGTCGGTGAACGCCTCTCGCAGGACGGGCAGATCCTGCTCGCCACCGCCCTGCGCGACCCGGGCCGGCGCTCCGTCCAGGCCGCCTGGCTGACCGGCGGCGCCGTCGGCGTCACCAGGGCCCCGCTGCCCGACGACCGGCTCGGCACGGCGCTGCTCCCGCTCCGCGTCGCCGGGTCCACGACCGGCCAGCGCCAGGTACTGGCCGCCGCCGAGCAGGTGGTCGTGGCCCTGCGCTCGGTGTTCCCGTGCGACCCCCGGCCCGGCCGCATGCGCACGGCCGTACCGCCGGGCGAGGGCCGGCTGCTGGGGGACTGCGCCAACCTGGCCGACGTGCTGCGCCGGACCCGCAGCGAATGCGGCACCCGGCACGCGCTGCTGGCGGAGGCGGCCCGTACCGGCTGTGCGGGGAGCGTCGTGGGGCTGGACGTACGGATTCCCGCCGGCGGCGGCCCCGTCACGGCGGTACTGGACCGCGGCCCGGGCCGGCCCGCCACCGAGCTCGCCCGGCTGGGCGCGGGCGAACTCCGCTTCCTCGCCCTGGCGCTGGTCCTGCTCACCGGGCCGGGGGTGCTGGCCATGGACCCGGCCGCCGAACTGCTCTCCGCGCGGCAGGCGCTGACGGTGCTGGCCGACGGCTTCGACCGGGGCCTCGACCGGCGGCAGAGCGCCGAACTGCTGCGCCTGGCCGGGCTGTCCTGCGGCCGTGGCCACATCAGGCTGGTGGCGGAGGTGGGGGAGGGGACGGCGGCCGCCGCCCGCGACCTGCCGGGCGTCGCAGTGGTAGACCTGGTGCCATGAACGAGACGCAGGAACAGCCGCCCGAGCCGACTCGGCAGCCCGAGCCGTCGCAGCCGGCCGGGCGGCGGCCCGACGAGCGGCTGGAGCAACTGCAGCGCCGGCTCGCGCAGTTCGCGGCGGCGCGCGGCTGGGAGCCGTACCACACGCCCAAGAACCTGGCGGTGGCGCTCAGTGTGGAGGCGGCCGAACTCGTCGAGATCTTCCAGTGGCTGACGCCCGAGGAGTCGGCGAGGGTCATGGAGAAGCCGGAATCCGCCCATCGCGTGGCCGATGAGGTGGCCGACGTGCTCGCGTATCTGCTGCAGTTCTGTGAGGTCCTCGGGGTGGATGTGCTGGATGCGCTCGCCGCGAAGATCGAGAGGAACGAAATCCGCTTCCCCGTGCCGGGTACACCGACACCGAATCGTCACTCTTCGGAGTGATGGACTCATCCACAATCACGTTTGTGTCCACATTTTCCGAATACCCCTGGCTTTACTGGCTCATTGCCCTCACTCTGGGTAGTGGTGAGGACGGCGGGATGTCGTGCGGACGGGGGACGGCATATGGATGCGGTACGGCTCATCGCGGCCGGCCGGCACGCGCTGGCACAGAGCGGGGCTGCGTGGGACATCGTGGGCGAGGCCTGGCAGACCCAGGCGCTCGCGCAGGGCATAGGGAGCTATCTGGCGGTCACCGGGCCGCCGGAACTGAGATCGGAGGCACGGGGACTGGGGGAAGCGGGAGGCAGAGGCTGCGGGGTGATCGACCGGGCGGCCCTGCGCGGAGAGGGCAGCGCGCCCGAGTATCCGCCGAGGGCGGCGCAGTTGAGCGAGGTGTCGGACGTCCGGCAGGCGCTGCTCGGACTCCAGGCACTGCTGGGTGAAGTGGGGATAGCCCTGGTCGGGGTGGCCTGCGGGACGGACGAGGAGGCCCTCTACTGGCAGTGCATAGAGTCGATCGACGCGGCCGACGAGTCGAGTGACCGGGTACGGGCGATCCTGCGCCGCATGACGGTGCGCGAGCGGGGTTCGGCTTCGGGCGTTGCCTGAGGGCGGTACGGGCGGGGTCCCGCCGTGCGCGACGGGACCCGCACGGTCAGGACGGCCGGGAGGACGGGCGCCCGCCCTCGGGGGTGCGGTCCGTGGAGGCCTGGAGATCGGCGTCGAGCCGGGACAGATCGGCGTTCAGTGCCGCCATCAGTTCTTCCATCTGCTGCAGGAGGCCCTTCGGCGCGCCTTCGGCCCGGTCGGGTACCGCGGGCTCCTGACCTGCAAGGTCGGGCGCTTCCTGTGCTGTCCGTCCGGTCGGTCCGGTCTGTGGGTGGGTCTCCGGCGCGGCCTCGTGGGACATCGCGGCCTCCTCGGCTCTGGCCCTTCCGGGGCGGAAGGGGGCGGTGGACGCACCGACGGGAAGCCGCCGGCGCGCGGGCCGGGCGGTCCGGCTCCGTCCGAGCCAACGATCACCGTCCGGGCTGGTCACTGGCGGGCCCGGGGGCGGGCCGTCCGGTTGACGAAGATTCACCCTGCCGGGGCGGGAAGTGCAGGATGGGGGGTATGGATCTTCGCATTTTCACCGAGCCCCAGCAGGGCGCGAGCTATGACACCCTCCTGACCGTCGCCAGGGCCACCGAGGACCTGGGTTTCGATGCGTTCTTCCGCTCCGACCACTACGTGCGGATGGGATCGGCCGACGGCCTGCCCGGCCCCACCGACGCGTGGATCACCCTCGCGGGCCTGGCCCGGGAGACCAAGCGGATCCGCCTCGGCACGCTGATGACGGCCGGCACCTTCCGGCTGCCGGGAGTCCTCGCCATCCAGGTGGCCCAGGTCGACCAGATGTCCGGCGGCCGCATCGAACTGGGCCTGGGCGCGGGCTGGTTCGAGGAGGAGCACAAGGCGTACGGGATCCCCTTCCCGGCGGACCGGATGTCCCGGCTGGAGGAGCAGCTGGCCATCGTCACCGGCCTGTGGGCCACCGGCGCCGGCGACACCTTCGACTACGAGGGCAAGCACTACCGGGTGGAGAACTCGCCCGCGCTCCCCAAGCCCGCCCAGGCCAAGGTCCCCGTCCTGATCGGCGGCCACGGAGCCAAGCGCACCCCGCGGCTCGCCGCCCGCTACGCCGACGAGTTCAACATGCCCTTCGCGTCGATCGCGGACAGCGAGCGGCAGTTCGGCCGGGTCCGCGAGGCTGCCGAGGAGGCCGGCCGCAAGGCCGACGACCTGCGCTACTCCAACGCCCTGGTCGTCTGCGTGGGCAAGGACGACGCCGAGGTGGCCCGCCGGGCTGCCGCCATCGGCCGCGACGTGGACGAGCTCAAGGCCAACGGCCTGGCCGGCTCCCCGGCCGAGGTCGTGGAGAAGATCGGCGCCTACGGCGCCACCGGCTCCTCCCGCATCTACCTCCAGCTGCTCGACCTCGACGACCTGGACCACCTGGAGCTGATCTCCGCCCAGGTGCTGTCCCAGCTCCGCTAGGGGCGCGACCGATGCCTCGCGCGACCGGCCCGCTCGCCGAAGCCCTGGCCCGCAGGGCCGTGCTCCTGGACGGCGGGCTCAGCAATCAGCTCGCCGCCCAGGGCTGCGACCTGTCCGGCGACCTCTGGACGGGCCGGGTGCTCGCCGAGCGCCCGGACCAGGTGGAGGCCGCCCACGCGGCGTACGCGCGGGCCGGCGCCGAGGTGCTGATCACCGCCAGTTACCAGATCGGCCCCGGCCGCGCCGAGTCCACCGCCCTGCTGCACCGCAGCGTGGACCTGGCCGCCCGCGCGGCCGACGCCGCCGACCACGAGGTGTGGGTGGCCGCCTCCGTGGGCCCGTACGGCGCGGTGCTCGCGGACGGCTCCGAGTACCGCGGCCGCTACGGCCTGACCGTGCGCGAACTCGCCGCCTTCCACCGCCCCCGCATCGAGGCCCTGCTCGCCGCCGGGCCCGACGTCCTGGCCGTGGAGACCGTCCCGGACACCGACGAGGCCGAAGCGGTGCTCACCGTCCTCGCGGAGACCGGCGCGCCCGCCTGGCTCTCGTACACGGTGGCCGACGGCCGCACGCGGTCCGGCCGGCCGCTCCCCGGGGCCTTCGCCCTGGCCGCGGCGTCCCCGCAAGTCATCGCGGTCGGCGTCAACTGCTGCGACCCCGCCGATGTCCTGCCCGCCCTCGAGGCCGCGGCCGCCGCGACCGCCAAACCGCTGCTGGCCTACCCCAACGACGGCTCGGTCTGGAACGCGGACACCCGGACCTGGCACAGCCCCCGCACCCCGGCCCCCTGGCCCACCGAGGCCTGGCACACCACCGGCGCCCGCCTCATCGGCGGCTGCTGCCGCATCGGCCCGGACCGGATCGCAGCCCTCCGTTCGCGGCTGCCCGGCCGGCCGCGCTGAGCTGCGACCTCGAAAAACCGGAGGCAGGCCGGGTGGGTGACCAGCAACAATCGATGGTGTGTTCCTGACGATCTCCACCACCGGCTCCCCCGAACGCCCCGCTACCGACCTGGGTCACCTGCTGCACAAGCATCCCGACAGGACGCAGGCGTTCTCCACCTCCCACGGCACCGCCCACGTGTTCTACCCCGAGGCCTCGGCCCAGCGGTGCACGGCGGCACTGCTGCTGGAGGTGGACCCCGTCGCGCTCGTGCGCCGCGGCCGGGGCAAGGGCCGCGGCGGGGCGCCGGACGCCGCCCTCGCGCAGTACGTCAACGACCGGCCGTACGCCGCGTCCTCGCTGCTCGCCGTCGCGCTCAGCGCAGTGTTCCGCACCGCGCTCAAGGGGCAGTGCGCCGCCCGTCCGGAACTTCCGGAGCAGGCCCGGCCGCTGCGCATCGAGATCCCGGTACTGCCCGCCCGCGGCGGCGCCGAGCTCGTGCACAGGCTGTTCGGCCCGCTCGGCTGGGACCTCGTACAGGCCGAGGCCGTGGCGCTCGACGCGCAGTTCCCCGAGTGGGGGGACTCCCGCTACGTACGGCTCGTCCTGGAGGGCGAACTGCGCCTCGCCGACGTCCTGCGCCAGCTCTACGTACTGCTCCCGGTGCTCGACGACGGCAAGCACTACTGGGTCTCCCCGGACGAGGTCGACAAGCTGCTGCGCGCCGGAGACGGCTGGCTCGCCGCCCACCCCGAGAACGGCCTGATCTCCTCCCGCTACCTGGCCCGCCACAAGCGGCTGACCCAGGACGCCATCGAGCGCCTGGAACTGGTCCGCCTCGCCGAGTCCGACGGCAGCGAGGTCGAGGAGCTCGACAACGCGGTGGACGAGGACCGCGACACGGAGGAGCGTCCGGTGCCGCTCGCCGTGCAGCGGCGCGAGGCGATCCTCGCCGCGCTGCGGGGCGCCGGCGCCCAGCGGGTACTGGACCTCGGCTGCGGACAGGGCCAGTTGGTCCAGGCGCTGCTGAACGACCCGGTGTACACCGAGATCGTCGGTATGGACGTGTCCGTGCGCGCCCTGCAGATCGCGGCCCGGCGGCTGCGGCTTGACCGGATGGGTGAGCGGCAGAGCGCGCGCGTCACCCTGCTGCAGGGCTCGCTCGCGTACACCGACAGGCGGCTCGGCGGCTACGACGCGGCCGTGCTCAGCGAGGTCATCGAGCACCTGGATCCGGAGCGGCTGCCCGCCCTGGAGTACGCGGTGTTCGGCTCGGCCCGTCCCCGGACGGTCCTCGTCACCACCCCGAACGTCGAGTACAACGTGCGCTGGGAGACCCTGCCCGCCGGGCACGTCCGCCACGGCGACCACCGCTTCGAGTGGACCCGCGAGGAGTTCCGAGCCTGGGCGGACGAGGTCGCGCGCCGCCACGGCTACGGGGTCCGGTACGTGCCCGTCGGCGACGACGACCCCGAGGTCGGGCCGCCGACCCAGATGGCCGTCTTCACCCAGAACGACACCACCGACACCGCTGACACCACCGACACCCCGAAGGAGGGCGAGGCAGCATGACCGGCACCGAGACCCCCCGTACGCGCACACTTCCCGTCACCGACCTGTCCCTCGTCGTCCTGATCGGGGCCACCGGATCGGGCAAGTCCACCTTCGCCCGCAAGCACTTCAAGCCCACCGAGGTCATCTCCTCCGACTACTGCCGGGGCCTGGTCTCGGACGACGAGAACGACCAGAGCGCCAGCCGGGACGCCTTCGACGTCCTGCACTACATCGCGGGCAAGCGCCTCGCCGCCGGCCGCCTCACCGTCGTCGACGCCACCAGCGTCCAGGCCGAGGCCCGCCGCGGGCTGGTCCAGCTCGCCCGCGAGCACGACGTCCTGCCGATCGCCATCGTCCTGGACATGCCCGAGCAGGTCTGCGCCGAGCGCAACGCCGCCCGCCCCGACCGGGCCGGCCTGCCCCGCGCGGTCATCCAGCGGCACCGCCGCGACCTGCGCCGCTCGCTGCGCGGCCTGGAGCGCGAGGGCTTCCGCAAGGTCCACGTACTGCGCTCCGTCGACGAGGCCGAGACCGCCGAGGTGGTCCTGGAGAAGCGGTTCAACGACCTCACCCACCTCACCGGCCCCTTCGACATCGTCGGTGACATCCACGGCTGTTCCTCCGAGCTGGAGACCCTGCTCGCCAAGCTCGGCTACGAGGACGGCGTCCACCCCGCTGGCCGCACCGCCGTCTTCGTCGGCGACCTCGTCGACCGCGGCCCCGACAGCCCCGGCGTGCTGCGCCGCGTCATGGGCATGGTCAAGTCCGGCAACGCCCTGTGCGTGCCCGGGAACCACGAGAACAAGCTCGGCCGTTATCTGAAGGGCTCCAAGGTCCAGCGGACCCACGGCCTCGCCGAGACCATCGAGCAGCTGGAGGCGGAGCCGGAAGAGTTCGTCCAGGAGGTGCGGGAGTTCATCCGCGGCCTCGTCAGCCACTACGTCCTCGACGGCGGCAGGCTGGTGGTCTGCCACGCCGGGCTGCCCGAGAAGTACCACGGCCGCACCTCCGGCCGGGTCCGCTCGCACGCCCTGTACGGGGACACCACCGGCGAGACTGACGAGTTCGGCCTGCCCGTGCGCTACCCGTGGGCCGAGGACTACCGCGGCAAGGCCGTCGTGGTCTACGGCCACACCCCGGTCCCGGACACGACCTGGATCAACAACACCATCTGCCTCGACACCGGCGCCGTCTTCGGCGGCCGGATGACCGCCCTGCGCTGGCCCGAGCGCGAACTGGTCGACGTACCGGCCGAGAAGGTGTGGTACGAGCCGGTCAAGCCGCTCGTCGCCGAGGCGCCGGGCGGACACTGGGGGTCCCCCCGGACGGAGTCCGGGGGAGGGCGCCCGCTCGACCTGGCCGACGTGCACGGCCGCCGGGTCGTGGAGACCCGGCACCTGGGCAACGTCAACGTGCGCGAGGAGAACGCGGCGGCGGCCCTGGAGGTCATGAGCCGCTTCGCCGTGGACCCCCGCCTCGTCCCCTACCTGCCGCCGACCATGGCGCCGACCGCCACCTCGCGGGAGGAGGGCTATCTGGAGCACCCGGCCGAGGCCTTCGCCCAGTACCGCAAGGACGGCATCGCCCAGGTGGTGTGCGAGGAGAAGCACATGGGCTCCCGCGCGACCGTCCTGGTCTGCAAGGACGCCGACGCGGCCCGGACCCGCTTCGGCGTCGACGGCCCGACGGGCTCCGTCTACACCCGTACCGGGCGGCCCTTCTTCAAGGAGCCGGAGGTCACCGAAGAGGTCCTCGCACGGCTGCGCGCGGCGGTCACCGACGCCGGTCTCTGGGAGGAACTCGGCACCGACTGGCTGCTGTTCGACGGGGAACTCCTGCCTTGGTCCCTGAAGTCCACCGGCCTGCTGCGCAACCAGTACGCCGCCGTGGGCGCGGCGTCCGGCGCCGTCTTCCCGGACGCCGTCGCGGCCCTGGAGGCGGCCACCGCCCGGGGCGTCGACACCGGTGCACTGCTGGAGCGCCAGCGCGGCCGGGCGACCGACGCGGCCGCCTTCACCGACGCGTACCGGCGCTACTGCTGGACCACCGACGGGCTGGACGGCGTACGGTTCGCGCCGTTCCAGCTGCTCGCGGCGGCCGGGCGGTCGCTGGCCGCCGTGCCCCACGACGAGCAGCTGTTCTGGCTGGACCGCCTGGTCGCCGCCGACGAGGCGGCCGGCACCGGGCTGCTGCGCCGCACCGGCCGGATCCTGGTGGACACCGCGGACGAGGACTCCGTACGGGCGGGCACCGACTGGTGGCTGGAGCTGACGGCCGCCGGCGGCGAGGGCATGGTCGTCAAGCCGCTCCAGGCGTACGCCCGGGACGGAAGCGGCCGGCTGGTCCAGCCCGGGGTGAAGGTGCGCGGGCGGGAGTACCTGCGGATCATCTACGGCCCGGAGTACACGCGTCCGGACCACCTGGAGCGGCTGCGCGAGCGGTTCCTCGGGCACAAGCGCTCGCTCGCCCTGCGCGAGTACGCGCTCGGGCTGGAGGCACTGGACCGGCTGGCGGCCGAGGAGCCGCTGTGGCGGGTCCACGAGGCGGTCTTCGCGGTGCTCGCGCTGGAGTCGGAGCCGGTCGACCCGCGCCTGTGAGCGAGCACGCTCGCGGGCGCCGTCGCGGGGGCGGGCCGCGTCAGCACGGTACGTAAAGGAGTGGCCCCCGTACGGCCTCTAATTAGGTCGTATGGGGGAACTTTCGCGGAGAACTCCGGGAAACCCATCGGCGGGATCGTTCAACCAGGGCAGCGGAATGTCCGCGACCCTGGAAGGACGGAACGTCACCTATGAAGATGACCGCGCGCGGAAGCATTGCGGCACTCATGACCTGTATGGCTGCGGCCGGCGCGGCCACCCCGGCCGTGGCCCAGTCGGTACCGGTCGATGTCCCGCTGGACGCCGTGAAGGCCACGCTGGGCGTGGACACCCCGCGCGTGGGCACCGGCGTGCCGATGCCGGTCGTGGGAGCGCCCGAGTCACCCCGCTTCCACAAGGGGAACATGCTCCCGACCCCACTGCTCCCGTCGGTACCGGTCGGCACCGAGCTCGGCAGCACCCTCGTCACCTCCCCGGTGCCGAACCTGCTGGGCAAGCCGGAGACGGACGGCGAGGGATCCGTGAAGGCGCCGGCCACCGACCTGCTGGCCCGGACGCCCGCCCTGGTCGCCGGCGGTCTGCTGACGATGCCGGACGCCTCCAACTCCGGGGTGCCGAACCTGACCGCGCCCGAACTGGGCCTGACCACCCCGGAACTCACCGGCGCCCCTTCGGCGCTTCTCGGCCTCGCGACCCCTCGCTGAGCGGACGCCACGTCAAAAAGCCGTTCGGTCTGGGAATGTGTACGGCATGGGATTCCATGTCGACTCCGAGACCGGGCGGCTTCGCCGCGTCATCCTCCACCGGCCCGACCTGGAGCTGAAGCGGCTCACACCGAGCAACAAGGACGCGCTCCTCTTCGACGACGTGCTGTGGGTGCGCCGGGCCCGCCAGGAGCACGACGGCTTCGCGGACGTGCTGCGGGACCGGGGCGTGGAGGTCCACCTCTTCGGGGACCTGCTGTGCGAGGCCCTCGACATCCCGGAGGCGAGACACCTCGTACTGGACCGCGTCTTCGACGAGAAGGAGTACGGACCGCTCGCCACCGACCACCTGAGATCGGTCTTCGACGGGCTGTCCTCGGCCGAACTGGCGGAGGCGCTGGTCGGCGGGATGACCAAGCGGGAGTTCCTGGAACGGCACGCCGAGCCGGTGTCCGTGCGCTTCCACGCGCTGGACCTGGACGGGTTCCTGCTGGGCCCGCTGCCCAACCACCTCTTCACCAGGGACACTTCCGCCTGGATCTACGACGGGGTGTCCATCAACGCGATGCGCTGGCCCGCCCGGCAGCGCGAGACGGTCCACTTCGAGGCGATCTACAAGCACCACCCGCTCTTCACCACCTCCGGCGCCTTCCACACCTGGTCGCAGGGGCAGGCGGACTATCCCTCGACGATCGAGGGCGGGGACGTACTGGTCATCGGCAACGGCGCGGTGCTGATCGGGATGAGCGAGCGGACCACCCCGCAGGCGGTGGAGATGCTGGCACGGGGTCTGTTCGCGGCGGGTTCGGCGACGACCATCGTGGCGCTCGACATGCCCAAGTCGAGGGCCTTCATGCACCTGGACACGGTGATGACCATGGTCGACGGAGATACGTTTACTCAGTACGCGGGGCTCGGCATGCTCCCCTCCTACACGATCGAGCCGGGCGGCGGGCCGCATGAGCTGAAGGTGACCGACCACCCGGAGGACCACATGCACCGGGCCATCGCGGGGGCGCTCGGTCTGGACTCGATCCGGGTGCTGACCGCGACGCAGGACGTGCACTCGGCGGAGCGCGAGCAGTGGGACGACGGCTGCAACGTGCTGGCCGTGGAGCCTGGAGTGGTCGTCGCGTACGAACGGAACGTGACGACCAACACCCACCTGCGCAGGATGGGCATCGAGGTGATCGAGATCCCGGGCAGCGAGCTGGGGCGGGGCCGGGGCGGCCCGCGCTGCATGAGCTGTCCCGTCGAGCGGGACGCGGTCTGAGACCGGCCGGGCCCGGGGAAGGGGTCCCGGGCCCGGCCGGTGGACCGGTCTGTATATCAATACAGAGGATCGTATAGACTTCCAGCATCCCCTGTCACCGTGACGCTGGAGCGACCCCATGGCCACCGACCTCGCCGGCCGCAGTTTTCTCAAGGAGCTGGACTTCACGGCCGCCGAGTTCCGCGGCCTGATCGAGCTCGCCGCCGACCTGAAGGCGGCCAAGAAGGCCGGGGTCGAGCAGCGGCTGCTGCAGGGCAGGAACATCGCGCTGATCTTCGAGAAGACCTCGACGCGGACCCGCTGCGCCTTCGAGGTCGCCGCCGCGGACCAGGGTGCCCACACCACCTACCTCGACCCCGCCGGATCCCAGATGGGCCACAAGGAGTCGGTGAAGGACACCGCCCGCGTGCTGGGCCGGATGTTCGACGGGATCGAGTACCGCGGTGACAGCCAGGAGGCCGTCGAGGAGCTCTCCGCCCACGCCGGCGTCCCCGTCTTCAACGGCCTCACCAACGACTGGCACCCGACCCAGATGCTGGCCGATCTGCTCACCATGACCGAGCACACCGCCAAGCCGCTGAACCACGTCGCGTTCGCCTACCTCGGCGACGCCCGCTTCAACATGGGCAACTCCTACCTCGTGACCGGCGCGCTGCTGGGCATGGACGTACGGATCGTCGCGCCCCGGGCCTACTGGCCCGCCGAGTCGGTGGTGGCCGCAGCCCGGGAGCTCGCGGCGGAGAGCGGCGCCCGCCTCACCCTGACCGAGGAGGTGGCCGAGGGGGTCGCCGGGGCGGACTTCGTCGTGACCGACATCTGGGTTTCCATGGGCGAGCCCAAGGAGGTCTGGGACGAGCGGATCGCGGCCCTGTCCCCGTACGCGGTGACCATGGACGTGCTGCGCGCCACCGGGAACCCGGACGTGAAGTTCATGCACTGCCTGCCGGCCTTCCACGACCTCGGCACCAAGGTGGCCCGGGAGATCCACGAGCGGCACGGCCTGGAATCCCTGGAGGTGACGGACGAGGTGTTCGAGTCCGAGCACTCCATCGTCTTCGACGAGGCCGAGAACCGGCTGCACACCATCAAGGCCGTACTTGTCGCCACGCTCGGCCGGCCCGGCCGGAGTGACGCATAGTCATACGCCGGGGCCGAATGCCGTGCCGTGGCGGGGTCACGCCCTGCCGGGGCCGGTCTGCTGCGCGGGCAGGGTGAACCACACGGCCTTGCCGCCCGGGGTGGGGCGGTGACCGCAGTCGGAGCTCAGGGCCCGGATCAGCAGCAGCCCGCGGCCGTGCTCCTGCCAGAGGTCGGGGCGGTCCGCGGCCGGACGGGCCGACAGGTTGCCGGGCGGGCTCGGATCCCCGTCGTGGACCTCGACCTGGCAGCCGCTCGCCAGCAGTTCCACGACCAGCTCGATCGGGGCGCCGGAGCGGGTGTGCTCCACGGCGTTCGCGACCAGTTCCGCCGTCAGGAGCTCCGCGGTGTCCCGGTCGGCGGGTGCGTCGGTGTCGGCCAGCGCGGTGCGGACGAGGGCGCGGGCGAGGGGCACGGCGGCCGCCGTGCGGGGCAGGGCGATCCGCCAGGCGGAGGCGTCGGGCAAGGAAGGACCATCCGTTCCGGTGTCGGGTGTCGCGTCGGGAGCGAACCGTGCGCAAGTGGAGAGCTCCCGCTTTCAACGATACGAAGTCGAATTCTCGTCCCGCAGGGCACCCCGGGCGCAAAAGTGTCGCGCTTCTGTGACGGCAGTCACGATCTGGTGATACCTTCGGTGGTGTGAGCCCCTTCACCGGTTCCACACCAGCGACCGAACGGTGGCACCACCTCCGGATCACCCGGCAGGACGGCGTCGCCACCGTCACCTTCGACCGCCCCCAGAAGCTGAACGCGCTCACCTTCGGTGCCTACGCCGACCTGCGCGATCTGCTCGGCGAACTCTCCCGCGAGCGCTCCGTGCGCGCCCTCGTGCTCGGCGGCGAGGGGCGCGGCTTCTGCTCCGGCGGGGACGTCGACGAGATCATCGGCGCCACCCTCGCCATGGACACCGCCCAGCTCCTCGACTTCAACCGGATGACCGGCCAGGTGGTCCGCGCCATCCGCGAATGCCCCTTCCCGGTCATCGCCGCCGTGCACGGCGTGGCCGCCGGTGCCGGGGCCGTACTCGCGCTCGCCGCCGACTTCCGGATCGCCGACCCCACCGCCCGCTTCGCCTTCCTCTTCACCCGCGTCGGCCTCTCCGGCGGCGACATGGGCGCCGCCTACCTGCTGCCCCGGGTCGTCGGCCTCGGCCACGCCACCCGGCTGCTGATGCTCGGAGAGCCCGTGCACGCGGCCGAGGCGGAGCGGATCGGCCTGCTCAGCGAGCTCACCGAGGAGGGCAAGGCCCACGTACGGGCCGCCGAACTCGCCGCGCGCCTGGCCGCGGGCCCCGCCCTCGCCCATGCGCAGACCAAGGCGCTGCTCACCGCCGAGCTCGACATGCCCCTGGCCGCGTCCGTGGAACTGGACGCCGCCACCCAGGCCCTGCTGATGCACGGCGAGGACTACGCGGAGTTCCACGCGGCCTTCACCGGGAAGCGGCCGCCGGAGTGGAAGGGCAGGTAGTCACATGACTCCGGGTGCCATGCGGGTCGCCGTCGTCGGCGGGGGACCGGGAGGGCTGTACGCCGCCGCACTGCTGGCCCGCCAGGGCCACACGGTGGAGGTCTGGGAGCGGGGCGCCCCGGACGACACCTTCGGCTTCGGCGTGGTGCTCTCCGACGAGACCCTCGGCGGCATCGAGCGGGCCGACACCGTCGTCCACGCCGCCCTGAGCGCGGAGTTCGTGCGCTGGGACGACGTGGACATCGTCCACCGGGGCCGGCTGCTGACCTCCGGAGGCCACGGCTTCGCGGCCATCGGGCGGCGCCGGCTGCTGGAGATCCTGCACGAGCGCTGCGCCGGGCTCGGCGTCCGGCTCCGTTTCCGCTCACAGGCCCCGGCCGCGGCCGTGCTCGCGGCCTCGTACGACCTGGTCGTCGCGGCCGACGGGGTGCACAGCGCCGTCCGGGAGGCGGACTCCGCGCACTACGGCCCCACGCTCACCGCCGGACGCTGCCGCTACATCTGGCTCGCCGCCGACTTCGCCTTCGACGCCTTCCGCTTCGAGATCGCGGAGACCGAGCACGGGGTCATGCAGCTGCACGCCTATCCCTACTCGGCGGACGCCTCCACCGTGATCGTGGAGATGCGCGACGAGGTGTGGCGGGCGGCCGGCTTCGACCTGTGCGACGAGGAGGAGTCGGCGGCCCGCTGCGCCAAGATCTTCAGCGAGGCCCTGCGCGGACGCCCGCTGCACTGCAACCGCTCCACCTGGACGCAGTTCCGCACCGTCGTCAACGCGCACTGGTCGCACGGCAACACGGTGCTGCTCGGCGACGCGGCGCACACCGCCCACTTCTCCATCGGTTCCGGCACCAAACTGGCGGTGGAGGACGCGCTCGCGCTCGCCGAAGCCGTGGCCGCCGCGCCGGACGACGTACCGGCCGCCCTCGCCGCCTACGAGACGGCCCGCCGCCCCGCGGTCGCCAGCACCCAGCGGGCGGCGGCCGCGAGCCGGCACTGGTTCGAGGAAATCGCCGGCTACGTCGACCAGCCCGCGCGGCAGTTCGCCTTCAACCTCCTCACCCGCAGCCGCCGGGTCACGCACGAAAACCTGCGGCTGCGCGACGAGCGGTTCACGCGGGCGGTGGAGCGGGACTTCGGCTGTCCGGACGGCACCCCCGCGATGTTCACGCCGTTCACCCTGCGCGGCCTGACCCTGCGCAACCGGGTCGTCGTCTCTCCGATGGACATGTACTCCGCCGAGGACGGTGTGCCGGGGGACTTCCACCTCGTGCACCTGGGCGGGCGGGCCCTCGGCGGGGCCGGGCTGGTGATGACCGAGATGGTCTGCGTGTCCGCCGAGGGCCGGATCACCCCCGGCTGCACGGGCCTCTACACCCAGGAGCAGACGGCCGCCTGGAAGCGGATCGCCGACTTCGTCCACACCTCGGCGCCCGGCACCGCCCTCGGCGTCCAGCTCGGGCACGCCGGCCGCAAGGGCTCGACGCGGCTGATGTGGGAAGGCATGGACGACCCCCTGCCGGAGGGCAACTGGCCGCTGGTGGCCGCCTCCGCGCTGCCCTACCGGCCCGGCGTCTCGGCGCTCCCGCGGGCCCTGGAGCGCACGGACCTGGCGGCGCTGCGCTCCGAGTTCGCGGCCGCCGCGGTCCGGGCCGCCGACGCCGGATTCGACCTGCTCGAACTGCACTGCGCCCACGGCTACCTGCTCTCCGGGTTCCTGTCCCCCCTGACCAACCACCGCACCGACGAGTACGGCGGCTCCCTGGAGAACCGGCTGCGCTTCCCGCTGGAGGTCTTCGACGCGGTCCGCGCGGTCTGGCCCGAGGACCGCCCGATGACGGTCCGCCTCTCGGCCACCGACTGGGCACCCGGGGGCACGTCGTCCGAGGAGGCGGTGCGGATCGCGGCCGCCTTCGCCGCCCGCGGCGCGGACGCCATCGACGTCTCGACGGGCCAGGTGGTCGCGGACGAGGCCCCCGAGTACGGTCGCTCGTACCAGACCCCGTACGCCGACCGGATCCGGGGCGCGCTCGGCGTCCCCGTCATCGCGGTCGGCGCCATCTCCTCCTGGGACGACGTGAACTCCCTGCTGCTGGCCGGCCGCGCCGACCTCTGCGCTCTGGGCCGCCCCCACCTCTACGACCCCCACTGGACCCTGCACGCGGCCGCCGACCAGTCCTACGAAGGCCCTGGTGCGCCCTGGCCGGCCCCGTACCGCGCGGGCAGCCGCCCCCCGCCGACGGGCCGCGGCTAGGCCGTCCGGCCCGTCAGGCCGAGACGATCTCCGTGCGGTCCTCGACCGGGGTGTAGCCCAGACGCAGGTACACGCCGTTGCTGGTGGGGTTGGCCAGGTCCGTGAAGAGGAGGACCTCGGCGGCGCCGGTCGCGTACGCCGCTTCGCTCGCCGCGTGCGTGACCCCGGCGGCGTAGCCGCGGCCGCGGTGCTCCGGCGGGGTGTAGACCGGGCCGATGCGGGAGGCCGAACCGATCGCGCGGGAGAAGCCGGCCAGCGAGACGGGGGTCCCGGCCCGCTCCCACAGCAGGGCCCCGCCGTAGGAGATCCGGTCGCGCAGCACGGGCTCGGAGGCGCTGCCCGGCACGCCCGCCTCGGCCTTGAAGGCCGTGACCCACTCCAGCAGCAGCGGTAGATCGGCCTCGGTGGCGGGCCGGGCCCGCCCGGCCGGGGCGGGGTCCGGGGCGGCCAGGGCGGCCAGCCGGTACAGGCGCTGCTCCTCGGAGGTCCGGGTGGGCCGCCCCCATGCCTCGGCCAGCACCCGGGCGTCCGGGCGGCGGGCGTTGAGCGTGCGCACCCCGGCGAGCAGCGGTTCGGTGGCGAGCGCCGCCCCCAGCGCGCGGACCGCTTCCTCGGGCACCACGCCGAGGTGCAGCGGGAACGGCGGGGTGCACAGCAGGCCGCCGGCGACGGCGCCGTCGGTGCCGGTCCACCAGCCGAAGAAGGGGGTGCCGCCGCCGTAGGCATCGGGACCGCGCCGCGCCAGAGCGTCGGTCACGGTCAGCAGGACGGTGTGGGGGACGGGCCGCGCGGCCAGGGCCGGGCCCGCCGCGCGCACGAAGGCCGCCAGATCTGTGGTGAAGGTCCAGTTCATGTCCCATGCTGGCGCGGTGCCCGGCCCGCCCGCATCCGGTTTTCCCCTGACAGGCCCCCCGGAGACGGCCTAAGCGGGCAGCCAACCCGGCCACCACGGCGGCACGTTGCCGGGTCCGCACCTGGTGCGGTCCCCGGGATAGCCGTCGAGGGTGCCGCGCACGGCGAAGTACAGGACCGTCAGGCCTGCCAGCACGAACAGGACGGTGCCCAGTTGCAGCGCCACGGGCTGCCGGTCCAGCAGGTACGCCACGAACAGGGCGATCGCCGTGAAGGCCACGGTCAGCGGGAGCAGCGTGAGGCTCAGCTCCAGGATGCCGCCCGGGTCCGCGCCGGCGTCGCAGTAATGCCGGGCGTGGGAGGCCAGCGAGATGGCGGCGCAGCCGAACGCGAGTCCGGCGAGTGCGGCCGGGCCCAGCGTGAGGAGACGCCTCTTGGGGGAGGGCCGCGCAGCAGGTGACGTCATGTGTGGGTAGGACGTGCCCCGGCCCGTCACGGTTGCGCGAAGCGCTCCCCCGCATCCCGCAGGCGTTCGTGCAGTTCGGCGAAGACGGCCGCCGAGCGGTCGCCCGGCCAGCCCGCCGGCAGCAGCGCGCGCGGCAGGCCCGGGTCGGCGTACGGCAGCCGGCGCCAGGTGTCGAGTGCGAGGAGGTAGCCGCGGTAGGCCTCCTCCGGGGTCGGCTCCGGGCCCGACTGGAGGGCGCGCAGAGCCGGTTCGTGCAGGTCGAGGAACTCCTCGTGCTGCTTGGCCAGGGCCGCCAGGTCCCACCAGCGCGCCACCGTCTCGGCGGTCGGCGCGAAACCGAGGTGGGCGCCGCGGAACAGTTCCACGTACGGCGTCAGGTGCAGCCGCTCCAGCGTGTGCGCGGCCTCCTCGTACAGCTGGGCCGGGGCGATCCACACGCCCGGCGCCACCGCGCCGAAACCGAGCCGGGCCAGCCGCGAGCGCAGCAGGTGCCGCTTGTTCCGCTCCTGCTCGGGGACGGAGAACACCGCCACCAGCCACTCGTCCGACAGCTGCGGGCTGCCGTAGATCCGCCGGTCGCCGTCGTCCAGCAGCTGCCGCGCCTCCTCGGAGAGCCCGTACGCCGCCGAACCGTCCGCCGCGCGCCCGGGCAGCAGGAAGCCGCGGCGCTTCAGCCGGGACACCGACGAGCGGACCGACGGGGCGTCCACGCCGGCCGCGCCCAGCAGGCGGATCAGCGCGGACACCGGGACCGGGCCCTCGAAGGCCCGCCCGTAGGCTCCGTAGAACGTGACGATCAGGGATCGCGGGGTGTGCTGCTCGACCACGGGTTCACTCTAGATCCTGTCGGGCGGATCGGGCCGGGCGCCGGGTTCGCGCAGCCGGAAGCGCTGCAGCTTGCCCGTCGCGGTGCGGGGGAGCGCGGGCAGGAAGACGAAGGAGCGCGGGCACTTGTGCGGGGCCAGTTCCGCCCGCATGAAGGTGCGCAGGACCTCCTCCGTCAGCACCGCGCCGTCGCGTGCCACGGTGTACGCCACCACGATCTGTCCGCGCCGCTCGTCCGGGAGGCCCACCACGGCCGCCTCCACCACGTCCGGGTGGCGCAGCAGGGCTTCCTCCACCTCGGGCCCCGCGATGTTGTAACCCGCCGAGACGATCATGTCGTCGGCGCGGGCGACGTAGCGGAAGTAGCCCTCCGGATCGCGGACGTAGGTGTCACCGGTCAGGTTCCACCCGCCCTGTACGTACTCCCCCTGCCGGGGGTCGGCCAGGTAGCGGCAGCCCACCGGGCCGCGTACGGCCAGCAGCCCCGGCTCGTTGTCCGGGACCGGCCGCCCCGACCGGTCCACCACCCGGGCCTCCCAGCCCGGGACCACCCGGCCCGTCGTACCGGGCCGGATGTCCTCGTCGGCGGCGGAGATGAAGATGTGCAGCAGCTCCGTCGCCCCGATGCCGTTGATGATGCGCAGGCCGGTGCGCTCGTACCAGGCTTGCCAAGTGGCGGCGGGCAGGTTCTCCCCGGCCGAGACGCAGCGGCGCAGCGCGGACAGGTCGTACATGCCCACGTCGTACGGGCCCAGGGCGTCCAGCATCGTCCGGTAGGCGGTGGGCGCGGTGAACAGCACCGTCACCCGGTGCTCCGCGAGCGCCGGCAGCAGCCGGCGCGGTACCGCCTCCTCCAGCAGCAGCGCCGAGGCCCCGGCCCGCAGCGGGAAGATCACCAGCCCGCCGAGACCGAAGGTGAACCCCAGCGGCGGACTGCCCGCGAAGACGTCGTCCGGGCGGGGCCGCAGCACGCTGCGGGAGAAGGTGTCGGCGACGGCGAGCAGGTCGCGGTGGAAGTGCATGCAGCCCTTGGGGCGTCCGGTGGTCCCCGAGGTGAAGGCGATCAGGGCGACGTCGTCCGCTGAGGTCGGGGCGGCCGGGAAGGGCTCGGGATGTCTTTCTGCCAGCCGGAGCAGATCGCCCGGCGCCCCGCCCCCGTACACGGTGATCCGCAGCCCCGGCACCTCGGCCTTGACCAGGTCGTCCAGTACGTCCGCGTGGCACAGGGCGTGGCCCACCCGGGCCATCGCGCAGACCGTGGCCAGCTCCTGCGCGCGCTGCTGCGGCAGTACGGTGACCGCCACCGCGCCCGCCTTCATCACCGCGAGCCAGCAGGCGGCGAGCCAGGGGCCGGTGGGTCCGCGCAGGAGCACCCGGTTGCCGGGGACCACGCCGAGGTCGGCGGTGAGCGCGTGGGCCAGGCGGTCCACGCGCTCGCGCAGGCCGCCGTAGGTCCACACCTCGCCCGCGCCGCTGCGGAAGGCCGGGCGGTCGGCGCCCGCGGGACCGAACCGGGCGATGGTGGCGTCGAGCAGCTCGGCACCGCAGTTCAGGCGGTCCGGGTAGGCCAGTTCGGGCAGATCGAAGACCAGCTCCGGCCAGGTGTGCGCGGGTGGCAGATGGTCACGGGCGAAGGTGTCGGTGTGAGCGGAAGGCTTGAGGTCCAAGGCGGGTCGCCCCCTGCAGCGGTCCGGGGTGGGGTGGAGCCGGCCGTGCGGTAGTTCCTCCAGCCACCGCTGGAGGTCCTTCCAGGAGCGTATCGTGATGGTGACGGCAGTCAACAGGACGCGATAGAAGCGGGGATATTCGGATGACCGGATTCGCGCTCGGGGTGGACCAGGAGGAGTGGTGCGGGCAGTTGCGCGCACTGGCGGCGGAGCGGCTGAGGCCACTGGCCGAGAAGGGGGAACCGGGTCGGGTCAACCGGCCGCTGCTGGCGGCGCTGGGGGAGCTGGGCCTGCTGGATCGGGTGTTCGCCTCGGGCGCGCTGGACCTGTGCCTGCTGCGGGAGTCCCTCGCCCACGGTTGCACGGAGGCCGAGACGGCGCTCGCCCTGCAAGGACTGGGCGCGTACCCGGTGCTGCACGCGGGGAGCGAGGCGCAGCGGGAACGCTGGCTGCCGCAGGTGCGCGCCGGGCGGGCGGTGGCGGCCTTCGCGCTGAGCGAGCCGGGGGCGGGCTCGGACGCCGCGGCGCTGGCGCTGGCGGCGACCGTCGATCCGGCCGCAGCTCCGGCCGACGGTGGGGGCTGGCGGCTCAGCGGTGAGAAGCGCTGGATCTCCAACGCCCCCGAAGCGGATTTCTACACGGTGTTCGCCCGAACGGGCGAGGGGCCGGGGGCGAAGGGGGTCTCGGCCTTCCTGGTCCCGGCCGACCGCCCCGGACTCTCCGGCGCTCCCCTGGACATGCTCTCCCCGCACCCCATCGGCTCCCTCGCCTTCGACGGGGTACCGGTCGGCCCGCAGGACCTGCTCGGCGAGCCGGGACGGGGCTTCCGGGTGGCGATGGACACCCTGAACCTCTTCCGGCCGAGCGTCGGCGCCTTCGCGGTGGGCATGGCCCGGGCCGCGCTGGACGCGACGCTCGCGTACACGGCCGGCCGCAGCGCGTTCGGCGGGACGCTGAGCGACCTTCAGGCGGTGGCGCACCGGGTGGCGGAGATGGCCACCCGCACGGAGGCGGCCCGACTGCTGGTGTACGCGGCGGCCGCGGCCTACGACAGCGGGGCGGGCGACGTCCCGCGCCGGGCGGCGATGGCGAAACTGCTGGCCACGGAGACCGCCCAGTACGTGGTGGACCACGCGGTCCAGCTGCACGGGGCGGTCGCCCTGCAGCGGGGCCATCTGCTGGAACACCTCTACCGGGAGGTACGGGCGCCACGGATCTACGAGGGGGCGAGCGAGGTGCAGCGCATGATCATCGCGAAGGAACTGTACGGAGCCCTGCCGCAGGCCCGGCCGGGGAAGGTGGCGGCGCGATGAGCCTCGACCGGATCAACCCGGCGGAGCTGTCGCCCGCGACGGGCTTCTCGCACGCGGTCGCGGTGACCGGCACCCGGCTGGTGTTCCTGGCGGGCCAGACCGCGCTGGACGGCGAGGGCAAGGTGGTGGGCGACAGCCTGCCGGAGCAGTTCGAGGTCGCCCTCGCCAACCTCCTGACGGCCCTCGCCGCGGCGGGCGGCGCCCCGGCGGACCTGGCCCGGGTGACGGTGTACGCGGTGGACGTGGCGGCGTACCGGGCCCATGCGGCAGAACTGGGCCGCATCTGGCGGCAGTCGGCGGGCCGCGACTATCCGGCGATGGCCGTCATCGGCGTGGTCCGCCTCTGGGACGACCGGGCGATGGTGGAGCTCGACGGCGTCGCGGTCCTCCCGTAGCCCGGACGCCGCCCGCGTCGGGCGGACACTGCGCCCGACGCGGCGCCGCGGCCCGACGAGGCCCGGCCGCTACGACCGTGCGCGGCGGCGGTACTCATCCGTCGGGACGCCGCCGACGCCCCAGTCCTCCAGGTCGACCTCGTCGATGAGGACGAACGTGGTGGCAGGGTCCTTGTCGAGGACCTTGACCAGCAGGTCGGTCACGCCGGCGATGATCGCGGCCTTCTGGGCGGCGGTGGCGCCTTCGCGGGTGATCTTGACGTTGACGTACGGCACGGTGGATCGGTCTCCCATTTTCTCGGGGGCAGGGCAGGGCAGGGCAGGGCAGGGCCGGGCAGGGCCGGGCAGGGCCGGGCGGGTTGCGGCTCAGGCGCGGCCGGTGACGTGGCCGCCGTCCACGCGCAGGGCGTGGCCGGTCACGAAGGTGGCGCCCGCGAGGTAGAGCACCGCCCCGGAGACCTCCGAGACCTCGCCGACCCGCTCCAGCAGGGCGAGCCCGCCGAAGGCGTCCACGTCGGAGCCCGCGTGCAGCGGAGTGCGGATGATGCCGGGCGACACGAGGTTCACGCGGATACCGTCCGCGGCGAGTTCGGCGGCCAGGCTGGTCGTCAGTGCGTGCACCCCCGCCTTGCTGACCACCGGTGCGGAGGACGGGAAGCCCGCCAGCGCGTGGTCCACGAGGACGGTGCCGATGTTGACGATGCTGCCGCCCCGGCCCTGCGCGCGCAGCGCCCGTACCACGGCCTGGGTGGTGAGGTAGGTGCCCTTGAGATTGCCCGTCAGGAAGCCGTCGAGTTCCTCCTCGGTGACCTCGGTGAAGGGCTTGGGAGCGAAGGTGCCCGCGTTGTTGACCAGGACGTCGATGCCGCCGAACCGGTCGAGGGCGGTACGGACGAGGGCCTCGCCGGTCGCCGGGTCGGCGATGGCGCCCGCGACCCACGCGGTCCGCTCGGGATGGCCGAGTCCGGCCGCGGCCTTCGCGAGGCGGTCGGCGTCCCGGCCGTTCAGGACGACCTCGGCGCCGCTCTCCAGGAAGGCGCGGGCGATGTCCAGGCCGATGCCGCTGGAGGAGCCGGTGACGATCGCGGTGGTGGTGGCTGACGTGGTGGCCGTGGTGGTGGTGTCGGTCATGGTGCTGGTGCCCTTCGTGGGAGGCCGGGGGTCCGGCCGGCTGACACCACGAACCTAGGAGCGCCCAACTCATAACACCACGACGAAGATTGGAGCGTGTGATAATCCAGCGTTATGGATGTGGACCTGCGTGACCTGGAGCTGCTCGCCGCCACCGCCGAGGCCGGCTCGCTGACCGCCGCCGCCGAGCGGCTCTACGTCAGCCAGCCCGCCCTCAGCCAGCGGCTCACCCGGCTGGAGGCACGCCTGGGCATGGCCCTCTTCGATCGCAAGGGCCGCCGCCTGATCCCCAACGCCGCCGGCCGCCGCCTGCTGGTCGCGGCCCGCCACGTCCTCGGCGAACTGGACTCGGCGGCCCGGGACCTGCGCGAGATCCGCGACGGGCGCGACCGGCGGGTCCGCTTCACCGCGCAGTGCAGTACGACCTTCCCGTGGCTGCCGCCCGTACTGCGGGCCTTCCGCGAGCGCGCACCGGACATCGACGTGCGCATCGAAACCGTCGCCGACGACGCGCCCGTCCCGGCCCTGCTCGCCGACCTCGTCGACGTCGCCCTGGTCACCAAGCCGGACCTGCAGATGGACCGGGTGTCCCTGACCCGGCTGTTCGAGGACGAGATGATGGCCGTGGTGCCGGCCGGCCACCCGTGGGCGTCGCGCGCACACCTGACCGCCCGTGACTTCGACGGCGCCGACCTCGTCCTCTACGACTTCTACGACCAGAAGCGGATCCCGTCGATGCCGCTGCCGATCCCCGCGGGGGCCAGGCCGGCGAGGATCACCACCATGCCGGTGGTGACCGACCTGGTGATCGAGATGGTGGCGGGCGGCCAGGGCGTGACCGTGCTGCCCAACTGGGTGGCCGGCCCCTACGCGGCCTCGCACGACCTCGCCCTCGTCCGCATCGGCGCACGGCCGCTGACCCGCACCTGGTACTGCGCCACCCGGACCGGCCCCCGCCCGCCCCACCTGGAGGCCTTCGTCGAGGAACTCACGACCCGGCTCGGGGACACCCGCGCGGACGGGCGGACCGGCCACTTCGGCACGTGAGGCGGGGCCGAGGGGCTCAGCCCTCCAGCAGCCGGCCCATCCACTCCTCGATCCCGGCCACCGTGCGCGGCAGCGCGCCCGACATCAGGCGGGCGCCGTCCGACGTGATGACCAGGTCGTCCTCGATGCGCACGCCGATGCCCCGCAGCTCCGCCGGGAGGGTCTCGTCGTCGGGCTGGAGGTAGAGGCCCGGCTCCACCGTCAGGACCTGTCCCTCCTCCAGGACTCCGTCCAGGTAGGTCTCCGCCCGCGCCTTCGCGCAGTCGTGCACGTCCAGCCCGAGCATGTGGCCGCTGCTGCACAGCGTGTACCGCCGGTGCAGGTCGCCCTCGGCGTTCTTCAGGACGCCCCACTGCGCCAGGCCCTCCGCGATCACCCGCATCCCGGCCCGGTGGAAGTCCCCGAAGCTCGCTCCCGGGCGGAGCGCCGCGATGCCCGCCTCCTGGGCGGCCAGGACCAGCTCGTACACCTGGCGCTGGACGGGGGAGAAGCGGCCCGACAGCGGGAGGGTGCGGGTGATGTCCGACGTGTAGAGGGTGTCCGTCTCCACGCCCGCGTCCAGCAGGAGCAGTTCCTCCCCGTTCAGCCGGCCGTCGTTGCGGATCCAGTGCAGGGTGCAGGCGTGGGCGCCCGACGCCGCGATCGTCTCGTACCCGGTGCCGTTGCCCTCCGCCCGGGCGCGCAGGCCGAAGACCCCCTCGATCCACCGCTCCCCCCGCGGGTGGGCCAGCGCGCGCGGCAGGGCCCGTACGACGTCCTCGAAGCCCGCCGTCGTGTGGTCGACGGCCAGCTGGAGCTGCTCGACCTCCCAGGCGTCCTTGACCAGGCGCAACTCCGAAAGGGCGGAGGCGAGTTCGGCGTCGGTCGCCGCATTGCGGCCGGACGGTGAACCGAGCCGGTCCAGGTGCGCGCAGCGGATGCCGGTGAGGCGTTCGGCCTCCGCGAGGTCCGGCCGGCGGCCCACCCAGAACTCCCCGTACCGGCGGTCCCGGTAGAACTCCCCGTTCCCGTCCGCCCGCGGCGAGCGCGGCCGCAGGTACAGGACGGCCTCGTGCGCGTGCGGGCCCGACGGCTCCATGACCAGGACGTGGCCCGCCTGGTCCTCGCCCGTGAGGCCGGTCAGCCAGGCGTAGGCGCTGTGCGGCCGGAACCGGTGGTCGCAGTCGTTGGAGCGGACCTTCAGCTCGCCGGCCGGGACGATCAGCCGCTCGCCCGGGAAGCGGGCCGAGAGCCGGGCCCGCCGGGCCGGTGTGACGGCGTGGCCGGGGACGCGGGTGGAGTCGGACAGGGGGGTCGGGGTCCAGTTGCCCGCCATGAACCGGGACAACTCGGGTGACACCGGGCGGTCGTGACTGCCCGTGTTGAGGTGGGCGGAGGTGTCGGCCGGGGCGTCGGTGGGGGCGTCGGTCACGAGGGCTCCCTCAAGAAAGATGCGAACTGGTGGGCGCATAGGGCTTGTCAGTGCAATTTCACATTACTATGTTACAGCTCACACCGCGGCACGTTAACCCCCGTCAAACGCCGTGTGACGCAGGGCAGTTCACGCACCACCCCCCACCTCACCTCTCTCCAATCAGGAGTTCTCGGTGCTCAAGCACAGAGCTGTGCGCTCTTCCCTTCTCGCCTCCGCCGTAGCCGTGACCCTCCTTGCCGGCGCGGGTCAGGCCGTCACGCAGGCCGCAGAGTCCGCGGCCCCGGCCACCTTCACCGGCGCACAGGCCGCCCCGGCCACCCCCGCCCCCGGCCCCACGGGGAACCCGTTCGACGAGGTCGAGCGCCTGGCCAACCCGAAGGACAACGCCCCGGCGCCCGCCCCGGCCCCCGGCGGGCAGAAGATCGCCGGACAGGTCCCCGGCGCCTCGACGGCCGCCGCCGCGCCCGCCGACGACCTGGAGAAGCGCGGCAGGGCCGCCAAGTCCGTCCCCACTGCGAAGAGCGTCGCCGCGGGCGTCCCCTGCACCCTCGACGGGATCACGAACCTCACCCCCGAGCAGTTCGCCGACTTCCTCGCCGACCAGGCCGTCACCGCCGACGGCTGCCTGCGCGGCCTCATCTGGACCTGGGACGCCCGCCTGACCCCGGTGATGTCGGACGCGCACGTCCAGGCCGTCTCCCGCCGGATATCCAGCCTGGCCGCCGCCCACGACGGCCGTAACTCCTCCCACCTGGAGGAGATGTTCACGTACCTGCACGCGGTCGCCTACCACGACTACTCGCGCACCGAGATCGACGTCACCGACGCCCCCACCGTCGACGCCATGTGCCGCGCCATCGCCGACTTCGGCGCCGCCGCCCACACCTTCGACGCGACGCCCTCCAACGCCCGCACCCTGCGCGAGGCCCTCTACGCCGGCAGCGCGCCCGGCCTGCGCCAGCACCAGCTCGGCCTCATCAAGCAGGTCCTGGCCACCATGGACCCGGCCCACCCGGCCACCCACCACGACGCCGGCTGGGCGGGCGCCGCACTGGCCGCCCTGTCCGTCACCTACCTGGGCGTCTACCCGGGCAACCAGGACGCCGCCTTCCATTCCGCGGTGGCCGCCGACGCCACCTACCGCCAGGCCTTCAAGGCCTTCTCGACCTACATGCACCTCAAGGACACCGGCAACGCCTGGGTGGTGCGCGACGCGCTGAGCGAGTACGCCCGCTTCGGCCAGGTCGAGGGCCTGCGCGACCAGGTCGTCGCCGAGCTCGGCGCGATGCTCGGGCCCGTCAAGGCCGCCTTCGGCAACGGCAGCGAGCCCTGGGCCAAGGTCGTCTCCTGGCTCAACTTCTACGACGCCTGCAAGCCGTACGGGGTGTGCAAGGAGGACATCGAGAAGCAGCTCTTCCCCTACACCTACTCCTACGACAACGGCGCCATCAAGGTCCGCACCGCCCTGGACCGGGCCACGGTCGACCAGCTGTACTACGCGAGCAAGCAGGTGAAGGCCCAGTACCACCGCGTGCTCGGCACCGACCAGCCGCTCGCCGGCGACCCCAACTCCACCCTGAACATCGTGCTCTACGGCTCGCGCGCCGACTACGTGAACTACCACCCGATCCTGACCGGCTACGACACCAACAACGGCGGCATCTACATCGAGAACGGCGCCACCTTCTACACCTACCAGCGCCGCGTCCCGCAGGACTCCTCGCTCACCCTCGAGGAGCTCTTCCGCCACGAGTACACCCACTACCTCAACGGCCGCTTCGCCGTCCCCGGCTTCTTCGGCGAGGGCCCCTGGTACGAGGGCGACCGCACCACCGCCATGGACGAGGGCACGGCCGAGTTCTTCGACGGCGCCACCCGCGACAACGGCATCGCCGTCCGCAAGTCCCTCGTCAAGAGCATCATCAGCGACACGGCCGGCGGCGGCCCGCGGATGAGCGTCGAGCAGCTGCTCAACGCCACGTACGACGGCGACGGCTTCCGCTTCTACAGCTACGCGGGCACCTTCTTCGAGTTCCTGTGGACCGAGAAGCCCGCCCTGCTGCGCGAGATGTACACGCACCTGCGGGCCAACGACGTGGCGGCCTACGACGCCTGGCGCCACCGGACGGGGGCGGACACCTACCTCCAGCGCGACTACGACCGCTTCCTGGACGCGCAGATCGCCAAGGTCGACCAGCTCTTCGTGCCGAACACCACCTTCACCCCGAACGGGCAGCTGCGCGACGCGGCGCTGGCCTCGGTGAAGTCGTCCTTCGCCTCGGCCACGCAGAACACCCCGGACTGTGTGGAGAACGGCGACGCCGCCAAGCGCCGCTTCACCTGTACCGGCCGGATCACCGCGAACCTGAAGAACTGGCGCAGCGACGACCAGGTTTTCAAGGACATGTCGGAGACGGTCGACTACTTCATCCTCGACCGGGCGGGCGCGGCCTCCAACAACCTCGCCGACATGAACTGCTCCTTCGGTCCGGTGGAGATCTGGACCAACAAGGTCGCGGGAACCTCCAGTTACAGCTGTGAGGGTCCCCTCCGCAGCTGACCGGCAGCGCCTTCGGCCCGGCATCTGGGCAGGCCCTAAAGAATGTGACATATTACTGTCGTGCTCAAGAGACACTCCCTGGACGCCGTGATCATCGGCGCCGGCGTCGTCGGGGCGGCCTGCGCGTACTACGCGGCCCGCGCCGGACTCTCCGTGGCCGTGGTCGACCGGGGCCCCGTCGCGGGAGGCACCACCGGCGCCGGCGAAGGCAACCTGCTCGTCTCCGACAAGGAGGCCGGACCCGAACTCGACCTCGCCCTGCTGTCCGCGCGCCTGTGGACCGAGCTCGCCGCGGTCCTCCCGCGGGAGATCGAGTACGAGTCCAAGGGCGGGCTCGTCGTCGCCCCCGACGACAGGACCGTCAAGGCCCTGCGCACCTTCGCGGAGGGCCAGCGCGCCTCCGGCGTCGACGCGGTGGAGGTGGCGGCGGACGCCCTGCACGAACTGGAGCCGCACCTGGCCCCGGGACTGGCGGGCGGCTTCCACTACCCGCAGGACGCCCAGGTCCAGCCCGCGCAGGCGGCGGCCCGGCTGCTGGCCGCGTCGGGCGCCGAGGTCCACCTCGGTGAGGAGGTGACCGGGATCCTGCTGGACCGGGGCGCCGTACGCGGAGTGCGCACGCCGCACCGTGAACTCCTGGCCCCGGCCGTGGTGAACGCGGCCGGCACCTGGGGCGGCCGCATCGCCTCGCTGGCCGGGATCACCCTGCCCGTCCTCCCTCGCCGCGGCTTCGTCCTGGTCACCGAACCCCTGCCGAGGGTGGTCCGGCACAAGGTCTACGCCGCCGACTACATCGCGGACGTCGCCAGCGGCTCGGCCGCCCTGCAGTCCTCGGCGGTGGTCGAGGGCACCCCGTCGGGCCCCGTACTGATCGGCGCCACCCGCGAGCGGGTCGGCTTCGACCGCACCCTCTCGACAGAGGCCCTGCGCCGCCTGGCCGCCCAGGCCGCGGCACTCTTCCCCGTCCTGGCCGACATCCGGGTGATGCGCGCCTACCACGGCTTCCGCCCCTACCTGCCCGACCACCTCCCGGCGATCGGCCCGGACCCGCGGCGCCCCGGGCTGCTGCACGCCTGCGGCCACGAGGGCGCGGGCATCGGCCTGGCCCCCGCGACGGGGCTGCTGATCGCCGCCGCCCTGACGGAGGCCGAACCGCCGCTCCCCGTGCACCCGTTCCGCCCGGACCGCTTCGCCGCGGACCCGGACCCGGCCGCCTTCGACATCCCCGAGGAGCAGCACTGATGCGCAGCCCCCGCTCGCTGGTCGGCGGCAGCCCGGCAGCCGTGCACGAGATCACCTTCGACGGCCGGGAACTGGCCGCCCAGCCCGGCCAGAGCATCGCCGCCGTGCTCTGGGGCGCCGGCATCCTCGCCTGGCGGACCACCCGCGAGGGCGGCGCCCCGCGCGGCGCGTTCTGCGGGATCGGCAGCTGCTACGACTGCCTCGTCACCGTCAACGGCCGCCCCAACCAGCGCGCCTGTCTGGTCCCGGCCCGGCCCGGGGACACCGTCACCACCCAGGAGGGAACCGGCCGTGCCGACCTCGCCGTCTGAACCCGCCGGCCCCGGCCCCGGCCCGGGCCCCGGCGCCGCCCCCGTGGCCGACCTGGCCGTCGTCGGGGCCGGGCCGGCGGGCCTCGCCGCCGCCGTCACCGCCGCCCGCCTCGGGCTGCGGGTCACCCTCCTCGACGCGGGCGACCGCCCCGGCGGGCAGTACTACCGCCACCCCGCCCCGGGCCTGGGTGCGGCCCGCCCCGAGGCCCTGCACCACGGCTGGGACGGGTTCGCGACCCGCGAAGCCGCCCTGCGCGCCCACGAGTCGGCCGGCCGAATCCGCCACCTCGCGGGCCACCACGTCTGGACGGTGCTCCCGCACGAGGACGCCTGGATCCTGCACGCCGTGGCCGGCCACGCCCCCGAGGAGCGGGCCGCGACCGTCACCGCCCGCGCCGTGCTCATCGCCACCGGCGCCTACGAGAGGCAACTGCCCTTCCCCGGCTGGACCCTGCCCGGGGTGGTCGGGGCCGGCGGGGCGCAGGCCATGCTCAAGGGCGGGCTGGTGCTGCCGGGCAGGCGGGTGGTCGTCGCCGGGAGCGGGCCGCTGCTGCTCGCCGTCGCCGGGTCGCTCGCCGCCGCCGGAGCCGCCGTGCCCGCCGTGGTGGAGGCCGCCGCCTACACCGCGTACGCCGGCCGGCTGCCCGCCCTGCTGCGCAACCCCGGCAAGCTCGTCGAGGCCGCGGGCTACGGCGGGGCGCTCGCCCGCCACCGCGTCCGGCTCCTGACCCGCCGCGCCGTCACCGAGGCGCACGGCACCGACCGGGTCGAGGCCGTCACCGTGGCCCGGCTCGACCGGAACTGGCGGCCGCTGCCCGGCACGGCACGCCGGATCCCCTGCGACGCCCTCGCGGTGGGCCACGGGCTCGTGCCCCAGCTGGAACTGGCCACCAACCTCGGCTGCGCCACCCGGCCCGCCCCCGACGGCACCGTCGCCCTCGTCCTGGACGCCGGGCAGCGGACCTCCGTCCCCGGCATCTGGTCGGCGGGCGAGACCGGCGGCATCGGCGGGGCCCAACTGGCCATGATCGAGGGGGAACTGGCCGCGCACTCCGTGGCGGGGGCATGGCCCGCCCCCCGGCTGATCCGGAGCCGTGCGCGGCTGCGCGCCTTCGCCGACGCGATGGCCGCCGCCCACCGCCCCGGCGAGGGCTGGACCGGCTGGCTCCGCGACGACGCCGTCGTCTGCCGCTGCGAGGAGGTGCCGGCCGGGCGGATCCGCGAGGCCACGGACGACCTCGGCGCGCGTGACGCCCGTACCGTCAAACTCCTCACCCGGGCCGGGATGGGCTGGTGCCAGGGCCGGATGTGCGGTCCCGCTGTCGCGGCCCTGGTCGGAGAGGGGCCCGCGCCCGACCGGCGGCCGCTGTCCTGCCCGGTGCCCCTGCGCCACCTCGCCGAACTTCCGCCCGCCGGGCACTGATCGGGTGCCTGTGGCCCTTGTGGCCGCGCCACACCCACTAGTAAAATGTCACACACCACTCTAGGGAGCTCTCACATGACCCACGCGCACACCCCCGCGCCCCGCACCCGCCCCTGGCACGGAATCATGGTCGCCACCGCGCTCCCGCTGCGCGAGGACCTCACCGTCGACCACGACGCCTACGCCGAACACGTGGCCTGGCTGATCACCAACGGCTGTGACGGCGTGGTCCCCAACGGCTCCCTCGGGGAGTACCAGACCCTCACCGAGGAGGAACGGGCGCGCGTCGTGCGCACCGCCGTCGAGGCGGCCGGCGACGGCGACCGCGTCATGCCCGGCGTCGCCGCCTACGGCAGCGCCGAGGCCCGCCGCTGGGCCGATCAGGCCGCCGAGGCCGGAGCCGGCTCCGTCCTGCTGCTGCCCCCCAACGCCTTCCGGGCCGACGAGGACGCCGTACGCGCCCACTACGCCGAGGTCGCCCGCGCCGGGCTGCCCGTCGTCGCGTACAACAACCCCATCGACACCAAGGTGGACCTGACCCCGGCCCTGCTCGCCCGGCTCCACGCCGACGGTTCCATCGTCGCCGTCAAGGAGTTCAGCGGCGACGTGCGCCGCGCCTACGAGATCGCCGAACTCGCCCCCGGCCTCGACCTGCTCATCGGCGCCGACGACGTCCTGCTCGAACTCGCCCTCGCGGGCGCCGTAGGCTGGATCGCCGGCTACCCCAACGCGCTCCCGAACTCCTGCGCGCGCCTTTACCGGGCCGCCGTCGCAGGAGACCTGGAGACCGCCCTGCCGCTCTACAAGTCCCTGCACTCGCTGCTGCGCTGGGACTCCAAGACCGAGTTCGTCCAGGCCATCAAGCTCTCCATGGACCTGGCCGGGCGCCCCGGCGGCGCCACCCGCCCGCCCCGTTTCCCGCTCACCGGCGAGACCGAGGCCGCCGTCCGCGCCGCCACCGAGAAGGCCCTCGCCGAGGGCCTCAACTAGTCACCGGGGGGAATCCGGAATGCGTACGCGCCACGTCTACCACGCGGTGGACTCGCACACCGAGGGCATGCCGACCAGGGTCATCACCGGGGGAGTCGGGGTGATCCCCGGCGCCACCATGGCCGAGAAGCGGCTCCACTTCATCGAGCACATGGACCACGTCCGGACCCTGCTCATGTACGAGCCGCGCGGGCACTCCGCGATGAGCGGCGCCATCCTGCAGCCCCCGACCCGCCCGGACGCCGACTACGGCGTCCTCTACATCGAGGTGTCGGGCCTGCTCCCCATGTGCGGGCACGGCACCATCGGGGTCGCCACCGTCCTCGTCGAGACCGGCATGGTGCCGGTCGTCGAGCCCGTCACCACCGTCCGGCTCGACACCCCGGCCGGGCCGGTGAGCGTCGACGTACGCGTCGAGGACGGTGCGGCCACCGCCGTCACCCTCACCAACGTCCCCTCCTTCAGCGTCGGCCTCGACCTCAAGGCCGACGTCCCCGGCTTCGGCACGGTCACCTACGACCTGGCCTACGGCGGCAACTTCTACGCCTTCGTCGAACTCGACGCTCTGGGCCTGCCCTTCGACCGCGCCCGTAAGGACGACCTGATCGCCGCCGGACTCGCGGTGATGGACGCGATCAACGCCGGCCCGGACCGGCCCGTCCACCCCGAGAACCCCTCCATCGCCGGGGTCAAGCACGTCTACCTGGCCGCCCCCGGCTCCGACGCCCGCCGCAGCCGGCACGCCATGGCCATCCACCCCGGCTGGTTCGACCGCTCGCCCTGCGGTACGGGCACCAGTGCGCGGATGGCCCAGCTGCACGCCCGCGGCCTGCTGGAACTCGGCACGGACTTCGTCAACGAGTCCTTCATCGGCACCGAGTTCACCGGCCGGCTGGTCGGCGGGACCACCGTCGGCGGGCTCCCCGCCGTGGTCCCCACCGTCACCGGCCGGGCCTGGATCACCGGCACCGCCCAGTACTTCCTCGACCCGACCGACCCCTTTCCCGGAGGCTTCCTCCTGTGATCACCGTCCGCACGGTGGACTACCACACCGCCGGCGAGCCCTTCCGGATCGTCGATTCCGGCGCCGCGGGAATGCCACCGGTCCCCGGGGACACCGTCGCCGAGCGCTGCGCCACCGTCATCGGCCCGGGGGGCTCGGGGACCGCCCCGCGCCGGGGCGCGCTGGACGACGTACGGCGCCTGCTCGTGCAGGAGCCGCGCGGACACGCCGGGATGTACGGGGGGTTCGTGGTCCCCCCGGACGACGACGGGGCCCACTTCGGCGTGCTGTTCTGGCACAAGGACGGCTACTCCACCGCCTGCGGACACGGCACCATGGCCCTCGGCGTCTGGGCCGTGGAGAGCGGGCGCGTGGCCGCCCCGGACGACGGGGACGCCCCGGTGCGCATCGACGTACCGTCCGGGCGGGTCACCGCCACCGTGCACCGCGGCGGGGGCCGCACCACCGGGGTCACCTTCCGCAACGTCCCGGCCCGGGTGGGCGCCCGCAAGGTCCCCGTCGCCACCTCGCTCGGGCTCGCCGACGTGGACATCGCCCACGCCGGGGCCTGTTACGCCTCGGTCCGCGCCCGCGACCTCGGCCTGGACGTCTCCCGGGCGGCGCTGCCCGCCCTGGTGCGGGCCGGACAGGAGATCAGGGCGGCGCTGGCCACCCATCCCGCCACCTGGCACCCGGGCGGCCCGCTGCTGTCCGGGATCTACGGGGTGATCCTCCACGAGGAGCTGCCCGACACCCCGTTCGGGCCGCACCAGCGCAACGTCACCGTCTTCGCCGACGGGCAGATCGACCGCTCGCCCTGCGGCTCGGGCACCTCGGCGCGGCTCGCGCTGCTCGCCGAGGACGGGCGGATCGGCCCGGGGGAGGACCTGCTGCACGAGTCGGTAGCCGGCACGGTGTTCACGGGGCGGATGCTGGACGGCGGGGTCACCGAGGTCAGTGGCACCGCCCACCGCACCGGTGAGCACGCCTTCGTGGTGGACCCGCACGACGCGCTCGGCGCCGGGTTCCTCCTGTGACGGACATCCCCCGGCTGGGCGCCGGGCGGATGGCCGCACTGATCACGCCGGCCGCGGCCGCCGACGCCGTGGCCGCCGCCCTGCTCGGCGGCCTCGACCCGGAGAGCTGCCCGCCGCGTTCCGCGATCGGGGTGCCCGGCGGGGGCGAACTGCTGCTGATGCCGGCCGCGTCCGGCGCGTACGCCGGGGTGAAGATCGCCGGGGTCGCGCCGGGCAACCCGGCCCGCGGGCTGCCCCGGATCACCGGCTCCTACCTCCTGCTGGACGGGCCCACCCTGCGCCCGCTGGCCCTGCTCGACGGGGCGGCGCTGACCACCCTGCGCACCCCGGCGGTCTCCGCCCTCGCCCTGCGCCACCTGGCGCCGGCCGGCCGGCCGTTGCGGCTGGTGCTCTTCGGCTCCGGGCCGCAGGCGTACGGGCACCTGGAAGCCACCTCGGCCGTACGGGAGCTGGCCGAGGTGGTGGTGGTCGCCCGGGACGCGGCGGGCGCCGAGCGGCTCGCCGCGCACGCCCGGACGCTGGGCCCGCGCGCCCGGACCGGCACCCCGAAAGAGGTGGCGGACGCCGATCTGGTGATCTGCTGCACCACGGCCCGCGAACCGCTCTTCGACGGCGGGCTGGTCGGCGCGGGCGCCACCGTCGTCGCGGTCGGATCGCACGAACCGACGGCCCGGGAGACGGACACCGCCCTTGTGCGACGGGCGGCGGTGTACGTGGAGTCCCGGGCGGCGGCCCTGCGGGAGGCCGGGGACCTCCTCGTCCCGGAGGCCGAGGGGGCGATCGGGCCCGGTCACATCACCGGCACCCTCGCCGATCTGGTCGGCGGGCGGATGCCCGCGGGCGGGCCGCGGAGTTGTCCACAGCTCTTCAAGAGTGTGGGCATGGCCTGGGAAGATCTCGCTGTGGCGGTCGCGCTCTACGAGGCCGCCGGAGTGTGAGCAGCGCAACGTGACATTGTACGCTGGTCCTCTCCTCGTCGGTCGTGTACGGGGGTCTCGGAGGAAATGCAATGGGTGACCTGAAGCAGCACAGTCTCATCAAGGCCCAGGAACGCCTCCGCGACCAGGTCGGCCACGCACTCCGAGCCGCGCTGATAGCGGGAGAGCTGCGCCCCGGGAGCGTCTACTCGGCCCCGGGTCTCGCGGCCGAACTCGGCGTCTCGGCCACACCGGTGCGCGAGGCCATGCTGGACCTGGCCCGCGAGGGCCTCGTCGAGCCCGTCCGCAACAAGGGCTTCCGCATCACCGAGGTCAGCGAGCGCGACCTGGACCAGTTCACCGAACTGCGCACCATGATCGAGGTGCCGACCATCGGCCGGATCACGAAGATCGCCACGGCCGAACAGCTGGAGGCGCTGCGTCCCATCGCCGAGGAGATCGTCACCAGCGCGCGCGAGCACAACCTGATCGGCTACCTGGAGGCCGACCGCCGCTTCCACCTGTCGCTGCTGGCTCTCGCGGGCAACGACCGGCTGGTGGAGACCGTCGGCGACCTGCGCAAGCGCTCCCGGCTGTACGGCCTGACCGGCCTGGACGAGGCCGGCAAGCTGGTCTCCTCCGCGCAGGAGCACATCGAACTGCTCGACCTGATGCTCAGCGGCGACGCCGAGGCGGCACAGGAGTGCATGCTCCGCCACCTCGGCCACGTCCGCTCCCTCTGGGCCCAGGGCCGCGACGAACCGGTCGGCCGCGTCCCCGGGGGCCTCGGCTCGGGCGTCCAGTAGCCTCCGGGGCGATCAGCAGGGGGCACGGCCCCCGCCGCGGACCGGCTGCGGCCGGTCCGCGGAAATGATCGCCGCCTCCGGGCGCGGCACGGGCGTGCCGTCGGGCAGGAGCAGGACCGGCGGGTCCACCACGGTCCCCACGTCGGCCGCCGCGCCGCTCGTGTTCGCCGCCGTGACCCGCCCGCGGGGCGGCGGCGTCAGCACCGCCGTCTCGCGGACGTACGCGACGAAGCTCTCGAAGTCGCGCTGGTGCCGGTAGGGCTCACGGAAATCGGAGAGCGCCGGGTAGCCGTCGCTCGCGAGGAGTGTGTACGAGGGCGCCGCGAGCCGGTAACTGCCGCCGAGATCGAGCGGGTTGCCGTCGATGAACACCTCCTCGGGGTGCACCCGGTCCCCGGCCGGCCCCTGCGCGTCGAAGCTGTAGCGGACGTTGCGGGAGACGGCCAGGGGAGCGAAGCGCAGCTCGCCGTCCTCCGTCGTCGTCCACTGTTCCTCCAGGGCGTCGTGGATCCGCTGCCCGGTCACCCACGCGCTGACGACCGGGTCACCGAACCCGAGGGCGCGCCAGGCGCTGCCGAAGGTGACGGCGCCGTCCGAGGCCGCGTCCAGGACCAGGTCCCCGGCGATGACCGTCTGGCCGACCCGCGGCGCGGCTGCGACCACGGCGAGCTGGGCCGGGACGTTGGGGTGGATGTTGCCGTCGTTCTCGGGATCGGCGGGCCGGCTGCCCGCCCACAGCGCCCAGTCGGCGGCCAGATTGCCCATGGTGCTCTCGCCCGCCGCATTCCGGGCCCGCAGGAACGAGCCGGTCTGCCGTCCGATCCGGGTCCGGTCGCGCTCGGCCGCCTGCCCCGCCCAGTGGTCGACGACCTCCTGCAGCCCCGGATGAGGGGCGATGTCACGCGTGTTGGGGTGGTTGGTGGAGACGGTCAGTTCCCGGACCACCCGGCCGGTGAGCGGGTCCAGCCGCAGGCTGATCTCGTTGATGATCTGGCCGTAGCAGCCCGCCTCGACGAATGGGCGGGGGACTCCGTTCGGATCGGGGACCATCATGTTGAAGCGGGTGTGCCAGTGCCCGGTGACGATCGCGTCGATGTCCGGGGAGACCCGCAGCGCGAGGTCGAGGGCCGGCCCCGAGGGCGCGGAGCCGCTGTTGAAGTCCGCGCCCGCGACCGCCCCGTCGTGCAGGCTGAGCACGATCGCGTTCACTCCCTGCGCCTTCAGCAGCGCGGCGCAGCGATCGGCGGTGGCGACCTCGTCCAGGGTGGCGAGGCCCGGCTGGAAGGAACCGGGGAAGCGTTCGCTGCCCAGGGCGGTGAGGTGGATGAAACCGATCGGCAGCTCCCGGCCGTCGGCCGTGCGGACCTGTTCGACGTGGTAGGCGGGCAGGACCGTACGGCCGTCCGCGCCCCAGACGAGGTTGGCGCTGTAGTAGCGGAAGTCGGCGCCGTGGAAGCGCAGGCCCGAGGAGTCGGTGAAGGAGTGGTCGCGGCCCTCGACGGGGAAGGGGACACCCTGCTCCATGTGCCGCTGGAGCATCGCGGGGGACTTGTCGAACTCGTGGTTGCCGGCCGTGGCGAAGTCGAGCCCCATCCGGTTGAGGGCCTCGATGGTCGGCTCGTCCGCGAAGGCCGCGGCGTCGAACTCCCAGCCGGAGAAGGCGTCCCCGGGGGTGAAGAAGAGCGAGTTGGGGCGCCCGGCACGGAGCCGTTCGAGGTGCGCGGCCATATGGGCGACGCCTCCGACGGTGTAGCTCCGGCCGCCATTGCCGATGATGACGGAGTTGCTCCCGGGGGCGCCCTGCAGGAAGCCGTGCAGGTCGGTGATGCTGAGCAGCTGGACGTCGACGTACTCGACGGCGGTGACGGCGTCCCGGCCGGCGGCGGTGGCCCGTGCGGGAACCCCGAGGGCGAAGGTCGCCGCCGCCGCTCCCGCGGCGGTGAGGAAGTCCCGCCGCCCGGGCTCCCGCCGGTCGGGCTCCCCTCGCCCCGGATCCCGCCGGTCCGGCGTCCGGCTTCGTGAACTCCTGCTCCGCTGCGCGGCCTTGGCCTGCGTGATCACACCCGGCATGCTCCCGCCCGCCGGGCCGGGTGTCGCGCCGACGCGCCGACCAGTCGTTCGGGACACGGCTGGATAACGGCGTGGCCAACCCCTTGTCAGTGCAATTTCACATTACTATGTTACCGGTCACATCCTAGAGCGCGGCCCTTCACTGGAGTGACCATGACCAAGCGCACCCAACTCGCCCTCGCCACCGCCCTGGTGGCAGCTCTCGCACTCGGCGCCTCGGGCTGCTCCGGCACCACGAAGGGCTCGGCCGGCGCGGGCGCCTCCAACCCCGCGGCCGCCAACGACGGCAAGATCCTCGGCGGTACCCCGGCCAAGGGCGGCACCCTCACCGTCCTGTCCAACCAGGACTTCGCGCACCTAGACCCGGCCCGCAACTGGACCATGCCGACCATGGACTTCGGCACCCGGCTGCTCTACCGCACGCTCGTCACCTTCAAGGCCGAGCCCGGCAAGGCCGGCAGCGAACTGGTCCCCGACCTCGCCACCGACCTCGGCACCCCATCCAACGGCGGCCGCACCTGGACCTTCACCCTCAAGGAGGGCGTCAAGTACGAGGACGGCACGCCGGTCAGGGCCCAGGACGTCAAGTACAACGTCGAGCGCTCCTTCAGCCCCGACCTCACCGGCGGCCCCGATTACGCCGCCCAGTACCTCGCCGGGACCGAGGGCTACAAGGGCCCGCTCCAGGGGCAGCACCTGGACTCCGTCAAGACGCCCGACGACCGCACGATCGTCTTCGAACTGAAGCGTCCCGTCGCCGAGTTCTCCGCGACCGCCACCCTGCCGACCTTCGCCCCCGTGCCCCAGTCCCAGGAGAAGGGCACCCAGTACGACGCCCGCCCGTTCTCCTCCGGCCCGTACAAGATCGAGTCGTACGACCGCGACAAGAAGCTGGTCCTGGTCCGCAACGAGCACTGGGACGCGAAGACCGACACCGTCCGCAAGGCCTACCCGGACAGGTTCGTGGTCGTCATGGGCCTCAAGGGCGGCCAGATCGACGACCGGATCATCGCCGGCGAGGGCGCCGACGCCTCCGCCGTCCAGTACTCAGACATGCGCCCCGAGAGCGCCCCCAAGGTGCTCCCCAAGCCGGACGTCAAGGCCCGGCTGCTCGCCGAGTCCCAGGGCTGCACGGAGATGCTCCACCTGAACAACTCCCGCGCCCCCTTCAACGACCCCAAGGTCCGCGAGGCCATGCAGTACGCGGTGGACAAGGAGGCCGTGGTCACCGCGGGCGGCGGCCCGGCCCTCAACGAGATCGCCACCGCCTACCTGCCCCCGGCCCTCTCCGGCGGCAAGCAGGCCGACGTCCTGAAGATCGCCCCGGCCGGCGACCCGGCCAAGGCCAAGGAACTCCTCAAGGCCGCCGGCAAGGAAACCCTGAAGGTGTCCCTCTCCGTCTCCACCGGCGACAAGGGCAAGGCGGAGGCCATCCAGCAGGGCCTGTCCCGCGCGGGCATCGAGGTCGTCATCGACACCGTCGACCCGGGCGCCTACTACGACGTCATCGGCGACCTCTCCACCACCCCCGACATGACCCTCACCGGCTGGTGCCCCGACTACCCGTCGGGCTCCACCTGGATCCCCTTCGTCTTCGACGGACGCACCATCAAGGACAAGGGCAACCAGGGCAACTACAGCCAGTTCCGCGACGAGGCGACCATGAAGCGGATCGACGAGATCAACGCCATGGCCGACGCCAAGGAGGCCAACCAGGCCTGGATCGACCTCGACGCGGCCCTGATGGCCAAGTCCCCGAACGTCCCGCTCCTCCTGGAGCGCAAGCCGCTCCTCGTCGGCACCAACATCGCGGGCGCCTTCGGCCACCCTGTGTGGACCGGCACCGTCGACTACGCGACCGTCGGTCTCAAGGACCCCGCGAAGAGCCAGGGCTGAGGAAGCCGGAGGCCTGCGACACCATGACCACCACCGCACCGGTCCCGGACGACCGGGCACCCCTTAGCCCCGACGGCACCCCGGCCACTGATGCAGCACGGGCCCCGGGCAGCGGCGCACCAGCCCCCGGCGCAGCCCCTGCCCCCGGCACGGCCTCAGCCCCCGAAGCCGCCACGGTCCGGCCCGCGGCAGCGCCCGGCAGCAGCCCGTGGCAGCTCGCCCGGCGGGAACTCCGCCGCCGCCCCGCCGTCCGCGTCAGCCTCGGCGTCGTCCTGCTCTTCGTCCTCATGGCCGTGACCGCCCCCTGGCTGGGCGCCCTCGGCGGCTGGTCCCCGAACGAGTTCGACAAGACCGCCATCGACCCCTACCTCGGGGGCCAGCCGCTCGGCGCCCTCGGCGGGATCAGCTCCGAGCACTGGCTCGGCGTCGAACCCGTCACCGGCCGCGACCTGTACGCCCGGGTGATCCACGGCGCGCAGGTCTCCCTCCTGATCGCCTTCGCCGCCACCGCCATCGTCGTGGTCGCCGGCACCGCCGCCGGGATCGCCGCCGGCTACTTCGGCGGCCGCACCGACGCGGCCCTGTCCCGGCTCATGGACCTGACCATGTCCTTCCCCTCGCTGATCTTCATGATCGCGATGCTGTCCGTGGCCAAGGACGTCAACCGGATCGTCCTCATGACCACCGTCATCGGAGTGTTCGGCTGGCCCGGCGTCGCCCGCGTGGTCCGCGGCCAGACCCTCTCCCTCAAGCACCGCGAGTACGTCGACGCCGCCCGCGTGGGCGGTTCCGGGCCCTGGCGGATCCTGACCCGCGACATCCTCCCGGGCGTCTCGGGCCCCGTCATCGCCTACACCACCCTGCTGATCCCCGGAATGATCAGCACCGAGGCCGCCCTCAGCTACCTCGGCGTCGGCGTCCGCCCGCCCACCCCCTCCTGGGGCCAGATGATCGCCGAGTCCGTGGCCTACTACGAGACCGACCCCATGTACTTCGTCATCCCCAGCGTCTTCCTCTTCCTCGCCGTGCTCGCCTTCACCCTGCTCGGCGACGCCCTGCGCGACATCCTCGACCCGAGGGGCGGCCGCAGTTGATCCTCTACCTCGCCCGCCGGCTGCTCGCCCTCGCCGGCGTGCTCCTCGCCATCGCCGCCGTCACCTTCCTCATCTTCTACGTCCTGCCCTCCGACCCGGCCGCGGCCGCCTGCGGCAAGACCTGCAGCGCCGAACGCCTGGCCGACGTACGGGCGTACCTCGGCCTCGACCAGCCCCTGTGGAGCCAGTTCACCGACTTCCTCACCGGCATCTTCACCGGCCGCACCCTCGGCACCGGCCAGTACGCCGTCGACTGCGACTTCCCGTGCCTGGGCTACAGCTACGAGAACTCGCTGCCCGTCTGGGACCTCCTGACGGACCGGCTCCCGGTCTCCGCCTCCCTCGCCTTCGGCGCCGCCGCGCTCTGGCTGGTCCTCGGCCTCGGCGCCGGGGTCACCGCCGCCCTGCGCAAGGACACCGCCACCGACAAGGCCCTGATGGTCGGCGCCGTCGCCGCCGCCTCCCTGCCCGTGTACTTCACCTCCGTGATGCTCATCTACGGGGTCATCCGCATCGCCGGTCTCCTGCCCTACCCCACCTACCAGGCCTTCACCGACAATCCGCTCGCCTGGGCCTCGAACCTGGCCCTGCCCTGGATCGCGCTCGCCCTGCTCTACGCCGCCATGTACGCGCGCCAGAGCCGCGGCTCGATGATCGAGGCGATGGCCGAGCCGTACATCCGTACCGCCCGTGCCAAGGGCATGCCCGAGCGCACGGTCGTCGTCAAACACGGGCTCCGCTCCGGCATGACCCCGATCCTGACCATCTTCGGCATGGACCTCGGCGGGCTGCTCGCCGGAGCCGTCATCACCGAGTCCATCTTCGGACTCCCGGGCATCGGGCGGCTGTTCTACGGCGCCCTGGTCAACTCCGACCAGCCCGTGGTCCTCGGCGTCACCCTGCTCGCCGCCTTCTTCATCGTCGTCGCCAACCTCCTCGTCGACCTCCTGTACGCCGTCATCGACCCGAGAGTGAGGTACTGATGGCAGCCGACACCGCCGCTCCGCTCCTCGAAGTACGAGATCTGCGCGTCACGTTCACCACCGGGCGCGGGGCCGTACGGGCCGTCGACTCGATCGGCTTCACCGTCGAGGCCGGACGCACCCTCGGCATCGTCGGCGAGTCCGGCTCCGGCAAGTCCGTCACCTCGCTCGCCGTCATGGGACTGCACCGGGGCCCGGTCGAGGTCAGCGGCTCCGTGGCGCTGGCCGGACGCGAGCTGACCGGGCTCCCGGAGCGCGAGCTGTCCAAGGTCCGCGGCCGCCGGATGGCG
Source organism: Streptomyces sp. NBC_00029 (assembly GCF_045160505.1). NCBI lineage: Bacteria > Bacillati > Actinomycetota > Actinomycetes > Kitasatosporales > Streptomycetaceae > Streptomyces > Streptomyces sp. NBC_00029. The sequence continues at coordinate 6,718,695 of NZ_CP108292.1, forward strand.
ATGATCTTCCAGGACCCGCTCTCCAGCCTGCACCCCTACTACACGGTCGGCGAGCAGATCGCCGAGCACTTCCGGGTGCACTTCAAGGCCGGCCGGGCCGCAGCCCGCAGGCGCGCCGTCGACATGCTCGGCGAGGTCGGCATCCCGGAACCGGCCCGTCGCGCGGGGGAGTACCCGCACCAGTTCTCCGGCGGCATGCGCCAGCGCGCGATGATCGCCATGGCGCTGGCCTGCGAGCCCGACCTGCTGATCGCCGACGAGCCGACCACCGCCCTGGACGTCACCGTGCAGGCGCAGATCCTCGAGCTGATCGCCCGGCTCCAGCAGGAGCGCGGACTCGGCGTCGTGATGATCACCCACGACCTGGGTGTCGTCGCCCGCGTCGCCCACGAGGTGCTCGTCATGTACGGCGGCCGGGCCGCCGAACAGGCACCGGCCGACGAGCTGTTCGCCGACCCCGCCCACCCCTACACCCGGGGCCTGCTCGACTCGCTGCCCCGCCTGGACACCGCCGACGACGTCCCCCTGCCGTTCATCCCCGGCTCCCCGCCCTCCCTGCTCACGCCCGCCCCCGGCTGCGCCTTCGCCCCGCGCTGCCCGAGGGCGGCCGCGCGCTGCACCGACGTACGGCCCGAACCGGCGGCGTACGGGGACGGACCCGCGCGGACCGTGGCCTGCCACTTCGCCGGGGACCGCACCGCCCAGGAGGCGGCCCGATGACCGAGACCGCAACGCCCCTGCTGTCCGTACAGGACCTGACCATGACCTTCCCCGGCCGGCGATCCGTGACCGGGCGCCGGGGGGCGCCCGTGCGCGCCGTCGACGGGGTGTCCTTCGACCTGGCGGCCGGGCAGACCCTCGGCCTGGTCGGGGAGTCGGGGTGCGGCAAGTCCACCACCGGCCGGATGCTCGTGCGGCTGCTGGAGCCCACGTCGGGCCGGGTCGCCTTCGAGGGCAAGGACATCAGCCGCCTCTCCCCGTCCGCGATGCGCCCGCTGCGCAAGCACATCCAGATGGTCTTCCAGGACCCCCACTCCTCTCTCAACCCCCGCCAGACCGTGGCCCGGATCATCTCCGACCCGCTGCTGGTGCAGGGCTGGAGCGCGGGCGATGCCCGCCGGCGGGCCGCCGAGCTGATGGAGCTCGTCGGACTGATCCCCGAACACATCGACCGCTACCCGCACGAGTTCTCCGGGGGCCAGGCCCAGCGCATCGGCATCGCCCGCTCGCTGTCCACCAGCCCCCGGCTGATCGTCGCCGACGAGCCGGTCTCCGCGCTGGACGTCTCCGTCCAGGCCCAGATCGTCAACCTGATGGAACGGCTGCGGGCCGAACTCGGCCTCGCCTACGTGTTCATCGCCCACGACCTGTCGGTGGTCAAACGGGTCAGCGACCGGGTCGCCGTCATGTACCTCGGCAGGATCGTCGAGATCGGGGACAAGAAGTCCCTCTACGAGGACCCGCAGCACCCGTACACCCGGGCGCTGTTGTCCGCCGTCCCGCTGCCCGACCCGGCGGCGGAACGGCGGCGGGAGCGGATCGTGCTGCTCGGCGACCCGCCGAGCCCGGCCGCTCCACCCCCGGGCTGCACCTTCCACCCGCGCTGCCCCAAGGCCCAGCAGCTCTGCCGCACGGAGCGCCCGCTCCTGCGTCTTGCCGCCTCCCGCGAGGTGGCCTGTCACTTCCCTGGTGACTGACGGGGAGCCATGGGAAGAGAGAGGAGGACCCGGGCCGACACGATCGGCCCGGGTCCTTCCGTTGCCCAGGTGTTCGCGCAGCGTCCCATAACATCATTCAACGCAAATGATCTAGGGGTGGACATGGCATCAAGTAGCGACGGATATGCGGCGAACGCCGCGTCCATCAACGGCAATTCGCATCTCCTCGTAGAACTGGCCGGGCTTTTGTACGCGGGGCGGCCCGACGGCGAGTTGACGGTCATGGCCCGGGTGCCCCGCTCGCACCAGGAGGTGTCGACCGCTCTGGACTCGTTCGCGCGGTTCGGCAACGACCAGTACCTGGACACCGTTTCGCTGTTGGCCGCGCTGGCCACCAAGCTGAAGGTGGCCGGCGGCGACTACGCGCAGACCGACCTCGCCACGGAGGGCGCGTTCCGCGCGGTTCTCGACAACGGCCGGTTCATACCGGCCGAGGACAGGTGACCGGCATGACCTACCGCACCGAGGTTGAGTTCCTCGAACTGTGCAGTCCTCCCCTGATCGAACGCACCGCCCAGGAGTACCGCAGGCTCCACCTGCTGCTGGACTCCGCCGACTCGGCCTTCCTCAAAGCGACGCGCACCTACTGGGTGAGTGACGCCGAAGAGCTCTATGTCAAGCGGCTGGGCGAGGCCGAGAAGCTGGCCACCGCCCTGTCGGGCGCCTTCCGGAGTGTCCATGCCGCGCTCGTGGACTACGCCGAGGCGGTAGGCCGGGCCAAAGGTCGCTACGAGAGCGGTCTGTCGAGCGAGCGCGCCCTGTCCAGGGTCATGGCGCGGGTGGCGAGTCCGGTGACCGAAACCGCGCAGCGGGCCGAGCCGATGAGGCAGTGGGAGGACCTCCGCAAGCGCACCGGGATCCTCGACTGGCTGGCGGAGATCACGGTCGACGTCGACGAGATCCGTGACGAGGCGGAGCAGCAGTACAACGGGGCGAAGCACGCCTTCGGCGACGCCGAACGCATCGAGCACGAGGCGCGCACCACGTGCGTAGCCCAACTCGGCAAGGCCCAGCGCGACTTGCCCGACTTCCGGGGCGACCTGCCGCACCCTTCGGTGCTCCTCGCCGGGATGCCCGCGTTGAGGCAGGAGGTGGGAGAGGCCGCACACGACCCCAACGCGGCGCTCCCCGGCGCCGGCCCCCGGGTCGACGGCATCGCCCACAACGTCGGCAGTGAGACGGTGTCCCCCAAGCTCCGGGAGATCCGGTCCCGGCTGGACGGACTGCCGCCCGCCATGGACCAGAACAAGTGGGGTCCGTCGGATTCGGACGAGGATCGGCGCGAGTGGATCCACACCAACCGCGCGCACATCCGCGACGCGGCCGCGTACACGGGCCTGCCCGCCGACATGATCGCGGGCATCGCCTGGCAGGAGGTGCAGGGCGACCCCAAGTGGGCCGACAACATGGCGGTGAACTACCGGCGGAACCAGCACGAGGTCTGGCCCGAGTTCCAGTGGGTGGCGGAGCAGATCGGACTGGCGGGTGAGGCTGACCAGACGTCCATGGGGCCGATCGCCATCCAGCTGCGCCGCTCCGCGGAGGTGCTCGGCTACGATCCGGAGAACCTCACGCCGGACCAGCGGGACGAGATCCAGGAGGCCACGCAGAACCCGTCGACGAACATCTACATCGCCTCCGAGTACCTTGCCCAGCTCAAGGCGGAGAGCTCGTTCGCGAACGTACCCGCCGACCAGATGACCCCTGCGCAGTACCAGGAACTGGCGGCCCGGTACAACGGCGGCCCGGGCTGGCGTACGGACGATGCCCAGGGCTACGGTCGTGGCTTTGGCGTGAACATCGAGGACGCGAGGCGGGCGCTGAATGACTGAGCAGGCAGTACCGGGGCCCACCCGACGCCATCGGGTGGCGGCGGCCGCGGGGGCGGTCGTCCTGCTGGCGCTGCACACCGTGGCGGGCTTCTTCCTTTACAACGCGCTGCTCACCGAGTCCGAGGGACCCTGGGACCGGTCGGTGACGCAGACCGTCCGTCTGATGGGCGTGCTCAGCCTGTCGGTGGAGCTCCTGGCCGTCGCGGTCACGGCGGTCTGTGTGAACACGGGCCGGCTCGGTCGCTGGTGGTACGCGCCCGTGACGGCTCTGGTCCTCACCGCGCTGATCCGGATGGTCTTCGCCCCGCAGCCCTGACCGCCCGGCCGGGCACGCCCCGCCGGTGCCGAGGCCGGCGGGGCGCAGGGGACGGCGCTCAGGCCAGTTCGCGGCGGAAGAACTCCAGTTCCAGGGCCATCAGCTTCTCCCGGGTGCCGCCCGGGGTCATGTGCGTGACGCCGGGCAGCGCCAGGAGCTGGTGCGGGCGGCCCGCGTCCGTCAGCGCCTGCGAGAGGCGCAGGGTGTGCGACGGGTGGACGTTGTCGTCGGCGAGGCCCGTGATCAGCAGCAGGGGGCGGGAGAGCTTCGGGGCGTCGGGGACGAGGGAGTCCCGCTCGTAGACCTCCGGGTGATCCTGCGGGAGGCCCAGGTACCGCTCGGTGTACGCGGTGTCGTAGTGCCGGAAGTCGGTCGGCGCGGCCCCGGCCGCCGCCGCGTGGAAGACGTCCGGGCGGCGCAGTACGGCCATGGCCGCGAGGTAGCCGCCGTACGACCAGCCGCGCACCCCGACCCGGCCGAGGTCGAGGTCGGTGTGGCGGGCGGCGAGCGCGTGGAGGGCCGCGACCTGGTCGTCGAGGGTGACCTCGGAGAAGCCGCGGTACATGGCGTGGGTGTGGGCGGGGGAGACGTACGGGGTGCCGCGGTTGTCGACGGTCACCACCGCGAAGCCCTGGTCGGCCCACCACTGGCGGTGCTGGCGGCGGCGCGGATCGGCGGTGATGTCCTGCGCGCCGGGGCCGCCGTAGCCGTCGACCAGGACCGGTAGCCGCCGGCCGGGGACGTGGTCGCGGGGCAGTACGAGGGCGGTGGGGACGCCGTGTTCGGTGACCCGCTCCAGGATCGCGTCCACCCGGTAGGGCAGTGGCTCGGACAGGTCGGCGGGGGACAGCTCCCGCCCGTCGGGGGTGCGTACGGTGCGGCGTACCCCGTCGGGCCCGGCCGAGGTCAGCAGCAGGGTCCCGGCCGCCGCGGACACGGTGTGCACCCCGGGCCCGTCGGCGAGCGGGGTCAGCTCCCCGGTGGCCGGGTCCAGCAGCAGCACCTGCTGCTCGGACGGGTCGCGCAGGCCCGCCTCGATCAGCAGCCGGCCCTCGTGGACCCCGGCCACGCAGCGGACCTGGATCCCGTCGCCGGTGAGCAGCTCGCCGTCCACCGCGAGGGCGCGGGCGGCGCCGCCCGGGGTGTCGGCGGCGGTGAGCATCCGCCCGTCGGCGAGGCGGGCCGGAGTGCCGGGGACCAGCGGGTCCACCCACTGCGGGTGGGTGGTGCGGGACAGTTCGGTGGTGCGGCCGGTGGCCGGGTCGGCGGAGAGCAGCAGGACGCATCGCTGGAGCCGGTCCTGGACGGTGAGCAGGATCTCGGTGGCGGACTCCCAGCCCGCGTCGCTCACGTACGGGAAGGCCCCGGCGTCCCAGTCGAGCCGTGTCCGGGCCCCGCCCTCGCCGAGCACCCACAGCTGGACGTCGGCGTTGGGCCCGCCGGCCTCGGGGTACGCGAAGTCCTCGGCCGGGAGCTCGGGGTGTGCCGGGTCGGCGAACCAGCGCCGCTGGAGGGCGGATTCGTCGACGCGGGCGGCCAGCAGGGTGACCCCGTCGGGGGACCACCAGTGGCCCCGGGTGCGGCCCAGCTCCTCGGCGGCGGCGAACTCGGCGAGGCCCCAGCGGGCCCCGTCGTCGGGGCTGACCCGGCCGCCCGGGACGACGTACAGGACGTCGTCGGCGACGTATGCGGTGCGCGAGCCGTCGGCGTTCGGCCGCGGGTCCAGGGCGGGACCGGCGGCCGGGATCTCCTCGGGCGTTCCGGCTTTGCCGGCGGTGACCTCGAAGAGCCGCCCGTACAGGGCGAAGACGGCGTGCAGTCCGTCGCCGGAGAGGGCGTACGAGCCGATTCCGGCGGCGACGAGCCGGGTCCGCTCGCGGAGCCGGCGCTCGGCGACCGGCAGGGGCCCAGGCTCGGGGCACAGTTCGCGGGGATCGGCGAGCCGGGTCTCGGCGCCGGTGGCGGTGTCGAGCACCCAGAGGCTGTCGAAGGCGTCGGTGGGGCCGGTCGAGCGGAGGAACCAGAGCAGCCGGCCGTCGTCCCCGAAGGAGAACGCGCGCGGGGCGCCGTGGGTGAAGCGGGCCGTGCTCGCGGAGAGCCTGAGGAAGTCATCCATGATCGTAGTGTGACATGTGAAATGTCACCCCCACTAGGCTGTTCGAGTGGTGACCCCTGGGGCACGGGCTTAGCGTCGAAAAGGTGGACCCGAACGCATCGCCTGGCAACAACGGGACCGACGGCAAGGTCCGGGCAAGCAGCGGACTCGCCCTGTTCGTCATCGCCTCCTGCCAACTCATGGTGGTTCTCGACATCACGATCGTGAACATCGCGCTGCCGCACATCCAGACCGCTCTCGACTTCTCGACGGAGAGCCTTTCCTGGGTCGTCAACGCCTACACGCTGGCCTTCGGCGGCCTGCTGCTCCTCGGCGGCCGCACCGGCGACATCCTCGGCCGCAAACGCGTCTTCATCTTCGGTGTCCTGCTCTTCGGACTGGCTTCCCTCCTCGGCGGACTCGCCCAGAACGAAGGCCAGTTGATGGCCGCACGCGCCCTCCAGGGCGTCGGCGGCGCCATCGCCTCGCCCACCTCCCTCGCCCTGATCACCACCACCTTCCGCGAGGGACCCGCCCGCAACCGGGCGTTCGGCGTGTTCGCCGGGGTCTCGGCCGCCGGCGGCGCCATCGGACTCCTCGCGGGCGGCATCCTCGTCGAATGGCTCGACTGGCGCTGGGTGCTCTTCGTCAACGTCCCCATCGCCATCGTGATCGCGGTCCTCGCCACGAAGGTCCTGCGCGAGTCCGAACGCCACCCGGGCCACTTCGACTTCGCCGGCGCGCTGCTGTCCACCCTGGGCATGGTCTCGCTCGTCTACGGCTTCATCCGGGCATCCCAGGAGGGCTGGCGCGACCCGGTCACCCTCGGATCCTTCGGCGCCGCCGTGGTCCTGCTGACCCTCTTCATCCTCAACGAACGGCGCTCGCCGCAACCGATCACCCCGCTGCACATGTTCGCCGACCGCAACCGGGCCGGGACCTACGGCATCATGCTCATGCTCGCCTGCGCGATCTTCGGCATGTTCTTCTTCCTGACCCTCTTCGTGCAGATCGTGCTGGGCTTCAGCCCGATCCAGGCCGGCCTCGCCTTCCTGCCGGTCAGTGCCGTGATCGCCGTGGGCGCCGCGATCACTGCGAAACTGCTGCCGAAGTTCGGCCCCAAGCCCTTCATGGTCACCGGCGCGCTGTCCTCGGCGGCCGGCCTCGCCTGGCTGACGCAGACCGACGTCGACTCGACGTACCTCGGCAGCATCCTGGGCCCGATGCTGCTCTTCGCCCTGGGCATGGGCCTGCAGTTCGTCTCGCTGACGCTGATGGCCCTGTCCAACGTCACCGACCGGGAGTCGGGCGCGGCGTCCGGCCTGCTGAACACGATGCAGCAGGTGGGCGGCTCACTGGGCCTGTCGATCCTGGTGACCGTCTACGGCACGTCCAGCCGCAACGAGGCCAAGGAGCAGATACCGGAGTTCCTCAGCACGGCCGGCCCGGTGCAGAAGGCCTTCTTCCAGCGCACCGGGCAGCTCCCGAAGCCGTGGAGCGACCAGGTCCTCACCTCGGGCATAAGCTCGGCCTTCGTCGTGGCCGCACTGTTCACGCTGGTCGGGGCGCTGATCGCACTGTTCGTCATCCAGGTCCGCCCCTCGGACCTGGAACGTCTCAAGGGCAACCACACACCGGCGGCCGACCACAGCTGACGGCGCGGGCGGCGACGGCAGCGGTAGCGGCAGCGGCGACGGAAGCGGCAACGGCAGCCCTCTGGGTGGGCCGGCGGGTCACGCCGCGGTGTCGGTGACGCGGGCAGCGAAGGCGTCCAGGTTGTCCGTCATGCGGGCGAGCCGCTCGTCCAGCGTGAGGGACTCCTCGTACCGCCCGGCGCGCAGCTTCGGCTGCCGCTTGCCGCGTACGTAGAGGGGGCAGGCGAGGTCCGCGCAGATGTACGTGCCGACCGTGTTGCCCTCACGGCCGCGGGCCCCCGCCAGCGGGGCTGCCAGCAGGGTGACCCCGGAGGAGGCGTGACCCGTGAGGCAGATCTGGCACAGGCTGGACTTCACCGCGCTGGTGCGGCCGAGGGCCGGTACGCGCAGCACCAGATGGGCCCGCAGGGGCGCGCCCGGGTCCACCCACCCCAGGAAGTCGAGCTCCTGCCAGGGCAGTTCGGCGAAGTCGAGGGGCAGCCGCAGCCGCGCCGCCTCGCCCTTGGTGCTGTTCACGAACGACGAGCGGATCTGTTTCTCGGTGAGTGGTTCCACGTGGACCGACCCTACGACCGGTTCCGGACCGCCCGCACCCCAATATCCACGGACAATCCGCCCGGAACCGTCTCCGTCGTCCGTTCGTCATGACCGGACGCCCGGCCGCTACCCGTCCGAGCGGCGGATCCGGCACCGCGCCGGACCGTTCGTCCGCAGGGTGATCCCCGCGCCGACCGGGATCTCGGTGTCCACGGCTTCGAACTCGTACGCCCGCAGGATCATCGCCAGCGCGATCACCGACTCCAGCATCGAGAAGTGCTGCCCGATGCAGGCGCGCGGTCCCCCGCCGAAGGGGAACCACGCGTACCGCGGACGCCCCGCCTCCGCCTCGGGTGAGAAGCGCTCGGGGTCGAAGCGGTCGGGGTCCGGCCAGTGGGCGGGGTGGCGGTGCGTCACCCAGGGCGCCAGGATCACGTCCGCGCCCGCGGGGATGGTGTGCTCCCCGATCCGGGTGGTGGCGACGGCCTTGCGGCCGATGACCGGCGCGGCCGGATAGAGCCGCATGGCCTCCTTGAGGACCTGGGTGAGGTACGGCAGCCGCTCCAGGTCGGCGGCCCCGGGCGTACGGTCGCCCAGCACGCGGGAAATCTCCTCGCGGGCCCGGTCCTGCTGCTCGGGATGGCGGGCCAGCAGGTGCAGGGCGAAGCAGAGGGAGGTGGCGGTCGTCTCGTGCCCGGCGAGCAGGAAGATCAGCACCTGGTCGCGCAGCTCGGAGGCGTCGAACTCCCCGTCGTCCGAACTCCTGGCGGCGGCGAGCAGCGTCAGCAGGTCCTCACCGGCGGCTCCGGCTCCGGACTCCGCCTCCGCCTCCGTCCCGGTCCCGGCGCGCCGACGCTCCGCGATGATCCTGTCGCACACCCCGTAGAGCTCGTCCATCGCGGCGGCCGCCCGCCGGTTGCCGGGGGTGGGCCAATGGCGCGGGATGTTGGCGGGGGAGTAGCCGCGGCGCAGCACGTAGTCGGTGATGACCGGAAAGCATTCGGCCACGACATCGGCGGTGGCCTCGACATCGGTGCCGAAGAGGATGCGGGCCACGGCACGCAGGGCGAGGTGCATCATCTCGTCCGAGACGTCGACGACACCGTCGACGGCCCCGCCCCAGGCGCTGATGACCGATGCGGTCTCGGCGGCGATCGCCTCGGCGTAACCGTCCACCCGGCGCCGGGTGAACAGCGGCTGCACGAGCCGCCGCTGGCGCAGGTAGTCCTCGTCCTGACTGGTCAGCAGCCCGTTGCCGAAGGACTCCCGGACCTCCTGGTAGAAGCGGTTGTCCTTGCGGAAGCGGGCGGCGTCGGTGGCGAGCACCTGCTGGGCGCCCGCGGGGGAGAAGACGCAGTACAGCTCGGCCCGCATCCCGGGCGGGCCGGCCGAGATCCGTACCAGGTCACCGTGCTGGTGCTGGGCCCGCAGATAGGTGCCGAGGGAGTCGGACTTCAGGTCGAACAGCGACCCGAGCAACGGCACCCCGGTCAGCCCGGGCACCTCCGTCCCCGTGTCCGCGCCGGAGTTCGTTCCCACTGCCATGGCCGCCCCTTCGTCCTACGGAGGCCCGATTCTGCCGTGCCGGCGCCGCAGATGGCGAGGACGGCAGCCGGATCGGGCCGCAGAGTGGCCTGATCACGTTCTTCCCGCCTGCGTGGCGATCAGTGAGGGGTGAAGCCACAATGGAAAGGCTTTCCGTGCGTCGCACCCCGAGGTGATCGCTCATGTGTCGATGGCTCGCGTATTCGGGAACACCCCTGCTGCTCGAAACCATCCTCTACAAACCGGCCCACTCGCTGATCGACCAGAGCCTGCACTCCAAGCTGGGTGTGGAGACGACCAATGGCGACGGGTTCGGCGTCGGGTGGTACACGGAGGAGGAGACGGGCTCCCCGGCGATCCTGCGGGAGATCGGTCCCGCCTGGAACAACCGGAACCTGCGGGAGATCTCGGACCACGTCCGCTCCCCGCTGTTCTTCGCCCACATCCGGGCGTCGACGGGTACGGCGGTGCAGCAGACGAACTGTCACCCCTTCCGGCACGGCCGCTGGATGTTCATGCACAACGGGTCGATAGCCGAGTTCCACCGCATGCGGCGGGACCTCACGCTGCTCATCGACCCCGAGCTGTACCCGTACGTCGAGGGAACGACGGACTCCGAGGTGATGTTCCACCTGGCGCTCACCCTGGGCCTGGAGGAGGACCCGCCCGGCGCGGTGGCCCGGATGGCGGGCGTGGTGGAGCGCGTCGGCCACGAGCACGGTGTGGAGTACCCGCTCCAGATGACGCTCGCCATCAGCGACGGCGAACGCCTGTGGGCCTTCCGCTACTCCAGCCAGGGCGCGTCGAGGTCGCTGTTCTACAGCAGCCGCGTGGACGCCCTGCGCAAGCTGCACCCGGACATGGCGTTCCTCCAGGAAGTCTCCGACGAAACCCGCCTGGTCGTGTCGGAACCCCTCGGTGACCTGCCGGGCGCCTGGAACCAGGTCCCGGAGAGCTCCTACGGACTCGTCGAACCGGGCAAGGACGCGCTGTACCCCTTCACCCCGCAGGCCGCGTAGGCCCGGGGAGGTCAGTAGCCCCAGCGCTGACCGACGCTGCTGTCCTTGCGGCAGTGGATCGTACGTCCTCCTGCGTCGCGCCCGGACGTGCCGACATCGGCCTTCCGGCATATCTGCCCGGCCTTGTAGCAGTTGCCGGCGTTGGAGAGGGGATAGCAGTCGGCGGCCGCCTTGGTGGGCGCGGGTGCGGGCGCCTGGGTACGGGTGCGGGTGGGAGCCGGCGGCGCGGGCTTGGCGGCTTCCGGTGCCTTGGTGGTGCGCTCGACGGCAGGGGCCGCAGAAGTCGGCGCGGCCGTGGTGGGCGGGACGCTGGCGCTCGGACTGGGACTGGGACCGGTCGGCGCGACCGAGGGACTGGCGCCGGCGGTGGCCGTGACGCCGACGCTCGGGGTACCGGCGGCCGGCGCGGCCGGATCGCAGGCGACGAGCGACAGAACGGCGGCGACAACGGCAAGGGCGCCGCCGAAGCGCCTGCCGCCGGACAGCATGGTCATAGGGAACTCCCGGGTGCCGAGGATGCCTTGAGGGGCGCCAAGATACCCAGAAAGTTGAATCCGGAACCGGTTGTTGAAAAGAAATGAGATGCCACGACAAAGCGACCGCACAACATGGACGCCGATCCGCCGCTCCGGACCCCGGGGAGGCCCATGCCTGCCGCGCGGGCGTGTGCGCGGAGGGCCGTCTTCGGTGTCTCCGCAGGGGCGGAGGCGCCGGAGACGGCCCACGGGCGGCCCGGGAAGGCGGGGTCGGTCCGGGCTGCGGCGGACTCAGATGTCGCGGAAGATCTCGATCTGGGCGCCCACCGAGTTGAGGCGCTCGGCCAGTTCCTCGTAGCCGCGGTTGATCACGTAGACGTTGCGCAGGACCGAGGTGCCCTCCGCCGCCATCATCGCCAGGAGGACGACCACGGCCGGGCGCAGGGCCGGGGGGCACATCATTTCTGCCGCGCGCCAGCGGGTGGGGCCCTCGACCAGGACGCGGTGGGGGTCCAGGAGCTGGAGGCGGCCGCCCAGGCGGTTCAGGTCCGTCAGGTAGATGGCCCGGTTGTCGTAGACCCAGTCGTGGATCAGGGTCTGGCCCTGGGCCACGGCGGCGATGGCCGCGAAGAACGGGACGTTGTCGATGTTCAGCCCGGGGAACGGCATGGGGTGGATCTTGTCGATCGGGGCTTCGAGCTTCGAGGGGCGGACCGTGAGGTCGACCAGGCGGGTGCGGCCGTTGTCCGCGTTGTACTCCGGCGAGCGGTCGTGGTCCAGGCCCATCTCCTCCAGGACCGCGAGCTCGATCTCCATGAACTCGATCGGCACCCGGCGGATGGTGAGCTCCGACTCCGTGACGACCGCGGCGGCGAGCAGGCTCATCGCCTCGACCGGGTCCTCGGAGGGGGAGTAGTCCACGTCCACGTCGATGCTCGGCACGCCGTGCACGGTGAGCGTCGTGGTGCCGACGCCGTCGACCCGGACGCCCAGCGCCTCCAGGAAGAAGCACAGGTCCTGGACCATGTAGTTGGAGGAGGCGTTGCGGATGACGGTGACGCCGTCGTGCCGGGCGGCGGCCAGCAGCGCGTTCTCGGTGACGGTGTCCCCGCGCTCGGTCAGCACGATCGGGCGGTCCGGGGAGATTCCGGGGGCGACCTTCGCGTGGTAGATGCCCTCGGTCGCGGTGATGTCCAGGCCGAAGCGGCGCAGGGCGATCATGTGCGGCTCGATGGTGCGGGTGCCGAGGTCGCAGCCGCCCGCGTAGGGCAGACGGAAGGTCTCCATCCGGTGCAGCAGCGGACCCAGGAACATGATGATGCTCCGGGTCCGGCGGGCCGCGTCCGCGTCCATGGCCTCCATGTCGAGGCGGGCGGGCGGGATCAGCTCCAGGTCCACGCCGTCGTTGATCCAACGGGTGCGCACGCCGATGGAGTTGAGGACCTCCAGGAGGCGGTAGACCTCCTCGATGCGGGCCACCCGCCGCAGTACCGTACGGCCCTTGTTGAGCAGTGAGGCACAAAGCAGCGCGACGCACGCGTTCTTGCTCGTCTTGACGTCGATGGCACCCGACAGGCGGCGGCCGCCGACCACGCGCAGGTGCATCGGGCCGGCGTAGCCGAGGGAGACGATTTCGCTGTCGAGCGCTTCGCCGATCCGGGCGATCATCTCAAGGCTGATGTTCTGGTTGCCGCGCTCGATCCGGTTCACGGCGCTCTGGCTGGTGCCGAGGGCGTCCGCGAGCTGACTCTGTGTCCAGCCCCGGTGCTGCCGGGCGTCACGGATGAGCTTGCCGATGCGTACGAGGTAGTCGTCTGCCATGGGGGCACGCTATCTCAGATATGAGATGACTCCCGCGCCGGGTGTGGCAAATGGGTGATTTGAGAGGGTGTTACCGGTCTCCGGGCTCCATGGCGGGGTCTCCGTGGGCGTGATGCTCGACGATCCGGCCCAGCAGGCGCACCAGCTGCTGCCGCTCCTGGGCGGACAGCGGCGCCAGGAGCTCGTCCTGGGCCGCGTCGAGGATCTGCTCCAGGGTGCGCAGCCGGCGCCTGCCGAGCGCCGTGACCGTGATGACGTTGCGCCTGCGGTCCTCGGGGTCGGGGGTCCGTTCGACCAGTTCGCGTGCGGCGAGTTCGTTGATGACGGCGACCAGGTCGCTGCGGTGGATGCCGGTGCGGGCGCTCAGGCCGGCCTGACTCGCCGGGCCGGATTCCTCCAGGGCGACCAGGGCTGCGTAGTGCCATTTGCGGGCATCTGCCCCACTCAGTCCCTCGGTTACGAGTCGCTGCGCGTGGGTGGAGGCCTGTCCGAGCAGTCGGCTGGGCAGCTCGCGCAGCCGTGCGGGGACGAGGGTTCCGTTCTCTTCCGTGGTCATGGGGCGATGGTACTCATTGCGTTAGTGCCACTAACGATATAGCTTCGTTGGTGTCGCTAACGTTAGTTGCCCGAACGATATTCGGAAAGGGTCTCCATGGCCACGATCGACGTGCTCGACTCGACCATGTACTACGAGGACCGCGGCGCGGGCACCCACGGTGTGCCCTTCGTCTTCCTGCACGGCAACCCGACCTCCTCCCACCTCTGGCGCGGCGTCCTGCCCCGCATCGAGGGAGGGGTCCGCGTCCTGGCCCCCGACCTCATCGGCATGGGCCGCTCCGGAAAGCCGGGCGGGGAGTACCGCTTCGAGGACCACGCCCGCTACCTGGACGCGTGGTTCGACGCCCTCGGCCTCGACGAGGTGGTGCTGGTCGGTCAGGACTGGGGCGGCGCACTCGCCTTCGACCGGGCCGCCCGGCACCCCGGGCGGGTCCGCGGCATCGCCTTCATGGAGACGATCGTGCGGCCGCTGAGCTGGGAGCAGTACCCGCCCGCCGCGCGGGTCCGGTTCGAGGCCCTCCGCACGCCGGGCGTCGGGGAGGAGATGGTCCTGGACCGGAACATCTTCATCGAGGACAGCATCAGGCAGACGGTCCTGAACCCGATGAGCGAGGATGACCACGCGGTCTACGCCGCCCCCTACCCGACCCGCGAGAGCCGGCTGCCCATGCTGCGCTGGGCCCGTTCGCTGCCGATCGACGGCGATCCGGCGGACGTGCACGCCGTCGTGGAGAAGTACGACGCCTGGCTGGCAGACAGCCCGCAGGTGCCCAAGCTGCTGCTCACCTTCGACGGCTCGCCGGCGCTCATGACCGACCCCGGAACGGTCGCCTGGTGCGAGGAGAACGTCTCGGCGCTGGAAACCGAGTACTGCGGCCCGGCCGCCCACCTCTGCCCCGAGGACCGGCCGGAGGAGATCGCCGCCGCCGTCAACGCCTGGGCCGCCCGGCACGGCCTCGCAGCAGGCTGACCCCGGCGCGGCAGGCCACTGCCGGCCGCAGCAGGCCAGGCCCCGGCAGCGGCGCCCCGCTCAGTGCTTGCAGGCGTGGTGGCGCCCCCCGGCGTGCACCGCCGCGTACGAGGCCGGGCGCGGGCCGGAGGCGGCGCCGGCCACCCGCGCCGACGCGGCTTTCCCCGACGCCGAATCCGCGTCGTGCACCACCCGGCCGCCGACCAGGGTCATCCGTACCCCCGTCCCGCTGATGTCCGCCACCGGGCAGCGCGTCACGTCCCGGTCCAGCACCACCAGGTCCGCCGCCCTGCCCTGCTCCACCGTGCCCGTCAGCCCCTCCTGGCGCAGCTGCCACGCGGTGCCCGAGGTGTGCATCCGCAGCACCGTGTCCCGGCCGAGCCCCTCCAGTTCGCGGTACAGCGGGCCCGCCCCGAAGGCGCCCTGCCGGTCGATCGCCGTCCGCAGCTGGTTCCACACCTGGAGGGCGTCCACCGGCCAGTCGGAGCCGCCCGACAGCCGCGCCCCCGCCTTCTCCAGGCTCCGCGCCGGGTACATCCACCGGTGCCGCTCGGGGCCGATGTACGGAAGCAGCGCCTCCATCGTCCAGGTGTCCTTCGCCGCCCACTGGAGCTGCATGCACGCAGTGACCCCCAGCTGCGCGAAGCGCCGCAGGTCCGCCGGGTCCACGAGCTGCAGGTGCGCCACGGCGTTGCGGGCGTCCCGTCGGCCCGTCACCCGCTTGGCGTACGCGTATCCGTCCAGAGCGGTGCGCACCGCACGGTCGCCGAGTCCGTGGGCGTGCATCTGCCAGCCCGCCCCGTTGAAGGCTGCGGCGAGCCGGCCGTAGTCCGCCGCCGAGGTGTAGAGCTCGCCCCGGTTGCCGGTCGGCCCGCCGTTCCCGTCGAGGTACGGCGCCAGCAGCGCGGCCGTCTGCGCCGGGTACTCGATGACCCCGTCCAGGAAGACCTTGATCATCCCAAACCGGAGCCCCCGCACCCCCTCGAACTCCCGCCGCAGGCCCCGCGCGTACGCCAGCGCGCCCGCCGGGTCCCTGGTCTGCTCCGCCTCCAGCCGGATGGCCGGCACGATCCGCTGCGGCAGCTTCCCCGCCGCCGAGAGGGCCTGGTACAGCTCCAGCTCGTGCCGTCCCACCAGCGCGTCCATCATCGTCGTGACCCCGGAGGCGGCCGCCAGCTCCAGCACCTTCGCGCACGCCGCGACCAGCTCGGCCCGGGTGGGTTCCGGTATGTGCCGCCGCACCAGGCCCTGGGCGTCGTCCTTGAGGACGCCCGTCGGCCGGCCGTCCGCACCCTTCACCACCTTGCCGCCGACCGGGTCGGGCGTGGCCGCCGTGATCCCGGCGATGTCCAGGGCCCGCTGATTGGCCCACAGGTTGTGCCCGTCGCCGCCGACGAGGGCGATCGGCCGCCGGGTCGGGAGCGCGTCCAGCACCGCGTGGTGCGGGTGGGTGCCCACGGGGAGCAGTCCGACCGGGTTCCAGTCCTCGACCACCAGCCAGCGGTCGGGCTCCGCGCCCGCGCCGCCCGTGTCGGCGAGGAAGCCGGTCAGGATCTCCTGGAGCTCGGCCGGGGTGGTCTCCGCGCCGCCCAGCGAGGGGGACAGCGAGCGTTCGCCCGCGCCGAGCGGGTGGACGTGGCCGTCGTGGATGCCGCTCATCACCGTGCTGCGGCGGGCGTCGACGACCTCGGTGTCCCGGCCCACGTGCCGGCGTACCGCCGCGTCGGTGCCGGTGGCCAGGATCCTGCCGTCCCGGCCGACCGCGACGGCCTCGACGGGTGCCCGGCCGCCGGTCCCGGTGAACACCGAGGCGTTGTGGACCACCAGGGCCGCCGACCCCCGCCCGGCGGTGGCGGGGGAGGCCGAGGCTGCCGGGGAGGCGGCGGCCGGAGCGGCTCCCAGCAGGCCAGCCGCCCCGGCGACGCCGGCGACCCCGGCGGCCGCGAGGAGGCCCCGGCGGGAAAGAGGAGAAGACGTCATGCTCACTCCAAACGTTGGTGTGGCCAGGACACTGTTTGATTAACCGCTTAACCAGAAGCCGCCTCCGCCGACGAAATCCGTACGATGGCCGCGTGCCAGAGCACCCACCCGCGCCGGGCCCGACACCCGCGCCGGGCCCGACACCCGCACCGGGCCTCCCGTCCGGCCCGACACCCGCACCGGGCCCCACGCCCCCGCCCGGCCCGACCCTCGCCGACATCGCACGCGCCGCCGAGGTCTCCACCGCGACCGTCTCGCACGCGCTC
This sequence comes from Streptomyces sp. NBC_00029, assembly GCF_045160505.1. Taxonomy (NCBI): domain Bacteria; kingdom Bacillati; phylum Actinomycetota; class Actinomycetes; order Kitasatosporales; family Streptomycetaceae; genus Streptomyces; species Streptomyces sp. NBC_00029. Next base: position 6,735,483 of record NZ_CP108292.1, read on the forward strand.
AACGGCACCGGCCGCCTCGGGGGTTCGACCCGCAGACGGGTCCGCGAGGTGGCGGGCGCGCTCGGCTACGGAGCGCGCCGCGGCCCGCGCACCCGCAGCCTCGGCCTCGCGGTGACCACGTACGCCGGCGACGCCTGGGACTTCGCGGGGATCGCCTACTTCTCCCGCTGGCTCACCGCGGCGACCTCGGCCGCGCACGCGCACGGGTACGCCCTGACCACCCTGCCCGCCGACCGCGGCGCCGAGCCGCTGTGGCACACGCTCGCCGTGGACGGGATGCTGCTGCTCGACAGCCCGGCCGGCGACCCGGTGCTGAGGGCCCTGCGGGCGCGGGGCATGCCGGTGGTCTTCGACGGGCGGCCGCCCGACCCCTGGCCGGGGGACGTTTGGGTGGACAACGACCACACCGCCGCCACCCGCGAGGTGCTCGACCATCTCGCGGCGTCCGGCGCCCGGCGGATCGCACTGCATTCGGGCTACGGCCGCGAGTTCTACACCGGGGCCGTCACCGCGGCCTACGAACAGTGGTGCGCGGAGCGCGGCCTGGCCCCGCTCCTGGTCCCCTTCGACCCGGACGACACGGCCGGGCACGCCTTCGACCCCGCGTTGGCCGGAGCGGACCGGCCCGACGCCGTGTACTGCGTGTACGACCCGGGGGGCCGCCAGGTGCTGGCCGCCGCCGAGCGCCACGGTCTCCGGCTGCTGCTGGTCTGCGCCAGCGAGGATCCGGCGTACGCGGAGACCGAACCGGCCGTGACCACCGTCACCCTGAATCCGGAGCGGATCGCCGCCTCTGCGGTGTCTGTCCTGGTCAACCTGATCGAATCCGGGCATGCGGAATCGACTGGTCAGCTGACGGTCCCGGCAGGACTGCGGGTGCGCGCCTCGTCCCTCCCCCCGGACATGTACTAGAGTTATCTCGACATCGAGATATCTGCCGAAGGCGTACCGCAGCCGCCCCCGCTGGTAAGGGTTACCTAACTTAGCCCTACCTTAGCGGATTGGCCAAGGGGCGTGGCGGCAGGATTGCGGTTATACGCGCGAATTCATGCATGAAGGAGACTGTCGTGTCGGCGAACAGCTTCGACGCCCGCAGCACGCTGCAGGTGGGCGACGAGTCGTACGAGATCTTCAAGCTGGACAAGGTCGAGGGCTCCGCCCGCCTTCCCTACAGCCTGAAGGTCCTGCTGGAGAACCTGCTCCGTACCGAGGACGGCGCGAACATCACCGCCGCCCACATCCGGTCGCTCGGCTCCTGGGACTCGCAGGCCCAGCCCAGCGAGGAGATCCAGTTCACGCCGGCCCGCGTGATCATGCAGGACTTCACCGGCGTTCCCTGCGTGGTGGACCTCGCCACCATGCGCGAGGCCGTCAAGGCCCTCGGCGGCGACCCGGCGAAGATCAACCCGCTCTCGCCCGCCGAGATGGTCATCGACCACTCCGTCATCGCCGACAAGTTCGGCACGCCGGACGCCTTCGCGCAGAACGTCGAGCTGGAGTACGGCCGCAACAAGGAGCGCTACCAGTTCCTGCGCTGGGGCCAGACCGCCTTCGACGACTTCAAGGTCGTCCCCCCGGGCACCGGCATCGTCCACCAGGTCAACATCGAGCACCTGGCCCGCACGGTCATGGTCCGTAACGGCCAGGCGTACCCCGACACCCTCGTCGGCACCGACTCGCACACCACCATGGTCAACGGCCTCGGCGTGCTGGGCTGGGGCGTCGGCGGCATCGAGGCCGAGGCCGCGATGCTCGGCCAGCCGGTCTCCATGCTGATCCCGCGCGTCGTGGGCTTCAAGCTGACCGGCGAGCTGCCGACCGGCACCACCGCCACCGACCTCGTGCTGACCATCACCGAGATGCTCCGCAAGCACGGCGTCGTCGGCAAGTTCGTCGAGTTCTACGGTGAGGGCGTCGCCGCCACCTCGCTGGCGAACCGCGCCACCATCGGCAACATGTCTCCGGAGTTCGGCTCCACCGCCGCGGTCTTCCCGATCGACGACGAGACCCTGAAGTACCTGCGCCTGACCGGCCGCGACGCCCAGCAGGTCGCGCTCGTCGAGGCGTACGCCAAGGCCCAGGGCCTGTGGCTGGACCCGGCCGCCGAGCCCGACTTCTCCGAGAAGCTGGAGCTCGACCTCTCCACGGTCGTCCCCTCCATCGCCGGCCCGAAGCGGCCGCAGGACCGCATCGTCCTCGCCAACGCCGCCGAGCAGTTCGCCGTCGACGTACGCAACTACGTCTCCGACGACGAGGAAGCCGGCAAGGAGTCCTTCCCGGCGTCCGACGCCCCGGCGTCCTCCAACGGTGTGCCCACCAAGCCCACCGCGGTGACCCTGGCCGACGGCACCTCCTTCGAGATCGACCACGGCGCCGTCACCGTCGCCGCGATCACCTCGTGCACCAACACCTCGAACCCCTACGTCATGGTCGCGGCCGCCCTCGTGGCGAAGAAGGCCGTGGAGAAGGGCCTCGCCCGCAAGCCGTGGGTCAAGACCACCCTGGCCCCGGGCTCGAAGGTCGTCACCGACTACTTCGACAAGGCCGGCCTGACCCCGTACCTCGACAAGATGGGCTTCAACCTCGTCGGGTACGGCTGCACCACCTGCATCGGCAACTCGGGTCCGCTGGAGGAGGAGATCTCCAAGGCGATCAACGACGCCGACCTGGCGGTCACCTCGGTCCTCTCGGGCAACCGCAACTTCGAGGGCCGCATCAACCCCGACGTCAAGATGAACTACCTGGCCTCCCCGCCGCTGGTCGTCGCGTACGCCATCGCGGGCTCCATGAAGGTGGACATCACCAAGGACGCCATCGGGATCGACACCGAGGGCAACCCGGTCTTCCTGAAGGACATCTGGCCCTCCGAGGCCGAGGTCAACGACGTCGTCGCGAACGCGATCGGCGAGGACATGTTCAGCAAGTCCTACCAGGACGTCTTCGCGGGCGACGCCCAGTGGCAGGCCCTGTCGATCCCGACCGGCAACACCTTCGAGTGGGACCCGCAGTCCACCTACGTGCGCAAGCCCCCTTACTTCGAGGGCATGACGATGGAGACCACCCCGGTCTCCGACATCGCCGGCGCCCGTGTGCTGGCGAAGCTGGGCGACTCGGTCACCACCGACCACATCTCCCCGGCCGGTGCGATCAAGGCCGACACCCCGGCCGGCAAGTACCTCACCGAGCACGGCGTCGAGCGCCGCGACTTCAACTCCTACGGTTCCCGCCGCGGCAACCACGAGGTCATGATCCGCGGTACGTTCGCCAACATCCGCCTGCGCAACCAGATCGCCGCGGGCACCGAGGGCGGCTTCACCCGCGACTTCACGGTCGAGGGCGCGCCGGTCTCCTTCATCTACGACGCCTCGCAGAACTACCAGGCCGCCGGCATCCCGCTGGTCATCCTGGCGGGCAAGGAGTACGGCTCCGGCTCGTCCCGCGACTGGGCGGCCAAGGGCACCGCGCTGCTCGGCGTCAAGGCCGTCATCGCCGAGTCCTACGAGCGCATCCACCGCTCCAACCTGATCGGCATGGGCGTCCTGCCGCTGCAGTTCCCGGAGGGTGCCACCGCGGCCTCCCTGGGCCTGACCGGCGAGGAGACCTTCGCGTTCACCGGTGTGGAGGAGCTGAACAACGGCACCACCCCGCGCACGGTCAAGGTCACCACCGACACCGGTGTGGAGTTCGACGCGGTCGTGCGCATCGACACGCCGGGCGAGGCGGACTACTACCGCAACGGCGGCATCATGCAGTACGTCCTGCGGAACCTCATCCGGGGTTAAGGGCGCGCCAAGCGGAGCCCTTCTCCGCTGAATCGGCACCATAGGGCCGTATCCCCGTCACGGGGGTACGGCCCTTCCGCATTTTCGTCACGCGGTGCCAGATGACGGACAGGTCTCAACTCGGAAAAGCTGGCGGTCATCCTTGTGCACGATCTTGCTCAGGCGAGCGGAAGTGGACTATACCTGTGCCCGTCCAGGTCGCTTCGTAGGAGCGGCCCCGGACCCGGGGGACAGCGGGGAACTGCGGCGTCGTCCGCATGGACGGCAACTGCCGTGATTTCCCGCGTCCTTCACACTTCTGACGAAGGCGAGGACATGAGCATGGCATCCACCGGTGAGGGCCTCGGCCGCCGTGATCTGATCAAGCGCTCTGCGGCACTCGGCCTGATCACCGTGCCGACGATGGGCTTCCTGTCCGCCTGCGCGTCCGGCGGCGGCGAATCCACCAGCGGCCCGTCCAAGGCCGCGACGAGCGCGCAGAACCCCTTCGGCGTCTCGAAGGGCAGCAAGATGGACGTCGTCGTCTTCAAGGGCGGGTTCGGTGACGACTACGCGAAGGCCTGGGAGGCCGCCTTCGACAAGAAGTGGGGCACCACCAGCTCCCACCTCGGGACCCAGGAGATCACCGGAAAGCTCCAGACGCGCTTCAACGGCGGAAACCCGCCGGATGTCGTCGACAACTCCGGCGCCCAGCGGATCAAGCTGGACGTGCTCTTCAAGAGCAACCAGCTCGCCGACCTCACCCCGGTGCTCGACGCGCCCTCGCTCGACGACCCGAGCAAGAAGGTCCGTGACCTGCTGATCGCGGGCACCGTCGAACAGGGCACGCAGGGCGGCAAGTTCATCTCGCTCAACTACGTCTACACCGTCTGGGGCTTCTGGTACTCGGGCAAGCTCTTCAAGGAGAAGGGCTGGACCGCCCCCAAGACCTGGGACGAGTTCCTCGCCGTCTGCACGAAGGCCAAGGAGGCCGGCATCGGCGGCCTCGCGCACCAGGGCAAGTTCCCTTACTACATCAACGTCGTCATCATGGACCTGATCGCCAAGAAGGGCGGTCTGGACGCCGTGAAGGCGATCGACAACCTGGAGCCGAACGCCTTCGAGGGCAGTGCGGTGGCCCTCGCCGCCGTCGAGGCCGTCTACGAGGTCGTCGAGAAGGACCTGCTGCTCCCGGGCACCAACGGACTGACCCACACGGAGTCCCAGACCGCCTGGAACCAGTACAAGGCGGCCTTCATCCCCTCCGGCTCCTGGCTGGAGAACGAGCAGCTCAAGCAGACGCCGGAAGACTTCGACATGCAGTTCCTGCCGGTCCCGCTGCTGGCCGACAGCAAGCTGCCCCTCGAGGCCATCCGGGCCGGCGCCGGCGAGCCCTTCATCGTCCCGGAGAAGGCGGCCAACAAGGCGGGCGGCCTGGAGTTCATCCGTTCGATGCTGTCCCGCGAATGGTCGACCATGTTCGCCCAGCAGGCCAATTCGCTCACCGTGGTCAAGGACGGCGTGGACCCGAGCGTGAAGCTACGGCCGGGCACCCAGTCGGCCGTGGGGGCGCTCAAGGCGGCGGGGGACAACACCTTCAACTACCTTTACCCCGACTGGTACAGCGAAATGGACACGGCGATCCAGGACGCGTCCAATGAGCTGATGGCGAAGCGGATTCAGCCGAAGGAGTGGATCAAGCGGGCCCAGGCTGCGGTAAACAAGGCGGCGCAGGACCCGAACGCCAAGAACAACCGTCGCAGCTGACCTCGCGCTCCACCGGGCACCGGTCACCGGGCACTCCAGGGACGGACACCATGAGCCAAGTAGCCCAGGGCAGGGGACGGGGCGGCTTCATCGCCGGCTTCCTCCTCGCACCCCTCGCGCTGTACCTGACCTTCGTCATCTGGCCGTACGTACAGACGTTCGGCTACTCCTTCACCAACTGGACGGGCCAGTCACCGACCTTCGATTTCGTCGGGGTGGACAACTACACGGCCCTGATGAAGGACGAGGTCTTCCGCGGCGCCCTGTGGAACAACCTGCTGCTCCTGGTGTTCGTCCCGGTGGTCACCATCCTGCTCGCCCTCTTCTTCGCCTTCATGGTGAACGCGGGCGGGCGGGGCGGGGCCGGCGGGGTGCAGGGCGTACGGGGATCGGGCTTCTACAAGATCGTCTACTTCTTCCCGCAGGTCCTCTCCCTCGCCATCCTCGCGGTGCTCTTCGGCGCCGTGTACCGCACCGACGAGGGCGGCCTGCTCAACGGCGTCCTCATCCGCCTCGGCCTGGTCGACCGGCAGCATCCGGTCGAATGGCTCAACGAACCGCGGCTCGTGCTGTGGTGCCTGCTCCTGGTCGTCGTCTGGCACGGCGTCGGCTTCTACCTCGTCCTGTTCTCGGCGGCCATGCAGTCCGTCCCCAAGGACATCTACGAGGCCGCCCTGCTCGACGGGGCCGGGCGCGCCCAGACCTTCTTCAAGGTCACCCTGCCCCTGCTGTGGGACTCTGTGCAGACCTCCGCGGTCTACCTGGGCATCGCCGCGATGGACATGTTCGTCCTGGTGTCGACCATGACCTCGGGCCAGTTCGGCGGCGGCCCCGACCACCACAGCGAGGTCATGGCGACGGTGCTGATGAGGAACTTCCTCTACTTCGGCAAGAGCGGCTACGCCTGCGCCATGGGCGTGGTCATGCTCGTCCTCACCATGATCCTTTCCGTCATCACGCTGCGCGCCACCCGCCGCGAGCGCATCGAGTTCTGAGCGGGAGACCCTCATGACCACAGTGATCAAGGCTCCGGGCGAAGCAGCCGCGGAGCGGTCCGGGGGAGCCGGACCGAGCGGCGAACGGGGCGCGAAGAGCTCCGAGGGCATGGTCCTCAACGTCTTCTCCCACGGCTTCCTCGCCGTCTGGGCCGTACTGATCGTCCTGCCCCTGATCTGGCTGGCGCTCGGCTCCTTCAAGACCGACGCGCAGATCGGCGGATCGGCCCTCAGCTGGCCCTCCAACTGGAACCTCGACGCCTTCGGCCGCGCCTGGGACAAGGGCATCGGCGACTACTTCGCGAACACCCTGATCGTGATGGTGTTCTCGGTCCCGCTGACGATGCTGCTCGGCTCGATGGCGGCGTACGTACTGGCCCGCTACCCCTTCCCGGGGAACCGGTTCGTCTACTACTTCTTCGTCAGCGGGGCGATGTTCCCCGTCTTCCTCGCGCTCGTCCCGCTGTTCTTCATGGTCAAGCGGTTCGACATGCTGAACACGTACCAGGGCCTGATCCTCGTGTACGTCGCGTACTCGATGCCGTTCACCGTCTTCTTCATGCACTCGTTCTTCCGGACGCTGCCGACGGCGGTGCACGAGGCGGCGGTGATCGACGGGGCCTCGGACACCCGGATCTTCTTCCAGGTGATGGTGCCGATGGCCAAGCCCGGCCTGATCAGCGTCGGGATATTCAACATCCTGGGCCAGTGGAACCAGTACATCCTGCCCTCGGTGCTGATGCAGCCCCAGACCGGCTCGGACCCCGAGCGCTACCTGCTCACCCAGGGCCTGATCCAGCTCCAGCAGCAACAGGGGTACGAGACCGACCTGCCCGTCCTCTTCGCCGGTGTCACCATCGCGATGATCCCGATGCTGGTGGTCTACCTCTCCTTCCAGCGCCAGATCCAGGCCGGCCTCACCTCGGCGACGCTGAAGTAGCGGCTCCGGCCCCCGGTCTCCGGCCTCAGGAGCCGCCGGAGGTCTTCCGCAGCCTGTACAGCCTCCGGGAGCCCGGGTCGCCGACGTTCTGGCTGATCCGGGGCTCCCGGGCGGTGCCGTCGACGGCCCAGGCCGGCCACGGGCACTCGGGGATCCGTACGCGGACCTCCTGGGACCGGGCGTCCCGCCCGCTCTCGTACGACCAGGTCCCCGAGCCCGAACACCGCCGCGACGGGCCGCTGGGGTGCTCGCCGGAGCGGTGCAGGCCGACGCCGGACGCCGTGACCCGGCCGTCCGGGGTGAAGACCAGCGTTCCGCTCGTGTGGTCGGTCCAGGTGCCGGGCATGGTCTGCGGTCCGATCCTCGGCGGCTCGTACGCGGGCAGCAGGCCGGCGGTGAGTCCGAGAGCGCCGAGCAGGCCCGTGCCCGCCACCACCGCCGTGCCCCCCAGCGCCACCCGCCGCAGCAGTCCCTCACGCCTGGGCAGGGCGGTCAGCGCGCCCAGCGAGAGCGAGGCGGTGGCGCAGGCCCAGAAGATCAGCGTGGATCGCGTGGGCACGTCGTTGTACGCCGAGAAGCCGAAGACGGGCAGCGCGAGCAGGACCGCCACCATCAGCGGCGCCGACCACCATGGCGCGTGCCGGCCGAGCAGGCGCCCGAGGAGGTCGGCCAGTGCGACCGCCGGCAGCACGAGGACCAGCGACAGCAGGAAGGCGATGACGGCGACGAGGGGCCAGGCCGAGAACACGGCCCCCGTGATGGCGGTGTGGTCGGGTGGCGTGTCCGGCGGCGGCTGCGTCTGGGCGTACAGCACCGCCACCACGACGGCGAGCGCCACCTCCAGGTTCCCCACCAGCGTCGAGACCAGCAGAACCCTGCCGTAGGAACGTTTCTGATGCACGCTCGATCCCCCCTCGCGGCGTGACGGACGAACGCGCCGGCCCGGCCGGCGGCGTCCGGATCCATAGTGCCAGCCGGGCTGAACGTGTTCAATTCATTCTTCGCCCCCGCCCGTCCCGGGCGCGACCGCACCACGGGGTGGCTCCTGCGTTCAGGCCCCTACAGCCAGGTGTTGAACTTGCGGATGTACCAGGTCTTCACCAGCTGCGTGAGCGTGCAGTACGCGAGCAGTACGCCGATCAGCCACGGGAAGTAGCTCGCCGGCAGGGCCACGAAGCCCAGCGAGGGCGCCAGCGGCGAGAAGGGCAGCCAGAGCCCGGTCAGCACCGCGAGGACGGTCATCACCATCACCGGCCAGGAGGCGCGGGACTGGATGAAGGGGATCTTCCGGGTGCGGATCATGTGGACGATCAGGGTCTGCGAGAGCAGGCCCTCGATGAACCAGCCGGACTGGAAGAGGGACTGGCTCGCCGTGCTGTTGGCCTCGAACACGTGCCACATGATCAGGAACATCGAGATGTCGAAGATCGAGCTGACCGGACCGATGGTGACCATGAAGCGGCCGATGCCCTTGGCGTCCCAGTTGCGGGGCTTCCTCAGGTACTCCTCGTCCATCCGGTCCCACGGGGTCGCCAGCTGCGAGATGTCGTAGACGAGGTTCTGGACCAGCAGCATGATCGCGAGCATCGGCTGGAAGGGGATGAAGGCGCTCGCCACCAGGACCGAGAAGACGTTGCCGAAGTTCGACGACGCGGTCATCTTGATGTACTTGACCGTGTTGCCGAAGGTGGTCCGGCCCTGGACGACACCCTGCTCCAGGACGGTCAGGTCCTTCTCCAGCAGGATGATGTCCGCCGACTCCTTGGCGATGTCCACGGCGGTGTCCACCGAGATGCCGACGTCGGCGTCCCGGAGAGCGGCCGCGTCGTTGATGCCGTCGCCGAGGAACCCGACGGTGTGTCCCTCCGCCTGCAGGGCCCGTACGATCCGGGCCTTCTGGACCGGATTGACCTTGGCGAAGACCGTCGTACGGACGGCCAGCGCGCGCAGTTCGGTGTCGCCCAGGCCGTCGGTCGCGGAGCCCGGCACCACCTGCCCGACATCGATGCCGACGTCGGCGCAGACCCGGGCGGCCACGAGCTCGTTGTCGCCGGTGACGACCTTCACCGCGATGCCCTTGTCGGACAGACCCTGCAGGGCCCGGGCGGCGTCCGCCTTCGGCGGGTCGAGGAAGGCCAGGAAGCCGACGAGGGTGAGCCGGTCCTCGTCCGCGACCGAGTAGGTCTCGCGCGGGGTGTCGATCGTGCGGGTGGCGACGGCGAGGACCCGCAGGCCCTGCCGGTTGTTGTCCTCGGCGATCCGGGTGACGTGCCACCGCAGCTGCTCGGTGAGCTCGACCCTCCCCCAGCCTTCGGCCGGGGGGACCCCCTGGCCGCGGTCCGTCATGTGCGTGCAGAGGTCCAGGACCTCCTCGACGGCACCCTTGGTGATCATGATGTGTTCGGAGCGGCCGAAGTCGCCCACCACGCTGTTGCGGTCCAGGACCACGGTCATCCTGCGCCGGGCGAAGTCGAAGGGGATCTCGTCGACCATCGAGAACCGTGCGTCGACGACAACCTCCTCGGCCTCGTCCACGCGGTCGATGACGGCCCGGTCCATCAGGTTCTTCAGGCCGGTCTGGAAGTGCGAGTTGAGGTAGCCGTACTCCAGGACCTCGCCGTCCTCCTGGCCGTGCACGTCCAGGTACCGGTCCAGGACGATCCGGTCCTCGGTGAGGGTGCCGGTCTTGTCCGTGCAGAGCACGTCCATCGCGCCCAGGTTCTGGATGGCGTTGAGCCGCTTGACGACCACCTTGCGCCTGGACATGGCGACCGCGCCGCGCGCCAGGTTGGCGGAGACGACCATCGGCAGCATCTCGGGGGTCAGCCCGACGGCGACGGCGATGCCGAAGAGGAAGGCCTCGTCCCAGTCGCCCTTCGTGAAGCCGTTGATCATGAAGACGACCGGGACCATCACCAGCATGAAGCGGATCAGCAGGAAGCTGACCCTGCGCACGCCGGTGTCGAAGTTGGTCTGCGGGCGCTCGCCGACCAGCGAGCCCGCCATCGAGCCGAAGTAGGTGTCGGCGCCGGTGGCGACGACGACCCCGGTGGCGGTGCCGGAGGTGACCGAGGTGCCCATCAGGGCCAGGTTGTCGGCCTCCACCGGGTCGGTGGTGTCCGGCCGGCCGAGGTCCGGTGCGCGGGTGTCGGCCTTCGCCACCGGCAGGGACTCGCCGGACAGGGCCGCCTGCGCGACGCTCAGGTCCTTGGCGGTGACGATCCGCAGGTCGGCCGGGATCAGGTCGCCTGCCGCCAGCTTGACCACGTCGCCCGGGACCACCTGGTCCATGGGTACCTCGAACGTGGTGGGCGCGGAGCCGCTGCCGGCCCTGCGCTGCACCGCGCAGGTGGTGGTGACGAGCTGCTTCAGCGCATCTGCGGCGCGGCCCGAGCGGAACTCCTGCCAGAAGCGCAGCAGCCCGCTGATCCCCACCATCACGGAGAGGATGACGACGCCCGGATCCTCGGGGTCCTGCCAGTACATGACGGCGGCCAGGAAGGCCAGGACGGCGATGAAGGGGTTCCAGAAGGCCTTCGCCAGCTGGACGTACCAGCGGGGCGCGCGCTCCTGGGCGACGACGTTCGGGCCGTGGCGCTCCAGGCGCAGTGCGGCCTCGGCGTGGGTGAGGCCGGCCGTCGAGGCGTCCACCTCCTGCAGGACCTGGACGCCGGAGCGGGCGCTGATCGCGGTGAGGCGCTCGCCGACGAGCCGGGTACGGGACTCCAGCTCGGCGGCCTTGCGCTCGCGCCGGGACCGGCCCGGCGGTGCGAGCTTGGCCGGAGTACGGGGGGTGAGCATGGTCATGACGAATACCTCCCTCCACGGTGTCCGGGCAGCGCGAAGCCGAGCGGTCACGTGGAGTGATCATGGGTCGGCGCGGAACGGCCCGAGGGGACGCGGGCACGCCGATGGGCATGGATGACGCACGCCCGGCGGAGTTGGCAGGGCATGCGGAAGGAAGGGAACGTGGAAGTAAGCAGCGCAAGCGCGCACGGGGCAGCGGTCCGCCGCTGCCGCGGGCACTCGGAGAAAGGTCAGCCGGTCACAAGGTCAGCCGACGGGAGCGCTGCAAGGACTTCGATCGGGACTCATCCCGAACACCTCCTTGCATAGCGCGGTCATAGCGAGACGCCCGATCCGGCCGGAATGGCCGCAGATGATCGGCGTCTCGGCGACCGTAGCACGATCCAGGGGCCGCTTCTCTCCCCCTTTGGGTCGGTAGTGGGCGGTTCATGCCGTGTCAGCCTCTTGACGTGTGGAAGCGCAAAGGCTCGACTTAAGGTTCACAAGTTGGAGAGATGCCGGGGTCTCGGAGCGTGAAGCCGTGACGTGCCCCGGCCGGGGGGCGACGGCTGGCCGTCGCTAATGGGCAGGAGTGGATGAGTCGTGCAGACTCCCGGATCGCAGTCGTCACTGCATCGCGCGAATCTCGAACGGGTCGTGCGGGCGGTGCGGCTCGCTGGATCGCTGACCCAGGCGGAGATCGCCCGCGCCACCGGACTGTCGGCGGCCACGGTCTCCAACATCGTCCGGGAGCTGAAGGACGGCGGGACCGTCGAGGTCACCGATACGTCGGCCGGCGGCCGCCGCGCGCGCAGCGTCTCGCTCAGCGGTGACGCCGGCATCGTCATCGGTGTGGACTTCGGCCACACCCACCTGCGGGTGGCGGTGGGGAACCTCGCCCACCAGGTGCTGGCCGAGGAGTCCGAGCCGCTGGACGTCGACGCATCCTGGGCGGACGGCTTCGACCGGGCCGAAGCCCTGGTCGGACGGCTGATCGCGGACATCGGGGTGGGCCTGGAGAAGGTCATCGGCGTCGGGCTCGGCGTGCCCGGACCGATCGACGTGGAGTCGGGGACCCTGGGCTCGACGGCGATCCTGCCGGGCTGGGCGGGCATCAACCCCCGTCAGGAGCTCTCGCAGCGCCTCGGGGTGCCCGTGTACGTGGACAACGACGCGAACCTCGGCGCCCTCGGCGAACTCGTTTGGGGGAGCGGGCGGGGAGTAAAGGACCTCGCCTACATCAAGGTGGCCAGCGGCGTCGGCGCAGGCCTCGTGATCAACGGCCAGATCTACCGCGGACCGGGCGGCACGGCGGGCGAGATCGGGCACATCACCCTGGACGAATCGGGCCCCGTCTGCCGCTGCGGCAACCGCGGCTGCCTGGAGACCTTCGCCGCCGCCCGGTACGTGCTGCCGCTGCTCCAGGGCACGCACGGCCCGGAGTTGACGATGGAGCGGGTGGTCGAGCTGGCCCGCGAGGGGGACCCGGGCTGCCGCCGGGTGATCACGGACGTGGGCCGGCACATCGGCAGCGGCGTGGCCAGTCTGTGCAACCTGCTGAACCCGAGCCGGGTGGTGCTGGGCGGCTCGCTGGCGGAGGCCGGTGAGCTCGTGCTCGCCCCCATCCGCGAATCGGTCGGGAGGTACGCGATCCCCAGTGCGGCCCGGCAGTTGTCGGTGCTGACGGGGAACCTCGGAGGGCGCGCCGAAGTGCTGGGCGCACTGGCACTCGTACTCAGCGAGATGGGCGATTCGACACTTTTGTCAGATCATGGAAGTGGAGTGCGAGCTCCCGCCGTCTTGTCTTCAGGTAGATAACGAATGGCACCGTTGTCATCTCGTTAAGAATTCACTCCTTGACGGCAAAACGCGGCCGGGGTTGACTCACATCCACCTCGGCCGCGGCGTAGCGGCCTCGTCAGGGAGGTTCAAGTAATGAACACGCGTATGCGCAGAGCCGCTGTAGCCGTTGCCGCCGGCGCCATGGCCGTTTCCCTCGCCGCTTGTGGCAGTGCCAAGGAGGCCGGCGACAAGACCAAGGAGTCCTCCGGCGCTGCCAAGGGCGACGCGATCAAGGTCGGTCTGCTCCTGCCGGAGAACCAGACCGCGCGTTACGAGAAGTTCGACAAGCCGCTCATCGAGAAGAAGGTCGCCGAGCTCACCGGCGGCAAGGGCGAGGTCGTCTACGCCAACGCCAAGCAGGACGCGACCACGCAGAACTCCCAGGTCGACACGATGATCACCAACAAGGTGGACGTCCTGATCATCGACGCGGTGGACTCCAAGGCCATCGCCGGCTCGGTCAAGAAGGCGAAGGAGGCCGGCATCCCGGTCGTCTCCTACGACCGCCTGGCCGAGGGCCCGATCGACGCCTACACCTCCTTCGACAACGAAGAGGTCGGCAAGGTCCAGGGCAAGGCCCTGCTGGAGGCCCTGGGCGACAAGGCCAAGGACGGCCAGATCGTCATGATGAACGGTTCGGTCACCGACCCGAACGCCAAGCTCTTCAAGTCCGGTGCGCACTCCGTGCTCGACGGCAAGGTGAACGTCGGCAAGGAGTACGACACCGTCGAGTGGAAGCCGGAGAACGCCAACACCAACATGGCGGCCGCGCTCTCCGCGCTCGGCAAGGACAAGGTCATCGGCGTCTACTCGGCCAACGACGGCATGGCGGGCGGCATCATCACCGCCCTCAAGGCCGCCGGCGTCTCCCCGCTGCCCCCCGTCACCGGCCAGGACGCCGAACTCGCCGGCGTGCAGCGCATCGTCGCGGGCGAGCAGTTCATGAGCGTCTACAAGCCGTACGCCCCCGAGGCCGAGGCCGCCGCGAAGATGGCCGTCGCCCTCGCCAAGGGCGGCAAGCCCGAGGGCACCACGTCCACGGTCGACAGCCCCACCACCAAGGGCGTTCCCTCCGTGCTGATCCCGGTCATCTCGCTGACCAAGGCCAATATCAAGGACACCGTCGTCAAGGACGGCGTCTACTCGGTCGACGAGATCTGCTCCGACAAGTACGCGGCGGCCTGCGCCGCAGCCGGCCTGAAGTAGCGGCCCCCGTCGCCTCCTCGCGAGGCGGCCCCCCATCCCTGACCGGCGTCCCGCCCACTCATCCCCGCCACTGGGCGGGGCGCCGGGCAGAAACGTTCCCCCATTCGCCCCGCTCCTGCTCTTTTTGCACGACATCCCCGCCGGTCAGGCGGCGAAGGAGATGGTTCATGTGTCCGCTGCGCCCGTGCTGGCGTTGCGAGGGGTCTCGAAGCGGTTCGGCGCCGTTCAGGCCCTCACCGACGTAGAACTCGAGATCCACTCCGGTGAAGTGGTCGCCCTCGTCGGCGACAACGGTGCCGGAAAGTCCACGCTGGTCAAGACGATCGCCGGCGTGCACCCCATCGATGAAGGTGTCATCGAGTGGGAAGGGCGCCCGGTCTCCATCGGCAAGCCCCACGACGCCCAGAACCTGGGCATCGCGACGGTCTACCAGGACCTGGCGCTGTGCGACAACATCGACGTTGTCGGCAACCTCTTCCTCGGCCGTGAGCTCAAGAGCTTCGGCATCCTCGACGAGGTGGAGATGGAGCGCCGCGCCCGCGAGCTCCTGACCACCCTGTCCATCCGGATCCCCAGTGTCCGCATCCCGATCGCCTCGCTCTCCGGCGGTCAGCGCCAGACCGTGGCGATCGCCCGTTCCATGCTGGGCGAGCCCAAGCTCGTCATCCTCGACGAGCCCACCGCCGCCCTCGGTGTCGAGCAGACCGCCCAGGTCCTCGACCTGGTCGAGCGGCTGCGCGAGCGCGGCCACGCCGTCATCCTCATCAGCCACAACATGGCCGATGTGAAGGCCGTCGCCGACAAGGTGGCGGTTCTGCGGCTGGGCCGCAACAACGGTGTCTTCAACGTCGCCGACACCTCGCAGGAAGAGATCATCTCCGCCATCACCGGTGCCACGGACAACGCCGTGACCCGCCGGGCGGCCCGCACCTCGGAGGCCGGCAAGTGAGCACCCAGAACCCTGCCACCGGTCCACTGGACAAGGGCCCCGTGGACCAGCCGGAGCACATCGACCCGGTCAACCCCGCGGCCGCGCACGACGCGATCCCGGCCGTGGACCCCCGCCTGCTCGTCCGCGAAGAGGGCCTCGCCGGATACGTGGGCGAGTTCAAGCGCAAGATGAAGGCGGGCGACCTCGGTTCCCTCCCGGTCGTCATCGGCCTGATCGTCATCTGGTCGATCTTCCAGGGGCTGAACTCGAACTTCCTCTCCCCGGAGAACCTCACCAACATCGCGATCACGATGACCGGCACCGGCATGATCGCCATCGGCATCATCTTCGTGCTGCTGCTCGGTGAGATCGACCTCTCGGTCGGCTCGGTGAGCGGTGTCTCGGGCGCCATCGTCGCCGTCCTCGCCGTCACCAACGGCGTGAACGAATGGCTGGCCATCCTCGCGGCCATCGTGGGAGGCGCCCTGATCGGCTCCATCCACGGCTTCTTCTTCGCCAAGATCGGCGCCCCGGCCTTCGCCGTCACCCTGTCGGGCCTGCTCTTCTGGCTCGGCGCGATGCTGCAGATCCTCGGCAGCAACGGCACGATCAACATCGACTCCGACGGCGTGGTCGGCCAGCTGACCACGTACTTCTTCTCGGAGGTGGCCGTCGCCTACGGGCTGGCCGCGCTCGCGGTGGCCGGCTACTTCCTCGCGGCCTTCCTCGACGCGAGGCGCCGCGAGGCCGCCGGGATGCCCTCCCGGCCGCTCGCCGAGATCCTGCTGCGCACCGGCCTGCTCGCCCTGTGCACCTTCGGTCCCGCCGTGCTGTTCAACCAGTACAAGGGCCTGCCGCTCGCGGTGGTGCTCTTCCTGCTGGCCCTGGTCGTCACGGACTTCCTGCTGCGCCGTACGACGTTCGGGCGAAACGTTTTCGCACTGGGTGGCAGCGTCGAGGCCTCCCGCCGTGCGGGCATCAACGTCACCCGGATCCGGATCACGGTCTTCGCGATCTCCAGCACCTTCGCCGCCATCGGCGGCCTGTTCTGGGCCTCCAAGATCGCGGCGGCCAACCAGAGCGCCGGAGCCGGCGACCTGCTGATGAACGTGATCGCGGCGGCCGTCATCGGCGGCACCAGCCTCTTCGGTGGCCGGGGCCGGACCTGGAACGCCCTCCTCGGCGTCATGGTCATCGTCTCGATCCAGTACGGTCTGGCCCTGGAGGGCATCGCCACGCCGATCCAGTACATGATCACCGGCGCGGTGCTGCTGGCGACCGTGGTGATCGACTCGGTGACCCGCAAGACCCAGAAGACGGCCGGCCGCGCCTGATCGCACGTCCGACCGCCCGCCGGAGCGGCATCCGGCGGTAAGACCGGTCACAGTGCCCGGCGCCACTTCTCGTGGCGCCGGGCATCCGTGCGTGCACGTACGGGGTACTCATGTGCGGGTATACATCCGTATGTGATGTGTGGCCGCGCGATCATGCGTACATGTATGACAAAGGTGTGACGCCCCAGGGACGGCCCGATGACCGTGCCCGGGAACGGAACATTAGACTCGACAGACCAGCAAGCAACTGCAAGGAGGCACGGGTGCTGCTGACCCGCATCAAGGGACCGCGCGATCTGGACCGGCTCAGCCAGGAGGAGCTCGACCAGCTCGCGGCCGAGATCAGGTCCTTCCTCGTCGACGCCGTCTCCAAGACCGGCGGGCACCTCGGCCCCAACCTCGGGGTGGTCGAACTGACGATCGCCCTGCACCGGGTCTTCGACTCGCCGAAGGACAAGGTCCTCTTCGACACCGGCCACCAGGCCTACGTCCACAAGCTGCTCACGGGCCGCCAGGACTTCGCCGGCCTGCGCACCAAGAACGGCCTCTCCGGCTACCCCTCGCGCGCCGAGTCCGACCACGACGTGATCGAGAACTCCCACGCCTCCACCGTGCTCGGCTGGGCCGACGGCCTGGCCAAGGCCAATGAGGTGCTGGGCCGCGAGGACCACCACGTCGCCGCCGTCATCGGCGACGGCGCGCTGACCGGCGGCATGGCCTGGGAGGCGCTGAACAACATCGCCGCCGCCAAGGACCGCCCGCTGGTCATCGTCGTCAACGACAACGAGCGCTCCTACGGGCCCACCATCGGCGGCCTCGCGAACCACCTGGCGACCCTGCGCACCACGGACGGCTACGAGCGGTTCCTGGCCCGCGGCAAGGAGATCCTGGAGCGCACCCCGGTCGTCGGGAAGCCGCTCTTCGAGACTTTGCACGGCGCCAAGAAGGGCCTCAAGGACTTCATCGCCCCGCAGGGCATGTTCGAGGACCTCGGCCTCAAGTACATCGGGCCCATCGACGGCCACGACATCGAGGCCCTGGAGTCCGCCCTGCAGCGCGCCAAGCGTTTCAGCGGCCCGGTCATCGTGCACTGCCTCACCCAGAAGGGCCGCGGCTACACCCCGGCCCTGGAGCACGAGGCGGACCGCTTCCACGCGGTCGGCGTGATCCACCCCGACACCGGCCTGCCGGTGAAGACCGCCGCGGCCAGCTGGACCTCCGTCTTCGCGGACGAGATGGTCAAGCTCGGCCACGAGCGCGAGGACATCGTCGGCATCACCGCCGCCATGCTCCACCCGGTCGGCCTCAACAAGTTCGCCGAGGCCTTCCCGAACCGGATCTACGACGTGGGCATCGCCGAGCAGCACGGCGCCACCTCGGCGGCGGGCCTGGCCACCGGCGGGGTCCACCCGGTCTTCGCGGTGTACGCGACCTTCCTCAACCGCGCCTTCGACCAGGTCCTGATGGATGTCGCCCTGCACAAGTGCGGGGTCACCTTCGTCCTGGACCGCGCCGGTGTCACCGGTGACGACGGCGCCTCCCACAACGGCATGTGGGACATGTCCATCCTCCAGGTCGTGCCCGGCCTGCGGCTGGCCGCCCCGCGCGACGCCGAGCAGTTGCGCGCCCAGCTCCGCGAGGCCGTCGAGGTCAAGGACGCCCCGACCGTCGTGCGCTACTCCAAGGGCGTCGTCGGCCCGGCCGTTCCGGCCGTCGGCCGGATCGGCGGCATGGACGTCCTGCGCGCCCCGGGCGCCGAGGTCACCCGTCCGGACGTACTGCTCGTCTCGGTCGGCGCACTCGCCCCGATGTGCCTGGAAATCGCCGATCTGCTGGACAAGCAGGGCATCTCCACGACCGTCGTCGACCCCCGCTGGGTCAAGCCCGTGGACGAGGCCCTGGCCCCGCTCGCGGACCGTCACCGCGTGGTCGTCACCGTCGAGGACAACGGCCGTACCGGCGGTGTGGGCGCCGCCGTCTCGCAGGCCCTGCGGGACGCGGGTGTCGACGTACCGCTGCGCGACTTCGGCATTCCGCAGCGCTTCCTCGACCACGCCCTCCGCAAGGAGATCATGGCGGAGATCGGCCTGACCGCGCCGGACATCGCCCGGCAGGTCACCGGCCTCGTGGCGAAGCTGGACGGCCGTTACGACAGCGAGCCGGCCGCCACCGTCGACTAGTCCGGAAACCACCGCTTGCGCCGTTCGTAGATCGACGCGCGGTTGCACGTCACGGGCCGGGAGATCACTCTTGAGGAGTGGGCCTCCCGGCCCGTTCGTGCGCCCGGCCCGTTCGTGCGTCGTCACCTCTCGGAGGCGTCGGTGAGCAAGGATCTGAACAGCCCATTCCGCACCAAGACGGTGGAGCAATCCATCCGCGACACGGAGGAGCCGGAACACGCCCTCCGAAAGTCGCTCTCCGCCTGGGACCTCACGGTCTTCGGTGTGGGCGTCATCATCGGCACCGGCATTTTCGTCCTGACGGGCATCGCCGCCCGCAACAATGCCGGTCCCGCCACCGCCCTCGCCTTCGTGGCCGCGGGCATCGTCTGCGCCCTCGCGGCGCTCTGCTACGCCGAATTCGCGTCCACCGTCCCGGTGGCCGGGTCGGCGTACACGTTCTCGTACGCCTCGATCGGAGAGCTGCCCGCCTGGATCATCGGCTGGGACCTGGTGCTGGAGTTCGCACTCGGCACCGCCGTCGTCGCGGTCGGCTGGTCCGGGTACGTGCGCCACCTCATGGACACCAACCTCGGCTGGACCCTGCCGACCTCCCTGTCCGGCCCCGATGCCGGCGGGCACTTCGACCTTCTGGCGTTCCTGCTGGTCCTGGTGCTGACGTGGATCCTGGTCGTCGGGACGAAGCTCTCGGCCCGGATCACCGCGGTCGTCGTCGCCATCAAGGTCACGGTCGTGCTGCTGGTCATCGTCGCGGGCCTGTTCTTCATCAAGGCCGACAACTACTCGCCGTTCATCCCGCCGGCCGTGCCACAGGCCGAGGGCGTCAGCGGCTGGCACGCGCCACTGGTCCAGTTGCTCTTCGGCTACGAGCCCACGAACTTCGGCGTCATGGGCATCTTCACGGCGGCCTCGCTCATCTTCTTCGCCTTCATCGGCTTCGACGTGGTGGCGACGGCGGCAGAGGAGACCAAGAACCCCCAGCGGGACATGCCGCGCGGCATCCTCGGCTCGCTGCTGATCTGCACCGTGCTCTACGTCGCCGTGACCCTGGTGGTCACGGGCATGCAGAAGTACTCGGAGATGTCCCCGACCGCGCCGCTCGCCGAAGCCTTCAAATCGGTGAACCAGCCGTTCTTCTCGGGCGCCATCAGCCTCGGTGCGTCCGTCGGTCTGATCACCGTGTGCATGATTCTGCTGCTCGGCCAGACCCGCGTGTTCTTCGCGATGAGCCGCGACGGACTGCTGCCGCGCGTCTTCTCCGTGACGCACCCGAAGTACCGCACCCCCTACCGGGCGACCATGCTGCTCGGCGGGATCATCGCGGTCGTCGCCGGCTTCACCAGCCTGGAGAGCCTCGCTGAACTGGTGAACATCGGCACCCTGTTCGCCTTCGTGGTGGTCGCCCTCGGCGTGATCATCCTCCGCAAGTCCCGACCCGACCTGCACCGGTCCTTCCGCACCCCGTGGGTGCCGTTCGTCCCGATCCTGTCGATCGCGGCCTCGTTCTGGCTGATGCTCAACCTGCCGGCCGAGACCTGGCTGCGCTTCGGCATCTGGATGGCCATCGGCATCGTCGTCTACTTCGCCTACGGCTACCGCAACAGCCGCCTGCACAAGGTCGGCCAGGAAGCGGAGTTCTGACCGCCGGCCCGCACCGCGCTCATGACGCAGCGGGCCCGTACGGGAGGGAATCCCGTACGGGCCCGCTGCGTCATGAGCGCGGTGCGGCGGCCGGAGCCTCAGCCCTTGGCGGGGGAGTCCTTCGCCGAGGCCGGGACCTTCTGGTCGTTGCGCAGGGCCTCCCACAGCTGGGTCGCCTGCGGTTCGGCCACGATCACGCGGTTCGGGTCGACCTTGTCGTAGGCGACCGGCAGCATGATGGTCTCCATCGTCTCCGGATTCACGCCCTTCATGCTCTGCGCGAAGTCGGACAGCGCGGTGAGCGAGGCGAGGTCGGAGTCGGTGGTCAGCGACTTGGTGCCGGCGTCCGCGAGCTTGTAGAGCCGCGCCGGGTTGCCGAGGGCGTCCTGCTTCTTGATCTCGGACAGCATCGCCAGCATGAACTGCTGCTGCAGGCCGATGCGGCCGAGGTCGCTGCCGTCGCCGTAGCCGTAGCGGGTACGGACGAACTTGAGCGAGTCGGTGCCGTTCAGCCGGTGCGTGCCCGCGTCCAGCTTGAGGCCGCCCTTGGCGCCGCTCATCGGCTTGTCCAGGGTGACGGTGACCCCGCCCAACGCGTCCACCAGGCCCTTGAAGCCGGCGAAGTCCACCTCGACGAAGTGGTCCACGCGTACGCCGGACAGCTGCTCGACCGTGTTGACCACACAGGCCGGACCGGCCAGCGAGTAGACGGAGTTGAACATGACCCGCTTGGCGGACGGCACGGTCTTGCCGTTCGCGTCCTTGCACTCGGGCCGGGTGATCAGGGTGTCGCGGGGGATGCTCACCGCGGTCGCCTTGGACCGGCCCTCGGGTATGTGCACCAGCATCGCGGTGTCCGAGCGGGCGCCGCTGACGTCGCCGTGGTCGAGATCGGCATTGGCCCCGGCGCGCGAGTCGGAGCCGAGCACCAGGATGTTCTGCGCGTTCGCGACGACCTTCGCGGGCCTGTTGTCGCCGATCGCCCGGTCCAGGTCGACGCTGTCGATATTGGAGTTGAGGTGGCTGTACGTCCACCAGCCGGCCCCGGCCGTGCCCAGGATCAGCACGGCGACCAGCAGGAGGGTGATCCGCAGAATGCGGCGGCGGCGCCCGGGCCGCGCGTGCTTGTCCGTCATACGGGTGAATCTTAGACAGGTATTCGAATGGCCGAAGCCCGCCCCCCGAAGGGGGCGGGCCGACCGTTTCGCAGCCGTCTGCGACCCGGACTAGACCGGGACGCTCGCCAGGCCCGGGGCGAGGAACTTCTTGCCGTTCACGCGCTCCGAGACACCTTCACGGTCCAGGTACGGCGTCACGCCGCCCAGGTGGAAGGGCCAGCCGGCGCCCGTGATGAGGCAGAGGTCGATGTCCTGGGCCTCGGCCACGACACCCTCCTCCAGCATCAGGCCGATCTCCTGCGCCACCGCGTCCAGGACGCGGTCGCGGACCTGCTCCTCGGTCAGGACGACGTCGCCCTGCACCAGGAGGGCGGCGACCTCGGGGTCCAGCTCCGGCTTGCCGGAATCGTAGACGTAGAAACCGCGCTTGCCGGCCTTGACGACCGCAGCCAGGTTCGGGGAGACGGTGAAGCGCTCCGGGAAGGAGCGGTTCAGGGTCTCGGAGACGTGCAGACCGATCGCCGGTCCCACGAGCTCCAGGAGCACCAGCGGGGACATCGGCAGGCCGAGCGGCTCGATGGCCTTCTCCGCCGTGGCGACCGGGGTGCCCTCGTCGATGACGTTCTGGATCTCGCCCATAAAGCGGGTCAGGATGCGGTTCACGACGAACGCCGGGGCGTCCTTGGTGAGGACCGCGGTCTTCTTCAGCTTCCGCGCGACACCGAAGGCCGTGGCCAGCGAGGCGTCGTCGGTCTGCTCGCCGCGGACGATCTCCAGCAGCGGGAGGATCGCGACCGGGTTGAAGAAGTGGAAGCCGACCACGCGCTCCGGGTGCTGAAGCTTGGAAGCCATCTCCGACACCGACAGCGAGGAGGTGTTGGTGGCGAGGATCGCGTGCGCCGGGGCGACCGCCTCGACCTCCGCGAACACCTTCTGCTTGACGGACATCTCCTCGAACACGGCCTCGATGATGAAGTCCGCGTCCGCGAAGCCCTCGGCCTTGTCGAGCACACCGGAGACCAGGCCGGTCAGGCGGTTGGCCTTGTCCTGGTTGATGCGGCCCTTGCCGAGCAGCTTCTGGATCTCGGCGTGGACGTAGCCCACACCCTTGTCCACGCGCTCCTGGTCGATGTCGGTGAGGACCACCGGCACCTCCAGGCGGCGCAGGAAGAGCAGCGCCAGCTGCGAGGCCATCAGACCCGCGCCGACGACGCCGACCTTGGTGACCGGACGGGCCAGGGACTTGTCCGGGGCACCGGCCGGGCGCTTGGCGCGCTTCTGGACCAGGTTGAAGGCGTAGATGCCCGAGCGCAGCTCGCCGCCCATGATGAGGTCGGCCAGGGCCGTGTCCTCGGCGTCGAAGCCGGCCTGGAGGTCGCCCGACTTGGCCGCGGCGATGATGTCCAGCGCGCGGTAGGCGGCCGGAGCGGCACCGTGCACCTTGGAGTCCGCGATGAAGCGGCCCTTGGCGACGGCCGCGTCCCAGGCCTCGCCGCGGTCGATCTCGTCGCGGACGACCTCGGTGGTGCCGTTCAGGACGTTCGCGGTCCACAGGAGCGACTGCTCCAGGAAGTCCGCGCCCTCGAACAGCGCGTCCGCGATGCCCAGGTCGAAGACCTGCTTGCCGCGCAGCTGCTTGTTCTGGTTGAGCGAGTTCTCGATGATGACCGAGACCGCGCGCTCGGCGCCGATCAGGTTCGGCAGGATGGCGCAGCCGCCCCAGCCGGGGACCAGGCCGAGGAAGACCTCGGGCAGCGAGAAGGCCGGGATGGCCTTCGAGACGGTGCGGTAGCTGCAGTGCAGACCGACCTCGACGCCGCCGCCCATGGCCGCGCCGTTGTAGTACGCGAAGGTCGGGACCGCCAGCGCCGAGAGGCGCTTGAAGACGTCGTGGCCGCCCTTGCCGATGGCGAGCGCCTCGTCGTGCTTCTTCAGGAGCTCGACGCCCTTGAGGTCGGCGCCGACTGCGAAGATGAACGGCTTGCCGGTGATGCCGGCGCCGACGATGGAGCCCGCGAGGGCCTCCTGCTCGACCTGGTCGATCGCCGCGTTCAGGTTGGCGAGGGACTGCGGGCCGAAGGTGGTCGGCTTGGTGTGGTCGAAGCCGTTGTCCAGCGTGATGAGCGCGAAGCGCCCGGCGCCGAACGGCAGGTCCAGGTGGCGGACGTGCGCGGACGTGACGACCTCGTCCGGGAACAGCTCGGCCGCGCCCTTCAGGAGCTCAGCGGTGGTGCTCACTTGGAGTCTCCCTCGGCGTTGAAGTTCGGGTTCTCCCAGATGACCGTGGCGCCCATGCCGAAGCCGACGCACATGGTGGTCAGGCCGTAGCGGACGTGCGGCTGCTCCTCGAACTGACGGGCCAGCTGCGTCATCAGGCGCACGCCGGACGAGGCCAGCGGGTGACCGAAGGCGATGGCGCCGCCGTACTGGTTGACGCGGGCGTCGTCGTCGGCGATGCCGTAGTGCTCCAGGAACGCGAGGACCTGGACCGCGAAGGCCTCGTTGACCTCGAAGAGGCCGATGTCCTCGATCGTCAGGCCGGCCTGGGCCAGGGCCTTCTCGGTGGCCGGGATCGGGCCGTAGCCCATGACCTCGGGCTCGACACCCGCGAAGGAGTACGAGACCAGGCGCATCTTGACCGGGAGGTTGTTCTCGCGGGCGAAGTCCTCGGACGCGATGATCGCGGCGGTGGCACCGTCGTTGAGACCGGCGGCGTTGCCCGCGGTCACGTTGCCGTGCACACGGAACGGGGTCTTCAGGCCGGCCAGGTTCTCCAGCGTGGTGCCCGGGCGCATCGGCTCGTCGGTGGTGACCAGGCCCCAGCCCGTCTCACCGGCCGCCTCGTTGGTGTTGCGCACCGAGATCGGGACCAGGTCCTGCTGGATCTTGCCGTCGGCGTACGCCTTGGCGGCCTTCTCCTGCGAGCGCACGGCGTACTCGTCGGCGCGGAGCTTGGTGATCGTCGGGTACCGGTCGTGCAGGTTCTCGGCGGTCATGCCCATGAACAGGGCGGACTCGTCGACCAGCTTCTCGGAGACGAAGCGCGGGTTCGGGTCCACGCCCTCGCCCATGGGGTGACGGCCCATGTGCTCGACACCGCCGGCGAGGGCGACGTCGTAGGCACCGAAGGCCACACCGCCCGCGACGGCGGTCACGGCGGTCAGCGCGCCGGCGCACATGCGGTCGATGGAGTAGCCCGGTACGGACTGCGGGAGGCCCGCGAGGATGCCGGCCGTGCGGCCCAGCGTGAGGCCCTGGTCACCGATCTGCGTGGTCGCGGCGATGGCGACCTCGTCGATCTTCTTGGGGTCCAGGTCCGGGTTGCGGCGCAGCAGCTCCCGGATCGCCTTCACGACGAGGTCGTCGGCGCGGGTCTCGTGGTAGATGCCCTTCGGGCCCGCCTTGCCGAACGGGGTGCGGACGCCGTCGACGAAGACGACGTCCCTGACGGTACGAGGCACGTTGGCTCTCCTCCAGGTGCGGGGTGGCACTGCTGCGCGCGGGGGCGTTCGGCGTACGTTGCTGAGCGCCCGCTCACCCGACCATGCTACTTGCGGGTAACCAATGTGCACACCCCCTCCCGGAGGAGCGGCGAAGGTCACACTCGGCCCGCGCTTCCACGGCCCCGCGCCCCGACCGATCGGACCCGTCCGGCCAACCCGTTCAGGTCACGTGCGCCCGGCCCCCGGCCGTGATGGTGGCGCCGCCCCCGGGCAGTCCCGATCCTGACCGGGCCGGAGCGTCCCCCTCCGGCCGAGTCGACGGAGGATGCGAGCCATGGCCACCACCACGCCCACGAACCACCAGGTCCCGCACGTCTCGACGGTCCCGGCCAACGCGGGCCAGAACGTCCACCTGTACGTGCGGGAGTACGACGGCACCCCGGGGGGCCCCAACGCGCAGCGCAAGGTCGTCCTGATGCTGCACGGGCGCAGCGTTCCCTCGGTCGTGGCCTTCGACCTCCAGCACGACGGCGGCAAGTACAGCTGGGCGCGCGCCCTGGCCAAGGCCGGGTTCGACGTGTTCCTCATGGAGCTCACCGGCTCCGGGCTGTCGCCGCGTCCGGAGATGGACAAGGCGTGCAACGCCAACCCGCAGCACCAGGAGATCCTGAACCCCAACCCGCTGACGTACACCTGCACCCCGCCCTACCCGCACGAGCTCGGCAACTCCGCGAGCGAGTGGGGCGAGGTCGACACGGTCGTCGAGTACATCAAGGCGAAGAAGGGCGTCACCAAGGTGGCGCTCGTCGGGCAGTCCGCCGCCGCCTTCGTCTTCGGGCCGTACGCGATCCAGCACCCGGAGAAGGTCGAGAGCCTGCTCCTGCTCGCCCCGATCTACCCGCCCACGGGCCGGGCCAGCTCCCCGCCGAAGAGCTTCGGCGCACCCGTCCCGTCCTTCCCGGTGTCCACCCCGGCCTCCCTGTTCGGCTTCCCGATGAACCTGTCGAGCAGGACGGGCCTGGAGAGCGCCTGGGACAAGGAGGTGAGGTCCCCGAAGCAGCGGGCGGCGGGGATGGTGGAGGCGGTGTGGAAGGAGCTCATGGCCCTCGACCCCGTCGGGAAGACCTGGGGCGGCCCGACGGCCGGAACGCCCGAGGGCGTGCTCCGGTTCCGCAATTCCTACTGGTGGGGCTGGAACCAGGACACCGTCCCGATCGGCGGCGTACTCGGTGACAAGGTTCCGGTGATGATCGTCTACGGCGAGCACGACGCGACGGCGAACTCGCCCACCTTCTCGGTCCCCGCCTTCTACGACGCCGTCCCGGGCGTGCGCAAGCTGATGTTCCGGGTGTCCTGCGCCGGTCACTCCATTGTCTGGGAGCGCCAGTCCAAGGTCCTGCACCGGCTGTCCAAGCAGTGGCTGGGGCACGGGAAGGTCGACGACCTGGAGAAGGGCAGCTACTACGTGGACGAGGACGGCGCCTACGCGGACACCGTCTAGCCACGGCCTGGGCGTGCGGCCCGGGGCGGCCCCGCTCGCGGTCCGTGAGCGGGGGCCGCCCCGTGACGGCGGAACCGGTCGGCAACCCGGTCCCCGGCGACGCGCGGAGGCGTTCAGGCCCGACGCATGCGGCGGCGGACGACGCGGCCGACGGCTCCCGCCGCGGCCAGGACCGCGGCCGCGCCGAGCAGCCAGGGTGCCGCCCGCCGGGCCGCGCCCGCCCGGGGCGCGCCCACCGGGTCCTGGCAGTGGCCGCCCACAGCCGGGGTCACCCGGTAGCGGGCCCATTCCCGGGCGGGCTTGCCCTTCTCGTTCCAGTGCACGACGTAGAGGCCGGGCTCGGCGTCGCACCGGATGCGGACCGTGGCGGAGACCAGCTTGGCGCCGTGCATCAAGAACGGCCGCGTGAACCCGGGGGACGTCAGCTTCACCATGCCGTCGTCGCCCATCGCCAGGCCGTCCCCGGCTTCGAGCTCCCCGCCGGGCTCCACGGAGCGCACGTCCCAGGGCCCGGACGGCCACCCCGAGCCCGCGGGGTACCGCTCCTCCATGGACTCCGGCGGCCGGGCGGCCACCTGCCGCGCGCACTGCGCCCGCTCCGCCGCATCGGCCGGTGCTACGCGGATGCTGCCCCACAGGCGGTCGATCTCCACGCCGAGGTGCACGTCTGCCGCCGAGCCGAACCGCACTTCGTAGGAGCCCGGTTCGGCGGTGCAGGACACCGTCGCGACCGCCTTGAGGAGGAGGTCGTCCATCCGGAACGTGCCGTCGGCGGCGAAAGCCGGGGAGGTCACCCGGACACCGCTGAAGGCGTCCCCGGACCGCATCGCCTCGGTCGTCACACCGACCCGCTCCCCAGGCCTGACCGACAGCTCCGCACCGCTCGGCACCGGCCGGGGCGGATCCTCGGCCGGAGCGGCCGACGCGCTTCCCGCTCCTCCTGCCAACAGCAGCGCTGCCACGGCACCGATACGCATGGCTTCTGAGTGCACAGGGACCCGTTTCCTTGCCGTCGACCGTCCTCGAGCCCCGCATCGCCGCGAAGACCGGGTACTGGACCGCTGAGCGTACGGCCCGGGCCGTAGCGGGCTGTCGGTGGACGGCGAGAGCCCCCGGCCGTAGCGGTCGGGGGCTCTCGTACGGGCCGCGTGCGTCAGGCGGCGGTCGCGGCCAGCGCCGTGAGGAGCACCGGGGTCACCAGTTCGACCTGCCAGGGCCGGGCGCCGTAACCCGCCAGGGCCTCCGAGACCGCGTCCGCGGTCAGCCGCTGCGGGGGCTCCCAGCACAGCCGGCGGACCGTGTCGGGGGTGATGAGGTTCTCCTGGGGCAGGTTCAGTTCCTCGGCCAGCGCCGAGACGGCGGTGCGGGCGGCCGAGAGCCGGGCCGCGGCCGCCGGGTCCTTGTCCACCCAGGAGCGCGGGGGCGGCGGACCGGCCGGGGTCGCCCCGGGCTGCGGCAGCTCGCTCTCGGGCAGGGCCTTCGCCCGGTCCACCGCAGCCATCCACTGGTCCAGCTGGCGCCGGCCCATCCGCTGCCCGTAGCCGGGCAGGGTGGAGAGGGTCTGTACGTTCGCGGGCAGGGCGAGAGCGGCCTCGACGATCGCGGCGTCGCCCAGCACCTTGCCCGGGGACACGTCACGCCGTTGCGCGATCCGGTCCCGGGACTCCCACAGCTCCCGTACGACGGCCATCTGCCGGCGGCGGCGCACCTTGTGCATGCCCGACGTACGGCGCCACGGGTCCTTGCGCGGCGGCGCCGGCGGGGCGGCGGCGATGGCGTCGAACTCCTGGTGGGCCCATTCGAGCTTGCCCTGCCGGTCCAGCTCCTTCTCCAGCGCGTCCCGCAGGTCCACCAGCAGCTCCACGTCCAGGGCGGCGTAGCGCAGCCACGGCTCGGGAAGGGGGCGGGTGGACCAGTCGACGGCGGAGTGGCCCTTCTCGAGCGCGAAGCCGAGCACGCTCTCGACCATCGCGCCGAGTCCGACCCGCGGGAAGCCGGCGAGGCGGCCGGCCAGCTCGGTGTCGAACAGCGAGGTGGGCACCATGCCTATTTCGCGCAGGCAGGGCAGGTCCTGGGTGGCGGCGTGCAGGATCCATTCGGTGCCGGAAAGGGCTTCGCCCAGTGCGGACAGGTCGGGACAGCCCACCGGATCGATCAGTGCGGAGCCCGCACCCTCGCGGCGCAGCTGCACCAGGTAGGCGCGCTGGCCGTAGCGGTACCCGGAGGCCCGTTCGGCGTCGACGGCGACGGGGCCGGTGCCCGCGGCGAAGGCCGCGACCACTTCGGCGAGGGCGTCCGCGTCGGCGACCACCGGAGGAATCCCCTCACGGGGCTCCAACAGGGGAGTCGGCAGCCCACCGGGCGGAACAACGACGTCGTCCGGGGGGCCGCCCCCGGTGGTGGTGCGCAGGTCTGCTGCGGGATCTTGGGCGTCGGTCACCGGTCAAGGGTATCCGTGTATACGACGCGCCCGTCGCCGGAACGTTCCGTCGACGGGCGCGAGCGCGGTGCGGGGAGTTTCCCCGGGGTACTCCGGGGGTCTTCCGGGAGGTTCCCCCGGGAGGTTTCCGGGGCGGATATCCGGGGGCTCCGGCCCGCGGTCAGTGGATGATCCCGGTACGCAGTGCCACGGCGACCATTCCGGCGCGGTCACCGGTGCCCAGCTTGCGGGCGATCCGGGCGAGGTGGGACTTGACGGTCAGGGCGGACAGGCCCATCGAGACGCCGATGGCCTTGTTGGACTGGCCCTCCGCGACGAGGCGCAGGACCTCGACCTCGCGGCCGGAGAGCTCTCGGTAGCCGCCCGGGTGGCTCGGGGCACCCGGGGGGCGGCGGTGCATACGGGCGGCTGCAGCGCCGATGGGGGCGGCGCCGGGCCGGGTGGGGAGCCCGATGTTGGTCCGCGTACCGGTGACGACGTAACCCTTCACGCCGCCCGCGAGGGCGTTGCGCACGGCGCCGATGTCGTCGGCGGCGGACAGGGCCAGGCCGTTGGGCCAGCCGGCGGCCCGGGTCTCGGAGAGCAGGGTGAGACCGGAACCGTCGGGCAGGTGTACGTCGGCCACGCAGATGTCGCGCGGGCTGCCGACGCGGGGGCGGGCCTCCGCGATGGACGAAGCCTCGATCACGTCACGTACTCCGAGGGCCCACAGATGACGGGTCACGGTGGAGCGGACGCGCGGGTCGGCCACGACGACCATGGCCGTCGGCTTGTTCGGGCGGTAGGCGACCAGGCTTGCGGGCTGCTCGAGAAGAACGGACACCTAGGCCTCCTGGGGGAGTGGCGGGACGGCCGGCTCGGGGATGGAAGCCGGTGCGAACCGTACGGATGGTCACCCACTCCTTCGGCACGTCACCCGCCCGGCTTTAGGGAATGATCACGATTTGGTGAGTAACAATTCGGGCAATTCGGACGCACGATCGATCATCGGTTGATCAGAAGCCCGCAAGGGACGCCGCCTTTCGACAATCCGCCCAGGTCTTCGATCAGTCGTTCTGCGTCGGCGCCGGTTCCGGCGGCCGTACGGCCCTGCGGCTACGGGTGGTGCGGACCGCGGCGCTGTGGCAGGGAGACCACACCCGTCGCGGTGTCCGTCGGCCCCACCGGCGGCAGCCCTGCGATCTGGCACAGCAGTTCGCACCATGCCGACAGGTGCGCCGAGGTGTCCGGCACCCCGCCCACGCCCTCGCGCGGCGTCCAGGACGCCCTGATCTCGATCTGCGTGGCCGGCCGCCGCTCCGCGAGCCCGCCGAAGTAGTGCGAGCCCGCCATGGTCACGGTGCCGCTCGCCTCCCCGTACGCCAGCCCGCGCGCTTCCAGCGCCCCGGTGAGCCAGGACCAGCAGACCTCGGGCAGCAGCGGGTCCGCGGCCATTTCCGGCTCCAGCTCCGCCCGCACCAGGGTCACCAGCCGGAAGGTCCCCTGCCAGGCGTCGTGCCCGGCCGGATCGTGGAGCAGGATGAGCCGGCCGTCGGCCAGATCGTCCTCGCCGTCCACCACCGCGGCCTCCAGCGCGTAGGCGTGCGGGGCCAGTCTCTGGGGCGGTTTCGTGGGGTCGATCTCGATCCCCGGACGCAGCCGGGCCTTCTTCAAGCCGTCGACCGCCCGCCGGAACGGGAGCGGGACGGAGCTCTCCTTCGCGCTGTCCATACCCTCGGCGCCATCTGAAAATCGTCCCTGAGCCGCAGCCATGCGGGGAAGACTAGGCGGAACGGGCGCCCGTGCGGTGCAGGGACACCCTCGCCGGGGTGGACACTTCTTCATACGTGCGAAGATTTGGGTCGTGAGTGCCAACACCCGCCCCACGGGCCAGCCGAGTCAGACGTACGATTCCGCCTTCCTGAAGGCGTGCCGGCGGGAGCCGGTGCCGCACACCCCGGTGTGGTTCATGCGGCAGGCGGGGCGCTCGCTCCCGGAGTACCGCAAGCTGCGCGAGGGCACGCAGATGCTCGAGTCCTGCATGCGCCCCGACCTGGTCACCGAGATCACGCTGCAGCCGGTGCGCCGCCACAAGGTCGACGCGGCGATCTTCTTCTCCGACATCGTGGTCCCGCTCAAGGCCATCGGCGTCGACCTGGACATCAAGCCGGGCATCGGCCCGGTCGTCGCCCAGCCGATCCGCCGCCGCGAGGACCTCGCACAGCTGCGCGACCTCACCCCGGAGGACGTCTCGTACGTCACCGAGGCGATCGGCATGCTCACGAGTGAACTGGGCTCCACTCCGTTGATCGGATTCGCGGGCGCACCCTTCACCCTCGCGAGCTACCTCGTCGAGGGCGGCCCCTCCAAGAACCACGAGCACACCAAGGCCCTCATGTACGGGGACCCGCAGCTGTGGGCCGACCTCCTGGACCGCCTCGCGGAGATCACCTCCGCCTTCCTGAAGGTCCAGATCGAGGCCGGCGCCTCCGCCGTCCAGCTCTTCGACTCCTGGGTCGGCGCGCTCGCCCCGGCGGACTACCGCCGCTCGGTGATGCCCGCGTCCGCGAAGGTGCTGGAGTCCGTCGCCTCCTACGGAGTCCCGCGGATCCACTTCGGCGTGGGCACGGGCGAGCTCCTCGGCCTCATGGGCGAGGCCGGCGCCGACGTCATGGGTGTCGACTACCGGGTCTCGCTGGACGAGGCCGTACGCCGGGTCGGCCCGGGCAAGGCGCTCCAGGGCAACCTGGACCCCGCCGTGCTCTTCTCCACCCCTGAGGCCGTCGAGGCCAAGACGGACGAGGTCCTCGCGGCCGCCGCCGGCCTGGAGGGCCACGTCTTCAACCTGGGCCACGGCGTCCTCCCGACGACCGACCCCGACGCGCTGACCCGCCTGGTGGACTACGTCCACACCCGCACCGCGCGCTGAGCCCGCCGCCCCGTTCCGGGAACCCGGAACGGGGCGGCCCGGTAATGCCGTGGCGTACGGGGGGACCCCGTGGGCAGGGTGTGTGCATGAGCCATCAATCCGACCGGATCACCACGCCCATCACCCCGGACCTCCTGCGCGGGGCCCTGGACCTGGAGCGCACCGAGCACGGGCTGCTGCCGCACCGGCTGCCCGCCCGGGCCCGGGCCCAGTTCACCGAGGGCGACCTGTCCACGGTCGAGACGCAGCCCTCCGGCGTACGGCTGGCGTTCCGCACC
Source organism: Streptomyces sp. NBC_00029 (assembly GCF_045160505.1). Lineage (NCBI taxonomy): Bacteria > Bacillati > Actinomycetota > Actinomycetes > Kitasatosporales > Streptomycetaceae > Streptomyces > Streptomyces sp. NBC_00029. The sequence goes on from NZ_CP108292.1 coordinate 6,767,554, forward strand.
CGGGCCACCGTCATCGAGCTGGACGCGCTCCGCACGAAGATGGCCTACGACGGGGCCCCGCCCCGGCCCGACGGGCTGTACGACCTGCTGATCGACGGCCTGCCGGCCGGGCAGGCCGGTGTCGGCGGCGGCAACGTCCTCCAGGTGGACATGGCCACCGGCGCCGTGCGCCCCCGGTCCGGCCCGCCCGGAACCGTACGGTTCGCCGGCCTCCCGGGCCGTGCCAAGGACGTCGAGATCTGGCTGCCGCACAACGAGACCACCCAGCTGATCGCCCTGCGCACGGACGCTCCCGTCGAGCCGCTGCCCGACACCGGCCGCCGCAGGTGGCTGCACCACGGCAGCTCGATCAGCCACGGCTCCGACGCCGCGAGCCCCAGCACCACCTGGCCCGCGCTGGCCGCCGCCCTCGGCGGTGTGGAGCTGACGAACCTGGGCCTGAGCGGCAACGCGCTGCTCGACCCGTTCACCGCCCGCGCCCTGCGCGACACCCCCGCGGACCTGATCAGCGTCAAGATCGGCATCAACCTCGTCAACCGCGACCTGATGCGCCTGCGCGCCTTCGGCCCCGCCGTGCACGGCTTCCTCGACACCGTGCGCGAGGGCCACCCCACCGTCCCGCTCCTGGTCGTCTCACCGATCCTGTGCCCCATGCACGAGGACACCCCCGGCCCCAGCGCACCGGACTTCGGCGAGCTCGCCGAGGGACGGCTGCGGTTCCGGGCCGCGGGCGACCCCGCCGAACGTGCCTTCGGCAAGCTGACCCTGAACGTCATCCGGGACGAGCTGGCCCGGATCGTGCGCCTGCGCGCCGCCGACGACCCGAACCTGCGCCTCCTCGACGGTCGCGCCCTCTACGGCGAGCCTGACGCGGCGGACCTGCCGCTGCCCGACGGACTCCACCCGGACGCGGCCGCGCACCGCCGCATGGGCGAAAGGTTCGCGGCCCTCGCCTTCGCCGCGGACGGCCCGTTCGCGGCGCAAGACACTCCCTAGACCGCCGAGCGGACCGCGGAGACCGCCTTGCGGGCCGCCACCAGGACCGGGTCCCAGACCGGGGAGAACGGCGGGGCGTAACCCAGGTCCAGGGACACCACCTGGTCCACGGTCATGCCCGCCGTGAGGGCCACCGCCGCGATGTCCACCCGCTTCGCGGCGCCCGCGCCGCCGACGATCTGGACCCCGAGGAGGCGGCCCGTGCGGCGTTCCGCGATCATCTTCACCGTCATCTCCGCCGCGCCCGGGTAGTAGCCCGCCGTGTTGGTGGAGGTGATGGTGGCCGTCACGAACCGCAGGCCCGCCTCCAGCGCGTCCCGCTCGCGCAGCCCCGTACGGGCGATCTCCAGGTCGCAGACCTTGCTGACCGCGGTACCGACCACCCCGGGGAAGGTCGCGTAGCCGCCGCCCGCGCCCGAGCCGATGACCTGGCCGTGCTTGTTGGCGTGGGTGCCCAGCGGGATGTGCCGGGTGCGGCCCGCGACCAGGTCCAGGACCTCCACGCAGTCGCCGCCCGACCAGATGTTCTCGTGGCCCCGAACGCGCATCGACAGGTCCGTGAGGATGCCGCCCGAGGTACCGAGCGGGAGGCCGGCCGCGCGGGCCAGCGCGGTGCGCGGCTCCACGCCGATGCCGAGGACGACCACGTCCGCCTCGTACTCCTCGCCCGCCGACGTGGCCACCGCACGGGCCCGGCCCTCCTCGTCGGTGAGGATCTTCGTCACCTCGGCGCGGGAGACCGTACGGATCCCCATGCGGTTCATCGCGCTGTGCACCAGGCCGCCCATGTCCGGGTCCAGGGTGGCCATCGGCTGCTCGCCCCGGTGCAGGACGGTGACCTCGAAGCCCCGCGCCACCAGGGCCTCCGCCATCTCCACGCCGATGTACCCCGCGCCGACCACGACCGCCCGGCGTCCCTCGGTGCGCCGCAGGGTGTCCATCAGGCGCTGGCCGTCGTCCAGGCTCTGGATGCCGTGGACCCCGTGCGCGCCGATCCCGGGGAGCCGGGGCCGCACGGGGCGGGCGCCCGTCGCCAGGACGAGCTTGTCGTAGCCCGTCCAGGATTCGGATCCGGTGTCCAGGTCGCGGGCACGCACCCGGGATCCGGGGAGGTCGAGCTCCACGACCTCCGTGCGGGTGCGCAGATCGATGTCCCGGGCGCGGTGCTCCTCGGGTGTGCGGGCGATCAGGTCGTCGCGCCCGGCGACCTGCCCGCCGACCCAGTACGGGATCCCGCAGGCGGAGTAGGAGCTGAAACGGCCGCGCTCGAAGGCGACGATCTCCAGCTCCGCCGGGCCCTTCAGCCTGCGGGCCTGTGACGCGGCGGACATCCCCGCCGCGTCACCGCCGACCACCACCAGTCGTTCCGTCGCCATCGTCCGTACCGCCCCTTCACCACCGTTGGATGGTGAACACGCTACGGCCGAACGGGCGTTCAGTCCTGTACGTCGGCCTCGGTGTCCGGAGCCGTCCGCGCCGCCGGCACGGTCACCCGCTCCGGGACCGGGACCGGGGCCGGCTTCGGCGCCGCCGGCCGCCACCGCCGGTACAGCCGGACCAGCAGCGCCACCGCAGCGGCCGCCAGGGCGAACGGCAGTACCGCGCCCACCGCCACCGTCAGGTAGCGCACGACCTTGGTGAAGACGTCCCAGCCACCGCCCAGGGCCCCCAGGAAGGTGGGCTCCTTCTTCTTCTCCTTCTTCTCCGCCTCCGGCTTCGCGGCCGGCTCGGTGACCTCCAGCGTGATCGTGCCCAGCGAGGTCTTGTCCTTCAGCGCCGTCTGCTGCGCCAGCAGCGACTCCAGGTCGGACTGGCGGCGGGACAGCTCGCTCTCCAGCATCACCACCTCGCTCAGGGCCGAGGCCTTGCCCATCATCTCGCGCACCCGTGCCACGCTGGCCTGCTGCGAAGCGACGCGGCTGCCGATGTCGGCGACCTTCTCGGTGACGTCCTGCGCGTCGACCTTGCGGTGCAGGAGCTTCCCGCTCCCCTCCATCGAGCCGAGTACCGCGTCGTAGTGCTCGCCCGGCACCCGCAGGGTCACCGTCGAGGTCATCCGGCCGTCCTCGCCGCGCTTGGTCGACTCGTTGCCGACGTAGCCGCCCGCTCCGTCGGCGGCCGTGCGGGCCGCGGCGAGCGTCTTCTGCACATCCGTCGTCTCGATGCCGAGGGTCGCCGTACGGATGACGTTCGGGCGGACCACGACCGGCGGCGCGTTCTTGTCGGCAGGGGCCCCGGAGGCGTTCGCGGAGCCCGCGGCGCCCGCGGACCCGGCCGGCGCCGGGGCCGCCGCGGCGCCCTCGGGGGCCTTTCCGTCGGCGGCGGGCGCCACCGCCGCCTTGTCCTGTGCGGATCCCTGGCCGCTCGCGCCGCAGCCGGTGAGCACGAGCGCCCCGGCCAGCGAGAGGGCGGCCAGGGCCGCCGCGGAACGGTGTCTGTCGAAACTGCGCATCGCTGTAAACCCCCGAGGATCGGCTGGTGTTGCCGTTTCGACGTACAGAGTCCCGTCGCAGGTTTCGAATCCACGGTCCCGGGCCGATCCCGATGCGGTCACGGTCCGGCCTCGGAGATCGATCTGAGACGATGTGTCCATGCACGAAGCGGACATGCGTACGGACCGGCCGGCCGGTGCCCCCGGATCCACCGGCTCCCGGGGGCACGCCGTCGTCATCGGCGGCGGCATCGCGGGCCTCGCGGCCGCGCACCGGCTGCTCGCCGAAGGCCTCCGCGTCACCCTGCTGGAGGCCGGACCGCGCCTCGGCGGCAAGCTGTACGCCGGTGAGCTCGCCGGTGCCCGCGTCGACCTCGGCGCCGAATCCATGCTCGCGCGCCGCCCCGAAGCCGTGGCCCTGGCCCGCGCCGTGGGCCTCGGCGACGCCGTGCAGCCGCCCGCCACCGCCACCGCCCACCTGTGGACCCGCGGCGCGCTGCGGCCGATGCCGCGCGGCCACGTGATGGGCGTCCCCGGCGACCTGGGACCGCTCGCCGCCTCCGGCGTGCTCTCCGCCGAGGGACTGGCCCGCATCGAGGCCGAACGGACGCTGGCGCCCACCGAGATCGGCGAGGACGTCGCCGTCGGCGAGTACGTCGCGGCCCGCCTCGGCCGTGAGGTCGTCGACCGGCTGGTGGAACCGCTGCTCGGCGGGGTCTACGCCGGCGACGCCTACCGGATCTCCATGCGGGCCGCCGTGCCCCAGCTCTTCGAGGCCGCCCGCACGCACGCACTCCTGGGCGACGGCGTACGGGAACTGCAGCGCCGGGCGGAGGCGGCGCCCCAGCAGGCCGGCCCGGTCTTCGCCGGCATCGACGGCGGCATCGGACGGCTCCCGCTCGCCGTGGCCGAGGCCTGCCGGGCGGCCGGGGCCCGGCTCGTCACCGATACGCCCGTCCGCGAGGTGGCCCGCACGCCCGACGGCTGGCGGGTGGTGGCCGGCGCCGAGGTCATCGAGGCCGACGCCGTGATCCTGGCCACCCCGGCCGGGGCCGCCGCGCGCCTGCTGGACGGTCTCGCGCCGGCCGCGGCCGCCGAGCTGCGCGGGGTCGAGTACGCCTCCATGGCCCTCATCACGATGGCCTTCCGCCGCACCGACCTGCCGGAGGCCGTCTCCGGCGGCGGCGCCAGCGGGTTCCTCGTACCGCCCGTCGACGGCCGGACCATCAAGGCCTCCACGTTCTCCAGCAACAAGTGGGCCTGGGCCGGGGCGGATCCGGAGCTCTTCCTGCTGCGCACCTCGGTGGGCCGCTACGCCGACGAGAGCGACCTGCGGCGCGAGGACGGCGAGCTCGTCGACATCTCCCTCGCCGACCTCGGCGAGGCCGTGGGCCTGGCCGCCCGGCCCGTCGCCTCCACCGTCACCCGCTGGGACGGCGGACTGCCCCAGTACCCCGTCGGCCACCTCGACCGCGTCGCCCGGATCCGCGGCGCCGTCGCGGCCCTGCCGGGCCTCGCGGTGTGCGGCGCGGTCTACGACGGCGTGGGCATTCCGGCCTGCATCGCGAGCGCGGGCAGGGCCGCGGACGCGGTGATCGCCGGGCTCGGTGCGCGTACGGCACCCCTGGCACCGACCACTGATCAGCGCACGGGACAATAGGCACATGACTGCACCAGAGAAGATTCCCAATGCGGGGAAGAAGGCGAAGGACCTCAACGAGGTCATCCGCTACACCCTGTGGTCCGTCTTCAAACTGAAGGACGTTCTCCCCAGTCTTGACGCTGACCGTACCGGCTACGCCGACGAGGTCCAGGAGCTCTTCGACCAGCTGGGCGCCAAGGACATCACCGTCCGCGGCACCTACGACGTCTCCGGCCTGCGCGCCGACGCCGACGTCATGATCTGGTGGCACGCCGAGACGGCGGACGAGCTGCAGAGCGCCTACAACCTGTTCCGCCGCACCAAGCTGGGCCGCGCGCTGGAGCCGGTGTGGTCGAACATGGCCCTGCACCGCCCGGCCGAGTTCAACAAGTCGCACATTCCGGCCTTCCTGGCCGACGAGGTCGCGCGCGACTACGTCAGCGTGTACCCCTTCGTGCGCAGTTACGACTGGTACCTGCTGCCCGACGAGGACCGTCGCCGTATGCTCGCCGACCACGGCAAGATGGCACGCGGCTACCCCGACGTGCGCGCCAACACCGTCGCCTCGTTCTCGCTGGGCGACTACGAGTGGATGCTGGCCTTCGAGGCGGATGAGCTGTACCGCATCGTCGACCTCATGCGTCACCTGCGTGCCTCCGAGGCGCGTATGCACGTCCGTGAAGAGGTGCCCTTCTACACCGGGCGCCGCAAGTCCGTCGCCGATCTGGTGGCCGGGCTCGCCTGATACCTCCCCTGGGGGGAAGGACCGGAGGACGACCACACCGTCAGGTGAGTTCCTCCGGTGCATCGGGAGGCAGGGCCTGATCCGAGGACAGGCCGGCCCCCGAAACGACGCAGCCGGAGATCCCGCCCGGAAGTTCAGACGACCGGCGGCAGCAGCGCCCTGCGGGCGCTCGCTGCCCGGTCGTCCAGCGACACCGGTGCGGGCTCCGGATGCGGCGCACATGTGACACGCCACCCCGGGGTGGCGCCCGTCAGCAGGTACCGCTCCACGTGACGGTCCACGCAGCCATTGCCTCCGCCGACGACTCCGTGGGAGCCGGCCCCCGTCTCCGTCACCAGCGAAGCCCCCGCGCCGAGCCGCCGCTGGAGTTCCAGCGCCCCCGGGTAGGGGGTCGCCCCGTCCCGCTCCGCCGCGACGACCAGGGTCCTGGGCAGCCGCTCGGGCTGCGCCCCTACCGCCACCGGCCGCTGCCGCTCGCGCACCGGCCAGGAGGCGCACGGGAGGTTCAGGAAGGCATTGGCCCAGGTCTCGAAGGGGGCCCTGCGGGCCAGCTCGGTGTTGTCGCGGTCCCAGGTCTGCCAGTCCGCGGGCCAGGAGGCGTCGTTGCAGAGCACCGCCGTGTACACCGCCGTCGCGTTCTCCGCCTCGGCCGCCGTCCGGGGGTCCGGGGCCGCCTGGGCGGTCAGCGGCGCCGGATCGCCGCGCAGGAAGGCCGCGAGGGCCGCGGCCCGCTCCGGCCAGACGTCGTCGTAGTAGGCGGCCTGGAGGTAGGCGGCCCGCAGTTCGCCGGTGCCGACGACCCCGCCCGCGGGCGTACGGGCCACCGCGTCCAGGACGCGCCCGTAGCTCGCCTGTACGGCGGCCGGGGTGGCGCCGAGCCGGTACGTGCCGTGGTGCCGGGCCGCCCAGGCGCGGAAGTCGTACCAGCGGCGCTCGAAGCCGGGTGACTGGTCGAGGTTGTTGCGGTACCAGACGCGGCGCGGGTCGGGATCGACCGCCGAGTCGAGGACCATCCGGCGCACGCGGCCCGGGTGCAGGGTGGCGTAGACGGCTGCGAGGTAGGTGCCGTACGAGGCGCCCATGAAGGTCAGCCTCGGTTCGCCGAGCGCGGCCCGCAGGACGTCCAGGTCGCGGGCGTTGTTGAGCGTCGTGTAGTGCGGCAGGGCCGCGCCGGCCAGCCGTGCGCAGCCGCGGGCGTAGGCCCGGGCGGCCGCGAGGCGCTGCCTCTTGTACGCCGGGGAGGGGTCGGCCGGGACCTGGGTGGGGCCCTGGGCCCGGGTGGCGGGGTCCTGGCAGGACAGCGGGGCGGAGCGGCCTACACCGCGCGGGGCGTAGCCGACGAGGTCGTAGGCGGCGGCGATCCGCTCCCGGCCGGGGAGCCCCGCGGTGAGCGGGAAGAACATGCCCGAGGCGCCGGGGCCGCCGGGGTTGTGGACCAGCGCGCCCTGTCGGACCGCGCCGCCGGCGCCGGTGGCGATGACCCGGCTGACGGTGAGGGAGATCTGCGGGCCGTCGGGTCGGGCGTAGTCGAGCGGTACGCGCAGGGTGGCGCAGCGGACCGGGGCGGGGAGTTCCTCCACGTCCGGGCAGTGGCGGAAGTCGAGGCCGCCATTGCCCCCGGCCGCCGCCCCGGCCGCCGCACGGCGGGCGACGAGGGCGGCGCCGGCGGCCTCGGCGGCCGTCCCGCCGAGCGGGACGGGCGGTGCGGTCGGCGCGGCGTGGGCCGGGAGGTGGGCCGGGACGCAGAGGGCGAGGGAGAGCGCCCCCAGCGCGGCTGCGCGGCGTATCGGGTTCGTCCCCATGGCGACCCCTTCCTCTCATCGGATGAACCGATGAGAGGCCTGGGTGCCGCGGTTGTAAAGGATCATCTCCGGGTGTCGGTGCCGATGGCCCCATTGCCGCGTGAACCGCCCCCGGTTGCCGTACCCCGGCCGATCAGGAGCTGCTGCCGCAGCTGGAGCCGGACGAACTGCCGCAGCTCGACGAACTGCCGCAGCTGGAGCTGCTGCTCGAACAGCTGGAGCCGCCGCCGGAGGAGCCACAGCTACTGCCGGAGGAGAAGCAGCCGCCCCCCGAGGAACCGCAGCCCGAACCGCTGCCGCAGCTCGAACCGCCGCTGCCGCCGTCGCTCGCGGCGCACCAGACGATCGGCAGCACCGCCGCCGCGGACCAGTCCGCAGAACTGTCCGTGCCGTGGGGCCGGGTGCCGGACTGGGCCGCGGCCAGCCGGGTGCCGCGCACGGCGGGCACCAACTGCTGGCGCAGGTAGGGGTCCCGCAGACCGCGCAGCCCGAACAGAGCGGTCTGCACGTGCGCGGCCGGGTCGTTGCGGTGGGCGGAGCGGATGTCGCGCAGCGCCCGCGTCCCCGCCGCGGTGACCCGGCTCTTGGCCCGGGCCGCGCAGACCAGACCGACGACGATGCCGCCGATCAGCGCGAGCAGCACCTTCGCGATGAACGGCACCCCGGAGCCGGACGAGGCGATGAGCGACACGACGGTCAGCACCATCGACACCGGGATCAGGAGCGCGCACACGGCGGCCTGGGTCAGGGCCCAGCGCCGGTGGCGCCGCAGACCGGATCCGGGCGGGGTGATCAGCCCGCGGTCGGCCAGCGCGTCCCCGATCTCCTGGACGGCCGGGTCGCACATGGCGGCGAAGCGCACCTGGTAGAGCCAGCCGGAGGGCGCTGCCTGGTGGGCCCGCAGGACGGCCCGCTCGGCGGGGTCGTTGGCCCGCGCCCCGGGGCGTACCTGCACGATGCCCGGGCCGCCGCCCACCAGCCGGCCGTCGCCGAGCATCGAGACGAGCGCGGCGTCGACGACGGTGCCGGGGCCACCGACCACGAAGGCGGCCTCGGAGAGGTCGTGCAGTGCAGGGGCGGGTCCCGCGGGCCCGGACCGGGACCTGCGGAGCCCGGCCATCAGCAGGACGGAGGAGACGATGACGGCGATCCACATCGCCAGGGCGAGGAGGTTCATGCCGCTCTCCCCGCGAGCGTCCGGGCCCAGCGCACGATCCGGCGCGGTGGCCTGGCTCCGGACCGCTCGCGCCACCAGTCGGTGAGCCGGCGCCGGGCGGCCGGATCGGCCGGCAGGTCCCGGATCAGCAGGTCCTCGGCGAAGTCCAGCGCGTCCCGGCGGTATCCGGCGGTCATGGGGCGCCCCTTGGCGTACGAGAGGAACACCTCGCGGTACGCGTCCGGGCCGCCCAGAATCCCGGGCAGCTCGGGGGCCAGCCTGGCCACCACGTCCGCCCGCTTGGCGGCCAGCGCCCGGGCCTGTACCCGGATCCGCCGGCGGTCGAAGCCCTCGGGCACGGGGGTCCCGGCCACCAGCGCCGACAGCAGCGCGGCCTGGCCGAGCGCCACCCGGGTCCGGGCCGACTCCTCGACCGGGCGCGGCCCGGTGCCGACCGGAGCGGACCCGGCGACGGCCGGCTCCTCCGGTGCGGACGCCCCTGCGGTCCGTGCCGTCACCGCCGCTCCGGCCGTCCCCGATGTCACCACCGCGCGGATCGCGGACAGCTCGCCCGCGAGCTCCGCCTCCGCCGGGAAGTCGTCGTCCCGTTCCAGCAGGACGCCGGGCGGATCCACCCGGGAGCGCAGCTCGGCCAGCAGGTCGAGCACCACCGGCGGCACCGGGTGCGCGTGGGTGTCGTGCCAGACGCCGCCCCGCTCGATGCCGCCCGCCACGTGCACGTACGCCAGCGCCTCCAGCGGGATCGCGTCCAGCACGGCCGCCGGGTCCTCGCCCCGGTTGACCCGGTTGGTGTGCAGGTTGGCCACGTCGATGAGCAGCCGGACACCGGTCCGCTCGACCAGCTCCGTGAGGAACTGCCCCTCGGTCAGCTCCTCGCCCGGCCACGAGAACAGCGCGGCGATGTTCTCCAGGGCCAGTGGCACGGGCAGAGCGTCCTGCGCGATCCGTACGTTCTCGCACAGCACGTCCAGCGCGTCGCGGGTGCGCGGCACCGGCAGCAGGTGGCCGGCCTCCAGGACGGGCGAGGACGTCCGTACGAAGGCGATGTGCTCGCTGACGAGCGGCGCCCCCAGCGCCACCGCCCGCTCGCCGAGCGCCGCCAGCTTCGCCGGATCGGGGCGGTCGGCACCGCCGAGGCCCAGCGACACCCCGTGCGGCACCACGCGCGTCCCCCGCTCGCGCAGCCGCATCAGGGACTCCGGCAGGTGGCCGGGGCATACGTTCTGGGCCACCACCTCGACCCAGTCCAGGCCGGGCAGCCGCTCGACGGCGTCCGCGATCTCCGGCCGCCAGCCGATGCCCACCCCCAGGTGTGCCATGGGTGTCATGTCCCCTCGCCCCCTCTCGTCGCACTGTGTGCCGATGTCATGGCCCCGACGGAGTCCCGCCAACCGCAGGAGGGGACGTTCAGAGGAACATTTGAGGTTCCCGCCGGCCGGGGATCCGCGTCGGGGTCCGTGCCGGGGTCCGTGCCGGGGTCCGTGCCGGGGTCCGCGTCTGCGCTCGTGTCGGGGTTCGTGTCCGGGTTCGTGTCAGAGCCGGGCCCGCAGCGCCGGATGGTCGGCCACCACCGTCGCGCTGCCCGGTGCGATCTCGGTGAATCCGGCGTCCCGGACCACCGGCAGCCCGCTCCCGCTCAGCTCCGCCCACCGCTCGCGCGGGGCCGTCCGTACCGCCAGCCGGAAACCGGAATCCCGCCAGGCGGCCCGCTCCGGCTCCGCCAGTTCCCACCACGCGAGCTGCGCCGCGTGCCCGGCCTGGGCCATGGCCTTGCCGGCCGACATGCCGAGACCGGGGTTCAGCCACAGCACGGGCAGACCCGGCTCCGCGTGCGCGGCGACCGGTTCGGGGTCGTCCAGATCGGTGCCCGACACCTGGAGCTTGGCCAGCTCCTTGGGCCAGCCGTCGAGGGGGACCGGCGGGAAGACCCGTACCTGCGCGTCCTCTCCGTGCACCGTGACGCCCGGCAGGGTCTCCGCCTTGCGCCACGCCGCGCCGCGCGCCCGCCGGACCACCTTGCGGATCCGGGCGTCCTGCCAGTCGCGGACGGCCTGGGCCCATTCGCCCTCGCCGTGCGCCCGCTCGTCGGTGAGGAGGACCAGCACGGCGCGGGCGGCCGTCTCCAGGGCGTCGGTCCGGGCCGGCGGCGCGGCCTTCTCGATGCGCACCACCAGCGGCAGGACGAACTGCGGGGCCTCGTCGCGCAGTACGTGCTCCTGCCGGAAGGGGCTGTCCGCCCCGACCGCGGGGACGTCGGAGATGTCGTTCGTGTGCTGGCTGCTCATCCCGCCAAGGATGCCAGCCTCCACCTTCAGGAGGATGCCCCGGGTGGCCGGGCCGGGTGAGGATCGCAGCCATGAAGAGTGATCTTTTCGCGTCCGAGAACATGGCCCAGGCGGCCGTCACCCCCGGCATGAGCCTGCAGAACGCCAAGTCCGTGAAGTACAACGTCAGCGGTGAAATGCTGGCTCGTCAGGGCTCGATGGTCGCCTTCCGCGGCAACCTCCAGTTCGAGCGCAAGGGACAGGGCATAGGCGGCATGCTCAAGCGCGCCGTGACGGGCGAGGGCCTCGCGCTCATGTCCGTACGCGGCCAGGGCGAGGCCTGGTTCGCCCACCAGGGGGCCAACTGCTTCATCATCGACTTCGAGCCGGGCGACGCCCTGACCATCAACGGCCGAAACGTCCTGTGCTTCGACACGACCCTGTCCTACGAGATCAGGATGGTGAAGGGCGCCGGCATGACCGGCGGCGGCCTCTTCAACAGCCTTTTCACCGGCACCGGCAAGCTCGCCGTCGTCTGCGACGGCCACCCGATCATCATCCCGGTCACCGCCCAGGCCCCGGTCTACGTGGACACGGACGCGGTGGTCGGATGGAGCGCCGGGCTGGAGACCGGCCTGCACCGCTCCCAGTCGGTCGGCTCGATGATCCGCGGCGGCTCCGGCGAGGCCGTCCAGCTCAAGCTGAGCGGCGAGGGCTTCGTCATCGTCCGCCCGAGCGAGGTCACCGAGTCGACGGCCGCCTACCGAACCTGACCGGTGTGGGCCGCCACTACGGACGGCGCGGGCCCTGGGTGCTGCGCGGGGTCTCGCTGGAGCTGCCGCGCGGAGCCCTCGTACGGATCGAGGGCGGCAACGGCGGCGGACGGACTGGAGCGGTTCGGCGCCGCCGCGTACGCCCGCACCCCGCTGGCCGAACTGTCCAAGGGGACCAGTCAGAAGGTGGCCGTCGCGCAGGCGCTGCTCGCCGAGCCGGGGCTGCTCGTCCTCGACGAGGCGTGGACCGGCCTCGACGCGTCCGCCCGGGCGGAGCTGGACCGCGCCGTCGCCGAACGCACCGCCGCCGGAGGCACCGTGGTGTTCGTGGACCACGACCCGCGGCGGCTCGCGGGCGCGGCCGACGCCCGCCACCCTCGCGGTGGCGGCCTGCGCACTGACCGGCCTCGCCGTGGGTGCCCTGTGCAGCAGGCCGCTTCTGCGGCGCCGCGGTCACGGGGTCCTGGCCGGGACCCTCGGCTCCCTGCTGGCCTGGGTCCTTCCGTTCTCCCCGGCCCGGGGCGCGGTGTCCGCCCTGGTGACGGCGTCGGGCCCGGGCCCGGTGCCGCTGCCGGTCGCGGCACTGGCGGGCGCGCTGCTGCTGGCCGCCGTGGTGGGCACGACGGCCTGGCTGGTGGCCGCGCGGCGGAGCTGAAGAACGCCCGGGCCGATGGCTGCGGGGGAGGAGGCGTCCGGGGCGAGGAGACGGGGCTGGCCCGTGCCGTCGGCCGGGACCGACCAGATGTCGCTCGCGCGGCCGCCCCGGCCCGGCAGGGCGTAGGCGAGGGTCGAGTCGTCCAGCCAGGCGGCCTGGTCGTCGACGCTGTGCGCTTCGGCGGACGGGTGCTCGCGCATCGTCGCCAGGTCCAGGACATACAGCCGCCAGGGTGCCCGGGGGTCGTCGGAGACCTTCTTCTTGAAGGCGACGCGGGTGCCGTCCGGTGACAGCGAGGGGCATTCGGCGTTCTCGCGCAGGGCCTTGGCCGACCATGCGCGCAGGTCGCCCTCGACGAGGTGGGTGATGCCCCGGGTGGAGACGGTGGCGTAGAAGCGGTTGTCGTCGGCGGCGAAGGTCACGCCCCAGTAGTTGACGTCGGAGTCGTGGTGGCGGGTCCCGCCCAGGGTCAGCGGGATCTGCTCGATCGACTTGATCAGGTAGCCGGTGCGCAGGTCCAGGACGGCCGTCCGGGTGGAGAACGCGGCCGTGTTGTAGGAGTCGCCGGTCGTGAAGGTGGTCCAGGAGAGCACCTGCCCCGAGGCCGAGACACGGGCCCGGTTCGGGATGCCGGGCACGGTCACCTTGCGCACCTCCCGTAGCCGCCCGTCGAGGACGAGGGCCTCGGTGCGCGCCGGGACCCCGGGCAGTTTGCGCAGGCACAGGGCGTGGCCCCCGGCGGTGTGGAAGCGGTCGCAGGAGGGGCCGCCGGTCACCCGCGGCAGGCCGGGGCCGCCCTGGCGCGCGACCCGCCCGCCGGCCGTGTCCCGGAAGTAGAGCCCGGGCTCCTCGACGGTGAAGGAGGCGTCCGCCTGCTGTCCGGGTGGCCGTTCCCGGTGCCGTGCGTCCAGTACGTAGCTCAAGGAGCCGCCCGCGAGCACCAGGACGGCGGTGACGACGAGGGCGAGGCGGAGCCGGCGGGACGGGGGGTTCACGGGGCCTCCGGGACTGCGGTCGGGGGAGCGGCGGGCATGATGCGCCAGGCGGCCGCGAGCGCCCCGGCCAGCGCGAGGGCAGCGGTCCACAGGGCGGGCCGCGGTCCCCAGAGGGTCCACGCCGCCCCGAAACCGGCGGCGCCCAGCAGTCGGGCCAGCGCCTGGCCGGTCTGCAGCACCGCGAGTCCGCCCGCCCGCCCGGCCGCCGGCAGTGCGGGCGCGGCGAGCGCCATCAGAACCCCGTCGGTGGCGGCGTAGAAGAGCCCCAGCAGGACGAGCACCCCGGCGACGGTCGGCGGGGAGAGGGGGGCGAGCAGCAGGGCGTACGCGCCGAGCAGGGCGCCGTGCCCGAGCAGGAACGCCGTCCGGCGCCCGGTCCGGTCGGCGATCCGGCCCGCGGGGACGGCGAGCAGCAGGTAGACGGCGGCGGCCCCGAGCGGCAGCAGTGTGAAGAGGGCGGGCGGCAGGTCGAGGCCGCGCAGGAGCAGGAGGTAGAGGAAGGCGTCGCCGATGGTGGTGGCGCCGAGCAGGGCCGAGGCACACAGCACGCGCCGGAAGGCGGGATCGCGCAGGGCCCGGACGCGCGGTGGGCCGGCCCCGGGCGGGGGAGAGGCGGCCGGCCCGGGCGCGGCCGGGACGTACACCACGAGCAGGAGCACGCCGAGCAGGCCGGTGCAGAAACTGACGGCGAACACCGCGTCGTAGGCGTCGGCGGTCGCCCACAGCACGGCGAACGCGGCGAGCGGTCCGAGGAGGGCGCCCGTGGTGTCCATGGCGCGGTGCACGCCGAAGGACCGGCCGAGCGTCTCCGGGGGCCCGCTGAGCGAGATCAGGGCGTCGCGCGGGGCCGTACGGATGCCCTTGCCCAGCCGGTCGGCGGCGAGCGCGGCAGCGATCCCGCCAGTGGCGCCCCCCGCGAGCAGCAGTCCGAGCCGGGAGAGCGCGGAGAGCAGGTAGCCGGCGCCGGCGACCCTCTTGTGGTGGCCCCGGCGGTCGGCGAGCCGGCCGCCGAGCAGCCGTACGAGGGCGGTGGCCCCGTTGAACATCCCGTCGAGGAAGCCGAACTGGAGGGGGGTCAGGCCCAGGCCCAGGACGAGGTAGAGCGGCAGCACCGCGGTGACCATCTCGGAGGAGATGTCGGTGACGAGGCTGACCGTGCCGAGCGCGAGGACGGCGGCGGGGACGCGCCGCCGGGCCCCTGGGGTGCGGGGCGGCGCGTCCGGGCGGCCGTTGGCGGCCAGGTACATCAGTGGCAGCTGTACTTCGGGCCGGTGTCCTTGACCTGGCCGTCGGTGGCGACGTAGGTCCAGCCGTAGCCGGTGTCGGTGAAGTCCAGCTTCACCACGCCGTACGGTCCGCTGACCCGCTTCTGGCTGTTGGGCTGGACCTCCTCGATCGGGTAGGGCTCGGCGCCGCCCATGCCGCCGACGATCTCCACGATCCCGTCGGCGGTCGCCCGGCCGTCGGGGTCCTGCGGGGCGAACCGCTCGTAGTGGTGGTCGTGCCCGTTCAGGACCAGGTCGGCCCTGGCGGCGTAGAGGATCTTCCAGACCGGCTTGGAGACGGGGTCGTTGCCGTGCCCGCCGGAGGAGTACAGCGGGTGGTGCCAGTAGGCGGCGATGCACGGCTTGGTGTTGGCGGCGAGGTCGGCCTTCAGCCAGTTGAGCTGGGCGGCCTGGTCGAAGGAGTTGGAGTCGAGGGCGACGAAGTGCCAGTTGCCCTCGTCGAAGCTGTAGTAGCTCCTGCCCTGCGGGTAGGCGATGCTCCCGAAGTACGACTTGTACCCGGCGAGCGGGCCGGCCGGGTCGTACGTCTCGTGGTTGCCCGGGACCGGCCGGGTCCGGGCCTTGAAGGCGCCCCAGGTCTTGTCGTAGTAGGCGCGGTAGTCGGACAGCCGGGCGTCGTCGTACTGGTTGTCGCCCATCGTCAGATAGAACTTCGGGTCGATCCGCTGGGCCAGCGCGGCCGTCTTCGGGTGCGCGCAGCCGCTGTCGGACGCCGTGCACTGCGCGGCGATGTCACCGGCGGCGACGACGGTGAAGGAGCCGCCCGGCGGCGGCCCGTCCCCGACGGTGCCGTACACCTCGGCCTCGAAGAGCGAGTAGCCGTACGAGGTGCCGCGCGCGGTGCCCTGGACGCGCAGGTAACGGCCCTTGCCCGACAGGCCGGTCCAGTCGTCGACGCCGCCGTTGCCGGCGCTCTCGGCGGCGAGCGGGGTCCAGGCGGCGCCGTCGGCGGAGATCTCGACGCGGTACGCCTTGGCGTAGGCGGCCTCCCAGGTGAGCCGTACCCGCGAGACGGTGGCGCCGGCGCCGAGGTCGACCCGGATCCACTGCGGGTCCTTGCCCTCGGCGCTGGCCCAGCGGGTGGCCGGATCGCCGTCGAAGGCGTTCTTCGCGCCCAGTGAGGAGGACTCGGTGGAGGAGGCGGTGGCGGGCTTCCCGCGGGATATGAGGGGGTCGGCGGCGGCCCCGGCCCGGCCCGGCCAGGCCAGCAGGAGCCCGCCGAGAAGCGCGAGTGCGGCGAGGCCGGTGAGGGCGGTGAGGAGGAGGGGGCGGAGTCTGCCGCGTAACAGACGGGGGTGAGCGGAGGCGTTCAGGCGCATACCTGGAACTCCCTGCCTTGAGGGGGCGGCGAGAGCTGGACACTGGCGCGGGGCGCCGCTCCCGCCCGCGGGCGGGCAGGGGACGGCGCCACGGCGGCCGGGTCAGAGCTCTCGCTGAGCGCGTCATGCCCGTGGGGGCGGGCACCGCGCCAAGCCGCCGCCCGGGACACTAACAGGAAGGAAAGTTTCCTACCAGTGGTCCCGCGGCAGTTGTCCCGGGCCTTTCCGGAGCCCGTTCCCCGCCCGCGGGTAGGCTCGTACGCATGGACCGGCCGGAAGAGACCCCGTCGTACTGCCCCGCCCCCGCCGCGCCGGCAGGCCGGGTGGCCGGGCCGCCGTACGCGGACTGCCTGGAGTGCGGACGGCCCACCGAGTACGGGGTCGCCACCCCGGGCGTGGTGCTCTGCCCGGTCTGCGAGTGGCAGGATGCGCAGCGCAACGCCTGCTCCGGGTAGCCGGTTCGAGGGCGGCCCGGGCCCGCGCTACTTTCCGATCAGCTCGGAGACCTTCACGAACCGGTAGCCGCGCTTGCGCAGTTCGGGGACGATCCGCCGGACGGCCTCCTCGGTGACCGGGGCGGCGCTGCGCGTGCAGTGCATGACCACCACCGAGCCGGGCTTCACCCCGGCGAGCACCTGCTCGGCCACGGCGACCGGGTCCTTGGCGAAGGCGTCCCCGCTGACCACGTCCCACTGGACGGCCGTGACCCCGGCCGTGGACAGGGCCCGCAGCGACTGGTCGTCGTAGCAGCCGCCCGGGAAGCGGAAGTACGGGACGGTGTTGACCGCGCCCGCCTGCCGGAAGGCGGCGAAGGCCCGGTCCACGTCGGCCCGGGCGGCCGCGGTGTCGAGCACGGGCAGCCCGTAGCAGGGCGAGGTGAAGGCGTGGTGGCTGTACGAGTGGTTCGCGATCTCGAAGTTCGGGTCGGTGCCGATCGACTTCGCCTGATCCGGGTACTCCTCGGCCCAGCGGCCCGTCATGAAGATCGTCGAGGGCACCTTGAGGGTGCGCAGGGCCGAGATCAGCGCGGGGTTGTCGAAGTGCTCCCCGCCCGCGGCGCGCGGCCCCTGGTCAGAGGTCATGTCGGCGTCGAAGGTCAGCGCCACGGTCTTGTCCGTCTGCTGCTTCGCCCGTTCGAAGACGGGGGCCAGGCCGTTCGGGCCGGGCGCCATCGTCGGGGGCTTGGCGGGGGCGCCGGCCTGCGGGGAGGCGGCGGGCGATCCGGCGGCCGATGCCGATGCCGATGCCGACGCGGATCCGGATGCGGAGGCGGCGGGGGTGCCCATACGGGCCTCGCGGCCGGCGGCCGGCGCGTCGGCGCCGCCCCCGCATCCCGCGAGGGCGGCGCCGAGCACCGCCACGGCAGCTGCGGCAGCTACTTTTCGTACGGAATTGGTCACGCACGCAAACTATATGACTAACTGATCAGAAGAATGGACGACAGGCGGTCGAGCGGAACTCACCCCTCCAGCAGCTGCCTGCGGCACTCCTCGACATCGAAGTCACCCTTCGGATAGTGCGGATCGATGTCCTCCAGGTGCTCCAGCAGCAGGGTGCTGATCGCCCAGTTGCGGTACCACTTGCGGTCCGCGGGCACGACGTACCAGGGCGCCGCGTCGGTGGAACAGCGCTCCAGCGCCAGCTCGTACGCCTCCTGGTACGCGGGCCACAGGCTGCGCTCCGCGATGTCGCCCAGGTTGAACTTCCAGTGCTTGTCGGGGTTGTCCAGCCGGGCCAGGAGCCGGCTCCGCTGCTCCTCGTGGCCGATGTGCAGGAAGACCTTCACCACGCTCACGCCGTCGTCCGCGAGGGCCTGCTCGAACCGGTTGATCTGGGCGTACCGGCTGCGCACCCGGTTGCGCGGCACGAGCTCGCGGACACGGGCGATGAGCACGTCCTCGTAGTGGGAGCGGTCGAAGATCCCGATCTCGCCCGGCAGGGGGAGCTCCTGCTTGATGCGCCAGAGGAAGGGGTGGCTCTGTTCCTCCTCGGTGGGCGCCTTGAAGCCCTTGATCCTGCAGCCGGAGGGGTTGAACTGGCCGATCACGTGCTTGACGGTGCCGCCCTTGCCGCTGGTGTCCATGCCCTGCAGGACGAGCAGGACGCGGCGGCGGTCCCCGGCGGTGCTCGCCGCGTAGAGCCGCTCCTGGAGAGAGGCGAGCGGCTGCGCCAGCAGGGCGGTGGCGGCCAGCCCGGCCGCCTTGCCCGCGGGGCCGCCGGGGGTCCCGGAGGAGTCGAGGAGGCGGAGGTCCGGCCGCTCGCCCGGGGTCACGCGCAGCAACTCCCGCAGCGACGGCCGCGCTCCGTCGCCGCCGCCGTCGGACCGCTTCCCGGCCTTGCCGCCCTTCGCGGCCTTCTCGGGCCCCTCCTGTTTCGCGGGCTTCTCCGACTTCTCCGACTTCTCGGACTTCGCCGATTTCCGCTTCTCGTGCCGCTTCTCGTGCCGCTTCTCGTTCTGCTTCCCGGCCATCGCTGACCACCCCATTCCCGTCGGTTCCGTACGATCTTCCAGCAGACCGAACGGGAGCGCGAGATCAGCGCCAGGGCCCCGTCACCGCGAACGTGGTCCCCGGCGCGTAGGCGTTCGCGTACATCGTCCGCCCGTCCGGGGAGAAGGTGACCCCGGCGAACTCCCCCCACTCCGGGGCCCCCGGCTGTCCGATGTCCTCGGCGTTGCGGGCCATCGGGTAGACCTCGCCGTCCACCGTCACCCCGAGGACGTACTGCGCCCCGCCGCCGTCCTCGCACACCATCAGTCCGCCGTCCGGGGCCAGGCAGATGTTGTCGGGGGAGTCCCCGGGCAGCGCGATGTCGGCGGCCGGGCCGAAGACCACGTCCAGCCGCAGCACGGAGTTCCGCGGATCGTAGAACCAGACCTGCCCGTGGTGGTCGCCGGCCGCTCCCTCGCCGCTGCGGGCGAAGCTGGACACGAAGTGGACCCCGCCGTCGCCCCAGTAGCAGCCCTCCAGTTTCTGCGCGTGGGTGATTCCGCCCGGCCCGAAGTCCTGCAGCCGGATCGGCGTCCCGGCCGCCGAGGGGTCTGGTACGGGCACCCATTCCACCGGGAACCGGGACCCGGGCTCGTCCACGACCGCCAGGTCCGCCAGCCCCGGTACGCGCAGGGCCTCCAGCCGGCCCCCCGCCCGCAACGAGCCGAGCCCGCCGAGCGGCCGCTCGGGCAGGAACCGGTAGAAGAGCCCGAACGGGCGGACGAAGGCGTCCTCGGTCTCGTAGACGACCCCGCGGTACGGGTCCACGGCGACGGCCTCGTGAGCGAAGCGGCCCATCGCGGTCAGCGGGACCGCGCCCGAGCGGTGCGGGTCGGCCGGGTCCACCTCGAAGACGTAGCCGTGGTCCCGGGTGTAGCCGGAAGTGCCCGCGCGGTCCTCGGTCTCCTCGCAGCTCAGCCAGGTGTTCCAAGGGGTGCGGCCGCCCGCGCAGTTGACGGCGGTGCCGGCGAGGGCGACCCGCTCGCCGGTGACCCGCCCGTCCGCGTCGAGCTCCAGCGCGGTGCAGCCGCCGAGGGCCCCGGGGTCGTACGTCAGTCCCCGTACGGCGGGAACGCGCAGGGCGGCGGTGGTGCGGTTCTCGTGGTTGCGGACCAGCCGCACACGCCCGCCGCCCGCCTCGAAGGCGGCCATGCCGTCGCAGTTGGCCGGCACCGCGCCCTCGCCGGAGCGCAGCGGCCGGCCCGCCCGTGACAGCACCCGGTACGTGAACCCCGCGGGCAGGTCGAGAAGCCCGCGCGGATCGGCCACCAGCGGCCCGTAGCCGCCGGTGACCCGCGGAGCCCGGGGGGCCCGGGCGGCGAGGGAGTCACCCCCGGCGAACAGCGCGCCGAGCGCCCCGCTGAAGACGATCCCGCCCGCGGCGAGCAGGCTGCGCCGGGTGACGGACACCGGTGGCCGCACGGGCGGCATCAGGCGGCCGGCTTGGGGCGGGTGGTGCCCGGAAGGCAGTTCACCGCCTTGTTGAAGGTCGTGAACAGACCGCCGGGATTCTTCTTCCACAGCCACATGTGGAGGGCGTAGTGCACCGGCTGACCGGGGAAGTTGCCGGGCCGGGGGCCCTGGAAGGCGGTGCCGAACATCGTGGGGCGGTCGTCGTCCGTCGTCACCTTCTGATCGCGGTCGTAGACCAGCCACTGGACCGCGACGAGCCGCTTTCCGCCGCGCCCGTCGTCCTCGTAGAACAGTGCGGCGGGCTTCGCCGGGTCGACGGAGTTGTCGTACTTGTGGTTGAAGTGCGGGTAACCGAGCGCGCCGGTGCCCGCCTTGTCGACGACGCAGTACTGGTCGGGCTTGTAGCCCGCCGCCACGGCGTTGGCGTGCAGCTGGAACCTGGCGGTCGCCGCGTACACGAGGGCCCGGTCGCCCAGGGCCCGGCCGGGGCCGTGGTCCGCCGTGGCGGGGGGAGCGGCGAGGGCGGCCAGGGTGAGCGAGGCGACTGCGGTGAGGGCCGGGGCGAGACGGCGTGCCATGCGCGGGCTCCTTGTGACGGGCTGGCTGGGGCACCTGCAGCCCTTCCCCGGGCTGCTGCACCCGCCACACACTCGGCCCGGACGGACGACCGCCGATCGGCTGACGGCCGGCCGGACCCACCCCGGCCCCCGGCCCGGCCGGCTCACTCGAACGGGAAGCGCGCCGTTTCACGACGCCTCCGTACGGGGAACCGCTCTTGTCCCGAGCGGACGAGTACGACGGAGGGTGCGGATCATGGCGCAGCAGGATGCGGCACCGAACGGCGGCGGCGAGCTGCACGACATCGTGTCGGCCGTGTCCAGGGGCGCGCCCGAGTACCGGCAGTGCCCCCATCCGATGTACGCCGCCCTGCGGGAGCAGGCCCCGGTGTGCCGGCTGACCCCGCCCCACGGGATCGACACCTTCCTGATCACCCGTCACGACGACGCCCGCGAGGCGCTGTCCGATCCCCGGTTCAGCAAGAACATGCGCGGGGCCATCGACACGTACCACGCCGTCTACGGCAGCTTCTTCGACGCGCTCGACGACAACGTGCTCTTCTCGGACCCGCCCCGGCACACCCGGCTGCGCCGCATCCTGCGGAGCGCCTTCACCCCCCGGCGGGTGGAGGAGATGCGCCCGAGGATCACCGAGATCGCCGAGGGCATCCTCGCCGAATGCCGCAGGGCGGGCACGGTCGACCTGATGGCGGCGTTCGCGTTCCCGCTGCCCGTCGCGGTCCTGTGCGAGCTGATGGGCATTCCGCAGGAGGACCGCCCGGAGATCCTGGAACAGTTCGCGGTGGTGACCCGCTCCCGGTTCGATCCCAGCAGGAAGGCGGAGCTGAAGGCGGCCGAGGAGCGCCTCCAGCACCGGCTGGAGCGGCTGATCTCGGACACCCGCGACCACCCGTGCGACTCCTTCCTCAGCGACCTCATCCGGGCGGAGGAACCGCTGGAGGACGCCGAACTGGTCGCGTCGTTGTGGGTCCTTTTCTTCGCGGGCCACAAGACGACCGCCTACCAGATCGGCAATTCCGTCCTCAACCTGCTGCTGCACCCCGATCAGGCGGCGAAGCTCCGCAGGGACCCCGCGCTCGTCCCGCGCGCGGTCGAGGAGATGCTGCGCTTCGAGGGATCGGTCGAGACGTCGACGTTCCGGTACGCGGCGCAGGACGCCGAGATCCGCGGCACGCCGATCCCCCGGGGCTCCCTCGTGCAGATCGCGATCTCCTCGGCCAACCGGGACCCGGAGAAGTTCGACCTCCCCGACGAACTGGACGTGACGCGCGAGGGACTCCAGGGCACGCACCTGGGCTTCGGACACGGAACCCACTACTGCCTGGGGGCGCCGCTGGCGCGGCTCGAACTCGAGATCGCGCTCGCCTGTCTGCTGCGGGAGTTCCCGGACATGGAGTTGGCCGACGCGCAGGAGACCGGGAGGGCGTGGCTCAAGGGGCCGGTGCCGGCGTTCCGGGGCCTCGAACACCTCCGGCTCGTCCTCGACCCGGCGCGCCCCGACGGGGACCCGGGCGAAGCGGAACTGGCCTCCGTGGCCTCCGGAAAGTAACCCAGACCCGATGGACGGTGGATTGGCATGACGGAATCCGTGAGCACTTCCGCTTCCGTGGGGACTTCCGCGGTACGCCTCCTGGGAACGCCGGCGGACGGACTGCGCATCGCCGCGGTGGGCACCAGCGAGATCATCCGGGTCGCGCACGGATCTTCTCCACCCGGCGGGCAGGACGCGGCCGGCGCGGTCCATTCGAAGATCGACATGCACCATCACTTCTGCGCGCCGCAGTGGCGCGACTGGGCCGCGCACCACGGACTGATCGATCCGGAGCGGCTGCCGCCGTGGACCCGGCTCGACACCGAGGCGGCGATCCGCTTCATGGACGACACCGGTATCACCACCGCCGTCCTCAAGCCGATGCTGCCGGCCCGCTACCGCTCGTCGGCGCAGCTGCGCGAGGCCATCAACATCACGCTGCAGTCGATGACCGAGGTGGCGCAGTCGCATCCGGGACGGTTCTCGTTCTACGTGCCGCTCTTCCTGGACGACCCGGACGCGTCGTCCTGGGCCGTGCGCCGCGGGCTCGGGCAGCTCGGCGCCGTCGGCGTGAACGTGACGGCCAACTACGGGGGCGTCTACCTCGGGGATCCCGCCTACGACCGGCTGTTCCACGAGCTGAACGAACGCGCCGCCGTGGTGGACACCCACCCGCACAACCTGCCCGACGGGCCGCACGGCGGCCCCGGCGGCCCTGACGGTCCCGGCGGTCCCGGTGCGCCGGGTGCACGGGGTGGGCCGGGTGCGTCGACGGTTCCGGGCATCCCCAACTTCATGTGCGACTTCCTGCTGGACACCACACGGGCCGCCGTGAACATGATCAGCAGGAGGACGCTGGACCGCTTCCCGGACATCTCCGTCGTCCTGCCGCACGCCGGCGGCTTCCTGCCGTACATCGCGACGCGCCTGCAGGCCCTGGGCCGGTTCTGCGATCCGCGCGTCGAACCCGCGGCCGTCCGTGACCACCTGAGCCGCTTCTACTACGACACCGCGGGCCCCATGGCGCCCGCCACGACCCTGCTGGAGCACGTGCCGGCCGACCACATCCTGTTCGGCACCGACTGGCCCGCCGCCCCGGCCGACACGGTGACCGATCTGGCCCTCCCGGCCCTAGAAGCGGACCCGGCCTTCACCCCGGAGCAGCTGAGGGGGATCTACCACGACAACGCGATGCGCCTGATCCCGCAGCTGGCGACCGCCTGACGGGGTGCGGGCCGCGTCGTGCGGCCCGCACCCCCGCAGGAGCGGGAGCGATCAGGCGAGCTTGGCGCTCAGGGTGATCGTCGTGCCGGTCAGGGCCTGGCTGACCGGGCAGTTCTTCTTGGCGTCCTCGGCGGCGGCGACGAAGCCGTCGTTGTCCAGGCCCGGGACCTCGCCCTCCACCGTGAGGTGGATGCCGGTGATGCCCTCACCGGGCTGGAAGGTGACGTCGGCCTTGGTCTCCAGCCGGGTGGGCGGCGTGCCCGCGCCCGCGAGCCCGTGGGACAGGGCCATCGAGAAGCAGCTGGAGTGGGCGGCGGCGATCAGCTCTTCCGGGCTGGTCTTGCCGTTCGGGGTCTCGGAGCGCGCCGGCCAGGAGACGTCGTACGAACCGATGCCCGAGGAGTCCAGGCTGACGACACCCTTGCCCTTCAGCAGGTCGCCTTCCCAGACGGTGTGCGCGTGACGCGTGGTGGCCATGGTGATCCCTTCGAAGATGTGGGAAACGGCCGGGCCCCCGAGAGGGCCCGGCGTTCCCAAACCTACTGGGAGACCAGGGGCTTCGCGTCGCGCGCCAGCGCGGTGAGCCGCGATATGGCGCGGAAGTACTTCTTCCGGTAGCCGCCGTTCAGCATCTCGTCACTGAACAGCCGATCGAAGGGCACCCCGGAGGCCAGGACCGGGATCTCGCGGTCGTACAGCCGGTCGGCCAGTACCACCAGGCGCAGTGCCGTCGACTGGTCCGGCACCGGGCCGACATCGGTCAGGCAGACCGCCGTGATGCCGTCGGTCAGCCCGCCGTAGCGGCTCGGGTGCACCCGGGCCAGGTGTTCGAGCAGCCCGGGGAAATCGTCCAGGCTCGCGCCCTCGGTCGCGTACGCGGCCTTGGTGACCTGCTCGTCGGAGAACGGCGCCGGAGCCTCCGGCAGACCGCGGTGACGGTAGTCCTGGCCGTCGATCCGCAGCGGCCGGAAGTGAGCCGAGAGCCCCTGGATCTCGCGCAGGAAGTCGGCGGCGGCGAAGCGGCCCTCGCCGAGCTTGCCGGGCAGCGTGTTGGAGGTGGCGGCGAGCGCCACGCCCTGCTCGACGAGGCGGCTGAGCAGCGAGGACACCAGTACGGTGTCGCCCGGGTCGTCCAGCTCGAACTCGTCGATGCACAGCAGCCGGTGTCCGCCCAGGGTCTGCACGGTCTGCTGGAAGCCGAGCGCGCCGACCAGGTTGGTCAGCTCCACGAAGGTGCCGAAGGCCTTGAGCGCGGGCTCGGCCGGGGTGGCGTGCCAGAGGGAGGCCAGCAGGTGGGTCTTGCCGACGCCGTAGCCGCCGTCGAGGTAGACCCCGCGCGGACCGGTGGGGGCGGCGGGCTTCTTGGAGAACCAGCGCTTCTTGCCGGCGCCACTGGCGTGCGCCCCGCCCAGACCGGCGGCGAAGCCGCTCAGGACGGTGACGGCCTCGGACTGGCTCGGCTGGGTCGGGTCCGGGTTGTACGTGTCGAAGCGCACCGAGTCGAACCGCGGCGGCGGGACCATCTCGGCCACCAGCCGCTCGGCGGGCACCCGCGGTTCGCGCGCGCACAGGGCCTGGGGGCCCGCGTCGGCTATGGGGGGCCGGCCGGAGGTGTAACCGGAGGTGGAGAGAGATGTTGACACAGCTCTTAACTCTACGGGGCGTGGCACACTGCACCGATGCGACGCCTGTTCCCTGTGACCGATCAGACATCAGCCTCGCGCCAGGACCGGGCCGACCGGGAGTGGTCGCTCGACGAGCTGGCGGACGCCTACGCGTACCCCGCGCTGGGGGCCGACGGCCCGGCGCACTGGCTCCGGGCGAACATGGTCTCCACTCTGGACGGGGCCGCCCAGCACGACGGCCGCTCGCAGCCGATCTCCGGCGAGAGCGACATGCGGATCTTCGGCACCCTGCGGGCGCTGGCCGATGTGGTGGTCGTCGGCGCGGAAACGGTTCGCCAGGAGGGCTACCGACCGGCCCGCGCCCGGGAGGCCTTCGCCGCCCGCCGTGCCGCCTCCGGGCAGGGCCCGGCCCCCGCCATCGCCGTGGTCACCGCGAGCATGGACCTGGACTTCTCGCTGCCCCTGTTCACCTCCCCGCTGGTGCCGACCCTGGTGGTCACCGGAGCCGCCGCGCCCGCCGCCAGGGTGGAGGAGGCCGTGGGGGCCGGTGCCGAGGTCGTGGTGGCCGGTGACGGCGCGGCCGTGGACGTCGCCCGGGCGGTGCGGGAGCTGGCCGCGCGGGGACTGCGCCGCCAGCTCACCGAGGGCGGGCCGCGGCTGCTGGGCCAGTTCGTGGCCGCCGACGCCCTGGATGAGCTGTGCCTGACGATCTCCCCGATGCTCACCGCCGGCGGTGCCCAGCGGATCTCCGGCGGGCCCTCCGTCACGGTTCCGCACCGGCTCGCGCCCGCCTGCGTACTGGAAGAGGCCGGGTTCCTCTTCACGAGCTACCGTCGGATCTGACAAGGCGCGGAATTTGTCGTTCCGCTTTGCTTCCGCCGGGCACATAACTGGGCAGGTATGTCTGCGCAGGGCCCCGTGCGACAGCGGGGCAGGATGGTTTCCGCAGGGGCCGGCCGGCCGGCCTCGGCCCATGAAGGAGAGGGCGTCCGTGTTCACGAGCGTTTTGATGATTGAGCAGCCGCTGACCACGGTGGACGTGGACTTCGTCACCACCCTGCACGGGGACGACGCGGTCTCCTTCATCGTCCTCATGCAACCCCGGGGCGACCAGGACCGACTGCTGCGCGCCATCGACGACGTGGCGCTCGGCGAGCTCCCCGAGGCCATCCGCGAGGGCGACGAACCCGAGGGCGAGGCCGCCCTCGGCCCCGCCGCGCACGCCCTCGCGCACTCCCTGAACGCGCTGCGCGCCAAGGGCGCCAAGGCCGTCGGGCAGCTCGTCGAGGACCACCCGCTCGACAAACTGAAGTCCGTCGTGGAAGAGCACGGCGCCGACGAGGTGATCGTCCTGACCGCCCCGCACTTCGTGGAGGAGTTCTTCCACCGGGACTGGGCCTCCCGCGCCCGCCACAAGGTCGGCGTTCCCGTGCTCAAGCTCTTCGCCCACAACGAATAGGCTTGGGGCCAGTCAGAGCCTCACGCGCACCCGCAAGCAACACGATCCTGGAGCGACCTGAATGAAGCCCGGCCTGCCGACCGCCATGGAACGGCCCCACTTCATCGGCATCGGCGGCGCCGGCATGTCCGGCATCGCGAAGATCCTGGCCCAGCGCGGAGCCCAGGTCGCCGGCAGCGACTCCCGCGGTGACTCCGAGACCGCCGAGGCGCTGCGCGCCCACGGCGTCACGGTCCACGGCGGACACGCGGCCGGCAACCTCGCCGCCGACTCCACCTGCGTGGTCGTCTCCAGCGCCATCCGCGCCGACAACCCCGAGCTGGCCCGCGCCGCCGAGCTGGGCATCCCCGTCGTGCACCGTTCCGACGGCCTCGCCGCACTGATGGACGGGCTGCGCCCGATCGCCGTCGCCGGCACGCACGGCAAGACCACCACCACCTCGATGCTGGCGGTGTCCCTCTCGGCCCTGGGCCTGGACCCCTCGTACGCCATCGGCGGCGACCTGGACGCGCCCGGCTCCAACGCCCACCACGGCGAGGGCGACATCTTCGTCGCCGAGGCGGACGAGAGCGACCGCACCTTCCACAAGTACACCCCGCAGGTCGCGATCATCCTCAACGCGGAGCTCGACCACCACGCGAACTACGCCTCCATCGAGGAGATCTACGAGTCCTTCGAGACCTTCGTCGGCAAGGTCGTGCCCGGCGGCACCCTCGTCGTCGCCCACGGCCAGGAGGGCGCCGCCGAGATCGCCCGCCGCGTCGCGGGCCGGGAGGGCCTCACCGTCGTCACGTACGGCGAGGAGGAGGGCGCCGACGTCCGCATCACCAAGATCACCCCGCGTGGCCTGACCAGCGAGGTCACCGTGATCCTGGACGGCCGGATGCTCACCTTCACCGTCTCGGTCCCCGGCCGCCACTACGCGCACAACGCCGTCGCGGCCCTCGCCGCGGGCGTGGCCCTCGGCATCCCGGCGCACAACCTGGCGAGCGCGCTCGGCAAGTACACCGGCGTCAAGCGCCGCCTCCAGCTCAAGGGAGAGGCCGCGGGCGTCCAGGTCATCGACTCCTACGCGCACCACCCCACCGAGATGACCGCCGACCTGGAGGCCATCCGCGGCGCCGCCGGGGACTCCCGGATCCTGGTCGTCTTCCAGCCGCACCTCTTCTCCCGCACCCAGGAGCTGGGCAAGGAGATGGGCCAGTCGCTGGCGCTAGCCGACGCCTCCCTGGTGCTGGACATCTACCCGGCCCGCGAGGACCCGATCCCCGGCGTCACCAGCGAGCTGATCATCGCGGCCGCACGCACCGCCGGCGCCGACGTGAGTGCCGAGCACGACAAGGCGGCCGTCGCCGACGCCATCGCGGGAATGGCCAAGCCCGGCGATCTCGTTCTCACCATGGGCGCGGGTGACGTCACGGACCTCGGTCCGGCCATCCTCGCCCGGCTGTCGAGCTGAAGGTACGAGGGAGCGGGAGAGTCATGTCGTACGAGGTCGAGAAGACGGACGAGCAGTGGCAGGCGGAGCTGACCCCGTCCGAGTACCAGGTCCTGCGCCTGGCGGGCACGGAGCCGGCCTTCCGCGGTGAGTACACGGACACCAAGACGGAGGGCGTCTACTCCTGCCGCGGCTGCGGGTCCGAGCTGTTCCGCTCGTCGGAGAAGTTCGAGTCGCACTGCGGCTGGCCGTCCTTCTTCGACCCCAAGGACACCGACGCGGTCGAACTGATCGCGGACACCTCGCACGGCATGGTCCGCACCGAGGTCCGCTGCGCGAAGTGCGGCTCCCACCTGGGCCACGTCTTCGAGGGCGAGGGCTACCCGACCCCCACGGACCAGCGGTACTGCATCAACAGCATCTCCCTGCGCCTGACCCCGACGGAGGCCTGACCCCGACGGAGGCCCGGCGGCGCGCGAGGCGCGGGCCCCGGAACACAGGACACACGGGACACACAGGACGGCCGCCACCGAACCCGGTAGCGGCCGTCCTGTCGTGTCTGCGGCCCGTCTCAGGCCGGGGTGTTCCATTCGACCAGCTGGACGACGATGCCGTTCGGGTCGGTCAGCTGGAACAGGCGCTCGCCCCAGGGCTCTTCGCGCAGGGGCATCGTGATGGGGGCGCCCTCGGCACGCAGGCGGGCTTCCTCCGCCGCGAGGCCGGTGACGGTGAGCGCCAGGATCAGGCCGGACGCCCGCTGGTCGCGCTGCTCGGGCGGGAGGACCTCGATGCCGCGGCGCAGCAGCACGATGTCGGCGGCGGCGTCCTCGCGGGTCAGGGAGGCGAAGCCGTCATCGGCCATGGCGACCTGATAGCCGAGGTGGGTGCAGAAGAACGCGCGGGAGGCGTCCACGTCGTCGACGGTCAGGGACAGGGTGGAAGTGGTGACGTGCACGCGGCTCCTGAGGCAGGCTTGGGCGAACTTTACGACGGACGTAACTTTAAGCGGGCCGCGATGGGTCGGTCAAGCATAATTTTGCTACGAGTGTAAGATTTCCTCATGACTGCCGAGACGGGACTCCGTGAGTCCAAGAAGCAGGAGACCAGGCAGCTGATCTCCGACCGCGCCACCCGGCTCTTCATGGAGCAGGGTTTCGAAGAGACGACCATCGCCGAGATCGCCGCCGCGGCCCGCGTCGCCAAGAAGACGGTCACCAACTACTTCCCGCGCAAGGAGGACCTCGCCCTCGACCACCACGAGGCCTTCACCCGGACCCTGGCCGACGCGGTCGCGGGCCGCGGCTCGGGGGAAGGGCCGCTCGCCGCCGTGGGGCGGGTGCTCCGCTCCGCGCTGGCCGAACACAGCCCGGTCGCCGGATTCACCGGCCCCGACTTCGCCCGTATGGTCGCCGCGAGCCCCACCCTCACCGCCCGCCTGCGCGAACTGCACGACCGGCGGGAGGAGGAGCTGGCCCGAGCCCTGGCGGCCGCCGCGCCGCAGGAGGCCGACGGGATCGCTCCCCGGGCCGCCGCCGCCCTGATCGCCGCGGCCGACCGGCTGTTGTTCCGGCGCATCCAGGAACTCACGCTCGCGGGCCGCACCGACGACGAGATCGAGGCCGCGCTGGTCCCGGAGGCGGACCACGTCCTCGCCCTCCTCGCCGTGCCCCTCGGCGCCTTCGCCGCGCCCGCGCCCGCGGCTTAGACCTGCTCCCCGTACACCCTGATCCCGGCGGGCCGGAGCGCGCCGACCGTCGTCCAGGCCGGCCGCCCCGTCAGCTCCCGTGCCCACGCGTCGAGATCGTCACCGGAGTCGTGGAAGAACCAGGACCCGAAGCTTCCCAGGGCCTCCAGGGCGGGGGCGGGCCGGTAGCGCAGCTCGCAGTGGACCTGGACGTAGTGGTCGTGATCGCCGTCGTCGTCGCAGACCTCGAACTGCCGCGCCAGGTCCAGCGTGAACATCGCCGGGCCGTCGAACGAGTGGGTCCCGTACTGGAACAGCAGGCCGTCGGCGTCGGGGGCGTCCGGTACGTCGAACGGGCGGCGGCCGAAGCGGAGGAAGGCGAGCCAGGCCTCCTCCGTGCCGGGGCCGGCGAGCGCCCGCCGCGCGGACCGCAGTTCACCCTCCAGCAGTCCCACGGCCTCGTCGACCGACGGCCTCGGCGTCATCTCCGCACTCCTCGTCACCACAGTGATGTCCGCCGTGGCGAACCGAACGGCCGGACCTGCGCGCGGGTCAGGTGATGACCCGGACGGAGTCCGGCTTGGGGAAGGGCATCATCGTCCAGCCCGCCGGCCAGCCGCCTTCGTAGGGGTCCCCGGGCTCGATCACCAGCAGCCGGGGGATGCGCCACATCCACCACTGCTCCTCGTCGCCGCGGCCGGGCCATTCGATCGTTGCCGCGCGGAACCGCTCGTCGAGCTCGTCCAGCCTGGGCTGCCGGGCCGACCGCACGCGCGGGGGCAGCAGCGGCCAGACGTCGGCCAGCGTGCTCCGGCACGAGATGTCGTTGTCGAATTCGGGCCCGCACCACGCGTAGCCCTCCTCCACGCCCGCCACCTCGACGCCCCAGCCCTCGAGCAGTGCGTGGAACGTACGGGTCCGGCCGCCCGGCCGGCGGTCGGCGCCGGCCGCGACCATGGCCGCGTGCACGGCCGTCTGTTCCTCCGTGGTCACGAGTACTCCTCCGGCAGGGCTCCGCCTCGTCGCCGTCGCGATCATCTGCAGACGGTGTCCTTCCGGTCAACCGGTTTTTGTCCGGGGCCCGGTGGCAGGGCCGCGCCGCACGTCGCCGGGGGAAGGGCCCGAACGGTTTCGTGGCGCGCGCGAGCCCGCGCCCGACCGGGCGCCCGAACCGGCCGGGGCCGCCATGGTGTCGAGTTCATCGCGGTTCGATTCCGATCCGATCTCTGGCCTGCGATGATTCGCGGCAACTAGCACGCTTCGGCCACGGAAGACATCTATCCGATTCTTCGCCATGTCTGGTTATGATCGCCCTCCCGCCGTCCCCCGCTCGCGAGGACCGATGTCTCCCACAGAACCCGAAGGCATACGACGGCAGTCGACGACCCGTCGGCGGCGTACCGTGCGCCTGCGCACCCTGCTCATCCTGCTGGCGGTGGTCCCCACCGTCGCGATGGGCACCCAAGTGACGTTGACCGCGCAGCGGTTGCTGGCCCAGTCGGAGCAGCTCCGGGCCGACGTGGCCGCCGCCGAGAAGATCGGCGCCCCGCTCTACACCCTCATGGTCGACATGCAGGCCGAGCGGACGGCGACCGCCGCCCAGTGGGCGGGCGCCGCCGGGGCCGACGGTGAACTGCGCGCCCGGCGCGAGGCCACGGACCTGGCCGCCGCCGAGTTCCGCCGGCTGGCCGACGACCCCGCGAGGTCCTTCGGGGAGGTGACCCGGCCGCTCGACAAGCTGGCCGAGTACCGCCAGCGCGCGGACACCCGCAGCGGCACCGCCGACAGCGCCCTTTCCTACTACTCCGGGGTGATCGGCAAGGTCATCCAGGTGTACCAGCAGGAATTCAGCCACGCGGAGGACGCCGAACTCGCCCAGGCGAGCCGGCCCGTGGTCGCGATGCTCCAGGCCACCGAGATGGTGGCGCGCGAGGACACCGTCCTGGCCCTGGCCGGGCCGTCCGGAGACCTGAGCTTCGCCGGCTACGACCAGTTCGTCAGCGCCCTGGGCGCCCAGCGGTACCTGCACGAGGCGTTGATCGTCCCGCACCTGACGGCCAGGGACCAGCGGTTCTACGACCGGGTCGTCGGCTCCCACGACTGGCAGACGAAGACGCGCATCGAGAGCGCGGTCCTCTCCGGGCACAAGGACATCGTCTCGGGCATCCGGCTGCCCGCCGAGATCCGCGGCTGGCAGTCGGCGCACGCCAACTTCTCCGTGCAGATGACCACGCTCAACATCGACCTGGCGCGCTCGGTGCTCACCCGCGGCGAGGCCAAGGCCGACGAGCTGCAGACCGAGGTCGCCTGGCTGATCGCCGGCAGCGGCGGCGGGCTGCTGGCCGTCGTGGTCGTGGTCGTGTTCACCACCCGGTCGGTGCTCCGCCGTCTGCACAACCTGCACGTCCGCACGGTGACCGTGGCCGAGGAGACCCTCCCCGACGTCGTCGCCCGGCTCCAGCGCGGACAGACCGTGGACCCCGAAGCCCTGCCGGCGGTCAGCGGGGACCGGGACGAGGTCGGACGCATCAGCGACGCCTTCGCCCGCGCCGTCGCCGTGTCCGTCGAGGGCCACCGGCAGCTCGCCGCCGAGCGCCACGGATTCGGTCTGTTCGCCTCGGGCATCGCCTCGCGGACCGGAAACCTGGTCAGCCGCCAGCTGAGCCTCACCGAGGACCTCCAGGACACCTTCGGCCACGACGAGGCGCTGCTCGCCGAGCTGATGCGCGCCGACCAGCTGACGGTCGGCATGCGCCGGCAGATCGAGAACCTCCTCATCCTGGCGGGCGGCGAGGTCCCCGACCCGCACACCGACCCCATGCGCGTCGCCGACCTGCTGCGCGAAGCGGCTTCGGAGGTCGAGGACTTCCGGCGCATCGAGCGGCAGGCGCTGGACGAGACCAGCGTGGAACCGAGCGCGATCAGCCAGATCAGCCACCTGCTCGCGGAGCTGCTGGACAACGCCACCCGCTTCTCCCCGCCGCGGTCGAAGGTGGTCATCCGCGCCGAACTGGTCACGGACGGCCTGTCGGTCGAGGTCGAGGACCGCGGACCACGGGTGAGCCCGGAGCGCTACGAGGAGATGAACGGGCGCCTGCACGAGGCCCCGCCGTACTCCGTCCTGGCACAGAACGCGCACCGGCTCGGGCTCTTCGTGGTCGGGCACCTCGCCGACCAGCTCGGGGCGACGGTCACCCTGCGCCGCTCGGTGTACGGGGGCACTTCGGCGGTGGTGATCCTGCCGCAGCAGCTGCTGGTGGCCACCGACGAGGGGCAGGCGCCGCGCGCGTCCGAGCCGAGGCCCAGGCGCGAGCTGCAGGCTCCGCCCCCGGCCCTGGAGTTGCTCCCGGCCCCGGTCCCGGCCGCAGCCGCAGCCGATGCCACAGCCACAGCCGCAGCCGACGCCGCCCTCGTGCCGACGGTCCCGCCCGAGCCCGAGCCGGTCGTGCACACGAGCGCCGGACTGCCCAGCCGCCGTACGAAGGCCCCCGCGGCCCTGGCCGCACCCGCGGCCGCACTCGTCCGCGTACCCGCAACGGCGGCCCGCCCGGCCCTCCCGGAGCGCGTCCCGCAGACCCACATCGCCGAGCAGTTGCGCGAGCCCCGCGCGCCGGAAACGACAGTCCGGCCCGACACCGCGACACCCGAAGAGGTGGCCGATGCCTGGGCGGACTACGAACAGGGGACCCAGACAGTGGAAGAAGAGCTCCGACGGGAACAGCCATGACCACCTCATCGAACACCGCGGCATCCAACGACGCGATCTACAGCGTCCTCGACAACAACCTGAGCAGGATCGCCGGCATCCAGGGAGCCGTGCTCCTGTCCAACGACGGCATCAAGCTCAGCGCCTACCTGCTGGACGAGCCCCAGGCCGAGCGCATGGCGGCCGCGGCCTCCGGCATCGCGTCCACCATGAAGGCGATATCCCGGGACGTCGACGGCGGTCGCGTCATCCGCCAGCTGGTCGAGATGGACGACCGGTACCTCTGCATCGTCGGATGCGGCGAGGGCAGCACCCTCATCGTGGTGACCTCCCGCAAGGCGCGGCTCGGGGAGCTGGGCGGCGAGGCCGTGCGGACCGCCCAGGCGCTCGGCGAGTGGCTGGGCACCCCCGAGCGCGGCCAGCCGTCCGCGTAATGGCGCAGGACGAGCCACCGCCACAGCCGCAGCCACCACCCGCACGCCGCCGCCGGACGCGGCTGTACGCCCTGACCGACGGGCGTACGGCCGCTCCGCAGACCGTCCTCACCATGGACACGACGATCACGGCGGCGGACGGCGGCGACACGGACGGCGGCCTGCCCACCGAGTGGCAGGAGATCCTCGCCATGTGCGCGCCGCCCGGCGGGCGGGCGGTCGCCGAGATAGCGGCGCGGATGCACATCCGCCTCACCCCGATGATGCTGCTCCTCGGGGAACTCGCCGACCGCGGGCTGATCCACCACCGGTCGCCCCTGGCGGCCACCGAGACCACCGACGTCCACCTGCTCATGAGAATCAGGGACAGCCTTGCCCGGATATGACACGACCGCCCCTCAGGAACCGGCCCCGGTCAAGATCCTCGTCGCCGGTGGGTTCGGCGTCGGGAAGACGACCCTGGTGGAGACGATCTCCGAGATCGAACCGCTGCGCACGGAGGAACGGCTGACGGCCGCGGGGATCGGCGTCGACGACCTCGACGGCATCGAGTCCAAGTCCGTGACCACCGTGGCCATGGACTTCGGCCGGATCACCCTCACCGACGCCGGCGTCGTCCTCTACCTGTTCGGTACGCCCGGCCAGGAACGCTTCTGGTTCATGTGGGACGACCTGCTGAACGGGGCGCTCGGGGCGATCGTGCTCGTCGACACCCGGCGCCTCGACCGCAGCTTCCCCGCCGTGGACTTCTTCGAGAGCCGCGGGCTGCCCTTCGTCGTCGGCGCGAACTGCTTCGACGGCGAACAGCCCTACACCGCCGAGGAGATCGGAGCCGCGCTGCACCTGCGCGATCCGAACACGCCCGTCCTCATGCTCGACGCGCGTTCCCGTACGGACGTCCGCGCGTCCCTGCTCTCGCTGCTCGACCTGCTGATCGCCAGGGCGCAGGCGGCCCCGGCCGCCGTCAGCCGCTGAACCCGGACCGGCCCCCGGTCACCGACGCCAGGTGGTCCGCCAGGTTCCGGTGCGGCACCCAGCCCTGGGACCGGGCCCGGGTGAGGTCCAGGACCACCGGGTGCGCCAGCTGGTCCACCGCGTAGCGGCTGAGGGCCGGCTCGGCGGCGCCGGCCGAAGCCACGGCCTCCGCGATCCGGGCCGCCGCGGCGGCCACCGGCAGCGGGAGGTGCCGGATCCGGGCCCGGACGCCGTGGGCGCGCAGGACCGCGCGGACCGCCGCGTCGCGGCCGTACGGCTCCCCGTCGGCGATGTTGTACGCGCCCGGTGCCCAGTCGGCCGCCGTCAGGCAGGCCCGCGTCAGGTTCTCGACCGCGGTGAGGCTGAGCCGTACGTCCGGGCCGGGCAGCAGCAGGGTGCCCGCCCGGACCCGGGAGAGCAGCCGGGGCAGCAGTGTGGTGTCGCCGGGTCCGTAGACGGCCCGCGGGCGCAGCACCACCGCCCCGGCGGCGAGAGCCAGGGCCTCGCCCTCCGCCTTCGTCCGCCCGTAGGCGTTCAACTGCCCGGCCCGCGGATGCTCCTCGCCGACCAGGCCGCGGTCCCGCCGCGGATCGTAGACGCTGGCACTGCTCACCCAGACCACCGGCCGGCCGCCGGCCGCCGCGAACAGCCGCTCCGTGCCGTCCACGTTGACCGCGCGCATCAGCGCCGCGGCCCGCGAGCCGGGCGCCGGATCGCCGACGGCGGCCGCGCAGTGCACCACCAGGTCCACGCCCGTCAGGTCCGGCAGCTCCCGGGTGGCGTCCCAGAACCGGTGCGTGCCCACCGGGCCGGGCCTGCGGCCCAGACACACCACCTCGGCCCCGTCCGCCGCGGCGGCGCGTGCGACGTGCCCGCCGCAGAAGCCGCTGGCTCCCGTGACCGCGATCACGATCCGGCCCCGGTGGAGCGCGCCCGTACGGTCAGTGCGCGCCAGCCGGGCAGCGCCGCCCCCCGGTCCACCCGGGCCCGCGTCACCACCGGCCGGTACGGGGCCAGGGCGCCCAGCACATCGGCCAGCTGGACCCGGGCCAGCCGGGCCCCGGGGCACGCGTGCGGTCCGGCGCCGAACACCAGCCGGTCCACGGCCGGCCCGGCGGGCCGCAGGGCGTCCGGGTCGCGCCGGTGCGCACCGGCCGCGTGCCGGGCGACCAGCAGCAGCCGGTCCCCGCTCCGCACCGGGCAGCCGCCCACGGCCCCGTCCGCCGCGGCCACCCGGGGGAGCAGCGGTGAGGCCGCGGTGACCCGCAGCAGCTCATCGGCGAGCGCGGGCCGCAGCTCCTCGTCCGCCGCCTGCTCCCACAGTCCCGCGTCGGCGCACCAGGCCACCGCCCGGGGCAGCGCGGCCACGGTGGTGTTGACGGCGGCCACGGCCACCATCGCCGGCAGGGCCTCGTCGGCGGAGCCCAGCAGCAGCCGGAGCCGCTCGGTCGCGCGGGCCGCGGCGGCCTCGGCGCGCGGGCGCCGCGGCCCCGGCAGATGGCTCCGTACGGAGGCGGCCGCGGCCTCGGCGGCGGCCTCCGCGACGGCCAGGGGAGCGGCGCCCGAGCCCGACAGCGCGCACACCACCGCACCGGACAGTTCCCGCGCGAGGCCGACGAGGTCCACCTCCCCGCCCCGCTCCAGCGGCGCGAGACGGCGTACGAGCAACGGCTGCCAGCCCGCCCGGAGTTCCTCCACCCCGGCCGCGCCCAGTCCGCCCGCGAGGCCGCGCCGGTCCGCCCGGTGCCCGCCGCCCTCCTGGTCGAACAGCACGCCCCCGCCGCCCTGCAGCGCGGCGCGCGCCGCCGCGCCCGTCGTACCGGCCGCCGTCCGGTCGAGCGGCAGCCGCGTCAGGGCCTCCCGGTAGGCGTCCGGGCCGTGCACCAGCAGGGTCCGGCCGAGCCGGCGCACCGGACGCCCGCGGGTGACGGCGAGCAGCCCGAACAGCACGGGATGGCTGCGCAGGTAGACCCGGCGGTCCCGCCGCCGGGCCCGTGCGTGGGACACGGTGGTCATCGGCCCGGCACCTCCGTCCGGCGCGCCGCCAGCGCGGCCGTCGCCGCCCGGTCCGGTTTGCGCGAACGCCCGGACAGCGGGATCCGGGCGAGGAGCACCGCGTCCGGCCGGGCCGTGCCCATCCGCGCGACCGGCTCCGACAGGGCGGCGCGCACGGCCTGTTCGTCGGCGCCGCGCTGCGGCTGGACGACGGCGACGAGCCGTTCGTCGCCCTCGCCCGCCGGTATCCCGACGAGCACGGCCAGCTCCACCCCCGGCACGTGCAGGGCGGGCTCGTACAGCCCGGGATAGATGTTCTCCGCCCGGCGCAGCACCATGTCCTTGCTCCTGCCCTCCAGGACGATGCGGCCGGCGCCGTCCAGCCGGGCCCGGTCGCCCGTGCGCACCCACGGATCGGGCTCCTCCCCGAGGTAGCGGTGGCGGGCCGCGGGCCCGGCCAGCAGCAGCTGCCCGGTCTCGTCCGGCTTGGCGAGCACGCCGGGCAGCGGCGCCCCCACCAGGTCCCCGGCCTCCTCGAAGGCCGACTTCTCCCGCGACTCCACCGCGGCGGCCGGGAACAGCTCGGTGAGCGCGTACACGCCCCAGGCCTCGGCCGCGCCCGCCGCGCGTACGCGTTCCAGCAGCCCGGCGCCGGCCGGGGCCGAGCCCGTCCACACCCGGCCGTGGAAGCGGGCCCGCGCGCCCAGCGCGTCCCGCAGCCGGGGCGGGGTCAGATAGGTGTCCTGGGGTCGCAGCCGGTGCAATTGCCGTGCCAGTACACGGGCGTTGCCCGCCGGGAGGGCCACAGCGGCGCCGCGCGTCAGCGCGGGCACGAGGACGAAGAAGGTGCCGCCGAGCACCGGCCGGTCCCCGCGCGCGTCGAAGAGGCCGGCGACGGTGGCCATTCCGGCGGCCAGGCTCGCCCGGGTGTGGACGACGGCACGCGGCCGGGAGGTGGTCCCGGAGGTGAACACGATCACCGCGTCGGCGTCCCCGTCCAGGTCACCGCCGGGTGCGGGCACCCCGGCGCGCGGCGCGCCCAGGTCCAGCGCGGGCGCGCAGCCCGGCAGCCGGGGCCCGACCGTGGCCACCGGCCCCAGCTCGGCCAGGTCCGGCAGCGCGAGGCGGGCCCGGCGGGCCAGCGGCCGGGCCCAGCCCGCCACCGCCTGCGCGGCCGCGTCGGCCAGCACCAGCGAGGGCCGGGCCAGGGCCAGACGGGCGCGCAGCACGTCGGGCCCGGCGCCCGGGTCCAGTACGGCCCCGCGCAGCCCGAGCCGCCACAGCGCGAGCAGCACGGCGAGGGCGCGCGGCCCCGGGCGTACGGCGACGCCGACGGTGTCCCCGGCGCGCAGCCCGCGGGCGTGCAGGGCCGCGGCGAACGCGTCGGCCAGCTCGGCGAGTTCGCCGCGGGTGGCGCGTACCCGGGGCGCGCCGGTACGGGTGGCGGTCAGTACGGCGGGCCGCTCGGGGCGGCTGCGCAGCGCGTGGTCGAGGCGGTCCAGCATCAGCGGGGGTCGTCCGTTCCGTGGGTGCCGCTGCCCTGGTCGAGGTACCAGCGGGCGGTGCCGGCGAGCCCGTAGGCCCGCAGGCGCCGCGTCGAGTTCTCCACGACCATCGCCCGGCAGTGCGTGATCCGGTCGGTGTGGCGGCGTACGGCGTTGAGGAAGAGCCGGTCGGTCGGCGAGGGCCGCCGGGGCATTCCGCCGACGGCCAGGTACAGCTCGGCGGTGATGGCCATGTTGTTCCCGGCGTGCATGCGGTACGGCGCCCGGTAGCCGCGCCGGCGGGCGTGCTCGGGCCGCAGCCGGCCGAAGAGCGCCGCGAGGGACACCAGCGTGCCGAACCCGGCCCGGCCCAGCGGCCCGTGCTCGTCGCGGCGGGCCACGACGCGCCCGCACACCAGCCCGGGGCTGCGGGTGAGCGCGCCGCGCGCGGCCCCGGTCCAGCCGGGCCGGGGCAGACAGTCGGCGTCCGTACGGGCGAGCAGGGCCGCGCCCCGGCCGATCGCGTACCGGAATCCGGTGTCCACGGCGGAGCCGACCCCCTTCTCCGGCTCCTCGATCACCTCCACCGGGAACGGCGCGCCGGCCGCGAACGCGCGGGCGACCGTCCCCGTACCGTCCGTCGAGGCGTTGTCCACCACCAGCAGGGTGAAGTCCCGGTCCCGCTGCGCGGCGAGCGCCCGCAGGGTGTCCGCCAGCCGGGCCTCCTCCTCGTACGCGGGCACGACCACCCACATCCGAGCCCCCGCGGCCGTCACGACTTCTCCCAGACCATCGTCATGATGCTGATGCCGCCCCCGAGTCCCACGAACAACACCCTTTCTCCCGGCTCCAGTTCCCCGAAGACCCGGTCCAGCTGGAGCCCGATGCTCGCACTCGCGACATTGCCGAGCTCGGGCACCGTCACCACCAGCTTCCCGGCGGGCACCCCCGTCAGCTCCGCGAACCGCTCCAGGTACGGCACCGTCACCTGGTGCACCAGCACCTTGGCGAAGCCGTCCCAGTCCGTCCCCGTGCGGTGCAGCGTCCGGTCGATGACGGCCGTGCCCACCTTCTCGAAGACGCCCCGCAGTTCGTGCCCGTCGCCGCGGAAGTAGGTGTACTCGTCCCCGCGCGGGTGCCGTGACCCGCCGCCCGGGATGCCCCCGACCTCCCAGTGCTCCGAATGGGTCTCGCAGTCCACGTCGAGGATCCCGCCGCGCTCCACGGCCTCCACGACGACCGCGGCCCCCGCGTCGCCGAAGGTGTACCCGGCGAAACCGTCGCGCAGCTCCACGAGATCGGCCGGGTCCCTGCGCACCGCCCGGCTCGGCGTCTCACCGGTGACCACCAGGGCCCGCCGCGCCCGCCCGGCGAGGATCATGGAGCGGGCGAGGTCGATGCCGTTGACGAAGCTGTTGCAGGCGTTGGTGACGTCCAGGGCGTGGGCCCGCGAGCCCAGCTCCGCCTGCACGATGTGCGCGGTGGCCGGCTCGACCAGGTCGCGGGAGGCGGACGCGAAGAGCAGCAGGTCGATGTCGAGGGGGGAGAGCGAGGCGGAGGCCAGCGCCCGGCGGGCGGCGCCCACCGCGAGGGTGGAGGCGTACACGCCCTCGCCCGCGACACGGCGGGAGACGATCCCGGTGGCCTGCGTCAGCAGCCTCGGCGGCAGCGCCAGGCCACTGCGGCGCGCCACCTCCCGCTGGAGGGCGTCCGAGGACAGCACCTCCTCGGGCAGCATGCTGCCGACGGCGGTTATCCCGGCGCGCGGCAGCGGATCACACGGCTCGATGAACATGCCCCCACGATGACAAGCCGGGGGCGCCCGGAGCCTGAGTACGGATGCTCAGTCGCGCCCCGCCACCCGCACGGGCCGTCTGAGTATCCGCACCCCTGCCGGGCCGGGCCGGCTCACCTCGCCCGTACGACGGCCCGCGCGCCGCCCGCCGCCGAAGTTTCCAGCCGTTGCGTCCGCGCAGCAGGCGGCGCACCACCTCGCCCAGCCAGTGCCGGGTCAGCAGGTACCGGACGGTCAGCGCGGCGTCCCGTCCGGCGAAGCCGGCGTCCCGCCACATCTGTCCCGCCCGGTACGCGGGCCGGGCCGGTTCGGGACCGGTGTACGGGACGATCCGCCGGTCGGTGCCGCCCGGCGGGTCCGCGCGGAACGCCGCCCGGGCGGCGGAGAGGGCCAGCGCGAGGAACCGCCACAGCCCGTACCCGGGGCACACGGCGATCCCGACGACGACCGTGGGTGCCGAGGATCCGCGCGATCAGCTCCGGATCCACCATGTCAGGCTCCCTCCCCGCCGGTACCGCGCCCACGCGCGGTGTCCGGCCCGGCGGACCACCAGTCGGGTCCGCCCGCTGTCCGACCCGGTCCGCCGACAGCCCGGCCCGGACCGTCAGCTCCGCCCGGTCCGGGCGGGACGTCGGCGGGGCCGGGGGCCGGGGTGCGGCCCGCGGCGGCCGAGCCGGAGCGGCGCCCCGCGAAGCGTTCGCGCAGGCGGCCGAAGGCCCCCGGCCGCTGCCAGCCGCGGAACTCGTCCGCCCAGCGCC
Organism: Streptomyces sp. NBC_00029; assembly: GCF_045160505.1. Classification (NCBI taxonomy): domain Bacteria; kingdom Bacillati; phylum Actinomycetota; class Actinomycetes; order Kitasatosporales; family Streptomycetaceae; genus Streptomyces; species Streptomyces sp. NBC_00029. The sequence goes on from NZ_CP108292.1 coordinate 6,808,227, forward strand.
CGCCGAGGCGCGCCAGCGCCTGCTCCACCGCGGCCAGCTCCGCCGCCGCCAGCCCCCGTACGACCGGCCGCAGCACCCCGTCGAGGAGGTCCGTGCGCGTCTCCTGCCAGACCGCTCCGGCCTGTGGCTGGGAGGACCACGCCGTGAAGCAGTCGGCGACATAGCCCGGATCCAGCCGCAGCCGGTCGAGGACCCCGGGCCGGCGCGCCGCGAGCCGGTAGGCGCCCAGCAGCTCCGCGTCGTTGCTCTCGATCAGCGCCCGCAGCTCGCTGTCCGGCCGGTCCCCGGCCAGCAGCCGCGCGCAGAGCGCCGCGTACGCGCTCTCGCGCGGGCCCGGTTCGGGATCCAGCGACCGCAGGTCCAGCGCCCGGCGGACCCAGCCCCCGCCCGCCGGGCCCGCCCGCAGGTTCCGGGCCAGCTCCAGCAGCAGCAGCGACGGCCGCAGCCGGGCCGGGATCTCCTCCTGGAACTCCCCGAGCACCTCCGGCGCCAGCTCGGCCGCGTCCACGTCCCCGGCAGGGGCCCGCACCGCCGCCCGCACGAGCAGCTCCCAGGTCCCGGAATCCCGGTGGACCTGCGCGCCGGTCGCGGCGAGCACCAGGGCCGCCTCGCCCGCCCCGGGCGGCTCCCCGTCCCACACCAGCCGCATCGCGGTCCGCAGGACCGACGGCTCCGCGTACAGCGAGACGCCCGACTGTGCCAGCAGGGCGTTCAGCGCGCCGACCCGGTCCGGGCCGGCCGCGGCCACGACCGGAGCCCCGGCGCACATCCGCAGGTGCGGCCGGGCGTCGGCCGCGGTCAGCCGCAGCCCGGTTCCGTCGAACAACCGCCGCCCCGCCGTCGGATCGCCGGCGGCGAGGGCGTCCAGCCGGTCCAGTACGAGGGCCCGCAGCCCGGGCAGTTCGCTCAGCGCGGCCCGTACCCCCGCCCCGTAAGCCCGCTCCGGATCGGCGAGCAGTGCGAGTGCCAACTGCCGGGCCACATCCGGCAGCAGGTCGCTCACGTCCACCCCGAGCACCGAGGCCACCCGCAACAGCCCGGCGGCATGCGCCGGTTCGTCCGCGGGACCGCGGAGCGCCGTCCGCAGGTCCGGTTCCAGCCTCGCGGCGAGCCGGCCGCGGACGGCCGCGCCCAGGGCGCCGGCGGTGGGCAGGTCCGCGGGCGGCTCGCCGGTGCGTACCGCCTCGGTCAGGGTCAGGGCCACCAGCGGCTCGCACACCGCGGGCGGGGCCCAGCCGTCCAGGGCCGCGAGCAGCCGCCCGGCCGCGTCGGCCTCCGCCCGGTCCCGGTCCCCGGCCGGGCGGCCCAGCGCCAGGGCGAGCGCGTGCAGCCGTACGTCGTCCAGGGCGTCCCGGTGCCCCGCGGCCCAGTCGGCGGCCGCCGTCCGGCCGGGGGAGGTCAGGGGAATGCCCGCGGCCAGGGCGAGCGCGGCCAGCGGGCCCGCGTCGTACGGTCCGGCGGCCAGCCGCCGTACCTCGGCGACCAGATCCTGGCGCTGCGCCTGCCAGACCCGTGCGGCGGTGTCGGCCCACGCGTCCGGCGCCCCGGCTGCGGGGGCGGGGGCGGCGGAGCGCATGGCGTCGTACACCCGGTAGCGGTGCTCCTGCCCGGCGAGGCCGAGCCCGCCCTCGGGCATCACGCCGATGATCTGCTGCCGGGCCAGCTGCGGCCGCCGGGTGTACGTGGTGAAGGTGAGCCACTGCCCCCGCTGGTGCGGCAGCACACTGCACGCGAGCATGATCCAGCGGGCCACCGCCTCGCTGTCCGACTCCACGAGCACGATCTGCGGGGCGTCCGGGTCCTCGCCGAGCCGGCGCACGTCGGCGAAGAAGGCGGCCAGCCAGGGCCCGCGGGCGGCGACGAAGGAGGCCAGCGCCGCCACGTCGAGACGGCCCGGCGCCGGCACGGCGGCCAGTGCGGGAGCACCGCCCGCCGGGGTGGCGGCGGCCCACTGCGGCGAACCCCAGGCGGTGATCGGCAGCTCGCCGACGGCCGGGCCGGAGCCGGCGGGCTGCGGCAGGTGCACCGCGTGGGCGTGGAAGTTGCCCCAGCGGCCGCTGTAGTCGGCGCCCGTGTACACCGAACGCGCCAGCAGCCGGCTGCCGTCGGCCAGCACGTTCAGGCTGAGCGCCTGGGGGAAGGCGGCCAGCTCCTGCGGACCCGGGCACGGCGGCGCCTCCCGGGGCGGTTCGTAGCCGATCAGCTGCTCCGCCTCGCGCAGCAGGGCGGGCGGCACCCCGGGGCTGACGGCGGTGAACCGGAAACCGGAGCCGTCCGGACCGGGAGGGGCCGAGGTGTAGTGCAGTTGGGCGAGATTCATGAGTTCCCCTCCGAGCCGGTACGGCTGCCCGTGCCGGCGGAGCCACCGGTGCGCGGCAGCAGCCCGCCCAGCCCCGGCAGCCACAGCAGCGGATCCTCCACGCGCAGCGGCCGCGGACCCGACTTCGGGGCGTCGGCCGGAGCGTGCGAGGGCGGCGGCGGCCCGTCGTCCGACGGCAGCCGGTCGCGCACCGCCCGCACCTGCAGCGGGTCGTCGAAGCCGAGGGCGGCCGGTCCGGTGGCTTCCGGCAGCCGCAGCCGGTCGTAGAGGTCCTCGGCCAGCTCGCGGTCCCGGCGCCGGGTCTCGCCGCCCATCGCGGTCACCGATGCCCCGTACGCCCGGCCCACCCTGCCCCGCAGTTCGCCCAGGAGCACCGAGACGCAGGTGCTCTTGCCGGAGGCCTTGGGGCCGAGCAGGGCGGTGATCCGGGTGTCCTGGTCGCAGTAGTCGCTCGGGAAGTCGCTGTGGCAGCGCAGGCACACCCGGACGGGGGCGGATCCGCCGCGGGCGGGGCAGTCCGCGCGCGATCCGCCCCCGTTCGGCGCGAGGCGTCGGCCGGGGCCGCGCGCGGCGGTGAAGACGGGCCCGCGCATCTTCAGCGCCGGAGGCACGCTCGGTCCCGTGAAGTCGGCCCATATGGTGTCGAGTTCGGCCGGGCAGGGCCGGGCGCCGCGCACCCCCGTGGCGGACATCCGGCAGCGGTACGGCAGCCGGGCCGCCGGGGACCGGTCGAAGCAGTAGGGGCAGACGACGGAGGTCATGTCAGCGGACCACCAGGGAGAGGAGGGGAGGCTCTTCGAGCCGGACGGAGGCGGCGGCGCCGCCGAGGAGAAGACCGCGCAGGGCGTACGGGCGGCCGGGCGCGGCCGCGGTGTCGATCGGCCGCTCCACCGTGCCCGTACCCGTCCCGGTGACCGCGGCCGCGAGTTCGGCCCCGGTCACCCGGCACACGGCCGTTCCGGCGGCCGGGCAGCCCGGGCGCTGGGGGTTGCGGCCGCCGTCCCCCCGGACCGCGAGGACGAACTGGGGGAGGCCCGGGCCGGCTCACCGCGGGTGAGCCGCACCACCCGCCAGTGGGTGTCCCCGAAGTCCCCGGGCGGCCAACGCAGTTCGATGCCGCCGGGGACGAGTAGGGACTCCAGCGGGCCGGGGTCCCCGGGGTCCGGCCGGTGGGTGCGGACCAGCCCGCGCACCGCGCGCGGGCAGTCGCCCGCCAGCGCCGCCGCCTCCTCGTAGTGGACGCGGGCCCGCTCCGGATCCCCCTGCTCCTCGGCCCGCCCGGCCACCGCGAGCGCGGTGTCGGCGGCGGCCGCCCGGGCGGCCAGTCCGGCGAGGAGGCCGGCCAGCGGCCGGTCCCCGCCCGGCGGCGGCAGGAGGGCGGCCCGGCGGGCGGCGCAGCGGATCCGGTGCTCCAGCACGTCGTCCGGCAGGGCCCCGGCGGCGGTTCGCTGGCCCTCGTCCTGCCGGGCCCGCCCGGCGGCCGCGTGGACCAGGGCGACGGTCTCGGCCGGGTCCACCCCGAATCCGGCGGCGGTGGCCGGCAGATGTCCCTGGGGACGGTCATGGAGCAGGTGGGTGAGCTGGTAGAGCAGGACCCGGCGCAGGGCGGCCGGGTCCGCGTGCCGGATCGTGGCCAGCCGCTCCAGCAGCCGGGCGGCGGCCGGGTCCGGCGCCTCCCGGCGCATCGCCCGCAGCGCCGCGGTGCCCACGTGCCGTCGCCGGCCGGGCCCGGTGACGCCGAAGACCCCGTCGAGCACCCGTAAGCGGCCGCCGGGCGGGACCAGCATCTCGCCCAAGTGGCTTAATCCTAGGGTCTGTTGTGTGGCAAGGAGTGCCCCGTAACCTCCCACCAGCGGCGACAGCGGCATGGCGGAGAGCGCGCGGGACGGCCCGAGGGCATGCCCGAAGTCGGTCCCCGCCATCCGCTCTGCGCCCCCCGTGCAGTGTCTGGGAGGTCATTTCAGCAGATGCGCAGGTCCTTCGGGAGCGCTTTCCGTTCTCCAGGTGTACGGCGCAGTGTCACGAAGTGATCTCCGGCCGGTACCCCGGGACCGCTGTCCTTGGGGCGCCCCTCGACTCCCCCCTCACCCGCAGAGGTCGTCACCCCATGGCAGAACTCAACCGTCGTAGGTTCCTGCAGATAGCCGGTGGCACCGCTGCCCTCACGATGCTGAACGACAGCATCGCGCGGGCCGCCGCCATCCCTGCGCAGGGCGCCACCGGAACCATCCAGGACATCGAGCACATCGTCGTCCTGATGCAGGAGAACCGGTCCTTCGACCACTACTTCGGCGCGATGAAGGGGGTCCGGGGCTTCGGTGACCCGCGGCCGGTCCTCCAGGACAACGGCAGGTCGGTCTTCCACCAGTCGAACGGGACGAAGGACATCCTGCCCTTCAACCCGCAGATCCAGGACCTCGGCATGCAGTTCCTGGAGGGGCTCAACCACGACTGGGCCGGCGGCCACCAGGCGTACAACAACGGTAAGTACGACAAGTGGGTCCCGGCGAAGACGGCCACGACCATGTCCTACATGACCCGGAACGACATCCCGTTCCACTACGCCCTCGCCGACGCCTTCACGGTGTGCGACGCCTACCACTGCTCCTTCATCGGCGCCACGGACCCGAACCGCTACTACATGTGGACGGGCCACACGGGCAACGACGGAACGGGCGGCGGCCCGGTCCTCGGCAACCAGGAGGCCGGCTACGGCTGGAAGACCTACCCCGAGCGGCTGGAGTCCGCCGGGATCTCGTGGAAGGTCTACCAGGACATCGGCGACGGCCTGAACGCGGCCGGCTCCTGGGGCTGGATCAACGACGCCTTCCGCGGCAACTACGGCGACAACTCGCTGCTGTACTTCAACAACTACCGCAATGCCCAGCCCGGCAGCGCCCTGTACGAGAAGGCCCGCACCGGCACGAACGTCAAGGCGGGCGACGGATACTTCGACCGGCTGCGCGCCGACGTGGTGGGCGGCAGCCTCCCGCAGGTCTCCTGGATCGCCGCCCCCGAGGCGTTCAGCGAGCACTCGAACTGGCCGACGAACTTCGGCGCCTGGTACATCTCGCAGGTCCTGGACGCGCTGACCGCGAACCCGGAGGTCTGGGCGAAGACCGCCCTCTTCATCACCTACGACGAGAACGACGGCTTCTTCGACCACGTGGTCCCGCCGTACCCGCCGGCCTCCTCGGCCTGGGGCATGTCCACGGCGGACGTGTCGAAGGACCTCTACGCGGGCGGCGGCGGGTACGCGGCCGGACCGTACGGGCTCGGGCCGCGCGTCCCGATGATCGTGGTCTCCCCCTGGAGCAAGGGCGGCTACGTCTGCTCCGAGACCTTCGACCACACCTCCGTGATCCGCTTCATGGAGAAGCGCTTCGGGGTGCAGGAGCCCCAGATCTCCCTGTGGCGCCGAGCCGTCTGCGGCGACCTGACCTCGGCCTTCGACTTCACCCGGGCCGATTCCGCGCCCGCCGCCCTCCCGTCCACGGCCGGGTACGTCCCGCCGGACAAGAACCGCCACCCGTCCTACCACCCGACCCCGCCGGCCACGGGCACCCTGCCCCGGCAGGAGGCCGGCTCCAAGCCGGCCAGGGCGCTCGGCTACAGCCCCTACGTGGACGGCGCCCGCACCACCTCCACCGGCAAGTTCACCCTCACCTTCTCCTCCGGCCCCACTCTGGGCGCGCACTTCCACAGCACCTCGGGCAACCGTACGGACGGCCCGTGGCCCTACACGGTCGAGGCCGGCAAGACCCTCTCGGACACCTGGTCCACGAGCAGCGCCACGGGCAACCGGATCGACCTCACGGTGTGGGGACCGAACGGCTTCCTGCGCACCTGGCAGGGCCCGGCGAAGAAGACCGGCCCGGAGGTCACGGCCCGCCACGTCGCGCCCACCGGCAGCCTGGCCCTCACCCTGACCAACTCCGGGACGGCGGCGGTCAACCTCACGGTGACCAACGCCTACGGCGGCGCGCCCCAGATCCTCCGGGTGGCGGCCGGTGCGAGCGTCTCCCACACGGTGGCCCTCGCCGCCTCGGCCCACTGGTACGACGTGAAGGTCGTCTCCGACGCCGATGCCACCTTCCTGCGGCGCTTCGCAGGGCACGTGGAAACCGGCGCCCCGAGCGTCTCGGACCCGGCGATCAGGACCGTCTGATCCGGTCCTCCGGCGCACGCAGCAGCCGCCGTTCCAGGACCGGGAGGTCCGCGGGACGGTGGCTGCGGGCGTACCGGAGCAGGAGGTCCCGCGCGGTGTCCGGCACCCGGCGCCGCTTCGGGTGCCGGGTGGTGAACTCCTCGCTCGCGAAGAACCGCACGGCCCCTTCCAGGCCGGCCCGGTCCGTCTCCCGCACGGCCCAGGCCAGTTCCGCGGTGGCGGCCCCGGCCAGCAGGCGCAGCGGGGCCCGTTCGGCGAGGAGCCACGCCGCGTCGCGCGGCTCCTCCCGTACGGCGCCCAGCCAGCCGAAGGCCACGCTCAGCGGCACCCCGCGCGGCGCCGCGGGATCCTCCTCGCCCGCGGCGAGGGTCCCGGCGTACTCCCACAGCTCCGCGGGCGCCGCGGCCACCCACCGCGCGCGGTGCCGGGCCGGTATCCCTTCGGGGGACAGCGGGTTCAGCAGCCGGTTCGACTCGGCGGTGGGGTGGTGGGCCCCGTCGCCGTCCTCACAGGCGCACGTGAACACCACGTCGCCGGCCGCGGCGGCGCGCAACCGGCCCAGCTCCCGGACGGCCCGTACCTCGGCGGCCTCGGCGGGATCGGTGATCTCGTAGCTGCGCGGGTGGTGGGGGTGCCGGGCCCCGTCGGCCCGGGAGAAGTCCCCCATGACCAGACGGTCGGTGCGCGATGTCGGGCTCACGGTGTGATGGTAGGCGCGATGGGCATGACGTACGGCGTCGGTTGTCACCACCTCCGTCACCGAGGGAGAACGCATGGCCATCGCCCACCGCAGGATCGGCACCGGACCCGTCCGCGTCATCGTGCTGCACGACTGGTTCGGCACCTCCGCGAACTGGGGTTCCGTACTGGACCACCTGGACCCCGAGGGCTTCAGCTACGTCTTCCTCGACTACCGCGGATACGGCGACCGCCGGGACGTCGCGGGCCGCCACAACCTGGCCGAGATCGCCGACGACGTCCTCGCACTCGCCGACGAGCTCGGCTGGGACACGTTCTCCCTCCTCGGCCACTCGATGGGCGGCAAGGCGGTCCAGCAGGTTCTCGTCCGGGCCCCCGAGCGCGTGGAGAAACTGATCGGCCTCGCCCCGGTCCCGGCCGGGCCCTACGCGATGGACGACGCCACCCATTCGCTCTTCCACGGCGCCGCGACCGACCCCGAGAAGCGCCGCGCCATCCTCGACCTGGTCACCGGCAACCGGGTGAGCCGCCACTGGCTCGACCGGATGGTCGCCCACTCCCTCGCCGTCTCCCGCCCCGAGGCCTTCGCCGGTTACCTCGCGAGCTGGCAGCCGCTCGACCTGTCCGCCGCGGTGAAGGGCAACACGGTCCCGGTGCTCGTCCTCGTCGGGGAGTACGACCTGGCGATCACCCCGGATGTGATGCGGGCCACCTGGCAGGCGTCGTACCCGGACTGCCGGATCGTGACGATCCCGGGGTCCGGCCACTACCCGCCGCACGAGACCCCGGTGGCCTTCGTCACCGAGGTGGAGGCCTTCCTTCGGATCTAGCCGGAGGACACACGAAAAAACCCGTGGGGCACGAGGAAACCTCGTGCCCCACGGGATCAACAGGGTGAGTGACGGGACTTGAACCCGCGGCCACCTGGACCACAACCAGGTGCTCTACCAACTGAGCTACACCCACCACGAAGGGCGGCGGACCACCCGTTCGATGTGCAAGCACAGCATAGCCGATCAGAGGGGTGGTCCCGCGACGCGTTATCCGGCCGTGGAGCTGCTTGCGGCCCGGCCCGCGTCCCGGGCACGGGCGCGGACGACGGCGGCCGCGGCGAGCGCCCGGACGATCGGATGCGGCCTCGACCCGTCCCCCTGCAGCTCCGGCTGGAAGAGCGTGGCCAGGAAGAAGGGGTGCCCGGGCAGCTCCGCGATGCGCACCTGCCCCTCCTCGTCGTGCCCCGACAGCCGCAGGCCGTGCTCGACGAGCGTCGGCAGGTGCCGGGGCGCCGGTCCGTAACCGCAGTGGTAGCGCTCCATCGACCGCTCCGCACCGAGCGCGGTCTCGGCGAGCGAGCCGGGCTCGGTCTGTACGAGGCCCTCGTGCCCGACGAGCGAACAGGCGAGCGGGGCGATCAGCAGGTCCGCCGCCCCGGGCTCGTTCTCGGCGTGCGCGGCGCCGGTCAGACCGCAGACGTTCCGGCCGTACTCCAGCAGTGCGTGCTGGAAGCCCCCGCACGTCCCGAGGAAGGGGACGCCCTCCTCACGGGCCACCCGGATCGCGGCCAGCGCCCCGGCCTCGCTCGCGTACGGACTCCCCGGGAGCACCCACACGGCGTCGAAGCGGGCCAGGGTCCCGGCGGCGGCCTCGGCCTCCGCATCGCCGGTGGGGATCCAGTAGCCGTCGAGGACGAGTCCGTCGCGGGTGGCCAGGGCGTCGAGGAGGAGGGGGATCCGGGTGTGGGACGCCACATGCGGGGAGCGGTCGCCGACGAGGGCGATCCGGGCGGTCGGCTCGGTCGGCGCGGTCCGTGAGGTCGGTGCGGTGGTCATACCGGCCATCGTGCGACCCGGCCCCGCTTCAGCGCCAACGATGATTCGTGCACCTTCGATCAGTGATCCTGATGGGATCCTGCCGGTCATGGATCCACACCTGCTCCGCACCTTCGTCGCCGTGGCCCGGCTCTCCTCCTTCTCCGCTGCCGCCCGCGAGCTGGGCTACACCCAGTCCGCCGTCTCCCAGCACATCGCCGCGCTGGAAGGGGACCTGCGGGCGGAGCTGCTCACCCGCCGCCCCGTCGCCCCGACCCCGGCCGGGGTGCGGCTGCTGGAGCACGCCGGGCCGCTGCTGCTGCGGCTCGACGCCGCGCGGGCCGACGTGCTGCGGCTGGCCGCCGCCCCGCCCGGGCGCGTCACGCTCGCCGCCTCCCCGCTCGCCCTCGGCCCCCGGCTGCTCGCGGCGCTGCCCGCCACTGGAGTCACCCTGCGCGTGATGCCCCCGGCCGAGGTGCCGGCCGCCGTCGCCACCGGCGGCTGCGACCTCGGCCTGGTCGACGGCCTCGCCGCGCCGAACGATCCGCTGCGGCTGCCCGACGTGGCCCCGCTCACCGTGACGGCCGTCGCGCAGGAGGAGCCGGTCGTGCTGCTGCCCGCCGGGCACCCGCTCGCCGGGCGGGCCGCCGTCCGGCTGGACGACCTCGCCGACGCGCGCTGGATCGACGCCCCCGGCCTGGGACTGCCGCTCACCGCCGCCCGCGCCTCCGTCCGCTACGAGGGCACCGACCTGCTCGGCCTCTGCGCCCTCGCCGCCGCCGGACACGGACTGGTCCTGCTGCCGGGCCGCGTGGCGCGGGCCGCCGGCACGGGGGTCGCCGTACCGCTGTCCGCCCCACGCCTGGTGCACCGTACGGAGCTCCTGTCACCGGGCAGCCCGACCGGCGCGGCCGCTGCCCTCGCGGCGCGGCTCGCGGCAGGATCACCCGTATGACAAGTGAACCCGCACCCTTCACTGCCGACGACTACGCGGCCCGGATGGCCGCCGCCGCCCGGACCGCCGCCGAGGCGGGACTGGCCGGTCTGCTGATCGCCCCCGGACCCGACCTCACGCACCTCACCGGATACCGGCCCACCGCCGAGACCGAGCGGCTGACCCTGCTCGTGCTGGCCGCCGGGCAGGACCCCGTGCTCATCGTGCCCGCGCTGGAGGCACCCGACGCGGAGCAGGCCCCGGGCGCCGCCGCGCTGACCCTGCAGGACTGGGCCGACGGCAGGAACCCGTACGCCGTGACCGCCCCGCTGCTGGACTTCCGCGGGCGCTTCGGGGTGAGCGACAACACCTGGGCCCTGCACCTCCTCGGCCTCCAGCGGGAGTTGCCGAACACCTCCTACGCACCGCTCACCGACTGCCTGCCCATGCTCCGCGCGGTCAAGGACGAACGGGAGCTGGACCGCCTCGCCGCGGCGGGGGCCGCCGCCGACGCCGCGTACGCGCAGGTCCTCCACCTGCCCTTCGCGAACCGCCGGGAGACGGACGTCGCCGAAGACCTGGCCGCCCTGCTGCGCGCGCACGGCCACTCCCAGGTCGACTTCACGGTCGTCGGCTCCGGTCCCAACGGGGCCAACCCGCACCACGAGGCCGGCGACCGCGTCATCCGCCACGGAGACATGGTGGTCCTCGACTTCGGCGGCCTGCGCTTCGGCTACGGCTCCGACATCTCCCGCACCGTGCACGTCGGCGAGCCCACCGCCGAGGAGCAGCGGGTCCACGACATCGTCCGCGAGGCCCAGCAGGCCGGTGTGGCCGCGGTCCGGCCCGGGGTCTCCTGCCAGGAGGTGGACCGGGCGGCCCGCGCCGTGATCACCGAATTCGGTTACGGGGAGCGCTTCATCCACCGCACCGGCCACGGCATCGGCGTCACCACCCACGAGCCCCCGTACATGGTCGAGGGCGAGGAGCAGCCGATGGTCCCCGGCATGTGCTTCTCCGTGGAGCCGGGCGTCTACCTCCCGGGCCGGTTCGGCGTCCGCATCGAAGACATCGTGACCGTCACCGGGGACGGCGGGCGCCGCCTCAACAACGCCCCGCGCGAGCTGGCCGTCGTGGAGTGAGGCTCACAGGGCGAGGACGACCGCCGATTCGCCCGGTACGTGGATCCGCCCGTCGGGCCCCGGGTGTTCCAGCGGCTCCCAGGCGGCCAGCACCCGCACCCCGTTGCGGCCCAGCGCGATCGTCACCGGGTCCGGCGAGAGGTTCACGGCCACCCGTACGTCACCGCGCCGGAAGGTGAGCCAGCGACGCTCCTCGTCGTGGGCGACCCGGACCGCGGCCAGGTCCGGGTCGCGCAGGTCGTGATGGGTGCGGCGGAGCGAGATCAGGGTGCGGTACCAGTCCAGCAGGCGGGCGTGGACGCCCTGTTCGGGCTCCGCCCAGTCCAGGCGGGAGCGGTCCCGGGTGGCCGGGTCCTGCGGGTCCGGGATCTCGTCGGCCTTCCAGCCGTGCGCCGCGAACTCCCGGCGCCGGCCGGACCGTACCGCCTCGGCGAGGCCCGGGTCGGGGTGGTCGGTGAAGTACTGCCAGGGCGTTGCGGCCCCCCACTCCTCGCCCATGAACAGCATCGGCACGAACGGCCCGGTCAGGGCCACGGCGGCGGCGCACGCCAGCAGCCCGGGGGAGAGCGAGGCGGAGAGCCGGTCGCCGAACGCCCGGTTCCCGATCTGGTCGTGGGTCTGGGTGTAGCCGAGGAAGCGGTGGGCCGGGGTCCGGCGGTGGTCCACCGGACGGCCGTGGGTGCGGCCCCGGAAGGCGGAGAAGGTCCCGTCGTGGTAGAACACCCGCGTCATGGTCTTGGCGAGGGCTGCCAGCGGCGCCACGGCGAAGTCGGCGTAGTACGCCTGGGACTCGCCGGTCAGCGCGCAGTGCAGGGCGTGGTGGAAGTCGTCGTTCCACTGGGCGTGCAGGCCCAGGCCCCCGGCCGGGCGCGGGGTGGTGGTGCGCGGATCGCACCGGTCGGACTCGGCGATCAGGAACAGCGGGCGGCCGGTGTCCGCCGCGAGTTCGTCGACGGCCGCGCTCAGTTCCTCCAGGAAGGTCAGCGCCCGGTCGTCGGCCAGCGCGTGCACCGCGTCCAGCCGCAGCCCGTCGATCCCGTAGTCGCGCAGCCAGGCCAGCGCGCTGCCGAGGAGGTAGGCGCGCACCTCGTCGGAGCCGGGCGCGTCCAGGTTCACCGCGGAGCCCCACGGTGTGTGGTGGGTGTCGGTGAAGTACGGGCCGTAGGCGGGCAGGTGGTTGCCGGACGGGCCGAGGTGGTTGTGGACCACGTCCAGCACCACGCCCAGCCCCGCCTCGTGCGCGGCGGCCGTGAAGCGGGCCAGGCCGGCCGGGCCGCCGTACGGCTCGTGCACCGACCAGGGTGCGACCCCGTCGTACCCCCAGCCGTGCCGGCCGGAGAAGGAACAGACCGGCATCAGCTCCACGTGCGTGACGCCCAGGGAGGTGAGGTGCCCGAGCCGGGCGGCGGCCGCGTCGAAGGTGCCCTCGGGGGTGAAGGTGCCGATGTGCAGCTCGTACAGGACCGCGTCCTGCAGCCGGGTGTAAGGCGGTTGCGCCGGGCGCGGGGCGAGGGCCTCCAGGTCGACGACCGCCGACAGCCCGTCGGGCCCGTCGGGCAGCCGCCGTCCGCGCGGATCGGGCCGGGGGGCCGCTCCGTCGAGCAGGAATCCGTAGCGGCTCCCGTCCGCCGCCGGGGCCCGGACGGTCCACCAGCCGTCCCGGTCCGGATCGCGCGCCATGTCGTACGCCGCTCCGTCGACCTGCACCGCGACGTGACCTGCCGGCGGTGCCCACACCTCGAACTGCACGGACGGTCCCCTCGTCGGCGGCGGTGTCCAGCATGCTTATCCTGCCCATCATCGCGGGCCCGGCGCGGGTGTTCTGGACACTCCGCCCCCGACGGGCCGACAATCACCCTGTGACGTCCAGTTTCGAGATTCCCGCCTTCCCCGCGCCGCGGCTGTCCGACGCCGAGCGCGACCGGGCGCTGGGCCAGCTCAGAGAGGGAGCCGCCCTCGGCAAGCTCTCCCACGACACCTTCCTGCGCCGGATGGAACTGGCCCTCGTCGCACGGCGCTCCGAGGACCTCGCCGTGCTCACGGCCGACCTCCAGAGCAGGGAGGCCGCCGAAAGCCCCTGGACGCGTCGGCTGTTCGGCTGGGTCGGCCGGGTCTCGGCCGTGTCCGTCGGGGTCCGGCGCGCCTGGACCGCCGAACGGCTGCCCAAGCTGCTGCTGCCGCACCCGAGTGCGGCGGCCCTGCGGATCGGCCGCGACCCGGGCAACGGGCTGCGGCTCAGCCACGAGACCGTCTCCCGGACCCATGCGGAACTGAGCCTGCGCGACGGGACGTGGGTGCTCAAGGACCTCGGCTCCACCAACGGGACCACGGTCAACGGGCGCCGGGTGACCGGCTCCGCCGTGGTCCGCGACGGGGACCAGGTCAGCTTCGGGAACATGACCTTCCGCCTCTCGGCGAGCTGAGGCCGTCCGCCGGGGTCGCCGGGCCGAGGACGCCCCGCCGGTCCGCCGTGCGGTACGACCGCGCAGGATGGCCGTCATGGAACACATGCCCGTCATCCGCCGCGCACGCGTCGGGGACCTGCCCCGCCTGGCCGAACTCGTCCACGAGCACGTCGCGTACGAGAAATCGGCGCCGCGCCCGGCCGGCCTCGCAGGACGGCTCGGCCCGCAGCTGTTCGCCGAGGACGCCCGGCTGTGGGTGCTGCTCGCCGAGACCGCGGACGGCACGGTCGCCGGATATGCGGCCTGCTCCGCCGAGTTCGCCTTCTGGGACGCCCGGCACTACCTGCACATGGACTGCCTCTACCTGGCGCAGGAGGCCCGCGGCCACGGCCTGGGCTCCGCCCTGATGGACGGCGTGACGGGTCTGGCCCGCGAGCTCGGCCTCGACCAGGTCCGGTGGCAGACCCCCGACTGGAACGAGGGCGCGATCCGCTTCTACGACCGGCTCGGGGCCACCGGGTTCCCGAAGCGCCGGTACGCCCTGACCGTGGAGCCCGCCCCCGCTCCCGGCCCTGCCTCCGCTCCTGCCTCCGATCCTGCTCCCGACTCCGACTCCGACTCGGACCCCGGCCCCGGCAACGGCCCCGCTCAGGGCGACCGGTCGGCCGCGACGAGGCGGTCGTAGGCGGCCAGGACGGTCCGGGACTGGTGCTCCACCTGCGTGGCCACCGGGATCCAGCGGGCCCCGAAGCGGGCCGCGAAGTCCTCGCACCACCCGGTGACCAGCCGGTCCAGCCCGGGCGCCGCCGGATGACCGTGGGTGCGCAGCACCCGCAGCAGCATCGCGGCGGCGCGCAGCGAGAGCCGGCGACCGAAGGCGTCGATGCTGGCGATGTACGCCGCCGTGGCCTCCGCCGGAGCCGCGTTCGTCCACTCGGCGGCGACCCGCGGGATCAGCGCGAGCGTCCAGTCCACCGCGCGCAGCAGGGGCGCCGCGGCCGGATCCCCGTACGGCAGCGGATCCGCCCGCGTTCCCCCGCCGCCCCGGACCGCGGCGACGAGCGCGGCGTCCGAGGTGAGCCGCTCGGCCAGCATCCGCAGGGCGCGGCGCGGGTCCGGGTGCGGGGTGGGATCGTCGACCAGGTCGGAGGCCCACATCGGGACTTCGACGATCGCGGTCGTGCCGGCGTAGCGGTGGGCGTGGTACCAGGTGCTCAGCCGGGTGTCCTCCGGGTGGAATGCCCCGGCGGCCTCGCCGCCCGGCTGCGGTATGACGAAGATCCCGGGCCCGGGGGAGGGCCAGCCGGCCGCGTCCGAAGCTCCGTTCTCCACCGGGATGCGCAGTTCGGCGGCCGATTTCGCGAACGGCTCGGCGAGGCCGGGTATGTCCCGGGTGAGCTGGACCCAGGTGCCGCCGAGGTCGGTGGCGTGCAGGGACACCTGGAGGACGGGCCGCAGCTCGTCGATGAGCGCGGTGAGGGCCAGGGTCTCGGGCGGCAGCCGGTCCGGGGGCAGTAAGGACGGCGCCCACTCGGGCTGTTCGGGACCGGGCGGCCGGAAGAAGTTCCGGTGGTAGTCCAGGAGCGAGTACGGGCGGGGCGTGCGGTGCAGGTCCGCGCCGTCCGGGTCGGCGCAGAGCAGGAAGTGCCAGCCGCAGCCGGCCCGTGGTGCGGGCTCGCGCAGCAGGCGCCGGGCGAGCGCGAGGACGGTGGCGCCGCCGACGGGTTCGTTGGCGTGCGCCCCGGCGACGACGAGGACGTCGCGGCCCGCCCGGCGCGGGGCGCCGCCCGTCGCGGCGACGGACAGGACCCACAGGGGCTGCCCGGCCCGGGAGGTGCCGGCCTGGCGGAGCCGGACCGTGCCGGGGTGTTCGTCCGCCAGAGCGCGGGCGGCGAGCCCGAGTTCCTGCGGTGTGGGGTAGCACATGTCACGGAGGAGAGTCACAAGGGATGCCATGCCCGCGGGGCCCGCCGCCTACTGCTCCGCGGGCCCCGCAAGTTTCCTCGAATCCCCGGGAAACCCCTGGCCAAGGCCTGCGGCAACGGCGGTGGCAACAGCTGCGGCCACGGCTGCGGGGTGTCGGCGGGGACCCGGTCCGGATCGGGCTACTGCTGGTGCAGGCCGCGGCCCGCAAGGCTCAGGAAGGCCTCTCCGACCGCCTCCGAGAGCGTCGGGTGGGCGTGGATGTGCCGCGCCACGTCGCCCGGCTCCGCGTCCCAGCCCACGATCAGCTGGCTCTCCGCGATCATCTCGGACACGTGTGGCCCGACCAGGTGCACGCCGAGCACCCGTCCGCCCCGTTCCGCGACCACCTTCACGGTGCCCCCCTGCCCGTGCACCATGCCCTTGGCCACGGCGGTCAGCGGCATCGTGTTCACCACCACGTCGTACGCCGCCTCGCGCGCCTGCGCCTCCGTCAGCCCGACGGCCGCGGTCTGCGGGGCCGAGTAGGTCACCCGCGGCACGGCCGCGTAGTCCACCGGCGCGCTCGCCACCCCGGCCAGCGTCTCGGCCACCAGCAGCCCCTCCGCGAAGGAGGCGTGCGCCAGCCCGGGCGAGGGCGGCGGCAGCAGGTCACCCACGACATGGATCCCCGGGACGGCGGTCTCCAGCCGGGACCAGTCGGCCGGGGCCACGAACCCCCTTCCGTCGGTGGCCAGTCCGGCCGCCGCGAGGTCCAGCCCGTCGGTGACGGGCACCCGCCCGACCGCCACCAGCAGCCGCTCCGCCCGGATCTCGCGCAGCTCCCCGCGCGCGGTGCGCACGGTGGCCCGGACGCCACCGGAGGCGAGCCGCTCCGCCCCCTCCAGCCGGGCCCCGGTCTGCACGTCGATCCCGCGCTTCTTCAGGCCCCGCGCCAGATGCCGGGACACGTCCGCGTCCTCCAGCGGGACCAGCCGGTCCGCGGCCTCGACCAGGGTCACCCCGGCGCCCATGGAACGGTGGAAGGACGCGTACTCCACCCCGATCGCCCCGCCGCCCAGCACCAGCACCGAAGCCGGCAGCCCGGGCGCGAACAGCGCGTCGTCACTGGTCACCACCGCGTGGCCGTCGGGCTCCAGTCCCGGCAGGGTGCGCGGCCGGGACCCGGTGGCCAGCACGATCCCCCGGACTGCGGTGAACTCCCGGCCGTCCTCGGTCCGGACGGAACGCGGCCCGGTCAACCGGGCCCCGCTGCGCACCACCCGCACCCCCGCGTGCTCCAAGTGCCCCTCCACACCCCGGTGGTTGCGGGAGACGATCTCGTCCCGGGTGGCGGTCAGGGCCGTCCAGTCGACCGAGTCCACGCTCACCCGGACCCCCCAGCGCTCGCGCGCCTCGGCGATGCCGTCGACGAGTTCCGCCGCGTGCAGCATGGCCTTGCTGGGGATGCAGCCCCGGTGCAGGCAGGTCCCGCCGACCTTGTCACGTTCCGCGAGCAGGACGCTCAGGCCCAGGGCCGAGGCGCGCAGGGCGGTGCTGTAGCCGCCCGTGCCGCCGCCGATCACGATCACATCCACGGTGCTGTCGTTGGTCATGTGCCCAGCCTCTAGGGCCCGTTGGACCGAGTCCAAGGAAATGATCCTCTGGGATCCATGCAGGATCTTTATGCTCGGAGGTCATGAGCCTGCGCCAGATGGAGTACTTCCTCGCCGTCGTGGAGGAGTCCTCCTTCACCCGCGCCGCGGACAGCCTGCACGTCACCCAGCCCGCCCTGTCCCACCAGGTCAAGGCCCTGGAGCGGTCCGTGGGCGGCGCGCTGCTGGAGCGCATGCCGCGCGGGGTCCGGCTCACCGCCATGGGCCGCGCCTTCCTCCCGCACGCGCAGCTCGCCGTCCGCAGCGCCCACCAGGCCGAGCGGGCCGCCCGCGCCGCGGCGGGGGTGGCCGGCGGGGAACTGCACATCGCCACCGTGCACGCCCTGGCCGTCGGCCTGCTGCCCGGCGTCGCCGCCCGCTGGCGGTCCCTGCACCCGGAGGTCTCCCTGGTGATCCGGGAGTACGGCTCCACCGAGGCGCTGGAGGAACAGCTGGAACGGGGTGTCGCGGACCTCGCGGTGGGTCCCGAGCCCGCGGGGTGGCAGGGCCCCCTGCTCCCGGCCGGCCGCGAGGAACTGGTCATCGTCGTCCCCTTCGACGATCCGCTGGCCGGCCGCGAGGCCGTCCGCCTCGCCGAGCTCGCCCATCACGACTGGATCCGCTGCGCGATGGAACCGCTGGTCGACGGGGTCCTCGTACTCGACCGGGCGTGCGGGGCGCTCGGCTTCACCCCGCACACGGTGCTGCGTACGGAGCACACCTCGACGGCCGTACGGATGGCGGCCGCCGGGGTGGGCATCGTCATGGCCCCGGCCCACATGGTCCGCGGCGCCGTCGGCGAGGACTGCGTACTGCTCCCCCTCGACCCGCCGTGGCACCGGCCCCTCGCCGTCTTCTCCAGGGTCCCGCTGACCGGGGCCGCGGCCGCCTTCGGGGAGCTGATCGGCGCCGGCCGCGGCCCCGCCGGATCACCCGCGCAGCCAGATCCCCACCGGCCGGCCCGCCAGCAGGCCGTCGACCTCGGGCGAACCGCTGTGTGAGGGCGTGGAGTCGGGGGAGCCGGGGACGAGGGCGGTCCAGGTGCCGGGCGGCAGGTGCAGGCGGGTGTCGCGCCAGCCGCCGGAGGCCGCCAGCCGGTGGGACAGCCGGGTGGCCGCCACCAGCAGCCCGGGGCCCCGGGTGAAGGCCACCAGGTGGTCGGCGGCCGGGCCCCGGGCCAGGACGGGCGCGTAGCCCCGGAAGAGCTCGGGCCGCTCCCGCCGGAGCCGCAGCAGGGTGGCCGTCAGGCTCAGCTTCTCCTCGGCCGGGTCCTGCGGGGCGGCGCCGGCGTCCAGCCGGTTCAGCGCCCCGGTGGGGAAGTGGGCCGGACGCCGGTTGTCGGGGTCCACCAGGGCCCGGTACTCCGTCTCCGCGCCCTGGTAGACCTCCGGGACCCCCGGCATCGCCAGGTGCAGCAGGGTCATGCCGAGCAGATTCGCCCGGGCGGCCCCGGCCAGCTCCGCCGGGAGGTCGACGGGGCCCTGGACGTACGAGGCCACGCCCGCCTCGTACGCCTCGTCCGGCTCGGTCCAGCTGGTGCGCAGGGCCGCCTCGCGGACCGCCTTGAGCAGGGCGCCGGTCAGCCGGGGCCCGGCCTTGGGGACGTTGCCGAGGCCCACCGCGGTCTGGTGGGCCACCCAGGCCAGTTGGGGGTCGGGCCCGGCCGGGCTGCCCATCAGCTCCGGCGCCTGGGACAGCGCAGCGATCCGGGCCCGGACGTCCGCGCTGCGCTTGGTGTCGTGCGTGGACAGCACGGTCCCGGCCCCGGGCCACTCCTCGGCGAGGGCGGCGCAGTACGCGTGGAACTCCGCGGCCGACACCGCCGGCCGCCCCGGCTCCCCGCCGACCTCGGTGGCCGACAGCAGCGGCGCGTACCGGTAGAAGGCCCGGTCCTCCAGGGACTTGGCGCGCA
This sequence comes from Streptomyces sp. NBC_00029, assembly GCF_045160505.1. NCBI lineage: Bacteria > Bacillati > Actinomycetota > Actinomycetes > Kitasatosporales > Streptomycetaceae > Streptomyces > Streptomyces sp. NBC_00029. The sequence goes on from NZ_CP108292.1 coordinate 6,827,172, forward strand.
GGGCCGCCGAGGTCTGGGCGAAGCGGGCGGCGAAGGCCGGATCCCGCAGCAGCAGCTCCCGTACGGCGGCCACCGCGCCCGCGCCGGCCGCCGCGGCCGCCTGTTCCAGGGCCCGCGGCGGCAGGTCGCTCTCGCCGGGGTACGGCCGGTAGACGGGGAAGACGATCAGCAACTCCCTTACGGCTGGCGCCAGTTCCGGCCCGGCCTGCCGTTCCAGTACCCCCAGCTCGGCGGCCAGGTCGCCGGTCAGCACCTCCCGTGCGGACGTCCGGGCCGCCTCCGGCCACTGCGGCAGCCCGGTGCTCTCCCCGTACCGGGCCGCCAGTTCCGCGGCTCCCTCCGGGTCGGTGAACACCCCGTCCACCCGGTGCAGGGCGTCGTAGCCGGTGGTCCCCGCCACCGGCCAGGCCGACGGCAGCCGCTCCTCGCGGGCCAGGATCTTCTCGACCACCACCCAGCAGTGCTCGCCTGCGGCGGCCCGCAGCCGCCGCAGGTACTCCTCCGGGTCCGCCAGACCGTCCACGTGGTCGATCCGCAGCCCCTCCGCGACCCCGTCCCGGACCAGTTCCAGCACCTTCGCATGGGTGGCGGTGAACACCTCGGGGTCCTCGACCCGGACCCCGATCAGATCCGAAATGGTGAAGAAGCGGCGGTAGTTGAGCGAGGTACGGGCTTCGCGCCACCAGGCCGGCCGGTACCACTGCGCGGCGAGCAGCTCGGGCAGGGCCAGCCCCGCGGTCCCCTCGCGCAGCGGGAACTCCTGCTCCCCGTAGCGCAGCACCTCGCCGTCGGCCTCCAGCTCGCAGGTCTCCACCGGACCGGCGAGCACGGGCAGCAGCACCTGCCCGCCGCCCGCCTCCCAGTCGATGTCGAACCAGCGTGCGTACGGCGAGGCGGGCCCGTCCCGCAGCACCTCCCACAGAGGCCGGTTCAGCCGCAGCGGGGTCGGCACCGCCATGTGGTTGGGCACGATGTCGAGGACCAGGCCGAGCCCGTGCGCCCGGGCGGCCCCGGCCAGCGCCCGCAGCCCCGGCTCGCCGCCGAGCTCGGCCCGCACGCGGGAGTGGTCGGTGACGTCGTAGCCGTGCGTCGAGCCGGGTGCAGCCTCCAGGACGGGGGAGAGGTGCAGGTGTGACACGCCGAGCGAGGCGATGTGCGGCACGACTGCTTCCGCCGCCGCGAAGGGAAACTCCGGGCACAGCTGGAGGCGGTAGGTCGACGTCGGAGTGACAGGTGTCGGAACGTCAGATTCCGATTCAGGGGTCGGGTGCGGCTGGCTCATGAGAACGTACGTACCCAGCCTGCCGGATTCCGTGCCATTACCCAATGCATCCGAGTGACTGCATCGGGTTAGCGTTGATCAAGTGGTTGGAACCGTCAACACCTATCGAAGAGTCATCGCCCTGACCGGGCCCCTACTTCCGCTCGTCTCTTTCCTCGCCCGACTGCCCGTCGCGATGTCCCAGTTCGGCAGCTTCCTGCTGGTCGCCCAGACCAGCGGCTCCCTCGCCACCGCGGGTATCGTCGGCGGCGCCCTCTCCGTCGGACAGGTCCTCTTCGGGCCCGTCCTCGGCTGGCTCTCCGACCGGCACGGGCAGCGCCGCGTCGTCCTGGCCGCGGCCGCCGTCAACGCCGTGGCCACCGCCGCCCTGGTCGCCGGGGCGCTCGCGCACCTGGCCACCGTCCCGCTCGCCGCGATCGGCGCGCTCACCGGCGCCTCCGTACCGCTGATCGGACCGCTCGCCCGTACCCGGTCCGTCGCCCTGGCCCACCGGGCCAAGGCCGACGAGAGTGTCGTAGGCGCGGTCCACGCCCTCGAAGGCACCCTGGACGAGGTCTCCTTCGTCTTCGGCCCCGCCCTGGTCGGACTCGCCGCGCTCCTCGCCCACCCGGCCTTCGCCCTCGCCGCCGCGGCCGGCCTCGTCGCCGTCTTCGGCACCGTCTACGCGCTGCACCCGACCGCCGCCGTCACCGGGGGGTACCCCCGGACGGAGTCCGGGGGAGGGTTCCCCGCGCGCGACCGGGGTGCGGGTAGCCGGGTCCGGCCGCCCGGCGTGGTCCACGCCGTACGCGGCTCCCTCTTTCTGCAGGGCGCGATGTTCGGCGCCTGCCAGGCGGGCATCACCGCGCTCACCATCCGGCTCGGCGTCCCGGACCAGGCCGCCGTCGTCTACTCGGCCATGGGTGTCGTCAGCGCGGTCGTCGGCATCTCGCTCGGCGCGCTGCCCGCCCGCTTCGGGCTGCGGCTGCGCTGGCGGGCGGCGACCGGAGCGGCCCTGGTGTTCTCGGCGCCGCTGCTGGTCACCGACGGCCTGTGGCCGCTGTACGTCGTCGTCACCGTGCTCGGCGCCGCCTACGCACCCCACCTGATCACCGCGTTCGCGCTCACCGAGCGGTCCGTGGAACCGGCCCGGCTCTCCGCCTCGATGGCCCTCGCCGCCAGCTGCCTGGTGGCCGGGCAGGCCACGGCCCTCGTCGCCTGCGGGCGCCTCGCCGAGGGGTACGGCCCCGCAGGGGCCTTCGCCGTGGCCGTCGGGGCGGCCGCCGTCTGCCTGCTCCTCGCCCTCGTCACCGAGGTGCCCGCCGCCCGGACGCACACCGCCAGGGTGAGCGTCGCGGGCCCGCGGGCCGGCTCCGCCCCGGCGGCGGACGGGAGCGCCGCCGTCTACGCCGGGCGCTGAAGCACCACCAGACACCGCCCCGTCAGCGCCACCCGGTCCCCGGCCGCATACTGCGGCCCGGTGCCGGGTGGCAGTACGTCCGCCCGCGCCGTGTCCACCACCAGCCGCCACTGCGCGCCGAAGCCCGCCGGAACGGTGAAGTCCTGCGGTTCCGCGCCCGCGTTGAACATCAGCAGGAACGAGTCGTCGGTGATCCGCTCCCCGCGGGTGCCCGGCTCGGAGATCGCCTCCCCGTTCAGGAACACGGTCAGCGCCCTCGCGTGCTGCGCCTGCCAGTCCCGCGCCCGCATCTCCTCGCCGTGCGGGGTGAACCAGGCGATGTCGGAGAGCTCGTCGTGCGTGCCCTCCACCGGCCGCCCGTGGAAGAACCGGCGCCGCCGGAAGACCGGGTGGTCGCGGCGCAGCCACACCATCCGCCGGGTGAACTCCAGCAGGGACGGAGCCGGTTTGCCGGGCTCCGGCCAGCTCACCCACGACAACTCGTTGTCCTGGCAGTACGCGTTGTTGTTGCCCTGCTGGGTGCGGCCGAACTCGTCGCCGTGGCTGAGCATCGGCACGCCCTGCGACAGCATCAGGGTGGCCGTGAAGTTGCGCATCTGGCGTTCGCGCAGCTCCAGGACCTCCGGATCCTCGGTGGGACCCTCCACACCGCAGTTCCAGGAGCGGTTGTGGGTCTCGCCGTCCCGATTGCCCTCCCGGTTCGCCTCGTTGTGCTTCTCGTCGTACGACACCAGGTCGTTCAGGGTGAAACCGTCGTGGCAGGTGGTGAAGTTGATCGACGCCAGCGGGCGCCGTCCGTCGTCCTGGTAGAGGTCGGAGGAGCCGGTCAGCCGCCCCGCGAACTCGGCCAGCGTGCGCGGCTGCCCGCGCCACAGGTCCCGTACGGTGTCCCGGTACTTGCCGTTCCACTCGGTCCACAGCGGCGGGAAGTTGCCCACCTGGTAGCCGCCCTCGCCCAGGTCCCAGGGCTCCGCGATCAGCTTCACCTGGCTCACCACGGGATCCTGCTGGACCAGGTCGAAGAACGAGGACAGCCGGTCCACCTCGTGGAACTGGCGGGCCAGCGTCGCCGCGAGATCGAAGCGGAAGCCGTCCACGTGCATCTCGGTCACCCAGTAGCGCAGCGAGTCCATGATCAGCTGGAGCACGTGCGGGGAGCGCATCAGCAGCGAGTTGCCGGTGCCGGTGGTGTCCATGTAGTGGCGCGGGTCGTCCGCCAGCCGGTAGTACGAGGCGTTGTCCAGCCCGCGGAAGGACAGTGTCGGCCCCAGGTGGTTCCCCTCGGCCGTGTGGTTGTAGACCACGTCGAGGATCACCTCGATGCCGGCCTCGTGCAGGGCCCGGACCGCCGACTTGAACTCCAGCACCTGCTGGCCGCGGTCGCCCGAGGCGTAGCCGTTGTGCGGGGCGAAGAATCCGATGGTGTTGTAACCCCAGTAGTTGCTCAGCCCGTCGTTGACCAGCCGGTGGTCGTTGACGAACTGGTGCACCGGCATCAGCTCCAGCGCCGTCACCCCGAGCTTGGTGAGGTGGCCGATGACCGCGGGATGCGCGAGCGCCCCGTAGGTGCCCCGCAGCTCCTCCGGGAGGTCCGGATGGTGCATGGTCAGGCCCTTGACGTGGGCCTCGTACAGCACGGTGTGGTGGTACTCGTGACGCGGCGGCCGGTCGTTGGCCCAGTCGAAGTACGGGTTCACCACCACCGAGCTCATGGTGTGCGGGGCGGAGTCCAGGTCGTTGCGCGAGTCGGGACGGCCGAAGTGGTAGCCGTACACCGCCTCGTTCCAGCTGACCCGGCCGCTGATGGCCCGCGCGTACGGGTCCAGGAGCAGCTTCGCCGCGTTGCAGCGGCGGCCGCGCTCGGGCTCGTACGGCCCGTGGACGCGGAAGCCGTACCGCTGCCCCGGCATCACCCCGGGCAGGTACGCGTGACGGACGAAGGCGTCCGTCTCCCGCAGTTCCACCGCGGACTCGGACCCGTCGTCATGGAGGAGGCACAGCTCGATGCGTCGGGCGGCCTCCGAATAGACCGCGAAGTTGGTGCCGGCGCCGTCGTACGTGGCACCCAGCGGATACGCCTGTCCCGGCCAGACCTGCATAGATAACGACTCTTCCCTCATTGCCCGAAGATGTCCCGGCTGACCCGGCGTGGACTCAAGTCCCTGCCAGATCTTCCCCGAAAGAGGGGCCCCAAGCGCGGACTTGCGAGGGGTCCTACCGGGTGACCCGCAGAGCCGATATGCGGGTCAGCGGACTGTGTGTGCATCGGATAATGGGTCAACGGACCTCCTTCGTAAGGGCCGTCGGGCTGCACCGGGCCGCGCGCGCGGAGTACCCTTCCGTGATCACTGGAGACGGGCGTCCAGACGCAGAAGGCGGTGCACGGGTGAGCTCGGGAGGTCTGGAGCTGCCCCCTGGTGACAGCAGTCACGAGGGTGGCCCGGCGGACGCCCCAGGTGGTGTCCCCGGCGGGACACCCGCGGGGATCCCGGCCGGGGCGGTCTCCCTGGCGGGCGGACCGGCGGCGGCCGGGAGCGCGGGGGCCGGCGTCGAGCTGGACTGGGGCACGGAGGCCTGGAGCGAGGTCCGTACCCGGGCGCAGCGGGCCGGCCGTGCGTACATCTGGCTGAACCTCATCGAGCAGCGGCTGCGCGCGGTGGTCGGGGCGGTGCTCCGGCCGATCTACGAGCCGGTGCACGGCACGGACGACTGGGTCGTCGCCGCCGCCGGACCCGCCGGGCAGGAATGGGTGCAGCGGGCCGTCGCCGTGCGCGAGGTCAGCCGGCGCAAGGGCTACCTGCTCGACTCGGCCGACGACAACGTGCTGAGCTTCCTCACCCTGCCCCAGCTGCGGGAGCTGATGGTCCAGCACTGGCCCTGCTTCGAGCCGTACTTCGACGACCGGCGCGAGATCGAGCTCGCCCTCGACGAGCTCGAGGTCACCCGCAACGTCGTGTCGCGCAACCGGGCCCTGTCCCGGCCCGTGCTGGAACAGGCGGAACGCGCCTCGGCGCGCCTGCTGGAGGTCCTGGGCGGGGTCTCCGGCAGCCCCTCGGCCGAGCGGCTGCCGATCGACGCCGTCGAGGACCTGGTGGGCGACCGGTACGCGGACGTCATCTCGGTCCACCCGGACCGGGTACGGCTGCAGCGCCAGCTCCCGGCCGAGGACCTCTTCGGGGGCGCCCGGCGGCTCGACGCCATCGGCATAGGGCTCAACCTGCTGGTCCAGAACTTCTCGGGCCGAAGACTCGTCCGGCTCACCGAGGCCGGCTGCCGGGTGCGGCTGCTGTTCCTGAACCCGGCGAGCAGCGCCGTGAAGCGGCGCGAGCGGGAACTGGGACTGCGCAAGGGCGAGCTGAGCCGCTCGGTGGAGATGAACATCCTGCACGTCCGCCGGGTCCGGGCGGGCCTGCGGGACCCCTCCCGCTTCGAGATCCACGTGTTCGACGAGACCCCGCGCTTCACCGCGTACCTGGTCGAGGGGCAGTCCTCGGGCATCGCGGTGGTCCAGTCGTACCTGCGGCGGGCGCGCGGCATGGAGTCGCCCGTCCTGGTGCTGCGGGGCGGCGGGCGCGGAGTGCCGAAGGACGCGGAGCACGGCCTGTTCACGACGTACCGGGAGGAATTCGAGTCCATGTGGGAGGACTCCCGGCCGGTGTCCTGACCGGCGGTACGAGCGCGTGACCCGCGGCCCCGGCGGCCCGGCTGTCAGTGCCCCGTGGCAGGCTGAAACCCGTTGACCGAAGGTGTACGGGGGAGGGGCACGGGGTGGAGGACTGGCACGGCATGGGGGACTGGCACGGCGGTGTGCTGATCGGATTCGACCTGGAGACGACCGGCACGGAGCCGGGGGAGTCGCGGATCGTGACGGCGGCCCTGGTCGAGGTGCGGGGCGGAGCGGTGCGCGAGCGGCGCGGCTGGCTCGCCGATCCGGGCATACCGATCCCGGAGGGGGCCTCGGCGATCCACGGGATCAGCACGGAGCGCGCGGTCGCCGAGGGGCGCCCGGTGCGGGAGGTCGCGGACGAGGTCGCGGAGGCCCTGGTCGGCCACTGGCGGGCCGGTGCGGTGGTGGTCGCGTACAACGCGGCCTTCGACCTGACGCTGCTGACGGCCGAACTGGCCCGGCACGGGCTGCCGTCACTGGCCGACCGGCTGGGCGGGGCGCAGACCGGGCCGGTGGTGGACCCGCTGACCATCGACCGGGCCGTGGACCGCTACCGGCGGGGCAAGCGGACCCTGGAGGCGGTCTGCGGGGTGTACGGGGTCACCCTCGACGACGCGCACGACGCGGGGGCGGACGCGCTGGCCGCGGTCCAGGTGGCCCGCGCGATAGCCGAGCGGCACCCGGAGGTCGCCGCGCTCACCCCGGCCGACCTGCACGCGCGCCAGAGCACCTGGCACGCGCGCTGGGCCCGGGACTTCCAGTCGTACCTGCGCCGCCAGGGCACCCCGGACGCGGTGATCGACGAGGCCTGGCCGCTGCGCGGACTGGTCCCGGCCTGAGCCGGCTCCTCCCGGACGAATAAGCAGGCGGGCCGACCCCTACGGATGTGCGACGATCTCTCGTCGCACATCACCCTGGGGGGTTCATGCCAAGCCCAACGGCATCCGCTAGACGTCCGTTTTCCACCGTAATAACCATCCTGCTGGCCGTCCTCGCCGCGCTTCTCCTCCCGGTGGGCGCAGCCCAGGCCGCACCGGCCGCCGAGGACTGCGTCGGCGTCACCGAAGGACGGTACACGGGCACCCTGACCACCGCCGGGCAGACGCACTGCCTGGAACTGCCGAGCCCGAAGGGCGCCCGGATCGCCGCCCTCACCTCGCTCGGCGGAGCGGGCCTGACCGTCGTGGTCGAGGTGGTCGACAGCAAGGGCGCCGTTCAGTGCACCGAAGGCGCCCTGGGCCTGGGCGACTGCGCCCTCACCGGAACGGCGCCGTTCCGTGCGCTCGTGCGCGCCGGGGACGACACCGAGACCGGGTCGTACGGCGTGCACTTCGTCCGTACGGACATCGTCCAGAACGGCTGCCAGGTCCTGCCCGCCGGCAGCTTCGCCGACGACAAGGGCGCCGTGCGCCTGGAGACCGGCAACGGCGTCTTCTCGCACTGCCTGACCATTCCGGCCGACGCGCACTCCACGTCCGAGCTGCTCCGCATTCGCTACGGCTTCCCCGACGACACGGACCTGTTCCCGAAGTTCGTGCTCAGCGTGATCGCCACCGATGGCAGCGGCCCCGACTGCTACAACCACCCCGCCCCGGGTCAGCAGCTCAGGACGGACGGCCTCACCAGCTGCTCCTTCGCGGCCGGCGCGGCGTACACGGTGCTCGTGCGGGGCCAGGACGCCGTTCGCACCCACACCCTGGACCGCCGGGACGTCACCGCCACGGCCCCGGGATGCGCCGCCTCCGCCGCGACGGCGGTCGGAGCCCCGGCCACGAGCGGCGCCTCCGGCCAGAACGGCACCCTGCGCTGCCACCGGATCACCACGTCCGCGGCCACGGACCGGCTGCGCCTCGACGTCCGGGACGCCCACGACAGCACGCACCTGCTGATCATGGACGGTAACGGCGGAATCGCCTGCCACCAGAAGAGCTGGGCGTGCATCGTCACCGGTTCCACCAGCTACCAGGTCGTGACCCAGGTACCGCAGGACTGGTCCCTGCCCGACTCCTACCGCCTCGACGCATGGCGGATCGCCACGGCCGCCGGTGCGGCGCCCGAGTGCACCCGTGCCGGATCCGTCGCGCACGGGTACGGCCCGCTGACCGGCACGCTCTCCGCGGAGCGCACCGCCGTCTGCGCGGTCCTGCCGAGCGTCTCGGGTGACCGGTTCAGGGCCACTGTCACGGCAACGGACGGTGGGGCGCGCACCCCGCGGCCCGCGTTCTACAGCAAGGCCGGAACCGACCTGTGCACGGGCAACTCGTCGCCGCACGATTGCTCCGCGGCCGGAGAGAGCCTCTTCGTCCTCCCCCTGCCGGACGGGGCGGACCGTACGGCCTACCGGGCCGAGCTCGTCTGCACGACGGCGCCCTGCGGCGCCGAGGAGGTGTCCGTCGGGACGGTCACGCCGAACACCGCGCAGAGCGGTTCGGTCGCGACCCTCACCGTGACGGGCACGGCCCTGGGCATGAGCTCCACCGTCCAGCTCACCGGCGGCCCGGCGCCGCTGACGGCCACGACCGTCTCGGTCTCCGACGACGGCCGGACGCTGAAGGCGACCGTGGATCTGCGCACGGCCCCGGCCGGTATCTGGAACATCCGCGTCACCGTGCTGAACAGCAGTTACTCGGGTGGCACCCTGACGGTGACCCCGCCCCCGTCCTCCGGCCTCGGTACGTACAAGCCGATCACGCCGACGCGGCTGATGGACACCCGTGAGGGTCTGGGTGTGCCGAAGGCGAAGGTGGGCGCGGCCGGGACGGTGACCCTGCAGGTCGCGGGCACGGCCGGGATCCCCGCCGGCGCGACCGCGGTGGTGCTGAACGTGACCGCCACCGAGGCGACCGCGGGCAGCTTCGTGTCGGTGTACCCGAACGGCACGACCCGCACCAGCGCGTCGAACCTCAACTTCACGGCGGGGCAGACGATTCCGAACCTGGTCGTCGTCCCCGTCGTGAACGGGAAGGTCAGCTTCTACAACCACGCGGGTTCGGTGCACCTGATCGCGGACGTCGCCGGTTTCTACACGACCGACGGTTCGGGTTCCACCTACAAGCCGATCACGCCGACCCGGCTGATGGACACCCGTGAGGGTCTGGGCGTGCCCAAGGCCCGGGTCGGTGAGGCGGGCACGGTGACCCTGCAGGTCGCGGGCACGGCGGGGATCCCGGCGACGGGTGTCACCGCGGTGGTCCTGAACGTCACGGCCACCGGGCCGACGGCGGGGAGTTTCGTCTCCGTCTACCCGAACGGCACGACCCGTACGAGTGCGTCGAACCTCAACTTCACGGCGGGGCAGACGATTCCGAACCTGGTCGTCGTCCCCGTGGTGAACGGGAAGGTCAGCTTCTACAACCACGCGGGTTCGGTGGACCTGATCGCGGACGTCGCCGGTTTCTACACGACCGACGGTTCGGGTTCCTCGTACAAGCCGATCACGCCGACGCGGCTGATGGACACCCGTGAAGGCCTGGGCGTGCCGAAGGCGAAGGTGGGCGAGGCCGGCACGGTGACCCTGCAGGTCACCGGAGCGGCGGGGATCCCGGCAGGGGTCACCGCAGTGGTGCTGAACGTCACCGCCACCGAGCCGACCGCCGGCAGCTTCGTGTCCGTCTACCCGAACGGCACGACCCGCACCAGCGCGTCGAACCTCAACTTCACCGCGGGGCAGACGATTCCGAACCTGGTCGTCGTCCCCGTCGTGAACGGGAAGGTCAGCTTCTACAACCACGCGGGATCGGTACACCTGATCGCCGACGTGGCCGGCTACTACACGTCGTAGAGCCGTGGGGTCCCGCCCTCCGCGGGGCGGGACCCCCCACGCCGAACCCGGTCCCTTCGACCCACCGGCCGGATCCACGTGCTCCGGCCCCGGGGCATCGGCTACGGTCCTTGGCTGTGAACCGTACCGAGCGTCTGTACGCCCTGGTGGAGGAGTTACGTGCGGTCTCGCCCCGGCCGCGCAGCGCCCGGTGGCTCGCCGAGCGCTTCGGCGTCAGCACCCGCACCGTCGAGCGCGACCTCAGCGCCCTGCAACAGTCCGGCGTGCCGCTCTACGCCGAACCGGGCCGCAGCGGCGGGTACGTGGTGGACAAGGACCACACCCTGCCGCCCCTGACCATCACCCCCGCCGAGGCGGCGGCCCTGGCTGTCGCCCTGCACACGCTGTCCGGGACGCCGTTCGACGAGGACGCCCGCTCGGCGCTGTACAAGGTGTTCGCCGTCATGCCGCAGCGCGAACGCCAGGCCGCGCGCGAACTCGCCGCGCGGGTACGGCTCGCCGTGCATCCCGTACGGCCCTCCGCGCTCCCGCACGCCCTGCGCGAGGCGCTCTCCGCCCGCCGGCTGCTGCATCTGCGCTACGCCGACGAGCAGGGAAAGGTCACCGACCGCACCGTCGAACCCCTGGGCCTCCTCGGCGGCGAGCACTGGCACCTCATCGGCTGGTGCCGGCTGCGCGCCGCCGTCCGGGGCTTCCGCCTCGACGGCATCCGCGAGGCGCGGGCCCTGGAGGAGACGGCGGAGCCGCGCCCGGTGGACCTGTCCGAACTGGGCGCCCTGGGACGGGATTTCGTCGCGCTCGACGAGCTCTACAGTTTCGCTTGAGCCGCCTCCCGGAGGGCTAAACACCGACAGGGGGCTGTCGCTCCGGGCCCGGAGTCTGGGTGACCACGAACCGACCCTGGAAGGCACCCATGTCTGTGACGACGACGACCCCGACCCCGGCCACCGACTCCGCCCTGCTGACCCGGGAAGCCGGCACCCGGCTGGTGGAGGGCTGGACGGCGCTCTGGAACGGAGACGTCGCCCTCGCCGAGCAGATCCTCGCCCCCGGCTTCCGGCTGCACTTCGCGGACGACTTCGACGGCACCGGCTCCGGCTACACCTTCGGCCAGGAGGAACTGACGGCGTTCATCTCGGCCAACAGCCACGCCCTCACCGGCCTGACCTTCGCCGCCGAAGCCGCACCACTGGTCGACTCCGAGCGCGCCGAGATGGCCTGCCGGTGGAGCGAGAGCCACGCGGACGGTGACGGAGACGTCATCGTCAAGAGCGGCATCGACATGTTCGCCGTCACGGACGGCCGGATCTCCGCCGTGTGGTCACTCACCGGCAGCCGCCGCTTCGCCGCCTGACCGGCACGGTCCCGTGCCCGCACGGGACCGTGCCGGCCACGCGAGCGGCCGTGGGCGTGGTCGTGAGAGTGACCACGGTGACGGCAGGCGTGACCACGATGACGCCGCCTCCTAGAACGAACGCCACTGCATCTCCCGGTCGCCGTCCCTGAGGGAGGCCACGCGGCGGCGGAATTCGGCCAGGGCCCTCGGATTGGCCGGGGCGTGCTGGGCGACCCAGGCACAGCTGGCCGTCTCCCGGGCACCGCGCAGGACCGCGCAGCCCTCCCATTCGCGGACGTCCCACCCGTACGCCGCCACGAAGGCCTCGTACTCCCCGGCGGGCATGTCGTACCGGTCGCGGGAGAGCGCCATCACCACCAGGTCGTGCTCGCGCAGATCGGCCGACACGGTCTCCAGGTCGACCAGGGCCGGGCCGTCCGCGCCCACGTGGACGTTGCGGGGCAGCGCGTCGCCGTGGACCGGGCCCGGGGCGAGGCGCGGGGTCAGCGCGGCCACCTCACCGGCGTAGCCGTCCCGGCGGGCCCGCAGGTAGGCCGCGTCGGCGGGGTCGATGAAATCCCCCGCGAGCCGCAGCCAGCGCTCGACCCCGGCCAGCAGGTCCCGTGCGGGCAGCGCGAACGGCGGCGCGGGCAGTGCGTGCACCAGGCGCAGCAGCTCCGCCAGGTCCGCGGGCCCCGCGGGCCGCACCGCGTCCGGCAGCCGGTGCCAGAGGGTCAGGGGATGCCCGTCCACCAGCCGCGGCTTCGGCTCGGCCGCGCGGACCGCCGGGACGCCGGACGCGGCGAGCCAGCCGGACACCGCCAGCTCCCGCGCGGCCCGCTCCAGCAGCGCCGCTTCCCGGCCCACCTTCACCACCAGGTCTCCGACCGCGAAGACCGCGTTCTCGCCGAGCGCGAGGAGGACCGCCTCCCGGGGCGCGCCCCGGGCCAGGCCCGCCGCCGCCAGTACGTCCCTCGCCCGCGCCTCGTCCATGCCGCCGCTCTCGCCCTTCGCCGCCCGCCCGTGATCCGCCGGCGATCCGTCCGGCGATCCGGCCGCCGTGGATCAGCCGTCGTCAGCCAGTATGTGGTGGCTTCCGGCAGGTGGCCCGATCCTGGAGTCATGGGCGCCGGACATGACGCACGCACCGGCCGCGGCCCCTCGGTCGTGGCACGGCGCGCCCTGCGCACCACCCTCGCCGCGTGCGTCTCGTTCTTCGTGTGCCTGTACGCGCTGGACCGGCCCGTGGCGGCGACGTACGCGCTGTTCGGCGTGGTGTCCATGGCGGCCCTCTCGCACATCCCCGGCACCGGCCGCCAGCGGGTGGCCGTCCTCATCAGGACCACGCCCGTGGCCTGGGTGCTGGTGACGATCGGCACCTACCTCGCGGTCCGGACCTGGACCGCCGTGGCCGGCATGCTGCTGATCGGTTTCGCCCTGGCCTTCGTGGCGGTGGCCGGGCCGCGCGCGGCGGGCGCCGCCCCGGGTCTGCAACTGCTCTACATCCTGCCCTGCTTCCCGCCGTACGCCCCGGACACCCTCGGCGAACGGCTCGCGGGGGCGACCTTTGGCCTGCTGCTGCTCGTCCTCGCCGAGGCCTTCGTCCTGCCCGAGGAGCCGGGGCCCACGTACCGGAGGCTGGCCTCCGGGGCGGCCGGTACCGCCGCCCGTTGCGCCGCCGAGCTGGGCCGCGCCCCGTACACGCTGTCCGCGGCCTCGACCGAGGCGGCCCTGGCGTCCGGCGAGTCGCTGCGGCCCTTCCGGGTCGACGAGGCCGACCGTCCCGCCGGGCCGGGCCTGCGGGACCGCGCCCTCACCCACGCGGGCCTGGCCGCCCGTACGCTCCTCGGCCGCATGGTGAACCTTCCCCCGCCGCCCCGGCCCCCCGGCCCGCTGCCGATGGAACTGGAGTCCGAGGTGCTGACCGCGGTCGGCCGGGCCGTCGGCGAGAGCGCCGCCCTGCTGGACGGAACGGCCGACTCGACCGAAGCCGCCGGCGTCCTGCGGAAGGTACGGGAAGAGGCCGCGTCGGCCGCCGCGCGGGAGCCGCCGACCACCGCGGCGCGGGGCCGCCGCCGGGCGGCGCTGCTGGAGGTGGCGGACGCCGCCGTGGCCCTGGTGACGGCCGCCGAGCTGGCGGTACGGGGCCGCCGCGCGCAGGTGCCCTGCGATGTGGACGCAGGCCGCTTCTGGTACGCCGGCCGGCTCGCGCCGGGCCTGTGGTGGCACCGGGTGGCGGGACACGCCGGGCCCCGGTCCGTGCACTTCCAGAACGCGGTCCGGATCAGCCTCGCGCTCGCGGCCGCCCGCACGATCGCGGGCGTGGACTCCCTGCCGCACGGCTTCTGGGCGATGCTCGCCGTCCTCAGCCTGACCCGGACCACGGCCGCCCAGACCCGGGCGACCGTACGGGTGGCCATCACCGGCACCCTGCTCGGCGCCCTGGTCACCGGGATCCTGCTGGCCCTGATCGGGGGCCACACCGTCGTCTATGCCATCGCCCTGCCGTTCGTGATGCTCACGGCGTTCCGGGTGGGGCCGGTGCGGGGCGTGGGCTGGGCCCAGGGCATGTTCACGCTCGTGGTGGCCTTCGTCTTCGCGCAGCTGGCGCCCGTGACGTGGCAGCTGGCGGAGGTCAGGATCCTGGACGTGGTCATCGGCAGCCTGATCGGCGTCGTGTTCGGGGTGCTCGCCTGGCCGAGGGGGGCGGAGCGGGAGCTGCACCGGGCGGTGGCCCTGCTGCTGACCAGGGAGGCCGAGACGGTCGAGCGCACCACCGGCGCCGTGGTGGAGGGCGGACCGGGGCGCACTCCCGACGACGAGCCGCTCCTGCACGCGCTGACGATGGCGGAGACGGCCTTCGCGCAGCACCAGAGCGAGCCCCGGACGCACGAGGGCCCGAGGCCGGACTGGCAGGCGGCGATGATGACGGGCCACCACGTGCTGTGGGGGTCGCGGCGGCTGCTGGTGCGCGGCGGTCCTGCCGTGGGGCCGGAGAACGGGGCCCGGCTGGACGGCCGGGCGACCGGGCTGGCCACCCGGATGCGGCGGGAGGCGCAGCGGGCGGGGCGGGCCCCGGGCGACCCGGAGCCCGAAGGCGCACTGCCGCCTCTCGGCGCCGATGCCGACGGACCTCCCGGGCTTTCCTCCCCGCGGTTCTTCTCCGCGCTGGCCTGGCTCGACTCGCTTGCCGTCGACGTCGCGCGCGTGACGGCCTCGGGTCACCCGTTCGGTCCAGCCCGCCCGAAGAGTCCGTCCGCCCCGGGGAAGCCGTCCGCCCCGGGGGAACCGTCCGCCCCGGCCTGACCGGCCTGACCGGCCTGACCGGCCTGACCGGCCTGACCGGCCTGACCGGCCTGACCGGCCTGACCGACCTGACCGGCACGATCGGTGAGACCGGCACGATCGGTGAGACCGGCGCCAAAGGGTGTTGCACGAGACGTCTCGTCTCGCTTATGGTTCGATCATGACCGCAGCCAAGCCCGCCCACATCGCCATGTTCTCCATCGCCGCCCACGGGCACGTGAACCCCAGCATCGAGGTGATCCGCGAACTCGTGGCCCGGGGCCACCGCGTCAGCTACGCCATCCCCGCCTCCTTCGCCGAGAAGATCGCGGAGACGGGCGCCACGCCCGTGCTCTACACCTCCACCCTCCCCACCGACGACGAGCCGGAGGCCTGGGGCACCGAGCTCATCGAGAACCTCGAGCCCTTCCTGAACGACGCCGTCCAGGCACTCCCGCAGCTCGCCGCCGCCTTCGAGGGCGACGAGCCGGACCTCGTCCTCCACGACATCACCTCCTACCCGGCGCCGGTGCTCGCCCATCGCTGGGGAGTCCCCGCCGTCTCCCTCTCCCCGAACCTCGTCGCCTGGGAGGGGTACGAGCAGGAGGTGGCCGAGCCGATGTTCGCCAAGCTGAAGGCCTCCGAGCGCGGTCAGGCGTACTACGCCGCCTTCGCGGCCTGGCTCACCGAGAACGGCCTCGGCGACCAGGTCGACCGGTTCCAGGGCCGCCCGCGCCGCGGGCTCGTCCTGATCCCGCGGGCGCTGCAGCCGCACGCCGACCGCGTCGACACCTCCGTCCACACCTTCGTCGGAGCCTGCCAGGGCGACCGCAGCGCGACCCAGGGCAGCTGGCACGCGCCCGCGAGCGCCGAGGGCAAGAAGATCGTGCTCGTCTCGCTCGGCTCCGCCTTCACCAAGCAGCCCGCCTTCTACCGTGCCTGCATCGAAGCCTTCGCGGACCTGCCCGACTGGCATGTCGTCCTCCAGATCGGCAAGTTCACCGACGAGGCCGACCTGGGCCCGGTACCGGCCAACGTGGAGGTCCACCGCTGGGTCCCCCAGCTCGACATCCTGCGCCGGGCCGACGCCTTCATCACCCACGCGGGCGCCGGCGGCAGCCAGGAGGGGCTCGCGACCGCCACCCCGATGGTCGCCGTCCCGCAGGCCGTCGACCAGTTCGGCAACGCCGACATGCTTGTCTCGCTGGGCGTGGCCCGCCACGTCCCGATGGAGGAGGCGAACGCCCGGACCCTGCGCGAAGCGGTCCTCCAGCTGGTCGCCGACCCCGAGGTCGCCGCCCGCGCCGAGGCCGTCCGCGCGCAGATGACGACCGAGGGCGGCACGCGGCAGGCCGCCGACCTCATCGAGGCCGAATTGTCGTAGCCGGGTCTTAGGGTGCGCGCATGACGAAGAAGGACACGGCCAAGAAGGACACGACGAAGAAGTACGCGGCGCTGCTGCGCGGGATCAATGTCGGCGGGAACAAGAAGGTCCCGATGGCGCAGCTGCGTACGGTGCTGGAGGGGCTCGGCCACGGCGACGTGCAGACGTACCTGCAGAGCGGCAACGCCGTCTTCAGCAGTACGCAGCAGGACCCGGCGGTCCTCGGCCGGGAACTGGAGGCCGCCATCGAGGGCCACTTCGGCTTCCGCGTGGCGTGCCTGGTGAGGGACGGCGCGTACCTGCGCGCCGTCGCCGACGCCTGCCCCTTCCCGGCGGCGGAGCTGGAGGGCAAGCAGCTGCACGCCACCTTCTGGTCCGAACAGCCGGGCCCGGAGCGCTTCGCCGCGCTCGACGAGGCCTCGTTCCTCCCGGAGGAGTACCGGCTCGGCGACCGCGTCCTCTACCTCTACGTCCCCGACGGCCTGGGCCGCTCCAAGCTCGCCGAGGCCCTCGCCAGGTCCGCCGTGGTCAAGGGGATCGACGTGACCACCCGCAACTGGAACACCGTCGCCAAACTCGTGGAGCTGACCGGACCCTGACCGGTTCCCGGAGCAGGACGGCCGGAGCGCCGTCCGGCTCGACCTCGACTTCCGCCGGGAGGGCGCGAGCCCCCGCGTCCGCCGCATCGAGCTCTTCGTCGCGGGCGGTCACGGTCAGGTCTGCCAACTCCTCGTCGAGGAACGGTACCTGGACGAGGACTCCGCCCTGACCGGCCTGTTCGATACCACCCGCACCCACGTGCGCACCGACCGGCCCTGACCCCGGCCTCGGGCGAGCGCGTCCAGCAGCTCCAAAAGGCTCGCCAGCGGGATCCGGTGCCCCGTTCACCGTGCCCCGACGGCATCCCGGGGCGGGGGATGTGCCAGGCTCGTGGCATGCGTTACATCATCATCGGCGCGGGCGCGGTCGGCGCCACCATCGGCGGACGGCTCGCGGAGGCGGGCGGCGAGGTCGTACTCGTCGCACGCGGTGCCCACGCGGACGCCCTGCGGGCCGACGGGCTGCGGCTCACGACGGCCGACGGCACCCGGGTGCACCGGCTGCCCGTGGTCACCGGACCGGAGGAACTGGGCGAACTGCGCCCCGACGACGTCCTGCTGCTGTCCGTGAAGACCCAGGACGCCATCGCCGCGCTCGACGCGTGGGGCGACGCGGAGGTCACCGGCGGCGGCACGGCGGCGCAGCGGCTGCCCGTGCTCTGCGCGCAGAACGGAGTGGAGAGCGAGCGGCTGGCGCTACGGCGCTTCGCGCGCGTGTACGGGGTGTGCGTATGGCTGCCCGCCACCTTCCTGGAGCCGGGCGTGGTCTCGGCGCTGTGCGCGCCGCTGACCGGCATCCTGCACGTGGGCCGGGCGGCGGGCGGCACGGACGCCCTGTCCCTGGCCGTCGCCGCGGACCTCGGCAAGGCCGGCTTCGGGGCGCCGCCGGTCGAGGACGTGATGCGGTGGAAGTACGCGAAGCTGCTGGGGAACCTGGGCAACGCGATCCAGGCGACGACCGGCCCGGAGCCGGACCCGGCGAAGGCGGCGCTGCTGCTGCGGGCCGTCCGTGAGGGGAAGGCCGCCTTCGGGGCCGGGGGCATCGCCTACGCCTCGGACGCCGAGCAGTCGACGGCGCGCGACGGCAAGGTCGAGCAGCCGGCCGGTGTGCGGGGCGGGTCGTCCTGGCAGAGCCTGGCGCGGGGGACGGGCTCGGTGGAGGCGGACTACCTCAACGGGGAGATCTCCCTGCTGGGCCGCCTGCACGGGGTGCCGACCCCGGTCAACGACGTGCTGCGGCACGCGGCGAACATCTTCGCCCGTGAGGGCCTGCCGCCGGGGGCGATGTCCATCGAGGACCTGACGGCCCTCGCGGACGAGGCCGCGGCCCGCGCGTAGGAGACGACGTCCGGCCGGCCGGACGGCAGTCCGCCGGGGGCGGCTGGCGGACGGCACAATGGCCCGGTGGGTTCACAGATCGATGTCTTCAGGCTCTTCGAGTACCGGCCGTGCGGGCACGGGCTGCTGGTGCGGGTCGTCCGGCCCGCCGCCCCGAACGCCTTCCAGGGGGCGCTGGACGCCGCCGACGCCGTCGCCGACGAGGCGACGGAGCGGCTCCGTACCGGATGGGAGCGCGAGCACCTGCGGCCCCGGTGCCCGCACCCGCACACGGCGGCCCTGGTCGCCGAGATGCAGGACGTACCGGTCGGGGAGGACCTCCACGGGCCGGGGCGACGGCAGTTCGGGGTGTGGGTGGCGCCGACGGAGTACGGCGTCCCGTGGACGGTCCTCGGGACCGCGGCGACCGAAGAGGAGTTCTGGCGAGCGGTCCGGGACGACGACGACCTCCTGGGTCTCGGCCCCCGGGCACCCTCCGAACTGCGGCACGTCCACTTCCTCACCGACGAGGACGGCCCGGCGAGTTCCTAGGTCCTGTCCGGCGGTGCCGGAGGCTACGCCGTCAGGGCGGGCAGCCGGGCGGGGGCCGTGGCCGCCGCGTCGAAGCGGCGCAGCAGCAGCCGGGCCAGTTCCGGGGCCGCGCCCAGGACGCCGGCGACGACGTCCGCGCCCCCGGCCGCGGCGCCGGCCGCGATGCGGTCCGGGAGCCGGCCCGGGGCGATGACGTACGGGGCCACCGCCACCCGCTCGAAGCCCTCGGCGCGCAGGGCCCGTACGGCGTCCTCGGTACGGGGGACCCCTGCGGGAGAAGCTCCGGAGGCGAACGCAGGCCGCACGGCGCACCAACCGGTGTGCCGCCACTCCCGCGCGGTTTCAGCGATCACTGCGATCGCCTCCGGGTCCGTGGAGCCGGCGGACGCGAGCACCACCGCGGTGGTGGCACGGTCCGCCGGGGTGAGGCCGGCTTCGGCGAGCCGGCGCTCGAGGGCGGTCAGCAGGAGCGGGGACGGTCCGAGGACGTCCGCCACCCGCACCGACAGCCCGGGCAGGCGCGAGGCCGACTCGGCGAGCGCCGCCGGGATGTCGGACTTCGCGTGGAAGGCGCGGGTCAGCAGCAGCGGGAGCGCCACGACCTCCCGCACGCCGGAGAGGTAGAGCGAGGACAGGGCCTGGCCCACCGTCGGGGTGTTGAAGTCGAGGAAGGCCGTCTCCACGCGCAGCCCCGGCCGCAGCGCCCGTACCCGCCCGGTGAGGGCGTGCACGGTCGCGGCGTGCCGCGGATCGCGGCTGCCGTGGGCGATGACCAGGAGTGTGCGGGACACGGCGATCAGCTCTTCGCCAGCAGGCCGCGGCTGCGCAGCACCCACCGCTCGACCGGGCTGAAGATCAGCAGGTCGATGGCGATGCCGACCACGAGGATCAGGATGATCGCGAGGAACACGCCCGGCAGGTCGATGTTGTTGCGGCCGTTCTCCAGCAACTGGCCCAGGCCCAGGCCCAGGTCCGGCGAGGAGGCGATGATCTCGGCGGCCATCAGCGAGCGCCAGGAGAAGGCCCAGCCCTGCTTCAGGCCGGCCAGGTAGCCGGGCAGCGCGGCCGGCATGACGATGTGCCGGGCCCCGCGCAGACCGGTGGCTCCCAGGGTGCGCCCGGCGCGCAGGTACAGCGGCGGGATCTGGTCGATGCCGGAGACGAGGCCGTTGGCGATGGACGGGACGGCGCCCAGCAGGATCACCGTGAACATCATCGCGTCGTTCAGGCCGAACCACAGGACGGCCGGCGGCACCCAGGCCACCGACGGCAGCGACTGCAGGCCCTGCAGGATCGGGCCGATCGCGGCCCGGACGAACTTCACCCGGGCGACGAGCAGGCCGAGCGGCGTACCGATGGCCAGGGCCAGCAGGAAGCCGAGCAGGCCGCGGGAGACGCTGGTCCAGATGACCTCCAGCAGCGTGCCCTTGAGCCACATGTCGGACAGGCTGTGCCAGACCGCGGACAGCGCGGGCAGCTTGGTCTCCTCGGTGACCCCCGCCGAGACGAGGACCTGCCAGACCAGGAGCACCAGGCTCACGGCCAGGACCGGCGGGAAGACCTTCTTGACGAGGATCTCGCGGATCGGGGTGCGGTGGGTCTGGACCGCGTCGAGCGCGTCGAGGCCCGCCTCCAGGCCGGCCAGGTCGTCGTTCTTGCCCGTGGCCTTCGAGGTGGTGTCAGTGCTGGCCATGGCGGCGGATCTCCCCACGCAGGTGTTCAGTGATCTCGAGGGACAGTTCCGCGACGTCCGCGTCCTCGATGCGGCGCGGCTGCGGGATGTCCACGGTCCATTCCTTCGCGACCCGGCCGGGCCGGGAGGAGAGCAGGACCACGCGCTGGGCGAGGCGGACGGCCTCGCGCACGTTGTGGGTGACGAAGAGGACGGACAGTCCGGTCTCGGCCCAGATGCGGGTCAGCTCGCCGTGCAGCACGTCCCGGGTGATGGCGTCGAGCGCGGCGAACGGCTCGTCCATCAGCAGCAGCCGGCTGTCCTGGGCGAGCGCCCGGGCCAGGGCCACGCGCTGGCGCATGCCGCCGGACAGCTCGTGCACGCGCTTGCCGTACGAGCCGCCGAGCCGGACCAGCTCCAGCAGCCGCTCGGCCTCCGGGCGGCGCTCGGCCTTGGCCACCCCGCGCAGACGCAGGGCGAGTTCGATGTTCTTGCCCGCGGTCAGCCACGGGAAGAGGGCGTGCTCCTGGAACATCAGGGCCGGACGGCCGCCGGGGGTCTCGATGGACCCCGCGGACGGCTTGTCCAGACCCGCGACCAGGTTCAGCAGCGTGGACTTACCGCACCCCGAGGCACCCAGGATGGTGACGAACTCTCCGGGAGCGACATCGAGACTGATGTCGTCCAGGACGAGCTGCGATCCGGCCGGGCCGGAGAAGGACTTCGATACGTGCTCGATGCGGGCAGCGTGCGTCTGCTCCAGGGCAGAGCCCTCGGCAGCCTTGGCAAGCGTGGTGGCCATGGTCGTCACCTCCTGGGATTGCTGGGTTGCGGGGTTACTTGGCGCCGAGACCGGCGTCGGAGACCTCGGGCTTGCCGGCGGCCTTCAGCACCTTGTTCAGGAGCGTCAGGTCGTAGATGCCGGCGAGGTCGGGCTGCTCGATGAGCTTGGCCTTGACCGCCCACTCCGACTGCGTCTTCAGCGTCGCGGCCAGCGGGTCGTCGGTGATCGCGATGCTCGGCCATGCCGGGTCGATGACCTTCGCGTCGAGCGGCTTGCCGCCCTCCGCCTCGAGCTTCGCGTTCGCGGAGGCCTTCGCCTTGTCCGGGTTGGCGTTGATCCACTCGTTGGTCTTCACGGTGCCCTTGAGGACCGCCTCGACCACGTCCGGGTGCTCCTTGAGGAACTTCTGCGACACGATGATGTTCGTGATCACGAACTTCTTGTCGGGCCACAGAGCGGTCTCGTCGAGGAGGACGGAGCCGCCGTCGGAGACGAGCTTGGAGGCCGTGGGCTCCGGCACCCAGGCGCCGTCGATCGAGCCCTGCTTGAAGGCGTCCGGGGTGACCTTGTTGTCCGTACGGACGACGGAGACGTCACCCTTGCCGGACTCCGGGTCGACCGTCCAGCCCTTGGTACCGATCCAGTTGAGGAACGCGACGTCCTGCGTGTTCCCCTTCTGCGGGGTGGCGATCTTCTTGCCCTTGAGGTCGTCCAGGGTCTTGATCTTGTCCGGGTTCACGACGAGCTTGACGCCGCCCGAGGCGGAACCGGAGATGATGCGCAGGTTGGAGCCCTTGGACTTGACGTAGCCGTTGATCGAGGGCGAGGGGCCGATGAACCCGATGTCGAGAGAGCCGCCGTTGAGGGCTTCGATCTCGGACGGGCCGGCGTTGAAGGACTGCGGCTTGATCTTGGTGCCGTTCAGTTCCTTCTCGATCAGGCCTTCCTGGAGGCCGACCAGCGCGGTGGCGTGCGTCAGGTTGGGGAAGTACCCGATGCGGACCTCGGCGGCGGAGAGCTTCTTGCCGGAGTCGGCGCTGTCCGCGGCCTTCGGCTCGTCCTTCTTGGCCTCGGAGCCGTAGCCGCAGGAGGCGAGCGCACCGATCAGGAGCGGCAGCGCGGCAGCGGCGACGACGCTGCGGCGGAGGGTGGAGCGGTTGGTACGGGTCCGACGGGTGGTGGCGGTGGCAGGCACGGGAGGGCTTCCTCTCGTGACGGCGTCATCTCATGACGCACGTCTTCGTTTGTGGAGCGATGGCGGGTACGGCTCGTGGGGGGTGAGGGCGCGCATGCGGTGCGCGTACGTCATCGCGCACATCGCGCAACCCCTCCCTGGCCGCTGCCGAGGGCACCGCTGCCTACGCGGCCGCCCTCCTTCGCGAAGGTCGAATAGATGTCGGAAATCATAAGTTAGAAGTCCCAACCTTCCTCGTCCGCCTGGACGGTGGTCTCGGCCTTGGAGGCGAAGGACTCGCCGGCCATGCCCGCCGCCAGGGTGGTGCCGTCGGCCGGGTCGATCAGCAGGAAGGACCCGGTGCGGCGCGAGTCGGCGTACGCGTCGAGCGCGAGCGGCTCGGCGGTGCGGACGACCACGCGGCCGATGTCGTTGGCCACCAGCTGCCCGGGGTTCGGGTGCTGGGACAGGTCGTCCAGGGTCAGCCGCGAGGGGATCTCCTTGACGATCGCCTTGACCGTGCGCGTCGTGTGCTTGATCAGCACCCGGGCGCCGACGGCCAGCGGCTGGTCCGCCACGTGGCACACCGTCGCCTCCACGTCCTGCGTGGTGGCCGGGGCGCTCGCGGACGGCGCGATCAGGTCGCCGCGCGAGATGTCGATGTCGTCCGTCAGACGCACCGTCACCGACTGCGGGGCCCAGGCGATGTCGACGCTCTCACCGAGCGCGTCGATGCCCGCGATGACACTGGTGCGGCCCGAGGGCAGCACGGTCACGGCCTCGCCGACGCGCAGCACGCCGGAGGCGATCTGGCCCGCGTAGCCGCGGTAGTCGGGGTGCTCGGCGGACTGCGGACGGATCACGTACTGCACCGGGAAGCGCGCCGGGCAGGCCGTGAGGTCGTGGCTGACCGGGACGGTCTCCAGGTGCTCCAGTACCGTCGGGCCGCCGTACCAGTCCATGTTGGCGGAGGCGTCCACCACGTTGTCCCCGGCCAGGGCCGAGATCGGGATCGCGGTGATCTCCGGGACACCCAGGTCGGAGGCGTACGCCGTGAACTCCTCGGCGATCGCCGCGAACACCGACTCCTGGTAGCCGACCAGGTCCATCTTGTTCACGGCCAGGACCACGTGCGGGACGCGCAGCAGCGCGGCGACGGCCGCGTGCCGGCGGGTCTGCTCGATGACACCGTTGCGGGCGTCGACCAGGACCACGGCCAGGTCGGCGGTGGACGCGCCGGTGACCATGTTCCGGGTGTACTGCACGTGCCCGGGGGTGTCCGCGAGGATGAACCGACGGCGCGCGGTGGCGAAGTAGCGGTACGCGACGTCGATGGTGATGCCCTGCTCCCGCTCGGCCCGCAGGCCGTCGGTGAGCAGCGCGAGGTCGGGGGCCTCCTGGCCGCGCTGGGCGGAGACGGCCTCCACGGCCTCCATCTGGTCGGTCAGGACCGACTTGGAGTCGTGCAGCAGCCGGCCCACCAGGGTGGACTTGCCGTCGTCGACGGAACCGGCGGTCGCGAAGCGCAGCAGCGTGGTCGCCGACACATCGGCGAACTGCTCGGTGGTGCTGGTCATTTCTAGAAGTACCCTTCGCGCTTGCGGTCTTCCATCGCGGCCTCGGACATCTTGTCGTCGGCGCGGGTCGCGCCCCGCTCGGTGAGCCGGGAGACGGCGATCTCGGCGATCACGGCGTCCAGCGAGACGGCGTCGGAGTCCACCGCGCCGGTGCAGGACATGTCGCCGACGGTGCGGTAGCGGATGAGCCGCTTCTCGGGCGTCTCGCCCTCCTTCGGGCCACCCCACTCGCCGGCCGTCAGCCACATCCCGTTGCGCAGGAACACCTCGCGCTCGTGGGCGAAGTAGATCTCCGGCAGCTCGATGCCCTCGCGGGCGATGTACTGCCAGACGTCCAGCTCGGTCCAGTTGGAGAGCGGGAAGACCCGCACGTGCTCGCCGGGGGCGTGGCGGCCGTTGTAGAGCTGCCACAGCTCGGGGCGCTGACGGCGGGGGTCCCACTGGGAGAACTCGTCGCGCAGGGAGAAGACGCGCTCCTTGGCGCGGGCCTTCTCCTCGTCGCGCCGCCCGCCGCCGAAGACCGCGTCGAACTTCAGGCTCTGGATCGCCTCCGTCAGCGGGACGGTCTGGAGCGGGTTGCGGGTGCCGTCCGGGCGCTCGCGCAGCTTGCCGGCGTCGATGTACTCCTGGACGGAGGCCACGTGCAGGCGCAGGCCGTGCTCGGCGACCGTGCGGTCGCGGTACTCCAGCACCTCGGGGAAGTTGTGCCCCGTGTCGACGTGCAGCAGCGTGAAGGGCACCGGCGCCGGTGCGAACGCCTTCAGCGCCAGGTGCAGCATGACGATGGAGTCCTTGCCGCCGGAGAAGAGGATCACCGGCTTCTCGAACTCGCCCGCCACCTCGCGGAAGATGTGCACCGCCTCGGACTCCAGGGCGTCGAGGTGCGACAGCGCGTACGGGGCGTCGGAGCCGGAATCGGTGTGCAGGTGTGCGGCCGTGGTCATGCCAGACCCCTCTCGGTGAGCAGCGCGTGCAGGGCCGAAGCCGACTCCTGCACGGTCTGCGTGTGC
Source organism: Streptomyces sp. NBC_00029 (assembly GCF_045160505.1). Classification (NCBI taxonomy): domain Bacteria; kingdom Bacillati; phylum Actinomycetota; class Actinomycetes; order Kitasatosporales; family Streptomycetaceae; genus Streptomyces; species Streptomyces sp. NBC_00029. The sequence goes on from NZ_CP108292.1 coordinate 6,851,991, forward strand.
GACTCGATACGCAGGTCCGGGGACTCCGGGGCCTCGTACGGGTCGTCGACGCCGGTCAGACCGGAGATCTCGCCCGCCGCCTGCTTGGCGTACAGGCCCTTCACGTCGCGCTCCGAGCACACCTCGACCGGGGTGGCCACGTGGACCTCCAGGTAGGAGGTGCCCTCGGCGCCGTGCCGCTTGCGGACGGCCTCACGGCTGTCCGCGAACGGTGCGATCACCGGCACCAGCGCCTTGACGCCGTTGCTCGCGAGCAGCTCGGCGACGAAGCCGATCCGCTGCACGTTGGTGTGCCGGTCCTCGCGGGTGAAGCCCAGGCCGGCGGAGAGGAACTCGCGGATCTCGTCCCCGTCGAGCACCTCCACGCGGTGGCCCTCGGCGCGCAGCCGCTCGGCCAGCGCGTAGGCGATCGTGGTCTTGCCCGCGCTGGGCAGCCCGGTCAGCCACACGGTGGCGCCCTGGTCGCTCACGCTCATCTGGTTCGTCTCCGTAGGTTCTGTGCTGTCCGTCATCAGCCGTGCAGTCCGCACTCGGTCTTTCCCCGCCCGGCCCAGCGGCCGGCCCGCGCGTCCTCGCCCTCGGCGACGCGCCGGGTGCAGGGGGCGCATCCGACGGAGGCGTAACCGTCCATCAGCAGCGGGTTGGTGAGCACTCCGTGCTCGGCGACGTACGCGTCCACGTCGTCCTGGGTCCAGCGCGCGATCGGGGAGACCTTGACCTTCTGCCGCTTCTCGTCCCAGCCGACGACCGGGGTGTTGGCCCGGGTCGGGGACTCGTCGCGGCGCAGGCCCGTCGCCCAGGCGGCGTACGCGGTCAGGCCCTCTTCGAGCGGCTTGACCTTGCGCAGCGCGCAGCACAGGTCGGGGTCCCGGTCGTGCAGCTTCGGGCCGTACTCGGCGTCCTGCTCGGCGACGCTCTGCCGCGGCGTCAGGGTGATGACGTTGACGTCCATCACCGCTTCCACGGCATCACGGGTGCCGATGGTCTCCTCGAAGTGGTAGCCCGTGTCGAGGAACACCACGTCCACACCGGGGAACACCCGGGAGGCCAGGTGCGCGACGACCGCGTCCTCCATGGAGGAGGTCACGGCGAACCGCTTGCCGAAGGTGTCGGCCGCCCAGCGCAGGATGTCCGGCGCGGAGGCGTCCTCCAGGTCCCGGCCCGCCTGCTCGGCCAGCTCCTTCAGTTCCTCGGCGCTGAGACGCACGTCTTGAGTGGTGGTCATATCCGGTCCCCTCCCGCTGAATCCGACTGAACGCCCCGGGCCAGCAGCCCGAGGTACTTCAGCTGGAAGGCTCGGTTGCAGGCCCTGCATTCCCACGCGCCGTGGCCCGTCTCGTTGGGAAACAGGTCCTCGTCGCCGCAGTACGGGCAGTAGAACGGTGCGGCGCGCTCGCTCACGAGAGGCTCTTCTCGTCCGCGCGGGCGACCCACGCCGCGAAGCGCTCGCCGTCCTCGCGCTGCTCCTCGTAGTGCTTGACGACCCGCTCGACGTAGTCGGGCAGACCGGCCGAGGTGACCTTCAGGCCGCGGACCTTGCGGCCGAAGCCGGCCTCCAGGCCGAGGGCGCCGCCCAGGTGGACCTGGTAGCCCTCCACCTGGTTGCCGTCGTCGTCCAGGACCAGCTGGCCCTTGAGACCGATGTCCGCCACCTGGATACGGGCGCAGGCGTTCGGGCAGCCGTTGATGTTGATCGTGAGCGGCTCGGCGAAGTCCGGCAGACGGCGCTCCAGTTCGTCGATCAGCGAGGCGCCGCGCGCCTTGGTCTCGACGATCGCCAGCTTGCAGAACTCGATGCCGGTGCAGGCCATCGTGCCGCGGCGGAACGGGGACGGCTTGACCCGCAGGTCCAGCGCCTCCAGCGCCTCGACCACCGAGTCGACCCGGTCGGCCTCGATGTCGAGCACGATCATCTTCTGCTCGGCGGTGGTGCGCAGCCGGCCGGAGCCGTGCTGGGCCGCCACGTCCGCGATCTTGGTCAGGGTGGCGCCGTCCACGCGGCCCACGCGGGGCGCGAAGCCGACGTAGAACTTGCCGTCCTGCTGCTGGTGGACACCGACGTGGTCGCGCCACTGGCCGCTCGGCTGCGCCGGCGCGGGGCCGTCGGTCAGCTTGCGGTGCAGGTACTCGTCCTCCAGGACCTGGCGGAACTTGGCCGGGCCCCAGTCGGCGACGAGGAACTTCAGGCGGGCGCGGTTGCGCAGCCGGCGGTAGCCGTAGTCGCGGAAGATCGAGATGACGCCCTCGTAGACGTCCGGGACCTCGTCGAGCGAGACCCAGGTGCCCAGGCGCACACCCAGCTTGGGGTTGGTGGACAGACCGCCGCCGACCCAGACGTCGAAGCCGGGACCGTGCTCGGGGTGGTTCACGCCCACGAACGCGATGTCGTTGATCTCGTGCGCCACGTCGAGCAGCGGCGAGCCGGAGATCGCGGACTTGAACTTGCGGGGCAGGTTGGAGAAGTCCTTGTTGCCCACGATGCGGCGGTAGATCTCGTCGATCGCGGGGGTGCCGTCGATGATCTCGTCCAGCGCGATGCCGGCGACGGGCGAACCGAGGATGACGCGGGGCGTGTCACCGCAGGCCTCGGTGGTCGAGAGGCCGACGGCCTCCAGCCGGCGCCAGATCTCCGGGACGTCCTCGATCCGGATCCAGTGGTACTGCACGTTCTGGCGGTCGGTGAGGTCGGCGGTGCCGCGCGCGAACTCCTCGGAGATCTCGCCGATCACGCGGAGCTGCTCGGTGGTCAGCCGGCCGCCGTCGATGCGGACGCGCAGCATGAAGTACTCGTCGTCCAGCTCCTCCGGCTCCAGGATCGCGGTCTTGCCGCCGTCGATCCCGGGCTTGCGCTGGGTGTAGAGGCCCCACCAGCGCATGCGGCCGCGCAGGTCGTTGGGGTCGATCGAGTCGAAGCCGCGCTTGGAGTAGATCGTCTCAATGCGTGTCCGCACGTTGAGACCGTCGTCGTCCTTCTTGAACTGCTCGTTGCCGTTGAGGGGTGTGTGGTGTCCGACGGCCCACTGGCCCTCACCGCGGTGACGGCCGGTCTTGCGGCGCGCGGCGGCTGCGGGTGCGGCTGCGGGCGTTTCGGGGGTGGCGGCCATGGCGGTACGTCCTTCTTCGGCGGCTCGAGGCAAGGGCAGGGGGAGGCGGCGGCGCTCCCCTGCGGGCTCGGCGGCTCCGAGCGGGTGTGGCTGATTCCCGCTCCGCGCCGGGGTTGCCGGCGAGCAGGGCGGTACTACGGCCTCAGGGGGCTAGCGGGTGATCGGCGCGTCCGCGGCAGCGGGGACGACGGCGATGTGCGGCGTGGCTGGTTCCGTCAGCGGGCCGGACAGATGGCGCTGGACATGCGGCCGAGGTCGACGTGCCGCCGACTCACCAAGGCAATTCCAGCTCCATTCATGGCGGAAGCGTGTCATGTGCCGATTGGAGGAGTCCACTACTGTCCACGATACGGACGAAGTCGTCCCGCATGTTGGGACAACGTGACGGGGGTCACCTGTCGAAGCCGGCCGGGCCGACCTCGGTCCGGCCCCGGGCCGCCACCCGGGGCCGGGCCCCGGACACGGCGCCCCGAACGACGGCGGGGCGTGATTCCAGCCGCTCCGGGGCGAGGGGAGCGGGGGGTCCGGGGCGGTGGCCCGGGGCGGGAGTTCTGGTCGAAGCCCCGCAGCGGCGCCCGCACCCGGCGGGCCCGACCGACCGGCCCAGGAGGGGCTACGGGCCCGGCCACGGGGGGCTGGGGCCCGCCCCCGGAAGGGCTACGCGCCCGGCCACGGGCCGGGGGTCGGGGTCTCTTCCTTCTGTTCCGTCTCGGTCCTGAAGACCTTGAAGCCGCGCCGCTCGTAGTTGCTCATCGCCGTCGGACCGTCCTGGCTGCACGTGTGCACCCACACCCGCCGGGTCGGCTCCCGGTCGGGCCACCTCTCCGCGAGGGACCAGGCCCGGGCGACGCCCACCGACAGCAGGTGCCCGCCGATGCGGCGCCCGCGGAAGTCCGGGAGGAGACCGAAGTACATGATCTCCACCACACCGTCGTCCTGCGGATCGAGTTCCACGTACCCGGCCGGCGTGCCCCGGTCGTACGCCACCCAGGTCTCCACCCCCGGCCGGGCCAGCTGCTCCACCCACTGCGCACGGGTCAGCGACAGCCGGTCCGTCCAGTGGATGTCGCCGCCCACCGACGCGTACAGGAAGCGGCTGAACTCGGGAGAGGGGACCTCCGCCCGGACGACGGAGATCTCCGGGCCGGCCTGGACCGCCGGGACGAGGTCCGCCGGAGAGGTCATCTCCAGCGACCAGGTGGTGAGAGTGATGGTGCTCATGCAGCTCAGGGAATCATGCCGGGAACCGTCCGGCCCAGGCGGGCCCTGATCACCGCGGGGGCGGTGGAGTGCGGGAGCAGCGCGGCCGGGTCCTGGGGGCGGATCAGCTCCACCTCCACGTCCTGCGCGAAGCGGTACGGCCGGTGCGTGAGGACCCCCGCGAGGTGGCGGCGTACGCGGGACAGCTCGGCCCGGACCGTCACCGTGCGCGTCGGATCCCCGAACAGCTCCGCGCTCAGCTCCGCCGCCGAGCGCCCCCGCGGGCTCTCCGCCAGCAGGAACAGCAGCTCCGCGTGGCGCGGGCTCAGCTCCTGAGACCAGCTCCCGGAAGGCCCGTACACCGTCGCCGACCAGCAGCCGGCCCGGCTGAGGTCCAGGACGATCCGGGTCGCCGCCGTACTGTGACGGTCCTGCGCGACGCGCACCAGCCAGCCGCCGGGCAGCGCCTCCACCACGCACTCCCCGAGCTGCGGCACCCACACCCGGCCGGGCCCGAAGGTCTTCGGCAGCGGGATCCGTTCCGTCGGGGCCAGGCCCGTCACCGCCGCCGTCCAGCCGTTCGGGTCCACGGCCAGGGCCCGCCCGGGCAGCCGGGCCAGCAGCGGGGACGCCACCGCCCGCAGCAGCTCCAGCGACTCCAGGTGCCGCAGCCGCAGCTCCCGCTCCGCGAGGCGGGCCACCGAGCTCACCCACGCCAGCGTCGCCGGGTGCATGGTGGCCAGCGGCCCGCTGACGTCGACCACGCCCAGCAGCCGCCCGTCCCGCGGGTCCCGTACGGGCGCCCCGGCGCAGGTCCAGTCGTGGTGGCTGGAGACGAAGTGCTCGGCCGAGAACACCTGCACCGGCCGCCGGGCCACCAGGGCGGTGCCCACCCCGTTGGTGCCGACGACCGCCTCGTCCCAGTCGGCGCCGACCGCGAAGCCGAGCCGGTCCGCCTTGCGCAGGATGGACGCGTGGCCCTCCCGCCACAGCAGCCGCCCGTCCGCGTCCGCGACGACCATGATGTGCAGGGCCTCGTCCAGGGCGGGCAGCAGCCCCTCGCGCAACACCGGCAGGATCTCCCGCAGCGGCGACACGTGCCGCCGCTCCTCCGTCTCGGCGGCCGACAGCATCCGCGAGCGCGCGTCCCGGTCCGGGTGCACCCCGCCCGCCAGCATCCGGCGCCAGGACTCCGCGATCTCCGGCCTGGGCGCGGCCGGCGGGCGGTCCCCGGCCAGTGCCGCCGCCCGCACCCCCTTGAGCAGACGCGCCGCCGCCCGCGCGTCCATGGCCGAGATGCGTGCGACATCGACCGTGCTGCCTGTGGTGTCGGCCACCGGAACCTCCCCGTGCGAACAGGACGTACGACGCAGGCCGCCCGGGCGGCCTGCGCATGCCGTTCCCCCGGCACCCCGACGGACGGCTGCCGAGTCAAAGGTTGCAACGGTATGCAACTCTCGCCAAGTCCCGGTCGGCCGACCGAAACTGTCCGGACGCCGCAGAGCGGCGTGCCGGCTCCTCCTCGGGGCTTCGGATCAGGGGTGGTGCCGAGTCGGCGCGGCGCCACCCCTGTACCGGTGATGGGCCCGGATCCCGGCTGGGAGCGGTTTGGGGACCGCGGCGGAGCCCGACGGGGGCTTCCTCTCAGCCCGCGATCCGCGCCCGTTCCACCACCGCGCGCAGGTCCAGACTGTGCGGCAGCGTGCCGAAGGCCGTACCCCAGTCGCCGCCCAGCCGCGAGGCGCAGAAGGCGTCCGCGACCTCCGGCGGGGCCCACCGCACCAGCAGCGATCCCTGGAGCACGAGCGCCATCCGCTCGACCACGCGGCGGGCCCGTGCCTCGATGCCCTCCAGATCGGCGAGGTCCGTCAGCAGGTCCTTGACGGCCGAATCCAGCCGGTGGTCGCCGCCGCGGGCCAGGCCGACCTCCTGCAGGAAGGCGTTCAGCGCCTGCGGCTCCCGCTGGAGGGCGCGCAGTACGTCCAGCGCCTGCACGTTGCCCGAGCCCTCCCAGATGGAGTTCAGCGGGGACTCGCGCAGCAGTCTCGGCAGCCCCGACTCCTCTACGTAGCCGTTGCCGCCCAGACATTCCAGGGCCTCCGCCACCATCGGCGTACAGCGCTTGGTCACCCAGTACTTGGCGGCGGGCACGGCCAGGCGCAGGAAGGCCTTCTCCTGCTCGGTCCCGGCGTCGTACGCGGCCGCCAGCCGCAGGGTCAGCACGGTCGCCGCCTCCGACTCCAGTGCGAGGTCGGCGAGCACGTTGCGCATCAACGGCTGGTCGATGAGCGGCGCTCCGAAAGCGGAGCGGTGCTCCGTGTGGTGCACCGCCTGCGTCAGGGCCTGCCGCATCAGCGAGGCCGAGCCGATGACACAGTCCAGCCGGGTCGCCGCGACCATCTCGATGATGGTCCGCACCCCGCGGCCCTCCTCACCGACCCGCCGCGCCCAGGTCCCGTCGAACTCCACCTCGCTCGACGCGTTCGACTTGTTGCCCAGCTTGTCCTTCAGCCGCTGGATGGCGAAGACATTGCGCGTACCGTCCGGCAGCACCCGCGGCACCAGGAAACACGTCAGTCCCCCCGGAGCCTGCGCCAGCACCAGGAAGCCGTCGCTCATCGGCGCCGAGCAGAACCACTTGTGGCCGGTCAGCAGGTACTCACCGGACGCGTCCAGCGGCACCGCGGCCGTCGTGTTCGCCCGTACGTCGCTGCCTCCCTGCTTCTCCGTCATCCCCATGCCGAAGAGCACACCGCCCTTCTCGGCGGCCGGCCGCAACCCCTGCTCGTACACGTGCGAGGTCAGCCGCGGCTCCCATTCGGCCGCGAGCACCGGATCGGCGCGCAGCGCCGGCACGGCGGCGTGCGTCATCGAGATCGGGCAGCCGTGCCCCGCCTCCGCCTGGGACCAGATGAAGAAACCGGCGGCCCGGCGCAGGTGCCCGGCCGGACGCCCCCAGGCGTCGGTCAGCCCGGAGGTCACGGCGTGCCCGAGCAGCCGGTGCCAGGCCGGGTGGAACTCCACCTCGTCGATCCGGTTCCCGTACCGGTCGTGTGTCCGCAGCTTCGGCGGATTCTCGTTCGACTGCACACCCCATTCCTGGGCCTGTGCGGAACCTGCCGCGCGACCGAGTCCGGTGAGCTCCTCCCTTACCTCGCCGAGGAGTTCGGGACCGGCGGATGCGAGGTGACGCTCGACGCCCTCGCTGAGGGCCCGATCGCCGCCGTAGACGTCGTACCCCACCAGGGGCGGGGCCTGGTTGCTGACTGTGTGGGTGGTGGCTGCCATGCGGATACCGTAAGGACGTGCAGCCAGCAAAAGAAACACCCGAGCGGATCCCAGGACGGCTCCACCGGGCCCGCGCGCTCTACCGGAACGTCTCGAAGCGGAAGATGGGCTGGCTGCTGCTGAAGGACACCGTCAATTCGTGCATCGAGTACCGGATCCTCGGGCTCGCGGCGGAAGCGGCGTTCTTCACCCTGCTCTCGCTGCCCCCGCTCTTCCTGGGCCTGCTGGGCCTGCTCGGCTACGTCGACGGCTGGACCGACACCCGTACGGTCGAAAGCATCGAGGAGAACATCCTGCGGGCGGTCGGCACCGTCCTGTCCGACCGGGGCGTCAACGACATCGCGCGGCCCCTCCTCGACGACGTCACCGGCCGCGGCCGCCCGGACCTGATCTCGCTCGGCTTCGCCTTCGCCCTCTGGTCCGGCTCACGCGCCGTGAACGTCTTCATCGACACCATCACGGTGATGTACGGGCTCGACGGCCACCGCGGCATCGTCAAGACCCGGCTGCTGGCCTTCCTGCTCTACATCATCGCGCTGCTCATCGGCGCGATCGTGCTGCCGCTGATGGTGGTGGGGCCGGACGCGGTCGTACGGCTGGTGCCCTGGGGCACCGAAGTGATCGCGGTCCTGTACTGGCCGACCGTGACCCTGCTGTCCATCGCCTTCCTGACCACGCTCTACCACGTGTCCGTGCCCGTGCGCTCGCCGTGGATCGAGGACGTGCCCGGGGCGCTGGTGGCCCTCGCCATGTGGGTGCTGGGCTCGTTCCTGCTGCGGATCTACCTCACCAACACCGTGGAGGGGCCGACGATCTACGGATCGCTGGCCGCGCCCGTGGCCGTACTGCTCTGGATCGGCATCTCCGCCTTCGCGGTGCTGGTCGGCGCCGCCGTCAACGCCGCGATCGACCGCGTCTGGCCCTCCGTGGCCACCGCAGCGGCGCGCGAGGCGAACGAGCGGGCCCGCGAGGCGGAGGCCGCCCAGCTGATCGCGCGGGCCGCCGCCTGGCGGGCGATGGCCGAGGGCGAGTCGGAGGACGACGAGGACGACGCGATGCCGTCCGAGTTCCCGGAGCGGTGGTCGAAGTTCCTGCCGCCGGAGGACTACCACTCCCGCCTGCGCAAGCACTGAGCGCATCATCCGGGGACGCGGCAGGGCCGCCGCCCGGGGCCGCCCCTACGGGCCCTTCACACCCCAGGCGGTGATCATGCCCGGGGAGAGGGCGGCGCAGTCCGGCGAGTCCAGGTAGCGGATCGCCGCGTCGATCGTCGCGTCGTCGACGAGCCCGGTGGCGGTCATCGGCTCCCGGGCACGGTCCCACGTACCGGCCCAGAAACGGCTGATCGGGCTGCCGGGCAGCAGCGGCGGGACGTGGATCTCGGCCCCGACGGACAGCAGACCGGCCTCCCGCAAGTGCCGCGGATAGTCCGGCACCCAGGAGACGTCGGTGCCCAGGCTCTCCCGAAGCCCCTCCCACATCGCCCGCATCACGCGGCCGTACGTGGTCGTGGGCGCGGCCGGGGTGGTCAGGTCGACCGCGTCGCCCAGGACCAGGACTCCGCCCGGGGCGACCAGGGACGCCAGCTTGCCGATCATCCGCGGCCAGTTCCGCAGGTGCATCAGGACGAACCGGGCGTGCACCAGCTGGAACCGTCCCGGGCTGAAGTCCAGCGCGGTGACGTCCGCCTCCAGGGGAGTGAGCCCGGGTGCCGGGTGCGCCCTCAGGAAGGCCGTGTCCCGGTCGACGGCGAGGACCTCCGTGACCCCGGCCCGGTCCAGGAGGAGGCGGGCGACCGTGCCCGTTCCCGCGCCCACGTCCAGGCAGCGCCAGCCCGGCCCGGCGCCCAGCGCGCGCAGCCGCGCCAGGGTGAACGCGTCGTAGGCGAGCGCGCCCAGGTCGATGCGGTCGTCCTCGCCCGCCAGCTCCGGCCGGAACACCGCCTCGCCGTAGCGGCCGCCCTGCGCATCCTCGGGACGCGGCGGCGGGTCGTCGTCGGGGAGATTCACGTCCGGACCTCTTCACGGGGCGGGGGAAGGGAATCCACCGATCCTCCACCGGCGCCCTCCCGGCCCACCGAGGCGCGCCGGGCCTGATCCGAAAGAGACGGCCCCGGTCCTTAACCTGGAGGGGTGTACGAGGAAACTCCGTCGGCCGTGGTCCCCGGGGCCGTGCTGTGGCGGGCCGCCGCGGGCGGCGGCGGGACGGTGCTGCCCGACGGCTGCATGGACCTGCTGTGGGTCGACGGGCGGCTGCTGGTGGCCGGACCCGACACCGGGCCGCATCCGGCCGGCGAGGTCCCGGGCGGCTCCTTCGCCGGGATCCGGCTCGCGCCCGGAACCGCGCCCGCGCTGCTCGGCGTACCGGCGCACGTCCTGCGGGACCGGCGCGTCGAGCCGGCCGAGCTGTGGCCGGCCCGCGAGGCGCGCCGGCTGTCCGGCCTGGTCGAGAGGTACGGGGACGCGCGCGCGGGACTCGAAGCGCTGGCCCGCGACCGCGCCGCCGCGGCCGGGCCGCCCGACCCGCTGGCCGCCGAGGTCGTGGCCCGGCTCCGCGCGGGGGAGACGGTGGCCGCGACGGCCCGCGCCGTCGGTCTCGGCGAGCGGCAGCTGCACCGGCGCTCGCTCGACGCCTTCGGGTACGGCCCCCGCACGCTCGGCCGCATCCTGCGGCTGCGCCGGGCCCTGGCCCTGGCCCGCGCGGGCATGCCGTACGCCGAGGTCGCCTGCGTCGCCGGGTACGCCGACCAGGCCCACCTCGCCCGCGAGGTGCGCGCGCTGGCCGGGACGACCCTGGGGGCCTACGCCGCGGGATCCGACGGGGCGAAGAGCGAGACCCCGCAGCCGTCCGGGTCGAGGACGACGGCGTAGCGCTGGCCCCAGAAGGCGTCCCAGGGCAACAGGTGCCCGGTGTGCCCGGCGCCGGTCAGTTCGGCGTACAGCGCGTCCACCTCGGCGGGGGAGTCGCACAGGAAGGCCAGGTCCCGGCGGCCGTCGCCGCCGGGCGGTGTCCAGGACGGGTCGAAGGAGCGGACGGTGGCCTCCGTGTCCCACCCGATCCGCAGGCCCCCGGGCAGGACGGCCTCCACGTGCGGCAGGCCGTCGGCCTCGGCCGGGATCTCCAGCCCGAGGCGGCGGTAGAAGGCGAGCGAGGTGGCCATGTCGGAGACCACCATGCCGATCATGTCGAGTCGAGGAGTCATGCCGGCAGGCTAGGCGGACACCCGGCGGCCGTCTTGAACGAATCGGACACCGGCCGCGCCGTGTCACGCTCCCGGACAGGCCGGGCAGGACTTCGACGCCGCCTAGGCTTCCCCCGTGAACGACACGACGCACGACATACGGATCAGGCCGGGCGGACCCGCCGACGCGCCGGCCGTCCTGGACATGCTCGACGGCGCTGTTGCCTGGATGAACGCGCGCGGCAACACCGAGCAGTGGGGCACGACCCCGTACTCGCGGAGGCCCGGCGGGGTGGCCCGGGTCGAGCGGTACACGACCGAGAACACCCCGTACATCGCCGAGTCGGCCGGCGTGCCCGTCGGCGCACTGGTGCTGGACTCCGGCCCCGGCCCGCAGACACCGATCGCGCCGGCCGGCGAACCCGAGCGGTACGTCCGGCTGCTGGTCTCCGACCGGCGCCACGCCGGTCAGGGCATCGGGGCGGCGCTGCTGGCGCACGCCGCCGAGGAGACCCGGCGGGCCGGCGTCGGGCTGCTGCGCGTCGACTGCTGGGCCGGCGGCGGGGGCGAACTCGTCGCCTTCTACGCGCGCAACGGCTTCACCCCCACCGAGCGCTTCCGGGTGGATGCCTGGCCGGGACAGGTACTGGCCCGCCGGATCGGCTGACGCGGCGCGCGAAGGCCGCCCGAAAAAGAAGTGGCCCCGCCGGGATCGGGCTTGTTACGGTGGGGCCGTTCCCGCCGACCGGTGGGGAACAACCAGCATGTGCATGGACCCGGAGGTGAGTTCGTTGATGACTGTCATTGCGCAGGGCGCTGCCCTCACTCAGAAGATCATCAATGTCACTTCCGTGGTCGCCGGCTGACCTCACACTTCTTCGCGCGCCGCCGCTGAGCGAGCGCGCGCGGCCGGGGCCACCCTGTGAAGGGTTTCCCTTGTCTTCCTCCGCTTTCCCGTCCTTCCCGCAGACCTCGCACTCGCACGCCCTCGCCCCCTTCGGCTGGGACACCGCGTGGGAGGCCGAGTTCGCCCCGTACGCCGAGCAGGGCCTCCTGCCCGGCCGGGTCGTCCGCGTCGACCGCGGCCAGTGCGACGTCATGACCGCGGACGGCATCGTCCGCGCCGACACCGCCTTCGTCACCCCGCACGACCCGCTCCGGGTCATCTGCACCGGGGACTGGGCCGCCGTCGAGGCGGCCGGCCACCCGCGTTACGTGAAGGCGTACCTCCCGCGCCGGACCGCCTTCGTACGGTCCACCTCCTCGCAGCGGTCCGAGGGTCAGATCCTCGCCGCCAACGTCGACCACGCCATCATCGCCGTCTCCCTCGCCGTCGAGCTGGACCTGGGCCGCATCGAGCGCTTCCTGGCCCTGGCCTGGGAATCGGGCGCGCAGCCACTGGTCGTCCTCACCAAGGCGGACCTGGTCCCGGACGCGGCGACGCTCGGACACCTGGTCCAGGACGTGGAGGCCACCGCGCCGGGCGTCCAGGTGCTGACCGTCTCCTCGGTCACGGGCGAGGGTACGGACGTCCTCGCCGCGATCGTCGGCGACGGCACCAGCGTCCTGCTGGGCATTTCGGGCGCCGGCAAGTCCACCCTGGCCAACGCGCTGCTCGGCGCCGAGGTCATGGAGGTCCAGGAGGCGCGCGAGGTCGACGGCAAGGGCCGTCACACGACCACCACGCGCAACCTGCTCGCCCTGCCGGGCGGCGGCGTCCTGATCGACACCCCCGGACTGCGCGGCGTCGGCCTCTGGGACGCCGAGACCGGAGTCGGCCAGGTCTTCTCCGAGATCGAGGAGTACGCGGAGAACTGCCGCTTCCACGACTGCGCCCACGAGGCGGAGCCGGGCTGCGCGGTGCTGGCCGCGCTGGACTCCGGCGAGCTCCCGGAGCGCCGCCTGGAGAGCTACCGCAAGCTGCTGCGGGAGAACCAGCGGATCGTCGCCAAGACGGACGCCCGGCTGCGGTCGGAGATCCGCCGTGACTGGCGCCTGAAGTCGGCGGAGGGCCGTGCCAACTACGCCGCCAAGCGGGGCGGCGGCCGGGGCTGAAACGCTTCGGAGACAGGGGCGGCGGCCGGGGCTCAAACGCGTCCGATGCAGGGGCGGCGGAGGAGGGCCGGGGGCGCGCAGGCCGTGGCCGCCGCGCCCCCGCCCCCGACACCCCCGGTGCCGCGGTCGGCCGGCCCGGTCAGAGCCCCCACGCGTGGACGCGCTCCGGATGGATCCGGATCACCTCCGGGCTGAAGTGGGGGCCCAGCCCGTGCGGGCCCGTCTCCAGCGTGGCGCGGCCCCGGATCTCGATGCCGCGCACCCGCCACGGGCGGGTGCTCACCAGGTCGTCGACGACGAGGGACAGCCGGGGGTTCCCCTGCAGGTTGCGCCACTTCTTCGTCGTGCCCATCGCCATCCCGCCCACCAGGATCGTTCCGTCCTCCTGAGGGAAGAAGCCCACCGGGTTCGCCTGCGGCTGCCCCGCCGCGTCCACCGTGGCCAGGCGGCCCAGGTGCTGGGAACGCAGATACGCCAGTTCCGCCTCGCTGAAACCCTCGAAGTCCGTCATACCGGCCAGCCTCGCAGCCCCCGCACCCCGCCGCATCGGACCACGGCCCTACGCCGCGCGGCGTACGCCCGGCCCTGCGCCGCCGCCCGCGCGGCTACTGCGCCACCACTGCCCCCACCCACGCCCCGACCACCAGCAGGCACGCGAACAGCTCCACGAGGACGCTCGTCCCGACCGCCCGCATCACCGCCCGTGCCGACGCCCAGGCCTCGCCGTGCGTCCCCAGGCGGAGCCGCTCGCAGAGGTAGATGCCGCCCACGAAGCCCGGTACCGCCCCCACCACCGGCACGAGCACGAAGCCCAATACCGCTCCGGCCCCCGCGAACGCCGCCATCCGGGCGGTGACGCCCAACCCGTGCATCCGCCGGGGCGGCAGCAGCCACTTCACCACCTGGACCACCAGCAGCAGGGCCGTCGCCGCGACCAGCAGGGACCACGCCACCGCCGAGCGCACGTGCAGCGCCCACCACAGCAGTCCCGCCCACACCAGCCAGGTGCCCGGCACACCCGGGATCAGCACTCCGACCACCCCGAGCAGCAGCACCAGCCCCACCAGCAGCAGCTGAGGCAGATCCATCTGCTCAGCCTGACCGACCAGGTGCTATCGGGCCACCCAGCCCCGTTCGTACGCGTGCCACCCCAGCTGCAGACGCGTCGTCACCCCCGACAGCTCCATCAGGCCCTTGACCCGCCGCTGCACCGTGCGCAGCCCCAGCTCCAGGTGCTTCGCCACGCTCGCGTCCGTCATGCCCGCCAGGAGCAGCGAGAGGATCTCCAGGTCCGTGGCGTCGGGGCTGCCCCCGGACTCCTCCGCCGAACCGGACGCCCCCAGCCGCAGCGGCAGCGACTCCCGCCACACCGCCTCGAACAGGCCGGTCAGGGACTCCAGCAGACCCGAGGCGTGCACCACCAGCGCCGCCGGCTCCGCCCCGCGGGCCGTCAGCGGGACCATCGCGAGGCTCCGGTCCGCGATCACCAGCTTCGTCGGGACCTGCGCCGTCACCCGGACCTGCTCACCGCGCGCCAGCGCCGTCGACGCCTCCCGGATCCCGCTCGGCAGGGTGAGCACCTCCCGCTCGATGACCACCCGGTAGTCGACCCCGCGTACGGAGGCCCGGTCCTCCGCGTCGTTGTCCGTGCCCGTCACCACCTGCGGCCGGCCGGTGACCAGCGCGCAGACCTCCTTCTCCGCACCCAGCTGGATCTGGTGGAAGCGGTGCGCCACCGCGCTCGCGCCCTGCACCACCTCCACGAGGTCGTGCACCGCGGGCTCGGTCGCCTCCGCCCGGTACTCCTCGGCCAGCAGCACCGCCGCCAGCTCCGCCTGCTCCAGCTCGTGCCGCTGCTGGGTCAGCAGAGCGCCGAGGGCCACCCCCGGCGGGGCCGCCACCCAGCGCCCGGGCCGGGCCGAGGACTGCGCGGCCAGCCCGTGCCGCTCCAGATGGCGCAGGGCCCGTTCGGTGTGCGGCACGGGCAGGGTCAGCCGGTGCGCGAGGTCGGGTACCTCCGCCGCCCCCAGCGCGACCAGCGCGCGGTACGCCGACTCCTGGCCCTCGTCCAGGCCTATCGCACCCAGCAACCCGTCCACCCACCTTTCGACACGCGCCTGGCGGGAAGCGGCCACGGCGCGAACCCGCCGCGGACATCATCGCCGCACCCGGCGCCACTCTGCCAAGGTGACGCCACCGCAGCACCAACATCCGCCGGCCAGAAGCCATTTACGCGGCGCTTCGCCGTGCAATGCAGTGGTTGGCCGCAATTCACCTGGGGAGAGCGATGCGTCCGATATCGCGTACGGCACTCGGGGCGGCCGCCGCGGCCGTCCTGGCCGTCACCGCCGTCGGCCCGTCGACGGCGCAGTCGGCCGACGGAGCGCCCGGAGCGGGGAAGAGACCACTCGTCGGCGGCGAGGCGGCCGGAAAACAGCCCACCGCCCCCGTCACGGTGACCCTGGTCACCGGCGACCGGATCCTGCTGTCCACGGACACCGCCGGCCGCACCGCCGCCACCCCGATGCCGCGCGCGGACGGCTCGCAGCCGCTCGTGCAGACCCGGCAGTCCGGAAAGGACCTGTACGTCTACCCGGAGGGCGCGGTCGCGGCGCTCGCCGCGGGCAGGGTCGACCACGAGCTCTTCAACGTCACCGGCCTCGTCCGCCAGGGCTACGACGACGCGCACACCAAGAAGCTGCCGCTCATCGCGGTCTACGACGGCTCCGTGAACGTGGCGCGCAGCGCCCCGCCCGTTCCCCGGGGCGCCGACCGCTCCCTCGTCCTCGGCTCCATCGGAGCGGTCGCGCTCGCCGCGGACAAGGAGCAGGCCGCCGCCTTCTGGACCGACGTCACCGGTACGGACGCCCGCACGCGCTCCGTGGCGGGCGGGCTCAAGAAGCTCTGGCTGGACGGCAGGGTCCGGGCGAACCTGGAGCGCTCCACGAAGCAGGTCGCCGCCACCGCCGCCTGGGCCGCCGGGTACGACGGCAAGGGCACGAAGGTCGCCGTCCTCGACACCGGCACGGACCTGGACCACCCCGACCTCAGGGGCCGGGTCTCCGCGTCCGAGAACTTCACCGACTCCGACACCGATGCCGACCGGCAGGGCCACGGAACCCACACCATTTCCACCGTCGGCGGCTCCGGCGCCGAGAGCGGCGGCGCCAGGAAGGGCGTCGCCCCCGGCGCCGAACTGCTCAGCGGAAAGGTCCTCGACGACGCTGGCTACGGCCTCGATTCGTGGATCATCGCGGGCATGGAATGGGCGGTGGAGGCCAAGGCCGACGTGGTCTCCATGAGCCTGGGCGACCCCTCGCAGACGGCCTGCGACGACCCGCTGGCCGCCGCCGCGGAACGGCTCTCCCGGCAGGGCCCGCTGTTCGTCGTCGCCGCCGGCAACTCCGGCCCCGGCAACAACACCGTCTCCTCGCCCGGTTGCGCCGCCTCCGTGCTGACCGTGGGCGCCGTCGACCGCGACGACACCACGGCCGTCTTCTCCAGCCGCGGCCCGGCCGGACTCCAGCACACCCTCAAGCCGGAGATCGCCGCCCCCGGCGTCGCGATCTCCGCCGCCGCCGCGGGCGGCCGCGGGGTGTACGCCTACCAGGCCATGTCCGGCACCTCGATGGCCACCCCGCACGTCGCGGGCGCCGCCGCCATCGTCAAGCAGCGCCACCCCGACTGGACCGCGCAGCAGATCAAGGCCGCCCTCGTCGGATCGGCCGCGACCGAAGTCCCCGGCGACGTACGGGAGACCGGCGGCGGCCGCCTCGACGTGAAGGCCGCCCTCGACACCACCGTGACCGGCGCGCCCGCCGTCCAGGGCGGCACCTACAACTGGCCGCAGGACCGCAGCGACCGCACCACCGTCGAGATCCCGTACACCAACACCGGCAAGAGCCCCGTCACCCTGAACCTGGCCGTCGAGAAGGTCACCGGCAACGACGGCTCGCCCGTCCGCGCCCAGGTGGCCCGCCTGGAGCGGCGCACCGTGAGCGTCCCGGCCGGTGCCACCGTCAGGGTGCCGCTCGTCCTCGACCCGGCGGCGAAGCTGGAGCGCTCCCAGTACGGGGACGTCACCGGTCGCGTCGTCGCCACGGCGAACGGCGTGCGCGTCTCCACCCCCTTCTCGCTCTACGTCGAGCCCGAGACGGTGACCCTGCGCGTCAAGCTCGTCGACCGCGCGGGCCGGCCCGCC
The DNA here is from genome assembly GCF_045160505.1 of Streptomyces sp. NBC_00029. NCBI lineage: Bacteria > Bacillati > Actinomycetota > Actinomycetes > Kitasatosporales > Streptomycetaceae > Streptomyces > Streptomyces sp. NBC_00029. The sequence goes on from NZ_CP108292.1 coordinate 6,869,020, forward strand.
GCCGGACCGTCCTCGCTGGACGTGATCGGCACCGACGACGCCACCGGTGAGCGCCGCTTCAACGAGGGCGCCGCGGACCAGGTCTACCGGGTGCGCCCGGGCGCGTACTTCCTCTCCGCCTTCGTCGCCACCCCCGACGCGGGAGAGGCAGAGGGCGACAGACTGCTCGACTCCCTCACCTATCTCGGCCGCCCCCAGGTCGAGTTGAAGAAGGACACCACCGTCGTCCTGGACGCCCGCAGGGCCAGGCGGCTGGACATCGCCGCCGACCGGCCGGTCGAGGCCCGCAACACCACCCTCGGATTCGCCCGCAGCTGGGACGACACATGGCTGCACGCGGGCACCGCCATGGGCGGCCGCACCATCCGCGGCTTCTACGCCTCCGTCGAAGGCCGCGCCCGGGACGGCGAGTTCGAGTTCGCGTCCTACTGGCGGGCGGCCGCGCCGCTCGTCTCCGAACTGAAGGCCGTCGGCGGACCGGTACTGCACCCCATCACCGCGTCCACCGGCAGTGACAACCTCGACGGAACCGGCAGCGCGCCGCTGGTCGACGCCGGTTCCGGCACCCCCGGGGAACTCGCCGCGGCCGGCGCCCGGGGCGCCGTCGTCCTGGTGAAGGCGGCCGACGGCGCACTGCACGAGCTCGCCGAGAACGCCCGGGCCGCCGGCGCCACGGCGGTCCTCGCCCACCGCGAGGCCCCCGGCCGCTGGACGGGCTTCACCGGCTACGCGGGCGGCGCGCTGCCCGCGCTCACCGTCGAAGCCGCCGAGGCGAAGGCGCTGCTGGCCCGGCTCGCGAGCGGCAAGGTCACGCTCTCCTGGAAGGCCGAGGCGCAGAGCCCGTACGCCTACTCCCTCGCCCTCCCCGAGAAGGGTGAGGTCAAGGGTGGCGGCCACACCTACCGGGTGCGCGACCGCGACCTCGGGCAGACCGAATCCACCTACAACTCCATGGGCGTGTCAGCCGACTTCATCGACCTGGCCGGGGCCTACCGGCCGATCGGCACCGCCGTGCACTTCGGCGGCATCGAGACCGTCGCCGCCCCGGGCCGGCGCACCGAGTACCACTCCGCCGGGGACACCGCCTGGGACCAGCTGCTCTCCAGCAGCTTCCCCTGGGGCGAGTTCATGGTCGGCGAGCAGCGCACCTACGCCAAGGGGCAGAAGAGCAGCGCCACTTGGTACGACGGGATCACCGGCCCGGTCGCACCGCGCGACGCCACGGGCAAGGAAACCCTCGCGGCCGAGCGGCAGGGCAACCTGATCGGCTTCGCGCCCGCCATGTGGGGCGACAGCGCCCACGCGGCGCAGCCCGGCTCCTTCGGCGACATCGGCTCCCTCGTGCTGAAGCGCGGCGGCGAGGTCGTCGGGGAGAGCTGGTACCCCTTCGGCGTCTTCGAGGTGCCGGCCGAGGAGGGCCGCTTCGAACTGACCCAGTCCATCGAGAAGATCGGCCCGCCCGCCCGCGTCTGGCAGCGCTCCACCGCGGTGCAGACCACCTGGGCCTTCTCCTCCAAGCCCGACGCGTCTGCGTACTCACAGGGCCTGGCGATCCTCTTCCCGCGGTACGCGGCCCCGCTGGACGGGATGAAGACGGTCGCGGCGGCGAACGGCCAGAGCATCGGGCTGGGCGTCACCGGCCACGCGGGCTACACGCCGGGTGCGCTGAAGTCGGCGAAGCTGTCGTACTCCTACGACGGTGAGCACTGGACGCAGGCGAGGACGAGCGAGCACGGCGGCCGGTGGAGCGCGGTCGTCGACCACGCCGGAGCCTCCGGCAGGCCCGTGTCGCTGAAGGTCGAACTGACCGACGCGAAGGGCGCCGTGGTCACCCAGACGGTCGTCCGGGCGTACGACGTGCGCTGATCCGTACGGGTGGAACGGGAGGGGTTCACCGGACTGTGGTCCGGTGGACCCTTTTCGCGCATTCGGCGTTTTCCGCCCCCGCGGGGGGCCGAGAATGAAGCCATGAGTCAGCAGGGCGCGGACGACTGGTGGCAGAAGCTCTACGAGGGCCCTGACGCGGGAGCGGAACCCGACCCGGGGGACACCCTGGACAACCGGTTCCGCTCGGCGGCGGGCGTGACGACGGATCCGGCAACGGACCCGGGCGGGGCACCGACCCCGGCACCGACCCCGGCTTCGGGTGCGGCGCGGGCTTCGGGTCCGGTGCCGGACCTGGCGCCGGACCCCGGCCCGCCGGAACCTCCGCGCGCCCCGGAGCCGCTCGTGCCCGGCCCCCGGCAGGGGGACGCGGAGCCGGCGCCGCCCGCGCCGCCGGTCCCGCCCCCGACGCGCACCCCGACCCTGCCCACCCTCCCGCCGCCGCGCGACCCCCGGGCGGGCGAGGCCACCGGGTACGCCCTCGGCGGCGTGGCCGTACCGCCCGTGCCGGGCCCCGAGCTGCCGGTACGGAACTGGGAGCCCCCGCGCGGGGAGGCCTGGTCAGCCCCCGCCCCCTCCTCGGGGCCGGCCGCGGATCCGGGGCGCGCGGCGACGCCCGAGCGCGAGCGAGAAGCCCAGCCCGAGGCCGAGGCCGAGGCCGAGCCCGAGGCCGAGCCAGGGCCCTCGACCTCCGGGCCGGCGGCCGTCCGGCCCGAGGTGTCCCACCTGGGCGACCGCGCACCCACCTACGCCCCCGAACCGGGGGCCCTCCCTCCCGCCGACCCGGCCGCCCTCGACGGGCTGACCCCGGACACCGTCCTGGAGGGCGCCCGCTACGGCACCTACACCCTGCGCGCCGCCTCCCTGCGCGGGGACTCCGCCCGCTACCGCGGCGAATCCCGCCGCGACTTCCTGCTCACCGCGCGCTTCGGCAGCGGCGACGACGCGCTGATCCTGGTGGCCCTCGCGGGCGGGGACCGGGCGGCCCCCGGCGCCGCCGAGGCCGCCGCCGAACTGTGCCGCACGGTCGCGTCCGCCGTCGGGCGCAGCCAGGACAGGCTGGCCGACGACATCCGCGCCGGGCACCGCGACGCCCTGCGCTCGGGCCTCCAGCGCCTCACCGACCGCGGCTACGGGCGACTGCGGGCCCGCGCCGCCGAGCTCGGGCTCGCGGAGTCGGCGTACACCGCGGGACTGCGCGGGCTGCTGCTCCCGGTGGACCCGCAGTGCCGCACCCGGGTGTGCTTCGGCGCCGGCGCGGGCGGTCTGTTCCGGCTCCGCTCGGGGCAGTGGCAGGACCTGGAGCCCGCCGGGCAGGCCGTGGACACCGAGGGCGGCTTCCGGTTCCGCGCGGCCGTGGCCCGGCCGGGGGACACCCTGCTGCTGTGCTCCGGTGGCCTGGCTGAGCCCATGCGCGAGGAGGTCGCCTTCCCGGCGGAGCTCGCCGCGCGCTGGGCCGGACAGGAGCCACCCGGCCTCGCGGCCTTCCTCGCGGACACCCAGCTCCGCCTCAAGGGCTACGCCGACGACCGTACGGCTGCCGCGATCTGGGAGGCGTGACGGTGCGCCCGTGGGCTGGACGGGAGGCGTACGCGGTGTCACCGTGATGGTGCGGCGTGCTCGTGCGGGGTCGCCCCGCGGCGCGTGGCCGCGGGGCGCCCGCTCGGGTGTGGTCCAGTGGTGTTAGTCGACCATCTGCCCGTCCTTCGTGCCGCCCTGGCAGTACATTCCGACGACCTTTCCGCCGGCGTCCGTGCACTCACCCGGGGTGAGGCTCCCGGTGACGGCGGTGTTGGGGGCGGCCGCGGCGGTGGCGGCACCTGTGAGGCCGAGTCCGGCGAGGGCTGCCGTGGCCATGACGGCGGCCAGAATTCGTCGCATGCGCATGTGGTTTCCCTTTCACGATTAACTCGGTTGGGGCACTCATCAGTTTGATCTTCACTCGTGTGGGTGGCGCGTTGGATTACTCCATTCGGGTGACGCCTGTCGGGCCGCCGGGCCCGGTCGGACCTCGCGTTCCGGGGCGACGTACGGAAGACCTTGCGCGCCCTGAACGTGCCGGTGCGGCGAAGCCGACAGCGGCATGTGCAATGGGTGGGCGGCGCGCTATCTTTCCCCGAACGGCAGTCAAGTGGTGTCGATGTCGGGCGACGGCGGTTTCTCGATGCCGGTGGGAGATTTCCTCCCCCTGCTGCAGTACGGCCTGCCCGTCAAAGTGCTCCTGTTCGCCAACTCATGTGCCGTAGTGGCCGAGTTGGGGACGCCGGTTTCCGGCCTGCCCTCCTGCGGGACGACGGACAAGAACCCCGACCTCGCGGCCATCGCCCGCGCGGCGTGTGCGTACGGGATCCGCGTGGAGAAGTACGAGCAGCTCACAGGGGCTCTGAAGGACGTTTTCCGGCACCCGGGACCGGCTCCGGTGGACGGGGTGACGGACCCCGATGCCCTGTCGGTTCCTCCGAGGACCGGCGCCGAAGCGGTGACCGGATATGCACGGTCCACCGGAAGGATCGTGCTCGACGGCGGGATGGGACGCGTGATCCGGATGGCTCGATCCAGCCTCCGTGAAGCGCCCCGTCCGTAAGCCCGCAGGAGTGCGGAACCGCCCCGGGGGCATGCATCCCGTAGACCTGTTCGAGAGCAAGGACGCGGGGGAGGGACATCGCCGTGCGGGTGGGGGCGAAGACCGGAAAGCAGTGGGGGAGAGGGAGGCCGGTGCCGCGCGAGCCGTCCGCCGACGAGGACGGGGGCGCGGTGGACACGCTGCGGATCACCCGGAGCGTACGCCGGGCCGACCTGAAGGCCGTGGGTGAAGTCCGCCGGGCATTACGGGAGTTGATGCGCCACCGGTGCCGGACCGACGCCGCGGAGGTGGCCGAGCTGCTGATCACCGAGCTCGTCACCAACGCCCTCGTCCACACCGACCGGGGCGCGGAGGTGCACGCGAGTCTCGCCGCCACCCGCTTACGGGTGGAGGTCCGGGACTACGCCGCACGCAGACCCCGGCCGTACGTACCGACCGCCGACGACGGTACGCACGGCCGGGGGCTCGTGCTGGTACAGGCGCTCGCCGACGACTGGGGCGTGGACGCGACAGCCCCGGGCAGCGGCAAGGTGGTGTGGTTCGAGCTCGACGCACGGCGCGACGCGCCGTACGACGGAGGGCCCGCCTGACGGGCGGGCCCTCCGGGGTTTCCCCTCACCGCAGGACCCGTCAGCCGAACTGCTGCTCCAGATCCTTCAGTTTGCGCTCCAGCGAGTCCAGCCGGGGAATGGTCTGGGTGTCGTCCTCGGCGGTGAGGTCCACCGTCCGGGGGCCGGTCACCTCAAGGGATTCGGTTCCGTTGACGGCCTGCAGGGAGGGCCGGCGTCGTAGTGGCAGCTGTCCCGATTCCGGTATGGCCGGCTCCGCGCCGACCGGCGCGGAGCCCGCTCCCTGCGTGAGTTCCGGGAGCTCGACCTGGCGGCCGCGCGACCGCCCGAACGCCCGGTTCTGCCGGCCCAGCGCCTTGATGCGCGCCCGGTCCAGCCGGTTCTGATCGCGCCTGCGGTGCCGGTCCTGCTCCCGCTCCTTCTTGTCCTCGCGCACCTCGTCCACGGCCTCGTCGAGCGTGCGGACCCCCTCCAGCAGCATGAGCGACCACGCGCCGAAGGTCTCCCGGGGGGCCCGCAGCCAGCGGACCATCCGGATCTGCGGCAACGGCCGCGGGATCAGGCCCTGTTCGCGCAGCGCCGCCCGGCGGGTCTGCTTGAGGGCGCGGTCGAACAGGACGGCCGCCGAGAGTGACATCCCCGCGAAGAACTGCGGGGCCCCGTCGTGTCCCAGGCCCCGCGGGGCGTGCACCCAGTTGAACCAGGCGGCCGCGCCCGCGAACAGCCAGACGAGCATGCGCGAGCCGAGGGCCGCGTCGCCGTGGCTGGCCTCGCGCACGGCGAGCACCGAGCAGAACATCGCGGCGCCGTCGAGGCCGAAGGGGACCAGGTACTCCCAGCCTCCGGTGAGGTTGAGGTTCTGCCGGCCGAAGCCGACCAGTCCGTGGAAGGAGAGCGCGGCGGCGACCGCCGCGCAGCAGAAGAGCAGGACGTACGACGCGGTCCCGTAGACGGCTTCCTTGCGGCGCCGCCGTTCCTCGCTGCGCTCCCAGCTGTCGTCGGCCGCGGCCTTCTCGCTCTCGCGCTTGCCACGGGCCAGTACCGCAACTGCCGCAAGTACGCCCAGGATCAGCAGGCTGCCGGGCAGCAGCCAGTCCAGCGATATGTCGGTCAGTCTCATGCGGATGTCCCTTGCCTCGCGTATGCGGCTGTGCGGCCGTGCGGCTTTCCGGGCGCCATAGTGGCGCAGCCGGTGAGCCGTGCACGCGGGTTTCGGGGCAAGTGGACGCCATCGGGGGGCGGGGCCCGCCGGATAGGGTGTTGTGACTCGAACTGACGCCCGTGCGGGCCGAGTTGCGTTCGAATTCGGTCAGCCGTACGGGGTGGGTTCAGGCGGCGGTCGCCGCGAGCCGGGTGACCCGCTCGGCGTCGCAGGTGCGGGGGCAGGTGACGCAGGTGTCCTCGGGGCGGATGGTGTAGAAGAAGCAGCAGCCGGCCCGGTCCCGGGTGGGCAGCTCCTCACCGGCGGGCCCCGTGAGCGTACGGAACCCCGCGCCCCCCGTGTACGGGGCGGTCGAGCCGGGCAGGAGCGCCTCCAGCTCGGCCATGGCCCGCTGCTCCTCGCCGAGCAGATTGCCGATGTACCAGAGGCTCTCGACGACCTCGTCGGTCACCATCCCCCACAGGGCGCGGCGGCCGCGCCGCATGCGCGGGCCGAAACCTTCCAGCAGCGGACCGAGGTGCTGGGCCACCGCAGCCCGCACCTCCTCGCGCAGCGCCTCCTCGTCGGGCACGACACGGGCCCCCGGGAGCGCGGCCGCCGGGTCGTCCGGCAGGCAGGCGAATTCCCCGACGTGGATGCTCATCCGGCCCAGCGTCCGGTGGAAGGCCACCTGGGTGACCGGGATCCGGGGGACCCGCCGGTGCAGGAACCACGGCAGGGTGATCAGCAGGCAGGCCGGCCACGCGTACCGGTGCAGCCCGAACCCCGCGATCACATCGGGGCGGGCCTGGGTCCCGTAGTCCCGCAGGACCTGGGCGTTGTCCCAGGCGAGGAAGGCGTCCAGGGCCGGCCCGCCGGCCGCGAGCTCGTCCGCGCCCACCCATCCCGCACCGCGAGGGACGGGTTCGTGCGCGGTTCGCTCGATCACCTTCAGCCCGCCGTACGCCTCGGCCAGCCGGGCGAACGCATCCGCCACCGCAGAGACGGGCGGGGCGGTTGTGACGGCCGGGAAGGTCGTGACGGTCATGGCGGGCCACCGAATCACAGAATCGCACGATCGTTAACAGGTTAGCCTTACCTTACCTGATGTGGATCGATCCGCACCCCCTCCCCGCGCGCCCCGTCACCTATTCTCAGGACAGGTCGAGACCCGGAGGAGGACCGAGTGCACGAAACGGCCCGCGCCCGGGTACCGGCACAAAGCCGGAAGGTGATGCGCCATTCGGTGCGCGGTCAGGTGCTCGACGCGCTGCGCGCGGCCCTGGTCGACGGAGAGCTGGTGCCCGGCGAGATCTACTCGGGCCCGGCCCTGGGCGAGCGCTTCGGGGTCTCCGCGACCCCCGTGCGCGAGGCGATGCAGCAGCTGGCCGTGGAGGGGGCGGTGGAATGCCTGCCCAACCGCGGCTTCCGCGTCCTCTCCCGCACCCCGCGGGAGCTCGCCGAGCTGGCCGAGGTACGGGCGCTGCTCGAGGTCCCCGTGATGCTGAGGCTGGCCCGTACGGTGCCGGCGGACGCCTGGGAGGCGCTGCGGCCGGTCGCGGCCGCGACGGCCGAGGCGGCCGCGGCCGGTGACCTGCCGGGGTACGCGGAGGCGGACCGGGACTTCCACCGGGCCGTGCTGCGACTGGCCGGCAACGACCAGCTCGTACAGGTGGCGGAGGAGCTCCACCGCCGCGCCCAGTGGCCCCTGCCGGGCGCACCGCGGGTTCGCCGGGCCGATCTCGTCGCCGACGCGGCGGAGCACTCGGCGCTGCTGGAGGCCCTGATCGCGCGGGACCTCCCGGTGGTGGAGTCCCTGGTCCGCGAACACTTCGCGGGCTCCCCGGCCTGACCGGGGGCCGGGGCGCCCCGCGGGTGCGGGCGGCTACGCCGCGGGCGAGGGGGTCGGGTGGAGCTGGTCCGCCAGCCAGGTGGGGATGCCGCCCAGCAGGTGGAACAGGCGGCGGGCCTCCGCGCGCAGACGGGCGGCCTCCGGTTCCGGTTCTGCCTCGGCCAGCGCCGCCAGCGCCGGGGCCGTGCCGATCAGGAAGCCCAGGTCCTCGCGGATGCGCAGGGACTCCGCGAAGCCCTTGCGGGCCTCCGCGACCTCCCCGTCCCGCAGGGCCAGCGCGGCCAGGTGCCGCCAGGTGAAGGACAGCAGCAGGGTGTCCCCGTGCGCCTCGGCCCCCGCGTGGGCCCGGTGGTAGGCCGGCCGGGCCGACTGAGGTGCGTCCGCCAGGTGCTCGGCGACGAGCCCCCGCCGGAAGTCCAGCAGCGGGCGGGTCCGGGAATCGGGGGACAGCAGGGCCGCGGCCCGGCCCAGCGCGGAGCGGGCCTCGTCGGCCCGGTCGCGAACGCCGAGCACGGTGGCGGCGTACGCCAGCTGGCCCCGTTCGCACGCGGCCGCACCCCGGTCCTCGTCGTCCTGGGCGATCGCCTCGGCGATCCGCAGCGCGTCCTCGGCCTCGGCCCAGCCCTGACCGGTGAACAGGCACCGTTCCACCAGCAGCGCGGTTCGCTGCACCGCGGCCGCGGCGCTGCCGACGTGCGGCGTCAGGAGCGCAGCCGCATCGGTCCAACAGCCGCGCGAGCGCAGCCGCCATATCGCCCGCTGAAGGGGGTCGTCCCCTCCGGTTGTTCCGGCACCCGACATGGCGGTGTCCGCCACATTGCCCTCCCCAAAGCAACCAAGCAGCGCGTCATTGAGCCCTGGGGCGAAATGAGAGCACGGATCGGAGCCATCGGCCAAGGGGTTGGGTGAACTCTTTCACAAAGTCCGGACGGATCATCAGCCGCCCCGCGGCCGAACCGCCGCGGCCGCGGGCGGATCTTCTCAGCTCATCCGCAGTGCGAGGAAGAAGTCGAGCTTGTCCTCCAGCCGGGACAGGTCCCGGCCCGTCAACTGCTCGATTCGCCCGACGCGGTAGCGCAGCGTGTTGACGTGCAGGTGCAGGCGCGTCGCGCAGCGGGTCCAGGAACCGTCGCAGTCGAGGAAGGCCTCCAGCGTCGGGATGAGCTCCGCGCGGTGACGCCGGTCGTAGTCCCGCAGCGGGTCCAGCAGCCGGGCCGTGAAGGCACGGCGGACGTCGTCCGGGACGAACGGCAGCAGCAGCACGTGCGAGGCCAGCTCGTGGTGGCCCGCCGCGCAGACCCGGCCCGGGCGTGCCGCGGCCACCCGGCGGGCGTGCCGGGCCTCCTCCAGCGCCCCGCGCAGCCCCTCGGCGGAGTGCACGGCCGCGCTGACGCCGAGCGTGAGCCGGCCGTCGTCGGCCAGACCGGCGGCCAGGGGGTCCCGTACGGCCGCGAGCAGCTCGTCGGCGTGCAGGGCGGAGTCCGGGCCCTTGTCCTCCCCGGCGTCCCCGGACAGCGACGGCAGCGGTACCAGGGCGATGGCCTCGTCGCCCGCATGGGCGACCGCGATCCGGTCCGAGGGCTCGGGCCCCGAGACCGACGGGTCGACGAGGATCTCCTCCAGCAGCGACTGGGCCACCGGGCCGCCGGGGATGTCCCCGCCGTCCCAGTCCACCCGGGCCACGACGACCTGCCAGTGCGGGGCGGCGCCCAGCCCGGGCAGCAGCACCGGGGCGGCCACCCGCAGACGGGCGGCGATCTCGGCGGGCGGGGCACCCGTCTGGACCAGTTCCAGGACCTCCTGTGCGAGGCGGCGCCGCACCGTGCGGGCCGCGTCGCGCCGGTCCCGTTCCACGGCGATCAGCTGGGTGACGCCCTGCAGCAGATCCAGGCGCTCGGCGGGCCAGTCGCCCGCGTCCGCCTCGACGGCCAGCAGCCAGTCCGACAGGACCGTCTCGCGCACGTCGCGGGCGGCCGGACCTGCGGCGCCGCGGCCGTGTCCCCTGATCGGGAAGAGCGAGTACGTAATACCCTGGATGGAGATCCGATGCGGCCCCCTGCGGCCCGTCCGGACCGCCGCAAGGTGCTCGCTCGCCAGTGCTGCGCACACGCCCGGCGCCAGCGGCTCGCCCGCCCCGGCGATCTGCCGGCCCGTGGGGGACAGCACCCAGGCCCGGAGATCGAGGTCGGTGGTGAGCAGATCCAGCACCACATCGGGGCCGCCGCCGGCCGGACCCGAGGTCATCAGGCGGCGATGGCGGTCCACGACGGCCGCGAGGTCACCCGCACGCTCTCCCGAGACCTGCCGGACGACGTACTCGGTGATCGTGGCGAATGCAACGTCCTCGTTCACGGCGAACAGCGGCAGCCGGTTGCGCACGCAGGCCGAAACAAGATCGTCCGGGATCGCTCCCAGCTCCGCCTCGCCCGCGGCGAGCCCGGCGACGCCCGCACTCGCCAGGATTCGTACGAATGGCTCGGAGTCGGCTGAATTTCGTCTCCAGGCCAGGCCAGTAAGGACCAGCTCGCCCCCCGACAGGTACCGGCTGGGATCCCGCAGGTCGGTCGTCATGACCCCGCGGACCGTCCGGTCGAGTTCACCCTCGCCGCCGAGCAGCCGCAGCCCCAGCGCCTCGGTTTCCAGCAGTGCGCGCAGCCGCATGATGTCGCCGCCGATCTGTCTCGAATGTTGCCGTTGGAAATCGGGCAGGTCGTCGCATCCTGCCTTTCATACGAATCTACAAGACGAGGGAGGCCGTCAGCCAACTCCTTCATGGTTTCGGTGACTGCACCCGGGGGACGGGCGGCTTGTGTACTGGGTCCACACCGCGTTAACAGCACGTGAACGACCAGTCGAGGGCTCTCGGGCCTCCTGGCTTGAAGTAAACGACACGATGAAGAAGAAGAGAGCCGCTCATGGACTTCCTTCGCCCCGCCAGCTGGGAGGAGGCGCTCGCCGCTAAGGCCGAGTTCCCCTCAGCTGTGCCGATTGCGGGTGGCACCGACGTGATGGTCGAGATCAACTTCGACCACCGCCGGCCGGAGTACCTCCTGGACCTGAACCGCATCGGTCTGCTGCGGGAGTGGGAGGTCGGCGAGGATGTGGTTCGCCTGGGCGCCTCCGTCCCGTACACGCAGATCATGGAGAACCTCCGTACGGAGCTTCCGGGACTCGCGCTCGCCTCGCACACGGTCGCGTCCCCGCAGATCCGCAACCGTGGCGGTGTCGGCGGCAACCTCGGTTGCGCCTCGCCGGCCGGTGACTCCCACCCCGCGCTGCTCGCGGCGGGCGCCGAGGTCGAGGTGGAGTCCGTACGCGGCTCCCGCCTCATCCCGATCGACGAGTTCTACACCGGCGTCAAGCGCAACGCGCTCGCCGCCGACGAGCTCATCAAGACCGTCCACGTCAAGAAGGCGGACGGACCCCAGCAGTACTCCAAGGTCGGCTCCCGCAACGCGATGGTCATCGCGGTCTGCGCGTTCGGCCTGGCGCTGCACCCGGACACCCGCACGGTCCGCACCGGCATCGGCTCGGCCGCGCCGACCCCGATCCGTGCGAAGGCCGCCGAGGAGTTCCTGAACGCCGCGCTCGAAGAGGGCGGCTTCTGGGAGTCCGGCAAGGTCATCACCCCGTCGATCGCCAAGCAGTTCGGTGACCTCGCCTCCGGCGCGGCCAACCCGATCGACGACGTCCGCGGCACGGCGAAGTACCGCCGTCACGCGGTCGGCATCATGGCTCGCCGCCAGCTCGTCTGGACCTGGGAGCAGTACCGCGGTACCGGCAACGGCCGCTCGCTTGAAGGGGCTGCGTAATCATGCGCGTCAATTTCACGGTCAACGGCCGTCAGCAGGAAGCCGACGATGTGTGGGAGGGCGAGTCCCTTCTCTACGTCCTGCGTGAGCGTCTGGGCCTGCCGGGCTCGAAGAACGCCTGTGAGCAGGGCGAGTGCGGTTCCTGCACCGTCCGCCTCGACGGCGTACCGGTCTGTTCCTGTCTCGTGGCGGCCGGCCAGGTCGAGGGTCGCGACGTCGTGACCGTCGAGGGTCTGGCGGACTTCTCCAAGCAGCGTGACGAGCACGGTCACGGCGGTGCCTGCGGCACCGGCGGCGGTTGCGGCAGCAAGGGTGTGTCCCTGGACGCGGCCAAGCAGTGGCAGGCCAAGCCGGGCGACTCGCAGACCGGCGAGGGCACCCCGCTCTCCAACATCCAGCAGGCGTTCATCGACGCCGGTGCCGTGCAGTGCGGTTTCTGCACCCCGGGTCTGCTCATCCAGGCGGACGCGCTCCTGGAGGAGAACTCCTCCCCGTCCGACCAGGACATCCGTGAGGCCCTGTCCGGCAACCTCTGCCGCTGCACGGGCTACGAGAAGATCCTCGACGCGGTCCGCCTCGCGGCCGCCCGTCAGGGAGAGGCGGTCTGACCATGGCTCAGAACACCCGCACCGTGCCCGCCGGTACGCCGACGAACGTCACCCAGAAGCACAACAAGGGCGGCATCGGCGAATCGATTCTCCGTCCCGACGGCACCCTCAAGGTCACCGGTGAGTTCGCCTACTCCTCGGACATGTGGCACGAGGACATGCTCTGGGGCCAGACCCTGCGCAGCACCGTCGCCCACGCCGAGATCGTCTCCATCGACATCTCCGAGGCGCTCGCCATGCCCGGCGTCTACTCGGTGCTGACGTACGACGACCTGCCGGCCGAGATGAAGAACTACGGCCTCGAGATCCAGGACACCCCGGTTCTCGCCAACGGCCGGGTACGGCACCACGGTGAGCCGGTCGCCCTCGTGGCCGCCGACCACCCGGAGACCGCCCGCCGCGCGGCCGCCAAGATCAAGATCGACTACCGTGAGCTGCCGCTCGTCACGGACGAGGCCTCCGCCCTCGCCCCCGACGCGCCGCTGATCCACGAGGGCCGCGACGACCACCACATCGGTCACGTCCCGCACCCGAACATCGTGCACCGCCAGCCGATCATCCGCGGCAACGTGGAGGAGGCCCGCAAGCGCGCCGACGTCATCGTCGAGGGCGAGTACACCTTCGGCATGCAGGACCAGGCCTTCCTCGGCCCGGAGTCCGGTCTGGCCGTGCCGTCCGAGGACGGCGGTGTCGAGCTCTACGTCGCCACCCAGTGGCTGCACTCGGACCTCCAGCAGATCGCCCCGGTCCTGGGCCTCCCGCCGGAGAAGGTTCGTATGACGCTCTCGGGCGTCGGCGGTGCCTTCGGTGGCCGCGAGGACATCTCGATGCAGATCCACGCCTGCCTCCTGGCCCTGGCCACGAACAAGCCGGTCAAGATCGTCTACAACCGGTTCGAGTCCTTCTTCGGCCACGTGCACCGTCACCCGGCGAAGCTGTACTACGAGCACGGCGCCACCAAGGACGGCAAGCTCACGCACATGAAGTGCAAGATCGTCCTGGACGGCGGCGCCTACGCGTCCGCCTCCCCGGCGGTCGTGGGCAACGCCTCCTCCCTCTCGGTGGGTCCCTACGTCCTGGAGGACGTGGACATCGAGGCGATCGCGCTCTACACGAACAACCCGCCCTGCGGCGCGATGCGCGGCTTCGGCGCCGTCCAGGCCTGCTTCGCCTACGAGGCCCAGATGGACAAGCTCGCGGCGAAGCTGGGCATGGACCCGGTCGAGTTCCGCCAGCTGAACGCCATGGAGATGGGCACGGTCATGCCGACCGGCCAGGTCGTGGACGCCCCGGCGCCCGTCGCCGAGCTGCTGCGCCGGGTCAAGGCCCGCCCGCTGCCGCCCGAGCGCCAGTGGGAGTCCGCCGGCGAGAGCGCGGACGTCCGCGCGCTGCCCGGTGGCCTCTCGAACACCACCCACGGTGAGGGCGTCGTCCGCGGCGTCGGCTACGCGGTCGGCATCAAGAACGTCGGCTTCTCCGAGGGCTTCGACGACTACTCGACCGCCCGCGTGCGGCTCGAGGTCATCAACGGCGAGCCCGTCGCGATGGTCCACACGGCCATGGCGGAGGTCGGCCAGGGCGGCATCACCGTTCACACGCAGATCGCCCGTACCGAGCTGGGCGTCACGCAGGTGACGATCCACCCGGCCGACACGCAGGTCGGCTCCGCCGGTTCCACGTCCGCCTCCCGGCAGACGTACATGACCGGTGGCGCGGTGAAGAACACCTGTGAGGCCGTCCGCGAGGCGCTCCTGGAGATCGGCCGCCGCAAGAACGGCTCGTACCACCCCGCGTGGGCCACGGCCGAGCTGCTGCTCGAAGGCGGAAAGGTCGTCACCGACGGCGGCGAGGTCCTCGCGGACATCGCCGACATCCTCGGGAACGAGGCCATCGACCTGGAGCTCGAGTTCCGTCACGCGGCGACCGAGCCCTTCGACCTGGTCACCGGCCAGGGCAACGGCCACGTCCAGTACACCTTCGCCGCGCACCGCGCGGTCGTCGAGGTGGACACCGAGCTCGGCCTCGTCAAGGTCGTCGAGCTGGCGACCGCACAGGACGTCGGCAAGGCCCTCAACATGCTTTCCGTGGTCGGCCAGATCCAGGGTGGTACCACCCAGGGTCTCGGCGTCGCGATCATGGAAGAGATCATCGTGGACCCGAAGACCGCGAAGGTGCGCAACCCCTCCTTCACGGACTACCTGATCCCGACCATCCTCGACACCCCGACCATTCCGGTCGACGTCCTGGAGCTCGCCGACCCGAAGGCCCCCTACGGCCTGCGCGGTATGGGCGAGGCCCCGACCCTCTCGTCCACCCCGGCCGTCATCGCGGCGATCCGGCAGGCGACGGGTCTTGAGATCAACAAGACGCCGATCCGTCCGGAAGCCCTTACCGGGACCCTCTAGGACGGCGCGGTCCGGGGGCCGCAAGGCCACCGGACCTCCTCAGACTCTCCGGACGGTGCGCATGGGAACGTCACACTTCACGGCGCGCCGTCCGGAGGACATACGAAGCACCGCACCGCTCGCGGTCCCTTCACTTGGCAGTACCCCTGCAAGAACCCCCGTAGTACCAGCGGTCACCCCCGCACTACCCGCAGTACACGCAGTGCACATTCGCGTCGCCTCGGGCCGTCACCCCGGGTCGTGCAGCCAAACGCACCATCCCAAATCCCGCGTCTCCAATCTCCAAGCGGGTGCCCCTTTGAACCTTGGGAGTTAGGCACCATGACCCAATCGTCAGTAGAGCCGAAGACCACCGCGGAAGATGCCGGCGACGGCTCTCATCCCCCCGCGGGAAGGTCCTGGCTCGACCGGTACTTTCACATAACGCACAGAGGATCCAACGTCGGCAATGAGGTTCGTGGCGGTATCACGACCTTCATGGCGATGGCGTACATCCTGCTGCTCAACCCCCTGCTCCTCTCGGGCAAGGACGTCGCCGGCGCCTCGATGGCCGCCTCGGCGATCATCACCGCCACCGCGTTCGCCGCAGCCGTCACCACGCTCCTCATGGGCTTCGTCGGCAAGGTGCCGCTCGCCCTCGCCGCCGGTCTGTCCGTGTCCGGCGTGCTGGCCTCGCAGGTGGCCCCCCAGATGACCTGGCCGCAGGCCATGGGAATGTGTGTGGTCTACGGTGTCGTGATCTGTCTCCTGGTCGTCACCGGCCTCCGAGAGATGATCATGAACGCGATCCCCCTCGCGCTCAAGCACGCCATCACCATGGGCATCGGCCTCTTCGTCGCGCTGATCGGCTTCTTCAAGGCCGGCTTCGTGGGCAAGGGTCCGGAGTTCGGTCCCCCCGTCCAGCTCGGCGCGGTCGGTGAGCTGTCCGGCTGGCCCGTCATGCTCTTCTGCATCACCCTGATCGCGATCTTCATGCTCCAGGCCCGCAAGGTGCCCGGCGCCATCCTGATCGGCATCGTCGGCGGCACCGTCCTGGCAGCGATCCTCAACGCCATCGTGGACATCGACCCGAAGGCCTGGAAGAACGGTCCGCCCACCCTCGACGGCTCCGCGGTCTCCATGCCGGACTTCTCGCTCTTCGGCGACGTCTCCTTCGGCGGCTGGGGCGACGTGGGCTACATGACGATCGGCATGATCGTCTTCACCCTGGTGCTCGCCGGCTTCTTCGACGCGATGGCCACCATCATCGGTGTCGGTACCGAGGCCAAGCTCGCCGACGACAAGGGCCGCATGCCGGGCCTGTCCAAGGCGCTCTTCATCGACGGTGCCGGTGGTGCCATCGGTGGCGTCGCGGGCGGCTCCGGCCAGACCGTGTTCGTCGAGTCCGCGACCGGCGTCGGCGAGGGTGCCCGCACGGGCCTCGCCTCCGTGGTCACCGGCCTCTTCTTCGCCGCCTGCCTCTTCTTCACCCCGATCACGCAGATCGTCCCGGGTGAGGTCGCCTCCGCGGCCCTGGTCGTCATCGGCGCGATGATGATGCAGAACGCCCGCCACGTGGACTGGGCCGACAGCGCGACCGCGATCCCGGTCTTCCTGACCGTCGTGATCATGCCGTTCACGTACTCGATCACGGCCGGCGTCGCCGCCGGTGTCATCTCGTACGTCGCCATCAAGATCGCCCAGGGCAAGGCCCGGGAGATCGGCGGCTTCATGTGGGCGCTGACCGCGATCTTCGTGGTGTTCTTCGCCCTGAACCCGATCGAGCACTGGCTCGGGGTCGGCTGACCCGGACCGGCCTGATCAGCCAGAACCGCACCCTTCACGTATCCGATACTGGAACCGAACCTCTCCGAGGAGGCCCCCCATGCTGGACATCGCCGAAGAGCTGAACCGGTGGGTCGAGCAGGGACGTGACTTCGCCGTCGCCACCGTCGTGGCGGTCGGCGGGAGCGCGCCCCGGCAGCCCGGTGCCGCCCTCGCCGTCGACAGCGAGGGAACGGCCATCGGCTCGGTGTCCGGTGGATGCGTGGAGGGTGCGGTGTACGAGCTGTGCCGGCAGTCGCTGGAGGACGGCGAGACCGTCCGGGAGCGCTTCGGATACAGCGACGACGATGCCTTCGCCGTGGGTCTGACCTGCGGCGGAATCATCGACATCCTGGTCACCCCGGTCCGCGTGGGCTCTCCCGTGCGGGAGGTGTTCGCGGCCGGCCTGGCCGCCGCGGCCCGCGGCGAGGCCGCGGCGGTGGCCCGGATAGCGCAGGGCCCGGCCGAGCTCATGGGCCGCGCCGTGTTCGTCCGTACCGAAGGCGCCCACCAGGGCGGATTCGGCGGACACCCCGAGCTGGACCGCACCATCGCCGAAGAGGCCCGCGCCATGCTGGACGCCGGCCGGACCGGCGTGCTGGAGATCGGCGCAGACGGCAGGCTCTGCGGAGAGCCGCTGAAGGTGCTGGTCGAGTCCAGCGTCCCGCCCCCGCGGATGATCGTCTTCGGTGCCATCGACTTCGCCTCCGCCCTCGTGCGGATCGGCAAGTTCCTCGGATACCGGGTGACGGTGTGCGACGCGCGGCCCGTCTTCGCGACGAAGACCCGCTTCCCCGAGGCGGACGAGATCGTCGTGGACTGGCCCCACCGCTACCTGGAGACCACCGAAGTGGACGGCCGGACCGTCCTGTGCGTGCTCACCCACGACGCCAAGTTCGACGTCCCGCTCCTCGAACTGGCCCTCAGGCTCCCCGTCGCCTACGTCGGCGCCATGGGCTCCCGCCGCACCCACGAGGACCGCAACAAGCGTCTGCGCGAAGTCGGCGTGACCGAAATCGAACTGGCCCGGCTGCGCTCCCCGATCGGGCTGGACCTCGGCGCCCGCTCGCCCGAGGAGACCGCGCTGTCCATCGCCGCCGAGATCGTCGCGAACCGCCGCGGAGGCACCGGCGCGGCCCTGACCGGCGCGCACATCCCGATCCACCCGGACATCTCGAACACGGTGATCGACAGGATCGGTTCCGTCGCTTGAAGGGGTGACGGCCCGACGTGAGCCGCGCGTGACGGCCCGACGTGAGCCGGACGCGAGCCGCGCGTGAGCCGGACCTCGGCAGGGCGTCGGCGGAACGTGAGAAAAGGGCGCACCCCGCGGGGGTTGCGCCCTTTCGGCGTTCCCCCTATTTTACCCGCCGGTAATAGGAGGCACCCTCTCCATCCCTTTCCTGCAGCGGAGTTGAGCGGATGTTGCGTACCGTGCGAACCCTGGGCCTGCTGGCCGCGGCCACCCTGCTCACCGTCCTCGCGCCGGCCCCGGCCGGCGCCGGTACCGGCCCATCTCCCGCCACCGCCACGGGTCCTGGCGGCGTCCTGCGCGAGGTGCTCTTCGTCGGCAACAACTGGGAGGGGACCGCCGACGTCCTCGCCTCCACCGGCGACCTCGCCAAGGTCGGCCGGATCAATATGATCCCCGACAAGGCGGAGCGGCTCCGCGAGATCTACCTCAACCCCGTGAAGCTCGCCTTCTTCCTCGGCATCCGGGAGAGCGCCGGCGAGGGCCACGATCAGTTCGTCGACGACATGTTCACCACCCCGGACGGCTCCGCCGTCGTCGCCTCCCGCCCCAGCTTCGCCGACGTCGTGTCCATCGACGTGGCCTCCGGACGCATCAACTGGCGCTTCCCGGTGTCGGGCTTCCGGGCCGACCACATGGCGGTCTCCCCGGACGGGACCCGCATCGCCGTCTCGGCCTCCACCTCCAACACCGTGCACGTCCTGGACATCACCACCGGGCGCCAGGTCGGCTCCTTCGGCACCGGGGACAAGCCGCACGAGAACACCTTCTCCCGCGACGGCCGCTTCCTGTGGAACAGCTCCATCGGCGAGGTGAACACCGCCCTGGACGCCCCCTGGCTCGACTGGACGAAGGGCGACCGGAAGATCACCGTGGTCGACGCGCAGACCTTCCGCACCGTCCGGGTGATCGACATGCGGGAGCGGCTGGACGCCTTCGGCCGCCGGGACCTGTCCGACTCCGTCCGCCCGGTGTCCTTCAGCCCCGACGAGTCGAAGCTCTACTTCCAGGTCTCCTTCTTCAACGGATTCCTCGAGTACGACGTGGCCTCCGACCGGATCACCCGCCTCAAGACCCTCCCGATGAACCCCGCCACCAGCACCGACCGCACCACCTGGGTCAACGACTCCCGCCACCACGGCATGTCCATGAGCCCCGACGGGGCCAAGCTCTGCATCGCGGGCACCATGGACGACTACGCCACCGTCGTGGACCGAGCCACCCTGGCCGAGGGCCCGCTCGTGCCCGCCGCCAAGCCGTACTGGGCCACGGTCGACGGCGACGGCACCGCCTGCGTGATCTCCGAGAGCGGCGCCGACCGGGTCACGGCCATCGACTTCTCCACCGGCGCCAAGCGGGTCTCCGTCCCCGTCGGGGACCATCCGCAGCGCATCCGGCTCGGCCATGTCCCGGCCGGCTGGAGCGGTCCCGCCGCCCGTCAGGACGAGCTCCGCGCCGGGGAGTAGCGTGGGAAGTGGCCGGTCGGCCGCGTCCCACGCTCTGTGCAAGGAGTGCTGTGCGCATGTCCAGACTGTCGCAACCCCCGCAACCACCGTCGTGGCACGGGCCGCACCCGGAGCCGCGCCCGCACCCGGGACCGTACGGACAGCCGGAGCCGCCCCGCCGGTCGCACGGCGTCCGGCGGGGCCGCTCCGCCCCCGTGGCGTTCGTCCTGTCGATGTGCCGGGCGATCCGCCGGATCCCGCTGATCCCGGGCGGCATCACCCTCACCGCGCGCCACCGTCGGCGCAGGGGCGGGGGCCCGGCCTTCGCGCCCGCCGCCGTCCGCAGCGCGGTCCTCGTGGTCGTACTGTCCCTCGGGCTCCTCGGAGCGGCGGACGGCGCCGGCGCCCTGTCGAAGCGCGACAGCGGTGGCCGGGTCGCCGGCCCGGTCTTCGGCGACGTGGCCGACATCGAGGTGGGCGACTGCTTCGACACAGAGGAGGAACTGAAGACCGAGGACGTGGACGGCGAGGCGCCCCCTTCGGTGGACACCGTGCCCTGCACCGGGCCGCACCAGTCGGAGGCGTACGCCGTCTTCGACCTGAAGGACGGGCCGTACCCGGGCAAGGAGAAGATCATCGCGATCGCCGACAAGCGGTGCGCCGGCAAGGAGTTCACCGACTACGTGGGCGACGACGCGAAGCTCCCGAAGACCATGGAGATCTACTACTACTATCCGACCTCCGAGGGCTGGAGCTTGGACGACCACGAGGTCACCTGCTTCCTCGGTGACACCAGCGGCTCCAGCACCGGCTCGGTCCGCGCCACCGGCTCCTGACCCGTCCCGCAGGCCGGATCGGGCCTGAAATCCGGCCACATGCGGGAAGCGGGCCATTATGAGGTGACCGGTCCGCGATGACCGATTAGTCTCGCGATCATGGTGGACATCCGTGACGTACCCGAGTCCGACATCGACCGCGCTCTGGAGCTCGCGTACCTGGTCTTCCACGACCGGCCCGAGAAGGAGCTCCGGGAGAAACACCACGCGCTGCTCGCGAGTTGCGACCGGATCGGCGCCTACGACGGCACCACCCTGGTCGGCTTCATGGCCGCGTACGACTTCCGGCTCTCCGTGCCCGGGGCGGATCTGCCCTGCCCCGGGCTCACCTTCGTCTGCGTCGCCCCCACCCACCGCCGGCGCGGCGTCCTCACCGGTCTGATGGCCGAGATGCTCGGGCGCACCGCCGCCGCGGGCAGCCCGATCGCCGCCCTCTGGGCCTCCGAGGCCGCCATCTACGGCCGGTTCGGCTACGGCAGCGCCACCACCGGCGCCACCGTCGAGATCGACTCCACCCGTCCGCTGGCCCTGCGCATCGACCCGGACCGGCGCCCGCTGCGGCTCCTCGACCCGGAAGAGGCCCTCGCCGTGATCGGGCCCTTCCACGAGGCCGCCCGCGCCGGGCGGGCCGGCCGCCCCACCCGCAGCGAGCAGCGCTGGCGCGACGAGTGGCTCGCCGAACAGGACGAGGAGGACGAGGAGCTGAGCCCGCCGCGGATCATCGTCCTGGGCGACCTGGACGAGCCGATCGCCGGATACGTCCTCTACCGCACGAAGCCGGAGGACGACGGGGGCGGGGCCGGACGATCCCGCGTCCCGGGCCTGGTCCGGGTCGACGAACTGGAGGCCGAGACCCCGGCGGTCGCCGCCGCGCTGTGGGAGTGCGTGGCCTCCCTCGACCTCACCGGAAAGGTCTCGGCGTGGGGCCGTCCGCTCGACGACCCGCTGCTGCACTTCGCCGCGGACCGGGACCAGGTACGGGTCACCGCCCAGTTCCCGGCGCTCTGGGTGCGCCTGGTCGACGTGGGCGCGGCGCTGACGGCGCGGTCCTGGGCCGCGCCGGTGGAGGTGGTGCTGGAGGTGCACGACGTACGGCTGCCCGCGAACGCCGGGCGCTTCCGCCTCGAGGCGGGGCCGGGCGGGGCGACGTACGAGCACGCCGACTCCGCTGCCGACCTGGCCCTGGACGTACGCGAACTGGGCGCCTGCTACCTGGGCGGGACCCGGGTCGGGGAACTCGTCGCGGCCGGGCTCGTACGGGAGCACACGCCGGGCGCGGCGGCGGCGCTGGATGCGGCCCTGCGGACGCCCGTACTGCCGCACACGAGTGACGAGTTCTGACGGACGGCGGCGGTGGCGGCGGGTCGGGGGAACGGACCGCCCCGCCGCCGGGATCAGGCGGACATGGAGATCCGGGCGGCCGCCATGCCGAAGCCGGGGCCCAGGATGCGGGTGGACAGCAGGTCGGGCTGCGGGTGCAGGTCCTCCGAGCGGTAACGCCGGATCTTCTCGTGCCAGTTGAGGATGCCGGCGTGCCAGTCCTTCAGCTCGCCCACGTACGCGTCCAGGGCCTCCCGGGCCTGCGGGCCGAGCTTCCAGTCGTCATAGAGCAGCGGGAGCTGGTTGGCCACGATGTGCTCGAACTCCTCGGTCCGCCGGGTCATCAGCTCATGGCAGATGTGCAGGGCCTGCGGGTAGTCGACGTCGAAGAAGTTCCGTGTGACCAGGATGTAGTTGTGGACCTCGCCCTCGACCTCCACCTCCTTCTGGTAGGAGTAGATGTCGTTGATCATGCAGGCGGCGTCCGCGACCGCGTTCTCCAGTGAGCGGATGGTCCCGGAGGCGTAGATCTCCTCGGGGATGCCCCGGCCCCGGTGCCCGAGACGGCACAGGTACATCGTGAGGTGGCTGCCGAAGGTGTGGCGGCGCATCTCCGCGTAGTCCACCGGGTCCGGGATGCGGTTCTGGATCTGGTTGTCCACCTCCCACACCCAGCTCTCCAGCATGTTCACCAGGGTCGCCCGGAACTCGGTGCGCTGCCCGGCGGACATGCCGGCGCTGGTGCGCACCCACAGGTCGCCGAGCGCACGCTCCATCGCGGTGACCGGCTCCGGCTGTCCGGCGTGGTCGACCGGGATCATGGCGATGAGGCGGGCGGTGGTCGCCTTGGCCGCCGGAAGGTTCCTGCCCTGGGCGAAGACCACCGGGTAGTAGTCGTCCCCGTACGTGCCCCAGGTCAGCCAGCAGGCGTTGAGGGCCAGCTCCTGCGGCGTCGCGTCGGGATCGATGCCGGCCGAGCAGAGCGCGAAGTCGAAGCCCCGCAGCCGCTCCTCGGTCCAGATCGCCGAGCCC
This sequence comes from Streptomyces sp. NBC_00029, assembly GCF_045160505.1. Lineage (NCBI taxonomy): Bacteria > Bacillati > Actinomycetota > Actinomycetes > Kitasatosporales > Streptomycetaceae > Streptomyces > Streptomyces sp. NBC_00029. The sequence goes on from NZ_CP108292.1 coordinate 6,891,563, forward strand.
GGGTCACCGGGCTGCGGGTCCAGCAGGCCCATGCGCCGGGACCAGGCCACGGACTCCTCGCGTGCGTGCGCCAGATGCGGGCTGAGGGAGAGCCGGTGCGGCATGTGGATCTCGGGGACGACGGAGGGGCCGGTGCGCTCGAAGGGGACGTGGGAGAAGGAACGGCGGCGCAGTTCCATCGAGCGCCGGGTGAACACGGACCGCAGGTCGAGCGCGGTGGTGCCGAGTCCGGTCGGCAGGAAGGGCAGCGTCGCCGGGGCGGTGGGCCGGGCCTCCTTGTTCATGTAGCGGCTGGAGACCATGTGCCACTCGTGGCCGCCGGACTGCCAGTCCTGCAGGCCCTTGGCGTAGGCGAGGACGGCCGTGATCTCCGCCGGGTCGAGCGTGTGGTCGGCGATGAGCTGGGGGAGCTCGTGGAGCGCGGTCTGCTCGAACTGGTGGAGGCGGGAGGTGAGCAGGTCGTTGGAGGCCTCGGCGGCCTCCTGGGTGGTGCAGCCGAGGAAGGTCTCCAGCACCAGGACGGCGTTGGAGAGTTCGCCCTCGTGGGTGACCTCGCGTTCGTAGGAGAAGATGTCGTTCCTGATGTGCACGGCGTCGGAGAAGGCGTCGCGCAGCACGCCGAGCGCACGTGAGTGCGCGACGCGTGCGGGGACCTCGGCGGACACGTACTCGATCAGGCCGGCCGACCAGGGGGCGCCGCCGACCTTCCGGCGCATCTCGATGTACTCGAGGGGGTTCGCCACGCGCCCGATGTTGATGTTGGCGAGCTCCCACATCGACTCGTCGAGGAGGTTCTTCGTGGACAAGGAGAACCGTTCCCGCCAGTGGGCGGACATGGCCGGGACGGTGCGCGCCCAGAGGTCGGCGAGCCCCGCCTCCACCGGGTTGGTGGGCTCGGGGAAGCCGGCGGACAGGTCCATCGGCATGAAGGCGGCGAGCCGGTCGAGGTAGGCCTTGGCGCCGTCGCGGTCCTGGGAGCGCTTGAACATCTCGAGGAAGTGGTCGTCGAAGAAGAACACCCACACGTACCAGTCGGTGACCAGTGCCAGCGCGTCGCGGTCGCAGTCGGGGTGGGTGTACGAGCAGAGCAGGGCGTAGTCGTGCGAGTCGAGGTCGCTCTCCTCCCAGACGCCGGAACCCTCCAGCATCCCGAAGTCGCGCGCCCACTGCTTGGTGTGGGTCCGTGCGTGCTCCAGGTGGGGGTTCAGTCGTGCCGGACAGGGCACATAGAAATCCGGCAGTTGGAACGGCTGCGTCACGGCGGGGTCGGCCTTTCGTCCATGGGTACGGGACACCGGTCGCCCCGGTCCCCCGCACGAGATCAGCAGTGCCCTACCCCTGGTGCGCATGGGACAAGGGTGATTTCACCGCATCAGGTGACGGACGGATCGTTCCGCGGTGCGGGGGCGCGCCGCGGGCTACGGGCGGGGGAGAGGCCGAGGGAGAGGAAACGGCGGAGGCCGCCTCCCCGGATGGGGAAGACGGCCTCCGTGTGGATCGGCGTGCGGCGTGCGGCGTGCGGTTACGGGGTGGGGACGGGAAGCGGCGCCGTGCCGAGGGTGGGGATGGTCCAGCGCTGGGCCGGGCTGGGGTTGCAGTCCCAGAGCCCGAGCTGGGTTCCGGGGGTGGTGTTGAAGCCCCCGAGGTCGAGGCAGCGGCCGGAGGCGGGGTGGTAGACGCCGCCGTCGGCCCGGGGCAGGAACTGCTGGCTGCCGATGCTGCCGTCACACGTGCGGAGCTCGATCGGAGTACCGTTGGTGACTCCGCCGTTGGCGGCGTTCAGGCACATCCCCTGGTTGCGGATCGTGCCGTCGTTGCCGGCCTGGAACTGCTGGGCGGCGGTGCCGTTGCAGCCCGCGATCTGGATCTTGTTGCCGTCCTCCAGACGGTTGAAGTCGTTGTCCACGCAGTTGCCTGCGGACAGGGTCAGGTTGATCGGCCCGGTCGCTTGCGGGGCGGTGACGGGGGCGGCGTAGGGGTAGACGGCGAGGTTGCTGATGCCGCCCTTGAAGGGGGAGTTGGCGTAGGCGCCGTAGTCCTTGAATCGGCCCAGCTGGAAGGGGCCGACGGGGGCCGGGCTGGTGGAGGCCTTGTGGTGGCCGGTGGCCGCGAGGGCACCGTTGACGTACAGGCGCATCAGGCCCGTGGTGTGGTCGTAGACGGCGGTGAGCTGGGTCCAGGCCTTCAGCGTGATGAGGCCGGCGCTGTTGACCTGGTTGGTCTCGTCGTACGGCCAGGAGCCCGTGTCGCCGTTGGCGAGGGAGAACTGCCAGACCTTCTTGGTGTGGTTGGGGAAGAGCAGCAGCGAGCTGTTGTTGGCCAGATCCTGGCTGAGGACGACTCCGCCGAGTTCGTTGACCTTGGCCCAGGTGGAGACGGTGAAGCTCTTGCGCGTGTCGATCACGGGGCCGGTGGTGCCGGCGTATGAGGTGCCCGCGTCGTTGAAGGCGGCGTAGGTCGAGCTGCGACCACCGATGGTTTCGGGAGCGGTCGGGAAGGTGAGGTCGGTCGTCTTCGCGGGGAAGTTGCCGACGGCGCTGGGGGTGGTCTTGGTGGCGTCGTCCTGGCCGGTCAGCTTCCACTGAGCCTTGGGCATGTTGAGGTTGCCCAGGGTGACGGGCGTCGTGCTGACGCCGGTGACGGTCGGGAACACAGTGGCGGTGCCGACGCCGTTGAAGGCGACGAGCTGCTGGTTGGTGTCGACGGCCCACAGGTCGGGGATGCCGTCGCCGGTCAGGTCACCTTCGGAGCCGACCCGGGGGTACGTCTTCGGGTCGATCTTGCCGGTGATGAGGCCCGCGGCCGGGTTGGTGAAGGCGGTGAGATCGGGGGCCTGGACGGTGCCCTTGACCGAGAAGGCGTGCAGGCTGCCGTCGGTCTTGGAGCGCGCCCACAGGGTCGGGAAGTCGGTTCCCTGCGCGCGGCCGGGGGCGATCAGATCGTAGTCGGCCCACTTGGTGTCGTTGGCGGAGAGGAGGATGGCCCAGCTGGAGAGGCCGTTGGAGTCGCCGGAACCACTCAGCCAGAGGCGTCCGTTCTCGATGAAGAGCAGAGAGGTGGGCGGCAGGTGAGGCGGGTTGGGTCCGGTAAGACCGGCGTGGGCACCGAACGCCGCGATCTGGGTGACCTTCGACCAGTCGGCGGTGTAGCCGTGGTCCGCGCATGGAATGGGTGCTCGGGTGACGGAGAGGCAGCTGGTCGGCTTACTGACCCCCTGCTTCGCCTGCCCGTCGAAGGCGCCGCCCTTTCCGTCGTTGGGATAGATGTACAGCGAAGGCTGGCCCGGAGCGATGGCGAGCAGGTCGTCGACGTTCCTCTCGCTCAGGCTGCCTCGGTGGGTGATCTGGATGCCGTTCCAGTTGTTGGTGCCGTTGGGGGCGGACTGCATGTTCGCCTTGGGCGCGGAATACGGATCCCCACCGCCGGCGATCTTGCGCAGGTTTCCGGCGGTGTCGGGCAGCAGCACGTCGGGCTTGAGGTCACCGTCGATGTCCCCGAGAACGGGCTTGCCGGCGTCGGGGTTGGACGGCGCGTAATAGCTGTAGACGAACGGCTGAGACATGTTGCCCGCGTTGTCCTGGGTCTGCAGGTAGACGTAGTTGGTGCCCCACTGCGGAGGTGTGATCTTGACGGTGGCCTTGCCCCCGGTCAGCTTGATCACGCCGGGGTCGGTGCACTTCCAGCCGGTGGCGGCCGCCTTGACGGGGTCGGTGGTCCAGCGGGCGCAGGCCAGGCCGGAGGTACGGGAACCGGTCGCAGGGGCGGGATCGTTGCCCGTGAGGGTGAAGGTGCCCTCCTGGCCGGCGAGCTTCGGGTGCGCGCCGATGGTGCCGGCGGCGGGGAAGTCCGTGGACGTGATCGCCGAGGTCGGCGGGGTGCGGTCCACGCGGAAGAAGCACCACTCGCTGTCGGCGCTGGTGAGGAAGCCGTCGGTGTTGCGGGCGTGCCAGCCGTACTGGTGTCCGTCGATCAACTCACCGGCATCGACGGTGACCGGGCCGCTGCTGCCGTTCCAGCCGCTCTCCCTGAAGAAGGACTTTCCGCCGTCGTCGTCGTCCCAGGCGATGAAGGCTGTCCACAGCTGGAGGCCGGTGGCCGAGTGGGTGTCGGCGGTGAAGGTGATGTTGCTGTTGGCGCCGACCCAGCCCGGGTTGTCCCAGGCGTTGGTGGCTCCGGGGGTGCGGCAGCCGGCGTAGGAGTCCGTGTCCGCGAAGCCGGGAGTCGGGCCGGTGCGCGGTGACGACACGGTGGGCGTGATGTCGTACTCGACCACGATGCGCGGGGTGTTGTCGAAGCGCTGACGGTAGAACTTGTCCGACTCGTTGTTGGGGGCGAGGCCCAGTGTGACGGTGGGCCACCCGTACTGGACGGCTCTCTGCATAAGGCCCTTGACATCGAACGCGATGCCACCGGACCCGGACATGTTGATCTCGGCGATCTTCTCGCAGCCGCCCATGTGCGAGTTCTTGTCGCAGGGCTGCTGGTTCCAGCTCGTCGGGCTGCTGATGTAGCCCGTGGAGTACAGGCCCATTGGCGTGACCGTGCTGGGGCTCGAGGAGGAGACCACGTTCGCCTCGAAGCGCGCGCTGAGGATCGTCGTGTTGTAGAGCCGCGAGTCGACGCCGATCTGGAAGTACGCACGGGTCTTGCCGATGCCGTCGCACGGCGGGTTGCCCACGTTGTAGCCGCAATAGCCCGTCGCAGGCCTGTCCTGCCCGTACTGCGTCCCGTTGAACTCGTTGGTGTCCGGGTACGCCTGCTGGACCTGTGCCCACGACTGGTTGGCGTTGCTCAGGCTTGGGGCCCAGCCCGGGTCGATGTACCAGGGGCCCGTGCCCTGACCGAGCAGGGTGCTGTCGGGCACGAGCTGGATGCCGCCGCTCTCGACAGTTGTGGCGATCGGCTTCACCGCGGCGCCTTCGCCGGGGCCGTCGGAGCTCGACGCGATGGAAGGGGCCAGTGGAGTTTCCTCGGCTGGCGCGGACTGCTTGGCGAACGCGCCCGCCGACTTCGCGCGGGCCGCGGCAGCGCCCGCGCCGGAGCGGGCGGAGTCCCACATGACCGGAGTCGGGGCGGTGAAGCGGGCGTTGCCCTGGGCATCCGCCGCCGTGAGGTTGCCCACTGTGTCGGCGCTCACCGTCAGACCGTCGGCCTCGACGGGGAACCTGAGCTTCTTGACGGCGGCACTGGCGGCCGCCTCGGTGGTGCGGACGATCAGCACCTGGCGCCAGCCACCGGTGGCTGTGGCGGTGAGTTCGAGGTCCACGCCCGGAAGTACGGACGGGTAGAGCGCGCTGTCCCCGTTGAGGGCGGGCTTGGGCAGCGCGAAGGGTGCCTTGAGGGACAGCTTCTTGCCGTCGGCGGTCGTCATGGTCGCCATCGGACCCATGCCGCCGCCGGAGAAGCTGAGCCGGGAGGGGACGGCTACCGGAGATAAGGTGCCGTCGGCGGCGGCACGCAGGGTTGCATCGACTTTCTGCCACTTTCCGGAGGAGTTCTTCACCCGCTCCGGTGCGAGCGAGGTCTCCGTGGTGAGTGTCCCGCCCGGTGTGGCGAAGGTCTGTGAATCGGCCGTTGTCAGCGAGTCGATGAGCACTCGCTTGCCGCCGCTCTTGGCCTCGGCCTTCGCGGCGTTGATCGCCGACGGCTTCGCCGAGGGCGGAGGTGCGGTCGGGGTGGGCCAGGACGCATCGGCCGGGCCGTGGCTGCGCGCTTCGGCGGCGTATGCGGGAGGGCCGGTCAGGAGACCGGCCCCGAGGGCGATGACGGCGGCGCCGGCCAACGGGATGGCGAGCGCGCCGGGGGAGCGGCGTCTGCCGGACACCCCCGGGCCGGAGTGGCGTGAAAGGAATGCAGGCCTCAAGGCGGAGGTCCTCGCTGTCAGCGGTAAATGAAGAGAAGTCAGGGGCACAGTTCCTTCCGATCTGCAAACCTGTCAACACGCTGTGAGTGCTCCGTGAAGACCCGATGTCCGGTTCATGTCACGAAACGCCATGTTGTCCATGGGTGACATTGCTCATGGGAGAGATTCTTAAAATCTCCTTAGAGGTTCGAACTCCTGCTCCATAGAGTGCACTTGATCCGGACCCATGTGGCCCGGCCCTTTCCTGTACCGGTTGCCTGGGGGGATCCAGTTGTCTCATCGGAGTCGCTTAGTCATGCGCTCAGCGCGTGGCAGAGCACGGGTCGCGGTAGTTGCCGCACTCGCCGTTTTCATGTCTGGCCTGGGTCTTCCCGTGGTCCAGGCGGCTGACAAACCGCCAAAGGTGTGGGTACCACCCAAGACCGCACTGCCCGGCACGAAGCCGGTCAAGGGGTCGGACGCCAAGTCCGCGAAGGGCAAGGCGCCGGCAGCAAAGCCCTGGAAGCCCGCTCCCAAGTCGAAGGCTCCGGTTGGTACCAGCCGGGTCGAGGTCGGCTCCCGCCCCGCGTCGAACCCAGCCGCCGGATCGGGGCCCGTCCAGGCGGGAGACCTGCCCGTATGGGTCGCACCCGGGAAGAAAGCAAACCCCAAGGGGCAGCCGTCCGGTCCCGCGTCCTCGTCCTCCGCTTCTGACGCCGGCAGCCTCAGCGTAGAAGTGAAGGACGCGGCCAAGGCCCGCGCCGCCGGAGTGAACGGGGCGCTGATCACCCTCACCGACGCGGCCGGCGCTGCCGCGACGGGCAAGGTCGAGGTCGGTCTGGACGTGTCGGCATGGGCGAAGAACGCAGGCGCCAACTGGGCCGACCGGGCCCGGCTGGTGCAGCTGCCCGCATGCGCCCTCACGACTCCAGGTGCGGCCGGCTGCACCACTCGTACACCGGTCGCCGCGCACCGGGACGCCTCGGGGCGCCTGGTCGCCGAGGTCGAGGTGGCGAAGGAGGCGGCTGCTCCCAGCGCGCTGCTGAAGTCGCAGCCGGGTACGCAGTCGGCGCCTTCCGCGGCCCCGCAGGTCATGGCCGCCCAGGGCGTGGCCCTCGCCGTCGAGCCGGGCCCGTCCGGCAACCTCGGAGACTACTCGGCGACGCCGCTCCTGCCGTCGGCCTCCTGGCAGGCCGGGGCGAACTCGGCGAACTTCACCTACGGCTACACGGCCGAGATCCCGTCGACGATCGCGGGCGCGGCGCCGAGCGTCGTGCTCGGCTACGACTCGTCCTCGATCGACGGCCGTACCGCGTCGACCAACGCCCAGTCCGGCCTGATCGGTGAGGGCTGGGACTGGCACCCCGGCTCGATCTCCCGCTCGTACAAGGGCTGCAAGGATGCGGGCATCAAGGACTCCGGCGACCAGTGCTGGGCCGGTGACATCCTCTCACTCTCGATGGCGGGTCACGCCGGACAGATCGTCCGCGACGACAACACCTGCGTCTACCGCCTGCAGGGCGACGACGGCACGAAGATCGAGCGGCTGACCGGCCAGCGCAACTCCGCCTGGAAGGGCGAGGGCTTCCGCGTCACGACCACCGACGGCACGCAGTACTACTTCGGCGCCAACCGCCTCCCCGGCGGTGACGGCACCGACCCGGAGGCCAAGTCCGTCTCCACCGTGCCCGTCTACTTCAACAGCGGCCAGGACAAGTGCCTCGGCGCGGACACCCCCGCCAACGGCACCTGGAAGCAACTCGGCTGGCAGTGGAACCTCGACTACGTCGTGGACCCGCACCAGAACCTGACCTCCTACCGATACGAGCAGGAGGACAACCACTACGGGCGTGGCGGCGGCCAGAACAACGGCAACGGCACCCCCACCCTCTATCAGCGCGCCTCCTACCCGACCTGGATCGGCTACGGCCAGCGCCTCCCCGACCAGATCACCGCCAAGGGCAAGGCGAACACCGCCGCCCAGGTCCTGCTGCGCATCGCTGACCGCTGCTTCGAAACGGGAGACGCCTGCGACCCCACGAAGCGCAAGACGAACGCGAAGGCCTGGGGCGACACCCCCGTCGACCAGGAATGCGCGGCCACCGGCCAGTGCTTGAATCTGTCGCCGACCTTCTTCACCACGAAGCGCGTGACGAAGATCGACACCGAGGTCCTGGGCACCGGCGGCTACCGCAACATCGACTCCTACGCGCTGAAGCAGCGGTTCGAGGAGCCGGGTGACGGAACCTCCCCGACCCTGTGGCTCGAGTCCATCCAGCGCACCGCCACCAACGCACGGTCCCCGCTGACCGTGCCGCCCGTGCTGTTCGAGCCCCTGCAGATCCCCAACCGCGTCGACGGCGTGGTCAAGCGGCCCGACGGCACCGAGGCCAGCACCTCCCGCTACAACCGGCCGCGCATCCAGAAGATCACCACCGAGACCGGTGGCCGCATCAACGTGGTCTACAAGGCCCCGGAGTGCTCGCGGGTCAAGGGCACCATGCCCGCGGCCGACGACACCAACAGCATGGCCTGCATGCCGGTCAAGTGGTACCTGCCCGGCCAGTCCTACCCGGACCCGGTCAACGACTGGTTCCACAAGGTCGTCGTCCAGTCCGTCACCCAGCAGGACATGGTCGCCGGCCAGGTCAGCACGGTGACCAACTACGAGTACGGCGGCGGCATCGCCTGGCACCGCAACGACTCCGAGTTCGCCGACCCCAAGACCCGTACGTGGGACCAGTTCCGCGGCTACGCCACGGTCACCACCCGTACGGGCAGTGGCAATGCGTCCGAGGCTCCGCGCACCAAGTCGGTGGCCACGTTCCTCCGCGGCATGGACGGTGACGTCCTCGCCAACGGCAGCAAGCGCAGCGTGAACGTGCCCGACGCGCACGGCGGCACCATCAAGGACGAGGAAGTCCTCTCCGGCTTCGTCCGGCAGACCGAGACCTACGACCGCGACGGCGGCACCGTCATCGGCGACGAGGTCTCCACCCCCTGGCTCGGCGCCGTCACCGCGACCCGCGCCCAGTCCGGCGGCATGCCCGCCATTACGGCACGCGCGCTGAACACCGGCAAGGTCACCAGCCGTGCCAAGCTCGCCAGTGGCGCCTGGCGCACCACCGAGCGGACCTCCACCTACGACGACACGCTCTTCTCGCGGCCGCTCCAGGTCGACGACAAGGGTGACGTGTCCCGCACCGACCAGCGCATGTGCACCACCTTCGAGTACGCAGCCGGCCCCGGCGGCGCACTCACCCAGCTCGCCTCGCGCACGCTGCTCGTCTCGGGTGTATGCGGTCAGACCCCGAACGCGGCCAACACGGTCGGCGACACCCGCACGTATTACGACGACAAGGCGTACGGCCAGACCGGCGTGACGGCCGACCAGACCGGCACCGAGGTGCTGGAGAAGTACGACGGCGCGGGCAAGCCGGTCTACCGGCTCAACATGACGGCTTCGTACGACGTGTACGGCCGTCTCACCGCCAGCACGAACAAGGTGCGCAAGGACGCCGCACACCCGGACGGCGCGGTCACCAAGACCGAGTACAGGGCACTGCCCAACGCGCTGCCCTACGAGGTCACCCACACCAACCCGCTGGGCTGGAAGACCACGACCACCCTCGACACCGGCCGCTCGCTGCCGATGAAGACGACCGACGAGAACAACCACGTTGCCGAGCGCGGCTACGACGCCCTCGGACGCGTCACCACCGTCTGGCAGCCCGGCCAGAACCGGACCGTCGACCCGCCGGTCCGCAAGTTCTCGTACTCCATGAATGGAGCCAACGCGCCGACCACCGTTCTGAGCCAGGCGCTCATGAACGACAACAGTTACATCAACAGCTACACGATCTACGACGGTCTCGGCCGAGTCCGCCAGACCCAGGCGCACACGCCGTCGGGCGCCACGGGCCGCATGGTCACCGACGCGCTCTTCGACTCGCACGGCTGGCAGGTCAAGACCAGCGCGCCTTACCACAACGACGAGAAGGCCCCCGGCGGGGCATTGTTCCTGCCCAACGGCGGAGTACAACCCGACACCAAGGTTCCAGCCCAGACCATCTCCGTCTTCGACGGTCTCGGCCGGACCACTGCTTCCGTCTTCCAGTCCTTCGGTGTCGAACAGTGGCGCTCGAAGACCGAGTACCCGGGAGCTGACGAGGTCCGCAACATCCCGCCGACCGGCGGTTACGCCACAGCCTCCATCACCAACGGCCTGACGTCGGTAGTGCGCCAGTACAAGGGCAACACGCCCGCGGGCGCTTATGACGAGACCACGTACGTCAGCAACACCCAGGGCAAGGAGTTGTCCCGCAAGGACTCCGCCGGCAACGAGTGGACCTTCGCCTACGACCTCCTCGGTCGCGCGGTGAAGACCACCGACCCGGACTCGGGCGTCGCCACCACGGTCTACGACGACAGCAAGAACCTCGTCACCGTCACCGACGCACGCGGCAAGAGCGCCACGAGCATCAGCGACCTCCTCGGCCGCACCATCGCGTCCTATGAAGGGACGGCTGTTGACCCTGCCAAGCAGGTCAGCGCCATCACTTACGACACCAAGGCCCTGGGCAAGCCCACAGCGACCACGCGTTTTGTGGGAGGCGCTTCGGGCAGCCCGTACACCTCTGAGATCAGCGGCTATGACAGCGGATACCGTTCCCTCGGGACCAAGGTCACGATTCCCGCGGTCGAGAAGCAGCTGGCGGGAACGTACGAAACCAAGAACACCTACGACGCGTACGGTCAGCTCAAGTCCACAGCTCTGCCTGCCATCGGCGCGGCAGGTCTGGAGGCAGAAACCCTGCGCTACGGCATCAACGCCGTAGGCAGCTTCACATCGCTCGACGGCGTGATGGGGCCGCTGGAGACGCGCACGCGCTACGTCGTGGACATGCGCTACCACCCCAATGGTCAGGCCATCCGCACCACCATCGGCGCCAACGGCGCACAGGTGGTGTCCACAGTGCTATACGACGAGGCCACAGGGCGCCCGATCCAGTCCACGTTGGACAAGCAGACTGCAGCAACGGCGAATGTCGATGTCATCGACTACACCTACAACCAGGTCGGCCAACTGACCTCGATCAGTAACACACAGGACGGCACTGCCCGCGATCTGCAGTGCTTCACCACGGACTACCTCGGCCGACTGACCCAGGCCTGGACCGACACCGGCGCCACCACGACGGCTCCCCAGCCGAGCGTCCGCGGCATCGGCGGATGTGCCAACGCCACCGGGCCGAAGGTCGACGCGACGGGCAAGCCGAGCGTGGGCGGCCCGGCGCCGTACTGGCAGCAGTACGAGTACGACAAGATCGGCAACCGCACCAAGCTGGTGAAGAAGGACGTCACGGGCAACGCGGCCAAGGACACGACGGTCAACCAGACCTTCGGCTCCGGCCCCAACACCCCGTCCTCCGACCCGAAGACGGGTGGCGGCACGGGAGGCCCGCACGCGCTGATGGCCTCCACGGAGACGAGCAGCACGGGCACCAAGGTCACCTCGTACACGTACGACGCGTCCGGTAACACCGCCTCCATCACCAGCACGCCGGGCACCAAGACCCTGACCTGGAACGACCAGGGCAAGCTCGACAAGATCACCGGAACCGGCGAGAGCGGCGGCACCAGCTACCTCTACGACACCGGCGGCAATCAGCTCATCCGCCGCGACCCGGGCAAGACGACGCTCAACCTGGGCACCGACCAGATCACCCTGGACACCGCCACCAGCAAGGTCTCCAACGTTCGCACCTACGGTGTGCCCGGTGGCCTGTCCATCACCCGCACGACCACGGCCGGCGCTTCCACACTGACCTACCAGTCCTCGGACCACCACGGCACCAACGGCGTCCAGTTCAACGCCACGGACCTCGCCCAGGTCCGCCGCCCGGCGGACCCGTTCGGCAACGAGCGCGGTACCCAGCCGGCGCCCGGCGCCTGGGCCGGTGACAAGGGATTTGTCGGTGGCACCAAGGAGAAGTCCACCGGCTTCACTCTTCTCGGGGCCCGCGAGTACGACCCCACGACGGGCCGCTTCATCAGCCCTGACCCGATCATCGACGCGGGCGACCCGCAGCAGTGGAACGCGTACGCCTACTCCAACAACGATCCGTTCAACAAGTCGGATGCAAGCGGCCTCCGTTACATAGACGACGACCAGGCAAACGTCGACTACTACACGAGGAACACGACGCAGGAGGGCGAGACGCCTAACGCCATCCGCGACGAGAGTCCTACGCAGAAGGAGCTGAACTCAGCCAACCACGAGCTCAACAAGGCAAAGAAGAAGCGTGACGAACTGAAGCACGCCGTAGTCGACCTGGTCCTTGACCTGATCGGCTACAACGACGCCCGTGACTGCTTCACCAAGGGCGACGTCATGGCGTGCATCAACACGGCTCTCAACGCGGTTCCCTGGGGCAAGCTGGCCAAGGCCATCAAGATCGGCATCAAGGCCTTCAAGATCTACAAGGAATTGAACAAGGCCTACGACGCGGTTAATGCCGCCGAGAGCAAGGCCTCCAAGGCCATGGCAGCCTTCACCAAGGCCAAGAAGGCCGAGGACGAAGCATCCGCAGCTGCCGCTCAAGCACGGAAGGCGGGAGACGAGAAAGCAGCGACGGAGAAAGCCACCGACAGTGCCGGCACAGAATCCAAAGCCGGCAGGGGCGACGCCGACGCCGAGACGGGCGGGGGAGGTGCGGAATCCCGCGCAGCCGACTCCGAGGCCGGAGCTTCCTGCCCCATCAAGCGGAACAGCTTCCCCACGGGCGCGCGCGTCCAAATGGCCGACGGTACGAGCAAGGTCATCGAGGACGTCGAGGTAGGCGACAAGGTCCTGGCCACGGACCCGCAGACCGGTACGACCGAAGCCAAGACGGTCACGGCCACCATCACCACTCCCGATGACAAGGAGTTCACGGACCTCACCCTCACCGACGACGCGAACCCCCGCGGCCCGCCGGTCACCCTCACCTCCACCTCCCACCACCCGCACTGGAGCGAAACCCGCCGCCAGTGGCTCGACGCCGGCGAATTCGCCGAGGGCGAGCAACTCCGCCAGCCCGACGGCTCAACCCTCACCGTTCAGGCAATCCGCAGCTACCCCTTCGCCGTCACCACGTACAACCTCACGGTCGATGACTTCCACACGTACTATGTGCTGGCCGGGGCCACCCCGGTGCTCGTTCACAATTGCGGAACTGGCTCAATCTCCAATAGCAGGCCAGACGATCTTGGGCTTGAAATGATGGAGGCTGATTTCGCTGACATTTCCCCGATGGCTGCTGGATCTTCCGATTTCTCGCGAGCAGCATCTGAGGGTGGGAGCTTCCTTTGGACTGTTGGGGAGGCAGGAAACTTGAACATGGTTCGAGCCGCACCTGGCATCCACCACACAGTGGCCAGCGGTGGTGCACCAGTTATTGGCGCAGGGCAGGTGGCATTCCGAAATGGTGGTGCGATCTCGTCGTTCGATAACTTCACGGGCCACTACACGCCGCCCTGTGCGCAGTGTGCTGCCGCGTTCATCGAGCGAGGCGTCGACGCCTTCGCTGGAGCCGGGATCAGGGTTCCATTGGCAGTGATTAGAGACTATGGCGGGAGGGCCCCGTAAATGGGAGTGGAGTCTGATCTTCGGGGGATTCGGAGCATCCCAGTTGACGGCATCTCCGACTGGATCCGCAGACGCTTTCCTGATGGGAGCTTCCCGCAATGGTGGTTGGCGGTTTTCGAATCGCTGGAGACCAGCGTAAGCCCCCTGAGGGATGTGGCCGAAAGTCGACGTAGAGGCGACTTTGAGCTCAGCGTGGAGGTCGTCAGGCTGGCGGTCGACATTGGAGGAATCAGGCCGCCTATGGGGGCGTACTGGATTCTCCGACTCGCGGCCATCGCGCTGCGATTCGACCCACCGGTCGTCGGCCTGCCTGAACTCTTGACGCCGGACGGAGCCGCCGAATTGGCGCTTAATCGAATGCCGCTATCGCGTGAACGTGCAATTGCGGCATCCGAAACCAGGAAGGTGGAGTACCTGGCCGCCGGCGACGACTTCTATACACCCGTCGGAAGCAAATTCCCTGTGAGCAGCGAGGTGGATGTCAGATTCTCCGCACTACAAGAGGTCGAACTAATCTTGTCAGCCCTTCCGTGGGTATCGTCCGCGGTGGCGAGCAGAGAGACCAGTCGCAATATTGACGCCTGGTTAGAAATTCGGGACCGACTGTAGTCCTACCCGTGCCAGCCGCATGGCTGCCCTGATTCTTCGGGTTGCCTGGCCGTTCTCGAAATAGACAGATGTGCCCCACCGACATGGTTGTCGGTGGGGCACATCTGTGTTTGACGGCAGTAGTTGACGGCAACGTCAGCGGACAGGTGCTGTGTACGGCAAGCGGTCATGGCAGTCGTCGGGCTGGTTGGAGGTCCCGGTCTGGGTGTGGAGCGTGCGGCCGAGGAGGTCGATGGCGTCGCGCTGGAGGCGGAGTCGGACGCGGGCGTAGACGGTGGCGGTGACGCCGATGTGGGCGTGGCCGAGGAGCTCTTTGATCACGACGAGTTCGACGCCCTGCTCCAGGAGGAGGGTGGCGGTGGAGTGCCGTAGGTCGTGGAAGCGGATGCGGCGGAGCCCTGCCCGATCGAGGAGGGCGCGGAAGCTGCGATTGAGGTTCGCTGGATCGATCGGCCCTCGTGCCGGAGTGCTGAAGACGAGGCCGTTGTCCCGCCAGCCCTCCGCTGCAGCCTCTCGTTCTCCTTCCTGCACCTCACGGTGTTCCTTGAGTGAGTGGATGCACTCGCTGGGGAGGGCGATGCGGCGTTCGGAGGCTCGGGTCTTGGTGGGCAGGGCTGTCAGGCCGCCGGTCTGGGTGCGCTGGAGGGTGCGGCGGATGCTGGCAGTGCCCGTCTGGAGGTCGAGGTCTTCCCACTGGAGGCCGAGGAGTTCGCCCTTGCGGAGTCCGGTGCGGAGGGCTAGTTCGTGCAGCGCGAACAGGCGGTCATTGCGGACAGCAGCGAGGAACTGGCGGGCTTCATCTGCCGTGAGCGGTTCGAACCGACGGGGGCGGGGCGTGCCCGTACGGACGTTGCGGGCAACGTTGCGCGTGATCTCCTCCTCTCGGACGGCGTGCTCCAGGGCCGACTTGAGGACAGAGTGGATGTACGCCAGCGTCAGCGGGGAGAGCCGCTTGGAGCAGCACGCTCCGGCGGCGCAGCAACGGGGCTGGTCACGGGCGGCATCGATGCTGCGGGCGCAGCACTGGCAGGTGGTGCGGACCTGGTTGAGCCAGGTACGGACGTCTTTGGCGGTGAGCTTGGCGAGCTTCTTCTTGCCCAGGCCGGGGACGAGGTACTGCTTGACGCAGGCGGTGTATCGGGTGTGGATGTTCTCGCGGAGCTGATGGACGGCGACTGCCTCGAGCCAGTACGTCAGGTACGAGCTGACACTGCCCTGCGCGGAGGGAATGGGAACGCCGCGGTTGCTGGAGACGATCTTCTCGGTGAGCTTGGCCAGAGCCTCCTTGCGGGTGGTGCCGTAGACGCGGACGCGCTTACGGGTATTGCCCGGGGCGAGGACGTAGCCAGCAGCTTCCCAGCGGCCGTCTTTGCGCTGGTAGACGGTCCCGTCGCTGTTGGCGCGGACGCGGCGGGAGGGGACGGCTTCGCGGGGCGCGGTCATCCAGGCGGCTTCCTGGTCGAGGCGGGCGTGGACGAAGTTGGTGAGTGCGTGGGAAGGGATGCGGCGGGCGCGGCCGAGTGTGATCGAGGCGAGCTGGCGGGTGCGGAGCAGGTCGTAGACGGCGGAGCGGCCGAGCTGGAGGCGAGCCATGACCTGGGGAACCGTCAGGAGTTCCTGCGTCGCGCCCGGCCCGTGGTGGAGCTCAATGGGCTGCTGCATGGTCATCAGGAGCCGCCTTCTGACTCGAACTGCCGTCCCAGCTCTCTCCTGTGCCAGACGGCGGCTGCGAGGAGTGCAGCGCCGGGGCTATAGCCCGAGCCGTGGTAGGCCCAGTGACCGATGACGAGCGTGGTCGTCGGGTCGGACTCGGGCAGGCCGACGAGGACGCGGGCCTGGTCGGTGCGCCAGGCGAGGCGGGTGGCGCGCAGCGCGCCGAGGGTGACGGAGTAGCAGCGGGACTTGGTCGAGAAGTGGCCCCGGAAGCCGAGCATGTGCGCCCACTTCCAGAGCTTGAGGTTGGCGAATTCCGGCAGCTTGCCCAGTTCCCAGCAGGTCCGGATCATCTGCCGCACGTGGCGTGCGACGGCCAGGTGGGGCAGGGGTCGCGTCTGTCCGGTGCCGCCGCAGGCGGTGCACTGGATCGGGGTCCCGTGCGTGGTGAAGGTTGCACCGCGCCCCTGGCAGGGGCGGCAGAACAGAGCACGGTCGAGGGTGCCGGAGGCGTCTGCGGACTTGGTGGCGTACTTGGCCACATAGGCGGCGACGGCCTGGTCGGTCAGCTCGGCGTTGATGGAGTGACGGACAGTAGGCCCCTACGGTCGCCGTATTCCATTCGGCGACCCAGGTGGGGGTGCACGGTGAGCACATCGCGGACCTCAACACCCTTCCCCACCTGCACAAAGGCAGCTAGAGGAGAGGCTGCCAGCACACGTACTATGTGCTCGCAGGCGCCACTCCGGTCCTCGTTCACAATTGCGGGGATACCGAAAGCGATCTTCGCGCATTCGCGGATCTCAGCCGTCTGGGTCCTGGAAAGAACGAGGGCGCGGCAAGTGTTCCGCTAACTCCTTCGGGAGGTGCGTATTTTGACGTAAGTACGCGCAGGGTTGGAGAGGCAAGGCGGAGCCTCCCCCTTCCCCTTCGCAGGGTTCTAGATCAGACAGGACATCACGGCGGTTGTGCCGAGATCGGATGTATCGCGCAGGCGATGGAAGCCGGGGATCTAGTACGAGGGAGCAGTAGCTTGGCGGTCCTCCGTAAGCCATTCGATCACCCGCGATACAGGGACCTCCTTCCGGCTTGTGGGTCGTGTCAACTCGTCATGGCCAGGCTCCGAATAGCTGACCTATACCCAGGAAATGGGACGCCGTAGTGGGTAGACTTCTTAAGCGGTTGGCTTCAGTGCGCTGGGCAGACCTGTCGGACGCAACTGGCTCGGCAGGCGGTATTCCCGCTTTGCTTTCACGAGCAGCGTGGGCCGATGGACCAGCTGCGTGTGCGGCTGTAGATGAATTGTCGGATAGGGTCTGTGCGCTCGGTTTCGTCGTGTCTGAGGTCACGCCCGTCACGGTTCCATTCCTTGTGGAGCTGGCAGGTCACCCCGAGTCGCAATGCCGAGTGGAGGTGATTGACTTGATCACCTCGATTTACAAGACAACGCAGTGGGCAGATGCCTCGGCTGCGGCAGATCCGAGATATCGTTCAGTGTTCGAAGAAAAGGTCGCCTGGGAGGTGGCGGCGAAGGATGCGGTGCTAGCGCACAAGCAAGTCGTCGAGGTTCTTGCGCGGGACGCGGACCGTGGAGTGGTAGCTGCCGCCAGTCGGCTTCTTTCGCTTCTGTCGAGCTGCTGACGAGCTTCAGCTCTGGAACATCTCGTTTCCGAGGTGGCAGCGGCGCGACTCGGCAAGGAAACGGGAAGCATAAATCAAATGGCACCCAATGTGGATACTTTCCACCTGCGACTGGTTAGGGTGTAAATGGGTACTCGGCGGCCCTAGCGAATTCGTCTCCGTTGGGGCCGCTGGCGACGGTTTGGTTCATCGGATGCGACGGCCCGGGGTGGCTCCTGAGGGGCGTGATCGGCGGCGCCGTAGCCCTTCCCGACAGTCGTGACGACTGGCCTACGGTTGCTTCGAAGGCGTGGTCGTGGATCCGGCCTTCGTGGTGCCGGGAGCGGCCCCCGCCCGGCCCGCCGTCGGCGATCTCCTGGCACCGCCCGAGCAGAGCCGGGTCATCCCGCTACGTTTTCCTGAGTGAGCGTTCCACCGCCGCTCGACGTGCTTGCGCTTCGGTCGGAGCCGCGGGGTGTCGGAGCGTGGGGTGATTGTCGGATTGGGTTAGGTTTGCCCCGATATTCGTTTCGGGATTCCGAGAGGGACGCTCATGGCGATCGATCTGGACAAGGTGCTCGACAAGGCGTGGGCCGACAAGCCGCTCGCCGAGGTGCTCGCGGCTCCCGTTGCCGCGCTCAAGGGCGTCAGTGACGAGGACGGCAAGCTGCTGCACGAGGCGTTCGGGGTCAAGACCGTCGCCGACTTCGGGCAGCTGAAGTACGTCCGCTGGGCGCAGGCGCTCGTCGCGCTGAACCAGACCGTCAAGGCGTAGTACGCAGTACCGGGTTCGCGCTGCTCGGGGTGCGCGGGCCCGCATGAGGAAAGCCGTCCCCCTCACCCTTCGGCAGGGTGAGGGGGACGGCCTGTGTGCGGGGCGTCAGGGCTGGAGGGCTACTCCGACTCGCCCTCCAGGTTGCCCTCCGTGTCCAGGTAGACCTGGCGGAGGGATTCGAGGATCTGCGGGTCCGGCTTCTCCCACATGCCGCGGGACTCCGCCTCCAGCAGGCGCTCCGCGATGCCGTGCAGGGCCCAGGGGTTGGCCTCCTCCAGGAAGGCGCGGTTCGTCGGGTCCAGGACGTACGTCTCGGTGAGCTTGTCGTACATCCAGTCCGCGATCACGCCCGTCGTCGCGTCGTAGCCGAAGAGGTAGTCCACCGTCGCCGCGAGCTCGAAGGCGCCCTTGTAGCCGTGGCGGCGCATCGCCTCGATCCACTTGGGGTTCACGACGCGGGCCCGGAAGACGCGCGACGTCTCCTCGACCAGGGTGCGGGTCTTGACCGTCTCCGGGCGGGTGGAGTCGCCGATGTAGGCCTCCGGGGCGGTGCCGCGCAGGGCGCGGACCGTGGCCACCATGCCGCCGTGGTACTGGAAGTAGTCGTCCGAGTCCGCGATGTCGTGCTCGCGGGTGTCCGTGTTCTTCGCCGCGACCGTGATGCGCTTGTAGGCCGTCTCCATCTCGTCCCGGGCGGGGCGCCCTTCCAGGCCCCGGCCGTACGCGTAGCCGCCCCACACCGTGTAGACCTCCGCGAGGTCGGCGTCCGTGCGCCAGTCGCGGGAGTCGATCAGCTGGAGGATGCCGGCGCCGTACGTGCCCGGGCGCGAGCCGAAGATACGGGTGGTGGCCCGGCGCTCGTCACCGTGCTCGGCCAGGTCCGCCCGGGCGTGGGCCCGGATGAAGTTCTCCGAGTCCGGCTCGTCCAGCGATGCCGCCAGGCGCACCGCGTCGTCCAGCAGGCCGATCACGTGCGGGAACGCGTCGCGGAAGAAGCCCGAGATGCGCAGGGTGACGTCGATGCGGGGGCGGCCCAGCTCGTCGAGCGGGATCGGCTCCAGGCCGGTGACGCGGCGCGAGGCCTCGTCCCAGACCGGACGGATACCGAGGAGGGAGAGTGCTTCCGCCACGTCGTCGCCCGAGGTGCGCATCGCGCTCGTGCCCCACAGGGACAGGCCCACGGAGGCGGGCCACTCGCCGTTGTCGGTGCGGTAGCGGGTGAGGAGGGACTCGGCGAGCGCCTGGCCCGTCTCCCATGCCAGGCGCGAGGGGACGGCCTTGGGGTCGACCGAGTAGAAGTTGCGGCCCGTCGGGAGCACGTTGACCAGGCCGCGCAGCGGGGAGCCGGACGGGCCCGCCGGGATGAACCGGCCGTCCAGGGCCGCGACCACGTGGGTGATCTCGTCCGTGGTGCCGGCCAGGCGCGGGACCACCTCACGGGCCGCGAAGGACAGGACCGCCGCGACGTCCGCCGGGTGGTCCGCCGCGACCGAGGCCACGGAGTCGAGGGACCAGTTCGCGTCCTCCATCGCCCGGACCAGGGCGCGGGCCTGCTCCTCGACGGCGTCAGCCGAGGTGCGGGTGGCCTTGGACTCGTCGAGGCCGAGCGCCTCGCGCAGACCCGGAAGGGCCGTCGTACCGCCCCAGATCTGGCGGGCGCGCAGGATCGCGAGGACCAGGTTGACCCGGGCCTCACCGGTCGGCGCGCCGCCCAGGACGTGCAGACCGTCGCGGATCTGGGCGTCCTTGACCTCGCACAGCCAGCCGTCGACGTGCAGCAGGAAGTCGTCGAAGCCGTCGTCGTCCGGGCGCTCCTCCAGACCGAGGTCGTGGTCGAGCTTCGCGGCCTGGATCAGGGTCCAGATCTGGGCGCGGATGGCCGGCAGCTTCGCCGGGTCCATCGCCGAGATCTGGGCGTACTCGTCCAGGTGCTGCTCCAGGCGCGCAATGTCGCCGTACGACTCCGCGCGCGCCATCGGCGGCACCAGGTGGTCGACCAGGGTGGCGTGCACGCGGCGCTTGGCCTGGGTGCCCTCGCCCGGGTCGTTGACCAGGAACGGGTAGATGAGGGGCAGGTCGCCGAGCGCGGCGTCGGGCGCGCACGCGGCGGACAGGCCCGCGTTCTTGCCCGGCAGCCACTCCAGGTTGCCGTGCTTGCCCAGGTGGATCATCGCGTCGGCGCCGAAGCCGCCGTCCTCGGCGCGCGCCTGGATCCAGCGGTACGCGGCCAGGTAGTGGTGCGAGGGCGGCAGGTCCGGGTCGTGGTAGATCGCGATCGGGTTCTCGCCGAAGCCGCGCGGCGGCTGGATGAGGATCAGCAGGTTCCCGCGGCGCAGGGCGGCGAGGACGATGTCGCCGTCCGGGTTCGCCGAGCGGTCCACGAACATGTTGCCCGGGGCCTCGCCCCAGTGCTCGGTGACGCTGTCGCGCAGTTCGGCCGGGAGCTCCGCGAACCACCGCTTGTAGTCGGCGGCCGGGATCCGGACCGGGTTGCGGGCCAGCTGCTCCTCGGTCAGCCAGTCCTGGTCGTGGCCGCCGGCCTCGATCAGGGCGCGGATCAGCTCGTCGCCGTCGCCCGAGACCAGACCCGGGATGTCCTCGGTCGGCCCGAAGTCGTAGCCGCCCGCGATGAGCGTGCGCAGCAGCTCCACGGCGCTGGCCGGGGTGTCGAGGCCGACCGCGTTGCCGATGCGCGAGTGCTTCGTCGGGTACGCGGAGAGGACCAGCGCGACCTTCTTGTCGCGGCGGTCGATGTGCCGCAGGCGGGCGTGGCGTACGGCGATCCCCGCGACCCGGGCGGCCCGCTCGGGGTCGGCCACGTAGGCGGGCAGGCCGTCCTCGTCGATCTCCTTGAAGGAGAACGGGACGGTGATCAGACGGCCGTCGAACTCGGGCACCGCGACCTGCGTGGCGGCGTCCAGCGGGGAGAGGCCCTCGTCGTTCTCCTCCCAGGCGGAGCGCGACCCGGTCAGGCACAGGGCCTGCAGGATCGGCACGCCGAGACCGGCGAGCGCGCCCGCGTCCCAGGACTCGTCGTCGCCGCCCGCCGAGGCGGTGGCGGGCTTGGTGCCGCCGGCCGCGAGGACGGTGGTGACGACCGCGTCGGCCGACTCCAGCGCCGCGATCAGCTCGGGCTCGGGCGTGCGCAGGGAGGACACGTACAGGGGCAGCGCCTGGGCGTCGTGGGCCTCGATCGCGTCGCACAGGGCGTGCACGAAGGAGGTGTTCCCGCTCATCTGGTGGGCGCGGTAGTAGAGCACGGCGATCCGCGGACCCTCGGTGCGCTGCGGGGTGCGCTCCAGCGGGCCCCAGGTGGGGGAGGCGGCCGGGGGTTCGAAGCCGTGGCCGGTCAGCAGGACGGTGTCGGACAGGAACCGGGCCAGCTGCTCCAGGTTGGCGGGGCCGCCGTGCGCGAGGTAGCCGTGGGCCTCGGCCGCGATGCCGATGGGGACCGTGGAGGCCTCCATGAGCTGGGCGTCCGGGGCCTGTTCGCCGGTCAGGACGACGACCGGGCGGGTCTGGCCGGGGGCCAGGAGCACGTCGAGGCCGTCCTGCCAGGCACGGAGGCCGCCGAGGAGGCGTACGACGACCAGGTCGGCCCCGTCGAGGAGGCCGGGGAGGTCGTCGAGGGGAAGACGGGAGGGGTTCGCGAACCGGTACGGGACGGGGCCGTCCGCCGTGTTCGCTGCGCGGGCGCTGAGCAGATCGGTGTCGGACGTCGACAGCAGCAGGATCATGCGGCGGCAGGCCTTCCTCGGGGTTTCCGCGCCCCGGGCAGTGTGAGGACAGCGGGAGTTCCTGACTCACCCCGTGGTGCGGGATCGCTCCGCGGGGTTCACAGTGGCGGGACCGCGCCGGAATCGCACCGGGCTTCCTCCCATGTCGCCGTCCTCGGCGACGGCGGGCCGTGTGGTCCGCCGGAAGGTCATCTTAGGGGGCGGGTGGCTGCGGCCGGGGTGGCGGGTGGGGTGCGGTCGTGAGGTCCGGTGTGGTCCGCCGGGTGCGGCGCCGCTGCCGGGGCTCTGCCCCGGGCCCCGCGCCTCAAACGCCGGCGGGGCCGGAAGGGCTGGCTTCGCCCCGGGCCCCGCGCCTCGAACGCCGGCGGGGCCGGAAGGGCGGCGGGGCCGGAGTCGCTGGTCGGGGTGGTGACGGACACAGGTCGGGGGGTCGTAATCGTGGGTATGCTCGCGGCCATGCCCCAGCCCCCCTCCGCCGCATCGCGGGACGAACCCGTCATACGGGAGCGTGGTGACGCCTGCCCCGGTGCGCTGCGGCTGCACGCTGCGGACGACGGGTTCCTGGCGCGGGTCCGGCTGCCCGGCGGGCTGCTCACCGCGGCGCAGGCCTCGGCGTTGGCGCTCGCCGCCGACCGCTTCGGGGACGGACACCTCGAGCTGACCTCGCGCGGCAACGTGCAGCTGCGCGGCCTGGCCGACGGGTGCGGCGCCGGCCTCGCGGAGCTGCTGGACGGGGCCGGGCTGCTTCCCGCGCCGAGCCACGAGCGGGTACGGAACATCGTGGCCACGCCGATGTCCGGCCTGGCGGAACCCGGCGACCCGGACCGGCCCGACGCGCTGGCCTGGGCCATGGAGTTCGACCGGCTGCTGTGCGCCGGCCCCTGGACGGCCGCGCTGTCCGGGCGGTTCCTGTTCGCCTTCGACGACGGGCGCGGCGACGTGGCGTCGCTCGGCCCGGACGTGACCGTCCTCGGCCGCCCCGGCGGCCGGGCGCTGGTGCGGCTCGGCCGGGCCGCCGACGCCGTGGAGCTGGCCGGGCCGGACTCTCCCCGGGCGGCGCTCGCAGCCGCCCGGTACTTCCTCGACACCGCCGCCGAAGCCGGCACCCAGGCCTGGCGGGTGTCCGAACTGCCTGCCGAAAACCCCCTGGAGACGGTCGAGTTCGCCCGGCGCCTGGAGGCCGATGGCATCGCCGCCGCGCCCACCGCCGGCGCCGTGGACTGGCCGTACGCGGCGCCGCCCCGGCCGTGGGGCCCGCGCCGGCACGGCCGGTCCGCCCTCTGTGTCCTGCCCCCGCTCGGCCGGCTCGACTCGGCCCAGTGGCGGGTCCTCGTACAGGCCGCGGAGGAGGGGAGCGGCCGGCTGCGCGTCACCCCGTGGCGCAGCGTCGTCCTGCCCGCGGCGGGCGCCCGCGCCGCCGCCCGCATCGAGGACGCCGGGCTGGTCCTCACCCCCGACAGTCCCTGGCAGTCCGTCACCGCCTGTGCGGGGCAGCCGGGTTGTGCGAAATCCCTTGCGGACGTACGCGCCGACGCGCGGGCCGTCGTCGACCGGGCACGGGGGCAGCTGCCCGTGCACTGGTCCGGCTGCGAGCGCCGCTGCGGGCACCCGCGCGGCACCGCCTGGGTGGATCTGGTCGCCACCGGACCCGGATACCGGATCACCGCCCCCGGCCAACCCGTACGGCACGACGTACGGCCCCCCGAACTTGCCGCGGCACTCGCGGACGCCCGCACCGACCCCGACGTAGTGAAGAAATGAGCGAGTACACCGTGTTTGAGTACGAGAAGGACGGCGCGGCCATCTACCGCCAGTCCTTTGCCACGATCCGCGCCGAGGCGGACCTCTCCGGGCTGCCCGACACGGTCGCCCAGGTCGCGGTGCGCATGATCCACGCCTGCGGAATGACCGACCTCCCGCAGGACCTCGGGTACACCCCCGAGGTCGTGCTGCGCGCCCGCGCGGCGCTGGAGGCGGGTGCGCCGATCCTGTGCGACGTGCAGATGGTCGCCAGCGGTGTCACCCGTAAGCGGCTGCCCGCGGGCAACGACGTGATCTGCACGCTCTCCGACCCGGCCGTACCGGAGCTCGCCGCCAAGATGGGCACCACGCGCAGCGCCGCCGCCCTCGAGGTCTGGCGCGACCGCGGCCTGCTGGAGGGCTCGGTCATCGCCGTGGGCAACGCGCCGACCGCGCTGTTCCGGCTGCTGGAGATGATCGAGGAAGGCGCCCCGCGCCCCGCCGCCGTCATCGGGGTCCCCGTCGGCTTCATCGGCGCCGCGGAGTCCAAGGACGCCCTCGCCGCCCACCCCTCGGGCCTCGACCACCTGATCGTGCGCGGCCGGCGCGGTGGCAGCGCCATGGCCGCCGCCGCCGTCAACGCCATTGCGAGCGTGGCCGAATGAGCGGGACGAGCGGCATCGCCAAGGGCCGGCTGTACGGGGTCGGGCTCGGCCCCGGCGACCCGTCGCTGATGACCCTGCGCGCCGTCGAGGTGATCGGCGAGGCGGATGTCGTGGCCTACCACAGCGCCCGCCACGGCCGTTCCATCGCCCGTTCGATCGCCGCGAAGCACCTGCGCGCCGACCACGTCGAGGAACCGCTGGTCTACCCGGTCACCACCGAGACCACCGACCACCCCGGTGGCTACCAGGGCGCGATGGAGGAGTTCTACGAGGCCGCCGCGGCCCGCCTCGCCGCCCACCTGGACGCCGGCCGGACCGTTGCCGTGCTCGCCGAGGGCGACCCGCTCTTCTACAGCTCGTACATGCACATGCACAAGCGGCTCGCGGACCGGTACGAGACGGAGGTCGTCCCCGGCGTCACCTCCGTGAGCGCCGCCGCCGCCCGGCTCGGCACTCCGCTCGTGGAGGGTGAGGAGGTGCTGACCATCCTTCCCGGCACCCTGCCCGAGGAGGAGCTCACCGCCCGGCTCGCCGCCACCGACTCGGCGGTCGTGATGAAGCTCGGCCGGACCTTCCCCGCCGTGCGCGCCGCGATGGAGAACAGCGGCCGGCTCGCCGAGGCCCGCTACGTCGAGCGCGCCACGATGGAGGGCGAGCGCACCGGCCGCCTGGCCGAGACCGACCCGGAGTCCGTCCCGTACTTCGCCGTCGCCGTGGTCCCCAGCCGCATCGGCAACCCGGGCAGCGTGCCGTCCGGCCCCGGCGAGGTCGTCGTCGTGGGCACCGGCCCGGCGGGCCCGCTGTGGCTCACCCCGCAGACCCGGCGCGCGCTGGCCGACGCCGAGGTGCTGGTCGGCTACACCACCTACCTGGACCGGGTGCCCGTCAGGCCGGGCCAGGTCCGGCACGGCTCCGACAACAAGGTGGAGTCGGAGCGCGCCGAGTTCGCCCTCGACCTCGCCCGGCGCGGGCAGCGGGTGGCCGTGGTCTCCGGCGGCGACCCGGGTGTCTTCGCCATGGCCACGGCGGTCCTGGAGGTGGCCGGGCAGGCCGAGTACAAGGACGTGCCGGTACGGGTCCTGCCGGGGGTGACCGCGGCCAACGCGGCGGCTGCCGCGGCCGGCGCCCCGCTCGGCCACGACTACGCGACCATCTCCCTCTCGGACCGGCTCAAGCCCTGGGAGGTCATCGCGGAACGGCTGCGCGCGGCCGCCGCGGCCGACCTGGTGCTCGCGCTCTACAACCCCGGCTCGCGCAGCCGGAACTGGCAGGTGGCCCAAGCCCGCGAGCTGCTGCTGGAGCTGCGCTCGCCCGAGACCCCGGTGGTCGTCGCGCGCGACGTGGGCGGCCCCGAGCAGTCGGTGCGGATCGTCACGCTCGCCGCACTGGAGCCGTCCGAGGTGGACATGCGCACGCTCCTGCTGATCGGCTCCTCGCAGACGCAGGTCACCGAGCGCGCGGACGGTTCGAGGATCACCTGGACGCCGCGCCGCTACCCGTGACCGGGTGAGGCGGGGCGCAGCGATGCGGGAGGAGGGCCCGGTGCGACGACGCACCGGGCCCTCCTCCGTCCGGCGTCCGGTGGCCGCTCAGCCGGATCCGGGCGCACCGCCCGCCGCCGGCGCCGCCTCTGCCGGGCCGCGCGCCAGGCGGAACAGCACGTTCGGGCGCAGCGGTCCTTCGGGGGCGTCGGGGTCGTCGAAGTCGTCGGCCGGGTTCCGGGTCATCCCGATCTTCCGCATCACCGCCTGGGAGCGGAGGTTGCCGGCCGTCGTCACGGCGAGGATCTCGGGGAGCCCGAGCGTGCCGAAGCCGTGGGCGAGGACCGCCCGCGCGGCCTCGGTGGCGTAGCCCACTCCCCAGGAGGCGCGGGCGAGCCTCCAGCCGATCTCCACCCCGGTGAACGGCAGGCCGTCGTCCACGTCGTCCATGCCCGCGAAACCGATGAACTCACCCGTGGCCCGGACCTCGACGGCCCACCAGCCGTAGCCCCGCCGGTCGAAGGCGGCCCGGAACCGCACCATGGAGGCCTCGCTCTGCTCACGGGTGAGCGGGTCGCCCAGGTGCTCCCGGACCTCCGGATCGGCGTTCATCGCCGCCCAGGGATCGAGGTCGGAGTCCCGCCAGGGGCGCAGGACGAGGCGTTCGGTGTGCAGTTCGGTCATGCCGCCCACCCAACGCGACCCGCCCCCAGCAGGCAATTCCTTTTCCCCGAGGCAGAACCGGACCTACTGGCGGCTCACACCGAGCCAGTCCTGGACGGCCTCGACCGAGCCCGTTTCCGGCACGCCCTGCGGGACCGCCGGGCGGCGTACGACGAGGACCGGGATGCCGGCCTCGCGGGCCGCGGTCAGCTTGGGGGCGGTGGCGGAGCCGCCGCTGTCCTTGGTGACCAGGACGTCGATCCGGTGACGGGCCAGCAGTTCGCGTTCACCCGCCAGGCCGAACGGGCCCCGGTCCAGCAGTACTTCGAGGCGCGGCGGCACCGGCGCGGCCGGCGGGTCCACCGAACGCACCAGGAACCAGGTGTCGGTGAGGTGCGCGAAGGTGTGCAGGCCCATCCGGCCGGTGGTCAGGAACGCGCGGGAGCCGAGGCCGGGCAGCCGGTCGGCCGCCTCGGCGAGGGAGTCCGCGAAGGTCCAGTCGTCGCCCGGCTCCGGCGTCCAGCCGGGCCGCCGCAGCGCCACCAGCGGGACACCGGTGAGGGCCTGCGCCTCGGCCGCGTTGAAACTCATCCGCTCCGCGAAGGGATGGGTGGCGTCGACGACGTGCGTGACGTCATGGGCGACGATCCAGCCCGCGAGGCCCGCGATGCCGCCGAAGCCGCCGATGCGGGTCTCGCCGGGCGGGAGCACGGGTGAGGCGACCCGGCCCGCGAGCGAGGTCGTCACGTGGCACGAGGGGTCGGGTGCCAGCGCCTCCGCGAGCCGGCGGGCCTCCGTCGTGCCGCCCAGGATCAGGACGTGGTGGGCCGGGAGGGGGCCCGGCTCAGCAGACATGCCGGTCGCGCTCGGGGGAGTAGAGGTGGCTGTCGCGGAACTGCTCCGCCCCCAGGGTGCGGCCGACCAGGATGACGGCGGTGCGGACCAGGCCCGCCTCCTTCACCTGGGCGGCGATGTCGGCCAGGGTGCCGCGCAGGATCAGCTCGTCGGGGCGGCTGGCCATGGCCACCACCGCCACCGGGCACTGGGCGCCGTAGTGCGGCAGCAGCTCGTCGACGACCCGGTCCACGTAGCGGGTGGCCAGGTGCAGCACCAGCAGCGCGCCGCTGCGGCCCAGCGTGGCCAGGTCCTCGCCGGGCGGCATCGGGGTGGCCTGCTGGGCGATCCGGGTCAGGATCACCGTCTGGCCGACGGTGGGGACGGTCAGTTCCCGCTTGAGGGCGGCAGCCGCCGCGGCGAAGGCCGGGACGCCCGGCACGACCTCGTAGGGGATGCCGGCCGCGTCGAGCCGCCGCATCTGCTCCGCGACCGCGCTGAAGACCGACGGGTCGCCGGAGTGCAGCCGCGCCACGTCCCGGCCCGCCGCGTGGGCCCGTACGCACTCGGCGATGATCTCGTCCAGGTTGAGCTGCGAGGTGTCCACCAGCCGGGCGTCCGCCGGGCACTCGGCCAGCAGTTCGCGCGGCACCAGGCTGCCCGCGTACAGGCAGACCGGGGCGGCGGCCAGGGTCCGGGCACCGCGCACCGTGATCAGGTCGGCGGCGCCGGGGCCCGCACCGATGAAGTACACGGTCATGTTTGATCCCTTTCCTCGGTCGGCCCGGCGGCCGACCCGTCCGACTTCGTCACCGACCACTGGGTGACCGGCATCGCCTGCTTCCAGCCCGTGAAACCGCCGACCGGCACGGCGTGCGCGACGGCGAGTTTCACCAGGTCGCCGCCGTGGCGCCGGTAGCGCTCGGTGAGCACCGCCTCCGACTCCAGGGTGACGGTGTTGACCACCAGCCGGCCGCCGGGGGCCAGGGCGGCCCAGGCCGCGTCCAGCAGGCCGGGAGCGGTCAGCCCACCGCCTATGAACACGGCGTCGGGGGCCGGCAGCCCGGCCAGTGCCTGCGGTGCGGCGCCGACGACCACGCGCAGGCCGGGTACGCCGAGCGCCGCCGCGTTACGGGCGATGCGCGAGGCCCGCTCCGGGACGCGCTCCACCGCCACCGCCCGGCACGAGGGGTGCGTGCGCATCCACTCGATGCCGATGGAGCCGGAGCCGCCGCCGATGTCCCACAGCAGCTCGCCGGGGGCCGGGGCCAGCGCGCACAGGGTCGCGGCCCGGACGTGCCGCTTGGTGAGCTGCCCGTCGTGTTCGTACGCGGCGTCCGGCAGGCCGGGCGTCGCGCCGAGGCGCGGTGCGTCGTGGGCCGGGTCCCGGCGGCAGTCGATCGCCACCACGTTCAGCGGGTCGCCGGGCGCGTGGTCCCAGCCGTCGGCGTGGCCCTCGTACGCGTCCTCGCGCTCGGACCCGAGCTGCTCCAGCACCCGCATCCGGCTCGGGCCGAAGCCCCGCTCGCGCAGCAGGGCGGCGATCTCGGCCGGGGACCCCGCCCCGGCGCTGAGCACCAGCACCCGGCGCCCTTCGTGGAGCGCGGCCGCGAGCCGGGCCACCGGACGGCCGACCACGGTGATCACCTCGGTGTCCTCCACCGGCCAGCCCAGGCGGGCGCAGGCGTAGGAGACCGAGGAGGGGTGCGGGTGGACCCGCAGGGACCGCGGGCCGAGCTCCTCGGCGAGGGCGCGGCCGATCCCGTAGAACATCGGGTCACCGCTGGCCAGCACCGCGATCCGGCGGCCGGCGTGCTCGGCCATCAGCTTCGGCACGGCGGGCCGCAGCGGGCTCGGCCACGCCACCCGCTCACCGGCGCACTCGGCGGCCGGCAGCAGATCGAGCTGGCGCGGCCCGCCGATCAGCACCTCGGCGCAGGACAGGGCGGAGCGGCCGGCGGCGGTGAGCCCGGCCCAGCCGTCTGCACCGAGGCCGACGACCGTCACGGGTATGGGGGGCGGCGGGGTGCTCACTGCGCGGTTCCTCGGGGACGGGGTGGGGAAACAGGGCGGACCCGCAGCCTACTGGCCTGCGGATCCGGGCTCCGCGCCCGCCCTCGCGACACTCCCGTGGGCCGCCCCGGTCTACCCTCGGTGACCCACCGCTTCACGAGGGAGCCGCCATGCCCGGCTGGAACGCCACGCACATCCCCGACCAGAGCGGCCGGACCGCCGTCGTGACCGGGGCCAACAGCGGTATCGGCTACATCACCGCCCGCGAGCTCGCCCGCCGCGGCGCCTCGGTCGTGCTGGCCTGCCGTAGCGCGGCCCGCGGCCGGGCCGCCGTGGTCCGTCTGCTCGCGGAAGTGCCGGGAGCCGAGGCCGAGTTCATGGAGCTGGACCTCGCCGACCTGGCCTCCGTACGGGAATTCGCCGCCGCGTACGGGAGACGGAGCGCCCGCCTGGACCTGCTGATCAACAACGCCGGGGTGATGGCGCTCCCGTACGGGCGGACCGCCGACGGGTTCGAGACGCAGTTCGGGGTCAACCACCTCGGGCACTTCGCCCTGACCGGACTGCTGCTGCCGAGACTGCGCGCCGCTCCCGGGGCCCGCATCGTCAACGTCTCCAGCGGCTTCCACGTGCTGGGCCGGATCGACGCCACCGCGGCGGACCCCGCCGACCCGGGCGGCGGACAAGGATACCGGCGCTGGATCGCCTACGGCCGCTCCAAGACGGCCAACCTGCTCTTCACGCACGAGCTGTCCCGCCGCTTCGAGGCCGCCGGCTCCCCGATCACCGCCGCCGCGGCCCACCCCGGCTACGCCTCCAGCAACCTCCACTCGGGGGCGGCGAAGCTGGAGGGTCCCACCCTCAACTCGCGGGTGGCGGCGCTCGGCAACGCGGTCCTCGCCCAGCCCACGTCCTCGGGCGCGCTGCCCACCCTCTACGCGGCCACCGCGCCCGGGGTCCGGCCGGACGCGTTCATCGGCCCGCGGCTGGGCTGGCGCGGGGCGCCCGCGCGGTCCTGGCGGGCGAAGTGGACCCTCGACGACGGCTCCGGCGAGCAGCTGTGGGCCGCCTCCGAGAGGCTGACCGGGGTCTCGTACGCCGCCCTGCCGCGCTGACCGGGCCGAAGGGGCGCCCCGAAGCGAGTCCGTCCGCCCCCGGGTTGCCTCCGGGCGCCCCGGCTCGTGCCTGCCCCGGGCGCCCCTCTCGCAGCAGACTCTGCGACATGAACGACGACGAGCCGGACAACCACCCAGAAGGCCATACCCGTCGCGCCCGTCACACCCGTCATGCCTGCCGCGCCCCTCACCGCCGGGAACCCGGCCCGGTCAGACGGGGTCCGGGCGCAGGGAACGCCAGATGTGGTCGGGGAGGTAGCGGGCAGCCTCGGTGAGGTCGATCTCGTAGGTACTGGACAGCCAGCGCCGCGCGGCCTCGGCGAGCGGGCCCATGACCAGTACCTCGACCACGGGAGCCGGCAGCGGGGCGAGCTCGCCCCGCTGCATGCGCACCCCCAGCCACTGCATGATCGCCGCGAACTTCTCCGCCTTGGCCGCGCCGATCTCCTCGGCGTGGGCCACCAGGTAACCGGAATAGGCGGAGGCGTGCAGGAACAGCGCCACGTCACGGTGTTCCTGAGTGAAGGTCAGATAGGCCGTGACCCACGCGCGCACACCGGTGCGGGCCGTGCGGCACCGGGTCAGCGCGGCGACCATGTCGTCGCACAGCTCGTCCATGCACCGGATGTAGAGGGCGGCGGCGAGGCCGTCGAAGCTGCCGAAGTGGTGGTAGAGGCTGCCGAGGCTGACCCCGCTGGCGGAGACCACCGCGTTCACGGTGAACCCCTGCTGGCCGGACTCGGCGAACACCCGCAGCGCGGTGGTCAGGAGCAGGTCGACGGTGGCCTCGCCACGCTGTTGCTTTGGAGACATGGTGCGGTCCCGTCGGTGTGTTCCCGGTGCGTCCCGAAATCGGTGCCGACGAGCCTAGCAACTCCCGGAAACCGGAAGACCTTTCCGAAAGGGCACTCCAGGGCGTGATCGGCAGGACACCCTCTAGGGCTTGGTGGAGCGCTCGTACAGGGCGCGGACGCCGTCGCCGAAGCGGACGCTGTACGAGGTCTCGTCGTCCCCGCCCCCGTCGCGGCCGCCAATCACCCCGATCAGGGTGCTGCGGTCGGTCAGGACCGGGCCCCCGCTGCTGCCGTTGGGCACGTCCGCGCAGTCCAGCCGCACCTGCGTCGGCCCGGCCGGCACGGCGGTGTTCCGGCACTCCAGCGGCTGCTCGGAGATGTTCGGGTAGCCCACGACCCGGGCCGGCGCGGGCAGTTCGGTGCCGAAGCCCATGGTCTGGGCCCCCGTGACGTCCTCCAGCCGCTGCCCGGGGTAGCCGGGCCGGCGCAGCCGGACGAAGGCGATGTCGTGGTCGGGGTCCTGGTCCCGCGTCCAGCGCGGGTCCACGTCGATCCGCGTGGGCACCCAGACGCCGAACGGGGCCACCCCGTCCCGGTAGCCGGGGGCGAAGGCGAGGTTGGTGCGGAAGCCGCCGCCGTACACGCAGTGCGCGGCGGTGGCGATGAGGTCGCCGCCGGGGGAGTGCACCACGACGGCCGAGCAGTGGTGGTCGGGGTCGCCGTCGCCGCCGGGGGAGAAGAGCGCGCCGATCGCGGGCTCGGCCGGGGCCGGCCGGGCCTCCAGCGGGTCGGAGGGCTGCCATCCGGTGCGCCGCCAGTTCACCGAGCCGCCGTCGGCGAAGGCCCTGCCGTCCGTCGGCTGCTCCAGTTCCTCCCGGACGATCCCGTCCAGCACCGCGGCCGCCGTCCTGTCGGCGCGCTCGGGGTCCTGCTGGTAGATCCCCCGGGCCGGATCGCCGTCCGCCCGGTTGGCGGCGATGCCGCGCAGCTCCCAGGCGACGAATCCGACGCCCGCGAGGACCACGGTGCACAGGAGGCCGACGGCCACGGAACCCCGTGGGGCCACCCGGCCCCGCTCCCGTTCCCG
This sequence comes from Streptomyces sp. NBC_00029, assembly GCF_045160505.1. Classification (NCBI taxonomy): domain Bacteria; kingdom Bacillati; phylum Actinomycetota; class Actinomycetes; order Kitasatosporales; family Streptomycetaceae; genus Streptomyces; species Streptomyces sp. NBC_00029. Next base: position 6,923,821 of record NZ_CP108292.1, read on the forward strand.
CTCGTCAGCCTTGCCGACCATGTGCTGCTCCCCGCCCCAGACGCTTTCCGACTCTTCGTTCGATGGGGGACCAGTGGTCGGGGTTCCGGGCGGGGGACGTGTCCGTGCTCACAGCCCCCGCCGTCCGTACCCCGCCTGCCGAGACGTTCTCCACGTCCCGTCCCGCGCGTGGACGCCGAACTCGGCGTTCCATGGCCCCTGTTACCCCCGCCGGGCTATGGTGCCGGGCGGGGGACGACTGCGCGAGGGGGGCGGGGCTGCGATGCGTTTTCTCTTTGTCCACGGCACGGGGGTACGGCGCGAGCGGCACGACAGGCTGTTCGCGCTGGTCCGGCAGCGGCTCACGGCCGGATTCCCCGGAACGTCCGTCGAGTCCTGCTACTGGGGCGACCGGTTCGGCGCCACCCTCGGCGCGGGCGGCGTCTCCGTCCCCGGACTGCGCCCCGGCCCGCAGCACACCGACGCGCCCGACCCCGCGGACGCGGAGACGGCCGAGTGGGCGCTGCTGCTCGCCGACCCGCTGTGCGAGCTACGGGTCCTGGCCGAGGCGGGGTGGGAGGGCGCGGCCGGCGATGACCGGTACGACGGGGACGACGGGGACGATCCCTTCGCGATGCCCGGCGTGCAGTCGGCCGGGGCCCGGGTGCTCGGGCTGCTGGAGGACCTGCCTCCCGAGCCGCCGCGCACCGGGGACGAGCTCGGCGCCCTGCTGCACGGCACCGGCCTCGCCGCGGACTTCGCCGCCGCCCTGGACTGCGTCATCCGCTCCGCCGAAGCCGCCCGGGCCGGGGCGCGTGCCACCGGCGAACCGCAGGCCCGCGAGGTGGCCACCGCCCTCGCCCGGGCCGTGACCGCCGCCACCCTGACCGCCGCCGTCGCCGCCGACGAGGCCGACTGCACCGGAGCCGAGCGCGACCGCCTCGTCGAACTGCTCACCACCCGCCTCGGCGGCGACGGCCGCGTTCCCGGCGCCCGCGCGGCCGCCGTCCTGGGCCGGCTGGCCCAGCGGGTCACCACCCAGCCCCTGCTCAACGCCCGGCGCGGCTCCCTGACCGTCGGCGCCACCCCCGTGCTCGGCGACATCCTGCGCTACCAGTCCCGCGGCCACGAGCTGCGGGAGTTCCTGCACGCCCGGATCACCGCCGCCCCGGGACCGACCGTACTCATCGGCCACAGCCTCGGCGGGATCGCCCTGGTGGACCTCCTCACCCTCGCCGCCGCCCGCGGCGAGGCCGTCCCCGGGGCGGAACTGCTGGTCACGGTCGGCTCCCAGGCCCCGTTCCTCCACGAGCTCGGCGCGCTGACCGCGCTCGAACCCGGCGCGAAACTCCCGTACGGCTTCCCGCGCTGGCTCAACGTCTACGACCGCCACGACGTGCTCTCCTACCTCGCCGCGCCGGTGTTCCCCGGCGACGCCCGTGTCACCGACCACGAGATCCGCAGCCGGCAGCCCTTCCCGGCCTGCCACAGCGCCTACTGGAAACAGGACGCCCTCTACGAGCGGATCGAACAGGCGGTGACCGAGGCGGGGATCGGGTGAATCCCGCCGGCCTCCTGCCCCCGGCCCTCGGCCCGCAGCGCACCTTCGCACTCGTCGCCGGGGTCGAGCGCTACGACATCAGCCCCCGCTGGAACCTGCGCGGTCCGGCCCGCGACGCGCTGCGCTTCGCCCGGTGGCTGACCGGCCCCGGCGAGGTGCCGCCCGGCAACGTACGGCTGCTGCTGTCGCCGCTCGACGAACCGGGTGACCTCGACTGGACGGACTCCCCGGCGATGACCGCCCTGCGCACCGCGTACCGGCCGGCGACCGAGAAGCACGTCAAGCAGGCGCTGCTCGAGGAACTCCCGGACTGCGACGGCGACCTGCTGTGGATCTTCTGGGCCGGACACGGCTACCTCGGGCCGCACCAGGAGCTGATGCTGCCCTGCGCCGACGCCAGCACCAAACTGATCAGACACCTCAACCTCGACTCGGCGCTGCGCTGGTGGCGCACCGACCTCGTCAAACAGCGCCGCTTCCCGCTGCAGGCCGCACTCGTCGACTCCTGCCGGGTCCACGCGCCGCGCGACGGCCGGCTGAACTTCGGCAACAACGACTACGGCGGCGGAAGCTGGGTCCCGGGCCGACGGCAGTTCCGGCTCTACGCCTCCCGCGAGGGCGAGGTGGCCCAGAACGATGCCGAGCGCGGAGCGGGCCGCTTCACCGAGGCCCTGCTCGGCGAACTCGGCGGCAGGTCGGTTCGGGAGAGCGTCGGCGGGCTGCCCGGCGCCGCCCTCAGCATCCACCGCACCTTCCAGGAGCTGCGCGAGCGCGGCGAGGGCTGGCAGCTGCCGCAGTTCATCGTGGACCGCAACTGGGACGCCTGCTCCTTCCTCGACGACGAGCCGTCCGGGGCCGGACCGGCAGGGGCGGCCGGGTCCGCCCGCCTCGACCAGGTGGCCTGGGACGGGCTCGGCGATCTGTTCGAGGGCCGCGAACTGCCGCGCTGCGCCTACGAGGCCTACGCCTGGGCGTTCAAGGTGGCGGGCTGCACCACCCCGGCGCGCGGCGGCCTGCCCGCGGGCGGCCTGCTGGAGGTGGTCCAGGACCTGGACGAACGCCAGGGCGGGCACGGCGGGATGCCGCTGGCGGTGCCCTTCGTACGCTTCCTCGCGGACCGGGCCGCCGCGGCCGGCGACGCGAGGTGGGCGCCCCGGCTGCTGGACTGGGTGCGCGCCACGCGCGAGCGCCTCGCCCTGCCGGTGCTGCCGCCGCCCCCGCCACCGGCCCGCCGCAGGATCCTGCACGTCCGGCTGGAGGCACCGCCGGGCGGGGAGCCCGGCTTCCTGGCCCGGATGTGGCTGCGGGGCGAACGGACCGAACACATATGGGAGTCGGAGGGGCGCCCCGTCGCACTGGACGAGGTCCGGGAGGAACTCGTACGGCAACTGACCCTCGTCGCAGGCGCGGCGGACCACGCCGCGGTGGACCGCGTCGAGTTCCACGTGCCCTACGAGCTGCTGGACGCCGACTTCGACCAGTGGCCGGTGCCCCGCGGACCGGCCGGCCGGCTCCGCGCCCTCGGCCTGCTTCACCAGGTGGTGGTGCGCTGCCCGCAGGAGCGGTCGGACACGCGCGCCGAGTGGCACGCCACCTGGCGCTGGCTGCACGACCGGGGCGGCCGGCACCGCGACGCCGTACGGGTCGTGACGGACGCCGAGGTCACGGACATGCTCGGGATGGAACTGGCGGCGGGGCCGGAGCCCGCCTGCGTGCTCGCGCACACCACGGCCGCCCCGCACGCCGGACTGCTGGAGGCCGTGCTCGAAGGCGGCCTCCCGGTGGCCGTGTGGCGGCGCGGGGGCGGCCCGCCCGCGCCCGCCCTCCTCGAACTGCTGGCCCCGGCCGGGCCGGACGGCCGCCCCGACGCGGGCGCACTGGACGTTTTCACGCTGCCCGCACGCGTGCGGGAGGTGCGCCGGGCGGCCGCGAGCGCCGCCGCGGGCGCTGCGCACGCCTGTCAACCTCCCGCGGGGGGAGACCGGTTGGTGCTCCTGTGGGACGATCCCGACGACGTGCCGGGCCTCCGGTCCCTGGCCTGACCCCGATCACCGATCACCGACCACAGACCGCCGACGGACGGCGAGAGCGAAGAGGGAGGCAGGGGCAGTGGTGAAGGACTGGTGGCTGTACCACGGGAGCGGCGAGGGCGCGGACCGGCGTGCCCGCCTGGAGGCCGGATCCCCGCCACCCTGGCGGGATTTCACCGGAGCACCCGACCCGGGATACGCGCCGCCCGGCTGCTCGGGAGCGGCCTGGGAGCGCACCCGGCAGCGCGGCGAGGGATACGTACCCGACGAGCCCGAGAAGGACGTCGTCAACACGGCGCTGCACCTGCGCAGGCCGTTGCTGGTCACCGGGAAGCCGGGCGTGGGCAAGTCCACGCTCGCCCACAGCATCGCCGCCGACCTGAACCTGGGACCCGTACTGCACTGGCCGATCACCAGCCGGACCGTGCTGCGCGACGGGCTGTACCTCTACGACGCCATCGGGCGCCTCCAGGAGGCCGGGCTGGAGCAACTGCGCACCCCCGGCGCGCTGCCCCGGCCGGTCGTGCCCGCACCGGCGCCCGTGCCCGCGTCCTTCCCCGTGTCCGTAGAGGACGTTCGCTCCGCCCCGTCGATCTCCCGCTACCTGCGCCTCGGACCGCTCGGCACCGCCCTGCTGCCGCAGGACCGCCCCCGCGTGCTGCTCGTCGACGAGATCGACAAGAGCGACATCGACCTCCCCGGCGACCTCCTCACCGTCTTCGAGGACGGCGGCTTCCAGATCCCCGAACTCGCCCGCCTCGCCCAGGAGGACCCCACCGTCGCCATCGGCACCGACGACGACCCCGACACGGCCGTACGGATCACCCAGGGCCGCGTCCAGTGCCGCTACTTCCCCGTCGTCGTCCTCACCAGCAACGGCGAACGCGACTTCCCGCCCGCCTTCCTGCGCCGTTGCGTCCGCCTCCACCTGGAGCCGCCCGGACCGGACAAGCTCGCCCGGATCGTGCGCCGCCGGCTCGGCATCGACATCGGATCCGGCGAGGAGCACGAGGAGTACCAGGACCTCGTCCAGGCCTTCCTCGACCGCGGCGAGGACGGGGACCTGGCCACCGACCAGCTCCTCAACGCCATCCAGCTCCGTCTCGCAGGTGCCTGGTCGGCGCCCTCCGACCGGGGACGCTTCCTCGACACCGTCATGCAGCACCTGACCGGGCCCACGGCGTGATCGAGAAGCTGCTCGCGGCCCTCGCCGACGGCGCCGACGGCAGCGTCCCGCGCACCGGTGTCGGGGCGGAGGAGATCGCCGACATCCTGTGGCTGGCGGCCAGGATCGATGCCGGCGGCGAGGACCGCCCGTCCGCGGACCCCGCCGCCGGCCCGCCGGGGGAGCAGCCGCCGCTCCCGGACCCGCTGCCCCCCGGGGCCGGTGCTCCTCCACCCGGGCCGGTCACCCCGGCCCAGGGTGAGCCGGCCGTCCGGCTCTTCCCGGCCGCCCCCCGCGGCCCCGCCGGGAAATCCGCGGACGAAGGCACCGAGCGCCGGGGCTCGCCCCTGCGACTGCCCCGGGCCGCCTCCCTCGACGACCCGCTCGCCCTCATGCGCGCCCTGCGGCCCGTCGGCCGGCGCTCCATCGGCGGCCCCGGGGAGGAACTGGACGAGCAGCTCACCGTGGAACGCAGCATCGAACGGATGGTGACGACCCCGGTCCTGCGCCCCGCCGAGAGCCGATGGCTCGACCTGGCACTGGTCGTGGACACCCACCACTCCATGCTGCTCTGGGCGGACCACGTCGACGAGGTCCGCCGGGCCCTGACCCGCAGCGGGGTCTTCCGCGACGTCCGCACCTGGCGGCTGACCGGCACCGGTGCCGGCGCCACCCCGATGCTCACCGGCGGCCACGGCGGCCCGCCCCGCAACCCCCTGGAACTGGCCGACCCCGCGGGGCGCCGCCTGATCCTCGTGGTCTCCGACACCGTCGCGGGCGGCTGGCGGGAGGCCCCCGTGCAGGGTGTGCTGCGGCACTGGTGCGCGCACAACGCCGTGGCCGTCCTGAACGTCCTGCCCGAACGGCTGTGGACGCGCGGCGCCGTCCGGCCCGCCCCCTTCGCCGTCCGCGCCGAGCGGCCGGCCGCCGCCACCCGCTCCTGGCAGCGGATGCCGGTCGCCCGCCGCGCCCGCGGTGCCCGCCGCCCGGCCGCCGCGGCAGTCGTCCCGGTGGTCGGCGTCGCCTCCGCAAGCCTGGCCCGGCTGGTGCGGGTGGTCTCCGGGGACGGCCGGTGGCGGCGGCTGGCGTGCCTGCGCCTGGACGCCGTGGCGGGCGCCGCGAGCGCCCCGCAGGATGCCGACCCCGGCGGCGGGCTCAGTGCCCTCGCGGTCGTGGAGCGGTTCCGGGCGAGCGCCTCCCCGACCGCCCAGCAGCTCGCCGCCCACCTGGCCGCCGTACCGCTCACGCTGCCGGTGATGACCCTCGTCCGGCGCTCCATGCTGCGCGACTCGGAACACGGCCACCTCGCGGAGGTCGCCCTCGGCGGGCTCTTCGAGCCCTGGGCAGCCGGACGGGACGCGGCGGAGGCGGAGTTCGAGTTCCTGCCCGGCGTGCGGGAGGCCCTGCTCGGCTCGCAGCTGCGCGGGGACGTCGCAGCCGTACGGGAGTTGGTGCGCGGCCGGGTCTGGGAGTACATGTCCCGCAACCGCGGTACCGGGCCGGACTTCTCCGCGACCCGGGTGACCACGGGCCGCGAGGGCCGCCGTCGGGTGGCGCAGGAGGCCCTGCCCTTCGCGGCCCGCCCGGCGCAGGACCCGGGCCTGGCCGACCGGGTCGTCCGGGTCCGCCACGACGCGCTGCCCGAGCCGCAGGAGGTCGGCATCCTGCTGACGCCGCGCCTGGTCCTCACGGTCGGGGACGGGCCCTTCGCCCCCGGCGCGGTGGTGTGGGTGCGCCCCGGCGACCGGGAGATCCCCTGCCGCCCGGTGTGGTGGGACGAGGCCGTGCCCCGGATGATGCTGCTCCGGGCCGAAGAGGACCTGGTGGATCCGGCCCTCTGCGCGGAGCCGCTGCCCTGGATGCCCGCGGACCGCGAGCCGGCCCGGGTCCGGATCGACGGCCGCACCGACCAGGGGGACCCGGTCGCGCTGACGGCTGCGCCGACCCCGCACGACGGCGCCCGCAACGGCGAACTCGTCCGGCTCTCCGCGGACCCGGAGAGCTGGACGCACTTCCGCGGCGGCCCCGTCTCCGTGGACGGCGTGCTGGCCGGCGTCGTCCACACGGTCTGGCCCCACCGCATGGTCTTCCTGCGGGCGGAAGCCCTGCTGGGTCAGCCCGGATTCCGCGCGGTGCTGGAGGATCCCGGGCAGCCGGCGGGCCCGGCAGCGGGGACGGGCACCGGGGTGTGCCTGGCGGTGCTGCCCGGCGATGACGGCACGTACCCGGTGGGGAGCTCGCCGAAGGCGGAGACGCGCGACATGCTGGCCGAGCTCATGACGCGGGCCGGCGTCGGCGGGCGGCTGACCGGCGGCGAGGGGGACGCGCCGCTGCTGGTCGCCCTGGACGCGCCGGGCGCCCACGGGAAGGCGGGCCGGCTCCTGCGGGAACTGCCCGCGGTCATGGCGGGATACGGCTACCGGCGGATGGCCGGCATGCACCCCTCCCTCGCGGTGGCCGTCGGCGCCGGGCCGGCCGAGACGGGCCGGCTGGCGGGACGGCCGGCGGTCGCGGAACTGCTGCGGCGGACGGCATCCCCCGGATCCCTCGTCCTCGCGGTCTCCGACCGCCTGTACGAGGACCTGGGCGACCTGATGGGGTTCCCCGCCCGGATCTCCCTGGAGCGGCTGGGCGCCAGGGGCGAGGGCTGGGTCTGCGCCGACGACCATCCTCTCGTCGAGATTCTCGGGCAGGTGCTGATGGAGTCCGACGCGCTCCTTGACGTGGCCGTCGGCTGGCCGACCTGCGGACTCGACGCCTCGGAGGCCGAGCCGTGGGCCTGCATCGGGATCCGGCTGCCCGGCCACGAGCGGTGCCTGGCGCATCTGGGCGCCGAGGAGCAGCGGGAGCACCTCGCCGCCCTGACACCGGGATCACCGGTGGACTTCCGGGGGACCACCTTCGACCACGGCCTGCTCCCACGGCTGCTCACGGCGCTGGAGCCGCGCGGCCCGGGACCCGTCCGGGTGGGGCCGGCGTCCTTCGACCGGGCCTATTTCGTGGACGACTGGAACCGGGCGGACATCGAGTTCGCGGACCGTGCCTCCTTCGTCCGGGCCGTGTTCGGGGGCCGGGCCGGATTCGCCGGAGCCACCTTCCGCGGGCCGCTCTCCCTCGACGGCGCGGTGTTCCAGAACGCCGGTGACTTCGGACTGAGCCGTTTCCACCGTGCGGCCACGTTCCGCCGGACGCGCTTTCGCGGATCCGCGGGGTTCAAGGAGGCGGTCTTCCTGGACGACGTCTCCTTCGGCCGGGCCGTGCTGGAGGCCTCCGCCGATCTGTACGGGGTGCAGGTGGCCGGTACGGCGGACTTCTCCCGCACCGCCTTCGGCGGCCTGGCCGGGATGAGCGCGGCCGGCTTCGCCGGGCCCGTCTCCTTCGCGTCCGCGACGTGGGGGCGCGGGCTGCTCTGCAACGGCGCCGTGTTCGAGGGGCCGGCGGACTTCGCGGGGGCCGCCTTCCGCGGCAGGGTCGGCTTCGAAGGCGTGCGCTTCGAAACGGTCCCCGACTTCACGGGCGGCGGGCCGGGCGGCTGGAACATCGAGGAGTGCCCGGACGGCACCTGGAACATCCGGCTGATCACCACCGACGCGGGATGACCTGCTGCCCGGGCCGAGCCCCTCACACCCCGCTGTGCGAGGCCTCCAGCTGCCGCTCCGGCCGGTCGCCCGGCACCGGCAGGCTCGCCTCGATCTCGTCCAGGGCACGGCGGGCCGTGGCGATCCTGGCCCGTACGTCGGGCTCCGCGCCCGGCGCCGGGGTGCGGTTCGCCTCGTCCTCCATCTCGCGTGCCTCGTCCAGGGAGTTGAGGACGACGCCGATCAGCACGTTCACCAGGACGAAGGAGGCGAGCAGCGCGTAGGAGGCGTAGTAGATGATGCTCAGCCGGGAGATCTGCAGCCCGGCGCGGACCGCGTCGGTCAGGCCGTCGAGCGTGGTCAGAAGGAAGAGCGTGAGCATCGCGCGGCCCACCGAGCCGTAGTGCCCGGGGTCGGACTCGGCGAAGCAGACCCACCCGACCATGGCGTACACGTACAGCACCAGCGCGCCGATGAACAGGAAGCTGGCGGTGCCCGGCAGGCTGCGGCCCACCGCGATCAGCAGGATGCGCAGGTGCGGCAGGAAACGGGCGGTGCGCAGGACGCGGGCGAGGCGCAGCAGCCGCAGCAGGGTGGCGTTCTCGCGGACGAGCGGGATGAAGGCGCTGGCCACGACCGCGAGGTCGAAGAGGTTCCACGGGTCGCGGAAGAATGCTTTCGGCCGGTCGGCGCACGCGCCCACGCGCAGCAGGATCTCCAGGGTGAACAGGGCCAGGCAGCAGTTCTCCGCGCCCTGCAGCACGAGCCGGTACTCCGAGGCGAGCCCGCTGTACGTCTCCACCCCCATCAACGCGGCGTTGAAGAGGATCGCGCAGAAGACGACCATCCCGAAGGCGGGGGCCTCCGTGGCCACCCGGCATCGGGCTGCCAGCTTCATCCGACCACGTCCGGCCGGCTTCGGGTCTGTCATCGTGCTCCTCGTGCTCTCGACTGCGCCGCGGGCGAAGTGGCGGCCCACCCCTCTAACGCCCCGGGGGCGATCGGGTTTCACCCCTTTCCGCCCCGCCGATGCGCCGAACCGACCAGGATCGGGCAGGTCAGGGCGGGTGGGGGGCGCGGCCGGCCGGGACGGGATCAAGTGCGTTGAGTGAACAGTCGGTTGATCCACGGGTGGAGCGGGCCGTCGGCGCATATGCTCGCCTCGTACACCCGCACTCCGTACATCCGTACATCGTGCACGTGTGCTTCCGTACATCTCGCAGCCGTTAGGGGACCGCGCCGTGAGTGTCCGTATTCAGCCTTCCTCCCAGGTCGACGAGAGCGCCGAACTCGGTGAGGGAACCACGATCTGGGATCTGGCGCAGATCCGCGAGGAAGCCCGGCTCGGGCGCGGGTGCATCGTGGGACGCGGGGCGTACGTAGGGCCCGGCGTACGGATCGGCAACCATGTGAAGCTGCAGAACTACGCACTCGTCTACGAGCCCGCGGAGCTCGGCGACGGGGTCTTCATCGGCCCCGCGGCGGTGCTCACCAACGACTTCTACCCGCGTGCGGTCGACCCCGACGGCGCGATCAAGCGCGACGGCGACTGGGAGCCGGCCGGGGTCGTGGTCGCCGAGGGGGCCTCGCTCGGGGCCCGTTCGGTGTGCGTGGCCGGGGTGCGCGTGGGGCGCTGGGCGCTCGTGGCGGCCGGCGCCGTGGTGTCCAGGGACGTGCCGGACTTCGCGCTCGTCGCGGGTGTGCCGGCCCGGCGGATCGGCTGGGTCGGCCGGGCCGGAGTCCGGCTGGTGGAGCGCGAGGGCGAGGCGGGCACCTGGGAGTGCCCGCGCACCGGAGCGCTGCACGAGGAGAAGGACGGCACGCTCATCGAGCGAACCTGACGGAATGTCGGCAATTTAGGGCACCGGCATTTCCTCAAAACCACAATCAACGAACATCCGCGGGCATAACGTGTCCCTGCACACGGGATCTGAGCAGGCAACAGGCCATGTTCAGTGGGGGGTTGTGTACGACGAGGGCACCGAGGGTACTGCCATGTCCGGCGCGGGCACACCGCGCCTGCGGGCACTGCCGTTCACGCGTGTCCCGGTCCGAGGCATCGCTGGGGGGATCCAGACGGCAGCCTTCGGACGGTTCGTGCCGGTGGCGTGACATCGCCGCGGGCGCGGAGGCCGTCATGCGCAGTCCCCCTCCACGGAGTGACGACCGCCAGGTCCGTCCGAGGAGAACGATCAGAGGGGGTAGGTGTGTTGGAGCCGTACAGCTCGGACATACGGGGTGCGGGGAGCACCAGGGGATTCGGGGTGGGGACCCGATGACCATCACACGATTAGCGGCACTGGCCGACGAGGACGCGTCACTGCACGCCCTCGCCGAGCGGCTGCTCGCGCTGGCCGAGGCAGGGCTTCCCGCGATGTACCTGCCGGAGGCCGAGAACTTCGTGTTCACCAGGGCGGGAGTCATCTCGCCCGACGGCGCCCGCGGCCTGGAGCAGCGGGGAACGAGCACCCGCTACGCGGCCATCACCGCACTGGGCGCCCGCTTCCTGCCCGAGGACCGGCAGCGCGCGCTGTTCGGTGGGCGCTCCGCCGCCGAGTTCACGGGCGTGCTCGTGGACCGGCTCGCGGGGGTGGTGAACCTCGGCGACGCGGCGCTCATCGCCTGGGCCGCCGCGGAGACCGGACATCCGAAACTGTCCGACGCGCTCGACCGGGTGGCCGCGCTGGACGTACCGGGCCGGCCGCAGTACACGGTCGAGGCGGCCTGGGTGCTCTCCGCCCTCACGGCCGCGCGCGCCGTGGTGGACGTGGAGGAGCGCCTCGCGGCGGCCCGGAAGCGGCTGCTGGCGGCGAGGGTCGGCGACAGCCCGCTCTTCCCGCACGCCACCGCGCCCGGACTGGTCCCCGGCTACCGGTCCCACGTGGCCTGTTTCGCCGACCAGACCTATCCGCTGCAGGCACTGGCCCGGCTGCACGCGAGCGGCGACGACCTCGAGGCCCTCGCGGCCGCCGACGCCTGCGCCGCCCGCATCTGCGACCTGCAGGGCGACGGCGGACAGTGGTGGTGGCACTACGACGCCCGCGAGGGCGGCGTGATCGAGGGCTACCCGGTCTACAGCGTCCACCAGCACGCGATGGCCCCCACCGCCCTGTTCGACGTGGCCGAGGCCGGCGGTACGGACTTCGGCGCGGCCATCCGCCGCGGGCTGCGCTGGATGACCGACGTGCCCGAACTCGCCGGGCCCTTCGGGACCCCGCGGGAGCCGATGATCCGCGAGGACTTCGGCGTCACCTGGCGCAAGGTCTACCGCGGCGACCCGAAGAAGGCCGTCCGGGCCGCCCGCGGGCTCACCACCCGCGTCGCCCCGCACGCCCGGCTCGCACCGCTCGACCGGATCTTCCGCCCCGGCGCGGTGGACCGCGAGTGCCGTCCGTACGAGTTCGGCTGGATGCTCTTCGCCTGGCTCGGGGGACCCCAGAGATGACACGACGACAGTCCCTCTTCGGGGTCCCGCTGGACCCGCTGACCATGGACGAGACCGTGCAGCGCTGCCTCGACGCGGTGCGCCGCGGCGAGCAGATCGAGATCGGCATGGTCAACGCCGCCAAGCTGGTCAACATGCGCCGCGACCCCCTCCTCGCCGAGGCGGTCGCCGGATGCGACCTCGTGCTGGCCGACGGCCAGGCCGTGGTCTGGGCCGGCCGGGTACTGGGCGTGCGGCTGCCCGAACGGGTCGCGGGCATCGACCTGTTCATGCGGCTGCTCGCCGCCGCCGAGGTGGCGGACATCCCCGTCTACCTGCTCGGGGCCCAGGAGGACGTCCTGGAGATGATGCTCGGGCAGATCTCCGAGCGCTTCCCCAAGCTCCGGGTGGCCGGAAGCCGCAACGGCTACTTCGGCGACGGCGACCAGGAGTCGATCGCGGACGCCATCGCCGACAGCGAAGCGCGGCTGCTGTTCCTCGGCATGACCTCGCCCAAGAAGGAGATCTTCACCGCCGGCTACGGCAAGCGCACCGGCGCCCACGTCGTCCACGGAGTGGGCGGCTCCTTCGACATCCTCGCCGGCATCACCAAGCGGGCCCCCCTGGTCTGGCAGCGGATGGGACTCGAATGGTTCTACCGCACCCTCCAGGAGCCGCGCCGACTCGGCAGGCGCTACCTCACCACCAACGCCGCCTTCCTCGTCATGACGGTCCGGGAACTCATCCGCCGCACACCGTCCGCCCCTTCCGCGAACAGGAGTTACTGATGCGCGTCGTCGTCGTGGGACAGGGATACGTCGGACTGCCGCTGGCCATCCGGGCCGCCGAGGTCGGACACCAGGTGATCGGTTACGACGTGGACTCCCGGCGGGTCAAGAGCCTCGCCGCCGGTGAGTCGTACGTGGAGGACGTCTCCTCCGAACGGCTGGCCCGCGCGCTGGCGCGCGGCACCTACCGCGCCAGCGAACTGGCCCGGGACTGCGGCGGCTTCGACGTCGCCGTCGTCACCGTCCCGACGCCCTTACAGGACGGGGCTCCCGACCTGCGCTACATCGAGGAGTCGGCGCACACCCTGGCCCGCTTCCTGCGCCCGGGTGCCACCGTGATCCTGGAGTCCACCACCTACCCGGGCACCACCGAGGAGCTGTTCGCACCGATCCTGGAGGACGGCTCCGGGCTCACCGCGGGCGAGGACTTCCACCTCGGCTACAGCCCCGAACGCATCGACCCGGGCAACACCGTCTGGGGCTTCCAGCAGACCCCCAAGGTGGTCTCCGGCGTCGACGCCCGCTCGCTGAAGGCCGTCGAGGCCTTCTACGGGGACCTCGTCGACACCACCGTGCCGGTGCGCTCCCCCAAGGAGGCCGAGCTGGCCAAACTGCTGGAGAACACCTTCCGCCACGTGAACATCGCCCTCGTCAACGAGATCGCGATGTTCGCCCGCCACCTGGACATCGACGTCTGGCAGGCCATCGAGGCGGCGTCCAGCAAGCCCTTCGGCTTCATGAAGTTCACCCCCGGCCCGGGCGTCGGCGGCCACTGCCTGCCGATCGACCCCTCCTACCTCAACTGGCGGGTGCAGCGCGAGCTCGGCCAGAACTTCCGCTTCGTCGAACTCGCCAACGACATCAACAACCACATGCCCGAGTACGTGACGCGCCGCGTGATCGACGCGCTCAACGCCAAACGCCGCTCGGTCAACGGCTCCAAGGTCCTGCTGCTGGGCCTCGCCTACAAGAAGAACACCGGCGACGCCCGGGAGTCGCCCGCCGTCCGCATCGCCCAGCTGCTCCTCGACATGGGGGCCAAGGTCCGCGCGGCCGACCCCCACGTGGTGGAGAGCATCAAGGTCGACGCCCGCCTGGTGCGGGTCGAGCCGACCCGCAAGGAGCTGGCGGCCGCCGACGTGGTCGTCCTGCTCACCGACCACGACTCCTTCGACTACCAGATGGTCACCGAGCACGCCTCCTACGTACTCGACTGCCGCAACCGGGTCTCCGGACCCACCGTGGAGGTGCTCTGACCCCGTGACCAGAATCGTCTGCGTGGCCGGCGCCCGGCCCAACTACATGAAGATCAAACCGGTGATGGACGCACTGGAGCGCCGCGGCGCCGAGGTGATCCTCGTCCACACCGGACAGCACTACGACGCGTCCATGAACGACGTGTTCTTCCGCGACCTCGGCATCCGGCCGCCCGACCGGTACCTGGGGGCCGGATCCGGCAGCCACGCCCAGCAGACCGGCCGGGTGATGGCCGCCTTCGAGCCGCTGATCGACGAACTGGCTCCGGACGCCGTCGTGGTGGTCGGCGACATCAACTCCACCCTGGCCTGCGCCCTGGTCACCGCGAAGGCCGGCCCGCTGCTGGCCCACGTGGAGGCCGGGCTGCGCAGCCGGGACTGGAGCATGCCCGAGGAGGTCAACCGGGTCGCCACCGACCGGCTCAGCGACTACCTGCTGGCGCCCTCGCCCGACGCCGCCGTGAACCTGCGGGCGGAGGGCTACCGCGAGGACCAGATCCACGTCGTCGGCAACGTCATGATCGACACTCTCCTCGCCAACCTGGACCGGGCCAGGCAGTCCGACGTCCTCGACCGGTACGGGCTCACCCGCGGCGGATACGGCCTGGTCACCCTGCACCGGCCGGCCAACGTGGACGATCCCGGGGCGCTGCGCGGCCTGCTCAAGGCCCTGGGCGAGATCGCCGACCGCTGTCCGCTGCTGCTGCCCGTGCACCCGCGGGCCGCCGAGCGGCTGGCCGAACTGGGCGTACCCGGCGGCATCCGGCTGGTCCCGGCCGCCGGATACCTCGACTTCATCGCGCTGCAGGACTCCGCCCGCGTGGTGCTCACCGACTCGGGCGGCATCCAGGAAGAGACCACCGCGCTCGGGGTGCCCTGCGTGACCCTGCGGGAGAACACGGAGCGCCCCATCACCGTCGAGGAGGGCACGAACGTGCTGGCGGGCACGGACCCGGAGCGCATCACGGCCACCGTGAACCGGGTCCTCGAGCATCCGCCCGCGCCGCGCTGCCCCGCACTCTGGGACGGCCGGGCGAGCGAGCGCATCGCCGCGGTCCTGCTCGACGGCCCGCCCGCGCACACCCGGCCGCGCCCGACCGACCTCGTCCCGCGCGAGGCGGCCACCGAACGACAGCACGTGCTGTAAACGCAAGGCGAAGGGGAAGACCATGGATCTCGCGGAGATCTGGCGGGTCATGCGCAGACGCTGGTACGTGCTGCTGCCCGGACTGCTGATCACGGCGGCGCTCACCGCCGGCGTGTACCTGCTGGTGCCGGTGGAGTACCGGTCGCAGAGCACGGTGACCCTGCTGAACTCGAAGAAGGCCACGGTGGCCTTCGACGGCAACCCCTTCCTGAGCACCCAGGCCTCGCTCACCGGGATGGCCGACGGCCTGGCCCGCAACCTCAACTCCGACGACGCCAAGGCCGACCTCAAGTCCCTCGGCCTCACCGGGGTGCACGAGGCGAAGATCGCCGACAACGCGCTGGGCCCCTACATGTGGCTCAGCGTCGAGGGGACCGATCCGGCCGCGGTGCTGAAGTCGGACGAGATCCTCACCACCTACGCCGAGAAGCGGCTGCTGGAGTTCCAGACCCAGCAGTCGGTGACGCCCGACGCCATGATCCGGATGGCGACGATCGTGCCCCCGCAGAAGCCGGAGGCGCAGACCAAGGCCAGGCTCCAGTTCCTGGTCATGGCGGGTGCGCTGGGCTTCGTACTCAGCCTGGTGGCGACCTTCTTCGTGGAGGCCCGCAAGCGCAGGCGGTCCTCGCCCGGCAGGCACCGGCCCGCCCCCGGCGAGGGCGTCGAGGGCGGTGAACCGGCCGCGGACGGCGCCGGCGACCCGACGGCCACCCTGCGCATGACCGTCGCCCAGCCGGCCGGCTCCGGCGCGGCCGGCTCCCGTACGCCCGGATCGCCGTGACCGGCCCCGCGGCGGACACCGAGAGCACCACCCCGGCGGCGCCCTCGCTGGGGCGCAAGGTCGGCTCCGCGGCCAAGTGGAGCCTCATCAACACCGTGGTCATGCGCCTCGGCAACTTCGCGACCGGCATCATCCTGGCCCGCTTCTTCCTCGGGCCCGAGGCCTGGGGCGTGTACGGCATCGCCCAGACCGTCCTGCTCGTCCTCCTCTCGGCGAACGAACTCGGCGTCTCGCTGGCCATCGTGCGCTGGGAGGGCGACCCGCGCCGCTTCGCCCCGACCGTCCTCACCCTCAGCGCCGCCTCCAGCTGCCTGCTGTACGCCGTGCTGTTCGCGGTGGCCCCCGCGGTGGCCGAGGTGCTCGGCTCGCCCGAGGCCTCCGGCGTCCTGCGGGTGATGTGCCTGTGCGTCATCCTCGACGGGCTCTCCCAGGTCCCCGCCGGCTTCCTCACCCGGGAGTTCGCGCAGGGCAGGCGGATGGCCGTCGACGGCCTCAACTTCGTGCTCAGCACCGCAGTCACCCTGCTGCTCGCCATCGACGGCTGGGGCGCGATGAGCTTCGCCTGGGGCTCCGTGGTGGGGAACGTGGCCGCGCTCATCGGCTGCTGCATCGCCGCGCCCGGCACCCTGAAGTTCGGCTGGGACCGGGAACAGGCCCGCGCACTGCTCCGGTTCGGGCTCCCGCTCGCCGGAGCCAGCATGCTCGCCCTCGGCGTGGTCAACGTGGACACCATGGTGGTCGGATCGGTCCTGGACCCCCTGGCCCTCGGCTTCTACGTGCTCGCCTTCAACATCTCCGGCTGGCCCGTACGCATCATCTCCGAAGCCGCCCGCCGGGTCTCCTTCGCGGGCTTCTCCCGGCTGGCCGACTCCCCGCAGGCGCTGGCCGCCGGCTTCAGCCGGGCGCTCGGCGTCGTGATGGCGGGCACCGTACCGATCTGCGTCCTGCTCGCCGCACTCGCGGCCCCCGTCGTGGAGCTCGTCTACGGTGAACGCTGGCTGCCCGCCGCCCGCGCCCTGCCCTGGCTGATGGCCCTCGGTCTGGTCCGCATCGGCTGCGAACTCGCCTACGACTGCCTGGTGGCCATCGGTCGGCGCCGCTCGCTCATCGGCGTCCAGGGACTCTGGCTGATCATCCTGATCCCCGTCCTCGTGATCGGCGCCCGCGGCGGCGGGATCGTCGGGGTGGCCCAGGGGCACGTGCTGGTCGCCGGAGTCGTCGTGGTCCCGGTGTTCCTCCTCGCCCTGCACCGCGGGGGCATCCGCCTGGGCACCGTCGCCCGGGCCTGCGCCTGGCCGCTCCTCGGCGGCGTCGTGATGGCCGCCGTACTCCTCCTCCTGGAGCGGTACCTGGGCGACAGCGTGCTCGCGCTCCTGGCCACCGGAGCCGCCGGCACCCTCTGCTACGTCCTGTGCGTCCTGCCCGGCCGCGCATTACTCAAGGGATAGGCAGCCGTGACACAGCACCGAAGGCGCCTGACGGCATGGCTGCTCGCCGGAGTGGTCCTGGCCGTCGTCCTCACCCTCTACCGGGCGGACCGCACCGCCATGAACGAGCACGAGGCGGCGCCCGGCGCCACCGGGAGCGCCGCACCCTCCGCCACGGCGCCGCCCGCACCGTCGAGCCCGCCGGCCACCTCCGCCCCGCCGTCCCCGACCGCCTCGCCGGGGACGGGCGAACCGCCGCCGGCAAGCTCCGCCCCGCCCTGCACCTCGCCCGGCACCTGCGGGTTCCCCGACGCGAGCACCACCGGCCCGCGCATCGACCTGGAACGGCACGACACCGGGAACATGTCCGTCAAGAAGGACGGCATGGTCATCAAGGGCTGGGACATCCGCGGCTCCCTCGACATCTACGCCAACGACGTCACCGTCATCGACAGCCGGATCACGTCGACCAACTGGTGGGGCATCAACCTGCGCCCCGGCTTCAGCGGACTGAAGGTCCTGCACACCACGATCACCGCCGTCCCGGGCAAGGGCCCCGACAACGGAGGCGTCAACTACGCCGTATCGAACATGGGCGGCAGCTCCATCGAGGTCGGCTGGTGCGACATCTCGGTCTTCGGCAACGCCCTGTCCATGGGCCAGGGGGACCTGCACGACAACTACGTCCACGACCTCGTCGCCTTCCGCAACCAGGGCGGCGAATGGCAGCACACCGACGCCGTCATCAGCGGCGGCGGCAACAAGGGCCGGCTGACCATCCGCCGCAACACGCTGCTGAACTCCACAGCGGTGGACAAGGGCGCCACCGCAGCCGTCGGCCTGTTCGCCGACACCGGAGTGGTCTCCTCCGTGGTCGTCGAAGGGAACTGGCTGGCCGGGGGAGCGTACGCCCTCTACGGCGGCGGCCCGGGCGCCACCGGCATCCAGGTCACGGACAACGTCTTCTCCACCCAGTACCACCCGGCGAGCGGGGCCTACGGCACGGCCACCGCCTGGAACGCGGGCGGCGCCGGAAACGTGTGGAAGGGCAACCGCATGTCCGACGGCAGACCCGTCGAGCCCCCACCCGCCTCCTGACCACCGAGAGGACCGACAGGACATGATGCGCCGGATCGCGCGGGCCCCCTGGGAACTGCTCAAGCGGACCTTCGGCTGGCTCGTTCTCTTCGAAGCCAGGAACAAGGTCCTGCTGGCCCCCTCGGCCCTGCGGCTGCGCCGCTTCGAGGACGCCGAGACCCGCCGGCTCGGCGCCGTCCTCGGCGAGCCCCCGGCCGCCCTGGTCGCCACCGTCATCCCCACCCACCGGCGCCCCGAGGCACTGCGCGCGGCCGTGCGCAGTGCCCTCGGCCAGACGGCCCGCGACCAGGTGGTCATCGTCGTCGACGACGGCGCCGGACTGCCGGAACTGCCCGAGGACCCAAGGCTGTTCGCGGTGTCCCTGGCCCGCAACACGGCGACCGCCGGGGTCGTGCGCAACGTCGGCATCCGGCTGACACGATCGCGCTACGTGGCCTTCCTCGACGACGACAACCTGTGGGAGCCCGACCACCTGGAACAGGCCCTGGCCGCGCTGGAGCCGCCCGGCGGGCCCGACGCCGTCTACACCGCCCTGCGCAGGGTGCTGCCCGACGGCACGGACCGGGACGTCCTGTCCGTGCCCTTCGACCGCCGCCGCGCCGCACACGAGGCCTTCCTCGACACCAACGCCTTCGTGGCGCGGCGCAACCGCTCCCTGTACTTCAGCCGGCTGCGCCGCACCCCCGAGGTGCTGCCCCGCGAGGACTGGGAACTCGTCCGCCGCTACGGGCGCCGCCACGAGGTGCGCCACCTGCCCCGGGCGACCGTCCGCTACCTGGTCAACCCGGACAGCTTCTGGACCCGTTGGGACGGAGCGGCGGGCAGCACATCTACCTAGGGCGACGGTTCCTCGTACGTGATGCCGTGCCGCCCGGCGATCACGTTCAGCCGGGCCGGGTCCAGCCCGCCCCCCACGGTGAGCCGCGGCCCGGCCTCGATCATGTCCTCGACGAAGCATTCCCAGCCGCCCGGCGAGGAGATCTGCAGGACCCGCGGCGGCCCGCCGGGACCGGGACGCAGCGCGTGCGGTACGCCGTGGGGGAGCAGTACGAACTGCCCGGCGGTCAGGGTTTGGGAGCGGTGCCCGATGTCGACGAGGAGCTCGCCGTCGAGCACGTACACGCCCTCGTCCGCGCCGTGGTGGGTGTGGCGGGGGATCTCCCGCGCCAGTACCACTTCGAGGAGGGAGAAGCGTCCCTCGGTGTCCCCCGTGGCCGCCTTCACCGAGAAGGCGGGCGGCAGCGGGATCCGGCCCGGCCGGGCCTCTCCCGCATCGAGGAGGACGAAGCGTTCGTGGGGCATGGGTGTGGTCCTTCCGGAAGCGGTGACGGAACGCGGCGGGGGGCGGGCCCGGGCTCAGCGGGCCTGCCGGATCCCGCGGCGCCAGACGGCGGCGATCGCGCCCAGGGCCCGGACCCCGTGCGTGGGGTCGCCCTCCACGAGCAGCAGGTCCGCACGCAGCCCCGGGGCGATCCGGCCCCGGTCGGCCAGCCCGAAGTGGCGGGCCGGCAGGACCGTCGCGGCGGTCAGCGCCTCCTGCGGGCGCAGCCCGCCGTCCCGCGTGAGAAGCGCCAGTTCACGGTGGAGGCCCGCGCCGTGGGCGGGCGCGAACGGGGTGGCGTCCGTTCCGGCGAGCAGCGGGACGCCGGCCTCGCGCAGCGCGCGGAGCGCGCCGACGGCGGCCGGGTACCGGCCGGGGGGCACACAGGCCGCGCCCCCGGCCGCCTGGGCGTCGACCGCCTCGAAGTACGCGAGCGTGGACACGACGAACACGCCCTGGTCGCGTACGCGCCGGGCGAGGCGCCCGGAAGCCGCGTCGTCCGGGCCGAGGTCGGCCCACACGTGGGCGAGCCCGTCCACCCCCGCGTCGAGTGCGGTGACCACGTCGGCGGCGGTGACCGCGTGCGCGACGACCCGGAGCCCGGCCGCACGGGCGGCCGAGGTCAGGGCGGCCGCGACCGCCGGGGACATGACGGGCAGATCGTCGCCGTGCACCGTCCCGTCGTCGATGACGAGCTTGAGGAAGTCGCTGCCCTCGGCGAGCCGCGCCTTCACGAAGTCCGCGGCCTGCGCCGCAGCGGTCACGAAGTCGATCTCCGTCACGTCCCGCGGGTCGAGCAGCGTGCCGGTCAGCGCGGCGAGCAGCTGGGTCGGGTGGCCGCCGGGTGCGGTCGCCAGCGTGCCGGCGCTGCGCAGATCGGCGACGTCGTCGCGGCCGGCCGCGAGCCGCCGGTGCCGGGCGAGGGGGCGCGGCAGGCAGAACATGTCGATCTCGGTGGTGACCCCGTGGCGCAGGGCCTCGGCGAGACTGCCGTCGAAGACGTGGGTGTGCGCGTCGATCAGCCCCGGCAGCAGGGTCCTGCCCCGGCCGTCGACCTCGGCATCGGCGGGCCCGGAAGCGTCGCGGGCCTCGGGGGCGCAGACCGCCACGACGAGGTCGTCCTCCAGGATCACGTCCCGGACACCGGCACTGCGCTCGCCGTCGAAGACGCGGACGCCGTGGATCCGTGTACGCATGAAAGGTCCTCCTCCAGCGTGCCGGGAAGGCCCTTCCTCCCCGGACATCACCACAGAGGGCGCAGCGGCCTCCGGCTGTGACGTCACGGCGGGGCGCCGTGACGGGCCTCACATCCGGGCCGCCCCGTGTCACACTCCCGGCCCCGGGGACCTCTTCGGTCATGGCAGACAAGGAGGACGCATGACCGCCACGCCGCCGCCCCACCCGGTCGACTCCGTCACCGACCGCTTCCTCGGCCACCGCGAACTGCTCTTCTCGGTGGTCTACAACATGCTGGGCACCGTCGCCGACACCGAGGACGTGCTCCAGGACGTGTGGCTGGCCTGGTCCGCCCGGCACCGCAGGCCCGACGCCGAGCCCGTCGAGAACGCCCGCGCGTACCTGGTGCGGATCGCCGTGAACCAGGCGCTCGCGCGGCGGGCCGAATTGAGTCGCCGTCAGGAGAGCTACGTGGGCACGTGGTTGCCCGAGCCGCTGACGGCCGCCGACGATCATGCTGCCGCGGGGGCCGAGCGGGCCGAGGCACTGTCCATGGCCCTGCTCGTCGTCCTGGAGACGCTGTCCCCGCTGGAACGCGCCGTGTTCGTCCTGCACGAGGTGTTCGGATTCGCGCACCCGGAGATCGCGCGGATCCTGGACCGCTCGCCGACGGCCGTCCGCCAGCTCGCCACCCGGGCGCGCCGCCACGTCCACGCCCGCCGGCCCCGGCACCGGCCCGGGGCGGACCTGCACGCGCAGGTCACCGAGCGCTTCGCCGCGGCCGCGCTCGGCGGCGACCTGCGGACGCTCCTCGAACTCCTCGCACCCGATGTGACGCTCTGGACCGACGGCGGTGGCAAGGGCCCCGCGGTCAGCCTGCACCCTGTCCGCGGCCGCGACAGCGTCGCGGCCGTCTTCATGGCCGTCGCCGGCGCCCTGCCGGCGCAGGGCTTCGACCTCCGCCACCGCCGGGTGGCCGGCGACCCCGGCGCCCTCGTCCTCGCCGACGGCAGCCCGCTGGCCGTCGTCGTGGTGGACCTGTCCCCCGAAGGGGACCGGATCGCCCACGTCTTCTCGATCACCAACCCGGACAAGCTCGCCGGAATCCGGCCGCCCGCGGTCTGAGGGTCATCACGGCCCGGGCGTGGCCCGCAGGGCGCGGCGGCCGGCCAGGGCGCGGGCGGCCGCCCGGCTGGCGGGCCGGCCGAGCGCTGCCCGGGAGG
Organism: Streptomyces sp. NBC_00029; assembly: GCF_045160505.1. NCBI lineage: Bacteria > Bacillati > Actinomycetota > Actinomycetes > Kitasatosporales > Streptomycetaceae > Streptomyces > Streptomyces sp. NBC_00029. The sequence continues at coordinate 6,945,775 of NZ_CP108292.1, forward strand.
TCTCCCGGAGCAGTACGGCCGCACGGAACGCGGCGGTCGCCGCGGCCCCGTGCCGGCGCCCGTAGAGCCGGACCCGGTTGAGCGTCAGCAGGGTCCACAGCCGCGGCGACACCTGCGAGTCGCCGCCGAGATGGGTGGCCGTGGCCGCGGGCTCCAGCCGGGTCACGAAGCCGCGGTCGCGGGCCCGCAGGCAGTATTCGGTCTCCTCCGAGTACAGGAAGAAGGACTCGTCCCAGGCCCCGCAGGCTTCGAGGCACTCCCCGGACAGGGCCATCAGCGCACCGGTCGCCCAGTCCGCGACCGTCGCCCGCTCGTACGCGGCCGGATCGGTGACCATCTCGCTCCACCGCGGGAACCGCCCGGCCCGGCGGTTGCCGAGCACCGCCTCGCCGAGCGCCCGCGTCACGAGGGACTCCCGGCGCAGCGAGAGCAGGAGCGTACGGCCGTCCTCCTCGTACAGCAGCGGGACGCTGATCCCGACCCGGCCGCCACCGGGCGCCGCGGAGCCCAGCGCGTCCACGAGCACCTTGGCGCAGCCCTGCCTCATCCGGACGTCCGGATTGCAGACCAGGGCAGCCCCGAAGCCGCCCTCCCACTCGGCGGCGGCCGCCAGGGCGGCGTTCACCCCGGCCGCGTACCCCGCGTTGCGGCCGGTCTGGACGACCGTCGCGTCCGGGGCCAGGGAACGGATCAGCTCCACGGTGCCGTCGGCCGAGTCGTTGTCGGCGACGACCAGGCGCCAGTCGAGCCCGGCCATGCCCTCGGGCAGCGAGGCGAGGAACTCCGCAAGCACCGGGGCGCTGTTCCAGGTGACGACGAGGACCGCTACGGGGCCGGTACCCGGATGCGGTCGGCGGGCGGCCGGCTGACTGAACTGCATGGGGACTCCACGGTTGCGGGCTCCGGCGCGGCGCGCCGGATGAACCCGAGGTAGCTGCCTCCGGCGGCGATCGTCAGGAAGAACACCCCGGCGAACATCGGGAAGCTGAGGGCGTCGAAGGTGGCGGCGATGACGAGCGAGACCAGGGCCGAGGCGAAGAACGCCTGCCCCAGTTCCCGGTCGGACTCGGTGCGGGCCAGCCTGCGGATGGCACCGCCCTGGTGGATCCCGGTGAACAGGAGGACCAGGAGCGCGAGCAGCCCCACGAGGCCCATCTCCGCCAGGGTGAGCATGTACTGGTTGTCGGTGAAGAAGAACAGCTCGGGCAGGAAGGTCCCGAAGCCCCGGCCGAACAGCGGCCGTTCGCCGAGATAGGGGACGATCGCGCTGTACTTGACGGTCCTGGCCTGGGTGCTGCTGTCGGAGTTCGTCACGAACGAGGCGAAGAGCGCGGTGATGGTGCCGATCAGCCCCGGGATGATCACCTTGAAGCAGGCCACCGAGCCCATCAGCAGACCGATCGCCGCCCACCGCCGCTCCGGCTTCCACCGCAGCACCATCACCAGCACCACGATGAGCGCCCCGATGATGGAGGTCCGCGACACCGTCAGCGGCAGGGCGCCGCCCATGAGCACCACCGGACCCCAGCGCCGCCAGGCGCGCAGGTGCCCCCGTACCGGATCGAAGGCCTGCTGCACGGCGAAGGGCAGCAGGATGGCGAGCATCCCGCCGAACTCCAGGGGCTGCGCCGTGGTGGCCCGCGGCCGGGTGAAGGAGCCCCGGTCCAGGGTGGTGATCTGGGCGACGCTGGACTGGAGGCCCGGGATGGAGATGCTGTCGGCGATGTTCGTCGCGGTGAAGAAGTCGTAGAAGCCGACGGCCGCCACGATCGTGCCCATCACCACGGCCCGGCGCAGCAGCACGTCCAGCCGGGCCCGGTCCTGGATCCCCGCGGAGACCAGCACCACCAGGGACACCCAGACGAGCAGTCCGATCAGCCCGCGGTCCGCCGCCAGGATCTCCTTGTGCGAGCTGCCGCGCATCGCGTTCGCGAGGTAGGAGGCCAGCACGGAGAAGGCCAGCAGGCACATCACCACCCGCGGCAGCCGGGTGCCGGGGGCCGGCCGCAGCCGGCCGGTGATCCACGCCGCCAGGTACCAGAACAGGCACAGCAGCGCGAACACGTTGGCAGGAGTGCCCACACCGCCCATCCCGGGCAGGGTCAGGTTCGAGGGGATGAAGAAGGCCAGCGCCAGGTAGCAGCTCAGCAGGGCGGTCGCGTCCAGCTGCCGCCCCCAGGGCTTGCGGCGGCCGCGCCCCCGCGCCGGGGCGTCCGAGGCCGAGCGACGCCGCCGCAGCGTCGCCAGCAGGCTGTCCGTCAGGAAGGAGAGGGTGAAGGCGGCCGTGGTGCCCAGGATGACGACGCCCAGCACCTGCTGGTAGCGGCTCTTCATCTGCGGCACCGGCGTCTGCGGCAGCACCACCGGGGCCGTCTGCACCATGTACGCGGGCTTGACCTTGGCCGCGGCCTGGAGCGCGTTGAGCGTCTCCCCGGCGAACGCCGTCAGCTTGTTGGTCTCCTCCAGCACCTTCGTCCGGTCGGTGCCCGTGACGGACAGCGTCAGCATCGGTCCCGAGGTGTTCGCGGCGAACCCGACCGTGTAGGGATCGGTCACACCGATGCCCTGCAGGTCCCGCGCCGCGTCCGTCCCCGACAGCGTCCTGATCAGCACGTCCGCGGTGACCACCAGCGAACCGCCGGCGTTCGCGATGGGATTGCCGAAGGCGGGGGCCAGTTCGGCCACCGCGGTGGAGTCCAGCAGCGCCACCGAGCTCTCCGACTGGTAGGCCACCGGCACCGAACGGAACAGGTGCACCCCCGCGAGCAGGCTGATCAGCGTCAACGGCACCATCACGTACCAGCGGCGCCGGAGCACCGCCACGATCTCACCGATGCTCATGAACACCCCCCGGACAGGCCGCAATTGATGGCGGGCCTACCCATGTCCTGCAAAGATCGGTCACAACGGAAGGAATCCCTGTGTCGCCTGGTGAGTTGGTCCGTGCGCTGCGTCGGCGCTGGTACGTCCTGGTCGTGGCGGCGGTGCTCGCGGCCGCCGGAGCGTGGCAGGTCCTGCACCCCACCCGGACGTACCTGAGCACGGCGATCGTCGTACTGAAGCCGCCGGTGACGGACACCCAGCCCAACCAGCTCGCCAATCTGCAGCCGCCGCTCGCCGCCGTCTCCTACGCCGCGGTGCAGCAGCTGGACTCGCCCGCCGGTGCCGACGAGCTCCGCACCGCAGGAGTGCACGGCACCTACCGGCTGATCCCGCGCAACAGCGGAACCAGCGTCACCCCTCGCTACCTGATCCCCTCGCTCCAGATCCAGGCGGAGCAGGCCGGGCCGGCCGCCGCCGACGCGGCCGTCCGGAAGATCATCGAGGTCTACACCAAGCACCTCACCGACCTGCAGACGCAGCAGGGCGTTCCGGACGCCGCGCGGATGAGCGTGACGCTCCTGGTGCCGCCCACCGCGGTGGTGCAGACCGGCAACAAGAGCCGCGGCCTCGCCGGGGCCGCCCTGCTGGGCGGCGTCGGCGGCGTGGTCGCGGCCCTGTGGACCGACCGGCTCCTGACACGCCGGAGCCGGAGCCGGCGCCGGCGCACTGCCGCCGACGCCGGTCCGGTGGTCCGGGCCGAGGAGCCCGAGCGGGCGCCCCTCGCCGGGGCGACCCGCTGAACGCACGGGGCGGATCATCAGATCCCTCGGCGCTTCCAGGACCGCCACCACAGCCACTCGCGCCCCCGGTCGGCCACGGCCGACAGCACGAGCGGCTGGAGGTAGGGCATGGTGCGCGCCCCGATGCGCCGCCGCCTGAGCAGCGCCCGGTACTCGGCCAGCGAGGTGTAGTCCTCGGGCAGGCACTCCGCGGCGAACTCCACGAGCTCGTCGACCGGCACCACCGCGGTGCGGCCCCGGTCGTACGCCCGGTAGGCGCGCCGCAGTGCGTACCGGGCGAGCCGGGTGCGCGCCGACAGTGCCAGCCGGTCGGAGCCCGGCAGCAGCCCGGAGCACTTGTCCAGCACCGAGTCGAAGGCGACGAGGCGCTGGCGCAGGTCGTCGAGCTGCCCGCCGAAGTCCGTGGTGGACATGTTGTTGCCGTGGACCCGGTAGAAGGCCTGGTCGGCCCCCTGGACGTAGCCCACGTCGGCGTGCGCCGCGAGCCGCATCCACATCTCGATGTCACCGGCGTGCGGCAGCTGGGGGTCGTAGCCGCCGACCTTGCGCTGGAGGCTGGTGCGGACGACCACCTCGGGTGAGGTGATGCACCCGGTGCCCTCCCGGAACCGCCGGTCCAGCCACCACCGTCCGGGGTAGACGACCGATCCGGTGCTGCGGGTACGGGCCGCGGGCAGCGGCCCGCCGTGCCGGAAGCGCAGCGGCCTGCCGTAGCAGAACCCCGCCTCCGGATGGGCGTCGAGCAGGGCCGCCGCCCGCACCAGGGCCCCGGGGACCAGCCGGTCGTCCGCCGACAGCAGGGCGACGTAGTCCCCGTCGGCCCACTCCAGCAGGCCCTCGTTGTAGGTGGCGATGTGGCCCTTGTTGCTCTCGTGGACCCGTACCTCGATCCGCGGGTCGGAGGCCGCCAGTGCGCGGGCGACCTCCGCGGAGTCGTCGGGCGAGGCGTCGTCGATGATCAGTACCCGGACGTCCACGCCCTCCTGCTCGTCCAGCACGCTTTTGACGCAGTCCGCCAGGAAGTGGCCGTACTTGTAGCAGGGGATCACCACGCTGACGGTGCTCACTGCCCGCTCACCTCCGTGGACGGCCCGGCCTGCGCCGCGACCGGGGCGGTGGTGGTGAAGACCGGGCCGACCCAGTAGTTCACCGAGCCGAAGGTGTTCGAGGGGAAGACCGTGGCCGCCCCGTACTTGTAGAGCCCGTTGGCGCTGCCGGCCGCGTCGGCCGGGGCCACCAGCGGGTAGGAGCGGTGGGCACCGGTGAAGTAGCCGCCGTCCACCGAGTAGTTGCCGTTCGGCGCGTGGTAGGAGGCCACGTACGTGGTGCCCGCCGTGATGGGTACCGGCGTGGCGAACTGCAGCTGCTGCCAGCCGGTCAGGGTCTCGCTGCCGAAGGTGCCGGTCGCCAGCAGGGTGCCGGAGGCGGACCACAGGCTGCCGGTGTGCGTGCCGGTGTTGCCGGGGCCCTTGTAGAAGGTGACACCGGTGATGTAGCCGTTCACCGCGGACTGGAAACGGGTGCCCAGTTCCACGGAGTTGGCGTCGTCGCCCACATTGGCGCTGCTCGGCGTCGCCGCGCCGTTCCACAACGTGCACGGGCAGTTCACCGTCGGCGGACTGGCGCTCGTGGTGAAGTTCCACGTGACCGGCGCGCCCATCGCGTTGCCCCACAGGTCGGCGGCCTGGACCGACGCCGTGTAGGTGGAGTTCAGGGCCAGTTCGGAGGACGGGGTGAAGGTCGCGCTGTTCGACGCGCCCAGCACCTTGGTGCCCGGTACGGCCGCGCCGCCGGAGTCCTTCACCGAGAACACCAGGGTGTCCGCGTCGATCGCGTTGCTGAAGGTGGCCGTCACGGCCGCGGTGATCTGGGTGCCGGTGGCCGCGGACTGAGGCGAGGTGGCGGTCACGGTGGGCGGGGCCGTGCTCGCGGTGGAGGTGTCCAGGACCGCGTCCACCCAGTAGTTGCTGCCTGACGAGGCGGTGGACGGGAACCCGCCCGTGCCGCTGTAGCGGTAGACGCCGTTGCCGCCGTCCGTGCCGCTCTTCAGCGCGGTGAGCGGGGCGAGGCCCGCGCTGCCCGCGGCGAAGGTGGTGTCGAAGGAGTAGCCGCCGTGCGGGGCGAAGTAGGAGGCGACGTAGGTGGTGTTCGCCTTGACCGGGACCGGGGTGGCGAAGTTCAGCTGCTGCCAGCCGGAGGCCGTCTCGTTGGTGAAGGTGCCGGTGGCCAGGCGCTGGCCGGTGCTGCTCCACAGGCTGCCGGTGTGGGTGCCGGTGTTCGCGGGGGACTTGTAGAAGCGGACACCGGTGATCGAACCGGCCACCGAGGACCGGATCTTCACGCCGAGCTCGACGGCGCTGCCGTCACCGGCGTTGACGGTGCCCGGTACGGCCGCGGCGGGCCACACCGTGCAGGGGCATTGCTGGGGTCCCACCGTCAGCGGCACCGTGGTGGTGGCGCCGATGTTGACGCTGTCGTCGACCGCGCGCACCTTGATCTGCGCGGAGCCCTGCACGGTCGGGGTCCACGTGTAGCTCCAGGACGCCAGGCCCGTGGTCGCCTTCCAGGTCGTCCCTCCGTCGGTGGACACCTCCACCCGGGCGACCACGCCGCCGCCGGTGTCGGTGGCCGTGCCCGTGACGGTCACCGGCCGCAGCGCCGGTACGGTCGCGTTCGCCGCGGGGCTGGTCACCGTGATGCCCGGGCCCACGGTGTCCGTGGAGGCGGTGGAGGCGACCAGGTTGCTCTGCAGCGACCTGGGCTGGACGCCCATGTCGGCGAACACGTTCACCGTGGCCTGCTGCATCCGCTTGTCCTCGGTGACCACCGCGTCGTCCGGATTGCCGGTGGGCATGTTGGTCAGGCCCCAGGACCACTGCACCGTTCCCGCGCCGAAGACCAGCGCGTGCGAGGTCTGGTCGCGGAAGGCGACCAGGCTGTGCGTCGCGGTGCCGTTCCCGTACGTGTTGCCGTAGTCCTTCAGGAGCTTGCCGTCCTCGATGTCCACGGTGGTGGAGGACATCTGGATCTGCCCGGCGGGCCGGCTGGCGTTCTCCACGTCGCTGTCCCACTCGTAGCCGAGCGTGCCGGCGGGGAACGTGGCCGTCTGGGACGGGGTGAGGCTCGCCACCGTGGTGTTGCGCCACAGCCGCTGCTTGGCGAAGGTGCCGGGCACGGTGATCGCGTCGCTGCGGTACCCGTTGACGCTGAACATCGAACCGGTCAGCTGGTTCTGCGGCTGGAAGGGCCGCCCGTTGGTGGCGCCGGCCGGGTCCATGAAGGTGCCCGTCCAGATCCCGCTCGGGTCGGGGATGCCGTTCGGCTGCGGGAAGGACAGCTTGGTCTCCTTGTACGAGACCAGCGTCCGGTTGGCGGTGTTCGCGCCGTCGATGCTCGGGGCGAGACGGGTCTTCCAGAAGATCTCGTTGCCCGCGAAGTACGTCTGGTGCTGCCCCGCCCGGCGCGCGTTCAGGGCGTTGGTGAACTGGTCCTGGGTCCAGTACTCGTCGTGCCCGGAGGACATGAAGACCTTGTGGTTGGGCATCAGGGTCGCGCCGCGCACCGACATGTCGATTCCGGACATGTAGCTCACGTCGTAGCCGTTGCGCTCCAGCCAGGCGACCATCTGGAACTCGGAACCGTAGATCCCGTTGTCCCCGCCGATGTCCATGGGCCGGTTGTAGCTGACCTCGTACGCCCGCCCGTCCGGGGCGGGGCCGCCGCCGTCGTACAGGTCCTGGCCGCCGTAGTTGTTGTACGCCTGCCAGGTCTGGTCGCTGGTCTGCACGACGATGTCGGAGTGGCTGGAGTCGTTGCGGACGACGAACGGGTAGGGCATCACGCCGTTGCCGTCCGCCTGGTCGAAGTTGACGACGTAGAGCCCGGACACGGCGTCGGCCGGCACGGCCCACGTCGCGGTGACGGGCCAGTTCCCGCAGTCGACCAGACCGGTGGCGGCCTTCTTGGCGCAGGCCGCCGGGTTGCCGCCCGGCGCGAAGTTTGCCGGGTACGTCTGGGCCGCCTGGGCCGCGGTCGACATCAGGCGGGCGCCGGTGCCGCCGTAGTGGCCGAGGCGGTAGACCGAGACCTTGTACGCCGTCGACGACTGGATCTTGAACTGCAGGGTTTCGCCGGCCTGGACGCTCGTCTGGGCCGGGAAGCCCTTGATGTCGCCGTAGGCGCTGGGTGCGAACCAGTCCTCCATCGGCGTGCCGGGCTTGGAGTTCTCGCACACGATGGCGTTCGTGGTGGGACCGCAGGGATCGGCCGCACCGGCCACCGCCGCCGGCGGCATGACCGTGGCCATCAAGGCCGCGACCACGGTGAAGAGACCGTAACGGAGCAACCTTGTCCGTCTGTTCATCTGGACCTCATTGTTTGCGTGAGCGCGAGGGGTCAGCGCAGGGCGTCGCGGAGCGTGTCCACGACCCGCTGCTGCTGGGCAGCGGTGATCTGCGGGAAGAGGGGGAGCGAGAGCATCCGGTCCGCCGCCTGCTCGGCGTGCGGGAAGTCGCCGCGGCCGTGGCCGAGATGGCCGAAGGCCGGGGTGAGGTGCACCGGGGCCGGGTAGTGCACACCCGCGCCGATGCCCTCGGCGTTGAGCTTGCCGACGACGGCGTCGCGGTCCGCCCCGGCCACCCGGACGACGTACAGGTGCCACACGTGGACGTTGCCCTCCGCCGTGACCGGCAGGGTGACCCGTCCGGAGCCGGCGAGGTCGCCCAGCAGCTCGTCGTAGCGGGCGGCGGCGGCCCTGCGGGCCGCGTTCCCGTCGGCCAGCCGGGCCAGCTTCGCCCGCAGGACCACGGCCTGCAGGCCGTCCAGCCGGCTGTTGAACCCGGCCACGTCGTGACGGTACTTGGCCACGCCGCCGTGGTTGGCCAGCGCCCGGACCAGGTCCGCGCGCCCCTCGTCGTCGGTCACCACCGCGCCCGCGTCGCCGTACGCCCCCAGGTTCTTGCCCGGGTAGAAGCTGGTCGCGGCGATGCCCCCGCTGCCGGCGGAACGGCCGTCGCGGGTCGCGCCCTGGCTCTGCGCGGCATCCTCGACGATCCTCACGTGGGCCGGCAGCCCCGCGACGAGCGCCGCGGTGTCGGCGCACTGCCCGTAGAGGTGGACGGGGACCACCGCGCGGGTGGCCTTGCCGACGGCCTCCAGGGCCGCCCGCGGGTCCATCAGCAGGGTGTCGGGGAGGCAGTCGACCAGCACCGGCCGGGCCCCGATCCGGGCGACGGCGCCCGCCGTGGCGATGAAGGTGTTCGCGGGCAGCACCACCTCGTCGCCCACGCCCACCCCGCTCGCCCGCAGGGCGAGTTCCAGGGCGTCGGTGCCGTTGGCGACACCCACGCAGTGCCCGACCCCGGCGAATTCGGCGTACTCGCGCTCGAACGCGCGGACCTCCGCACCGCCGATGAAAGCGGTGTCGGCGAGCACACGGTCGAAGCCCGCCCGTAATTCCTCGGCGACCTCGGCGTGCGCCGCCTTCAGGTCGACCAGCGGTATCTGGTTCATGCGAATGTGCTCCCCATCCGTGTCTCCGGCCAACGGCCGGCCGTCTCCTCGCCATCGGCCCGCAGCTCGTCGAGCGCCGGACCGCCCGCCTCGCGCAGCCGGCGGGCGGGGCTTCCGGCCCACACCTCACCCGGCGGCACATCGGCCAGGACCGTGCTTCCCATCCCGGTCAGCGACCAGGCGCCGACCGTGGTGCCCTCGCGCACCAGCGCGCCCGCGCCCACGTACGCCCCGCGCCCCAGCCGGACCCCGCCGCCGAGGCGGACCCCCGAGGCGAGCGTGGCGAAGTCCCCGACCCGGTCGTCGTGGGTGAGCACCACGTGCGGCATCACCGCCACGTGGGACCCGAGGCGCACGGCGGCCGTCAGCACGCTGTGCGCGAGCAGGACCGAACCCGCGCCGAGCAGCGAGGACCCCGACACCACCGCCGTGGGGTGGACCACCGTCGCGTAACGGCTCCCGGGCAGCCCCAGGCGCCGCACCAGGCGGGCCCGTACGGCGTAGTCGCGCGGACTGCCCGCGCAGACCACCACCCGGGCGGCCGACAGTTCGTGCACGAGGTGGCTGCCGCCCAGCACCGGCACCCCGTCGACCTCCCGGCCGTGCAGGGCCGGATCGTCGTCGAGGTGCCCGGCGAGCCGCCACTGCGGGGCCCGGCCGTACGCCGCCGCCGCGGCGGCAGCGTCCCGTACGGCCTGGGCGGTCTCGCGGGCGAACCCGCCCGCGCCGACGATCAGCAGGTCCTCGGTCCGCCGCTGCGGGCCGCTCATCCGCCCGCCTGTTCGCGCAGCACCGCCACCACCCGGTCCTGCTGCTCCCGCGTCATCGTGTGGAACAGCGGCAGGATCAGGGAGTCGCGGCTGATCCGCTCGGTGACCGGCAGCGGCGCCGCGCCGTGGTCCGCGTACGCCGGCTCCAGGTGCGAGGCCATGATGCCGCGCCGGGCCGAGATCCCGGCCTCCGACAGCACCGCGAGCAGCTCGTCCCGGCCGACCGGGAAGTCCTCGGCGAGCAGCACCCAGTACGACTGGAAGTTGCCCTGGCCGTGTCCGGGGTCCCGGACCGGGCGCACGCCCGCAACCGCGCCCAGCAGCTCCGCGTACCGGGCGGCGAGCGAGCGCCGCCGGGCCACGATCTCGTCCAGCCTGCCGAGCTGCACCAGACCCACCGCGGCCTGGATGTCGGTCATCCGGTAGTTGTAGCCGACCTCCAGATAGCTCTCTGCGATCGGCTTGCTGCTCGCGTGCCGCTGCGCGGCGGACACGTTCATGCCGTGCTCGCGCAGCCGGCGCAGCCGTTCGGCCCACTGCGCGTCGTCGGTGGTCAGCATGCCGCCCTCGCCGGTGGTGATCACCTTGCGGGGGTGGAAGGACCAGGCGGCGAGCAGGGCGCCGTGGCCCACCGACTTGCCGCCCACCGTCGCGCCGATGCCGCAGGCGGCGTCCTCCACCAGGGGCACGTCCCAGTCGGCGCACGCCGCGCGCAGCGCGTGCACGTCCGCGGGCACCCCGCCCTGGTGGACGGCGAGCACCGCCCTCGTCCGGGGTGTGCGGACCGCGTCCACGGTGGCCGGGGTGAGGTTGCCGGTGGCCTCCTCGACGTCGGCGAACACCGGGTGCGCACCCACGTAGCGCACCGCGTTGGCGGTCGCGATGAACGACAGGGAGGGGACGATCACCTCGTCGCCCGGACCGAGCTCCAGCGCGATCAGGGCCAGGTGCAGGGCGGTGGTGCACGAGCTCACCGCGATGCCGTGCTCGGCGCCCACGCGCTCGGCGAAGGCCCGTTCGAACTCGGCGACGCGGGGGCCCTGGGCCACCCAGCCGGAGAGCACCGCGTCGGCCGCGGCCTTGGCCTCCTCCTCGCCGAGCCAGGGCACCATCACCGGGATCCGGGCGGCGGAGGCGTCCGGAGCGGCGTCCGGGGCGCTCATCGAGCCGCCCCGGCTGCCCCGTCGGCGGCGTTCGCGGTGACGTTGGCGGTGGCGTTGGCGGTGGCGTTCGCGGTGGCCGCGTCGGCGGCCCGCTCGGCCCGCCACCAGTCGACCAGGTCCCGCAGCCCGCTGCGCAGGTCGATCCCGGCGGTGAAGCCGAGGCGTTCCGCGGCCTGCGAGGTGTCCGCGAGCCGGCGGGTGACGCCGTTCACGGCCCGCGCGGGTCCGTGCTCGGGCACCAGCCCGTCCGCGCCCATCGCCTCCAGCAGCCCGAGCGCCAGGTCGAGCAGGCTGGTCTCGGTCCCGCTCGCGACGTTGAAGACCTCATCGGTCAGATCGGACTCCGCGGCCAGCAGATTGGCCCGCGCGATGTCCCGGACGTGGACGAAGTCCATGGTCTGGGTGCCGTCGCCGAGGATCAGCGGCGGCTCGCCCGCGGCGATCCGCTCCATCCAGCGGATCAGCACCTCGGTGTAGAGCCCGTGGATGTCCATCCGGGGGCCGTACACGTTGAAGTAGCGCAGGGCCACGTAGTCCAGCCCGTACATGGAGTGGAAGCTGCGCAGCACGCCCTCGTTGAAGGCCTTCGCCGCACCGTAGAAGGTGTCGTTGTTGTACGCGTGGTGGCGCTCGGTGGTCGGGAACTGCTCGGCCAGGCCGTAGACCGAGGCGGAGGACGAGGCGATCACCTTGCCCACCCCGGCGGCCGCGGCCGCCTCCAGCACGTTGAAGGTGCCGTCGACCATGACCTCGTTCGCCAGCCGCGGTTCCTCCGCGCACTGGGTGATCCGGATGGCGGCGAGGTGGAACACCAGCTCCGCGCCCTCCGTCGCCTTGCGCACCGCGGCCACGTCGCGGATGTCGCCCTCGACGACCTCCACCACGCCGCTCGGCAGGGCGCGGGCCAGGTTGGCCGTCCGACCCCGCACGAAGTTGTCGAGCACCACGACCTCGCGTGCCCCGTTGTCCACCAGCAGGTCCACCAGGTGCGAGCCGATCGTGCCCGCCCCTCCGGTGACCAGAATCCTCTTGCCTCGTACGCTGCTCAACGCCCTGCCCCCACTGAATTCGGTCGTGGTCTTGCGTGTGATCGGACTGCGGTCGGTCAACGCCCGGTGCGCAGTCCGACGACCGCTCCGCGGAACTCCAGGCTCCGGGAGGCGGCTTCCAGGATGTCCAGTACCTTCAGTCCCGCCCGGCCGTCGGTCAGCGGCGGCCGCCCCGTCCTGATGGACGCGGCGAACTCCTCGACCATGCTGCGCAGAGCCTCCTTCTCACCGATCGCGGGCGCCACCATGTCGCCGGTGCGGTAGGAGACGAGCATGTCCCGGCGCTCGTCCGCGCCGATCTCCTGCGGGGTGCTCAGGTCCACTCCGCGGTCGAACACCGCGACCCGCTGCGTGGGGTTGAGGTCGTCCCACACCAGGGTGCGCTTGGAGCCGCCGACCATGGTGGTGCGCACCTTGGTCGGGGAGAGCCAGTTGACGTGCACGTGCGCGATGGCGCCGGTGTTCAGCTGGAGCGTCAGATAGGCCACGCAGGACTGGCCGGCCCCGATCGGATCGGCTCCGTGGGCTGCGACGGCGACCGGCCGGACGTGGTCCGGGAGAATGAAGTCCAGGACGGACAGGTCGTGGGGGGCGAGGTCCCACAGGACGTCGATGTCCTTCTGGACGAGCCCCAGGTTGATCCGTACCGAGTCCACGTAGTGGATGTCGCCGAGTTCGCCGGAGCGGACCATCTCCCGGATCCGGCCCACCGCCGGGGTGTAGCAGTACGTGTGGTCGCACATCAGGGTGAGACCGCGTTCCTCGGCCTCGTTCACCAGCCGCAGCCCGTCCTCGTACGTGGCCGCGAGGGGCTTCTCCACGAGGACGTGCTTCCCGGCGCGCAGGGCGGCCAGAGCGACGTCCAGGTGCGTACCGGCCGGAGTGGCCACCGCGACCGCGTCGACGTCCGGGTCGGCGAGGACCGCCTCGTAGTCGTCGGTCGCCTGGACCGTGGAGTAGGCGCCGAGCACCTGCCGGGCGCGGTCGACGTTCAGGTCGCAGAGCCACCGCAGCCGGAACTGCTCGCTGGACTGGAAGTTGCGGACGAGATTGGGGCCCCAGTAGCCCGCACCGACCACGGCGACGCCTAAGGGGCCCGCGGACCCCCGGCCGTTGCCGCCGGCGCTCTGCTCCGCGTCCTTCGCGGTGTCCTTCACAGCGTTCCCCTTCCTTCCGCGCACGCCGGACGGCGTGTCGCCAACTCATGGCCGGGACGCGTGTGATGGAGGGAAGTGCCGTCGACGGCAGCCCGGACGCCTGCGCGTCGCGTGCGTGACCTGCTCAACGGTGATGGCCCCCCACAACCGATGCTCTCTGCGATTCGCGTGCTTTCGCCCCCCGGCCCGGCAGCCTGTTCCCCACAAGCAGCCGAACCCGTACCCCTTGCCGCTCCGGGCCGTCCCGGCCCGTTCCGGATTCCGGCGTCGCCGAAGCGTGCCGAATCCGGTCGGCGCCGCTCAATCTAGTCCACCGGGCCTACCCCCGGGCAGAGTTGGCGGAATCGCGTGGAGCGGGTGTTCGAGCATGCATACTGCCCGGGTGACCAGCATCGTGATACCGGCCCACAACGAAGGCCGGGTCATCGGCCGGCTCCTCGACGCGCTCCTGGCCGACACCTCGGCGGCCGGACCCGACATCGTCGTGGTGTGCAACGGCTGTACGGACGACACCGCCCGCGTGGCGGGCGCGCGCGGCGACCGCGTACGCGTGGTGGAGATCCCGACTCCCTCGAAACATCTGGCACTTCGGGCCGGCGACGAGCACGCCCGGGGCTTTCCCCGGCTCTACGTGGACGCGGACGTGGTCGTCGGGGCCGCCGACGTACGGGCCCTCGTGAGCACCCTCGACCGGAGCCCGGCCCTCCTCGCCGCGGCCCCGGGCCGGGACATCCCGCTGGCCGGCTGCGCGTGGCCGGTCCGGGCCTACTACCGGGTGTGGCAGAAGCTGCCCGCCGTCCGGGAGGGCCTGTTCGGCCGGGGGGTCATCGCCGTGTCCGAGGCCGGGCACGCGCGGATCGCCGCACTGCCCCCGCTGATGGCCGACGACCTGGCCGCGTCCCTCGCCTTCGGGCCGGGCGAGCGGCGCGTGGTCGAGGAGGCCCGGGTCGTCGTCCATCCGCCGCGCACCTGGTCCGACCTGATCAGGCGCCGGGTCCGCGCCGCGACCTCCTCCGCCGAGTTCGAGCGCTTCCAGGCGGCGGAACGGGCCGGTTCGCACGCGGGGGAGCGGGTGCCGAAGCGGGTGCCGGAGCAGGCGCCGGAGCGGGCGGCCGCGCCGTCCGCGCGCACCGGCACGGCCGATCTGCGCGCCCTGCTGCGGGCCCAGCCGGCGCTGCTGCCCGGGGTGGTGGTGTTCGTGGTGGCCGCGCTCGCCGCCCGCCGGGGGTCCCGGAAGGCGATCCGCGACCAGGACTTCTCCACCTGGCTCCGGGACGAGAGCAGCAGGCAGGGCTGAACCCGAGACGGGCGGCCGAATCCCGCTGTACGCACCACAGTTGGCCCGTACACCCATTAGGGTTCCACTCGCACGTTCGAGTGAACTCAGTCCGTCGGCACCGGGAGCTCCAGAGCATGTACCTCGCGGACCGCTCCGCGCCCGCGGGCGCGAAGCCCGCACCGGACGACCGGGGACCCGCCCGGGCTCCCGCGGTCGCCTCCACCGTCCTCGCCCTGGGCACGGTCAGCATGATCACCGACATCTCCTCCGAGATGGTCACCGCCGTCCTGCCCCTGTACCTGATCGCCGGGCTGGGCCTCAGTCCCCTCGGCTTCGGGGCGCTCGACGGCGTCTACAACGGGGTGAGCGCCCTGGTGCAGCTGACCGGCGGCCACCTGGCCGACCGGGTCCGCAACCACAAGCTGATCGCCGGCATCGGCTACGGTCTGTCGGCGCTGTGCAAACCGCTGCTGCTGTTCGCCCACAGCCTGGGCCCGATCAGCGTGATCCTCACCCTGGAACGCACCGGCAAGGGGCTGCGCACCGCACCGCGCGACGCGCTGATCTCCCTGTCCACACCACCCGAGTTACAGGGGCGCGCCTTCGGCGTGCACCGGGCCATGGACACCACCGGCGCGCTGCTCGGCCCGCTCGCCGCGTTCCTCATCCTGAGCGTCGCGGTCGACGGCTACGACGCCGTTTTCGGCGTCAGCGCCTGCGTCGCCGTGCTCGGCGTCGTGGTGCTCATGCTCTTCGTCCCGTCCGGCGGCGCAGACCCGCAGCCCCGGCCGTCCCGGCAGCCCCGCCCGCCGGGGCCCCGGCCGTCCGACGACGCCACAGCCACCGACGCCGCCACCCCCATCGTTGCCGCCGGCGCGGACCGCCCGGCCCCCGTCCGCCTGCGCGACGCACTGGGCCTGCTGCGGCTGCCCCGCCTGCGCAACCTGGCGATCTGCGCCGTCCTGCTGGGCCTGACCACCGTCAGCGACGCCTTCGTCTACCTCCTCCTGCAACGCCGCACCGGCATCGGCGACCAGTGGTTCCCGCTCCTGCCGCTGGGCACCGCCGCCGTGTTCCTGCTGCTCGCCGTGCCCGCCGGGGCCCTCGCCGACCGGATCGGCCGGCGCACGGTGTTCCTCACCGGGCACGCCCTCCTGCTGGCCGGCTACGCGCTGCTGCTGTGGGCCCCCGCCTGGCCGGCGCTGCCCTACCTCGTCCTCGCGCTGCACGGCATGTTCTACGCCGCCACCGACGGGGTGCTGCCCGCCGCCGTCGCCGCCACCGTTCCCGGGGAGCTGCGCGCCACCGGCCTCGCCCTCGTCGGCACCGGCCAGGCCCTGGCCCGCTTCGGCTGCTCGCTGGCCTTCGGCGGGGCGTGGACGCTGTGGGGCACCGGCCCGGCCCTGGCCGCCGCCGCGGCGGGCCTGCTCTGCTGCGCGGCCGTCGCCGGCTTCGTCCTGCGTCCGGCGGCCGCGCCGGACGCCGCCCACCCCGAACCGACCCGAAACCGAAGCGCGTGAGGCCCTCCAGATGACGCTGTCCAAGTCACGCCGCCTGCTCGTCCTCGCGGTGGCGGTACTGCTGCTCGGGGGCCTCGCGGCCGCCCTGGTGCTGCGCGCCGCCTCACGCGACGACACCCCCTCCGCGGACGGCCCGTCGATCGCCGCCGGGGCCGTCACGCTCACCCGGCCCGGCACCCTGACCTTCCTCAACGGCGTGCAGGGCCCGCACCGCGGCGCCCTCGCCTCGGTCCCGGCCGACGCGCCCGACTCCGGGCGGATCGCCTCCGAGCTCAACTGCCAGCGCTTCTACGCCGCCGCGGGCACCGGCGTGTGCCTGCGCTCCACGCCGGGGGCGCTCGCCCAGGACAACAAGGCGCTGATCGTCGACGCCGAACTGCGCACCCTGCGCAGCTTCCCCCTCGCGGGCACCCCCAGCCGGGCCCGGGTCTCGCCCAGCGGCCGGTTCGCCGCCTGGACCGTCTTCGTCTCCGGCGAGTCCTACGGCGCCGCCTTCTTCTCCACCCGTACCGCGATCGCGGACACCCGCACCGGGAAGCTGGAGGCGAACCTGGAGGAGTTCGCCATCTCCATGGACGGCCGGGAGTACCGCGCGCAGGACGTGAACTTCTGGGGGGTCACCTTCTCCAAGGACGACGACACCTTCTACGCCACCCTCTCCACCGCCGGCGAGACCCACCTGGTGAAGGGCTCGATCTCGGGGCGCAGCGTCACCACCCTCGCCAGGAACGTCGAATGCCCGTCGCTGTCCCCGGACGAGACGCGCATCGCGTACAAGAAGCGGGTCCGGGCCGGAGCCTCGCTCTGGCGCGAGCACGTGATGGACCTCGGGACGCTCCAGGAGCACACGCTTGCGGAGAAGCGCAGCGTGGACGACCAGGCCGCCTGGCTCGACGACCGTACGCTCGCCTACGCCCTGCCCACCGACGGCGCCGCCGACAGCACGGACCTGTGGACCGTCCCCGCCGACGGCAGCGGCGCCCCGCGGCTGCTGGCCCCGGGGGCCTCCTCCCCGGCCCGCCTGGGCTGACGCACCGCAGGCGGACCGGGGAGACGGGCCTCCTGGAGCGATCAGGCCCGGTCCGCGAAGGCCCGCACCCGTTCGACCAGTGCGGCGTTGTCGCGGATCCACCCGTAGTGCCTGCTGCCCGGGGTGCCTTCGCCGAGCACGAGTTCCCAGTGCGTCACGCGTGCGCTCGTGAGCTTGTCGCAGAGCCCCCGCACCCCTGCGGGCGGGGCCATGCCGTCGCCCCGTACGGTCACCGCCAGCACCGGCAGGTCCATCCGGGCCAGGCCGGGCTCGAAGTCCTCGGGCGAGGACGGCACGTCGTAGCGGCCCGTGCGGACCTGGGTGGCCATGTCCCGCAGCACCTGCGCGCTGTCGTTGCCCAGCACCTTGATGCGCCGGCCGGGGAAGTAGCCGTACACGGAGGCGAAGGCGGCCGCGAGGTGGAACCCCGCGAGCATCCCCAGGCTTTGCGGAAACGGCCAGCCGCGGTAGTGGCAGGACGGGGCCCCCACCAGGACCGCGCCCGCGGCCATGTGCGGCTCCCGGCCGAGGTAGAGCGTGCCGAGCTGCCCTCCGAGGCTGTGCCCCAACAGCAGGCGCGGCGCCCCCGGGAAGGCGGCCGCGACCGCCCGGAACAGCGCGGGCAGGTCGTACGCCACCATCTCGTGGTAGCCGTAGCGCACTCCGCGCCGCACGCGGACCGAGCTCGTGCCCTGCCCCCGCAACTCGCCGACGGCCACCTGGAACCCGGCCCCTGCGAGCGCTTCCGCCAGCGGGGTGTAGGAGGCGGCCCGGGTGCCCATCGCGGGCAGGCACACCACCACCGGGGCCGACGGCTCGTCGGGCCTTCGGTGGAACCGGACTTGAGCCGTGGCGCCGTCCTCGGCGCGCACGGTCTCCGTGGTCACTTCGGTGGACGACACCGCAGGCCTCCCTCGCTCCTGGTCATCCTGCGCTCTGCGCGGAGCACGTTCAACAGCCGGATCACGCCGGGCGTCCGGACCCGGCGGCTGCGGCCGCATCGCGGAGCGTGTGATGATCCCTGCCGTGACCCCCACCGGTATCGAATTCCTCGCCTCGTTCGTCAGGACCGGACGCCTGCACGGGATCGGCATCGGCTCCACCCTCGACGAGGCCGGCCGGGCCGTCCGGCACCGCTTCGTCGACGTCGTCGATGAGGGCGGCGAGTCGCTGCGCCGCGACCACGGGTTCGTCGAGCTCTACTTCAACCCCGTCCCCGGCGGCGGGTGGGTGATGTCCGGCGGATCCATCGAGCTCCACCGGCTCGCCCCCGGCCACGGCGCGGCGCAGGAATGGGCCCGGACGACGGGGGTCGGGTTCCCCCGTCACGTCGCGTGGGAGACCCTGCGCGCGGAACTCGCGCGGGTCCCCGGCACCCCGGAACTGACGGTCGGCGATCAGGGCGGCTTCCTCGAACACCGGGCGGCCGCGTCCGGCGTCTCCGTGATCGTCGTGGACGACGAGGAGGAGGAGCGGGGCTGCCACCCGGGCCACGGCGACGTGTGGAGCGTCAGCCTGTGGGGACCCGTCCCGGCGCGGTGACCGCCGGTCCGGGCGCGGCGTTCGCCCCGACGGGTAGGGGCGGCGCGCCGGATCAAGGGGGTGGCCCGTCTGGGCCGGTCGGGTGCTTGACCCGCCCCGGGCGATTGGGTGCTCCCCGATCGGGCACCTGCAGACCATGGCCTTCGAACATCCTGCGGAGAAGGGCGGTCGGGGGCGGCTCGGCCGCTTCGAGAAGCTGGCCGAGCTGGCCTCCAACTTCACCAGCTCCGCCGTCTTCTCCGTGTTCTGCGTCCTGCTGGTGGCCGCCTTCGTCGGAGCCCATCTGGCGCACGTGAGCACGAGCTGGCAGCACCTGCTCGGCGACGCGATGGGCGCGGTCGCCCTGCTGCTCCTGGCCCTGCTGAAGAATTCCGAGCGCAGGGCCGAGCACGCGATCCAGCTCAAGCTCGACGCCATCGCGGCCGCGCTCCTGGAGCAGTACGAGGGCGAGCCGGGCCGCGCGCACAGGGACCTCGCCAAGGCCATCGGGATCGAGGAGGGCGAGTAGCGGCAGCGTCCGGCCACCCCCTGGGCCCCGTCCGGCGGATCATGGCCGGGGCCACGACGTCCGGCGCGGCACCTCGCCGCGTTGCCGAAACGCCCGACAGCCGCGTTCTCGCGGATGCCGCAGGCGGTCCCGGCGGAGAAGGACGCGGCCGACGACAGAGTCTCGCTGGTGTCGGTCGACTCGACGATCGTACGAGCCCACCAGCACGCCACGGAGGGCTTTCGAGGGTGCTTCGGATCGGTCACCATGGAGGTCCGTCGGCGATCCGAGGGTGGGGATGAGCGAGAGCAGGGACGTTCTGGACGGGCAACCGGAGCAGGTCGGACCCGCGCCGTGGCTGGCGTTGGCCTGTCTGGCCGGGCTGCTTCTGGCCTACGTCGTGCTGACGAACTTCACCGGAGAGCTGCGGGCGGCGCTGTGGGGCGAGCCCGGGACCGTGACCGAAGCCGACTGCCGGACGCACGACAACACCGTGGCCAATGCGGGAACGTCGACGTCCTGCTCGGGTGCCTTCACCCCGGACGACGGCGGCTCGTCGTTCGACGTCCCCGTCGAGGGCGACATCGATGCGCAACCGGTCCGTGCGTGGCTGGTGGACGGTACGTCCGGCACCGCGTACGTCTCACCGACGGTGTGGGCGGGGGTGCTCCCGGTGGGACTGTCCCTCCTCCTGACCGGTCTCCCGGCGGCGGTGACGGTGAAGCACGTGCGCCGCGCCCACGCACAACGCCCTGGAGAGCCACTGCAAGGATCAGACCCAGAGCCGAGTGCGTGATCGACGACGACGCGCAGGAAGGGTTCGGCGCGCACGACACCCGGCTCGACATCGACAGGCCGGGCCTCTGGCCAGGGGAACGGCCCACGGCCGACGCCGGGCTCGATCGACAGGACACCTAGTAGTGCTTTGTTAACTGGTGTCGTGGGGCTGCCATGGGGTGGGTTGTCTGCAGGTGGGGCAGGTGCCGGTCCAGGTGGCGAGTAGGTGTTGGAGGAGGTCCAGGGCCTGGTAGAGGGTCAGGCCCTGGCAGGGGCTTTTGGGCAGGTCCGCTGTTCGGTGAGGAACAGGTGGGCGGCGGTGACGAGGGTGACGTGGCGGTGCCAGCCGGTGAACGAACGTCCCTCGAAGTGGTCCAGGCCCAGAGCGGTCTTCAGTTCGCGGTAGTCGTGCTCGATCCGCCACCGGGCCTTCGCCAGCCGGACCAGGTCCTTGGCGGGGATGTTCGCGGGCAGGTTCGAGATCCAGTACTTCACCGGCTCCGCCTCACCCTCGGGCCACTGCGCGATCAGCCAGACCAGCGGAATCGTCCCGTCGGCCGCCGGTTTCGGGCGGCGGCCGACGAGGCGGACCCGAAGGAGCACGAAGTGCGAGCTCATCGCGGCCTTGGAGCCTTTGCGCCAGGTCAGCGTCCGGCCACGGCTTCTTCCGGCAGCCAGCACGTGGTCGCGTAAGGAACGTGGCCGGGTGCGGTATCGGGGCAGAGGGCGGGGACCGAGCCCGCTGTAGGCGGGCTGATGCGGCTCGGCATCCTCACCGTGGGCAGTCATCTCACCCTTGACCTGCAGGACGTAGGCCAGACCCCGGTCTTCCAGGCCGTGACGGAAGTCGGCGTTCGCGCCGTAGCCGGCGTCGGCGACCAGTGCGGCGGGCCGCAGGCCGATCGCGGACAGCTCGTCGAGCATCTCCAGCGCGAGCTGCCACTTCGCGCGGTGATGTTCGCTGTCGGGGATCCGGCAGGCAGCCCGGCGTGCAGCGGCCTGGGGCCCGTCCCATGCGGCGGGCAGGAACAGCCGCCATGACAGCGGGCACGAAGCCGTGTCCGAGGCGGCGTGGACGCTGACACCGATCTGGCAGTTGCCGACCTTGCCCAACGTGCCGGAGTACTGGCGGGCCACCCCGGGCGAAGCAGTGCCGTCCTTGGGGAAACCGGTGTCGTCCACCACCCACACCTCAGGGCGGACCACAGCCACCGCCCGCCAGGCCAGTCGGGCCCGCACGTCAGCGACCGGCCAGGTCGAGGACGTCATGAACTGCTGCAACCGCTGATGGTCCACCCCGAGACGCCCGGCCATCGGCTGCATCGACTTGCGTCGGCCGTCCAGCAACAGGCCCCGCAGATACAACTGGCCCTTCTCCAGCCAGTCCCGCCGCACCAGCGGCGCGAACACCTCGGAAGCGAACTCCTCCAACCGGACCCGCACCGCCGCAAGCTCCCCAGCCCTCATACAGCCAGCGAACTACCGAACACCCGACGTGACAAGACCGGATAACAAAGCACTACTAGGTCCTGTCGTCAAAGTCCCGCCTGGCCCGCGGCGCCCGGCCCAACCGGCGCTACTTCGACGACAGGACGTAGGGCCGAGCGGACGCCGAAACTGCGCTTTCGAGTGACTCCCCGCGCGGCCTCGGCCACGGGCGCCCCGGACTCCCCGACCATCTCAGGCGGCCGGTCATGTTCCGGCCACGGGCCGCCGACCAGGCCGGGCACCGCGCACGCGCGGCTCCGGGCCGCCGCTGGGAGATCCCTTGTACGTCCTGCTCATCGCGAGCGCGTTCAACAGCCTCACGCAGCGAGTCCACGCCGAGCTGCGCGACCGCGGCCACCGCGTCGCGGTCGAACTCGCGCTGCCCGGCGCCTGCCTGGCCGACGCCGTCCGCGGTCACCGCCCCGACCTCGTGCTCGCCCCCATGCTGCGCACGGCCCTGCCCGAGGAGGTGTGGGCCGCACACACCTGCCTGATCGTCCACCCGGGACCGGTCGGCGACCGCGGCCCCTCCTCGCTCGACCGGGCCATCCAGGACGGCGAGTCCCGGTGGGGGGTGACCGTCCTGCAGGCCAACGCGGAGATGGACGCCGGCGACGTCTGGGCCTCGGCCCCCTGCCCGGTGCCGCCGGTCGGCAAGAGCGACCTCTACCGGGGTGAGATCGCGGACGCCGCGCTGGAGGCCGTCCTGCTCGCGGTGGAACGGTTCGCCTCCGGTACCTACACCCCGCAGCCCCAGGCCGAGGGCCGGGCCCGCCCGCTACTGCGCCAGGAGGAGCGCCGGATCGACTGGGAGAACGACACCACCGAGGACGTCCTGCGCGCGCTGCGCGCCGCCGACTCGCAGCCCGGCGTACGGGACGACGACCTGCTCGGCGGCGAGTGGCTCCTGTACGGCGGGCACCGCGAGGAGCAGCTGCGCGGCCGCCCCGGCGAGCTGCTGGCCACCCGGACCGGGGCGCTCTGCCGGGCCACGGCCGACGGCGCGGTCTGGATCCCGGAACTGCGCGCCCGCCGCGGGCCGGGAGGCCCGGCCGCCCCCAAACTGCCCGCCGCGCTCGCGCTCGCCGACCGGCTGCCCCCGCTTCCCGAACGTCCCGCACCGCCGCACAGCGGCCCGCACCGCCGCACCTGGTCCGACATCGGCTACCACGAGGAGGGACAGGCCGGTTTCCTGGCGTTCTCCTTCCCGGGCGGCGCCATGAGCACCGCGGACTGCCGACGCCTGCTGGACGCCTACCGGGACGCCCTCACCCGGCCCACCACCGTCCTGGTCCTGGGCGGCGGCCGCGACTTCTTCTCCAACGGCATCCACCTCGGCGTCATCGAGGCGGCCGCCGACCCGGCCGAGGAGTCCTGGGCCAACATCAACGCCATGAACGACCTGGTCGAGGCGGTGCTCACCACCACCGATCGCCTCGTGGTCAGCGCACTGGGCGGCAACGCCGCCGCCGGAGGGGCCATGCTCGCCCTCGCCGCCGACGAGGTCTGGTGCCGCTCGGGCGTCGTCCTGAACCCGCACTACCGCCTGATGGGCCTGCACGGCTCCGAGTACTGGACGTACACCCTCCCGCGCCGCGTAGGCCCGGTGCTCGCGGAGCGCCTCACCGCCGAGGCCCTCCCGCTGAGCGCCGCGGCCGCGCAGGAACTCGGACTGGCCGACCGTACGGTGCCCTGCGCGCCCGGGGACTTCACCGGCGAGACGGAGCGCCTCGCGGTCCGGCTCGCCGCCCTGCCCGCCACCGCCTCCCGGATCGCCGGGAAGAAGGCGGCGCGCGAGCGCGACGAGGCGGTCCGGCCGCTGGCCGCCCACCGCGAGGCCGAGCTGGCCCTCATGCGCCAGACCTTCTTCGACCCGGACGCCCCCTACCACGCACTGCGCCGCGCCTTCGTCCGCAAGGAGCGCCCGGCCGCCACGCCGGCCCACCTCGGCCGCGCCGCGGCCGTCCGGCCGCGCGGTGTCACTGGACTGGCCGCACCTGACGCGGCGCGCGGGCCGGACTGCTGTTAGCAAGAAAGGTGTGGACGAGGCAGGCCGCCTCCCCCTCACCCCCACCACCCCCCCTCCCCGAGGAGCCGTCCCATGGCCACAGCGACACAGGACCCGGTCGAGGACCCGCTGATCCACATTCTCTGGATCAACGCGGGTCTGAGCTGCGACGGCGACTCGGTGTCCCTGACGGCGGCGATGCAGCCGAGCATCGAAGAGATCGTGACCGGCGTGCTGCCCGGTCTGCCCAGGGTCGCCGTGCACTGGCCGCTGATCGACTTCGAATGCGGCCCGGTCGGCGGCGCCGACACCTTCATCGAGTGGTTCTTCAAGGGCGAGCGGGGCGAGATCGATCCCTTCGTCCTGGTGGTCGAGGGATCGATCCCCAACGAGAAGATCAAGCCCGAGGGCTACTGGTGCGGCTTCGGTGACGACCCGGAGACCGGCCAGCCCATCACCACCAGCGAGTGGATCGACCGCCTCGCCCCCAAGGCCCTCGCCGTCGTGGCCATCGGCACCTGCGCCACGTACGGCGGCATCCACGCGATGGAGGGCAACCCGACGGGCGCCATGGGCGTGCCCGACTACCTGGGCTGGGACTGGACCTCGAAGGCCGGCATCCCCATCGTGTGCGTGCCGGGCTGCCCGATCCAGCCCGACAACTTCTCGGAGACCCTGACCTACCTGCTCTACCAGGCGGCCGGCTCCGCGCCGATGATCCCCCTCGACGACAAGCTGCGCCCGACCTGGCTCTTCGGGGCCACCGTGCACGAGGGCTGCGACCGCGCCGGCTACTACGAGCAGGGCCAGTTCGCCGAGACGTACGACTCCCCGCTCTGCCTCGTCAAGCTCGGCTGCTGGGGTCCCGTCGTCAAGTGCAACGTCCCCAAGCGCGGCTGGATGAACGGCATCGGCGGCTGCCCCAACGTCGGCGGCATCTGCATCGCCTGCACGATGCCCGGCTTCCCCGACAAGTTCATGCCGTTCATGGACGAACCCCCCGGCGCCAAGGTCTCCACGCGGGCGAGCAGTGCGTACGGCGCGCTGATCCGCAGGCTCCGCTCGGTCACCGCCCACACCGTGGACGAGGAACCGAAGTGGAGGCAGACCGGCCGGAGCCTGACCACGGGCTACCGCCCGCCCTGGTGACGGCTCCCGGGGCACCCCGGGTCCCCAGGGTTCCGGAACCTCCGCGTTCCGGTTCCCCTGCGTTCCGGTTCCCCGGGCCCCGGGGAACCGGAACCCGCAAACGCACCACCAACTCCCGCTCCCCGCACCGAAGAAGGGTCACGGCAGAAACGATGACACCGAAGACGAAGGCGGCCGCAGACGGCAGCGGCCTGGTGGAGATGGCCTGGGATCCGATCACCCGGATCGTCGGCAGCCTCGGCATCCACACGAAGATCGACTTCAAGCAGAAGCGGGTCGCGGAGTGCTACAGCACCTCGTCGGTCTTCCGCGGCTACAGCGTCTTCATGCGCGGCAAGGACCCCCGCGACGCGCACTTCATCACCAGCCGCATCTGCGGCATCTGCGGTGACAACCACGCCACCTGCTCGGTGTACGCGCAGAACATGGCCTACGGGGTGAAGCCGCCCCACCTCGCCGAGTGGATCATCAACCTGGGCGAGTCCGCGGAGTACATGTTCGACCACAACATCTTCCAGGAGAACCTGGTCGGGGTCGACTACTGCGAGAAGATGGTCCGCGAGACCAACCCGGGCGTCCTGGAACTCGCCGAGCGCACCCCCGCCCCGCACGCCGGCGAGCACGGCTACCGGACCATCGCCGACATCATGCGCTCCCTCAACCCCATCGAGGGCGAGTTCTACCGCGAGGCGCTCCAGGTCTCCCGCTACACGCGCGAGATGTTCTGCCTGATGGAGGGCCGCCACGTGCACCCCTCCACCCTCTACCCGGGCGGCGTCGGCACCATCGCCTCCGTCCAGCTCTTCACGGACTACATGAGCCGCCTCATGCGGTACTGCGAGTTCATGAAGAAGGTCGTCCCGCTCCACGACGACCTCTTCGACTTCTTCTACGAGGCCCTGCCCGGATACGAGGAGGTCGGCCGCCGGCGCGTCCTCCTCGGCTGCTGGGGCGCCCTCAACGACCCCGAGTACTGCGACTTCACGTACGCCAACATGACCGACTGGGGACGGAAGATGTTCGTCACCCCGGGCGTGGTGGTGGACGGCAAGCTGGTCACCAACGACCTCACCGAGATCAACCTCGGCATCCGCATCCTGCTCGGCAGCTCGTACTACGACGACTGGCAGGGCCAGGAGCAGTTCGTCACCCACGACCCGCTCGGCAACCCCGTCGACCCGCGCCACCCGTGGAACCAGCACACCATCCCTGCCCCGCAGAAGCGCAACTTCGACGACAAGTACAGCTGGGTCATGTCGCCCCGCTGGTTCGACGGCAAGGACCACCTGGCCCTGGACACCGGCGGCGGCCCCATCGCCCGCCTGTGGTCCACCGCCCTGTCGGGCCTGGTCCACACCGACTACGTGCAGGCCACCGGCAACAGCGTCGTGATCACCCTGCCGCGCACGATGACCAAGCCCGAGACCCGCTTCGAGTGGAAGATCCCGAAGTGGAGCAACGCGCTGGAACGCAACCGCGCGCGCACCTACTTCCAGGCCTACGCGGCCGCCATCGCCCTGCACTGCGCCGAGAAGGGCCTCGCCGAGGTCCGCGCCGGACGCACCCAGACCTGGGAGAAGTTCGAGGTCCCGGACGAGGGGCTCGGCGTCGGCTTCACCGAGGCGGTACGGGGCGTCCTGTCGCACCACATGGTCATCCGAGACGGGAAGATCGCCAACTACCACCCCTACCCGCCGACCCCGTGGAACGCCAGCACCCGCGACACCTTCGGCACGCCCGGCCCCTACGAGGACGCCGTGCAGAACACCCCGATCTTCGAGGAGAACACCCCGGAGAACTTCAAGGGCATCGACATCATGCGCGCCGTCCGAAGCTTCGACCCCTGTCTGCCGTGCGGAGTGCACATGTACGTCGGCGGCGGCAAGACGGTCAAGACGATGCACGTGCCCACCGGTCTGAGCGGACTGGGCGGATGACGGCCGCGATCGACGGCGCCCGGGCCGGGCGCCGCGTCGAGGAGGTGCTCGACCGGCTCGCCGCCACCGGCGACCGGGCGGCGTGCACGGCTGCCGAGGAACTGGTGCGCGTCCTCATGGACTTCTACGGCGCCGGGCTCGCCCGCATCGTCGAGAAGATCGGGGCGGGCCCGCTCGAGCCCGTCTACGACGACGAACTCGTGGCGAGCCTGCTCTCCCTGCACGGGCTGCACCCCGAGGACGTGCACACCCGCATCGCCCGGGCCCTGGCCGCCCACGGCGAACCGGTGGAACTGCTCGGCTTCGACGAGAACACCGGCGTCCTGCGACTGCGCCCCGCCGCCGCCTCCACCGGCTGCGGTTGCGGCTCCGGCTCGGGCGGCCCGGACGATGCCGCACGGACCCTGGAGGACAGCCTGGCCTGCTTCGCCCCCGAGGTGACGAGCGTGGAACGGGAGCCCGCCGCGGCCCCGGCCCCCGCCCTCCTGCAGATCGGCACCCGGCCCCCGAGCCCGGCGCGGGTGCCGTGAACGGGCCCGGTCTCCTCCACGACGGCCCGCGCGCCCCGCGCGGGCTGCGCCGGTTCGCGGGCCCCCGCCCGCCCCGGCCCGAGACCTGCGAACTGTGCGGGGTCGTCGTGCCCCGCGACGGCCACCGCCATCTGGTGCAGACCGAGCAGCGCGCGCTGGTGTGCGCCTGCACCGCCTGCGCCCTGCTGTTCGACCGGCCGGGCTCGGGCACCGGACGCCTGCGGGCCGTCCCGGACCGCTACCTCACCGACCCCGGCCACCGGCTCGACGACGGCGCGTGGGAGCTCCTCCAGATCCCGGTCGGCGTCGCGTTCTTCTTCCGCAACGCCGCCCTCGACCGGCTGGTGGCCCTCTACCCGAGCCCGGCCGGAGCCACCGAGAGCGAACTCGACCCCGAGACCTGGCAGACCGCACTGGGCACCGGCCGGCTCTCCGCACTCCTCGAACCCGATGTCGAGGCGCTGCTGCTGCGCCGCTCGGAGGGCCGTACCGAGTGCTACCTGGTGCCGATCGACATCTGCTACGAGCTGGTGGGGCGGATGCGGCTGCTGTGGCAGGGCTTCGACGGCGGGGCGGAGGCACGGGCGGCGCTCAAGACCTTCTTCGAGCAGGTGGAACGACGCTCCAGGGCCCTGCCGGAGACGGCGGACACGGCGGCGACGGCGGAGGGCGGGACCCGATGACGGAATTCGCCTTCACCTGCACCGGAGTGCGCGCCGACCCGTACGCCGCCGGTCCCACCCTCGTCTTCCGGCTGCGGATCACCGCCGCCGGAGGCGCCCGCGTGCACGCCATCGCCCTGCGCTGCCAGATCCGCATCGAACCGGCCCGGCGCGGCTACGGCCCCGCCGAGGCGGAAGGGCTGGCGGACCTGTTCGGCGAGCGCTCGCGCTGGGGCCACACCCTCCAGCCCGTGCAGTTCGCCCAGGTCTCCGTGATGGTCCCGAGCTTCACCGGGGAGACGGAGACCGACCTCGTCGTGCCCTGCACCTACGACATGGACATCGCCGCGACCCGGTACTTCGAAGCCCTGGAGGAGGGCGAGGTACCCCTGCTGATGCTGTTCTCCGGCACCGCCTTCACCGGTGACGCCGGCTTCCGCGTCGAACCGGTGCCCTGGGACCGCGAAGCCGCGTACCGGATGCCCGTGCCCGTGTGGCGCGAGATGGTCGAGCAGCACTTCCCCGGCTGCGGCTGGCTCCGGCTGCCCCGCGACACCATGGACGAGCTGCTCGCCTACCGCTCCCGCCACGCGCTCGCCTCGTGGGAGGCGACCGTACGGGCCCTGCTGGACGCAGCCGCCCCGCCGCAGCCGCAGGATCCTCCGGGTCCCGTCCGGCTGGGCGCGATCCTGCCGCGCCTCACCGAGAGGGCGGCTCCGTGACCACGACGACCACCCCCAAGTCCTCCTCCCGCTTCGCGGTCGCCCGGCAGGTGGCCGACGCGGTCCTGCTGGAGGGGTACGTGCTCTACCCCTACCGCGCGTCGGCCGCCAAGAACCGGCTGCGCTGGCAGTTCGGCGTCCTCGTGCCCCCGGCCTGGGGCCGCGCGCACGACGAGCACGTCTTCCAGCAGACCGAGATCCTGATGGAACCGCGGGGCGCGGCGACCCTCGCCCTGGAACTGCGTTTCCTGCACGCGCAGCGGCGTACGGTCGAACAGGCCTCGGACGGCGGCGGCTTCACCGAGGTCGCCGAGCTGCACCTGGCCGACCGGGTCCTGGTGCCCTGGGACGAGGGGACCGAGGAACGGGTCGAGGTGACCGTGCCCGTCGCCGAGCTGCTGGGTGAGGACGGCGTCACCTTCCCCTTCAGCCGCCCCGCCCGCGTCGACACCGAGCCCGTCCTCGACGCCGACGGGCGCACGGTCGGCCGGCTGGTGCGGCGTACCGAGGAGATCGAGGGCCGGCTGCGGCTGCACGCCACCGAACTGCCCGGCGCGTACCGTGTGTTCCGGCTCCGGGCGGTGGTGGAGAACACCAGCCCCTGGACGCCGCCTCCCGGCTCCGGCCCCGTCGACCGCGAGGCCGCCCTGCCCCACTCGCTGGTCGCCGCACATCTGCTGCTCGGCCTGGACTCCGGATCCTTCCTGTCCATGACCGACCCGCCCGAGTGGGCCAGGGAGGCGGTGGCCGCCTGCGCCAACCGCCACACCTGGCCGGTGCTCGCCGGCGAACCCGGCCGCGCCGACGTGGTCCTGTCCTCCCCGATCATCCTGGAGGACCACCCGGCCATCGCCCCCGAGAGCGTGGGCGCCATGTACGACGCCACCGAGATCGACGAGATCCTCGCCCTGCGCACGGCCGCCCTGACCGAGCAGGAGAAGCGCGAGGCCCGCGGTACCGACCCCCGGGCGGCTGCCGTGATCGACCTCGCCGACTCCATGCCGCCCGAGGTACTGGAACGACTGCACGGCGCCGTCCGCGCCCTGCGGGAGGTCACCGGCCCGGAACAGCCCCCGCTGCTCACGGAACTCCCCTCCGAGGACGTGGTGTTCAGACCCGACACGCCCTGGTGGGACCCGGCCCGCGCGGACACCGCCGACCCCTCCCGCGACCGGATCACCATCGACGGCGCCTCGGTGGGCCCCGGCAGCCGGGTCCTGCTCCGCCCCGGACTCCGGCGCACCGACGCCCAGGACCTGTTCCTCCAGGGCCGCACCGCGCAGGTCGAGGCCGTTCTGCACGACGTCGACGGGGGAGTGCACCTCGCCGTCACCGTGGAGGACGACCCGGGCGCGGACATCCGCCGCGAGCAGGGCCGGTTCCTCTACTTCCAGCCCGACGAGGTCACCCCCCTGGAGGACGCGTGAACGACCGGGTCCTGATCGCCGGCATCGGCAACGTCTTCCTCGGGGACGACGGCTTCGGCGTCGAGACCGTGCGGGCCCTGGCCGCGCACCCCCTGCCCGACGGCGTCGAGGCGGTGGACTTCGGCGTCCGCGGAGTCCACCTCGCCTACCAGATCCTCGACGGCTACGACACGCTCGTGCTGGTCGACGCCACCGCACGCGGCGGCGAACCCGGCACCCTCTACCTCATCGAGGCCGACGGGAGCACGAGTACGAGTACGAGTACAAGCACGAGCACGAGCACGGGGCAGGGCGGGGCCGCCGCCGGGGCACCGGAGGCGCCCGTCCTGGACGGCCACCAGATGTCCCCCGACACCGTCCTCGCCCTGCTGGACACCCTGTGCGCCGGGACCGGTGCCACCCCTCCGCGGCGCACGCTCGTCCTCGGCTGCGAACCGGCCGGTGTCGAGGAGGGCATCGGACTGAGCGCACCGGTGGCCGCCGCCGTGCCGGAGGCCGTACGCATGGCCCTGGACCTGATCCACGGCCGGGCCGACGACGAAACCGAACGGACCCGCCGCGAACTGAGGAGAACCCCATGAAGAAGGCCGTCTTCGGAGCGGCCGCGGCCGCCGCCCTCGCCGCTGCCGTGCTGCAGATCCTCCCCGACCTCCGGCGGTACCTGCGCATGCGCCGGATGTGACACCGCCGCGGGGCACGGCCGTGGACGCGGGTGCGGACGCATCGGCGGACCTGGGCGCCCGAATGGCGTACGGGGCGTGCCGCGCACCGGCGTGCCCGACCGCCCGGACCCCGTCCCGCCGGTTCAATGAGCCCCGGCAGGACGGAGTCCGATGCACGAGATGTCGATCGCCATGGCCGTCGTGGGCCAGGTGGAAGAGGCCGCCCGGGCGGGCGGCGCACAAGCCGTCACCTCGGTACGGCTGCAGGTCGGCGAGCTGGCGGGGGTGGTGCCCGACGCGCTGGCCTTCTGCTTCGAACTGGCCTGCGCCGGAACGGTCCTCGAAGGCGCCGAACTCGTCACGGAGTCCGTGACGGCCCGCGCCCGCTGCGGGGCCTGCCCCGGCACCTGGGCCGTGGGGATGCCCCCCGAACTGTGCTGCCCCGGATGCGGCAGGGCCACCGGGGTGGAACTGCTGTCGGGCCGTGAGCTGGAGATCCTCAGCGTGTGCTGGGAAGACGGCCCCGCCGGTGCCCGTACCCGCGAACCGATTCCCGAGGAGGCCTGAACCATGTGCCGAGTGGTCGATCTGCGGCAGGCGGTGCTCGCCAAGAACGATGTCGCCGCCCAGGTCCTGCGCACCGAACTCACCGCGCGCGGTACGACGGTGGTCAACCTGCTCTCCAGCCCCGGCAGCGGGAAGACGGCGCTGCTGGAGCGCGAACTGCTCCTCGGCCGGGAGCGGGGCGTGGCCGTGGCCGCGCTGACGGCCGACCTGGCCACCGAGAACGACGCCGTGCGGCTGGCCCGTTCGGGCGTACCGGTCAAGCAGGTGCTCACCGACGGGCTGTGCCATCTGGAGGCCGCGATGCTCGGCCGGCACCTGGACGGCTGGCTGCCGGCGGACACCCGGCTGCTCTTCGTGGAGAACGTGGGCAATCTGGTCTGCCCGGCCGGCTACGACCTTGGGGAGTCGCTGCGGGTGGTGCTCGCCTCGGTGACCGAGGGCGAGGACAAGCCGCTGAAGTATCCGACCGCCTTCGGACTGGCCCAGCTGGTGGTGGTCACCAAGACCGACATCGCGCGAGCCGTCGAGTTCGACGAGGCCGCCTTCCGTGCCAACGTCGAGCAGGTCAATCCGGGTGTGGAGGTGGTGCTCACCTCGGCGCGGGCGGGTGAGGGCCTGGGCGTCCTGCTCGACCGGGCGCTGGCAGTGGGGGAGGGCACCGGCACGCACACGCCGGTGATGGCCCGCCGGCAGCACACCCACGGGCACGGTCACACCCACGGGCACGGCGACACCCATGACCACGACCACGAGCACGAGCACGAGCACGGCGAGGACCACGTCCACGACGAGGACCGCGATCACCCCCACGTCCACCCCGTCGCGCAGACGCGCTGATGGAGGCGGTGCAGCGCCGCCGGGTCACCGTCCGGGGAGTGGTCCAGGGCGTCGGCTTCCGGCCCTATGTCTACACACGCGCCACCGGGCTGGGTCTGGCCGGGCACGTCACCAACACCCCTGAGGGCGTTGTCGCGGAGGTCGAGGGCGCCCCGGCGGCGGTGTCGCGGTTCTGCGAACGGCTCGCGGCGGACGCGCCCCCGCTGGCCGTGGTCGACGCCGTCGACCACTGGGAGGTCCCCGTGGCGGGCGGCGCCGGATTCACCATCATCGCCTCCCTGACCGGCGGCCCCGCCCGGACGCTGGTCTCCCCGGACGTGGCCACCTGCGCCGACTGCCTCGCCGAACTCGCCGATCCCGCCGACCGGCGCCACCGGCACCCCTTCATCACCTGCACCCATTGCGGGCCGCGCTTCACCATCGTCACCGGGCTGCCGTACGACCGCGCCCACACCACCATGGCCGGCTTCCCCATGTGCCCCGACTGCGCCCGGGAGTACGAGGACCCGGCCGACCGCCGCTTCCACGCCCAGCCCGTCGCCTGCCCGGCCTGCGGTCCCCGGCTCAGGCTGCTGACCGGCCACCCGCCCCGCGAGCGCGCCGCGGCCGACCCGGTCGCCGGAGCCCGCAGGCTCCTGGCCGCCGGGGCGATCCTCGCCGTCAAGGGCCTGGGCGGCTACCACCTGGCCTGCGACGCGACCGACGCCGGCGCCGTGGCCGAGCTGCGCAGGCGCAAGGCGCGCGGGGATAAGCCCTTCGCCCTGATGGCCCGCAACCTTGCCGACGTCGAGCGGTTCGCGCACATCGGCCCCGCTGAACGCGAACTGCTCACGGGGGGCGCCCGGCCCATCGTGCTGCTCCGCCGCCGCGCGGGCGGGGACGGCCCGGACGGGGTCGCCCCGCGCTGTCCCGACCTCGGCGTGATGCTCCCGTACACCCCCGTCCACCACCTGCTGCTCGGGCTGCCCGGGGATCCGCCGGGCCCCCGGCTGCTCGTCATGACCAGCGGGAACCTTGCGGGGGAGCCCATCGTCACCGACGACGACGAGGCGCTGGACCGGCTGGCTGCCCTCGCCGACGGATGGCTGACCCACGACCGCCCGATCCACGTGCCGTGCGACGACTCCGTGGTGCGGGTGTGCGACGGCGAGACGCTGACGCTGAGGCGCTCGCGCGGGTACGCCCCGCTGCCGCTGACCCTGCCCTTGCCGGTCCCCGCCACCCTCGCCGCGGGCGGGGACCTCAAGAACGCCTTCTGCCTCGGCGAGGGGCGCCGGGCCTGGCTGTCCGCCCACATCGGCGACATGGACGACCTGGCCACCCAGTACGCCCTCGAAGGCGCCGAGCGGCAGCTGGAGTCCATCACCGGCGTCGTCCCCGGGCTCGTCGCCGCCGACCGGCACCCGGGCTACCGCTCCGCCCAGTGGGCGCGGCGCGCCGCCGGCGCCCGGCCCCTCGTCCGCGTCCAGCACCACCACGCGCACATCGCCTCCGCGCTGGCGGAGCACGGCCTGGACGGCGGCCGCCCGGTGATCGGCGTCGCCTTCGACGGCACCGGATACGGCGACGACGGCGCCGTGTGGGGCGGCGAGGTCCTCCTCGCCGACTACGCGGGGTACACCCGCTTCGCCCACCTCGCGTACGTCCCGCTGCCGGGCGGCGACGCGGCCGTGCACCGCCCGTACCGCATGGCGCTCTCCCATCTGCGGGCCGCCGGCATCGCGTGGACACCGGACCTGCCCTGCGCCGCTGCCTGTCCGCCGGACGAACTCCAGCTGCTGGAGCGTCAGTTGGAACGCGGGCTGAACTGCGTCCCCACCTCCAGCATGGGCCGCCTCTTCGACGCGGTCTCGTCCCTGGCCGGGATCTGCCATCGGGCCGGTTATGAGGCGCAGGCCGCGATCGAGCTGGAGGGGGCGGCGTACGGGGTGCACGTGGCCGGGACCGAAGACGGCCTCGGCCCCGACCTCGGTACCGGCTTCGGGTCCGACCTCGGCCCCGACCTCGGTACCGGCTTCGCGTCCGACCTCGGCCCCGACCTCGGTTCCGGCTACGCCTTCGGTCTGCGCGTGCCACCGGAGCCGGCCGACGGGCCGGTCACGGCCGATCCCGCTCCCGTACTGGCCGCCGTCGTGGCCGACCTGCACGCCGGGACCCGTCCGGCGCTGATCGCCGCCCGTTTCCACGCGTCCGTGGCCGCCCTCGTCGTCGCGCTCTGCGACCTCGCGCGCGAGCGGCACGGCCTGGACACCGTCGCCCTGACCGGCGGGGTCTTCGCCAACACCCTGCTCTCCTCGGCGTCCGCCCGGATGCTGCGCGCGTCCGGCTTCACCGTGCTGCGGCACGGCCGGATCCCCCCGAACGACGGCGGGCTGTCCCTCGGCCAGCTGATGGTGGCCGCCGCGCACGGCGACGCCCCCTGACACCACTGACCCCCCTGACGCCACCCACAGCAAGGAGAAGCCCATGTGCCTGGCGGTGCCCGGCAGAGTGCTCGACATCGGGGAGAAGGACGGCACCCGCATGGCCACCGTCGACTTCGGCGGTGTGCAGAAGGAGGTGTGCCTGGAGTACCTCCCGGACCTGCAGGTGGGCGAGTACGCGATTGTCCACGTGGGGTTCGCCCTCCAGCGTCTCGACGAGGAGTCGGCCAAGCAGACTCTCGAACTCTTCGCACAACTCGGCATGCTGCAGGAAGAGTTCGGCGATCCATGGGAGCAGGCGGCTGCGGCCGGCGGCGCCCCCTGGCCCTTCGCCGACGATCCCGGATCCGGATCCCCGTCCGGATCGGAGCCCGAGCTCGAACCCGGGACCGTACCCGCACCCGAACGCGTCCTCGCCGTACCGCAGGAGGAAGTCCAGCCGTGAAGTACATCGAGGAGTTCCAGGACCCCGACCTCGCCCGTCGGCTGCTCGACGACATCCACGCCACGGTGACCCGCCCCTGGGCCCTGATGGAGGTCTGCGGCGGTCAGACCCACACCATCATCCGGCACGGGATCGATCAACTGCTGCCGGATCAGGTGGAGTTGATCCACGGACCGGGATGTCCGGTGTGCGTCACCCCGCTGGAGGTCATCGACAAGGCGCTGGAGATCGCCTCGCGCCCCGATGTGATCTTCTGCTCCTTCGGGGACATGCTGCGGGTGCCCGGGACCGGCCGCGACCTCTTCCAGGTAAGGAGCGAGGGCGGCGACGTACGCGTCGTGTACTCTCCGCTCGACGCCCTGCGGATCGCCCAGGAGAACCCGAAGCGCCAGGTGGTCTTCTTCGGCATCGGCTTCGAGACCACGGCGCCGCCCAACGCGATGACCGTCCACCAGGCGAAGAAGCTGGGCATTGCCAACTTCAGCCTGCTGGTCTCCCACGTCCGGGTTCCCCCGGCGATCGAGGCGATCATGCAGTCGCCGAGCTGCCGGGTCCAGGGCTTCCTCGCCGCCGGGCACGTCTGCAGCGTGATGGGCGTGCGCGAGTACCCCGAACTGGCTGCGCGCCACCGGGTGCCGATCGTGGTGACGGGATTCGAGCCGCTGGACATCCTGGAGGGCGTGCGCCGGGCCGTGCGGCAGCTGGAGCGAGGTGAGCACACCGTCGACAACGCCTACGCGCGCGCCGTCCGCCCCGAGGGCAACCCGGCCGCCCTCGCCATGCTGGAGGACGTCTTCGAGGTAACCGACCGGGCCTGGCGGGGCATCGGCGTCATCCCCGACAGCGGCTGGCGGCTGTCGCCCCGCTACCGGGAGTTCGACGCCGAACACCGCTTCTCGGTCACCGGCATCAAGACCCTGGAGCCGGCCGAGTGCCGCAGCGGCGAGGTGCTCCAGGGGCTGCTGAAACCGCACGAGTGCGAGGCCTTCGGCACGCTCTGCACCCCGCGCAGCCCGCTCGGCGCCACCATGGTCTCCAGCGAGGGGGCCTGCGCCGCGTACTACCTCTACCGGCGCCTCGAGCTGGGTACCGTGCCCGCTGCCGCGACTGCCGCGACTGCCGCGACTGCCGCGACTGCCGCGACTGCCGCGACTGCCGCGACCGCCACCACCCCTGTGAACGCCCCGCTGGAGGCGAGCCCCGTTGTCTGACACCGCACTCGACATCACGGGCTGGACGTGCCCCGCCCCGCTGCGCGACCGCCCCCGCGTGGTGATGGGCCACGGCGGCGGAGGCGCACTCTCCGCCGAACTGGTCCAGCACCTCTTCGCCCCCGCCTTCGGCGGTGACGTGCTCGCCCAGCTCGGGGACTCCGCGGCCGTCTCGCTGGGCGGGGTCCGGCTGGCGTTCTCCACCGACTCGTACGTGGTGCGGCCGCTCTTCTTCCCGGGCGGCTCCATCGGCGAGCTCGCCGTCAACGGCACGGTCAACGACCTGGCCATGAGCGGCGCGGAAGCGGCGTACCTGTCCTGCGGGTTCATCCTGGAGGAGGGCGTCGAGATGTCGGTCGTGGCGCGCGTCGCCGAGTCCATGGGCGCTGCCGCGCGGGCCGCGGGCGTGGAGGTGGCGACCGGCGACACCAAGGTGGTGGAGTCGGGCCACGGCGACGGCATCTACATCAACACCGCGGGCATCGGGATCATCCCCGAGGGGGTGGACCTGCGACCGCAGCGCGTCGTACCGGGTGACGTCGTCATCGTCAGCGGCGAGATCGGACTCCACGGAGTCGCGATCATGAGTGTCCGCGAGGGACTCGAATTCGGCGTGGACGTCCAGAGCGACTGCGCGGCCCTCGGCGGCCTCGTACGGAGCATGCTCGCCGTCACCCCGGACCTGCACGTGCTGCGCGACCCCACCCGGGGCGGCCTGGCTGCCTCCCTGAACGAGATCGCGGCCGCCTCGGGCACCGGTGTCGTGATCCACGAGGGCCGCGTCCCGGTCCCCGCGGCCGTCGCGAACGCCTGCGCGATCCTCGGGCTGGACCCGCTCTACGTGGCCAACGAGGGCAAGCTGGTCGCCTTCGTACCGCGCGAGCACGCCGACGCCGTCCTCGACGCCATGCGCGCCCATCCCCTGGGCCGCGACGCGGCGGTGATCGGCGAGGCCGTCGACGCCCACCCGGGCCTGGTCGTGGCCCGTACCGCCCTCGGCGGCACCCGCGTGGTCGACCTGCCGATCGGGGAGCAGCTCCCGCGCATCTGCTGAACGGTGCGCAAGATGGGTGCCGGCCCCGATGCGTGGGCCGGCGGCCCGGGTGACTCTCGAAGAGGGAACACCCCCGGGTCCCTTCGCCTCCGCCCGACCGACGGAAAGGAGCGGAGACATGCCTCGATCCGACGACACGGGGCGCACCGGCCCCGAAGACCGTCCGGTACGCGGTCGGGGCCGGCGCCGGTCCGGCGCCTGGCTGGCCGTGGCCCTCGGGGTCTGGGCCGTGGTGGCCGGAGCCGCCCTGCCCAACGGGCTCGTGCTGGCGGCCGGACTGGTCGTGGCCGCACTGGCGGTGAACCGCCTGGCCGCGGCCGATCCGCGGGTCACCCGCCGGGCGAAGCCGATGACACCCCCGTTCTAGGTCGTCTCTTTCGGATCTTGCTCCCCCAGCTACCGCTGGGAGGTGCCCCCAGGCCCGCGGCGCCCGGCACCGCACCTCGCCGCGTTGTCGGAGCACCGCAGTACGTCCAGTACAACGGCGCTCCTCCGCCTTGCGATGCACGGCACCGGACGACGCGGGCCGACCGACAAGATCCAAAAGAGACGACCTAGGTCCCGTCGTCAAAGCAGCGCGGGCCAGGCGGGATTTCGACGACAGGACCCGGCGGGTGCCGTCGGCCCGGCCCGGGCAGCTCTCACCTACGGACGTCCCCCGTTCGCGGACGCTCCCGGTTACGGACGCCCGGCCGGGTCCTGGTCGGGGGCCGTCTCCGGGACGCTCTCCCGGGACTTCGCGGGGGAGGGCACGGCGGCGAGCAGCGGGGTGCTCCCGGCGCGGCGCCCGATGAACCACGCGGCCAGCGGCTCGGTGTACCGGGCGGTGAGCGGCCCGATCACCACGAGGATGAGCACGTAGGCGGTGGCCAGCGGCCCGAGGGCCGGTTCGATGCCCGCGGAGACGGCGAGCCCGGCGATGACGATCGAGAACTCGCCGCGGGCGACGAGCGTGCCGCCGGCCCGCCAGCGGCCCTTGACCCCGATCCCGGCGCGCCGCGCGGCCCAGTAACCGGTGGCGATCTTCGTGACCGTGGTGACCAGCGCGAGCGCGAGCGCGGGCAGCAGGACGGGCGGAATGCTCGCCGGGTCGGTGTGCAGGCCGAAGAAGACGAAGAACACCGCGGCGAACAGGTCCCGCAGCGGGCTGAGCAGGGTGTGCGTACCCTCGGCCACCTCACCGGACAGGGCGATGCCGACCAGGAACGCGCCGACCGCGGCGGAGACCTGCAGCTGCTGGGCGATGCCCGCGACGAGCAGGGTCAGGCCGAGGACGACGAGGAGCAGCTTCTCCGGGTCGTCGCTGGAGACGAACCGGGAGATGACGCGGCCGTAGCGGACGGCGACGAACAGGACCGCGCCGGCCACCCCGAGGGCGATCGCGAGGGTCAGACTGCCCGCCGCGAGACCGACACCGGCCAGCAGCGCGGTGATGATGGGCAGGTAGACGGCCATGGCCAGGTCCTCGAGGACCAGGACGCTGAGGATGACCGGGGTCTCGCGGTTGCCGAGCCGCCCGAGGTCACCCATCACCTTGGCGATGACGCCGGACGAGGAGATCCAGGTGACCCCCGCCAGCACCACGGCGGCCACCGGCCCCCAGCCCATCAGCAGCGCGGCGAGCGCACCCGGCACGGCGTTGAGGGTGAAGTCCACCAGCCCGGCCGGGTACTGGGTCTTGAGGTTGGAGACCAGATCGGTGGCCGTGTACTCCAGCCCCAGCATCAGCAGGAGCAGGATGACGCCGATCTCGGCGCCGATCGCCACGAACTCCTCGCTGGCGCCCATGGGCAGCAGTCCGCCCGTACCGAAGGCGAGGCCGGCCAGCAGGTACAGGGGGATCGGGGAGAAGCGGAAGCGGCCGGCGAGCCGGCCCAGCAGTCCCAGGCCCAGGATGATCGCACCGAACTCGATCAGGAAGACAGCGGAGTGCACAGGCGATCACTCCCGTCCGAGTATGGAGGCGGCCGCGTCGACGCCCTCGCGGGTGCCGATCACGATGAGCGTGTCCCCGCCGGCGAGGCGGAAGTCGGGGGCGGGGGAGGGGCGGGCCTCGGCCCGGCGCAGGACCGCGACGATCGAGACGCCGGTCTCCGTCCGCATCCGGGTCTCGCCCAGCAGCCGGCCGTTCCAGTGCGAGTGCGTGGACAGCTCGATGCGCTCGGCCACCAGTCCGAGGTCGGTGGTGTGCAGCAGGTTGGGGCTGTGGTGCGCGGGCATCAGCGCGTCGATCAGCGAGGTGGTCTCCGC
Source organism: Streptomyces sp. NBC_00029 (assembly GCF_045160505.1). Lineage (NCBI taxonomy): Bacteria > Bacillati > Actinomycetota > Actinomycetes > Kitasatosporales > Streptomycetaceae > Streptomyces > Streptomyces sp. NBC_00029. The sequence continues at coordinate 6,985,055 of NZ_CP108292.1, forward strand.
CCCCGTCAGGTGCAGGGACTGCGCGCACGCGTCGGGATCGTCCGCGCGGTAGACGTTCACCGTACGGGTCCCGTCGCGGTGGGCGATCACCGACAGGTGGCGGTGCTCGCGGGTGGTGAGGTCGTACTGGACCCCGATGCCGGGCAGTGGCGTGGTGCTCATCCGTGGAGCAGGCACAGCTCTGTCCCCCCTTGCTTCGTGTTCGGCCGTGGTGCGGCGCAGCCCGGCGGAAGGCAGGTTCCGGATACTGCGCGCGCTCATCGTGCCACTTTCCGCGTGGGCCGGGATATGGGTGTCGGCACGGATGGACAAGGCCCCCGGCGGACGACAGGCTGAAGCGGGGACACGGATCCCACCGCAGGTCAATGCAGGTCACCGCAGGTGCGGGGCGGCGTCGGCGGGGATAGTGGAAGTGAGGGGTCCGCCCGGGCGGACCGTCGGACGAGGGGAGAGACGACCGTGTCGCTGTACTGGCGGATCTTCCTGCTCAACGCGGCCGTCCTCGTCACGGCCGTCCTGCTGCTGCTCGGACCGGTCACCGTCTCCACCCCCATCCTCTTCGGGGAGGCCGTGGTGCTCCTCGCGGGCCTTGCGGCCATGCTGATCGCCAACGCCGTCCTGCTCCGCATCGGACTGGCACCGCTCGGCCGGCTGACCCGGGCGATGAGCGCCGTCGACCTGCTGCGCCCCGGCAGCCGGGCCCGGGTGGAGGGCCCCGGCGAAGTGGCCGATCTGACCATGTCCTACAACGCCATGCTGGGCCGGCTGGAGGCGGAGCGGGCAGGGAGCAGCGCCCGCGCCCTCTCCGCGCAGGAGGCCGAACGCCGGCGCATCGCGCAGGAGCTCCACGACGAGGTGGGCCAGACCCTCACCGCCGTCCTGCTCCAGCTCAAGCACGCCGCCGACCGGGCCCCGGACCCCTTGCGGGAGGAGCTCCACCAGGTGCAGGAGACGACCCGGACCAGCCTGGACGAGATCCGGCGCATCGCCCGGAGGCTGCGCCCGGGAATCCTCGAGGAGCTCGGGCTGCACAGCGCCCTGCGCGCCCTGACGGCCGAGTTCAGGAGCGGGTCGCTGACCGTGCGGCACGTCATCGGCCCGGGCGTCCCCCGGCTGGACGATGCGGCCGAACTCGTCGTCTACCGGGTCGCCCAGGAGGCCCTGACCAACGCCGCCCGGCACGCGCGGGCGACCGCCGTCGAGGTGCACCTGGCGGTCCGTCCCGACGGGGCGGTCCGGCTGCTCGTACGGGACGACGGCAGGGGGATCGGCGCGGCCGGTGAGGGCGCGGGGATCCAGGGCATGCGCGAACGGGCCCTGCTGATCGGCGCGGACCTCGCCATCGGGGGCGGCCCGCAGGGCGGCACCGACGTACGGCTGGACGTGCCCGCCGTCGCCACGGCCGCCGCCTCTGCTCACGCCGCCACCACCGCGACCGAAACCGCGGCCGCGCCCGGAACCACGACCACAACCACGACCACAACCGGCCGAGGGCTCGGGGAGGGGAAGCGTTGACCACCCCGGAACGGGCGCCGACCCGCGTCCTGCTCGCTGATGACCACGCCCTCGTACGGCGCGGGGTCAGGCTCATCCTCGACGCCGAGCCGGACCTCACGGTGGTCGCCGAGGCCGGCGACGGCGCGGAGGCGGTCGCCCTGGCCCGTACCGGCGAGGTGGACCTGGCCGTCCTCGACGTGGCGATGCCCCGGATGACCGGGCTGCAGGCCGCACGGGAACTCTCCCGGCTGCGGCCCGAACTGCGCATCCTCATCCTCACCATGTACGACAACGAGCAGTACTTCTTCGAGGCGCTCAAGGCGGGCGCGGCCGGCTACGTCCCCAAGTCGGTGGCCGACCGCGACCTCGTCGAGGCGTGCCGGGCGGCGATCCGGGACGAGCCGTTCATCTATCCCGGCGCCGAGACGACCCTCATCCGCAACTACCTCGACCGGGCCCGCCAGGGCGATCCGCTGCCCGCCCGGGCGATCACCGAGCGCGAGGAGGAGATCCTCAAGCTCGTCGCGGAGGGCCACTCCTCGAAGGAGATCGGCGACCTCCTCGTCATCAGTGCCAAGACGGTGGAGCGCCACCGGGCCAACCTGCTGCAGAAGCTGGGCATGCGCGACAGGCTCGAGCTGACCCGGTACGCGATCCGGGTCGGCCTGATCGAGCCGTAGCCGGCAGGTCCGCGGGTCCACCCTCGTAGGTGCGAGGTGGTGCGCCCGGCCCCCGCCCCCGAGCATGACGCCGGGACCGCCCGTCCGGGCGCCGTCCACAGGGGCCGGGAGGGGAAGACGTGCTGCGGTATCCGAGCAGGCTGCGGGCGGTGGTGCTGATGTGCGTGGCGGGACTGGTGCTGGCGGGTGCTGCGCCCGCGTCCGCCGCGGAGCAGGGAAATGCGGCCGCGGCCGCGGCGAAGCCGGCGTTCCAGCTGCCCTTCCCGTGCGGAACGAAGTGGGACCTGAACACCTGGGGCCACAACCCCGCGCTGGACCTCGTGGTGGAGGACAACACCGGCTCCGACGCACTGCCCGTCCTGGCGTCCGCCGCCGGCACCGTGTCCGCCACGTACTGGAACAACGGCTCGGGCAACACCATCCAGATCAACCACGGCAACGGCTGGTTCACGGCGTACTACCACCTGAAGGACGACCCGGCGGCGTACGTCAGGAAGGGCGACCCCGTCCAGCCGTCCACCCGGATCGGCCGCATCGGCACCACGGGCGCCTCCACCTGGTCCCACCTGCACTACGAGCAGCGCTACCTCGCCTCCGGTGACTTCACGGACGAGAGCCACCGCGTACCGGTCCACTTCGACGGGGTCGAGTACTCGGGCCAGGCGAAGGAGTGGCGGGGCGTCACCAGCCGCAACTGCGCCGGTACGCCCGCCCCCGCCTGGCAGGACTGCCCGCCCGGCAACGTCTGCTTCTACTCGGGAGCCGACGGCACCGGAACCGTGTGCCGGTCCGCCGGCGACGAGCCCCGGAGCACGTGCGGGCTGCGCAAGTCCTTCTTCAACAACGGCACGACGCAGCCGGGTTATGACCACGTACAGGTGTACTTCAAGGAGGGCGGCAGCGCCTGCCTGCACCGGGGCTGGGACGAGGGGCGCGGGAACCTTCCCGCGGGTGGCCGGACCATCGACCGGTTCCAGTGGCGCGGCGAGTGCTGAGTCCGGGTCATCGTTGCAGGAACGATTGATTCCGCTGGCTAACCTTCCCCTGCATCTCGGGGGAAGGAAGCAGTGTGGACAGCATCATCGTGGTTCCGGGACCCACCATGTCCCCGGCCGCACAGATCCGGCTGGCACCGGGGCAGACCCTCCGGTTCGGCCGTGACGACTTACCCGGCGCACCCGACGCCCGCAGCTCGGGCGGCGGCGGCCCGCACGCGCACGCCATGAACGCCCCGCGCGCCATGAACGCCCCGCACACCCTGCACGTCCCGCACATCCTGCACGTCCCGCACGCCGGGGTCTCGCGCTCGGCGGGGGAGATCACCGCCACCGGCACGTACTGGTCGCTGAGCAACTTCTCCCGCGCGGCGACCTACGTGGTCGAGAACCCCGAGGGCGCCGGCGAGCACATCAAGATCGCGCCCGGGCGGCTGGACGCGCCGGTCCCGTTCGAGTTCGCCCGGATCGTCCTGCCCGCCGGCTCCGAACTGCTCACCCTGGACGTCTGGGCGCCGCGCCACGACTACGCCGACCGGGACGAACCGGGCGAGCACTCCGGCGAGCCGACCGTACTCCCCTTCCCGCTCGACCGCTCCAGCCGGTACTTCCTGGTCCTGACCGCGCTCTGCGAACCGCGCCTGCGGGGCGAACCGCACGCGCCCCTGCCCACCGTCGAGCAGGTCGTCGAACGGCTGAAGCCGTCGTGGCTCGCGGCCAACCGCGCCGCCGTGCAGTGGAACATCGACTACCTCGCGGTCAAGCTCCGCCTCAAGCCCGGCCCCGACACGGCGGATCCGGGTCCACGGCTGGTCGGCAAGAAGGAGACCCTGGTCTCGCTGGCGCTGCGCTTCGACCTCGTCCGTGAGACCGACCTGGCGGCCCTGCCGGCCGCCCCGACCGGTACCGTCCGCTGACCGGGACGGCCGGGCACCCCGGCGCCCTCACGGTCCCGACCGGCTACCGGGTCGGCCCCTGGACCGTCGGGCCGCTGCTGGGGGCCGGCGCCTTCGGCAGCGTGTACGCGGCCCGGCGCGCCGTACCCGAGCCGGGGCTGCCGGGCCGGGCCGCGCTCAAGGTCCTGCCGACCGGAACCCGCACGCCGCGCCAGCTTCGGCACCTGCGCGAGCTCGCCGAGCGCGAGACCGAGGTGCTGCGCCGGGTGTGCTCACCCCGGCTGATCCGGCTGTACGAGGTGCTCACGGTCGACGACCCCGGCCGCCCCGAACTCGACGGCGCAACCGTGCTCGTACTGGAGGAGGCGGCGGGCTCCCTGGACGCCCTCCTGGCCGACGGGGTGCCCGAGGCCGGTCCCGCCCTCCTCGCCCAGGTCTGCGAGGGGCTCGGTCAACTCCACCGCGCGGGCTGGGTGCACGGGGACCTCAAGCCGGGGAACGTCCTGCTGATGGCCGACGGCACGGCGCGCCTGGGCGACTTCAACATGGCGGCGGAACTGGAGGGCACCCACGCCTACTCACCGGCCTTCGCCACACCCGACTACACCCCGCCCGACCTGCTCTGGGCGGAGGTCGGCGAACGCGGTACGAAGATCCGCCCGACGGCCGACATCTGGGCCTTCGGCGTCCTGGCCCACGTCGTCCTGACCGGCCTGCTGCCGCTGCCCGGCGGCACTCCCGCCGCCCGCCGCGACGCGGCGCTGCGCTACGCCAGGGGCGAGGAGGAGCTGCGGCTGTCGCCGGAATTGCCGGAGCCGTGGCGCGACATCGTCCGCGACTGCCTGGCCCGAAGGCACGAGGACCGGGTCGCGCACACGGCGGCGTCGCTGCTGCCCCGGGTGGAGGCCGCGGCCGCCGGCACGATAGTCCCTTCCCCGCGGACGCTCCGTAGGCCCGGTCGCCGGCGCCGCGCCCTGATCGCGGCCGGCGCGGCGGCGGCGCTCGCGGGCCTGGGCGCCGCATGGGGCTCGGGGCTGATCCACGTCGAGGAGTCCGACGAGGCGGCGGGGTACGACCGGTGCCGGCGCGGGGCCGTCTGCTTCTTCGCGGAGGAGGACGGCCGCGGCGAGATGTGCTCCTGGGTCGACGGCGGCGCCGACTGGATCGACGGCCCGACCCCCTGCCCCTGGACGGCCCGCCAGGCACCCCGCTCGGTCTTCAACAACGGGTTCGACCTCCACGAGGGCGCGAGCCAGGTCGACGTCCTCTACTACGCGCAGCCCGCCCGCCAGGACCTGCTGGGCTGCGTCAAGGTGGGCACCAGCACCAACCTCACCACCCCAACCCGCCCCCGCTCCCACGCCTGGGTCCCGCACTGCTGACGCCGACGGTTCACCGGCGCCTCCGAGGTCAGGCAGCCAGGGGTGCCTTGCGGACGACTGACAGTTCCGCCGAAACGGGCGGGCTCCCGGGCGGCCGGTTCGATCAGAGCAGAGGCGGAAGAGGCCGACCCGGAGCGCATCGTGCCGGGAGGCCTATTCGACGTCAACGCCGTATCCGCGCACGAGCGCCTCCAGACCGTGGTCGTAGCCCTGCCCGACGGCGCGGAGGCGCCACTGCGGGCCCCGGCGGTAGATCTCGGCGAGGAGCAGGGTCCGTTCGCTGGTGGCGGCATCGAGAGCGGCCTGTGCTGTGGCCGAGGCGTCGCTGCCCGGCGTGACGTTGATCTGTAGGGCCCCGATGTCGCCGAAGGTGGCGGCCCCGTCGATGGCGGCGGCGATCGCGATTCTGTGGGCGGCCGGCGGAAGTGCGGCAAGGTCGACCGTGACGGTCTGCTCGGTCGGGCCGTCGCAAAGGAGCCGGGTGGCTCCGTCAGCGCTTTCAGGTGCGCCGTAGAAGACGAAGTCTCCGTCGCCGGAGACCTGCTCGTCCTCGTCGAGGACGAAGGCGACCACGTCGATCTCACAGTCCGTCCGACGCGCCCAGGAAGCGCTCACGTGCCAGCGGCCGGTGGCGGGCAGGGCGGGGAGATCGATGACTCCGCCGCGCGGGACAATCTCGGCCGATGTGCCGCCTCCCAGAGAGGCGTCGGCCGGCTCGGCGGTTGGCGTCCCGAGCCATGCGGGTTCGCGGACGGGCAGCCCCAAGGCCGTGATGCGCACCATGCGGCGGTCCTGCTCGCCACCGGGCAGGAGCACGACGTCGGTGACGCTCGCCGACAGGTTGATCGCGGCGGCTCCGCCCAGTTCGACGATGCGGGTCCGGGTGGCGGCCGCCTCTGCGTGCGAGCCGCCCAGTACGAGGACCCGCCGTCGGCCGAACGGCCTTGCGGCTCGCGTAGCCCCGGGCTGCCGGAGCGCTGACCCGTTGGTGACGCTCGCGGTCTCAGGCGGCGCGGGTGCCGTGGCAGAAATCTGCGCCCCTGAGGGAGTTCCCGACGCCTGCTTCGCGTGGGGTGTTCCTGGACGCACGTCTGCCAGCAGGGTGAGGAATGCGTGCTCGTCAAGGACTGGAACGCCCTGGGCGATTGCGTGCCGGGCTTTCGCTGATCCCGAAGCGGCGTCGTTGGTGACGAGCGCGCTGGTGTGGCGGCTGACCGACGACATCACGTTCAGACCGCCGGCGACGGATCGAGCGGCCAGCTCGGCCCGGGAAGTAGCCGTTTCGCCCGTGATGGCGATCTTCATCCCCTGGACGAGCGGACCGCCGGGCTTCAGCCGGCCCGGGTTTCGGTAGGCACAGGGGGTTTTCGGTGCCTTCGGTGCGAACTGCGGGTCCTGCCGGGGCGGGCAGGGCACCAGGGGGAGTGCCAGGTCCAGACGGACGGCTTCGGAGAGGGACGCGCGGAAGATCCCCGCAAGCACTCGGGTGTCGTCGAGGGCGTCGTGGGCTCTGCTCTGGGGCACGCCGTAGTGAGCGGCGAGCGACGCCAGGCTGAAGCCGGTGGTGGGCGGTTCCACCCGCCGGTTCAGCGCCAGCGTGCACAGGCGCTGAGTGACGGGGAGGTGGAGCTGGGCACGGGCGAACTCGTGGGCGAGGAAGTCGTAGTCGAACTGCGCGTTGTGGGCCACCAGTACCCGGTCCTGAAGGAGTGCGCCGATCCGCCCCGCGACCTGGTCGAAGCTTGGGGCCCCGTGCAGCCGCTCTGCTGTGAGCCCGTGGATGTGTACGGGGCCCGGGTCGCAGCCGGGATTCACCAAGGTGCTGAATTCTCCGGTCGGTGTACCGTCCGGCCCGAAGGCCAGTACCGCGATCGAGAGAATCCGGTCGCGCCGGGCAACCAGCCCGGAGGTCTCGACGTCCACCAGCGCCCAGTCGTGCGCATAGTCGGGCAGGTGTGAGACGTCGAGCGTGGCTGAAGCGGGAAGCATGACGGCAAGGATCAACCGAGCGTCATCATCAGTTCAACCCCAATGACCATTTATCCCGTTTGTTCGATGGGGGGGAGTTGTGTGGCTATGCGTGCTGCCGCGGACCCCGGCCGGACGGAGGGCTCCGTCCTACAGCCAGTCTCGCTTCTTGAAGATGACGTAGAGGCTGACGCAGACCACCGCCATGAGGAGGATCGCGAAGGGGTAGCCGCCGGCCCACTTCGGTTCCGGCATGTCCTCGAAGTTCATGCCGTAGATGGTTCCCACGAGTGTGGGTGCAAAGAGGATGACCGCCCACGAGGAGATCTTTTTGAAGTCGTCACCCTCGCACCGCTGACCTGCGGAAATCGGCTGCACAGGCGGTCTGACCTGCGGCGATCTGTCATTCCGACCCTTTCGCCGTGCTGCCCGTTTGTACGGCCGATCCTCCCCAGCCACTCCCCAACGTGGCTTCATTCTCCCCAGATTCTCCCCAGCCACGGCTTCTTGACGGTACTTCGCCGCCAGCAGGGAACGTGATCCAGGTAGCAAGTCGTGCAACGCAACGCAGTGGGCGAGTGGCGCCCTGCACGCGTCGGCTTGTCGGATGGATCGACCCAGCGCCGAGGAGGTCATGAAGCAGGTAGGTCTGGTCCACTGATAGCACCGGCGAAACCAGCAGAGGCGAGGACTTCATCACCGTCCGAGGGGCGCGTCAGTAGCGTGCCCACCAGTGGAACCCCACCCATGGGATACGTTACTTGTGCGCCCGCGCATCCGGAGTTCGCCGAGTGCCCCTACTAGGCTGTTGCCGTGATCCGCAGGATTCTCCTGTGACTGCACCCCCACCACGAGCCCATCCTTGAGCTGGTAGACGACGGCTCAGGCCGCCGTGCTCGTCGCCACCGACCGAATACATCCGGGACCCCACACCCCCCTTCACTTGGTAAGCCCCGGCGGCCGTCGTGACGTTTCCTTCCCGACGGCCGCTGTGTTCTCTATGCCTCGCTTCGCCTCCCGCAACATCTCTTGAACTTGCGTCCGGCCCTAGGAGCGCAGACGCATGGGCCGTTGCGGCTGGGTTGTGTCACTCTCAATGCGACAGTGGCGCCGACCGCCTTTCCCAACGCAATGGCTCGCACGAGGTAGGACGGATCGTCGGCTGCCATGCCTTGGAGGTTCCTGCCGAGCACCACGACCAGGGAACCTGCGCGGGCCCTCTCGTACCATTGAGGGAGGAAGCTCAAGGGTGCGCGGCCGAGGATCACACCGTCCGGTCCCGTGATGGTCAGGAAGGCGCCGTTCAAGTGGGCTCGGAGGCAGTCGACATCGGCGATGTCGCGCATGTCCACTGGCTTACCGTCAGCCCTGACGATCATGGGCTGTAGATCCACGAAGCCGACGCCGCGGAAGAGTTCCAGCAGTACGTCACGAAGCTTGCCGTCTTGCCTGTCGATTCCCAAGCCGCCGTAGCAGTCAATGATGACTCCGGCCGTGTCCCCTCCGAAGAGGATGCACTCGATTTCGAAGTCCTCCTGGGGTTCTTCGTGGACCTGGTCTTTGATCTCGATGACATCCGACGTCACGCAGTGGGAGTGAGCCAGGCGCACCCGAACGGTGTCTGCTTCCCCGGTGCGCAGCAGGAGCAGCTCCGCGTCCCCGGTCTCCTCGATCGGCAGGTTGCAAGCGAAGCACCAATTTCGGGTGTTTCGGAGGCTAGAGGCCAGAGACTCCAGGTCGACGCCGCGTAGCTCTCGGCGGATGCTGTCCGCAATGTTGATCCTCCGCCTGACGGTCGGGACCGTTGGCACGGTGCCGTGGCCGTCCTCCGCCTGATTGCGCGCCAATGCCCACACGGCGGCGAAGACGCGTCGGTCGATCCGCTGACCCGCTCCCACGAGTTCCGACATGGGCGGGTCTTCCTCGTCAGGCGCGAGGGCGTGGTGCAGTTGCGCCAGAAACAGCAGGGATTCGCCGGCCTCGGACCAGTGGCCCAGCCGCTGGTGGACGGCAAAGGCGTCGCGTGCCAGATCTCGAGAATCTGTCATGTCGCCCAGGGCCATACGCGAACGGGCGAGGTTCTGGAGGAAGGACGCTCGCAAGGCGTGATCCGCCAGCTCATCGGCGATGGTCAAGGCCATGCCGAATTCCTTGACTGCCTCCTTGTGGTGCCCGTTCCTGGCAAGGTGGGAGGCGATGTTGGAGTGTAGGGCCGCCTTGGCTGTGCGCATTCCCAGCTGATCGGCCAGCGGAATCAGCTGGCGACCATCTTCGATGGCCTCGGTAGCGTCCTCACCGTTGAGGCGGCAGGTGACCATCATGCTGCGGGCGGTGAGAAGCACGTGTAGATCTTTGCGCGCAAGGGCGATCTCTGCCGCCGCCTGGTATTCCTCCAAGGCTTCCGGCCATGATTTCTGCCGGGCGTGCAGGTTACCCAGTGCCAGGCGGCACTGCATGACTCCGGTCTGATGCCGGGCGTCCTCGCAATAGGCGAGTGCCCGGGTGATCGCCGACGCCGCCTCCGCATGCAGGCCGCGGCGGGAGTAGAGGACGCCGATGGAGCGATAGGCCTGGGCCCGGGTTTCGGGGGATGCCCCGTCGGACATCACCGACAGGACGGTTTGCAGGACCCGTGCGCCTTCCTGCCACCGTCCGGCGGCCACCAAGGCCTCGCCCAGAGCGGCCCTGGCCCGGGCCAGTCCACCGACCTCGTCGGTGTCCTCCATCAGGCGAACCGCCCGGTCCAGGAGTGATAAAGCCTCGTCGTTCCGCCCCTGGAGCCGGTAGTAATTGGCCTGTCGCTCGTGGACTTGTGCCAGTACTAGCGGGCTCCCGGTCGCCTGAGCCATGTTCTGGGCGTCGGCGAAGTATGCCTCGGCCTCTTCTTGCTGGCCCACACCGCCCGAGTAGGACCCGAGGTAGGCGAAGGAGATCGCGCCTCGTTCGATGTCGCCGATCTCATCGGCGAGGTGAGCGCACTCGCTGAGATACTGGGCTGCCTCCTGGATCTGTCCCGCTTCGGCGGCCTCCGTGCCGAGCAGATGAAGCGTCCGGACTTGGCCGCGTACGTCTCCCGTCCTCCGATAGATGTCCAGCGCGGCCTCAAGTGGATTCTCAGGGGCCGAGGACGGCCGGTCTGTCGGAAGGACCGATGCGAGCCTGAGCATGGCTGTGGCTTCCCACTCGGGGCTTCCCACAGCCCGTGCCCGTTCGATGTCGCGGCAGGCTTCCAGCGCGGCTTCCGCGGCGCTCCGTGTGCGCAGAATCGTGCTGAACTCGCCTCGGATGAGGGGCGGTTCCCCGATACGCTGCGACACGCGCCTGCTGTTGCGAAAGTAGTGGTCGGAACGGCGGATCTTGCCGACGAGTCGATACGCGGTGCCTAGGTCCCTGAGAGCCCTTGCGAGAACTGCGTTGTCCTCGACCAGTCTCCAGAAGCCGAGGCCTTGTCGGAGCAGTGGAATGGCTTCTTGAGCGCGCCCCAGGTTGATCAGAAGTCCGGCGAGCCCAAGCTGGGCAAGGAAGGCGAGATAGGGCTCCTGAGCGTCGTGGGCCGTACGTGTGCAGCGTTCGTAGAACTCGGCCGCCGCCGCGGTATCCCCGAGGTGCCCTGCGGCCGTCCCGAGGTTGTGCAGCGCCGTGGCTTGCCAGTTCTGTGTAGAGGATGCGGAACCGGCGTCGAGTACGAACTGGTAGACGCGCGCAATGTCCTTCCAGTGACTGCCGTGGCGCAGCCATGGAGTGATCTCTCCTGCCAGCACGACCAGGGGGTTCCAGAGGCGATGCTGATGGGCAAGTCCCGTCATCGCGACGGCTCCAGGGCGGTCGGCCTCCAACAGGCGAAGAGCTGACGCATTGCTGTCAGCGGGAAGGCTTGCCGCTTCATCGACGAAGCCGATCGCATGGGTCGCCGAGCGGGACCGGTATGCGAGCAGGAAGCAGGTCTGGCTGATCACGGCCTCGCGACGCCCCTGGACGGCCGTGGTCGACTGAAGGCGCGCGAATCTATGCAGGACCTCGTGGAACATGTACCGCTCATCGCCGACCTGCTCGATGAGGCTGAGCTCGAACAGTGAGTCGAGCAGCTGGGCGGCGCGCCTGACGGCTGAGTCATCGATGTCTGACATCGAGGAGACCAGTGCCGCGGCAGCCACATCAGGGGTGATGGAGATGTGAGGCAACATGCCGAGAGACTCGAGCAGCATCGCCTGATCGGGGTTCAGAGCCGCGAAGCTTCGTTCGATGACCGGTTCGAGAGCCGTCTGGCCTGCAGTCAATGCCTGAAGCCCGTGGTCCGGACTGGCAATCTCCAGAAGGTACTCATCCACGTTCATCCGGGGGCGGCGCGCCAGGTGGGCGACCGCGATGTGCAACGCCAGCGGATGGCCGCCGCATGCGTCTGCCAGCGAATTGGTCTGTTGGTCGGACAACCTGGGCGAGTCCGTGACAGCCTCGATCAGCTCGCGACTCTGTTCCACCGACAGGGGACCGAGCTCAATGAAGTGGACCAGGCCGGTCAGCCCGCTCAGTTTCGCGCGGCTGGTGCATACCACTGCGAAGGGGCCTTCCATGCCCAGCAGTTCGAGGAGTGCCGCCTCTGACGGGACGTCGTCGATGAGGATCAGGACCTGCAGCTGGGCCAATGTGGCGCGCAACATGACCGCCTGTTGTTGTCGGTCCTCTGGCAGAGCCTCGCCGGGCCGCCGGATGGCGCGCAACAGTTCCGGCACTAGATCGGCGCTGCTGTCGCCGGGCAAGGTCGGTGACAGGTCTACGTGGTGTTGCCCGTCAGTAAACTTCGTTGCGCTGAGCCGCCCGAGGCGGAGCGCGAGAGCGCTCTTCCCGATTCCCGGCGGGCCGGTGACCACTACGAAGCGCCTGTCCGCAGCTCCCTCCGCCGCCAGTTGGTGCAATCCTTGATGAGTTTCTGCCTTACGCCCGATGAGAGAGCGCAGCTCCTTGGGCAGCCCTACTGGCGCGCTTGCGGTAGGGCCTGCTTCGTGGATGCGGCCCTCCGCAAGTGCATCCTGCAGCGTCGAGAGCACATCGCCGGACGTGACGGCGTGGGCGTAGGTCCGGCGCAGGCCTGGCCGGTCGTCGAGGAGGCGGCAGATCTTCTCGTAGTGCCAGACTGCCCAGCCCTTCAGCGGCAGGCCTAGCTTCTGCACCTCCTGTGCGATCGCCTCTTCGACGCGGTCAATCCCACCGGAGCGCGGACTGGAGGACAGCACTACGTTCGTTGTGAAGAGGATGTACTCGGGCATCCTTCCGTTCAGGGCTCTGCCTGACTGGGGGTTGCCCCATGCCCTCAGCTCGGCAGTGATGTGCCTGATGAGCCACTTGGCATCGTCACCGGCCCCTTCCGGCCGTTGGCGAAACTTGGCCTGCAACACCCCGTATCCCCGCCAGGGGGAGTCTGCCGAAGGAAACTCGCGCAGGCCGTCAAAGGAGGCTTCGCGCCCGCCGTCGGGGCCGTCGCCGAATACTTCTACCCCAGGCCCGAGCACGTGCAATGCCAGAGCCTGGCTTAAGTGCTCGAAGTCGCGAGAGCCGAGTTTGGTGAGGTCATAGTCCACGTATTCATGCTGTCCTACCCCACTGACAATGGTGCCGCGGCTGAGCAACTGCCACCCGTGCTGTGTCACGACGTTGGGTCGGCATCACGGGCGGATGCTCAGGACGGAACTGGCCGCGTACTTCCTCGACCATCCGGGCGGTCGACGTCGAGCTCCCCTGGGGCGGACCGGAGCCTGACCGGGAGAAGCAGAGCTTCCCGCCCGTCCTCACGACGACGTACGGCAACGCCATCCGTACCAACATCTTCAATGGCGAGGCCTGGAAGCCGGCCCTCGCCGCGGCCGGAGTCATTCCCGTACGGGAGAAGGGCGCGCGGTGGAAGGCTTCACGCAAGGACGGCTTCCACGTGCTCCGGCACACCTACGCCTCGGTCCTCCTCGAAGCGGGCGAGTCCATCGTCACGCTCGCCCGGTGGCTCGGTCACTCAAGTTCGACCATCACCCTCGACCACTATGCCCACTTCATGCCGGAGGCCGGCGGCAAGGGCCGCGCGGCCATCGACGCACTGCTCGGCACGCTGCCCGAGTACGTACCTGAGGGCCTCGTTTCCTCTCACGGCAGCATCTGAGAGCCCGTACCAACAGCGGTCGCCTGCGCCCGGCAATGTTCCAACCCCGCCGTCACCTCTGCCAGGTCTGGGCCGTCCTCGGCGTCTTCGTCCAAGTCGCTGACGGGATCGAAGGGCTGGTCCATCCTCGAGACCTCGCAGTGACGTCCGTGGAGGCTCCGGACGATGACGTCCAGGTCGGTGACGATGTCACGGCCGTCGCCACCCAGGTCGATCGAGAAGGACGCCGGTTGTCCCTCGCCCTACGGACCGCAGGTCTCCCTGACTTCCGATGCCCCAGGCTGGTGAAGGGCATGGCCCTGTTTTCAACCCGGGGAACCTATGCGGTCACAACACTAGCGAACGTGACCATTCTGAGAGCCAACACCCGTACGAGAGTGGGGCCGATATAGGGTTCGGGGGGTCCGGGTGCCAGGACTCCACAGCGAGGGCGCCGCCGCCTCCTTCACTGGGGTCCCTCGTGCAGTTCGAAGTCCTTCCTCACGGCCAAGGCCCTGAGGAAGCCGGGATGAAGACTCGCGTCGTTCTTGTGCCCGACGCAGGGGACGACTTCCACTACCGGACGACCTTCGATCTTTGGCTATTCTCTCCCGGCGGGCGTCGGCGTGGACGCATCCCCAAGTACATCGGCAAAGTGAAGATCGCCTGCGCAGGCCAGCAGCCAGGCCTCAGCCCACTGCCACAGGGCGAGTTCAACATCCTTAACACACCAGGCGGCCCCCGCTGGTTCTCCCTGGGAGATCTGAAGTATTACGACGAGCTTCGTACCTACGTCAGCGACTTCGCTCGCGAGAGGATCCTTAACGTTCTAGGCGACATCGCCCACGGCCAGCGATCCTTTGATACAGCGATGGGCGAGCCGGTCACGGAGAAGTCACTCCTCCGGGGCGTAGAGGTACAAACGGTCGTGACTCAATACCGGCGGGTTGCCAAGGGAGGCGCCCCGCTCACGAACTACAGCTTCCGGTATACGTCTCCCCCGCGGGCCGCCGGTGATGAGGAAGCACGGCAGACCCTCACGTTCGAAGTCGACCCGGCCTCCAACCCGGCCAGCAACATTCACATCCTCATCGGGCGGAACGGTGCCGGAAAGACCACGCTGCTACGGAACATTGCGGATGCAGTGACCCGTCCGGGGCTGGCTCCGGCTGTGGACGGCGTCATCGAGCACCTAGACGTTGCTGGCACTGTGGGGGGCGCGCAGTTCGTTAACGAGGTATCGGTCACCTTCAGTGCATTCGATTCTTTCCCTGCTGCAGACGGCCATGGTGTTCCCCAGATTCCCTCCGAATACGTGGGTCTGGCGGCCCAAAATGACTCCGACCGGCGTAAGTCCCCAGACGAACTGGCGGAAGAGTTCGAGCTCTCCACTCTGGAGATCGAGGCGACGGGTAGGTGGCGGGATTGGGTCACGGCTCTTGAGCATCTCAGTGCCGACCCGCATTTCGCTCGTTCCCGCATCCACGACTACGCAGGCCACCCTCCCCACAGTCGGCTGACCCCAAAAGACCGTAGGGTTCCCGGTTACGCCAAGGAGATCTTCTCCGAGTTGAGCTCGGGACACGCGATCGTCCTGCTCACGATCACCAAGCTCGTGGAGCTCGTGGCTGAGCAGTCCCTCGTCTTGTTCGACGAACCCGAGGCCCATCTTCACCCACCGTTGCTGTCGGCGTTCGTCCGCGCTCTGTCGAACCTTCTCGCCCATCGCAACGGTGTTGCCATTCTTGCCACGCACTCACCTGTGGTCCTGCAGGAAGTACCCCGGTCGTGCGTGTGGAAGATCAACCGACCCGGCGGTCGACCTCGCCGCCCACGCATCGAGACCTTCGGAGAAAATGTCGGAGTCCTCACTCACGAGATCTTCGGACTGGAGGTACGCGAGTCCGGTTTCCATGCGGAGATCGAGAAGGCCGTCCAAGAGATGGCATCCTACGAAGAAGTTCTCGCTCACTTTGGTGGCCAGCTTGGGGGGGAAGCCAAGGGGCTTGTGAGGATCCTCCTCGCCGACAAGGCAGCGGGCGAAGGCCGCTGATGTGGCCTCTAGACCTACCCCGGCACCTCCCCGGCCGCAGTTACGAGACCTGTATCTCACGTACACGCGAAATGGGGACCGAGAGGCGGCGTACTCGGCTGAACGACGCCGCAAGTGCGATAGAGAAGGCTGCTCGCAGCTTCCGGAGAGCCGCCGCCTCACAAGACCTGCACCAACTTAAGGAAGACGACTTCAAGGTGCCTGGCGTATCCGACAGGAACGCCATCGACTGGATCTACAAGAACGGAATGGTCGACAAAAGAAGTCCAGGTCGGGCGATCTACGACGACCTCATGGACGCCGCAGAGGACGAGCGGTGTCCCTTGTGCGGTTGGGGCAGAGTCAGTCAGCTCGACCACTTTGTGCCCAAGAGCTCGTTCCCAGCCCTCTGCGTTGATCCGCTGAACCTCATACCGGCGTGCGGCGAATGCAACCGGACCAAGGGCGAATACTGGTCCGCCGACGTTTCCGGGACGCTGCTGCACCCCTATCTTGACCGCGTCGACGGCGACCAATGGCTGGACGCCCGGGTGATTCACGAGGCCCCTCTGCGGCTGGCGTTCTTCGTAACCGTACCCCCGACTTGGGGCGATGTCCTCGCGGCCCGAGTCCACCATCACTTCAACCGCTTTGGCCTGGCCAAGCTGTATGCCTCCCAAGCCAACCGGACCCTGAGGAACATCCAGCAGTCCCTTGAGGGGCAGTTGCGAGCTGGTGGCGGGGCCATGGTCCGTGCATACCTGCTGGACGCAGCCGCCAGTCGGCTGGCCGTCGAGTACAACGGGTGGGAAGGCGTCACCTACCGGACCCTGGCAGCGGACGATGCCTTCTGCCGCGGCGCCTTCCTGCGCTGACGACGACACCTCATGATGTGGATGCTGGCGACCAGTTGCCGTTACCCTCCGCAACCGCGTGCCGTCGAAGGTCGTCGGTGGGCCGGGCGGGCCGGCCCCAAGGTGCGGGGGAGTGCCCGCCATGGGTGGCCTGCGGATTCTCCCCAGACTCTCCCCAGGGGCCCTGCGAGCCACTCTTAGGATTTCGCAGAAGCTAAGTTGATTAATGGTGCTGCTGTGCTGTCTACAGCCAGTCGCGCTTCTTGAAGATGACGTAGAGGCTGACGCAGACCACCGCCATGAG
The DNA here is from genome assembly GCF_045160505.1 of Streptomyces sp. NBC_00029. Taxonomy (NCBI): domain Bacteria; kingdom Bacillati; phylum Actinomycetota; class Actinomycetes; order Kitasatosporales; family Streptomycetaceae; genus Streptomyces; species Streptomyces sp. NBC_00029. The sequence goes on from NZ_CP108292.1 coordinate 7,001,787, forward strand.
GAGGATCGCGAAGGGGTAGCCGCCTGCCCACTTCAGTTCCGGCATGTCCTCGAAGTTCATGCCGTAGATCGTGCCGACCAGGGTCGGGGCGAAGAGGATGGCGGCCCAGGCGGAGATTTTTTTGATTTCCTCGTTCTGTTCGAAGCCGGCCTCGGCCAGGGCGCGCATTTCGGCGTTCTGTTGTTGGGAGACCAGGGTGGCGTTGACCGTCAGGATTTCGGTGAGGGCCTGGCGGAAGCCGTCGACGCGTTCGCTCGTGTGGGTTACGTGGTCCGCCACGTCGCGGAGGTAGCGCTGGAGTTCCTCGTCCGTGCCGTACTTCGCGAAGCCCGCCATCAGGCCGTGGAGCATGCCGACCAGGGGGCGCGTCGCGCGTTGGAACTCGACCATTTCGCGGGAGAGTTCGTAGATGCGGCGGGAGACCGACGGGTCCCCGCGGAAGACCTCCGTCTCGATCTCGTCGATGTCGGTCTGGACGCCCTCGACGACCGGGGCGTAACCGTCCACCACCGCGTCGAGGATGGCGTACAGGGCGGCTTCCGGGCCCAGGGAGAGGAGCTCCGGGTTGGCCTCCATGCGGCGGCGGACCGCCGAGAGGTCCGGGGCGCCGCCGTGGCGGACCGTGATCAGGAAGTCCGGGCCGACGAAGATGTGCAGTTCGGCGAAGTCGACCTCCTCCTGGGCGTCGAGGTAGCGGGCGGCCCGCAGGACGACGAAGAGGGTGTCGCCGTAGCGTTCCAGCTTGGGGCGCTGGTGGGCTTCCAGGGCGTCCTCGACCGCGAGCTGATGGAGGTTGAACTCGCCAGCCAAGGAATGGAGTTCGGGCTCCGTGGGCCGGTGGAGTCCGATCCAGGCCATCCCGTCGGGTTCCTCGCGCAGCTGCCGGAAGGTGTCGGCCAGGGTGGCGGGGGAGGCGATCCGGCGGCCGTCGCGGTAGACGGCCGAGTCGATCACGCTGCGGTGGTTCGGGGGAGCGGCGGCCGTCGGGGCCGGCTGCGGGGCCGCGGTCGGCGGTCCCGCCGGAGGTGCGGCCGGCGGTGGGGAGGCGGGGCGGCGCCAGCCCGCCCGCTTCGCGGCGGACGGCGAGGGGCGGCGGTCGCGGTCTGGGCGCTCCGGCATCGCAGGTCAGCTCCCGGTCGAACGTCTGTTTACGGGCAAGGGGCAGGATATAGGGGGAAAACGGCGCCCCATGGAAAGGGGTCTGCTTTTTGGCCGCCTCCGGCTTCGGCGTGGAGTTGCTCGTTGCGGACAGATGCTGTCCGCAAGGGGGGTTAGCGTGCTGTCATGGCTTCCAGGACGACACACCCCGTACTCGGCACCCGCGCTCTGAACCGTGCCACGCTCGCCCGCCAATTGCTGCTGAGCCGCGCCGAGATGTCCGCCCAGGACGCCGTCGAGCACCTCCTCGGACTCCAGGCGCAGAACGTGAAGCCGCCCTACTTCCAGCTGCACGCCCGGCTCGCCGGCTTCCGGCCCGACGAGCTGGCCGGGCTCATGGAATCCCGCGCAGTGGTCCGGATGGTCACCATGCGGTCGACGATCCACACGCACACCGCCCACGACGCCCTGACGCTCAGGCCCCTCGTCCAGCCGGCCCGCGACCGGGAGGTCAACTACTTCCGCAAGGGCCTGGCCGGAGTGGACCTGGACCGGCTCGCCGAGCGTGCCCGCGCCTTCGTCGAGAACGAGCCGCGCACCATGGGCGAGCTCCGTGAGGAACTGCTCCGCGAATGGCCCGACGCCGACCCGCAGTCGCTGTCCGTCGCCGCACGCTGCCGGCTGCCGCTGGTCCAGGTCACACCCCGCGGGGTGTGGGGGCGCAGCGGCCAGGTCCGCCTCACCACCCTGGACAACTGGCTCGGGAAGAGCGCCGATGCCGAAGCGGCGACGGCCCGGCCCGTGGACGAAGTCGTACGGCGCTACCTCGCCGCCTTCGGCCCCGCCTCCGTCAAGGACATGCAGACCTGGGCCGGACTGACCCGGCTGCGCGAGGCCTTCGAGCGACTGCGCCCCGGCCTGGCCGTGTTCCAGGACGAGAACGGCGTGGAGCTCTTCGACCTCCCCGACGCCCCCCGCCCCGACGCGGACACCCCGGCGCCGCCCCGCTTCCTCCCCGAGTTCGACAACCTGCTGCTCTCCCACGCCGACCGCACCCGCGTGGTCGCCCCCGAGATCAAGGGGCGCTCGTGGACCGGCAATCAGGCCCACTGCACCCTGCTCGTCGACGGGTTCCTCGCCGGCCTGTGGAAACTGGAGGGGCAGGAGCTCACCGTCGAGCTGTTCGGCCGGGTGCCGAAGACGGCGAAGGACGAGATCGTCGCCGAGGGGGAGAAGATGATCGCCGCCATGGGCGACCCGGCCGCCCGGAGCGACCCGTCCGTGCGCTTCGGGCCGATCAACCCCTGACACCCGCCCCGCGCACCCGCCGGGCGCCCGACCACCGTCAACTCACGGCTGACGCCGCACTGGTGATCCGTACGCCGAACGCGGCACGATGCCTGTCATGACGACCGACAGCACGCAGAACAGCGCCACCGCCCAGTTCCTGGCCGCGCGGGACTTCCTGCTGGAGCGCCGCGGTGACTACGAGGCCGCCCACGCCGGATTCACCTGGCCCCGCCCCCACCGCTTCAACTGGGCGCTGGACTGGTTCGACCACATCGCCGCCGGGAACGACGCCGACGCCCTGCGCATCGTCGAGGAGGACGGCACCAGCCGGAGCCTCACCTTCGCGGAGCTCGCCGTACGGTCCGGCGCGGCCGCCAACTGGCTGCGCGAGCAGGGTGTCGGGCCCGGCGACCGGATCCTCGTCATGCTCGGCAACCAGCGCGAGCTGTGGGAGGTGATGCTCGGCGCGATGAAGCTCCGCGCCGTCGTCATCCCCGCCACCCCCCTGCTCGGCCCGGCCGACCTGCGCGACCGGGTCGAGCGCGGCCAGGTGCGCCACGTCATCGCGCGCACCGAGGACACGGCCAAGTTCGACGAGGTGCCGGGCGACTACACGCGGATCGCCGCGGGCGACCGGGTCCCCGTCGGGTGGCTGCGGCTGGCGGACACGGAGGGTGCCGACGGCGATTTCACGCCGCACGGCGAGACCCTCGCCACCGACCCGCTGATGCTCTACTTCACCTCCGGCACCACCGACCGCCCCAAGCTCGTCGAGCACACGCACGCCTCGTACCCCATCGGTCACCTCTCCACCATGTACTGGCTCGGGCTGCGCCCCGGTGACGTGCACCTCAACATCGCCTCGCCCGGCTGGGCCAAGCACGCCTGGTCCAATCTCTTCGCCCCGTGGAACGCCGGCGCCACCGTCTTCGTCCACAACTACACGCGCTTCGACGCCGAGCGACTGATGGCCGAGATGGACCGGCACGGCGTGACCACCTTCTGCGCCCCGCCCACCGTGTGGCGGATGCTGATCCAGTCCGACCTCACCAGGCTGGCGAAGCCCCCGCGCGAGGCCGTCGCCGCCGGGGAACCGCTCAATCCGGAGGTCATCGAGAAGGTCCGCGCGGCCTGGGGGGTGACCATCCGCGACGGCTTCGGCCAGACCGAGACCACCCTGCAGGTCGGGAACTTCCCCGGGGTGCCCGTCAAGCCCGGATCCATGGGCCGCCCGGCGCCCGGTTACGAGATCGTGCTCCTGGACCCGGTCACCGGCAAGGAGTCCTCCGACGAGGGCGAGCTCTGCGTGGACCTGCGCACCCGGCCCGCCGGGGTGACGACCGGCTACCGCGACGATCCGGGGCGCACCGCCGAGGCCATGGCGGACGGGCTCTACCGCACCGGCGACATCGCCGCGCGCGACGCCGACGGCTACCTCACCTACGTCGGCCGCTCCGACGACGTCTTCAAGGCCTCGGACTACAAGATCAGCCCGTTCGAGCTGGAGAGCGCCCTGCTGGAGCACGAGGCGGTGGCCGAGGCGGCCGTCGTGCCGGCCCCGGACGAGCTGCGGCTGGCGGTCCCGAAGGCGTACGTCACCCTTGCGGGCGGCTGGGAGCCCGGGCCGGAGACGGCCCGGGTGCTGTTCGCGCACTGCCGCGCGGTGCTGTCCCCGTACAAGAGGATCCGCCGCATCGAGTTCGGCGAGCTCCCGAAGACCGTGTCCGGCAAGATCCGCCGGGTGGAGCTGCGGGAGCTCACCGCGGCCGGGTCGGCGGGAGAGTACGACGAGGCCGACCTCGGCTGAGCGCGACGGGCGCGAGCGCCAGCGCCTGCGCGAGCAGGGGTGCCGGCGCCAGCGCCTACGCCAGCGCCTACGCGGGCGCCAGCGCCTACGCGGGCAGGTTCGCCTCGATCGCGGCGATGACCTCGGGGGCCTCGGGCTCGGTGCGGGGGCGGAAGCGCGCCACGACCTCGCCGGCCGGGGAGATCAGGAACTTCTCGAAGTTCCACTGGATGTCCCCGGCCTCGCCGTCCGCGTCCGGGGTCTTCACCAGCTCCTGGTAGAGCGGGTGCCGGTTCTCGCCGTTGACCTCGGACTTCTCCAGGATCGGGAAGGTGACGCCGAAGCCGGCCGCGCAGAAGGTCTGGATGTCCTCGGCGTTGCCGGGCTCCTGCTCGCCGAACTGGTTGCAGGGCACGCCGATGACCGTGAAGCCCTTCTCCTCGTACGTGAACTGCAGGCGGGCCAGTCCCGAGTACTGCGGGGTGAGCCCGCACTGCGAGGCGGTGTTCACCAGGAGGATCGCCTTGCCCTTGTGGGCGGCGAGGCTGGTGGGCTCGTCGGACAGGGTGGTCAGCGGGATGTCGTACAGGCTCATCGGGCTCTCCTGGGCAGGAAGTAGGCAATGCCTACGAGCTTAGGGGGTAGCCCGCCGGGCGCGCCGATCATGGCGGATCCCGTCCGCTGCCCGCCCGCCGCCTACGCGTCCGGGCCGACCAGCGCGTCCGCCGGGTCGTTGACCGGCTGCGGCATGCCCGTCAGGTCCATGACGAACAGTGGTATCCCGAGGTCGTCCGCCCGCGCCCGGGCGTCCTTCGTGTACCCGGCCAGGGAGAAGTAGACGCTGGTCGCGGACGCGGTCAGGCCGTTCAGCCAGACGCACTCCACCGCCCGCAGTCCGGCCGGCGCGGTGGTCGGGTCCACCTGCGCCACCAGGCCCGGAGCCCGCAGGTCCACGGCCGCCGAGGGGATCGGGCGCCCGTCGGGCTGCCGTACGTCCCGGAAACCGAGCCAGCGCAGGTACAGCGCGGCCGTGGCCACCGCGTCGCGGGCCGTACGGATGGTCACCGGCCGGAAGGCGGGCCGCGGCACCGGTGCGGCCGGCGGAGGCGGGATGTGCGCCGGGCGCCCGCCCGTGGGCCCTGGCCCGGCGGCGCCGGGGTCCGGCCGGTCCGAGCCCGGGGCCGCACCGCTCGGGCCCGCAGTGGTCCCGGGCCCCGCAGTGATGCCCGTACCCGCGGCAGTGCCCGTACCCGCGACCCCCGCACCCGCGCCGCTCCCGTTGTCCGCCCGCTCCAGCGGGTGCACCGGAATCAGGACCACCGTCCCGCACGATCCGCAGCCCAGCTCCGGATGCGGCCACTCGCTCTCCCGTCGGCAGGCCGTGCAGCGCACCGTCACCCAGGTCTCCGACCAGGTGCGGTGCGTCAGCGGAACCGGTGGCGCCGCCAGATCCAGCGGGGGATGGACCGGGCTTCCGCACGCGCAGGGGAAGACCGGAGCGGTGTAGCCGTTCTCGCGCAGGCACGCCGGGCAGCGCACCGGTACCGCTTCCGCCATGAGACCTGGACCCCCTCCGTCGCTGTCCGTAGGTCCATGCTCCACCACCGGCGACCGTCGGGGGGAGGGTGCACGCCATTTCCGGGGGATTCCCGCCGGCGGATCAGTGATTTGTACAAGTCGGCGACCGACTTGCGGCTTTTGGTGGCTTCCGGGGTCCCCTGCCGCCTTGACGTCGAAGGACCCGCCGCTTAGCTTGTTCCGTATAGCAGAACAAAACTTCCGGATTACGGAAAAGCCTGACCGCCAGACCCGCAGGAGAACTCGATGCCTCGTATGACAGCCGCCGCCGCTGCAGTGGAGATCCTCAAGCTCGAGGGTGTCGAACAAGCGTTCGGTGTCCCCGGTGCTGCGATCAACCCGTTCTACCGCGAGCTCAAGAACGTGGGCGGCATCGCGCACACCCTCGCCCGCCACGTCGAGGGCGCTTCGCACATGGCCGAGGGCTACACGCGTGCCAAGGCGGGCAACATCGGTGTCTGCATCGGTACTTCGGGCCCGGCCGGCACCGACATGATCACCGGCCTGTACTCGGCGATCGCGGACTCGATCCCGATCCTGTGCATCACCGGTCAGGCCCCGGTCTCGAAGCTCCACAAGGAGGACTTCCAGGCCGTCGACATCGCCTCGATCGCCAAGCCCGTCACCAAGAAGGCCACGACCGTCCTGGAGGCCGCGCAGGTCCCGGGCGTGTTCCAGGAGGCCTTCCACCTGATGCGCTCCGGCCGTCCGGGCCCGGTCCTGATCGACCTCCCGATCGACGTCCAGCTGACCGAGATCGAGTTCGACCCGGAGACCTACTCCCCGCTGCCGGTCTACAAGCCGCAGGCCACCCGCGCCCAGGCCGCAAAGGCCCTGCAGTTCCTGCTCGAGTCGGAGCGCCCGCTGATCGTCGCCGGTGGCGGCATCATCAACGCCGACGCCTCCGACCTGCTGGTCGAGTTCGCCGAGCTGGTGAACGTCCCCGTCATCTCCACCCTGATGGGCTGGGGCACCATCCCGGACGACCACGAGCTGGCCGCCGGCATGGTCGGTGTGCAGACCGCGCACCGCTACGGCAACGCGACGTTCCTGGAGTCGGACTTCGTCTTCGGCATCGGCAACCGCTGGGCCAACCGTCACACCGGTTACAACCTGGACGCCTACACCAAGGGCCGCAAGTTCGTCCACGTCGACATCGAGCCCACCCAGCTCGGCAAGATCTTCGCCCCGGACTTCGGCATCGCCTCCGACGCCAAGGCCGCGCTGGAGCTCTTCATCGAGATCGCCAAGGAGCTCAAGGCCGAGGGCAAGCTGCCGGACTTCTCCGCCTGGACCGCCTCGGCGCAGGACCGCAAGGCGACCCTGCAGCGCCGTACGCACTTCGACAACATCCCCCTGAAGCCGCAGCGCGTCTACGAGGAGATGAACAAGGCGTTCGGTCCCGAGACCCGCTACGTCACCACCATCGGCCTCTCCCAGATCGCGGCCGCGCAGTTCCTGCACGTCTACCGCCCGCGCAACTGGATCAACTGCGGCCAGGCCGGCCCGCTCGGCTGGACCATCCCGGCCGCCATCGGTGCCGCCACCGCGGAGCCCGAGACCCCGATCGTCGCGCTGTCCGGCGACTACGACTTCCAGTTCATGATCGAGGAGCTGGCGGTCGCCGCCCAGCACAAGGTCCCCTACGTCCACGTCCTCGTGAACAACGCCTACCTGGGTCTGATCCGTCAGGCGCAGGGCGGCCTGGGCATCAACTTCGAGGTCAACCTCGAGTTCGAGAACATCAACACCCCCGAGCTGGGCGTCTACGGCGTCGACCACGTCAAGGTCGCCGAGGGCCTGGGCGTCAAGGCCATCCGCGTCACCGACCCGGACAAGCTGGGCGAGGCCTTCGAGGAGGCCAAGAAGCTGGCCCAGGAGTTCCAGGTCCCGGTCGTCGTCGAGGCCATCCTGGAGCGCATCACCAACATCGCGATGAGCAAGACGGTCGACATGAGCGACGTCACCGAGTTCGAAGAGCTCGCGACCGAGCCGGGCCACGCCCCGACCGCGATCAAGGCCCTGCAGGTCTGATCCCCCCCCCCCGCACCACCCGGCGGCCCCCGTCCCTCCTTCCGGAGGGCGGGGGCCGTCCGCGCGCTCCGCGAACGCCCTGCGGGGCCCTCAGGGAGCCTGCGGGATCCGGGCAGGTACGGGTACGGGTACGGGTACGGCGGTCAGCGCCGTGGCGCCGTCGGCCGCGGCGACGACGAACTCCACCGACCCGGCCGGCTCCGGCGCGTGCGCCGACACGTCGATGACCTCGTACGCCGTCGCGAACGGCGTATGCCGCAACTCGTCGGACGTGAGGAGGGTGCCGCCTCCGTCGACGGGCCCGCCGGCGATGTCCTCGGCGACCTCGGCGACCAGCCCGGCGCGGACCACGGCCGGATCCGGTACGTATACGTAGCGGCCCGCGGGCCGCACGGAGGGCTCGGGCAGGCCGCGCGCGGTGAGCGAGGCACCGGCGGGCAGCACGGTGGCCCTGCGCACGGTGACCGGTTCGGGCTTGCGGTACAGGCCGAACCACAGGACCAGCTCCTGCACCTCGCCGTCGTACGAGATCCACTCGGCCTCGTCGGCCCGCCCGAGGTCCGGTACGGCCCCGGGTACGAGGCCGGGCGCGAGCCGGATCCAGCCGAGGCCGGTCGTGCGCACCTGCTCCAGGGCCCAGGACAGCGGCGGATCGTACGACTCGGGGTCGTGGCCCCCGTCCGGCCCCGGAGGCCGCATCAGGTCGATGAAGTCGGCCTCGCCCCGACCGCCGAACGCGGCGATGTCCTCGCAGGCGGCGATGAGCGACGGGTCGCTCCTGCCGTTCAGGGCCTGTTCGTTGGCCACGGCCATCGCGGCGGTCAGCGGGTCGGGGTCGACGGCCAGGGCGTAGTACTCCCGGCCCAGTACGAGGGCGTCGGCTCCGCTGCCCAGGAACATCGGCTCGACCAGCACCACACCCATCTCGCGCACGCGGTCCAGCTTGTACTCGGTCACGGCCAGGTGGGAGGACAGCTCGACCATGTCCGGGGTGAAGTACATGCGGGAGGCGTACGTCCCGAACTTGGCGGCCGCGAGCCCTCGCAGCCGGACCTGCTCCTCGGCCGCCGCCACCAGTGCGGGACCACTCCGCCGCAGGGTGGCCGTCGCCGCGGAGTCCGGTTCTCCGCCCGGGCCGGCTTCCCCCAGGGCCGCCAGGAGGCTCTGCCCCTCATCCGACAGCAGGGCGCGGAACACCTGAAGATCCATCCGGCCATTCAACCAGCTGCCGCCGGCCCGCAGGGCGCGTCCGTTCGGGGCTTCGCCGCGTGCGTCGGCGCTCACCCGCCGGGGCGGAGCGGCCAGGCGCAGCACACTGGACGCCCGCTGGTAGGGACGGCCGCGGGTAGGGACGGCCGCGGGTAGGGGCACCCGCTGGTAGGGACGCTTGCTGGTAGGGGCCGCCGCACACGACAAAGCGCCGGGTCACGGGACCGTCCGTGACTCGGCGCTCTGGTTTGTTACCGCCCGACGGTGCGAGGCTGGCGCGACAGGACGTTCGCACCGCCGGGCGGAGTGTGTGGGGAGGTGGGTACCTCCGCGTGCAGGGGGCTCTGTGCGTAGCCCCTGTACGAAGAGGGTTGGCTGGGACCGTGGCGGGCGGGCGACGAGAACTCCGGCGTCGTCTCCCTCAGGTCAAGAGACGGGCCTCGGAACCCATTACCACCGCACTGGCTCGCACGCTCGCCACGGTCCTCGTCCTGCCCTCACCGTGTACCACCCCTCATCCGGGTCCACGGGTCGGGCTGAGCACCCGGGGCCTGACCTCCCGTCAGGCCCCCGGTACATCTGGGTGGCTCAGGCGTCGCGCAGGGCGCGGACGGCCTCCTCGACGCGCTTGCCGTAGTCGGCGTCGGCGGCGTGGAAGTGAGCCAGGTTCTTCTCGATGACGTCTTCCAGGGTGACCTGAGACAGACCGCCGGCGATGTTCGCCACCAGACGCTGCTTCTCGGCCTCCGACATCAGGCGGTAGAGCTCACCGGCCTGGAAGAAGTCGTCGTCCTTGGTGTGGGCCGGGGCCTCGTGGGTGCCCGTGTAGCCGGAGACGGCCTTCGGGGCGCCCAGTGCCAGACTGGTCTCGGCCGGACCCTGGTACGAGTTGGGCTCGTAGTTCTTGTCGTGGCGCGAGCCGTTGCGCAGCGCCATGACGCCGTCGCGGCCGTAGTTGTCGGCCTTCGTCGCCTTGGGGGCGTTGACCGGCAGCACGGTGTGGTTCACACCGAGGCGGTAGCGCTGGGCGTCGGCGTAGGCGAAGAGACGGCCCTGGAGCATCTTGTCCGGCGAGGCGGTGATGCCCGGGACGAAGTTGTTCGGGGAGAAGGCGGACTGCTCGACCTCGGCGAAGACGTTGTCCGGGTTGCGGTCGAGGACCAGACGGCCCACGCGCTGCAGCGGGTAGTCGCTGTGCGGCCACACCTTGGTGAGGTCGAACGGGTTGAAGCGGTAGTCCGCGGCCTCGGCGGCGGGCATGATCTGCACGTACAGGGTCCACGAGGGGTTCACACCGCGCTCGATGGCCTGCAGCAGGTCGGTCTGGTGCGAGTTCGCGTCCTTGCCGACGAGCTCGGCGGCCTGCTCGCCCGAGAGGCTGCGGATGCCCTGGTTCGTCTTGAAGTGGTACTTGACGAAGAAGGCCTCGCCCTGCTCGTTCGTCCACTGGTACGTGTGGGAGCCGTAGCCGTTCATGTGACGGTACGACGCCGGGATACCGCGGTCACCCATGAGCCAGGTGATCTGGTGCGTCGCCTCGGGGGCGTGCGCCCAGAAGTCCCAGACGTTGTCCGGCTCCTGCTTGCCCGTGAAGGGGTCGCGCTTCTGGGAGTGGATGAAGTCGGGGAACTTGATCGGGTCCTTGATGAAGAACACCGGGGTGTTGTTGCCGACGAGGTCGTAGTTGCCCTCTTCGGTGTAGAACTTGAGCGCGAAGCCGCGCGGGTCGCGGACCGCGTCCGCGCCGCCGAGCGAGTCGGCGACGGTGGAGAACCGCAGGAAGGTCTCGGTCTTCTTGCCGACCGTGTTCAGGAACGCGGCGCTGGTGTAGGCGGTGACGTCGTCGGTCACCTCGAAGTAGCCGTACGCCGCCGAGCCGCGGGCGTGCACCACGCGCTCCGGGATGCGCTCACGGTTGAAGCGGGCGAGCTTCTCCAGGAGCTGCTGGTCCTGGACCAGGAGCGGGCCACCGACGCCGGCGGTGGCGGAGTTCTGATTGTCGGCGACCGGGGCGCCGGACTCGGTCGTCAGCGTGCGCTTCGACATGGTGACCTTCCGTACGGGGTAACTGCTGACGGAAAGCGTCTTCCGTCATGCGGAACAGCCTAAATTCGGCGAGAACTAAACGTCAACAGTTTGTTGAACGAAGTTGAAGGTGAGTGGAAATCCGGACGGCACCGGCACTTGGGCGCGACAGGACAGGTGTCAGCACCGGCGCCGTCCGGAGACTCAGGTCCCCCGGGTGAGGGGGAGGGCTCAGATCTGAGCGCCGGAGAGGCGCTCGACGGCACGGAGCAGGGCCGAGTGGTCCAGGCCGCCGTCACCCTGGGCGCGCAGCGAGGCGACCAGCTGGGCGACGACAGCGCCGACGGGCAGGGCTGCGCCGACGTTGCGGGCGGCGTCGGTGACGATGCCCATGTCCTTGTGGTGCAGGTCGATCCGGAAACCGGGCTTGAAGTCGCGGTTCAGGAAGTTGTCCTTCTTGCGGGTCAGGACCGTGGAGCCGGCCAGACCGCCGTTGAGGACGTCCAGGGCGGCCTGCAGGTTCACGCCGGACTTCTCGAGGAAGACGACGGCCTCGGCGCACGCCTGGATGTTCACCGCGACGATGAGCTGGTTGGCGGCCTTCACCGTCTGGCCGGAGCCGTGCGGACCGCACAGGACGATGACCTTGCCGAGGGCCTCGAGGACCGGCAGGGCCTCGTCGAAGTCGGCCTGCTCGCCACCCACCATGATCGACAGGACGGCCTCGATGGCGCCGGCCTCGCCACCGGACACCGGGGCGTCGATGACGCGGATGCCCTTGGCGGCGGCGTTCTTCGCCAGGTCGACCGAGGTCTGCGGGGTGATCGACGACATGTCGATGATCAGCGCGCCGGACTTCGCGTTCTCCAGGATGCCGTTCTCACCGTAGGAGATGGCCTCGACCTGCGGGGAGGCGGGCACCATCGTGATGATGATGTCGGCGTCCTTGACGGCCTCGGCGATCGAGCCGGCCGCGGAGCCGCCGGCGGCGGCCAGACGCTCCAGCTTGTCCTGCTCCAGGGTGAAGCCGGTGACCGAGTAGCCGGCCTTCAGGAGGTTCTCGGCCATGGGCGAGCCCATGATTCCGAGGCCGATCCACGCGATCTTGGGGAGGTTGCTCATGATGAGGGTCCTTCTCTTAATGCTTCGTACGAAAAGCGCGGGGGGTGCCTGGCTGATCGCCTGGACTTTGTCCGCCTACTTCGCGGCGCGGGCCTCGGCCGGCAGCCATGCGAAGGAAGCGGCAGCGTCGGCGGCCTTGTACTCCAGGCCTACGTAGCCCTCGTATCCGGCCTTCTTCAGCTGGTCGAGCAGCTCCTCGAGGGGCAGCTCGCCGGTGCCGGGGGCACCTCGTCCGGGCTTGTCCGCGATCTGGACGTGCCCGGTCTTGGCGGCGTACTTTTCGATGACCTCGCCGAGGTCCTCATCGTTCATCGCCAGGTGGTACAGGTCGAGCAGGAACTTGGCGTTCCCGAGGCCGGTGGCCTCGTTCACCTTGTCCACTACCTCGATGCCGGCCGGGGCGCTCACCAGCGGGTAGAGCGGCGACTCGGGCTTGTTGAGGGTCTCGATCAGGAGGATCGCGCCGACGCGGTCCGCGGCGCGGGCCGCCACGACCAGGTTCTCCAGCGCGAGCTCGTCCTGAACGGCCGGGTCCACGCCTTCGACGCGGTTGCCGTAGAGGGCGTTCAGCGCCTTGCAGCCGACCGAGGCCGCGAAGTCCGCGGCCACGTTGATGTTGGCGTTGAAGCGCTCCGACTCCGCACCGGGAACCGAGACCGCGCCGCGGTCCGGGCCCGGCAGCTGGCCGGCGTAGAAGTTCAGGCCCACCAGCTGGGTGCCGGCGTCCTCAAGAGCCTTCTTGAGGGCGTCCAGCTCCTCCTGTGCGGGGGTGGGGGTCTCGATCCAGGGCCACCACAGCTCGACCGCCGTGAAGCCCGCCGCGGCGGCAGCCGCGGGGCGCTCCAGGAGCGGGAGTTCCGTGAAGAGGATCGACAGGTTTACATCGAAGCGCTGGTCCGTGTATCCCATGAGGGGTGTGCGCTCCTTCCGTATTGCGGAAGTTATTTTCTGTCTGATGGAAGATTGCATGGGCCTCCGCGCGGATGTCAAGTGCGGACTCCCGAAAAATCCCCCTGCCGGTCGCCCGGCCGCCGCCCCTCGTGGGGGCGCTCCGCCGTGGGGGCGCTGTCGCGCCGCCCCTTCCTGCCCGGGTAGCTTGACGGCGTGCGATTGAGAGTGGAGTTCACGACCGAGCCCTTCGATCTGGAAGAGGCTCCTGCCCACGCCGTGGCGGCCCGCGAGGTCATCCAGAAGGCCCAGCTGGACGCGGTGGACGTCGGCCCGTTCGGCAACACCGCCGAGGGTGAGGCCGACCGGGTGCTGGCCGCGGTGGGCGCGCTGCTGCGCGACTCCCTGGAGGCCGGCGCAACGCGCGTCTCGCTCCAGGTCAACGTGATCGGGGAGGACGTCTCATGACCGAGCCCCGCGACCACCCCTTCGTCACCGCGGTCAAGCCGCTCGTGGACGCCATGGGCGGCGAGCTGATGGACCCGTCCCTGGCGCAGCCCGACGACGTCGTGCTCGCCTGGGAGGGCCGGGACCTGCTGGCCGTGCGCCTGCCGCAGCTCTCGGACTCGCTGGATCACATCCTGGCGGCCCTGGAGCGCCGGTACGGCGTACCGTTGGCGCAGCTCGACCGGAAGTCCAAGCAGGACGTCGTACGGATACTGGAGGCGCGGGGCGCCTTCTCCGTGCGGCACGGCGTGGAAACGGTCGCGGGCGCGCTGGGCGTGAGCCGCTTCACCGTCTACAACTACCTGAACAGGGACTCGGCCACCCCGAAGGGCGCCGACAAGGGCGCCGACAAGGGCGCCGGCAAGGGCGTCGGCGAGCCGGCCGGCGGCGCGGTCGACGCCGCCGACGGCGAGGCCACCGGCAAGGGCGGCAGGGGTGGTCGGACCACCCGGGAGTGAACGAACTCTGACTCAGCGTGACGAGCCGCCGCCCAATTCACCCGGGCGGCGGCTTTTGTGTACGGGAAGTTTCAACAAAGTGTTGACGCCGTGTTGTGGAGGGCGTTAGCTATGCGCAGCCCGTCAAAGCAACAACAGGCCACGGAGGCCTACCGTGACTTCGAGTCCGACCCCGGGTCTCACCCGGTTCAACACCTTGGACGACAGCGCGGCCACGGCCGAGCTGCACGAGGTGTGCGCCAGTTCGGCGTGGGGGAGCAAGATGCTCGCCCAGCGCCCCTTCACCACCGCCGATTCCCTGTTCGCCGCGAACGAAGCCGCCATGGCGGAGCTCACCGCGGACGACCTGGGTGAAGCGATGGGAGGCCACGCGCCGATCGGCCGGCCGAAGCCGGGAGACCCGACCTCCGCCCGCGAGCAGCGTGGCATGGCCGGTGCCTCGGAGGAGCTCAAGACCGAGCTCCTCGAACTGAACCTGGCCTACCAGGACAAGTTCGGCCACGTCTTCCTCATCTGCGCCACCGGTGCGACCGGTGAGTTCATGCGTGACGCGGTCAAGGTCCGGATCGACAACTCGCCGGAGCAGGAGCGGGAGATCGCCCGCGGCGAGCTCGTCAAGATCAACAAGATCCGCCTCACCCGCCTCGTCGAACTCGCAGAAGGAGCGTGACCATGAGCACCGAGACCACCGCGTCGGTGTCCACGCACATCCTGGACACCAGCATCGGCAAGCCCGCCGAGGGCGTCGCCATCTCCCTGTCGGCCCGCACGGGCCTCGACGGTGAGTGGGCGGCCCTGGGCGGCTCCGCCACCGATGCGGACGGGCGCTGCAAGGACCTGCCGGCGCTGCCGGAGGGCACCACTCACGTGCGTCTCGATTTCGAGACCGAGACGTACTTCTCCAAGAAGCAAGCCGAGGCGCAGCAGGACGCCCCCCGCGTAAGGGACAGCGGTGCGTTCTTCCCCGAGGTCACCATCACGTTTGCGGTGAACCCGGGCGAGCATTACCACGTACCGCTGCTGCTCAACCCGTTCGGCTACTCCGTTTACCGAGGGAGCTAGCATGGCCACGATTCTGGGCCAGAACCAGTACGGCAAAGCAGAGAACCGCGTCGTCAAGATCACGCGGGACGGCGACACGCACCACATCAAGGACCTGAACGTCTCGGTCGCCCTCTCCGGCGACATGGACGACGTCCACTACTCCGGCTCGAACGCCAACGTCCTGCCGACGGACACCACCAAGAACACGGTGTACGCGTTCGCCAAGGAGTACGGCATCGAGTCCGCCGAGCAGTTCGGCATCCACCTGGCGCGCTGGTTCGTGAACAGCCAGGAGCCGATCCAGAAGGCGCGCATCCGGATCGAGGAGTACTCCTGGTCCCGGATCGCCACCTCGGACGCCAACTCCAAGTTCATCGGCTCCGACGAGGTGAACCACTCCTTCGTCCGTGAGGGCATGGAGACCCGCGTCACCCAGATCACGTACGACGGCAAGAACTGGGAGGTCATCTCCGGCCTCAAGGACCTCGTCGTCATGAACTCCACGAACTCCGAGTTCTGGGGTTACGTGAAGGACAAGTACACGACGCTGAAGGAGGCCTACGACCGCATCCTGGCCACCCAGGTGTCGGCTCGCTGGCGCTTCAACTGGTCGGACGACGAGCAGCGGATGCCCAACTGGGAGAAGTCCTACGCCGAGACCCGCAAGCACATGCTGCAGGCCTTCGCGGAGACCTACTCCCTGTCGCTGCAGCAGACCCTGTACCAGATGGGTTCGCGCATCATCAACCACCGTTCGGAGATCGACGAGGTCCGCTTCTCGCTCCCGAACAAGCACCACTTCCTCGTCGACCTGGAGCCCTTCGGCCTCAAGAACGACAACGAGGTGTACTTCGCCGCGGACCGTCCCTACGGTCTGATCGAGGCCACTGTGCTCCGGGACGGTGTGGACGCCCGCATCCCCGTGGACATGACCAACCTCTGATCACGGCACGCGCGTCCCGGGGCTCCGCAGTGGCCCCGGGACCGCGCGACACTCTCCAGCTTCCTGAATCGGCACCCGGACGTATCACGCGGGGCGGCAGTACTGTCAGCTGTCAAGGCCCCCGGCTCCGGCACTCAAATTCCCGGGCCTTGCCGTGCCCCCACCGCCACTGAAAGCACGAGGAAGTCCCATGGCAGCATCGGCAGCCCTTGACAGCGCGGTCGAGCGCATCGTCATCGAGAACTGTGCGATCGCGACCGTCGACACGAACGACACCGAGTACGCCTCGGGTCACGTGGTAATCGCCGGCAACAGGATCGAGTTCATCGGCGCGGGCAAGGCCCCCGAGAACCTCGAGAACGTGGTTCGCCGCATCGACGGCACCGGGCACCTCGTGACCCCCGGCCTGGTCAACACGCACCACCACTTCTACCAGTGGATCACGCGTGGTCTGGCCACCGACCACAACCTCTTCAACTGGCTGGTCGCGCTGTACCCGACGTGGGCGCGCATCGACGAGCAGATGACGTACACGGCCGCGCAGGGCTCCCTCGCCGCGATGGCCAAGGGTGGCGTCACCACCGCGATGGACCACCACTACGTCTTCCCCAAGGGCTCCGGCGACCTCTCCGGCTCGATCATCCGCGCCGCCTCCGAGATGGGCGTCCGCTTCACCCTCGCCCGTGGCTCCATGGACCGCAGCGAGAAGGACGGCGGCCTGCCGCCGGACCACGCGGTGGAGACCCTCGAGGGTGCGCTCGCCGACACCGAGGCGACCGTCAAGAAGTTCCACGACGCCTCCTTCGACTCGATGACCCAGGTCGCCGTCGCCCCGTGCTCCCCCTTCTCGGTCTCCACCGAGCTGCTGAAGCAGGGCGCCGAGCTGGCCCGCCGGCTGGGCGTGCGCATGCACACGCACGGCTCCGAGACCGTCGAGGAAGAGCAGTTCTGCAAGGAACTGTTCGGCATGGGCCCGACCGACTACTTCGAGTCGACCGGCTGGCTCGGCGAGGACGTGTGGATGGCGCACAGCGTCCACATGAACGACTCCGACATCGCCGCGTTCGCCCGCACCAAGACCGGTGTCGCGCACTGCCCGTCCTCCAACGCCCGTCTGGCCGCCGGTATCGCCCGCGTCCCGGACATGCTCGCCGCCGGTGTCCCGGTCGGCCTCGGCGTGGACGGCACCGCCTCCAACGAGTCCGGTGAGCTGCACACCGAGCTGCGCAACGCGCTGCTGATCAACCGTCTGAACCCGGTCCACCGCGAGCGAGCCCTGAACGCGCGCCAGGCCCTGCGCCTCGGTACGTACGGTGGTGCGCAGGTCCTCGGCCGCGCCGACAACATCGGTTCGCTGGAGGTCGGCAAGTGCGCCGACCTGGTGCTGTGGAACCTGAACACCTTCCTGCACTCCTCGATCGCCGACCCGGTCACCGCGCTGGTCTTCGGTGCGGCGGCTCCGGTCACCGCGTCGTTCGTCAACGGCAAGCAGATCGTCGAGAACAACCGCCTCCTCTTCGCCGACGAGGACGCCATCGCCGTGTCCACCCGGGAAGAGGCCCAGCGCCTCGCGCGGATCTCCGCGCAGGCCTGATCCCACGGAGTCCGGCCGGGGGGGACGGCCTCCGGCCGGCAGCCGCGGACCCGAGCGGGGTCCGTGGGCAGCCGTTCCCGGGACGCGCCTGAGGAAATCCGAAGGCGCCCCCGGGGGCGGTGACTCGTGACACCTGCCCTACGGCGTGCGCAGCGCGCCATTGCCGCGGCACCTCCAGCCTTCACTCCGGCTCCCCTTCCGGGTCCGGCCGGGGCCCAGGACTGGACCGCAGCGCGGAATCGATGATCGGGCGAATCGTTTCTGCACCCCTTGGGACAAGCATGCGCACCACCCACAACTGCATACAGGCTCGACTCGCACCGCTTTCGCACCACCTCCAAGACACCACGTCCCTGCCGACGTGTTCAACCGAACGGAGGAAGCCGTGGCCCAGGCGCCCAGGTTTCGCAAAGATGCAGTCGCAGTACCGGAGGAGAAGCATCCGGTCGACGAGACCCTGCCTCCCCTGAAAATGTTCACGAGCGGTCTCCAGCACGTGGCCGCCATGTACGCGGGTGTCGTGGCCCCGCCCATGATCGTCGGCCCGGCCGTCGGCCTCTCCGCCACCGAGACCGCCTTCCTGATGGGCGCCTCGCTCTTCACCGCCGGCCTCGCCACGCTCCTCCAGACCCTCGGGTTCTGGAAGATCGGCGCCAAACTCCCCTTCGTCAACGGCGTCTCCTTCGCCGGAGTGACCCCGATGATCGCCATCGGCAAGGGGGAGGGGGCGGGCGCCATCCCCATCATCTTCGGCGCGATCATCGTCGCCGGGGTCGTCGGCTTCTTCGCCGCCCCCTACTTCGGCAAGCTCGTCCGCTTCTTCCCGCCGGTCGTCACGGGCACGGTCATCACCCTCATCGGCGTCTCGCTCCTGCCGGTGGCCTTCAACTGGTCGCAGGGCGGCAACAGCACCGCCACCGACTACGGCTCCATGCGGAACATCGGCATGGCCGCCGCGACCCTGGTCATCGTCCTGCTGATGCGCAAGTTCCTGCGCGGCTTCCTCCAGCAGATATCCATCCTGCTCGGCCTGGTCGCGGGCACGCTCATCGCCCTGCCGCTCGGCATGACCAGCTTCGACGCCGTCAGGAACGCGTCGGTGATCGGCTTCCCGACCCCCTTCCACTTCGGCGCCCCGCAGTTCCAGGTCGCCGCCATCATCTCGATGTGCATCGTCATGCTGGTCTGCATGACCGAGTCCACCGCCGACATCCTGGCGCTGGGCAAGATCGTCGGCCGTCCGGCGGACGCGAAGACCATCGAGGGCGGCCTGCGCGCCGACACCCTCGGCAGCGCGATCAGCCCACTGTTCAACGGGTTCATGTGCAGCGCCTTCGCCCAGAACATCGGGCTGGTCGCCATGACCAAGGTGCGCAGCCGCTTCGTCGTCGCCGCGGGCGGCGGCATCCTCATCCTGCTGGGGCTGTGCCCGATGGCCGCCTCCGTCATCGGAGTCGTCCCGCTGCCGGTCCTCGGCGGTGCCGGCATCGTCCTCTTCGGCTCGGTCGCGGCCAGCGGCATCCAGACCCTGGCCGGGGCGGCCATGGAGAAGGGCGAGAACGCCCTGATCGTCGCCGCCTCCGTGGGCATCGGCCTGATCCCGATCGCCGCGCCGGAGTTCTACCACGCCTTCCCGAAGGACCTGCTGGTCGTACTCGACTCCGGCATCAGCACCGGCTGCGTGGTGGCGATCCTGCTGAACCTGGCCTTCAACCACCTCGGCGCCAGGAAGGGCGCGGCCTCGGGGGCCGCGGCGGACCCGGTACCGGTGCACTGACCCCCGGATCCTGCCCGGGCGAGCACGGCGGCGCGCACGCCACCCACTGCGGGTGTGGCGTGCGCGCCGCCGCGTGCGCTCCCGGGCGGGCAGCGAGGCCGGCCGATCCGGCAGGCCCCGTGGGTCAGCAGGTCAGCAGGTCAGCAGGTCAGCAGGTCAGCAGGTCAGCAGGTCGAATGGAAGAGGCCGGCGACCCGCTCGGTGGCGGCCAGCCGGTTGTAGACCTCCGCGGCCGCCGTCGTCTGCGCCACGTGCACCTCGACCCCGGCCGCCCGGAGCACCTCCAGCGTCTCGGGAACGACCCCCAGGCGCTCTTCCATGCCCTGGCTGAGCACCACGGCCGTCACCCCGAGACCGAGGAGCTCGCGCACCTCGGGCGGCGCGATGCCGGGATCGTGCCGCGTCCCGTGCTCGGACCAGTCCCAGGCGCGGCCACCGCCCGGGTAGAGCTTGAAGTCCTTGCCGGGCGCGAGCCCTTCGGCCTCGATCCGGCCCCACGAGACGTGCGTGATGCGCGGCGACCGCTCCGCCTGGGGGGCGGGCACCGGGGGAGCCCACAGCATCAAGTTGCTCATCAGCTCGGCCTGTTCGATCGCGTCGTCCAGGGCGTGGTGCGTGTGGCGGCGCCGCGACAGCAGGGCTCGCGGCATCCGGCCCTTCACGGCCGCCCGCAGCGGCACCCGCGCCTTCGTCGCGTAGAGGGTCTTCATGTCGAGGCAGCCGGAGTGGCCGAAGGGGCTGTCGCCGCCGAACCGGATCAAGTACCAGTACAGGAAGGTCCAGTCGAAGGAGGCGGGGTAGCCGCACATCACCGGCTGAGCCCCCGCGGACACCTGCCGTACCCAGGCGCGGAACTCGGCCATGGCCACCGCCGGGTCGGCGCCCTCCCGCACCAGCCGGTCGCGGTCCAGCCCGCTCACGGCCAGCGCCTCGGGCACGAACTCCTCGCTGATGGGACGCAATTCCCGGTAGAAGGTCTGCTGTTCCGGATCGGCGGCGGTGTACGAGGCGCCGTCCTGCCGGCCCGCGACCGAGGCTCCGAAGCTGATCATCGAATACGGTCCGGGAATGGGTCCGTCGGCCTCGATGTCGACGGATATGTAGAGGCTGGGACGTGCGCTGCGGGCTGCCATGTGCCCGAGCATGCCAGCACCCCGTGCGCCGATCACCCCGTTTTCCGGGGCGTCGGCCTGCGGAATCGCCGCCCGGCCGCCCCGGAGGGACCATGGGAAGCGGGGTGCCCCGGACCGGAGGAAGAGCCATGTTCGAAAACAGCAGGGCATTCAGCGGATTCGCGGTCGACGACCTGGACAGGGCCGCGGAGTTCTACGGCACGACCCTCGGCCTGAGCGTTTCGCGGGACGAGGGGATGGGCCTGCTGCGCCTGGACCTCGCTGGTGACACCACGGTCATGGTCTACCCGAAGGAGGACTACCGGCCCGCGACCTACACGATCTTGAACTTCCCCGTGGACGACGTGGAACGGGCCGTCGACGAGCTCACCGCCCGCGGTGTCGCGTTCGAGGGCTACGAGGGCTTCGAGGCCGACGCCAAGGGCATCGTGCACGGCGAGGACGGCATGCCCACCATCGCCTGGTTCAAGGACCCGGCGGGCAACATCCTGTCGGTTCTGACGGGCTCCGCCGGCTGACCCGCTGACCTGCCGGCTGACCCGCTGCCCCGCTGACCGACCCGCTGCCCCGCACGCCCGGTCGCAGGAGCCGGTGACGCGTCACCCCCGGGGCGCCCGCGCGCCGGCGTGCTCGCGTACCGCGATCCTCGCGAGCTTCGTCAGCATCATGCCGTTGCGGATGGCGACGATGTAGTCCACGGGGAGTCCGTGCATCCGGGTGCCGGGTCCCCGCAGGGGGTGCCAGTCGAGGGTGAAGAGGGTGTTCTCGCCCCAGGGGTCCAGGCGCATGGCGATGCGTGCCGCGCCGAAGGGCTCCGCCCGTGCCTCCAGTTCCAGGCGGCGCTCCGGTTCGCACCTGCGGACGACGCACGTGTCGTCGAGGGTGAGGGGGCCGGAGCCGACCCGGACCTTCAGACGGGCCCCCACGTCCGGCCAGTGCGGATCCGCGGCGAGGACCGCTTGGGTTCCCGTGACCCACTCGCCGTAGCGGTGGCCCTCCGACAGCAAGTGCCAGACCTCGGCCGGCGTGCTCAGGATCAGGCGGCGGTTGCGGGCCACGCCGATCACGCTCCTTCACGGATGCGGCGCGCCGCGTCGGGCCCGCGGTCCGTCGCCCTGTCCCTCACTCCCAGACTCGCGGCGAAGGGCCGTTCGCGCAGTCCCACTGACCCGAACGGGCCCCTGGAGGGGGGCTCCACCGGGCGCCGCCCCGCCCGGTGGGCCCGCACACGGGACCTAGGAGGCCGGGGTCAGGAACATGCCCGTCTGGTCCCCGCCCGCGGTGTTCTTGCAGCTGAAGCCGGAGCTCGCGGGCTGGGCGACGACCAGGGCCAGGCAGCGCCCCGCGGCCAGCTGACCGTAGTGGTTCGGGTGCATGGATTCCTGGATCAGCCCCTGCGACTCGTTGTTGTCGATCCAGCGCGCCCACTCGCTCGTCTTCGCCGAGGCCGGCACCGTGGAGCTCACCTGCTTGCTCGCCTTCGCGCACACCTCACGGCCCTGCATCATGTCCCGCAGGTCCAGGAACTGCACGCCCCTGTCCGCCGCGACACCCTTGATCCGGTTCGCGATCTGCGGCACCAGCGAGTCCCGCGCCCAGTCGGAGTCCCGGTTCCAGAAGGGGCATCCGCCCGTGTTGAGCCGGCTCCAGTCGCTCTGCGTGTACCGGTTCTCGGCGCTGCGCGGGATCGGCGACGGGTAGGACTGCAGCACGATCCGGTACGAGGAGTCGGCGTACCCGGCGGCGCGCATCACGGCCCGGATCTCGTCCACGGACTTGCCTACCTTGCCCATGACCGCGTCGATCTTCTGGTCGACGCCGTACTGCTGGTTGTCGTAGCAGTAGGAGTTCCAGATGACGAAGTCGAGCGCGCAGTCCTTGATGATGTCGGCGAAGCCGAGGTCGTTGCCGCCGATGGACAGCGCGATGATCTTGACGTTGTGGCTCGCGGCCACCGCGGCGAGCTGATCGGCCTGCGGGGCCTCGCCCTTGAAGGAGACGCCGCCGTTGGAGGCGCGGAACACGTTGTCCGAGACCGCCCCGGAGCAGGCCAGGTTCACGGCGACGTCCGCGATCGCACCGGCGCTGCGCACCTCGGCCGAGTCGGACCGGTGACAGCCGCCTGCGGTGGCCCCGTAGACCTTGCCGGGGTCGTAGGTGCTGCCGCTGACCCAGCCCCGGTCGGTCCCGTTGCGGCTTCCGCTGTTGGTCAGGCTGTTGCCCTTCCAGCGGCCGCCCTCGCCGGAGATGTAGCTGTCGCCCATGGACACCACGGCGGTGGGACCGGTCCCGGGGCTGGCGGCCGAGGTCCCGGCTCCGCCGGCCAGCAGCGCGCTGACGGTGAGCGGCACGACCAATCCGGCCCCGGCCAGCCGTCGCACCCGACTGCGGTCCCGGTCCTTGCTGACGTTGCGGAATCCGATCACTGCGGAACTCCTGCGTTCGGCCACGCCGAAGTCGGCGACGACTGCGTCGCGTGGCTGGGAAGTGGGGGTACCGCCGGCCGGTGGCATCGGAAAGGTGACACGGGCCCTCTTGTTACCGCTAGGTACAGGCAAGTTACGAACCAGTAACGACCGACCGGTCGTTCGGGATCCCGTTCCTCCTGTTGTGGAACGCAAACGACTCCGCCCCCGGGCCGTGAGGCGACGGGGGCGGAGCCGGCAGGCTTCGACTGCTGTGCGTTTCAGTCGAATCCGGGTACTAGCCGACCAGCTGGTCGTAGGCGGGGAGGGTGAGGAAGTCCGCGTAGTCCGCGTCCAGGGAGACCTGCAGGAGAAGGTCGTGGGCCTGGTTCCACTTGCCGGACGCGAAGGCCTCCTCGCCGACCTCGGCGCGGATGGCGGCCAGTTCCTCGGCCGCGATCTTGCGGGTCAGCTCGGCCGTGGCCGTCTCACCGTTCTCGAACACGACACCCGCATTGATCCACTGCCAGATCTGCGAGCGCGAGATCTCGGCGGTGGCCGCGTCCTCCATCAGGCCGAAGATGCCGACGGCGCCGAGGCCGCGCAGCCACGCCTCGATGTAGCGGATGCCGACCTGGACCGCGTTGCGCAGGCCCTCGTACGTCGGCCGTGCGTCCAGGGAGTCGATCGCGATGAGCTCGCCCGCGGCCACCGAGACGTCCTCGCGCAGGCGGTCCTTCTGGTTCGGCTTCTCGCCGAGCACCGCGTCGAACGAGGCCATCGCGATCGGGACCAGGTCGGGGTGGGCGACCCAGGAGCCGTCGAAGCCGTCGCCCGCCTCGCGGTCCTTGTCGGCCTTGACCTTCTCGAACGCGACCTTGTTGACCTCGGCGTCCTTGCGGGACGGGATGAAGGCCGCCATGCCGCCGATGGCGTGCGCGCCGCGCTTGTGGCAGGTGCGGACCAGCAGTTCGGTGTACGCCCGCATGAACGGGGCGGTCATCGTCACCGCGTTGCGGTCCGGCAGGACGAACTTCTCGCCGCCGTCGCGGAAGTTCTTCACGATGGAGAAGAGGTAGTCCCAGCGGCCCGCGTTCAGGCCCGCCGCGTGGTCGCGCAGCTCGTAGAGGATCTCCTCCATCTCGTACGCGGCGGTGATCGTCTCGATGAGGACGGTCGCGCGGACCGTGCCCTGCGGGATGCCGACGTAGTCCTGGGAGAAGACGAAGATGTCGTTCCAGAGGCGGGCCTCCAGGTGCGACTCCGTCTTCGGCAGGTAGAAGTACGGGCCCTTGCCGAGGTCGATCAGACGCTTGGCGTTGTGGAAGAAGTACAGGCCGAAGTCCACGAGCGAGCCGGAGGCGGGGCCGCCCTCGAACCGCAGGTGGCGCTCCTCCAGGTGCCAGCCGCGCGGCCGCATGACGACGGTCGCGAGCTCGGCGGCGGGCTTCAGCGCGTAGGCCTTGCCCGAGCGGGGGTCGGTGAAGTCGATGCGACGCTCGTAGGCGTCGATGAGGTTGAGCTGGCCGAGGACGACGTTCTCCCAGGTGGGAGCGGAGGCGTCCTCGAAGTCGGCGAGCCAGACCTTGGCGCCCGAGTTCAGGGCGTTGATGGTCATCTTGCGGTCCGTCGGACCGGTGATCTCCACACGACGGTCGTTCAGCGCGGCCGGTGCCGGCGCCACCTTCCAGTCGCCCTCGCGGACCTGTGCGGTGTCCGGGAGGAAGTCGAGGGTGGAGGTCCGGGCGATCTCGGCACGGCGCTCGCCGCGACGGGCGAGGAGCTCGGCACGGCGGGGGGCGAACCGCCGGTGGAGCTCGGCCACGAAGGCGAGGGCCGCTTCGGTGAGGACTTCGTCCTGCCGGGGCAGGGGCTCGGCGTCGACGATGGCCAGCGGGGACGGCGCTGGTGCGGACATATCTGTCACTCCTTCAGCGGCGGTGCCTGGCGGCCGCGGGGGAATGCTCGCGCGAGACGGCACGCAGTGCCGTCGGGTGTGGAGAGTTCCGGGATACGGTCGCGGGCGCCGTCTGTGGGTTCAGGGCGCTTCTGACCAGTGGATAGTAATTTCCTCATGGTGGAAGTTCAATGGTTTGTTGATGTCGAGATTCTCCGAGTCGACAGATTCCGCTTGCCGGTGGCCCTGAGTGCCATTGCCGTCACGCCGTGCTCAGAGGAGTCGCACCAGGTCGGGCGGCGTGTCGATGTCGAAGGCCTCCGCGATGTCCGAGCACTCCACCAGCATGAGCTCTCCGGCATGTCGCGCAAGATGCACCCGCGCGCCCTTGTCGCCGGTCGCCGTTCGCGCGATGTCGGCCCAGCGGTCCGCCCCGAACAGCACGGGGTGGCCGCGCTCCCCGTCGTACGCCGCCGCCACCAGGCTGGTGGGGGACCGGTACGCCTCCAGCACCCGGGCCACGGCCCGCGGGCCGATGCCCGGCTGGTCCACCAGGGAGACCAGGGCCGCGTCCGCCCCCGTACCGGCGAGGGAGGTCAGGCCGACCCGCAGCGAGGAGCCCATGCCCTCCGCCCAGTCCGGGTTGTCCACGACCACGCAGCCGGTCAGGTCGGCGCGCTCGCGGACCTCGGCCGCCGAGGCGCCGAGCACCACGTGCACCGGACCGCAGCCCGCCTCGCGCAGCACGCGTACGGCGTTCTCGACCAGCGGGCGGCCGCGGTAGGGGAGCAGGGCCTTGGGCCGCCCGCCGAGCCGGCGGCCGCCGCCGGCCGCCAGGAGCAGGCCCGCGATCAGGGGCGGATCGGAGTGTGTGTGGGATGACATGCCACCGATTCTCGCTCCTGTGCGCGATCTTGCGGCCGCCCGTGCGGCTCTCCCGGTGTCCGCCGCGTCAGGGCCGGCCGTGCCGGCGTGCGCCGTGCCAGGGTGCGCCCTACGGAGGACAGCGCGGCCCGGATCCGCAGCGGACGGGAGATCCGGTTCTCGGTGGCGGCCAGCAGCGCACGTTCGTCACGGTCGGTCAGCATTCCCGTGTCTCCTTGCCAATCGAGGGCCAATACAGCGAGTCTGGTCCTCGATTGGCCTGGCCGTCAGAGCCAATCAGGGGAGGTTGGCATGGCAAACGGGCGAGTGGTCCAGAGCGCGGACAGAACCATCGGCAGCCGCCAGCTCGCGGCCCTGCTGCCCGCCGACGTGCTGGCCCGCCCCGGCTACCGGGCGCTCGCCGACGCCGTCCGCACCCTGATCCTCGACGGCCGCGTCGCCCTGCACGTCCGGCTGCCCGCCGAGCGCGAACTCGCCGAGGCCGTCGGTGCCAGCCGCGCCACCGTCACCGGCGCCTACGACCTGCTGCGCGAGAGCGGCTACGTCCGCAGCCGCCGCGGCTCCGGCACCTGGACCGAGCTCCCCGACGGACACCGCCCGGTCGGGGCCCACGCCCTCCTCGGCGCCGGCGGCCACAGCGCCGACGGGGACCCCGGCGTCGACCTCGCCATCGCAGCCATGGGCGCCCCGGAGGGCAGCCTCGCCGAGGCCTTCGCGTGGGCCGCGCCCCGGCTCCCGCAGCTCGCCCGCACCCCCGGCTACCACCCCTTCGGCCTGCCCGACCTCCGCAGCGCGATCGCCGACCGGTTCACCCGGCGCGGACTGCCCACGCGCCCCGAGCAGATCCTGGTCACGGCCGGGGCCCAGCAGGCCTTCGCACTGGTCGTCAGCCTGCTCTGCCGGGCCGGGGACCGGGTCGTGACCGAGAACCCGACCTACGCCAACGCCCTCGACGCCCTGCGCCACGCACGGCTGCGCACCGGAGCCATCGCCGTCTCCGACGCCGGCTGGGACATGGAGATAGCCGAGTCCACGCTGCGCCAGACCGTGCCGAGACTGGCGTACGTGATCCCCGACTTCCAGAACCCGACGGGCGCACTGATGCCGCCGGAGCAGCGGCTGCGGCTGCTCGCGGCGACCCGGGCCACCGGGACCTGGCTGGTGGTCGACGAGACGATCGCCGACATCGCGCTGGACGTGCCCGCACCGTCGCCGCTGGCCTCCCTCGCCCCGCGGGGCGGCGCGGACCACGTGATCACCATCGGCTCGCTGAGCAAGACGCACTGGGGCGGGCTGCGCGTGGGGTGGATCCGGGCCGGCGCGAAGCTGATCACGGAGCTGACGGCCGTACGGGTCTCGGCCGACATGACCGGATCGGTGCTCGACCAGCTGGTCGCGCTCCCCCTGCTGGACGACATGGACCGGGCCCTGCCCGCACGGCTGGCGCAGCTGCGGAGCCGGCGCGAGGCCCTGGTGCGGGCGCTCCAGCGGTACACCCCCGAGTGGTCCTGGCAGGTCCCGCCGGGCGGGCTCTCGCTCTGGGTCGACCTCGGGGAGCCGGTCAGTTCCGCGCTGGCCGAGCGGGCCGCCGCGGCCGGTGTGCACATCGGCCGCGGCGCGCGCTTCGGGGTGGACCCGGGCACCTTCGAACACCGCCTGCGCATCCCGTACACGCTCCCCGCCGACCGTCTCGACGAGGGCATCCGCCGCCTCGCGAGCGCCTTCCACGACGGGGTACCGCTGCAGCCGGCGGTGGACCGCCCGCACTGGGTGGCGTAGCGGAAGGAACCGGCCCGGCCGGACACCTCCTACCGGGTGACGGGGGCCGGCGACGGCTTCAGACCCAGTGGACGGTCGGCGAACGCCTGCTCCGAGTCGACCTCGTAGCAGACGTTGACGCTCGAGTCCCCGAGGGTCGTGTCGACGAAGTGCCGGACGTCCCCGACGGACCTCGTCTCGTAGAGGCAGGTCACGGCCGCCCCCTCGACCTGCGGGTAGAACTGCAGCACCCGGGTGCCGTCGGGCGCCCCGGTGCCGCTCATGAGGGCCTGGCCGCGGGGAAAGGCGGTTTCCGGATTCAGGATCCGGTGCTGGACCACGACGTACATGGTGTCCTCCTCCTTCGGTGGCGTGCTGCGGCGTACCGCTCGGACGATTCGACGCTAGGCGGGCCGGGGCGGACGCCGCATCGCTGCGATGCACCAATCCGTCGCGGGCGGGATGGTCATTCCTGACCAGCGCCCCGGACGAGGCCGTGCTCCCACGCGAAGGTGCTCGCCGCCGTCCGCGAGGAGACACCCAGCTTGCCGAAGATGTTCTGCAGGTGCCGGGCGACGGTGTGCTCGCTGATCACCAGGACGGCGGCGATCTGACGGTTGCTCGCACCGCCGGCCACCTGGCGGAGCACTTCGAGCTCGCGGGCCGACAGCCCGTGGGTGTCCGGGGCCGGCCCGCCGCGCGCGAGGGAATCGACGTGGGCGACATCGGGCCCGGCTCCGAGCCCGGCGAACACCTCGCGCGCCGCCTGCAGCTCCAGGGCGGACGTGTCCTCGTCCCCGAGCGAGCGGCAGGCGAGTGCCACCAGGACGCGCGCCCGGGCGGCTTCGTACGGCGCCCCGAGTTCCAGCCACGCGTGCCACGCCTGCCGCCCCGCCGTCAGGGCGGCGCCGGCATCGCCCTTCGCCCACGCGACGCGGGCACGGCTGTACGCCGCGGTCGCGAGGAGCACGTCGCTGCCCCGTTGCTCCGCGATCGCCCGGAGCTGGTGCGCCGCCTCGGCCGCGCCGTCGACGTCGGGGTGCGCCCCGGCCAGCATGATCTCGACGTAGGCAGGGAGGAGGACCGCCCGCTCCGGCTCCCTCGTGTGCTCGGAGACGGCACGGCGGATCGTCGCCGCCGCTGCCTCCTGATGGCCCTCGGCGAGCCGCAGCAGGGCGAACCCGGGCTGCGGCTCGAAACCGCTGCGGCCGGCCTCCCGATAGGCGACCCCGGCCTCGGCCGGCCGGCCCTGCAGCCGGTGGATCTCGCCCTGCCGGTAGAACGCCTGGCCGCGGGCGATCTGGTTCAGCACACCCTGCGCGAAGCGCTCGCAGGCCCGGCGGGCCGCGTCGAGCGCCTCCGGCCAGGCGCCGCCGTACTGCAGCACTTCGGCCCGGTGCACCAGGCACAGACCGTTGTGCGCGACCATCTGCGGCCGCCCCTCGCACCACTGCGTCAGAGCCTCCGTCCACTCGCGCTCATGACCCAGGTCGAACAGGTCGCGGCAGAAGGCGATGGTGTTGCAGTAGACGATGCCGCGGACGATCGGCGACAGGGCACCGGACTCGACGACCACGAGCGTCTCGTCCACCAGGCGCAGCCCCTCGTACACGCGGCCCAGGTTCACCAGGGCCCGGCCCTGCTCGTGACGTGCCAGCCACATCAGGTCCGCGTCCTGGAACCGCTCGCCGATCTCGGTGCCCTCGGCCGCCGTCGCGAGGCCGGACCGCCAGTCACCACCGCCCATCTGGCCCAGCCACACGGGGATGAGGAGGTACCCGCGTTCGACGCAGTCCCGCCCGTCGGCCTTCAGGAGGCGCTCGCCGAGGGAGAACCAGCCGCTCGCCCGGGCGCCGTGGCCCCGGAACAGCATGCTGTGGCCGATCCACACCGCGCAGCGGACGGCGCGGGGCACCTCGCCCGCGTCCAGCCACAGCGCATGGGCGCGCTCCAGCCCGGTCACGTACGCGTCGTCGAGGCCGAGCATGTAGGCGGACCTGGCCAGCAGCTCCAGGTCGCAGGCACCCAGCGGTGCGGCCGCGTCCGCGGCGCTCAGACCTTCGAAGGCGTCGAGCCAGGCCTCGGTGGCGTAGCACGCACGGCCTCGGACGAGATCGGAGTCGGTGTCCACGAGGCGAGTATCGACCCGATGCCGCACACCGCCGCGGGTCGACGCGTCCGGGGCGTGTCACCGCCGCACCCGCCCCGGGCCGTGCCCGCCACGCGCCGCCCGGTGCCCCCGAACGGGGCCCGGCCCCCCTACGGGGTGCGGATCAGGCGGCGGGTGGCGGCCGCCGCGACCGCCGAGGTGCGGGAGTCGACGCCCAGCTTGGCGTAGACGTGCACCAGGTGGGACTTGACCGTGGCCTGGCTGAGGAAGAGCTTCTTGGAGATCTGCTGGTTCGACAGGCCGTCCGCGACCAGCTGCAGCACCTCCAGCTCCCGCTTCGTCAGCGCCTCCGCGGGAGTGCGCATCCGGTCCATGAGGCGCAGCGCCACTGCCGGGGCCAGCGCCGACTGGCCCGCGGCCGCCGTCCGTACGGCCGCCGCCAGCTCCTCCGGCGGGGCGTCCTTGAGCAGGTAGCCGGACGCGCCCGCCTCCACCGCCGCCAGGATGTCCGCGTCCGTGTCGTACGTGGTCAGCACCAGCACCCGGGGCGCCCCCGGGCGGGCGGTGATCAGGGCCGTCGCCTCGGAACCGTGCATGCCGGGGCCGAACTGGAGGTCCATGAGCACCACGTCCACCGGCTCGCCCGCGGCCAGCTCCACCGCCCGCTCGGCGGTCGCGGCCTCGGCGACCACCGCGAAGTCCGGTTCGGTGTCCAGTACCGCGCGCAGCCCGGCCCGGACCACCGGGTGGTCGTCGGCGAGCAGGAGACGGATGGTCACAGGGCCTCCACCGGGTCCGTGCGGTCCGTGTGATCCGCGGGTTCTGCGTGTTCCGCCCGATGTGAGTGTTCCGCGGGTTCCAGGTGTTCCAGCGGCAGCGGGAGGGTGACGGCCACGGCCGTGCCCTGGCCGGGACCGGACTCCACGGTGAACAGCCCGCCCAGGGTCTCCGCCCGCGCGCGCATGGCGGGCAGCCCGAAGCCGCCGTCGCCGGTGCCCGGGGAACCCGGCGGCGTCGAGGAGGGATCGAAGCCGTGCCCGTCGTCGACGATGTCGAGGGTGACCGAGGCGTCCATGAACGTCAGGGTGATCTCAGCGCGCCCGGCCCGGGCGTGCCGCACCACATTGGCCAGCGCCGACTGTGCGATCCGCAGCAGGGCCACCTCGTACGGGGTGGGCAGCACCCGCGGGCTGCCGGTCAGCGAGAACCGCACGCGCGGCCCGGGGACGCCCGCGCACAGCCGTTCCAGGGCGGCCGCGAGGGAACCGTGCTCCAGGTCGGGCGGGGTGAGGGCCCGTACGAACCGCCGCGCCTCGGCGAGGTTCTCCTGGGCGGCCTCCCGGGCCCGGGCGATGTGTTCCAGCGCCGGAGCCTCCTGCGGCAGCGCGCGCTCGGCCGCCCTCAGCAGCAGCTGGATGGAGGACAGACCCTGGGCGAGGGTGTCGTGGATCTCCCGGGCCAGCCGCTCCCGCTCGGCCAGGATTCCGGCGCTCCGCTCGGCGGCGGCCAGCTCGGCCCGGGTCGTGATCAGCTCCTCGATCAGCTCCCGGCGGCGCTCGCTCTCGCGGTACAGCGCCTGGTAGCCCAGTACGGTCGCCACCGCCACCGCCCCGCCCAGCAGCGGCCCGAGGAAGGCCCCGGGCGTCACCGCGCTGCTGTGGGCCAGGAACCCGCCGATGGCCGCGCAGGCGGTCAGCGCCACGGCCGCGACCCCCCAGCGCAGCCGCAGCAGGTGCAGCTCCAGGAAGTACAGCGGGAAGGCGATCCACAGCCCGTCGGGGGATACCACGAGCAGCGCGGCCCAGGCCGCGCCGAGCCCGGCCAGCCACAGCGCCCCGGCGCGCGGCGAGCTGTGCACGGCGGGGACCCGTACGCCGCACGCGTAGACGGCGGCCATCACCGCGCAGGCGGCGAGCACCCAGCCGGCCCGGGGCGCGGAGTCGGTGACCGCCCGCCCGGCGGCGAGCGCCAGCAGTCCCAGGAGCAGGGCGTGCAGGCACAGCCGCAGCACCTTCGACACGGGGGTCAGGGCGCGCGTGACGGGGGGAAGGGAGGAAACGGGAGGAGAGGAAACGGGAGGAGTCATGTCCCGACCAGCGTAAGTGGGGGCGGACCCGCCCCGGTCAACCGAAAGTTTGATGTCCGGGCGCACCCTTCGATACGAGGATCACTACTGTGGCGCGATGCCTTGTGTCCACGCGGAAGACCAAGGTGGGGAACATGTTCGTCGCATGGAGAGATCTACGGTTCGCCAAGGGCCGCTTCGCCCTCATGGGTTCGGTCGTCCTGCTCATCACGTTGCTGGTCGGCCTGCTGTCCGGGCTCACCTCCGGCCTGGCCCGGGAGAACATCTCGGCCATCACCGGCCTGCCCGCAACCCACCTGGCCTTCGCCGCTCCCACCGGGGACCAGAAGGTGTCCTTCACCAACAGCCAGGTGCCCGAGCCCGCCTGGCTGGCCTGGCGGCAGCAGCCCGGGGTGAAGACGGCGGAGCCGCTCGGCATCCGCACCACCAACGCCGTCTCCGGTGAGCGGACCGCCGCGGTCTCGGTCTTCGGCGTGGAGTCCGCCGGGGGACTCGCACCGCGCGACGCCGGCCTCACCCAGGGGCAGGTGGTCCTCACCGAGAAGGCCGCGAAGGAGCTGGGCGGCCTGACCACCGGGGCCAAGCTCAAGATCGGCCCGCTCGAACTCACCGTGGCGGGGGTGTCCGGAACCGCCGCCTACAGCCACACCCCGGTCGTCTGGATGGACCTCAACGACTGGCAGCGCGTCGGGAACCCCGGCACCTCCATCGAAACCCTCGCCACCGTCGTCGCCGTCTCCGGCGGCGCAGTGGACCTCGCCGCCGCGGACAAGGCCGCCACGACCAAGACCCAGAGCGTCGACGAGGCCCTGGGCGCCATCGGCTCGTACCAGGCCGAGAACGGCTCGCTCCAGCTGATGCGCGGCTTCCTCTTCGCCATCTCCGCCCTGGTCATAGGGGCCTTCTTCACGGTGTGGACGATCCAGCGCAGCGGGGACATCGCCGTCCTGAAGGCACTGGGTGCCTCCACCCCGTACCTGCTGAAGGACGCCCTCGGCCAGGCCGTCGTGATGCTCGCCATCGGCACCGGGCTGGGCACCGCCCTCGCGGCCGGCTTCGGCGTACTGATCAGCGGTGGCCCGGTGCCCTTCGTCCTCGACGCCGCCACGGTGCTCGTGCCCGCCGCGGTCATGATCCTGCTCGGCGCGCTGGGCGCCGCCCTCTCCATCCGGCGGATCACCGCCGTCGACCCGCTGACCGCCCTCGGGAGCGCCCGATGACCCTCCTCGTGCACGACGTCACGCTCACCTACCCCGACGGCGAGAGCCGGCTCACCGCCCTCGACTCGGTCCGCCTGGAGGTCCCCGCAGGAACGCTTACGGCGGTGATCGGACCCTCCGGCTCCGGCAAGTCCAGCCTGCTCGCGGTGGCCGCCACCCTCGTCACCCCGGATTCCGGCCGGGTGGTCGTCGCGGGCCAGGACACCACGGACCTCGGCCCCGCCGAGAAGTCGGCCCTGCGCCGCGAGAGGATAGGCATCGTCTTCCAGCAGCCGAACCTGCTGGCCTCGCTGACCGCCGCCGAACAGCTCCAGGTCATGGCGCACCTCTCCGGACGCCCCGCGCGTGCGGTGCGCCGGCGGGCGCTGGAGCTGCTGGACGCCGTGGGGCTGGCCGACAAGGCCGACAAGCGCCCCCACCAGCTCTCCGGCGGCCAGCGGCAGCGGATCAACATAGCCCGCGCCCTGATGAACGAGCCCTCGGTGCTGCTGGTCGACGAGCCGACCAGCGCGCTCGACCACGAGCGCGGCGCGGCGGTGCTCGACCTGCTGGTCACCCTGACCCGGGAGCGCTCCACCGCCACGGTGCTGGTCACGCACGACCACGCCCACCTGGAGCGGATGGACCGTACGGCGACGATGACGGACGGCGGCCTGACGCTGAGCCCGGAGCCGGCCCCGGCACCCTGAGCGGGGTACGGAAGGTACGGAAAGGCCCCGGCCGAAGGGCGCAGGCGAGGGCCCGGCGCCCTGAACCGCATACGCGAAGGCCCCGGCGGCCCCTCGGAGCGAGGGACCGCCGGGGCCTTCGTACGGCCTACGCGGGGTTCTGGTTGGCCAGCGCCACCGAGAGCTCGGCGGCCACGCCCTGCAGGATCGGCACGAAGGACTCGGCCACGGCCTCCGTGACGCGGCCCGCCGGACCCGAGATGGAGATCGCGGCGGCGGTCGGCGAGTTCGGCACCGACACGGCGAGGCAGCGAACTCCTATCTCCTGCTCGTTGTCGTCGACCGCGTAGCCCGACTTGCGGACCTTCTCCAGCGCGTCGAGGAAGCCCTCGGGCGTGGTGATGGTCTTCTCGGTCGCCGCGGGCATGCCGGTGCGGGCCAGCAGGGCCCGTACCTCGTCGGCCGGGGTGTGGGCCAGGAGCGCCTTGCCCACGCCGGTGGAGTGCGGCAGCACACGGCGGCCGACCTCGGTGAACATGCGCATGGAGTGCTTGGACGGCACCTGGGCGACGTAGACGATCTCGTCCCCGTCGAGGAGGGCCATGTTCGCCGTCTCGCCGGTCTCCTCGACCAGACGGGCGAGGTAGGGGCGGGCCCAGGTACCCAGCAGGCGCGACGCGGACTCGCCGAGGCGGATCAGTCGGGGGCCGAGGGAGTACCGTCGGTTGGGCTGCTGGCGTACGTATCCGCACGCCACCAGCGTGCGCATCAGGCGGTGGATCGTGGGCAGAGGCAGACCGCTGGCGGCGGAGAGCTCGCTGAGGCCGACCTCGCCCCCGGCGTCGGCCATACGTTCGAGCAGGTCGAAGGCGCGCTCAAGGGACTGGACGCCACCGCTGGCGGCGGGGGTCTTTGAGGAAGCGTCGGTGGTGCTGGCGCTGGACGTCGGCACGGCGCGGTCCTTTCGGTGCTGGCAGGCAAGGGAGCAGCCTACCCGGCGGTCGGCGTCGGCCCCAGTGCTGGGTCGGGGTCGTCGCCGCCGGTCAGAGAGGGTTTGTCCTGGTGGCGGACGTCCTCGGGAAGTTATCCGCCCGCACCCCGGTGGTGGTAGCTACATTCTGTATAGCGAAATCTTAATTCCATCCTGTGGAAACATCCAATTGCGGTCCTGGTGTGTCAGTGGTCCGTCCGGGCGCTCTTGACTGGTTGCGGATCGGCGGGAAGACTCCGTCAACAGAACGTTGAATTTCGCTCTGTGGAAGTAGATGGGGAGGTTCCGGTGGCCGACGTGGCTGTGGAACTGGTACTGCGCTCGACGCGCGTCATCACCCCCGAGGGGACGCGCGCCGCTTCGGTCGCCGTCGCCGGCGGGAAGATCACGGCCGTGCTGGCGTACGAGGCCGAGGTACCGGCCGGAGCCCGGCTGGAGGACTTCGGCGACGACGTCCTGCTCCCCGGCCTGGTCGACACCCACGTCCACGTGAACGACCCGGGCCGCACCGAGTGGGAAGGCTTCTGGACGGCCACCCGCGCCGCGGCCGCCGGCGGCATCACCACGATCCTCGACATGCCGCTGAACTCCCTCCCGCCCACCACCACGACCGACAACCTGCGCGTCAAGCAGGAGGTCGCCCGGGCCAAGGCGCACGTGGACGTCGGCTTCTGGGGCGGCGCGCTGCCGGACAACGTCAAGGACCTGGCGCCGCTGCACGACGCCGGCGTCTACGGCTTCAAGTGCTTCCTGTCGCCCTCGGGCGTGGACGAGTTCCCCGAGCTCGACCAGGAGCAGCTGGCCACCTCGCTGGCCGAGATCACCGGCTTCGGCGGCCTGCTGATCGTGCACGCCGAGGACCCGCACCACCTGGACGCGGCCCCCGTCGTCCCGGGCCCCAAGTACGCCGACTTCCTCGCCTCCCGTCCGCGCGACGCCGAGAACACCGCGATCGGCAACCTGATCGCCCAGGCGAAGCGGCTGAACGCGCGCGTCCACGTACTGCACCTGTCCTCCTCCGACGCGCTGCCGCTGATCGCCGCCGCCAAGGCCGAGGGCGTACGGATCACCGTCGAGTCCTGCCCGCACTACCTCACCCTCACGGCCGAGGAAGTGCCCGACGGGGCCAGCGAGTTCAAGTGCTGCCCGCCCATCCGCGAGGCGGCCAACCAGGACCTCCTGTGGGACGCGCTCGCCGACGGCACGATCGACTGCATCGTCTCCGACCACTCGCCCTCCACCGCGGACCTGAAGACCAGCGACTTCTCCACCGCATGGGGCGGCATCTCCTCCCTCCAGCTGGGCCTGCCGGCCATCTGGACCGAGGCGCGCCGCCGCGGCCGGACCCTGGAGGACGTCGTCCGCTGGATGTCCGCCGCCCCGGCCGCCCTCGCAGGGCTGGCGCAGAAGGGCGCGATCGAGGCCGGCCGCGACGCCGACTTCGCCGTCCTCGCCCCCGAAGAAACGTTCACTGTGGATCCGGCCGAACTCCACCACCGCAACCGGGTCACGGCGTACGCGGGCAAGACCCTGCACGGCGTCGTGAAGTCCACCTGGCTGCGCGGCACGCAGATCGCCGACCACGGCACCCCGACCGAGCCCACGGGCCTCCTCCTCGAAAGGCAGAACTGACCAGTGGCGATTGAATCCTTCACCGGTAACGCGAACCCGTACGGAGGCGGCGACCCGTACGCGGACTACCGCACCGCGGACTTCCCCTTCACCCAGTACGCGAACCTCGCCGCCCGTGAGCTGGGCGCCG
The DNA here is from genome assembly GCF_045160505.1 of Streptomyces sp. NBC_00029. Classification (NCBI taxonomy): domain Bacteria; kingdom Bacillati; phylum Actinomycetota; class Actinomycetes; order Kitasatosporales; family Streptomycetaceae; genus Streptomyces; species Streptomyces sp. NBC_00029. The sequence continues at coordinate 7,038,055 of NZ_CP108292.1, forward strand.
GTGTCATCGCCGCCAACGACGAGTTCTTCGCGCAGCGCGAGAACCTGCTGATCTCCGAGGCCGCGCACTTCGACCCCGAGGACTTCGGCCACAAGGGCAAGGTCATGGACGGCTGGGAGACCCGCCGCCGCCGCGGCGTCTCCGCCACCCAGCCCTGGCCGACCGCCGAGGACCACGACTGGGCGCTCGTACGCCTGGGCGCCCCCGGCGTCATCCGCGGCATCGTCGTCGACACCGCCCACTTCCGCGGCAACATGCCGCAGGCCGTCTCCATCGAGGCCACCAACTGGGCCGGCGCCCTCGCGCCGACCCCGGAGGAGCTCCAGGGCGACGACGTGAAGTGGACGACCATCGTGCCCCGCACGGCGGTCGGCGGCCACGCGGCCAACGGCTTCGAGGTGGACGCCCCGCAGCGCTTCACCCACCTGCGCGTCAACCAGCACCCCGACGGCGGCATCGCCCGCCTGCGCGTCCACGGCGAGGTCCTGCCCGACCCGAAGTGGCTCGACGCGCTCGGCTCCTTCGACGTGGCGGCCCTGGAGAACGGCGGCTCCGTCCAGGACGCCTCCAACCGCTTCTACTCCCCGCCGACCAACACCATCAACCCGGGTCGCTCGCGCAAGATGGACGACGGCTGGGAGACCGCGCGCCGCCGCGACAACGGCAACGACTGGATCCGCTACCAGCTCGTCGCCGAGTCCGAGATCCGCGCCGTCGAGATCGACACCGCGTACCTCAAGGGCAACTCGGCCGGCTGGGCCTCGCTGTCGGTCAAGACGGGCGAGGAGGGCGAGTGGACGGAGTTCCTGCCGCGCACCCGCCTGCAGCCCGACACCAACCACCGGTTCGTCCTGGACGCCCCGGCGGTCGGCACGCACGTGCGGATCGACATCTTCCCGGACGGCGGCTTCTCCCGCCTTCGCCTGTACGGCTCGCTGACGGAGGGCGGCGCGGCGGCGCTGACCGCCCGTCACCAGGAGCTGGGCGGCTGATCCGGCCGTAGCCGACGCACAGCCCGCCCCGGGGGCCGACACCCCCGGGGCGGGCTTCGCCCTTTCAGCCCCCGTTCCAGCCCATTTCAGCCCCGCCGGCATTTGAGGCGCGGGGTCCGGGGCGGAGCCCTGTGCCCCCACCCCGCACCCCGCCCGTCGGGGCGCGCGACCTCGTGCCGGCGCTCCCGCGCCCGCCCGCCGGGGCGCGCGGCCCCGGAATCCGCCCGCACGCCCGGCCCGAGGGCCACGCACGCCCGGCCCGAGGGCTACGCGGCGTGCCCGCCGTCGACGGCGAACTCCGCGCCCGTCACGTACGAGGCCTCCTCGCCCGCGAGGAAGGACACCACGGCCGCCACCTCCCGCGGCGCACCGAACCGCCCGAGCGCGGTCATCGCGGCCTGCGCCCCCGCGTACGGTCCGTCCGCCGGGTTCATGTCCGTGTCCACGGGCCCGGGGTGGACGATGTTCACGGTGATCCCGCGCCCTCCCAACTCCCGGGCGAGGGCCCTGTTCAACCCGATCAGCGCCGACTTGCTCATCGTGTAGAGCGCTCCGCCCGGCCCCGGCACGCGTTGGGTCATGCAGCTGCCGATGGTGATGATCCGCCCGCCGGGGCCGAGGTGCGCGGCCGCTGCCCGGGTCGTGTGGAACACCCCGCGCACGTTGACCGCGAGCACGCGCTCCACGTCGGCCGGAGCCAGCTCCGCCAGCGGCCGGATCAGGCCCACGCCGGCATTGTTGACCAGCACGTCGAGCCGCCCGAAGCGCCGTACGGTCTCCCCGACGGCGTTCGCGGCCTGAGCGGCGTCCCCCGCATCGGCCCGCAGTGCGACGGCCCGCCGACCGAGCGCCTCGACCTTCCCGACGACCTCGGCCGCGGCCTCCGCGTCGCTGACGTAGGTGATCGCGACGTCCACCCCGTCCTCGGCGAGCCGCAACGCGACGGCCGCCCCGATCCCCCTGCTCCCACCGGTCACCAGCGCCACGGTGCTGTTGCTGTCCATGTCGTTCCTCCCACATCGATTGGTTGCTGTTTCAATCAAATCTCCGCGGGATCAACACCGCTGGCAGGAATCCGACCTGGCGTTTCCACGCGGGGGAGGGGGAACGCGGAAGCGCCCCGCCAGGAGTGATCTCCCGGCAGGGCGCCCGTGGTTACCGCTGTTTCTCCTGGCTATCCGATGGTCAGGAAGGTGTTCCAGCCGTCCTCGTCACGACCCATGGGGCTCCCGATGGTGCTGGTTCCACCTTGGAAGATCCATTGGTTCTCGTTGGTCCCGACGGCCCAAATGTCGGGGATGCCGTCACCGTTGGCATCGGGGGTGCCGAGGACCTTGGGGTAGGCGGCCCTGCCCCAGCCGGTGGTGGCGTAGGTGTGGTCCTCGGCGCCCTCGGAGTTCGCCTTGGACTCCAGGGACGTGAGGTCGACGCCGCCGTTGACGCCCGGCTTGCCCTTGCGCAGGGCCAGGCCGCGGTTGGCGTTGGTGTTGTCCCGGAAGATCAGGTCCGGGACCTTGTCCCCGGAGACGTCCCGGACACCGACGATGTCGCGGCCTGCCCAGCCGGTGGCCATCCTCTTGTAGGAGGCGAAGCTGGAGCCGGTGTAACCGGAGAACACCCAGAAGCCGTCGGCGTCCAGGGCGAACAGGTCGCCCAGGCCGTCGCCGTCGATGTCCTCGGTGACGACGAGCTGCCGGAAGGCGGACGGGTCGGGTGCGCTGAGCGGCATCTGCATCTGCATGCGGCGGCCGACGTCGAACTGGCCGGTGCCGGTGCCGGGGTAGATGTAGAGCTTGCCGTCGGGCATCCGTGCGATCAGGTCCGTGAGGCCGTCTCCGGGGTACCAGTCGGTGGCGTGACCGATGAGCGCGGACTGGCCGGTGGCCGGATCCTTCCAGTACCCGGGAGCCACGGGCTGGCCGTTCTCGACCGCGCCGGGGATGTAGGCGTCGGTGTCGCCGACGCTGTCTCCCGCGTAGGTGCGCAGGTTGCCGTCCTTGTCGATGGCCAGGAGGTCGGGGTTGCCGTCTCCGGTGACATCGCCGGGCTTGTCCTGGCCGGCCCTCGGCTTGACGAGGAACCCGTAGACGCTCTGGTTGGAGATGTTGCCGGACTTGCTGACGGTGCGGACGTAGAGGACGTTCGGACCGGAGGTGTCCACCTGGAGCGGGACGACGGCCTCGTCGCTACCCGCCTTGGGCGTGGCCTTCTGGTCGAAGTAGGGCCGGTTCAGGCTCCACTGGTACTCGTGGATGTCCTCCGCCTTGGCGCCGTTGCCCTTGACGGTGAAGGTCTGCCCGGGCGTGCTGGCGGGCTCGGTGCTCCACTCGGTGAAGTTGTCGCCCTGCGGGGGAAAGGCGGCGGAGGAGACGGCGGGGTTGGGCGGGACGGTGTGGCTGACGGTGAAGGTGCACCATCCGCTGCTTCCGGAGTTGAGCGGCCCGCTGCCGCCCGACCACGCGCCGTCCTTGTCCGTGGTACGGGAGAGCCAGTAGTACGTCTGGCCATCGGTAAAGGTGTCCAGGGGTACCTCGGCGCTGACGACGCCATCGATGTTGGCCGGCAGCCACTGGTCGAAGACGGGCCCCCCGCCGGCGGCCGGCCACACCTCGATCTGGACCCGGTCGAGGTTCTGCTGATCGGGCCGGTCGTCGCGGTCGGAGCCCTTGACCTGGAAGGTCACGTTTGTTTTGCCGATGGCGGTACCGGAGCCGCTGGTCTGGCACGGCCCGCCGGGGATGGTCTGCATGTTCGCCGCGACGGGGATGTCGGGACGGTTGTTGTAGACGACCTCGATGTACGGCGCGGTCTCGCCGTTGGCGATGAACTTCTTCCAGTAGTACGAGTCCGACTCGTTCGGGGCGGCGAACCCCAGGGACAGCGCCCCCCAGCCGCTGTTGGCGGCTTCGGCGACAAGGCCCTTGATGTCGGGTGCGATCCAGTTGTCGGGGCACGAGCTGTTGTAGCCGTAGCCGGCACGCTCGGTCGCGACCTTCCTCGTCCAGAATCCGGTCGTGTTGTTCCACGTGCTCGACGACGTGATGTACGGAGTCGAGTAGATATCCGTCGGCTTCTGGTCGCAGGACCACGAATACGTCTGCAATGCCCGGACGCTGGCCGAGACTATTTCGGAGCCGTGGAGCTGGCTGCCGAAGTCGAAGTTGAATATGGAGCGAGATGTTCCGCCGGAGGTGGACTCGTATCCGACGCGGGCTTCGTGCGTGCCGCTCGCGTTGTAGTTCTGCCCGTTGTAGAAGCTTGAATTTCCTGCCGTCTTGTAAAGAAGGGTCCAAGCGTGCTTGTGACCCTTGAACGAGGGGTCGATGAAGACCGGATATACCGTTTCCGGAGCATTGAGCAGCGCATTGTCAGGGGTGAGGGACAGTGCATTGTCGGCGAGCGTCGCCGCGACGGGCTTCAGGCGCGCGCCCTCCGCGCCGGCCAGGCCGGCCAGGGCCAGCGTCGGGTGCTGCTCGGCGACATCGGTCGGCTTCCAGGCCGGCTTGTTGTCGGTGGTGGCGACCTTGCCGCTGGAGTCCCACATCATCGGGGTCGGCGAGCCCGCGATCTCTTCGCCCTTGGCGTCACGGGCGCTCAGCGCGTCGGACTCGTCATCAAGGTGGAAGGTCATGTCGGGGCTGGCCAGACGGTACTTCAGCTGTCCCAGCAGTGGATCGGCCGCAGCCTGCTTGTCCTTGACGACCAGCAGGTGTGAGTAGCCGCCGTCCTGCGCGGTCATCACCAGGTCGATCCCGGGGCGGACGTTCTCGTACAGGGCGCGCGGGCCGTCGATGACGGGCGCGGGCAGGGCCCCGGGCCAGCTGACGTTCATGTCGTGGCCGCCGGTGTTCAACCGGACCAGCTCGGACCACACTTGGCCGGGAGTGTCCTGCCGCAGCGACACCCGGTTCACGCCACGCGAAGCGCGCTCCTCGCCGCCTGCCTGCTCCTTCGACCCTCCGCTGAAGAAGACACGGCCGTTGACCGCCTTGGCCGCGTATCCGCCCTCCACCCGCTCCAGACCGGTGTCGATGGGCTTCCACTTGCCGTTCACGTTGGCGCGGAAGGCCGAGCTGAAGATCTGCTTGCGGAACGACCCGTCAGGCTGCGCCCATGTCGTGGTGTTGGCGCTGCGCGCGGCGGTGACCTCAACCTCTTTGCCGCTCTTCTGGGCCAGTCGCCGCGCCTGCGGTTCGTCGACCGGAGCATCCTTGTCAGGTCGGTTGTGCGACTTCCCGTCGCCGATCACCTGTACACCGACCGGCACCGCGACGGCGGTGGCCAGCAGCACGGCCAGACCCCCCAGGGCACGCCGGCGCCTGTACCACCGACGCGCAGGTGCGGGGACTTCTGCTGCCCCGGCGCCCGTTGGCGGACTTTCGCCCGCGGAATCACTGACAGACACGACGTACTTCTCCCCCCTCGGGCGCCCGACATGGCAGCCCTCGGCACTCACTGAATGATTTGGGACCTTGGCCTGAACAACCTCAACGGCCGGCCCCGCCCGGCCGTTGAGGCGCAAGGCGTGCGAGCTGAGCATGAACCATCCCGGTGACATCTTCATCCCCGGCATTCACCGCCGGGCACACCGTTAGCGACTGATTTGCTCCGATTACCCAGGGCTAGACCACCCGTCAAGTGACAAAGCCCACACCGGATATCGGAACCGTGGCTTTTCCGGCCCGCTGGTCCCAGAATCAGTGATTCATTGTCAGTTTCCTGCCGGCCGTGTGCCATTGCCGTGGCGGCAGATCGTGGGGGGTCCGCATGTCGCCGTTCTCGGCGAATTTCCGCCTGCCCGGAAACAGAAAGGCGCGCGCAGCACGCGCGCGCCTTGCCGGGCGCACCGGCATCACTCTTTCCGTGGTGCTGGTCGCAACTCTTATGCCCGCCCAGGCCTGGGCGGCACCACCGGGCGACCGCAGTGGCGTTGAGCTGCCGGGGCTCCAGAAGGACCTCAAGGTCAAGCCCGACCCGGCCGCCATGGACGCGCTCGGTCGGTGGGTCGGCGATCCGCCGAAGACGCTCGAGGGGTACGCGCCGACCGCGGTGGCACCGCCCGCTGCGGCCTCGGACAGTGTCCCCCTGTCGTCCGTGCCTGCCGCCGAGTTCGTCCAGGTCGGCTCGCTCCCGGTCAGCATCGGCAAGGTTTCCGGGACCGGGGTCGCACCGTCGGGCACGTGGGGGGCGGCTGTCGAGAGCCGCGAGAAGACCGAAGCCGCCGGTGTCGATGGCGCCATCATCAAGATCACGCCGCCCACTGACGCGGTGAACCCGGTCGACATCAAACTGGACTACTCGAAGTTCGAGGACCTGTACGGCACCGAGTGGGCCTCGCGCCTGAAGCTGCGGCAGTACCCTGCATGCTTCCTCGACCACCCTGAACTGCCCGAATGTTCAGCGTCCGTGGAGGTTCCCACCTCGAACCTTGCCGCTGACAAGAAGGTCATCGCGACCGTCGACCCGGCTGCCACCCCCGTTCAGGGCATGCGGACCATGACCGGGGGCGGCGCCGCTCCCATGGCGGTCGTCGCCTCCGACGGGGCAGCCGGTGCGGGCGGCTCGTACAAGGCCACTTCCCTTTCACCCTCGGGCTCTTGGACCGCAGGTGGCAGTGGCGGCGGCTTCTCCTGGAGCTATCCGCTGGCCGTGCCCCCGGCGCCCGCGGGTCCTACCCCGTCCATCGCGTTCTCGTACTCCTCGCAGGCGGTGGACGGCAGAACGTCCGTGGCGAACGGCCAGGCGTCCTGGATCGGTGACGGCTGGGACTACAACCCGGGCTTCATCGAACGCCGCTACCGTTCCTGCTCCGACGACCTGAAGGCCTCGTCGCGCGGCAAGCCGAACAACGACAACGACACGGACAAGAAGAAGGGCGACCTGTGCTGGGCCGGTGACAACGTCGTCCTCTCCCTCAACGGGTCGTCCACCGAACTCGTCCACGACGCCGGCAGCGGAAAATGGGTCCCCGCCACCGATGACGGCTCCAAGGTCGAGCTCAAGACGGGCGGCGGCAACGGCGCGAAGGACGGCGAGTACTGGGTCGTCACCACGCGCGACGGCATGCGCTACCACTACGGGCGCCACAACGTCGGCCCCCACGGGGACGGTACGTCGGTCAAGACCGTGACCGACTCCGTCTTCACCGTCCCGGTCTTCGGCAACCACCCCGACGAGCCCTGCTATCAGTCGGCCTACGCGAATTCCTCCTGCACCCAGGCCTGGCGCTGGAACCTCGACTTCGTCGAGGACGTCCACGGCAACGCCATGGTCATCGACTGGGTGAAGGAAGAGAACCGCTACGCCAGGAACGAGAAGGTCAACGAGAAGGACCGCGCCAAGGTCGGATACATCCGCGGCGGCTACCCGACCCGCATCCTCTACGGACTGCGGGCCGACAACCTGGCCGGCGCCCCCGCGGGCAGGGTCGACTTCGGGGTGGAGCAGCGGTGCTTCGAGGAGAAGGACATCTCCTGCGCCGACTCCCTGTTCGGTTCCAAGAACGGAATCGGATGGTATGACACCCCCGCATCCCTGAACTGCAAGATGGACGCGGCGGCCTGTGAAACCTTTTCCCCCACGTTCTGGTCGCGCATGCGCCTGGACCGGGTGACCACCTCTGGTCAGCGCACTGAGGGCTCCACCGAGCTCACCAAGGTCGACCAGTGGGCCCTCAAGCAGTCGCTGCCCAAGCACCGCACGGACACCAGCCCCCCGCTGTGGCTGGAGTCCATCACCCGGACCGCCTACGCCGCCAAGAACAGCGGCCTCGGCCGTTCGCTGCCCCCGGTCTCCTTCAAGGCCAACGAAGTCGACATGCCCAACCGTGTCGTCAAGGCTCCCGTGAACGGCAAGGAGGACGCGGCACCGGACTTCGACAGGCTTCGGGTGGAGACCATCCTGACCGAGACCGGTGGCGCGATCGAGGTCAAGTACTCCGCTCCGTGCGCGAAGGGGACCGCCGTCCCCGATCCGGCGAAGAACACCACGCGCTGCTTCCCCGTCCGGTGGTCCGCAGACTCAGGACTGGACCCGGACAAGGTGCCGCCGGTCGAACTGTTCAACAAGTACGTCGTGGACAGCGTGGTCGAGAGGGACCGGGTGGCGCAGCGCCCCGACGTCACGACCAGCTACACGTACGAGGACGCCGCCTGGGCCAAGGACGACGACGAGTTCACCAAGCCCGATCGGCGTACCTACAGTCAGTGGCGCGGCTACGCCGGCGTGCTGACCACCACGGGGCACACGGAGAACGCGGGCAAGGCCAACGCGACCGAGCAGTCCCAGACCCGCACTCGGTACTTCCGCGGTCTGTCCACCGCTGCCTCCAAGGTCATCGTCAAGGATTCCACCGGCACGCAGGACCTCGGCGAGGACCTGCCTCAGTTCCAGGGCCAGGCCGCCGAGACCATCACCTACACGAAGCCCGGCGGCAGCGTCGAATCCCGTGAGCTGTCTTCACCCTGGCGCAGCGAGCGGATCGCCTTCCGGACCCGTGCCGACAACACCACGCTCGAGGCGTACCGCGTAGGCACGGCACGCACCGAGGCGATCCAGTCCGTCAGTGGCGGCAAATCCCGGATGGTGCGCACCCTCAACACCTACGACGAGAAGGCCGCTTCCCATGGTCTGCTGCTCACCACGCAGACCGATGCCTTGGAGAACCAGGGCACTGGCTGGAGCACCGTCAAGCAGTCCTGCAGCAAGCCCACGTACGTCCACAACCCGACGAACAACCTGATCGGTCTGCCGTCCGAGGTGATCGAGACGACGGGCGACTGTGCGGGCGGCGGTGTCGAGGCCGGCGCGCGCCTCAGCGCCATCCGTACCTCCTACGACGCGCCGAACGCCTTCGGCGCTGCACCCACCAAGGGCCTCCCGTACCAGGTCGACAGCAGCGACGCGGCAGGCACGGGCTGGACGACGTCAGGGCGCACCGAGTACGACGCGCTCGGCCGCGCCATCAAGACCTACGACGCCGCCGGCAACCCGTCGAGCATCACCTTCAGCCCCGCCACCGGACCGGCATTCTCCACAACGGCGACCAACGCGCTCGGGCACACGGTGACCACCAAGGTGGACCCCGCCCGCGGCAGCGTCCTGGAAGCGACCGACGCCAACGGCCGCAAGGTCACCACGGTCTACGACGAATTGGGCCGGAGCACCGAGGTCCGGACCCCTTCGCAGAAGCCCACCGACCCGGCGGCCTACACGTTCGAATATCAGATCACCGAACTCAAGACGCCGGCCGTCATCTCCCGCACGCTCAAGGACAACGGGACCTACAGCACCTCCATCGCGATCTACGACGGATTGCTGCGCCCGCGTCAGACCCAGACCGAGGGCCCCGGCGGCGCACGGCTGATCACCGACACCCTGCACAGCGCGAACGGAACCGTCAGCCAGACCAACAACGGTTACCTCGCCGAGGGCAAGCTGAGCACGGAGCTCTACGTTCCCAAGTCGGTCACCGAGGTGCCCAGTTCCACGCAGACCGCCTACGACGGCCTCGGCCGCGCCGTGCGCGTCACCACCCTGGAGAAGGGCCAGGCCCGGCAGTCCGCCGTCACACAGTACGGCGGCGACTGGACCTTGACCCGAAGCGGCATGTCGCCCACCGGGTCGACCCCTCTGGCCGGCAGCCGCGCCGCCAAGACGTGGACCGACGCCCTGGGCCGCACCTCCGAGATCGAGCACTACACCGCCACCGACCTCAGCACGTCGAACAAGACCAGCTACACCTACGACGTGCGCGGCAAGCTCGCCAAAGTCACCGACACCGCCAGCAACAACTGGACCTACGCCTACGACGCCCGCGGGCGCCTGACCGCGTCGGAGGACCCCGACACCGGCAAGTCGACGTTCACGTACAACAACCTCGACCAGCAGGTCTCGACGACCAACGTCTACAACGTCACCCAGTACACGTCGTATGACGTCCTCGGCCGCAAGACGGCGCTGCGCGACGACTCCGAGACAGCCGACCCCATCGCCACCTGGACCTACGACACCCTCCCGGGCGGCAAGGGCCAGCCCGTCGCCTCCACCCGCAAGTGGGGGGCGGGTTCGTACAAGACCGAGGTCACCGGCTACGACAGCGAGTACCGGCCCACCGGATCCAGGATCACCATCCCCGACCTTCCTGCCACGAAGGGGCTGGCCGGCAGCTACGCCTACACGACCACCTACACGCCCCGGGGCAACGTCCAGTCGACGACCGTCCCGGCGACCGTCGGCGGTCTCGCCGCCGAGAAGCTGATCACCCGCTACAACGCCGACGGCATGGTGCAGACCATGTCCGGCCTGTCCTGGTACACCTCGGACACCGTCTACAGCCCGTACGGCGAGATCCTGCGTACCGCCTCGGGCAACGCACCCCACCGCATATGGACCACGAACACCTACGACCCCCACACCGGACGGGTCGCCTCGGCGACCAGCCACAAGGAGACGCGCGACCCGACATCGGGTTCGAACCTCCTCTCCTCGCTCAGCTACACGTACGACCCGGTCGGCAACCCGACCTCCATCACGGACACCTACCCCGGCACCACCCCCCAGTCCCCGGCTCTCGTGGACCGTCAGTGCTACACCTACGACGCCATGGGCCAGCTCGTTCGCGCCTGGACCGGCAAGACGGACGGCTGCCCCACCAGTCCCACCGGCCCGGCACGCACGGAGGTGGGATCGGGTACGCCGGGTGATGCCTACTGGCAGGACTACCAGTTCGACGCCATAGGCAACCGCACCAAGCTCACCGATCGCGACCCCACCGACGGCGCCCTCGACGACGAAACGACGTACACCTACGGCGTGGAGATCACGGGCGGCGCCCTGCCGAACCCGAAGAAGCAGCCCCACGCCCTGACCAAGGTCAACAAGACCACCAGGACGCCCGGTTCCACGGTCGACTCCCTGTCCACGTACACCTACAGCGCGGCGGGCAGCACCAAGACCCGCACCATCGACGGTGACACCCAGACCCTGAACTGGGACCGCCGGAGCAAGCTCCTGTCGGCCACCAGCCCCGGCATCGGCTCCGTCGCCGTCACCGGCCTCTCCGGCAAGTGCCTCGACGTCCAGGACGGCGGCACCGCCGACGGAACCCCCGTCCAGCTGCTGTCCTGCAACGAGAGCAAGCCCCAGCAGTGGCGCATCAGCGGCGACACCGTCCAGGCCCTCGGAAAGTGCCTCACCTCCGAAAACGGCAAGGCCGTCCTGAAGGCGTGCAAGCCGGGCGAGGCGAGCCAGAAGTTCACCTACCGGGAGACGGACAAGTCCCTCGTCACCGGCACCAACCAGTGCCTCACCGTCCCCAACGACAATGACGCCGAGGGCAACGACCTGCACACCTTCACGTGCGCCAGTCCTGCCCCCACTCCGGCCCAGCAATGGAGCTTCGGCAACCTCACCAGCTATCTCTACGACGCGTCCGGCAACCGGGTCATCCAGGAAACCGGCAGCGCCCGCACCCTCTACCTCGGCGAATCCGAGGTCACGGTCGACAAGGCCGGCAAGGCCATGGACGCCGTCCGCTACTACAGCAGCCCCGGCGCCCCGACCACCGTCCGCCGCACCAACGGCAAGACCACCGGCCACACCCTGACCCACCTGCTGACCGACCACCACAACACCGCGACCATCAGCGTCGAGCAGAAGGCCGGCCAGCCGACCACCCGCCGCAAGTCCGACCCGTACGGCAACCCCCGCGGCAGCCAGCCCTCCAGCTGGCCCGGCAACCGCACCTTCCTCGGCGTCGGCAACGACGACAACACCACGGGCCTCACCCACATCGGCGCCCGCGAATACGACGCCAGCACCGGCCGCTTCATCACGGTCGACCCGGTCATCGACATCACCGACCCGCTCCAGATGAACGGGTACACGTACGCCAACGGCAACCCCATCACCAACCTGGACCCGGACGGCCTCAAGTACTTCGAGGGTGACAGTGACGGGGGCTTCCAGGCTGCCTCCCAGAATGTCGTGAAGGTTGCACAGGAACGGCAGTATCGGCGGAACAACGTCGGTCAAAATACAAAGAACACGTTCAATCGTGCCCGCTACAGCATCCTGAAAGGCAAGAAAGATTACCTGCGCAATAGCAAGAACACTTCGGGTAAAACCCTCGCTCGAATGCAGCGTAAATATGATGAGAGTAACGGTTCTGTAACTGCGCAAATCTCGTACAAGATGTGGCTATACGGTGCATCGGACGAGGAGCTCGATTACTTCAACGGTCACTTCTGTGATTTCGTTCAGTGCAACAACTGGATGGAAGCCCTGGAGACTGGTGAGCAAGTTTCGTCGGACATCTATGAGAAGACTGACGGTCAACTCATGGGTGAAATGGTCGGAGCGGGGCTTGGTTCGCGCGCTGTGGCAACCAAGAGGGCGAACGCGGCAGCAGGAAAGCCGTGCGGCAATAGTTTTGTCGACGGAACGCGCGTCCTGTTGGCTGACGGAAGCAGTAAGTCCATTGAAGACCTTGTGGAGGGTGACGAGGTTCTCGCTACCGACCCCGAGACGGGCGAGACGTCGAAGCAGGCCGTCACCGCGACCATCCATACGGAGGACGACAAGGCCTACGTCGACCTGGGAATCCAAACTCCAAGCGGAGTCGAGACGATCACGGCAACGGGCCACCACCCCTTTTGGTCGAAAACTGAGCAGGTCTGGAAGGAAGCCAAGGACCTGAAGTTGGGCGAGAGCCTTCGCACCGACCAAGGGATGCCCGCAGTCGTTTCAGCGGTCCGTGTTTACGAAGCGTTCGATCGGACCCACAATCTCACCGTTGCCGACCTTCATACGTACTATGTACTTGCGGGAACGGTTCCTGTTCTCGTTCACAACTGCGGCGGTCCCACGCTGGCGAATGGCGCCAGTACGGAGGGGTTGACGGTGAGTGAAATGACGCGGATTCAAAACGCTGCTGACTTTCGAGGCGTGTCGATCGCGGTGGTAGGGAGCAAAGTGAAGGGGCCTAAGTCTGACACAAATCCAAATGGGTACTGGGCTGGGTCTGACTACGACTATGTGATTACCGGAATTAGCAGCCGCACAAAGAGTCGGATTTCAGGCCAATTGCCCAAGGCTGACGTGACTCTGGGTAGAGGTAGGCGTCAAGATATATTCACCGGTAAGCTGATCGAAACGGAGCCTTATGTCATGTTCCATCCTCGGAGTGGTAAGTGAATCAAGATGGAGCGGATGGCACCGTTCTTGCGGTGTCCGGAAACTACGCTGTAGTTCGCCTTCCGGGTCGCAACTTCCCGGCGGCAGCCATTCAAGGGGACTCGCTTAAGATCCTTCAGGAAACCGTAAGGGAGCTTTCTGATTGCCTGGCGGCGGGTGACCTTGCAGAGGCTGCGTTTCCGTTGAATGACGTGGCGGCGACCATCGCTGAAATGCTTGAGGTGTATGAGGGTGCTGCACGCGATTTGGGGCTCGAACTCCCATACTTCTCCTAGGTCATCGATGGGCTTTGAATCACGGGCCACCTGTCGCACAGTCCTGTGACGTAGCGGCAGTGCAGAGGAGCCCCGGCTGGGTATCTCGGTCGGGGCTCCGGTGCGTTGGCTGGTGCTCGTTCACAGGGTGTTGCGTTCTGGGATGCTGTGATTGTTGAACCTGGGAATGATCATCCGTGCGGCACGACGCCGAGCCCGAATGTGCCTTCCCGTGGGTCAGCAGAGGAAGCTGGGGCACGTGGCGTGGCGTCGCGATGAGTTCCTGGGGGTACGGGAGTCTGCACTTCCGTAGGGACGGAACCCATCGAGGAGCGCAGAGGTATGGGGAAGCTGAGTCTCACCACCTTTCTGACGTTGGACGGCGTGATGCAGGCCCCCGGTGGGCCCGACGAGGATCCGAGCGGGGGCTTCGAGTACGGCGGGTGGGTCGCGCCGTTCGCCGACGAGGGGATGGGGGAGTTCGTCACCGAGGTGTTCGGCCGGGCCGGGGCTTTCCTGCTCGGGCGCCGGACGTACGAGATCTTCGCCTCGTACTGGCCGGTGCACGACGACCCCGCCGACCCCATCCCCGCCAACCTGAACCGGCTGCACAAGTACGTCGCCTCGACCACGGTCAAGGAGCCGGCCTGGGGGCCGGTCACCGTGCTCGACGGGGAGCACCTGCAGAGCGAGATCGTGCGGGTCAAGGACGCGCTGGACGGGGAGCTCCAGGTGCACGGCAGCGGGCAGCTCGCGCAGTGGCTGCTGGCCCGCGATCTCGTTGACGAGCTGAACCTGTTGGTCTTCCCCGTGGTGCTCGGCGCCGGGCGCAGGCTCTTCCCCACCGGTGGGCTGCCGACCGCCTACGAGCTGACGAGCTCCCGCACGACGCCTGCCGGCACGGCCATGCACACGTACCGGCCCACGGGGCGGGCCGCCTTCGGCACCATCGGCGAATAGGCCGCCGTCCCTGCCGGAGGTGGATCAGCGCGGGTCCAGCGCCAGCTGGACCACGCGGCCCTCGCGCAGGACCAGGAGGTCCGGGGCCTCGTTCTCGTAGTGGCGGATCCGGCCGACCGGGCCCGGCGGGCGGATGTGGGGGGCCAGGAGCAGCAGGAGGTCCTCCACGTCCGGGAGCTGTTCCTCGTGGACCTCCTGGCGGGCCGTCAGGGCCCAGCCGCCGCGGTCGGCCGGGGCGAACTCGCCCACGAGCATGCCGCCCACCCGCCACGCCGGGCCCCGGGGCGAGAACAGTCCGGCCCCCGTCAGCTGGCGCCGTACCTCCGTGAGCACGTCGTCGGGCGTGGTGTCGAGCAGGTCGAACGCCAGGTCCAGGGCGTAGAGATCAGCCATGCCGCCGATGCTACGGGTTCGCCGCCCACGGCCCGGAAAGCAGTCGCTCCGCATGATCGGCTCCGGTACGGTGTGCCCGCACCCGTGCGAGCCGCCGATGTCTCCACCCACTGAAGAGCCGTTGGAGACATCCGGTGACCGTTGCCGCCCCCGCACCCGCCCCCTTCGAAGCCACCCCCCGCCGGGCCTGGCTCGCCGATCTGCCCGTGCTGGCCGTCGCCGTCGTGTGGGGCGGCAGCTATCTCGCGGCCAAGGGCATCACCACCACCCACACCGTCGTCGCCGTGCTCGTGCTGCGGTTCGCGCTCGTGCTGCCGGTCCTGGTCGTCGCCGGGTGGGCGCGACTGCGCGCGCTGAGCCCCGCCCAGCTGCGCGGCGCCGGGCTGCTGGGCCTCGTACTCGGCGGGATCTTCCTCCTGGAGACCTACGGGGTCGTCCACACCTCCGCCACCAACGCCGGGCTGATCATCAGCTTGACCATGATCTTCACCCCGCTGGCAGAAGCGGCCGTGAGGAAGCGGGCACCCTCCGCCGGATTCCTCGGCGCCGCTGCCGTCTCCGTCCTCGGCGTCGTGCTGCTGACGCAGGGCGCCGGATTCACCGCGCCCAGCCTCGGTGACCTGCTCATCCTCGGTGCCGCTCTCGCCCGGACCCTGCACGTCCTGCTGATGGCCCGCATCGAGGCCGTCCAGGACGCCGACTCGCTGTCCCTGACCACCGTGCAGCTCGGCGCCGCGGTCCTCGTCTTCGCACTGCTGGCCTCCGTACCCGGCACCGGCGACAGCCCCTGGGCCGCCGCGGCCGACTTCGGGCCCGCCGAGTGGGCCGGGCTCGCCTTCCTCTCCGTCTTCTGCACGCTCTTCGCCTTCTTCGTGCAGATGTGGGCCGTACGCCGCACCTCGCCCTCCCGGGTCAGCCTGCTGCTCGGCACCGAGCCCCTGTGGGCGGCCGTCGCCGGTATCGCCATCGGCGGGGAGGAGACCGGCCTCCTCGGGTACGCAGGAGCCCTCCTGGTCCTCGTCGGCACCGCATGGGGGCGGCGCGCCGTGACCAACTCCTGAGCCTCCCGAGCGTGGCCGGAATGCGTCGCAGCCACAGGTGATCACGCGGCTTAGTGTGGCCCCGTGCCCCCCTTACAGAGCCGGCAGGTCCGGGAGCTCCTCCAGCCGCACCCGGCGCCGCTCCCTGCGCGAGAGCTCGCAGGCCTCCGCGATCCGGAACGCCGCCAGCGCCTCCCGGCCGTCGCACGCGTTGGTGCCCGCGCCCCGCACCAGCTGGACGAAGGCCGCCAGCTCGGCCTCGTAGGCCGGGGCGAAACGTTCGAGGAAGCCGGTCCACGGCTTGCTCGCCGGCGGCGGGCCGTGCGGTTCGGTGGAGGCGATCGGCGTCCGGTCGTCCAGGCCCACCGAGACCTGGTCCCGTTCCCCGGCCAGCTCCATCCGAACGTCGTACCCGGCGCCGTTGCACCGCGTGCCGGTGGCCGTGACCAGGGTCCCGTCGTCCAGCGTCAGCACGGCCGCCGCCGTATCGATGTCGCCGGTCTCCCGGAACAGGGCGGGACCGGCGTCCGACCCGGCCGCGTACACCTCGACCACCTCGCGCCCGGTCACCCAGCGGACCATGTCGAAGTCGTGCACCAGGCAGTCCCGGTAGAGCCCGCCGGAGGTCGCCAGGTAGGCGGCGGCCGGCGGCGCCGGATCGGCCGTCATCGTCCGGACCGTGTGCAGCCGCCCCAGGGCGCCCGAACGGACCAGCTCGCGGGCCGTGCCGTAGCCCGCGTCGAACCGGCGCATGAAGCCCACCTGGAGCAGGCCGCCCGCGGCCGACACCTCCCGCAGCGCCGCCAGGGTCCGCTTCAGGTCCGGGGCCAGCGGCTTCTCGCAGAACACCGGAAGCCCGCCGCGGACCGCCCGTACGACGAGGTCCGCGTGCGCCTCGGTCGCGGAGGCCACCACGACCGCGTCCACGCCCCAGGTGAAGACCTGCTCCACGGAGGGCGCGGCAGTGGCCCCGAGCCGGTCGGCGAGTCGCGCCGCCCGCGCGGGATCGGCGTCCGCGAGCAGGAGCGAGCCCGCTTCCGGGTGACGGGCCAGAACCGTCGCGTGGAAGGACCCGATCCGGCCCGTTCCGATGAGCCCGATGCGCATGCACTCAACCTGGCCCCCCATGGGGAACCTGTCAATCCGCCCACGCATGTCAACCTGCCCGCGCGTGCCCCGATGCCCCTTCATGGTCGACTGTGGCGGATACTGAGCGGCTGGACCGGAATGGAGCCGGAATGACCGGATTGGTGACCGGCTCGACGGCGGACCGAATTGGTGACGAGGGAAGGGCGCGGCGACGTGGCTAGGGTTCGGACAGGGGTACGCGTCGTGGGCGCGGTGCTCGCGGCGGTACTGGGGGCCTCGCTCGCGGGCTGCAGCAGTACGGGTGGCAAGCGCGCCGAGGAGCGCGCGAAGGCCGCCCAGGCGGGCCGGCCCGCCGTCTCGACCCCGCGCTGGACCTTCGCGATGGTCACCCACGCGGGCGACGGCGACACCTTCTGGGACATCGTCCAGAAGGGCGCCAAGGAGGCCGCGGCGAAAGACAACATCAACTTCGTCTACGCCCACGACGACCAGGCGCAGCAGCAGGCACAGTTCGTGCAGAACGCCATCGACCAGAAGGTCGACGGGATCGTCGTCAGCCTGGCCAAGCCCGAGGCCCTCAAGGACGTCCTGGCCAAGGCGGTCAAGGCCGGCATCCCGGTGATCACGGTCAACTCCGGCTCCGCCCAGTCCGCCGAGTACGGGGCACTGACCCACATCGGCCAGGACGAGGAGATCGCGGGCGAGGCCGTCGGCACCGAGCTGAACAAGCGCGGGAAGAAGCGCGCCGTCTGCGTCCTGCACGAGCAGGGCAACGTCGGCCACGAGCAGCGCTGTGCCGGGGCCAAGAAGACCTTCTCCGGCACCCTGGAGAACCTCTACGTCGAGGGCACGAACATGCCCTCCGTGCAGGCGGCCCTGCAGGCCAAGCTCCAGGCGGACCCCTCCATCGACGCGATCGTCACCCTCGGCGCACCCTTCGCCCCCACCGCCGTCAAGGCGAAGGACGCGGCGGGCAGCAAGGCCGAGGTGGACACCTTCGACCTCAACGACTCGGTGGCCCGCGACCTGAAGTCCGGCGCCCTCGGCTTCGCCGTCGACCAGCAGCCCTACCTCCAGGGCTACGAGGCCATCGACCTGCTCTGGCTCTACCGCTACAACGCGAACGTGCTCGGCGGCGGCCGCCCGGTGCTCACCGGACCGCAGATCGTCACCGCCGCCGAGGCCGCCAAGCTGGAGGAATACATCAAGCGGGGCAGCCGATGAGCACGGCCGGTCCCGCCGACGGGCTCGACGAACGACTCGCCCCCACCTCCGCCCTGCGCAAGCTGCTCGGCCGCCCGGAGCTGGGCTCGGTGGTCGGCGCCGCCGCCGTGTTTGTCTTCTTCTCCCTCGCCGCCCCCAGCTTCCTGCAGGCCTCCAGCCTCAGCACGATCCTGTACTCGGCCTCCACCATCGGGATCATGGCCGCCCCGGTGGCCCTGCTCATGATCGGCGGCGAGTTCGACCTCTCCGCGGGTGTCATGGTCACCACCTCGGCGCTGGTCAGCTCGATGTTCAGCTACCAGATGACCGCCAACGTCTGGGTCGGTGTCGGGGTGTCCCTGCTGGTCACCCTTGCCATCGGCTTCTTCAACGGGTTCATGCTGACCCGCACCAAGCTGCCGAGCTTCATCATCACGCTCGGCACCTTCCTGATGCTGACCGGCCTGAACCTCGGCTTCACCAAGCTGATCACCGGCACGGTCTCCACCAAGACCATCGCCGACATGGAGGGCTTCTCCTCCGCCCGCGCCCTCTTCGCCTCGCAGTGGAACATCGGCTCGGTCACCCTCAAGGTCACCATCCTGTGGTGGTTCGCCATCGTCGCCGTCGCCACCTGGATCCTGCTGCGCACCCGGGCCGGAAACTGGATCTTCGCCGTGGGCGGCGGGGCCGACGCGGCCCGCGCCACCGGCGTGCCCGTCGTGAAGACCCGTATCGGGCTCTACATGGGCGTCGCCCTGTGCGCGTGGATCTCCGGCCAGCACATCCTCTTCTCCTTCGACGTGGTCCAGTCGGGCGAGGGCGTCGGCAACGAGTTCCTCTACATCATCGCGGCCGTCATCGGCGGCTGTCTGATGACCGGCGGCTACGGCTCCGCCATCGGCTCGGCGGTCGGCGCCTTCATCTTCGGCATGACCAGCAACGGCATCGTGTACGCCCAGTGGAACCCGGACTGGTTCAAGTTCTTCCTCGGCGCGATGCTCCTGCTGGCCACGCTGCTCAACGCATGGGTCCGCAAGCGGGCGGAGGCGACCAAGTGACCGCGACGGAAAAGACGACGACGGAGCCCGGGGCGGCCCCCGCCCTGGTGAAGCTGACCGACGTCAGCAAGTTCTACGGCAACATCCGCGCCCTCCAGGGAGTCTCCCTGGAGGTCTCGGCGGGCGAGATCACCTGTGTCCTCGGCGACAACGGCGCCGGCAAGTCCACCCTCATCAAGATCATCGCGGGGCTGCACCGGCACGACGCCGGAACCTTCGAGATCGAGGGGGAGGAGACCGTGCTCGCCAACCCGCGCGCGGCCCTCGACCACGGCATCGCCACCGTCTACCAGGACCTCGCCGTCGTCCCGCTCATGCCCGTCTGGCGGAACTTCTTCCTCGGCTCCGAGCCCACCCGCGGCCGCGGACCCCTGCGCCGCCTCGACGTGGAGTTCATGCGACGGACCACCCGCGCCGAGCTGCTGCGCATGGGCATCGACCTGCGCGACGTGGACCAGCCCATCGGCACCCTGTCCGGCGGTGAACGGCAGTGCGTGGCCATCGCCCGCGCCGTCTACTTCGGCGCGAAGGTCCTCGTACTCGACGAGCCCACCGCCGCCCTCGGCGTCAAGCAGTCCGGAGTGGTCCTCAAGTACGTCGCGGCCGCCCGGGATGCCGGCCTCGGCGTGGTCCTCATCACGCACAACCCGCACCACGCGTACCTGGTGGGGGACCGTTTCGTCCTCCTCAAGCGCGGCACCATGGCGGGCAGTCACACCCGCGACTCGATCACGCTCGACGAGCTCACCCGGCAGATGGCGGGCGGCTCCGAGCTCGACGAGCTGAGCCACGAGCTGGAGCGAGTGGCAGAATCAGGGACAGGCACCCCGGACGCCACGGCCGGCACGGACGCCACGGACGGCGCAGCCGGTCCGGGCGGCCCGGCCGACGGGGCCCGACCGGAATCCCGAACCACCGCACCCAAGAGGGACGACACGACTCGATGAGCACGTACCGGGACTTCACGCTCACCCACCGGGGGTCGGCGCGGAGCACCGTCCTGCGGACCATCGGGAGCCGGGAGCGCCGCTCGCACCTGACAGCCCCCAGGGTCCCGACGGTCGGCATCGACATCGGCGGCACCAAGGTGATGGCCGGCGTCGTCGACGCCGACGGGATCATCCTGGAGAAGCTCCGCACCGAGACCCCGGACAAGTCCAAGAGCCCCAAGGTCGTCGAGGACACCATCGTCGAGCTGGTGCTGGACCTCTCCGACCGGCACGACGTGCACGCCGTCGGTATCGGGGCGGCCGGCTGGGTCGACGCGGACCGCTCCCGCGTCCTCTTCGCACCCCACCTGGCCTGGCGCGACGAGCCGCTGCGCGACGCGCTCCAGTCCCGGCTCGCCGTCCCGGTCATGGTCGACAACGACGCCAACACCGCCGCATGGGCGGAATGGCGCTTCGGAGCCGGGCGCGGCGAGGACCACCTGGTCATGATCACGCTCGGCACCGGCATCGGCGGGGCCATCCTCGAAGGCGGCCAGGTCAAGCGGGGCCGCTACGGGGTCGCGGGCGAGTTCGGCCATATGCAGGTCGTCCCCGGCGGCCACCGCTGCCCCTGCGGCAACCGCGGCTGCTGGGAGCAGTACAGCTCCGGAAACGCCCTGGTCCGCGAGGCGCGCGAGCTGGCCGCAGCCGACTCGCCGGTCGCGTACAACATCATCGCCAAGGTCGGCGGCAACGTCCACGAGATCACCGGACCGCTGATCACCGAGCTGGCCCGCGAGGGCGATGCCATGTGCATCGAGCTGCTCCAGGACATCGGCCAGTGGCTGGGCGTCGGCATCGCCAATCTCGCCGCCGCCCTCGACCCGTCCTGCTTCGTCATCGGCGGTGGCGTCAGCGCCGCCGACGACCTGCTGATCGGCCCCGCCCGGGACGCCTTCCGCCGCCACCTCACCGGGCGCGGCTACCGGCCCGAGGCGCGCATCGCCAAGGCCCAGCTCGGCCCCGAGGCGGGCATGGTCGGAGCGGCCGACCTCGCCCGGCTCGTCGCCCGCCGCTTCCGCCGAGCCACCCGCCGACGGGTCGAGCGGTACGAACGGTACGAGCGCTACGCGCAGCAGCTGGGCCGGCGCGACCCCGCCGCCCCCGGCCCCGAGGACCAGGACAAACAGTGAACCCGCCCACCCTGCCCCACCAGGCCTCCGCCCCCGACGCGGAAGGCTCCCCGCCGCCCACCGCCGAGGACCGCCGGCACGTCGTCAAGCGCCGCTGGATCACCGCGATCATCATCCTGCTGCTGGTCGGCGTACCCGCGGGCTACCTGGCCATCTCCACCCAGCAGAGCCGCGAGAGCGGCCGCGACAAGGCCGCCAAGATCGGTGCCTCCAAGGTGCGCCCCGGCTGGCCCTCCAAGGTGCAGCGCAGCATCTACGAGGTCCCGGTCCCGGACAAGGCCTGGCGCGTCGGGTTCCTGGAGACCAACAACTGGCGCACCAGCCGGCTGTACGTCCAGTTCGCGGTCACCCCGCCGGAACTGGACGGCTTCCTGGCCTCCCTCGGCATCCGCCGCGAGGACCTGACCCACGGGGTGTCGATCTCCGAGCACGACACCGCCGTCGCCGGCTGGAACTGGAAGCGGCAGACCGACTGGCTGGGCACCACCCTGGAACAGGACGACCCCCGGCCCAGCCGGGACATCACGGTCGACCTCACCGACCCCAAGGTCTTCAAGGTCTACGTGGTCTCCTCGACCACGCCCTAGCCTGGGATCATGAAGCTCACCAAGCGGCTGCACTCCTGCGTCCAGTTGGAGAAGGACGGGCTCACGCTCGTCATCGACCCGGGCGCCTTCAGCGAGCCGGACGCGGGCCTGGGCGCGGACGCCCTGCTGGTCACGCACGAACACCCCGACCACTTCGAGGAGGGACGGCTGCGGGCCGCCCTCGACGCCGATCCGGCGGTCCGGCTGTGGACCCTGCGCAGCGTCGCGGAGAAGCTCGCCCCCGCCTATCCGGGCCGGGTGCACACCGTCGGCCACGGCGACACCTTCACCGCGGCCGGGTTCGAGGTCCAGGTGCACGGGGAGCTGCACGCGGTGATCCACCCGGACATCCCGCGCGTCACGAACGTCGGCTTCCTCGTGGAGGGTTCCCTCTTCCACCCCGGGGACGCGCTGACGGTGCCCGGGGTCCCCGTGGACACGCTGATGCTCCCCGTGCACGCCCCCTGGAACAAGGTCTCCGAGGTGATCGACTACCTCCGCGAGGTCAAGCCGCGCCGGGCCCTCGACATCCACGACGCCTACCTGTCCGACCTCGCCCGGCCGATCTACGACTCCGCCCTGAACGCCCTCGGCGGCACCGATCACGGGCGACTCACCGCCGGGGACTGCGCCGAACTGTGACTGTCGGTGCCGGGCGGTAGGTTGGCACGTATGCGTATCGCCACCTACAACGTCAACTCCATCACCGCCCGGCTGCCGCGTCTGCTGGCCTGGCTGGAGAGCTCCGGCACGGACGTCCTGTGCATCCAGGAGACCAAGTGCTCGGCGGAGCAGTTCCCGCACGCCGAGCTGCGCGAGCTGGGCTACGAGGCGGCGGTCAACGCCACCGGTCGCTGGAACGGCGTGGCCCTGCTCTCCAAGGCAGGCCTGGAGGACGTGGTCCTGGGGCTGCCCGGCGGACCCGACTACGAGGGCGTCCAGGAGCCCCGCGCGATCTCCGCCACCTGCGGGGGCGTGCGGGTCTGGTCGGTGTACGTGCCCAACGGCCGCGAGGTGGAGCACGACCACTACGGCTACAAGCTGAACTGGTTCCGCTCCCTCGCCGCGGCCGTCGCCGAGGACGCGGCCGGCCCGCGTCCCTTCGCGGTGCTCGGCGACTTCAATGTGGCCCCGACCGACGAGGACGTCTACGACCCGGCCGTCTTCGCGGGCCTCACCCACGTCACCCCCGCCGAGCGCGCCGCCCTGGAGGCGCTGCGGGCCGCCGGGCTCTCCGACGTCTTCCCGCGCGCACTGAAGTACGACCGCCCCTACACCTTCTGGGACTACCGCCAGCTCGCCTTCCCCAAGAACCGGGGCATGCGCATCGACCTGGTCTACGGCAACGAGCCCTTCACCAAGGCCGTCACCGACTCCTTCGTCGACCGCGAGGAGCGCAAGGGCAAGGGCGCGTCGGACCACGCGCCCGTGGTCGTGGACCTGGATCTCGAGCGGTAGGCATCCGGGCCGACGGATCCAGGCGCGCCCTGTGGCCAGCGGCGGGTCCTGGTGCGACGCTGGGCGGTATGAACATCCCTTTCCTGGACAACTGGCTGAACCGACGTGAAACGGAACAGGGTGCGGGACTCGCCGCAGCGTTCGCGGTCGACCCCGAGGGTGTCGCCGAGTTGTTCTCGGAGTGCGAGATGCTGCGCAGCCAGGCAAGGGCGGCCGGGCTCGAACTCGACGAGAACCAGGCCTCGTTGGAGGCGCTGGACCAGTTGATGCCCCGCTGGCGGCGGGACCCGGAGGCGGTGCCCTGGCTCGGCAACGACGCAGGCTTCTACCTCGGGACCGTGATCATCCGGACCATCCCGGAGGCCGCCTGGCGGGTGTGGCCCAATGGCCAGCCGGTGATCCGGCTGGCCTCGGGCCGCGAGCTGAACGTGATCGAGTCGGGGGTGTCCTGGGCGGTGACCGGATCCCCCGAGCTCAGCCAGGCGTACGCGGAGGCCTCCGAGGGCTGAAGTCGATGACCCGGCGTGTCGGAGTCGCCACTGCGCGCGAAGTACCCTTCCCCGGCTGGATAGTTTGCGCGGGAACCCCCGACACACCGACACCGACGAGTGGGCAGGGCAGTACATGGCCGTCGAACCGTTGATCGAGCTGCGTGACGTCAACAAGCACTTCGGAGAGTTGCACGTGCTGCGGGACATCAATCTCACCGTCGGCCGCGGTGAGGTGGTGGTGGTCATCGGCCCCTCCGGTTCCGGGAAGTCCACCCTGTGCCGGGCGATCAACCGGCTGGAGCCCGTCGAATCGGGCACGATCCTGCTCGACGGCGAGCCGCTGCCCGCCGAGGGCAAGGAGCTGGCCCGGCTGCGCGCCGAGGTGGGGATGGTCTTCCAGTCCTTCAACCTCTTCGCGCACAAGACCATCCTCGCCAACGTCTCGCTCGCGCAGGTCAAGGTCCGGCGGCGGGGGAAGGGCGAGGCGGACCGGCGCTCCCGGGAACTCCTGGAGCGTGTCGGCCTCGCCGACCAGGCCGCGAAGTTCCCGGCCCAGCTCTCCGGCGGCCAGCAGCAGCGCGTGGCCATCGCCCGCGCCCTCGCCATGGACCCCAAGGCCCTGCTCTTCGACGAGCCCACCTCCGCCCTCGACCCGGAGATGATCAACGAGGTGCTGGAGGTCATGCAGCAGCTCGCGCGCGAGGGCATGACCATGGTCGTGGTCACCCACGAGATGGGCTTCGCCCGCTCCGCCGCGAACCGGGTGGTCTTCATGGCGGACGGCCGGATCATCGAGGACCGCACCCCGGAGCAGTTCTTCACCGCCCCCGAGAGCGACCGGGCCAAGGACTTCCTCTCCAAGATCCTCAAGCACTGAGGGGCCCGGAGCGGGGCCGTCCCGGCCCGGCCGCCGCCGTGCATCACCGCTCGCGAAGCGGCACCGAGACGTAGCTGGGGTCGCCCTGCGGCGAGGAGAAGGTCAGCTGCGCGCCGGTGGGGTTGTGCTCGATGTAGAGCGGGTCGACGGTGTCGACGACGAGGGCGAGCCGGTGGCCCGCGGGCACGTCGTAGGCGGTCGAGAAGAGCTCCAGGTCCACGCCGAAGGCCTGGCCCGGGGTCTTGCCGTGGAAGGTGTACGGGGCGTTGCTGACCAGCTTGCCGATGCCGAGCGGGCCGACGTCGTAGAGGTAGGCGACGAAGGTGCCGTCGCCCTTGGTGGGCGTGACGGTGGTGTGCAGCTTCGCGGTGCCGCGGATCCGGCGGGCCCGGTCGTAGCGCTCCGACTGCCAGACGCCGGCGAAGGCCCGGGGGAGGAGCGGGATCGAGGCGACCGGGGGCGCCTTGAAGAACTGGTCGAGGACGCTGGAGAGCAGGACCACGCCGCCGTTGGCCCCGGAGTCGACGTTCGCGAAGAGGTGCTCGCTGTCGGAGAGCGCGAGTCTCTCGGTGCCGCCGGAGCCGACCGACGCCCAGTCGGCGTAGCCCTCGTAGCCGCTGTCGCTGCGGGACTTGATCTGTACCGGGGCCTCGGTGTCGACGCCGTTGCGCTCGCCCTTGAGGTAGCGGTCGAACCAGCGGTGGGCGTTGGTCCAGGTGTCGTTGGGCAGGCCGAGCAGGCCGGTGCCCTCGGCGGTGGCGTGGTCGCCCGGCCGGAACTCCAGCCGCTTGGGGCCGGTCAGCCGCTCGTAGAACTTCGCGTACTGGTTGGGCGGGAAGATCGTGTCGCCCCAGGCGTTGCCGAGCATGATCGCGGCGCCGTTGGCGTTGATCCGGTCCACCTGCTCGGCGGCCGAGCGCTTTCTGCCCCACTCGATCATCTGCTGTTCGCGGTCCAGCCGGGAGCCCAGGAAGTCGCCCAGGATCGACTGGAGTTCGGGGCCGGGGCGGCCGGTGAGGTAGCCGGCGGCGCCGAGCAGCCCGGCGGCCTGGAGGTGCTGGGTGCGGCCCGAGTAGATGGATTCGATGAGGTCGGCCCAGCCGCTCATCGCGACCACGGCCTTGACGCGCGGGTCGTGCGCCGAGGCCAGCAGGCTGATGCCGGCGCCGTACGAGACCCCGCCCAGTCCGATGCGGTCCGCGTCGGCGGGGGTGTGGGCGAGGGCCCAGTCGATGACGGCGGAGACATCGGCGATGTCCGGCGGCCCGGCCACCTCTATCCGGCCGCCGGAGAGCCAGAAGCCCCGTGAGGTGTAACTGACCACGACGTAGCCGGAGTCGGCGAGCTTCTTGGCCTGGGCGATGTATTCGATCTGCGGCATGCCCCAGCTGGTGGGCAGCACGATCAGGGGATACTTCCGGCCGCTCTGCGCTCCGGCCGGGGTGAAGACGTTGCCCTTGAGGGTGATGCCGCCGGATCCGGGGATGTCGTGAAAGCGCAGGTCCGCCGGAGCGGCCTGCGGGGCGGCGGCGGTGGTGGTGGCGGCGGGCGCGTTGGCCGCCTGGGCCTGGTGGGGGGCCAGGCCCAGGGCGGTCGCCGCCAGGAGTGCCGCCACGGCTGCGGCGGTGGTGGTGCGTTCCATCGGTCGCTCCTCGCGTGCACCGGAGTCCTGAAAGTGACCCGACGGTAACGGGAGCGGCTTACCGAAGGTAACCCGTCGGTAAGTTACGTGGTGGTAACAATTGAACGAGAGTCAGGAAGGGAGGTCCGCAGGTCAGCCGTTCTGCGGGGCGGCCGACAGGGCGCTCTTGGCCTTCCACTCGTCCCAGGAGAGGTTCCACTCGCCGTAGCCGTTGCCGATCGGAGCCTGGCCCTTGGAGCCCTCGCCGACCACCTCGAAGAGGTCGCCGACCTGGGACTGGCCGAAGAACTCCTTGGCGTTGGCGTCGCTCATCCCCACGCAGCCGGAACTGCTGTTGGAGCGGCCGAAGTTGGCCTCGTTCCACGGCGCCGCGTGCGCGTACATGCCGGACCAGGTCAGGCGCATCGAGTAATCGACCATCTTGTCGTACGCGTTGTCCAGGCCCACCGTCTGGGAGTCCATCCGGATGGTGCCCTCCTTGGTCATGATCACCATCTTCCCGGACCAGGAGGCCTTCTTGCCGCCGGGAGTGCCGGCCGAGATCGGGATCGCCTTCTGCGCCTGGCCGTCCTCGGTCACCGTCAACTTCTTGGAGTCGAGGCTGACCTGGACCCGGCGGTCCTTGCCGATCTTGAACTCGGTGTTGTAGTCGCGCGCGAACAGCCCGCCGCCCTTGCCGGAGTCGACGCCGTTCAGTTGCATGTCGACCTTCACGTCCGTGCCGGACTTCCAGTAGTCCTTGGGCCGCCAGTCGACGCGGTCCTTGCCGTCGTGGTCCTTCATCCAGCCCCAGGAACCCTCGGTGTTGTCCGAGGTGGTGACCTTGAGCTGCTTCTCCACGTCGGCCTTGTTCGTCACCGGGTTGTCGAAGACGAGGGACACCGGCATCGCCACGCCCACCGTGCTGCCCTTGGAGATGTTGATCGAGACCTTGTTCACCTTGTCGGCGGGGCCGGTCTTGAACTGCGTGGTGGCGCTCTGACTGTCGGTGTTCTGGGCCTCGACCTTGTACTCCGCACCGGGCGGGGCGTTGCGCTCCGAGGTCCAGGACTTCCCGTCGTCGGATATCTTCCCCGGCAGCTCCGCGCCCTTGGCGTCGGTCACCTTCACCTGCGCCAGCTTGCCCTCGGCGACGGTCACCGTCACCGGCTGACCCGCCTTGACCTGATCGCCCGTGAGGTTCACCGAGACCGCCATGGGCGCCTTCGGCTTCGACTCTTCCTTGCCCTTGTCGTCGCTCGCGCCGTCACTCCCGCCCGAGCAGGCGGTCAGCGCGGCGGCCAGGAGTGCGGTGCCCGCAATGGCGGTGCGGCGTGTGCGGCTCAACGAAGGGCCCCTTCGAGTCGTGATGGTGTGAACGTCCGCAAAAGGAGATGCGGACGAGTCGACTTTAGGTTCCGCAATCCGGGGAAAAGCTCTTCGATTCGCTTGTGACGTCGACCGCAGCGAAACGGTCATCGTCCGGTCACAATCGCCGCGCACGTCGGTCACGGGCGCCTGTGACAGTCCTGTGAGAGACCGTCAGGACGACAGGGAGGCCGTCAGCCGTGTGTGCACTGCTCGTGAACCCAGCTCAGCAGGACCGTGACCAGGACCGGGGGCTCCGGGTGCGCACCCTGTCCATGTCCGAGTACCAGGCGTTCCTTTCCCGCCACGGCGGGGCCAGTTTTCTCCAGTACCCGTCCTGGGCCCGCGTAAAGGACCTCTGGCGGTCGGAAAGGGTCGGATGGCACTATCCGGACGGTGAGATTCAGGGTGCGGGACTCGTTCTCTACCGGCAATTCCCCGGCACCCGGAAATACTTCGCCTACCTTCCCGAGGGCCCCGTCGCGGACTGGTCCGACCCGCACATAGACCGCTGGCTCACCCCGCTCATGCGTCACCTGCGCACCTCCGGCGCCTTCGCCGTCCGCATCGGACCCACCCCCGCCTACCGCCGCTGGGACGCGGCCACCGCCAAGTCCGGCGCCGGGCCCGGCCGGCAGATATCCGACGTCCTCGCCACCGAGGTAGACCCGGTGGGCGCGGCCCTCGCCGACCGGCTGCGCACCCGGGGCTGGACGCGCTGCGGCGGCGAGGACGACGGCGACGCGCAGCCCCGACACGTCTTCCGCGTACCGCTGGCCGGCCGCACCCTCGACGACGTGTGGGCGGGCCTCAACCAGGAATGGCGGCGCAACGTCCGCAAGGCCGAGAAGGCCGGTGTGCAGACGGTCATCGGCACCTTCGCGGACCTGCCCGAGTTCTACCGGCTGCTGCGCATCACCGAGGAGCGCGACGGATTCAGGCTCGGCCGCTCCCTCGCCTACTACGAGCAGCAGTACAAGGTCCTCAACGAGGAGGAGCCCGGCCGAATGCGGCTCTACCTGGGCGTCCACCAGGGGGAGATCCTCGCCGCCCACACGATGATCACCGCCGGGAAGCGGGTCTGGTACCAGACCGGCGCCTCCGCCGACCACCGGCGCGAAGTGCGGCCCAGCAACGCCCTGCAGTGGCGCATGATGTCCGACGCCCATGCCCTCGGGGCGGAGGAGTACGACATGCGCGGGGTACCCTCCACCCTCGACCCCTCGGCGCGTTCGTACGGTCTGCTGCGCTGGAAGCTCGGCACCGGCGGGCAGGTCGTCGAGACACTGGGAGAGTGGGAGACAGCGATGGACGGAGTCGCCAACACGGCGCTCTACAAGGCGTTCCAGGCATATCTGGCCCGCCGGTGACAGCCACGCACACCGGAACCGATGCCGAGACCGACACCGCCCCGGGCACCGGCACCGCCCACGGCACCGGCACCGGAGCGGGCGCCCCGGACACCGGCAGCGCCGGCACCGGCGCCACACCGGCGAAGACCTCGGTGCTGCGCAGCGGCGCGCTCATGGCGGCCGGTTCCATCGTCTCCCGCGCCACCGGCTTCGTCCGCTCCGCCGTCGTCGTCGCGGCGCTGGGCACCGGACTCCTCGGTGACGGTTACGCCGTCGCCAACACGGTCCCGAACATCATCTACATGCTGCTCATCGGCGGCGCGCTCAATGCCGTCTTCGTGCCCGAACTCGTCCGGGCCGCCAAGGAGCACGCGGACGGCGGATCCGCCTACACCGACCGCCTGCTCACCGCCTGCACCGCGGCCCTCGTCGCGCTCACCGCCGTCGCGGTCCTCGCCGCCCCGGTGATCGTCTCGGTGTACACCCCCTACAGCGGGGCCCAGGCGAGCACCACCGTGGCCCTGGCCCGGTACTGCCTGCCGCAGATCCTCTTCTACGGGCTCTTCACCCTCCTCGGGCAGGTGCTGAACGCCCGCGGCCGGTTCGGCGCGATGATGTGGACCCCGGTCCTCAACAACATCGTGATCATCGGGGTCTTCGGGCTCTTCCTCTACGTCTCCCACGACGCGGCGGGCGGCCTCACCGCCGCCGAGACCCGGCTCCTGGGCCTCGGCACCACCCTCGGCATCGTCATCCAGGCCCTCGCCCTCGTCCCCTCGCTGCGCGCCGCCCGCTTCCGCTGGCGCCCCCGCTTCGACTGGCGCGGCAGCGGCCTCGGCCGCCCGCTGCGCAACGCGGGCTGGACCGTCATGCTCGTCCTCACCAACCAGATCGCCTACTGGGTCGTCACCCGGCTCTCCACCACCACCGGCCGGCACGCCGTGGACGCCGGACTCGCGGGCGGCGCCGGCTACACCGCCTACAGCAACGCCTACCAGCTGTGGATCGTCCCGCAGGGCATCATCACCGTCTCCCTCGTGACCGCCCTGATGCCGCGGATGAGTTCGGCCGCCGCCGAGGGCGACCTCGCCGCCGTGCGCCATGACGTCTCCTACGCCCTGCGCTCCAGCGCCGCCCTCGTCGTGCCCGCCGCCGCGCTCTTCGCCGCCCTCGCCCCCTGGGTGATGGGCAGCGTCTTCGAGTACGGCCGCACGGGCGCCGCCGACATCGAGGTCATGGCGGGCATGCTCATCGCCTTCGCACCCGGCCTGATCGCCTTCTCCGCGCAGTACGTCCTCTCGCGCGGCTTCTACGCCCTCTCCGACACCAGGACCCCCTTCTTCCTCAACCTGGTCATCGCCGCGCTCACCGCCGGACTGTCGGCCGCCGCCTACTTCGCGCTGTCCCCGCGCTGGGCGGTCACCGGCATGGCCGCGGCCTCCTCCGTCGCCTTCGTCGCGGGCGCCGCCGTCACCGCGTACACGCTCACCCGCAGGCTCGGCCCGCGCACGGGAACCCGTACCGAACGGCGCGCGAGTGCCGTACGCACCCATGTGCGGCTGCTGGTCGCCTGCGTCCCGGCGGCCGTCGCCGGGTACGCGGCCGCCCGGGCCGCCGACGGCCTCGGCAACTTCGCCGCGGTCGGGGCGGGAACCGTCGCGCTGGCGCTGGTCGTCGTACTCCTCGCCGGGCCGTTGCGCCTGACGGAGATCAACGACCTGCTGAACTCCCTGCGGCGCAAGACCGGCCGGTAGGGGGGAGCCGAGGCCACGCACCACCTTGGGATACTGACCGGATGCCACGCGTACTGCTGATCGAGGACGACCCATCCATCCGCGAGGGCGTGGCCCTCGGCCTGCGCCGCCGGGGCCACGAGGTGAGCTCCGCAGAGACCGGTGAGGAGGGGCTCGCCCTGATGCGCGCCTTCCGTCCCGAGCTGGTCCTGCTCGACCTGATGCTGCCCGGCATCAACGGGGTCCAGGTCTGCCGCCGCATCCGGGAGACCAGTCAGGTGCCGATCATCATGCTCACCGCACGCGGCGACGACTTCGACATAGTCATCGGCCTGGAGGCCGGCGCCGACGACTACATCGTCAAACCCGCCCGCACCGAGGTCATCGAGGCCCGCATCAAAGCCGTACTGCGCCGTCTCAGCGACCCCGTGGGCGCCCGCCCCGGGCTCGAGCACCACGGTGAGCTGACCATCGACCGGGCCGGGCTGAGCGTCGCCAAGAACGGCGAGCGCGTCCCCCTCGCCCCCAGCGAGATCAAGCTCCTGCTGCACCTGTCGGCCTCGCCCGAGCAGGTCTTCTCCCGCCAGCAGCTCCTCGAGTACGTCTGGGACCACAGCTACCACGCCGACGCCCGGCTCGTGGACGCCTGCGTCCGCCGGCTGCGCCACAAGGTCGAGGACCCCGACGCGAGCCCCCGCTACATACAGACCGTGCGCGGCTTCGGCTACCGCTTCGGCCCCCTGTAGGCCATGGTGAGACGCATAGCGCCGCTCGGCCTGCGCACCCGGCTGATCGCGGCCTTCCTGCTGGTCGCCGCCATCAGCGCGGGGACCACCGCCGCCCTCACCTACCAGCAGGCGCGCAACGCGATTCTCAAACAGACCCAGGACACCGCCGTCAGCAGCCTGCGGGACCAGATCGAGCAGCAGGAATTCCGCATGCCGATGGACCAGCAGGAGCTCCAGCGCATCGTCATCGAACTCGGCAAACGCGGCAAACCGCACCCCTGGATCGTCTTCGGCGAGTACGGCAGCGTGCGGGTCTCCACCAACCCCGGCACGCCCACCTCCGGCGTGATCACCGATGACCTGCGCAACAAGGTCCGCAGGAACCCGTACACCGCCTTCCAGCGGGTCGAGGACAGCCGCGGCAACCCGTGGCTCACGATCGGCGTCCCCGCCCTCTTCACGCACAACGGCTACACCGAGGCCACCGGTGTCGTCTTCTACGCCAGCGTGCCGCTCTCCGCCGAGAAGCTGACCGTCGAGGCCATGGTCGATGCCGCCCAGCAGGGCGCCGTCCCGGGGCTGGCCATCGCCATCGTGCCCGCACTGCTCGCCGCCCGCAGCGTGCTGCGGCCGGTCCGCGACATGCGCCGGGCCGCCCAGCACCTCGGCCGCGGCCGGCTCGACACCCGCATCGAGGTCCGGGGCGCCGACGAACTCGCCGGGCTCGCCCGCACCTTCAACGAGACCGCCCGCGCCCTGGAGGAGTCCGTGCGCGAGCTCCAGGACGCGGAGGTCCGGGCCCGCCGCTTCGCCTCCGACGTCTCCCACGAACTGCGCACGCCCCTGGCCGGAATGCTCGCCGTCACCGAGGTCCTCGACGAGGACGCCGAGCGCCTCGACGCCGACACCGCCAAGGCCCTGCGCCTGGTCAGCGCCGAGACGGGCAAACTCGCCGTCCTCGTCGAGGACCTGATGGAGATCTCCCGCTTCGACGCCCGCGCCGCCGAGCTCAACCTCGACGACGTGGACATCGCCGAAGCCGTGCGCAAGACCCTCGAACGCCGCCACTGGGTCGACGACCGCGTCGTCACCGAGCTGCCGGACGGGGTACGGGCCCGGCTCGATCCGCGCCGCTTCGACGTGGTCCTCGCCAACCTCGTCGGCAACGCCCTGCGGCACGGCGGCGCTCCCGTGCACGTCACCGTACGGACCGCACCGGGGAGCGACGGCGAACGGCTGCTGATCGACGTCGCCGACAGCGGACCCGGCATCGCCCCCGAGGTGCTGCCGCACATCTTCGACCGCTTCTTCAAGGCCGACGCGGCAAGGACCCGGTCCGCCGGCAGCGGCCTCGGGCTCGCCATCACCCTGGAGAACGTCCGCCTGCACGGCGGCACCCTCCTCGCGGGCAACGGACCCTCCGGGGGAGCGCTCTTCACCCTCGACATGCCGCTGGAGGCCCGCGCATGAAAGGCCCGCGCATGAAAGGCCCGCGCATGAAAGGCCCGCGCATGAAAGGCCCGCGCATGACAGGCCCGTG
Source organism: Streptomyces sp. NBC_00029 (assembly GCF_045160505.1). Taxonomy (NCBI): domain Bacteria; kingdom Bacillati; phylum Actinomycetota; class Actinomycetes; order Kitasatosporales; family Streptomycetaceae; genus Streptomyces; species Streptomyces sp. NBC_00029. The sequence continues at coordinate 7,071,119 of NZ_CP108292.1, forward strand.
GCCGCGACGCCCCCGTACGGGATCCCGGGCCGCCGCGGCCATGGCGGTGCTGCTGAGCTGCGGCCTCCTGCTCACCGGATGCGGGATCAAGCGCACCGGGGTGATCGAGAGCGGCCACGCCGCCGCCATCAAGATCCCCGGCGGCAAGAACGCGGCCGTCCTCTACTTCGTCTCCAAGGAGGGCGACCGGCTCGTCCCGGTCCCCTTCACGATCGGCACCGACTACACCCTCGCGCCCGTACCGCTCCTGCGGCTGCTGCTGAACGGTCCCAGCGGTGTGGCCCGCGCGGCCGGGCTCACCACGGCGCTGCCCGAGGTGCCCAACGACCGGACGGACAAGGCGACGGTGAGCCCGCCCGTGCAGGGCAACGAACTGACGGTCACGGTGCCGTTCGCCGTCGGCGGCCTCTCGGCGCTGGCCCGCAACCAGGTGGTGTGCACCATCGGCGTCTCCACTGTGCCGGACACCCTCAGCCCCGTGGCCCTGCAGGGCACCGACACCACCCTCCCGGCCGCCGACTGCGATCTGCAGCCCTGACGGGCGCGGCCCCGACGCGCGGCCCCGGCGCACCCGGCGGGGGCGCTCTTGCGGCCGGGGCCGCACACCCGTCACGGTGACCCCATGGACCACGCCGCGGACGTCCCCGACGTCTTCGACCCCCGCATCTACGCCTCCGGCGTCCCGCACGAGCGCTACCGGCTGCTGCGCGAGCGGCACCCCGTGGCCTGGCAGGCCGAGCCGGAGATCCAGGGCTGGTCCGCCGGCCCCGGATTCTGGGCGGTCACCCGGCACGCCGACGTCGTGCGGGTCCTGCGCGACCACCGGACGTACTCCTCCTGGCTGGGCGCCACCCAGATCCGCGACCCCGACCCGGCCGACCTGCCGTTCCTGCGCCGCACCATGCTCAACCAGGATCCGCCCGCCCACGGCAGGCTGCGCCGGCTCGTCGCCCGCGCCTTCACCCCCGCCCGAGTCGACGCCTTCACCGGGCGGGTACGAAACCGGGCGCGCGACCTGCTGGCCGCCGCCCGGGAGGGCGCCGAGGACGGCGCCGCCGACCTCGTGCGCACCGTCACCGACGAGTACGCGCTGCTGAACCTCACCGACCTGCTGGGCGTCCCGGCCGCCGACCGGGCCCTGCTGCTGGAGTGGACCGTACGGATCATCGGCTACCAGGACCCCGACGACGCCCCGCCGCCGGTCCTCGGGCCGGACGGCAAGCCGCTCAACCCGCGCTCCCCGGCCCTGCTCGGCGAGATGTTCGCGTACGCCCGCGAACTGGCCGCCCACAAGCGCGCCCACCCGGGCGACGACGTGATGACCGCCCTCGCCGAAGCCGGACTCGACCCGGCCGAACTGGAGATGTTCTTCTTCCTGCTCACCGTCGCCGGCAACGACACCGTGCGCAGCGCCGCCCCCGGTGGCCTGCTCGCGCTGGCCCGGCACCCGGACGCCTACCGCCGCCTCGCGGACGGATCCGTCCCCTTCGACCGGGCCGTCGACGAACTCCTGCGCGTCCATCCGCCGGTGCTCAGCTTCCGCCGCACCGCCGCCGTCGACACCGAACTGGCCGGGCAGCCGATCCGCGCCGGGGACAAGGTGGTGGTCTTCCACGCCTCCGCCAACCACGACGAGCGCGTCTTCACCGACCCCGGGCGCCTGGACCCGTCCCGGACGCCCAACCCGCACGTCTCCTTCGGGGACGGCCCGCACGTCTGCCTCGGCGCCCACTTCGCCCGGCTCCAGCTGCGCGTCCTCTACGAACAGTGGTGCGTGGCCATGCCCCCGCCGGAACTGGTCGGCCCGCCGCGCCGGCTGGTGTCCAACTTCATCAACGGGATCACGCGGCTGCCGGTTCGGGTGTCAGGGCGGCCCGGGTGACGTCGGCCACGAGCTCGGTCACATCGGGGCCGTACGCATGGGAGTTGATCACCTTCAGGACCAGGCAGAAGGGGTCCGTGCCGTACTTGCGGGCCAGCTGTCCGTGGTTGCGGGCCAGGAAGCGGGCCGCTGCCTGGTTGCTGACGGCGGTCTGCCCGGACAGCAGGAACACCGGCCGGCCGCCCTCCCCGCCCGCGAGCCGGGCCAGCACCACGTGCTCCACCCGGTCCTTGTCCCACCGGTAGCTCTCCCCGCCCACCACGATGGCGCCGCGGTCCTCGTGCTCCTGGCTGTCGATGTTGACCCGCACCCCCGGCAGCATGGAGGCCAGGTGGGCCACCGTACGGGTGTTGGAGGTGGGGCCGCCGACGCAGAACTCGGCGCGCTCGCCGAAGCCCTGACGCGCCTCGTCGTGCGTGACGATCTGGACGTTCGCCCCGCAGTCCTTGATCAGGGCGGATATCTCCAGCAGGGCGAAGGCGTCGTTGCGGTGCACCGACGATTCCTTGCCGCCCATCTGCCGGTTGACCACGAACAGGCAGTCGGAACCGGTCGGCAGCCCGAAGAACACCTGCTTGCGGCGCAGCGTGCGGCGCCACAGATAGGTCCGGGCGAACCAGCCGAACCCGCCGCTGAGGGCGGTGGCTATCACCCCGAGCACGATGTTGCGCACGTCGTCGTTCATGCGGCGGATGGTAGCGGCCGCCCGGCCGTCCTGACGCGGGGGGTGCCGTGAAGTTACGCTGCGCGAACCAGGCCTGACCGGCCGTCGACTGGAGGAACCGGATGCGTGGTCCCGCCGCACGTCAGTTAGCGCTAGTAGCCCTCGCCGGGGCGCTCGTCTCCACCGGGGCCGCGGCCCCGCCCACCGCCGCGTCCCCACCGGCACCGGCCAAGGTGCCCGTAGCCGCCGGATACGGCGGGGCCGTCGCCAGCGTCGACGCCGACGCCTCCGCCGCGGGCATCGCCGTCCTGCGCTCGGGCGGCAATGCGGTGGACGCGGCGATCGCCACCGCCGCCGCCCTCGGGGTGACCGAGCCCTACTCGGCGGGCATCGGCGGAGGCGGCTACTTCGTCTACTACGACGCGCGCTCGCGCCGGGTGCACACCATCGACGGCCGCGAGACCGCCCCCGCCACCGCCACCGAAACCCTGTTCCAGGAGAACGGCCTGCCCATCCCCTTCGCGGAGGGCCAGACCAGCGGACTCGGCGTCGGCGTCCCCGGCACCCCCGCCACCTGGAAGAGCGCCCTCGACGCCTGGGGCACGCGCCCGCTGGGCAAACTGCTGAAGCCCGCCGAGAAGCTGGCCCGCGACGGCTTCACGGTGGACGGCACCTTCCGGGCCCAGACCGAGCTCAACCAGGACCGCTTCAAGGACTTCCCGGCCACCTCGAAGCTCTTCCTGCCGGGCGGCGCCCTGCCGGTGGTCGGCTCCACCTTCAAGAACCCCGACCTTGCGGCCACCTACGCCGAGCTCGGCCGCAAGGGGACCGGCGCGCTCTACCGCGGCCCCATCGCCGAGGACATCGTGCGGGCCGTCCGCACACCCCCGGTGGACCCGGCGGCCACCCGCAAGGTCCGCCCCGGCGATCTGACCACCGGCGACCTGCGCGCGTACGTGACCAAACGGCAGGACCCGACCCGGGTGGGCTACCGCGGCCTGGACGTCTACAGCATGGCGCCCTCCTCCTCGGGCGGCACCACCGTCGGCGAGGCGCTGAACATCCTGGAGGGGACCGACCTCTCGAAGCTGTCCGAGAGCCAGTACCTGCACCGCTTCATCGAGGCCTCGCGGATCTCCTTCGCCGACCGGGGCCGCTGGGTCGGTGATCCGGCGGCGGTGAGTGTGCCGACGCGCGAGCTGCTCTCGCAGCGGTTCGCCGACTCGCGCGCCTGCCTGATCGCGCCGGACCGTACGCTCACCAGCCCGCTCGCGCCCGGTGACCCGCGCAACCCGGCGCCCTGCGCCACCACCGGCCGGGCCGCGCCGACGACGTACGAGGGGGAGAACACCACCCACCTGACGGCCGCCGACCGCTGGGGCAATGTGGTCAGCTACACCCTGACCATCGAGTCCACGGGCGGCAGCGCGATCACCGTCCCGGGCCGCGGCTTCCTGCTCAACAACGAGCTCACCGACTTCTCCTTCGCCCCGGCCGCGCCCGGCGTGCCGGACCCGAACCTGCCCGGTCCCGGCAAGCGGCCGCGCTCCTCGATGTCCCCGACGATCGTGCTGGAGAACGGCCGCCCGCTGCTCGCGGTGGGCTCCCCGGGCGGCGCCACCATCATCACCACCGTGCTGCAGACGCTGACCGGCCACCTGGACCGGGGCCTGCCGCTCGTCGACGCGATCGCCGCGCCGCGGGCCAGCCAGCGCAACCAGACCACCACCGAGCTGGAGCCGGGCCTGTGGAACAGCCCGCTGCGCGCGGAACTGGAGGCGATCGGCCACGGCTTCCGGCAGAACCCGGAGATCGGCGCGGCGACCGGCGTGCAGCGGCTGCCGGACGGGCGCTGGCTGGCGGCGGCCGAGACCAGCCGCCGCGGCGGTGGCTCGGCGATGGTGGTCCACCCGCACGGGAGGCCGTAGCGCCACGTCCCTCACCGCCCTCTAGGGGGCGGTGAGGATCCGCGGACCGTCGGCGGTGATCGCGACGGTGTGCTCCGAGTGGGCGGCCCGGCTGCCGTCGACGGTCCGCAGGGTCCAGCCGTCCGCGTCGCACGTGTAGTCGTCCGTACCGCCGGCGATCAGCATCGGCTCGATGGCGAGGACCAGACCGGGGCGCAGCTTCATGCCGTGTCCCGGCGGGCCCTCGTTGGGCACGCCCGGGTCCTCGTGCATGGCGCGGCCGATGCCGTGACCGCCGAAGCCGTCGGGGACGCCGTACCCGGCGGCGCGGCAGGTGGTGCCGATGGCGTGGGCGATGTCGCCGATCCGGTTGCCGGGCACGGCGGCGGCGATCCCGGCCGCGAGGGCCGCCTCGGAGGTCTCGATCAGCCGGAGGTCGGCGGGGCGGGCGCTGCCGACGGTGAAGCTGACCGCCGCGTCCCCGGCCCAGCCGCCGAGCAGTGCCCCGAAGTCGGCGCTGACCAGGTCCCCGTCCCGCAGCGGGTCCTCGCCGGGGATGCCGTGGACGATCGCGTCGTTCACCGAGAGGCACAGCACGGCGGGGAAGGGCACCGGGGCGAACTGCGGCCGGTAGCCCAGGAAGGGTGAGGTGGCGCCGGCCTCGCGGAGCACCTCGCGGGCCACCCGGTCCAGGTCCAGCGGGGACACTCCCACGTCGGCGGCCTCCCGTACGGCGGCCAGGGCGCGGGCGACCACCCGGCCCGCGGCGCGCATCTCGTCGATCTCTCGGTCCGTCTTCAGTTTCACCATGCCAATAACTATACCGGTATAACAATAACGGGATAGTTATTGGCGTCCGGGGTAGGATGAGGTCATGGTCCGTACCCCTCTCACCCCCGAAGAGCGCGAGCGCGGCGAGCGGCTCGGCGTCCTGCTGCGCGAGGCCCGCGGCAGTCGCAGCATGGTCGAGGTCGCGGCCGGCGCCGGGCTCTCCGCCGAGACCCTGCGCAAGATCGAGACCGGCCGGGCGCCCACCCCCGCCTTCTTCACGGTCGCCGCCCTCGCCGCGGCGCTCGGGCTCTCCCTCGACGACCTGCTGCGCCGCTGCGCCGTCGTCCCCGCCTAGGTCGTCTCTTTCGGATCTTGCTCCCCCAGCTACCGCTGGGAGGTGCCCCCAGGCCCGCGTCGACCGACAAGATCCAAAAGAGACGACCCAGGTCCTGCCGTTCGGGCGGGCCCGGCGGCCGAACGGCCCAATCGGCGGTGGGAGGTCCGGAGCGCGGGGCAAGCGTGAAGGCGTGTCAGCCATGAACGCATCCAAGCGCGTCGGTTTCGCCCTCGTCGGCGCCCTCCTCGCGGGCGGCCTGCTGCTCGCGGCGTGCGCCGTGCCCGAGGACCGGGCCCGCGAGGCGGACTTCCACCACCCCGGCGTCGTCGTCGGCGACGCCCAGCTCCGGCAGGCTAAGCAGATGGTCGCGGCGGGCCGGGAGCCCTGGCTGTCGGCGTACCGGGCACTGCTGAGGACCCGCTACGCCTCGCTCGGCTACACCCCGCACCCGGCCGACGTGGTGCCCTGCCCGTTCAACAGCGGACCGCAGTCCTGTCTCGACGAACGGCAGGACGCGATCGCCGCCTACACCCACGCCCTGCTGTGGTCGGTGAACGGCCGGACCGCCCACGCCCGCAAGGCCGTGCAGATCATGGACGCCTGGTCGGCCGTGATGAAGAAGCACCGCGAGGACAACGCCGGCCTCCAGGCCGCCTGGTCCGGGTCCAGCTGGGCACGGGCCGCCGAGCTCGTGCACGCCGGCTACCCGAACTGGGAGGAGCCGCGGGTCACCCGCTTCAAGGAGATGCTGCGCAAGGCCTACCTGCCGGCCGTCCGCGCCCAGGTGCCCGCCTACAACGGCAACTGGGAACTGGCCATGACCGACGCCGCCGTCTCCATCGCCGTCTTTCTGGAGGACCGGGTCGTCTTCCGGGAGTCCCTGGAACGGTTCCGGGCGCGCGTACCGGCGTACTTCTACCTCAGGATGGACGGCCCGCGCCCGATGGCCCCGCCGTACGCCGCCATCGAGACGGCCGACCAGGTCAAGGCGTACTGGTTCGACCAGGGCACCTACGTCGACGGCATCGCCCAGGAGACCTGCCGCAACCTCATGCACGTCGGCTACGCGCTCGCCGCGTCCGCGCACATCGCCGAGACCGCCTGGCACCAGGGCGTCGACCTCTACGGGGAGCAGTCCGCCCGGCTGCGGACCGCGCTGGAGTTCCACTCGAAGTACCAGCTCGGTGCCGAAGCCCCGAAGTGGCTGTGCGGCGGCAAGGTGGAGCGGACCATGGGGCCCGACCTGGAGGTGGCCCTGCACCACTACGAGACGCGGACCGGCGCGAAGCTCCCCTACACCCGCGCCCTGGTCGAGAAGATGCGTCCGGCCGGGACGGACGAGCTCTTCGTGGCCTGGGAGACCGTCAGCCACGGAGAGGCCCCACCCGCCTGACACCGTCCACGGCGCACGCCTAGGGTGCCGGTATGGATCTCGAGGAGCTCGGCAGAGCGCGGTACGTCAGTCTCACCACCTTCCGCAAGGACGGCACGCCCGTGGCTACCCCCGTGTGGGCCGTGGCCGACGGGGGCGAGCTGTACGTGTGGACGCGCACCGATACGTGGAAGGTCAAGCGGATCCGTAACAACGGGCGGGTCGTCGTGACCGCCTGCGACGTCCGCGGGCGCGTGCAGGAAGGGGCGACGGCGTACGAGGGCGAGGCCCGGCTGCTCGACGAGGCGGGGCTGCGGCGGGTGCGGAAGCTGATGTCGCGCAAGTACACGTGGCAGTACTGGTTGGTCGACGTGCCCGCCACTCTGGCGCGCGGGGGCAAGCGTCCGCACACCGCGATCGCCGTCAAGCTTTGAGATTCCCGTAGCCCGCCCGTAACACAGGTGGGATCCAATGCGGTCATGGAGACCGCGACTTCACTGGCGATCAGTCAACTCTCGGGATATTTACGGGGATTGACGCAGAGACTGGATCCCGGGGCAGGCTGGTACGGGGAGTTTCTGCGCCGGGATCCCCAGGGCGTGCGGGCCTGTCTCGACGGGGCGGCGATGCCCCCGTGGGACGTGGTGGAATCGCTGCTGCGCGACCTGGCCGGCGCGCGGGGCGCGGAGTTCGCGGCCCGGGAGACCGTATACGCGGCCCGGCTGCGGGCCGCGGCCGTCACCGCGTGGGACCGGCTGCCGGGCGGCGAGGAGGAGCTGCGGACCCTGCTCGGGGCGGCTGCCTCCCAGCGGGCCGAGTCGCAGGCGGCCCTGCGGGACCTGACGGTACGGCTCGGCGGGTCCACCGACCTGGCGGAGACGGACGCCCTCACCAGGGAACTGGTCTGGGCCCAGGACGACGTGGCCCGCGCCGCGGCCCGCCACGAGGATCTGTCGGCGCGTCTGCGGGCCCTGCGGGCGGGCCCGCAGGGGTTGTGGTCCGCCCGGCCGGAGGTCGCGGAGTGGCTGCCCGGGGTGCCCCGGCAACGGCCTGCGCAGGCCGGACCGCCCGCCGGCCGGACGGGGGCGGAGGAGCCCCCGGCCCGGCCCGAGACACCCCCGGCCCGGCCCGAGACACCCCCGGCCCGGCCCGAGACACCCCCGGCCCGGCCCGAGGCGCCCCCTGCCCGGCCCGAGACGCCGGTCGGCCGCGCCGAAGGGCGGTGGCTGCGCGGTGCACGGCGCTCCGGAGGCGCCCGGTACGCGGGCTCGGCGGCCCCCGCGGCCCCGGCCTTCACCCTGCCGCCGGGGTACACCGACGGGGACGGCGCGCCGGATTCGGCTCCCGGCGCGGCCCTGCCCGCGCCGCGCGGAGCCCGCTTCGTCGGCCCGGCCCCCGACCCCGAGCCCGACCCCGAGCCCGGCCCCGCAGCCGACCCCGCCGCCGGGCCCGCCGCCCACCCCGCGCCGCCGGCGAAAGCTCCCGGAGCCGTCGCTGCCGCCCTGCTCGCCCTGCGCGCGCAGGGCCGCAGCGGCGAGGCGCACGCCCTGCTGTGCGAGGCCGCGGCCCGGCCCGCCGAGCACCTGCCCGCCCTCGCCGCCGAGCTGACCCGGGCCGGGCTCGCGGCCGACTGGGCCACCCTGCTGTGGGAGGCGGCCTCGCTCCCGCCCGAACGGCTCGCGGCGGCCGCGGCCGCCCTCGGCGCCGCCGGCCGGGAGGCCGACTGCGACGCCCTGCTGCGCCAGGGCGTGGCCCGACCCGTCGCCGAGGTCGCGGACGCGGCGCTCGCCCTCGGCGGGTCCGGCCGGATCCGCGAGGCCGACGCCCTGCTCGGCGCCTTCGTCCGGGTGCGCACCGCCGAGGAGGCGGCGGGGCTGGCCCGGCACGACCCGCAGTGGTTCGCGCCGCGGCTGCTCCGGGCGGCCCGGGCGCTGTCCGCAACCCGGCACCGAGACCTGGCCCACGCCCTCCGGGTGGCGGGCATCGGCGGGGCCTGGGGTTGCTAACCCGCCCGTCTGCTGACCGCATTCGACCGCGCGGCGACGTAACGTGATCGACTACTCCAACCGCGCACGGCGCTCTTGCCCCACGCTGTGACGAGGCCTACGTTCTACTCCCTACGCACACCGTCTACGTGCGTAGAACCCGGCGTTCCCGTCGCGAGGAGCAGCTCATGGCCCAAGTCGTCCGCGCCGCGCTGGTCCAGGCCACCTGGACCGGAGACACCGATTCGATGATCGCCAAACACGAGGAGTACGCCCGCCGGGCGGCTGCCGAGGGCGCGAAGATCATCGGCTTCCAGGAAGTCTTCAACGCCCCCTACTTCTGCCAGGTCCAGGAGCCCGAGCACTACCGCTGGGCCGAGGCCGTCCCCGACGGCCCGACCGTACGCCGTATGCAGGACCTGGCCCGCGAGACCGGCATGGTGATCGTCGTACCGGTCTTCGAGCTGGAGAGCGAGGGCTTCTACTACAACACCGCCGCCGTCATCGACGCCGACGGCAGCTACCTGGGCAAGTACCGCAAGCACCACATTCCCCAGGTCAAAGGCTTCTGGGAGAAGTACTACTTCCGTCCGGGCAACCTCGGCTGGCCCGTCTTCGACACCGCCGTCGGCCGGATCGGCGTCTACATCTGCTACGACCGCCACTTCCCCGAGGGATGGCGCCAACTGGGCCTGGCCGGAGCCCAGCTGGTCTACAACCCGTCCGCCACCTCCCGAGGCCTGTCCGCATACCTGTGGCAGCTGGAGCAGCCCGCCTCCGCCGTCGCCAACGAGTACTTCATTGCCGCCATCAACCGCGTCGGCCAGGAGGAGTACGGCGACAACGACTTCTACGGCACCAGCTACTTCGTCGACCCGCGCGGCCAGTTCGTCGGGGAGGTCGCCAGCGACAAGGACGAGGAACTCGTCGTCCGCGACCTCGACTTCGACCTGATCAAGGAGGTCCGCGACCAGTGGGCCTTCTACCGCGACCGCCGTCCCGACGCCTACGGAGGGCTCGTACAGCCGTGACCAACCCGACCCCGCTCCACAACCGCCACCGCACCGTGCTGCCCGACTGGATCGCGCTCTACTACAAGCACCCCATCGAGCTCACCCACGGCGAGGGCCGTCATGTCTGGGACGCGGACGGCAACCGCTACCTCGACTTCTTCGGCGGCATCCTCACCACGATGACCGCCCACGCCCTGCCCGAGGTCACCAAGGCCGTGTCCGAGCAGGCCGGGCGGATCATCCACTCCTCCACGCTCTACCTCAACCGGCCGATGATCGAGCTGGCCGAGCGGGTCGCCGCCCTCTCCGGCATCCCCGACGCCCGGGTCTTCTTCACCACCTCCGGTACCGAGGCCAACGACACCGCCCTGCTGCTCGCGACGACGTACCGCCGCTCCAACCAGATCCTGGCGATGCGCAACAGCTACCACGGCCGGTCCTTCTCCACCGTCTCGATCACCGGCAACCGCGGCTGGTCCCCGACCAGCCTCTCGCCGCTCCAGACGTACTACGTCCAGGGCGCCGTCCGCACCCGCGGCCCGCTCGCCCACCTGGACGACGCGGCCTTCACCGCCGCCGCCGTCGCGGACCTGGAGGACGTGCTCGGCCAGGCCCGCGGGGGAGTGGCCGCCCTCATCGCCGAGCCGATCCAGGGCGTCGGCGGCTTCACCTCACCGCCCGACGGCCTCTACGGTGCCTTCCGAGAGGTCCTGGACCGCCACGGCATCCTGTGGATCAGCGACGAGGTGCAGACCGGCTGGGGTCGCACCGGTGAGCACTTCTGGGGCTGGCAGGCGCACGCCCAGAACGGCCCGCCGGACATCCTCACCTTCGCCAAGGGCATCGGCAACGGCATGTCCATCGGCGGGGTCGTGGCCCGTGCCGAGGTGATGAACTGCCTGGACTCCAACTCCATCTCCACCTTCGGCGGTTCCCCGGTCACCATGGCGGCCGGCGTCGCCAACCTCGCGTACCTGCTGGAGCACGACCTCCAGGGCAACGCCCGCCGCGTCGGCGGCCTGCTCCTGGAGCGGCTGCGGGGGATCGCCGCCACCGTGCCCGCCGTACGGGAGGTCCGCGGCCGGGGCCTGATGGCCGGCCTGGAACTCACCAAGCCCGGCACCGACGAGGCCGACCCGGACGCGGCCGCCGCCGTCCTGGAGGCGGCCCGCGAGGGCGGCCTGCTGCTCGGCAAGGGCGGCGGGTACAACACCAGCGTGCTGCGCATCGCGCCGCCGCTCTCCCTCACCGTCGCCGAGGCGGAAGAGGGCGCCGAGATCCTCGAACAGGCCTTGCGCAGCATTTGAGTAGGGGGATCACATGAGCATCCGCACCCTGATCCGCGGCGGCCTCGTCGTCACCGCCTCCGACGAGGTCCACGCGGACGTCCTGATCGAGGACGGCCGCGTGGCGGCGCTGGCCGCGCACGGCTCGGCGGCCGCCGGGGCCTGGACGGCCGACCGTACGATCGACGCCACCGGGAAGTACGTCATCCCCGGCGGGGTCGACGCGCACACCCACATGGAACTCCCCTTCGGAGGCACCTCGGCCTCCGACACCTTCGAGACCGGAACCAGAGCCGCCGCCTGGGGCGGCACCACCACCATCGTCGACTTCGCCGTGCAGAGCGTGGGCCACTCCCTGCGCGAGGGGCTCGACACCTGGTACGCCAAGGCCGACGGCAACTGCGCCATCGACTACGCCTTCCACATGATCCTCTCGGACGTCAACGAGAGGACGCTCAAGGAGATGGACCACCTCGTCGGTGAGGGGGTCACCTCCTTCAAGCTGTTCATGGCCTACCCCGGAGTCTTCTACAGCGACGACGGACAGATCCTGCGGGCCATGCAGCGCGGCGCCGCCAACGGCGGGCTGATCATGATGCACGCCGAGAACGGCATCGCGATCGACGTACTCGTCGAACAGGCCCTCGCCCGCGGGGAGACCGACCCCCGCCACCACGGCGAGGTCCGCAAGGTGCTGCTGGAGGCCGAGGCCACCCACCGGGCCATCCAGCTGGCGCGGGTCGCCGGCGCCCCGCTGTACGTGGTCCACGTCTCCGCGGAGGAAGCGGTCGCCGAGCTCGCCGCCGCCCGCGACAAGGGTCTCCCCGTCTTCGGGGAGACCTGTCCGCAGTACCTGTTCCTGTCCACCGACAACCTGGAGGAGCCCGACTTCCAGGGCGCCAAGTACGTGTGTTCCACCCCGCTGCGTCCCCGGGAGCACCAGGCGGCGCTGTGGCGGGGCCTGCGGACCAACGACCTCCAGGTGGTCTCCACCGACCACTGCCCCTTCTGTTTCCGGGGCCAGAAGGAGCTGGGCCGCGGGGACTTCTCCAAGATCCCCAACGGGCTGCCGGGGGTGGAGAACCGCATGGACCTCCTCCACCAGGCCGTCCTGGACGGGCACATCAGCCGCCGACGCTGGATCGAGATCGCCTGTGCGAGCCCGGCCCGGATGTTCGGTCTCTACCCGCAGAAGGGCACCATCGCGCCGGGTTCCGACGCCGACATCGTCCTCTACGATCCGCACGCCGAGCAGGTCATCTCCGCCGAGACGCACCACATGAACGTGGACTACTCGGCGTACGAGGGCAAGCGGATCACCGGACGCGTCGACACCGTGCTCTCGCGCGGCGAACTCGTCATCGACCAGCGCGAATTCACCGGCCGGGCCGGCCACGGCGCCTTCGTCCACCGCTCCACCTGCCAGTACCTGTAAAGAGCGTCAAGGAGCCGCCCGTATGGACTTCGGCCTCGTCCTGCAGACCGACCCGCCCGCATCCCAGGTCATCAGCCTCATGAAGCGCGCCGAGCGCAACGGCTTCCGCTACGGCTGGACCTTCGACTCCGCCGTGCTGTGGCAGGAGCCGTTCGTCATCTACAGCCAGATCCTGGAACACACCCGCAAGCTGCACATCGGCCCCATGGTCACCAACCCCGGCACCCGCACCTGGGAAGTGACCGCCTCCACCTTCGCCACACTCAACGACATGTTCGGCAACCGCACCGTCTGCGGGATCGGGCGCGGGGACTCGGCGATGAGGGTCGCCGGGCGCAAGCCCAACGCCCTGGCCCGGCTCGGCGAGGCCATCGACGTCATCCGGGACCTGGCCGAGGGCCGCGAGGCCCTGGTCGACGGCAACCCGATCCGCCTGCCGTGGGTCCGCGACGGGAAGCTCCCGGTGTGGATGGCGGCGTACGGGCCGAAGGCGCTGGCCCTGGCGGGGGAGAAGGCCGACGGCTTCATCCTCCAGCTGGCCGACCCCTACCTGACCGAGTGGATGGTCAAGTCGGTCCGCGAGGCCGCCGTGGCGGCCGGCCGGGACCCGGCGGAGATCACCATCTGCGTGGCGGCCCCGGCGTACGTGAGCGAGGACCTCGCGCACGCCCGGGACCAGTGCCGCTGGTTCGGCGGCATGGTCGGCAACCACGTCGCCGACCTGGTCGGCCGCTACGGAGAGCACTCGTCGATGGTTCCCGACGAGCTCACCGAGTACATCAAGTCCCGCGAGGGCTACGACTACAGCCACCACGGACGGGCCGGGAACCCGTCCACCGACTTCGTCCCCGACGAGATCGTCGACCGCTTCTGCCTGCTGGGCCCGGTCGAGGCGCACATCGAGAAGCTGAGGACCCTGCGCGACCTGGGAGTCGACCAGTTCGCCGTCTACGACATGCACGACGCACGGGAGGCAACGATCGACGCGTACGGCCAGCACATCATCCCGTCGTTCAACTGACCCCCACGCGCACTGCGGGGCCGACCGGGAGGCCGGCCCCGCAGCGGGCTGCCGACGGCGCTCGGCCCCGGGACAAGACGCCGTGGAGGTGAGGACGGATCACTGGCCGACAGTGCGCTGGGCCAGGTCACAGGCCGAAGATCCTTGCGATGAAGAACGCGCCGACGAGCAGAGCGCCGGCGACTATCAGCCACAGCCAGAATGCGGGATGCTCCCAGATGCCGCCATCCGCGCGTTCCTGGTGTGCCTCCGCTGTCGATCCTTCGGCCGGTGGGGTTTCCTCAGGAGGTACGAGTGGATCGGACATGGCTCACGCTCCCTCCGGTTCTCTTCTCTGTCCCCTGACGCCTGCTGCACGGATCAGGTCTTCGTCGGTTGTCGACGCATTCGGCAGGAACAAGGGTTTCTGCACGCTCGTGGTGCGCGAGAGCCAGGCCGAGCGACCCGGCCATTTCACCCCTCATTCGCCTCGTGCGCCGCCCCCGGATGCACCGCCGTATCAGTCGACGCCCTCCGCGGTCCCGCATCTGTGTCCCCTCCTCGACGAGCCACAGGTTTCGAACAGCGTTCGGACGGCCGAGACCTCAGGGCGCCTCGCCCTCCCGGTCGTGTTCCTGGCGGAGCAGTTGCGGCAGATCATCCAGCCGGTCGAGACCCCGCACGGCGCCGGCCGTGCGGGCGTTGTGCCTCAGGAGGGCTTGGTGGCGGTGGAGGAAGGACCAGTAGCCGGCGGTGAACGGGCAGGCGTCTTCGCCGACGCGGGAGCCGGGGCGGTAGCGGCACGGCCCGCAGAGGTCGCTCATGCGGTTGATGTAAGCGCCGCCGGACGTATAGGGCTTGGTGGTCATCCGGCCGCCATCGGCGTACTGGGACATGCCGACCACGTTGGGCAGCATCACCCAGTCGTAGCCGTCGACGAAGGAGCGGTGGAACCAGTCGGTGAGGGCTTCCGGGTCCCAGCCCCGCTGGAGGGCGTAGCTGCCGAGGACCATCAGCCGTGGGATGTGGTGGGTCCATCCGGTGTCCCTGACCTGGCGGAGTACGGTCGAGAGGCAGTGGGCCGATACGGCGTCGGCATCGAGCGAGACCCACCAGGCGGGCAGGGGAGCGGTGTGCCCCAGGGCGTTGGACTTCCGGTAGTCCTCTCCGAAGTGCCAGTACAGGTGCCAGACGTACTCGCGCCAGCCGGCGACCTGCCTGATGAAGCCCTCGGCGGAGTTGAGCGGTGCCCTGCCCGTTCGCCAGGCGGTCTCTGCACGGCTCACGCACTCGGAGGGATCCAGCAGGCCCAGGTTGAGGGAGGAGGACAGCAGGCTGTGGCTCAGTACGGGATCGGCAGCCAGCATGGCGTCCTCGTGGGCGCCGAAGCCCGGGAGCCGGAGGTCGACGAAGCGCCGAAGTGCGGCGAGCGCCTCTCGCCTGTCGGCGGGGAAGAGCCGGGGGCCGTCCCGGCCGACGAAACAGACATCGCCGGTGCGCTCCCAGCGGTCGAGGTCCTCGCGGACCAAGGCGTCGATCTCGTCCTCGCGAGGGCGGTAGGGGGCGGGGGAACCCAGCGTCCGGGCTCCCCGTGGCGGGGGCTGCCGGTTGTCGTGGTCGAGGTTCCACTGTCCTCCCGCCGGTTCGCCCCCGTCCATCAACAGGTCGTGTTCCCTGCGCACATGGCGGTAGAAGTTCTCCATCCGCAGCCCGCCGCCGGGGTGGGAGGCAGCCCATGCGGCGAACTCCTCCCGGGTGATGAGGAAGCCGCGGGGAGGGAGGACCGTGACGTTGTCCAGGGAGTTCACGAAGACCGCCGCGGCCCGGGAGGTCGGGTGGCAGACGGTGACGGGCTTGCCGCCCACCGCCCGGCGCAGGCCCTCACGGTAGGTGTCGGCCTTGACGTAGACGACGCGGTCGCCGAGTTCGGCGGCGCGGTGCCGCATCGCTGAAAGAATCAGGTGGGCCTTGGCCCGGTGAAACCGGCGGCGCCGGAATACGGCCCGTGATTCGATCATCACCACCGGACTCTCGCGGGAGGGCCCGCCGTCCTCCCCCGCGGCGGTGAAGGCCGGTCCCAGCTGGTCCCCGAAGAGCCAGTGCGTGCTGTTCATGCGGCCGCCTCATGTCGTCGTGGCCCGAGGCGCTTTCGGGCACGGCCCGTCAAGATCGCCACAGGCGCTCCTGAGTACGGATGGAGCGCCTTGTGCGCGTCCGGTCCCCTCCCTTGTTCGGCGTGCGGCCGGGGTCCGGATGCAGCCGGGCTCCCGGCCTGCAGCCAGACACCCGGCTGCCGCAGCGGAGGGGCGTGAGCAGGGCCGCTTGCGTGCCGTACGGCAGCCGGAACCACCGCCCAGGCATCCATGCATGCTGATTCGGGCGAAGAGAAAAGAAGGCGCAGTAACACATCCTGGACCGGCGGACGAGGTTCGCTCCGCACGTTCGCCATGGCCCTCAAGGGCGGCGGCCGGCTGGACAGTATGTGAGGCCGCGCCGTCACCAGACGGACGGGAGGCTTCTCATGGGCGGAAAATACACAGGAGACGGTGGCGGTTCCCGGAGCCGGGAGTCGGTGTGGGACTATCCCCGCCCACCCCGGATCGAGGCTGACACACGGCACGTGGTGGTGTGTCACGCGGGTGTGGCGCTGGCAGACTCCCGGCGCTGCCTGCGGGTGCTGGAGACCAGCCATCCGCCGGTTTTCTGCATTCCACGGGCGGATGTGCGTGTCGCATTCCTGTCCGCCTCGGAGCGGCGGAGCGTATGCGAGTGGAAGGGCGTGGCCACCTACTGGAACCTCGCTCTCGCGTCGGACCGTCCGCCGGAGCCCGAGGTGGCGTGGAGCTACGAGGCACCGCACCCGGGCTACGCATTGATCAGGGGCCATCTCGCGTTCTACCCCGGCCGGGTCGATGCGTGCACGGTGGACGGCGAGCGGGTGCGGGCCCAGCCGGGCGGGTTCTACGGCGGGTGGATCACGGACGAGATCACAGGTCCTTTCAAGGGAGGGCCCGGGACCGTGGGCTGGTGACGTGGGCAGCTGCCGTGCATCCGGGGACAGCCCGGCAGGCGAACCAAGGGCGGGGGGATCCTGCGGAGGGAGTGCTCATGCGTGGATCGGACGTGCGGGTCCTTGTCGTGGGTGCCGGCGGCGAAGTCGGCGGCATCGCGGCTCGCCGGCTTGCCGGGCTCGGTGCCTCGGTCGCGCTGGCGGGGCGCAACCGTGGCCGGATCGCGCAGCGGGCCGAGGCGCTCGGCGGCCTGCCGTGGTGCGTGTTCGACGCCTACGACCTGGACCGCTGCGCGGGCCTGTCGGCATGGGCGAAGGCTGCACTCGACGGGCTCGACGCGCTCGTGGTGACGATCGGTGTGGCCGGCTTCGGGCGGGCCCCGGAGGTGACCGACACAGTGTGCGAGCATCTTTTCACTGTCAATGCCATGGCTCCGATCGCCATGGTGCGCGGCGCGATCGGAGTGCTGTCCGAGGGTGGTGCGGCCGTCGTGGTGACCGGCGAGATCGTGGACCGGCCGGCTCTGGGTATGGCTGACTACGCGGCGTCCAAGACCGCGCTGGCGACCTGGCTGGGAGTGGCTGGGCGGGAGGCCCGACGCCAGGGGATCACGGTCACGGACGTGCGTCTGCCCCACCTCGACACCGGTTTCGCCGGGCGCGCGGTGGTGGGCCGGGCCCCGGCACTGGGGCCGGGAGCCGATCCGGAGGAAGCAGTGGACCGCCTGGTCGTCGTGCCGATACTGGCCGCCCGCGGGGGACCGGGTCATCTCCCGCGACGCGCCGCAGGCTCCGTGCTCCGTACACGCGTGGATTCCGCGTTCTAGGGGGTGGGGTGCCATGCCTGACACGTCGCCCCGCGTCACGACCGGATCCGTGGCCAGACGCCTTGGGATCTCACCCACGACGCTCAGGTCCTGGGACCGGCGGTACGGCATGGGCCCGGCGGCCCGCGAGGACGGGCGCCACCGCCGCTGGACCCGCGAGGACATCGCGATGCTGGAGGACATGTGTCGGCTGACCACCTCCGGAGTGCCCCCGTCGGAGGCGGCCGGTGTGGCGCTGTCCCAGGCGGGCCGGCCCCGTCCGGCTCGTACGCGACCGGCTTCCTCCGTCGTTCCGCGGCCCGTTCGCGCCCCGGGCTCGAGCGAGGGACTGCCGCTCGGCGACGTCCGCCACGCGTTCCGGGGCCTGGCCCGGGCCGCGGTCCGACTCGACAGCCTGACCATGGACGAGCAGCTGGCCGAACTGATGGCCACCCAGGGGCTCGTGATCGCATGGGAAGAGGTCATGGCGCCGACCCTGCACGCCGTGGGCCGCAAGTGGGAGTCCTCCGACGACCGCTACATCGAAGTCGAGCACCTGCTCTCCTGGCACATCTCCACCGCGCTGCGCCGGTTCACCGGCAATGCTCCTCCGCCAGCCCGGGATGCCCCTCCGGTGCTGATGGCCTGCGTCCCCGACGAGCAGCACACCCTCCCTCTCGAAGCACTTGCCGCGGGCCTGGCCGAACGCGGACTGCCGACCCGCATCCTGGGAGCCGCGGTCCCCGCCGAGGCCCTGAACGCGTCGGTACGGCGGGTGGGCCCGTCCGCCGTCGTCCTGTGGTCCCAGGCCCGCCGCACCGCCGATCACAACCTGGCCCGCCACATCGTCGGCACCGGCTTCGGCGTCAGGGGCGCCCGGACGCACCCGCTGGTGCTGCTGGCCGGCCCGGGCTGGAGGAACAGTCCCTTGACCGCGGGCATGATGCGGCCCGGTGGTCTACGCGAGGCGCTGGAGGTACTGGCTCGGCATTGCGCTGCTGTCTCCGCTCCGCTGACGGCCCCCGCATCAGCCGACGGCCGACAGCTGACCGGCTCGCCGACCGCGGTGCGAAGCCGGGCGCAGCATCGCACAGGCACCGCCCGCCGACCCGGCGCGCGGTCTGCACCTGCGTCAGATCGCCTGAGTACGTGAGTGCCAGGACCTCACGCTGCACGCGCGGCAGACACACCGGCTCGCCCGTGACCACCACGCGGTCCGGGAGGCGGTCGTGATCATGGGCCGAGACCGCGGGCGGTCGTACGGCGGCTGCGGCCGAGGCGAGTTCGCGTCCGCGAGCACGGTCGGACGGCGCATCGGCGATCTTGTAATGGGCGCAGAGCCTCCAGCGGTCACGCCGCGCACGGACCCATCACGCCACGCCGGGCACGCCCGGCACCAGGCAGAACGCGAACGAGTGCGTCGGCCGGCCCCGGCGCCCGCCGCAACGGGAGACGGGAAGGCTTCTATAGGCTGATCGTGTGGCCAGCAGCGATGACCAAGACCCGACCAGCCCTCCCGGCAGCCTCCAGGCTTTCGCCGTCGCCCTGCGGCGTACGCACGGGGAGATCAGCAGGCTGGTCCACGGCTTCGCTCATGCGCAGGGACTGCACTCGACCGACGTACAGGCCCTCGCCGTGGTTCTGGACAGCCCGGAACCCCTCACCCCGGGGCGGCTGCGCGAGCACCTGGGCCTGACCTCGGGTGCGGTCACCGCCTGCCTCGACCGACTGGAGAAGGCCGGCCACATCCGCAGGACCCGCGACACCGCGGACCGCCGGGTGGTCCACATCCACTACGAGACCGGGGCCCGCGCGGCCGCGCGCCGGCACTTCCTGCCGCTGGCAGAGGCCGCCGCCCGGGCGGCCGACCGCTTCGACGAGCAAGAGCTGGCTACCGCGCTGCGGTTCCTCACCGCCCTCAACGACGAGTTGGCAGACCTGCGCGTACCGCGCCGCTGACCCTTCCGGCCGGCCACTGCCGACCAGCCGCCCACGCGCTGTGTCGACGGCGGGCAAAGCCCGCCCGACGGGCGAAAGTTCCGGTGCATCCAAGACACCGCCTGCGGGTGAAGAGTGCGTGCACCGTAGTCCGGATGCCGTCCGGCAACCCGGATGCGGAGCAGCGGGTCGTTCGTGTCACAATTTATTTCAATCATTGAGATTCTTAATTGTTGTGATAGGACTCGGAGCCCAGATGACCAGCCGTCCGTCCCGTTGGCGCTTCCTGCTTCCCCTTGCCCTGCTCGTCGTATGGCTCGCGATCGGCGGCGGCCTCGGCCCGTACGCGGGGAAGCTGGGCGAGGTATCCAGCAACGACCAAGCCGCGTTCCTGCCCCGCAGCGCCGAATCCACCCGCGTCATCGAGGAGCGGCGTGCCTTCCGGCAGGCGGAGACCCTGCCGGCGATCGTCGTATGGACGGCGCGCGGCGGTGGCCCCCTCGATTCCGGGTCCCAGGAGCGGGCGACCGTCACGATGGCCGGCCTCGCGGGCGATTCGCGCGTGGTCGGAGCGCCCTCGCCCGCACTGCCCGCCGAGGACGGCGAAGCCCTCCGCGCGATCGTCCAGCTCCGACCGGACCTCGGCGAGGAGCTGACCGAAACCCTCGGCACGATCCGCGAGCGCGCCCAGGCCGTGTCCGGCACCACCGTGTGGATCGCGGGGCCGGCGGCGACGCAGGCCGACCTCTCGGGCGCGTTCGCCGGCATCGACGGACTGCTCCTCGGGGTCGCCCTGACCACGGTCCTGCTGATCCTGCTCCTCGTGTACCGCAGCGTCCTGCTGCCCCTGGCGATCATCCTGGGGGCGGTGTTCGCCCTGGGACTGGCGTGCGGCATCGTCTACTGGCTCGCGGACGCGGGCGTCGTACGCGTCGACGGGCAGGTGCAAGGGATCCTCTCGATCCTGGTGATCGGGGCCGCCACCGACTACGCCTTGCTGCTCTCGGCCCGCTACCGTGAGGAACTGGGCCGGCCGGGAGTCGAGCGATACGCAGCGATGGGGGCGGCTCTGCGCCGCTCGTTCGGGCCGATCGTCGCCAGTGCTGCCACCGTGGCGCTCGGCCTGATCGCGCTGCTGGCGAGCGATCTGTCGAACAACCGCGCGCTGGGACCGGTGGGAGCCATCGGCATCGGCTGCGCCGTGCTCAGCACGCTGACCTTCCTGCCCGCGGTGCTGGTACTGACCGGCAGGGCCTCGTACTGGCCCGCCCGGCCCAAGGCGGAGGGCTCGGCGGACGGGGCGCACGGTATCTGGCGCCGGATCGCCGCACTGGTGGATCGCGCCCCGCGGAAGGTCTGGACGGCCACCCTGGTGGCCCTTGTGGCCTGCGCCGCGTTCGCCCCGGCCCTGAACTCCCGGGGGGTCCCGCTCGACGAGATCTTCGTCAACGACGCGCCCTCCGTGGCCGCACAGGCCACCCTCGGACGCCACTTCCCCGCCGGCTCGGGCAACCCCGCCGTGATCATCGCCGACGCACCCGCAGCCGCCCGAGTGGCGGAGGCGGCGGCCCAGGTCGACGGCATCGACTCGGCCGCCCCGGTCGACGCCACCGGCCGGCCCGCGCCCGCCTCGCCGCTCGTCGTCGACGGGCGGGTGAGGATCGACGCCACGCTGTCCGCGGCGGCGGACAGCGACACCGCCAAGGACACCGTCGCCCGCTTGCGCACCGCCGTGCACGCCGTGCCCGACGCGAACGCGCTCGTCGGCGGCTACACCGCCCAGCAGTACGACACCCAGCGCACCGCCGAACGCGACCGGATGCTCATCGTCCCGGTGGTCCTCGCGATCATCCTGCTCATCCTCGTGGCACTCCTGCGCTCTCTGGTCCTGCCGGTCCTGCTGGTCGCCACCGTCGCGCTGAACTTCGCGGCCACCCTCGGCGTCGCCTCTCTCGTCTTCGAGCACGTACTGGGCTTCACCGGCACCGACGCCTCGGTGCCGCTCTACGGGTTCGTCTTCCTCGTCGCCCTCGGCGTGGACTACAACATCTTCCTGATGTCCCGGGTCCGCGAGGAGTCCATGAAGCACGGGGTCCGCCAGGGGCTGCTGACCGGACTCACCGCCACCGGCGGCGTCATCACCTCGGCCGGCGTCGTACTCGCCGCGACCTTCGCGGCCCTGGGAGTGATTCCCCTGGCCTTCATGCTCCAGATCGCGTTCATCGTCGCCTTCGGCGTCCTCCTCGACACCCTGGTCGTACGGTCCCTGCTGGTGCCCGCCCTCGTCCGCGACCTGGGCCGGCATGCCTGGTGGCCCGGACCGCTCGGTCGCCCGTCCGCCCGGGAGGCGCAGGCCACGGCGCTCGGAGGCTGAACCGCGTCCGGCGGCGGCCGGAACGTGCCGCCGTCCCCGGTCCTCGGCTGCCGCGGAAGCCGTGGAGAGCCGGGAGCGGCGGCCCAACCCGCCCGGGATTACTTGGGCATCAGGACGGTGTCGATGATGTGGACGGTGGCGTTGGAGGTGGCCACGTCACCGCAGACGATGGTGGCCGTGTCGTTCACCTTGTAGGCGTCCCCGGATCCGCCGGTGGTGAGCGTGCCGCCCTCCAGGGTCTCGAACGACCCGTCCGCCAGGTCGGCCTTGTCGACCGTCCGGCCCACGGCGTGGTAGGTGAGGATCTTCGTCATCGTGTCCTTGTCCGCCAGCACCTTGTCCAGGTCTGCCTCGGGAATCTTCGCGAAGGCGTCGTTGGTCGGCGCGAACACCGTGATGTCCTTCGCGTTGTTCAGTGTGTCCACGAGTCCGGCCCGCTCGACGGCCGCCACGAGAGTGGACAGAGCCGGGTTGCTCGAAGCCGCTGTGGCGACCGGTTCCTCGGCCATGTCGGTGAAGCTGCCCGCGCCCTCCTTCGGCACGGAGGCGCAGCCGGGTCCGAACGGCACGTCGCCCTGTCCGGCCCAGGCCTGTGGGGCGAGGACCCCCAAGGACAGGGGGAGGGCCGCGGCTGCGAACGCCGCGGCGGCACGGTGGCGTGTGTGCGAGATGTTCATGATGCGCTCCTTCCGCGGAGCGGGTCCCCACGGGCGCGGAGACCACGGCCCGGCGGTGCTCTCACAGAGCATTCGGTCCGGACCGGGGTTTCGGATGGGCCCGACAGCGATTGCCCGGTTGTGCATCGTTTGCGCGTCGTCTGACGGGTCTGGACGTCCAACCGGCGTCACGCGTCATCGCAGTGATCGAGGCCCGGCTGCTCGGTGTCGCATCAACGACATCAAGGTCGGGGCAGCGCTGTGGCGTTGGCCGGAACCAGTCCTGGCCTTGATCGGCGCCGTCACCGCCGGATGCCCCGCCTGCACCGGCCGCTTCCCGGGCGGCTCCGCGGACATCGTGTGGGCGGAAGACCCTGCGGTCGCGGGAACGGCGTCCAGCACCGGCAGCAGGCCGTCCGTGGGCCCTCGCGGCCTGCATCGCCCTGGCCCTGCACCGCCTCACCCGGGCGGCCGGCGGACGGCCTTGACCCGCACGGCCGGCCACCGGTCCTGCGCCCCGGCCGAAGGCCCGACCGGATCCCCCGCCGGCCGGGGCCTTCCCGTGCCCCGGGGGCGGTTCACCCGGCGGACACCCGGTGTCCGGGCGCCCGTCCGGGATTGGCGGTGGGGTTTGTCGGCCCGGCGTGCTTTGCTGGGGGCATGATCGATGAGTTCCTGGCCCATGGCCTGTCCGATGTGGAAGAGGCCGTCCGCAAGGCGGCGGCCATCGAGATCATGCCGCGATTCAGGCAGCTCGCCGAGCACGAGGTCGATGAGAAGAACGGCCCCCACGACCTGGTGACCGTGGCCGACCGCAAGGCCGAGGAGCACCTCACGGCCGCGCTGACGCGACTGCTGCCCGGCTCCGCCGTCGTCGGCGAGGAAGCTGTGCACGCCGACCCGGGCGTCTACGCGGCGCTGCGCGCCGACGCACCGGTGTGGATCGTCGACCCCGTCGACGGCACCCGGCAGTTCGTGAACGGCGACCCTGCCTTCTGTACCCTGGTCGCCCTGGCGCTGCGCGGGGAGATCCTCGCCTCCTGGACCTTCGCCCCGGCGCTGGAGGAGCTGGCGACCGCCGTGCGCGGACAGGGCGCGTACGTCAACGGCAACCCGATCAGGAGCGGTTCGCCCGACGCGGGCGAGGCCCTGAAGGTCGCCATCGCCCACCCGCTCTACACCAGCGACGCGGACAAGCGGACCCTGGCCCGCCTCGACGTGCCCGGCGTCGCGGCCCGGCCGTGCGGTTCGGCGGGCCTGGAGTACCTGAAGGTGGCCCGCGGGGAGATGGACGGCCTGGCCTTCACCTGGCCCTCGGCCTGGGACCACGCGGCCGGGCTGCTGCTGGTCGCCGAGGCCGGCGGGGCGCAGAGCACCGTCGACGGTGTCCCCTTCCGGGTGGACCGGGACAACGCGCTGCCGTTCGCGGTCGGGCGCGACGAGCCCACGGCCGTACGCATCCGGGAGCTGCTCCGGGGCGCCTGAGCGGGTCCGGGCCGGTCCGGACGGATCCCGGACCGGCCGAGAGGTGTACGGCCCGCCGCGTGCGGCGGAATATCCTGGGGGTGCAGGCGCCGCCGGAAACGAAGGAGTCGCAAGTGCCGTCGATTCTCGATGTGGTCGTGGTGGGGGCGGGGCCGAACGGGCTGACGGCCGCCGTCGAACTGGCCCGGCGCGGCTTCTCGGTGGCCGTCTTCGAAGCCGCCGACACGGTCGGCGGCGGCGCCCGGACCGAGGAGCTCACCCTTCCCGGCTTCCGGCACGACCCCTGCTCGGCGGTGCACCCGCTCGGCATCGGCTCGCCGGTCTTCGCCACGATGCCGCTGAAGAGGTACGGGCTGGAGTGGCTGCACGCCCCGCTGCCCATGGCGCACCCCTTCGACGACGGCACGGCCGCCGTCCTGTCCCGCTCGGTCGCCGAGACGGCGGCGTCCCTCGGGCCGCGCGACGCGGGCGCCTACCGGCGACTGGTCGGTCCGTTCCTCGGCAAATGGGACACCCTGGCCCGGGACTTCATGTCGCTGCCGAGCACCGCCCTGCCCCGGGACCCGCTCACGCTCGCCCGCTTCGGCCTCCGCGGACTGCCGCCCTCCACCTGGCTCCTGAGCCGCTTCCGCGACGAACGGGCCCGCGCGCTGTTCGCGGGCCTCGTCGCCCACGTCATCGCACCGCTCGACGGGATCGCCACCAGCGCCGTCGGCCTCGTCTTCGCGCTGGCCGCGCACGCGAACGGCTGGCCGATGCCGCGCGGTGGCTCGCAGTCCGTCTCCGACGCCCTCGCCGGATACCTGCGCGACCTCGGCGGGACCGTCCACACCGGCTTCGAGGTCAAGCGGCTCGACGACCTCCCGCCGGCACGCGCCTACGTCTTCGACACCTCGCCGACCGCGCTGGCCCGGATCGCCCGCCTGGGGCGCGCGTACGACGGCTACCGGTACGGCGCCTCGGTGTTCAAGCTCGACTACGCGCTGGACGGCCCCGTTCCGTGGACGGCCGAGGAGCCGCGCCGCGCCGGCACCGTCCAGATCGGCCCGCGCGCCCGGGACATCGACGCCGCCCTGCAGCTCGCCTCCGGCGGCCGGGCCCCGCGCAACCCCTTCCTCATCACCGCGCAGCCCAGCCTGGTCGACCCGAGCCGGGCACCCGAGGGCAAGCACGTGTTCTGGGCGTACGGACACGTCCCCGCGGGCTGGGACGGCGATCTCACCGAGGCCGTCGAATCCCAACTGGAGCGCTTCGCCCCGGGATTCCGCGACCTGGTGCTCGCCCGCGCCACGGCCGGCCCGCCCCGGCTCGCCGCCCGCAACCCCAACTACGTGGGCGGGGACATCGCCTGCGGGGCCGCTTCGGGACTCCAGCTCCTGCTGCGCCCCAAGCTGTCCCTCACCCCGTACTCGACGGCCCACCCGGCGGTCTTCCTCTGCTCCTCGGCGACCCCGCCGGGCCCGGGCGTGCACGGCATGTCCGGGCACAACGCCGCGAAGGCGGTCTGGCGGCACCTGCGAAAGGGCTCCTGATGGTCCGTATCACCCTGGTCCGCGGCGACATCACCGCGGAGAAGGCCGACGCCATCGTCAACGCGGCCAACTCCTCGCTGCTCGGCGGCGGCGGGGTCGACGGCGCCATCCACCGGCGCGGCGGGCCGGAGATCCTCGCGGCCTGCGAGGACCTGCGCCGCTCGCACTACGGCAAGGGGCTGGCGACGGGCCGGGCCGTCGCCACCACGGCCGGGCGGCTCGCCGCCGGGCACGTCATCCACACGGTGGGCCCGGTCTTCTCGCGCGACGAGGACCGCTCCGAGCTGCTGGCCTCCTGCTACCGCGAATCGCTGCGGGTCGCCGACGGGCTGGGAGCCCGCACGGTCGCCTTCCCGGCCATCTCCACCGGAATCTACGGCTGGCCGATGGACGACGGGGCGCGGATCGCGGTGGAGACGGTGCGCGGCGCCCGGACCGAGGTGCAGGAGGTGCGGTTCGTGCTCTACGACGCGGCCGCCTTCGAGGTCTTCGAGGCGGCGGTGGCCGCCGCCGGCTGAGGCGCACCCCGGGGATCCGTCAGCGCGCGGAGCGTCCCGCCGCGCCCGGCGCGGGCCGGGGGTAGGTCCGGGACTGCTTGACGCTGCCGAACGCGAAGCTCGATTCGATCGAGGCGATCCCGGGGATGGCGTGGATCCGGTGGCGCACCAGGGACTCGTAGGCCTCCAGGTCCTCGATGACGACGCGGAGCAGGTAGTCGCTGCTGCCCGCCATCAGGTAGCAGTCCTGGATGTGCTCGATGACGGCGACGTGCTCCTCGAACAGCCGCACCGCTTCCGCCGTGTGGCGTTCCAGGCGGATCCGGACGAAGACGGTGACCGGAAGCCCGAAGGCGACCTGGTCCACCATGGCCGTGTAGCCGCGGATCAGGCCCGCCTCCTCCAGCCGTCGTACCCGGCGCAGACAGGGCGACGGGGACAGCCGGACACGGTCGGCGAGGTCCTGGTTGGACAGGCGGCCGTCGGCCTGCAACTCCCTGATGATCTGCAGATCGACTGCGTCCATGGTCACTCCTTGGCAGATTCTGCCCCAAACGTATGTCCGAGAGGCAGAACTGGCAATCGGCTGCCCCGGCCCAAGCCCTAGCGTTGCCCTCGCACGGACCGGATCGGTCCGGGTCTCAGAGGCTGGAGCACTTCCTTGGTCGCGACGAACACCACCCGGGCGACCCTGCCTCCCGATGCGGCGGGCCCGCGGGCCGGACACCCCGGCCGGCGCGGGCTCTCCCCACAGACCGAGGGCATGCTGGCCCTGCTGGTCACCGTGTCGATCTGGGCGGCCTTCGCGCTCAGCGCCCGGGCCCTGGCCGGTTCCTCGCTGCTTCCCGCCGACGCCGCCCTGCTGCGGTTCGGTGTCCCCCTGGTCGTCCTGTTCCCCGCCCTGTGGCGGCGCCGTCGCGCCATCGCCGCCGTGCGGCCCGGACCCGCCGTGAAGATCGTCTGCGGTGCGGGGGTGCCCTTCTTCCTGGCCGCGATGCACGGCGGCGCCCTGACCTCCGCCGCCTTCGTCGGCTCCATCGTCCCCGGCATGGTCCCGCTCTTCGTCTCCGCGATCATGATCCGTCGCGGCCACGGCCTCCCCCGCGGGACGCAGACGGCAGGGCTCGCCCTGATCGCGGCCGGAGTGATCGCCCTCGTCTGGCGCTACGTCGTACCGGTCGACACGGACGTACTCGCCGGCGCCGGCACGCTCCTCGTGGCCAGCGGGCTGTGGGCCCTCTACACGGTGGGACTGCGCGAGGTGGACCTCGATCCCGTCGGATCGATCGGCCTGCTCTGCCTGCCCTCCTTCGCGGTGATCGGCGTCCTGGTCCTCACCGGGGTGCTCCCGACCGGCATCGCGCACGCGGCGGGCAGCGACATCGCGCTGTTCCTCGTCGTACAGGGACTGGGCGTCGGACTGTGCGCGGGCCTCCTGTACGCCTTCGCCATCCGCCGGCTCGGCGCCGAGCGCAGCGCCGTCGTCGGCAGCCTGAGCCCCGTCGCCGTCGTCCTGCTCGCCATTCCGCTGCTCGGCGAGACCCCGACCCTCGCCGTGCTCGTCGGCGTACCCCTCATCACCGCCGGCGTCGTCCTCGCCAACCGCCGCCCACGACCCAAGGTTCCCGCAGATGCTTGAGCTCCTCCCCACGCCGCCCACCGACCCGCTGTGGGACCTCACCTACGAGTTCGGCAGCGACGAGCGGCCCGAACGCCTGAACCTCGTCCTCGGCGTCTACCGGGACCAGAGCGGAACCACGCCCGTCATGACGGCCGTGCGCGAGGCCGAGATCCGCCTGGCGGAGCGCTCCGCCTCCAAGGAGTACCGCGGGCTCTCCGGCAACGCCGCCTTCAACCGCTCCCTGCTGGAGCTGGTCCTGGGCCCGGGCGGGCCGACCGACCGCGCCGCGGCTGTCCAGACCGTCGCCGGGTCCGGCGCGCTGCGGCTGCTGGCCGATCTGATCTGCCGGACCCGCCCGGGCGCCACGGTGTGGATCAGCGACCCGGCCTACGTCAACCACCGGCCCATCCTGGAGGCCGCCGGACTGCGCGTGCGCACCTACGGCTGGCGCGACGCCGAGGGTGGCTTCGACACGGCCGGAGTGCTGCGGGAGCTGCGGGAAGCGCAGCGGGACGACGTCGTCCTGCTCCAGGGCTGCTGCCACAACCCCACGGGTGTGGACCCGCTGCTCGACGACTGGGAGGCGCTCGCCGAGTCGGCCGTCCGCGGCGGCTGGGTGCCCTTCGTGGACCTCGCCTACCACGGGCTCGGCGACGGCCTGGAGTCCGACCTGCTGCCCACGCGGATGATGGCGGCCCGGGTGCCGGAAATGCTGATCGCGGTCAGCTGCTCGAAGAACTTCGGCCTCTACAGCGACCGCGTCGGCTGCGCCATCGTGCTGGGCGCCTCGGACCGGGCCGTCCGGCATGCCGAGACCGCCCTGCAGAACGCCGCCCGGACCCTGTACTCGATGCCGCCCGAGCACGGCGCGGCCGTCGTGACCACGATCCTGCAGGACGAGGGGCTGCGCGCCGCCTGGCGGGTGGAGCTGGACGTCATGCGGGGCCGGATCATGGACAACCGGGCCGACCTGGTCGCGCACCTGAGCGCGCTCGGCTGCGCGGAGCAGGCGCGCTCGCTCGCCCGGCAGAAGGGCATGTTCTCGATGCTGCCGCTGGACGCCTCCCAGATGCTCCGGCTGCGCAGGCAGTACGCCATCTACGGCACGACCTCGGGGCGGATCAACATCGCGGGCATCCCCGCGCACCGGATTCCCTGCCTCGCACGGGGCATCGCGGGCGTCCTCGGCGCGGGCAGCGCGGGTGAGGCGGCCGACGCGCTCCGGACGCTCCCGCGGCAGCAGTCCGGACCGGCCACGGCCGGCGCCGTGCAGTCCCAGGGGTAGCAGCGCGGCAGGAAGCGGGGGAGCCGGAGCGGTAGCGGTCGCACGGGCCGGGCCGCGCCGGCCCCGGACATGACAGTCCCCGGCAGTCCGTCGTTGCCATGAGCCATCCGCCGTCGCCGATGGCTCCCGTGGTCGACAAGTGCTGCCGGGGGCCTGGCCAGAGCCTGGACAAGGGTCACGCGGGCCTGAGGACGTCTCCAGAGGGAGGTGCGGCTCTTTCCGGTTATCCGGTGTATAGATGAGTTTCCTCCCAATTTGCCCTCAGTCAAGGCTTTCTGGAGACGTACTCTGTAAAGAAATCCGCGTCGCGCCCGGCAGGAGCCCGACGAAAGGTGCTGCCATGACCGCATGGCCCGTCCCACACGACTTCCGAGGGCCCGGAGCCACCGTCTGGAC
This sequence comes from Streptomyces sp. NBC_00029, assembly GCF_045160505.1. Classification (NCBI taxonomy): domain Bacteria; kingdom Bacillati; phylum Actinomycetota; class Actinomycetes; order Kitasatosporales; family Streptomycetaceae; genus Streptomyces; species Streptomyces sp. NBC_00029. Next base: position 7,100,371 of record NZ_CP108292.1, read on the forward strand.
GCCCGAAACGGTCACCGCCGACCCCTACAACGCCCAGACGCCGTGGGCCGCCCTGGCCGAACCCGTCACCCCCGTGGGGGCCTTCTTCGTACGCGACCACTTCGGCGTCCCACGGACCGCGCCCGGCGACTGGCGGCTGCGGATCGGCGGCACCGCGGCCGCCGCCCCCTTCGCCATCGGCTACGAAGAACTGCTCACGATGGAGCACCGGGAACTGGACGTCGTCGTGGAGTGCGCGGGCAACGGCCGGGGCCTGATGGCACCCCGCCCGCCCGGCCTTCCGTGGAGCCAGCAGGCGGTGGGCTGCGCGCACTTCGCCGGGGTGCCCTTCCGTGCCCTCGCCGGACGGGCCCTGATCGGCCCGGCGGCCGTGGAGGTCGTCTTCACCGGAGCGGACTCCGGCCCCGTGCGCGGCCGCCGGACGGCCTTCGAGCGCAGTATCCCGCTCGCCGTCGCCCTCCACCCGGACACCCTCCTCGTCACCCGCATGAACGGCGAGCCGCTCGCCCCCGAGCACGGGGCGCCGGTCCGGCTGGTGGTCCCCGGGCGCTACGCCGTCGCCGACGTGAAGTGGCTGGTAGGGGCACGGGCCGTCACCCGGCCGTTCACCGGCGTCTTCCAGACCGAGCAGTACAGCTACGTGGCCTCGCGCGGCACCCCGGACGGGCCGGTGGCCGCCGTGCGGGTCAAGTCGCTCATCACCGAGCCCGAACCGGACACGGCCGTACGCCGCGGCCACGAGACGCTCGTCCGCGGCCGGGCCTGGTCGGGCGGCGGTGTGCCGCTGCTGGGCGTCGGGGTGCGCGCCGAGTACGAGGAGGAGGACGACAGCCACCACGAGCGCGGCTGGCACGAGGCCGTCCTGGAACCGGCCCCCGGCCCCTACGGCTGGAGCGCCTGGTCGTACCGGTGGACGCCGCAGCGGCCCGGCCCGTACCGGCTGCTGTCCCGTGCCACCGACGCCCACGGCGACGTACAGCCGGCCACGGCCCCGTGGAACGCCGGCGGCTACGGCTGCAACCCCGTGGCCTCCGTCGACGTGGTGGTCGTATGAACCCTCCCCGCCACGCGCGGCGCCCGCAGGTCCCCTCCCGGCGGCCGGGCCGCCGACCGCCGGGACCGGCGGCCGACACAGAGCCCCGAGTCCATGCCTCGGATAGGGTGAATCGGTAGGAATCAGGCCCCCCGGGGTGAGGTCGGTGCGTTGGACACTTACCAGTCGACGAGCGAGGTGCCCGATCCGCCGGCGGCGGCTGTCGGGTACGCGGGCGTACTCCGCGAGCTGCTGCCGATCGCGCTGTGGCGGGAGGACGCCGACGGGCGCATCGTGGAGTGGTCGCTGGCCGCCCAGGACCTCCTCGGGCACCGCCCCGAGGACATCATCGGCCTGCCCGGCGCCGCCGTACTCGTGCCCGAGGCCAACCACGAGCTCGCCGAGCAGCTGACCCGCCGCGTCCAGTCCGGCGAGACCGTCGTCGGCACCCTGCCCGTGCGCCACCGCGACGGCCACCGCGTCCCGATGGAGATGTGGATCGTCCCCGCCGTCGACCCGCAGGGCCGGATGGGGGCGCTGCTCATCGCCGTGGAGACCTCCGAGGTGCTCCACATGCGGGACTCCCTCGCCGCCCTCCAGAGCCTGTTCACCCAGTCGCCCATCGGCCTCGCCACCCTCGGCACCGACCTGCGCTTCCTGCGCGTCAACGACGCCCTGGCCCGGATGAACGGCGTCTCCGCCGCCGAGCACCTCGGCAAACGGCTCACCGAGGTGGTGCCCGGCGTCAACGCCGTCGCACTGGAGGCCACGATGCGGCAGGTCCTCGACCGGGGCACCGCCGTCGTCGACGTCCGCCGCACCGGCCGCACGCCCGCCGACCCCGAGAACGACCGGACCTGGTCCTGCTCCTACGCCCCACTGCTGGACGGCTCCGGCCGGGCGCTCGGCGTGATCGCCTCGCTCATCGACATCACCGAGGGCCAGCAGGCCCAGGCCGACGCCGAACGGGCCCGCCACCGGTTCGCCCTGCTCGCCGAGGCGGGCACCCGCATCGGCACGACCCTGGACCTCCACCAGACCGCCCAGGAGATCGTGGACGTCCTGGTCCCGCAGCTCGCGGACTCGGCCGACGTACAGCTGCTGGAAGCCGTCCTGGGCCCCGACGAGGGCCCGGTCCCCGCCGCCTCCACCCGCGGTGTCCTGCGCCGCCTGGCGGCCCATTTTCCCGACCCGACGGCCCCCACCGCGAAACTCGCCGCCGGCCAGACCTTCCAGATCCCCACGGGCACCACCTACGAGCAGGTCATCTCCGAAGGCCGGCCGATGAACCTCTACCTGTCCGACATCCCGGCCCTGATCACCTCCCCGCGGGCCGAGGCACTGCGCAGCTACCTCGCCACCCTGGGCTCGGCCCGGCTCGTCCCGCTGGTCGCCCGAGGCACGGTGCTGGGCGCGGTAGCCGTGACGCGCACGCGCGAACGCGAGCCCTTCGACGAGGAGGACTGCGTCCTCGTCGACGAACTGGTCGCCCGCGCGGCCCTCAACATCGACAACGCCCGGATGTACACCCTGCAGCGCCAGGCGGCCCTGACCCTCCAGCGCAGCCTCACCAACAGCGCGCTGCCCGAGGTCCCGGGCCTCGAACTTACCGGGCGCTACCTGCCCGCCAGCGACCACGACGTCGGCGGGGACTGGTACGACGCCATCCCGCTGCCCGGCGGCCGGACCGGGCTGGTCATCGGGGACGTCATGGGCCACGGGGTCCACGCCGCGGCCGTCATGGGGCAGCTGCGGACAGCCGTACGGACCCTCGCGCGCCACGACGTACCGCCGGCACAGCTGCTGCGCTCCCTCGACGCCGTCGTGGCCGACCTGGGCGAGGACGAGATGGCCACCTGCGTGTACGCCGTCCACGACGCGGCGTCAGGCGTGTGCGCGGTCGCGCGCGCCGGCCACCCGCCGCCCGCCGTGGTCGCCACCGACGGCAGCATCACCTTCCTCGACGGCCCGCCCGGAACCCCGCTGGGCGCGGGCGGACAGGACTTCCGCACCGAGGAGGTACGGCTGCCCCCGGGAAGCCTGCTCGTGCTCTACACCGACGGCCTCATCGAGGCCAGGGACCGCGACCTCGACCAGGGGATGGCCCAGCTGGCAGGAGCCCTGCGCCGGGTGGAGCAGCCCCTGGGGCGGCTGTGCGACGGGATCCTGCGGGCGCTCCTGCCGTGCGCCCAGCAGGACGACGTGGCGGTACTGCTGGCCCGCGCCCGGCAGACGTGACCGCGGGCCGACCTGCGGACCGGCTCACCAGGCCAGGTCCTCCAGCGCGTCCAGGTCCAGCGGATCCGCGGCCTCCGGCTCAGGGCCCCCGGTCAGCGGCAGTTCGGCCCAGATGACCTTGCCGCGCTCCGTGTAACGGGTGCCCCACCGGTCGGCGTACTGCGCGACGAGGAACAGTCCGCGCCCGCCCTCGTCGGTGGTGGCCGCGTACCGCAGGTGCGGCGAGGTGCTGCTGCCGTCGGAGACCTCGCAGATGAGGCTGCGGTCGCGCAGCAGACGGACCCGCACGGGCGCGCTCCCGTACCGGATGGCGTTGGTGATCAGCTCGCTGAGGATCAGCTCGGTGGTGAAGGAGATGTCCTCCAGCCCCCACGCGACGAGCTGCGCCGCGCCCGCGTTGCGCACCCGCGAGACGGCCGAGGGATCGCCGGGCACCTCCCACTCGGCGATCCGGTCGGCCTCCAGCCGCCGGGTGTCGGCGATCAGCAGGGCGATGTCGTCGCTCGGCACCGGGAACAGCATCGTGGCGAGCACGTCCGCACAGGCCTCGTCGGGGCTGCGGCCGGGCCGGTCCAGGGTCTCGCCCAGCAGCCGCAGACCGGAGTCGAAGTCCCGGTTGCGATCCTCCACCAGGCCGTCGGTGAACAGCACCAGCCGGCTCCCCTCCGGGAGCGTGAACTCGGCGGCCTCGAAGGGCATGCCACCGACGCCCAGTGGCAGCCCGGCCGGCAGCTCGGGGAACTCGACGTCCCCGCCGGGCCGGATCAGCGCGGGCCCGGGGTGACCGGCGCTGGCCATCAGACACCGCCCGGCGACCGGGTCGTAGACCGCGTAGAGGCAGGTGGCGCCGGTGACCCCGGCCGGCTCGGACACCCCGTCCGAGAGGTCCTCGTCCGTCCCCTCCCCGTTCCCGATCCCGCTCTCGTTCTGGTCGATCCGGTTGATCAGCTCGTCGAGGTGCCCGAGCAGCTCGTCGGGCGGCAGGTCCAGGGTGGAGAAGTTGTGCACCGCGGTCCGCAGCCGGCCCATGGTGGCCGCCGCGTGCACCCCGTGCCCGACGACGTCGCCGACGACCAGGGCCACGCGGCCGCCCGGCAGGGGGATCACGTCGAACCAGTCCCCGCCCACCCCCGCCGTCGCGGGCAGGTAGCGGTAGGCCACCTCCACGGCGTTCTGGGCGGGCAGCACCCGGGGCAGGAGACTGCGCTGGAGCGTCACGGCCATCGCGTGCTCACGGGTGAAGCGACGGGCGTTGTCGATGGACACGGCCGCGCGCGCACCCAGCTCGGTCGCGAAGGAACGGTCCTCCTCGTCGAAGGCCTCCGGGGTGTCGGCCGCCCGCCAGAAGTTCGCCATGCCCAGGACCACGCCCCGGGCCCGGAGCGGTACGGAGATCAGCGAGTGCAGCCCGTAGTCCAGTGCCACGCGGGTGCCCTGGGAGTCCTGGGCCCGCCAGCCCATGGCCGCGTTCAGATCGGCCGCGAGCACCGCGTGCCCGGCGTCCAGGGCAGCCGCCATCGGCGCCGTCGGCACCACGAAGCGGATGATGTCGCCGACCGGCTGGAGCGGCGAGTCGGGGCGGATGCCGGTGATGGCCGCCCGGCGCATCTCCGTGTAGACGCCGTTGACCGACGAGGGCTCGTCCCCGTGCAGCACCGGCTCCAGCAGCTCCACCGTGACGAAGTCCGCGAACCGGGGGACGGCGACCTCCGACAGCTCCTCCGCGGTCCGCACCACGTCCAGGGTCGTACCGATCCGCACACCGGCGTCGTACAGCAGCTGGAGCCGGCCGCGGGCCACCTCGGCCCGGCCGGAGAGCGCGGCGAGCTCGGTGGAATCGCGCAGGGTCACGACGCTGCCCGTGGGCATGCCCCGGTACTCCTTGGTGGGCCGTACGTTGACCGCGAGCAGCCGGTCGCCCGCCAGGTGCACGTGGTCGGTCACGACCCGGCCGGAGACGAGCAGTTCGGTGGTGCGCTCGTCGAGGCCGAGGTCGGCGACGTACCTGCCCTCGGCGTCGGGCGGCAGGGCGAGGAGCCGGCGGGCCTCGTCATTGGCCAGGACGAGCCCCTGGTCGGCGTCGATGATGACCACGCCCTCGCGCACGGCGTGCAGCACGGCCTCGTGGTGCTCGTTGATCCGGGTCATCTCGGCGGCGCCCAGGCCGCGGGTCTGACGCCGCAGCCGGCCGCTGACCAGGGCGGCGCCGCCGGTGCCGAGCACCAGGGCGCCCGCGGCGGCGCCGAGCAGGAGCGGGAGCTGGCCCTCGACCACCTGGGCGACGTTCTCGACCTCTATGCCGGTGCCGACCAGGCCGACGACCGTGCCGTCGGCGTCCCGTACCGGCACGACCGCCCGGACGGCGTCGCTCGGTTCGCCCGTGAAGGTCTCGGTGAAGGCCTTCCCGGCGATGGCCCGGCTGAGGTCGCCCGTGGCCCGTTGTCCGATCAGCTCGGGCCGGGAGTCGGTGTAGCGGACCCCCTTGATGTCCATCACGGCGATGAAGTCGACGCCCGAGCCCCGGCGGGCGGCCTCGGCCAGCGGCTGCAGCACGGCGGTCGGATCCGCCGCCCTCAGCGCCGACGCGATACCGGGGGAGTGCGAGAAGGCCTCCGCCGCCGCGAGCGAGCGGTGGCGGGCGTCGCGCAGGCTGTCGTACTGGGCCTGCAGCACCAGGGCCGCCGAGGCGGCGGCGATCAGCAGGACCACGATCACCGCCTGGAGGGCGAAGACCTGACCCGCGACGCTGTGCGCCCACCGGACCGGGCGCGCGGGCAGGCGCGAACCCCACCCGGTCGGCTGGCGACCAAAACGTCCGGTCATGAGCCCTTTCTAACACTGTCCGGAGGGTTTGGTGCGGCTGCCGGTGCACAGGAGGCAGCACGGTACGCCCGGGGACCGAGGCCGACGTGGGAGGTGAAGTGCTGGCGGAAGGTGACCTCGCTGGCGAAACCGGCCCGGCGGGCCACCTCCGGCACCGGATGATCGGTGCGTTCCAGCAGCTTGCGGGCGGCGTCCAGACGGTGTCCGAGCAGCCACCGGTGCGGGGTGGTGCCGGTGGCGGCGGCGAAGTGCCGGGCGAAGGAACGCGGGGACATCCCGGCCCAGCCGGCCATGGTGGCCACCGACAGGGGCTCGTGCAGCGAGCGCAGGGCGCGCTCCCGTACGGCGGCCAGTGCCTCGGCGGTCCGGTCCGCGGCAGGGACGGGCCGGTCCAGGTACTGGGCGTGGTCCCCGGTGCGGAAGGGGCCCGTCACCATGGAGCGGGCGATGGCGGCGGCGGCCTCGGCGCCGTGAGCCTGCCGCACGAGGTGCAGACACAGGTCGATGCCGGAGGCCACCCCGGCGGAGGTCCACAGCCCGCCGTCCTCGACGTAGAGCGGGGCCTCCTCCACCAGGATCCCCGGGTAGCGGGCGGCGAGCTCGGGGGCCAGCCACCAGTGGGTGACCGCGCGGCGGCCGTCCAGCAGACCGGCCTCCGCCAGGATGAACGCCCCGGCGCACAGGGCGGCGATCGGCACGCCCCGGCCGTGCGCCTCGCGCAGGGCGGCGAGGACCGGCTCGGGGGTCGGGTCGGCGGGCTCGGCCAGCGCCGGTACGACGACCAGGTCCGCCGCGGCCAGCCAGTCGAGCCCGCGGTCGGGGGCCAGGGTCAGCCCGCCGGGCAGCGGGATCGGACCGGGTTCCACGGCGCACCGGCGGAGCTCGAAGCCGGGCACCCCGGCGCGGCTGCGGTCCGGGCCCCAGACCTCGGTGATGACGGCGAGGTCGAAGCTGCGGATACCGGGCTGGACGACGATCGCGACGCGGCGCATGCGGCCAGTGTGCCAGGGGACCAGACTGCCATCCTGGCAGGATCCCATCGGTACGGGGCCACGCAGCCGCTGTCGGGCCTGCGGCCCGGCGGACAGCATGGAGCCATGACGACGACCGCGATCGAGATCGCCCCCAACAGTGCCCTGCTGGTCATCGACGTGCAGAAGGGCTTCGACGAGGAGTCCTTCTGGGGCCCGCGCAACAACCCGGCGGCGGAGGACAACATCGCCGCCCTGATGGACGACTGGCGGGCGGCCGGCCGCCCCGTGGTCCTCGTGCAGCACGCGTCGGTGCAGCCGGGCTCCGTCCTGGCCCCGGACCACCCCGGGTACGGCTTCAAGGACCTGGTCGAGAAGCGGCGCGAGGGGGCGCTGGTGATCACCAAGACCGTGAACTCCGCCTTCTACGGCACTCCGGACCTGGCCGACTGGCTCACCGCCCGGGGCATCGGCCAGGTGGTGGTGGTCGGCATCCAGACGAACATGTGCGTCGAGACCACGGCGCGGATGGCGGGGAACCTGGGCCTCGACGTGCTGGTCCCGCTGGACGCCACCCACACCTTCGACCTCGCCGGGCCGGCGGGCCTCGCCCTGACGGCGGACGAGCTCGCCACCGCCACCGCGGTGAACCTCGATGGCGGCGGCTTCGCCCGCGTGATCACCACGGCCGACCTCCTCGGCTAGCCCCGCCCGAAGCCTCGGCCGGGCCAATTCCAGCCTCGCCGGCGTTTGAGGCGCGGGGTCTGGGGCGGAGCCCCAGGAAACCCGGCTCCGCCGGGCACCGGGCTCTGCCCGGACCCTCCCCCAGCTACCGCTGGGAGGTGCCCCCTGCTCAAACGCCGGAGGGGCTGGATGTGGCGAGGCCGGATCGCCCGGCGGGGTCGGGACAGGTGAGGGCCCCGCCCCGGGGTGGTGGGGGCGGGGCCCTCGGAGGTGGCGGCCGCGTCAGAGCACGTCGGCGGCGATGTTGGCCGCGACCTGCTCCAGCAGGGGACCCGCGTTCGGGATGGACCTGGCCGGGTCGGGCTCCAGGTCCGTGAGCGGGTACGCCTTGCGGATACCGGCCCCCTCCAGGGCCTCCTGGGTCAGCAGCAGCCGGCCGCAGACCGCCACCACCGGCTTGCCCGCGGCGCGCGCCGCGGCCGCGACACCCGCCGGTGCCTTGCCGTGCAGGGTCTGCTCGTCCAGGGAGCCCTCACCGGTGATGACCAGCGTGGCCCGCTCCAGCGCGGGGGCGAATCCCAGCACCTCCAGCATCAGCTCGATGCCGGGACGGAACGTCGCGCCGAGCAGCAGGGCTCCGTAGCCGATGCCGCCCGCGCCACCCGCACCCGGCAGCACCGCGCACTCGGCGGCCTTCGCGCCGATCGACTTCTCCAGCACCACCGCGAAGTGCGCCAGCGCCGCGTCGAGCGTCGCCACGTCCTCGGGCGAAGCGCCCTTCTGCGGGCCGTAGACCGCCGCGCAGCCCTTCGGGCCGGTCAGCGGGTTGTCCACGTCGCTCGCGAGGACGAACTCCACCTCCGCGAAGCGCGGGTCGACGCCGGACAGGTCGGCCGAGGCCAGCTCGGCCAGCGCGCCACCGCCCGGACCGACCGGTTCGCCGTTCGCATCCAGGAACACCGCACCGAGCGCGGCCAGCATGCCGGCGCCGCCGTCGGTGGTGGCGCTGCCGCCCACGCCGAAGACGATCGAGCGCGCGCCCGCGTCCAGCGCGGCCTTGAGGAGCTCGCCCGAGCCGTACGTGGTCGCCGTCAGCGCGGCGAAGGTGCCGGCCGGCAGCAGCTGCAGCCCGGAGGCCTCCGCCATCTCGACCACCGCGGTGCCTCCGCGCAGCGCGAAAGCGGCCGTGACCTGGTCGCCGAGGGGTCCGGTGACCCGTACCTCCCGGCGTTCGAAGCCGGCTGCCACGGCTGCCGCGACCGTTCCGTCGCCGCCGTCCGCGACGGGGAGGGTCTCGATCTCCACGTCCGGTACGGCCCTGCGGAGTCCGGCCGTGACCCGCTCCGCGACCTGAACGGCCGTGAGCGAGCCCTTGAATTTGTCCGCGGCGATGAGCACGCGCGCGGTCTCAGTTACTGCTCCGTCCGTCACCTTGCTATTCCCTTGCTATCGAACAGTGCAGTCGCGCCGCCATGAGCTTATCCGGAGGATCCTCCTATGCCCATGAGTGGCCTGGGCCACACCCGGCGCGGCATGCCCCTAAATCGGGATATACGCCTGCATAGTGTGGCCGCATGAGCGCGGAATCACTGGAACAGCCACGTCCGGACACCCCCGGAGGCGGATCCGACGGTCCCGCGGACGGCACCCCCGACCACGTCGTCGTCACCGTGGGTGTGATCGCCGTGCTGGCCGTCGTCGCCTGGGCGGCACTGGGCAAGGACTCCTTCGACACCGCCTCGGGCACCGCGCTCTCCTGGGTGCTGGGCAACTTCGCCTGGCTGTTCGTGATCGCAGCCGATGTCTTCCTCGTCATGTGCGTCGTGCTCGCCATCAGCCGCTTCGGCCGGATCCGGCTCGGCGCCGACGACTCCGAGCCGGAGTTCACCAACCTCGCGTGGATCGCGATGATGTTCAGCGCCGGCATGGGCATCGGCCTGATGTTCTACGGGGTGGGGGAGCCCCTCACCCACTACCTGGCCCCGCCCCCGGCCTCCGGGGCGGCCCCCGCCACCGGCGCCGCCGCCCTCGCGGCCATGGAGTACTCCTTCTTCCACTGGACCCTCACCCCCTGGGCGATCTACGGCATCGCCGGCCTCGCCCTGGCCTACGCGACCTTCCGCAAGGGCCGCGGCAACCGCCTCAGCTCCGCCTTCGTCCCCCTGATCGGCGAGGAACGGGCGGGCGGCCCGGCCGGCCGGGCCATCGACCTGCTGGCGGTGTTCGCCACGGTCTTCGGCACCGCCACCAGCCTCGGTCTCGGCGCGCTCCAGGTCTCCAAGGGGCTGAACCTCACGACCGGCGTCGAGGACTCCGTCACCCTGGAGCTGATCATCATCGGCTCCCTGTCGGCGGCCTTCGTCCTCTCCGCCTTCTCCGGCCTGCACAAGGGCGTGAAGTGGCTCAGCACCATCAACCTCGTGCTGGCCGCCGTCCTGATGCTCTTCGTCTTCGTGCTCGGCCCCACCGTCTACATCCTCGACGTGATCCCCTCCAGCATCGGCGGCTACCTGCACGAACTGCTGCCGATGGCCAGCCGCACCGGTGCCTTCACCGACTCCAAGTGGCTGGGCGCGTGGACGATCTTCTACTGGGCGTGGTGGCTCTCCTGGGCCCCGTTCGTCGGCACCTTCATTGCCCGCATCTCGCGCGGCCGCACCATCCGCGAGTTCCTGATCGGCGTGCTGCTCGTCCCCAGCGGGGCCACCGTCATCTGGTTCTGCGTGATGGGCGGCACCGCCATCCGCCTCGACTCCACCGGCGCCGTGGACTTCGCCGTCAAGATCAAGGACGGTACGGAGGCCTCGCTCTTCGCGATGCTGGACGCCCTGCCGCTCTCCGCGGTCACCTCATGGGTCGCCATGGTCCTGGTCATGACCTACTTCGTCACCAGCGCCGACTCGGCCTCCCTGGTGATGGGCTCGCTCACCAGCCGCGGCTCCCTCAACCCGCCCACCTGGCTCGTCGTCACCTGGGGCGTGCTGATGGCCGCCGTCGCCGCCGTCCTGCTCGTCGCGGGCGGCCTCAAGTCGCTGCAGACCGCCACCATCCTGGTCGCCCTGCCCTTCGTCGTCGTCATGCTGCTGCTCTGCTGGGCCCTGGTGAAGGAACTCCGCACGGACCCCGGCGCCGGACCCGCCCGCCACCACCCCCTGCACGGCATGCGGGACGCGGTCCGGGCCATGGTCGGAGACGCCCTCACCGAACAGGGGACGACCGGACACCACCGCCTGCGACGCGTCGCCGCGTCCCGGGGAGGCGACCGCGAGGACGGTACCGGCGGGTCGCGGCCCTGATCTCGGTAGGGTGGCCGGGTGACCACCACGGATGACTACGCCACGTACATCGCGAGCCTGCCCCGGGTGCTGGCCGGCGCGGCCGCGCTCTACCGGGACACCGCCGGACGGGTCCTGCTTGTCGAGCCCAACTACCGCGAGGGCTGGGCCCTGCCGGGCGGCACCATCGAGTCGGACCAGGGCGAGTCACCGCGCGCCGCCGCCCGTCGCGAGAGCGCCGAGGAGATCGGCCTCGACCTGCCGCTGGGCCGCCTCCTCGCCGTGGACTGGGTGCTGGGCACCGGCCGCCCGCCGGTGGTCGCGTACGTCTACGACGGGGGTGTGCTCGACGACGCCCAGCTCGCCTCGATCGTGCTCCAGGAGGACGAACTGATCTCCTGGCGGCTGGTCGAGCCGGCCGAACTCACCACGTACCTGCTCGGATCGCTCGGACTGCGCACCCAGGAGGCGTACCGGATCCTGCAGTCGGGCGAGGGAACGGCGGAACTGGAGAACGGCCGGCGCCCGGCCGCCCCGTAACACCGGGCTTACTTCGACCAGGACAGAATCAGCAGATGATCACGATGTACGCGTGGCCCAGCACCGCCGACGGGCCCGACGCCCTCCCCATGGTGCACTTCACCACCGACCAGCAGGCCGGCGGTGAGGTGACCCCGGAGGGAACCCCGGTCTGGATGTTCGACACCGCGATACGCGAGGGCGGCTGGGCGCAGTTCACCGATTTCGAGGCCTGGTCCGCACCGGCCGCCGGCTGGCAGGCCTTCTACCGCCGCGAGGACGACCTCCTCGCCGTCACCGGACCCGGCTCCTGCGAGGGCTGGTACCAGGGCAACCTCGGCGCCGACGCCGACTGGGTGGCGGCCGCCGCCGCCCAGCAGAGCGTGGTCCTGCTCGCCGCCCCGGTCCAGCACCCCTCGCTGTACAGCTACGCCGTGGAGGCGGGCGCCGCCTTCGCGCTGCTCGTCCCGCTCCTCGTCGTCTGACCCCGCGGGGTCAGGCCAGGAGCTTGGCCTTGGCGCGGTCGAACTCCTCCTGCGTGATGTCGCCCTTGTCCTTGAGCGCGGACAGTTTGTGCAGCTCGTCCGCACTGCCGCCGCCGGAGCCCGCCGTCTTCTGGACGTAGTCCCGGAAGGCGGCCTCGTTCTCCTGGACCTGCTTCAGGTCGCGTTCGCCCATGCTCTTGCCCCGGGCGATCAGGTAGACGAACACGCCGAGGAAGGGCAGCAGGAGTACGAAGATCAGCCATCCCGCCTTCCCCCAGCCGCCGAGGCTGTGGTCACGGAAGATGTCCGTGATGATCTTGAAGAGCAGGAAGAACCACATGATCCACAGGAACAGGTACAGCATCGTCCAGAAGATGTTGAGAAGCGGATAGTCGTCCATGCCCGACTCCGATCATGTAGCGGTATCTCATTGATACAACCGCTTCATGAGGTCCGCATGCGGAGCGCTCAGGCACCCTCACCGGACTCGAAGGCCAGCAGGCGCACCTTGCGGTCCACCCCGCCGCCGTAGCCCGTCATCCCGCCCGACGCGCCGATCACGCGGTGGCAGGGCACGATGATTCCCACCGGGTTCTTCCCGTTCGCCAGACCCACCGCGCGCGAGGCGTTGGGCTTGCCCAGCCTGGCCGCGAGCTCCCCGTACGACCAGGTCTTGCCGTACGGGATCCGTACGAGCTGGTCCCAGACGCTGCGCTGGAAATCGGTGCCCTCCAGGCGGAGCGGGAGGTCGAACTCGGTGAGCTCCCCGGCGAAGTACGAGTCCAGCTGGCGCACCACTTCGGGGAACGGCTCCTCGGCGGCGTCCACCCGCTCTCCGAAGGACTCCTCGGCGGGCCGGTGGCGCTGCCCGGTCATGTACAGGCCGCTGAGGACCCCGTCCGTGGCGACCAGCGTCAGCGGGCCGTACGGGCTGTCGACGACGGTGTGCCGCTTGGCGGCGTTCATGGTGGATCGCATCGCTGGTGCTCCTCAGGCGGGCAGGTGGTTGATGGGGTGGGCGTCCGTGGCCCACAGGTACTGGACGGCGTACGCACGCCACGGCCGCCACGCGGCCGCCCGCGCGGTCAGCGCCGAGGGCGTGGACGGCAGCCCGAGCCCCTGCGCCGCCCGCCGGACCCCCAGATCGGACGGAAGGAACGCGTCCGGGTCGCCGAGCGCCCGCATCGCGATCACCTCGGTGGTCCAGGGGCCGAAGCCGGGCAGCGCCGACAGCTGCGCCCGCGCGCCGTCCCAGTCACTGTCGAAGCCGAGGGGCAGCGAGCCGTCGGCGAGGGCCGAGACCAGGGTGGTGAGCGTGGCGCGCCGGCTGCGCGGCAGGGCCAGCGCATCCGGGTCCAGTTCAGTGAGCGCCTGCGGGGAGGGGAAGAGGTGGGTCAGCCCGCCCAGCGGGTCCTCCACCCGCTCGCCGTACGCGGTGACCAGCCGGGAGGCGTGCGTGCGGGCGGCCGCGGTGGACACCTGCTGCCCCAGCACCGCCCGTACGGCGAACTCCGCCGCGTCGACCGTACGGGGAACCCGGCGCCCGGGAGCCTTGTCCACGAGCGGGGCCAGCAGCGGGTCGCGGCGCAGCTGCTCGTCGACAGCCTCCGGGTCGGCGTCCAGATCGAGCATCCAGCGGCAGCGGCTGATGGCGATGGTGAGGTCGCGCAGGTCGGTCAGGGCGAGGCGGCAGCCGATGTGGTCGGGCTGCGGGGTCAGAGCGACCACGCCGGTGCCGTACGGCAGGCGCAGGGTGCGGCGGTAGGCGCCGTCACGCCACTCCTCGACCCCCGGGACCGCGGTCGCGGCGAGGTGCCCGAAGAGGTTGTCGGGGTTCAGCGGGGCCCGGAACGGCAGCCGCAGGCTTATCGTCCCGGGGATCCTGGGCGGGGCGTTCTTGTTGCGGCTGGCCTTCACGGCCCGCACCCGCAGCTCGCTGGGGGACAGGGCGAAGACCTCGCGGACCGTGTCGTTAAAGGTCCGGATGGAGGAGAACCCGGAGGCGAAGGCCACATCGCCCATGGGCAGCTCGGAGGTCTCGATGAGCAGCCGGGCGGTCTGGGCGCGCTGGGCCCTTGCCAGGGCGAGCGGCCCGGCCCCCAGCTCGGCGTTGAGCTGCCGTTCGACCTGGCGGGCGGAGTATCCCAGCCTGGTCGCCAGGCCCGGCACGCCCTCCCGGTCCACGACCCCGTCCCGGATCAGCCGCATGGCGCGGGCCACGGCATCGGCCCGTGCGTTCCACTCGGGCGAGCCGGGGCTCGTGTCGGGCCGGCACCGCTTGCAGGCCCTGAACCCTGCCTGCTGGCAGGCGGCGGCGCTGGGCAGGAAGGTCATGTTCGCGACCTTCGGCGGCACGGCGGGGCAGCTGGGCCGGCAGTAGATCCGGGTGGTCAGAACGGCGGTGAAGAACCAGCCGTCGAAGCGGGCGTCCTTCGACTGCACGGCCCTTACGCAGCGCTCGGTGTCGGTGTGCATGGCTCCAGGATCCGGGGTCGACGCACCGCCGGCTGGCGGTTTTCCGACATCAAGGCTACGTCCGGGCCGGGTGCCCGGCGGGGGGTCCGGGAACGGCAGAAGGCCCCCGGATGCCATCGGCATCCGGGGGCCTTCTCCGGTACAGCTAGCGCAGCGTCGCGGCTCGGGCTTCGCGGCGGTTGTGCCGGAAGGTGTTCGCCTTCCGGGTGGTCGCGAACAGCGGAATGGTCGCCGCCATCGCGATCTGCAGGGCGCAGCCCGTCTGGAGCAGCAGCTGACCGCCCGGGGCGTCGAACGCCCAGGCCGCCAGGAGCCCCATCGCGCTGATGATCCAGCACAGCATCGCCACCGCGAGGACACCCCGCGGCTTCGGGTACTCGACCCGGCTCACCATCAGCCAGGCCACTCCGATGATCGCCAGCAGCGTCGGGACGAACGGGAGCTCCAGCAGGACGATCGAGACGACCGTCAGCGCGCCGAAGGGGCTCGGCATGCCCTGGAACATGCCGTCCTTCATCGTCACGCAGCTGAATCTCGCGAGTCTGAGCACCACGGCGAGCAGTACGACGATCGCGGCCAGCGCCGACATCTTCTGGTGCGCGTCGACGGCGACCATGCCGTAGACGAGCACGAAGTAGGCCGGTGCGAGGCCGAAGCTGATCAGGTCGGACAGGTTGTCCAGCTCGGCACCCATCGGCGAGCTGCGCAGCTTGCGGGCCACGATGCCGTCGAAGAGGTCGAAAACCGCGGCGAGCAGCATCAGTATCACTGCCGTTGCGGCGCTGTTACGGGCCATGCCCGACTCGCCACTGCCGGTGAGGTGCGGAATGAGGATTCCGGTGGTGGTGAAGTACACCGCCATGAATCCGCACGTCGCGTTACCGAGGGTGAGGGTGTCCGCTATCGACAGCCGCAGCGAGAGCGGCATGTCGTCCTCGGCGGACTCCTCCTCGGCAGGTTCGGGAACCCAGCCCGCGGCCGGAGTCTCAGGGTCAGTCACGGTCAATTCGTGTCACCCCCGCGGTGGTGGCCTGACCGACCTCGACCGCGACCTCGACGCCCTCGGGGAGGTAGATGTCGACGCGGGAGCCGAAGCGGATCAGACCGATGCGTTCGCCCTGCTCCACCTTGGTGCCGGCCGGCAGGTACGGGACGATGCGACGCGCGACGGCGCCGGCGATCTGCACCATCTCGATGTCACCGAGTTCGGTGTCGAAGTGCCAGACAACGCGCTCGTTGTTCTCGCTCTCCTTGTTGAACGCCGGGACGAATCCGCCGGGGATGTGCTCCACGGACGTCACCGTGCCCGCGAGGGGCGCACGGTTGACGTGGACGTTCAGCGGGCTCATGAAGATCGCGACCCGGGTCCGTCCGTCCTTCCACGGCATGATGCTCTGCACCACACCGTCGGCGGGGGAGATGACACGGCCCTGAGCGATCTCGCGCTCGGGGTCGCGGAAGAACCACAGCATGCCCGCGGCGAGCGCGGTGGCGGGCACGGCCGCCGCGGCCCAGCGTCCGGACTTGCGGGCCCGGGTGAGGCTGAGCGCCGCGGTGGCGACGGTCGGCAGAAGCCACGGCGATGCTCCGCGCGCGAGGCGTACGCCAAGGAGGCTGTCGCGAGGTGCAGAGGTTTGGCTGTGGGGCATGGATGACCTTCGTAGCGGGTGATTGCCGCGCCGCAAATAGGGGGACGGGACGGCGGCTTTACTGGAATGCTATCGGTTGCACGCAACAACTGGGCAAGCCAGAAGCCGAGTCGATGACCGCCAGCCAGTCACTGCCAGTGATCCTTTCGCAACGAACCCATGGATGATTCGCTGCAAAAGGGACTTTCAGCCCTGGAGCCGGTACTCCTCGAGCAGGCGTCGCCCGATGATCATTTTCTGGATCTCGGCGGTACCTTCACCGATCAGCAGCATCGGGGCCTCCCGGTAGAGACGCTCGATCTCGTACTCCTTCGAGAAGCCGTATCCGCCGTGGATACGGAAGGCGTCCTCGACGACCTCCTTGCAGTACTCGGAGGCGAGGTACTTCGCCATCCCTGCTTCGAGGTCGTTTCGTTCCCCGGAGTCCTTTTTACGTGCTGCATTGACCATCATCGCATGGGCGGCTTCGACCTTGGTAGCCATCTCGGCCAGCTTGAACTGAATCGCCTGGTGCTCGGCGATCGCCTTGCCGAAAGTGTGACGTTGCTGGGCATAGGAGACACCCAGTTCGAAAGCACGCTGAGCGACACCGCAGCCACGCGCCGCCACGTTGACGCGGCCGACCTCGACGCCGTCCATCATTTGGTAAAACCCTCGGCCGGTCTGGCCTCCCAGGACCCGATTGGCCGGAATGCGCAGTCCGTCCATGATGAGCTCGGTCGTGTCGACGCCCTTGTAGCCCATCTTGTCGATCTTGCCGGGGATGGTCAGGCCGGGACGCACCTCACCGAAGCCGGGCTCCTTCTCGACGAGGAAGGTCGTCATCGACTTGTGCGGCGCGGTGCCCTCGGGGTGTCCTTCGTCACTCCGGACGAGAACGGCCACCAGGGTGGAGCTGCCACCGTTCGTCAGCCACATCTTCTGGCCGTTCAGGACGTACTCGTCCCCGTCCTTCACCGCCTTGGAGGAGATGGCCGACACGTCCGAGCCCAGCGCCGGCTCCGACATCGAGAACGCGCCGCGCACCTCGCCCAGGGCCATGCGCGGGAGGAAGTGGTCCTTCTGCTCCTGCGTGCCGTGCTGCTTGAGCATGTACGCCACGATGAAGTGGGTGTTGATGATGCCCGAGACGGACATCCAGCCGCGGGCGATCTCCTCGACGCACAGGGCGTAGGTGAGGAGCGACTCACCCAGGCCGCCGTACTCCTCCGGGATCATCAGGCCGAAGAGGCCGAGTTCCTTGAGGCCGTCGACGATCTGCTGCGGGTACTCGTCGCGGTGCTCGAGCTCGGTCGCGACCGGGATGATCTCCTTGTCGACGAACTCCCGGACGGTCTTGAGGATCTCCCGCTGGACGTCGGTCAGCCCGGCGGTCTGGGCGAGTCGGGCCATGGCTACTTCCCCTGTTCCTTCAGCGTGGGGCGGCCGGGCTGCTCGCCGCCGCGCTCCTTGATGTACGTCTCGGTCGGGACCATCACCTTGCGCCGGAAGACGCAGACGAGGGTGCCGTCCTGCTTGTAGCCCTTGGTCTCCACGTAGACGATCCCGCGGTCGTTCTTCGACTTCGACGGGGTCTTGTCGAGGACCGTGGTCTCGCCGTAGATCGTGTCGCCGTGGAAGGTCGGCGCCACGTGCCGCAGGGACTCGATCTCCAGGTTGGCGATGGCCTTCCCGGAGACGTCCGGCACGGACATGCCGAGCAGCAGTGAGTAGATGTAGTTGCCCACGACCACGTTCTTGCCGAAGTCCGTGGTGTTCTCGGCGTAATTGCTGTCCATGTGGAGCGGGTGGTGGTTCATGGTCAGCAGACAGAAGAGGTGGTCGTCGTACTCGGTGACCGTCTTCCCGGGCCAGTGCTTGTAGACCGCCCCGACCTCGAACTCTTCGTACGTGCGTCCGAACTGCATGGCGGTCAGGCCTCCGGGATCTCGAACTTGGTGGTGCGCTGCATGCCCGCGGCGCGGCCCTTGCCCGCGATGACCAGGGCCATCTTGCGGCTGGCCTCGTCGATCATCTCGTCGCCGAGCATCGCGGAGCCCTTCTTGCCGCCGGCCTCCGAGGTGCACCAGTCGTACGCGTCGAGGATCAGCTCGGAGTGGTCGTAGTCCTCCTGGGAGGGGGAGAAGACCTCGTTGGCCGCGTCGACCTGACCCGGGTGCAGGACCCACTTGCCGTCGAAGCCCAGCGCCGCCGCCCGGCCGGCCACCTCGCGGTAGGCGTCCACGTCGCGGATCTGGAGGAAGGGGCCGTCGATCGCCTGGAGGTTGTGCATGCGGGCCGCCATCAGGATCCGCATCAGGATGTAGTGGTAGGCGTCCGCGCCGTAGCCGGGCGGCTGCATGCCCACGACCAGGGACTTCATGTTGATCGAGGCCATGAAGTCGGCCGGGCCGAAGATGATGGTCTCCAGGCGCGGCGAGGCGGCGGCGATCTCGTCGACGTTCACCAGGCCCTTGGCGTTCTCGATCTGTGCCTCGATGCCGATCTTGCCGACCTCGAAGCCCATGGTCTTCTCGATCTGGGTCAGCAGGAGGTCGAGCGCCACGACCTGCTGGGCGTCCTGGACCTTCGGCAGCATGATGCAGTCGAGGTTCTGGCCGGCGCCCTCGACGACCGTGATGACGTCACGGTAGGTCCAGTGGGTGGTCCAGTCGTTGACGCGCACGACGCGGGTCTTGCCGGTCCAGTCGCCGTTGTTCAGCGCGTCCACGATCGTGTGGCGGGCGCCTTCCTTGGCGAGCGGCGCGCAGGCGTCCTCCAGGTCCAGGAAGACCTGGTCGGCCGGCAGGCCCTGGGCCTTCTCCAGGAACCGCGGGTTCGAGCCGGGCACCGCGAGGCAGGAGCGACGCGGGCGAAGGCGGTTCACCGGGTGGACTGGCGTGGTCATGCGGGGACCTCCGTGCTTGCAACGAGTGCGTTGTCGATATCGAGGGGAGCGAGCTTGTTGGCCTTGCGGATCTCGTCGACGATACGGCCGATGATCTCCGTGATGCCGAAGTCCTTCGGCGTGAAGACCGCGGCGACACCCGCGGCCTTCAGCGTCACGGCGTCGGCGTTCGGAATGATGCCTCCGACGATGACCGGGATGTCACCCGCCCCCGCCAGCCGCAGGCGTTCCAGGACGTCCGGGACGAGAGCGCTGTGCGAGCCGGACAGGATGGACAGTCCCACGCAGTGCACGTCCTCGGCCAGCGCCGCGGAGGAGATCTCCTCCGGCGTCAGCCTGATGCCCTGGTAGACCACCTCGAAGCCGGCGTCGCGGGCCCGGACTGCGATCTGCTCGGCGCCGTTGGAGTGCCCGTCGAGGCCGGGCTTGCCGACCAGCAGGCGCAGCCGGCCCGAGCCGAGCTCGTCGGCCGTACGGGAGACCTTCTCGCGGACCTCGTGCATCGGCGTGCCGGGCTCGGCGGTGACGGCCACCGGGGCCGAGGAGACCCCGGTCGGGGCGCGGAACTCGCCGAACACCTCGCGCAGGGCGCTGGACCACTCGCCGGTGGTGACACCCGCGCGGGCGCACTCCAGCGTGGCCTCCATGAGGTTCTCGGTGCCCGCCGCGGCCTCCTTGAGGCGTTCCAGCGCCTGCTGGGTGGTGGGGAAGACGAACGGGTCGCCGTTCCCCTGGCGGTCCGAGGACTCCTGGCGCTCGGCGCGCCAGCGGCCGATGCGCTCCACGGTCAGCGCCTCCACGGCGCCGTCGACCGTCATGATGGCGCCGTCCAGGTCGGACGTGAGCGGGTTCTCCTCGGTCTGCTGGAAGCAGTTGACGCCGACGATCTTGTCCTCGCCGGCCTCGATCCGCGCCCGGCGTTCGGCGTGCGAGGCGACCAGCTCGCCCTTCAGGTACCCGGACTCGACGGCCGCCATGGCGCCGCCCATCTCCTGGATCCGGTCGATCTCGGCCAGGCAGTCGGCGACCAGGGAGTCGACTTTGGCTTCGATGACGTGGGATCCGGCGAAGATGTCCTCGTACTCCAGCAGGTCGCTCTCGTGCGCCAGGACCTGCTGGATGCGCAGCGACCACTGCTGGTCCCAGGGCCGGGGCAGGCCCAGCGCCTCGTTCCAGGCGGGCAGCTGCACGGCTCGGGCGCGGGCGTCCTTGGAGAGGGTGACCGCGAGCATCTCCAGCACGATGCGCTGGACGTTGTTCTCGGGCTGGGCCTCGGTCAGTCCCAGGGAGTTGACCTGGACGCCGTAACGGAAGCGACGCTGCTTCGCGTTCTCGATGCCGTACCGCTCCTTGGTGACCTTGTCCCAGATGCGGCCGAAGGCGCGCATCTTGCACATTTCCTCGATGAAGCGGACGCCCGCGTTCACGAAGAAGGAGATGCGGGCGACGACCTCGCCGAAGCGCTCCTCGGGCACCTGGCCCGAGTCGCGCACCGAGTCGAGGACCGCGATCGCCGTGGACATCGCGTACGAGATCTCCTGGACCGGGGTGGCCCCGGCCTCCTGGAGGTGGTACGAGCAGATGTTGATCGGGTTCCACTTGGGGATGTGGTTGACCGTGTAGGCGATCATGTCCGTCGTCAGCCGCAGGGACGGCCCCGGCGGGAAGACGTGCGTCCCGCGCGAGAGGTATTCCTTGACGATGTCGTTCTGGGTGGTGCCCTGGAGCTGGGCGATGTCCGCGCCCTGCTCCTCGGCGGCCACCTGGTAGAGCGCCAGCAGCCACATGGCCGTGGCGTTGATCGTCATCGAGGTGTTCATCTGTTCCAGGGGAATGTCCTGGAACAGCCTCCGCATGTCGCCCAGATGGGAGACCGGGACCCCGACCCGGCCCACCTCGCCGCGGGCGAGGATGTGGTCGGGGTCGTAGCCGGTCTGCGTCGGCAGGTCGAACGCGACCGACAGGCCGGTCTGGCCCTTGGCGAGGTTGCGGCGGTACAGCTCGTTGGACGCCTCGGCCGTGGAGTGGCCGGCGTACGTCCGCATGAGCCACGGACGGTCCTTCTGGCGCTCTGTCATCTCAGGCTGTCCCTTAGGCCTTTGAACGGTCTCAGACGTTGCGGAAGCGGTTGATGGCGTCGAGGTGCTTGGCGCGCATCTCGTGGTCGCGGACGCCCAGGCCCTCCTCGGGGGCCAGCGCGAGGACGCCGACCTTGCCCTGGTGGAGGTTGCGGTGGACGTCGTAGGCGGCCTGGCCGGTCTCCTCCAGGGAGTAGACCTTCGACAGGGTGGGGTGGATCTTGCCCTTGGCGATCAGGCGGTTGGCCTCCCACGCCTCGCGGTAGTTGGCGAAGTGCGAGCCGACGATCCGCTTCAGCGACATCCACAGGTAGCGGTTGTCGTACTGGTGCATGTAGCCCGAGGTCGAGGCGCAGGTGGTGATGGTGCCGCCCTTGCGGGTGACGTACACCGAGGCGCCGAAGGTCTCGCGGCCCGGGTGCTCGAAGACGATGTCGATGTCCTCGCCGCCGGTCAGCTCGCGGATCTTGGAGCCGAAGCGCTTCCACTCGCGCGGGTCCTGGGTGTGCTCGTCCTTCCAGAACTTGTAGCCCTCGGCGTTGCGGTCGATGACCGCGGTGGCGCCCATGGCCCGGCAGATGTCCGCCTTCTCGGGGCTGGAGACCACGCAGACCGGGTTGGCGCCGCCGGCCAGCGCGAACTGGGTGGCGTAGGAGCCGAGGCCGCCGCTGGCGCCCCAGATCAGGACGTTGTCGCCCTGCTTCATGCCGGCGCCGTTCTGGGAGACCAGCTGGCGGTAGGCCGTGGAGTTGACCAGACCGGGGGAGGCGGCCTCCTCCCAGCTCAGGTGGTCGGGCTTGGGCATCAGCTGGTTCGACTTGACCAGGGCGATCTCGGCCAGGCCGCCGAAGTTGGTCTCGAAGCCCCAGATGCGCTGCTCGGGGTCGAGCATCGTGTCGTTGTGGCCGTCGGAGGACTCCAGCTCGACCGAGAGGCAGTGCGCCACGACCTCGTCGCCCGGGTTCCAGGCGTTGACGCCGGGGCCGGTGCGCAGGACGACGCCCGCGAGGTCGGAGCCGATGACGTGGTAGGGCAGGTCGTGGCGCTTGGTCAGCTCGGACAGGCGCCCGTAGCGCTCCAGGAAGCTGAAAGTGGAGACCGGCTCGAAGATCGAGGTCCACACGGAGTTGTAGTTGACCGAGGAGGCCATAACGGCGACCAGGGCCTCGCCCGGGCCCAGCTCCGGCACCGGGACGTTGTCCAGGTGGAGGGACTTGCGCGGGTCCTTCTCGCGTGTCGTCAGCCCCGCGAACATCTCCGCCTCGTCCTTGTGCACGGTGATCGCGCGGTACGAGTCGGGCAGCGGCAGCGCTGCGAAGTCTGCGGCGGTGGCGGACTGCGACTGAATCGCGTCCAGGATGTCCTTCACGGTGAGCCTCCGGCTAGCGCTGATGAGGGTGCGCTGAGGTAAACGGGGTGCGTGGTGCGGTGTGGTGTGTGCCGTCGGTCCGGCTGGTGCGATGCTGCTGGGCTACGCCCGTGGTGAGGCGCGCGGTGCCTGGTGACGCAGGCAATCCGGGGCGCGTTCCACGCCGTGTGGGCGTGGGTCGCGGGGACATCCGGACGACTTCAACGTATGGCACCCCGTGTCACCCGGCAAGGCACCGCGTGCCAAAACTTTCTCTCATTTGCCGATTGACCTGCACCGATGAGCGATGATCGATCAAAGTTACCTGCGAGTAGGGGCAAGCCGGACAAACGAAAGCGGCCGCCCCCGGTACGGGAGCGGCCGCTGTGACCCTTGGCACCTCCCAGCGGTAGCCGGGGGAGTCGCGCGTGGTGCTTCTCGGCTACTTCGGGCGCAGGGCCTCTTCGATGGTCCGCATGACCTCGTCCAGCGGAGCGTCCGTGCGGGCCACCGCCACCAGCACCTCGCCCTGCGTACGGACGGCCGCCGGCGCGGCCGGCGCCGCACCCAGGGTGCGGCCCGCGCCGATGCCCGAGCCGAAGGTGTTCCGGACGATCGAGAAGGCGTGGTCCAGCTGCGCCTCCACGTCCCCCTGGCCGCCCGCCCGCAGCCAGCGCCGCAGGACGTGGTTGTGGGCGGTGACGACCGCCGAGGCGGCCACCTCGGCCAGCAGCGGATCGTCATTGCCGTCGTGGTGATCGGTCTCGTCGAAGTGGGCCAGCAGATAGCGTGTGAACAGCCGCTCGTACCGGGCCACCGAGGCGATCTCCCGCTCCCGCAGCGCCGGTACCTCGCGGGTCAGCCGGTAGCGCTCCACCGACACCGCCGGCGAGGCGGCGTACATCTTCATGACTTCCTTGATCCCGCGGCACACCGTGTCGAGCGGGTGCTCGTGCGCCGGGGCGACGTCCAGGACGGCCTCGGCGCGGGTCAGGGTGTCGTCGTGGTCCGGGAAGATCGCCTCTTCCTTGGACCGGAAGTGCCGGAAGAAGGTCCGGCGCGCCACACCGGCGGTCGCCGCGATCTCGTCGACCGTCGTCGCCTCGTACCCCTTGGTCGCGAAGAGCTCCATGGCCGCGGCGGCGAGCTCGCGGCGCATCTTGAGCCGCTGCGCGGCCGCCTTGGTGCCGGCCGGACTCTCGGGTGTGTCGGAGGCCGTGGCGGCGCGGGGCGAGGTCTTGGCGGGCTGGGACATAGAGCGAAAGTACTTCATTCGTGCAGGGGAGCGCGCCTGCGGGGGGTGGGAGAGGGGTGGATGCGGGGGAGAGCCCGCACTGGGCTCGTGAGGGTTGGCCCGCCGTGAGGGTCCGGCGGGCCCGAGCAGCCCTCCCCACGCATCCGGCTCGTGGCCCGACGGATTACCGGCGGGCGGCGTACTCACGGAATCCGCGGCCGGTCTTCCGGCCCAGGCAGCCCGCCGCCACCAGGTGCTCCAGCAGCGGGGACGGGGCCAGGCCCGGGTCGCGGAACTCCGCGTGCAGGACCTTCTCGATGGCCAGCGACACATCGAGCCCGACCACGTCGAGGAGCTCGAACGGCCCCATCGGGTAGCCGCCGCCCAGCTTCATCGCGGCGTCGATCTGGTCGATGTCGGCGTAGTGCTGCTCGACCATCTTGATCGCGTTGTTGAGGTACGGGAACAGCAGCGCGTTCACGATGAAGCCGGCCCGGTCGCCGCAGTCCACGGGGTGCTTGCGCACCTTGACGCAGATCTCGCGGACCGTGGCGTGCACGTCGTCGGACGTCAGGACGGTCCGGACCACCTCGACCAGCTTCATCGCCGGGGCCGGGTTGAAGAAGTGCATGCCGATCACGTCCTCGGGACGCGAGGTCACGCGGGCGATCGCGATGACCGGCAGCGAGGAGGTGGTCGTGGCCAGCACCGCGCCCGGCTTGCAGACCTTGTCCAGGGAAGCGAACAGCTCCTGCTTGACCGCCAGGTCCTCGGCGACGGCCTCCACGGCCAGGTCCACCTCGGCGAAGGCGTCCAGCGAACCGGCCGGAGTGATCCGCTCCAGGGTCTGCGCGGCGCCCTCCTCGGTCAGGCGGCCCTTGGACACCGCACGGCCCAAGGACTTCCCGATCGCGGCCTTGGCGGCCTCGGCCTTCTCCTGGCTGCGGGCGGCGAGCACCACGCTGTAGCCGGCCTGCGCGAAGACCTGGGCGATTCCGCTCGCCATCGTCCCGGAGCCGGCCACACCGACGGAGGCGACGGGGCGGCCCGCGCCGATGAGGGACCCGTCGAGCGGGGTCTGGAGGTCGCGGACGATCACCGGGCTGCCCGCGGTCTCGTACGTGTAGAAGCCGCGGCCGGACTTCTGGCCGGTGAGGCCGGCCTCGGCGAGCTGGCCCAGGATCGGGGCCGGGGCGTGCAGCCGGTCGCCGGAGGAGGCGTACATGGCCTCCAGGACGGTGCGGGCGGTGTCCACGCCGATCAGGTCGAGCAGCGCGAGCGGGCCCATGGGCAGGCCGCAGCCGAGCCGCATCGCCGCGTCGATGTCCTCGCGGGAGGCGTACCGGGCCTCGTACATCGCGGCGGCCTGGTTGAGGTAGCCGAAGAGCAGGCCGTCGGCGACGAAGCCGGGCCGGTCGCCGACCGGGACGGGCTCCTTGCCGAGCTCGCGGGCCAGCTGGGTGACCGCCTCGACGGCCGGCGGGGCGGTCAGGACGCAGGAGACGATCTCGACCAGCTTCATCGCGGGCGCCGGGTTGAAGAAGTGCAGGCCCAGCACCCGCTCGGGGCGCAGGGACTCGGCGGCCATCCGCGTGACCGACAGGGCGTTGGTGCCGGTCGCCAGGATGGTGTCGGGCCGGACGATCGCGTCGAGCTCGCGGAACACCTGCTGCTTGATCTCGTACGACTCGGGCACGACCTCGATGACGAGGTCGGCCTCGGCGGCCGCGCCCAGGTCGGTGAACGTGCGGAAGCGGGCGAGCACGTCGGCCCGCTCCTGCTCGGTGAGCAGCTCCCGGGTGACGGAGCGGGCGGTGGCCGAGGCGAGGGCGGCCGCGGCCCGGTGGGCGGCGGCCTCGCTGATGTCGATGCCGATGACCTCGCGGCCGGACCGGGCGAGGACCTCGGCGATGCCGGTGCCCATCGTGCCGAGGCCGACGACGGCGATGGTCTGCAGGGTGGGGTGACTGGACTGACGGTCCATCGAGGGACTCCAGTGGAAGAGGGTGACGACTGAGGGGCGCGCGGCGCACGGCGCGCGCGGATGCCGTACGGAAGAGCCGTGCGGTGGAAGGCCCGGGGTGAGGGGGCCGAGGGGAGCAGCCCTCGGGGAGCGGGTCCCCGGGGCGAGAACGGCGGAACCCTGTCCCGGGGTCACGCCGTGGATACGAACCGACCGACACGAGGCGGCTGCGTCACCAGGCCGCCCTCGTACGTTGTTGCAACGACAGTAACTCGCCGGTAACTGGTGCGCCATAGCGCGGAGATGTGACCTGTACCGCCCAAATGTACCGATCATCGATCATCGATCAACCGGCTGTCGCCGATGTCCCGAAACCGGCGCGGCGACCGCTGTGTCCCCCTAGGGTGGCCGGGTGAACGACGTGCTGGAGCGCCTGCGGGCGGAGGCGGGACCGTCACCCGAGTACGAGGTGCTGCTCACGGCCGCCCCCGACGGCCTGGCCGCCTCCCTGACCTCGTCCGGACTGCCCCTGTGGGCCCGCGAACTGGCCGCGTACCGGCTGGGCCTCGCGGGAGACCGGCGCGCCTTCGAAGCCCTCGTCCTGCTCCTCAACCACCGCGACCCGGCCCGCTGCGCGGCCGCCGCCGAGGCGCTGGCCGTCCTGGACGACCCGCGCACCGCCCGAGCCGCCGCGGCGCTCGCCACCAACAGCCTGCGCACGGCCTACGCCCTGCAGCCCGTGCGCCTGCTCACCGCCCTGCGCGCCCCCGAATCCGTACCGGCCCTGATGGCCACCCTGGGGCGGCTGCTGTCCCCGCACGACCCGTACTGGCGCGTGGCCCTGGCCTGCGTCGAGGGGCTCGGCGCCCTCGCCGACCCCCGCGCCCGCGAACTGCTCACCCGCGCCCAGTCCCACCCCCGGCTCGCGGTGGCGGCGACGGCCGCGCTGCGCGGACTGGGCTGAGGGCCCGTACGGGATCACCCGACGGGCCCGGCGGCCGCTCGGCCCGGGCCGTCGCGGAGGTCAGCCCCGGAAGCCGAGCAGGCCGTGCAGGGCCGCGCCGCCCGCCGAGGCCGGCACGGCGCGGGTGGCCGTGGACGGCTTCGGGGCCGCCTGCGCGGGGCAGGTGGCGTCCGAGGCCCTGCCCGTCGTCAGGTAGGCCGCCACCTTGTCGTCCAGGCACTTGTTGCCGCTCAGGGCGATGCCGTGATTGCCGCCGCCCTCCTCGACCACCAGGGCCGAACCCGACAGCTTGTCCCGCATGCTGAGCGCCCCCTCGAAGGGGGTCGCCGCGTCCTCCGTCGCCTGGAGCAGGAGGGCGGGCGGCAGGTCCGCATTGGTGACGTCCGGGGCCTGCAGCGACTCCGTCGGCCAGAACGCGCACGGGGCGTTGTACCAGGCGTTGTTCCAGGTCATGAACGGCGCCTTGGCGTGGGTGCTCCACATGTCCGCACGCCACTGGTTCCAGTCCTTCGGCCAGGCGGAGTCCCGGCACTGGACCGCCGTGTAGACGCTGTAGCCGTTGCCCGCGGAGGGCTCCACCGCGCCGAACCGCTCGTAGGCGGCCACCAGCGGCTTCGGGTCCTTGCCCACCGAGAACGCCGCGAAGGCCTCGGCGAGGTTCGGCCAGTAGCCGTTGTAGTAGCCGCCGGGCATGAAGGTGTCCTCCAGCTCCGCCGGGCCCACCTTGCCGCCCGCCGGGGTCTCGCGCAGCGCGTCCCGCATCGCGTACCAGCGCCGCTCCACCGTCGCCGGGTCGGTGCCTAGCCGGTAGGTGGCGTCGTACTGCGCGACCCAGGCCAGGAAGGCCTTGTGGCGGGCGTCGAAGGCGAGGTCCTGGGCGAGGTTGTCCTCGTACCAGACCCCGCCCGGGTCGACCACGGAGTCCAGGACGAGCCGGTGCACGCGGCCCGGGTGGAGCTTGGCGTACACCGCGCCCAGATAGGTCCCGTAGGAGTAGCCGAAGTAGCTGATCCGCTCGGCGCCGAGGGCGGTGCGAAGCGCCTCGATGTCCTTGGCGGCCGAGACGGTGTCGATGTACGGCAGCACGTCCGCGTGCTTGGTGCCGCAGGACTCGGCGAAGGACCGGACCCGGTCCAGGTTGGCCCGCTCGGTCGCTTCGTCCATGGGGACCGAGTCCGGCCGGGCGGGCTTGAAGTGGCCGGCAGCGCAGTCCAGGGCGGGCTCGCTCTTGCCGACGCCCCGGGGATCGAAGCCGATCACGTCGTACTGGGCGGCCACTTCCTTGGGCAGGGCGGAGGCGATGTACCCGGCCAGGCTGCGGCCGCTGCCGCCCGGGCCGCCGGGGTTGACCAGCAGGGGGCCCTGGGAGGTGGGGCCGGTGTGGGGGACCCGGGTCAGGGCCAGGGTGATCTGGCGCCCGCCGGGCCGTGCGTGGTCGAGGGGCACCTTGAGGGACGCGCACTGCAGCGTGGGGTACCGCGGGGTCGTGCAGCCGGTCCAGCGCAGCGCCGCACTGGCCGGCGCCGGTGCGGCCGGACCGGCCGGTGCGGCCGTGACCGGGGTCGCGAGGGCGGCGGCGACGGTGGCGGCGACGGTGGAGATCGACAGCAGGACAGCGGCGCGCTTCTTCAAGGGGTGGAGCATGAGGCCTCCCAGCCGAGGGTTCTGGGCGGAATCGTCCCGGAAACCGCGCCCGGAAGGCGGGATTGCGCCGCCTATTGGCCCGATGTGATGACCGTTCAGGCGACGCCGGCCGTCACAGGAGGCTGAGCTGGGTGGCTCCGGCGGGCCCGGAGCCCTCCGGGCGCTCCGGGGTGACGATCCGGCGCGGCGCGCCCCGCCGCCCCGGACCGATGCCGAATTCGGCCGCCAGTTCGTGGACTTGGCGGGTGATCCGGCGCTGGTACCAGGTGGGCGCGTACGAACCGCCCGCGTACATCCGCTCGTACCGGGGGACCAGGTGGGGGTGGTGGGCGCCCAGCCATGCCGTGAACCACTCGCGCGCCCCCGGCCGCAGATGGAGTACCAGGGGTGTCACGGAGGTCGCGCCGGACTCGGCCACGGCGCGCACGGTCGCGCGCAGCTGCTCCGGGGAGTCCCCGAGGAAGGGGATCACCGGGGCCATCAGTACCCCGCACTCGATCCCGGCATCGGTCAGGGCCCGTACGGCGCCCAGCCGGGCGGCGGGGGAGGGGGTGCCCGGCTCGACGGTGCGCCAGAGGCCGGGGTCGGTGAAGCCGACGGAGACCGAGATGCCGACCTCGGTGACCTCGGCGGCCTCCTGAAGGAGGGGGAGGTCGCGCAGGATCAGCGTGCCCTTGGTGAGGATCGAGAAGGGGTTGGCCCGGTCGCGCAGCGCCTCGATGATCCCGGGCATCAGCCGGTAGCGGCCCTCTGCCCGCTGGTAGCAGTCGACGTTGGTCCCCATGGCGATGTGCGCGCCGCTCCAGCGGGGCGAGCCGAGCTCGCGGCGCAGCAGTTCGGGGGCGTTGGTCTTGACGACGATCTGGGAGTCGAAGCCGAGGCCGGTGTCGAGGTCGAGGTAGCTGTGGGTCTTGCGGGCGAAGCAGTAGACACAGGCGTGGCTGCATCCCCGGTACGGGTTCACGGTCCATTCGAACGGCATGCGCGAGGCGCCGGGCACCCGGTTGACGATCGACTTGGCGCGTACCTCGTGGAAGGTGATCCCCCGGAACTCGGGGGTGTCGATGGTGCGGGTCACGACGGCCCCGGCCCCGAACAGCGCGGCCGGCCCCGCGGATCCCTCGGTCAGGTTCTCCCAGCGCATGAGGCGCCTCCCTCGGTAGCTCTGGCGCCGAGAATAGAACAAACGTTCCCATGATCGTGCGGGTCGAAATCCCTTTGATCGCATCTGAGCGGGTGTGCGATCTTCCGGCCATGGCTGGAATGCGGATCGTGGTGTGCCTCCCCGGCGACGCCCGGACCAGGCTCGACGAGGCTCTCGCCGAGGCGATGGCCCCCTTCGAGATCGACTTCACCCGGGGCGAGGACTTGGACATCTGGGATGGGTGGGGCATCTGCGGCAACGGCACCCACCGCGACGGACTCCAGCTGTCGCCGGGGTACGAGGACGACCCGCGGATCGTGCGCGACCGCAGCGATGAGGGCGTGCCCGGATGGTGCGCGGGCGGGCCCCGTGAGGCGATGGCCTTCGCCGGGATCCGGGCCGAGGCGCGGGACACCGCCCGGGCCGCATGGGACCTGTGGCGGGAGCTGTCCCGGAGCCACCCGCCGGCCGAGCCGCGCCGCGTGGTGGCGGGCACGCCGTGGCGTACTTCGCAGGAGTGCGGGGCCGGGCACCTGGCCGACGAGGAGGCGAGGGCGGCGTTCGACGCCCAGCCGCTGGTCGCCGCCTACCGGGAGGGTGTGGCCGCCCTGCTGGAGGCCCGCCGCGGGTACGACCTCGGCGGGTTCCTCCAGGGAGGAGCCGCCGCCGAGACCGTCGGCCGGACCGGCCGGGAGGAGTTCGCCGCCGCGGAGAGCGCCGGGACCCCTTCGCACCGGCACGTGCTCACCCTCGACGGCTGGTGGTACGGCGAGGACGACCCCGCCGTCCACGGCGCCTGCGACGGCCCGGACGTCTGCGTCCATCGCCCGCCCCTGCCCGGGCCCCGGCAGACCGCCACGGCCAGGTACTTGGAGGAGCTGCCCGGGGACACGCTCCTGGTCAAGCTCCGCTGCCACGTCTGACCCGGATTTGGGCGCCCGGCCCGGAGGTGGTTGGCTTCGCCGTGACGAGCGATCACAACTGCTGGAGGAACAGCTATGGCGCAGGTCGAGGCCACCACGGAGCGGATCATCGCGGCCGACGCGGAGACCGTGTTCGACGCGCTGGCGGACTACACCGGGACCCGCGGGAAGGTGCTGCCCGAGCACTTCAGCGAGTACGAGGTGCGCGAGGGCGGCGACGGCGAGGGCACCCTGGTGCACTGGAAGCTCCAGGCCACCAGCAAGCGCGTGCGCGACTGCCTGCTCGAGGTCACCGAGCCCACCGACGGCCAGCTGGTGGAGAAGGACCGCAACTCCTCCATGGTCACCACCTGGACCGTCACCCCCGCGGGCGAGGGCAAGTCCAGGGCCGTGGTCAGCACCGTGTGGAACGGCGCCGGCGGCATCGGCGGCTTCTTCGAGCGCACCTTCGCGCCCAAGGGCCTCGGCCGGATCTACGA
Organism: Streptomyces sp. NBC_00029; assembly: GCF_045160505.1. Lineage (NCBI taxonomy): Bacteria > Bacillati > Actinomycetota > Actinomycetes > Kitasatosporales > Streptomycetaceae > Streptomyces > Streptomyces sp. NBC_00029. Next base: position 7,131,187 of record NZ_CP108292.1, read on the forward strand.
CACCCTGCTCGAGAACCTGGCCACCGAAGTGGAGCGCTGAGCAACGGCGTTGACGGTGGGGCCGGGGCAGCGGCCTCACCGGATCGGGTGAACCGGGAGACCGCCCGCCCCCGCGGGCCGCGCGCCGCGCCGGAGCGCGAGCCCCCGGCCGCGGGGCACCTCGGCGGCTAGGGTGGGCACCCTGAGCGCAACCGACCGCCCGGGGGCCCGATGAAGATCCTCATCTCCGCCGACATGGAAGGCGCCACCGGCGTCACCTGGCCCGCGGACGTGCTGCCCGGAACCCCGCAGTGGGAGCGCTGCCGCGCGATGTTCACCTCGGACGTGAACGCCGCCGTACTCGGCTTCTACGACGGCGGAGCCGACCGGGTCGTCATCAACGAGGCGCACTGGACCATGCGCAACCTGCTCCTGGAGAAGCTCGACGCCCGCGCCGAGATGATCACCGGCCGCCACAAGACGCTCTCCATGGTCGAGGGCGTCCAGCACGGCGACGTCGACGGCATCGCCTTCGTCGGCTACCACACCGGCGCCGGCTCCGAAGGGGTCCTCGCCCACACCTACCTCGCCAACTCCATCACCGGAGTCTGGGTCAACGGGGTGCGCGCCAGCGAGGGGCTGCTGAACGCCCACGTCGTCGCCGAGTACGGGGTCCCCGTCATCCTGGTCACCGGCGACGACCTCACCTGCGTCGACGCCGCCGGATACGCCCCCGGAGCGGCCACCGTCGCCGTCAAGGACCACATCTCGCGCTACGCCGCCGTGTGCCGGACCCCGGCCCGCACCGCCGCCGACATCCGGGCCGCCGCCAAGGAGGCCACCGCCCTCGCCGTGCGCCACGAACCGGTCCGCGGCGGCCCCTTCACCGTGGAGCTGGAGTTCGACGCCGCGCACCTGGCCATGTCCGCGACGGTCGTCCCGGGCGTGGAGCGGAGCGGCGAGCGCAGGGTCGCCTACGCCGGCGAAACGATGTACGAGGCGATCCGCGCCTTCAAAGCGGTCACGACGGTCGTCTCGGCGGCCGTGGAGGAGCAGTATGGCTGACATGTGCGCAATCAACACCGAGGCCCCCGCCGGCGCCGTCGACACCGCGGACGCGGTGGACGCGCTGGCCCTCGACGAGGCCGTCGAGTTCACCTCCGGCCTCATCAGGATCGACACCACCAACCGGGGCGGCGGCGACTGCCGCGAGCGCCCCGCCGCCGAATACGTCGCCGAACGGCTCGCCGCCGCCGGCCTGGAGCCGGTCCTGCTGGAGCGCACCCCGGGCCGCACCAACGTGGTCGCCCGGATCGAGGGCACGGACCCGTCCGCCGAGGCCCTCCTCGTCCACGGGCACCTCGACGTGGTCCCGGCCGAGGCCGCCGACTGGAGCGTGGACCCCTTCTCCGGCGAGGTGCGGGACGGCGTGGTCTGGGGGCGCGGCGCCGTCGACATGAAGAACATGGACGCGATGGTGCTGGCCGTCGTACGGGCCTGGGCGCGCGCGGGAGTCAAGCCGCGCCGGGACATCGTGATCGCCTACACCGCCGACGAGGAGGACAGCGCGGTCGACGGCTCCGGCTTCCTCGCCGACCACCACCCGCACCTCTTCGAAGGCTGCACCGAGGGCATCAGCGAGTCGGGCGCCTTCACCGTGCACACCGGCCCCGGCGGCCGCTCCCTCTACCCGATCGCGGCCGGGGAGCGCGGCACCGCCTGGCTGAAGCTGACCGCGCACGGCACCGCCGGGCACGGCTCCAAGCCCAACCGGGCCAATGCCGTCAGCCGGCTCGCCGCCGCCGTCGCACGGATCGGCGAGTACGAATGGCCGGTCCGGCTCACCGACACCGTCACCGCATGCATCACCGAACTCGCCGTCCTGCAGGGCCTGTCGGTGGACCCGGACCGGCCGGACGCCGACCTCGACGAGCTCCTCGACCGGCTCGGTCCGGCCGCCGCCCTGGTCCGGGCGACCGTCCGCAACAGCGCCAACCCGACCATGCTCAGAGCCGGTTACAAGCTCAACGTGATCCCTGAGCACGCCACCGCCTACGTCGACGGCCGGACCGTCCCCGGCGGCGAGGCCGAGTTCGCCGCCACCCTCGACGCCCTCACCGGCCCCGACGTGCGCTGGGAGTTCCACCACCGGGAGGTCGCCCTACAGGCCCCCGTGAACGGGCGGACGTACGGGATCCTGCGCGAATCGGTCGAGCGTTTCGACCCGGCCGGGCACGTGGTCCCCTTCTGCATGGCGGGCGGCACCGACGCCAAGCAGTTCTCCCGCCTCGGCATCACCGGCTACGGCTTCTCGCCGCTGAAGCTGCCGCCCGGCTTCGACTACTGGGCCCTCTTCCACGGCGTGGACGAGCGGGTACCCGTCGACGCCCTGCACTTCGGCGTCCGCGTCCTCGACCGCGCGCTGCGGACCCTGTGAGCGGGGCCCGGTGATGACCACGACGACCCGGCCCTACGGAAGCTGGCCCTCACCCATCGACGCGGCCCTCGCCGCCTCGCTCGACGGGCGGCCCGAATACCTCGGCACGGTCGGCCCCGAGGTGTGGTGGACCGAGCCGCGGCCCCAGGAGGAGGGCCGCCGCACCCTGGTGCGCCGCCGCCTCGTCGACGGCGGGCCCGAGATCACCGAACTGCCCGCCCCGTGGAACGTGCGCAGCCGCGTCACCGAATACGGCGGCCTGCCCTGGGCCGGGGCGCAGCGGCCCGCCGACGGACCCCTGCTGGTCTTCGTCCACTTCGCCGACCAGCGGCTGTACGCGTACGAGCCCGACGCGCCCGGCAGCCCCGGGCCGCGGCCCCTGACCCCGCTCTCCCGGACCGGCGGCGGCCTGCGCTGGGCCGACCCGGTGCTGCGCGGCGACGAGGTCTGGTGCGTGCTGGAGGAGTTCACCGGGCCCGCGCCGACCGATGTGCGCCGGGTGGCGGCCGCCGTACCGCTGGACGGCTCGGCGGCCGGGAACCGGGCCGCCGTGAGGGAGCTGACGGACGACCGGTACCGGTTCACCACCGGGCCACGGCTCTCCCCGGACGGGCGGCGCGCCGCCTGGCTGGCGTGGGACCACCCCCGCATGCCCTGGGACGGTACCGAGCTGAGGGTCGCCGAGGTCACCGAGGATGGACACCTGGCCGACCCCCGGACCGTGCTCGGCGGCCCCGACGAGGCCGTCGCCCAGGTCGAGTGGACGGCCGAGGGGACCCTCCTCGCGGTCAGCGACCGCGGCGGCTGGTGGAACCCGTACAGCGTGGACCCGCGGACCGGCTGGGCGATCAACCTCTGCCCGAGGGAGGAGGAGTTCGGCGGCCCGCTGTGGAAGCCGGGGCTGCGCTGGCTCGCGCCGCTCCCGGGGGACACACCGCACACCGCGGGATCGGGGGCCGGCCTCGTCGCCGTCCTGCACGGGCAGGGCTCCCCGGTGCTGGGCATCCTCGACCCGGAAAGCGGCGACCTGGTGGACGCCGCCGGACCGTGGACCGCCTGGCAGCCGACCCTCGCCGTGCACGGCACCCGCGTCTACGGGGTCGCCGCCAGCCCGCGCAGCGCCTACGAGGTGGTCGAGCTGGACACCGCCACCGGGCACGCCCGGGCGGTCGGCGCGCAGCGCCCGGACCCGGTGGACCCCGCCTACTACCCGGAGCCGCAGAGCCGCACCTTCCTCGGCCCCGACAACCGGCAGATCCACGCGCACGTCTACCCGCCGCACCACCCGGCCTGCAGGGCCGCCGCCGACGAACTGCCCCCCTACGTGGTCTGGGCGCACGGCGGCCCCACCGACCACGTGCCGCCCGTACTCGACCTGCACATCGCGTACTTCACGTCGCGCGGCATCGGCGTGGTCGAGGTGAACTACGGCGGGTCCACCGGCTACGGCCGGGCCTACCGGGAGCGGCTGCGCGAGCAGTGGGGCGTGGTGGACGTGGAGGACTGCGCTGCGGTGGCGCGTGCGCTGGCCGCCGAGGGCACCGCCGACCCCGCCCGGCTCGCCATCCGCGGCGGCAGCGCGGGCGGCTGGACGGCGGCGGCCTCGCTGGCCGCCACCGACCTGTACGCCTGCGCCGCGATCATCTATCCGGTGCTGGACCTGCTCGGCTTCGCCGAGGAGACCCACGACCTCGAATCCCGCTACATCGACGGCCTGGCCGGGCCGCCGCAGACCCTCGCCGTGGTGAACCGCGAGCGCTCGCCGGTGGCCCGGGCCGACGGGATCACCGCCCCGTTCGTCCTCCTCCAGGGACTGGAGGACCCGGTCTGCCCGCCGGCCCAGGCGGAGCGGCTGCTGGACGCCCTGCGGGGCCGGCCGGTGCCGCACGCGTACGTGACCTTCGAGGGCGAGGGCCACGGCTTCCGGCGGGCCGACACCATGATCCGTGCGCTGGAGGCCGAACTGTCGCTGTACGGACAGGTCTTCGGCATCGAACGCACCGATGTCCCGCGGCTGGAGCTGGCACTGGAGGTCTGACGGGGGAGTGCTGCCGATCAGGCCCGGGCGCGGAGGTGGTGGGTGCGGTCGCTCGTGCGCAGCCACACCTGCAGCGGGCCGATCGCGGTGAAACCGGCCCGGAGCGCCGCCTCCAGGTCCTCCCCGTGCTCGTAGCCGACCACGTCCAGGTCCGGCCACCGGGCGGACACCGCGGCGAGGACCCCCGCCCAGGCGGCGTCCGTACCGGCCGCGCTCTCGTCCCGGGCGAACAGGTTGGAGACGCCGGCCACGCCCCCGCCGGTGCTCGCGACGGCCCCGGCGACGATCCGCCCCCCGGCGCGGCCGGCCAGGAAGACGACGTCCTTGCCGAGCAGGGACGGAGGGAACAGCCTGCCGGCCCTGCCGTGCTCGTCGGCCTCGTCGCTCTCGTCGCCGTCGAAGGCGGCCTCCCAGGCGGCCAGTTCCCCGGCGCCCGAGACCTCGGACCACTCCGGACCGGACGGCCCCGCCTCCGGGAGCCGCGCCCCGGCCGGACGGTGGATCCACTGCGCCGCGATCAGCACCTCGAAGCCGTCCCCGGCCAGGTCGAGGCCGGCGAAGCTGTCCTTCACCGAGCAGCCGGGGGAGTCGGTGTCCATCCGCAGCAGCACGCTCTTCGCCGATGCGGACGGCTCCAGGGTCACCGCGTCGGGATACATCGGCGGAGTCCGCTCCGGGCTGACCCACAGGTGCTCGTCGTACTGCGGGGCGAGACCGTGCGCACGGCAGACCGCGTCGCACCACTCGGCGTTGTTCAGCGCGGCCCGCAGGAGCAGCGTCCTTCTCGCGTCGTCCATGATCACGCCGGTGATCGTGTCACACGCCTCGCGGTGGCGTGCAGGACCGGTAGCACGCCCCCTGCGCGCCCACGGGCGCGGGCGCTGGGCCGTCGCCGTGGAAATGACGGGCCCGGAGGGGCCGCATCGCCCAGGATGAGGGGATGCGAACCCTCGTGCTCCTCGACGCTCCCTCCAACCTCGGCCTGCGTCCGCCCGCACCCGGCGTCGTACCGGGCGTCTACAAGCTCGCCGGGGCGCTGCGCGAGCAGGGCCTGCTGGCCCGGCTCGGCGCCCGTGAGGGCGGGGTGGTGGTACCGCCGCGGTACGACCGCGGCGACTGGCGGGAGGGCGACGGCGTGTTCCACGCCGAGGCCCTGGCCGCGTACACCGTCACCCTCGCCGACCGGATCGAACGGCACCTGCGGGCGGGGGAGTTCCCCGTCGTGCTCGGCGGTGACTGCTCCATCCAGCTCGGCGCCGCACTCGCGATGCGCCGCCTCGGGCGCTACGGACTGGCCGCGATCGACGGCTCCGCCGACTTCCGCCACCCCGGCAACACGGCCGTGAACGGGCCGGTCGGCGCGGCCGGCGGCGAGGAGCTCGCCCTCTCCACCGGCCGCGGCCAGGCCGACCTCTGTGACCTGGAAGGCCGCTCGCCGTACCTGCGGGACGAGGACGTGCGGCTCTTCGGGCTGCGGGACGGCGACCCGGACCTCACCGAGCTCCGTGCGGCCGGGATCTCCGCGGCCACCGTCGGCGAGATCCGCCGCCGCGGCGCCGGTCCGGTGGCGCGGGCGGCGCTGGACGGCCTGCACCCGCCGGACACCGCCGGGTTCTGGGTGCACCTGGACGCCGACGTGCTGGACCCGGCCGTCATGCCGGCCGTGGACAGCCCCGACCCCGGCGGCCTGGTCCCCGACGAACTGGCCGAACTGCTCGCCGTGTTGGTGGGCTCCCCGCGCTGCGCCGGGCTCAACGTCACCATCTATGACCCGGACCTGGACCCGGACGGACGCGCGGGCGCCCTCCTGGCCGACCTCGTCGCGGGAGCCTTCGCCTAGGTGTCCCGGGGCGCCCGGGCGCCCCGGGCGGCCTTTGCGTAATCCTGACCGGTGGTCCTCCGCTGAACCCCTGTGCACCGGCCGCCGTGGCGTGTTCCATTTCCCTCATGGCCACCACCGTCCGCCGCGCCGTACTGACCCTCCCCGCAGCCCCGTTGGGCGCGGACAACCCACTGCCCGCCCTCCGCGCGCCCGACGACCTGCACGTACTGGACGAGCGCGCCCGCGAGGGGATGCCGCGCGACATGGTGCGGCAGATCGGGTACGAGCCGCTGCGCTCGCTGCTGCCCGTAAGGATCCGCGACGGGTACGGACGGGAGCGCACGGAGCAGGAGTTCGAGTCGGTCGTCATCGAGAACGAGCACCTGCGGGTCACCGTGCTTCCGGGCCTCGGCGGGCGCGTGCACTCGCTCGTGCACCTGCCGACCGGGCGGGAACTCCTCTACCGCAACCCGGTGTTCCAGCCCGCCAACTTCGCACTCAACGGCGCCTGGTACTCCGGCGGCATCGAGTGGAACACCGGCGCGACCGGACACACCACCCTCTCCTGCGCCCCGCTGCACGCCGCGTTCGTCCCGGCCCCCGACGGGGGCGTGATGGTCCGGCTGTGGGAGTGGGAGCGCCTGCGCGACCTGCCCTTCCAGGTGGACCTGTGGCTGCCGGAGGATTCGGAGTTCCTCTACGTCGGCGTCCGCGTCCGCAACCCGCACGAGCGCCCCGCCCCCGTCTACTGGTGGTCCAACATCGCCGTCCCGGAGGACGCGGGCACCCGTGTGCTCGCTCCCGCCGACGAGGCCTGGCACTTCGGGTACGAGCGCACCCTGCGCCGCATCCCCGTACCGGAGTGGGAGGGTGCGGACCGTACGTACCCGCTGCGCGGCGAGTACCCGGCCGACTTCTTCTACGAAGTGGAGGGCGGCGCCCGGCCCTGGATCGCCTCGCTCGACGCGACCGGGCACGGGCTCGTGCAGACCTCCACCGCGCTGCTGCGCGGGCGCAAGCTGTTCGTGTGGGGCGCGGGCCGAGGCGGCCGGCGCTGGCAGGAGTGGCTCACCGAGCCCGGCACCGGCGGCTACGCGGAGATCCAGGCCGGGCTGGCCCGGACCCAGCTGGAGCACGTACGGCTGGAGGGCGGCGCGGAGTTCAGCTGGCTGGAGGCGTACGGGCCGTTGTCGGCCGATCCGGCGCAGGTGCACGGCGCGGACTGGGCCGCGGCCCGCGGCGCGGCCGAGGGCGCCCTGGACGCCGTACTGCCCCGGAAGCGGGTGGACGCGGCCTACGAGGCGTGGCGCGGCTGCGCCGACGCCGAACCGGGGGAGCGGCTGGCGCAGGGCTCGGGCTGGGGGGCCCTGGAGGTGCTGCGCGGGGGCATCGAGCTGCCGGGCACCCCCTTCGGTGAGGCCACGCTCGGCGAGGAGCAGGAGCCCTGGCTCGCACTGTGGCGCACCGGGGTGCTGCCGGCTCCCCGGCGGGTGGTCCCGCCGGGGCCGAGCCTGGTCGCCGCGCACTGGCGGGACATGCTGGAGACGGCGCCGGCGGATCCGCTGACGGAGTACCACTTGGGCGTGGCCCAGTGGCACGCCGGTGACGTGGCCCAGGCGGTACGCAGCTGGGAGCGCGGGCTGGCGCTGGCCCCCTCGCGGTGGCCGCTGCTGAGGTGCCTGGCGGCGGCGGACGCCCTGGCCGGGGACCTGCCGCGGGCGGCCGACGGATTCGCGGCGGCCTTCGAGGACCTGGTCGTGGAGAGCCGCGGGGACGAGCCGTGGACGGCCGCGGAGTCGGCGCTCGGCCAGGAGGCGATGGCCGCCCTCCTCGCGGCGGGCCGGCTGCCCGAGGCCCGCGCCGTCTGGGACCGGCTCCGGCCCGCCCTGCGCGAGCGGGGCCGCTTCCGGCTGCTCGCGGCCCGGCTGCTCGCGGCGGAGGGCCATGTGCGGGCGGCCCGCCGGGTCTTCGAGGACGGCTTCGAACTCCCGGACCTGCGGGAGGGCGAGGAGACCCTCGCCGAGGCCTGGTCCGCCCTCACGGACTGCCCGCTGCCCGCGCGCTACGACTTCCGGATGCGGCCGCCGGGCCCCCGAACACACACCTGAGCCGTGTCCCGCCGCCCGGACGGAGGGACGGAGGGACGGCGGGACGGCGGGACCTTTGGGTCAGGCCCGGCACAGGATCTCGGCGTTCAGGACCGAGAACCAGGCGTCCGGGTCCTTGCCCCACGTGTGCCAGGCGTCGGCGACGGCCGCCAGGTCCTCGGCCGTGGTGTGGCCGCCGCCGGTGGCGACGGACGCGTACGCCGAGGACTGCGTACGGTCCGCCCACAGCGACGACCACCAGTCGGTGTCCGCCGGGGTGGCGAAGCACCAGGCCGTCGCCGACGAGGTCACGTCCGTGAAGCCGGCCCGCCGGGCCCAGGCACGCAGGTGGCGGCCCGCGTCCGGTTCGCCGCCGTTGGCGCGGGCCACCCGCCGGTACAGGCCCAGCCAGTCGTCCAGGCCCGGGGAGGCCGGGTACCAGGTCATCGCCGCGTAGTCGGCGTCGCGCGCGGCCACGATCCCGCCCGGCCGGCACACCCGCCGCATCTCGCGCAGCGCCTGCACCGGGTCGCCGACGTGCTGCAGCACCTGGTGGGCGTGGACCACGTCGAAGGAGTCGTCCGGGAAGTCCAGCGCGTGGACGTCGGCGGTCGCGAAGGTCACCGTGGCGCCCAGGCCGCGCTCCCCGGCGTACGCGCGAGCCTGCTCCAGGACGTCCCCGGCGGCGTCCACGGCGGTGACCCGGCCGCCCGGGGCGACCAGTTCGGCCAGGTCCGCGGTGATCGTCCCCGGGCCGCAGCCGACGTCCAGCACCCGCATGCCGGGGCGCAGCTCGCCGATCAGGTACGCGGCGGAGTTCTCGGCGGTGCGCCAGCGGTGCGAGCGCAGGACCGACTCGTGGTGGCCGTGCGTGTAGACGGCGTTCTCCTTGGCGGCGTTCATGGCCGGACCCCTCTTCGTCTCGTCGTCGAAGCGCTGGTCCCACCGTAGGTGATCAGTTCGTCATCCGAGACAGCCGTTTTGAAATGTGGACACCATCCATGTGTGCCAAGGAGGTTGGGTAGGGCGGTGGCAGGGCCATGCGGGTGCGAGGAGAGTTGGCTGCAGGGGCACATCTCCAGGGCGGACGGCGGTGAGGGTCATGACGGACGCGCTGCTCGAACGGCACGCCGAGGCGCTGAGGCTCTTCGGTGAGCGGGTGCGCGAGGTGACCGGCGACCAGTGGGGCGGGCCGACCCCGTGCACGGACTGGAACGTACGGGAGCTGGTCAACCACGTCGCCGCGGAGCAGCTCTGGATCCCGCCGCTGATCACCGAGGGCCGCACCGTCGAGGAGCTGGAGGGCAGCTTCTCCGGCGACGTGCTGGGCGACGACCCGGTCGCGGCCTGGGACCGGGCCTCGGCCGCCGCGCACGCCGCCTTCGCCGCGTCGGGCGCGATGGACCGGACCGTGCGCCTCTCGTACGGGCCCGCGCTCGGGTCGGCGTACTGCGCTGAGCTGACCGCCGACTGCATCGTCCACACCTGGGACCTCGCCCGGGGCATCGGCGCGGACGACCGGCTGCCGGACGGCCTGGTCGAGTTCTCGATCAAGGAGATCATGCCGTACGCCGACGGGCTCGCGGCCAGTGGCGCGTACGCCGAGCCGGTGGAGGTCCCGGCGGGCGCGGACGCGCAGACCCGGCTGCTCGCGATGGTGGGGCGGAAGGGCTGACGCGCCGGGGCGGGCGTCCCGCACAACAGGCATACTGCATCAAATAATCGTATAAAGGTCGGACCTGGCGGGGTGTCGCGGGGCCCGGCAGGCGTGGCAGGGCGAGCGCGGAAGGCGGGAAGCGGTGGCGGGGATGCAGCGCACGGCGGCGGAGGGCCGCGGCCCGGTCCGGTACGGCCCGCCCGCCCCCCAGCCGGGCCTGCCCGTGCTCCCCGAACTGGTCTCCGTCCTCGCCGCGGCCGCCGGACGCGCCGCTCCCGAACCCCCGGGCGGCGGCGAAGCCGTACGGGAGGCCGCCTGCCGCCACTGGGGGCGGCGCGGGCTCCCCACCGCCCCGGAGAACGTGGCCGCCGGTCCCGGAGCCCCCGCGCTGCTCCTGGCCCTGCTCGGGGCGTACGGGGGAGACGTGATGCTGCCCCGGCCCTGTCCCGCCTGGTGGACCCCGCAGGTCCGACTGCTGGGACGGCGGGCCTACCACGTGCCGACCCCGGCCGAGTGCGGCGGAGTACCGGACCCCTACGCCCTGCTGGAGACCGTGCGGCGGGTGCGCGCCGAGGGCGGCGACCCCCGGGTGCTGCTGCTGTCGGTCGCCGACGACCCCACCGCGACCGTGCCGCCGCCCGAGATGCTCCACGAGGCCTGCGAGGCCGCCGAATCCGCCGGACTGTTCGTCGTCAGCGACGAGAGCTGGCGCGACACCGTCCACCGCCCCCACGACACCCTGGTCCTGAGCCCCGCCGAAATGCTCCCCGACCGGGCGGCGGTCCTCGTCGACCTGTCCGGCGCCCTGCTGCCCGCGGGCTGGCCCGCCGCCGTCGCCCGGTTCCCCGACACCCCGCGCGGGACCTGGCTGCGCGCCCGCACCCTGGACGTCCTCACCGCCACCGGGGCGATGGTCACCGGACCCGTCGCGGGAGCCGCCGCGCACGCCCTCGACGAACCCGACGCCGTCGCGGGACGCGCGTACGCCGCCGCGGCCCTGCACGGCGTGGTGGCCACCGAGGCGCACCGGAGGCTGCTCGCGGCCGGGGCCCTGGCCCGCCCCCCGCAGGCCGGCCGCCACCTGTACGCCGACCTCACGCCGCTGCGCGCCGGACTCGCCCGGCACGGGGTGGGCGACGCCATGGAACTGGAGGACTGGCTCGGCGGCCGGCTCGGCGCGGCGACGCCCGGAGGGCAGCGGTTCGCCGACGAACTGGGCGCGCTGCGGGTGCGGTTGTCCACCGGGCCGCTGCTGGGCGCCACCCCGCAGGAGCGGCTGGCCGCGCTCACCGCCCGCGATCCGCTCGCGCTCCCGCACGTACGCGACTCCCTGGAACTCCTCGGATCGGTCCTGGCCGGGCTGGCCTGACCACCCGATCCGGTGAACGGAGCCTTCGCGACGAGGGACCGGACGGACGCCGGCCCCCCCGCCTACGCCCGGCTCAGTGGTGCCAGGCCTGGCCGCCCACGTTGTGGATGAACCGCTGGAGCACCTTGAGGGTGGCCAGGTACTCCTCGTCGGAGATGCCCGCGTGCCGCTCGTCCCACAGGTGCTTCTGCAGGGTCGCCGCCCTGTCGAAGAACTCCCGGCCCTCGGCTGTCATCTCCAGGCGCCCCTCGGCGTCCTGGGTGATCCAGCCCCGGACGATGACCGTGTCCAGCTCCTCGGACAGTGCCTGATCGCCCACCGCGAGGTAGCCGCGCAGGGTCCCGGTCACCTCGTCCCGGGTCCGGACCTCGTCGCCGGCCAGCGCGACCCGGGCGAGGATCCACCACTGCGGCTGGGTGGTGCCGAGCTCTGCGAGCGCGCCCCGGGTGCGGTTGACGACCGCGTCGTAGGCGGCCCAGCTCCAGTAGCCGATGGGCTGGCGGATCAGTTCGGCGTCGTCGTGCGAGTACTCCATGGTGCGTCAGCTCCCCGTTGGCGGTGCGTGGCGTGCTCTGGGCAAGACCCTATGAACTCAAGCGCAGTTGAGGTCCAGTCCGCGCCGCGATCCGTACCGGTTCCGGCCTGATCCCGTCCCGGTCACGCGCCGCTCCGGCGCCGCTTCCGGGGCGGTTCCACCCCGGTTGCGGCCCGCTCCGACCTGGCTCGATATCGCCCCTTGCCCGCTCCCCGGGTCGCCCCCGCTGCCCCCCCTGCGCGCCGTCCTGCTCGTACGGGCCGAGGCCGAAGCGCTAAAATTGGTGGGTTCCACCCACGTCGGGGGCCGAGCGCGACGGTCGTGATGCGTGCATGAAGACCACCCGAGTGGTTCACGGTGCCCCGAGCGGCACGTCCCGCCCGCGCCACCCCACCCGCCGTCGTACGGCCCTGATGGCACCCTGCGTGGCCCTCCTCATCGCCGGCGGCACCCTCCCCGCCGGGGCGGGCGCCGCAGCTCCCCCCGATCCCCCGGCCACGCCCTCCGCACCGGCGAGCACCCGGGCCCCCGACCCCTCGGCGCTGAAGCCCATCGATCCGGCCGCCCTCCAGGCCTCCGTCGAACGCGTGGCGAAGAAGCTCATGGTGCCCGGCGCGATGGTGCTGCTGCGTACCCCGCAGGGCACCTACCGGGCCGCCGTCGGCACCACCGAGCGGGGCGCGGCGACGCCGCCGGACGCACGGGACCACTTCCGGATCGCCTCCAACACCAAGACCATGACCTCGGCGCTGATCATGCTCCTCGCCCAGGACGGCAGGCTCCGGCTGAGCGATCCGGTCTCCGAGTACGTCACCGGCGTGCCGAACGGCGCGGACATCACCGTCGCCGACCTGCTCAAGATGCGCAGCGGGCTCTACAACTACACCAACGCCCCCGAACTCGCCGCAGCGCTGGACGCCGACCCGGGGAAGGCCTACACCCCCCAGGACGTCCTGGCCATCGCCTTCCGGCGGCCGCCCAATTTCGCGCCCGACACGGACTACGAGTACTCCAACACCAATTACGCCCTGCTCGGCCTCGTCGCCGAGAAGGCCGGCGGCCGCCCCCTCGCCCAGCAGCTCCGCGATCGCCTGTACACCCCGCTCGGGCTCACCGGTACGTCACTGCCCGGCCTCCACGACCGGTCCCTCGCTGAGCCCTACGCCCACGGCTACATGTACGGCGGCACGGCCTACGCCCTGGTCGACGAGCCCTACCCGGCCGCCCTGCGCGAGGCGGCGGAGTCGGGGAAGCTCGCACCCAACGACTACACCCACCAGAACCCCTCCTACGCCACCGCCGCCGGAGGGGCCGTCTCCACCGCACAGGACCTGGCCACCTGGATCCGCTCGCTGGTGACGGGCAAGGTCCTGGCCCCCGCGACCCAGCGGCAGTGGCTCGACAGCCCGCAGGCCGAGAACCCGGACGCGCCCGACGGTCAGAAGTACGGCTACGGCATCTCCCGTCAGGCGTTCGGCCCGAAGGCGGCCATGTATTACCACGGCGGTGAACTGCCCGGCTTCAACTCCTTCATCGGCCACGACCCGGACAACGACGTCACGCTCGTCGTCTGGACGAACCTGACCCTGTCGCCCGACGGCCGGACCACGGCCCAGGCCCTGCTGCCCACCCTCCTCAACCAGATCTACACCGGCCTCGACCTCCCCACCGCCTGAATCCCACGCAACCGGCGCCCGTGTCTCCCGCGGGGGCATTGGAGTGGCCGGCACGCCGTCCGGGGCGTGGCTCCCGCGCCCGCGGTCGGCGCTTCCTAGGGTCGTCGGGGGTTCGGCACCGGGCCGGCCGTCAGATCAGGTGGGTGAGTCGTGGAACGCATGACGGCCGAAGCTCGAACGACCCATACCCCGGCCGGCGCCGGCCGCCCGGCCGCCCGGCGGTGGACCCGGCGGCTGGCCGCCGCGGTGGGGCTGCTGGTGCTCTGCGCGCTCCCCGTGGGGGCGGCCGGCGCCGCGCAGCCCGGTGACCTACGATCGCCCGCCGGCCCGCCGCTGTACGTGTCCGACTACGGCAACAACCGGGTGGTGTCCCTGCCCCTGGACGGCGGTGAGCAGAGCACCGTCCCCCTCGACGGCCTGGTCCGGCCGACCGGCATGGCCTGGGACGCCGCGGGCCGGCTCTACGTGTCCGACACCGGCAACAACCGGGTGGTGGTCCTGCCCCCGAACGGCGGGGAACAGTCCGTCGTTCCCGCGGCCGACCTGTCGCGCCCGCTGGGGCTCGCCGTCGACGCGGCCGGGAACCTCTACATCGCCGACAGCTTCAACGACCGGATCGTGCGGGTGGCCGCCGCCGGCGGGGGACAGACCACCGTGCCCACCGCCGGGCTGCTGCACCCCTGGGGACTGGCCCGGGCGCCCGGCGGGGACCTGTACGTCTCCGACTTCGTGAACGACCGCGTCGTCAAGGTGGCCGTGGACGGCAGCGGCCAGACCACCGTGCCCACCAGCGGGCTCTCGCAGCCGACCGGCCTGGCCGTGAACGCCGCCGGTGACCTCTTCATCGCCGACAGCGGCAACAACCGCGTGGTGAAGGTGGCCGCGGGCACCGGTCCGCAGACCACCGTGCCCACCACCGGCCTGAACGCTCCGCTGGGGCTCGCGCTCGACGGCTCGGGCAGCCTCTACGTGGCCGACGGCTTCAACAACCGGGTGGTGCGCGTGCGGGAGACGGGCGAGGGACAGGTCACGCTCGCCTTCACCGGCCTCAACACGCCGACGGGGCTCGCGTTCCCGCCGGTCGCCGCCCGGCCCGGACACGGCCACGGCCACGACCGCTGAGGGCGCGGTCGTCGCGTCGCTCAGTGCCGCCGCAGCCGCCGCCACAGCGAGGGGCCCGCGCTGACCGCGAGGGCCAGGCCGACCGCCAGCGCCACGCCCTTCCAGGGCTCCGGGAACAGCGTGCCGCCCAGGATGCCGATCAAGCCGTACGTCGCCGCCCAGGCCAGGCACGCCGGGGCGTCGCCGCGGGCGAACCGGCGCAGCGGCATCTGCGCCAGCAGGCAGGCCAGCATCACGGGGATCCGGCCCGCCGGAACCAGCCGCGAGAGGACCAGGACCAGCACCCCGTGCTCGTCCAGCCTGGTCCGCGCCTGCTCCAGCCGTTCCGGCGTGGCCCGGCCGCGCAGCGTCTCCAGCCAGCGCGAGCCGCCCCGTGACCGCACCCCGCGCTGCCCGAGCCAGTACAGCGTCATGTCCCCGGTGAAGGCCGCCAGCGCCGACACCGCGAACACCAGCAACACCCCGTAGGGCGGCGACTGGTGGTGGAAGGCCACCACCGCCGCCGAACTCACCAGCGCACCCGTCGGGATCACGGGCACCAGCGCGCCCAGTGCCACGAGCAGGAACAGCGCCGGGTAGCCCACCGCCTGCTGGGTGCTCTCCGGCGGCACCTGGCCGGCCGCCGCCGCGAGCTCGTGCCACGTCACGGCAGCCGCACCCGCTCGCCGTGCCGCGGCACCCGTACGGTCACCTTCGGCGCCAGGGTCCGCGCGCGCCGTTCGAACTCCTCGCCCGGTGCGTGGAATTCGTGCGGCCGCACCGCGTCCATCCCGACCGGCCAGTAGGTCCCGTAGTGCACCGGAACGGCCGCCGCGGGCGCCAGCCGGGCCAGCGCCTGCGCCGCCCGTCCCGCGTCCAGGTGGCCCGGGCCCAGATACGGCCCCCAGCCGCCCACCGGCAGCAGGGCGACGTCCACCGGCCCGACCTCGTCGGCCATCGCGTCGAACAGGCCGGTGTCCCCGGCGAAGTAGGTCCGCGCCGCGCCCTGCACCACGTACCCGAGCGCCGGGCACAGGTGCGGCCCGAACGGCAGCCGCCGCCCGTCGTGCCGCGCGGTGACCGCCCGGACCCGCAGGCCGTCCCGTACGGCGACCTCCTCGCCCGGTACCACCTCCGTCACCGTCAGCCCGCGCAGCCCGGCGACCCGCGCCAGCCCCGGCACCGCCCGGCGCGCCCCGCGCGGCACCAGCAGCCGGGTGCCGGGCGCGAGCCGCGCCAGCGACGGCAGATGCAGATGGTCGGCGTGCAGGTGAGAGACCAGCGCCACGTCCGCCACCGCCGCCTCTGGCGGGGGCACCGCCCCGCGCCGCCGCCGCAGGTGCGCGAGCCGCCGCGCGAACAGCGGGTCCGTCAGCAGCCGGACCCCGGAGTCCTCGACGGTGCACGTGGCATGACCCCACCAGGTGATCTCCACCGGCACCCGGACCTCCCTCCCTCACCGCTCTTTCACGAGCCTAGGGGGTGTCCTGTCGATCGGGCCGGATCAGCAGCACACCCCCTGGATCCTGCCCGGCGCGACCGTCCGGAACCGGATCCCGCAGTCCCCTCCTCTCCGGCGGCGGATCGGAGTAGGGTCCGGCGGCATGGAAGAGTTGCGCGTGGCCGCGATCGCCAGCCTGGCCCCGCTCGAGGACCTCGACGCCGATCCCTTCGCCGTGGACACCCGCAGCCAGCACGCCATGTGCGCGCGCTGGGCCGCCGACCGCGGCTACGTCGTGACCAGGCAGTTTCTGATCTACGGGCTGCGCGCCGACCACTGCGGGCTCTGGTCCGACATCGACACCGGACAGGTCGACCTCTTCGTCGCCGCCAACCCTCGGGTCCTGGCCCGCGCGCTGCGCTCCGTCGAGGAGTTCACCGCCGAGTGCGAGCGGCGCGGCGTACGGCTGGAGACCGCGGGGGGCGAGGAGCCCCGGTACACCTCGGCGATGAAGGCGGAGGTCCACCGCCGGCTCTCCATGCCGACCGCCGGCTACGACGGCACCTGACCCGGCCTCACCCGGTCCGGCCCCCGCGTCCGGTGCGGCCGCCCGCTCCGCACTTCTGTGCGCCGTCCGTTCCGCCCGACCGCGTACGCCGGCCTGTGCGAGCCTGGAAGCCGGGACGGGGCTCGCGGGAGGTGCGGCGTGCGGCGAGGACGGTGGCGGACGGCCGGCAGCGCACTGGTGCGCGTCCTCCTCGTCTGGGCGGCGTCCACCCTCACCATGCTCGCCCTGGCCGGGATCCTGCCGGACTTCCGCCTGCAGTCCGCCGACGGTGACAGCGTCACGCAGATCGGGCTGACCGCGGCCTGGGCCGCCGGGGCCTTCGGCCTGCTGAGCGCGCTGGTCTGGCCGGTGCTCGTACGGGCGCTGCTGCTGGTGCCCGCCCTGGTGCTCGGGCTGCTCGTCTTCTTCCTCAACGGCTCGCTCCTGCTGATCGCGCTCGGCCTGATCCCCGCCGGGCGCAGCGAGGTGGCCCCCGAGACCGCGGTGGTCGTCGCCGCCGTGATGTCCGCGGTGGCGTCGGCGACCTCCACCGCGCTCGCCGTGCGCGACGACGAGGCGTACCGGCGCCGGCTCTACCGGCTCGCCGACCGGCGCCGCCGCAGGCAGGGCAGGGCGGACCCGGCCCGGGCCGGCGAGCCCCCGCCCGGCCTGCTCCTGCTCCAGCTGGACGGGGTGGGGTACGAGGAGCTGCGCCGCGCGTGCAGCAGTGGGCTGATGCCCACCGTGGCCGGCCTGCTGGACCGCAGCCACCGCGTGGCGTCCTGGCGTACGGACTGGTCGAGCCAGACCGGTGCCAGCCAGCTGGGCATCCTGCACGGCTCCAACTTCGACGTGCCGGCCTTCCGCTGGTACGAGAAGGACACCCGCGAGGTGATGGTCTGCAACCGGCCGACGAGCGCCGCCGAGCTCCAGCGGCGGGCCGTCGAGCGGACCGGGGACGGCGGGCTGCTCACGCTCGACGGGGCGAGCCGGGGCAACCTGTTCAGCGGCGGTGCGGACCAGCTGGCGCTGGTGCTGTCCGTCTCGGCCCGGCGGGGGCGGGCCAACCGGTCCCGGGCGGGCTACTTCGCGTACTTCTCCGATCCGGCCAATGCCGTCCGCACGGCCGTCTCCTTCGTGGCCGAGGTGGTCCGGGAGATGGGCCAGTCGGTGCGGGCGCGGGTCCGCGGGGACCGGCCGAGGGTGTCGCGCGGCGGTCTGTACCCCGTGATCCGGGCCTTCGCGACGGTGGTCGAGCGCGATGTGGTCGTCGCGGCCGTGATCGGTGACATGCTCGCCGGGCGCTCCGCGGTCTATGCCGACCTGGTGGCCTACGACGAGGTCGCGCACCACTCGGGACCGCGCGGGCGGGACACCGACCGGGTGCTGCAGCGGCTGGACCGGAGCCTGGCGCTGATCGCCCGTGTCGCCGAGCACGCCCCGCGCCGGTACCGGATCGTGCTGCTCTCCGATCACGGCCAGAGCCCGGGGGAGACCTTCCTCTCCCGGTACGGGCTGACCCTGAAGGACCTGGTCAGGGCGGGCTGCGGGCTGCCGGTCTCCCGGCGGGCCGGTCGCACCCGCAGCGGGGCCGAGGCCCGGGCCGCCGTGCTCGCGGCGCTCCACCGGCCGGTGGAGGAGGACGAGGAGGCGCACACGGGGCCGGGCTCCGACCCCGTGGTGCTGGCCTCCGGCAACCTCGCCCTGATCTCGTTCCCGGACATCCGCGGCCGGGCCTCGCGGGCCCGCATCGACCGCGCGCACCCGGCCCTGCTGGCGACCCTGGCGAACCATCCGGGCGTGGGATTCCTGCTGGTGGACGGGGTGGTGCTGGCCCGGGACGGCAGGGTGGCCCGGCTGGACGTCCCGGGGGAGGCGGAGGAGTTGCTGGCCGCCTTCGGCCCGGGCGCGGCGGGGGCCGTGCGCCGGACCGACGGCTTCCCGCACGTCGCCGACATCATGGTGAACTCGGCGTACGACCCGCGGACGGGCGCGGTGCACGCCTTCGAGGAGCAGATCGGCTCGCACGGCGGGCTGGGCGGGGAGCAGGGGCATCCGTTCCTGATGTGGCCCACGGACCTGTCGGACCCGGACCCGGACCCGGACCCGGACCCGGACCCGGACCCGGACCCTGAGCGGGAGCCGACCGCGGCAGCGGAGCGGGAACTGGTCGGCGCGGAAGCGGTGCACGCCGTGCTGCGGCGCTGGCTGCGGGAGGCGGACGGGCCGCAGGTCCCACTGGCTCCGCCGGTCGGCGGCTCGGCGGCGGACCGGGCGGATCCGCCCGCGGGCCGGCCTGCGGACCGGCCCGCAGCCCCGGTGGAGGAACCCCCGCCGACGGACGGAAACAGCGGAAGCCTTCCTTCCGTAGGGGTGCCCGCACGGGACGAAATCCGCTGATTTGGTGCCGCATGCACGGTGGTCAACCATGTCCTGACCTGCCCAGCATGTGAGACACCCAGAGGCGCACCACCGATGACCAGCACCGCAACCCTGCCCGCCGAGGCCGCAGATGCCGCCGCACCCCCCGAGCAGGGCCGCGACCCGCACGCACGCCGCTTCGGCCTGCCCGTCGCGACCTGCCTGGTCATGGGCAACATCATCGGAGGCGGGATCTTCCTGCTCCCGGCCTCGGTGGCCCCGTTCGGCACCATCAGCCTCGTCGCCTTCGGCGTCCTCACCATCGGCGCGATCGCCCTCGCCCTGGTCTTCGGCCGGCTCGCCGAGCGCCACCCGCAGACCGGCGGCCCGTACGTCTACGCCCGCGCCGCCTTCGGCGACTTCGCCGGATTCCTCGCGGCATGGAGCTACTGGATCACCGCCTGGGTCTCGAACGCCGCCCTTGCCGTCGCGGCCGTCGGCTACCTCTGCGTGCTCTTCCCCGGAGTCGGCGCGCACAAGTGGTCCATGTGCCTGGCCGCGCTCGCCGTCCAGTGGCTCCCGGCCCTCGCCAACCTGGCGGGCACCCGCTACGTCGGCGCGGTACAAGTCGTCGCCACCGTGCTGAAGTTCGCCCCGCTGCTGCTGGTGGCCGTCGGCGGGCTGTTCTTCTTCGACCCGGCCAACCTCGGCCCCTTCAGGGCCACCGACCAGAGCGCGGCCGGCGCCGTCTCCGCCTCCGCGGCGATCCTGCTGTTCAGCTACCTCGGCGTGGAGTCCGCCACCGTCAGCGCCGGCGAGGTCCGCGACCCGGCCCGCAACGTCGGCCGGGCCACGATCCTGGGCACCGTGGGCGCCGCCACCGTCTACCTGCTCGGCACCGTCGCCGTCTTCGGCCTGGTCGCCCACGACCGGCTGGTCTCCTCCACCGCCCCCTTCACCGATGCCGTCAACGCCATGTTCGGCGGCACCTGGGGCGGCACCGTGGTCGCCTGCGCCGCGGTGATCTCGATGCTCGGCGCCCTCAACGGCTGGACCCTGCTCAGCGCGCAGACCCCGTACGCCGCCGCCAGGGACGGGCTCTTCCCGAAGGCCTTCGAGGCGAAGAGGCGCGGCGTCCCCGTCGTCGGTGTGATCGTGACCGTCGCGCTCGCCTCCGCCCTCACCGTCTACAACTACACGGCCGGATCCCAGGGCGTCTTCGAGAGCCTGGTCCTGATCACGACCTTCACGGCGACCGTCCCCTACCTCCTCTCGACCGCCGCGCAGATCTACTTCCTGCTCTCCGGGCAGCGCGAACGGGTGCACCCCGGCCGCCTGGCCCGCGACGGCGCCCTCGCCGCCCTCGCCTTCGGCTTCTCGATGTGGCTCGTCGCCGGTTCCGGCTACGCGGCCGTCTACCAGGGCGTGCTGTTCCTCTTCGCGGGCGTCCTCGTCCACGCCGCCATGTCGGCGAGGAAGCACCGCGCCGCCGTATCACCCCAGGGGTAGCTTGGAGGAAGGGGACCGTCAGGGGGCGCCGAGGTGCAGCCATGTCCGCGATGAGGAAGAGCATCGACATCGACCGCAGGCCCGAGGACGTCTACTCGTACCTGACGGACCCCACGCATTTGCCGGAATGGCAGGACAGCGCCGTGTCCGCCGTCCCGATCGGCGATCTCCCCGTCCACGTCGGATCGAGGGTCCTCGTCACCCGGCAGATCGGCCGCCGGAGGGTCCCCACGACCATGGAGTTCGTGGAGCTCGACCCGCCGAGGAGCTGGCACGTGCACGGTATCGACGGGCCGGTACGGACGGATGTGCGCGGCACCATCGAACCCCTCGACGGCGGCACCCGCTCCCGCGTCACCCTGGACGTCGACCTCGAGGGCCACGGCCTGGGCCGGGCCCTCGTCCCCCTCGTGGTCAGGCCCATGATCCGCAAGGAGATGCCCCGCGGCGAGGAGAAGCTCAAGCACCTGCTGGAGACCTGACCCGCCGGCGGACGGCGGACGGCGGACGGCGGCCGCGGCCGCCGGGCCGGATCCGCCGCAGCGAAAACCGGATGCCCCGGAGCGTGCGGTGCGGCAACACTGGCCGCACCACACACCGTCACACCCCGAGGACATCCACGCCCGTGCAGGCTGCCGTCACCGTCACCCCCGCCCAGATCCCCGAACTGCTGCTCGGCCTCGCCACCGTGCGGCCGGTGTTCCTCTGGGGGGCACCCGGCATCGGGAAGTCCTCGCTCGTAAGGAAGTTCGCCGACTCGCTGGGGCTGGAGTGCGTCAGCCTGCTCGGTACGCAGCTCGCCCCCGAGGACCTGATCGGCGTCCCGCAGATCCGTGACGGCCGGTCCGTCTTCTGCCCGCCGGAGGCCATCGCCCGCGACGAGCCGTACTGCCTCTTCCTCGACGAGCTCAACGCCGCGAGCCCGGACGTCCAGAAGGCCTTCTACTCGCTGATCCTCGACCGCCGGATCGGCTCCTACGAGCTCCCCGCGGGCTCCATCGTCATCGGCGCGGGCAACCGGGCCACCGACAACGCGCTGGCCCGGCCGATCGCCTCCGCGCTCGTCAACCGCCTCACCCACGTCCACCTCCGGGCATCCGCCGAGGACTGGCTGGTCTGGGCCGGCGAGCACGGCATCCACCCCTGGGTCACCGACTACCTCACCGACCGCCCCGACCACCTGTGGTCGCAGGCGCCCAAGACCGAGGAGCCCTTCTCCACCCCGCGCTCCTGGCACATGCTCTCCGACGCCCTGCACTCCTTCGGCCCGGACCTGGACGAGCAGACCCTCAAGGTGATCGCACACGGCACCCTCACGCCCGCGCACGCCGTCTCCTTCGGCGGCTACGCCAAGATCGTCCGGCACAGCTTCGGCATCGAGGCGATCATGAAGGGCGACGCCTCCTGGCCCACCCGCCCCGCCGACCGCGATCTGCTCTACTACCTCGCCGAGGCCTTCCGGGGCCGCCTGGTCAAGGAGCTCCCGGCGCGGCGCGAGCACGTCTCGCCCGCCCTGCGCCAGACCGCCTACCGCGCCAAGGCGCTGCTGGTCCAGCTCGCCGAGATCTCCGTGGAGGTGGCGCAGACCGTCATCGCCGACGACACCGACGGCCTGCCCGTGCTGCCCTCCTGGTTCCTCGTGGAGGCCGCCCGGGACATGCCGCGCCTGGTCGAGGCCCGCCGATGAGCGTCGCGCGCCGTCGCCCGCAGAAGCAGGCCAAGCCGGACCCCGCCGCCCAGGCCTTCGCCGAAGGTCTTGCCCTGGTCAAGCGGAATCCGGCCCTCGCCGCCGTCGGCGGGAGCGTGTGCGACCAGCCCAAGTGCCCCCTGACCCCTGCCGCCGGCCTGGTCGCCGTCGACTCCAACGGCGTCCTCCACGTACGCTCCGGGCTGCGCGCCGAGCCCGGGAGGTGGGCCTGGGCCCTCGCCCACGCCCTGCTCCACCTCGGCTTCGGCCACGTCCCGGCCGCCGCCGAGAAGGACCGCGCGCAGCCCGACCGCTTCGACCGGGCGGCCCGCTGCGCCGTCGTCAACCGCTTCCTGCTGACCCAGCCGGCCGTGCGGCCCCCGGACGACCTCCCCGCCAAGTACCCCGGCGGCGACGAGGAACAGCTCGCGGCCCGCTGGCGCCGCGACGGCATCCCCGCCGCCCTCGAGCTCTGCGGCACCGCCGGCGACCACCCCGACCAGGTCTGGGTCACCTGGCACGCCTGGAACTCCACGGCCGTCCCCGACTGGGAGACGGCCTTCGCGCACGCCCTGACCCGCAGGGTCTCCGCCGCCATGGAGGTGGCCGGCGGGCGCCGCGACCCGGTCTCGGGGGAGCGCGTGGCGCAGCGCCCGTGGGACCGGGCCCTGAACTGGTTCGTCTCCTCGTACCCGCTCCTCGGCGGCCTCGCCAGCGGCCTGAAGATCGTCGCCGATGCCGAGCTGGCCCGCTCCAACGGCATCGACGTCGCCGCCGTCAGCGCCACCGCCGGGGAGATCTACATCAACCCGCTGCGCACCTTCGAGGACGAGGAATGGCGGTTCGTCCTGGCCCACGAGATGCTGCACGCCGCCCTGCGCCACGGCGAGCGCCGCGGAGCCCGGGACCCGTACCTGCACAACGTGGCCGCCGACTACGTGGTCAACGGCTGGCTCGTGGAGATGGGCGTCGGCGAGATGCCGGCCGGGCTGCTGTACGACCCGGAGCTGAAGGACCTGTCCGTGGAGGAGGTCTACGACCGCATCGCCACCGACGTGCGCCGGATGCGGCGCCTCGCCACCCTGCGCGGCAAGGGCCGCGGGGACATCCTGGGCGAGCCGCTGCCCCACTCGGACAGCCTCCCGTACACGGATCTGGACGAGTTCTACCGGCGCGGCCTGGTCCAGGGCTTCGACCTGCACACGTACGGGGAGCGCGGCCTGCTGCCCGCCGGGCTGATCCAGGAGATCCGGGCCCTGGCCCACCCGCCGGTGCCCTGGGACGCCCGGCTCGCCCGCTGGTTCGACGAGTACGTCCCGCGCCCCGAGGCCATACGGAGCTTCGCGCGCCCGGCGCGCCGCCAGGCGTCCACCCCGGACATCCCGCGCGCAGGCCGGTACTTCCCGCCCGAGGAGATCGCCCGCTGCACCTTCGGCGTGGTGCTCGACACCTCGGGGTCGATGAACGCGGCCCTGCTCGGGAAGGCGCTGGGCGCGATCGCCTCGTACGCGCAGGCCCGGGACGTACCGGCGGCCCGCGTGGTCTTCTGCGACGCGGCTGCCTACGACGCGGGCTATCTGCCGCCCACCGAGATCGCGGGCCGGGTACGGGTCCGGGGGCGCGGCGGGACCGAGCTGCAGCCGGGCATCGACCTGCTGCAGCGGGCGGAGGACTTCCCGCCGGGGGCCCCGGTGCTGGTGATCACGGACGGGTGGTGCGACACCCTGCGGATCGGGCGCGAGCACGCCTATCTGATTCCGCAGGGCGCCTGCCTGCCGTTCACGCCCAAGGGACCCGTCTTCCGGCTGGCGTGAGAGGCCCGGGCCCGTTACGCCTGCCGACGGCGGCTGAGCCGGTAGATCCCGTAGGTGGTGGTGAGGATGATGTCCACGGCCGCCCACAGGGCGATCACGAGCCCGATGCCGATCGCGGTGCCGATCTCTCCGCCGTCCTTGCACAGCTGGAGCGAGTCACCGGTCAGCCCCGCACAGGACTCGGGAAGATCGTCGGCGTTGTTCAGGCCCGTGACGACCCAGACGACGAAGAGCGCCTGCACCGCCAGGAAGACCCAGAGGAAGATCCGGCGGGGCTTCCTCGGAGCGGGCGCGGGCGCGGGCGGGGCGGCCGGCAGGCCCCCGGCGGTCGGCATGCCCCCGGGGGCCGGGGTGCCCTCGCCCGGCAGGGGGCCCGCCGGGCGCGGACCCCACTCCGGGGGCCGCGAGGGAGGGGGCGGGATCGGGGTGTCGGCCATGGGCGGAACCTCCTCGGCGAGCGAGGCGGGGACGGGCGGAATGCTCCGTCGGAGTAACGCCCACCATCCCATTCCTTCACGCAACACGCCCCCGACCCGCGAAGCTGCAGGTCAGGGGCGTGCTGGAGGAGATCGAATCAGTCGAGGTAGTCGCGCAGCACCTGCGAACGCGACGGGTGGCGCAGCTTCGACATGGTCTTGGACTCGATCTGGCGGATGCGCTCACGGGTGACCCCGTACACGCGGCCGATCTCGTCCAGGGTCTTCGGCTGGCCGTCGTTGAGGCCGTACCGCATGGAGACCACGCCCGCCTCGCGCTCCGAGAGCGTGCCCAGGATCGACTGGAGCTGCTCCTGGAGGAAGGTGAAGGACACCGCGTCCGCCGGGACGACCGCCTCGGAGTCCTCGATGAGGTCACCGAACTCGCTGTCACCCTCCTCACCCAGGGGGGTGTGCAGGGAGATCGGCTCGCGGCCGTACTTCTGGACCTCGATGACCTTCTCGGGGGTCATGTCGAGTTCCTTGCCCAGCTCCTCCGGGGTGGGCTCACGGCCCAGGTCCTGGAGCATCTGGCGCTGCACACGGGCGAGCTTGTTGATGATCTCGACCATGTGCACGGGGATGCGGATGGTGCGCGACTGGTCGGCCATGGCACGCGTGATCGCCTGCCGGATCCACCAGGTCGCATACGTGGAGAACTTGAAGCCCTTGGTGTAGTCGAACTTCTCCACGGCGCGGATCAGACCGACGTTGCCCTCCTGGATCAGGTCCAGGAAGAGCATGCCGCGGCCGGTGTAGCGCTTGGCGAGGGAGACCACGAGGCGGAGGTTGGCCTCCAGCAGGTGGTTCTTCGCACGGCGGCCGTCCTCGACCAGGATCTCCAGCTCGCGCTTGAAGGCGGGCTTGTGGTCCTCCTCCTCCTCGAGCTTGTACTCGGAGAACAGGCCCGCCTCGATGCGCTTGGCGAGCTCCACCTCCTGCTCGGCGTTGAGGAGCGGCACCTTGCCGATGAGCTTCAGGTAGTCCTTGACGGGGTCGGCGGTGGCACCGGCCACCATGACCGTCTGCGCCGGAGCGTCGTCCTCGTCGTCGTCGGACAGGACGAAGCCCTGGGCGCCGCCGGGCTTGGGAGCCTCCTCCTCGGCCTCGTCGGCCAGGTCCTCGGCAGCCCAGTCCTCGCCCTCGGCGACGGGGGTCTCGCCCTCGTCGGCGTCCTTGGCACCGGTCTTCTTCGCCGCGGCGGTCTTCTTCACGGCGGTCTTCTTGGCGGCGGTCTTCTTGACCGTGCGCTTCTTCGGCTCGGCGGCGGCCTCGGCCGGCACCTCGTCCTCGGTGGCGGCTGCCGACGAAGCGGATATCGCCGTGGCGGAGGCCGCGGCCGCGGTGGCGGCCGTGGTCTTGCGCGCGCCGATGGGGCGCGGCGCCGGGGTGGCCTTCTTGGCCGCGGTGCGGGCCGGGGCGGCGGCAGCCTTGCGGGGCTTCTTGGCGGCAGCCTTGGTGGCGGGGGCCGCGCTGACGTGAAGGGCGACACCCTCCTCGTCCAGGACCTGGTTCAGGCTGCGCAGGACCCGCTTCCACTGGTCCACCGGGATGCGGCCGGCCTCGAAGGCCTGGCGCACGTCGTCACCGTTGATGTGACCCTGCTCGCGGCCGCGCTCGACGAGCGCGACAAGGGCCTCGGATTCGGCGATCTCCGGAGGGAACGTACGGGACGGGCTGAGCGACACAAGGAGCCTCTCGTTGCGAACAGATAAGGGTGGGCGGGACATCATCGCGCGAACTCGGGAAACAGACCCGAGGGGGGTCTGTATTCCGGGCCGCGCGAGGACACCTGTCGGTTCATCGCATGCCCGAGTCGATTCGTTACGCGCTGAATTGAGTGACCTGCGCCACGCTGTGGCCGCGCAACCGATCCGGCGCAGATCCGTCCGCCCTTCACGTCAGCCCTTTTTGCGGGCTTCGATGAGGAAGCGAGCGGTGTGCGCGACGAACGGACCTTCGCTTTCGATCTGTTCGTGGAGCTCGCGCAGCCGGTCCCGGTACTGCCCGACCGTGAAGCCGGGCACCATCCAGATCACCTTCCGTAGAAAGTAGATCACGGCTCCGATGTCGTGGAACTCCGTGCGCAGTCGTTCGGAGCGCAGATCGAGGACTTCGAGGCCGGCCGCGGTGGCGTCGGCCACCGCGTCGTCGGGGTGCCGGCCGCGCCGGATCTCCTCCGGCTGCGGGCCGAGGAAGTACTCCACGAGCTCGAAGACGCTCGACGGACCGACCTGCTGCGAGAGGTAGCTGCCGCCCGGCGCCAGCACCCGCGCGATCTCCTCCCACCAGATCGACACCGGGTGCCGGCTGGTCACCAGCTCGAAGGCGGCGTCGCCGAAGGGCAGCGGCGGCTCGTCGGCGTCGGCGACCACCACCGCGCCCAGCGGGTGCAGCAGCCGCGTCGCCTTGTCGATGTTGGGCGGCCAGGACTCGGTGGCCACCATCAGCGGCGGCAGCGGAGCGCATCCGGCCAGGACCTCGCCGCCGCCGGTCTGGATGTCCAGGGCGGAGCGGGCCCGGGCCAGGCGTTCGCTCATCAGTTTCTGGTACCCCCAGGAGGGACGCTGTTCGGTGGCCCGGCCGTCGAGCCAGGAGAAGTCCCAGCCGTCCACGGAGACGGACTCGGCCTCGGCGACAAGATGGTCGAAAGTACGCGTCATGCATTGATCGTCCCAGGTCGGACGCCCGACAACCACCGGATATGTCGACTACAGTGGTCGGCGGGCCGTGACTGGCGTTCGGGTGGATCACCACCGGGGAGCGGCCCGGCGTACCTGTGGACCTCCGGTACGCCGTCTGCCGCGCGCCTGGGCGAACCGCGATCCGCAGCGACGTTCAGGAGACCCCGTGACGACTGCCCAG
This sequence comes from Streptomyces sp. NBC_00029, assembly GCF_045160505.1. Taxonomy (NCBI): domain Bacteria; kingdom Bacillati; phylum Actinomycetota; class Actinomycetes; order Kitasatosporales; family Streptomycetaceae; genus Streptomyces; species Streptomyces sp. NBC_00029. The sequence goes on from NZ_CP108292.1 coordinate 7,158,588, forward strand.
ACTGCCCCCGCCACTGCCCCCGCCGGTGCCGACGGCCCCGCCCGGCTGATGGACGGCACGGCCCTCGCCCGCCGCATCTCGGAGCAGACCGCCGCCCACGCGGCGAAGATCACCGAGCGCACCGGCACCGCGCCGTGCCTGGCGACCGTGCTGGTCGGCGAGGACCCGGCCTCCGTGACCTACGTCCGCATGAAGCAGAACCGCTGTGCCAAGGCGGGGATCACCTCCCGCCACGTCGAGCTGCCGGCCACGACCACCACGGAGGAGCTGGTGGCCACCCTCACCGAGCTCTCCGAGGACCCGCAGATCAGCGGCATCCTGCTGCAGCACCCCGTCCCGCACCACATCGACGAGCGCGCCGCCTTCGAGGCCATCGCCCCGGGCAAGGACGTCGACGGGGTCACCATGCACTCCTTCGCCGCGATGGGCTTCGGGCTGCCGGGCTTCGTCTCCTGCACCCCCGGCGGCATCATGCGCCTCCTCGCCGCCTACGACGTGGACCTGACCGGCAAGCACGCCGTGGTCGTCGGCCGCAGCGCGATCCTGGGCAAGCCGGCCGGGATGCTGCTGCTGGAGCAGAACGCCACCGTCACCTACTGCCACTCGCGAACCCAGGACCTCCCCTCGATCGTGCGCCAGGCCGACGTGCTGGTCGCCGCCGTCGGCAAGGCCGAGTTCATCCGGGGCGAGGACATCAAGCCGGGCGCGGTGGTCCTGGACGCCGGGTACAACGAGGGCAACGTGGGCGACGTGCACTTCGAGTCCGCCGCCGCCCGGGCCTCCCTGATCACCCCGGTGCCGGGCGGGGTCGGCCCGATGACCATCGCCGTACTGCTGGAGCAGACCGTGCAGGCCGCCGCCGCACAGGCCGGGCTGGACCTCGCGGAGCTCTGACCTCCGCCCGCGCCCGTACGCCGCGCGAACGCCCCGGACCCGACGGTCCGGGGCGTTCGCGCGTTCAGGCCCGGACGGCGTCGCGGCGGGCCGCCGCGACGATGGGGGAGGTGCGGAACTCGAGCGCCAGGGCGGACAGCGGCTGACCGGACAGGCGCGGCGGCTCGGGGTGCTCCGGCGGCCCGGCGGCCTCCCCGGAGGCCGTCCGCAGCCCGCACGCGGCAGCGATCATCGCGGCGTCGGCCACGACCTCGGCCCGGGCCCGGCTCATGCCCTGCCCGCACGCGTCCTCGTACGCCGCGCTGCGCACGGAGGGGTCGAACCACGGGGCGAGGGCCAGGATCCCGTCGTCGATGACGGACTCGCGGTGGATCAGCCGGATCCCCACGGGTGACCACCAGGCGAGCGGAACCGTCCGCACACTGGACGCGGCGAAGCCGCGCAGGGCCTTCCACAGCGGGTGCAGCCGCCGGTACTGGCTGAAGTCCCGCCAGGTCTGTGACCCGCCGACCAGCGGCACGATGAACCCGGTCGCCACCAGCAGGGCCGCCCCCGAGGCCAGCGGCGGCGCCGCGTCCGTGGACAGGGCGTCCCAGTCGCGGCCGCTCCACCGGGCGCTCAGCGCGGTCCACTTCATCAGCAGGTAGCCGAGGTCCAGGACACCGCCGAGCATGATCAGGGCCAGCCCGGTGCGCAGCGGACGCAGGGAGGGGTCGGCGCGCCGCAGCCACCGCCCGGTGAGCACCGTCAGCGCCGTGCTGCCCACGGTGTGCGCGAGCAGGTAGCAGACAACCATCTCGCGGATCCACGGAGTGTCGGCGTAGTACGTGTCCAGGTCCCGCAGGCGTTCCACCGGCGCGTCGCCGATCATGAACAGGACGACGATCAGCACGGTGACGGCGCCGAACCCGGCCACCGTCAGCCGGGTCGCCCGGCGCACCGCGTCGGGCGGGCCGCCGCCCCACTGCAGGACCAGGACGACGCACGCCCCGGAGAACATGGTGATCAGGCCGAACACCAGCGGCGCCGAGAAGTTCGCCACCCCGGTGAGACGGTTGACCGCAGCGATCGTCGGAGGCGCGGCCAGGACCAGTACGAGGCAGCCGACCACCAGCAGCGCGCACACGGCCCGCATCGGCGGCTGGGCCCAGCCCCGGCGCAGGGTCGGGGCCTTGACCAGCAGGATCAGGATCAGCAGGACGCCCGGCACATAGAGGATGAGTCCGTCCTTCATCCGGCGGCCCTCATCGGACGCGGCCGGCGGGGTCGACCGGACCGGACCGCTGGTCGAGCCCGGCGACCGTCCGCTCGGCGGCCGTGAGCGGCGGCGCCTTCAGCGCACCCCGGTCCGAGGCGCGCAGGACGTGCCAGATCACCGACGGCCGCAGCCAGTGGGCGGGCGTACTGCTCATCGTGATCACCTGGAGGAAGGCGGCGGTGAGCGCCTCGCGGGTGGTGGCGCCGGTCATCAGCCGGCTGACGTACGCGTTGAGCAGGCCCGCCCCCGTCCGCGGCTTCATGCCGGTGGCGCCGGGGTAGAGGATGTCCTGCGAGGTGGCGAGGTCCCAGGCGGTGGCCACCTGCGGGGCGATCGCGCGCTGCGCCTCGCGCCCGAAGGCGGGCTGGGAGAGTCCCTTGGCCCGCAGCAGGGCGCGTACGGCCAGCAGGCCCTGGGCGGCGACGGTCATGCCCTGCCCGTACAGCGGGTTGAAGGTGGCGACCGAGTCGCCGACGGCGAAGAAGCCGTCCGGGAGGTCGACCTTCTCGAAGTAGATCCGGCGGTTGGCGGTGCCCTTGGTGACGGCGACGTCCGTGAGGGGCTTGCGGCCCTCCAGGAGCTCGCCGACGATCGGGTCCCGGATGCCCTTGGCGAACGGGATGAACTCGTCGGGGTCGCCGGTCGGCTGGCCGCCGCGGGTGCCCGACAGGGTGGCCTGCCACTGCCCGTTCTCGATGGGCACGATGGTGGCCGTCCGGCCCGGTACCGGCACGCGGGGGTCGGACTGGACGTTGACTATGGGGAAGCCCGACTCGTGGGCCCCGGCGGGTGCTTCGAAGATCCGCGTCGCATAGACCAGGCCGGAGTCGACCTCGGCCCGTCTGATACCGCCGACGCCGAGCTCCTGCAGCCAGGTGCGGGCGCGGGAGCCCCGTCCGCTGGCGTCGACGACGAGGTCGGCGGGAACGAACCTGCCCTCTTCCCCGGGCGTGTCGACGCGGACGCCGGTGATGCGTGCCGCCGTGCCCTCCAGGCCCCGGACGCGGCTCTGCTGGAGGGTGGACACCCCTTCGAGGGCGGTCACCCGGGCCCGGACCACCGAGTCGAGGAGGTCGCGGCTGCACGAGATGTTGAACTGCATCTCCGAGCAGCGCGGGATCCAGCCCTCGGCGGTCTTGGTGACCAGGTCGGTGGGCAGGCTGCGGCGGATCGCACCGGCCGCCGTCCAGTCCTCGGTGATGCCGGGCAGGATGTCCTCGATCGCCCGCGCCCCGCCGGACCACATGACGTGGACGTGCCGTGCCTGCGGAAGTCCGCGGCGCGGCGTCGGGCTGTCCGGGAGGGTGTCCGCGTCGATGATCGTGACCGTCGCGTGCTCGGCCAGGACGGCGGCAGCGAGGAGGCCGGCCATACTGCCGCCGATGACGACGGCGTGGCGGGGCGGGGAAGACTGGGTCATCGTGTCGTGCTCTCTGTCAGGGCCGTGCTGAGGGCATCGGCGCAAGGGGTGCGGCGACCGGCTGGTTCGGGTCGCGGCGTGGCACGGGACTTCCCCAACCGAGTGAGGACTTGATGCGCTCGATGTCTTCGGGGAGCTGCTGCTCCCGGGGTGACGGCAGGTAGGAGCGCAGGGTGTTGCCGAGGTGCAGGCCGAAGGTCTCGGCCCGGATCTCCGCCGGATCCCCCTGGTCGGCGCGGGCGGCGGCCTGCCGGACCACGGCCTCCAACCCGGAGTCGGAGGCCAGCAGTTCGGCGAGACGGCCGGGGTCTCCCGCCAGCCGGGCGGCCACCAGCATGCCCGGGCCGACGCTGTCGCAGGTCCCCTCGTCCAGGTGCCACAGCTCGTGGCACGCGATGACGAGCTGGTGTTCGGGCCGGGTGTGCTGCTCGACCACGATGAGGTCCACGTCGTCCAGCTCCAGCCACAGCCCGCTCGCGGTGTCGGGCGGGAAGGAGGTGAAATGGACATCGACCTTCCGGTCTCCGCCGCGGCGCGCGGCGTACGCCGCGCACAGCGCGCCGATGATCTCCCTGGCCTCGGCCGGCGGCGTCAGGCGCGCGTCCTCCAGCAGTGCGGAGGCAAGCCTGCGCATGGCCCGTGTGGTCCTCATGGTGTTTCTCCCTCGGCGGCGGCGCCCCCGGTCGGTGCTCCGTCCTTCGTGCCCGGAACTTCGAGCTGCCCCTCGCGCGCGAGGAGGTCGTCCAAGTGGTCGGCCAGTGACTTCCAGCCCTGGGGCGACAGCCGTCCGGCCCGCGTGACGATGCTGCGTACGTCGTGCCCCCGCAGCACCGCCAGCATCGGGTTCTCCCGGTCGCGCACCGCGGACTCCAGCTCCCCCTCGATCAGGGCGAGGGCGGTGGAGAGGGCCTCGGTGTCGTCGGCCAGCAGGAAGCCGCCCTCGACGCCGTAGAAACGCTGGATCCCGGCGGCCGCGGCGAGGTTCGGCAGGCCCTCGCCCTGGGCGAGCCGGGTCAGCGACTGCCCCGACGCGTCGAAGGACTTGGCGATGGCCGCCAGTGAGTGCGGCTGCCCGTCCTCCCGTACGCGGGTGCGTCGCAGGTGCTCGAACCGCAGGTGCACCTGCTCCTTCAGCGGAAGCCGGGGCGGGCTGCCGTCCAGGGTGAGCCGGATGGCCCGCGGGGTCATGCCCGTGAGGTACGAGAGGTGCTCGAGGTCGTCCCGGCCGTCCGAGACGGTGGTCGCGGACAGGGCGAGGGCCCGTTCCACCGCGCTCTTGCTGTCGGCCAGGAGGAATCCGGCGTGGACGCCGAAGAACCGCTGCACACCGGCAGCGTGACCCATCCGCGGCAGCCCGGTGCCGGCGTTGAGCGGCCCCAGGGAGGCGCCGGGGGCGTCGAAGTCGTCGGCAATGGCGGCCAGCGGCCACTCCCTGCCGTGCTTGTCGCGCCGGGTGGCGCGCAGCCGCAGGAACCGCTCGTGCACCCGCCGCTCCAGCGGCGCCTCGACGGCGGTGCCCGCCACCACCTCGGGTATGCGCCCGGGCTCGACCCCGGACAGGTGGCTCAGCCGCTCCGCCGACAGCACCTTGGCCGGGTCCTTGCCGCTTTCCTGGGACAGCGCCCAAGTGCGACGCCAGATCGCGACGAGGTCGGGTCGGGCGGCTCGCACCGGCTGAATCTCCATATGTCGACAAGGCGTTCGAGTGGAACGGGCTTCGAGAAGCCTAACCCCCCGCCCTTGGCCGAACCAGGGGAACCCCAACGTTTCCTGCCGTACGGCTCAAAAAGGGTTGGCATGCTCATGGAGGCGCGAACGGGGGCCGGGGGAGCCGAAGTACGGCCTCCTCGATCTCCTCAGCCTCCTCGGCCTCCTCCGGCTCCTCGGGGGCTCAGCCGCAGGAGTCGCACACGCCCGTCGCCGGAAGCTGGACGAAGCAACCGGTGCAGACGGGAGGCGGCTCCGCGGTCCGGGCCCGCCGGCGCTCGACGGCCGCCCGGTACACGGGAGCCAGAGCCGGAACCCCTCCGTCCGGCGGGAGTTCCGCACCGAACCGCCGGTAGCAGTCGAGCCGCGCCCGGGCCGCGTGCTGTTCGCGCTCCGCCGCGTCGAGCACGGGCGGCTGCCCCGCGATCTCCAGAACCTCCTTGTAGCCGACGCCCACCATGCCGTCGCCGCTGTGCACGACCAGCGCGGTCAGCGGCGGGTCCCCCCGCCGGTGCGCCTCGCGGACCACCCTCCCGAGGACCGAGCCGATCCAGTTGTGGAGCAGTGCCTCGGTGCGGATGCCCGACCTCTCCTGGACCTCCGCTCCCAGGGCCTTGTACGTGATCACCGCGTGGTAGGTCCCCGCCACACCGGTCAGTACCGCATAGGCCTCCTCGGCCCACCTGTCGCGGTCGCCGTTCGCCTCGCCGTGCCCCACGATGTGCCCCCTCCGTAGCGCTTTCCGCCCATCCTGCCCGCTGCCGCGGCACGGCGTCAGGACGACGGCGCAGAAGGCATCCGCCGCGCGCGACGCCCCGGGGCGCCCGTCCCTTACCTGAGAGGTAATCGACCCGCTCCAAGGCCCCCGGCACAGTGGACGCAACGGGTTCCGGGGCCGCGCACTCGGTTCCGGAACCCGTGTCCCGCCCGCCCGTCCCACCCTCGATGGAGGCTGATTCCCATGTCCGCGACCCCGCTCGCCGGCTTCGCCCGCACCCGCGTCCCGCAGACCGCGCTGCGCCGCTTCCTCGCCCTCGACTCCGTGGTCACCACCGCCAACGGGCTCGCCTACGTCGCCTTTTCCGCCCCGATCGGCCGGCTGCTCGGGGTCGGTCAGGGGCTGCTGCCGGTGCTCGGGATCCTCCTCGTCGCGTACGGGGCGGGGGTCGGCCTGCTCGCATCGCGGCGGCGGCCGCCCGCCCTCCCCGTGAAGCTCGTCATCGAGACGAACTACGCCTGGGCCGCCCTGAGCCTGGTCTCACTCGCACTGTGGACCGCGCCCACCACGGCCGGCCTGGTGTGGATCCCGGTCCAGGCGGCCACCGTGGCCGGCTTCGCCGTGCTCCAGCAGCTCGCGCTGCGGGCGGGCTCAGCCGCCCAGTGAGCGCAGGTACTTCACCGTCGCCGGGTCGGCCGGGAGCATCGTCTCGATGGCCAGCTCGGCGACGGTCACGTCCATCGGCGTGTTGAAGGTCGCGATGGACGACACGAAGGACAGCACGTGCCCGTCGTGCTCGATGACCAGCGGCAGCGCGATGTACGGAACGGGCTCGTCCGGTGCGCTGTCGCCCGGGCGGCCGGTGACCGGATAGGCCGACACCTCCTCGTACAGCGCGCGCAGCGGCTCGGACCGGGCCAGCGCGATCTGCCGTTCCATCTGCGCCAGCAGGTGCCCGCGCCACTCCCTGAGGTTGCGGATCCTCGGTGCCAGCCCCTGCGGGTGCAGGGTGATCCGCATGGCGTTCAGCGGCGGGGCCAGCAGGTGATCGGGCAGCCCTTCCAGCAGCATCGCGATGCCCTGATTGGCCGCGACGACGTTGTACACGGCGTCCACGACCAGTGCGGGATAGGGCTCGTACCCGGTCAGCAGCTGCGCGATGCCCTCGCGCAGCGTCTCCATCGACGGGTCGTCCAGTGCGGTGTGGGCGTAACGAGGCGCGTAACCCGCCGCCAGCAGGAGTGAGTTGCGCTCCCGCATCGGCACGTCCAGATGGCCGGCCAGCCGCAGCACCATCTCCTCGCTCGGCCGCGACCGGCCCGTTTCGATGAAGCTGATGTGCCGCGACGAGGATTCGGCGCGGCCCGCCAGTTCCAGCTGGCTGATGCCGCGCCGCTCCCGCCAGGCGCGCAGCAGGGTGCCCACACTCGTCGTCGTCATGTGCACGACGGTAGCCGAGGGGGCTCAGCCCAGGTCGAAGACGTTCCGCAGGCCGAGACGGTGGCGCCAGAGGTCGTGGCGCTTGGCGGCCTCCAGTTCCGGCGCCCGGTACAGCGGTCGGACCGTGCACCGCGGCGCCGGGGAACCGTCCCGGTCCAGCAGGGAGTTGACGGCAGCACGGGCCGAGGCGTTGGCGCCCTCCATCGTCGCCAGGTCGATGTCGACCGCGACGTAGTCCCCGCTGAGGAAGAAGTTGGGGATGCGGGTGCCCGCGCTCGGCCGGTTGTGGAAGGTGCCGACCGGGTGGATGAGCAGCTCGTCCTGGTTGGTGGGGTGCGGGGTGCCGAGCCCGTCCACGCCCGGGTCCAGGAACCAGGAATGCAGCTTGGAGTCGGCCAGCAGTGTCTTCCCGGTGTCGTTGAGGGAGGCCTTCAGCTGCGCCCACACCTCGCGGGCCACCTCCTCGCGGGTGCACTGCTTGGCCGTCTTTCCGTACAGGATCCCCGGCTTGTCCCACTCCGAGATGTCCACCGACAGGCAGTCGACCGCGCTCCCGTCGCCGTAGTCGGCCGGGAAGTCCCGGTCCGGCCAGTGCTCGGCCTGCTGGATCGCGGTCAACGACCATGGGGAGTCGATGCAGTTGAGATGGCCGTGCACCAGTGGGGCCCGCTCGGTGAGATAGAACTGGATGCCGGTCATCCAGTCCGTCTGCAGCCGGTCGCAGCGCCCCAGCATCGGATCGGCGGCCCGCAGCGCCGCGCTCCAGGTGCGGCGGGCGTGCTCGACGGGCAGCGCGCTCACGTAGTGGTCCGCGGTGACGCTGTGCACGGCGCCGTCCGGGCCCTCGACGGCGACCCCGCTCACCCGGCCGCCCGCGCACCGCACCTCACGTACGGTCCAGCCGATCCTGAACTCCACGCCGAGGGAGCGCAGATGGGCCTCCCAGGGGTCGATCCAGGCCTCGTTGGTCGGCAGGTTGAGGATCCGGTCGGGCGGGCCGTCGGCCCCGCGCCCCAGCAGGTTGAAGACGAAGGCCTCACCGAGGGTGCCGACCGTACGGGTGGAGGCCTCCTCGGCCTTGGTCGCCACGATGTTGCGGGTGATGCCGACGGCGAGGATGCGCCGGTACTCGTTCGACATCCGCGCCGCGCGCACGAAGTCCCACCACGGGGTCCGTTCCCACACCTCGTCGCGCCGCTCGTCGCAGCTGGTGAGGAAGACGAGCACGCGATCGACGAAGTACGCCGTCTCGTGCGGCGGGAGCCGGACCAGTGTCTGCAGGATGCCGGTGAGGGCGCGCCGGAGCTCCTCGGGCGTCAGCTCGGCGGGGGAGTGCTCCGGCCAGGGGATGGGCGCGCGCAGGTCCTCGCGCCCGGCCGCCCGGGCGAACATCATCTCGCGGGGCGCGACGAGGTTGTCCCACACGCCGTGCGCGTTCCCGGGGAAGGGGATCCGCCGCATCGTGTCGGGCAGGTTGTGGTAGATGCCGGGGATGAAGCGGAAGCCGTGCTCGGCCGGCAGCGGCCGGCGCCCGCCGCGGGCGCTGCCGGGCACGTCCATGCTGCGTGCCTTGCCGCCCAGCGCCCGGCGCTCGTACACCGTCACGGCGTATCCGCGTTCGGCGAGTTCGTGCGCGGCGGTCAGGCCGGCCACCCCGCCGCCGAGCACCGCGACACGCCGTCCGGCCGACGGCGAAGGCGGTACCGGCGGGCTGCCCGCGGCTGCCGTGGCCGCCGCGGCCGGCGTCGCCCCGCCTCCGGCCGCGACCGCCCCCGAGGCGGCCGCCGCGCCCGCGCCCGCGATGAACGTACGCCTGGAACTCCTTGTGCCCGCCATGGCGAATGCCCTCTCGTTACCGCTGGTAACAGCCTGTCCGGCGCAGGAGCATATGAGGGGCCGGATGGACGCGGAAGGCGTAGAAGTACCCGAGCGCACTATGGCGCGAAAGGATTGTTCCGTCGTCCACTGTGGGAACCTTGACTACACGTCACGGGAAAAGGAGCCGGTGCATGCCGAGTGAGCCGCTGTCGCAGAAGGAGATCGAGGACCGGTTGCGGGAACTCCCCGGCTGGGCCTTCGAGGACGACCGGATCTTCCGCACCTACCGGCTGGGCACGCACTTCGCCGCGAGTGCCCTCGTCGCCCATATCGCCAGCGTCCAGCAGGAGTTGAACCACCACTCCGACCTGACGCTCGGTTACAACACGGTCCGGCTCTCCGTGAACAGCCACGACGCCGGTGACGTGGTGACGGAGTCCGACTTCGCCCTCGCCGAACGCGTCGAAGCACTCGCCCCGGCCCACGGCGCGAGCTGATGACCACGCACATACCGTCCGCGAGAACCCTGCTCGACTACGACGCCGAGGCCGAGGTCTACGACGCCACCCGTGGCGGCACCCCGCGCGCCGAGGCGGCCGCCGCCGCCGTCCTCGGACTGCTCCCCGCGGACACCGGAACCCTCCTCGACCTCGGCTGCGGCACCGGCATCGTCACCAGCCGGCTCAGGCGCCCCGCCCTGCACGTCCTCGGCGCCGACGCCTCCCACGGAATGGCCGCCGCGGCACTGCGGCGAGGCGTGCCGGTGACCCTGGCCGACGCGGCCCGGCTGCCCGTGCGGTCGGGATCACTGTGCGCGGTGAGCGCGGTGTGGCTCCTGCACCTGCTGCGCGAGCCGGGGCTGGTCCCGGCGGTGATCGCCGAGGCCGCGCGGGCGCTGCGGCCCGGCGGTGTCTTCCTCGCCACCGTGGACAAGGACTCGGCGCACGACGTGGGGAGCGACATCGACGCCGTCTTCGCCGCGCACCTGACCCCGACCCCCTCGGACGCGTCCGGGGAGGTCGAGGCCTACGCGGCCCGGGCGGGCCTGCTCCCGGTCGGCGAGGCCCTCTTCACCGGCCACGGCCAGGGCCGCAGCCCGCGCGGCTCCGCCGAGGCCCTGCTCGCGGGCCGGTACGCCTCGCGGATCGTCCCGCGCGGGATCACCGCGCAGGAGCTGGCGGCCCGGCTGGAACTGCTGCCGGACCAGGACGTTCCGCGCGCGGAGCCGACGTACCGCATACGGAGCTTCGTACGCGTCTGACCAGGGCGAAAGATCCGCCCTGAGCCCCGTTACACGTCGAATTCGGCCGGGTCCGGCCCGATCCGGCGGCCCGCGGCGCCCGCGCCCAGAGCGTCCAGGGCGGCGATGTCGGCGGCGTCCAGCTCGAAGCCGAACACGTCCAGGTTCTCCCGGATGCGCGCGGGCGTCACGGACTTCGGGATCACGACGTTCCCGTGCTGCAGATGCCAGCGCAGCACCACCTGCGCGGCGCTGCGGCCGTGCTTGCCGGCGATCGCGGTCACGGCAGGCAGGGTAAGGAGCTCCTTGCCCTGGCCCAGCGGGGACCAGGCCTCGGTGGCGATCCCGCGCTCGGCGTGCACCGCGCGCAGCCCGGCCTGCGGGAAGAGCGGGTGCAGCTCGACCTGGTTCACGGCCGGGACCAGCTCGCTCTCGGCGGCGAGCCGCTCCAGATCCGCCGGGCGGAAGTTCGACACGCCGACCGCCTTGGCGCGGCCGCTCGCCGCGATCTCCTCGAAGGTCTTCCAGATGGCGACGAAGTCGTCGCGCATCGGACGCGGCCAGTGGATCAGGTACAGGTCGACGTGGTCCAGGCGCAGCTTGGCGAGGGAGTCGTCGAAGGCGCGCAGCACCTGGTCCCGGCCCCACTTCTGCTTCGGGCCGTTCCACAGCTTGGTGGTGACGAACAGCTCCTCGCGCGCCAGCCCGGACGCGGCGACGGCCTTGCCGGTGCCGGCCTCGTTGCCGTAGATCGCGGCCGTGTCGATGCTGCGGTATCCGGCCTCCAGTGCGGTCCCGACGGCGTGCTCCGCCTCCGCGTCCGGCACCTGCCAGACGCCGAAGCCGAGCTGGGGCATGAGCGTGCCGTTGTTGAGCCTGATGGCGGGAACCTGGTTCACGTCTGGTCTTTCCCTCACGTCGGTGTGCAGGTGGTGGCGGTGGAGCGCCGTACGAGGGGCGACAACCGGCCTCTCGTACGACGTATTCCCGCCATCCGGACGCGCACCCTCACGTGGTCCCGAGGTACGCCTCCCGCACCAGCGGGTTCGCCCGTACCTCGGCGGCGGAGCCCGCGGCCAGCACCGCCCCGAGGTCCAGCACGACCACCCGCGAGCAGAGGTCCATCACGAAGGCCACGTTGTGCTCGACCAGCAGCACCCCGCAGCCCTCCCGCTCCGCCAGCCGCCGGACGACCTCCGCGAGCCGGTCGCGCTCGGGCGCGGACATGCCCGAAGCGGGCTCGTCCAGCAGCAGCACCCGCGGCGGATCGGCCACCGCGCGGGCCAGCTCCACCATCCGGGCCTGCCCGACGGGCAGCCCGCCGGCGTACGCGGTCCCGAGCGCGCCGATCCCGCAGTCGGCCAGCACCCGCTCACTGCGGGCCCGGCGCTCGCGCTCCCTCGCCCGCCGCGCCGGGAGGGCGAGGAGGTCGGCGGCCGGACCGCCCCCGCCGCCCCGCCACTCCTGCGCCACCAGCACGTTGTCGGCCACGCTGAGCTGCCCGAACAGCTGCTGCCGCTGGAAGGTCCGGCGTATCCCGTGCCGGGCCCGCCAGACCGGGGAGCGGCGGGTGATGTCCGCCCCGTCCAGCAGCATCCGCCCCTGGTCGGGCCGGCGGATCCCGGACAGGACGTCGAACAGCGTGGTCTTTCCGGCCCCGTTCGGTCCGATCAGTCCGCACACCTCGCCCGCGCGGACCCCGAGGTCCACCCCGGTCAGCGCCCTGACGCCGCCGAAGCGCACGCCCACCCCGCGGGCCTCCAGTACGTATCCGCCCTCGCTCATGTCGCCATCCCCAGATAGGCCTCGGTGAGCCGGTCCGCCTCCACCTCGGCCCGGGGGCCGCACCAGGACACCCGCCCCTGGGAGAGGTAGGCCACGGTGTCCGCGATCCCGAGGATCTCGGCGGCCTTCTCCTCCACCAGGAGCAGTGCGGTCCCGGCGTCGCGGAGCTCGGTGAGCAGCGCGTACACCTCCTCCACCACGCGCGGGGCGAGCCCGAGCGAGGGTTCGTCGGCGATCAGCACCGCGGGCGGCCGCTGCAGCAGCGGCGCCAGGGCCAGCATCTGCTGCTCCCCGCCGGACAGCGCTCCGGCGGGGATTGCGCGCCGCTCCGCGAGCCGCGGGAAGCGCGCGTACACGGCGGCGCGCGCTTCGGCGTCCCGCAGGTACAGGGCCAGGTTCTCCTCGATGGTGAGGGCGGGGAAGATGCCGCGCCCCTCGGGGGCGAGCAGCACACCGGCCCGCGACCGGCGCACGGCCCCGTCCTGCGTGGTGTCCCGCCCGCTCACGTACACCGCCCCGCCCTGGGCCGGCAGCAGCCCCGCGGCCACCCGGCAGGCGGTGCTCTTCCCGGCGCCGTTGGGCCCCAGCACGGCGAGGATCTCACCCGCGCGGACGGCGAGGTCGACCCCGTGCAGGACGAGCCCCCCGTCGTACCCGGCGGTGACCCCGCGCAGCTCCAGGGCGGTGTCCTTCAGCCTCGCCGGCGTTTGAGGCGCGGGGTCCGGGGAGGGGCCCCGGGAAGCGGAGGCGGGCTGTCCCGCCAGCCCCGGCTGCACGGGGGTCCGGGGCGCCAGCCCCACCGCCCGCCGCTTCGCCAGCCGCACCGGCACCGCCGCGCAGTACCCGTCCGGGTCATTGGCCAGGGCCAGCCCCGCCAGGCCGAAAAGAATCACCGGCAGATGCGCCGACGCCGTCACGTAGTCCGCCAGCAGCCGCGGGGCAACGGCGAACACCAGTCCCGCCACCACCGCGTACTGCGGCCTGCGCACACCCGCCGCCACGACCACCGCCAGCCACACCAGCCCGGTCATCGCCGTGAAGTCCGTCGCCGTGATCCGGGTGTTGTACGACGCGTACAGCACGCCCCCGAACCCGGCCAGCCCCGCCGACAGCGTGAACAGCAGCAGCTTCGTCCGCAGTACGGAGACCCCCGAGGCGGCCGCCGCCGGCGGGGCCGAGCGCACGGCGAGCATCGCGCGCCCCGACGGCGAGTTCCGCAGCGCGCTCAGCCCGGCGGCCACCAGCGCGACCAGCACCACCAGGGCCACGCCGAGTGCCCGGTCGTCCGACAGGTCCACCGGCCCGATCACCGGCCGCGGGATCGACCACCCCGCATCGCCGTTGCGCAGCCACCGCATCTGGAAGAGCACCTGGTCGGAGAGGAAGGCCAGTGCGAGGGTGGCCAGGGCCAGGGACCTGCCGCCCAGCCGCAGTGCCGGCAGTGCGACGAGCGCCCCCAGCAGTGCCGCCACGCAGGTGCCCACGGCGAGCGCGGCCACGAAGGGCCAGCCCCGGCTCATCAGCAGCCCGGCCACGAGCGCGGCACCGGTCACGAAGGTGCCCTGCGCCAGCGAGACCATCGCCCCGAGCCCGGTGACCACCGTGAACGACATGAACACCAGCGCGATGGCCAGCCCCTGTGCCAGCAGCCCGCTCCAGAAGGGCGAGGTCACGGTGTAGAACGCCACGCACAGCGCCGCCGCCCCCGCTGCCCACACCCCCCACCGCCGCCCCCACGAGGCCCCGGCCAGATGGTCGACCGGCGGCGCGTCAACGGGCGCGACCCCGGCCGTCCGTGCCCGGCGGGTCAGCACCAGCAGTCCGCCGAAAAGGATCAGGAAGGGCACGGCCGTGCGGAAACCGGTGAGGGACTCGGCGAAGGACGCGTAGCCGGCGACCAGGTTCTGCAGCACTCCGAGCCCCAGCCCGCCCGCGAAGGCGAGCGGCACGGACGCGAACCGCCCGATGACCGCCGCCGTCGCCGAGACGAACAGGAACAGGGTGAAGTCGTGCGCGGAGAGCCCCAGCAGCGGGGTCGCCAGCACACCCGCCAGGCCGGCCAGCGCCGACGCGATCATCCACGCCACCGACGACAGCCGGTCGGCGCTGATGCCGCGCAGCTCGGTCAGCGAGCGGTTGTCGACGGCGGCCCGCAGCTGCAGCCCCAGCCGCGTGTGCCGCATCAGTACCCACAGGGCCACCGCCACCAGAGCGGTCACCACCCAGGTGATCAGCTGGTCGGAGTCGATGCCGACGCCCTCCGCGAGCTGCCAGGACTTCGCTGGGCTGGGCCCCACGCCCGGCAGCCCGAACTGGTTCTCCGCGGGCTTCACCGGCGCACCGGCTTCGGAGAGCAGCTCCACCACCCACAGCCCGGCGGCCGGCAGAGCCACCAGCAGCCCGATGGTGGCCACGATCTGCGCGGTCTCGCCGACCCGGGCGAGGCGGCGGAACATCAGCCGGTCCAGGCCCCAGCCGAGACCGGGGGCGAGGACGCACACCACCAGCAGCGCGGCCGGGACGGCGGGCCAGCCCAGCCCCGAGTGCAGCTCGTAGAAGGTGAGCGCGCACAGGTAGGCGGTGGCCCCGTGCGCGAAGTTGAACAGCCCGGACGCCGAGTACGACAGCACCAGCCCGGTGGCGAGCAGTGCGTACAGGGCGCCGGAGACCAGACCGCTCAGTACGAAGACGAGCAGATCCCCCATGCCGCTGACCTACTTGAAGGGGATGGGTTCGTAGCACTTGAACGGCACGGAGACCTCGTACGCGCCGTTCTTGAGCTGGACGAGGGCCCCGCAGCCGAAGCTGTCCTTCTGCCCCTTGGGCTCGGCGCGGTCGCCGACGAGCGTGCCGGTGTCGGAGAAGCCCTGCGCGGCGGCCTGGAAGGACTCCACGGTCAGCTCCTTGCCCGCCTTCTGCGCGATGGAGACGAACAGGTCGGCCGACATGTACCCGGTCAGCATGTGCATGTTCAGGGGCACTTCCCGGCCGCCGGCCGCCGCCTTGATGTCGGCCTTGAACTGCGCCATCTTCGGGTCGGCGGACTCGAACGGCTGGAACTGGAGCAGCACGTGCACCCCGTCGAGGGCCTGCTTGGTGGCGTCCTTGGCGAGCAGCCCGGGGTCGTAGTCGGTCGGGTCGGAGATCAGTCCCTTGTAGCCGCTGCGCTTGAGGGCGGTGAAGAGCCCGATGTTGTTGGGGGTCTGCATGACGGAGACGACGGCGTCCGGTGCCTTGCCGTCGTTGCTGGAGAGGATCTCCTTCACGTACGCGGACCAGTCGCTCGGGACGGCGGTGCCGGGCACGGAGGCCTTGGCGTAGGAGACCGTGAACCCGGCGCTGGTGAAGCCCTGCTGGAAGGTGCGGATGCCGAACTTGCCGGCGTCGCTGTCGTTGGCGATGATCGCGACCGACTTGCCCCGGGCTCCGCCCAGGATCTGGCCGATGCCCTCGGGCCAGGTCTGGTTGATGGTGCCGCCGGGGGTGGGGACCAGGCAGCCGTTGAAGCCGTAGATGTGCTGGGGTCCGCAGAAGGAGGGCAGGGTGCCCCATCCGAAGGTGGGGACCTTCTCCTGCTCCAGGAAGTCGGCGCCGGAGAAGGTCACCGAGCTCATGGGGGAGACGGCGAAGACCTTGTCCTGCTGGACGAGTTTGCGGGCGGCCGCCAGGTTCTTGGCGGGGTCCTGGCCGTCGTCCTCGGCGCCGAGGTAGTCGATCCTGCGTCCGTTGATCCCGCCCTCGGCGTTGGCCCGGAGGTAGCGGGCCCTGGCCCCGAGGTCCGTGTCCTTCTTGCTGTAGCCGCTGGCGCTGGTCATCGACACGATCCCGCCGACCTTGACCGATTCGGCGGTCACCCCGCGGGAAGTGCCGGGCGCGTCCCCGGGTTTGCCCGGGGAGGTGCCGTTGGTGGAGGCGGAGTTGCAGGCGGATACGAGCGCGAGGGCCGCCGCCGCGGCGGCCAGGGTGCGGATCGGTCGCAACATGTCGGGGATCCCCTCCGGTTGGAATCCCCGCATTCTGTGCGTGACCTGACGGATCGTCAATATTGCTGACGGGTGGAATTGACGATCCGTCAGTTATGTTGCCGCCCGGCCGGAGAACCGACCGGACCTGCCGCGATGGCCCGCGGTCTGCCCCCCGCTCAGGAGGAGTAGAGGGCGGCGACCTCCTTCTCGTACGCCTTTTCGATCGCCCGGCGCTTGAGCTTCAGCGAGGGGGTCAGCAGACCGCGCTCCTCGGTGAACTGCTCACCCAGCACCCGGAAGGTACGGATCGCCTCCGCCTGCGAGACCAGGGTGTTCGCCGCCACCACCGCCCGGCGGACCTCCGCCGTCAGCTCGGGATCGCCCACCAGCTGCGCCGCCGGCATCTGCGGCCGGCCGCGCATCGACAGCCAGTGCGCTATCCCGTCCATGTCCAGGGTGAGCAGCGCCGCGATGTACGGCCGGTCGTTGCCCACCAGTACGCACTGCGACACCAGTGGATGCGAACGCACCCGCTCCTCCAGCGCGGCGGGCGCGACGCTCTTGCCGTTGGAGGTCACCAGGATGTCCTTCTTGCGCCCGGTGATCGTGAGGTAGCCGTCCTCGTCCAGCCGGCCCAGGTCCCCGGTCGCCAGCCAGCCGCCGCGCAGCACCGCCTCCGTCGCGCGGGGGTCGTTCAGGTAACCGGAGAAGATGTGGCTGCCGTGCAGCCAGACCTCCCCGTCGTCCGCGATGTGCACCGCACTGCCCGGGATCGGCCGTCCCACCGTGCCGTACTTGGTCGCCCCGGGCGGGTTCGCGGTGGCCGCCGCGCACGACTCCGTCAGCCCGTACCCCTCGAAGACCGTGATCCCGGCCCCGTCGAGGAACAGCCCCAGACGGCGCGACATCGCCGACCCGCCCGACATGGCGTGCCGCACCCGGCCGCCCATCGCCTCGCGGACCTTCCCGTAGACCAGCCTGTCGAAGAGCTGGTGCTCCATCCGCAGCGCGGCCGAGGGTCCCGGCCCGGTGCCGAAGGCCTTGCGCTCGCGCGCCTCGGCGTACCGCACGGCCGTCTCCACCGCCCGGTCGAAGGGCCCCGTGCGGCCCTCCGCCTCCGCCTTGCGGCGGGCGGCGGCGTACACCTTCTCGAAGACGTACGGCACGCCCAGTACGAACGTCGGCCGGAAGGCGGTGAGATCCGGCAGCAGCTCGGCGGCCGCCAGTACCGGCTGGTGTCCCAGCTTGACCCGGGCCCGGACGGCGGCCACCTCCACCATCCGCCCGAAGACGTGCGCCAGCGGCAGGAAGAGCAGGGTGGACGGCTGCTCGCCCTGCCGGGCCTGGAACACCGACTCCCAACTGCTGACCAGGGTGTCGGTCTCGTACATGAAGTTCGCGTGGGTGAGCACGCACCCCTTGGGCCGGCCGGTGGTCCCGGAGGTGTAGATGACGGTGGCGGTCGCATCGGGCGTCACGGCGCCGCGATGGCGGTGCACGACGTCCTCGGAGACCCCGCGCCCGTCGGCGACGAGCGCCTCCACGGCCCCGGTGTCGAGCTGCCAGAGCCGTTTCAGATGGGGGAGCCGGTCGATGACCGATCCCACCGTCATGGCCTGGTTCTCGTCCTCGACGACGCAGGCCGTGCAGTCGGTATCGAAGAGGATCCAGTGCACCTGATCGGCGGAGGACGTCGGGTAGACCGGGACGGGCTGGGCGCCG
Organism: Streptomyces sp. NBC_00029; assembly: GCF_045160505.1. Taxonomy (NCBI): domain Bacteria; kingdom Bacillati; phylum Actinomycetota; class Actinomycetes; order Kitasatosporales; family Streptomycetaceae; genus Streptomyces; species Streptomyces sp. NBC_00029. The sequence goes on from NZ_CP108292.1 coordinate 7,176,555, forward strand.
ATCGCCCACAGGGCGAAGTCGAAGAGGGTCCACTCGTACCGGGTACGGGACATGACGGCGACCCGGTCCCCGAAGCGCACGCCCTGCGCCAGCAGTCCCCGGGCGAGCGCGAGCACCTCGGCGGCCAGCTCCCGGGAGGTGACGTCCCGCCAGACCCCGTCCGTTTTCCGGCCGAGAACCACCCGGTCCGGTTCCTCGCGAGCGTGCTGGAAGACGATGTCGGCCAGGCCGCCGACGGGCGCGCCCGTGACGACGGGTGGGACGGTGATCTCGCGCAAGGCCCCGCTCCTCTCCGCGCGCCGCGGTGAACGTACCTCATGGTCAACAGGGGGCGATCGGCCTTTGGATACCTCCACAAGACCTCCCCAGTGATCACGGTGTTCACGCTGTTGACGTGCGGCTGAGCCGGTCGGCGCCGGAGAGTACGGCCGTGGCCAACGCTTCTGCGGCGGCCGACGGACGCGCCCCCCGCAGCAGCGCGAACTCCACCGGCCCCAGCTCCGGCAGCCCGCCGATCCGCACCAGGCCCGGCGGGATCAGCCCCCGGGTGTGCGCCATCACGCCGAGCCCCGCCCGGGCCGCCGCGATCAGGCCGCTCAGGCTGCCGCTCGTGCACGCGATCCGCCAGGACCGCCCCTCCCGCTCCAGCACCTCCAGCGCCCGCGCCCGGGTGATGCCCGGCGGCGGGAAGACGATCAGCGGAACAGGGCGCTCCGGGTCCGCCCGCAGCCCCTCCGCCCCGATCCACACCATCCGGTCCCGCCAGACGAGCCGGCCCCGCTCGTCCCCCGGCCCCCGCCGCTTGGCGAGCACCAGGTCCAGCCGCCCGGCGTCCAGCCGCTCGTGCAGCGTCCCCGAGAGCTCCACCGACAGCTCGAGGTCCACCTCGGGATGCTCGTGCCGGAACCCCTCCAGGATCTCCGGAAGCCGTGTCAGCACGAAGTCCTCCGACGCCCCGAACCGCAGCCGCCCGCGCAGCCGCGTCCCCGCGAAGAAGGCCGCCGCGCGCTCGTTGGCCTCCAGGATCGTCCGCGCGAAGCCGAGCAGCGCCTCGCCGTCCTCCGTCAGGTCCACGCTGTGCGTGTCCCGGACGAACAGCGGCCGCCCCGTCGCTTCCTCCAGCCGCCGCACGTGCTGGCTGACCGTGGACTGGCCCACCCCGAGCCGCCCCGCGGCCTGCGTGAAACTGAGCGTCTGGGCCACCGTGAGGAACGTCCGCAGCTGGACAGGGTCGTACATACCGCCCACGTTAGCCCGCTCATCACGGAATGCGATGGCAGTGAGTGCGGTATGCGGGTTTCCCGATGACCGCCCGCCATCGACCATGAAGGGGAGCCCCCGCCCCGACAGCAAGTGAGCACCTCCGACATGCGCCGCCCGCACCTCCCCGCCCGGCTGCCCCTGGACCCGTACGTCCTGGCCCTGCTCGCCACCGTCGGCATCGCCGCCCTCCTCCCCGCCCGCGGCCCGGCCGCCACCCTCGCCGACGGGGCCTCCACCGCGGCCGTGGCCCTGCTCTTCTTCCTCTACGGCGCCCGGCTCTCCACCCGCGAGGCCCTCGACGGCCTGCGCCACTGGCGCCTCCACCTCACCGTGCTCGCCTGCACCTTCATGCTCTTCCCGCTCCTCGGCCTGGCCGCCCGCGTCCTCGTTCCCGGCGTCCTGACCCAGTCGCTCTACGGCGGCCTGCTGTTCCTCTGCCTGGTCCCCTCGACCGTCCAGTCCTCCATCGCCTTCACCTCGATCGCCCGCGGCAACGTGCCCGCCGCGATCTGCGCCGGCTCCTTCTCCAGCCTGGCCGGCATCGTCCTCACCCCCCTCCTCGCCGCGGGCCTGCTCGGCGGCGACGCCGGCGGTTCCTCACCCGACTCCCTCCTGAAGATCACCCTCCAGCTCCTGCTGCCCTTCCTCCTCGGACAGCTCCTGCGCCGTTGGGTCGGCGGCTTCCTCGTCCGCCACAAGCAGGTCCTCGGCCGCGTCGACCGCGGCTCGATCCTGCTCGTCGTCTACGCCGCCTTCAGCGCGGGCGTGGTCGCGGGCATCTGGCACCGGGTGAGCCTCCCGCAACTCGCCGCCCTGATGCTGGTGGAGGCCGTACTGCTCGCCGTCATGCTGCTCGCCACCTGGTACGGAGCGGCCCGCCTCGGCTTCGGCCGCGCGGACCGCATCGCCATCCAGTTCGCCGGGTCGAAGAAGAGCCTGGCCGCCGGACTCCCCATGGCCAGCGTGCTGTTCGGGGCCCACGCCGCCCTCGCCGTGCTCCCGCTGATGCTCTTCCACCAGATGCAGTTGATGGTCTGCGCGGTCATCGCCCGGCGCCGCGCCGGGAATCCGGCGCCCGAACTCGCCGCCGACCGTGTGGCGGACGTCTCGCCCGCGGCCGGGCGGCCCGCGCCCCGGTCCCGGTAACGTTCGGTGGTGACCTGGATACGCCCGCTCGCCGCCCATGCCGAACGCCCCTGCACCCTGGTCGTCTGCCGCGGCTGCTGCTGCGGCGACCCCCGCAAGAACCCGGGCTCCGACCACGCCGGCCAACTCGCCCGGCTGCGCGAGGCCGCGGCCGCCTCCGGGGGCCGCCTGGCCGTCCGTACGAGCGACTGCCTCGGCCCCTGCGCCCAGGCCAACGTCATCGTGGTCCAGCCCACCACCGAGGCCCGCCGCCGCGGCGCCCGCGCGGCGTGGTTCGGCTGGGCGCTCGACGACACCGCGACCGACGAGATCATCGCCTGGGCCGAATCCGGCGGCCCGGGCACCACCCCGGTCCCGCCCACCCTGGACCTCCACCGCATCGACCCCCCGGCACCGAAGCCGGCCGCGAACTCCGCGCGCCGCTCCCGCCGGGGGCGATGACGTGCAGAACCTCGCCCGCGCGGTGCTCGTGCTGTTCGGCCTGCTGGTCGCCGCGGTCGCCGCCCCCGCCGAGGGAAGCTGGGTGCTCCGACTGGTTCGCCGTCCACGGCTCCGGCAAGGGGAACGCCACCGGCGACGGCGCGCACGTCTGGGCCCGGTTCCTGGCCCACGGCACCCACGGGGAGCGGTACAGGCGCACCGCTACAGGGTGATCCGCTCCTCGCCCGCGTAGATGTTCATGTCCGGGCCCCGCAGGAAGCCGACCAGCGTCATCCCCGACTCCAGGGCCAGGTCCACCGCCAGCGAGGACGGCGCCGAGACGGCCGCCAGTACCGGGATGCCCGCCATCACGGCCTTCTGCACCAGCTCGAAGGAGGCCCGGCCCGACACCAGCAGGACCGAGCCCGCCAGCGGAAGCCGCCCGGCCTGGTACGCCCGGCCCACGATCTTGTCCACCGCGTTGTGCCGGCCCACGTCCTCCCGCAGGTCCAGCAGCTCGCCCTGCGCCGTGAACAGCCCGGCCGCGTGCAGTCCGCCCGTCCGGTCGAAGACCTTCTGGGCCTCGCGCAGCCGGTCCGGCATCGCGCACAGGACCTCCGCGGGGACCCGTACCGGATCGGTGGCGAGCCCCGGGAAGCGGGTCGCCGTACGGACCGCGTCCAGGCTGGCCTTGCCGCACAGGCCGCAGGAGGAGGTCGTGTAGACGTTCCGCTCCAGCGTGATGTCCGGCACCGGGATCCCGGCGGCCAGTTGCACGTTCACCACGTTGTAGGTGTTCGACCCGTCCTCCGTGGCCCCCTCGCAGTAAGTGACGGCCTGCACGTCCGACGCGGCCGCGAGCACCCCCTCACTGACCAGGAAACCCACCGCCAGCGCGAAGTCGTCGCCCGGCGTACGCATCGTGATGGCCAGCGGTTTTCCGTTCAGGCGTATCTCCAGCGGCTCCTCGGCCACCAGTGTGTCCGGCCGTACGCCCGCTCCGCCGTTACGGATCCGGACGACGCGGCGGCGCTCGGTGACCCGTCCCATGGTGATCAGTCCATCCTTCTGTTCTCGCCGGCATCCGACGCGCTCATTGTCCCGGTTCCGCTTCCCCCGGTGCTCCCGGCAGGTGGATCCTCGGGAAGCTACAGAATCCTGGGCCGGAATCCTGTCGGGTCACACGCACACGTACCCATCAGTAGCAGGCAAAGCTGGGTGATCCTGACTTCCGTACAAGGGGGGACCCCGCCCATGACCGGTTCACGCGTGGTGGCGCTAGGGCACTACCAGCCCGCGAAAGTGCTCACCAACGAGGACCTCGCGGCCATGGTGGACACCACCGACGAGTGGATCCGGTCCCGCGTCGGCATCCGCACGCGCCACATGGCGGGCCCTGACGAACCCGTGGACGAGCTGGCCTACCAGGCGGCGGGCAAGGCGCTGGCCGGTGCCGGCCTGACCCCGGACGACATCGACCTGGTGCTGGTCGCCACCTCGACCGCGATCGACCGTTCGCCCAACATGGCCGCGCGCGTCGCCGCCAAGCTGGGCATGGGCGGCGGCCCCGCCGTGATGGACATCAACGTCGTCTGCTCGGGCTTCACGCACGCCCTGGCCACCGCCGACCACGCCATCCGGGCCGGCTCCGCCACCCGCGCGCTGGTCATCGGCGCCGACAAGATGACCGAGATCACCGACTGGAGCGACCGCACGACCTGCGTGCTCACCGGCGACGGTGCGGGCGCGGCCGTGGTCGAGGCCTGCGAGGAGCCGGGCATCGGCCCGGTGCTGTGGGGCTCGGTCCCGGAGATGGGCAACGCGGTCCGGATCGAGGGCTCGCCGCCGGTCTTCGCCCAGGAGGGCCAGTCCGTCTACCGCTGGACCACCAGCCAGCTCCCGCCGCTCGCCCGCAAGGTGTGCGAGAAGGCCGGGATTACCCCGGAGGACCTGGCCGCGGTCGTCCTCCACCAGGCCAACCTGCGGATCATCGAGCCGCTCGCAGCCAAGATCGGCGCCGTCAACGCCGTCGTCGCCCGCGATGTCATCGAGTCCGGCAACACCTCGGCCGCCAGCATCCCGATGGCCCTGTCGAAGCTGGTCCAGCGCGGCGAGATCCCCTCCGGCGCCTCGGTCCTCCTCTTCGGTTTCGGCGGCAACCTCTCCTACGCCGGCCAGGTCATCCACTGCCCGTGACGGCTTCCGCCGCCGTTCCCCGCGCCGTTCCGGCGGGGGAGCGGCGGCTTTCTGCTTTCATCGCGCCGCCCGGGAAGGCCGGGGCGGCGGGTGGCGAGACGGTACGTCCCGCCGACGGGCGTCGGTGTATGCATGCAGGTCAGCCCGGCGTGGCGGACGATCCCCGGCGCGGATATGTGGTCGGAACCCCGCCGATCCTTTGCTATTGTTGTCCATGTCGCCGCGGGAAACCGGGGCCGACCACCTGGTCCGGGTGGCGGAATGGCAGACGCGCTAGCTTGAGGTGCTAGTGCCCTTTATCGGGCGTGGGGGTTCAAGTCCCCCCTCGGACACAACAAGCAGGAGCCCCACACATCGTGTGGGGCTCCTGCTGTTTTTCCGGACCGGACCGGAGCGCCCGGAGCGGCCCGTCCAGGCGCCGGAGCGGTCACGGGCCCAGGACCACCAGGCCCGTCGGGGTGGTCAGGCTTCCCGGGGGGAGTGACGTGAAGGTGTGGGGCAGTGACAGGCGGGGCTGGTCGGTGTCCTCGGCCGCGTCGAAGAGGTACGCCGCGGCGGCCGTGGTGTCGCTGACCAGGTGCGGGCCGCCCGCCGTGGCAGTGCCTCCGGTGAGCGGGGTGCGGAAGAGCCGCCGCAGGTGGCGCAGGGTCTCCGGGGTGACCGGGGCCCGCATCGGCCGGGGCTGGGCCGCCGGGGGCGGGGCGTCCGGGGAACCCGGGGCGTCCGGCGGGATCGCGCCCGTGAGGAGCAGTGCCAGGAGTACCGGGACCGCCTTGCGGCGCAGGGCCTCGGTGGCCGCGCCCAGCCGGTGGGCGTGGGACGAGGGCAGCGACAGCGCGAGGCTCCCGGCGGCGTCCCCGGTGGCGATCGGGACGGCCGCGCAGACGACCCCGGGGGAGTATTCGCGCAGGTCGAACACGGGCGCCCCCGGAGCGACCGCGTCCAGGGCACTGAACAGCACCCGGCTGTCGGTGATGGTCCTCGGGGTGAGCCGCGCGGGCCGGTGCCGGGCCACGTGGTCGGCCCGGCGGTCGTGGTCGAGCTGGGTCAGCAGGCACTTGCCGACCGCGCTGGCGTGCGCGGCGGCCCGGAAGTCGACCCACTCCCGCACCGGCGGGGTCGCGGGCCCGTCCGCCATCTGCGTGATCCGGACCTCGCCCTCGGCGTACCGGCTGAGGTAGACCGCGGCGCGCGCACTGTCCCGGGCCAGTGCCAGCGTGCGCTGGAGCTGCCCGGCCAGGCCGTGCCCGCCGGGGGCGGCGAGCCGTTCCAGGGCGGGGCCGCGCCCGTACACCCCGAGGGCCGGGCGCACCGCGTACTCCTCCTCGCACAACATCGCCACCAGGGGCCGCAGTTCCGCTTCGCCGAGGCCGGACTCCCGGGCGAGCCGGTCGGCCCGCACCCCCAGCGGGTGCCGCTCCAGGACGCGTACGACGGCCAGGGCGCGGCGGGCCTCCGCCATGGCCTGCCCGGTCCCGGCCCGGCCGGGGGTCCCGCGGGCCGCCGCCGTCAGCGCGGGGTGGCGCAGCGGCCCCGCGGCCGGCCGCAGCGCGGCCACCGTCGGCGCCGGGACCGAGGCCGACACGGTGACGGGCGGCGGCAGGAAAGAGGCCAGCACCCCGGACAGCCCGGGCCTGGGCAGCGGCACCGGTCCCAGGTCGGGATCCTCGAATTGGTCGACGTGGCGCAGCACGGCCGCCTGCGCGCACAGCCGGACCTCCCGCAGATCCCGCCGCCCGCCCGGCCGGAAGCCGCGCCGGCCCAGCTCGCGCGCCCAGTGCCGGGCGTCGTGGTGCTCGCCGCGGCGGGAGTGGTCGAGGAAGAGGCAGTACGCCGCGGCCGAGGTCCGCGGGCTGCCGGACCCGGCGGCGAACTGCCACCAGAAGCGCGCCCCTTCGCGCAGCCCGGCCAGGTACAGCAGACAGCCGAAGACGACGGCCCCGGCCAGGTCGGTGCGGCCGTCGGAGAGGAAGGAGTCGAGGTGCGCCCCTGCCTTCGGTGCGCACGCGGAGGCCAGGCAGACGGCCTTGAGGTCGCGCCGGGCCCGTTCGGCGTCGAGCGGGCAGTCCCGGGCGGGGTCGCTCCAGCCGTGCACCGACCGCCGCCGGGTGCGGTGTCCGGGGGCGGAAGCCGAGACGGAGGCGGGGGCGTGCGGTGTGGCCCGCAGCAGCCGGGCCTCGGCCGCGCCGAGGTCGTAGTGCGGGTAGCGGTCGCGGACGCCCGCCCGGGCGAGGAGCTCGGCCAGGGAGCGGGGGATCGGGTCGCCCTCCTGCCGCTCCTGCCGTTCGTGGCGCCTCATGATCCGGCTGATTCGGGTGAAGCGGCGGACGTGTCGAGCAGGCGGGCGAGCCGCCGGTGGGCCTGCCCGAGGTAGGAGCGGACCGTGGCCTCGTCGACGCCCATCACGGCGGCGGCCTCACCGGGGGTGCACTGGAGCCCGTACCGCAGGAGGACGGCGTCCCGCTGGCGCTCGGCGAGCCGGGAGACGGCGGAGTAGAAGCGGATGGTGTCGGTCAGCACCTCGTACTGATCGGCGTGGGCCTCTGTGAGGGCGGCTTCGAAGGCGCTGATGTCCGTCGGCTCGGGCCGCTGCTGCCAGGGGTGGCGCCGGCGCTGCCGGTCGATCAGGCACTGCTTGAGGACGGCCCAGGCATAGGCGTCCAGGCGGTCCATGTGGAGCATCCGCAGCCACTCGCCCATGATCGAGTCGAAGGTGGCGTCCACCGCCTCCTCCGCCGCCGCGTCGGAGCCCAGCTGCAGATACGCGAAGCGCATGTACGCGGGCCGCCGGTTCGCGTGGAAGGCCCAGTACGACAGGCGCGCCGTCGGGTCCCACTGGCTCATGGGAGTCGGCCGCCGACGCCGGCTCGGTAGTCCCACGGCCCCACCGGACTCCTCCGGTCCGCCATCGTTCACCGCTCCACCTCATCCCCTGTGCGCTGAACAGGAAAGCAGCGAGGGCGCACTCGGAGGGCGCAGAGAAGAAACCTGGAAGCAATGCGTCGCGGATGATCGACCCGTGATCGATCTCGATCGCGCACGGCTCCAGCCAGCACGTATGCATATGCCCGCTGCCGGTGCCATCGCGGCGGCGCTGCCGATCGGACACCGGTCGGACGTCGGCCGGACGCCGCTCGGACGCCGCTCGGACGCCGGTCGGACGTCGGCCGGACGCCGCTCGGACGCCGGTCGGACGTCGGCCGGACGCCGCTCGGACGCCGGTCGGGTGCGCCGCCTTCCGGCTGTAACATGGCCCTGATTGCGAGGGCCGTGACGGAGAGGTCACTGCCCTCGCTTTTGCGTTACGTCCACCCATAACAAATGCGGCGCGTGGCCTTTCGGCGGTTCGATACGATGAACCGCGTTCACAATCCGTGACGTCACGTTGTACCGCACATAGGAAATGGAGCATCCGAGGATGGCTCGACACCTGATCACCAGCGCGCTTCCCTACATCAACGGGATCAAGCACCTGGGCAACATGGTCGGGTCGATGCTTCCGGCGGATGTGTACTCCCGGTACCTCCGCCAGCGCGGCCACGACGTCCTGTACATCTGCGCCACCGACGAGCACGGCACCCCCGCCGAACTCGCCGCCAAGGAGGCCGGCATCTCGGTCGCCGAGTTCTGTGCGCAGGCCCACGACGCCCAGAAGGCGGTCTACGACGGCTTCGAGCTGTCCTTCGACTACTTCGGCCGCAGCTCCTCCGCGCAGAACCGCGAGATCACCCAGCACTTCGCGCGCCGGCTCCAGGAGAACGGCTTCATCGAGGAGCGTGCGATCCGGCAGGTGTACTCGCCGGTCGACGGCCGCTTCCTCCCGGACCGCTACGTCGAGGGCACCTGCCCGCACTGCGGCTACGACAAGGCCCGCGGCGACCAGTGCGAGAACTGCACCCGCGTCCTGGACCCCACGGACCTGATCGAGCCCCGCTCGGCCATCTCCGGCTCCACCGAGCTGGAGGTCCGCGAGACCAAGCACCTCTTCCTCCTGCAGTCCAAGCTCCAGCACGAGGTCGAGGCCTGGGTCGCCGAGCACGAGGAGGAGTGGCCGCAGCTCGCCTCCTCCATCGCCCGCAAGTGGCTGACCGAGGGCCTGCACGACCGTGCCATCACGCGTGACCTCGAGTGGGGTGTCCCGGTCCCGGCCGACACCTGGCCCGAGCTGGCCGCCGAGGGCAAGGTCTTCTACGTCTGGTTCGACGCCCCGATCGAGTACATCGGCGCCACCAAGGAGTGGTCGGACCTGGACCCGGCGAACCGCGACTACAAGTCGTGGTGGTACGAGGCCGAGGACGTCCGCTACACCCAGTTCATGGCCAAGGACAACGTCCCGTTCCACACGGTGATGTTCCCCGCCACCGAGCTGGCCACCCGCGAGCCGTGGAAGAAGGTCGACTACGTCAAGGCCTTCAACTGGCTGACGTACTACGGCGGCAAGTTCTCCACCTCGCAGAAGCGCGGCGTCTTCACCGACCAGGCGCTGGAGACCCTCCCGGCCGACTTCTGGCGCTACTTCCTCATCGCCAACGCGCCCGAGTCCGACGACTCGTCCTTCACGTGGGAGCACTTCACCACCACGGTCAACAAGGACCTCGGCGGCACACTCGGCAACTTCGTCAACCGCGTACTGACCTTCTCCCGCAAGAAGTTCGGTGACGAGGTCCCCGCCGGCAGCCCCGCGGGCGAGGCCGAGGCCAAGCTCGGCGAGCAGATCGCCGTCCTGCTGGCCGAGTACGAGGGCCACATGGACTCCCTCCAGTACCGCAAGGCCGCAGCCGCGCTGCGCGCCCTGTGGTCGGCCGGAAACGCGTACCTGGACGAGAAGGCCCCCTGGCTGGAGGTCAAGACCGACCTGGACGGCGCGGCGCTCACCCTGCGCACCGCGATGAACCTCATCCACCTCTACTCGGTGGTCTCCGAGCCGTTCATCCCGGCCTCGGCGCGTGCCATGCGCTCGTCGTTCGCGCTCGCCGACGACACGGCCACGTGGATCACCCCGGAGCAGGCCCGGTCCCTGGACGCCGTTGCCGCGGGCACCCCGTTCACCGTGCCGCCGGTCCTGTTCGCCCGGGTCACCGAGGAGGACCTGGAGTCCTACCGCGAGCGCTTCGGCGGATCCCCGGAGGCCTGAGCCTTCGCGTGACCGCTCCGCGAGGGGCGCGGCCTTCCGGGGCCGCGCCCCTTTCGCATACCCGCAGGGTGGGGGTGGTGCGGGCAGGGCGGGGACGGTAGGGAAAACCCCACCGCGAAGTGTCCACCTGGGCGTGCAGACCCGGTGCGGCCGCGCGGCTGGAATGGGGCCATGACCCTTTCCCGTACCGCCCGGTGGACCACCGGCTGGCTGCTCGCCGCCGCGTGGGCGCTGTCCTTCCCGCTGTTCTCCTCGCTGGAACCCCACCGGCTCTGGGGCTGGTGCGCCGCCGCCGGATACCTCGTGGCCGCCGGGGCCACCCTGTCCGGCCACCGCCGCGCCGGGCTCGCCGCCGCGCTGCTGGGCGCCCTGGCCCTACCGCTCCTGTGGCTGGTGCTGACCGGACAGGGGCAGTCGGAGGTGACGGTCATCGAACGGTCCGGGCGGCTGCTGCTGGAGTCCGGACGGCTCTACGTCGACCGGCCCGCGGCCGTCCAGGAGTACACGCCGTACCTGCCGGGCATGGCCCTGCTCGGCGTCCCGCGGGCCCTGCTCGGCAGCGGCGACGGCTGGGTGGTGCGGCTGCTGGGGGACGCCCGCATCTGGTGCGCGGCCGCCCTGTTCGGCTGCCTGTGGGCGGCCCGGCGGCTGCTCGGCGGCGCACCGGGCCGGCTGCTCGGTAGCGGACCCGGCCGGCTGCTGCCCGTGCTGGTGGCCTCGCCGGTGGTGGCCCTCCCGCTCGCGGTGAGCGGGGTGGACCTGCCGCTGGCCGGGCTCTGCTGCCTGGCACTGGCCGCCGCGGCGGCCGGGCGGCCCGCCCTGGCCGGGGCGGCCCTCGCCGGGGCGTGCGCCCTGAAGTGGACGGCGCTGCCCGCGGTGGCGGTGGCCGTCGCTCTGCTCGCGGCCTGCCGGGGCGGGCGGCCGGCGGTGCGCTGCGGGCTGGTGGCGGCCGGGGGCACGGCCCTGCTGGTGCTGCCCGGCGCGCTGCTCCAGCCGGCGGAGCTGTGGCATCAGGTGTTCGCCTTCCCCACCGGGCGGGCCCGGGTGCCGACCCCGGCGAGCAGCCCGCTGCCCGGACATCTGCTGGCCGAACTGGTCCCCTGGGGGTGGTACCTGACGGTGGGCCTGCTGCTGGCGGGAGGCCTCGCGGTGGCCCTCTCCCTGTTCGCCCGGCCGCCGCGCACGGTGGTGGCCGCCGCGGACCGGCTGGCCCTCGGCCTCACCCTGGCCTTCCTGCTGGCCCCGGCCGGGCGATTCGGCTACCTGGCACTGCCGCTCCTGCTGGTGGTCTGGGCCCGCTCGGTGAGGCCCCCGGGCGTCTCCCGCGTCGTGGCCGGCTCCGGTGTGCCCCGCCCGAGGGCGGCCGCCCGGCGCTGACCGGGACGCCGGGAGCGGTCACGCCGGCTCCGCGCCCCGCAGGTGGGCGAGGACCGCCAGGACCCGGCGGTTGCCCTCGGTGGCGTCGAGGTCGAGCTTCATGAAGATGCTGGAGGCGTGTTTGACGACGGCGGCCTCGCTGATGAACAGCCGTGCCGCCAAGGCCTGGTTGTTGAGGCCCGAGGCCATCAGCGTGAGCACCTCCCGCTCCCGCGGCGTCAGCCGGGCCAGCGGCCGCTCCTCGGTCTGCCGGCTGAGCAGGACCCGTACCACCTCCGGGTCGATGACCGTCCGGCCGTCGGCGACCTGCTGCAGGGCGTCGAGGAATTCGGCCACCTCGCCCACACGGTCCTTGAGGAGGTAGCCCAGCCCGGCCGTGGAGGCGCCGGTGAGCAGCTGGGCGGCGTAGGCCGTGGCCACGTACTGCGAGAGCACGAGCACGGGCAACGAGGCGTCCCGGGATCGGAGTTCGAGTGCCGCCCGCAGGCCTTCGTCGCGAAAGCCGGGCGGCATCCGCACATCGGTGACGACGACGTCCGGCCGCTGCGCCTCCACCGCCCGAACGAGCTCCTCGGAGCTGCCGACGGCAGCGAGGACCTGATGGCCGCCGCGGGTGAGCAGTTCCGTCAGCCCCGCACGCAGCAGCACCGAGTCCTCGGCGAGGATCAGCCGGAGCACGGCACCTCCACCCGGAGCCGGGTGGGTCCGCCCACCGGACTGGACACCACGAGCCTGCCCTTCAGCATCGCGACCCTGTCCGCGAGTCCTGCAAGACCCGCCCCCGCGCCGGGGTCGGCGCCGCCGCGGCCGTCGTCGGTGACGGTGAGGGTGAGCCGGTCACCCTCGACCCTGCCGACGACGGCGACGCGCGAGGCACCACTGTGCTTGGCCGCGTTGGCCAGCGCCTCGGTGACGGTGAAGTACGCCGTGACCTCCACCGACTCGTCCAGCCGGGGCACGTCGAGGTCCACGGTCACCGGTACGGGATGGCGCAGCGCCACCTCGGCCACGGCTGCCGCGAGCCCGTGGTCGGTCAGGACCTGCGGGTGGATCCCCCTGACGAGATCGCGCAGTTGCTCCAGGGCGACCTTGGCCTCGCCGCGGCCCCGGGACACCAGCGCGGTGGCCGCGGCCGCCTGCGGGATCCCGCGCAGTTCCATCTCGGCGAGGCCCAGGGTCATGCTGAGCGCGACCAGCTGCTGCTGCGCGCCGTCGTGCAGATCCCGTTCGATGCGCCGCCGTTCGGCCTCGAAGGCGTCGACGAGACGGACCCGGGAGCGGGTCAGCTCCAGGATCCGGTCGGATTCCACACGTGGTCCGAGCAGCACGCGGGCGGTCCTCACCTGGGCCCCGGCCAGCAGGGCGCCCGCGTACGCCGCCACCAGCAGCCCGGCCAGGCCGACGGCCGTGCCGCCGAGGGCCTCCAGTGGTCCGGAGACCGGCCTGCCGGGGATCAGCATCACGTGTTCCGGGGCAAGGGCCAGGACGATGCCCGGGGCCGCGACCAGGATCAGGGAGAAGGCGAGCAGCGTGAGCACCGCGAACCCGGCCGCCCCGAAGGCAGGTCCGAGCAGGGCGGCGTACGCGAACTCCCGCCAGGTGGCCCGTTCCCGGAGCCGGGTACGCAGCCAGGCCGCGGGCCCGGCACCGGCCAGGGAAGTGTGCGGATCCGGTACGGGCACGGGCTCCACCCACCGCAGCCGCCACCGCTCCAGCGCCCCCAGCGGCACGCCTGCGACGACGGCGCCGACCAGGAGCAGCAGGCCGATCCCGACGACCGCCAGTGCCACCCCGAAGCCGACGAGCAGTACGAGGACGACGCATACGGGATAGCCGACGAGGAGCCCGCTGCCCAGGTACGCCCAGCACCGCCAGGGCCACCACGAGCCGATGAACCGCAGCGGCCGGCGTATCGCCGCGAGGACGGCCACCGGCGGTGCGGCGGGCGGATCGGCGAGGGGCAGGTCGTCGGACATGTCCGCCCAGCCTAGGCGAGGCGTCCGTTCGTGACCCCGGTGGGGTCGGTGACAGGTCCTCACATGGCTGCGCCCAGAGCCAGGAAGCCGCAGATCAGCACGAGCAGGACGGCCAGCAGGGGCCAGACGAAGCGCAGGTACTTGTCGTAGCCGACCTTGGCCAGGGCGACGCCGCCGATGGTCACGGCCGAGGTGGGCACCCACAGGTTCATCCAGCCGCTGGCCGACTGCCAGGCCGTGACCGCCAGCGCCCGGGAGACGCCCGCGAAGTCGGCGAGCGGGGCCAGGATGGGCATGACGAGGGTGGCGTGGCCCGAGGTGGAGGGGATCAGGAAGGCCAGTGGGAGGTTGACCAGGAAGACGATCACTGCGAAGAGCGAGGACGAGGTCCCCTTCACCACGTCCTCGATCGAATGCAGGACGGTGTCGGTGATCCTGGAGTTGTTCATGATGACCGTGACCCCGCGCGCCAGCATGATGACCAGCGCCGGCGCCATGAAATCGGCGGCGCCCCGGATGATCGTGGAGCTGATCTCCGCCTCTCCCATCCGTGCCACCAGACCCACGAGCACCGCCGCGCACAGGAACAGCGCGGAGAGTTCCGGGAAGGACCAGCCCAGCTCCCAGGAGTACGGAACCGCCTCCGCCTCGCCGGTGAGCGCGCCCGCCCAGGGGACCACCGAGAAGATCATGAAGCCGAAGACCAGGGCGAGCAGGACCAGCACCGTCCGGTGCAGGCGCGTCAGTTCCGGTGCGACCTCGTCGGATCCCGTCGCCCGGTGTTCCCGGTCGCCCGGGAGGAAGCCGCACAGGGACTTGGCCGGGTCCTTCTCGACGCGCTTCGCGTACCGGACGACGTAGAGGATGGTGACGGTCGTCAGGACCACCCACATCACGAAGCGCAGGGCGATGCCGTCGCCCAGCGAGATGTCGGCGGCCGCCGAGGCCACACCGGTCGCGAAGGGGTTCACGGTGGAGCACAGGACGCCGATCCCCGCGCCGAGGATGGCCGCTCCGACGGCGACCATCCGGTCGTAGCCGAGGGCCAGCATCATCGGCACCAGCAGGCCGTAGAAGCCGAGGGTCTCCTCCGCGAAGCCCTCGACGGTGCCGAGGACGGAGAACACCAGCATCACGGCGGCGATCAGCAGGGCGCCGCGCCGGCGCAGCCGGTGGGCGAGGCGGGCGATACCGCGGTCGAGGGCGCCGGTGGCGAAGACGACGGTGATGAAGGCGCCGATGGCGAGGACGAAGAGGAAGACGCCCGCGCTGCCGTACAGGTCGCCGCTGAAGGCGGGGCCGACCTCGCCGGTCTTCTCGTCCCGGATGCCGTAGAGCCCGTTGACGGGGGCGAGGAAGAGGTCGTTCAGGCGGTCGGTGAAGCTGCGGCCGTCCTCGACCTGGCGGTAGGTGCCGGAGACGGGGGCCCCGCGCTCGTCGCGCTCGTACTGGCCGGCCGGGACGAGGAAGGCCAGCAGCCAGACGGCCACCGTGACGATGGCCAGGACGGTCAGCGCGCTCGGAAAGGCGAACCCCTTGCCGACGGGCTCCTGCGGGGCCGCGGGCGGGGGCGGGGCCGGAGCGGCGGGAGGCGGCGGAGCGGTGCTCAACGCGTGCCCCGGCTGTCCGGTTCCATCCGCCACCATCCCTGTGAGGGTCCGCCCCTCCGATCATGGAGCGCGGGAGGGGCGGGCGCCGCCGTGGAATGCGCCCTACGGGTGAACCGGGCGCGCAGACGCGCGCCGTGGCGAGCGGTGACGTCGTTCAGCCGTCGGTGCGTACGAAGGTCCGCACCGCGGTGTCGAAGTGGCCGCGGGCCTCTTCGCTCCGGCGCACCGGCGAGGACACCCACACGTCGTACAGCCGGCCGCCCTCCTCCCAGCACAGGTCGCGGGTGTGGCGGGGGCCCTCGGCCGTGGAGAAGCCGTCCCAGGTGAACAGCCACAGGGCGGCCGGCCGGCCGCCCTGGGAGGTGGGCACGACCTCGGCGTCACGGTAACCGGGGTTGTTCGACGGGCCGTCGGCGTGGGCGCGCCGGTGGACGGCGACCGGCCCACCGGACTCGGGCTCCGCGACCTTGATGCCGATGCGGAAGGTCTCACCGGGCGACATGTAGAAGATCCGGGACCCCTCCACCTTGCGCGTGAAGCCGAGGGGGACGGCGAGCGAGAATCCCTCCGGGTCCTTGACGAGGCGGTAACCGGCGGGGGCGGCGCCCTTGCCGTCGGCCGAGGAGGAGGGGGAGGAGGCCGTACCGGCGGCCGGAGCGGGTGCGGGCGTGGACGCGGGGCCGGCCGCGTCGGCGGGGGTGGTCGGGCCGGCGGCCGCTCCGCTCGTGGACGTCTGCCCGCCGTGCTTGTCGTCGTTCATGAGCAGTGCGGCGGACACGCCCGCCCCGGCGAACGCGGCCACCAGGACGGCGGCGAACAGCGCCGCCCACGGCCGCCGCTTCCCGGGTGCGGGCACGGGCGGGGACGCGGGCGCCGATACGGGGGTCGGCGCGGACAGGGACGCCGGTGCGGGCCCGGGCCCGGGCCCGGTCGCGCCGCGCCGCGTCGGGGTGTGCTCGGCGGGGGTGTGCTGCGTCGGCGCGTCCGGGGCCGCCGCCTGAGCGGCGGCCCGCAGCAGCTGCTCCGCCCGCTCGGCGCCGAGCCGCTCGGCGGGATCGCGCTCCAGCAGTCCCCGCACCACCGGCAGAAGCGGGCCGCACGCCTCGGGCGGCCGGATCTCGTCGAAGACCACCGCGTGCAGGATCCCGCCGAGCGAGTCCCGCCGGAACGGCGAGGTGCCGCTGAGGGCCGCGCACAGCAGGGCACCCAGGGACCACAGATCGGCCTCGGGGCCCGACTTCGTCTGCCCCGACATCCTTTCGGGCGCGGTGTATTCGGGGGATCCGACGAAGGACCCGGTGGTGGTCAGCGTCGTCGCGCCCGACACCTGCGCGATGCCGAAGTCGGTCAGCACGGGCCGCCCGCCCGGCGCCTCCAGCAGGACGTTCGCCGGCTTGATGTCCCGGTGCAGCACCCCGGCCGCGTGCGCCGTGCGCAGGGCGCCGATCAGTGCGATCCCGATCCGGGCCGCCTCGGCGAGGTCCACCGGGCCGGTGCGGGAGAGCCGGTCGGCGAGGGAGCCGCCCTCGACCAGTTCCATGACGATGTACGGGAGTTCGCCGTCCTCCACGATGTCGTGCACCACGATGATGTGGGGGTGCTTGAGCTGCGCGGCCGCCCGTGCCTCGCGGAGCGTGCGCTCACGCTGCTGCCGGGCCTCGTCCGCGGACAGCGCGGGGTCGAGCGCGACCTCCTTGACGGCGACGCTGCGGCCGAGCAGCTGGTCCGTGGCGCGCCACACGATGCCCATGCCACCGCGGCCGAGCCGGGCGTCCAGGCGGTAACGCCCTGCGATCAGACGGGCGTCCGTCCCCTCGGTCCCCATGGCGACATCATGCCGCATCCGCGAGGGGCACCCGTTCGCGGCGTGTCGAACCCGCTCCTTGATCGTTTCTTCAGCGGTAGCCCTTACATCTGCTGCGGAATTCGGGAGGCGCGCGGTGACCGCTTGGCAGTACTTCGCCGGGGCGGGCCTGGTGGCGGCGCTCTGTCCGCTGCACGGCCACGTGGCGGTCGCGGGTGACGGCAACGGCCGCGGAGCCCGTGTCGAGCTGTGCGTGCCGGCCGGGCGGCCGGGCAGGCCGGTCTTCCGGCCGCCGGCCGGGCAGCCCTCGGTACGGGCGGCCGTGCCCGGCGCCGACCGGCCGACCGTGCGTCACCCGGGGCGGCCCGCGGCATCGGCCACGCCGCCCGCACGGCCCGCGCCGCCCGCGGAGCCGGAGCGGCCGCAGCAGCGGGCGGCGGTGGGGCCTTCCGCGGAGGCAGGGGCCGGGGAGCCGGAGCCGCCGGGGCCCGCGCCGGGTCCCGGGGGCGACAGCGTCCCGGCGTCGGCCGAAGCGCCCGCCCCGCCCGTGGCCGGGGCCGCCGTCGCACGGGTGAGCGCCTTCCACGTGCGTCCGTACCGCTCGGTGGCCCTGGAGCGGCGCGGCCCGGGCGGGATGTCCACCGTGATGCTCATGGTCGTCGTCACCACCCCGGCCGTACTCGCCGCCGCCGCCCTGCGCCCACGCTCCAAGAGCCGCGGCTGACCGCCGCCGCCCCCTCGTACCCCATCCACCGATCCACACCGGGAGAATCCACGTGTCCGAATGGCTGGTCCTGGCCGTCGCCATGGCGCTCGTCTGCGCCGTCGTCCTCGCCATCACCGCGATCCGGCACCGCCGGGCCGCCGACGACGAGGACACCAGCGAAACCCCCGATGTCATCGAGTACATGACGATGATGGTGGGTGTGGTCTACGCGATCGTCCTGGGTCTGGCCATCGCGGGCGTCTGGGAGGCGCGCGGCGCCGCCGAGGACAGCGTGCGCCGCGAGGCCCAGGCCCTGTACGAGGTCACCCAGCGCGCCGACGTCTACCCCGCGGCGGTCCGCGACCGGATCCGGGGCGAGGTGGACGCGTACGTCTCGCACACCGTCGCCGTGGACTGGCCGCTGCTGACCTCCGGCGACGGCGCCTCGGCCGAGGGCGGCGCCCTGCTCGGCAAGCTGCGCAGCGACGTCACGCACCAGAGCCCGGCCACCGAGCTGCAGGCGCAGGCCTATCAGCCGCTGCTGGACCACATCGCCGCCGCCGACGACGCGCGTCACTCGCGGATGCAGAGCTCCGAGTCCACGCTGCCGGGCGTGGTGTGGTTCGGTCTGCTGGTCGGCGGGGTGGTCACGGTCGGGCTGATCTTCACCCTGCAGATCCGGCGCTCCGGGCGGGAGTTGCTGCTCGCCGGACTGTTCAGCGCGTTGATCGTGTTCCTGCTCTTCATGGTGTGGAGCTTCGACGCGCCGTACGGGCGGGACGGGATCGACTCGGCCGCACCGTTCCAGGACCTGTTCCCGGCGTCCGCAACGGTGGCGGCCGGCCTCCGCTGAACCAAGCCCGGCCCGCACGCCGGGCCGCACGCCTTTCGCCGGTACACGCCGGCCGGTACACGCCGGCCGGTACGGGCTCGCCGCTACACCGTGACCTGTCGCCGGAGCGCCTGCACCACCGGTGAATGCCGCAGCGCGTGGGAGATCCGCAGGAGGTCGCGCGGACCGTCGGCTGTGTCGAGGAGGGTCTCCTCGTCCTCCCCGATGATCTTTCCGTCGGGGTCTGCGGACCGGGCCCGCACGGCGGCCGCGACCATGGCGGCGTCGGCGACCGCGCGGGCCGCGTCCTCGTCGGCGCCACCGGCGACGGCGCTCTCGTAGGCGTCGTCGCGCAGGCCCTTGTCGAAGTACGGGCCGAGGTGCAGGAAGCCGTCGTGGATGTCCGACTCGCGCTGGATCACCCGCAGCTCCGCCGCGGACCACCAGGCCATCTGCACGGAGGGCGTGCCGCTGGGCGCGGAGATCTGCACCTCCTGCCAGAGCGGGCCGAGCTGGCGGTACGTCGCCCAGGTCTGCCAGTGGTCCGACAGGCGCTGGCAGACGAGCGGGACCACGAAGCCCATCGCGCTGATCAGCGCCCCGAGGGCGGCGAGCGGCGGAGCGACGAAGGTGCTGAGGTCGTCGAGGTTGTGGTCGAACCAGCGGGCGACGACCGCGGAGATCTTGGTGGCGTCGTAGGCGAGGTTGAAGATGTATCCGGAGACGATGATCATGAGGCCGACCCGGAGCCAGCCGCGCACCTGCAGCGACCAGCGCCAGCACAGGACCACCATCACCACCGCGGCCACGTGGTGCGCCAGCAGGTAGAGGGCGATCATCTGGCCGATGTAGGGCGTGTTCGCGTAGTAGGTGTCGAAGTCGCGCAGCCGCTCCACCGGGGTCTCGCCGAGGATGAAGAGCACGACCAGGGCCACGATCACCACGCTGTAGCCCAGGATCCAGCGGCGCGATACGCGCCGGGTCTGCTCGGGCGGTCCGCCCCGCCAGTTGACCATCAGCACGAGGCAGGAGGCGCTGAACGCGGTGATCAGGCAGTACACCAGGGGGGCCGAGACGTTCACGATCCCGGTCCAGCGGTTGACCGCCGCGATGGTGGGCGGGGCGGCGAAGGCGAACACCGCTCCGGCCAGGGTCAGCAGGGCGACGACGGACCGCAGGAGCGGGTCGCGCCAGTTGTGCCGCAGGGCGGGCAGTTTGAAGGCGAGTGAGATCGCCATCGCGGCCGCCGGTATGTAGTAGTCCTCGCCGTTCAACGGTCTTTCCTGTGCCCCCGGTAGCCCAGCGAGGCCTCGATCCGGCCTGCCAATTGATCGCGCTGGACCGGAGCCCGGTGGCTCGCCGATCCGGCGAGCCAGTTCCGACAACGACTGCCCAGCAGTAAGCCGAAGGTTTCGGCCTCGGTCTCCTCCTGGACGTCGGCGCGCGTGCGCGCGGCGACGCGGCGGACCGTCTCGCCGATGTCGGCCTCGTCCGTCAGCAACCGCGCAGCGACGGCGGCGCCGTCGACGTGGTGACTGCAGTGGCCGGCCTTCATGTGCCACAGCTCGTGGCCCAGGATCACCAACTGGTGGTCCGGCGCGGTGCGTTCCTCGATGACCACGAGATCGCGGTCCGCCATGTCGAGCCACAGGCCGCTGGCCGTCCGCGGAGGGAACGAGGCCATTCTGAAGTCCACCCGGCGGCCGCGGTGTCTGCTCATGCCCTCGCAGAGGGCAGCGTAGAGGTCCACGGGTTCCACGGGGGCGGTCAGCCGGATGCCGGCCACCAGCTCCCCGCACAACCGCCGCTGCTCTCTGCCTATGCTCACCGTTCTCCCCGTCGGCGCGGATCCGGATCAGGACTCAAAGGATCAGACCCAGACTTTCGACTGGGTCAGGATTCGTTCGGTTTGACGCTTTCGAGGAGCATGTCCAGCCATTCGGTCACCTTGTCCCGGTGCTTGTCGCTGGGCAGTTGGGCGGCGCGCCACGCGATGCCCCGTACACCGTGGTTCTGGAGGAGTCTTGCCAGTGGATCGCCCGCCGATGCGCCCGAGGACGGTACGGTTTCCCGCGCCCGCCCCGCGAAGTCCTGGAGCAGCTGTTGCTCGGTCCGCTGGAGGGCGTCCGTGAGGGCGTCCGAGTCGTGCGCCGTGAGGAACCCGGCGTGCACTCCGAAGAACCGCTGGATCGCGTCGCAGTGTTCCATGGTGGGACGCCGGTCGCCGTTGATCAGTGCCCCGGCCTGCTGCCGCGACATGCCGGCGCCGTCCGCGATCTCCTGCTGCGTGTAGCGGCGACCGTTCGGCTTGACACGTGTCCGCCGGAGCAGGTCGAGACGCTGGAGGAACCGGGTCTGCAGATCGGGTTCGCCGGCCGGCCTGCCGTCGAGCAGGGTCCTGACCACGTCCGTGGGTACGCCGGAGGCCTCGGAGAGCCGCCGCAGGTCGAAGACCTGGTTCAGATCACGGCCCATCTTGCCCGCGAGTTCGGCGACACGCGTGATGGTGGCTGCCAGGGGTGCGTTGGCTACCGCGACGGGAGCCGGGAAGCCGTCTGTCACCAGTGGTTCTCCTAGATCGCGCGAAGTCGGTATGGGCACATGGTCGGCTTCTGGAATCTAGCCGCTCTCGCCCGGAAGGGCTAGAACGTGCCACAGCTGTGGCGGGAATGAGCTGTCAAGAGGCTGGAATTGCCACAATAGTTGACACTCGAATGAAGTCGGTAGCAGGATCGCCACACGGAAATGAAGATCCATACCGGAGGAGGGGGAGCTCTCAGTGCCACATCTCGCAGCGGTGGGCCCGTCCGATGGACTCGCCCGAGCCGGTGAAGAGCGTCTGGCGGGCGAGGAATCCACCCGCGGCGCCGTGCGGTCGGAGCGACGCAAGGAGATTTTGCGCCAGCGCCGCGAGGAGCTGGGACTGAGCCAGGAAGACCTCGCCGCCCGCCTGCGCATCAGTGTGCGCGCGTACGGGAACTGGGAAAGAGGTCTTGTCAAGGAGTGGACGGACCGCAAACTCCTCGCCCTGGCCGAGGCCTTGGAGATGAGCGAGCGGCAGTGCTTCTGGCTGTTCCGCGTCATGGTCGACCGTGACCCGCCGCCCACGTGGCGCGCCGCCGAGGAGAACCGGCTGCCCGAGGATCCGGCGCAGCGCGACTACCTGTGCGACTACGCGGCCCTCATGGAGTCCGTGCCCTACCCGAGCTTCCTGGTGGACCACCGCTGGGACGTGGCCCTGACCAACTCGGCCTTCGACCAGCTCTTCCAGTCCGTACGGCCGCACCCGACGGCCCTGCCGGACGACAACTTCCTGCGCTTCGTGCTGTTCCACCCGGACGCCGCGGCCGTGCTGGAGGACCACGAACCGGCCTGGTGCGTACCGCTGCTGGCCCAGTTCGCGACCGCGCTGGCCGGGGCCCCCGAGGACGAGGGACTGCGCAGCATCCGCCAGGAGGTGGCCCGTGACCCGTTCATGGAGGCCGCCTACCGGTACGGGGTGCCCCACTGGCTGAGCACGCACGGGACCGATGCCGCCGAACTGGACGGAGCGGTGCGCACGGTGCGCCACCCCGACCCGCGGTGGGGGCTGGTGCGCTGCCGGATGGTGGCCGAGACCAGTCGGATGCTGGGTGAGATGGGACTGACCCGGATCACGCTGGTCCTCTCGACGCCGGCGGGTGCGCCGAGGGGTCCCGTGCAGGGCGGCGGGGGCTTCGCGCACCAGCAGGGCGCCAGGCTGCGCGCCGTGCCGTCGCCGGTGGAGTGACCGACCGGGGCAGACTGGTGCCGGCGGACGTGTGCCGTGGCTCGCGTGCCCCCGATCGTGGCCGATCGTGTCACCGATCGTGGCGGCGTTCGTGGCACCGATCGTGCGCCTGCCACCACGGCGGTGGCACCGGCAACGGGATCTGCACTGGCGAAAGGCGGTAGGGCGTGCGGCTGACGATCCTCGGCGGAGGCGGATTCCGGGTACCTCTCGTCTACGGAGCCCTGCTCGGCGACCGTGCCGAGGGCCGGGTGTCCCATGTGACGCTGTACGACGAGGACCCGGCGCGGCTCACTGCCATGGCCCGGGTGCTCCGGGACCAGGCCGCCGCTGCCGACGACCCGGCAACGGGCGGCGCCCCGGCCGTCACCGCCACCGGGGACCTCGAAGAAGCCCTGCGCGGGGCCGATTTCGTCTTTTCCGCCATCCGCGTCGGTGGCCTGGAAGGGCGCGCCGCGGACGAGCGGATCGCCCTGGCGGAAGGAGTCCTCGGCCAGGAGACGGTGGGCGCGGGCGGGGTCGCGTACGGCCTGCGGACCGTGCCGGTGGCCCGTGAGCTCGCCCGCAGGATCGCCCGCAGCGCCCCCGGGGCGTGGGTCATCAACTTCACCAACCCGGCCGGGCTGGTCACCGAGGCGATGGCCGAGGAACTCGGCGGACGGGTGATCGGCATCTGCGATTCCCCCGTGGGCCTGGGCCGGCGCATCGCCCGGCTGCTGGGCGCCCGCCCGCAGGAGGCCTGGATCGACTACGTCGGCCTCAACCACCTGGGCTGGGTCCGCGGGCTGCGCATCGGCGGCCGGGACGAGCTGCCCCGGCTGCTGGCCGATTCCGAGGCGCTGGAGTCCTTCGAGGAGGGCCGGCTCTTCGGGGCCGACTGGTTGCGCTCGCTCGGCGCGATCCCCAACGAGTACCTGCACTACTACTACTTCAACCGTGACACCGTACGGGCATACCAGGAGGCCGAGCAGACCCGCGGTGCCTTCCTGCGCGACCAGCAGCGCGGCTTCTACGCCGAGGCGGGCCGGGCCGGTGCGCCGGCCGGGGCGGCGCTGGCCGCCTGGGACCGTACCCGGGCCGAGCGCGAGGCCACGTACATGGCCGAGAACCGCGAGGCGGCGGGCGTCGGCGAGCGCGACGAGAGCGACCTGGAATCCGGCGGCTACGAGAAGGTCGCGCTCGCACTGATGCGGGCCATCGCCCGGGACGAGCGGGCCACGCTGATCCTCAACGTCCGCAACGGCTCCACGCTGTCCGTCCTCGACGCCGAGGCCGTCATCGAGGTGCCCTGTCTGGTCGACGCGAACGGCGCCCACCCGGTCGGCGTCGAGCAGCTCCCGCTGCACGCCGTGGGTCTGGTGACGTCGGTCAAGGCGGTCGAACGGGAGGTCCTGGCGGCGGCCGCGAGCGGTTCGCGGGCCGACGCGGTCAAGGCCTTCGCCCTCCATCCGCTGGTCGACTCGGTGGGCGTGGCCCGGCGGCTGCTCGACGGGTATGCGGCGGAGCACCCGGGGCTGGCCTACCTGCGCTGATCCCGCAGGGCCGTTCCCCCGGACGGCGCAGCGCCGCATGCGCCGCGGCGGGCGCGCTGTGACAGTGCGAGGGTGACCACCGCCCCCGCCGAAGCCGCCGCGCCCCCCGTGATCGACCGGCGGCGGCGCAACGTCATCTTCGGCACGATCATGCTCGGCGTGCTGCTGGCTGCGCTCGACCAGACGATTGTCGGGACCGCGCTGCCCACGATCGTGGGGGACCTGGGCGGCGGCGACCACATGTCGTGGGTGGTGACCTCCTACCTGCTCGCCGAGACCGTGGCGACGGTCCTGGTCGGCAAGTTCGGCGACCTCTTCGGCCGGAAACTGATCTTCCAGATCTCCGCCATCGTCTTCATCAGCGGCTCCTTCCTGTGCGGCCTGTCCAGCAACATGACCTTCCTGATCGTGTGGCGCGGCGTCCAGGGCATCGGAGCCGGCGGCCTGATGGTCACCGCCATGGCGCTGATCGCCGATGTGGTGCCCCTGCGCGAACGCGGCAAGTACCAGGGCATGATCGGCGCCGTCTTCGGGGTCGCCACCGTCATCGGACCGCTGCTCGGCGGGTTCTTCACCGACCAGCTGACCTGGCGCTGGTGCTTCTACGTCAACGTCCCGATCGCGATCCTCGTCGTCGTCGCGGCCGCGAAGACGATCCCGGCGGTCCGGGCCTCGGGCAAGCCGGTCATCGACTACCTGGGCATCGCGCTGGTCGCCGTCGGCTCCAGCGCGCTGATCCTGGCCACCAGCTGGGGCGGGAACCAGTACGCCTGGACCTCGCCGGTAATCATCGCCCTCTTCGCGGGCGGCGCCGTGGCGCTGGCGTTGTTCTGCCTGGCCGAGACACGCGCCGCGGAACCGATGCTGCCGATGCGGCTCTTCCGCAATCCGGTCTTCTCCGTGTGCTCGGTCCTGAGCTTCGTCGTCGGATTCGCGATGCTCGGCGCGATGACCTTCCTGCCGACCTACCTCCAGTACGTCGACGGGGACTCGGCCACGATCTCGGGCGTGCGGACCCTGCCCATGGTCATCGGCCTGCTGATCGCCTCCGTGTTCAGCGGCAACGTGGTGAGCAGGACCGGCCGGTACCGGATCTTCCCGATCGTCGGAAACGCGGTCATGGGCGTCGGCCTGTACCTGCTGTCGCTGATGGGCCACGGGACCAGCACCCTGCTGGAATCGCTGTACATGTTCGTGCTCGGCACGGGCATCGGCCTGTCCATGCAGGTGCTGACCATCGCCGTGCAGAACACCGTCGACTACGCCGACCTCGGCACGGCCACCTCCGGGGTCACCTTTTTCCGTACGCTCGGCAGCGCCTTCGGGACGGCGGTCTTCGGGACGATCTACGCGAACCACCTCGGGCCCGGGCTGGAGGCGGCGTACGCGGAGGCGGCGCGGCTCGCCGGGGAGGATCCGGAGCAGCTGGCCAGGGCCGCGTCCACCCCGGAAGGGGTGCACCGGCTCGATCCGGAAGTTGCGGCCCCGGTGATCGACGCGTACGCGCAGGCCCTGCAGACCGTGTTCCTGTACACCGTGCCGGTCGCCGTGTTCGGCTTCGTCGTCGCGCTCTTCCTCAAGCAGGTCAAGCTGCGCGACAGCGCCCGGGCCGGGTCCACGGACATGGGCGACGGCTTCGGCTCACCGGCCACGGCCTCGGGGGATTCGGCCAAGCTGCTGGAGCTGGCCGTCGGCAAACTCGTGCGGAACATGGGTGCGGACACGGCGCGGGGGATCGTCGAGGCCTCCGACACCCGGCTGGACATCGCGGGAGCCTGGGCGGTGATGCAGGTGGACGTGATGACGCGGACCATCGGCCATGCCAGCCTCCCACTGATCGCAGGCCGCCGGTCCCTGCCGCCGGAGGTGCTGATCCCCGTCTACGAGCGGATGGCGGACGAGGGCTTCCTCAGCCGCGAGGGCAGCTTCTTCACCCTCACCGCGGCCGGGCAGCGGGAGGCCGACGTCATCTCGAAGGCGTGGGGCGAGTGGCTCAAGGACCAGTTGGAGAAGGACCGGGGACGGCCGCGGAGCGAGGAGCTGCGGGTCGCGGCGGACGCGATCGCCAAGCGGTTGCTCGCGGAGGACCTGGGGGACGGCAACTTCGCGCCAAAAGTGGTGGTGCGGCGGTAGACCCGGGCCCGGAACGGAACGCGGCGGGGTCCTTGCTCGTCCTTCCCCACGAGGCAGTAGGACAGCCGGACCGGCAGACGCCGGACGGCGGACGGACGACGGGGGCCGCTCGTGAGGATCACACTGGCCGAGGAGATCATGCTGCTGTCCCTGGACGACGAGTCCGGGGCGGCGCGCCAGCGGCAGTCAGCGGGCTGGGCGGTGGCGGGAGCGATCCTGCTCGAACTCGTCATGGCGGAGCGGGTGTCGGTTTCGGGCAAGTACCTGGAGCTCAGGAACACCGGGCCGACCGGGGAACAACTGCTGGACGGCCGGATCCGGCTGATGGAGGCCTGGCTGCGGGGCCGCAGCAAGCGCCGGGTGACTGACTGGCTGACGAAGGACCAGACGAAGGCCGTCGGAGCCGCCCTGGAGCGCCTGGGCGAGCGCGGGCTGGTCGTGGCGGAGGTGCACAAGGTGTTCGGCGTGTTCCCGCAACGCCGCTACCCGGAGGCCGACGGAACGGTCGAGCGCGCCCTGCGCGAGCGGCTCCAGGGCGTCGTCCTGGACGGCGCCGAGCCGGACGAGCGCACGGCCGGCCTGATCGCCCTGATCCACTCGGCCAAGCTGCACCGGCTCGCCTTCCCCGACCGCAAGCCCGCCGAGGTGAGCGTGAGGACGGCGGAGATAGCCGCCGGGCAGTGGGCGGCCGAGAGCGTCCGGACCGCCATCCGCGACATGCAGGCCGCGATGGTGGCGGTGACCGCGGTGACGGTCCTGACGGCCACCTCGTAGGGCACCGAGGTGCCGGGGTACTGAGGTACTCGGGCGCCGGGGCGCTCAGGCGCCCGGAGCCGGGCTCGAGACCGGGTAGTGGTACGAGTGGACGTGCTGCGGCGGTGCCAGGTCCGGGCGCCACGCGTGCAGCACGGCCGCCGACGGGACGTACAGGGCCGTCGGGATCTCGGAGGGAAGGAACCACTCCCAGCGGGCGATCTTGTGCGGCTCGGTGACGGTGGGCACGCCCTCCGCCGCGGTCGTGACGGCAGCCGCCGTCAGCCGGGTCAGGCCGGCCTGACCCTCGATCTGCACGGACAGGATGCGGATCGACGCGGGGTCCGCCCGCAGATCGGTCTCCTCGGCGAGCTCCCGGGCGGCGGCCAGCTCGAACCCCTCTCCGGGGTCGACCTTGCCGCCGGGCAGCTCCCAGCGGCCGTCGTGCGCCTGGCCGAGGAGCACCCGGCCGTCCGGGGCCACGACGACGACGCCGACGCCGACCACGGCATGGGGCTGCGGAGCCGCCCGTTCGGGGCGCTCGGCGGAGCTGGTCATGGGCGTCCTTCCGAGGGAGTGGTGGGCCGGGCCCTGACATGGATCCGCTCGCCCTGGGGGCCGAAGAGGCTGAGAAACTCCGCCGGCTGCGAACCCGCGTTGAAGAAGGCGTGCGGGGTGCGCGTGTCGAACTCGGCGGCCTCGCCGGGGCCGAGCACGAGATCGTGCTCGCCGAGCAGCAGCCGGATGCGTCCGGAGAGCACGTACAGCCACTCGTAGCCCTCGTGGACCTGCAGTTCCGGTTCCGGCGTCGGACCGTCGAGCGGCGGGAGGATCTGCTTGAAGGCGTGCACACCGCCGAAGTTCCGGGTCAGCGGCACGTAGGTGCTGCCGTGCCGGACGAAGGGGCGCGGGCGGATCCGGGGATCCCCGGTCTCCGGGGCGCCGACCAGCTCGTCGAGCGCCACCCGGTGCGCCCTGGCCAGCGGAAGCAGCAGCTCCAGAGTCGGCCTGCGCTGCCCGGACTCCAGCCGGGAGAGGGTCGAGAGCGAGATGCCGGTGGTCTCGCTGAGCTGGGCCAGCGTGGTGCCGCGTTGCTGCCGCATCGCGCGCAGCCGCGGGCCCACGGCGGTGAGCACCCCGGCGAGTTCCTCGTCCTGCTCCTCTGTGGCCATGACTCCATTTGCCGGTTCGGCAAGAACATTTGTCAAGTGGGCCGCCGTAGGCAGACCCTCACTTCCATGGACAACGCAATGGACAGCTCCTTCGACGTGGTGGTCGTGGGCGGCGGCGCCGCCGGGCTCGCCGGGGCACTGACCCTGGTCCGGTCCCGCCGTTCGGTACTGGTGATCGACTCCGGCAGCCCGCGCAACGCCCCGGCCGCTCACATGCACGGATACCTCGGCCAGGACGGCGAGAGCCCGGCGGACCTGCTGGCCAAGGGGCGTGCGGAGGTGACCGGCTACGGCGGGGAGGTCCGGGCGGGCAGGGCCGTCGCCGCGGACCGGCTGCCCGACGGGAGCTTCCTGGTCCGCTGCGGGGACGGCAGCACCGTGCGGGCGCGCCGGCTGCTGGTCGCCACCGGCCTGGTGGACGAGCTGCCCGACGTGCCCGGTCTCCGGGCGCGCTGGGGGCGGGACGTGCTGCACTGCCCGTACTGCCACGGCTGGGAGGTCGCGGACCGGCCGATCGCGGTTCTGGCCGACGGCCCCCTCGCCGTGCATCAGGCCCAGCTCTGGCGGCACTGGAGCGAGCGCACCACCCTGCTGGCGCACAGCTGGCGGCTCACCGCCGAGGACCGGGAACTGCTGGCCGCCCTCGGTGTCCCGGTCGTGGAGGGCGAGGTGACCGGTCTCGCGGTCCGGGACGACCGGCTGACCGCGGTGACCCTGGCGGGCGGCGCCGACGTGGAGTGCCGGGCCCTGGTGGTGGCCCCGCGGTTCACCGCCCGCTCGGGCGTCCTGACCGGCCTCGGCCTGCCGGCCACGGTCATGGAACGGGACGGCAGCACGATCGGCACCTGCGTCGCATCCGATCCGGCCACCGGGGCCACCGCGCTGCGCGGGGTCTGGGTCGCGGGCAACGTGACCTCCCCGCTGGAGAAGGTCGCGGGTGCGGCCGCCCAGGGGGCACAGGCGGCTGCGGCCATCAACAACGACCTCATCGAGGAGGAGACCAGACGGGCCGTGGAGGCCCACCGGGCGGGCATCTGAGCGATTACCGGACATCTGTGCGGGTTTCGGGCGGCCCTGGCGCGTGCAGGCTCTGAGCGGTGTGATCGTCGTACGGTCCAACAGCTCGGGGGGACGCTCCATGGCACATGTGCTGGTCATCGGCGGAGGTGTCGCGGGGCCCGCCACCGCCCTGCTCGCGGCGCGGCAGGGCCACACGGCCGAGGTTTTCGAGCGCGACGCGCGGGCCCCGGGCACCGAGCTCGACCGTGACTTCTTCGGCTGGCGGCGGCCGACCGTACCGCAGGCGGCCCAGCCGCACGTGCTGCTCGGGGCGGCGCGCAACGTCCTGCGCGGCGATCTTCCGGACGTCCACGAGGAGATGCTCCGGCTCGGCGCCCGCGAACGGCACGAACTGGACTGGTTCGACGCCCGCCCGCCCGCACTGCCCGGTGACGATGACCTCGTGATGCTGCAGGCCCGGCGCATCGTGCTGGAGAGCGCGCTGGCCACGGCGCTGCGCGCGGAACCGGGGGTCGTCGTCCGGTACGGGGAGCCGGTCACCGGACTGATCACGGCCCCGGGGCCGTCCGGGGGCAACGGGAGCGCGATGGGGGC
Organism: Streptomyces sp. NBC_00029; assembly: GCF_045160505.1. NCBI lineage: Bacteria > Bacillati > Actinomycetota > Actinomycetes > Kitasatosporales > Streptomycetaceae > Streptomyces > Streptomyces sp. NBC_00029. The sequence goes on from NZ_CP108292.1 coordinate 7,205,992, forward strand.
CGGGAGCGGGAGCGGGCTCGGGCTCGGGCAGGGGTGCGGGATCCGTGTGACGGGAGTGACCACCGAGACCGGGAGTTACCCGGGGGACCTGGTCGTGGACGCCTGCGGGCGGCGCGGGGGCACCGAACGCAGGCTGGCCGAGGTGGGCTGCCGGCCGCCGCTCGTGGAACGGCACCGCACCGGGCTCGCGTACTTCTGCCGCTGGTACCGGCTGCCGGAGGGCATGGAGGAGGGGCCGCGCCGGCCGTGGGCGGTCACCGGCGGGGCCTTCGCCGGCTGCGCCGTCTTCCCGGCCGACAACCGGGCGTTCGCCGTGACGCTGTTCGTGCACACCGAGGACACCACCCGATCGGCGCTGCGCGACCCGGCCGTCTTCGAGGCGGCGGCGCGCGCCTTCCCGCCCGGCGCGGCCTGGCTGGCGCTGGGTGCCGAGCCGCTGTCGGGCGTCCTGGCCACGGCGAGCCTGGACAACCGGTGGAGTGCGCTGGTCGACGAACGGGGCCCGGTGGTGACGGGACTGGTGCCGGTCGGTGACTCGATCACCCACACCAACCCGACCCTCGGGCAGGGCACCTCGCTGGCCCTGTGGGCGGCGCGCAGGGTGGCCCGTACGGTGCACCGCGACCCGGGCTCGGCGAAGTACGCCGTCGATCACCACGCCTGGGCGCAACGCACCCTGAAGCCGTGGTTCGACTTTCAGGTGGTCGCCGACGCGGCCATCGGGGAGCGCTTCGCGACGCGGGCCGGGCGCGGCGGGACGGCGCGCGAGGTGTCCGCGCTGTTCGACTGCGCGCTGGAGGATCCCGAGGTGATGCGGGCGAGGGCGCGGGTCCGGCACCTGGTGGAGCCGCCGGAGCGGGCGTACGCGGATCCGGAGGTCCGCGCCCGGGTGGCGCGCTGGCTGGCGGCCCGGCCGGACTACGCGCCGAACGCGACGGGGCCGGACCGGGAGGAGTGGGAGAAGCTGACGGCGGGATGAGGCGGGGCGCCGTCGGTCGTGGCGGGGGCGGGGCGGGGGCGTGTCAGGACGGCGGGGCGGCCGGAGGGGCGGCCGCTCAGCCGGCGGTACCGTTCGTACCGCTCGTACCGCCGGCAGGGGGGCCGAGGACTTCGGCGAGGTCGTAGCCGACGACCTCCTCCAACTGGGCGTAGGTGCAGCTCTCGGGAGTCCGGTCGGCGCGCCAGCGGTGGAACTGCGCGGTGTGCCGGAAGCGGTCGCCCTCCATGTGGTCGTACCGCACCTCGACGACCCGCTCGGGGCGGAGCGGGACCCAGGACAGGTCCTTCTTGCCGGTCCAGCGGCTCTGGGCGCCGGGCAGCCGGGCGCTCTCGTGGGCGGACTCCTCTGCCCAGGCGGCCCAGGGGTGGCCGGCCGGATCGGCCATCCGCAGGGGTTCCAGTTCCTCCACCAGCTCGGCGCGGCGCTTCATGGGGAAGGCGGCGCACACGCCGACGTGCTGGAGAGCGCCCTGGGCGTCGTACAGGCCGAGCAGCAGCGATCCGACAATCGGACCGCTCTTGTGGAAACGGAAACCCGCGACGACGACGTCGGCCGTACGTTGGTGTTTGACCTTGAACATGAGGCGCGCATCGGGCCGGTAGGGGAGATCGAGCGGTTTGGCGATCACCCCGTCGAGCCCGGCGCCCTCGAATCGCTCGAACCACTCCTGCGCGAGCGCGGGATCGGTGGTCGCGGGCGCGAGATGCACGGGGGGCCGAGCAGTGGAGAGGGACCGGGCGAGGGCGGTACGGCGGTCGGCGAGCGGGGTGTCGAGCAGCGACTCGTCGCCGAGGGCGAGCAGGTCGAAGGCGACGAAGCCGGCGGGTGTGGTCTCGGCCAGCAGGGCGACACGGGACTGCGCGGGATGGATCCGCTCGGTCAGCCGGTCGAAGTCGAGGCGCCCGCCATGAACGATCACGATCTCGCCGTCCATCACGCAACGGCTCGGCAGATTGCTCTTCAGCGACTCCACCAGTTCGGGAAAATACCTGGTCAGGGACTTGCCCGTGCGGCTGCCGAGCTCGATCTCATCGCCGTCGCGGTACACGATGGCCCGGAAGCCGTCCCACTTGGCCTCGTACTGCATTCCGGGCGGGATCTTCGCCACGGACTTGGCGAGCATCGGCTTCACGGGCGGCATCACTGGCAGATCCATGCCACTGATTCTGCGGTGGTACGTCCGGACCCGCCCGGTATGCGCGTATGACCGGGCCCGCCTACCGTGGCGCACATGGGTGCTGCCGGTAGTGCGATCGAGCTGGACGCGGGCGGGCGGACGGTACGGCTGTCCAGCCCGGACAAGGTGTACTTCCCGGAGCGCGGCCTCACCAAGAGGGACGTGGCCGAGTACTACCTGGCGGTCGCGCCCGGCATCACGCGCGCCCTGCGCAACCGGCCCACGACCCTGGAGCGCTTCCCGGACGGGGTGGAGGGCGAGTCCTTCTTCCAGAAGCGGGCACCGAAGAACCTTCCCGACTGGATCCCCACCGCCCACATCGCCTTCCCGAGCGGCCGCACGGCCGACGAGATCTGCCCGACCGAGCCGGCCGCCGTCCTCTGGGCGGCCAACCTGGGCTGCCTCACCTTCCACCCCTGGCCGGTGCGGCGGGAGGACACCGACCGTCCCGACGAGCTCCGGATCGACCTGGACCCGCAGCCGGGCACCGACTACCACCACGCGGTGGCGGCCGCCCACGAACTGCGCGCCCTGCTGGAGGACCTGGGCCTGCGCGGCTGGCCCAAGACTTCGGGCGGCCGCGGGCTCCACGTCTTCGTGCCGATCGAGCCGCGCTGGACCTTCACCGAGGTCCGGCGGTGCGCCATCGCCCTCGGCCGGGAACTGGAACGCCGCATGCCGGGCAAGGTCACGACGGCATGGTGGAAGGAGGAGCGCGGCGAGCGGATCTTCGTCGACTACAACCAGACGGCACGCGACCGCACGATCGCCTCCGCCTACTCGGTCCGCCCCCGCCCGCACGCCCCGGTGTCGGCGCCCCTGCGCTGGGACGAGGTGGACGACGCGGAGCCCCGCGACTTCGACATCGTGACCATGCCGGCCCGCTTCGCCGAACTGGGCGATCTGCACGCGGACATGGACGACCATGCCTTCGCCCTGGACGCCGTACTGGACCTCGCGGCCCGCGACGAACACGAGCACGGCCTGGGCGACATGCCTTACCCCCCGGACTACCCGAAGATGCCCGGCGAACCCAAGCGCGTCCAGCCCAGCCGGGCGAAGCACGAGGACTGACAACCGCCGCCGCCCGACCAGCCCACCGACCGATCGACCGACCGACCGCGAAGACCCTGATCCCTAGGGTCCTGCCACGGCGCGCGCGATCAGGTCGTGGATCAGGAACTCTCCGGGCAGACGCTTCTCCTTGAGGAGGGCGAGGTCGTCGTCCGGACCGAACCAGCCGTAGGCGCAGTGCTTGGACCATTCCAGCGCGGGATGCTCCAAGTCGCCCTCGACGTCGACGAGAAAGTCGGCCTCGTGGCGGAGTCCGGCGCCGTCGTCCCCGGTCCAGCTGGTGGTGCCGAGGATTCGCCGTACGTGGCGGAGCCGCCAGCCGGTCTCTTCCTCGACCTCGCGGGCGAGAGCCTCCAAGAGGGTTTCCCCGGCCTCGACATGGCCACCGACGATGTCCCAGGTGCCCGGGAAGAGCCGTCGGCCCGGGCTGCGCTTCTGGGCGAAGGCTTCACCGGCGCCGTTGAGGACGACGGCACCGACGGTCCACACCTCGCCCGGTGCGGGAACGGGCAGTTCAACGCCTGGGTCCACGCTGAACGCCCCGTGCTGTGTCGGCATGGCCGACACAGTAGCCCGGGCGGTCGGTCGGGCTTCGCTTGTCAGCGAACCCGGTCGCTCTGGGGTCCGGCGCCTTTGATCCTGGTGGGAGTTCCGTCTGGATCGAAGGAGCGGCGGAAGGTGAAGGCGTGCGGCGCGGAGTCGTGGCCGTGGAGGTGTTCCAGCCTCGAAACCCCCTCCTGCCAGGTGGGTATCACGCCGTCGGCGACCCACCAGAGCACGTGGAGCGGGTGTTCCGTTGCCTGCTCGAACCAGTCGTAACGCCTGTTCAGCGCCTCACGGTGCAGACCGGTGTAGATGGCGTCGAAGGCGGAGCCCAGGTCGGTCCAGAGCGAGAGGGTGGCGGCCAGGGCAGTGGTTTCCACCGTACGGCCCTTGCCGTACCAGATCGGTACGGCGAACTCTCCCCATGGACCCCAGTCCAAGTCGAAGTGTGTGCCCCGGTCGCCGTCTGCCGCTTCGGCGCGAGCGAGGTATCCGGGGTGCTGGCTGATCTTCCGGTAGATGGCCTCGCCGCTGTCGTGGAGTTCGCGCGTGAGGGGTGCGGGATCGGCGAGAGGTGACTTCAGGACGCCGAATGTGTACAGCGCAAGATGGGGCATGCGTCTCTCCCTGGCGGGGATCCCTGGTGTGGACCCGGTCCGGTGGTTAATTCGTCCCGTCGCGGGCGGCTCGGCTTGAAAGAACTCCTGTGCGACCGTGGGCGATCGCCGAGGACCAGGTGAAGGTAGCTGCCTATGCGGACCCTGTCGAAGTTGCGTTTTTTCTGTTCAAGTGGCCTCCTGCGTCCGGTCATTGGCCCACGGCCACGAGGCCGGGCAGTGAATGTGGGCACTGAATGTGGATGCGGATGTCCTTCGTCAGCGTAGATAGTCGCCGGTCATGCTCTGACCTGGCCGGACTATGTTCGTTGACAGACGACTTGCGTCAGGTCTACTGCCAACCGCAGTTCGGGGAGAGAGAAGGATCGACAGTGTCCGGCGAGCACGATGAGGCAGGGTTTCGGTTCAGTTGGCGTGGCAGCCACGACGCTGGCATGCCCGTTGACGACCTGTGGTTGGCGATCAACAAGGACCCGGACGGTACCTGGTGCCTCGACGCGTACTTCATCGGACGCACGACACTGACGGGTGGCGCACCGCAGGCCGCCGCCTTCGCCGAGTGGCTGCTGGCCTGCCCACCCGAAGGCCGGTATGAGAAGGAGTTCGTGCTGGTTGACGGCGAACCGCAGAGCGGATCGCGCCGACTCGCGGACGGTGCTCGACTCACCGTCGAAATCCTGTTGGGCCGTGAAGAAGCGGGTGGGCCCGAGTACCTCCAAGTGGTCTTGTCGGGCGAGATCCGCACCTACGGCTTTGCGGTGTGCGCACCGCTGGAATGCCAGCAGGTGCTTCGCGCTGAGCTAGAAGCCGCCGCGGCCCGACTCCTCGCCTCACGCGCCTAGGTTCGCTGGCCAAGAAGCCGCAACAACTGTGCTCGCCGGCAAGACGCCTCGGCTGGATGACAGCCGACACCGGATGTGGGTGCGCGCGGCGTCGACAGGACATAAAACAACACGAACGCTCGTGCTAATATCTGCTCATCGGCTTGCCCTCGGCACCTGGCTGCCCTGAGGAGAATCCCGGAGAACCCGCGCATGCATCCCATGGCTTCACTCCTGAGCACCACCCTCAACGTCACCGCCCGGCTCGCCCCGGGACTGGCCGGGCCCCCGGCCTTCGCGCTGTTCGTCCGGCCCCTCGGGCGGGCGCGGCTGAAGCCCCGGGAGGCGGAGGTGATGGCGCGGGCCGAACGGGGGCGGATGGACGTGCGCGGCACGGCCGTGACCACGTACCGCTGGGGGGAGGGGGACAGGCCCGTTCTGATCGTGCACGGGTGGTCCTCGCGCGCCTCACGGTTCGCCGGCTTCGTCGAGGCCCTGCGGGCCCAGGGCCGCACCGTGATCGCCTTCGACGCCCCCGGGCACGGCGAGTCCGACGGCCGCGCCTCAACGATCCTCGACTACCGCACCATCATCGGCCGACTGCACGCCGAGCACGGAGACTTCTCGGCCGTCGTGGCCCACTCCTTCGGTGTGCTCGCCACCTTCTCCATGCTGTACGACGGCATGCGGGTCGACCGTGTCGTCGGTATCGGCGGCGTGGCCGACTTCGATCACCTCGTGGAACGCTTCCGCGCCGGCCTGAACCTGCGCGAACGCGTCGGGCGCGTACTGCGCACCCACGTCGAGCGCCGCCTCTTCCCCGGTGACCCCGGCATCTGGCAGCGGCTCGATGCCCGCCGCCGCTTCGAGGGCATGGGGGCGCCGATCCTCCTCGTCCACGACACCGAGGACGATGTGATCACCCCCGCCCAGTCCCGCGCGATCGCGGCCGCGTACGGCGCGCAGGCCCGCCTGATCGAGACCACGGGACTCGGTCACGGCCGCATCCTCACCGACCCCGATGTCATCGCGACGGCGGTCGAGTTCACACGCTCCGAGCGCGCGCCCGAGCCCGAGACGGAGGTCGATACTGCGCCCGCACCCGCGGGGCGCACATGAGGGGTGGCGTCAGGAAGGCGAGCTGAACGCAGGCGGTCGTTCCGGGAGTTCGTCCGGAGCGGCCGCCACCGCACGCAGTCGACGCAGGATGCCGCGTCCGGCCCGCTCGTACGCCAACGGGTCCTCGTGCAGGACGGAGTGCGAGTTGGCCAGTTCCATCAGGGCCGTCAACTCGAAGGCGAGCTGCGGCACCTCTTCCGTGTCGGAGGCGTCCCGGAATCCGCCCGCCAGCCGCGCCTCGTCCAGCAGCCGCTCGATATAACGCGTCCAGTCGGAGCGCACCTTGGCGATCTCGTCCCGGACGGGGCCCGGTCGGGCGTCGAACTCCGCGGAGACGGCGTAGAAGAAGCATCCGCCGGGGAAGACCCGGCGCCCGGAGTAGTCGAGCCAGCGCTCGCACAGCCGCCACACCTTGGCGAGCCCGTCGGGGTCCCGGCGCACGGGCCGCACAACATCGTCCACGAACACGTCCACGGCGGCGCGGACGGTGGCGAGCTGCAGATCCTCCTTGGAGCCGAAGAGCGCGAAGACCCCGCTCTTGCTCAGACCGAGGTCCGCCGCGATCTTCCCGAGGGAGAGGCCCTCCAGACCCTCCACGGAGGCGACGTTCACCGTCCGGTCGAGGACGGCCCGTCGCGTCTGGTTACCGCGTTCCACGCGTCCGTCAGCCATGGCGCCATTCTATCGAACGCACGGTCGTTCACTCAGTGCCCGAGCGGCGCCGCTGTCAGTGCCGGATGCGATGCTCGACGGGCATGGACGGTGGCCGGCGGACTCCTTCGGGGCACGGTTCGCGGGCGTCGGCAGCGTGTCGACACCGGGGTCATGACAGGGTGTTGATCAGTCGTTGATCGGACGTCCATCCGCGGCGGTAAGTATCACCGGCATGTCGATGAACACCACTGCCGCAACCACTGACACCGCCTGGTACGACCTCGCCCTCTGTGCCCAGATAGGCCCCGGGTTCTTCTTCCCGGAGCCCGGATCCTCTCTGCGCGACGCGAAGCGGCTGTGCGGGGAATGCGAGGGGCGGGCGGCGTGCCTGGAGTACGCCCTGGCCAACGACGAGCGCTTCGGAGTCTGGGGCGGTCTGTCGGAGTCCGAGCGCCTCGCCCTGCGCCCCGGCCGCCGCTGATCAGGTGCGCGTCCCCTTCCCGCTGCCACGGACCAGCCCCACTCGCCGCGCGAGGTCGAACCCCTCACCACCGCACTCCTCCCGTCGCGGTGTGTGGGGCACGACGCGCACGGGGTAATGGCCCCCGACGGGCGATACGACGCCACCGAACCGGGGGTCTCCCGCGAACCAGATCCGGTCGGGGTGATCGTCCTCCAGGATGGCGAGCGGGACGGGGAACGGGATGATCCGGAACATGGCCGTGAAGTCCTCCCGGAACGGGATGGCGACGGTTGCTGGGCTTCCGGGCGGCCGACGTGGGTGTCGGCACGGCCACTCGCGCCAGGGATAGGACTGGAGAACGGCCGCAACGCGTCGTCGGCGGAAGTAGGCGACGATCACCCAGGGCAGGTAGGGCGCTACGGCAATGATCATGAGAGCGAAGGCTGCTGCCGCATGCGGGACGCGGTCGATGCAGGCGAGGGCCGCCAGTGGGGGGCCGCCGAGGCTGAGCACCCACTTGAGGCGGCGGACGGCCAAGCGCTTGTAGCCGATCACGGTCGGAGGGTGGTCCCAGGCTGCCTTGATGAGAGTGACACTCATAGAAGTACATCCAGGATGCGCGAGGTCCCTGCCGCTGCTGGTGCACTCGGTTCGGGGTCGGAGAAGCGGAGTGTGTGCGCGACCGCTTCGAGGATGTCTGTATAGGCGTCGGCGTGTTGGGTGGAGGTGCTGGTGAGATCGAGAAAGAGCAGGTGAAATCCGTCGGGATGTACGGTCGCAACTCTGGCCTGAAACAGATGGTGCTTCACGTCAGGCACGGAAATGATCCCGGCGACCAGACAGCACGGGAGAGTTGACGGGAGGTCAATGAACCGTCGGTCGGCGTTGGTCCACAGCGGGGAGTTGGCGATGGACAGAGCCGTACGTGCCACGGCGAGGCGAGGGTTGGGCTGATCGACTCGTCGGACGGTCAGAGAGAACAGCGAGGTTGTGACGCCGACCGGCTGTTCGGGGTGGAAGCCGAGCGCAGTGTGTACGACGTCGTGTTCTGTCAGTCCCTCAAGTGCGTCCATGAGGTGGGACAGTTCCTGCTGGGCATCGGCACTGTCCAAGACCTCGGCGAATGCATTCAAGGACGCCCTGTCGCCGGGGCCGATATCGTGGAAACCCGGAGGCAGGCGGAACCAGTACGGAGGAATGCTGCTCTGTTGCGTCATGGCCTCAGCACCGACCAGACGTGCCCTGACTTCCTGATAGCCGAGGGAGCGTCGTCCAGTACCCCTCGAGTGCCGTCCACCGCCGTCGAGCCTTGCTCAATCGTTTCATTGTCCGAGGTGTAATCCCCTACGGCGGTCAGCGCACCTGTAGTTGCCACCGCCACCCCCACGCGGTCTCTGGCGTCCTGAGTCGACGACCGCATGGCCCAGCCGGTGAGAGGGCTGTCCAGCTGACGCAGGTCCTCCGAAGTACTCCATGCCGTTTGCCGGAACGCGGTGGCCCCCGGGGCTAGACCGGCCACGGCGCTGCCTTCCGGGGCGGCGGCCATCGCGGCCCGGGCTGCTGCTGTGCCGGCCTTGGCGCCGGAAGCGACCGCTGCCACACCCGGGACCACGCCGACGGTGTCTCCCAGAAGCGTCACCCCGCTCTTCCAGAAGTCCGCGTCGAACTGTCCCTTGGTGAAGCCGTCGGTCAGGGACTTGCGGAACTTCGGGTCCGAGGTGTGCATCGCCAGGGCTGCCAGGGACAGGCCGCTCCCGACGAGCATGATCGCTAGCCCCGCCGGCGGGCAGAGAAGGGCCACCCCCGCTCCGATCGCACCGAGGATCGCCGACGCGTTCGACATCGCGTCCGCCGGGTCTTCGACGATCTTGTTCCAGATGGAGGCCAGTAGGCCCGGTTCCTTCGGGGCCAGGTGGTCCGTCGCCGCGTTCAGGGTCTTCGCCACCCGGCGGGCCGCCGCCGCGTGTTCCGTGGCCAGTTCGTTCGCCAGGCGGCGGGCGTCCGTGAGGGCCTCCTCCGTCTTTGCCGCGGCGGCCCGGGACTCGTACCGGGTCGCCAGCGCTCGGTGGGAGACCAGGGTGTCGTGCCATCCCGTGAGGCGACGGGCCGCCTCCGCGAGGGAGGTGTGGGCCGAGCCGAGATAGCGCGGGAGGTCCTTCGAGAGGGAGGCGCGGAAGGCGGTGGCGGCCTCGCCCTGCCAGGCCGCGCTGTGGGAGACCAGATCCTTCACCACCCGGGAAGCCTCCCCGAGGGAGGCGGCCGAGGCGCTGAGCTTCTTGGCCAGGGCCAGGACCGTCGCGGGATTGCCCGGGGCCGGGTCGAATCCCAGCGCCGCGTACTCAGCCACGCGCGGCTGCCACGCGGAGGAAGGCCGCGCGGATGGCCTGGTCCAGCTCCGCGTACTCCGCGGCGCTGCGGTCCACGCCCTCCCGTACGTCCTTGACGCGTTTGGTCAGCTCCTGCGCGCCGTAGGCCCAGCGTTCCTGGAAGCCGTCACAGGCCGCGTCGAGGTCCGCCGTGCCCAGCTGGTCGGGCCGTACGTGGTCCAGGGCGCGCCGGGCCTCCCGCAGGGAGGCCAGAGAGGAGTCCAGGGCGCGTGTCAGACGGGTCAGCTGGTCGATGTCCACCTGGAGCGAGGTCATGACGCGAAACCCTGGCAGAGCGCGGCTCTACCAGGGCAATCGGCGTCACTCGCCCGAGCGAGCGGAAATCGGTCAGCCCTTGCGGGCGGCGAGGCGGGCCGCGCGGGCGGCCAGCTTCTCGTCGAACTTGCGGGCCTCGGCGTCCAGGCCGTTCATGAACATGCCGAGCTCCTCCTGGGCCTTCTGGCCGTCGGGGCCGAGACCGTCGATGTCCATGATCTTGAGGAAGCGGATCACGGGGCTCAGCACGTCGTCGTGGTGGATCCGCATGTTGTAGACCCCGCCGATGGCCATCTGCGCGGCCATGCGCTCGAAGCCGGGCATGCCGTGTCCGGGCATCCGGAAGTTGACGACGACGTCCCGGACGGCCTGCATGGTGAGGTCCGGGGCGATCTCGAAGGCCGCGCCCAGCAGGTTGCGGTAGAAGACCATGTGCAGGTTCTCGTCCTGCGCGATGCGGGCCAGCATCCGGTCGCAGACCGGGTCACCGGACTGGTGGCCGGTGTTGCGGTGCGAGATGCGGGTCGCGAGCTCCTGGAAGGCCACGTACGCCACCGAGTGCAGCATCGAGTGGCGGTTGTCGGACTCGAAGCCCTCCGACATGTGCTGCATGCGGAACGCTTCGAGCTTGTCCGGGTCCACGGCGCGCGAGGCCAGCAGGTAGTCGCGCATCACGATGCCGTGGCGGCCCTCCTCGGCGGTCCAGCGGTGCACCCACGTGCCCCAGGCGCCGTTGCGGCCGAAGAGCGTCGCGATCTCGTGGTGGTAGCTGGGGAGGTTGTCCTCGGTCAGCAGGTTCACGACCAGCGCGATCTTGCCGATGTCGGTGACCTTGGACTGCTGCGGGTCCCAGGCTTCGCCGTCCTCGAAGAAGCCGGGGAAGTTCCGGCCCTCGCTCCACGGAACGTACTCGTGGGGCATCCAGTCCTTGGTGACCTTCAGATGGCGGTTGAGCTCCTTTTCGACCACTTCTTCCAGCGCGAACAGCAGCTTGGCGTCCGTCCACGCCTCCGAGCTGCCGAGGTGGGGAGAGGTGATCGTCACGGGTACTCCTGGGTGTAAAGCGAACTACCTACGGTTCCGTAGCCTACGGAGTCGTAGGTTAAGCGTGACGTCAAGGTCAGCCAAGCCCCCGGTGGGTGTATGTCCAGTTACATCCAGTTATCTGGGCAGTTTATGGCGGGTGAGAGCGGGCATCCAGGGGCCAAAATCACGCCAGCAGGTGGTCGGTGGTCCGTCGTTTTGACGGCAGAAAATAGATTCCGCTTCGCCGGGATCCCCGGATGCGCCGGTCGCGGAACCGCAGCGGCACCGCATCCTGGGCCGGGCCGGGCCGCCCTCGGCCGTCGGCGCCGACGCCAGGGACGCGACCTGCGCGGGAGACGTCCGAGAGCGGCGGCGGCTGCGGCCGAGGGGCGGCCTCAGTCGTTGGACCAGAGCCGGTCCCGGACCTCCTCGGCCGTCGACGGGCGCAGTTCCCCGTCCAGCATGAGCCACCGCGTGATGCCGATCGACTCGAGGAACGGCACGTCGTGGCTCGCCACCACGAGCGCGCCCCGGTACGACTCCAGCGCGTTCGTCAGCTGCCGCACGCTGGCCAGGTCCAGGTTGTTCGTCGGCTCGTCCAGCATCAGCAGCTGCGGAGCGGGCTCCGCCAGCAGCAGCGCCGCCAGCGCTGCCCGGAAGCGTTCGCCGCCCGACAGGGTGCCGGCCGGGCGGTCCGCCCGGGCGCCGCGGAAGAGGAAGTGCGCGAGCCGCGCCCGGATCACGTTGTTCGTGGCCTGCGGGGCGAACCGTGCCACGTTCTCCACCACCGAACGGCTCTCGTCCAGGACGTCGAGGCGCTGCGGCAGGAACCGCGTCGTCACGTGCGCCACCGCCTCACCGGACACCGGCGGCAGCTGCCCCGCGATCGTGCGCAGCAGCGTGGTCTTGCCCGACCCGTTGCGGCCGACCAGCGCGATCCGTTCCGGACCCCGCAGTTCCCACTCGCCCGGTACGGCGGCTCCGTGGGCCAGGCGCAGATCGCTCAGGGTCAGGACCCGCCGGCCCGGCGGGACCTCGGTGGCGGGCAGTTCGATGCGGATCTCGTCGTCGTCGCGCACCGCTTCCACCGCCTGGTCCAGGCGGTCCTTCGCCTGTGCCAGTTTCTCGGTGTGCATGATCCGGTGCTTGCCCGCCGACTCCTGCGCTGCGCGCTTGCGGGCGCCCATCACGATCTTCGGCTCGCGCTTGTTGTCGTACATCTTCTGTCCGTACCGCTTGCGCCGCGCCAGTTTGACCTGGGCGTCGGCCAGTTCGCGCTTCTGGCGCTGTACGTCGGCCTCCGCGACCCGGACCATCCGCTCGGCCGATTCCTGCTCGGCGGCGAGCATGGCCTCGTAGTCCGTGAAGTTCCCTCCGTACCAGCGGACTTCGCCCTCCCGCAGATCGGCGATCTGATCGACCCGCTCCAGCAGTTCCCGGTCGTGGCTGACCAGGAGCATCACCCCGGACCAGGACTCGACCGCCTCGTACAGGCGGCCCCGGGCCCGCAGGTCCAGGTTGTTGGTGGGCTCGTCCAGCAGCAGGACGTCGGGGCGCGCGAGCAGCAGGGCGGCCAGCCGCAGCAGTACGGACTCGCCGCCCGACAGCTCGCCGACGGTGCGGTCCAGGCCGATCCGGGCGAGGCCCAGCTGGTCGAGCGTGGCCAGGGCCCGCTCCTCCACGTCCCAGTCGTCGCCGACGGCACCGAAGTTGGCCTCGGTTGCCTCGCCCGCCTCGATGGCGTGGAGTGCGGCGCGGGTGGTGTGGATGCCGAGCGCCTCGTCCACGCGCAGCGCGGTGTCGAGGGTGACGTTCTGCGGGAGGTGGCCGACCGAGCCGGCGACGGATGACTGGCCCCCGGCCGGGGTCAGTTCACCGGCGATCAGCTTCAGCAGGGTGGATTTCCCACAGCCGTTGAGGCCGATCAGGCCGGTGCGGCCGGGTCCCACGGAGAGCTGGAACCCGTCGAAGACGGGGGTGCCGTCGGGCCAGTCGAAGGACAGGTCGGAGCAGGTGATGAAAGCAGGGGCGTGACTCATGGAGGCCTCCAGGTTGCGTGAGTGGTGCGTGCAACGCGGGGAGACAGCCGACGCTCAGAGAATGACGGTGACGGTGACGGTGATGTCGAAGGTCACAGCGGTCGGTGTCTCGAACCTCAGACGAGCAATGTCCTGCTCCGTTTCGACGGTGATGGGCCGTCTTCGAAGCTACGGGCGGCCGGAGCCACCCGCAATCGAATTACTCAGCAGGTGTCGCGCATCAGCTCGGCCAGGCTGTGGTCCATGTCCAGGTAGAGGTGTTCGAGACCGGGCGGCACCACGGTCGCCGCCCGCTCCAGGAAGCGGTGCAGCTCGGCCGTCAGCATCAGCACGATCGCGACGCCTTCGGTCGCGTGGAACTCGATGGTGGTCCGGTCGCCGTCGTACGGGCGCACGCGTACGTCGCCACAGCCCGACGGGCGGTCCAGCCCGGACTCCAGCAGTTCGCGCGAGAAGGTCCACGAGACCTCGACGCCCTCCAGCGTGGCCGGGGCGGGGAAGGCCATGCGCACGGCGAAAGGATCCGCACGGTCGTAGCAGAGGGTGACGGGCACGGTCTCGACCTTCGGCGCGGTGGCGACCAGACGGGCCTGTGCGGCCTGCTCGATGACAGTGATCAAGGCTCACTCCCTTGCGGCGGATCTGCTGCCGGACGGCGGGGCGGGGCCCGGCAACCCGATAGACGCCGGAATCGGCAAATCCGTGCATGGGCCGTTGCGTGAGCTGTGTCACCGATTGGCCGGAACCGCTCTGTGTGATCGCACAGAGTGACCGGGTGGGAGGATGTGCGCGAAGGTGGCCCCCGAATCGCAGAGGGGCCGGGGGGCCTCCCAGAAGGGCTTGTTACCGATCACTCCACAGGCCTAAGGGGCCGCATCAGGAGCGCGTAGAGGGTGGCGGAGACGGTCATGCCGACGGGCAGGGAGAGGTCCATGCCGCCGAGCGCCGAGGCGACCGGCCCGGTGTAGAGCGTGTTGACGCAGAGGACGGCCGCGCCCACCCCGGCCGCGAGCGCGAGGGCGCCCGCCAGGTTGACGCCGCCCGTGTACCAGAAGGGGCTGCCGGGGGTCTCGTCCGTGAGGGCCCGGCCGTCGTAGCGGAACCGGCGCAGCAGGACGTCGGTGGCGTAGACGGCCATGACGGGACCGATCAGGACGACGATCAGCTGGAGGGAGTTGCTGACGGTGTCCAGCAGGTTGGAGACGAGCAGGCCGTAGAGGGTCAGGGCGACGGCAACGGCTCCGTCGAAGAGGACGCTGACCGAGCGGCGGATGCGGACGCCGACCGCCTGGAGGGCGAGACCTGCGCTGTAGGCGGTCAATGCGTTGACGGAGACGGTGCCGAGGATCAGGGCGAGCAGGAAGACCGGGTAGAACCACCCGGGCAGGATCTTCTCCAGCGCGGCCTGCGGATCGCTCATGTCGACCGCGGTCGCGGCGAACGCGCCCAGGGAGCAGACCACGACGCTCGGCAGGAAGGCTCCGAGGGCGGTCCAGCCGATGATCGCCTTCCGTGAGGAAGTGCGGGGCAGGTAGCGGGAGAAGTCGGCGCTGGTGGTGTACGACAGCGGGCCGGAGGCGATCAGGGTGGTGCCGGCGAGGAGCGCCGCCCAGAGTTCGAGCCCGGTCAGGGCCGGGGCGGGCCGGTAGGAGAAGTCGGTGTGCCCGAGCACGGCGAAGGCGACGACGGCGAAGGCGGCGGCCAGGGCCAGGGTCATCGGGAGGTAGAGCTTCATGATCATCGCGTGGCCGTAGACGCTGATCGTCAGGGTGAGTGCGGCGATGACCACGATGACGACGGCCTTGATCCCCGTGTCGGCCGTGATCCCGGCCTGTTCCACCAGGGCGAAGGCGGCGGCCGCCGCGGCGGCCAGATTGAGCGCGAAGTAGCAGACAGAGACCAGCCAGCCGCCGACCGCGTTCATCACGCGGTTGCCGATGACGCCGTACATCGCCCGGGTGATCACCTCGCTGGGTGCGCCGGCCGCCGGGCCCGAGGTGGCGATCAGGCCGGTGAGCAGCCAGAACAGGTTGCCGACCACGATCACCGCGACGGACTGCCACAGGCTCAGGCCCATCAGGACCAGTGCGCCGCCGATCACCAGGCTGAGGTAGTTGACGTTCGCCGCCGCCCAGACGGAGAAGAGGTCCCGGGGGCGGCCGTGGCGCTCCGCGTCGGGGATGTGGTCGATGCCGTGTGCCTCGATGCGCGTCGCCCGTTCGGGGGCCGGCTCGGCCTGTCCGAGCGCTCCGGGGGCCGGGTGCGAACCGGGAGACGGGTCGGGGATCGGGGACGCCATGGGGGACCTCCGGGTGTTGGGCGTGACCGCCTCGCTTGCTTATTGGTCGCACACTCAATAGCATCCCCGGTATGTCGTCAAGCGTCCAGCGCAAGCGAATCCGCAAGTCTCCGGAGGCCCGTCGGGCCGAGATCGTCGACACGGCCGCCGCCGTCGCCCTGTCCGAAGGGCTGGAGTGCCTCACCCTGCGCCGGATCGCCGACGAACTCGATGTCCGACCGGGGCTGATCAGCCACTACTTCCCCTCGGTCGAGGACCTGGTCGCCGAGGCGTTCGGGACGGCCGCCGGGGCCGAGCTGGAGGTACTCCTGCCGCTCGGCGCGGACGGACCGGCGGCGGACGGACCGGCCGGGGACGGACCGGCCGGGGACGAACAGGCCGGGGACGAACAGGCCGGGGACGGACCGGCCGCGGGCGCCCGGCTGACCCGGTTCTTCGCCCGCACCTCGGGCGAGGCCTACGACGCCGTCAGCCGGCTCTGGATCAACGCCCGTCACCTCAGCCGCTACCGGCCCGTCCTGCGCGACCGGGTCGCCGAGCAGGAGGGCGCGTGGCGCGGCCGCCTGGAAGGCGTGATCCGGGAGGGCGTCGAGCGGGGCGAGTTCCGTACGGAGGACCCGTACGTGACCGCCGTCCAGATCCTGGTCGTCCTCGACGGCCTCGGCGCCCATGCCAACACCGAGGTCCGCGGACGCCCCGAGGCCGTGACCCGGATGGCCGTCACCACCGCCGAACGCGAACTCGGCCTGCCCCGCGGGGCCCTGACCGGCGACGCCTGATCGCGTTCGCCGCCGGCCCCTCGCCCTCGCTCCTGCTGCCCCCCGCCACCCCGTCCCGCTGGAGGATCCGTGCGCACCCGTCTCGCCCTGCTCAACGCCCGCCTGCTCGACCCGGCCACGGGCGCGTTCCTGCCGGAGAGCGCCCTGGCCGCATCCGGCGGGCAGATCACCGCGCTGGGCGACGACAGCCGCATCCGCGCGCTCGCCGACGCCTCGACGACGGTGATCGACCTCAAGGGGGCCGTGGTGACCCCCGGCCTGGTCGACGGGCACATCCACCCCGTTTCGGGCGCCGAACTGACCCACGGGCTGGACCTGTCGGGCTGCACCGACCTGGAACAGCTGCGCGAGACGCTCGCCGCCGGCGTACGCGCGCTCGCGCCCGGCGGCTGGCTGACCGGCTGGGGCCTGGACCCCAATGCCTTCGGGGACCGCCCCGTCGGGACCGCCCCCCTCGACTCCGTGCTCGGCGCCGTACCGGCCCTCCTCCTGCTCTTCGACGCGCACTCCATGCTGGCCAGCCGACGCGCCCTCGAACTCGCCGGAGTGGACGGGCCGCGCACCTTCGACCAGGCCTCCGCCGAGATCGTCTGCGACGCGGACGGCCGGCCCACCGGCCTGCTCCTGGAGGACGCCGCCTGCGAACTCGTCGAGCGCATCGCCCCGCAGCCCACCCGCCGGGAGCGCCGCGACCGGCTGGCCGCCGCACTGCGCAGGATGGCCGCCACCGGGCTGACCGGCGGTCACGCCATGGACGCCAACGGGGACAGCCTCGCCTTCTACGCCGAACTCGACGCCGCCGGAGAACTGCCGCTGCGCCTGCGGGTCGCGCCCTGGTGCCAGCCCGGCATCGACGCCGACGGAGTGCGCGCGCTCATCGCGCAGCAGGGCGCCGGCGGCCGGCTCTGGCGCACCGACGGCGTCAAGATCTTCATGGACGGCACGATCGACAACGGCACCGCCTGGCTGGAACGCCCTGACCGCAACGGCGAGTCCACGCACGCCTTCTGGCCCGACCCCGATGTCTACACGCGGATCGTGGGCGAGTTCCACCGGGCCGGCGTGCCCACCGCCACCCACGCGATCGGCGACGCCGCCGTACGGCACGCCCTCGACGCCGTGGAGAAGGCGCAGGCGTCCTGCGCTCCCCGGCACGGTGCCGGTGCCGCGTCCCGGTCCGGGTCCGGGTTCGGTGCCGCATCCCGGTCCGTGGTGCGTCACCGGGTCGAGCACATCGAGACCGTCCCCGACGAGACCCTGCGCCGGTTCGCCGAGCTGGGCGTCATCGCCTCCGTACAGCCCACCCACTGCTGCGACTTCACCCGGGCCGACCACACCGACAACTGGTCGCGCCGCCTCGGCGAGGAGCGCGCCTCGCGCGCCTGGCGCTGCCGAGACCTGTGGGACTCGGGAGCCACCGTGGTCCTCGGTTCGGACTGGCCGATCGCCCCGTACCCGCCGCTGGGTGTCATGGGCGGCGCCCGCCACCGCCGCCCCAGCCGCGACCTCACCCAGGCCCCGCACGGCCCCGAGCAGGCCCTCACCGCCCTGCAGGCCCTCCAGGGCATGACCGTCAACGCCGCCCACGCGGCCGGAGAGGAGCACCTGGCGGGCCGGATCGCCCTCGGGCACCGCGCCGACCTGACGGTCCTCGCCGGTGACCCGCTCACCGTGGCGGCCACCGAACTGCCGGACCTGCCCGTGCTGCTCACCGTCGTCGACGGCCGGACCACCCACCGCGACGCGAGCCTGTGACCCCGGAGCACGGACCGGGGCGGGATCGGCGCCAGGGGCGCCAGGGGCGGGTTGTGCGGCCGGGAGGCGCTCTGGACGGCGAATCCGGGGTGCGTTAGCTTCCGGCGCCATGAGACTTCTGGAAGTTGGAATCGGCATGTGCGCGGCGGCCCTGCTCGTGGGAGCACTGGCCGCCCCTGCTCAGGCCGATGCGGCCGCGTCCCCTGAACCGGCCCCTCCGGCACAGGACTTACGAGGCGCCGGCTGGGCGCTGAAGGAGACCGGCAAGGACGTACGCTTCCGCGGGCTCGCGGCGGTCGGCCGGAACACGGCCTGGGTGGCCGGTTCCAAGGGGACCGTGCTGCGCACGGTGGACGGCGGCCGCACCTGGCGTGACGTTTCGCCTCCCGGGGCGGTCGCAGAGGGGCTGGAGCTCCGCGACATCGAGGCCTTCGACGCGCGGCGCGCCGTGGCCCTGTCGATCGGGGAGGGCGAGGCCTCCCGGGTGCTCCGCACCGAGGACGGCGGAGCCACTTGGGCCGAGACCTTCCGCAACCCCGACCCGCGTGCCTTCTACGACTGCCTCACCTTCTTCGACTCCCGGCACGGGCTGGCGATGAGCGATCCGGTGGACGGCAGGTTCCGCATCCTGGCCACGGACGACGGCGGGCGGAACTGGCGGGTCGTGCCGGATGCGGGCATGCCCGAGGCCCTGCCGGGCGAGGCGGGATTCGCCGCGAGCGGCCAGTGCCTGGTGAGCTCGGGCCCGCGCGACGTCTGGCTGGCCACCGGCGGCGGGGCGAGCGCCCGGGTCCTGCACTCCGCGGACCGCGGTCTGACCTGGCGGGTCGCCGAATCCACCGTCCCGGCGGGCGACCCGGCGCGCGGGGTCTTCGCCCTCGCCTTCCGGGACCGTACGCGGGGGCTCGCGGTCGGCGGTGACTACCGTACCGGGCAGGCCTCCCCGCAGGCCGCGGCCGTCTCCGCCGACGGGGGACGCACCTGGCGCCAGGCCGCGGCGCCGCCGCCGGCCTACCGCTCCGGCGCGGCCTGGTTCCCGTACAGCCGGGGGACGGCCCTCGCGGTGGGACCCACGGGCACGGACGTGACCACGGACGGGGGCCGCAGCTGGCGGCCCCTGGAGGAGGGTTCGTTCGACACGGTCGACTGCGCGCCGGACACCGGGTGCTGGGCGGCGGGGGAGAAGGGACGGGTGGCGCGGCTGGAGCGGCGGCGCTGATCAGCCGCCCGGGACGCCTGCAGGGTCCGCAGCGCCGACAGTGCCTGCAGTGTCCGCGGCGGACGGGCCGGGCGGAGCCGCCGGCGGCGTCGGGGCGGTGAAGAGGTCCATGCCCGGATAGCGCCCGGCGGTGAAGCCCGCGGCCCGGTAGACGGGCTCGCCGTCGGGGCTGGCGTGCAGCTGGACGTAGTGGATGCCGATTCCGTCGAGCCAGGCCACCAGACCGTCGACGATCCGCCGGCCGTGGCCCCGCCCGCGGGCGGGCGCGTCGGTAACGATCCCGTCCAGGTAGCCGCGTCGGCCGTCGGTCCACCGCGGGCCCGGCAGGTGGTGGGTGACCCAGGCCATGCCGGTGGCGAGCAGGGGTTCGCCGGGCGCTCCGCCGACGACCAGGCAGTGCACGTCGGGGCGTTCTCCGACACGCTCGAGGAACCAGGTGCGGGCGACCTGCCGCCAGGCGGCGTCGGCGGGCCCGGGGTCGATCCCGAGGGCGTCGAGGGCGACGGCGCGCAGGCGTATGAGCTCGGGGACATCGGCCGGTTCGGCCGGGCGGGGCTGCATGAACACTCCGGTGGGCAGCGGTGGGCAGCGGTGGGCAGCGGTGGGCAGCGGCTGGGCGGCGGTGGGGGGAGAGCGGGGAGAGGGGACGGGGTCGGCGCCCGTCCCTACACGACCGGGTTCTCCCGCACCGTCGACAGGTCCGCCGAGGTCTTCGTGGCGATGAACTCGGTGATGGTGTAGGCGCAGACGCCCGCCAAGGTGAACGGGTCCTCGGCCGCGATCCGCTCGATCTCGCCCCGGGACACCCCGCCGGCCAGGATCACGCCCCCGTCGCGCGGGACCTTGCGACCCGACGCGAGGAAGACCCCGGCGGCGTAGTAGCCGTCCAGCCAGGCGATGTGGGCGTCCATCTGCTCCTCGACGGATTCGACGGGGGCGGTGTAGGTGAGCTCCATGACGAACATGATCGCCAGGCTACTCTCGCTCCATCATGACGAGCGCGAAGATCCCCGCCGACAAGGCCGAGGCCCGGGCGATACAGGACGAACTACGCCATCAGGTCGTGCTCACCGAGCCCGGCCCCCCACCCGGCCGCGGCCTGGTCGCGGGAGTGGACGTCGCCTACGACGACGCCCGCGACCTGGTCGCCGCCGCGGCCGTGGTGCTCGACGCGGCCACCCTCGAGGTCGTGGAGGAGGCCACCGCCGTCGGGCACGTGAGCTTCCCCTACGTGCCCGGGCTGCTCGCCTTCCGCGAGCTGCCGACCGTACTGGCCGCCCTCGACTCCCTGAACACCCAGCCGGACCTCGTCGTCTGCGACGGCTACGGCCTCGCCCACCCCCGCGGCTTCGGCCTCGCCTGCCACCTCGGCGTGGTCACCGGGCTCCCGGCCATCGGCGTCGCGAAGAACCCGTTCACCTTCACCTACGAGGAACCGGGCGCCCGGCGCGGTGACGCCGCCGCGCTGCTCGCGGCCGACGGGGCCGAGGTCGGGCGGGCGCTGCGCACCCAGGACGGGATCAAGCCCGTGTACGTCTCCGTCGGGCACCGGGTCTCGCTGGACAACGCCTGCGCGCACACCCTGGCCCTGAGCCCTCGCTTCCGGATCCCCGAGACCACCCGCCGCGCCGACTCCCTGTGCCGGAAGGCGCTGCGGGAGGCCTCCTGACACCGGCCTCGCAACAGCGGGCGCGCCCGGCCCCCGACAGCGCGGTCGGTCAGCGGACGTCCGCCACCCGGAAGGTGATCCCGGCCTTCTGGAGGCGGGCGATGAGGGCGTCGCCCATCGCCGAGGCCGTCGTCAGCTGCCCGGCCGCCTCCGGCAGGGCGTCATGGGCCAGGCACAGCGCCGACTCGGCCAGCATCTTCGCCGTCTCGCCGTAGCCGGGGTCGCCGCCCGCCACCTCGGTGAGCACGCGCCGGCCGCCGCCCTCGCCCACGAACCGCACGGTGAACCAACTGCGCGCGCGGCGCTCCGCGTCCGGCCCCCGCCCCGGCTCCCAGCGGTCCATCAGCCACCGCCGGGCCGGCGGCACCTGGGCCAGGGCCACCGTCGCTCCCAGCGCCGCCGTACCGCCCACCGCGACGGGCAGGTGCTTCACGGAGGCGTAGTGCCGGTAGCGGAAGTCCGGGCCGTAGCGCTCCAGCGCGGCCGCCGACCGGGCCACGATCCGCGGGTCCAGCGAGGGCAGCGGCAGCGCCCAGGTGCCGGTCTCCCGGCTGAACCGCGGCGCCCCCACCGGGCCGCGCGCCCGCCGGCCCAGCAGGCGGGGCTCGTGCAGCCGGCGGGCCCGGGCGGCAGCCAGGGTCTGAGGGCCACGGCTCAGCGCGGTCAGCGCGGAGGCCAGGGTGCCGCCGGAGAAGAGGGCGTTGGACCGCATGAACCCGTCGACGGTCAGCGGGACGCCCTGCGGCAGCCGCCGGACGGTGAAGTACGCGCCGAGGTCGGCCGGGATCGAGTCGAAGCCGCAGGCGTGCACGATCCGCGCCCCGGTCTCCCGGGCCCGCGCGTCGTGCTCGACGTACATGCGGTCCACGAACTCCGGCTCACCGGTGAGGTCCACGTAGTCGGTGCCCGCCTCGGCGCAGGCGGCCACGAGCTCCTCCCCGTACCAGACGTACGGCCCCACCGTCGTGGCCAGGACCCGGGTGGACGCGGCCAGTTCGCGCACGGCCGCCGCGTCCAGGGCGTCCGCCCGCAGCAGGGGAAGCTGCGCGCAGGCCGGATCGATCGAGGCGAGGCGCTCGCGCAGCCGCTCCAGCTTCGCCGTGTCCCGGCCGGCGAGGGCCCACCGGCAGCCGGCGGGTGCGTGCGCGGCGAGGTATTCGGCGGTGAGGGCGCCCACGAACCCGGTGGCGCCGAAGAGTACGACGTCGTAGGCACGTTCCGGCCGGTCGTGCGGGACAGTGGCGTTCATGA
The DNA here is from genome assembly GCF_045160505.1 of Streptomyces sp. NBC_00029. NCBI lineage: Bacteria > Bacillati > Actinomycetota > Actinomycetes > Kitasatosporales > Streptomycetaceae > Streptomyces > Streptomyces sp. NBC_00029. The sequence continues at coordinate 7,228,139 of NZ_CP108292.1, forward strand.
GCGCTCCTCCCAGGGGGGTTTCGGTGGCCGAGGCTAGCGCGATGCCCGGCCGTCGGCGCGAGCGGGTGGGGCCGGCGGGGTGACGCGGACCGGGCGGTACGAGAACAGCGCCCCGGGCACGGCGTGGAAGCCGTGCCCGGGGCGCTGTGAGGGGCACTGTGGGACCACCTGCCCCCGGCCGCCCGTCGGGCGGGCCGGGGCGGGGGCCGCTAGCCCTTCTGGTACAGACCGAAGAGGTCGACGACGAGGTCGATGTCGTCCCAGCCACGGTTCCAGAAGTCGATGATGCCGTTGCTGCCGGTGCTCGCCTGGACCAGGTTCGGGACGGTGTCGCCCTTCGTCCAGTTCAGGTTGGAGGAGTTCGGCGGCGTCGGCCAGATCGCCGTCTCGTTGACGTAGTCGTCCGCCGAGTTCGGGTCCGGGGTGACCGTGAGGTACCCGTTGCCGTTCGTGTTCGTGACCGTGGAGTTCAGCACGAAGCCCGTGACGCTGGGGTCGTCGTGCGAGATCGGCAGGTAGATGTAGCTGTCGCCCCACAGCGGCCCGTAGACCGCGTCGTTGGGGTCACGGGTGTCGAAGACGCGCTCCGGCACCAGCGGCAGGAAGGCGCTCTGGCTGTCCTTGCTGTAGTAGCCGACGACGTCGACGACCACGTCGGCCGGGGCCCAGGCACCGTTGAAGACGCTGATCTTTCCGTCGGCGGAGACGGGCACGATCACCGAGTTGGCGATCGTCTGGCCGGCGAGGAAGTTCAGGTTGGACGTCGTCGGGATCGCGCCGCCGCTCGGGTACACGGTCAGGTGACCGCCGCCCTGCGGGGCGGTGACCGTCACGTTCAGCGCCACGGCGGTGATGCCCTGGGGCACGCCGCGCAGGCCGCTGATCTGGGTGCCGAAGGTCGACTGACCGCCGAGCTTGCGCTTGGCGGTGCCCAGACCCTCACGGGTGTCGACGAAGCGGGTGGGGTCGACCGGGGTGTAGCCGCTGGAAGCCGTGCGGCTGAAGTAGCCGGTGACGTCGGCGATCAGGTCGACCGACTGCCAGCCGCGGTTGGACAGCTCCACGTAGCCGTTCTTGCCGACCGGCACGATGACCAGGTTCGGGACCGTCTGGCCGGCCTTGTGGTTGACGTTCGAGGTCTCGGGCCGCTCGGTGCCCTCGGGGAAGGCCGTGATGAAGCCGCTGTCGGTCGTGTTGGTGACCGTGACGTTCAGGGCCACCGCGGTGACGCCGGCGGGTATCTTGCCGTTGCCGCCGACCTTGACGCGGGTCGACTTGCCCGGGCCGACCTTGCCCTGCGCCACGCCGGTCCCGAAGCGGGTGTCCAGCAGACGGGTCGGGGTGTGCGGGGTGAAGTCGGAGCCCGGCGTGACGGCCTGGATCTCGTTGACGGCGGAGACGCCGTTCGCGGTGTCCTTCACGGTGACCTTGACCGTGTAGGCGCCGACCTCGGCGTAGGTGTGCCCGTTCGTCAGGACCTGGGAGCCGGACGCGCTGACCACGTCGGTCTTCTGGTCGCCCCAGTCGATGGTGACCTCGAGCGGGGTGCTGACGCTCGTGAGGGTGGACTTGAGCTCGATGCCGTGCGCCGACGTGCCGTAGCCGGTCAGACCGACCGTGAGGTTCGGGTTGTCCTCGGCCGACTGCACCGCCGCGGCGCCCGCCGCGCCCGTCTTGGCGGACGGCAGTGCCTTGCGCACCGTACGGTCGGCAGGGCTGGTGAAGGTGTGGCCCTTGGACTTGGAGGCAGCGGCCTTGCCCAGGTCCAGGTCGGGAGTGGACGCGCCACGGGCGTCGGGCTTGGCCGGATCGGCCTGGGCCACGCCCGGAATGAGACCAACGCCTGCCGCGATGGCGGCGACGGAGACTACGAGTCGGCGGTTGCGCACCGGCCCCCCATTTTCTGCTTGAACGTTTGATCAGCTTCGAAAGCGTGTTCAGAGTACATAGCCGCGCAACCGCTGGTCAGGGGGGTGCCCTTTGATCTTGGGCCCGATTCCCGCGGAGTCGGACATCCCGGGACAGGTCACCTGCGGGGAGCCCGCACGGGGGCTTGTGTTCGGTGGAACACGTTCCTAGCATCACTGGTGTTACATCAGTTGTGTCACACAGCCGCACATCATGCACACCATGCACACCAGAGCCGCTGGGGGCCCGATGGCAGTGACAGGGAACGGGAACCGGAACACGGGCGGGCACGGCCCGCTCGCCGGCGTGCGCGTCGTCGAACTGGCGGGCATCGGCCCCGGACCGTTCGCCGCCATGCTCCTCGCCGACCTGGGCGCGGACGTCGTACGGGTGGACCGGCCCGGCGGCGGCGGGCTCGCGGTCAACCCCGCCTATGACATCACCAACCGCAACAAGCGGTCCGTGCTCATCGACCTCAAGGCCGCCGACGGGTCCGCCCGCGTCCTGGACCTGGTCGAGAAGGCCGACGTACTCGTCGAAGGGTTCCGGCCGGGGGTCGCCGAGCGGCTCGGCGTCGGCCCGGCCGAGTGCCACGCCCGCAATCCGAGGCTCGTCTACGGCCGGATGACCGGCTGGGGCCAGGACGGCCCGCTCGCCGAGACCGCGGGGCACGACATCGCGTACATCGCCGTCACCGGCGCCCTCGGCATGATCGGCAGGCCGGAAGAACCGCCGGCCGTACCCGCCAACCTGGTCGGGGACTACGCGGGCGGCTCGCTCTACCTGGTCGTCGGGGTGCTCGCCGCCCTGCACCACGCCCGCGCCACCGGCACCGGCCAGGTCGTCGACGCGGCCATCGTCGACGGCACCGCCCACCTGACCGCCATGATCCACGGAATGATGGCGGCGGGCGGCTGGCAGGACCGCCGCGGGGCCAACCTCCTCGACGGCGGCTGCCCCTTCTACGGCACCTACGAGACCTCCGACGGCCAGTACATGGCGGTCGGCGCGCTGGAGCAGCAGTTCTACGACACCTTCGTGGAGCTCCTCGGCATCACGGACCGGGCCCCGGCCCGCAAGGACCTCGCCCGCTGGGGCGAGCTGCGCGACGTTGTCGCCGCACGCTTCAGAACCCGTACCCGGGCGCAGTGGACGGCCGTCTTCGAGGGGAGCGACGCCTGCGTGGCACCCGTGCTCTCGCTGCGCGAAGCACCTGACCACCCGCACCTCGCCGCCCGCGGGACCTTCACCGACTTCGGCGGGATCGTCCAGCCCGCACCCGCGCCGCGGTTCTCGGTGACCCCGGGCGCCGTCACCGCGGGCCCGGCGCAGCCGGGTGCGCACGCCGAGTCGGTCGCGGCCGACTGGGACGTACCGGCCCTGCTCGGGAAGGAGGAGGAGAACTGATGGAACTGTCCATGATGCTCGACTACGCCGGGGATCCGCGCCGGGCGGCCGACGAGGCCGCCGCGCTGGAGGCGGCCGGGCTCGACGCCGTGTGGGTGGCCGAGGCCTGGGGCTTCGACTCCCCGACGATCATGGGCTATCTCGCCGCCCGCACCGAGCGGCTGAAGATCGGCTCGGCCATCCTCAACGTCTACTCGCGCACTCCCGGCCTCATCGCCCAGACCGCCGCCGGCCTGGACGCGCTCTCCGGCGGCCGGGCCATGCTCGGCCTCGGCGCCTCCGGCCCGCAGGTCGTCGAGGGCTGGCACGGCATGGCGTACGACAAGCCGCTCGGCCGGACCCGCGAGACGGTCGAGCTGTGCCGGCGCATCTGGCGCCGCGAGACGATCGACCACCACGGCATCACCGACATGCCGCTGCCGCCCGAGAAGGGCGGCCGGCACGGCAAACCGCTGAAGATCCTCACCCGGCCGGTCCGCCCCGCCATTCCCGTCCACATCGCCTCCCTCGGCCCGGCCAACGTGCGGATGACCGCCGAGATCGCGGACGGCTGGCTGCCCACGCTCTTCATCCCGGAGAAGGCCGCCGCCGTGTGGGGCGGCCCGCTCGCGGAGGGCACCGCCAAGCGGTCGCCGGAACTGGGCCCGCTGCAGACCGTCGCCGGCGGCCTGCTCGCCATCGGCCCGGACGCGGCCGCCGCACGGGACCTCGCGCGTCCGCAGATCGCGCTCTACGTCGGCGGCATGGGCGCGGTCGGCAAGAACTTCTACAACGACCTCGCCGTGGCCTACGGCTACGAGGAGGAGGCCCGGAAGATCCAGGACCTCTACCTCTCCGGACGCAAGCGCGACGCCGCGGCCGCCGTCCCGGACGAGTTCTGCGAGCTGATGACGCTGTGCGGCCCCGAGGGCTACGTACGCGAACGCGTCGAGGCCTTCCGCGAGGCGGGCGTCACCATGCTCAACGTCACCCCGGTCGGCCCCGATCCGGCCCGGCTGATCGAAACCGTCAAGAGCTGGCTCTAGGGGGCCCCATGCAACGCCGCATCTTCGACGCCGACCACGAGGCGTTCAGGGAAACCGTGCGCACCTTCCTCAGCAAGGAGGTGCTGCCGCACTACGAGCAGTGGGAGAAGGACGGCATCGTCAGCCGTGAGGCCTGGCGGGCCGCGGGCCGCCAGGGGCTGCTGGGGCTCGCCGTACCGGAGGAGTACGGAGGCGGCGGGAACACCGACTTCCGCTACGCCGCCGTGATCGCCGAGGAGTTCACCCGCGCGGGCGCCCCCGGGCTGGCCATCGGTCTGCACAACGACATCATCGGGCCGTATCTGACCTCGCTCGCCACCGAGGAGCAGAAGCGCCGCTGGCTGCCCGGCTTCTGCTCCGGCGAGACCATCACCGCCATCGCGATGACCGAACCGGGCGCGGGCTCCGACCTCCAGGGGATCCGGACCACCGCCGAGGACCGCGGCGACCACTGGGTGCTGAACGGCTCCAAGACCTTCATATCCAACGGCATCCTCGCCGACCTGGTGATCGTGGTCGCGAAGACCACCCCCGAGGGCGGTGCGCACGGCCTGTCGCTCCTGGTCGTCGAGCGCGGCACCGAGGGCTTCGAGCGCGGCCGCAACCTCGACAAGATCGGCCAGAAGTCCCAGGACACCGCCGAGCTGTTCTTCAACGACGTACGCGTCCCGAAGGAGAACCTGCTCGGCGAGTTGAACGGCGCCTTCGTCCACCTGATGACCAATCTCGCGCAGGAGCGGATGGGCATCGCGATGGCCGGCATCGCCGCCGCCGAGCACCTGCTGGAGATCACCACCCAGTACGTGAAGGAGCGGGAGGCCTTCGGCCGTCCGCTGGCCAAGCTGCAGCACATCCGGTTCGAGATCGCGGAGATGGCCACCGAGGTCGCCGTCACCCGGACCTTCCTCGACCGGTGCATCACCGACCACTCCAACGGCGAACTGGACCACGTGCACGCCTCGATGGCCAAGTGGTGGGCCACCGAACTGCAGAAGCGCGTCGCCGACCGCTGCCTCCAGCTCCACGGCGGCTACGGCTACATGACCGAATACCGGGTCGCACGGGCCTTCACCGACGGCCGGATCCAGACCATCTACGGCGGCACGACCGAGATCATGAAAGAGATCATCGGGCGTTCGCTGCTCGGCTGAACCCCTCTGCCTCCCTCTTCCTCCCCCTTGGAAACCTCCGAAAGGCTTGACCAGTGAGCACCGAAGCTTACGTATACGACGCGATCCGCACCCCGCGCGGTCGCGGCAAGGCCAACGGCGCCCTGCACGGCACCAAGCCGATCGACCTGGTCGTCGGACTCATCCACGCCCTGCGCGAGCGCAACCCGGGCCTCGACCCCGCCACCATCGACGACATCGTGCTCGGCGTCGTCGGCCCGGTCGGTGACCAGGGCTCCGACATCGCCCGTATCGCGGCGATCGCCGCCGGGCTCCCGGACACCGTGGCCGGCGTCCAGGAGAACCGCTTCTGCGCCTCGGGCCTGGAGGCCGTCAACCTGGCCGCCGCCAAGGTCCGTTCCGGCTGGGAGGACCTCGTCCTCGCGGGCGGCGTGGAGTCCATGTCCCGCGTCCCGATGGCCTCCGACGGCGGAGCCTGGTTCGCCGACCCGATGACCAACTGGGACACCGGCTTCGTCCCGCAGGGCATCGGCGCCGACCTGATCGCCACCATCGAGGGCTTCTCCCGGCGCGACGTGGACGAGTACGCGGCCCTGTCGCAGGAGCGCGCCGCCGCGGCCATCAAGGACGGCCGCTTCGCGAAGTCCGTGGTCCCGGTCACCGACCGCAACGGCCTGATCGTCCTGGACCACGACGAGTTCGTCCGCCCCGGCACCACCGCCGACACCCTCGCCAAGCTGAAGCCCTCCTTCGCCGACATCGGCGAGCTCGGCGGCTTCGACGCGGTCGCGCTGCAGAAGTACCACTGGGTCGAGAAGATCGACCACGTCCACCACGCGGGCAATTCCTCCGGCATCGTCGACGGCGCCTCGCTCGTCGCGATCGGCTCCCGCGAGGCGGGCGAGCGGGGCGGTCTGACCCCGCGCGCCCGGATCGTCTCGGCGGCCGTCTCCGGCTCCGAGCCCACCATCATGCTCACCGGCCCCGCCCCCGCCACCCGCAAGGCCCTCGCCAAGGCCGGACTGACCATCGACGACATCGACCTGGTCGAGATCAACGAGGCCTTCGCGGGCGTCGTCCTGCGCTTCGTCAAGGACATGGGCCTGTCCCTCGACAAGGTCAACGTCAACGGCGGCGCCATCGCGCTCGGCCACCCGCTCGGCGCCACCGGCGCGATGATCCTCGGCACGATCGTCGACGAGCTGGAGCGCCAGGACAAGCGCTACGGGCTCGTCACCCTCTGCGTCGGCGGCGGCATGGGCGTCGCCACCATCGTCGAACGCCTCTGATCCGTCCTGTTCCCCCTGCCCACCGGACCTTCCGAAACGAAAGCAGTGACCATGAGCGAGTCCACCACGATCCGCTGGGAACAGGACGAGACCGGCGTCGTCACCCTGATCCTCGACGACCCCAACCAGTCCGCCAACACGATGAACCAGGCCTTCAAGGACTCCATCGCAGGCGTAGCCGACCGCGCCGAGGCCGAGAAGGACTCCATCCGGGGCATCATCTTCACCTCCGCCAAGAAGACCTTCTTCGCGGGCGGCGACCTCAAGGACATGATCCAGCTGCGCCCCGAGCACGCGCAGATCGCCTTCGACACCGGCACCGAGATCAAGCGCTCCCTGCGCCGCATCGAGACCCTCGGCAAGCCCGTCGTCGCCGCCATCAACGGCGCCGCGCTCGGCGGCGGTTACGAGATCGCGCTGGCCTCCCACCACCGCGTCGCCCTCGACGCCCCCGGCTCGAAGATCGGCCTGCCCGAGGTCACCCTGGGCCTCCTCCCCGCCGGTGGCGGAGTCACCCGTACCGTGCGCCTGATGGGCATCGCCGACGCGCTGCTCAAGGTGCTGCTCCAGGGCACCCAGTACACCCCGCAGCGCGCCCTGGACAACGGCCTCGTGCACGAACTGGCCGCCACCCCCGAGGAGATGCTGGCCAAGGCCCGCGCCTTCATCGACGCGAACCCCGAGTCGAAGCAGCCCTGGGACGTACCCGGCTACAAGATTCCGGGCGGTACGCCGTCCAACCCGCGGTTCGCCGCCAACCTCCCGGCCTTCCCGGCCAGCCTGAAGAAGCAGCTGAACGGGGCCCCCTACCCGGCGCCGCGCAACATCCTGGCCTGCGCCGTCGAGGGCTCCCAGGTGGACTTCGAGACCGCGCTCACCATCGAGGCCCGCTACTTCACCGAGCTGGTCACCGGCCAGACCGCCAAGAACATGATCCAGGCGTTCTTCTTCGACCTCCAGGCCGTCAACGCCGGCCGCAGCCGCCCGCAGGACGTCGCGCCCCGCAAGGTCCGCAAGGTCGCCGTCCTCGGCGCGGGGATGATGGGCGCGGGCATCGCGTACTCCTGCGCCCGCGCGGGCATCGAGGTCGTCCTCAAGGACGTCACGGCCGAGGCTGCCGCCAAGGGCAAGGCGTACTCCGAGAAGCTGCTCGACAAGGCGCTCTCCCGGGGCCGCACCACCGAGGCGGGGCGCGCCGAGCTGCTCGCCCGCATCACCACGACCGCCGACGCGGCCGACCTCGCCGGCTGCGACGCCGTCATCGAGGCCGTCTTCGAGGACACCTCCCTCAAGCACAAGGTGTTCCAGGAGATCCAGGACGTCATCGAGCCGGACGCGCTGCTCTGCTCCAACACCTCCACGCTGCCCATCACGGGCCTCGCGGAAGGGGTTTCGCGGCCGGTCGACTTCATCGGGCTGCACTTCTTCTCCCCCGTCGACAAGATGCCGCTGGTGGAGATCATCAAGGGTGAGCAGACCGGCGACGAGGCCATCGCCCGCGCCTTCGACCTGGTCCGCCAGATCAACAAGACGCCGATCGTGGTCAACGACTCGCGCGGCTTCTTCACCTCGCGCGTCATCGGACAGTTCATCAACGAGGGCGTGGCGATGGTCGGCGAGGGCGTGGAGCCCGCCTCCATCGAGCAGGCCGCCGCCCAGGCCGGATACCCGGCCAAGGTGCTCTCCCTGATGGACGAGCTCACCCTCACCCTGCCGCGCAAGATCCGCAACGAGAGCCGCAAGGCCTTCGAGGCCGAGGGCCGGACCTGGACCGAGCACCCCGCCGACACGGTCATCGACCGCATGGTCGACGAGTTCGGCCGCCCCGGCCGCAGCGGTGGCGCCGGCTTCTACGAGTACGACGAGTCCGGCAAGCGCTCCCGCATCTGGCCGGGCCTGCGCGAACACTTCGGCAGCCCGGGCGTCGACGTCCCGTTCCGGGACATGAAGGAGCGGATGCTCTTCTCCGAGGCCCTGGACACCGTCCGCTGCCTCGACGAGGGCGTCCTCACCTCGATCGCCGACGCCAACATCGGCTCCATCATGGGCATCGGCTTCCCGGCCTGGACGGGCGGCGTGATCCAGTACATCAACGGCTACGAGGGCGGCCTGCCCGGCTTCGTGGCCCGCGCCCGCGAGCTCGCCGAGACGTACGGCGAGCGCTTCACCCCGCCGGCCTCGCTGATCGCGAAGGCCGAGCGGGGCGAGACCTACGCGGACTGAGCACGCCCGCCCCGGGCCCGCCCGCGAGCGGGCCCGGGGCACCGCCGCCTCCGCATCCCCGGCCGGCCGATCCGGTGGCCGGGGCAGGACGCCGTACGGCACTTCGTGAGTCCGGCAGTGGCCGGATGGCGGCTCAGCCCGGTCCCGGCCGCCGCCGGGGACGCAGGGCCGCCCACTGCTCCAGGAAGCGGGCGGCCTCCGGGTCTCCCGCTTCGGCCGCCCGCCGGTACCACAGCTCGGCCTCGCTCCGGCCCCGGCGGGTGCGGATGAGCACGTGCCCGAGGTCCATCATCGAGTCGACCGAACCGGTCGCCGCGGCGCGCCGGAGCCAGGGCTGGGCCTCCTTGAACCGTCCCGCCTCGGCCAGCAGGCCCCCGAGGGGTCCGGCCGCGCCTTCCTCACCGGCCTCGACCGCGCGCAGCAGCCAGAACTCGGCTCCGGCGGGGCGGCCGGTCCGGGCCAGCACCATCCCCAGATTGGCCATCGCCGAGGTGTTCCCGCCGTCGCACGCGACCCGCAGGTGCCCTTCCGCCCCGCGCAGTTCGCCCTCCCCGCACAGCCGCAGCCCCTCGGCCGCCGCCGCGCGGACCCGCTCGGGGTCGATGCCGGGACGCATCCACCCCCGGTCGCCGGCGGCCGGGCCCGCCCCGTCCGGCCGGCCGCGACGGCGCATCCGTTTCAGCAGGCGCCGCACCGCCCGAACCCCGGGGACGCGGTCGGCGAGGGAGGACATGGCCATGAACACGAGGGTGGCCCGGACGTTCTCGGTCTCCCACTGGCCGGGGCCCAGCACCCTTTCGCAGTCGGCCAGGGCCTCGCGCACCATCTCGGCCCCCAGCGCTTCCCGGCCGGCCGCGAAGTAGGCGTCGCCGAGCTGGTGACCGATGTGCAGGGTGGCCGGATGGTCCGGTCCCAGCACCCACAGGGAGTACCCCAGTGCGGTCTCCAGGACCTCGGTGGCCGACCGGACGTCTCCGGCCCGCAGGTACGCACTCCCGAGCACGGCGCGGGCGGACACGGTGCTCCGGTGCTCCGGGCCGTGCTCCCGTTCGCGTCCGAGGACATCCGCCCGCAGCTGCTCGATGTCGTCGCGCGGCTGCTGGGTGAGCTCCGATGCGACGGCGGCGACGTCGGAGCGGACGTCCGCGGTCAGGGGGTGACTCGCCCCCAGGACCCGCTCGCAGTCGGTGAGGAGTGCCGTGAGCTGCCGGGCGGCCTCCGTCGCGTTCCCCGCGGCGTGCCGGGCACTGGCGAGGTGGTGGCGGGAGCGCAGGGTGTCGAAGTGGTCCGGGCCCAGCACCCTGAGGCAGTCGGCGAGCTGGGTCTCGAACAGGTCGGTGGCCCGGACCGTGTTGCCGCGTTCGTGGTGGGCGACGGCGAGGTTCCCGCGGGAGACCAGGGTGTCGGGATGATCCGCCCCCAGCACCCGTTCCCGGTGGCCGAGGCTGGCCTCCAGCAGCTCGATGCCGAGGTCCGGGTCGCCGCCGGCGTAGGTGATGGCGGCCAGGTAGGCCTGGGAGGCCAGGGTCAGGCGGTGGTCGGGGCCCAGGATCCGCTGCTGGTCGGACAGGTTCGCCTCGAGCAGTTCACGGGCCCGGACCCGGTCCCCCGTCTCCAGTTGCGCGGCCGCCAGGTTGGCGCGGGCGTGCAGGGTGGCCGGAGCGTGCGCCCCCTGCGTCCGCCCGTGGAAGTCGGCGATCCGGGAGCAGTACCGGACCGCCCGGTGCTGCAGGTTCTGGCTCCCGAGGAAGCGCGCGGCCGCCTCGAAGACGCCGGTCGCCGCGGCGTCGTCCTGCGCCGCGGTCGTGTGCGCGACCAGGGCGTCGGCGTGCGGCAGGAAGCACTGCCAGGCCTCGAGCCCGGCGTCGGGCGCGGGACGGGCCAGGGTGAGGAGGTCCACCGAGCGGGCGCGCGCCCGGGCGACGGCCTCGTCCTCGCGGTGCCGGATCGCCGCGTCGGGCGTGCGGAAGACCTCCTGCACGAGCCGGTGCACCGACAGCGAGCGGTCGAGGAAGTCGACCATGCGGTACGCGCGGAGCAGGCCCAGCGCATGGACGAGCGGTCCCTGATCGGCCATCGGCGTCAGGAGGCTGCGGGGAATCCCGTCGGGGGCGAACCAGGCCAGGGTCCTGAACACTTCGAGGGCGAGCGCGTCCTCCTCGGCGATCCGGTCCAGGGTCACGGTCCAGACAGCGGCGATCGTCCGGTCCCCGGGTGTCCCGGCAGCCGCTCCGCGAAAGGTTTCGGCGCTCCGGTGGTCCAGGAGGTCCAGATACTCACCCACGCCGATGCCGGTCTGGGAGAGGTACGCACCCGCCTGTGCGACGGCGAGGGGCAGGTGGCCCAGCCGTGCACTCAACCGGGCCGCGTCGGGAAGGTCGGCGCGGCCCGAGGAACGCCGCAGCAGTTCCGTGGCGTCCTCGACCGGCATGGCCCCCAGCGTCACGGGCCGGTCGACCAGGTCCTGCCAGCCCTCGGCGAGGCGGCTGGTGATCAGGAAACGCCCGGTGCCCAGTGAACCGATCAGCTCCTGCACATCGGCCGGTGCGGCCACGTCGTCCAGGATCAGCAGCCACCCGTCGTGGCAGGCCAGCCAGCTCCGGGCCCACGCCGCGGCGTCGGGCAGGGGTGCGCTGTTCAGCTCGGGCACCATCCGCACGGCCAGCGCGGCCAGTCCGGCCTCGATCCGGTCGGGGCTGTCGGCGGTGATCCACCAGACGGGGCTGTACGCATCCTGTCGCATCTGGGCGTAGCGGCAGGCCAGCGCCGATTTGCCGACTCCGCCGAGGCCCGCGACGGTCTGGGCGATCAGTCCCGTTCCGGACTGCAGGACGGTGTGCAGATCGCTCAGTTCCCGCTCCCGGCCCACGAACCGGCCGACGGCCAGGGCCGTGGGGGAGAGCCTGCCCGGACCGCCCGGCCAGCTCAGCGACGCCGCCGAGGGCAGGGGGTGGTGGTAGTTGTTGACCGTGTTGCTCGCCCCGTCGCCCAGGGAGATGATCCCGTGGTTGACCGAGACCTCGGCCCGTCGGCTCAAGGGATCCACGCCGACGCTCAGCGATCCCCGACGGTGTTGCTGGCGTGGTCGCCCAGCGAGACGATGCCGGTGTTCTCCCGCACCGCGACCGTGCGGTCGCCGCTGACCGTGACCACCGGCCGGCCGGCCGCCGCGAGGAGTGCGGCCAGTTCCCCGGCCAGGGCCCCGTCGCCCTCGACCACTCTGACGATCTTCGCGCGGAGCAGTCCGAGGTAGTCGTCGTCCCCGGGGTGGGCGGCCACGTCCTCGACCGCCTCGACGATCTGGCCCTCGGACTGCGGGTCGCGGCGCAGGCGCGCGAGCAGGCGCTGCCCGAGACGCACCGTGGCGTCCGCCGCGGCGTCCTCCCCCCGGGTGAGCACCGCCGTGCCGTAGGCGCCGACCGCAGCGCCCACCGAGGCGACCACCGCGTCCACCATGGAACCGTCCACCGTGCGCCCTCGCTTCTCCCGGAATCGATGCAGCACCCATGCTAACGAACCGTCCGGCGAGGGGTTTGACAGCGCCAAATCCCGCCGCTCATGGCCGATTTGGGCCGTTGATCACGCCGCTGCGCCCATCGGCCCGGGGGGCCGCCGGATACGCTGAAGGCATGAGTTTCGACGTCTTCGTGTGCCGGTTCGAGCACGGTGAGCCCGCGACGCTGGACATGCGCGCCGCGCACGAGATCCTCGGCCCCCATGTGGTGGCGAGGGACCCGGGGACGAACTTCCTGCTGGTGAGTACGGCGGAGGGGGAGGAGGCGGGCGTCTACATGAACGGCCCGACCGGCATCACCTTCAACCGCTTCGGAGGCGACGGGATCATGGACCTCCTGGCCGTCCTGCTGCGACGGCTGGACGCCGTGCTCGTCGTCCCCGGAGGGCCGACCGTGGTCCGGCGGGACGAGGACCGCGAGCTCCTGCCCGCCGCCCTCAGGGACGAGTGGCCCGTCGTCGTGGCCCGTACCGGCGCGGAGATCGACCAGGCGATCAGAGCGGCCTAAGCCGTCGCCAGGTGGGCGAACAGGCCGTGCTGCCGGGCGTCGTCCGGGGCGGACCAGCCGGCCAGCACCTGCCCCCGTACGCCGTCGCCGGCAGGCGCGTCGCCGGGGAGCAGCACCCGGACGACGGCCAGGGTCCACACCGGGCGTTTCCGCCCCGCCGGCCCCACGGTGACCAGGGTCGCGTCCGCGGTGTCCGTCACCGTCCCCGGGCCGGTGAGGCCCTCCGGCACGCCGGGCGCCCCGGTACGGACCTCGACCGTCGGGTCGGGGGCGTCGCTCGTGTTCTGGTCCTGGGCCGTCGCGCGGCCCGCCAGCAGGGCCAGCAGCTGCTCGACCAGAACCATGTCGCGGGTCCCGTCGTAGATCCAGCGCTGGCCCAGCGCACCGTGTTCGGACGTGCCGATCAGGGCGTCCCCGGCACCCTCCAGCGGCGCCCCGCGGTAGGTGAGCGGGACCAGGTAGTTCACCGGCGCGGCCCCGCAGGTGTCGGTGACCACCATGAACTCGATGCCCACCTCGCCCTCGGGGTCGTCGAGCCGGAAACCGCCGGCCCTGGCGAGCTGCGGGCCACCCGTGCCTCCCCGGTACCAGGGGCGCAGGGGCAGCCAGCCGGCGAGGAGTTCGAGCTTGCCGGGCGACATGGTGGTGCGGTGAATGACGGCCATGATCCACAACCTACCCCGCACGCCCGGGTGTTGACCGGCCGACCGGTGCGCCGTCCGTACGGGCGTCCGCCCCGTCCTCGGCGTCCGCCCCGCCGCCCCGAGCACTGCCCCGGCCGTCGTCCGGGCTCCCTGGGTGTGCCATCTCATGACATGGGTTCCTCGCGGCAAGGCTCGGCGGCGTAGGACGTGAGGCGAGCGGCGAGCGCGATGACGAGGTCGCGGAGTTCATCGGGGCGCTCGATGACGAACGGCCGGTCGAGTGAGGCGAGTACCGAGGGCAACCAGTCGAGCCGCTCCGCCCGCAGCTCGACGCGCAGCCAGCGCTCGGTCGCGCGGTCCTCGCCGGCCGCGGACTCGTGCTCCTCCAGGCTCGCGACGCTGGCCGGAAGGTGGGCGCGGATCTGCTCGACCGTCCCGTGGATCCGCAAGGTCACCTCATGCTGGTACTCGGCCGTGGCGAACCCTGACAACACGCGCTGTTCCGGACCGGGACCCACTGGCGCTTCGAACGAGCCGGGCAGGGTCCGCGCGTCTGCGATGCGATCGAGCCGGAAGGTTCGGTCCTCGCCGATCTGGGCGTCCTTGCCCGTGACGTACCACCGGCCCGCATGGGCGACGATCCCGTACGCGTGCAGCGTGCGTTCGCTGCGTCGTCCGTCACGGTCGGTGTAGCGGATGGAGACCGGTCGGTGGTGGCGCACCGCATCGGCGATCGTGAGCAGGACCCCAGCGTCCGGGGTGTCGAACTCGCCGGGCTGCTCCGTGAAGGCGAGAGCTTCCAGGAGGGTGTCGAGCCGACGGGCGATGTGCTTGGGCAGCACCCGCCGGATCTTCGCCGACGCCGTCTCGCTTGCCGTGCGCTCCGTCGTCGTCAACCCTGCTCGGCGGCCCGCGACCAGGCCGAGCACCACGGCCAGCGCCTCGTCGTCGCTGAGCATGAGCGGAGGCAGGCGGTACCCGGGAGCCAGCCGGTACCCGCCGTAGCGGCCGCGCACCGATTCCACGGGCACGTCGAGGTCGATCAGTTGGTCCACATACCGGCGCACGGTGCGCCCTTCGACGCCGAGACGGTCGGCGAGTTCGGCCACCGTCCGGGTGCCGCCCGACTGCAGCAGCTCCAGGAGTGTCAGCACGCGGCCGGTCGGTCGAGGCATGTTGGCACCCTAACGCGAATACAGGACCGATTCTGTCCACTATTTCTCCTAGCCTGCGACGAGCACGCCTCCAGCACAGCCAAGGAGATTCCCATGGACTTCGTCTCGATCCGCATCATCACCGGCGACGTCGCACGCCTCGTCGACTTCTACGAGCGAGCCACAGGGGCGCGGGCGACGTGGGCCACCGAGGACTTCGCCGAACTCCAGACCGCGGGCGCCACCCTCGCGATCGCCGGCACCCGCACCGTCCCGCTGTTCGCCCCGGGCTCTGCCCGCCCGGCGGACAATCACAGCGTGATCACCGAGTTCCTCGTCGATGACGTGGACCGCGTTCACCAGAACCTGACCGGCTTCGTCACCGACTTCGTCAACGAGCCCACCACGATGCCCTGGGGCAACCGGTCGCTGCTGTTCCGCGACCCCGACGGCAACCTCGTCAACTTCTTCACCCCCGTCACACCGGCGGCCATCGAAAAGTTCGCACGCTGACGCCACGCACAGCCGCTCACGCGGGAGCCCTGAGATCCCACGGCTCCCGGTGAACGCGGCCGCCGAGTCCAGGAGCGCCACCAGCAGGGGACATCGGAACGCACCGCTGACCCTCGAAGGACGTCTGCGCTTGTGTCTGCGGGTCGACGCCGGACGTCCGATCGCGCACGTCGCTGCTGGAGCCGGGATCACCAGCCGCTGCCCGGCGAAGTGGTACGCCCGCCGGCGCGCGCACGGCGAGGACGGACTGCTCGACCACTCCTCCAGTCCCGCCACCAGTCCCGCCCGCACCCCCGAGGACATCGCCGACCTGGTGGAGGCGCTGCGGCGGCAGACCAAGCACGGACCAGCCCGGCTCGCCGCCGACCTACAGCGGCTGCACGGCGTCACACTCGCGCCGGCGACCGTACACCGCATCCTGGTGAGGCGAGGACTGGGCCGGCTCCGGGACCTGGATCCACCGACCGGCGAGCAGCTGCGCGAGGTCATCCGCTACGAGCACGACAGGGTCGGCGACCTGGTACACGTCGACATCAAGAAGCTCGGACGCATCCCGACCGGCGGCGGCTGGCGGATGCACGGCGTCGCCACCGAGTCCGCCCGCGCCTCCAAACGCACCGGTCCCGGCACCGGCAAGGTCGGATACACGTACCTGCATTCGGCGCTCGACGACCACTCCCGGCTCGCCTGCACCGAGGCCCTGGACGATGAGAAGGCCGTCACTGCGGTCGCCTTCTGGAACCGGGCCGTTTCCTTCTTCGCCGCCCACGGCATCACGCGGATCCGCCGCTGCCTCACCGGCAACGGCGCGTGCTACCGGTCTACGACCTGGGCTGACGCCCTCGCCGCGACCGGTACGAAGCACAAGCGGACCAGCCCGTACACGCCGCGCACGAACGGGAAGGTGGAGAGGTGTAACGGGACGCTCACCCGCGAGTGGGCGTACGTCCGCGACTACACAACCGAGCATGAACGTCGCGTCGCACTCGTGGAGTTCGTGAACTACTACAACGACGAGCGGCCGCACGCAGCGCTCGGCGGCCGACCGCCCATCAGCCGGACCGCCGGGAGCGACTACCAGATCGTCTTCGACCAGCCGCCCGAACCACTCGCGGACATCCCGCAGCAGCTCACCTTCGAGGACTTCGCGTAACCAAGATCCGAATGAGACGACCTAGGCCTCCGGTTCCGAGACGAACGCCGCCCGGAGTTCCTCCCGCAGTGACCGCTGGAAGGCCGTCACCAGCGCCTGGACCACCATCGGCTGCATGTGCGCCGACAGCGCCTTCATCGACTCCACCCGCTCCGGATCGCTCTCGCCCTCCGTGAACGGCCCCCACACCTCGTCCCGGAACAGCGCCGTCAGCTCGTGCGCCGCCGCCCGGGCGTGCGCCACCAGTACCGTGCGCGCCGCCAGGATCGTCTCGTGCGCGATCGGCACGTCGAGCAGTGCGACCCCCAGCCGCAGCAGGCCCACGTCCACCCGGAACCCGTCCCGGGAGGCGCCGAGCACGTTCATCGCCGTCAGCCGCCCGACATCGGTGTCCGACAGGCTCCGCCCCGCCCGCTTCTCCAGCTCCTCCCGGGACACCTCCTGGGCCGCGTCCGGAGCCCAACTGGCCACCATCGCCCGGTGGATCGCCAGGTCGTGGGCGCTCAGGTCGTCCGGCAGCGCGTCCAGGTAGCGCTCGATGGCGGACAGGGTCATGCCCTGGTGCTGCAACTCCTCGATCAGGGCCAGCCGGGACAGGTGTTCCGGTCCGTAGTGCCCCACCCGACGAGGGCCGATCACGGGAGGGGGCAAAAGCCCGCGGGTGCTGTAGAAACGAACGGTGCGCACGGTGACGCCCGCCCTGGCCGCCAGCTCGTCGACGGTGAGCATCGGCTCGGGTGCCTGGTCGGCCATCGTCTGCGCCTCGCTCTCTGCTCCACAGCTTGGGTTCAACAGTATTGCTGTCGCACCAACGATGTGAAACGGCCAGGAGCTGCCCATGACCACGAACCTGCGACTGCCCGGACGACCCGAAGAGATCACCGTGCCGGCCCTGCTGGCCCGCAACGCCGCCGAGTACGGGGAGCTCCCCGCCCTCTCGTGGCGGTCCGGCCCCGACGCCGCCGAGTGGACGACCCTCACCTGGAGCGAGGTGCGCCGCAAGGTCGCCGTCCTCGCCTCCGGGTACGCCGCCCTCGGCGTCGAGCGCGGCGAACACGTGCTGATGATGATGGGCAACCGCCCCGAGCACTGGCTCAGCGACCTCGCCCTCGTCCACCTCGGCGCCGTGCCCGTCACCGTGTACGGAACCTCCGCGCCCGAGCAGATCGCCCACATCGCCCGCCACAGCCGGGCCCGGCTCGCGGTCGTCGAGGGCGCCCGCGAACTCCTGCGGTGGGAGCCGCTGCTGGCCGACGGCGCCGTGCCCCTGGAGCGTCTCGTCGTGGCCGAAGCGGCCGAGGCCGGCGCCCACTCCACCTACGGCTCCCTGCACGCGGGCGGCGCCCGCCTCCACCGCGCCGACGCCTTCGAGAAGGCCTGGCAGGAGACCCGCCCCGAAGACCCGCTGACCGTCGTCTACACCTCCGGCACCACCGGCGACCCGAAGGGCGTGCGGCTGACCCACCGCAACCTCATGCTCCAGGCGATCCGACTGGACCGGCACGTGGACCTGCCCGAGCACGCCGAGCACATCTGCTACCTGCCGTTCGCGCACATCGCCGAGCGCGTCCTCGGCATCTACCTGCCCCTGCTGCGGGCCTCGCACGTACGGCTGTGCGCCGACCCCGCCGCCGTGTCGGGGGCCGTCCGCGAGCTGCACCCGGTGCAGTTCTTCGGCGTGCCCCGGGTGTGGGAGAAGCTCGCCGCCTCGGTCCGCGCGGTCCTCGCGCAGCTCCCCGAGGAGCAGCGCTCGGCCATCGAGGCCGCGAACGACCTGGCCCGCGCCCGGGCCGCGCACCTGGAGCGCGGCGAGGAGGTACCGGCCGAGCTCGAAGCCTCGTACGCGGGGGCCAAACAGCAGGTGCTGGACCCGCTGCTGGGGCTGGCGGGCATGGACCGGCTGATGTGGACGGCCAGCGCCACCGCGCCGATGCCGATCGACGTGGTCCGCTTCTGGGCCGGCTGGGGCATCACCATCATGGACGCCTGGGGACTGACCGAGACCTCGGGCGTGTGCACGGTCAACAGCCCGGACGGCTTCCGGCTCGGCTCGGTGGGCCGCGCGATCGAGGGGCTGGAGCTGAGACTGGCCGAGGACGGGGAGATCCTCACCCGGGGGGCGACCGTCTTCGGCGGCTACCTGCGGCCGGACGGCTCGGTGGAGAGCGCCTGCGACGACGAGGAGTGGTTCCCGACGGGGGACATCGGCCGGCTCGACGAGGACGGGTACCTCTGGCTGACCGACCGCAAGAAGGAGCTGATCATCACCTCGAACGGAAAGAACGTCTCGCCGGCCCTGGTGGAGAACACGGTCAAGGAGCACCCGCTCATCGGGCAGGCCCTGGTCCACGGCGACGGCCGTTCCTACCTCGTCGCCCTCCTGGTCCTGGACCCGGAGCTGGCCCCGGTCTGGGCCGCGGCCCGGGGCATCGAGGCCGCTTCCGCGGCGGAGCTCGCCGCGCACCCCGCCGTACGCGAGGAGATCGCCCGCGCGGTGGAGGCGGCCAACGCCCGGCTGAACCGGACCGAGCAGATCAAGCGGTACCGGCTGCTGACCGAGGAATGGGGTCCCGAGACCGGGGAGCTCACGCCCTCGCTCAAGCTCCGCCGCCGGGTGGTCCGCGACAAGTACGGCGCACTGATAGACGGCCTGTACGAGGAGCCGTACGAGGAGCCGTACGAGTCCGCGTAACCGGACGCACCGGTGCGGTGAGCGGGACTGAGCCCACCGCACCGGTGCTCCGACCACCCAGACCCCCGCTCTCTCCCCCCGCCCCCGCCCCGCCCCGGTGAACCGCCGCGCAGGTGACCTGCGGCCTTCGTGGGCCGATATGGGCTTAAATCTGGAGTGCATGACGTTTTGTCACGCTCTTCAGGTCCAGTCCTCCGGGGAAGGGGGCTTCGTTGCCGGCCGATCAAGGTTCCCGCACGGACAAGGTGGTCTTCGGGGTCACCGCGGGCCTGACCCTCGCCTTCGTGCTGTGGGGCGCCGTGGCCACCGATTCGCTGGAGAGCGTGTCGAGCCACCTGCTCGAAGGGCTCATCCACAACGGCGGCTGGGCCTTCGTGCTCGCCGCCAGCGCCTTCGTCGTCTTCGCCCTCTGGCTGGCGATCAGCCGCTACGGCAGGATCCGCCTCGGCCACGAGGACGAGGTCCCGGAGTTCCGTACCGTCTCCTGGGTCGCCATGATGTTCAGCGCCGGCATGGGCATCGGGCTCATGTTCTACGGCGTGAGTGAACCCCTGACGCACTACGAGGTGCCCCCGCCCGGCACGCATCCGGCCGACTCCGCCGAGCGGATCCAGACGGCGATGGCCACCACCCTGTTCCACTGGACGCTCCATCCCTGGGCCATCTACGCCGTCGTCGGGCTCGCCATCGCCTACAGCACGTTCCGCCGCGACCGCCGCCAGACGATCAGTGCCGTGTTCGAGCCGCTGATCGGGGCCCGGCACGCCCACGGCGGGGCCGGCCGGGTCATCGACATCGTGGCGATCTTCGCCACCCTCTTCGGATCCGCCGCCTCACTGGGCCTCGGGGCGCTCCAGATCGGCAGCGGGATCCAGGAGCTGGGGTGGATGGAGACGGTCGGCACCGCGCTCCTCGTGGGCGTCATCGCCGTCCTGACCGTCGCCTTCGTCGCCTCCGCGGTCTCCGGCGTGGAGCGGGGCATCCAATGGCTGTCGAACATCAACATGGTGCTCGCCCTCGTGCTCGTCGTCTTCGTGTTCATCGCCGGGCCGACCATCTTCGTGCTCGACCTCCTGCCGACGTCCCTGGGCGCCTACCTCGGAGACCTCCCCCAGCTCATCGGCCGCACCGAGGCCACCGGCGCCGGCGAGGTCGCCGACTGGCTGGGCAGCTGGACGGTCTTCTACTGGGCCTGGTGGATCTCCTGGACCCCGTTCGTCGGCATGTTCATCGCCCGGATCAGCCGCGGCCGCACCATCCGGCAGTTCATCGGCGGCGTCATCCTCGTACCGAGCACGGTCAGCCTGCTGTGGTTCTGCGTCTTCGGCGGCACGGCCATGAAGCTCCGGGAGAGCGGCGACCTCCCCCGGGAGAGCACCCCCGAGGGGCAGCTCTTCGGGCTGCTCCAGCAGTTCCCCGCCGCCACGGTCATGAGCCTGCTGGTCATGGTCCTCGTCGCGATCTTCTTCGTCTCCGGCGCGGACGCCGCCTCCATCGTGATGGGCACGCTCTCGCAGAAGGGCGTCCTCGAACCGTCCAGGCCGGTGATCGTCTTCTGGGGCGTGGTCACCGGCGCCGTCGCGGCGATCATGCTGCTCATCGGCAACGGCGAGGGCGACGCGCTCGCCGGACTGCAGAACCTGACGATCCTGGTCGCGGCACCGTTCACCCTGGTCATGATCGGTATGTGCGTGGCGCTCATGCGCGACCTGCGCCGGGACCCGCTCATCATCCAGGACGAACAGGGCGAGGAGGCCGTGGCCGTGGCCGTGGCCGCGGGCCAGGAGGAGTACGACGGCGAATTCGAGATCCGCATCGGCCCGTCCGGCGGTCCGGACGCGGACGCGGCGCAGTCGTCCTCCGCGTCCCCGCCGCCCGACGGCCGGTCATGACGGCGCGCCTTCGGACCGGGCCGCGCCGGCCCGGCCCGGCCCGAAGGCGAGGCCGGCGGCCTAGCGTCCGATCAGCGGGTAGTGGTCGGAGAGGTTGTCGTAGGTGTAGGACGTGCCCCAGCTGGAGACCGTCCAGGGCGCCGACTGCTCCTTCACCACGTTGTTCTCCCAGCCCGCCGGGCGGGCGTTGCCCTTGCGGTAGAGGACGTAGTCCAGGTCCTCGCGCGGGTCCGTCGGGTAGCGGTATTTCGCTATGGAGTTCAGCGCGGTGTCGAAGGAGTACGGGTGACCCGTGCGCGTGTCGGAGTCGGCCAGGTCGGCGTTGGCGAGCAGGCTCGCGTACTCGGGCGTGCGCGAGTCGACGTTGAGGTCGCCCGCCACGATGACCTGCTCGTTCGCGGGGATGTTCTTCCCGTCGAGGAAGGCGTCCACGGCCCGGAACTGACGGGCGCGCATCTCGGCGGCCTGGCCCGCGCCGCAGCCGGGGTCGGTGGACTGGGCGTGCGTACCGACCACGTGCACCCTGGTGCCGTTCACGTTCAGCACGACGTAGGCGAAGCCCTTGTTGGACCACCAGTCGGCGCCGCAGGCGTCCTTGTAGACGACCTGCTCCTTGCGGAGGATCGGCCACTTGCTCAGGACCGTGACGCCGCCGTCCTCCGGGGTGGTGGAGGAGTACGCGCCGCCCGTGGCGTCCCAGCCGCTCTTGCTGCGGCCGACGACCGGGGTCTGGTACGGGTACTGCGCGGCGGAGTTCGCCTTCAGCGCGTCCGAGGAGCTGTTGTCGAAGGCCTCCTGGAGGACGACCACGTCGTGGCCCTTGTAGAAGGACGCCTTGGGGATCTCCGCGGCCCGGTGGTCCTGGCCCCAGTTGGGGTACAGGTTCTTGCTCATCAGGAACACGTTGTACGACAGGACGCTGAGCCGCGGGGGCGCGGCGCTCTCCGCCGCTGTGGCGGACGGGGCGGTGGTGACGGCCAGCGCGCCTGCGGCGACCGCGGCGACGGCCGTGGCGGCGGCGCGGCGCGAGCGGGGCGAGGAAAGCAGCATGAAGGTCTCCATCATTCCTGCGGGGGAAGATCGACGCCGTCATACAAGCAGCACCAGTTACCTCTGGGTAACACCCGTGCAGAGACTTTCTGTCCGTAAGACGGCCGTCCGGTGCTCGCATACTTGTCCCATGACGAAGACGGACCCCGCACACCCCGCCGGACCTGCGGCCTCGCGCCGCAACGACCCCGAGCCGCCGCCGCCCGGCGGGGTCCTGTGGACGATCGCCGGAGACGTCCGGGCCCTGCTGATGCTGCCCGCCGCCTTCACCATGCAGGTCGCCCACCCCGCGATCGCGGCCGGTGTCGACGAGTACTCCGTCTTCCGCACCGACCCCTGGGGCCGCGGCGAGCGCTCCCTGCGGTCGGTCCAGCTGTGGGTGTACGGCGGCGAGGAGGCCGCCGAGGAGGGCCGCCGGGTGCGCCGCCTGCACAAGGACATCCAGGGCACCGACACCCGCGGCCGCCGCTACCACTCCCTCGACCCCGCCTGCTACGCCTGGGTGCACGCCACCGGCTTCCCGGTCTACCTGTACGCCGGGCGGTACCTGCTGCGCCGCTTCACCCCCGCCCAGGAACGACAGCTCTACCGGGAGTGGCTCCAGGTCGGCCGGATCCTGGGCCTGCGCGACCGGGACATGCCGCAGAGCATCGAGGAGTACTGGACGTACTGGGGCCGGATGCTGGCCGAGGAGATCGAGCCCACCGCGGTCGCCCGCGAGCTGATCTCCACCGAGGTGAAGCTGCCCCGGCCGGAGGCCGGCTCGCCCGCCGTGCGTTTGCTGCTGCGGCTCACCTGGCCGGTGCTGCGGGCCGCCTTCCTGCGCCTGCGGGCCTTCGTCACCGTCGGCTACATGCCGCCCGAGGCCCGCGCCGCGATCGGGCTGGAGTGGAGCCCCGCCCAGGAGCGCACGCTCCGGCGGTTCAGCGCGGCCGTACGGATCCTCGTACCGCTGCTGCCGGAGCGGCTGCGGTACCTGCCGATCGCCTACCGGGCGCGGGCCGCGTGGCATGCGGGCCGCCGCTGATACGACGCACGCGGCCCCCGCGGGGAGCGGGAGCCGCGTACGGGGGTCCGGACGGCGCGGACTCAGTGCCGGTGGCCGGGCCCGGAGCCGTGCTCGGTGTCGTGGATCGTGTTCGTCTCCGCGATCTTCTTCCAGGACTTGGGCTCCGCCGCGGGCTTCGCCGGGGCGGCCTGCTGCGGCGAGCGGGCCGCAGGCCCCGCCGCCGACGGGTTGAGGGCCGAGGCCGCCGGCTTCCCCGGGGTGTAGAGCCAGGTCTCGAAGAGCTGCGCGAGGGGCTTCTTCGAGACCTTCTCGGCGTACCGGACGAAGTCCCCGACCTTGGCATTGCCGTAGGCCCGCTCGGCCGGCCAGCCCTTCAGGATCTCGAAGAACTTCTCGTCGCCGATCTCGTTGCGCAGCGCCTGCAGGGCGATGGCGCCACGGTCGTAGACGGCTCCGTGGAACTGGTTCTCCGGGCCCGGGTCGCCCGGCTTGACCTGCCAGAACGCGTCCTCGGCCGGGCGCACGGAGTAGGCCCAGTCGGCGAGCTCCTGCGCCGTGCCCTCGCCCTCCTTCTCGGACCACAGCCACTGGCTGTAGCGGGCGAAGCCCTCGTTGATCCAGATGTCCTTCCAGCCCTCGACGGACACGCTGTCGCCGTACCACTGGTGGGCCAGCTCGTGCACGACCACCGAGACGTTGGCCCCGTTGCGGAACTGCCCCGGGCCGTAGAACGGCCGCGTCTGGGTCTCCAGGGCGAAACCGGCGGTCACGTTCGGCACGTAGCCGCCCAGCGCGTTGAAGGGGTACGGACCGAAGACGCCCTCCAGCCATTCGGCGACCTCACCGGTCCGCTCCACGCTCGCGCGCGCCGCGCCCGCGTTGTCGCCGAGGTCCTTGCTGTACGCGTTGAGGATCGGCAGCCCGCTCGCCGTCCTGTCGGTGGTGATGTCGAACTTGCCGACGGCGAGGGTGGCCAGATAGGTCGCCTGCGGCTTGTTGGAGCGCCAGTTGTACCGGGTCCAGCCGAGCCGCGAAGTCTGGGACTGGAGCACGCCATTGCTGATCGCCTGGGTGCCGTCGGGCACGTTGACCGAGATGTCGAAGGTGGCCTTGTCCAGCGGGTGGTCGTTGCTGGGGAACCACCAGACCGCGGAGTCGGGCTCCTGGGCCGCCACCCCGCCGTCGGGCGTGCGCTGCCAGGCCGTCCAGCCGTCCACCTTCAGCTCGGAGGGCTTGCCGGCGTACTTGACGACGACGGACAGCGGGGTGTTGCGCGCCAGCGGCTTCGCCGGGGTGACCTCCAGCTCGTGGGAACCGGACGTGGCGAACTTCGCCTTGACCCCGTTGACCCTGATCTCGCTGACCTGCAGGCCGAAGTCGAGGTTGAAGCGGGAGAGGTCCTGCTTGGCGGTGGCCAGCAGGGTGGCCGTGCCTTCGAGCAGGTCCGTCTTCGGCTGGTACTGCAGGCGCAGGTCGTAGTGCGACACGTCGTATCCGCCGTTGCCGCTGGCCGGGTAGTAGGGATCGCCGATACCCGGGGCGCCCGGACCGGAACTCGCCGCCGACGCCGGGATCACCAGCAGGAGGGAAGCGGCGAGCACGCTCGGGGCGATGACTTTGCGGTGCACGAATGGCTCCAAGTGGTAGGGGAGACAGATCGGTTCACAGACTGGTTCAAGGCCTTGTCGCTCGACCGTATTCACCCTTGGCCGCTCAGGTCATGTCCATGGCCCCTCCTGTCACACGATCGCCATTCGGCCGTCACGGGCCGACCGGCAGCGCCGCGGCGGCGCCGAGGACGCCGAGCGTCGGGTACACCCCGCCGACGACCCGGTGCCGCCGGGCCACGGCCCGTGGCCTGCGGCGCAGCCACCGGCTCGGGGCCCCGCCGACGAAGGCGCAGCCGACGCCGAGGAGGGCGCCGGGCACGAGGGACACCGTGCCCGGCAGTCACAACCGGGCGTGCGGATCGGCCGAATCGGGCCGCACGGACCGCGGGAGGGAGGCCAGGGAGAAGAGGGTCACCTTCGAGCCCCGCCCTACCCGGCATACCAAGCAGTCGGTAGCCTGCCGGGCATGACGCTTCCCCTGCTCGCCGCCCGTCGCTGTTGGCATGCTGCGATCAACCCGCTGCACGCGACGATCTACTTCTCACCGGATCTCGCCAAGGAGCTCGCAGCTCTCGGTGTCACGGACCCGGTCGCGGTCAACCTCGCCGGCCGCGCCGCCGCCATGGGCGCCGTCGGCCCCGGCGCGGTGACCGCCGCCTTCTACAACTACCGCCACGACCTGCTCGCCCGGCACCTGCCCGCCGTGTGGGACACCGCCACGCCCGAGCAGGTCCTCGCCGCCCGGCTGCGGGCCGCCGACAGCACCCTGCGCCGGCTGCTCGGCCCCGAGACCGTCGACTCGCCGGAGATGGCCGAGGCCGCCGACCTGGCCGTGCGCGCGACCGAGGGCTGCACCCGGCACGCCCGCGCGCTCTACGCGGCCCACGCAGACCTGCCCGTACCCGACGCCCCGCACCTGCGCCTGTGGCACGCCACCACCCTGCTGCGCGAGCACCGCGGCGACGGCCACCTCGCCGCCCTGCTGTTCGCCGGCCTGGACCCGGTGGAGGCCCTGGTCAGCCACACCGCCACCGGCCGCGGCATGACCACGAAGTGGATCAAGGCCACCCGAGGCTGGGAGGAGTCCGACCTGGACGCCGCGACCGGCCGGCTGCGCGAGCGCGGCATCCTCGACGCGGACGGCGGGCTCACCGACGAGGGCAAGGCCGTGCGCGAGCGCCTGGAGGCGGACACCGACCGCCTCGACGCGGCCCCGTACGAGCACCTGGGCGAGCAGGGACTGGCCCGTCTCGCCGAACTCGGCGGCGGCTTCGTCACGAAGGCGGTCGGCGCCGGGGCCTTCCCGCGCGACCTCTTCGGCCGGGCCTGACGGCCGGGTCCGACCGCCGGGGCGGACGGGGCTCCCGCCGTCCGTCACCGCCACCTGCCACAATTGGCAGCCTTCCAGTGCAAACGAAGGCAGGCGGGACCCGATCGTGACGATGTCCATCGAAGGCAGGATCGCCGAGGAGCTCGGCGTACGGGAGCGGCAGGTCAGGGCCGCCGTGGAGCTGCTCGACGGCGGCTCCACCGTGCCGTTCATCGCGCGCTACCGCAAGGAAGCGACCGAGATGCTCGACGACGCCCAGCTGCGCACCCTCGAGGAGCGGCTGCGGTATCTGCGCGAGCTGGAGGACCGCCGTGCGGCGGTCCTGGACTCCGTACGGGAGCAGGGCAAGCTCACCGACGAACTGGCGGCGCGCATCGGCGCGGCCGACACCAAGGCCCGGCTGGAGGACATCTACCTGCCCTTCAAGCCCAAGCGGCGCACCAAGGCGCAGATCGCCCGCGAGGCCGGTCTGGAGCCGCTCGCCGAGGGCCTGCTGGCCGACCCGTCGGTGGAACCGGCCGCCGCCGCGGCCGCCTTCGTCGACGCCGACAAGGGCGTCGCCGACCCGGCGGCCGCCCTGGAGGGTGCCCGGGCCATCCTCACCGAGCGGTTCGGCGAGGACGCGGACCTGATCGGTGAGCTCCGCGAGCGCATGTGGGGCCGGGGCCGGCTCGCGGCGAAGGTCCGGGAGGGCAAGGAGGAGGCGGGCGCCAAGTTCGCCGACTACTTCGACTTCGCCGAGCCGTTCACCGCGCTGCCCTCGCACCGCGTCCTGGCCATGCTGCGCGGCGAGAAGGAGGACGTCCTCGACCTCACGCTGGAGCCGGAGGAGCCGAGCGAGACGCCCGGACCGTCCACGTACGAGGGCATGATCGCCCGCCGCTTCGGGGTGAACGACCGAGGCCGCCCCGGCGACAAGTGGCTGGGCGACACGGTCCGCTGGGCCTGGCGCACGAAGATCCAGGTGCACCTCGGCATCGACCTGCGGATGCGGCTGCGGCAGGCCGCCGAGGACGAGGCCGTACGCGTCTTCGCGTCCAACCTGCGCGACCTGCTGCTCGCGGCCCCCGCCGGCACCCGGGCGACGCTCGGCCTGGACCCCGGTTTCCGTACCGGCGTGAAGGTCGCCGTGGTGGACGCGACCGGCAAGGCCGTGGCCACGGACGTGATCTACCCGCACGTGCCCGCCAACAAGTGGGACGAGTCGCTCGCCAAGCTCGCCCGCCTCGCGAAGGAGCATGCCGTCGAGCTCGTCGCCATCGGCAACGGCACGGCCTCCCGCGAGACCGACAAGCTGGCCGGGGACCTCATCACGCGCCACCCGGAGCTGAACCTCACCAAGGTGATGGTCTCGGAGGCGGGCGCCTCCGTGTACTCGGCCTCCGCCTTCGCCTCGCAGGAACTCCCCGGCATGGACGTGTCGCTGCGCGGCGCGGTCTCCATCGCCCGCCGCCTGCAGGACCCGCTCGCCGAGCTGGTGAAGATCGACCCCAAGTCGATCGGCGTGGGCCAGTACCAGCACGACCTGTCAGAGGTGAAGCTCTCGCGCTCGCTCGACGCGGTCGTCGAGGACTGTGTGAACGGTGTCGGTGTGGACGTCAACACCGCCTCCGCGCCGCTTCTTTCGCGGGTGTCGGGCATCAGCGGCGGCCTCGCCGAGAACATCGTGTCCCACCGTGACGCCAACGGCCCCTTCCGCAGCCGCAAGGGGCTCAAGGACGTGGCCCGGCTCGGCCCGAAGGCGTACGAGCAGTGCGCGGGCTTCCTGCGGATCCGCGGCGGGGACGACCCGCTGGACGCCTCGTCCGTGCACCCCGAGGCCTATCCGGTCGTCCGGGCCATGGGCAGGACGGCGGGCGGCGAGGTGGCGGCCCTGATCGGCAACTCCGGCGTCCTGCGGTCCCTGCGGCCGGAGCAGTTCGTCACGGAGGCCTTCGGTCTGCCCACCGTCACGGACATCCTGCGCGAGCTGGAGAAGCCGGGCCGCGACCCGCGTCCCGCCTTCAAGACGGCCACCTTCAAGGAGGGTGTGGAGAAGATCGGCGACCTGGCCCCCGGGATGATCCTGGAGGGAGTCGTCACCAACGTGGCCGCCTTCGGCGCCTTCATCGACATCGGCGTCCACCAGGACGGGCTGGCGCACGTCTCGGCGCTGTCGAAGAACTTCGTCAAGGACCCCCGGGACGTGGTCAAGCCGGGCGACATCGTCCGGGTGAAGGTCATGGACGTGGACATCCCGCGCAAGCGGATCTCACTGACCCTGCGGCTGGAGGACGAGGCCGGGGCGGAGCGCGGGGCGGGCGCCCCCAGGCAGCGCGACGACCGGCGGGGCGGCGGTGGCGGCGGTGGCCGTCCTCCGCAGCAGCGCGGCGGGGCCGGTGCCCGCGAGGGCGGCCGGAACCAGGGCCAGGGCGGCCAGGGCGGCCAGGGCGGTGGCCAGGGCCGGAACCAGGGCCAGGGCGGCGGCCAGGGCCGGAGGCAGGGCGGCTCCGCCGCTCCCGCCCCCGCCAACAGCGCGATGGCCGACGCCCTGCGCCGCGCGGGACTCACCACCCCCGACGAGCGCCGCAAGCGCTAGGTCCTGGCCTCCTGGGGGCGATCAGGCCGGACCGTCTCGGAGCAGCACCAGGGGGCGTCTTGCAGCCACCCGGCGCGGGAAGTTCTTCGCACCGGGTGGCTGAATAGCTTCCCCACCTGGGGACTTGCCTTGCCAATTCGCGTACAAGATCTGTAGGCATGGTGGAACGCCCGTTCGTCACTCGGCGGACGGGCTTCCGTGTTTTCCCCTCAGGACCGTATTCCCCGAGGCCGCCTCGAAGGCACAGGACGTCATGCCCATGCCCACACACGCCTACCGCCGTTGCCCCGGAAAGGGTCCGAAGAGGGATCACATGCCCCACCGGCAACTCAGCATCCGCAAAAGGTGCGAGCAGATTCTCGGCCATCTGGATCTGACCCACCCGTTCTCCCTCGACGCCCTCTGCCGGCGCATCGCCGAGCGGCGCGGACGCCCCATCGAGCTCCATCCCCTGCCCAAGGAGGCGGCGGAGTCCGGGGTCTGCGGGTTGTGGGTGGGCACGGCCAGCGTCGACTACGTCTTCTACGAGGCGCAGACCACCCCGCTGCACCGGGAGCACATCGTCCTCCACGAGCTCGGCCACATCCTCTTCGGCCACCACTCCCTGGAGGGCGAGGAGACAGACGGGGCCGCCCCCGTCGTGCTCGGGCGCACCAACTACACCACCCGGCAGGAACAGGAGGCGGAGATGCTCGCCAGCATGATCCGCATCCGCACGGCGAACTCCGGCCCGCGGTCCGCGTCCAGCGAGCGCGGCACCCTGGCCCGGCTGGAGTCCGCCATGGGGTACGTACGGGGCAACGATGTCGGCTGACCTCACCGCCTTCGGCAACTGGCTCGCCGTCCCCGGCGTGGTCTGCCTGTGGGCCGCCGTCCTGCTCCGCGCCCCCGGAGCCCTGCGCTCCCCCCAGCAGCGCGGCCTGTGGCTGGCCGTCGCCACCGCCGCGGCCGCGATGACCCTCAACCTCCCGGACGTCGTCTCGTACGCGATGGAACGCGGCCCGGGCTACGCCCACACCATCGGTCTCGTCCGCAACCTCATCGGGGTGCTGTCGGCGGGCGCCGTCCTCTACTTCGTGGCCGCCACCACCCGCGGCCGCCGGCTCCAGCTCACCGCCTGCACGGCCACCGTGGCCTGGCTCACCGCGCTCCTGGTCCTGGACGCGGCCGCGCCCGCCCACGGCACGCACACCATGCCGCCGGCCGGCGAACCGGTTCCCTCCCTCGCCTACTGGCTGGTGCTGATCTCCGCGCACGTGGTCGCCAACACCGTCTGCGTGGCGCTGTGCTGGCGCTACAGCCGCCGTACCGAGAGCCGGGGCCTGGCCGCCGGACTGCGGCTGTTCGGCCTCGGCACCGCGCTCGCCGGGCTGTTCTGGCTGGCGTACCTGCTCAAGGCCCTGTTCGGCAGCACCTGGGCGATGCCCGCCCTGCCGCTCCTGATGAACCTGCACGGCCTGCTGCGCGCCGCCGCGATCCTCGTGCCCACCCTGTTCACCCTCCGCCGCACCTTCGCCGACATCGTCACCGCCTGGCGGCTGTGGCCGCTGTGGCGCGACCTGGTCGAGGCGGTCCCGCACGTCGCCCTCAACAAGCCGCGGGCCGGCCGGCTGGTGGAACTGCTGTGGCCGCCGGTCCCGCGCAACCTGCTTGTCTACCGCAAGGTCATCGAGACGCGCGACGCGATCCTGATCCTGGGGGAGTACGTCACCCCGGGCGCCCTGGAACACGCCCGCGGCCGGGCCGCCGGGCACGGCATCCCCGAGCAGCGGGCCACCGCCGCCGCGCTGGCCCGCGTACTGCGCGAGGCGCGGCAGGCGAAGCTCGACGGAGCGCCCGGGCAGCCGGGCGAGGCGGCCGCGCTGGAACTGCCCGCCGCGATCCACACCTCGCAGGAGGGCGGGGACCTGGCGGACGAGGCCCGGTTCCTCGTCGACGTCGCCCAGGCGTACGCCGCTCCCGCCACCACAAGGAAGTGAACCCGTCTTGACGACCGCAGCGACCACCGTACTGATCACCGGGGCCAGCGCCGGACTGGGCGCGGCCTTCGCCCGGGGCTTCGCGGCCAAGGGCTGCGACCTGGTCCTCGTCGCCCGCGACAAGGACCGGCTCGACGCCGTCGCCGCCGGACTGGCCCGGGAGTACGGCACCGTGTCCGAAGTGCTGCCCGCCGACCTGCTGGACGCGGCGGACTGCGCCACCGTCGCCGAACGGCTCGCCGACCCGGCCCGGCCCGTGGACATCCTGGTCAACAACGCGGGCTTCGGACTGCCCGCCCCCTTCCCGTACAACCCGGTCGAGGACGAGGAGCGGATGCTCAACCTCCTGGTCAAGGTCCCGCTCCGGCTCACCCACGCGGTGCTGCCGGGTCTGCGCGCACGCCGCCGGGGCGCCGTCCTCAACGTCTCCTCGGTGGCGGGCCTCCTGCCGACCGGGACCTACGGCGCCGCCAAGGCCTGGATCACCGCCTTCAGCGAGTCGCTCCGGGTGGACATGGCCCCGTACGGGGTCCGCGTGCTGGCCGTGGTCCCCGGCTTCACCCGCACCGAGTTCCAGCAGCGCGCCGGCATGGACGTCAGCGCGCTGCGCGACGCGGTCTGGCTGGAACCGGAGGCCGTGGTCGATCAGGCCCTGAAGGACCTGGCCCTGCGCCGCCCGGTCAGCATCACGGGCCACCGCTACCGCGCCTACGCCCTGGCCGCCCGGCACCTGCCGCGCACGTTCGTGGCCGCAAGGATGGCCCGCAAGCGCCGGGCGCCGGCCGAGTAGCCACGGCCCCGTCCGCCCGGCCCCGGGCGGTCATCCGGAGGCAGCTGGGGGAGCGAGATCCGAAAGCGACGGCCCAGCAGCCGACTGAGGTCGGAAAGGACCCCACATCGATCACGGTAGGGGATCTTCGGTCTTCGGCACCCATGCTCGACACCGATCCTCCGGCTACCTAGAGGCGTGTCGCGGTGCGGACGAGGTCGGCGACGGCTCTGGACCTGCTGTGCGGTGGCCAGGCGATGACGGTCGTGACAGCCGGTGCGTCCGGCACCGGCACCGTCGCATGATCGTCACGCAGGTGGGCTCGGAGGGACTCGGGCACGACCGCGCAGGCCCGTCCGAGCGCGATCAGCTGGAACAGCTGGGTGTGGTCGCGCACCTGCGGGCCGGGTCCGTCCGGATAGCCCCCGCCCCGTCGGGGCCAGCGTGGCAGGGGCAGGTCCGTCAGGGTGGTGACCTCGGCCATCGACATACGGGGTCGGTTCGCCAAGGGGTGCCCCGCGGGCAGGACCACGACCTGCTGTTCGGTGTGCAGGTCCTCGGCGTCGAGTCCGGCCGTCGTGTCGAAGGGCCGCTGGAGCAGGGCAACGTCGGCACGCCCGTCGCGCAGCATCCTTTCCTGCTCGCCGGGCCCGCACAGCATCACCTCGACGGGGACCGCGCCGGGCTCGGCGGCGTAGGCGTCCAGCAGCTTCGACAAGAGTTCGCTGGACGCTCCGGCTTTCGTGGCCAGCACCACACCGGGCAGCTCGGCAGCTGCGCGACGGGTGCGGCGTTCGGCGGCCTCGATCGCGTCGAGCGCGGCCCGGGCCTCCCGCAGAAGCACCGACCCGGCCTCGGTCAGGGCGACCGCGCGAGCAGTGCGGTGCAGCAGAACCACTCCGAGCCGCCGCTCGAGCTGCTGGATCGCCCGCGACAGCGGTGGCTGCGCCATGGCGAGCCGCTGCGCCGCCCGCCCGAAGTGCAACTCCTGCGCGACGGCGACGAAGTATCGCAACTCCCGCGTCTCCACCGCGTCATCGTACCGGCGCTCACCACGACCGATATCCGTGCGGTATCGCCGCCCACCCAGTCGGTCTTGGACGTCCCACCCGGGTCCGCACCACGCTTGACGACATGAGTGAACAGACGATCGCGCTGGTGACCGGTGCGAACAAAGGAATCGGATACGAGATCGCGGCCGGCCTGGGCGCCCTCGGCTGGCGGATCGGCGTGGGCGCGCGGGATCAACAGCGCCGCGACGCCGCGGTGGAGAAGCTGCGCGCAGCCGGGGCCGATGCGTTCGGCGTGCCGCTCGACGTGGCGGACGACGCAAGTGCGGCCGCCGCGGCCGAGCTGATCGCCGACCGCGCCGGAGGGCTCGACGTCCTGGTCAACAACGCCGCGATCACCGGCGGCATGCCGCAGACGCCCACCACGGTCGATCCCGCGACCGTACGGGTCGTCGTGGAAACCAACGTGATCGGGGTCATCCGCGTCACCAACGCGATGCTGCCCATGCTGCGCGGCTCGGCATCGCCGCGGATCGTGAACATGTCCAGCAGCGTCGGCTCGCTCGCCCTGCAGACCACGCCCGGCATCGACATGGGCCCGGTTCACACTGCGTACTTGGCGTCCAAGACCTTCCTCAACGCCGTCACCGTCCAATACGCCAAGGAACTGAGCGACACCGGCATCCTGATTAACTCCGGCTGCCCCGGCTTCACCGCCACCGACCTCAACGGCTTCCAGGGCGTCCGCACTCCCCACCAGGGCGCGGCGATCGCGATTCGCCTCGCGACCCTGCCCGACGACGGACCGACCGGCGGATTCTTCGACGACGGCGGAACAGTGCCCTGGTGACGGTGTGCGCGGCCGGGGCCACGCCGGCCGGCCGCCTGATCGGCGCCCTTCCGCATGATCCGGCCGGTGTGGGAAGGGAAAACAAAGCGACCGGAATTGTTGATTCCGAACCTAAATTCCGTTACGGATTCTACTATTCCGATTGGTTTGGAGTGGACATTACTTGTGGGTATGATCTTGGTCGACGCTCCGATGAGGGTGTCGATATGCAAGTTCACCGCAAAATCAACCTTGGTGGCCCACAGGGCAAGAGGCATTGATCTTTGCTGGTTGTAGCGTTAGCGGGGGCGTTTCGTGTCAGGTCCAGGCTCAGAGTTGACCACTCTGGGTGCAGTTCGTCTTTTCGTCACGGCAATGACCGCCCTGCTTTCCCTGCCGTCCCACGAGGGCTCGGCCGACGCCTTATCGATGTCCAGCCCCTCCTGTCACGGCCTTCTGTAGTCGCCCACGGCGGGCGTCGCTCCCGGTCTGGCCATGTCAGAGGACTGAGCAGTCCCGAGTTGGTGCGGTCGGCCGTCTTCGCAGGATTCCGCGATACTCGGCTCCACTGCCCGGCCGAGCCCTTTTCCGTTCCGTGGCCGGCCTGCTGAGGCATTTACCCGGCTGCCGTCTCCCAGGCATGCCCATCGGATCCCGCGGCATCCCGAAAGCGGACCCTTTCGTTGAGCGCACATAATCGACCCCGGCCCAGTCGGGGAGTGTCGTGCTGCCCGCAGATCGACGGAAATCAAGACGCATGACACACCCTCGCCTTCTTGAATTCGCAATCAAATGGACGGCGATTTCGGGAACTTGCCAAGATCGTTTTTCCCAGTAAAGTGATGATCAACTTCTGGTTACGGGCCGGGAATTCCTGGCCCATTCTCTGCCATAAGTGCATCCCGAACAAAGGAATGAAATGAACCGAGTCAAGATTGTGGTCACGGGACTCGCGGTGGCTGTTTGCGCCACGGCCGTCGCGACGACCAGCGCGTCTGCGGCACCCAAGAACGAAACCACCGCGGCCGCCTTCCAGGAAGCGTCCACTCAGCCCGACAACGTTGTCGGCGATGGCCGCATCGAGGCCCGCAGCTGGGCCGCCATCGGCCGTGCGGTCGGGGCGGGCGTTGTGGGCAACCTGGCCTACGACGGCGCCAAGAAGGTGTTCGGACACGCTCCGAGGGCTCAGGAGAAGATGTTCCGCCGGGGCGGTGTGCCGACTCAGGCCGACACCGGCGCGGCCAGCATGTCGCGCGCTTTCGACTAATCCCACGACCGCTTGATCACCTCTGTGCGGCGGGCCCTGTCCGGGCCCGCCGCACAGGCCCGCTTGGAGGCGACCGAAACGGTGGAACAGTCAACTCTCGAAAGTGCGCCGCTCGCACACTGGAGCAGACCCAGGAGGGTCGGGCTGCTGGCGGCCGGCGCTGTCATCCCGCTCGTGCTGGCCTTTCATTTCGGCATGACGGCCCTGCATGAAATGCCGTTCAATCCGCTGAAAGAGAAGTACGGCGAAGAAGTCAACGCCTACATGCTGCCGCACTTCGGTCAGGACTGGCATCTGTTTGCGCCGGACCCCGTGGACAGGGACAAGGGCGTGTTGGTGCGGGCCCAGAAGCGTCAGCCGGACGGATCGACCGTCACCACGGAATGGGTGGATGTGACGTCCCCGGGTCTGCTGAAACTCTACGGCGAGCGCTTCTGGCCATCCAGAGAGTTCCGTGTGGGCTCGGGCCTGCCGCAGCTGCTCGAATCCTGGCCCAACCCTGAACTCGAAAAGATGAGAAGCAAGAATCAGGGTCCCCGCGAGCCGGGCAATGAGGAGCAGGAAAAGAACAGAAAGGAAGATCCTCCTCTCACTCCGGACGAGAAGGACGCCCGTGACCAGGCGGCCCTGTTCGCCCAGTCATTCGCGAGCGCCGAGGCCGGCAAGCTGTGGGGTCCCGATCTCGAATATGTGCAGGTCCGGATCGCGACCAACGAGTTTCCCAGATTCTCGCAGCGCTACTCACGTGACGCAAAGGGAAAGATTTCCTACTACGACCTGGATTGGGCGAGGCCGGTTAAGGTGGAGCAGTGACGAAAAAGGAATTCCGAGCCGACGCCCGGTCGAACACTGCGCTTGCCGGCATCAAGGGAATGGTGTACTCCCGGCTCGAGAGCTTCAGCGGCAGCCGGAGCGCGCTCACCGGAGCGGCTCTCACCAGAATCGCGCTGGGGGCCATCGGGTTCTGGTTCTATCTTCGGGACTATTTCCGGCGAAGCTACCTCTGGGGACCGGAAGGAGTGTGGCCCTGGCAGAACTTCACGGCGCCGGAGAGCGATGTCTTCTCCATCTATGAATTCAGCAAGTCCCAGGCGTGGTTCGAGCTGTGCTTCCACGTCGGTGCAGTGATTGCCCTGCTGTTCATGCTGGGATGGAAGACCCGGGCCATGACGTTGTTGCACTATGTATTCCTGTGGTCGCTTCAGCAGAGAAACCCGATGCTGCTCGACGGGGGCGACAACGCGACCGTCATCGTCCTCCTCTTTCTCGTGTTCGCCGACTGTGGTGCCCGATTCTCGCTCGATGCCTCAGTGCGCCGCGGGAAGCAGGTGATGCCCGATACGGAATCGATGCGGTACCGGATCGGATCGCTGCTGCATCACACCGCGCTGCTCGCAGTCGTCCTCCAGGTGTGCACGATCTACCTTGTTTCCGGAATGTACAAGGTTCAGGGAGAGCGCTGGCAGAACGGGACCGCGCTCTATTACATCCTCCGTGTGGGGGAGTTCGGTTGGCCCGGTGTCAATCACATCTTCTACGAGCACGCCACTCTGGTAGTGGCGATGACATACGCGACCGTATTCTTCCAGATCGCCTTCTCGTTCCTTCTTCTGAAGCGCTCCCTGCGGCCCCTCGCTGTCACCGGCGGCATTCTTATGCACCTGGGGATCGCCGTATTCATGAGCGGTCTGCTCACCTTCTCCGCCACCATGATCGCGCTGGAACTGCTCATCATGGGAGACGACCACTACCGCCACCTCGCCCAGAGGATGCGGCAGCTGTTCGGCAGGCGCGAAAGCCTTGAACCTGCGGCCAATGCCGCCTGAGACGAACAAGGTGCCGGGGCCGGCGCCGGGGTCGAGTGCGGCTCGGGAGAAGTGGGCGCGGAGGCCTCGGCATGGGTTCCGCGGCCTGCTCCTGCTGACCGCCATGGTCTTGGTGGCACTGAGCTCCGGGATGTTCCTCATGCCCCGCCCACCGGCGCTCAGCAGCGCAACGACGGGTGATGCCGCGCTCGCCGCTCAGGTGCGCGCGGCGGCCGGCGACGTACGCGGATACCGTGGGATCGCCGTAGCCCTCATCGAAGGGGATCGGGTTCGCTTCGCGGGCCTCGGTGGATCGGGCAACCCCGAGCATCCCGGCGTCGACCAGTCCACCGTCTTCGAAGCCGGCTCACTCGGCAAACCGATGACGGGCATGCTTCTCGCCGAACTCGCCTCCCGGAAGAGCCTGGACCTCGATGTACCCCTGCAGGAGCTCCTGCCCGATATGAGCTTCCGTGACAGGGCCTTGGGATCCGCCCCCCTCCGTGACCTGGCGAGCCACCGGGCCGGGCTCGACCTGATGCCCGCGAATCTCGACACGTTCCTTCGAGGGGCAGGACTCAGAACCCTGGGCAGGGACCCCTATCGCGGTATGACCCAAGAGGACGTGTTCACAGCCGGACGGAATGCCGTTGCCTCAGGAGCCGGAAGATTTCGGTACTCGAACCTCGGTATGGCGCTCGCCGGCCAGACGGCCGCTCGCGTGCTGGACAAGCCGTACGAACAGCTCCTGCAGGAGCACGTGCTCACGCCGCTGGACATGCGGGGCACGCGCATGGTGCACTCCGACGCCACCGCACCGCCCAACAGTGCAACGGGATACAAATCCAACGGTGTTGTCATGGAGCACTGGCTGGCCTCGGGCTACACACCGGCAGGCGACGTCTGGTCGACGAGCGAAGACCTCGCGCGCCTGCTGCAGGCCCAGCTGAGCGGCGCCGCGCCCGGTGCCGATGCAGCCGTGC
This sequence comes from Streptomyces sp. NBC_00029, assembly GCF_045160505.1. Lineage (NCBI taxonomy): Bacteria > Bacillati > Actinomycetota > Actinomycetes > Kitasatosporales > Streptomycetaceae > Streptomyces > Streptomyces sp. NBC_00029. Next base: position 7,265,410 of record NZ_CP108292.1, read on the forward strand.
CGCGGTTCGACGCCGGGAGGGCCGGGGAGATCGGACTGGGCTGGTACACCACCCGGACGCAGGGCCGGGAGATCACCTGGCACGACGGAGTATCCGGCGGATTCACCTCTTACATGGGTTTCGACCGGTCGGGCCACAAAGGCGTTGTCGTTCTCTCCAATACGAACCGCCCCGTCCAGGCCATCGGGACGCGCCTCCTGGGTCTCACCGCAGACGCGGGCCACCCCGCACCCGACGCCACTCGGACCGCACTGACCGTGCTGTGCAGCGCAGGAGCGGCAGGCCCTGTTCTCTACGTGGCCCGGCGCAGATTCCCGAAGCGGATCCACTGGGCCCATCTCGGCATCAGTGCCGTCTTCGGACTCGCCCTGCTGATCCTCGTACGGCGCACCGGTGACTGGCTGTCGGTTCCGCCCATCGCATGGGCGCTCGGAATGGCCGGCCTCTCCGCCGGCATCGTGCTGGGCATCCGCCGAGGTCCGTCACCGGACGACGACCGGGACCAGCAGGCAGGGGAAGGAGCCGTTCTCCCGACGGCCCGGTACGCAGGGGCTCTGCTGTTGCTGCTTCTGCTCGTCATAGCCGCCGAGCTCTGAGAAAAGGATGAGGTATCCATGAGCCGTACCCACGCCGCAGTGGTGGGAACGGGGCCCAACGGCCTGGCGGCCGCGGTGACCCTGGCCCGCGCCGGACTGCGTGTCGAGCTGTACGAGGCCGCAGACGAAATCGGCGGAGGGCTGCGATCCAAACCCCTCTTCGACAGCGACGTACTCCATGACATCTGCGCGGCCGTCCACCCGATGGCTGCGGCGTCACGGTTCTTTCGCGAGTTCGACCTCGCCGCCCGCGGCGTAGAGCTCCTGCACCCCGAGATCAGTTACGCCCACCCCATGGACGGCACCCGTGCAGGCCTCGCGTTTCGTGATCTGGACGCCACGTGCCGGCATCTCGGACCCGACGGTGCCCGTTGGAGGGCGACGATGGAGCCTCTGCTCGATCGCAGCACGGGCGTCGTCGACATGCTCCTCTCCGGCCAGCGCCGCATCCCCCACGACCTCCGTGCCCCCTTCGTGCTGGCGCCCAGAGTCCTTGCACACGGCAGTCCGTTCGCCGGCGGAGTGTTCCGAACCGAGCGGGCACGGTCGTTGCTCACAGGAGTCGCCGCTCATGCCGTCGGCAGACTGCCCAGCCTCGCCGCCGGTGCGGTGGCCCTGCTCCTGGGACACCTTGCACACGGCACGGGATGGCCGATTCCACGGGGCGGCAGCGTCCGCATCGCCCAGGCCATGGCGGACGACATCACGGCGCACGGCGGAACGATCCACACAGGGCGTCGCATCACCGATCTCCGGGAACTCGACCACGCCGGCGCGGTACTGCTCGACACCAGCCCGAAGGGCTTGCTGCAGATCGCCGGCAGCAGACTGCCCGCCCGCTACACCCGCCGCCTCGAGCGCTTCCGCTACGGCCCCGGCGCCGCCAAGGTGGATTTCCTCGTATCCGACCCGATCCCATGGGCCGACCCCGAGGTCGGCAGGGCCGGGACGGTCCACCTCGGGGGAACCCAGCGTGAGATGTTCCACCAGGAGACCCTCACATCAAAGGGCATCGCCACCGACGAGCCCTTCGTCCTTGTGGTCGACCCCATGACGGCAGACCCCACGAGAGGCCTGCCCGGCAAGCGCCCGGTATGGGCTTACGCGCACGTACCGAACGGCGACACCCGGGACCCGGTCGAGATCGTGCGCGCGCGCATCGAGCGCTACGCCCCGGGTTTCACCGACACCATCGTCGCCCAACAGGGCATCTCCGCCTCCGGATACGAGGCCTACAACCCCAACTACGTGGGCGGTGACATCGCATCCGGCGCCATGACGCTCACCCAGAGCGTTCTGCGCCCGGTTGCCCAGGCCGACCCTTACCGCACCCCCGTGCCAGGTCTGTATCTGGGCTCCGCCTCCACCCCGCCGGGGCCGAGCGTTCACGGCATGTCGGGCCATCTCGCCGCGCTTTCGCTGCTGCGCCGCGAATACGGAGTCCGGACGGCGCCATCCCTCGCCCCCCGCTCCTGAAGCCAAGTGGGTCTCGGCGTGGGGGACTTCGGCTCTAGATCTCGGTGACCTTGCCGCCGGAGACCTCCAGGCGACGGGTCACGTGCACCGCGTCCAGCATGCGGCGGTCGTGGGTGACCAGGAGGAGGGTGCCCTCGTAGGCGTCGAGGGCGGCCTCCAGCTGCTCGATCGCCGGGAGGTCGAGGTGGTTGGTCGGCTCGTCCAGGACCAGCAGGTTCACCCCGCGGCCCTGGAGCAGGGCCAGCGCCGCACGGGTGCGCTCGCCCGGGGAGAGGGTGGCCGCCGGGCGCAGGACATGGGCCGCCTTGAGGCCGAACTTGGCCAGCAGAGTGCGGACTTCGGCCGGCTCGGTCTCGGGGACCGCCGCGCAGAAGGCCTCGAGAAGCGGTTCGTCGCCGAGGAACAGACCGCGCGCCTGGTCGACCTCGCCGACCAGGACGCCGGAGCCGAGGGTGGCGGAGCCGGAATCCGGGGTCACCCGGCCCAGCAGGACGGCGAGGAGCGTGGACTTGCCGGCGCCGTTGGCCCCGGTGATCGCCACCCGGTCCGCCCAGTCGATCTGCAGGCTCGCCGGGCCGAAGGAGAAGTCCCCGCGCCGGACGGCCGCCTCGCGCAGGGTGGCCACCACCGCGCCGGAGCGCGGGGCGGTCGCGATCTCCATGCGCAGCTCCCACTCCTTGCGGGGCTCGTCGACGACGTCCAGCCGCTCGATCGCCCGCTGCGTCTGACGGGCCTTGGCGGCCTGCTTCTCGCTCGACTCGCCGCGCAGGTTCTTGCCGATCTTGTCGTTGTCGGAGGCCTTGCGGCGGGCGTTGCGCACGCCCTTGTCCATCCAGTTGCGCTGCATCTGGGCCCGGCCCTCGAGCGCCGACTTCTTCCCCGCGTACTCCTCGAACTCCTCGCGGGCGTGGTTGCGGGCGCGCTCGCGCTCCTCCAGGTAGGAGTCGTATCCGCCGCCGTAGAGGTTGATCTGCTGCTGGGCCAGGTCGAGTTCGAGGACCTTGGTGACCGTCCGGGTAAGGAACTCGCGGTCGTGGCTGATCACGACGGTGCCGGCGCGCAGTCCCTTGACGAACCGCTCCAGCCGCTCCAGACCGTCGAGGTCGAGGTCGTTGGTGGGCTCGTCGAGCAGGAAGACGTCGTACCGGGAGAGGAGGAGCGAGGCCAGGCCCGCGCGGGCGGCCTGGCCGCCGGAGAGCGCCGTCATGGGCAGGTCGAGACCGACCGCGAGGCCGAGGTCGTCGGCGATCTCCTGGGCCCGCTCGTCGAGGTCGGCCCCGCCGAGGTTCAGCCACTGGTCCAGCGCGGTCGCGTACGCGTCGTCCGCACCCGGCGTCCCGTCCACCAGGCCCTGCGTCGCCTCGTCGAGCGCCGCCTGCGCTGCGGCCACGCCCGTACGGCGGGCCAGGAACTCGCGGACCGTCTCCTCGGGCCGGCGCTCCGGCTCCTGCGGGAGGTGACCGACGGCGGCGCCGGGCGGGGAGAGCCGCAGCTCACCGGTCTCGGGGGTGTCCAGGCCGGCGAGCAGCCGCAGCAGGGTCGACTTCCCGGCGCCGTTCACGCCGACGAGGCCGATGACGTCGCCGGGGGCGACGACGAGGTCGAGATCGGCGAAGAGGGTGCGCTCACCGTGCGCGGCGGTGAGCTTCTTGGCGACGAGGGTTGCAGTCATGATGTGCCGATCCTATCCGCGCGCGGACGGGGCCCGGCATGGCCGGATAGGTGGGAAGCACGTCATTGCGGCCATCACGGCGGCGCAACACCATGGAGTCATGTCCTCGCCGCCGCGCACCGTCCTCGTCCTCCTCTACGAAGGGGTCCAGAGCCTGGACGTGACCGGGCCGGTGGAGGTGTTCGCCGCGCTCGCCCGCTTTCCGGGGCGGGCAGGGTACGCGATCCGGACGGCGTCGCCGGGAGGCGGGCCCGTCCGCACCGGCAGCGGGCTGACCCTGGTGCCGGACGGGGAGCTGGAGAGCGCCCGCCCGGGGCCCGGGACCACGGTGCTGGTCCCCGGAGGGCGGTTCACCGCGGACTTCGAGCCCAGGCTCACCGACTGGCTCCGTACCCACGGGGGTGGAGCGGAGCGGCTGGTCTCCGTGTGCACGGGAGGACTGCTGCTGGCCGAGGCGGGGCTCCTGGACGGACGGCGGGCGACGACCCACTGGTACGCCTGCGAGCGGATGGCGCGGGACTACCCGGCCGTCGCCGTCGACCCGGACCCGATCTACGTACGGGACGGACCGGTGGCCACCTCGGCCGGGGTCACGGCGGGGATCGACCTCGCCCTGGCGCTGGTGGAGGAGGACCACGGGCAGGACGTCGCCCTGACGATCGCCCGGCACCTGGTGGTGTTCCTGCGCCGGCCCGGCAACCAGGCACAGTTCAGCGCCCAGCTGTCGGCCCAGACCGCCCGCCGGGACCCGCTGCGGGACGTGCAGCAGTGGATCAGCGAGCACCCGGGGGAGGACCTGGGCGTCGAGCACCTCGCCGCCCGTGCCCGGCTGTCGCCGCGGCACTTCGCCCGGGCCTTCCGCGCCGAGACCGGGGTCACGCCCGGCCGGTACGTCGAACGGGTGCGGGTGGACCACGCGCGTCGGCTGCTGGAGGAGAGCGGGGAAGGGATCGCGCAGATCGCCCGGGCCTGCGGCTACGGGACCCCGGAGGCGATGCGACGGGCGTTCCTGAGGACGCTCGGCCAGCCCCCCGCCGAGTACAGGCGCCGTTTCGGCACGGTCCGCCCCTGAGGGCCGGCCCCGGCGTGCCCAGAAGAAGGAGCCGCCCCGCCCAGGGGACGGCGTCGTGTTCCGACCACCGCTCCGGAGGAGCCATGCAGATCGCCGTACTGCTCTACGACCACTTCACCGCCCTCGACGCCATCGGGCCCTTCGACACCCTCGGGCGGCTGACCGACGCCGAGGTCGTCTTCGTCTCCGAACGGCCGGGGCCCGTGCGGACCGACAACGGATCGCTCGCGCTCGTCGCCGACAAGGGGCTCGACGAGGTCACCCGGCCCGACATCGTCATCGTGCCCGGCGGGCCCCATCCCGAGCGGGAGATGGCCAATCCCGTGGTCATGGACTGGCTGCGCACGGTCGACGCCACCACCACCTGGACCACCTCGGTGTGCACCGGTTCCCTGCTGCTGGCCGCCGCCGGGCTGCTCGACGGGCGGCGGGCCACCAGCCACTGGCTCTACCTGGACCAGCTGCCCGGGCACGGGGCCCGGCCCACGGGCGAGCGCGTGGTGTTCGACGGAAAGTACGTCACCGCCGCCGGGGTGTCCTCCGGGATCGACATGGGGCTCACCCTGCTCGGCCGGATCGCCGGCGACGACTTCGCCCGGGCCGTCCAGCTGATGACCGAGTACGACCCCCAGCCGCCCTACGACGCGGGCTCGCCCGACAAGGCCCCGGCCGCCCTCGTCGAGATGCTGCGGGGCAACCACACGCCGGGCTGAGGGGTCGCCGTCACGGGGTCCAGGTGAAGAGCGGAGCGCGGCGCTCCAGGAACGCGGTGACCCCTTCCGCCGTGTCCTGACCCGCGGCCGCCCGGTCCTCCCAGTACGCGTCCCGGTCGGTCCGGCCGTCCGCGAACTCCTTGGCCGCCGCTTGGGTCAGCTGCGAGCGGGAGGCCAGGATCCGGGTGAACTCCGCCACGCGTCCGTCGAGTCGACCGGCCGGCAGCAGCTCGTTCAGGAACCCCGCGCGCAGCGCCGCCTCCGCGCCGATCAGCTCCGCGGAGAAGAGGAGGTACTTGGCCCACGCGGGGCCGACCAGGGACGCCAGCCTGCGGGTGGAGGAGGCCGGGTAGACGATGCCCAGCCTGGCCGGGGTCACGCCGAACGAGGACCCCTCCTCGGCGAAGCGCAGGTCGCAGGCGGCCGCCAGCTGGCTGCCGCCGCCCACGCAGAAGCCGCGGATCGCCGCCAGCGTGGGCTTGGGGAAGGCGGCCAGGGCCTCCTCGGCCGCCACGGCCAGGGCCCGCGGGTCGTCCTCCCCGGCGGCCCCGGCCTCCCCGGTCAGGGAGGAGATGTCGGCGCCCGCGCAGAAGGTCGCTCCAGCCCCGGTCAGCACGAGCGTCCGTACCGCCGGGTCCTTCGCCAGGTCCGTCAGCAGCTCCGGGAGCGCCCGCCACATGGCGGCGGTCATGGCGTTGCGCTTGGCGGGGTGGGAGATGACGACGGTGGCCACCCCGTCGGCGACCGTGTGGAGGAGGGCTGCGTCCTGGGCTGCGTCCATGCGCCGGATGCTATCCCGGGCGGTCGTACCTATGATCAAGGGAGTCCGTCGGGGGTGCGAGGAGGTGGCGCGTCCATGGGCACAGACCGTGCAGACCGCACCGGGGCGAGGGTCGGGGGCCCCGAACCGCAGCGGGAGAAGAAGAAGCTCAGCCGCAGCTTCGCGATGATGACCGGGCTCGGAGTGGTTCTGGTGCTGGCCGGTCTGGTCGGACTGGTCTACACGGGCCTGGCCACGCTCACCACGATGTTCCTCTTCGGCTGGCTGCTGCTGATCGGCGGTGTGGTGGGCCTGCTGCAGGCCGTGCAGTCCCGCAGGAGCAATTACTTCTGGCTCGCCGTCGTCGTCGCCGCGATCAACCTTGCCGCGGGTTTCGTGATCCTTCGCCGCCCCGAGGCGAGCGCCGAGGCGCTGACGATGTTCGCCGCGCTCCTCTTCCTCATCGGTGGACTGTTCCGGCTGGTCGGAGCGCTGGTGGTGCGTGGATCCCATTTCGGGCTCGCGGTCGTCCAGGGCGCCTTCGGCATCCTGCTGGGGTTCCTGATCCTCTCCAACTGGCCCGGCAACAGTCTGTACGTGATCGGAACCTTCTTCTCCCTCGCCCTGCTGTTCGACGGGCTGAGCCTGGTGGCCATGGGCATGGGGTCCCGGCGCATCCTGGGGTTGGTCAGGGAGGACGAGGTCACGGAGGAGGCCGGCGCCGCGGACGGGGCGGGCGAGGCGGCCGAGAAGCGTCCGACAGAAGATCAGGAACAGTCGAACAACTGACTCTGTCATACGCCAGTGGTCAGAAAGTGTCCTATAGGCGCTGACTTCTGGTCAGCAGTCGGGTCCGGACCAGCCCGTTCACCACTCTTGTCGCGTGGAGACGATCGAGCGTGAAGACGGGGGACGGAAGATGGATGTCAGCGGGAGCGTCCCGCCAGCCAAGGAGGGTGAGGCGGAGGCTCCGGCCGACCCCCTCGCCTACGAGGGAGTGTGGAGGTTCACCGCGCCCGCGGTTGAAGAATCCGTTCCGCAGGCCCGCCGCGCGGTCAGGGACCTGCTCGGGCGCCAGGGGGTGCCGGCCCATCAGGACCTGGTGTACTCCCTGCTCCTGATCGTCTCCGAACTGGTGACGAACTCGGTCCGGCACGCAGCCCTGCTCTCGCCGGAGGTCGCGGTCGAGGTCGCGATCGGCCGCGCGTGGGTACGGGTGGCGGTCGAGGACAACCACCCCTACCGCCCCAAGGCACTGGAGGCCGACTTCGGCCAGACCGGCGGCCGGGGTCTGCTCCTGGTACGGGAGGTCACCCTGGAGGCCGGCGGTGTCTGCGACGTCGAGCACACCTCGACCGGCGGCAAGGTGATCTGGGCCGCCCTGCCCCTCACCGCCCCGCCGCTCACCGCCCCGCCGGCCGCCCGCTGAGCGGCGGCCGGCGCGGCGGCAGGGCCGCGCAGCGGCGGACGGCGGAACAGCGGGAGGGCTCAGGAGCGGGACGAACAGCGGGACGGCGGAACAGCGGGACGGCGTACGGGCTACCAGCCCGCCGCGTCGCCGGTCAGTTCGCGGATCGCGGGCCGTGCCGCGTCGAGCACGGTCATGAACCAGGCCGAGAACGGAACTTCCGCGTGCCGCTTCGCCAGTTCCTCGGCGGTGACGAAGGCGGTGTCCTCGACCTCCTCCGGATCCGGCCGTACGGCGGCCTGCGCAAGTCCCACGAACAGGTGATTGAACTCCTGCTCCACCAGACCCGATGCGGGGTCCGGATGGTTGTAGCGCACGGTTCCCGCCTGCGCGAGCAGCGAGGGCGACAGCCCCAGCTCCTCGTGGGTCCGCCGCGCCGCGGCCGCGAACGGCGACTCCCCGGGGTAGGGGTGACCGCAACAGGTGTTCGACCAGACGCCGGGGGAGTGGTACTTCCCGAGGGCCCGCTGCTGGAGCAGCAGACGGCCCTGCTCGTCGAAGAGGAACACGGAGAACGCCCGGTGCAACTGCCCGGGCGCCTGATGGGCGGAGAGCTTCTCCGCCGTGCCGATGGTGTTGCCGGACTCGTCGACCAGTTCGAGCATGATCGGTTCTTGAGTACCGGTGCCGTTGGACGCGCTGTTCGCGGCGGTGGCTGGTGTGGTCGGCATACCCATCCTTCGCTTCGGACTTCGGCCCTCAGTCTGCCGTACAAAAGCGGCTTGTCCCCACTTCGGAGATCCGCGCATGTCCGCCCCCCGCCGCGTGCTAGGGGGTGCCTTGTCGATCACGCCGGGCTCGCAGGCCTGATCGGCAAGACACCCCTCGGGCGACAGGGGGCGGATCACTCACGCGTCACGTCGCATGACGTCGCGCAGCCGTCAGACGCCGAACGGGGCCGGATACCTGATCGTCCCCGACGGCACCGGAACGCGATCGTCCAGCACCAGCGCCATCATCGCCTCGTCCGGCACCTCGAACGGTGCCCGGATCCCGAAGTGCGACGCCGGTACGAAACCGAAGCGCGGATAGTACGCCGGGTGTCCGAGGACGAGGACCAGTGACTCCCCGCGCTCCCGGGCGGCCGCGAGCAGCGCCCGTACGACCGAGCTGCCCGCGCCCGAGCGCTGCAGCGCGGGATCGGCCGCCACCGGTGCGAGGGCGAGCGCCGGGGCGCCGTCGACCTCGCACCGGGTCAGCAGGGCGTGCGCCGCCACCGACCCGTCCGGGGCCTCGGCCACGTACGACAGTCCGGGCAGCCAGGAGCCGTCCGCGCGCAGCGCGTCCACGAGGTCGGCCTCCAGCGGCGTCTCGAACGCCGCCAGGTTGACCTCCCGTACGGCGGCCGCGTCGGCCGCGGTCTCCGGGCGGGCGGGCCAGGCGTCGCCGTCCCCGGCGGTCACCGGGCGCAGGACGTAGCCCGTGTACCCGTACTCGTGGCCGTGGCGGGCCCGTACGTCGAGCTCCTCGCGCGTCGCGGCCAGTGCCCTCGCCATGGCGGGGCCGGCCGCGACGGTCCGGTCGCGGACCCGCTCGGCGAGCGGGCCGTAGTACTCGGCCCAGTCCGAGTCGGGCAGGTCGTGCACGCCGAGCACCCGGTACCCGGCGGCCTGGGCGGCCGCGAGGTTGCCGGCGGTGGTGCGCAGCGCGCAGTGCGGGTCCCAGAAGGCGCGGGCGCCGGCGGACGGTTCGGGGACCGACCACTGGCACTCGGTCAGCACGAGGGTGCCGCCCGGGGCGAGCAGCCGCTTCCACCGCGCGAGCGCGGCGTCGAAGCCGAGGATGTAGGCGGAGCCCTCCGCCCAGACGAGGTCGAAGGAACCGTCCTCGAAGCCCCCCTGCGGGAGGGCGCCCATGTCGGCCTCTACCGTGCGGACCCGGTCGGCGAGCCCGCGGGCCGCGGCGGCTGTACGGAGCTCGCCGAGGAAGGGGGCGTGCAGGTCGACGGCGGTCACCTCGGCGCCGCCGCTCCCCGGTCCGCCCGTGCCCGGTCCGCCCGCCTCGGCGCCGCCGCTCCCCGGTCCGCCCGTGCCCGGTCCGCCCGCCTCGGCGGCGAGCAGCAGGGCGCTGCGGCCCGGACCGCAGCCCAGGTCGAGGACGCGCGGCCGCTCGGGCAGCGGTCCGCACAGGGACAGCAGGTGGCGGGTGGTCGCGTCGGAGCCCGGAGCCTGCCGGGGCAGGCCGTGGTGAAGGGCGAAGAAGGCGCGCGTGAAATCGTCGGCATCATCGAACTCGTCGTTGATGTCGCCGTTGGTGTCGTCGATGAAGTCTTCGTCGAAGGTATTGCTGTCGGTCAACGTGAACCCTTGAAACGGGGGCTCCGGCCGACGAGGGCCCAGCTGTGTGATCAGGCCCGGCCGGATGCCCGGAAGGAATGGGGGATGCACCGGAGTTCGCTGCGCATGGCCGCGACCACTACGACGGTCATCAACCCACCTCTTTCCACTCGACACGTTCAGGGGCGTGTCCACCGTAACATCCGGGCCGTTTGTGGTACCGCGCCGTGATCGTCAATGATGATCCGAACCCGGCCCGTGGGCCCGAATATTCGGCTTATCGGGGCGTAAACGGGTGATGAACCCCTGCTTCCATTCATCCGATAGCCTCTGCCGACGTGCCGCCTCCCCATCAGGCGCGCGTTCGGAATCCGTTACAAGGAGTGAGTTCGTCTGCCGACCGTCATCCTCACCGGCCTGCCGGTCCCCGGATCACCGCTCGCGGACGAGCTGCGCTCCCTCGGCTTCGACGTCCGCCCGGCCGCCGGCCCGCAGGACGCCGCCGCCGCACTGGCCGGCGTACCCGCCGACCAGCGGGTGGCCGTCGTGGACAGCGCCTTCGTGGGGCACGTGCACGCGCTGCGCCTCGCCCTGACCGACCCGCGCTTCGACGCCTGCGCCGTCACCGGTGCGCTGGCCGTCCAGGCCGGCGCCCGCGAGGCCCTCGACAAGGCCGCCGCCGGTGCCGCCGCCGCGGAGACCGACGGGGCGGGCCCGTACGCGGACCGCCTCGCCGCCGCGGTCGAGGCCGCCGGGACCACCGTCCAGCGCCCCGAACTGGGCACGCTCGTCGCCGCCGTCCCCGCCGGCCCGGCGGAGCGCGACGCGGCCGTCGCCGCCGTCGACGCCGTCGACGACGAGGCCGTGCGCCTGCGCACCGCCGTGAAGTCCCGCGACGGCTTCTTCACCACCTTCTGCATCAGCCCGTACTCGCGCTACATCGCCCGCTGGTGCGCGCGCCGCGGCCTGACCCCGAACCAGGTGACCACCGCCTCGCTGATCACCGCGCTGATCGCGGCCGGCTGCGCGGCCACCGGTGACCGCTGGGGCTACGTCGCGGCCGGTGTGCTGCTCCTCGTCTCCTTCGTACTGGACTGCACCGACGGGCAGCTCGCCCGTTACTCGCTCCAGTACTCGACGATGGGTGCCTGGCTCGACGCCACCTTCGACCGCGCGAAGGAGTACTCCTTCTACGCGGGTCTCGCGCTCGGCGCGGCCAGCAACGGCGACGACGTCTGGGCCCTGGCCGTCGGCTCCATGATCCTCATGACCTGCCGGCACGTCGTGGACTTCTCCTTCAACGAGGCCAACCACGACGCCACCGCCAACACGTCCCCGACGGCGGCCCTCTCCGACCGCCTCGACAGCGTCGGCTGGACCGTGTGGATCCGCCGGATGATCATCCTTCCGATCGGTGAGCGCTGGGCGATGATCGCGGTGCTGACCGCCTTCACCACCCCGCGGATCGTCTTCTACGCCCTGCTGATCGGCTGCGCCTTCGGCGCCCTCTACACCACCGCCGGGCGGGTCCTGCGCTCCCTGACGCGCAAGGCCACCCGCACCGACCGCGCGGCCCGGGCCCTGGCCGACCTGGCCGACTCCGGCCCGCTCGCCGAGCTCCAGGGCCGGCTGCTGCGCGGCCGCGCCGGATCCTTCGGCTCCGTGTACGTGGCCGCCCTGGGCACGGTGGTGATGGTCGCGGGCGCCGTGTTCCTGCCGTTCGGCGACCCGCGGCTGATCGCCGTCGCGGTGATCTATGTCATGGCCTCGGGCCTCGCTGTCGCCGCGCCGCTGAAGGGCGCACTGGACTGGCTGATCCCGCCGCTGTTCAGGGCGGCCGAGTACGTCACGGTGCTCGCGCTCGCCGTCAAGGCGGACGTCCCCGGGGCCCTTCCGGCGGCATTCGGCCTGATCGCGGCGGTCGCCTACCATCACTACGACACGGTGTACCGCATCCGCGGTGGCACCGGCGCGCCCCCGCACTGGCTGGTGCGGACGATCGGCGGCCACGAAGGCCGGGTCCTGCTGATCACGGTCCTGGCGGCCGTCCTCGCGTCGCGCGAAGCGGACTTCCCCGTCGCGCTCACGGTCCTGGCCGTGTTCGTGGCACTCGTGGTGCTCGTGGAGAGCATCCGATTCTGGGTCTCCTCCGGAGCACCCGCCGTACATGACGAAGGAGAACCAGCATGATCGGCCTTGTACTCGCTGCCGGGGCCGGACGCCGCCTGCGTCCCTACACCGACACCCTGCCCAAGGCCCTCGTGCCCGTCGGCCCCGAGGGCGACGAGGAGAGCATCACGGTTCTCGACCTGACGCTGGGCAACTTCGCCGAGGTCGGTCTCACCGAGGTCGCCATCGTCGTCGGCTACCGCAAGGAAGCCGTGTACGCGCGCCGGGAGGCCCTGGAGGCCAAGTACGGCGTCAAGATCACGCTAATCGACAACGACAAGGCCGAGGAGTGGAACAACGCCTACTCCCTGTGGTGCGCGCGTGACGTCCTCAAGCAGGGTGTGATCCTCGCCAACGGCGACACCGTCCACCCGGTCTCCGTCGAGAAGACGCTCCTCGCCGCCCGCGGCAACGGCCAGAAGATCATCCTCGCCCTCGACACGGTCAAGAACCTGGCCGACGAGGAGATGAAGGTCGTCACCGCCGACGGCAGTGCTTCCCGGACTGGCGTCCAGAAGATCACCAAGCTGATGGAGCCCTCCGACGCCACCGGCGAGTACATCGGTGTCACCCTCATCGAGCCCGAGGCCGCCGAGCAGCTCGCCGAGGCCCTGAAGACCACCTTCGAGCGCGACCCCGACCTCTACTACGAGGACGGCTACCAGCAGCTCGTCAACGACGGCTTCACCATCGACGTGGCCCCCATCGGTGACGTCAAGTGGGTCGAGATCGACAACCACGACGACCTCGCCAAGGGCCGGACGATCGCATGCCAGTACTGACGAGGCTCATCCCCTCGCCCGTCGTCGTCGACATCAGTCGCGGGGCGATGGACGATCTGGCAGGCCTCCTGGTCGACCAGCGGATCTCCGCCTCCGGCAAGCTGGCCATCGCGATCAGCGGAGGCTCCGGCGTGGCGCTGCGCGCCAAGCTGGAGCCCGTCCTGCCGCACGCCGACTGGTACGCGGTCGTCGACGGCACCATCGACTCCGCGGTCAAGCTGGCCGACGACATAAAGGGCCGCCGCTACGACGCCGTCGTGGGCCTGGGCGGCGGCAAGATCATCGACGTCGCGAAGTACGCCGCGGCGCGGGTCGGGCTGCCCATGGTGGCCGTCGCCACCAACCTCTCGCACGACGGCATCTGCTCGCCGGTGTCCATCCTGGACAACGACAACGGCCGCGGTTCCTACGGCGTGCCCACCCCGATCGCCATGGTGATCGACCTCGACGTGATCAAGGACGCCCCGGTGCGGTTCATCCGTGCCGGTATCGGCGACGCGATCTCCAACATCTCGGCGATCGCCGACTGGGAGCTCTCGCACAAGATCACCGGCGAGCCCATCGACGGCCTGGCCGCCGCCATGGCGCGTACCGCCGGCGAGTCCGTGCTGCGCCACCCCGGCGGATGCGGCGACGACGAGTTCCTCACCGTGCTCTCCGAGGCGCTGGTCCTCTCCGGCATCGCCATGTCGATCAGCGGGGACTCCCGGCCGTCGTCCGGCGCCTGCCACGAGATCAGCCACGCCTTCGACCTGCTGTACCCGGGCCGCTCCGCGCTCCACGGCGAGCAGGTCGGCATCGGCGCCGCCTTCGCGATGCACCTGCGCGGCGCCACCGCGCAGGCGGGCCTCTTCGTCGAGGTACTGCGCCGGCACGGTCTGCCGGTCGGGCCCGAGGAGATCGGCTTCAGCGTCGACGAGTTCGTCGCGGCCGTCGAGTACGCCCCCCAGACCCGCCCGGGACGCTTCACGATCCTGGAGCACCTCAACCTGTCCGCAGCCGAGATCAGGGACGCTTACGCCGACTATGTCAAGACCATCCGTAGCTGAACTGAGGCCCGTCGTCCACCCCGCGGGCGTGAAGGACCGGGTCAGCGGCGAGCACTGGGGCGGGCGCCTCTACATGCGCGAGATCTCCCTGCGCATCACCCGCGTCCTGGTCACCACCAAGGTCACGCCGAACCAGCTGACCTACCTGATGACCCTCGCCGGCGTCCTCGCCCTCCCGGCGCTGCTGGTGCCGGGCATCCTGGGCGCCGTCCTCGGCGTGGTCGCGGTCCAGATGTACCTGCTGCTCGACTGCGTCGACGGTGAGGTCGCCCGCTGGAAGAAGCAGTACTCGCTCTCCGGGGTCTACCTGGACCGGGTCGGCGCGTACCTCTGCGACGCGGCGGTCCTGGTCGGCTTCGGCCTGCGCGCCGCCGACCTGTGGGGCCCCGGCGGCGCCGACTGGCTGTGGGCCTTCCTGGGCACCCTGGCCGCGCTCGGCGCGATCCTGATCAAGGCCGAGACCGACCTGGTCGGCGTCGCCCGCCACCAGGCCGGCAAGCCCGTGGTCAAGGACGCGGCCGCCGAGCCGCGCGCCAAGGGCATGGCGCTGGCCCGCCGGGCCGCGGCCGCGCTCAAGTTCCACCGCCTGATCCTCGGCATCGAGGCCTCGCTGCTCATCCTGGTGCTGGCCGTCGTGGACCAGATCCAGGGCGACCTCTACTGGTCCCGCGTCGGGGTCGCCGTACTGGCCGGCATCGCGATGCTCCAGACCGTGCTCCACCTGGTGTCCATCCTCGCCTCCAGCAGGCTCAAGTGAGCGCCCCGCTGCGGCTGGGCGCCGTGATCATCACCATGGGCAACCGGCCCGACGAGCTCAAGGCGCTCCTCGACTCGGTGGCCCGCCAGGACGGCGCCCCCGTCGAGGTGGTCGTCGTCGGCCAGGGCGTGCAGGTCACCGGCCTGCCCGAGGGCGTACGCAGCATCGACCTCCCCGAGAACCTGGGCATCCCGGGCGGCCGCAACGTCGGCATCGAGGCCTTCGGCCCCGGCGGCCGCGACGTGGACGTGCTGCTCTTCCTGGACGACGACGGTCTGCTGGAGCGCACCGACACCGCCGAGCTGTGCCGGCAGGCCTTCACCGAGGACCCCGGGCTCGGGATCATCAGCTTCCGGATCGCCGACCCCGAGACCGGTGTCACCCAGCGCCGCCACGTGCCGCGGCTGCGCGCCTCCGACCCGATGCGCTCCTCCCGCGTGACCACCTTCCTGGGTGGCGCCAACGCCGTCCGCACGCGGGTGTTCGAGCAGGTCGGAGCCCTGCCGGGGGAGTTCTTCTACGCTCACGAGGAGACCGACCTGGCCTGGCGGGCGCTCGACGCGGGGTGGCTGATCGACTACCGGTCGGACATGGTGCTGCTGCACCCGACAACTGCCCCCTCCCGGCACGCCGTCTACCACCGTATGGTGGCTCGTAACCGGGTGTGGCTCGCCCGCCGCAACCTGCCCGCCCCGCTGGTCCCGGTCTACCTGGGCGTCTGGCTCCTGCTGACGCTCCTGCGCAGACCGTCGGCACCGGCGCTCAAGGCCTGGTTCGGCGGTTTCCGGGAGGGATGGACCAGTCCCTGCGGACCCCGCCGCCCGATGAGATGGCGGACGGTCTGGCGGTTGACCCGCCTGGGCCGACCTCCTGTCATCTGACCAGCCCGCGTCTGGGAACATGACGCGATCACGGGCCTCGAGCCACCAGCCTGATGCCCACCTGGCCGCATCTTGAAGACGAAAGTTTCAACTTGTGAGTGACACAACCCACGACGGCGCCCTCGCCACGAGCAGGCCGCCGTCCGACGACGCGGGGCTGAGCCCCGCGGAGCTCGCCAGGAAGTACGGCCTCTCGGTCAGCGGCGCCCGGCCCCGCCTGGGCGAGTACGTGCGGCAGCTCTGGGGCCGGCGCCACTTCATCATGGCCTTCTCCAGGGCCAAGCTGGTCGCGCAGTACAGCCAGGCGAAGCTCGGCCAGGTCTGGCAGGTGGCCACCCCGCTGCTGAACGCGGCCGTCTACTGGCTGATCTTCGGCCTGATCCTCGGCGCGGGCCGCGAGATGCCCAAGGGCGTCTACGTCCCGTTCCTGATGATGGGCATCTTCGTCTTCACCTTCACCCAGAGCTCGGTGATGGCGGGTGTCCGGGCGATCTCAGGGAACCTCGGTCTGGTGCGGGCGCTGCACTTCCCGCGCGCCTCCCTGCCGGTGTCCTTCTCGCTCCAGCAGCTCCAGCAGCTGATGTACTCGATGATCGTCGTCTTCGTGATCGCCGTTGCCTTCGGCAACTACCCCCGGCTCGCCTGGCTGCTGGTCATCCCGACCCTGGCGCTCCAGTTCGTCTTCAACACCGGCCTCGCCATGATCTTCGCGCGGATGGGCTCCAAGACCCCCGACCTCGCGCAGCTGATGCCCTTCGTGATGCGTACGTGGATGTACGCCTCCGGCGTCATGTTCCCGATCGGGATCTACCTCGAGGACCAGCCCCAGTGGATCAGCGACGTGCTGCTGTGGAACCCGGTCGCGATCTACATGGACCTCATCCGGTTCGCGCTGATCGACGACTACGGCAGCAGCAACCTGCCTCCGCACGTGTGGCTCTTCGCCGTGGGCTGGGCCGTGGTGATCGGCATCGGTGGCTTCGTGTACTTCTGGAAGTCTGAGGAGCGTTACGGCCGTGGCTGACAACACTCAGGGGCGCATCCCCACCGTGATCGCGGACGGCGTCCACATCGTCTACCGGGTCAACACCGGCAGCGCCGGCAAGGGCGCGGCCACCGCAGCGCTCAGCAAGATAATCCGCCGGCGGAAGGGCGACGCCCCGGGTGTCCGGCGCGTCCACGCCGTGCGCGGGGTCTCCTTCACCGCGTACCGCGGCGAGGCCATCGGCCTCATCGGGTCCAACGGCTCCGGCAAGTCGACCCTGCTGCGCGCCATCGCCGGTCTGCTCCCCTGCGAGGAGGGCAAGGTCTACACCGACGGCCAGCCCTCGCTGCTGGGCGTCAACGCGGCCCTGATGAACGACCTCACCGGCGAGCGGAACATCGTCCTCGGCGGTCTCGCCATGGGTATGAGCCGCGAGCAGATCAAGCAGCGTTACCAGAGCATCGTCGACTTCTCGGGCATCAACGAGAAGGGCGACTTCATCTCGCTGCCGATGCGTACCTATTCCTCCGGTATGGCGGCGCGCCTGCGCTTCTCCATCGCGGCGGCCAAGGACCACGACGTTCTGATGATCGACGAGGCCCTGGCCACCGGTGACCGCAGCTTCCAGGTGCGTTCGGAGAACCGCATCCGCGAACTGCGGGAGAAGGCCGGCACGGTCTTCCTGGTGAGCCACAACAACAAGTCCATCCGCGACACCTGCGACCGGGTGCTGTGGCTGGAGAAGGGCGAGCTCCTCATGGACGGGCCCACCGAGGAAGTCGTCTCGGCGTACGAGAAGGCCACCAACGGCTGACCTCCGGGTCGCGCGGCGCCCCTTCCGGCGCCTTTACGCTTCACCGAAGGCCCCCGCCGCTCAGCGCGGCGGGGGCCTTAAGTCTGTTCCCGAAGTCGGTTCTCGCATTCGGCGGCGACATTCGGTGGCGGAGCGAATACCCGAGCGGGCTCCGCGGCGTTCTACAGCGTAAGCTGAGGCGGTCCTCAATCGCGGCAAGAGGGGACGATTCCCCGCAGGTGAAGGGCCCTGGGGCAGTCGGGGGAATCCCCCGGCGGCGTGTCCGAAATAGGATGTAATGGGTCGGCAGTGTAGAACGGGAGATGTGACGGCAATGGCTACGGGAATTCTCCGGCCCCCAGGCACGACGGCCGTCCCCGCCCCGGGCGGCGGGCGGTGACCCCGGGGCTCGGCATCCGACCCCTGTCCGACACGGTCCACGTGAGCGCCACCCTCGACAAGGCGACGGCGGAGAACTTCCCCGTCGCCCCCGCCTTCCTGCCCCGCGCCTGGCGCGACGGGCTGACGGCCGTCTACGGCTACGCCCGCCTCGTCGACGACATCGGCGACGGCGACCTCGCCCCCGGCGGACGCGACGCCGTACTCCTCGGACTCGACCCCGCCGCGGTCGACGACCGGCTCGCCATGCTGGACGCCCTCGAGGCCGACCTGCACCGGGTCTTCAACGCCTCCGCCGGCCCGGCCGGCCCCCCGCGCCACCCGCTGCTGCAGGCCCTGCAGCCCGTCGTGCGCGCCCACGGCCTGACCCCGGAGCCGTTCCTCGGGCTCATCGAGGCCAACCGCCAGGACCAGCGCGTCGCGCGCTACGGGACGTACGCGGACCTGGCCGGCTACTGCGAGCTGTCCGCGAACCCGGTCGGCCGCCTCGTGCTCTCCCTCACCGGCACCAGCACCCCCGAACGGATCCGCCGCTCCGACGCCGTCTGCACCGCCCTGCAGATCGTCGAACACATCCAGGACGTCGCCGAGGACCTCGGCCGCGACCGGATCTACCTGCCCGCCGAGGACATGCGCCGCTTCCACGTGACCGAGGCGGAGCTCGCGGCCCCGTCCGCCGGAGCGGCCGTACGCTCCCTGGTCGCATTCGAAAGCGAGCGCGCACGCGAGCTGCTGAATGAAGGCACCCCGCTCGTGGGTAGCGTGCACGGCAGACTCCGGCTGCTGCTCGCGGGCTTCGTGGGAGGGGGGCGTGCAGCCCTGCGAGCCGTCACCGCCGCCGGCTTCGACGTGCTCCCGGGCCCGCCCAAGCCCACCAAGGCCGGCCTGCTCCGCGAGGTGGCCGCCGTCCTGCGCACAGCGCCGAGAAAGAGGTGAGCCCGAACGTGGAGGGCCCCACACACCCGTCCGCACCGACCGCGATGTCCGCACCGGTTTCGGCGGCCTACAGCTACTGCGAGGCCGTCACCGGTTCACAGGCGCGCAATTTCGCCTACGGCATCCGGCTGCTGCCGACCGACAAGCGGCAGGCGATGTCCGCGCTGTACGCCTTCTCGCGGCGGGTCGACGACATCGGCGACGGCACGCTGGCGCCCGAGGCCAAGTTCGCCCGGCTGGAGGAGACCCGCGCCCTGCTCGGGCGGATCCTGGCCGAGGAGATCGACGAGGACGACACCGACCCGGTCGCCGTCGCCCTCGCGCACGCCGCGCGCCGCTTCCCCATCCCGCTCGGCGGCCTCGACGAGCTCATCGACGGGGTCCTGATGGACGTCCGCGGCGAGACCTACGAGACCTGGGACGACCTCAAGACCTACTGCCGCTGCGTGGCCGGGGCCATCGGGCGGCTCTCGCTGGGCGTGTTCGGCACGGTGAACGGCTCGGGCCTGGCGGCCTCCGAGACCGCGCGCGCCGGCGAGTACGCCGACACCCTCGGCCTCGCCCTGCAACTCACCAACATCCTCAGGGACGTTCGCGAGGACGCCGCCAACGGGCGCACCTACCTGCCCGCCGAGGACCTCGCCAAGTTCGGCTGCTCGGACGGCTTCCACAGCGACCGGATGCCCGCCGGCTCCGACTTCGCCGGGCTGGTCCACCACGAAGTCCGGCGTGCCCGCGCACTGTTCGCCGAGGGCTACCGGCTGCTGCCGATGCTCGACCGGCGCAGCGGCGCCTGCGTGGCCGCCATGGCCGGCATCTACCGGCGCCTGCTGGACCGCATCGAGCGGGAGCCGGAGGCGGTGCTGCGCGGCAGGGTGTCGCTGCCGCCGCACGAGAAGGCGTACGTCGCCGTGCGCGGCCTGTCCGGCCTCGACGCGCGGACCGTCTCCCGCCAGAACACGCGGAGGCGAGGCTGATGACCGCGATGGCCCCCGCCGTCCCGCCCCTCACCGTCTCCACCACCGTCTCCACCACCGGCCCCGCCGTCGGCGCGGCGCCGGGCTCCGGATGCCGGGCGACCGCGTCCGCACACCCGCGGCAGCACCGCGGCCCCCGTGGCGACCGGGCCAGGGATCGGGCCGACGTCCGGGCAACCGCCGCGCGGACGGCCGCGTCTTCCCCCGGGGACCTCGCCCCGGGAAGGGCCGCGGGGCCCGCTCAAAGCCGTCCGGCCGGCCCGCAGGGCCACCGCACCCCGGGGGAGGGCGCATGACCGGCTACGAACAGCACGCCGTGGTCGTGGGCGGCGGACTCGCCGGGGTCACCACCGCCCTCGAACTCGCCGACGCCGGGCTCCGGGTCACCCTGCTGGAGGGCCGCCCGCGGCTCGGCGGGCTCGCCTTCTCCTTCAAGCGCGGCGACCTCGAGGTCGACAACGGCCAGCACGTCTACCTGCGGTGCTGCACCGCCTACCGGTGGTTCCTCGACCGTGTCGACGGCGCCGCCCTCGCGCCCTTGCAGGACCGGCTCGACGTACCCGTCCTGGACGTCGCCCGCCCCGGCGGCCCGCGCCTGGGCCGGCTGCGCCGCAGCGCCCTGCCCGTGCCCCTGCATCTGGCCGGATCGCTCGCCCGCTACCCGCACCTCTCCCTCGCCGAGCGACTGAGCGTCGGCCGCGCCGCCCTCGCGCTGCGCCGCCTGGACCCCGCCGACCCGGCGCTGGACGGCCTGGACTTCGCGACCTGGCTCGGCCGCTACGGACAGTCGGCCCGCACCATCGAGGCCCTGTGGGACCTCGTCGGCGTCGCGACCCTCAACGCCACCGCCGAGCAGTCCTCGCTCGGCCTGGCCGCCATGGTCTTCAAGACCGGCCTGCTCTCCGAGAACGGCGCCGCCGACATCGGCTGGGCCCGGGTGCCGCTGGGCGAACTGCACGACACCCTCGCGCGCAAGGCGCTCGACGCGGCCGGCGTACGGACCGAACTGCGCAGCCGGGTCACCGACATCTCCCGCATGTCCGAGGGGGCGTGGCGGATCGACACCGAGGAAGAGTCCCTGGAGGCGGGCACCGTCGTCCTCGCCGTCCCGCAGCGCGAGGCGCACGGACTGCTGCCCGCCGGAGCCCTGCCCGACCCCGACAAGCTCCTGGACATCGGCACCGCGCCCATCCTCAACGTCCACGTGGTCTACGACCGCAAGGTCCTCAAGGCGCCCTTCTTCGCGGCCCTCGGCTCCCCGGTGCAGTGGGTCTTCGACCGCACCGACTCCTCCGGACTCCCCGACGGCGGCCAGTACCTGGCCCTGTCCCAGTCCGTCGCCCAGGACGACATCGACGAGCCCGTCTCGGTCCTGCGCGCCAAGTACCTGCCGGAGCTGGAGCGGCTGCTGCCCGCCGCTCGCGGCGCCAAGGTACGGGACTTCTTCGTCACCCGGGAGCGGACGGCCACCTTCGCCCCCACCCCCGGCGTCGGCCGGCTGCGCCCCGGGGCGCGCACCGACACGCCGGGGCTCTACCTCGCCGGTGCGTGGACTGCCACGGGCTGGCCCGCGACCATGGAGAGCGCCGTCCGGAGCGGACTGAGCGCGGCGCACGCCGCACTCGCCGCGCTCGGCCGCCACCGCGAACACCCTCTGCAGGAGGCGGCATGACGAGCACCATCAGCAGCACCGGCACCACCAGCACGACGAGTACAGCACGTACAGGAACAAGAGGAGAGCCAGTGAACCCGGGGAATCCGGCTGTCGAGAACACGGATGCCAGTGTGGGCACAGCCGGAGGGGGCGTGGAGAAGGCGGACACGGTCGCTCTCCTGGAGCGCGGCCGTACGATGTCGACCCCCGCGCTCCGCGCCGCCGTCGACCGGCTCGTGGCGCCCATGGACACCGTCGCCGCCTACCACTTCGGCTGGATCGACGCCCAGGGCAACGTGGCGGACGGCGACGGCGGCAAGGCCGTGCGCCCCGCACTTGCGCTGCTCTCCGCCGAGGCCGCGGGCGCCGCGGCCGAGGTCGGCATCCCCGGCGCCGTCGCGGTCGAGCTCGTGCACAACTTCTCGCTGCTGCACGACGACCTGATGGACGGCGACGAGCAGCGCCGCCACCGCGACACGGTGTGGAAGGTGCACGGACCGGCCCTCGCGATCCTGGTCGGCGACGCCCTGTTCGCCCTCGCCAACGAGGTCCTGCTGGAGCTCGGCACCGTGGAGGCGGGCCGCGCGACCCGCAGGCTGACCACCGCCAGCCGCAAGCTCATCGACGGCCAGGCGCAGGACATCTCCTACGAGCACCGCGAGCGCGTCAGCGTCGAGGAATGCCTGGAGATGGAGGGCAACAAGACCGGCGCGCTGCTCGCCTGCGCGGTCTCCATCGGCGCGGTGCTCGGCGGCGCGGACGACCGTACTGCCGACAAGCTGGAGGAGTACGGCTACCACCTGGGCCTCGCGTTCCAGGCCGTCGACGACCTGCTCGGCATCTGGGGCGACCCGGAGGCGACCGGCAAGCAGACCTGGAGCGACCTGCGCCAGCGCAAGAAGTCCCTGCCGGTGGTCGCGGCCCTCGCGGCCGGCGGCGAAGCCTCCGAGCAGCTCGCCGAACTGCTCGCCGCCGACGCCAAGAGCAGCGACTTCGAGAACTTCTCGGAGGAGGAGTTCGCGGCCCGAGCGGCCCTCATCGAGGCGGCCGGCGGCCGCCAGTGGACCGCCGACGAGGCACGCCGCCAGCACGCCGTCGCGATCCGGGCCCTGGACGACGTCGACATGCCGCAGCGCGTGCGCGACCAGCTCGTGGCCCTCGCGGACTTCGTCGTCGTGCGCAAGAGGTGATCGCCACCCGACAGCGGATATGAATCGCGAGTCGCCGGCCGGCGCCGCCACCTGAGCGTGGCGCGCACCGGCCGACGGCAGACCCCAGCACAGCAGAGGACACTGTTCTAAGGGGAAGCCATGACAGCGACGACCGACGGCAGCGCCGAGGGCGCTGGCGCTGGCAGCGAATCCACCCCGGGCGCTCTGCCGCCCGGACCCGCGGGCCGCACCGCCGGCCTGGCCGCCGAACCGGGGCCCCCGGCCCCGCCCGTGCCGGCCCGGCCCGGCCGGAGCGGCCCGCGCGCCGAGCACGGCCCGCCGGGCATGCCCGCGCTCATCGGCCGGCCGCCCCGCCCCGGGCCGGGGCGGGACACGGCGCGCGACACCGTACGGGGCACGGTGCGGCCCACCGACGACCTGCCCCGCCGCCCGGACGGCGCCCGGCCGGCCGTGTACGAGGCCGCCGCGCGCGCCACCCGGAACCTGCTGGAACGCCAGGACCCCGAGGGCTGGTGGAAGGGCGACCTGGAGACCAACGTCACCATGGACGCGGAGGACCTGCTGCTGCGGCAGTTCCTCGGCATCCGGGACGAGGCCACCACCCGCGCCTCCGCTCTCTTCATCCGCGGCGAGCAGCGGGAGGACGGCACCTGGGCCACCTTCCACGGCGGCCCGTCCGACCTGTCCGCCACGATCGAGGCCTACGTCGCGCTGCGCCTCGCCGGGGACGCGCCGGACGCCCCGCACATGACCCGCGCCTCGGCCTGGATCCGGGCCCACGGCGGGATCGCCGCCGCCCGCGTCTTCACCCGCATCTGGCTGGCCCTCTTCGGCTGGTGGAACTGGGAACACCTGCCCGAACTCCCGCCCGAGCTGGTCTTCCTGCCGCCCTGGGTGCCCCTGAACATCTACGACTTCGGCTGCTGGGCCCGCCAGACCATCGTCCCGCTCACGGTGGTCTCCGCGCTGCGCCCGGTCCGCCCGGCCCCCTTCGCCCTGGACGAGCTCCACGCCGACGCGCGGGTGCCCAACCCCGCCAGAAGACTCGCCCCGCTGACCAGCTGGGACGGCGCCTTCCAGCGCATGGACAAGGCCCTGCACGTCTACCGGCGGTTCGCCCCGCGCAGGCTGCGCAGGGCCGCGATGGCCACCGCCGGCCGCTGGATCATCGAACGCCAGGAGAACGACGGCTGCTGGGGCGGGATCCAGCCGCCCGCCGTGTACTCGATCATCGCCCTGCACCTGCTCGGCTACGACCTGCGGCATCCGGTGATGCGCGCCGGGCTGGAGTCCCTGGACCGGTTCGCGGTGTGGCGCGAGGACGGCGCCCGGATGATCGAGGCCTGCCAGTCCCCGGTGTGGGACACCTGCCTCGCCGCGATCGCCCTGGCGGACGCGGGCCTGCGCCCCGACCACCCCGCCCTGGTCAAGGCCGCCGACTGGATGCTCGGCGAGGAGATCGTCCGCAGCGGTGACTGGGCGGTGCGCCGCCCCGGACTCGCCCCCGGCGGCTGGGCGTTCGAGTTCCACAACGACACCTACCCCGACATCGACGACACCGCCGAGGTGGTCCTCGCCCTGCGCCGGATCAAGCACCCGGAGCCGGCCCGTGTCGAGGCGGCGATCGCCCGCGGGGTGTCCTGGAACCTCGGCATGCAGTCGAGGAACGGGGCGTGGGGCGCCTTCGACGCCGACAACACCAGCCCCTACCCGAACAAGCTGCCCTTCTGCGACTTCGGCGAGGTCATCGACCCGCCCTCGGCCGACGTCACCGCCCACGTGGTGGAGATGCTCGCCTTCGAGGGCCGGGCGGGGGACGCCCGCACCCGGCGCGGCATCGCCTGGCTGCTCGCCGAACAGGAGGCGGCCGGCGGCTGGTTCGGCCGCTGGGGCACCAACTACGTCTACGGCACCGGATCGGTGGTCCCGGCCCTGACCGCCGCGGGCCTCGCCCCGGGGCATCCCGCGATCCGGCGGGCCGTGCGCTGGCTGGAGTCCGTACAGAACGAGGACGGCGGATGGGGCGAGGACCAGCGCTCCTACAAGGACCCGTCCTGGGCCGGGAAGGGCGCCTCCACCGCCTCGCAGACGGCGTGGGCGCTGATGGCCCTGCTGTCGGCCGGCGAGCGCGACGGCAAGGCCGTCGAGCGGGGCATCGCCCACCTGGTGGAGACCCAGAGGGAGGACGGCACCTGGGACGAGCCGTACTTCACCGGCACCGGCTTCCCCTGGGACTTCTCCATCAACTACCACCTCTACCGGCAGGTGTTCCCGCTCACGGCGCTCGGCCGCTACCTGTACGGGGAACCGTTCGCCCCGGCCGGGGTGCACCCGGCCGCCGCCGGGGAGGTGTGATGTCCGCCGCGGGCGGGGACCGGGCCGCGGGCGGCCCCGGCCCGCTCCTGGTGGCCTGCGCGCTGCGCATCGAGCAGGTCGCGCTGCGCAGCGCGACCCGCGGCCCGGACCGCGGCCGGAGCGGCGGGCACACCCTGCTGCGCACCGGGATGGGCCCGCGCGCGGCCGGGCGGGCCGTCGACCGGGCACTGGAGCGGCCGGGAATGGACCGGGCCGCCGTCCTCGCGACCGGGTTCTGCGCCGGTCTGGTACCCGGCATGCACCCCGGTGACCTCGTCGTCGCCGAGGAGACCCGGGACCCGCAGGGAACCGTCACCTGCACCGGCAGCGCCCTGCTCGCAGAGGCACTGGCCCGGGCCGCTCCGGGCCGGACCGTGCACACCGGCGCGCTGACCGGATCCGACCACGTCGTCCGCGGCCAGGAGCGCGCACAGCTGCGCGCCACCGGCGCCATCGCGGTCGACATGGAGTCCGCGGCCACCCTGTGGACCGCCACCCGGGGCGGCGGCCGTCCGGTTGCGGCCGTCCGGGTGATCGTGGACGCTCCGGAGCACGAGCTCGTCCGTATCGGCACGGTTCGCGGGGGAATATCGGCCTTCCGTGTCCTGCGTGCCGTACTGCCCGCGTTTCATGAATGGCACCGTTCGTTGCTGCTCCCCAGGAGGTGAGCCAGATGGCCATGCCGCTGCGCCAGTCCATCAGGGTCGGGACGTATCTTCTCGAACAAAAGCTCCGCAAGCGCGAGAAGTTCCCCCTGATCGTCGAACTGGAACCGCTCTACGCCTGCAACCTGGCCTGTGAGGGGTGCGGGAAGATCCAGCACCCGGCCGGGGTCCTCAAGCAGCGCATGCCGGTCGCTCAGGCGGTCGGCGCCGTGCTGGAGTCCGGTGCTCCCATGGTGTCCATCGCGGGCGGCGAGCCCTTGATGCACCCGCAGATCCACGAGATCGTCCGTCAGTTGGTGGCGCGCCGGAAGTACGTGTTCCTGTGCACCAACGCGATGCTGCTGCGCAAGAAGATCGAGAAGTTCACGCCTTCCCCGTATTTCGCCTTCGCCGTACACATCGACGGCCTGCGCGAGCGCCACGACGAGTCGGTGGCCAAGGAGGGCGTCTTCGACGAGGCGGTCGCGGCCATCAAGGAGGCGAAGCGGCGCGGATTCCGCGTGACCACCAACTCCACCTTCTTCAACACCGACACCCCGCAGACGATCATCGAGGTGCTCAACTACCTCAATGACGACCTCCGGGTCGACGAGATGATGATCTCGCCCGCCTACGCCTACGAAAAGGCGCCCGACCAGGAGCACTTCCTGGGAGTGGAACAGACCCGAGAACTCTTCAGGAAGGCCTTCGCGGGCGGCAACCGGCGCCGCTGGCGGCTCAACCACTCCCCGCTCTTCCTGGACTTCCTGGAAGGAAAGGTCGATTTCCCCTGCACGGCCTGGGCCATTCCGAATTACTCCCTCTTCGGCTGGCAGCGACCCTGCTATCTGATGAGCGACGGCTACGTACCGACGTACCGCGAGCTCATCAACGACACCGACTGGGACAAGTACGGCCGCGGGAAGGACCCGCGCTGCGCGAACTGCATGGCGCACTGCGGCTACGAGCCCACCGCCGTCCTCGCCACCATGGGCTCCCTCAAGGAATCCCTGCGCGCGGCCCGGGAGACGATCGCCAGCAACCGGGACAAGTCGGCATGAACGCGCGGCCACGGGAGGAGGAGGGCGGCCGGGGCAAGGGCTTCGACCTCGGCGCCCTGCTGGCCGAGCGCGGCGCGGAACGGTACGAGCTGCACGCCCGGCACCTCAACCACCAGCTGCCCCGGATGCTGCACACCATCGGCTTCGACAAGGTCTACGAGCGGGCCGAGGGAGCGCACTTCTGGGACGCCGAGGGCAACGACTACCTCGACATGCTGGCCGGGTTCGGAGTGATGGGTCTGGGCCGGCACCACCCGGTCGTCCGCCGGGCCCTGCACGACGTCCTGGACGCCCAGCTCGCCGACCTCACCCGCTTCGACTGCCAGCCGCTGCCCGGGCTGCTGGCCGAGAAGCTGCTCTCGTACAGCCCCCACCTGGACCGGGTCTTCTTCGGCAACAGCGGCACCGAGGCGGTGGAGACGGCCCTGAAGTTCGCCCGGTACGCCACCGGGCGCCCCAGGATCCTCTACTGCGACCACGCCTTCCACGGGCTCACGACGGGCTCCCTCTCGGTCAACGGGGAGGGCGGCTTCCGGGACGGCTTCGCACCACTGCTCCCCGACACGAGGATCACGCTCGGGGACCTCGCGGCCCTGGAGCGGGAGCTGAAGCGCGGGGACGTCGCCGCACTGATCGTCGAGCCGGTCCAGGGCAAGGGGGTGCTGGCCGCCCCGCCCGGCTTCCTCCTCGCGGCGCAGGAGATGCTGCACCGGCGCGGGGCGCTGCTGATCGCGGACGAGGTGCAGACCGGCCTCGGGCGCACCGGGGACTTCTACGCGTACCAGCACGAGCCGGGCGTGGAACCGGATCTGGTGTGCGTGGCGAAGGCGCTCTCGGGCGGGTACGTCCCGGTCGGCGCGACCCTGGGCAAGGACTGGATCTTCAAGAAGGTCTACTCGTCCATGGACCGGGTGCTCGTGCACTCCGCGAGCTTCGGTTCCAACGCCCAGGCCATGGCGGCGGGCCTCGCGGTCCTGTCCGTCATGGAGGACGAGGAGGTCGTGGCGAACGCCCGGGTCATGGGCGACCTGCTGCGCGGGCGCCTCGCCGCTCTGGTGGACGAGTACGAGCTGCTGCACGAGGTGCGGGGGCGCGGGCTGATGATCGGCATCGAGTTCGGCCGGCCCTCCTCGCTGGGCCTGCGCAGCCGGTGGACGATGTTGCAGGCGGCCCGCAAGGGGCTCTTCGCGCAGATGGTCGTGGTGCCCCTGCTGCAGAAGCACCGGATCCTCACCCAGGTCTCCGGGGACCACCTGGAGGTGATCAAGCTGATCCCGCCGCTGATCGTGGACGAGGGGGACGTGGACCGGTTCGTCGGGGCCTTCCGCGAGGTCATGGACGAGGCGCACGGCGGATCCGGGCTGATCTGGGACTTCGGCAGGACGCTGGTCAAGCAGGCCGTCGCCGCGCGCTGACGGCCCGCCGACCTCGGGGGCGGGGCTCGGGAACCGGGCCCCGCCGCGTCAGACCAGGAGCCGGTCCCGCAGCCGGCCGAGGGTCTCGGGCCGCAGCCCGAGGCCCTCCGCCAGGTAGGGGTCCACCCCGCCCCAGACCTCGTCGATGGTGTCGAAGGCGGCCAGCAGGTATTCGGCGCGGGCGTCGAAGAGCGGCTGGAGCAGCTCCATGACCTCGGGGGAACGGGCCTCGGGCGACTCGTCGCTGCGGCGCACGCGGTAGCGGCGGTGCGGGGCGTTCGACTCCAGGTAGTCCGCCACGATCGCCTCACGCTCGACGCCCACGGCGAGCAGGGTGACGGCGATCGACAGGCCGGCCCGGTCCTTGCCGGCCGCGCAGTGCATGAGGGCGGGGACGCTGTCCTCGGCGAGGGCGTGCACGACCCGGCTGTGCTCGGCGGTGCGCTGCCGGATGATCCCGCGGTACGAGTTCGACATGCGGGCCGCCGCCTTGCCGTCGCCGAGGATCTCGCGCAGCTGGACGAGGTCGCCGTCGCGGACCAGCCGCCAGAACTCCCGTCCGTCGGCCGGGTCCGAGAGCGGGATGTTGAGGTTCCGGACGCCGGGCAGCTCGACGTCCGGCCCCTCCAGCGCGTGGTCGGCGCCGTTGCGGAAGTCGAAGATGGTGTGGAGGCCGAGCGAGGCGAGGAATTCTGCATCGCTTTCGGTGGCATGTGCGAGATGTCCGCTTCGGAACAGTCGTCCCGTACTGACCGTTCGTCCGTCAGAAGTCGGCAATCCGCCCACATCGCGGAAATTGCGCACTCCGGTCAGCTCCGGCTCCTGTATCTGCTGGGTCAAAGCAACTCCTCCGCCACGTCGTGGGGCCTCTGTCCGAATTACACTGTTTGGCGCCAACTTGCCATATCGGGAGGCGAGATCGGGCGCGTCCCCGTGAGCCAGATCATACGGTGACCGTGAGTGCCTGATCGCTAAAGGCGAATGGCCCAGTCGGGGCGGCTGTTGGCCGTGCGGAATGGACGGAGGGTGACGGTAATTCCTTCGGTCCCTCATGTCTGTGATTCCGTCAGGGAATTCGCGGCTTGTTACCCGTGGCCGCAAGGGATTACCTTCGCGATCGATCCGGGTGGACCGCCAAATCCTGCCGCCTCCCGGAAACCGCACCCGACCTATTCGCGCGGCAGGAGCGGGGGAACCAGGTAAGCCGCCGTACCGGAGATCTTTTCGCCGGGACGGCTCGGGGTGAAGCCGTTCATGTCCAGTACATGCACGGCCGGACATCTCCAGTCCGAACCCGACAGCTCACCTCGCAGGCGCCGGAGAGGAATTCGTCATGCCTGCAAAGGGTAAGCACCGCCGTCCCAAGTCCCTTTCCCTTTCGCGCGGTTTCGCCGTCGCGGGAACCGGGGGTGCGGCCCTCGCGCTGCCGCTGATCGGAGCCGCCGGCGCCCACGCCGCCGGTGCCCCGGCCGCCGCGACCGCGGTCGCCCCCGCGGTGGCCCCGCAGGCCCCGGCCGCTCTGCAGGCGGCTCCCGTCGCCGCCACCGCGGCCGCGCCGACCGTCTACACGGTCGTGCCGGGCGACTACCTCTCCAAGATCGCCGTTGAGCGCCACCTTTCCGGCGGCTGGGAGCAGCTGTACGCCGACAACCGCGAGGCCGTCGGCAGCAACCCGTCGCTGATCCACCCCGGCCTGAAGCTGACCCTCGGTGGTCCGGGCGGGGCGAAGCCGGCCGAGGCCGCTCCCGAGGCCGAGGCGAAGCCGGCCGCGGAGCCCGCGCCGGAGTCCGCCGCGAAGTCCGCCCCCTCCGTGCGCAAGCAGGCCGGGAAGGCCGCCCCGGCGCAGCAGGAAGCCGCCGCCGAGGCGCCCGCCGCTCCGCAGTCGGCCGCCGGCTTCGTCGCCCCGGTCGGCGGCGGGATCTCCACCCAGTACAAGGTCGCGGGCGCCATGTGGTCCTCCGGCTACCACACCGGCGTGGACTTCATCGCCTCCATGGGCACCAGCGTCAGGGCCGTCGGCGCGGGCACCGTGGTCTCCGCCGGCTGGAGCGGCTCGTACGGCAACGAGGTCGTCATCCAGCACGCGGACGGCAAGTACTCGCAGTACGCCCACCTGTCCCAGCTCTCGGTCTCCTCCGGTCAGAGCGTGACCGCCGGCCAGTCCATCGGACTCTCCGGCTCCACCGGCAACTCGACCGGCCCGCACCTCCACTTCGAGATCCGTACGACCCCGTCCTACGGCTCGGACCTGGACCCGATCGCGTACCTCCGCTCGAAGGGCGCGAGCCTCTGACGGCACCCGCCGTCGGACCACCGACACACGTGAGGCCGGGACCCGAGGGGGGTCCCGGCCTCACGTGTACTTATTCCTTATCCCCCACGTGGTACAGATCACGGTCCGTCAACCCCTCATTACGTTGGCGTAGGTTGGTTACGGGAGTGAAGTATGGGTTCCCGTGGCAGCGACGACGACCAAACTCAAGACCATCGGCTCGTACGCGGCGATCGGGGACAGCTTCACCGAAGGCGTGGGGGACCCGGGACCCGGGGATTCCTATCTCGGCTGGGCGGACCGGCTCGCCGTGCTCCTGGCCGATCAGCGCGACGAGCACGACTTCCGGTATGCGAATCTGGCGGTGCGGGGGAAGCTCCTGGACCAGATCGTGGCCGACCAGCTCCCGAGAGCCAAGGACCTCGCGCCGGACCTCGTGACCTTCTGCGCGGGCGGCAACGACATCATCCGGCCCGGCACCGACCCGGACGACGTGGCGGAGCGGTTCGAGGCGGCCGTGGCCGACCTCACCGGGTCCGTCGGCCTTGTCATGATCACCACGGGCTTCGACACCCGGGGCGTACCGGTGCTCAAGCACCTCCGCGGCAAGGTCGCGACCTACAGTGCACACGTCCGCGCCATCGCCGACCGCTACGAGTGCCCGGTGCTCGACCTCTGGTCGCTGAAGTCCGTACAGGACCGGCGGGCCTGGGACACGGACCGGCTGCACCTCTCTCCCGAGGGCCACACGCGGGTCGCGCTGCGCGCCGCGCAGGTGCTCGGACTGGACGTACCGGCCGACCCCGACCAGCCGTGGCCCCCGGAGCGGCCGCGCGGCTCGGTGGACGTGACCCGGGACAACATCCAGTGGGCCCGCGAACACCTCGCCCCGTGGATCGGGCGGCGGCTGCGCGGGGAGTCCTCCGGGGACCACGTCGAGGCGAAGCGGCCGGACCTGCTGCCGCTGTAGCGGCGCGGGAGCGACAAGCGGAATCCTTCGGGGCCGGTGTGCGTTGGGATGGTCGTAGAGATACGGCCATCCTGACCCCATCCTCCCTGGAGGCGCTTTGACCGGCTCCCGTCCCTTGCGTCCGCGGCTGCGTGCCCTGCGGCCCGAAGCCTTCGGCGCGGACCCGTCCGGCGCCCGGCTCGAGCGGATCCGCCGCTCGCCGAACTTCGCCGACGGAGTCTTCCAGAACCCGGTCGGGGCCCGGAACAGGCCCTCGGGTTCGATGGCGGAGTTCGCCAAGATCTACTTCCACCGGGAGCAGCGGGTCCGCCGCAGCCCCGCCGCGCCGATCCCGGTGCACCCGACGACCCTCGCGGACCTGGCGAAGCCGCCCGCGAGCGGCCTGCGGCTGACCTGGATGGGGCACTCCAGCGTGCTCGCGGAGATCGACGGGCGCCGGGTGCTGTTCGACCCGGTCTGGGGCGAGCGGTGCTCCCCCTTCCCCTTCGCCGGGCCCAAGCGGCTGCACCCGGTGCCGGTCCCGCTGTCCTCGCTGGGCGAGGTCGACGTCGTGGTCATCTCGCACGACCACTACGACCACCTCGACCTGCCGACGATCAAGGAGCTGGCCGGTACGGACACGGTCTTCGCCGTGCCGCTCGGGGTCGGCGCGCACCTGGAGCGCTGGGGCGTACCGGCCGACCGGCTGCGCGAGCTGGACTGGAACGAGAGCACCAAGATCGCCGGACTGTCCCTCACGGCGACCCCCGCCCGGCACTTCTGCGGCCGTGGCCTGCGCAACCAGCAGCACACTCTGTGGGCGTCCTGGGTCGTCGCGGGCGACGAGCACCGGATCTACCACAGCGGGGACACCGGCTACTTCCCCGGTTTCGAGGAGATCGGCGCCGAGCACGGGCCCTTCGACGCCACGATGATCCAGATCGGCGCGTATTCGGAGTACTGGCCCGACATCCACATGACGCCCGAGGAGGGCATGCGCGCCCACCTCGACCTGCAGGGCGGCACCCCCCACGGCACGATGCTGCCGATCCACTGGGGCACTTTCAACCTGGCCCTGCATCCGTGGGACGAGCCGGGAGAGGGCACGCTGGCCGCGGCCGAGGGGGCCGGAGCGGCCGTCGCCCTGCCGATCCCCGGCCAGCCGTTCGAGCCCGGCACCGCCGGAGCCCCGAGCATGCCGTGGTGGCGCCCGTTCGTGGCCGGGGAGCGGACGGGCGGCCCGGTCGACGGCCCTTCGGCCGTTCCTCCGCTGGGAGCCGGGTCAGTGGCGGGAACGGCGGCGCGCGTGGGTTCCGCGGGAACCGGCGGACAGGAGAAGCCGGAGTCCGTCGGGTCGTAGCGCACCGCGCGGACGGACCTTCCGGCCGCCCCGGCACATCGGGGCGGCCGGCGGCCGTCCCGGGACCGGTCCGGCCGGCGGCCGCGGGGCGGCGCCGGGGCGGTCCGCGGGGTCCGACCGGCGCATTCGGGCGGCTGTACGAGCGCTCCACCGGGAGCGGGAAGCACCCCCGCGAAGTTCGCCAACTGGCCGTCCGGGGCGCGGTAACGAGGTCTAGCGTGGGTATTCGGTGATCAACACCGGACCCCGGGAACGCTGGGGGCCGGGCCCCACGTACCGAGGACGCCGATGTCCGGACCCCGCGCCGCCCGCCACGCCCCGTCGAGACACGCCGTCACCGGTCCCGGTAGGCAGATACGCCCCCAGCTGGTGCGCGCCGCCGTGCTGCCCACGCTCGCCGCCGCGCTCAGCGGGGCAGCCGCGGTGATCTTCACCCTCCAGCTCGGCGGGGGAGCCGGCGACCGCGACGCCCGGCTGTGGCCGGTGCTCACCGGCTGCGCCCTCCTCGTCGTCGGCGCGCTCGCTGCGGCCCTGCTCGGGGCCCAGCGCGCCGCCAAGGCCGTACGGGACCGGTGCGAGGCGCTGCGCCGTTCCAGCGTGCGCGGCCGCCACGAGCTGCGCACGGCCGCCAACCTGCTGGAACGGGGCGAAGCCCCGCCCCGCCAGGCGCGCGGGGGCCCGGGCGCGGCCCCGCCCGGCGGGGATCCGGCCGGGACGGACGAGTTCTGGCTGCTCTCCCAGGAGCTGCGCGGAGCCCGGGAACAGGCGCACACGACCCTCCTGCGGCTGGCCGGACCGGCCGCCCCGTCCGACAGCGAGCGCACCGTCGAGGTCTTCGTCAACCTCGCGCGCAGGCTCCAGTCCCTCGTGCATCGCGAGATCTCGCTGCTGGACGACCTGGAGGACACGGTCGAGGACCCCGACCTCCTCAAGGAGCTCTTCCACGTCGACCACCTCGCCACCCGTATCCGCCGGCACGCCGAGAACCTCGCCGTACTGGGCGGCGCCGCCTCCCGGCGCCAGTGGACCAGGCCCATCGACCTGAGCGAAGTGCTCCGCTCCTCGGTCGCGGAGGTCGAGCAGTACACCAGAGTCAAGGTGGTGCCCCCGGCCGGCGGCAGCGTCCGCGGGCACGCCGTCGCGGACGTCGTGCACCTGCTGGCCGAACTCGTCGAGAACGCGACGGTCTTCTCCGCCCCCGACACCGATGTGGTGCTGCGCGCCGAGCGGGTCACCGCCGGGATCGCCGTCGAGGTGGAGGACCGGGGGCTCGGCATGCCGGCCGAGGAACAGCACCGGATGAACGCCCTGCTCGGCGACCCCGACCAGGTCAGCGTCCGGCACCTGCTGGCGGACGGACGGATCGGCCTGTTCGTGGTGTCGGCGCTGGCCCGCCGGCACGGGATCGCCGTCGAGCTCAAGTCCAACATCTACGGCGGTGTGCTGGCCGTGCTGGTGCTGCCCCAGGAGCTGCTGGGTGCGCAGGCGCCCACCGCGGCCGACGCGGCGGGCGGTTCCCGGACCACGGCGTGGGGGACCGGGCAGGGGGCGTCGTCGCCACCCCTGGAGCCGGTACGGATGCCCCGGCCGGCGCCCGCGCCGGAGACCTGGCAGGCGCCCGGATTCCCGGGCACCGGGGCCCCGTACGAACCGGAGCCCCGCCCCGGGCCCCTGCCGGTGGCGGTCCCGGAGCCCGAGCCGCTGCGCGCGCCCCGGTCCGGTGCGACGGCCGGTACCGTCCCCGCCCCGCGGACCGGTCCCGATCCCGCTCCCGGTCCTGATCGCCGTCCCGATTTCGGCCCCGATCCGGATTCCGCACGCGCGCCCGGCTCCATGCCCGGCTCCGGGGCGGTGTCCTGGTCGGCGCCCGCGGCCGATCCCCGGCTCGGGCCCGCGCCGGTCTCACCGGCCGGGGCCGGGGCCGTGTCCTGGTCCGCGCCGGCTCGGACGCCCGCGGCCGGTCCCGTACCCGGTGCGCCGGCCGAGCTCGCCGAGGGCGACCGGCCGGTCCTGCCCCGGCGCCGCGCCCAGCAGCACCTCGCGCCCCAGCTGCGCGAGGCTCCCGCCCCGCGGCGGGCCGCCGACCCCGAGCAGCCCCTGCACGACCCTGGACTGATGGCCGCCTTCCAACGGGGCTTCGGTCTCGCCCAGTCGGAGAACCAGGCATGACCCCGACCCCTCACCTCAGCAAGGAGCGCACCCCCATGGGCGGCGAAGTGGCGACGAAGACCGGCAGCCGGCTCTCGGATCTCGACTGGCTGCTCAGCGGCCTGGTGCAGCGCGTGCCCTACACGAGCAGCGCCGTACTCCTCACCGCCGACGGCCTCGTGACCTGCGTGCACGGCCTGGACGCCGACAGCGCCGACCACATGGCGGCCCTCGCGTCCGGGCTGTACTCACTGGGCCGCAGCGCGGGCTCCCGCTTCGGGGACGGCGCCGGGGTGCGGCAGGTCGTGGTCGAACTCGACACCGCGCTCCTGTTCGTCTCCGCGGCCGGATCCGGGACCTGCCTGGCCGTCCTCGCCGACCGGCAGGCCGACGCCGGGGTGCTCGGCTACGAGATGGCGATGCTGGTCAAGCGCGTGCGTCCGTACCTGGCGGCCCCGCCGCGGCGGCCCGTCGCCGACGCGGAGCGATGAGGGTCCGCGGGACGGGGGAGTGCACGAAGGGCCGGGACACACCGTGGCTCGACGACTCGGCGGGCAAGGTGATGCGCCCGTACACCGCCAGTGGGGGGCGGACCAGGCCGGGCGTCGCGCTCGACCTGCTGTCGCTGGTGTCCGCGACCGGCGTCCGGCCGGGCATCCCGCTCGGGGCGGAGCACACCCTCGCGCTGCGGATGTGCGCGGGCGCCGCAACGGTCACCGTCGCCGAGGTGGCCGGGCAGCTGCGGCTGCCGGCCGTGGTGGTGAAGGTGCTGCTGTCCGACCTGATGGAACACGGGGCCGTCACGGCGCAGGCGCCGCGGTTCCCCGGCGGCGGCTCGTTCGCGGCCGATGACCGGTCCCTCCTCCTGGCGGTGCTCGATGGCCTACGCAAACGACTGTGACACCCCCGCCCTCGCTCCCGGCCCCGTGCTCGCCCCCGCGCCGGGACCTCCTCCCGCGACGCTGAAGATCCTGGTCGCGGGCGGGTTCGGGGCGGGCAAGACCACCTTCGTGGGGGCGGTGAGCGAGATCGAACCGCTGAGCACGGAGGAACTGCTCAGCGGCCTGAGCGCGCGCGCCGACCCGCTGCTCGGCGTCGAGGAGAAGACCACGACGACCGTTGCCCTCGACTTCGGCCGGATCACCCTTGACCGGGGCCACGTCCTCTACCTCTTCGGCACGCCCGGACAGCACCGCTTCTGGTTCCTCTGGGAGGAGCTGTGCGCGGGCGCCCTCGGGGCGGTGGTACTCGCCGACACCCGCCGGCTGGCCGACTGCTTCCCCGCCGTGGACTTCTTCGAGCGGCGCGGGATCGGCTTCATCGTCGCCGTCAACGAGTTCGACGGCGGTCACCGCTACGGCCCCGAGGAGGTCCGTGACGCGGTGGGGCTCGGACCCGAGGTGCCCGTCGTACGGTGCGACGCGCGCCTCTCGAGCTCCGGGACGGGGGCGCTGGCCGCCCTCGTCCGTCATCTGTTGTGCATGTCCACAGTCAGCTCTTCGTCTTCGGAGCCGGGGGAACCGCCATGACGTACTACGAATCGACCGGACACCTGCTGCTCACACCGGTGGACCGGGAAGCACCCGCGCGCACCCTGCGGCTGCGCGAGCTGGGCCTGGGGGAGCGTCCGGACACCGAACTGGACGCCTTCGCCGGGCGCGTCGCCGACGCGCTCGGAGCCCCGTACGCGGGCGTCAACTTCGTCGGCGAGGAGCGGCAGTTCTTCGCCGGGCTGCACCACGGCGCCGAAGCCCCGGCGAGCGGCTACCCGGCGCGCGTCCTGGCCCGCGACCACGGCTACTGCCCGCACGTGGTGGTACGCCGGAGGGCGCTGGTGCTGGAGGACGTACGGGACTTCGCGCGCTTCGCGGGCAACGCGGTGGTGGACGAGAGCGGGGTGCGGTCGTACGCGGGCGCGCCGCTCACGGACCGGCGCGGGATCGTCCTCGGCACGGTGTGCGCGGTGGACGTGGTGCCGCGGCGGTGGGGGACGGAGGGGCTCGCCACGGTGAAGGCGCTGGCGGCGGAACTGGTGGCGCTGGTGCACGAGCGGGAGGACCGGGGGCAGGTCCCGGGGGCCGCGGCCGGGGAGGACCGGCGGGGGTGAGCGGGATTGTCGGTGGCGGGGGCTACGGTCGTCGCAAGGGTTCACCGGTCGCCAAAGAGGAGTCTCGGGGATGGCCACCACCGCACAGGACGTCCGCCTGATCGCACTGTCGCTTCCGGACAGCAGCGAAAAGCTCGCCTGGGGCATGCCGACCTTCCGGGTGAGCGGGAAGATCTTCGTCTCGCTGGCCGACGACGACGTCTCGATCGGGGTGAAGTGCCCCAAGGAGGAGCGCGCCGAGCTGATCGCGGCCGAGCCGGAGAAGTTCTTCCTGCGCCCTGGCCACGACGACAACTACGCCTGGATCCGGGTCCGGCTGGCGGCCGTGCAGAACGCGGACGAGCTGCGCTCCATCCTGACCGACTCCTGGCTCCAAGCGGCCCCCAAGCGCCTGATCACCGCCCATCCGGAGCTGACGGGCGACGCGGGCTGAGGGGCGCGACCGGGTTCCCGCGGACCCGGAGGCCGAAAGGTGCGCGCAACCACCCCATGAAGTGCGGTATCGTTCTCCTGCGCGTTCAACCAGGGGAAACCCCAGGTCAGCGCGCATCGGGACGTGGCGCAGCTTGGTAGCGCACTTGACTGGGGGTCAAGGGGTCGCAGGTTCAAATCCTGTCGTCCCGACTCGTAAGAGTCGTAGATCGAAGGGCCGTTTCGGAGCAATCCGAGACGGCCCTTCGGTCGTTCGCCGGGCTTTCTGACGTGCTTCCGCCGAGGTCAGGGGGTCGACGGGGCCGTGTCGGCCTCCCGGTGCATGCCGGAGCACAGGGCCCAGACCACGAACAGATTGACGGCGACCAGGGTCAGGGCCCACCAGGGGTAGTAGGGCACCCACAGGAAATTGGCGATCGCGGCGAGTCCGGCGACGAACACGCCGAAGAAGCGCGCCCACAGGGCTCCGGTGAACACGGCGCAGCCGGCGAGGACCAGGGCGATGCCCACGAGCAGGTGGACCCAGCCCCATCCCGTCAGGCTGAATTCGAACACGTAGTGCCGGGTCACGACGAACAGGTCGTCCCTGGCGAGGGCGGCGATCCCCTCGAAGATCGCCATCGCGCCGCCGAAGACCATCAGGGCGCCCGCGGACAGGGTTCTGCCCGATGTGGGCGCATGCCAGGCACTGGGCTGCGGCTGGCTGGTCCGGGGCCTGCTGGCATCACTGGCCATATCGATCTCCTCGATGGCAGAGCCGGCCTGGCGCACCAGGTTCGGCGATCCCCCGATTCAGCGTGTCACGGTCACCCTCCGTCGGCACTCCGACCGGGCGGCAGGGGCGTTCCGGGCCATCCCGCAACGCCCCCGCCGCGACCTAGCTGTCTTGCCTAGCGCGGACCCGCCAGGACGGGGTGCGCGGCCCGAGTGCCCGGCACGGTGCCCGGCGGGTGGGCGGGCCGTTCGTGGTGCGGAGGGGCCGTGGTGGCCGGCAGCCGGGCCAGATTGGCGCTGATCATCGCCGCCGCGCGGGCCACGGACTCGCCGAGTGCCGCGATCCGCCCGGCGTCCAGGCCGGTCGCGGCCACGGCGGCCACCACCTGCCCGGACGCGGAGCGTACCGGCGCCGACACGCACGAGAGCGCGGCCACGCACTGTCCGTACTCGAAGGCGAGCCCCCGCTCCCCGGCCTGCGCCACCTCACGGGCCCATGAGGCCGCCGTCCGGCCCTCGGGCGGCTCGCCCACCGGGGCCGAGGCGGCCAGGATCAGCTCGGCCGCGCTCCCCGGCGGCAGCACGACGCCCGAACGCAGCGGAAAGACGTCGTCCACTTCGCCGCGCAGTCCCCCGACCACGATCGTCCGTCCCGCCTCGGCCACCGACAGGCTGAGGCTCGGCCGGCCGCCCGCCGAAGCGAGCTCGCGCAACGGACGGGCCGATGCCGCACGCAGCGCACGCGCGGGGTGCCACGCCTGTCCCAGGCGGAAGGTCCGCGCCCCGAGACGGTAGCGGCCGGCGCGGCTCTGTACCGCGCCCAGTGCGATCAGCTGGCCCAGCAGCCGGTGTGCGGTGGCCTTCGGCAGTTCGGCGTCGGCCGCCAGGCGGGTCAGCCCGACCTCCTCGCCCTGCGCGAGCACCTCCATCAGTGCGAACGCACCCTCCAGTACGCCCCGCCCCTCTGCACCGGATCTGGCCATGGGCGGTCCCCCTTTCACCCTGGACCCGTCGGTCGGACGAGTCCAGA
The DNA here is from genome assembly GCF_045160505.1 of Streptomyces sp. NBC_00029. NCBI lineage: Bacteria > Bacillati > Actinomycetota > Actinomycetes > Kitasatosporales > Streptomycetaceae > Streptomyces > Streptomyces sp. NBC_00029. Next base: position 7,304,484 of record NZ_CP108292.1, read on the forward strand.
ACTCCCCGTTCGCACCGGGTACTTGGGGGGTCACGGTGTTGCCGTCCCCCGTTCACCGGTCCGTTGAATGGACCAGATCATTGCCCGAGAGGTGCGATCGCGCCACTGTGTTGTCGTCCAAGTGACGGAACGTTACGGCGACCTCAGGGGAGCCCGTAGGACCGTCCGCCCGGAACGGAACAAGGAGGATCCGATGAGTGCGATCAAGACGAGCGCCAAGCAGTTCAAGTACGTCATGGGCGCCATGACGGCGGTCTTCTTCGCCACCTGTTCTTCCAGCTGACGATGAAGTGAGGGGTGGGGGCGGCGCGCCGCCCCCACCCCTTCGCCCCGCCCCACTCACCCCACCCACCCCGCCACACCCCAGGGAGGTATGCGTGCTGGAGACAGGTGTCCGCCAGGTACGGGTGGCCATGGCGATGGTGTTCGGCCGGCGGCTCAGCGTGCGGGCCGTCGAGCGGCTGGTCGCCGACGCCCTCCTCACGCTGGAGGAGTTCGGCTCGCTCGGCGACGACGTCGAGGAACTGGCCGACGGGCCGTTCGCCGATCCCGACGAGCGCCGGGACCTGCAGGACCGTGCGCTGCGAAGGACGGTGCGCAGACTCGCCGGGCACTCCCCGTTCTACCGGGAGCGGCTCGCCGGGATCGACCTCGACGGCCTGACCGCCGAGACGCTCACCGGCATCCCGGTGACCCGCAAGGCCGACCTCGTCGAACGCCCCGCGGACTTCCTGTGCAGCGCCCCCTACCTGGCGACCCAGACGACAGGTACCACCGGGCGCCCCGTGCAGATCTGGCTCTCCCGCTACGAGATGGAGCTCTGGCCCGCGCTCATCGCGCTGTCCCTGGTGCTGCGCGGCGATCTCGGGCCCGGCGACCGGATGCAGATCAACCTCAGCTCCAGGGCGACGGCCGCCGTGCAGGAGGACGTCGAGGTGTGCAGGCTCGCCAACGCCTCGTGCCACGTCGTGGGGCAGATCCCGCCGGAGGAGTCCGTCGAGCACCTGCTCGGCGCCGTCGGCGGCGGCATCCGGCCCACCATCCTGACGGGCAACCCCAGTTACCTCGGCCAGATGCTCACCGCCGCCCGGCAACGCGGGTACGGACCCGACGACTTCGGGCTGCGGGCGATCTACGCCGGCGGCGAGATGCTGTCGCGGAACCTGTCGGACGCCCTGCGCGAGACCTTCGGGGCCCGGACCGTCGGCGACGCCTTCGGCATGACCGAACTGCTGCCCGTCGGCGGCCGTACCTGCAGCAGGCACCACCTCCACATCGACCCGAACATGGGCTACACCGAGGTGCTCGACCTGCAGACCGGTGAGCCCGCCGGACCCGGCCGGCTCGGCGAACTGACCGTCACGCCCTACTTCCCCTACCGGGAGTGCATGCCGGTCCTGCGGTACAACACCGGTGACGTGGTCCGCACCCTGGAGGGCGAGCCGGACTGCGAACTGGCGGTCGTGCCCGCCGTCTCCCACATCCTCGGCAAGGCGGGCACCCTGCACCGCACCGTCGAAGGCCTGGTGACCCCGCGCGACATCGTGGAGGCGCTGGACGGCACCCCAGGTCTGCCGTGGCCGCTGCGCCACCGGGCCGGGGCGGGGGCCGACGGCCGGCTCCACGTGGAGGTCGCCTCCAAGGAGGTGACCGAGGCGGAGGTGGCCGGGCGGCTGCTGGCCCGGGGCATCGACGCCCGCGTCACGGTCCTGCCGGTGGATTCCGAGGAGGCCGCCCGCCTCTTCCCCCTCCGCTGCGACCTGCTGGAGCACACCTTCACGCGGAGCCACGCATGACGGTCTTCTTCCAGCTCACGGTCACCCTCGTCCTCGCGCTCGGGGTGTGCGGCGGCGCGATCGCCTACTTCCGCGCCGTACGCACGCCGCGGCCGCCCGTCGGCGTCTTCAACGGCAGCGACATATTCATGATGATGGGCTTCGTCCTGGCGCTGCCCTACCTCTACCTCGCGCTGCCGGGGGCCGTCCTCCCGGTGGTCCTCGCCCTCGTCTTCGCGGGCGGCCTGTCCGTCGGCTACCAGCCCGTGATCGCGAACGGCCGGCTGCGCCGGACGCTGATCGCCGTACTGATCACGAGCGTGCTCGTCTCGCACCTGGCCTTCGGCGAGACCGCGCCGCCGTACTGGGTGGCGAACAGCGCCGTCGTCGCCCTGGTCGTCGTCTCCGCCACCAACCTGAACGTGCAGGGCGGCATGCGGCTGAAGAACGTCGCGTGGTTCCTGCTCGCGCTCACCGCGTACGACGCCTTCTTCGCCTGGGTCGTCCCGCTGACCCGGGAACTGTCCGATGCCGTCCAGGGATACCCGTACGCCCCCGCCGCGGGCCTGCGCATCGGCGAGGACCTGGGCGCCGTGGTCGGCATGGGTGATCTGCTGGCGTACGCCCTGTTCACCACCACCGCCTACAAGGCGTACGGGAAGCGGGGGCTGCGCACCGGGATCGTGCTGGTGACCCTCTTCGGGGCGGTGGCGCCCGTCGCGACGCTGCACATCGTCGCCGCGGCCACCGGCCATGCGCCCGCCCTGATCCCCGCCCAGGTGTTCTTCGGGCCGGCGGCCTTCCTCGGCCACCTCTTCCTGCGCCGCGGCGGACCGGAGCGGCGGATGGCCGACGTGGTCCTCCGCGGGACCCGCGGGGGCGCCGTACCGCAGGCCCGGGCCCGCGGGGCCGCCGCCGGACCGGTGGCCTGAAGGGGACCCGGCCCGCGGGCCGGGTCCCGCGGCTGCGGCTAGCCTGGGACTGCGGTGTACCAGCGCGATCGGAGGACCCCATGCGCGCGCCCCGGGAGCCGGTACCGTGACGCACGCCGACTGGCTCCTGCTTCCCGGCGAACGCGGCAATCCCGCGACGCGCCTGGACCGGCGCCGCCCGGACGGCGCGGCCTGGTCCCGGGGGAACCACGTACGGCCCCTGGTCCACGGCGCCACGTACTTCGCCGAGCTCCTGAAGTCCGTCCGCGCGATGGGCCCGGGCGACCTCCTCCTGTTCACCGACTGGCGCGGTGACCGCGACGAGCGGCTCGACGGTCCCGGCACGGAGATCGGCACGGTCCTGTGCCGGGCCGTCGAGCGGGGCGTCATCGTCAAGGGACTCCTGTGGCGGTCCCACCTCGACGGCTTTCACTTCAGCGAAGAGGAGAACCTCCGCCTCGGCGAGGAGATCGCGGCCGTCGGCGGTGAGTGCCTCCTCGACATGCGCGTCCGTCCCGGCGGCTCCCACCACCAGAAACTGGTGGTGCTGCGCCACCGCGGCCGCCCGGAGCTGGACGTCGCCTACGTCGGCGGGATCGACCTCTGTCACAACCGCAACGACGACGCCGTGCACAGCGGCGACCGGCAGTCGCTGCGCATGGCCGCCGCATACGGGCCGCACCCGCCGTGGCACGACGTCCAGGTCGCCGTGCGCGGGCCGGCCGTGGGCGACGTCGAGGCCGTCTTCCGCGAGCGGTGGGAGGATCCCGCCCCGCTCAGCCGGAGCCCGCTCACCCGCCTGCGGGAGTGGATGCACCGGGAGGACATCAGCGCGGACCGGCTGCCGCCGCAGACACCCGATCCGGCGCGCTGCGGCACCCACACCGTCCAGCTGCTGCGGACCTACCCGAACCGGCTGCTGCGGGGCTATCCCTTCGCGCCCGACGGCGAGCGGAGCATCGCGCGCGGGTACACCAAGGCGCTGGGGCGGGCCCGGGCGCTGATCTACCTGGAGGACCAGTACCTGTGGTCGCCCCGGGTGGTGGCCTGTTTCGCGGAGGCGCTGGGCAGGCACCCACAGCTGCGGGTGATCGCGGTCGTCCCCTCGGTTCCGGAGGAGGACGGCCCGCTCACCCTGCCCATGAACCTGATCGGTCGGGTCAAGGCCCTGGAGGAGCTGCGCCGGGCGGGTGGCGACCGGGTCGCCGTGTACGGCCTGGAGAACCGGGCCGGAACCCCGGTCTACGTCCACGCCAAGGTGTGCGTGATCGACGACGTATGGGCCTCCGTCGGCTCCGACAACATCAACCTCCGTTCGTGGACGCACGATTCCGAGCTCGGCTGCGTCGTGTACGACGAGCACCCGGACTCCCGGCGCCCGGCCGATCCGGGAGGGCTCGGGGACGGCGCGCGCGCCTTCGCCCGGGAGCTGCGCCTGGAGCTGATGCGCGAGCACACCGAGGCCGCGGAGGGGGAGGCGCAGGCGCTGTGCGATCCCGTGTCCGCGTTCGACGCCTTCGCCACGAGCGCCGCCGTGCTGGACGCCTGGCACGAGGGCGGCCGCCGCGGTCCGCGGCCGCCGGGACGGCTGCGCCGGTACGTTCCCCCGGAGCTCGGCGTGAGGCAGCGGCTGCTCGCGATCCCTCTGCACCGCCTGCTGGTGGACCCGGACGGCCGCCCGCTCGGGATGAGGTTCCGCCGCACCTTCTGACGGCAAACCATTGAAAAAACGTACAAATTAAGGTCACATAGTGCCCGTTCCCGGCACGGCGGGTACCGCTTAAGTGACCAAAACGGCGGCGGGTTAGCATATGAGCACCGCCTAGCTCGAAAGATAATCCTGTGACTGTCAATGAGGACTCGTTCACCAGCTGGAAGAACCGCGAGGAGATCGCGGAGTCGATGATCCCGATCATCGGGAAGCTGCACCGGGAGCGGGACGTCACGATCCTGCTCCACAGCCGTTCCCTGGTGAACAAGTCGGTGGTCAGCATCCTCAAGACCCACCGATTCGCCCGGCAGATCGACGGTGAGGAGCTCTCGGTCACCGAGACGCTGCCGTTCCTGCAGGTTCTGACCACGCTTGATCTCGGCCCGTCCCAGATCGACATCGGCATGCTCGCCGCGGAGTACAAGAGCGACGACCGCGGCCTGTCCGTCGCCGAGTTCACCGCCGAGTCCGTCGCCGGCGCCACCGGCACGAACAAGATCGAGCGCAGCGAAGGCCGCGACGTCGTCCTGTACGGCTTCGGCCGCATCGGCCGCCTCGTCGCCCGTCTGCTGATCGAGAAGGCCGGCTCCGGCAACGGCCTGCGGCTGCGCGCCATCGTCGTCCGCCAGGGCGGCGACCAGGACATCGTCAAGCGCGCCTCCCTGCTGCGCCGCGACTCGATCCACGGCCAGTTCCAGGGCACGATCACCGTCGACGAGGCGAACAGCACGATCATCGCCAACGGCAACGCCATCAAGGTGATCTACGCGAACGACCCGTCCGAGGTGGACTACACCGAGCACGGCATCAAGGACGCCATCCTCATCGACAACACGGGCAAGTGGCGCGACCGCGAGGGTCTGTCCAAGCACCTGCGCCCCGGCATCGACAAGGTCGTCCTGACCGCTCCGGGCAAGGGCGACGTCCCGAACATCGTCCACGGCGTCAACCACGACACCATCAAGCCGGACGAGCAGATCCTGTCCTGCGCGTCCTGCACCACCAACGCGATCGTCCCGCCGCTGAAGGCCATGGACGACGAGTACGGTGTCCTGCGCGGTCACGTGGAGACCGTCCACTCGTTCACGAACGACCAGAACCTGCTGGACAACTACCACAAGGCCGATCGTCGTGGCCGCTCCGCGCCGCTCAACATGGTCATCACCGAGACCGGTGCCGCCTCCGCCGTCGCCAAGGCGCTGCCCGACCTGAAGGCGCCGATCACCGGCAGCTCGATCCGCGTCCCCGTCCCGGACGTCTCGATCGCCATCCTGAGCCTGCGCCTGGGCCGTGAGACCACCCGCGAAGAGGTCCTCGACTACCTCCGCGACGTCTCGCTGCACTCGCCGCTCAAGCGCCAGATCGACTTCACCACCGCCCCCGACGCGGTCTCCATGGACTTCGTCGGTTCGCGTCACGCCTCGATCGTCGACGCGGGCGCCACCAAGGTGGACGGCGACAACGCGATCCTCTACCTCTGGTACGACAACGAGTTCGGCTACTCCTGCCAGGTCATCCGTGTGGTCCAGCACGTGTCCGGCGTCGAGTACCCGACCTACCCGGTTCCGGCGGTCTGATCCGTCGTACGGCCGCACAGCCGAACCGTTCGACCGGCTGCCACGACAGGCGGGGCGGCGGCGGGCGGGTGACCGGTGCCCCTGGGCATCCGGTCGCCCGCCCGCCGTCCCCCGCCTGTCGTGCGTGCGGCCCGCCCCCGTACAGCGCCACGAGACGGCGGGCCGGGGCGGCCGCGGCGGGCAACCGCGTGAGCCGTGCGCTCACGTGCGCGCCGTCGCCGGACGGCGCAGGAGGTATCTGGCCGCGGCCGCGACCAGGACGGCCATGCAGGCGATGAACACCAGCCCGGCCCCCTCCAGGCCGATCGGGTCCACCAGTAGCCCCACCCCGATCACCGGCACCGAGATGCCCGTGTACGCCACGACGAACAGGGCCGAGATGACGGCCGCGCGCCGGTCCGGCGGGGACGCCGCGGCCACCGCGGACAGCGCCCCGCGGAACGCCAGTCCCTGCCCGGCCCCGCCCACCACCGCGCTCGCCACCACCAGGGCCAGCAGGTCCCACCACAGCGCGCCCGCGAGCAGCGCCAGGCCGGCGAGCAGCCCCGCGCAGCCGAGCGGCAGCGACCGCCCCACCCCCACCCGGCCGACAGCCAGCTGTCCGGCGGTCGAGGCGAAGAAGGCCAGCGCGACGATCAGTCCGCTCACGGCGCGGTTGTGCACGTCCAGGGACTGCGCGAGGAAGGCGGGGCTGACCGAGGTGAACACCCCGAACAGCGCGAAGCCCACGAAGGAGGCGATCGCCGCGGGCGCGAACACCGACCGCACCTGCGGGGGCAGGCCCGGCCGCTGCGGTCGTACGGTGCTCAGCGGTTTCCGGTCCCGTACGGTCTCGGGGAGCCGCACGAGGACGACGGCGGAGACGGCCACCAGCGCGAGGTGCACGGCGAACGGCAGGTACAGCGGCCAGGCGGCGTACTGGGCGAGCAGCCCCGCGAGCAGCGGACCGCAGCCCAGCCCGCCCATGTTGGCGGCCGTCGCAACGAAGGTGGCCCGCGAGGCGCCGCCGGGGGGCGCCAGTTCCATCACGTAGGCCGTCGCGGCCCCGGTGAACAGGCCCGCGGACAGTCCCGACAGCAGCCGGCCCGCGTACAGCCAGCCCATTCCGGTGGCGCACAGGAAGCAGACGGCGCTGGCCGCCGAGAAGGCCAGGCCGGCCAGCAGCACCGGCCGCCTGCCGACGGTGTCCGAGGCGTTGCCCGCCAGCAGCAGTACGCCGATCACCCCGAAGGCGTACACCGCGTAGACGACGGTCACCATCAGTTCGGAGAAGCCGAACTTCTCCTGGTAGAGCCCGTAGAGGGGGGTCGGCAGCGTGGTGCCGGCCATGCACACGGCGAAGACCGCCCCGCTGAGCAAGCACTGGCGCCACCCTCGGCGATCACCGTCCATGCCGCCGACGGTAACCCCGCCGCAGCGGCCCGGCGCGGCGGCCGCCGGTCCGCCTCTCAGGGGCGGCCCGCGTGGAGCTCCAGCGGGCCGGTGCCCGTGGCGCGGGCGGTGAGGCAGGCGGTGATCTGGCGCCGCAGGGCCGGTTTGACCAGGCCGGGGAGCTCGGCGGGGCGGACGGTGCGCCACTGGCGCAGCTCGGTCGGGTCCAGCCGGATCCGGGCGAGGACGGGGGCATCGAGGACGCCGCCGTCGTAGAGGAAGCGGATGCGGGCGGGCCGGCCGGCCTTGTGGGACCAGTTCACGGCGAGCAGGCGGCCGGGGGCGAGATCGAGACCCAGTTCCTCGTGGACCTCCCGCCGGGCGCCGGCGCGCGGGATCTCGCCGAGGTCGCTGTCGATGCCGCCGCCGGGCAGGTTCCACCGGTCGGACCGGCCGTACGCGGGCTGGACCAGCAGGATCCGGCCGTCGGCGTCGGTGAACAGCACGCTCGCCGCGGTCACGGCCTTGGGGCGGCTGGCCCGGTGGCTGGCCGCGTCCAGGGTGCCCGAGTGCTCCAGGGCCAGGCGCCGCGCCGGGTCCAGCCCGGCCGGGGAGCCCGGCTGGGGCACGCCGTCGACGAGGTGGGCGAAGGAGCCGGTGTGCAGGGCGGCCAGGGCGGCGCGCAGCCGGGGGGCGATCCGCTCCGGCAGGGCCGCGGCGGCCTCGTCCGGTGTGAGCCAGCGCGCCTCGGTGATCTCCCCGTCGGGAAAGGTGATCGCCGCGGCCTCCTGCGGCGGGAGCGGGCCGACGAGGTGGACGTGCACGACCAGGGAGCGGCCGAGCGGGCCGGGTGGACGCGAGTCCACCGCCAGCAGCCGGCCCGCCGGGAGGGTGAGGCCGAGCTCCTCCCGCAGCTCGCGGGCGAGCCGCTCCTCGGGGGTCTCGGTGTCCTCGACCATGCCGCCCGGAAGCTCCAGGTCCGTCTTGTACGAGGTGGTCAGTACGAGGACCCGCCCGCGGGTGTCCAGGACGATCCCGGTGGCCGCCACGAGCGGGGCGGGCACGGCTGCGTAGTGCGCGCGCACCGCATCGGGGGAGGGGCGGTCGGGCACGGCGGGGCTCCTGGGGGTCGGGGCGTCGGCACGAGCACTATGCCGGGCCGTGACGCGATGCCGGGCGCCGACATGCGGGGCTCAGGCGCGGGCCAGCAGCAGACCGCCCATGGTGACCATGGTCGCGGCGACGAGCCCGTCCATGACCCGCCAGGCGGCCGGGCGTGCGAGGAGGCCGCTCAGCAGCCGGGCCCCGTAGCCCAGACCGGCGAACCAGGTCAGGCTGGCCAGCCCGGCCCCGATGCCGAAGGCCCAGCGGAGGTCGCCGCGGTCGGCGGCGAGGGAGCCGAGGAGCAGCACGGTGTCCAGGTAGACGTGCGGGTTGAGCCAGGTCATGGCCAGCGCGGTCAGCACGGCCCGGCGGGCGGACCCGGCCGTCGCCCCTTCCGAGGTGAGGGCGGCGCCCGGGACCGGTCGCAGCACCCGGCGGGCGGCGAGGACTCCGTAGCAGATCAGGAACCCGCCCCCGGCCAGCCCGACCACCGTCAGGGCTGCGGGCCAGGCGGTGACGAAGGCGCCGACACCCGCGACCCCGAGGGCGATGAGCACCGCGTCGGAGACGGCGCAGATGGCGACCACGGCGAGCACCGCGTGCCGGCGCGCGCCCTGGCGGAGGACGAAGGCGTTCTGCGCGCCGATGGCGACGATGAGGGAGAGTCCGGTGCCGAAGCCGGCGAGGGCCGCGGTGACGATGCCGTAGTTCATGACCCCGACCGTAGGCAGCGATGTCTGTTCAGTACAGCTAAAGATTTTTACGTACCATTAGCGCTTGTGATGGACGAGCTTCCCCTGGACCAGGTGCGCACGCTGCTCGCCGTGGTGGACGAGGGCACCTTCGACGCGGCGGCGGCCGCCCTGCACGTGACCCCTTCCGCGGTCAGCCAGCGGGTCAAGGCGCTGGAGCAGCGGACCGGGCGGGTGCTGCTGATGCGGACGAAGCCGGTGCGGGCGACCGAGTCCGGGGAGGTGGTGGTCCGCTTCGCCCGGCAGCTGGCCCGGCTGGAGCGCGACGCGCGCGCCGAGCTGGGCATGGCGGACGGAATGGGTCCGGTGCGGCTGCCGATCGCCGTGAACGCGGACTCCCTCTCCACCTGGTTCCTGCCCGCGCTGACGCGGGTGCCGCAGGATCCCCCGGTCTGCATCGAGCTCCACCGCGAGGACGAGTCGCACACGACGGCCCTGCTGCGGGAGGGGCAGGTGATGGCGGCGGTGACCTCCTCGCCCGACCCGGTGGCCGGGTGCAGCGTACGGATGCTGGGCCTGGCCCGGTACCTGCCGACGGCGAGCCCCGCGTTCGCGGCCCGCCACCTGACGGGGGATCCCGAGCGGGACCTGCGACGGGCGCCGACGATCGTGTTCGACCGCAAGGACGACCTCCAGGACGCCTATGTCCGCGGGCTGACGGGGGACGGGGCGGCCGGTGCTGGGCCGGTGCGGCACTACATACCGACGTCGGAGGGGTTCCGCGACGCGGTGGTCGCGGGCCTGGGGTGGGGGCTGGTGCCGGAGCAGCAGTCGGCGCCCCTCGTACGGACGGGGGAGCTGGTACTGCTGGAGCCGCTGCGCCCGATGGACGTGCCCCTCTACTGGCAGCAGTGGAAGCTCGACTCGCCGGTTCTGGCGATGGTCGCGGACGTGATCGCAGCGGCGGCCCGGGAGTCGCTGCGCAGCCCTGCGGCCTGATGGGCGGCACCAGCGCCTAAGCTGCCGACCATGGAGTCCTACACGATCGGCCAGGCGGCGCGGCTGCTCGGCGTCAGCGTCGACACGGCCCGGCGCTGGGCCGATGCCGACCGGTTCCCCACCCACCGGGAGGGCACGCGACGGATGGTGGAGGGGCCCGACCTGGCCGCGTTCTGCGTGGAGGTCGCGCAGGAGGGCGCCGAGGGCGAGGAGGCCCCGCACACCTCGGCGCGCAACGCCTTCCCGGGCATCGTCACCGGGGTGAAGCTGGGTACGGTCGACGCCCAGGTGGAGATCCAGGCAGGGCCGCACCGCATCGTGTCGCTGCTGACGCGGGAGGCGGTGGAGGAGCTCGGACTGGAAGTGGGCGCGCGGGCCACGGCGAGGGTGAAGTCGACGAGCGTGTTCATCGACCGGGTCTGAGACACGCTCAGGAGCCTTCGGCCGGACGGGGCCGGCCGGGGACGTCCGGCCGGGGACGGCGCGGGCGGTCGGCGGTGACTGCGGCCGGCGGCGGTGAGAGCAGCCGGTGGCGGTGAGCCCGGACGGAGGCGCTCCGGTGGCGATGGCAGACTGGCCGCTGATCCGCCGAAGGGGAGTACGCCGTTGTCCATGTTCAGCAACCTGCGCCGGGTCGTGCGCCGCAGCTACCGGCGGGCCGTCGACCTCAGTCACCCGGCCCGCTCCCCGCTCGGCAGCGCGGTGGTCAACTGCGTGATCTACCGCGACGGTGTACGGCAGGACGACTGCGCCGAGGTCGAGGAGGCGCTGCGCCGGGTCCGCAAGACGGGTGACGGCTTCGTCTGGATCGGCCTGCACGAGCCGGCGACGTCGGAGCTGGCCGGGCTGGCCGAGCTGTTCGGCCTGCACCCCCTCGCCGTCGAGGACGCCGTCAACGCGCACCAGCGACCCAAGGTCGAGCGCTACGACGACACGCTCTTCTCCGTCTTCAAGACCGTGCGTTACGTGGAGCACGAGGAGCTGACGGCGACCAGCGAGGTGGTGGAGACCGGCGAGCTGATGGCCTTCACCGGCCAGGACTTCATCATCACCATCCGGCACGGCGGCCGCGGCACCCTGGGACCGGTCCGCGAGGAGCTGGAGGCGGCCCCGGACCAGCTGGGACACGGACCCGCGGCGGTCCTGCACGCCATGGCCGACCATGTGGTCGACGACTACGTGGCCGTCACGGACGCGGTGCAGAACGACATCGACGCCGTCGAGACCGCCGTGTTCAGCGAGGACGGCGGCCGCGGCGACGCCGGCCGGATCTACCAGCTCAAGCGCGAACTCCTGGAGCTGCGCCGGGCGGTGGGGCCGCTGAGCCGCCCGCTCCAGCAGCTGGCCACGCAGCCGATACCGGTCATCCCGCCGGAGACCCGCGCGTACTTCCGCAACGTGGCGGACCATCTGACCCGGGCGACGGAGCAGATCGGCGCCTACGACAACCTCCTCGACTCCATCCTCCAGGCCCACCTCGCGCAGGTGACCGTCGCCCAGAACGAGGACATGCGCAAGATCACGGCGTGGGCGGCGATCGTCGCCGTACCGACCATGGTCTGCGGGGTGTACGGCATGAACTTCGACCACATGCCCGAACTGCACTGGACCTACGGCTACCCGCTCGTCCTCGGCGTCATGGCGCTCGCCTGCTTCGTCATCCACCGGGGCTTCCGGCGCAACGGCTGGCTCTGACCGGACGCGGGCATTCCCTGGGGTGCGCACGGGTATTGAGCTGTCGTCAGCTCTGGTAGTAAAGTTTCCTAACGAAGCTGGGACCGCCTCAACCACCCGATGGAGGCCTTGTGTTCACCCCCCACCGCAAGATGCTGGCGATCGGCGCGCTGCTCGGCACCGCGCTGATCGCCGTTCCCGTCGCCGCCCATGCCACCGCAGCTCCCGCCCCCACGGCGGGGACGGCGGTGGCGGCGGCCGCAGGGCTCGACGATCCGGCGAAGAAGGAGATCGCCATGAAGATCGTCTCCAGTGCGGAGAACTCCTCGCTGGACTGGAAGGCGCAGTACAAGTACATCGAGGACATAGACGACGGCCGTGGCTACACGGCCGGCATCATCGGCTTCTGTTCCGGCACCGGAGACATGCTCGACCTCGTCGAGTACTACACGCAGATCAAGCCGGGCAACGTCCTCGCCAAGTACCTCCCCGCCCTGCGCCGGGTCGACGGAAGCGACTCGCACGCCGGCCTCGACCCGAACTTCACCAAGGACTGGGCGAAGGCGGCCCAGGACGCCGAGTTCAGGAAGGCGCAGGACCACGAGCGGGACCGGGTCTACTTCAACCCGTCCGTGAGCCAGGGCAAGGCCGACGGGGTCGGTGTGCTCGGCCAGTTCATCTACTACGACGCCATCGTCATGCACGGCGACGGCACCGACTCCACCAGCTTCCGCAACATCCGCAAGCGGGCCCTGTCCAAGGCCAAGCCCCCGTCCCAGGGCGGCAACGAGACCGCGTACCTCAACGCGTTCCTCGACGCCCGGGTCTGGGCGATGAAGCAGGAGGAGGCGCACAGCGACACCAGCCGGGTCGACACCGCGCAGCGGGTCTTCCTGAAGAAGGGCAACCTGAACCTCAATACGCCGCTCGACTGGAAGGTCTACGGGGACTCCTTCCACATCGGCTGACGGACGAACTGCCGCGAACCGGGGGCGAAATCCTCCCTTCTGTCCCCGGTCGCGGCGGCCCAGGCTGCAGTGAGGTAACGATCCGTGAGGCGGTCGAGCCGCTTCCCGCAGGGCGGCTCCGCGAACACCCCGGACATTGCGGTCTTTTCGCCACCCGCGAGCGGTCCTGCGCCTCAGGGCAGGACTTCCGTCCCCCCTGAACACGGCCTGTTTCGTCACGCCTTGTGGTCAATGGCGATCCATGGGTGTCAAGTGACGTCAGGTACCAGAGGGTTTGGCAGGAGAAGCGAAGGAAAGTTCCCATTCCGGCGGGTTGTGAACTCGCTTGACCGCGCCGTAAAGGGGGCATAAGTTCTGCCCCGGCTTGCTCCACCAGGACGGGCCGAACCAACCGTCCTCTGGGGGGACCCTCATGAACCACTACACCGATGTCCTGAAGAAGTACGCCGTCTTCTCCGGCCGCGCGCGCCGCCAGGAGTACTGGATGTTCACCCTCTTCCAGGTGGCCGTCGTCATCGTCCTCGCGATCATCGACGCCGTCATCGGCGCCAGCTCGATCATCGTCGGCCTGTACGTCCTCGGCACCCTGGTCCCCACCCTGGCGGTCACCGTCCGTCGTCTGCACGACCTCGGCAAGTCCGGCGCCTGGTACTTCATCGCCTTCGTCCCCTTCATCGGTGGCATCTGGCTGCTCGTCCTGACCGCCACCGCCGGTCAGCCGCAGCCGAACCAGTACGGCCCGGACCCCAAGGTCCTCGCCGCCTGATTCGCGGTACAGGCCTGATCAGGGCCGAAATGCCTGAGCGCCGCCCCGGCCGGGAACAGCCGGGGGCGGCGCTCTCGCCTTTTCCGGGGTCCGCCGGCGCCCGCGTGACACGCGTCTCCCGGACTGGCGGCAGGGGGCTGTCCAGACCGGCCCGATCACGAGATATCTTGATGTCGAGCAATGTTGCAGACGAGAGACGCAGACTGTGGAGCGGAGCATCCGGTGACTGACTCGACCATCATCTACACGCACACTGACGAGGCCCCGGCCCTCGCGACGTATTCCTTCCTGCCTGTGATCCAGGCATACGCGTCGACGGCCGGTGTGAATGTCGAGACCCGTGACATCTCCCTGGCCGGTCGGATCATCGCCGTCTTCCCGGAGTACCTCCAGGAGAGCCAGCGGATCGCCGACGCCCTCGCCGAGCTCGGCGAGCTGGCGAAGACCCCGGAAGCCAACATCATCAAGCTTCCGAACATCTCGGCCTCCATCCCGCAGCTCAAGGCCGCGGTCGCCGAGCTCCAGGGCCAGGGCTACGCCCTCCCGGACTACCCGGACGACCCGAAGACCGACGAGGAGCGCGACGTCCGCGCCCGCTACGACAAGGTCAAGGGCAGCGCCGTCAACCCGGTCCTGCGCGAGGGCAACTCCGACCGACGCGCCCCCGCCTCGGTCAAGAACTACGCCAAGACGCACCCGCACCGCATGGGCGCCTGGGTTCCCGAGTCGAAGACGAACGTCGCCACCATGGGCGAGAACGACTTCCGCTCCACCGAGAAGTCCACCGTCGTCGCCGAGGCCGGAACCCTGCGCATCGAGCACGTCGCCGCCGACGGCGCCACGACCGTGCTGCGCGAGTCCGTACCGGTCCTCGCCGGTGAGGTCGTGGACGCGTCCGTCCTGCACGTCGACGCGCTGCGCACCTTCCTCAACGACCAGATCGAGCGTGCCAAGGCCGAGGGCGTGCTGTTCTCCGTGCACCTCAAGGCCACGATGATGAAGGTCTCCGACCCGATCGTCTTCGGCCACGTGGTCCGCGCCTTCCTCCCGAAGACCTTCGCCCGCTACGGCGAGACCCTGGCCGCCGCCGGCCTGTCGCCCAACGACGGTCTGGGCGCCATCCTGAACGGCCTGGGCGCGCTGCCCGACGGCGACGCGATCAAGGCGTCCATCGACGCCGAGATCGCCGAGGGCCCGGCCCTCGCGATGGTCGACTCCGACAAGGGCATCACCAACCTGCACGTGCCGTCCGACGTCATCGTCGACGCCTCGATGCCGGCCATGATCCGCACCTCCGGCCACATGTGGGGCCCGGACGGCGCCGAGGCCGACACCCTCGCCGTCCTCCCGGACAGCAGCTACGCCGGCGTCTACCAGGTCGTCGTCGACGACTGCCGCGCCCACGGCGCTTTCGACCCGTCCACGATGGGCTCGGTCCCGAACGTCGGTCTCATGGCCCAGAAGGCCGAGGAGTACGGCAGCCACGACAAGACCTTCGAGATCGCCGGCGCGGGCACCGTCCGCCTGGTCGACGCCGCGGGCAACACGGTCCTGGAGCAGGAGGTCGCCGCCGGCGACATCTTCCGCGCCTGCCAGACCAAGGACCTGCCGATCCAGGACTGGGTCAAGCTCGCCGTCACCCGTGCCCGCGCCACCGGCGTCCCGGCCGTCTTCTGGCTGGACGAGAACCGCGCGCACGACGCGCAGCTGATCGCCAAGGTCAAGACGTACCTCGCCGAGCACGACACCGAGGGTCTGACCATCAAGATCCTCTCCCCGGTCGAGGCCACCGCCTTCTCCCTGGAGCGCATCCGCCGCGGCGAGGACACCATCTCGGTGACCGGCAACGTGCTGCGCGACTACCTGACCGACCTCTTCCCCATCCTGGAGCTGGGCACCAGCGCCAAGATGCTGTCGGTCGTCCCGCTGATGAACGGCGGCGGCCTCTTCGAGACGGGCGCCGGCGGCTCCGCCCCGAAGCACGTCCAGCAGCTGGTCAAGGAGAACTACCTGCGCTGGGACAGCCTGGGCGAGTTCTTCGCGCTGGCGGCGAGCTTCGAGCACCTCGCGACCACCACCGGCAACGCCCGCGCCCAGGTGCTGGCCGACACCCTGGACCGCGCGACCGGCACCTTCCTCAACGAGGACAAGTCGCCGAGCCGCAAGCTGGGCGGCATCGACAACCGCGGCAGCCACTTCTACCTCGCCACCTACTGGGCGCAGGAGCTGGCCAAGCAGACCGACGACGCCGAGCTGGCCAAGGCCTTCGGGCCGGTCGCCAAGGCGCTGTCGGAGCAGGAGGAGACCATCGTCGCCGAGCTCGTCGCGGTGCAGGGCTCCCCGGCCGAGATCGGCGGCTACTACCAGCCCGACGCCGTGAAGGCCGCGGCGATCATGCGCCCGTCGGCGACCCTCAACGAGGCACTCGCCCTCCTGGGCTGATGCCCGCAGCCGTACCCACGCGTCCCTGACGGCGTGATCCGCTCCGCCCCGGCCGGCCCCGTGCCCGGCCGGGGCGGAGCCGTGTCCGGGCACGGGCCGCTTCGGGGCAGGGGCTTCAGAGGTCTGCCGGCCGGGGAGCGGGCCCTGCGCTAGCGTTCGGATCCGTGACACCCGGGTGCCCCTGCGGGCGGGCCGGGGCTTCGCCGAAACGCTCTGGGGGTTCCGTGGCACGCCGTTCCGACACGTCCTGCGCCGGCATCGGGTGCGCCGGGCTCCTGCTCGTGCTGTTCGTCCTGCCCGCGGTCGGCTACCTGCTGGCGGTACCGCTGGCCCTGCCCGATCTGCTGGCGGAGCAGTCGCCGCCGCAGCAGCTGAACGGCTTCGGCCAGTACCTGATCGTGTATGCCGTCCCGGTCGTCGTGGCCCTGCTGGTGGCGGTGTTCGCGAGCCGCCGCCGGACCGGCCCCCGGTGGCTGGTCCCGGCGCGGGCGGCCGCGCTGCTCGTCCTGGTGGCCGGGGCGCTGTGGTGGACGGAAGGCAGGGTCGGCGACCACCCGGTGTGGAACGTCCGGGCCACGGCCGAGAGCCTGGCCGCCGGACTCGTGGCACTCGCCTTCGTCGTGGCGGTGCGCCGGTGGGACTCCTCCCGCGGCGGCCCGCGCGTCGCCGCCCAGGTCCAGCGGCCGGCCCCTGGGGAGATCTGGCTGGCCATGGTGCCGCTGCGCGAGGATCCGGCGCGGCAGCTGAGGCACTACTGCGTGGTGCTGGCCGTCCACGAGGGCCACGCGGAGGTCGCCCAGATCACCACCAAGGACAAGGGCGGGCGCGGCGACCACATCCCGATGCCGAACGACGGCTGGGACAAGGCCTCCGGCCGCGCCCACTGGGTGGAGTTCGGGCGGCCGCCGCGCCGGGTCGACTACGGGATGTTCCTCAAGTCCCGGCCGCAGGGGCGCTGCCCGGCGCCGGTGTGGCGCCGGCTCAGCCGGGAGCTGGGCTGAGGTCTGCGGCCCGCAGGGGTCAGAGCCGGTGGATGCGCTCCTGCTCGAAGGCCAGGGGGGACCGCCCGGCCGCCAGGATGCGCAGCCCCGGGGCCACCGCCAGCAGGTTCCGCAGCCAGGCCAGGGCGTCCGGGCCGAGCTGCTCCGCGCCGTCCAGGACGAGCAGCATGTCGCGTTCGGCCAGCCACGACGCGGCGTTCACCGTGCCGCACGGCTGTGCGGGCATGTCGGGTACGCCGACCAGCTCGGCCGTCAGTTCGCGGACG
The DNA here is from genome assembly GCF_045160505.1 of Streptomyces sp. NBC_00029. Lineage (NCBI taxonomy): Bacteria > Bacillati > Actinomycetota > Actinomycetes > Kitasatosporales > Streptomycetaceae > Streptomyces > Streptomyces sp. NBC_00029. The sequence goes on from NZ_CP108292.1 coordinate 7,321,762, forward strand.
CCGTAGCCGCCGTGGAGCGGGTTCATGGCGACGACGGACACCCCGTCGTAGAAGTTGGACGCGATCCGCCGCGCGATCTCCCGTACCAGCAGGCTCCGAGGCTCTCGGAACGCCCCCGCCACGGTCAGCACGCGCCCCCGCCGGACGGCGGTGAGCAGACGCGACATCTCGGCGGACGTCGCCGGCAGCTGCGCGGCCGACCCCTTTTCCCTCATCGGCCCGGCGTTCCCCATGGCCCAGGATTCCCTCATCGGCACGATGCCCCCCATTGCATGCGTGACCAACTGCGGCAGCAGGGTTCATTCGAGCCGCGTGACGTCGATTATGCGCCAGTTGCACCGTAAGGCTAGGGGAATGTCGTATTCCGAACGGCGGGTTCGCTGCTGCCCAGGTGGGGGCCGTGCGCGCGCCGCCGGACGGTCGGCGTAGTTCCCGTAATCCGTGTGACGTACGTACCCGAACTCCGGTTCAGGGGAACGGTTGTCCGGAGGCCGGGATTGGGCTCTACTGCTGTGCAGCCCCCACTCGGGGCATATTCGCGGGAGGGACCAGAATGACAGCGGACCGGCGAACGGACCGGCGAGCACAGCGCCGTGCGGTGGGGCGGGCACGGCGCGGGGGAGGCGCCGCCCGGCCCGTGTCGCACCGGCGCCGATCGGCCGTCCGCGGCCGCAGGCCGCTGCTCACCCTGCTGCTCTCCGCCTTCTTCCTGGTCGGCGTCTGCGCGGCCACCGGAATCGCCTGGGACCCCCGCGACGGGAGCGCCGTACAAGAGGCTTCGGCCCCCGGCGCCGGCCTCCCGCCGGCCACCGGCCCGGGCGACGCGACCGGCACCCCTGGAGAGGCCACCCCGTCACCCGTCGAGCCCCCGGCCCCCACGAAGGGCGCCGCCGGCAAGGGCAATCCCGAGGGAGCGGTCGACTCCGGGGCCGAACGCCCCACCGGCGCCCTGCCCTTCGACATGCCCCAGCCGGCCGCCCTGCGCTCCGGCGAGGCGGGCAGGAAGCTGGTGTTCGCCCACTACTTCACCCCGTACCCGCTCTCCCTCGACAACGCGGCCGCGGACCGGGACTACTACACCCGCAACTACCTCAGCCCCGACGGCGAGAACGGCAAGCACGGCAGGTACGGCGGCCTGCTGCGCGACCGGCCGCTGCCCGTGACCCCGAAGAGCGGCGACTGGGAGTACGCCAACCTCCAGCAGGAGGTGCGCACGGCGCGCGCGGCGGGCATCGACGGGTTCACCCTCGACCTGCTCTCCCTCTCCGGCAAGAACTGGGACCGCTCCAACCTGCTGATGGCCGCGGCCCGTTCGGTGGACCCGGAATTCAAGATCATGCTGATGCCGGACATGACCTCCCTGAAGACCGACGACCCCGCGGTGCTCGCCGAAGCGATCGCCACGCTCGCCGACGCCTCCGCCGCACACCGGCTCCCCGACGGCAGGCTCGTCGTCTCCCCCTTCAAGGCGGAGGAGAAGAGCGTGGCCTGGTGGACCGAGGTCATCGGACTCCTCGAGTCCCAACACGGCATCCGCACCGCCTTCGTCCCGCTCTTCCTCGACTTCGGCGCCCACAGCGGCGAGTTCGCCCCGATCAGCCACGGGTTCTCCGAGTGGGGCAGCCGCAGCTACGTCGGCCAGGAGAGCTCCACGCGCGACGTCCAGCGGGCCCACGGCATGGGCAAGATCTGGATGCAGCCCGTGTCGGTCCAGGACGCGCGCCCCAACCAGGGCATCTACGACGAGGCGGGCAACACCGCGACCCTGCGTTCCACCTGGACGCGCGCCATCGAGGACGGCGCCGACTGGGTGCAGCTCACCACCTGGAACGACTACTCGGAGGGCAGCCAGTTCGCCCCCTCCCTGCACAACGGCCACGCCTACCTGGACCTGACCTCGTACTACCTGACCAAGTTCAAGACGGGCAACTGGCCGAAGATCGTCCGGGACACGCTGTACCTCTCCGCGCGCACGCAGTTCGCGGGCACCGACCCGACGGGCGACCAGTCGCTGCTGATGATGCTGCGCAAGGGCAGCGCCCCGCCCCGGGACAAGGTGGAGGTGCTCAGCTTCCTCACCGGGCCCGGATCCGTCCGGACCATCGTCGGATCCGTCCGAGGCAGCCACGAGGCTCCCGCCGGGATCCACTCGCAGCTCCTGCCGCTGAAGGTGGGCACCAGCTCGGCGCAGGTCGTACGGGAGGGGAAGAGCGGGGTGCAGGTCGATCTGCCGTACCGGGTGGACTACGACGCGGAGGTGCAGGACCTCCAGTACTACGCGGCGACCAGCGGGCGGGAACCCTAGGTCGGCGACCGCGGTCCGGCCGCGGTCCGCCGCGGGCCGGCCGCGGACCGGTCGAGCGGGCGCGGCGCGCCCCGCCCGCCCCGCCCGGTCCGGCCCGCCGCGCACGGACGCCGGGGGTTCGGTGGCGCGGTCTACCGGCATCGGCGGCGGCGGGAGATGATCCGGACGACAGCCGCGCCGCATCCCCGGAGGAGCAGTGACCGAGCCGACCCGTCCCGCCGACGCCGAGTCTCCCGCCGACGCCGACCGCCAGGCCGGGCCGCCCGGCGAGTTCCCCGGCGGGCCCGCCCTGTTCCGCCTGGACCCCCGCGTCGCCCATCTGAACCACGGCTCCTTCGGCGCGGTCCCCGTCCCCGTCCTGGAGGCCCAGGCCGCGCTCCGCGCGCAGGCGCACGCCGACCCCGACGCCTTCTTCGTCTCCGTCGCGGACCGGCTCGCCGAAGCCCGTACGCGGATCGCCGTACACCTCGGCGCCGACCCCGACGGGATCGCCTTCATCGCCAACGCCACCGAGGGTGCCAACCTCGCGCTGGACGCCGTCCCGCTCGCCGACGGCGACGAGATCCTGGTCACCGACCACGGCTACGGCACCGTCGTCGCGGCGGCCGCCCGCCGCGCCCCGGTCACCACCGTCGCCCTGGATCCCCGGCTGCCCGACGAGGACGCCGTACGGGAGGCCGTGCTGGCCGCGCTGACCCCCCGTACCCGGGTGGCCGTACTCGACCACGTCAGCTCGCCCACCGCCCGGATCATCGCCTCGCCCCGGCTCCTCGCCGACCTGCGCGCACGCGGGGTCACCACCGTCGTCGACGGCGCCCACGCCCCGGGCATGCTCGCCGACCCCCTCGCGGGCGGCGCCGACTTCTGGTTCGGCAACCTCCACAAGTGGGGCTACGCGCCCTCCGGCAGCGCCGTCCTGGCCGTCGCCCCGCAGCACCGCCGCCGGATCCGGGCGCTCGTACCGTCCTGGGAGGACCACTACGGCTTCCCGCGCTCCGTCGAGAACCGGGCCACCGCCGACTACACCGGCTGGCTCGCCGCCCCCGACGGACTGGACCTCCTCGAACGCCTCGACGCGGCCAAGGTCCGGGCCCACAACAGCGCGCTGGCCGCCCACGGCGCGGCGCTGCTCGCCGAACTCCCCGGGCTCACCCCGCTCCCGCACGGCGAGGACCTCGCCATGCGCACCCTGCGCCTGCCGCCCGGCGTCGCCGACACCCCCGACCGGGCCCGCGAGCTGCGCGAGCTGATCGCGGCCGAGCAGCGCATCCGGGTCCTGGTCTGGCCCTGGCCGGGCGGCGGCGGCATCCGCGTCTGCGGTCAGATCTACAACCGCCCCGAGGAGTACGAACGCCTCGCCGCCGTCCTCCCGTCCTACCTCAGCCGCGCCTGAGCAGGTACGTGTCCATGATCCAGCCCTTGCGGGCTCGGGCCTCGGTACGCAGCTCCTCGATCCGCCCGGCGACCTCCGCGAGCCTGCCCTGCACCAGGATCTCGTCCGGGGTGCCCACATAGGCGCCCCAGTAGATGTAGAGGTCCCGGTCCAGGTGGGCGGTGAAGGCGTGCCGCGCGTCCAGCATCACCACCACGTCGTCCACGTCGTCCGGCCAGCCCTCGGCCAGCCGGCGGCCGGTGGTGATCTGGACCGGGCGCCCGACCCGGTTGAGGTTGGTCCGGTGCCGCGCCAGCAGCGCCGAGATGCTGCTGATGCCGGGCACGACCTCGTGCTCGAAGGCCACCCGGCCGCGCTCCAGCACCTCGTCGAGGATCGCCAGCGTGGAGTCGTAGAGGGAGGGATCGCCCCAGACCAGGAACGCCCCGGTCTCACCGTCCGCCAGATCCTCCGCGATGAAGCGCTCGAAGAGCGCCGCCCGCGCGCTGCGCCAGCCGTCCACCGTCGGGGTGTAGTCGGCGGGCGTCCGGTCCCGGTCCGGGTCGCGGCCCTCCACCAGCCGGTGGCCGGGGCGGGCGTGCGCGTCGAGCATCGCGCGCCGCAGCCCGGTCAGATCCGCCTTCTCCTCGCCCTTCTCCAGGATGAGGAATGCGTCCGCCGCGCCGATCGCCCTGACCGCCTGGAGGGTCAGATGGTCCGGGTCGCCCGCGCCTATGCCGATCACTGAGAACTTCTTCACCGGGCTATTGTGCCCATCATGCGAGCCGCCCTGTTCGTCACCTGCGTCAATGACGCTCTCTACCCGCGGACCGGCATCGCCGTCGTACGCCTCCTGGAGCGGCTCGGCGTGGACGTGGACTTCCCCGCGGCCCAGAGCTGCTGCGGGCAGCCGCAGTACAACACCGGCTACCGGCACGAGACCGAACCGCTCATGCGGCGCACCGCGCGGGCCTTCGCGGGACACGAATTCGTGGTCACCCCGTCCGGATCCTGCGCCGCGATGATCCGCGAGCACTACCCGCGCATCGGCCGCAAGGCGGCCGCGGAGGGCCGCGGCGGCGAGCTCGCCGAGGCCGCAGCCTCGCTCGCACCGCGCGTGTACGAGCTCACCGAGTTCCTGGTCGACGTGCTCGGGGTGACCGACGTCAGCGCGTACTTCCCGCACACCGTCACCTACCACCCCTCCTGCCACGGCCTGCGCGGCCTGGGCCTGGGGGACCGGCCGCGTCGGCTGCTGACCGCGGTCAAGGGCCTGGACCTGGTCGAGCTGCCGGGCGCCGAGGAGTGCTGCGGCTTCGGCGGCACCTTCGCCGTCAAGAACCCGGACGTGTCCACCGCCATGGGGGCCGACAAGACCGCGGCCGCCGCCGGCACCGGCGCCCAGGTGCTCTGCGGCGCCGACAACTCCTGCCTCGCCCACCTGGACGGCCTGCTGCGCCGCGCGGACAGCCCGATGCGGACCCTGCACCTCGCGGAGATCCTGGCCGCGACCGAGGAGGAACCGCTGCCGTGACGGGCACCTACCTGGGCATGCCCGCCTTCCCCGAGGCGGCCCGCGAAGCCGTACGGGACGAGGTGCTGCGCGCCAACCTCCGGCACGCCACGCACACCATCCGCGACAAACGCGCGCGGTCCGTCGCCGAACTGGCGGACTGGGACCGGCTGCGCGCGGCGGGCAAGGCCGTCAAGGACCACACCCTGCGCCACCTCGACCGCTACCTCCTGCAGCTGGAGGAAGCGGTCACGGCGGCCGGCGGCACCGTCCACTGGGCCGCCGACGCCGACGAGGCCAACCGCATCGTCACGGACCTGGTCCGCGCGACCGGCGAGCGCGAGGTCGTCAAGGTCAAGTCCATGGCCACGCAGGAGATCGGACTCAACGAGGCCCTGGAGGCCGCGGGGATCGCCGCGTACGAGACCGACCTCGCCGAACTCATCGTGCAGCTCGGCCATGACCGCCCCTCCCACATCCTGGTCCCGGCCATCCACCGCAACCGGGCCGAGATCCGCGACATCTTCCGTACGGAGATGGGCAGTTGGGGCCGCCCTGCGCCCGAGCCGCTCGGCGACGACCCGCGGGAGCTCGCCGAGGCGGCGCGCCTGCACCTGCGCGAGAAGTTCCTGCGCGCCAGGGTCGCCGTGTCCGGGGCCAACTTCATGGTCGCCGAGACCGGCACCATGGTCGTCCTGGAGTCCGAGGGGAACGGCCGGATGTGCCTGACCCTGCCCGAGACCCTGATCTCCGTCGTCGGCATCGAAAAGGTCGTCCCGACCTTCCGCGACCTGGAGATCTTCCTCCAGACGCTGCCGCGCTCCTCGACGGCCGAGCGGATGAACCCGTACACGACGATGTGGACCGGGCTGGGCCCGTCGCGAGGGGCGGACGGCGACGGACCCGCCGCCTTCCACCTCGTCCTCCTCGACAACGGCCGCACCGACACCCTCGCCGACGAGACCGGCCGCCAGGCCCTGCGCTGCATCCGCTGCTCCGCCTGCCTCAACGTCTGCCCGGTCTACGAACGCGCCGGCGGCCACGCCTACGGCTCCGTCTACCCCGGCCCCATCGGTGCGATCCTCAGCCCCCAACTCCGCGGCACCGGCAGCGAGATCGACGCCTCGCTGCCCTACGCGTCCACCCTGTGCGGGGCCTGCTACGAGGTCTGCCCCGTCGCCATCGACATCCCCGAGGTCCTCGTCCACCTCCGCGAGCGGGTGGCCCAGGGCGGCCCGGTGACCCGCGGCGGCGTCCGCGTCACGCTCCGCCCCGCGGACGGCCGCACCGCCGAACGGGCCGCCATGCGCGCCGCCCGGCTGCTCCTGGACCACCCGGGGGCCCTGCGCGCCGGGGAGCGCCTGCTGGCCCGTGCCCGGCGGCTGGCGCCCCGCCGGCTCCCCGGGGCCGGGCGGGCCTGGACCGACAGCCGCGAACTGCCCACCGTACCGGCGGAATCCTTCCGCGACTGGTGGGCCCGGGAACGGGGGGACACGCAGTGAGCAGCAAGGACCGCATCCTGGGCCGGATCCGCCGCCCGTCGGCGAACGCTCCTGACGCGGAGATCCCCCGCGACTACCTGCAGGTCCACGGCACCCGCACCCCCGCCGAGCGCGTGGACCTGCTGGCCGCCCACCTCGCCGAGTACCGGGCCCTGGTCCACCGCACGGACGGGGACGGGCTGCCCGCACTGCTCACGCGGCTCCTCGCCGAACGGGGCGCCCGCACGGTGCTCGTCCCGCCCGGCCTGCCCCCGCACTGGCTCGCGGCCGCAGGCCCCGTCCTCGTCCCCGACCGGGCGGACTCCACCCCGCACGAGCTGGACCTGGTCGACAGCGTGGTCACCGGCTGCGCCCTGGCCGTCGCCGAGACCGGCACGATCGTCCTCGACGCGGGCCCCGACCAGGGCCGGCGCCGCATCACCCTGATCCCGGACCACCACATCTGCGTGATCCGCGTCCCGGACCAAGTGGTCGACTCCGTCCCGCAGGCCCTGCCGCTCCTCGACCCGTCCCGCCCGCTGACCTGGATCTCCGGCCCCTCCGCCACCAGCGACATCGAACTCGACCGGGTGGAGGGAGTCCACGGCCCCCGCACCCTGGAGGTGGTCCTCGTTGGCAGAGAATGAGGGCATGTCGTCCTACATCGCCCTCACGGCCCTCCTCGTCCACGACTACGACGAGGCCATCGACTTCTACACCCGCGCCCTCGGCTTCGACCTGGCCGAGGACACCGCCCGCCCGGACGGCTCCCGCTGGGTCGTGGTCCGCCCGCCCGGCGCCACCGAATCCGCCCTGCTGCTGGCCCGCGCCAAGGACGAGGCGCAGCGCTCCCGGGTCGGCGACCAGGCGGGCGGCCGCGTCGGCCACTTCCTGTACACCGACGACTTCGCCCGCGACCACGCCCGGATGACCGCCGAGGGCGTCCGCTTCCTGGAGGAGCCGCGCCACGAGGCGTACGGCTCGGTCGCCGTCTTCCAGGACCTGTACGGCAACCGCTGGGATCTGCTAGAGCCCGCCGCGCGATAGCCGGGGAGCCTCCCGTACGGGATCGGCCGGCGGGCCCCCGGCCGCCACCCGCCCGGCCAGCTCCCGGGCCCAGAGCACCAGCCCCGGCACGTCGATCCCGTACGGCCCCCCGTCCAGCCCCTCGATCCCGGCGGCCCCGCGCCGCAGCAGCCGCGCCCCGCCGACCGCATTGCCGCGCGCGGCGTGCGTCAGCCCGACCGCGAGCTGCGCGAGCCCCCGCCAGAGCGGGGCCGCGGCCTCGGGCCCGGACTTCCAGGCATCCTCGAACACCTCGTGCGCGTGGAACGGCATTCCGGCGTCCAGCAGCCGCTGCGCCTCCCGCACGGTCTCCCCGGGCGAGCGCACCACCCCTTCGGGCTGCCGCTCCACCCCGGCCGCCCCGTAGCCGAGCGGCCGCCCCAGCCCGTCCCTGGGCCGCGCACTGCGCGCCCGACCTTCGACATCCCGATCCCGTGCGTTCACCACCTCATCCTCCCTCCCGCCGATTACTGGTGCATGCACACCCCTCGGCGTGGGGTAATGTTCTGCATGTGCCGCCGAGCACGGGGAAACCCGCAGGTCGCAGGCACAACGGGACGTGGCGCAGCTTGGTAGCGCACTTGACTGGGGGTCAAGGGGTCGCAGGTTCAAATCCTGTCGTCCCGACTCGAAAGAGTCGCAGATCAGGGGCCGTTTTGGATTACTCCAAAACGGCCCCTTGATCGTTTTCGGCGACCGGTCGGGGACCGGTGGGGCCGGCCTCCTCGGCTTGTCCTTCAAGGAGTTGGCGGGTGGTCATTACCGCGATGCGCGGCGGGACTTGCCTGTGGATGCCGAGCGCAGCTGCTGTACCGGTGTCACTGCCGTGGATCAGGATGCCCCACGGGCGGCTCCGTCAAAGAATCTGATTCCGGCCACGGCAAGGGGCAAGGAAAGCCCTCGACGCCTCCTTGCATTCTATGCCGCCGATTGTCCATCTGCATCATGACAGGTCGTTTATCCGGCATCTATAGGCGCGATTCAAGGTTGAACTCGCAACGGTCGAACGCGCAAGCAATTCCGGCCGTGTGTGCGGCAGACTCTATTCGGTCGACCGCGGCGGCCGGAAAGCAGTTTGAATGCTCGAATGTGGTTTTCCGAGGAGGGTTATGTGCGCTCACGGGCCGATCTCGGGAATCCTGGTGTTGCGTACCACCTTGTCTTCACCCGCGCTGGCCAGGAACCGGCCGCCCGGGTAGAACGCCAGGGTGTTCACCGAGCGGTTGTGCTTGAGGCTGAACAGCGAATCCCCTGTGTCGGCCCGCCATACGCCTACGGTTCCGTCCGCACAGCCGGTGGCCATCAGGCTGCTGTCGGAGCTGAAGGCCACCGCTCTCAGACCACTTATGTGCTCGACATGGAAGAGCTGAGTCCATGTCTCCGTCTCCGTTATCTGAGCGGTGTGGTCCTCGCTGCAAGTGGCGATTTTTTGCCCGTCGGGGGAGAAGGCGACGCCGAGGACGAAATCCCCATGCGGAATCTGCGCCAGCTCATAGCCGGTGTCGGCGTCCCAGACATACGCCTTACCATCTGCGGATGCCGTGACCAGCAGGCGCCCGTCCGGGCTGAACTGCACGTCCTTGACCGCCCGGGCGTGGCGCAGGGACAGAATCCGGGTTCTGGTGCTGAGATCCCAGACGCAGGCCGTCGCGTCTGCACCCCCGGTGGCCAGGTATCTCCCACTGTGGTCGAAGTTGACCGCGTCGACGAAATGGCCGTGGGGCAGCTCTGCAACCAGGGATCCGGTCGGCATCTCCCAGATGCGTGCGAGGTTGTCCGTGCTGCCCGCCGCCAGCTTTCCACCGTCGGGGCTGAAGGCGACGGTGTTCACCATCGTGCTCCACCCGCTGATCCTGCGCTCCCACGTCGGCTGGCCGGTGATCACGTCCCAGACCCGCACCAGCTTGCGGGCGCCGGTCGCCAGGAGCCGCCCCTGCGGATGGACGGCCAGACTGACCACCCAGCGTCCTGTGTCGATCTCAGGACGTGGCGTGGGGTCGGGGGGTGGTGGGGGAGGCGGCTCGGGGCCCCTGCCGGTGGGGTCCTTGTCCTTGTCCTTGTCCTTGTGCTTGTGCTTGTGCTCGGGCGGTGGCGGTGGCGGAGGCGGCCGCCGTGAAGAGGTGAGGTCGAAGAGCCTGGCATCGCCACTGCGCTGGTACAGGACGGGGGTGAAACACTCCAGGCTGTCGTCCTTGTCGGCCCGCAGCGCGATGCGGCCCGTGCGCACCGCTTCGTCTACCGGCCGGTTGGCCGCGAGGGCCTGGTAGAAGGCCCTGGAGAAGAGAAGGGCGGCCTTGTCGGTCACCGCGAACTGCATCGCCACCACGGCCGGCACCGTGAACTCCAGTTCGGCCGCCGTACTGGAGAACAGATCCTGGGCATGTGAGGTTCCCGTCTCACAGCTGTTGAGCACGACCAGGCGGGGGGCGGGCTCGGCGATGCTGATGAGCGAGCCGAGCGCCTCTGCGTGCAGCGGATCCGGACGGCCCTGTTCATCGGCGAGGATGATCATTCCCTCGCGCCTGAGCTCGTCGAACTTTCCGTGACCTATGAAGTGGAAGATGTGGCACCCGTGGAGCAGTGCGTCGAAGAGGTGCCGTTTGGTCTGACCGTGCACCCAGTCGAGCTGCACCATCCCCTCGTTGAGGAGTGGCTTGAGCGCGGTGCTCAGGCTCTCCTTCTCGGCTTCCGCGTCCAGCGCGCCCAGCGAGCCGGGAAGGGACACCATGCCCAGGATGCGTAGCGGCGGCTGCACGTGCAGTGGCGAGACGGGCTCGAGGATCTCGACGTAGCGGATGATCGGGTGGTGCAGACACAGATAGCCGCCGAACTTGGCATCGTGCAAGAGTTCCCAGGGCAATGCGGCGAGTTCCGGGGAGCGGACCCGAAGAACCATACGCAGTCTCTGCCCGTGCTCTCGCGCCTTCTGTCGGCTGGAAAGGTAGAGCGCTTGGACCGAGCTTTGAAACACGGCCTCGAACAACATGCCGCCGACCTGACGTGCGGGCGCCTCCAGTTCCGTCCCCACGGACCGTGAGCGCGAGGCGGACCCGAGCACGGCAGCCTGGAGCGAGGGCAGTCTGCCCAACAACTCGTGCGCGTCGATATCGGCGATGGCACGGTCCTCACCGCAGGGCGAGGACACTTCGACGCAATAGCCTCCGGGCGCCTCGCTCATTTCGAGTACAAAATCGAACTCTGCCGACATGGCGCCCTTCTCTCCGCGCAGCCGGATCAAGGCTCCGCTGTGGGCGAGGGGGTAGCGGGCGCTACGTCTGAATCCCCTATGGGCTGGGAGGTATCCCGGACCCAGGTGAGAAAGTCGGAGAAGTGCTTCGGGTCCGAAATCTCGGCCCAGACAACGATGTTGAAACGCCGGTCCGTGTACACGGCTACCGTGCTACCTTCGGACACATAGCAGGCGAGATCGCCAACAGTTACGGACGCATCGTCCAGATAGTACTCAGTATGGCTTCCCTTTTTATAGTCATCAATTTTGTTGCATTCGGTTCCCGGCTGGCTTTCGGGGGCAGTCTGCTTCACCCAGTAGGCATGCATGGAATGCACGTCAGGGAACATGGTGTACCACACATATTCCGGGATCATGCCTTCCGTGCTGCAGTTCGCGCTGACCGCTCCCTTGGGGGCTTCAGCGGATTCCGTGCACACCAGGGAAGCCTTGACGTCGGGCGGAATATGGGCCTTGAGATCGGCCAGCGAAAGCTCATGCTTTTCCGGCTCGGTCGATACGCCCCACATTCCGCCCGCCAGCAGCAGCACGCCGAGAATGGCGACGATAACGCGAGGTGCCCGATGCATCTTCGGGATGGTCATCAAGCGCCTGGATATTCCGCTGCCGATCAGGGCGGCCACCAGGAGGACACAGCCGATGACAATGAGAATGATCTCCACGACGAGTGGCATGACCTAGCTCCTTCGGGCGCCTCGATTCGATCTACGCGCTCAGGAGATGGGGGAACAGTCAACTACCTGGCAACACCCCATATTTCGTGCTAATCCATAGCTTATGAGCATCATAGAGTTTTCGCTAGACGATGGCAGCGCCGTGCTGGTCAGGGTCCCCGACGAGCTGGCGTCCAGCTCCGTGCTCACCCGGGGTGCGTCGACCTCTGCGGTGATCGAGAAGGCCGAGGCCACGTTCGACTCCGTCATGCACGCCGTGCGGGCCGTAACCCGTGGCGTGGCCGGGCAACTTGAGGACTTCGCGCAGCGACCGGATGTCCTCGTTGTGGAGTTCGGTGTCGAGCTGAGCGCCCAGGCGGGGGCGATCATCACGGCAGCCGGCGCCTCGGCTCACGTGAAAGTCAGCCTGACGTGGAGCAAGCAGTGACTGACGGTCAGCCGTCAATTTCGGTACGCCGGAGGCAGGCAGCGCCTGCATCCACACCGAACCAGATCTTCGGGTGCGTGGAGCCGATGAGCGAGAACGGCCCCGACCGGGTCCTGAGGACCGAGCTGACCACAGCGGGCGTGGGGACCCCCCCCGGAAAGTGATGTCACACCCATCATGACAGGTCAGAGGGTGTTTTCGTAGGAGGAACAGCACAGGGAACCAGCCTTGTCCAGCCCTCTGCGGGGCGCCCAGAATCGCCGCTATGAATCGCTCGGGGAAATTCGATCAGGACGACATCGTGCGGGCGCGGAACGTGCTGCTCGCGTCGGGGTACCGCTCGCCGCGCGAGGAAGTCGACGCCTACCGGGTGCTCGCGCAGGTCGGCCCGGCCTCGTACCTACCGCTCCTGGCCAAGGCACTGCAAGGTCTGAGCTACGACACCCGTATCGGCAAGTGGCATCCGTCCGCCCTGGCGCTCTGCGAGGAGGCGGTGGCCGTGGCGCGGTCCATGGATCCGGCCGAGCCCACCCGTGCGGACGCTCTGTACGGGGCTCTCAACTCGTGCCAGAGACAGCTGTACCGCGTGGGCCGCCGCGCCGAAGGACTCGCCATGCGCGCCGAGATGCTCGCCATCAGCCGTGCACAGGCCGAACTGTCCCGAACCCCCGTGGCCGGTGGGCTGCACGAGTGGGCTGCCGGACTCTCCGTGGAAGGCCGGTACGCCGAGGCTGCCGATGCCATGACCGAGTTGGTGGCAGCGCTCGTGCCCCACGGGCCCAGTAGCGGGGGTCTCGCCTGGTCGCTCCTCGACTGGATCGCCGCTCTCCACAACGCCGGCCGGTCCGGCGAAGCGCTCGCCGCGTTCGAGACGCTCTTCAGCATGCAGGACGTCGAAGCCGCGAACGGCCGCGGTCTGTCGGCCTGCCGTCTCTACTCGCTCATCTGGTACGCGCAGATGCTGGACATGTACGACCGGGGCGAGCAGGCGGCACTCGTGCGGCAAGAGGTGCTGGCCCTCCTGACGGAGCTGGCCGATACAGGTGAGCGGACGACCTGGGGCAGCTACGAGGCGGCGTTCTGGGCGGTCCTGCTGACCTTCTCCGGCGCCGAAAGCGACCGACTTGCGTCCGATGGACCGTGTACGGCGTCGGGGGCTGCGCCCCTGCAGTGGTCGCCCGACGGCAAGCCGGGCTATTTCGACAGCCGTCATGCCCTCCGAGAAGAGGTGGACGCCCTCGCTCCGCGAGCCACCGCGGATCCGGACCGGCATCTCGCCGAACTGGTGCGCCTGCATCGGGCCCTCACCATCCGCTCCGCCGTCTACTGGCAGAACCGCACCCACATGTTCGGGGAGGAGGTGCGCTCGCTGTTCGACGACGGAGTGGACCTGGCCCGCCGGCTGTTCCGGCACGACCCGGCAGGAGGAGCACGGACACTGGCGAGGATCCTGATCGACCGATCGACGTTCCGTATCGCGGACTGTGAGTTCGGGCCCGCCCTCGATGACTTCCGCCAGGCCCTGACTCACCTGGGGGAGGCCGCCTGACCCGAATCGGCCGGCGTCCCGGGACGCAGGTCCGCGGGGCCGGGGGAGGCGATCCGGCACGGTGTCGGTGTCGGTGTCAGTGGCGGCTGGCAGGGTGCGTGGTGAACATGATCGTGAGAGAGGTGTGGCTGTGACTGGTCTGGGTCGGCTCAGGGAGCTGCTCGGGGAGCCGGAGGTCTGGGGATGGGCGCGGCCGGGACTGTGGGATGCGTCCGAGGCGTACCTCGGGGTGGCGCTGCCGGCGGACTACAAGGCCTTTCTCGATCTCTACGGGCCGGGTGCCATCGACGGGTACCTGTGGCTGAACCGGCCGATCGACGGCACCGAGGAGGAAGCGGAGGGACTCTGGCCGTCGCAGGGGTCCGAGGAGAGGGATCCCGACCGCTACCCGTGGCCGTTTCACCCCGAAGAGGGTGGCCTCATCTGGTGGGGATCCGACGAGGAGAACTTCTACTACTTCCTGCCCCTGGAAGCGGATCCCGCTGAGTGGCGCATCGTCGTCCAGGGCGAAGGCGGCAGCTGGTTCGAGACCGCCGGAACCTTCACCGACTTCCTCCTGCGGTGCTTCGACCGGATCGACCGCCCGCCGTTCATCGCCCGTGACTGGCCCGGGACCGACGCGAAGTACGTCCCGTACGAGCCGGACACCGGGAGCTGACCCGGCGGGTGTCCGCAGACCCGGCCCGGTGCTCCCGCCGATGGCGCACCGGCACCGGCACCGGCACCGCGGCTCAGGCCGTGCGCCGGGCCGCATCGAGGGCGTCGGCCCGTCCTTCCAGGGCCGCCGCGATGGCGTTCCCGTCCGGGGCGTGCACGGACAGGCTCCGGGCCGCCTCACGCAACAGCGCCGGCTCGTCCGGCCGTTGCAGGAGGACGAGCCGATAGGCCAGGTTCCGGATCCGGGCCGGCAGGTATCCGTCGGCCGCATCCGGACACAGCTCCCGCAGCATGGTGAGGAGGGCGTCGGGGTCGGCGAAGGTCAGTGCTTCGACGAAGTAGAACTCGGCGTGCTCGCTGGTGCACCCCGGCGCGGGTCGGTAACCGTCCCCGTCTGCGTCCTCGTACAGACACCGGGCGTGCTCCGTCAGCGTGTTGTGCATGCCGGGCAGCCTACGGTGCCGTGCTCCTGCCGGGCTGCACGCCCCTGCCCGAGCCGTATGCCCACGGCTGCACGGCGGACAGTGACAGGGAGTCGGTCCCTTTCGAACGGGATGACGACGGGCCGGATAGGGTCGGTGCGTCGTGGTGGACGCGGGGAGGGGACAGCCGGGCATGGAGCGGGCGACGGGGGCGGTCGAGCCGGTGGAATCGGTGCATCTCGTGGGGGAGCGGGTCCGGTTGGAGCCGCTGGAGCTCCGGCACCACGACGGGCTCTGCGAGGCGGTCCGCGACGGCAGTCTGTGGGAGCTCGCGGTGACGAGCGTCCCGCACCCGGACGATGTCCGCGGCTTCATCGAAGAGGCGACGGCGGCCCGCGTCGAGGGTACGCAGATCCCGTACGCGACGGTGGACGCTGCGACGGGACGGGTACTGGGATCGACCCGGCTGATGATGATCAACACTGCGCAGCGGCGGCTGGAGATCGGCTGGACCTACCTGGCGGCGTCGCGGCAGGGGACCGGTGCGAACACCGAGGCGAAGCTGCTGATGCTGACGCACGCCTTCGAGGCGATGGGGATGAACCGGGTCGAGCTGCTCACGGATGTGCGCAACGCCAGGTCGAGGGCCGCGATCGCCGGGCTGGGCGCGACGCTCGAGGGCGTGTTGCGGCACCACATGGTCATGCGGGACGGCTGGATCCGCGACACGGCGGTGTACAGCATCACCCGGCCGGAATGGCCGGAGGCGAAGCAGGCGTTGGAGGCGCGCCGGGCGGGCCGCCGCCCGACCGCCCTGCCGCCCGCCCCGGACGAGCTCTGAGCGCTCCTCCGGCGCGAGGGCGCTCGCCGCGGACGGCGGTCAGGGGGACTGCGTCGTGGATCCCTCCGTGGGCGCGTCCGCAGGTGCGGCGGCCGGGGCTCCGGTCCGGGGTTCGGCCCGGATGCCAGTGATGACCACCGTGATGAGGCAGAACGCGATGACCGTCTCCGCCCAGAGGAAGGCGATGTAGTCGAGCAGGCAGCCGATGGGCGGGGCTCCGGGGGCCGTGTTGCGGAAGGCGGCCAGGGCGAAGAGCGTTGCGGCCATCCAGCCGAGCGCGGGCCAGGTGAGGCCCTTGCGGCGGGTGACCAGGTACCAGCCGCCGATCAGCACCGAGACGGCGAGCGCCCACATGGCCAGCATCATGAAGACCGCGAAGACGAAGACGCTGTTGGACCGGGCCAGCCCGATGTCGAGGACCGCGATGTCCTGCGCCGTCGAGGCGTCGACGGTCGCGGAGAACAGCACGTCGTTGTTGGAGAGCGTGACGCGGACCGGAACCTTCTCGCCGCCGAGCACCGCACCGAACTCGACGTCCGCCCCGTAGGAGTCGAAGGGGTAGTCCGTGATCGACCCGCCCGTCAGGGCCACGGGGACGTCCATGGTGGAGATGCGCTGGTGGGCCTTGAACGCGAGGTCGCCCCGGGTGGCCGTCGAGGTCTGAACCGTCAGGTCCTCCACGGGGGAGACCCCGCCGGCCTCGGCCAGGGTGCCCCGGGGCGTGACCAGGACGCGCAGGGTCATCTCCCGGCCGGCGGCGTCCACGCGCTGGATCGTGGCGTCGACGTCGATGCGGTCCCGGTCGGAGCGCCCCGCCGTGTACACCGTGTCCAGGGCCTGGCGTTCCCCGAACTGGAGCCAGGCTCCCACGGTGACCGCCGCCACGATGGCGATCACGAGGAGGCCCGGCAGCAGCGGGACGCGGCGCGGCAACGGCGCGCTTCGTACGGTGCGGTGGGAGTCGGACACGGACGCTCCGGTGGTGCGCGGGGTACGGGGATCTCGGGCGGCGGGGAGGTCAGGCTGCGGGCTTGCCGGGCTGGTCGTGGGTCGAGCAGTGGATGCCGCCGCCGCCCGAGGCGATGGTGTCGATCTTCACCGGTACGACGTCCCGCTTGGGGAAGTGCTCGCGCAGGATCCCGCGGGCCCGGTCGTCCGCCTTGCGGTCCCCGAACTGCGGCATGAACACGGAGTCGTTGGCGACGTAGAAATTGGCGTACGTGGAGACGAAGTCGTCGCCCTCGCCCGTGATCCGGTTCAGGTCGGGCTGCGGCAGGTCGATGACCTCGAAACGGCGGCCGCGGGCGTCCGTGGCCTTCGACAGGACGGACTTCGCCTGGTCGGCGGAGCGGGACCAGGAGTCCGCCGGAGTGCCGGGGTGGGCGCGGTCCAGCAGGACCACGCCGGGGGCGGTGAAGCGTACGAGGCTGTCCACATGCGCGTCGGTGATGTCCTCGCCGCGTACGCCGGCCAGCCAGATGACCTTCTCGACGCCCAGGGTCTGCTTGAGCTCGGCCTCGATCGTGTCCCGGGACTTCCCCTTGTTGCGGTTGTCGTTGACGATCGAGCTCTCGGTGATCAGCAGGGTGCCCTCGCCGTCGGTCTCGAAGGAGCCGCCCTCGGCGACGAGCGGGGCCTGAACCCGGGGGATCCGGTACTTCTGGAGCAGGAGGCGGCCGACCTGGCCGTCGTTCGTGTGCTCCTGCTTGTTGCCCCAGCCGTTGAAGTTGAAGTCGACGCCGACGACCTTGCCGCCCTCCTCGACGAACACGGGGACGGTGTCGCGGGCCCACAGGTCGTCGACGGCCAGGGGGATGACCTCGACCTGGGAGCCGCAGGCGCGCTGGGCGGCGTCCGCCTGGTCGGGGCGGGCCATCATGATCACCTCTTCGTAGCCGCCGACGGCGCGGGCGATCCGCGCGATGTCCTCGCGTACGTAGGGCAGGTCCTGCTCCCAGACCGAGGTGAGGGCCGGCCAGGACATGAAGGTGCGGGTGTGGCTCTCCCACTCGGCGCCGAGCCGGCGCTCACCGCCCGAGCCGGGCTGCGGGGAGCCGTCGGCGCCGGGCTGCGCGCCGGATTCCGCGGGGCCGCAGGCCGCGGCGCCGAAGACGGCGGCGCCGATCCCGGCGAGGGTACGGAGAACGGTCCGGCGGGTGGGGGGAGTGAACGACACGGGGGGACTCCGATCGTGTGCTGGCGGAGCGCGAGGGGCGTCCGGCCAGGGCGGGCACGGGAGGCGTGGCACAGGCAGGCGGGCCGGGCCCTATCCAAAGGGTGCACGCTTTGCACCGAGAACGTCCGGTACGCACGGGTAAGTGGTGCGCCCGGATGTCGTCCACTGTTGCACTGACTGGAAATTCAGTCAATTTGCGATTCGAAGGAACGGAGCAGGGCGATCTCGACTCCGATCGCCCCGCGCATCAGGTCGCGGGCGTGCCCCACCGGCAGCAGACCGCTCAGCCAGCGGCCGCTCAGCCCCTCCAGGAGGGCGGTCAGCCGCTCCGCGGCGGGGGTGACGGCGGCGGGCGGCGCTGCGGGGCACACCGCGGCCAGCAGGCCGGCGACCTCCTCCACCCAGGCCGCTCCGGCGGCGCCGAGCTCGTCGCGCAGCTCCGGGTCGAAGATCGTGTGGGCCCGCAGCTCCCCCCAGGCCGTGCTGTTCTCGCGCACCTCGGGCAGGTCCTGGAACTCGAGCAGCAGGATCCGCTCCAGGAGCTGCCGGGGGTCCGTGGTGGCGGGCGGGGATCCCGCCGCGTCGGCGGCGCCCGTATAGCGGTCGGCCCGGTCGGTGATGAAGGCCAGGGCCTGCCGCAGGATGCCGGTCCGGTCCTTGAAGTGGTAGTAGATCAGGGCGGTCGACACGCCGGCCTCGGCCGCCAGGTCGCTCACCCGCAGTCCCCGTACCCCGCGCCGCGCGATGACCCGGGCGGCGCCCTCCAGGATGGCCCTTCTGCGATCCGACACTCGGCGATCCTCCCTTCCGGCGGTGTGCGTCTCGCATTGTCACACATTGACTGAAACTTTAGTTAGCGGCACGATGCGCCCCAGGTCAGTCATTGCCGCATCGTTGAAAGAGCCGCCGCATGTTCGCACCGCCCCCCGGCGCACAGTCCGCCCTCACGGCCCTGTCCGCCGACGACCCCCACGAGATCGGCGGCTACCGCCTCCACGCCCGGCTCGGCTCCGGCGGCATGGGGGTGGTCTACCTGGCGTACACGCCGGGCGGCCGGCCCATCGCGCTGAAGGCGGTGCGGCGGGAGTTCGCGGCGGACCCCGAGTTCCGCGAGCGCTTCGCCCGGGAAGTGGCGAGCGCCCGCCGGATCCACGGCCTCTTCACGGCGCAGGTGGTCGACTCGGGGGAGGACGACCACACCCCGTGGCTCGCCACGGCCTACGTACCCGGCCCCTCGCTGCACCAGGTCGTCCAGCGCCACGGACCGCTGCCGGTGCGTACGGTGCTCCTGCTCGTCGCGGGCATCGCCGAGGCGCTCCAGGAGATCCACCGGGTGGGCGTCGTCCACCGGGACCTCAAGCCGGCCAATGTCCTGATCGCCGGGGACGGCCCGCGGGTGATCGACTTCGGGATCGCGCGCGCCGCCGACGCCGCCGCGCTCACCGGGGTGGGTCTGAGCATCGGCACCGCCGCGTTCATGGCGCCCGAGCAGGCCCTGGGCCGCCCGGTGACCTCCGCGACCGACGTCTTCGCGCTCGGGGCGCTCGCCGGGTACGTCGCGGGCGGGGTGCCGCCCTTCGGCAACGGGCCGGAGTCCGGTGCGCTGTACCGCGTGGTCCACGAGCACCCGGACCTCGGCCGGATCCCCGGGGAGCTGCACGAACTGCTGTCGTGGTGCCTGGCGAAGCGCCCGGAGGACCGTCCCACGACCGCCGGTCTGATCGCGGCCGTCCAGGCCCACCCCCTCGTGGGTCCGCGGCCGGAGTTCACCGAGGGCTGGCTGCCGCGGCCCGTGCGGGAGGAGGTCGGGGGGCGGGCGGACGCGGACCGGTCCGGCCGGTCGGAACCGCCCGTACCGGAACACCTCCGGGCGACCGCGATCGCGACCGCAACGGCGTCCGTATCCGCGTCGGTGCCGGTGCCGGGAGCTGCGTCGGCATCTGCGCCCGCAGCCGCGTACTCCGTCACGGGGCCGGGCGGGACGATGCCGTACGCCCCGAGCCCGAGCCCGGTCCCGGGGCTGAATCCGGATCCGGCTGCCGGTTCGGCCCCGAGCCGGGTGCCGGGCCCGGCCCCGGTTCCGGCGGCCCCCGCGGGGCCGGTACCCGCCCCCGCGCGCGGCGACCGGCGCCGCTCGCGGCGGCTGCCGGTGATCGGCCTGGCTCTCGCGACCCTGCTGGCCTGTGGTGGCGCGGCCTACTGGTTCGGCTTCCCCCCGGAGGAGGGCGACGCCCCCGCGGCCGAACCCGCCGCCTCCCCGCCCCGGCCGCCGACGGCCTCCTCGTACGCGCCCGGATACCCGCAGGCCGAGCTCACCGTTCCGGATTCCGGTTACGAGTTCGACCTTCGCGCCGGGAAGGTGGTCCCCGTCGAGACGGCCGCCTGGTACCTCGCCCGCGGCTCCGACGCGTTCCTGCTGTCCGAGGAGTCCGACGCTTTCGTCGCCGACGGAAACGGAGAGCTGACCCCGGACGACTGCGCGCGGGGGATCGAGACCCGCCCCGTGACGACCCTGCCCTTCAAGGCGCTCGCGCAGGAGCGTCCCTTCTGTGTGCGAAGCCCTGACCTGCAGGAAGTTGCGATCGTCCGGCTCGTCGAGACGACCGCCGCAGGCTCCGTCACGATCTCCGTCGAGCACTTCCGCAAGGGCTGATCCCGGGAAGTGGAACCGGTTCTGTCCTCCCGGGTGACACGCGGGAGAGGTTGACTGAATTTTCAGTTAGGGCGAGGATGCCGTTCATCCCGCCCCTCCTCATCAGGGAGTCACCATGGATACGAACCCCCGCACCTCTCGCCGCCGAGTACTCCAGTTCGGCGCGGCCGCCCTTCCCCTCGCGGCCCTCGGCTCCGCCGCCCTCCCGTCCCTGGCGCCGACGGCCTCGGCCGCGCAGGCCGGCTCGGGCGCGACGCTCCGCATGCCCGCCGAGACCGACCGGCACGTCCGTACGTACATGGCCTGGCCGGCCCTCGCGTCGGTGTGGGACAGCGGACTCGGTGCGGTGCGCAGGGACATCGCCGAGGTGGCCCACGCGATATCGCGCTACGAGCCGGTCGTGGTGCTGGCCCGCCCCGGCCAGGCCGCCGAGGCCCGCTACCAGTGCGGAATGGGCGCCTACTACGGCATCCAGGTCATCGACATCCCCAACGACGACCTCTGGATCCGGGACTTCGGCCCCACCTTCGTCGTCGCCCCGGGCGCAGTCGCCGGTGTGGACACCAACTTCAACGGCTGGGGCAAGGCCGGTACGACGTACGCCCAGCCCTTCGCCAACGACGCGGCGGCGGCCCGCACGCTCCTCGCCGAGTACGAGGTGAACCGGATCCGGGCGGGCTTCGTCGGCGAGGGCGGCTCGCTGGAGACCGACGGCGAAGGAACCCTGCTGGCCACGGTCAGCTCGATGGTGAACGCCAACCGGAACCCGGGCATGAGCCAGGCCCAGGTCGAGCAGGCGATGAGGACGGCGCTCGGCATCGACAAGGTGATCTGGGTGCCGGGCCTCGCGGGCCAGGACATCACCGACTGTCACATCGACTGCCTGGCCCGGTTCATCTCCCCGGGCCGGGTCATCCTCGACAAGCCCGGCCCCGGCGCGGACAGGAAGTGGGTGGCCGTCTACGAGGAGACGAAGCGGGCCCTGCAGAGCGCCACCGATGCCCATGGCCGCCGCCTGGCCATCACCGAGCTGCCCGGACCGGACCGCCGCGAGATCCGCGGCCGGGGCGAGGAGTTCCTGTCGAGCTACACCAACTACTACACGGCGAACGGCGCCGTGATCGCGCCCCAGTTCGGCGACGGATACGCCGACGGCGTCGCGTACGCCATCCTGCAGGCCGCCTACCCGGGCCACCGGGTGGAACAGCTCTCCATCGACGGCATCGCCTCCGGAGGCGGCGGGATCCACTGCGCCACCCAGTCGCACCCGGCCGTGCCGCCGGCGCTCTGATGGCCGGGCCGCCCCGGCCCGCGCGGACGGTCCCGCCCGCCGGGGCGGCCCGCCCGCCGGTCGGCACTCCTGGTGACGGGCCGCGTACATACGCGGCCGATCACCCCGGTAGGGTGCGGAGCATGGCGTCTCGTAGTACTCAGATCCTCGAAGCCGCCGCCCGGGTGATCGCCCGGCGCGGTGTACGCGGGCTGCGCGTGGAGGAACTCGCGGCCGAGGCCGGCGTGTCCACCGCCCTGATCTACTACCACTTCAAGGACCGTACGGGCGTCCTGCGCCAGACGCTCGAGTTCATCAACGACCGCGCCGAGCGCTACACGACCGAGCGCGACCCGGACGAACCGCCGCTCACCCCGCGCGAGGAGCTGGAGGAGACCCTCCTCCTTGAGCTCCAGGACACCGTGCACGTACGGGAGAACAGCTCGGCCTGGGGCGAACTGCGGGCGAGCGCCGTCTTCGACGAGGTGCTGCGAGAGGACCTCGCACGGGCGACGCTGGTGTGGGTCCAGGAGGTGGCCGCGCTGCTGGGCCAGGTCCAGCCGATGGTCCCGGCCTCCGCGCTCGCCGCCGCCGCCGAGCGGCTCACCGCCCTGCTGGAGGGCCTGAGCATGCGCTGGCTGAGCGGGGGCATCAGGATCGACCATGCCCGCGAGCTGATGCGGGGCGCCATCGCGGCCGAACTGGCGGGTCTCGGGCGCGGCTGACCCCCGCCGGACCGGGTCCGTGCCGTCGCTGCGCCCCGGCTCGGCCGGGGCCGGCTCCGGACGGGCCCGCGCAGTTCCCCGCGGCCGCGCGCAGGCTCCGTACGCGCCCCGTGCCGGCCCCTGCAGGACCCCGCGCAACTCCCCGCCCGCCCCTGTGCGTCTCGCGCAGGTCTCCCACGCGACGCCTGGGTGACTCCCGTGAAACCTTGCGGACCCGGGCCTGTCCAGCCTCTTGACTGAATTTTCAGTCAATGCCAGAGTGAGGATTCCGAGCAGGCGGGCCGAACCTCCCGCCCGTCGGACCGCCGGCCGGCCCGTGCCACCTCACGGGCCCGGTCCCGGCCCGCATCTCCTCGACGCACCCCTTGAGGCGTCCCCCCGGCGCGCCACCGGCCCTCGGCCGCCGCCTCGTGCACCACACATCCGGACGGGCGACGCCCCGGCCCCCGGCCGTACCCTCGCCCGCCCTTCCGGAGGAAGGAAATGACCATGATGGTTTCGACCGGCCCCGACGCCGGGCGGGACGGCCGGGGGACGTCATGCCCCTGACTCCCACCGAGCGTGACCGGCTGCTGCTCTTCACCGCCGCCGAGCTGGCTCGCGCCCGGCGCGCCCGCGGCCTGCGGCTCAACGTGCCGGAGGCGACCGCGCTGATCGCGGACACGGTGTGCGAGGCGGCGCGCGACGGCCTTCGCCTGGCCGATGCCCTCGAGCGGGGCCGTGGCGTCCTCGGCCCTGACGACGTGCTCCCCGGGGTCGTCGACATCGTGACCGAGATCCAGGTCGAGGCCGTCTTCGAGGACGGCACCCGGCTGGCCGCGATCAGTGAGCCCTTCGGCGCCGTGGAGCGCGACGACTGTGCCCCGGGCGCGGTCCTGCCCGCCTCGGACGCCGTGGCCGCGCCGGAGCCGGTGGTCACCCTCACCGTCCGCAACACCGCCGCGGTGCCGGTGAGCGTGACCTCGCACTTCCATTTCTTCGAGGCGAACCCTCGGCTCGACTTCGACCGGGCCGCGGCCTACGGGATGCGGCTGGCCGTGGCCGCCGGTTCGTCCACCCGCTTCGACTCCGGCGCGAGCGTCGAGGTCGGCCTCGTCCCCGTGGGCGGGGACCGGATCGCGATCGGCTTCGCGGGACTGGTCGACGGACCCCTGGACGCACCCGGAGCCAAGGCAATTGCGCTGGCGAAGGCGGCGGCGTGCGGCTACCTGGGAGTCGTCGCCGAACACGAGGACGGAGACCGGGCGTGAGCAAGAAGACCCCGCACAGCGATCACTGTGCGCCGGGCAGCCGGCACATCGACCCGCACGAGTACGCGTCCGTCTTCGGCCCCCGTGCCGGGGACCGGGTGCGGCTGGGCGACTCCGGGCTGACGGTCCGCGTCGAGCACGACGCGCAGAGGCCCGGCGACGAGTTCCTGGCGGGTTTCGGGAAGACGGCCCGCGACGGCCTGCACCTGAAGGCCGCCGCGGTCCGCGGGACCTGCGACGTCGTCATCAGCAATGTGCTGGTCATCGACGCCGTCCTCGGTATCCGCAAGGTCTCCATCGGTATCCGCGAGGGCCGGATCCACGCGATCGGCCGGGCCGGCAACCCCGACACCCTCGACGGCGTCGACGTGGTCGTCGGCACCGGCACGACGATCGTCTCGGGTGAGGGCCTGATCGCGACCGCCGGGGCGGTGGACACCCACGTCCACCTGCTCTCCCCGCGGATCATGGAAGCCTCCCTCGCGAGTGGCGTGACGACGATCATCGGGCAGGAGATCGGGCCGAGCTGGGGTGTCGGAGTCAACTCGCCCTGGGCACTCAGACACGGGTTCAACGCCTTCGACGCCTGGCCCGTCAACATCGGCTTCCTCGCCCGCGGCTCCTCCTCCGACGCCGCCCCGCTGGTCGAGGCGCTCGCCGAGGGCGGTGCCTGCGGTTTCAAGGTCCACGAGGACCTCGGGGCGCACACCCGGGCCCTGGACACGGCGTTGCGGGTGGCCGAGGAGTACGACGTGCAGGTGGCCCTGCACAGTGACGGTCTGAACGAGTGCCTGTCCGTCGAGGACACCCTGCGGGTGCTGGACGGCCGGACCATACACGCCTTCCACATCGAGGGCTGCGGCGGCGGTCACGTCCCGAACGTGCTGAAGATGGCGGGCGTGCCGAACGTCATCGGCTCCTCCACCAATCCGACGCTGCCGTTCGGGCGGGACGCGGTGGCCGAGCACTACGGAATGATCGTCTCGGTCCACGACCTCAAGCCCGACCTGCCCGGTGACGCCGCCATGGCCCGTGACCGGATCCGGGCCGGGACCATGGGCGCCGAGGACGTGCTCCACGACCTCGGGGCCATCGGGATCACCTCCTCCGACGCCCAGGGCATGGGGCGGGCGGGTGAGACCATCCGCCGCACCTTCGCGATGGCCGCCAAGATGAAGGGCGAGCTCGGCCCGATGGACGGCGACGGTGACGGCGACGACAACGCCCGCGTCCTGCGCTACATCGCCAAGCTCACCATCAATCCCGCCATCGCCCACGGCCTCGCCCACGAGATCGGCTCCATCGAAGTCGGCAAACTCGCCGACATCGTGCTCTGGCGCCCCCCGTTCTTCGGCGCCAAGCCCCAGATGGTGCTCAAGTCCGGTTTCCCGGCCTACGGCGTCACCGGCGATCCGAACGCCGCCACCGACTGCTGCGAACCGCTCGTTCTCGGCCCCTTGTTCGGCGCCCACGGCGCGGCGCCCGCCGACCTCTCGGTCGCCTTCGTCAGCCGCGCCGCCGCCGAGTCCGGCAGCTCCGGCGCCATGGCGACCCGGCGCCGCCGGGTCGCCGTACGCGGCACGCGCGGCATCGGGCCGAAGAACATGATCGGCAATGACCGGCTCGGCAATGTCGACGTCAACGCCCGGACCGGGCTCGTGACGCTCGACGGCGAGCCCCTGCGCTCCGAGCCGGCCCAGCAGGTCTCCCTGAACCGCCTCTACTTCCTCTAGTCACTTCTCCGGCCACTTCCTCCAGGCCCCGCTTCCCCTCCCGTGCTCCCTTCCTTGCCCCCACTTCGCTCTTGACTGAATTTTCAGTCGAGTGGAAGACTCCCACCTACGCAAGAAATGAGACATCTGATGACCGAATTCCGTATGCCCGCCGAGTGGTCCCCGCACGACGGCTGTCTGATGGCCTGGCCCACCCGCGAGGACCTGTGGGGCAGCGTGCTCGCCGAGGTGAAGGAGGAGTACGCGAACGTCGCCCGCGCCATCGCCGCGTTCGAGCCCGTGACGATGGTCGCCCCGCCCGGCTTCGGCGAGGACGCCCGTGCGCTCTGCGGCGACGGTGACGGTGACGGTGTGACCGTCGTGGAGCTGCCGCTCGACGACTCCTGGTTCCGCGACTCCGCCCCGCTCTTCGTCCTCGACGGCGACGGCAACCGGGCCGGAGTCGACTTCCGGTTCAACGCCTGGGGTCGCAAGCACCACCCGTTCGACGCCGACGACCGCATCAGCGGCCTGCTGTTGGAACACCTCGGCGTCGACCGCATCCCCTCCGGCATGATCCTCGAAGGCGGGGCGATCACCGTCGACGGCGAGGGCACGCTGATCACCACCGAGCAGTGCCTCCTGCATCCCAACCGCAACCCGGGCATGAACCGCGACCAGATAGAGGCCGAGCTGAAGTCCCGGCTCGGGGTCTCCAAGGTGGTGTGGCTCCCGTACGGCGGCCTGCTCGACACCGAGACCGACGGTCACGTCGACGGGGTCTGCGCCTTCGCCGCCCCCGGCACGGTCGTCGTCTCCCTGCCCTCCGACCCGGACCACCCCGACTACGCCCGGATGCGCGCCAACCGCGCGGTGCTGGAGGCCACCACCGATGCCCGCGGCCGCCGGCTGGAGATCATCGACGTGCCGCAGACGGCCTTCGCCGACGTGGCCGAGGGCGAGATCGAGGTGTCGTACCTCAACTACTACGTCGCCAACGGTGGCGTGGTCGTCCCGGTGGCCGGTGTGCCGCAGGACGAGGAGGCCCTCGCCGTGATCGCCACGGCCTACCCGGGCCGCAAGGTCGTCGGGGTCCGGGCGCTCGCCATCGCGTTCGGCGGTGGCGGCGTCCACTGCATCACCCAGCAGATCCCCACCGCGCGGACCACCGTCTGACCCGGGAAACCGGCCGCTCCCGGCGGACCGCTCCGGCGGTCCGCCCGCTCCTCCCCCCGCAACCCTCACGGAATAGAGAGCGCGACGATGACCACCTCCCCGCCCGGCACCCGCACCGGCACCCGCACCGGCAGACGCCGCCACGGCCGGCGCGCCCGGCTCGGCTCCGCCGCCGCGGCCGCGACTGCCGCCCTGACGTCCATCTCCCTGCTCGCGGCCTGCTCCGGCCCGCCGAAGGACAAGGCCGCCGGTATCACCGACGTGAAGCTCGCGGTCTCCACCCCCGAGGCCCGCGGTGAGATCGACTCCTTCACCTGGGCGGTGTACGCCGAGCCGCCCACCCTCGACTACACGGTTGCCTTCGACTACCCGCAGAACACCGTCCTGTCCAACGTGTGCGAGAGCCTGATGCGCTGGACCCCGGGCCTCACCACGGAGCCCGGTCTCGCCCAGAAGGCGTCCAACCCGGACCCCACCACCTGGGTCTACGACCTGCGCCCCGGCGTGCGCTTCCACGACGGCAAGGAGATGACCGCCGACGACGTGGTCTTCAGCCTCGGCCGCCAGAAGGACCCCGACAACGCCGCCGCCTGGGCCCAGGTGTTCCAGAACGTCGCCTCGATCACCAAGAGCGGCCCGCTCCAGGTCACCGTCAAGCTCAGCAAGCCCGACTCGCAGTTCCCCCAGTACATGGCCACCGCGGCCGGAGTGATCGCGTCCAGGGCCACTGTCGAAGCGGCCGGCAAGGACTACGGCACCACCGGCGGCCTCGGCTGCACCGGCCCCTTCAAGCTCGGCACCTGGAACAAGGGCCAGTCGATCGAGCTGGAGCGCTTCGACGGCTACTGGGGCACCAGGGCCAAATCGAAGAAGGCCGTCTTCCGCGTCCTGACCGACCCCTCCGCCCGTACGAACGCCCTGCTCAGCGGGGAGGCCGACGGCGGCTACCTGATCCCCACCGAGAGCTACGCCCGTCTGAAGGGCAGCGGCGCCGGCACCCTCTACTTCGGCGAGGGCCTGAGCACGGTCAACGTCAACATCACCAACATGCAGGGCCCCCTCGGCGACATCCGCGTCCGCCGGGCGCTGTCCCTGGCGCTGGACCGCACCGGCTTCGTCAAGGCCGGACTGGGCGGGGCGGGCACCGTCACCAACTCCCTCACCACCCGCGCCGCGTGGGCCGCCGCCCCCGAGCGCACCCTGAAGACCGCCTTCGACAGCCTGCCGCCCACCGGCCAGGACCTCGAGAAGGCCAAGGCCCTGGTCAAGGAGGCCGGCGCCACCGGCAAGACCCTGACCGTGGCCACCAGTTCCATAGGCCAGGACGTCTCCCTCCTCGCCACCGCGGTCCAGGCGGCGGGCACCCGGATCGGCCTGGACATCCAGCTGAAGACGATCGCCCCGAACGCCTTCACCGCGCTGTTCACCGACCCCCAGGCGCGCGAGGGCATCGACATGTTCCCGCTCACCTACTACGACTCGATCACCGACCCGCTCGACCTGCTGCAGAACTTCAAGACCGGCGCGTACATGAACTTCGCCGGCTACAGCGACCCCGGGTACGACAAGCTCGTCGACCAGGCGAGCGCCGTCTACCCGACCGAACAGCGGATGGACATCGAGGCGAAGCTCCAGCACCACGCCTCGGAGCAGCTGCTGTGGATCCCCGTCGCCGAGTGGCCCACCGCGCTGTTCCTGAACAAGCGGATCACCGGCGCCCCCACCACGATCTCGTACATGTACTACCCGTGGGCCGCCGACGTGGGGGCCTCGCAGTGAGTTTCGCCAGATTCGCGATACGGCGGGTGGCGGAGATGGCCGCCACCCTCCTGACCGCCTCGTTCGTGGTCTTCGCGGCCATGTACCTGGCACCGGGCAACCCGGCGAGCTTCCTGCTCGCCGGCCGCTCGGCCTCCCCGGAGGCCCTCGCTTCGATCAACGCCCAGTACCACCTGGACGATCCCTTCCTGCTGCGCTACTTCCGGTGGCTGGGCGACGTACTCCAGGGCGACTTCGGACGGTCCATCACCTACCGCACCGACGTCTCGCGCCTGCTGGCGGACCGCCTGCCCACCACCTTGATGCTCATCGTGATGTCGCTCGTCGTGGTCGTCGCCGTCGGCCTGTTCCTCGGCAGGGTCGCCGCCGTCCGCGGCGGGGCCACCGACTCCGCCATCCTCGTGACCACGACGTTCGCCGTCGGAACCCCGTCCTTCGTCGCGGCGGTCCTGCTCCAGGGCCTCTTCGCCGTCAAGCTCGGCTGGTTCCCCAGCAGCGGCGCGGGCGACGGCGGCCTCGGGGACATGCTCTGGCACCTCGCGCTCCCCTCGATCGCCCTCGCGCTCTACCTGATCGGCATGCTGGCGCGGGTCACCCGCTCCGCCATGCTCGAAGCCCTCGACAGCGAGCACGTCACCGTCGCCCGCAGCCGGGGCGTCCCCGAGCGGCAGGTCATCCGGCGCCACGTCTTCCGCAACTCGCTGGGCACCGTCCTGACCACCGGCGGCCTGATCGTTTCCACGCTCCTGGTGTGCACCATCCTGGTCGAGACGGCCTTCAGCATCGGCGGCATCGGCCAGCTCCTCGAACTGTCCACCACCACCAAGGACTTCCCGACCGTCCAGGCGATCTCCCTGATCATCGTCGCCCTCTTCATGATCGTGAACCTGATCGTGGACCTCCTGCTGCCCCTGGTCGACCCCAGGGTCACCCTCGGATCGAGGAGCGCCGCCGTATGACCGCCGTCCTGACCCGCCGGCCGGGCCTCTCCCGGATCCGCGCCGCCGGTTCCCCGCTCCATCTGGTCTGCCTGGCCCTCGTCGCCGTCGTCGTGCTCGCCGCCCTGCTCGCACCCTGGCTCGTGCCCCACGACCCCAACGCCGTCGACCTCGGCAACGCCCTCGCCGCGCCCTCCGCCGCGCACCCGTTCGGCGTGGACGCGGCCGGCCGGGACACCCTCTCCCGGCTGCTGCTCGGCGCGCGCACCTCCCTGCTCGGGCCGCTCGGGGTCGTCGCCTTCTCCACCGTCGCCGGCATCGCCATCGGCATGGCGGCGGCCTGGCGGGGCGGCTGGATCGACTCCGTGCTCTCCCGCAGCACCGAACTCGTCTTCGCCTTCCCCGGGATGCTGCTGGCCATCCTGATCATCTCGGTCTACGGAGAGGGGCTGCTCGCCCCGGTCATCGCCCTGGCCGTGGCCTACCTGCCGTACGTCAGCCGCCTCACCCGCTCCCTGGTCCTGGCCGAACGGGCCCGGCCGTACGTCAGCGCCTACCAGGTCCAGGGCCACTCGGCGCTGCAGATCTGCCTGCGCCACATCCTGCCCAACATCGCCCCCGTCGTCCTCGCCCAGTCCACCATCAACTTCGGCTACGCCCTGATGGACCTCGCCGGACTGTCGTTCCTCGGGCTCGGCGTGCCGGCCCTCACCCCCGACTGGGGCCGCATGGTCTTCGACGGCCAGACCGCCATCCAGCACGGCTACCCGCTGTCCGCGATCCTGCCCTGCGTCCTGATCGTGCTGACCGTGGTCGCTTTCAACGTGGTCGGCGAACGCTGGGCCGACCGTATCGCCAGGAGGGCCCGATGAGACCGCCGCAACCCACGAAACCGGTGCACACCCTCGACATCCAGGGACTGCGGATCACCCTGCCCGGCACCGCCCGGCCCGTCCTCGACGGAGTGGACCTCACCGTTGCCACCGGTGAGATCGTCGCCCTCGTCGGCGAGTCCGGCTCCGGCAAGAGCCTCACCTCGCGCAGCGCGCTGCGCCTGCTGCCGCCCGGCGCCGTCACCGAAGGGGCCGTGCGGGTCGGCGGCGAGGACGTCCTCACCATGAGCGCCGACCGGCTGCGCGCGGTACGCGCCTCCGCCGTGGCCATGGTCTTCCAGGACCCGCGCGCCACCGTCAACCCACTGCGCCGCATCGGCGACTTCCTCACCGAGAGCGCCACACTGACCAAGGTCATGGGCAGGGCGGAGGCGACCGGGCGCGCCGCCGAACTGCTCGGTGCGGTGGGCCTGGACCCGTCCGTGATGCGCAAGTACCCGGGCCAGGTCTCCGGCGGCATGCTGCAGCGCGTGGTGATCGCCGCGGCCCTCATGGGCGACCCCGCCCTCCTGCTGGCCGACGAGCCCACCACGGCGCTCGACGTCACCTCCCAGGCCGAGGTCGTCGCGCTGCTCGCCGGGCTCCGCGCACGCTTCGGCACCGGACTGCTGTTCGTCACGCACGACCTCGACCTGGCCGCGGCCATCAGCGACCGCGTCTACGTCATGTACGCGGGCCGGATCGCCGAGAGCGGGCCCGCCGAGGCCCTCTTCGCGCGCCCCCGGCACCCGTACACGGCCGCGCTGCTGGCCTCCACCCCGCGGATGGACGGCCCCCGCGGCCGGCTCGCCGCCATCGAGGGCCAGCCGCCGGACCTGCGCCAGGCACTGCACGGCTGTGCCTTCGCCGCCCGCTGCCCGCTCGCCACCGAGGTCTGCGACCAGCAGGTTCCCCTGCCGGTGGCCGCGCCGGGCCGGCCGGGACACCTGGCCGCCTGCCACCACAGCGACCGGCTCGAAGGGAGCACCGTCGATGCCCGATAACGGACCGGGAACGCCCGGCAACGTCCTGGAGGTCACGGGGCTGCGCCGCTCCTACGGAGCCGTGCGCGCCGTCGACGACGTGTCCTTCGTGCTGCCCGAGGGCGGCTCGCTGGGCATCGTGGGGGAGTCCGGCTCCGGCAAGACGACCACCGCGCGGATCATCGTCGGGCTGGAGCGCGCCGACGGGGGCGAGGTCGTGGTCGCGGGCCGCAACCGGACCGCGCGCGGCGAGGGCCGCGGCCGTGCGCGGCGCCTGGCGCGCGCCCGCGAGGTCCAGATGGTCTTCCAGGACCCGTACCTCTCCCTCGATCCGCGCACCTCCGTCGAGGCGGTCCTGCGCGAGACCCTGCGCCTGCACTTCCCGGACCGTGATCACACCCGCCGGATAAGGGAGTTGCTCGACCAGGTGGGGCTCGGCACCCGGGCGGCCGACGCCCTGCCGCGGCAGCTGTCCGGCGGCCAGCGTCAGCGCGTCGCCATCGCACGGGCCCTGGCCGTCGAGCCGTCCGTCCTCGTCCTGGACGAGGCGGTCGCAGCGCTCGACGTCTCCGTACAGGCGCAGATCCTCAACCTGCTCGCGGACATCAGGGAGCAGACCGGCATCGGGTACCTCTTCATCACCCACGACCTGGGGGTCGTACGGTGCGTCACCGACGAGATCGTCGTGATGCGGCACGGCCGGATCGTCGAGGCGGGCGCCACGGCAGAGGTGCTGGCCGCGCCGCAGCACCCGTACACGCGCCTGCTCCTGGAGTCGGTGCCGCGCCCGGGATGGGACCCGGAGGCGATCGCCGCGGCCCGCAGGGCGCTGTAGGCAGGGGGGCCTCCCCACGGGTCGTACCGCCGGGGCGCCCCACGGGTCATACCCCCGCGGCGAGCGTACGGAGCAGCGTCCGCAGGACCGGCCCGGTACCGCCGTCGGCGCCGAGGGAATCCATGGCCGCCAGGCCGTCCACGGCGGCGGCCACGGCCAGGCCCAGCGGGCGCGGGTCCACGTGGCCGCCGCGCTCGTCGGCCAGGACCTGGAAGAGGGCGACGAAACAGGCGCGCCAGCGCCGGTACTCGGCCTCCAGGCTCTCGCGGACCCGGGCGTCGTTCAACGCCTGCCAGTGCAGGGCGGAATGGAGGTGGGACAGTTCGGCGCCCTCGGGCCGGCCGAGCAGTTCGACGACCCGCTCGGCGCGCTCGGCGAACGGTCCGGGACCGGACACCGCCGCCTCCAGGGGCGTGATCCACTCGGGGCGGATGTCCGTGATGACCGCGAGGACGAGGTCGGTCCGGTCCTGGAAGTGGTAGTGGCACATCCCGTGCGAAACGCCGGACAGGGCTGCGACGTTGCGGGTGGTGAAGCCCTCGCTCATCTCGCCTGCGAGGAGGGTCCGCGCGGCGGCGATCAGCCGTGCCCGGGTCTGCTCGCCCTTCGCCGAGGCCCGTGGCCGGCCGGCCCGTCCGGGGGGAGCGGGCCGGTCTGCGGAGTCCTTCGCGACAGCTGCCATGACGTCACTCTAACGAGCCTTCCGTCCGCGACCTGGGGCTTTCCGTGATCCACCGGAATGACCTCGTCCAAACTATTGACCGAGCGCTTGGCCAGTTTTAGCTTTCCGGTCAACCCCGCAGTCTCCGCGGGTAGTTGAGCCATCGGAGGAACCCCCACATGAACGATCACGCAGTGAACCGGCCCGCGGGCGAGGGCATGGGCAGACGCAGATTCCTGGCGGCGGCGGGACTCACCGCCGCAGCGGCCGCGCTGGCGGCGACCGAAGGGCGGGCCGGGGCGGCGGCCGCGCTCCGGCCGGCGGCGGCCGGAGCCTTCCGCGTGCCGATCGAGGACGTCCGGCACACCCGCACCTGGATGGCCTGGCCGGACAGCACCTCCATCTGGGGCAACACGCTCGGTGGCGTCCAGCAGGACATCGCGCTCATCGCCCGCACCGTCGCCAAGTACGAACCGGTCTACATGTGCGCCAACTCCGGCAGCGCCGCCAAGGCCCGCTCGATGTGCGGCTCCACCGTCACCGTCATCAGCACCATCCCCGTCGACGACTGCTGGATGCGCGACACGGGGCCGGTCTTCCGCACCGACGGATCCGGCGGACTGGACGCCGTCGGCCTGAACTTCAACGGCTGGGGCAGGAAGCAGGCCCACTCCAGGGACAATCTGGTCGCCGGACGCATCGCCTCCTACGTCGGAGTGCCGTTCACCGCCGCCGCCCTGGTGGGCGAGGGCGGCGCGATCGAGCAGGACGGTGCGGGCACCCTGATGGCCACCCGCAGCAGCCTCGTGAACAAGAACCGCAACCCCGACAAGACGCAGGCGCAGATCGAGTCCGCGATGCTCTCCGCGTACGGCGCCACCAAGGTCATCTGGTTCGACGGGGTGAAGGGCCAGGACATCACCGACGACCACGTCGACGCGACCTCGCGCTTCCTCGCCCCCGGCAGGGCCGCCGTCCAGATGCCCCTGGCCTCGGACAACGACGTGTACGCCAAGGACGCGCGCCAGCAGTACCAGATCCTGTCCGCGGCCACCGCCGCCGACGGCACGCGCATGTCCGTCGAGCGGATCCAGGGCCCCGACTACTACAAGATCCGCTCCTCCAACCCGGACTTCCTCGCCTCCTACGCCAACTACTACCTGTGCAACAACGCCGTCATCAGCGCCCACTTCGGCGACACCCGGGCCGACACCGCCGCGAAGGCCACCCTGGCCCGCCTCTACCCGGGCCGCACCATCGAGCAGCTCAACATCGACCGGCTCGGCACCGGCGGCGGCGGGATCCACTGCGTCACCCAGCAGCAGCCCGTCCCGTAACCGGCACCCGCGCGCACGGGCCGTTCCGGACCACTGCGGAACGGCCCTCCGGCGTTCCGGGCGGGGGGCACGAAGGGGTACGACATACCGCCATCCGGGAAAATCCTTGGACCGCGCCGTCGCCGTCGCGGGACACTTCCGTTCCTGTAAGCCTCCCGCCACACGACAGCACAGGGTTGCCATGGGAACGCCAGGATCGCCCGAACATTCACCGGGCAGGGGCCCGGTACTGCTCGCACTTCGCTACTACGGACGGGAGCTGGCCCGCCTCCGGCGGCTGACCGCACCCGCGATGCTGCTCCCGGCACTGGGCAACATCGGCATCAACTACATCGCGCCGCTCATCGTCGCCAAGCTCGTCGGCCGCATCTCCGGCGGCGGCAGCACCACCGTCGACGCCATGCTGCCGTACGTCCTGACCTTCGCCGGGGTCCTGCTGCTCGCGGAGGCGCTGTGGCGGGTCGGGCTGCACTGCCTCAACCGCCTCGACGCCCGGGGCATCGAGCACCTCTACGTGGTCGGCATGGACGAACTGTTCGCCAAGGACGCCGCGTTCTTCCACGACAACTTCGCCGGATCGCTCACCAAACGCGTGCTGAGCTTCGCCTCCCGCTTCGAGGAGTTCGTCGACACCCTCACGTTCTCGGTGATGGGCAGCTTCGTACCGCTGGTGTTCGCCTCGGTGGTGCTGTGGCAGTACGACCCGCTGCTCGTGGCAGGCCTGCTGGTCATGATCGCGGTGACCGCGCTGATCGTGGCGCCGCTGATCCGGCGCCGCCAGACCCTCGTCGCCCAGCGCGAGGAAGCCATCGCACGGGTGTCGGGCCACGTCGCCGACAGCCTGATGAACATGGACACGGTCCGGGCCTTCGCCGCCGAGGAGCGCGAGGCCGCCGAACACCGCTCGCGCGTCGCGGAGTCGCGCCGGCTCACCCTGCGTTCCTGGGACTACGGGAACCTGCGCATCGACACGGTGGTCGCGCCGATGTCCGTACTGACCAACGCGCTGGGCCTGCTGCTCGCCGTCACGCTCGGCGGCGGCGAGCACGGGGTGGAGGCGGTCATCGTCGCCTTCACCTACTACGCCAGCGCGACGCGGATCATGTTCGAGTTCAACCAGATCTACCGCCGTCTGGAGAGCTCGATGACGGAGGCGGGGCAGTTCACCGAATTGCTGCTGACCCCGCCGACCGTGCTCGACCCGGCAACGCCCGAGCCGCTGCGGCCCGGGGCCTCGGACGTCCGCTTCGAACGGGTCACCTTCGCCCACGGCGGCGGCAAGCCGCTCTTCGACAGCCTCGACCTCGACGTGCCCAGCGGGACGAAGATCGGCCTCGTCGGCCGGTCCGGCGGCGGCAAGACCACCCTCACCCGGCTCCTGATGCGGATGACGGACATCGAATCCGGCCGGATCCTGATCGGCGGCCAGGACATCAGCCAGCTGCGCCAGGCCGACCTGCGCAGCCTGATCGCCTACGTCCCCCAGGACCCGGCGATGTTCCACCGGTCGCTGCGGGACAACATCGCCTTCGCCCGGCCGGGCGCCACCGAGGCCGAGATCCGTCGCGCGGCCGAGGCCGCGCACGTCACGGAGTTCACGGACACCCTGCCGGACGGCTTCGACACCATGGTGGGCGAGCGCGGCGTCAAGCTGTCCGGCGGACAGCGCCAGCGCGTCGCGCTCGCCCGGGCGATCCTGCGCGACGCGCCGGTCCTGCTGCTCGACGAGGCCACCAGCGCGCTGGACTCCGAGAGCGAGATCCTCGTCCAGGAGGCGCTGTGGAGGCTCATGGAGGGCCGCACGGCCCTGGTGGTGGCGCACCGGCTGAGCACGGTCGCGAACATGGACCAGCTTGTCGTCCTCGACCGCGGACGCATCGTCGAGAACGGTACGCACCAGGAGCTGCTCGCCTCCGAGGGTGCCTACGCGAAGCTGTGGCAGCACCAGTCGGGTGGCTTCCTCGACGGCACCGCCGCGCGCTCCCAGGTCAACTGAGTGCGGGCCGAGCCGCCGGGCCCGTTGGCCAAAGATTTCGCCAAAGGACGGACGGGCCCCAAGCGGCGCCGACCCTTCACGGCTGGATGTGCATAGTTTGTCCTGATATGACCCCTCAATCTGAAAGCCACGGCGGCCCGGGGCGGCGCCGGCTGCTCCGGGTGGTGCTGACCGGGACGGTGGCCCTGGCGGCCGGCCTGGTGGCCGGTTCCCCCAGGATCCCGACCGCCCCCCTCGCCGGGGGACCCGAGAGGGTCCGGCCCGCCGGTCCCGAGGCGGCGCTGCGGGAGCTGGAGGCGGGCAACGCGCGCTGGCGGACCCTGCACGAACGGCACCCCGACGAGACCCGGACGGTGCGGCAGACGCTGGTGGGCGGCCAGCACCCCTTCGCCGTGGTGCTCGGCTGCGTCGACTCGCGCGTTCCCCCGGAACTGGTCTTCGACCAGGGCCTCGGCGACCTGCTGACCGTACGGTCCGCGGGCGAGGTCCTGGACGAGGCGGTGCTCGGGAGCATCGCCTACGGGGTCCTCGAACTCGGCATCCCGCTCATCGTGGTGCTGGGGCACCAGTCGTGCGGGGCCGTCGCCGCGGCGGTCCGGGCCGACGGGGGAGGCGCCCCGCTGCCGGGCCACATGCAGTACCTGGTCGATCAGATCCGCCCGGCGATCGACCGCACGCTCGACGGCGCCGCGCGCATCGACGCGGCGATCACCGCGAACGTACGGCTGGTGCGGGAGCGGCTGGCGGCGGAACCGGAGCTCGCGGCCAAGGCCGCGGCCGGCGAGCTGGCCGTCGTCGGAGCCCGGTACGAACTCACCAGCCAGCGGGTACGCGGCATCGGCTGACCCGCACCGGCCCCGGCACCGGCCCCCGCACCGCCACCCTGCGCCGCGGTACGAATCCCAGTTCGTCAGCATCGCGCGACCCGCACCGCACATCCGGGTGATTGTTCCCCACCCGGGTGCCTTTGGGCGTTCAAGGCGCATGCGGGCCGGGAGAGTTGGTACATGATCATCGAACCCGTTCCCACACCCGATCCCGCGCCCGGCACCTCGGACGAGCCCGACCGGGCGCCCGCCCGGCGCCCGTCCCGCCGGACCGTGATCGCCGGTGCGGCCGCCGTCGCGGGAGCCGGCGCCCTGTCCGTCGCCGCCGCGTCCGCCGGGACCCCGCAGGCCCCGTCCGGCTCGGCGCGCCCCGACTGGGAGACCTGCCTCACGATCGCCCGGGCCATCCTCGTACGGGACGATGACGACGAGCCCCTGGTGCCCCGTTACTCCGACATCCTCCTGAAGCACGGCCTGCCGCGGTCCCGCACCCGCAAGAAGGTGCTGATCGTGGGCGCCGGGCCCGCCGGGCTCACCGCCGCCCACCTGCTGCGCGAGGCCGGACACGAGGTCACCGTCATCGAGGCCAACGGCAACCGGGTGGGCGGCCGGATCAAGACCTTCCGGACCGGCGGCCACGAGAAGTCCGCGGCCCCCTTCGCCGACCCCAAGCAGTACGCCGAGGCCGGCGCGATGCGCATCCCCGACAGCCACCCGCTGGTCACCGGACTGATCGACAGCCTCGGTCTCAAGCGGCGGCGCTTCCACCTGGTCGACGTGGACGGCTCCGGCCGCCCCGCCTACCGCACCTGGATCTACGTCAACGGCATCCGCGTCCGCCGCGCCGACTACGCGCGCAGCCCGCACACCCTCAACAAGTCCTTCGGGGTCCCGGCGGCCTTCGAGGGCCTGCCCGCCGCGCAGATCGTCCGCAACGCCTTCGCCCCCGTCCGCAAGGAGATCGAGGGCAAGAAGGACAAGCAGCTCGTCGAGGGCTGGGCGCGCGTCATCCAGCGCTACGGCCACATGTCGATGTACCGCTACCTGACCGAGGAGGCGAAGCTCGACGAGCGGACCATCGACCTGATCGGCACCGTCGAGAACCTCACCTCCCGACTGCACCTCGCCTTCGTGCACAGCTTCATCGGTGCCTCGCTGATCAGCCCGGACACCGCCTTCTTCGAACTGCCCGGCGGCACCGCCACCCTGGCCGACGCCCTCTACGCCCGCGTCGAGGACCTCGTACGGCTCGACCGCCGCGCCACCCGGATCACCCACGGGGAGGGCAGGGTCAGCATCGAGACCGTCTCGGAGGGCCGCGGCGGCAGCCCCGTGCGGCGCGAGACCTTCACCGGCGACACCGCGATCATCACCGTGCCCTTCTCCGGGCTGCGCCACATCCCCGTCGCCCCCGCGCTCTCGTACGGCAAGCGGCGCGCGATCACCGAGCTGCACTACGACGCGGCCACCAAGGTGCTGCTGGAATTCAGCCGCCGCTGGTGGGAGTTCGACGAGGCCGACTGGAAGCGCGAGCTGGAGGCGGTACAGCCCGGCCTGTACCGCAAGTACCAGCTCGGGCAGACCCCGCAGGACGGCGGTCTGCTCGGCGCCCACTCCTCCGTGTCGAACCGCGGTATCTCCGGCGCCCAGCGGGCCCACTACGCGGCCTGCCGCGCGGTCGGCCGTGACCAGCCCGAGGCGGCCCACGTCATCGGCGGCGGCTCGGCCACCGACAACCCCAACCGCTTCATGTTCCAGCCCTCCTACCCGGTCGAGGGCAGCGCCGGCGGGGTCGTGCTCGCCTCCTACAGCTGGTCGGACGACGCCCTGAAGTGGGACTCCCTCGACGACGAGGAGCGCTACCCCCGCGCGCTCGCCGGGGTGCAGGAGGTGTTCGGGCAGCGCATCGAGGTGTTCTACACGGGCGTCGGACGCACCCAGTCCTGGATGCGCGACCCGTACGCCTACGGCGAGGCCTCCGTACTGCTGCCCGGCCAGCACACCGAGCTCTTCCCCCACGTCCGCAAGGCCGAGGGGAACCTGCACTTCGCCGGATGTCACACCTCCATCAAGCCGGCGTGGATCGAAGGAGCGGTGGAATCCGCGGTGCGCACCGCCCTGGAGGTCCACTCCACCCTCTGAGCCCGGCTCAGCCCTCGGCGAGCACGATCAGCCAGTCGTGCTCGCCGAACCGGACGGGGCACCGCTTGTCCGGGTTGAGGTGGACGCCGTACCCGGGGCCCGTGGCGGCCTGCGCGCGCAGCCGGTAGCCGACCGCGCATTCGCCGCGACGGCGCGCCGACTCCACGAGGGTGGCGAAGGCCACCTCGTCACCGGTGCGCACGTAGTCCGCGACCGGCTTGAGGTGGAGCTCGCTCCCCTCCGCCTGGAACAACTCCTCGAAGACGTCCGCGAGGTAGGGGCTCTCCGAGATCTGGGTCATCAGGAGGCTGATCAGCCGGCCGCTGACGATGAAGTCGGCGCCCTCCCGGGCGGGGGCGAGCAGCCTGTTGCCGTCGTCGGACATCTCGGTGGTGAGCGACAGCTCGCGCTGCGCCGCCTCCCCGATCGCCCGCAGGTGCAGCAGGGTGACCAGCGTCCGGTCGTCCGTCTCCGTCCCGGTCTCCGGGGCGAGCGTGAGGTCGACCGCGCGGGTGGGGCCCGGGGCCGTCCGGGAGGCGGACTCGACGTCGGTCTCGCCGATGACGATCACGCTGTCGTACGACGGCACGTCCAGCTTGGCCAGCAGCTGGGGATCGGTGATGTCCCCGCTGCGGAAGGCCACTTCGAGACGGCTGTACGCACCCGCGATCGCGGAGGTGGTGCACATCGTCGGTTCGTCGCCGAGCGATACGACGTCCAGGGTGCTTCCGGGGCTCACGAACCGGTCGAGCTGCTCGACCATGAGCGGAGCGCGGCGGTTCCAGCCGAGGAGGAGCAGCCGTTCGGCCTCGGGCGTCCGGGGGCGGGCGGTGACGATCGCGTCCCGGTCGACGTACGGGGACGCGTCCGCCCGCAGGGCCGTGTCGTCGTCCTGCGAGATGAGGACGATCCGGTCGTCAGGGCCGATCGTCGTCGTGGGGTCCGGGTTGAGGGCGACGCCGCCCCCCGCGTGCAACAGGCCGACCACGGAGGACGTGGTGAAGGCCAGCAGGGCCTCGCCGAAGGTGCTTCCGGCGAGGTCCCCGGCCGCGGCGGTGTAGAACTCGTCGCCCGCGAAGTCGAGCAGTTCCTGGTAGACGAGCGAGAGGCCGGGCTGGCGGGCGGTCTGGACGAGGAGCCGGGCGATGATGTCGTCGACGCACAGGACGTGGCCGCCGGGCCCGGCGGCCAGCCGGGCGGTGACCTGGTTGCGGGTGTCGCGGACGGCGGCGACCACCACCGCGCCACCGGGCTCGGGGTCCGCCGCGTAGAGGGCGAGCAGGGTCTTCACCACGTGGGCGTCACCGGTGTCCGCGTCGGGCGGCAGCACGAGCACGGCCTTCGCGGTCCGCGGACTCACCCGGGCCAGTTCGGCGGGGTCGGTGGTGCGGCCGTTGCGGCAGATGATCCTGGTCGTGCCGGTGTCGGTGACGGAGGTGAGGATCTCGTCCTCCATCTCCACCTTGTCCTTCGGGGCGAGGACGGCGATGGCCGACCTGCGCCGGTTGGCGTTGGCGGCCACCAGCTCCCCGACCACCGGGAAGATCTGGTCGGACCAGCCCAGCAGGACGGTGTGCCCGGACTCCAGCACGGTGGAGTGGCCGCGGCGGAGCAGCATGATGCGCCGGTTGATGCCGGTGGTGATCAGACTGACGAGGGTGGACACGAACAGCAGGGCGACCAGGGCGAGGGCCACGGAGGCCAGCACGTAGAGGGGGGACCCGACCGCGCCCCCGATCTTGAGGGTCTGTCCGACACTGACCCACACGGCGGTGAGCCGGCCGGAGAGGGTCGCGGGGGCGGCCCGGTCGGCCCATACGAGGACGGTGCTCGCCGGGACCACGACGGCGAGGCAGGCCAGGGCGAACCAGCCGATGAGCGCGGTGGTTCCCCCTGCCACCAGATTGTCGAACCGGTACCGAAGGCGCAGCCGTAGGGACGTCGTGTGCCGCTGCGCCATGAGAACTCCCTCGCCTTCCGCGCTGCTAACCCGCGGACGCCCGCACGGTTACGGGTGAACCGCCGTCGGCGCGCGGCCGGTCAGGGGCCCAGGGCCGCGATGACCTCGTCCGTGCTGCTGACCTTGCCGATGCGGGGGAAGATCTTGCCGAAGGTGTGGGCGTGCGAATCGGCGTCGGTGTCGGCGGTGGCGTCCTCCGCGAAGACCAGGTCGTAGCTGAGCTCCCAGGCCGTACGGGCCGTGGATTCGACGCCGACGCTCGTGGAGATGCCGGCCAGGACGATGCGGTGGATGCCGCGCCGGCGCAGCTGGAGGTCGAGCTCGGTGCCGGTGAAGGCGCCCCAGTGGCGCTTGGTGACGACCACGTCCCCGAGGGCGGCGAGCTCGGCGGGGATCTCGGAGAAGGCGGCGGGCGGGGCGGCGGCCGGCCCCGGGCGGTCCACGTTCGCGGTGGGCAGGTCGCCGCCGTCGGGGGACCACGCCACCTTGACCAGGACCACGGGCAGCCGGTGGGAGCGGAACGCCTCGGCGAGCGCGACGCCCTTCTCGAGGATCTCGGTGGCCGGCTTCGCGGTGGGCCGGGCGAGGATGCCCGTCTGGAGGTCGATGAGGACCAGGGCGGTGTCCTGACCAAGGGCGAGGGGGGTCGGTTCGGTGACGGTCATGAACTCTCCTGCGGATCCGGTGCGGGCAGGTACCGACACTAAGGGGAGCGCATTCGACTTCCGGGGAGCCCCTGCCGGTCTCCTCGCCGCATCCGCATCCCGATTAGGATGGGAACGTGAGTACGAATAACGGAGAATCCCGACCCTCCCTGACGTCCGCGCTGACCGGGGCCGAGCTGCTGCGCTGGTACTGGACGCTGGCCGAACTGGCGGCGCTCGCACGGCAGATGGGGCTCCCGGCCGGCGGGGGCAAGGTAGCCGTCACCGCGCGGCTCGCCGCCGCGCTCGACGGACTCCCCGCACCCGCCGCCCCGGCGGCCCCCGCACCCCGCCGGGCCGGACGCCGGCTCACCGCGCCCGTCACCGGCGCGAGCGTGATCCCGCCGGGCCAGAACTGCAGCCAGGTGCTGCGCGCGTACTTCGTCCGCGAGATCGGACCC
This sequence comes from Streptomyces sp. NBC_00029, assembly GCF_045160505.1. NCBI lineage: Bacteria > Bacillati > Actinomycetota > Actinomycetes > Kitasatosporales > Streptomycetaceae > Streptomyces > Streptomyces sp. NBC_00029. The sequence continues at coordinate 7,363,715 of NZ_CP108292.1, forward strand.
GGCTTCCACTTCGACGCCTTCATGCGGGACTACATCGCCGGGCATGCGGGCCACACCCTGGCCGAGGCCGTCGCCCACTGGCACGCGACCCGCGCACGCGCGGCCGAACCCCAGCAGATCGGCGCGCAGTTCGAGCTCAATCGGTTCCTGCGCGCCTGGCACGCCCGGCACCCGGACGGAACCCGCACCGAGGCCCTGGCGGCATGGCGGGACCATCGGGCCCGCCCCCGCGACTGACCACCGGCTCCGGCGCGGGTGAGGCGCGTGGAGCCGACGTGAGCCGACCGGTGCACTGATGTCCGGGCGGGGACTCAGGGGACATGGCCCGGCACCCGGCTCAGGTTCCGGGGAGGATGCGGCGCGTTTCGTAGGCCCACATCGCGATCTCGACCCGGTTGCGGGCGCCGAGTTTGGCCATCAGGCTGGCCAGATGCGTCTTCACCGTGCTGAGGCTGATGTGCAGTGCATCGGCGATCTCGGTGTTGGTCAGCCCGCGAGCGACGGCGAGGAGCACCTGCTCCTCGCGGGCGGTGACGGGGGAGACCGGCTGGGCCACGGGCCGGCCGGCGGGCAGGTCCGCGAATGCCTGGAGCAGACGGACGGTGACGCTGGGCGCAATGAGCGCCTCACCGCCGGACGCCGACCGTACGGCCTGGGCCAGAAGGTCCGGTCCCGTGTCCTTGAGGAGGAATCCGCGGGCGCCGGCACGCAGCGCGCCGTAGACGTACTCGTCGAGGTCGAACGTGGTGATGACGACCACGGCCAGCGGGTCGGCGACGCCCGGGCCGGCGACCAGCCGGGTGGCCTCGAGCCCGTCGAGTACGGGCATGCGAATGTCGAACAGGCAGACGTCGGGGCGCAGTTCGCGGGCCAGACGTACCGCCTCCCGTCCGTCGGCGGCCTCGCCGACCACCTCGATGCCGGGCTGGGCGTTCAGTATGATCCGCAACCCGGTGCGGATGATCGTCTGGTCGTCAGCGACGAGGACGCGAATGGACACGGCTCTCGCTCCTCGCTCTCGGCAGTTCGGCGTCGACATGCCAGCCCCGGTCGGTACCCGGGCCGGCTCGTAGTGTGCCGCCGAGCAGCGTCGCGCGCTCGCGCAATCCGGTAAGTCCGTATCCGTCGCGACCCCGGCCGGTGCGCCGGCCGTTGTCGCGCACGCTCACCCGCACCATGTGCCGTTCCGCGGCGACCCGGACGACGACCTCGGTCGCGTCGACCGCATGGCGCAGCGCGTTGGTCACCGACTCCTGCACGATCCGGTAGACGGCCGCGTCCACGGCCGGGGGCAGCGCGTCCAGCTCGCCGTCGAGCCCCAGGTCGACCTTGAGGCGACCACGCGGGGTGCGCACCAGGCGCTCCAGATCCGCGACACCGGCAGGCGGCGCCAGCTCGGCGCCGACCCCGCGGTCGCGCAGCGCGGCGACCATGGCGCGCATTTCCTCCAGCGTGCGCGCCCCTTCCTCCTCGACCCCCTCCAGCGCCTCCACGGCGGCGGACGGGTCGGTGCCCGCGAGCACCCGGCCCGCCTGGGCGATGATCACCATGGCCGACACGTGGTGGGCCACCGTGTCGTGCAGTTCCCGGGCGAGCTGCTCGCGCTCGCGGGAGCGCACCTGCTCCAACTGCCTATCGCGAGCGGTCACCCGGAACCGCACGGCAGCCCCGACCACGCCGGGCAGCAGCAGGAAGGCGAGGCCCACGACGTTCTCGACGACCGGGGTCTCGTCCGTGACGGAACACAGCGCGCCGGCCGCGAGGATCACCGCGCCGCCCAGCACGATCTCCCGTCCCGATCCCCACCGGGGCAGCGCGTACACCAGCACGAGCACGACCGCGCCGGTGTACAGGCCGACGGGCTCGCGCGGTGCGGCGACCAGCGAGGCCACCGGAAGCACGATCACCGAGCCGAACGCCAGCGTCACCATCGCCAGCGGGCGGGTCCGGCGCCACAGGGGCAGCAGGCACAGCCATACGGCGAGCACCACCGCCACCGGCCGCCACACGACGTTCTCGCGCAGGGTGGCCTCCAGCGCCACACCGGCAAGGCCCGCGGCGAGCAGCGCCCAGTCCCGCCGCACCCGGGCGGGCGCGTCGGGCGGCCGGGGTTCGGTCCACAGGGTTCGCAGGTCGTCTCGGAGCACGGTTCTCAGCCTAGGGACCGCGGCGTGCCGCGCATCGGCCGAAAGGATGGGTCGTCACTCCGCCCCGGGGCCGACGGATCCGCGGCCCGCGGGCCGATGCCGCGGAGCGCCGTGGCGACGAGCCTCGGTATCGGCGGCCGTACAAGGACGGCCGACGAGGTGGTGGGAGGAACAGATGCTCTCGAAAGTCCTGTTGCGCCTGGGCGGGGGTGCGGCCCGCCATCCCTGGCGGGTGATCGCGGCATGGCTGATCGCCGCCACGCTCGCCGTCCTCGCCGCCGTCGCCTTCGGCGGGCGGACCGCGGACTCGATGACCGCTCCAGGACTGGACTCCCGACGGGCCGCGGAACTGATCGAGCGGGCAGGCACCGGCCAGGAGGGGATGACCGCCCAAGTGGTCGTCACCCCCCTCGATGGCGGTGCGACGTTCTTCGACGACGACGGCGCGCGCACCGCTCTCACGCGGCTGCGGACCGAGGTGAACCGGCTGCCGCACGTGCTCGGCACGAGCGACCCGGCGGGGGCGCTCGACGCGGGCGGGGACACCGCCGTGCGCGGCGGCCTCGTCTCGGCCGACGGGCGGATCGCGGTCGTCCGGGTGCAGTACCCCGACCAGAGCCGGCTGTCGGGCGAAGACCTCGACGCCCTCGTCGATCTCGGCGACCGGCTGCGCGCCGAGCTGCCCCTGCGCATCGAGATGGGCGGGAACCTCTTCTACGCCTTCTCCGACCCCGACGGCGGCGTGAGCGAGCTGATCGGTCTCGTCGCCGCGGCCGCGATTCTCTTCCTGGCGTTCGGTTCGCTCGTCGCGGCCGCGCTGCCGATCGGCATGGCGGTCTTCGGACTGACCGTCGGGGTCGCCACGATGACGGTACTGGCGGGGGTCACGGACGTCCCCACCTTCGCACCGGTCCTGGGCAGCATGGTCGGGCTCGGAGTGGGCATCGACTACGCGCTGTTCGTGCTCGCCAGGCACCGGGAGTACCTCGCGCGCGGGCTCGATCCGCACGAGGCGGCCGGACGAGCGGTGGCCACGGCGGGGCGGCCGGTGGTCTTCGCCGGCGGAACCGTCGTCGTGTCGATCCTCGGCATGGCGGTCGCGAACGTGCCGTTCATGACAGTGGGCGGGCTTGCCGTCTCGATCGTCGTCCTGACCATGGTGCTCGCGTCGGTGACGCTGCTGCCGGCCCTCCTCGGCGCCGCCGGCCCACGCCTGGCCCGGGCCGGCCGGATCGGCCGGGCTCTGCAGACCGGGAAGCCGGGCCGACTCGCACGGCGGCGGGACCCGGCGGCGGGCGCCGCTCCCGCCGCCGGCTGGCGGCGCTGGATCGGGCACGTCAACCGGCACCCGGTGCCGTACGCGATCGGCGCGGCGGGGCTGCTGCTGACCGCGACGCTGCCCGTGCTCGGCCTGCGCGTCGGCCTGCCCGACGACGGCTCACTGCCCCACAGCCGTACCGAGCGCCGCGCCTACGACCTCGTCGCCGAGGGGTTCGGCCCGGGCACCAACGGTCCCCTCGTCATCGCCGCGGACCCCACCGGTGATCCGGGAGTGCTGGACCGACTCGTCGGGGCGGTCGCGGCGGATCCGGGCATCGCATCCGTCGCGCCGACGCACATCGATCGGGCCACCGGCATCGCGACCCTCGTGGTGTTCCCGACCACCAGCCCTCAGGACAAGGCCACGGCCGACACCATCGCCCGGCTGCGCACCGACGTGCTGCCCACGGCGATCGGGCACGGCCCGGCCAGGGCCCACGTCGGCGGCGCCACCGCGAGCCTGTCCGATGTGGGCCGACGCACCAGCCAACGCCTGCCGGTGTTCGTCGCCGCCGTGCTGGCGATGTCGTTCCTGCTGCTGATGCTGGTCTTCCGCTCGATACTCGTACCGCTCAAGGCGGTCCTGCTGAATCTGCTGAGCATCGGCGCGGCCTACGGCATCATGGTCGCGGTCTTCCAGTGGGGCTGGGGAGGCGCACTCATCGGGCTGGAAGCGACGGTTCCGATCGTGTCGTTCATCCCGATGTTCCTCTTCGCCATCCTGTTCGGCCTGTCGATGGACTACGAGGTGTTCCTCCTCTCCCGCGTACGCGAGGAGTACCTGCGCACCGGCGACAACGGCACGGCGATCGTCGAGGGCGTCTCGCGCACCGCCCGGATCATCACCTCGGCCGCCCTCATCATGGTGGCGGTCTTCCTGTCCTTCGCCGTCGCCGAGGACCCCTCCACCAAAATGTTCGGGCTCGGCCTGGCCACCGCGATCTTCATCGACGCCACGGTCGTACGCATGGTGCTGGTACCGGCGACCATGACACTCCTCGGCCGGACCAACTGGTGGCTGCCGAAGTGGCTGGACCGGATGCTTCCCCGCGGCCCGGTCGGCACCGACGACACCGACGCGGAATCCACGGGTGAGGCCCCGCGTCCACGGCTGGTCGACCGTTGACCCGACTCCTGCCCGCCGTTGGCGTCCGGCACCTCAGCACGTCACCCAGGGGCATATCGGGCGGCACCCGCACATTGATCACGACTCGATGCGCGCCCTAAGCGCGCTCGTAGCGCAGCAGGACCACGCCGTTGCCGAAGGTGTGGGTGTCGGTGTGCCGCAGGGTCACCGGACGGTAGTCGAGGGTCTGGAAGAGCGGCGTGCCACGCCCGATCCGTACCGGGTGCACGTAGATCCGGAAGGCGTCCACGAGGTCCTGGCGCAGGAACGAGGTGGCGAGATCCGCCCCGCCCAGCGTCAGGTCGCCGCCCGGGGCCGCCTTGAGCGCGGCGACCTCCTCGGGCACGACGTCCCGTACGATCGTGGTGTTCCACTCGGCCGACCGCAGGGTGCGCGAGTACACGTACTTGGGCTTGGACCGCCAGATCTCGGCGAACTCGGCCACCGCACCGGCGTTCGCGGGATCGGCGTCGGCGGTCGGCCAGTAGTCCGCCATCAGCTGGTGCGTCACGCGCCCGCTGAGGAAACCGCCCGCCGCGCTGAGCACGTCGTTCATGTGCTGGTGCAGCTCTTCGTCCACCTGGTGCCAGCCGATGTCCCGGTCCGGCCCCTCGATGAACCCGTCGAGCGACACCCCCGCCATCAGCACGATCTTCCTCATGGCCGACCACGGTACGCCCCGGGAGCGCCCGGCGCCGGGAGCGGCGCGGGCCGCGGCGATACTGGCCGGTGTGAAGACCGAAGACGCCCAGACCGAAGACGCGAACACCGTGCTGTTCCACACCGACGGCCGGACCGGGGTGATCACCCTCAACCGCCCCAGGGCCATCAACGCCCTCACCCACCCCATGGTGATCCGCATCGACGAGGCCCTCGCCGCGTGGGCGGACGATCCCGCCGTCCAGCAGGTCCTGATCCGCGGCGCCGGTGAGCGCGGTCTGTGCGCGGGCGGGGACATCCGGGCCATCCACGACGACGCCAAGGCCGGGAACACCGCCTCGGCCGACTTCTGGCGCGACGAGTACCGCCTCAACGCCCGCATCGCCCGCTACCCCAAGCCGTACGTCGCCCTCATGGACGGCATCACCATGGGCGGCGGCGTCGGCGTCTCCGCGCACGGCTCGGTCCGGATCGTCACCGAACGCTCCCGCGTCGCCATGCCCGAGACCGGCATCGGCTTCGTCCCCGACATCGGCGGCACCCACCTGCTCGGCCGCGCGCCCGGCGGACTCGGCACCCATCTCGCCCTCACCGGCACCGCGGTCGGCGCCACCGACGCGCTGCTGTGCGGGCTCGCCGACCACTTCGTACCGGCCGGCCGGCTCCCGGAACTGACCGCCGCCCTCGGCGGGGCGCCCGCACACGAGGTGCTCCCGCGGTACGCCGCCACCCCCGGGCCCGGTGAACTCGCCGACCGGCGCGGCTGGATCGACCACTGCTACGCGGCCGACACCGTCGAGGAGATCGTGGAGCGGCTGCTCGGCCAGGGGGAGCCCGCCGCCAAGGAGGCCGCCGAGACGATCCTGGCCAAGTCCCCGACCGCCCTCAAGGTCACCCTGGCGGCGCTGCGCCGTGCCGCGGCCCTCGGCACGCTGGAGGGGGTGCTGGTCCAGGAGTTCCGCATTTCCTGCAACGCGCTGGCCTCGCCGGACCTCGTGGAGGGCATCCGGGCGCAGGTCGTCGACAAGGACCGTGACCCGCACTGGTCCCCGGCGACCCTGGCCGAGGTGAGCGGCGCGGACGTGGAGCGCTTCTTCGCCCCGCTCGGCGAGGACCGCGAACTGCGCCTGCACTCCTAGGAGACCCGCCCACCGTCGTCTCGCCACGGCCGGCGCGCGCCGTACGCAGCCTGCCGCATCCGGCGGGCGGCCGCGTACGGCGTACGGCCTCGCGCTACGAGCCGACGTACTCCCGCAGGTGGCGGGCGGTCAGGGTGTCCGCATCGGCCACCAGCGTCGCCGGAGTGCCCTCGAAGACGACCCGGCCGCCGGCGTGGCCGCCACCGGGGCCGATGTCGATCAGCCAGTCGGCGTGCGCCATGACCGCCTGGTGGTGCTCGATGACGATCACCGAGTTCCCGTCGTCGACGAGCCGGTCCAGCAGGGCCAGGAGCTTGTCCACGTCGGCCATGTGCAGGCCGGTCGTCGGCTCGTCCAGGATGTACGTCGAGGACTTCTCGGCCATGCTGATGGCGAGCTTGAGGCGCTGCCGCTCGCCGCCCGACAGGGTGTTGAGCGGCTGCCCGAGCCGCAGGTACGACAGGCCGACGTCGACCAGGCGCCCGAGGACGGCGCGTGCCTGGCCGGTGGGGAAGAACGCGTGCGCCTCCGCGACCGGCATGTTCAGCACCTCGCTGATGTTCTTGCCGCGCAGCCGGTACGTCAGCACCTCGGGGGTGAAGCGCTTGCCCTCGCACTCCTCGCAGACCGAGGCGACCGCGGCCATCATGGCCAGGTCCGTGTAGACCAGCCCGAGACCGTTGCACTTGGGGCAGGCGCCCTCCGAATTGGCGCTGAACAGCGCCGCCTTGACCCCGTTGGCCTTGGCGAAGGCCGTCCGGATCGGCCCCAGCAGGCCGGTGTAGGTGGCCGGATTGGAGCGGCGCGAGCCGCGGATCGGCGACTGGTCGGCCACCACCACACCGTCGCGCCCGGCCAGGTACCCGTGGATCAGCGAGCTCTTCCCGGAGCCCGCGACCCCGGTCACCACGGTCAGTACCCCGAGGGGCACCTCCACGCTGACGTCCTTCAGGTTGTGCAGATCCGCGTCCTTGACCGACAGCTGGCCGCGCGGGGTGCGCACCGACTCCCGCAGCCGCGCCCGGTGTCCGAGATGGCGCCCGGTGAGGGTGTCGGAGGCGCGCAGCCCGGCCACGTCCCCGGTGTAGCAGAGCTGTCCGCCGGCCGTGCCCGCGCCGGGGCCGAGGTCGACGACGTGGTCCGCGATCGCGATGACCTCGGGCTTGTGCTCGACGACGAGGACGGTGTTGCCCTTGTCGCGCAGCCGCAGCAGGAGGTCGTTCATGCGTCGGATGTCGTGCGGGTGCAGGCCCGTGGTCGGCTCGTCGAAGACGTAGGTGACGTCGGTGAGCGAGGACCCCAGGTGCCGCACCATCTTGACCCGCTGCGCCTCGCCCCCGGACAGGGTGCCGGAGGGGCGGTCCAGGCTGAGGTATCCCAGGCCGATCTCCACGAGCGAGTCGAGCAGGTCCCGCAGGTTCGCGAGCAGCGGGGCCACGCTCGGGTCGTCGATCCGGCGGACGAAGGAGGCCAGGTCGCTGATCTGCATCGCCGAGCACTCGGCGATGTTCATTCCGTCGATGCGCGAGGACAGTGCCGCCGCGGACAGGCGGGTGCCGCCGCAGTCGGGGCAGTCCGTGAAGACCACGGCGCGGTCCACGAAGGTCCTGATGTGGGCCTGCATCGACTCGCGGTCCTTGGACAGGTACGTCCGCTGGATCTTCGCGACCAGGCCCTCGTAGGTGAAGTTGGTGGCGCCGGCCTTCACCTTCACCGGGCTCTTGTGCAGGAAGTCGGCCCACTCCTGCTCGGAGAAGTCCTTGAGCTTCGTGTCGGGGGAGTAGAAACCGGAGTTGGCCATGATCTGCCAGTACCAGGTGTCCACGGCGAAGCCGGGGACGGTGATCGCGCCCTCGTTGAGGGAGAGTTCGCGGTCCACCAGCTGGTCCACGTCGATGTCGGAGACCTGCCCGATGCCCTCGCAGTGCGGGCACATGCCGTCCGGGGCGTTGAAGCTGAAGGCGGTGGACGAGCCGACGTGCGGGACGCCGAGGCGGGAGAAGATGATCCGCAGCATGGTGGAGGCATCGGTGGCGGTGCCGACCGTGGACCGGGAGTTCGCCCCCATCCGCTCCTGGTCGACCACGATGGCGGCGCTCAGGTTGTGCAGCCCGTCCACGTCCGGCCGGCCCAGGCTCGGCATGAAGGACTGGATGAAGGCGGTGTACGTCTCGTTGATCATCCGCTGCGACTCGGCGGCGATGGTGCCGAAGACGAGGGAGGACTTGCCGGAGCCGGAGACACCGGTGAAGACGGTGAGCCGGCGCTTGGGGATGTCGAGGGAGATGTCCGTGAGGTTGTTCTCCCGCGCTCCGCGGACCTGGATGACCTGATGACTGTCGGCGGCGATCTGCACGGAACTCCTCGCGTGGCGGTGTCTCGAGCTTACTTTGTACACTGTACTCTATACGCTGTAGTGAGTTATTGGCCGCGCGATCGGAGGACCCGGACATGGTGAAGGACCGCAGTGGGGCGGGCGACCCCGTCCGCACGCTGGAGCTGCTGTGGCGGGACACCGGGCAGCCGGCCCAGCCGGGGCGGCGCGGCCCCCGGCAGGGCCTCACGGTGGACGCGGTCGTCCGGGCCGCCACCGAGCTGGCCGACGAGGCAGGGCTGCCCGCGCTCACCATGCGGGCGCTGGCCCAGCGCCTGGGCGTGACGCCGATGACCCTCTACACCTACGTCCCCGGCAAGGCCGAACTCCTCGATCTCATGCTGGACGAGGCGTACGAGCGCATGGAACGCCGCACACCGGGCGACGGGGACCCCTGGCAGACGAAGGTCACCCGCGTGGCCGAGGACAACCGGGACCTGCTCACCCGGCACCCCTGGATCGCCGACCTGGCCGTCACCCGCCCGCCGCTGGGCCCCGGAGTGATCGGGAAGTACGACTACGAACTGGCCGCCTTCGAAGGCATCGGGCTCACCGACATCCAGATGGACGCGGCCCTGGCCCACCTCCTCGGCTTCGTCCACGCGCACGCCCTGGGGGTTGCCGACGACGCGGCGCACAACAGCCGCCAGAGCCAGGAGGACTGGTGGGCCGTCAGCGAGCCGCTGCTCGGAAGGGCCCTGGACCCCGAGCGCTACCCGCTCGCCGGCCGGGTGGGCAGCGCCGTCGCCGGCTACCACCCCCAGACGCTCTGGACCTTCGGCCTCCAGTGCGTCCTCGACGGACTGGCCCGCCTGATCGACTCCGGCCCGCGGCACCGGAGCCAGCTCCCTGATCCGGCCTGATCGGCAGGACACCCCCCGGGGGGCGAAACCGCCCCGGCGGACCTGCCGTTCGCCCGCAACACTGCGTCGGGCACCGCCGTCGCTCAGCGGTAGCCGGTGGTGTCCGCCGGCCGGTCCGGGTCCTGGACCTCGACCATGTAGCGCCAGGCGTCCGGGCGGCTGCCGTCGAGGTCCGTGAAGCCGTAGACGCCCGCGAGCTGCCCGCTGGAGAGGGACTGGCCGTTCCAGCGCGCCACCTCCGGGTCCCCGGCGAGCGCCGCGACCGCCCGGCCCACGTACGCAGGGGTCTCGGAGATGGCGAAGTGCGGGACCTTGGTGAGCGCGTCCCGCCAGTTCGCCTCCGTCACCCCGAAGGTGTCCAGCATCATCTCCGAGCGCAGCCAGCCCGGGGTCAGCGCCACCGCCGTCGCCCCGCGCGGTCCCAGCTCGTGCCCCAGCGCGAACGCCATGCGCAGCACCGAGGACTTGGCGATGTCGTAGAAGAAGGACACCCGGTACCGGCTCGCGTTGTACTCGGCGGTGCCGTCCGTCATCTCCACCACCAGCCCGCCCGGCTCGCGCAGCAGCAACGGCACCGCGAAATGGCTGGTGACGGCGTGGGTCTCCACCGCCAGCCGCAGCAGCCGCAGCCCCTTGTCCAGGTCGTGCTCCCAGACCGTGCTCTCCCACTCGAAGAGCAGCTCCCCGCCCCAGATGTCGTTGACCAGGACGTCCAGGCGGCCCTGTTCGGTGTCGATCCGCCGGACCAGCGCCTCCACCTCCGCCGGGACCAAGTGGTCGGCGACCACCGGGATCCCCTCGCCGCCCGCCGCGGTGACCAGCTCGGCGGTCTCCTCGATCGTCTCGGGCCGGTCGTACTCCGAGCGCCTGCCCCGGGTGCTGCGCCCCGACACGTACACGGTCGCGCCCCGTGCGCCCAGCTGGACCGCGATGCCCCGGCCCGCGCCGCGCGTCGCCCCGGCCACGAGGGCCACCCTGCCTTCGAGAGTTCGCTGTGTTTCCGGCATGCCCCGACCCTACGACGACCGCCGTGCCCGGATCCCGCCGAACACGGCGACCGCCGCCAGGGACAGCAGCAGCCCGGCCGCCGCCAGGCCGAGCGCCCGGCCCGGCCCCCACAGCGTCCACGCCGCCCCGAACAGCAGCGAACCCGCGAACCGGGCCAGCGCCTGCGCGGTCTGGAGCACCGCGAGCCCGGTCGTGCGCAGCTCGGCGGGCAGCAACGGCCCGGCCGCGGCCATCAGGACCCCGTCGGTGGCGGCGTAGAACAGGCCGAGCGGCGCGAGCACGCCGGCGACCAGCAGCGCCCCGGCCGGGACCGGGGCCAGGAGCAGCAGGCAGGACCCGAGCAGCAGGACGTGCCCGCAGAGGAACACCCGGCGCCGGCCGAGCCGGTCGGCGAGCCGGCCCACGGGCAGCGCGGCCAGCAGGAACACGGCCGCCGTGCCGACGGGCAGCAGCGGGAAGTACGCGGCCGACAGCTCGAGCCGGCGCTGGAGCAGCAGGTAGAGGAAGGCGTCGCCGACGGTGAACAGGCCGAGTGCGGCGGCCGTCAGGCACAGCCGCCGCAGGCCGGGGAGGCGCAGCAGCGTGCGTACGGGCGGCAGTGCGGGCCGGGCCGGGGCCGGGGCGGGCGCCGGTGCCTCCCGGACGAAGAGCGCGAGCAGCAGCACGCCCAGGACGGCGATGCAGCAGCTCACCGTGAAGACGGCCTCGTAGCCGTCCACCGCCACCCACAGGATCCCGAACGCGGCCAGCGGGCCCAGCAGGGCGCCCGCCGTGTCCAGCGCCCGGTGCACCCCGAAGGCGCGGCCCTGATCGCCGGGCGGAACGGACAGCGAGATCAGCGCGTCGCGCGGGGCGGTGCGCAGCCCCTTGCCGGTCCGGTCGGCGGCGAGCACCGCTGCCACCGACCAGGGGGTGGCGACGAACAGCAGGGCCGCCTTGCAGGCGGCGGACAGCGCGTAGCCGGTGCCCGCGACGAGCTTGCGGCGCCGGGTGCGGTCGGCGATCCGCCCGCCCGCCAGGCGCAGTACGGCGGTGGCGCCCTGGTGCAGACCGTCCAGGGCGCCGAACGCGAGCGGGGACATGCCGAGTCCGGCCATCAGGTACAACGGCAGGATGGCGGTGACCATCTCCGCGGAGACGTCCGTGACCAGGCTGACCAGCCCGAGCGCGAACACCGTGCCGGGGACGGCCCGCAGCGGGCCCTTCGGGGCCGGGGTGTCCCCGGCGATGTCCGAGGCCCGGCTGGTCGAGAGGTACACGGATGCCTCCGGGGCCGGTGCTAGAACCAGTTGACGGTCAGCGGGAACGCGGCGGTGACGGTGGCGCCCGTGGCATCGGTCGCCGTCGCCGTGATCTGGACGGTGCCGCTGCCCCACGGTTTGCCGGTGATCCGGCCGGAGCCGGCGTCGACGGTCAGCCCCCAGGGCAGGCCGGTGGCCGCGTACCGGACCGGAGCGGTGCCGCCGGTGGCACTGAGCCGGATGGTGCACGACTGGTTGAACTTGCAGGTCTGCGGACCGGGGTTGGCCAGTTGGAGACCGCCCGAGGTCGGGGTGGGGGTCGGCGTGGGAGTCGGAGTGGGGGTGGGGGTGGGTGTCGGCGTGGGAGTCGGGGTCGGGGTGGGGTTCGTGGAGGTGTCGAACACCTCGGTGATCGGCTGCACGTTGGCCGCGTTGCCCGCGTGCGTCGCCGTGCCGAAGAGGTCCTCGAAGGTCCGCAGCAGGTGGTGGTGGTTGAAGGCGGTGGCGTACTTGCCCGTCTTGACCTTCGCCCCGTAGAAGACGGTCGCGATCTGGTTCGAGCCCAGGTAGTTGTCCTCGTCCCAGGTCAGGACCAGGAGGCTGTTGTTGGCCTTCGCCCACTGCGCGTAGGCGTCGATGTTGTTCCTCGTCCAGGTGTCGCCCGTACCGACGGAGCACGAGTGCATGTCGTTGCACTGGTTGGGCACCACGAAGGACAGGCTCGGCAGCGCCGCGAAATTGTTCTGCGGGAACTGCGCCCAGGTCTTGCCGGTGTTCAGCGGCACGTTCCTGAAGGCGAACCACGGGTTGTGCTTCTGCGCGTACTGGCCGTTCGTGCAGGCCGTGGACCCCTCGCTCGGCAGGTCCTCGTTGTACGTCGCGAAGGTCCTGCCGGCCGCGATCAGCTCCTGGCCCAGGTTCGGCGCCGTCATCGACTGCGGTGTGTAGCAGCCGTCCCCGGTGATGCCCTGCGTGGCGCCGGAGAAGAGGTTGAAGTAGTTCGGCTGGCTGGGGTGGGTCAGCGCCTTCATGCCGGTCAGGCTCGCGCCGCCGTTCGCCAGCTGGTTGATGTACGGGGCGTTCGAGCTGCCGATGATCTCCCCGTACTGCTTGTTCTCGTAGACGACGACCACCACGTGGTCGTACGCCGGCAGCGCGGCGGCCGTGGCCGACGCGGCGGCCGAACGGGGCTCCGCCGCCACGGAGTTGGCCACGGTGAACGCGCCCAGCAGGCCGAGCGCGCCCAGCCCGGCCACGAGCGCGGACCATCGGGACCCGCGTCTCGCGCGCGCCGTCGGTGAGGGTCGAGAGGTGGGCATGGGCGTTCTCCTCGATGTCGCCCGGGGCCGTCCCCGGGACGTGGTCATTCCTCGCGCCGGGCCGCACCGGCCACGGCGATGTTCAGGAACCGCGGTACGGGCCGCCCCCGGTCGCGGAAGTCCTCCGCCACCGCGGCCCGCACCGCCGCCAGACGTGCCTCGGGCAGCAGCACCAGCACGCTCCGCCCCGGCCGCTGCCCGGGCGGCCAGGCGCTCAGGGCCCCGGCCCGGCGGGCGCAGGCCACGGCCCGCGCCAGCTCCCGCGACCGGTCCGTGGCCTCCCCGCGTACGGCGACCAGCACCAGCCGCGCTCCCGAGGCCGCCGGGTCGAAGGCGACGTACCGCTGCCGGCGCCGGGGCTCCGCGCTCAGCAGCAGGGCTCTGCCGGACCGGGCGAAGAGCACCGCCCGGCGCAGTCCGTCGTCCCCGTCCGGCACCGCCCCGGCCAGCAGCCGGGCCAGCTGTTCGCGGTCCGGCGGCTCACCCGCCCCCGTGTGCACGTCGGCCACCGCCAGGGCCACCGCGCAGTCCGCGGGCTCCGCCGTGGCGAGCCCGGCGGCCCCCGTCAGGGAGCCCTGGACGTGCAGGTCGGTGCCGCCGCGGCCGAACCCGGCCCGGGCCAGGGCCCGCAGCACGGCGTACGGGCGGGTGGCCCAGGCCGGGGCGACGGGCGGCGGCCCGGACAGGGTCAGCGGCAGATCGCAGCTGTCGGCGGGATGGCCGAGGGAGCTGAGCCGCACCAGGCCGTCGGTGCGCGGCGCCGCGGCGGCGGCCGTCGGCCAGCCGGCCGCCGCGACCAGCCCGGGGGAGCCCAGGCGGAAGGCGTACGGGGCACTCCACACGGCGGCCGGTGGCCTCCCGTGCGCGGCCTCCAGGGCGTAGGCGACCAGGCGGTACAGCGGGTCGGCCGTCGCCCGCCGGGCCAGGTCGCCTCCGACGCGGTCGGCGGTGACGGGGGCGGGCCCCGGCACGTCCGCGGTGGTGCCGCCGCAGCCCGCGGTACGTGATGCGGTGACGCCGGCTCCCGGCCTCACGCGGCTGCCGGAGGGGTCCGCGCCCGTCACGGGATGTCCTTGCGGGCCAGCATCCGGTAGGCGTTCCCGCCGTCCGTGCGCCGGGCCGCCGCCGTGCGCAGCGTGTCGAGCACCGCCGCGGCGGCGAAGCACGGCAGCGCGGCCACCCGTACCGCGTGGGCGCGGAGCCGGGCGCCCGGGGTGGCCGGCGGGCCCCACGGCCGCTCCGGGTCCGGAGCCAGCCGCGTCGCGACGAGGGCCACCGCGCCGAAGAAGTCATTGCCCTGGTGCGCCGGTCCGTGCTCCTCGGCGACGACGGTGAACCCCCGGTCGGCCAGCGCCTCGCGCAGATTGGCCGCGGGCACGAGGTGCTGGTGCTGGGGCTGGAACCAGGGCAGCCAGGCCGGTCCGAGGAGCCGCGCCATCCGCGATTCCGGGTCCGGCAGCTCGATGGCCAGGAACCCGCCGGGGGCGAGCACGGTGGCCGCCGCGTCCAGCTCGGTGAGCGGATCCCGGGTGTGCTCCAGATAGTGGTACATGCTGACCACCTCGTACTGGCCCGCCAGCTTCGACGCGAACTCCGGGAACTGGCCGAGGTATCCGGTCTCCACCCAGCCGCGGCGCTCGGCCCCGCGCACCCCGTCGCCCATGTCCAGCCCGTCGAACCGGGTCCGCGGCCAGACGTCCCGCGCCGCGTTGCAGAAGTGGCCGTGCCCGGTGCCGACATCGAGCCAGGACGCCGGGTCCGCGTGCGGGAGGAGCATCTCCGCGCGCCCCCGGTAGGCGGCGCCCAGCCTGCCGAAGACGGTGCCCGCGCCCTCGCCGCCGCGCCCGTCGTAGAAGTCGCGGTAATAGAACTCCAGCCCCTCCAGGGTCAGCCGGGGGTTCTGGAACACGTGCCCGCAGTCCCCGCACTGCTCCAGCGTGAAACGGCCGGGCTTGCCCTGGAGCAGGTCGCGCACCCGGACCCGCACGGTGAGCCGGGCGGAGCCGCACCACGGGCAGTCCGTGCGGCGCGGTTCGAGGAAGCGCCCGGGGCCGTCGGCCAGGTCGGCCCGGTAGGCGGCGGCCCGCGCGGCGTCGGATGCGGTGCCCGGAGCGGCGTCCGGAGCGGCGTCCGGGGCGGAGCGCCGGCCCGCCGCCGCGGCCGTACGCAGACCGGCGTCCAGGGAGCGCACCGGCCGGGCCGCCGTGGCGCGGCCCAGACCGGCCGCGCGCAGCGGAGCTCCCGGCCCGCCGAGGACCAGGTACGGCTGCAGCCAGTACAGCCCGGCCGCGGCGGCCCCCCACCGGCCCTGGCGTACGGCGACGCCCGCGAGCAGGGCCAGCCCGCCGAGCTGCGCCGCGGCCAGCGCACCCGGCGGCAGCCCCTGGGCCCGCAACTCGGCGGCCCGCGCGGGCCCCCGGCGCTCCTCGGCCCCGCCGCAGCTCAGACTGGGGGCGATGGCCAGGCCCGTGGCGTCGGCGGCGTACTCCTTCAGCCGGCGGGTCAGCGCGAGGAGCCCGGCCGGATCCGGGCGCGGCCCGCCCGGATCCACCCCCGCCCGGGCCAGCACGTCCTCGGTGACGAGCACGGCGAACCCGGCCCCGCGCCCCTCGGCGAGCCGGTCCTGCCGGTAGCGAGCCGGGTCGACCAGGCGCAGCAGCCCCAGCAGCCGCTCGGCCGCCAGGTCCGCGGGGAGCAGGTCCAGCACCCGCAGTCCCTCCGCTTCGGCGTAGGCGCAGGCGGCGAGGAACGTGGCCGCGTCGGGTTCCACGCCGCGGGCGGTGAGCAGCCGCCACCCGGCGGCGCGCGGCACTCCGGCCGCCGCGGGCGGGGTCACCGGCAGCACCGGGATCGCCCGCAGCCGGCGCCTGGCGCGCACGGTGCCCGCACCGAGGGCGGCCAGTATCAGGGCGGAGGTCCACGGGACACGGGAGAACGGGGGTGGTGTCATAGCAGCTTCTCCAACCGGTCGGCCGCGGCGGCAGCCCCGCCCGCAGCGGCGAATGAGGCCTGGATCCGCCGGGCGGCCCGGCGGGGGCCGGGGTCGTCCAGCACGGCCGTGAGCGCGTCACGCATTTCCTCGGCCCGGGTCCTGCCGAAGCGCACCCGGACGCCGGCGCCGGCCTCGACCACCTGCCGGGCCACGATCGGCTGGTCGTCCCGGATCGGGGCGACGACCAGCGGCAGCCCGTGCGCGAGGGCCTCGCAGACGGTGTTGTGGCCGGCGTGGCAGACCACCGCGTCCAGGTGCGGCAGCAGCTCCAGCTGCGGCACGCGCTCCTGGAGCAGGACATGGGCCGGCGCGGCCCCGATCAGGGCCGGGGGCGCCGCCAGGACGAACTGCACGTCCTCGGCGAGCCGTTCGGCGGCGCCCAGCACCGCCCCGTAGAACCGTGCCCCGGCGGCCTGGTTGAGGGTCCCCAGGGACACCAGCACCCGCCGCCGCGCCGGGTCCAGCCGTTGCCACGGGAATCCGGGCGTGGCCGGACGGGCGCCGAAGGCCGGGCCCACGAACGCGTGGTGCGGCGGGAAGTCCGCGCCCGCTCCCACCAGTTCCGGGGTGGAGAAGACCAGCACCAGCCGCTTCGAGAAGCGCGGGTCCCAGCCCACCCGGCCCCCCGGATCCCCGGCCGCGCCGAACTCCGCGAGCAGGCCCGATATCTGCCCCGACACCCACTCCCCGACCTTGGGGAAGTCCGCGAAGGGCCGGGTCAGCTCGGCCGAGGTGCTGGCGGACGTGACCCACGGGACGCCGAGCCGCCGGGCGACCAGCGGCCCGGCCAGGGCCTGCTGGTCGGCGACCAGCACATCCGGGCCGAAGGCACGGACGGCCCGGGTCACCCCCGGCACCATCGCCCGCGCCAGCGGCACCAGCGCCTCCTCCCACAGGAACCGCAGCGCACCGACCCCGCGCAGATCGCGCCAGCGTTCGTGCAACTCCGCGTACCCGCCGCCCAGGTCCTCCCCGGCGGGCAGGATCCGGGCCTGCGCGGGCAGCAGCCGGGCGAGTGCCGAGGCCGGTCCCGTCCAGGCGATCTCGTGTCCCCGGGCGGCCAGTTCGGCCCCGACGGCGACGGTCGGATTGACGTGTCCCGCCAGCGGCGGCACGGTGAACAGCACCTTCACCGGACCAGCGCTCCCCGCCGCGGCCACGCCGCCGACGGTCCCGCGGCCGCCGCACCGGACACCGCTCTGGACGCCGCACCGGCCGGCGCGTCCGCTGTCGCGTCGAGATGGGCCAGCACGGTCTTCCGCAGGACCCCGCTGCTCTCCTTCAGGACGTCGTGCCCCAGGCCCGGCAGGATCCGCAGCTCACCGTACGGCGCGTACTGCGCCAACTCGCGTCCACCCGGCATGAGTTCGGAGTGCTCGCCGCAGACGATCAGGACCGGGCAGCGCAGCCGGGCGTAGTCCGCCGGGGTGAAGGCGCGGCTCGCGGCAATGTCGTCGATGAGCGTGGTGCGGTTCAGCAGGGCGTCGGCGATGGCCGTCAGATTGGCCGCCTTGCGCAGCCGCAGGGTGAGCAGTTCCGTGGGGACCGTGCTGTCCTCCAGGCTGAGCGCGGCGGCGGACAGGGTGTCCACCATGTTCTCCACCCACGCCCCGCTCAGCGGGGGTTCGAGGAGGGTGAGCCCGGTGACGAGGTCGGGCCGGGCCAGGGCGGCGTGCAGGGCGAGGGTCGCGCCGTAGCTGTTGCCGACCAGATGGACCGGGCGCTGCCCGAGGTCCAGCGCGCCGAGCAGGGCGAAAAGGTCCCGTACGGCGGTGCGGCTGTCGTAGCCGGACCCGGGGCGCTCGGTGCGGCCGTGGCCGCGCAGGTCGTAGAGGACGGCCTCGTGGCCGGCCCGGGCCACCGGCACGGCCAGCGGACAGTAGAAGGAGGAGAGGTTGTCGACGACCAGTCCGTGCAGGAACACCACGACGGGCCGGCCGGGGGCCGCGGCACCGGCGGTGGCCGGGAGCCGCTGGACATGGAAGCGCAGGGAGCCTGCGCGGACGAGGGCCACGGCGGGCTCAGCCGGCCGACGCGGGCGAGGTCCCCGCCGCGGCCCGGGCCAGGGAGGTGTGCGTGATCCGGCCGATGTGGGTGACGAGCTCGCCGACGGACATGGCCAGGATGGCGTCCATGTCCTTCTCGGCGAGGAAGCCCATCAGGTCCACCTCGGCGCCGTAGCGGTGGTGGAGGAGCTCGGCGAGGGCGACGAACTCGATGCTCTCCAGGGCGAGATCCTCGTTGAACGTCGTCTTCATCGTGACCTCCTCCGCGAGCAGGTACTCGTCGCCGACGATCTCCACGAGCATTCCGGTGATCTCGGCGAGGATGTCAGTTGCCATGACGGGCCTCCATGAGGGGGAAGGGGACGGGGGAGGGGCCGGGGGTGGGCGCCGCGGGGTGAGCGGTCCAGGCGACGACGTGGTCGGGTGCGGCGTCCGAGGGCGCGGTGTCGGTGTCGGTGCCGGCGAGAGCGGATCCGGGGAGGAGGCCGCCGCCGGTGAGGGCCGTGGTGCGGACCGGGTACGGGTCCCCCTCCGGGGAGGTCACCAGCAGCCCGCCGGAATTCGGGTCCGCGGCCACCCGCCAGTCCCGCGGTCTGCCGCCGAGCCCGCTCCCGGCCGCCTTGGCCGCGGCCTCCTTGGCACACCACAGGGCGGTGAGCGCGGCGGGCAGCCCGGTGCCCCCCTGGGCGGCCAGCCGTTCGGCGAGGCGGACCTCGGCCGACCCGAGGGCGATCCGGATCAGCGCGTCCGGGTCGGCGGTCACCTGCTCCACATCGATCCCGACGGGCCGGTCCCGGTGGGCGAGGGCGACCGCGATCCGGTCCTTGTGGGCGATCGACAGCCGAAAGCCGCGGGTCAGCGGGGACCGGGCCACCGGGCGCCCGGCCGGGTCGTTGCCGACGGCCACCTCCACGGGGAACACCGGCCCTGCCCCGCCGTCCCAGAGCAGCTGCCGCAGCGCGTCCTTGGCCGCGATCCGGCCCAGCAGCCAGGGCGCCCGGGCGCGCGGCGACAGCCGCTCGTAGACCGCGCGTTCGGAGGCGCCGAGGTAGCGCCGCATCACCAGTTCCTGTGAGGCGGGATCGCTCCAGCGGCGCCGGGCCAGGCACCAGCCCTCGGGCCGGGGTTCGCCGATGCCGCACACCTCCGGGGTGAACTTCATCGGCCACACCCGGTCGTCGGCCCCGAACCGGCGGTACGTCCACCCCTCGATCCGGGCCCATACGGCGCCGCCCGCCCCGCGCAGCTCGATGTCGCCGCGCACGGTGACGTCCTGCACCGCGCGGATCCGGGCCGTGGCGGTGACCAGGTCCCGCGCGGCGGGCGGGGGCCCGTAGAACCGGATGCGGTCCACGGTGGCCGGGAAGACCAGCCGGTCCACCGGCAGGCGCAGTTGCATCCAGTGCCCGAACAGCTGCCCGGCGGCGTCGAGCAGGGCGCCCGGGTCGGGCAGGGCCCGCAGGACCCCGCGGATGCCGTCCGAGCCGACGGACCGCACCTCGTGGACCCCGGCGAAGCGCGGGCCGTGGAACATCCACCGGTCCCGGTACAGGGCGGCCGCGCCGACCGGGGCGGGGCCCGGGTCGCGCAGGGGCGAGTCGTCGGGGACGGGCGGCTCCCCGTACCGCTCACCGAGCAGCACGACCACGGAGGCGTACGCACCGAGATCCACCCGCAGCCGGCCGGGCCCGTCACCGCGGACGGTGACCTTGACCTCGACGGCCGGCTCCACCGCGAGCCACCGCAGGGCCCGCACGTCCTCGTAGCCGGTGACGGCGAGGCCGGGCGGGGCGTGCCGCCGGGCGGCCTCGGCGGCCAGCTCCAGCATGGTGGTCATGGGCACGACGGGGAACCGGTCGGAGTCCTCGGGCCAGCCGTCGGGCTGGAGGTACACGCAGTGGTCCCGTACGTAGGGGAGCGAGGCGAGGGACAGCCGCAGGGCATGGCTCCCGGAGACCGGTGCCGGTGCCGGTGCAGGTGGCGGTGCCGGCGTCGGCGCCGCCGCTCCACGTGCTTCGCGTGCTTCGTCTGCCCCCCTCGACCAGGCCTCGGTGACGGCCCGGGCGGCCGAGCCGGTGTCGGTCAGCACCGCGTCCAGGGCGGACAGCAGCACCGGCCGGGGACCGGCGGGCCGCGCGGGCCCCGGGCCCGGCGCCGGTGCCAGGAGCCCGGCCAGCGCGGCCCGGGCCGCCTCGCCGAGCCGCACCAGCGGGGACCCGAGGTCCAGCGGCGCACCGCGCCCGGCGGAGCGCACCGGAGCCGGCGCGGCCCGCACTCCGGCTGCGGCGTCGGCGTCGGCTTCGGGTTCGGCCCCGGCCCGTACCCCGGCCAGCCGGTCCCACCGGGGTGCGTACCCCTCGGCCCACAGCGCCGCGCAGGTGCGGCCCAGCGCCGCAAGGCCCGACAGGCGCGGGGAGGACGCGGACACCGAGAGGTGGGGTCGCTCGCGCAGGGTGTCCTCGACGAAGCCCGGCAGACCGCCCGGGCCCAGCGTGACGAAGCTGCGCACGCCCTCGTCCTCGTACAGCCGCAGCGTCAGCTCGCGGAAGCGGACCGGCTCCAGCAGGTGCCGTACGACCAGGTCCCGGACGTCCTGCGACGCCGCCGGGAACGGCGCGCACGTGGTGGCCGACCACACGGGGAGCCCGCCGGGCCGCAGCGGCAGCCGGTCGAAGGCGGCGCGGACCTGGCCGAGGTACGGCTCCCACATCGGAGTGTGGAAACCCGAACGGAACGGCAGCTCCTGACCGAGCACCCCCTCGCCGCGCAACCGCGCCACGACCGCGGCGACCTGCTCGGGATCCCCGCAGATCACCGACTGGTGCGGGCAGTTGTCGTGGCTGACCACCACCCGGTCCAGGCCGTGGAGGGCGGCCTCCGCCCGCGCCGCACCGCAGCCCAGCGCTGCGTACACGAGATCCGGGACCCGCAGGTCCTTGGGACGCAGCGAATCGAGGAAGGTGTCGGCCGCCTCCCGCGGGTACATGCCGGCGGCCACCATCGCCGCCCACTCGCCCAGGCTGTGGCCCGCCAGTACATCGGCCTCGATGCCCAGTTCGGGCAGGGCACGGGCGAAGAAGCGGCCCGTCGCGATCGCGTCGAGGGCCCGCTCCATGAGCGACGTGCCACGGGTGAGCCGGGGCGCCTCCAGCGCGAGCCGGTCCGCCACGTCGTCCGCCACGGGTGCGAACTCCGGCTCCAGGCCCGGGAAAAGAAACGCCACCCGGCCGCCCAGCGGCTCCGGCGTGAACCACACGTCCCCGCGCCCCCGCCACGGCCGGCCGCGCGCCACCGCCTTCGCGGCGAGCGCGAGCCGCTGGGGCGTGGGCCCGACCACCGCGAGCCGGCAGGGCCCGTCGCCGCCGGACACCGGGGTGGCGCACGCCAGCCGGGCCGAGATCTGCGCCGGAGTGTCCGCACCGATCAGGAGTACGTCGCCCCCCGCGGCCGGCCCCACCAGCGCGGCCGGGCCCCCCAGCGGCAGGAACCGACGCACCGGAGCCACCCGGCCCGCGACGGAGACCGGAGCGGGGGCCGACGCGGAGCTCCCGGTGCGGGCCCGCACCGGGAGCGGGGCCCGAGCGGGGGCCGCAGTGACCGCCGGACGCGCGGCCCCCGGGGCCTCCTCCAGCACCACATGCGCGTTGATCCCGCCGAAGCCGAACGCGTTGACCCCGGCCCGGCGCGGCTGCGGGCCCCGCTCCCACGGCTCCGCCGCGCTCACCGGCCGCATCCTGGTCCGGGCCAGGTCCGGGTGCGGCTCCTCCAGGTGCAGCGTCGGCGGCAGCACCCCCTCGTACACGGCGAGCGCGGCCTTGATCAGCCCGGCCATGCCCGAGGCCTGCATGGTGTGCCCGAGCATCGACTTCACCGAGCCGAAGCCGATCCCGGGCATCCCGCGCCCCGCCGCCGGGCCGCCGAACACCTGGGCCAGGGTGTCCAGTTCGGCCGCGTCCCCCACCGGGGTGCCCGTGCCGTGCGCCTCCAGCAGGCCCAGTGCCCCCGGTGCCCGCGGGTCTAGTCCGGCCTCCCGCCAGGCCCGTTCCAGGGCCTGGACCTGGCCCGCGACCAGGGGGCTCATCAGGCTCGCCGCGCGGCCGTCCCCGGCCACTCCCGTGCCGCGGATCACCGCGTACACGCGGTCGCCGTCGCGCTCCGCGTCCGCCAGCCGCTTCAGCAGCACCACCCCGGTGCCCTCGGACAGCAGGGTCCCGTCGGCCCTGCGGTCGAAGGGTCGGATCCGCTCGCTCGGGCTGAGTGCCCGCAGCTGCGTGAACACGCTCCACAACGTCGCGATGTGGCAGTGGTGGACCGCCCCCGCGACGACCGCGTCGCAGCGCCCGGCGGCCAGCAGCCCCACCGCCTGGTCCACCGCCAGCAGGGATGAGGCGCAGGCCGCGTCCAGGGTGTAGGCGGGACCGCGGAAGTCCAGCCGGTTCGCGGTCCGGGCGGCGGTGAAGCTCGGCACCAGCCCGATCGAGGCGTCCGGCCGCTCGGGACCGAGCGCGTCCTGGAACGCGGTGCGCACCGCCGTGATCCTGTCCTCGCCCAGCTCCGGCGCCAGCTCCCGCAAGGTCTGCGCCAACTGATGTGCCGTGCGCACCCGTTGGTCGAGCCGGGCGGTGGCCACCCCCATGAAGCCGCCCCGGCCCAGGACCACCCCGATCCTCGACCGGTCGGCGGGCAGCCGGGCCTCGCCGCCCGCGTCGGCGATCGCCTCGGCCGTCGCGTGCAGGGCCAGCATCTGGTCCGGCTCGGCCCCCTCCGCGGCGGCCGGCATGATCCCGAACCGGGTCGGGTCGAAGGTGGCGAGACCGTCGACGAACCCGCCGCGCCGGCAGTAGAACCGGTCGCCCGCCACCGGTCCGGTGGCGCCCTGCGGGTCGTAGTACACCTCGGGATCCCAACGCCCCGGCGGGACCTCGCCGATGGAGTCCGTACCGGCGAGCAGGTTGCGCCGGTAGGCGGCCAGATCGGCGGCCCCCGGGAACACCGCGCCCATCCCGACGATCGCGGCGTCGGCCGGGCGGGGCCCGCTCCGCTGTCCGTCACGCATCGCCCCGGCCCTCCTCCGCCATCAGGACCACCTGCACGTCGCTCCCGTGCGCCAGCTCGTCGAGGAACGCGGCCGTACCCGCGTCCGGCGCGATGAGCGGGATCCCGCGCCGGGCGTAGGCGCGCTCCAGCTCGGGGGTGACCATCCCGCCGGCCTCCGCCGCCCAGGGGCCCCAGTCGACGGACAGCACCCGGCCGGGGAAGGACTCCGCCCAGGCGTGCGCGAGGCCGTCGAGGGCGTCGTTGGCCGCGGCGTAGTCGCACTGGCCCCGGTTTCCGTACACCCCGGCGACGCTGCCGAACAGTGCCAGGAAGCGGGGCGCGGGCCAGGTCCCGTGCTCGGCGGCCGCGGCGGCCAGGTGGCGGGCCCCGGCCACCTTGGCGGTGAACACCGCGGCGAAGTCCGCCGGTTGCTTGTCGCGCAGGAGCCCGTCCCGCAGCACCCCGGCGCCGTGCACGATGCCGTCGAGGCGGCCGTGGCGCTCCCGTACGTCGGCCACGACGGCCCGCACGGCCCGCTCGTCGGTGACGTCCGCGCGGTGGTACCGGACGGAGGCCGCTGTCGTCCTGAGCGCGGCGAGGGTGCCCCGTACCTCGCGCTCCGCGAGGATCCGCGAGGCCGCCGCCTCGATCTCCACGGGCGTACGGAGCCCTGCGGCGATCAGGGCGGCACGCAGCGCGACCCGGTCCTGGGCCTGCCCGAACTCGTCCGCCGCGGCATCCGGCTCGGGGGTGCGGCCGACGAGTTCCACGTGGCATCCGGTGGCGCGGGCCAGTGCGAGCGCGGTGCGGGCGGTGATGCCGCGGGCCCCGCCGGTGAGGAGGACCACCGAGTTCCGGTCCAGCGGCGGCCCTTCGGGCGCGAGGGGAGCCGGCAGGGGTGCCGGTACCGGGCGGCGGGTGACGCGGGCGCCCTCGGCGGTGTATCCGACGGAGGCGGGGGCGTCGCTGCCACCGCTGTCGTCGCTGCCGCTGTTCAGTTCCGCCAGGAGCTGCGCGGCGATGCGTTCCGGGTCCTCCTTGGGCTGGATGTCCACGGCCCGGACCAGCGTGCCGGGGAATTCGAGGGCGGCGCTGCGGGCGAAGCCGTGCAGGCCGGCGCCAGGGGCGCCGGGCCCGGTGACGAGCAGCAGCCGCGGGGTTCCGGTCGTCAGGGCCTCCCGCAGCCCCGGGAAGGCGTCGGGCAGCACGGGCTCGGAGGTGGTCCGCAGCGCGGAGAGGTCGACGAGGCCGTCGAAGCCCGCCGCGGCGGTGGGGAGGACGGTCGGCTCGGCACCGAGGGCCTCCAGGGCGGTCCCGAGGGCGAGGGCGATGCCCTGGCCGTCCTCGACGAGGCCGATGCGCCGGCCGCGCAGGGCTTCGGGGGAGCCGCCGGGGGCGGGGAGGGGGAGGAGGTCCACCCGGAGCCGGCTCAAGGGGGGTGGCGCGGGCTGCGGATCGGGTGCGGATGCGGATGCGGATGCGGATGCGGATGCGGATGCGGATGCGGGGGTGGGGGCGGGCGCGGGGGCGTCGGGAGTGCGGGAGGTGACCCAGTCGACGATTCCGCGCAGGGTCTTGATCCGGGACAGCTCCTCGACCGCGGACTCGGCGGTGCCGCCCGGGTCCTGGGGCAGTCCGATGCGGTCGGCGAGTGCTCCGATGATCTCCACCCGCTTGATGGAGTCGATGGAGAGGTCCGCCTCCAGGTCCAGCCCGGGGTCGAGCATGTCCCGGGGATATCCGGTGCGGGTGTGGACGATCTCCAGGACGACCTCCATGACCTCCTCGGCGGTGCGGTGGCCCTGCGGTGCGGTGCCGGGATCGGCTTGATCGGCGGCTGCGGCCGCGGCTGCGGGTGCGAGTGCGGCCGCGGGTGTGGTCGTGCCGGGGCCGGGCGCGCGCCGGTGGGACTCCCAGGGCGCCGCATGCGACGGGGTGTCCGAGGCTGCGGCGGGGGTGTGTCCGGTGCCCTGCGGGGATCGCCCCGGCACGCTCCCGGCCCGGTCGAGACCGTGGCCGGCCCCGGCCCCTGCCCCGGCGCCCAGGTAGCCGAGGAGGACGTCCCGTTGGGCCTCGATCAGGGCGCGGGTTCCGCGGAGGTACTCCAGTACGGCTTCCTCGCGCCGGTCGGAGCCGGGCGCCACTGCTCCCGCGTCCTGCCGCCCGTTGCCGCCGGGAGCCGGGGCCGGGGCCGGGTCCGCGGCCGGGACCCGGCGGGCCGGGCGGAGGCCGCCCGGGACCGGGGAGCCGTCCGCGGTGCGCACCAGGTGGCCGTCCACCAGCCAGCCGGGCCGTCGCGGGGCGCGGTCCGGGAGGCGCGAGGCCCGGCCGCGGAAGAGGGATTCCGGCTCCACCGGTACGCCCGCCGCCATCAGTTCCGCCAGCGCGGTGACCAGCCGGACCAGGCCGTGCTGGCCCGGCACGTCCAGCGGGACCACCGTGTGCGGCCGGCCGTGCAGGATCCGGCCGACCAGACCCGAGAGGACCCGGCCGGGGCCCGTCTCCACGAAGGTCCGGACACCGGCCGTGTACATGGCCTCCACCTGCTCGACGAACCGGACCGGCTCCGCGACCTGGCGCGCGGCAAGGCTTCGTACCCCTTCGGCCGTCGGCGGGTACCGGTCCGCCGTGGTGTTGGACCAGACCGGGGTGTGGGGCGTCGACATCGGCGTCGTCGCCAGTTCTGCCGCGAGGGTGTGCGACGCCCCCGCGACCACCTCGCTGTGGAAGGCGCAGGCCACGGGGAGGGGGTCGGCCGCCAGGCCCGCCTCGCGCAGGGCCGCCACCGCCGTGTCGACGGCCGCCGTCGGGCCCGAGATCACGCACTGCCGGGGCGCGTTGTGGTTCGCCACCACGCATCCGGCGCGGTCCGCGATCTCCCGTACCTGCTCCGGTGCGGCCGACACCGCCGCCATCGCCCCGGGATCCGCGCCGGCGGCCGCCACGATCGCCTCGGCCCGGCGCGCGCTCAGCCGCAGCAGGCTCTGCGTGTCGTAGGACCCGGCCGCCCACAGCGCGGTGAGCTCTCCGTACGAGTGCCCGGCCACGCAGTCCGGCCGTACGCCGAGTTCGCCGAGCAGCAGGTGCGCCGCCGCCCCGGCCAGACCCAGGGCCGGCTGTGCCACCCGGGTGTCGGTGACCGCCGCCCGCTGCGCCGCCCGGCCCCCGGCAGTGAAGGCCGCCGGCGGGAACATCGCCGAGACCACCCGGGGCGGGGCCTCGTCCAGGAGCCGGCGCAGGGCGGGGAACGCCGTGAACAGCTCACCGAGCATGCCGGGGCGTTGGCTGCCCTGGCCGGGGAAGAGGAACGCGACCCGGCCCGGCTCCGCCGCCTCCTCGCGTACGTGGACCCCCGCGCCCGGGGTGAAGGCGCGGGCCCGCTCCAGCCGGGCCGCCAGCTCGTCCGCGTCGGCGGCCACGACCGCCACCTGGACCGGGCCGGAACCCGCGGCCGTCTCCGCCGCGAGGTCCCGCAGGGGCCAGGGGCGCCCGGCCGCGTCGTTCTCCTCCAGGCGCGCCGCGAGCCGGGCCATCGCCCGGCCCGCCGCCCGCCGGTCCTCGCCGCGGAAGCAGAACAGCTCCCCCGGCCACTCCTCCACGCCGTGCCGGGGTTCCGCCGAGCCCCCGTAACCGGCCAGCACCGCGTGGTAGTTGGTGCCGCCGAAGCCGAAGGCGCTCACCCCGGCGATCCGCCGCTGCGCGGGCACCGCCCAGGGCCGGGCCTCGTCGTCGAAGGAAAAGGGGCTGGTCTCCGCCCGCCAGGCCGGATTGGGCGTGTCGATGTGCAGGGTCGGTGGCCGCACGCCCGTGTGGACCGCACGGGCCGCCTTGATCAGGCCGGCCAGCCCGGCCGCGCACTTGGTGTGCCCGAGCTGCGATTTCACGGAGCCCAGCGCGCAGGCCCCCGGCTCGGCCCCGGACGCGGTGAACAGATCGCTCAGCACGGCCAGTTCGGTGCTGTCCCCGACCACCGTGCCGGTACCGTGCGCCTCGATCAGGCCCACCTCGTCCGGCCCGATGCCGGCCCGGGCGTAGGCGCGCTCCAGCGCCCGGCGCTGCCCTTCCGGCCGCGGCGCGGTCAGGCCGAGGGACCGGCCGTCGCTGGCGGCGCCCACCGCCTTGATCACGGCGTACACCCGGTCGCCGTCGCGTTCCGCGTCCGCGAGCCGCTTCAGGACGAGCGCGCCCACGCCCTCGCCGAGCGCGATCCCGTCGGCGGCCGCGTCGAAGGGCCGGCAGCGGCCGCCCGGCGACAGGGCGCGGACCGAGGCGAACATCAGGTAGTCGTTGATGCCGTTGTGCACATCCGCGCCCCCGCACAGCACCATGTCGCTGTCGTGGTCGCGCAGCTGGCGGCAGGCGAGGTCCAGTGCGGCGAGCGAGGAGGCGCAGGCGGCGTCGACCGTGCAGTTCGCGCCGCCCAGGTCGAGGCGGTTGGCGACCCGACCGGCGATGACGTTGGCGAGGATCCCGGGGAAGGAGTCCTCGGTGAGGCGCGGCAACTGCTCGTCCAGCCCGGCCGGGAGCTCGCCCAGGTAGGCGGGGTGCAGGGCGCGCAGCCCGTAGGCGCCCGCCAGTTCCGTACCGGCCTCCGCGCCGAAGACCACCGAGGTCCGCGAGCGGTCGAAGGCGCGGTCCTGGCCGTAGCCGGCGTCCCCGAGGGCCCGCGCCGAGATCTCCAGGGCCAGCAGCTGCACGGGCTCGATCCCGGCGAGGGAGGCGGGCGGGATGCCGTGCGCGAGGGCGTCGAAGGGCACCGGCCCGAGGAAGCCGCCCCACCGGGAGGGGGTGCGCTCACCGGCCCTGGCCGGGTCGGCGTCGTAGTAGAGTGCCGGGTCCCAGCGTTCGGCCGGCACCTCGGTGACGGCGTCCGTCCCGGCGAGGACCATGGCCCAGTAGGCGGCGAGGTCCGGGGCGCCCGGGTAGGCGCAGGCCATTCCGACGATCGCGATGTCGAGCGGGTCGGCCGACTGCGGGGCCCCGGTGTGCTCCGTCGACGGCCCGGCTCCGGCGAGTTCGCGGGCCCGACGCTCCAGCAGCGCGGTGGCCCCCTCGGTGACCTGGGCGTGCAGCGCGGCGATCGTGGTGGTCCGCGTGCGCAGGGTGGCGGCCTGCCCGAGCATGAACAGCCCTTCGGTCTGCTGCTGTTGCTCCGGTACCGGCTCCAGCGCGCTCCCGTCGGCGCTTCTGCGCAGCCCCTTGCTGGCGATCCGCAGCCGCCCCAGATTCAGCCGCTCCAGCTCCTCCCACGCCGTGCGCGGCTCGATGCCGCTCTCGGCGAGCCGCCGCCGGGTCGCCTCGAAGGTCTCGGCGTACGGGGTGGCCGCGCACCGGGTGGCGTGCCCGGGCGCGGTGTGCAGCAGGACGGTGTCCGTGCATTCGACCGCCGCCCGCTGGAAGCCCGGCAGGACCGCGCCCGCCGCCACCGCCTCCTCGGTGAACAGGTACGCGGTGCCCATCAGTACGCCGACCCGCGCTCCCCGGGCGGCCAGCGGGGCCGCGGCCGCCATCGCCATCGCGGCGGACCGTTCGTCGTGGATCCCGCCCGCGAACAGCAGGTCCAGGGCCTCCGGTTCGGGGCAGGCGAGCAGCCGCTCGATCTGCTCCTCCCAGAGCGGGAAGGAGGCGCGCGGGCCGACGTGCCCGCCGCACTCCAACCCCTCGAAGACGAACCGCCGTGCCCCCTCTGCGAGGTAGCGCTCCAGCAGGCCGGGCGAGGGCACGTGCAGATGGGTCCGGATCCCGGCCGCCTCCAGCGGGGCCGCCTGCGCCGGGGTGCCGCCGGCGATGATCGCGTACGGCGGACGGGCCGCGGTCACGGCCGCCAGTTGCTCCTGCCGCAGCTCGGGAGGGGCGAAGCCGAGCAGCCCGACGCCCCACGGGAGGTCGCCCAGCCGCTCGGCTGTCTCCGCCAGCAGCCGTCGTACGTCCGGGCCCTCCATCACCGCGAGCGCCAGGTACGGGACCCCGCCCGCGGCGGCCACCGCCGCGGCGAAGGCCGCCTGGTCGCTCACCCGGGTC
Source organism: Streptomyces sp. NBC_00029 (assembly GCF_045160505.1). Taxonomy (NCBI): domain Bacteria; kingdom Bacillati; phylum Actinomycetota; class Actinomycetes; order Kitasatosporales; family Streptomycetaceae; genus Streptomyces; species Streptomyces sp. NBC_00029. The sequence continues at coordinate 7,392,968 of NZ_CP108292.1, forward strand.
ATCGGGCCCTGCGCGACGGGCAGCGGCCGGGCGAGCGGCCGGGCGCGTACCGCAGCCTCCAGGTGCCCGGCGACGGCCGCGCGTACGGCCTGCAGAACGCCGCCGGTGGTCCGGTACCGCGCGGCCAGCCGGGCCGTGGCCGCCCCGTCCTGGCCTACGGGCAGCAGCTGTGCCCGTAGGCCTCGGGCGCCGAGCAGGGTGTGCGCGGGCCCCTCGGGCGGTGTCAGGTCGGGGCGTGCGAAGACCCGGTGCCCGTCGGCGATCCGGGTCTCGGAGCCGTCCATCGCCCGCAGTGCGGCTGCGACTTCCGTCGGCAGTCCGGCCTCGCCCTCGGTGGTCAGGGCCAGTTGCGCGTCGAGCAGCACCCCGGCCGCTCCGCCCGCGACGGCCGCGGCCGCCGTGTGCGGCCCGATCCCGCCGCAGGCCCGTACGGGTACGCGGATCGCCGGGTCGGCGAGGAGCTGCTGGAGCAGGACGAAGGTGGTGGCCGAGCCCACCCGGCCGCCGCCCTCGTGGCCCTTGGCGACGAGCGCGCCCGCCCCGGCGGTCACGGCGGTGCGGGCCTCGGCCGCGCAGGTGACCTCGGCCCACACCCGGGGCCGTCCGGCCGCCCCGGCCCATGCGGCCACACGCTCGGGGGTATGGGCGGCGGGGTCGGCGAGCAGTACGGTGTCCACCGCGGCGGGCAGCCCGTCGGGCCCGAGCGGGCAGTCGGCGGGCACCCGCACCCCGTACCGGGCGCCGTCCGCGAGCCGGCGGCCCAGCTCCGCGAAACCGCGCCGTGCGGCGTCGGCGTCCCGGCCGAGGTCGAGCAGCCCGAGGGACCCGGCGCGCTCGGCGGCGGTGACGACGGCCGGGTGGGGCTCCTCGAACGGACTGACCGCGACGACCAGATCACGGGTGGCGGCGGGCTGCGGGTGCGTGGGGGTCACGGGCGCTCCTCTTCCAATGCTGTGTGACATGGCGCGGTCCAGGACGGAAGAACGGACGAGCAGGCGAACGGCCGGGCCGAAAACTGACGGCCCGAAAACCGGCGAGCCGAGGAACCGACGAGCCGACGAGCCGTGCAACGGCAGTGCGGGGCAGGGCGGAGGACGGGGGGAGTGTGGCGGTCACGCGCACCGGCCGGGGCACCCGCCGCGGGTACGGCGGGCTCGAACCGTGGTCGAACACCCGCATGCCGCGATGAATCGTGCGGTGGCCACCCTGCACTGTCAACAGCCATGCGGAATACGGCGCTTCGCACCGGCCACCTCCGCGGAGGACGCGGAATCCGGCCCGGGCGGAGCCACGACACACCCCGGCCGAGCCCGTGGCCTGCGGTGTTCCCCGCCCGGCCGGGCCGCCCCCGCGGCGCGGGCCGGCGCACCGCGCCCTCGCGGACATGCCGCACCGGCATGCCGATCCGCCGACCGGGCATGACCCTTACACGGGCCCGGTCAGTTGTTCACCGGACGAGCCCTTACAGGTACAGCCCCACGCGGTTACCGTCCGGTCATGACCCCCACCCTCGCGCAGCTCCGCTACCTCGTCGCCGTCGCCGACTGCCGCTCCATCACCGGCGCCGCCGCCTCGGTCTTCGTCGCCCAGTCCGCGCTGTCCCGGGCCGTCCAGGCGATGGAGCGCGATCTCGGCGTCGAACTCCTGGCCCGCCGGGGAAGGGGGGTGGACCTCACGCCGGAGGGGGCCCGGGTCGTCCGGCTGGCCCGGACCGTGCTCAACGCGGTGGAGGCCATCGACGACATCGGGACCCCGCACGGCAGCGACACCCGGGCCGTCCTGACCCTCGCCACCACGCCCACCCTCGCCCTTGACCTGGCCACCGACCTGATCGCGGCCTTCACCGGACGGCATCCGACCGTCGACGTCCGGCTGCAGCAGCACGGCAGCAGGGAGGCGCTGGCCGAGGAGGTCACCCAGGGGCGCTCGGAACTGGCCCTGGTCGACCTGCCGATCGACAAGGAGCTCTCCACCCATTTCATCCAGGAGCGCGAGGTGGTGCTGATCTCCCCCCTCGGCTCCCGACTGCCGCACCCGATGCCCCTGCGCATGCTCGACGGGCTGCCCATGGTGCTGCCCACGCCGGGGACGGGCCGGCGCACCGAGATGGAGGCCATGTTCAGCTGCCTCGGGGTACGGCCCGTCCCCACCCTGGAGGTCGATGAACGCCTCGCCTGGGTGACGGGTGTGACGGACGGCCGCGGCTCGCTCATCTGGTACCGGGACGTGGTGCTCCGGGCCTTCGGCAGTCGGGCCGAAATTCGCTCCTTCACACCGCCGTTGCTGCGCCCGGTGGGCATCGCCCACGCACGGCGTCCGCTGAGCCGGGCCGCCCGCGCGTTCATCGCACAGGCCGGGCACAAGGCACCGGTCCGGGAGCCGGTGCGCTGACGGGACATGCCCCCACGGCATTGAACGATGCTCGAACGGGAGGAGGACGGGCCTGGCACACGAACTGATGGCCCCTCACATTGTGTGCATGTCCCGACTCCCTACACCCCCATGGGCCGCCGCCCTCGTGACCGCGGCGCTCGCCACGATCCTGCCCGCACTGGCCTGGACGTCCAGCGCCGGCGCCTCCACCGCCCCCACCCCGCTCCTCGCCCCGCGCGCGGCGGTGGCCGCGGCCGCGGTACCCCTGGCGCCCGAGAAGAAATGCACCCTGCCCGGCGGCCTCGCCGAACTCAGCGGCCTCGCCATGAGCCGCAAGCACCCCGGCGTCTTCTACGCCGTCAACGACAGCGGCAACACCCCTCAGGTCTTCGCGATCGACTGCAGCGCCGCCGCCGGCCGGCTGGTGGCCACCTTCACCCTCTCCGGCGTCGGCAACACCGACTGGGAGGGCCTGGCCCTCGGCAAGGACGGGGGCGGCGGCCCGGCGATCCTGGTCGGCGACATCGGGGACAACCTCAGCGCACGCGCGGAGATCACCGTGCACCGCTTCGCCGAACCCGATCAGCTCACGAGCGCCACGGTCACGCCCGTCACCTTCCGTTTCGCCTACGCCGACGGAAAGCACGACGCCGAGTCACTGCTCGCCGATCCCGTGACCGGTCGGCTCTACATCGCCAGCAAGCTCATCGGAGCCGCCGGGCAGCTCTACCGGGCTCCGCTGGAGCCGGTGACCGGGCAGGTCAACACCCTCACCGCGGTCCGGCCCGGCCCCGTGTTCGCCACGGACGGCGCGTTCTCGCCGTCGGGCGCCTCGTACGTCCTGCGCAGCGGCGGACCGCTCGGCGCCAACACGGCTTCCGTGTACGACAACGCCGGGGTCAGGCTCGCGGACGTCGCCCTGCCGGCCCAGTCGCAGGGGGAGACGGTGACGTACGCCGACTGCGCGAACCTGCTCGTCGGGTCCGAGAACGACCCGCAGATCTGGCGGGTGCCGCTGCCGCCGGAGGCCACCCCGGGCTGCGGCACTCCCACCCCGACGCCCACTCCCACCCCGACGCCCACCCCGACCCCCACGCCGACCCCCACCCCCACCCCGACGCCGACCCCCACCCCCGGCGGGCTGAAGTTCACCGACCCCGGCCCGCAGACGTGCAGGTTCAACCAGTCCTGCACCATCCAGCTCACCACCACCGGCGCCGTGCCCCCCGTCCGGTACGCCGTCACCGGCCTGCCCTGGGGCCTCACCCTCGACAGTGCCTCCGGGCGGATCACCGGCAAGCCCTGGGGCAGCGGCGAGTACCGGGTCACCGCCACCGCCAGCGACTCCACCGGAGCCACCGCGGGCACGGCCTTCACCCTGACGCTCAACTGGTTCTGAGACGGGACGGGGGCGGGCTTGTCCAACCAGCCCCCGAGACCGCACTGTTGACCGAGTTTCGTCCATCAGGTCAGGAGAACCGGCTTGTCGTCCCACATCTCGCCCACCCCGCAGGGCCCGCGCACCCCGCACGTGATCGACCCCGTCGGCGGCTGCCCGCACGCCCTCAACGCCCGGCTGCGCGCCGAGTACGGCGCGGTGGCGGAGGTAGTCCTCCCCGGAGGGGTGCCCGGAGCGGTCGTCCTGGGGCACGACGCGCTGAAGGAGTTCCTCGCCCACTCCGAAGTGGCCAAGAACGCCCAGCACTTCCCGGCCCTGCACGACGGCACCATCCCCGCGGACTGGCCGCTGCGCGTCTTCGCCAACGCCCAGGGCATGCACACCGCGGACGACGCCGACCACCGCCGCCTGCGCGGGCTGGTCGGCAAGGCCTTCACCGTCCGGCAGGTGGAGCGGCTGCGGCCGCGCATCGAGGAGCTCACCACCGGACTCCTCGACGACCTCGGGCTGGCGGCGGCCGCAGCCCCCGACGGGGTCGCCGACCTGTACGAGCACTTCGCCCTCCCGCTCCCGATGAACGTCATCTGCGAGCTGCTCGGCGTGGACCCCGAGCACCGGGGCCGGCTGCACCACCTGACCAACACGGTGGTCATCGCCACCGACATCTCACCGGCCGACAAGATGGCCGCCCTCCACGAACTCATGGCACTGACCGGTGCGATCGCGGCCGCCCGCGCCGAGAACCCCGGCGAGGACCTCACCAGCGCCCTGATCGCCGCCCGCCAGGACGACGGCGACCGGCTCACCGAGATCGAACTCATCGGCACCATGCGGCTGATGCTCGTCGCAGGCCACGAGACCACCCTCAACCTCATCATCAACGCCGTCCGCGCCCTGTGCGCCCACCGCGACCAGCTCGCGCTCGTCCTGGACGCCAAGGCCACCTGGTCGGACGTGGTGGACGAGACCCTGCGCTGGGACACCCCGGTCAGCTGGTTCCCCTTCCGCTACCCCACCCGCGACCTGACCCTCGACGGGACCGTCATCGCGCAGGGCACCCCTGTGCTGGCCGGCTACAGCGCGGCCGGCCGCGACGCGGCCTTCCACGGTCCGGACGCCGACCGCTTCGACATCACGCGCCCCACGGCCGCCCGCAGCCTCTCCTTCGGCCACGGCGCCCACTACTGCACCGGAGCCCCGCTCGCCCGGCTGGAGGCCACGATCGCCCTGGAGCGGCTCTTCACCCGCTTCCCCGACCTCGACCTCGCGGTCCCGGAGGCCGAACTCCCGTACCAGCGCAGCTTCATCAGCAACAACGTCCAGTCGCTCCCGGTCCGCGTGACGCGCCGCTAGGTCCCGGACAAGTCCCTGGGCTGATCCGGGGGCGTCCCCGGATCAGCCCAGGGCCCGGACGTCGACGTCCACCGTGTGCCACCCGGTCGCCCCGTCGGGCACGGTCCCGGTGCGGTCCCCCGTCTGCACGGCGCCCGTGCCGTCCGTCGCGCGGACCTCCAGCCTGTGGCGGCCGGGGGTCGCCTCCCACGGCCACACCCACTGCCGCCAGGTGTCCACGCCGTCCGCGGAACCGAGCCGCGCCTCCTGCCAGGCGCCCCCGTCCACCCGCACCTGGACCCCGTCGATCCCGCGGTGCTGGGCCCACGCCACCCCGGCGACCGCCACCCGGCCCGGCGCCAGGCCGGCGTACGGGCGCGGGGTGTCGATCCGCGACTGCGTCTTGACCGGGGCCTGCTGGGCCCAGGACCTGCGCACCCAGTAGGCGTCGTAGGCGGCGAAGGTGGTCAGCCGCAGCTCATCGATCCACTTGCAGGCCGAGACGTAGCCGTACAGGCCCGGTACGACCATCCGGACCGGGAAGCCGTGCGCGAAGGGCAGGGGCCGCCCGTTCATGCCCACGGCCAGCAGCGCCGCCCGGCCGTCCATGACGGTCTCGACCGGAGTGCCGATGGTCATGCCGTCCACCGAACGCGCCACCAGCTGATCGGCCGGACCACCCTGGGACGGCGGCCGCACCCCCGCCTCGCGGAGCAGGTCCCCGAGGCGTACGCCGAGCCAGCGGGCGTTGCCCGCGTACGGGCCGCCCACCTCGTTGGACACGCAGGTGAGGGTGATGTCGTGCTCGACGACCGGGCGGGCCAGGAGCTGACGCAGATCGAGGGTCAGGGGCCTGCTCACCCCCTCGCCATGGATGCGCAGCCGCCAGGTGTCCGCGTCCACGCGGGGGACGACGAGCGCGGTGTCCACCCGGTAGAAGTCCTGGTTCCCAGTGATGAAGGGGCCGAGCCCGGGCACCCGCAGGTCCGCCCCGGCGGGCACCGGGGGCGCGGGCACCGTGGGGCGGGGGAGCACGAAGTCGGCCCGGGAGGCGGTGGCCCCGGCCGCACCGTGGGCCCCCAGACGGCGCGCGCCGAGGCCGACCCCGGCCGACACCGCCAGGACGGCGGCGACCAGCCGGCCGAAGCCGCGCCGGTCCATCGCCCAGGCTCCTTGCTGCGGCGCTCCGGCCGGGCGGGGCCGCGTCCCCGCCGTGATCAGCAGGTACAGCACGCCGGCCGAGGCCAGTGCGCCCACCAGCGCTGGCAGCGCGTCCCGCCAGGAGGCCTCCGGCCGACTGAGCGCCGCCAGCGCCCCCACCAGTCCGAAGCCGCCCACGACCGCGATCCCGGCCGCGAGGTGGCGTGCGGCGAGCAGCCCGGACCCGACGGCGGCCACGGCCAGGACGGCGAGGATGCCGAGGCCCAGCACCAGCTTGTCGGCGGTGCCGAACAGCCCGATCGCCCATTCCCGGACGGCCACCGGCGTCAGGTCGACCACCGCACCGCCGACGGCCGTGACCGGCGAGGCTTCGGGCCGGCCGGCCGCGGCGGTCAGCTGCGCGAGCGCCAGCCCGGCGACGGCCGCGACGATCCCGCTGACGGCGCCCACCGCGCGCCGCGGCCGTGCGGGACGGCTCGGGTCTGCCTTCACACCGCCAGTGTGCCGCGCTCCGGCGGCTCCGCGGCGATGCCGTGCCGCAGTGCCGCCAAGGGCCGGCGGGGAAGTGGGGGAGTGCGGGCGGCTTACGCCCAGGGTGAAGGGGCCATGCCCAGAGTGAACCGGCCGTGTCGGGGTCCGGGCGCGTGGTGAGGATGGCGTCATGAAACCCCGTGATCTCTCCGAAGAGCAGAAGCCATGTCCGTGAAGCCGGCCCGGAGCGTCAGCACCTCGCCCTACTGGCCGGTGATCACCCACTCGACGCTGCGCCGGCTGTTACCCGGGTTCACCGTCTCGTCCCTCGGCGACGGCATGGCCGTGGTCGCCGTGAGCTGGCTGGCGATCGAGATCGCGCCTGCGGCGGAGCGCGGAATGTGGGTCGCCCTGGCGGCCGCGGCCTACACCCTCTCGGGCGCCGCGGGCGCCGTCCTCCTCGGGCGCTTCCTGAGCCGCCGCTCCCCGGCGCGGCTGGTCGCCTGGGACGCGGTGCTGCGCGCCACCGCTCTGGGTGCGATACCCGTGTGCCACGCCCTCGGGATGCTGAGCATCGAGCTGTACGTCGTGCTGCTCGCCGCGTCCTCCGTCCTCCACTCCTGGGGCCAGGCGGGCATCTACACCCTGCTCGCCCGGCTGCTGCCGGAGCGCGACCATCTGGCCGGCAACGCCGTGCTGTCCGGCATCGGCTCGCTCTGCACCGTCTTCGGCCCGCCGCTCGCCGGCGCCCTCATCCTCTGGGGCGGTGCCGCGACCGTGATCGCCGTCGACGCGGCCACCTTCCTCGTCCTGGCCGCGACCTTCTTCCTCGCCTTCCCGCGGGGCGACGGGCCCGCACCCGGGGCGAGTGCTTCGCGCAGCGCGGGCTTCGCCGTCATCCGCCGCACCCCGGCCCTGCTGGGGCTGCTCGCCCTGAGTTTCGTCTTCTTCTGCCTCTTCGGCCCCGTGTACGTGGCTCTGCCGCTGTACGTGTCGGACGGCCTGGGCGGTCCCGCGGGTCTGCTGGCCGCCTTCTACACCGCGTTCGGTGTCGGCGCCGTCCTCGGCTCCGTGCTGACCGGATACCTGCGCCGCCTGCCGATGTGGCCGGCCACGACCGGCATCGTCCTCGCCTTCGGACTCTTCATGCTGCCGACGGGGCTGGGGGCGCCGACGGCCGTCGCCGTCGTCGGGTTCGCCGCCGCCGGACTGCTCTGGCCCCCGTACGCCTCGCTCTCCACCGCCCTCTTCCAGCGCTCGGCCCCACCGGAACTGCTTCCCCAGACCCTGGCCGCGAGCTCGGCGGTCCGGGTGCTCGCGGTCCCGCTCGGGACGGCACTGGGCGGACCGCTGGTGTCCGGGCTCGGGGCCCGGGAGACCCTGCTGGTCTCGGCCCTCTCGATCGCCGTCCTCGGTCTGGCGGCCGCCGGGGCCGTGCGGGGCGCACGTGCCCGGCGCGGGCGACGGCCGTGACCCGTGCCGAGGGCCGGCCCCGGCACCCGGAAGGGGCGCCGGGGCCGGCCCGTGGCGCAGGTCAGCGGGTGGCGGCCGGCGGGGGCAGGGCTGCCGCGACCTGCTCGGCCAGCCGGTACGGGTCCCCGCTCGGCCGGTCCGGATGCCGGGTGGTCCGCCCGGCCCACTCGGCCTCGAAGGCGTGCCAGTCGATCTGCCGCGGGGCCGCCTTCCGGACCAGCGCCTCGTCCAGCGAAGCGAAGTAGTGCGCCCACCGGGGGGCGTACAACTCCGAGATCAGGCCGCTCCATTCACGGTTCGCGTAGTCGTGCAGGAAACCGCCCTCGCTGGTGCTGCGGCGGCCCCACACGCTCAGGAGCGAGCGGGCGTCGTACTCGTACCGGTCCTGCTCGGCCCGGTCGGTCCCCCAGGAGCGGGCCCCGGAGAGCCAGCCCCCGAGGAGGAAGGCCGGATCGGAACCGGTGACCGCGTCCAGCTTCCGCATCCCGTCCTGCCATTCGGCCGTCAGCGCACGGAAGCGGGTCAGGTCCTTGGCCTCGTAGGCCGCCCTGATCCTCGGCAGCAGTACCCGCGAGTGGTTGGCGAGGGCCTGGCGGGCGGTGTCCACCAGGTCGAAGCGGTAGGCGCTGGAGCCGCGCAGCGCCGGGTCCACCTTCAGCAGGTGGTCCAGGGCCTTGCGCACCGAACCGGCCGGATAGCGCATGGACCGGGGGCTCCAGTACGCCGCCCCGGCCGCGGTCAGCGCCGGCCTTGCGGTGAACAGGCTGTCCTGCGACTCCGACCACAGCCCCGAGGAGGTGCTGTACGGGCCCTTGCGGAGCTCCTCCCAGGCCGCCGCGGCCTCGGCGTCGGGGCGGCCGTAGCGGCGGGCCGCGAAGTCGGCGAACCACTTGCGCTGGTCGATCGGCCCGCGTTCCCAGGCCAGGTCGGTGAAGAGGTCGAAGGCCGCCGGGTTGGTCCCCGTGGCCTCCGGCAGGTAGGCGGTCCCGGCGAGCGCACTGTCCGCCTTGTCCCGCCAGGGGCCGAACCGCTCGATCCAGACCGAGCTGTTCGCACCGACCGTGGTGTGCCCGCCGAAGTTGTAGATGGTGCCCATCGCGTACGGGGCTCCGCCCCAACGGGCCTCGCGGTCCAGCCGGTTGTAACGGTCGGACAGCCCGTCCAGGATCAGCAGCTTCGAGGTGTCCACCCCGGCCAGCAGCTCGGCGGTGGGGTCGTCCTGCCAGCCCAGCACCGCCCACAGCGCGCCGGGGCGGGCGGCGTGCAGCGCGTCCTGGATGGCGCGCGCGGCGGCGCCGACGTCGACGGAGCCGGTCTGGCCGCCCTCGTGCAACGGGCTCATCCGGTACATCGTGCTGTCCCCGAACACCGCGCGCTGCTCGGCGTAGTAGGCGGCGGCCAGCTTCGCGAACACGGGCGAGGCGGGGTCCAGCCAGTCCGGGCGGTCGAAGCCCGCCCAGTCGCCCTGCGCCACCGTCGACGATCCCGGGTTGCGCGCGGCGAACCCGGGCGGCACCGTGCCGAAGTAGCCGGGCAGCACCGCCGTCATGCCGAGCCCGCGCAGCTGCTCGGCGATCCGCCCGCCCAGCGCGGCGCGCTCGCGCATCAGCCGCTCGGGGACCGGGCCGCCGAATTCGCTCAGGTTCTGCAGCAGCCACCAGCTCTGGTGGCCGGGGCCGGGGATCCACCGCCGCAGTTCCTCGGCGGAGTAGCCGAACCCCTGGAGCGCCCGGTAGTACGGGTACTCGGCGCCCACCTGCACGAACACCTCGTTGATGCCGTGCAGGGCCATCAGGTCGATCTGCCGCTGGTGCTCCTCGAAGGAGCGGTAGGGGCCGGAGTACCCGTCGTCGGTGTCGTTCAGCGCGTACCGGTGCGGGACCTGGGCGCTGCGGGTGACCGGTGACGGCACCGCCGGCAGCCGGGCGGGCAGCATGCCGATGCTGTCGCCGGGCCAGCCGATGTCGACCCCGGCGACGTGCTGGAGGTACCAGCCGACACCGGTGAGCAGGGTGGCTCCGGTGCTGCCGCGCACGGTGATCGCGCCGGCGGTCCCGGAGACCGTGAAGGTGTCGGGGCCGGCGGTGGTGTCGGGTACGAGCGTGAACTGCCGCCAGTGGCGCGGAAGGAGCCGCCCCAGAGCCGCCCGCGCGGGCGCGACGTCGAAGGCCCGGGCCCGGGGCGCGGTGGCGTGCGCGTCGGCCCGTACGGCGGTGCGTACGTCCGTCGTCACGCCGGCGCGTGCGGGCGACCCCGCACCCGGGGCGGTGGCCCCGGGCGCGGGCCCCGCGCAGATCAGCGCCAGCAGCGCCGCGGGAAGAGCGGCGAGGGCGAGCGGGCGCCGGGTCCCGGGCCTGCGCCCGCTATGGTGCGTCGGGTTCCTCATCCGTTCGTCGCCCGGGCCGTCAGACCGGCAGGGCCCAGGCCTGGTCGACCCGGTGGTCGCCGCAGTCGGTCAGTCGCAGGCGCTCGGCCGGGGCGGTGGCCGCGGGAGCGGTCAGGCACAGTCCGCTGACCTCCTCGACGAGGGTTCCGTCACGGCGCTGCGACCAGCTCTGGCCGGGCTGTTCGGCGGGCCGGTTCGAGCAGTCGGCCAGCTCCACGAGGCGGCCCTCGCCCACCGACAGGCACTCGCCGGACAGGCGAAGGCGTGCGTCCTCGCCCACGGTCCAGCGCTGGTCGGGCGCTCCGGTGCAGACGGCCATCACCACGGCGCCGACACCGCTCGTGCTGGCCCCGTCGGCGCACCTGGCGCCGTCACCGACGATCTGCCCGGTCGGCACGGCCTCGGCGCAGCCGCGCGGGCTGAGCCGCCAGACCCCGGTGTCGTGCCCGGCCACCTTGCCGGTCAGCGTCCCGGAGATGTCGCGGCTCGCGCCGCTCCACAGGTCCTGGGCGCCGGCCGTGCAGTCGGCCAGGCCGATCTCGGCGAGCGGTACGTTGATGTCCCGGGTGGTGGCCGAGCGGTTGAGCACGGCCACCGCGCGGTCGCCGTTCGCGAGCGGCCGCACCAGGATCTCGAAGGTGGCGTTGGAGGAGACCACCGCGCCCTGACGGCCCATCGGGTCCTGGTCCAGCTGGATCATCCGGGTGTTGCCGAGGGCCGCGAGGCCGGCGGGGGTCAGCCTGGAGACGTCGGAGGACAGGATGAAGGGGGAGGCCATCATGGCCCAGAGGGCGACCTGGCTGCGGCTCTCGGTGGCGGTGAGCCCGGGGGCGCCCGCGATCAGGAAGTCGGGGTCGTTCCAGTTGCCGGGGCCCGCGTAGCGGCCGAGCCAGCGGTTGTAGCCGTAGTTGCCGAGGACGGCACTCCACCGGGAGGTGGCGGGCGACGCCGGGTTGTAGACCTTGATGTCCTTGCCCTCGCGCCACAGCTGGCCGGTCTCGCCGACCCAGCCGAGGACCTTGTGCCAATCGGAGCCGCCCCACTCGCCCTGCTGGAAGTAGGCGGGCGCGGAGGCCGACAGGACCATGTCCCGGCCGCTCTCCCGCAGGGCCTTCGCCACGCCGTTGTAGGCGTCCCGGTACGCCTGCTCCTTGGTCGCGCCCTCCGGGACCCACAGGTTGCAGCCGTCCATCTTGACGTAGTCCACCTTCCAGGAGGCGAACTGGCGGGCGTCCTGCGCGTAGTGGTCCTCGCCGCCGCCCTGGGGTGCGCCACTCCCCGGATACTTCTCGCAGGTCAGGGAGCCCGCGTCCTGGTAGATGCCGAACTTCAGGCCCTTGGCGTGCAGATACTCGCCGAGCCAGGCCATGCCGTGCGGGAACTTCGCCGTGTCGACGACCAGACTGCCCTGTGCGTCACGGCTCTTGGTCATCCAGCAGTCGTCGACGGTCACCGTGTCGTAGCCCTTGGCGGCGAGCCCGGTGGACACGAGCGCGTCGGCGTTGGCGACCACCGTGGCCTCGTCGATGTCGCACATGTAGTGCGCCCAGTTGTTCCAGCCCATGGGAGGGGTGAGCGCGAGCGGGGTGTCCGAGGTCGCCCGGGGCTCGGCCGCCACCGGGGCGGGGGAGAGCACGAGGGCGAACAGGGCGGCCGCGGTCAGACAGGGGAGCGTTGCACGCAGGCGAGGCGGCACGGAGTCTCCTTGACGTGGGGGCAGTGACGGCAGTGACGTGCGGGCAGTCGTGCGCCCAGTGCAGCGAGGTGATTACCCACTGTCAACACAAGTCGCTGATTGTCGGCCGATGACCAGCAATATGGCTGCAATCGGTGTCACACGAAAGTGCAGATACGTCGTATGTTACGGTGTATCTATGCCGCGAAGATCAGCCGCCCTGGACCGCGCGACCCCCGAGGCCATCGCCGTCACCGCCCTGCGGATCCTTGACGAGCAGGGTCCCGGCCACTTGAGCTTCCGCACCCTCGCCGACCGGCTCGACGTCTCCCACGCCACCGTCCAGCGCCGCTGCACGGACCTCGCCGGTCTGCTCGACCTGTGCACCGAGCACCTCGCCGGACAGCTCCCCGAGATCCCCGCCGGCACCGACTGGGCGCAGGCCACCGAACAGCGGTTCCGCTCGCTGTACCTGCTGCTCACCGCCCACCCCGGGCTGCTGGTGCTGCGCGGCGGACGGCCCTGGCTCGGCCGGCAGCTGCTGGCCCGGCTCGTCGAGCCCGCACTCGCCGACAGCGTGGCCGCCGGGATGAGCGTCGCCGAGGCGATGACCGTCTACCGCCGCATGTACCTGCTGACCCTCGGCAGCGCGGCCTTCGTCGACCACCGGGATCCGGCGGGGGCCACCGCCGCCTCGCGCGCCGCCCTGGCCGCACTGGATCCCGGGGACTTCCCCGTGCTCGGCGGCGCCCTGCCCGACGTACTGCCCGCCCTGACGGACCACGAGGTGTACTACGGCGCCCTGCGCCAGCTGATCGAAGCCGCCCGGCCCACCACCTGATGGGGAGACAGTCCATGCAAGCAGCACCGGCCCAGCAGCTCGACTACGCAGCCGTACGCGCCGCCGCGGCCCGGATCGCGGGCGGGGTGCGGCCCGTCACGGTGGCGCCCGCGGCCGAAGGCGTCTGGTACGCGCTGGAGTACCTCCAGCACACCGGGACCTTCAAGGCGCGCGGCGCCCGCAACTTCCTCGCCGCCCACCACGAGGCCGGCACCCTCCCGGCCGCCGGGGTCACCATCGCCTCCGGCGGCAACGCCGGGCTCGCCTGCGCCTGGGCGGCCCGCGCGCTGTCCGTGCCCGCGACCGTGTTCCTGCCCGCCAACGCCCCGCGCGTGAAGGTGGAACGGCTGCGCGGGTACGGGGCCGAGGTGCGGCTCGTCGGCGACCGGTACGCCCAGGCGCTCGCCGCCTGCGAGGAGTTCGCCGCCGGGAGCGGGGCCCTCAGCAGCCATGCCTACGACCACCCGCTCATCGCGGCGGGCGCCGGAACCCTGCTCGACGAGATCCGGGCCGCCCTGCCCGGGCTGGACGCGGTGGTCGTCGCGGTCGGCGGCGGCGGCCTCTTCGCCGGGATCGCCACCGCCGCGCGCGAGCACGGCGTACGGGTGATCGCGGTCGAGCCGGAGAACTGCCGGGCCCTGAACTCCGCCCTGGCGGCGGGCCGGGTCGTGGACGTGACCGTGGACTCCGTCGCCGCCGACTCCCTGGGGGCCACCCGGGTCTCGGCGGACGCGCTCGCCGCCGCGCAGGAGAAGAACGTGACATCCGTCCTCGTGTCCGACGACCGGATCACGGCCGCCCGGCGCGGGCTCTGGGAGGAGCACCGGATCGTGGTCGAGGCGGGTGCGGCCACCGCCCTTGCCGGGCTGCGCGCTGCGCCGGAGCCCCTCGGCGACCGGGTCGCCGTCATCCTCTGCGGGGCCAACACGGACCCCCGGGACCTGGTGGGCCCGGGAGTCTGAGCCAGGCCGGTCCGCCCCGGCCTCAGTCGTTGTCGTCCGCGCCCTCGCGGACGACAACGACCGTACCGGCGGAGTACTGCACGACCTGCTGGCTCACCGACCCCAGCAACGCGCCCTTGAAACCCCCGTACCCGCGGGTGCCGACCACCATCAGGTCCGCCTCCTTCGAGGCGTCGACCAGGACCTGCGCCGGGGAGCCCTGCTCGACCCGCCGGAAGACCGGCACGCCCGGCGAGGTGCCGACGGCCGCGGCGACCGTGTCCGCCAGCTTCCGGCGCGCGGCCTCCTCGGCCGTCACCGCCTCCGCGTCGGAGGTCTCGGCAGCCGTCGGGCCGATGGCGAACGGATTGCGGTTCCACTCCCAGGCCATGACCGCGTGCACCCGGCCTCCCGTCATCGCGGCCTGCGCGACCGCCCAGCGCAGGGCTTCCTTCGAATGGTTCGACCCGTCCACGCCGACGACGATCAGCTGCTCGATGGGCTGCTCACTCACGGTGGGGTCCTCTCGCTCCGCCCGAAATGGTCACTCTCCTCCCTGTATACACGGACCAGGGGGTCCGACCTCGAACGACGATCGTTGCGACGGCCGGCGACTTTCGAGGACAGCCCGCGGCTCCCGCCCCTTGCGAGGGTGTGAGTGTCCAGGCGACCGACGCCGGACACGAACGACATGGAGGAACGGGCGTGGCACAGCGCAAGGGCTGTCTGATCGGGTGCGCGGTGGCGCTGGTGCTGGGCGTGGGTGTCCTCGTGGCCCTGGTCTTCGGTGTGGGGAAGTTCCTCGACATGGCCGACAACACCATGGTCGACCCGGCGGTCTACGAGGCCGTGAAGACCGGCGACGCGGAGGGCGAGGTCCGCGGCAGGCTCCCGTCCGGCGAAAGCTTCGTCAAGAGCGCCCTCAAGGAGGGCGGCCCGGTCGAGCCCGAGGGCAGCGCCTGCGCCTGGTACATCTCCAGCGGCGATCCGGAGGGCGGGAACGAGACCGTGCTCCGCTTCTGCTTCAAGGACGGCAAGCTCGCGGAGAAGACCAAGTACCCGATGAAGTAGCAGGAACGCCCGTCACGGGGCGCAGGGCCGCGGGGCCCGGACATCGGCGCGGTTGCCGTGCCCGGGCCGTCGCGGACATGCAGCGGTGGGCTCCCCGACGGGGCGCCGCCCGCCCCCTCTGCGCCGACCGCTCCGCCAACTCCTCTTCGAACTCGGCGGAGTTGACATGCCGCCCGCCTGCGCGCTCCCTCCGCGCGGCCCGCGCTCCTCGACATGACCCCGCTGGTCGGTACCTACCGCCGCGAAGGGGTGGTCGTCACCGTCGGCGTGGGGCCCGAAAGGCCGCTACTTCCCCTTGAGCAGCTGGTCGACCCTGGGCACGGACAGACCCATCAGAGCCGACACCTGCTTGAGGGTGCGCCCCTGCCTCAGCTCGACCACGGCAGCGATGCGCACGTCCTTGACCGCCTTGGCCACATCCGGCAGCAGCTGGTCCGTGAACAGCCGCGCCGCCCGTTCCCGTGCGACCGGGTCCTCGACGTCGGCGATGCGAGCACGGACGGCGCTCGTGTACTCGGCGGTCAAGATGCGCAGGTCATCGCGTGCCTGCTGGTCGGACAGGCTGGTGTCGGTCATGTGATCAGCGTACGCAGTCATGGTAGGAATTTAAGATGACCTTCCCTGTCAACGCGTGTCACGCCACACGCCAGAGGGCGAAGTGGGCTACCGGAACGGGGGGTTCGGTGTGCAGCGCGCCAGGTCTGCGGCCAAGTTCCGCAATCCGTCGAGCCGTTGCGCGTAGCGGGAGGGGGCCGACCGTCCGTCCACGGCCGTCTCACACATCGGGAGCGCCAGCATGATCCTCGAACTCGCCGTGATCTACACGACCCGGCTCGACGCCTGCCGCGACTTCTACCGCGGCATCGGCCTCGTCCTCGTGCCCGAGCGGCACGGCAACGGCCCCGAGCACTACGCGGCGATGCTCGACGACGGTGGCGTGCTGGAGCTCTACCCGGCCACGGGCCGCCCGGAGACCGGCTACCTGCGCCTGGGTCTGACCGCCCCGCCGAACGGCGCCGGGTTCCTGCCGCCGGGCCGGCACACGCTCACCGACCCGGACGGCCGCACGGTCGTCCTCACCGTCGCGGAGGCCGCCCCGGGCGAGGCCCGGACGGCGCCGAAGGCCGGTGAGCGGGCGGCCCGTACGACCGGCGCCGCCTCCCGCGCCGCCTCCACCGGCGCACCGAAGGGCGGTCCCGTCCCCCGGGAGGGCCGCGCCGGCGTCACGTACACCGAGATAGCCGAGCACTACGGAATGAGCGCCCGCTACCTGTCGGAGAACCCCCGGTGGGGACGGCACCCCGGGTGGCCGCGCGCGATCGGAAAGCGCGGCAGAACCATCGAGTTCGACGCGGAGGCCATCGCCCGGTTCTTCGGCGAGCACCACACCCGTGAAGCCACGCCGCTCGACCCGGACCGCTGCTACACCGTCGTCGAGATCGCCGAGGCGTCCGGTCTGCAGCCCGACAGCATCCGGTCGGACATCAGCCGCGGCCGGTGGCCCGCCCCGGACGAGATGGACGGCGACCGGAAGCTGTGGCGCGGCCGGACGGTCACCACGCATCTGGCCGGCCGCCGCATCTACCGCAACAAGCCCAAGTGACTACGGGGCGGCGCCGGTAGCGGTAGCAGCAGCGAGGCGGAGGTCGGCCAGGGGCAGGGCGATCCGCGCGGCGCGGCGCGCCGGGAGGCGGGCGGCACGATCCCCGATCCAGGCGAGTACGCGGGCCTGCTCGTCCGCGTCGCACAGCGCGAGGTGGAACAGCAGCTGCCGCCAGGCGCAGGCGGTGCTCCTGGCCGTGGCGGCCGCGCCGGTCGCGGCGGCGAACGCGCCCCGGGCCGAGGCGCCCCAGCCGTCCCGTGGGGCGACGTCCAGCTGCACGACCAGGGTGGCGAGGTTGAACGTGGTGAGGATCCGGGCCTGTTCGACGACCGCCGGGTCGCCGGCCAGTGGCCGTCCAGGGCGCCCGGCACGCTCGGCGCACAGCCGCGCGAAGCCCTCCCGGTCCCCGGCGTCCGCCAGCTCCAGCACCGCCGCGTAGTCGATCCCGTAGTAGCGCTCGTACACCGTGCCGCGCAGCAGCCCGGCGGCGGTCCGCGCGGTGCCGAGGACGTCCGGATCGGCCATCCCGCTGTAGGAGTCGGCGAACGGCTCAGCGGCGAACGACACGGGCAGTGCGGCCGACCGGGCGAGCCGCGACAGCACCAGAACGAGCAGGTTGGGCAGTCCGGCGCCCGGGAAGGCCCGCACACAGACCTCGGCGAGCATCCGCAGAGTGGTACGCGCCTGCTCCGCCGGGTCGGTGTCCCCGGGGGTGACCGCGCGGACCCAGGGCAGCGCGGTGGTCCGGGCATGCTGCTCCGGGGTCCACCACAACGGGTACCGCCGGTCCCGACGGGCCCGGTAGGTCGCCGCGATCAGGGTGCGCAGCGCCTCGTCGGCGTATCCCCGGGCGGTGAGCGTGACGATCAGCTGCCCCGCCACTTCGCCCAGCACCTCCGCGGACGGGATCGCTCCGTGCTCCAGCAGTGCGGCCAGGGGCGCGCTGCGCGCCGAGGCGACCACGGCCCGGACCGACGCCGGGACGGCGGTTCCGGCGGGCAGTCCGCAGGCCGCGGCCTCGTCCGTGGTCACCGGGACGAGGAGCGCCTCGACGTCGGCCACGCCGCCGCCCACGTCGAGCGGGGCGAGCCGGCGCAGGACGAGGGCCGCCAGGTCGTGGTGCGCGGGCCGGTCCGCCTGCTCGGCCTGGGCCCGGCGCAGCCGGGCGTGTCCGGCGGAGCCGGGACGGCCGCGCCGGGCGGCCATCGAGGCGACGGCGTGGCGCAGCAGTCCGGCGAGGCGGGGCGACAGTTCGCGCCCGGCGACCGTCTCCTCCAGCGCGCGGCGCAGGACGGCCGCATTGGACTTGGGGTCGAGGTGCTTGGTGCAGCTGGTGTGCGTGGCCGCGAGGTGGCGGTACCGCGCGAGGAGGGCGGCGCCCTCTGCGGGGTCCTGTTCGGCGCGCAGCCAGTGGCCGAGCAGCTCGTCCTCGAAGGGCCGCCAGACGGTGATCGCCTCGTGCTGCGTCCGGATCCCGGGGCGGGGGGACCGGCGGGCGAGCGTGCGGGAGACCTCGCCGACGGTGCGCACGTGCACGGCGTCCGCGTCGGGGGCGGGCCGGTCCGCGGGGTACGGCGCGAACCGCACCTCGCCGGCGAAGGGCTTCAGTTCCTCGACGAGTTCGGCTGCTGCGCCCCTCTTCCCGGCACGCAGCAGCCACGCCACGCAGAGCAGCGCGGCCTCCTCGGGTGCGCGCAGGTCGTAGCGCCCGCTGTCGAGCATCCAGCACAGCCCGGCGAGACCCTCCTCGGTGAGGCAGTGGTCGAAGAGCTCCGCGGGGGAGAGCCCGGAGGCGGAGAACATCGGGCCCGTCGGCTGCTGTCCAGCGTTGTCGTCCATGGCCGGCGTGGCAGGTCCTGCCCCTGCGCCCTCCGACTGTGCAGGTCGGTGCTCTGGCTGCTGAGCTACACGCCGTTCGAGGCGAAATCTAGACGGGGGCCGTCCCGTCGCACAACCCGCCTGCGGCTAAAGCGGTTTCGCCGCACATGAGTAAAGCGCATTAGTGCGAGCCGCCGTGAACCGGCGATAAAAAGTCAAAGTTCGCCGGACTGGCTGCTTCGCCTCGAATCGACACCCTCCCCGACCGCCTTTGTACTAAAGCGCATTAGTGCAGCTCAAGATGGTGCCGGTGGGGGCCTCGGAGACATCCTCGGACCCGGTGCGCCATTCGGCACCAATGCGTCACCGGCCAGCCGCCTCCCCGCCTCATTGACGAGGTCTTGCTTCCGGACCACCGTGGGCACCGCCTCCGGCAATGAGGCCGGACTTCTGCGAAGGCGGCGACGATGACCCGTTCGAACCCGACCCGTATTGCTGCAGCCCTGCTGACGACGCTCGCCCTCCTGTCGACCGGAGCGTGCGGCCTGGGCGGCGGGGCCGCAGACACGAAGGAGGCGGAGAGGACGGGCAAGGTGGCCGGCGGGATCACCTTCCGGACCCTCCAGCTGAAGCCCACGTTCACGGCCTACGTGCAGGGGGTCATCGACGCCTTCGAGAAGCGCTACCCCGAGGTCGAGGTGAAATGGGAGGACGTGCCGGGCGACGGATACAACGAGAAGCTCGTCGCGGACGCCCAGGCCGGAGCCCTCCCCGACGTGGTCAACCTCTCCACCGACTCCTTCCAGCTCCTCGGCGACCGGGGCATGCTCGCCGACGTCGCCCGGCTCGACGGGGCGATGGCCAAGGAGTACGTGCCGGGCGCCTGGGAGCAGTTCAAGCTGCCCGGCAAGGGCGACAGCGTGTACGCCTACCCCTGGTACGTCACGCCGGAGATCCTCACGTACAACAGAGAGCTCTTCGAGAAGGCCGGTCTGGATCCGGACCGGCCGCCGACGAGCGTGGAGCAGTTCTTCGACTGCGCCGAGCGGATCGCCGCCACGTCCGGCGGCCGGTACTCCGCCTTCATGGCCGACCCCAAGGGCCGGCTGCCCGGGGACTGGCAGAAGATGGGCATCCCGATCCTCAGCGAGCAGCAGGACCGGTTCACCTTCGACACGGACAAGGCCGTCCAGTGGGTGGAGCGGATGAAGGACCTCTATGCCAAGGGCGCCATGCCCAAGGAGTCCCTGCTCAAGTCGGACGACATCAACCAGCTCTACGGCGGCGGCAAGATCGTCTTCGGGCCCGGCTCCCCGGGCTTCGTCAAGGACATCAAGCAGAACGCCCCGCAGATCTACGCCAAGACCCAGGTCGCCGGAGCCGTCACCGGCAGCCTCGGCCACATCGGCATCTACGCCCAGTCGCTCGGCATAAGGAAGGACACCAAGCACCTCGACGCGGCGGCCGAGTTCGCGCGATGGGTCACCAACGGCCCCAACCAGGTGGAGTTCTCCAGGAAGGCCACCATCTACCCCTCCAACGCCCGGGGCCTCGCCGACCCGTTCTTCTCCGACAAGGGCGACGGCAAGGACGCGGAGACCCTCGCCCGTGCGGTCGGCGCCGACCAGCTGAAGACCGCCGCGCTCGACGCCAACACCCCCGTCCAGTGGACCAACCAGGTCGGGGACGCCGTCGTGCGCGAGATGCAGAAGGCCATCAAGGGCGAGCAGGACCCCCGGACCGCCGTGCAGAAGGCTCAGGAGGCCGCGAACAAGCTCCTCGCCGCCGCGGCCGACAAGTGACCGGCGGCGCCCTCGGCGAACGGGTGCGCAGCGGCGGTGGGGCACACGAGCGGCGGCGCGCAGCGGGGCGGCGGCGCGCCCTGCGGGCCATGGAGACCGACACCGGGCTGGTCCACCGCAGGTGGTGGACCCCCTACCTGTTCCTCGCTCCGGGCCTCGTGATGGTGACGCTGTTCAGCCTCTGGCCGTTCGTCAACACCGTCGTCCTCTCCTTCACCGACGCCCAGATCCTGCGCGGCGGCGGCTTCGTGGGCCTCGACAACTACCGGCGTGCCTTCGCCGACCCCGACTTCTGGGTCGCGGCCGGCAACAGCGTGCTGTACCTCGTGGTCGTCGTGCCCTGCCTGGTCCTCCTGCCGCTGGCCCTCGCGGTCCTCGTCCGGACGGAGATCCCCGGCATCGGCTTCTTCCGCTCCGCCTTCTACACCCCGGTGATCGCCTCCGCCGTGGTCGTCGGGCTGATCTGGCAGTGGGTGCTGCGCAGCGACGGTCTCGTCAACACCGTGTTCCAGCGGCTGCACTTGATCTCCGAGCCGGTCCCGTTCCTGACGGACTCCGCGATGCTGCTGGTCTCCGCGATGGTCGTGACCGTGTGGAAGGGCCTCGGCTACTACATGGTCTTCTACCTGGCGGCCCTCGGGAACGTCCCCGCCACGCTCTACGAGGCGGCCGCCATCGACGGCGCCGGACCCGTCCGCCGCTTCTTCAGCATCACCGTCCCCCAGGTGAAGCCGATGATGCTGCTGGTCGGAACCCTCTCCGCCATCTCGGCGCTGCGCGTCTTCACCGAGATCTACATCCTCGGCGGCGAGAGCGGCGGCCCCGGCGGCGGCGCCCGCACCCTGCCCTTCCTGATCCGCCAGGTCGGCCTCGGCTTCTCCGGCGAGACCGGCTACGCCTCCGCCCTCTCCATCCTGCTGTTCCTGCTGACCCTGGTCTTCAGCCTGCTGGGCCGCCGTCTGTCGAAGGGGGACGAGAGGTGAGCGCACCGACCGCTCCCGCCGGCGGGCAGCCGCCCCGCCGGCCCGCTTCCGGCCGCCGGCGCCGTCTGATCGGCCCGGCCGCGCGGTACGCCACGCTGGTGCTGATGCTCGTCGTCATGCTGGGCCCGATCGTCTGGCAGTTCCTGACCTCGATACGCGGCCGCACCGAGAACGTGTACGACGGCGTGCTGCCCTCGCAGCCCACCCTCGACAACTACGTCCGGGTCGCCGAGTCCTTCCCGCTGCTGCAGTACGTCGGCAACACCCTCATCGTCGCCGCCCTGGCGATCACCTCGAACATGCTCTTCGCGGCGATGGGCGGCTACGCACTCTCCCGGGCCGCCTGGAAGGGCCGCCGGGCCGTCTTCACCGTCCTCGTGGCGACCCTGATGTTCCCCTTCGAGTCCGTGATGATCTCGATGTTCCTGACGGTCCGCGAAATGGGCCTGGTCGACACCCTCATCGGGGTCTGGCTCCCCGGTGCGGTCTCCGTGCTCAACATCATGATCATGCGGGCGGCCTTCCTCGCCGTGCCCAAGGAGGTCGAGGAGGCCGCGGTCCTGGACGGGGCGGGCGAATGGACCCGCTTCACCCGGGTCTTCCTGCCCGCCGCCAAGGGCGCCCTGGCCGTCGTCTGCATCACCAGCTTCATGGGCGCCTGGGACGACTTCCTGTGGCCCCTGCTGGTCCTCACGGACAGCGACAACTACACCCTG
The DNA here is from genome assembly GCF_045160505.1 of Streptomyces sp. NBC_00029. NCBI lineage: Bacteria > Bacillati > Actinomycetota > Actinomycetes > Kitasatosporales > Streptomycetaceae > Streptomyces > Streptomyces sp. NBC_00029. The sequence continues at coordinate 7,415,013 of NZ_CP108292.1, forward strand.
CAGCTGGGCCTGAAGACCCTGGCCGGCGCCACCACCGTCAACGACCAGCGCCTCGTCGCGGCCGGCGCGATGGCCGCGCTCCTCCCGATGATGCTCCTCTTCTTCGCCCTCCAGCGTTTCTTCTTCAAGGGCGTGGGCGAGGGAGCCGTCAAGACCTGATCCCACTGCCCGTCCGTACCGACCACCCTCCCCTGGAGCAGCCGTCATGCACGACGACCGCAGCATCACCGAGCACCGGCTCCGCCGCGTCCTCAAGGACCGCGTCAGGCCCGCAGTCCACTCCCGCAGGATCCCGCTGACCGTCGAGCGCTGGGACGCCCCCGGCGAGCCCGTCCCCGTCAGCGAGGGCCTCGCGGCGCGCTACGGGCCCTGCGCGGTCGGCGACCCGTGGGGCCCGGCCTGGGGCACCACCTGGTTCAAGGTCACCGGCACGGTCCCCGCGGACTGGGCCGGCCGTACGGTGGAAGCCGTACTCGACCTCGGCTTCGACCGCATGATGCCCGGCTTCCAGTGCGAGGGCCTGGTCCACCGGGCCGACGGCGGCGAGGTCAAGGCGCTCAACCCGTACAACGACTGGGTGCGCGTGGCCGACCGCGCCGAGGGCGGTGAGCGGATCGAGTGGTACGTCGAGGCCGCCTCCAACCCGGTCCTGGTCGACCACGCGGTCACCTACGAGGGGGACCTGCAGACCGCCGGCGACCAGCCCCTGTACCGGCTCGCCCGGATGGAGCTCACCGTCTTCGAGACGGAGGTCTGGGAGCTGGTCCAGGACCTGGAGGTGCTCTACGACCTGATGACCCAGCTCGACACCGCGGACGCCCGCCGGTACGGGATCCTGCGGGCCGTCGGCGCGGCCCTGGACGCGCTCGACCTCGCCGACGTGCCCGGCACGGCGCCCGGCGCCCGCACGTGTCTCGCCCAGGTGCTCGCCGCCCCGGCCAACGCCTCCGCGCACCACATCAGCGCGGTCGGCCACGCCCACATCGACTCCGCGTGGCTGTGGCCGCTGCGCGAGACGGTCCGCAAGGTCGCGCGCACCGCATCCAACATGGTCAGCCTGATGGACGAGCACCCCGAGTTCGTCTTCGCGATGTCACAGGCACAGCAGCTCGACTGGATCAAGACGTACCGGCCCGAGCTCTTCGAGCGGGTCAAGAAGAAGATCGCGGACGGACAGTTCGTGCCGGTCGGCGGCATGTGGGTGGAGTCCGACACCAACATGGTCGGCGGCGAGGCCATGGCCCGCCAGTTCCTCTACGGCAAGAAGTTCTTCCTCGACGAGTTCGGCATCGAGACGCAGAACGTCTGGCTCCCCGACTCCTTCGGCTACACCGCCGCGATGCCGCAGCTCGTCAAGCTCTCCGGCTCCAAGTGGTTCCTGACCCAGAAGATCTCCTGGTCCCAGGTCAACAAATTCCCGCACCACACCTTCTGGTGGGAGGGCATCGACGGCACCCGCGTCTTCACCCACTTCCCGCCCGTCGACACCTACAACTCCGACCTCGGCGGCGCCCAACTGGCCCACGCCGCCCGCAACTACCGTGAGAAGGGACGCGGTTCGCACTCGCTGGCCCCCTTCGGCTGGGGTGACGGCGGTGGCGGCCCCACTCGCGAACACCTCGCCCGCGCCCGCCGCCAGCGGGACCTGGAAGGCTCCCCGAAGGTCCGGATCGAGCGCCCCGACGCCTTCTTCGAGAGGGCCCACGCCGAATACGAGGACGCGCCCGTGTGGGCCGGTGAGCTCTACCTGGAGCTGCACCGCGGCACCTACACCTCCCAGGCCAGGACCAAGCAGGGCAACCGGCGCAGCGAATCACTGCTGCGCGAGGCCGAGCTGTGGGCGGCGACGGCCGCGGTGCGGGTCGCCGGGTACGCGTACCCGTACGAGGACCTGGAGCGGATCTGGAAGACGGTGCTGCTCCACCAGTTCCACGACATCCTGCCGGGCTCGTCCATCGCCTGGGTGCACCGCGAGGCGCGCGAGACGTACGCGCTGGTGCGCGAGGAGCTCCAGGGGATCACCCTGGCCGCCCAGCAGGCACTCGCCGGTCAGGGCACCGAGGAACTGGTCTTCAACTGCGCTCCGCACACCCGCCGCGGCGTCCCGGCCGGCGGGGCGGGCCGACCGGCCGCGGCCCGGGAGCCGGTCACCGTGGAGGAGCGGCACGGCGGCGGCCACATCCTGGCCAACGGCCGGCTGCTGGTGGAGATCGACGCCCGCGGACTGATCGTCTCGGTCTACGACCTCCAGGCGCGCCGCGAATCGATCGCCCCCGGGGCCGCGGCGAACCTGCTCCAGATCCATCCCGACTTCCCCAACATGTGGGACGCCTGGGACGTCGACGAGTTCTACCGCAACCGGGTCACCGACCTCGTGGAGCTCGACCGGCTGGAGGTCACCGGGCACGGGCCGCGGGCGGCGACCGTACGCGTGACCCGCTCCTTCGGGCAGTCGACCGCGGTCCAGCAGATCACCCTGCGGGCCGGGGCCAGGACCGTCGACATCGTCACGGAGGTGGACTGGCACGAGACGGAGAGGTTCCTCAAGGCCGCCTTCCCGCTCGACGTGAAGGCCGAACGGACGGCTTCTGAGACGCAGTTCGGGCACGTGTACCGGGCCACCCACACCAACACCTCCTGGGAGGCGGCCAAGTTCGAGATCTGCGCCCACCGATGGATCCACGCGGAGGAGCCCGGCTGGGGGGTGGCGCTGCTCAACGACTCCACGTACGGGCACGACGTGACCCGTGACGTCCGGGCCGACGGCGGGCAGACCACCACGGTCAGGCTCTCCCTCCTGCGCGCCCCGCGCTACCCCGACCCGGAGACCGACCAGGGCTCCCACACCCTGCGGTACTCGCTCGCACCGGGCGCCGGGATCGGCGACGCCGTACGCGAGGGCCACGCGCTGAACCTGCCCGAGCGCGTGGTCACGGGCGCCGGCCCGGTCGCCCCGCTGGTCGCCGTCGACGAGGACGCGGTGGTGGTCGAGGCGGTCAAGCTGGCCGAGGACCGCAGCGGCGACGTGATCGTCCGCCTCTACGAGTCCCGCGGCGGCCGCGCCCGGGCCACCCTCACGGCGGACTTCCCCGTGGCGGCGGCCGGGGAGAGCGACCTGCTCGAGCGGCCCCTGGCGGGATCGGCGGTGGGTGTCCCCACCCCGGAGGGCCGGGTCCCGCTCGTCCTGCGCCCGTTCCAGATCGTCACGGTCCGCCTGCGCCGCGCCTGAACACCGAGGGGTCCCGCCCCGGCCCTCGGGGCCGGGCCCCTCGGTGGTGTCCCGCGGACGCGGCCGGGGCGGCGGGCGTGGCGTCGGGATTTGTGCGGGTTGTCGGGTGATGATGTCGCAGTGCGACTAGATCACGTGTCCTATGCGGTGGCCCGCGACAGCTTCGTCTCGACCGTTCAGTGGATCGGATCGGCCCTCGGTGCCGGGTTCGTCGACGGAGGCGTGCACCCGCGATTCGGCACCCGCAATTTCATCCTCCCGCTGAGCGGCGGCACCTACGTCGAGGTCGTCACCACACTCGACCACCCCGCCGCCGACCGCGCACCCTTCGGCCAGGCGGTCGCGCGCCGCGCCGCCGAGGGCGGCGGCTGGCTCGGATGGGTGGTCTCCGTCGACGACATCGCCCCGGTCGAGGCCCGCCTCGGCCGCACCTCGGCCGAGGGCCACCGTGTCCGCCCCGACGGGTTCGACCTGAGGTGGAAGCAGATCGGCCTGCTGGAACTGCTGGAGGAACCGCAACTTCCCTACTTCCTCCAGTGGCTGGTCCCCGACGCGGAGCGCCCGAGCGCCGACCCGCGCACCCCCACCACCATCCACGGGGTCTCCATCGCCGGCGACGCCGCGTCCATCGCCGAATTCCTCGGCGAACCGGCCGACCACCCCCTCGACCAGATCGACGTCACCTGGGTCGAGGATGAGGAACCGGGCCTGGTATCGGTCGAGTTCGCCACCGCCAACGGCCCGGTCACGATCTGACGGGGGCAGACTGCCCCCGTGGTGAAGTACCGAACCAACCAGGAGCGTCGGTCGGTCAACTGCCGGAATGCCGCGCCTCGTGGTGAAGTGCGGCTGCCGAGCGCTGCTCTTGAAAAGGCGTGGCTGGCGGGCAGTCGTGATGCGAAAATCGGGTCCGCAACTTGATCCACATTCGCGTCCCGGGGGTCCGCATGGATGTCGCTTCGCTGCTGCCGTTGACCACGGCCCGGTTGTCGCTGCGTCTGTTCACTCCCGGCGACGCCGACGACCTTCACGCCTACCAGAGCCTGCCGAGCGTGGCGCGCTACTTGTACCGGCCGGCGCACACGCGTGAGCGCAGCGAGCAGGCTGCCGCCGAGCGCGCGGCGCAGACGGCCTGGCGTACCGACGGGGACAAGCTGTCGCTCGCCGTCTGCCGACGAGATGAGCCCGGCGTCCTTGGCGAGGTGAGCCTCGCCCTGGCCGATGCCCGCGCCGCCCAGGCCGAGATCGGCTGGACTCTCGGCCCGGGTCACCAGGGGCACGGCTACGCGACCGAGGCGGCCGCGGCGCTGGCCGGGTTCGCCTTCGACACGCTGGGCGTGCACCGGCTCTACGCGCGGCTGGATGTGGAGAACACCGGGTCCGTGCGGGTCTGTGAGCGACTCGGGATGCGCCGGGAGGCGCACCTGGTCGAGAACGACCTCGACGGGGACCGCTGGGGCAGCGAGTACATCTACGCGGCGCTGTCTGCGGATCTCGGCAGTCGATCGGGCGATTGAGCTCGACGCCGCCGCCTGTTCGTGATCTTCCGCATGGGTCAACGATCCGATGAACGCAAAGACGCTGCCCAGGGGTGTCCAGGCCGATCGCGCCGGGCTCGCGGGCCCGACAAGATCCGAAAGAGACGGCCTAGACGCGCCTCAGGCCAGTTCGCTTCGCAGTACCGCCAGCCGCTCGGTGTCCGACGGGAGTTCCAGGCCGTCGAGGAGGGCCAGGCCCGCGGCGGGGTCGATGCTCCCGTAGGTGTCGTGGTGGCTCCGCAGGACGGCACGGAAGACCGCGTGGTGCAGGGCGGGGACGCGGGCGGCGGCGCGGAGGGCAGGGGCCTTCGCGGCCCAGGGCACCGGGCCCGAGTGCTCCAGGACCCGGCGGGCCCGGCGGAGCAGCGGCTCCGGGGCTCCGGGCTGTAGCCGTTCGCGGTCGTTGCCGAGGACCTCGGCGAAGGCCTCCTCGGCGGTCGGGGCGTATTCGAACCAGTCGAACCAGAGCGAGCAGGTGATCGCCTCGCACGCCGGCCCGGCCTCCAGCCGCCGGCGGTAGCCGTCCCACAGCAGGTCCGCCGGGAGCGGGCCCTGCGGGCCGAGGTGGGCCGTGTGGACCTGAGCGGTCACCAGGGGGTGCCAGCCGAGCAGGTCCATGAGTCCGAGGGCCACTCGCAGCCGGTCCGCGAGGTCCAGTCCCACGTCGGTGAAGGCCATCGAGCCGAGCCCGTTGCACAGGTCCTCCGAGGTGAGGATTCCGGCGGGCGGTTCCGCGTCGTACCAGGTGCCCTGACCGGTCCGGGTGACGCCGTCCTCGGCGAGCCAGCGCAGGGCGCGCTCGGCGTCGGTCGTGCGGTGTGCCGTCGGGTGTGTCGTGGGGTGCCCGGTCATCCCGCCGACGGTACGCGGGGCGGCGTGAACTCCGCCACAGGGTTGCCGGGAGCCCGGGCCCCGGGCCCGGGATTCCCGGGGGCGGGCGGCTCCCGGTCGCCGGATCCGGTTATGCACTTAGTTGCAAAACCGCCTTCCCCTCGCTAGAACAGGTTCATCACCCCCGCGCGAGGAGGCGCCCCACATGAGTTCCCAGAGCCGGTACCCGCACCTGCTGAGCCCCCTGGACCTCGGCTTCACCACCCTGCCGAACCGCGTGATCATGGGCTCGATGCACACCGGCCTCGAAGAGCACCAGGGCGGCTTCGAGCGCCTCGCCGCCTTCTACGCCGAACGCGCCCGCGGCGGCGCCGGCCTGATCGTCACCGGCGGCATCTCCCCGAACGACGCCGGCCGGCCCTTCGAGGGAGGCTCCCGCCTCACCACCGAGGACGAGGCCGCCGAGCACCGGGTGATCACCGAGGCCGTGCACGCCGAGGGCGGGAAGATCGCGATGCAGATCCTCCACTTCGGCCGCTACGCCTACCACAAGGACCTGGTCGCGCCCAGCGCCATCCAGGCCCCCATCAGCCCCTTCGTCCCCAACGAGCTCAGCGACACCGAGGTCGAGCGCACCGTCGAGGACTTCGTCCGCGCCGCCCGCCTCGCCAAGCTCGCCGGCTACGACGGCGTCGAGATCATGGGCTCCGAGGGCTACCTGGTCAACGAGTTCATAGCCGCCGCGACGAACAAGCGCACCGACCGCTGGGGCGGCGCGTACGAGAACCGCGTCCGCTTCCCGCTGGAGATCGTCCGGCGCACCCGCGCGGCCGTCGGCGAGGACTTCATCATCGTCTACCGCCTCTCCATGCTCGACCTGATCCCCGGCGGCTCCACCCTCGACGAGGTCGTCCACCTCGCCAAGGAGATCGAGGCGGCCGGCGCCACCATCATCAACACCGGCATCGGCTGGCACGAGGCCCGCATCCCCACCATCGCCACCTCCGTCCCGCGCGGCGCGTACACCTGGGTCACGAAGCGGCTGATGGGCGCGGTGAGCGTCCCCCTCGTCACCAGCAACCGCATCAACACGCCCGAGATCGCCGAGGAACTGCTCGCCGACGGCCGCGCCGACCTCGTCTCCCTGGCCCGCCCCTTCCTGGCCGACGCCGACTTCGTGGCCAAGGCCGCGGCCGGCCGCCCGGAGACCATCAACACCTGCATCGGCTGCAACCAGGCCTGCCTGGACCACACCTTCAGCGGCAAGATCACCAGCTGCCTGGTCAACCCGCGCGCCTGCCACGAGACCGAGCTCGTCCTGTCCCCGACGCGGACGAAGAAGCGCGTCGCCGTCGTCGGCGCCGGCCCGGCCGGTCTCGCCTGCTCCGTCTCGGCCGCCGGACGCGGCCACGCCGTCACCCTCTTCGAGGCCTCCGGCCACATCGGCGGCCAGCTCGACGTCGCCCGCCGCATCCCCGGCAAGGAGGAGTTCGAGGAGACCATCCGGTACTTCGGCACCCAGCTCGTGGAGTCCGGCGTCGAGGTCCGCCTCAACACCCTCGCCGACGTGGAGACCCTCCGGGGCTACGACGAGGTCGTCGTCGCCACCGGCGTCACCCCCCGCACCCCCGACATCGAGGGCGTGGACCACGCCAACGTCGTCAACTACCTCGACGTGCTGCGTGACGGCGCCCCCGTCGGCGAGCGCGTCGCCGTCGTCGGCGCCGGCGGCATCGGCTTCGACGTCGCCGAGTTCCTCACGGACAGCGGCGAGGGCGCCTCCCAGGACCCCGACGTCTACTTCCGCCACTGGGGCGTGGACACCGGCTACGCCGGGCCCGGCGGACTCACCGCCCCCGAGCGCCCCGCCCCGCCGCGCCGGGTGCACCTCCTCCAGCGCAAGACCACCAAGGTCGGCAAGGACCTCGGAACCACCACCGGCTGGATCCACCGCGCGGAACTCAAGCACCGCGGTGTCGTCTCCGTCGCGGGAGCCACGTACGACCGCATCGACGACAAGGGCCTGCACATCACGGTCGGCGGCGAGCAGCACCTCGTGCCCGCCGACACCGTGGTCCTGTGCACGGGCCAGGAGCCGCGCCGCGACCTCTACGAGGCCCTGCGCGCGGCGGGCGTCGAGGCCCACCTGATCGGCGGCGCCGACGTGGCGGCCGAGCTCGACGCCAAGCGGGCCATCAAGCAGGGCACGGAACTCGCCGCCGGCCTGTGACCGAAAGGGGATTGTGGCGGTCCGCCCGGACCGTCACAATCGCCCGGTGACGATCTCACCCGCAGACGCAGACAAGATCCTTGTCCAGAACTTCGCCCCCTGGGTGCTCGCCCTCGGACTGACCGTCCAGGAGACCGGGGAGCGGCACGCCGTACTGCGGCTGCCCTGGTCCGAGGAGCTGGCCCGTGACGGAGGCGGCCTCTCGGGCCAGGCCATGATGGCGGCCGCGGACACGGCCACCGTCATCGCGATCTCCGCCGCGCGCGGCGGCTACGGGCCGATGACCACCGTCCAGCAGTCCACGAGCTTCCAGCGGCCGGTGGTCGGAGCCGATGTACTGATCCATGTCCGGGTGACCAAGCTCGGCAAGCGGATGGCCTTCGCCGACATCACCCTAACCCCCGAGGGCGCCGAGGACCCGGCGGCCACGGCCTCCACGGTCTACGCCCTGCTCGGCTGACGACCGGTCGTCCTGCTCCTCGCGCCGTCCCCTATGCTCGCGGATCAGCTGGTATGGAAAGTTCATTCAGGGGGCGCGGAGCCGCATGGCCGACGAGATCACCTACGAGTACAAGACCGTGCAAACCGTTCGCGGCACCGACGGTCGGGTGATCTCGAGGATGCAGGGGGACGGCTGGGAGCTCGTCGGACAGACCCAGGGCATGCTGCGCTCCACGCTCGACTTCCGGCGGCCGAAGAAGCCGGTGCCGCGGCTCGTGATCGGAGCCGCGGCCGGCCTCCTCGTGCTCCTGGCCGGCGGCATCGCCGTGGGCGTGGCGCTCGAAGACGGAGGCGGGAAGAAGGACGGGGCGGACAAGCCGGCGGCGGCCACCGCGAGCGGAAAGCCGTCCGCGCCGTCGGCTCCCACCGCGGCCGCGTCGGCGGCCGCCGAGGTGATCACGTCCCAGAACAACCCGGAATTCGCGGCGCTGCTGCAGACGCCGGACTCGTGCGACGACGTGAACCGGGACTTCGCGGCCAAGTACAGGGGCAGGACGGTCGCCTTCGACGGCTCGGTCGTGCACGTGGCACCCGACCGTGCCGACGCCACCCGCTACGACATGCTCCTGGGCCCCGGCGACGAGGGTCCGAGGACGGTGATCGGTCCGGCCTTCAAGTACGAGGACGTCACCACCGCGGACCTGAAGCCGGCGGGCCGGGACGCCCCCGCCACCGTCCGCGCGGGCGACAGGTTCCGCTTCGTCGCCGAGGTGGGCGAATTCAACGTGAAACAGTGCCTCTTCTTCCTCGAACCCGTCTCGGCGGAGACCCGGTAGCCGAAAACGCGTTGGCGGGCGCCGGACCGGCTCGCCTACGCTCCCGCCGACGGCCGACACCACGAGGGCGGCCGACGGGCACGGGGGAGCGGGACCATCTCGGCGGAATCCACAGCTTGTGATCCACTGCCGCCGCTGCGGCGGAACAAGGACTTCAACGTCTTCTGGCTCGGCCAGGCGCTGTCCGTCCTCGGCGGGTCCGTGTCGTTGCTCGCGCTTCCGCTGCTCGTCCTCGACGCCACCGGGTCCATCGTCCAGATGGGCCTGGTCACGGTCGTGTCCGGTGCCACCGCCATCGGCACGGGGGTGTTCGCCGGGTACGTGGTCGATCGGGTGGACCGCCGCAGGCTCATGATCGTCTGCGATCTGGCGCGGGCCGTGCTCCTCGGCTCGGTCCCGCTCGTCTGGTGGGCCGCGGGGCCACAGATCTGGCTCCTGTACGTGCTGACCGCGCTGGCCGCCGTACTGAAGACGCTGTTCGACGTCTCGTACGTGACGGCCATCCCCAACCTGGTGCGTACGCAGGACCTCACGGCCGCCAACGGACGGCTGATGGGCACCTTCGCCCTCGGGACCCTGCTCGGGCCGGTGGTGGCCGGCTTCCTCACGGCGGGCGTGGGCGCGGACTGGGCGCTGGCCCTGGACGGGGCGACCTTCCTGGTCTCCGCCGCCAGCCTGGGATGGGTGAGATTCACCGCCCGCCCCGCCGGGGAGGCGGCGGACAAGGCCGTCAGCAAGGCCGGGAACGAGTCCGGGGCCGGGGTGCTCCGGGAGATGTTCGTGGTCGGCTTCCGCTTCCTGTGGGGCCACCCCCTGCTGCGCCCGCTGACCGTCCAGCTCACCCTGCTGACCTTCGTCACCATGGGCGCCACCGACCTGCTGATCTACCGCGTCCAGCACGACCTCGGCCGGGACGCGGCCACCCTCGGCTACGTGATCGCCGTCAGCGGGGCCGGGTCCGTCGCCGCCGCCCTGAGCGCGGGCCGGCTGCGCCGGGTCCTCGGCTTCGGCACGTGCTGGCTCGCCTCGATCGCGATGATCGCCGTCGGGGTGACGGTGACGGGCGTCAGCCGCAGCGTGCCGGTGATCGCCGCACTGGCCGCCGTCTTCATGTTCGGGATCACCCTGGGCGGGATCTGCACCATGACCCTGCGTCAGGAGGTGACCCCGGACCATCTGCTCGGCCGGGTCACGTCCGCGTTCTGGACCGTGCACAACGCCTCGGGCCCGGTGGGCGCCGCGGTGCTCACCCTGCTGGCCGCCCGCCACGGGGTCCCGGCGGTCAGCCTGGCGGGCGGGGCGCTGTGCCTGCTGATCCTCGGCGGCGGGCTGCTGACCCCGCTGCGCGGCAACCGCCACGGCGCCGGTGCCGACACGGCCACCGGCGCGGAGCAGGAACCGGCCGCCGGGCCGTCGGCGCGCGCCTAGGGTGCCCCTCTGGGATCGTTGATCACAGGTAGTCGCACCGAGGAGCGGACATGTCCGGACAGTTCGAGGCGAGTGTGGAGATCGACAGGCCCGTGGAGGCGGTCTTCGCCTATCTCGCCGACGGGCGGCACGACCCCGAGTTCAGCCCGCGCGTACAGGAGATCACCAAGAGCCCGGACGGCCCCACGGCCCTCGGCACGGTCTTCCGCAGCACGGTCAAGGACGCCGGCATGAAGACCGGCCGTGAGTTCCGCATCGTCGGCTACGACCCGCCGCACCTGATCCGCTGGACGGAGCAGACCCGCAACCTCGTCACGGCGGAGGGCGGCTACGACCTCGAGGGCCTGCCCGGTGGCCGCACGCGCGTCCGGATCCACAACACCCTCACCGGCCACGGCATCGGCAAGCTGCTCGTCGGCCTCGCGCTCGGTGCGGCCCGCAAGGACGCCCCCGAATTCGGCCGCCGCATCAAGGCGGCCGCGGAGGCGTCCCTCCCGGGCTAGACCGACCGGGGTCCCCCTGATTCCCCTCGAGGCCCCCGGAGGCCGCCCAGAGGCCCTCCAGGGGCTCTCCCGGGCCCTTACGGAGCCCTTACAGGGCCTCTCGGTCCGACCGGCGTCAGAACCTGCCGGGGACGGACGGGAACGGCAGCGGCTTCGACGGCGCCGTCGATCCGCGCCGCTCGGCGGCGGCCGGCGGGTTCTGGCAGGTCACGTCCTGGGCGGGCAGACGGCCCGTGGACAGATACGCGTTGACCGGAGCGTTGGCGCAGGAGGTGGGGTCGACGAGGTACACGCCGTGGCCCTCACCGCCCGCCGCCAGCACCATCCGCGAACCCTTGAGGGCGCGGTGCAGGCCCTGGCCGCTGACGAGCGGGGTCTGGGAGTCCCACTCGTTCTGCACCGTCAGCACATCGGCCTTCTTGTGCATCGGCGTGGCCGCCTCGACCGGCCGGTCCCAGAAGGCGCACGGCTTGATGTTGGACGCGAAGTCCCCGTACAGCGGGTACTTGGCCTTGTCCTTCACCGCGTCCCGCTCGTACTGCTCGGAGTACCGCGGCCAGCTGCCGGTGTCCCCGCAGACCACCGCCCAGAACACGGCGGTGCCGTTGTCCGAGGCGGGCTCGGCCGCCGCACTGCCGGTCAGCAGCCGCTTGAGCTCCGGCAGGTCCGCGCCCGCGGGCAACGGCTTGCCCTCGGCCGCCGCCTTGAGGGCCACGACCATGGGGGTGGCCTGCGTCGGGTAGAAGAACGCTCCGCGCGCGGAGCGGATCATGTCCCCGTCGACCTTCATGCCGTCGAGCTCGATGGGCTCCTTGTCGGCGCGTGCCACCAGACCCCAGAACGTCTCCGACACGGCCTTCGGGCTGTCGCCCAGCCCGTACTCCGCCGAGCGCTCCGCCGCCCACTGCGTCCACCGCGCGAAGGCCGGCTCGGCCTCGGTGGCCCAGACCTGGATCATGCCGCGCCAGATCCGCTGCGGGTCCACACCGCTGTCGAGCACGAAGCGGTCCGTGCGGTCCGGGAACATCTGCGAGTACACCGCGCCGAGGTAGGTCCCGTACGAGTAGCCGAGGTACGAGAGCTTGCGCTCGCCCAGGACCGCACGGATCGTGTCCATGTCCCGGGCCGTGTTGCGCGTGGTGATGTGCGGCAGAACCGAACCGGCCTTCTCACGGCACTTGTCGGCGACGGTGCGCGCCCACGTCACGTCGGAACCGAAGGTCTCCGGACGGTAGGCGCGGTCGAAGTTCTGCTCGGTGTCGGTCAGTCCGCAGCTGATCGGGCTGCTGGCGCCCACCCCGCGCGGGTCGAAGCCGATGAGGTCGTACTTCTCCCGTACGTCCTTGGGCATCGCATCGTTCATGAGCAGCGGCAGGTCGAGACCGGAACCGCCCGGGCCGCCGGGGTTGAGCAGCATCGCGCCGTGCCGCTTGCCCGGGTTCTCGCTCTTGATCCGGGATATGGCGAGGTCGATGGTGCGCCCGTCGGGACGCCGGTAGTCGAGCGGGACCTTGAGCGTCGCGCACTCGTACGAGGCCGGCTGCTCGGGGCTGCAGCGGTGCCAGGCGGGTTTCTGCCGCAGGTGGTCCGCGGCCGGGGCGGCGGAGGCCTGCGTCGCGGAGAGCAGGGGCACGGTGGTCGCGATGAGTCCGGCGGCGGCGAGCAGCGGTGCGAAGCGTTTCAGGCGCACTGAGCCGTTCCTTTCGGTGAAGTCGCTTACGCGTCCACCTTGTTGCACCTGAAGCCCGGCCGAATCATCCCGAAGGGTCGTGCTCTGTGCTCCTCACGAACGAGCCGACAACAGGACAGGTGGCCGACACGCCGCAGTCGGCCCCCGGTGGTGCACCGGGGGCCGACGTGTGCGGGTGGTCCGGGAGCCTCAGTGGCTCCCACCGTGCTCTTCACCGGATTCCAGGGTGCCGCCGAGCCGTCCGCGCAGTGCCGTCAGGGCCTCCGCGGTCGGCGCGGTGACGACCCATCGGTCCCCGACCAGGTAAGTGCCGCCGTACATCCGGGCCTCGGTCAGCCAGGAATGCAGTCCCTGCTCCGCGGCGAAGGTGACCATGCGGTAGACGACCTGCCCGGCCTCACAGCCGCCCTGGCGCAGTTCCTCGGCCTCCACGTTCACTTCGGCCGTGCAGCCGATGGCCGTGGCGATCTCCTCGAGGGACTTTCCGGGCGTCTTCGGCGCGGACTTGTCCGCCCCCGCCGAGGTGTGGTGCGTCTCCGCCTTCGCCTTCGCGGTGCAGCCGACGCACAGCAGCGCGGCGATGCACACCGCGGCGACGGCCGGAAGCGACGGGCGGATCCGCCGGGCGCGGCCCGTGCGGCGGTCGGTGGACGGCATGGCGACCTCTCTGGCTGATGGGGGAGGGGCCGTGGCGCCCGGGTGGGGAGGTACCCGGGCACCACGCGTTTCGGGGGGAGGACCGGTGCGCCGCAGGGGGGACCTAGCCGACGACCTTCGCCTTCTTTCCCTTGTCGGTGATGGCGAACCAGAGGCCCTTGTTGTTGTGTCCGGTGGTGTCACCGGGTTCCTTGTCCCCGGTGAACGAATAAACCGGCCAGCAGTCGATGGTCAATTGCTCGGTACCGTCGGGCCGCTTGACCTTTCCGATCAATTCGGGGGCGATTCCGTTTACCTTGTCCTTGTCGACCGGCTTGGCGGGCTTCCAGGTGTCGGTGCAGGCGTCCACACAGCCGATCTTCATCGGCCAGGCGCTGTCCTTGTCGAACCGGTAGAGCGTCTTGCCGTCCGCGTCCTCGACGAGGGTTCCGAGTTCCGCGTTCTGTACGGCGTTCAGTTCGCCGCCCTTCGCCGCGGCGTCCGTCTGCTCCTCCTCCTTCTCCTCCTTCTCCGCCCCGGCGTCCGCGCCCTTGGCCGCGCCGGCCGGCTTGCCGCCGGGCCCCAGCACGTGCCAGGTTCCGCCGACGCCCTCGCCGAGCGCGTCGCCCGCCTTGGCGTCCTTGGCGTAGCGGTAAACGGGCCACCCCGCGATGGTGAGCTGCTTGGTGCCGTCCGCCCGGTCGACGGAGCCGAGGAGTGCCTCGTCGATCCCCGCGCTGACCGAGGCGCCCTCCGCGGCGACCGCGGGCCACGCCGCGGCGCAGTCCCCCTCGCAGTTGGACTTGGGGGGCTTGGGGGTGTCCTTGTCGAAGCGGTAGAGCGTGAAGCCCTCGCTGTCGGTGACTCCGGCGCCCAGGCCCTGGACCTCGCTCACCTTCAGCTGTCCGGCCGGGCCGGTCTTGCCGGCCTGGCCCACGGGGACCGCGCCCGAACCGCTTCCGGCGCCGCCGCCGTATACGTCGCCGTAGGGGGATCCGACCTGTTTGCTGTCCCCCACCGGCTGGACCGTGTTTCCCTTTCCCCCGTAATTGTCCGAGCTTCCGCATGCGGCCGTCATCATCAGTACCGCGACCGCCGACCCGGCGAATATCTCACGACGCATTCTCTTCACGATCTCTCCTTCAGGTTCGGTTCCGCGTTTCCTTGCCCCCGGTAATTGATACGGGGCCCGCAGCGGCGGAAGCGGATATCCATGCGAATTTGTCAGATCGCGCCAAGATTGAACCCGGGGTATTGGTTCAGTCCTGGATGCGCAGTGCGAGGGCCGGGCAGCGCCGCACGGCGCGCTGCGCCTTCTGCCGCAGCTGCGCCGGTACGGGCATGGACGCCTGGGCGGGGAAGCCGTCCAGGTCGAGCCGCACCACGTCGGGCAGGACGTCCACGCACAGCCCGTGCCCCTTGCAGAGCGTCCAGTCGACCACCAGCCGCTCCGGACTCACCTCGTCCTCGGGCAGCGGAAGGGCGCCCAGTACCCGCCTGCCGCAGCCGCTGCCGAGCGCGTGGTCCCGGAACTCGTCCGGGAAGGTCCTGAGTGCCGAGGCGACGAAGGCCGAGGTGCCGTCGGGATGGCTGCACGCGCCGCGCTTCAGCACCGCCTTCATCCGCAGCTCCAGCATTTCGAGGGCGGGTCTGCCCCCGCCCCGGATGGCGTCGTCCAGTACGTCGGCTATGGCGGGCAGCCCCCGTACGCAGGGGCCGCACTGGCCGGCCGACTCCTTCGCCATCCAGCGGGTCACCCGTGCCACTTCGCCGGCCGGGCAGGTGTCCATCGGCAGGGGCAGCACCGCCCCCGCCCCAAGCCGCGCGCCGAGCCGGTCGAGCGACTCGCGTGACACCTCGGCGGCGCGCGCGGACGCGGGGTCGAGCCACTTGCCGTGATAGCCGCCGACCAGGACGCCCTGGCCCGGATCGGTGCCGCACAGTTCCAGGATGTAGGAGAGCGCGGCCCCGCTCGGCGTCTCGACGACCGTGGAGCCGGCGACGGTGAGCAGCACGGTGCCCGGCTCGCTGGGCAGGCCGGTCGTACGGTAGTCCAGCGCGCCGAGCCGGGCGGCGACGGCGAGCTGGGCAAAGGTCTCGGTGTTGGAGAACAGGGTGGGAAGGCCGTTCAGACCCCGGTCACTGGTGCGCACCTTCTGTCCCGAAGGCAGCGTCGGGCCGCCGTTCAGGCCGTTCACGTGCGCCGTTCCCTCTCCGGTGACGAAGCGCTCGGGCAGCCGCGTGATCTGCACCCGGCGCCCGGCCGGGCCGCGTTCCGCCACGGCCTCCCGCAGCGACTGCTCCACGTCCCCCCGGGTGACGCCCACCACGACGTCCTCGGAGTTCAGCGCGGCGGCGGCCAACAGGGCCCCGTCGAGCACCAGGTGGGGAGCGTGCAGGAGCAGCGCCGTGTCCTTGAGGCAGCTGGGCTCGCCCTCACTGCCGTTGACGACGACCGCGGTCTGCCCGGTCCCGGCGCGTGCCGATCGCATGACGGCACGCACCTTCTTCGCGAAGGGGAAGCCGGCTCCGCCGCGGCCGCGCAAGTCGATGTTGTCCGCGAGGTCGACGAGTTCGTCCGGCCGGTAGCGCGGCAGCGAGCCGTGTGTCGTCAGATGGGCCACGCGGTCGAGCCGCGCGGCCTGGTCGAGTCCGGCGAGGAGCCGGGGGGCGCCCACGCAGCCGAGGCTGGGGCGCGTGTCGTTGCTCACATCCACTGCTCTCGGCTGATGAGCGTCTCGGCGTCCGCAGTACTGCCGGCCCGGCTCGGTGCGTACACGGCGGTACGCGGCGGCTGTTCGGGCAGGGGCGGCAGGAGGGGTCCCGCGGACCCCGCTGTGACCGCCGCGGCCGGCCGCGAACCCCGCCGCGGCCGGGGAACGGTGGCCTTGAAGGGCGTCTGCGGCACGGGCTGGGGAACGGGCGGCCGTGAGGCCGCGTCACTTATCCGCATCCTGACGCGCAGCACGAGCACCCCCGCGATACCGAGGAGGCACAGTCCGTACGCCACGGTCACCCAGGTGTCGGCGGCGCGGCCCGACTTCAGTCCGTGTACCAGTGAGGCGCCCCACGCCGGATAGGCGCCGAAGTGCAGGGCACGCCACAACAGCGAGCGCCGCTTGGCGGCGAACACACTGCGGGTCGCACCCGAGATGGCCACCGCAAGGAAGAGGTAGCCCGCGAGGGAGCCGAGCCCGACCAGAACGGGCCGGGCGTCGTCCGTGAACGGCACCATCGCGGAAGCCGCCGTCGTCCGTTGTTCCGCGACCTTGACCCAGATGTGCAGGGCCAGGAAGCCGAGGCCCGACACGGCGAGGCCGCGGTGCGCCCCCTGGGCGAGCAGCCGGTGGCCCGAACCCAGGATCACCCGGTCGGTCGCGGCCAGTCCCCAAAGGACGGTGGCGGTGAGAGAGACGAGCGATATGACGCCCGCCCCGAAGTCGAGAAAGTCCCAAAGCTGGGTGAGGGCGCCCGCGCGGGCAGCCACGGTGATGGCCACGATGGCCGCGCCCACGGCGCAGAGCACGCCGGGGCTCAGCCTTCCGGCCTTGGGCAGGAGGGAGGGCCGTCGCAGGGCCCTCCTTCCGGCCGTCGGAGCCGCTGCCGCGTGACGGCTTCTGCGGCGGGCTCTGTGTGAGCTGGGCATGTGAGGCTGGGGCAGGGGCATCCAGTTCTCCTGTGCGCCTGGGCTCCGAGCACTCCACCTGGCGCTCGGCACCCGGGGGTTGTTGTCGTCTGTGCCCGGCAGCGCTGTGAAACTCCGCGCCGGCCGAGGGAACTTGGGGCCGGAGTGCAGCAGCATCGTGGAGCTGCACAGCAGCTCCACAGGATTTATCGAAACGTGATAATTTCTCGCACCGCGTCTCCTGTGCATCGAACAACACCGGAAGATTCCCCTCCAGCGGAGGTTGCGACAGGCCACCGCGCCGCCAGCCACCTACGCGTCCCCGACGGTAAAAACAAAGCAAAAGAACGGGACCGTAAGTGGTCGGACCTCTCCAGGAGGGAGTACGAGGGCCGCAACTCTCGTGTCAGACAAGGAAGTTGGCATGGGACGCAACCTCGGCGGGCTTGTCGCTCTTCCCCGGACAAGCCTCACCCCGGCACGAACGAGGAAAACGATGTGTGAACTTCTGAACCGCATCTGGTCCCGCCCACGCGGCGAGTGGACGCGCGTCCTGCGCAGGGAACTCCCCGCACTGGCCGCCGAGATAGTGGAGGAGCTTCTGCATGGAATTCCGGAATTTTCCGCACTTATCGATGACAACGATGCCATTGATGACGAGTTGTTCCGGCAGCGGGTGGAAGAGGCACTCCTCACCGTCCTCGGCTACCAGGAACAGCCCCGGGAACAAGCACCGGACGAGCACGATGAACGGGCCGAGAGCGAGGACGAGATCGAGAACCACGTCAAGGTCGAGAACAAGTTCCGGAAGAAGACCGGGCGCGCGATCGAGCACGAGATCGGGCACGAGATCGCGGCCATGGAGGAGTGCGAGGTCACGCACGAGGGCCGGCACGAGGGCCTCCGCGAAGCCCGCAACGGCGGTATCCGCGAGGTTCGGCACGAGGGCCTCCGCGAGGTTCGGCACGAGTCCCGCCGCGAAGGCGCCCGCGGAAGCGACCGGGCGCGGCAGGAACTCTTCAAGACCCTCACCGATGACAGGGCCGCGTCCGACATGTCCCTCAGCGAGCTCGCGGAGGCGGCCGACTGGCCCCTCCCGCCGGCCGTGCGGGCGATCGTGCCGGCCACGCCCGGCGAGACCCAGCAGCTCGCCGCCGTACTGGACCACTCCTTGGTCGGCATGTTCGCGGGCCGTCCGTGCCTGCTCGTCCCCAGCCCCGACCCGGACACCCGCGGCCCGCTGGAACACGTGCTGCGCGGCCGGTTCGCGGCCATCGGTCACGCGGTCCCGCTCCGCGACACCGCCTCTTCATTGCGCTGGGCGCTGCGCCTGTCGGCACTGACGCCCGCCCGCCCGGGTCTGGAGGCACGGGCCGTCTTCGTCGACGACCACCTCTCCACCCTGTTGCTTCTCCAGGACGAGCCGCTGGCCCACGCACTCGCCGCCCGATGGCTGCGTCCGCTGGCCGATCTGACCCCCCGGCAGAGTGAGCGGCTGGAGGTGACGCTGCTCGCCTGGCTCGAGGGCGGCGGGGCCCCGGAGGCCGCGAAGGCGCTGAGCGTTCATCCGCAGACCGTGCGGTACCGCATGCGCCAGCTGGAGAAGCTCTTCGGGACCGGCCTGCGGGACCCCCGTACCCGCTTCGAGCTCGAAATGGCCCTGCGCAGCCGCCGGCTGATGGCGCAGGTGCGGCGTCAGCACTCGCGGGTGGGCCGCAGGGCCGCCCGTGTCATCCAGGCCGACTTCACCCCCTTGGTCGTCGGCCGGATGGCGCGCGTCAACGGCCTCTGACCCGCAGCGCAACGCAGTCCGGCCCGGCCCCGAATCTCGGGGCCGGGCCGGACTGCGTTGCGGTTGTGCTGCTCTGCTTCGCACGGTGCAGAGGCCGTCCCGCTCGTTCATCGGCCGGAGGCCGTCACACCATCACGCCATTGCGTCGGCTTCGTCGTGTCTCCTGCGTCCCACGAACCTCACCAGGCTTGCGGCATCACTCACGCGTACATCTCATCAAGTCTGCTGCGTCCCACGGACCTCATCACGCCGGCCTCGTCACGCGTATGTCCTTGCCGTACCATCACGCCCACGTCGTCGCCGTACAGAACGACGTGTACGCCGCCGGGGCGTTCGGCGGCGTACACGCACGTGCGGTGTTGGCCCGAAGTCGGCTTCGGACCAACACCTTTCCCGGGCGGACGCGGTGGTGGAGGAGGGGAGCGTCCGGCCCGGGAGTGGAGGGGGTGTCCCCGCCGCCGTGGGGGATCAGCGGCAGGTGCGTCCTTCGTTGATGCAGCCGACGGCCTTGTTCATCAGGCCGTTCGACATCACGTTGATGAAGTCGTCGTGGTCGGTCACCGGCTTGTGGAGTTGCTCGGGGAAGCTGTCCACGGCGAACCGGGCGCCCGGAGCCACCCCGTAGGTGAGGCGCATCACCAGCTGCGGAATGGCCTTGAAGCCGTTCTTGCAGCGGCCGTTCTTGTCCGGGAAGGCCACGTGCGTGCGGTGGTTGGCACTGTCGATGTTCTTGCCGTCCCAGCAGCTCTGGAAGGTGAAGCTGCGCACCACGTCGCTGCCCTTCGGGCAGACCGGGTACTTGTCCTTCAGCTGGCGGTTCTCGAACCCGGTGCAGCTCCACGAGGCGTTCGCGTTGGCGTTGCCGTTGGTGAAGGCCTTGGCGTCACCGGTGATGATGCGCATGAAGCGGGGCATCGCGGTGACCTTGCTGACGGGGCTGCCCTTGAAGGTGATCGACACCTGCTTCGGCTGGAGGATGGTGCCGACATTGCCGTCCTGGCCGCCGCCGGGCGCCTTGGCGTCCCGCTCCACCTTGCCGTCGCGCAGGCGCAGCACGGGCCAGTAGTAGCTGGACTGGTCCCCGTTGCCGCAGGTCGTACCGGACTTGGCGAGGCTGTCGTTGGTGGAGAACGCGTCGGTGGAGTTGTTGCCCACGTAGTCGTGCATGTGGTGGGCGCCGTTGGAGACGCCGGGGGCGACGATGACGTTGTCGGGGTTGAAGTGGCCGTTCTCGTTGCGGCCGCACTGCGAGGAGAATGATCCCTTCGAGGCGTTGCCGGCCTGGGCGGGGTTGCGGACGTTCGGCTTGACCTTGGTGATGTTGACGAAGTCGCTCTTCGACGGACCGCCCTTCTGCCCGCCGGCCTGGGCGGCGACGCCCTGTTCGCCCTTGCTCGCGGCCGCTGCCGCGGCGTCGTCCGCCGCGGGCGCCTTCTTCATCGTGCAGGCGCTCAGGGACTGGATTTCCTTGGGGCGTTCGCCGGCACGTCCTATCGCGTCGGCCATGCCCGCGATGGTCTTGTCCCGCTGTTGCTTCAGATCGCCGAGGAGGGCGGCATCGCCCTTCGCCTGGCCGGCGGCGAGCTGCTTGTAGGCGTCGGCCACCTGGTCGTCCAACTTGGCGAGGTTCTCGTCGACCTCGGGCTTGGCCTGTTCGGGGACCGCGGTGAGTTTCTCTCCCACGTCGGGGCAGTCGATCGTGGATGTCATCTCCGTCGCACGGTTGCCGTCCTGGCCGGCGGACGCGTTCCCGGCGACGACGGCGACTCCGCCGCCGCCCAGTACGAGCGCGGAGATCACGCCCAGGAGCTTGTTCGACAGCCGTGGGCGTTTGTGGCCCTTTTTACTCATGCGATCACTTCACTTCGTCGGTTGGGCAGTGTCGGAAACCGCGTCGAAGTCGACGAGTCCGGTGTCTTCGAGGACCGTGATGTGGTCCAGCACGGTGGCGTTGGCGGAAGTGGCCAGGGCGCGGACCATGGAGTTGCGGGTCTGCGCCCGGATCCCGGCCAGCAGGGCGAACACCTTTCCGTGAGCTCGGCGCAGCAACTGGACGAACAGTCGTTCGTACTCCTCTCCGCGGGCAGCGCTGAGCTGGCTCAGCCATTCCTGCTGCTGCGGGGAGGGCTGGTTGGCCAGGTCGACGCCGAGCGCCTGGCCGGTCTGGATGGCCAGCCGGTCCAGTTCGGTGTGGCCGTCGATGAGATGCTGACCGGCCGTGCGCACGGTGGGGCGCGTCCCGCGCTGCTGCGCCTGACGGCCTGCGGGCAGTTCCCACAGTCCGGCGAGCCGGACCTTGCGGACGAAGTCACGGTCCGCCGCGGTGAGCGGTCCGTAGGCCGTGCTCAACGTTCCGCCGCCGTCGTCATCGGCCGCCGGCCCCGTGGCGGCGGCCGAGGCCCGGCTGCCGAAACTGTCCACGGGTATCAAGAGCGCGATCAGGGTGAGGGCAAGGGCGGTGATGACAAGGCCGCTTCCGATCGTGTATCTCGTGGCCATCGACAAGCTGCTGATGGATCTCCGCCGCAATGACAGCACTGTGCCTCCTCGCTCCAAGGGCCGGGAGGGGTGGCGGGGCAGGAGGGTCCGCACATGCCGTGCGGTGCACACCCGCATTCCCGGGGTGTGACGGGACGCTAGTGCCGGGCGTGGCGCCGCTGCCGGAGGACATCACCATCGGACAAACATCCTGGCGCTTCCGCGGAAGGCTGATATCTTGCCGCGCGTCCGGCCGTACACAGCGCGCCGCCGCCCCGTCATGCCTTCGGGCGGCCGGTACGGGGCGCAGCATTGCCGCAGATCCGGGCGAATCGGGTCAGTGAGCCGGGCCGGGAGCCCCGCCGAGATCCGTGCCACTCATGCGCCGTGCATCAATTTGCGTACAAAGAGCGGCTGTTGGGCTCCCGCGCGGCATCGCTGGTCGTACCGGACCCGTAGGCGGCCGCGGACGCGGTCCGCGCCGAGCGGGCCACTTCACATCGGTACGGCGCGGGAGGGCCGGTGGGCGCGAGCGGCGCCCGGCCGGCCCTCCCGCCGGCCCTCCCCGAGGATCAGGCGAGCGCTGCCGCCGCCGTGAGCATGCGCTCCCCGGCCGCCCGGGAGGGCCCCGGGGATCCCGGAGTGCGGTCCTGCCGCGAGACCGGCGGCTCAGGGGCAGGCCCGGCCGGGCGGGTGTCCGTCAGAAGGGCGATGAGGGAGGTGCGGGCACGGGCGACGCGGGAGCGGACCGTACCGATGGGGCAGCCGACGGCCGTGGCCGCCTCGGCGTAGGACAGCCCCAGCAACTGGGTCAGGACCAGGGCTTCCCGGCGCTCGGACGGGATCACGGCGAGCAGTTCCGCCAGGGCGATGCCGTCCTCGAAGCCCGGCACGTCGTGCGGCTGGGTCTGCTCGGCGGCCGTCTGCCAGTCGCAGCGGTCCGAGAGTCTGGGCCGGGCGGCC
Organism: Streptomyces sp. NBC_00029; assembly: GCF_045160505.1. Taxonomy (NCBI): domain Bacteria; kingdom Bacillati; phylum Actinomycetota; class Actinomycetes; order Kitasatosporales; family Streptomycetaceae; genus Streptomyces; species Streptomyces sp. NBC_00029. The sequence goes on from NZ_CP108292.1 coordinate 7,437,233, forward strand.
GCGTGGCGGAGGCTGTCCACCACCGTGCGGCGGGCTATGGACAGCAGCCAGGTCCGCGCCGAGGAACGGCCCTCGAAGCGGGGCAGGCTCGCCAGCGCACGGAGGAAGACGTCTTGGGTGAGGTCATCGGCCGCCTGGGCGTCGGCGCTGAGGTAGGCCACGTAGCGCCAGACGTCGCGGTGGAGCGCCCGGACGAAACGGTCGGTCTTCACGGGATCGCCGTCGCGGGCGTCCAGCGCCAGCCGGGTCACCTCGGCATCGGCGTCGTGGGTGCGCCGGGCCGCCGGCCGGCGGCCGGTGGTACAGGAAGAAGGGGTCGTCAGGGCAGGAGTCATCGCCAAAGGGTCCTTACGGGCAAGGGGTGTCCGGCGCCACGAGCGGCGGGGCCGGTGAGGAGCTCGGCCTGCCGGAAGGCATGACCGATGCCCGAGGCGCGGTGTGCGGGCGCGAGAGCGGTCGCGGACACGGCTCGGGGAACCAGCTGTCAGAGGACAGCGGTTCCCGTCGGCGGACCCCGTGAGGTGATGGCGTGGACGAGGAAGAGCCGGCGGGGCGCACGGTGCCCGCGCCGACGGCGGATCCGCGGGCGCGGCCGGTGCGCGGGAGCGGCCGTACGGAGCAGCATCCGCAGCGGGGTCCAGAGACGTCCGGCGACGGCGCGCACCACGCGGAAGGCGGCCCGCTCGCCGTGGGCGAGCCACAGCCCGCACAGCACGGCGGCCAGCAGGTGCGCGGCCAGCATCCCGGCCGGAGACATGGCGGCCGCTTCGTGCATGCCGCCCGGCAGCGACCCGCCGGTCATGCCGCTCATGCCGGTCGCGGCGTCCGCCGTCTCGTGCAGGGCGTGGTGCACGTGGCCTGCGGTTTCCGGTATCGCAGCACCGCCCGGCGGCCGCGACATCTGCCCGGATCCGGTCGTCGCGGCGGGCCGGACGAGGGACTGGGACAGGCTGAAACCGGTGTGGAGCACCGCCTGTACGGCGACGGCCGCCGTGGTGACGGTGAACAGTCCGCGCTCACGGCCCGCGAGGGCCCACGCCGTCGCCGCCGTGCCGGGCAGCGCGACGGCCAGGGCCCACCAGGGCACCGCCGCCCCCGACATGAGCAGGTGACCGGTGGCCGCGAGCAGCACGCAGAGGGCTGCGAACATCGCAGCCCTCAAGGCGCGTAAGGAGCGGACCGGGTTCATGGAGGGCTCATCCTTGCACCGGCCTCTCGAGCCGCACATGGGGGTGCGCACTTCCGGACAAGTTCCCGCGTCCCGCCTTGTCGTGGCAGGCCGCCCGACTCGTGTGGTGCAGGGCACAACCAGGAGGGGGAACCGGCCCCCCGCTCCATCCGACTGCCTACCCGCTCGATCACAGAGTTCAACGTCCTCGGAAGGGAGACTTCGTGGCGGCGGAGGGGACGGCGACCGCATCGCCGGCGGAGAAGGACGGCGGGGCGGGGCGGCAGTTGACCGCACTCCTCACCTGCGCCATGGCCTTCTCCATGCTTCAGCTGTTCCTCCTCGGGGCGCTCGGTCCGCGCCTGGTGTCCGAACTCGGAGTATCACCGACGGTGTTGGGGCTGACGACCACGATCGGCTTCGGAACCGCCGCCGTCCTGTCCCCGGCAGGGGGCCGGATCGTGGACCGGATCGGTCCGCGGCGCTCACTGGTGGTCCTGCTGCTGGTCTCCGCGGCGGCGCTCGCCCTGATCGGCTCCGCGCCCGGCCCCGGGCTGCTGCTCGGGGCCGTCGCACTGGGCGGCGTACCGCAGGCCCTGGCCAACCCGGCCACCAACAAGGCCGTCCTGCGCGCGGTCCCGCCCGCCCGGCGGGGCGCGGTGACCGGGCTCAAGCAGTCCGGTGTGCAGCTGGGCGCCTTCGCCGCAGGACTGCCGCTCGCGCTGCTCGCCGGCGGCATCGGCTGGCGGGGCGCGGTCTGGACGGGCGCCGGCGCCGCCCTGCTCGCCGGACTGTGGGCGCTGCGCGTCCTGCCCGCCGACCCCGCCCCGCCGCCCGCCGGGCCCCGTACGGCGCCGGCCCCGTGGGGGATGGTGGCCTGGCTGGCACTCTTCTCCCTGTTCCTGGGCGCCGGAATCGCCTCGGTCAACACCTATCTCGCGCTCTTCGGCGCGCAGCGGCTGGGCATGGGCCCGACGACGGCCGCCGCCCTGGTCGCCGTACTGGGCGTGGCGGGGATCGTGGGCCGGGTGGGATGGTCGAAGGCGGCCCGGCCCGGGCGGGCCGAGTGGCTCCCGGGCTGGCTGGCCTGCGGGGCCCTGGCCGCTGCGGTTCTGCTGGCGGCCGCGCTGGTGGCGGGCCCGCTGGTGTGGGCCGGGGCGATCGCCGCCGGTGTGTTCGCCGTCTCCGGCAACGCCGTCTCGATGGTGCTGGTCATGCAGCGGGCCGCCCCGGGCCGGGCCGGACAGGACTCGGCGCTGGTCGCGGCCGGGTTCTTCGGCGGATTCGCTGTGGGCCCCCCGCTGTTCGGCCTGCTCGCGCAGAGCGGACGGTACGGGCCGGGCTGGCTGCTGGTGGCGGCGGAGTTCGCGGCGGCGGGAGCCGTCGCGTTCCTCTGGGCCGTACGGGACCGGCGCGAGGCCGCGGCATGGGCGCGGGCATGAGCGCGGGCATGGGCATGGGCATGGGCGCGGGCGGGCCCGCAACCGGAACCCGGCGGGCCCTCGCGGCCGTCATGGAGCGGGTGGCGGTGACCGCGTCGGACGTGGGCGCCCGCTTCCCGCTCTACGCCCAACCGGACGACGGGCGGTGGACGACCACCGGGCGCGGTTCGTGGACCGGCGGGTTCTGGGCCGGGCTGCTCTGGCTCAGGGCGCGGTACACGGGCGACGAGGCCGACCGGAGCGCCGCCGCCGCGTGCACGGCCCGGCTCGAACCGTGGGTGGGGGCCGACACCGCCACCCGCGGCCTGATCCTCTGGTACGGGACCGCGCCGGCCGGCGACGACGCCGGGGCCGCAGCGCTCCGGGCCCGGGCCGCCCGGGCCGTCCTGGCGGCCCACGACGACGAACTGGGCATCGTGCCCTGGGGGGATGCCCTCGGCGGCCCCCGCTTGCTGGCCCGGGTGGACGGTGTGCCGGGGACCGTACCCCTGCTGGCCGACGCCGGGCCGCAAGGCCTCGTGGCGGCCGCCGCCCACCTCCACCGCCACCTCGACCTCTGCCTCGGCGCGAACCCCCCGGCGCTGCGGCCCGCCCTGCGCTTCGACGCGGGAGCGGGCTGGCAGCCCTGCGAGGATCCGCCGCCGGGCTGGAGCCGGGGACGGGCCTGGCTGCTGCTGGCGGTCGCCGACGCCCTGCTGCGCCCCGGCCTGGCGGCGGCCCTCTCCGCCGCCCGGCTCGACGAGGCGGTCGAACTCCTGCTCCCGCCCGGCGAGTTCGTGGTGCCGGCGGCCGACTCCGCCCGCCCGGACGGGCCGCTCGACACCTCGGCCACCGCGATCACCGCGGTGGCCCTGCTGAAACTCGCCCGTGTTCCCGGCCCCCGGGCGGGCCGGTGCGCGGACCGGGCCGGAGCGATCCTCTCGTGCCTCGCGGAGAGCCATGTCACCGGCAGGGACTCCGGGCGCCCGCCCGGGATGCTGCTGGACGGCTGCTACGACGCCGGGCAGGGGCTGGCGGTCCGGCACGAACTGATCTGGGGCGATTTCTTCCTGGCGCTCGGTCTCGCCGCCCTGCACGGGGTCGTCGACATCACCCGCGTGTAGGAGCTCACTCAGGGGCATCGCCGTCCTGCCCGTACGCGCGCAGGACGCGGCGGGCCACGGAGGTGATGTGCAGCTCGTCCGGCCCGTCGAGGACGCGGGCGGCACGTCCGGTACGAAAGAGCGCCGGCAGCGGGGTGTCCGGGCCGAGCCCGGCGGCGCCGTGCACCTGGATGGCGGAGTCCGCGACCTGCTGGAGCATGCGCGCGGCCGCGACCTTGGCGAGTCCCACCTCCGTACGGGCGTCCCGCCCGGCACCGACCAGTGCCACCGCCTCGTGGACGAGGGGGCGGGTGGTGCGCAGCGCGAGCAGGGCGTCGAAGACATGACTCTGGATCAGCTGCTGCTCGGCGAGGGGGCCGCGGGACCCGTTGCGGGTGGCGGCCCGCTCGCACATGAGGTCGAAGGCGCGCTGGGCCTGGCCGAGCCAGCGCAGGCAGCGCAGCGTACGGCCGAGCTGGAGCCGCTCACCGGCGATGGCGAGCGCCCGGCCGGGCTCGCCCAGGAGGTGGTCCGCCGGGACCCGGACCCGGTCGAGTTCGATCTCGTACTGGCCGCCCGTACCGAGGACGGGCAGTTCGCGCACGACCCGGAATCCGGGCGACGCGGTGGGCACGAGCAGCAGCGACAGCCCCGCGCGGTCACCGGCGTTGCCGCCGGTGCGGGCCATGACCGTCACCAGGTCGGCGCCCGCGGCGCCGGAGGTGAACCACTTGCGGCCGGTGACGAGCCAGCTGCCGTCCGGCCCCCGCTCGGCCCGGGTGCCGGTCCCGAACGGGTCGGTGCCGGGCACGTCCGGCTCGGTCATCGCGTAGCAGGTACGCATCTCCCCGGCGACCAGCGGCTTCAGGTACGCCTCACGGACCGAGTCCCCCGCATGCCGCGCCAGCATCGTCACATCCAGCAGCGGGGCGGAGCCCAGGGCGGCCGGGCCGTGGTCACTGGCGCCCTCCGCTTCGGCCAGCCCGGCGTATGTCCGGAAGTCCAGGCCGCCGCCGCCCAGTTCCGCGGGGAGCGGCAGGGCCCAGAGACCCTCGTCGCGAGCCCGGTCGCGCAGCGCGGCCAGTGCCTCGGCCGCCTCGGGGCCGCCCCCGTCCAGCACCGCCTCCCGGGGGATCACCCGGGTATGGACGAAGCGCTCGATGCGCTGCCTCAACTCCGCCGCCCCGGCGTTCTGTTGTGCGAGCGAGGCATGGTCCGTGCTCGGATCCGTCACTGCTTTCCTCCTCATTCCCGGGAACTCGCCGGAACGGACGACCGACTGACTGTTCGTGGAACTGGTCGGGTGCGCACGCTCCCGGGTTCCCGCGATTCGGCAAGACCCGGGCGCGGCCACCGCCGCGCCAGGAGAGGAGAGGCATGGCGTCACCAGCAACCACGCAGACGGTCCGGCCGCTCGACACACTGCGCTTCGACACATCGGGGCCATCGCAGATCACGAGCGTGGTCGCCGACCACCTGCGGCTGCTCGGCGCACGGACGGACCACCCCGCACCCGGGGACGCGTCCGCCGCCGGCACCACCGTCACCGGGTTCACCACGCTCACGGGCGGCGGTTTCGACCCGGCGCACGCGACCGTCACGTGGGCGGATCCCGCGAGCGGGCTCGTCGACGAAGCCACGGTGCAGGCCGCCACCGGCGTCATGGCCGTTCACGGCCGGCGCGACGGCAGCCCCCGCGGTCTGGCCGTGGACTACGCGGCCACGGCCGCCGGGGTCCTGACCGTGCAGGGCCTGCTCGCGTCCCTCGTGGGCCAGGCCCGTGGTGGCGCCGCCCGCGCGGTCACCACCGGTGCCGACCGGGCGGGGCTCCTCGCGGTGTCCCAGTACCTCGCCGCCGCCGGGGCGGACGAGGGCGAGGCCGCCGAACTGGCCCCCGGAGGTCCTCCGTTCACCTCCGCCGACGGCATCCTCTTCGAACTGGAGACGCTCGATCCGGGAGCCTGGGCGGCCTTCTGGAGGGCACTGGAGGCGCCTGCGGAGGCCTTGCGGGCCGGCTGGCGGCCCTTCCAGTTCCGCTACGCCACCGCCTGCGCCCCCTTCCCGGCCGCCCTCCACCTCACGGCGCGCAGCCACACCTGGGAGCGGATCCGCCGGGCCGCGGCGGCCTACGGCGCCGAGGTGTGCGCCCTGCGCCCGCTCGCCGAACGGGCGGCGGAACACGATGGCGCGGCTCCGTGGGCGCTGGCGCCGACGGTCACCGGACGTCTCACCGCCCGGTCGCACCGGCTGCCCGGCGCGGCACATTCCGGCGGACCGCTGGCCGGGCTGACCGTCCTGGAGGCGGGCCGCCGCATCCAGGCACCGCTCGCCGCGCACCTGCTAGGCCGCCTGGGCGCCGACGTGATCCGTATCGAACCTCCGGGCGGCGACCCGCTGCGCGGCATGCCCCCCGCCTGCTCCGGGATCTCCGCGCGCTGGCTCGCCCTCAACCGGGGCAAGCGGGCCGTCGAGATCGACATCAAGAGCGAGGCCGACCGGCGACGGCTGCGGGAACTGGTCGCCGGGGCCGACGTCTTCCTGCACAACTGGGCGCCCGGCAAGGCCGCCGAGCTCGGCCTCGACTCCGAGGACCTCGCCCGCGTCAATCCCGCGCTCGTCTACGCGTACACCAGCGGCTGGGCCGACCGCATCGAGGACGCCCCCATGGGCACCGACTTCATGGTGCAGGCCCGTACGGGCGTCGGCGAGGCCGTCCGCCCCGCGGGAGAGGCCCCGGCGCCCTCGCTGATGACCCTGCTCGACGTGCTGGGCGGGCTGCTGGGCAGCGAGGCCGTCCTCGCCGGACTGCTGCTGCGCGAACGCACCGGGCACGGCGTACGGGTGGACTCCTCCCTGCTCGGCGCGGCCGACACGCTGACCGCCCCCGCCCTGCGCCGGGCGGCCCGCGGCGAGAACCCCCGGCGCCCGGCCGGGTTCCGGGTCCCACTGGCGACGGCGGACGGCCTGCTCGCGCCCGCCGATGCCGATGCCCGCGCCGCGGCCTCCCACGACCTGGGCGCCCTGTCCACGGCCGAGGCCCTGGCCCGGCTGCGCGCAGACGGGCTGACCGCGACCGCGGTCACCACCGAGCTGTCCGACCTGCACCACGATCCGCGCTTCACCGGCTCGATCAGCCGCGACGCGCACGGCGCCCCCGCAGTCCCCGACCCCTGGAGCTTCGCATGACCGCCGACAGGCTCGTACTGCGCGACCTGCTGCCCGCCGAACTCCGCCGGTCCTGGGTGGTCGACGGGACCTGCCCCGATCTCGACCTCTACAGCCTGTTCCGGGCCCGTCAGATCGCCGACCTGCACCGGACGGCCGTCATCGACGCCAAGGGCAAGCTCTGCTACACCGCCCTGGACCGCAAGGTCCGATGTCTGGCCACCGGCCTGAGGGAGCTCGGCATCGGCCCGGGCGACGTGGTCGGCGTACAGCTCCCCAACCACCGCAATGCCGTCATCGCCGATCTCGCGCTGGCCGCGCTCGGCGCGATCGCGCTCCCCTTCCCGGTGGGCCGGAGCGTCCTCGAGGCCGAGTGCCTGCTGCGCCGCGCCGAGGCCGTCGCCGTCATCGCGGCGACCGAGCACCGGGATTTCCGGCACGCGGCCGATCTGAGCACGCTCACGGGGGCGCTCCCGGCCCTGCGCCACGTCATCGCGGCGGGGAGGCCGGGATCCGTGACTGAAGGAACGATTCCGCTGTCGGAGCTGCTGCGCTCCGACCCCAGCGGCTTCGTCCCGGCCCGGCCCGACCCCGACAGCGCCGCACGCATCCTCGTCTCCTCCGGTTCCGAGGCCGAGCCGAAGATGATCGCGTACTCGCACAACGCACTGGCCGGCGGCCGCGGGAACTTCCTCGCCTCCCTCATCCCGGACCGGACCCCGCCGAGCTGCCTCTTCCTCGTGCCGCTCGCCTCCGCCTTCGGGTCCAACGGCACCGCCGTCACCCTCGCCCGGCACGGCGGCACCCTCGTCCTGCTCGACCACTTCACCCCGGAAGCGGCGCTCGAGGCGGTGCGCGAACACCGGCCGACGCACATACTCGGCGTGCCCACCATGGTCCGCATGATGCTCGAACGCCTCGACGGGACGGGCGAGAAGCTGCCCGCGCCCACCGCACTCGTCCTCGGCGGGGCCCCGCTCGACGCGACCACCGCGGCCGCCGCGGCCGAGGCCTTCGGCTGTCCGGTGGTGAACCTCTACGGCTCCGCCGACGGCGTCAACTGCCACACGGGGCTCGGCAGTCCTGTGCCTCCCGCCGATGGGACCGGAGTCGTCGCGGGTCATCCCGACCCCCGGGTCGCCGAGATCCGGATCGCCGACCCGGACACGCACGAACCGCTGCCCGACGGGGCCGTAGGCGAGATCATCTCGCGCGGCCCGATGACCCCGCTGTGCTACGTGGGCGCCCCCGACCTGGACGCCCGCTACCGCACGCCCGACGGCTGGGTCCGCACCGGTGACCTCGGTTACCTCGACTCCGACAGCGTCCTGCACATCGTCGGCCGCCTCAAGGACATCGTCATCCGCGGCGGCGCCAACATCAGCCCGGCCGAGGTGGAACGCGTCCTGACCGCGCACCCCCAGGTCCGGGACGTGGCGTGCGTCGGCGTCCCCGACCCGCTGATGGGGGAGCGGCTGGCCGCCTGCGTGGTGCCCCGGGGCGGCCAGCCCCTCACACTCGCCTCCCTCGGCGAACACCTCACGCGGCGCGGGCTGGAGCGGTCCAAACACCCCGAGCGGCTCCTGCTGATCGCCGAACTCCCCCTGACGGCGGCCGGCAAACCGGACCGCGCGGCGCTGCGCGAACGCCTCACGGCCCCCCCGCTCGCCCAGGCCGGCTGACAACCGCCCCGGCCGCCGGATGGGTCACGGCCTCCGGCGTGGGTCATGGTGGCCGAGCGCCCCGCGGGCGGGCGCTCCGGCGCTCCGGCGGATGGCCGGTTGACGCGGGAGCGCGCGCGGATGGGTGCAGCGGGTCGGGAGCGAGCCGAGGGACACACGAACGGGGCCGGGCGAGGGAGCGGGGCGGGATCGCCCGCTGCCCCCGCCCGGCCCAGGCTCGTGCCGTCGAGCGGCTGGACAGGTGCACGACCTAGGAAGCGCCCATGGCCTTCTTCAGCTCGGCCGCCGCGTTGCGGTAGACCGCCAGCAGATCCAGGTCCTCACCCGGGTAGTTGACGATCTTCACCTGCTTGGCGCCGGAGTCCGGCAGCACCGTGCCGGTGGACATGTGCGCGTTGTCCAGCACCAGCTCCGGCTTCTTCGCGGAGAGTTCGGCCAGCTGCGCCGGGGTCACGGCCTCGGGCCCGTACGTGCCCACCGTGGTCGCGCCCGCGAGCTTCGCCGACCAGGCGGTGAACACCTGCGTCACGACGGACGGGCTGCGGCCGCCGGGCCAGCCCGCCTGCACCTCCTTGTTCAGCTGCGCGTACTGGGTGTCGAAATCCGTCTTCCACCGCGTGGCGGCGTCGCCGGTGCCGAAGAGCCCGGCCAGCCTGGCCACTTCGGCCGCCGCCTTGTCCGGGTCGTTGTCGAGGTTCACCTCGACCAGTTTGGCCTTGGAGCCCGCGGCCTCCTTGATCTTCGCGGCGTACGGCTCGAAGGGCGCGTAGAGCACGAAGTCGGCCTTGGCCACGGCCGCGAGGTCCGACGGCTTGGGATCGTAGTCCGGGGCGTGGTGCACGGACTGCGGCACGATGACCTTGACGTCCTCGGCGCCCGCCGCCTTCGCGAACGCGCCCTCCCAGGTGGTGGTGACGACCACGACCGGCTTGGCGGCCTGCGGGTTCACGCCCTCCTGGGACTTCGTGTCCTCGGGCGAGGGGTCGTTCCCGCAGGCGGCGGTCAGGAGCAGCGCCGCGCTCAGTGCGAGGAGGGAAGGGATACGGACGCGGGTGCGCGCCATGAGCTGATTCTCCGTTCGGGTATGAAATGCACCGCGAGGACCAGTGCCCCCGCGGTCAGGACGAGGACCGGGCCGGGCGGCCAGTCCAGCCACAGGGCCAGCAGGAAGCCCGTCAGGTTCACCACGACGCCGATGCCGACCGCCCACAGGGTGATCGACTTCAGCGAGTTGCCCAGCCGGCGCGCGGCGAGTGCGGGCAGCAGGGTCAGGGCGTCGACGAGCAGCGCCCCGGTGAGTTTGATCGCCCCGGCGACCGCGATGGCGACCAGTACCAGCAGCGCGGCCGTCAGCGCCCGCACCGGTACGCCGGAGCACTGGGCGAGTTCACGGTCGTACAGCAGCAGGCCGATCTCGCGCCGCCGCCACCAGAACAGGCCCGGCACGACGACGGCCAGTACGCCCAGCACGACGAGGTCGGCGGTGCCCACCGACAGGATCGACCCCCACAACAGGGCGAAGGCGCCGGAGGCGTTGACCCCCGACACGGCCAGCAGCAGGAGTGCCGCGGCGATGGCCAGGCTCATCAGCAGGCCCATCGCCCCCGACAGGCCGTCCGGGGTGCGGGCGAGCGGGGCCACGCCCGCACCGGCCAGCGCGCAGGCCACCAGCGCGCACAGCATGGGGTCGAGCCCGGTCAGCAGTCCGACGGCGATGCCCAGCAGGGCGACGTGCATCATCGCGAACCGCACCGGCATGATGTCGAGCCCTACGATGACCACCCCGATGACCGGCAGGCCGATCGCGGCCAGCAGCAGGGCCGCGCCGGCCCGTTGCACGGGCAGCAGCTGGAGGAGTTCACCGAGGTCGGCGGCGGCGAGGATCACCGCACCTCCCGCAGCCGGCCCGCGGCCATCTCCAGTACGCGGTCGCAGCGGTCGGCCAGAGCCCTGTCGTGCGTCACCACGATGAGGGTCACCGGCAGGGAGGTCAGGACCTCCGCGGCCTCCGCCTGCCCGTCGAAGTCGAGGGCGGCGGTCGGCTCGTCCGCCAGGAGCAACTCGGCTCCCGCGGCGATGCACCCGATGGCCCGGGCCAGGTACATCCGCTGCAGCTGGCCGCCGGAGAGCGTATGCAGGGGGCGCCCGACGAGCGGCCCCACACCGAGCCGCTCCGCTGCCTCGGCGGCCTCCGCGGGCGCGTTGCTGGCGGCCAGCAGTTCGGCGCCCAGCAGGGGGAAGCGGCCGGCGGCCGGCTTCTGCGGGATCCAGGCGCAGGCCCGGCGCCGCCAGGCCCACTCCGCGGGCGAACGGCCCTCACGGCCGCCCACCCGGATCGATCCCGTCGTCTGGCGGTGCAGACCGAGGACGGCGCGCAGCAGCGTCGTCTTGCCCGAGCCGTTGGTCCCGGTCAGTGCCACGCGTTCACCGGCGGCGATCTCCAGATCGACGTCGGCGACGGCCTTCATCCGGCCGTGCCGGCACACGACCTCCCGCATCCGCACGTCCAGCCCGCCCATCACACACCTCCTCCGCTGCGCGGGAAGGCGAAGCTCCGCCTCCCACGGGGGAGTAGTCGGATGCGGGGCGCCCGGGGTTCCCGGCCGGCCGGGACCGGTTCCGTACGTACCGCCCCGTGGGGCGAGCCGGTCGGGTGGTTCTGGTGCGCGGGCGCGAGAGGGACGGCGCGGACCGGGCCGGATGGCCCTACGGTCTCTCCCGTGCGGCCGCTCCGGACCGCACCGCGCGCCTACGCAAGAGGTCGAACCTTCATGAGTCTCAGCATCCGCAACCAGATCGCGGGCACCGTCACGGCCGTCACCGTCGGCGAGGCCATGGCGACGGTCAAGGTCCGTCTCGAAGGAGGCCAGGAGATCACCGCTGCCATCACCGCCGAATCCGTCAAGGACCTCGGCATCGCCTCGGGTTCGAAGGTGAAGGCGCTCGTCAAGGCCACCGAGGTGGCCCTGGCCACCGGCCCGGTCGAGAACATCTCCATCCGCAACCAGATCACGGGCACGGTGGCCGATGTCGCGGCCGGCCCGGCCATGGCCGCCGTGAAGGTCAACGTCAGCGGGGGCGAGCTGACCGCGGCCGTGACCGCGGACGCCGTCGCGGCGCTCGGCCTGATGGCCGGATCCTCCGTCGTGGCGCTGATCAAGTCGACCGAGATCTCCCTCGCCACCGCCTGATCCGCACCGCGCTCACCAGGGCTCAGATGCCCGGCGCCGCCGGGGCGCCGAACCACACGTGCGTCACCGCGCTGACGTAGCGCGCCCCGCACCGGTCCGAGGGGACCACCAGCTGCGCCCCGCACTCGTCCAGGTCCTCACCGTCCAGACGGGTGGCCAGCAGTACCGGGCTGTCCCCGAAATCGGCGTCCAGCTCGGCCCAGGCGAGGACGGTGTGGTGGCCGTCCCCGCCGCTGACGGTCAGCAGGAACCGAGATCGGTCCTTGCGGCGCCGCGCGTCGAAGCCCGGCCCCGCGCTCGCGACCACGTCGCGCAGCAGCACGCCCTCGAAGACATGGTGCTGCGGGCCGTTGGTCGCGCAGTCGAACACCACCTCGGCGCGGTGCCGCGCCCATTCCCGCAGGTCCGCGACGCTCAGCAGGGCCGGGCGGTCCAGGTCGCCGTGCAGCATGAGTGTGGCCATACGGATCCGATGCCCAGATGTCGCTGTTCGGGAAACGCATATGCCACTCGTGTCTCACTATCTGAGTCGCATATGAGACTGATCTAGCCCCTCGCTGCTTGTATCTTCTGCCAGACCACATCCCTCGTCACCGGCATTTCGGTGAAGCGCACGCCCGTCGCGTCCCGCAGGGCGTTGGCGAAGGCCGGTCCCACCGGGTTGAAGGGGCTCTCGCTCATGGACTTGGCGCCGAGCGGCCCGATCGCGTCCGAGGTCTCCATGAAGTGGACCTCGGTGCGCGGGACATCGGCGTACTGGGGCAGCCGGTAGCGGCGGAACGCCGCCGTGGTCACCTCCCCGCGCCCGTCGACCCGTACGGTCTCGAAGAGGGTGGCGCCCAGCGCCTGGGCCACACCGCCCTCCACCTGGCCGCGGCACTGCATCGGGTTCATGACCTTGCCCGCGTCCGCCGCGTGCACGCTGCGCAGGATCTTCATCTCGCCGGTGTCCGGGTCCACCGCCAGGCGGAACCACTGGGCGTTGAAGGCCACCGAGCGGGGCGAGCCGCCCCAGTGGCCGTCCGCCGCCAGCTCCTCCAGCCTGCCCCTGTCGTACGCGGCCTCGTACAGCTCCTTCAGGGTGACGATCCGGCCCGCGCAGTCGAAGGTCTCGGGGCCCAGCTTGCACAGGTGCCGGGCCACGCCCGTGTGCCGGGCCGCGAAGGTCAGGAGGCGTTCCGCGAGCGAGTGGGCGGCCAGCATCACCGCCTTGCCCGCCACCACCGTGCCGGCCGAGCCGAACGCGCCGGTGTCGTGGCGGACGACGTCCGTGTCGGACTGGCGGACCGTGATCCGGTCCACCGTCGTGTTCAGCGCGCCCGCGGTGATCTGCTGGTGGACGGTGGTCGTGCCGTTGCCGAACTCCGCCGTGCCGACCGCGATGTCGTACGTGCCGTCGCGCAGCAGACTGACCCGGGCATCGGCGAAGTGGCCGCCGGGCGGGCCGGTCGCGATCATCGCGACCGCCGCGCCCGTCCCGGTGAGCCAGCCCTCCGGAACGTCCTCGTGGCTGCGGTCCTCGGCGATGGCCCTGCGCACCACGTCCATGCACTGCTTCATCCCGTACGAGGCGATGAAGAGGTCCTCCTCGTGACCGATCGGCGTCACCATGTGGTCACCGGGCCCGATGACGTTCTTCTCGCGCAGGACGAGCGGGTCCATGCCGAGCCGGATGGCGAGCTCGTCCATCGCCGATTCGACGGCGAAGAGGACCTGGCCCAGGCCGTAGCCGCGGAAGGCGCCCGCCGGGACGCCGTTGGTGTAGACCGAGTACGCCTCCACCTCCTTGTTCGGCGCCTTGTAGACGGCGAAGGACTCTCCGACGCTGTGGAACATGACCGCCGGGCCGTGGTTGCCGTAGGCGCCGGTGTTGGAGACCACGCGGATGCGCAGCGCGGTGAGGGTGCCGTCGGACGTGGCCCCGATCTTGATGGTGATCTTGAAGGGGTGGCGGGTGGTGGCCCCGTAGAACTGCTCGGCCCGGGTGAATTCGAGTTTCACCGGCCGGCGCAGCTTCAGGGCGGCGAGGACCACGATGTCCTCGGTCAGCATCTCCTGCTTGCCGCCGAACCCGCCGCCCACGCGGCCCGCGACGACGCGGACCTCGTCCTCACCCAGGTCGTAGAGGGCGCACAGCGCCCGCCGGGTCAGGAAAGGGGCCTGTGTGGAGGAGCGGACGGTGATGCGCTCGCCGTCGCCGTCCTCCTTGGGTTCGAAGTACGCGACGCTGCCGTGGGTCTCCAGGCTGGCGTGCTGGACGCGCTGGGTCCGGTAGGTCTCCTCGTAGACGACGTCCGCCTCCGCGTACCCCTTCTCCATGTCGCCGAGCGTGTGGTGGACCTCGCCGCACGTGTTGTTCTCGGCGCGGAAGATCCCCGACCCGGGGCCCTTGGGGTGAAGGACGGGCGCGCCCGGGAGCATGGCCTCCTCCGGGTCGATGACGTACGGGAGCTGCTCGTACGTGACGAGCACGCGCCGGCAGCCCTCCTCGGCCGCCTGCTCGCTGTCGGCGACCACGGCGGCGACGCGCTGGCCGACGAAGCGGACCACGTCGTCCAGGACCCGGGTGTCCATCGGGTCCTCGGTCGGATGCTCGTGGCGGGCGGACGAGTACAGGCGGTCCGGGGCGTCGTGGTGGGTGAACACGGCGTGTACGCCCGGTACCTGGAGGGCGTCCCTGGTGTCGATCCCGACGATCCGGGCGTGCGGGTGCGGGGAGCGCAGCAGCTTCATGTGCAACAGGCCGGGCACCTCGACGTCGAAGGTGTAGCGGGCCGTGCCGGTGACGACCTGGGGTCCCGCAGGGGCGCCCAGGGACTTGCCCACGGCCTTTCCGGCCTCCGGGGCCTCGGTGTGCTTCACCCCGCGCACCGCGTCCTCGATGGCCCGGTAGCCCGTACAGCGGCAGATGTTGCCCTTGAACGCGCGCGGGAGGTCCTGGAGCTTGCCGTCGTCGTGGGCGGTGCCCTCCTCGGCCTGGAGGGCGGCGGTGGTCATCAGGAAGCCGGCCGTGCAGAAGCCGCACTGGAAGCCCTGGGCGTCCAGGAACTGCTGCTGCGCCGGATGGAGTTCGCCGCCGGAGCAGGCCAGTCCCTCCACGGTGGTGACGGACCGGCCCTCGGCGCGGACGGCCGGGTAGAGGCAGCTGTGCACCGGCTGCCCGTCGACGTGGACCGTGCAGGCGCCGCAGTCGCCCTGATCGCAGCCCTTCTTCACACCGAACCAGCCGCGCTCGCGCAGATAGGTGCGCAGGCACTGGCCGGCCCGGGGCTCGGTGTCGAAGCGCCGCTTGTTGATCTCGATCTCGTACGTCATCGGTCGTCCTCGCTGGTGAGCTCGCGGCGGATCTCCTCGGCCAGGCGCAGGGCCATGTGGCGTCGCCATTCGGGCAGTCCGTGGATGTCGTCGTACCACTCGTCGGGCCGGACGCCGCCGTCGATCGCCGCGCGCAGTGCGGCGGCGGTGGGCGGCAGCGCGAACCAGAATCGGAAGGGGCGGGTGGTGGCGGCGCTGACCGTGACGGCGAGGGAGCCGTCCGCGGGGTCGCAGGCCCCGATGACGAGGGCGCCGGAGCGCCCGAGTCCGTACAGGGACGCCTGCCGGAAGGCCGTACGGGAGTCCAGCGCATTCGGGGGCAGGCGGACGGACCGCAGCAGCTCGCCCTCGCGCAGGTTCTTCACGCCGGCGCCGAGGATGAAGTCGGTGACGGGCATCCGCCGGGTCGCGCCGTCCTGACCCTGGAGGAAAACGGTGCCGTCGAGGCCGGCCGTGAGGGAGACCATCGGACCGGCGGGGAGGCCGTTGCAGAGGTTCCCGCCGACGGTCGCCATGTTCCAGATCTTGAAGCTGGCGAGGAAGGCCCGGCAGCACTGCTCGAAGAGCGGCGCGGCCGTCGCGGGCAGGGTCCGGGCGAAGCGCGAGAGCTCGGTGATGGTGCAGGTCGCGGCGATGTCCAGGGAGCCGTCGGGCTGCCAGGACAGCGGCGGCCAGCCCATGCGGGAGAGGTCGACCAGGCGGCGGATGTGCGGCTGCGGCTCGGAGAAGAGGTACGTACCGCCGCCGAGCCAGGCGTCGCCGGGACGCCAGGGCTCGCGGCGGCGGGCGTCGCGTACGTCGAGCACCGTGTTGAGATCCAATTCGCGCCACCAGCCTTTCTGGCCTGACAGGAGGGTTTCCGCCAGTGAAGCAACGGGAGCGGGGCCGGGACGACTGGTCCCGGCCACGGAATCGGACGACCCCGCAGTCCTCGCTCATGGAGGATCAACCAAGAGGCATACCGTGTGCTTCACCTAGCATTTACGATGACTCGGCCTCTGTTCACCTCGCGAATGTGGGCATCGCCCACCGCAAGGAGTCCCCGCCATGCACGTCCTGGACCTGCTCCAGCTCGACAGCCTCGGTCTCAGCCTGCTCTGGGGCGAGGAAGCACTTCTCGGCCAGGAGGTCGTCGGGGTCACCGCCACCGACCTGGAGGAGCCGGTCCGGTTCCTGGGCCCCGGGGAGCTCGTACTGAGCGGACTGGTGTGGTGGGCCGAGGGCGACGTCACGAAGGCCGACCGGTTCGTCGGCGCCCTCGCCGACGCCGGAGCCACCGCCCTGCTGGCCGGCGAGGAGACCCACGGCAGGGTCCCCGAGGAACTCGTCGCCGCCTGCCGGGCCCACCGGGTGCCGATCGTGGCCGTCCCCGCGCGCACCAGCTTCCGGGCGGTGACCGAGGCGGTGTACCTGCGCCAGTGGGGCGACCTGAGCCGCCGTCCGACCCGGCTCTTCGCGCTCCCCGAGAACGTGCGCGGTGAGCTCAGCCGGCTGGTGGAGGAAGGGGCCGGACCGGAGGAACTCCTCGACCGCGCCTGCGCCCACCTGGGCCGGGTGTCCTGCTATCTGCTCACCGCCAGCGGCCGCACTGTGGCCCGTACGCCCTCCGCCCCCGAGCTCCCCGCCCGGCAGGCGTCGGCCGCCTCCGCGCGCGGCGGGGTCTGGCTGCGCGTCGAGGCCGAGAGCTCCCCGTACGACGCCTGGCAGCTGCACGTCCCGGACCCGGACGCGGCGCCCCCGCGGGTGCTCCACGAGATCGCCGAGGTGCTCGCCCAGTGCCGCAGCGGGCAGACCCGCCGGGCCGCCGCGCAGCGGCTGGCCGGACGGGAACTGATCGGCGTCCTGGAGGGGACGCCCGCGGGGAACGCGCCCGCGGACACCGGAGCCCTGGAAGAGGCGCTCGCCAAGGCCGGCCTGCCGGTGGGCGGCTCGTACCGGGTACTGGCGGCGACCTCGGGCGACGCGCTGGCGGAGGGGCTCAGCCACCTGGAGGGCGCCGCGTACGCGGTGGGGCGGACCGCGGCGGTGCTGTACGAGGACCCGGCCGCCGCGACCGACGTGGCGGGCCGGCTCCGCGCGGTGTGGCCGATGCTCCAGCAGTGCGGGGGACCGCAGACCGAGCTCCGCCTGGGCCTCGGGATCCGGGCCGGGGGCCTGGAGGGGCTGCGGGCCTCGCTCAGCCAGGCCCGGTTCGCCCTGACCGCGGCGGACGAGGCGGTTCCGGTGCGCGGGGTCGAGCAGCTGGACACGCTCGGGGAGCTGATGGCGGGGATCCCGCCGGAGGTGCGGTCGGTGTACGGGGCGCGGATCCTCGGGGCGCTCGGGGACGGAATGCTGCGGGAAACCCTGGAGGTCTTCCTGGCCAACAACTGCTCCTGGGCGCGCACGGCGGAGGCACTGCACCTGCACGTGAACACCGTGCACTACCGGATCGAGCGGGTGGAGGTCCTGACGGGCCGTGACCTGTCCCGCCTCGACCACAAGCTGGACCTGTACGCGGCGCTGCGCTGCGGCTGACGGGCGCGGCGGTCGGGGAGCCGCGGCCGGGAGGGGCAGGGCCGAGGGGCCTACGGCAGTTCGATGTGGACCTCGGTGGACTTGACCCGGGCCGTGACGGTGATCCGACCACGATGCCGAGCTGCTCGACCGACTCCCGGGTCACCAGGGACACCACGCGGTGCGGACCCGACTGGATCTCCACCTGGGCGGCGACGTCGTCGAGCCGTACGGCGGTGACGATCCCGGCGAAGGAGTTGCGGACGGACGTGAGGGCGGCGCCCGGCGGCAACCGGTGCAGCCCGGCCGCCCGTTCCTCGGCGAAGGCGGCGAGGACCGCGCCGTCGACGGTCCGCGACCCGTCCGCGGTACGGCCGGCGGCCAGCCGGCCCGTCTCCGTCCACCGGCGGACGGTCTCGGGGCTCACGCGCAGCAGCTGGGCGGCCTGCCCCAGGGAGTACGTCGGCACGCCCGCAGCATAGGCGGCGCCGCGCAGCTCCGGACGAGGAGGCACCCGGGACCGCCGGTCCCGGGTGCCTCCCGTCAGCACGTGCCGCCGCCCGCCGCCGACTCTGCTAGTGCTGTGACCGGAAAGGTCCACCGGGTCGCGGCGCCCGGCACGGCACCTCGCCGCGTTGTCGGACCACGCAAGTACGTCCAGTACGAGCCGTGGCCCTCCGCCTTGCGATGCACCGCACCGGACACCGCGACCCCGGCACACCATTCCGGCCACAGCACTAGGAAGCCGTGCGGCACTGGCCGGACCGGGGCCCCTGGACGAGGGTGCCCGTGTGAACCAGCTCCGGTGCGTTGCCCTCGCAGCGCAGGGGTCCGGTGACCTGGTTGGCCCGGAACGCGGGGGCGCCCGCGTCGGGCAGTGGTCCATTGCCGCTGTTGCCGTCGATCCGAACGGGTCCAATGACCGTGTTGGCCGAAGCCTGGAGACCGCCGGTGTTGCCCTCCAGGGTCAGCGGTCCCTGGAAGGTGTTGCCGCCGCACCCGGCCGTCTCGCGGTCCGAGCCGGCCAGGACGTGGCCGGTGCTTCCCGTGACGGAGACGGGGCCGGTGAGACGTGAGTGGCAGATGGTGACGGCGAGCGCGCCCTCGGCGGACACCGGGCCCGTGACACGGGCGTCCGTGACGGCCAGGGACCCGCCCGGCGCCACCTTGACGGGACCGGTCTGGCTGCCGCCGGAGGCGATGCAGAGCGCCTGGCCGGCGGCCACCGTCAGGGTGCCGACGCGGGCCGTCGTGATGCACGGCCGGCTGAAGCCGACGGCGACCTCGGACGGCGCCGCCGTCGCCCCCGGCGCGTGGCTCGTGTCCCCGCCGTACGACGCGGTGATCGCGTGGGGGCCGGGCCGCAACGCGGCGGTGCGCAGCAGGGCCCGGCCGCCGTCGAGGGGCACGGCCGCCAGCGGGGTCGTCCCGTCGAAGAAGGTGACCGTCCCGCCCGGCGTCACCGGGCCGGCCGCGGAGACGGCGGCGGTCAGGGTGACGGGGTGCCCGAACAGCGGTGCGGCCGTGTCGGCGGCCACCGTGAGCGTGGCCGTGTAGCGGAACGAGACGACGGCCCGGCCGTTGCCGCGGTTCACACCGGGCAGCAGGGAAACGTCGGTCGCCGCGGGGGCCGCGAAGCCGCTGCCGCCCCCGCCACCGGCCCCGTACAGGTTGTCGGGGTTCCCGCCGCCGGAGCCGCCTCCGCCGCCGAAGTAGCCGCCGCCCCCGCCTCCGCCGCCGAAGTAGCCGCCGCCCCCGCCTCCGCCGCCGTTGCCGCCGCGTGCGCCGTTGCCGCCGGGGCCGCCGCTGCCCGGATTGGGCTGCCCGGTATTGGGGTCGATGTCGCTCCCGGCCGTTCCGGGGCCGCCGAGGGCGGAGTTGGGGCTGCCGGTGCCGTGGGCGCTCCGGGTCGCGCCGCCGCCCGCCACGCCGGATCCCGGCTGGCCGCCGCCCTGTCCGCCGGGTTCGCCGGCCGGGCCGCCGCCGTGGCCGCCGCGCAGCAGGGGCCCGCCGTTGCCGGCGCCCCCGCCGCCACCGGCGACGAGGATCCGGTCGGCCGGGCCGAAGGCGCCGACGCGTACGTCGGTGGCGCCGCCGCCGGAGCCGCCCCCGCCGTGCGCGCCGCCGCCTCCGGCCCCGTGGCCCGTGCCGCCGGGCCGGGCGTACTCGCCGCGCCGCGAGCTGCCGGAACTCCCGGCGCCGCCCACCGTGATCTGCAGGTTCTGCCCGGCGCTCACGGCGAAGGTCGCGCGGGTCCCGCCGCCGAGCCCGCCGGGTGCCCCCTCGTTCGGGGGGTTGGGGGTGACGAAGCCGGCCGCGCTGCCGCCCTCGGCGCCGAACACGTCGATGGTCGCCGCGCTCACGCCCTCAGGGACGGTGAAGAGGTCCGTACCGACCGCCGTGTAGGTGCAGGCGGGGGGTGAGGCGGTGAACGTGCCGCCCGCGCCGCAGGGCAACGGCGATGGTGCCTGGGCCGGATCGGCGGTCGCGGGTACCGCCGCCAGCACGGCTGCCAGCAGACCGGTCACGCCGGCCGATACTGCTGCCTTGGATCTGAAGAGTCTCAACGAGGTTCCAAACGAGAGTACTTGGGAAGAGGTGCGCTGCTGTCGGTGGCTCAGACGCCGTCGTCGGCGCAGAGCGCCCAGGCGTCGGAGTAGGTGCCCGGAGAGCTGCCCCCGCCGGTGTGGGTGACGGCCGTCCAGTAGGAGGCGGTGGTGGTTCCGTCGCCGACCGGGGTGCCGCCGGAGTTGCTGGGGTAGCTGCCGTTGAGGTGGTCGCCGACGGAACCGGGCCCGGTGAAGCTGGTGGTCGTGACGTTGCCTCCGCTGATCGCGGCGCCGCCGCCGACCAGCTTTCCGTCGTTGCCGCCGCAGCCGACCGTGACGGTCTGGCCGCTGGTCGCCGCGGTCGGACCGCTCACCTCGCTGTGGCGGACCGTGACCGTGGCGCCGCTGACGTCGATGTTGTTGCCGCTGCAGATCGCGTACGCGTACGTGGTGTTGTTGCTGTTGCCGCCGCCACCGTTCCAGCCGACCGCGCTCCAGGAGTCGGGGTCGCTCTCACCGTCGGCCGCGGCCTTCTGGCCGAAACCGTGGGCGGAGTCGTTGAAGGTGGGGAAGCTCGCGATCGGCTTGAGGCTGCCGACGCCGGCCGGGGTGATGCGGGCGCCGCCGCCGAGCAGCCGGGTGTTGGCCGGGCAGGTGGCCGTGACCAGGCCCACCGTGCCGCTGCTCGTCGGCCCGGCGAGCTTGTTCATCACCACTTCGGTGTGGTTGATCAGGCTGCTGGTGAAGCACATCGCGTACGGCGTGCTGGAGAAGGAGGCGTTCACCGCGCCGCCGCTGCCGCCGATGCCGAGCCAGTGGGTCACGTCGGTACCGACCACGCCGGTGGAGCCGGTGTACTCGGTGCTGCCGTCGGGGCTCGGCGAGGTGCCGTTGATCTTGTTGCCGTTCGACGATGTGCCGGTGCCGATGGCCTGGTTGACACCGCCACCGGAGATCAGGCCGCTGCTGCAGGCGGCGTTCGTCGATATCTCGGAGAAAGGCGAGCCGGGCCCCATGGTGGCGCCCGGGGTCTTCACGGTCACGCCGACCGTGTTGGCGTACGCGATTCCCGGCACGGCAAGGGCCAGCAGGGCGGCCACGACCAGCGCCTTCCTGGCGGCAGGGCGCCGCAGAAGCATCTTTCGCATCAGAATCTCCCCTTCGGAGGTGGATCTCGGCTTGCAGGCGGCCGTGGCCGCACGGCCTCCGACGCATCCGTGGTGGTTCTCGGGACTTCGGTCCGACCGAGGTGCCCGCACGGCGTCGACCCGGATCGGGGACAGCGGTGACGGGACGGGGTGTGCGGATTGCGCATGCGGAATGTATCAGCCGGATTGGGCGGCAACTGCAGTCGAATCAGTGATTTCACCTAGCAAATGCGGTACTCGCTGGTAGCCGGCCCGGATCCTCCCGCCGGTCCGTTTTGGTCATCAATGAGGTTTTTCCAATCCCTCACCCGGGTGGTGGCGAATCCCTGGTGAGGCTCCTGAGGCTGAAGGGGCCGTTGAATCGACCGTCCGATGAAGGGAAGGAGGTGAGTGCGATGACCGGTTCGCTGCACACGCGGCGTCTGCTCGTGGGGGCCGCGTCGGCCGGACTGCTGGCCGGCGGGTCACTGCTGGGCCTCGCCGGCACCGCGAACGCCGCCCCCGCGGCATCCGCCACGGTGACCTCGACGCTCACCGGAGACCGCGACCGCGACCGTGACCACCGACAGAACCGGTGGGACCGGTGGGACCGCCATGAGCGGTGCACCTGGGTGAAGGGCCACTGGGAATCGAAGTGGCGCCACGGCAGCGGGCACGACGGCTGGTGGGGCAAGGACCACTCGAAGCAGAACTGGAATTCCGGCCACTGGGCCAAGCACTGGGTCCCGGGCCACTGGAACTGCCACGGCAAGTGGTAGCGCGGACCGACCGGCACACAGGGGTTCCGGGGTCACCGCCCCGGAACCCCGTCCGTTCCCGAGGAAGAGTCATGGACACCGCAACCGCATCCCCGGCGCGGCCGGGGACCGTGCACCACCCTCTGCCGTCAGGGCCGCAGGCCGCCCGGGAAGCCCGCCGCAGCGCCGCGCGCACCCTGGCCCTGCACCCCGGGCGCTGCCCGCACGAGACTGCCTGCGACATCCTGCTGATCGCTTCCGAGCTGGTCACCAACGCCGTCCGGCACGCCATGCCCCCGTACGCGCTCACGATCAGCCTGGAGAGCGGGCGGGCGGGCATCTGCGTCAGCGACGGCTCACTCTCCCTGCCGCAGCGGGGCGGCGGCCCAGGGGTGCTCGCCACGCGGGGGCACGGGCTGCAGATCGTCCGGGCGCTCGGAGCCGACCTCTTCGTCAGCCGCTCGCCGCGCGGCAAGCAGGTCATCGCCGTACTCACCTGGCCCGACGCCTGAGGCCCGGCGGCCGACGGCGCGGTTCCCTCCAAGGAGGGAACCGACGGCAGTTCCCGAGCGTGAACGCGCTCCCATCCGCACGCACGTCCGCTACGAAGAACCATGAGACTCACCCCCCGGACAAGGACCACCATGCGATGGACGCCCCGCCCCCGGCCGGAGCCCGCCCTGTGAACCAGCCGATGCCCTTCGGCCCCGGCCCTGCCGACCGCACCGACCTGGCCCAGGTCATGGGGCAGGTCGCCCAGGGCGACAAACAGGCGTTCTCCGTCCTGTACGACGCCCTCGCCCCCCTGGTCCTCGGGATCGTGATCAAGGTCGTACGCGACCGGGCCCAGTCCGAGGAGGTCGCCCAGGAGGTCATGATCGACCTGTGGCGGCAGGCCGCCCGCTACCGCCCCGACGCCGGCAGCGTCACCACCTGGGCGGCGACCATCGCCCACCGGCGGGCCGTGGACCGGGTCCGCTCCGCCCAGGCGTCCGCCGACCGGGAACGCGCGCAGGCCGCCCGCGAGCACCGGACGGCCTTCGACGAGGTCGCCGAGCAGGTCGAGATCCGGCTGGACAGCGAACAGGTCCGCCGCTGCCTGCGCGGCCTCACCGAACTCCAGCGGCAGGCGGTGACCCTCGCCTACTACCGGGGCCTGACCTACCGCGAAGTCGCCGAAGTCCTGCGCGCGCCGCTCCCCACCGTCAAGACACGCATGCGCGACGGACTGATCCGGCTCCGCGACTGCATGGGGGTGACCACATGAACCGGCCCCGGACCGACGTCCACGCCCTCACCGCCGCCTACGCCCTGGACGCCCTCGACCCCGGCGAACGCGAGCCGTTCACCGCCCACCTCGCCCGCTGCGAGGAATGCCGCCAGGAAGTCGCCGAGTTCCGGGCCACCGCCGCACGTCTGGCCGCCGCCGTGGGCCAGCCGCCGCCCGCCGCCATGAAGCAGCAGGCCATGGCCGCCGTCGACGGCGTGCGCCAGCTCCCGCCCCGGAGTTCCGTGCTGTCCCCGGTCCCGCTGCGCGGCGCGCTGCGCCGCAGGGCCGCCCTGTTCACCGTGGCCGCGAGCGTGACGGCCGGCGCCCTGTTCGCAGGTCTGGCCGCGTGGCAGCACCAGGAGAGCCGCCGCTACGAACAGCAGGCCCGCCAGAGCGAACAGCGCCTGGACGACGTCACCACGGTCCTGACCGCTCCCGATGCCCGCGCCGCCCATGGACGCACCAGCAACGGAGCCTCGGCCGCCGTCGTCTCCTCGGCGGTGCGCAACAAGGCCGTCTTCACCGCGAGCGGCCTGCCTGCCCCCGTCCCCGGCACGACCTACCAGCTCTGGCTGGACCACGAGGGCACCATGAGCCCGGCCGGATTCATCCAGCGGGACGGCACCGTACTCATCGACGGCGACGCCGCCGGCGCCGACGCGGTCGGCCTCAGCCTCGAACCTTCCGGAGGATCCCGGCAGCCCACCACGACCCCGCTGCTCCTGATGGACCTGCCGGCCTGACCGCCACCGCTCCGAAGCTGCGACGGCGCCCCCGGGCGGTGTTCAGGGGGCCATGTCGTAGGTGACCCACATGGTCCGGGTGGCCACCTGGTCGTACTTGGAACGCGCACGGTGGTTGTCGTCGGCCGTGATCCACCGGACCACGCTCCAGCCCCGCTCTGCCGCGAGCTCGCGCAGCGCACCGAGCAGCAGGTCGGCGGCGCCCGAGCCGCGGTGCTCCGGTGCCACGAACAGGTCGTCGAGGAAGCAGCCCACCGTCGCGGAGAGCGGGCGCGCGAACGGCCGGTAGTGCGCAAGGCCCAGGAGCCGGCCCCCGGCGTCCTCGGCCACCAGCGCGCCGACCTCGTGGGCGGGGTCGGTCACCCACGACCACACCGTGGCGGCGGCCTCCTCGGTCTGCTCCACCTTGTAGAAGTCGGCGTAGCCGCGGTACAGGGCGCGCCACTGGGCGAAGTCCCCGTCCCGAACGGAACGCACGCTGATGTCGGACATGGGTCGGACTCCCGTGATCGAAGGAAGTGCGGCGGGGGCCGCGGCGCGTGCGCCTGCGCCGGGGTGCGGTGCGGTGCACAGGATCGATCATGCTGGAGCCCGGCGGGCACGGCAGGTGCCGGTGTGTCGAAACGCGGGCCGTCCCGGCTCCACGATGTACGGGTGCGCCGGCGTACGGATGCCCCGACAGGCCGGACCGCCTTCTGTCGGCGGAGCCCCTGCGCGCCGAACACCGCGATCGGCACGCAGGGGCTTCCTGCACCAGGCCGTTCCGGACCGCGAGAGCCGCCAAGCGGTCCGGAGGGTGGTGGCCACGGCCAGTCAACAGGAGCCGGCCCGGGACGGCTCCTGGTTCCGGGCACGGAATCGCGCTGGTCCGGCCCGTCCTGGCACGGTGAATCGTCCGAGAGGAGAAAGAGTACTTCAGGCGCGAATTTGCAAGGAAGAACGTGTACTGCATCTTGCAGATGCCGGACCACTCGATGGTCAGGTCGTGGGGATGTCCCCGGCGGGCGGGCCGGGGCGCGGCGCCTGCCGCGCGACACCCGGCGCGTCCGCATACCGTGTCCGCATAATGATGTGCAAGGAACGGCGTGCGGAAGGGGACGTCTCGTGCCATCGGCCCAGCCGGGGGGCGAGGAGATCCACGGCCCGATCTGGTCCGAGCCGGGGGCGCTGCTGGAGCGCGTGCCCGTGGCCGTCCTCGGCATCGATGACAACGACCTCGTCTGCTACTGGGGGCCCGGCGCGGGCGCCCTCTTCGGGTACGACCCGCCCGCCGTCCTCGGGCGGCCCGGCGCCGTTCTCTTCGCCGACGGCTCCGGGGGCGAATCCGCGTCCTGCGCCCGGTTGACGGAACAGGGCCGTACCCGCGGCTACTGGCGGGGGAGGCTGACGGTCCGTCATCAGGACGGCACGGCCTTCGACTGCGGCTTCCGCTCCTTCTCCGTGACCGGAACCGGCGGCCCCTCGGTGGTGATGGTCCTGGCGAGCCGCAGCGACGCACTCGACCGGGTGAAGACCAATCTCGCCTTCCTCGACGCACTCTTCGAGACCTGCCCGATCGGCCTGGTCATGCTCGACCCGGACCTGCGCTACATCCACCTCAACCAGGCGCTCGCCGACATGGACGGCCTGCCGATCGAGGCCCACCTCGGGCGGCGCATGGACGAGGTCATGATCATGTCCGACGGTGGTGAGTACGAGCGCATGCTCCGCGCCGTCGCCCTCGGCGGAGCGCCCGTCGTCGGCACCCTGGTCGGCGTGCGCCCCCGGGGACACCCCGACCGCGACCAGGTCCGCTCCGTGAGCTTCTTCCCGCTGAGCCAGGCAGTCGGCTCGAACCCCGGCGTGGGCGGGCTGATGGTGGACGTGACCGACCGGGAACGAGCCCTCCTGGAAGCCACCGCCAGCCGTCGCCGGCTGGCGCTCCTCGACGGGGCCTCCACCCGGATCGGGACCACCCTGGACGTGAACCTCACCGCCCAGGAACTGGTCGACGCGTCGATGCCGGACTTCTGCGACGGCGCCGTGGTCGAGGTCGTCGAGTGGATGGACGAGACGGAGGACTTTGATCCGGAGCGACCCCTGTTCACCCGCCGGATCGCCTCCGGGACGCTCCTCGCCGAGCCGGCCGTGGAACTCGTGAGCGGGGTGGAGAAGGTCCGCTACCCGCCGGGCTCCGTCATCCACGACATGCTGCGCACCGGCCGCGCCGTCTCGGCCATGGTGGACGAGGAGTTCCTGGCCCGGACCGTCGTCACCGAGTCACGCACGAAGATCATGGGCGAGAGCGGCGTGGCCTGCATCCTCGTCGCCCCGCTGATCGCCCGGGGCACCGTGCAGGGCATCGCCATGTTCGGCCGGTCCGCCGCCCGTCCGCCCTTCTCCGAGGAGGACGTCAGCCTGGCCGGTGAACTCGCCTCGCGCGCCGCGATCTGCCTGGACAACGCCCGTCTCTACAGCCGCGTCCAGGACATCGCGCTCACCCTGCAGCGGGCCCTGCTCCCCACCACGCTCGCCGCCAGCCCGTACGTGGACGTGGCCCACCGGTACGTGCCGGGCAGCAGGATCACCGAGGTCGGCGGCGACTGGTACGACGTGATCAACCTGCCCGACGGCCGGGTCGCCCTCGTCGTGGGCGACGTGATGGGACACGGGGTGTCGGCGGCGGCCGCCATGGGTCACCTCCGCATCACCACCAAGGCGCTGGCCCGGCACGGCAGCGAGCCTGCCGACCTGCTCACCGAACTCGACGCGTGCGCCCAGGAGGCCGGCATCGAGCTCGCGACCTGCCTGTACATCGTCTACGACCCCCGGACCGGTCGAGCCCGCATCGCCAGCGCCGGCCACCCTCCGCCCCTGGTGCTCCGGCCGGACGGCACGGTGGAGACGGTCGATGCGGTCCTGGGCGTCCCGCTGGGCGTCGGCGGCTCCCCGTTCCGGATGACCGAGATCGAACTGCCCGAGCACTCGACCCTCGCCCTCTACACCGACGGCCTCATCGAGGCGCGGGACCGGGACATCGAAGTGGGCCTGGACGCGCTGCGCGCCGAACTGGGCAGGGACGGAGCGCCGTTGGAGGAGATGGCGGACCGCATGCTCGCGAGCCTGCTGCCCGACCCGCCGACCGACGACACGGTCCTCGTCCTGGCCCGCGTCCACCGCGGCAGGCCGTGAGCGGCGCTCAGCCCCGGTGGGACACACCGGCCGTGTCCAGGGCGGCGCCCGCCAGGGCGGCCAGCGCGAGCGCCACCGCGCGCGCGTCCTCGGCGGGCAGGGCGTGGCCGGGGAACGGGTCGAGGAGGAACCGGCCGTAGTAGTGCCCGCCCCCGACCACCCGCAGCTCGGTCTCGCCGTCCGGCCAGGCGGCGTACTCGGTGACCTCGCTGCCGCGGCGCAGCCACAGACCGCCGTCGTGCTCCAGCCGCGGCCGGCGCCCGATCAGGGTTCCGTACTCGAAGCGGCAGCCGCGCAGTCCCAGCAGGGCGACGAGCTCCCCGCGGACGAACTCGACCACGGCGTCCGGCGATCCGCCCCGCTCGGTCAGCAGGGCGGTGCCGCGGAGGCTGGACAGGTGCGCGGCCCCGGTCGCGACGTCCGCGTGCAGTCTGCGGGCACGGACGGCCGGCTGCGAGACGATCAGTGCGACGACGAGCAGGAGTGCGGCGGTCTGGAGCTCGTCCCGGTCGGCGAAGGTGAACCGCTCGTACGGCCTGGCCAGGAGGAGGAGGGCGAACCACGCCGCCGCGGAGAGCGCGGCCAGGGCCGCGGCCGCCCGGGTGCCCGAGGCGGCGATCGCGACGACGGCCACGACCAGGATCAGTGCCTCGTTGGTCGGGGAAAGACGCGTACGGAACGGAACGAGCGCGAGTGCCACGAGGAGGGGCACCACGAGGGCCCCGAACAGCGCGGCGCGGTCGTGCAGTCGGTACCCGGGCATGCGATGCCTTCCGTCCGGACGTGACGATCCCGGATCGGAACCTGCCCAACGGTGAGCGGAGAGCCACCCTCCATGGTGAGGTCTTGACGCACTGCGGACGGATTTTGTACCCGGACGCCGGGAACGTGTGCGGAGCGTGACGTTCCAGGCGTCCGGGCGTGGCGCAGACCTACCGGCCGCTGTCCGCGAGCATCGACGCCGACGCGGACGCCGACGCCGAGGGGGACGACTCGCGCTGGTGCGGGACGGGCGCGTGCGCCGAGGACGGCGGCGACGGCGACACCTGGACGTCCTCCTGGTGGAGCGCGACCGTACGCGTCGGGGCGGGGATCGAGATGCCCTCGGCCCGGAACCGCTGGTGCAGACGCTTGATGAACTCGTGCTTGATCCGGTACTGGTCGCTGAACTCGCCGACGCCCAGGATCACCGTGAAGTTGATCCGGGAGTCCGCGAACGTGTGGAAACGGACGGCCCCTTCGTGCTCCGGGTTTGCGCCGTTCACCTCCGTCATCACGGCGTCGACCACGTCGAGGGTGACGCGCTCGACGTGCTCCAGGTCGCTCTCGTACCCCACGCCCACCTGCACCAGGATCGAGAACTGCGCCTCCGGCTGGGTGAAGTTGGTCATGTTCGTCCGCGCGAGGCGGCCGTTGGGGATGATGACCAGGTTGTTCGACAGGTTGCGCACCACGGTGTTGCGCCAGTTGATGTCGACGACGTAGCCCTCCTCGCCGCTGGTGAGCCGGATGTAGTCACCGGGCTGCACGGTCTTCGATGCGAGGATGTGCACGCCGGCGAAGAGGTTGGCGAGGGTGTCCTGGAGCGCCAGGGCCACCGCCAGACCGCCCACGCCGAGGGCGGTGACCAGGGGCGCGATGGACACGCCCAGGGTCTCCAGGGCGACGAGCACGCCCATCACGAGGACCACGATCCGGGTGATGTTGACGAAGATGCTCGCCGACCCGGCCACTCCGGTGCGGGCCCCCGCCACGGACTGGACGAGCCCGGCGACGACCCGCGCCGCGCTGAGCGTGGCGATGAGGACGAGCAGTGCGGTCAGCGACTGGTTGACGAACCCCGAGAGCCGCGCGGTGAGCGGCAGGGTCGTCGCCGCCACCGCGGCGCCGGCGATGAGGGCGGCGCCGGGGGCGATGGTGCGCAGCGCGTCGACGATGATGTCGTCGCCCCGCCAGCGGGTCCGCTCGGCGTGCCGCCCCAGCCACCGCAGGAGGGCGCGCAGCAGCAGCCCGGCCGCGGCGCCCGCCGCCAGTGCGATGCCGGCGACCAGCCAGTCGTGCAGGACGAGATCCCGGTTCAACGGACGCCCTCCGTTCCGCGGCGCCGGCCCCGGGCCGTGGTGGCGGACGCTGCCGGCCGTCGTATGAGGTGTGTCGTCACCTTGTCACCTGTCAGTTTGTCGTGCATGAAGCCTCGTTCGGGCATGTGTACGCATCCGGAACGGGCTGCCATCCTGCCCCATGGCAGGTGCACGCACCGCAGGCGGGGCGCTGCTACGGACGCCGCACCGCGGCGTGTTCGAGGACCGCGCGGACCTCGGCGGTGATCGCGGTCTCGTTGCGTTCGAACTCGGCGCCGGTCAGCTGCTGGGGGTCGGCCGGCAGGCCGGTGAGGACCGGCGTGTGGAGATGGCCGCCGGGCAGGTGCGGGGCGAGTTCGGAGCGCAGCCGGTTGGAGCGGTAGGCCACCTCGTTGGACAGGTAGCCGCCCCCGCCGCCCGCCACGGCGCGCGAGCCCGGCGTCGGGCCGTCGGTCCGGTCGACGGGAGCCGCGGCGCCCGCCGGAATCTCGGTCACGTCGGTGTTGAGGAGGACCGGGTACGGGCTCTGCACGGCGCCGGTGACCGCGTCGGCGGGGAGCGTGGTGCGGATGAACTCCGGGCCCGGGCCGAGGCCGGGGGCGGTCACCGGACGTTCGCGGGTGCCGCCGGAGAGGGCGCGCACGTTGTCGGGGTACGGGTCGGCGGACCGGGCCCGGCCCGCCCAGGCCTCCAGCGTGAAGATGCCTGGGTAGCCCTGGCTGACGGTGGTGATGATGTCCGCCGAGGAGGGGCCGCCGGCCATGCGCGGGGCGAACGCCCGCTCCACCATGCCCGCGTCGAAGTCGGCGTAGCGCACGGGGAGGACGACGGCTCGGATCTCGGCGACGCTGCCGTCGGCGAGCGTCACGCGCCGGCCGTTGAGCTGGAGGGCTGCCGATCCGGACGGGTTGGCCCGGCGTATCTCGGCGTCGAGCCCGAAGGGGTCGAACCCGCTGATGAAGACGCGTCGCACGCCGGGCGCAGTCCGGAAGGCGTTGTTCGTCAGCCCGCGGGAGGTGTCCTCGAATCGCGCGCGCAGTGCGGCCCGGTCGACGGTGAACTCCGGCTGCCAGCGGGCGAGTACGGCGGTCATGCCGAGCCGCGCCCAGTACAGCGGCCGGTCGTCGCCGGGGGCGAGGTCGCCACCGGGCCGCTGTCCCTGGGCCCGCCGCACGGAGGCCTGCCAGAGCGCCTCGCCCCAGGAGTCGACCAGCCGGCCGGCCTCGGCGGGGCTGCGGGTCGCGCACAGCGCGGCGGGAAAGCGCCGTACGAAGTCCCCGAGGCCGCCGCGCTCGACGAGCGCCGTGGTGCGCGCGTCCGCGAGGCGCGCCTGCTCGGCGTCGAGCGGTACGGACGCGGAGGTGCGGCAGGAGGAGGCGCCGTCGGCGGCGTGCGCGGGGGAGGAGACTGCCAGGGGAAGGACGGTGGCGAGAAGGGCTGCGGCCGACGCCGCACGCCGTAAGAGCATCATGCGATGTGACATTACATAGCCATGGTCACCCTCACCAGACGCGCCGGCCCCGGCCGCCGTGACTGGCTCAACTACGCTGCCGGCACGGCTGGTTCGGCGCACGGGCGCGACCCGCACGCCGAATCCGGTGCGCCGCGCGCCGGTGTCTACGGGACCGGGACCGGAGCCAGGCCGAGGGCCGTGCCGGTCCGCTCGTAGGCGTGTCCCGCACGCAGCACCGCGGCTTCGCCGAACGGCCTCCCCATGAGCTGCATGCCGATGGGCAGCCCGGCCGGGTCCAGGCCCACGGGCAGGCTCAGTGCGGGAACGCCGGTGAGGTTGGCCGGGGCCGACAGTCGTACGTACGCGTCGGAGACGCTCTCCACGCTGCCGTCACCCCAGGTCACGCTGGTCCGGCCGGTCTCGACGGCGGTGAGCGGTACGGTCGGTGCGGCGATCACGTCGACCGCCTCCAGCATGTCCTGCCAGGCCTGCCGCATGAGGGTGCGGGCTCGCTGGGCCCGCAGGTAGTCCCCTGCGGTCATGAGCTCGCCGGCTTCCAGGAGGACCCGGACGTCGGCCCCGTACAGGTCGGGCACCGCCCGCAGCGTCCGCTCGTGGTACGCGGAGGCCTCGGGCACCATCAGGCCCCACTGGGTGGCCCGGACGTAGCGTGTCATCGGGATCTCCACGTCGACGAGCCGGGCGCCGAGCTCCTCCAGCCGCCCGATCGCCCGGCGGACCGCGGCCTCCACCTCGGGGTCCACCCGGTCGAAGTAGTAGTTGCCCGGCACCCCCACCCGAAGACCCGTGAGATCCGTGCCGGGGCCGGGCCGGTGGTCCACGGCCGGTGCCGCGACGGACGCGGGGTCGCGCGGGTCGTGCCCGACCAGGGCGGCCAGGACCAGCGCCGCGTCCTCCACGGTGCGGGTGAGCGGGCCGACGTGGTCGAGCGACCAGGCCAGCGAGGTCACGCCGTGGCGCGGCACCAGCCCGTACGTCGGCTTCAGCCCGACGACCCCGTTCAGGGCCGCGGGCACCCGGATCGACCCGCCGGTGTCGGTGCCCAGGGCGAAGGGGGCCGCCCCCGCGGCCACGGCGACGGCGGATCCGCCGCTGGAACCGCCCGCCACCCGGGCCGGGTTGCGGGCGTTGACCGTCTGAGGGGTGATCAGGCCGTAGGCGAACTCGTGCGTGTGCGTCTTGCCGACGAGCGCGGCCCCGGCCGAGGCGAGCCGCGCGGCGACGGTGCTGTCGCTCTCCGCGCGGTGCCCCGCCCGTACCCGGGAGCTGGCGCTGGTCGCCAGCCCGGCGACGTCGATGAGGTCCTTGAGGGCGGCCGGTATCCCGTGCAGGGGCCCGCGGTGCGCGTCACCGGCGACCTCGGTCTCCGCGCGGCGCGCCGCAGCGCGCGCACGGTCCGCCGTCACGATGGTGAAGGCCCGCAGGTGCGGTTCGACCTGCGCGATGCGCTCCAGCGTCGATTCGACCAGTTCGACCGGCGAGACCTGCCCGGTGCGTACGGCCTCGGCCGCTTCGGCCACGGTCAGCTCATACGGCTGCATCCTGCTGCTCCCCTCCCGCGCGGTACGCCGCGGCGGGCGGCGTCTCGCCGAAGTCCAGTTCCCGCAGGAGCGATACGACGGAATGGATGTGGCCGGCGGTGGCCTCCACTTCCGTGCGGCGGTCATGGGACGGCGTCGGGCCGGACCGTTCGGTCCGGCGGACGGCTTCGGGAGGGGTGGGGTCTGAGGCGGACATGCACGGCCTTCCTTCAGAGGGAGCGGCGGAACGCGGAACCATCACGCCGCCTTAAAGCTAACTTCTTGCGTTAGTCCACGGTAGGGCCTACGGTCACTTAAAGCGAATGAATCGCTTTTGCTGGTTGCCGGACCTCCGCAGACGAAGGAAGCACGCGCATGCGCACCGCACAGTTCACCGAGCCGTCCCCGCCGTCCGGAACCGCCGCCCACTGGTCCGTCGGGGAGATCACGGTCCACCGCGTCGACGAAGTGCCCCTGCCGCCCGCGACCGGACCGTGGCTGCTGCCGGCCGCCACCCCGGACGTGGTCGCCGGACACCCGTGGCTGCGGCCCGACTTCGCCGGCCCGGACGGCGTCCTGCGCCTCCACAGCCACAGCTTCGCGCTGGTCGTGGACGGCCTGCGCGTCCTCGTCGACACCGGGATCGGCAACGGCAAGACGAGGGCCAACCCGGCGTGGCACGACCTGCGCACCGACTACCTCGCCCGCCTCGCGGACATCGGCTTCACTCCCGGGAACGTCGACCTGGTGATCCTCACCCACCTGCACACCGACCACGTCGGATGGAACACCCGGAAGGTCGACGGCGCCTGGGCGCCGACCTTCCCCGCCGCCCGGTACCTCACGGCGCGGACGGAGTACGAGTTCTGGGCCGCCCACGACATGGACGAGGCGCGGCGCGCCATGTTCCGCGACTCCGTCCTGCCGGTCGGGGAGGCGGGGCTGCTCGACCTGGTCGACGTACCGGCCGGGGGGACCGACGTGGCCGACGGGTTGCGCCTGCTGCCCGCCCCGGGGCACACTCCCGGCCAGATCGCCGTACAGGTGAGCAGCGCGGGCGCCTCGGCCCTCATCACCGGGGACGCCGTCCACCACCCCGTGCAGCTGGCGCATCCGGAGATCGGCGCCTGTGTCGACATCGACCCCGCGCAGGCCGAGGCCACCCGCCGAGCGCTGCTCGCCCGGCTCGCCGACACCGGCGCCCTGGTCCTCGGTACGCACTTCCCCGCGCCGACCGCCGGGCGCGTGGTCGCGGAGGGGGACGGCTACCGCCTCGAACCGGCCACCTGATGCCCGGCGGGCCAGTGACGGGTGACGGCTGTTCGGTTCCCCGCGGACGGCAGGTCAGCCGCTGGTGGCGAAGCCCTCGACGGCCCCTCGCGCGAGGCGGTGTGCGTAGGTGCCGGTGAGGTCGCCGGGGCGGAACAGGATCCGGTACATCATCGGTGCCACGACCCGGTCGAGCACCGTCTCGACGTCCGGGGCGTCCTCGCCGCGCTCCACGGCCCGGGCGAGCACGATGCCGACCTGCTCCGCCGCGTAGGCCGAGCACCGCCCCGCGTTGTCACCGCCGGGATCCCCCAGCAGCGCGTCGCGGATGTACGCACGCCCCGTGGGCGAGGACATCTCCTCCATGAACTGCTCGGCCCAGCTGCTCAGGTCCTTCAGCAGGTCGCCGTGGTCCTCCGGCGGTTCCTCCGGGCGCAGATGCTCGACGGCGACGTCCGAGAGCAGCTCCTGCAGGTCGCCCCAGCGGCGGTAGATCGTCGAGGGAGTGACGCCGGCCCGCGCCGCGACCAGCGGAACGGTCAGGTCGGTACGCCCCACCTCGGTCTGGAGCTCCCGCACGGCGGCGTGGACCGCCTGCTGGACCCGCGCGCTGCGGCCTCCGGGGCGGACCATCGCTTTTCGGCTCATGCGGCCAGCTTAAAGCAAATTTCTTGCATCAGTCTGCCCGCAGGCGGGCACACCGCGCGCGGGAACGGCCGTTGTCACTTCTTCAGGAAGGCCAGGAGGGCGCTGTTGACCTCTTCGGCGTGCGTCCAGAGGAGACCGTGCGGAGCGCCCTCGACGACGACGTAGTCGGCGTGGGGGAGGGCCTTGTGGAAGGGCTCGGCGGTGGCCTCGATGGGGAGGATGCGGTCCGCGGTGCCGTGGAGGATCAGCGCGGGGACGTCGATCCCGGGGATGTCCGCCCGGAAATCGGTGGTCCAGGTGAGGACGGCCGCGCGGGAGGCGTACGGGGAGCCGCCGGCGGCCGTGGCCCAGCAGGCCCGGACGGCCTCTTCGCTGATGCGCGAGCCGAGGTTCTCGTCGAGGTTGTAGAAGGACTGGTAGAAGTCGGTGAAGTAGGCGTAGCGGTCGCTCGTGACGGCGGCCAGGATGCCCTCGAAGACGCTGCCGTCGACACCCGTGGGGTTGTCGTCGGTCTTGAGGAGAAAGGGCTCGAGGCCGGCGAGGAACACGGCCTTGGCGACGCGAGAGGATCCGTGGGTGCCGAGGTAGCGGCCCACTTCGCCGGTGCCCATGGAGAAGCCGACGAGGACGGTGTCGGTGAGGTCCAGGGTCTCCATCAGGGTGTGGAGGTCGGCGGTGAAGGTGTCGTAGTCGTAGCCGGTGGTGGGCCGGCTCGACCGGCCGAAGCCGCGCCGGTCGTAGGTGATGACGCGGTGGCCGGCGTCGAGGAGGACGGGGAGCTGCTTCTCCCAGGACTGTCCGTCCAGGGGGTAGCCGTGGATGAGGACGACGGGCTGACCGGCGCCGTGGTCCTCGTAGTAGAGGTCGATGTCGGTGGTGTTCTCCCGGCCGACGGTGATGAACGGCATGGTGGGGCTCCTCTGCATCATGGGAATCACTGCCTGGTGATGCCTTGGTACCGGTGACTCGTCGGCGAGGTCCGGTGACACGCCGCACCGCGCCCGCGGAGGCCGGTGAGCTCGCCCCGGCCTGCCGGCCGGCCCTTAGGATCCTCTGGGAGGGACCGTGATCCGCATTCTGCTGGCCGAGGACATGCACATGCTCCGTGGGGCGCTGGCCGCCCTGCTGAACCTGGAGGCCGACCTGGAGGTCGTCGCCGAAGTGGCCCGCGGGGACGCCGTCCTCCCCGCCGCGCTCGCCCACCAGCCCACCGTCGCCGTGCTCGACCTGGACATGCCCGGCGCCGACGGACTCTCCGCCGCCCGCGACCTCGCGGCCGCGCTGCCCGACTGCCGGGTCCTGATCCTCACCGCGCTCGGCCGCCCCGAGGCACTGCGGTCGGCACTCGCCGCCCGGGTGGGAGGGTTCATGCTCAAGGACGCCCAGCCGGATCAACTGGCCGCCGCGATCCGCAGCGTGGCCGCGGGGGAGCACGTCATCGACCCGAAACTGGCCGCAGCGGCTCTCACCGCCAGGACGAGCCCGCTCACTCCTCGCGAGAGCGACGTGCTGCGGCTCGCCGCCGGCGGCGCCGAGATCGAGGAGATGGCCGACGCGTTGCACCTCTCCCAGGGCACCGTGCGCAACTACCTCGGCGCGGCCGTGACCAAGCTCGATGCCCGCAACCGGCTCGACGCGGTGCGGATCGCCCGGGAGCAGGGCTGGTTGGCGTGACCTCGGCGTGAGGCGGGTCAACCGGTGAGGGGAACGGGAGCGGACTCCAGACGGACCGTCAGGACGTAGCCGCGGGCCCCGCCCGGGCCTGTGCCGTGCGGGGCCGGTCCCGCTTCCAGGACCCCGCCGAGGGCGGCCGCGCGCTCACGCAGGTTCCGCAGCCCGTTGCCGCCGGCCCCCGGTCCGGCTCCTTCCCGCCGCTGGGGTGCGGGGAGCGCCCGGCCGTCGTCCGCCACCCGCAGCAGCCCCGGGCCGAGATCCACCTCGCACCGCCCGGCTCCGGCCGCGTGCCGCAGTACGTTCGTCACCGCCTCCCGGAGCACCGTGGCGAACAGCGCCTGCGACACCCCGTCCACCGAGTGCGCGGCTCCCTGTACCCGCACGGCGATCCCCGCGGCGGCCAGCACCCTCCGGGCGGAGGCCAGTTCCTCCTCCAGTGTCAGCTCCGCGCCCTCCCCCGGGATCGCCCGGAGGTCCGCCAACGCCCGCTCCGCCAGCGCCGCGGCGTCGGCGAGATGCCGGCCGGCCCGCTCCCGGTCGGGGTCGCGGACCGCCAGCTCGCCCTTCAGGACGATCGCCGACAGCCCGTAGCCCAGCAGGTCGTGGACGTCCCGCGCGATGCGCCGGCGTTCTCGCGCCACGACCAGCGAGGCGAGCGCCTCGCGGGCCTCCCGCACCTGCTGGACGAGGCGGGTGAGCAGGGCGAGGCCGTAGAAGACCAGAGCGATCACCACGATGTCCAGCAGGAGGAGAGCGGTGCCGCGCGCCCCGGGCCCGTCCGTCCGCGCCAGCAGCGCGAGCGCCGCGACGGCCGTCAGCGCCCCGGCCGCCGGCCAGCCGGTGCGCGCGGGACGGACGATGAGCACCGAGGCGGCCGCGAACCCCACCAGCTGGGGGTACGGGCCGTCCGGTGCGGCCAGCACGACCAGGACCAGGGCGAGTTGGAGGCCCAGCGTCCATGCGGCGTACGGGGGACGCACGCCCGGCGGGCGGGGCAGGGAGTGGTAGGCCTGAAGCCCGACCACCGCCACCAGCACGGCCGCGTACCCGGCGATCCGCCCGCCGGGCACCCCGTCACCGAGCAGGAAGGCCATGCCCACGATCAGGTACTCCAGGTGGGTGGCGACCACGATGGGCCACGCCGGCCCGGGCGTCATGGCACGGGCGGTGACGTCCGCCCCGTCGTCCGCCTCCGCCTCCGACTCCGCCGACTGCACGGTCGGCGCGGCGCGCACGCGCTCCGAAGCCGCCCGCGCGACCACCACCATGTCCCGCGCCGCCCGCGTGCCCTGCCCGGCGAGCCGGGCGATCTCCGCCAGGGCCGCTCCCAGCACCGCGTCCAGGTCCCGCCCGGCGCGTTCCCGCTCGGCCGTGACCCGGGCCTGCCCCAACGCGCCGAGAGTGGCGCGCAGTTCGGCGTAGAGATCGGTGAGCCTGGTCAGCGCGTAGATGATCAGCCCGTGGGCAAGGGCGTTGCCCATGCCGTTCAGGACGGAATGGACACTGCCGTCACCGGGTGCGAGCGGCCCGGCGGCCAGCACGATGACGCCGAACAGGGCCCACCGCAGGCGCCGTTCGACGACCAGCAGCACGGAGGCGCCGAGGAAGCCGGGCAGGCCCGACCAGGGCGCGAGCAGGAACTGGGCCGCCAGGGTCCAGGCACCGCGCAGCCGCCGCGTCGACGGCAGGCAGGTGGCCAGCTGGAGCAGCACCATCGGTACCGCCGCGGGGCGCGGCAGGACGACAGCCGGCTCGAAGGAGAATCCGAGAACGACGACGAGGAGGATCACCGAGAGGACCGCCGGCGCGGGACCGGCATCGTCCACGCTGCTCGGACCGGCGTTCTCGGGCCCGGTGCCCCCGGGCCCGGATCCGATGACCCTCCTGCGCCGAAATGCCCTGCCCCACCCGTTCATGAGGTCACGTTAGACGCCCGTGCACGGCACCCGGCCCACCCATGTGAAATACACATCGGTCGGTGTACCTCGCACTGCCGCCGGCCCGGCCCGGGACGGGATCGTCGTCCCATGCGTACGACGTCGATACGGACCCTCACCACCCTGGCCGCCACGATCACGATCAC
This sequence comes from Streptomyces sp. NBC_00029, assembly GCF_045160505.1. NCBI lineage: Bacteria > Bacillati > Actinomycetota > Actinomycetes > Kitasatosporales > Streptomycetaceae > Streptomyces > Streptomyces sp. NBC_00029. The sequence continues at coordinate 7,475,141 of NZ_CP108292.1, forward strand.
CTCCGCCGCGCTGCTCGCCGTCGCGGCGCCCGCACCCGCGGCCACAGCCCCCCGTCCCGACGCCCTCAGCTCCTCCCACTCCCTCGGCTCCCTCGTCGACACCGCCGTCGCCGGGTACCTGGAGGACGACCGCATCCCCGGCGCGGCCGTCACGGTCGTGGCCGGCGGCCGCACCGTCCTGGCCAAGGGCTACGGAGTCGCCGACGTCCGCACCCGCACCCCGGTCGACCCGGAGCGCACCACCTTCTTCCTCGGCTCGCTCGCCAAACTGTTCACGGCGCAGGCCGCCTCCCGGCTCGTCGCCGGGGGTGAAGTCGACCCGAAGGCCGACGTCAACGACTACCTCCGCGCGGTCACCGTCCCGGACACCTACCCCGGCCGCCCCGTCACCCTGGACCGGCTCCTCACGCACACCGCGGGCTTCGACAGCGACCTCATCGGCCGCAACCGGGCCACCGCGAACGACGTCGAACCGCTCGCCGAAAGCCTCGTGACGCGCCGGCCACCCCGGGTCCGCGCACCGGGCACGATCGCCGCCTACGACAACTACGGCTACGCGCTCGCGGGCCAGCTCGTCGCCGACGTCTCCGGCCGTTCCTTTCCCGAGTACGTCGACGAGCACATCCTCCAGCCCCTGGGCATGACCCGTTCCACCTTCGCCCAGCCGCAGCCCGCCCCGATCGCAGCCGGCCTCGCCCGCGGCTACCGCCCCGGCGGCGCGTCCGGCTGGACCCAGGACAAGGGCCAGTACGGTGCCTGGAGCCCCGCCGGGCCCGGCGCCGTCAGCACCGCCGCCGACATGGGCCGCTGGATGAGCGCACAGCTCACCGACGACACCCCGGCGAACCGCCTCATGCAGCAGGTGCACCACCGGCAGGATCCCCGTATGCCCGGACTCGGCTACGGCTTCGAGGAGTGGCGGCGCGGCGGGCGGACCGGCTGGTTCAAGGACGGCGACCTCCCCGGATTCCACGCCGGGTTGCTGCTCGTCCCCGGCCACGACGTGGGCGTGTTCGTCGTCTTCAACGGCGACGGCACCGACGGCCGCGCCCCGTGGGACGGCAGGGACCTCATCGACCGGATCGTCGACGCCCTCCTCCCGGCGGGGGCAGCCGCGTCGGCCGCCCCGAGCCCCCCGAGCACCGTAGGCGCCCCCGCCCTCGACTCCTTCACCGGCAGCTACCGCGCCGCCCGGGTCAGCCGCAGCAGTCTCATGGCGATCGAAGGCCTGGTCGCGGGAGTCACGGTCGAGAAGGACGGCGAGAACGGACTGCGCACCACCGGCCTCTCCCTCGACCCCGGCCGGCCCGAACAGGTCTGGCTGGCCCTCGGTGACGGCCTGTTCCAGGAGCGCGGCGGAACCGGTGCGACGCTCGCCTTCCCCGGGGACGGGCTGCTCGTATCGTCCGCGGTGCCGTCCACGGCATACGAGAAGCTGCCGTGGCACCGGTCTCCGGCCCTGCACCTGGGGCTGCTCGCGAGCGGCATCGGGGTGCTGGTACTCGCCGCGCTCGTCCTTCCCGCGACCGCCCTGGTACGGCGGATGCGGGGGAGTGCCCCGCACCCGCCCGCGGCACGGGCCGCGCGGGCGGCGGCCGCTCTGACCGGGTTGATCGCCGCCGCGTTCACGGTCGTGCTCGCGGCGGTCGTCTCGGACGGCAACGCGATGATGGAAAGCGTGCCCCTGGGCTCGCCGCTGCTGTCCACCGCGACGACGCTGGCCACGGCGCTCGTGCCCTGCGCCCTGGTGGTGCTGGCGGGTGCGGTCGCGGCCTGGCTCCGCGGCTGGTGGAACGTCACCGGCCGCATCCTGTTCACCCTCACGGCGGCGGGCGCGACCGCCACGGCGAGCCTGCTGCTCCAGTACCACCTGGTGGCCGGCCCGTTCGCCTGAACCTTCTGAAACCCCCATGAGGCACACGGTCGTCCGCGGCCGCGGAAAGCAGAGGAGCAGATCATGAACAAGTGGACCAGGCGCGGTCTCATGACCGCCGGCGCGGCGGCCGGAGCCGCCGCGCTCATCGGCGCCGGACCGCCGTCCCGGCGGCCGGAGCCGCTCGACATCGTCACCGGCCTGGACGGGTTCGGCGCACCGTCGACCGCGGCCGCCGGAGCGGTGACCTTCCGGTTACGGACGACCAGCACGAAGACCGGCATCGTCGGCATCGCCCGGCTCCGTCCCGGCGTCGGCGAGGCCACCTTCCGCAGGCACTTGCGCGACGTATTCGAGAAGGAGACCCCGCGGGACGTCATCCGGGCGTCCAAGGACCTGATGGCCGCCGCCGAGCTGCTCGGCGGCGCCATGGCGGTGCCCGGCTCGCAGCCGGCCTTCACCGTCCGGCTGCGCCCCGGCCGCCACCTCGTCCTGGAGTACAAGGACTTCGAGGGGCCGCACGTCGGACGCGACCCGCTCCCCGGCGAGGAGTACGTCCGCCCGCTCCTCGTCCGGGCCACCGGCGACGCCGGAGCCGCGTGCACACCCCCGTCCGCCACCGTCACGGCCGTCGACACCGCGGAAGGCCCGCGCTTCGTCCTGGAGGGCGGCATCCGCCGCGGGCGGCCCGTGCGGTACGTCAACGCGATGCGGGGACAGGCCGACGAGCTCGCGGTGTACCCGCTCGAGGACGGCTCCGTCACCGAGGCGGACATCCAGGCGTTCTTCCTGGACACCGGAACGCCCGCGCCCTTCGACCTGCGCGCGCAGCTGGGTACGCCGCCGCTCTCCCCGGGGCGGAGCGCGGTCGTCGAGATGCCCCTCGACCGGGGCCGGTACGCCCTCACCAGCTGGGTCGCGGGGATGAAGGACGCGCAGCACCTGTCCGCCCACGGCCAGGTCCTCATCGTCACGGTCCCGTGACCCGGTCCGGGGTGAACGGGCGCCCGGCCCGACCGGGCGCGGGGCGACGCCGGACGGTCAGGTCCGCTTCAGCAGGCTGGCGTAGGCCCGCTCCATGCCCTGCGCATGTCCGGCGCCCAGCTCGACGTAGACGTGCCCACTGGCCGTGCACGCCTCGCGCAGGGCTGCGCTCCGGTCCCTGACCCACGCCGCGATCTCGCGGTAGGTGGCGTCATCGGCTCCTTCGAGCCAGTCCGGGGTGCCACGCAGCTGTTCGGGGGTCAGCTGCGTGTTACCGAGGAAGACGGAGGCCAGCGGTATTCCGAGACCGCCGGCCTCCGTTGCCGCCGCCGGTGTGACGATGTCGCCCTCGACCACATAGCCGTCCTCGGGATCGGTGGCGTCGAGGGCCTCGGCGGCCGCCCGGACGAACTCGACGAGGAACGGCTGGGCCAGCTCTGCCTTGTCCGCATGCGTACCGTGCCGCACGCCGTGCTCGGGGGCGGCGCGCTGGAGCATCGACACCAGGGCGTCGGTCGGGCATCCGGGGAGGCCCGCCCTCTCCAGCAGCATCCACGCGAGGGTGCTCTTGCCCACCCGGGGCGGCCCTCCGATCAGATAGATCACACGAAGAACGTACCCCGGGCGCCGGCTTGGGCGACCCGCCCTGGCCGGATCCCGGTCACCGCCTCCGGTCGGCACCCGGCCGCCGGGAGCGCCCGCGGCCCTCCGAAGTGCCCGGAGCCGTCAGCCCGAGACGGCCTTGGACCAGTTGCGGTTGACGGTCTCCCGCGCCTTCTCCCGCTCCGCCTCCGTCGGAAACGTCGGCGTGCCCTCGACCGTCGGCAGATTCTCCGCGGCGGCCTCGTCGAGGGTGCCGTCCTCCTTCATGGCCTCCATGAGGACAGGACGTGCGTAGGCGCCGAGCCGCAGGTTCTGGCCCTCCGGGCTGAAGACGTACTCCTGCCACAGGCGGGCCGCCGCGGGGTGCGGGGCGTCCTTGTTCACGCCGTTCGCGTAGTACTCGGCGAAGCTTCCGTCGAAGGGGATGGCGGTGCGCCAGTCGACGTCCAGGCCCTTCTCCCGGAACTGGTCGGCGTACCCGAGGTTGAGGAAGTCCCAGTCGATGCTGATCGGAGTCTGGCCCTTCGCGATCGTGTCCGGCGAGGATTCGACCGGGATGAAGTTGCCGCTCTTCTTCAGCTCGGCGAAGAAGTCGATACCGGGCTGGATGTTGTCGAAGGACCCCCCGTTCGCCAGGGCCGCCGCGTACACGCCGGCGAAGGCGGAGCCGGACTTGGTCGGGTCGCCGTTGAGCGAGACCTGGCCCTTGTACTCGGGCTTGCGCAGATCGGCGAAGGTCGAGGGGCAGGTCTTCACGCGCGTGGCGTCACAGCCGATCGAGACGTAGCCGCCGTAGTTGTTGTACCAGCGGGCGCGCCTGTCCTTCTGCTCCTCGGGGATCCGGTCGAAATCCGCGACCTCGTACGGAGCGAGCAGGCCCTGCCGGGCCGCCGACTGCGCGAACGAGCCGCCCACGTCGATCACGTCGGGGGCGCGGCCGTCGCGCCTGTGCTCCTTCAGGGCGTTGATCTCGTCCTGGCTGGTGCCGTCCGGGTTCTCCACCGAGACCTTGATCCCGTACTTCTTCTCGAAGCCGTCGATCAGTGCGCCGTAGTTCGCCCAGTCCCGCGGGAGCGCGATCGTGTTGAGCGCGCCCTCCTTCTTGGCCGCCGCGGTCAGCGCCGCCATACCGCCGGCGTCCGCGGCGGAGGTGGCCTCCGCGGGCGCCCTGGGCGGGGCGACGGGCTTCTCTCCGCACGCGCCGAGGGGCGCCGCCGCGAGGGCCAGGAAGGCGGCGACGAAGGCTGTCCGGAGACGGGGTGCGGGCACAAAGACTCCATAACGGGCGGTCGCGTACCGTTCGAGGCCAGGGTACGTTCGGCAGCCTCGGCGGCGCAGTCCCGCACGGTGGTGTCCGCCGTCTTCCCTGCGGCTGCCGTAGCGGCGCCCGCTCAGAGCCCCTCGTCGTCCCACCCGGCCAGGAGCGCCTCCCCGAGATCCATGGAGGCCGGCTCGTCCCCGGCGTGCAGTGCCTGCTCGCTCCAGATGATCTTGCCGCGGGCGGTGTAGCGGGTGCCCCAGCGCTCGGCGAACTGGGCGACGAGGAACAGGCCGCGGCCGCCCTCGTCGGTGTCCGCGGCCCGGCGCAGGTGCGGGGAGGTGCTGGATCCGTCGGAGACCTCGCAGACCAGGCAGCGGTCGTACAGCAGCCTCACCCGGATGGGCTCGGTGCCGTAGCGGATGGCGTTGGTCATCAGCTCGCTGAGGATGAGTTCCGTGGTGAACGAGATGTCCTCCAGGCCCCACTCCGCCAGCCGGCGGGCGCAGGCGTTGCGCACGGGGGACACCGCCGCGGGGTCGGGGGCCACGTCCCACTCGGCGATCCGGGCCGGGTCCAGCAGGCGGGTGCGGGCCACCAGCAGCGCGACGTCGTCGCTGGGCCTGGTGGGCAGCATCGCGTCGATCACCGCGGTGCAGGTCTCCTCCGGGGTGCGGGCGGGCCCGGACAGGGCGGCGCGCAGCGCTGCCATTCCGGCGTCCGGATCATGGTTGCGGCTCTCGATCAGCCCGTCGGTGAAGAGCGCCAGCCGGGAGCCCTCGGGAAGGGTGAGCGTCATGGTGTCCATCGGCAGGCCCGCGCCCAGGCCCAGCGGCGGGGAGACCGGCACGTCGGGGAAGGACACGGTCCCGTCGGGGTCGATCAGGGCGGGGCCCGGGTGGCCGGCGGTGGCGGCGGTCACCTGCCCCGAGACGGGATCGTAGATGGCGCACAGGCAGGTGGCTCCGGTGATCCCCTGCCACTCCTGCTCGTCGGCGTCGATGTGGGTGACCAGCTCGTCCAGGTGGCTCAGGAGCTCGTCCGGCGGCAGGTCGAGCGTGGAGAAGTTGTACACGGCGGTGCGCAGCCGGCCCATGGTGGCGGCCGCGTAGAGACCGTGGCCGACGACGTCGCCGACCACCAGGGCCACCCGGGTGCCGGGCAGCGGGATGACGTCGAACCAGTCACCGCCCACCCCGGCCCGGGCGGCCAGGTAGCGGTGCGCGACCTCGACGGCGGACTGTTCCGGTACCCCCCGGGGCAGCAGGCTGCGCTGCAGGGTCACGGCCATGTTGTGCTCGCGGGTGTAGCGGCGGGCGTTGTCGACGGACAGGGCCGCCCGGGCGGTCAGCTCCTCGACGAAGGACACGTCCTCCTCGTCGAACGGCGGGGAGTCCTGCCCCCGCCAGTAGCCGGCCATGCCCAGCACCACGCCCCGGGCCCGCAGGGGCACCACGATCAGGGAGTGGATGCCGCGGTCCAGGATCTGCAGGGCGTTGGCCTGGTGCTGGGCCCGCCAGCGGTGGGTGACGCGCAGGTCCGCCTCCAGGACCGCCCGGCCGCCGGCCAGCCCGGCGGCCATGGGGCCGCTGGGACCGAACCGGATCAGCTGGCCGACGGGGGAGAGCGGGTGGTCGCCGTCCAGGCCGACGACGGCGGTGCGGCGCATCTCGGTGATCGCTTCGGGCGGCTCCTCGCCGCGCAGCACCGGGTCCAGCAGGTCGACGGTGACCACGTCCGCGAACCGCGGGACGGCCACCTCCGCCAGTTCCTCCGCGGTGCGCTCCACGTGCAGCGTCGTGCCCACCTGCACCCCCGCGTCGTACAGCAGCTTCAGCCGCTCGCGGGCCACCTCGGCCCGTCCGGCGAGTGCCCGCAGCTCGGTGGTGTCCCGCAGCGTGACGACGGTCCCGGCCTTCCCGTAGGGGGCGGTGGGCCGGATGTTCACCGCCAGCAGCCGGTCGGCCGCCATGTGCAGCTCGTCGCTCGCGGAACGGCCCGACGTGATCGGATCGGCGATCCCCTCCTCCAGGCCCAGGTCGGCCACGGGCAGCCCTTCCGCGTCCGCCGGCAGGTCCAGCAGCCGCCGGGCCTCGTCATTGGCCAGCAGCAGCCGTCCGCCGCCGCCGACGATCAGTACGCCCTCCCGTACGGCGTGCAGCACCGCGTCGTGGTGCTCGTACATGCTCGTCATCTCGGCCGGTCCCAGTCCATGGGTCCGGCGCAGCAGCCGGCGGCTCACCAGAGCCGTCCCGCCCGCGGACAGGGCGAGCACCGCGGCCGCGGTGCCGAGCACGACCGGCAGCTGTCCGTTCACCATGCTCTGGACGTTCTGGACCGTGACGGGGGAGGAGACCACGGCGATGACCTTGCCGGCGTCGTCCTTGACGGGGACCACCGAGACCACGGACTGACCCAGGGACCCGGCGAACGTCTCGGTGAAGGACGTGCCGGCCGCCGCCTTGGAGAAGGGGCCGACGACGCGTTTGCCGATCTGCCGCAGGTCGCTGTGGGCGAGGGTGACCCCGTCGAGCGTGTACACGTTGATGCCGTCGACCCCGGCGATCTTCGCGGCCGCCTGGGCGCTCGGCTGGAGCACCGCGCTGGGGTGGGCACTGCGCACGGCGGCGACGATCCCCGGAGACTCCGCGAACGTTCCGGCGGCGGCGAGGGTACGGTGCCGGGCGTCCAGCATGGCGGAGCTCCGGGCCTGCACCACCAGCGCCACGACGGCGGCGGCGACGAGAAGGACCACGACGGCCAGCTGGAGGAGGAACACCTCGCCGGCCACGCTCCGCGCGCTCAGGAGCGAGGTCAGACGCTGCGGCGGCCGTGCCTTTCCCCCGGAGCGCCTGGAGGACCCGGCGGGCCCGCCCGGCTCGGCGGGCTTGGGGGTGCCCGGGGGCCGGGCGCCCTCCTGCTGCTCCTGGGGGTGTCCTGAGCGGGGGCGTCGGGGGGGAGGGGAAGAGCTCGTGGTCGAGCCGAGCAGCCGACGCCGGAAATGTCCAAGGACATTGCTCATACTTCAGTTTCCAACCTCTGCGGGCGGTCGGCAGCGGGGAGCGACGCCCGCCGGGCGAACGGCGATCCGGCGCCGTCGCTGACCTGGGAAGTGCGGGCGGAGCGGTCCCGGACGGCGGGGGGTTCCCGGCGGTGTCCCGCCGCAGCTGCGCGGGCGCGTCGCGCAGTGCGGTGGGGATCCGGGCCGGCGTGGCGGACGCGGCCCGAGTGGCTTGCGGATGCACCCCGTTTTCGGCCAGCCATGTGACCGAAAAAGGGGCCTCATTCTCGCGGCGCAGGAAGGTGTCTTCTGAATCCAAGGAGCCCGTGCCTGCGGGCTTGGTGTTCGAAGGGGTGCGGTCCGGCGCGCCATTGAATCGAGACCTGGATGGGAGGCGTCTCACGCCTCGGCATTCCAAGTTGAGTCCTGCCGTCTTGAATAATGCTGTGTTAACGTCGGAATTGTTGATCACCGCGGGCCGAAAAGCCCAGGGATCACATCAAGGGATGTCGCCGTCATCAACCCTGACCGCTTCCCGGTTTCCCACTCGGTCCGCCATCTCCGGAATCGAGTGTTCCGCCTATACCGCCCCTCTGTGCTCATGCATGGGGGGTGAAGAGTTGTGCGATGAGCTGCGTCACCACCTTTCTGTGTGGAGAGCGGCGTTCGGGGGAATTTAGTTGAACATTGGATGGGTAGGATGCTGAATCCGTTGGTCCAGGCTCTTCTGAGCCGATGCGACGATCCGGAGGACCGGGGGGTTCTCACGGATTGCGCTTCCGGTCGTACGGTATCGGCGCAGCAGTTCTGGAATGATTCTCAGCAGGTGGCCCGGCTGCTTGCGCAGCACGGTGTGGTCCGGGGGGACCACGTGGCCGTCACCATGCCGGCGGGCGAGGTCTTCGCGCACATCATCTACGCATGTTTCGTCATCGGGGCCGTTCCTGCATTTGTCGATGCGGGAACGAGCAAGGAGATCCTCACCAAGTGCATCGAGGAACTGGAGCCGAAACTCTGGGTGAGTGCGAGTCCGGTTCCCGGTCAGGAAACGCGGTATCCGGAACACTTCGACGTCCGTCAGCAGCCGCCCTCTGCGGCCGAGGCCGTCCAGCCCGTTGAGGTATCCGGTGATGACGCCGCGCTCCTGCTCTACACGAGCGGCACCACGGGCCTCCCCAAGGGCGTGCCGTGGACCTGCGCGCACCTCGCCTCGTACGTACGGATTCAGCGCGACTCGTACGAACCGTTCGGCGTGAAGTCGGAGTTCGCCTTCTTCGCGCACCTCGGGATCAAGGCGATCGCCATGGGCCGCCGCGCTGTTATACCCGCGCTGGACGAGACGCAGCCGGCCCTGTTGTCCCTTCCGGATGCCGTCCGGCAGATGGCCGCCCACGGATGCGACTACGTCTTCGCGTCGCCGGTCTTCTGGCAGCGCCTTTCGGACGCGTGCCTGGGCGGGACGGTCGAGGCGCCGCCGGTGAAGGTGGCCGCCACTGCGGGGGCGGCGGTCAATCCCGGGATGCTGGCCACGCTCGCCGAGGTCATGCCGGGCACCCGCATCTACGTGCCCTACGCCAGCACCGAAGCGCTCATGCCCATCACGCTGATCGAGGCGGGGACGATGGCTGCGCTGAGCGAGACGGGCACGCGGCTGGGCCACGGCGTCCCGCTGGGGCGGGCGGCGGAGGACACCCGCGTCGCGGTCATCGACCCCCGTGCCTCCGAGCTGCGCGAGATCACCGACGCCGATCTCCTGGGGCCGGGACAGATCGGTGAGCTGATCGTCAGCGGTCCCAGGGTCACCACCGAGTACTTCAAGCGCCCCGAGCTGACCGACTACGCCAAGTTGCGGCACACCGGTGACGGGTCCCTCTGGCACCGCATGGGCGATGTGGGGTACCTCGACGCGGAGGCCATGGTGTGGTTCATGTGCCGCAAGAAGCACGTCGTCGACACCGCGGTCGGGCGCGTCTATCCCGATCAGCAGGAACAGGTCTACAACCACCACCTGGGCATATACGACTCCGCGGTGGTGGCGGCTCCGGGCGCGGACCGGGTCCGGCTGGTCCTCTCGGACGTGTTCCGGGGGCGGGTTTCACCCCAGGACGTTCAGGCCGTGGCCGAGCAATTCAATCTCCCCGTGCCCCGACTCGTCTTCTACCCGGGCCGGCTTCCTTCGGACAGGCGTCACAACAGCAAGATCGACCGCGAGGCGATCCTGGACTGGTGTCTGCATCGGAAAACTAACTGAGAGGCGCACGTGAGATTCGCCGAGTTGATGGATTTTTACCTTGAGGCATGTTCGGACCGGAAGCAGGTGACCGATCACCTCGAAGACCTGCTCTCCAGCTTCCCGGAAAAGTCGATCATCGACTGCTCCGTAGGTACGGGGTTCATCACGCTGGACCTGATCAGCCAGGGATACGGCATCGTATGCACCGACGGCAGTGCGGGAATGCTGGAACAGTTCGAGCGGAACGCGGCGGAACTGGGGCTCGAAGCCAACCCCGTTCTCCTCGACTGGGCCGATCTGTCGGGCACCTTCCCCGACATGTTCGACCTGCTGATCTGCCGCGGCAATTCGCTGGTGTACGCGAACGTGTGGGACGACAACACCGCGGCGGCCGGCGCGAGCTCGATCGCCGGCCATCTCAAGAGCATGTACGGAGCCCTCAAGCCGGGTGGATTCATCTACGTCGACATCCCCGCCGCGCCGAGCGAGGAGCGTTCCTCCGGACGCATCTCCCACGTTCCCTGCGAGATACGGGGCAGGCAGGTGACGGTGACCGAATCGATCGCGGACATTCCTGAATCAGAAATCCGGCGGTGGGACGTGCGCATGGAGATCGATGACGAGGTCTTCGAGTTCACGCGGCACTCCCACATGTACGGCGAGAGCCGCCTTCGGGAGGCCCTGGAGCAGGCCGGATTCGTCGAGATAATGCCCCTGGAGGGCAACACGCTCCGTGAGCACTACCAGGTGTTCACCGCCAGGAAGCCGCTCGGCAACGTGATGCAGAGGTTTGCCCAGCCCGCAGGCGCTTCGTCGGCCCGTTTCTGACAACGGCGGGTCCGGGCCCGGCCGCTCGGGGGTGTGGCGAATCCCGTCACGCTGTCGAGAAGGCGCGACGCGGCAGGAACGAGCCGGCCCGGGCGGCCGGTCCGCGGACCTCACGTTCTCCGGCGCTCGTCGCGGCGGTCCGGGCGGTCCCGGCCCGAGGGCGAGAGGGCCGGTGCTCCGGGAGCCGAAGCCCTGTCCGTACTCGCCGTCCCCGGCGGCCGTACCCGCGTGATGCGACCGGGCGGCGAGGTGCCGTCCCGGGCCGCGCGGGCCCCACGGGCGAGCCGGGCCGCGGCCCCTGGGCGCCGGGTGGCGGCAGCAGCGGCCCGAGAGCCACGGCGGCGCCGGCCCGCCCGGGCCGCACCCGCCCTCCGAGCACCGGGCCCGCCCGGACCGGCCGCCCGCATCCCCGCCCTCACGTGCCCGGACGGCACCGCGCTTCCCGGGGCCTGCACCGAGGACGCCCCGGTCCTGGCGGAAGCCCTGCGCGTGCCTTCCCCGGCCTCACCATCCACAGCATCAGGAGTGTCATGTCCCGTCGTCTGTTCACCTCGGAGTCCGTCACCGAGGGCCATCCCGACAAGATCGCTGACCAGATCAGCGACACGGTCCTCGACGCGCTCCTCAGCGAGGACCCGACCTCGCGCGTCGCCGTCGAGACCCTCATCACCACGGGTCTCGTGCACATCGCGGGAGAGGTGACGACGAAGGCCTACGCGCCGATCGCGCAGCTCGTCCGGGAGAAGATCCTCGAAATCGGCTACGACTCCTCCAGGAAGGGCTTCGACGGCGCCTCGTGCGGCGTGTCGGTGTCCATCGGTGCGCAGTCCCCGGACATCGCGCAGGGCGTCGACACCGCCTACGAGAAGCGGGTCGTGGGTGCCGCCACAGGTGAGGAGGGAGACGAGCTCGACAAGCAGGGTGCCGGCGACCAGGGCCTGATGTTCGGCTACGCCTGCGACGAGACTCCCGAGCTCATGCCGCTGCCGATCCACATCGCGCACAAGCTCTCGCGCCGTCTGTCCGAGGTCCGCAAGAACGGGACCATCCCGTACCTGCGCCCCGACGGCAAGACCCAGGTCACCATCGAGTACGACGGCGACGAGGCCGTCCGTCTCGACACGGTCGTGGTCTCCTCGCAGCACGCCTCGGACATCGACCTGGACTCGCTGCTCGCCCCGGACATCCGTGAGTTCGTCGTCGAGCACGTGCTCGCGCAGCTCGTCGAGGACGGCATCAAGCTCGACACCGAGGGCTACCGTCTGCTGGTCAACCCGACCGGCCGCTTCGAGATCGGCGGCCCGATGGGCGACGCCGGCCTCACCGGCCGCAAGATCATCATCGACACCTACGGCGGCATGGCCCGTCACGGTGGCGGCGCCTTCTCGGGCAAGGACCCCTCCAAGGTCGACCGCTCCGCCGCGTACACCATGCGCTGGGTCGCCAAGAACGTGGTCGCCGCCGGCCTCGCCTCGCGCTGCGAGGTCCAGGTCGCCTACGCCATCGGCAAGGCCGAGCCCGTCGGCCTCTTCGTCGAGACCTTCGGCACCGCCAAGGTCGAGACGCAGAAGATCGAGGACGCCATCGCCGAGGTCTTCGACCTCCGCCCGGCCGCCATCATCCGCGACCTCGACCTGCTGCGCCCGATCTACGCCCAGACCGCCGCCTACGGCCACTTCGGCCGCGAACTCCCCGACTTCACCTGGGAGCGCACCGACCGCGTCGACGCCCTGCGCGCCGCCGCCGGCCTCCAGGACTAGGCGGTCTCTCCCGGACCTTGCCGGGCCCTGCGAGGCACCGCACCGGACGGCCCCGGCCCACCCGACAAGATCTGAAAGAGAAGGCCAGGCCGCGTGTTTTCCAGAATGGCCCTTGGCTCGCAGTTCACTGCCCACGGCGCCCTGCTGCGCTCGGCCGGATCGGACTCGCCGCACCAAGGAACGCATCAGAACCACCCACTCGATCCGCCCGCCGAGGCGGACCCCCGGCCGGAGGCGAACCCGTTGGAGTTTCGGCAGTCGAGCAAACTCGACGATGTCCTGTACGAGATCCGCGGCCCGGTGGTGGCGCAAGCCAACGCCCTGGAGGAATCCGGGCACAGCGTGCTGCGGCTCAACACCGGAAATCCCGCACTGTTCGGCTTCGAAGCGCCGGAAGAAGTCGTGCAGGACATGATCCGGACGCTGCCGATCGCCCACGGATACAGCGATGCCCGTGGCATCCTGCCCGCACGGCGAGCCGTGGCCCAGCACTACCAGAGCAAGGGGTTCACGGACGTCGACGTGGACGACGTCTTTCTGGGGAACGGTGTTTCCGAACTCGTCTCACTGGCCGTTCAGGCTCTTCTGGACGATGGCGACGAGGTGCTCATTCCCGCACCGGACTTCCCTCTCTGGACGGCGGTCACCACCCTTGCCGGCGGACGGGCCGTGCACTACACCTGCGACGAGTCCGCCGACTGGTTCCCCGACCTCGACGACATGGCTGCGAAAATCACCGCACGCACCAAAGCAGTGGTGATCATCAACCCGAACAACCCCACGGGTGCGGTCTATCCGAAGGAGATCCTCGAAGGTATTCTGGATCTTGCCCGGCGCCACCACCTCATGGTGTTCGCCGACGAGATCTACGACAAGATCCTTTACGACGGCGGGCAGCACGCACATGCGGCCCTGCTGGCACAGGACGTCGTCTGCCTCACGTTCAGCGGCCTCTCCAAGGCCTACCGCATCGCAGGGTTCCGCTCGGGCTGGCTCGTCGTCTCCGGCCCCAAGGAACGTGCGCGCGGCTATCTCGAAGGGCTCCTCACCCTCGCCTCCATGAGGCTGTGCCCCAACGTTCCCGGGCAGCACGCCATTCAGGCCTGCCTCGGTGGGCGTCAGAGCATCGAGGACCTCGTGCTGCCGGGCGGCAGGCTCCACGAACAGCGCAACATGGCGTGGGCGAAACTCAACGAGATTCCCGGAGTCTCCTGCGTCAAACCGAAGGGCGCGCTGTATGCGTTTCCGCGCCTCGATCTCGATATGTACAAGATCCACGACGACGAGAGGTTCGTCCTCGACCTCCTCAGGACCGAGAAGATCCAGGTCGTCCAGGGAACCGGATTCAATCTCAAGCGACCGGACCACTTCCGGATCCTGACACTCCCTCACGTCGATGTTCTCGAAACGGCGATCGGCCGCATCGGACGCTTCCTCGAGGGATATCACCAATAGCGCTTTCTCTGTGAAGTTGCAGGTCATGGGCGAGGCGGGTCCGGTCGTGCGACCGGCATGCCCGGGCCGACGGGACGCGCGATCGCGAGCACACGACGCTGCGGCCCGTGCCCCGGCGGAAGCGATCGGGTTCGGACCTGCGTTCCCTGACCTGCGACTTCGGCATGAAGAAGGGATTTGTCAGTTGAACGGATCGGGCGAGACCACTGCATTAGTCACTCAGGCGCACGTCGACGCAAGTGCGGTCGGCTGGCATCGCGACGCTTTCGACGACGTCGCGTCCCGCCTCACGGACCCAGGATTTCCCTGCGTGTTCTCCAGGAACGCCTTTCGGAAGAAGCTGCTGAAGTTCATCTTCGTGGAGGACTTCGAGAGGGGCGACATCGAGCACCTGGGGGAGGGGATCAAGGAATATGTCGAGCTGTCGAGGGACTGGGACGGCGCGCTGGACACGGCTTATCCGCTCGTCGCCGTATTTTCACCGGATGCCGTGACCGCGAACTCCGTCCAGGAATATCATGCATTCGGCTGGAAGGTCCTCCAGGACCTGCACGCGATGGACCCGGAGCCGTGGCCGGACGGAGTCGACAAGGACCCGGACTCCGAATCATGGTCCATGTGCTTCAACGGAATGCCCCTGTTCGTCAACATGAGCAGCCCGGGGCACCGAGTACGTCAAAGCCGGAACCTGGGCCGGCACTTCATCCTTGTCGTCAACCCGCGCGAACGGTTCGACATATTCGCCGGCGACACGCCGAGCGGCCGCAGGGTCCGCTCCAACATCCGCGAGCGCATCGGCCGCTACGACGGTGTCCGGCATGCCGCGCAACTGGGTTCCTACGGCAGCGGTGCACTCGAATGGACCCAGTACGGCCTCGTGGAAGAGAACAGGGAGAGGGCCGACAAGTGCCCTTTCACCTTCCGGGGAGCCTGAGCGCGCGGCCGCGGACCGCATTTCCGTTCCTGGTCCGGACCTCCGCACCCGAACCGGCAGACGCCGTACACCCGCATGAGAGAAGGACGTGAAAGATGTTTGATCTGATCGTTTCCCAGGGCCGCGTGGCCGACAGGGCGGCATGGATGATCGAGGGCGCGGCACGCACCGCGCGGGCCCTGGAAGACCGCTACGGGCTGAAGGGCCAGTACATCGGAAAGCCGGCCCCGCCCGCCGACGACGACTGGACCGTCAGTCTTCCCCAGGCCCGGGAAACCCTGACGGGGCTGGGCGAAGCCGTCACCGCGAGCCTCAAGGGCGACAACCTCCCCGTCGTGATCACCAATACCTGCCCGGCCAGCCTCGCCACGCTGCCGGTGGTGGCGCGTGAGCACCCGGAAGCCGTGGTGCTCTACATCGACGGACACGGAGACTTCCACACACCGGACACCACCGAATCGGGATACCTCGGCGGCATGGTCCTCTCCGGCGCGTGCGGGCTGTGGGACAGCGGCCACGGCAGCGGACTCCGTCCCGAACAGGCCGTCCTCGTCGGCTCGCGCGACATGGAGGAGGCCGAAAGGGAACTCATCCGGGCGGCCGGTGTCCGCGTCATCCCGCCGAAGGAGGCCACGGCGGAAGCCGTCCTCGACGCGGTCGGCGGAGCGCCCGTATGGATCCACATCGACTGGGACGTGCTCGAACCGGGATCCGTACCGGCCGACTACACGGTTCCGGACGGCATGCTGCCGGCGCAGATCCGGGCCATATTCGAGGCGATTCCCGCAGAGCAGCTCATCGGTGTCGAACTCGCGGAGTTCAACGCGCCGACGGACAGCGAAGACAGCGAGAGGGCGGTCTCCATCATCCTCGACATGGTCGCCCCCGTCTTCGAGGCCGGTCGGGCGAAAGCCACGTCCCCCGAGCGATCGCCGGGCAGGGGCTGATACCGGTGAGCACGCCGTCCACACTCCCCTTCAGCAAGATGCACGGCGCCGGAAACGACTTCGTGGTGCTCGACCTGCGCGACGCGGAGGATCCCTCGCCGGAGCTGTGCCGCGCGCTGGCCGACCGCCACACGGGCGTCGGCTGCGACCTGATCCTCGGCATCAAAGGACCGCGCAGTGCGGAGGCCGTCGCCTCCTTCGACATCTGGACCGCTGACGGCTCGCGTTCACAGCAGTGCGGCAACGGCGCACGGTGCGTCGCCGCCTGGGTCGTCCGCGCAGGTCTGACGAAGGGCCCCCGCTTCACCCTCGACAGCCCGAGCGGCAGCCACGCGGTCGACGTGATGGACGCACATTCCTACCGGATCGCGCTCGCGGTACCGCAGTTCACGCCCGAGAGCATTCCGCTGTTCGGTTTCGACGGCGCACAGGACCTGTACGAGGCCGACCTGGGCGGCGGGGTGCACGCGCGGTTCGCCGCCGTCTCCATGGGCAATCCGCATGCGGTGATCGAGGTCGAGGACACGGCCACGGCCCCCGTCGCCCGGACGGGACGGGCCGTCCAGGAATCGGGCCTCTTCCTGCCCACGGTCAACGTGGGCTTCGCCGAAGTGGAATCCCGCGACCGCATACGCCTGCGCGTCCACGAGTACGGCGCGGGCGAGACCCTCGCCTGCGGAAGCGGCGCGTGTGCCGCAGCGGCGGTGCTGATGCGGCGAGGCCGCGTCGACCGCAGCGTCGCGGTCGTCCTCCCCGGCGGCGAGCTCCACATCAGCTGGCCGGACGACACGGCGGAAATCCTCATGACCGGCCCCGCCACATTCGCGTACGAAGGAAATTTCCCCCATGCCTCTGTATGACAGCATCCTCGACACCATCGGCCGCACGCCCATCGTCAAGCTGCACCGGATGGCTCCGGAGCACACCAGCGTCTACGTGAAGGTGGAGTCCTTCAACCCGGGTGGCTCGGTCAAGGACCGCCTCGCGCTCTCGGCCATCCTGGACGCCGAGGCGAAGGGGCTGCTGAAGCCCGGCGACACGATCGCCGAATGCACCTCCGGAAACGTCGGCATCGCCCTGGCGATGGTGGCCGCGGCCCGCGGCTACCGGTTCGTGGCCGTCATGGGCGACACCTATTCCGTCGAGCGGCGCAAGCTGATCCGCGCCTACGGCGGAAAGGTGATCCTCTTCCCGGGCTCCGAGGGCAGCGAGGGAGGCAACCGGAGAGCGGACGAACTGGCGGAGAAGCACGGCTGGTTCCGTGCCCGGCAGTTCGACAACCCGGCGAACCCCGCATACCACCGGGAGACGACGGCCTCGGAGATCCTCGGTGACTTCGCCGGAAGGCGCCTGGACTACTTCGTCACCGGATTCGGTACCACGGGCACCCTGACCGGCGTCGGCCAGATGCTGAAGGTCGCCCGCCCCGACGTGCGCGTCGTCGCTCTCGAACCGAGCAACGCGGCCGTACTCGCCGGAAAGGAATGGAGCACGCACCAGATCCAGGGCCTGGCCCCCAACTTCGTGCCCAGCGTGCTCGACCGGAGCGTCATCGACGACCTGGTGACCGTGGACGAGGTCGTGGCGCGCGACACCGCCCGCCGCCTCGCCGCCGAGGAGGGCATATTCGCGGGAATCTCCGCCGGCGCCACACTGGCGACGGCGCTCCGCGTCGCCCAGGACGCACCCGAGGGCACGGTCCTGCTCGCCATGCTGCCGGACACCGGCGAGCGTTACCTGTCGACCTTCCTGTTCGACGGCGTGAACGAAGGATCGGACGACGCATGGCTGGCCTCCCTCGACGCCGGTTCCGCCAACTAGCACGACGGGAGCAGGCGCATGAGGGAATTCATCCCACCGGCCTCCCGCTACGTCGACCTGCCTGCCGGCTTCTCGATGAAACGCGGCGGCACGCTGCAAGGGGCACGCATCGCCTACGAGACGTTCGGCCGGCTCAACGCGGCGCGCGACAACGGCATCCTCCTTCTCACGGGCCTCTCACCCGACGCTCACGCGGCCTCGCACGCGGAGGATCCCACCCCCGGCTGGTGGGAGGCCATGGTGGGCCCCGGACTGCCCGTCGACACTGATCTCTGGCACGTGATCTGCGTCAATTCCCTGGGCAGCTGCAAGGGTTCCACCGGCCCGGCCTCGATCGATCCGCGCACCGGCGAGCCCTACCGCCTCGCCTTTCCGGAGCTCTCGATCGAGGACATCGCCGACGCCGCGGCGCACACCGTACGTGCGCTCGGCATCACCCGCCTGGCCTGCGTGGTGGGCGCATCCATGGGCGGTATGAGTGCGCTCGCCCTGCTCTCCCGGCACCCCGGGCTGGCGCGCACCCACATCAGTCTCTCCGGAGCGGTGCACTCGCTGCCGTTCTCGATCGCGGTCCGCTCGCTGCAGCGCGAGGCGATCCGGTCCGATCCGCAGTGGCGGCGAGGACGCTACGACGAGGAGAACTACCCCCGGCGGGGCATGCTCACCGCCCGCAAGCTGGGCATGATGACCTATCGCTCGGCCCAGGAATGGGAGAGCAGATTCGGCCGGACCCGAGTGAGCGCGCAGCGCCGGGCACAGGAGGGAGCCTTCGGCCTGGAATTCGAGGTCGAGAGCTACCTGGAATTCCACGCCCAGCGCTTCTCGGACTGCTTCGATCCCAACAGCTACCTCTACCTCAGCCACTCCATGGACCAGTTCGATCTCGGTGACTCCCACGGAGGAACCGCCGACGAGGCGCTGTCGCGGATGCGCATCGAGAAGGCACTGGTGATGGGCTCGCAGACCGACCTCCTGTTCCCGGTGCAGCAGCAGCTGGAGATCGCCGAGGGGCTCGCTTCCGGCGGTGCCGATGTCGAGTTCCTCGCGGTGGAGTCCCCGGCCGGCCACGACGCCTTCCTCGTCGACCTCGACCGCTTCGGTCCGCCGGTGGCCAAGTTCCTGGCGATCGTTTCCTGACACGGACCCCTGCGCGGGTCCGTAATCTTCCGTACTTCCTGAGATGGAGAGTCCGACTTGTCCGGGCAGTCCCCCAAAATCGCCCTCGTCACCGGTGCGAATCGTGGCATCGGCCTTGAAATTGCACGTCAGCTCGCCGAGAAGGGCGTCCGGGTGGTCCTCAGCGGACGCAAGCCCGACGCGGTCGTCGAAGCGGCGACCGCCTTGCGGAGCGCCGGCCTGAACGTCGAACCCCTGGCGCTGGACATCACCAGCACGGGCAGCATCGCCGGCGCAGCTGCCGAGCTGGAGGCCAGGCTCGGCCACCTCGACATTCTGGTCAACAACGCGGGAATCCGTATCGAGGAGTACGGCAGGCAGCCGTCCGAGCAGCCGCTGCGCCAGTGGCGCGAGACGTTCGACACCAATCTGTTCGGTGTCGTCGAGGCGACCACCGCCTTCCTGCCACTGATACGGAAGTCGGCAGCGGGCCGCATCGTCAACGTCTCCAGCCTGCTCGCCTCCCTCACCACGCACAGCGACCCCGGATCGTACGCCTACAGCCCCATGTTCAAGTCGCTGCCGGCGTACAGCGCGTCCAAGAGCGCGCTGAACTCCTGGACCGTCCACCTCGCCTACGAACTGCGTGAGACGACGATCAAGGTGAACGCCGTTCATCCCGGATACACCAGGACGGACATGAACGAAGGCGCCGGCGACCTGGAAATCCCCGAGGGTGCGGCAACGAGCGTCGGTATGGCTCTCCTCGATGACGACGGCCCCACCGGCAGCTACGTGCACATGGGGAACACCGTCCCCTGGTAGGCGCGCAGCCCCGCCCCCTCCGACAGCCGACGAAACCCACCTTCCCCAGTATTGGACGAGCCTCATGGGCACCCTTGCCTTGGTCACCGACGTCGTCAGCCTTCCCATCGACTACGACATGCCCCCCTTGCTGGAGGCCTGCGAAACGGTCGGCATCACCACCGAGGTGTGCTCCTGGGAGGACGAGACCGTCGACTGGTCGCGTTTCGAAGCCGTCGTGTTCCGCTCCCCCTGGACGTGGGCGGAACGGAAGGCCGAATTCCTTGCCTTCTGCGAGCGCATATCGGGCGTGACACGACTCATCACTCCCATGCCGCTGGTGCGCTGGGCCCTCGACAAGCGCTACCTGGCAGATCTCGCCGCGCACGGGGTACCGGTCATTGCGACCACGATCGTCGAGCCGGGCGCAGCAGCCCTGCCGGCGGTGCGCAACTTCCTCGCCGCCCACCCGCAGGCCGGTGAATTCGTCATCAAGCCGACCGACGGCTGCTACTCGAAGGACGTCCAGCGCTACGCCAGGTCGCTGGAGGACGAGGCCGCCCGCCACATCGTCCGGCTGCACGCCAACGGCAGCCACGTCATCCTCCAGCCCTATGTGGAGTCCGTGGACCGGCACGGCGAAACCGACCTGACGTTCTTCGACGGCGTCTACAGCCATGCCATCCACAAGGGCGCCATGCTCATGCAGGACGGCACGGTGCACGTGCCGACGCTCGACTTCCGCCAGGCGCGTGCCGCCGACCAGGACGAACGCGCGGTTGCCGCAGCCGCACTGGCCGCCTCGGTGGCGCACCTGGGCCTCGACCGCCCCCTGGTCTGCGGCCGGGTCGACCTCGTCCGCGCGGCGGACGGCACTCCCATGGTGCTGGAAATGGAACTGTGCGAGCCCTCTCTCAACCTCACCTTCAGCGAAGGCGGCGCGCTGCGCTTCGCACAGGCCCTGGCCGAGCGGCTCAAGTGAAGGCCGAACACAACAATCCCTCTGAATTGCACGTGACCGACCGGGCTGCGGCCCGGTGGCGTGGACGAAAGGCTGCAGGAGTGGCGCACAAGCCGGGCATGCGGATCGTGATCCTGTGTGGTGGAGAGAGCTCGGAACGAGACGTCTCGCTCGCCTCGGGAGGCGCCGTCGCGCGGGCTCTGCTGGAGCGCGGCCACGAGGTGGTGCTGGTCGACCCGGCCGCCGAGACGCCGGTCCTGGCAGGGCCGCTGCACTTCGGTGACGTGGTGGACGAGTTCGCGGTCGGAAAGGAGCCGCCCTCGGGCCTCGGCAGGCTGCTGCTGCAGCAGCGCATGGAAGGCGCTCTGACCGCAGGACCGGTCCTCGGCCTCCTGCGTGACGCCGATCTCGTGTTCCTCGCCCTGCACGGCGGTTGGGGCGAGGACGGGCTCCTGCAGGAACGTCTCCGTGAGGAAGGCATCCGCTTCACCGGCGCCGACAGCACGGCGTGCACGGCGGCCTGGCACAAGGGCCGGGGGCAGGCGGCGCTGGGCGCCGCGGGGCTGCCCGTGGCCGAGCGCGCCCAGTGGCAGCCCGGCATCGAAGGGGTACCGCAGGCCGTGCGGCGGCTTCTGGCTGCCGGCCCGGTGGTGACCAAGCCCGTCGCGGACGGGTCGAGCGTGTCGGTACACCGGGTCGACTCCCTCGCGGAACTGGAGCGGGTTGCCGCCGAGACCGGCTCCGGCGGGGTCGAGCTCCTGGTGGAGCCGTACCTGCCGGGCCGGGAGTTCACCGTTGCGGTGGTAGGGGACCGGGCGCTCCCCGTCGTCGAGATCGAGCTGAGTTCGCCGCTGTTCGACTACACGGCCAAGTACCAGACCGAAGGGGTGAGCGAGGTGTGCCCGGCCCGGATCCCGGCGGACTTCGCTGCGCGGCTGCAGGAGCTGGCCCTGCGAGCGCACGAGGCCCTGGGCTTCGGCGCCCACGCCTACTCGCGCACCGACTTCCGCTGCGATGCCGCGGGTGAGCCGATGTGCCTGGAGGTCAACGCACTCCCGGGCCTGACGGCAACGAGCCTGCTGCCGCTCGCGGCATCCGGAGCCGGATGGACGTACGGCGAGCTGATCGAGCGCATCGTGGACCTCGCCATGAGCTGAGCGACATCAATCCGTCCGGTCATTCGAACTGATATTGGAACAATGGATGCACAGCGCAGTGCGATCGCGTTACCGCGCGTTTCGCCACTCTCGAACGGAACGCTGCTCGCCGCACTCGGCGTCGCGAGCTTCTCCTTCAGCTTCCCGGGAACGGTCTGGGCGCTCGACGGGTTCGGCCCCTGGAGCGCCACGGGAGTCCGCGGGGTCATAGCCGCCGTCATCGCGGCGGCGGCTCTCCTGTGGACGCGGGCGCCGGTCCCCGCACGAGCCGACCGGCCCGCACTCGTCATCGTCGCCGGCGGATGCGGGGTCGGGTTTCCGCTGCTCACCACACTCGCCCTGCAGACGTCGTCCACGGCTCATTCGGCGATCGTCATCGGCGTGCTGCCGATGGCGACGGCGACGATCTCCGCGCTCCGCACAGGACGTCGCCCCTCGAGGACGTTCTGGGCCGCGGCCGGGACCGGTGCGCTCGCCGTCATCGCCTTCACGCTGTCCCGGAACCAAGGGCGGCCGACGATCGCGGACCTCTTCCTCTTCGGAGCCCTCCTCGTCTGCGCGGCGGGCTATGCCGAAGGGGGACGGCTGTCGGCGCACATGCCGGGATGGCGCGTCATCGCCTGGGGCGTCGTGCTCGCCGCACCCGTCAATCTGGCCGTGTCCGCCTGGGCGTTCCCGCATGAGCCGGTGCACCTCACGGCGAAGGCCGTGCTCGGCATGGCGTACATCGCCGGTGTCTCGCAGTTCGGTGCCTTCGTCCTCTGGTACCAGGGCATGGGCCGGATCGGGGTACCGCGAGCGAGTCAGCTCCAGCTGGCCCAGCCGCTGCTGACGCTCGTCTGGGCCGTGCTCCTGCTCGGCGAGCCCCTCGGCCCGGCCGCCCCCGTCACCGCCGCCGTCATCCTCGCGTGCATCGTGGTCACCCAGCGGGCCAGAGCGTCATGACGCACGCACGACCGCGGTCCCGTCCACGGCGTCCGCTGCAGAGAGCGGACGCCGTACGGGATGCGTCAGGGCCGCGGGCGCGCCAGATCGGAGTCATGGCCGGTCAGCGCGTTCACATCCTTGGCAAGCCTTGTCATTTTGGCGTTCAGTTCCCCGATTTGCCTGGTCAGGGCTGCCAGGTCGTCCTGTCGTCCCGCGCCGCCGTGCCCGTTGGACGCAGTGCTCCGTGCCCGGACGAGTCCGGTCGGGACGCCCGGGACAGGGACTTCCACCTCCTGCCACGCCGCCAGCACGGCCGACTGTTCGGCGCTTCCGACGCCGAACAGTTCCCCGGCCTTGTGGAATGTGGTGCGGGCGAAATCCTGGAACTGGGCCTCGACGCCGGATGCCTTGAGCGATTCGTACCAGATGAGCCCGGCAGCCTCCCATGAGAATCCGCCGATGCCGACAGCCGTCAGGAAGAACGCCTTGTTCGGAATGCCGGAGTTGATGTGCACTCCGCCGTTGTCGCCCTGCTCCGTGTCAGGCAGGTGCATGAACTTGCTCATACGGTCGGGCTGGGGGTCCCTGCCGAACAGCGCATTGTTGTATGCGTGACCCGGAGCCTTCATCGATCGCAGGGCGTCGGCATCGATTCCCGGGGTCCACACATCAGCCCCGATGAGCCAGTCCGCCTCCTCGGCCGACTGCTTGAGCGACCACTGCTTGACCAGCGACCCGAAGACATCCGAGACCGACTCGTTCAGCGCCCCGGACTGATTGTGGTATTCGAATCCCGAGGTGTGCTCGGTCACTCCGTGCGTCAGCTCGTGGGCGATCACGTCGAGGGATCCGGTGAGGTTGCCGAACAGCTTTCCGTCCCCGTCGCCGAAGACCATCTGCCGCCCGTCCCAGAACGCGTTGTTGTACTTCCTGCCGAAGTGAACGTACCCGTCCAGGCGCATCCCCCGGCCGTCGATCGAATTGCGCTGGAACACTTCCCTGTAGAAATCGCGCGTCAGACCGAGTCCGTCGAACGCCTGGTTGACGGGCTCGTCCACGGACGCCGGTCCGTCTTCCGGCCTGGCCAGGACGGCGGCGCGGAGCAGGCTCCCCTGCTCGCAGTCGAAGACGGTACGCCGGCCGTTGTCGGGGGCAGCCGCACCGGTGAAGGACGACCGGACCGCTCGCTCACCCCGCAGACGCGCAGTGGTCAGCATGGTGTCCAAGGCGGCTCGGCGCACCTCACTGTCCTCGCTCTCCAAGAGCTTCTCGAGAAGGTACGGGGGGATGATGCAGTCGAGTCGTGAGGTCCTGCTCATGGTGCACCTCCTGAATAAAGGGACCAACGGTTGAGCCGGTGCAGCGATGATGCGACCGGGGCCCGGAGGGGCTTCCGGCCGGCCTTCGGCAAAGGCACCGCGGGCCGGGCCGAGGTGGGCGGTCGGACTCCGGACGCCCTACACCCAGTTGACTTCCGCACGCTCCAGCAGTGGGTCGTCCGTCAGCTGGAACAGCGGCACGGCGAAGTTGCCCGACCTGAACCGGCCGCCGAAGTGCAGGCCGAGCACCCGGTGGTCGGCCAGGTCGAAGACCGGGGATCCGCTGTTGCCGCCGAGCGTGGAACAGTCGTGCGTCATCGTGAACCCGGGCCCGTCCGGGACCAGCGCCGTCGCCGTGCCCGGCTGGAGCCGCTTCACGTTGTAGATGTCCATGAAGATGCGTTTCATGGCCTCCGGCTCGTTGCGGCGGCCGTCCGCCGCCGGATAGCCGACCACGTACACGGGCCGGCCCGGCAGGTCCGGCGGAGCGTCGGCCGCGACCGGCAGCGGCGCCGGCAGCGGCCCGCCGCCGTCGGCCCGCGGGGACACTCTGAGCAGTGCCATGTCGACGTCGCGGTGGATGCCGATGATCTCGGTGACCTCGAACTCGAACGATCCGTCTGTGGCGGGCGTGCCGAGTTCCTCAGCGGTGTCGATGCGCGCACCCATGCCCTGGCGGAAGGTGAACCCGCCGTTGCCGTCCGCCCGGCTGAACTCGGCCGCGACGTGGCGGTTGGTCATCACGGCGAAAGGCGAGACCAGGAAGCCCGTGCCCAGCCAGTCCAGTTCCGCGTGCCCGGAGACCTCCACCCGGCCGACCCGCTCGATCGACTTCCGGATGCTCGGCCGCTGTCCGTCCAGCAGGGCCCAGTCGCCCGGCTGGGAGACGAAGTCCTGACCCTGGACCAGGATCGCCGGGCGGCCTTCGAGCAGGACGATCGCCTCCACCCCGAAGTACTCGTCCTCATCGACATCGCCGGCGCGGCCCGCGGCGAGCTTCTCCAGCCCGCGCACCCCGGCCTCCAGCACCCTGGCCCGCTCCTCCAGGGCGGCGCGGCCGATCTGCGCGGCAGCCTCCTCCTCGCGCGGAAGGTCCTCGGCGGACTCGAGGATCTCAGCGTCCAGCCCCTTGCGCACGCGTGCGGCCACTTCCAGCAGGTCCTCCTGGAAGACCTGCTCGGGCCCGGTCGCCACCGGTGATCCAGCGCGCATCTCACACCTCCCGTGGTCGTGGCCGTGGCGTCAGCGTGACTGGGCCGCAGCGATCTCGTCGTGGATCTTGGGGCTGTGCTCCCGCAGGTGCTGCATGATGGCGCTCAGTTGCGTTCCGACGTTCACGAACGCCGTGCTCTTGCCCTGGAAACTGACGTCCGTGACGCGGCGCGTGCCTCGGTGCAGGGCAACCACCGTCCAGTCGTCCGTCAGCACCGGCGAGCCGGAGGAGCCGCCCCGGGTGTCGGTGAAGTAGCGCACGTCCCGCTCGTCTGCTTCGAAGGCGAGGTTGTTGCGCAGCGCGATCCGCTTCGGCTCTCCACCCGGGTGCTGAATGATGTTGAGCGCCACCGGCATGTCCTTGGCCACGGTCAGCGGAGCGGTGGCGACACGGAGGAAGGGCCTGACCGGCGCCCCGGCCAGGCGCAGTACGGCGTAGTCGAGCTCTTCGTCCCAGGCCACGAGCTCGCTCGCCTGCTGCTCCTCGACGTCCGCGTCGTCCTCGCTCAGGTAGTCGAACCGGGAACGTGATCCCTGGGCCTGGAGCTGCAGGTCCGCCGGGTCCACCACCTGCTGCTGGCCGTTGGTGCGCTTGCGGGCGTTGACCACGTGGTGGTTGGTGACGAGCAGGTCGCCGGTGATGAGCCAGCCCGTGCCGTTGTGGGGCAGCGCCACCGGCTGGAGCAGGGCGCCTCCCTGGTAGGGCAGCACCTTGATACGGGCGACCGAGGACCCCGCCAGCGCTCCGCCGCTCAGGAAGTCGAAGGGCACCGTGTCGTCCTGGAAGACGATCTCTTCCTTGGTCTCCCCGGTGGGGACGTCCGGTGCCACATCGGGCTCACCGGCCGCGTCGCGCGTCACTCGGTCGAGTGCCTTGAGGAACACGTCGCGGGCGGCGGCGTCGGTGAGTTGGTCAGTGGCGTTGCGGAGCCAGATGGCCAGGGGCACGGTGCCGTCGATCAGCCGCTCCACCCGGTTCATCTCGTTGAGGTCCGAGTGGATCTGCTGGCCGGGCGCGGCGAGGACCGGCAGCGAGCCGCGGTACTTCGGGAGGATGCCCGCGAACAGCAGACTCCGCCGTCCCGGGTCCGCGAGCTCTGTCTCCACCGCTGTGTCCCGCAGCAGTCTCACGTCGTCCTGGGAGAGATACGTGTCGCTCATGGTCGGTCAGGCCGCTCTGTGGCCGTTCCCTTCGGCTGGGCCCTCTGCTGAGGGGTCCGCCTCGCCCGGCTCCGACGCGACCGGCCGCGGGCCTGTCGGTACGGCCCGGCCGGGGGCGACGGCACCGGCGCCCATCACGGCCGCCACGCCCGCGACGAGCTCGCCGCTCCGGTCGTCGAGAGACAGGAGGCGCCTGGCGAGCAGGTTGAGCGTCCCGAGCCGGCGCGCCTTGCGCAGCAGGCCCTGCACTCCCTGGTGGGTGGGCCCGGTCGTGGACCTCGGGTCGGGCGGGCCGGCGGAGTCCTGCAGAAGGCGGCACAGCGAGGTCCGCAGCTCGGGCCGCACGGCCACCACGCGGGCGATCGATTCGCCGAGCACGTCCAGGACCCCGTCCTCGGTCTCGGGCAGGCCCAGGACGTCCAACGCGTGCTCCAGGATCCCCGGGTGGTCGCGTGAGACCTCGGCGACCGCGGCACGCACCAGGGCGGGCTGCCGTACGAGCTCCGCGTCGGGCAGCTGCCGCAGTCGTTCGGCGAGCCTGCTCCCGACCTCCTGATCGTTGTCCTCGGTGCCCGGCGCCAGCTGTGCACGGGTCAGCAGGGCGCCCAGTGCCTCGAAGTCCTTGCCCAGGCCCGTCGCGGCCTCCTCGGCCTCGGCGAGGTCGTCGTAGGCCTCGGTGAGGTCGCCCTCCGCCTCGGCCAGCCGCGCCGAGAGGAGCAGCAGCTCCAGCTGCAGTCCGGGGAAGCCGTCCTCCTCGGCGCGGGCCACGGCCGCGTCGGCGGCTGCCCGGGCTTCGGTACGACGGCCGAGCCGGTCCAGGGTCTCGACCCACAGCGGGTGCAACGGGCTGCCCGAGGTCCACGGGCGCCGCTCCTCGAGCCGGGCCGCGGCCGCGTCGGTGTACCCCTGCGAGAGCAGGTCCTCCACCTCGCGGGCGGCGATGCGCTCCCAGTCCTCCTGGTCCGCCCTCGCCATCACCTCGTCGGGGGTGTGGCCGCCGACGCGCCCGGCGAGGTACGCGGCGGACCGTCCCGCCATGTCCTGGTCGGCCCCGGCGAGGAACCGCTCGACACCGGGCAGCCAGCGCAGCTCCACCTCGCGCGGGCTCTCGTTCAACCGCAGCCGGTGGTAGATCTCCTCCGCCCGCGATTCCAGACCTTCGCGTGCCGCGTAGTACAGGACGGCCCGCTGCCCGACCGTCCGCATCATGTCCGGACGGGCGCGGTCGGCCAGCCGCAGCATGATGGCCCGCAGATCGGCCCGGTGCCGCACACTCCCCGGACCCGCGGATTCCACCTGGTACAGCCGGGAGTACAGCCCGAAGAGGCGCTCCGCCTCCGGGTCGGAGTCGACCGTCAGTCCGCACGGCTCCGCGAGGACCTCCCGGATCAGTCCGGGGGTGATGGTCCGCAGAGCCATTCCGGCCTGGGCCAGGGTGCGCACGTCCTCCTCACCGATGCGGCTCAGGATCCGCTCGTACAGGATCCCCTGGACGAGCATCTGGTCGACCTTGTGGAAGAAGTGCCGGCGGCGCCGGGGCAGGCTCTCGATCAGTTCGTTCAGCGACTCGGCCCGGTCGCCCTCCTGGCCGGCCGCCCGAGCCGCCAGTCTCAGGCTCAGGGGATTCCCGCCCACGCGTTCGGCGAGCTTCTCCGCGAGCCGTTCGTCGCTCACCCCGCAGGAGGCCAGCAGGGCCCTGGAGGCTTCCGGGTCGAGGTCGGTCAGCTCGATGGGCAGGGGCTCCACCAGCCGGGCCGGATGCTGCTTCAGCAGCCGCCCGGCGACGACGGTCCGCAGCCGAGGGTGCACCTTCTGGAGTGCCGACCAGATGCCCCACATGCGGCCGAGCTCCGGGGAGCCGCGGTACATGGCCTCCTCGAAGGAGTCGATCACGAGCACGAGGGGTGGCTGCTCGGCCGCGGGTACTCCCACCGCCTGGACGACGAGCGTCGCGAGCCGGGCCGCCAGCATGCCCTCGCGCGCGGCGGACAGGGCGTGCACGCCCGACTGGGAGAGCCGCGCCATCGTCGCCCGGGTGGTGGCGAGTTCGTAGAGCTCGTCGACCGTGTCCTCTTCGGCCCGGTGGAGGCCGACGGTCTCCTCGCACGCACGCGCCAGGGTATCGAAATCGGCGTGGTGGTCGGGGAACTGGACGCTGAGCTGCCGGGCCATCTCCGCGATCAGGGTGGCCGGTTCGTGGACCGAGAGGGTGGGCCGTGCGAAGTCGACGTAGGCGAAGGGGAACGGGGTCGGGAAGTCGCGCAGGCTGTCCCGGAGGAACGTCGTGAGCAGCGTGCTCTTGCCGACGCCGCTCATCCCGTGGATCAGCACCGGCCGTTTCGTGCCACTGCCGACCGCCCGGGTGAACTCGTCCTGCAACGGCGTGGGCAGTCCGATGTAGGCGCGCAGCCGGGAGAGTTCCTGGGCGCGCCCGTGGAAGGCGCTGCGTGCGAGTCGTTCGATGGGCTGCATCAGCCGCGCCCGGTCCAGTAGCTGCTGGACCTCTCCACTCGGGGGGATACCGGTGATGCCCGGAATCTGCGCGAGCCACAACACCGCCTGCAGCGTGTGCGGCAGCTCGTCCAGGCTCTGGTGGGCGAGGTCCGGGGGCGTGCCGTCGAGGTAGGCCAGCGCGATGTGTTCCGGGCCCGGGCCGGGAGGGAACTGCTCCAGATTGGCCAGCAGAGCGAGGCGGGCCGCATCCGGACCGGCGAAGCCGTGCAGCGCCGTGTCGCGAGCCCCCGGCTTGAGCACCCAGGTGAAGGTGTCGCGCGTGCCGACGGCCCGGCAGTCGCGCAGCAGCTCCACGCCGGCCGCCCCGGAGGGCTTCTTCTCGCCGGGCAGCTTCAGCCGCGCCGGGTCGAAGCGGCTCAGCAGGGACGCCGCCTCCCGGTAGGCCCTGTGCAGGTCCGAGAGGTCTGCGAGGCCGGGGGCGGCCACCGCGGCGAGCAGCCGCTCGCTCAGGCGCGCACCGAAGTCCTCGCCGGGCGCGAGCCCGCCGTAGAGGCGGACCGACTCCGCCGCCGCCGTGCAGACCCTGCGCATGTAGCTGTCCGGTCCGGAGGCCTCACCCGCCTGGAGGACGGCGGGGACGGTCGTCTCCACGAGGCCGGCGATCCGCTGCGTGTCCGGCAGCTTCGAGGACTCCGTGAAGAACTGCCGGAAAAACTCCCGCAGATCGTCGGGGCCGAACATCCGGGCGGTGTCCCGGACCTCGTTCTTGCGGATCTCGTACGGGAGCTGGCGCATCGTCGGCGAGTACCCGAGCAGAACCAGCCGGGGCGGTACGTCCGGCGGCTCCGGCCTCTGGTTGTAGATGGTCAGGGCCAGCTTTCCGATGCAGTCCCAGACATCCGAATTGACGTCGAGCTTGTCGCAGTCGTCCAGCACCAGCCAGTACGGCCCGGACGCGGTCGTGGCCTGCCTGACGACGCGGTGCACCGCCGCATCGATCTCGGGTAGTGGATCGTTCAATTGTGTCGAATTCAACGGTGAGAGAACCGTGTTCGAGAGGGCCGGTGGGTTCGCCTGCGGGTCCGCGACGGACTCGGTGAGCCGCTGGACGACCTGCTCGGCGGTGGACGTCCGGTTCAGCGTCACCCGCACCGGGCGGAAATTGCAGTGCTCGCCTATGTGCCGGATCAGTTTGTAGCTGTAGGAGCGCCCGCTGTCCGGCTCTCCGTCCACCACCAGAACCGTCTTGTCGGGATTCTCGAAGAATTCGCGGAGCCGCTTCCTGAAGTCCACCCGGTCGATGAACATGTCAGCGCCGTTGCCGAGAACACTGCTGAGGAAGAAGTCCTGGGTCGAGAGGTGCAGCCGCGCGGCCTCCTCCAGCTCGCGCTTCAGTCGCATGGCCTCATTCCCGACCGGGAGGGAGCTGAGCCTGCCGTCCTGAGCGAGCATGCTGAGCAGCAGGAGTTGGACTTCGATGCCGCTGTTCCGCACTGCCTCGACCAGGGCGACCGAATTGTCGTTGCTCACGTAATTGAATGGGATTCTGCTCACGAACTCGGGCGAGAACCCGTGCTGGACCAGCTTGGGTCGCGGTTCGCCGGTATCGAAGACGTAGTCTCGCACCATTTCGGTGACGAGTCCCCATTCGGTGTCCTTGGGAGACATACCGCACCTGCACAGGCCGCCGGAGCGGCGTGGGAGACGGACTGCCTGATACCTGCAATGGTTTCACTCGGCCCGGTCCGTCGCAACGCGGTCGAACAGCGCGCCCACCTCCTTCCGGACGGGCGCACTGCGCAGGTACGGGGCGATGCCGTGATGGTTGTCGCTGTCGTTCGTGACCAGATGGTCCGTGACGAGGCCGGGTGGTCCGTACTCGGGCCGCAGCCAGTGGTCGAGGGCGACCAGGTCCCGCAGGTCGGAGACATTGCACCAGGCCGCCACACCCGCCGGGACCTCCGTCGGGAGCGCGAGCAGGTCCTGGACCTCGGTGATGCCGAGAGGAGCTCCCGCGCTGACGAGCAGGCTGACGTCCCGTCGCTCCTCGCGGAGCACTTCGTAGGCGATGACCGTGCCGAGGCTGTGCCCCAGCACGACGAGCGGCCCGTCGCCGACACCGGCCAGCTCGCCGCGGACCACCTCGCGCATCGCCTCGCCGACTCCGCCGAAGAAGTACGCGTACACGTCCTCGAAGGTGGCCTTCACGAGCCGCTCGAAGAGGCGCGTGCGCAGGAACTGGGGGAGAGGAAGTGCCTTGGCGGGGTCCGACGAGGCCGGTGCGGGCACCGCGTCCTCGGCCCGGCCGAGGGTCTCCGCCGAGTACGTCATCTTCGCCAGCCAGTGCGCCAGTTTTTCGTCCCCGGCCCGGGCCGACGGTCTCCCGGGCCCGGGACCTGCCTTCCGGCGCGCCTCGCGGAGCGTGTGCTCGATGAACTCCTCCGGGGTCCGTGGCACCCGCCCGTCCGGGAACTCCCGGACGGGCGGCGGGCCGTCGGACAGGGGGTCCGGCCCGTCGTCGGGCAGGGGGGCGGCGTACCGGACCGGCGCCCAGTAGGCCATCCGCGACGCCGCGCCCATGTCCGTGCCGAACAGCGCCTCGTCCCACTGGGACTTGAGCAGTTCCTTGCGGACCTTGTTCCCGTTGCCGTGGATGTAGACGACGGTGGCGTCGCCCATCTCAGTCGCCCAGGACCACGTCTTCGAAGCTCTCCAGACGCTTCCAGCGGTCCGCGGGTGCGCGGGTGACGGGCATGAGGTCGGCGGCCGGCAGCGGGCCGAAGCCGAGGCCGGTGAGCTCGACGATGTCGGCGACCGGCACCTGGAACGTGCGGAACGGGCCGAGCGGCGGCGGATCGCCGGGCCCGGCCCCCGCCATCGCCCGCTCGCGGTCCCGGCTGAGGTCCGGGCTCTGGTCGAGGATGTACCCGGTCGAGGCCAGCCGGCCGCCCTGGACGAAGGCGGCCACCTTCCAGAACCGCAGCGGCACCTGGATGCCCCGGTAGGGCGGGTCGGATTCGTGCAGGACGGGACCGGTGAAGACGGACAGCTTGCGGTCGAACCGGGCCGCGTGGTCCAGCAGATGGTTCTCCAGCCCCTGCCACAGCTCCTTGCCCTGGTTGAAGACGTCCTGCTGCGGGGCCGCGTTGGTGAAGTGGAAGGTGTCCGCGTTCGCGCGGTGGGCCTCGCCCGCGACACCCCAGACCGGGTCCAGGCGGCGGACCAGGTGCCCCCGGTCGAGGGAGTTGTCGCGGTAGATGTCGTTGCCGGCCTGCTGGGCCTCCGGTACGCGGGGGTCGAACACCCAGGCGTCGTCACGGGGCACGTCCTCCATGAGCCGCTCGCCGTCGATGCAGACGGCGGTGGAGGCGGCCAGCCTGCGATCGGGGCGCAGGACGACGGTGAAGTGGGTGTACGGCAGGACCACGGTCTTGATCCCGGCCGCGGTCGGGAGGGGGAGCGGGACGACGGCGCCGAGGAAGGACTCGTCGTAGCCGGTGCGATCGGCGAGGGAGCCCTGCGGTGCTTCGGCGCCCGCAGCCCGGTCCGGCGGTGTGTCGATTGCGTTCATATCGTAGCAATACCGTGCGCAAGTGATCGTTTACGGTCCGATGTCACGGGTCACCCGAAAGCGGCTCCCCCCGGCAGGCCCGATCGGGCGGCGTCCCCCACACCCCGGTTCAGGCGGCGTCCTCCGCGGAACCCATGCTGTCGACCCCACCTGCCCGCCACGCCCCCGAGGAGTACCCGTGCCCACTGGCCTGTCCCTCCACATCGGTCTGAACAAGGTCGATCCCGCCGCGTATGACGGCTGGGACGGCAAGCTCCTGGCCTGCGAGAACGACGCCCGCGACATGGCGGCGGTGGCCCGCGCCGGCGGGTTCGACGACACCGTGATCCTGACCGACGACGGCACGGTGGAGAACATCACCGGGGAACTGCGCAAGGCGGCCGGACGGCTCAAGAACGGGGACATCCTGCTCTTCACCTACTCGGGCCACGGCGGCCAGATGGACAACGTCGGATCGGACGACGAGCCCGACCGGCTGGACGAAACGCTGGTGTTCTTCGACCGCCAGTTCATCGACGACGAGTTGTACAGGGAGTTCCGGCGGTTCGAGGAGGGAGTCAGGATCTTCGCCCTGCTCGACTGCTGCCACAGCGGCAGCGCCATCGAGTCCCTCCAGGGGCTGCTCACCCCGGAGGCACTGGAGTCGCAGTTCCAGACCCGCGACCCGGGCCAGGTGGAGGCGGCGTCCCGGCTGATGCCGCTGCTCAAGCAGCAGGAGATCTTCGCCCGGGACCGGGCGTTCTACGAGGGCCTCCAACGCGAGCTCAAGAACGAAGACGGCCACAGCACGGCGCCCGGCGCCGTGCTCATCGGCGCCTGCCAGGACAACCAGGTGGCGTCCGACGGAGACGTGAACGGACTGTTCACCGCGAACCTTCTCAAGGTGTGGGGGAAGGGCGCCTTCCAGGGCGACTACCGCACCTTCCACCGCGACATCCAAAAGCGCATGCCCGCCATCCAGAGCCCGAACTTCTACACGACGGGCAGCCCGGCGGACGGCTTCCTCAGGCAGAAGCCGTTCACGATCTGACACCGGCTGCGGCACGGCCGCCCGGGAGCCGACGGACCCGCCGGTGGAAGCCGGCGGGTCCGTCGGTGTGCTCGGCGAGCCACTGCCGATGGCTCTGCGGCGGGAGGACGAGCAGTCCTCAACCGCGACCGCCCTCACCCTTCTTCGCCGTAGCCGGGCGCCAGGGCGCGAACGGGGTGGCCGTGCGCGGCAGGAGGGCCGCCAGTTCGGGGCAGTGCCGCACCACCACGCCGGCCATGCCGTTGCGCTCGATCCAGTCGATGCCCAAGGGGGTGTACACCTCGGGCCTGAAGTCGATCGTGAGGAAGCGGTCGCTCTGCAAACGGCGGGTCGCCATCAGGATGAAGATGCGGAAGGCGGTGTCGCTGAAGCCGAAGCCCTGCGGCGGGTTCTCGGCGAAAAGGCCCACCATGGTGTCGATCCGATCGACATCGCGGTAGACCTCCTTCAGGCGTGCGACCGTCTCCGCGTCGCTGGACACGTCCTCGAACCGCCGCACGCGCGGCTTGTGCAGACCGGCCCGGAAGTCGTTGTAGCGCGGCACACCGCGGCGCCGGGTGCGTGCCAGGTCGACCACGGACAGATCGATGATCTCCCCGTCCCGCTCGAACGCCCGCAGGGCGTGGGGATAGTTGTGCAGGGTGATCGCGCCGGGATGAGCGATGCCGAGTGAGTACAGGGAATTGGCCAGCCCGGTGGAGCGGATGAGCGCCTCCGCGGCCGGGCCCTGCACGTCGTTGAAGCCGAGGGTGTCCAGCCTCCCGCCGAGCCGGTGGTCCATGATCTCGAAGTCGTCGGGGAGCAGCGGGTGCATGCGGTAGACGGTGACGAAGTCCTCGGTGAGCGAGTACGGAGCGGCATGGTGGTCCGGCAGGGTCTCGGGGATGCCGGTCAGTGAATGCGCCTCGAAGAGCCACAGTCCCAGCTGCTCGAGCCACTTGTTCGGCGGACCCTGCCAGTTGGTCTTCAGACCGACGTCGATCACTTCGGTGGCGAGGATCGCGGGGGTCCACTCCACGGTGTGGATCTTCGCGATGAGAGCCGAGACGATCAGTCGCGCCGTGTGGTAGACGCGGTCCTCGGTCAGCTTCGGGTACTCCTGCCGCAGCGCCTCGCACACGGCGTTGTGCTCGCGGGCGAAGAGGGTCTGCAAGGCGCTGAGGCCGTACCACCAGCTCTCCGCGAACCCGGTGAGCGGGAGGCCGCCCGGCCCGGCCGGCAGGTGGCCGTCCTCCAGACGCAGCGCCGCACCGCCGCCCGGCTCGCGCAGCGACCTTCCGGTGTCCTCGTCGCCACCGTAGATTTCGGAGCCGTCCCACCAGTGGGACGCCGCGTTGGCGAACAGCGTCGGCGGCCCGTTGCCGTCGGCCGGGTGCAGCCCCTCGTTCTCGGCGAAGCGCATGACGCCCTCGGGACGTCCGCCCGGCGTGTTCTTCCACGTGACACCGGGAGGGAGCGGCACCTCGACGCTCTTCGTGCCGGTGGGGTAGCGCTTGTGGTTGACCCAGTCGTGCACCTGGAACTGGATCCAGGCGGCGGCCAGGACGTTGAGGGAGCGTGCGGGGATGAAGACGTCGCGGTGCAGCAGCTCCCGGCTGACGGTGACCGGGTTCGGTACGTCGAACAGCTCCGGCTGGTAGACCGGCGCGAGGTTGCGGCCGAAGGCGGACCCGACAGCGCCCATCCTCGGTGCGGACAGGTCGTTGTAGGTGCCGTCGTAGCTCCGCGCGAGCCGCATGTCTTCGTCGATGGGATCGGGTACGGGCTGGGTCCGGGGCGGAGCCTCGCGGATCTCGGTGTCGACCAGGTTGTCCTGGCGCAGCTTCTGCCGAAAGGCCAGGAGGTTCAGCAGACCGAGGCTCGTGGGCAGCCGGTGCCAGGGGACGAACCGGTTGAGGCCGCGGAAGGCGGCGCGCAACGGCACGCCCAGTACGGTGTTGCGCCGGGGCTCGACGGCGGCGAACCGGAGGCCCAGGCGGTGGGCGCTGCTCGCTTCGTAGGCGACCTTGCGCGCACGGTTGAGGTTTCCGAGGGGCCGGAACTCCTCCGTCGTGTTCCACGGGTTGAAGGCGAGCTCGTCAACCCGTGCAGCTGCGGCGCGAGCCTCGGCGGAGCCGATGTCATGGCGCGGGACGGTCAGCGTTGCCACCCGCACCAGAGGCGTGTCCTCCACCTTCCACTCGGCCGCGCCGTCTTCGACGGGCGTCCGGCGGGCATCCACGTAGCGCTGCACGTACAGCTCGAAGACGACGTCCGCCTCCTTCAGCCGACGAGCGAGTTCGTGCTGCAGGAAATCGGGGTCGGTGCCGGAGGGGGCGGGGGCCGGCGGAGCGCCGTCCGCGGGGCCCAGCTGATAGCGCACCGGACCGGCGTCACCCCACAGGATGGCGCCGCGGCTCCAGTACGTCTCCAGCGCCAGGCTGCGCACCGTACGGCTCGTACCCGCACGCACGTTGCGCCGCATGCGCGCGGCCGTGGACCATCCCACCGCGAGCGGCAGGGTGACGAACAGCGCGAGGGCCTTGCGCGGTGTCGAGTCGGCGCCCGCCATGGCTTTCGCGAATTCGACGAACTCGCGTGCGTTGCGCGCGTGCGAGACCGGATGGCTCGTCATCAGCAGGTCGTGTGCCTCGTCGGCTCCTGCCGCGATGCGCAGGGCGGCTCCCCGCAGATCGGGGGCGTGGTCGGGCTGGCGGGCGCCGTTCGCATTGGAGAGCCGCACGGTGACGGGGTACCGGGCACCGGGTTGGGCGAAGCCGGTCCGCAGGTCGGGGGGCAGGTCGCGGGCGAAGGTCAGACGGGCGTTCTCGACGCCCAGAACGGCCTTGGCGTGGAACGTACGCGCGAGGTCGGCGGCGCCACTGCGCTTCCTGGACTTGAGCTGGACCCGCATGAGCTCACGGGCGAGCCGCTCGAAGACGAGTCGTTCCGCCTCCGGGTTGCCGCCCACGTAGTGCTCGTACTGCCTGATCTCGGCCATGTGTGCCTCTTCGCCTGGGCGCGCCCCGCTGTCCGGATGCGTTGCCGGCGGACGACGCGGTGACGCTGCACGGCTGCCCGGGACCGGGTCCGCGGGCACCTGGGTTACACACGGCAACCCTGACCCACAGGCGTGGCCTCGGCACGCGGAACAACGCAGACGGGTGGCGTCCGCTTCGAGCCCGGGCAGGGAACAGCCGCACCGGTCCTGCGGGCGCCGTGAGCGGTGACGCCCGCCCCGCCACTCCTACGGCCCACCGCACGTGCGGGAGCGCGATGTGTCGAGTACTGGCAAACTGGTTCCGGAAGCCCGCACGGCAGAGTTGTCCGGCGCGTGCGAAGGCTTCTTCCCGCCACAGTGGGCCACACCGACCACAGCTCCTCGCCCGAGGCGTCATTCCCGGCATCCGGGGACGCTCGAGGCGCTCCGTCATGGGTGACTGCGCCGACACGGCCGCACCACGTGCCGCGTCGATACCGCAGTCCGACAACAAATGCGGGGGAGCGGACGAGGGAACGGCGATGAGGGTTTACGAGGCCATGGTCAAGGGCCTGGAAGACATCGGAGTACGGGCCGCTTTCGGCGGTGCCGGAGAGAACGCCGCCGGCCTGATGCTCGCGCTCAAGCACTCTCAGCAGATCAGGCCGGTCATCACACGGCATGAACAGGCCGCGTCCTTCATGGCGTGCGGCCACGCGATGTACACGAACGAACTGGGATTCTGCTTCGCGACGGCCGGGCCGGGCGCGTTCAACCTGTTCTCCGGTCTGGCCGTGGCGATGTCCGACTCCTACCCCGTCCTCGCGGTCTCGGGATACGCCTCCAGGGCATGGCAGGGCTGGGGCTCCCTCAACGAGACCTCGGGCCTGAACGGGACGCCCGACTCCCGGGCCATGTTCGCCGCCACGACGAAGAAGTCCTTCTTGCTCACCGATGCCGCCGACACGTGTGACGTGCTCGAGGAAGCCGTCAACATCGCCTTCGAGGGAAGGCCCGGGCCGGTGCACATCCACGTGCCCGAGGACCTCACCCACCGCGGTGTCGAGGTGACGGACTTCCGGCACATCCGGCTCCAAGTGGCCCCGGTCGTCCCGGATCCGGCCCGTGTGGAGGAGATCGCCTCGATGCTGGCCGACGCCCTCGCACGGCGCAAGCGCATCGTGGCGCTCGTCGGGTTCGGCGCGATCCGCAGCGGAGCGGGAGCGGAGGTCCGCCGCTTCATCGAACGGTTCCAGATCCCCCTGCTCACCACACTGGACGGCAAGGGCATCGTCTCCGAGGGGCACCCGCTCTCGGTGGGCGTCTTCGCGGACAGCGGCCACGCCAGCGCGTGGAAGGCGTTCCGCGAGGCCGACGTCGTGCTGTGCGTCGGCAACTCCCTCAATCAGCACGCCACCTTCAACTACCGCGAAGACCTCTTCGAGAACAAGGTGCTCGTCCATGTGAACATCTCGGAGACCGAGTTCCGCAAGGCCTACCGGCCCGACTACGCGCTGCTCTCCGACGCCCGCCTCGGGGTGGCCGCCCTCCACGAGGCACTCGACGGACGGGTCGGCGACGTCCCGGCGGCCGAGGTCGACGGCCGGGACTACGAAGCCCGTCACATCACGCACCTGACCGGAAAGATCCACCCGGGTGAGCTGGCCCAGACGATCGGCAGGATGCTGCCCCCAGGAGGTGTTCTGCTCGCCGACGCGGGAGCACATCTCGCCTGGCTGAGCTACTACGTCGAGCTGGAGGAGGGGCAGAACTTCCGCAAGGTCGGTTCCTTCGGCCCGATGGCCGGCCATGTCAACGGCGCCATCGGCATGAAGCTCGCACATCCGGAGCGGACCGTCGTCGTCGGGTGCGGTGACGGGTGCTACTCGTTGTCCGGTTTCGAGCTGATGACCGCCGTCGAGAACGACATCCCCGTCATCTGGATCATCTTCGACGACCAGGAATTCAAGCTGATCAAACTGTTCCAGCTCGTCACCTACGGGGAGACGGGGCTCGTCGAGTTCCAGAACCCCGACTTCGCCGCGTACGCGCAGGCATGCGGCGCCGAGGGCCACCGAGTCGAGACGCTGGAGGAGTTCGAGAAGGCGTTCCGTGAAGCGCTCGCCTCCGGCAGGCCCTCCCTCATCGACGCCCGGATCACGCGATGGGCCGTCCCCCATTACAGCCCCTCGCCCGACGGCGTCATCGCCGGCCTCGTCGAGACCATCGAGGCACGCTTGCGCGGCTGACGGTGTCAGCGCTCCTGCTCTCCCCCCGGCGAGGCCCGCGCCCCCGGCGAACGGCACGGTGCGGGTACGGTGCGGTCCGTGGCACCGAGGCCGGGGAGGGCCAGCTCGTCCGGTCGCGCCGTGAAGGGACAGCATGATGAACGACCCGCTGAACACCCACAGCCGTGCCGGGTTCGCGGCCCTGGTCAACCGCCCGCTGCTCACGTCGATCTGGCGTCGCCGCACGCACCGGGTCAGCCGGGGCAGCTCGGTCGAGGCCGGTTCGATGAGCTGGGC
Source organism: Streptomyces sp. NBC_00029 (assembly GCF_045160505.1). Lineage (NCBI taxonomy): Bacteria > Bacillati > Actinomycetota > Actinomycetes > Kitasatosporales > Streptomycetaceae > Streptomyces > Streptomyces sp. NBC_00029. The sequence goes on from NZ_CP108292.1 coordinate 7,514,034, forward strand.
CTCCACCGCTCCACGAGCCCCGCTCACCGAGCTCGAAGAGGCCATCCTGATCGCCATCACGGGCTGCTCCGGCCTCACCATGCCGGACCGCCCGTTCGCCGACCCTCGCGACGGCAAGCCCATCATGGCCAAGCCGAACCTCAACATGGCCGGACGTACGGCGGGCAGCCCCGACAACGCGCAGGGCACGCACTTCTTCCTGATCAACGACAGCGGCACCTACTTCCTGCGCAACCTTCCCTCTGCACCCGACGGCGGGGCGGCATTCGACGAAGAGACCCTCTGCTCGCGGGCCGCCGAGGCGAAGGTGCGGCTGCTCGACCACCGCATCGACGTACCGGAAGGGAAGCGGGACTTCCCGGCCTACCTCGACTCGAACCGGTTCCTGTCCAACCTCCCGGGCAGCACCCTCCTCTTCCCCGTGGTGGACCTGTCACGGCAGTACATCAACGGGCTGATGTACCTGCTGACCCAGCCCGAGGGGGCACGGCCGGCGATCGTCGACGACCGGAACCTCTACCGCTCGGCGGGCGTGCGCAAGTGGGTGAAGTCGGGGTTCCTGAACGAGGACATCAAGCTGCCCCTGGGCCTCATCTGGGCCATGAGGACACAGATCGAGGCCGACCTGCTGCTCCAGAACCTCATGCTCACCGCCGACGCCATGGGTCTCGGGGCCTGGATCCACGCCTCGATCGCCCCGTCGATCATGCTGGGCGACCCGAAGTTCCGTGCCGCCTACGGTCCGATGCTCGACTTCGACTGGAGCACCCCGCGGTGGAGACCGGCGGACCTCCTGCGCTGGCAGGTGCCGCTCCCGCGCTACGCAGACCTGAGGGCCACCGCTGTCGGCCTGCGGCACAACGGTGAACACCTCATCAAGGCGATGTGTCCGCCCAACTACGCGACCATGGGCGAGGCGGTCGACGCCGTCGTGGCGGGCAAGTTCGGGCCGAAGGGCATCTACTCCGACGAGGGGCTGTTCGCGCGCATCTACCGGGGGGACTTCGGCAGCCGGTACCTGCACGAGGCCGACAGCTACTCGGCCGACGTCATCGCGTGCACGCGGGACATCTGCACCTATATCCACGAGACCCACGGGCGGTTTCCCGCCCACTGCGACACGATCCACGTACCGGGCGTGTGGCTGCAGGCCCATCACCTCGAGAACGCCTACTACGAGCGGTACTTCCGCGACGGTCTGACCGAAGCCCACCGCACGCACGACGAGTACTGGCACGGGGAAGGGTGACACGGCCCCACGGGGCGAAACGACCCTACGAAACGACCCTACGGAACGGATCCGTCCGGGACGGGGGATCCGTCCCGGACGGATCCGGGGAAGGCCTCGCAGGGGCCCCCTCGCGGTGCGGGGCCGTCCATCTCAGTCGATCCGTACGCAAATGGCCACCGGCAGTTTTGGCGACCAGGTATCGGTGCTGTAGTCGTACGCCTGGGCAAAGCCGTTGTTCCCGGGGGCGCAGGGCGCGGAAATGTTCGTCTCCAGGTAGACGGCCCCGCCGGAGACGCCGGAATTCGTCTTCGCGATCACGTTGCCGCTGTATCTGACCTTGCCCGTGTTGTACTTGACGGCCACATAGACCTTGCCGCCGAGGGTGAAGTTGCCTCCGCCGATCTTGAGATGGCTCCGGTAGGTGTACTGGAACAGGTAGAGGCCTTCAGGCGCCTTGTCCGCAGCGGCCGGCGCCGACCGGAGCTGGGTGGGCAGGCCGGCGGGTGCCGCGTCCGCGGGCGCCGTCGCCGCCGGCGGTGCGACTCCGATGCCGACGACGGCCAGCGCTGTTGCGGTCACTGCGAAGCGGCGCGACCAGCGAGATGCCGAGCGTGGGAACGTGTGCATGACTGCTCCTCAGGGCGGTTCGCGGTGGTTCGGTACCGTCAGTCCTGCGGGCGCACATTCAGTGGACCTGCGGAGATCACCGGGTACGGGAAGAGCCGGTCGACGCGCCGCGGTTGCAGGCCTGAATGACGAAGCCGCAGACGGGACTGGGTGGTGAGGGCCGGGGAAGCATCGACCACATCGCCGCACGAGGCGGCCCGGGGACGCTCGTACGGCATCGTTGCGGAAGGAACTCGACGACCCTTGATGTCGGCGGCGTCCGAGCCCTGTTGGCCGGCGGAACGTCCGCACTCCCCGGGGGACAACGGTTCAAGGATATTCCGTACGGCTGGACTTCGCCCGGTGGAGCTGCGTTCCGGAGCTGAACGACGTCCGGATCAGCGCGTCCGGATCAGTCGGGCAGTCCGCCCCTCTCGATGGGCGTCCCCGGCGGCGGCCACTGCCGACGGGAGGGGATCAGTACCCGCAGGACCTGGAGGGCGCGGCGGCGCCTCCAGTCGTCCGGTGAGCGGAACTCGGAGATGAACGCTGCCGTGGACCTGCTGATGGAGCCCATCGCCTCACCGCTCGCACCCGGATCCAGGAGCCGGTCGCAGTTGAACCAGGCCAGGCCCCGGGCGACCCGGATCCCGTAGTTGGTGAAGAGTTCGTCGTCGCGGACGAACACGCGGTCCAGCGAGCTCAGCCGGCGGCAGTAGCGGGCGGCGATCTCGTCCTGGGCCACGTCGACGGAGGAGGCCAGCAGGTCGTTCATGCGGTGGAAGTCGGCGATGCGGTGGTGGATGTCCCCGCGCGCGGCCAGGCCCCGCAGCGCCAGCGGCAGATCGTAGGACATGTGCGCCATCATCGAGAAGAGCAGCTCCTCCAGGACGTAGGAGTGCCGCACGGTCGAGGCGGCGTAGACGTCCCGCCAGGGTCGAGGCACGGTTTCCGGAAGATCTGCGGAGAGGACTTCCCCGCCGGGCCGGGCACCGGGGACGGGGCCCAGCCAGGTGTCGATGGCGTCCATCGCCGTGAAATATTCCGCAGCGAGGGCGACGGACAGGTCGGCGACCCACTCGGGCGCCCTGAACGACAGACTGTTCGCACGCAGAGCGGCGGCGAGGTCGGAGGTGAGCCGGAAGTAGGTGTAGGCGAACACGGCGCGTGGGTCCCGCAGGGCGTCGTACCGCTCGACGCGGGCGGCGAGCTCTGCGACGACCCCGGCGACCTTGCCGGCGGCAGCGGCAGCCGCAGAGGCAGCGGCGGCAGAGGCCGTCGGGTCCCCGGTCATGAGGCCCTGCGAGCATTCTCCGTCGCCTTCGCCCAGTCACAGACGAGTTCCCCCGCCAGGCTCTGCCGGTCGGTTCCCACCTGGTACGTCGCGGTCCACGGGCTTCCCAGCAGCGGCATGTGGTAGGTGGACCCCATACCGGAGGGCTGGATCTCCGCCGGGTAGGTGAACCTCCGCGTCAGGATGCCCGGCACGGGGCTGAACTGCTCGTTCGCCTCTACGGTGACGCCCCTGCCGTCGGGATCGAGCAGGTAGCGCTCCTTCAACAGGTACAGGGTCACACCGAACTTGGACACCCTGACCACGTTGTCGGCCACGCCGAAGGCGCCCGCGGACGGGCTGGCCACGATCGTCGAATCCAGCCGGGACGCGCCCGTCAGCCGCTGTGTGAGGGCCATCGCGACGACGAGCGCCCGGTTCCGCAGCCCGGTGCGGGCGCTGCGGAAGCGTCGCCACGAGGTGACCCGGAAGGTGAACTCCCCCTGCCAGCTTCCGGCCCCCACGTCGAAGTAGTAGATGTGACTGGGGGCGGCTGAGTGGGACGGCGCACTGTTGTTCGTCACTCTGCGTAGGGTAGCGGCGATTGCGCGCACGGAACGTGAGCACCATGCGTGTCTCTCGTCCGGCCGTGGGTCCTGGTCCCTCGGTCGGCCGGCCGGCCGGCCGGACGCAGAAGCCCGGCCGGGGCCGACCGAGGAGATCCCCGCTACCGCTGGGACGGGCGCCCGGACCCGCGGCGCCTGACACCGCACCGCCCCGGGTGAGCCAGAGGTACCTCTGCGGCCTTCGTGCCCAGGTGGTGTCCGAGCGCCCGGTAGGCGTCGAACTGTGCGTGGTCGAACCACTGGTCGAAGGTGGCCTGGCGGGGGAAGGCCTTCTCCCGGAGGGCGTAACTGAGCAGCTCGTACGGCATGTCAGGGGTCAGACCGGCCTTCACGTAGATGATCGTCCCCTTTGTGCCGGCCGGTGCGTCGGGCGAGAACTGGACCGGTTCCGGGTACTCGATCGTGCCGCGCACCACGCAGTTGGCGGAGAACCGCGCGTTCAGAGCGGCCATCGGCGCCTCGGGCGCGAGCGGTTTCGCGCTGCCGGGTACCAGGTCCAGCAGATTCTGCCCCTCTTCGTCGAAGGTGATGGTCACTCCGAGGTCCTCGTAGGCGAGCGTGATCGCCTGCGCGAGGGTGGTCGCCAGCGGAGGTGAGTCCCCCGAAGCGTCGATGACGTAGACGGTCCGGCAGCGGAGCCGGAGCATCTCGACCAGGCCGAGATTGTCGAAGTGCCCGCCGTCGGTGCACAGCAGTAGGGGAGTGGTGTCCGAGTACCGGCCCACCAGCTCCTGAAGCTGGTACCGCAGCCGCCGTACCCGCGGCAGGCGCGGCATCATCCGGTCGGGCCCGTACTTCGCCAGTTCCGCGAGGTACAGGGGGTTGGGCACCCAGGTGCCGAGCCGCACGTTGGACAGCGCGAGCAGCCGCTCCATGAACATCGTCTGTGACCCCATCGCGGAGGCGAAGGCCGCTCCCGACACGGCGACGGCGGACTGCACGGTCAGATCGCGCCCGATCAGCGCAGGGGCCGTCTTCTGCAGCGTGCCGGTGCGGACCCATCCCGTGTCGGGTCCGCCGCAGTAGTCGGAGGCGAAGGTGAAGGGCACGGCGGGCCGGCCGGGCGCGGTGCGGTTGCGCAGCGAGACGGCCGCGGAGGCGGCGAAGATGACCTGAGGAAAGCCCTCCACCCGCTGTGCGTAGGGGTTGAGCGGGGTCGGCTCGTTGTTGTAGTCGTACGGCAGGGCGCCGACCGAGCCGTCCTTCAGCACCGCGCGGCGCACGGCGAAGGCACCCGCCAGCCGCTGTCGGTAGAAGGGGTGCAGGCTGAAGGTGGTCTGGTCGATGACGAGGGTCAGCACGATCAGGGCGATCGGCACCCCCCACTTCCACCCCGCGTGCCAGCTGCCCGCGTAGACGGCCGCCCAGGACATGAGGGCGAGGCCGAAGAACGCGACCAGGAGCAGCACCAGCCAGCACACCACGGCTTTCACCCAGCTGGTGCCGACCTGTGTGACGAGGGATGTGCCGCCCCTGGCGAACGGAGACGCCTGCTCACCGTCGGGCTTCAGCCTCTTCACCGTCCGGTGGACCGCGGTGAACCACGTACCCGCAGCGGTCGCCGCCGCCGTGATCGCGCCGAGCAGGGCGACTCCCGCCCCGCTGTCGTCCCAATATCCCCCCTTGCCGGCTTTGTGGGCCAGAGAGGCGAAGAACCAGATCACCGAAGGGAGGACGACGGAATACAGGGCCACCGCCAGTGCGAGGCCGGTGAGCGTGTTCACCGTGCTGCGCAGCCATGCGGGGCGGGACTTGCCGCTGCCGGCCCGCGTGAAGGCGTACCCGACGGACACCAGGCCGGCCAGGCCGAGCAGGGCGAGCACGGGGTACCAGACGTTCGGGTACAGATCGAGGGACGAGTCGAAGCGCTCCCCCTCCGCTGTGAGGGGGCGGAGCTCGGTCAGCGGAACGTACGCATAGAACAGGTGCAGGAACTGACCCGCCACGGTGAAGACCAGCGCCAGCATGCCGAAGGAGACGGCCATCCCCCGGAGCACCGCCCCCGCGGCGTTCACCTTCTCCTTGGGCGCGTCCGCCAGGTACTTCGCGTGCCGGCGGATGTGGTCCTCCTCCGGGCTGCCCGGCGCGAACACATCCGCGGGCTTCGAGAGACCGGGCCGAGCCGAAGGGCTCCCGCCCGGGGCCCGGAGCCCGGCATCGGTCAGAGCCAGTTGGAAGGCCCCGGCGGTGTACCCGCCGCCGGACACCGACACCAGATACGCCGCCTTGAGCAGTTGCCCCCGCAGTGCCTGCAGCGCGCCGAGGGCGACCGATGCCGACCGGATGCCGCCGCCGGAGACACAGAAGCCGAGCTCTGCGGGCTGCCGGCCGGGCGGCTGGTACGCGCGGGTGCGCCAGCGGGCCACCGCGCTGTCCTTCGGGTCCCGGGCCGCGGGCCGGCCCGGTTGCGCAGGGCCCGGGGCGGTCCATTCGGCCCGCGGCTCCCAGTCGTGGGGCGCGGCAGGCGGGAGGATCACGTCCGGATCGCTCCACCGGCTCTCCGTGCCGTCCACGAGCCTGTGTGCGTGGGCCACGACCGGACGGGGACGGTCCTCCCGCGCACTGTGCACGAAGGAGGGGTCCAGCACCCGGCGGCAGCAGAGGGTGACGACGATCAGGACGGCCGCTGCCACCAGCGGGACGACGAGCGCCCATTTCATCTGGGCGAAATGGGCCGCCCGCGTCAGGTCCGGTACCGGGTCGGCGGCCAGCCGGTTCAGAGCTCTCCAGAGGAAGACGTTCTCGACGCAGTCCGCTGCCACCGGCACGGAGGTGAGGACGAGGGCGCGCCGGGCCCACAGCCGCGTGGACTCCCGGTAGAGGAAGAGGTGCCCGAGTCCGAAGGACCCGGCCAGGGCCACCGCGTACCCGGGGATGAGCATGCGCCAGTCGAGCACGAGGCCGTTCCGGAACAGCTCGTCCCCGTTCCCGTCCGCGCCGCCGTCCACCACGGCGCGGGCCTCTTCGGCCGTCGTCGCGAACTGCAGGAGCAGTTCTCTGTTGCCCGAGGGCTTGTCCAGGAACGGCGGATTCACCGCGTACCAGACGATCACGCAGAGACCGGCTGCGAGCCCGAACAGACACAGCCCCACCGCCCAGCCCGGAATCTCTCGCAACCTCGACTGCGCCGGAGCATTCGACATGCACACAGAGTAGTCATGTGATTGCGCATTGTGGTGACACGAGGGGCTGTGGCTGCTGCCATCGGCTTTCGGACCGGGCCGGGGCGTCGAAGCCGTCGAGGGGGGTCACTCCGGTCGTTCGTACGGTGCCCGCAAATGGACGGGATCGCCGCCCCTCCACGCCATGGTCACCGTCAGGTGGCAGCCTGCGCCGGTCTTGGCGATCACGGCCCCGGCGGCGACCGAGAGGTCGATGCCGAACTGGACGGTGATGTCGTCGGGGCGGGCCTTGCGCAGCTGATCGAGGGCCACGCGCGCTGCTTCCGTGACCGGACCGAGCGCCTCCTGCAGCGTTTCCGGGAGGTCGTGGATGGCGTCGCTGATGCGGCCGGCCTTCACGGGCCCCTCGGCCGTGTCCGGAGCCTCGACCAGGACGTAGCCCCCGCCCTCCAGCGGGATCCGAGCGAGAGGTGCCACGACTCCTCCTCCGTCCGTCCTGCACGGCGACGACCCGTCCGGGCCTGCCGGCCCGGATCCCGGCCAGCGTTGCAGGGGCGGGGGCCTGTCGCATGGCACGGAGGGCCGTTCGCGTGAGGACCGGTCCCCACCCGACAGCCGTCGCACCGGGCGCGGCGGCCCGACAGCCTGATACCAGGGCGGCCCGGTCCGCCTCCTGGCCGGACCTGGAGGATCCTTCAGCGTCGGTGGCAGCAGGCAGTGGTGAGGCCCTTTCAGCAGATGCGCACGCACGTCGAGCCGGGGGCGGCCGGGGGGCGGCCGGCAACACGCGCCGAGTCCACGGCCGTTTCCGGCGAAGGCCGGCCGACGGTCCATACCCCGGCGCGGTGCTCGCTCCCGTCCCGGCCGGAGGAGTTCCAGGCCGCCGAGAGGGAGGGCAGTATCCGTGGCCGCCCGCGGCCGCCCGGGGCGTGTGCGGGTCGCCGGACCGCCTGGTAGCGTCGATTACGTGCGTTCCGTCCATATCGCCGCGGCGTCGCCCGGCGGGGCAGCCGTTGACCGGCAGAGGAACGGGATCATATGGCAGAGCACCGTTTCCGCATCGGGGCAGCAGCTGCCGCGACCGCTCTGGGATTCCTGACAGCACTGGCCCCGAGTCCGGTGGGCGCCGCACCGCCCCGCACCGGTGCCACCGGTGTCGATATCACCGGGCCCGGCAAGGCCCCCGCGTCACGCTTCGTACCGGGTCCCTGCCCCAGGACGCCTGAGCCGATCGAAGCGCTGGCCACCGCCCGGTGCGGATTCCTGGAGGTCCCGGAGAACCGCACCGGCCCCGGCGGCCGGACCATCCGGCTGGCCGTGGCGGTCATCCCGGCCACCTCCGCGAACCCGGCCCGGGATCCCGTGGTGTTCATGTCGGGCGGCCCCGGTGGTGAGACCTTCGACGACATCCCGTTCCTGGTCTCCTCCGGCCTGAACCGGGATCGCGACCTGATCATCATGGCCCAGCGCGGCAATCTCTACGACAAGCCCGACCTCGCCTGCCCGGAGCTGGACCGCTTCTACGCCACGTCCGTGGGGCTCCCCTCCTACGCGCCGCAGACGGAACGGCTCCTGCTCGACGCGGTGAAGCAGTGCCGGGACCGTCTGACCGCCGACGGGACCGACCTGAGTGCCTACAACAGCACCGAGAACGCCGCCGACTTCGCCGACCTGCGCACGGCGCTCGGCATCGAGCAGTGGAACGTCTACGGCCACTCCTACGGCAGCAACCTGGCCATGACCTACCTGCGCCTGCACCCCCAGGGGATCCGCGCGGTCGCGCTCGATTCCATCGCCCCTCCCCAGTCCGTCTCCCTGCCCTTCGCCTGGACCGGCGCCCGGGAGGGCCTCGACCACCTCTACAAGGCATGCGCTGCGGAGCCCCGTTGCAAGAGCCGCTATCCGGACCTCGAGCGCACCCTGAACGAGCAGGTGCGCAAGCTGGAAGCCCGGCCGCTGACGCTGAACGTCCGGCCGCCGCAGGGCGGAGACCCGGTGAAGGTCGTCCTCGACGGCGGCGCGCTGGTGAACCTGCTGGTCGCCAAGGCGATTCCGTTCGCCGACGTCCCGGCGGCGATCGACGAACTCCGCAGCGGACGTCCGGAGCGCTTCGCCCGGGCCCGCGCCGCCGGTTCGCTCCAGGTCGTCGGCCAGACCGCCCACGGTCTGACGAATTCGGTGGTGTGCAGCGAGTGGGTGCCGGATCACTCGGCGTCCGACGTGCTGAAGGCGGGCCGCGAGGCGTTCCCCGACTGGCCGGAGCCGGTCCTGGCCCAGGCGCCTCAACTGGCCTTCCAGGAACAGGCGTGCCGGGTCTGGAACGTCCCGGACCGCACTGCCACGCAGCGGGTGGCCCCCGTGAGCTCGGTGCCGACGCTCTTCCTCAACGGGACGTTCGACATGAAGACCGGGGCGAGCTGGGCGCAGAGGACGGCCCGTACGCTGCCCCGATCGGCCACCGTGCAGATCCCCGGCATCGGGCACTGGGTGGTCCCGCAGTCGCCCTGCGCCCAGAAGGTGCTGGCGTCCTTCCTCACCCGTCCGACCGCGCCCGACACCGGCTGCGTGGCGAGCCTCAGGTGGGAACCGTTCACGATCATCCCGAAGTGACCGGGAGGGCAGATGGCACGCCCGCACGTACGACGGTTGCGCACCGGGTCGGCCGCAGTGGCGACCGGAATCCTCGTGACCGGCTTGCTCTGCGCGCCCGCGAGCGCGCAGGAGGAGACGCCCGGAGGAGCGAGCGGCACGGTCGCCCGGACCGTGGGCGACGCCCGCTACGAGCCGGGGGCCTGCCCGAATACGCCGGAGCCGATTCCCGAACTCGAGGGGGCCCGCTGCGGAACGCTCACCGTGCCCGAGAACCGCACCGAGCCGGGCGGCAGAACGATCAAGCTCGGCGTCGCGATCGTCCCGGCGGCTGCCGCCGACCCGAAGCCAGACCCGATCGTGTGGCTGGCCGGCGGACCCGGCGACAACGCCGTCTGGGCGGCGAAGAGGGCGGTCGACGGCGGCCTGAACCGCGACCGGGACGTGATCCTCATGTCCCAGCGCGGGACGTACTCGGCCGACCCGGCGCTCACCTGCCGAAACATCGACGAGTTCGACGCACGTGCGGTCGGCCTCGTCTGGGACGCGCCCTCCACCGGGCGCGAGCACGTCGATGCGACGAAGGCCTGCCGGGAGAAGCTGGCGGGCAGCGGGGCCGACCTCACCGCCTACAACGGCATCCAGAGCTCCGCCGACCTCGCGGACCTGCGCACCACGCTCGGCCTCGAGGAGTGGAACGTCTTCGGCCTCTCCTACGGTACCGACCTGGCGCTCACGTACATGCGCCTGCACCCGGAAGGTATCCGGTCGGTCGGCATCGACGGCATCCTGCCACCGTCCAAAGCAGGACCGGCGGCGACGTGGCGCAGCGCCCGGCAGGGTTTCGACGGTGTGTTCAAGGCCTGCGCGGAGCAGCCGGCGTGCAACAAGCGCTACCCGAATCTGTCCGCCACCTTCGACCGCCTGGTCCGCGAACTGGAGGCCGATCCGGTCACCACCACCGTCACGCTCCCCGACAGCCGGACGCCGGTGAAGGTCGTCCTGGACGGCGGAGCGCTGGTGAACTGGATGGCCTCCGCCACCCACGTCGCCCCCGGCATCCCCCGCTCCCTCGACGAGCTGGCCCACGGCAACCCGCAGCGCGTCGCCGAGCACTGGGTGGGCGCCAAGACCGATCCGCACAACTTCGGCCACATCTCCCACGGCCTCGCCTACGGCGTGTTCTGCAGCGAGTGGATGCCGTACGAAACCGACGCCCAGGTCCTGCGGGCCGGCCGGGAAGCGTTCCCGGCCTTCCCCTCCTCGGTCCTGGCCCAGGCGCCGCAGCTTCCCTTCCTGCGCGAGGACTGCGACGAGGCCTGGAACATCCCGGCGGCCCCCCGCTCGGTCCGGGACGTCACGCGCAGCGACATCCCTACCCTCGTTGTCTCAGGCGGCTTCGACGCCCAGACCGGCGCCGACAACGGCCCGTACGTCGCCCGCACCCTGAGCCGCGCCACGGTCGTCACGATCCCCTACGTGCCCCACGGGGCGATCGCCTACTCGAAGTGCGCCCAAGCCATCACCGTCTCCTTCTTCGACACCGCGACCGCCCCGGACACTGCCTGTGTCAAGGACCTCAAGCCCCCGCAGTTCGAGATCGCTCCATGAGACGACCCGGCTCCGGCGTGCCCCCGAGGGACCGGTTGACGGTGGCTTTCCGGGCATCGATCGCGTCGTGGCCGCTGGACTTCAAGAAAGAAGGTGGTGTCCGTGAATCGGATGGTGTCGCTCTGCACCGCCGGGGGCGCCATGGTTGCGGTAGTACTGGCCGGTGTCGCAAACCCGCAGGCACACGCGACCGCTGACGACCGCGAGAAGCGGAGCGCGGAGGTTCTCCACGAGCTGGTGCCTTCTCCTGCCGGTCCGGGCTGCGCGGCAGCTGTCGGCAGGCGGGGAAGCGTTGTCTGGGAGGCGGGGAGAGGGAAGGCCGATCTGACGGCCGGGCGAGCCATCACCTCCAAGACGGTCTTCGACATGGCATCCAACTCCAAGCAATTCACCGCAGAAGCCGTCCTTTTGCTGGCCGGGCGGCACCAACTCGCGTTGAACGATCCCCTGTCCAACTTTCTCGACAACCCGCCCGCCTGGACGCGGGACGTCACGCTGGGTGATCTGATGCGTCATACCAGCGGCATCACCGACTACCAGGATCTGCTGGAGGCCAAAGGCGTCAAGCTGACGGATCCGGCAGGCCAGAAGGAAGCGATCGCAGCCATCCTCGGCTCACGGCCGGAAGATCCGCCAGGTGAGCGCTTCTCCTACTCCAACTCCAACTACGTTCTCCTGGCGCATGTCGTCGAGAGGGTCACCGGCAAGCCGTTCGCGACCTTCCTCCAACAGGAATTCTTCGCCCCGCTGCACCTGCGCATGGCTCTGTCCCCTGCGGTGGACGTTCCCGGCAAGGCGAAGTCGTACGACGAGAAGGACGGCTCCTTCACTCCCGTTTCCTCCCCCTGGAAACAGTACGGAGACGGGTCCGTCCAGACCACTCCTGGGGAATTCGTCCGCTGGGCCGACAATTACCGCACCGGTCGCATCGGTGGAAAGGAATTGCTCACCGGCGTCACCGAGGGAGCGGTGAGTGTGGGTGACGTTCTGCGCCGGCGTGGCATCGAAGAAGGGCGGTACGGGGCCGGCATCCTCCTTCTCCCCGACAAGAGCCTGGTGCACCGCGGCGACTGGGAGGGATTTCACAGCACCTTCATCGTGAGCCCGGACCGCAACACTGCCGTGACCGTCGCGTGCAACGTGGATTCCCCCGACAATTTCCGCGCGGCCAATCAGTTGCTGGACATATGGGCCAAATGATCGATGGGTATCATCCGTCGACCGGTTCGGACAGACCGGGGGGTCACGGATCGTGACCGCTCCGCGTGCACCCGAACGGGTCACCCGGTAGCGTCGAAGATGCGCGTTCCGCCCAAACCGTTGAGGCCCGGTCCGTCAGTGGCCGCCGCCGAAGTCGGCAGAGGAACGAGATCACATGCCAAAGCCCCGCATCCACGCGGTGACCGCTGCGGCTGCTCTGGCCTTCCTGGCAGCATGGGGCCCCACACCGAGCAGCGCCTCATCGACACCTGCCCAGGCCGCCGGGCCCGGCCCGGCAGCCCCCCGGTTCGTGCCGGGCGCCTGCCCGAAGCCGCCCGAGCCCATCGAAGCGCTGAGCGACGCGGAGTGCGGATTCCTGGAGGTCCCCGAGAACCGTTCCCGCCCCGACAGCCGGATCATCGGACTGGCCGTGGCGAGAATTCCGGCCGCGGCGGAGAAGCCGGCCGCCGACCCGGTGGTGTTCATGGCGGGCGGCCCCGGCGCCGACACGTTCGACGACATTCCGTTCCTCATCGACTCCGGTCTGAACAAGGACCGCGAGTTGATCGTCATGGCCCAGCGCGGCAACCTCTACGACCGGCCGAACCTCGCCTGCCCGGAGGTCGACCGGTTCAACGAGCAGGCTGTGGGCCTGGGGTCCGACTCACAGCAGGCGGAACAGATCATGCTGAAGGCGGTGAAGGACTGCCGGGACCGTCTGACGGCCGACGGCGCCGACCTGAGCGCCTACAACAGCACGGAGAACGCGGCGGACTTCGCCGACCTGCGGCGCGCGCTGGACATCCCCCAGTGGAACGTCTACGGCTACTCCTACGGCAGCGATCTGGCCCTCACGTACCTGCGCCTGCACCCCGAGGGAATCCGCGCGGTGGCGATCGACTCGGTCGTACCTCCCCAGACCGTGACCCTGCCGTGGGGATGGAGCAGCGCCGCTGAGGGGATCGACAACATCTTTGCGGCGTGCGCGGCGCAGCCCGCCTGCAAGGACCGGTACCCGGACCTTCCCCGACTCCTGACGGAGCAGGTGCGCAAGCTGGAGGCCAACCCCCTGACGCTGAACGTCACGCCGAAGGGCGGGGACAAGCCGGTCAGGACCGTCCTCGACGGGGGCGCGCTGCTGAACCTGATCGTCGCCTCCAACCCCCGGCCCAAGGACCTGCCGGCTGCGCTCGACGAGCTCAGCCGCGGCAACCCGGAACGCTTCGCACAGGCTCGCGCCGCCGGCTCGGTCCAGAAGACCGGCGAGTTCGCACACGGCCTGACGAACTCGATCGTGTGCAGCGAGTGGGCGCCGGGGTACTCGGAAGCCGACGTGCTGCAGGCGGGGCGCAAGGCCTTCCCCGGGTGGCCGGACACGGTCCTGGCCCAGGTGCCGCAGCTGCCGTTCGAGTATCCGGCGTGCGGGATCTGGAACGTTCCGGACCGCACGGACGTCCAGCGGGTGGCCACGGCCAGCTCGGTGCCGGCACTCGTCGTCTCCGGCACGTTCGACGTGAAGACCGGAGCGAGCTGGGCGAAGGACGCGGCCGGGAACCTGTCCCGCTCGACGGCCGTGGAGGTCCCCGGCATCGGCCACTGGGTGGTAGCGCAGTCGCCGTGCGCGCAACGCGTACTGGCCTCGTTCCTCGCTCGCCCGACCGCGCCCGACACCGGTTGCGTGGACGGTCTCGAACCCGGACCGTTCACGATCATCCCGAAGTGACCGGGAGGACAGATGACTCTCCACCAAGCGCCCCGTCGTCGCCGCACGACAGGTCGACTCCTGGCCACCTCGGCCGGAATGGCGACCGGCCTCCTCGTCACCGGCCTGCTCGCAGCGCCCTCCCAGGCTGAGCCGAGCCCCGACACCACCACCGGAGCGCCGATCGGCACGACCGCCCGGACGGTGGGTGACGCCAGGTACGAACCCGGGCCCTGCCCGAAGACGCCGGAACCGATCGAAGCGCTGGAAGGGGCCCGCTGCGGAACGCTCACCGTGCCCGAGAACCGCGCCGAACCGGGCAGCCGGACGATCGAACTCGGTGTTGCGATCGTGCCCGCCAAGTCCGACCATCCGAAACCCGACCCCATCGTGTGGCTCGCGGGCGGCCCCGGAGACGACGCGGTGGGGGAGGCGAAGCTGGCCATCGACGGCGGCCTGAACCGCGACCGTGACGTGATCTTCATGTCCCAGCGGGGCACGTACTCGGCCGACCCCGATGCCCTGTGCCCCAACATCGACGAGTTCAACGCACGCGTGGTCGGCCTCGTCTACGACGCGCCGTCCACCGAACGCCAGCACGTCGAGGCCACGAAGGCCTGCCGCGACAAGCTGGTGGCCAGCGGCATCGACCTCAGTGCCTACAACGACACCGAGAGCGCCGCCGACTACGACGACCTGCGCAAGGCGCTGGGCATCGGGCAGTGGAACCTGTACGGCATCTCCTACGGCACCAACCTGGCGCTGGCCTACATGCGCCTGCACCCCGACGGGCTCCGCTCAGTGGGCCTCGACGGCATCCTGCCGCCGTCCACCGGCGGCTCGGCCTCGACCTGGAAGAGCTTCCGGCAGGGCACCGACGGCCTGTTCAAGGCCTGCGCGGAGCAGCCGGCGTGCAACAAGCGCTACCCGAACCTGTCGGCCACCTTCGAGAAGCTCGTCAACGACCTCGAGGCCAAGCCGGTCACCACCACTGTCACGCTCCCCGGCAGCGACAAGCCGGTGAAGGTCGTGCTGGACGGCGGAATGCTGGTGAACTGGCTGACCTCCGCCACCCACACGGCCGAGTCCGTGCCCCGGGCCCTCGACGAGCTGGCGAACGGAAACCCGCAGCGGGTCGCGCAGCAGTGGGCGTCCTGGAGGACCAACCCCAAGGGCATCGGAGTGACTTCGCACGGCCTCGTCTACGGCGTCTTCTGCAGCCAGTGGACCCCGTACGAGACCCAGGAACAGGCACTCAAGGCCGGCCAGGAAGCGTTCCCGGGCTTCCCCGCCTCGGTGCAGGCCCAGGCCCCGCTGCTCACCTCCCTCCGTCCGGACTGCGACGTCTGGAACATCCCCCCGGCCGCGCGCTCGATCCGGGACGTCACGAGCGGCGACATCCCCACCCTTGCCCTGTCCGGTGCGTTCGACGCCCAGACCGGCGCGGACAACGGGCCGTACGTCGCCCGCACGCTCAGCAACGCCAAGGTCGTCACGATCCCCTACGAGCCGCACGTGGTGTTCGCCACCTCGAAGTGCGCCCAGGACATCGCCGTCTCCTTCTTCGACACCCCGGCCGCACCGAAGACCGAATGCCTGAACGGCCTCGAACCGCCCGAGTTCGAGATCGGCCCCTGAGCCGGCAGCCGCTCGACGGCGAACAGCCCGGGCCCAGCTGACCGGACACGCGAATCGTTGTAGGCTCCGGGGACCGCCCTTGACCCGCGAGAGCAGGCAGGGAGCAGACACATCGGGAGTATTCGCATGCTTCGTACCATGTTCAAGTCCAAGATCCACCGGGCCACCGTCACCCAGGCTGACCTGCACTACGTCGGCTCCGTGACCGTCGACGCCGACCTGCTGGACGCGGCCGATCTGCTGCCCGGGGAGCTCGTCCACATCGTGGACATCACCAACGGGGCGCGGCTCGAGACCTACGTCATCGAGGGCGAGCGCGGGTCCGGGGTCATCGGCATCAACGGCGCCGCCGCGCATCTGGTGCACCCCGGTGACCTGGTCATCCTCATCAGCTACGCGCAGGTCGAGGATGCCGAGGCCCGGGTGTTCAAGCCCCGCGTCGTGCACGTGGACGCCGACAACCGGATCGTCGAGCTGGGGGCGGACGCCTCCGCTCCGGTGCCGGGTACGGATCAGCGGCGCAGCCCGCACGCCGTGGCTCTCTGAGAGAGGTCCAGGAGCATGCCGATCGAGTTCCGGGACGACCGTGAAGCCGGACGGCTGCTCGCCGTCGAGGACGGGGCGGTCGTCGGCCACATCGCGTACTTCGTGCTCGCCGATGCGCCCCACGCCCTGGTCGCGGTGCACACCATCGTCGACCAGGGCCACGAGGGCCGCGGGATCGCGGGCGGGCTGGTGAAGACCTTCTACCGGATCGCCGCCGCCGAGGGCGTTCCCGTGGTGCCGCTCTGCCCGTACGCGGCGAGCTGGGCCGCGAAACACCCCGACCAGGCGCCCGAGCCGGCCGACGGGGTCGTCCTGGCGGCCAAGGCGCAGCTCGCCTCGGCCTCCGACCTCTGGTGACCGGGCTGCTCCTGCTGCACACCTCGCCCGTGCACGTCCCGGTCTTCGACGCCCTGCGCGACCGCGACCATCCGGGAGCCGTCCTACGGCACCTGGTGGCGCCGGAGCTGTTGGACCGGGCTCGCGCCGAAGGGCCGGAGTCGGTGGCTCCGGCCCTGTTGGGGCTGCTCGCCGGAGCGGGACCCGGGCCCGTGCTGGTCACCTGCTCGACGATCGGGGCGACGGCCGAGTCCCTGGCCCCGGCGCTCGGCGCCCCGGTGCTGCGGGTGGACCGGCCGATGGCCGCCTACGCGGTACGGGCCGGTGCGCGGATCGCCGTACTGGCGGCCCTGGAGTCGACCCTCGCCCCGACCCGGGAGCTGCTGGCCGAGGAGGCCGGTGAGCGGCCCGTGTCGATCGTCACGCACCTGGTCGACGGGGCCTGGGACCGCTTCGAGGCCGGGGACACCGCCGGCTACCTCGCCCGCGTGGCCGAGGCCGCCGAGGAGGCCGCCGTCACCGGCGCCGACGTCATCGTGCTGGCCCAGGCCTCCATGGCGGGGGCCGCGGACCTGGCCACGGGCCGGATCCCCGTACTCTCCAGTCCGGCCCCGGGCCTTGCCGCAGGCCTGGCCATGTGTTCGGCCTGCTAGGGGGGTGTCCTGGGCAGGCATACCTGCCGGATTCGGGGGAAAGTGGCCCGTATGGTGCGAAAGCGAGACGCAGAAGAGACGCAGCCGCCCGTCCCGGGCCCCGACCCGGTACCGGGGCCAGGGCCCGGACCGTTCCCCGACCCCGAGCCCATGCCGCGGCCCGCGCCGCCCGTGCCCGGCCCGGTTCCCGAGCCGGACCCGATCCCGCCGCCGCCGGGGCCCGCGCCGATCCCGCAGCCCGGACCCCTCAGCTGACGGTGCCCTAAGAGGAACGGACCTCGGAGCGGTCGCCGCTCCAGAGCGTGTGGAACGAGCCCTCGCGGTCGGTCCGCCGGTAGGTGTGCGCCCCGAAGAAGTCCCGCTGCCCCTGGGTGAGGGCCGCAGGGAGCCGCTCCGTGCGCAGCGCGTCGTAGTAGGAGAGTGAGGCCGCGAAGGCCGGCACGGGGATGCCCTGGCGCACCGCCGCCACCAGGACGGAGCGCCAGCCCTCCTGGGCCGCCGCGATCTCCTCGGCGAAGTACGCGTCCGCGAGCAGGCTCGGCAGCTCCGGCTGCGCCTGGTACGCCGCCCGGATCCGGTCCAGGAACGCGGCCCGGATGATGCAGCCGCCGCGCCACAGCGAGGCCACCGCGCCCAGGTCCACGTTCCAGCCGTACTCCTCGCTGCCGGCCCGGATCTGGTGGAAGCCCTGGGTGTACGAGACGATCTTCGACGCGTACAGCGCCTGCTCCACCTGGGCGGCGAACGCCTCGGCCTCCTGAGGCGAGAGCGCGGCGGCCGTCGGGCCCGCGAGCCCGCGGGCGGCCTTGCGCAGGTCGGCGTGGCCGGAGACCGCGCGGGCGAAGACGGCCTCCGCGATCCCCGACACCGGCACGCCGAGGTCGAGCGCGATCTGCACCGTCCAGCGGCCGGTGCCCTTCTGCTCGGCGGCGTCGGCCACGATGTCCACGAACGGGCGCCCGGTCCCGGCGTCCGTGTGTGCGAGCACCTCCGCCGTGATCTCGATCAGGTACGAGTCCAGGCGCCCCCGGTTCCACTCCCGGAAGGTCTCCGCGATCTTCGCGGGGGAGTAGCCCGCGACCTCGCGCAGCAGGTGGTAGGCCTCGGCGATGAGCTGCATGTCGGCGTACTCGATGCCGTTGTGCACCATCTTGACGAAGTGTCCGGCGCCGTCGGGCCCGATGTGAGAGGTGCACGGCGTGCCGTCGGAGGCCTTCGCGGAGATCTTCTCCAGCAGCGGGCCGAGGGAGGCGTAGGACTCCGTCGAGCCGCCCGGCATGATGCTCGGGCCGAGCAGCGCGCCCTCCTCGCCGCCGGAGATGCCCACGCCCACGAAGTGGATGCCCTGCTCGCGCAGTTCCCGCTCCCGGCGCCGGGTGTCCTCGAAGTGCGCGTTGCCTCCGTCGATGATGACGTCGCCCTCCTCCAGGAGCGGGGCGAACTCGTGGATCACCGCGTCGGTCGGCTCCCCGGCCTTCACCATGATGACGATGCGGCGGGGGCGCTCCAGCGCGTCGACGAACTCCTTCGCCGACTCGGCCGCCACGAAGCTGCCCTCGTGCCCGAATTCCTCCACGAGTGCGGTGGTCTTCGCGGCGGTGCGGTTGTGTACGGCCACGGTGAATCCGTTGCGGGCGAAGTTGCGGGCGAGGTTGCTTCCCATGACTGCGAGGCCGGTGACGCCGATCTGGGCCGTGCTGGTGCTCATGTGTGCGCTCCTGCGTGCTTCGGTGTGCGGGCTGTGCCGACGCTACCCCGCCGTCGGCCGCGCGGCGCTCCCGCCTCTCGGTGGATTGTCAAGTTCCGCTGAATAGCGCCCCGTTGCTCCCCTTGTCGTGCAATGATCCCGGCGTTACGTTGTGCGATTCCTGATGTCTTCCAGGGGGGCTCCCATGGGCGTACGGGGCCGGCACCGCCGGTATCAGCCGAGCAGCATCAACCGGGCCTCGCTGGCCGTGACCGCCGGCGGCGCGGGCATCGCGCTCCCGCTCATGGGAGCCGGAGTCGCGAACGCGGCCTCCGTGGACACCTGGAACAAGGTCGCGGCCTGCGAGTCGACGAACAACTGGCGCATCAACACCGGTAACGGCTACTACGGCGGCCTCCAGTTCAGCCAGAGCACCTGGCGGGCCTTCGGTGGCACCGCGTACGCGCCGCGCGCCGACCTGGCCACGAAGGACCAGCAGATAGCGGTGGCGGAGAAGGTGCTGAAGGGCCAGGGGCCCGGCGCCTGGCCCAGCTGCGGGAAGGCCGCCGGGCTCTCGCGCAGCGGCCCGGCGCCCGCGGTCGCCCCGCAGGCCCCGTCGCAGCCCAAGGCGCAGGCGCAGGCGCAGACCCCGACGCGGTCACAGGTGCAGACGAAGGCACAGGCTCCGGCCGACGGACCCCGGCCGACGGGGACCTCCGTCCTGCCGAACCCTTACGTCGTCGCACCCGGCGACTCGCTCTCCGCGATCGCCACCGACCAGCACGTCGAAGGCGGCTGGCAACGGCTGTACGAGACCAACCGGGCCACCATCGGCGGCAACCCGAACCTGATCTTCCCCGGCCAGCGGCTCACCCTGCGGGTCACCACGGCGCCGGCCGCACCGCCGCCGCCCGCCCAGAATCCGGAGAAGCCGCCGCGGACCGCCGACCCGGTGAAGCCCGTGGAGCCGGCGGCCGACAAGCCCGCCGAGAAGCCGGTGCCCAAGCCGGTCGAGAAGCCTGTCGAAAAGCCGGTCGAGAAGCCGGTCGAGAAGCCGGCGCCGGAGCCCGCCTCAGTGCAGCAGAAGCCGGCTGCGGGAGGGTTCTCCGCCCCCGTCGACGCCGCCCTCGGCACGGCGTACCGCGTCTCGGGATCCTCTTGGTCCAGCGGCTACCACACGGGCGTCGACTTCCCGGTGGCGACCGGCACCACCGTCAAGTCCGTCGGACCCGGCCAGGTCGTCTCCGCGGGCTGGGCCGGGGCCTACGGCTACCAGGTCGTGATCCGGCACACCGACGGCCGGTACTCCCAGTACGCGCACCTCTCCGCCCTCGGCGTCAAGGCCGGCCAGCAGGTCTCCGGGGGCCAGCGCATCGGCCGCTCCGGCTCGACCGGCAACAGCACCGGACCGCACCTGCACTTCGAGATGCGCACGGGACCCGGCTACGGCTCCGACATCGACCCGCTGAAGTACCTCCGCAGCCATGGGGTCCGCATCTGACCCGCGCACGTGCGAGGGCACGACGGTGAGCAGGATCAGGCCGGCGGACGCGAGCGCGGCGCTGGCCACGGCCGCCGTCGCGCCCGCCGCCCCGTACCGGAAGCCCTCGTCGAACAGCGTGATGCCGACCGTCGCCGCCACCATCGGGTTGACCACGGTCACCGTGGCCAGCGGCGCGGTCAGGCCGGCGCCCCGGTAGGCCGCCTGCGACAGCAGCAGCCCGCCGGCCGCCAGTACCGCGATCGCCGCCAGGCCGGGCCACAGGCCGGGCAGCGCGCCCGGCCCGAAGTCCTCGGCCACCGACTTGGTGAACACCGAGGCCATGCCGAAGGCCGTACCGGCGGCCGCCGCCAGCAGCACGCTGTGCAGCACCGCCCGGTGCATCCGGTGAGCCGCCAGGAACAGCGCCAGCACCACCGCCGCGGTCACCATGAGCAGGACGCGCCGCTCGTCCCCCGCCAGCGCCTGCTCGGCCCGCCCGTCCCCGCCGGTCAGCGCCAGCAGCCCGGCCAGGCCGACCGTGGCCAGTACCGCCCCGCGCCAGGCCGCCGCGCCCGCCCGGCGCCGTACGAAGACGGCGGCCATCGGCAGGGCGAAGACGATGGTGAGCGCGCCGAGCGGCTGGACCAGGCTCAGCGGCCCGTACGCGAGCGCCACCACGTGCAGCAGGGCGCCGAGGCCGTTCAGCCCCACCGCCACCCACCAGCCACCCCGGCGCAGCGGGGCGTACGGGCGGTCCGGCGTGCTCGCCGCGACCCGTTCCTGGACGATCGCGCCACCCGCGTACGCCAAGGCGGACACGAGGCACAGCAGGACCGACAGCGCCAGTGCACTCATAAGGTCCACAATGCCGGACCCACCTGCGCTATTCCTCCGCCCACAGGTGGTGATCAGTCATACTCCCGACGTAGTACGGGAGTACGCAGCGTGGCCGTGCCGACAGCGGAAAGCGACCCCTGCCGTGCCGCAAAGTCACCGGTCCGCCCCGCACAGTGACACTCCGCTCGCCGTGGGTGAGGTCGGGAGAACGGGTTTGGCTCCGGGCAGGTCGGATCCGTACAGTTGCCCTTTTGAGGACTTCCGCAGCAGGCGGATGCGGACGAGTGATCAAGGAACGGCAGCGGCAATGACGGTGACCGAAGACAGCCAGGACTACGGGCATGCCTACGGGCCCGGTATCGACCCGGACCGCCTGGCCCTCTGCCTCAGCGTGCTCGACGAGCTCGACAAGCTCGACGTCGACCACCCCGACGCGATCACCGTACGCCGCGCCACCGCCGGCCTCTACCGCACGGTCAAGCAGCGCCGCCGCCAGGAGCGCCGCGCCGCCAAGACCGCCAACGACAAGGCCGTCACCGAGGCCACCGCCACCGGTTCCGCCGAGCGGATCGACGACGAGACCGAGGGCATCCTGCCCTCCTCGGTCACGGAGGCCGGCCGGATCGCCGGGATACTCCAGCGCCCGCGCTCCTGCTACGTCTGCAAGACGCGGTACGTCGAGGTCGACTACTTCTACCACCAGCTCTGCCAGGCCTGTGCCCTCGAGAACCGGACCAGGCGGGAGGCCCGCGCCGACCTGACCGGCAAGCGCGCGCTGCTCACCGGCGGCCGTGCCAAGATCGGCATGTACATCGCGCTGCGGCTGCTGCGCGACGGCGCCCACACCACGATCACCACGCGCTTCCCCAAGGACGCCATCCGTCGCTTCAAGGCGATGGAGGACTCCGCGGACTGGATGCACCGCCTGGAGGTCGTCGGCATCGACCTGCGCGACCCGGCCCAGTCCGTGGCCCTCGCCGAGCAGGTGGCCGGGGCCGGCCCGCTCGACATCCTGATCAACAACGCGACGCAGACCGTGCGCCGCCTGCCCAGCGCCTACGCGGCACTGGTGGAGGGGGAGGGCGCCCCGCTCCCCGCCGGTGAGCTCCCCGCCCACCACGTCATCGGCGCCTTCAACTCCGGCGCGGTCGACGGCCTGGCGGCGCTGCCCGTCGGAGTGAGCGGGCTCGAGGCGCAGAAGGTCGCCGACCTCGCCCTCGTCGCGGGCAACGCCAGCCTGGAGCGGCACCTCGCCGGCACCGCCATCGACGCGGGCGGTCTGCTGCCCGACGTCGTCGACAGCAACACCTGGGTGCAGACCATCGACCAGATCTCCCCGGTGGAGCTGCTCGAGACCCAGCTGTGCAACTACACGTCGCCGTTCATCCTGATCAGCGCGCTGCGGCCGGCCATGGCGGAGGCGGCCCGCAAGGCGGCCAACGGCCGGGCGTACATCGTCAACGTCTCCGCGATGGAGGGCGTATTCAGCCGCGGCTACAAGGGCGCGGGGCACCCGAACACCAACGCCGCCAAGGCCGCCATGAACATGGTGACCCGGACCAGCGGCCAGGAGATGTTCCAGACCGACCGCATCCTGATGACCTCGGTCGACACCGGCTGGATCACCGACGAGCGCCCGCACTTCGACAAGCTGCGCCTCGCCGAGGAGGGCTTCCACGCCCCGCTCGACCTGGTCGACGGTGCGGCGCGCGTCTACGACCCGATCGTCCGCGGCGAGGCCGGCGAGGACCTGTTCGGTGTCTTCCTCAAGGACTACGCCCCGGCGAACTGGTAGCCCCGAAGCCTCCCGCTCCTAAGGGAGGCCTCCGGCCGGCCTTCGCGACCCCCTCGGCACGCCGAGGGGGTCGCGTGCGTTTCCGGCGGACCGGAGCCGGCGGGCCCCGGCGGCGACCAGCTCCAGCAGCGGCCGCCAGTCCTCCGGCACGCCCGCGTCCAGGACCGCCGCGGCGGCCGATTCCCGGGCCTGTCGCAGGGTGGCCACCGCCTCGGCGTCGGCCCCGCCGTGGGCGCCGTACCCGCCGGGCGCGCCCGACAGCCGTACCAGCCGGGTCACCCGCTCGCCCAGCAGCGGGCGGACCGACTCCGCCGCCACTCCGTGGGTAACCGCCCCGTCACTCAGACGGAGCAGTCCGTCGAGGCCGTGCACCAGGCCCGCGATCTGCAGTTCCTTGTCGAAGGGGTGCGAGCGGCGCAGCAGCGCCGCGGTCCTCAGGCCATGGCCCTCGGGGTCGGCCCGCAGAAGATCCATCAGCTCCGACACGCTTGTGATGTACGGGACTTGAGCATCGTGCACTCCGGACTCCGTCACCGTCGGCCCCCTCCGTCGCACCCTGCGCGTCCGGGGTCGAGCAGATCACCCGTTACGTGCCCGCAGCCCGACGACTTGCTGAACCAGGGGCGAAAGTATGAGGGCGCAGCGGATTTTGCCTTCCTATCGAGCGGAGGTCCGCTCATATGTGTACTCTGGGGCATCAAGACGGCCCCCATCCGGGCCGCGCTCCACTAAGGCGCCACCGCGTCCGGAAACCCTTTACATCCCTTGCCCGGCGCGCGGTCGCTCGCCGGGTTGCGCGACACAAAGGAGTGCGCGGTGACTGAGAAGACCAAGCCCGAACCGACGGTCATGGAGCGGACGGGAACGCGGGCCAAGCCCCGAACCGACGAACTGGGAAGCCTTGAGGTCTGGGCACGATCCGCCCCGATCCGGCTGGCCGGCTACGAGGACGACCTGGCGGAAGCGCACATCCTGCCCGGGATCGACTAGTCAGTACAGCGGTGCCAAGCGCCCCCTCGTGCCCACGCGCACCGGGGGCGCTGCCCTGCCCGCCGGGTCCGCCCGCAGGGTGCGCGCGAGTTCCCCCCACCACTACGCCCTGAGCGTCATCGCCGAGGGCGATCAACACTTCCGCCGCCCCACCCGCCCCGGCAGGCTGGCCCGCATGAAGCTGCTGATGCTGGGTGGTACCGAATTCGTCGGACGCACGATCACCGAGGACGCCCTCGACCGGGGCTGGGAGGTGACCGTCTTCCACCGCGGGCACCACGCGCCACCGCCGGGCACCTCCGCCCTGCACGGGGACCGCACCGCCCCCGGCGGCCTGGCCGCCCTGGAGGCGGGGGAGTGGGACCTCGTCGTCGACACCTGGAGCGGGGCCCCCACCGCGGTGCGCGACAGCGCCCGCCTGCTGCGCGAGAGGACCGGAGGGTACGCGTACGTCTCCAGCCGCTCGGTGTACGCCTACCCCGCCCCGGCCGGCCTCGCCGAGGACGGCCCCCTGGTCGAGGGCTCGCCGGACGCAGGGCCGACCGCCTACGCGGAGAACAAGAGGGGCGGCGAACTCGCCGCCGTGGACGCCTTCGGGGACCGCGCCCTGCTCGTCCGCGCCGGGCTGATCATCGGCCCGTACGAGAACGTCGGCCGGCTGCCGTGGTGGCTGGACCGCACCGCTCGCGGCGGCCCCGTGCTCGCCCCCGGACCGAGTGAACTCCCGCTCCAGTACATCGACGTACGCGACCTCGCGCGCTGGACCCTGGACGCCGCCGCGGCGCGGCGCGGAGGCGCGTACAACCTGGTCTCCCCGTCCGGGCACGCCACGATGGGCAGTCTCCTGGAGGCCTGCGCCGCCGTCACCGCGGGCGGGGCCGAACTGCGCTGGACCGGGCCGGACGGGATCCTGGAGGCGGGCGTGGAGCCCTGGACCGAGCTCCCGATCTGGATCCCCGAGGGCGAGTCCCACGACCACATGCACCGCGGGGACGTCTCCAAGGCGCTGGCGGCCGGACTGAAGTGCCGCCCGGTGGAGGAGACCGTGGCCGACACCTGGGCCTGGCTGCGCTCGCTCGGCGGAGTCGCCCCGCAGCGGCCCGACCGGCCGGTCAAGGGTCTGTCCGCGGAGCGGGAGGCGGCGCTACTCGGGCTCTGAGAGACGCGCGTCCGCGAGGCGGGTCGGCGGGAGGTACTCGCGCACCAGCGTGCGGTGCCACCACGCCCCCGTCTCGCGCAGCTCCCGCCAGGTCGTGAACCGGTAGCGGTACAGCAGGGCCCGTACATGGACGGGCGGTGCGTCCGGGAACGGGTTGTCGCGCAGCAGCCGCAACGTGTCCCGGTCGCCGGCCAGCAGCCGCTCCACGAACGGCCCGAACCAGTCCCGCGCGTAGTCGGGGGAGATCGCCGCGAACCACATCAGCCAGTCGAGCCGGAGGTGGTACGGGGCGAACTGGCGCGGCACCCTGCGTGGTTCACCCGGCTTGCCCTTGAAGCCGTACGCGCGCCAGTCGCCGTCCTCGCGCGGCACCCGGTCCGCGGTGCCCTCCACCACCACCTCCATCCGGACCCGGCCGACCGAGCCGAAGGCCCCGTAGGTGTTGACCAGGTGGAGTGCGTCGAAGGAGCGGTTCATCACCTGGCGGCGCGAGATCATGTTGAGCACCGGGTGGTGGCTCAGGAACAGGACGAGTGCGGTCACCGCGCACACCAGCACCACGAACCACACCGGCCCCGTGCGCGAGGCTGCGGCCGGGGGAGCGCCCGCGATCCCGGTGAAGTCCACGGCGGAGACGGCGAGCGTGATCGTCAGCCAGTTCAGCCAGGCGAAATTGCCGGACAGCACCAGCCACAGCTGGGTCGCGATGATGATCCCGGCGGCGTACGAGGCCACCGGCTGCGGGGTGAACAGCAGAACCGGAACGATCAGTTGGGTCACATGGTTGGCCGCGCACTCCACCCGGTGCAGCGGCTTCGGCAGATGGTGGAAGAACCAGCTCAGCGGACCGGCCATCGGCTGCGTCTCGTGGTGGAAGTACAGGCAGGTCAGCTTGCGCCAGCAGGAGTCGCCGCGCATCTTGATCAGTCCGGCGCCGAATTCCACGCGGAAGAGCAGCCAGCGCAGCAGCCACAGCACCAGGACCGGTGGTCCGGCCCGCGCATTGCCGAGGAACACGGCGAGGAAGCCCACCTCCAGCAGCAGGGACTCCCAGCCGAAGGAGTACCAGGTCTGCCCCACGTTCACGATCGAGAGGTAGAGCGCCCACAGCACCGCCCACATCGCCATGGCCGCGCCGAGCGGTACCTCGTCCCCGGCCCCGGCGGCGAGCGCCGCGGCCAGCGCCGCCCCGGCCCAGGCGCAGCCGGCGAAGAGGCGGTCGGAGTAGCGCAGTTGGAACAGGCTCGGGGCGCGCCGGAAGGGCACGTACCGGACGTAGCGCGGTACGGGCGTCATGCCGTGCGCCCCGATCAGGGCCCGGAACTGCAGGGCGGCCCCGATGAAGGCGATGAGGTAGACCCCGGCCAGGGCCCGCTGGAAGACCAGCCGGGCGAGCCAGTATCCGGGCGCCGTGAACCAGTCCATCGCCTCCAGTATCGGACCGGTCAGCCGGTGGTGGCCAGTGTGCGCAGGCGGCGGCCCAGCAGGCGGGCGTAGCTCAGCTGGAGGAAGGGGACGACCGGCCCGGCGAGGCGGGTGTACCAGCTGTTCGGGCGGCTGAAGGCGGTGACCGTGAACCACACCGTGCCGTCCGGGTCCATGTCCACGACGAAGGACTCCTCCCCGCACTCGGGGTGGCCGGCCAGGGTGCCGTAGGCGAATCCGATCCGGGCGGGCTCGTACGCCGTCCAGATCACCTGGCACGGGGCGTCGATCCGCAGGGGGCCGAGGCCGATCCCGACGACGACCCGGCTGCCGGGCCGGACCGCACCGGTATCGGCCTGTACCCGCATGCCCGAGGTCCGGTGGGCGTGGAAGGTGGTGACCGCGGTCCCGGCGGTCTCGAAGACGGCCCGGCCGTGGCCGAGGCGGGTGCGGTGGTTCAGGTGGTTGTATCCGGCGGGCAGCGGCCGGTGGGCCGTCGCGCCCCTGTCGGGGTAGTTGACGGTGTCCCGGCCGGTGCTGAGGAGGCGGGTCATGGCGAGGTCTCCAGTCGGTCGGTGGTGGTGAGGGTGTCTGCCCGGCGGCCCCGGCGGACCGGACGGGCCGGGCCGTCCGCGGGTACGGGCCCCGGCCGGTCGGCGGCCAGCCGGCGCCAGGCGAGCACCGAGCACAGGGCGAATCCGAGGGCGTTTCCGAGGCCGTGGGTGGCGGCCATCCAGGTCAGGGTGGGGTGTGCGATCCCGGTGGCCTCGCCCGCCGCCCACCACAGGGCGAGCAGCATGGTGGCCACGAGAACGGTCGCGGAGGTGGCGAGCAGGGCCCGGGTGGTCCGGTCCCCGGCGGCGGGCCGGATCTCCCGCCAGGTCAGCAGGGCCACGGCCCACATCCCGCCGGTCAGGACCACCGCGCCGAGCAGCTCGGCCCAGTCGTCGACGAAGTAGCCGAGGAGCACGAGCAGGGTGCCCGCCGGGACGCTGTACGCCGCCCAGTGCGCGAGGCCGGTCCCGGCGCGGCCGCCGGTGGCGCGGCACACCAACCCGGCGACCAGGGCAGCGGTGAATCCGGCGAAGTGGAAGTGGGGCACGGTCAGCGCCAGGATGTCGAGTTCGAAGCCGAAGAGCCGGTACCCGGCGCGCTCGGCGACCAGCGCGGTGGCGGCGATCGACGGCGAGACCAGTGCGGTGGCGACCGCGATCTCGGGCGGGCCCGGGAAGCGGTTGCGCAGCAGCAGGGCCGGGGCCCGGGCCGCGAGGGCCAGGCAGGCCGCCGCGTAGAGTGCGGCGAGCGCGGTGGCGGGCATGCCGCGCGGCAGCCAGAGGCACAGGGCCCCGGGGGCGGCCGCGACGGGCCAGAGCCGGGCCGTCCGCAGGAGCCGGGCCGGGTCGATGAGCCGCAGGCCGGCCGGGACGACGTAGAACATGCCCAGGGTGACGATCACGTTCACCAGTACCGTCACCCTGGACTCCCCCCAATGCCGCGGCCCAACGCCTTGAACGCGTTCAACTCACATGGGTGAGCCTACGACCTTCCTTGAACATGTTCAAGATGCGCTCCGGTTGCGGCTCCTGCGCGGATGCGGCAGACAAGAGGAAGCAACCGGGGCGAAAAGGGAGATTCACGTGTACGGACCGTCACTTCCGACACCTCGTCAGACGTCGCGTCGTCAGGCACCCGCCGGCGCCGCCCTCTTCGCCCTCCTCAGCCTGTTCGCCGCGGCGTGCGGCGGACCGGAGAAGACGGCGGGCGCCGCGGGCGCCGAGAGCCAGGAGGTCTACCTCCAGCCCGTCGCCTCCGCGGGCCCCGACCCCTTCACCGCCTCCTCGGCCACCGCCGAGTCCGCCCCCGTACAGCCTCCGCTGCCCAACCGGACCGGAGAGGGCATCCGCACCGTCAACGCGGCCACCCCCGGCCTGTACGGCGGTACCCAGCGGCTGGGCAGCTGCGACGTGGAACAGCAGGTCCGCTTCCTGACCGCGGACAACGCCAAGGCGCGCGCCTTCGCCGAGGCGACCAACATCGAAGAGGCGAAGATCCCCGACTTCCTGCGCGGCCTGACGCCCGTCGTCCTGCGCGCCGACATCCGCGTCACCAACCACGCCTACCGCGACGGCCGCGCCGACGGATTCCAGTCCGTCCTGCAGGCGGGCACAGCCGTCCTCGTCGACGAACACGGCATGCCCCGGGTCCGCTGCAGCTGCGGGAACCCGCTGGCCTCACCGCGCTCCGCCAAGGGATCCCCGGTGCACAAGGGAGACCCGTGGAGCGGCTACCAGGCCAATCAGGTCGTCGTCATCGAACCCACGACCCACGTGATCAACAATCTGGTGATCGTCAACATCACCGACAACACCTGGATCGAGCGCAAGCGGGGCGACGACGGAGCCCAGGACCGGGCCCCGAAGGCACTGCCCCCTTACGATCCGTCCGCCGGCATCCCCGACGGGCCCCTCACCCCGCCCGGGACCGCGACCGACGGCCCCTGCCCGGGCCAGGCGTCACCGGGCCAGGGCTCACCGGGCTCGCCCTACGCCCCCGAGGCCCCGACGGCGCCCCTCCCCGGGGCGACGGACTGCCCGCCGGACCCGCGGTCCTCGCAGAGCTCACCCGGCGAGAGCCCGCCGCAGAACCCGGGCGTGCCGTCGAACCCGGCCACCCGGCCGCAGCAGCCGCCGTCCGGCAATTCCTCGGACACCCCGACCGGCCAGCCGCTGGACCCGGCCGACCCGGCGCTGCCCCTGGAACCCGACGGATCGGCCCCGCTGCTGCCCGGCGATCCCAACGACCCGTACGCCCCGTCCGACCCCTACGCCCCGTCCGACCCCTACGCCCCGTCCGACCCTTACGCCCCGACCGACCCGAACGTCGACCCGGACCTGCTGCCCCAGCCCTCGGACGAGAGCCACTCGCTGGAGAGCGCCTGACCGGCCCGTGTGTCATGGTGGATCGGTGCCGACCACCGTATCGCTGCCGGACGACTGGCCCGCACACCCGGACCGGTCGCTCTCGCTGAACCGCATGGGCAGTTTCGACTGGGACCTGGTCACCGGTCTCATGCACATGGACGAAGCCGCCCTCGACGTCTTCGACACGACCAGCGACGAGTACGACGGCCGGCCCGAGTCCCTCAACCCCCGCGTCCCCGCCACCGAGGGGCAACGCCTCGACGCCCTCGTCTCCTCCGCCCTCAAGAGCGGCGAGGACAGCTACGGCGCCTACTTCCGCATCCGCTGCCACGACGGGCGGCTGCGCTGGACGCACACCCAGGGCCGCGTCATGCGCGACACGGACGGCCGCCCGTACCGGATCATCGGCATCGTCCGGGACGCCACCGAGGAGCTCAGCCACTCGGCGGAGCGCCTCGGCCTGGACGAGGAACGCCGCCGCCAGACGTCGGTGGTCGAGTCCACCACCGCCGCCCTCGCGCACGCCCGGACGGTGCAGGACGTCATCGACGTCATCGGCGACGCCCACGGCCTGGAACGGCTCGGCTCCATGGGCATGGTGATGGGCCTCGTCGAGGCCGGCCGGATCCACCTGGTCGCCGAGGGCCCGGAAGACAGCTTCGTCCCCGGCACCCGCTACACCCGCATCGACGAGCAGTACCCCATGAGCGAGGTCGTCCGTTCGCTGGAGCCGCGCTTCCTCGACTCGGCGCAGGAATTCGCCCAGGACTATCCGGGCCTCTGGGCGAAGATCTCGTACATGCGGATCTCGGCCGCCGCCTACCTCCCGCTCATCGCCCAGGCCCGCCCGATCGGCGCGATCGGACTGCTCTACCAGGACAAGGACGGCTTCACCCAGGAGGAGCGCAACCTGCTCGTCGCCCTGGGCAGCAGCATCGCGCAGAGTCTCCAGCGGGCCATGCTGCTGGAGCAGGAGCACGACCTGGCCGAGGGCCTGCAGCAGGCCATGCTGCCGCGGCGGATCCCCTCGGTGGCCGGCGGTGAGATCGCCGTACGCTACCGCTCCGCCCGGATGGGCCAGGACATCGGTGGCGACTGGTACGACGTCATCCCGCTGCCCGGCGGCCGGGTCGGGGCCGTCATCGGCGACGTCCAGGGCCACGACACGCACGCGGCGGCGGTCATGGGCCAGCTGCGGATCGTGCTGCGCGCCTACGCCGCCGAGGGGCACTCGCCGGGCACGGTCATGGCCCGGGCCTCCGTCTTCCTGCACGAGCTGGACACCGACCGGTTCGCGACCTGCGCGTACGTGGAGGCCGACCTCTCGACGGGCGTCCTCCAGGTGGTCCGGGCGGGCCACATCGACCCGCTGCTGCGCACCCGCGACGGGGACTGCCACCGGCTGCCGGTGGCCGGCGGGATGCCGCTCGGCCTCTCGGCGGAGTTCGGCCGCCTGGAGTACCCGGTGACCACGGTGGAGCTCGATCCGGGAGAAACGCTCCTGCTGTGCACCGACGGCCTCGTGGAACAGCCCGGCGCCGATCTCGACGACGGGATCCAGCTCCTGTCCTCCCACATCCGGGGCGGACCGGCGGACCTGCAGCTCCTGGCGGACCTGCTGTGCGAGATCGCCGACGAACGCGGCGGGGACGACGACATGGCGCTGCTGCTGCTGCGCCGCCAGGTGGTGGCGGTCCCGGAGGGCGGCGGCCGCCTCCAGCAGCACGTGGCACCGGGCGACCCGGAGGCCCTCGTGGCGGCCCGCCACATGATCGGGGCGGCCGTTCGCGCGTGGGGCGCGCGGGAACGGGCCGACGAGATCGAACTCGTCGCGGACGAACTGATCGTGAACGCCCTCATGCACACGGACGGCCCGGCGATCGTGACCCTGCGCGTCCTGGCGGGCCCCCAGCGCAGACTCCGGGTGGAGGTCGAGGACCGCTCCAGCGCCCTCCCGCGCCGCCGCGAGGCGGGGGAGTCGGGCGTCTCGGGCCGCGGCCTGATGCTGGTGGACCGCCTGGCGGACGTGTGGGGCGTGGAGCCGCGGGGCGGCGGCAAGTGCGTGTGGTGCGAGTTCGTGGTCGGCTGACCTCCCGCGCGCGCCGCAAGCGGCCGACGCCCCGGGGCGTCGCCGGCCGGAGTGGGATGTCGGTGGGGGCTGACAGGATCGCCGGCATGTCCGATCCCACCCGCGCCATCACCGAGTACTGGGACGCCGCCGCGGCCGCGTTCGACGACGAGCCGGATCACGGCCTGCGCCAGGAGCACACCCGTGCCGCGTGGGCCCGGCTGCTGAGAGCATGGCTTCCCGCCGGGCCGGCCGACGTGCTCGACGTCGGCTGTGGCACCGGCTCGCTGTCGCTGCTGCTGGCCGAGGCCGGGCACCGGGTGACCGGCGTGGACCTGGCACCCCGGATGGTGGAGCAGGCCGGGGCCAAGCTCGCGGCCGCGGGCTTCGAGGGACGCTTCCTCCTCGGCGACGCCGCGGCCCCGCCGACCGGGCAGGAGCGGTACGACGTCCTCCTCTGCCGCCACCTGCTGTGGACCCTGCCCGACCCCGGGGCCGCTCTCCGCGAGTGGGTCGCGCGGCTCTCCCCGGGAGGCCGGCTGGTCCTGGTCGAGGGACGATGGCGGGAAGCGGGCGAGAGCGGGGTGCCGTACGTCGCCGGAGCCGAATCACTGCCCTGGTACGGCGGGATCACCGCCGAGGAGCTGGCCGCCGAGGTCCGGCCCCTGGTGTCCGCACTGCACATCGAACCGCTCAGCGGCGAAGCCGAGTTGTGGGGCGGACCCGTCACCGATGAGCGGTACGCGCTGATCGCCCGGACCTGACCCGCTTGGCGGCTTCCCGTCCCCGATCGGCCGAAGAGTCGCTGGCAGGTACATGCAGTCGGCGGGTGGAATGACGGTGTGCCGCCGGACAGGGCGGTACGCACCGTCGCTGAGCCCCGCGGCCGCCCACCTGCGCCGCGGCCGACGACCAGGAGCCAGGACTTGCACCGCACCTCTCGCCTCCGCACCTCTCTCCTCTCCCTCGCCGCCGTACTGGCCGCCGCCATGACGGCCGCCGCGCCCGCCTCCGCGGCCCCCGCGGCGGCCACCGCCGTCGGGCCCGTCGTGGTCCGCCTCACCGGCCTGGGCGGCGGCCCGCAGAACATCGCCGCGGCCGCCGCCCAGGACCATCTCGCACGTCAGGCCGCCGAGCTCGGCTTCGCCGGTTCGCAGTGCCGGGTGACGGAAGGGCCGGTCTACCAGCACGTGACCGGCAACTACTACAACGCCATGATCAAGGCGACCTGCAGCGGCGATCCCGCGGTGAGCAGCCCCACCCGCAGCCTCAATCGCCTGATCGGACCGAACGGCGAACACATCAGCACCGTCTGGAACGTTCCTCCGGGCTACAGCGTCGAGGGCAGCCTCGGCCAGCTCTACACGAGCCCGCGCGAGGGCACGGTGCCGATCTACCACTGCGTCGTCCGCCGGGACAACTTCCTTTCCGCCGACGTCAACTGCGAGGGCCAGACCTACGTCTCCCGGCTCGGCTGGTTCCATCCGGGCCAGCCCGCCGACGTGGGCAGCGCGCCGCTGATGCGCTGCATGGTCGGCAAGCAGCGGGAGTTCTTCGAGTCCAACGCGACGAACTGCGAGGGCCAGACCTCCGGCGGCCAGCTCGGCTGGATCCTCACCGGCTGACCCGCCCGGGCAGAACCCGTGCGACCCCCGCCGCCCCCGAAACTCCGTTGCGGGCGCGGCGGGGGTCCGTGAGGATCGGGGGCGATGACCAACGCCATGGATGAAGTACGCCGGTTCCTCAAGAAGGACGATCTTCCCGGAGCGGTACGGTCCCTGAGGCCGCACGCCGAGACGACACCGATCGCCGAACTCGCCAAAGCCGCAAGGGCCCTGGCCGACGCCGCCGGGTTCAAGGACCTGGCCGGCGCCGCCAAGGCAGCCGCCAAACGGCCCGGCGAACCCCAGACCCTCTACGACTTCGGCTACGCCTGCGTCGAGCGCGGCATAGCCTTCCTCGCCGTCGCTCCGCTGCGCGAGGCACTCCGGCTCCTCCCGGACTCGCGGGCCCTCCGCGCCGAGCTGGTCTCCGCCCTGGAGGACGAGAACCGGCACGACGAGGTCATCGAGCTGCTCTCCGGCCGGGGCGCCGCACTGCCCGCCTGGCCCGAGACGTACCTCCTCGTCCACCACACCCTGCTGGCCGGGGATCTGGACACCGCCGCGCGCATCGGCCGCGCTCTGCCCGCCCCCGAGGACCCGCAGTGGGCGGACGCCCACGACCGCCAGACGCGCCGCCTGCACCGCACCGACCGGGCCCGCCGGGCCCGGAGCGCCGCCGGCCATGCCGATCCGCTCGGCCGCACCGACCTGCGCGGCTGGCACTACGGCCTCACCGGCGGCCTGCTGGGCACCCTCTCCCCGTACGGCTGGGACGCCGGCATGACCGGCCGGTTCGCCTACCTGGGGGACACCCACGAGACGTGCCGACACGGCCTGGCCCGCCTGGCGCTCGCCCTGGAGGCCGCCGGGCGCCGCCCCTCCACTGTCTCGCTGCTGCCCGGCCGCTCCGACCGGATCCTCGGGCTCGCCGCCGCCCGCGTGCTCGGGCTGCCCTCCGTACCGTACGAGCCCTCCCGGACGGACACCCTCGTCGTCGCGTACGACCTGAACGCGGTGGACCCGGACCTCGTCCGCACCCTCCACGCGCGCGCCGACGGCCAGATCCTGGCCGAGCACGCCACCCGCTGGACGAACCCGCCCGCGGTGAGCGCGGACTTCAGCACGCTGCTGTGCCAGTTCGTCGTCCCGCCGTGGAAGGAGGACCCGCGGCCCGAGGAGGAGATCGCCCGGGACATCGCGCGTGCCGACGCCGCCGCGGACCAGGGCGACGGCATGACCCCGCCCGACCCGGACGAGGACTTCCGGGCCTTCGCGTCCGCCGTCCGCGACGGCTGGCTCACCGGCCCGCGCGACCACGTCGCCTCTCCCGGGCCGGTGCCCAGCTCGCGCTTCGCCTGAGGCGGCGGCAGGCTGGGACCATGCCGGAACTGCCCGAGGTCGAGGCCCTGCGGGAGTACCTCGACGAGCACCTCACCGGGCGGGTGGTCGAGCGCGTCCTCCCGCTCGCCGTGAGCGTGCTCAAGACGTACGACCCTCCGCTCACCGCCCTCGAGGGGCAGCCGGCCGGCGCCACCGCCCGGTACGGCAAGTTCCTGGCCCTCCCGGTCGGCGAGCTCCACCTCGTCACGCACCTGGCCCGGGCCGGCTGGCTGCGCTGGCAGGACACCCTGCCCGCGCAGCCGCCGCGCCCCGGCAAGGGACCGCTCGCACTGCGCGTCTCCCTCGTGGGCGGCGGCGGCTTCGACCTCACCGAGGCCGGCACCCAGAAGCGCCTCGCCGTGTACGTGGTCCACGACCCGCAGGAGGTGCCCGGCATCGCCCGCCTCGGCCCGGACCCGCTCGCCGAGGGATTCGACCGGGACGCCTTCGCCGCACTGCTCGCGGGGGAGCGGCGCCAGATCAAGGGGGTCCTGCGGGACCAGAGCGTGATCGCGGGCATCGGCAACGCCTACAGCGACGAGATCCTGCACGCGGCCCGGGTCTCGCCGTTCAAGCTCGCCGCGTCCTTCACCGAGGAACAGCTCACCCAGCTCCACGAGGCCGTGCAGGGCACCCTGCGCGAGGCCGTCGGGCGGGCCCACGGCGTCGCCGCCGGAAAGCTCAAGGCCGAGAAGAAGAGCGGGCTGCGGGTGCACGGCCGGGCCGGGGAGCCGTGCCCGGTGTGCGGGGACACCGTCCGCTCCGTGTCCTTCGCCGATTCCTCGCTCGAGTACTGCCCCACCTGCCAGACCGGCGGGAAGCCGCTCGCCGACCGCCGGCTCTCGCGCCTCCTCAAATAGCAGGCCGCTGCGTAGACTCCGCCACCATGGCCGAGGAGCAGCAGCAGTCGCCGCCCCGGCGCGAGATCGTCACCGGGGTTCCCCGGGGCGCCCGCCGCCGGCCGCCCCAGCACACCCCCGCCCGCTCGGAGATCTCCGAGCAGACCACCCTCGGGGCCACCTACGTACGGGCCCTCATGCGCAGCCAGCTGCGCGCCGCTCTGGGGGCGCTGGCGGCGCTCGTGTCGCTGGTGGGGACGCTGCCGCTGGTGTTCGCGCTGTCGCGCGACGCTTCGGAGCCGCTGGTCTGGGTGGTGCTCGGCCTGCTGGTGTACCCGGTGATGTGGATCGTCGCCCGCTGGTACGTCACCCGGGCGGAGCGCAACGAGGCCGATTTCACCGGCCTGGTGATGGATCCGGCCGACCGGACGTAGCGGGCGTCCGGAGGAGGCCTACGCCGGCTCGTACGGGTCCACCGGGAGCGGGCCGAGCGGTGTCGGCGTGTGCCCCTTCGAGGGGGAGCAGGAGGCGAACGGGCCCTGCCGGGGGTCCATCAGGACCTTGAGGTGCGGATCGGCGTGCTGGATCCACCACGTCGTCATGCCGAGGGCCGAATCGTGCCGCAGGTGCTCCCAGGCCAGCCAGAGCGCGGACAGCCGGGCCCCCGCCTCCGGGTGTTCCCACCACGTCGGACACCAGGTCGCGGACGTACCGTCCAAGGGGCGGCGGACCGTGACCGCGAGGTAGTCGGTGACGAAGGCGAAGACGTCGCCGAAGTAGAACTCGGGCCCGTCGCCATAGACTTCCGACGCCGGCATGGGGAAGACGGAACGCGGTTCCCGCTTCGGCCGGGGCAGTGGGTACAGCGCCAGCAGCGAGCCCAGGGCGTCGTCACTGCGCCGGAGTTCCGTCAGGAGCCAGCCCAGGAGGAGCTCCTGCAGTTCGGCGACCTCGGCGAAGGCGTCCGCCGCGAGGGAGGCGGTGAGCCGCTCCCGCCAGTCGCCCAGCTGCCGCCTCCAGTGGTCCTCCTCCGCGGCCGAGCGGGAGCCGGCCAGGAAGCGGGCCACGGTCCAGTGGTGTTCCTTCCAGGCGTCACCATCGGCTTCGGCCGTCACCCGCGCCGCAACCCGCTGCGCGTTCTCGATCGCTTTGCTGTCCA
The DNA here is from genome assembly GCF_045160505.1 of Streptomyces sp. NBC_00029. Taxonomy (NCBI): domain Bacteria; kingdom Bacillati; phylum Actinomycetota; class Actinomycetes; order Kitasatosporales; family Streptomycetaceae; genus Streptomyces; species Streptomyces sp. NBC_00029. The sequence continues at coordinate 7,550,514 of NZ_CP108292.1, forward strand.
TGGAGCTGAGGAGTGCCTTTCACGCCAGGTAAGGAGTGTGCTGATCATATGAGTTCAGCCTCCTGTACCTGGGTCACGGCACTCGTGTGCGTCCCGGTTCACCGGTTCAGAACAGGTGCATCGCCAAGTGGCCGAGCGGCAGACCGAGTTGCCAGGCCGGGGTCCACACGCGCGCGTTCTCGTCCAGGCCCGGCGGGAAGTCGGTGTGGTCGGGCAGTCCGGGGTCGAGGTTGGTGGCGAACAGCTCGGTGCCGTCCAGCCAGCGCCATGCCGCTCGGGCCAGTTCCAGGTCGGGGTCCTCGCGTTCGCCGCGCTCGCGGGCCTCCTCGCCGAGGGCGAGGAACCGGGTGTGCACCCAGTCGCGCCAGGGGTGCCCGTACGCCGTGAGCGACAGCCATTCGTCGAGCTGTGAGACCACCCGGATCCCGGAGAGCTCGCCGGCGGCGTCCGAGAGGTAGATCGTCAGGGCGAGCGTGTCCCGTCCGGCCCGGAACTCCAGCGTGCTGACCGGGATGAGCCGGCCCGTGCGCAGCAGTTCGTCCGCGATGTACTCGGCGTACAGCCAGGCCATGGGCACCGCGAGCCCGCCGTCACTGGTGCCGTTACTACCCTCGGGCTGCACCGTTCCACCTTCTCCCGCGCTTCGAGCGTCCCGTCGTCAGCCCTGAGCCTTCACCGAGCGGCTCGCGGAGCGGGGGATGTTTACTCAACTTGCACGGTCTGATGCCGAAATCGACGCGTTTTATGTCCGGTCCGCATCTGTTCACGGCGATACGCGATCCGTCCCCCGGTCGCGGGATCAGGCGCCGAGACCGTATCCGTAGCCCTGGAGGTCCTTCCGCAGGGCGCGGAGGGCGTAGTACATACGGGATTTGACGGTGCCCGCCGGGATGCCGAGTTCGGCGGCGGCCTCGGCCACCGACCGGTCGCGGAAGTAGACCTGCATCAGCACCTCGCGGTGCTCCGGCCCCAGGGACCCCACGGCCCTCCTGACGTCGATCGCGGTGACCGAACCGGCCACCGCGTCCTGGGGCTCGGGAGCCTGCTCCAGTCCCTCCGGGTCCACCTCCAGCGGCCGGGACAGCCGGGCCCGCCGGGCGTCGATCGCGAGCCGCCGCGCCACCGTGAACAGCCAGGGCCGCATGGAGTCGTGCCCGCTGGCCAGGGCCTCCGGGTGCTGCCAGACCCGTACGAGGGTCTCCTGCACGAGGTCCTCCGCGCGCTGGGCGTCCCCGGCGGTGAGGCCGACCAGGAAGCCGAACAGGGCCCGCCCGTGGTCGCGCTGGAGTTCGGCCAGCGCCTCGGGATCCGTACGCAGGAGGGTGGGGGAGAGCGGCACGAGGGGCTCCTTCCGGGGTGCGTGGGGGCCGTGGAAGTGGCGACGCCTCCACCCTGACCTGCATGGAGCCGCCCCGGAACCGTCCGGCTGCGGCCTTGCGCCCAAGCACCCCGGTCGTCCGCCGGGCGGCCGTGCGGGGCGGTGAACGGTCGAATGGCGCGGCGAACGGCGGTGCCCGCCGATCGGGTGAGCCGCGGCCGGTGCGGCGGAGCCGGTCCTTGACTTACGGCGTGTAGTTATATGGATTGCATGTGATCACATGTCAGATAGTCGTATTAATGGGAGTCGGGAGTCGGGCCCATGACCACGCGAATCCGGCCGCAGGTGCTCGCCCTCCTGTCGGCCCTGCTGCTGTCCGCCGCCGCCGGATGCTCGGCGGGCGGGAACGCACCCGCCCGTCTCGGGGACTCCGGCGCACCGGCCACCCCTTCCAGCGCCGCCGGATCGCCCGCCGCCAAGGGCTTCACCCTGGTCGCGAGCGGCGACGTACTGCCGCACACCTCCGTCATCCAGCGCGCGGCGAACGACGCGGAGGGCGCCGGGTACGACTTCGGGCCGATGTTCTCCGGAGTCAGGAACGTGGTCTCCGCGGCCGACCTCGCCCTCTGCCACATGGAGACCATCTACGGGGAGGAGGGCGGGCCCTTCTCCGGCTACCCGGCCTTCAAGTCCCCGCCGGAGGTCGCCGACGGGCTGAAGGACGCCGGGTACGACGGCTGCTCCACGGCCTCCAACCACACCCTGGACGACGGCGGTGCGGGGCTGCGCCGCACCCTGGACCGCTTCGACAAGGTCGGGCTGAAGCACGCCGGCTCGGCCCGGACCGCCGCCGAGGCGGCCACCGTGACCACGTACACGGCGGGCTCCGCCAAGGTCGCCCACCTCGCGTACACCTACGACACCAACGGCTACCCGCTGCCCGAGGGCCAGCCGTGGGCAGTCAACCTGATGAAGCAGGACAAGATCATCGCGGATGCGCGGGCCGCCCGGAAGGCGGGCGCGGACGTAGTGCTGGTGAGCGTGCACTGGGGCACGGAGTGGGAGACCGAACCGGACGGGACCCAGCTCTCGCTCGGCAGGGCGCTGACCGCCTCGCAGACCGGAGGCCGCCCCGACATCGACATGATCCTCGGCACGCACGCGCACATCCCGCAGCCCTACGAGAAGGTCAACGGGACCTGGATCGTCTACGGCATGGGTGATCAGGTCGCCGGCGAGATGTTCAACCACACGGGCGCGCGCGACATGCGGGGCAACTACGGGTCGATCGGCCGCTTCACCTTCGAACCGCCGGCCGCCGCCGGGCAGCGCTGGCAGGTCACCAAGGCCGAGTTCGTGCCGCAGATGATGGACCTGTCCGCAGGCCGGGTCGTCCACCTGCCCGACGCCCTCGCCAAGGACCCCGGCCGCGAGGACTACGAGAGCGCCCGCGACGACATCAGCGAGGCCGTGCTCAGCCGCGGCGCCGCCAAGGACGGCCTGACCATGGGCAGGTAGCCGGGGGAGCGCAGGGCGCGGGAGGCGACGGAACCACAGCGCTGCCGGGCCGGCGGCCCGCCGTGACCAGGCACATTGCCACCGAGCCCACGAGGCGGCGGCCCGGCCGCGGCCGGGGGAGGTCCCGGGCCGGCCCGGCCGGCCCGCGGGACGGGCGCATCCGCTCGGCGCGCGCACCGGCCCCGCCCTCCCTACAGTGCGAACCATGAGTGCCACCGTGGAGGAGACGCGCGGAACCCGGAACCGCTTCCTGAACCGGGTGCCCGACGGATTCGGCGCGTTCTTCGGAGCGCTCGGCCTGCTGTGCGCCCTGCTCGCGCTCTCCCCCACGCTGCGGCGGCTCCTGCGGCACGTCGTGCGGTTCCTCGACCTGATCGTCGTCCCGGTCAGCGCGAACCTCGCCTACGCCGTCTTCCTCTTCCTCCTCGCCGCGGCCCTCGGCACCCGCAAGAAGGTCGCCTGGTGGATCGTCATCACCTACTTGGCCCTGCTGATCCTCGACGACGTGCTGGTGATGGCCGTCGGCGACTACTGGATCGGCATCCCCTCCATGGCCGTCGCCGTCGCCGCGATGGCCCTGCTGATCGCCGCCCGCCACGAGTTCTACGCCGCCTCCCGGCCCGGGGCCCTGTGGCACGCCCTGATCGTGCTCGGCCTCGGCATGCTCGCCGCCGTACTCGCGGGCTGGGCGCTCGTCGCCCTCTTCCCCGGCACCCTGCCCAAGGGCCAGTGGCTGGACTGGGCCGCCAAGGAGGTCTTCGGCGGGCTCTTCTCCGCCCGGCAGTTCGACGGCCACCCGCCCCGCCCGCTGTACTTCCTGCTCGGCCTCTTCGGCGCCGTCGCCCTGCTGAACGCGGCCATGACCCTCTTCCGCTCCCAGCGCCTGACCGCCGCCCTGCACGGCGACGAGGAACCCCGGATCCGCGCCCTCCTCGCCGCCTACGGACGGGGCGACTCCCTCGGCTACTTCGCCACCCGGCGCGACAAGGCCGTCATCTTCGCCCCCAACGGCAAGGCGGGCGTCACCTACCGCGTCGAGGCCGGAGTCTGCCTCGCCAGCGGGGACCCGGTCGGCGACCCCGCCTCCTGGACCGCCGCCATCGACGCCTGGCTGGCCGTGGCCGGGCGCTACGGCTGGCAGCCCGCCGTCATGGGCGCCTCCGAGGACGGCGCCACCGCCTACGCCCGCTCCGGTCTCGGCGCACTGCAGCTCGGCGACGAGGCCATCCTGCACGTCGCCCACTTCGACCTTGACGGGCGCGACATGCGCGTCACGCGCCAGGCCGTCAACCGGGTCAGGCGCACGGGCGCCACCACCGTCATCCGCCGCCACTCCGCCCTCTCCCAGGACGAGATGCAGAGGATCGTGGAGAGCGCCGACAAATGGCGCGACACCGAGACCGAACGCGGCTTCTCCATGGCCCTGGACCGGCTCGGCGACCGCTCCGACGGGGACTGCCTGCTCGTCGAGGCCTTCGACGGCAAGGGAGAACTGATCGCCCTGCTCTCCTTCGTCCCCTGGGGCAGGGACGGCATCTCCCTCGACCTGATGCGCCGCGACCGCACCGCCCCCAACGGAGTCATGGAGTTCATGGTCGCCCAGCTCTGCGCCGCGTGCCCCGGCCTCGGCGTGCACCGGATCTCCCTCAACTTCGCCGTCTTCCGCTCCGCCTTCGAGGAGGGCGGCCGGATCGGCGCCGGCCCCGTCCTGAAGCTGTGGCGCAAACTGCTCCTCTTCTTCTCCCGCTGGTGGCAACTGGAGGCGCTGTACCGCTCGAACGTCAAGTACAACCCCGAGTGGTACCCGCGGTTCCTCTGCTACCAGGACGCCGGCTCGCTCGCCCGGGTCAGCCTCGCCTCCGGCATCGCCGAGGGCTTCGTCTCCGTACCCAGCCTGCGCACCCTGTGGGGCAACGGCCACCCCAAGGGCCTCACGGCCCCCGCCACCACCGAGGGACTGCCCTCCATCGAGTCCATGGGCCTGGACGCCGTGGAGCAGGAGACCGCGGGCGCCGAGGCCGAGCGGCTGCCCGAACAGGTCCGGGTCCGCCACGCCAAACTGGACCGCATCCGGGCGGCGGGCACCGACCCCTACCCGGTGGGCATCCGCCCGCGCACGCACACGGTCGCGGAGCTGAAGGCCGCCCACCCCACCCACCCGCCCGGCTCCCGGACCGGCGCCGAGGCCACCCTCGCCGGGCGCGTGATGCTCGTACGCGACCTCGGCGGCGTGGTCTTCGCCGTCCTGCGCGACTGGTCGGGCGACATCCAGCTGATGCTCACCCGCGACGAGGCCGGGGCCGACGTACTGGACTCCTTCACCTCCCAGGTCGACTTCGGCGACCACGTGCTCGTGAGCGGCGAGGCCGGCGCCAGCAGGAGCGGCGAGCTGTCCCTCGTGGTCCGGTCCTGGCAGCTCACCGGCAAGTGCCTGCGCCCCCTCCCCGACAAGCGCAAGGGCCTCGCCGACCCGGAGGCCCGCGTCCGCCGCCGCTACCTCGACCTCGTCGCGAGCCCCGAGGCGCGCGACGTCGTACGGGCCCGCTCCAGCGCGGTCCAGGCCCTGCGCCAGGGACTGCTCGACCGCGGCTACCTGGAGGTCGAGACCCCGATGCTCCAGCAGATCCACGGAGGCGCCAACGCCCGGCCCTTCCGCACCCACATCAACGCCTACGACCTCGACCTGTACCTGCGCATCGCACCCGAGCTGTACCTCAAGAGGCTCTGCGTCGGCGGCATGGAGAAGGTCTTCGAGATGGGCCGCACCTTCCGCAACGAGGGCGTCTCCTACAAGCACAACCCCGAGTTCACGATGCTGGAGGCCTACCAGGCCTTCGCCGACTACGACGTCATGCTCAACCTGACGCGCGAGCTGATCCAGGGCGCCGCCACCGCCGCCTTCGGCTCGCCCATCGCCCACAAGGCCGGACCGGACGGGAAGCTCGTCGTCCACGACATCTCCGGAACCTGGCCGGTCAAGACCATGTACGGAGCCATCAGCGAGGCTCTCGGAGAGGAGGTCGACGCCGACACCGAGGAACAGGCGCTGCGCAGGCTGTGCGACCGCGCGTCCGTCCCGCACGCCCCCGAGGACACCCGCGGCGACGTGGTGCTGGAGATGTACGAGCGCCTCGTCGAGGAGCGCACCAAGCTGCCCACCTTCTACAAGGACTTCCCCACCGACGTCTCCCCGCTCACCCGCCAGCACCGCCGGGACCCCCGGCTCGCCGAGCGCTGGGACCTGGTCGCCTTCGGCACCGAACTGGGCACCGCCTACTCGGAGCTGACCGACCCGGTGGAACAGCGCCGCCGCCTCACCGCCCAGTCGCTGCTCGCGGCGGGCGGCGATCCGGAGGCGATGGAACTCGACAACGACTTCCTGGACGCCCTGGAGTACGCGATGCCGCCCACCGGCGGCCTGGGCATCGGCGTGGACCGCCTCGTCATGTTCCTGACGGGCCTGACGATCCGCGAGACGCTCCCGTTCCCGTTGGTCCGCCGCGGCTGACCGCTCCGCCGGCCCGTCCGGGGACGGCCCCCGGCGTGGGCCGAGCGGGTGAGGGGAAGAGGGTGCGTCCGCGCCTCTCGACAACTTCGGCCATGTCGTTGATACGTAGTAATAATGAAAAACGACGAGCCGACAGTAGGGCGGCGCACGGTCCTGCGCACCGCCGTCTTCCTCGGGGTCGCCGCCGCCACCGGCCTGATCGGGGTGGGTGGTGAGGACGGCGCCCCGGGCCCCGGAGCGGGTGGCGGGCCCGGTTCCGGGTCACCGGGCGGGCCGGGGGCGCAGCCCGCGGCGGGTGCGCCGGGGCTGCGGGCGCAGGGGATGCCGGAGAAGTCGTACCGGCTGCGGCCCATGACCGCCGAGGCACCGGTGCGCCAGGCCGCCGCGAAGCCGGCCGTACGGACCCGGCCCATCCTGGAACTGTCCGCCGAGGCCGCCGCGTCGAGCGGCATGGTGCTCACCTTCGACGACGGCCCGGACCCCCGCTACACCCCCGCCATCCTCGACACGCTCGCCCGGTACGGCGTACGCGCCATGTTCTTCGTCTGCGGGGAGATGGCCACCGAGAACCGGGACCTGCTGCGCCGGATGGTCGACGAGGGCCACGTCATCGGCAACCACACCTGGACCCATCCGCTCATCCCCAAGCTCAGCCGGCCCGCTCTCGCCTCCGAGATCGGCCGCACGAGCGAGGTCGTGCACAAGGCCGTCGGAGAGGCGCCTGTGTGGTTCCGGGCACCCTACGGAGCCTGGAACCGCGCCGCCTTCGAGATCGGGGCCGAGCTGGGCATGGAGCCGCTCGCCTGGACCGTGGACACCCTGGACTGGAAGGAACCGGGAACCACGACGATCATCTCCCGGGTCCTGGGAGGCGCCGCGCCCGGCGTGATCGTCCTCTCGCACGACGCGGGCGGCAACCGCTCGCAGAGCGTCCAGGCCATCTCCTCGTACCTGCCCCAACTGCTCGCGCAGGGCTACCGGATGACGCTCCCGGCGCTGCCGCCCCGCTGAACCGGGGGCCGGCCGCGCCGGACGCTTTGGACGGTCCGGGGCTCAGCGGGCCTCCACCATGCGGGCGAAGACGACCACGTTGCCGTCGTAGCCGCGGGCCTTGGAGTATCCGCCGCCGCAGGTGATCACGCGCAGTTCCGGATGCCCGGTGTCCCCGTACACCCGGGCTCCGGGGAAGGCCTCCTTGGAGAACACCTCCACGCCGTAGACCTCGAACACCGCGGTGCGGCCGTCGTAGCGCTCCACCTCGATGCGGTTGCCCGGCTTGACCGAGCCCAGGCCGTAGAAGACCGCGGGGCCCTGCGCGTTGTCCACGTGGCCCACGATCACCGCCGAGCCCTGCTGGCCCGGCGAGATGCCGTTGAGGTACCAGCCGGCGAGATTGCGGTCCTGCGGGGGCGGGGCGTCGATCCAGCCCTCCGCGTCCAGCCCGACCGTCATCACCGGCGCGTCCACGTTGATCGTGGGGATGCGGACGCGCTGTACCGACGAGTGCTCCAGCACCTCCATGTCCGCCGGCGGCCTCGGTGCGGCCGCGGGCAGCCGGCCGCCCGTCACCGCGACGGCGGAGGCCGCGGTGGGCTGGGGCGGCCCGTCGTCGAGGTTCACACCGTTTCGCACCATGGCGAGGCCGGTGAGCATGACCAGGGCGAGCGCGCCCCACGGTGAGCGTTTGCGCGACTGCCCGGTCTCGTCCTCGCCCATCGTTCTCCCTTCCCGACGCGGGGGTCCCGACCCGCGTTCCCGTCCCGCCCCAGTACGCCCTACTTCACGCACGCTAAGGCCGGGTCGGCAGGACGGCGAGGGGGGAGGGGCGAACGGGTGGCCGCCACCCGGAGGGGGCCGGACGGGGTGCGCCCATCCAGGTAATCGTCACATAAATGCCTGACGGGTCGTGACCTGCGGATCCGTCAGTTGCGCCGTCGGCGCTTCGGCGTGTCGCTCAACCGGGCGGCCCAAAGCCGGAAATGCGCAGATTGCGGGACGACCCGAGGGTTCGACGTGGGAGGCGTTCTCGTCGATCATCCGGGGCCGACGCTCCGGGGCGCTTCCCGCTGGAGGTTCCATCATGCGTGTTTTGCGCGCTCTTACCGTGACGGCGGCAGCCTGCGCCGCGATCGGCCTCAGTGCCCCACTCGCCTCCGCGAACCAGGATCCCGGCGGCCGGGGTGGCAACGGGGGCGGGAACGGTCCCAGCAACATCTCGGTCAACCCGTACTCCGTGCACCAGGGCGCCACGATGCAGGTGAGCGCGGCGGGCTGCGGACACGGCGGCACCGTCACGTCGCACGGAAACTTTCCGCCCGCCAACCTGTCCGCCGGGTCGATCGGCTTCGCGAACGTCCGGATCTTCAACCACGCCTCGCCGGGTCACCACACCTTGTCGGTCAAGTGCAACGACAGCAGCCTGGTGGCCACGCACCGCTTCACGATCCTCGAGGGCAACCCCTCGCAGGGCGGTATCGGCGGATCCTTCGGCCCGTCCACCGCCGAGACCGCCATCGGCGCGGGTCTCGTCGGCTCGGCGGCCCTCGGCGCCGGTGCACACGTGCTGCGCCGTCGCCGTCCGCTGCGCAGCCGGGCCTGACGGGCAGGGGCATCCAGGTATCTCCCCGGACGCAGATCCCCCGCTACCGCCGGTCGCCCCGAGTCCTGACGAGGACTCGGGGCGACCGGCGGTAGCGGGGGATGTCCGGTGGGTTCAGTGGCTGCGGTCGGACCCCCTGCGGCGCAGGGCGAAGACGGTGCCGCCCGCGGCGGCGAGGAACAGTCCGGCGCCGGCGCCGAGCTCCACGGGATCCATGCCCGCCACGCTGCCGCCGAGGCCGCCGCGCACACCGAGGGCGGAAGCGGGGGTCGGCGTGGCGGCACCGCCGATGGCGGTGCGCGTGGAGCTCGTGGTCGGCAGGGTCGTGCCGCCGGCGATCGTCAGATCGGCCGAGCCGGTCTCCCCGTTGCAGGTGAAGGAGACCGAGTAGACGGCTCCGCGCCGGGCGTCCCGGTCCACGGTGACCCGTACGGTCTGGCCGCGCGCGATGCTCACGGTGTCGAAGACCCCGGAGGAGGCGGTGGCGTAGGCGGCGTTGCAACGGCTGACCGCGAGGACCGTCTGCCCCCCGGGGGCGACGGTCGAAGGCGTGAGGGTGAAGCCGAACGACGTGATGGCGGGCTGGGCCTCGGCGGCGGTCGCGGCGGGCGCACCGAGGACGCCGAGCGCGAGGACGGCGCCCGTGGCGCCGGCGCTCAGCAGGGCGGTGGCGGAGGTTCGTATCGCACCCATGGTTGGTTCTCCGGATCCCCGAGGAGCAGCCGCGGAACGGTTTCCGCACGTGGGGGGTCGTGCGCCTCGATGTCCGACACGCTAGGTCCGGGTACGGTGACCCGCGATCAGGAACGGGCGAATGGGGCATGACCGTAGGCCGAACCGGGGACCGGAGGCCCGTCCCCGGTTTGCGGGCGGCCCGGACCGGGCCCGGTCGGGTCCGGTCGGGTCCGGGCCGGGCCGGTCCGGATCGATCCGGCTCGGTCCCCAAGGGACGGGCCGGCCGCCTAGCCGCCGAGGTCCAAGTGGGAGAACTGGGCGAGGAAGGGTTCGGCGGTGGCGGCGACGCCCCGGCCGAACGGCGCGTCGAAGTCCCAGATCAGGAACAGCAGGAACGCGATGAGGGCGCTGAAGAGGCCCGCCAGCAGCAACTCCCGGAACGACCGCCTGATCTGCAGGGTGAAGATCAGGCCGACCGTCACCAGGGCCCCGGCGATCAGCCCGAACCACACCACCCCCGGCATGGTGGCCCCGGCGCTCTGGCCGCGTGCACTGCGGGCGTCGTCGGCCACCGCGACCTGGTCGACCAGAGGCTGGTACGCCTGCCCCTCGTGGTCGGTCTGCGGCTCGTAGTCGGTGACGTCCCGGCGGATACGTTCCAGCAGCTCCCCGCCCCGTTCGGTGAGCTCGCCGTGGTCGGCCATGCGCTTCCACTCCGTGTCCACCACGTAGGTCACGTAGGCGTCGACGTCGGACCGGATCCTGGTGCGCACCTCGGCCGGGTAGACCTCGGAGCGGACGCTGATCTCGTGCAGGGCCTGCGCCTCCTGGCGCACGTATTCCTGGGCGGCTCCGCGGCCCTCCCAGACTCCGGCGATCGCCAGGCCCAGCACGATCGCATAGATCACCCCGATCATCATCGTCATGTACTCGATGACGTCCGGGGTCTCGTTCGGATCGTCGTCATCGCCGATCCTGCTGTGGTTGAAGAAGGCGATGGACAGCACCACGGCGCAAGCCGCGGCCATCGCGATGGACAGGACGAGCCATTCCGACAAGATGACTCCCAATCGGTTACTGGTCGGGCGGAAGAAGCGCTAGCGGGGACGCAGTGCGACGATCGCGAGCACCGCGGGTGCGGCGGTCATCAGGGTGAAAGTCACCGGCGAGATGTGGTGCTCGACGGGTTTGCGGGCCGCGGCGCGATACACGGGGCGGGCCACCGGTTTCGGCGGTGCGGGTTTCACCTCTGGGGCGGGTGGTGGCAGTGGTGCGGGTGGGGCTGGTGGTGGCGGTGCGGGAGCCCTGACCACGCGAGGTGGCGGTGGCGCCGGCTCGGGCGGTGGCGGCTTCGGGAGGGCGGGCTTCGGTACGGGCTTCGGTGCCGGTTTCGGCGGGGGCGGTGGGGGAGGGGGCGGCGGGGGTGGAGTCGGCTCGGGCGGCGGTGGAGTGGGCGTCGGCTCGGGTGGCGGCGTGGGCTTCGGCGGCGGCTTCGGCGGGCACGGTGGAGGGGGCGGCGGCGGTGGGCAGTGGGGGTGGCCGTGACGGCCCCCGCCATGGCCGCCCCCGCGACGTTTCCCGTGGTCGGAGCCCTGGTCGTCACCGTGATGTCCGCCACGCGGGCCGCGTCCGCGGTCGCTGTCGCCGGCCACGGCGGCCACCGCGGTGGCGGCCGGGCCGTCGCCGGAGTCGGTCGTCGCGTAGGCGCGGCTATCAGCCACGGCCGGCGTGACGGTCAAGGCCGCCCACAGCAGGACCGGGACTGCCAGCAGGCGCCTGGCACAGGCTCTGTTCACCCCGGGAGCATGGGCCCGCGCGCGCCCGGGCACGCGAGGCTCGGCCCCGGTTCGCCTGAACGGGTGGACCCGTGACCAGAGAGGTTTGAGCCACTTCTGGGGCGGTGGTGAGGTGAGGTCGATCGCCCACCGAACAATTCCCATAAGGGACTTGTCGGTATCGGTCATTCCCTCACCCGGCGTGATGGCGCCTTTGGTGTGTGACGAAGAACGGATCGCCAATTTCCGCTTTTGCTCGCCCTGTTGGGAAATGATCAGTACATTCGGCTCGGACAGGAGTCCGACCTCGGACGGACGACCGCAGGACCAACGCTTGGAGACCCCGATGGAGCGCCCCGCCTGGGCCCCGCCAGGCATCGACATATCGGTGCCGAGCGTGTCCCGCATCTATGATTACTACCTGGGCGGGTCCCACAATTTCGAGGTCGACCGGCAGACGGCACGGCGTGCCATGGAATTCATGCCGGGACTGCCCAAGATCATGCAGGCCAACCGGGCATTCATGCGCCGCGCCGTCCGGCACGCCGTGGCCGAGGGCGTCACGCAGTTCCTCGACATCGGCTCCGGCATCCCCACCTTCGGCAACGTCCACGAGATCGCCCAGGCCGCGACCCCGCAGGCCCGCGTCGTCTACGTGGACCACGACCCGGTGGCCGTCGCGCACAGCCGCGCCGTCCTCACGGGGGACGAGCACACCGGCATCGTCGCCGCCGACCTGCGCAAGCCCAGGGAGATCCTGGCCGCCCCCGAGGTGACCCGGCTGCTCGACCTCGGCCGCCCGGTCGCCCTGTTGCTCGTCGCCGTCCTGCACTTCCTGGAGGAGGCGGACGACCCGTACGCCGCCGTCGCCGAGCTGCGCGACGCGCTGGCTCCCGGCAGCCTCCTGATCCTCACGCACGCCTCGTACGAGGGGATCCCGCTCCCCGCGGAGGTCGCGGGCGGCACCGTGGGCGTGTACCGGGACATCCGCAACCCCCTCGTCATGCGCTCCGGGGAGGAGATCAGGGGCTTCTTCGACGGGTTCGAGCTGCTGGAGCCCGGCCTGGTGTCCATGCCCGACTGGCGGCCGGACCGGCCGGTGGACGGGGAGGACGCAGAGACGCCGGAGGACCCCTACGCCTTCTCGGGCTTCGGCGGCGTGGGACGCAAGGCGTGAGACTTCCGGCACAGACGGCGGGCGCGCCGGGCGCCACCGCGGCGCCCGCCGCGGCACCGGCCACGGAGTCCGCGGCGGCTCCGCACGGTGGCATCGAGGACCGGATCGCGCGCTTCGCGACGATCTGGGGACGGGCGATCTTCCCCGTCACGGCGACCTCACTGACCCGCACCGAGTTCGAACGGCACCTCCTCCCCCTGACCCGGACGCTCACCGGCGCCCTGCACGCCAGGCCCTTCGACGCCTCGATCGCCCAGCAGGTCGGGGCGGAACTCGTCGCCGTGCACTGCACCGACCCCGAGGCCCTGGCCGGCACCCTCGGGGTGATCGAGTCGTACCTGGTGCTCTACTGCGGCCCGGACGGGCCCGAGGGTTCCGGCGTGGAGGGCACCGAGGAGTACCGGTCCCGCTGCGCCCGGCTCCAGCACGGCATCGCGGCGGGATATGCCCGGGCCCTGCGCGAGCGCACCCTCCGGGAGCAGGAGGCCATCGCGCGCTCCGCACTGACCGCCCGCACCGACGCGCAGCAGGCCCTGCACGCGAGCGAGGAACGCTTCCGGGCGGTCTTCGAGGGCGCGGCCGTCGGCATCGGCATCGCCGACCTCGACGGGAACGTGCTGGAGGTCAACGACACCCTGCTGCAGATGTTCGGCGGGCTGGAGGGACACGTCCGCAGCCGCAACGTCAGCGAGTGGGGGCACCCCGACGACACCCCCCACGTCTGGCGGATGTACGGCGAGCTGGTGCGCGGCGAGCGCGAGAGCTACCGCGTGGAGAAGCCGTACTACCGGCACGACGGGACCGTGCTCTGGACCAATCTGACGGTGTCGCTGCTGCGCGACGCCGAGGGGAAGCCGCAGTACCAGCTGGCGCTGATGGAGGACACCACCGAGCGCCGGCTGCTGAATCTGCGCCTGCGCTACGAGGCCACCCACGACGCCCTCACGGGCCTGCCCAACCGGACGCTGTTCTTCGAACGGCTGGAGAAGGCCCTGAGCGGGGCCGGCGGTGACCGGTACGGCCTGTGCTACCTCGACCTCGACGGTTTCAAGGCGGTCAACGACAGCCTCGGGCACTCGGCGGGGGACCGGCTGCTGGTGGAGGTCGCCGACCGGCTGCAGAGCTGCGCGACCGGCCCCGGTGAGGTCGTCGCCCGGCTCGGCGGTGACGAGTTCGTCGCCCTGACCACCGGCGCCGACACCGAACAGAAGGTGACCGACCTCGCGGTCCGCATCCTGGCGGCCCTGTCCACGCCGATCCCGCTGGAGGGCCGGGAGCTCTCGGTCCGGGGCAGCATCGGCATCGTCGAGGGCCCGGCCAGGGAACGCACCCCGGCGGAGGTGCTGCGCAGCGCCGACATCACGATGTACCGGGCCAAGGCGGCCGGCGGCAACCGCTTCGAATTCGCCGACGCCGAGGCCGACGCCCGCGCGATCACCCGCCACGGCCTGACCAACGCCCTGCCGGCGGCGCTGGAACGCGGCGAGTTCTTCATCGAGTACCAGCCGCTGGTCCACATGCGCGACGGCAGCGTGCACGGGGCCGAGGCGCTGGTGCGCTGGTCCCACCCGCAGTACGGGGTCCTCGGCCCGGACCGCTTCATCCCGCTCGCCGAACGGACCGGGCTGATCGTGCCGCTCGGCCGCTGGGTCCTGGAGGAGGCGGTCCGCCAGGCCCGCATCTGGCAGCGCGAGCACGGAGGCGCCGCCCTGCGGATCAACGTCAACCTCTCGCCGACCCAACTGCACCACCCGGGCCTGGTCGCCGACACCGTGGCGGTGCTGGAGAAGTCCGGCCTCGCCCCGGGCGCCCTGTGCCTGGAGGTCACCGAATCGGCCCTGATAGGAGCCGACGACGAACTCCTGGAGCCGCTGCGCCGGCTCGCCGCCCTCGGCGTGGACATCGCGCTCGACGACTTCGGCACCGGCTACTCGAACCTGGCCAACCTGCGGCGGCTGCCGGTCAGCGTCCTCAAGCTCGACCGCTCCTTCACCCAGGGGATGCAGCAGCAGCCCGCCAACCCGGTCGACGTCAAGATCGTGGAGGGCATCGTCGCCCTGGCCCACAGCCTCGAACTCGCGGTCACCGTCGAGGGCGTGGAGACCGGAGTCCAGGCCGCCCAGCTGCGCGCCCTCGGCTGCGACACCGCGCAGGGCTGGTACTACGCCCGGCCCGGCGCCCCCGACCGCATCCACACCCTGTCCCTCTCGGACGCGGTGCCCTCGCCCTCCTGACGTCCGCCGTCGGGAGGGCGGATCCGGGAGCCGGGCCTGCGACGGCCTGCGCCGACTCATGCCCGCTCCAGGCCGACCTCCGTCCCGCGGCCGGGGGTCCGGACGGCCTCCAGGACCCGCTCGTACCGCTCGGCCGTGTCAGCCAGGACCTCCGCGGCCACCGGCAGCCGCTCCGCCTCGTACGCGTCGAGCACCTCCTCCCCGGCGTCCCCGGTGAGGGCCGCCGCCAGCGTCCTGCCGAGGGCCGCCGCGTCCTGGATGCCGGTGTTCATGCCGAGCCCGCCGGCTATCGGCTGCACATGGGCGGCGTCCCCTGCGAGGAAGGCCCTGCCCTCCCGTATCCGCGTGGCCATGCGGACGTTGACCCGCCAGGCCGAGATCCACGTGGCCTCGGCGAGCCGGATCCCCGGCACCCGTGCGTGGCGGTCGAAGAGCCGCTGGAAGCCTTCCAGGGAGGGCGGCAGCGGTTCACCCCGGTCGTTGCGCTCGGGCGAGGCCTGCAGCTGGAAGGAGTCCGTCCCCGGCATCGGGCAGAGCAGGATCCCGCTGCCCTCCGAGGTGAACCACTGGTGCCAGACGTCCCGGCCGAGCCCCGGCGCGCTGACGTCCCCGAGGACCATCGCGGGTTCCTCCTGACCGTTGCCCTCGAACGGGATGCCGAGCAGCTTGCGGGTGGTGCTGCGCCCGCCGTCGCACCCGGCGAGATAGCGGGCGCCGATCACGGTGCCGTCAGCCAGCTCCGCGCGCACCCCGGACCCGTCCTGGGTGATTCCGGCGAGCTCCGATCCGTACTCGACCCGCACGCCCAGCCCGGCGAGCCGGTCGCGCAGGGCCGCCTCGATCTGCCACTGCCCGATCAGCAGCCCCGCGTCGGTGGGAGTGTCGTTGATGTGTTCCCCGTCGAAGTACTTGCGCAGGACCACCCTGCGGCTGCCGATGGCGGCCAGGGTCTCGAGCACCCCGAGCTCCTCGAAGATCTCGAGGCTGCCCGGCAGCAGCCCCTTGCCGCGGGACTCGCGGTGGGGCGCGCTGCGCCGGTCGATGACGCGCACGGCGACCCCGCGCCGTGCGAGGTCGCAGGCGAGCGTCAGTCCCGTGGGGCCGGAGCCGGTGATCAGTACATCGGTCATGGGATGTCCTCTCCTCGTCGTTGCCTCAAGGAAAGCGGCTCTCGAGAGAAAAAGCAACCCGGTTAAAAAAATAACTCGGTCACCAATCCGTGCTACGCTGTGCGCATGGAGAACACGACGGGTCTGCGCGAGAACAAGAAGCTCCGTACGCGTCGCCAGCTGGCGGCGACGGCGCTGGAGCTCTTCCTGGAGCGGGGCTTCGATGCCGTGTCGGTGGCGGAGGTCGCCGCCGCGGCCGAGGTCTCCAAGCCCACCCTCTTCCGGTACTTCCCGAGCAAGGAGGACCTGCTGCTCGACCGGTTCGCCGACCATCAGGACGAGGCGGCCCGCATCGTGCGCGACCGGCCCGCCGGTCGGACGCCGGCCGGCGCGATGCGCGCGCACTTCCTGGCGGCCCTGGCCGAGCGGGACCCGATCACCGGGCTGTGCGACCATCCGAACGTGGTCGCCTTCCAGCGGCTCCTCTACAGCACCGCCAGCCTGCAGAGCCGGCTGAGGCATTACACCGACCGTGAAGTGGATCTGCTCGCCGCCGTGTTCGAGGCAGAGGCGCTGACCCCGCTCGCCGCCCGCCTGGCGGCGATGCACCTGGTGGCGGTCCGCCATGAGCTGGGCCGGGAGAACTTCCGGCGGATCGACTCCGGCCGGAGCGCCGACGAGGCCTACCCGGCAGCGGTGGCCGACGCCGATCAAGCCTTCGCGATGCTGGCCGACGGCCTCGACAGGGCCCTGCCCATATCCCCGGCCCCGGCCCCAGCCCCGGATTCGGCCCGGGCCTCCGCCGCGGAATGACCGTGTCTGCGCCCGCCTCGCCGACGCTCCGGCCCTGGCTCCGGCCGCGGCGTCGGCCGGGGCGTCGGCGGGGTCAGCCGGTGAGTATGCGCTTCAGCTCGCGGGCCGCGCGCGGCGGAGCAACGTCGGTGCGGTGAGCCAGGGCGATCGTGCGGCGCAGCGGCGAGCCGGCCAGCGGGGTCACCCGCAGGCCCGGACCGGCGCGGTCCACCACCATCGCCGGGACCACCGCGATACCGAGCCCCGCCCGGACGAAGCCGAGGACCGCGTCCATCTCGCCGCCCTCCACGGTGAAGACCGGCTCGAAGCCCTCCGCGCGGCAGGCCGCCACAGTCAGCTCCCGCAGGTCGTAGCCGTGCCGGAACATCACCATCGGCTCGTCCCGCAGCCCCGGGATGGTCAGCTCGCCGCCCCCGCCGGGCGCCGGGCGTTCCGCGGACGAGACCACCACGAGGTCCTCCGTCAGCAGCTCCACCGTGGTCAGGGCCGGAGCCGACGGGGGCAGCGGCAGGGCGATCAGAGCCAGGTCCAGGGCCCCGCGCGCCAGCTCCCGTACGAGGTCGAGCGAGCCGCTCTCCTCGATCAGGAGCTCGATCCCCGGGTGCGCGTCGTGGAAGGTCCGCAGGACGTCCGGCAGCAGGCCGGTGCAGATGCTCGGCGTGGCACCCAGTCGGACGCGACCCCGGCGCAGCTGCGCCAGCTCCTGGACCTCCAGTCGCGCGGTGTCCGCGTCCGCCAGGATCCGCCGGGCCAGCGGCAGCAGCGTCTCGCCCGCGTCGGTCAGCGTGATGTTGCCCCGCGCCCGGCTGAACAGCTCGGCCCCCAGTTCCCGTTCGAGCGCCTTGATCTGCTGGGAGAGTGAGGGCTGGGCCACGTGCACCCGCTCCGCGGCCCGGGTGAAATGCCGGGTCTCGGCGACGGCCACGAAGTAGAGGAGCTGCTGGAACTGCATCGGCCCAGGCTATCGCCCTGGATAGGCAGTGGCTATCGAGATCAGCTCCATCATGTCTTGGACCTTTCGGGACCTTCGTCCTTACCGTCGAGGACATGGCTCTGGCAACGCGGACGGATCGACGGCCGTCCATCACGCGAACGATCTGGGACTCCTCCGTCGGCAAGAAGTCCGTGATGGCCGTGTCCGGCCTGATCATGCTCGGCTACCTCGTCGTGCACATGCTCGGCAACCTCAAGATCTTCTTCGGGGCGGACGAGTTCAACGGCTACGCCCACTGGCTGCGCACCCTCGGCTCGCCCTTCCTGCACCACGAGTGGGCGCTGTGGATCGTCCGCGTGGTCCTGCTCGCCGCGGTCGCCGCCCACGCCGTGTCCGCCTACCAGCTCAGCCGCCGCGACATCAAGGCCCGCCCGGTGAAGTACGCCCACAAGCGCCGCCGCGCGAGCTACGCCACCCGCACGATGCGCTGGGGCGGGATCATCCTCGGCCTCTTCATCGTCTGGCACCTCCTCGACCTCACCACGCTCACCGTCAACGAGCGCGCCTGGGCCGGGCACCCGTACGAGAACGTCCTCTCCACCTTCTCCACCTGGTACGGGAACACCATCTACATCGTGGCGATGGCCGCCCTCGGCCTGCACGTCCGGCACGGCTTCTGGAGCGCGGCGCAGACCCTCGGCGCGGGCAGCGCCCGACGCGAGCGGACGCTGAAGTTCCTGGCCAACGGGCTGGCCCTCGTCCTCTTCGCCGGCTTCGTGTCCGTCCCCGTAGCCGTCATGACCGGAGTGGTGAACTGACCATGAGCGACCCGCAGCACGACCACCAGCAGCACGGGCACAAGCCGCACGAGCGCGAGCAGCACGAGCGCGAGCAGCACGGGCACGAACCACACCCGCACTACGCCGGCTACACGACCGGCGAGCCCGTGGCCGACACCAAGGCCCCCGAAGGCCCCGTCGCGGACCGCTGGGACCGCCGCCGCTTCGAGGCGAAGCTCGTCAACCCGGCCAACCGCCGCAAGCACACCGTCATCGTCGTCGGCACCGGCCTGGCGGGCGGTGCGGCCGGCGCGACACTCGCCGAACAGGGCTACCACGTGGTCCAGTTCTGCTTCTCCGACTCCCCGCGCCGCGCCCACTCCATCGCCGCCCAGGGCGGCATCAACGCCGCGAAGAACTACCGCAACGACGGCGACTCGGTGCACCGCCTCTTCTACGACACCGTCAAGGGCGGCGACTTCCGCGCCCGCGAGTCCAACGTCCACCGCCTCGCCCAGATCTCCGTCGAGATCATCGACCAGTGCGTGGCCCAGGGCGTCCCCTTCGCCCGCGAGTACGGCGGCCTCCTCGACACCCGCTCCTTCGGCGGCGTCCAGGTCTCCCGCACCTTCTACGCCCGCGGTCAGACGGGCCAGCAGCTGCTCCTCGGCGCGTACCAGGCGCTCTCCCGGCAGATCGCCGCGGGCAACGTCGATATGCACGCCCGCACCGAGATGCTGGACCTGATCGTCGTCGACGGCGTGGCCCGCGGCATCGTCGCGCGCGACCTGATCACCGGCGAGATCTCCACCTATTACGCGGACGCCGTGGTGCTGGCGAGCGGCGGCTACGGCAACGTCTTCTACCTCTCCACCAACGCCATGAACTCCAACGCGACCGCCGTCTGGCGGGCGCACCGGCGCGGCGCGTACTTCGCCAACCCCTGCTTCACGCAGATCCACCCCACCTGCATCCCGCGCACCGGCGACCACCAGTCCAAGCTCACCCTGATGAGCGAGTCCCTGCGCAACGACGGCCGCATCTGGGTCCCCACGGCCAAGGGCGACACCCGCGCCGCGGCCGACATCCCCGAGGCGGAGCGCGACTACTACCTGGAGCGGATCTACCCCTCCTTCGGCAACCTCGTGCCCCGCGACATCGCCTCCCGCGCCGCGAAGAACGTCTGCGACGAGGGCCGCGGCGTCGGCCCCGGCGGCCAGGGCGTCTACCTCGACTTCGCGGACGCCATCCGCCGCATGGGCCGGGACAAGGTCGCCGAGAAGTACGGCAACCTCTTCGAGATGTACGAGCGGATCACCGCGGAGAACCCGTACGAGGTCCCCATGCGGATCTACCCCGCCGTCCACTACACGATGGGCGGCCTGTGGGTCGACTACGACCTCCAGACCACCGTCCCTGGTCTCTTCGCCATCGGCGAGGCCAACTTCTCCGACCACGGAGCCAACCGCCTCGGCGCTTCCGCCCTGATGCAGGGCCTCGCCGACGGCTACTTCGTGCTCCCCTCCACGATCAACGACTACCTGGCCCGCCACCCGCACGAGGACACCGTGGACGACAGCCACCCCGAGGCCGCCGCGGCGATCCGCGAGACCCGGGACTGCCTGGCGAAACTCCTCGCTGTCGACGGCGACCGCACCCCCGACTCCTTCCACCGCGAGATCGGCGAACTGATGTGGGAGTACTGCGGCATGGCCCGCAGCGAGGAGGGACTGCGCAAGGCGCTCGACCGCATCCCCGAGATCCGCGAGGAGTTCTGGCGCCGCATCAAGGTCCCCGGCCGCGGCGAGGAGTTCAACCAGTCGCTGGAGAAGGCCAACCGCATCGTCGACTACCTCGAACTCGCCGAGCTGATGTGCCTCGACGCGCTCCACCGCGCCGAATCCTGCGGCGGCCACTTCCGCGAGGAGTCCCAGACCCCCGACGGCGAAGCAGCCCGCCGCGACGAGGAGTTCGCATACGCGGCCGCCTGGGAGTACCAGGGCACCGGCGCCGCACCCGTCCTGCACAAGGAAGACCTCGTCTTCGAGTACGTCCACCCCACCCAGCGGAGCTACGCATGAAGCTCACCCTGCGCGTCTGGCGCCAGCGCGGCGCCGACGCCCCCGGCCACATGGCCTCGTACGAGGTCGACGGCATCTCGGAGGACATGTCCTTCCTGGAGATGCTCGACACCCTCAACGAGGACCTCATCCTGCGCGGTGAGGACCCGGTCGCCTTCGACCACGACTGCCGCGAGGGCATCTGCGGCGCCTGCAGCCTCGTCATCAACGGCGACGCCCACGGCCCGGAACGCACCACCACCTGCCAGCTCCACATGCGGTCCTTCGCCGACGGCGACACCATCGACGTCGAGCCCTGGCGGGCCGCCGCCTTCCCGGTGGTCAAGGACCTCGTCGTCGACCGCGGCGCCTTCGACCGGATCATCCAGGCCGGCGGCTACATCACCGCCCCCACCGGCGCCGCCCCCGAGGCGCACGCCACCGCCGTGCCCAAGGCCGACGCCGACTTCGCCTTCGAGCACGCCGAATGCATCGGCTGCGGCGCGTGCGTGGCGGCCTGCCCCAACGGCTCGGCCATGCTCTTCACCTCCGCCAAGGTGAACCACCTGAACGTCCTCCCGCAGGGCTCGCCGGAGCGCGAGACGCGCGTGCTGGACATGGTGGCCCGGATGGACGACGAGGGCTTCGGCGGCTGCACCCTCACCGGCGAGTGCGCCACCGCCTGCCCGAAGGGCATTCCGCTGCCCTCGATCGCCGCGATGAACAAGGAGTGGCTGCGGGCGGTGCGCAAGGGGCCCCGCTGAACCCGCCCCGCCTCCTCCCCCTCTCCGCCCCCGTCTCCGCCTCTGCGGTCCCTGTCCCACCGGCCCACCGGCCCACCGGCCCACCGGCCCACCGGCCCACCGGCCCACCGGCCCGCCGGCCCACCGGCTCCCCGCCCCGTGGCCGCGGGCCCGCCCCTGCGCCGATCGGCTGACCGCCGCGGTCCGGCCCCGTGCCGCACCCCGGCGGCACCCGGGCCATGGGGGACAGTGACCCCATGCCAGAAGCCCCCGTCGGGTCCGGACCGCGCCGTCGAGCCGTGCTGGCCGCCCTTGCCCCGCTGGCCGTCTCCGCATGCTCCGGCGGCGAAGCCCCCGAAGTCCTCCGCACCCCTGCGCGCGGCCCCGAAGCCGGCCATGAATCCGGGCCCGAGGACGCGCTGATCATGGTGATCCGGCATGCGGAGAAGCCGTACGCCGGTGGCGTCGGCCGGGACGCGGACGGCGAGGACGATCCCGGCTCCCTGGCCGGCCGTGGCTGGCGCCGGGCCGAGGAGCTCCCGCGGCTCTTCCCGCCGAGCTCCGGATCCTTCCTGCCCCGCCCCGCGGCGGTCTTCGCCGCCGGCGGGAAGCCGAGCGGCAAGGAGCGCGCCCCGGCGCGCTGCCGGCAGACCGTGGCGGCCCTGGCGGCCGCACTGCGCACCCCCGTCCGCACCGAGTTCGCCGTCGGCGCCGAAGCGGCCCTCGCGCAGGCCGCGTTGGCCGCGCCCATGCCCGTACTCGTCTGCTGGGAGCACAGCGGGATCCCGCGCCTGGTCCGGTCGCTCGGCGCCCATCAGGTCCCCGGCACACCGGCGGGCTGGCCGGACCGCCACGACCTCGTCTGGATGTTCACCCGCCGTCAGGGCCGGTGGAGCTTCCGCGAACTGCCCCAGCAGCTGCTCGCCGGCGACGTCTGAGCCGCAGCCGGCGGATCGGCCCTTCCCGGCGCCGCCCCCGGACGCCCCCGGACGCCCCCGGCAGCAGCCCTATGCCTCCCCTGCCTTACCCGTTGATGCGGTCTCTGTGGTCTGTCTCTGCGGTCTCGCGCTCGCGGCCGGACCCGAGGGCCCTCGCCAGGTACGGAGCGGTACGGCTGCCCGCCGCGGCGGCCACCTCCGGCGGAGTGCCCGCGGCCACCACCCGGCCGCCCGCCGTGCCGCCGCCCGGGCCCAGGTCGATGACCCAGTCCGCGCCCGCCACCACCTCCATGTCGTGCTCCACGACCACGACCGAGTGCCCGGCGTCGACCAGCCCGTGCAACTGCCGCAACAGGACCCGCACATCGGCCGGATGCAGCCCGGTCGTCGGCTCGTCCAGCAGGTACAGCGTGTGGTCCCGGCGCAGCCGCTGCAGTTCCGTCGCCAGCTTGATCCGCTGTGCCTCGCCGCCCGACAGCTCCGTGGCCGGCTGCCCCAGCCGCAGGTAGCCGAGCCCGATCTCTTCCAGCGCCCGCAGGCTGCGCGCCGCCGCCGGCACCTCGGCGAAGAAGGCGGCCGCCGACTCCACCGTCAGGCCCAGCACCTCCGCGATGTTCAGCCCCGCGTACCGGACCTCCAGGGTCTGCGCGTTGTACCGGGCGCCCGCGCATTCGGGGCACGGGGCGTACGTACTGGGCAGGAAGAGCAGCTCCACCGAGACGAAGCCCTCGCCCTGGCAGGTCTCGCAGCGCCCGCCCGGCACGTTGAAGGAGAACCGGCCCGCCTTCCAGCCGCGGGCCCTTGCCTCGGGGGCGGCCGTGAAGAGCCTGCGCACCACGTCGAACAGCCCGGTGTACGTGGCCAGGTTGGACCGCGGGGTCCGGCCGATCGGCTTCTGGTCCACCTCCACCAGCCGCCGCACGGGAAAGTCCGGCTCCGCGAGCCGCTCGCCGACCTCCCGGGCCAGCACCTGCCCCACCAGCGTGGACTTGCCCGACCCCGACACCCCGGTCACGGCCGTGAACACCCCGAGCGGGAAATCCGCCGTCACGCCCCGCAGGTTGTGCCGGTCCACGCCGGTCAGGCGCACCGCCCCGGTCGCCCCGCGCACCGGTCGGGGCGTCCCGGCCGCCTCCCGCCCCGCGAACAGGTGCCGGGCCGTCGCCGACTCCGCCACACCGGCCAGGTCCTGCGGCGGCCCGCTGTGGAGCACCTGCCCGCCGTGCTCCCCGGCCAGCGGCCCCACGTCCACCAGCCAGTCCGCGTGCCGCACCACATCGAGGTCGTGTTCCACGACGAAGACCGTGTTCCCGGCCTCCTTCAGCCGGTCCAGTACGTCCAGCAGCGCCTCGGTGTCGGCCGGATGCAGCCCCGCCGACGGCTCGTCCAGTACGTACACCACCCCGAACAGCCCCGACCGCAGCTGCGTCGCCAGGCGGAGCCGCTGCAGCTCGCCCGCGGACAGGGTCGGCGCGGTCCGGTCCAGGCTCAGATAGCCCAGCCCCAGCTCGGTGACGGGCCCGATCCGGGAACGCAGGTCCTCGGCGAGCACCCGCGCGGCCTCTCCCTCCAGGGGCGCGGAGGCCAGTACGGCGTCCAGGTCGGCCAGCGCCAGCGCCGCCAGCTCGGCGATGGTCCGCCCGGAGAAGGTGACGGCGAGGGCCTCGGGGCGCAGCCGCCGGCCCTCGCACACCGGGCACGGCGAATCGGTGAGGAACTTCTCGGCCCGGGTCCGCAGGGTGGCGCTCTTGCTGTCGGCGAAGGTCCGCATGACGTAGCGGTGGGCGCTCATGTACGTGCCCTGGTAGGGCCGCTGGATCCGGTCGGCATCGCGCACCGGGTGCACGGTCACCACCGGCTGCTCCTCGGTGAACAGGATCCACTCGCGGTCCTTCGCGGGCAGCTCCCGCCAGGGCCGGTCCACGTCGTGGCCGAGCGCCTCCAGGATGTCCCGCAGGTTCTTGCCCTGCCAGGCACCCGGCCAGGCCGCGATGGCGCCTTGGCGGATCGACAGTTCCGGCTCGGGGACCAGGAGTTCCTCGCTCGTGCGGTGGATGCGGCCGAGACCGTGACAGGAAGGGCAGGCCCCGGCCGCGGTGTTGGGCGAGAAGGAGTCGGAGTCCAGCCGCTCCGCGCCCGGCGGATAGGTCCCGGCCCGGGAGAACAGCATCCGCAGGGAGTTGGACAGCAGGGTCACCGTCCCGACCGAGGTGCGCGAGCCCGGGGTCGAGCGGCGCTGCTCCAGCGAGACGGCGGGCGGCAGTCCGGTGACGGAGTCCACCTTCGGTGCGCCGATCTGGTGGATGAGCCGGCGGGCGTACGGGGCCACGGACTCGAAGTACCGGCGCTGGGCCTCGGCGTAGAGCGTGCCGAAGGCGAGGGAGCTCTTCCCGGACCCGGAGACCCCGGTGAACACCGTCAGCGCGTCGCGCGGGATGTCCACGTCGACGCCGCGGAGGTTGTGCTCCCGGGCGCCGCGGACCCGTACGAAGGGGTCGCCGTTGACCTGAGGTGGAGTGGGCTGGTGCATTCGTCCTATTTTAAGGGCTCGGGTTCAGAGGTCCGCGATCCGGGCCAGCCGGGCGTAGGAGTCCAGCAGTGCCGTTCGGTCGTACGTGGACGTGGTGACCAGCAGTTCGTCCGCGCCGGTCGTCGCGGCGATGTCGGCGAGCCGGTCCGCCACCCGGTCCTCGGTGCCGTGGACGTGGCCGGCGAGGGCGTCCTCGTACAGCTCGCGCTCCTTCGGGGTCATCTGCAGGGCCTCGATCTCCTCGGCCGGTCGCAGCGGGGGGAAGCTGCCCCGTGTGCGGGAGTGCGCGAGGGCCCAGGCCTCCGGGACGAGGATGCGGCGGGCCTCCTCGGCGGTGGCGGCGACCGCCACCGTGCCGGAGACCACGACGTACGGCTGCTCACCCTGGGCGGAGGGCCGGAACTCCTTGCGGTACGCCCGGACGATCTCGTCCACCCGGTCGCGGGCCCGCAGGTCGCCCACGACCAGGGGCAGCCCCGCCCGGGCGGCGATGCCGGCGCCCTCGCCGGTGGCCAGGACGTAGGCCGGGATCCGCAGTCCCTCGGCGGGCCGGGCGTGCACCTCGGGATGCGCCCGCTGGGTGCCGTCGAGCCAGCCCAGCAGCTCGGCCAGCTGTTCCTCGAACCGGTCGGCGTCGCCGGTTCCGCGGCCCAGCGCCCGCCGGATGCCGCCGGTGAAGCCGACCGAACGGCCGAGCCCCATGTCGATGCGGCCGGGGAAGAGCGACTCCAGGACCCCGAACTGCTCCGCGACCACCATCGGCTGGTGGTTGGGCAGCATGACCCCGCCCGTGCCGACCCGGATCCGGTGCGTCGCCGCGGCGACGGCGGCGGCCAGCACGGTGGGCGCCGAGCCCGCCACACCGGGCACGCTGTGGTGCTCCGACACCCAGAAGCGGTGGTAGCCGAGATCCTCGGCCGCCCGGGCCAGATCCACGGTGTCGCGCAGCGCCTCCGGGGCCGGGTGGCCCCGGCGGGTGCGCGACCGGTCGAGTATCGAGATTCTTCGGATCACACAGGACTCAACGTCCGTCGGCCGTGAGGATTCCCGGGCCGACGCCGGTCCGCCCGCTCTCCTGGGCCGGCGGGATGGGGCTCTCCTACGCTGGCCGTATGAGCGAGCACACTTCCCGGCCGCTGGCCGTCTTCGACCTCGACAACACCCTGGCGGACACCGGTCATCGCCAGCACTTCCTGGAGCGTCGCCCGCGGGACTGGACGGGCTTCTTCGCCGCGGCCCCGGCCGATCCGCCGCTCGCGCGCGGGGTCGCGCTGGCCACCGGGAGCGAGGCCGACTGCGAGGTGGTGTACCTGACCGGGCGGCCCGAACGGTGCCGGGCGGACACGCTCGACTGGCTCGCCCGGCACGGACTGCCCGAGGGGCGGCTGTTCATGCGCGGCAACCAGGACCGGCGGCCGGCCCGCACGACCAAGGTGGAGGTGCTGCGGCGGATCTCGCGGGGCCGGGAGGTGCGGATGCTCGTCGATGACGACGAGCTCGTCTGCCGGGCCGCGCGCGCCGCCGGCTTCCGGGTGGTGCTGGCCGACTGGGCCGCGGACGCGCCCGAGCTGGAGGCCGCCCAGGAGGTCGACGGCCGGACCTGACGCACCGCGGGCCGGGCCGGGTCGGGCCGGGCCGGGCAGGCCCGGGGGCGCAGGTCCCCGGGCTCAGTCCTCGCCCTCGAGGCGGAAGCCGACCTTGAGTCCCACCTGGTAGTGGGCGATCTCCCCGTTCTCGATGTGGCCGCGTACCTGAACCACCTCGAACCAGTCCAGATTCCGCACGGTCTGGCCCGCCCGGGCGATGCCGTTGCGGATGGCCTGATCGATGCCCTCGTGGGAGGTGCCGACGATCTCGGTCACCCGGTACGTGTGATTGGACATGGAGGTCTCCCGACAGTGGGTGGCTTTTGCCTGGTTCTACGGTGCCCCAGTAAGTCCGGCTCCGCGAACTTTGGGCGAACAGTCCCGAGGAAAAGACCCTTGACCGGCCTATTGGTCTATGCCAATTTCGAGCCATCTGAGTCCGAGCCCAGAAGGTGGCCCTCTTGAAGATGCGATTCCTCGCCGTGTGCACGGCCCTCGCGGCCGCAACCGCCCTCACGGGCTGCAGCCAGTCGGCCGACCCGGCCGGAGGGTCGCAGAAGGTGACGCTCTGGCTGATGAAGGGCAGCGCCTCGGAGGACTTCATCGGCAAGTTCACCGCGTCGTTCGAGAAGGAACACCCCGGCGTCGACCTGGACGTCAGGATCCAGGAATGGACGGGCATCGGCGACAAGGTCAACGCCGTCCTCGACGGCACGAGCAAGGAGAGCGCCGACGTCATCGAGGTCGGCAACACCCAGGTGGCGAAGTACATCGAGACCGGCGGCCTCGAGGAGCTCACCCTCGAAGGCCTGCGCGAGTGGGGCAGCAAGGACTGGCTCAAGGGCCTCGCCGAACCGGGAACCATCAACGGCGCCCAGTACGGCATTCCCTGGTATGCCGCCAACCGGGTGGTCATCTACAACAAGGACCTCTTCGCCACGGCCGGGATCAAGACCCCGCCCAGGAACCGCCAGGAGTGGATCCAGACCACCCAGAAACTCGACAAGGGCGACCAGCAGGGCATCTACCTCGCGGGCCAGAACTGGTACGTCCTCGCCGGCTTCATATGGGACGAGGGCGGCGAACTCGCCGTGGAGACCAGCGGCAAGTGGGTCGGCACCCTCGACGACGACAGGGCCCTGGCCGGCATGGACTTCTACAAGCAGCTCCAGGCCCTCGGCGACGGCCCCAAGGGCGCCGACGAGGAGACGCCCCCGCAGTCGCAGGCCTTCGCCCGCGGTGACGTCGCCCAGATCATCGCCCCGCCCGGCCAGGCAGCCGAGATCGAGGCGGCCAATCCCGCCCTGAAGGGCAAGCTCGGCTTCTTCCCGATCCCCGGCAAGACCTCCGACAAGGCGGGCGCCGTCTTCACCGGCGGCTCCGACCTGATCATCCCGCAGCGGACCCGGCAGCGTAAGGGCGCCGTGGACGTGATCACGGCCCTCGTCAGCGAGCAGTGGCAGACCGAACTCGCCCGCACGATGAGCTACGTCCCCAACAAGACCACCCTCGCGCACGTCGTCGAGGGCAACGAGGGCGCCGCCAACATGGCCCCCGGCGCGGCCCAGGGCCGGGCCACCCCCACTTCCGCCCGCTGGGCCGAGGTGGAGGCCAAGAACCCGATCAAGCCCTACATGACGGCCGTGCTCACCGGCCGGGACCCCAAGCAGGCGGCCCGGGCCGCCTCCGAGGAGATCGGCAAGGTGCTCAGCTCCGACCGCTGAGCGGGGGTACCGCCGAGTTCAGCGTCCGCACATGTGAGGGCCGCTGCGCGGTCATGTCGAATCCAGCCGGTCACGGAAGAAGTAAGGGAGCCGGGCCACGCACCTGCGGGCCCGGCCCTCCGTGCCCGGATCAGGAGCCGCCATGACCATCGCACCCCTGTCCCCGTCCCCCCTGTCCCCGTCCCCCGTCCCCGCCGCACTGCCGGCGCCCCCGTCCGCGCTTGCCACCCGCCTCGCCCCCGTCGGCGCCCCGGCGTCCGGCGCGCCGTCCGCAGGACCGCGCTACGCCGTCCGCCTCGCCCGCGACGAGGACGAGGTCCGCGCCGCCCAGCGGCTGCGCCACCAGGTCTTCGCCGGCGAGCTCGGCGCCCGCCTGGACGGGCCCGAGCCCGGCCTCGACGCCGACGCCTTCGACGCGTACTGCGACCACCTCCTCGTCATCGACGAGGAGGCCGAGCAGGTCGTCGGGACCTACCGGCTGCTGCCCCCGGAGCGCGCCGCCGTCGCCGGCCGCCTCTACTCCGAGGGGGAGTTCGACCTCTCGGCCCTCGCCCCCATCCGCCCCGACCTCGTCGAGGTCGGCCGCTCCTGCGTCCACCCCGACCACCGCAACGGCGCCGTCATCGCCCTCATCTGGGCCGGCCTCACCCACTACATGGACCGCTCCGGGCACAACTGGCTCGCCGGCTGCTGCTCGATACCGCTCGCCGACGGCGGGGTCCTGGCCGCCGCCACCCGGGAGACCGTCCTGGCCCGCAGCCTCGCCCCCCAGGAGTACCGGGTTACGCCCCACCTCCCCTGGAGCCCCGAAGGCATCACCTTCCCCGACCGCATGGAGCTGCCGCCGCTGCTGCGCGGCTACCTCCGCCTCGGCGCCTGGGTGTGCGGCGAACCCGCCCTCGACGCCGGGTTCGGCTGCGCC
This sequence comes from Streptomyces sp. NBC_00029, assembly GCF_045160505.1. Lineage (NCBI taxonomy): Bacteria > Bacillati > Actinomycetota > Actinomycetes > Kitasatosporales > Streptomycetaceae > Streptomyces > Streptomyces sp. NBC_00029. The sequence goes on from NZ_CP108292.1 coordinate 7,579,456, forward strand.
GACCTGTACGTGCTGCTCTCCCTGCGCCGGACCAACCCGCGCTACCTGAAGCACTTCCGCTCGCTCGTCCCGGGCGCATGAGCGTCTGGCTGCCCACCTCGCCCTGCACCCCCGAGGCCTGCGCGGGCCACGAGGGGAGCACCGCGAGCGTCCCGCACGCGCTGCTCAGACTCGCGGCGGCCGTCGCCCTGATCCTGCTGGGGATCCTGGGTGCCCCGCCGGTCCGGCTGCTGCCGGCCGGCCCCCGCCACCAGGTGGTACGGGCCTGGTCGGCCGCGCTCGTAGGCGCCTTCGGGATCCGGATCACCGTCCACGGCAGCCCGGGCCCGGGCGGCGGCCGCCTGCTGGTCGCCAACCACATCTCCTGGCTGGACATCCCGCTCGTCGCCGCGGCCCTGCCCTGCCGGATGCTGGCCAAGAGCGACATCAGGGCCTGGCCGGTCCTCGGCCGCCTCGCGGGACGGGCCGGCACGCTCTTCATCGAGCGCGACCGGATCCGCGCCCTGCCCGCCACCGTCGAGGCGATCACCGGGGCACTGCTGGCCGGGGACCGGGTCACCGTCTTCCCCGAGGGCTCCACCTGGTGCGGGCGCGCCCGGGGCACCTTCCGCCGGGCGGCCTTCCAGTCGGCACTGGACGCGCGGGTCCCCGTACAGCCCCTGCGGCTCACGTACCTGCGGGCCGACGGGCACCCGGCCGGGGCGCCCGCCTTCGTCGGGGACGACCCGCTGACCGCCTCGCTGTGGCGGATCGCGCGGGCCCGCGGGGTGCGGGCCGAGATCGGTCTGCTGCCGCGGATCCCGCCGGGCCGGTACGCGCACCGGCGGGACCTCGCGGCAGCGGCTCAGCGGGCGGTCGCCGGGCTCACCCCCACGACCCCGGACCCGCTACCGGGCATTCCCGCTCAGCCGGCCACGCCGTCGGCGACCGACAGGGACAGCGCGAACCGGCCCGCCGCGTCCGTCCACCACTGGGTCAGCTCCAGCCCGGCCGCCGCGAGCTCCTTGCGCACCCCCTCCTGACGGAACTTCGCGGAGATCTCCGTCAGGATCTCCTCACCCGCCGCGAACGGCACCACGAGATCCAGCGCCCGGACCTTCACCGTCAGCTCGGACCGGGCCCGCAGCCGCATCTCGATCCACTCCTGCTCCTTGTTCCACACCGCCACGTGCTCGAAGTCGGCGAGGTGGAAGTCGGCGTCCAGCTCCCGGTTGACGACCGCCAGCACGTTCTTGTTGAACTCGGCCGTCACCCCCCGCGCGTCGTCGTAGGCCGCCACCAGCACGGCCTCGTCCTTCACCAGGTCCGTCCCCATCAGCAGCGCATCCCCGGGCGACAGCATGGCCCGTACGGACGCCAGGAACACCGCCCGCTCCGGCGGCAGCAGATTCCCGATCGTGCCGCCCAGGAACACCACCAGCCGGGGCCCGGGGGAGTCCGGGAGGTGCAGCGCGCGGGTGAAGTCGGCCAGCAGGGCGTGCACCCGCAGGCCCGGGTGCTCCGCGATCAGCGACTCGGCCGCCCCCCGCAGGGCGCTCTCGCTCACGTCCACCGGGACGTAGGTGTCCAGGGCGGGCATCGCCTCGATGAGGTGCCGGGTCTTCTCCGAGGACCCGGAGCCCAGCTCCACCAGGGTGCGGGCGCCGCTCTCGGTGGCGATCTCCCGCGCCCGCTCCAGCAGGATCTCCCGCTCGGCGCGCGTCGGGTAGTACTCGGACAAGCGGGTGATCTCCTCGAAGAGCTCGCTGCCCCGCGCGTCGTAGAACCACTTGGGCGGCAGCACCTTCGGTGTGTGGGTCAGGCCGTGCAGCACATCCGTACGCAGCGCCGTCTCCGCGGCGTGCTCGTCGAGTGTCCGGGTCAACTGGAAGTCGTTCACGGGGAGTTCTCCTTGAGTGGGGTCAGTTCGACCCGCGTGCGGGTAGCGGTCAGCAGGGTCCGGTCGGGCACTTCGCGCCACCGGGTGTCGTCGTCGTACGGCTCGGAGGCCACCACGGTGCGCCGCATCCCCGCGTCGGCCAGGTACCAGAGCGAATCGCCCCAGGCCGTCGCGGCGATGGCGGCGCCGTCCGTCAGCAGCAGGTTCAGCCGGGAGCCGGGAGCTGCCGAGGCGAGTTCCCGGACCGGCTCGGCGAGCGCCGTGCCCAGATCGTCCCCGGCGCGCAGCCGGTGCAGGACCAGCGCCCAGATCAGTGCCGAGTCCGTGCGCGCGGCCAGCCGGAGCAGCTCCGCGGGCGGCAGCCCGGCCGCGAGCGGGGCGGCGGAGTCCGGCCAGCTCCGCACCGCGCCGTTGTGGCTGAACAGCCACGGCCCGTCCGCGAAGGGCGCGGCGGCAGCCTCCCCGTCGGCGCCGGGGTTCGTGGCGTCCCGTACGGCGGCCAGTGCGGCCCCGGTGCGGACCACCCGGGTGAGATCGGTGAAGGTCAGGTCGCTCCAGATCGGCCCGGAGCGCCGGTAGCGCGCGGGCACCGGGTCGCCCTCCGCGTACCATCCGATGCCGAAGCCGTCGGCGTTGACCGTCCCGGACCGCTGGCGGCGCGGCTCCCAGGACTGGCGCACCAGCGAGTGCACGGGCTCGCTCAGGAGCTCCTTGAGTGCCACCATCGGTCCCAGGTAGGCGAGATGACGGCACATCAGAGGTCCCTCGCGGTCCGGAAGCCGGAGAAGATCTGCCGCCGCACGGGAAGGTCCCAGTTGCGGAAGGTGCCCCGGCAGGCCACCGGGTCCACGGCGAAGGAGCCGCCGCGCAGCACCTTGTGCTCCGGGCCGAAGAACACCTCCGAGTACTCCCGGTAGGGGAAGGCCCGGAAGCCCGGGTAGGGCAGGAAATCCGAGGAGGTCCACTCCCACACGTCGCCGATGAGCTGGCGCACCCCGAGCGGGGAGGCCCCCGCCGGATAGCTGCCCGCGCGCGCCGGGCGCAGGTGCCGCTGCCCGAGGTTGGCGTGCGCGGGGGTCGGGTCGGCGTCGCCCCACGGGTAGCGGGTGGAGCGGCCGGTGGCCGGGTCGTGCCGGGCGGCCTTCTCCCACTCCGTCTCGGTGGGCAGCCGCCGCCCCGCCCACCGGGCGTAGGCGTCCGCCTCGTACCAGCTGACGTGCAGAACCGGTTCCTCGTCCGGTACCGGCTCGGTCACCCCGAAGCGGCGGCGCAGCCACTGGCCGGCCTCCCGGTGCCAGAACAGCGGGGCCTCGATGGAGTGCTCGCGGATCTGCTCCCATCCCGCCGCCGCCCACCAGCGGGGGTCGCGGTAGCCGCCGTCCGCGATGAACGCCAGGTAGGCCGCATTGGTCACCGGCACCGTGTCGATCCAGAAGGGCGCGGTTTCGCGGACGTGGGAGGGCCGTTCGTTGTCCAGCGACCACGGCTCGGCCGAGGTGCCCATCGTGAACGGCCCGCCGGGTACGAGGACTTCGGGGGCGAGCAGCGGATCGTAGGAGTCGTCCGGCTCCGGGGCGGTCAGCACGGGTGCCCCGCGTCGGAGCTGATGGGTGATCAGCATGGTCTCGTCGTGCTGCTGCTCGTGCTGCGCGATCATCCCGAAGGCGAAGCCGTCGTCGAGGAGCGTGCTGCCCTCCAGCGGGGTCTTCTCCAGCAGGTCGAAGACCCGGCCGCGCACGTCGGCCGCGTACCGGCGGGCCTCGGCCGGCCCCAGCAGCGGCAGCTTGGGCCGCTCGGCGCGAGGATGCTCGAAGGCGTCGTAGAGCGGGTTGATCTCGGGGCGCATCGACTCGCGTCCGGCGACCCGGCGGAGCAGCCAGAGCTCCTCCTGGTTCCCGATGTGCGCCAGGTCCCAGACCAGCGGGGACATGAGCGGGGAGTGCTGGGCTGTGAGGTCCTCGTCGGTCACGGCATCGGTGAGGCCGGCCGTCCGTATGCGCGCCGCGGTCAGGGCGGCGGCCGCCCGCTCCCGCAGTCCGGAGGAGGAACCGGTGGGTTCGGTGGGTTCGGTCGGTGCGGTGGGTTCGGTGGTGGTCATCGGCGGACCTCCTTCCCGGTGAGCACCTGCGTGGACTCGTCGTCGGCCGGACATCGGCCGCGCAGTACGTAGCGCTGGGTGAAGTCGGCCACCGCGTCCTGGACGTGCCGGCTCGCGCCCAGTCGGGGCAGCGCCTCGGCGGCGGCCAGGAAACAGGCCTTCGCGGCAGTCCGCAGCTCCGGATCGGCCAGTCCGTGCTCGGCGGCCGAGCGCCACAGTGGATTTCGGGGCGCGGGCTGCATGCCGTAGGAGTCGGCGAGCCCCTTGGCCACCCGGTACGCCGTCTCGGCGGCCTCCGGATCGTCGAACAGCGCGTGCACGACGGCCACCGGGACCAGCCAGCCGTCGTCGCCCGGCTGTGCGTCGATCATCCGCAGTTCCAGGTGGCCGCGCGGCCGCACCGGCGGGAAGAGGGTGGTCAGGTGGTAGTCCAGGTCCTCGGCCGTGGGCGCCCGCAGCGAGGGGTTTCCGCCCGTGCGCAGCCAGTCGCGGAAGGTCGTGCCGCGCGGGATCTCCCACATGCCGTCGCCCTCGTAGGACCGTACGCACATCACCTCGGTGTCCAGCGCCTGCCGCGTCCATCCGGCACGGGGATCCGCGTCCAGCGGCGGGGCGAGCGCGCGCCGGCTGTCCAGGTCGCTCCAGATCCCCTGGCGGGCACAGCGCCAGCCGGCGTACGGGCCCTCCTGCGCCCGGGAGTTGGCGAAGGCGGCCACCAGCACCGCACCCAGCAGGTGCGCCAGCCGCCAGCGGCGGCCGTGACCGAGTGCGCCCGGCTCCTGGTGCCCGGCGTCGACACAGACCTGCACGGAGGCGGAGGCGCACATCATGGCGCGCCCGGCCGGGCCGGTGCGGTCGAAGTAGGCCTCCATCGCGTCGTAGCGCGGGCTGTTCAGCAGCCGGCGGTACGGGAGGCGGGGATCGCGGCCGAGGCCGCGCAGGACCATGCCCCGGGCCAGCAGGGCCCCGCGTACGGCGGTGAGGTCGGCCTGCAGGTCGTCCACGCAGTCGGTGAGGGAGGTGGCGGGGGCCGAGCTGAGCTCGAGCTGGCCGCCCGGCTCGACGGTCACCCGGGAGTGCAGGGGCAGCGCGCGGGCCGCGGTGTGGGCGGCGCGCAGTCGTTCGGGGGGCAGGGGCCGGGCCGGGTGTTCGGCGTCCACGACCAGCCATTCGAGCTCGGCTCCGATGAAGCGCGGCGGGCCGGTCTTGAAACAGATGCCGTGGATCAGGTCCTCGGCCTGCGTCTCGCTGATCGAGGGTGGTGGGATCGGGTCGGGCGCGGGTGGGGGAGCGGATGAGTCCTGGGACATACCGGGTCCTCGTCTCCTGTCGTCGGCCGTGACATCACCCGTGCCTACCCCTCCTCGGGGCACAAATTCCTTTGCCGCCGGGAATTGCATTGCGGAGGATGGCGGCGTGAGCAGCAGATTGCGCGAGATCGCGCGGGAGAACGCGGCGATCCTGGCGGCCGGGGGGTACCGGACGCGGTCGGGACGGCAGGTTCCGCTTGCCGCCGCCCTGGCGGAAGCCAAGGCAGGAACCAGGATATATGGACCAAACCGGGCCATTCCAGATGGAGAGGTCCCTTCCGGTGGCGGCCGGACGGTCATCGAGGTCACGGGGGAGAGCAGCACGGTCGCCGCCCGCAGGCTCGCGACCGCGGCCCGGGCCGACGTGCAGCCGGCTCCGGTCGCGGTCCTGAACTTCGCCTCGGCCCGTAATCCCGGGGGCGGTTACGTCCGCGGGGCCAAGGCGCAGGAGGAGGCGCTCTGCCGCGCCTCGGCCCTGTACGAGACCCTGCTCGAGGCCCCCGAGTACTACGAGGTGCACCGCGCGGAGCGCAGCACCTTCTACACCGACCGGGTGATTCACTCGCCCGGCGTCCCGGTCTTCCGCGACGACCGGGGCGCGCTGCTGGAGACCCCGTTCGCGGTCGGCTTCCTCACCTCTCCGGCGCCGAACGCGGGCACGATCCGGCGGCAGGAGCCGGAGCGGACCGCCGAGATCCCGGCGGCGCTGGTGCGCCGCGCGGAGCTCGTCCTGGAGGTGGCCGCGCTGCACGGGTACCGGCAGCTGGTGCTGGGCGCGTGGGGCTGCGGGGTGTTCCAGAACGATCCGGCGCAGGTCGCCGAGGCCTTCCGGGGGCTGCTCGCGGCCCGGTTCGCCGGGGTCTTCGAGCGGGTCGTGTTCGGCATCCTCGACCGGGACCCCACGACCCGCGAGGCCTTCGAACGGGCCTTCCCGGCCTGACGGGGGCACCGCGGGCCCGACCGGGATCCCGGTCGGGCCCGCGGTGCTCAGAACGGCTTCGCCGCTGCCAGCAGGCTTTCCGGCAGGTAGGGCGAGGAGACGCGGATCCGCCAGCCCCGGCGGCGGGCGTGGCAGGCCAGGGCCAGGATGTCGAGATTGACCGCGGCTCCCGCGCCGATGGCCCGGTCGGCCACCGAGTAGTAGGCGCGATGGGCCTCCAGCGCGTCGGCCAGGGCCAGGTTGAAGCTCTCCTCGTCGCCCTCCACCAGCTGCGAGAAGAGCACGGCGGGCGCCGGGAGGAAGCCCCACTCCTGGGTCTGCGCGACATCGGCGACGGCCCGGTCGGTGGCGGGTTCCGGGTCCTCGCCCCGAAGGTAGTCGTGCAGGGCCCGCCGGTACGAGGCGTACGCGGAACGGTCCTCCTGCGGAGTGGGACCACTGACGACGAGCGGCGCGAGCTCCGCGCGGCTGCCCGTGATCAGGGCGTGGGTCAGGGCCACGGCCCACGAGCCGGGCTCGAGCGGACGGTACGCGCGCTCCGGGCCGTCGGAGCCGTCCGCTCCGTCCGGGCCGTCCCGGCGGACGGAGCCGGCCGGTGCGGCCCCCGCGCCGGTGGCCACGTACAGCAGCCCCGCCACCAGCTCGTCGGCCGCCGGGGTGCCCAGCGGCAGCTCGGGCCGCTCGACGACCAGGGGGCCCGTAGCCAGCGCCGCGACGGCGTCCGCCCGCCGCTCGCGGCCGTACGGCCCCACGCGCGGCGGCTCGGTCTCGAAACCGGTGACCAGCGCCCGCGGCAGGTAGCCGGAGTCGACGGGAGGCGGCCAGCCCTCGCGGCGGTGGCCGAGCGCGGCCAGCGCCAGCGGCAGCAGGGGCAGCAGGGTGCGGGGCTCGGCCCGCGGGTCCTCCAGGCGGGAATGCGGGAGCAGCAGCGCGGTCAGCTCGGCGCCGAAGGCCTCCCGGTCCCGGGCCGCCAGGGCGCGCAGCGCACGGAGCGCACCGGTGGCGGGGTCGGCCGCCTCGGCCGTCCCGGCGGCCTCGGGCTCAGCGGCCGCGGCCCGGGCTCCGGCCCGGCGGCCGGCCACCCGGCCGAGCGCGGCGTCCAGCGCGGCGAGCTTCTCCTGTGCGGAGGGCGGGAAGTTCTGGCCGTCGTCCCCGAGGTCCCCGCTGACGTACGCCAGCAGGCCGTTGATCAGCTCCACCGACGGGAGCCCGGGCCCGCCGGCCCGCTGCGGCGCCCGGCGGGCGAAGTGGAAGGCCTCGCCGTACCGTTCGGCCTTGTCGGCGAGGACCGCCACGCAGAACGCGTCGATCCAGCGGGCCGCGCTGACCGGCTGCGGGGAGCCCTCCGGGTCGGCGTCGTAGTCGAGTCCGAGATTGACGTAGTTGAGGAAGACGTGGAAGTACGCGTTCGGGTAGTACGCGGCGAACGACACGGCGCCGGCGGCCGCTTCGGCCGCGTCGCCCAGGATCGCCTTGGCCTCCGGAGTGTCGAGGTCGGGGGTCACCGCGGAGAACGCACCGAGACCGTCGAGGAACTGCAGGGTGATGTCCCACCAGTCGTAGGCGTCGATCCGGCCGCCCCGGGACCTGGAGTACACATCCGAGATCATCCGGTTCGCGAAGTCCTCGCGCGCCGCCGCCAGGGCGGCCTCGCTCACCCTGTGTCGTTCTATTCGCATGGCCGCTACTCCCTGTGTCTGCCTACGGGCCTCACCCTAGGAGATCGCCAGGACGCTCCGGACCAGGGACACGGGAGACCGGGCCCGTCCCGGACGGTGGCCGCGGGTGTGCGCGACCGCCGCCGGGCCGGTGCGGGCTACTGCCAGCCGTAGCGCTCGCGCAGCCGGTCCACGACCAGGCCGAAGCGGCCGCGGTCGAGCGCGCAGGCCTCGCGGCGCATCCCCGACTCGTGCACCCGCAGCACCCGGTCCACGTCCACCCACGATTCGCGCCCGGCGCTGTCCCAGGGGCCCGTCCCGATCGGCACCCACTCCCGGTCGTGGTCGTGCCGCTTACTCGAGAGCTGCACGGCGAGCAGGGTCCGCCCGCCCGCCTCCCGGGCCACGACCAGCACGGGACGGTCCTTGCCGCGCCCGTCGTTCTCCTCGAACGGCACCCAGGTCCAGACGATCTCGCCGGGGTCGGGATCGCCGTCGGGGTCCGGGGCGTACTCGGTCCGCACGGGGCCGATGGCGCGGGGATCGGCCTCCGTGGTCGCGGTGTCGCCGCCCTGCCCGGGCTGCTCGGTGTGGCCGTTGCTGTGGTGGGAGAGTGCCGTCATTTCGGGGAGATTACTCGCCTTCGCCGCCCGATTGCACGGACCTGACCGGCGGATTCAAGGATGCCCGCCGGACACGGTCCGTGACCTTCCGCTACCGGGCGGCCGGGCCGCTCCGTTGTCCGAAGGAGCAAAGAACGAGATTCCGCTTCGGGCCCGGACGTCCCGCCGCGGCGACGACGCCCCGTCACGCTCATGCCCGGAACGCCACCCGCACGGGGCTCACCCCGACCTCGCCGTTCACCGGACGCGGACCGGACACGATCGACATCCTGGCCCCGTGAAAACGGAACAGATCATTGCGCTGTGGGCCTTTTCGGTCGGCGCCGTCACCACGATCACCGCCACCGTTCTGGGAGCCCGGCTCAACGCCCGGGCCACCAGGAAGCGGGACGCACAGAAGACCCGCGAGGAACTCGAGACCCTGGCCGACGTGTTCGCCGGCGCCGCACTCGCCGTCCGCATCACCGGCTGCACCGACACCGCAGCCGGGCGGTGCTGGACCAGCGCCTGCGCCTGTTCCGCGAAGCCGTGCGCAATGCGGCGACCGCCCCGGATTCACGCCGGTCCCGCCTGCGCGCCGCCACCCGCAGGTCCCTCGCACGGACGGCCCGAGCCGTCCCGGGCCGTCTGCGCAGAAGCGTTCCGACCGGCCCCTGGGGAGGGAACGCCGCGCCGTCGTTCCGCGTACTCAACCACGGCGGCGCGGCGGGCCTTGACGAGTCCGGCCCCTGTTTGCGCATACCGATGAGCAGCCCGCCTCCGGATCCCTACGATGGTGACTCCTTCTCGGGGAGGTGGGATGCGATGACCATGAACAGTGCCGACCGGCGCCGCGTTTGGCTCGCGGCGATGGCGACATTGGCGGCGATCGCCGGAGTCCTGGCAACCCTGTGGGCCACGGAGACCATTGGCGGGGACAGGAACGAATGCAGAAACGGAGCGGTGTGCGGCCGCGACAACCAGACGAATTTCGGCGACGGTTCGAACGACTCGACCGGCGGGTCCGGTCGATGAAGTCCTACGGCGCCGCCGCCGTGACGCTGGCCCTGGGCGCAGGGGTCCTGATGACGGGCTGCTCCACGAACGAGTGCTCTGCCGGGTCGGTCTGCGGCAACAGCAACGCGGTCGGGCCGAAGGCGACGGGGGACGCCGGGGCCCAGGGCGACGCACCTCTGGCCTTTACGGTGGAGGAGGTGAATCCCTGGGACAACTGTGACGGCGGAGTGGGTGTCGTCTTCATGAAGCCGCCCACGCTCGACGCGGCAGCGGCCGAACTCAAGGGCAACGTGGCCGTCACCACCGCGGAGGAGTCGGCCGCGTTCTGGAAGCGGCTGGCGACCTTCGGGAACGCGCACGAGGCGGCCACCGCGGATCGCACGATCATTCGGCTCAACGTGCAGGGGAAGAGCGGGCGGGCCGTCACCGTCAAGAACATCGCCGTCAAGCCGCAGGAGGTGCAGCCGCTGCCCAAGCAGAGCCTTCGTCTGCAATACGCGGGCGGCTGCGGTGACGCCAACATGAGCCGGTTCGCGGCGAACCTCGACACCAAGTCCCCGAAGCTCGAGTTCAAGGACGGACAGAGCGACACGGGATCGATGCGTGTACGCGGTTTCCCCGTCACCGTGTCCGAGAGCGATCCCGAGAACTTCGTCATCGTCGCCTTCACCTCGTCCGGCCTGCACCGGTTCAGCCTCTCGATCGAGTGGTCCAGTGACGGAGTGTCCGGGACCACTGAAGTGAAGAGCGCGGACAAGAAGGAGTTCGCCGTGGCTTCCGGCATAGGGGGTCCGCAGTACACCTACGGCCAGGACGGAAAGTTTCGGCCCATCACCTTCCGGATGAACCCCGAGGACCCCTTCGCCGACGTCCTTCCGTTGGCGTCACCCTGACGACGACGCCGGGACGCCCCTTCACGCGCGGTCGTCCTGCATCGATCCGGCCCGTTCGACAGGACCCTCGGGGACCTGCCGGCGGTCCGGCCGCAGGGCCGCCCAGTTCTCCTCCGCCTCCAGCTGCGCAGCCAGGCCCAGCAGCAGCGGTTCCGAGTCGGCGGGGCCCAGGAGCTGGGCCCCCATCGGCAGCCCGGCGGCCGTGAGGCCCGCGGGGATGTTCACCCCCGGCCAGCCCAGGACGTTCCACGTCCAGGCGTACGGGCAGGCGGCGATCATCGCCCGGTCCGTGGCCATGGCCCCCAGCCCGGCCAGGGCGCCGATCCGCAGGGGCGGGGTGGCCGTCGTCGGGGTCAGCACCACGTCGAAGCGGTCGAAGATCTCGCCCACCCGCCACCGCAGGGCCGTCTCGGCCCGGCGGGACACCCGCAGGGCGAGCCCGCCCAGGACGCGGGCCGTCCGCACCGCCTCGTGCGTGCGCGGATCCAGCAGCGCGGGATCCGGCACCCGCGCCACCCAGTCCCGTACGCCGCTGGTCGCGCGGGGTACGAAGGTCAGGCCGATCGGGCCGTAACGGGGGTCCTCCGAGATCACCTCGTGGCCGAGCGACTCCAGCCGGGCCGCCAGCCGTTCCACCGCGGAACGGACCTCCGGGTCAAGGGACTTGGGCGTCGCGGTGAAGGCCATGGAGAAGGAGAGGGCGATCCGCAGCCGGCGCGGGGCGCGGCCGGCCGCCTCGACGGCGGAGATGCGGGCCGGGCGGTGCAGGTCCTCGGGGTGCGGGCCGCTCGCGGCGTCCAGCAGCAGCGCCGCGTCGGCGACCGTGCGGGCCAGCACCCCGTTGACCGTGAGCCCGTGGAAGGACTCCGGCTCCGGCCAGGTGGAGATGCGCCCGCGCTGGGGTTTCACCCCCACCAGATGGGTCCAGGCCGCGGGGATACGGACCGATCCGGCCCCGTCCGAGCCCAGCGCGGCCGGGACCAGGCCCGCCGCCACGGCGGCCGCCGAGCCGCCGGAGGAGCCGCCGGGCGTGCAGTGCGGGTTCCACGGGTTGCGGGTCGCACCGAAGGCCTCGCCCTCGGTGAACGGCCACTGCCCCAGCTCCGGCGTGTGGGTCTTGCCGACGATCACCGCGCCGGCCGCGCGCAGCCTCCGTACCGCCTCACTGTCGGCGGTCTTCGGGGCGAAGGGCCCCGCGCAGCCGAAAGCGGTCGGCTCCCCGGTGACGTCCATGTCGTCCTTGACCGCGAGCGGTACGCCCAGCAGCGGCAGCCGCTCGCCCGCCGCCAGCCGCCGGTCCGCCGCGTCCGCCTCGGCGAGCGCGGCGTCGGTGCGTACGGACCGGAAGGCGTTGAGCTCCGGCTGCGCCGCGGCGATCCGGCGCAGCGACTCCTCGGTCAACTGCCGCGCCGACACCGAGCCTTCGGCGAGCGCCGCGGCCATGTCGACCAGGCCTCCGGTCGTCGAAAGAGCTGAATCGGACATCGCGAACCACTCCCCATTACCGGTCGGTAGGGAGACCGTAATGGGGAGCGGCCGTCCAGTTCTAGAGCCAGCCGTCCAGGGAAGCCATGAATCCGTCGAAGTCGTCCCGGTGGATGGTGTGTCCGGCCCCGGCGACCGAACGCACCTCGAAGCCGCGGCTCTTGAGCAGCTGTGCCCGCTCCGGTGTGATCAGGGTGCTCGGGTCGGCGACCTGGACGAGCGAGGGGACCACCGGAGCCTGCGGCATCAGGTCGGCGCCGGCCAGCGGGGCGAGGCTCAGCGCGGTCCCTTCGTCCCATGCCGCCAGGGTCTCCAGCTCGATGTCGACGTCCACCTCCTCCCAGCGCGGGCTCATCGCCCGTATCTGCTCCTTCGTCGCCGTCTTGAACTGCGCGAGCAGCTCCGGACCGAAACCCTCGGACGGGGCGGCCAGGTGCCACGCGGGGTCGGAGAACACGGCCCGGGCAGGCCGCAGCCGGTCCACCGCGAGCGACAGGGTCAGTCCGCCGAGGGAGTGGCCGATGGCGAGTTCGGCGCCGGCCGGGAGGGTCTCGACCAGGTCGTCCGCGTAGTGCCCGGGGCTGTACTCGCCGCGGCCGCTGGCGCCGTGGCCCCGCAGGTCGACGGCGATGACCCGGTAGCCGTGGTCGGCGAGGGCGGGGCCGACCCGGCGCCAGGTCCGGTGGTCGGCCATGATGCCGTGGATCAGGAGCGCGACGCGGTCGCCCTCGCCCCAGGTCTGGGTGTACAGGTGCACGGTGATGCCTTTCTCGATGCCGGATGCCGGATGCCGGATGGCAGATGGCAGATGGCAGATGGCAGATGGCAGGTCGGAGGTCGGGGATCTGGATGCGCGCCGGTGCCGATGGTGCCCAGCGGCGGAAGTGCGGTCAGCGCACGCTGCGGATCGGCCTCACGGCCAGGGCGCCCGCCACGGCCAGTACGGCTGCGACGATGAACAGCGCGGTGTAGCCGCCGCTGACCGAGACGATCACCGAGGCGATGAAGGGCGCGATGATCTGCGGGCCGGCGTTGGCGATGTTGAGCACGCCCATGTCGCGGGCGGCGTCCTCGGCCCTGGGGAGCACCATCGTCACGAGGGCGGTGTCCACGGCCATGTAGCAGCCGAACGCCAGCCCGTTGACCACGGCGAAGGACAGCATCGCGGTCCAGCTGGCCGACACGGCCGGGATGACGAGCGCGACGGCCGACAGAAGCGCGGAGGCGCCGACGAACAGCTTGCGGCGGTCGAAGCGGTCGGAGAGATAGCCGCCGAGGACCGTGGAGACGACCATCGCCACGCTGGTCAGCGGCATCAGCACCGCCACCGCTGCCTCCGGCTTCATGCCGTCGGGCAGCACGGTGTGGTCCTGCAGGATGTAGAGCTGGTAGCCGCTCACGGCGAAGTACCCGAGGACGAGCAGGGCCCGCCCGATGAAGGCCCACCGGAAGTCGTGGTCGCGCAATGCGCTCGCGAAGGCGGCGAGCTGAGCCCTGACGGGCATCGGGGCGCGGGCCGGGAGCCGCTGCTCGCGGCCGCAGGCCGTGAAGAGGACCGCCGCGCCCGCCACGAGCGCGCCGAGGACGAGGTACCCGGTGCGGTAGTCCTCGGAGAAGGCCGCGCCGATGAGCGCGCCGAGGGTGGAGCCGAAGGGCAGGCCGAGGCCGACGGCGGCGGAGGCCTTGCCGCGGGCGTCCATGGGTACGCGGTCGGGCACCACGGAGGTGATGGCCGCCTGGTAGACGTTCATGACCGCCTGCCCGAGGCACCACGCGATCGTGATCAGCAGGATCGTGTCGGCCAGCCCGAGCAGGAACATCGCCGGTACGGCGGCGAGCCCACCGCCGAGGATCCAGGGGTTGCGCCGTCCGCTGCGGTCGGAGAGGGCGCCGGCGACGGGGTTGAAGACCGTGGCGAAGATCGCCGACACCCCTGCGATCAGGCCGAAGTTGGCGACCTTGTCCGCCGGATCGATGTCCTCGACCTGGAGCGCAAGCAGGACTCCGGCCACGCCGATGTAGAGGGCGTACATGGCGCTGTTGCCGACGAGCAGCAGGGGCAGCAGACCGCGCCGTGCGGGGCCGGGCCCGGGGGGCGCGTCGGTGGTGGCGGCGGTGGAGCCGGTGCCGGGGGAGGAAAGGGCCACGGTGCCCTCCTGGAGGTATGAGGGTGGACGCGGGGTGGTGTGACGGGCATGGGGGAGGGGCGGTGCGGGGTGCGCAGTGCACGCCGCCCGGTCGCGACGGCGGGGGTGCGTCGGAGCGCGACAGGGCGGCGGCACGGCGGGACACGGCGCTGACACATCGGCCCGAAAGGGGATGTGACGCCGTGGTTACACGTGTCAATGACTCGTGTAACCACTGTGTAGCATTCGTTTCCGGCCATCCGCTAGCCCCCGGGCGCAATCGGTCTGGAAAGATGCCACGGCAATGTCTCAGTCATCGAAATCGCCGAAGCCGCCGGCCCCGGTCGCCCCGGTCCCGGCCTCCGCGCCGGTCACCCCGCCGCCCCCCGTTCCGACGAGCGCCGACGTGGCCCGCCTCGCGGGTGTCTCGCGCGCGACGGTCTCGTACGTCCTGAACAACGCGGAGGCCGTACGCATCAGCGAACCGACCCGCCGCAAGGTCCGTGAGGCCGCCGAGGAGCTCGGGTACGTCCCGCACGCGGCCGCCCGCAGCCTGCGCGCCGGGCACACCAGGATCGTGCTGCTGCCCACCTCCCACGTGCCGATCGGGCCGCTCTACAGCACGTTCCTCAACGAACTCCAGTGGGCGCTGCGCCGCCTCGACTACACCGTGGTGCAGTACGGGAGCCTCGGACTCAGCGGTGACGAGGCCGTGCGGGCTTGGGCGGAGCTGCGTCCGGTGGCGGTGATCTCCCTCGGCGAGATCACCCTCTCCGCACGCAACGTCGACACCCTCAAGCGGGCCGGGGCCCGTGCGGTGATCACGATGGGGCCCGTCGGCGTGCCCGGGGCGCACGCGCTCGTCATGGACCAGCAGGAGGTCGGCGTCCGGGCCGCCGCCCATCTCGTCGAGCGGGGCCGCAGCCGGATCGGGGTGGTCGTCCCGGAGGAGGAGGGCCTGGAGCTGTTCTCCGTACCCCGGCTCACGGGCGCGCGCTCGGTCGAGGGCGCCGAGGTTTCGGCCCTCCCGATGGCCTACTCCGAGGAATCGGCCGCGGCCCTCGCGGCCCGCTGGCGCGGGCTCGGGCTGGACGCCGCGTTCGCGTACAACGACGAGTACGCGATGCTGCTGATGCGCGCCCTCCAGGACGAGGGGCTCCGCGTGCCCGAGGACGTCGCCGTGATCGGCGCCGACGACCTGCTCATAGGGCGGCTGCTGCGGCCCAGGCTGAGCACGGTACGGCTGGAGATGCCGACCGGGGCCCATCTGGCCTCGCTGGTGGACCACGCGGTGCGCGAGCCGTCGGAGGTCACGGAACGGCACGACCTGATGGCGGCCTCGGCCATCCAGCGGGAGTCGACCTGAGGGTGCCGCGTCCGCGGTCCGGGAGGCCGGCCCGGGCCCGGGCCGACGGTCGGGGCCCGGGTGCCGGTCCGGGTCCGGGCGGGGTGCCGTTGACAGGCGGTGACGTGCGGACGGAGACTGCGGGCGCGCCCCACCGGGCGTGCCCGGCGGCGTGCCCCGGTGCCCACACCGGCACCGCCGCGCCACCGCCCGTACGGATCCGCCCAGGAGCGACCCCATGAGCATCCGCACCGTCCGCGACGTCTACGTCGTCGACGCCGTCCGCACCCCGATCGGCAAGTTCGGCGGCGCCCTCGCCGGGGTCCGGCCGGACGACCTGGCCGCGCACGTCGTGCGCGCGCTCGTGGACCGTACGCCCGACCTCGATCCGGCCCGCATCGACGACGTCGTCTTCGGCGATGCCAACGGAGCGGGCGAGGACAACCGGGACGTGGCCCGGATGGCCGTGCTGCTGGCGGGGCTGCCCGTGAGCGTCCCCGGGGTCACCGTCAACCGCCTGTGCGGGTCCGGCCTCGAAGCCGTGATCCAGGCCGCCCGCGCCATCGCCCTCGGTGACGCCTCCGTGGCCATCGCGGGCGGCGTCGAGTCGATGAGCCGCGCACCCTGGGTGGTCCAGAAGCCCGAGCGGGCCTTCCCGGCCGGGCACCAGCAGATGTGGTCCACCACCCTCGGGTGGCGGATGACCAACCCGCGGATGCCCGAGGAGTGGACCGGCTCGCTCGGCGAGGGCGCCGAACTCATCGCCGACAAGCACGGCATCACCCGCGAGGCGCAGGACGCCTTCGCCCTGGAGAGCCACCGCAAGGCGGCGGCCGCCTGGAACGCCGGGCTGTACGACAACGAGGTCGTGCCGTACACCGGCGTGGACCTGGTGCGCGACGAGTGCATCCGGGAGGCTTCCACGCCCGACGCGCTGGCGCGGCTGAAGCCCGCCTTCCGGACGGACGGCACGGGTACGGTCACCGCCGGCAACGCCTCCCCGCTCAATGACGGCGCTGCCGCGCTGCTGCTGACCGACGAGGCGGGGCTGGCGGCCACCGGCCGCGAGCCGCTCGCCCGGATCAGCGCCTCCGCCGTCACCGGAATCGAGCCCCAGCTCTTCGGCCTGGGCCCGGTGGACGCCGTGCAGCGGGCGCTCGCCAAGTCCGGCCGCGGGTTCGCCGACCTCACCGCCTTCGAGCTCAACGAGGCTTTTGCCGCGCAGGCGTTGGGCTGCCTGGCGGCCTGGCCGGAGCTCGACCCGGCCGTGGTCAACCCGCGCGGCGGCGCCATCGCGATCGGTCATCCGCTCGGGGCCTCGGGCGCCCGGCTGGCCGGCTCGGTCGCGCATCAGCTGGCGGCGGCGGGCTCCGGAACGGGCATGGCGGCCCTGTGCATCGGGGTGGGGCAGGGCATCGCACTCGTCCTGGAGCGCTGACTCGTTGACCGGTTGACCGGCTGCCCCGCCCGCAGCCGGCGTCGATCATTTCCGGTCACCGCTCGGCGTCAACTGCCCAATAACTGAACAGAAGTGGAGCCTCCGGTCTGGCACGATGGCGCGTGCTGCCGCCCCCCGCCCCGCCCATCCCCACCCGGAGGCCCCGCGCCATGCCGCTCCTCGACCCGACGCTCTGGCAGGACGGACCCACCCTCACCGGCGGCGCCGCCCCGGTCGTCGAACCCGCCACCGGCCGCACCCTCGCCACCATCGACCTCGCCGCGCCCGCCGACGTCGCGGAGGCCGCCGTACGGGCCCGCGCGGCGCAGCGGGACTGGGCGCGCGCCACCCACCCGGAACGGGCGGCCGTGCTGCGCCGCGCCGGGGACCTGTTCACCGCCCACGCCGACGAGCTGCGGGAATGGCTGGTCCGCGAATCCGGCTCGATACCCGGCAAGGCCGACTTCGAACTGCACGTCGCCGCGCAGGAGTGCTACGAGGCCGCCGCGCT
Source organism: Streptomyces sp. NBC_00029 (assembly GCF_045160505.1). Classification (NCBI taxonomy): domain Bacteria; kingdom Bacillati; phylum Actinomycetota; class Actinomycetes; order Kitasatosporales; family Streptomycetaceae; genus Streptomyces; species Streptomyces sp. NBC_00029. Next base: position 7,596,758 of record NZ_CP108292.1, read on the forward strand.
GGCCTCGCGCCCCACCGGCCACGTCCTGCCGAGCGAAGCGCCCCGGCTGTCCTTCACCCGCCGGGTGCCGGCCGGGGTGGTCGGGGTCGTGGCCCCCTTCAACGCCCCGCTGATCCTGGCGATCCGCTCGGTCGCTCCCGCGCTGGCGCTCGGCAACGCGGTGCTGCTCAAGCCGGACCGGCGCACCGCCGTCTGCGGCGGCCTCGCCCTCGCCGCGGTCCTCGCCGCCGCCGGCCTGCCGTGCGGGCTGCTGCAGGTCCTGCCCGGTGGCGCCGGGACGGGCGCCGCGGTGGTCGCCGACCCGGGGGTCCGGGTGGTGTCCTTCACCGGTTCCACCGCGGCGGGCCGGTCCGTCGGCGAGCTGGCGGGCCGTCACCTCAAGCGCGTGCACCTGGAGCTGGGCGGCAACTCGGCCCTCGTCGTGCTCCGCGACGCCGACGTCGAGGCCGCCGTCGCCCAGGCCTCCTGGGGCTCCTTCTTCCACCAGGGCCAGATCTGCATGACCGCCGGGCGGCACCTCGTGCACGCCTCGCTCTACGACGAGTACGTCGAGCGGCTCGCCGCGCGCGCCGAGGAGCTCGCCGTCGGAGACCCGTACCGCGAGCAGGTCCATCTGGGCCCGCTGATCGACCGCGCCCAGCTGGACCGCGTACACGCCCTGGTGGAGGCCAGCACCGAGCGGGGCGCCAAGCTCGTCGCGGGTGGCACCCACCGCGACCTCTTCTACCGGCCGACCGTCCTCGCGGGCGTCGCCGACGACACCCCCGCCTACGCCGAGGAGGTCTTCGGCCCGGTCGCGCCCGTACGGTCCTTCGCGACGGAGGAAGAGGCGGTGGCGCTGGCCTCGGCGGGCCCCTACGGCCTCTCCCTCGGGATCGTCACCGGGGACGCGGCGCGCGGGCTCGACCTGGCCGAGCGGATCCCGACCGGGATCGCGCACATCAACGACCAGACGGTCAACGACGAGGCCGTCGCCCCCTTCGGCGGAGTCGGCGCCTCCGGCACCGGCGCGCGCTTCGGGGGCGAGGCCAACCTGGACGCCTTCACGGAGCTGCGCTGGACCACGGCCCGCAGCACCCCCGCCGGTCACCCGTTCTAGGCCGGCCCCGTTGGGGGGCGGAATGCGCAGGGCAGGCTGTTCGTTCAAGGAGCAGACGGCTCAATCAGGAGGTCTGGAAACCGTGGCTACAGTCGAGCTCACCAAGGAAAACTTCGACCAGACGGTCAGCGAGAACCCGTTCGTGCTGATCGACTTCTGGGCGGGCTGGTGCCGGCCGTGCCTGCAGTTCGCGCCGGTCTACGAGCGGGCCTCCGAGGCCCACCCCGACCTGGTCTTCGCCAAGGTGGACACCGAGGCGCAGCAGGAGCTGGCCGGGGCCTTCCAGATCACCTCCATCCCGACGCTGATGATCGTCCGGGACCAGGTCGCCATCTTCGCCCAGCCCGGCGCCCTGCCGGAGGCGGCGCTGACGGACCTGATCCGCCAGGCCCGGGACCTCGACATGGACGAGGTGCGCGCCAAGATCGCCGCGGAGCAGAAGGGCGCCCAGGGCGCCGGCCCGGAAGGACCCGGCACGCCGGAGGCCTGATGTGTCTCCGCCGGGCCGGACCGGCGGAGACACTGGTCCGCATGACTGAAGCGGTGGAGTACGACGTAGTGGTCCTCGGCGGGGGCCCGGCCGGCGAGAACATCGTCGACCGGACCCGCGCCGCCGGACTGAGCACGGCGCTCGTCGAGAGCGAGCTGGTGGGCGGCGAGTGCTCGTACTGGGCCTGCATCCCCAGCAAGGCGCTGCTGCGCCCGGCGCTGGCCCGGGCCGACGCCCGCCGGGTTCCGGGCCTGGCGGGGGCCGTCCAGGGCCCCCTGGACACGGCGGCCGTCCTGGAGCACCGCGACTACTGGACCGGTGACTGGAAGGACCAGGGCCAGATCGACTGGATCGACTCGACCGGCGCCCATGTGTACCGGGGCCACGGCCGGCTCTACGGGGTCCGCAAGGTGGCCGTCACCAGCCCCGAGGGCGAGCACCACATCCTGTCGGCCCGGCACGCGGTGGTCGTCGCCACCGGAACCCGGGCCGTGATCCCCGACCTCCCCGGGATCGCCGGGGCCCGTCCCTGGACCAGCCGCGAGGCGACCTCCGCGAAGGAGGCCCCCGGGCGGCTGCTGATCGTGGGCGGCTCCGTGGTGGCCGTCGAGATGGCCACCGCCTGGCAGGCCCTCGGCTCACAGGTCACCGTCCTGGCGCGAGGCTCCGGGCTGCTGCCGCGGATGGAACCCTTCGCGGGAGAGCTCGTCGCCGACGCCCTGCGCGAGGCCGGGGCGGTGGTCCGTACCGGGGTGGCCGTCGAGGCGGTCGTACGGGACGGTTCGACCGGGCCCGTCAGTGTGGTCCTGGAGGGCGGGGAGACGCTGGAGGGCGACGAGCTCCTGATGGCGACGGGCCGCGCGCCGCGGACCGAGGACATCGGGCTGGAGACCGTCGGCCTCCCGGCCGGGAAGTGGATCGACGTCGACGACACCTGCCGGGTGCCCGGGCAGGACTGGCTGTACGCGGCCGGGGACGTCAACCACCGCGCGCTCCTCACCCACCAGGGCAAGTACCAGGCCCGCATCGTGGGCGCCGTGATCGCCGCCCGCGCGGCCGGCACCCCGCTGGACGCCGAGCCCTGGGGTGCGCACACCCCGACCGCCGACATCCGTGCGCTTCCGCAAGCGGTCTTCACCGACCCGGAGGCCGCCGCGGTGGGCCTGACCCTGGCCGAGGCCGAACGGGCCGGACACCGGGTGCGGGCGGTCGACTACGACATGTCCAAGGTCTCCGGCGCCGGGCTGTACGCCGACGGATACCGCGGCCGGGCCCGCATGGTCGTGGACCTGGACCGCGAGGTCCTCCTCGGGGTCACCTTCGTCGGCCCGGGCGCCGCCGAACTGATCCACGCGGCGACCGTCGCGGTCGCGGGTGAGGTCCCGATCCGGCGGCTGTGGCACGCGGTTCCGGCCTTCCCGACCATCAGCGAGATCTGGCTGCGGCTGCTGGAGACCTACCGGGGGTGAGGGGCCGGGCCCCCGGTCCCTTCGCCCCCGGCTCGCACACGGCCCGGCCGCGCCGCACGGCGCAGCCGGGCCGTCGTGCTGTCCTGTTGCCTTCCGGATGTCGGATCGGCCCATTCGGGAACGAAATTGACGGTCCGTCATGAACGGTGGGGTTGGCGTGAAGCAGACGTGCAACCTTGATCGATATTAGGTTAGCCTTACCTCAGTTCTTGCGACTTCCTGTGCCTGAAAGGTGTTCCAGTGATGCGTGCTGCCTCCCTGCCCCGTACCGCCGCCCGCGCGGCCGTCGCCGCCTCCGCTGCCGTCGCGCTCGCCGTCGGTGCGGCGGGCTCCGCCTCGGCCGCGACCTCGACGCGTACGGTCACCGACGGCGGGACCACCTTCAACCTGAGCCTGACCGCACCCTCGGCCGCCGCGGCGGCCGGTCAGAACGTCACGGTCACCGGCAGCGGCTACAACACCGCCAGGGGCGTATACGTGAGCCTCTGTGCGGTGAGCGGGGCGCCGGGCGCGAGCAAGCCCACCCCCTGCCTGGGCGGTTCGGACCAGTCGGGCACCACCGGCGCCTCGCACTGGATCAACAACACCTTCGGCGGAACCCTGGCCAACACCTCCACGTTCGGCCCGGGTGGCACCTTCAGCGTCACCATCCACGTCAAGGCCGACCTCGGCGGCGGCCAGATCTGCGGCGAGACGGTCGAGTGCGCCATCGTCACCCGCGCCGACCACTTCAACTCCTCGAACCGCAAGTACGACGTCCACGTGCCGGTGACCTTCAACTAGGCGGTTTCCCGGCCCGGTTCCCCGGCCCGTCGAGAAGGAAGCCACGACAAGGAAGCCACGACAAGGAAGCCATGACACCCCGACACCCCCTCACCCCCGGTCGTGCGGGCGCCGCGTCCGCCGCGCTCGCGCTCGTACTGGCCTCGGCCGCCACCGGAAGTCCCGTATCGGCCGCCGGGGGTGAGGCCGCCGAGGTGCCGCAGGGCACCGTCGCGTACCGGTCGGTGGCGCAGTTCACCACGGCGGGCAAACCCCGTGACCTGATGCTGCACCCGGAATCGAAGAAGCTGTACGTCGCATCGGAGGACCGGCCCGAGACCGCGGACGTCAACGAGAGCGGGCTGAACGTCCTGGACCCCGCCGACGGCAGGCTGCGCAGCACCGTCGGCCAGGCTCCCGGACCCACCGGCACGCTCGGCCGACGGGCGGTGCGGCAGCTCATCGCGCCGCTGCCGGGTGACGGGGCTGTCTTCTTCTATCCGCTGCGCGGCATCGGCACCGCCAAGGACGGCGACGCCGCCGCGGCCGGGGCGTGGGTGCCGGGTGCGGCCGTCACCCACGCCGCCGCGGGGCTCACCGCCGGGACGGTGCTGGTCGCGCAGGGCTCCGTGCTGTCGGAGGTGGACATCGCCACCGCGGCCGTCAAGCGCAGCGTCACGCTGGAGGGCGGCGACGGGTTCGCGGTCGACGCGGCGCGCGGCGCGGTGTGGTTCACGGACATCGGCAACCGCCGCATGTACCGGATCGACGCGGCCGCCTTCAAGGTCACCGCGACCGTCGAACTTCCGGCCGGTGAGGGGTTCGGCGGGTTCACGGAGGTGGATCCCGGGACCGGCGCGGTGTGGGTCGGGCTCGACTCCTCCGTGGTCGTCCACGACGCGACGGGCAAGCGGCTGGGCACCCTGCGGGGCGCCGGCACCGACATGCCCCGCGCGGTGAGCTTCGATGCCACCACGCACGAGGCGTACGTCGTGTGGCAGGACGCGGGGGACACCTCGCAGCCCGGCAGCGACAACGACGGAGCACTCACCGTCCACCGCACCCGGGACCTCCAGGAGGTCGTGAAACCGGTCATACTTCCCGGAACGCACGCGCAGTTGGGGAGTGCGGCCGTGGCCGTCGAGCCCGGTGGCGCGACAGTGTTCGTATCGGACCCGGTCGCCGCGAGGATCACCCGGCTTGAGCGGGCGACGTCCCCGCGCGTGATCAGGAGCCCGGCGGACCGGGCGGTCACGGCCGGGGCGAGGGTCTCGCTGACGGCGGAGGCCGAGGGGACCCCCCGGCCCGCCGTGGCCTGGCAGGTCAGCACGGACGCGGGGAAGACCTGGCGGGCCGTGGAGGGCGAGACCTCGCCGTCCTACACCTTCACGGCGGCGCTGTCCGACCACGGCCGCCGCTACCGGGCGGAGTTCAGCAACCACATCGGTGTCGCGCGTACGGCCCCGGCCGCCCTCACCGTCACCATCGCCGACAGCACGACGGGCGGAAGCGGCGACGGCGGCGCTGGCGGCGCCGGTACGGCGGGCGGCGGCACCGGGAGCACCGGCGGGTCGGGTTCCACCGGCTCGACGACCTCGACCGGAAGCGCGGCGGGGGGATCCGACGGCGGATCCCCCGGAATCTCCGGAACCCCCGGCAACGTCGGCGGCGGTTCGGCCGGCGCCACGGGCGGCGAAGCCACGGTCGGCGGCGGTACGCACACCGCCGGTGGTGCGCTCGCCTCCACCGGGCTCGCGGTGGCCTCGCTCGCCGGGAGCGCCGTCGTGCTCACCGCGGCCGGCTGGGTGCTGATGCGCCGGGCGCGGCCGCGTACCGAGGGCTGACCCGCACAACCTGCCGCAGGCGGACGGTGGTTCGGCGTGTTGAATGGGTGTCGCCCGTTCTCTCGACCGGAGACGAAGGAGACAGCGCACATGATCGTGATCGCCCACCTCAGCGACGTCCATCTCGACGGTGACCGGCGCGCGGCCGACCGCACCCGCTCCGTCATGGAGTACCTCGACGCACTGCCCCACGACCTGGACGCCGTGCTCGTCAGCGGGGACATAGCCGACCACGGCGAGGACGGCGAATACGAGGAGGCCGCCAAGCTGCTGCGCTCGCGCCACCCCTTGGTGGTCTGCCCCGGCAACCACGACGAGCGCGCCGCCTTCCGCCGCGGCCTGCTGGGGGAGCGGTCCCCCGGCGGGGCCGGCGCGACCGGGCCCGTCGACCAGGTGCTGCGCGGCGACGGCTTCGTGCTCGCCGTGTGCGACTCGTCCGTACCCGGCGCGCACCACGGCTTCCTGGAGGAGTCCACGCTGGTCTGGCTGGACGGCGTACTGGCCGACACCCCGCCGCAGACCCCGGTCCTGGTCGCCTTCCACCATCCGCCGGTCCCGCTGCACACTCCGTACGTGGACGAGATCCGCCAGTTCGGGGAGGAGCGGCTCGCCGCCCTCGTCGAGCGCCACCCGCACCTGACGGCCTTCCTGTGCGGGCACGCCCACACCGCCGCGGCCACCACCTTCGCGGGCCGTCCGGTGCTGGTCGCGCCAGGGGTGGTCTCCACGCTCCGGCTGCCGTGGGAGGCGCCGACCGGGTCCTCCGAACACGTCCACCTCGACGAACCGCCGGCGGTCGCCTTCCACCTGATCGGTGACGACGGCCGGCTGACGACCCACTACCGGGTGGTCGTCGACCGCCGGTAGGTACGGCCGTCGCGGGTCCGCGTGAGCAGGCCCGAGGTGATGAGGTAACGCCGCAGCGCCGAGCAGTCCTCGTGCACCGTGCGCAGCGCTTCGTTCACCTCGGGCTCCGTGTAGTCGCGGTCCACCGCGAAGAGGGTCTCGGCGAGGTGGACGAGCAACTGCTCGCGCCGGGCGGTCCTGCGAGGGATCGCGAGGAGGCGGCCGCCGGAGAAGAGGCCGGCCACGTCCCGCTCCGTTGGGCGCGGGGCAGGGGACTGCGGGAGCTGGTGGTGATCCGTGCTGTGAGACATGCTCGTGAGCTTTGTCCGTCCGCTCCGGACGGGCAACGCATTTTCGCCCCGGCAGGAAATGACGGTCACTCATCTCGCCGAGTGGTGGTCGCGCCGGTCCTCTCCGGGGTCCGCCGGGTCCCTGACATCTCGGGGACCCGGCGGACCGGGGACTGATCGGGCGGGTCAGGGACCGACGGTGATCTGCTGCGCCGGGTCGGTCGTGTCGGTCACTTTGTAGACCGCGTTGAAGGTGGACGTGGTCGCGCTCGTCGGGCAGCCGAACCCGCCGGTGACCGTGACCGGTACGGAGACGTTGGTGAAGGTCAGGGTCGACGGAGCACCGTTGACCCAGGTGCCGCCGACGTTCGCCGGGGCGGTGGGGGCGGCGGTGACCGTGCAGGAGGCGAGCCCGCTCGTCTGGACCACCAGACCGCCGACCGGCAGGCCCATGGTGCCGGTGACCGGGGCGCCGTTCTGCATCGACACCGACCAGGCACCGCTGGTGGTGACCGTGGGCGTCACTCCCCACATGCTCGACGTGCAGGAGCTGTACGTGGGAGCGGAGATCGGCGAGGACACGGCCCCGGCCGGGTTGCTGTTGCCGGGGGCTCCCGGCACGCTGCCGGTGGCGACGGAGACCGTACAGGTGACGGTGACCGAACCGGCCTTGAGCGTGGCCTTCCCGCTGAGGGTGGCCTGGAACGCGTGCCCGGCCGGGGTGACGGTGGTCGACCCGGCCAGCGGTAAGGGGGCGGCGGAGGCGGTGACCGAGGCGAGCGCGATGGCTCCGGCGACGGCCGTCCCGAGGGCGAGCGCGGTGCGCGTACGGCTCATGGCTGAGCTCCTTGGGGATCGTGGTGCGGGGTGGGGGGAGGGGGTGCGGCCGCGGCGGACTCCGCTTTTCCGGAGCGTCGGGCGGCGTACGGCTGCCAGGCGAACATCAGGCCGCCGCCGAGGATGCCGAGCAGGGTGCCGATCAGGAACCCGCCGAGGTTCGACAGGACCAGAGCGGCGGTGGCGATCAGGGTGGTGAGGACACCCGCGAGAGAACGCTGTGGGGGAGAGAACCACGCGGTGAGCCCGAGCACGATCATCACGATGCCCATCAGGACGGACGGGATCCCCGCCACGCCCTGCTGGAGCATGATCTTCAGCGGTGCCAGCGGCAGGACGCAGATCCACGATCCGGCCAGGATCGCGAACAGCCCGCCCCAGAAGGGCCGGCTGCGCCGCCACCGCCGCCAGCGCTGCCGACGGCTCAGAAGCATTCCTTCTTGCCCTTGCTGACGTTCATGCTGAGCCCGGTGAGCTTGAAGGTGCCGGCGTTCGTCGCCCACGCCGTCTGCTGGAGATCGGTGATGTGGACCGTGTCGGCCTGCTGGCCGAAGAGGTCCTGCATCCCCTGGGCGTCGGCCGGACCCTTGTCCAGCGTCGAGGCGTCGCGCCCGATCTCGATGTTGCTGAAGACGGCGTCGCCCGCGAGCTGGGTGGCGTCGACGAAGAGGTTGCTCGCCTCCACCGGGGCCTTGCGGCCGGCGCTGAGGTTGAGCGAGATGTCCCCGATCACCGGGAGCGAGGTGACCACGGACTGGCAGAGGCTGTGGAGCTTGGCCTCCCTGATGGCGGTGACGGCCACCGGGATCAGCTCCTGGCGGGCGTTGACGTCCACGCTGCCGTACTGCGCGAAGCCCTCGCCCTCCAGGCTGCTCGCCGACACCTTGAACTGCTGTCCCGACACGGCGAACGAGGCGGCGAGCGCGCCCTGCGCGAGGGCGATGCCGAGGCCGGCGGTCACGGCGACGGCGGGGAGGGTCAGGACGGCGAACCGGCGCCAGCGGACGCGGCCGGAAGCATCGTCGGACGGGTCGGATAAATGGGGAGAACCGGTCATGAGAACGTCCCTTATTTCGGCTGTGCACCGTTGTTACCGACGAGTTGAATGTAAGAGTGCCAATGGGCGTTGGCAAGGTTGTGCGAGCGCACCCTTTGAGCCGACTCCTACTGCTCCGTACGCAGGAGTTCGGCGACCTCCGCGTCCACCCGCCGGGCCATCGCCCGCGCGAACTCCGAGGTCACCACCTCGCCGGCCACCGGCCTCAGGGCCGCCACCGCCGCCGTGATGTGCTGCAGCTGCGTGGCCGAAAGCCGTTCGAGACCCTCCAGGCCTTCCACGTCGATCACATGGCGCCGGAACAGCCCCACGAACCGGTCCGCCACCGCCGCCGCCTGCGCCTGTACGAACTCCCCGGCGTCCAGGATCTCCGCGAGCGGCACCCCCTGCCGCACCAGCGTCAGCGTCGCCTCCAGCAGCCGGCGGTTCGGGTAGGTGACCAGATCCCCGTCGACCGTCACATAGCCGAGCTCGGCCGCGCGCCGCGTGTCCGCGGCCGTCGCCGTCGGGCCGAACAGCTTCCGCAGCTGGGTCCGGGTCATGGTCACCGGCTCCTCCTGCACCCAGTCACGGGTCATCTCCCGTTCCAGGCCCAGGAGTTGAGACAGGCCGCCGCCCTCCTCCCACGCCTGCAGCAGCTCGGCGATGCCGTTGACCGTGTAGCCGCGCCCCAGCAGGTCGCTGATCAGGCGCAGCCGGGTCAGGTGATCGTCGGAGTACCAGGCGATGCGGCCCTCCCGGCGGGGCGGCGGCAGCAGCCCGCGCTCCTGGTAGTAGCGCAGGTTGCGCACCTTGACGCCGGCCGCCCGGGCCACGTCCTCCCGGCGGTAGCGCCCGCCACCGCCGCCCGTGCCGCCGCTCCTGCCACCGTTCCCGTTCTCCACCTGGCTGCTCACGCGCCAGAGTGTAGGACGTACCGGCTGGTCACATGGGCCGCGGACGATCCTGCTTGACCGCCCGCAGGACCACGAACTTCGGCTCGCTCGCGACGACTTCGCTGTTGCCGAAGAGCCGGCGCAGATGGGTGTGGTAGCCCATGTGCCGGTTGGCGACGATCCACAGCTCGCCGCCCGGACGCAGCACCTTGCGCGACTGCGCGAACATCCGCAGGGCCGTCGCGTCCGTGGTGGCCTGGTGGGAGTGGAAGGGCGGGTTGCTCAGCACCAGGTCCACGGAGGCGGGAGAGAGCATCGCGACCCCGTCGCCGACGTGGAACTCGGCGGTGCGCCGGCCCTCGCGGACGTTCGCCCTGTACGTCTCCCGCGCCGAGGCGAGCGCCTGGTAGGACTCGTCGGTGAACACGACCTCGGCGTCCGGGTCGTGGACCTGGACGGCCGTGCCGACGATGCCGTTGCCGCAGCCGAGGTCCACGACCCGGGCCCCGTCGGTGTTGGTCGGCAGGTTCTGCAGGAAGAAGCGGGTGCCGACGTCGAGCCGGTCGGCGCAGAAGATCCCGGCGTGGTTGACGACGGACAGGCCGGAGGCCGAGCCGGCGTCCTCGTCCACCGTGTACGTCAGCGGCCACGGCCCGGCGGACGTGGGGCGGGTCGCCCCGGGGGTGCCCGGCGTGCAGAAGATCAGCCGGGCCTTCTTCTCCGCGAGCGAGGTCTTCGTGGGGCCGAGGATCTTCTCGAAGAGGCGCAGCGTGGAGGTGTGGATCTCCTTGACCATGCCCGTGCCGACCACGACCGTGCCCGCGTGCACGTGCGGGGCCAGCCGGTACAGCTGGTCCTCCAGCAGCGCCAGGCTCTTGGGCACGCGCACCAGCAGGACGTCGATCCGCTCGGGCGGCGGGTCCTGCGTGGTCAGCAGCGTGACCGTCGCCTTGGACGTCCCGATACCGGCCCGGTCCAGGTTCGCCGCGGTGGCGGCCCGGGTCAGCGCGGAGTCGGTGATCTGCGTCGGACGGTACGCGGCGAGCGCCGTCGTCAGCGTCCCCCAGCGGTCCCCGAGCACCGTGATCTGCCCGGCGGAGGCCAGGTCCACGGGGCCGCGCTCCCCGGTACCGGAGTCGAGGTGGCGCAGCAGGTACTCGTCGGCGGCGTCCCAGGCGCGGAGCCGGTCGCGCGGGTCCTCGGGGAAACGGGTGAGCTCGTAGGAGCCGAAGGGTGTGGTCAGACGGTTCATATGGGCCCCAGGCTATCCGAGCCGGAGGCCCGACCCCGCATGCGCGGGGCCGGGTGGCGCGCTACTCGGGGAACTCGCCCGCCATGGCCGCCGCCATCCGCAGGTGGGGACGGGCCTCGGTGGCCCGGCCCAGGCGCTCCAGGGTGCGGCCGAGCATCAGCTGCGCGTAGTCCTCGACCGGCCAGCGCTCCAGTACGGCGCGGAGCTCGTGCTCGGCGCGGGAGAGCTGGGCGGAGTGGTAGTAGGCGCGGGCCAGCAGCAGCCGCGGCGCCAGCTGCTCGGGGGCCTCGCCCGCCAGGGTCTGCAGGATGCGGGCGGCCGTCGCGTACTCCTTCGCGTCGAAGAAGAGCTGGGCGCGCGCCCAGCGCTCGGCCGCCGTCCCGTGCTCGAGGTACGTCGTCGGCGCGTTCATCGCTTCCCTTCCGCCGTTCAGGTGATCCGTCCGCTGCCTCCAACACGCCCCGGCGGTCGAACATTCCGCTCTCCGCCGCCACCGCCGCGGGGCTAGGTTGTCTGCATGAGCAATCTCGATCGCCAGCCCGCTCTCTCCGCCTGCGGCGGCCGCGGCTTCGTCGTGGCCGAACCGGTGCGCGAACTCCTCAGCCCGCGCACGGTCAAGCTCGGTGAGTCCACCGAGGTCCGCCGACTCCTGCCGAACCTGGGCCGCCGCATGGTGGGTGCCTGGTGCTTCGTGGACCACTACGGCCCGGACGACATCGCCGACGAGCCCGGCATGCAGGTCGCACCGCATCCGCACTCCGGGCTCCAGACGGTGAGCTGGCTGCACGAGGGCGAGGTGCTGCACCGCGACAGCGTCGGCAGCCTCGAGACGATCCGGCCCCGGGAGCTGGGCCTGATGACCTCCGGCCGCGGCATCAGCCACTCGGAGGAGAGCCCGCGCCCGCACGCCCGCTTCCTGCACGGCGCCCAGCTGTGGGTGGCCCTGCCGGACGCCCACCGCAACGTGGAGCCGCACTTCCAGCACCACGCCGACCTGCCGACGGTCACGGCCCCGGGCCTGACGGCGACGGTCATCCTGGGCACCCTGGACACGGCGACCTCGCCGGGCACGGCGTACACCCCGATCGTGGGCGCGGACCTGACCCTGACGTCGGGCACGGAAACCCGCCTCCCGCTGGACCCGGACTTCGAGTACGCGGTCCTGTCCATGTCGGGCGAGGCCCACGTGGACGGCGTCCCGGTCCTCCCGGGCTCGATGCTCTACCTGGGCTGCGGCCGCACGGAACTCCCCCTGCGGGCGACCTCGGACGCGAGCCTGATGCTCCTGGGCGGCGAGCCGTTCGAGGAGGAGATCGTGATGTTCTGGAACTGGATCGGCCGCTCCAACGAGGAGATCGTACAGGCGCGCAAGGACTGGATGGAAGGCACGAGGTACGGCGAAGTGAAGGGCTACGACGGCCCCCCGATCCCCGCTCCCGAACTCCCGCCGGTGCCCCTGAAGGCGCGCGGAAGGGTGCGCTGACCTGCGCTTTTGTAAAACAGATCGACCAGGCGAGATCAACCCGGGAGAGACCGCATTCCGTGCGGAGATCATCCCGGCCAGGCGGCCGACGGGAGGCTCGGGGATGCCTTCGCTGGGCCCTCGACGTTTCCCAGGTGTGACCAGCTGGGGCCGGCTTTGCCAGGACCAATGCTGACCCAATGCTGACTTTGGTGACGGTTCGTCAGCAGAGTGGGCTCTGTGCGCCCCCACTCGGGGAGCCGGAAGCACCCGGCTCCCCTTCGGTACAACACGCTGTACCGAACGGGTACGGGCTGCCGAATGCGGTGGCGGCGGTGAGGGTAACGGTGTGCCTACCAGGTACCTCCAGCGTCGGCATCTGCCAAGCAGGGCTCTTCGGCCCCGGATGCTTGGCCTCGTACCGTCAGAGGATCGACGGGGTGGCCACATCTCACCCGTCCCGGGCGGAACGATGGTGGGTAGATGGCGCGTTGTGGACGTCAGTCTTGGGCCTGGGAGAACCTCCGCCGCCGAGCAGGATCAGGCGAGGCGGCTTCCGTCGTCTGAAGCGCTGCTGAGACCTCTGGCGGGTGGAGCTCGGTCTGCGGCCGACGCGTCAGGGTGCGCAACGGCCGCAGCCATCGGCGGCGGGACCATCCCGGCCCGTTGCGCAGCTCGGCGTACCGGATGACCGCGTCGGGGGTCATCGTCCGGATCCACATGGGCCTTCCGACCATGATGCGTTCGGCGCCGGCCGACTCGCCTTCGAGGTTCCACCGCGTGGGATCGAGTACGACGTCGGTGTAGATCTCGGCGACGAACTCGCAATGGCCCGCGTGGCCGATGGTGAAGCCGCGGGTCTCAGGGTGGTTCCTGTGGTCGGTGGTGCTGGAGAATCCCTGGTCCAAAGCGATCTTCAATGCCTCCACGGAACGGGACTGCGGGTCGTCCCATTGGGAGGTGTTCTGCCTTCCCCTGGTGCGTAGAAGCTCCTCAATCGCAGGCGCCGCTGAGGAGGTCCAGCCGTCGGCGAAGCCGTCGCTCGGCCCGAAGCCGCGTAGGTTGTCCTTGCTTCCGAAGAGGCAGAGGTCGACCCGCTGGCCGTGCACATTTCCAAGCCGAACGTGCATGACTGCGGCCTCCCGGCCGTGCCATGCAGCGAACTCGGCGAACTCGACCTTGCCGACGCCTTTGACGTAGGAGGCCGCGGGTCCCAGGTCCAGGCTTTCCGTGGCCGCGGCGCCGAGGTGACTCTCGATTCGGCGCGCCTCCTCCAGCCGGTTCCGGGTCACGCGCTGCTGGGGCCCGATGCCTCCTTGGAGACCGATGAGCGAGAGGCCGAAGGTCCAGGTCCGTCGTCCTGCGAGCTCGATGCCGTTCTCCTCGGCAACCTGCTGGACTGCTCGATCTGACCAGTAGACGTATCTACCGACCTCGTGACGGGCTGCCATCCGACCTCGTATTCGTTGGTGGCTCCGTGTACCGGAGTGGGGTCATGCTGGCACGGCAGGACCTGGGCCGGGCGTGATCAGCCGGGTTCCCCCGCGGGGCAGCCCCGACCTGCTAAGAGGCAGAGTCGGCAGCGAATGTGTCGTGAGACCAGCACATTTCCGGTCCGGGCCCCTGTTCTGGCATTTGGGCTGTTAGCGCCCTGCGTGACAAGGGTGCAGGGACGGCTGCGCCATGTGGTGCGGCAGCTATGGGGCCAGCCCGTACGGGGGAACGAGGACTCGGCGAGGTCGCGCTGACTCGTGGCGGCGCTGCTCGCTGCGGCCACTTCATGGGGGCCAAAGAGATCGAGCCATGGCTGATGGGCGCCCTTACTGACGCGCGTCGCCTTACCCAGACTGCTGTCAGAGATGGGGAGGTACTGGGTGGCAATACGCAAAAGGCGCCGGTCGGCATTGCGGACGTGTCGGGAGGCCAGGCTCAAGGCCAGCGCGTCGGGCGGCGCCGTCCTCCTGGCGATACTCCTGTTGTTCTGGTCGGTGATCTGGCCTTACGTGGTAGGGGTGTTGCTCTTCGCTGCAGTCGGCGGTGGCAGTTGGTGGCTCTGGAAGACGGACCGCCGCATCCGGAGCAGCGACCGGCGGTTGCGACACGAAGAAGCGGTCAGCATCGGCCATCGAAGGCTGTCTGAGGTCGACCTGATGGACGGAACACAGTTCGAGGACTTCGTGGCCGACCTCTGCAGGCGGGACGGTTGTACGGAAGTCCGCCGAGTCGGCGGCAGGGGCGACGACGGCGCCGATGTACGGGGACGGCTGCCTGACGGCCGCACGATGGTGATCCAGTGCAAGCGGTACAACCCGAAGCGGAAGATCTCCAATGGTGAAGTCCGCGACCTCCTCGGCTCACAGGTGCATTTCAAAGCCGAGGTCGCCGTCTTCGTCACCACCTCGTACTTCAGCGGCCCCGCCGAACGCTGCGCCGTGCAGAACGGTGTCGTCGCTGTCCACCGTGACCACCTCGGCCTGTGGAACAACGGCGCGGCCCTCCTGTTACTCACGGAGGTGAACGGAGCCGGCCAGGGCGACCGACGACACCGTGCACTGAGGAAAAACACGTACGAGCGGTGAGTCGGTGGATGACCCGCTACGGGTGAGTGGATGCCGACAGGGGTGTGCCCCCTGCTCCTGGCGGTGGGGAGGGGGCACCGTCACGCGATGCCAGACGAGGGAGGGCAGTATGCCGCGGGGCCAGTGCCCGAGCCAGAACGCGGCGGCTGAGGGCTGGTCTTGGGCCTCGGTGGAACCGTCGTGCAGCAGGTACTCGGTGGGAGCTACGTAGCCCTCGCCCGGGTTGAGGCGGATGCGGACGATGCGGAGGGGGCGGCCGCTGGCGACGTGGTGGCGGTAGTCCTGGGTGTGCGGGTAGCGGTGCGTGTGGTCGTCGGGGTGGACTGCGCGGCAGACCGTTTGGGCGTCGATGGCACCGAGGATGATGTACCGGGTTCCGGGGCCGAGGTTGAGGCAGATCCTGCGGCGTCCGGTGTGCTTGTCGGCGTACGGGAGCTTGTCCCAGTTGTCGAGGTGCAGCCCGATCAGCCGGCCGTCCTCGAAGTTGTCGGTGGTCGTGGTCATGCCGGGCTTGGCGAGGGCTTGGCCGAGGTACACCGCCTTCGGATCGCCCAGCGGGCCGGTGAGCTCTTCGAGGGGGAGTCCTTCCCGATGCGTGAGCCGGACGATCTCCACGAGTGTGCTGTCCAGGGGCCGTCGAGGGGCTGTGACCGCCTTGACTTCCGCCTCGGTCATTGGACGCCACTGCCCGGCTGGGATGATCGCCCCCGGCTCATAGGTGGTCTCGTCGCGGCGGGTGGTCCGGACGGTGGCGGTCTCGCAGCGGGCTCGGAGGGTGGACGGGTCGCCGTAGGCGATGTGCAGGGGCACGGGGTCCTCCGAGATCAGTCGTCCCCGATGGTGATGTCGATTTCTTTCACGAGGGCTTCGGCCAGGTCGGACTGCTGGCCGGGGTCGATGCGGACCCTGGCGAGGTTCGCGACGCCGCGGATCGCCGACAGGTCGTTCTCGCGCAGGTCGGTGTTGCGGTAGCGCCCCGTGCCGAATTCGGTGAGCCGGAGCGTGCAATCGGTGAACACGACGTCGGACAGGTCGCAGTCGGTGAACGTGGCCTCTGTGAGGACGCAGCCGATGAAGGCAACGGGGCCGGTGACGCGGACCTTCTCGAAGGTGGCGAAGTCGAGCTTGCAGCCTTCGAACAGCACGTCGTCGAGCACCAGGCCGTCCAGGGCGGCGCCCATCAGCTTGCAGTCCTGGACGTGGACACGGGTCAGCTTGCTTCCGGTCCAGCGTGCCGAGCCGAGGTCGCTGTCGCTGATCTCGACGCCGTGGAGGTTGACCCCCTCGAACTCGACCTGCTTCGTGCGGACGCCCGCGATCCGGCCGGTGACGAGTTGCGTGTCCGTGAGATCGAGCGATCGGAGATCGGCGTCCCCGTACGCGAAGTCCTGGACGGTGCCGCGGGAGCTGTCGAGGCTGTCGACGTTGCTCAGGTAGAGGCCGGGCTCGTCCAGCTCCGGCAGGGTGATGGTGGCGTGGCCGAAGGTGCGGATGGCCATGGTGCTCCTTGTCGTTGGGGCGGGGCGGCCCCGCGCTGGTGGCGGGACCGACCCGGTGGCGGCGGGTGCTACTTGTTCTTCCAGTTGTCCCAGGTGGGCCGGTTGTCGAACGTGGCCGTGGGGTTGTCCCACGTCGGACGGTTGTCGAACGCGGCGAGGGGCATGCCGTGCACGGCCACCGAGGTGGGCTGGTTGCTCCAGGTGGCGTTGGTCCAGGCGTTCTCCCAGCGGGCGACGGCCGCGGTGCCAGCGGCCTCCAGGAGGGACTCGAATCCCTCCGCCGAGTCCATCACGAGCGTGGCGGCGTCAGTGGGCGTGTGCACGGACATGTCGCGTGACTCCTTCGAGTAGGGCGATTTTGGCAGTGGTGCAGTACCGGGTCCTGGTCCCGTCGAACCGGCCGGCGTGCTCGAAGTACCGGTTCGCGGCGTGGGCGCCCCCGCAGAAGGCGAAGGAGGGGCAGGTGGCACGGCACGCGTCCACGCCCTGCCAGAACTCGGGGATCCAGGGAGTGCGTTCCTCGGCCTCGGCTACGAGGACGTCCAGGCCCTCCTTGAGCACGTTGCCGGTGGTGAAATCACCGAACCGGGCGTCGGTGAACCCCGCCAGCTCTGGGGAGAGCATGACCACCCCGCCGTCGTAGGCGATGGTGGGCATCGGGTCCCAGGGCGCGGAGGTGGGTGTGGGGGCGGTGTCGTGGCTTCCGAGAACGGCACCGGCGAAGTGGAGCACCCGCTGGATCTCCCGGAGGTGGATGACAGGGTTGGCCCGCCAGGCGTCTGCGAGGGCGGCCCAGAACTCGGTCGCGCGCACGGGGTCGGAGTCCTTGGCCCCGCGGTTGACCCCTTCTTCCTCTTCGACGTTGACGCCGAGGGTGGTGACGCCCAGGTCGGCGAAGAAGTCGTAGAAGCGGGCCGCGTTCTCGGGGGCCGGGTCGGAGACGACCGCGATGGCGGAGAACGGGATGTCGTGGCGGCGCAGGCGCTCGATGCCGCGCATGGTGACGCGGAATCCGGGGTGGCCGGCAAGGGTGACGCGGTGGGTGTTCATGTCCTCGGGGCCGTCGACGCTGACTCCGACGTGCACCGCGCGCTCCAGCAGGAACTCGCACCAGGCGTAGTCCACCAGAGCCGCGTTCGTCTGGACACTGTGCTTCGCGCCCTTGAAGGGGGACATGAGCGCGGCCAGGTGCTCACGGCCGGTGGCCAGCGGCTCCCCGCCGTGCCACACGACCTCGAATGCCGGATCGTGAGCTGCCCACGGATTGACGGACGCGGCCACAGCCTCGGCAACCGTCACGGGCATCAAGTGGTTCATCTTGCGGAACGGCAGGTAGCAGTATGTGCAGTCCATGGGCAGGCACTTCGTGGTCGGCTGCATGATCACAGACCGAGGCCTGGCCGCGAGCCGTAATGCACTCTGCATCGTGCTCCTCTCGATTGGGTCCGAGCGGTGTATCCCGCCCAGGCAGTGGTGCTGTTTGGAGGCACCGGGCGGAGCGGCGGTGGGGTCAGCGAGGGTCGGCCTGGCGCAGGGCCTGGTGGTCGGCGACAACCCATTCGACGCCGCCGCCCTCGGGGCGCAGGAAGACGGCTTCGGGGATGAAGCGCCGGGTCATGGGGTCTTCCCAGTCGCCGATGAACTGGACGATCCCCTCGCGGTCTCCGGCGGGGTCCAGCACGCGGGCGCCCTCGTAGAGCCAGGAGGGCCGGCTGCTCATACCGCACCGTCCGTGTCGGCCGATTTCCTGAATCGCTCCATGCCGCGCTCGGCGCGGACCCTCAGGGAGGGACTGGGGTCCGGATTGCCGAACGGGTCGTCCCACGGGGCGTATTCGGGCCGGTGTTGCGTCGTGTCGCCGGGGGCCCTGCGGGGGAGCGGGACGGGGGTGTCCTCCGTGGGCACGAGCGTGTCGAGCGAGGCGTTCCAGCCGTCCTCGCCTCCGCCCTCGGGACACAGGTGGTAGACCGTGGTGCCGGTGTCCCCGGGTACGTCTATGACCACACCCGTGCGGGAGGTTGCAGTGTCGTACGCAAGGTCGCCGCGCAGCGGCCAGCGGGGATCAGCGTCCGCCTGCTGTCGTACGCGGTCATGGTCAGTGCGACGCGTCGAGGTCATGTAGCAGAACGTATGCGCTCTGCTACAGAGCAATATGAATCCGTGGAATGTCCCCAGCTCAGTCCAGCGAAAATCGTCCGGTCATGCCGCGCAGCCGCTGGCGCGTAGCAGCCCGCTCGGCGTAGATGATTTTCCTGAGGGTCGCGCGTGCGACAGGGTGATTGCGGACCAGCTGCGGGGCGATGCGTTCGGCGGTCTCCAGTTCGGTCAGGGCCTGGTCGCGGTTACCGTCCCACAGCCACGCGCGGGCGAGGTCCATGTGGTGGTGACCGAGCCGAGAGTTCGGCAGGACCGCGATGTGCGCGGGGTCCGCCTCGCGGTTGAGCCGGAGTGCCTTCGTCTGGTCACTCATCTCCAAGGCGGCGCTGACGCCGTGGATGACGACGTTGCCGAGGCTGAACGTGACCGAGTGCCGGTCGTGGATCTCGGGCCCGACGTAGGAGTTGACCCGCTCGCCGGCCGTTCGTGCCAGCGCGAGCCGCTCATCGGACCCGGCGGCGTTCCCGCCGCGCGCGGACGAGATCGCGGCCCGCAGGTGCAGGGCGCCCCACATACGCAGGGCGAGAGGGTCGCCTGATTCGTACTCGGCTTCGATGCTGGCGAGGGCCTTGTCACCGAGGGCGAGGGCATCGTCCCAGTCGGCCGACGCCCATGTGTCCCACATGCGCATCCACAGCGCCATTGCCGGCATCACCGGGTCACCTGAGAGCTGCGCGGACCAGGTGGCCCGTTCGCAGGCCATGGCAACCAGCTCGGGATGTCCGAGGGCATGGGCCGCGGTGTGGGCGAACTTGCAGGCCACCGCATAGATCGCGAACGCCTCTTCACGTTCGTGGCCGGTGGACGCCTCAGCGAGGGCTCGGGCCTCGCGCAGCGTGTCCGGCAGCTCTTTCAGTACGGCGGCGTTCGCCGCAGCGTCGCGCAGGCGGAGCAGGCGCTTCATGTCGTGCCACAGCACTTCGGACGGCCGAGGGGTGCCGTCAAAGACAGGAGCCAAGTCGTAGCGGCGCAGTTCCCTGATGATGGAGGCCGCTGAGACCTGCCACTTGGTCTCGGCGCCGCCGCCCGAGTAAGGGCGCTCGATCAAGACGTTCGGATGGCAATGGAGCGCGGCGGCAACGGCGTTGATCAGGCCGGCCCGGTCCAGCTCGATCCGCCCCTTCTCCAGTTTGGACACCCACCCCTGAGTCCGCCCCAGCGCGGCGGCAAGGTCGGCTTGAGTCATCCCGACCGAGAGTCGCTGGCGCCGGACCCGCTGTCCGATCCGCTCTTGCTCCTCGATGTACCCGCTCACACCCACCACCCCAATCTGCGACCGCTTCTGACGCGACGGTACCGCTGGGGCACTCCAGAAGGTGGGCGTTGGCCAAGGGATCTCAACATACGCCCATGCCCTCTCACCGCCTTCGAGCGCGGCGGGCGCCCCAGCATCGCGGCGAACGTCTATCTCACCGATCCTGGCGCCGTCCAGACCATGGTCGACCTCGTCCGCGCTGAGATCGGGCCCATCGACATCCTGGTGAACAACGCTGGCTCCTACCCCCGCGTCCCCTGGCAGGACACCGACGAGGCCGCCTGGAGCTACTCCCTCGACGTGAACCTCACTGCCCACTACCGCACCTGCCACGCCGTGACCCCCGGCATGATCGAACGCCGCTGGGGCCGGATCGTGAACATCGGCAGCGTCAACGCCCGCGCCGGCCGGACGAACCTCGTCGCGTACAGCACCGCGAAGCAGGGCTACTGGGCCTGACCCGCTCCCTCGCCCGCGAACTGGGCGTATGGGGTCTGCGTCAACACGGTCACGCCCGGCGCCATCCAGGTCGAGGCAGAGAAGACCATCCCTGCCCAGCACCGCGTCCGGAGGACCAGATCAAGCGCCGGTGCGTCCCTCGCCGTGGTCGGCCCGAAGACGTCGCGGCCCTGATGGCGTTCCTCGTGGGCCCCTCCGCATCGTTCATCACTGGGCAATCCGTCCACGTCGACGGTGGCTGGCTGCTGCACTGAGACGTCAGCGAGCAAGGAGACAGAACGAATGATCGAACGAGTCCGCGCCGTCCTCGTCACCGTTGACGACACGATGCTGGTCATCCGTCGTACCAAGCCCGGCATCCCGGTGTACTGGGTCCTGCCCGGTGGTGGTGTCGAGCCCAGCGACGAGTCCCGGGAGGCCGCCCTTCACCGGGAGATCCACGAGGAGATCGCGGGGAAGGCCGACATCGTCCGGCTCCTCCACACGATGGAGTCCGACGAGGAGCGTCAGCTCTTCTACCTCGCCCGCATCGCCACCTGGTCCTTCGAGGACCGCACCGGGCCCGAGTTCAGTGCCGAGGGCCGCGGCGAGTACGCGCTGGAGGAGATCCCGCTGACCGTGGAGGGGCTCGACGGCATCGACCTCCAGCCCGAGGAGATCGCCCACGTCCTCCGGGGCGCCATCGGCGCCGGCGCCCTTCGGGCAGAGGCTGCGAAGTAGCTGTCCGGCTGTGTGGACTTACCGTCGGGGCCGACGCTGAAGTGCGTCGGCCCCGACGGTGCCTACGGTGTGCTGCGGATGCTGGCAGGCCAGGTGGCGGGAACTGCTCGTACGCCGTCGGCTGCCTGGTGTACTGCCCGCATGGCAGATCAGAAGCAGTGCACGGTCGTGCGGACCGGCACGTATGAAGGCATCCAGGGTGGCACTTTCGGGGCGGGGATCAGCGCCCAGTCGGCGGGCGCGGAGCGGTTGTGTCTGCACCGGCTGGTGATGCCGGCGGGGACGCGGGGGCGCCCTCACCTGCACGAGGGGCACGAGTCGGCCATTTTCATCCAGTCCGGGCAGGTCGAGGTCTGGCACGGGGAAGACCTGGCCGAACACGTCGTACTGCGCGCGGGGGACTACATCCACATCCCCGCGGACACGCCCCACATGCCCGTCAATACCGGAGCCGAGGACATGGTGTGCCTGGTTGCACGCACCGATCCAGAAGAACAGGAAGGCGTCCGGCTGCTGGATCTGCCCTCCTGGCTGGAGGCCCGGATCGCCCCGATGCCGGTCGGGGCCGGCTGAGCCTCGAAGTGACGGGCGGCGTTCAGTGACGCATTTCAGGGCCGTGAAAGAGACAACGAATGCGGTGCTGGGTGCGGACGCGCAGCATGGAGGCATGGTGGTACTCCCGCGGCCGGAGAGGCGTGCGAGGGGCCCCGCGTCCGGCGTCGGACCGGGATCCCCGTCGAGCGGCTCCCGTATGGGTGCCGGCCAGGAGAGCTCCGGGATCCGTCGACGCCCGATGCCGCCCGGCCTGCGCCGAACGTCCTGTACGGCTCTCCCGGCCCTCCTGACGGCCGTTCTGGCCATCGTGCCGATCGGCCCCGCCCACGCCTTCACCGGTGACAATCACGAGGACATCACCCGGGTCGCACTGCCCTGGGAGCCCGTCACACTGACCGAGATGGCTGACGCCCGCGCCGGGGCGATCAACGCCAACGACCACCCCCCGTACTTCGACGTCGGCCCCCTGCACTGCGACAACGCCGACTATCTTGCGCCCCGCTACGCCTCCGACTACCCCCGTACCCGGGACGAGGCCACCACCGAGCTCCTCGCGTGTATCCGCACCTCCGTCACCCGCTTGCGCAACGCGGTCGAGGCCGCCGACGGCCTCGTCGACGCCGACGGCAAGGTGCGGGCCGACCAGAGCGACCTGTCCTCGCGCTGCACGTGGGACGGGAAGCCCGGGCGGGCCAAGTGCGCCGTCCTCGAACAGCTCGGCCGCGGCTGGCACCAGATCGAGGACTTCTATGCGCACTCCAACTGGAGCGACCGGCCCGCGCCCGGCCCGGTCGGCCTCGACAACCCGCCCGGTCTGGAGCGTACGGACGTCGCACCGTTCCTCGACATCCGCCGCTACAGCGGCATGAAGGACGCCGACTGGACCCGGGA
The DNA here is from genome assembly GCF_045160505.1 of Streptomyces sp. NBC_00029. Taxonomy (NCBI): domain Bacteria; kingdom Bacillati; phylum Actinomycetota; class Actinomycetes; order Kitasatosporales; family Streptomycetaceae; genus Streptomyces; species Streptomyces sp. NBC_00029. Next base: position 7,619,156 of record NZ_CP108292.1, read on the forward strand.
CGCGCGTGAGCGTGTCCCTGCGGACCTCGCCACCGGCTGCTACACCGACATCGATTCCACCGGGGTCAAGCCAGCCGACTGTGACGGGCGCGTCACCCACAACCGTGCCCTGAACAAGGACACCGCCGCATCGCCCCGCTCCAAGACGGGTGACAACTTCCGCCACGCGACGGCCGGCGCCACCGCCGAGATCACGCGCCAGTGGAACGACTTCAAGGCCGAGCTGCTCGCGAAGTACCCGGATCACCGGCGCGGCGCACAGATGGTCTGCGCCCTCGTCCACGATGAGCCGGCCGGAGCCTGCCCCTGACGGGGGAGGGAACGGTCGGATGCCTTGTGGCAGCGGGCCCAGGCTCGGGTTCCCGCAGTTGCATCGCGGCAGGTGCAGGCGGGTGGTAACAGAGGCTCACGGCCCTTTCGGCCTGAGCAAGTCGGGCTCTCTGGAACCTGGCCATGCATGGACTCGGCGGCGACCGGCGGGTCCACGGTACGGCCCGCTCACTGGCGGGCCATGTGCATGCGCATCTCGCTCTCGGCGTCGACGATGAGGTCGCCGGACAGGTCGACGGTGACGCTGTGGAGGGTGCCGGTGAAGCGGAACGGTGCCCGGTAGTCGGGGGTGACGGCCGATCCCGGGTTGGTGCCGCAGGTCATGCCGCCGGGATTGAACGTGACCGGGGTGGTGACCGGCATGTCGCTCTCGCCGACCAGGCGGCCGTCGATGTAGAGCTGTGCGCGGCCGGGCGCTCCCTTGCCGCGGGCGATGTCGGGGGCGCCGGTGGGCTCGAACTCGAAGCGCAGCGCGTGCCGCCCCTCGGGCACGGTTTCGGCGGAGGCGACGTGGTGCAGGGTTCGTTGGACGTAGTTGTGGGCGTAGTGGAGGTGGCCGTCCTTGACGTAGAGGGACCAGCCGCCGGCGTTGGTGCCCTGGCTGATCAGGACGCCCTCCGCGCCACCGGGCGGGATCTCGACGTCGGCGGTGACACTGTGCGGGCGGTTGAGGACACGGGGGGCGACCGCGGCGGGCAGGGACTGGGTGCCGGGGCGCAGGGTGTAGCTGGTCCGGTTCTCGGTGATCTGCGGGCGCTCGGTCAGCAGGCGCGCAAAGGCACTGCCGTCGATCGGCATCACGTTGTACTTGCCGGCCTCCATGTACCACAGGGCGATCATCTCGATGAGTTTGCTGCGGTGCTCCTGGGCGAGGTTCCGGGTTTCGGCGATGTCCTGGTCGACGTGGTAGAGCTCCCAGTGATGGGCGTCGAGGTCGTCGAGGTCCGCCATGGTGATCGGGGCGCCGAAAGGCCGCCCGGCCTCGGCGAAGGAGGGGCCGGGCCAGGGGCAGACCGCCCGCCACCCGTCGTGGTCGATCGCCCGGTGCCCGAACATCTCGTAGTACTGGGTGTGGTGGCGGCTCGTCGCCGCAGCGTCGTCGAAGGTGTGGGCGAAGCTGACCCCGTGCAGGGGCGACTGGGTGACACCCCGGATGGTCGCCGGCGCCTCGATGTCGAGGACGTCCAGGACGGTGGGCACCATGTCGATGATGTGCGCGAACTGACCGCGGACCTCACCGCGGGCCCGGATGCCGGCCGGCCAGTGGACGAGGAAGGGGTCGCTGACGCCGCCGCGGTAGGTCTCCCGCTTCCACCGCCGGAACGGGGTGTTGCCCGCCCACGTCCATCCCCACGGGTAGTGGTTGAACGTGGTCGGGCTGCCGATCTCGTCGATCCGCGACAAGCTCTCCTCCAGCGCCTCGGGCGCGTTGTTGAAGGCTTGCAGCTCGTTGGTGGTGCCGGTGACGCCGCCCTCGGGACTCGCACCGTTGTCGGAGACCACCATGATCAGCGTGTTGTCGAACTCGCCGGTCTCCTTCAGGAAGTCCAGCAGCCGCCCGAGGTGGTGGTCGGTGTGGGAGAGAAACCCGGCGTAGACCTCCATCATCCGTGCGGCCAGGCGCCGCGCGTCGGGCGTGAGCGCCTCCCACGCGGGCACGTCCGGATCGTGCGGGGACAGCTGCGTGTCCGCCGGCACCACTCCGAGCTCCTTCTGCCGGGCGAAGGTGCGCTCGCGGTAGGCGTCCCAGCCGTCGTCGAACCGGCCCCGGTAGCGGTCCGCCCACTCCTTCGGCACATGGTGCGGGGCATGCGCCGCACCCGTGCACAGGTTCATGAAGAACGGCTTGTCCGGGGCGACCTGCTTGGCGTCGGCGATGAACGAGATCGCCCGCTCGACCAGGTCCTCCGTCAGGTGGTAGCCCTCCTCCGGCGTGGCCGGCGGTTCGACCTGGTGGTTGTCGTACACCAGGTCCGGATACCACTGACTCGTGTCCCCGCCCAGGAACCCGTAGAACCGCTCGAAGCCCCGCCCCAGCGGCCACCGGTCGTACGGGCCCGCGGCCGACTCCTGCTCCGATTGCGTCAGGTGCCACTTGCCGACCATGTACGTGTTGTAGCCGTGCTGCAGCAGCATCTCCGACAGGAACCCGTTCTCGAACGGGATCTGCCCGTCGTAGCCCGGGTAGCCGGTGGCCAGCTCCGTGATCGCCGCCATGCCGTTCGCGTGGTGGTTGCGGCCCGTGATGATGCAGGAGCGCGACGGCGAGCACAGGGAGGTGGTGTGCATGTTGCTGTACAGCAGCCCGCCCGCGGCCAGCGCGTCCAGATGCGGTGTCTCGATCGGACTTCCGTAGCAGCCGAACTGCCCGAACCCCGTGTCGTCGAGCACGATGAACAGCACGTTCGGCGCACCCGCCACCGCCCGCACCGGCTGCGGCCACGCCGGACTCGACTCCTCGGTCGTCCGCCCGATCACCCCCGGGAACCGCTGCCCCGGCCGGTACTCACTCCACGACGACTGCGCCATGTGTCTCCGTCCCACCATCGGTGCGAGCACCGGTGCTGTGTGTGCGGCTGTGCGGCCGGCCCCGAGATCGAGCCGTGCCGCGGCACAGGATGACGGGGCAGACGACGCAGGCCGTCGGACCGGGGCAGGCCCGAACTCCTCCACGCTAAGACGCCACCGTCACCCCGGCGACCGGGCTGCGCCGTCCGGTCCCTGCCACGGGACGGCACCCTGATCGGCTACCGCATCTACGAAGCCGGCTCTCTCACCACGGCTCTCTCACCACGGCTCTCTCATTACGGCGCTCGCGCCGAATCTGCCGCTACTCCTGCTCGGCTGGGCGCTCCTCGAAGGTCGAGCACCGGGCCCGCATTCGGGCCCGCGCCCCTGAACCGACTCGGGGGCGGTGTGGGGGGCGGCCCCGGGTCGGTCCCCGATGTGGGGCGCGAGCACCGTCCATAGCGTCATGGGCATGTCGAAAAATGGGAACAACGGGGCCGGCGGCCAGCCTCGGATACCGCGCTGGAGGCGGACGCTGCTGATCCTCGGTGCGCTGTTCGTGGGCTTCGCCCTTGTCGTCGGAGCGCTCTTTACCCGGCTCTACACCGGAGCCAAGGTGTCCACCGTCGGCGCGGTGGATTTCCGCAACGCCCTTGTGGTGCCGCCCCTCGCCGGGTCCACCGTGGAGGCGGACGGGACCCGCGTCTTCGACCTGCGGATGCAGGCGGGGGAGACCGAGTTCACCGCCGGGACCAGGACCCCCACCTGGGGTTTCAATGGCAGCCACCTCGGCCCCACCCTCCGCGCGGCGAAGGGCGAGAAGGTCCGGGTGCGGGTGGTCAACACCCTGCCGGAGGAATCCACCGTCCACTGGCACGGCATGCATCTGCCCGCCGCGATGGACGGCGGCCCGCACCAGATGGTGCCGGCGGGCGGTAGCTGGGCCCCCGAGTGGACGATCGCGCAGCCGGCCGCAACCCTCTGGTACCACCCGCACCCGCACGGTGCGACCGAGACGCACGTCCGGCGCGGCCTCGCGGGCCTGTTCCTGCTGGACGACGCGGAGTCGGCGGCCCTGCCCCTGCCCAAGACGTACGGGGTCGACGACATCCCGGTCATCGTCCAGGACGTGACCTTCGACGGCGCGAAGCTCGACCACGACCACAAACTGATGCGCAACGTCGGCTTCCTCGGCGACCGGACGATGGTCAACGGCACGCTGGACCCGTACGTCGCCGTCCAGGACGAACTGGTCCGGCTGCGCCTGCTGAACGCCTCCACCGCCCGCGTCTACACCTTCGGCTTCGACGACGGCCGTGCGTTCCGGCAGATCGCCTCGGACGGCGGCCTCCTCGAAGCCCCGTACTCGACCGATCACCTGCGCCTGTCGCCGGGGGAGCGCGCGGAGATCGTCATACGGATGCAGCCGGGCGAGGAAAGGGTCCTTCGCTCCTACCCCCTGGACGCCGGACTGGACTTCTGGAACCAGCGCTTCGGTGGCGGCGACGACTCGTTCGACGTGATGCAGCTGCGCGCGGCGCCCACCCTGAGGCCGTCGACGGAGCTGCCGCGGGCACTGGTGGCAGCGGCGCTCCCCACCGGTGAGGAGTCGGCCCGCAGCCGCTTCTTCGAGCTCAAGATGTCCGGCATCAACGGCCGGAAGATGGACATGTCCAGGGTGGACGAGACGGTCACCCGCGGCACGGCCGAAACCTGGACCCTCCGCAACAACGACGGGATGCCGCACAACTTCCACGTCCACGACGTCCAGTTCCGCATCCTCGACATCAACGGCGCAGCCCCGCCCCCGCCGTTGCGCGGGCCGAAGGACACCGTCTTCATCCCGTCCGGTTCGACGGTCCGCATCGCACTGCGCTTCGACGGCCCCGCGGACCCGGATACCCCATACATGTACCACTGCCACCTGCTGTACCACGAGGACAAGGGCATGATGGGCCAGTTCGTGGTGGTCGACCCGGGCCGGCCGGCGGCCACCCCGAAGCCCGCGCCCGCATCCGGCTCACACCAGCACTAGGTCGTCTCTTTCGGATCTTGTCGGTCGGCCCACGTCGTCCGGTGCCGTGCATCGCAAGGCGGAGGAGCGCCGTTGCGGCGAGGTGCGGTGCCGGGCGACGCGGGCCTGGGGGCACCTCCCAGCGGTAGCTGGGGGAGCAAGATCCGAAAGAGACGACCTAGGGGTGTGGGAGAGGGGCAGTCGATCCCACCGCGTTCCGACGCAGCCCACGCAGAGCCCGGCCGGAGCCCGTAGTCACCCCGGCCGGGCTCTGTCAGGTCCAGGATGGTTCCGGCTGTTGTCGCCACGTGCGGTCCGCACTGGGGCGGTCCGGGCCCGCAGACATGCTCGGACGGCCCTCATCCTGACGACTGGCCCACTGATCGGTCGGCCCTCTCGGACGGTGCCTGAGTGGGCGGCACTCCTTGGCAGCGCGTCTGGCGGGCCTGTGCAGGTCCACGAGAAAGAGCCGATGAGGGTGCGTGGTGCCGACGGAGGAGCGGAGTGCCAGCCGGTCCTCGAAGGCTACGAAGTCCTGCAGGCCCGACTGCGCCGTCAGCTCGGGCATGACCCAGGAGCGGCGATCCGATCGCGAGTGGGTGCTGGACGAGGAATCCCTCGCCGTTCGGTGCCGGGTCTTCGGTTCCTTGGTTTTTGCCCCTTCCTATCTCCATTTCCTACGGTTACCAGTAGTGCTTGCGTCCGCCGACCGAGTGCCCGACGGCGCCCAGGATCCAGAGGATGACTCCGATGACGACGAGGATGGCGCCGATGGTCCACAGGATGCTGATTCCTGCGACGAAGCCGATGACCAGGAGAATGACGCCGAGGATGATCATGGGCACCTCCGATTTCGCTGTGACTCTCCTTTCAGCCTAGGCGCGTCCGGCACTGTTGGCGTGCTATGCCAGGGGGCGGCGTTACGCCGCACTGGCGGAGTCGCCCGCGGATGACCGGGACGCGGCCCCGGCCTGCCCGTTCGGCACGCGGTGGGAGCAGCGTGCGCAGGTACCGACCGGCACCGCGCGGCGGACCACGCCGTCCGAGGCCGTGGGCGAGAGCGGTGACCGTGAGGCCCGGCAGCAGGCGGACGATGCCGTTGTCCAGTGCTCGGGCACGGCGGAGGACGACACGGGTGCCGGGGGCCACCGTGCCAAGCGCCACCGTCCGGGCATCGGCCGTGAGGAACAGATCCACCCCGATGACGAGCTGCAGGAGAACTCCGAGGCCGCCGCCGTCAGCCTGAACCGGTCCCACCCGGGCGTGCGGGGCCCCCACCTCGGAGCACCCTCACAGACGAACTGCAGGCGAGGTGTGCCTGGCTGCTTCTGTCCCACACCGGCCGTCCCCGTCAGGGATGAACCCGGCGGACGGTGGCAGGGTAGAAGGTTCGGTTCTGCTATGGGCGGTGCCGGAGTGTGGGCGCCTTCCGGCACCGTGCGGGAGTCACAGGAACCGGCGGATGGGGGTGACCGCAAGCTCGCGCAGACGTTGCGCCGCAGAGCGCCCGTTCCAGCGTGCTGGATCCATCGGCTCACTGGCCTGCACGTCCTCGTCGAAGTGGCGGTCCAGCGTTGCGGTGAAGTCTTCGTCAAGGACAGCGAGCATGACCTCTTCGTCGTGGTCCAGGGAGCGACGGTTGAAATTGGTCGAGCCGATGAGTGCCGCGATCTGGTCGACGGTGATGACCTTGGCGTGCATCATCGTCGGCTGGTACTCGAATATCTTCACCCCGCAGGCGAGGAGGTCCGCGTAGAAGTTCTGACCGGCCAGCCGGCAGACGCGCTTGTCGGTGTGGGGGCCGGGCAGGAGTATCTCGACCTCGACGCCCCGGCGTGCTGCCGCGCACAGCAGCTCGATGAAGTAGACGTCCGGGGCGAAGTAGGCGGTGGACAGGCGGAAGCGATGCTGGGCGGATTCGATGGCGACCCGGATCAGGGTCTGCATGTCCTGCCAGCCGATACTGGCCGATCCCCGGACCACCTGCACCACCGCCCCGCCCTGCGGCGCGTGCTCGGTGAAGCGGTCCCGGTCGTCGAAGAGGGTGCCGTGGCACTCGGCCCAGTTCTGCGCGAAAGCGGCGGCAACGCCGTCCACGGCGGGGCCGCGCAGCCGGACGTGGGTGTCGCGCCACTCGTTCTCGTTGCGGGCGTTGCCGCACCATTCCTCGGCGATGCCGACTCCGCCGGTGAACGCCGTCTGTTCGTCGACTACGAGCACTTTGCGGTGGCAGCGGTGGTTCTGCTTGAGCGGGGAGAGGTAGAGGGGCTTGCGGAACCATGCGACGTCGACGCCGGCGTCCTCCATCAGATCGAGCAGGTCCTGCTCGATGAGCCGGCTGCCGAAGCCGTCCAGCAGCAGCCGCACCCGGACGCCCGCTCGGGCCCGGTCCGCCAGCGCCTGGGCGAACTGCCGGGCTATCGCGCCGCGCCAGTACACGAACGTCATCATGTCGACGGTGTGTTCGGCGGCGCGGACGCTGTCGAGCATCGCCGTGAAGATCTCGTCCCCGTTGCGCAGGGCGAGCAACGAGTTTCCTTCGGTGGCGGCGATGCCGATCAGCCGCTCGAGGCGGCGCCGCATCCGCTGCTTGCGCTCGGCCACCGACAGCGCCGGGGCGACCGTCGTTCCGCCGGGCAGTCGTGACCCGCTGGTTGCACTTGTCATGACTCCACCTGACCGGTCGGGGACGCCGCCCCACACGTCCGGCAGCCGCCGGGGCGAGCCGACTGTACACAGCCGCAGACCAGGAAGGGGTGCGGGTCTCCCCTCGTCGCGCGGTTACGGCGCTGAGCGGGCCGCGGTGCTGTCTCTCGCGGGCCGGTCCTCGCTGCCCGCGGCCCCGGTCCGGGCTTCCCGCCTGCCACCGTAGCTGTTCGAGACCGATTCCCTATCCGTCGAACACGCGAAAATCTATGTTGGCCAGAGTAGACATTGGGTGGTGACCTGGTTATGGTTTCTCTCGTAGCCCAGAGAGACAGCAGGGCCCGGCAGAGATGAACTGCCGGGCGTGGTACCCGCAAGCGCAGTTCGCAGGACGGTGCGGTGGTGGAGCTCCGAAGCCAGGGTTGTTGCAGCAGGGCGACGGGGCTGATACCGGACCGGGTGGCCCGCGGTGATCAGGGGCCGCCATGAGCAGTGCCGCAGTTGACGCAGCAAGCAGGTTGATCACCGAGGAAAGAACGGAGGAACCGCGCCATCAGGATCGCCCGGGCGGAAGTCCTGAGCCCGGGTACCGCAGGGCATCGACAGTGAGGTGGTCTCCGGTCAAGCAACCGCGATCCCCGCACCCCCGGCATCGTTCAAGTCGGGCATGCGGAAACAGAAGGCCGGCTCGGAACTGATGCCGGCAGATGGTGTAGAAGTTCCCTCGGGGCCCTGGTGCCGTACGGCACCAGGGCCCCTCCATGCGTTTCAGAGAGAGGTGCAATGACAGCAGAGAATCCGACAGGCCCGCTCGGCGGCCACCTGGACGACGACGACTACCCCGCCTACACCATGGGCCGTGCCGCAGAGATGCTCGGCACCACCCCGGGTTTCCTCCGTGCCATCGGCGAAGCCCGCTTGATCACGCCGCTCCGCTCCGAGGGCGGCCACCGCCGCTACTCCCGCTACCAGTTGCGCATCGCGGCCCGAGCCCGGGAACTCGTCGATCAGGGAACCCCCGTCGAAGCCGCCTGCCGCATCGTCATCCTCGAGGACCAGCTCGAGGAAGCCCAGCGCCTCAATGCCGTGTACCGCCGCGCCGCCGCGTCGTCCGGCCCGCCGACCGCGGTCTGAGGTGGGCGAGCCCGCCGGTCCCGGTGGGCCGCGCACCCCCGTGTGTCGGGGCGCGGTGGTGCTCGTATCCCTCTGTTCAAAAGAGCGTTGCGCCTGGGCTGCCAATATCTGTCACCGCGATGCAAGGATTTGGCGGTCCATGCGGAGAGGGTTTTTAGCGCGGCGACCACGGTGAATTGGTATTCGTACGCAGACCGCTACGGCATGCTATTGTCGATCTCAGTTGCAGTCGTGGTTCCCAAAACTTCAAGTGCCTCCAGCCGGTCTCCGGGCCCTATGGGAGTGCTTCGTATTTCCGGGTCATTTTCCGGGCGGGGCATCATCGCGGCGACACGGTGTCCGTGCAATGCGGATTCCGCTGTACTGCCCCAAAGGAGATCTGACATGGCATCTGGCACCGTGAAGTGGTTCAACGCGGCAAAGGGTTTCGGCTTCATCGAGCAGGACGGTGGCGGCGCCGACGTGTTCGCCCACTTCTCGAACATCGCCGCCCAGGGCTTCCGAGAGCTGGCTGAAGGCCAGAAGGTCACCTTCGACATCGCGCAGGGCCAGAAGGGTCCGACGGCCGAGAATATCGTTCCCGCCTGACGCTGACGCGCACTTCGTAGCTGGGGCCCGCATCCTTCGGGGTGCGGGCCCCAGCTGCAGGCATCTCCCGCAGTGGGTTCACCTGCGGGATGCCCCCTCACCACCCTGAGGCGCTGCTCCGGCACGCGGACCTCTTCGGACCTGCACCCGAGTCGATCTCGGGGATTTCACGTCCAGCGTCACCCATTTTCACAGCGGCGCCCGCACGGACTCCCTGCGGCCGGCTTCGCTTTCTCATCCCATTCGGCCCGTTCTTGCGATTCCCCGCGCTGTTCTTCTGCTGCCGGAATTCCTTGATGCGCGCCGTATCAAGGAAGGTTCTGAATGAACCCCGTACGTACGAACAACCGCTCCGCTCGTACCCGCAGCCGCACCGGTGGCCCCGCTTTCGGTTCCGCTGCCGGTTCAGGCCGGGGCAGCCGCTTCGGTACCTCCGCCCCGAGCCGTTCGGGCGGTCCGAGCCGTTCGGGCGGCTACAGCCGACGGCCCGCCGCGGTGCAGGGCGAGTTCGCCCCGCCGAAGACGATCACTCCTGCCCTCCCTGCCGCCGAGGCCTTCGCCGACCTCGACATGCCCGGGGAGTTGCTGGCCGCCCTTGGCGCGCAGGGTGTGAGCGTGCCGTTCCCGATCCAGGGAGCCACCCTGCCCAACACCCTCGCGGGCCGCGACGTGCTCGGCCGTGGCCGCACCGGCTCCGGCAAGACCCTGGCCTTCGGCCTCGCTCTGCTGGCCCGCACCGCCGGACAGCGCGCCGAGCCCGGCCAGCCCCTCGCCCTGGTCCTCGTACCGACGCGTGAGCTGGCGCAGCAGGTGACCGACGCGCTCACTCCGTACGCCCGCTCGGTGAAGCTGCGCCTGGCCACCGTCGTCGGCGGGATGCCGATCGGCAGGCAGGCGGGCGCGCTGCGTGCCGGCGCCGAGGTCGTCGTCGCCACGCCGGGCAGGCTGAAGGACCTCATCGACCGCGGGGACTGCCGGCTGAACCAGGTCGCGATCACCGTCCTGGACGAAGCCGACCAGATGGCCGACATGGGTTTCATGCCGCAGGTCACCGCGCTGCTCGACCAGGTGCGCCCCGAAGGCCAGCGGATGCTGTTCTCCGCCACCCTGGACCGCAACGTCGACCTGCTGGTGCGCCGCTACCTGACCGACCCCGTCGTGCACTCGGTGGATCCCTCGGCCGGTGCCGTCACCACGATGGAGCACCACGTGTTGCACGTGCACGGGGCTGACAAGCACCGCACGACGACGGAGATCGCGGCGCGCGAGGGCCGGGTGATCATGTTCCTGGACACCAAGCACGCCGTCGACAGGCTGACCCAGGACCTGCTGAACAGCGGTGTCCGGGCCGCCGCCCTGCACGGCGGGAAGTCGCAGCCGCAGCGCACCCGCACCCTTGCCCAGTTCAAGACCGGACACGTCACCGTCCTGGTCGCCACCAACGTCGCCGCCCGCGGCATCCACGTCGACCACCTCGACCTCGTGGTCAACGTGGACCCGCCGACCGACCACAAGGACTACCTCCACCGCGGTGGCCGTACCGCCCGCGCCGGGGAGTCCGGCAGTGTCGTCACCCTCGTGACGCCCCACCAGCGCCGCGACATGACCCGCCTCATGGCCGCCGCCGGCATCGTTCCGCAGACCACCCAGGTCCGCTCGGGTGAGGAAGCGCTGAGCCGGATCACCGGCGCCCAGACCCCCTCCGGCATCCCGGTCACCATCACCGCGCCGGTGTCCGAGCGGCCCAAGCGCAGCGCGGCCTCCCGCAGCCGACGCGGCCCCGCTTCGGCAGCCCGGCGCTTGAATGTGCGCCGGTCCGCCTTCAACGCGGCTGCGGCCTGAGAACCACGCGATCAGGAAACTGACCCATCTCTGCAGGAGGCACGTTTTGACGCTGGTCCAGATGCAGTTCCGCTCGGTGAGTGCCAACCCTGCGCACCAGGCGGTGGTCGATGCCATGCAGGCCGCCGGGCCGCAGGTCTGTGACGACATGACGGTCGAAGTGGCCTTGTCCGTCATGGCCAGTGCTCGCGCGGGACATCTGCTGGTCTGCGACGAGGACGGCCTGTGCGCCGGTCTGGTGACCCCGGCTCAGCTCGCGGCAGTCCGTGACGGCGACGCGTACACGGACCGAATCCGGCTGCGCGACGTTCTCGGTGACCGCGGACCGTCCACCTCGCCCCTCACCACGATGGCCGAAGCCGAGCACGCGATGCGCTACCGCCGGCTCGATGCCCTGCCTGTCGTCGACGAACAGGGCAGTGCCCTGGGCGTCCTCGCCCTTGCACGCTGAAGCGTCTCACCGCGGTCGGACCGTTCCCTCGGCGCCCCGCTGACCGACGGGACCGGCGCGGGCCCACCCCCGACTGTGTCGGCAGTGCTGACGCTCCAGACCGATGAACAGGATGACCGGATCGCCGACGACCTCGACCACGACCAGGCCTCCGCCTTCGACAGGCCGTGACAGAGCTCAGTCTGGAGCCAGGACAACGCCTCGTCCTGGACCTCTTGCGCATACGGTTCTGTGACTCCAGCGGCATCACCGCCCGCATCGTCGCCGCAACCACGCTGTCGCGGCCCAGGCGGACATCGCCCTGGCGGCGGTCCCCGACAACACGATCCGCATCCTGCGCATCGTCGGCCTCGACCGGATCTTCACCATCCACCCCGACGTCGGCACGGCCACAGCACACCGACCGGCCACCAGGCGTCCCTGACGGCGCCGGTGCCGTAGGAGGTGCCCGTTCGGGACGTGTGACCCGGCCGCCAACGTCACCGAGAGGATCCCGGCGGGTGCCCGGCAACCTTTCGGGCTCCGGCGGCAACTGAGGGGTGACCAGTGCACCTCACCCCAAGGAGCCACCGCCCATGTCCGCTGCCCCCCACCGCCGCCCCACCGGACGTCGAAGGCTCGCCCTGGCCGGAGCGGGCACCCTGGTCGCGGCCGGTCTCGGCGCCGTGCCGCTCGTCGTGAAGGCCGATGCCGTGGCACCCGCCGACCTCGCCCACGGCGTGCTGCCCGCCCGGGACGGCTGGGCCGCGAGCGGCTCGGGCACCACCGGCGGCAGTGCTGCGGACGCAGCTCAGGTCTTCACCGTCTCCACCCGCGCCGAGCTGGCGAGAGCCCTGGCCGCGGGCCCGGCCGGCGCCCCGCGGATCGTCCGGGTCAAGGGCCTGATCGACGCCAACACCGACGACAGCGGGAAGCCGCAGAGCTGCGCCGACCACGCCGCGGGCACCGGCTATTCGCTCGACTCCTACCTCAAGGCCTACGATCCCGCCGTCTGGGGTCGTGCCAAGGTGCCGTCCGGCGCCCAGGAGGACGCCCGCAGGGCGGCCCAGGCGAGGCAGGCCGCCCGCATGGTCTTCACGGTGCCGGCACGGACCACCGTCATCGGGGTGCCCGGCACCGGAGCGGGCATCACCGGCGGCAGCCTCGTGGTGAAGAACGCCGACAACGTGATCATCCGCAACCTGTCCCTCACCGACGTCCGGGACTGCTTCCCCCAGTGGGACCCGACCGACGGCTCCACCGGCAACTGGAACTCCGCCTACGACGCCGTCAGCCTGCGCGGCGCCACCCATGTCTGGGTCGACCACAACACCTTCTCCGACGCCCCGCACCCGGACTCCGCCAACCCGGTCCGCTTCGGCCGTGAGTACCAGGTCCACGACGGCGCCCTCGACATCACCAACTCCTCCGACCTGGTCACCGTCGGATACAACACGTTCAGCAACCACGACAAGACCATGCTGATCGGCAGCAGCGACAAGGACACCAAACTGCGGGTGACGCTCCACCACAACGTCTTCCGGGGCATCGTCCAGCGCGCCCCTCTCGCCCGCGTGGGCCAGATCCATCTGTACGACAACTACTACGACACCACGGAATCGGAGGGTTACGCGCACAGCTACAGCGTCAACTCCCGGGCCGGCGCCCAGGTCGTCGCGCAGAACAACTACTGGAAGCTCTCCCCCGACCGGAAGACCTCCCAGCTGCTCAGCGGCGACGGCACCGGAGCCATCGCGGGCAGCGGCAACCTCGTCGGCGGCGCCCCCGTGGACCTGGTCGCCGCCCACAACTCCGCCAACCCCGGGAAGAAGATCAAGACGGCCGTCGGCTGGCGGCCCACCCTCACCGCCGGACTGGAACCCGCCGCCGGACTGCCGGCGAAGCTGGCGGCGAAGGCGGGCGCCGGAGTTCTCACCGAGACCGGCGGCAAGGCCGCTCCCGCCCCGTCCGGTCCGGCCGGCGGCCGGACGCTGACGGTCGCCGCCGACGGCTCCGCGGCCCACCGTTCCGTGCAGGCCGCCGTCGACGCCGCCACCGCGGGCGACACCGTCCTCGTCTCGCGCGGCACCTACCGGGAGACGGTGAACGTCCCCGCCTCCAAGCACGGACTGACCCTCAAAGGCGCCACCGGCAACGCCGAGGACGTCGTCATCACCTACGACAACGCCTCCGGCACACCGAAGCCCGGAGGCGGTACGTACGGAACCGCGGGCAGTGCCACCGCGACCTTCTCGGCCAACGACATCACCGTCACCGGTGTGACGGTCGAGAACACGTGGGAGAGGTCGGCTCACCCGGACGTCAGGGACACGCAGGCCGTGGCGGTCAACGCGTCCGGCGACCGCCAGAGGTACCTCAACTCGCGTTTCATCGGCCACCAGGACACCGTCCTCAACTGGGCCCCCTCCGCCACCGGCCAGTACCGGCAGTACTTCCGACACTGCTTCATCGCGGGGGACGTCGACTTCGTCTTCGGCAACGCCACCGCCGTCTACGACCAGGTCAACATCACCCTGCGCGACCGGGGAGCCGCGGCCGGCGGCCACAACGGATACCTCGCCGCACCGAACACCGATGCCGCCAAGCCGTACGGAATCCTCATCACCGACAGCACGATCAGCAGCCCCGCCCGGCCAGGGACCTACTACCTCGGCCGGCCCTGGCACCCGGGCCCGAGCGCGGTCGGTCAGCTGGTCATCCGCAACACGAGCCTGCCCGCAGCCGTGAAGACAGAGGGGCCGTGGACGGACATGGGGGGCTTCTCCTGGAAGTCCGCCCGGTTCGCCGAGTACGCCAACACGGGCCCCGGCGCCGGAACCGGAGCGAACCGTCCCCAGCTCGCCCCGGACCGGGCCACAGCCCACACCGCCCGCGCCTACCTGGCCGGCACCGACGACTGGAACCCGACGGACTGATGGGCGTCACCGTGTGGACCAGGCCCGGGCGAACCGAAGTGCCCGAACGATGCTCGAACAGACTGCTACGCTCCGGCCCCTGCCTGAGAAGGCACCCGCCGCACCGAGAGGCCGTACCGAAGCCATGGCCGAGGACGAGGCGGCCGCAGAGTCCCACGCATTCTTCGAACGCCACCACGCCGAACTGTCCCTCCTGGCGTACCTGCTGACCGGGGAGGCGGACGCCGCCGACGACCTGGGGTGGCTCTTGTCCGGCCAACCTCATTTTCGCCTCCTTCGCCGCACATCGCCATGTGGTGCGGATCGCACGGCCGTCGCCGCAAGCTCGGGGCGGTGGACCTGCGCAACCTCAAGGACGCACCTGGAGACGGGCCGGCGTCCGGCGCCTCGTGAACCCGACCTCACGGCGTGGCCTCATGGTCTGGACCGCGATCGCCGGCGAAGAGGCGGGCCGGAGCGAGTGCAGCGCGAGCACCGGTGGACCCCGGTGCGGCCCGGCGCCGGCTGTGCCGAGGGGTCAGGCTGCGGGGAGTTCCTGTGCAGGCAGTCGGCCTGCGTGTACCGCGTCGACCAGGGCCTGGTGGTCGCGTTCGTTCTGGTCGGCGTAAGCCTCGGCGAAGGCGACGAGCGCCCGGTCGAAGGATTCACTGCGGCCCAGGTACGCGGCGATCGCGATCCGGTCGCCCGACCGCGCGTGCGCACGGGCGAGGGTGATGCCGCACACCTCGCCGAACGTCTCCAACTGTGCGGGCGACATGGTCTCCGGCATGGCGATGCCCTTCCAGTCGCGCAACTGGCGGATGTAGAAGTCGCGCTGCTTGCCGTCGATCCCGTCCACCCGCTCCCAGCCGAGGAAGATGTCGCTCGCCGCCTGCATCAGCCGCTGTCCGGAGACCACGCGCTCACCCTGGTTGCGGTATTTGCTCGCGCCGAGGTGGGCGGCGAGCACGGAGGTGTCGGCTTCCTTGGCCTGCAGGAAGAGCGGATCCCTGCCGTCGCGGCCGAGCAGCAGCAGGATCCAGCAGCGGGTTCCGACGCTGCCGACGCCGACCACCTTGCGGGCCACGTCGACGAGCCGGTAGTCGTCCAGGAGCGCTCGCCGGTCACTCGCCATCGTGAGGCCGTAGCGTTCGACCAGCCGGCGGAGCTGGCGCTCGAACGTGCTGCGCTCGGCGTCCGGCAGCAGGTCCGCGAGCGGTACCAGCAGTGGGGGGTCCGCCGCGATCCTCGGTCGGCCGTCGACCAGTTCCGTGAGTTTCTCGAAGACGTGCAAAGTGTCATGCGTGCGGGCCTTCGCCATGGCGCCGGTCAGCTTCTTCCGCCCGCTCTTGCCGAGCCGACCGGTGGTCAGGGCCTCGAGGCGGTCCGCGTCGATCTTCGCGTACCAGACGTCGAGGTTGCCCATACCGGCGAAGCCGCGCATCGCCTCGCGGTACGAGCGAACGGCAGCGCTCACGATGCCCGCGCGCTCGGCGTCGTCGAAGCCGTTCGCCCGGCCTGCGATGACGAGACTCGCCGCGAGTCGTTTGACGTCCCACTCCCAGGGGCCGGGCAGGGTCTCGTCGAAGTCGTTGATGTCGAACATCAGCTGACGCTCCGGAGAGGCCAGCAGCCGGAAGTTCAGCAGGTGCGCGTCCCCGCACAGCTGGGCCGTGATCCCCGAGTCCGGGCTGCCGGCCAGGTCGGAGGCCATGATCGCGGCGGCTCCCCGGTAGAACCGGAAGGGCGACTCCGTCATCCTGCTGTAGCGGATGGGGACCAGCTCGGGAACCCGGGCCGCAGATTGCTCCTCCAGTATCGCCAGCGGGTCCGGCCTGTCCGGAGACGGCCGGTACTCGGCGTGCCCGGACCGCGGCGAGCGGCGCCGTGCCTCCTTGCCGTGGTCCGCGCGTTCCTGGGACGTGCTGTGGGGTACCGCGCGCATCGCGGTGGTCGCGCTCTGGGACATCAGTGCACTCCTGCCTGCTCTGCTGCCCTCAGGACGGGAACGGCTCTGCGCGAGCTGTCCTTGGGCATCGGCGACGGCATCGGCGGTGCCGAGGGCCGCGATGGCGTTGACGGCGGCCGTCACGACGCGGGCGGTGCCCACGACGGGGGCGGAAGAGACCAGTACGTCCTGCCACTGCTGGGCAGCGGACCTGCCTTGCGGGCGGGTCGGGTACGGCCCAGGGGCAGGCGAACGACGTGCGACAGTGGGTGTCCGCAGACCACCCGCATGCCTTGCTCCAACTCTAGAACCCCTCCCGATCCTGCGCGCGGGGCAGGCGTGCGAGCGGCCCATGCGCGCCGCGCGATACCGGACACCGCCCTGAACCCCCACGGAACTCGTCGACGGCGCGGGCTGCGCGGGCGCGTCCGGATCTGCAGGCACGTCATCCGCACGGCTCGGCCGGGAGGACCCCGGTGGAGCCTGCAACGCCCCGGTTGCGCCGGCATCCCCCTCGCACAGCCGGCCGGGACTCAGACGATGGTGGCTCCTGAGGTGATCAAGGCACCGACCGCCGGTAGGCCGGCCCCGGCCAGGGCGCGGCGCTGGCGGTCGGCCGACGTTCCCCGCAGGAGCAGCCGATGGACGAGCGAGGTCACCTCGCGGTGGTCACCGCTCTCTTCAAGGGCGGGGCCGATGTAACGCAGGAGCGCGCACAGCACGTCCCCGCTGCTCCGAAGCCGCCCTATCGGGTCCACCAGCGTGCCGCTGATCCCGTGCCGGGCCGCATGCCACGTCGCCGCTTGCAGCAGCTCCGGTCGGCACGGCGTGTGAGCGACTCCCACGCTTTCCTCGGCCATCGCTGTGGTGGCGAGCCCGCGGATGACACCGGCGAGCATCACTGCCTCGTCCGCCTCCAGCTGCACATCACAGCAGCGCACCTCAACAGTGGGGTAGCGCTCGGAGAGCCGGGCCTGCCAGTACAGCTGGCCCCGGTCCGGAATCACCCCGGGCCCCACCAGCGCGTCGGCCCGCGCCTCGTAGTCCGCGAGCCCCGCGAAGTGCGGTGGTGGACCGCTGACCGGCCAGCGGCCGAAGATGATCGTGCGCCAGCTGGCGAAACCGGTGTCCCGCCCGTCCCACAGGGGCCCGTTCGCGGACATCGCCAGCAGCGTCGGAAGCCAGACGCGCAGCCGGTTCAGCACGGCTACCCCGGTCTCGCGGTCGGGCATCCCCACATGGACGTGCATCCCGCAGATCAGCTGCTCGTCGACCAGCAACCGGGCCTCTTGTTGCATCTTCACATATCTCGCCGTGCCGGTGATGGGTACGGGTACGGCATCCCTGACCGGCGCGGTGGCAGAGATGGCGATGCGGCAGCCGTTCGCCTGCGCGGCGGAGGCGACCGCGTGGCGCAACCGCAAGAGATGCCCTCCGACCTCCTCGAGAGCCGTGCACACGGGGGTGGCGACTTCGATCTGAGCCTGGAGCAGCTCGTCCTGGACCTCTTGCTCGTCCGAGAGGGGTGCCAGGCGGGCCGTGGCACGCACCTCTTGCACGAGCGGTGTGGGAAGGAGCGTCTCCGGGTCGACCAGCAGGTACTCCTCTTCGACCCCAACAGTGATCATGCTGGGTGGTACCCCGACCCCGCAGTGATCACCCACAGAAAGGGCCACTACGGCGCATTAGGGCGTATTGGCGCTCTTTTGTAATAGGTTGATCCGGGAGGCATTCCCGCCCGGGCCGTGGAGCGTGGACAAGGTCGTCCGGCCCCGCCGGTAGATGGCGGACCGGTCGTGTCCGCAGGGCATCCTGTACGTCCTCGACAGCGAAGCCAGCCGGCAATTCCTGCGGTGCGTCATGCCGCCAGGGCCTGTGCGGGCGCGGGCCTCGGATCTGCCGGACGGAGGCGGGCTGATCCTGAGGATCACGACGACGTAGTCGACCACCGGCGACGATGACCACCGGCATGACGGTGAGTCCGGACTGACCGTCTCCGGGCCGCTCTGATCCGCCTTCGGCGGCAGCGGCTCCACCGGCTCGGTCGGCTCCACCACCTGCGGGGAGACCGGAGCGGGCTTGCCGGGGATGCCGTCCTCCGGTCGGCGGGGCGTCGCCGTGCAAGGCACCGGCGATCTTGTCAGTAACTGCCTTGACTGGATTCTTCTCGGCCATCACATCTCCAGACACAGGGGACAGGCCCTGCACCCGTGACCCGAAACCATGCGTTCGGAAGCGGGGCTAGCCTGTCCGGCCCTGTGACCAACGCCGAAGACACCGAGACCCGCTGACCGCCGTCCGAGCGGCAGTGAGCCAGACCGGCCTTCTGGCCGGCGTGCCCGTGCGGGGACCCAGCTCTCCTGGAGAGTCACCCGCGACGCAGCCGCCGCCTGCCTGGTCCGTGTCCCGCCCTGTGCAAGGGGTACTCGGAGGTCCTGACAAGTACTGGGCCCGCATCCAGTGGCTTCTCCTGAAGGCGGGGCCGGGCCATAGTAGGTGGGCCGGTGACCAGCAAAGATTCCATCATGCGCACTGACCGGAACATTGCCTCCCTCCGCCCGACGCACACGGCACCCGTGGTGTTCGGTGCGGGAGCCGCCATCGGTGTTCTGGGCGGAATGATCGGACTGGGTGGCGCGGAGTTCCGCCTGCCGCTGCTGATCAGCCTCTTCGGATTCGCAGCGCTCTCGGCCGTCATCCTGAACAAGGCGATGAGCCTGGTCGTGGTCCTGGTCGCTCTGCCCGCCCGTCTGGCGGCGGTCCCGGCTGCCGAGGTGGTCGCACGCTGGCCCGTCGCGGTCAACCTGCTGGCCGGAAGCCTGCTGGGTGCCTGGGCCGGAGCGTCCTGGGCGGTGCGGATGCGCTCCTCGACCCTTTACAAGGTGCTGGCTGCTCTGATGGTGCTCATGGCGGTCGCCCTCGTACTCACGCACACCACCGCCCTGGGCACGCTCGACCTGCCGCTCTGGGCGCAGGTGCCTGCCGGTGTCGTGGCCGGGTTCGGCATCGGCGTTGTCGCGGCGATCATGGGCGTGGCCGGCGGCGAGCTGCTGATCCCGACGATCGTGCTGCTGTTCGGCGAGGACATCAAGACCGCCGGGAGCCTCTCCTTGCTGGTGTCCCTGCCCACGATGCTCGTGGCCTTCGCCCGCTACAGCCGCGACGGCAGCTTCACCGTCCTGGGCGCGAACCGCCGCTTCACCGTGGTCATGGCCGCAGGCTCGATCGCCGGCGCGGTTCTGGGCGGGCTGCTGCTCGGAGTGTTCCCAGACGTGGTCCTCATCCCCGCGCTGGCCTTGATCCTGCTCGCCTCTGCGGTCAAGCTCGCACGTCACAACTGACTCCGCCAGCCTCCCCCGACCCTCGCCGCTTCGGGATGCCTCCCGCTCACGATGCTGCGCACGAAACCTCCGGAGGCATCCACCAGGCGGCGGACAGCGTCACGGAGACGGCTCAGCAGATCGCGGGGAGCGTGCAGGAGGGCGTTCAGCAGGCCCGGTGGCGTACTCGGTGGCCGCGAGACGGATCCGGGTGGCCAGCGCCCGAGAACCCTGCTGCCCCCTGCGTGCCCGGGTGGAGCTCTCCGATCGATGGTCGTGAGGCATCCGTGAGGTCGGCGCCGGTAGCCGCGTCACGCTGCGAATTGCCGATCCCGCGCCAGTCCAGGCACATGACGGTTGCGTCGTCGTCCAGATGGCCGTTACCGGCGTCCACGATCGCCCCGATGAGGGTGCGGGCGGCTTCGCGGGGATGCAGGGCGCGGGTGCGGAGGATCAGGTCCGACAGGTCGAGATTCTCGGCGTTGCGCTCCAGCATGCCGTCCGTCAACATCACCAGCCGGTCACCCGGCCGCAGGTCCAGCGTCTGCACCCGGTAGGTGCCGGCCGGTGATCCATGGACATTCAGGCCGAACGGTCGATCAACTTCGGGAACGATCTCCTGTACCTGCCCCTCGCGCATCCGCAGCGGCCAGGGATGCCCGGCGTTGACGAACTCGGCCCGGCCATCGAGCAGACTGATGCGCAGTAGCTGACCGGTGACGTAACCGCCACGGCCGTGATCGTGCATGGCCTGGTCGGCCTGATGGGCCTGTGCCTCGAGGTCGCCGCCCGCCCGCCGCGCCCGCCGCAGAGCACCTACGACGAGGGTGGCCAGCAGCGCGGCGTCGACGTCGTGGCCCATGGCGTCGGTAACGGAGAGCTGGACCGTATCCCGGTCGATCACGTAGTCGAAGGTGTCGCCCCCGACGTGGTCGGCGGGTTCCAGGGCACCTGCGACCGCGAACTGTGCCGCCTCACATGCCAGCGACGCCGGGAGCAGCCGGTGCTGGATCTCCGCGGCCAGACTCAGCGGCTTGGTGCGCCGGCCCCACTGGTACACATCGGTATGGGACCGGTTGGCGATGACGATGTACGCCAGCGCGTGCGCGGTCTCACCGATCTCCCGCATCACTTCGGCGCCCGGGGCGGTAGGCAGGAACAGCTCCAGGAGCCCGATGGCGTCCCCGCGGTTGGTCACCGGGGCGACGACCCGCACCAGCTCACTGCCGCCCCTGTCTTCCACCTGCGGCCGCTGGCTTCGGATCACGTCGTCGTACAGGGTGCCTCGCAGTCGAATGCGCCGGGCGGGCTCACCGGTCTCGACGCTGCCCGCAGCTCCCAGCCTCACGACCGAACTGCCGGTGAAGTCGGCGATCAAGAATGACACCGAGGCTGCCCCGAGGTGCTCCTTGAGCATGCGCGCGACCACATCGAGCGACTCCACGGGCGCCGCGGCCTCCGCAGCCTCCAACGTCCCGGCCAACGTCATCGCCCTGCCCCGGCGGTTCCGGCTGGTGGAGTGACGAGACTCCTGCCCGTCCTCCGGCTCTCCTGCGGTCACAACGACCCCTTATTGCGTGATGGCGGCCGGGACTCGGTCCCGGGTCGGTAAGACCCGCGCCAAGGCGACGTCGCACAGTCACATTGCACCACGAGACCCTGGGAGGCCGGAGATCCCGCAGCCTGCGCGGCAATCAGTAAAGACGTTGGCTCGGGCCGGGTTCGGCCACAGGCCGACATCTGCTACCAGGGGAGTTCCGCGCAGATGATCTTTCCGCCACCGGCTGCTGGTCTGATCCGGATGTGGGTTGCGAGGCGCTGAATCATGAACCATCCCCACCCACCGGTCCCGTCCGTGCGAGGGGTCCTCGGCTCGGGTGGCCGGGGGCTGGGGTCGGAGACGCAGACGTCGACGGCGTCATCGAGCAGTTCCAGGTGCAGGGAAGAGGGGCCGTCGGTGTGCCGGATCGCGTTAGCAACGAGCTCGGCCACCACCAGGAGCACGTCATCCATGCTCCCGTCCCTGGCGGGTGCCCGTAGGCGGGCTGCGCGCGCGAGGAAGGCGCGGGTGGCCTCACGAGCTGCTGCTCCAGGCCATCCGATACGAGACAGGGACTGGTCCAGGACGGTCGTGGTCACCTGTTCCTCCTTCGCCCGGCGTGCCTGTCTGGCGGATGCCCCGCTTCGCGAACGGAAACCGCGTCACAGTCTGCCGAGTGCAGACAGATGCGGCAGTGGATTGCTGTGGCACGGTCCCGGGCACTTCCGCGGCCCGGGCTGACAGGGGGCCTGGTGTTCCCGGCGTCGGCGTGACAGGCTCGAGGGGAACCAGCCTGGTCTGGTGGGAGACCTCGTGCGCCTGAAGGTGACCGGCGGTACGGGTGGTCTCGCTCGGCTGTGAGTGGCCTTCAGACGGCTGCACGCTTGACGGCCTCTCCGCGTACGCCGGGAGCCGACCGTAATGGGCTTCGATCCCGAACGGCGGACCAGTGATGCTCCCCATCAGGCTTGACCTCGATGTCAGTGTGCAACCCGACGTGACGGCCGTGACCGTGGCCGGTGAACTCGACATGACCACCTGCCCCACTGTCACCCAAGCCACCGACACCCTGGCCCTGGAGGGTCAGACCCTTGCCCTTGACCTGTCGGCCGTGACCCACATGGACTCCAGCGGCCTCAACATGCTCCTCACCCTGCGCAACCGTGCCCGCGCCGAGCACGGCGTGCTGCACTTGTGCGGCGTCCCGCGCCAGGCACTGCGCGTCCTCGAGCTCACCGGCACCCGCAGTCTCTTCACCCTGCGCCCCTGCCTCACTCCGTGAGTGCCGCGCTTGCAGCCGGGCAGGGCGGGCATGCGCGAAGGGAACCACGGTGTCGAGTGCCGCCGCCGACAAGCCCGCCCGTCGGGCGAGAAGCACCTCGGCGCGAGCGGCGCCGCACCATCTGGAGGTCTCACATGTCCGTTCCCGCTGGCACCGCCCCCCTTGCAGCACTGTCCGCGGCCGGAGTGGCGGTCTGGCTCGACGACCTGTCCCGCGAGCTCCTGGCCGGTGGACAGCTCATCGAAGTGGTCGCGGAAAAGCACGTGGTGGGGGTCACGACCAACCCCACGATCTTCGCCTCCGCCCTGTCCAAGGGTGACCGCTACACCGAGCAGCTGCGCCGCCTCGGCGACGGGGGAATCAGCGTCGACGACGCGGTCTTCGCCCTGACCACGGACGACGTGCGAAGCGGCTGCGAGGTCCTCGCCCCCGTCCACCAGCGCACCGACGGCATCGACGGACGGGTCTCCATCGAGGTAGACCCGCGCCTGGCGCAGGACGCCGACGCCACCACTGTCCAGGCCCGGAAGCTGTGGCAAACAGTCGACCGGCCGAATCTGCTCGTCAAGATCCCGGCCACGCGTAAGGGGCTCAAGGCGATCACCGCCGTCATCGCCGAGGGCATCAGCGTCAACGTCACGCTGATCTTCTCACTGGACCGCTACCGCGACGTGATGGACGCCTACCAGGCCGGTCTGGAACGGGCGCAGGCAGCGGGACGCGATCTGTCGGCCATCCACTCGGTCGCCTCATTCTTCGTCTCCCGCGTCGACAGCGAGGTCGACCGCCGCCTCGACGCCCTCGGCACCCCAGAGGCCCTGGCACTCAAGGGCAAGGCTGCGGTCGCCAACGCCCGGCTGGCACACCGGGCATTCGAGGAGATGACCGCGGAGCCGCGTTGGCAGCGCCTCGCGGCGGCCGGAGCACGCGTTCAGCGGCCCCTGTGGGCGTCCACCGGGGTGAAGGACCCGTCCTACCCCGACACCATGTACGTCAGCGAACTCGTCATCCCCGGCACCGTGAACACCATGCCCGGCGCCACCCTGGCCGCGTTCGCAGACCACGGAATCCTCGCCCACCCCCCGACCGGGGACGACTACGCGGCCGCCGCTTCCCACCTCGACGCTCTGGGACGCGCCGGCGTCGACTTCTCCGACGTCACCGACACCCTGGAACGCGAAGGACTCACCAAGTTCGAGGACAGCCGGAAGGACCTCGGAGCCTCGGTGAAACGCGAGATGCACCCCGAAGCCGTCGACACCTGCGACGACAACGGGAGCCCGCAGGGAGGATCCGAAAGCGCCCAGCTACTCGCGATCTACCTCAACGACCACTACTCCGCCGCCACTGGGGGCCTGGAACTCTTCCGGCGCTCCGCAAAGGCGCAGACGAGCACAGAAGCGCACACGGTACTGACCGAACTGACCCGTCAGGCCGACGAGGACCGTGACGCGCTGGCACAGATCATGACCGACCTGGACGTCCCGATCAGCCACTCCAAGGCGGCCATGGGCTGGCTCGCCGAGAAGGCGGGCCGCCTCAAGACCAACGGCCACCTCCTCACCCGCTCGCCCCTCAGCGACGTCCTGGAAGCAGAGTCCATGCTCCTCGGCGTCCAGGGCAAGAAGGCCTGCTGGCGGACCCTGAGGACCCTCGCCGACACCGGCGAACGCTATTCCACCACGCATCTGGACGCCCTCGCGGCGCGCGCCGAGAAGCAACTCGCGCTCTTGGAGGAGCTGCGCAGCGCGGCAGTCACTCAGGCGCTGCGCCCTCACCCCTCCAGCACGCGCTCGCGGTAGCCCCGGGGAGTCGCCGTTTCTGCCGTGAGAGGGGAGTGGACGCCCCCTCTGCGTACGCGCGGTGACCGGGCTATGCCGTCTCCGGGGCCTTTGGGCCCCACCTGGGCCCGCAAGCCAAGCGAGTCAGGGCAGAGGACTCCCGACAGGGGCTGCGCTCGGCAGCACAACCGTGCCGGCTCGGTCTGTCGGGCCGCCGACGGGTTGCCCTAGGCCGGACCATGGCGCAGGGCTGGGGGTACGTCAAGGTCGTTATCCCGGGTATGCGCAGTACGAGGGGAGCGACACCCGCGAGCCGGCGGGGCCCGGCACAGGGAGTTCCGCAGGTGATGTGGCCGCTCCTCCGAGACCGACCAGAAAGCGACCTCTGATCATGAATTTCTCCCAGACGGTGCGTCCTCCTCCCGTACGGGCGGAGTCGGGGAGCGACTTCGCCCGACTCTCCCGGAAGATCCAGGAGGCGGGTCTCATGGCCCGGCGCCCCGGGTACTACGCACTGCGCATCGCGGCCGTGACGGCCCTGTACGCCGCCGGGTGGACGGCCTTCGTCCTGATCGGCGACAGCTGGTGGACGCCAATGGCGGCTGCCTTCCTTGCTTTCGTGTTCGGGCAGGTGGCCCTGCTCGCGCACGACCTCGCCCACCGGCAGGTGTTCCGACTGCGCAAAGCCAGCGAGGTGTCCGGGCGCATCGCCGGCAACTTCGGCATCGGCATGGGATACGGCTGGTGGCAGGACAAGCACACACGGCACCACGCCAACCCCAACCACGAGGACCTCGATCCCGACCTCGACCCGGACATCCTCGTCTGGACGCAGGACCAGGCCCGCACGGCCAGAGGACTGCCGCGGCTGCTCGGCCGATCGCAGGCCTACCTCTTCTTCCCGCTACTCCTGCTGGAGGGGTTCAACCTGCACGTGTCCGGGGTGCGGTCGCTGTTCGACCGCTCGCTCAAGCACCGGGTGTGGGAGGGGGTCCTGCTTGCCGCTCACATCGCCGCCTACCTCGGCGCGCTGTTCCTGGTGCTGCCGCCGGGCAAGGCGGTCGTGTTCCTCCTCGTCCACCAGTGCCTCTTCGGCGTCTACCTCGGCTCGATCTTCGCCCCGAACCACAAGGGCATGCCGGTCCTGCGGGGTGACGAGCGGCCCGACTTCCTCAGGCGTCAGGTCCTGACCTCCCGGGACGTTCGCGGCGGCCGGTTCACCGACATCGTCCTGGGCGGTCTCAACTACCAGATCGAGCACCACCTCTTCCCGAGCATGCCCAGCCTCCACCTGCGCAGGGCCCAGACCATCGTCCGCGCGTACTGCCAGGAGCTCGGGGTCAGCTACTTGGAGACCAGCCTGGTCACCTCCTACCGGCAGACCCTCGCCAGCCTCCACGCGGCCGGAGCCCCACTCAGAGCGCCGCAGACCACCTGACTGCCGCCACGGCCCCCGACAGGGACGCGGGACACCGTTCCACCCCGGTCACGGGCAGGCCGTGGCCGCCGAGGGCCCACCCCTTCGATAGCCTCCTCAGCACAATCCCTCCCGATCACCGTTGAACCCCCATCACCGTCCGACGCGCTCCACTGCTCCGGTCGCAATGCGCCAGGGGGTACCTCGCGGCTCCGTCAACATGTAGCGGGCACATTCGTGACCCAGGGGCAGAGGCGGCGTTAAGGAGTCTGCCGTCGCCGACCGACCCCCCGCTCGGCGCGCGACGGCTTCCCGGCGTTGGGGCCCTGCCAGGACGCCCGCCGCCGGGACATCTCTCTCCAGCAGTGGGGGTTCGGCGTGGAGCGACCGCGGACGGCGCCCGGGCGACAGCTGCCCCGTGAAGGTCACCCGATTGGACGTGAAGGGGTGCCAAGGAGCTTGGTGCGGCGGAGGCTTGGCCCATGGCCGCCCAGCTGATCATCTACCCGCCCCGACCAGCAGGGCTGGCGACGTGTCCGCTACGGCGTTGTTGCCATCGGAGTGGCGCATCGGCCTGCCGATGTTCGAGCCCTTCTCGCCGCGGCCGGTATGGAGAACGCCGAGGGTGTCGACCTCACCGACCCTGACTTTGTGGAGTGGCGGGGGGCCGGTCCCGAGGCGTGGGAACCGTTTCCCCGACCTGCCTCCCTGGTCTGCTCGGATGTGCCGGGGGATGCGGCTCCCCCTCCTGGGCCCGGCCGCGCCCGGAATGGGCTGAGCGGGGGATCTCAGGCTGACCGTGGACGGCCGTGCGGCGACCAGAGGAGCAGAGCGGTGACGGAGACGGGCCCGATCGTCGTTTTCGCGAACTTCCTCTCGGACTTGGCGGTGGACCTCGACGAGGGTCAGATCCTGACGACGTGGGCCCAGCAGGCACCGCGGAAGGCGTGGCTGCTGCGGCCGGGGGACGTGTTCGTCACTCCCGTGCCGCTGAGCCGGGAGTTCCTGCGGTACGTGTACGACCTGACCGGGGTGCCCCCGGAATCGGTGGCGGTCGTCGAGGTAGCACCCGCCGGAGCCGTTCCGCTGGCGCGGGCGGTGCGCGAGGCAGGCCTCGTCGAGCAGGTCCGGGCTCTCGCCGGTGACCGGGGTGCGGCGCTGCTGCCGACGGCGTTGGACGCGTCGGCGATCGCGTTCGCCCGGGACATCGGCATCGACGTCCACCCGTATCCCACGGTCGAGGCCGCAGAGGCCGCCCTGAGGACGACCATGCTGCTCAAGACGAAGACCGGATTCCGCGAGACGGCCGAGCAACTGGGCATGCGGCTGCCGATGGGCCGGATGTGCCGACGCCCGGAGGCCGAAGGGGTGGCACGCGCTCTTCAACGGAGCGATGCGCACGGTTCAGGGCTCCCTCACGGGATACGCCTCTCCGCTGCCGCCGTCCGGCGCGCACGTGGCCGACGCGCTGGAGGAGTGGGGGGCGGCCCTGGGGCGTCACCTGGCCGATCACGGCTACGCCGGGCCCTTCGGGCTCGACGCGCTGGTGGACACCGAGGGTGTCGCGTACGCGAGTGAGAGCAACATCCGCCGTACGGCCACCACCACACCCCACGCCATGGTCACCCGGCTGACTGCGGGATCGGCCGCGCCGCCCCCGGCATGGTCGGTGGCGAAGGGCTCGACCCGGACCCCCATGGACTTCGATGAGGCGCTCGCCCGGCTGCGCGCTTCCCGCCTTGCGTTCGACCCGGATCTCGGCGAGGGCGTGGTCCTCTACGCGGACGCGCCGCCCGACGGCCGTTCCTGGAGGTACGCGGTGATCGCCAGGAGTGCCGGGGACGTGGAGGAGCAGGAAACCGCGTTGGCGGAGGTCCTCGAATTCGAGGGTGGCTGAGCAGCATGATGCCGGGCCCGGCACCCAGGAAGGGTGCCGGGCCCGGCATCATGCTGCGGGACGGGATCAGGCGGGGCGGCCGCCGAAGGGGGCGCCGGTGCCGTAGTACGTGCCCAGCTCGTCGCGGTAGCCCGCGTCGCCGAGGTGCTTGTCGCGGTGGAACTCGGGGGCGTCCTTGATCTGGCCCCTGGTCCGGTCGACGAAGACCTTCCGCTCCTCCGGGTCGATCCTGACGACGGTGCTGGCCGGCAGCAGGACCTCCTTGCCGAAGATCCAGACACCGGTGTCGACCACCAGGTAGGCGTCACCGACCTCGTCGGAGTGCTTGTCGACCTTGCCGATGCTGCCGTCGGTCGCCTCGACCTTGTAGCCGGTCAGATCCGTACCGGCCAGGTGGCCCGAGGTCGGCTGGTAACTCCACACATGCTCAGTCACGCGAAAAACAACTCCTCCGGTCAATGGAGGACGACGGCGAAATGCTTCTCCGCCGACCCTCCTTGTTCCGTACGTCGTGCTCGGCGGATGTGCTGCGTACCGCCTGGACTTCACCTGCCCCGCCTTTACGACTTCACGCACCAGGATTGAATGCGGGACCGGAGCGGCCGTCGATCATTGGAGGTGAGCAGGTTCCCTGCTGCATCACGGCGACCGTCCCGGCTGCCGTCCGGATTCCCTCTATATGCGCCGCTATTCGTTCCGTGTCGGTGACGGCTCGTCTACAACGACATGGCGGTGGCCGGTCACCCTAAGAAGGAGTGACCGGCCACCGCCATGCAGTGTCAGAACTGCGCTGTCGTACGGCTACCAGCGGTACCAGCGGCCGCTACCGCCCTTGGGCCGGGCGACGAAACCAATCAGCCACAGGATCAGGACTGCGATAGCCACCCACCAGAGAATCTTCACCGCGAAACCCGCGCCGAAGAGGATCAGGACCAGCAGAAGAACGAGAAGCAGGGGAACCATAGTTATCAACCTCCGAAGCACCGTCTGCCCGACCGCATCCAGGAAATGCGTTCGATTCTTATGTGTTTTTTATCCCGGTGGCTGGGCAGGAGATCTTGCCTGCATTCCACGAGCCCGCTTCGGCGGAGCCACCTCGGAGCCGATGCATCCGGGGAGACCTTCTTACGCTGGTTGGCCCAATCGCCCCACCGGAGAGGCGTCCTTCGGGCACAACATCCCCATGGACAGCAATCAGGAGATGGATCCGGCACACCGAGTTCCGGACGCGGTCGACGAGAAGACGGTGCGTGCTCTGGGTGTGCTTTCGAAGGCCCTCGAGACCACGGAGCGGGCCCGTGGCCACCTCTACGGGTTCCATCAGCTGACCGGGACGGCGGACTTCGAGCTCGGCGACGCGGCGCGACTCTTGCGGGAGGCGGGCTACGAGGAGCAGGCTGCCCGGGTCGAGCGCGAGATCGTGGGCCGCAACGTCATCCCGGGTCATTGGACGTTCCAGATCATCGAGGCTTACAACTCCACGTACTACCAGCCCTTCGCTGCGGTGGAACGCGCAATCGTCGACGAGGTGGCCGGCGGGCGCGACCACCTCCTGGAGGCCCGCCTCAAAACGCTTCGCCGCACCCCCCCACCATCCTGACCACACCGCAACACCCCCTCCTGAATGACGGCCCGGCCCGGCGAAGGATCCGGGGAGGCCTACCGGAGCCCAGCTTCGATCGGGGCTCATCAGGGCGTACGGAGCGGGTGCGCAAAGGCCTCCCTCACGTTGCAGCGTGCGCTCCTACGGCCTGCCGGTAGGCCACGTGTCCGCCCAGCGCGCCGCTGACGGCTACGGCAGCCAGCCCGCCCAGGGCCCACAGCCGGCCCTTCGCCGAGCGGCTGCGGAGCCGTGCGGTCAGGGACGCGGTGTAGCAGGCCACCGCGGCGACATTGGAGGCCGCGTGGACCAGGCCGACCCGGGCCTGCTCGGGCGGCAGGTCCGCCCAGTCCGCCCAGCCGGCGACCGCGGCCGGTGCGACACCGGCCAGGCCGACGGCGGTCAGGGCGGTAGCCGCGTGGTGTGTACCGGGCACGAAGTCGAGTACCGAGGCCGACAGCCAGCATCCGATGGGTACCTGCACGAGCACGGGGTGCACGGGGTGGCCCAGCGGTCTGCCGCGCAGCAGATCGCGCATGCCGCCCAGGGGGAGTGAGCGGATCCCCCGCTGCAGCACCCTGATGGCCGGATCGGCCACTGTCGTCCGCTCGAGCCGGTCCAGGGTCTTCAGCCAGCATGCCGAAGCAGTGTCGAGGGCCGCGGCCGGCCCGGCAGTGGGAGAGGTGTCGAGGGTGCGTGAGTTCATACACGACGCCTACCCGCTGCCACGCTGCCATCCCGGCCTGGCGCCGACTGCACCCGAACGACAGGCCCGCCGACGGGCCGTGGTCCCTTCATCGCAGTCCTGCTGCGAAGGCGCGCGCAGAGCTCTTGCTCGTGGGGCGGGTGCTGGGGCCGTGCCGGGGTAAGCGCGGCGCAAGAACGTCGAGCGCACTCGCGACGAGCTCAGCCAGACCGTCGAGGCTCTGGCAGCCAAGGCCGACAAGCAAGGCCCGAACCAAGGAGGAGACCGCCGCCATGAAGCAGCAAACCGTCGAAAAGGCTTCCCTCATCGCCGACCAGATCCGCGAGAAGGCGGAACAAGCCGCCCGGCTGGTGCGGGACAGTACCCCCCACTCGGTCCTGGACAAGACCGCCCAGGCCGCCACGCAGGTGTGGGACGGCGCGACCCGCGCCGGACAGTACGCGGCGGACATGACCCCCGACCCGCTGCTCGAGAGGGCCGACCAAGCTGCGAGGGCCACACGAGGCAACCGCACTCCGCTCCTGGTCGCCGGCGCTGTGATCATCGCCCTCGTGCTGGTGCGTCGCAGCCGCGCACGTCGCCGATGAAGGCCTCCGGCGCTGCCTACAAGCCCGTCGGATTCCTCCTCGGGGCGGCGAGCGGCATGGTCGCGGGGGCCGTGTTCAAGCAGGCCTGGAAGATCATCGAAGGTGAGGGTGATGCCCCGGAAGCCACTGACGAAGACCGCACGTGGACGCAGATCCTGCTCGCCGCTGCGATTCAGGGAGCGATCTTCGCCGTGGTCAAGTCGTCGGTCGAGCGATCGGGCGCAGTGGCCATACGTCGTGTGACCAGAGCCTGGCCGGGCTGACCCACCGGCGGTGCCGGTCCTCTTCCCCGATCAGGCCGGCGCCGCCCGGACCGTCCAGCACCCCCGCCTTCACCGGAGAGGGTGACTCACCATGGCTGAACGTGCGCTCGGGGCGCGGCCGGGCGGCCACGCCGACACCTCGGAGCCCTGCCGGGTGGGCGGACGCTTCAGTCGATCTGGCCCTGGGTGATGACCTGGATTTCGTTGGTCTCCTCGTTCCGCACCCGGTACACCGCATGCGGGCCCTCGTCGCGGATCTCCTCGATCCGCCCCTTCTGCGGATCCGGCCGCCCGTCGTGATAGGTGATGCGGTCGTTCTCTCCGTGCGTCATTTTTCCTCCGGTGACGTCTCTTCTTCTAGCAACCGAACGAGACTGCGGGTCCCTGATATCCATCTGGCCATTCCGGGTCCACGGATCAGTGGGTCCGGCCCGTCCACTCAAGGCCGGGGATACTCTTGGTCCTTTTGATCGCGCGCATGCTCTTCCGGGGTCTGCCAGGAGTCCGCGCGGCTTTGTGCGACGGGATTCTGCTCGGTCGGCGGTACTTCGCGGCGCCTGCGCCGGCTCCCGTACCAGAAGGCACCGATCAGGAGGATGACCAGGACCACTCCGGCGAAGATGAGGAAGAGCGAGGCCTGGCCGTCGGCCGCGAGCGTGTCGATAGCTGTCATGCGCGGCCCCTACCCGCGATCCGTGGACATACCAGCAGTCCAACGGGTTTATACCGACTGTGCGCCAATGCCGCGGACCATTGAGGGGCGGGACGCTCCCGCCCGCGCGTGATGGCGCTGCTTCTTCAGTCGAAGGCCTCTGTCGCGGGCACGATGCGGGCCGCCATGTTGATCTCCATCATGGTCAGGGCGGCGTCTGCCAGGTCCGAGCGGATGTGGGCGACGGCATCGCGAGCGATGGTGACGGACAGGTGCCTGATGTGGGCTTCGAGGGCGGAGTACATCACGCACTGCTCCGTCACCTGCCCGCACAGTACGAGATGGTCGATGCCCAGTGTTCCCAACAGGTAGGCGAGGGGCGTTTCGTAGAAGGCGGAGTGGCGTGCCTTGACGATGAAGTAGGAATCCTCGTCCGGCCGTACAGGTTCGACCAAGCCGGCGTGGGGGCCGGCCAAGGCGGCTTCGAGGATCTCCCCGTGGTGGGAACGCCATTTCCCGAAGCGAGCCCGAGGCAGACACCGCACCACCGGTTCGAACGGGTCTCTTGGGCAGCCCGCAGCAGGCCCCGAGCCGTGAAGGCTATGTAGGCGAAGACGAAGAGCGGATTTCCGTGAATCTGGGCATCGGTGCTTGATGGGACCCTTCAGAAATGTTGGTGGCAACTGGCACCACTCGTTCGGGCGTGGGACTTGTGGCGGCTCGGGTGATGAACTGACGGGTGCTGTCCGGGTTCAGCGCCGCCGGCCTGCGTACGACCCAGCCTGTGGTGATCAATGCTTGAGGGCCCGCTCCAGCTGTTGCTTGTTCATGTGCGAACGGCCTTCGATGCCCTGAGCCTTGGCCTCCTGGCGCAGCTCCTCCACGGTATGCCCGGAGGAACCCCCCGTGGCGCGGCTGCCTCGCTTGTCGGCGGATGCCCGGCGGCTACTGCCGTTGGTGCCGTTGGGGTGGAGGACGACCTTGGTCCAGCCGTCGTCGCGGTTGTCGAAGTGTTCGTAGGCCGATGAGGCCTCGTCGAGGCCGAGTTCGTGGGAGACGAGGAAGCTGGGCTCGGCCCTGCCGCCGGCGATCAGGTCACGCAGGGCCCGGTTGTAGCGCTTGACGGGTGCCTGGCCGGTGCCGATGCGCTGGCCCTTGAACCAGAGCATGCCGAAGTCCAGCGGTATCTTTCCCTGGGCTTCGAGCTCGCCCTGGGCCTCGGCGCCTCCGGGGTCCTCGGGCAGGAACACGCCGACGACGCCGATTCCACCGGTGAACCGGACCGAGTCGATCAGCCCGTTCATCGTCAAGGTGGCGTCCTCGTGCCCCTGCGGGTCGTGGGCCTGGTAGCCGACGCACTCGCAGCCGTTGTCCGCACCCAGCCCGAGGGTGGCTTCCTTGACCACCTCGGCCGGATCCTGCTCGGCGGTGTTGATGGCGATGGCGCCGATCTCTTCGGCGATCCGGAGCCGATCGGGCTGGTGGTCGGCGACCCATACACGGCCGGCGCCCTTGAGGATCGCCGAGTAAGCGGCCATGAGGCCGACCGGACCGGCGCCGTAGACGATCGTCTGGTCACCGGGCTTGACGCCCGCCATCTCGGTGGCGTGATAGCCCGTGGGGAAGATGTCCGCCAGCATCACGTAGTCGAGCTGGCGCTCGGCGGCGTCCTCGCCCAGGCGCAGGGCGTTGAAGTCGCCGTACGGGACCCGCAGCAGCTCTGCCTGGCCGCCCTGGTACGGGCCCATCTCGGCGAAGCCGTACGCGGCGCCGGCCATGTCCGGCTTGGGCTGCATGGTCAGGCAGTAGTTGGTGAGGCCCTGTTCGCACTGCTTGCAGAAGCCGCAGGCGATGTTGAAGGGCAGCACCACCCAGTCTTCGACCTTGATCTTGCTGACGGCATCGCCCACCTCGACGACCTGGCCGAGGTTCTCGTGGCCGAGGGTCCGGCCCGTCTCGAAGGAGGTCCGGCCTTCGTACATATGGAGGTCGGAGCCGCAGATGTTGGTGGTGGTGATCTTCACCAGGATGTCGCCGGGGTGCTCGATCTTCGCGTCGGGGACGTCCTTGACCGTCACCGTCCGCGGTCCTTCGTACACTGCCGCTTTCATGGTCGTTCCTTGCCGACGCCACGCTTCACCGGACGCTTCACGGCGGGTGGTGGCACCTTTGTGGGGTGTTGGCGCGGTCAGTCCTACGGGCGACTCGATCGCGGGGCGGCGTCCGGCTGCCTCGGCGGCTGACGCCTCTCTTGTCGCGCCTACCCCGCCCCCCGCTCACCTCACACCACGCCGGGACCACGGGGGAGTGAAGGACCTCAGGTCCTGGCGCGGATCTGCTGGCCCGACCGGAGATCGGCCAGGAGGCGGCCGGCATCCGTGAGGAGCGTGCCCTGCAAGGCGTGTACGGCCGGGGAGGCTTCCGGGGTGGTCCGTTCCTGCTGTTGCACACGGTCGAGTTCTGCGGCCGCTTCGTCGATCCTCGCGTCGAGGAGCTCCGGATCGGTGGGAGACGCCTGGCCCATCTCCTCCATCACCGTGCCCACGGCGCGCAGGACAGCGCTGAAGCCGGGCCGGAAAGCGGCGGGGAGATTCCCGAGTTCGCCGCTGTCGAGGGCGTAGTCCAAGGCCCGGGACATGGAACGGAGGTGGTCCATGCTGCGTTCGGCGACGGTGATTGCCTCCCGAGCGCGGGGGAGGACCTCACCGGATCCGCTGATGGCCGGGCGCGGGTTCATACGGCCGTTTTCGATCTCGGCTTCGATGGTGTGGCGGATGCGCTCACACTCGGCGGACAGGCTGCGCCAGTCGCGGCGCCACTGGCGGAGGTGATCCCGGTCGGGATCGTCCGCTTCGAGGGTGTCGGCGAGGTCGTCGAGGCGCCGGGACATGGTGCTGTAGAGGCCGGTGACGGCTTGCTGACGGTGGTGGGTGTGCCGGGCGGGAGCGAGGACGAGATGGGCGGCGAGGCCGCAGAGCGCCCCGATGCCCACGGACGCGACCAGGTGGCCGATGTAGTCGATCTGTCCCTGGCCGGAGGAGAACGCGAAGAAGCCGACGATGGCGACTTGGAGGCCCTGCTGGCCGAAGCGCCGGATCCTGCCGATGCAGAGCGCGATCAGGGTGAGAAAGGCGAATGTCCAGCCGTGGATACCGGCCACGGCCGCCAGGGTGGCGGCGAGCGTGACTCCCGCTGCCATGGCCACCACGTACTGGAGGCAGTCCCGGACCGACCGGTACACGGTCGCCTGAAGCGCCACCAGCGCGGTGAACGGCGCGAACGTCGAAACTGCAGGCGGTAGCAGGTACCGCGCGAGGATCCACGCCGCCATCGCCGCGACCACGGTCTTGGCGACCAGCAGCACCTGGTCCCGCTCGCTCCCGGCTCCCCGCACCGCGCGCCGCAGATAGTCGGCTTGCTCTGTGGCCGCCGACCAGATCCTTCGCGCCGCTTCCACCCCTCCGGGCAAGATCGACCACCTCCGATGCGCGCCTGCCCCGCAAGCTGCGATCAACGCTCAGATCCGCGTCACAAAGGGCCTTCAGGGAGCTGCGAGGCGAGGCTCGGACCCTTTGCGGACCTGTTCGATCTCGGCCCGCTCCTCCGCGATTTCCCGGGTCAGGAAGAAGTTCAGGAGGGTCCGGATCGCGGCGATGGCAGCCAACTGCCCGATCTCCGTAAAGCCGGGGGCGACGGCGGTGCGCAGCACATCACCCGCGAGCTGGAATTCCAGTCCCAGAACGAGGAAGCGCCCCAGGCTCAACCGAATCTTGTTGAACTCACCGATGAGCGATCGCCTGCGGAGCCCGGTCGAGGCGAAGCGGGCGAACGCCCACAGCGCACCGGTGAAGATGATCAGTGTGCCGGCGGCCTCGATCACACGGACGAGCCATCCGATCAGCTCCTGAACCCCGGACTCGGACAGTAGGTATACGGCCAGTGTCATTGCGCCCGTCCACCCGGCCGCAGCCGTTGCACGGGCGATCCGCGGCACGAGACTCAGCTCACGCCGGAACCTTCTGCGCTTAGCCTCCCCACGCGGCATCCCGGCGTGCAAAGGGCGGTGTCATCCTTGTGGTGCCAGCACTGTGAACAGGGCGCCCTCCGGGTCGCGGAGGGCGGCCCACCGGCTGGCGCTTGAGGTCTCCACTGGAGAGGCGATGCTTCCTCCTGCCGTGGTGGCCGCCTCGACCGCGGCCTCCAGGTCGGGTACCCGGAAGTGGACGTGCCACCGAGGTCGCACGTGTGGGTCGGGGTCTGTGTCCACCGCTCCGCCACTGATCCGTGCCACCGTGTTGTCTCCGTGGCGCACGACGACGTGATCGTGTTCGTAGGCCGGTACGCAGGATGTGGGCGATTCGCCGGCCCAGTCCAGGACCTCCCCGTAGAAGATGGCGGCGGCGAAGGCGTCGCGGGTGCGGAGTTCCAGCCAGGCGGGAGCGGCGCCGCGGCCCACCCCCCAATCCCTGAAGATTCCGCCCTGCCAGAGCCCGAAGACAGCCCCGTCGGGGTCCGCGGCCAGCACGGCCCGGCCCCGACGGAAGGACAGCGGGCCAACCGCGACGGTTGCGCCGCGCTCGCGGATACGTGCGGCGGTGACGTCGGCGTCGTCGACGGCGAAGTACGGCGTCCAGGCAGCGGGCAGCGATGGATTCTCCACGAAACCGGCCACGGGAGCACCGTCGCGAAAGGCGAAAGAGAACCACTCGCCACGTCGGGTCCGTCGGAACGTCCAGCCCATCACGGCACCGTAGAACCGCTGAGCAGAAGTGAGGTCCGCGGTCGTCAGACTCACCCAGCAGGGTGCGCCGGCGGCTTCATGACTTGACGTGGACACAGTTACGGGCCGCCCGCCTATCCTGCTGCTCACCTCGTACGAGACCTTCCCACCGTAGCTCGGTCGGAGGGTTCAGGCGGTGCGGTGGGGCGCCCCTCCGGCAAGCACCCTCCTCATCCACAGGCCTGCCAAGCTATCCCGCACCTATCCCGCACCTATTTCGAGATCGATTCGCATTCGATGCGCCATCTTGATGAGCGTCTTGGATCGAGAGGCGAATCTGCGCTTCTCAGGTCGACGTGCGGTCTGAGAAATGTTGGCGCCAATTTGGTCTGATCCTCCGAAGATCGACGCTCAATTGGATGGGGCGCACGGGTCAGGGCAGGTGCCGTACCTCAAGCAATCGCTGCGGCTCGCCGGCGGGCCGCGGTGACACCGGAGGTACGGTGCCCAGTACTGCTCTTTCCGTGACCACGCTGCCCGGCGGCCTGGTGGCCCTGCCGGGCGTTTACCAGCCGCAGGCGGACACCAGGCTGCTGGCCGCGGCCCTCGCCGATGAGGACCTCGGGTCCCATACAGAGATCTTGGAGATCGGTACGGGCACCGGCGCCCTGGCGCTGCACGCCGCGACCAGGGGTGCCCGGGTCACGGCAGTCGACGTGTCCTGGTCCGCGGTGGCCACGGCCCGGCTGAACGCCTGGCTCCACCGTCTTCCCCTGCGTGTCCTGCACGGGGATTTCGAGGCTCGCGCCGCCGGACGGCACTTCGACGTCGTCTTCTCGAACCCTCCGTACGTCCCTGCTCCGGACAACCGACTGCCCTCGCGCGGGCCGGAGCGGGCCTGGGACGCCGGACTCGACGGGCGCGCGGTCATCGACCGGATCTGCGGGCGCGCCCCGGCCCTGCTGCGGCCCCGCGGAGTCCTGTTGATGGTGCACTCGGGGATGTGCGGCGCCGAGGAGACCCTCGACCGGCTGGCGGGGGCAGGGCTGGCCGCTGAAGTGACGGCGACGGCATCCGTGCCGTGGGGCCCGGTCCTGCGGTCGCGGCGGTCCTGGCTGGAACAGCGGGGCCTGGCGGCCGAAGCCGAGGAGCGGGAAGAGTTGGTGGTCATCCGTGCCCGGCGCCCCTGACCCCGCCCGGTGCCCAGTCCCCGTCACCGCGGAGGTCCGTCGGGTGTCCGTCGAACCGCAGGGCCCGGTGCTGGTCGAGGGCCCCGTCGAGGTTGTCCTGGACGACGGGACGGTGGCCCGGTCCGACCGCTTCGTGGTCGCGCTGTGCACCTGCCGCCGCAGTCGCACGTATCCCTGGTGCGACACCAGCCACCGCCGCCGCGAGAGGACCGCGACGCCGCCCGAGGACAGGAACCCGTGATGACCCCACCCAGCCCGACCGTCACCGACGCCACCACCACGGCAGGCGCCGCCGGCCCGCGCCTCGTCGCGGGCCGGGGCGAGCTGTCGGGCGCCGTGACGCGCGCCCTGCGATCGGGCACGGCGCCGGTGTACGCGCCCGGGGCCGTCCTGAAGGCGGACCCGTGGGGCGAGGACCTGCAACTGTCGCTCCACCTGCTGTACGAACTGCACTACCGCGGCTTCGACGGCGTGGACGGCGAACGCGAATGGGATCCGGACCTGCTGCGGCTGCGCCAGGCCCTGGAAGCCCGCTTCCTGCACGCCCTGCGCACCGAACTGTCCGACGCACCCCGGTCCGTCGAAGAGGCCTTCGCCCCGCTGCTCGCGACCGTCAACCTGATGTCCCTCTTCGGACTGCACCGGGCCATGCGCGGAGCGCTCGTCGGTCACTTCGCGTGCGTCGAGGTCACCTCGTCGCCGGGGTCCCGCCGCCTGGCCAGGGCCATGCGGCGCTGCGGGGCGGGCCCCGCGGCCGAGCACTTCTACGCCGAGCACGTCGAGGCCGACGCCGTCCACGAGCAGGTGGTCCGCCACGAGGTCATCGGTGGCCTCCTCGCGGACGAACCGGAGCTGGAGGGGGACGTCGCGTTCGGCTGCGCGGCGACCGTCCTGGTCGAGGACCGGCTCGCCGCCCACATCCGCGGGGCCTGGGATTCGGGCCGCAGCGCCCTGCGCACGGCCCTGCCGGAGCACTGAGACCCCGCCGGGGCGGCGCGCCGGGCTCAGACCCGGCGCGCCGCTTCGACGTCGGGGGTGATGCGCAGGACCGCCGCAGCGCCGCTGATCTCCAGCAGCCGGCGCAGCTGGGGCGGGAGGGGGCCCGCCACCGCGAACCGGGGGATGCGGTGGTGGGCCTGGACGAGGAGCCGGAGCAGTCCGGTGTCGGCGTAGCTGACTGCGGACACGTCGATGATGGTCCGTGCGGCCCGGGAGGTCCGGGCCTCGGCCAGGGCACGGCGGAACGGAGCGACGGTTCCGCCGTCGAACTCCCCGGCGAGGACGAGGACCAGGGAGCCGTCCCCACGGTCGGGCAGCCGAGTCACGCCGGTCCCGCTCAGCGTGCCCGCCAGCCAGGAACCGTACGTAGGTCGCGGTCTGCGCCGAGAGCGCCCGACTCGGGCGGATCGGAAGCCGAACAGAAACCGCATGCGCACCACTATCGTCGAGGCTGAGGAAATCTGAGGGGCGCCTTGGGAAACCTGCCGCGGGGCCCGCGCCCAGGTCGGCGGCGGGTATGGGTGGCGGCCGTCGTGTGAACCGACAGCGAAACGGAAATCGCCGCTCCTGCCGTCTCAGCACCGCTGTGGCTGCGGGATTGAGGGAGTTCGCACAGCGAGCAGGACGACGTCGTCCTCGGGCGTCGGGTGCGCCAGCCGGTTGCTGATCCGGCGAAGCACCTCGTCCAGGGGGCGGTTCCCGTGGCGGGCGAGCAGGGCGACGAGCTGCGAGACGGCGGCGTCCATGTCCCGGCCGCGGCGTTCGACGAGCCCGTCGGTGTACAGCAGGAGCGTCGAGCCCGGAAGCAGGGCGCGCCGGTGCTCCGTGCGATCGAACGGCCCGAGCGACCCGTGCAGCAGTACGTCGTGTTCGAGCAACTGGGCCACATTCCCATCCGGAGTGCGGAGCAGGGGCGGCGGGTGACCCGCGTTGGACCAGGTCAGCGTCCAGTCGTGGTTGCCGTCGACGGGGTCGAGGCGGGCGTGCACCAGGGTGCCGCTGGTCTCCATGGGCAGGACCGAGCAGGCAGCGTCGAGCGCGGTCAGCGCGGTGGCGGGACTGTAGGGGGGGATGGTCGAGGGTTGCCTGGCGCAGCATGCTGCGGACCTGCCCCATGATCGTGGCGGCGTGCATGTCGTGTCCGGTGATGTCGCCCACCGTGATCATGAGCGAAGCGGTCTCGCCGTCGGAGGCCGCGGCGGTACGGGGCAGGTGATAGGCGTCGTACCAGTCGCCGCCGATCATGTGGTCGTCCGCGGCCGCCTGGTACAGGGCGCTGATCTCGACGTGGTCGGTGAGGGGCAGGTCGGTGAGCATGGCGGCCTGGAGCTCCCGGGCGACGGAGATCCGCTCGTCCAGGTACAGGGCGCGTTCCACCGCCTGTGCGACGTAGCCGGACGCGGCGGTGAGGGTGGCCCGCTCGGTGACGCCCACCTCGTGCCGTTTGGACCAGCAGATCGCGAGCACGCCCAGCAGAGCGCGACTGCCCCAGAGCGGCAGGCACAGCACCGTGGTGAGGCCCATGCGGTCGAAGAAGCGAACCGCCTCGGTGCCGTAGTCGGCGACCATCGCCTCGCGGTCGGGAACGAAAACCGCCCTGCGTTCCCGCATGGCCCGGGTGCTCGGGAACGCCGCGTCCACGGACAACGTGAGAACGCCCCGTTCCACCGCGTTCTCGATATCCGGGTCGGCAACCCGGTGCAGTTCGTCTTTGTCAGCGACCAGCAGACCGACGTACGAGGGCTTCCCGACGCCGACGAACAGGTCCCGCACTCGTCGTCGTACGTCCTCCAGCCCGGACGTCTGGGCCAGCTCCTCCGAGGCCCTCAGCAGGAGCTCGGCATGATCCATCCCGGCCTGGGCTTGTTGCTCCAGACGCTGCGCATCGCTTCTGGCCTGCTCGGCGGCGGCCCGCGCGGTCTCCAGCACCTGCTGCGCGGACCGGCTCTTCGCCGACAGGACGCGCAGACGCAGCTCGGCAGAGCATGCCGCGGCCAGATCCTCCAGGTCGGACAGCTCGCCCGGCTCCCAGGCCCGCGGTTCGTGGCCGATGGCACACAGAGAGCCCACGACGAGTCCCTCGGCGTCGGTCAGCGGCATTCCCGCGTACGCGATGACCCCGAGGTCCGTGATGGCCGGATGGGTGCGGAGCCGTTCGTCGGCGCGGGCGTCCGGCACCACCAAGGGCCGCCCGGAGGCCACCACGTACCGGCAGAGCGAATGAGACAACGGCAGTGCGCGGCTTTCCGCCCAGGGCTCTCCTAGGCCGACCAGTCCGGGCAGGATCTGACGGTCCTCCTCGACCAGCGAAACGAAGGCCACCGGCGCGTGGAGCAATCGGGAAACCAGCCGGGCGAAGCGGTCCATTCCGGTATCGGAGGCAGCTGTCAGTCCGGCCCACCGCAATGCCCGCTGCTGGGCGGCGCTGTCTGCGTCAGCCTCCGTTGCTCGGCCCTGCTCAGGCATGTGCCCTCCGGTCCTGCTCGTCCCGAGGCCCTCAACGGCATCGTAGGACAGCCGCGGGCTGCCGGTCGCGCCTTGCCGGCGCCGGCAAGCACGGGAGGTGCCTGTGGGCCGACTGCCGGCTGCTCGGAGGGGTAGACGCGAGGCAGTGGGGTGAGCCTGAAGCGGCCCGCTCCAGCCTTTGTCCTGCTCGTGGACCGGCGCACGGGTATGCCCATGGCCCGGGGCCCCGCGTCGTCGAAGCCGCGATTCCGATTCCGGGCGGGCAGGCGCAGACGGAGTTCTTCGGACCACAGGTCGAGGTGTGTACCCGTCCCTCGGCGACACCGGCCGTGCTGAGGTCCGAACTGGCCTTGCTGCGGAGGGTGATGGCCGAGGCCGCGGCCGGCGAGGGGTGCCTGCTCGTCGCCACCGGCACTCCCGCCGTCCCGCCGGGGCGCCCGCTGACCGTGACCCCCGGCGAGCGCTACGAGCGGATGGCCGCCCGGTGGTCCTCCCTGGTGGGTGGGTACGACGGGATGGTGTGTGGTTGCCACATCCACGTCGGAGTGACGGGACACGCCCAGGCGCTCGCGCTGGCCAACCACATGCGCCCTTGGCTGCCGACGCTCCAGGCGATCGCCGCCAATTCCCCGTTCTCCCTGGGCCGGGACACCGGCTGGGCCAGCCGCCGTTCGGTCGAGTGGGCCCGGTGGCCGGGCGTCGGCCCCGCGCCCCTGCTCGACGAAGCCGGCTACGAGCGGCTCGCAGGCCACTTGGTCCGCACCGGCACCCTGCTGGACCGCCGGATGATCTACTGGCACGCCCGCCCCTCCGAGCACATACCGACGCTGGAGATCCGCGTCTGCGACGTCAACGCCGACCTCGACGTGGTCGTGCTGCTCACCGCCCTCGTGCGAGGCCCGGCCACCTCACTGCTGCCCGACATCGGCAACGGACGGCCCCCCGGCCTCCCCATCCGCTGCCCTCCAAGCCGCTCACCAGAGGTTGCTGAACCTCGCGGCGCCCGGACCGGCTGCCAGCGGGGACCTGGACCTCACGGCGGAGTTGTCCGACCGGTTGCAGCGCTCTGGGGCGGAGCCGCGAGTCAGCGCACCGCCCATCTCCGCAGAGGGCGCCTGACCGACGTGGTGGGCGAGCTCGCGCGCACCACAGCCCCGGCCTGACGGGCGCCCCGACCGGAGTCGACACGACCACTTGGGTGGACGGTGGGACGATGAGAAGAGCAACGGCAGCGCGCCGACACCGATGCGCGCATTTCCCGAATAAGACAGCAGGCCAGGCCATGACAAAGCAGCCGAAG
The DNA here is from genome assembly GCF_045160505.1 of Streptomyces sp. NBC_00029. Taxonomy (NCBI): domain Bacteria; kingdom Bacillati; phylum Actinomycetota; class Actinomycetes; order Kitasatosporales; family Streptomycetaceae; genus Streptomyces; species Streptomyces sp. NBC_00029. The sequence goes on from NZ_CP108292.1 coordinate 7,661,231, forward strand.
CCGTCCCAGCCGAAGCACGGCAAGGGACCGAGTCCTCACGAGGGCACCAAGCAGCACGGCTGGTCCCCCGATGTGGACGAGACCCGTCAGCAGGAGAACCCGAGCGCCCACCGTTCCTTCCACCCGGACCAATACGCCCCGGACAAGGGCCCCGGACGTACGGTCTCCAAGGAAGAAGCCGGGAACCCCCACGGCAAGCCGACTAAGAGCCACGGCACACGAGGCGAAGATCAGAGCAAGGGCTCCGGGGAGAAGGGCATGCACGACTTGGGCCCCCGCGGTCGGTCCCAGCGGCCCAGCGGAACGAAGGACGCGTCGGCCACGACGGGCGTGGACCCCCAGGATCCGCCCGGCAAGCGCAGCGCCGGGTAGCGCCGCTCGGCATGAGCCGGCGAGTGTGCCGTGCACTGTGAAGCCGTACTCCCCCTCTCGTGCTGCGATCGCGCTGTCGACGGCACGAGGCGGCTTCGGTAAGTCCTCCGAGTCCGATCGTCGCTTACGCGAGAAGGACCTGCTCATGGCCGTACGAAACCAGCTGATTCACCGTTTGCCACCGGCCGTCTGGACGGTACTCGCCGACCCAAACTGCTACGGGGAGTGGGTGGTGGGACCCTCCGAGTCCACGCCACTTGATCAGGCCTGGCCCGAAGTCGGCTCCCAGCTCCTCTACACCGTGCGACTGGGCCCGTGGTCGACTGAAGGGGTCACAACAGTCAGGCACCAGGTGGCAGGCCGTGAGCTTGAACTGGAGGCGGCTTTCAAGGCTTTGGGCACGGCGAGGATCTTCCTGCAGCTGAGGCCGTGGGGCGAGGAGACCTTGGTCGTGTGCGACGAGCACCCCCTGCGCGGCTTGGGCGGAGCTCTTCACAACCCCGCCGTCGAGGCCCTGCTGCAGCTTCGGCACAGGGGGATGCTGGCCCGCTTGGCCAAGATCGTGGAGCAGCGCGACGAGGTCGGGCATGCTTGACGGGCGACGACCGCGCGAACCTGTCCGTGCGGCACCGGCGAAGTGCTCAGAAGGGCTGTCGCAGCTCGGGAGGCGGCGCCGCGGAGGCACCTTCCGGTGTGACGCTGGGGGCGGACGGAGACCTGGCCGAGGCTGTTGCACCTGACATTCTGATCGTTCCGGGAGGCACGAGGTACCTGACGGGACCGACCGACTGCGATCCTGAGGTCGTCCAGTGGCTGCGCGACCACGCGCCGAAGTCTCAGCGCGTGGTGTCGGTGTGCACGGGCGCGTTCTCTTGGCCGAGGCCGGGGTGCTCGCTCTTGGCCGAGGCCGGGGTGCTCGCCGGCAGGCGTGTGACGACGCACTGGAGTCGCCCGAGGAATTGGCGAAGCGGTACCCCGATGTATCGGTGGACCCGACCCCGATCTTCGTCCAGGACGGCACTGTCTGTACGGCCGCCGGTGCGATGGCTGCGATTGACTTGGCTCTTGCCTTTGTGGAGGCGGACATTGGGCGTGACGCAGCGATGATGGTGGCTCGTTACATGGTCGTCTTTCTGCGCCGCTCGGGTGGGCAGTCGCAGTTCAGCGCCCAGATGCGAGCCCAGATCGCAGAGCGTCCGGTGTTGCGCGAGATTCAGCAGCGGATTGCCGATCACCCCGACGCGGACCTGTCCGTGGAGGCGTTGGCTCACCGGGCGAACCTGTCGCCTCGCCAGTTCACACGCTCGTTTTCCAGCGAAACGGGAACCACCCCAGGGTGCTATGTGGCGCCCACACGCCTAGAAACTGTGCGACGCCTACCGGAGGACACGCAGGACGATGTCGGGCACGTCGCTTCCTCCAGCGGTTACTCCACCACGGAAGCGATGCGCCGCGCACTCCAGCGTGCCCTCGGGCTCTCGCCGAGCCAGTGCCGAAGCCAGCACAGCTGAGGGATTTGCCCTGGCCCTCCTGGACGGCTTCCTCCTATGGCGGTCTCGAACAGGGGCCCAACTCACCCGATCATCCAACAGAGTTGGCCATGGTGGTACTGCTGACCTGGTCGCGTAGGTCTCTCAGGAGGTTCGTGGCGTCGTCCACGGCGCTGACCGGCTACCTGCTCAAGGCTGTGGCCCGGCAGCTGACGCAGGCGAGGCCGCTCGACCGGCCGTATCGGTGAATCGGCTCCGCGCAGAGCATGCACGGTCCGATCTCCCATGCGGGGCAGCCAAGTTCCATCGCGATGACGGCACGTTCGCGGACGGACAGACGGCGCATCTGCACCGGACGGCTGGGGGCTCGGTAGGGGGGATGTTGCGGACCCGCACGGCCACGTGTTCTCCGTCGGCACTGGTCACGACGAGTTCATCCAGAGCGGTAGCGCGTTCCTGCGGGACGCACAGGGCGGGCAGGAACCAGCCACTGTGGAATTTGCCGCAGGGGGAACCAGCTTCAGGGCAGGATCGCTCGCTGGTCGCGGTGCACTTCCAGATCTGAAGGTGCCGTACACCGCCTCGGACGATCATCGCCAAGGGCGAGACGATGCGCTGCCAGGGCACGTCGTCGACCCTGGTCCAGGGTGCGCGATCGATGATCTCCGAAGATGCGTCGCCGGTCACCCAGAGGCGCTATGCCGTTCCCGGGTGGCCCAAGTCTTCGAAGGTCAGGTGGATCGTGATGCCGTACTTGGTGTGGTACACCCCGTTCGCCATGGAAAAGACGATAGGCACTCGCGCGAAGTGCGGGAAGGGCGACCGCAGTCCGAGGGCGCAGAAGACCTGAGCCGGGCTGTGGCGCCGCTGATCGGCCGGAAGTTGCACTCCCGCCGCCCGAACCGCGCCCTAGACTGCGACCGCTCCAGAACCTGGCGATCATCGGGAGGGCGTGCAAGATGAACCGAACACTCATCAGTACATTCGCGGCCGTGGCGTTGGTCGTGTCCGGCGGGAGTGTCGCCACCGCTTCCGACGGCGCTCCGCCGCGCACCACGCACGGCCCTTGCCAGTACACGCAGACCCCGGACGAGCCACCGGCGCGCACTGTTCCGCTGCCGCCCGACCCGCGGCGCACCCCCAGTCGTGGCACGGTCGATATGGCTGTTCCGACCAGCCGGGGCGCGCTCCCGCTGCACTTGGACCGGGCCAAGGCGCCGTGCACGGTCCAGAGTTTCCTGCACCTGGCACGGCATGGGTTCTACGACCGCACGGTGTGCCACCGTCTGACGGCGTATCCGACGCTGAAGGTTCTGCAGTGCGGCGACCCGACCGGTACGGGTGAGGGCGGGCCCGGCTACAAGTACAAGGACGAGCTGCCGGTGGACCTGCCGCCGGCGCCGACCGATCCGACCGGCGCGCGCCGTCTCTATGGGCGCGGCCTGCTGGCGATGGCCAACGCCGGGCCGGGTACGAATGGTTCACAGTTCTTCGTCGTTTACGGCGACTCCGCGCTGCGACCGAACTACACGGTGTTCGGCACGGTCGGCGCCGACGGCCTCAAAACACTCGACAAAGTCGGCGCCGGAGGCATCGAGCCGACTGCGGACGACCCGGCACCGGTCGACGGCACCCCCGTGCTGCGGACCGAGCTGCTTCGCGTCCGGCCGTCCTGCTGGCATTGACGCACCGCGACGTGGCCGCGTCCGCTATGAGCATGCCTGGCGCCTGTGGCTGCCTGGGGCGGACATGCTGGCCGGGTGAAGCGCCCGGGTGCGGAAGCGGAGGGATCCGACTCTTGTGCCCGGACTGCTCCGGCCGGGGCCGGACTCCGGGACGGGCAGAGCCAGATGCCGGGCCATGGAGCCCCGAGCGTATTCAGCCGGCGGCCGTCGCCGATGCCCCTCGGGCCGCCCCGGCCGGCGTCCGGGAGGCCCCCGGATCGTCTCGTGGTCCTGGGTGACGGGTCTGTCGCGCCCGGACGGGGTGCGGCGTACGGAGTCGGTCCGCCGGCGAGGTGAGTTGGCCGGCCGGGTGAGGCGATGGAACGGGGCCGGTGAGGCAGGGGTGCAGGCGGAGCGGCTGCCCCGGCGTGCAGGAACGCGGGGGACGCACACGAGTCCTTGCCGGCTGATCGGGCTGGAGGGCGAAGGGGCGTCGGGCTGCTGCCGTCGGGACTCGTTGCCCGGGGACGGCGGTATGAGCGCCGACGCCGAGGGCTTGCCGGGCGGCCCGGGTTCCCGGCCGGGGAGGGGGCCGGGGCGCGGGGTGCCAAGGTGCCGTACGGATCCGGGCGGCAGCCCGTCGTGCGGGCGAACCTGCCGCACGCTGCCGGGGGAAAGGGCAGCATGCGGCGGGTTCGCTCCAGAAGGCCCCACCCGTGGGGGGTTCTTTCTCCTCTCACCCGACGCGGCCGACGGGGAGGCCCCGGATCAGATGCCGCAGGAGGGCGCCGACCAGAATCGGCTCGGCCGGTGGTCCACGTGGGTGTGGTCGTCGTGGCCCGGGTAGCCCGGCCCGAGGATGCCGGCGAATCCGTGGTTGCGTGCGGCCTGGGCCAGCTTGCACAGGGAATGCGGTCCGGCCGCGAGGTCAGCCGAGTCTCCGTACAGGTGGCGGCTGTCGGCTGCGCCGCCGACCGCCGCGTTGCAGGCGCGTGAGCGGAAGCCGCTGGTCACTGTGATCGGCGCATCGCCGAGCGCGTGCCGCATGGCCTGCAGCTTCCACATGGTGCGCAGGGCATTGGACTTGGCCGTGGCAGCGGAGACCGCGCCTCCGGACCATGTGGTGTTGCAGTCGTTCAGTTCCGCGTACGAGAAGTTGACGGGTGTGCAGTCGTTGTCCTGCAGGGCGTAGATCTTGCTGAAGGTGGCGCTGTCGGCGACGCCGTTGGCGGGCAGCCCGTAGGCCTGCTGGAAGCGGGTGACCGCGGCCGCTGTCGCGGGGCCGAAGGCGCCGTCGATGCCGAGGACTCCTCCGGAGCCGGGATAGCCCGCGACCCGGATCTGCAACTGGGTGACGTCCGCCCCGGAGGATCCCCGTGCCAGGGTGCGCGTCCAGGTGAAGCAGCCGTCGGCATGGGCGGCTCCCGCCGTGGCCACGGTGGTGACGAACAGGCTCACGGCGACCAGCAGCACGGCCAGGAACGGTGTGAAGAGGCGACGGGTCATGAGGGGCTTCTCCCTGGTTCGTTGATCGGAGGGACGCGTGAATCGAGGGACGGGTGGTGAGGAGGAGCGTCGGAGTCGTCGACCCTGGAGGAAGAAAGGTTCGCGGCCGTCATCGCCGCCCGAAGGAGCTGGATGCCGTGCGGACTGCTGGGATCGAGCCCGCTGAACTCCCGGATTTTCTGGAGGCGGTAACTCAGGGTTCTTCGGTGGATGTTCAACGCATTGGCGGTCCGTTCCCGGTCCAGCTCGTGGAAGAACAGCTCGTCGAGGGTGAGACGCAGATCGGTCCCCCTTTCGAGCGGTCCCAGGAAGTCGACGAGGCGGTTCTGCAGTGCCGGCTGTCGGGAGATGGCGAGCTCTATCACCAGTTCGGCCGCCTTGTAGGGGCGCGCCTGTGCATCGGGCATCGCCACCACCACGGACATGATCTGCCGCAGCTCTCGCAGCGTTTCGGGTACCGATCCCACCGTGGTGGCCAGGGCCTGGGCGGCACGTACGGATCGCACCTTTCGAGATGCTGCGGTCACCAGCTCGGCGGACAGCGCTTCCGCGGCGTCCTCGTCACCGTTCACCGGTAGCAGCACCAGCATCTCGTCCCGCCGCGCCTCGGTGGACCAGAGGATTCCGGGCGAAGACCCGAGCACGCCCCGGCTCGCGTCCAGCGCACGGTCGAGGGCTCCCTCCTCCTGCAAGAACCTGCAAATGAGGATGAGATAGCCCTCGGGGAGGAGGATGCCCGCCGCCGCGGCCATCGCCGCGGACTCGGTCGACGCGCGTAGCACCTCGGCAAGGAGCTGACGGCGGGCCTGGATGGTCTCTCCCCGTTCGACGCGAGCCGTGTCGTGGTAGCCCGCCATGGCGGCCGCGAGGATCCGGGCGTTCTCCTGAGCCCCGTACGTGATCAGCTTTGCGAACTCTGCGTAGTTCTCGGAGTTCGCCACCGACAGAACGTCTCGCAGGCCGGCCAGATGTCCCACCTCGAATGCGTCTCGCACGTCGGACGCGGAGAACGAGTCGAAAAGGCACCGGCGCGCCCCCATGTTCCGGAAGACCTCAAGATCGGAGTCGAGGAGGGGAGCTCGGCCGTTGTCGAACATGTCGAGCATGCGGACCGTAGCGAAATCCAGTTCAGCCGGGATCTCTTTGGGGCGTTTCGCATGCAGCTGCGCCACTTTGGGGATTTCGCTCGCCGTCATTTCGAGGACCTTCGAGACAGTGACGTCACGTCGCGCCTTCAACTGCCGGACGAGTTTGGAACCGTTGATGTGACACACCTCTATCGACACCGAAGGAACGCCCGAATCGCACCAGAATGGAGCGGGCGGCCCGAGCTCTGACTGGTAATTTCCAGCACATAGATGCCAATTCGCGAACGCCGAGGGGGTGATCGCCGACCTGCGGGAGAGACTCAAGGGCCTTCCGCCCGGCCGGACATGGCGGTTCACGCCCATCCCGGAAAGCCCGGGCATACAGGTACAACAAACCGTGGTTCCGCTTCATTTCGGCGGCGATGCCAGCCGCCTGGCGGGCCGTCCGGGAAGGCAGTCGCGGGGAATGAAGTACCACCCCGGCCGGCCGACGCCGTCGGGGCTGTCGGCCCGCGGGGCGCGGATCATCACCCACTTGACGTCGCGCGAGACATGGCGCCACAGGACGGTCTGACCGAGGGCCGTCCGGCCGTTCAGTGGCGAACTGGCCGCCGTGGGAACCCTTCCAGGGCTGCACGTTGCCGTAACCCCTGACGTGCGATCCGTCCCAGGTCCGGCACCCGGCCCGTGCGACCGTGGCCACGGCCGCACGGGCCGGGTGCCGGACCTGGCCGTTGGTGAACAGCGAGGTCGACAGCGTGGCAGAGGCGCCACAGCCATCGGCGGCGGACGCGCAGCCGGCGACCGCTCCGACGCGTCTCGACATGGACATTCCTTCCCCCTGGCATGAAGTGGATACCGGGTGACGGCCCGACAGCATGGTGACGCGGCTCGGCATTACGCAGCAGCGGTCAAAGCGGTATTCCCGCCGCCATCCGCGGCGACCGCGCGCACATTCCTCTGCGGAAGAGCAACCAGGAGGTGTTTCGGCCCCCTTTCATCGGGATCAGTGTCGTGCACCTGACAGATGAGCCCAGCATTCATGACGGCAGTCACGACAGGCAAGGGTTGCAGGGAAGAAGATCCGTTCCCGAAGGCGCTTTGCGCAGACGGGTAATTGTCGGACCGTCAGGTCTTCCTGGATGCGCATAGGCCGATGCCGCCGTACGTGATGCACTCCTGCCGATGCGCCGCCCGCTCAATCGCGGGCCGCCAGCTCCCGGAGGTAGCGAGTGATACGTCGCATGTCCGCATTCCTGACCATTCCGGCCGCCACCATGCTCGCCTGGGCCGGTGCCACAGCGACGGCTTCGGCGGCTCCCGCCGACAAATCCCAAGTCCTGTCCAGCTGGACCCAGACCAGCGCCACCAGCTACAGCGCCTTCATCTCGGCGCGCAACAACCAGGGTTCCTGGGCGGCGTACGGCTTCGACTGGTCCACGGACTACTGCTCCTCGTCGCCCGACAACCCGCTGGGCTTCCCGTTCAACCTCTCCTGCGCCCGGCACGACTTCGGCTACCGCAACTACAAGGCCGCCGGACAGTTCGACCCCAACAAGCCCCGGTTGGACACCATGTTCTACGAGGACCTCAAGAGGGTGTGCAGTTCAAACGGGTACGGCGCCACGAAGAAGGCGTCCTGCAACAGCCTCGCCTGGACGTACTACCAGGCGGTCAAGCAGTTCGGCTGACCTGCGGGTGCGCAGACGCGGCCAGGCGGCCGGTGCCGTCCGGGTCGGCGGGGTGCGAGAGGCTCGCGCAGCATCTCGAAGAGCAGATGGCGGTTCGCCGGACCGCTCGCACGTAGCTGCGCCGGGGTGCTCGCGGACCGATCCGTGCCGCAGTCGAGGGGAACGCGGCGTAGCGGGATGCACACCGGGCGTGGCCGGGTGGGTGCGGCAGGGTTTCGGCGGCGGCTCCCTGCTGCCGAGATGTGCCGGAAGTGCAAGCCGTCCGGTACGCGGCCGGTCTTCCCGCCCTCCCCGCGCCCGGCACGCTCCTCGCGCCGAGGTTCCGGCTCCGGGCCGGATGCCGATGCGGGACGGTTCCGGAGCGCCGGGCTCGACCGAGCGAGATGGGGGGCGGCCCGCTGCAGGTGCGGGCCGCGCGATATCCGGAGGGCCGAACGACCGCCCCGCGCTCTCGGAGGAACGCGACGCGACGCGAGGCCGTCACGGCGGGGACGTGTGGCGCGGCCGGGCCGGGGAAGGTGCTAGAGCATACCTCCCGATACCGGACATGGAGGACGGTTGTGGCGGCACGCATACGCAATCCCCTGCAACAGCAGCAGGCCGACCGGCCCCCTCCCGTCGGCCCCTTCCGATCGCGCGTCGTGCTCCGCGTCAACGGCCGGACTCACGTCCTCGACCTGGACAACCGCGTCACCCTTCTCGATGCCCTGCGGGAGCTGCTGGACCTGACCGGTTCCAAGAAGGGCTGCGACCACGGGCAGTGCGGAGCCTGCACCGTCCTCGTCGACGGTCGGCGCGTCAACAGCTGCCTGCTGCTGGCCGTGACCCTGGACGAATCCGAGATCATCACCGTCGAAGGGCTTGCCGCCCCCGACGGCGCCCTCACCCCCCTTCAGCGGGCCTTCCTCGACCACGACGCCTTCCAGTGCGGCTACTGCACTCCCGGCCAGCTCTGCTCCGCCGTCGGCGTACTGCGGGAAGCCGCCGCCGGACACCCCTCGCACGTGACGGACGCGGCCACCGCAGCCGACACTGCCCGCCCGGTCGTCCTGAGCCCCGAAGAAATCGCGGAGCGGCTCAGCGGAAACCTCTGCCGCTGTGGCGCCTACAACGGGATCGCGGACGCCGTGGCGGCCTGCGCCGCCCCTGCGACCCCCGAACGGACCCCGCCACCGACCCCACGCCGGACGTGATCGCGTGAAGCCCTTCGCCTACATAAGGGTCACGAGCCTCCAGGAAGCGGCGGCCGCCTACGCGAGCCACCCCGGCTCCCGCTACATCGGCGGAGGCACGAACCTGGTCGACCTCATGAAGCACGGCGTGGAGACCCCCGACGCGCTCATCGACCTCACCCGGCTGCCCCTTCGCGACATCCAGGAGCTGCCCACAGGAGCGCTCCGGGTCGGAGCCGGCGTGTCCAACACCGATCTGGCCGTGCACCCCCTGGTCCGGACCCGCTACCCCGCCCTGTCCCAGGCCCTCCTGGCCGGCGCGTCCGGACAGCTGCGCAACGTCGCCACCACCGGTGGGAACCTGCTGCAGCGCACCCGGTGCCCGTACTTCCAGGACGTGTCCAAGCCCTGCAACAAGCGGGAACCCGGTACCGGCTGCGCAGCCCGCAACGGAGTGCATCGCGACCATGCCGTGCTCGGCCACTCCGCGCACTGCATCGCCACCCACCCCTCGGACATGGCAGTGGCCCTCACCGCCCTCGACGCCGGTATCGAGCTCTACGACGGTGAGCACGGCACCCGTGAGGTGGCGGCGGCCGACTTCCACCGGCTCCCCGGCGAGCACCCCGAACGGGACACAGTCATCCGCCCGGGCGAGATCGTCACCGCCGTGCTCCTGCCCCCGGCCGCGCCCGGAGCCGTCTCCCTCTACCGCAAGGCCCGCGACCGCGCCTCGTACGCCTTCGCGCTCGCCTCGGTGGCCGCCGTGCTCGAAATCGACGACGGCCGCGTACGCCACGTCGCCCTTGCCTTCGGCGGTCTCGCCCACCGGCCCTGGCGCGCCAGGACCACCGAGGAACGGCTCACCGGCGCCGTACCCACCGACGAGGCCGTCCGGGAAGCCGTGGACGCGGAGCTGACCGCGGCCCGGCCCCTGCCCGGCAACGCCTTCAAGGTCGACCTCGCCCGCAACCTTGCCCGCGACGCCCTCGGGGCGCTGGTCCGCTCCGCCTCCGGAGCCCCTCCCGCCCGCCCCCGGCCGTGACCGCCCCAACTGCAAAGGGGACCCGCGATGCCCACCACGCCCGACAGCCCGTCCGCCCTCGGCAGCCCGGCACGGCGCAGCGAGGGACGCGAGAAGGTCACCGGAGCCGCCCGGTACGCCGCCGAACACACACCGCCCGGTTGTGCCTACGCCTGGCCGGTGCCCGCCACGATCGCCCGCGGCCGTGTCACCTCGGTCGACACCGCGACCGCCACCGCCGTACCCGGAGTGTTCGGCGTACTGACCCCGTACGACGCGCCCCGCCTCGGCGCGGCCGACGACCCCACCCTGCACCTCCTCCAGGACCTGGCCGTGCCGCACCGCGGCTGGTACGTGGCGCTGGCCGTCGCCGACTCCCTGGAGGGCGCGCGGGCCGCAGCCGCCGCGGTACGCGTCAGCTACGAGACCGCCCCCCACGACGTCACCCTCAGCGTCGACCACCGGCGCGCCTACACCCCCGAAGAGGCCAACGGGGGCCACCCCGCACATCGCGAGCAAGGGGATCCGGACGCGGCGCTCGCCGCCGCCCCCGTACGGATCGACTGCGCCTACGCGGTGGCGCCCCTGCACAACCACCCCATGGAACCGCACTCCGCCCTCGCGGACTGGGACGAGCAACGCCACCACCTCACCGTGCACGACTCCAGCCAGGGCGCCGGCCCCGTACGTACGGCGCTGGCCGCACTGCTCAAGCTGACCGACGAGGAGGTCACCGTCGTCTCCGAGCACGTCGGCGGCGGATTCGGCTGCAAGGGCACCCCGCGGCCGCACGTGGTCCTGGCGGCGATGGCCTCGCGTCACTACGGCAGGCCCGTCAAACTCGCCCTCCCGCGCGCCCACCTGCCCGCCACCGTCGGCCACCGCGCGCCCACCCTGCACCGCATCCGGCTCGGCGCCCGGACCGACGGCACCCTGACCGCCCTGACTCACGAGGTCACCACCCACACCTCCCGCGTCCGCGAGTTCGTCGAACAAGCGGCGGTGCCGGCCCGCGTCATGTACGCCGTCCCCGACATCCGCACGTCCCACCGGGTCGTCGCCCTCGACGTACCCACCCCGTCGTGGATGCGCGCCCCCGGCGAGGCACCGGGCATGTACGCCTTGGAGTCGGCGATGGACGAGCTCGCCGACACCCTCGGCATCGATCCGATCGAGCTGCGCGTACGCAACGAACCCCGCACCGAACCCGACAGCGGCCTCCCCTTCAGCAGCCGTCACCTCGTCGAGTGCCTGCGCGAGGGCGCCGAGCGCTTCGGGTGGGCAGCCGGCCGAGAGCCCCGTCGGCAGGGACCGCACCTCATCGGGAGCGGAGTGGCCGCCGCCACCTACCCCGTTCTCATCGCGCCCTCCACCGCCCGTGCGCACGCCTTCCCGGACGGCCGCTACCTCGTCGAAATCAATGCCACCGACATCGGAACGGGCGCCCGCACCGTCCTGGCCCAGGTGGCAGCCGATGCCCTGCGGGTTCCGCTCGACCGTGTATCCGTTGCCATCGGGCACACCGGCCTGCCCGCGGCCTCGCTCGCCGGAGGCTCCTCGGGCACCGCCTCCTGGGGGTGGGCCGTCCACAACGCCTGCACTGCCCTCACCGCGCGCCTTGAGCGCCACCACCATCCCCTGTCGGCCGAGGGACTGTCCGCGTCCGCCGACACCACCCAGTCCGCCAAGCAGAAGTCCCCGTACTCCCGGCACGCCTTCGGTGCGCACTTCGCCGAGGTGCGGGTCGACACGACCACCGGTGAGGTCCGCGTACCGCGCATGCTGGGCGTCTTCGCCGCGGGCCGCATCCTCAACGCGCTCACCGCGCGGTCGCAGTTCAAAGGCGCGATGGTCATGGGACTCGGCATGGCGCTGACCGAACACAGCACGATGGACGCGGAGTTCGGCGACTTCGCCGAGCGTGACCTCGCCTCCTACCACGTACCGGTCCACGCCGACGTGCCCGCCATCGAAGTCCATTGGATCGACGAACACGACAAGCACCTCAACCCCATGGGAAGCAAGGGGATCGGCGAGATCGGCATCGTCGGAACGGCGGCCGCGATCGGAAACGCGTTCTGCCGCGCCACGGGCCACCGTCTGCGTGAACTCCCCCTGACGCCGGACCGCGTACTGACCGCACTGGGCCGTGCCGACTGAGACGCGCGTCACGAGGGCCGCCCCGGATGCCCTGCGGAGATCCGGAAGCCCGCGTGGACCCGGGTCGTGGCGCTGTACGAGGCCGCGGGCATGAAGTGGCAGGCATGAAGTCGGGGCTTTGAAGCATGCGCGATCCATGGAATGTGTGCTGTACCAGGAACGGTCGGGCAGGGCGGAGACAGTCGAGTGCGGGCTGGAGGACGAGGCCTGCCGAACGGTGTTGAAGCGACTGCGCGGGCTCGGCGACGGCGAGTTTGGCTGGGTGCGTCTGGTCGACCCGTCCGAGGAGGAGCTGGTCCAGCTGGCCGAGGAGCTGGGCCTGCACCCGCTGGCCGTCGAGGACGCCGTCCAGGCGCGGCAGCGCCCCAAGATGGAGCGGTTCGGCGAGGTCCTGGCCATTGCGCTCAAGACGCTCTGGTACGTCGAGGAGGAAGGGGCGGTGGAGACCGGCGAGATGATGCTCTTCATCGGGCCCCGCTACGTCCTCACCGTCCGCCACGGCGACATGGACCCGGCTGCCGAAGCGGCCCGCCGACTGGACGCCGAGCCGTCCATGCTGCGCTTCGGCCCGCTGTCCGTCCTGCACGCCGTCCTCGATGTCGTCGTCGACGCCTACGGTGAGGCCGCCGAGACGGTGCGCGGAGCGCTCGACCGGCTGGAGGACCGGGTCTTCTCGTCCGCCCGCGTCGACCACACCGAGGAGATCTACTCGCTGAAGCGGGAGATACGCGAGTTCCGTGACGCCGTACAGCCGCTGGTCCCGGTTCTGCCCGGCCTGCTGAACGGGCTCGGTGAGCAGGAGCGGCCGGCCAAGGTGATCCCGTACTTCCGTGACGTGACCGATCACCTCCACCGCACCGACATCGAGGTTCGGACGCTCGACGAGCTGCTGAACTCGGTCCTCGACGCGCAACAGGCCCGGGTGGGTACCTGGCAGAACGACGACATGCGGCGCATCTCCGCCTGGGCTGCGATCTTCGCGATCCCCACCATGGTCGCCGGCGTCTACGGAATGAACTTCGCGCACATGCCGGAACTCGGCTGGCGCTTCGGCTACCCGCTCGCCGTGTGCCTCATGGCCGTGGCTTCGGGCCTTCTTCACCGCGCCTTCCGTCGCAACGGCTGGCTCTAGTAGTGCCTTGTTACCAGGTCTTGTCACGTCGGGTGTTCGGTCGTTCGCTGGCTGTATGAGGGCTGGGGAGCTTGCCGCGGTGCGGGTCCGGTTGGAGGAGTTCACTTCCGAGGTGTTCGCGCCGTTGGTGCGGCGGGACTGGCTGGCGAGCCGCGTCCGGACCGAGGAGGCCTTGCGTCGCCTGGGGGAGTGTCGGGCGCGTCGCGTGACGGCTCCCGAGGACATCGCCGCCTTGCCGTACCGGCTCCGTAGCGGGGACGGTTCCGACTCCCGAACCGGTCGAACCGGTCGAACGGGCCGATCCGCGAGGAGTGAGCGGAGAGGCTGAGGGTAGCCGCCGAGTGCCCGTCCTTGTGCCTGCGTGCCGGACCGGACCGGACCGGTGCCTGTGGCAGGCGGGGCGGTTATGAGGAGGTGCACGTCATGTCCGCATCGAACCCGGCCTCCGACCCTGACCCGCGCCGGTTGATTCCGCCCGGTGCCCGAGAAGGAGGAGGCGTCCCGCCGGGCGAAACCCCGCCCGGGGAGTCGAGCACCGGTACCGGGGCCGGACCGTACAGGCCCCTGTCACGCGGCTGGGGCAAGGGCCCCTTGGTGCTCATCTGCCTGATCGCGTTGGTGTTCGCCCTGTTCTTCCTCGCCTACGCCATCATCCTGAACATCTGAGCCCCAGCGGTACGGGGAGGACAGGGACCATGTCACCGGACACCGAGACGTACGGGATGCCCGGCGCTGCCGCCGCCGCGGACCGGCCGCCGGCCGTGTACGACGAGCGGCTCTACAACGCGGCTGCGAGCGAGCTCGCGCGCTGACGCCGGGCCGGGGAACCCTGACGGCCTTCTGGCACGCGGCTGGCTCCCCGCCCGACGTCGCGCACCCGTCGTCCGCGTGACCCGCGGCGACGGCCAGGGGAACGGAGGCGTGGACGCCGCGGGGTGCGCTCCGGCTCCGATCCTGAGGGTGCGGCGGGGCGGCGCCACGCGGTGGCCTCGGCCGCCGAGGCGAACGGCTGCTGGACCGCTGCCACGGGCGCGGTACCACTGCGCAGTGCCGCTCGCTGCTGGAAGTCAGCGACGCCTGGCCCTACTTGGTCCCGGACGAGGTCGGCAGAAGAGCACCACCGGGAATACGGATCAGGTGCTCAGTGGCGGTAGGCGGTTGTCGCGGTCTCGACGAAGGATCGGATCAACGGGTTGGTGTCGCCCTCGTTCCACGCCGCCACCACTCGGCTCGGAGGCATGTCGGTCAGCGGCACCACGGCCAGCTCCGCGGACAGGTCGTGTCCGAGCGGGGCCAGGCCGACCGTGCCGTTCCACAGCACCGCCTGCAGACACTCCTGGACGGCACGTACCACTGGGCCCTCGCGCGGTGTGCCGCCGTTCCAGTACGACTGCCAGGCGGGGTCGGTGCCCCGCGGGAATTGGAACCAGTGGCGGTCGCTCAGCTCGGCCAGTCGTAGGCCGTCGCGGCGGGCCAGCGGATCGTCGGCGCGCAGGACCACGCCGACGGGATCGGTCCGCAGCGCACGGACCGTCAGGGCGGTTTCGTCGAACGGCGCCCTGGTCAGGGCGACGTCGACCAGTCCGGCGCGCAGCCCGCACGTCGGGTCGGTCAGATCGGTCTCACGGATGCGGATGTCGATGTCGGGGTGTTTTCGACGATAGGCGGCGGCCAGCCTGGACACTCCCCGGTCTGTGCCGTCGCCCAGGATGCCGATGGTGATGGCCGCGGCGCCGGCCGCCGCGCTCACGCGTACCCGGACGCGGTCGGCATGGTCGAGCAGGGCCCGCGCCTCGTCGAGCAGCACCGTGCCCACCGGAGTGAGCGTGACGCCGGTCGGCGAGCGGGCGAAGAGCAGGGCTCCGACTTCGGCTTCCAGCCGCTTGACCGCCCGGCTCAGCGGCGGCTGGCTCATGTGCAGTCGGGTGGCGGCCCGGCCGAAGTGCAGTTCCTCGGCGACCGCCACGAAGTAGCGCAAGGTACGAAGCTCCACGCTGCAACGATACCCGCCGGGTATCGGCGCCGTGGAACGGGTCTTGGACAGTGAAGCAGCTCGGGCAGTGCACTGGTGAGCATGACCGAACAGGCACGAAACACCGAGCCGCGGACCGGAATCGCCCTGTCCGTGGTGGGTCCGGGCGAGGGCGAGAGGATCGTTCTGGGCACCACGCGCATGCGCGTCCTGGAGGACGGCAGCCACACCGGGCACCGCCTCGCGATCACCGAGTCCGTCCTCGCCCCGCACACCCAGGGGCCGCCTCAGCACCGCCACGGCCTGCACGACGAGGGCTTCTACGTCCTCTCCGGCACCGTCCGGTTCACCGTAGGGGACGAGGACCACGACGCCACCACGGGCACGCTCGTGATGGTTCCTCCCGGTACCCCTCACACCTTCGCCAACCTGACCGACCGGCCCGCCGTCCTGCTCAGCACCTTCACCCCCGACCTGTACGTGCAGTACTTCCGAGACCTCCAGGAGGTGCTCGCCGGCGGCCGGCCGCTGACACCACAGGCCACCATCGACGCGATGAGCCACTACGCGACCGAGCCCGCCACCGACCGCGACTGAAACCGACGGCATGGCACGCCCCGGCCCGGCCACCTTTCTCTTCAGCAGGCCAGGCGGCGTCCCCTCGAACGGCTGCCCCAATATGCCCCAATCTGCCCCGGCCTGCCCGAGCCTGCGCGGGCGCTCTTCTGACACGCAACACAATCGACGGGTCCCCGTGAACCGGTGGACCACGAACGGGAACCATGAACATCGCCTACTGGATCGTCGCGGGACTGCTCGCGCTCTTCTACTTCTACGCAGGCACCCTGAAGGTGATCCGCAGCCGCGATCAACTCCGACCGATGATGACCTGGGTCGACCGGATACCCCTGCCCGCCCTCAGGGCGCTCGGCGCGGTCGAAATACTCGGCGCGACCGGCCTGGTACTGCCGCCGCTGACCGGCATCGCTCCCTCGCTGGCGCCGGCCGCGGCCATCGGCTTCGTACTCCTGCAAATCGGCGCGATCACCGTCCACCTGAGCGGCCGGGACCGCCGGATCGCACTCAACGCCGGACTCACCGTAACCGCGGCCGTGACCATCTGGCTGGCCGTCCGGCTGTGACCAAGCACGGTCTTCGACCGGGGAGTGCGGCTGCCGGGCCGGCCCGGCCCGGCCTCACGGCCGCTGTCACTTCTCGGTGCGGCACCGGGCGACTCGATGCGGCACCCGGCGCCGTCGCACCGGGCGGGAGGCCGGGCCGCATCCCGTTTCGATCAGGTGTCGGGACCGACATGCGGTGTCGGTCAGCCATCGGCGGCTGCCGGTTCGACGTCGGTGGCCTGTCGGTGAGGTCCGGCAAGGTTCCAGGAACGGCCGACCAGAACTCGCTGGGCGGCCCCGATCCCCAGGAGTCACCATGCACATGCCCGTCACGATCATCGGCGCCGGACTCGGCGGACTCACTCTGGCCCGCGTCCTGCACGTCCACGGAATCCCGGCCACGGTCTACGAGGCGGAGTCCTCCCCGGCCATGCGCACGCAGGGAGGCCTGCTCGACATCCACGACTACGACGGACAGCTCGCCCTCGAGGAAGCCGGCCTGATGGACGACTTCCACGCCATCGTCCTGGAGGGCCGCCAGGCAATGCGGGTACTCGACCACGACGGGACCGTCCTGTTCGACAAGGCCGACGACGGCACGGGCAGCCGCCCCGAGGTGCACCGCGGCGAGTTACGGCAGATCCTGCTCGACTCGCTCCCGGCCGGCACGGTCCGGTGGGGGCACAAGGTCAGCAGCACCCGCACCGTCGGCCCGAGCCGCCACGAGGTGACGTTCACCGACGGCGGCACCGTCGTCACCGGCCTGCTGGTCGGCGCGGACGGCGCCTGGTCACGGGTACGGCCGCTGCTCTCCGAAGCCACACCTGAGTACGCCGGCACGTCGTTCGTCGAGACGTACCTGTTCCACGCCGACACCCGCCACCCGGCCACCGCGAAAGCGGTCGGCGGCGGGATGCTGATCGTGCCCGCGCCGGGCAGGGAGATCTTCGCTCACCGGGAAAGCGAAGACACCCTGCACGCCTACATAGCCCTGAGCAGGCCGCAGGAGTGGTTCGCCGCCATCGACTTCACCGACGCCGCCGCGGCCACCTCGTCCATCGCCGCCGAGTTCGACGGCTGGGCACCGGAACTCACCGCGCTGATCACCGACGGCGATACGGCGCCGGTCCTGCGCCCCCACTACGCTCTGCCCACCGGGCACCGGTGGGACCGGGTTCCAGGAGTCACCCTGCTCGGCGACGCCGCCCACCTCGCGCCCCCGAACGGCGAAGGCGCCAACCTGGCCATGTACGACGGCGCCGAACTCGGAAAGGCGCTCGCCGCGCACCCCGACGATGTCGAGGCCGCGCTCACCGAGTACGAGCAGGCCATGTTCCCCCGTAGCTCCGAGCCCGCCACCTTTGAAGGCGGAGAAGTCCCGGGGATCGACGCCGAGCACAACACCGCCCAGGGTCTGATCAACATGATCGCCGAGCAGGGCCGCCAATGAGCCGCTGAGGCACCGCAGTCGTGCTCGCTTCGCTGATCGCGCTCACGCCCGCTCGCGGAGGTGGTTGCTGAAGTCGCTCGGCGCCGCTCCGGCCGTCACGATCACGAGAGGACTTGCGCGAGTACCCCGGTCAGGGTGGCCGCGAGAGTGAACGTCACGGCGAACGCGGAGGCGGCCCGGGCGAGAGCGGCGGGGTACGTGGCGCCGTCCAAGCGTGCGAGCTTGGCGGCGCCGGCGGCGGCCAGCAGCGCGAGCAGGAGAGCGACGACCAAGCCGAGGGCCAGGAGCATCAGATGCGTGGGCGAAGTGGTCACGGGGTCTTCCCTTCCGAGATGGCGGATGAGGGGAACAACATGACCGAAGCGCCGTACGGCGGCGTTCTGGGTGAACCATGATGAACGCATCCGAACAAGGACAGCGCCGTCCGTGAAGGAGCCGCCAGGTGGGGGAGAGCGAAGGCCTGCCGGATGCCCTGGCCGAGTTGAAGGCACGGCTGAGGCTCTTGCATCTGGAGAGCAGACGTGGGCTGTCGATGGCCGGGCTGGCGCGTGAGGCGAGGCGGGGGCGCACCACCGTCAGCCAGGCCCTGCACGGGCCGACCGTGCCCAGCGAAGCAACCGTGGTGGCGCTCGCGCGGGCGCTCGGGACCGATGCGAAGCCGCTGCTGACGTTGCTGGAGCAGGCAAGGCGGCAGCGTCCTGCGCCGGACACGGCGGCGCACGGACCGAGCGGCAGGCGGAAAGCGGCCGCACAGGCCGAGGACCGGCGCCCGCAGCATGCGGAGCAGCGGCCCGGGCAACTGGACACGTACTTGAGAACGGTTGAGCCCACACTCGATGCCCAGCCCTATCCCGGCGTCATCGACGACGGCGTGCCGGCCCTCAGCGCGGTGTACCTGCGCCAGCAGATCCGCTGCCTGGACGAGAAGCCGGACCGGAACAACGCGGACGGCCCGCCACTGGTGTCCAGCGCCGCTACCGTCCCGGCGGACCAGATCCTGACCGGCGCACGCACCTGTGTCGTCATGGCAGGTCCCGGCGCAGGCAAGTCCAGCCTCCTGCGCACCTGGCTCGCCGAAGGTGTCGGGCGCCGCCTGGGCGGAGAAGAACCTGCCGCGCCCGTACCGGTGCTCGTCCCGGCACAGGCCCTGATCGCGAGCGGGAAGGCCCTGCGCGGCGGTAGCCTGCCGGAAGCCCTGACCCGGGCGGTGTCCCGCGAGTACGAGCTCGAGATCCCAGGGCTCTTCGCCTCGCCGCCCCAGCACGGTGTCCCCTGGCTGGTACTGGTCGACGGACTCGACGAGATACCCCGCGCCGAAACCCGCCAGAACCTGCTGCGCCACCTCGCCGTGCACGCCAACGGACCCGACGCGGATCTTTACCGGCTCGTCGTCGCCACCCGTCCGCTGCCACAGGGCGAACTGGACCGGCTCGGCTCCCACGTTCCGCGATTCGATCTGCTGCCGTTCCGACGCGAAGAACTGTCGCGGGTCGCTCACAGCTGGTTCACGGCCCTGGCAGTCCCCGATCCCGTCGGACTCACGAAGCTCTTCATCACCGAGCTGTCGGCCATGGAACAGCTGACCGAGCTGGCCCGCACCCCCCTCATCGCCGGGCTGCTGTGCCAGCTCTACGCCCATCACCGGAGAATGCCCCGCGCCCGGGGCGGGATCTACGACGAGTACGCCGCACTGCTGCTCCTGCAGCACGAACGACGAGCGCAGGACGCGCCCGAGATCCCGGGCATCGGAGAACTCGCCCTCGACATCGCAGGACACATCGCGGCCCGCCGTCTGGCTCCCCAGAACGAACAGAACGAACAGAACGAACAGGACGCCGGCCCGACCCTGACCGGCCTACTGCGCTCCTGGCCCGGCGCATCGCCGGCAGGCATGACACCCAAGGAGACCGTGCTCCGCACCGGCATGCTCACCCAGCGCGCCGGAGAGCTCGAGTTCGTCCATCAGACCCTCCTCGAATACTGTGCCGCGCGCCACGCCACCCGGACGCCGCAGGCGCGCGCCGAGGCGACCGCCCGTCTCTTCGATGACAAGTGGGCTCGGCACTGGCCCTGGAAACCGGTTCCGGACGTCACTCTCCTCGGCACCGGCCAACGGTTCTGGACTCCGCCGGGTGAGAAGGAAACGTCCTACACCGGCTTCCTGCTGGACCGGCTGCTGGCCGACCCGGACGGTGCCGCCCGGGTACAGAAGAAGCTGCTGCGGCTCGCCGGCAGGCGCAACCTGGACGGCTGCCGCTTCCTGGCCGAGCAGAAACGGCTGGGAACCGGTCTGCCGGAGCCCGTCGTCCGAGCCGCCGCGACGTCACTCACCTTCCTCGCCCGGATCACCGACGACGACAGACGCCGTGCGGACCTCAGGGCGAATCCTGACCGCCTGCACCCGGAAACAGACCCTGGGCTGGCGGAGGTGTTTCTTTCCCAGGCCCAGAGGAACCACCGGGTGAGCGCGGCAGAGGCCCTTGGTTGGCTCGGCGGCGAACATGCGGCGGACATTCTGGCCGAACTCGCCGAGGTCCCGTACCTGGCCACCGGCCCGTGGAGAGTGCAGGCCGCCGACAGGCTGGCGGGCGCCGGCGACCCACGCGGTCTGCTGCTGTTGCACCGCCTGGCCACTGACACCCGGCTCCGTGACGATGCGCGGGTCGATGCCGCCGGCTTCCTGGTGGAGCACGGAGATGAGCACGGCGTGGAGCTGCTCCACAACCTGGCCCGTGACGTGAAGCTGCTGCCGCAGGACCGTGCCCTGGCCGTCTCGGTGCTGGCCGCGATCGGCGACCAACCGAGTGCGGACACGCTCGCCGCCCTGGCCGACAGCGCGAGCACATCGCCCGACGTCCGTATGCGCGCGGCCACGATGCTCGCCGTCGTCGACGATGAACGCGGCCCCGACCTGCTCGCGCGCCTGGCCGAGGACATCGACCTGCCCATCGGGACACGCCTGTGTTCGGCCCTGGGGCTGGCACAGTTCGAACCAGCACGCGGCGCGGACACGCTGGCCTCCCTCGCCCACGACAGGACCCTCAAGAGCGCCTGGCGCCTGGCAGCCGTCCGGGAACTCGCCGGCCGCGACCCCGAACGCGCCGCCGCTGTCGTCGCGGTCCTGGCCCACGATCCCACGGTCGGACGCCGCCACCGCCGAAAAGCCGCACGGCTCCTGCGCTGAGGCGAGGGACGTGCCGGCCGCGCGCAGGCTCCGGCCGGTGCCCGGTGGGCCCACCCGGGTCATGGACCTGTTGCGAGTGCCCCGGCCGCCTTCGCCGTAGGCCTACGCGTCCCGGGCGGTGATCCCGCAGCCCGCCGCCCAGGGTGCCAACCGCAAGCGACTCGGCCGGCTCGGCAGCGGGCCTTCGGCCGCGAGGCCTGCCGGCAGCGCAACGCGGGGTCGAACGGTGCACCAACAGGCTCAAGCAATTGGGCGGCCTGGCCACGCGCTACGACAAGACCGCGACCATCTCCCTGGTCGCCATTTGATCTGGTCGCCATTTGATCCGGTCGGCGAGGTGATCCGGAGGAAGCGGCCCAGGTCCGTCGCGGGACAAGGGAGTGGCCGTGCCCGGCCGGACGCTCAGCCCACCGTCACGGTCGGTTCGTGCCGGACGGGGAAGTTCACCGAGTTGGCGATGAAGCAGGCCCGGTGGGCCTCCTCGTGCAGTGCGAGCGCCGCGACCACCATCGACTCCTCGCTGACGGTGATCCGAGGGTGCACCACGGCCTCCGTGAACTGCCCGCCGTCCCCGGCGGTGGCCATCGTTGCGGTCGCCTCGTCGACGTACGAAGTGACCACCACGCCGTTGACCGTGCAGAAGTGCAGGTAGGAGAGCATGTGGCACTGGGACAGCGCGGCGAGCAGCAGTTGTTCGGGGTTCCAGCGCGAGGCATCGCCGTGGAAGGTCGGGTCGGAGCTGCCCAGGATCGCCGGCAGCTCTCCGGCGGCCACCTCGTGTGCCCGTGAGAAGGCGCGGTAGTGGCTGGTGCCGGTGCCGAGGTTGCCGGTCCAGGTGACGCGGGTGGCGTAGGAGTGCAGTCGGGCCATAGCGGCTGCTCCGTCTCTAGATACGGGAGTGGGCGGCGGCGCAGCACAGTGTCCGGGGTGCGGTGCGGTGCGGTGCGGTGCGGGTGCAGGGGCGGCGGCTGCGCCGAGCGGCGCGCGTTGCCGGGCGCCGACCTGGATCGTACGGCCGTCCTGGGAGCGCCGTGCCGTCATACCTCGGCGGCCAGCCGCCGGAAGAACTCAAACCCATGGCCTCCGGGGCCCTTTGGGATGACCGGTCCGGGGACGATGTGCTTGGTGGGCAGGGATGCAGCGGTGTCCAGCAGGATGCTCGGCATGACCATCCGCAACAGTGCGTCGGCCAGGCGTTCGAGAGGCAGGCGCAGCTTGTTCCGCTCGTGCTCGAACGAGGCGAAGAGCGCGGTACGCAGTGACGCGAAGGTCGCCTCGAACTGTCCGGCCCGGCCGGTCTCCCAGGCGGCGGCCAGACCTGGGGACGAGGGCGCGGTCATCAGGGTCACGCGCGCCGCACCGCCGCGCATCACCTCGGCGGCCGCCGTGAGCCGGGCCTCGATGGGCTGGTCCTGCGGGCTCGCAGCGATCAGCGCGACGACCTCTGCAGGGCGGGTGGCCTCCGGAGCGCGGCCGTGAGGATGAGCTCACGGTCCCGGTCGACCCCCGAGCCTTCGATGCGCGGGGACGCGCCGGGTGCGTGTGCCATCCGTCCAGCGTAGAAGGGCGGGCGGGCGCGGGGCCGCAGTGTCCGGGATGTGACGTTGAGCGAAACCGCCCCCGGACGGATGGAGGCCGGTACGGATCTTCCGCTGCGCCCGAGCCTGCCTCGCGCCCGCCCGTAACTGGCCACGGCCGGGCCGGACCCGATCCACGGCCCATAGAGTGAGATAAGGCAAACCTAAATTCGAATCGCGGGCATAGTCGTCCGGGACAGCAGTGGGGCGGTACCGGGATGGTGAGGAATGGACGGGACGCGCGGCGTCCGCATGGTGAGCTCGTCGCGGACGTGCTGGCGATCTTATGGGCGGCAGAGGAGCCTTTGACGCCGCACCAGATCAATGCCGCGCTCGAACGAGACCTGGCCAGGACGACGGTCACCACGATCCTGACACGTCTGCACGAGAAGGGGACGCTCGTTCGCACCCGCGCGGGGCGGGGCTTCGCCTACGCAGCGGCGGATGATGCCGCCGGGCTGGCAGCCGGGCGCATGCGGCAGGAGCTGGAACGGGAGCCGCAGCGTCACCTGGTGCTGAAGCGGTTCGTGTCTTCGCTGTCCGGGGACGACGAGGAGGCATTGCGGCGCCTGCTCCTGGAGCGCGAGCACGGCGATCGACGCTGTCCCGGTTGTGGCCCTGGCCATGCTGACGCGGGTGCATCCATGGGCGCGGCCGCAGCCACGCGCCGGTCGCTGCTGCCGCCGGAGCAGTGCTGACAGGCCGGACAGCACCGGTGGTTCGCCGCTGGTACGGGCACCGTTCGCTGCTCGCGCGCCCGGTCCGTCGCAGGCGAACGAGGTGTCCGGCGACGACCTGTTGGTCCGGGCCTCGCAGGGCTCGCGACGGTGGTGGCCGCATCGGTCGTACTGGGACTGGCCTGGCGTACGGGCTGTACGAGTAGGCGGAAGGCTCGCGGCTCAAGCCCTGCGACGCCGCTGAGACCGTGAGCGTCGACTGCGATGTAGACCAGCCGCCTTGGGCGTGAGTATGGTGAGCCTAGGTTTATTCCACATCCTGCCATCCCCGGAGTGCCGTCTGAGTCCGGGGATATGTGCCCCCGTGACCGGCGTACTGCTGCGGGCTGCGGGAACGACTGACCGCGGCGGGCCGGTTCGGGGGTGACGTCCCCCTCCCCAGTGAGTTGGAGGCGACGTGTACGACAGGGGGAGCGGATCGTCGAATCCCTCCGAGCAGACCGTGGAACTCCTGGCGGCAGCCGGCAGGGCCGTGGAGACGCTGGTGGCCGAGCGTATCGGTGTGCGCGGGTCGAGCCCCCTCCACCAGTCGGTCCTCAAGGCGCTCGCCGATCTGGGGCCGCACGCCCACCTCGATCTCGCCACGCAGACAGAGGCGCCGCTGGATGATGTCGTGCGGGTGATCGATGAGCTCATGGAGCAGGGCCTGGTCCACGCGATGGTTGTCAACATCGGTGGCCGGCATGAGGTGGTGACGCTCACGGAAGCCGGTACTGAGGCCCTGGCGGCCACAGTGGATGACGTGAAGAGCCTGCAGGACGCTCTGCTGGCCTCGATCACGAAGGGTGAGCGCGCACAGCTGCACTACCTGCTGCGGCGGGTGTACACGACTGCCACCCGTGCCGATGGGCTGCGCTCGGTTTCGCCCTGAAGGCGCAGGCGGCCAAGGCGGAGACGACCGCGCCGGTGGCCGTGGCGAGCACCCGTACGATGAGCGCATGACCTTCGCCGCGAAGCCGCTGGGACGACGCCCTGCCGGGCGGGGCTTCCTGCTGCTCGTCCTCGCGGTGCTGGCCGGTGTCCTGGGCATGCACGCCCTGGCCCCGAGCCCCCTGCCGACGGCGCACGCCGGTAGCGGGCACACCATGGTCATGGCTCATACGGAGGCCGACCCGGACGCGGCGGGCGACTGCTCGCACCCGGCCGGTGGATCGGATCATCTCGATCACGCGGACGGAACGTGCGCCGCCGCCGGGGTGAGCTCCTCCTACGCCCCGCCCGCGCTGAGCGCCGCGTTCGGTGGTGTTCCCGCTGCTGTTGTGCAGGCTGGGGCGGCGCCGGAGGCGCCGGTGAGTACGCGGGCGCCACCCGACCTTTCCGAGCTGCAACTCCTGCGGATATAGAGCGGCCCACACGGCATCTGCCGGTCCGGTGACCGGTGAGCGATGCCGTGCCCCGGCACGCCCTGTTCCGTACGCGCGCACGTCCTGACCGTAGGACTGCGCATCAAGGAGTCGCACCCACATGAACCGCAACCGTTCCCTCGTCCGCCGTACCGCCGCCGTCGGGGCCGTCGCAACGGCCGCCCTCGTGCTGGCCGCATGCGGCAGCACCGACAGCCCGGCCGGTCACGGAGGCCACGCTTCCGCCTCGCCGTCGGCTTCGGCCTCCGCCGCACAGGGCCAGCACAACGCGGCCGATGCCGCGTTCGCCAAGGGGATGATCCCTCACCACAGGCAGGCCATTGAGATGGCCGACCTCGCCCCGACCCGTGCGGACTCCGCCGAGGTCAAGCAGCTCGCCGAGGAGATCAAGAAGGCCCAGGACCCGGAGATCAAGACGCTCTCCGGTTGGCTGGCTTCCTGGGGCGAGCAGGTGCCCGCCGAGGGTGCCATGGACCACTCCATGCACGGCGCGGGCGGCGGCATGATGACCGCCGAGGAGATGGAGAACCTGAGGAATGCCTCGGGCAAGGCGTTCGACACCGCTTTCATGGAGCTGATGATCAAGCACCACGAGGGTGCGGTCGCCATGGCCAAGACGGAGCAGAAGGACGGCTCCTACCAGCCCGCCAAGGACATGGCCGACGCCATCGTCACCTCCCAGACCGCCGAGATCGCCCGGATGAACGGGCTCCTCGGCAAGGACTGACTCTCACGAGCAAGAGGCGGGGCGGGCGGGCGTCGCACCCGGCGCCCGCCCGCCCGGTACGCCTGGGCTCTCTCCCACCGTGCCCACCGTGCCCACCGGGGCGGACCGACGGAGGCCGACGGCACGGGCTTGTCGGTACGGGTCACGGACGGCCGGCGGTGTGATTCGTCGTGGTTCGAACCGATCTGTACGGGCGCGGGATCAAAGCCACCAGTTGGTACCGGACGGACCGCGACCGCGACCGCAACCGGCTCGTGCGACACCGGGTCCTTGCCCGGCCCGCATCTGACAGGCTCAGTCGCCCGCGGTGTCCTTCCGGACGGCGGTGACCAGCCACGAGCTGCTGCGCAGCCACACGGCCCCGGCGTTTTCGTAGGGGCGCAGCGCGTCGATCAGTGCCTGTCGGGCCTGCTCCTGGGCATCGGGTGCGACCTGGCCGAGCAGGTGGCGGCCAGGGCCGGAGTCGATCAGGAAGGCCGAGGCGTCCTCGGCATCCTTACCCCAGTTGCCGGCGGCTTCCACCCGCTCCGCGCGGGCGTTCCCGAAGCCGGCGGAGGTCAGGAGGGCGAGCGTGTGGTCGGGGTCGGTCAACGAGAACATGCCCGGTGCGCCGGGCGTGCCGAAGTCTCCGAGCGGCAGGATGCCGTCCAGCGAGGCCAGCGCCCGGAGCCACTCGTTGGCCCCGGCTTCTGCCGCGCAGATGAACGCCAGCCGGCCGCCCGGGCGCAGCGCGCCGCGGATGTTGGCGAAGGCGCCGACAGGGTCTGCGAAGAAGGGTCATGCCGTAGCGGCTGACGGCCGCATCGAATGCCCCGGGGTCGAACGGGTGGACCTGTGCGTCGCCTTGGACGAAGGACACGTTGTGCACTCCTTCGCGTGCCGCACTCGCCCTGGCCCGCTCGAGCATCGGACCCGACAGATCCACTCCCATGGCCCGCCCCCCGCCGCATCGCTGTGCCGCCAGGCGGGTCGTGCGGCCGGCTCCGCAGCCGATGTCGAGCACCTGGTCGGTGTCCCGGATGCCGGCGGCGTCGAGCAACGGCTGGTTGAAGCCGTCGTTGATGGCGTCCCAGCGTTCCTGACTACGGGCCCACTGTGCTCCTTCGTAGCCGTTCCATGCCTCGGCCTGCGTCGTGTTGGTGATTCGGCCCATGGGTGAACTCCCTCCCGTCCGTGCGCAGTACGGCGCCCGGACCCTTAGTATGGGCAAGTGCCCAAACGGTATGGGCGATCGCCCGTACTGGCAATGGGCTTGAGGGAAGGGGCTGTTGTGTCACCTCGTGGAGTCGCGATTCCGGATCTGCGTGAGCGGTTGTTCGCGGCGGCGGAACGGGTGGTGGCGCGAGACGGTGCGGCGGGCCTCACGAGTCGCTCCGTCACGGCTGAGGCGGACTGCGGCAAGGGCGTCCTGCACGCGCACTTCGCGGGCCTGGACGAGTTCGTTGCCGAGCTGGTCCTGGACCGGTTCGCGCGCGGTGCCCGCCAAGCCGAGGCGCTGGACGCGAAGGTGGGGCAGGCCACGGCTGCGGCCAATCTCCAGGAAGTCGTCCTTGCCTTGCTGGATGCCCTGCCCCCGGCGGTGGTGGGTCTCTCGCTGACACGCCCGGCGGCCGCGCTGCGTACCAGGGAAGGTTTCCAGGCGGGAGCGCCCGCGTTCGATGCGATCCAGCACGCCTTTGTCGCCTACCTGCAGGCGGAGCAGCGTGGCGGCCGGATCGCCGCGGACGCCGACGTCGCCACGATCGCGCTGGCGCTGGTCGGCACGATGCATCACCTGCTGATGACGCGCGTTCCCGGCCGCAGCGAGGAGCCGGAAGTGATCGTAGGGCGACTACTGGCCGTACTGCTGGGTGGCGCCGGGCAGCCGCCAACGGCGTGAGCGTCGGATTGGGTGTCGCTGCACGTCCCGCAGCCAGGTACGGCTCGGTGGGGTCCAGGGGGCGGCGTAACGCACTGTGCGACTGGACCCACCGCTACCTCGGCCACATCGAGGCCTCCCGCCACCGCTTCGGCACCTGACGGGCGGAGCCCCGCGCCCGAAGCCGTCCGCCGCACGCATCCGGCAGCCGCGTTGGGGCCGTTGAGGGCGGGCGGCCGGGC
Source organism: Streptomyces sp. NBC_00029 (assembly GCF_045160505.1). Classification (NCBI taxonomy): domain Bacteria; kingdom Bacillati; phylum Actinomycetota; class Actinomycetes; order Kitasatosporales; family Streptomycetaceae; genus Streptomyces; species Streptomyces sp. NBC_00029. The sequence goes on from NZ_CP108292.1 coordinate 7,688,762, forward strand.
TTGTGCGGCACTATGCCGGGCTGCGCGGCGGTAGCCGTTGTGTGATCCGGTCGAACAAGTCCGTCAGCGGCTCGCTGATGTCCTGGCCGAAGTCGGTCAACCCGTAAGTGACCTGAGGCGGCGTCGTCGGCTCGACCTCCCGCCAGACCAGGCCGTCCTGCACCAGCGCGCGCAGGGTCTGAGCCAGCATCTTCTCGCTGATGCCCTGGATGCCGTCGCGCAGTTCGTAGAACCGAAGGTCATTGCTCCGCAAGGAGATCAGAACCCAGATGCCCCACCTGCTGGTCACATGGTCGACCACGTCACGCGCGGGGCAGTCGGTGTGAAACACCTCACGCCCATGGTTCGTCGCGACCGGTTTCAGCTGCGCGCCTTCCCTCATGTCAGGAGCTTACCTCTGGGTATGTCCTTACGGAAAGTAAGCCCAGCTCCTAGCGTCCATCACGGAAGCGCACGACGAATCAGGAGCTGAACATGATCGTGGTAACCGGGGCTACCGGGAATGTGGGCCGACCGTTGACGCAGGCCCTGACAGAGGCGGGCGAGCAGGTGACGGCGGTGTCGCGGCACCGGGCGGAGCTGCCGGAGGAGGTCCGGCACCTGTCGGCCGACCTGGCCGAACCAGCCGCTCTCACAGCCGCGTTGACCGGGGCGAAGGCGCTCTTCCTCCTGCTCTCCGGCAACCTGCACGCCCCCCGAGCCAGGCCGACCGACATCATCCGCCTTGCCGCGTCCAGTGGCGTCCGCCGGGTCGTGCTGCTGTCCTCGCAGGGCGTGGCGACCAGGCCGCTCGGTCCGTCGCGGGTCGCGATGCGCACGGTGGAAGACGCGTTGCGGGACTCCGGAATGGACTGGGTCGTCCTGCGGCCGGGAGGGTTCGCCTCCAACGCCTTCGCCTGGGCCGAGTCCGTCCGCACGCAAGGAACGGTCGCCGCGCCCTTCGGCGATGTAGGGGTTCCGGTCGTCGATCCGGCGGACATCGCCGAGGTCGCGGCGGCCTGCCTGCTGGACAATCGGCACACCGGCGCGGTGTACGAGCTGACCGGGCCGGAAGTGATCACGCCGCGTCAGCAGGCGGAGGCGATCGCAGCCGCGCTCGGCTCGCCCGTACGGTTCCGCGAACTCACCCGCGAGGAGGCCAAGGCCACGATGGCCCGGTTCGTGCCGATCGAACTCGCCGACGACACCCTGGACATCATCTCTGCTCCGAACCCGGCCGAACTGCGGATCAGCCCGGACGTGGAAGGAGTCATCGGCCGTGTCCCGCGCTCCTTCAACGACTGGGTTGCCCGCCATGTCGCCGCATTCCGCTGACGCGGAACTCTCATGAACGGGCGCGCCAGTTGACCTCGAGGTGGACCGACTCGACCTTGTCGAAGGCGCTGGTCCCGGTGTCCATGCCCGCGATGAACGCTGCGTGTGACCAGGCGTCGAAGTTGCCGAACACGAAAGGGAGTTCCAGGCAGTGCGGGGAGCCCAGCCGGCCGTCTTGGGCGGGGGTGGGGCAGTCGAACTCGTCGGCACAGGCCGGGCGGCCACCGGCTGCCCGCGCTTGCGCGAACGCCAGGGTGGGCTTCCTGGCCAGCTCGTCGGTGTTCAGGTCGATGAGGACGTCGACCGGCCGTGCGCCCGGGCGGGCGGCCTCGTAGGCGGCGTACGCTTCGGCGCCTTCGCCGAACGACGCGGCGGCCGCCTCATCGACCGGAGTCCGACGATCCAGCCCGGTGAAAGCCCGCCCAGTGCGGGGGCCCTATGTCTTTGGTCAAGGCGGTCGGGTGGCAGTGTGGCTGTCATGAGTGATGACGTGCCTGTTCGGGAGTCGGCGGGCGAGGCGAGGGCACGCGGTGGTGCGACTCTTGCGGTCATCCGGGCGTGCTGCTTTCCGCCCTCCCCGGCGTTCCCCGAATCCGACTACCCTCGGCTTCTGCCTGGCCGCTGCGACGGCCTGGCGGTGGAGATCTCTCGCCTTCACTCGAGTGCGTGACGCTTCGTGGCGCACCTTCTTGTCGTAGTAGGCCCGCGATGCCGGGGCCCCCAGGGCCGCGAAAGCGGAGAGGAAGGAAGCCCGTTTGAGCTGCTCGTTTCCCCGTCTGGAGGTCCTAGTACTCCAGCTGTAGATCGTGATCTTGCTGGTGGGGCCTGCAAGGGAACGGGCGCGGCCGCCGTTGATCATCGTCGATGTGGACTGACGACGAGACGGTGGCCACTCCACAGCGTAGAACCTGCACGTTCACTGTCGGCCGGCATGCCGCCGGGCACCGCAAGCGGTCCGGACCTGCCCTCGGACCGGACCGCTCACCGCGTGCTACTCCTCGCTAGGCTGCTTGGCCCGCCGGGTGGAAGTTGATGCGTTCACGGATGACGGGGAAGCCAGCCTTGGCGAAGTTTGCGGCCATGGGGAAGTTGGCCTGGTCCGTCGCTCCGCTGACGAACTCCGCGCCCTGCTCGACGAGGAGGTGGGTGCACTCCGCGAGGAGGTCGTAGGCGTAGCCGCGACCGCGCTGTTCCGGGACGACTCCGACGAAGCCGATCGTCGGGCCGGAGGGGTTGTGGGCCGGGATGTGGATGCCGGCCAGGTCGCCCTCCGGCGTGTGTGCGATCTGCCACCATTCCCGTGGGGAGGGGCACCAGTTGAAGAAGTCGAGTTCCTCCTGGGCGGCCTGGTCGAGGCCGCCCTCCTCGATGGCCCTGAGCGCGTGGGCGTCCAGAGTGGCGGAGTGGATGCGGCGCAACGCGTCGAAGAACACGGTGTCGTCGGGTTCGGCGCTGAAGCGCAGGCGTCCGGGCCGCTCGGGCAGACCTCGCTCGGGGGTCCAGCGGTACAGGAAGCGTTCCACCAGGAGCTCGTACCCTGCGGCTCGTGCGGCGGCGAAGCGCGCCTCGGCTCCGGCGCGCAGGTAGGTCTTTTCCCGCCAGCCGCCGGGCAGGTTGATCTCGAGTTCGACTTGCCAGGGAGCGGAGCGCAGGAGTTCGGCCCCGGCCTCCTCCTCGCCCTCGGCCACGTCGAACCAGTTGATGTTGACGGGCTCCGAGTCGTCGGGGCCGCCCCACCACGCACCGCGTGCGACGACCTCGCCGTCGCGCAGGGCGACGCGCTTCCAGTCGGGGCGGAACCGGGTACGTCGGTGGCCTTCACCGGCGCCGAGGGGGTCGGGGTGTGCGTCGAAAAGATGTGCGTCGCTCGCGGAGAGCGCGCGGATGACCGTATCGGTCATGGATTCCTCCGGGATACAGGCTGCTTGGAGCGCTCCCGGTCAGAACTGACGAACTACGCCGGGATAGCGGAAGAGGGAGCGCTGGAAAGGTGTGAACTGCACGGCACTCGCCTCCTTCCATCCATCTCAGGGCGTGAAGCCACACGGTACGTGATCTTCCGCGGGTCCGTCCACGGATTTCCGCGCCCCTTGAAGGAGGGGTTCGCGGGACGATGCAGAGCGCCCTCAAAGGCCCGCGGGGCCGTAGGAGGACTGTAGTACTCCAGCTGTGTGGATTGTGATCTTGCTGGTGGGGCCGGTACGGGAACAGATGCGGCCGCCGTTGATCATCGTGGGTGTGTGGACTGACAACGAGACGGTGCCCACTGGTCACAGCATAGATCCGCGCGTTGGCGGGAGGCGTTTGAGGTGGCCATGGGGCGCATCGCGGGCCGGTTCGCCCGCTATGAACCTCGCCTACGGGCCGGGCGGTTGGTGCTGGGCCTGCTGTCGGACCTGCCGCGCAAGAACTGCTGGACGATCGCGGAGTGGGCCGGCGAGGCAACCCCGCACGGCATGCAGCACCTGCTGTGCCGGGCGTCCTGGAACGCTGATGCCGTCCGCGACGACGTCCGAGAATACGTCGTCGAGCACCTCCACGACGATGCGGCGGCGCTGGTCGTCGACGAGACCGGCGACGTGACCGGGAGCTGTACGTCCCGCGCTTCTGGACGGGCGACCCGGACCGCTGCCGGGCGGCAGGGCTCGGTGAGGAAACCGTCTTCGCGACCAAGCCGGAGCTGGCCCGCACGATGATCGAACGGTTCATGGGATGCCGGACACCGCGTGGACTGGGTCACCGGTGACGAGGTCTATGGCGGCAACCCGAAACTGCGATCCGCCCTGGAGGAAACGCCGCATGGGCTATGTCCTCGCGGTGGCCTGCTCGGCCGAAGTGACCACCGGTGCGGGCACGTTCCGCGCTGATGCCCTGGCCCGGAAGCGGTCCTAGGACTGGGCGGTCATCGACCTGGCCGATCCCTGCCCGGGTCACCGCCAGCTGCTGATCCGCCGCGACCGCACCTGCGGCGAACTCGCCCACTACCGCTGCTACTCGCCGGATCCGGTGCCGCTGACGACGATGGTGCGGGTCGCGGGATCGAGAGGGCGGGTCGAGGAGACCTTCCAGAGCGAGAAAGGGCTGGCCGGCCTCGATGAGCACCAGGTCCGCCTCTACCCCTCCTGGATCTTCCTCGCGGTGGTCCGTGCGAACGAACACGCCCGACAGTCCACCTCTGACGACTTGGTCCCGCTGTCCTGCAACGAGATCCAGCGCTTGTTCATCACCCTCGCCATCCGGCCTCTCCGCGATGCGGCCCACCGGCTCGGCTGGTCCGACTGGCGACGCCGCCGTCAAAAGCGATCACGCATCAGCCATTACCAGCGACAAGCCGCATCCCAGACATGAAGATCACGATCTACAGCTGGAGTACTGGCAGCCTCCGGCGGCGTGTACTGCTCCTGGCGCACGGTCGGACACTGAGCCATCACGTCGGCCACTCGGTTCGTCCGTCGTCCGCTTCCGTCTCGCCCCCGCGATCGGGGAGCCTGGGATGGTGGTCACCGGCGGTGGCCCTGGCCGCCATCTCGGCCAGCAGCATGCAGGCTCGCGCGATCTCTTTCTGGGTCTGGTCGCGCTGGCTGACGGCAGCCGCGACCAGCAGCGCGGTCAGCGAGGAAGCACCGTTGAACGCTTGCAGGGTGATCATGTTGGTGAGCAGATCATGACCGGCGAACGGGCCTGAGCCACGGGCAGCGGCGACGATGGCGAAGGTCGACACGGACAGGGCGCAGAGCGCAGCCCCGGCCAGCTGGAAGCGGAAGGCCGCCCAGATCAGCAGCGGGAAGCCGAGGAACATGAGCGTCGTACTGCTGGTCTCGAGGAAGCCGACGCAGACCGTGGCTGCCAGAAGCAGCAGTCCCTCCGCCCAACGGGACGGCCGCGCACCTTTCGGCCAACGCGCGAAGCGGAGAACGAGCAGGACGGGCGTCACCACCAGTACCCCCATCGCGTCGCCCGTCCACCAGACCGACCAGGTGGGCCAGAATTTCTCGGTGCTCAGCGCGCCGGCGAGGGCCAGGGTCCCGCTGCCCACCGTCGCGCTGATCAGCATCCCGGTGAGCGCACCGAGGAAGATCAGCCCCAGCGCATCCTGCAAACGGTCCAGTTCCGTACGGAAGCCCGTACGGCGGAGCAGCGCGTACGAGCAGACGGGCGCGAGGGTATTGCCCGCCACGATCGCGAGCACGGCCGGGATCGATGGGCCGAGCGGGACGTTGACCAGGAAGGCACCCAGCGCGATCCCGGGCCAGACCCGCAGACCGCGCAAGAGCAGGCTCGCCACGGCGATACCGGTCGGCGGCCACAGGGGGGTGACCTGGCCCCCCACCAGTTGCTGGACCAGTCCCAGCGCGGCTGAGCCGTAGTACAGCCCGGCAACGACGCAGATCTCCAGGGCGGCCAAGCCGGCCTGTCGGAGCCGCTCAGGCCGCGCTGCAGTCATCAGGCGGCACCTCCGCATCAATCGGCCCGATTCCATCATCCGCCGGATCTCTCGGATCCTCCATGGCACTGGTGAGATGGACGCGGACACGGGGATCAGAGGTGCGGGGTGCGCAGGGCGAGGATGGCCAGGTCGTCATGACCGTCGCTGGGGTGGTGATCGGCCAGAGCCTGAACGAACTCCTGCAGGGGCAGGGCGGCGTACATCGTGGCGAGATCGGTGAGCCGGTTGAGACGCTCGTCGATGGGGTGCTCAGGATGTTCGACCAGCCCGTCCGTGAAGAAGACCACGGTGGCGTCCGGGGCAGGAAGCGGGAATGGTCGGGGCGGGGCTGCTCGGGGTCGACCCCGAGCGGTACGCCGGGCTCGGCGAAAAGGTACTCTGCCGGGCGCCCAGGGGCGATCAGCAGGGGTGGGACGTGGCCCGCGCTGCTCCAGTGGAGTCGCCACCCCGGTTCCTCGGGTTCGATGCGTGCCAGGGTCGTGGTGGTGACGGGATTGCTCGTGATGGCGTGCAGGGTGCGGTCGAGCTGGGTAAGGATGGCGCTGGGCGGATTGCTCTGGTCGAACAGCAGAGCCCGCAGCATGTTGCGGGTGGAGGCCATGGAGGCCGCGGCCTTCAGGTCGTGACCGACCACGTCGCCGATGACGAGCGCCACGACGTTGTCGGCCAGTGGGATGGCGTCGTACCAGTCCCCACCGAGCTGACTGGGCTCGGCAGCGGGCCGGTAGATGGCGGCGGCGGCGAAAGGCCGCAGGTCCGGCAGGGTCGGCAGCAGAAGCCGTTGGAACTGCTCGGCGCCGAGGCGAACCCGTTCGAACAGGCGTACCTTCTCGATCGCGATTCCCGCGGCACTGGCCAGGGCAAGGACGACGTTCTCGTCGTGGACGTCGAAGGGATGTCCATCGCGCCGCTCGGAGAGGTAGAGGTCACCGTAGATCGCGCCGCGGACGCTGATGGCGACGCCGAGCAAGGTGTGCATGTGCGGGTGGCCGGCCGGAAACCCGACGGACGACGGATGGGCCGGGATGCTGTCGACCCGCAGGGGTTCGGGGTGGTGGATCAGGTGCCCGAGGACCCCCAGGCCTCGGGGCAAACCGGTCTCGGCCAGATCGGCGCGTTCCTGTTCGGACAGGCCGGCGGTGATGAACTGCTCCAGATGGTCGCCGGACTCGCTGAGTACGCCCAGTGCCCCGTAGCGAGCGCCGACCAAGTCCATGGCGGTGGTCACGATGCGGTGCAGCACGTCGGGCAGCTCCACCTCCCGGCTGATGGACACCACCGCGTCCAGCAGGCCCTGCAGCCGGTCCATGGCGGCCAGCAGGGAGCGGAGTTGCTCATCGATCCTGGCCAACTCGGTGCGCAGACGTACGTGCAGGTCGGGAAGGTGCGGTTGCTGCCCCCGGTGTTCGCCTTCCTCGTTTCCTGCCATCACGAGCGACCGGTGTCAGGATCGCTCCGCTTCCGCACCGACGTCCTCGGGTCTGCCCGCGGGGCACGATGGATCCGCTCGAACAGCCCCTCACCTGAGCGGTGCATTCCGGTCTCCTGACACGACCCTGGTCAATCGGGACCACAGCGTGGCACGGCGATACAGGCAAAACGGCCATTACGCCGAAGGCGGCATGCCCCTGCTGGTGCGCCGCCGCAGTCGGTCGCGCGGTGTCCGAGTCGCAGGCCCTGGCGGGCCGGGCCCTCCGAACTCGGGGCCGATGGCGAACGACCTCCTGCCGACGTACGGCGGCGCGGGGATACTGAAGGTAGGCCGACTGCTCAACCTCCGGTCTCTGGTCTCTGATCGCTCTGGGTAGTCGCCGCGGCAATGCCCGCTGTGCGGTCCGTTCGGCAGGTGGAGCAGGTCGAGCAGGTCGAAGGGTGGCAGTGATGGACGCACCGGCGCCGGGATCGGGCGAGGTGCCCGAGGACCCGTTCGAGCTGCACAACTCCGTCTCGGCGGTCCTGGACGACCACGGCAGGGTCGTCGGCTGGAGCGAGCGCGCACAGGAGCACCTCGGCTACCTGCCCGATGAGGTGCTGGGTCGTATGGCCTTGGAATTGTTGGTCGACTCTCGTGACCATGGGATGGTCCGGGACGCAGCGGCCGAGTGCGCGCGCGACCGGGGCTGGTCCGGCGTCCTGCCCGTCCTGCACCGCGACGGGCGGCGGGTGGAGCTGGGCTTCCGCGTCCGCGCCGTCATCCGCGCCGGCTCGACCCGTGAGTGGTTCCTCGTCGTCGCCCCGGCGGAGGAAGTGCTGCGGTGGGAGACGGACCGGTCGGTCCTGGACGGTCTCTTCCGGCGCTCCCCGATCGGCCTGTCCGTCCACGCCCCCGATCTGAGCATCCTGCGCATCAACCGGGCGCTGGCCCGGTTCACGCAACTTCCCGCGGCGGAGATCCGGAGCCGGCGCATCGGCGACTTCCTCATCGGTCCGGACCTGAAGACCATCGAAACCCGGCTGCGCCGGGTGCTGGATACCGGCGCCCCCCTGATCTTCACCGAGCAGCCCTGTCGCCTGAGAAGCGACCCCGACCACGAGCGGGTGGTGTCGGTGTCGGCGTTTCGGATGGAGGACCCCTCCGGCGGGATCCTCGGAGTCACCCAACTGGTGGAGGACGTCACCGACCGCTACCGGGCCCGGCGGCGGCTCGCCCTGCTCAACCAGGCGAGCGCCCGCATCGGGACCACACTGGATCTCGGCAAGACCACCCGGGAGCTGGCCGACGTCGCCGTCCCCGACCTCGCGGACGCCGTCTCGGTGGATCTGCTGGATTCGGTCGCCCGAGGCGATGAGACCACCGAGGAGGCGAGCGGTCCGGTCCGCAGGATGGCCGTGCACTCGGTCGTGGCAGAGGCGCTGCGGGTGATGTACCCCGCCGGAGAGGTCTTCCGCTTCGACCCGCGCACCCCGCAGGCCAGGTGCCTCGCCGAGCAGCAGCCCATCCTCGAACCTGTGCTCCAGAGCAGTCCCGGCTGGTATTTTCAGGATCCGGAGCGCACGCAGCGCGCCCTCGATCTCCGCGCTCACTCACTGATCGTCGTACCGCTGACGGCCCGCGGTCTGCTCCTCGGCCTGCTCAGCCTGTGGCGGGCCCAGCGGCCGGAGCCGTTCGAGGAGGACGACCTCACGCTCGCAGAGGAGTTCGCCGCGCGGGCCGCCCTGTGCATCGACAACGCCCGCCGCTACACCCAGCAGCATCAGGCCGCTCTGACCTTGCAGCGCAGCCTGCTGCCGCAGGAGTTGCCCGAACACAGCGCGGTCGAGGTCGCGCACCTGTATCTGCCGGCCGATCCGGCCGCCGGCGTCGGCGGCGACTGGTTCGATGTCATCCCCCTTTCCGGAGCACGCGTTGCCCTCGTCGTCGGCGATGTCGTCGGTCATGGTCTGCACGCCGCGGCCACCATGGGCCGCCTCCGCACGGCCGTGCACACCCTGGCCGGCCTCGACTACGCTCCGGACGAGCTCCTCTCCCACCTGGATGACCTGGTCAACCGCCTGGCAGCTGAGCAGGAGCCTGCCGACGGACGCTCGCGGGGCCGGCAGATCGTCGGCGCGACGTGCCTCTACGCGGTCTACGATCCCACCTCCCGGCGCTGCACCCTGGCCCGGGCGGGTCACCTGCCACCCGCCGTGGTGACCTCCGACGGCAAGGTGACCCTGCCCGACCTTCCCGAGGGGCCTCCGCTGGGCCTGGGCGGACTCCCGTTCGAGTCCGCCGAATTGGAACTCGCCGAGGGAAGTCTGCTGGCGCTGTACACGGACGGCCTGGTCGAGGCCCGTGGCCTCGACCTCGACGAGGGACTCGAGCGGCTGCGAGAAGCCCTGTCCCGCCCCGGCCGCTCGCTGGAGGAGACCTGCACGGACGTGCAGAACGCCCTGCTGCCGGATCACCCGCCCGATGACGTAGCACTGCTCCTCGCCCGCACCCGCGTGCTGGCGCCGGAGCAGGTCGCCTCTTGGGAACTGCCCGCGGAGCCGACCTCCGCCGCCCGGGCACGGCACCTGGCAGACACCACACTGACCGGGTGGGGCCTGGGGGAGCTGGCCTTCACCGCCGAACTGGTCGTCAGTGAACTGGTCACCAACGCCTACCGGTACGGCGGCGGTACCCCGGTGACCCTGCGGCTCATCCGCGACCGCAGCCTGATCTGCGAGGTCTCCGACAGCAGCAGCACCGCTCCCCACCTACGACGGGCGCGCACCACCGATGAGGGCGGGCGCGGCCTCTTCCTGGTGGCCCAGCTCACCGAACGGTGGGGCACCCGCTACACCCGGGACGGCAAGACCGTCTGGACAGAGTTCCCCCTCGGCACAGCGGCGGAGGGACACTCGGCGGCTGTGGCGAACCCTGCGCTCGACGGGTGACGCCAGGACTGTATGCGCTCACTGTCCACGGGGTGCCGTGGCGGTGATGGATCGGTCGCGGCTTTCCCCCCGCCCGGTGGCGCTTCATCGCCGGTGTTGCAGGTGCTCATTCAGGCCACCCCGCCATGTCAGCCGGTGTCGGGCTCGCCCTGCCGTACGGAGTCGTGGGCGGCCAGTGCGGCGTGCAGCGTCAGCAGGTCGGCGCCCCGGGCCGCGTCCAGTCCGGTGAGCTCCGTCGCCTTGCGCAGGCGGTAGTCCACCGTGTTGGGGTGTACCTGGAGCCGGGCGGCGGCCCGGCGTCGGTCGAGGCCACAGGAGAGGAAGGTGCGCAACGTGTCGAGCAGTTCCGGGCGCCCGGCCAGTGGGCCCAGCAGCGCGGCGAGCCCGTCCCTGGCCCGGCTCGGGCGGCTCAGCTGGTACTCCAGCAGCACATCGTCGAGCAGGTAGAGTCCGGGCCCTCGACCGGATGCCTGGGCCACCCGCCGTACTTCACCGACCATCCGGGCGGCGTCCGCGACGGAGTCCGGTGCGGCAGCGGCAGCTGCCACCAGCAGCTCCGCGCCGCAGATCCGACCGAGCTGCTCGACGAGCCGGGTGAGCCGCTCCCGGTCCGCGGCGGCGAAGTCGGCGGCCGGCGTCTCGTACGGGATCAACACCAGCCCCCCGTCGCCGGACAGCACGGACAGCGGGACACCCGGTGTCTGGCGCTGCAATTCGTTGCGCAGCCGCCGGAGTTTGCGGCGAGCGGCAACAGAGTGGTTCACGCCGGGCCGCAGCTCATCCGGGTGCGGTCCCATGGCGATGCTCAGGGCGAGGTACGTGGGGGGCAGCCGGATGCCTGCACGGTCGGCCGCGGCCTGCGGGTCGCCGCCCTCCATCAGCCGGGACAGCAGGGACTGCCGGGCGACCTGCTCGTCACCGAGGGCCGCCTGCCGCTCCTGCACGTACCCTGCCGCGACCGCGCAGCTCACCTGTCGGAGGTAGCCGAGCAGTCGGCGCTGGACCAGCAGCACGTCCGGCAGGTCGCCCGGCTCGGCCGTCGCAAGGATCTGGGCCGCGCACTCCTCCGCACCGAAGTGGTAGGCGCCCACGACGGCTTCCAGCGGCACGCCCTCGTCGGCGCGTCGAGCCGACGACTCGCTGATCCTCGCCAACTCGGCCTCCTCCGGCAGCTCGCCGTGGCGCAGCACCCGGATGAAGGCCCGGATTCCACGGTCCACCTCCTTGGTGATCTCACCGTGGAGCTGTTCCGAGGGCAGTGCTCCGTAGGCGGGCAGCTGCTCGACGAGCCGGGCCGTCACCGCCGGCGCCAGGGCCGGCGCGGCGGCCAGAAGCCGCTTGTGAACCGGGACGCCGCCGAACTGCGGCCCCACCGCGCTTTCCGCGGGTTTGGATGCGGTCACAATGCACCTCGCGAATCTCTGTTGTGCGACCCGGAGACATGGCCCCGCCGCGACCCCATGCTGGTTTCCGGGACGTTACTTACTAGTTGGTAACACGCCTGCCCGGTGGATCACCAGACGCGTTCGGACCCAGACCGCATCCTCCACCGGATCCCCACGCCCCCACCCGCACCGGAGGACCGCCGTGCCCGTGCAACAGCCGCCGCGCGCCCCCGCCCGATCACGCCGCCGCCCTGCCGGGGCCGCCTGCGCCACCTGATCCGGGCGCATTCCGCGGACCGGAACCCGAGCACACGTCAGGCCCGGCGCGCGGCTGCCGATGGAACGCCACGACGGCGCCATCAGTGCCGCCCACCGACACCCTTCATCTCCGAGAAGTCCAGCGTTCCCATTCCACGATTCGGGGGAGTCATGCCCAGAAACACTGTTCGTCTCCTGGCCACCGCCCTTGTCGCCGCGATGGTCGTGACCGCCGCTCCTGCGGCAACGGCCGCCGCGGTCACGCCGTCGAGTGCCGGCGCGAGCGACCCCTTCTACACCTACACCGGCAGCGAGCCCCTGTCCTCGTTCGCGCCGGGCACCGTGCTGAAGACTCGGACGCTGCAGTACCACCTCGTGGGCCTTCCCACGTCGCTCAGGGCGATCCAACTGCTCTATCGCACGACCGACGCCCAGGGCCGTCCGTCCGCCAACGTGACCACGGTGGTGCGCAGCCTGACGGGCGACGGCAGCAAGGCGGTGTCCTACCAGTCGTTCTACGACTCGCTCAACCCCGAGGACGGTCCGTCCCGGGCCATCGCCGGTGACCTCACCCTGGGCGGCGTCATTGCGAATGCCGAGGCCGTCTTCATGGCTCCGCTGCTGCTGCAGGGCTACGACCTCGTCATCCCGGACACCGAGGGACAGACCGCCAACTTCGCGGCCGGCCCCGAGTACGCGACCAACACGCTGGACTCGATCCGTGCCGCGACCCGGTCCGCGGAGACCGGCATGGACGCCGACACCAGGTTCGGCCTGATGGGATACTCCGGCGGCGCCATCGCGACCAACTGGGCGGCCGCGCTCGCACCCTCCTACGCGCCCGAGGTCAACGGCAAGCTGGTGGGTTTCGCCGAGGGCGGTCTGCTCGTGGATCCGGCGCACAACCTCAAGTACGTCGACGGCTCCCTCGTGTGGTCGGGTGTCATCCCCATGGCGGTCATCGGCGTCTCCCGGTCGTACGACATCGACCTCAAGCCCTACCTGAACGCCTACGGCCTGGAGGTGTACAAGAAGCTGGAGCACGGGTCGATCGTCGACGCGCTGGGCCACTACCCTGGCCTGACCTGGAAGAAGATGGCGAAGCCGCAGTACTCCGACCCGAATTCGGTGCCTGCCTTCGTCCAGGCGGTGAACAGGATCAACCTCGGCTCGGCACCCACCCCCACCATCCCGGGGTTCATCGCGCAGGGCAACGGGGGAGTCCTGGAAGGAACCTTCAGCAACCGCCCGGGCATCGGCACCGGTGACGGGGTCATGGTCGCCGGAGACGTGCGGACGCTCGCCCGCCAGTACTGCGGAGCCGGCAACGGATCGATCAAGTACCAGCAGTTCGACCTGCTCAGTCACGTCGCCGTGCCCGTCGTCTGGGCGCCCGTCGCGATGGGCTGGCTGAACGACCGTTTCGCAGGCGGCAACGCCCCGTCCGACTGCGGCCGCATCCCCGCAGGCAACTCGCTGGCACCGGAGAGTCCGGTGCCTGCCTCCTGATGCGCCCTGGGCACTCCGGGCCCCGCCGCACCCGCTTCCGCGGCGGGGCGGCATCGCAGCGGGCGCAGGATGCGCGGCGGCAGGAGCGGTTGCTGCAGGAGCAGTGGCGTGCCGCCCGTCCGCAGGCCCTGCGGTGAGTAGCGTCCGGCTGCGACCTCCTCTTCGGCCGGGCCGAACTGCGCCAGCCCCAGCCGGCCGCCTGATCCCACCCGCTCGCCCTTCGCGCAGCAGGCCCGGGACCCGACCTCCATGGGGCAGGCCCGACAAGGTCCAGCCGCAGGCGGCCACTCCGGCACTCCGATCAGCCGCCCCGGCTCGGAGCGGACGCTCCCCGCGTCACGCTCCTGCAGCCGCCGGACGGACTCATTGCGGCGGTTGGTTTCGGAGATCCTTCAGGCGTGCGATGTCATCGTGGACCGACTCCTGCTCCTCGGCGGTGAGGTGGACCGCAGCGGCCTCATCGAGGGCGGTCGTCATGGTCTCCCTGTCGCCCAGGCGGCCGGCGGTATCCGCTCGCAGGACCAGGAGGCGGACCAGTTGCACCGGGGTGGGTCGTTCGCCCTCCATGCGGAGGGCGCGATCGATGATCCTTGCGGCGCCGCTCGGGTCGTCCTTCGAGTCCGCGAAGAGGGACGCCATGTGGAGAGCGCGGGCGAAGGTCTCGTCCGGGGCGGGTCGGTGGTGTTGGTCCGCGCTCGTCGGCTGCCCGACACGGATGCAGTTGCCGCCCGGATCGGTCATGAGGAACTGCCGCACGCCGTACGACATGTCCTTCAGCGGCCCGATGCGTGGCAGCCCGCGGGTCGGGACCCTCCCGTACGCCGACCTGAGGCCGGTCCGGAAGGCATCGTGCAGGCCGTCGACGTCATCGGTCACCACGTAGCACGTGCTGACCGACTGGGTCGGCTCGTACTGCTTCAGGCCGAAGAACTGGAGCTCGATGCCTCCTCGTTCCACGACCGCGTAGGGATTGGGGCTCCGTTGCTGAAAGGTCACCTCGAAGCCGAGCGCGAGGTAGAAGTCGAGGACGGGCTGGAGGGTGCGGCACGGCAGGATCGGAATCGTCTTCTCGGTCATACGGCCACTCTAGTCAACTTTGACTAGAGTGGGGAGCGGATATGGGTGATCCGATCGCCCGGGCGTCGAATGGCCGGTGAGGGTCGGCGGCTCGCGGCGGAGGCCGACCTTCCCGAGGTGCTGCCCCTTGTGACTGCGCGCTTCAGCCGGCGGATGCGTGGTTGAGTCGGCGGCCCTGGCGTCGAAGGTGGCGGACAGGGTGGCCGTCCGGTCCGGCTGCTGCAATCCTCCGTGTGCGCCCCGCTCTCGGGGCGCACACGGGTGAGGAAACGCTCGTGCGATACGGACTTCGTACTGCCTTCGGGGCTGCGGTACCGCTGGTCACGGCTTCGACGGGCTGCTCGGGTGGAGACGGGAGCTCTGCGGTGCCGTCGCCGCGTGGAGGCCGCGCGGGCCGGACCGACCCGGGCCTGTTCGGGAGGAGGGTCCGCCCCGACCCAGCCGGCCACGGCTGCCGGGGCGATCCCGGCCGGTCCGGCGGTGAGGGTCTTGCTCGCGCGCTGCGTCCCGGGGGCGACGTCCAGCACGGCGGACGAGAGCCGGCATCCGATCGGTACCTGCACCAGTACGGGATGCAGAGGGTGCCCGAGCGGCCTGCCGCGCAGCAGATCAGGCATCCCGCCCGGGGGAGCGCGCGGGATGCCCCGCTGGAGCACCCTGATCGCCGGGTCGGCCACCGCGGCCCGTTCGAGCCGGTCCAGCGCGGTCAGCCGCCGGGTCGAGGCAGCGCCGGGTACCGCGGTCCGCCCGGCCGAGGCGCCGGGGGTGTGCGAGTTCATACTCGACGCCTGCCCGGTGTCACGCCGCGATCCCGCTCCGGCCAGGGCCGGCACCCGAACGACGCGCCTCCCGGCCGGGCGCTCGCGCGGGCGTGTCCTTGCCCCCGGATCTCGGCTGTCCGGCGCGGTCAAGTCCTCGCGTCGGGCGGCCACGTGCGCCCCCGGCCGCTGACACTTCAGGCGGTCGCCGCCAACCCGCCCTTCTCGTGCGCCTCAGGCGTTCGGCCTGGCGGCGATCTCGGCGATCAGGCCCTCGATGAGGCCCTTGATCTCGTCGCGGATGGGGCGGACCGCCTCGACGCCCTGGCCGGCCGGGTCCTCGAGCTGCCAGTCGAGGTAGGTCTTGCCGGGGAAGTACGGGCAGGCGTCGCCGCAGCCCATCGTGATGATGTAGTCGGACGCCTGGGCGGCCTCGGGGGTGAGGATCTTCGGCTTCTGGTCGGAGATGTCGATGCCCAGCTCGGCCATGGCGGCGACGGCGGACGGGTTGACCTGCTCGCCGGGCACGGACCCGGCGGAGCGGACCTCGACGCGGTCGCCGGCGAGGTGGCGCAGGAACCCGGCCGCCATCTGGGAGCGGCCGGCGTTGTGGATGCAGACGAACAGGACGGAGGCGGCAGGGGTGGAGGACATCGGTGCTTCCTTGGGGTGAGGCGACTGCGGTGGGGAGCTGTGGGGCTTCAGGGGGCGAGCCGGGTGCGCAGCTCGGAGATGCGGACGTCGGTGGCGTCGTGGATGCCGTGGATGCCGTGGGCGACGGCGATCGGCGCCCCGTCGGGGTCGGCCACGGGCCGGTCGAGGTGGCGGCGGCCGGGCATGGCGGGACGGGCGGCCCCGGCGGACAGGCGTTCGTCCGGCAGGAGGGGCGAGGAAGGCAAGGGCACGGCGATCCCGTTCAAAGGAGCCAAAAGGATCAGCTGGGGCTGGTATCAGCTCCAGCTGATGTGACAGTATCAGTCCATGATGACGTCAGTCGACACTGATCTGTTCCGGGTTCTGGCCGACCCGCTCAGGCTCCGGATCGTGACCCTGCTCGCCCGTGAGACCCTCTGCACCACCCACCTCGTGGAGGAGACGGGCGCCAAGCAGACGAACCTCTCCAACCACATGAAGGTGCTGCGGGAAGCGGGGGTCGTGGAGACGGAGCCATGCGGCCGGTACATCTACTACCGCCTGCGCCCGGAAGTCATCGAAGCCCTCGCCGGTCAGTTCGCCGACCTCGCCCGGACCGCGCGTGCCACCGCAGAAGCGAACCGCAAGCGGTCCTGCCCATAACCTTCCGCGCTTTGCCTCACCTTCCCGAGGAGAACCAGCCTTGACCGCCACCGAGCCCGTCGGCACCCCGATACCTGCCGACGAGCCCCAGCCCGCACCCGGCGCGACGCCGCCCCGCACCCCGCTGATCGCCCGCGCCGCCGCCGAGCTGGTCGGTACCGCGGCCCTCGTGGCGGTCGTCGTCGGCTCGGGAATCCAGGCCACGAAGCTCACCCAGGACGTGGCCCTGCAGCTGCTGGCCAACTCCACCGCCACGGTCTTCGGGCTCGGCGTCCTCATCGCTCTCCTCGGCCCGGTCTCCGGCGCGCACTTCAACCCCGCCGTGACGCTGGCCGAGTGGTGGACCGCCCGCCGAGGCGGCGCCGGCGTCACCGCCCGTGAGCTGGCCGTGTATGTGCCCTCGCAGATCGTCGGCGCCATCGCGGGCGCCGTCCTCGCGGACGCAATGTTCGGTGAGCCGCTGGTCAAGTGGTCCACCCACGACCGCTCCGCCGGGAACCTCCTCCTCGGCGAGGTGATCGCCACGGCCGGGTTGATCCTGCTGATCTTCGGCCTGGCGCGAACCGACCGCCTCCGCTTCGCGCCCGTCGCTGTCGCCTCGTACATCGGCGCCGCGTACTGGTTCACCTCCTCCACCTCTTTCGCCAACCCGGCCGTCACCATCGGCCGCGCCTTCACCGATACGTTCGCGGGCATCGCCCCGGGCTCGGTGCCCGGCTTCATCGGCATGCAGCTGATCGGCGCCGCGGTGGGCCTGGCCCTGGTAGCGGTCATCTTCATGCGCCCCAGGACTCACGACGGAACGCCCTCGGCATGACGCGGCGCGCGGACGTGGTGGTGATCGGCGGCGGCCAAGCAGGGCTCGCCGCCGGATACCACCTGCGCCGTCTGGGCATCGAGCACGTCATCCTCGACGCCCAGACGGCGCCCGGCGGAGCCTGGCAGCACACCTGGGACTCCCTGCGCCTCTTCTCCCCGGCGCAGTACTCCTCCCTGCCCGGACGGCTCATGCCCTCTCGGCCGGGCGAGCTCTACCCGGACGGCGCCCACGTCGTCGACTACCTCACCGACTACGAGAAGCGGTACGCGCTCCCCGTTCAGCGCGGCACCCGGGTCGACAGCGTGCACCGCGACGGGCCCGGCCTACGGGTCGAGACGTGCTCCGGATCGTGGACGGCCCGGGCGGTCATCAGCGCCACCGGAACGTGGACCCGCCCCTTCCTGCCCACCGTCCCCGGCCGGCGGGACTATCAGGGCCGCCAGCTGCACACCGTGCAGTACCGCAGCCCGTCCGGGTTCGCCGGGCAGCGCGTGGTCGTGGTGGGCGGGGGCAACTCCGGCGCGCAGATCGCCGCCGACCTCGCCCACGCCGGGGTCGATCCGACCTGGGTGGCCCAGCGCCCGCCCCGCTACCTCGCCGACGACATCGACGGCCGCGCCCTCTTCGACCACGCGACCGCCCGCCGTCGCGCCCTCGACGAAGGCCGCACCGACGCCGGCGGCGTCGCCTCCCTCGGCGACATCGTGGCCGTCCCGCCCGTACGCGCCGCCCGCGACGCCGGACTCCTCAGCGCCCGACCGATGTTCACCCGCCTCACCACGACCGGGGTCGAGTGGGCCGACGGCACCCGGGCCGAGGCGGACACGGTCATCTGGTGCACCGGCTTCCGCCCTGCCCTTGCCCCCTTCGCCTCGCTGCGCCTGCGCGGGAGCCGTGGCCGCATCGCGATGGACGGCACCCGCACCGCGGACGAACCCCGCCTGCACCTGCTCGGCTACGGCGACTGGACCGGCCCCGCTTCAGCCACCCTCATCGGCGTCGGCCGCCCCGCCAGGGATGCGGCCCGGGAGATCGCTCGCTTCCTCGAGTGTGCACCGGACCGCCGACACCGAAACCGCGTACCGGGCAGTCAGCCCGCCACGGAACTGCGGCGCTCCAGCAGTACGACGTTGCGCCAGACCCCGTGATGGCGGCCGATGCGCTCACGCGTGCCGATGATGCGGAAACCGGCTCGTGCGTGGACGGCGAGGCTGGCGGTGTTCTCGGGAAAGATCCCTGACTGGATGGTCCAGATCCCGGCTGCCTCGGTCGAGGCGGCCAGTGCGTCCAGCAGCGTGCGGGCGACGCCGCGGCCGCGGGCGTCGGGGTGGACGTAGACGGAGTGCTCGACCACGCCCGCGTACGCGCACCGGTCCGAGACCGCGCTCGCCGCGACCCAGCCCAGCACCCGGCCGTCGTCGTCGAGGGCGACGAAGCGGTGGTCGGGCAGCTTGGCCTTGTCGAACGCGGCCCACTCGGGGGCCTTCGTCTCGAAGGTGGCGTTGCCCTCGTCGATCCCCGACCGGTAGATGCCCAGCACCTGCTCGGCGTGCTCGGGGAGCAGCGCCTCGATCCGCACGCCGGTCACGCCGGTCACGCTGTCTTCGCGGCGCCGGCCAGCAGCGCGCCCATGGCGGCGAGCACGGACGGCTCGACCCGGTAGTACACCCACGTACCCCGGCGCTCGGAGGACAGCAGCCCGGCCTCTTTGAGCTTCTTCAGATGGTGGGAGACGGTGGGCTGGGAGACACCGACGTCGGAGATGTCGCACACGCACGCCTCCCCGCCCTCGTGGGAGGCGACAGCGGAGAACAGTCGCAGGCGCACGGGGTCACCGAGGGCCTTGAACATCTTCGCCGCGACCTCGGCCTCCTCGGCCGACATCGGGCGCTCGTTCAGAGGCGGGCAGCAGGCCGCGACGACGTCGGGCTCCAGCAGCGGCAGAACCTTCACATTCGACATACGTCTATGTTGACACACATCGAACCAAGAGGGCAGGGGGTCGGCTGCGGGTCAGGTGGGAGGCCGGAGGGCGGGCCGTCCGGGCGGCGCTCCGGCCGGCGACCTCGCCCCCGGTGCGGGTAGGTCGTCTCTTTCGGATCTTGCTCCCCCAGCTACCGCTGGGAGGTGCCCCCAGGCCCGCGTCGCCCGGCACCGCACCTCGCCGCGTTGTCGGAGCACCGCAGTACGTCCAGTACAACGGCACTCCTCCGCCTTGCGATGCACGGCACCGGGCGACGCGGGCCCGACCGACAAGATCCAAAAGAGACGACCTGGCGGTCCAGGTCCCCGCCGAACGGCATGCCGGGCGGTGCGCCGAACCGGGTCGGGGAGAACAAGGGTCGGGCTGTCGTAGTAGTACGGCCATGAGCCCGGCCCCCGGTCCGGCGCCTCCGGCGCCACCGGCTTCGGTCCTGCCCTGGCCGGCGCACGCGCCGCGGCCGGCCCCGGCTGCCCGCCCCCGATGACGACGGCTTCCACGTGTTCCGCAGCAGCCTCCAAGAATTAGATGAATGTCTATGTTGACGTCTATCGATACAAGTGCCATGCTGATCACGCAAGCCATAGACGAACTTCGAAACAAAAGGGAGTTGTCATGAACGAGTGGACCACCGCCACCAGCCCGAACCGCGCCGCGACGACGGGCTCCTGTTGCGGCACCGCCCCCGCGCAGCCCGCCGCCGAGGTGGCGCCCGCCCAGTCCTCACCCTGCTGCGGCAGCAGCGAGGGCGCGGAAGCAGCCGGAGCCTGCTGCGAACCGCAGGCCAAGCGCGAGGCCGTCGCCACCGGCGCCGGCTGCTGCTGACCACGTAGAGCCCTCGCCCACCCGCCCATCCGCCCACCTGCACTAAGACCCGGAGACATGTCATGAGTGAGACCACCACCGAGCTGCCCGTCGTCGTCATCGGGGCCGGCCCTGCCGGACTCGCGGCAGCAGCCCACCTCCTCGACCGCGACATCACCCCCCTCGTCCTGGAAGCCGGCCCGCTCGCCGGGGCCGCGGTGCGCGAGTGGGCTCACGTACGGCTGTTCTCCCGCTGGGGCGAGCTCGTCGACCCGGCCGCCGAGAAGCTCCTGGCCCCGACCGGCTGGACCAAGCCCGCCGAGGACACCTACCCCTCAGGCGGTGACTGGGCCGAGCGCTACCTTCAGCCGCTGGCCGACGTGCTCGGCGAGCAGGTCCGCTACGGCGCGCGCGTCACCGGCGTCTCCCGCACCGGCCGCGACCGCGTCGTCGATGCCGAACGGGACGCGCAGCCCTTCGTCGTCCACTACGAGAACGCCGACGGCCGCGAGCAGCGCCTCTTCGCCCGCGCCGTCATCGACGCCTCCGGCACCTGGTCCACCCCCAGCCCCGCCGGCGGCAGCGGAATCGCCGCCCTCGGCGAGAAGGCCGCCGCCGACCGCATCACCTACCGCGTTCCGGACCTGAAGGACCCCGCCGTCCGCGCCCGCTACGCCGGGAAGCGCACTGCGGTCATCGGCTCCGGCGCCTCCGCCTTCACGGCCCTCGCCTACCTCGCCGACCTCGCCAAGTCCGAGGACGGCCGGGGGACTCACGCCACGTGGATCCTGCGCCGCGGGATCTCCGGCTCGACCTTCGGCGGCGGCGCGGCCGACCAGCTGCCCGCCCGCGGAGCCCTCGGCCTGGCGGCCAAGGCAGCCGTCGACGGCGGCTACGCCGACGCCGTCACCGGCTTCCGCACCGACACCATCGAGAAGACCGGCGACGGCCGCGTCGCCCTGGTGGGCGAGGACGGCCGCCGCCTGGACCCGGTCGACGAGATCATCGTCCTCACCGGCCTCCGCCCCGACCTGTCCTTCCTGGACGAGCTGCGCCTGGGCCTGGACGAGCGGCTCCAGGCGCCGGTGGAGCTGGCGCCGCTGATCGACCCGAACCAGCACTCCTGCGGCACCGTCTACCCCCACGGCGTGAACGAGCTCTCCCACCCGGAGAAGGACGTCTACCTCGTCGGCATGAAGTCCTACGGACGCGCCCCCACCTTCCTCGCCATGACCGGCTACGAGCAGGTCCGCTCCGTCGCCGCCCACCTCGCCGGCGACCAGGAAGCCGCCGAGCGCGTCGAACTCACCCTCCCCGAAACCGGGGTGTGCGGGGGCGCCGGCCTCTTCGACGAGCCCGCAGCCGCGGAAGAGACCGGTGGCGGGTGCTGCGCGGCCCCGGCCACCCTCACCATCGGCGCAGCTCCCGCTCCCGCTTCGACCGGCGGCTGCTGAGGTGAGCGACCTTCAAAGCGGCGTGGCCGCGACCGGGACGGAGGTCCGGTCGCGGCCACGCGCCGTCCTGCCCGCCCTCTGCCTCACCCAGATCACCAGCTGGGGCATCGTCTACTACGCCTTCATCGTCCTCAACCCGGCCATCACCGCCGACACCGGCTGGAGCGCGGGCGCAACCACCGCGGCGTTCTCCGCCGCCCTCGTCGTCTCCGCCGTCGCCGGGATCTACGTCGGCCGCGCCCTGGACCACCGCGGCCCCCGCATCGTCATGACGGCAGGCTCCGTCCTGGGTTCGCTGAGCCTGCTGGTGATAGCCGCGGCGCCCAACCTGGCCGTCTTCTTCGCCGGATGGCTGCTCGCCGGAGCTGCCATGGCCGCCATCCTCTACCAGCCCGCCTTCGCCGCCCTCACCCGCTGGTGGGGCCCCGACCACATCCGCGCGCTCACGATCGTCACCCTCGCCGGCGGCCTCGCCTCCACCGTCTTCGCACCCCTCACCGCGATGCTCGCCGACCACATGTCCTGGCGCGCCACCTACGTAGTGCTCGCCGGCATCCTCGCGGCTCTGACCGTCCCGGCCCACGCGATCGCACTGAAAGCCCCCTGGCCGCCGGCTCCGCCGAGCCCGCCGCACGTCACCGGCGGCCACGAGGGCGTGGTGCGCAGCCGGGCGTTCTGGATGCTGGCCGTCACCTTCACCCTGTCCGCGTTCGCGATGTACGCCGTCGTCATCGGCCTCGTCCCCCTCCTGATCGAACGCGGCTACACCACCACCCAAGCCGCATGGGCGCTCGGCCTCGGCGGCGCCGGCCAAACCGTCGGCCGCGCCCTGTACGCGATGCTCGCCCGCCACCTCGGCGTCACCGCCCGCACCGTCACCCTGATCGCACTCGGCGCCCTCACCACCGCAGCCCTCTCCACCGTGGCCGGCCCCTACGCCCTGCTCGTCGCGGTGTCCGTCCTCGCCGGTGTGATCCGCGGCAACCTCACCCTCCTCCAGGCCACCGCCGTCACCGACCGCTGGGGGACCACCCACTACGGCCGACTCTCCGGACTCCTCGGCGCACCCGCCCACGCGGCCGCAGCCCTCGCCCCCTTCGCCGGTGCCCTCCTCGCCGGACCCCTCGGCGGCTACCCCGCACTCTTCGCCCTGCTTGCCGCACTGTCGATCACCGCCGCTGTCGCAGCATTCGGGACTCGTCCGGGCAACGGCCCGAGCGGATGACCTTCAGCGTCTCCCGGATCGAACTGGCGCGGCCGACCGGCCAGTTCTTCGAGGACGCCGGCATAGTGCCCTGGTGATGTGCACGGCGGTCACGGCCACTGGTTCGCACACGGCGGTTGACGACCGCAGGGCGGCGTGCGGGAGCGTCTTCCGGGTGGCTGTCAGGCGAGGGCGAGGAAGAGCTTTTCGAGTTCTTCCTCGGTCATGGGGGCCTGGGTTCCGTCGGCGTTGTTCATGCACTGGCGCATGCCGCTGGCCACGATCTTGAATCCGGCGCGGTCGAGTGCCTTGGAGACGGCCGCGAGTTGGGTGACGACGTCCTTGCAGTCGCGGCCGGCTTCGATCATGGCGATCACGCCGGCGAGCTGTCCCTGGGCACGGCGCAGCCGGTTGAGGACTGAGCTGACCGCGTCGTCGTCGACCTTCACCGGGTGCCTCCTGTGTGGTGTGCTGTTCGCCTCCATGGTACCCCAGGGGGTATTCGCTCCTCGCGGGTCAGCGGTTGAGGAGGCTTGCGAGGGTGGCATTGATGTCGCCGGGACGAGGCCGGTTGTGGGGGAGTTTGGCGAGGACGGCCGCCATGCCGCAGGTGTTGGTGAGGGCCGAGTAGGCGAGGCCGCCGGCGACTGCGGCGGAAATGAGCTGGAAGGCGGGGTGGATCAGCCCGAGCCCGAGACCTGCGAGGACGAGGGCGCCGGCGGTCAGACGGACCTGGCGTTCCATGCCCCACGCCGTGCGCGAGGCTTGCTCGGGGTGGTGGAGGTCGTGTCCCGCTGCGGTCCACGCGCCGGTTCCCCCCGTGAGGGTGGCAGTGACGATGCCGTGCTCGGCGAGCGTCCGGCAGGCGCTGTCGGAGCGTGCTCCGGAGGCGCAGACGACGAGAACGTCGCCGCGGTCGGCGGCGTGGCGGATGGCGGGAAGGGCGCGTGAGATCCGGTCGAGCGGGATGTTCAGGGCTCCGGGCAGGTGACCTGCGGTGTACTCGCCGGGAGTGCGCACGTCCAGAACGGTGAGCTCGTGCACGCGGGCGTGGGCCTGGTGGGCGCTGAGGGTGTGGGGGGTGGTCATGGCGGACTGTCTCCTGCTGGTTGTGGGCGGTTCCCGGTGCGGATACCGGGCGTGCTGCGGGGTGTGGCCGTGGGGTGGATCCGCTGTCAGCGGACCGCGTCGGTGAGCATGAGGACCGCGACGCACAGCAGCACGACCGCGAAGATCCGTTGCAGGCTCGGGCCCTTGATCGCGGCGGCCAGGCGCTGCCCGTCCCGGGCGGCGAGGATCGCCGCCCCGGTGAAGGGCGCGACGACCGCCCAGTCCAGGGGCGCGGCGCCGCCCGTACGGACGGTGAGTGCGGCGAGCGAGTTGACGGTGATGACGAGCAGGCTGGTCCCGACGGCCACCCGCATCCTCAGACCCAGTATTCCTACGAGGGCGGGGACGGCGAGGAACCCGCCGCCGACGCCCAGGAACCCGGTGACCGCACCCAGGCCCGCGCCGGCTCCGGCGGCCCGTACGGGACGGACCGGGCGGAGCCCGTTATCGGGCGCGGGGGACGTGAACATGCGCAGCGCAGCGAGACCCGCGACGGCTGCGAACGCCGCAGTGAGCAGTCGTCCGGGCAGGTGTGCCGAGAGGGCGGCGGCCGCCACGGCGGGAGGGATGCCGGCGGCTGCGAAGAGGGCGCCGGTTCTCCAGCGGACGTTGCCGGAGGTGGCGTGGGCGTAGAGAGAGGCGGCGGAGGTGGCGGTGACGATGATCAGGGATGCGGTGGTGGCGGCAGCCGGGGTGAAGCCGAGCAAGTAGATCAGGGCCGGGACGGCGAGCACGCTGCCGCCGCCTCCCAGGGCGCCGAGTGCCAAGCCGACAACGGCTCCGGCGATCAGGGCGAGGACGAGCGTGCTCACGCTATCGAGCCGCGGCTTCCGCGGGCGTCGACGACCGGAAGTCCCGCTGCGGCCCAGGCGTTCATGCCGCCCGTGATGTCGACGACGGCCACGGCGCCCCGTTCGGTCAGGAGTCTCGCGGCCTGCTGGGACCGGTGCCCGGAGCGGCAGATCACCATCAGCGGCCGTCCCTGGGCGGCCCGGGGCAGGTCGGCGCCGGCCAGCAGTGCGGAAAGCGGTGCGTGCACGGCGCCGGGTGCGTGCCCGGCTGTCCATTCCGCCCCTTCGCGTACGTCGAGCAGGACGACGCCCTCGTCACGGGTGCGCTGATGGGAAGCGGCTGGGGTCGTGCGGGCGGGGCGGCGCCGGAAGAGGAACATCATGGGTCCTTCTCTCGTCGGGAACGGGGAGGGCGAGTCGTCAGCTGTCGGTGCGGGGTCCGGTGGCCATCGGGAGGCCGGAGCGCCCGGCGGCGTCGAAGGAGTCGTCGATGGCCACGACGTCGCGCCCGGCGGCGTCGAGCAGGGAGGCCGCGATCCCCGCGCGCATGCCGCCCGCGCAGTGGACCCACACCACTCCGGCCGGTACCTCGTCCTGGCGGCGGTGGAGCTGGTGGATCGGGATGTGCACCGAGTCCTTGATCCAGCCCTCCGCGCGTTCGGACTCCCGCCGTACGTCCAGGACGATCCGGTGCTCGTACGGGTCCAGGGCGGCGAGGTCGGCGAACGTCGCCCGCGGGAAGCTCCGGAGCCGCTCACCCGCCGCAAGCCACTCGGCCGGCTCCCCGGTGGCTGCGGCCGCGGGCCGGTCGATACCGACCCGGGTCAGTTCGCGCTGTGCTTTCGCCAGCTGCTCGGGGGATTCGGCGAGGAGGGTGACGGGCTTGCCCCACGGGATCATCCACGCCAGGTACGTGGCGATCTTCCCGTCGGCCTCGAAGTTGAAGGACCCCGCGACGTGCCCCTGCGCGAAGGCGATGCGGTTGCGCAGGTCGACCACCCACTCCCCGGCGGCCAGGCGGGCGGCGATGTCAGCGGCGTCCGCCACGGGCGGTGCGGTGAGGTCGACCGGAGCGGGGCCCGCGGCGTTGGCCGGCCCCATGTGGGCGTAGTAGGCGGGCACGTCTTCGAGCCCGGCCAGCAGGGCGGAGACGAAGGCGTCGACGTCCTGGACCAGGGCGTCGTTGCCCGCCTTCTCCTTGCCGATGGTGGTGGCGTCCCCGTCGGCCTGGGCCGAGGAGCAGAAGCTGCCGAACCCGTGGGTGGGCAGCACCTGGGTTTCGTCCGGCAGTTCGGCGGCCAGTCGGCGTGCGGAGGCGTGCTGGGCGCGGGCCAGCTCCTCGGTCAGTCGCGGCTCCACCAGGTCGGGCCGTCCGACCGTGCCGATCAGCAGGGAGCCTCCGGTGAACACGGCGACGGCCGCACCCTGCTCCTCCAGGACGTAGGAGGTGTGGTGCGGGGTGTGGCCGGGGGTGGCCAGCGCCCGCAGCGTGATTCCCGCGTCCACCGTCACGGTGTCGCCGTCCCGGACCGGCGTGCGGGCGAAGGACACCGCAGCAGCGGCGGGCACCAGGTAGGCGGCGCCGGTGAGGCGGGCCAGGTCCAGGCCGCCGGTGACGTAGTCGTTGTGGATGTGGGTCTCCACGACGTGGGAGATCCGCACGCCGCGCCGGGCCGCCGCCGTGAGCACCTGGTCGATGTCGCGCGGCGGGTCCACCACCACGGCTGCGCGGGCGCCGCCCGCCAGGTAGCTGCGGTTGCCGAGCCCTTCCAGATCAAGGGTGTCGATGAAGAACACGCTGTCGCTCCTTGCGTCGAGAATTACCCCCGGGGGTATATTTCGAGCGTAGCACGAGTACCCCGGGGGGTATTTTTTTCGCCCTGTCCAGGGACGGTGCTCCGCTCGCTGCCTGTCGGTCCGGGCCGGTTCGCAGCCCGGTGGGCTGGGCGCCATGGATGCGATCGAGCTCGGCGGACCGGCCAAGCGCTACGGGGCGGTGGTCGGGGTGGAGGAACTCACACCCGGCATCGGGCGAGCTGGCCGGCTTCCTCGGGCCGAACGGGGCGCTCACGCGGATGGGGGGCCTTCGAGCCGGCAGTGCACGCCGACCACACCTTCGACGGCTCGGGCGAGGCGTGTGGCGACGGGGACGAGGTGCGGGTCGCGGGTCCTTCCCGTCAGGGTGACGATGCCGTGCGTGACGTCGACCGTGATGTCACGGTGCGAGAGCGGGAAGAGACGCTCGACGACCTCGCGGCGGACCTCGGCGGCCAGGTCGTCGTCGGAGCGGAGGAAGACCTTCAGGAGGTCGGCGCGGCTGACGATGCCGAGGAGGGTGCCATCGGCGTCGACCACCGGAAGCCGTTTGATGTGGCGGTCGGCCATCAGGCGGGCGGCCTGGGGGAGCGTGGCGTCGGGGCGGACCGTGACGGCAGGGCTGGTCATCAGCTGTTCGGCGCGGACCGATCCGGCCTTCGCGGTGTCGCCGAGGCGGCGCATCTGCTCGATGAGGCTCGGCCCTTGTGCGTGGAACTCCTCCTTGGTGAGGAGGTCGGCTTCGGAGACGACGCCGATGACATGGCCTTCGCCTTCGATGACCGGGACCGCGGTGACCTTCCAGCGCTCCATCGCGGTGGCGATCTCCTTGAATTCGGCGGCGGCGGTGACGGTGACGACCGTCTTTGTCATGACGTCGTCGACGGTGTACGGGGTGGAGGTCATGGCTGGTCCTCAGCTGCGTGGGCCGGCATGTCGCTTAGGTGGGGGCGTGATCCAGAAGCGGGCGGCCCGCTGTCGTTCCTTGGAGATGCGGGGTCCGGCGGGGATGTCCACGCGGTGGGCGTGGGCGTGGGCGGGAAGGGCCTGGCGTGCTTCGGGTTCCCTCCCGTCGAGGAGAGGGGTGATGGCGGTCATGACGTGCCTCCAGCCGTTCCCCGTCAGTGTCGCGCCGGCCCCCTGGGATCCGGGAGGGCCTCGCGGTGCACACCGCGGGGGCCGTTCGGCCCCGGTCAGCGGACCAGGACGGCCTCGCCGGAGCGGCTGAGCAGGGCCTTGCGGTACACCTCAAGGGCGGCCAAGGCCATGGGGCTGTCCACGTAGACGGGCACGTGGAGGGGCAGCGTGCCGTCGCTGCGCAGAGCGGCGAGCTCGTGCAGGACCACCTCGGTGCGGTCGATCGCGAAGGCGGGGATGACTATGGTGCCGCCGCGGGACAGTGCCCGCATGATCACGGAGGCGAATTCGCGCTGCGCGCTCGCGTGATCGTGCCGGCGGTTGCCGTACGTCGACTCCATCAGCAGCACGTCGGCGCCGGAGAACGGCTCGGGCGGCAGGAGGAGCGGGTGGCCGGGGCGGCCGAGGTCGCCGCTGACTGCGAGGGTGTGGCCGTCCTCCAGGGTCAGGTGCGCCCAGGCGGAGCCGAGGATGTGCCCGCCGTGGTGCAGCAGCAGCTTCGTACCGGCCATGATCTCGATCTCGCTGCCCACCGGTACGGGGTCGAAGAATGTGACGGTGCGGTCGACGTCGTCATCGTCGTAGAGCGGTTTGGCGGGCCGGTGCTTGGACCAGCCGTGCTGATTGGCGTGCTCGGCGGCCTCCATCTGCAGGCGGGCGCTGTCACGAAGGACGATCTCGGCGAGGCGGGCGGTGGCCGCGCTGGTCAGGATCGGGCCGCGGAAGCCGTGCCGTACCAGGCGGGGAAGGTAGCCGCAGTGGTCCAGATGGGCGTGCGTGACGACGACGGCGTGGATGTCGGAGGCGTCGCAGGGCAGCTTGTCCCAGTTGCGGCGGCGCAGGTCCGCGACACCCTGGAAGAGCCCGCAGTCGACAAGGAGCCGGGCGTGGTCGCTCTCGACCAGGAACTTGCTGCCGGTGACCGTCCGGACACCGCCGAGGAACCTCAGCAGCGCCGGACGGGAGGCGGGAGGCGGGGCCGACCGGGACATGGCAGCGGCCCTCCTTTCGCGGACGGTGCCGGATTCCATGGACGGGTGCCGGATTCCACCCTCGCTTCCACCACGACGCGACAGCGAGAGCCCACTGGTCCCCTCGGAGGGACCGACCGGCCCATGCGGGACGGAGGCCCTTGGGCAGAGCCTTGCGGTGACCCCTTCCCGCCCAGCACAGAGAGGCCGCAGCCATGAAGGCACTCGTCTTCCAAGGTCCCGGGCAGACGTCCTGGCAGGACGCCCCGGACCCCGCGATCAAGGACGCTGCCGACGCGATCGTCCGGGTCGACGCTGTCACCATCTGCGGCACCGACCTGCACATCATCAAGGGCGACGTACCCGAAGTGACACCCGGCCGGATCCTCGGCCACGAGGCCGTCGGAACCGTCGTCGAGATCGGCGGCGACGTGCGCAACGTCCGTCCCGGCGATCGCGTGCTGATCTCGTGCATCTCCTCGTGCGGCCGCTGCCGGTTCTGCCGCGAGAGCCGCTACGGCCAGTGCCGCGGGGGCGGCGGCTGGGTCCTGGGCCACACCATCGACGGCACCCAGGCCGAATACGTACGCGTCCCGTTCGCCGACCTCTCCGTCCACCCGCTTCCCAGCGCCGTGAGCAGCCACGATGCCGTACTGCTCGCCGACATCTTCCCGACCTCCTACGAGGTGGGCGTGCTCAACGGCAACGTGCGCCCCGGCGACACGGTCGTCGTGGTGGGTGCCGGCCCCATCGGTCTGGCCGCCATCGCCACCGCAGGGCTCTACAGCCCCGGGCGGATCATCGCCGTCGACCTCGCCGCATCCCGGCTCGGCGCCGCGCGGGACCTCGGTGCCGACGCGACCGCGAACGCGGAGGAGGAGCCCGAGCGGCTGGTGGAGGACCTGACCGACGGGCTCGGCGCCGACGTGGTCATCGAGGCCGTCGGCGTACCCGAGGCGTTCGAGATGTGCACCCGCATGGTCCGCCCCGGCGGACGCGTCGCCAACATAGGCGTCCACGGAAAGCCCGCAATCCTGCACCTCGAAGACCTCTGGATCAAGGACGTCACCATCACCACCGGCCTCGTCGACACCCACTCCACCCCCATGCTGCTGCGCATGATGGCCGCCGGCCGCCTCCCCGGGGCCGGAATGGTCACCCACCGCTTCGAGCTCGACCAGATGGAAGAGGCGTACGACGTCTTCTCCCGCGCGGGAGAAACCGGTGCCCTCAAGGTCGTCCTCGGCGGACCGCAGCACGACACGGTCGCCGTACCGTCCCAGGAGCGGTGAGTGCGGTGAAGAGCACGCCGAGTACCAACCCGCAGGACGTCGGCGAGACGGCCGGACGCACCGACCTCGGCCGCCGTATCGCAGCCCACCGCACCGCTCTCGGTCTCAGCCGTGAAGAACTGGGCCGAAAGTGCGGAGCCGACGGCAACTACATCGCCTACCTGGAGGAGCACGCGGCCTCTCCCGCCATCGGCACCCTCGTCCGCATGGCCGACGTACTCGGCGTCAGGGTCGACGACCTGACCGGTGCGAGCGCCGACCGCGTCCGCGGCCGTTCCACCGCCCGCCGCGACACCGCGCTGGCGCCGCTGGAGGAGGACGAGTGCCGACGGCTGCTGGGCACGCACGGAGTGGGACGCGTCGCCGTTTTCACCGCCGAAGGGCCGGCCGTCCTCCCGGTCAACTACCTGATCGCAGGCCCCGACATCGCGTTCCGCACCGCCGTGGAAGCCCTCGTGGCCCGAGCGGCGGGCACACAGGTCGCCTTCGAGATCGACAACATCGACGACGTCACCGCAGGCGGTTGGAGCGTCCTGGCCGTGGGCGAGCTGGAAGCCGTCACGGACTCCGAGGAGATCCAGCACCTGACGGCCACGGCCCGCTCCCAGCCCTGGGCGGGCGGACCGCGCACCCACTGGATGAAACTCACCCCCGTCCGGCTCACCGGCCGACGCGTCGCCCACGCGTCATGAGCCATGTGGACGCGGTCGTCTTCGACACCGACGGGGTGCTTCTCGCCACGGCGGTCCGCCACGCGGCCGCTTGGAAGACGACCTTCGACGGCTGCCTCGGGCCATGGCAGCCGTCCCCTGCCGCCGGACCGCCGAGGGCGTTCGACGCCGTCCGCGAGTACCGGGACCTGGTCGACGGCAGGTCCCGCCTCGACGGCGTACGCGCGTTCCTCGCCTCACGCCACATCGACCTGCCTCCCGGCACGCCGCAGGACCTGCCGGGGTGCGCCACCGTCCACGCGGTCGCCGCCCGCAAGGAGCAGATCCTCTCCGAGGCGCTCCGGATCCACGGTGTCGACGTCTTCGACGACGTCCGCCCTGCGCTCCGGCGGCTGCGGGAGATGGGCGTACGGTGTGCGGCCGCCTCGGCCTCCCGGCACGCCCGCCTCCTCCTGGAGGTCACACGCCTCGACGCCCTCTTCGACGCCGTGGTGGATGGTCAGGACGCCGCCGCACTGGCCCTGCCGGGAAAGCCCGACCCCGCCCTCTTCCTCGAAGCCGCAGACCGCCTCGGCACGGATCCGGCGCGGGCCGCCGTGGTGGAAGACGCCCTCGTCGGCGTGGAAGCGGGGCATCGGGGCCGCTTCCACCTGGTCGTGGGACTCGACCGGGATGACGATGCGCACACGGACAAGGCGCTGCTCGCGCACGGTGCGCACCTCGTGCTCCGCGGACTGGCCGGGCTGCCGGCCGCCCTCGAAGACGGCCGTTACCCATGAACGCGCACTGGCACTGGGAGTACCGCCGCTACGATCCCAAGGCCGAGCAGCTGGTCGAGTCCCTGTGCACCCTCGGAAACGGCCGGTTCGCCACCCGGGGATCAGCCCCCGAGAGCGTCGCCGACGGCATCCACTACCCGGGCACGTACCTGGCCGGCTGCTATGACCGGCTCACCTCCACCGTCGCCGGGCGCAAGATCTCCAACGAGGACATGGTCCGACTGCCGGACTGGACCGGCCTGCGCTACCGCTGCCTGCCCGACGGCGCACCACCCGGCGACTGGCTCACCCTGGACCACCCCGCCCTGCGCCGCTGTCGCGTCGCGCTGGACCTGCAGGCGGGAACGCTCACCCGCCGCATGCTCTTCCGCGATGCCGAAGGCCGCCGCCTGGCCGTCACCCACACCCGTCTCGTCCACATCGGTGACCCGTATCTCGCTGCACAGCGCACCGTCTTCGGCGCATACGGCTGGCACGGCAGGATCGAGATCGAGTCCGTGCTCGACGGGGACATCGCCAATGCGGGCGTGGACCGCTACCGCGCGCTGGCCGGGCGGCACCTCGTCGAGCACCGGGCCGGAGTGGAGGCGGAAGGCACTGCCTGGCTGGCCTGCACCACCGCCACCTCACGAGTGAGGATCGGGCTCGCCGTACGCACCTGGGCACGGCCGCCGGCCCCCGTCGGGAAGGCCTGTACGGCCACCACGGCCCGTCAATCGTTCGTCCTGCCGGTCGGGCGCGCGAAGCCGGCAGCGGTGGTGAAGACGGCGGCCCTCTTCACGTCGCTCGACCGCCCCTGGGACGACCCCGTGAGGAGCAGCGTCGAGCATGTAGGACACGCGCCGGACTTTCCCGCCCTGCTGGCCTCCCACACGGCGTCGTGGCAACGGCTGTGGAACGAGGGCGAGGTGAAAGCACCGGGCGAGACCGGACGGGTCCTGCGCCTCCACACCTTCCACGTCCTGCAGACCCTCTCGCCGCACACCGCGGAACTCGACGCAGGCGTCCCGGCCCGGGGCCTGCACGGCGAGGCGTACCGGGGTCACGTCTTCTGGGACGAACTCTTCGTCGTGCCCTACCTCGCACTGCACTTCCCCGAAACCGCCCGCGCCCTGCTGATGTACCGGCACCGACGCCTCCCCGCAGCCCGGGAGGCTGCCCGTCGGGCCGGAGCGCACGGGGCGATGTTCCCTTGGCAGAGCGGCAGTTCCGGGGCCGAGGAGACACAGCGGCTGCACCTCAACCCGCACTCCGGCCGCTGGCTGCCCGACCACTCCCGCCTCCAGCACCACGTGGGCTCCGCCATCGCCTGGAACGTGTGGCGGTACGGCGAGGCCACCGGCGACACCGGTTTCATGCACGGCCCCGGCGCCGAACTCCTTCTGCACATCGCCCGCTTCTGGGCCGGCGCCGCGAGCTGGGACACCGGCCTCGGCCGGTACCGCATCCGCGGCGTCGTCGGCCCGGACGAGTACCACGACGCCTACCCGGACGCCCCCGCGCCCGGCATCGACGACAACGCGTACACCAACGTCACGGCAGCGTGGGTGCTCGCCCGCGCCCTGGACCTGTACGGAACACTTCCCGCGGCCAGGCGCGCCGAGCTCCGCACGCAACTGGGCATCGGCCCCGACGACCTCCACGGCTGGGAAGACGTCTCGCGCCGCCTGTTCGTGCCGTTCCACCGTGACGTGATCAGCCAGTTCCACGGCTACGGCGACCTCGCCGAGCTCGACTGGGACACCTACCGCTCCCGCTACCACGACATTCGCCGCCTCGACCGGATCCTTGAAGCGGAAGGCGACACGCCGAACCGCTACCAGGCGTCCAAGCAGGCGGACACCCTCATGCTCGGATACCTCTTCCGCCCCGCAGAACTCGCCCGCCTGTTCTCCCGCCTCGGCTACCGCTCGGACGACGAGCTCTGGCGGCGGACGGCGGCGTACTACCTGCGGCGCACCTGCCACGGCTCGACGCTCAGCAGCCTCGTCCACGGCTGGGTCCTCGCCCGGCAGCAGGGCGAGGGCGCGTGGCGCTACTGCCAGGAGGCCCTGCTCAGCGACATCACCGACGTCCAGGGAGGCACCACCGGCGAGGGCATCCACCTCGGCGCCATGGGCGGCACGCTCGACCTCGTCGAGCGCGGCATCGCCGGCCTCGATCCCGGCCCGGACGGACTGCACGTCGACCCGGTACCGCTCTCCGAGGTACCCGCCTCCTCGTTCTCGGTGGGCTACCTCGGACACCGGGACATCCGCATCAGCTTCCGGCCCGGACGGATCGGCATCAGGGTTCCGCCGTCCCCGCTGGGCCCCGTACCCCTCGTGCTGCCCGGAGACAGGCGAGTGAGCGTTTCAGCAGGTCAAGAAAGGTGGTTCTGCCTGCCCAAGCAATAGACGGAGTCCCGCCGGCATCCGCCGGAGCGGGCAGCGGTCGCGGCTACGGCCGCTCCGCACTGCGGGGCGTACCCGCCTCGTGCCGTGTGGTGGTACAGCCATCGAAAGGGTGAGCCGAGATGGATGAGCAGCTTGAGATTCCGCGGGTCGTCGTGGGGGTCGACGGATCGGCTTCGTCCCGGGCCGCGCTGCGCTGGGCGGTCCGGTACGCAGGCCTGGTGGGCGGGAAAGTGGAAGCGGTGACTGCCTGGGACCTGCCCGGTGCCGGAACGTGGTCGGCTCCTGCGGTCGACACCGACTTCGACGAGGAGGAGGCCGAGCGGCGCCTGGTGGAGGAAGTGCGCACGGTCCTCGGAGAGGGCGGTGCCTCCCAGGTCCACGAGCGCCTGGTACGGGGCAATCCCGCCGAGGTCCTGGTGGACCAGGGAGCGGGTGCCGACATGCTGGTCGTGGGCAGCCGCGGCCACGGCGGCTTCCGACGGGCCCTGCTCGGTTCGGTCAGCCAGCAGGTGGCACTCCATGCTCCGTGCCCGGTCACGATCATCCGGCCGGACGGACCCGTCGAGTAGTTCCTCGGCGGTCTCCGGGTGCGTTGGCCCGCCGTGTCAGGCGCGAGGTGCGCTGGCGTGCCCTGGTCCGCCACGGTACTGAGCCGCGGTTGCGGGAGGACCGAATGGCCCCGGCCGGGATCCGTCCGGCCCATGCGGTACCGCCGCCGGTTGCGTGACAGTGGCAGCAGTCCCTCATCACGCAGCCGAGGAGTACCCGTCATGAGCACGAAGCGAGTTCTGGTCGCCTACGGCACCAAGCACGGTGCCACTGCGGGCATCGCCGAGCAGATCGGCGAGACCCTCCGCGAGGACGGTCTGGACGCCGTTGTCCTGCCCGCCGACGATGTTCGGGACGTCCGCGCCTACGACGCAGTCGTTCTCGGAGGTTCCCTGTACGCCGGGCACTGGAGCAACAAGGCCAAGCACTGCGCGGAACGCAATGCGGACTCCCTCAGGCACCGGCCGGTGTGGTTGTTCAGCAGCGGCCCCCTCGACCGTTCCGCCGAGGAGCACGACGTCCCTCCGGTCGCGGCCGTCGCCCGGCAGATGCAGCTCATCGGGGCGCGCGAGCACATGACCTTCGGCGGCAGCATCACGGCCCGGACCCCCGGGTTCCTCGCCAAGGCCATGGTCCGCCAGGGCAAGGGCGGTGACTTCCGCAACCCCGAGCGGATCCGGACCTGGGCGCACCACATCAGCGCCGAGCTCGCCGCCTGAGCCGGCGCTCCGGCACGGACACGACCACGGAGGCGCGCCATGCACCACCGCAGGCCGGGGGCGCAGGGCAATCCGCTCAGGCGCGACGCCGACCGCACACGTGCCCGCCTGCACGCCGCCTTCATGCTGGCCTGCCTGCTGGCCGTGATCTGCGGTGCCGCGGTCGGACGAAGCGCCTGGACGGACGCCGGCCGCGCCGCCGCAGAGATCGCTCGCCACCGGAATTCCGTCACGGCAGTGACCGTCGGCGAAACCACCTACCGAGTAGGGTCGGCGCCGAGCACCCGACCTGTCCCGGTCGCTCCCGCGACCTGGCGCGATACCTCCCACCGCGTCCACACGGAAACCGTGCCGGTCCCGGCAGCGACCCGAAACGGTGAAACCATCCGCCTCTGGGTCGACGACCAGGGCAACGCGACCACCGCCCCGCCCGGCAGGGCCCACATCGCTCTGAACGCCATCAGCCTCGGCACCGGCGCCTCGGCCGGAATCGTGCTTGCAGCGGGCGCCATCGTCCGCGCACGCCTGTGCATCGTCGACGCACGCAGCGGACGGGCGTGGGCAAGCGAATGGGCGAGCGTCGAGCCCGGGTGGTCCGGCCGCCTGCGACCCGGACAGGACAGCGGCGATGACTGAGACCGCAGCCGACCAGCGCCTCCGCGCTTTTCCCCCGCAGACCGGCGACGCCGCCACCGCTCCCGAACCCATGGAGGAACACCATGTCGCACACGGCCGAATGGAAGACCCGCATGTACCTGTTCGAGGAGGAACACACCACCAAGGTCCGCATCGAACTCGACACCGGAACCAACCGGCTCACAGGGCACGGCACTGCCCGCTGCAACCCTGCGGACGAGGACGTTCCCGAGATCGGCGACGAACTCGCCGCAGCCCGCGCGTTGGAGGATCTTGCCGCTCAGCTCAAGCGCTTTGCCTACGGCGACATGATGAGGGCCGGGGCCATGCCGCAGGAGGCGCCGCTCACGCTCTCCGGCGGCTGGACGAACGGTGCGTTCGGGTAGCGAGCAGGCGGTCGCCCGGGCAGGGGACGAAACTGGGAGCATGGGTGACGGACCGGCGATCGAGCTGACCGGACTGACCAAGAGGTACGGGCCGGTGGTGGGCGTCGACCGCCTGAGCCTCACGGTGAGACCAGGTGAGGTGTTCGGCTTCCTCGGGCCGAACGGCGCTACTCGCGCGGCATGAAGCAGAAGCTCGGCCTGGTGCAGGCGCTGCAGCACGATCCGCCACTGGTCGTACTCGACGAACCGACCGAGGGGCTCGACCCCTTGGTGCAGGAGACGTTCTTCGCCCTGCTCCGGGAGGCGGCCGCTGCCGGTCGCACCGTCCTGCTCTCCAGCCACATCCTGCCGGAGGTGCAGCGCACCTGTGAGCGGGTGGCGATCATCCGGGAGGGACGGCTGGTGACCGTCCAGAGCGTGGCCGGCCTGCGCGAGGCCCGTGCCCGGCGGATCCGGCTGGCCTTCGTCGACGGGAAGGTGGCCCGGTCCCTGGGCGTCGCCCAGCGGTGGAACCCGCTCATCGTGGTGGTCGCCAACGCGATTCCTCCGGGGCAGCTCTTCACGGCCGGCGGCAAGGGCCCGCCCTCTGCCTACCGGGCGTTCAGCGGATCGAGTGGCGACGTGTCCATCGCCAGCCATCCCGGGCTGCTGGGGGCCGGCCTCACGCACCCGTTCTGGATCGCCATGCAGCTCACCGCGATCGGTTCGCTCGCGGCGGCCGCCGTGGCGGCGGACGTGGAGTCCGGGACGGTGGAACTGGTGATGGTGCGTCCCGTCAGCCGCA
Source organism: Streptomyces sp. NBC_00029 (assembly GCF_045160505.1). Classification (NCBI taxonomy): domain Bacteria; kingdom Bacillati; phylum Actinomycetota; class Actinomycetes; order Kitasatosporales; family Streptomycetaceae; genus Streptomyces; species Streptomyces sp. NBC_00029. The sequence goes on from NZ_CP108292.1 coordinate 7,725,467, forward strand.
CCCGGTTGCTGGCCGAACGGACCGCCGCGCTGGTGATCGCGGCGCTCGCCCTGAATGCCGCAGCGACCCTCACCGTCGCGGTGGGGGTGGCGCTGTCACCGGACATCCACGGGCAGGTGCCGATCGGCGGAGTGTTCGCTGCCGGCCTCATGGGGATGGGGTTCGCACTGTGCCTGATCGGGCCGGCGATGGCCGTGTCGGCAGCGGGACGGCGGCGGGCCCAGGTGGTCGGGGCGACGATCGCGATCGGAGCGGTCGGGTTCGCCGTCAACTTCATCGCTCTGGCATGGTCACCCGCAGCACCCTGCGGTGTGCTCTGGCCCCGGCTCGGCATTCTGGTCGGTGCCGGCGTGCTGGGCCTGGCATTCGCCCATCTGGCGATGCAACGCAGAGATCTCGCGCCGTAAGGGGTGCCTACCCCCGGATCTCCAGAACGTCTGTGACGGAACGGCGGGGCGTTTCGGGCCCGGCGGGCCCGTAGCCGAGGCGCAGGACCATCTGGACGTGGCCCATGACCTCCAGCGGGTCGCGGACCGTCCACCGCAGTTCCGGCCATTCGAGGGGCTGTGAAGTCATCGAGGTGGCCAGGCCGTCGGCGGTGGCCTGGAGGAGGACACGCTCCAGCGCCTGTCCGGCCCGCATCCAGTCGACTCGCGTGTCCGCCGGGGTGCCCAGCAGGGCCAGCTGCGGCCGCTTCTCGAACACGGCCCAGCCGCGATCCGCCGCAGGACGGTCCCGGCCGAAGTCGCGTACGGGGGAGGGACCTCGGGAACTGCGCGGACCGAACGCGGCGGCGGGAATGCCGTCACGGCGTGTTCCGGGCGTCCCGGCTGTTCCGGGTCGTCCGGCCGGGGCTTCTGTGTCGCCAGACCAGGCAGAGGTCTCGGCCCGGACGAGCGGATCGATGTCCTCCCGGTGCTCCGCGTCCCGCACCAGCCCGAGCACGGTCTCGATGTGCCAGTCACCGGGGACGGTCAGCCGGCAACCCTCCAGGAGGGCGGCGCTCTTCAAGCCGTCCATGAGGGCGTCCGGCACCGGCTCGTCACCGAACGGGAAGCGACTGGTGTGCCGGCGCCGGAGAGCGGCGTGCAGGGCGGCGAGCTCGTGGTCCTCGTCGGAGGGCCCATCGAGGGTTGCCGTCGCCAGCAGCCACGGCCGCGAGTCGTCGGGCAGCAACCGCACGCGGGCCCGCAGTCCGTGCTGGACCGCCGACACGCGCAGATTGAACAGGGCCGCCGCACATCCGAGGTGGAGAGCCCGGTGATTCGGATCGGTTCGTGTCATGGCGCGGTCCGGATCACCGTGCAGCTCGATGACATTGCCCTCAGGACTGAACACGAACTTCCACGGCTGCGCATTGTGCATGGACGGGGCGGTGACGGCGTCGCCGACGAGCTCGGCGACGGTGCCGGGGGCGAGGATGGTTGCGGTCACTGGACTGTTCCTGTCTGTGCGGCCTCAGTCGTGTGCCACGACGGCGACCGGTGAGCGGGCGTGGTGCATCACCGCAGGGTGATGGGGCCGATGCGGGCGCCGCGCGGTTCGGCCTCGCGCGCGGCCCGGTCGGCCGCGGCGCCGGCGGCGCCCGATCCGTCCGGACCCGCCGTGATCCGGTTCGACATGGCGTGCCTCCTGTGGCTGATCGGCTCTTACAGGCTCCGCCGTTCGCCGTGCTCCGGCCAGGGCCCGAGCGGCCCTACCGGGGACCGAATGGCCCCTGGTCCTGGCCAGGTCTCCCCGGCCCCAGTGCAGGTCCGGTGCCTCATGCGGGCGCTTCCTCATGCGGATACGGGGACGCTGAAGTCCGCCTTCACGTCCACCACGCCGGGTACGGTGCCGACAGCGCGCACGACGGTGTCCTCCAGCGCCGGCTCCGGCAGCGAACCGTTGAGGTAGACGACACCGTTGGCGACGTGGACGTGCACCTCGACGGAGCCCCGTGGAACCAGCTGCTGCACGAACATTTCGCGGATCTCGGCAGCGATGTCCGCATCGGGGCGCAGGTAGACCTTCAGCAGGTCACCGCGGCTGACGACGCCGGTCAAGCGGCCGTCGCCGTCGACGACGGGAAGTCGTTTGAGGTGGCTGCGGGCCATCAGCCGGGCCGCGGCGGGGATGGCGGCGTCCATCGTCACGGTCACGGCCGGGCGGGTCATCAGCTGCTCTGCGGTAGTGACGCCGGCGGTGCCGGTGCCCTGTTCCCTGGGCAGCAGGTCGGCTTCCGAGACGACACCGATGACGCGCCCCTCCTCGGACAGGACGGGCAGGGCGCTGACGTTCCACATCCGCAACGCCTCCACGATGTCCTTGAACGCCGTCCCACGGTCGATGGAGACCGCGGCGTGGGTCATGACGTCATCAACGGTTCGAAGGTGTTTCATGGCCTCTGCTCCGTAAACGTGTGGCCGTTGCTCCGACGGTGTGCAGGTGCTCCGGCCGTCTACTCGTGGGCGACGACGGCCACGGGAGCGGCAGCGTGGTGCAGGACCGCGTGGGCGACAGAGCCCAGGTGCGTGCCGAGGGGGGAGCGGCGCGAGTGGCGTCCGACGACGACGAGTCCGGCGCCCCGGGAAGCCCGGACCAGATGGTCGCCCGCGGATCCCGTGAAGACGCTGTGAGCGATGTCCACGTCCGGGAACTTGTGCCGCCAGGGCAGCAGCATGTCGTCCACCATGTGCATGATGCTCCTGCCGATGTCCTTCTCGTTGTCCGGGTCGAAGAACGGGACGTACGTGTACGCGAGCGGCATCTTCCAGCCGTGCACGGCCCGTAGCGCGCAGCCCCGACGGGCGGCCTCTTCGAAGGCGAAGGCGAGCACGCGGTCGCACGATTCGTGGATGTCGACCCCCACGACGACCTCGGAGCCGGAAGCGCTCCGAGGGCTGTCCGGGTCGTCGGCGACCCGGACCATGACGACCGGGGTGTCCGTGGCCACCAGGGCGGACATCGCGACTGAGCCGACGAGGAACCCCACCAGCCCGCCCAGGCCCCGCGAACCCAGGACCAGCAGTCCGGCGTCGGCGGCTTCGGCCCCGAGGGCCGCCACCGGCCGGGCCGCGAGGCAGCGAGTCGTGATCTCCAGCTGGGGATGGCGTCGGCGCAGCTCCTCCGCCGCCTCCGTCAGCGCCCGGTCGGCCCAGCGATCCACGTCCTGGCGGCCCAGACCCGGGAACACCGGGTCCAGGGGCCAGTCGACGGCGTGGACGAGACGCAGGGGCACGTGCCTCAGAGCGGCTTCCTGTGCGGCCCAGCGCGCGGCTGCCCGGCTCTCGGGGGAGCCGTCGACTCCGACGGTCACGTGGTGTTTCACGGCTGCGATCCCTCCCATGCGGGTCGGTACCTCTTCACCACGGCTGCGCATCGCGTGCGTGGCCGGCGTGCGTGGCCAGTGTGTCGTCGGTCCGGGCTCCGACGTGCGATGCCACAGCGACGACTCCATCGAGTTGTTCGACGAGGCTGAGGAGCACAGCCAGCTGACTCCGGCGCTCGACGCGACCGTTCAGCGTGACGAAGCCGTCCACCACGTGGACCTCGATGTCGCCGGCCAGTACACCGAGTACCTCTGTGAGGACCTCGTCGGTGACGCGCCGGCGTATCTCGGAGTCGGGGCGGACGAACAGGCGCAGCAGGTCCCTTCGGGTGACGATGCCGACCAGCCGGTCCTCCTCGTCCACGACGGGCAGCCGCTCGATACCCCGGCGGGTCATCAGCCGGGCGGCGTCGGCGGCCGTCCCTTCGGCGTGGACGGTGACCGCGGGTGCGGACATGACGTCTCTGGCAGTGGGCGGGCCGGCCGGTGGAACGGCCGGCCGGGTCGTGCGCGGGTCCGGCGCCGCGTGGGCCAGGATGTCCGTCTGCGAAACGACACCCACCACCCGGTCCTCTTCGTCCAGGACGGGCAGCCCTGAGACGCCGTACTGGGCGAGGAGCTTGGCGACATCCTTGAAGGCGGTGTCCGGGGCCACTGAGACGACTTCGTCGGTCATCAGATCCGCCACCTTTATGTGTTTCATGACGCCCTCCTGCTCCGCCGTGTCACGCGAGGCATGTGTCCGAGTCGGGTGTGCCCCCACCATCCGCCCGGGCCCGCCGGCGATCGAGGGCCGAACGGCCCCGTCCGAGGGCCGTGAGGGCCATGCGGGCCCGAGGAACGGGGCGGCGCCGGAGCCATGGGGACCATTGGTCCCGATCGTGGTCCCGTGCGGCCCTCTGCATCGGGCGCTGCCGGTGCCAGCGTGAGGGGTGTCCGCATCGGCTTCTCGGTTGGGAGGAACCGTGGAAAGCACATTCCGCACCCCGGACACAAGCACGGTGGTCGTAGGCGTGGACGGCTCGGATACGGCCCGCGCCGCCGCCATGTGGGCAGCGGAGGAGGCCGTACGCCGCGATCGCCCCCTGCACATCGTCTACGGGGCCGACACCGACGGCAGGACCCTCTACCTGTCGGCGGAGACCGTCGAACGGGTCCGCGCCAACGGCCGGCAGCTCTTGGACGACACGGCGAAGGCTGTGGCGGACGAGTACCCCGGTCTGCACGTGAGCACGGAATTCAGCCGCGCGGACGCCGCCCACAGCCTGCACCGGGCCGGAGCCCTGCACGGCACGATCGTGGTGGGCAACCGCGGCCTGGGCGGCTTCAGCTCCCTCATGCTCGGCTCGGTCGGCCTGGACGTTGCTGCTGCCGCCATGACCCCGGTCATCGTCGTCCGCGGCATCGACGGGGCAGAGGAGACCGGCACCGTGCTCGCCGCCGTCCGTGACGAGCACGACCTCCTGCACGCCCGGTACGCCGCGCGCGAGGCCGAACTGCGCAAGGGATCCCTCCGGCTCCTGCACGTGTGGAACGTGCTGGAGTCCGTCGGCGAGGTGGTCGGCATGCTCGACGGCATCGACGAGATCGCCAGTGCGCACGCCGACGCCCTGCGGGCCGTCACGGACGCGGTGTGCCAGGAGTTCCCCGATCTCGAAGTGCGGGCCGACGCCGAGAAGAGCACCTCCGTCGCCGGCGTCCTGGTCGAGGCCTCCCGCGACGCCGACCTGCTCGTCATGGGCGGCCGCCGTGTCCCCACCGCCCTCGGACTCGCCCGCGACCTGGGCAGGGCCACGCACAGCGTGCTGCACCACGCGCACTGCCCCGTCCTCCTGATCCCCCGGACCGGCAGCGACTTCGGGAGCCGGTCATGACCGGCCACCCAGGCCGTGACATCGTCGTCGGGATCGATCCGGTCAGGGACTGGCACCTGCCCCTGGCCTGGGCCGCCGACGAGGCGCAACGCCGCCGGCTCCCCCTGCGTCCGGTGCTCGCGGTGCCGCCCCGGCACGACACTCACCACGTCGACGACACACCCGGCAGGACAGCCCTGCGGCGGGCGGGGGCCGACCGGCTCGAACAGGCCTGCAGCTGGGTACGCGACCGGCATCCGGAGGTGGATGTCACCGGTGATCTGCTGGGAGGGTCTCCCGCCCCTGTCCTGGGCGGGGTGGCCGAGGAAGCGCGCTTGATCGTGCTCGGCTGCCGGCACCTGAACCGCACCGCGGAGTTCTTCAGCGCCGGATCCATCACGGTCCCCGTGAGCGCCCAGGCCCGCTGTCCCGTCGTCGTCGTGGGCGACGCGGAGCACATCAGCCAGCAGCCGCCGTACGTCGTCGCGGGCATCGACGGCAGCGCGTCCGCCACGGCTGCGGTGGCGTTCGCCTTCGACGAAGCCGATCTGCGCGGGGCCGGGCTCCGGGTCGTCTGCGTCCGGCAGCGGCCGGTGTTCATGCCGGACGACGAGGAGGTGGCTCTGCGGGCTCAGCGCAGCATGCTCTCCGAGGCCACCGCCGGCCTGTCGGACAAGTATCCGGACGTGCACGTCACCCACGAGGTCCTGACCGGCCACCCCGTCGAGGAGCTGGCACGCGCGGCCGAGCATGCCCTGGCCGTCATCGTGGGCCGACGTGGTCGTGGCGGATACACCGGCATGCGGCTCGGTTCCGTCGTCCACGGCCTCCTGCACCGGGCGCACTGCCCGGTGATCACCGTACCGACGGAGTGAAGCCCGCCGTGAGCAGTCGCACGAGTGGAACCGCCCCGGCCGACTCCGCTTCACCAGAGGTCCGGGTCTTCGCCCGGACCGACCCGCAGCAGAAGCTGGACATCGTCCACGCCATCCATGCACCGCCCGCCCCGCCCCCCGGGACGGCGTTCAGCCTGATCACCGGCGTCGTCGCGCGCGCCATGGACCTGCCCCGGCAGAGGAGGCCCTTCGGGTGGACCCACCGTCGGGGCACCGGGCCGTGACGGCGAGGGTGCTGGTCGGACACCGGCCGCACCACCGTGTTCCTCCCCGGCCCCGACGCCCACGTCCGTCATCCGCACGCCGGGTTGAACCGGTCCCGCCGTATGCAGCAGTAGCACCTCTGCGGGAGGGAGCTCCGCTCCTGCCGGGACTACGGTGAAGGAGGTGGTCCTCCACCGTTCCTGTCGGCCGGAGGTGTGACATGTGCGCAGACGGCCGGCCCGCGCAGGGCGGCGTGCCACGGCTGCGGCTGGACGAGCTGCTCGACGAGCTCCAGGTACGCATGGACGAGGTCCGGGGCACCCGCGACCGGCTGAACGGCCTGCTCGAGGCCGTCATGTCGGTCGGCCGCGAGCTGGACCTGCCCCAGGTCCTGCGCGGCATCGTCGAGGCCGCCGTCGTCCTGGTCGACGCCGAGTACGGCGCCCTCGGCGTCATCGGCGACGACCGCAAGCTGGCGGAGTTCCTGCCCGTCGGCATCACGGACGACCTCCGCGCACAGATCGGCGACCTGCCCTCCGGCCACGGCATCCTCGGCGAACTGATCCGGCACCCGGAAACCCTGCGGCTGTCCGAGCTGTCCGATCACCCCGCCTCCTACGGCTTCCCGGCGCACCACCCGCCGATGCACTCCTTCCTCGGCGTCCCCATCCGGGTACGCGAGGACGTCTTCGGCAACCTCTACCTCACCGAAAAGCGCGGCGGCGTCGCCTTCGACGAGGAGGACGAGGCGGTCCTGTCCACCCTCGCCGTCGCCGCCGGCATCGCCATCGAGAACGCCCGCCTCTTCGAGGAGGTCCGCCTGCGCGAGCGCTGGCTGGCCGCCAGCTCGGACATCACCAGCGCTCTGCTCTCCGGCGCCCCCCAGGACGACGTCCTCGAAGGCATGCTGGAGCGGGCCAAGGACATCACCAGAGCGGACATGGGTGTCTTCTACCTGCTCGGACCATCCGGAGAACTGCGCGGCTCCCTGGCGCTGGGGGACGGCGCCGAAGCACACCGGGGCATCATCCTGGCGAGCACCGCCGGGACCCTGGCCGAGGCCGCCGTGGCGAGGGACGGTCTGATCAGGGTCGCGGACGTGGCGACCGACCCGCGCGTCACCGTCCAGCCGGAGCGGTGGACGGGGTTCGGCCCGGCCGTCGCCGTCACCGTCGGCACCAAGGAAAAGCTCAGCGGAATCCTGGTCCTGGCCCGGCGCCACGGACTCGCGGGGTTCGCCACCGCCGAAGTCGCAGCCCTACCCGGATTCGCGAGCCAGGCGGCCCTCGCCCTCGAACTGGCGCAGCGGCGCCGCGACGCCGAGCAGATGAGCTTGCTCGAAGACCATGACCGCATCGCCCGCGACCTCCACGACCTGGCCATCCAGCGCCTCTTCGCCACCGGCATGACTCTCCAGAGTGCCCAGCGCTTCGTCGACCACCCCCAGGCAGCCGAGCGCCTCGCCCGCGCCATCGACGACCTGGACGCCACCATCAAGATCATTCGTTCGACCATCTTCGGACTCCGCGATCACGAGGCGCCCGGCGCGAAACCCAAGCTGCGCTCCCGCACGGCCCAGGCCGTGGACGAAGCCGCCGCGGCCCTCGGATTCGCCCCGGCCCTGCGGATGGAGGGGCTCATCGACACCGACGTACCGTCCGCAGTCGCCGACGAGGTCCTCGCCGTACTCGGAGAGGCCCTGACGAATGTCGCCCGCCACGCCGAGGCCACCCGTGCGGAGGTTTCGATCGTCGCGGCCGACGGCGTCCTCACCGTCACCGTGGCCGACAACGGCGTCGGCCTGCGCGAAGGCGGCCGGCGCAGCGGCCTGAGCAATCTCGCGGAACGCGCCGACAGGCTCGGCGGCAGCATGAAGGTCAGCTCACAGGTGGCCGACGAGTCGGGTACCCGCCTTGAGTGGTGGGTACCGCTCGCGTCACCACCTGCGTGACCGAAGGAGGCAGCCTGTTCGTGGCCTGCCGAACGCAGGGCGCCCAGCACGTCTCGGGGCTCGGTCGGCGAGGACGCGGAGAGTCCGCGCGGATTCATACGGGCGGCGGCCCGACGGTGCCCTGAGGGCTTGGAGGCTCCTCGAGAGCGCTCCGGGCGACGGAGATCCGGGGCAGTCGGCCCTTGGAGGGCCGAGCGGACCTGCGCGAAGGGACCATATGGCCCTCCTGTGCGGTGCGGCCCCTGCTCGGCAGGACGACGAGCAGGGGCCGGTACGCAGTCCAGCTGCGAGGTGATCCGTGGCTAGTGCTGCGGGGGCGGCGCCCCGTCGCCTGGGTGTCCTTGATCGTGGACCTGTGCGGCGATGACGGCTGCCTGGACCCGCCGTTCGACCCCCAGTTTGGCCAGCAGCCGGGAGATGTGGTTCTTGACGGTCTTCTCCGACAAGTAGAGCCGCTTGGCGATCTGGCGGTTGGTGAGGCCGTCGCCGATCAGTTCGAGGACGGCGCGCTCCCGCTCGGAGAGGGCGGCCAGGCGGGTGTCCTCGGGAGCCTTCGCGGCTTCGGGATCGCGCAGGGAGTGCATCAGGCGAGCGGTCGTGGCCGGATCGAGCATGGACTGCCCTGTGGCCACCGTACGAATCGCGGAGACCAGGTCGGACCCCTTGATCTGCTTCAGCACATACCCGGCGGCCCCGGCCATGATCGCGTCCAGCAGGGCGTCCTCGTCGTCGAACGACGTCAGCATCAGGCAGGCCAGGTCGGGCATCCGGGAGCGCAGCTCCCGGCAGACAGCGATTCCGTCACTGTCGGGCAGTCGTACGTCGAGGACGGCGACGTCCGGGCGGAGTGCCGGCCCGCGGGCCAGGGCCTGCTCTGCCGTGCCCGCCTCGCCCACCACGGTGATGTCCTCCTCGGCATCGAGAAGGTCCCGCAACCCGCGCCGGACCACCTCGTGATCGTCGAGGAGGAACACCTTGACGGGGGCCTCCGCGGAGGCGCTCGGTACGTCGGACATGTTCGCCGCCTGATCCGGATGACGCTGCGCATGCTTCCACCCGGATTGTCTCAGGACGGGGTCGTATGTACCCGCCAGGCCGGCGAGGTCACCCCGTCGAGTTCCATCTGTACGTCGACGACCCCCTCGACGCCGCGGATCGCCCGGGCCAGGAGCGGGACCAGAGCCCGGTCCCGCAGCGGTCCCCGCAGGACGACGACGCCGTCCTGCACGGAGAGGTCCAAGCGCGCGCCCGGTGCGAGCTCGGCCAGCACGGACCGGCGGATTTCCTCCTCCAGCTCCTCGTCGGGACGCAGGAACACCTTCAAGAGGTCGCCGCGGCTGACGACGCCCTCCAGCAGGCCGAGCTCGTTCACCACCGGAAGGCGCTTGACGCCCTTGCGGGCCATGATGCGGGCGGCTTCCGTGACGGTGGCGTGGGCGTGGACGGTGACTGCCGGGCTCGACATCAACTCCTCGGCGAGCACGCCGGCGGCCTTGGAGGCTTCGTCCAGCTGGTCCGGCAGAACGGGCTCCTCGCGGCGGAACTCCTCCTTGGGCAGGAGGTCCGCTTCGGAGACGACCCCGACGACGCGACCCTCGCCCTCCAGGACGGGGACGGCGCTGACCTTCCATGCGTTCAGCAGTTCGACGATCTCCTTGTAGGACGCCTCACGGCCGATGGCGATGGCGGTGTGCGTCATGACGTCACTGACGGTGGACTGAGAGGCGGGCATGACCGGCTCCTTCGCCGTGGTCGGTCCGTAGGGTCCTGACAATTCCAGTGTCGGCATTCGGACCTGCGCGTCGGCAGGGTCCCTGTGGGCCGAGGCGGGGACCGACCGGCCCTTGGCCGGTCCGTTCGGCACCGCCCGGCGCGCGCTCAGTACGGCCAGGACCAGTCCGCGGCCTCCGGCAGGCCGGTGCCGTGCTCGCGGATCCAGCCGTGGTGGCGGATGCGCCGGTCGGCCATGGCCCGGCGCAAGGCCTCGGCGCGGCCGGCGAGGCCGGGAACGCGGTCGATGACGTCCATGACGAGCCGGTGGATGAGCCACGGGTAGCCGTGGTAGGCGAAGACCACCGGCCTGTCGGTCGTGAAGAGCGCGTCGTGCTCGGCACTAGCCAGTCGAAGCGGGACTGCTCGCCGGCGACGATCACATTGACCGGGTCGCGGCTTCGCAGGGCGTGATCGGCCACGGCGTGCGCGTCGAGCGCGGGCAGCGGCGGAGGCCGCAGCAGACGGCCTCCGTTCGCGTACGGCACGGCGGCCGGGCGGCGCCCGCCCTCCGGGACACAGGCCAGGACCTGCGCCGTCGGGCGGCCGTCGGCGTCGAAGAGCTCCTCCGGCCGGTGCGTGTGCACCAGGTTCAGGCCGGGGGAGGTGCCCCCATGGCCGAGCAGCCGCGGCTTGATGTGCTCCGGCCGAAGCGGTTCGGCCAGCAGGGGATGGCCCATGAGGTAGATCCGGCCGACAGCCAGGTAGTCGGCGGCGCGCCAGTGGGCATCCAGCTCCGAGATCGAATACGCGGTCAACGCGGTCATGTCCGCTCCTGCGTGCGGAGGTCCGGGACGTTCGTCGACCGAGCCGATACCGGCATCCTGCGCCGTGCCAGGGTGCCGCCGGCAGGGGAGGACCGTCCCTCGGAGAGGGACGATCGGCCCTTTTCCGCAGCTGCCCGGCCCGAGGAGGGTGAATCCCGGTGGCGCCCGGTCCTCCCCCGGCCGGCGCCACCGACCCTGCCGGTGACCCCGATGCCTCGCGCATCAGTACGGAGGACAGACCTGTGAAGCGCACCTTCGTCGTCGGAGTGGACGGTTCCCCCGAGAGCCGGGCCGCTGCCGACTGGGCCGCGCGGGAAGCCGTGCGCCGCGACATGCACGTGCACGTGGTCCACGCCTGGCTGTGGCAGCCGCTCGCCGTCCCGGTCGTCCAGGACCGCGGCACCGAGGCCCGCCGGGCCCAGGAGATCCTCGAGGAGACGGAGGCCGGGCTCACCCACCGCCATCCGCGGCTCTCGCTCTCCGCGGAAGTCGTGCCGGACGTCCCTGTGCCGGCCCTGCTGGGCGCCGCCAAGAACGCGGAGATGCTGGTGCTCGGCACCCGCGGGCACGGCGCGCTGGCAGGCTTCCTGCTGGGCTCCTACGGGCAGCAGCTGATCGCCTCCGCCGAGTGCCCCGTCGTCTCCGTCCGGGCCCGGGACGGCAGGACGGTGTCCGGGGGAGCCGAGGGCGAGGTCGTCGTCGGGCAGCAGGGCGGTGTGGAGGAGTCCGCCGAGGTACTGCGCTTCGCCTTCGAGGCGGCCGCGGCGCGCAGAGTCCCGCTCCGCGCGGTCCGGGCCTGGAGCCTGCCCCCGGTCTACGGCTACAGCCCCGGCTCGATGTGGATCGCCCAGCAGTTCGGCGGGCTGGAGCCGTTCGAGACGGCCGCCCTGGATCAGGCGCTGGAGCCGTGGCGGCTGAGGTTCCCCGAGGTGGAGGTCGTCGCGCACGTGGAGCGGGGCAGCGCCGGCCACGTGCTGCTGTCCGAAGCGTCGGACGCCCGGCTGGTCGTCGTCGGCCGCCGGGTCCGGGAGTCGGCGGTGGGCGCGCGGATCGGGTCGGTGGCCCACGCCGTGCTCCACCACGCGGCCTGCCCCGTTGCCGTCGTCCCGCACCGCTGACCACCGGGCCGACGGCGGGCGAACGACGGAGCCGGGGACGCGGTCGTAGGGCGTGCCCCGCCCTTCCCGCGGACGGCTCCTACTCCGCGGCAGGGGCCGGGTGCCGGCCGGGCCGGGTCAGCGCGTGGCTGGCGATCACCGCGGCCTGGACGCGCCGCTCCACGCCGAGTTTGATGAAGAGCCGCGAGATGATGTTCTTGACGGTCTTCTCCGCGAGGTGCAGTTGCTTGCCGATCTCCCGGTTGGTGAGACCCTCACTGACCATGAGGAGGATCTCCTTCTCCCGGTCCGTGAAGCCCGGGAGCCCCGGTACGTGCTCCTCCTCGGGAACGTCGCCGCGCAAGCGGGCCATCAGCCGCGTGGTGGCGCCGGGGTCGAGCATCGACTGGCCGGAGGCCACCGTCCGGACGGCGGTCACCAGGTCGGTGCCGGTGATCTGCTTCAGGACGTAGCCGGAGGCCCCTGCCATCACGGCGTCCAGGAGTGCCTCCTCGTCGTCGAACGACGTGAGCATCAGGCAGGCCAGCTCGGGCATCCGTGAGCGCAGCTCCCGGCAGACGCTGACCCCGTCGCCGTCCTGGAGCCGTACGTCCAGGATCGCGACCCGGGGGCGCAGTGCGGGGATGCGGATCAGCGCCTGTTCCGCCGTGCCCGCTTCACCGACCACGGTGAGGTCGGGCTCGGCGTCCAGCAGGTCGTGGACCCCCCGGCGGACGACTTCGTGATCGTCGAGGAGAAAGACGCTGATGGGCTCCGTCGCGGGGGAGGGGGCACTGCTGCCGGTCATGACGCAACTCCTTCGCCTGGGTTCGTCCTGGGCACACGAACACCGGCATCCTGCCTTCTCCACGGGCCGAACGGACAGGGCCGATCGGCCCCTCAACGGTGGGGCTGCCCGCGCGGCGGTTACCGGGCGGCCTCGTGAGAAAGGGACCTTCGGCCCTGTCCGGAGGGCCTGCCGGGCCTTCCGGAGTGCACTCGCCCCCCGATGAACTGATGGCGGACGGGGAACGGCGCGACTCGACGGAGCCGCACGCAGCGCGGAGGACGTCATGACGACCGCCTTGATCGACCTGAAGACCGTGGCCCAGGACGACCGCGGCCTGAGAATCGCCCTGGCCGGAGAGCTCGACTTCTACACGGCGGAGCAAGTGGGGCCGCGCCTGCGCGAACTCGCCCGATCCGGCCACCGGAACATCATCCTGGACCTGTGCGACCTCTCCTTCTGCGACAGTGCGGGCATCGACCTCTTCATCGGTCTGCACCGCCGCTGTCGTGCGGAGGGAACGCGGCTCCTGCTGTGCGATGTGCCGCCCTTGGTGGTGAGGTCCATGCGGGTGCTCGCCGCAGACCGCGACCTGCAGCTCGTCGCTTCGTGAGGTGTACGCCATGGATCAGGAAGCCATACAGGGACCCGGCGGTCGGTTCGTCGGGACGACGGCCGCCCGGCACATGCGGGAGCTGGACAGGGCCGAGGCCCTGCGGCTGCTCACGACGGTGTCCTTGGGGCGCATCGTCTTCACGCACCACGCGCTGCCCGCCGTCCGTCCGGTGAACCATCTCGTCGTGGGCGAGGACATCATCATCCGGATCCATGAGGACGGGGCACTGGGCTCTCTGGCGGCGCCCTACGACGCCCCCGGTGTGGTGGTGGCCTACGAAGCGGACGTCATCGATCCCGTCACGCACCTCGGCTGGAGCGTCGTCGTCACCGGTTACGCGAGGGTGGTGGCCGACACCGAAGAGGCGGACCGGTACGCGCACCTGCTGTGTCCCTGGGTGACGCACCCGATGACCGGCGCCCTGCGGATCCGCCCTGATCTTGTCACCGGGTTCCGGCTGGAGGCGGACCCGACGCGGCCCGTGCCGGCGGTCCGGAGCTGACCCCCTCGCCCCCGTTCTCAGCTCCCCGTGGGCAGAGGTGCCCGCCAGACGAGCCTGGTGCCACCCTCGTCGGGCCTCTCGTGGGTGAAGGACCCGCCCAGGCCCTGCGCCCGCTCGTCGAGGTTGCGCAGGCCGCTCCTGCGCCCCTGGGCCGCCATGCCCTTCCCGTTGTCCGAGACGGTCAGCAAGACCTCACCCCGCCCGGCCTTGAGGGTCACGCCGACCCGGGTCGCCTGTGCGTGGCGGGCCGCGTTGCTGAGGAGTTCGCCCAGTACCGCCATCACGTGGTCGGCGATCTGCGGCGGAACGTCGGTGTCGAGCAGACCCTCCATGCTCAGACGTGGCGGGTGACCGAGGGTGGTGGCCGCGTCGCCGACGGCGCGGGCGGCGCGTGCCCGCAGGCCGGGGCCGCTCTCGCGGTCCTTGGTGCGCAGCCCGAAGATCGTCGACCGGATGATCTTGATCGTCTCGTCCAGGTCGTCGACCGCCCGGCCGACCCTGTCGGCGGCCCCCTCGTGCTCGACGAGACGAGCGGCACTCTGCAAGGTCATGCCGGTGGCGAAGAGCCGCTGAATGGCCAGGTCGTGCAGGTCACGGGCGATCCGGTCGCGCTCCTCCAGCAGTGCTATCTGCTCGGCGTCCCGGCGCCGCTCCGCCAGCTCCAGGGCAAGTGTGGCCTGACCTGCGAAGGCGACGAGGGGCTCCAGCTCTCCCTCGCCGAACACCGGTTCTCCCGCCGCGCGGGCGAGCAGCAGGACGCCCCTGCTCTCGCCGGCCGCGGTGCCCAACGGGACGGCCACTGCGGGCCCCAGTCCGTCCTGCACCTGGGCCTCGGCCGGGTAGCGTGCGTCGGCCGGGGCCAGCACGGCCGTCACGGGCCTGCCGGCCGCGTGCGCGGCTCCGGAGAGCGTGCCGGCGAAGGGGACGACGAGGCCTTGCCGCGCGCGTGCGTCCGCACCGACGGCGAACTCCACGACCAGGCCGTCGATACCGGCCACGGGCATGGCGATGTCCGCGAGGCGTGCCGCGGTGATCTCCTGTGCGCGGCGGGCGATGAGCTCCAGCACCGCCGGGCGGGAGCTGCCGGACAGCAGGCTTTCGGTGATTTCCGCATTGGCCCTGAGCCATCGCTGCTGGCGCTGCGCGCCTTCGTAGAGCCGCGCGTTGTCGATCGCCACGCCCGCCGCCACCGAGAGGGTGGAGATCACTGCCTCGTCCTCGGTGTCGAAGTCGATCCCGCCGCGCTTGTCGGTCAGGTAGAGGTTGCCGAACACCTCGTCGCGGACCCGGATCGGCACACCGAGGAAGGTGCGCATGGGCGGGTGATGGGCCGGAAAGCCGTGGGAAGAGGAGTGCGCGCCGAGATCGGTCAGGCGCAGTGGCTCCGGGTGGTGGATGACCTCCCCGAGCAGGCCGTGGCCGGCCGGCAGGGGACCGATCTCGGTGATCTCCTCATCCATGAGTCCCACGGTCAGGAACTGCGAGAGCGTGCGGCCGTCGGGGCCGATCACTCCCAGCGCGCCGTATTCGGCGTCGACGAGCAGCGCGGCCGCCTCCACGATCCGCCGGAGCACCTGGGCGAGATCCAGCTCCCGCCCCACCGACACCACGGCCTCCAGGAGGCTGTGCACCCGGTCGCGGGTGCCGCGTACTTCGTCGATGCGCACCTGGAGTTCGTCCAGCAGTTCGTCCAGCCGCATCCGCGGTACCCGGGTCAACGGATCCCCCACACCCACGCGCTTCCCCTCCTACGGCCCGCTCGGTTGCCCGATCCACGGTCAGCGTATCGACACGCCCGGGCCCGATGGGCGTCGTTGCGCGCGGATGCCCGCCGTGACTGACTTTGATCGAAGCGCCGGACGACGACGGGGAGGATGCGCCATGAGCCTGAAGAAGGCCGTCTACGAGGACGAGCTGCTGCGGCTCCAGACGGAGCTGATCAAACTCCAGGAGTGGGTGCGTGCGGAGGGTGCTCGGCTCGTGGTCGTCTTCGAGGGCCGCGACGCGGCGGGCAAGGGAGGAACGATCAAGCGTGTCACGGAGCACCTCAACCCCCGTGTCGCACGCATCGCGGCCCTGCCCACGCCGACGGAGCGGGAGCGCAGCCAGTGGTACTTCCAGCGCTACGTCGAGCACCTGCCCGCCGCCGGTGAGATCGTCCTGTTCGACCGCAGCTGGTACAACCGCGCCGGAGTCGAGCACGTCATGGGCTTCTGCACACCGGCGGAACACCGGCTCTTCCTGCGTCAGTGTCCGCTCTTCGAGCGCATGCTCGTCGAAGACGGGATCCTGCTCCGCAAGTACTGGTTCTCCGTCAGCGACGCAGTGCAGGAGGAGCGGTTCCGCGCCCGGGCACAGGACCCGCTGCGGCGCTGGAAGCTCTCCCCGATGGACCTGGAGTCCCTCACGCGCTGGGAGGCGTACTCGCGGGCCAAGGACGAAATGCTCGTCCACACCGACACGGTGGACGCCCCCTGGTACGTGGTCGAGAGCGACGACAAGCGCAGCGCGAGACTCAACATGATCGCCCACCTGCTGTCCTCGCTTCCCTACGCGGACGTGGCCCTGCCGTCGCTCACCATGCCGCCCCGTCCTCCTTCCTCGGGATACCAGCGACCTCCCAAGGACCTCCAGAACGCCGTCCCCGACCACGCGTCCACGCTCGGGAACGACTGAAGCGCGGCAGATGCCGACGCGGAGTTGCCAAGTGCACCGTCAGCGGGGAGCCCGGTGTCCGCACGTGGGAGGCCGTCCCCGCTGCCTCCCGGTCTCAGGGGGTACCGCCGGGCGTGGCTCGGTCGGGGTACTGGCCGGGGTCAAACAGGAACTCCGCGAGGACCAGGACGCTTACGGTCTGAGCGCTTCGGTGGGCGTCGACCGCATCTACCCGACCCTGCCCACCGCTCCGGAGGCTTACCGGGCATGGAGCCGCCGGGGGGGCGGGGTCCGAGGCGGAATGAGCAGGACCTGCTGTCCCGGAGAAGGGCCGTCCGGCCCTGCTGGTGACTGAGCCGGGAAGCGCAGTGCGGGAGAGGAGGGGCCGCACACCGCAGCTGAAGCGGCCCTGGCTCCCGGGCCAGCGATGACAGGACCACGGGCGGGCGGTGTCAGTCTGCTGCACTATCCTTCCCGCCACCGCACACCGACTGCAAGGACCAAGAGAATTGACCGGCCTGTCTGCTTTTCCGCTGCCCTTTACTGCGTCCCGTTCCATATCGTTTGCGAAACCCCGGACCCTGCGGGAACTCGGGATCATGCAGTGCAGCGCGCACCTCAGGGCGAAGCCGGGGTGGTTCGACAAGATGAACGACGCCGACATCGTGGCCCGGTGGACGCAGGAGGCGCTCGCCCAGGGCCTCACCGAAGCGCAGCTTCGCTACGTCTTTGCCGAACTCGGGCACTACGCCGCGCTGCGGGACGGACGAACGGGCATCGAGGTGTCCGCCGTTGACGGGGTGTGGCAGTCGGACGCACTGGTCGACGACACGCTCAGGTTCCGGCTGCGCGAGGCGGTCCGGGTTCTGGAAGAGGTGCCCGAAGAGGAACAGGACTGGCACCCCGGATCGGACGGCCAGGTTCTGGATCTGGTTCATCCCTCGATGTTCTGCCTGGTGAGGGAGGCGAGCGGCGCACCGGAGCGGGCCTGGCAGAATCCGACGACCCGCTACTCGAAGTACGAGTTCTCGGAGAGGTTCCAGTGGCTGCCCACGGACGTGGACGTCAGTGACGACGGCGATGTCGCCTTCCGCTCGTATGTCAACAACGTCCATCCCGAGACGCATCACGAACTGCATTCCGTCCTGCCGGACTTGTTCGCACGGATGCTCCCGCTGTGGGAGAAGGTGCTCACGGATCTGCGTCATCCGCGGCCCCTGCGGATCGAGGCCGATCCCTACGGGTGGTACGACTCGAAACCGGAGTATCCGAACAAGTCCTCGTACAGCGATCCCGCGGCCCACCAGGAAGCCCTCCGTGCGTGGGAATCCGCCCACGAAGAATGGTGGGAGAACCGCCGCCCGGTCATCCCGGAGGCCCCGGAGTTCACCGTGCCCGAGGCGCCCGACGAATCCGCCCGGGTCGACCTGCGTGGCCGCCGCCTTCAGGTCATCGTCAAGCTCGCCACCATCCACCTGACCCCGGACAAGCCCGAGTACGCCGGTGGTTCCTGGCACGTCGAGGGCATGCTGAACGAGCGGATCGTCTCGACCGGCATCTACTACTGGGACAGCGAGAACATCACCGAAAGCCGGCTGAGTTTCCGGGCGGCACTCGACGACCCGGACTACGAGCAGAACGACGACGACGGGCTGCGTGAGGTCTACGGCCTGGAGGACGAGGACGCGCTGAACCAGATGCTGGGATCGGCATCGACGCCGGCGGGCCGCTGCCTGGCGTTCCCGAACATTCTGCAGCACCGCGTCGGCGACTTCCGCCTCGCGGACCCCACCCGCCCGGGATACCGCAAGATCCTCGCGTTCTTCCTGGTCGACCCGTCGGAGACCATCGTCTCGACGTCCGACGTGCCTCCGCAGCAACCGTGGTCCGACACCTCGACCATGACGCTTGAACAGGCCGCGGTCTACCGCGAACAACTCATGCAGGAACGCAAGTTCTTCGTCGCCGAACACAACGAGCAGCTCTACGAGCGGGAATTCTCCCTCTGCGAGCACTGAACCTCGCGGCCTGGCGCAGGGCTTCGGCGGGGTGACCCGCGAGGGGGCGGCCGCGGCTTCGAGCTGCCGCCCCCCTCCCATGGATTCGGCTTCAGCCCATCCGGACACGTCCCGCCGGCCTCCGACACCCGGTCACCACCCGGTCCCCCCGCCGACGGGAGTCAGCGCCAGGCGGGATGCCCCTCGGTGGTGGCGCCGGTGGTGAGCGCGCGCTCGCCGGTCTTGTCCGCGCGCACGGCCCAGATCACGGGCTTCTCGTACGGACCGCGGACGAAGGCCACCCACGTGCCGTCGACGGACCAGGCGGGGTCCATCTCATGGGCACTGGTGGCGACCAGTTCACGATCGTCACTGCCGTCGGCGCCCACGAGGCGGATGTCGCCCTGAGTGTTCGTGCCGTACGTCCCCGCCGTGTAGGCGAAGGTGGTGCCGTCGGGTGACCACACCGGGTCGAGTGCCGGATGGGGCAGCCGGGTCACCTGCTGTGGCGCCCGGTTCGGGTCGGCGGGGTCGACCACGTGGATCTGCCAGTTCCCGGGCCCCGTCTCCAGGCAGACCGCGATGCTCTTGCCGTCCGGCGACCACGCGGGATCCTCGACCTGGCCCCCGCCCGAAGTGAGCTGGCGAGCCGTGCCGTCGGCGACGCCGACCACGAACAGCTGCTGGACACCGTCCTTCTTGCGGAGCACGGCGAGCCGGCTGCCGTCCGGCGACCAGGACACCCTGCCGCCGACGATGGAGGTGATCCGCCGAGCGTTCGAACCGTCGGCACTGGCGGTCCAGACGGCCGTGCCCTCGGGCGTGCTGCGGGTGAACGCGAACGACCTGCGGTCGGGGGACCACTGGGGCAGGGTGTCGCATGCGCCTGCGCTCCCTGCGATGAGCCCCACGGGCTTCTCCGTCGCCGCGTCCCGGCGGGCGATGACGCCGTGGCACGTCCCGGGCCAGCCCGGGGCGGTGTCCTGCCGGATCAGCAGGGGATCGGCCGGGAACGGGGCAGGGACGGGGGCAGCGGCGGATCCGGTGGGCGTGGCGGCGCCGGACTTGGAACGGTCCTTGGCGGAGTCCCTCCAGGGCTGCCACACGTACAGGCCGACGACCGCGAGAGACGCCACGAGCACCGCCGCCACCACCGCGCGGCGCCGCCGCCGGGGCTTCTCCGCAACCGCCTGCGGCACCTGTGCGGGGGCGGGGGCGGGGGAGAGCCGCGCCGCGGGTCCCGTCACCGTGCGCGGCTGTTCCGTACGGGGCTCCGCGACGACGGGCGGGACGGCGTCCGGTTCCGCGAGGTCCTGCGCGGTGCCCGACGGGCCGTCCGGCCCGGTGGGACGCACCGCCGGTTCCGGGGCGGGAAGCAGCTGCGTCGCCGCCTCCGGCAGCCAGGAGCCACCGTCTGGGTGGCGGACGGTGAGGGTACCGAGGAAGGCGGCCGGTGTGGGCCGTGCCGCCGGATCCTTGGACAGGCAGGCGCCGATCGCTGCGCGGAGTTCACCGGGCACCGCGGCCAGGTCCGGCTCCTCGTAGACCACCTTGTAGTGCCTGGCCGCGGACGGGCCGTCGCCGAAGGGGGCGCCGCCCGCCGCCTGGGTGAGCACGACCCCCAGAGCGAACATGTCGACCGCGGGGGTGAGCACGCCACTGCCGGTGAGCTGCTCGGGTGCCAGGAATCCCGGCGTGCCGACCTGCAGGCCGGTCTGGGTCAGGGACGTTCCGTCCAGGGCGCGCGCGATGCCGAAATCGATGACACGCGGTCCGTCCTCCGCGACGATGATGTTCGCGGGCTTGAGATCGCGATGGATGACCCCCGCTCGGTGGATCGCCTCGAGCGCCTCGGCCAGGCCGGCGGCCAGCACGGTGAGCGTGTCCAGGGGCAGCGATCCGACGCGCGCGAGTACCGCTTGCAGGGTGGGACCGGGCACGAAGGCCGTCACCAGCCAGGCCGGCTCCCCCTCCGGGTCGGCGTCGACCACCGGCGCGGTGTGGAAGCCGCCGACCCTCCGCGCGGCCGCGACCTCGTCGGCGAACCTGCGCCGGAACCCGGGCTCGGTGCTCAGCTCGGGACGTACGACCTTGACGGCGACCGCACGGCCGGACCGGGAGCGGCCCAGGTAGACCACGCCCATGCCGCCCTGGCCGAGCCGTCCCACCAGCCGGTAGCGGCCCTCGCCGAGCGAGGTGGGATCGCCCGTTTCGAGCGGCTTCATAGGTCCCCCGTTTCACACCTTGCGCGATGAACAGCCTCTCCCTACCTGTCGTGCCGACCACCAGTCAAGCGGAGCCCTTGCGGAGACCCGGCCGGCGTGCCTCCGAGAGCCTGTCCTCCTGGTCGGCCGGGGGCGGGTGTCGGCGTGTGACCGGCGGGGTGGTGGCCGCGCCGGCAGCCGTTCTGGGGGGCGCGATGTCCCCCGGCCGCCGGGGCTGCGCCCAGCGCGAACCGGATGGCGCTGTGCGTGCGGGGGAGGGGCCGCGACGGCCCCCCGATCCCGGCTCCGCAACTCCCGCCGGTGCCCCTCAAGGAACGCGTCCAGGATGCGGGTCGGCCGCACGCGGCGCAGGACGGACGAGGACGTCCCAGGAGCAGCGGCGGCCAATGCCGAGCGGGGGGCCGGCCACTCCACGCGCACGGGCGTCTTCCTTCACACCGCACGCGCCCGACCCGGGAACTTCGAGCGCGAGAACGGGGACGACCCGTGAGGTAAAACCTGGTGGCCGCGCTTGCCGCGGCCACGTCCGTGACGGCCGTCCTGCTGGCCGGCCCTGTGACTCCCGCGAGTGCCTCGTCCGCGTACTGCAACCAGACGACGCCGAACAGCTCGATCCTCTTCTCCAAGGCGAGCACGGGTGTCCAAGGCCGAGGACGGCGGCGGCATCTCCTTCCGCAAGATCGGTACCAGCGGTATCCGGGACAAGGTGGGCCGGACCTCGGACAGCCTGTTCTTCTGCAAGAACAACGGCACCGCGTGGATCTCGACGCTCGTGAACGGCAACTACACCAACGTCGGCCCGCTGCCCCAGCCCTCCGGCTCGAGATTCCCTCGAGCCGGAGGGCCGGTCATGCCTGTTCCAGCACCCCGCGCAGGGCCTGTGCGAACGCCTCCGGCTCGCCGTGCTGGCCGTACTCGCCGCCCAGGAAGCCGCCGTGGTCGCCGGGGAACAGCGTCAGCTCGGTGCCCAGCTGCTCGGCGACGCCCACCGCGGCCCGCGCGGGGAACTGGCCCTCCGACTCCTTGCCGACCGCCACGACGATCCGTGTCTCCGCGGCGCGAAGCGCCTCGAATTCGGGCCGGTACGAGGTGCAGCCGCGCATGTTCTGCCCCAGCAGCGGGTCCCCGCGGGTGCCGTCGTCCTCGGTCGGCAGGCCGAAGGCCGCCGGCTCCGGCGCGGGCTCGTCCTGCCAGTCCGCAGGGAAGGGGCCCTTGCGGCTGGCCGCCGCGATGAACTTGGCCATCGCCGGGCCGGTGCCGGCGCGCAGGTAGGTGGCGTGGATGTCGGCGCACACCTCGAGTACCGCCTCCCGGTCCGGGAGGACCTGGGCCGCGGGCGGCTCGTGCGCGACGAGGGTGCGGACCAGATCCGGGTGGCGGGCGATCAGGGCCAGCGCGTTGACCGCGCCGCCACTGCTGGCGAACACGTCGACCGGGCCGGTTCCGGCAGCCTCGATCACCCGCCGGAGGTCCTCCGCGTGCTCCTGCGGCAGGTTCTCCGAGGCCCCGTCGGTACGGATGCTGCGGCCTGCGCCCCGCGGGTCGTACGTGAGCACGGTCCGGTCGGTGAAGTGCGAGGCCAGCGTGCCGAAGCCGGAGGCGTCCATGGGGGAGCCGATCAGGAACAGCGGCGTGGGCCGGACTCCGCCTGCCACCCCGGCATCCGCGGCACGTACGTCGTACGCGAGCGTGGCGCCGTCCGACTCCAAGGTGCGGGTCACGGTCTCGGTCATGGTGCTTCTCCTTCGGCTGTCGGGCCTTTCGTAGGTAAGACCGTCCCCGCGCACCGAACTCATCGGTGCTCCCGAAGCAATTTCTTCAGCCCGTGCCGAGGGTGACCGACACCTGTGAACGAAGGCCTGACCCGAGGGGCCCGGCCGGATGAGAGGATCGGCAGCACGTACGTCGGTCGGTGCCAGCGTTGCACAGGGCGAGGACGGTCCGGGCTGTGCCTGCGGGCTCGGTCTTCCGGGCCGGCCGTACCCCGACGCAGTGGGCGGTATCGATGCACGCGCGTCCGGGGGCGCCGGTCGTTCCGGAATACGCGCGGCGGGGGAGCAGGCCGGATTCGAACCGGCGTCCTCCCCTCTTGCCAAGAGGGCGCGTCTACCTCTGCGCTACAGCCCCCCGCCGCGGTACGCACACCCTATGGGTGCGGAACGGGATCCGCGTAACAGGTTTTCAGAGCTGTTGTCGGCCGTGCAGTGAACGGCAACGCCGCCTCCAGCATGGCTACGCGCTGCCCGCCCCTCGGGCACCCCGGGGCTGTCCTGCGGATCGGGATCCGCCTATCCTCCCCGTGATTCGGCACAGCGGACAGGAAGGGCGCGTGGATGAGTGCAGAGGGCAGTGGCGGCCGAACGCCGTGGAATCCGTACGGAGAAGGGCAGCCGCCCGTTGCGGGGTGGCCTCCGGCGGCTTCGGCTTCCGCTCCCGCGCGCCGACTGACCTTCGGGCGCCTGTTCAACCCGATCGCCGTGGGGCGCGCCGTGTTCACGCCGTCCCGGCCGGACCGTGTGCACGATCCGGTGGTGAAGAAGGTCCAGGTCCTGCGCACGCTCATCGGACTGGCCGCCCTCACCTGGATGTTGCTCTCCTACGGGGTGGTGCCGGACGCCGATGCCGTCGTCGACGACCGCTTCGCCCAGATCCGCACCACACTCATCGTGCTGGCGGTGACCTTCCCGGTCGCGGTCGCCGCGTTCATCGCGGCGGCCCGCCCGCCCCACCGGCGCATGTTCCTGCGGCGCGCGGTCAAGCC
This sequence comes from Streptomyces sp. NBC_00029, assembly GCF_045160505.1. NCBI lineage: Bacteria > Bacillati > Actinomycetota > Actinomycetes > Kitasatosporales > Streptomycetaceae > Streptomyces > Streptomyces sp. NBC_00029. The sequence continues at coordinate 7,748,858 of NZ_CP108292.1, forward strand.
CGCCGGGGCGCTGCTCGTGCTGGTCGTCACGCTCGGTGCGCCGCGGCTGATCACCGGGCTCGGCTACGTGACCGAGGAAACGGACTGGACGTCTTCCGCGGGGCGGGTGGCCCTGCTGTTCGCCCTGGGTGCCTTCCTGTTGTGGCTCGCCCCCTTCGGCCTGTACGGCATCGGCCAGTCGCTGGTCCACGTATTCCGTACGGCGGACCTCCATGAGACGGTCCCGCCGCTCCTCGCGGCGCTCCTCGTATGGGAAGTGGCCCTCTTCGACATGATCCGGGGCACCTACGAAGGCGTGCCGTTCGCCGTCCGGATCGTCTTCATCCTCGGAGCGCCCCTGTCCGTCACCGCCGTGGCGATGTGGGAGCTGAGGCGGCTGCGCACACGGCACGGCATCACCCTGCGCGGAGCGCTGCTGCGCTGACCCGTCCCGGAGCGCACGCCGAACCAGGACGTCGAGCAGTTACCCGCTCCGACGGGCCCTGCACGCGCGGCAGTTCGCGACCGCGAGGGCGAGACCCAGGGGAACCAGCACGAAGAAGAAGAGCAGAACCGCAACCAAGTCGATGGCTGAGAAGTACACGTGACCCCCTTGAACGCGCTTGATCTGAACGCGTTCAAGATAACCTCTGGCCCGCCTTCTCGGAAAGGGGCGCCGAGGGTCCCCCTCGCTCACATCAAGCCGGCGATTCGCCCGAGCCGTGTCCGTGCCCGACCGGCGGGCGGCCGCGGCCCGTAGCGGGTACGTGTCCGGGTCCTCCGGTCCGCCGTTCCGTCGCCGCGTGAGGGGATGGCCCGATGAACGCTCGTGATCTCGCTCGCCGACTGCCGGATATCGCCTCCCTGCGAGACCTGTGCCGTTCGATGGCGATGCTGGACGCGATCCTCCAGCCCGGTGCACCGGAGCTGCGCCACCACCGGTTCGACGCCCACTGGTCCGCGACGCAGGAGCTGGCCTCGATGGAGAACGGCGGGGGAGACGCGTACTCCGTCGTCTTCTCGGCGGCCGGAGCGTACATCCGCGGATTCGACCACGCGTCCCCGATGAGCCCGTACGCGGGCGACGGGACGCCGTGGCCCGGTGTGGTCGACACCGTCCCGGAGGTGTTCCGGTCCTGCGTCGAGGATCCGGCGTTCCGGCGGGAGGGCATCCCGCACATCACCGTCTGCCTGTGGCGGGAGACCGCTGACGAGCAGTGGCGGACGGGAGAGGTCGATTCCGACGGCGGCCGTGCCGTTCCGGACGGATCCGACTGGCTTTTTCGCCGCCTGGTCGAGGGGACGCCAGAGAACTACCAGGCATGGGCCCAGAGGTACTACGGCAGACCGGTGCACCTGGACGCAGTCATCGACGTCTACCGGCTGCGGCCTCTCACGCCGGATGCGGTGGCTGCCCTGAATCCCGCCGTGACGCTGGCGCAGCTCGGTGACACCATCGCGTCGATCGGCTACCCGACCTGAGCGCGGCTCTCAGCGGGCCGCCCCGCACGTCTCCCGCTACCGGAACCGCTCCACGGGTGTACGCCTGCCGGCCCGGAAGTCGATCAGGGCGGCGCCGATGTCGAGCGCGGAGCCGGAGAAGAGCACCGACCGGTCGGCTGCCACGAGGATCGTCCCACCGCCCCGCGCGCGGTGCACGACAGCCACCGCGTCGTCCTCGGGCAGCAGCACGTGAGCGGTATCGGCTTCTGCGGCGATGCGACGGTGCAGCGCCTCCCCGAACTCGATGAGGCTCTGCTGCTCCGGCGTGGGCGCCAGGGCCTTTCCCGTGCTCCCTTCCGTCATTCCGCTGCCACCTCTCCACCGTGGACCGCCGCGAGCCCGGCGATCAGGTCCGCGTCGCGCATCCCGGGCAGGGCGTACCCTTCGGCCTCGTCCCACGGGACATCGAGGTCGTCCATGTGCACGCGCCACTCCGCATCCGGCGTGGCCCGGCGCAACTCCGTCATGCTGTCCAGCACATGGGCGATCACGGGCATCAGGCGACCGGGATCGCGTGGCATTTTGGTGGACCCGGCGACGATCTCGTGCGGCCCGGCCGTACGCCGGTCGTACAGGTACAGGCTTTCCTCGTCGTCGTACGGAAATGACGCCGCGTGCGCGGCGACGACGCGGGCGACGGAGGCCGACTCGGCCTCGGTCAGCGGTGTCGTGCGGTGCGCGCTGTAGTAGAGAGAGACGCTCATGACGGGAAGCGTATGACGGGGGTGTGACAGCCCGGGACCGAGCGCCCTGCAGGGCTCTGCTCGGTTCGGAAGCCGGCCGGGCGCGCCGAGCTCCCTCCCTGCTCGTGACTACGCTGTCGGTGTGTTGCGCTCGAGACGGGCCCGGAGTTCGTTTTCGGCCGCGGCGCACTCGGCCGGTAGGCCGGGCAGGAGGGCAAGGGCGGCCGCCATGAGCTGTGCCGAGGCCCGCGGGTCCTCTCGGACCGCCCGGAACAGCACGGTCGCGTCCATCGGGGCCAGTTGGTAACGCCACGCGGGGTGGCTGTGCGTCGCCGCGTAGTGGTCGGTCAGGATCTCGACGGGGGACAGCTCGGCTCCGCAGCGGCGCAGGAGCATCGCCAGGCCGTGCCGGTTGATGAACCCGCAGATCTCCTCGGCGTCCGCCTGAAGGACTGCGGTGCGGGGCCGGGGCCGGTTCTCTTTTCGTCCCCTTGACGATATGGGCGGGGTCCCTTATCGTCGCGTTGACGAAATGAAGGGGGTCCGCCATGGCCGACATCACCCGGCGCTTCGGATGGCGCCATCTGCGCTCCGCGCCCACCACCCACATACGCCACCACAGGCGCGGCCGGCTCGTCCACGACGGGCGGGGGCTCAGCTTCTGGTACAGGTCGCTCTCGGCGGCGCTTTCCGAAGTGCCGGTCGACGACCGGGAGCTGGCCATGGCGTTCCATGCCCGAACGTCCGACTTCCAGGACGTCGCCGTCCAGGCCACCGTCACCTACCGGATCAGCGACCCGGCCGAAGCCGCGGAACGGCTCGACTTCTCCGTCGACCCGGACACCGGGAGCTGGCGCGGGGCCCCCTTGGAGCAGATCGCCACCCTCCTCACCGAGAGCGCGCAGCAGCACGCGCTGGACGTACTGGCCCGGACTCCGCTGGCCGTCGCCCTGGTCGACGGTGTCACCTCGGTGCGGACGAGCGTCGCCGCCGGCCTCGCCGCCGAGCCCAGGCTCCCGGCCACCGGCATCGAGGTGGTGGCCGTAAGGGTCGTGGCGATCCGCCCCGAGGCCGACGTGGAGCGCGCCCTGCGCACTCCGGCCCGCGAGCAGATCCAGCAGGAGGCGGACCGGGCCACCTATGAACGGCGGGCCGTCGCCGTCGAACGTGAGCGCGCCATCGCCGAGAACGAACTGGCCAGTCAGATCGAACTGGCCAGGCGCGAGGAGCAGTTGATCGACCAGCGCGGCACCAACGCCCGCCGCGAGGCCGAGGAGAAGGCGGCGGCGGACGGAATCCGGACCGAGACCGAGGCGGCGCGCAAGGTCAGCCTGGCACGCGCGGACGCCGAGGCGGCGCGCGAGACGGGTGCGGCGCGCGCCGAGGTCCAGGCCGCCTGGCTGCGCGTACACGACGAAGCCGCCCCCGGAACCCTGCACGCCCTGGCGGCGACCCGGCTGGCGGAGAACCTGCCGCGGATCGAGAGCATCACGCTCTCGCCCGACGTCCTCACGGGGCTCCTCACCAGGCTCGGACGCTCGGAAGGCGGCACGGGCGCGTGAGCCTGGCCCCGCGGGCGGTCCTCGTGCACCGCCGGACCGAGTACGAGGAACTGCTCGCCCGGCACGGGACGCACGGGCAGGCCGCGTTCTTCCTCTCCAGCCGCGGCCGGTCGATCGACGAGGTGCACCGCCGCCACGAGCGCACCCTGCATGCTCTGCGCCAGGTGGCGGCTGCGGTGCCGCTCACCTGGCGCAGCTCCCGGGTGGAGCGGGCGGACCTGGACCGCTTCCTGTTCGCTCCGGAGGACGTGGTGGTCGTGATCGGCCAGGACGGTCTGGTCGCCAACACCGCGAAGTACCTGCACGGACAGCCGGTGGTGGGCATCGACACCGACCCGGGGCGCAACCCGGGGGTCCTGGTCCGCCACCGCTGCGCCGACGCGGCCGCCCTGCTGCGTGCGGCGACCGCTGCCGGTGGCACGGCAGATGAGCTGACCATGGTCGAGGCCGTCGCCGACGACACCCAGCGCCTTCTCGCACTCAACGAGATCTACCTGGGGTCGCCCGGTCACCAGACCGCCCGCTACCGCCTCGGCCCCGACGGCGACACGGGCCCGGGCGAGGCCCAGGCATCCTCCGGGGTGCTCGTGGGCACCGGCACGGGCGCCACCGGCTGGCTGCGTTCCCTGTGGCAGGAGCGCGGCAGCCGGGCGGAGCTGCCGGCCCCCGGCGACCGGCGGCTCCTGTGGTTCGTACGGGAGGCCTGGCCCTCTCCCACGACCGGCACGACGATGGTCGCCGGTGAGCTGGGACAGGGGCAGAGGTTGCAGTTGACCGTGGAGTCGGACCGGATGGTGGTGTTCGGCGACGGCATGGAGGGCGACGCCCTGGAGCTGACGTGGGGCCAGAGCATACGACTGGGCATCGCGGGAACGTCACTGCACCTGGTGACGTGACGTGAGTCCCCTGCCCGACTGCGCCCGGCGCGCGATGGTGCCGCTACGTGTCGGAGAGCACCGCGGCCGCTCGTGCCGACCGGGCCATCGCCATCCGCGACCAGCCCTCCTCAGGTCCTGTCGTCAGGCGCTCCCTCAGAACGCACCGGGCCGGGACCGGTGGCAGGGCCACCCGTCCCGGCCCTTCCGGGTACCGGCTCGCTCGTTACATCGGGTCCGGGAAGATGTCGGTGATGCTCCAGGCGACGCTGAAGCAGGGGAAGACGGAATCGGACTCCGGCTCGGTGTCCAGTGCCTGGAGCGCGAGGATCTGGCTCATGGGTGCTCTCTGCTTTCTTCTCGGGGTTGTGTCGGTCGGTAACTGCACGCCTCGGCACGGAGCTGCTCGCCGCCGTACCGAGGCGGTCATGGGACGCCCGCCCGGTACCGCCGGTCGGCGGCAGGGATCCGGGGACGCGCGTGGTGGGGCTCCGTCAGGAGCGGGCCGGCCAGCAGGCGGTGCAGGGCCAGCAGGACACCGGCCCCGCCACTGGACAGGTCGGCGGTGAACCGCTGCGAACCCGCTCCGAGGAAACGGACGCCGCGCCGGTACGGGACGGCGTACTTCAGCAGGCCGGTCGCCGCGCGCACGGCGTCGCCGCGGGCGGCGTCCGTACCGGTGAGCTCGGCGTGCTCGGTCAGGAACCAGGTCAGGCCGGCGAGCCCCCGGTACAGGCCCGCCTCCTTCGTGGCGCAGGAGACCCGGATGCCGGCGACCAGCCTCGGCAGCGCCGCGGCGCAGCGCTCGTCCGGGGCGGTGGCGACGTAGCGGGTGAGCACCGCCGCGACCCCGGCCGCACCCGTGGCCAGGTACGGCATGGCGCGGGTGAGCTGCGCGTTGTCGGAGATGGACAGGGCACCGTCGTCCAGCGGGAAGGTCCGGTCCAGCTCCTGATGGAGCAGCAGGCGACCCGCCTCGAGGCACCGGGCGTCGCCGGTGTCGCGGGCCAGGCGATGGAGGAAGAGGGCGAGCCCCGAGCGGCCGTGCAGCAGACCGCGGGCATCGTGTGCGCCGAGGGTGGCGGGCAGGTCGCGGGTGCGCAGCAGGCGCTCCCCTGTCGCGGCGGCCCGCTCCAGGTGGCTGTGGTCCCCGGTCAGCCGGTACAGGGCGAGCCAGCCCAGGCCGACCCCGGCCCGCCCGCCGGCCAGCGTGCCGCACGAGTCGGTGAGCGGGTGGTCGTCTGCGTCCCGGAGCAGGTCGAGGGCCTCGTCCAGCAGGCCGAGCCCCGCCAGCACCCGGGCGATGCCGGCCGAGCCGACGAGCAGTCCGGGGGGCAGCGTGCCGCGCAGCGCCAGCGTGTCGCGGCGCAGGCGTTCGCGGATCTCCTCCGGCACCGGGGCCCCGGCGCGGTGCAGGGCGTGCACCACCCCGGCCGTGCCGTAGGCCAGGCACACGTTGTTGGTCCGGAACGCCTCGGGCGAGGGCGGGAAGGCCCAGTCCGGCCGGCCGGCGTCAGCCATCTCCAGCAGCCCCGCGGTCACCTCCTCGGCCAGCCGCTCGAGGCAGCCGCGCGGATCGGTGTCCGGTTCGGCGGGGGAGGGCAGGCGGCGGCCGGGGGCGTCCTGGCCCTCCGCCCGGCCCGTCAGGTCCTCCGTCCGGTCCTGCGTCAGGTGGAAGGCGGTCGCCCGCTGCCACAGGTCGTGCGGCGGAGCCAGGTCCGCCAGATCGCGGCGCAGCAGTACGAGGTTGGCGGGCGCGTGTGCGGCGGTCTCGTTGAACGGCGCCAGGCAGGCGAGCGCGACCGCCGACATGCCGTACCGGTCCTGCAGCAGTGGGTCGGTGTCGGCCCGGAGCAGGCCCGGCGGCGGCGCGAACCCCGGGGTGCCCATCGCGGAGGGCGCCGCGGACAGGGCCGAGGCCGCTTCGAAGTCCACCAGCCGGGCCCCGCCCGAGGGCGTGACCAGGACATTGCCCGGGCTGAGGTCACCGAACCGGTAGCCGGCGGAGTGCAGCCGCTCGAGCGAGGAGTCCAGCGAGGCCAGCAGGCGCCGGCACGCCTCGTAGTACGCGGCGACGGACTCGGCCGTGCGATCGGCGCGGGCCAGCGGGGAGGACCGGCTCAGCCAGCCCACCAGCGGCTGCCCCGCGACGTATTCGGTGACGAGGAAGTCGTGTTCCCACTCCGTGAAGTGGTCCAGCGGCTCCGGGCCCACCCCGGGAGCGGCCGCGTGCAGCTCGCGCAGCACGCGGTACTCGTGCCGCAGCCGCTGCTGCGCGTCGGTCCCGTCGAAGACCAGCCCGTTGTGGGCGCGGGCCTCCTTGACGAAGACCGTGCGGCCGGTCCGCCGGTCCCGGGCCTGGTAGGCGCCGCCGGCGTTGCTCAGGCGCACCGCGCGGGTCACTTCGTAGTCGCGGATCAGGATGGGGCCCGCGTGCGGCTGTTCCTCGTGCTCGACGAAGGGGTCCGTGATCCCCGGGGGCAGCTGGAAGGCGGGCAGCCGCAGGTCCGCGACCTCGCGGCCGGAGCCGTCGCGCACGACCCCCTCCCGGGTGCCGTCCGCCCGCAGCCGGCTGCGGGCACCGAAGGAGCCGTAGCGGTAGTGGACGGTCCGCGAGTCGCGAAAGCGCCGGTCGGTGAGGACGTACGGTCCCTCCTCCCCGTCGAGCGCGCCGCTCAGGCGCTCCAGCAGCCGGCGGGCCGTTGCCGTGTCGGGCGGGTAGACGGCGCAGAACTTGCCCGACTGGGCCCGCCCGGCGTGCTTGTGATGGAGGAACAGGAAGAAGAGCCGGGCGCTCAGGTGCTTGAACGGAACGCCTTCGGAGAAGCAGATGCCGGCGACCGTGTCGAGCACGTGCTGCGCGCGGTCCAGCCGCGCGGACACGTGGATCTTCCAGCCCTGCTCGGCGAGCCCGGTCCGCGGATCGCCCCAGAGCGTCCAGATGCCCTGGGCGGCGCCGCGCACGCCCGGTGGCACCTCGCGGGGAGCGAAGCGCGGACCGGGGTCGGCCGCGCTGGTCAGCGGCAGGTAGTACTCCCGGTCCGCGAGCGCTTCGCCGAAGCCTTCGAGCACGGGATCTCCTCGCAGGGTGGTGGTGGGCGGCCGCGGTGGCTGCGGTGGTCGTGCAGGACGCTAGGACCGGCAGGTATGGGAACGGTTCGGCGACGGCATGCGACTGGTATCCGGTATCCCACCGTTTCGCCGCAGGGCGCGGGTGCTCGAGGCCTGGTGGAGAAAACATGGGGGTCTCTTCCCCATGTGGGGGAGGCACCCCTCGTACCAGGATCGGGCGTGGCGCGGAGCGCTGGGGACGGGCTCGGGGAGGGGCACGGGTGGCTGGGCAGGGGCGGGCCGGGGTTGAGCTGTCGGCGGTCGAGCGGTGGTGGGAGGCCGGTCTCGTCGGTGGTGGCGGGGGTGAAGGGCGGCCGGACTGGGCCGTGTTCGCCGAGGAGGCGTCGGCGGTCGCGCCGGAGGAGGCCGTGGCCCCCGAGGAGGCCGCGGCCCCCGAGGGGAACGTGGCGAACGAGGAGACCGTGGCGCCCGAGGGGAACGAGGAGACCGTGGCGCCCGAGGGGAGCCGTCCGGGGCTGAGCGGTTTCGAGTGGGTGCTGCGGCCCTTCACCGTCTGCGCGGGGGAGCGGCTGGAGCGGGGCGTGTCGGAACGGGCCCGCAGGCTCGTGGACATGACGGCCGTGCGGGACGACCTGGAGAGGCACCTCAGCGGCAGGCTGGCACGGGCAGCGGCGCGGACGCTGGTGCTGGAGCTGTACGAGGCGCGGAGCGCCGGGCGGCTCGACGGGGACGACACGCGGGCCCGGTTCCGGGACTTTCTGGGGCGAGTCGCGTCCCGGAGCGGCCTGACGGCCCTGCTGGCCGGCCGCCCGGTGCTGGCGCGGATCCTGGGGCGGGCTGCGCTGGATGCGGCGGACGCCGTCGCGGAGGCGCTGGAGCGGCTGGCGGACGACCACGCCCGACTGACCGCCGGTCTCCTGGAGTCCGGCGGGGACCCGGGGCTGGTCGTGGGTGTCGAGCCGGGGGCCGGCGACGGTCACCGCGGCGGGCGGAGCGTGATGCTGCTGCGCTTCGCCGACGGGACCCGGCTGGTGTACAAGCCACGGCCCCTTTCCGTGCACGGCCACTTCAACGACCTCGTCGCCTGGTTCAACGGCCTGCCCGACTCCGTGGACCTCCGTACGCTGCGGCTGCTCGACCGGGGTGACTACGGGTGGGTGGAGTTCGTCGGCTCGGCGCCCTGCGCCTCTGCCGAGGAGGTCGAGACGTTCTACCGGCGCCAGGGCGCGCTGCTGGCGCTGCTGCACCTGATCGACGGGACCGACCTGCACCACGAGAACCTGATCGCCGTCGGCGCCCACCCCGTGCTGATCGACGTCGAGACGCTGTTCCACCCGCCGACGACGGCCACCGCCACGGAGGACCCCGCCGCCCGCGCACTCCACGAGTCGGTGTACCGCGTCGGGCTGCTGCCCCAACTGCTGGTGGGCGACGACAGCGCCCTGGACGTGTCCGCGGTGGGCGGCGGTCTCCAAGCGGCGTCGCCCGTCCTCCGGGCGGACTGGGCCGAGGCCGGTACCGACCGGATGCGGCTGGTGCGCAGGGCCGGGAGGTTCGGCGAGTCCGCCAACCGGCCACGTCTTGCGGGCGGCGGGCCCGTCGAGCCGGCGGCCCACATCGAGGCGCTCTGCGCCGGATTCCGCGCCGGGTACACGGCCATCGCCGCGGCCAGGGAGGAACTGTTGCACGAGACTGCCCTGTTGAAGGCGTTCGCCGAGGACGAAGTGCGGGTGCTGGTCCGTCCCACCTGGGTGTACAGCACGCTGCTCGACGAGTCGACGCACCCCGATCTGCTCAAGGACACGGGCGAGCGGCAGCGGGTTCTGGAGACCCTGCGGACCGACGTGCTCGGGACGGTCCTCGCGCCCGACCTGGTGGACGAGGAGATCGCCCAGCTCTGGGCGGGGGACGTACCGCTGTTCACCGCCCGTCCGGGCCGGGACCGCCTGTGGGGCGCGCCGGAGCAGGCCCTGGCCGGCCGTACGGACCGGACCGGGATCGCCCGGGTCGCCGCGCGGCTCGCCGCCCTGGACACGGTCGACCGCCAGGACCAGGAGTGGATCGTGCGGGCCGCGATGGCGACGGCCTCCCGCGCGCCCGTGCACCGGCCCGTCCGGGACCGGCGCAGCCGTACGGCGGAGCGCGCCCCGGAGCCGGAGCGGCTGCTGTCGGCGGCCCGTTCCGTCGGGGACCGGCTGGTCTCCCTCGCGTACCGCGAAGGACCGCGCAGCAACTGGATCGGCCTGGAGCTCCTGGACGACCGTTACTGGCGGATCGGCCCGATGCCGGCCGACCTGGCAGGCGGGTACACCGGGACGGCACTGTTTCTGGCCGAATTGGCGGCGCTCACCGGGGCCGGACACTACGCGGAGGTGGCCCGTACGGCCCTGGCGCCGGTGCCGAAGCTGCTCGACGCGCTGAGCGGCCGGCCCGCGGACCTCCGCGCGGTGGGCTCGGGGGCCTTCTCGGGCCTCGGCGGCATCGCGTACGCGCTCGCCGGGACGGCACGGCTGCTGGACGATCCGGAGGTCGGCTCATGGGCGTCCGCGATGCTGCGGCTGGCCGGCGCGGCGGCTCTCTCCGAGGGGGAGCACGGGGTGGGCGCGGGTGTCGCGGGCGGGCTCGTCGCGCTGCTGGCGGCGCACCGGGACGGCTCCGGCAGTGGCTCGGGAGCCGCTGCCGGTGCGGAGGGGCAGGAGATCCGGAGGAACGCGCGGGCCTGCGCGGACCGGTTGCTGGTCGCCGACCCCACGGCCGGCGGGCGGGGCTTCACGACGGGGGCCGCCGGGCTCGGCTGGGCCCTGCTGCGGTTCGCCGAGGCAGCCGAGGCCGAAGCCGGTGCCGGGGTCGCGGCCGGGGTCGGGAACGCGGCCACCCGCGGCTCCGGGGTCGGGGCGGCCGAGGGCAGCGAGCGCTACCGGCTCGCGGGCCTGTCCGCGCTGCGGGCCGCCGTGGCCGGAGAGCCCGACGGAGCCCGGGGGCCGGGCGGCCGCGGGGGATCCTCCCTGCGGGTTCCCGCCGACGGGCCCCCGCCCGGAGCCCGCGCCTCGGCCTGGTGCGGGGGTCGTGCCGGCATCGCGCTCGCGGTGCTGGACGCGCCGGGTGCCCTGGACGACCCGCACCTCGCGGCCTGGTCCCGCAGGGCCGCCGAAGGGCTGGGCAGGGACAGGCCGGCTCCCGACGACAGCCTCTGCCACGGCGAGGCCGGACTGTGCGAACTCCTGGGCCACAGCGCGGTCCCGGAGCTGCGTGCGCACTGGATCCGTCGGGCCGGAGCACTCCTCGCATCCGTCGAGGAGACCGGTGCCCGCAGCGGCGCCCCGGACGGGGTTCCGCATCCCGGCCTGCTGACCGGGCTGGCGGGGATCGGGCACGGACTCCTCCGGGCGGGGTTCCCGGAGCGCGTGCCGTCCGCGCTCCTCCTGAATGCAGCCGGCTAGGCCGTCTCTTCCGGATCTTGTCGGCCGAGCGCGGGCCCGGGGGCACCTCCCAGCGGTAGCCGGGGGAGCAAGATCCGGAAGAGACGGCCCGGGCGGACCGCGCACCCGGCATCATGCAGGGCCGCCGCCTGCGATGCCCCCCCACGAAGCACCCGACCGCACGACCCGACACACCGCACGACCCGACACACCGCACGACCCGACACACCGCACCACCCGACACACCGCACCACCCGACACACCGCACCACCGCACAGCTCAGCAAGACCACCACTCCTGCGGCTACGAGGAACGGACGACGACCATGCAGATCAACGACTCGGTGAGGTACGTCGACAGCAGCGCCGGCGCGGAGACCGCCGCCCACGACCACCCGTTGGGCGAGGTGACGTTCGGGGCGAGCGGGACGCTGGGACTGCGCAGCCGCCTGCTCAGGACGTCGGACTCCGACACCGCCGCCTCCCTGGACATGCCCTTCACCACCGGATCCCTCACGCTGTTCTGAAGGGAGGACGGGAACGTCGACCGGTGATCTGGCCGGGATGACGTCTTGACTGATCGAGCGGAGGCCGGGGGGTCCCCCGGCCCTCTGCCGTGCGTGAAAAAGATCAAGTAGCCTGCGCCCATGCGAGCGACGTCGTCGGTCATCGTGGGGCGGGACGCCGAGATCCGGCTGCTGGACGAGGCCCTGGAGAGCGTCAGGAAAGGTGCCGGACGGGCGGTGTTCCTCGTCGGGGAGGCGGGGATCGGCAAGTCCCGGCTGGCCGGCGAGTGCGCCCTGCGCGCGTACGACCGGGACATGCCGGTGCTGCGCGGCCGTGCCACGTCCACCGGGCTCGTCGTGCCCTTCCGGCCCCTGGTCGAGGCGCTGTCCTCCCGGTTCCGGGCGGCGGGTGCTCCGGACGATCCCGAACTCCAGCCCTACCGGCCCGCGTTGGCCGGCCTCGTACCGGAGTGGCGGGCCGACGCGGTGGCGCCCGGATATGCGATCTCACTGGTCGAACTGGCCGAGGCGCTGCTCAGGTTACTGGCGGTGCTCGGCCGCGAGCGGGGCTGCGTGATCCTGCTGGAGGACCTGCACGACTCCGACACCGAGACGATCGCGGTCGTCGAATACGTCGTCGACAACGTGGCGGAACTGCCGGTCCTCCTGGTCGGCACGCTCCGGCCCGACCCCGGCCCCGCACTGGACCTCGCGCTCGCCGCCGAGCTGCGCAACACCGCCTCGTTGGGTGAGATGGGGCCGCTGGACGAAGCCGCCGTACGGGACATGGCGGCCGCGTGTCTGGACGTCGGACCGGGTGAGGTGCCCCCGGCCGTGCATCGGCACCTCGCGCAGTGGGCGTGCGGGAACCCGTACCTGGTGGAGGTGCTCCTCGCCGACCTGCTGGACACGGGACGGCTGAGCAGGGCCGACGGCGGGTGGCGGCTCGAGGAGGACGGCGAGGCGACGGTACCGACGGGCGCGGTCCGCAGTTGGGCGCGCCGGCTGGACCGGCTCGACGAACCGGTGCGCGAGTTATTGCTCGTCGCGGCGACGCTCGGCGGCCGGTTCTCCGTCGGGGCTCTCAGGGCGGTGACCGGACTCGACGACCGGGCGCTGTTCGCCCATCTCCGGTCGGCCTCCGAGGTGGGGATCATCGCCCCGGACGGGGCCGCCCACGACCACTACACTTTCCGTCACGTTCTGACGGCGGACGCGCTCAGGGCCTCGCTGCCGCCCGCCGAGCAGGCCGCGCTGGCCCGGCGCGCGGCCTCCGCCATCGAGGATTGCGCCGCCGAACTGCCGGGTGATCATCGTCAGTTGGTGGCCACCCTGCGGCTGGCGGCGGGCGACAAGGTGGCGGCGTCCCGGCAGTTCGCCCAGGTCGGCCGGCAGATGCTGGACGCCGGTGCGTCCGGCTCGGCCGCCGTGCTGCTGGAGCGCGCCCGGGGGCTCGCGGCCGACGAGGAGCGGGACGAGGTCACGGTGCAGCTGGCGATCGCCCAGGCCGAGTCCGGGCGGCTTGACGAGGCGGCCGCCCTGCTCGACGATCTTGCGCCGGCGCCCATCGGATCGCGTGCCGCGGAGGAACGGGCCCAGGCGCACACGCAGGTCGCGTGGGTCGCCACCATGGCGGAGCAGCAGGACGAGGCGCGCCGCCGGATCCGGGCGGCCCGCGCCGTGCTGGGGGTCGCCCCGCGCCCGGAGCAGGAGGCGGCGCTCGCGGTGGTCGAGGGCCACCTCGCGCTGCTGCCGGAGCGGGACGGCCGGGGCGAGGGGCGCGGCCCGGTGGACCGGGGCGGCGAGGGCGATCGTGAGCGGCTGGAGCAGGCGGAACGTTCCGCCCGAAGCGCCGCGCTCACGGCGGAAGAACGCGGCCGGCCCGTGGTGGCCTGCCAGGCGTGGCAGCTGCTGGCCGTGCTGTCCCGGGAACGCGGGTTCGACGAGGCCGACGCCTGCCTGGAACGGATGCTGGCGGTCGCCGAGGAGCACCGGCTCGCGGTGTACCGGGCCGAGGCGCTGGTGCGGCTGGGCACCAACGCGTTCATGCGGACCGGTGGGGCGACCCGTCTGGAGACCGCCCGTACGGCGGCTCACGAACTCGGTTCGCTGGCCCTGCTCCAGGCCGTCGACGGGTTGCTCGCCATGCAGAGCGTGCTGGGCGGACGATGGGACCGGGCCCGGGGGATCGTCGAGCGGTCGGTGGAGGCCAGCGCCCGACTCCAGAACCTGTCGACCCACCGCTACCTGTTGCTCGTCGACGCCACGCTCGCCGCCCACCAGGGGCGGGCCCGCGATCAGGAAAGAGCCCTGGCCCGCTTCCGCCGGGCAGGTGGGGAGGAGTCCATGCTCGTTCCCCTGCAGCGCGGACTGTGCCAGGCCATGGGCGCGCTGATGGGGGAGGACCGGGAGCGGGCGAGGACCGAGCTCGACGCGGCGCTGGCGTGGGAGCGGGAGCACCCGAGCTTCTTCTACCTCAGCGGCCGGTACGGCCTCGGACCCCTGTTACGGATCCTCGACGGCGAGGAGGGCGGCCGTGAGGCGTACCGGGAGGCGCTGGCCTCGCCGGGCGGGCAGCTGGCCTGGAACAGGATGTTCCTCGGCATGGCCGACGCGGTGCTGCGTGGCCGGGACGGCGACGCGGCCGGTGCGCAACGCGCCGTGGAGCGGGCCGGCCGTGCGGCCACGGTGTTTCCGCAGGCGTGGCACCTCGCCCTGCGTCTGACCGCAGAGGCGGCGCTCGCCGATTCCTGGGGTGAGCCGGTCGCCTGGCTGCGGACCGCCGAGGAGTACTTCCACGAGGCGGGCGTACCCCCGCTGGCCGGGGCCTGCCGGGCCGTCCTGCGGCAGGCGGGGGCCAGCGTCCCGCAGCGCCGGGGCGGCCGGGAGCGGATCCCCGCGGCTCTGCGCACCGCGGGCGTAACGCCGCGCGAGTACGAGGTGTTCGTGCTGCTCGCACAGCGGCCCGGCAACCAGCAGATCGCCCAGAGCCTGTCCATCTCGCCCCGTACGGTGGAGAAGCACATGGCGAGCCTGATGACCAAGACCGGCTCCGCTGACCGCTCGGCCCTGTGCGCCCTGTCGGCGGAGCACGCGGATGTCTGAAGGGCGTCCGGCCCTCAACACCCCACCCCTGCAGTGAAGATCCCCGCCCCCGGTGCTCTGCGACACCCTGCGCCGCCGGGATGGGGGACGCCCCCGACTTTATGGGGGCCCGGTCCCCCATGACACCGTCACGGGCGGCACGACTGTACGGGCCCGGCCCCGATGTGTGACGGGTACGCGCCGTGGATCATCGAGGGGACCGACCCACTCCCGTACCCCTACGGAGGTCCGCTCGATGCCGAGTCCGTCAGCGCAGACCGCAGTGCCACCCGGCCTGCTCAGGTTCTCCGTCCTCGGCCCGCTCACGGTCCACCGGGACGACCGGACGCTGCCCCTCGGCCCGTTGAAGCAGCGGGTCGTGCTGGCAACCCTGCTCGGCTCGGCCAACAGCCCGGTGACCGTCGACGCGTTGACCGACGCGGTCTGGCAGGACGAGCCCCCGCGCACCGCCCGCAAGAACCTCCAGGTGTACGTCAGCGCCCTGCGCGCGCTGCTCGCGGATGACGACCGCGACCGGCCGCGGCTCGCCCACACAGGCGGCGGCTACGTGCTGCGCGTGGCGGAGGACGAGCTCGACCTCCTGAGGTTCCGCTCCCTGGTGCGGGCCGCCGAGGGGCAGGAGCCCCGCACGGCCGCCCGACTGCTGCGCCAGGCCCTCGACCTGTGGCAGGGGCCACCGCTGGGCGACGATCTGCGGCAGTCGCCCCGGCTGACGGAGGAGGCCGAGCGGCTGGAGCTGCACCACCTGAGCGCCTACGAGAGCTGGGCGGAGGCGGAGCTGGAGCTGGGCGGCGCGGCGGCGGTGGTCGAGGGGCTGCGCGACCTGGTGGAGCGGCACCCGCTCCGGGAGCGGCTCCGGTCCGCCTGGATGTGCGCGCTGAGCGGGTCGGGCAGGCAGGCCGAGGCGCTCGCGGCGTACGACGACTACCGGCAGCTCCTCGCCCGGGAACTGGGCCTGGATCCGGGCGGCGCGATGGCGGCCCGGTACCGGATGATCCTCGCGGGTGACGGCCGGTCCGGGGCGGGCGGGGCCGCCCGGCCGCCGGCCGCTGTGTCATCGGCGGCAGGGCCATCGACGGCCCTGCCGCCCGACCTCGTCGACTTCACCGGACACGGCGAGGAACTGGGCGCTCTCATGGACCTCTTGGAGGCAGACGGTGCCGGCCGCACCGTACTGCTGTCCGGCCCTGCCGGGGCCGGCAAGACCGCGCTCGCCGTGCGGGCCGCCCATCTGCTGGGCGACCGGTTCCCCGACGGGCGGCTCTGCGTCTCCCTGCGTGACGAGGACGGCCGTACCCGCCCGCTGCCGACGGTGCTCGCGGAGCTCGGCGAACGGACCGGCCGGATCGGGCTGTCCGGGCCCGAGGCGTGGCGGGAGTGGCTTGCGGAGCACCGCGTGCTGGTGATCCTGGACGACGTGCCCGACGAACGCGCCGTACGACCGCTGCTCCCGTGCGGCGGGCGGGGCAGGATGCTGCTCACCGCGCGCGGCCAGCTGGGCGGTCTCGCGCCCGTGCACCGGATCTGCGTCCCACCGCTCGGCACCGCCGAGTCGATGCAACTGCTCGCCGGGCTCGTCGGCCGGAGCCGGGTGCGGGCCGACCGGGAGGCCGCCCTGCGCATCGTGCGCGCCTGCGGCGGCTCGCCCCTGGCGGTCCGGGTGAGCGGGATGCGCCTCGCGGTGCTCCGCCACGTGCCGCTGCGGGAGTTCGCGGACCGGCTCACCGACCCCGCGGGGGCGCTGGACGAACTGGCCTCCGGGGACGTGTCCGTCCGGCGGTGGCTGGCCCACGGCTGGGAGGCGCTGCCGGAGGAATGGGGCCGGGACACGGGACGGCTGGCCGCGGGCACCGGGGAGGGTCCCTTCGGCCTGACCGAGGCGGCCGAGGCCCTCGGCTGCGACGAGCGGCACGCCGTACGGAAGGTGGAGGCGCTCATCGACGCCGGAATGGTGACTTCGCCCTGCGGTGAGGTGACCGCGCACGCGGCGCAGTACGAACTGCCGCACCTGATACGGATGTACGTGCGCGGCTCGGGGCTCGGGATCCCCGTGCCGGTCTCGGGCTGAGCGGCGCCCCGAGGCCCGCTCCGGCCGCCCCCGTCGGGCGACCGAAGCAGGCGTGTCACGGGGTCGCCGGGCCGGGCCCTCCCGGGGCGGGGAGCCCCACCTGTTCCGCGAGGAAGGCGAGGCATTCGGCCTGCAGCGCCACCCCGCGGGACGCGGACCGGTCGCCGTGACCGACGCCGCGCTCCAGCCGCAGCAGCACCGGACCGGTGCCACGAGAGGCGTGCTGGAGGGCGGCGCACATCTTGCGGGCGTGCAGCGGATCGGTCCGGGTGTCGCCGTCCGCGGCCACCAGCAGCACCGCCGGGTAGGCGGTCCCGGGCGTGACCCGGTGATAGGGGGAGTAGCCGAAGAGCGTCGGCAGCAGGGCAGGATCCTGCGCGCTGCCGTACTCGGGCGTCCAGCTCGGCCCGAGGCCGGACCGTTCGTAGCGGACCATGTCCAGCAGGGGGGCCATGCACACCACGGCGGCGTACTTCCCCGGTTGCTGGGTGAGCGCGGCGCCCACCAGCAGCCCGCCGTTGGAGCCGCCCATGATCGTGAGGCGGCCCGGCTCGGTCCAGCCCTCCGCGAGCAGGCAGTCGCCGGCCGCGGCGAAGTCGTCGAAGGTGTTCTGCTTGTTCCGCCCGCTTCCCGCCCGGTGCCAGGCATCGCCCTCCTCGCCGCCGCCGCGCAGGCCCGCCCAGGCGAACACCCCACCGGCCCTGACCCAGGCGAGGACCTGGGCGCGGTACCGGGGGGACATCGTCTTGCCGAAGCCGCCGTAGCCGGTGAGCAGCGCGGGGCGCGGCACGTCCGGACGGCCGCTGGGGGAGATCACGAACATGCGCACCGTCGTGCCGTCCCGCGAGGGGAAGGCGACCTGGCGGGTGACCGCACCGCCGACGCCCGGGGCGTCCGGGGCGTCGCGCTCCCAGCGCGTCGCCCGACCGGTCCGGGCGTCGAAGCGCAGCACCCGCGGCGGTGTGACGAAGTCGGTGTAGGCGAAGTAGGCCTCGTGACCGCCGGGCGCTCCGGCCGAGAAGTCGCCGACCGCTCCGGTGCCGGGCAGCGGGACCGTGGCGGTCTGCCGGCCCTCGACCAGATCGTGCACGGTCACCTCGGCAACCGTGTCGCGGGTCCAGGCGGCCAGGCCGAGCGGGTGCTTCAGCTCCGGGCCGGACAGTACGACGAGGTGGGTGAGCACCGCGTCGGGCCGTTCGGGGATCACCTCGCGCCAGGCGCCGGGGCCCAGGTGCAGTTCCGCCGGCCGGCACGCGACGACGCGTCCGCGGGCGGCGTCGCGGTCGGTGCGCAGCCACACCAGGTCCCGCGGTCCCGTGCCCGGCACCGCGTGCAGGCGGGTGGCGGCGTCCATGCCCTCCTGGACGGGCCGCAGCTCCGGCCGCTCCAGCGGCCCCTGCGACAGGTCGGCTAGGTACAGATCGGTGCCGCGGCCGGTGCCGAGCGTGGCAGTGACGCCGAGCCAGCGGCCGTCCGCAGTCACGCTGACGCTGTAGAACTGGGTCCTGTCCCGGCCCTCGCCGAAGACAAGGGCGTCCGCCGCGGGGTCCGTGCCGACCCGGTGGAGCCACACCCGGCGGTGGTAGCGCCCCTCGCCGGGGTGCAGCGCAGGGGCGAGGTTGCGGACGTAGTAGTACGCCTCACCGCCGGGCAGCCAGCCGATCGACGACCTCCGCACCCGGTCCACCGGCCCGTCGACGATCCTCCCGGTGGCCACGTCGAGCACCTGGAGCACCGAGTCCTCCGTGCCGTTCCGGGACACCTGGAAGGCCAGCAGGTCGCCCTCCACGGAGGGCTCCCAGGCGTCGAGCACGGTGCGTCCGGACGGGTCGAGGGCACCGGGGTCCAGCAGCACCCGCTCCGGCGTGTCCGCCCCGGCCTCCGCCACCATGAGTACCGGATGCTCCTGACCGGCGTCCTGCCGCAGCCAGAAGACCCGGCCGCCGCGGACCTCGGGAGCCCGGGCGCGGTCCACGGCGTCGATCGCCGCCACCTCCGCCCTCCAGTGCTCCAGGTCCGTCCAGGACGCCCGTTGCGCCTCGTAGAGCGCGTCCTGCTCCGCGCCCCACCGGAGTGTCGCGGGGGACTCGGCGTCCTCCAGCGGGCGGTACGGGTCGGGAACGCGCAGACCGTGCAGTTCCTCGACGACGTCCTGCCGCTCCGCGTGCGGGTAGCGGCGGGGCTCCGGGCTCACTCGTTGCTCCCTCATCCGTCGGTGGGTCAGAGGTCGTTGGACCGGTTGATGACGCAGGCGGAGAGCTCCTCGTCGTCGTTGTGGGCGACGACCTCGATGTCCTCGCTCTCCGTCGGCCCAGGGTCCGCCGTACCGGTGTCGGGCATGTCCGTCCTCCTTCGTGTCAGGCGTCCGTGCGCGAACGGACGGGTCTTCTGCCGGGACTTCGGTGGGGTCTGCGGCCGTGTCTGCGGCCGTGTCTGCGGTCCGGTCCTCGGCCGGGAATCGTCGTGCGACGAGCCCTGCCTGCCGGGCAGGGCCGCCATCGCGAAGAAACCGGCCAGGACGACGATCAGCCCCGACGCGGCGATGATCGTGTCGACGGGGCCGAACCGGAGCCCGCCGAGCGAGCCCCCGACGTCATGCAGCACGGATCCGGCGAGCCAGCCGGAGAGGGCCGCGGAGAGCATCGACGCGAGCCGGGTCACCGGATAGAACACGGCCATCACCCGGCCCCGGTACTCCGGGGGCGCCGCCGCGAGCAGCAGCGGTGACATCGCGGTGTTCAGCATGGTGAGCGGAACGGTGAAGACGAAGAGCAGGGCGACACCGCCCAGGAAGCCGGTCTGCCGGGAGTAGGCGACCAGCAGCACACCGCTCACCAGCAGGCCGGTCCAGGTGGTCCGCCGCGCCCCGATCCACTGCACCATCCGGCCCCCGCACAGCGCTCCCACGATGCCACCCGCACCCATGGCCATGCCGAGGTATCCGTAGAGGTGGGCGTCCGCGTGGAGGTTGTCGGTGGCGAAGAAGACGTTGAGGGTGCCCAGGGTCCCGACCCCGAACTGGCCTATGACGGCGAGCAGGAGCAGCGCCACCAGGAACCGGCTGCCCGCGAAGAAGCGCAGCCCGTCCGTGAACTCCCGTCGCAGCGCGCCCTTCCTGCGCTCGGCGGGCTTCTGCGCCTCGCCCTGCCGGGCCGGGCCCGCGCCGGGAGCGCGTACGCCGATGGAACGGATCGCGACGTAGGACACGGCGTACGTGAGGCCGTTGAGGAGCAGGGCCCACTGCAGCCCGGCGGTGAACAGCAGCGGCGCGGCGAGCGGCGGCCCGACGATCCAGGCCGTCTCGGCGGTCGCCTGCCCGATGCCGGCCGCCCGGGCGCGGTCGGCGTCCCCGGTCACCAGGTCCGCGAGGACCGCGAAGCGCGCGGGGGAGAAGAACTGGCCGGCCGCGTGGAGCAGGAGCACGGTCGCGTAGATCAGGGCCAGCCAGACACCGCTCGGGAGCGTACCGGCCGGCAGGAAGGTGACGGCCGCCAGCACGGCCACCAGGCCGCCGCGGAGCACCTCGGTGCGCAGCATCGTGGCGCGCTTGTCCCAGCGGTCGACGAACACGCCGGCGAGCGGACCGATGGCCAGCACGGCTACACCCGACGCCATCACGATCCCGCTGACCGCCAGCGGCGCCCACGACTCGTCCTTCGCCAGCACGGTGGCCACCCACAGCACCAGCGTCGTGCTGAAGACGGCGTCCCCGACGGACGAGACGGCCTGGCCGATCCAGAGCCGGGTGTAGTCCCGGTTGATCAGGGTCAGCCGCGGTCTCATGACGGCCTCGGCGACGAGACGATCAGAGCCATGAGGGCGGTGACCAGGGTCGTGTGGTAGGCCTTCCGGAAGAACTCACCGCCCGGGGCCGACGGGTGCGCCGCGAGCGCCGCCGACCGCCCCGGGATCGCCCCGTCGGGCCGCTGGGCCCGGACCAGGCACTCCACTGCGGCGGCTCCCGAGGGCGTGTCCAGCGGTTCGCTCCCCAGAATGAACCGGGTGAGGACCAGCTCCGCGGCCAGGTCCCACTGCTCGCGCCGGACGCAGTGGCGCAGCAACCGGTCGACCAGGTCCCCGGCGTGCGCGAGGGCGTCCTCGCCCAGCCCGGGGGCGGTCCGGCCGAAGTCGCCGAGGTAGAAGGCGGTGTGTGTCACGGCGTACGCCTGCGGGCCGGTGAGCGGCGCCCCGTCCTGCGCCGCCGCCTCCTGGGGCCCGGCCGCACGGAACGCGACGAGCGGGCTGTGCGGCAGGAGCTCGGCGTACGGCTCGACGGTGTGGCGGACCCCGGCCTTGTCCGCGTAGTGACGGATCTCGATGCGCTGGTACGGGGACTTCCCGAGCGGTGTGAGGAACCCGGGGTCGAGCCCGGCGAGCGTCGCCCGGACCTGGGCGGTGTCGATCGCGGCGGGGGCCAGCGCGGCGTAGATCAGCCCGTATGCGGAGGCGTGCTTGGGGACGTCGGCGAACAGCCGCGGGAAATCCGGGTCCTGCCAGAGCCCCCGGACCAGGGACCCGGCCTCGCCCAGCGCCTCCGGGGGGTCCGCCAGGCGGGCCGCACAGTGGCAGAGGAGGGCCAGTTCCAGCGCCGCCTTCGCTTTGCCGTGGGTCGCCGACCGGGCGCTCGCCGAGAACGGGTCGAAGTGGTCCAGGTTCCCGCGCAGCCAGCCGAGAGCGCCGGCGCAGAGCCGCTCCAGGGGTGAGGACATGGCTACAGGCGCCCCGTCTCGTCCAGGTAGTCCAGCAGGGCCGTGTCGACGTCGTCGCCGAACCTCGCGAGCGTCCGCGCGTCCTCGTCGTAGCGGTAGAGGTCCTGGCAGCCGATCCAGCGGTCGCGGGTCTTCGCGCCCGGCAGGTAGCCGTCGGCAACCGTGCCGACCTCCCAGTCGGGTTTGCCCGCGGTCTCCCAGCAGCTGGCCAGGGTGCCGTCCGCGCTGACCACCGCGCCGTAGCGGCCGTCGGTGTGACCGCAGGTGGCACAGGACTTGCGGGCGCCGGGGCGGCTCACGGTGAAGCCCAGGTCCAAGGCCCGGCGCTGCCACCTGGCGAAGGCGGCCGGGAGTTCGCCCGTGTGCAGCAGGCTGTTGGCGTAGCCGACCCCCACGTCGCCGATGCGGGCGAAGTACAGCGTGCACCGGGCGGGGTCGAGCGCGGCGGCGAGCCGGTCGACCAGGGCGTCCACGCCGTGGAAGGTCTCCTGGGAGACGTTCACCCGCAGCGTCCACTGGAGCGCGGTGCCCTCGGAGGCCTTGGCGATATTGCCGACGATCTTGTCGAAGGTGGCGCCGCCGTCCGCCCGGCCGACCCGGATCCGGTCGTGGTCGGCGCGGTCGCCGTCGAAGGTGACCTGGACGGACGTCAGTCCGAGGTCCGCGAGCCGACGGGCGAGGGACGGGGTGAGCAGCGTCGCGTTGGAGATCATCCAGGCCGAGGTCGGCGCGATCCCCGCGGCCCGTTCCAGCAGTTCCAGGCAGCCGCGCGGATTGAGCAGGGGTTCTCCGCCGAAGAGCAGGATCCTGAGCTTCTCCAGGCCGACGGCGGCCATGTGCCGCTCGGTGAAGCCGAGGATCTCGGTGATGGTCTTCGAGGTGAGGCGGGTCTGGGCGATCCGGGGCGGCCGGCTGCCGCCCAACTGGTCCTGGGCGGTGTTCTGGAAGCAGTAGCCGCAGCCCAGGTTGCAGTGCGTGCTGGTGAGGACGGTCAGCGAATAGGCGCTGATCCGGCCGGGGGTGAACATCCCGCTCTCGTGCAGCCGCTGCTCCGCGTCGGGGCGCAGGGCTCCGTCGGCGGAGACGTGGTGGTCGCGGAGACGGGCCACCCCGCCCGGGCCCAGGAACCACCAGTTCCGCTCGCCCTTCAGGAGACGGGCGCCAAAGGGGAGGGGTGCGGGCGGGGCGGCCGGGCTCAGTTTCACGGGCAGGCCGATATTCACCGCTTGGTCGATGCTCACAGGGTCTCCCGTATTGCCGTTGCCGTTGCCGTTGCCGCTGTCAGGGCGGGGTCGTCGGTCCGGCCGCCGGTGACGATCAGCGTCACCAGCGCCACGACGAGGGTCACTTTGTAGGACTTGCGGAAGTACTCGACGGGCGTGGCGTCCGCCGGGAGCCGCTCGGTGGCGGAGCGTCCGGGGATCGCTCCGTCGGGGGCCTGGGCCGCGGCGAGCATTCGCAGGGCGGCCGCGCCGGAGGGGGTGCGCAGCGGATCCGCGCCCAGGCAGTACTGGGCGAGCAGCAGCTTCGCCGCGACGTCCCAGTCGCCGAGCGCCACGCAGTGGTCCGTCAGCCTTTCCACCACGCGCAGCGCCCGCGCCCGTTCCCCCTCGGGAAGGAGCGGATCGCGCAGGCCGAAGTCGCTCAGGTAGAGAAGGGTGTGCGCAACCTGGCAGCCGTCCAGGTCGGCCACGGCCAGTGTGGCGGCGCGGGGGAGCGGACTCGCCTCGTACAGCTCCTCGTACGGGGCGAACCCGTGCGGGGCGCCCGCGAGATCGGCGTAGAACCTGGCCTCGAGATGCAGGAACGGCGGCTTGCGGCCCGGCGTCAGGTAGTTGCCGGCAGAGAGCCGGGCCAGCACGGCACGGGGCGCGTCGGCGGCGGCGCCGGCCGGTGCCAGTGCCGCGTACATCAGCTCGAACTGCCGTGCGTACCTGTCGTCGAGGGTGAGGAGCTGCGGGAAGTCGGGCCGCTGCCAGACGTGTTCGACCACCTTGGTCACCTCGGCCAGGGCGGGGTCCGAGGGCGCGCACTTCTCCCAGTAGCGGCGGAGCATCGCGAGCTGCAGGAGGGCCTTCACCCGTGGGGTCACCGGCAGTTCGGCGTGCGCGGCCGGGGAGTCGAGGTAGGCCGCGTGCAGCCCCATCCACCGCCGCGCGCCCGCCGACAGGCCGGCCGCGGCCTCGTCCATGCCTACTGATCGCGTACTCATGGTTCTCCTCAACAGACGGCCTGGGCCGGGAAGGCGGGGGGTGCGCCGGCCGTGGGAGCGGCGGACGCGCCGGCCACCCGCTCGGCGATGTCGGCCGCGCGTGCCGCACTGTCGGTGGCGGCCAGTCTGCCGCCGAGTGCGTGGGCACGGGCCCGCAGACCGTCGTCCCGCCACGCGGACTCCAGCAGCGCCGAGGCCTCCACGGCCGGGTTGTTCGGGAAGTGCACGGCCACGCCGGCCCGCAGGCAGGCGCCGGTGAGCAGGGGCTGCTCGGAGCCGTTGGGTGACAGCGCGAGGGGCCGGCCGCGCAGGAGCGCGGCCAGCACGGGCGCGGAGGTGCCGCTGCTCAGCACGAGCCCGGCGCGGTCGACGAGCGGGCCCATCCATCGTTTGCGGACCAGCAGGATGTCGGCCTCCGCGGCGGGCCGCGGGTCGGTCGAACGGCCCTGCTCGACCACGGCCTGGAACCGGCCACCGGTGAAGGCCTCGTTGAGCCGCGGCCACAGGCTCCTGCCCTCGAAGAAGCGGCCGAGATGGACGTAGACGACGGGCTTGCCGTTGCGCGCCAGATGGTCCCCGATCGCCTCGACCTCCGCCGGGTCGGGCGCCGGTTCCCAGGACAGGGGCCCCACGTGCCGGACCCGCTCGGGCAGCCGCGCACCCGGATACTCCAGCTCCGGATCCCCCCGCAGCAGCAACGCGTCGCCCAGCAGCGGCTCGTCCCCCCACCGTGAGGCCCGTCCCGCCAGACCGACCTCCCCCCGGACATCGGCGTGGATCCGCAGGCAGTCATGGGTCCGGCTCTGCCGCGTCCGCCCCAGATGCGGCTCGTCGTCGCCGCCGGCCCGGTAGTCCCACAGGTGCACCGAGAGCCCGACCACCACCACCGGGATGTCCAGTGCCTCGGCGGCGAGCAGGGCGCCGTTGCACAGTACGGAGGTGACCAGCAGGTCGGCCCCCGTCTCCTTGGCCACGCGCAGCGTCGCCCGGTACTGCGCCGCGCCGGTCGGCCCCCACCACGTGGCGGAAAACGCCCGGTGGCCGCCGAAGTCCTCCGCCGCCGCGAACGGCAGTCCGGCATCGGCGGCGACGGACGCCGCGGTGGACCGGCCCAGCACGCTGACGTGATGGCCCCGGCGCCGTAGTTCCCGGCCGGCCGCGATCGCCGGATGGAGGTAGCCGCCGTCACTGAGCGGGCAGAGAAGGATCTTCATGAGGTGCCGCTCCCTACGGCGTGGCGCTGCTCCGGTGCCAGGGTGGCCGCGGGCCCCCGGCTCTGGGCAGGATCTGCCAGAGCCGGGCGGCCCGCGCGGTGCTCAGGCTCGAGGAGGAGTGATCACATCTCCGCGGAGTGGTTGACGATGCAGCCGGCCTCGGCCTCTTCGTCCTCGCGGTGGGCGACGACCTCGATGTCCTCGTTCTCGGTCTCGGGGGTGATGTTCTCGCTCATGTTCTTCTCCTTTGGTTGTCGGCGTCGTTCCGCCGGCTGAGAAGGAAGTTACGGACGCCCGGTACGGGAACGCCTGGCCACCGGTTCGGCGCCGGTATACGCCGAGCACACGGACGCAGTACGGCCCCCGGACCCCGCGGTGCGCCCCGCCCCGCCCTGTCGCACGCGCCGCCGCGCACCGGCGTCCGGCCGTCCCGACCTGCGGACCAACCGATCACCAGGCGTTCGTGAACCGGTAGTTGGCCGCGCACCGGCACGATCCGGGGCATGGTCCGCGCGCGGCACGAGCGCGCGGCACGAGTACAGAGGGGGAGACGTGGAACTGGCGGAGCTCATCGGCCTGCGACCGGTGCCCTGTGGCGGCCTGCTGGTGGCGCTCACCCGCCGCTGCCCCATGAGCTGCGCGCACTGCTCCACCAGCTCCTCCATGGCGGTCTCCGAGCAGCCCGACCCGGAACACCTGCTGCGCTTCATCGGTTCGTTCGGTACGCAGGACCGCCCCGAGGTGGTCATGCTGACCGGCGGCGAACCGTTGCTGCTCCCGGAACTGGCCGCCCGCCTGGCCGGTCTCGCCCGCGCCGCGGGCTCCCGCGTGGCGCTGCTCAGCGGAATGTTCTTCGCCCGTGACGGGCGCGTCCCGGACCGGATCATGCGGGCGATCACGGCCCTCGACCACTTCTCGGCGAGCCTGGACGTCCACCACGAGCGCGAGGTTCCCCGTACGGAGGTGCTGCGCGCCCTGCGGGCCGTGCTCGACGCAGGGATTCCCGTCAGCGTCCACCTCACCGGTACCGGACCCGACGACCCGTATCTTGCGGACGCCGTCGCGGACGTCCGCCGCGTCTTCGCCGGCCGGGTGCCCCTGCTCGTCAACGAGGTCCGGCCGCTCGGCCGCGCCGCGGGCCTGGTCCGGGCGACACCTGCCGGACCGGACGGCTCCCGGGCGACGCCGTGCACCCTCGCGGCCTGGCCCGTGATCGCCTTCGACGGGACCGTGGCCGCCTGCTGCAACCAGTGGACGGTGGACCGCCGTCCCGTACCCCCGCACCTGCGGCTCGGACACATCGCCGACGACGACTGGCCGGCCGTCCGCGAACGATCCCTCGGCTCCCCGGTGCTGCGGATGCTGCGCGCCGTCGGCCCCCGGCGGCTGCACGCCCGCTACGAGACCTCGCCGCCCCCGGACGGCTACTGCCGCAGCTGCCACGCACTCGCCGACCGCCCCGACGCGCTCGCGGGCGCGGCCCGCGACGCCGGCGGCCGTGTCGGCGAACTCCTCGACCGGCTCAGCACGGAACAGCAGCTCGCCGACGGACCCGCCGCCCTGGTGCGCCGCATGGGGTGCGCCCGCTACGCGCACCTGGTCGAGTCCCTTCCCGCCGAGGAGGGGAGCAGTCGATGACCGCGACCGCATCCTTCGCGCTCAGGACCAAGCTCGCGCCCACCACCACCGCCCTGAGGGCCGCGACCGCCCTCCTGTGGCGACCGGAAGGACTGCGGCAGCGGTACCTGCGCTACCTGGCAGCCATGCATCCGCTCGTACGGGCCTCGGTGCCGTTGTTGGAGCGGGCCGCCGAGCGGTGCGCCGAGCTGGACGACCCGGCCGCGCGGAGCCTCGCGGCCTATTGCACACGCCACGCCGAGGAAGAGCGCGACCACGACGCCTGGCTGCTCGACGACCTCGCCGCCGCCGGTGCAGGGCCGGCCGCCGTGCCGCCCCCCGTCGTCGTCGAACTCGCCGGGGCGCAGTACTACCGGATCGAGCACGAGCACCCCGTCACGCTGCTCGGGTACATGGCGGTGCTGGAGGGCAACGCCCCCGGGCCCCGGCTCGCCGACCGCCTCATCGAGACCACCGGGCTCCCCGACGGCGCGTTCCGCACCCTCAGGGAACACGCCGAACTCGACGGCGGCCACCTCGAGGACCTTCACCGGGTGCTCGACGCACTCGCGCCGACCGCGGCACAGCAGACCGCCGTCTCCGTCAGCGCGCTGCACACGGCCAACCTGCTCACCCGCCTCTTCCTCTCCCTCGCCGCCGACCCCGGAGGACACCCGTGACCGAGGACACCGTGCCGTACGAGGACGCCCCGTCCGGCGATGCCCCGTCCGAGCCCACCCTGGAGGCGCTGACCGCCGCGGGGTTCGACCTCGACGCCCTCAGCGAGGAGCAGTACGAGGTCCTGCGTGCCCTGGCCCCTGAAGAACTGGCTCTGCTGGTCGACATCAGGGGGCGGCTCGACGCGGCGGCTCCCGAGGTCCAGGCCCATGCCGACGTGGCGGGCGGCGCTCTCTTCTGACCCCGGCCGCGCCGCGGTCCCGCGTCCACCGGAGGAATCCATGCCTTGCGCCTCGTGCCGGAGCGAACTGCCGCCCGACGCCCGGTTCTGTCCCTTCTGCGGCAGCCCGTGCGCCCCCGGGCCGGTCACGGCCAAGCCGACCGGCCGCAAGGTCGTGACCGTCCTCTTCTGCGACCTGGTGGGTTCCACCGCGCTCTCCGGAGCACTGGACGCCGAAACCCTGCGCTCGGTCACGCTCCGCTGGTTCGACCTGATGAGACTGCGGATCGAGGAGCAGGGCGGCACCGTGGAGAAGTTCATCGGGGACGCCGTGATGGCCGTCTTCGGCGTGCCGACCGTGCGGGAGGACGACGCCCGGCGCGCGCTTGCCGCCGCCCTGGCCATGCGGGAGGCACTCGCCGAGTTCAACGACCGGCTGGAGCAGGGCGTCGGCGTACGGCTGGAGATGCGCATCGGCCTCAACACCGGTCAGGCGGTCACGGGTTCGGCAACCCTTCGGCAGGCGATGGTCTCCGGCGAGGTGGTCAACGTCGCCGCGCGCCTGGAACAGAACGCCGCCGCCGGGGAGATCCTCATCGGAGCGGACACCCTGGCCGCTGCCGGACCGGGCGTCCGGACGACGGAGAGAGGCCGGCTGCTGCTCAAGGGCAAGAGCGACCGGGTCGCCGCGCACCGTCTGCTCGGCCTGGACGAGGAGAAGGGCCCGGAGGCGCTGCGCCGCTTCGACCTCGCCTTCGTCGGCCGGACCCACGAACTGGCCCTGATCGAAGCCGCGTTGGACCGTGTGGTGCGGACCCGCCGGGCCGGTCGCCTGGTGGTCGGCGGGGAGGCGGGCCAGGGCAAGACCAGACTCGTGCGGGAATGGCTCCACCGGGCCGCGGTCAAGACCGCGGCCGGCGGCCCCCGTCACGGCGTCGGGCGCTGCCGGTCCCGGGGCGAACAGCCCAGCCTCGGACCGCTCGCCGACGCCGTGGCCGACCTGCTGAGGCGCGGTGGCACACCCGTACCGTCGCCCGAACTGGACCTGCTCCGCCAGGGCCTGCTTCTGAACGGGACTCCCCACCCGTCGCCGGAGGACACCTGCGCCGCGCTCGCCAGGCTGCTCGCCGGGCTCTCCGAAACGGAGCCCGTGGTGCTGGTGATCGACGACTGCCACTGGGCCGCGCAGCCGCTCTTCGACGCCCTCGACCGGCTGCTGCGGGCACTCACCGACGCGGCCGTCCTCGTCATTGTGCTCACCCGCCCCCAACTCTTCGACGCACGGGCCGAACTGGCCCTGGACGCCGTGCCGCTCGGCGGGCTCTCCGACGCCGAGGCACAACTCCTCGCGGCCGAGCTGACCGGAGGCACGGTGCACGGTGAGCCGCTCGGCCCCCGGGTCCTGGCACGGGTGGGCGGAAACCCGCTGCACCTGGAACAGCTGCTGGCCACGGGCAACCCGGTCGACGCGGACAGTGTCCCGCTCCCCCTCCAGGCCCTGATCGGCGCCCGGATCGACGCGCTCGACCCGCCCGAGCACCGGGCGCTGGGCCTCGCGTCCGTCCTGGGCGGCGACTTCACCGCCGACGAACTGACGGCGCTCGCCGGACATCCCGCACCTTCGTGGACCGGGCCCGAACTCCGGCCCCTGCTGCACCGGCTGGTCCGGCACCGCCTGATCCGGCCGGACGGCGGAGCGTTCCGCTTCGCCGGAGGACTGATCCAGGAGGTCGTCTACGCCAGCCAGTCCAAGCAGAACCGGGCCGACCAGCACGAACGGGCGGCCCGACTGGACTCGGTCCGTCAGCGGGGCAGCGCGGCGGTCGGGGGCCATCTGGAACAGGCGTACCGCTACCGGGTCGAGCTGGGCGCCCAGGACGCGCACACCGACGGTCTGCGTCGGCGCGCCGCCGACGCGCTCGCCGAGGCCGGGCGGCTGGCGCTGGCCCACGCCGACCCCGTGTGGGCGGCCGACGTGCTGTCCCGTGCCACGGCCCGGTACCTGGCGGGCGAGCCGGGAAGTACGGCGACACGCCGGCGGCTCGGCCAGACGCTGCTGGACCTGGGGCGCGGCCCGGAAGGCCGGGCGCTGCTCGAAGAGGTGCTGGCCGAAGCCCTGGCCGGCGGCGGGGAGGCGGTGGAGACCGCGCACGCCCGCCTCGCCCTGGCCTCGGTCGGCCGGTCCGCGGGGCCGGACGAGTCACCGGCGGAGGCCGCCGACGCCACGCTGCCGGTCTTCGCGGCGGCCGGTGACGACCTCGGCCAGGCCAGGGCCTGCCTGCGGCTGGCCCAGCGCGCCCAGGAACATGGCCGGCACCGTACGGCGGAGCGCCTGCTCGCCTGCGCGCTGGACCACGCCGTACGAGCCGACGCCGAGCCGGAGCGGGCCGCGGCCCTCGGAGCCATGGGGGTCTCGCTCTGGCGCGGCCCCCAACCGGTCGCGGACGCCGTGTCCCGTTGCCGCGAGCTCCTCGCCGACCAGGGGGCCGGCCGCCGGGCCGTCCGGCTGACGCTCAACTGCCCGCTGGCCGTGGTGCTGGCCCTCCACGACGACCGCGACGGGGCCCTGGCCTGCCTCGCGGAGGCGGAGCACCTCGCGAAGAGGCTCGGCTACGCCGAGGCCGACGCCTTCCTGCCGATCTTCACCGCGACCGTGGCCGACCTGACCGGCCGCCGGGAGGAGGCGCTCCTGAGCTTGGAGCGGGCCGCCACCGCCGCGCGGGACCTGGGCGCCACGGCGTTGCTGCGCAGTGCCCTGCGGGACACCGCCCGCATCCGGCTGGACCTGGGCGACTGGCGCACCGCCCGCGGCGTCCTCGCCGAACTGGAGGGGGAGCGGGCGCAACCGCCCCGCCCGCGCGCCGAGTCGGCGGACCTCGACGGCCTGCGCGCCCGGATCGCCGCCGCCCGGGGGCTGGCCAAGACCGCCACCCGGCTGGCCGCCAGGGCGCTCGCCTCCGCCGCCCGCACCGACTCGCCCGTCGTCCAGGGCACCGCCGCCCTCGACCTCGCCCGTACCGCCCTCGAACTGGGGCGCCCGGCCGACGCGGCCGCGGCGGCGGCGCGCGCCCGCCGGCGCTTCGCGGGGAAGGGCCACCTGCCCGCCGTACGCCAGGCAGAGGCCGTGGTCTCCCGCTGCCACGGCCGCCCGCCCGGGCACGGCCGCACCGTCGGACGCGTCGGCGGAGCCGGAAAGGAAGCACCACGATGACCACCGCGCAGCACCCGGCGTCCGCACTCACCTGGGCCCTACGAGGGCGGGGCCCCGCGGACGTACCCATCGAGGCCGACGGTCCGCCCGCCCCGCCCGAGAGCGGCCTCCTCGGAGGCACCGGACGCGGCGTACGCGTCTGCGTGGTCGATTCGGGGGTCGAACGGGACCACCCGATGGTCGGCCCGGTCGACCGGTCATGGCGAGTGTTCAAGGACGACGACGGGGTCCACGTCGAGGAGACGGAGGAGGGAGACGCCTGCGGTCACGGCACCGCCTGCGCCGGCATCATCCGGCGCACCGCGCCGGACTGCGAGCTGTCGAGCATCCGGGTGCTCGGCGACCGCTTCTCCGGCAGCGGGGACGTCCTGCTCGAAGGCATCCGGTGGGCCGTGCGCCAGCGGTTCGACGTGGTGAACCTCAGCCTGTCCACCACCCACGACCGCTTCGTGGGCGAGCTGCGCCGGCTGGCCGACGAGGCGTACTTCCAGCAGACCGTGATCGTCGCCGCTGCGCACAACACGCGCGTGGAGAGCTTTCCCTGGCGCTTCTCCTCGGTGATCTCGGTCGGCAGCCACCAGGAGGACGACCCGGATCTCCACCTCTACAACCCCGAGCCCCCGGTGGAGTTCTTCGCCCCCGGTCAGAAGGTCCAGGTGGCGTGGCTCGGCGGCACGTCGATCCGCAGCTCCGGCAACAGCTACGCCACCCCGTTCATCGCGGGGCTCTGCGCGCGGATCCTGTCGAGCGGCCCCCGGCTGACGCCGTTCCAGCTGAAGAACGCCCTGTACCTGTCCGCAGCCAACGTCCGTGTCCACGGAAGCCGGTAACGACCGGCGCCGGAAGGGAAATCCCATGGCTCAGACGATCACCCCTGTCGTGTCCGCAGCACCCCGGCCGGATCCGGTGGTGGCGGAGCTCCTGCAGTCGGTGGTGGACACCGCGCGTGCCATCTTCGGCGCGCAGGCGAGTTCCATCATGCTTCTGGACCCCGCGGCGGACGAGCTCATCTTCGAGGCCGTCTCCGGGCAGGGGCAGGAGTTCCTGGTGGGCCGTCGGTTCCCGGCGGGCCGCGGGATCGCCGGATGGGTCGCCGCCTCGGGGGAGCCGATGGTGGTCGACGACCTGCACGACAGCGTCTCCTTCGACAGGGCCATCGCCGAGTCCACCGGCTACGTCCCGAACGCGCTGATGGCCGCCCCCCTCATCCGCAGGGACCGGGTCCTCGGCGTCCTGGAGGTGCTCGATCCGTCCCCGCAGGCCCGCTCCGGCCTGCCGGAGCTCGACCTGCTGGGCCTCTTCGCCCGTCAGGCCGCCGTCGCCCTGCACGTCCTGACCGCCTACGGGCCGCGGTCGGCCCCGGCAGCCCCGGACGACCCTTCGCGCACCGAACTCCTGCGCCTGCTCTCGGAAGCCCGCCGCCTCGTCGGGGAGTGAGCGGCGCACCTCACGCGGGGACCGTCCTGACGGGGAGGGACCCCGACCGCCGCCGTTGCCCGAGCGGCGGGGCAGGGCCGCCGCCGGGAAGGGGCGGCCCGCCCGGCGGCCCCGCCGGGTCAGCGCAGGCCGGCGAAGAGATCGTTCTCGGGCACGGCCGCGCCGGTGGTGTCCCGGACGCGTACGAAGGTTTCCATGCCCATCAACTCGCCGAACCTCTCCTTGCCCATCCGGAGGAAGAAGATGTTCTCGCCCTGACTGGCGTGTGCGGCCAGCGCGTCGAACTTCTGACCGCTGAACGCGGTGGTGTCCACCCACGTGGTGATCTCGTCGTCGGGGAGGCCGATCTCGGCCAGCGCGGCGGTCTCGGCCGGGTCCGGTTCCGGCATGTCCCCCGCGAACTCGCGCATGATCTTGCCGAACCGCTCCATCGCCGAGCGCGGCATCGTCGTCCAGTACACCTTCGGCGTCAGCGTGGTCATCTCGAGCGCCGCCATCGTGATGCGGTGGGCCTGGATGTGGTCGGGGTGGCCGTAGAAGCCGTTCTCGTCATAGGTGACGACCACATCGGGCCGGTAGTGCCGCATGAGGGCCGCGAGCCGGGCGGCGCCCTCCTCCACGGGGGTGTGCCAGAAGGATCCGGGGGCGTCGTTGGTCGGCCAGCCCATCATCCCGGAATCGGCGTAGTCCAGCATCTCCAGGTCACTGACCCCCAGGACGGCGCAGCTCGCGTCCAGTTCCTGCCGGCGCATCGAGGCGACGGCCGCCGGATCGTGCCCCGGAGCCCCTGGCTTGGCACCCCCCGGCCCGTCACCGCAACCGCCGTCGGTACAGGTCACCAGAACCGTGCGGATGCCCTCTGCCGCATACCGTGCGAGGACTCCTCCGGTTCCGGTGGCCTCGTCGTCGGGGTGGGCGTGCACGGCCATGAGCGTCAAGGGCCGGTGAGTCATGAGGGAGTCCTCCTGCAGAGACATGTGCTGGTCCGAGCGCGCGGCGTGTGTTCCGCGCTCCCGGGAGGCCGGATCCTGCCGGAGCGGATGACATCGTTCCCACCCCTGCAGCACCGGACCCCCGAACGGTGCAACGACGCAGGCCGGACCGGCTGTTCCCGGCCCGGCCGCCCGGCTTTCCCGGCTGCGGATAGCGTGCGGGCATGGCAATGACAAGGAAGCGGCAGGTCCTGTACCGGCAGGGCACCGGATTCTGGCGGATGACGGCGAAGTGGGTTCTGGTCTTCGGGGCCCTGTACCTGCTGGACGGCGGGCTGCTCCGATCGTGGGGCGACGCGCTGGTCTGGCCGATGATCGGGATCCTGCTGTGGGCGCCGTTCGGGATCGGCGTCGTCTGGTACCCGAAGAAGGACCAGAAGATCGCGCTCACGACGCGTGAACTGCGTGTGCGGCGCAAGCGGCTGCCCATGGAAAAGGTGAATCTGCTGCACGTGGCACGGCTGTGGCTGGAGGGGCGGTCGACCGTGGACGACCAGCCGGTGGCGGAATGGCGGCGGTGCGAGCGGGGGGTGTGGGTGCCGCTGCTGGACGGCCGGGCGTACGGCGTGGAGTTCCGCGACCCGGCCGCGTTCGCAGAGGCTTTCGGCGCCTTCGCGGTGGCGGCGTGCGGCGGGCCGGACATGGTCCGCGCGAGGGCCGCGGCGGAAACCTACCCGGACCCGCGCCCGATGCGGGCCCGCTCCAGCGGCGACGACGGATCCTGGACGGACCTCCTGGACATCTTCAACTGAGATGTCCGTCGGGCGCTGGGGCGGGACTACGCGGACCTACGCGGCGGGCTGTGGAGCCCCGTGGTGCCGGCCGTGTTCGAGCGCCGCAACGAGTTCCTCGGCCCGGGGCCACGGGCCGTGTCCGGAGGCGGGGTTGAGGTGTCCGACGGGGCCGAGTTCCACCAGCCGGCTGCCCCACTCCCGAGCGAGTTCCGCGACGCGCCCCGGGGATGCCAGGGGATCGTCGGAGCCGGCCGCGACGATGCTGGGGAAGGGCAGCGGTGTGCGGGGCACCGGTGTCCAGCCGTGCGTCGCCAGCTCGCCGGGGGTGGGGTAGCCGTCCGGCAGCGGTGTCCCGAAATCCGGCGGAGCGACGAGCAGCGCACCCCGGACGTCCGCTTCGTGCCATCGGGCCCACTGCACCGTGGTCATGACGCCCGCGCTGTGGGCGACGATGATCACGGGCCCGGTGATCCGGAGCATCACCTCGACCACATGGGCGACGTGTGCGTCGCGGCTGAGCCGGTTGCGCACCAGCGGGGGAACGGTGCGGACGGTGCGGCCCGCATCACCGAGCCGCTCGGCCAGAATGGTCTGCCAGTGGTCCTCGACGTGTTCCCGCATGCCGGGAACGATCACGATCGTCGGCACGGTGGGCCCGCTCCCCGTCATGAGCGCGCCTCCGGTTCTGCGGCCTCCGCCGTCGCGGCGGGCGCGGTGAGGCGCCGGAGATCGCGTGTGTACCGGCGGCGTCCGGCCAGGAAGGCCGCGGTGGCAGCGATCGCCACGAGCGGGACGATCCGGAGCGCGCCGAGCAGGCCGAGGCGGTCCGCGAGCAGGCCGGTGACGGCGGGGCCGGGGGCCAGTCCGAGCAGGCTCTGGGCCAGCGTGAGCGTGGCGAACGCCGTCGCGGCGATGGCCGCGGGGGTCAGGTTCGCCACCATCGCGGCTCCCGGTCCGGCCGTACCGGCGCACAGCAGGGCCCCCAGCGCCAGTACCAGCAGCTGGACCGGGCCGGCGGGCAGGCGGAACGCGGTCATCAGCAGTACGAGGGAGCCCACGCTGCAGCA
The DNA here is from genome assembly GCF_045160505.1 of Streptomyces sp. NBC_00029. Taxonomy (NCBI): domain Bacteria; kingdom Bacillati; phylum Actinomycetota; class Actinomycetes; order Kitasatosporales; family Streptomycetaceae; genus Streptomyces; species Streptomyces sp. NBC_00029. The sequence goes on from NZ_CP108292.1 coordinate 7,783,720, forward strand.
GATGGCGACGGTCCACTTGCGGAGGGGGTCGCGCCGGCTGAACCGGTCCGAGGCGATTCCGCCGGCGATCATACCGATGCCGATCATCAGGGCGAAGAGCCCGGCGGTCGCACCGGCCTTCGCGGTCGGCATCTCGTAGTAGCGGTTGAAGTAACTGGGCAGCCAGGCGATCAGGGCGCCCGCGATGAACAGCTGCAGGCCGCTGCCGATGTAGGCGCTGACCACCGAGACGGAGGAGAACAGCCGTGGCAGGAGCACCCGGAGCCGGACGTCGGAGCCGGTGCCGGTACGGGTGCCGGTGCCGGCTGCCCCGTCCTCGGACGGGGCCGTCCGCGGTGTCAGCCTCTTCTCCGTGACCACGACGGCGTAGACACCGGCGAGCACCAGGCCGAAGACACCCATCACGCCGAACGCCCAGCGCCAGCCGTATGCCTGGGCCACGGCGCCGCCGATGGATATGCCCAGGACCGAGCCGAAGGCTCCGCCGGCGATGAAGGCGCCCGAGAGCGTCGCGCGCAAGGTGCGCGGGAAGACGCTGAGGACCACGGCGATGCCCACGCTGCCGTAGGCGGCCTCACCGATGCCGACGAAGAGCCGGCCGATGAACATCTGGCCGTAGCTCGCCGCCACCGCGCAGCCCAGGGTCGCCAGACTCCACATCGTCGCCGCGATGACGAGGGACCTCACCCTGCCCCACCGGTCGGCCAGCAGGGAGAGGGGGAAGGTGAGCAGGCCGACCATCAGTGCCACGACGCCGCTGAGGGAGCCCAGCCGGGCGTCCGAGAGCAGCCAGTCGGCCTTCAGCATCGGGAAGACGGCGTTGAGCACCTGCCGGGACATGTAGTCCGAGAGCAGGAGCGCGAAACTCAGTGCGAAGACCACCCAGGCGTAGCGCCGGGGCACGGGCCATTCCGAGGAGCCGGTGGCCGTGCCGGTACCGGTTCTCTCCGGGGCGGGTGCCGCAGTGGTGAGAAACCCCATTGTCATCACCTCAACTGCTGTTGACGGAAAAAGCAGGGTCAGAAGGTCTTGTCGCCGACGATCCCGGCGCGCTCCATCCTGCGGACGGCCGGCCAGTAGTCCTGGACGGCGTAGTGCTGGGTGGAGCGGTTGTCCCAGATGGCCACGCTGTTCCTCCGCCAGCGCCAGCGGACCTGGTACTCGGGCACCGCGGCCTGGCTGATCAGGTAGTTCAGCAGCTGGGCGGCACCCGGCGCGTAGTCCTGGCCGAAGCGGACGTTCGCGGGCGTGTGGTAGTTGACGAAGTGGGTCGTGAAGGCGTTGACGAAGAGGATCTCCTCGCCGGTCTCCGGGTGGGTGCGCACCACCGGATGCTCCGCGTCCGGGTACCGGGCCGCCAGCGCGTGACGCTGCTCCCCGGGCATGACCGCGCCGAAGGTCGCCTCGATGCTGTGCCGGGCGCGCAGGTCCTGGATCTGCGTCTTGATGTGCTCCGGGAGGCGGCGATGTGCCTCGACCATGTTGACCCAGATCGTGTCGCCGCCCACGGGGGGCGTCGAGACGCAGCGGAGTACGGCCCCCATGGAGGGGTTCTCGCGCCATGTGCCATCGGTGTGGAGCGCGTTCTCGTAGTGCTCGGGCGCGCTGTCCAGGTCCTTGTAGATGCGGACCAGGCCCGGGTGGTCCGGGTCGCTGCCGGCCACCGGGTGGTCCTCCAGCGGTCCGAAGCGTTCGGCGAACGCGACGTGGTCGGCGCGTGTGATGTCCTGGTCGCGCAGGAACAGCACCTTGTACTCGAGCAGAAGCAGCTTGATCTCTGCGAACAGGTCGTCGTCGTGAGCGGCGTCGGCGAGGCTCACGCCGGAGAGCTCGGCGCCGATGGAACAGGTCAGCGGCTCGACGGTGAGGGAGGTACGGAGCGCGTGCGGGCGCACCAGGGCCAGAGCGTTCTGCTGCGGCCGGAGGGTTTCGGGCATGGGACTCACTCCTCGGGTGGCGTGTGGCGGGATGTCCTCAGAGGGCGAAGACGGAGGATCCCGTGGTCCGTCCGGCTTCCAGATCGCGATGTGCCTGTGCGGCGCCCGTGAGGGAGTAGCGCTGGTTGATCTCGATCGTGATGCGGCCGGAGGCGACGTGACCGAACAGTTCACCTGCAAGGGCGTCGCGCTCCGCCGGTTCGGCGATGTAGTCGGCCAGCGCAGGACGGGTGACGAAGAGGGATCCGTTCACGGCGAGCTGCATGGCATCGATCGGTGGCACGGGACCGGAGGCCGTGCCGAAGCAGACGAGCAGTCCGCGCCGCGACAACGAGGCCAGCGAGCCGGGATAGGTGTCCTTGCCGACACTGTCGAAGACGACCGGCACGCCGGCGCCGTCGGTCAGTTCGCGCACCCGCTCGGCCACGTTCTCGCGCCGGTAGTGGATGATGTGCTCGCAGCCGTGGGCCCGCGCGAGCTCCGCCTTCTCCTCGCTGGACACCGTTCCGATGACCGTGACGCCCAGCAGCCTGGCCCACTGGCTGACGATGAGGCCGACGCCGCCCGCCGCCGCGTGCAGCAGCACGGTGTCACCGGCCTTCAGCGGGTGGATCCGGCGCAGCAGATACGCCGAGGTGAGACCGCGCATGGTCATGGCGGCGGCGGTCTCGAAGCCGATCCCGTCCGGTAGTTTGATCAGGTGTGAGGCGGGCATGACCCGCTCCGTGCTGTACGCCCCCAGCGGGCTGCCGGTGTAGGTGACACGATCGCCTTCGGTGACGTGGGTGACGCCGTCGCCGACCGCCTCGATCACTCCGGAGGCCTCGACGCCGATGCCGTCGGGCAGCCGGACCGGGTAGAGGCCCGTACGGAAGTACGTGTCGGCGAAGTTGAGGCCGACGGCGACGTGCCGGATGCGCACTTCGCCCGGACCCGGGTCACCGACGGTGACCTTTTCCCAGTTCAGGACGTCGGGTCCACCGGTTTCGTAGAAGCGGACTGCGTGGGCCACGGGGTTGCTCCGATTGCTCGTGTGTGAGGGCTGGCGGTGGCAGGCGGCGACCGGCGGGTGGCCGGGTCAGCTCGTGAGCTCGCGCAGCATGAAGCCGCGCTGCCCGGGCCGCCGGTTCGGGACCATGCCGAGACGGTCGATGGTCTCGTCGGCGTCGGAGTAGTACGCGCCGATCCTGTAGATCTCCTTGGCCTCCGGGCCGGTCGCGATGTCGCGTCCCAGGGTGTCCGCGAGCCGGACCATCTGCTCGACCTGCTCGACGGAGGACATCCGCTCGCCCTTGCGCCGCCACAGGTTGTCCTCGTTGCCCACCCGGACGTGCACGCCGAGGGCGATGGCGATCGCGTTCATCGGGGCCACGGCGCGCATGGAGCTCTCGATGGTGAGGACCGCGCCGTCCGGTACGCGGCGGATGAACTCGATCAGGTCGGAGGGGTGCCGCCCGGCGAAACCGCCGCCGATCGCGACGTAGTTGAGGACCAGGGGGCCCGTGTACACACCGGCGCGGATGAGCCGCTCGACGGTTTCGAGCTGGGCGATGGTGGCGAGCTGGAAGTGTGGCTGGATGCCGCTCGCCCGCAGGCGCTCGAGGTGCTCGAGGTAGAAGTCGGGACCGGCCTCGACGACCATGTCACGGTAGGCCCGGTAGTACTCGGGCTTCGCGATCGAGGTGCCCTCCAGGTCCTCGTCGGTCATGATCTCGACGATGTTCATCTGGCTGGTGTTGATCGCGATGGTCACCTGGTCCGGCGCCGGCGTGAGGTCGGCCAGCAGGTGCCGGGTGTCGTAGGAGAGCCACTTGGCGTCGCCGCCCTCGCCCTCGGGGGCGAAGGAGATCGAGCCGCCGACCTGCAGGACCATGTCCGGCACCGCTTCGCGCAGCCGGCCCATCAGCTCGTTGAACATGGACATCCGCTTGGAGCCCTTGCCGTCGAGCTCGCGTACGTGGATGTGGAGCACCGTGGCGCCGGCGTTGTAGCAGTCGACGGCCGCCTGGACGTGCTCGTCCATGGTCAGGGGCAGGTCGTCGGCGTCGCCGGGCAGCCACTCCGGCCCGTACGGGGCGGCCTGGATGACGAGCTTCTCCTGGTTCTCGGGGAAGAGCGAGTCGTCGTGAAAGTGCACGGTCCTTCTCCTTCGCGTACGGGTGATCACCGGCCGCGGCAGTCGGTACCTGCGGAGTCGGAACTTCTGGACGGCAGGGACCGGCGCGGGCGGGTCGGGGAGAACATCGGGCGCGTGGGCCCGGGTGCCATCGGCTGGTCCGGAGGAGAGCGGGCGGTAGGGGATACGGCCCGTCTCACCTCCGGCAGCCGACCGCCGTGAGCGGTGCAGCCAAAGTAGGGCCGGGCGAGTACGGCTGCTTGACCCGTGGTGACGGACGACTTGTCATTTGGGGACAGCAGACGGGGGCGGCCCGGGTGCCGTCCGCCGTGCGTGCTGCCGTGGGAGTCAGCCCGTACCCGGGTGCTGGTGCTCCCGGGATTTCTCCTTGCGCCACTGCCTCGGGCTGCACCCGAACTGTTCGTGGAACCACCGGGAGAACGCGCTCAGGGAGGAGAAGCCCAGGAGGTCGGAGATCTCCGTGAGCGAGCGGCGGGGATGGGCCACGAACTGCTCCGCGAGGCGCATCCGTGTGGCATTGAGCAGCGACGAGAACGTCTCTCCCGAGTGGGCCAGATGACGGTGGACGGTGCGCCGGTCGACGCCGAGGCTGCGGGCGACCTGCTCGATCGAGCACCGGCCGGTGGGCAGGAGGGCCTCGATGAGTTCGCGCACGCGGTCCGCCACCGAGGTGTCCCTGGGAGTGGCGGCGATGGAGTCGAAGTACTGCCGGGCGTAGTTCCGCAGCTGCGGGTCCGCCATGGCGTTGGGGGCGTCGAGGTCGTCGGCGTAGAAGACGATGCCGTTGAACTCGCGGTCGAATTCGAGCCCGGGGCCGAACAGGCGGCGGTGCCTGCCGGGGTCCGCCGGAGCGCTGTGGGCGAACCACACCGAGAGGGGCTGCCACCGTGTGTCGAGGAACCCTCGCAGAATGCGGGCGAAGGCACCCACCGCCAGCTCCGTGGCCTGCCGGGCCGGCGCCGTCTCGCCGACCCTGAGGTCCACCTTGATGGTGGCCAGGCCGTTCCCCTCGGACAGGCGGGTGTGGAGGAGCTCGTTGTACATGTGCTCGTGGCGCAGCAGCAGCGCCAGCGCACTGCGTACGTCGGGCTCCTCACGGACGACCAGGCTGATCGGACCCAGGTTGGAGAAGCGGCGCAGCTCGGCCATCCGCAGGCCGAAGTCGTCGTGGTGCGAGCGGGCCGCGGAGAGCTCCAGGAGGCGGACGGCGGCCGGGCCGGAGATCCACCGGTCCTGGACGGCGAGGTCCGCGGTGTCCAGACCGACGCTCTTCATCAGCGCGCGCGGATCGATGCCGAGGGACCGGCTCAGCTCGACGTAACCGTTCAGCGCTGCGGTGCGGACAAGGGGCCTCATCACGTGCTCCAGGTGTTCGGTCCCCAGAAGTTAAGTTTCCCGTCCCGGCACGTCAAGCATCGGGAGTTCGCCCGCCCTAGCATCCCCTCAGCGCGGCCCCGGCTCATGACCCGGAGGAGCAGGCATACCGGACATTCCACGCATGCAGGACTGCCGCCCGCATCGCGGCGACGGCCGATACGAACAGAAGAAAGGGAGACTGCCGGCATGACCAACCTCGCCGCATTCCTGGTGAACTCCGCGGCGGCCCGCCGCGATCACGTCGCCGTGCGCCACGACGACACCACCTTGACCTACGCCGAACTGGACGACGCGAGTGCCAGGTTCGCCGCGGTGCTGCACGGCCGCGGAGTGCGGCCCGGTGACCGTGTGGCGATGACCGTGCCCAACGTGCCGCTGTTCCCCGTCGTCTACTACGGGATCCTGCGGGCCGGGGGCGTGGTCGTGCCGATGAACCCGCTGCTCAAAGCCCGGGAGGCGGCGTACGTGCTGCGGGACTGCGGGGCCCGCGTCGCGGTGGCGTTCCCGCTGTTCGCGCAGGAGGTCGCGACCGCCGCCGCCGAGCTGGGGACCGAGTGCCTGGTGGCGGAGACCCAGGCGTTCCGGGAGCTGCTCACGGCCACCGAACCGCTGTCCGGCCTCGTCGACCGGGAGGACGGGGACCCCGCACTGATCCTCTACACCTCCGGCACCACCGGCACGCCCAAGGGCGCCGAGCTGACGCACGGCAACCTGGTCTCGAACACGGCCGTCACCGCCGAGACCCTGATCCAAGTCGGCCCCGACGACATCCTGTTCGGCGGCCTGCCGCTCTTCCACGCGTTCGGCCAGACCTGTGCGCTCAACGCGGCCATGGCCGCCGGGGCGACGCTGACGCTGCTGCCGCGGTTCGATCCGCGGCGGGCGCTGGAGGTCATGCACCGTGACGGGGTCACCGTGTTCCTCGGCGTACCCACGATGTACTCGGCGCTGCTCCACGCCGAACTCCCCGACGGCTTCGACGCCTCCCGGCTGCGCCTCGCCGTCTCGGGCGGCGCCGCGATACCCGTCGAGGTGCTGCACGGGTTCGAGCGGCGCTTCGACGCCACGGTGCTGGAGGGGTACGGCCTCTCCGAGACCTCGCCGGTGGCCTCCTTCAACCACCCGGACCGCCCGCGGAAGGCCGGCTCCATCGGGGTTCCGATCCGCGGGGTCGAGATGAGGCTCGTCACCGAGAGCGGCTCCGAGGCGGGCCCGGGCGAGGTCGGCGAGATCGCGATCCGCGGTGAGAACGTGATGAAGGGCTATTTCAACCGCCCGGAGGAGACCGCGGAGGCCGTACGCGACGGATGGTTCCACACCGGCGACCTGGCCCGCGTCGACGAGGAGGGGTTCTACTTCATCGTCGACCGCAAGAAGGACCTGATCATCCGAGGCGGCTACAACGTCTACCCGCGGGAGGTCGAGGAGGTCCTGTACGAGCACCCTGCCGTGGCCGAGGCCGCAGTGGTCGGCGTGCCGCACGAGGTGCACGGGGAGGAGATCGCGGCGGTGATCACCCTGCGCGAGGGCGCCGGGGCGACGGCCGAGGAGATCCGGGCCCACGTCAAGGAGCGGGTGGCGGCGTACAAGTACCCCCGGATCATCACCTTCACGGCCGAACTCCCCAAGGGGCCCACGGGGAAGATCCTCAAGCGCGAGATCGTCGTCACCCGCCCCTGAGGAGGCGAGTGGTTGCCGCCGTCCCATGCGAACGTGCCGACGGGCAGCAGCGGGTCCGTCGCGGTGTCGCAGGCGGGGCAGCGCCGGGGCCGGGGCCGGTGTACGGGCGTGCCGTACACCGGCCCCGGCCCTTCGGCTCAGGACTGCCGGCTGCGGCGGGCCCACCAGAAGGCGGCTGCGCCGGCGAGCAGTACGACGGCTGCGACCGCGGCCGCGATGAGGCCGGTGCTGCTGCCTGTTCCGGTTTCGGCCGCCGTCCGTGTCGCGGGGGACTCGGCCGCCGCGGCCGGAGCCGGGGACGGCGGCTCGGCGGACGGGGTGCTCCGGGCCGGTGTGGGCGACGTACTCGGGGCGAGCGGTTTCGCGCCGGGCGCCGCGGGCTTCAGGTCGAGTACCGGGGCCGGATTGTCGACCTTCCGGCCGTCGGCCGGCACCTCGATCCACCGCGAGACCTTCCCGTCGCCGTACGACTCCAGGGTCTTGAACGGCAGGGACTTGACGTCGGGCAGCTGGCGCACGGTGATGCTGTACTCGGCGTCCGTGCCGGTGGCGAGCGCCGCGCCCCCGACGCTGTACCCATCGGGGGTGACCGTCAGCTTCCAGCCCGTCGGTGCCTCCTTGAGGGTCACGGCGTCCGGGGTGATGCCGTCGGGGAGGACGACACGCAGTTCGGTGATGCCCGCGGTGTCCGACTCCGCCTCGGAGGTGAAGGACAACGTGACGTTCTCGGCGAGAGCGCGCGGGTCGGAGGCGCTGACCTCGGCGTGTGCTGCCGCCGGGCCGGCCGCGATGCCCAGGAGCACCAGGGACCCGACGGCCGCGACGACCGGCCTGCGGACGTAACGGCGGTTGTTCGATGCATGCATGGTGAAGGAACCCTCTCGGTACGCGGAGCGGGCCTCACGGAGGCAGCCGTTCAGCCCGCCAGGATCAGGGGAACGTCTCCCGCACACCGGCCAGGGGGCCCTCGGCGCGTCACCGCGTGGCACAGCATCGCCGTCACCGCAGGGGGGACCGTACGGCGGCCGAGCGGGACCGCCACGGCGCGCGGGCCGGCTCCGAACCGCGGCTGCCACCGGGCGCCGAAGGCCACGGCGGCAGCCGCGACGGCCGTCCGGGCCCATCGCCCCATGATCCCCGGCAGCCGGCTCAGTGCCCGGTCCGCGCGGTACATCAGGAGTGCCATCAGGCACGCGGCCGCGCAGTGGGCCAGCGTCATGGCCGACGTGTCGTGGTGTCCTGCCGCACGAGTGAACTCCGGCGTCGCCCAGGCCTGTTCGGGCCCGTGGTCCGGACCGTGCGCGGACAGGGCCCGATGCAGGAGGAGCTGGACGAGGCAGGTGGCCGCGACCACGTACCATCCCGGGCGGCGCGAGCGTGCGGCGAGCCACGAGACGGCGTACACGGTGAACGCACCGCCGCCCGCCCGCTGCCAGGACACCGGATCCTCCGAGGCCAGGCGATGTGCCACGACCGCCAGCGTCGAGCTGAGCAGGGTGAACACGGCAGCCCGCAGCCACCGTCCGCCCCACCGCTCGGGCCACGGGCTGGGGCGCTTCCTCGCGGGGGCTCCGGCCATGTCGGGGCCATCATCCACCGCACCTCGTACCGGCAGGTCCCCACTGTCAATTGCGGAGCAGTTTCCGGGCCGACCGGGCCGACGGGGTCGACCGGGCCGACGGGGTCGACCGGGCTGGCCGGCCCGGCCGGGGCGCCTGATCGACGGACGCCCTCCCGGCGGAGCGCCGTCCGCGAGCGGTTGCGACCGGCCTGCGGTCACGGTGTGACGCGGAGATCCGTGCTCACCGTGACCTGGTCGATCTCTGTGGTGCGAACGGTCACGTCCAGCTTCCATTGACCGGCCATGGGAATCTGCAGGTCGTATGTGGCCCAATAGCCCTTCTGGCTCTTGAGACCGGCGTCGATCGGGCCGATCCCCTGATCGACCTGGGTGAGGGCGAGCCGTAGCTCGGGGACGCTGGAGATGCCGCCGTCCTGCGTGAACACCACCGCTTCCACCATGTTCTCGCCGACGCGCCCCGGCGCCAGAGTGATCTGCACCGTGCCCTGATGCTTCGCGGTACCCATGTCGAAGGGGACCATGACCACCTTCACGTCCGGCTCCTGCCCGGAAGGTGCTGCTGCGGTCGTCGTGGCGGCGCGGCTCGGCGGGGTACCGGTGAGCATGGTGGAGATCACCAGCACGGCGGCGCCGACGACGGCCTCGACCGCCACGGTTCGACGCAGGCGGCGCCGGTACGCGTCGGCATCGTAGGCCGGCGGCTCATCGTCGTCGCCGGGCCCGGTGCGAGCGGGCGCGGCCCCCTCGCCGCCCGGCCCGGCTCCGGTTCGCCCGCTCGGCGCGCCGACGGTCTGGGGGACCCGCACCTCCCGGACCTCGACGACGGCAGCCGGCTTCGTCGTGCCCGGCGAAGCCGCGCCCATCAGGCGGGCGGTCCACCGCCGGGAGAGAGCCGCCACGCACACCAACAGGACCACTGCGGCGACCTTGAGGCCGAGCGTCCGCCCGTACGAGGTGGTGGTCAGCGCTGCCAAGGAGCCCACCTGCCGCCAGGACTGGTACACCCCGGTGCCGACCAGAACGACGACGGCGGCGAAGGCCAGCGCCGAGAAGCGGGTGATCGCGGCAACCGGGATCTCGCTGTTGTCGCAACCGCGGTGACGCAGGGAGGTGAGCAGAGTGATCAGACCGCCCAGCCACACCGCCATGGCCAGCAGGTGCAGCACGGAGACGGGGATGGCGAGGGGCACCTGGATTCCGGCGGACGCGTGCTCGGCGCCGGCCCAGGTGAGAGCCAACGCCAGGGCGAGGACCGGTCCGCCGAGGAGCCGGAAGCGAAGGCGGATGCGGACACCGGGCCTCAGCGGCGTCCTCCGCGACAGCACTGCGGCGAGCGCGAGGAGTACGAGGAGCGCGAGCCGCACGGTCAGGGCGATCCCGGATCTCCCCGTGAGCGTTCGGCCCAGCACGGACGGGTCGAAAGCCGACGACAGGGACCCGCCCGCCTCGTACGGGCCGCGCAGCAGCAACAGGGCCACCGTCGACGCCATCAGCGTGGTCCAGCCGGCGACCACCAGCCGGCGCAGCGGACGGATCCCGCTCGCCGCCGGCCAGCAGACGAGGACGAACGTCGCGGCTCCGACGAGCAGCGCCAGGCCGCTGTAGGCGAGGTAGCGGAAGAAGCCGTACAGGCGGCCGGCCGCCGTGCCGTCCGGAGGGGACTTCGCGACCACCACAGTGGTGTCGGACGGCTTCCCGATGGAAAAGGTGAAGGCGCCGGAGATCGGGTGACCGTCGGCGGAGACCACTCGCCAGGCGACGGTGTAGGTGCCTTGGGCCAGATCGTCCTGCAGAGCCACCTGAGCCGTGTTGTCCTTGCCGTCCGCGTGCTGGGCGGGGCGCGGGTTCACGCGGTCGTTGGCGGGCGACAGTACGCGCAGGGACCCGTCGGGGAAGCTGACCGATTCGGTGAAGGTGAGCGTGACCTGCTTCGGAGCCGATGCGAGGACGGCGCCTTCGGCGGGGTCGGAGCCGCTGAGGGCGGAATGCGCGAGGGCGGGGGAGGCCCCGCCGAGGGCCAGGCCGCACAGGGCGGCCAGCAGCGTCAGGACTACGGCGGACATCCTCGCGAGGCTCGATCCGCTGGGCGTCAAGGGCGGCCTCCGTGGCGGTCGTCATCGGCGGCGTCGCCGTCCGCGCCGGTCGCCGGGGGTGCAGCCGGACGGTGTGGCTCGCCTGAGGGTGCTGGGGACTGCGGCCGGTACGGGGCCGTACCCACCGCAGTGGTGGACGATAGCCCCGCCCCGTCCGGGGCCGGCCGGGTTGCGCAACTTCCGCTAAAGCCGGTCCGCGACCGGTGGGCCGGCGGCCTCTTCCTGTATGGGTACGGCCGCCGGGCGGCCGGGCCGCTGTGCCGCCGGGCCGGCTCCGCCGCGGAGGCAGGGGCTTGACGATTCGCAGCCAAAGATATGACACTCGAAGTGCAAGTTGTTTTGTGGTTTTTCGTAGCTGTTCTTTACCGTCTGTAAGGAAAGGCCCAGACATGTCCGCATACAGCGCCCGATCCTGTTCCCGGCCGAGCAGCACCGGCCCGCGTACACCGTCGGCCGGGCTCGCGCGAAGGTCGGCGTACGCCGCCGTGGGTGCGGCCGTGGGCGGCGTGTGGGCGCTCGGCGCGGACATGCCCGCGTGGGAGCACGCCCTGCGCGTCCTCGTGGTGGTGCTCTGCGTCAGCGTGGCCGGACGTCTGGTCGGCCGCCGTCTCGCCCGGGGCGGGCGGGCCCCCGTCGACCGCGGGCTGTTCTTCGGCCTGGTGGCGGGGAAGGTGCTCCTCGTGGCCGTGGCCCTGATCGTCGACCGGATCGCGGGGCTGTGGTTCCCCGAACCGGCTCTGATCACGGCCGGGTTCCTGTTCGTCCTGGTGGCCGCGGGCGGCCCCGCCCTGCACGGCCGGCTGTCGCGCGGTGTCGGAGGGCGGCGGGAGCGGGCCGCGCGCGCGTAGTTACCGGGAGTGAGCGGGGCTCGGCCGGCCGTCGGAGGGAAGCGGGTCCGTGGTGGCGAGCAGGGCGTGCACGGCCGTCTCCATCGTGCGGGCGGCCGCTTCGGCGCTCAGGCCGCTGCTGCGCCAGTGGTACCAGGCGCCCCAGGTCGTCACCGCGTCCAGTGCGTGCAGCACCTCGGATCCGCGTGCGGCGGGCAGGCGTTCGAGTTCCTCCGCGAAGACCTCGGCCAGTCGCCCCCGGGCGAGGTCCAGTACCTCTCGGGTGACCTCGGTGACGCGGTCACCCGGTGTCGCCAGGCGCATCAGCGTCAGCTGCGCCGGTGTGATCCACTCCAGGATCCGGGCCCGCTGTTCCGTCAGGGCCGCTACCCGCGTGGTACGGGGCCCCGTGGTCGGAAGGGGCCTGATCTGCTCGATCAGTTGCTCCAGCCGGCGGGTGATGGCCGTCTCCACCAGCTCGGACATGTCGGCGAAGTGGTGGAACACGAGGCGTCGGGACACGCCGGCGCGCTCGGCGACCCGCTCCGCGGGGAAGGTGGATTCCCCCTCGTCGAGCAGGGACAGGACGGCCTCGGCGATCTTCACCCGGGACTGCCGGCCGCGCTCGGCGCGCCCGTCCGTGGCGCGCTCCTCGGACCGCGGCTGTCGACCCGGCTGATTCACGGCGCCCCTCCCCGTCTCGCTGGACGCCATTGTCGCAAACGATCGAGCGGCAGCCGGGCTGCGGAGGACACCGGGGCGTAGTGGTTGCTGAACAGGGGCCGCAGCCGACCAGCCGGCTCCGCACCCGCTCGCCGGTCCGTACGTCCGGCGCCGTCAGGTACCAGGCGTCGGGCATCGCAGACGAAGACGCGAGGGGGGCGACGGCTGTCGGGGGTGTGACCTGCGGTTCCGTTGTCCGGCAGGCGGTCCCCGGGGCCGCCGTGCATGCTGGGGAAAGCGGGATCCGAAGTCGCCCGACGACCTGTGCGGACGACGACGGAGGCGGACCCGCTCGATCGCTCCGTGGACGCGCAGCGCACCGTGGGCGCCTGCGCATGAATGCGCCGGCCCTGCACGCCGGCGGTCCGCGGCCCTTGCCACGCCCCGATCCGCCGATCCCGCGAGCCGCACGAGGACGCCCCATGAGCCAAGCCATGCTCCGGCAGATCATCGACTACGCCCACCGCGCCGACCCGTACCCGCTGTACGAGGAGCTGCGCAGGACACCGGTGTTCCACGACGAGGACGGGCCCTACGTCGTCAGCACCTACCACGAGATCCAGGCCCTGCTGCACGATCCGCGCATCAGCTCCGACCCCCGCAACCTCACACTGTCGGCGAACGACCCGCTGGCGCAGTCCGAGGGCGACGACTCGACCCTGCCGCCGGTCTTCATCAGGCGCGACCCGCCGGAGCACGACCGGCTGCGCCGCATCACGAACCGGCCCTTCGGGCCGCCGCACTCCCCGCACCGCATCCACGACATGCGCGGCGAGCTCGACGGCATCGTGTCCGGCCTCATCGACGGCATCCTCGGCACGGGGTCCCTGGAACGGATCGACCTGGTCGAGCAGTTCTCCTACCCCTTCCCGGTGACGGTGATCTGCCGGCTGCTGGGCGTGCCGCGCGAGGACGAGCCGCGCTTCCACGGCTGGGCGGACACCATCGCCGCCAGCCTGGACCCCGATCCGGACGCCGACCCGGCCGACAAGTCCAAGGGCGCCGCCGACGCGCAGGTCGAGCTCGGCATGTACCTGGCCGGCCTGATCGAGGAGCGCCGCAAGAACCCGGGCGAGGACATGCTGTCCCAGCTGGCGGCCGTCAGCGAGGAACCGGACGGGGCCATGGACACGCTGGAGGTCATCAGTACCGCGGCGCTGCTGCTGATCGCGGGTCACGAGACCACGGTCAACCTGATCACCAATGGCATGCTCACCCTGCTGCGCCACCCGGACGTGCTCCAGCGGCTGCGCGAGGACCCGCAGCTGTCCGTGCCGATCGTGGAGGAACTGCTGCGCTACGAGCCGCCCGTGCAGCTGCTGCCCCGGCGCAGCACGCTCGCCGACATCGAGGTGAACGGGGTGACCATCCCCAAGGGCGCGACGGTTTCGCTGATCCTCGCGTCCGGGAACCGCGACCCCAAGCGGTTCGAGAACCCGGACCGCTTCGACCCCGACCGCAAGGACATCCAGCACCTCGGCCTGGGCAGTGGCATCCACAGCTGCTTCGGCGCCCCGCTGGCCCGCCTCGAGGCCCAGCTGGCGCTGAGCGAACTGGCCCGCCGGCTGGAGAACCCCAGGCTGCTGGAGGACCCGCCGCCGTACCGTCAGAACGCGGTGCTGCGCGGACCCCGCCACCTGCCCATCGCCTGCGACGGCATCCGCCCCTGAGCGTGCACGTGCCGCGCCGCGCCCGGAGCACCCGCAGGGGGCTCCGGACGCGGCGGTGCGTCAGGCGCCGTCGGCCGTCATGGCGCCGATCATCTCGGCCAGCACGGTCCTCCGGTCCTCTCCCGCGCGTGCGCGCAGAGGCCGGGCCAGGCGTGCGCTGTCGTAGTGCCAGCGGTGGTCGAGGTCCTGGGGTACCGCCCCGGTCGTACGGAAGTCCGCGCGGGTGCCGAGGAGTTCCATGAGGTCCTGGGCCAGGTCGTGCCAGGACACGTGGCCGCTGCACGCGTTGGCGACTCCGTGCACGGGCCGGTCCAGGCATTCGGCCACCGCACGGGCCAGGGCGGCCGCGTGCACCCAGGCGGCGCCGTACCAGTCGTGTCCACCGGTACCGGGACGCGGCAGTTCGATCGCCAGGCCCTGGCGGGCTGACTGGTAGAGGGTGCCGATGGCGCCCCAGCGCATCTGCTCGCGCAGCCGGTCGTGCGCGCCCCAGACGATCGGTGACCGCACGGCGCTCGCGCCCCCGCGTCCCTCGGTCCCCGCGGCGCGCAGCACCATGGCCTCGCAGTCGAGCTTCGCCCTCCCGTACGGGCTCACGGGCTCGTGGGGCGCCGACTCCTCGGCGACCCGCTCCGTCGCGGGGTGACCGTAGGCGTCGACGCTGCTGACGAAGACGAACGGGCCGCGCCGCCAGGCGTCGACCATCGCCTCCGTCGCCGCCCGGTCCACGTCGTGCCGGGTGAAGGTGCAGGCGGCGTGGACGACCGCGTCCGCCTGCGCGACGGCCTCCCGCAGCCCGGCCAGGTCGGACAGGTCGCCCTCGATGACGTCGACGCCCTCGGTGGCGATCAGATGGGCGGACTCGGGCCGCGCCAGCGCCAGTACGGGGCGTCCCTGCGCGGCGAGTTCACGTACGACGAACGCGCCCACGCCGCCCGTCGCGCCGGTGACAAGCACCGTGCCCGGGCGGACGTGCCGGGAGCGGGGGGCCGGCCTGCTCGCGGTCTTCGCAGCGCTCTGCCGTGCCGCCCGCTCGTCGAGGAGCGCGGCCAGCGCCCGGGGCGTACGGGCCTGCAGCACGTCGAGACCCGTGAGCGGCAGTCCGAGGTCCGTACGCAGCCGTTCGGCGAGCTGCACCGCCTTCAGAGAGTGGCCGCCGAGGGCGAAGAAGTCGTCGTCCGGCGACGGTGCGACGCCGAGCACCGCCGCGAAGGTCTCCCTGACCGCTTCGGCCCGGGGGCCGGACGGAGCGCCGGGCGCGGACGGCCCCGGCAGCCCGGGCAGCCGGGCGTGGTCGAGCGGCCCGGCGGCCGAGCGCGGCAGCGCGTCGAGCACCGTGACCGTGGCGGGTACGGCCTCGGGCGCGAGCGACCGGCGCAGCAGGCCCAGCAGCTCGTGACCGGAGGGGCCGACGCTGTCGCGCAGGACGGCGTAGGCCACGGGCGGTCCCTGCTCGGGCCGGACCACCGCGGCGTCGGCGACGCTCGGGTGGGCGCGCAGCGCCAGCGCGGCGGGGTGGCCCTCGCCTTCCGGGTCAGCGCCTTCCGCAGCAGCGTCCTGCGGGTTGTCGCCGTCCGGATCGCCGCCTTCCTGATCGGCGGCGTCAAGGGGGCCGGAGCCGTCGATCGGGCCGGGGAGCGGCAGCTTGCTCAGGGCGAGTTCCGGGTCGGCCACGACCGCGTGCAGCAGCGCCGCGTAGTCCCGTACGGCCGCCTCCGCCACGGTGTCGTCCAGCGCGTTCGCGTCGTACTGGACGAGCGCCAGCGGCTGCGCGGCGTCGGCGTCGCCGCCCGGCACCAGACCGTAGGACAGGGTGAACTTCGCGCCGTCGGAGGGGACGTCGACGTACTCGGCCGACGTACCCGGCAGCCGCAGCACCGTCGGTTCGCCGAGTACGTCGGCGGTGACGCGGACCAGGGCGGTCCCGTCGGCGCCGCGGGCACCGGCGCCGAGGCGTTCGAGGACCAGGTCGAAGGGGATGTGCCGGTGGCCCTGGGCTTCGAGGAGCGCGTCCCTCACCCGTCGCAGCAGTTCGGCGAAGGACGGGCCGCCGGAGAGGTCCACCCGCACGGGCAGCGTGTTGACGCACAGGCCGACCAGGTCACGCATGGCGGTTCCGCTGCGATGGGTGCCCGCCACGCCGATGACCAGGTCCTCGTCGCCGGTGAGGCGGTGCAGTGCGGCGAAGGCCGCCGCGAGCGACACCGCGAAGAGCGTGGCCTGCCGCTGCGCACCCAGCGCCCGCAGGGCGTCGGGCACGGTCGGCGCCAGAGGCACGCTGCGCACGGCCCCGGGACGCACGGCCGTCCGCGGCGCTGCCGCCGCCGGCCGGGGCAGGCGCGGCGGGGCGGCGTCGGCCAGCAGGTCGCTGCAGCGCTTCAGTTCCGCCTCGAGGCCGGGCAGGCCGTCGTGCTCGCGCCGCGCGTGGTCGGCGTACTGCGGTGGAGCGGACAGCATGTGCCGGCCCGTTCCGTCGGTGGCCGCCGCGTAGAGAACGGCGAGTTCGGCCGCCACGGTCACCAGCGAGGCGCCGTCGACAGCAATGTGATGGAACGTCAGCAACAGGGTGTGATCCTGCGGACCGTGCCGCAGGACGAGTGCCCGGACGGCGTCGCCGGCCGCGAGGTCGAACGGCCGGGCCGTCTCGCGCCGCAGCAGCTCCGGGGCCTGCGCCTCGTCGGTGTCGACGACGTGTACGGGGACCGTCCGCGGCGTCGGGAGCACCTCCTGGCGGGGCTCGCCCTCGTGCTCCGTGTAGCGGGTACGGAGGATGGCGTGCCGGGCCACCAGCCGGGTGAGGGCGGAGGCGAACGCGGCAGCATCGAACGGACCGCGCACACGGGTGGCGAACGGCACGTGGTAGGAGTCGCCCGCGCCGCCGAGCCGTTCCATCAGCCACATGCGGCGCTGAGCGCGGGAGAGGGGGACGCCGGCGGCCGGCGCGGCAGCGGTACCGGCCGTCGTGCGTCGGGCGGTGCCGGCGCGGGCCCGGCGCAGCAGCTCCTGCTGGAGCGCTTGCTTGCGGTCGCGCGCCGCGGAGTCGGTGTCAGTGGACATCGCTGTGCTCCGGGGTCTCGGGGTGGAGGTCCGTGTGGGCGGCCAGGAGGGCGCGTTCGACCAGCGCGGCCTGCGCGGCGACGGTCGGGGAGGAGAAGAAGTCGGCGAGGGAGATCTCCACGCCGAGTTCCTCGCGCAGGTCCTCGGTGACGGCGAGCGCGAGGAGGGAATGGCCGCCGACGAGCAGGAACTCGTCCTCGGCGCGGGTGACCTCGATGCCCAGCGCCTGGCTCCACACCGAGGCGACGGCTTCCTCCAGCGGTGTCATCCGGGCCGCCACCGGCTCATCGGCGAGCCCGTTCCCGGCGGCGTGCGCGCGTCCGGTGAGCGCGCGCCGGTCGACCTTGCCGGCCGGGGTCAGGGGGAGCCGCTCCAGCACGGTGACCACGTCGGGAACCAGGTGGGCCGGCAGGACAGCGGCGAGCCGCTCGCGCAGCGCCGCGCCGTGGGGCACCGGGCCGGGCGCGGCGACGACGAACGCGACGAGGCGTGCCTCGGGGGAACCGGCGCCGTCGACGGTGACGGCGGCGTCGTCCACCTCCGGCTGCTCGCGGAGGGCGTGTTCGACCTCGGCCGGTTCGATGCGGAAGCCGCGGACCTTCACCTGGTCGTCGTTGCGGCCGTGGAACTGGAGGATGCCGTCGGGCCGGACGGAGACGATGTCGCCCGTACGGTAGAGCCGCCCGTCGGCGGCGGGATGCTCGACGAACCGTTCGGCGGTGAGTGCGGGCAGGCCCGTGTACCCGTGGGCGAGCCTGCTGCCGCCGATCCACAGTTCGCCCCGGTCGCCGTCGGCCACCGGGTGACCGTCGGGGTCCAGGACGTGCGCCGTGGCCCCGGCGACGGGCCTGCCGATCGGTACGGGGCCCTCGCAGTCCCGCGCGGTGACCCGGTGGGCGGTGGCGAATGTGGTCGTCTCGGTCGGCCCGTAGCCGTTGACGAGCTCCAGCCAGGGGAACGCGGTGAGCACCTCGCGCGCCTGCGCGGCGGCCATCGCCTCGCCGCCCACGACGACCGAACGCAGCTGGGCGAAGACACGGGAGCGGCGTGCGGCGAGCTGGTGGAAGAGGGCCGTGGTGAAGAACGCCACCGTCACGCCGTACCGCTCGACGTGCCGGGCCAGGTCCTCCAGGGAGGGCCGCTGCTCGGTGCAGACGACGACCGCGGCGCCGTTGGCGAGCGCGACCCAGACCTCGAACGTCGAGGCGTCGAAGGTCATGGACGAGTGGAACAGGACGCGGTCGCGGCCGGTGAGGGTGACGTAGTCCGGTCCGGTGACCAGCTCGGCGATGGCCCGGTGCGGCACGAGGACGCCCTTGGGGCGGCCGGTGGAACCGGAGGTGAACATGATGAACGCAGGGCTGTCCGGGTCGGACTCGTCGACCGGCCGGCCGGTCGTGAGCGGCTCCTCGGGCAGGGCGAGCACGGGACCGGGGAACGCGGCCGCGTCCAGCAGCTTCGCGTCGCCGACGGTGAGCTTCACCTCCGCGTCCGCGATCACCGCCTCGGTGCGCGGGCGGGGCTGGGCAGGATCGAGCGGCACGCACACGGCTCCCGCCAGCCACAGCCCGAGCTGCGCCACGATCGTGCGGGACGAACGCGTCGTCAGGAGCGCCACCCGGTCGCCGCGCGTCACTCGGTGTTCGCGCAGGTGTGCCGCGAGGGCGCGGCCGGCCCGGAGGAGACCGCCGTAGGTGAGGGTGGTGTCGCCGTCCACGACGGCGAGGGCGTCCGGGGTGAGCTCGGCGTGCCGCGCGACGAGCGCGGGCAGGGCGGTGGGCGTCATGTCAGGCTCCTTCCGGGCGCGGGGTCCGGCGCTGGTCGAGGAGGGCGGCGAAGGCCCGCAGGTCGGTGCTGCGCAGCAGCTCGGGGGCGCGCAGGCGGACCCCGGTCTCGCGTTCGACCGTCGCCAGCAGGCGTGCGGCGACAACGGAGGTGCCGCCGGCGTCGGTGAAGTGGTCGCCGAGGCCGGTGCCGGGCCGGCCGAGGAGCTCGCGCACGGTCGTCAGCACGAGTCGCTCGCCGGCGGTTGCGGCGGCGAGGTCGTCGGCAACGTCGTCGGCGAGGCAGGCGGCGTCGTCGTCCGTGGCCGTGCCCCCGGACAGCGCGGCGGCCGGGGACTGTGACGGGTCCTGTACCTGGGCCGAGGCCGGGGCCTGGGCCCGGGCTGCCAGGGCGGGGCGATCCACCTTGCCGTTGGCGTCGAGCGGGAAGCCGTCGACCATGCGTACGGCGGTGGGGACGGCCTGCTCGGGGAGCCAGGCCCGGACCGCGGCGAGCAGATCTGCCGCAGCCGGTTCGGCGCCGTCGGCCGGCCGTACGTGCGCGACGAGGCGACCGTGGCCGGAGCTGTCGCGCAGCACGGTGACGACCGCGGTGCGCACCCGGGGGTCCTGCTCGAAGGCGGCTTCCACCTCGACCGGTTCGATCCGCACTCCGCTGATCTTCACCTGGTCGTCGAGGCGGCCGAGGAACTCCAGACTGCCGTCGGCGTTCATCCGTACCCGGTCGCCCGTGCGGTAGAGGCGGTCGACCGCAGGCAGCCCCAGGTCCTGTGGAGGCGCGGTGAACCGGCGTGCGGTGAGTTCCGGGTCGAGGTACCCGAGCGCCAGGCAGTGCCCGCCGACGCGCAGTTCACCCTCCTGCCCGAGGGCCACGGGGCGGCCCTCGGCGTCCGTGACGACGAGGATGACGCCCGGCAGCGCGGTGCCGATGGGCGGCGGGCTCTGGTCGCCGGCCTGCGCATCGGTGCCGCGCATGGTGTGGGTGGTGGTGACGACGGTGGCTTCCGCGGGACCGTAGGCGTTGTGGACGGTCGCGGTGACGTCGGCGGCCGGGCGGCGGCGCATGCGGTCGCCGCCGACGACGAGGTGACGCAGCTTCAGGTCCTGCGGCCACGGCCGGTCCAGGAGCGGTTCGACGGTGGGAGTCGCCGCCACGGCGTGTGTGAGGGCGCTGTCACGCCACCAGTCGGTGAGGACGTGCGAGTCCCAGCGGGTGTCGTCCGGGGCCGGCACGAGGGCGGCGCCCGAGGTGAGGCCCGCCCAGAGTTCCAGCAGATGTGGGTCGAACGCGACACCGATGAGCAGGGACTGGCGGTCGCCCGGTGCGAGACCGGTCTCCGCCCGGTACCAGTCGAGGGCGACGGAGAGCGAGGACTCGGCCACGGCGACCGCCTTGGGGCGGCCGGTGGAACCGGAGGTGAGGACGGCGTACAGGGCGCCTTCGGGTGCGCGCCGGGTGCCGCGGACGGAGTCGGCGAAGGCCGCCACCGCGGTGGCGGGGGCGTTCACCCCGTTGGTGGGCAGCGGCAGCACGCTGTGCTCCCCGCCGCGGTGGTCCGCGGGCAGGACGTCGGGGTCGCCGATGAGGCAGGCGACGTCGAGGTCCTCTGTGACGGCCTGGATGCGGCGTTCGCCGGGGCGGGGGCCGAGCGGCAGGTAGACGGCGCCGAGGCGGGCGAGCGCGACGGCGGTCACCACCAGGGCGGTGGACCGGTCGAGGCAGACGCCGACCAGGTCACCGGGCCGGACGCGGTCGGCCAGATCGGCGGCGACCAGGGCGGCCGCCGCGTCGAGGTCCTGGTACGTCCAGATCTGAGCGCGGTCGATCACCGCCGGGGCCTGCGGGGTACGCCGGGCCCACTCCTCGAAGCGGCCGAGCACACGGGTCGGTTCGGCGCGGGGGCCCCGGGCGATGCTCGGCAGGCCACCGCTGACGAGGCCGGTGACGAGGCCGGTGTCGAGGGGCGTCCCGGGGATGGCGGGGACGGCGGGGATGGTGGGCGCGGTCGGGGACTGGGTCATCACGACTCCGTGGAAAGGGCGGTGGCGGCGAGGGCATCGGCCTGGTCGGCGAGGACGGGGTTGCGGAAGAGCACCCGCAGCGGCGGGCGGGTGCCCAGCCGGGGCTCCAGCCAGGCGGCCAGCTCGGCGGCCAGCAGGGAATGGCCCCCGCTGTGGAAGAAGTGGGAGCGGGCGTCGAAACGGCTGTGGCCGAGGACCTTGCACCAGCCCTCCGTGAGCAGGGCCGTCATCGGGTCGTCGGACACGGCGCCGGCCGCAGGCCCGGGCTCGGACCCGGAGCCGGTCCCCGGCTCGGTGCCGCGATCCGACGCCGTGGCGTCGCCGGCGTCGAGCGCCGCCGCCCGGCGGGACAGCGCCGTACGGTCGGGCTTGCCGCCGGCAAGGGTCGGCATGACGTCCAGCCCTGCCCACCGGGCGGGCACGAGGGGGCCGGGCAGGCGCCTGCTCAGCTCGGCGTGCAGCGCCTTCTCGTCGAAGGCCGCGCCGTCGGCGCCGCCCTCGAGGAAGCCGACGAGCCTGGGCCCGCCGGGGCCCTCCCGGTCCAGTACGACGGCGCAGGACCGGCCGCCCAGCACCGCGGACGCCGCCGCCTCGATCTCCTCCAGCTCGATGCGGTGGCCGCGCAGTTTGATCTGGTTGTCGCGCCGTCCGAGGAAGTACAGCAGGCCGTCCAGCCCGCGGTAGCCGAGGTCGCCGGTCAGGTAGACGCGCTGCCCGCCGAGCGCGTCGACGGTGACGAACCGGGCGGCCGTCACCTCCGCGTTGCCCGCGTAGCCCTCGGCGAGACCGGGCCCTGCCACGGCGAGTTCACCGACCGCCCCGGACGGCAGCGGGCGGTGGTGGGAGTCCAGGACGTGGATCCGCTCGCCCGGGAGCTCGGTGCCCAGGGGGATCTCGGCGCCCGCCCTGCCCTCGGCGAGGGCGTCGCGGGAGACCTCGTGGACGGTCGAGCTGATGGCCGCCTCCGTGACGCCGTACACGTTGAGCACGGTGGCGTCGGTGTCGGCGAGGACGCCGCGCAACGCCTCCACGGGCAGGCGCTCACCGCCGAGGACCAAGAGCCTGGGCGCCCAGCTCTCCTCGCGCAGTGCGGGACGCAGGTCCTCGCGGGTGGCGAGGAAGTAGCTGGTGGGCAGGTTGGCGACGGTGACCCGGGCGGACACCAGCAGTTCGGTGAGCTCCGCGCCGGTGGGCACCTCGTACTCGGGCAGGACCAGGCACGCACCGGCGTGCAGGGCCGGCAGCACCTCCTCGAGCGCCACGTCGAAGGACGGCTGGGCGAACATCAGGACCCGGTCCGAGGTGGTGAGGCCGAACCGCTCTGCGGCCGACGTCAGATGGTGCACCAGCGCCGCGTGACCGACGGCCACCGGCTTCGGCGTCCCGGTGGAGCCGGAGGTGTGGATGACGTACGCGGTGCCGGGAAGTCCGGCGGTGCCGCGCGCGGGAGGCAGTACGGGGGCGTCGATCCGGGCGGTCGGCAGCGCGTCCGGCAGGGCCGGGGTGCCGTCACCGGTGAGGACCAGCGCCGGGTCGAGCCGCTCCAGCAGCAGGCCGAGCCGGGCCGGCGGATCGGACGGGGACAGCGGGCAGTAGACGGCGCCGGTCCGCAGGCACGCGAGCAGGGCGACGAGCGAGTCGGCCCCCCGCGGCAGGACCACGGCCACGGGCCGGCCGGCCGTCACACCGGCGGTGCGCAGCCGCTCGGCGAGCGAGCCGACGCGGTCGTCGAGCTCGCCGTAGGTGAGGCGGCGGGCTCCGCACAGCAGAGCCGGCAGCGACGGGTGCTGCGCGGCCACGGGATCCAGCGGATCCCGGTCGGACGGGACGGGCACGGGCTCGGCGGCCGGTTCCACCGCGGTCGGATCCAGGTCCGCCAGCGGGGTCTCGGGGCTGTCGAGATAGGCACGCAGCAGGTCCAGGAAACGGCCGGAGAGCAAGCGGGCGACGTCCTCGCCGAACAGGTCCATGTCGTAGTCCCAGACC
Source organism: Streptomyces sp. NBC_00029 (assembly GCF_045160505.1). Classification (NCBI taxonomy): domain Bacteria; kingdom Bacillati; phylum Actinomycetota; class Actinomycetes; order Kitasatosporales; family Streptomycetaceae; genus Streptomyces; species Streptomyces sp. NBC_00029. The sequence continues at coordinate 7,806,595 of NZ_CP108292.1, forward strand.
AGGGTCATACCGGGCGAGCCGTGGCGCGGGGTGACGCCGCGCCGGTCGTCGGGGAGCAGGACCACGTCGAGGTCGAAGCGGGTGGTGCCGGTGTTGAAGCCCTCGAAGAGGGTGATGTCGAGGCCCGGTACGTCGATCTCGGGCAGCGGCGCGTCGTGGGCGCTGAACATCACGGAGAAGAGGGGGTTGTCGGCGCCGGAGGTGTGCATGCCGAGCGCCCGGGTGAGCTCCTGGACCGGCACGTCCTGGTGCGGCAGGGCCCGGATCAGGGTGTCGGTGACCTCGTCCATGGTGTCCTGGGCGGGGACGGCGCCGTCCAGGGCGAGCGGCAGCGGGATGGTGTTGACGAACATGCCCACGGCGTCCTCGTAGCCGAGGGGGCGGTTGCCGACCGCGGTGCCGATGACCATCCGGGAGCGGCCGCTGTGCCGGCGCAGGAGTTCGGCGAACAGCCCCAGGAGCGTGGAGAAGGGGGTGAGACCGCGTGAACGGGCGTGCGCGCGCAGGCGTTCGGCGAGATCGGCGCCGATGGTCTGACGCAGCTGCCCGCCGTGGTGCTTGCGGCGGGCACCGGGCCGGGTCAGGCCCGGCAGCGGCAGGTCGTGCTGCTGGCCCTGCAGTTCGGCCCGCCAGAAGTCGAGGGATTCGGATGCGTACGCGGCCTCGGTCCGCTCCAGGACGTGGTCCGCGTACGACGAGGCGGGCGGGAGCGTGAGGGTCTCGCCCAGGACGTGGGCGCGGTAGACGCGGAAGACGTCGTCGAGCAGGATCGCGAAGGAGTGCCCGTCGTGGATCAGGTGGTGCTCGACGTGGATCAGACGGTGGTGGCGTTCGGCCAGGCGTACGAGAGTCCAGCGGATCAGCGGTGCCTCGAACGTGTCGAGCGGCGTCTCGGCCTCGGTGCGCAGGAGACGGGCGAAAGCCGCCTCGGGGTCCTCCTCCGTGGCGAGGTCGACGGTGTGCAGCCGCGGCGCGCACCGCGGCGCGACCCGCTGCGCCGGCACGGACCCGGCGGAGGCGACGAGTTCGAGCCGCAGACCGGGGTGGCGGGCCAGGGTGGCATCGAGCCCCCGGCGCAGCGCCTCGGTGTCGAGCGTGCCCCACAGGTCCAGTGAGGCGGTGAAGTTGTAGGCGCGACTGCCGGGCTGCATCTGCTCGTGCAGCCAGACGATCTCCTGCGAGGAGGAGAGGGGAAGCATGGGCGATCCCTGAGGTTGTCGGGTCGGTCTCCGTGCCGGTCACGGTCGTGTCCGGTGGTCGTGCGGGCGGCTTCGCGGGTCGCGCGGTGCCGTTTTCTGCGTGGGGGTGGGGGATGCCGTGGGGGAAGTCCGGGGTGCGCGGCGGTGTCGGGCCGCGCTGGGGTGCGGTGTGCGGGATGTGCGGGGTGTGCGTGGTGCCGGGTGGCCGTGAGTGCCGCGGCCGGGCAGGCGGGGTTCCCGCCGGGGGAGTCGGGGACCTGCGGCGGCGGGGCGGCGTCCGGGTGGCGGTGCGGCGGCGGGGTCACCGCACGGTGGGCTCCGAAGGGCGCAGCGCGTGGGTGAGCGCGTCGAACGCCCGCTGCGCGGCCCCGTCGTCGAGCACCGCCCGGTCCCACACCATCCGCAGGCGGATCTCCGCTCCCTGGGTGATGGAGACGGCGAAGGGACCGCGGACCGGCCGGCCGTCGACGTGGATCTCCCGTCCCTCGACACCGGCCAGCACCAGCGGCGGGCGACGGCTGTCGTCGTCCACGGTGAGCAGGCCGTCCAGGCCTCCGGTCCAGCCCGAGCCGGCGGCCCGCGCGGCGGCCACGACCGCGTCGAACGGTACGTCGGCCCGGTCGAGATCGTCCCACCAGGCGTCGGCCGTCGCCTCCGAGCGGGGGCCCGTTCCGAGGCCCGTTCCGAGGCCCGCCTCGGGGCCGGTTTCGGCCGGGAAGACGAGGGTGTTGAGGAAACATCCGACGACCGGTTCCGCTCCCGGGGGACGGCCGCCCCACGGGTAGCCGAGCGGGACCGTGCGGCCGGGGCCGTACAGCTCGCGCGCCGCGGAGCGGCAGGCGTCGAGCAGTCCGGGGAAGGACACGCCGCCGTCGTACGCGGGCAGCCGGGCCTGCGCGACGCCGCTGGGCCGTGCGCCCTCGGGCAGGCGGGCCGGACCGGGCGCCGGGGCGTGGGCACGCAGCGTACGCAGCCTGTCCGCCCAGTACGCGGCGGCCTCGGGCGTCTCCGCCCTTTCCTCGGCGGCGAGTTGACGCAGGACCGCGTCCCGGTAGGCGGCGAGTTCGTTCTCCGTCTCCCCTGGTGCGGCGTGGGAACCGGTGGCCTCCTCGCTGTAGGCGGCGCCGAGTTCGCCGACGATCCGCGCCAGCGAACGGCCGTCGCAGACGGCGTGGTCCAGGGCGACGGCGAGGATCTCCTCCTCGCGCTCCTCGTCGCGTACGAGGAAGAGCCGCAAGGGGGGACCCTGGGCGTCCCAGGATTCCAGCGCACGACGGAGCGCCTCGGCGGGCGACTCTCCCGGCGCGAGGGCCGGCCGGGTTACGCCGACGTCCGGATCGGCCACGCACAGCACGGGCGTGCCCCGTACGACGGAGGGCCGTGAGCGCAGGGCCGTGTGCCGTGCGGCGAGCCTGGACGCCGCTGCCCGCAGGCGTTCGGGGTCGATGGTTCCGTGAGGGAACGCGAAGAACATCGGCACCACGTCGGGGCGTCCCGACGGGTCCAGCGAACGCACCAGCAGGAAGCGGCGCTGTGCTCCGGTGACCGGCAGCACGGTGTCGGACCGGTCGCCGGTGAGACGTCGGTAGCGGGCCAGGTACTGACTCGTGATGCTGCGCACGTGGTCCTCTTCGTCGCGGCAGAGGTCGCGCGGAACGCCGGCGCGGCCCCTGCGGGCATGGCGGTGTGGTCGGTGGCGGCGGGCGGTGCCCGCGCAGGGGTAGTCCCCGGCGGCCGGGCGGCGGCCGGCCCGTGGTCAGCCGGCGGGTGCGGGGGCGGGCCGTTCGTCGCCGTCGGCGGAGGCCGTGTCCCGCTGCGTCCCGCGGCCGGCACCCGCCTCGGCCTCGGGATCGGCCTCAGGACCGGCGCCACCGTCGTCCTGCGGCCCGGGCAGGTCCCGCATCCGGCGCAGCGGCGAGAGCAGCAGTGGCAGTGGTACGGCGAGGATGCCGACGGCGCACCAGGCGAGAGCCGTACGCGACCCGTAGGACTGGGCGAGGGCTCCGCCGAGGAGCGCGCCCAGCGGCAACGTGCCCCACATGAGGAAGCGCAGGGTGGCGTTCATCCTGCCGAGCAGCCGGGGTGGGCACATGCCCTGGCGGAAGCTGACCTGGGCGACGTTGTAGACGACGGCGCCGAAGGAGACGACCGCCGATCCCGCGGCGAACAGGACCGCCCCGGCGAGACCGGGCCCGGACAGGGGCCACAACAGCGCGAACGGGCCGGTCACGAGGACGGACAGGAGCATGACCCGGGCCTGTCCCAGGCTTGCCGCGAGGCGCCCGGCGCACAGGGCGCCCAGGAGGCCTCCCACGGCCGACGCGGAGAGCACCAGCCCGAGTCCGCCGGCCTCCAGCCCGACGACGCGGACGAGATGCACGGTCTGCGTCGCCATGAGGACGGCCGTGCAGAAGTTGGCGAGGCCGGTGGTGAGGGCGATGACCCGGAGCAGCGGATGGCCGAAGACGAAGCGGACACCCTCACCGATCTCCTTGCGCAGCGAACCCCCGGCGGCCGCGGGTTCGGGCGCCTTCTCGGCCTGGTCGATGCGTCGGAGGAAGAGGGCGGAGAGCAGGTAGCCGATGGCGTCGACGATGACGGCGAACTGGGCTCCGACGAGCTGGACCAGTCCGCCGCCGATGCCGGGTCCGGTCACGTGGGCGGTGGAACGGACGGTCTCCAGGGCGCCGTTGCCGGCCATGAGCTGATCACGGGGCAGGATCTGCGGCAGGTAACTCTGGTGGGCGACGTCGAAGAACACGGTGGCCACGCCGGTCACGAGGGCGACGGCGTAGAGCTGGGCCATGGTCAGGACGTCCGCGACCGCGGCCGCGGGGATGCTGGCCATGGCCGCGGCGCGCAGCAGATCCGTGCGGATCATCAGGGGCCGCTTGCGCATCCGGTCGGTGAGCGCTCCGGCAGGCAGCCCGACGAGCAGGAAGGCGGCGGTCTCCGCAGCGGTCAGGAGGCCCACCTGGAAGGCAGGAGCATCGAGTTCGAGGACGGCGACGAGGGGCAGCGCCACCAGTGTCACTTGTGCACCGAGCTGTCCGGTGGCAGCTCCCGCGAGTAACAGTCGGAAGTCGCGCAAGCGCATAGGGCCACCGGCGGTGGCTCGGGATGTGTCGGACATGTGAACGACATTCACGGATGGATCGCACAAGAGTCAAAGCAAACCTGTCATTTTCGGACTTGTTTTGCGGCATAGCGATCGCAGATCGGGAAATTCTTCGCACTACCCGGGGTGCAGCCGCGTGAATTCCTGTCGGTAGCACTGCAACGCGGGACGGGTGGGGCAAGGGGGGACAGGGTGTGCGGAGATGTGCCGGGCGAACTCCCTTACCCTGAGTAACGGGTTCCATCCTGTCCGAAAAGGCTCACCCGTGATCAGGCCCCCGCGGAATCGTCAATTCCGTCCGCTATGGGCGCTGCTCGGCGCCCGGTCACGCTCCGTCCGGACCGGGGTCGGTGGCGGGGCCCCGGGTGACGTCGCCCTCCGGGGCCCGCCGGTCCGCCGTTACGGCCCGGCTGCACGAAGGGTTGTCGCAGGGGGCGTCGGCGTACAGCGGGACGTAGACGCCCATCGTCTTGTGCCGCTGGACGGTGGTCGGCAGCGGTTGCTTGCAGGACGGGCAGAGCTGCCCGGGGCGGGTTGCCGCAAAGTGCTTTATTCCATCCATAATCAGACTTTAGCTCCACTTTGCCCTATTTTGAATAGTTTTTAGGTGAGTCATCGGTCCTCGTGTGCTGCGTCGTGGTGATCGGCGGGTGGCGGTCGCAGCAGGCTGAGCACGACGGACACCGCGAGTACGACGACGATCACGGCGAGGCTCACGGGTGAGGGGATCTCCGGGATCGCCGGGCTGATCAGCTTGTGCGAGGCCTGCAGCACCAGCTTCACGCCGATGAACGCGAGGATCAGGGCCAGCCCTTTGCTGAGGTAGTGGAACCGTTCCAGCATCCCGGCGAGCATGAAGTACAGCGCCCGGAGTCCGAGAATGGCGAACGCGTTGCTGCTGTAGACGATGAAGGCGTCACTGCTCACCGCGAGCACGGCGGGCACGCTGTCCACCGCGAAGACCAGGTCGGCCGCCTCGATCGCGGCCACCACGGCGAGCAGCGGCGTCGCGACGCGCTTGCCCGCTTCCTTGACGAAGAACTTGGTTCCGGCGTAGTCGTCCCGGACGGGCATGATCTTCCGCAGCAGCCGGACGGCGATGCTCCGCCCGGGGTCGAAGCTGTCGTCCTCTCCTCTGAGGATCTTGATCGTGCTCCAGAAGAGGATGGCGGCGAAGACGTACAGAACGGCCGTGAAGCGGCTGACGACGGCGACGCCGGCGGCGAGGAACAGGCCCCGGAAGACGAGGGCGCCCAGCACCCCGAGGAACAGCACGCGGTGCTGGTAGGCCCGCGGCACCTTGAAGTAGCCGAAGATCAGGGCGAAGACGAAGAGGTTGTCGACCGACAGGCTCTTCTCCAGCAGCCACGCCGTCGTGTACTCGACCCCGGCCTGCGTGCCCACGACGGCGAAGACGACACCACCGAAGACGAGAGCGAGACCGACCCACACCCCGCTCCACGCGGCCGCCTCGCGGAAGCCGATGACGTGTGCCTCACGGTGGGCAAGCAGATCGATCGCCAGGGACACCAGGACGGTGGCGGCGAAGACGATCCACAACCAGTACGGCACATCGTGCACAGCGGCCCCCGCAGGACGGCAGGGTAGGGCGGCTCTCCTAACAAATTCTGGAGGACCCGCGCCGAGCTGTCCTCCGGAGGGCCGCTCCGGAGGCGGGGGCGGGGAGGTGGCGGGTTCCCGCGGGCGCGGCGCGGTTCCTCGTCAGCTCCGTGCGTCCGGGCCCGGCCGGTCGGCGCCGGCCGTGGTCCGGCGCGCGCACTGCCGGACGACCGAAGCCAGGTCCCCCTCCGACCGCAGCAGGCTCCGCTGGACGCGCGCGCCGTTGCCGTGCTCCAGGAGGCCGGCGATTCCTGCCCGTACGAGCTCCTCGTCGCCGGAGTCGGCCAGCGCGTCGCCCACGTGCCGGTACAGCGCGTCGACGGCGGCCTCGGGCGCGGACTCCCGCAACGTCTCGGGATGCAGCAGCGGACCGTCGAGCCCCGAGCGGCCCGCCTGCCACGACGCGAGCCGCAGCAGCCCGGTGCTGACCCCGGCCGGGGGTTCGCCCGCCCGCCACTCCCGGGCCGCGGTCTCCACCAGGCCCCGTACGAGGGCGGCCAGCAGGACGGGGGTCGAGGCATCGAGACACACGTCCGCCACCCTGACCTCCACCGTCGGGTAGGAGGCGGACAGCCGTGCGTCGAACCAGATCATCCCCCGGTCGCGCAGCACCCCCGACTCGACCATGGCCCGCACCTCCGCGTGGTAGCGCTCGGCGGAACCGAAGACGTCCACCGGCCCGGCCGCGGGCAGCCGGTTCCAGACCCGGCTGCGATAGCTGCCGTACCCGGTGTCCTCGCCCTGCCAGAACGGGGAGTTCGCGCTCATCGCGGTCAGTACGGGCAGCCAGGGCCGCATGCGGTCCAGTACGGCCACGCCCTCCTCGTCCGACTCCACCGACACGTGGACATGGCAGCCGCAGGTCAGCTGCTCCTGTGCGGTCATGCCGAACTGCCGCGCCACCCAGTCGTAGCGGTGCCCGGGGGACATGGAGGGGCGGACGGCCAGCGGTGAGGTGCCGATGGCCGCCACGACCGCACCGGCCGCCGCGGCGTGCCGGGCGGCCTCGGCGCGCCACCGGAGGATCTCGTCCCGCACGTGACCCATGTCCGTCGCCGGTTTCGTGCCGAACTCGACCTGCTCCTCCTGGAGCTCAGCCTCGAATGTGTGGCCGGCTGCCTTTTCACGGGCCGCCTTTTCGTCGGCTGCGGCGAGCACGGCTCCCGAAACGGCCAGCGGCTCCCCGCTCTCCCCGTCCGCCAGCAGCAGCTCTTCCTCGACGCCCACGCTCCGCATGCAACCGCCCATCGTTCTGTCGTTCTGTTCGCCGATCGGTTGCCACCGTCTGCCCGGGCCCACCGTGAACATGCGCAGGGGCCCGGCAGGGCCGGCCGGGTATGCCCCCTTAACGCCGAACCGAACCGTGAACCGCCGCGCGCTGCTGCCCGGGGGCGGCAGCGCGTAACTATAGGTCGCCGACCACCCCGGCCCCCACGGGCACATATGCGCGAAGTGTCACCCCGAGACAACGCTCGGGCCCACCACACCGCAGGCGCGTGCCGGGACGACCTCGTCGAGCCTCTGCCATGGGGCCGGGCCGCAAGTCGACTGCCGTCCGGCGCGTCGCTGCGCGAGTTCGTCATCCGCTCCGGCCGGGCTGGCACGGAGCCCCGAGGCTGTCGCGGACCGTTGTGGGCGTGCGCTCCGAGTCGGGGAGGACCTCAAATACGTCGACAGTGCCCCGTGGCACCCGGCAAGGTGGCTGCCCATGACCAGCAGCGAACTGTGGACCCGTGCGACCGCCGACCGCTACGACGGCGAGGAGACCGAGGCGTCCTCGGCTGCCGTTCTCGGACCGACCCTCGCCTTCCTCGCCGACCTCGCCGGAGACGGCCGGGCACTGGAGTTCGCCATCGGAACCGGACGAGTGGGCGTCCCGCTCCGGGAACGCGGCGTGCAGGTAGTGGGCATCGAACTGTCCGAGCACATGGTTGCGGTGCTGCGGCGCAAGATCGACGAGAGCACGCTCCCGGTAACCATCGGGGACATGGCCACCACCGTCGTCCCCGGCGAGTTCAGCCTCGTCTATCTCGTCTACAACACCATCACGAACCTGCTCACGCAGGACGAGCAGGTCGAGTGCTTCCGGAACGCCGCGCGTCATCTGGAGCCCGGCGGCCGGTTCGTCATCGAGCTGGGTGTGCCGCCGCTGCGGTTCCTGCCGCCCGGCCAGGTCGCGGTGCCGTTCGACGTCTCCGAGCAGCATCTCGGCCTCGACACCTTCGACCTGGTCGAGCAGATTCTCGTCTCGCACCACTTCACCCGTGACGGCGACGACGGCCGCTACCGCCGCGAGCTGTCCCGGCACCGGTACGCCTGGCCGGCAGAGCTCGACCTGATGGCACGGATCGCCGGGCTCGAGCTGGAACGTCGCGTCGCGGACTGGGACGGGGATCCGTTCACCCAGGACTCCGCGAAGCACATCTCGGTGTGGCGCAAGCCGGCCTGAGACCCGAGGGCGGGAAGGCATCGTGGGCGTCGTCGCGTATCGCTACGGCTTCGATACCCACCGCGGCAGCCCGGCTCGCCGCCCAGACGGACAAGGGGCCGATGACGACAGCGCAATACGTCACCTTCCGGCGGCGATTTGCAACCTTGAGGGTGGAAAAACACATCCAAGTAGGTGGACCCACCCGTTCTGCCCGCTCGAGGGCAGCCGCACTGTTCGGAGCGAAGTTCGTGCACCCTAACCCGCAGCCGCAGCAACCCAGCCGATCCCGGAAGAAGATGTGGATCGGCTCCGCGGTGGCCGTGGCCCTGCTCGCCGGTGCCGGCGCCGGGTTGATCCACTGGAAGACGGACTGGTTCGACGGGAACGGCGAGTCCGTCCTCTATGCGAAGCCCCCCGCCGGAGCGGCCAAGAACGAGGAGACCGGAGGCGGGAAGCAGAGCGCCGCGCCCAGCGTGGACCCGGATCTGTCCCTCCCCGCCGGCCCGTTCACCGACTTCAAGCAGGCGGTCAAGCTGGACGACGGCACCCGCATATCCAAGGCCCGGGTGAAGGGCCCGAAGTCCGGCTTCGAGGGCAGCGTCTGGGTGTGGACGCCCAAGGAGTACGACCGCCCGGAGTACGCGAAGAGCGCCTTCCCGGTCATGATCGCGCTGCCCGGAGGGAACGGGAACGCCGACAACTACTGGGCGACCATGCCGCAGCTGGGGCTCCAGAAGGCCATCGCCGAAGGCGCCGCAGCAGGCAAGAGCCTCCCGTTCATCCTGGTCATGCCGATCCTCAACCCGGACGCCAAGTACTACTACGACGGCTCCGACATCCCCGGCCAGGCCAAGATGGGCACCTGGATAGGCGAGGACGTACCCGACCTCGCCCGGGCCAACTTCCGTACCTACAAGTCCCGTGACGGCTGGGCCTTCATGGGCAACTCCTCCGGCGCCTTCGTCGGTCTCAAGCAACTCCTGCAGAAGCCTGACCGCTTCCGGGCCGTCATAGCCAACGGCGGCGAGATCGTCCCGGACTCCCCGCTCTGGAAGGGCCACCAGGCGGAAATGGACGCCAACAACCCCGAGAAGCTCGCCCCGAAGCTGATCGCCAACAAGGGTCCCGAGGTGAACGTCCTCTTCCAGTACGGCACCAAGGAGGGCGGCCGCGACCGGATGGAGAAGTTCCAGCAGCAGGTCGGCAATGGCCCGGTCAAGGTCACGATCCACGAGATCCAGGGCGGCGACCACAACGGCTGGGACTACGTCCGGGGCATGAAGGAAGGCCCCCTGGAACAGCTCAGCAAGCTGATGAAGGGCCCGAAGCCGCAGTAGCAGCGCAGGTGTCCCGGTCGGAGCCGAAGCCGGCGGTGGCGCCGGACCGCCTCGCGTCGAGGCGGTCCGGGGTGCGTGTCGCGCTCGTCGGGTGCGCGGCTCAGTGGCGGGGCAGCGCCTCGGCCACCTCCGTCTGGGAGGGGTCGATGGCGGTACGCCTGTCCTCGATGTCCCACAGCGTGTTCTGCAGCAGCCGGGCCAGGGTCCAGCCCGCAGCGCGCCGGCGGTCCAGCCCGAGCGCCTCGGTCAGCAGGCCGAAGCGGCGCCGCACCACCCGGGAGCGTCCCCGGTGGCGCGGAGCCTCGGTCGAGCAGCTGCGGGCGAAGCCGGAGAGGAACAGGACGTGTTCGAGCTGCCGGTTTCCGCCACATCGGGGATGCGGTCCTGGCCGAGCTCCTCCTCGGCCGCGGCCGGCTCCGAGCTGCAGGGCGGTGCGGGGCGTGTGAACCTGCCTGTGTGGAACTGCAAGCAGGTCACCCGGCACCCCCGGACCCCGGCCGGTCGGCGCAGAGCGCCGTGCTGATCGCGACCTGTGTCTCGACCCTGGTCGTCAACGCGAACACCTCCGCGGTGAGCATCCTGCTGCCGGCGATCAGCGCGGACACCGGCACGTCCCTGGACACCCTCCAGTGGGCCGTCACCGGGTATTCGCTGGTGGGCGCAGCGGTGATCGTCACCTCGGGGGCGCTCGGCGACGTGTTCGGGCGCCGGCTGGTCTTCCTGGGCGGCCTGGCCCTGTTCATCGCCTCGTGCGTGCTGATCGCGCTGTCCGGCGGCGGTGCGGGCGTGATCGCGGGCCGGGCGATCCAGGGGGCGGCGGGAGCCACCATCCTGGCGTGCGGGATGAGCCTGCTGTCCGTGTCCACCTCGGGGGCGGGGCAGGTACGGGCGGTGACCCTGTGGGGCGGGGCATCGGCGGTGGGTGCCGCGGCCGGGCCGCTCGTCGGTGGTCTGCTGGTGGACGGGACGGGCTGGCAGGGCCTGTTCTGGATCGACGCGGCGATCGCCCTCGCCTGCGTCCCGGTCACGCTGAAGGGTGTCGCCGAATCCCGCGACCCCGACCGCAGCCGCTCCATCGACTTCGCCGGAACGGTGCTGATCGCCGCCGTGCTCGCCCCGGCGCTGCTCGCGCTCAGCGAGGGAGCCGCATGGGGCTGGCTCTCGGCCGAGGTGCTGGGATGCTTCGCCGTCGCATTGGTGTCGGCCTTCGCGTTCGTCGCGGTGGAGCGACGGGTCGAGGCGCCGCTGGTGGACCTGCGGCTGCTGAAGGAACGCGTGCTGATCGGAGCGACCGTCGGGATCCTGCTGAGCGCGGGTGTGATCAACGGCCTGATGTATCTCGTCAGCCTCTACTTCCAGAACCCCGCCACGCTCGCGCTCAGCCCGCTGGAGGCGGGCCTCGCCACGCTCCCCGCGACGGTGGGCCTGATCGCTGTCACACCACTCGTGCCCCGGGCGGTCCAGCGGCTGGGCATCGGACCCGTGATCGCCGCGGGGTTCGCGGCGGCGACGGCCGGCTGCGTGCTGCTCGTGTTCGTCCAGGGCGACTGGCGCTACGGGGCGTTCGTCCTGCCGCTCGTGCTCCTGGCCGCAGGCCTCGGGCTCGTCAACGGTCCGGCGAGCTCCGCGTCCACCTCATCGGTGTCCGCCGACGACGTCGGAGCGGCGTCCGGCATCTCGAACATGGCCCGCTACATCGGAGCGGCCGCGTTCACGGCGGCCGTGGCCACGGTCAACGCGACCGTGGGGGAGTCGCGGAGCGCGGCCGGGGACGAGGCGGCGGACGCGCTCGCGGCAGGTCTGTCCGGGGCGTGCCTGCTGCTCGCGATCGCATCCGGGGTGGGCCTGCTGCTGTCCGTCCTGGCGATCCGCGCCCGACGCCGCCGGGCCGGGCCCGGGGCGTACGGGGCGGCCGCGGCCTCGCACGCCCACACCGTCCCGGTCGGGGGCCCGGCGACCACCGGGTGACGTGCTGCCGAATCCCTCCGGTACGTCCGACGCATCACGGCCGGGAAAGGAGTGCGCCGACGCGCCGGTCACCCGCGCCGCCGGGTCATCGCAGCGCTTCCGCCCCCGGACGGCCGTACCCGAGTCGCCGACGGCGGGAGCGCGGGCGAGCCTGGACAGAATCGGCCCCTGTCGACCCGGAGGTCCCCTTGAGCGCTGCGGATGTGCCCGTCCCGGACGACGTCCCGCAAGGAAAAGCGGCCGGGACCGTGGCGGCCAAGGCCGGTTCCTCGACGCTCACCTGGGTGACCCTCGCGATGATGACGACGGCCTCCGTCGCCAGCCTGCGCGCGGCGCCCACCATGGCGGTGTACGGCCTGGCCTGCGTGTTCCTGTACCTCGTACCCGCGATCGTGTTCCTGCTGCCGACCTCGCTGGTCTCGGCGGAGCTCGCGTCGGGCTGGTCGGGCGGCGTGTACCGGTGGGTGAGCGAGGGACTGTCGAAGCCCCTCGGGTTCCTCGCCGTGTGGTGCCAGTTCGCCATGACGATCTTCTACTACCCCAGCCTGCTGGCGTTCGTCGCGAGCACCCTGGCGTATGTCATCGACCCGTCCCTGGCCTCCAACGGCGTCTACACCGCCATCGTGATCGTCGTCCTGTACTGGACCGGCGTCTGGGTGTCCTCGCAGGGCACCAAGGCGCTCTCCGGGCTCGCCTCCTGGGGACTGATCATCGGCACGCTCATCCCGGGATCCCTGCTGGTGGTCCTCGGCATGGTGTTCCTCGGCCAGGGCAACCCGTCCGCCGCCCCGATGGGCGCCTCCAACATCTTCCCCGTGTGGACGGGTCTGGCCAGCCTGGTGCTCATCGTCAACAACTTCCTGAGCTATTCGGGCATGGAGATGAACGCCGTCCACGTCTCGTCGCTGAAGGACCCTCCGCGGGAGTTCCCGAAGACGATGTTCCTCGCGATGGGGATGGTGCTGCTGATCTTCATCCTGCCGGCCCTCGCCATCAGCTGGGTGGTCCCGGCCGACCAGCTGTCCCTGACCGCGGGCGTCATGCAGGCCTTCGACGCGTTCTTCTCCTACTTCCACATCGGCTGGCTGACCCCGATCGCCGCGGTCGCCCTGGTGGCCGCTTCCCTGGGCGGGATGCTCACCTGGCTGGCCGGGCCATCCAAGGGACTGCTGCTGATCTCGCGTCAGGAGGGTTACCTGCCGCCGTTCCTGCAGCAGCTCAACAGCCACGGCGTCCAGCAGAACATCCTGGTCACCCAGGGCATCGTCACGACGGTCATCGCGCTGATGTACGCACTGATCCCCAATGTGTCCAGCGTCTACTGGATCTTCTCCGTGATCACCACCCAGGTGTACCTGATCATGTACCTGCTGATGTTCCTGGCGGCCATGCGGCTGCGCAAGACCCAGCCCGACCATCCGCGCGGCTACCGCGCCCCGGCACTGAGCCTGATCTGCGTCGTGGGCTTCCTGGCCTCCGCCGCGGCCATGGTCATCGGATTCGTGCCGTCCTCGCAGTTCGGCGGCGGCAGCGTCTGGAGCTACGTCGCCATCGTGGGCGGCGGTCTGCTGCTCCTCGGTGTGATCATCCCCTGGCTGTGCCTGCGGTTGCGCAAGCCCAGCTGGCGCAACCCGGACGCGCAGGCGACAGGAGAGGTCGCATGAGCCCCACCGCCTTCGCCTCCCGGCACAAGTTGATCTACATCGTCGCCATCATCCTGCTCGTCGGCTTCGTCGTGGTGGGGCTGATCCAGTACAAGGCCGTACGGTCCACCAACCAGGCCCTTGACAAGGCCAACCAGCTCACGGACGAGCTGGTGGCCGCCGGGTTCTCCCGGCCCGATCCCAGCACCCTGGCCCGTGCGCTCGGCGAGGACGGGGGCATCGTCTGCGAGGACCCCGCCTCCGCCCTCAAGTCGGCCCTGTGGAAGATCAACATGTCCAACGGGGCCACCGGCCCCGGCCAGCGACCGGTCATCGCCGACAGCCGGGCCCTGCAGGCGGAGGCCCTCGTGCTGAAGGTCTACTGCCCCGACACGCTGCACCGCATCCAGGAGCAGATCGCAGACCTGAAGACCGACCAGACGGTGAAGCGCGGCAACGATGGCTGACCGCGACCAGGACCCTGCCCTTGGCCCCGACCGCGACCAGGAGCCTGTCCTCGACCGGGGCAGCGACATGCCGGACGCCCGCGGCCTCGCCGAACGCATCGACGCGCTGATGCCCCGCGCCAAGGCCGACCTCGCCGAACTGGTCGCCATTCCCTCGGTCGCCGACCCCCGGCAGTTCCCTCCCGAGGAATGCGCGCGGGCCGCCCGGTGGGTGGCCGACGCGTTCACCGGGGCGGGCCTGCTCGACGTACGCCTGGAGGAGACCCCCGACGGCAGCCACGCCGTACTCGGTCACCGGCCGGGCCCGGCGGGCGCCCCGACCGTCCTGCTGTACTGCCACTACGACGTACAGCCCCCGCTCGGCGAAGCCGCCTGGACCTCACCGCCGTTCGCGCTCACCGAGCGCGACGGACGCTGGTACGGGCGGGGCACCGCCGACTGCAAGGGCAACATCGTCATGCACCTCACGGCGCTGCGGGCGCTCGGCGACCAGCTGTCCGTCGGGCTGAAGTTCGTCGCCGAGGGCTCCGAGGAACAGGGCACCGGCGGGCTCGAACAGTACGTCGTCGCGCACCCGGACGAGATCTGCGCCGACGCGCTGCTGATCTGCGACACCGGCAACGCCGCCGTGGGCCGCCCCACCGCCACCACCGCACTGCGCGGCCTCGCCAACGTCGTCGTCACCGTCGCCACCCTCCGCGGCGACCTGCACTCGGGCATGTTCGGCGGACCCGCCCCCGACGCGCTGGCCGCCCTGATCCAGATCCTGTCGACGCTGCGCGATCCCGACGGCGGCACCCGCATCGACGGCCTGGACTGCACCGGCACCTGGACCGGAGTGCCGTACGAGGAGGAGCAGTTCCGCACCGACGCCTCCGTCCTGGAGGGGGTCCGCCTCACCGGATCCGGCTCGGTGGCGGACCGGCTCTGGGCGCGCCCGGCCGTGACGGTCCTCGGTATCGACTGCCCGCCCGTGGTCGGCTCCGCCGCCGCGGTTCCGGCCACGGCCCGGGCCCGGGTCAGCCTGCGCGTGCCACCGGGGACGGACTCCGACACCGCGCTGGCCGCCCTCACCGCGCACCTGACGGCCGCCGCTCCCTGGGGCGCCCGCGTCTCGGTCGAGAAGGAGGGCACCGGCTCGCCGTTCCGCCCGGCCACCGACGGGCCGGCCTACCGGGCCATGGGCCGGGCCATGCAGCAAGCGTACGGCCGCCCGATGGAGTTCCTCGGCCAGGGCGGCTCGATCCCCCTGTGCAACGTGCTGGCCGGAACCTGCCCCGACGCCGAGATCATCCTCATGGGAGTGGAGGAGCCACGCTGCCTCATCCACGCGCCCGACGAGAGCGTCGACCCGACCGAGATCCGCAACATGGCCCTCGTGGAGGCACTCTTCCTCCTGGACTACGCGTCGCAGCGCTGACCCGGACGCCACCG
Organism: Streptomyces sp. NBC_00029; assembly: GCF_045160505.1. Lineage (NCBI taxonomy): Bacteria > Bacillati > Actinomycetota > Actinomycetes > Kitasatosporales > Streptomycetaceae > Streptomyces > Streptomyces sp. NBC_00029. The sequence goes on from NZ_CP108292.1 coordinate 7,821,812, forward strand.
GGGCTCCCGTTCGGTCGGCGTCGTTGTCAGTGGGCGGTGCCATCCTGTTCGGAGGACGGCCGGCGTGCCCGGGCGGGGCGGGTGGCGGGGGCCGAGGGTGAGGGGAAGCAGCATGAGGATCATGCTCGACAACAACATCTGGTCGTACCTGGGGGACGAGCGGGCGGGGGACCGGTTCAAGAAGGTCGCCCGTTCCCTCGGACATCGCGTGGTGACCGCGCCGAGCGTTCTGCTGGAGGTGCTGCAGCATCCGCGGGCGGACAAGCGGGCGGCGATCGTCGAGGCGATGACGACCGCGACGGACGAGCGGCTGCGCAGCGAGGCCGACCGGGAGGGCGCCGAGGTCGTCGCCGAAGTGCGCCGCCTGCACCCGGAGTGGATGCGGTCCATGCCCGACACCGGGCGCGAGGCGACGTGGCGGACCTACTGGACGAAGAGGTTCTGGCGCCAGGCGGTGGAGCACCACGACCGGTTCCGCGATACGGAACCGGCCCGGCGCACTGCGCGCACGGCGCGGTTCGTGGTGGACAACCAGAAGGAGCAGCGCGAGCGTATGCGCGAGGTGGGGTTCGATCTCCGCGACCTCTCACGGATCACCACTTCTCCCCATGAGGAGACCACGGCGGAGCAGCGGGCCGGCTGGGGAGACGGCGAAGGCGTCGCGGCCTGGCGGCCGTACAGCCAGGAGGTGTACTGGTGCGCGTTCGCCACGGGCCGCCGGTCCGTGCTCACCCACGAGGACACCACCTACGCCGACTGGGTCGGTGCCCGGGTCGACCTCCGCGCCATGTGTGCCTCGCGCGAGGCGTTCAACCGGTTCTGGCTGCACGAGGTGGAAGCGGCGCACATGCCGCGCAACTGGCTCCGGTGGGCGGCGGACACGGTGCAGGCGGACATGAAGATCACCGACGGCAACCCCGTCGATGTCCAGCACGCCGCCTATCTGCCGGACTGCGAGGTGTTCCTCACCGCCGACAAGAACTTCCTTCGGGTACTGGACCGCATCGCGGAGCAGTCCCCGGTTCCCGTGGGAAGGGCCCTCCGGGTGGCGCCGGCGGCCCACGACGGCATCGTGGAGGCGATCGAGAGCGCGCTCCGTACCCTCTGAGGTCCCGGCGGGGCCCGCCCCCGGAGATCACGTGACGGGTTCGCCGATGCCCAGGAGGTTTCCCTCGCTGTCACGGAACCAGGCGGCTCGCTCGCCCCGTGCCCCCTTGCTCGGGTAGTTCCCCTCGACCTCGGCGATCCCTTCTTCGTCCGTCCGGAGCCCCGGTAGGTCGACCTGTTCGAAGGTCACGCCGCGCCCCTTGAGTTCGGCCACGACGGTCTCGAGGTCGTCGACCTCCCACCCCATCTGCGTGAAGGTGCCGGGCGAGGATCCCGTCGACGCGAACAGGGCGAAGTCGGTGTCCCCGCACCGGTACAGCAGCCCACCGGGCCGCTCGTCGACGGGCTCCAGCCCGAGGGTCTCGGCGTAGAACCGCCGTGCCCGCTCCAGATCCCGTGCCGGCAGCCTCGTCGCCACGCGCCCCCGGGCCAGAACGTTCCTGTCGTCTGCGTTCATCTCCCCACTGTGGCCCGCGCCCGGCCGTACGCGGCGTCGACAGGCGGGGCGCCCGGGCGCCCGGTCGTGTCTTCCGGTGCTCGAGGCCGGCCCCGTCCCTCCCGTGGGGTGTCGAAGCCGCCGCCTGCCTGATCGCCGTACTCGCCGCCCCGCCCTCAAGGCCCCCCACCGCCACCGCCGGAGGAATCCTCGTTGATCACGAATCGCCGGCGAGCCACCGGTGGGAGAGGTAGAGGCCGGCCGGGCGGGCGAGGTGCTCCCATTCGGCGGCGGGGACCTCGTGGACGGACTCGACGATGGCTCACAGCGGTCGCCGGGCACCGTCGCACGCGACGTTTTTGTCCGCGGGACAGAAGCCTTGCCCAGAGCAGCGTCGTGCGGGGTAGCCTCCAGAAAGGGGCCGATCTCCGGAAAAGCTTTTCCGAAAGCGTGCGCTTGCCGCGCGCTGCACTCGAAATCGACCGGTACTCGCGGCCCCGCGGACACCATGGACCTGCCGTCGTCTGCGCACCGCGCACTCCCTGGAGGGACACACGTGAAGGACTCGAAGGACAGGCTGGAAGCACTGCGGGCCGAGATCGAGCGCCGCAACCCCGCGCAGCCCGAGTTCCACCAGGCGGTACGGGAGGTCCTCGAGACCCTGGCCCCCGTCTTCACCGCCCGGCCCGAGTACGCCGACCCGGCCGTGGCCCTGGTGGAGCGGCTCACCGAGCCCGAACGGCAGATCCTCTTCCGCGTCCCGTGGCAGGACGACCGCGGGCGGGTCCACGTCAACCGCGGCTACCGCGTCGAGTTCAACAGTGCGCTCGGCCCGTACAAGGGCGGACTGCGCTTCCACCCCTCGGTGGACATCGGCGTGGTGAAGTTCCTCGGCTTCGAGCAGATCTTCAAGAACGCCCTGACCGGCCTCGGCATCGGCGGTGGCAAGGGCGGCAGTGACTTCGACCCGCACGGCCGCTCCGACGCCGAGGTCATGCGGTTCTGCCAGTCCTTCATGACCGAACTGCACCGGCACATCGGGGAGCACACCGACGTGCCCGCCGGGGACATCGGAGTCGGCGGCCGTGAGATCGGCTACCTCTTCGGCCAGTACCGGCGCATCACCAACCGCTGGGAGGCCGGTGTCCTGACCGGCAAGGGGCAGGGCTGGGGCGGCTCCGCGATCCGGCCCCAGGCGACCGGCTACGGCAGCGTGCTGTTCGCCGCCGAGATGCTGAAGGTCCGGGGCGAGTCGCTGGACGGGCTGACCGCCGTGGTCTCCGGCTCCGGCAACGTCGCGCTCTACACGATCGAGAAGCTCCAGCAGCTCGGCGCGAACCCGCTGACCTGCTCGGACTCCCAGGGCTACATCGTCGACGAGAAGGGCATCGACCTCGCACTGCTCAAGCAGATCAAGGAGGTCGAGCGCGGGCGCGTGAGCGAGTACGCGGAGCGCCGCGGATCCTCGGCGCGGTTCGTGCCCGGCGGCCGGGTCTGGGAGGTGTCGGCGGACATCGCCTTCCCGTCCGCCACGCAGAACGAACTGGACGCTCAGGACGCCCGAACGCTCGTCGCGGGCGGGGTCAAGGCGGTCTCCGAGGGCGCCAACATGCCGACCACTCCCGAGGCCGTACGGATCCTGCAGGAGGCCGGGGTCGCGTTCGGGCCCGGCAAGGCCGCGAACGCGGGCGGCGTCGCGGTCAGCGCCCTGGAGATGAGCCAGAACGCCGGCCGCGTGGCCTGGAGCGCCGAGCGCGTGGAGGACGAGCTCGCCGCCATCATGCGCTCGATCCACGCCGTCGCCCACGAGACCGCCGAGCGGTACGGCGCCCCGGGCGACTACGTCACGGGCGCGAACATCGCCGGCTTCGAGCGGGTCGCGGACGCGATGCTGGCGCAGGGCGTCATCTGATCCGGCGACCACGCCGCGCCCGGATCCTCCGGGCGGGTTCGTCGCCCACGTGACGCGGTGGAGCGGTCCGGGAGTTGCCTCCCGGGCCGCTCCGCCGCGTCACGGGAGGCGATCGCGCCTCCGAAACGGGAAGGTGCCCGCCCGGTGCTGCCGGGTAGCATCCCCGGATGCCGACGACGATCAAGACGCTGAGCCCGGAAGTCGGGCGGATCGACACCGCGGGCCTGCGCGGGTACGACGCGGACGCCCTTGCGAAGTGCGCGCTCGATGCGGGCCAGCCGTGGTGGCGCCGCACGGCATGCGCGGAGGCGTTGGCCGGACGGGTGCCGCAGCGGCGCGTGGACGAGTTGACCGCCTGCCTCCAGGACACCGGCGACGTGGGCACCGTACGCATCGCACTGCTGCACCTCCTCGCGGACCGCACCGAACTGCTGCCCTGGCTGCGGCACGAGGACCGTGGCCAGGACAGCGCGTACGGCATGGCCGAGGCGGTACTGGAGGCCCGCAGCGCACTCGGCGACCTCACGGCGGTGGGCGCCCTGTCCACGCTCGCCTTCGGTCCCTGGCGTCACCGGCGGGAGATCGGCGAGGCGGAGCTCGACGAACTGACCGCACGCCACGGCGCCGAGGCAGTGCTCGCCCGGCTCGACGTGGCCCGGCCCGAGGACCGCTCCGTCATCGTCCGCATGCGCCGCCACGCGGGCGAGGACGTCACCGACGCGCTCGCGGACCCCGACCGGGGAGTCGCCCACCGCGCCCAGGAGTTCCTGGCCGACCCCGTGCGGCTGCGCGGCGCTCTCGCAGCGGCGCCCACCGAGGAGGCGAAGCTGTGGGCCGTGTACGCGCTGCACCGGCTGACCGATGACACCGCCGAGACCCGGCACCTGTACGAGGAACTGGGGCGGCCCCGCGTCGAGGTGAGCGGCCTGGACGAGGAGCTGCGCGCGGCGATCGTCCACGAGTACGGGCCGTGGGCCGAGGAGCGGAGCGATCCGCGGTGGCGGATCGAAGCCCTGTGCACGCAGCCGCCGCCGGCCGCCGACCCGGCCGAGCGGCTTCAACGGGCCTCGGCCGCGCTCACCGCCGCGGGCCTCGCACCGAAGCCGCCGCTCTCCTGCGGCGAGGCCCACCGGCAGGGGGATGGTACGTACGACGTGATCGGCTACGGCGAGAGCGGCGGCGAGGTGCACATCAGCACGCTCGGCCGCTTCGCCGCCGACCACGACGAGGACCCGGACGTCCGCCGCGCCCTCGAATCGGCCGGCTTCCGCTGGATCGACGACGCCGTCGGCTCGATCCGGGTCACCGACCTGGGGGTGTACCACTTCGGCAGCCGCAACCCGCTGGACGTCCGCACCCTGCTGTTCTACTGGCAGGACTAGAGGGCATTCTCCGCGGCAGGCCCGGCAGGCGCCCTGCCGCCGTGGTTGCGTTCCGTCCTATGATCGCCACTCCGCGTACGAGGGGGCTGGGTATGGGGACAGGCGGGGCGGCATCGCAGCGGGCGCAGGACGCGCGGCGGCAGGAGCGGTTACTCCGGGAGCAGTGGCAGGCCGCCCGTCGGCAGGCGCTGCGCCGGGACGCGGTCGGCGAGGGCGAGCAGCGGGTCCTCGCCCAGCTGTTGGTACTGACCGCGCGCGGATGGCGGCTGCTCGTCGACCGGCAATGGTCCGGGACACGGACCGCCGACGCGGACATGCTGCTCGTGGGACCCGGCGGTGTCTTCGTCATCGGCGTCACGGCCGGCGGCGAGCCGGGGGACGTACACGCGGCCGGGATGCTCGCCGCCACGAAGGCCGCCGAGAGTGCGGTGGCATCCCTCGGAATGTCACCGGTGGCGGTCCAGCCGCTCATGGTGTTCGCCGGGCGGCGCCTCGACGGAAACCTCGGCCGGATACGGCTCCTGGGTGAACACGAGATCGGCCCCGTGCTGATCTCGCAACGGCACAGGCTGCGCGCGGAATCGATCCGCGCGATCGCCGACCACCTCGAGCGGGTCTTCCCGGCCTATGCGGGGTCGGCGATCGACCAGCAGATGACGTCGCCGGCGCGCGAGGGCCACCCACAGACCTCCTCGGACGGGCTGTTCGACCTCGAAGGGCTGCGTGACGCGGTCCTGAAAGGGGCGATGCGAGCACCGATCGAACAGTGGATGACCTTCCTCCACCCCGATCAAGTCGCACTGGTACGCCGCAACTGGTCGGGCCCGGCACGCATCAGCGGACCGGCGGGCACCGGCAAGACGGTCGTCGCCCTGCACCGGGCGGCCCACCTGGCCAGGCGGACGACCGGACGCATCCTGTACGTCACCTTCGCCAACAACCTGCCCCGTGTGCAGAGCACCTTCCTCAAGGCCATGGCCCCGGCCGTCGCCGACCGGGTGGACTTCCGCAGCCTCCACTCCTGGGCACAGGATTTCCTCCAGGAGCGGGGCGTACCGGTGCGGCTGCACGGGGACAAGGCCGAGACCGCCTTCAGTCTCGCCTGGAAACACGTCGGCCGCGGGAGCCGACTGGCCGAGCTCGACCCGGCCCCCACCTACTGGCGCGAGGAGATCGACTACGTCATCAAGGGGCGCGGCCTCACCCGCTTCGAGCAGTACGCGACCGTCCCCAGGCGGCGCCGGAGGGCCGGCCTCCACCGCACCCACCGGCAGGCGGTGTGGGAACTGTACGAGACCTACGAATCGCTGCGCGGCGAGCGCGGCGTCCATGACTTCAACGACATCCTCTCCCTCGCCCTGGCCGAAGCGACCCGCCGGCGCGAGCGGCCCCCGTACTCGGCCGTCATCGTGGACGAGGTCCAGGACCTTACACTCGTCGGCGTGCGCCTCCTGCACGCGCTCGTCGGCGATGAGCCCAACGGTCTGCTCCTCGTCGGCGACGGCCAGCAGACCGTGTACCCGGGAGGCTTCCGCCTCACCGACGCGGGCATCGACATCCGCGGCGACCGCGGCCAGGTGCTGCGCACCAACTACCGCAACAGCAGGCAGATCCTGGACGCGGCCCTCGCCGTCGTGGCCGACGACACCTTCGAGGACCTCGACGGCATGCGCACCCCGGGCCGCCGCGATGTCGACCTCACCTACCACGACGGCGACGTCGTACGCGTCACCAGGCCCACGGTGGAGGCCCATGACAGGGAACTCCTGGACGCACTGCGCTCCCTGCCGGACGGCGCGCTCGCCGACACCGCCCTGCTGTGCCCCTCCATGCGCGCCATCACCCACTACCAGCGGCTGCTCACTCAAGCCGGCATTTCCGTATGCCAGTTGGAGCACTACGACGGCCACGCGGTCGACTCGGTGAAGCTGGGCACCTACCGCAGGGCCAAGGGACTGGAGTTCAAGAACGTCTTCCTGCCCCAGCACGACTCGGTGTTCGCCAGCGGGACCGCAGGCGGCACGGCGACGCCGGAAACGGCCCGGGAACGCGAGGAACTGCTGCGCAGCATGCTCTTCGTGGCGATGACCCGGGCCCGCGACCTGCTGTGGCTCGGCGGCGTCACCGGGTAGGGAGAGGACAGGACGCGCCCCTACGGGGTGGGACGGGCGCTTGCCAGGGTGCGATGCGTCCTGGTTGGCCCGCAGCGGTGTGCCCAGACTCGGTGAGGCGGAGCCATCCGCCTCGAACGAGGAGTGGGACAGCATGAGGAACGAAGCCAGGGCCGTGGCCATCACCGGAGCCAGCAGCGGGATCGGGGAGGAGACGGCCCGGCGGCTCGCCGCCGACGGCCACCGGTTGTTCCTGGGCGCGCGGCGCACCGAACGCCTCGACGCGCTCAGCCGGGAGATCAACGAGGCAGGCGGTACCGCGGCCTTCCGGCGGCTGGACGTCACCGACGCCGCCGATGTACGGGCCTTCGTGGCCGCCGCCCGGGAGCAGTACGGCCGCCTGGACGTGATGGTCAACAACGCCGGGGTGATGCCGCTCTCGCCGCTGGACGCGCTGAAGGTCGACGAGTGGGACCGGATGATCGACGTCAACGTGCGGGGTGTGCTGCACGGGATCGCCGCCGCCCTGCCCGTGATGCGCGCCCAGGGCGGCGGGCACTTCGTGAACGTCGCCTCCGTCGGTGCGTACGAGGTGTCGCCCACGGCGGCTGTCTACTGCGCCACCAAGTTCGCCGTCCGGGCCATATCCGAGGGGCTGCGCCAGGAGTCGGACGGCTCCGTCCGGGTCACACTGGTCTCTCCGGGCGTGACCGAGTCCGAGCTGGCGGAAGGGATCTCCGATCCTGCCGCGAGGGAGGCCATGAAGGCCTACCGCGCCGTGGCGCTGCCGGCGTCCGCCATCGCCGGGGCCATCGCCTACGCCGTCGCCCAGCCGGCCGGGGTCGACGTCAACGAGATCGTCGTACGTCCCGCCGCGAGTGCCCAGTAGTGCCCGCCGGGACGTACCAGGACCTGCTGCACCGGCTGCGGGTCCTGGAGGACAAGGAAGCCCTGCGGGCGCTCATGATCCGCGGCTGGCGGGCGCTGGACCGCAAGGACTGGCGGACCTGGATCGAGTGCTGGGCCGAGGACGCGGTGCTGGAGTTCGGGCCGTGGGGAGAGATCCGCGGCCGGGAGGCGGTCCGGGCGAAGGTGGAGGAGGCGGAGGCGCACTTCCCGAGCATGCAGCACCACATCCTGAACATGGACTTCCGGGTGGAGGAGGACCGGGCGACGGGCATCGGCTACATGTGGTTCGTCGCCGTGACGGGGAGCGCGCCGGGCTCTTCGCCCTACTCCATGGGCGGTCCGTACGACTGGGACTTCCGCCGGGATCCCGAGGGCGGCTGGCTCCTGGTCCGCCAGCGGCTGGGCGTCTGGTGGACCGACGGGGAGGAGACACCCGAGGGCCTCGGGTAGCCGCTGCACCCGGTGAGGGGGCGGTCCGTCAGCGCAGTTGGCGGCGGACCAGGCCGTGGAAGAGACCGGTCGTGTCCGCGAGCAGGCCGGCCGGCGGGCCCTGCTGGACGATCCGCCCGTCCGCCATGACGATCACGCGGTCGGCGTCCATCACCGTGGAGAGCCGGTGGGCGATGACGAGGCGGGTGGTCCGCAGGACGCGGGTGGACTCGATCACCACGCGCTGGGCCTGGTTGTCCAGCGCGCTGGTGGCCTCGTCGAAGAACAGGATGCGCGGCTTGCGGATGAGGGCCTGGGCGATCATCAGCCGTTGGCGCTGGCCGCCCGATACGGTGCCCCCGCCGTCGGACAGGATGGTGTGCATGCCCATCGGCATGGCCTTGATGTCCTCCGCCAGGCCCGCCATCGCCGCGGCCTCCCACGCCTCCTGGAGCGAGAACGTCCCGGCGCCGCGAATGCAGTCGAGGATCGATCCGGTGAGGGGCTGGGCGTTCTGCAGGACGACGCCGCACTGGCGGCGCACGGCCGCCTGGTCGAGCGCGGCCAGGTCCTGGCCGTCGTAGAGCACGCTGCCCGCGACGGGCCTGTCGAAGCCGATGAGCAGCCGCAGCAGGGTCGACTTGCCGCAGCCGCTGGCCCCGACGATCGCGACGAACTCGCCCTGTACGACCCGGAGACTGATGTCGTCGAGCACGAGCGGGCCGTCGTCGCCGTAGCGGTAGGACAGGTTCTTGGCCTCCAGGGCACCGGTCAGTTCCCCCGGCCGGGTACTGGAGCGGCCCACCTCGGGGGTCTCCCGCAGGACCGGTGCGATCTGCTCGAACATCGGCAGCACCGCGGCGGCCGAGATGAGCGCCCCGGTCAGCTGTGTGACCGACGAGAGCAGCATCGTCAGCGCGGTGCTGAAGGTGAGGAACTCACTGGCGGACATGGTGCCGCGCGCCGGGCCGGCCAGCAGCACGAACATGACCAGCGTGCACAGCGGCAGGCAGACGGCCCCGAGGACGGTGATGAGGTTCTGGATCCGGCCGATGCGCTGCTGCAGGTCGCGGGTACGGGCGAACTCCCCGGCCCAGGCGGCGTACGCGAAGCTCTCGGCCGCGGCGACGCGGAGCTTGGGCAGGCCGCGCAGGGTCTGGAAGGCCTGATTGGCCAGGCGGAGGCCGAGGGTGTTCAGCCGGCGCTCGTGGCGGAGCTGCCACAGCCCCAGACCCAGGAAGATCCCCCCGATGACGACCAGCATGGCCAGCGCCGCCATCGCCAGCGGCACGCTGTGTACGAGGAGCAGTACGAGGTTCACCAGGCCGACCGCGCACGCCTGTACGCAGACCGGGCCGATGCCGGACAGCACGCGGCGTATCGCGCTGATGCCCATCGCCGCACCGGCCAGTTCGCCGGTGGAGCGGCCCGCGAAGAACTTCGCCGGCAGCCGCAGCAGCCGGTCCCACACGGCCGGCTGCAAGGTGGCCTCGATGCGGCCCTCCATGCGCAGGAGGGAGACGTTCTGCAGCAGCATGAAGACGGCCGAGACGACGCCGGCCGCGATCAGTGCCAGCCCGGTCTGCACGATGAGGCCGTTCTCGGCCTGCGGCACGTACCGGCCGAGGACCTGGCCGGTGCCGATCGGCACCAGGGCGGCCAGCACCACCGAGACCAGCCCGCCGAGCATCAGGCTGCGCAGCTCGGGGAAGGTGCCGCGCACGCTGAAGCGGATCAGGGCGGGCAGGCCCACCCGCCCGTCGGGCAGGGGGCGGTACAGCATGACGGCGCGCGGTTCGAAGGCTGCCTCGTTGGCCTTCTTGACGCGCTCGCGCCTGCCGGTGGCGGGTTCGACCGCTTCGTAACCGCCGCGCCGCCACAGCAGGGCGACCGGCGTGCCGTCCTTCTCGCGCCGCCCCACCAGCGGACCGCTGTTCTCCCGCCACCAGCGTCCGTCGAGCCCGACCGCGCGGGTGCGGATCCGCGAGGCGAGGGCGATGCGTTCGACGGGATCCAGCTGCTCGGGGGTGGCGCCGGCCTCGCCGGGCGGGGACAGGGTGATGCCGGCCGCTCGGGCGACGACGCGGCACGCGGCGAAGGTCGCGTCGTCGCTCCCGCCCCGGTGGGGGTCCCGGCCGGAACCGGCGATGGACGCCAGCAGGGTCCGGTCCGCCCGGGTACGCGCCGCCCGGCCCGCCTCGATCCCGGCGGCCGTGCGGTCCTCGTGCGCGCGCTCGAGCTGTTCGATCCAGCCGTCCAGGGCGTACAGCAGCCGGTGCTGCTGGTCGACCATGCCCTGCCACATCGCCGCGTCGACGAGGAGGGTGCCGACCGCCTCCGCCTCGTAGGCGGCGCCGTACTGCACGCTGCCGGGGGCGATCTGCATCCACAGGATGTCGTCGTCGGCTCCGCCGTGCCCGGTGGTGGCGATGCCGTCCAGCGGTGCCTGGTAGAGCACGCGCAGACCGCGGCCGATGCCGCGCGCGAAGGCGTCCTCGAGGGGGCTGGGTCCTGCAGGGGCGTAGTGCCCTTCGTCGGCGTACCACGGTCCGCCGGGGATCGGGCTCCCGTACGCCGGGTACTCGGGGCGGTACAGCTCCCGCAGTTCGATGCGGCGCAGCCGGCAGCCCTGCACGGGCCGGCCGACCAGGGTGTGACCGGGGCCCTCGGCCGGACCGAGCAGCAGCGTGCCCGGCTCCAGGCGGCCCAGGAAGTGCCAGTGCCCGGCCTGCGCGGCGTCCACCGCGAACAGGTCCAGCTCGCCCTGGACGACCAGCCACAGGACGAGCGGGCCTTCCAGGAACAGACTGCCCGCGCCCGCGCGGTCGACGGGGGTGCCCAGTGCGCCCAGGGCCGCGACGACCGGGTCCGGGGCCCCGCCCGGCTTGTGCTCGTGCGTCACCTCAGTGCTCCTTGACCAAGGAGGCGTACGGGCCCTGTGCGGCGACGAGATGCTCGTGCCGGCCGCGTTCCACGACCGTGCCCCGGTCGAGCACCACGATCTCGTCGCTGTCGCGCACGGTGCTCAGCCGGTGGGCGATGACCACACAGGCACAGCCGCGGCGGCGCAGGTTGTCGATGATGGTCTGCTCGGTCACCGCGTCCAGGGCGCTGGTCACCTCGTCGAGCACCATGACGCTGGGGCGGCGCACCAGCGCCCGCGCGATCTCCAAACGCTGGCGCTGGCCGCCGGAGAAGTTGCGGCCGTCCTGCTCGACACGGCTGTGGATGCCACCGGGGCGGCGGGCCACCACCTCGTGCACGGCGGCGTCCTCCAGGGCGGCGACGACCGCCTCGTCCGGGATGGAGGGGTCCCACAGCGTGACGTTGTCGCGGACGGTGCCCTCGAAGAGGAAGACGTCCTGGTCGACGAAGGAGACGGAAGCGGCCAGCGCGCCGCGCGGGATGTCCTCCAGCCGCATCCCGTCGATGCGTATGGCCCCTGCCCAGGGCGTGTGCAGGCCGGAAATCAGCCGGGAGACGGTGGACTTGCCGCTGCCGGAGCCGCCGACGAGCGCGACCTGCTGTCCGGGCCCGACCGAGAGCGAGAAGTCCTTGAACAGCGGGGCGTCCAGAGGGCTGTAGCCGAAGGTGATGCCGTCCAGCTCCACATGCCCCTTCAGGCGTCGGGTGGAGGCGGCGGGCTCGCGCCGGGCGTAGACCGGGTCGACCGGAAAGTTCTCGACGTCCCGCAGACGGGCGACGTCGGCCGCGAAGTCCTGGATCCGGCCGGCGACGCCGCCGAGCCGGGAGATCGGCGCGGTGAAGCTGGTGACCAGGGCCTGGAAGGCGACGAGCAGGCCCACGGTGAGATGGCCCTCGACCGCCCGCAGGCCGCCGATCGTCAGGATCAGCGCGCTGTTGAACGCCGCCAGCGTGGGTGCGACGATCGCCAGCCACGCACTGGGCACGCCGAGCCGCTGCTGTACGTCGAGGGTGACCGCGTGCTGTCCGGCCCAGCGGCGGAAGAAGCCGTTCTCGCCGCCCGTGGCCTTCATCGTCTCGATGAGCTGGAGACCGCCGTAGGAGGTGTTGGTCAGGCGGGCGCTCTCGGCGCGCAGCTTCTGGGTCCCGGTGGCCCTCATACGGATCGCGACCCGCAGGGCGATCACATTGAGCAGCGCCACGGCCACGCCGACGAGCGTGAGCTGTGGATCGTAGGTCCACAGCAGCACCGCGTAGAGCACCACCACCACGGCGTCCACGCCCGCGGCGGACAGATCCCGGGCGAGGGTCTCGGCGACCGTGTCGTTGGACTGCAGGCGCTGGACCAGGTCGGCCGGGTTGCGCTGGGAGTAGAAGGTGACCGGAAGTCTGAGCAGGTGCCGGAAGAAGCGGGCACTGCCCAGGGTCGAGGAGATGATGCGCCCGCGCAGCAGGTTGGCCTGCAGGAGCGCGGTGAGGGTCGCGGTGAGTACGAGGGCGACGGCCATCGAGGCGAACAGGACGCCCAGCAGGGACGTCTGCTCCCCGATGAGGAACATGTCGATGTACGTCCGGCTCAGGGCCGGTACCGACACACCGACCGCGACCAGGAGGAGGCTGGAGACCACGGCGGCGGCCATGGTGCCCGAAGTGCCCCGGAGGCGGTCCGGCATGGTGCCCAGGATGCCGGGCCTGCGGCCGCCGCGGCGAAAGCCCTCACCGGGCTCGAAGGTGAGGACGACGCCGGTGAAGCTGGTGTCGAACTCCTCCATCGGGACGAACCGGCGGCCCTTGCCGGGGTCGTTGACGTACACGCCCCTGCGACCGAACCTCCGGGCCGTGCCCTCGTAGACGACGTAGTGGTTGAACTCCCAGAAGAGGATCGCCGGGGCGCTCACCCCGGCGAGCGCGGCCAGGTCCATCTGCATGCCCTTGGCCCCCAGTCCGTACCCGCGGGCGGCCTTGAGGAGGTTGCTGGCGCGGGAGCCGTCGCGGGAGACGCCGCAGGCGATGCGCAGTTCCTCGAGGGGGACGAAGCGTCCGTGGTGGCCGAGGACCATGGCCAGGGCGGCGGCGCCGCATTCCACCGCCTCCATCTGCAGCACGGTGGGGGTGCGTACGGGGCGGGGTGTCCGGCCCCTGGGAGCGGACGTGGGTGTGGGGGCGGACCTGCGGCGCGTGCCGCCCTTCGGCTCGGGGCGGTGTCGGCGGCGTCCGGCGGGCGGGAGCTGCGGCGCCCGCGTCTGCGCACCGGTCTGCACACCGGCCTGCGTCCCGGTCTTCGGCGCGGTCACGGCAGCAGCCAGTCGACCGGGCGCTGTGCGGCGAGGTGGACGGCTCCGGTGACCGGTGTCCTCGACCCGACCTCGTACGGGGGCCCGTCCGCGGAGGACCAGCGGTAGCCGGACGTGGTGGAGGAGGAGCGCTCGAGCCGTACGACCACGGCCACCGGGCTGCCGTGGCGGGAGAACTGTCCGGCGAGAGCGGCGTCGCCGAGGAAGCCGCCGATCTGTGCCTGTGTCAGGGGCGCCCGGCCGACCGCCGTGACGCGCCCGCGCAGCATGCCGAACCGCTGCTGCGGGACGGACTGGACGTTCAGGTCGACCGCGGCGCCCACGGGGATCGCCGAGCCGCTTCCGCCCGGTACGTACAGCACGGCCACCAGCGGGTCCTCCGGATCCTTCACACGTTCCACGGTGGCCACGTCCGCACCTGTGGCGACGACCGAACCCACCTTGGCCACCAGGGTCGTCAGCCGCCCGCCGGTCACCACGCGCACGGGCCGTTCCCCCTGGTCCGTACGGACGTTGAGCAGGGGCGCACCGGCGGCCAGCAACTGGCCCTCCTCGGCGAGGACTCCGGTCACCTGTCCCGCGACCGGCGTCTGCAGTACGTAACTGCCCTCGGCCCGGGTGAGGATGCCGGGTGCGCTCAGCTTGGAGGACACGGTGCCCGTGAGGGCCCAGAAGCTCGCGGCCGCCATGACGACGACCGTGACGGCAAGGACGAGCCGCCCCTGCGGGCGGGCGAAGCGAACGGGCAGATCGAGTTCTTCGGGCGATTGCAGCTTGGAAAGAGCCTTTTGGCGAAACTGCACGGACTATTCCTTCAGCTGCATTCGTATCGGTGGGGCGCGGGGACGCCGGTGAACCCCGGAGCCGTGGGGGACGCTCCGGGGTTCACCGGGATATCCCGATCAGAGACCGGCGCGACCGGTGTTCACCGAAACGCCGGTGATGCCCGTGACGAGGCCGGGGACGTGGGAGACGATGCCCGTGGCCGCCTGGACGGTGTGGAGAGAGCCCACGACACCCACGACGTTGTTGACATCGCTGGTCACGGCGCCGGCCAGGCCGCCGGACACGCTGATGATGCCGCCGGAGACGGCGTCCAGCTCGGTGTCGTCGATCTCGCGGGTCTCGATGTCGTTACGCATGGCGCGCACCTTTCATTGGGGGGAGGAATTCATCACTGCGGGGCCGGCGGCCCGAATTCCGGCCGCCGTGCCCGATTGCTGCGATGGGCACGATGAAAGCATGCGAACGAGGTCTCCACCCAATCCTGTTGACTCCCCATCACGGGCAGACGATCACCTCTGGTGATGGACGTGCAGCTTGATTCACCGAATGGTGGCGACTTCTTCACGAGATCGAGTAACAGATAGGGGCCGCGCGCTTCCGGCGCGGAAGGAATCGTTGTGAACCATCACAAAATGGACTGCGTGGAGTCCGCGTATCGAGGAGTGAGGGAGGCCGCCTGTCGAGATCGCGAACACGATGTGCAGGTTTCCGGAGGGCGCGGGGGGTGACGGATGCGTCACGCCCGGTGCGCGAGCAGGCGGCGCTGCGAGGAGTGCCGCAGAGGGTGCCGCAAACGCCGCCGCGGCGCCCTTGTGCAGGGCGCCGCGGCTCCAACTCCTCCCGGAACGGTGAAAGGGCTACTGCCAGTCGTCCCAGGGCGGCGGCGCCATCTCGTCCAGGTCGAAGGGGGGTTCATCGGGGTCCGGCTCCGCGAGCCGTGCCGCGGACGAGGGCGCCGAGGGGGCCGGAGCGGGGCGGGCCGGAGCGGCCTGCGCCGGACCGGAGGATGCCGGGGCGACGGACTCGGCCGGCGGCGCCGGGGCCGGGCCGGGAACGGTGGCGCCGCACTCCGCCAGGGTGTCGAGGACGCCCTGGGCGTACTTCGCGAGCTTGGCCTCGCCGATTCCCCCGATGGTGCCCAGCTCGTCCGCCGTGGCGGGCAGGAGCGTCGCGATCTCCCGCAGCGTCGCGTCGTGGAAGACGACGTATGCGGGTACGCCCTGCTCCCGCGCCGTCTCGGCCCGCCAGGCGCGCAGGGCCAGGAAGACCGGCTCGGCCGCGGCCGGCAGATCGACCGGCACACGGGCGCCCTTCCCCGAGCGCGACCCGGACTCCTTGCGGGACGCGGCGGCGGGCGCCTTCTCCTTCCGCATCGGGACGCTGCGGCGTCCTCCCAGGACCTCGCCGCTGTCCTCCGTGAGCACCAGCGTCCCGTAATCGCCCTCCACCGCCAGCAGCCGCTGCGCCAGCAACTGGCGTACGACGCCCCGCCATTCCGCGGTGCCCAGGTCCGCCCCGACGCCGAACACCGAGAGGGCGTCATGGTCGAACTGGATGACCTTCGCCGTCTTCTTGCCCTGGAGGATGTCGATGATCTGGCCGGCGCCGAACTTCTGCCGCCGTTCCTTCGCCAGCCGCCACACGGTGGACAGCAGCTTCTGCGAGGCGACCGTCCCGTCCCAGGACTCGGCCGGCGTCAGACACGTGTCGCAGTTCCCGCAGGGCGTGCCCGACTGCCCGAAGTACTCCAGCAGCCGCACCCGGCGGCAGTCGACCGTCTCGCACAGCGCCAGCATGGCGTCCAGGTGCATGCCCAGGGAGCGGCGGTGCGCCTCGTCGCCCTCGGAACCGTCGATGAGCTTGCGCTGCTGGACCACGTCCTGCAGGCCGTACGCCAGCCACGCCGTGGCCGGCTCGCCGTCGCGGCCGGCACGGCCGGTCTCCTGGTAGTAGCCCTCGACCGACTTCGGCAGGTCGAGGTGTGCCACGAAGCGCACGTCCGGCTTGTCGATGCCCATGCCGAAGGCGATCGTGGCCACCACCACGACCCCGTCCTCCCGCAGGAAGCGCGCCTGGTTCTCCGCCCGCGTACGGGCGTCCATCCCGGCGTGGTACGCCACGGCGTCGATGCCCTGCTCCACGAGGGAGGCCGCGGTCTTCTCCACCGAGGCCCGGGAGAGGCAGTAGACGACACCGGCGTCCCCGGCGTGCTCGGTCCGGATCAGTTCCAGCAGCTGCTTGACCGGGTTGTTCTTCGGGACGATGCGGTACTGGATGTTCGGCCGGTCGAAGCTGGCGACGAAGTGCCGGGCGTCCTCCAGACCGAGCCTCGCCACGATCTCGGCGTGGGTGGCCTCCGTGGCCGTCGCGGTCAGTGCGATCCGCGGCACCTTGGGCCAGCGCTCGTGCAGCATGGACAGCGCGAGGTAGTCGGGCCGGAAGTCGTGACCCCACTGGGCGACGCAGTGCGCCTCGTCGATCGCGAAGAGCGACACCTTGCCGCGGTCGAGCAGCCGCTGGGCGCTCTCGGTGCGCAGCCGCTCGGGGGCCAGGTACAGCAGGTCCAGCTCGTCGGCGAGGAAGGCCTGCTCGACGGCCTGCCGCTCGTACGTGTCCTGCGTCGAATTGAGGAATCCGGCCCGCACCCCGAGGGCGTTGAGCGCGTTCACCTGGTCCTGCATCAGCGCGATGAGCGGCGAGACCACGACGCCCGTGCCCTCCCTGACCAGCGCCGGGATCTGGTAGCAGAGCGACTTGCCGCCGCCGGTCGGCATCAGGACGAGGGCGTCGCCGCCACCGGTGACCTGCTCGATGATCTCCTGCTGCTCACCGCGGAAGGAGCTGTATCCGAACACGCGGTGCAATACCTGCAGAGCGTCGGAGATCTCGGGGGAAGTGTCCGGAAGTGCCATCCGCGAAGCCTAGCGGCACCCACCGACACCTCGGCTCCGGCCGCCGGGCGGGTGCGGGCGTCAGGACGTCGCCGAGGTCCCACGGGCAGCGCACGGACATGCCGCCGCCAGGACTCGACCGAACGGACCAGCCAGGGACAAAGGCCCGTTTTGTGCCCCACGCATCGGGTAGTCGCAGTCTGATCGACACCCATCCCGATACGAATGGAGACGTTGTGTCCGTCGTCAAGAATGCCCTCCCGGAAGCCGATCTGAAGGTCGTCGGTGAAGCGCTGCAGGGCGCTCTGGTGGACCTGGTGGACCTCTCGCTCGTCGCCAAGCAGGTGCACTGGAACGTGGTGGGACCCCGGTTCCGGTCCGTGCACCTCCAGCTGGACGAGGTGGTCACCACGGCGCGCACCCACTCGGACGTGGTCGCCGAGCGTGCCTCCGCCCTCGGGATCACCCCGGACGGCAGGGCCGCGACGGTGGCGTCCGCCACCGCTGTCACCGGCGTGCCCGAGGGCTGGATCAAGGACGTGGACGCCGTCCGCATCCTCGTCGACGCCCTCAGCACGGTGATCACCCGCATGCGCGAACGCATCCGGTCCACGGACGAGCCCGACCCGGTCACCCAGGACCTCCTGATCGCCGTGACCGGCGAGCTCGAAAAGCACCATTGGATGTTCGCCGCCGAGAACGCCTGAGGGGACCGGGGCGCGGCTCCGGCCGCCCCGGAGGACTTCCCGGGGCGGCCGTGGCGCGGTCGTGGGGCGGTTTCGATCAGGGCAGGATCTCGACGTACCCGTCGGTTCCGTGCACACGGATCCGCTGCCCGTCCCGGATCAGCCGGGTGGCCCGCTCCACGCCCACGACGGCCGGCAGGCCGTACTCCCGGGCGATCACCGCGCCATGGGTCATCAGGCCGCCCACCTCCGTCACCAGGCCCGCGATGCCGACGAACAGCGGGGACCAGCTGGGATCCGTGAAGGCCGTGACCAGGATGTCGCCCGCTTCCAGATCGGCCTGCGCCATGTCGAGGACGACGCGCGCCCTGCCCTCGACGGTCCCGGCCGAGACCGGTACGCCGACCAGGGCGCCCGGCGGCACGTCGTCGCGCCGGTACGCACCGGTCAGGGCCTCGCCCTCCGAGGTGAGCACCCGCGGCGGTGTCAGCGCGTGGTACGCCCTGAACGCGTCCTTGCGCTCCTGGAGGAGCTCTTGCCCGACCTTGCGGTGCGAGCGCACGACGTCGTGGAGTTCCTGGAAGGTGAGGTGGAAGACGTCCTCCCGTTCGGGTACCAGACCCGCCTCGACGAGGCGCCCGGCTTCCTCCAGCAGGGCCTGCTTGTAGACGAAGTAGCGGCTGATGATGTTGTACTTCGGGTACTCCCGGTACCCGATGAAGGTTCGGACCCGGTCGATCATCCGCTTGGCCTCGTCGGCCTTCAGGTCCCCGTCCGGCAGGACCCGCAGGCGTGACAGCACGTCCTGTTCCTTCTCCTGCGCCCTCTGCCGCCCTTGCTCGAAGCGCCGCTCGGCGGCGCCCGGCCCGAAGTTCCGCACGTTGTCGAGGATCACGGGCACCAGAGTGACGGGCCGCTCGCGCCAGCGCGGCCTGGTGATGTCGATCTCGCCGACGCAGCGCATGCCGTACCGGTCGAGATACGCCTCGATGGCGTCGCGCGCCTCGGTCCCGCCCGCGAGTTTCGCCAGCCCGTCCAGGAAGTCCTCGTCCCGGGTGTCCTGCAGGTACGCCACCACCTCCGGCAGCGGGCGGATCACATCGGCGACGTCGAGCAGGGCCAGCCCCATCTCCGACGTGATGTTGTCAGGGGCGGAAAGGGTCAGCGTGTCGGCCGCGTTCTTCTCGCCCAGCCACTCCTGCAGCCTGTCGTTGAGCCACCAGGTGGCCTCCATGCCCGCCATGATCGCCTGATGGCTCAGCGGATCGCCGAGGATCCGCTTGTGCTCCTCGAATGCCTCCAGCAGGAACGCGAACAGCGCCGGTCCGGTCTTTGTCCGGATGTCGCGCTCCAGGGCGGCGGTGGACACCCGGCTGCGCTCGATCAGATCGGTCACGATGGCCGGATCGGTCTCGATCGGGGCGGGCGCAGCAGCTCCCGGCGGCGGCCCGCCGGGACCCGTGTCCGGGAGCGAGGGGACGAAGCCGTCGCGGTCGAGGACGGTCTCCAGGGCATCCCTGATCAGCGGATCGCCCTTCCCCAGGGCGTCCAGGAGACCGGCGCGGCTCGCGGGCGAGGCCAGGCGCCGGGTGACGTCGACGAACAGCCTCCCGCCGGCCTCCTGCATCGGGACCATGGCCGTCAGCTGCCACATGGAGAACCCCAGGGACTTCATGGGGTCGGTCATCATCTGTCCGTGACCGACGGAGACGTAGACGTGGTTCTCCCGGTCGCCGGTCTCCGGGACGGGGAACAGCGTCGTGATCGGCCGGCTCTGGACGATCCGGAAGCCGTCGTCGACCAGACACCATTCGATGTCCTGCGGGCGGCCGAAGTGTGCCTCGATCCGCCGCCCGAGCTCCACGAGCCGCACGGCCTGAGCGTCCGTCAGCGCCGGCTGCTCCCGGCGCTCCGCGTCGACCGCGACTTCCTGTGTACCGCCGCCCGGCAGGGCCTGCAGGGCACGCTGTTTGGCGGCGATCGATCTGGCGACGACGGCGCCGCCGCGCACGGCGAAGACGTCCGGGTTCACCAGGCCGGAGACCAGGGCCTCCCCGAGGCCGAAGCCGGCGTCCACGGTGGAGACCGTCCGGTTGCCCGTGACGGGGTCGGCCGTGAACAGGATGCCGGACGCCTGCGGGAAGACCATCTGCTGCACGACCACGGCCATGTGCACCGTACGGTGGTCGATGCCGTTGCGCTGACGGTAGGTCACGGCCCGTTCCGTGAACAGCGAGGCCCAGCACCGGCTGACGTGCCGGAGGACCGCCGCCGGTCCCACGACGTTCAGGTACGTGTCCTGCTGGCCGGCGAAGGAGGCCGTCGGCAGGTCCTCGGCCGTCGCGCTGGACCGGACGGCGCAGGCGGCCCGCTCGCCGAGCGCGGCGAGCGCGCCGGTGATCTCCGCCGCGAGATCGTCCGGGATCACGGTCTCTTCGACCACCCGACGAATCTCCGCGCTGAGCGTGCGGATCGCCTCCCGCTCGTCCGGGCCCACGCGCGCCAGCCGGTCGAGCAGGTCGCCGATCGACGGCGCCTGCGCCACGATCCGCCGGAAGGCGTCCGTCGTCACGCAGAAGCCGCGCGGCACGTCGATTCCTTCGATCCGTGACAGCTCGCCCAGGTGCGCGCCCTTGCCGCCGACGACGGCGACCTGAGTCTCGTCGACCTCTTGAAGATCCAGCACGTGCACGTCGTGGCCCCGTTTCCCCAGGTTGTGGCTTTGATCGACAATTCTGCGCCGTGACCCGGGTCTTGTGGCAAGCCCCCCTGCGCGCTATAACTTGAGAGTGGCAAGGAGAGCGCTCTCCTTGCCTTTGTCATTTCCACCGCCCGCCGGTGAGCCCCGGACACCAACCCGCGACGCCCCTATGCGGCGGACGGGAGCGGCGTCAGGGAGGCGTACTCCAGTGGTGCGGACGGGTCGATGGACACGTCCAGCGGCGCAGGCTCCGCCCCGGAGCGCACCAGCAGGTCGCCGACGGCCGCGATCATGGCTCCGTTGTCCGTGCACAAGGTCAGGGGCGGAACGCGCAGTTCGATGCCCGCGGAGGCGCATCGTCGCTCCGCCAGGGCCCTGACCCGCGAGTTGGCGGCCACGCCGCCGACCACGATCAGCGTCTTCACGTCGTAGGCGCGGCAGGCCGCCAGAGCCTTGCGGGTCAGCACGTCCGCGACGGCCTCCTGCAGGGCCGCTGCTCCGTCGGCCACCGGCGGCTCCTGACCGAGCTCGCGGTGCTTCTCTGCCCAGCGGGCCGCGGCCGTCTTCAGGCCGGAGAAGGAGAAGGCGTACGGGTCGTCGCCCGGCCGGGTCAGCGGGCGCGGGAAGGTCACGGCCTTGGGATCGCCGTCACGGGCGGCCCGGTCGATGGCGGGCCCGCCCGGATAGGGCAGACCCAGGATCCGGGCCACCTTGTCGAAGCACTCGCCGGCCGCGTCGTCGAGGGTGTCCCCGAGGTGCAGGATCGGCTCGCGCACCAGGTCCCGTACGAGGAGCAGCGAGGTGTGGCCCCCGGAGACGATCAGCACCACGCACGGGTCGGGCAGCGGCCCGTGCTCCAGGGTGTCGGCGGCGACGTGCCCGGCCAGGTGATGGACGCCGTACAGCGGCACCCCGGCCGCGTAGGCCAGGGTCTTGGCCCCGGCCAGGCCGACCTGCAGCGCGCCCGAGAGGCCGGGCCCGGTGGTGACGGCGACCACGTCGATCTGACTGAGCCGCAGTCCGGCCCGGTCGAGGGCCTGCCGGACGACCGGGTTGAAGGCGTGCAGGTGCGCGCGGGCGGCGATCTCGGGCACGACGCCGCCGAAGCGGGCGTGCTCGTCCATGCTCGACGCCACCACGTGCGCGAGGAGCCTGCCGTCCTGCACGATGCCCGCGCCGGTCTCGTCGCACGACGACTCGATCCCCAGCACCACTGGTCCGCTCACAGCTCCCCGCCTTCTTCTGCGCCACATCCGCAATTGCGCACTATATGTAATAAGAGTCGGATGGTGGCCGCCCGGTGCGGGTCAGCGCAGGATCTGGACGGCGTAGAGGGTTCCGACGCCTACGGCGAGGGTGCCGAGCAGGATGCGGAGGGCCGTCTCGGGCAGGTGCGGCTGGAGACGGGCACCGAGGTATCCGCCGACCAGACCACCGGCCCCGCACGTCAGGCCGAGGAGCCAGTCGGGGGCGACATCGCCCGTGGCGGCCAGGGAGAGCAGCGCATAGGTGACCGCGCCGACGACGGAGGTGATGAAGGTGGCGGCCAGCGCCGCGGGCGCGACGGTGGCAACCGGCGCTCCACGGCCGACGAGGACCGGGCCGAGCAGGGAGCCGCCCCCGATCCCGTAGATGCCGCCGACCATGCCGACGGCCAGGGCCAGCGAGGTCGTGGAACGGGGGGAGGGCCGGCGGGTCGCGCGGGCCGGCGCGGGGCGCAGCGTGCGCAGCAGCAGCCACAGCCCGAGGGGCAGCAGCAGTGCGGCGATGAGGAGGCGGAAGACGCGCGGGCCCGGCACGGCGAACACCCGGATCACCGCGCCGATGATCACGCCCGGCACGGTGCCCACGACCAGCAGGCGGGTCAGCGGACCTCTCAGACTCCCCGCTCTGTGGTGACGCAACAGCGCACCGGGCCCCGCCACGACGTTGAACAGCAGGTTCGTCGGCGTCACCGCCGGGCTCGGCACGCTCAGGACACTGATCTGCACGGGCAGCAGGAAGACGGCTCCGGAAACACCCACGGGCGCGGTGACCACTGATATCAGCAGCCCGGCGGCGAACGCCAGCAGTCCCGTCGACCACGTCACGAAAACCCCCTGGAGAGAACACTTCGGGCCGGAAGCGGCCCCGGCCCGTCCGTCAGTCGCGGTCGAGGCGGAGCGCCTCCGTCGGGCGCACCGGATCACCTGCCGACACCCCGTGCAGGACGTGCGCCAGCACCTCCGCGCCCCGTACGACGCGGGGGCCCGGCCGGTTGAAGCAGGCGGGCCCGTCCAGGACCCACACCTCACCGGCGCGCACCGCGGGCAGCTCCTCCCACCCGGGCAGGGAGGTCAGCAGTTCCCGCTCGCGCAGGGTGCGCTCCGGGCCGAAGCCGCAGGGCATGACCAGGAGCACGTCCGGGCGCGCGGCCCGGACCGCCTCCCAGTCCATCGGCCGGGTGTGCTCACCCGGGGCGGCGATCAGGGCCTCCCCGCCCGCGCACGCGATCTGCTCCGGCACCCAGTGCCCGGCCGGCCAGAGGGGGTCGAGCCATTCGATCGCCACCACCCGGGGCCGCCGCCGCCCGGCCACCTGCGACCGTACGGCCTCGAGCCGCGCGGCGAGCACCTCCCGGCGCTCCCGCGCGTACCGTCCCACGCCGAGCAGTTCGCCCACCGTGACCAGGCAGTCCAGTACGTCGCCCAGCGTGCGCGGCTCCAGGCTCAGCACGCGGGGCCCGCCGTCGAGGACGCGCACCGCCCGGCTCACCCCCGCGTAGGACACCGCGCAGACGTCGCACAGGTCCTGGGTCAGGATCACTTCGGGAGCCAGGGTGGCGAGGGCGTCGGTGTCGAGGGTGTAGAGGGAGGAGCCGCTGTGCGCGGCGCCGCCGACCGCGTCGGAGATCTCCCTGCTGCTCAGGGTGTCCGCGGAGAACTCGGCGGAGGTCACCACGGGCACCCCGGCCACCACCTGCGGAGGCCAGTCGCACTCGTGCGTACGGCCCACCAGATCGGCGGCCAGGCCGAGCTCCGCCACGATGTCGGTGGCCGCGGGCAGCAGGGAGACGATGCGCATCCCCCCGACCCTAGGGGATCCGGCGGCTCGCCGGTCCCCGTCGTCGCGGACGTCGGCCGGTGTGCGTTCGAGGCCGGTCCGGGCCGGACGCGCGGGGCGTCCGGCCCGGAGCCGCGGGTGTCAGGAGCCGTCGCCCGACAGGTCCGCGCGGACCTCGTGCGCGGCCGCGACGAGGTTCTCCAGGGAGGCGCGGGTCTCTGTCCAGCCGCGGGTCTTCAGACCGCAGTCGGGATTGACCCAGAGCCGTTCGGCGGGGATGGCAGCGAGCCCCTTGCGCAGGAGGGCCGCTGCCTCCTCGGTACCGGGGACGCGCGGGGAGTGGATGTCCCAGACGCCGGGACCCGCCTCGCGCGGGTAGCCGTGCGCCGCCAGTTCGTCCGCGACCTGCATGTGGGAGCGGGCGGCCTCCAGGCTGATGACGTCGGCGTCGAGGTCGTCGATGGCCTGGACGATGTCGCCGAACTCCGCGTAGCACATGTGGGTGTGGATCTGGGTGTCCGGCCGGACTCCACTGGTGCTCAGACGGAAGGACTCGGTGGCCCACTCCAGATACTCCGCGTGGTCGGCGGCCCGCAGCGGCAGGGTCTCGCGCAGCGCGGGTTCGTCGACCTGGATGACCGAAGTGCCGGCCGCTTCGAGGTCGCCGACCTCCTCGCGCAGGGCGAGGGCCACCTGGCGGGCGGTGTCGCCGAGGGGCTGGTCGTCGCGGACGAAGGACCAGGCGAGCATGGTGACGGGGCCGGTGAGCATGCCCTTGACCGGCTTGGTGGTCTGCGACTGCGCGTACGTGGTCCAGCGGACGGTCATCGGCTCGGGGCGGGAGATGTCCCCGGCCAGCACCGGCGGGCGGACGTAGCGGGTGCCGTACGACTGCACCCAGCCGTGCTGCGTGGCGAGGTACCCCGTCAGCTGCTCGGCGAAGTACTGGACCATGTCGTTGCGTTCGGGCTCGCCGTGCACCAGGACGTCGATCCCGGTCTTCTCCTGGAAGGAGAGCACCTCGCGGATCTCGTCCTTGATGCGCTCCTCGTAGCCGGCGGCGTCGATCCGTCCGGCGCGGAGGTCGGCGCGCGCGGTGCGCAGCTCGTTCGTCTGCGGGAACGAGCCGATCGTGGTGGTCGGCAGCAGTGGCAGACCCAGGTGCGCCCGCTGGGCGGCGGTCCGCTCGGCGTACGGCTGCGAGCGCCGCCCGTCGGCGTCGGTGATGGCCGCGGTGCGGGCGCGGACCGCGGGGTCGTGGGTGATGGCGGAGCCGGCGCGGGAGGCGAGGTCGGCCCGGTTGGCGGCGAGTTCGGCGGCGATGGCGCCGGTGCCCTGGGCGAGACCGCGGGCGAGGGTGGTGATCTCGGTGGTCTTCTGGCGGGCGAAGGAGAGCCAGCGCCGGATCTGCGGGTCGATGTCGCGTTCGGCGCTGGCGTCCAGCGGGACGTGCAGGAGGGAGCAGGACGAGGCGACGTCGACGCGGTCGGCGAGGCCGAGGAGGGTGCCGAGGGTGGTCAGGGACTTCTGGAAGTCGTTGATCCAGATGTTGCGGCCGTTGACCACACCGGCGACCAGCCGCTTTCCGGGCAGCCCGCCGACGGCGGCGAGGTCGTCGAGGTTCGCGCGGGCGCTGCCGGTGAAGTCCAGGGCGAGGCCTTCGACGGGGGCAGCGGCGAGCACCGGGAGGGCGTCGCCGAGCCGGTCGAAGTACGAGGCGACCAGCAGCTTCGGGCGGTCGGTGGCCGCCCCCAGGTCGCGGTAGGCGCGGGCGGTGGCGCTCAGGTCGGCCGGGGTGCGGTCCTGGACCAGGGCGGGCTCGTCGAGCTGGACCCAGTCGGCGCCGGCGGCGCGCAGATCGGCCAGGACCCGGGCGTAGACGGGCAGCAGCCGGTCGAGCAGGGTGAGCGGCTGGAAGTCCGCGGCCACCCCCGGGGCGGGCTTGGCCAGCAGCAGGTAGGTGATGGGGCCGACCAGGACCGGGCGGGCGGAGTGCCCGAGAGCCAGGGCTTCCTTCAGCTCGGCGACCTGCTTGGTGGAGTCGGCGGTGAAGACGCTGTCCGGGCCGAGTTCGGGGACCAGGTAGTGGTAGTTGGTGTCGAACCACTTGGTCATTTCCAGCGGGGCGACGTCCTGGGTGCCGCGGGCCATCGCGAAGAGGCCGTCGAGCGCATGGGCCTCGACGGCTGCGCGGTGCCGCTCGGGGACGGCGCCGACCATGACACTGGTGTCCAACACGTGGTCGTAGTACGAGAAGTCACCGGTCGGCACCTCGTGGATGCCGGCGTCGGTCAGCTGCTGCCAGTTCGAACGGCGCAGGTCGGCCGCGGTCCGGCGGAGGGCGTCGGCGGTGACGCGGCCCTTCCAGTAGCCCTCGACGGCCTTCTTCAGTTCGCGGTTCTGTCCCTGGCGGGGGTAGCCGTGAACGGTGGCTCGTGCTGCCGTGGCGGCGGGCTTGGGTGTCACGGAACTCTCCTTCGCGAGATGTGTCCTGAACATCCCGGTGACGGGACGCGGACGCGAAGGAACGACAGAACGGGCGGTCCACGCCGCGGGGATGCCGCAGGTGCCGCTCGCTGTGTACGCCGACCCGCCCACGAGGTCACCGAAATGGCCGCATGCGAACGTTCGCGTGCGGGCAACGGGCAGGTCTTCGGACTCGCGGGCACGCCTGCCGGTCTCCCGGCGGGCACCTACTGGCCGTCGCTTCCCAGGACCGTTGTCCGGACCCAGTGCTCATGACGGCGGTCGTTCCCGCTCACCGCTGCGGGGCAGTCCCGGATTCCCACCGGGTTCCCTCTTACGACGCATCCCGCCTGGCGGACGGGGCGAACCAGCTGCGCGAGCAACACTAGGTCGATTTCGTGGAGTTCGAGTACAGCGGTCCACATGCCGGACGCATGAAATGAGACACGGCGGGCCCGGGGCGGGCGTTCCCGGCTTCCGGCCCCGGGCCTGCAGGAACCGGGACTCCCGCGTTCCGGTCAGGCAGGGGCGCGGAGACGGAGTTCGGCGTCCACCGGGTCCGACACCTCCTGAAGGACGGGCTGTTCGAAGGTCCGGAGCAGGTCCGCCGCGACACTCACGGCGATCGTGGCGGGTTCCTTGCCGGTGATCCCGGCCGTCCCGATCGGGGTCTTGATCCGGGCGATTGCGGCCGCGTCATGGCCGCCCTCGGCGGCCAGGCGCTGCCGGAACCGTGCCCATTTCGCAGACGAGCCGATCAAACCGATCGAGCCGAGACCGCTGGTGCGCAGGGCGGCGTCGCACAGTGCGGCGTCCTCGGCGTGATCGTGGGTCATGATCAGGACGTGAGCGCCGGGCGGCAGCTCCGAAAGCACCTCCTCCGGAAGCAGCGGGGTGTGGTGCACATGAATCTGCGCCACCGCGTCCGCGAGCACGCCCAGCCGCTCACCCGTGAGCATGTCGGGGCGGCTGTCGGTCAGGTGCAGGTCGAGATCGTGCCGGGCCAGGATGCGGGCCAGCTCCAGTCCCACGTGCCCGATGCCGAAGACCGCCACCGCCTGGACCACCGGGAGCGGTTCGAGCAGCACGGTGACGGACCCGCCGCAGCACTGCACGCCGTGCCGTCCGGTGACCTTGTCGTTGAGGGCGAACTCCATCATCTCCGGCTCCGGACCGGCCGTGCCGGACAGCTCGCGCGCCCGGTCGATGGCGACGGCCTCGATGTTGCCGCCGCCGATCGAACCCCACGTCTCGGTCCGTCCCACGACGAGCTTGGCACCGGCCCGGCGGGGCGCGTGGCCGCGCACAGCCGCGACGGTCACGAGCACGCCGGGTTCCCGGCGTGCCCGCAACCGTGCGACCGCGGCCACCCAGCTCATGTCAGGCATGGCTCAAGGCGTTTGCGTCGGCGGGGACCACGCTGCCGTCGGCTGCGGGAGCGCACGGGCGCGCGCCGCCCCCGCGGGCCGCCTGGATCGCCCAGTACACCGCTTCGGGCGTCGCCGGGGAAGCGAGCTCGACGCTGGCTCCGGCCGGCCCGAACGCCGCGGCGGCCTGCCGCAACGCCTCCCGTACCGAGAAGGCCAGCATCAGCGGAGGCTCACCGACCGCCTTGGACCCGTAGACCGCGCCCTCCTCCGTGGCGTTCTCCAGCAGCCTGACGTTGAACTCCTCGGGCATCTCCGAGAAGCTCGGCAGCTTGTAGGTGCTCGCCGCCTGGGTCAGCAGCCGGCCCCGGTTCGGCCCGTCGCCCGCGTCCCACCGCAGGTCCTCCAGCGTCAGCCAGCCCGCGCCCTGCACGAAACCGCCCTCGACCTGACCGATGTCGATCATCGGGGAGAGGCTGTCGCCGACGTCGTGCACGATGTCCACCCGCCGGATCCGGTACGCGCCGGTGAACCCGTCCACCTCCACCTCGGCCGCTGCGGCCCCGTAGGAGAAGTACTTGAACGGCGAGCCGTGGAACACCTTCGCGTCCCAGTGCAGACCCTCGGTCCGGTAGAAACCGGCCGCGGACAGCTGGACCCGCTGGAAGTACGCGGTGCGCACCAGGTCGTCCCAGGCGAGCTCCTTGTCGCTGCCGAGGACGCGTGCGACGCCGTCGACGATGCGCACGTCCGGGGCGCCCGCACCCAGCTGGGTGCCGGCCACCTGGAGCAGCCGCTCGCGGATCTGCTCACAGGCGTTCTTCACCGCGGCGCCGTTGAGGTCCGCCCCTGCGCTGGCCGCGGTGGCGGAGGTGTTGGGCACCTTGTCCGTGCGGGTCGGGGCGAGCCGCACCTTGTGCAGTGGAATGCCCAGTGTGGTCGCGGCCACCTGCAGCATCTTGGTGTGCAGGCCCTGCCCCATCTCGGTGCCGCCGTGGTTGATCAGGACCGAGCCGTCCTTGTAGACCAGCACCAGCGCGCCGGCCTGGTTGAAGGCCGTGAGGTTGAACGAGATCCCGAACTTGATGCCGGTGAGCGCGAGGGCGCGCTTGGTGTGCGGGTGCGCTGCGTTGAAGGCCGCAATCTCGGCCCTGCGATCGGTGATCGCGGCGTCGCCCCGGACCTGGTGCCAGACGGTGGAGATCCGTTCGGGGTGCAGGACCGGCTGTCCGTACGGCGTGGACTGGCCCTGCCGGTAGAAGTTGCGTTCGCGCAACTCCATCGGGTCCAGGCCGAGCAGCGGCGCGCAACGACCCAGGATGTCCTCGATCACCAGCATGCCCTGCGGTCCGCCGAAACCGCGGAAGGCGGTGTTGGAGACCTTGTTGGTCCTGGCGATGCGCCCGGTGACGCGCGCGTGGGGAATCCAGTAGATGTTGTCGATGTGGCACAGGGCGCGGGCCACCACCGGCTCGGACAGGTCCAGGCTCCAGCCGCCGTCCGCGGTCAAGGTGGCGTCCAGGGCCTGGATGCGGCCCTCGGTGTCGAAGCCGATCCTCCACGAGGCGTGGAAGCCGTGGCGCTTGCCGGACATGGTCAGGTCCTGCGTCCGGTTGAGGCGCACCCGGACCGGCCGGCCGGTCAGCATGGCGCCGAGCGCGGCGACGGCCGCGAACCCGTGGGGCTGCATCTCCTTGCCACCGAAGCCGCCGCCCATCCGCAGGCACTGCACCGTCACCTCGTGGCTGTGCAGGCCGAGCACGTGCGCGACGATCTCCTGCGTCTCCGAGGGGTGCTGGGTGCTGCTCTGGACGAACATCTGCCCGTTCTCGTCGACTTGGGCCAGCGCCGCGTGCGTCTCGAGATAGAAGTGCTCCTGATCGGAGAACTGGAACGCGCCGGTGAACACGTGCGCGGAGCCGCCGAAGCCGGCGTCGACGTCGCCGGTCAGCATCATGGGCCGGGCACCGTGGAAGCTCCCGGCCGCGATCGCCTCCTCTAGGGTGATCACGGAAGGCTTCTCGTCGAGGTCCACCTCGACGGCCGCCGCACCGAGCCGGGCCGCCTCCAGGGTCTCGCCGAGCACCCAGGCGACCGCGTGTCCGTGGAACATGACCTCGTCGGGGAAGAGCGGTTCGTCGTGCTTCATCCCGGCATCGTTCACGCCGGGCACGTCGGCACCGGTCAGTACGCGGACCACACCCGGCACGGCGAGCGCGGGCCCGGTGCGCAGCGCGGTGATGCTGCCGTGGGCCTTCATGACCTGGACCGGGTAGGCGTGCAGCACGTCCTTGGTGCGGTGCACCAGGTCGTCGGTGTAGAGCGCGGCGCCGGTGACGTGCAGGCCGGCGCTCTCGTGCGGCATCGGAAGGCCGACGACGGGCTTCTCGGGACGCTCGGACAGATGACTCATGACGACACCGCCTCGGTGGATCGCGCGTACAGCTTCAACAGGCTCTGACCGAGCATCGCGGAGCGGTAGCCGGCGCTGGCGCGGTGATCGTCCATGGGCGTGCCCTGGGCCCGCAGCACCTGGGCCGCGGCCTCCACGGTCTCCGCCGCCCAGGGCCTGCCCTCCAGGGCAGCCTCGGCGTCGACGGCACGGATCGGGGTGGCGGCCACACCGCCCAGGCCGATGCGTGCCTTGCGGACCGTCCCGTCCTCGATGTCGAGTGCGAAGGCCACGGCCACGCTGGAGATGTCGTCGAACCGCCGTTTGGCGATCTTGTGGAAGGCCGCGACCGGTGACAGCGGTAGCGGGATGCGCACCGCACGGATCAGCTCGCCGGGACGGCGCACGCTCTGCCGGTAGCCGGTGAAGTAGTCGCAGAGGGGGACTTCGCGTTCCCCGTCGGCGCCGGTGAGGACCACCAACGCCTCCAGCGCGAGCAGCACCGGCGGGCTGTCACCGATGGGGGAGCCGGTACCCAGATTGCCGCCGAGGGTCGCACTGTTGCGGATGAGCCGGGAGGCGAACTGCGGGAAGAGCTCCGCCAGGAGCGGGACACGGCCGTCGAGGCGGCGTTCGATCTCCGTGAGCGTCAGCGCCGCCCCGATCTCGACGTGACCCGACTCGACGCGCAGCGCCCGCAGTTCGGGCAGCCGGTCGACCGCGACCACACAATCCGCACGACGGGAGCGGATGTTGACCTCCACACCCCAGTCGGTGCTGCCGGCCACCACCACCGCGCCGGGCCGCTCGCGCAGCAGCCGCAGCGCCTCGGCAAGGGTGCCGGGCCGCAGGAACGTGCTGTCGTTCCGGGTGTATTCGGTGGCGACCGGTGCGGGCGCAGCCTGTTCTCGGCGCTGCGCCAGGGCGTCGTCCTCGGCCGGCGCACCGACGGCGAACGCGGCGTCGCGGATCGGGCGGTAGCCGGTGCAGCGGCACAGGTTGCCGCTCAGCGCGTGCAGGTCGAAACCGTTCGGGCCGTGCTCGGAGTCGGTGGCGCCGGCCGGCTCCGCGTGCGCGCAGCGGTCGGGACGGTAGTACTCGGCGGCCATGCTGCAGACGAACCCCGGTGTGCAGTAACCGCATTGGGAGCCGCCGCGGACGGCCATCTCCTCCTGTACGGGGTGGAGCGTGGCAGGCGTACCGGCAGGGCCCGCGGTGGCGAGGCCCTCCGAGGTGATGACCTCCTGACCGTCGAGCGCCGCGACCGGCAGCAGACAGGCGTTGACCGCCACCCAGTCGGTGGGCCTGTTCACTCCGGGACGGGCCACCATGACCGAACAGGCGCCGCATTCACCCTCGGCGCAGCCCTCCTTGGTGCCGGTGAGGCCGCGCTCGCGGAGAAAGTCCAGCACCGTGGTGTGGGGTGAGGCCGGTGAAATCGGTGTTTCTTTCCCGTTGACCGTGATCCGCGCCGCTACCATGGCACGTCCTCATTTCGGCGCGCGATCGAGATGACTGTCCTAGTCGCCATTTCAGGTGCTTTCTATTCTGGGGTGCGCAGCTCGAGATCCCGGAGCGCGACACAACGGCACGCGACAACGTGCCGTGGGTGGTGACGGAGACGAAAAGATGCCGGGGCCGCAATCGGGCACGCCGGGAAGGGGCTGCTCAGCAGCCGTGTGCTACACGACCCGGAGCCCAGGCGATCTGGTGCGCGAGGCGAAGCAGCGCGGAGATGGTCGACATCCGGCTTCGCCTCCTTCCAGCAGCTCACGAGTGGGTGGGTGCGGTCGAAGTTACGTTGCCGCAGGTTCGCCGGTCAAGCGCCTCTGGGTGGATTCCACGAAGGCGGGCCGCTTCCGGCGGCATGTGTTCGTAGGGCCGACCAGGGGCGCACCGTGCCGCGGCGCGGCGATCCGCGCGCGGCGCCCGCCCTCACCGCTTCCCGTCCAGGATCATCCGCTCGAGGACCTGCTGCACGCGCAGGCCGTCCGCGAACGAGGGTGTCGGCGGGCGGCCCGCGCGGATCGCCGCGGCGAAGTCGCCGACCTGGTGGATGTGCGCGCTTCCGTACCCGACGGGCTGGCCCGGTTCCCACCACAACTCCTGATACGGATGCGTGCGCTCGGTCACCAGAACCGTCCGCTCCACCACGCCCTGCAGGCCGTCGGATCCCTGCACGAAGACCAGCTCTCCGGGACGCTGCAGCTCGAACGACAGGCGGCCTCGGCTGCCGAACACGTCGATGCCGAGGTCCACCTTGCGCGAGACGGCGACCCGTGACATGCGCATCTCGACCAGCGCCCCGGAGGCGAGCGAGCCGTTGCTCACCGCGATGTCCTCCGTCTCCGAGAAGGGAACCAGGGGAGCATCGGTGGGCCGACGCGGGTAGGGCGCGGTCATCGTCGACGACATGGTGGGCATCTCGCCGGTCAGATGCGCCACCAGATCGACGAGATGGGCACCGAGATCTCCGATGACGCCCGACCCGGCCACCTCCTTGGAAGAACGCCATGAGCCGGGCCGGGCCGGGTCGAGCCGCACATCCTGAAGGAACCGGGCGCTGACGAGCAGGACGTCCCCGAGCTCGCCCCGGTCCATGAGCTCCTTGGCCAGCGCGACCGCGGGAATGCGCCGGTACACGAAACCGATCGAGGAGTGGACTCCCCGCTCGGCCGCCACCGATGCCGCCGCTGCCATGCGTTCGGCGCCGCCGAGGCTGTTCGACATGGGCTTTTCGCACAGCACGTGCCGTCCGGCCCGGAGCGCCGCGACGGAGATGAGCTCATGGGAGTCGTTGGGGGTGCACACGTCGATCACGTCGACGTGTGCGTCGATCAGGTCCTCCGTCCGGCACACCGGAGCGCTCCACCCCCACCGGCGGGCGAACGACCGGACGGCTTCCTCGGAGTCGTCCGGACCGCCGGCCACCGCGACCAGTTCGACGGGTTCCGCGCCGAAGAGGCTGGACGCGTTGCTCCACGCGTACGAGTGCAGTCGCCCCATGAAGCCGATCCCGGCCATTCCCACGCGCACGGTGCCCCTCCCTTTTCCGTCGAAGATCGGACTACGGCGCCCACCACCAGGCGTCGGGTGACCTCCCCGGAATTCCGGCGGCGCCGGGGTCGGCCAGGATCTCGGCCTCCAGAGCACGAAGCCCCTCGGCGTGGTCCGCGAGGGAGAGCCCGGGCGCGAACTCCAGCGTGGTGGCGACACTGCGGATCAGGTCGCCCCGACGCAGCCCGGCGAGTTCCGCATCGTGCATGCGCCACTTGAACGGTGGCGGATAGGTGTCGTTGAGCAGGTACTCGACGAGCACGAGATGGTCCAGCGCGCGACGCGCCAGATGGCTGCCTACCAGCGGCTCACCCCGCCGCAGACCCTGTTTGGCGACACCCCAGGCGTGCTTGACGTAGGACTCGAAGGCGTACGGAAGGAGAGCGGCCAGATCAGCCGGTCTGCGCCGCACCGCGCGATCGATACGGCACAGTCCGTCGCCCGAGTCGTCGATGATCACCCGGTAGTGGTGGAGCGAATGCATCTTCTCGAGGTACAGCTCGTCGAGGTTCGGCGGTGCCGCGAGAACGGCGTCGACGGTGGACCACCGCATCACCTTCAGATCGATCTCGGGCAGATCGGTGAGCACGTAGTGCAACTCCAGGAACGCGGAACGCTCCCGGACCACACGGCGGACCCCCGCCCCCCGGAGCGTGTCGGCCAGCCGCGGCATGCGCGCGTACAAGCCATCACCGCAGAACGCGTAGAGGTCCACGTCCGACGCCTTCGGCTCGACGGCGGTCTCCTGCCATGCGCGACGGCCGCCCAGGACGATGGACGAGAGACCGGTGTGAGCCTGCAGATCCAGGCACCATCGGGTCAACGCCTCGTGCACGCGGCACTCCCCGCCGTCGGACCCCGATTGCTGGTCGGTTGGATGTCGCTCGCCGGTTGCACCGGGATGCTAGCCGACGGATCGTGTCCACCGCATCGATGCGAACTACCTTAAATTTGGCTCCGATTGGCGGTTTCGAAAGGAGAAGGCTCCGCCTGTCGGTCCGCCGAGGTCCCGAGGTCCAGGGGGAACGCGGTGCCCCGGCTCGCGTGCCTGCTGGATGTCGCCCATGCTGAAGAGGAGGGCTTCCGTCGGCCCGAGACTCCTCACCCGTGGCCGAACAGAGGGGCCCGCCAGGAGGAGGACACATGCGGATACGAAGAATGCTGGGACTCGCCCTGGCCGCGGCCACCGTCGCCGGCATCAGCGCCTTCGGCGCCGGCGGTGCTCAGGCCGCCGGGGCTCCGAACATCACCAGAGAAGAGTGCACGGCCGCGGGCGGACAGATCACGGCACGCCCCTACGCGGGCGAAAGCTGTACCTTGCCCGATGGAAGCGCGCAGCCGATCACTTGACGACAGGACCTAGGCCTTGACCGGTGCGGCCGACCTGGCGGCCTGCTCGATCTTCGCCCAGTGGGCCGCCCGGGCTTCCTCGTCGATCTGCTTCCCGTGTTCGGCGCGCAACCCGGTCCGGCCGTCGAGGCCCTCGCGCAGGATGTCGGCGTGCCCGGCATGCCGGATGGTCTCGCCGAGGACGTGGACCATGACGGCGAACAGGTTCGTACGGGGATACGGCTCGGGCCACCAGGGCACGTGGCCGGGGGCGTCGAGGGGAAGCTCGTCGATCGTCGCGTCCGAGTGTTCCCACGTGCGCCGGTAGAACCCGATGATCTGATCGCGGGTCTCGTCCTCGGCCGCCCACTGATCGCTGCCGTCGGAGTCCTGCCACCGGGGCAGCGGCTCGGGGGAAGGACGGTCGAAGACCTCGCCGAAGTACCTGGCCTCGACGTTGGCCACGTGTTTGACCAGGCCGAGGAGGTTGGTCCCGGTCGCCGTCAAAGGCCGGCGGGCGTCGTATTCGGACAAGCCGTCGAGTTTCCAGAGCAGCGCCTCGCGGTCCCGCCGCAGTCTCCCGTGCAGGTTGTCCTTCGCGAATTCATCGATCATGCGGAATGAGCCTGCCATGGGCTGCTCGGGGTCTCAAAATCCCGTACATGGTCCGCAACGAGATGACCGCTCAGTGTCCCGATCGATCTGCTCGACGGGGCGCCCGGGCTCGACTGCGGGATCGGCCGTCCGACCTCGCGTGAGCGCGCCGTCGACGCGCTGTGCGCACAGTTCGATTTCGAGTTCGACGACGACCGCGAAGGCGCAGTGGAGGCCCGCCGGCCTCAGGCCGTGGCCGGCGCAGGGGCCTCCGGGGCCTCCGCGGGGGCACTGGCCTCGGCAACCGGGCGGGGGATGCGGTGCAGGCCCCTGCGGTCGTAGATGCGGGTGACGGCGAAGCCGAAGAGCAGCGCGGCGACGAGGGCGACGCCCATCGAGGCCCAGGCCCGGGTCAGGCCCGCGTCGGCCTGGGCTCCGTAGTAGAGGAGGGAGCGCAGCCCCTCGGTGATCTGGCGCAGCGGCTCGAACTCGGCCAGGGCGCGGAAGAATCCGGGCAGCGCCTGCACGGGCACGGTGGCGCCGGAGGAGGGTACGGCCATCGCGACGAAGACGATGGTGGCCAGCAGCATGCCGGGCGTACCGAAGGCGGCGAAGAGGGCCAGGCTTCCGATGCCGACCACCGCGATGGTGGCGACCGAGTAGAGCCAGAGCAGGCCGAGGTGGGAGGCGTCCATGTCGAGGATGCCGACGGTGGCGACCTCGACCAGCGTGCCCATCACCAGTGACAGGCCGAGCATCATCGCGATGCCGATGGCCAGGGTCCGGACGCGGCTGGTGTGCTGGACGGGCTCGCGCTTGCGGATGGGGCCGAAGTCGGTGTGCAGGTAGCCGAGCGCGGTGTCCACCTGGGAATTGACCACATTGGCGCCGAGCATGCCACAGACGACCAGGACCAGCGCGTAGTAGAAGGCGCTCAGGCCCATCGCGCTGCGGGGGCCGACCGGGTGGCCGTCGGCGACGTTCACCGTCACCGGGTCGCCCAGCTTCAGCTGGGCGGCCGTCGGGAGAGGGGTCTTCTGGGAGCCGGCCTGCTTGAGGAGCTCCTGGCCGAGCTGGGCGGAGGCGGCGTGAGCGGCCTTCTGGGAGGCCTGGGAGGCCATGGAGGAGCCGATGCTGCCGGCCGCCTGGTTCGTCAGCACGGTCAGGGTCGGCGGGGCGGCCTTGCCCGGGGCCGCGGGCTGCGGGGCGGTGAGTGCGGCCACGGTGGCGGAGTAGTCGCCGGGTATGACGAGCGCGCCGAAGACCTTGCCCCGGCCCAGCAGCTTGTCGGCCTCCTCGCGGCTCACGACCTGCCAGTCGATGCTCCTGTCGCCCTTGGCGGCCTTCTGGATGCCGGAGACGACCTGCTCGCCCAGGTTGACGCGGCGGCCGTTGACGTCAGCTCCGCTGTCGGTGTTGACCAGGGCGACGGGCAGGTCGCGGAGGTTGCCCCTGGGGTTGACGTTGCCACCCACGTAGAGCAGGGCGAACAGCATCGAGACCACTGCGGCGATGAGTCCCGTACCGATCCACAACGTGGGTCGGCGGAGCACGGAGGGGGGCGTGGGGTGAGGCATCGACTTCTCCGGTGCGGCTGCGTTCCTGTGCTGGATACTTGCAGTATCCAGATACTGGATAGTGGCAGTATCTTGCTGTGGTGTCCAATCGCCGACGACCGACACCGGACCGCGTGACCAGCAGGGAAGCCGTATGAAGATCTCGGAGCTCAGCCGGCGGACCGGTGTGCCGGTCGCCAGCATCAAGTACTTCCTGCGCCAGGGACTGCTGCCCGCGGGGCGGGCGACGGCCGCGACCCTGGCCGAGTACGGGGACGAGCACGCGCAGCGGCTGCGGCTGATCAAGGCACTGACCACGCTCGGCGGGCTGTCCATCGCCGCCACCCGGGAGGTGCTCGGGGCCGTCGACCACGCCCACAGCTCGGAGAGCGCCCTCGGAGCGGTCAGCTACGCGCTCCCCGTGCCGGTGGCCGCCCAGGGGCAGGGGGCCGCCGGCCACGAGGAGGAGGCCGGGGCCGATGCGGGCGCCGGCGCCGAGGTGGCGGAACTGCTCGCGGCCCTGGACTGGCAGGCACCCGGCAGCTCACCGCACGTGAAGGGGCTGACGGTGGCCCTGGAGGAGCTGCGCCGGCTGGACGCCCAGTACGCCCCGGGTGAACTCGCCGCGTACGCGCGACTGGCCGAGTCCGTGGCCCGGCTGGACCTGGAGCGCGCGGCCGGCCTGGACGACCCGGTGGCGCTGGCCGAGCGGGCGGTCATCGTCTTCGCGATCTGCGCCCCGGTGTTCGAGCTGCTGCGGCGGCTGGCCCAGGAGGACCAGGTCAGGCGCCGGGTCGCGGGCGGCACCGGCCTTGGCGGGCGGCAGGCGCATGACGCGCATGACGGGTGCGACCCGCTCGACCCGCGCGACGGCACGCCTTTGTAGCGTGCCCACCGGCTCATGAGGGGCCGTTGCCGGACCGGAGCAGCACCGTCGTCCAGACGTACGGGCCCACGCAGCGCACCTGGCCCCGGATGATGCATCCGTCGGGGAGAAGTCCTGGCGCGGGCGTCAGGCGCAGCCCGTTGCCCTTGCCGTAGGCGCTGCGGTCGCGGCTGCGGTCGGCGTCGACGCTCTCGTGCGCGCAATCCGGGAGCACCTCCAAGTCGTGGAAGACCGGCTCGCGGGGGAGGACCAGGGCGGTGGCCGCCTTGTAGAAGGCCTCCTTCGCCGAGAACATCACCGTGAGGAGCCATGCGCCCGCGTCGCTGCCCGCCACCAGGGCCTGCTCCCGTGGCGTGCAGACGAGTCCGGCGCTCTCCGGTGACAGCCGGCCGACGCGCTCCACGTCCACCCCCACGCCGGACACGTCCGTCCGTGCGGTGGCCAGACAGGTGGCGGCCGCGCCCCGGCAGTGGCTGATGGATCCCCGCACCCCCGTCGGGAAGAGGGGGCGCCGGGCCTCGCGCAGGACCGGTCCCGACCGGCCCAGCAGCCGCAGGGCGTCGGCGGCCGCGGCGCGCCCCGCGACGAAGTCACGGCAGCGGGCCGGTGAACCTCCCCGGATCAGGGCCCGCTCCGCCGGGTGCAGGACGGCGGCCCCGTATCCGCCCGACAGCCGCAGGACGGCGATCACGCCGCGCGCGGGGCGCACCGCCAGGACCGCGGTTCCCGTGCTCCTGAGGGAGGGGTCGCCCGTGTCTCCAAAGTGACAGATCGCGTCCATCCGGCCCTTCCTCCCCTCGCTTTTATCGGGCTTTCATGGCGACGCCCCACCATCAGGACTCCGGACAGAGCGACGAGGAGGAGGTGGAGCTCCATGTCCGCAGGGCACGCGACGCCGTCACGCCGGCACGCGCCACGACGCACCGTCGGCGGGTTCGAGCCCCAGCTCGTCCCGGAGCATGGTCCTGAGCGCCTGGAAGGCGCTGAGCGCCTCACCGCGCCGGCCCGACTCCCGCAGCGACTCGATCAGGGAGTGGTGGAACCACTCGTTGAAGGGATGTGCGGCGACCAGGCCGCGCAGTTCGGGCACGAGGTGGGTGTGGCGGC
This sequence comes from Streptomyces sp. NBC_00029, assembly GCF_045160505.1. NCBI lineage: Bacteria > Bacillati > Actinomycetota > Actinomycetes > Kitasatosporales > Streptomycetaceae > Streptomyces > Streptomyces sp. NBC_00029. The sequence continues at coordinate 7,860,177 of NZ_CP108292.1, forward strand.
CGCGGCGCATCTCCGCCTCGACGCGCACCTGGTGGGCCCGTACGCGCAACTCCTCCAGGTACTGGACGTGACCGGTGAGGACCCGGCCCGGGCGCACCGTGGCCAGGGCCCGGCCCTGCCACAGCGCCAGCCCCTCACGGCATGCGGCGACGGCCTCGTCCGGCCGGTTCCGGGCGAGCAGCCGCTCGCTCTCCCCGAAGAGCCGCGTGAACCGGGTGGCATCCAGCTGCTCCGGATCGATGTCCAGGAGGTAGCCGGACCGGCTGGTGCGCAACAGCTGTTGGGCCGGGAGGTCCAGGACCTCGTCGAGCTGGCGGCGCAGGTGGTAGACGTGCGTGCGCACGGTGCTGAGCGCCCAGCGCGGCGGCCGCTCCTCCCACAACTCGTCGACGAAGGTGTCGACCTCCACCACCTGGCCCGCCCGGAGCAGGAGCAGGGCCATCACCTTGTTCACCATCGGGCCGCGCAGGGTGTGAGGGGTGGGGGTGCCCGCGGAGACGCCGAGAGCTCCGAGCACCGAGAAACAGATCTGGCCGGCCACTGCTGCCAGCACCTCCGTCAGTCCGTCGGCGACACCGTGCGCATCGCCGTTCACCGGCTGGAATACAAGCACGCACACAAGCCGTGGCCAGCGGTTATGCCCCGCAAGAAGCGCACGGCTGCGTCTAAAGAGACATCCGCACAGAAGGTGGAATCATGACCGAATCGTCGCAGGTGCTCATCGTCGGAGCGGGCCCGGTGGGGCTCGTCACGGGGATCGAACTCCTCAGGCGCGGCGTGCCGGTGCGCGTCGTCGACCGCTCCGAGCGCCCCAACCCCCACTCCAAGGCGATCGCCCTGTGGCCACGGGGCATCGAGGCCCTCGCCCGGTTCGGTGCCGCTGACGAACTGCACCGGCGCGGCGTGGTGTTGCGGGCACAGAACTACCACTCGCAGGGCGAGCGCGTCGCCCGGCTGGCGTTCGGTGGCATGCGCCGCACGCGCTACCCGTACGCCCTGTCCATTCCGCAGCAGGAGACGGAGGCGGTCCTGCGGGACGTCTTCCGTGGGCTGGGCGGGACGATCGAGTTCGGGACGTCCCTGACCTCCTTCACCCAGGACGGCGCCGGCGTCAGCGCCGAACTGGAGACGGCGCGGGGCCGGGTGACCGAACGCGTCGGCTGGCTCGTCGGCTGCGACGGCGCGCACAGCAGGGTCCGCGAAGTCCTGGGCGTGCCCTTCCGGGGCAGTTCGTACCCGCAGCAGTTCCTGCTCACGGACGGTCCGGTCCGTACCTCGCTGGCCCATGACGAGGTGCACTACTTCATGTCGGCCGCCGGAGTGCTGGTGGTGGTCGGACTGCCGGGCGGCCTGTACCGGACCTTCGTGAGCGCGGCGCCCGACCAGACGGTGGACGACCCCCGGGACGCCGTGCAGCGCGCGGCCTCCGAGCGGTGCCCGGTGCCGATCGAGCTGGTCGGCGAGCAGCGCACCGGGGTGTTCCGGGTGCACCGCAAGGTGGCCGACCGGCTGTGGTCCGGCCGGGTGCTGCTGGCGGGCGACGCCGCGCACATCCACAGCCCGGCGGGCGGACAGGGGCTGAACACCGGTATCGAGGACGCGGCTTCGCTGGCCTGGCGCCTCGCCGGAGTGCGCGAGGGGCGGTGGGGGGACGAGGTGCTGGCCCAGTGGGAGGAGGAGCGGCTCAGGGTCGCGCGGGCCGTGGTCGGCGACACCGACCTGCAGACACGGATGTGGACGATGAGCGGCTGGCGTGCGCGGGCCCGGGACGCGGCGCTGGGAGCCGCGGGACGCAGCGGAGTCCTCAACCGCGTCGTCGTGCCGCGCCAGGCGCAGTTGTCGTTCGCCCATCCCGGGCCGCGGCAGCAGGCCGGTCATCTGCGGACCGGGATGAGGCTGCCGGACGTACCTCTCGACGCGGAGCGAGGGCGCTGGCTGCGCGACGAGCTGGGCGCCCCGGCGCCGCTGTTGCTGCTGTTCCCCGGAACGGGCAGGCACCGCCGGGACGTCCAGGGCGTGGCCGAAATCTTTCGAAAGGCGCACGAGAGCCTTCGCGTCACCGTGATTTCCGATGCGAACAATTTCGGCCACTCCTTGCTGAGGCTGAGCCGCCCGCGGGCCGTTCTCGTACGTCCCGACGGGACGATCGCCGCGCTGGTCGACCCGTTCCGTGACGAACTCCACTCGGAAGTACGGCATTTGGTCGGGCGAACCGATCGTGTGCGCTAGTTAGGATGACACGGTGCTTATTTCAGAATTCTCGCAATTGCCTCTCCCTGCCGTTCTGTTCGCCGACGGAGTATTCGCCCACCCCGAGGGAAAGACCGTCCAGGGTGTGATCCGGCACAGTACGGTGCTCCGCCCCGTGGCGGTCGTCGACCGCTCCCACCCCCACCCGACCTCGGCTTCCGTACTGCCGGGAACCGATGTCCCGGTCGTCGGTTCCGTCGCCGAGGCCATGAAATACGGCCCCCGGGCGCTGGTGATGGCACTGACCGAGTCCGATTTCGGCGAGTCGCTCGATGGCAAGTTCCTGCACATGCCGAGAGATCCGGGCGACCTGCCCGACCTCTGGTGGGACGAGATACGCACCGCCGTTCGCGGCGGCCTTCACATCATTTCCTGCCTCCATGTGCAGCTCCTCGAAACGGAACTTGCCGGGATGCTCTCGGAAGGGCAGCGCATTGTCGATGTGAGACGTCCGCACGACGTGCTGCCCAAGTATTCCGGGCGGGTTCCCAGGAAGCGCGCCAAACTGATTCACGTCGCGGGCAGCGACTGCGTCGTCGGAAAGCGCACCACCGCGCTCCAGATACACCGGGAAGCCCTTTCCCGCGGGGTCGACTCCGGCTACGTGGGCACCGGCCAGACCTGTCTGCTCGCCGGATGCACCGAAGGGGCGATCATCGACCGGACGCCGGTGTTCCAGGCGGCCGGCCTCGTCGAGCATCTGGTCCAGCAGGCCGACGCCCGCCACGATCTGCTGATCATCAAGGGGCAGGCGTCCGTCATGCACCCCGCGTTCGGCGGCCTGGCCGGCGCGATCCTCCAGGGTTCGCAGCCCGACGCGGTCGTCTTCGCGCACGACGCCGAGCGCGCGTCGCGCTACCACTGGGACCATCTGCCCCTCGCCGACCTGGAGACGGAGATCCGCGCGGTCGAAGCCCTCGGCGGCGCCCCCGTCGCGGCCATCGCCACCCGCGGCCGGGACAACGTACGCCGGCTCCGCCATCTGGGACTTCCCGTCGCCGACGTCCTGGACGGTGACGGCGCGGCCGTCCTGCTGGACGCGGCCCGGTCCGTGTGGTCGTACGAGGACACCGGCCGGGCGGGGGCCGTCCGGTGAGCGTGGAGGTGGTGCTGCGCGCGGCGGCCGGCTTCGCCGAGTGCCCGACCTGGGACCCGGCCGACGGAACACTGCTGTGGGTCGACATGAACCGCAGCGAGGTGCACCGGCTGCGCCCCTCGGACGGCGCCGACACGGTACTCCGCTTCGAACAGCCCGTCGCCGCGGCCAAGCCCCGGGCCGGCGGCGGCCTGGTGCTCAGCCTGCGCGACGGTGTGGCGGTGTGCGGTCCCGACGGGCCGCTGCGGCCGCTCGCCGACTGGTCGGCCGAGGGCGTACGGGGCAACGACGCGGGCATCGACGGCCGGGGCCGCCTCTGGGTCGGCACCATGGCCGGCCCGTCCGCCCCCGGCTGGCTGGGCCGCGTCTCCTCCGGGGGCGTGACGCACCGCGCGCTCTCGGGAACCCGTCTGAGCAACGGCATCGCCTGGAGCCCGGACGGCCGGCGGATGTACTTCGTCGACACCCCGACGTGCCGTATCGACGTGCTCGACTACGACCTGTCGACGGGGGAGGCCCGCGACCCGCGTCCGTTCGCAGAGCTGACCGGGACGGCCGGGGTGCCCGACGGCCTGTGCGTCGACACCGACGGCGGCGTCTGGGTGGCCCTCTTCCGCGGCGGCGCGGTCCGCCGCTACACGCCGCGGGGCACGCTCGACCGGGAGATCCGGTTCCCCGCCGCGCTCACCACGGCGTGCGGCTTCGGCGGGGCGGACCTGACCGACCTCTACGTCACCACGGCACGGCGTGCGCCCGAACACGACGAGCCGCTCGCGGGCAGCGTCTTCGTCGTGCCGGGCGCCGGACAGGGCCTCGTTCCCACGGCGTTCGCAGGCTGAGGACGCTCACGGGGCGACCGCGCGGTCGGGCTCCGGTCGCGCGGCGGGGGAGAGGGCGAAGGCCCGGGAGACCTGCACCAGCCACCGCACATCGGCGGAGAAGTCCAGGTCGTCCGGGCTCATCACCGACACGGGCGCGGCGTCGGTGTCGTCGTCCCGGTCCTGCCTCCCGTCGCGTCCGGGCCCTGCCGCAAGGGCTGCCGCGATGCGCGCCGCCTCCCAGCGCGCCCGCTCCTCCTCGCTCCCGTCGGGCCCCGGGGCGGGAGCCAGCCCGGGGGATACCAGGCCGCCCAGGGCCAGGCAGCCGTCCCGGATCTCGATCACCCGCCGGTGCAGGCGGAAGCGAAGGTCCCAGAGGGCGAACAGGTCGCTGCGGGGCGCGGGCTGCAGGGACGTCTCGGGGTGGGCCCGGTACAGGGCGTACCAGAGCGGGCGCAGCCGCCGGAAGCGGCGGTAGTCGGCCCACCAGGCCGAGGCCGCCTGCACCCGCGAGCCCCACAACGGAGCCGTCCATCCGATGGTGTTCAGGGTCAGCCCCACCGTCAGACAGGTCCGGGTGATGTCCGCCCAGTCGGTGGGGTTCCATCCGCGGTGCACGAGGAACACGTCCGCGAACCGCCCCAGGGAGTACACGAGGTCGAGGCACGCACCGACGGCCGCGGTCCGCAGCCCCCGACGCACCCAGACGTCCTCGGTCAGCCGGGCGTAGAACCAGCACGCCTTCGCCACCACGGCCTTGCCGAGGGCGAACGCCGAGAGGTAGACGACCTGGTAGGCCACGAAGTACGGCTGCTCCCGCGGGTGTACGAAATTGTTGCGCGGGTGCCCGTGCAGCAGGGCCAGTTCGAAGAGGACGGCCATCGCCAACGGCACACAGGCCAGCAGGGCCAGCCGGCGGCGCGCGCGGACGCGGGCCTCCTCGCGCGGGTGCAGCCAGTGGATGAGCAGCACCTGCTGGCAGGCGATCGCCGCGATGATCCACATCTGGACGGACACGTTGTACCAGGTGACCGTGCCGAAGAGCTTTCCGGTCAGGTGGGTGGGCGTGGACATGGCCAGGTACATGCCCTGGCAGCCGAAGGACGCGCACAGCGCCACGAGCGCCGGTTCCCGCTCGCGCCGGAAGACGGGCGGGAGCGTGCGGGCGAACGCCAGCCAGCAGACCAGCGCGCCCAGCGGGTAGCGAATACTGTTCATGTCCGGTCCCGGCGCCGCCAGTCGAGGGACCCCTGGATGCGTCCGAGCACCCCGTCCGCCTCCGCGGCGGTCGTGCCGGGCTGCGAGCGCAGGCCTTCACCGAGGAGGAAGGCCATCACCTCCGCCTCGCGCTCCTGGGTGTCGGAGTAGTTGTCCCGGCACAGCAGGTCCTGCACGAGCGAGGGATCGAGGTCCGGGAAGAGCATGGCGACGGCCGGCGAGCCGGCGGTGCCGCTGCGGTGGCCGCACAGCATGTGTGCCAGCTCGTGGGCGATGATGTGCTCCTGGTGGTGCCGGCTGGTGTGCTGCTCGTAGACGACGTAGTCGGCGTCCGAGAAGGCCAGCCACAACCCGCACGGACCGGACGCGTCCAGGGGCATCGGCAGCAGATGGATGGGCCGCCCCCGGGAGTCGCTGAGGTGGTCGCACAGGGTCATCAGGTCGTAGGACGCGGGCAGTCCGAAGGAGGCCAGCCGCTGCCGGCTCTCCCGGCGCAGCGCCTGGAGGTCGGACCGGCGCCGGTGTCGCTGCAGGAATCGCATGGGCCGTCTATTCCCCGGCACCCGCCGCGGCGTCGGTGCCTCTTTCCTCCGGGCCGTCGCCCTTCGCGTTGTCGCTCTTCGCGTTGTCGCGGCCCGCCGGGCCGCGGGAGGAGGCCGCCGAGTGCAGCAGGCTGACCTCGCGGATGATGCGCGCCAGGTGCTTGCGGCCGGAGTCGTCCATGCTCATGGCCCGCAGGGCGATGTCACGGACCTCGGCGTTGCCCATCGCCGAGGCGATGGCGAGCTGTGCGTCGACCCGCTCGGCGGTGTCGTCGTCGAAGAAGTAGGCGGCGGGCACACGGAAGAAGGCCGCCAGGGCCTCCAGATGCCGCTTGGTGGGGTTGTCGCGCTGTCCGGTGCGCAACTGCCAGACGTACGTCTTGGAGAACGTACCGCCGCTGAGCTCGCTGCAGCCACGAGCGACCTCGTCGTAGGTGTACTCCCGGCCGTTGGTGCGGATGGTCCTGAAGAGTTTGTCGACCTTGTCGGCCAAGGGGGGCATCAACACTCCTTCTCGTCCGCCAGCGTGAACCAGCAGGGTGATGGCGTCCCATCGTAGTTGACAGGCCGCAGGCCCGCACCTACGGTCGGATCGTTAGCTGAGATGAACAGGCGGGTGTATGCCGGCAGCCGTCAACAGTCGGCAGGCCGGTACGGGGGCCCGATTCGGGGAGGCTTGGGTGGGAAACATCTCTGCGCCGGACCACGGTGACGCGCAGCGTGCGGCGGGCGGCGCGGCGCACCGCGCGGATGCCACAGCGCACCGGCCGGGGCCGCGGCTGAGGGCGGCGGCCGCCGGCGTGCTCGCCCGCCACGAGGACGCCCTGAACGCCGATGGCCATCCGCTCATGGAGCTCCCGGAGCTGTGGCAGGAAACCCGCACCCGGGCCGCGCTGCTCCTGGAGGAGTGCGCCCGCGCCCTCGACGCGAGCGCCCGCTCCCGGACGCGCGGGCATCTGGGCCGCGTACGGCCGCCGGAGGGCTCCTTCCGCGAGCTCGGCATCCGGTGGGCCGCCGCGGAACTCGGGCTCGCCGACTGCCTGTCCGTCATGGACCGTCTCACGGAGGTCCTCGTGGCCACCGTCGCCACCGTCGACGCGGCGGGCACCCGGGAGCCGCACACCGAACCCGCGGCGGACATCGTGCGCCGGGTGTGCGCCCGTCACACCCGGGCCGCGGCCCACGGCTACGAGACCCGGCTGCGGGCGCACCGACCCGCCCCGGGCGACGACTGCTGCCGCCGCATGGCCCGCGACGTCCACGACCACCTGGGCGGCAGCCTCGCCCTGGCCTTCCGCCACCTGGAACTCCACCGGCTCAAGGCCCGGACGGCAGGCGCGGGCGATCCGGGAACGGACCGGCACCTCACGGCGATCCACGACGCGCTGCAGGAGGCCACCGCCCTCACGCGCGGCCTGGTGACCGGACTGCGCGACACCCGCAGCGCCGCGCAGCCCGGCCTCGAGGAGGCGCTGCGCCGCCACGCGGACCGGCTCAACCTGGCCGGACTGCCCGTTCGGCTGACGGTGGAGGGCGACGCGTCACGGGTACCGCCCGCCCACCGCCGGGAGATCGTCCTCGTCGTCGGGGAGTTCCTGCGCAACTCCTTCGCCCACGCCGATCCGCAGGCCGTCACGATCGGCGTCCGGATCTCGCACCATCGCGTCGAGGTCCAGGCCACCGACGACGGGCGGGGCTTCCGGTACGACGCCCTCCGCGAGCACCCCGGCGGGCTGACGGCCATGCGCGAGCGGGTGGCACAGATGGGCGGGCGCAGCCTCTTGCTCAGCGCTCCGCGAAAGGGCACCCGGCTGCTGCTGTGGGTGCCGCTGACCAGCGGCCACGGGCCGCATCCGGGGGAGACATGGAACTCATTCGCATCCTGATAGCCGACGACCACACCCTGCTGCGCGACGCGCTGGCGGAACTCCTCGACGCGGAGGAGGACTTCGAGGTGGTGGGGGTGGCGGGCAACGCCGCCGAGACCGTGCGCCTGGCCGCCGAACTCCGGCCCCGCGTCCTCCTCCTGGACATCGAGATGCCCGGCAACCAGGACCCGGCCACCACCGTCCGGCACCTGCGCCAGGCCGCGCCGGAGACCCAGGTCATGGTGCTGACCATGCACGACGACCCCGGACTGGTCCAGGCGCTGCTGCCGCTCGGCATCCGGGGGTTCCTGCACAAGACCGTGAGCCACCAGTCGCTGGCCGGCACGGTACGTGACGTGAGCGCCGGCGGGAGCCGGGTCACCATCTCGCTCTCCGCCCGGAGCCTGGCCGCTCCCGCCCCCACCGACGTCGCGCCGCTCTCGGTCCGCGAGACGCAGGTGGTGGAGCTCGCCGCCGGCGGTCTGAGCAATTACCGCATCGCACGCCGGCTCGACATCGCCGAGGGAACGGTGAAGCGCCACATGCGCAACATCTTCGACAAGCTGGACGCGGGATCCCGGGTGGAGGCGGCCAACAAGGCGGTGGAGCGCGGCCTGATCGCTCCTCCTGTGACCGCCCCCCGCGGCATACGGGACACCCGCCGCCTGCAGGACGCCGTACTCCGCAGCCCGCGCGGCCTGCCGGAAGCCGCCCTGCGCTAGGTCCTGTCGTCAAAGTCCCGCCTGGCCCGCGGCGCTACTTCGACGACAGGACCTAGGTCCTGGGCGCCGGCTGCCCGGCCAGGGTCACGGGACGCGCTTCAGCGACCCGGCGGACCGGGTCCGGAACCGGGCCCGGCCGGACCGGCCCTACGGACCGCATCGCGCGCCCCCGCCGGACCGCGCCGGTGACGCCGCTCGGCACCACCGGCGCGCTCGGCTCAGATGCCCATGCCGATGCCGCCGCCCACCGGCAGGACCGCACCGGTCACATACCCGGCCTCCTCCGAGGCGAGGAAGCGGACCGCCGCGGCGACCTCCTGCGCCGTACCGGGCCGGCCCAGCGGAGTCATCCCCATGACCTCCTTCATGCGCCGCTCGCTCAGCCCGCTCGTCATGTCCGTGTCGATGATCCCCGGCGCGACCAGGTTCACGGTGATGCCTCGGGAGCCCAGCTCCCAGGCCACCGAGCGGGCGAAGCCCACGAGCGCGGTCTTCGCCGCGGCGTAGTTGGTCTGCCCCGGGGAGCCCAGGAACCCCAGCGCGGACGACACCAGCACGATCCGGCCCCGGCGGGCGGCGAGCATCCCGCTCGCCGCGGCACGCACCGTACGGAACACGCCCTTCAGGTTCGTCTCCAGCACCTCGTCGAACGTGGCGTCGTCCATGCGCAGCAGCAGCGTGTCCCGGGTGATGCCCGCGTTGGCCACGAGCACCTCCACCGGACCCTGTTCCTCCGCCACTTCGGCGAACGCGGCCCTGACCGAGGCGTCGTCCGTCACGTCGCAGCGCACCCCCCACAGCCCGTCCGGTGGCGTCCCGGTCCGATGGCCGACCGCCACCCGGTCGCCGTCGGCGGCCAGGGCCCGCGCCACGGCCAGACCGATCCCCCTGTTGCCACCGGTGACGAAAACGGAACGTGACATGTGTTTCTCTCCTTCTGGGACACCGGGCGCCCGCCCGGTCTCGTGAACGGCGCGAAGGTCATCGCGCCGGGGACTCCACCAGCAGGCACGACCAGGTGAAGCCGGCCCCCGCGCTGAAGACGAGGGCCCGGCACCCGGGCTCGGGCAGGCCCCGGGCCACCAGGTCGGCGAGGCCCGCGACCGCGTCGCCCGCGCCCAGGTGCCCCGTCTCCCGGCCGAGATCGAGCAGTTGGGCGCCGCCCACCTGCTCCGCCAGGACCGGGATCCACGACTCGGCCAGCGTCTTCGCGCCGAACCGGGGCAGGACCACATGGGTCAGACGCGGGTCGCGCCCGTCCATGCCACCGTCGGCCAGCGCCTGCGAGACGACCGTGCGGATGGCCCGGCGGTTGGAGGAGGTGAACGGCAGCGTGCCGTGGGTGCGCAGGTAGGCCCGCTTGGTGGCGCGCATGTCGACCCGGTCGCGATGCCCGCGGGCGACCGGCGAGAAGGCATCCGCACCGCGGTGCATCTCCTCCAGCAACGGATCCGCGACCGTCGCGACCGACCGCAGCAGCAGTACGTCGCCGTCCGCAGCGGGCCGGCGCAGCAGCACGGCCGTCCCCGCGTCGCCGTACGCCACCCCGAAGTCGCCCGCCCAGCGGTCGAATCCGGGCTCGGCGAAGCGGTCTCCCGTCGTCACCAGGCCCAGCCGCGGCCGCGCCGAGGGGGACGGGTCCGACGAGGCCAGCCACGCCATCACCAGCCCCATGGCGGCGGCGCCGCCGTTGCACACCTGCTGGATGCCGACGGGCAGGGCCCGCAGGGCGTCGAGCCGGCGGGCCACGTAGTGGGCGGGCGACCACAGGTCGTGCCCTTGGTAGTACATCCACGCGTGCGCCAGCACATCCAGCCGGTCCGGCGCCAGGCCGGCCGCGTCCAGTACCCCGCGGGCCGCGAGGACCGCGGCGTCGGGCGGGGCGACGGTGCGCGCGTCCGGAACGCTCTCATGGCCCAGGGCCGCCGCGTCGCGCTCGCGCAACCGCCCCGCGGCGACCGCGTCCGAGGCGCGGGAGCGCCCCTCGGGCAGCCACAGCCCGGCCGTCACTATGCCCACCGGCTCGGTCGGTCTCATCCCCCGCACCACCTGTCCGCACATCGGATCGTCTTCATCGCCGGAATGCTCGGGCGCCCCGATGAAAGTGCGGGCAAAAAGCGGCCGGAAACCTCCTTACCCGGTGCGGAACACCCCCATGGGCAGAGGGAACGGACCCCGGCGGAGGCACCACCCATGTCACTTTCGGAGTGCTTGCCGCTGCCTCCGGACCTGGGATTGGCTGGTTCAAGCCGCACCGGGGACACGTAGACGCCCCGGCCACGGCCTCCCAGAACCAGCGAATCGAAGGGCCATCAGATGAGTGACATCGCGATATCCGAGGACCGGCGCGCACAGGTGCGGGCCATCGTGGCGGACGTCCTCGAAGTGGACGTGGACGCCCTGACCGACGAGAGCAGCTTCGCCGAGGACTTCGACGCGGACTCGCTGCTCATCATCGAGATCTTCTCGCGCTTCGAGCGCGACCTCGGCATCCGCATTCCGCAGGAGGACCTCACGGAGCTCGACGAACTGCCGAGCGCCTACCTCCTGGTCGAGAAGCACAGCACCCCGGCGGCGCTGGGTGTCTGACGAGGCCTCCGCCACCGGGCGCCGGGTCGTCGTCACCGGGCTCGGCGCGGTGAGCAGCCTCGGGCTCGGCGCCCGTGCGCTCACCGCGGCGATCCGGGCCGGGCGCAGCGGCATCGGCCCGATCGGACAGTTCGACGGTACGGGCTTCGAGCGCGTCCTCGCCGGTGAAGTCCGCGGCTTCCACGCCGAGATGCACCTGCGGGGAACGGACCCCGCGCAGTGGGGGCGCAGCGGCCGCTTCGCCGCCGCGGCGGCGCGGATGGCGGTCACGGACGCCGGACTGAATCCGGCCGTCCTGTCCGCGGGAAACACCGCGAGCTGCTTCGGAACGACCAACGGCGAGTCCCAGGTACTGGAAGAACTGACCCGGCAGTGGGTCGACGACGGCCTCGCCGCGCTCGACCCGGTGCTCGCCGGTCAGGCCGACGCCGGCCGGATCGCCGCCGCCGTCAGCGCCGAACTCGGCCTGAGCGGCGAGTCCATCACCCTCGGCACCGCCTGCGCCGCCGGCAACTACGCCATCGGATACGGCTACGACCTGGTCCGTACGGGGGAGGCGGACGCCGCACTGTGCGGCGGAGCCGACGCCTCCAACCGGGCCACCCACGCCGGCTTCCACCGCCTCGGGGCCCTCGCCGCCGACGTCCCGCGCCCCTTCGACGAACACCGCGACGGCATCGTCACCGCGGAGGGCGGCGCGGCACTGCTCCTGGAACCCCTCGACACGGCGCTGGCCCGCGGGGCCCGCATCTACGCCGAGGTCCTCGGGTACGGCATGACCTGCGACGCGAGCCACATGACCAACCCGGACGCCGCATCGATCGCCGAGTGCATCCGGCGCGCCCACCGGCACGCCGGCATCAAGCCGGGCGACGTGGACTACATCTGCGCACACGGCACCGGCACCAGGGCGAACGACTCCACGGAGACCGCCGCCGTGCGCGAGGTGTTCACCGACGGCCCGCCGCCGATCAGCTCGATCAAGTCCATGCTCGGGCACACGATGGGAGCGGCGGCCGCCTTCGGGGCCCTGGTGTGCTGCGCCGCCCTGTCCGAAGGCTTCCTCCCGCCGAGCGCAACGCTCCGACAGGTGGATCCGGCGCTGGGACCGGGACTCGACTGCGTCCAGGGGCGGGGCCGGAACGCCCGGCCGCGCATCGTGCAGAACCACGGCTTCGCCTTCGGCGGGAACAACGCCGTGACGATCTTCGGGGAGTTCACCGTATGAGCATCGTGGACGAACATCAGCAGCGTCCGGCCCTCCCCTCGCGGACCGTGGTCCCCCTGGCCCTGGACACGGCGGGTGTGGTCAGTGCGGCCGGCGTGGGACTGCAACCCCTCGCCGACGCCCTGCGCGCGGGCGCGGTGGCCGGCGGAGCGCCGCCCGCCGCGCACGAGGCGGAGGACTACCCGCCCCTGAGCCTGCGCCCGGCGGACTTCGCGGCCGCCGACCTCCTCGGCCCCAAGGGACTGAACCGGCTCACGCGCGCCGAACAACTGGGCATGGCCGCCTGCACCCTGGCGCTCGGACCGGTCGCCGACCGCTCCGCGACGGGCGTGGTCCTCGGCAGCTCCGTCGGCAGCAGCGGCGGTGTCGGCCGCTTCACCCGGGACACCTTCGTCCAGGAACGCCCGTACATGGTGAACCCGTCGGCGTTCCCGGGCACCCTGATGAACGCGGCGGCAGGCCGCACGGCCATCCGCCACGGCCTCACCGACGCGAACGCCACCGTCTCCGGCGGCCCACTGGCCTCACTGCACGCACTGCGCTTCGCCCGGAACGCGTTGGTGGCCGGCCATGCCCGCCGGCTGCTGACCGGGGGAGTGGAGGAGCTGTCGCCGCAGAGCGCCTGGGCCTGGCAGCGGGCCGGATCGCTCGCACCCGGCACCGCACTCGGCGAAGGCGCAGCGGTGTTCGCCCTGCGGACCCTCCAAGGCAGCGGCGACGGCGAGAGCCCCCTCGCCCTCGTCATGGCGGTCCGGACCGGGTTCGCCGCAGGCGGCCCCCTCGCCGTCGCCCGCCGCCTGAGCACGTGCGTACGGGACGCCCTCGCCCGCAGCGGTGTCGGCGCCCAGGACATCGCCGTGGTCGCACCCGGTGCGGCCGGCCGGCGGGGCTGGGCGGCCGTGGAGGAACGCGCCCTGCGCACAGCGCTCGACGGCTCCGACGGCTCCCAGTGCTCGGACGGTTCCGGCGCCCCCGGGGGCTCCAGGGGGCGTGACGGGCGGTACGTGCTGCGCGTGCAGGAGGTGCTCGGCGAGACCCACGGCGCGAGCGCCGCCCTGCAGATCGCCGCCGTCGTCGCCCGCTGGCACGACCCGCACCTCGACACCCGTGGCGAGCGGGCCGGCCTCGTCACCTCCGTCGGCCCGGACGGATCGGTCGGCTGCGCCGTCCTGATGCACCCGCACGCGGGGCTCTGACGGCACGCGGCCCCGGCCGCCGTTCCTCCCCTCCCATCCCTGCCTCATCGATCCACCACCAGGTAAGGACATCCCCTCCCCATGCGTTACCGCTACCTCGGCCGAACCGGCCTCCAGGTCTCCGAGCTGTCCTTCGGGGCGGCCACCCTCGGCACCCCCGGCGCGTTCGGCGGACTGCCCGGTGCGAACTGGTCCCAGTTCGGCGTCAACGCGGGCGACGACGCCGTCCGCCTCGTCCACGCCTGCCACGACGCGGGCGTCAACTTCTTCGACACCGCCGACGTCTACCGGGACGGCGAGTGCGAGGAACTGCTCGGCCTGGCCCTGAAGGACCGCCGGGACAAGGCCGTCATCGCCACCAAGGCCCGCTTCAGCACCGACCCCGACGACGTCAACGCGGCCGGCTCCTCCCGGCACCACCTGGTGCGCGCCGTCGAGGCCAGCCTCCGCCGCCTCGGCACCGACTACATCGACGTGCTCTACCTCCACGGCACCGACCCGCGCACGTCCCTGGAGGAGACCCTCGGGGCCCTGGACGACCTGGTGCGCGCCGGAAAGCTGCGCTACATCGGCTGCTCGAACTTCCCCGGCTGGCAGCTGATGAAGGCACTCGACATCTCCGACCACCGCAATCTCACCCGTTTCGCCGCCTATCAGGGCTACTACAACCTGGGCGCGCGGGAGCTCGAGCACGAGATCGTGCCCGCCGCAGCCGACCAGGGCGTGGGCATCACCGTCTGGAGCCCGCTGGCCGGCGGCTTCTTCACGGGCAAGTACCGGCGCGGGCAGGACATCTCCACCGACTTCCGCCTGGCGCACGAGGGCCCCGCCTCGATCGCCCCTCTCACCGATCGCGAGCAGGCCTACGACGTCGTGGAAGTGCTCGACGGCATCGCCCGCGAGCGCGGCGTCTCGATCGCTCAGGTCGCCCTCAACTGGGTGCTGAGCCGGCCCGCCGTCACGTCCGTGGTCTTCGGCGCCAGCCGCCCCGGCCAGCTCCAGGACAACCTCGGCACCGTCGAGTGGGAGCTCACCACCGAGGAGCGGCAGCGCCTCGATGCGGCGAGCGAGCGGCCCGCGCCCTACCCGTACTGGCACATGCGCGCCATCGCCGGCGACCGGAACCTGCCCGGAGACATCCAGCCCTGACCACGGCCGCGCCCGGCCGCGCCCGGCTCCACCCCGCCGCGCCCGGCATCACCCGGCCCACCCGGCCCCACCCGTTCCGCGGAAGCCAGGCCCGAAAGCCCGCCCGAGAGCCGCCCGAAGGCCAGGCCCGGAAGCCCAACCCGGAAGCCCAACCCAGGAGCACAGCCGTGCCCATTGCCGTCATCGCCCTGTCCCTCAGCGGCTTCGCCATCGGAGTCGCCGAGTTCATCATCGCGGGGATCCTCCCCGACATCGGATCCGACCTCTCCGTCTCCATCCCCACCGCTGGACTGCTGGTGTCCGGGTACGCGCTCGGCGTCGTCATCGGCGCCCCCGGCCTCACCGTCCTGTGTGCCCGCACCGAACGCCGTAGCCTGCTGATCCGGCTCATGGTGCTCTTCCTCGCCGGAACGGTGCTGTCCGCCGTCGCCCCCACCTACGGGCTGCTCATGGCGGGCCGGGTGCTGTCCGCCCTCGCCCACGGCGCGTTCTTCGGCGTCGCGATGGTGGTCGCCTCCGATCTCGTTCCCGAGGACCGCAAGGGCCGCGCCGTGTCGATGGTCGCCGCGGGTCTCACCCTCTCCACCATCCTCGGCGTCCCGGCGGGCACCTTCATCGGCCAGCACTTCGGCTGGCGCTGGGCCTTCTGGATGGTCGCCCTCTTCGCCGCGATGGGCCTGGCGGGCATCATCTCGCTCGTGCCCCGTACCCCGGCGCCCGAGGGCACCGGGCTGCGCGCCGAACTGACCGTACTGCGCCGCCCCCAGGTGCTGCTGGTCCTGCTCACCACCGTGCTCGGCTTCGGCGGCGTCATGACCTCGTACACCTACATCGCCGAAATGGTCACCCAGGTCACCGCTTTCGCCGACGACGCCGTCACGCTGATCATGGTGCTCTTCGGCGTCGGCATGTTCGTCGGCAACCTGGTCAGCGGCCGGATCGCGGACCGCGCCCCCAAGAGCGCCATGTGCGGTGCGCTGGCCCTGCTCACCCTCGTGCTCGGCGCGTTCACCTTCACGGTGCACGACAAGACGGCCACCTGCGTGACCGTCTTCCTCTTCGGCGCGGCCACCTTCGCCACCATCGCCCCGCTCCAGATGCGGATCATGACCAAGGCCGACGGCGCCCCCACCCTCGCCTCGGCGTCGAACATCGCCGCCTTCAACCTCGCCAACGCCGCCGGCCCGCTGCTCGGCGGCAGGATCATCTCGGCCGGCCTCGGCTACCCCGCCCTCAACTGGGCCGGTGCCCTCGTCACCCTCGCCGGACTCCTCCTCGCCGGGCTCGGCGTGGCGGCGGAGCGCAGGGAGCGGGCGGCCACGTCCGCCGTCGCCTCACCGAGCGGCAGCGCAGCCGTGCACTGAACGCCCGTGGATCCGATCCGTGGATCCGATCCCTTGTGGATCCGATCCCTTGATCCATCGAGCTGTTGAGCCATCGATACGAAAGGAACTCACCGTGGAAGCAACCGTCCTCGACGCACCCCCCGGCTCCACCACCCCCGCCTACGACCGGACCGTGTCGCGCTCGCTCGTCCACCGCTGGTCCCTGTCCGAGGTGTTCCTCACCGATTCCGTCGCCACCGGCGAGGGCACCTTCACGGCCGCCGCGCAACTGCCCCTCTCCCACGGGTACTTCCGCGACCACACGGCGGGACGTAGCTTCCACGACCCGCTGCTGGTGCTGGAGAGCTGCCGCCAGGCGGTCACCCACGCCGCGCACATCTACGAGGCGGTGCCGCGCGACACCACGTTCATGGTCACGTCCTGGACGCTCGACATCACCGAGCCGCAGGCGCTGCGATGCGGTGAACGGCCCGGGGAACTGCGCATGGACGCGGAGGTCACCGAACGCGGCCGGCGCGGCGGACGGCTGCGCCGGCTGGCCTTCGCCATGGACCTCACGCTCGACGGCCACGTCCTGGGCCGGCTCACCATGGACACCAACTGCACCCCCACCGACCAGTACCACGCCCTGCGCCGCATGCAGCGCGGCACCGCCGTCCCCACGGCGTTCACCCTGCCCGCCGAGCCCGACGGAGCGCCGGTCGAGCCGGCCCGGGTACGCCGGCTGGACCCGGCGAACAGCGTCCTGGACGCCGTACACATGGACCCGGCCACCCTCACCGCCCGGCTCAGCCCCCGCACCTTCCGCAACCGCAGCATGTACGACCACCCCTACGACCACGTCCCGGCCATGGTCTTCAGCGAGGCGGCGCGCCAGTGCGCCCTGCTGCTCGGCCCACAGGACACCGCCGCCCGCGTCCTGCAGCTGCACGGCCGCTTCCTGAAGTTCGCGGAACTGGACGACGAGGTGCGCCTGTCCGCCGTACGCGAGGAGGACGGCGGCCGGGGGGCCCTGCGGATGAGCGCCGTCCAGCAGGACGAAACAGTGGCCGAAGTACTCGTGGCACTGGGCTGACCCGGCCTCCCCTTCCCTCCCCTTCCCTCCCCTTTCCCCTCTCTCCTTCCTCCGGAGTTCTCCGTGACCACGGCACTGCCGACCACCACACACGCCGTCGCGTTCTTCGACGTCGACGAGACGCTCACCACCGTCAAGACCATGTTCGACTTCTACGACTTCTTCCTGAACGCCGTCGGGCACACCCCGCAGGAACAGCAGAGGCTTCAGCAGGACGCCCGCGACCTGCTCCGCCCCGGCCTGCCCCGGGAGCAGGGCAACCGGCTCTTCTACCGGCGATTCGCGGGCTACGGGGCGGAGCGGACGGCGGCCGTCGGCCGGGACTGGTTCGCACAACACCTGCGCAGGGGCGGCTTCTTCCACCAGGACGTCCTCGCGGCGCTCACCGTGCACCGGGAGCGGGGGCTGGCCACCGTCCTCGTCTCCGGTTCCTTCCCCGCACCCCTGGAGCCCGTGGCCGCCCACGTCGGCGCCGACGTGGTGCTGTGCACGCGCCCGGAGATCCGGGACGGGGTGTACACCGGGGAGGTGGAGACGACGATGATCGGCGATGCCAAGGCCCGGTCCGCCCGGGAGCTCCTGTCCGCGCGCGGCATCCGCCCCGAGGAGTGCCACGCGTACGGCGACCACGTCTCCGACCTGGGGCTCCTGCGCCTCGTCGGCCATCCGGTCGTCGTCGGCGACCACCCGGACCTCCTGACGGAGGCCGAGCTGCACGGCTGGCCCCACCTGGCGGGCGTCCCGTCCTGACCCACCCGCCACCCCGCCCGGCCCGCCGGAGCCGGCTACACGCAGACCGGCGGGTCCGGGTAGGAGCAACCGGCGTAGGTGGCGCCCTCGTAGGTGATGCCGCCTTCCATCGGCTGGTCGCAGGTGCCGCAGTTGACGGCGAAGGACGGGTTGACGCGGAGGAAGGCGGCGTTCTTCAGCTCGAAGATCGCCTTCACCGCCTCCGCTCCGTGCTCCTTGATCCCGTGCTGCAGGAAGTCGAACGCGCTGAACTCGTGGCCCTTCTTGCACGCGAACCGGCCGAACCGGAAGGGGCCGATGTCCGGGATCCCCAGCTCGGACTCGATCCGCGCCTTCTCCTCGGCCGACACCGGTTCGAGCCGGGAGGCCTTGACCAGTTCGGGAGTCCAGTGCAGGTCCCGGAGCGTGCGGGCCTGCTCACGGGACAGGTAGAAGGAGGCGGTTCTACGGCTCTTGATGGTCTCCTGCACGAGGGCCACGATCGCGTCGTCGTCCGCCGAGACGACGACCTTCCCCCTGCCGACAGCTGATTCGATCTGGGCCAGCAAAGAATTGTCCACGACGCATCCTTCCAGGTCTGCATCCTGAATCCGGTCTTGCGTTCGCGGGGAACTATTCCGTTCGGCGGCCCTGTTGGGCAGCCGCCACACGGGGGGCCTCACCCACACGGCAGTCCCACCGGCCCGCAGGCCGCGGTGCCCGGCCGGCGGGACGCGCGCCCTCCGGTCCAGGGGGCCTACGGGCAGTTGGACTTGCCGGCCCGCCGCCCGGGCCGTACGGCGCAGGGGGCGGAGCCGCCCGCAAGCTCCTCCAGAGCTGGCCCATCCCGGACTGACCGGGTCACCACCGGGCGCGCAGTACTCCGTCGTCGTCGGGCAGGACGCCGCAGAGCAGCGGTTCGCGTGCGTCGACGTAGAGGGACAGGGTGCACGCCGCCCGCGCCCCGGCCAGCAGGACGGCGAACTGCTCGTATTCGGTGTCGTCGACGATCGCGGCGCTGATCGTCCCGTCCTGCGCCTCCCAGACGATCTCCACGGATTCGTCCTCGGGCAGCGCGGCGAGGACCGCGCCGACGTCAGGGGTCAGGTCGGGCCATACGGCCAGCATGGCGCGCGGGCCGAGACCGGCGCGCACCGTGTCGAGGTTCTCGGCCGTGAGCCGGTGCCAGCGTGCGGCGTTGCGGACGAAGGTCTCCTCCAGGAGCGCCGTCTGCCGTGACGCGAGCACCGTGCGTACGCGTGCCCAGAAGTCCTCGTCGGCGGCCTCGGTCATTTCCGGTTCATCGAGATCCGCCGCGTAGGGCGAGCCCGTGATCGGCTCCGGGAAGAGGCCGAGTTCCCGTGTGCGGGCCACGGCTTCGGTGCAGGGCCGGTCGCTGACCACGTACACGTACTGGTCCCATCCGACGTGGACGGCGAACGCGTCCCCCACCTCCAGCCGGCACCAGGCGCCCTGGTCACGGAGCATGCCCCGGATCAGCTCCAGCGCCACCGGGAGGGAGACCTCGGCCCCGTCGTGGTAGCCGGTGAGGTCGGGCGGGAAGAGCCCGGCGAGGCCGTGCCCCTCCGCGGCCGGCTCCAGGCCGAAGTGGACGAAGCCGGTGACCCCGGGCTCGCGGATCTCCAGACGGTCGATGCCCGAGGCCTCCGCGAAGGCGGCGATCGCCGCCAGATACGCCGCTTCGACCGGCCCGTGGTCACTGGCCGTGTCCTCGGCGCCGTCGTAGTGGCCGTGCTCGTCGCGGTCGGCGGGGTCGTACTTGGTGATCCGGTGGACGATGGACGGCGGCACGCTGCTCCCTGGACGGTCAGAAGGGGGGCCAGCGTAGTTCCCCGGTCCCGTCCGTAAGAGAGGCACCCCCGGCGGCGGGCCCGGGCCGTCTCCTCCCCGGATCCTGCCGGGCCCGCGGCGCCCGGGTGCCACCGGGTCCGCGTACGGCCGGCGTACGGGTGATGCCCCTGGCGTCGCCACGTGACCTCGGGACCTGTGAGCCCGTGCCGAGGGAGTCGGCCGCGCGGGCGTCTCTACGGGGCGGGAGTCACGGGTGCCCGAGGGGCCGTCGGGTGGCATGCGGCGGGGGTGTCGTCTTCCTCCGTGCGCGGCCAGTACCGTCCCTCGAGGGCCTCCGCGCTGCGGTTGAGCCGGACCAGGACGTCCTCCAGCTCCCGTACCTCCTCGGGGGACCAGCCGGCGACCACCCGGGCCAGGCAGGACCGGTTCACCTCACGGTCTTCGGCGAGCCGGCTCCCGCCCTGGACGGTGATGCGGAGCTTGCGGGCCATGCCGCCGTCCGGGTCCGCGACGCGCTCGGCCAGTCCGCAGCGCAGGAGCGCGGCCGTCTGGCGGTTCACGGTCGAGGTGTCGAGCCCGAAGGCCTCCGCCAACTGTCCGATGGACATGGGGCCTTGCGTCTCGATCCGGCTGAGCAGCAGGTACGCCGACCGCTCCAGACGTTCGGGGTCGCGCTCGCGCCGCGCAAGCACCTGGTGCCGCGAGAGCAGCATCAGCTCCCGCTCCAGTTTCTCCAGCACTGAGCCTCCCGCTCCTTCCGGCGCCCCATTATCGCCGACCCGTGGACCGGCGGACCCCTGCCGGGGTGGCCCGTGGGCGGCGCCGTGCGAGGGCCGGGCGGCAATATGCATGATACATAGCGTGTGTACTATGCACTTCTCGTTGTCACCCCGACGAGCCACAGCCTCACCCCGGAGGACCCGCATGACCATCACCACGTCCACCGCCTCCCGCGCGGCCGAGATCCTGTCCCGGCCCGTCACGCTGAACGGCCTGACCGTCCCCAATCGCATCGCGATGGCTCCGATGACGCGGATGTTCTCCCCCGGCGGTGTGCCCGGCGAGGACGTGCAGGCGTACTACGCCAGCAGGGCCGCCGCGGGTGTGGGCCTGATCGTCACCGAGGGCACCTACGTCGGCCACGACTCCGCCGGGCAGAGCGACCGCGTCCCGCGGTTCCACGGCGAGGACCAGCTGGCCGGGTGGGCGAAGGTCGCCGCGGCCGTGCACGAGGCGGGCGGCACGATCGTGCCCCAGCTGTGGCACATAGGCATGGTGCGCAAGCAGGGCGAGGCGCCGTACGCCGACGCGCCCGCCGTCGGCCCCTCCGGCATCCGCGTGGACGGCACCGAGGGGACCGGCAGGGCGATGACCCGCGCCGACCTCGACGACGTCATCGGCGCGTTCGCCGACGCCGCCGCGGAAGCCGCGCGGATCGGCTTCGACGGCGTCGAACTGCACGGAGCCCACGGCTACCTGCTCGACCAGTTCCTGTGGGAGCGGACCAACCGGCGCACCGACGCGTACGGCGGCGACTCGGTGGCCCGCACGAAGTTCGCGGCGGAGATCGTGGCGGCGGTCCGCGAGCGCGTCCCCGCCGACTTCCCGGTGATCTTCCGCTACTCGCAGTGGAAGCAGGAGGCCTACGACGCCCGACTCGCGCAGACCCCGCAGGAGCTGGAGGAGATCCTGGCCCCGCTGGCGGCGGCGGGCGTCGACGCGTTCCACGCCTCCACCCGGCGCTACTGGCTCCCGGAGTTCGAGGGCTCGGACCTGAACCTGGCGGGCTGGACCAAGAAGCTCACCGGCCGGCCGGCCATCACCGTCGGCTCGGTCGGCCTCGACGGCGACTTCATCCGCGCCTTCGCCGGCGAGGGCGCGGCGCTCGGCGACATCGACAACCTCCTGGACCGCATGGAACGCGACGAGTTCGACATGGTCGCCGTCGGGCGGGCGCTGCTCCAGGACCCGCACTGGGCGGCGAAGGTCCTCGGCAACCGCTTCGACGAGCTGAAGCCGTACGACGCGGCGGCGCTCAGGTCGCTCAGCCGGTAACCGTCCGGACGGCCCTGTCCGAGGGACGGCCCGTGACGTCGGTCCAGCTGACGCTCTGGCCCGGGCCGGCCGGCCGGATCGGCTCGATTGCACGGGCAGGGCGACGAGCTCTTGACCTTGACACGGTGACAAGGCCTTCACTGCGGTCGAGGAGGTGGTTGCGATGACCACGGAAGAAGAGGGACAGGACCCCCGGACGGTGCGAGCGCTCCGAGGGCTGGAGGACGGCAACGCGTCGGTGCGGCTGCGGGTGGCGATGGGGATCGGCCTGGACCCGCAGCCGCGTTTCGTCGAGAAGCTCGTCGAGCAGTGTGCGATCGAGCCCGATTTCTCCGTGCGCGAGACGCTGACATGGGCGCTCGCCCGTCACCCGGCGTCCGTCACGGTCCCGCGGCTGATCGACGAGCTCCGTTCCGAGCGGGCGCAGGCGCGCAGTCAGGCGTTGCACACGCTGTCCAAGATCGGGGAACGGCAGGCGTGGCCGGCGATCACCCGGGCGCTCCTGGCCGACACCGACGACGAGGTGGCGCGGAGTGCCTGGCGGGCAGCGGTCGTGCTCGTGCCCGAAGGGGAGGAGGCCGGGCTGGCCGGAGTGCTGGCGACACAGCTCGGGCGCGGCGGGCGTGAGATGCAGCTCAGCCTCAGCCGGGCGCTGATCGCCCTGGGGGAGGCCGCATTTGCGACGCTGGGCGCCGCGATGACGGATACGGACCCGCGCGTGCGCCATCATGCGGTCGCGACGGAAAGGCTGCTGCGCGACCCGGATGCCGGGTTCGACCTCGCGATCGAGGAGGCGAAGCGCGTTGCGGTCCTGCAGGACACGCCAGGAGGAGCGTAGGCAGTGTTGATCGGTGATGTGGCCAGGCGGTCCGGGGTCAGCGCCCGCATGCTCAGGCACTACGACTCGCTGGGCCTGGTGCGGCCGACGGGACGCACCGTCTCCGGATATCGGGAGTACTCCGGCGAGGACATCCGGCGGATCTTCCACGTCGAGAGCCTGCGGTCGTTGGGGCTGTCGCTGCGCGAGGTTGCGCGGGCCCTGGACGACCCCGGGTTCAGGCCCTCCGAACTGGTCGACGACCTCGTCCGCCAGACCCGGGAACGCATCGCCGCCGAGACGGCGCTGCTCACGCGGCTGCGCCGGATCGGCTCCGCGGAACCGGCCGACTGGGCGGATGTCCTGCAGACCGTCGCGCTCCTGCACGCGCTGGGCTCGGAGAGCGCCGGGAAGCGTCAGCGCGCTGCGCTCTCCTCGGGCGAGGACGTGCCGGTACCTGTGGAGGCACTGGTCGAGGCGGCGTTGAACGAGGCGGACACCAACGTCGCCGGTGCCCTTCGGTGGGCCGTGGCGCAATCGGGCGATGCCGCGCTGGACCTGCTGGCGGAGGGCCTGGTCTCCTCACTGGCCGAGGTGCGGGAACGAGCCGTCCGCTCCATCGCCGAGATCGAGCACGAGCGGGCGACCGCCCTCCTGCAGGACGCCCTCGCGAGCTCCGACATCGTGGTCCGCAGGCATGCGGCCCTCGCGCTCGGAGCGCGCGGAGTGCTCGGAGTCGGAGGGGGCGCAGAGCCTGGGGCGGCCGACGCGGTCCGGACGCTCGTCGACATGATCGTCGAGGGGGTGAGCGACGTGGACGCGGCCGACGCGCTGAGCACCCTGGCGGGCAGCCGCCCGGCGATGGCCGACCGGATCGCCGCGACCCTCGTGGGCCGCCTCCCCCACGGCCCCGAGGGGGCGCCCGCCCGGCGACGGCTGACCCAGGCGCTCGCGGACATCCCCGGGGGTGCGGCCGCACAGGCCCTCGCGCGGCTCGCGCACGACGAGGATCCCGCCGTTGCGCTGACCGCGAGGTACATCCGCACGCTCCGCGAAGCGCGGTAGCGGGTCCGAGATCCGAACGCGGAATGGTTGATTCCGTGAGCAGTGCGGACGTGCCACCGCATCGATCCGGTCACTCTGATGAACAGTGTGATGAACGGTGAGTAGCCGCCACCTGGGCCGCAGGTGCGGGAGGCCGGGTCGCGCCGGTCGATGTGCGCTGCTCCCGCACGGCCTGGACCTGCGGGCATCCGGCGGGAGCTGCGCGAACATCCCCGGGCTACCGATATTCGAACGAACTGTCCGTAAAACGACCGCACTTGTGCGGCGTGCCTTTGGATCTGACAGGCTCGGGCCCCGTTGAGTGCCGCACAAGAGCTGCGGCGCGCCTCACAGCCTTCGAATCGAAAGCGAGCCTTCTCATGCGTCACCGCTTAGCCAGCGTCTCCGCCGCCGCCCTGCTGTGCCTCGCCGGCGCCACGGGTGTGGCGGAGGCGAGCCCCGAGAGCCTGCACGCCCCCTCCGCGATGGTCTTCACCGTCATCCAGGGGGACAACGCCGCCACGGGCACGGTCGTGCGGGCGACCGTCCTCAGCTGCGCCTACACCGCCGAGGGAACGCACCCCGCCCCGAGGGCCGCGTGCGACGCCCTCAACGCCACCGGCGGCGACTTCAACCGCCTGCTGGCCGCTCCGAACGCGGGCCGGGCGTGCCCGCGGCACTACGCCCCCGTGACCGTCACCGCGGACGGCGTCTGGCGTGGTGGCCATGTCGCGTGGAAGCACACCTTCTCCAACGCGTGCACGATGTCCGCGAGGCTGAACGGCAACGCGGTCTACGCGTTCTGACGCCGCCGGGCGTTCGCGCAGCGGACGGTTCGCGCTGCGAACGGCTGCGCTACCGACGGGCCCCGGCGTGGTGGGGGCGGGGCCGGCGCCGGGGCAGGCCGCCTCGGGGGACGGGCGGCCGGCCCCGGCGGACCGGGGGACGCGGTCGTGGGGGAGTCGGGATGCCTGCCGCCGGGCCGGGGACACCCCCGTCACGGGCGCAGCGTGCTCTCCCCGGATCGGCGGTCGGCGGCCCGCCGGAGTGGACGGGTCAGTTCTGCCAGGGGGTCCAGCTGCCGCTGTTCAGGCGGTGCCGGGACCAGCGCTCTCCGTCCATGCCGACGATGGAGATGGTCGGGTTCCAGGTGTTGTTGCCTTCGATGCGGACCCCGCTGCGCACGGTGCCGCCCATGGAGGTCCAGTCGCTCCAGGAGCCGCCGGCGTACTGCCAGCGGGTCCACACCGCGAAGTCGGTGCCGATGATGAAAACCTGACGGTTTCCGGCCGGGTACGTCATCCAGGCCTCACCGTACTCACAGATGTAGTCACCGCCGAGACCGGACACGTGGCAGTAGCCGGCAGCGGCGGCGGGCGCCGCGGCCTGCGCCGGGGCGGCGGCGACACCGACCAGGGCGGCCCCGGAGAGTGCGAGGGTGGTGACCGCGAGGGCGGACCGGCGGAGGATGGCCAAGGTCATGTGTGTACTCCCCAATCGGGATGCTGGCGGAACGACTTGACGTTCCGAACACTTCCACCGGCCGCAAACGAAGCTCTAACGGCCCGCTAACGGTCCCCTCCTGCGCCCGGCCTCCCCGCCCGCCTCCCCGCCCGCCTCCCCGCGCCTGCCACCCGCTCCCGATGCCGTCCTTCCGGACGTTCGACGGCGGAACGAGCCTTCCGCGATTGGCCGAGGCCGTACTCATGCCGCCGGATCAATCCGACTTATCCTCAGTCGGGGGCTGTCACTGCAGGAACAGACCGGTACGAAGCGGTACGGATCGACAAGGGTGGGCTTTGTGCAGTTCCGCGTGTTGGGGCCGGTCTCCGTGACGACGGCGAACGGAGGTCCGCTCCCGCTCGGCCCTGCCAAACGCCGGAGCCTGCTGGCCATGCTGCTGGCCCACCCGAACACGCCCGTCGGGGTCGACCGGCTCACCGAGGCGCTGTGGGACGAGGAGCCGCCGAGGCACGCGCGCACCGTGCTGCAGGGACACGTCTCCCGATTACGGGCGGTCCTCGCGCAGCACGGCGCCGCCGCACACGGCGTGGAACTCCTCACCCAGGGAGCGGCCTACCGGCTGCGCCTGCCCGAGGCGCTCGTGGACGCCCACCGCTTCGAGGAATCGCTCCGGCTCGTCCCGCGGCACGCGGACCCGGGGGAGGCCGTGGCACTCCTGCGCGAGGCACTGGCCCTGTGGCAGGGGCCGGCGTTCTCCGGGACCGTGCACAGCGCACCGCTGGAGGCCCCCGCGCACGCGTTGGAGGATTTGCGCCTGACGGCCGTCGAGGCGCTGGCGCACGCGTACGGGCGACTGGGCGACCACGGATCGGCCGCGTCCGTGCTGCGCGCCGAGGCCGCCGCGCACCCCTTGCGGGAGCCGCTCGTGGCCCAGCTGATGCTGGCCCTGGCCCGGGCGGGCCGGCAGGCGGAGGCGCTGGACCGGTTCCACCGCACCCGGAAGCTGCTCGCCGACGAGATCGGCGTCGACCCGTCGGCGGTGCTCACCGACGCGTACAACACCCTCCTGCGCGCCGACACCCGCACGGACACGCACATGGACGCCCACGCGGACCCCCACAAGAGCACCCGCACGGACACCGGCACCGACGCCCGGACGGCCCGTGCGGCGGCCGCCACACCGCACGCTGTCGCAGTACCGCGCGCGGCCACCATGCCGCACGGGGCCCCCGCCGGGCCCGCTGCCACCCCCCACCTACTGCCCCGCCGGCCGCGGGGCTTCACCGCGCGGCAGGACGAACTCGCCGCACTCGACCGGATCACGACCGCGACACCCGGCCCCATCGCCACCCTCACGGGCAGCGCGGGCGTCGGCAAGACCGCGCTCGCCGTGCACTGGTCGCACCTCCGCCGCGGCGACTTTCCCGGCGGCACGCTCTTCGCCGACCTGTGCGGCTTCAGCCGCACACCGGCCCGCGACACCTGCGCCGTGCTCCGCGAGTTCCTGCTCGCCCTCGGCGTCCCGGTCGAGCGGATGCCGGGCTCGCCCGCCGCCCTCGGAGCCCGCTACCGCGAACTGACCGCCGGGCGCCGGCTGCTGGTCGTACTGGACAACGCCCTCGACTCCGAGCAGATTCGCCCGCTGCTGCCCGGCGGGGACGACTGCGTCACCCTCGTCACCAGCCGCGACCGGCTCGACGGCCTGGTGGCCACGGACGCCGCCCGCCCCGTGCCGGTCGGCGCGCTGCCCGCCGCCGACTCCACGGCACTGCTGGCCGCCGTACTGGGCCCGGAAGCGGTGGCGGCCGAACCGGAAGCCGCCGCGCGACTGGCCGGTCTGTGCGACGGACTGCCGCTCGCGCTGCGCGTGGCCGCCGCCCGCCTCGCCACCCGACCGCACCGGGGCCTGGCCTCCTTCGCAGGTGAACTCGCCGACGAGCAGCACCGGCTGGACCTGCTCAAGGCGGAGGACACCGGCGTCGCCGCGGCGCTCGGCCTCAGCCTGCGGCATCTGCGCGAACCGGCGCGAGGGTTGTTCCACCACCTCGGACCGCACACCGGCACCACGCTCGACACCCCGCTCGCAGCAGCCCTCGCCGACTGCCCAACGTCCCAGGCCGCCCTGGCGCTGGACCAGTTGGCCGCGGCCCAGCTGGTCGTCGAGACGGGTCCGCAGTCCTATGTCGTGCACGACCTGGTACGCCTCTTCGCCCGCAGCCTGGCTCCCGATCACGAACCGGGCGGACTGCTCCGGCTGCTCGACCACTGGGTGCAGACCCTGCTCGGGGCGTGCGCGGCCGCGGAACCGGGGGGCGAGCCGTGCTGCGCCCTCCCTCCCGGGGCCCGGCGTTCGGCCCGGATCCGCCGGTTCGCCGACCGGACGGGCGCGCTCGCCTGGTACTCCGCCGAGCGAGGCACCTTGCGGGCAGCGGTCGAGGCTGCCGTCGCGGCGGGCTTCCACGACCGGGCCTGGCGTCTCGTCCTGCTGCAGTGGCCGCTCGTCGTGTGGCAGGTCCGCGACGGCTGGGTGCCCTTGCTCGAACAGGGCCTGGCCTCCGCGGAGCTCGACGGTGATCCGGCGGCCCAGTCCCGGGCGTTGGCGCTGCTCGGCTGGGTGCTGTCCGAGGAGGGCAGGCCGGAAGAGGCGCTGCTGCGGCTGGAGCGGGCCCCCGGTCTCGCCGTCCGGGCGGGGGACGCCGAGGGGGAGGCGGTCGCCCGGATCAACCTGGCCGTCGCGCTCATGCGGCAGGGGGACCGCGAGCGGCCCGGCGCGCTGTTGGCCGGCGCACTCGCCCTGGCCGAACGGGAGGGCCTCACCGAGACGGTCACGCTGGCGCACCAGCACCTCGCCCAGCACCTGCTGTCGGTCGGCGCCGCCGAAGCCGCCGCCGAACACGCGGCCCGCGGACTGGCCCTCGCCGCGCCGGTGCTGGCGGCTCCCCGGCGGGTGGCCCTGCGCACCCTCCACGGTGAGGCGCTGGCCGCCGTCGGGCGTACCGGCGAGGCCGTACGCCAGCTCTCCGAAGCGGTCCGGGAAGCCCGGGCCAACGCCTACGAGGAGGGCGAGGCCGCGGCGCGGGCGGCACTGGACGCGCTGGCGGCCCCGGCACCCGAGCCGAAGCCCGAGCCGGTGCCAGTGCCGGTGCCCGAGCCCGATAGGCGGCCGGCGTGGAGCGTGGGCGCGCGGGGGCTCGTCCCGCTCAGCGGGTGCCGCTCCGGTCCACGATCAGGCGGATCGCCGCGATCGTGAGGTCCGGGTCGTGGAGCTGGACGTAGTGGTCGCTCCCGGTCGCCAGCAGGTGAGGGGTCTGGGGCCGCAGCTCCACCAGCGCCTGCTGGGCCTTCGGCCAGGCCGTCTCCAGCTCGGCGAGCAGCTCCCTGGACATGGTGGGAGGCGCCGCGAAGGGCTCGGTCTTGCTGAGTACCGCGACCGGGACCGGCGGGAGCGGACCACCGCCGTCGATGGCGCCGACCCCGCCGTCGATGTCGACCTGCTCGAAGGCCGGGTCGTCGTCGAACGGCGTCCCGGGGTGCCGCAACGCCTCGACGTACGCCGCCCAGTGCGTCCCCATCGCGGGCTTCAGCGCGGGCCCGAGCGCATCGACCAGGACCAGCCCGCGGACCTGTTCCGGGTGCGTCTGCGCGTACCGCAGGGCGAGCATCCCGCCGAAGGAATGCCCCACCAGCAGGTACGGGCCCGGCACGCGCCCGGCGGACAGCAGCCGGTCCAGGTCCTGGACCATGGCGGCCAGGGGCCGGGTGCCGGTCACGGGCGTACTGCGCGTCGTGAGCGTCGGTGGCTGGGTGTAGCGGATGGTGCCGGGCCGGTCGTAGGTGCACACCCGGGTGAACGCCGCGACGCCGGGCAGCACCGCCGGGGACTTCGGAACCGGCGGCGTGGTGTCGGTCAGCGACCACGGGTCGGAGGCCTCGTGCAGCCCCGCCAGCAGCACCACGGTGGGGCTTCCGGACCCCGAGCACTGCAGGTACAGGCTCCGCCCGCCGCCGATGTCCACCTGCCGACCGGAGTCCGCGGAGTCCCCGGATCCCGGTCCGGCGACGGCCGTCACCAGCAGGACGGCGGCCACCGCAGCTGCCATCCCTCCAGGCACACGCCATCGCATACCCCCAGCCTCCCGCGCCACCCGCTGCCCCGCCAGCCGGCGTACCGGCGGGGGGCGTCCCCGAGGCCCGGGTCAGGAACCCGGGCCATGAACGATCAGGATCCGCGCTGCCGACCACGGGTGCCCGTGACCGACAGCCTCCGCGGCGGTGGTTCAGGACACGAGGGGAGCGGCGTCCACCTCCGTCAGCCTGACCGTGCACAGTCCGCCGCGCTCGCTCTTGACGTCCGTCACCTTGAGCTGAGTTCCCGGCGCGAGGATGTACTCCTCCTCCCCGGTGAAGGCGGAGAAGTTCCGGATCCCCACTGCCTGGGCGGGCGTCACCTCGAAGAGCGTCCGCCTGCCGCGGCTGCCCAGGAAGGCCCGGGCCACGTTCCGTTCGGAGGTGCAGGAGGAGACGCCCCACCACGTCACCGTCCGGCCCACCGGGTACTGGGCCCGAAGGTCCAGCGACACACCGCGCCACAGCGGCTGGGTGTGGGCCGGCAGCCCCGAGACCGCCGAGAACAGCAGCCGCAGGTACGGCAGATAGGGCGTGACCCTGCTGCGGTCCGGGGAGCGCAGGACGGCATTGATCTCGCGGTAGAAGGCTGACTCGCAGGTGTAGAGGTAGAGCGCGGAGATCGCGTCGGCGGACGGGCCGCCGGCCGTCTCGTCCGCCCGCCGCTTGCCGAAGTCGCGCGAGCGGTCGATGTGTCCCGCGAGCCCGGCCAGTGTCTCGGCGACGGGCGCGACCGCGTCCTGGAAGTCCATCAGCGGAGTGTCGAACACACCGGTGATCGCGGGGAGGACCAGGCCCTCGTCCTTGACGCTGGTGAGTCGCTCCAGATACATCTGGTGCAGGTTCATGGTCGACTCGATGAAGGCGCCCATGCGTGCCGCGACGCCGCCGTCCGAACCACCGCCGCCGGCCGACCCTTCGTTCCAGCCCTTGCTCGGCAGCCAGTCGACGCCGTCCGAACCCAGCGACGTGAGGGCCTCGTTGACCAGGGCGAAGTGGTCGCCCTCGCAGAAGATGTCGCCCTGTGCCGCCGGGTTCGCGTGGTCGATGTGCCGGACCTCGACGTCCGGGTACTTCTCCTGGAGCCGCAGGACGACCTTCTTGAGGCTGCGCGCGTGCGCCCCCCACCAGGCGAACACGACCCCGCGGTCCTCCTCGTCGGCATCCTGCTTGGCCTTGAGGATCTCCTCGGCGATCCGTTCGGCGACGGGCCGCCAGAACGCCGTGTGCTGGTCGGCCCCCATCGCCCCGTCCCCGCTGGCGGTGAGCGAGGCGTTCAGCAGCAGCACGCCCTGCGTCAGCATCGCCTGGAACCACTCCGGCGGCTGGACGGTCTCCCGCTCCTTCAGCAGCGCGCGAACGTCGGCGATGGGCGTCTTCTTCGCGATGCCGTACTTCCACATCGCCGCCGCCTTGATGATGCAGCGGATGCTGACGACCCTGCCGAACTGACTGTCCTTCCAGTCGTTGAAGGTGTTGTCGAACATGGCTATGCCCGTCGCGCTCTCCGGTCGCGGGTACGGGTTCTGACCGAAGACGACGACCTTCCACTTGTGCGGGGGATGGGGCTTGAGCGCCTGGAAGGTCAGCTCACGGACCGGTACGACCTCGGGGCTGCGTCCCTTGCCGATGAACCCGGCGGCGTTCGGCTGGGCCTCGATGACCGGCTTCAGGAGCGGAAGCCACGGCTCACCGCCGCCGTTGAAGAGTTCGGCGAGAGACAGGGGGTCGTTCGCGTCGGTCACGGTGGAAGCGCCTTCGGTCGTTGTGATGGTGGCGGTGCTTGCGGACGTTGTCGCCGGCGGAACGTGGCCGGAGGGCTGAGCCGGAGCCGGAGCCGGGGCGGCCTTCGGCGGCACGATGCGCACCCGCTCCTCGACCGGCGCGTTCTCGATGCCGTTCAGCTGCGTGACGATCGTGGCGCGCAGTTCGTCGTCGTCCTCGAACCAGTGGTCGTGGAAGAGCGTGTAGCCGGTCCACATCAGATTGGCGCACACCCGCGCCGGCACCTGGCCGGTCTGCGCACCCATCCCGACCAGCGCCACCGACCGGATGCTGCCCGGCACCTTCCGGTTCTGCCGGTGGACGGCCTGGAACGCGGCGGCGCACGCCAGGGCCACATTCAGCGTGGCGCTCACGTTCTGCGAGGAGCGCACCATGGTCGGCGTCGATATCAGGTACCGGGGAACGGTCGCTTCCGACGGGACGCAGACGGCGCTGCCCACCGGAAGCGTGCCGGCGAACCGGTCGCGGATGGCACGCTGCACACGCACCTGGATGCCGGAGCCGAGATGACGCTTGATGACGGCGTCGACCCCGCCGTCCATCCGGCCGCGGGAGTTGGTCGGGGTGACCCAGGCGTCGACGTCCTCGTCGAGGATCGAGCCCCGGTGGATCTCGATGGCGGGGGTGTCCGCGAACGCAGCTCGCCACGCCTCCACCACACGCTCGTTGACGTCTGTCAGCACCACCCTGAGCGCGGGCTGCGTACTGCTGTCGGTCATCGTCCACTCCTTGTCGGGAAACGGCCTCTGCTACACCCCGAACGTAGCCGCCACCACTGACAACGCAGCTGCTGGAAGAGGAGGATGACCTGCTGTCACGGCTCCGCGAACGCCCGCCGCCGCACCATCTCCGCAACCGGCCGCACCGAGCCGGGCCGTCTCCGAAGTGGGCCGTCTCCGAAGTGGGCCGTGCCGTGCCGTACCGGGCTTCGCCTCAGCCCGTGCGCCGGCCGTTCGTGCGGTGACAGAGGATTTCGGCCCACACCTGCTTGCCGCCGCTGAGCGGCACCGAACCCCAGGCCGCCGTCGTCGCCTCGACGATGAGCAGCCCGCGTCCGCCGGTCGACTCCCAGCTCACCCACACCGGTTTGACGGGGCTGCGCGGCGACGCGTCGTTCACGGCGATCCGCAGCCGGTCCGCCGACAGGGTCAGGTCCATCCCCACCTCGCCCTGTGTGTGCGCGATGGCGTTGGTCACCAGCTCGGACACGACCAGCAGGGCCGCGTCGATCTCCTCCACCACGCCCCACGACCGCAGGGTGCGCGCGGTGAAGCGGCGCGCGTGCAGGACCGCGTTGGGCAGCCGCCACACCGTCCAGTGGCTGCGCTTCGGCCGGCCCGCTGTGCCGTCGTACCGCAGCAACAGCAGGGCCACGTCGTCGTCGCGACGGCCCACGCCCGCCACCAACTCGTCGGCGACCGCTCCGGTGTCGACCGGGTCGGCCGCGGCGAGCACCTCGCACACCCGCCGCATGCCCTCCTCCAGAGGCAGCCTGGCGGACTCGACCAGGCCGTCCGTCAGCAGGACCAGCACGGTGCCGGGGACCAGCCCCGCCTCGGTCATCGGGAATTCGGCCTCCGCGAGCACGCCCAGCGGAGGTCCGCCCTCGACGGCCATCTCCTCCGCGACACCGTCGGGATGGCGCAGAATCGGCGGCAGGTGCCCGGCCCGTACGACCCTGGCGATGCCCTCCTCCATGTCGAGGTCCACATACCCGCAGGTGGCGAACAGATCGGTCTCCATGCCGACGAGCAGCCGGTTGGCCCGGGCGACCACCACATCGGGCGGATGGCCCTCCACCGCGTAGGCCCTGACCGCCGTACGCATCTGGCCCATGATGGTGGCGGCTCCCGCGCTGTGCCCCTGCACGTCCCCGATGACGAAGGCCACGTGACCGTCACGGAGCGGAATGACGTCGTACCAGTCGCCGCCGACCTCGAGGCCGGCCGTCGCGGGAAGGTAGCGGGCGACGGCGATCCCGCCCGGCAGCTCCGGGAGCTTACGGGGCAACAGGCTGCGCTGGAGCATGGTGGCGAGCTCGTGGCCCGCGTCCAGCGCGTGGGCGCGCACCAGCGCCTGTCCCACCAGACCTGCGGTCGCGGTCAGCAGTGACCGCTCCTCCGGGCCGAACCGGTGCTCGGCGTCCCACCCCACCAGACACACCCCGACCATCCGGCCGTCGGCGGGCAGCGGCAGCACCGCGAGGCCACCGGGCCCGACACCCAGCAGACCGGCCTCGAGCGCCGCGCCCGGCGGCCACAGGCTCATGTGCCCGCCACGCAGTGCGCTCTGCAGGGTGGGCAGGTCGCTGAGCGACACGTCCGGCCACTCGGACCGCCAGTCGGAACGCCAGACCTCGGGCCATGCATCGGGCTCCGGAGGATCGAGGGCGGTGACGATGAGCCGCTCGCTCTCCAGTTCGCCGACGGCGACCCGGGAGGCGCCGAGCGGCTCGCGCAGAGCGGCGACCGCCAGCCGGCTGACTTCCCGGATGGTCGCCGCTCCCGCGAGCGTGGCCGACAACCGCTGCACCAGGGAGACCTCGTCCGCACTGGGGCGCAGATAGGTGGCGTCGGCGACCACGCCCAGGACGCGCCGTGGCGTGCCGCCGGAGTCCACCTCCACCCGGCAGCGCAGCCCCAGCCAGCGCAGCTCGCCGTTCGGGCGGCGGATACGGAACGCCAGCTGCTGTCCGGTGGCGGCCAGCCGGTCCGGCTCCACGATCGCCATCAGCGCCGGCATGTCGTCGGGGACGGCGCAGGCGAGCAGGGTCTCCACCTGCCCGTCGAACTGCTCGGGAGGCAGACCGAGCAGTTCCAGCACGTGCGCGTGGGCCTCCATGCGGCCGGTTCCCAGTTCCAGGATGAAGGCGCCGCCCTGGTCGGGCACGAGCGACTGTCCCAGATGCGCCTGCGGGGCCTTGCGTCCGGTGAAGCGAGCGGCGACCGATTCGAGTCCGGCCGCCACCTGGTCGGCGTAGAGCTCCAGGAGGCTGCGGTCGTCGGCGCTGAAGCCGTCCAGGGCCTCCCCGGCGACGATCAGGCATCCGAGCTCCTGGTCGCCGTGTCCCAGGGGCAGCGCGCCCAGCGAGATCCTGGCCGGCGATTCGGGGTCACCGCCCCGGACCCGGGTGGGGAAGTGGTGGGGGTCGTCCTCGATGAACGTGGCGAGTTCCTTGGGGGTCAGCCACAGGGGGCTGCCGGAGCGCAGGGCGTTGGCGGCGGGCGAATGGCTGGCCAGGGCGAGGATCGCGGGCAGTCCGTAGAGGATGCCGCGGTTCCCCGTCAGCTCGGCCAGATGGAGCTCCCTGCCCTGGTCGGCGACCACGTAGACAGCGGCGAGCTCAGCCCCGCAGAACGCAAAGCGATGACTGGTCACCTTCTGTATCACCTCCTTCCGAGGGCAGGCCGGGGACCGTCCTGTCTCCATGCTGTCGCGCCCGGGACCATCCGGGCGAGTCGGGGCGCGCGCCGGAGGGCCCGATACCGCCAGCCGTCACGCGGACCGCACGGACCGCACGGACCGCACGGACCACGCGGTGACGGGGCAGGGTCGCGGGCACGCTGGGCGGCCACTACGCCCGGCCCCCGTCCGGGTGGTCCGCCGCGACCCCGTCCTCCTCCTGCCGGTCGACGATGAGGATCGCGACGTCGTCCGCCAGACGGCTCCGGGTGTGCCGCAGCAATGCCTGGTGCAGGCCCTCCAGGAACGCCTGCCGCGTGTGGTCGCGCATGGTCACCATGGCCGCAGGCAGGTCGAAGAAGGTGTTGTTCCGGTCGCGTGCCTCGAGTACGCCGTCGGTGCACAGCAGCATCCGGTCCCCCGGTGCGAAGGGGTAGCTGTCGATGCGCCCGGGAGGACCGCTGATGAAATCCTCGAGACCGAGCGGGGGCAGGGGGGTGGTGGGGACCAGGGAGCGGACCGTGCCGGCGTGCAGCAGCAGGGGTGGCGGATGGCCGCGGTTGATCACCTCGACCAGCGGGCGGTACGGGCCGTCCGGGACCTGGGCCACGAGCGCGGTGACGAACCCCTCCAGGAGGACGTCGTCACTGGCGGCCGCCCCCGAGACGATGGCGTCCCGCCGCAGGGCGGCCCCGCAGTGGCTGATGACCTCCACCAGGTCGTCCTCGTAGTGCGCAGCCTCCCGGAACGCGCCCAGCACGACCGCGGCGGCCCGTACGGCGGGCAGCCCCTTGCCCCGGACGTCCCCGACGATCATCCGGACGCCGTACCGGGTCTGGACCACGTCGTACAGGTCGCCGCCGATCTGCGCGCCCGTCTCGGCCGCCAGGTACATGCTGGCCGCCCTGAGGGAGCCCAGCCGGTCCGGCACCGGCCGCAGCAGGACGTCCTGGGCGGCCGCGGCGATCCGGCGGACCTGGTTGAGCTCGTTCTCGCTGCGGGTGCGCGCGGCCCGGCTGGTCATGAAGCTCGCCGCCGAGACCAGGAACAGGGCGAGGAAGTTCGTATAGACCTGCTGGCTGCCCCAGGCCTGGTTGTAGGTGGCGGTGGTCACGCTGACGGCGACGGCCGTCCCGGCCGCCGCGAGCGTGCCCCGGGGACCCATCGTCACGGCCGCCAGAGCGGGTGTCGCCACGAGGAGGGGGCCGGTGTACAGGACGTGCAGGGGCGTGAACTCGACGAGGAGCACCAGCAGGGCGATCGCGAAAGGCACGCACTCCGCCAAGACGAAGAGGACCTGGTGGTGGCCGTCGGCTCGCGGGCCGGAGGGCGAGCGCAAGGGCGCTCTCATGACTACAGCCTGCCTCGCCCGCACCCCTGGCCGCCACTCCGGCCGCCGCTCCGGCCACCGGATCCGGGGTGCGCCGGCCCGGCCGGCCCGGTTACTGTCCATGCGAACGACGGGCACCAGGGGGTCGGATGATGGCATCGGCATGGGACGAGGCACTCGCGCGGCTGTGTGCGGTCCACCTGCCGGAGCAGGCCGACGCCGACTTCCCGGACGAGCTCTTCGACCGTGTGGACGAGCTGATCCACGCCTACGGCGCCGACGACATCGCCGAGATCGTCGCCGAGGCAGTGGTGGCCGGGCGGGCGACGGTGCAGCAGGCGATCGTGTTCCTGAACGTGGCGGTGTGGTCGGGGACGGACAACGGCACCTCCATGAAGCGCACCACGGACGAGTGGGTGCGCACGTCGGACGACACGCTGCGGCTGGGCCTCGCGCTGCATCACGATGCCTATCCCCTGCCCACACGGGCCGAGATGGTTGCCGTGCTCGCCGGGACCGCCCTGCGCTTTCCCGAGCATCGGGCGGTCTGTGAGCGACTCGTCGCCGGCCGCCGCCCGGACTGAACCCGGCCCGCCCCCGGTCCATCTGCTCGCGCGACGGGTGCCGGGTCCTTTGCCGGGTAGGCGCGCCAGGACAGTGGCGTACGCGTCCCACCGCCGGCCGCCAAGGCCGACGTGACGGCGCAGGAGAAGGAGAGGGCAAAAGACGTGAAGGAACACACCGTCGAGAAGGCCGCCGAGAAGACCGCCGAAAGGGCCGCCCTGGTCGCCGACCAGATCCGCACGAAGGCCCAGCAGGCCGCGCAGGTGGTGAAGGACAGGACCCCCGAGCCCGTCCTGGACCGCGCCGTCCAGGCATCCGGGCTGGTCGCGCAGGCCGCGGCCCGTGCCGGTCGACTGGCGTCGGACAAGACCCCGGACCCGGTGCGGGGCGGGGCGGGGCGGGCCGCGACCGTGGCGCGGGCCAACCGCAAGCCGCTGCTCACCGGGGGCGCCGTGCTGGCCGTCCTCCTGCTCGCGCGGCTCGCCCGTGGACGGGGACGGGGACGGGGCCGCGCCCGCGGACACCGATGAAGGCGACCGTTCGGGCGGGGCCGTGGCGACGCGGCGCATGACGGGCACCTTTCCGGTCCCGACCAGCCCGTACGCGGGGGGCGGCGCGGCCCGCGGTGAACACCCGCGGGCCGCGCCGCCCTTCGGTCCGGCGTCAGGCCCGCCGGCTCGTCCGGCTCAGCTGCGGACCGGGGTGAGGACGACGAAGTCGGCGTTCGACGGGTCGAGGCAGACGGCGAGACGGCCGACGCCTTCCGCGTCCTCCGGTCCCATCTGTACGCTCCCGCCGTTCTCGGTGACCTTGGCGACCGCGGCGTCGCAGTCGGCGACGGCGAACACGGGGTGCCAGTACGGCCGCCCGGCCGAGAGGGCGAGGTGCTCCTGCGGGAGCTGCATGAGGCCGCCGTGCATGCGCTCCTCCGGAAGCCCGGCGGGAGTGATGAGGACGTAGGTCCCTCCGCCGCCGGGCAGCTCCATGTCGCTGTACTGCCAGCCGAAGAGTCCGCCGTAGAACTCCTTCGAGGCCGCGGCGTCACTCGTGTACAGCTCGGTCCAGGACAGTGAGCCCGGCGCGTCCACCAGCTCGACGCCCTTGTCCTTCCCCGGCTGCCAGACGGCGAACTGTCCCCCCAGCGGGTCGCTGTACTGGGCCATCCGGCCCCACTCGTCGAGATCCCGCGGGGCCACCCGGACCGTGCCGCCCGCGCTTTCCACCGCCCGGGTGGTGGCGTCCGCGTCGGTGACGCTGTAGTAGATCATCCAGGCCGGGCGGGCGCCCTCCTCGGTGAGTTTGCCGAGTCCGGCGACGATCTTTCCGTCCTTGCGGAACATCCCGCCTTCCATGTCCTCCCCCTCGCCCATGGACTCGTAGTCCCACCCGAGGACGGCCCCGTAGAAGGCCGCGGCCGCACGGACGTCGGGGGCCCCGAGGTCGAGCCAGCAGGGCGAACCGGGTACGAAGTCAGTGGTGATCATGCGGATTGCCTTTCGGACGTCGGGTGACCTCAGCCTGGCACCGCACACCACCCCTCGCGCGTCGGCCGCCGCGCCCGGTGCCGTGCCCGGTGGGGCGGCGCATGGGGGCGGTGGTCCGTTCCCGTCACCGCCCCCGCCCTGCCAGCGTCACGGCAGGCGCGTGTCAGGAGCGCCCGGACTCCTGCGTCGTCGGCTTCGCAGGGCGGCCGCGCCGGCGAGGGCCACCGTGACGAGGAACGCTGCCGACCAGCCGTAGGCCGACGGCGAACCAGCCGGGGAATCCTCCGGCACGACGCCGCCCGCGGTCACGGGGGCGACGGCGGCGACGGCACTCGGCTTCCCGGGCGGCGCCGTGGGCTCCAGCGACCCGACCGGATCCACCCGTCCCGCCGCGGCGAATCCCCAGTCGAGCAGGGACCACGCCTCCTCGTACACGGCGTTCGCGCCGCCCCGCTGAGGGTTCATCACCGTGGCGATCAGGGTGCGGCCGCCCCGACGGGCCGCCGCGATCAGCGTGAAGCCCGCCCGTGAGGTGTAGCCGTTCTTGACGCCGATGATCCCCGGGTACCGGCCCACCCCGTCCTCACCGGTCACCAGCCGGTTGGTGTTCTCGATCCCGTACGTCCAGGTGGGGCTGCCGTCGCTGTACGTGCCGCCCGGGAAGCGGGCGTCGGCGGTCGCCGCGTACTCGGCGAAGGCCGGGTCCGCGAGACCCGTACGGCCGAAGACGGCAAGATCGTAGGCCGAGGAGGCCTGGCCCTCCGCGTCGTAGCCGTCCGGGGAGACGACGGTGGTGTCCCGGGCGCCCAAGGAACGGGCCTTGGCCTGCATCTGCGCCGCCGTCACCTCCCACCCGCCGTTCATCTCGGCCAGCACGTGAACGGCATCGTTGCCCGAACTGAGGAAGACGCCCCGCCACAGGTCCGCCACCCGGTAGGTGTGATCCGCGGAGAGACCGACCGTGCTGCTGCCCTCCGGTACGTCGTCCAGCTCGGCATCGGTGACCGTGTGCCGGTCCGAGCCGGGCAGCCGGGGGAGGGCGGTGAGGGCGAAGAGGGTCTTCAGGGTGCTGGCGGGCGGCAGACGGCGGTGTGCGTCGTGGGCCGCGAGCACCTCACCCGTACGGACGTCGGCCACCAGCCACGAAAGGGCGGACACGTCGTCCGGCAGCGCGGGCGCTCCCTGCCGCGCCCGCACATGGGTTCCGGCCCCGTGCAACAGGGATGTGCCGACGGGGGAGGCGGGTCGTGGCGGCAGCGGCTCGGCGCGCGGGGTGCCCGCGGCTGTCGGTGCGAGGAGAACCGATGCGCCGACGGCGAGTGCCGCCGCGCCCGCGGCGGTTCTGCGGCCAGATGATCTGATGCTCATTCAGTCAGCGTAGGAATGGATCGGTCCGCTCGCAGCGACGTGTACGCCGACCAGCGGTAGGCCGGCGCCCCTCCGCCCCGGACACACAGGCGTCGGTCCGGGGGCGGCGGGGCGCCGGCCGGATCACACGAACTCGCTCTTGTGGAAGACGCTGGCGTGACGGACGCCGTCCGT
Organism: Streptomyces sp. NBC_00029; assembly: GCF_045160505.1. Classification (NCBI taxonomy): domain Bacteria; kingdom Bacillati; phylum Actinomycetota; class Actinomycetes; order Kitasatosporales; family Streptomycetaceae; genus Streptomyces; species Streptomyces sp. NBC_00029. The sequence continues at coordinate 7,899,427 of NZ_CP108292.1, forward strand.
GTTCGAGTGGAAGCCGAAGGCCAGTCGTGGCCCGGCCGGCGACTGCCAGATCGCCATGCCCTGCGGTTCGCGGCCGGGCAGGGACTGTCCGGCCGTGGTCTCGAACCGGTCGACCACCGTGGACTCGCCGACGTCGTTCAGGTCGATCGTGGTGAGGTACGAGGGATTGCCCACCGGGCCCTCCAGCAGGTAGGCGTAGCGGCCGTAGGCGGCGAAACCCTGGAAGGGATGCGCGTCGCCCCAGGCGCCCCGGAACGGCAGCGCACGTTCGGCCAGCCGGTACTCGCCGGTCAGGCGGCCGGCGCGGGCATCGCTCAGGGCGAAGGCGACGATGCGGCGCCGGCCGTCGCCGACGTTGTAGCGGACCACCAGCCGGTCGGTGGACGGGTCGATCACGGGCTGCGGGTTGCCCATCGGGTCGCCGATGGAGGGCGTGCGGTCCTGGATCGACGGGTCGTTCTGCTCCAGCACGCCACCGTTGACGAACCGGAACCGGCCGATCTTGGTGCCGTATCCCGAATCCGTGTTCACCTTCCACTCGGTCCACAGGTAGACCTGGCCGTCGTACGGCTCCACGGCGATCGAGACGCCGTGGCCGAAGCCGTGCAGCGCCATCGAGCCCAGTTCATTGCCCGCCGTATCGGTCCTGGTGACCCACAGGTCGCCGCTCTTGGACCCGGGCTTCGTCTGGAGGAAGTAGACGTGCTGGTGCACGTTGTCGTAACCGAAGGACTGCAGCACCCAGTTGGTGTGCAGGGACTTCTTCCATATCGGGTTGCCGCCGGCGCCGTCGAGCCTGAACCGGGGGGAGTCGGGGACGGCCGCCTCGGCGGCGGGGGCCGCGATCAGGGGCAAGGAGGCGCCGCCGAGCAGGGCGACGGCAAGGCCGCCGCCGGCCCTGAGGATCCCGCGCCGGCCGGTCGTGCGCTTCGCGGTTTCGTCGGTACTCATGAGCTTCCCCTCGTCGGAAACGGGTCGTCTGCGCGGTCTTGAGGACCGGACCCCGTGAACACCCCCGGGTCGGTCGCTCGGGCACCTGACTGACAAACGGTCAGGATTTTACTTCCTTCCTTCTGCGACCGATGTGGTGGTCGGGAAGGGGGGAGGTGTGCAAGGGCCTTGGAGTGCCGGCCCGAATGCCTCTGTCAAGGAAGTCTTGACAGAGGGTGAGTGTCAAGGTTTTCTTGACACATGCCGATCTTGAAGTCGAAGCCCTCCTCCGGGGACCTCCCGCACAGCAGCAAGTCCGCGGCCACGGCTGCCCTGCCGCCGCTCGCGGTGGCCCTGCCCGCCGTGGCGGTCATGTTCCACGACCGCTTCGGCGTTGCCGTCTCGGTCGCCCTGGTCGTCGTGTCCCTCGTGCTCGTCGCCGCCGCGGGCGCCATGGTGGCCCGGGCCGCTGCGGCGCAGGCCGACGCCGTCCGTGCCCGCCGCGACGCGGACGTGCTCGACGCCCTCGAACCGCTCGCCGGTGCGCGGCGATGAGCGACGAGCCCCTGCTCGGCCCGCTGGAGGCCGCCCGGATCCGCGAGGGCATCGCCGCGGCCGTCATCGGCGTCCCCGAGGGGCTGGCCGATTCCCTCGAACACGATGCGGCGGGCTATCTGCGCCTGGTGGACGCGTCGCGCGTCGGGGCCGAAGAGGCGAGCAGGCTCCTGCGCGAGGCCGTACAGGGCGCCAGGGCCGCCGGGCACAGCTGGGAAACGGTGGGCCGCATCCTGGGGGTCAGCCGTCAGGCCGCGCAACAGAGGTTCGCGGGGCCGGCCGCACCCGGTGCACCGACCGGCGGGGGGCCGGGCTCTCCGGAGCGCCGCATCCTCAGCCCGCTCACCGCGTTCAACGAGATGGCCGCCCTGGACGAGGCCGGACGCGACGGATGGCACCTGGTCGGCTACGGATCCTTCTTCCACGAGGTGGAGGCCTCCGGGCACCCGTGGGAGCACTGCCGTGTGACGCTCTCCTCCGGCGGCCGCCACCGGCGGATGGAGGCGGCGGGCTGGATCCCCGTCGGTGAGGGCTGGTTCCCCTGGCGGTACTACAAGCGGCCGCTCGGCCCCGTGAAGGAGAGCTGAGGGCAGCGCGGGCGACCCCGCGCGCCGGCTCCGTGCCCTCACAGGGCGGCATGGCGGGCGCCGTACCTTGCCGGGACCGGACCCTGCGCACCGGCCGGAGCGCGGCGGGTGAACACGGGCGGCCCGCAAGGTTTTTGGCATCAGAGGCCAACTATTCGTCGGGCCGGCTCCGGGGCGACTACAAAGGTCGTCACCGAACCGGACCCGGCGATGGGGAAGACGCCCCGTCGACGACCGGAATGATGTCGAAAGCGGTGGATGCGCGTGCATGCGTACGGCAGGATCGAATGGGGCGCCGGCCGAATATCGCCGAGGAGTCCGAGTTCCGGCCCCTTCGCCTAATACGGACGGTCATGCCGACGCTCGCGCCGCTCATCCCCGCATACGCATCGACGGGCGCGTGCCGGCGGCAGGGGGCCCGGTCGAACGGAGCAACTACGGCCCGGAGAAGGCCGATGACGTGCACCGATCGGCGCTCTCCCCCGAGCCGAAAGCACCTTGGGCAGCGTGATGGTCCGGCTGCCGCGTGAGCGCGAACCGCAGTGCACCGCACGCGGAATTGCGCTGCTCACGGAAAGACTTCGCGCATCCGGACGGCCGGCGCACGTAAGGCCGGTCGCAGAAGTCGCAGAAAATTTTTCATATAGGCACCCATCCGCAGGCGTTGGGGCAACGAATGAGGAACGAGGGCCTCTCCAGGGTCACTCGATTCCATCCCGTACGATCTGCGATTCCCTTCCTGGGGATCCACGGAACAGGAGCGAATGTGATAGTCAAGCGCACCGGTCGCCTCGTGGTTCTCGCCGCCGTACCCGCAGCCGTGTTCCTGACGCTCGGCCTTTCCGGACCAGCTCTCGCGGAGGGCGGAAAGGCGTACCAGATCGACCTGGCGCAGTTGAACGCTTCGGGCTCCAGTGGAACGGTCATGCTCAGCCTCAAGGGCAATCAACTCACGGTGCAGATCGAGTCCGAGGGCATGGTGCCCGGACAGCCGTCGGCCCAGCATCTGCACGGTTCGACGAAGGGGCACGACTTCAAGTGCCCTGACGCCACCGACGACACCGACGGCGACGGCGTCCTCAGCAACACCGAGGCCACCCACGACTACGGCGACATCAACATCTCGCTCACCACCGCCGGCGACACCAAGGCGACCAGCGGCCTGGCCGTGGACCGGATGCCCGTCGCCGACAAGAAGGGCAAGCTCTCCTACAAGCGGACGATCGCCGTCGGCCAGGATGTGGTCGACCACATCAAGGACCTGCACGTCGTCCAGCACGGCATCGACCGCAACAAGAACAAGAAGTACGACTTCGAGGGCGCCGGCAAGAGCGAGCTCGACCCGAAGCTGCCCCAGGAGGCCACGGCTCCGACCAACTGCGGAGAGGTCAAGGGCGCGGCCGTGGGCTCCGTTCCCGTCGGCGGCATCGAGACCGGCGGCGGTTCGCCGGAGCGCATGGACGTGCCCGTGACGGTGCGCGACGGCGTGGCGATCACCGTACTCGCGGTGGTGGCCGGTGCGGTGGCCATCGGGCGCAAGCGCGTCGGCGGCCTCCCCGGCCGCCGGGAGACCACCGGGAGCGGCGCGTGAAGCCGGTCCCCGAGTTCTCCACGGCCTACGCGTCCGGCACGCGGCCCCGCCGCCGCCGGATCGCAGGCCCCCTGGCCGCCGCCGTCCTCGCCGGCTTCCTCCTCGTGGGGTGCGGCGGCCAGAACGCGGCGAAGCCGCCCGTACCGGAGGGGACGCTGCGGGGCGGGGCACCGGCCGCCGCTGACGCCGCACCCACGGGGAAGGCGCCCGCCGGTGGTGTCCCGGCGGCACCCGCGGACGGATCCCAGAACGGTACGGCCGGGGGTGCGGGCGCGGGCAAGGCCGAGCAGGCCCTGGCCCGGTCGGAGCCGCAGAAGATCACGATCCCCTCACTCAACGTGTCCAGCTCCCTGGAGACGCTGCGGCAGAACACGGACGGCACCATGCAGACCCCGAAGGATCCCGCGCTCGCAGGCTGGTACGAGCCGGGGCCCACGCCCGGCTCCCAGGGGCCGGCCGTGATCGCCGGGCACGTCACGTGGAACGGAGCGTCCGCCGTGTTCGAGAAGCTGAAGACGATGAAGGGCGGCGACACCATCAAGGTGACACGGCGGGACGGCAAGACGGTCACGTTCACGGTGGACCGGGTCGCGGAGTACCCGAAGGCCGAGTTCCCCACGCTGGAGGTCTACAAGAACCTCGACCACGCGGGCCTTCGACTGGTCACCTGCGGAGGCAACTTCGACGCCGGTAAGCACTACTACGACAGCAACGTGGTGGTGTTCGCCCGGATGACGGGCGCCGCGTAGCCGGACCGGACGCGAGGACGGGACGTACGACGGGGCGGCGAGGACGTCCGTCGGCCGCAGGGCCCCACTGCGGCCGACGGGCCCGCCGGTGACCGTCCGTCAGCCTGCCGGACCTGCGGGTGCGGACGGCAGTGGTGCGCGGGACCGGCGGACGGGCGGACCGTCGGGGCCGCCGGTGAGCCAGGAGCCGTCGCCCAGGGGTTCCACTTCGTACGGGTGCCTCGCCTCGACGGCGAACTCACCGCTGACCGTGCCCGTGTGCACGTCGATCAGGTAGTGGCGGAACCACTCCTCCTCGTCCTCGCGCTCACCGCCCAGGGTGACGACGGCGGTGTCCGGGGTCAGGTAGCCCCCGCTCCATTCCACACAGGTGTCCTCGGGGTCGTACCCGAAGGCCCCGACGGGCAGGGTGAACAGCACGTCCCCGCTGGGGTGGTCGTGGAAGGCGACGTCCTCCTGCCCGTGGTCGACGGTCATGAACTGCCGTCCACCCGGCGCCAGGCCGATCAGGCAGCGGTCCCACGACGGATACGTCACGAACCGCACCTCGCCGTCGGCGCCGGGCACACCCCTGAGAATGACGGATCCGTCCTGGCCCTCACCGATGCCGAGGTAGACGCTGCCGTCCACGGGGTGCACGTGGTGGCCGGCCCCGTGCCCGGCCGTCTCCAGCTCGCGGCGTGCGAGGACCGCCCCGCTGTCGGCGTCGTACACGACCCACTGGTCCCCGCCCCCGCGCAGCGCCATCGCGTCCGGCCGGTACACCCACACGGTCCGGCCGTCCAGGGACAGCACGCAGTCGGGCCGGTGGCCGTGGGGCACGTCGGAATGCGGCTCGAACGCCGACTCCCACACCAGGTCGCCGTCGCGCGTGAGGCAGACGACCGCGTTCCGCGTCGTGTACACGACGCGCTCCAAGTCGGACCGGACGGCCGATGCCACGGCCTCGTCGCCGGCGCGCGGCCGGAACACCGCGGCGGGCTCCAGCGCCCCGAAGGAGCCGGCGGCCATCACATAGGCACGGATCCACCCGTCGTCCTCGCGCGTGACGATCTTCGGGGGCTGTTCGGGAATCATCCGCCGAGCCTAACGCCCGGGCGCGGCCCGCCCGGCGGCCGGGGACCCGGGCCGCAGCGCACCGGTCCCGCCCTGCACGAGCCGCCCCTCCCGAGCCGACACCCCCGACCGTCAGATGATGCTGACCTGCGTGAAGCCGGAAACAATGGGGATGTTCCGGCACGGGATCGGCCGCTCGAACGAGGAGGTCCAGGGTTTCGCCGGGGGACCGGCCGCGTGCGCCGACTGTCGTCACGACCGAGGTGGGATCCCATGCCCCGCAGTACCCCCGATGGCGCCCGGCGGCTCCGGCGGCCGCTCGGTACCTGGACGGCCGTGGCCATCACGGTCGCCGTCCTCGGCGTCACCAATCTGGCAGTGCACCGCTGGTCGGGCCTGTGGGGCGTGGTGACGGCCGTCGTGGTCAGCTGCCTGTTGCTCGGGGTGCTGCGCCGGGCGGGCGGTACCCTCGCGGACGCCGGCCTGGCGCCGGGCACGCTGGCCCGCGGTGCCCGCTGGGCGCTGGCCCTGATCGGCCTGGTCGCTGTCGTCTACCTGGCCGGGGCCCTGCTGCCGGCCACCAGGACGCTGTTCGAGGACGAGCGGTACAGCGGGATGGACGGCAGCGAGGTGATGCTGCGCGCCTTCGTGCTGGTCCCCCTCGGCACGGTCCTGCTGGAGGAGGTCGCCTTCCGCGGCGTGCTCTACGGTCTCGTGCTCCGCGTCCGCGGCGCGGTGTGGGCGACCGCCGTGTCGAGCCTGCTGTTCGGCCTGTGGCACGTGCTCCCGTCGCTGAACCTGGCTACCGCGAAGCCGGCCCTGACCTCGGTCGTCGGTGAATCCGAGCTCGGAGCCGCGCTGGCCGTTGCGGGGGCCGTGCTCTTCACGGCGGCGGCCGGCGTCCTGTTCTGCGAACTGCGCCGCCGCAGCGGCAGCCTGCTGGCTCCCATGGGTCTGCACTGGGCGGTCAACGCGCTCGGCTACCTCGCCGGGTTCCTGCTTCGCTGAGCGGGCTCACTCCGGCGGCGGCGAGACGATGTTCTTCAGCCGGTCCAGGTCCTGCGCGGTGAACCCGTCGGGCCGCATGACGGCGTTCCAGGCGTCGACGTACGCGGCCTTGTACGTGTGGCCGTGGCCGTCCGGCACGCCCGTGGAGAACGGCAGGTCGGCGGTGACCTGCCAGAAGGTCACGAACGGGATCCAGACCATCGCGCCGAGCACGTCCGTCCCGGGCTTCTCGCCGATCCAGTCGGGCTCGGAGAGCGCCAGCCGCGGGCTCCACCAGACGATCGGGTCGGACGGGTGCATGAGGTAGAGGACCCGCGTGCCGTCCCACGGCCGGTCCGCCGGAGGCAGCCCGGCTTCCGGGTCGTCGGTGAAGCGGACGGTGCGGCCCTCCCGGTAGACGGGCTCGATCTCGGGGCTGCCCGCGTCGCGGTGGTCGCTGAACTCGCGGAACAGGGTGTTGAAGTTGGGCGGGCCGGCGAAAACGGTGCCTGCCGTGCGGTTGCGCAGGTCGTACTCGCCGCTGAAGGCCGTCTCACCGCCGAACGACCCCAGGCTCTCACCCGCCACGAACAGCCGCGGGCGCTGGTCCTGAGGCAGCTTGGACCACTTGTCGTAGACCGCGTCGAAGAGGTCGCGGCCCGCCTCGCGCGCCTTGGACTGGTCGACGAGGTACGACATCCACGACGGCAGGTACGAGTACTGGATCGCCACACTGGCGGAGTCCCCGTTGCCGAGGTACTCGAAGGAGTCCACCGCGGCGGGATCCACCCAGCCGCTGCCCGTGGTGGTCATCACGAGGAGGTTCTCGCGCTCGAAGCCGCCCGCCCGTTCGAGGTCCGCGACGGCCCGTGCCGCCCGGGTCTCCGTGTCGCCGGAGGTCTCCAGCCCGGCGTACGCCCGGACGGGCTCCTGCGCCGTGCGGCGGGTGAACGCGCCGATCTCCTGGGCGGTCGGTCCCTTGCCGGTGAACGCCCGGCCCTCCCGGCCCAGCGAGTCCCACGGCACCAGCGAGCCGGGCCCGCCCGAACGCAGGGACGACGTGGGCTGGTGCACGCCTTCCGGGGTTTCGGTGTCCCGCAGCGAGAAGGCCTCGTTGGAGGCGTTCACGAAGCCGTTCAGCAGCAGCCCGGAGAACGCGGCCCACGCCAGGCCCGCCACCAGGAGCCAGCCGACCACCTGGGCCGCCCTCCGGCCGATCCAGCGGTCGAGCAGATCGGCGGCCCGGCGGTACAGGGCTCGTAGCCCGCGCCCGGCCAGCAGCAGGAGGAGGAAGACGAGCGCGGCGACGAAGGGGCAGGCGACGGTGGCGAGCGCGCTGTAGTCGGTGACCCCCATGAGCCCGCGGATACGGTGCTGCCAGTACTGGCCGAGCCCGAACGCGACACCGAAGAGGACGACCGCGCAGACCGCCAGGACGATCCAGGACCGGCGCGAGGGAGTGCGGGCGTCACGGTCGGCGAAGGCGCGCCATACGTAGGCCGAGATCACGCCCAGCCCGTAGCCGATGGCCGCGCCGATGCCGCAGACCAGTCCTTGAAGCACGCCTCCGCGGGGGAGCAGTGACGGGGTGAAGGACAGGCACGCCAGGAGGAGCGCGCCCCAGCAGCCGGGCAGCGTCAGGCGGGGCACGAGACGGTGTGTGCGCGGTGCCGGCTCTCCTTGCGCGGGCTCTCCCGGTGCAGGCGCCGGCTGGTCATCGGTCATCGCTTCCTCCGTCGTCATGGTCCCGCGGCCCGGCCGGTCCTGCCATCCGGGGCGAAAGCCCGCGGTCGGCGGGCCGCGGCGGGCGCGTTCCACGCACCCGTCGGGCCGTCACCTCCCGCCTCGCTCCTCTCCGTCACCCCTCGCCGTCACTTCTCGTCGGCGGGCGGTTCCTCCGGGGTGGCGGCGGTGGCCGACGCAGAGGTCCACTGCGCTCCGGTACGCAGGCGGAAGGCGGCGACGGCGGCCTCCACGGTGGGGAAGAAGTGGCGGGGGTCGATGGTCCGGGTGAGTTCGTACCGCTCGATCTTCTGCCGCACCGGGTCCTTGAGCTCCGCGAACACGAGGTGCACGTCCTCCTCGTTGAGCGCTTCGTCGAGCTCCTCCAGCACGTCGGCGGCGGTGGTGTCCACATCGGTCATGGGCTCCGCCGCGACCACGATCCAGCTCGGCCGCGGATCCGCGGCGGCCAGCCGCCGGATCTCGTCGCGGAAGGTCTTGGCGTTGGCGAAGAAGAGCGGGGCGTCGAACCGGTAGATGACCAGGCCCGGCAGCTGTTCGGCCTGCGGGTAGGAACGGATGTCGTGGTAGCCCTCCAGGCCCCGCACCCGCCCCAGTACGGTGTCGTACGGCCACCAGGCGCGCCGGAAGACGTTGAGGACGGACAGGCCCACGGCGATGGCGATCCCGGGCAGCACGCCGAGCAGGGCGACCCCGACGAAGGCCGCGAAGCACAGCAGGAACTCCGCCCGGCGCTGCCGCCAGAGCCGTACGGCCCCCGGGACGTCCGCCAGGGACAGTGACGCGGTGATGACCACGGCGGCCAGGGCCGGCTGGGGGAGGTTGCGGAACAGGCCCGGCGCCACCACGAGCATGAGGATGATCAGCGCCGCTCCGACGACCCCGGTGAGCTGGCTCCTGGCCCCCGCGCGCTCCGCCACGGCCGTCCGGGACCCGCTGCTGCTGACCGGGAAGCCCTGGAAGAGCGCGGCCGCCAGGTTGGCCGCACCGACGCCCGCCATCTCCTGGTTGCCGCGGATCTCCTGGCCGGAGCGCGCGGCGAAGGCGGAGGCGTTGGAGATGGTGTCGGCCAGGGACACCAGAGCGATGCCCAGCGCGCCGCCGAGCAGCGGCGCGACGTCGGCGAGCCGTACCTCGGGGATCGTGAACGGCGGGAAGCCCTCGGGCAGTACCCCGACCAGGCCGACGCCGTGCTCGCCGAGGCCGAAGGCGGTGGCCGCGGCGATCGCCAGGACCACCATCACGAGGACGGCCGGGACCTTCGGCAGGAAGCGCTGCAGGATCAGGACCAGGGCGATCCCGCCGAGACCCACGGCGGCCGCCGCCGGTACGACCGCCCCGTCGGCGATCTTCTCCACGAGGCCGACGCACTCGCCGATCAGGTTGTCCGCCTCGACCTTGAAGCCGAGAAGCTTGGGCAGCTGACCGATCAGGATGGTCAGGGCCAGGCCATTCATGTAGCCGATCATCGTCGGTTTGGAGATCAGGTCGGCGATGAAACCGAGCTTCGCCACCGAGGCCAGGATCATGATGGCCGCCACCATGACGGCGAGCATCGACGCCAGTGCGACGGCCCGGTCGGGATCCCCGTCGGCCGCCACCAGGGGCAGCACGGTCGCGGCGATCATCGGTCCCAGCGAGGAGTCCGGGCCCAGCACCAGGATCCGGGAGGGCCCGCACACCGCGTACCCGAGCATGCAGAGGATCGTCGTGTACAGGCCGGTGATGGCCGGCAGGCCCGCCAGTTCGGCGTACGCCATGCCCTGCGGCACCAGCAGCGTGGTCAGGACGACTCCCGCGACCAGGTCCTTCGCCAGCCACTCGCGCCGGTAGGACGACACCGCGCGGATACCGGGAACCGCCCGGAAGCGGGAGAGAACGGCGTGGCCGTCGCGCCGGGTGGTCACGTACCGGCCCTTCCTCAGGCGGCTCTCGACCGGCGGGCCACGAGCTTGCCCAGTTCCCAGACGAGCAGGAGTGCGACGGCGGCCAGCAGCGCCCATCCGAACTGCCGCGCGTCGATCTCGGTCGTCCCGAGGACGCGGCCGAAGCCGTCCATCTGGGTCACCAGCACGGCGAGCACGAACTGGGCCAGGGCGACCCAGTTCATCTGCTTGCTGTCGAAGGTGGAGGTCGTCAGCACGGATTCGGTCTCGCTGCGGCATTCGAAGGCCGCCACGATCAGGCAGAGCGAGAAGGCGGTGAAGGCGATCGACCGGCCGGTCTCGATATCGCCGAAGTGGGTCTCGCCGAGCGTGATCAGTCCGAGCAGGAGGATGGTGATCGCCAGCCCGCCCAGGCCGACCGTGACGAGCACGGGCCGCGTGAGCACCGACTCCCCGCGCGGACGCGGGCGGCGCCGCATGAGTCCGGCGCTCTCCCGGTCGAAGCCGAGCGCGAAGCCGAACGAGGCGTTGACGACGAAGTGGATCCACAGCACTTGGGGCGGGGTGAAGGGCTCCCCGGCGGCGATGTTGAAGACGGTCGCGCCGAGGAACGTCAGCACGAACGTGACCAGCAGGAGCAGCACGAACCGGATGTACTTGGTGAGGTTGTCGTAGATCGTCCGGCCCTGCTCCACGGCGTAGACGATGGTGGCGAAGTTGTCGTCGGACAGGATCATGCGCCCGGCGTTCTTGGCCACGTCCGTGCCGCTGCCCATGGCGATGCCGATGTCGGCGGCCTTGATGGCCGGGGCGTCGTTGACGCCGTCCCCGGTCATCGCCACGACCTCGCCCTTCTTCTTCAGCGTGTTCGCGAGGAGCACCTTGTGCTCCGGGGCGACCCGCCCCACCACACCGATTCCCTCGATGCGGGCGAGCTGCTCCTCCTCGCTCATGGCGGCGAAATCGGAGCCGAGGACGGCCTCGCCGGGGATCCCGATCTGCCGGGCGATCGCAGCCCCGGTCGTGACGTCGTCCCCGGTGACCAGGCGGACCCGGATGTGCGCCGCCTGCGCGTCGGCCACCGCGGCCCTGGCCTCCTCCCGCGGCGGATCGACCATGCCCACGAGACTGGCCATCCGCAGCTCGGTGACGTACCCGAGCAGGTCGCCGTCCGGATCGAACTCGTCCGGGTCCAGGTCACGGGTGGCCGCGGCCATCACCCGGCGTCCCTCACTGCCCATCCGCTCGCTCTGCGACTCGGCACGGCGCAGCAGACCGGCGTCCCAGGGGACCGTCTCGCCCGCCGCGAGCGCGCTGGCGGCCCGCGCCATCACCGCCGGGGCGGCGCCCTTGACGAAGCAGCGCACGACCTGCCGGCCGGAGGGGTCGGTGGCCGAGTGGAAGGTGGCCATCAGCTTGTACTCGGGGTCGAACGGGAGGGTCGCGAGCCGGGGGAGTGCGTCACGGGTGGCGTCGGTGTCCAGGCCGGCCTTGTGCGCGAGCACCAGCAGCGCGCCCTCGGTGGGATCGCCCACCACCTCGCCGCCCACCAGCTTGGCGTCGCTGGCCACCACGTACGGCAGGATCGCGTCCTCGATCCCCGCCGCGGCCCCGGCGGACCCGGACCCGGTGGAGCCGGCGGCGTGGTGGACCTTCCCCGCGAGCCCGTAGCCCGTCCCGGACACCGTGTACCGGTCGGTGGGACTCAGCACTTCGACCGCGGTCATCTGGTTCATCGTCAGGGTGCCGGTCTTGTCCGAGTTGATCGCCGACGTGAACGCCAGCGTCTCGACCGACGGCAGTTCCTTGACGATGGCGTTCCGCTTCGCCAGATTCAGACTGCCGACGGACAGGATCGCCTGGGTCACGGTCGGCAGGGCCTCGGGGATGGCCGCGATGGCCAGGGAGACCGCGCTGACGAACAGGACGTCCCAGGCCTGGTCCCGCTGGCGTCCCAGGGCGAACATCACGATCATGGTGAGGCCGGCCGCCGCCGTGATCCACAGCGTCAGCCGGTCGAGCTCCTTGGTGAGCGGCGGCACCTCCTTCTCGGTGGCCGACAGCATCCCGGAGATCTTGCCCAGCTCGGTGTCCGCGCCGGTGGCGGTGACGACCATGACTCCGCTGCCGTGCGTGACCGGGGTGTTCATGAACGCCGTATTGGTCTGGTCGCCGGGCGACAGCCGGCTGCCCGCCAGCGGACCGGTGTCCTTCGCGGCGGGGACGCTCTCGCCGGTGAGCGCCGATTCGTCGATCTGCAGGGCACTGGCCTCGACGAGACGCCCGTCCGCCGGCACCTGGTCTCCGGCCGAGATGAGCACGACATCGCCGTCGACGAGCTGCTCGGCGGGGATCTCGGCCTCCCTGCCGTCCCTGCGCACCCGAGCCGTCGTCTTCATCATCGACTTCAGCGCGTTCATGGCGCTCTCGGCCTTGCCCTCCTGGCGCAGGCCCACGACCGCGTTGAGCAGGGTCAGCACGATCAGCAGGATCGCGGTGGTCCACTCCTGGATGACCAGGGAGACGATCGCGGCGACCACGAGGACCAGCTGCATGTAACTGCGGTACTGGGCGAGGAACCGGCGCCAGGCCGGGGTCCGCCGCTCCTCGGGCAGCGCGTTCGGGCCGTTCGCGGCCAGGAGTTCCGCGGCCCGCGCCGCGGACAGACCGGCCGCGGTATCGACACCGAACGCCGCCACGACCTCCTCGGGGGAGCGCGCGTACCAGCCGTCCCCGCCGGCCCGGGGCGCCTGCCCCGCGGAATCCGACCGCACCGTCATGGTTGTGCCTCCGATCCGGGGCCGCGGACGCGTCCGGGCCGGTAGCGTGCCATCCGGGGGTTACCGGCCACGCTTCTTCTTCGGCCCGCGGCCGTGCCGGCCGGTCTCCTCCGATTGCGGGTGCCGGTCGGCGTAGGGATCGGCCGGTGCCCCCTCCGGGGCCTCCTTCTCCAGAGCCCGTTTCGTGCCGAGGAGATCCTTCCGCGCCTCTTCGGCCAGCTCGGGATACCGCGGATCGATGTCCATCAGGGTGTGCGCGAGGACCGCCGCCGCGCAGATCCGTGCGAACCACTTCCGGTCCGCCGGAACGACGTACCACGGAGCCCACTTCGTGCTCGTGGCCGACAGCATCTCGGAGAAGGCCTCCTGGTAGTCGTCCCACCGGTGGCGTTCCCGGACGTCGGCCGCGGAGAACTTCCAGTTCTTCTCCGGCCGGTCGATCCGCTTCAGGAAGCGGGTGCGCTGCTCCTCCTTGGACAGGTTCAGGAAGATCTTCACGACCTTGAACCCGTTGTCCGTGAGGTAGCGCTCCCAGCGGTTGATCTCGCGGTACCGCCGGTCCCAGATGCCCTCCCCGAGTGCGCGCTCCGGCAGCTTCTGCCGGAGGAGGAGCTCGGGGTGGACCCGTACGACGAGGACCTCCTCGTAGTGCGAGCGGTTGAAGATGGCGATCTCGCCGCGCTCGGGCAGCCGCCGGGCGTACCGCCACAGGTAGTCGTGGTCGAGCTCTTCGGTGGAGGGCACCTTGAAGCTGCTGACCCGTACGCCCTGGGGATTGACCCCGCTCATCACGTGGCGGATCGTCCCGTCCTTGCCCCCGGCGTCGAGCGCCTGGAGGCAGAGCACCACGCCGTACGCGTCCTGGGCGGCCAGCCGCTCCTGGTACTCGGCGAGCAGTGACACCCCGGTCCGCAGCAGCTCGGCCCCATCGCGCTTCTTGAGGCCGGCCTTGTAGCGGGGGTCGAAGTCCCGCTCCAGGTCCACCTCCGATCCCGGCGGTACCCGCAGCGGCTCGATGAAGTCCGCGATGCGCTCGGCCCTCTTGTCGGACATCAGCTCCCGGCCTCCACATCCGTCCGGACGGCGCCGAGCGCCTTCCGGGCCCGGCGCTCGGCCAGGATCGGTACGTAGGCCCTGACCCTGGCCTCGCGGAACCAGTGGTAGGCGGCCGTGACCGTCGCCTCGACGACGGCCGCGTCGATCAGGGGGTAGGCGGCCCTCAGCCGGTCCACCGTGGGCCGCGCGGAGGCGAGTTCGTCCGGGGCCGCCGGGCGTGCCACGGGATCTTCCGGGCTCGGGCAGGCCGTGGTCAGCTCGGTGCTCTGGAGTGTTGCAGTAGCCATGTCCCACGACCTTCGGGCCGCCGCCGATCCACACATGCCGACATCGGTTGAGGATGCCCCTCATGGGCATTCTCTGTCATGCCGGGTGAAATCGCCCCCCATGGCCATCGCGGGCCCGACGGGGTCCGAAAGGGACGGCTCAGCAGTCGACGGGCCCCTTGTACGCGGCATCGCACTCCGTGTCGCCGCCCCGGACGGCCTCCGCGCACAGGCTCGCTTCGACCTTGCCCAGGAGGCGGGTCAGTTCGGCGCGTTCGGTGTCGTCCAGGCCGTCCAGGGTCTGGCGTTCCAATGCGCCCCACGCCCTGCGGACCTCGACCAGGAGCCCGCAACTGGCGTCCGTCGCCTCGACCAGGGAGGCACGCCGGTCCGAGGGGTCCGGGCGGCGCCGCACGTGGCCGGAGTGCTCCAGGCGCTGGAGCATCTTGGTCACCGTCGAGGGGTCGAGTCCGACCGCCTTGATCAGCTCGGACTGGCGCACGGCCCCGCTGTCCCAGAGGTGCATCATCAGGAACTCCTGCCCCGGGTGCAGCCCCAGGTCCCGCAGGACCCGGCCCGCCGCGATCCGGTGGAGCCGGGCGACGCGGCTGATCGCATGACTCACCGGCCCGTCCAGCACGGCGCCGGGCGCTGCCGCGCACTGCGGGGCGGCAGTCGGCTCCTGTGCGGATTCCGCGGTCATGGGAGTGCTCCTCCAGGTCGTGGGTCCGGCGGTTCCGGGGTGGATTCTACCGGCCACCCACATTTTACCTTGGTCGGCCAAGTAATGAGGTACGCTGCATCCCGGAGCCAATCATTGGCCGACCAACTAACTCTGTGAGGCGAAAATGACCAGCGCTTTCGAACCCGTCCACCTGGCCGGTGCCACCCTCTCCAACCGGATCGCCCTGGCGCCCATGACCCGCAGCCGCGCAGGTGAGGGCGGTATCGCCACCGAACTCGTGGCCGAGTACTACACCCAGCGCGCATCCGCCGGTCTGATCATCACGGAGGGCATCCAGCCGTCCGTGGTCGGGCAGGGCTACCCCTTCACCCCCGGCCTGCACAGCGCCGAGCAGGTCGCGGCATGGCGCCGGGCCACCGACTCCGTGCACGCGGCAGGCGGCCGGATCTTCGCCCAGCTGATGCACTCCGGCCGCATCGGCCACCCGAGCCTGCTGCCCGACGGCCTGGTTCCCGTGGCCCCCTCGGCCGTGGCCGCCCAGGGGCAGCTCTTCACCGGCGACGGCATGAAGGACTTCGTGACCCCCCACGAGCTGACCGGAGCCGAGGTACGGCAGACCGTCGCCGACTACGCGGAGGCCGCCCGCAACGCGGTGGAGGCCGGGTTCGACGGCGTGGAGCTGCACGGCGCCAACGGCTACCTGATCCACCAGTTCCTGGCCCCCGGTTCCAACCTGCGCACCGACGAGTGGGGCGGCCCGGTGGAGAACCGGATCCGCTTCGCGGTGGAGGTCGTCAAGGCGGTGGCAGCCGCGATCGGCGCCGAGCGCACGGCGCTGCGCGTCTCGCCCGGGCACACGTACAACGACATCTCCGAGCCCGACCCCCAGCCCGCCTACGAGGCCCTGGTCAAGGAGATCGACGGGCTCGGCCTGGCCTACCTGCACGTCCTGGAACACGGCCCCGAGGCGCGCGAGGCCACCCTCGCCCTGCGCAAGCAGTTCTCCGGCCCCCTCGTGCTGAACCCGGCGACCGAAGGCCCCACCGACCACCGCGCCCTCACGCTGGTCGACGACGGAGTCGCCGACCTCCTCGCCTTCGGAGCCCTCTTCCTGGCCAACCCGGACCTGCCCGAGCGCCTGCGCACCGAAGGCCCTTACAACACCCCGGACCCGTCCACCTTCTTCGGCGGCGACGCCCGCGGCTACACGGACTACCCCACCCGATAGGGGGTGTTCTGCGAAGCCCGGTCCCCGGGGCGCCGTCCAGCGCTCCCCGGGGCTCCAGCAGTATGACCCCGTGAAACGCGCGAACCCCGTACATCCTGTGTCCCGACGCCGTGACAGTGCCGCCGGCGCCACCCCGGCCTCCGCCACCGACCCCGCACGGACCCGGCTGGTGGCCGCGGCGGCCGCCGCGGTGACCGTGGCCGCGGGGCTCGGGCTGCGGGCCGTCGCGGCGGGGAGCGTGGCGAAGTACGGCGGAGACGCGCTGTACACCGTCCTGCTGCTGGCCCTCGTCGTATCGGTCGCGCCCCGGATGACACCCGTGCGGGCGGCCGGGGTCGCGCTGGCCGCCAGCTGGGCCGTCGAGTTCCTCCAGCTCAGCGCCGTACCGGCAGAGCTGTCCCGGCACAGCACGGTGGCCCGACTGGTCCTCGGTTCCACCTTCAACGCACCCGACCTGTTCTGGTACGTGGCCGGCGCGGCGGCGGGCCTGCTCGTCCACACCGTCATCCTTCGGCGGCGACCCCGGACCGGGGCCGTCGACGCGAGGTGACCCCCCGCACCCAGGTCGGATTCGATCAACAAGGCAGAATCGTCGGACAGTTCCCCGACCGCAGTGGCCCTCGGCGCCGGCCGGCGGGCCCACCAGGGAGGTCAGACGTGCACCACGACGACGAGCCGGTCTTCAAGCGGAGCAAGTGGGGCACGAACCGCTACCACCTCAACCCCGACAACCCGGTGGGGCTGGCCCTGATCGTCATCACCCTGATCTTCGTCGCGACGATGATGATCCTCATGACCAACCGGGCCGGGCCGTTCGCGCCGGAACCCACGCCCACGAGATGGGCCCCGACGCCGGCGACTTCGCCGGCCTACGTACCGACGGCGCCCTGACCCGCAGCGCGGATCACCCGCTCTCGGCGGCCAGTGCCTTGAGGGCGACGTTCAACCGGAGGACGTTGACGCGGGGTTCGCCCAGGAAGCCGAGGGTGCGGCCCTCGGTGTGCTTCTCCACGAGCCTCTCGACCTGCCTGACGTCGAGGCCGCTGCGCTCGGCGACCCGGTGGACCTGGAGCCTGGCGTAGGCCGGGGAGATGTCCGGGTCGAGGCCGGAGCCGGAGGAGGTGACGGCGTCGGCCGGCACGTCCTGCGGCTTCACCGTGTGTGCGGCCGTGGTGTTGTCCGCGATCACGGCGGCCCTGGCGTCCTCGACCTGCCCCACCAGGTCCGGGTTGTCGGCGGCCTTGTTGGTGGCGCCCGAGAGGATCAGCGCGTACTGGGTGTTGACGCTGTTGGCGCCGAGACCGTGGGAAGGACGAGGCTGGAACCACCGCAGGTCCGGCCGGGCGACTTCCTCCGGGTCGTCAGGGTTCTGCTTCGGCAGGTCGTAGCTCTGCCCGATCAGGGACGAGCCGACGACCCGGCCGTCCCCGTCCTTGATCTCGGAGCCGTTGGCCCGGTCGTCGAAGGCGACCTGGGCGATACCGGTGACGGCGAGGGGGTAGAGGACCCCGCACAGCACCGTCAGGACGAGGAGTGCCCGCAGGCCCGCGCCGATCAGGCGCGCGGTGTTGGCAACTGAGTTGGTCATGGCGGATCAGCACTTTCCTGATTCAGGCGAGTCCGGGGATGAGGGTGATGATCATGTCGATGAGCTTGATGCCGATGAACGGGGCGACGAGGCCGCCGAGTCCGTAGACCCCGATGTTGCGACGGAGCATCCTGTCCGCGCTGGTCGGCCTGTACCGCACGCCCTTCAGGGCGAGCGGCACGAGCGCGATGATGACCAGCGCGTTGAAGACGACGGCGGAGAGGATGGCCGACTCGGGAGAGGCCAGGCCCATGATGTTGAGCTTGTCGAGTCCCGGGTAAACCACTGCGAACATGGCCGGGATGATCGCGAAGTACTTCGCGACGTCGTTGGCGATGGAGAAGGTCGTGAGCGCGCCCCGCGTGATGAGGAGCTGCTTGCCGATCTCCACGATCTCGATGAGCTTGGTGGGGTCCGAGTCCAGGTCCACCATGTTCCCGGCCTCCTTGGCGGCCGAGGTGCCCGTGTTCATCGCCACGCCCACGTCCGCCTGGGCCAGGGCCGGCGCGTCGTTCGTTCCGTCGCCCGTCATCGCGACGAGCTTGCCGCCCGCCTGTTCCCGCTTGATGAGGGCCATCTTGTCCTCGGGAGTGGCCTCGGCGAGGAAGTCGTCGACGCCGGCCTC
Organism: Streptomyces sp. NBC_00029; assembly: GCF_045160505.1. Classification (NCBI taxonomy): domain Bacteria; kingdom Bacillati; phylum Actinomycetota; class Actinomycetes; order Kitasatosporales; family Streptomycetaceae; genus Streptomyces; species Streptomyces sp. NBC_00029. Next base: position 7,917,739 of record NZ_CP108292.1, read on the forward strand.
CTCTGCGATCGCCCTGGCCGTGAGCGGGTTGTCGCCCGTGATCATGATCGTCTTGATGCCCATGCGGCGCAGTTCGTCGAACCGCTCGCGCATGCCCTCCTTGACGACGTCCTTGAGGTGGACGACGCCGAGGATCCGGGCACCCCTCTCGTCCTCCACGGCCACCAGGAGCGGGGTGCCGCCGGCCTCGGAGACACGGGCCGCGAGCAGGTCCGCGTCGGCGGCGACCCGTCCGCCCCGTTCCACGACCCAGGCGATGACCGAACCGGCCGCGCCCTTACGGGTCTTCCTCCCGTCCACGTCGACCCCCGACATACGGGTCTGGGCCGTGAAGGTGATCCATTCCGCGTGGGCGAGCTCGCCCCGGCGGCGTTCGCGCAGGCCGTACCTCTCCTTCGCCAGGACCACGATCGAGCGGCCCTCGGGGGTCTCGTCCGCGAGGGACGACAACTGGGCGGCGTCCGCCAGTTCGGCCTCCGACGCGCCCTTGACCGGGACGAACTCGGACGCCTGCCGGTTTCCGAGCGTGATGGTGCCGGTCTTGTCGAGCAGCAGTGTGGAGACGTCGCCCGCAGCCTCCACCGCGCGTCCGCTCATCGCCAGCACGTTGCGCTGGACGAGGCGGTCCATGCCCGCGATGCCGATGGCCGAGAGCAGGGCGCCGATGGTGGTGGGGATCAGGCAGACGAGGAGTGCGGTGAGCACGATCATCGACTGCTCGGCGCCTGCGTGGATCGCGAACGGCTGCAGGGTGACCACGGCCAGCAGGAAGACGATTGTGAGCGATGCCAGCAGGATGTTCAGCGCGATCTCGTTGGGCGTCTTCTGCCGGGCCGCGCCCTCCACGAGCGCGATCATGCGGTCGATGAAGGTCTCGCCCGGCCTGGCCGTGATCTTCACGACGATCCGGTCGGAGAGGACCTTCGTACCGCCGGTGACGGCGCTGCGGTCGCCGCCGGACTCCCGGATGACGGGTGCGGACTCGCCGGTGATGGCGGATTCGTCGACGGAGGCGACGCCTTCGACGACATCACCGTCACCGGGGACGATGTCCCCCGCCTCGCACACGACCAGGTCGCCGACGCGCAGCTCGGTGCCGGGCACCCGCTCCTCCGCCGTCCCCTTCAGCCGCCGGGCGACGGTGTCGGTCCTGGCCCTGCGCAGGGTGTCGGCCTGGGCCTTGCCGCGGCCCTCTGCCACTGCTTCCGCGAGGTTCGCGAAGATCGTGGTCAGCCACAGCCAGGCGGTGATCGCCCAGCCGAACCAGTTGGCCGGGTCGGCCAGCGCCAGCGCCGTCGTGACGACGGAGCCGACGAGAACGACGAACATGACCGGGGACTTGATCATGATGCGCGGGTCGAGTTTCCGCACCGCGTCGGGGAAGGACTTGAGGAGTGCCTTCGGGTCGAACAGACCCCCGCCGACGCGCCCGGCCGGCTTGTCTGCGGTGGGCGGGCCGTCCTGGTGCGGGGCACGGATCGGTGTGATGGTGCTCATGAGGCGAGCCCTTCGGCGAGCGGACCCAGCGCGAGGGCGGGGAAGTAGGTCAGACCGGCGATGACGAGGATCGTGCCGACGAGCAGCCCGGTGTACAGCGGCTTGTCCGTGCGCAGGGTTCCCGCGGTGGCGGGTACGGGCCGCTGTTCGGCGAGCGAGCCGGCCAGCGCGAGGACGAACACGATCGGCAGGAAGCGGCCGAGCAGCATGGCGATGCCGATGGTGCTGTTGAACCACTGCGTGTCGGCGTTCAGGCCCGCGAAGGCGGAGCCGTTGTTGTTGGCGCCCGAGGTGTAGGCGTAGAGGATCTCGGAGAAGCCGTGCGCTCCCGGGTTGGCCATCGAGTTGCCCGGGGTGGGCAGGGCCATCGCCGCGGCGGTGAAGCAGAGCACCAGCGCCGGGGTCACCAGGATGTAGCAGGCGGCCAGCTTGATCTGCCGAGTGCCGATCTTCTTGCCCAGGTACTCCGGGGTACGGCCGACCATGAGGCCGGCGATGAACACCGCGATGATCGCCATGATCAGCATGCCGTAGAGGCCCGAGCCCACGCCGCCGGGCGCGATCTCGCCGAGCTGCATGCCCAGCAGGGTGATGCCGCCACCGAGGCCGGTGTAGGAGGAGTGGAAGGAGTTCACCGCTCCCGTCGAGGTCAGCGTGGTCGCGACGGCGAAGGTCGCCGATCCGGCGATGCCGAAGCGGGTCTCCTTGCCCTCCATCGCCCCGCCCGCGGCCTGCAGCGCCGGGCCGTGGTGCGCGAACTCGGTCCACATCATCAGCGCGGTGAAGCCGATCCAGATGGTGGCCATCGTGGCGAGGATCGCGTAGCCCTGCCGCAGGCTGCCGACCATCCGGCCGAAGGTACGGGTCAGCGCGAACGGGATCAGCAGGATCAGGAAGATCTCGAAGACGTTCGAGAACGGGTTGGGGTTCTCGAAGGGGTGGGCGGAGTTGGCGTTGAAGTAGCCACCGCCATTGGTGCCCAGTTCCTTGATGACCTCCTGCGAGGCGACCGCCCCGCCGTTCCACTGCTGACTGCCACCCGTGAACTGGCCGACCTCGTGGATGCCGGCGAAGTTCTGGATCGCCCCGCACGCGACGAGGATCAGCGCGCCCGCCACCGAGATCGGCAGCAGGATCCGGACGGTGCCGCGCACCAGGTCCGCCCAGAAGTTGCCGAGCTCCCCGGTGCGGGAGCGCGCGAAGCCCCGTACGAGGGCCACCGCGACGGCCATGCCGACCGCGGCGGAGACGAAGTTCTGGACCGCGAGGCCACCGGTCTGGACGACGTGGCCCATGGCCTGCTCGCCGTAGTACGACTGCCAGTTGGTGTTGGCGACGAACGACGCGGCGGTGTTGAACGCCTGGTCCGGGTCTATCGAGGCGAAGCCGAGCGAGCCCGGGAGGCTGCCCTGCAGACGCTGCAGGGCGTAGAGGAACAGGACGCTCACCGCCGAGAAGGCGAGGACGCCGCGCAGGTAGGCGGGCCAGCGCATCTCGGCGGACGGGTTGGCGCCGATGGCCTTGTAGATCCACTTCTCCGGACGGTAGTGCCGCTCGGACGAGTAGACCCGGGCCATGTGGTCGCCCAGCGGACGGTGGGCCAGCGCGAGCGCGGCGATCAGCGCGAGGAGCTGGAGCGCACCGGCGGTTTCGGGGCTCATATCGGTGCTCAGAACCTCTCCGGGTACACGAGGGCGAGGACGAGGTATCCGAGCAGGGAGACGGCCACCACGAGACCGACGATGTTTTCGGCGTTCACAGCTTGGCCACCCCTCGGGCGACGAGAGCCACCAGCGCGAAGACCGCGACCGTGGTGACGACGAAGGCCAGATCGGCCATCGTGAGCTCCTGGATGAAGTGATGAGACGGAATCGGCCGTATGGCCGAAGACGAGCAAACCGCGAGCTCAGCGGTGGGTTAAGCCCCTTTGACGCGCTCCATACGGGCACGGCGGAACTCTTGATGCCGCCCTGACGCGGATACGGCGCGCGGGGGCTCGGCAGCGGTGCGCGAGGCCGCGGGTGCGCGAGGCCGAGGTGCGCCGGGCCGCCGCCGGCAGCGGCGACCGTGGCCCCGCGAGGCGTCAGCGAGGACGGTGGGCGTTGAGCCGGGCCGCCCGGCGCGTCAGGTGATCGCGTTCGGCGAGGTTGGGTGCCTTCCGGGCCGCCTCGGCGTACAGCCGCGCGGCCGTCACCGGGTCGCCGTCGCGCTCGTGGAGGTACGCCGCCACCGCGGCGTGGCGGGGCAGCGAGGCGTCCAGTTCCGCGAGCGCCGCCAGCCCGGCGCGCGGACCGTCGGCCTCACCGACGGCCACGGCGCGGTTGAGCCGCACGACCGGGCTGTCGGTCAGGCGCGCGAGCTCGTCGTACCACTCGACGATCTGAACCCAGTCCGTCTCCCCGGACGTGGGCGCGTCGGCATGGAGCGCCGCGATGGCGGCCTGTGCCTGGAACTCTCCCAGCCGGTCGCGGGCCAGGGCCGCATGCAGGATCCCGATCCCCTCGGCGATTGCCGCGGTGTCCCACCGGCCGCGGTCCTGCTCGGCGAGCGGCACCAGGCTGCCGTCCGGCGCGGTCCGGCTCGCCCGCCGGGCGTGGTGCAGCAGCATGAGGGCGAGCAGCCCGGCCACCTCGGGATGGTCGATCGCGGCCGCGAGCTGCCGGGTGAGCCGGATGGCCTCGGCGGCGAGGTCGACGTCGCCCGAGTAGCCCTCGTTGAACACGAGGTAGAGGACGCGCAGCACGGTGGCGACGTCGCCGGGCCGGTCGAGGCGCACGCCGGAGACCGTGCGCTTGGCCCGGCTGATCCGCTGCGCCATGGTCGCCTCGGGCACCAGGTAGGCCTGGGCGATCTGCCGGGTGGTGAGTCCGCCGACGGCGCGCAGCGTGAGCGCGACCGCGGACGACGGCGTCAGCGACGGGTGGGCGCACAGGAAGTACAGCTGGAGCGTGTCGTCCGCCGCGGGCGCGGGCCCGGGCGGCGGCTCCTCGTCGACCAGGTCCTCACGCCTGCGGCGGGCGGTGTCCGTACGGGTCGCGTCGAGGAACCGGCGCCAGGCCACGGTGACCAGCCAGCCCTTCGGCTCCCGTGGCGGGTCGGCCGGCCAGGTGCGGACCGCTTCGATCAGCGCCTCCTGCACCGCGTCCTCGGCCGCCGCGAAATCGGCTCCGCGACGGACGAGGACGGCGAGCACGCTCGGTGTGAGGCTCCTGAGCAGGGCCTCGTCCATGGACGAGGTCACTCGGTGATGGTGGGCGGCGCGGCCAGGAACGGGCGCAGCTCGAGCCACTCGTGGATCGGCTTCCCGCCCGCCCCGGGGGCGGCCGACAGCTCTCCGGCCAGCTCGAGGGCGCGCTCGTAGCTGTCGACGTCGATCACCATCCAGCCGGCGATCAGGTCCTTGGTCTCGGCGAACGGGCCGTCGGTGACGGGCGGGCGCCCCTCGCCGTCGTACCGGACGAACGTTCCCTCGGGGGCGAGCGCCTGGCCGTCGACGAACTCACCGGTGGTCTCGAGCCGGGCCGCGAAGTCGTGCATGTACTGCATGTGCGCCGAGATCTCCTCGGGCGTCCACCGGTCCATGGGCACGTCGTTGGCCGGAGCCGGGGCGCCGCGGTAGTGCTTGAGCAGCAGGTACTTGGCCATGGTGCTTCTCCTCGGAGCTGGTGCGACCCATTGTGGCCGCCTTCACCCCGGGGACGGAGCAGACTCCGGGTTCTCGACATCGCCCGCCGAAGTTTTTTCTCGAGCGCTCCGCCGAGCCGCCCCCGTCCCGGTCCTCGGCCGGTGCGCGCGACTCAGAAGCGGCTCGCCCGGTGGCGTGCGCGGTGGCCGCCGCCGCGGTGGACGAGCAGCAGGGCCAGCACCATGGGTGCGATCAGCAGGGCCATCGTCGTCATGGAAGTACTCCTGTCCTCGTGGTCCGTGCTCCGTACTGCGTGTTCGGTACTCCTACGCGTCTGGCCGCCGGGCGGCATCCGAAACCTCCCGCCCTGACAACCGCACCGGCGGTGGATCTTGCCGAATGCGCACGGAATCAGCCCGTCCGGATATTGGCGTCCAGAAGGCTTCGGCGGCGCCTTCCCGACGCCCGCCGAGGTGGGACGGCCACGAGGCACCCGGGGGTGGCACTGGCGGAGCGTCTGCCTCAGGCCACGCGCCCCCGCACGCCTCCCGCGGAGACGTTCCCGCACGGTGGTAGCTGGGCAGCCGCTTGATGCTGATCGATCGTCACATGAGGGGAACCCCGATGACCAAGGTCCTGGTGCTGCACAGCGTGTGCCTCGTAAGGTCCGCACTGGCCGCGCTCCTGAGATCCGAAGGCGACTTCGAGGTCACCTCCTCCGGCTGGCGGGCCGCCGCGCGCCAGGCGGAGTTCTTACGACCCGACGTGGCGGTCGTGGACCTCGACTGTCCGGGGGTCTCGACCGCCCTCCTCGCGGACACCGACGCCGCCCGTCTGCTGCCCCACTCGCCCACCCCCTTACTCGTACTCGCCCGTGCCGACACGCCCGGCTCGCTGCGGCGCGCCTTCCGGACCCAGGCACTCGGCTACGTCGACAAGGACGGCTCGCCCGCCCGGCTGATCCGGGCCATCGGCAAGGTCTCGGCCGGTGAACGCTTCATCGATGCCACACTCGCCTCGGCCTTCATGGAAGCCGATCCGATGCCGCTCAGCCCGCGCGAACTGAGCGTGCTGGCCCGGGCCGCCGAGGGCGACTCGATCGCGGAGATCGCCCGCGCCCTGCACCTGGCCAGCGGAACCGTTCGCAACTACATGGCCGCCGTGACCCGCAAGACCGGCGCCCGCAACCGGATCGACGCCATCCGGATATCCCGCCGGGCCGGCTGGGTCTGAGCCGCCGGCCGAGCCGCCCGCCGTCCGGTTTCCTCCCGCGCCGTCATGCGTGCGCGTTCCACAGGCCCACCAGATCCCGGTACAGGGGCGACCTGGCCGGGAGCTCCGCATGCGTGCCCAACACCGCCCGGGTCCCGTCGAGTACGAGGACCCGGTCGGCCCTGGCCGCGGAGGAGATGCGGTGGGCGACCACCACCAGGGTGCCCGGGCGCTCGGCGAGCGCCCGCTCGGCGCGTTCCTCGGTCCGGGGGTCGAGGTGGCAGGTGGCCTCGTCCAGCAGCAGCAGGGGGGCGGGGGAGAGGTAGGCGGCGGCGAGGGCGAGGTGCTGCCGCTCGCCCGGTGAGAGCCGGCCCGGGTCGACGACCGCGTCCAGCCCGCCCAGCCGGGCCACGAGTCCGTCCGCGCCGAGGACGGACGTGGCCCGCTCCACCTCGTCGCCGGGCACCGGCCCGGGGACGAAGTGGGTCAGGTTCTCGCGGACCGTACCCGTGAAGACGTACGCCTGCTGGGGCAGCAGTGTCCGGCGGCCGTCGGGACCGTGCCCCGGCGCGCGTCCCGCGGGGGCACCCGCCACCCGTACGGTGCCCCGGCCGGGCGGCAGCAGGCCTGCGATCAGAGCGGTGAGCGTGGACTTGCCGATGCCGCTCGGCCCCACGACGGCCAGGTGCTCGCCCGGCCCGACCACCAGGTCGAGGCCGTCGATCACGGGGTGCGCACGGGGACCGTAGGCGAAGCGGACCCGACGCAGTTCGACGGCGGGCGCGGGCGGCGCGGGCGGCGCGGGTGGGACGGGTAGCGCGGGTGGCGCGGGAGGAGAGGGCAGTGTGGGCAGCGGGGCGTCCCCCCGCGGCGCCGTCGGCCGCGGCTCGCAGAACCGGTCCAGCACCACCAGCAGCCGGGTGCCCGCCGCGCCCACCGCCGTCATCAGCGCGTCCAGGGCGGGGAGCAGCGACTGCACGAGGTAGGTGAGGGCCCCTGCCACCGCCCCCGTACTCACCCCGCGCCCGAGCAGCCACGGCGTTCCCGCCAGCAGGACGACGACCGGCAGACGGCCCGCGACGCCCAGGGCCAGGGTGCGCAGGGCGGTCCACCGCGCGAGGCGCCCGGTCAGCCGTTCCTGCTCGGCGATCAGCAGCTCCACCCTCGCCCCGGCGCTCGCCCCGCCGCCGCACGCGACGACGTCCCGCAGTCCCGCCGCCAGTTCGCCGGCGCGCGCGGACAGCGCCTCGTCGGCATCGAGCGCCGCACGCTGCACTACGGCCATCGGGTGCAGCGTGGCCAGGAAGGCGGCCGTGCCCAGGAGCAGCGCGGGCAGGACGAGGACCAGCAGGACGGGAGCCAGCGCCGCCAGGCCGAGCAGCGCGCCCAGGGCGGTGAAGACGAACGACCGGGCGATCAGCACCAGTCCGGCGAAGGAGTCCCGGGCCATCTCGGTCTGCTGCGTGAGCCGGGAGACCGCACCCGAGTCACCGGCCCGCCCGGGATCGGCGACGGCCCGCCCGATCGCCTGCCGCACGGAGCGCCGCACCAGACCGTCCCGCAGCGGTTCGACCAGGTCCGCGAGCCCGCCGAACACCCCGCGCAGCGCGAGGGCTCCGAGCAGGGCGCCCGCGCCGGCCACGGCCAGCCAGCCGATGCCGGTACCGGTGCGGCCGGCGAGGAAGCCGTCGTCGAGGGCGCGGGCCACCGCGTAACCGCCGAGGAAGGTGTGCGCGGACTCCAGCAGGGACCACAGCGCGAGCCGGCGCAGCGAACGGTGCCGGCCGCGCAGGAAGCAGCGGCCCTCACGGGCCACCCGGCGCCACGTACCGGTTTCGCTCATCGGACCGCCTCCCGGCCGGGCGGCTCCGCGGCCGGCCGCGGGTGCGGGCCGGGCTCCGCCCCGTCGCCGAACACCGCCCGGTAGCCGGGGTCCCGCCACAGCTCCGCGTGCGTACCGGTCGCCCTGACCCGTCCCGCGTCGAGCCACACCACGAGGTCGGCGCGGGCGGCCGAGGAGATGCGGTGCGCGACCACCAGACGCGTGCCCGGCCGGACGTCGTGGGTCAGGGCCCGCTCCACCTCGCGGGCGGTGACGGTGTCCAGGCTCGACGTCGCGTCGTCCAGCACGAGCAGCCGCCCCGCACGGCAGAACGCCCGTGCCAGGCCGAGGCGTTGCAGCTCGCCACCGGACATGGGCGCGTCCGGGAGCGCCGTGTCGTAGCCCTCGGGCAGGCGGCGGACGAACGCATCGGCACCGGCGGCCCGCGCGGCCGCTCGCACGGCGTGCCGGTCCGGTGCCGCCCGTCCGCCGCCGAAGGCGACGGCGGCCGCGACGTCCTTCCCGAAGAGGGCCGGGCGTTCGAAGGCGTGGCCGGTCTCGCGGCGCAGCTCCTCGCCGGACAGTTCGTCCAGCGGCACACCGTCGAGCAGTACGCGGCCCGCGTCGCACGCGGTGAGCCGCCCCGCCACGGCGGCCAGGGTCGTCTTGCCCGAGCCGGAGCGGCCCACGACGGCGGCGGTCGTCCCGCCGGGGATCAGCAGGTCCACGTCGCGCAGCACCACGGCGCCCGCGCGCACGACCCGTACGCCCTGAAGTTCCAGGGTGCCCGGTCCGTCCTCGGGCAACCAGCGATCGCCCTGGGGGAGTTCGGGCAGGTCGAAGAGGGCCGCCGTGCGGCGGGCGGCGGCCCGGCCGCGCACCACGGCCGCCAGCCGACCCGTCACGGCGCCGACCCCGGCGGCGAGCCCCGCGTAGCGGACCGCGGCGAGGAGCCCCCCGACGCCGAGGGCCCCGTCCGCAAGGCGCATCCCGCCCACGCCGAGGACCACGTAGAGCAGCATCGGCATGAGGGCACTGGTGCGTGCCACGGTCGTGCCGTAGATCCGCCACGTCCGCCGTCCCTCGGCTCCGAGCTCCGGCAACCGGGCCAGTACGCGCGCCTGTTCGCGCTCGGCGGTGCCGGCGGCGGCGATGGTACGGGCGCCCGCGAGCGCCTCCACGAGGCGGCCGGCCATGGCCAGCTGCACCTCCTGGTAGCGGCTGACGCTGGCGCCCGAGTCCCGCGCGAACGCCCTCAGCAGCAGGACGAGCAGCGGCAGTCCGGCGAGGAATGCCAGCCCCGTCCACACGTCGACCAGGAACAGCGCCACCAGTGCGCCGAGCGGAGGAAGCAGAGCAACGGCCGTGCCCATGACGGCAGTCGGTACGGCGCCGGCGGTGGTGGCCTGTGCCGTCAGCCGGGCGGAGAGTTCACCGGGGGAGTGGCGGGCGGCGTGGTGCGGGGCGGTGCGCAGCAGCCGCCCGAGTCCCAGGCGCCGCAGCCAGGCGGTGGAGCGCGCGTCGACGCCGCCGCCGAGCCGGGCCGTCGCCGCGTCGAGCAGGACCTCGGCGGCTATCACCGCCGCGCACCAGGCGGTCCACCGGGCGCCGGAGGGGTCCTGCCGCAGCAGCAGGTCGAGGGTGTGGCCGAGGACCGCCGGTTCGGCCAGGGCCGCGCCGGCGGCGGCCACCGAGCAGGCGGACGCGGCCGCGAGGCGGCCGGCGCTGTGCCGCGCGGCCGCCCGCAGGGCCCGGTCGGCACCGCGGGCCGCCGCTGCCTCGCCGGAGGGGCCGGGCGGGTCGGCGGGGCCGGGCGGGTCTGCCGGGTCTGGCGCAGTCATGAGCGCAGGCTCCAGGGGTGTGGTGCGGGCCCGGGCGGTGAACCGCCCGGGCCCGGGAGGACCTGATCAGTTACAGGTCGTGATGCTCAGGCTGCTGTCGCCGCAGAGGAGCAGGCTGGCGCGGCTCCCGCCGCCACCGCCACCGGTGAGGTGCGCGGCCTCCGTGGCCTCTTCCTTCGGGGTGTCCATCGACTGCAGGTCGAGAAGCGTCATGTCCGATTCCTCTTCACTGTTGTGTTCCGATGGGTCACGGCCCCCGCGAGGGGGACCGGCTCTGGGGCCGCCGCGGTCGACCGCGGCGGCGGGAGGAACGGCAGGTGTGCGCGCCCACCGGGCGCTGCGCCGCCGAGGGCGAGGAGCGCGCCGGCGGTGCCCGTGGACAGGTCCATGGACAGGCGCATCATCTGCTCGCCGGGAAAGGCCAGGAAGCCCTTGTACGGGACCGCGTGCCGGGCCAGTGCCTCCACCTGCCGGGCGATGTCCCCCGGGGCGGAGCCCGGGCCGGGCGTCGTGGTCCGCGCCAGGTGGAGGATCATTCCGGCCGCGCCCCGGAACAGTCCGGGCTGCGCGTAGAAGGTCGCCTGGGCGGCGCGGACGATCTCCGGCCGGGCACGTTCGAAACGGTCGTCCCGCGCGTGCTCTAGCCAGTCGTCCAGCACCATGCCGATCCCCACGCTGCCGGCCCCGAGGTACGGCATCGTGCGCCATCCCTCGTCGACCTGCAGGGTGCCGAAGGCGCTGGTCACGCAGCGGTCGAGATCGCGGTGCAGGGCGTGGCCGGCCCGGATCAGCGACTCCGGGTCGCCGGTGCGTTCGTGGAGCCGCAGATGGAGGAGGGCGGGGCCGGTGCGGCCGTACAGCAGGCCGGCCCGCTCCTTCCCTGCCGCGGCCCCCGCCGCCGCGGCGGGATCGGTCCCGGATCCGGCCCCGGGTTCGCAGAGGAGCTCGGCGCAGCGCAGGGCCGCGGCGTGCAGCGCGCCCTCGCCGGTCGCCGAGCCCAGGGAGTCCAGGGCCAGTCCGATGCCGGCGAGCCCGCTGTGCAGGTCGGGCCCGGCCGACTGCCAGGGCTGGCACAGCAGTTGTTCGGCGAGGGTGAGTGCGCGGTCGCGGTGGCCGAGCCGCTCCAGGGTCCATGCCAGTCCGGCGAGGCCGTCGTAGAAGCCCAGCGGCATGCCGGAGGCAGGCTGTTTGGTCCGGGCCAGCAGCCATTCCTCGGCCTCGGGCCACGGGTCGGCGCCGGTCTCGGCGAGGGCGTACAGCACACCGGCCGCTCCGTTGCCGAAGCCGGTGCCGCCGCCGGCGGTTGCGAACTGGGCCGTGTCCCCGGGGAAGAGCCGGTCCTCGCGGTCGAAGTCGGCGCTCGCCCGGATCGCCGCCGTCATCGAGGCGCGGGCGGCTTCCCAGTCGCCCGGCTCGACCGGCAGGTAGGGGCGGTGGGGGCGGTGGGGAACGATCGCGCGACCGCCCGGTCCGGTGCTGCTGCGACTGCTACTGCTGTCGGCACCGGACTCGGCGAGGATCTCCCGTACCGCCTCGTCGAGGAACTCGCGGGGCACCGGGAACTGCTCGGCGGCGATGTCGGCCAGGTGCGCCGCCTTGGCCCGGTCCATCACCAGCAGGCTGGTCAGCGGCAGGAACAGGGCCAGGCGCAGGCAGGCCAGGGCGTACCGGTCGACGGAGAATCCGCGCCGGTCGGCCGGGGCGACGAAGGCCGGGTTGGCGACGGTCTGACGCAGTCCCTCGCCGACCGGGGCGGCGGCCTCGAAGTCGAGCAGCGCGACCGACATCTCACCGGTGGCACCGTCCTCCGTGACCATGATGTTGAACAGGTGCAGGTCGTTGAAGACGATGCCGCGGGCGTGCACCGCCTCCACGGCCTCCGTCACCCGCCGGTGGACCTCCAGCGCCCATCGGGTGTACCGGGCGAGCTCCGCGGGAGCGGGGTCCGCCTCGATCAGCGGGTGCCGCCGGGCGAAGTAGGTGTTGAGGGGTTTGCCCTCCAGGTGCTGCATCACCAGGAAGTGGTGGTCGCCGACGGTGAAGGTGCCGTGGACCGAGGGCACGCAGTCCAGCCCGGCCAGCTGCTCCAGGGCCCTGCGTTCGCGGTGCAGCCGGGTCACGGCGTCGGCCCCGTCGGCTGCGAGTCCCGCGAAGGGGCGCGCTTCCTTCAGGACGACCGGCTCGCCGGTGCGGACGTCACGGCCGGCGTAGACACCGCCCCCGTTGGAGAAGTGCAGGGCCCGTTCGACCGTGTACGGGAGGCCTTCGAGGGTGACGGCGGCCCGCCGCGCCAGATGGGGCGCCAGGAACGAGGGCGGCTCGACCCACGAGGGCGGCTGGAACACCGGGCCCCGCTGGTCCGGCACCAGCCGGCCGTCCGGATCCTCGATCGCGGGAACGAGCTCGCCGCGGTCGTCGTAGCAGTGGCGCAGCGTGAAACTGCCGTACCGCAGGTGCACGGGACCGTCGTTCCAGCGCAGATCGCTCAGGATGTACGGGCCGGGCTCACCCGCCAGCAGCCTGTCGAGGTCCTCGGCGATGCGCCGGCACTGCTCCTCGTCCGCCGGGTACACGGTGAGGAACTTGCCGCTCGCCGCGCGGTCGGCGTACTTCGCGTTGCGCAGGTGCAGCAGGTACCGGCTGGGCACGAACTTGAACGCGATCCGCCGGTCCACGCAGTAGCGGTGGACCCGTTCGAGGACGGACTCGGCGTTGTCCAGGCACGCCGAGACGTGGATCTTCCAGCCCTGCGGGGGCAGCCGGACGTCGACGGGGCGCAGCGCCAGCCAGTCCCCGCTGCGGTGCGTCTGCCACCCCGCCGGTACGGGGGCGAGCGCGGCCGGGTAGTTCTGCTCGGCCCGCCGGTACGGCGCGTCGTAGAACCAGCGGTCGGCGTCGCAGAAGGCGGCGTACCCCTTGTTCACTCCTGCTCCCTCGGTCGGTGACGTTCCCACGCTGTCACTCGGACCGAGGGCCGCGACAGTCACGGCTGTCACTGATGAGGTGTGCAGTACGCATGAGTCACCAAGGCCTCACCGGGCCTCGACCTACTCCGGGCGGGGCGGCCCGAGGGCAGTGGGGGGTCAGTCCTTGCTGGCCGACTGCCAGCTCATGCCCCAGCCGTACTCGAGGTCCGCCGCCTGCTGCTTGAAGACGCCGGGCGCCAGCAGCAGGTACTTCGCCTCACGCCGGACGATCAGTTCCCCGCCGACGTTCTCGATCAGCGCGATCGCAGCCACCGGTGAAGGAACGGTGCATTCGTCCAGGCGGACCTCGATGGACGGACCCACGGGTGGATGGAGCGTCGCGACACCCTGGAGCCCCGCGAAGCTCGTGGCGCCGGAGTAGATGACCACGAACACGAGGAGGCGTTTGATCTCGGCCGCGTGATCAAGATTGATCATGAGGTTCTCGCCGCCCTCACTCGCGCCGGTCCGGTCGTCGTGGTCCAGCTGGACGTACGGCGGCTGGTCGAAGGAGCCGAACTGGTTGTTGATGGGGTGGACGATCCCCAGCGTTCCGTTCTGCAGCTCCCACAGGCAGGAGAGGTCCAGATCGACGTCCTCCAGCCGGACGGCGTCCCGCCCCTTCCGCATCCAGCCGCGCGGCGGCTGGGCGGCGCTCCAGGTGAGATTGACCCGCATACCGCCGGAGGTGGCCCCCTGTTTGGCCAGCGACACCGCGGGCGCCGCCTTCGTCAGAGTGATCTTCGACAGCCGCACCGGCTGGGCGGGCGCGGGCGGGGGCGCGGGCGCAGGCACGGGCGCGGACAAGGACAAGGTTGGGGCCGGGGCCGGGGCCGGGGCCGGGGGAGCAGGATCGTCGACCGTGATGCCGAAATCGGTGGCGAGCCCGGCCAGCCCGGAGGCGTACCCCTGGCCCACCGCCCGGAACTTCCAGGCCCCGTTGCGCCGGTACAGCTCCCCGAGGACGAACGCGGTCTCCGACGTCGCGTCCGTGGCGTCGAACCGAGCCGTCTCGGCGCCGCTGTCCGCGTCCAGCACGCGCACGAAGAGGCCGGACACCTGACCGAACGTGCCGTCGGTGGAAGCCGCGACCACCACGGTCCCGATCTCCTGCTCCAGCGCCGACAGCGTCACGCCGATCGTCTCGAGCACGCCCGTGCCGTCCTGGCGCCTTCCCTCGTGGCGTACCGCGCCACTGCGGTGCACGGGCTGGTTGTAGAACACGAAATCGTCGTCCGACCGCACCTTGCCGACCGCCGTCAGCAACAGGGCCGACACGTCCACATCAGGTGCTCCGGGCCCGCCCCGCCAGCCCAGTTCCACCCGGACCCTGGCACTCGGCACCGGTACGTTGGCACCCTTTTGCATGGACATGGAGGTCCCCCTTCCGTGACTGCTCCCACCTCTCGCAGCGTACGAGGCTTTGGCGGGCTCCCCTCGTGGAAGTCGCCAATTGGTGATGCCGCAGTGGAAGTTGCGGGAGACGGCATGATGGCGTGGTGATCACCATTCATCTGAAGTACGAGATCGACGTCGACAAGCTCGAGGACTTCGAGGAGTACGGGCGCCGATGGGTCCGGTTGGTCAACCGGTTCGGAGGCACCCACCACGGCTACTTCCTGCCCAGCGAGGGCGACAGCGACATCGCGTACGCCCTCTTCTCCTTCCCCGGCTTCGCCGCCTATGAGAAGTACCGCGAGGACAGCATGTCCGACCCGGAGTGCCGGGCCGCTTTCGAGCTGGCGCGCGAAACCCGCTGCATCAAGCGGTACGAGCGCCGCTTCCTGAGGCCGCTCGACACCCCCGGGGCCTGAGCAGCAGACGGACGCCGGACTCCCGCTCCCGGGAAGTCCGGCGTCGGGCGTCCGGGGTCCGGCGGCCGGAGGATCAGAGCGATCCGTGCGGCCGTCTCATGATTCACGGCCCATGACACGACGGGCCGCCTCTGCCTCTGCCGCGGGCGGCGACAGTTCGTCGAGGGTGTCGAGTTCGTCGTCCGACGCCAGCTCCTGCTCCCAGGCGGCGGCGAGTCGCTCCTGCTCCTCCTGCGGTCTGCCGCTGACGGCCTCCCGCTGGTGCGGTTCCAGAGCCGCGAGGAAACGCCCGACCGCATCCGTCGGCATGCCGTACTCCTTGTCGCCGTGGGGGAGGGGCAGCGGCCGTCGCGAGGCCGTGCCCGGCCCAGGATGGCGAACCCGGCGCGCGCCGTCGGCCCGACACGACGGGCCGCCACCCGAATGCCTGCGCCCGGGCCCGGGAGGCGGTCGGACCGGCCGAGCCGGCCGGACCGGCCGACCCGATGCAGCGGTGCGGGCGGGTCCGCCCACGGGCCTCTCCGCCGCCCGGCTCAGGCGCGTGCCAGGACCGCCACCGCGTTGTGGCCGCCGAAGCCGAAGGAGTTGCTGATGGCGACCGGCGACGGGTGGATCCGGGCCGCTCCGCTCACCACGTCGATGTCCAGGCCGGGGTCGGTCTCGCGCAGCCCGGCGACCGGCGGCACGGTGCCCTCGGCCAGGGCCAGGACGGTGAGTGCCGCCTCGATGACGCCCGCCGCGCCGAGCGTGTGGCCGAGGGCGCCCTTCGCCGAGGTGACGGGCGGCCGGTGGGCGAGGACGCGCCGCAGGACGGCGGCCTCGATGTCGTCGTTCTGCCGGGTCGACGTGCCGTGCGCGTTGACGTGGCCGACGTCCCCGGGGCCGATGTCCGCGTCCGCGAGCGCGGCGCGCACGGCCTGTTCGGCTCCGCGCCCCTCCGGGTGCGGGGCCACCAGGTGATGGGCGTCGGTGGAGGCCGCGTAACCGATCAGGCGGGCGAGCGGGCGGGCCGTACGGGCCGCCGCATGCCCGGGGCGTTCCAGGACGACGGCGCCGGCCCCCTCGGCGATGACGAAGCCGTCCCGAGCGGCGTCGAAGGGCCGGGATCCCTTACTCGACAGGGTGCCCAGCTGGGCGAATCCGGTCACGTTCAGCCGGGTCACGGCCGCCTCCGCGCCGCAGACGAGCGCGATGTCGCACTGGCCGGTCGCGAGCAGGTCCCGGGCGAGGCCGAGGGCCGAGGTGCCCGATGCGCAGGCCGTCGAGAGGGACAGCGCCGGGCCGGTCACCCCGAAGCGCAGCGCGATGTTGGCGCACACCATGTTGCCCAGGTAGCCGGTGAGGAAGTAGGGGGAGACGAACTCCGGTCCGTGCTCGACCAGTCGGGCCTGCGCGGTCTCCTGTGTCCGCGACCCGCCGAAGCCGCCGCCGGTGACGACGGCCACCCGGTCGCCGTCCCATTCCTGTGGATCCAGCCCGGCCTGGTCGAGCGCCTGTGCCACGGCGGCGAGGCCGAAGCGCGAGACCGGATCCAGCCGTGCCGAGCCGCGTTGACGCAGGACCGGGTGGTCCAGCTCCGGGACGCGGCAGCTGAGGGAGACGGGCAGACCGTCCAGGACGGGGTCGGGGGCCGTGGTGGAGCGGCCGGCACGTACGGCCGACCAGGTGCTCTCGCGGTCGCACCCGGCCGCCGTGACCAGGCCGAGCCCGGTCACGACGGCCTCAGGGCGGCATCGGGTCAACGCTCCGTCCGCCGCGCCGCGACGGATCCGGCGAACTCGGCGAGGGTCGCCTCGCGCAGCTCCTCCTCGTCGACCTTGACGCCCAGCACCTCGTGAACGGCGATGGCCATCTCGACGACCATGAGGGAGTCGGTCAGCAGGCCGCGCATCGGCGCGTTCGCCCGTACCTCGTCGGAGGGGACTTCGAACTTCTCGACGAGCAGTTCACTGATCACGTCGAGGACGGATTCCTGCGCTGAAGTGGTCACAAGGGGCTCTCATTTGCGGTATCGAGGCAGTTGCAGCATTGTGTCGCAACGGCCGGCGGTGAAAGGGGAGTGCGATGAGCGGAAGTCGGAATCCGCCTCGGGTGTTCTCGTGCTCAAACAACTATCACGGCACGGTATTTACTCAAAACCCGTCCTCTGTTGACTTCTTGATGATTCAAAGCATGAGAGCAGGGATCATTTATGTCGGAAAGCTTAAGTGATGTGATCGAGGTGCTCGATGCGGCCGGCGCCGAACTCAGGAACGTGAAGCGGCTGCTCGGGGACTCCGGGGAGGTCGCCTGGGGCCGCCTCCTCGACTGGCTGGTGGACGACTGGTTCCGGCTGGACGTGCTGGGGCTCGAGAACATTCCGGCGGACGGTCCGGCGGTCGTCGTCGCCAATCATTCGGGTGCCTGGGGCCTCGACGCCTTCGTCCTCCAGAGGGTTTTCGCCCGCACCCTCCACCGCCCGCTGCACGTCCCCGCGGCCCCCGTGCTGTTCCGAGTTCCGGTGATCGGTTCGTACGCCCGTAAGAAAGGCGCCATTCCGCTCGACCCCCTGCTGGGGCTGGAACACCTGAACGCCGGGGAACTCGTCGGAGTGTTTCCGGAAGGAATCTCCGGACTGGAGAAGCCTTTTCGCAAGCGCTACCGGCTCCGCCCCTTCAGTCCGGGATTCGCGGTCACCGCACTCCGGGCCGGCGCCCCGGTCGTGCCCGTGTCCGTCATCGGCGCCGAGGAGGCCTGCCCCCGGATGGGGGAGATCCCGGCCCTGGCACGCCTTTTCGGCCTGCCCTTCTTCCCGGTCACCCCGCTCTTCCCGCTGCCCTCGAAGTGGATCGTCACCGTCGGGGAGCCGATCCCCGCGCCGGCCCGGTCCCAGTCCTTCGCGGAACGGTCGGCCGCGGCCCGGCAGCTGTGCGCCGACAGCCGGGCCGCCGTGCAGGCCCTGGTGGACCGGGAACGGCGCAGGCGGGACACCCCGTTCTGGTAGAGCGGCCGCGGTGACCGGCCCGGTCCGGCGCCGCAGCGTCGGGCCTGCGGTTCAGCCGCACTCGGTGACCGCCCGCACCTCGGGCCAGACCAGCGTGGTCGAGCCCCAGGCCAGCCCGGCTCCGTACGCGGTGAGCGCCACCCTCTGCCCGGGCACCAGGGTCCCGGCAGCGGCCGCCTGGGCCAGCAGTACGGGCACCGACGCGGCCGCCGTGTTCCCGTACGCCTCGATGTGCGACAGCACCTGCCCCGGGGCCAGCCCCAGCTCGTCGGTGATGCCGTCCAGGATGCGCTGGTTCGCCTGGTGGGCGACCACCACGTCCAGCCCGCCCGGCGGCCAGCCCGCACGGACGAGGGCCCGCGTCAGCGAATCGCACATGCCGACGACCGCCTGCTTGAGTACGGTCGGCCCGTCCATCCGGAAGTACGGCGAGGGCTCCTCCCCGCCCGGCTCCGCCAGCATCCGCTTGCGGGCCCGCGTACCGCCGCCGGGGACCTCCAGCAGGTCGGCCTGCGCGCCGTCGCTGCCCAGGTCGAACGGCCCGAACGCGCCCGGGGTGTCCGGCCCGCCGGCCCGGAGCAGCACGGCGCCCGCCCCGTCGCCGAAGATGGCCGACATCAGCCAGTCCTGCGGATCGAGGAAGGCGCTGAACACGTCCGAGGCCACCACGAGGACGCTGCCGCAGGTTCCGCTGATGATCATGGAGGAGGCCACGGCCAGGCCGTACAGGAATCCGCTGCAGCCCGAGGCCAGGTCGAACGCCGGTACGGTGCCCAGCCCCAGCCGCGCCGCGACCTCCGGGGCCCCCGCCGGCAGCAGCCGGTCCGGGGAGGTCGTCGCGAGGACGACCGCGTCGGCCCGGGACGTCCCGGCGGCCGTCAGCGCGTGCCGGCCCGCCCGTACGGCCAGGTCGACGGTGGCCTCCCCGTCGGCGATGCGCCGGCTCGCCACGCCGATGCGCCCGCGGATCCACTCGTCGCCCAGCGGACGGTGCCCGCACAGCTCGTCGTTGGTCACGGCACGCGGCGGTACGTAGCCGCCGAGCCCGGCCAGGACCGATGTACGCATGAGGGCGGCCACCTCAGTCCGTCAGCCGCTCGGCGGCCCGGCGGACGCCGTCGGCGGCCTTCGCGCACCGCTCTGCGTGCCCGAGCAGGACCATGCGGAACCGCTCGCCGGCCTCGTCCTTGTTCCAGCCGCTGTTCGCGGCGCAGGCCGCGAGGCTCTGCGCGTGCCGCTCCAGCCGGTCGGCGCTGGCGTGGGCCAGCGCACCGTAGGACTCCGGCGCGTACCCGTACGCGGCGGGAGGTGCGGCCGTCGCCGCGCCGCCCGCCGGCCGCCCTTCGCCCGCTGCACGGCCGCAGTCGTCCCGCGGACCGGCGAGGTCCTCGAACGCCACGAGCAGCGTCCGCGGGTCGAGCGTGTCCGGCAGCCGGTCCGCGGTGAACCCCGGCGCGATCAGCACCGGGCGGACCCGCGTCGTGACCGTCCGTACGACGCCCTCGGCGACGAGCGCCGCGAACCGCGCCGCCGCGCACCCGGCCGGGGACCCGCACAGCGCCGCGGGACCCGGATCCCGGTCCGGGCCGACCGCGTCGTCCGGGCCGCGCAGCCAGGCGGGTGCCCGCAGGATCTCGGTCCCCGCCCCGATCGCGAGGTCCTCCCAGACGAACGGCGCCCGCACCGGGTACACGGCTGCGGTCACCGGCGGATAGCGGCGCAGGGCCTCGCCCACGGCGTCCCGCGGGGACACGGCGGCGCCCGCGGCGAGCAGCGCCAGCGCCTGCAGCGCGGTCCCGGCGGCGGCCTCGGAGACCAGGGCGAGAGTGTGCGCGAGGGCCGGGACCGCGGCGTCCGCACCGACACCGCGGGCCGTCAGCCGCCCCGCGAGCGAAGCGGGGTCCGGGTCGGCCAGGTGCAGGTCCAGCCGACGGCGCAGGGCCGCGGACCCGGCGCCGTACGAGCGGTCGCCCGCGGCCGCCGTCGCGACCGCGATCACCTCGCTCAGCAGGGTGTCCGGGGCGGCCCCGGCGCCCGCCACCACGCGCCGGCTCAGCCGCAGCATGCTCCGGTACCACGCGTGCCACTCCAGGGTGCCGTCCCCGCGGCGGGCCGCGACCGCCCGGTCCACGTCCTCGGCGAGCAGGGCGTCCAGCGACTCCGGCGCCTCCAGTGCCTCCGGGCCCTCGGCCGGTGCAGCCGATGCCTCGCGGTCCAGTGGTGCGTGCGGGGACAGGCCGTACCGCTGTCCGCCCGCGGTGAGTCCGGACACGGGTCCCAGCGCGCCCGCCTCGTCGGCCCGGGTGAGCAGCCCTTCGGTGTCACCGGCGGTCAGCGGCACCAGGAAGGAGCCGTACGGGGTGCTCAGCCGGACCGGGCGTCCGGACCGGGTGCGGCGCAGGTGCGCGAGCAGCCGGCGCGTCAGCCCGTCCCGGGTCAGGGCGTCCAGCCCCAGCGCGCGGGCCGGGGCGTCCGTCCACGGCAGGCGCTGGGCGACCATGGCCGCGCTGAACACGGCGTTCTCCAGGGGCCGGGCCGTCGCGGGCCGTCGCGCCGCCGTGGCCGGGCTGTCGGCAGTGGTCATCGGTCGGTCTCCCTCGTGGTCACTTGTCGCGGAGCATGTACGGCTGGTTGCCGACGACTTCGCCGTCGTAGGCGCTGATCAGCTTGTTGACGTGCTCCCGGTAGTGCGTCAGCTCCCCGCGCAGCGTGTCGGAGTACGCCTGCGGGGCGTGCGACAGCGGGTAGTCGTACGACTCGTCCAGCCAGGCCAGTTCGACCCAGCTCGCGGGGATGTCGTTGGGCGAGGCCGGTCCGCGGCCGTCCAGCATCGGGATCACGTCGTGCTTGTTGACGAGGCTGATGACCCGAGTGGTGTGGTCGGCGGGCCGCTTGCCGTCGATCGGCGAGCCCACCGTGATCACGTGGGTGACCCGGTAGGTGGACGACACCTCGACGTCGGCCGCGAGGTTCATCGCGGTGAGACCGCCCAGGCTGTGCCCGACGATCATGAGTTCCGACCCGGCCGGGACCCCGGCGCGCAGCAGCAGCTTCCTCGCGGCGCGCGTGTACGTGGTGTCCGTGCGCAGCAGTCCGTCGAAGGCGCCGACCAGGTCCTGCGGGGTGCTGTTGCTCAGCAGGCCGAAGCTCGTCCCCGGAAGCAGCAGGACGTGCCGGACGGCGCCGTCGGCGCAGGCGACGCGGCGCAGCAGCACCAGGCCGTGGTTGCCGAGGGCGCCGATGTCGCCCACGTAACTGACGATGTCGTTGCGGGACGTGGCGAGGACCTTCGCCAGGATCGCGTCCGGCTCGGTGCGTTCGGCCCGGCCCGGCCCGGGGTTGAGGAACTTCAGCACGGAACTGGGCAGTCCGAAGAAGGGGTCGGTGGTCGGCACTCCGCCGGCGAGCGTCACCCAGGAGAACTCGTCGTTGACGGGGTTCTCGTCGAGCAGCCCGAGCAGGGCCAGCAGTTCCATGATCACGGGACTGATCGTGGTCAGGGCGCGGGTCACGCCGAGCAGCTCGGTCAGCGCGTGCATGGCCCGCAGCGCCTCCAGCCGGTTCCCCGCCACCATCGCGTCGGTGACGCGCCGGGCCGGCGGCGAGTCCAGGTTGGGGTGCTCGACGGCGGCCGCCTCGATGCGCAGGGCGAAGGCGTCCACGGCCATGGCCACCTTGGCGGGGCGACGGTGGGTCATGCTCCCGGCCATCCGGGCCAGTTCGCCGATCAGGCCGCCGTTGGCGCCGAAGGCGAGCCCCGACGGGCTGGTGAGCGCCCGGGCGCAGGTCACCGCCGTGCCCAGCGCCCAGCCGGGGCGCCGCAGGACCTCCAGCCCGAACCGTCGGCTGAACAGGGCTCCCGTGAGCTCGGCGCCCGACTGCCGGGCGGTGAGGGCCGCGTCCGCGAGCAGGACGGACGCGAGGACGAGGAGCCCGGCGTCGGTCCGGTCCGGGGCCGGGGCGCCTTCCGGGACCCGGGCCGCCGGGACGGCCGCGGCCGCGGGGGCCGCCCGGTCGCCGACGGCGTCCGGCCCCTCCCGTGCGGGCAACCGCTGATCCGTGTTCCCGACCACCCGAGGCGTCACTTTCCGTACCTCTCGTCCCTGCGCACCGGCCTCGCAGCCGCGCCCGCCCGTACCCGCTGTGTGCGCTGGCATGGTGGCACCGAATGTGATCGTTTCCGCCCGCTCCGAGGGCGTCCGCCTGCGGTGGAGACCGCGCGGGGCGGTGACGGTCGCCCACCGGACACCCCCGGGAGCCCGGATCCACGGGCTGTCCGCCGCTCCGCGAGCCGGCGGTGCGCCTGACGGGAGCCGACGGGATTCGACGGGCCCCGGGGGCTGAACGGTGAGCACGGGTGTTGACGCGGGGGTGCGACAGGGGGCGCTGTCGGTGGTGACGCTCAGGAGGCAGGCCGAGGGCGTGGCGGGCGCCGACGGAGCCTCCCCGCTCACGGCCGGCCGGGCCCTGGTGGCCGTCCACGACTGGACGTTCCTGTTCGGGCCGATCCCGGTGGCCGGATCGCTCGCGGCCCTCCTCGTCTTCGCCCGGGAGGTGACACCGGCCGTCCGGCTGCTCGCCAAGGGCTTCGACGGGAACGCCGGATGACGTTCCCGGCGGGCTCAGGCCATCCGGTCCACGTTCCACATCGGCAGGCTCCGGAAGAAGTCCACGGCGTCCGCGCGCCAGTACGGCTCCCAGGACGCGGCCTCGGCCGCCGCGGCCTCCGCGTGCCGCCGGATCTCCGCCTTGAGCCCGCGGTCGACCCCGGCGGTGCGGGCGATCTCCCTGATCCGGTCGAGAACGCCGTCGGTGCATCCGGGGTCGCCGAGCGCGCCTTCGACCACGGCCGCCTCGGTCCCGGTCGTGGCGGCCAGGAGCGCGCGGACGGCGTAGGTGCGGCGGCCCGAACGGATGTCGGCCCCGGTGGACTTCGCCTCGGCCGCCGTGTCGTCGCCGGACGGGCCGAAGAGGTCGAGGAAGTCGTCGCGCATCTGCTCGGAGATGCCCACCAGCCGTGCGTACCGGTGCAGTCGGGCGCGGTGCGGCGCAAGATCCTCGCCCGCGGCCAGCAGGCCCATCGTCAGAGGTGCGAGGACCGAGTACCGCGCGCTCTTGAAGTCGGTGACGGTGTGCAGGAATTCCTCGTCGGGCAGTGCATGGGAGTCCCGTTCCAGGTCGGCCAGCTGCCCGGCCACGGTCTCCGCCGCGGTGCGGGTGTGTATGCCGAGCAGGGCCTGGCGGAGCTCGGCCGGAACCGGCGCCTCCAGCAGCACCTGCGTGGACAGGAACGCGGCGAGGTCCCCGGCCAGCACCGCGAGCCCGAGGGCGGTGGCGTCCTGGCCGGGGAACTCCCGGCGGTACGCGTAGTACGTCGAGGGGCCGCCTCGGCGCAGGGGCGCGTCGTCGATGATGTCGTCGTGCACGAGCCCGTGCGTCTGGAGCAGCTCGATGCTCAGCGCCGCCTCCAGCAGCCCCGGCACCTCGTCGGTGGTGACCAGCCGGGCCGCCTCGTACAGCAGGACGACCCGCAGCCGCTTGCCGCCGCGCATCGAGAACTCCCGCAGGAGCTCGAGGCACCGGGGGACGTACCGGCTCGGCACGGGGACGTCGAAGCGCCCGGGGAGGCCGTCGAAGTACTGCTCGAACCGGGCGTCGAAGCGGGTCCGGTGCGCGGCGACGCGCTCGAAGGCGGCGGTGACGTTGGCATGCATGGAGATCAGTATCGGTGACCGCCGGGAGCCACCGCCCGGCGCGCACTTCCTACCAGGCGGCCCGGCAGTTCAGCAGCTTGGTGGTGCCGACCTTGCGGTCGCAGGCGTAGGCCTTCACGTCCTTCTTGTTCTTGAAGGTCCAGCTCTTCGAACCGTTGACCACCGCCACGTAGTTGGTGACGGGGTGCCAGGCACCGCCCTTCCAGTCCTGGTACGAGAGGGCGAGAACGGCCTCGTAGCCGTCGCCCGCCACCTTGTCCCTGGCCGTGGCGCCCTTGAACGATCCGGCGTAGATCTTCTCGTTGGTCTGGGGGATCGTCCCCGACACGTGGTACTCGTACGTACCGCTGATCTCGGCCTTGCCGGTGGAGGAGGTCTTGTTGAAGCCGAAGGTGGCCGCGGCGGCGGTGCCGGCCAGCCCGATGACGAGGGCCGAGGCGGCGGCGGATGCTCCGACGAGCGTGCGCTTCGCGAGCGAGGTCATGGCTGTGTCTCCCTTTTCCGGGGAATCGAAGGACGAGCGGGTGCGCCGCCACCATCCCGTGCTGCGTTGGGTGGCCGGCCAGACAGAAAGCTAGGCGAGCAGGGGGCCACACAGCGGCACGCACCGGGATGATTCGGATCTCCACCCGGTGCGGGTGTCGCGCGGCCCGCCTGCAACCGTGGCGGTAGCGGGGGATGCGGGCGCGGTAGGGCCCGGTCCTGCGGCAGGACCATGGCCCGGCCGTGCGCCGGCCCGTAGGCTGCGCCGATGCACGCTCGATTCGGATTCCCCGACGGGCTCGGGGGACGGCGGTCGCTGGTCGTCGACTCGCTGCTCGCGCTGGGCTACGTCGGCGCCGGGCTGCTGCTCGGGCGGGAGCAACCACCGGCCGGCTGGCGGTCCGTGGACGAGCTCGGGGCGGTCCTGACCGCGCTGGTGGGCCTCGTCCTGCTGGCCCGCCACATCGCGCCCGTCGCGGTGTTCGCCGCCAGCTGCGCGCTGTGGACCCTGTTCATCGCCTGCGGCTACTGGCCGGTGGTCAATTCGATGCCCCCGCTCCTGGGCCTGTACACGGTGGCGGCGACCCGCCGCGCGCGCCCCTCCGTCGTGTGCGCGGCCGTCGTGGCCGGGATCTGGGTGTACGCGGGGCTGAGCAACCCCGACAACAGCTCCATGCCCACCGTCCTCGCCCAGGCCGTCCTGTTCCCGGCCGTCGTCCTCGTCGTCGGGCGCGGCTCGGGAGCCCTCGCCGAGAGGAACCGGCAGTTCGCCGAACTGACCGCCCAACTGCGCGCGCAGCAGGAGGAGAACGCCCTGCGGGTGCTCACGGAGGAGCGGGTGCGCATCGCGCGCGAACTGCACGATGTGGTCGCGCACCACATGTCGGTGATCTCGCTGCAGGCCGGCATGGCCTCGTACGTCTTCCCCACCGACCCGGCGTCGAGCCGGCGGGCCCTGGACACCATCGCCGACACCAGCAGGGAGGCGCTGGAGGAGATGCGCCGCATGCTCGTACTGCTGCGTGTCGGCCAGGAAGGGGCGGGACAGCGGGAAGGGCGGGCGCATGCGGACGGGGCGGACGCGCTGGAGGACGGCGCCGCCGACGCCCCGGCCCCCGGGCTCGACCTGCTCGACAGGCTGCTCGAGCGGGTGCGGGGCGCGGGGGCCGAGGTCACCATGGAGGTCACCGGATCCCCCGCCCGGCTTCCGCAGGGCATGGCCCTGTGCGTCTACCGGGTGGTCCAGGAAGCGCTGACGAACGTGCTCAAGCACGCGGGGCCGACCAGGGCCGCAGTCACGATCGGCTACGAACGACACACCGTCGTGGTGTGCGTGACGGACGAAGGAAGCGGCAAATTCCAGCCAAACACCGGGGTTTCACCTGGTCACGGCTTGATCGGCATGCGGGAACGCGCGAGCATCTACGGCGGGTCGGTCACCGCCGGCCCCCGCGCCCTCGGCGGGTTCGAGGTACGGCTCACCCTTCCGGCACCCACCACCAGTGACCGGCCGGGTGGCCTCCCGGCCCCGGGTTCCGGGGACGTCCGTTCCCGATGAGGACTGGAATCTCCGATGCCCACGGTCCTGGTGGTCGACGATCAACTGCTCATCCGTGCCGGGCTCGTGTCCCTGCTCAACGCCGCGCCGGGGCTGACCGTGGTCGGTGAGGCGTGCGACGGGGACGAAGCCGTCCGCCGGGCCGAGGCCACCGCGCCCGACGTCATCCTCATGGACCTCCGGATGCCGGGCACCGACGGCATCACCGCGACCCGACGCATCCTCGGACGGGCGGGTGACACGGCGCCGAGGATCCTGGTGCTGACGACCTTCGACCTCGACGAATACGTCTACAACGCCCTGCGCGCGGGCGCCTGCGGCTTCCTCCTCAAGGAGACGCCGCCCGAGCGCCTGATCGCCGCCATCCACACCGTGGCCTCCGGCGACATGCTCTTCGCGCCGACCGTCACCCGACGCCTGATCGAGGCGTACCACCCGGGGCCGACACCGCCGGAGGCCGTCGCCCCCGAGTGGGACACCGTCACCGGCCGGGAACGCGACGTCCTGCGGCTCGTGGCCACCGGCGCGACGAACACGGAGGTCGCCGGACGGCTCTTCATCAGCGAGGCCACCGTGAAGACCCACCTGAACCGGGCGATGGCCAAGCTCGGACTGTCCAGCCGCGCCCAGGTCGTCGTCTTCGCGTACGAGACCGCACTCGTGACGCCCGGTGGCCCGACGGCCCTGCCCTCCCCCCGGAGCCCGGCGGGCGGGGCGGGCTGACGGCAGGATCCGAAAGAGACGGCCTGGCTGCCCCCACAATGGAGGCCGGTGAGCGGGAGGGGCGCGGCATGGCGGACGATCAGGGCTCGGTACGGGTGGAGCGGGAGGGTCCCGTATTCACGGTGATCCTGAGCAGGCCGGAGGTGCGCAACGCCGTCGACGGCCCGACGGCGCAGCAACTGGCCGACGCCTTCCGTGAATTCGAGAACGACGAGAACGCGGCCGTCGCCGTCCTCTGGGGCGAGGGCGGAACCTTCTGCGCGGGCGCCGACCTCAAGGCCATCGGCACCGAACGCGGAAACCGCGTACGCCCCTCGGGCGACGGGCCCATGGGACCGACCCGGATGCGGCTCGGCAAGCCGGTGATCGCCGCCGTCGCGGGGCACGCGGTCGCAGGAGGCCTGGAGCTGGCGCTCTGGTGCGATCTGCGGGTCGCGGAGGAGGACGCGGTGTTCGGCGTCTTCTGCCGCCGCTGGGGCGTGCCGCTCATCGACGGCGGCACGGTGCGCCTGCCCCGCCTGATCGGCGAGAGCCGCGCCATGGACCTGATCCTGACGGGCCGTCCGGTCACCGCCGCGGAGGCGCACGGGATCGGCCTGGCCAACCGCGTGGTCCCCGTGGGCCGCTCGCGGGCGGCCGCCGAGGAACTGGCCCGCGAGATCGCCGGGTTCCCCCGGCTCTGCCTGCGCCACGACCGGATGTCCGTCCTCGAACAGCACGGACTGTCCGAGACGGACGCTTTGGCGGGCGAACTCCGGCACGGGATGGTGCCCCTGACCGCGGGCGAAACGCAGGCGGGAGCGGGCCGGTTCGCCTCCGGGGCGGGCCGGCACGGCACCTTCGGCCCCTAGGTCCTGTCGTCGAAGTCTCGCCTGGCCCGTGGCGCCCGGCCGGCGCTACTTCGACGACAGGACCTAGGCGGACCGGGCGCCGCCCCGCTGCGCGGCCCACGCCGCCCGGGAGCGGGCCGCTGACAGGTCCGGGCCGGGCCCGGCAGGCCAGGGCGGTGTGGTCGCGGCCACAACCGGGTTCGGGAACCCGGGCATTCACGCCTCCGACTCCTGTCACAGGGGCGGCGTGACCGCCCGGGCGATCGGAAGGCAGTCATCGGATGAATCGCAGGAACGTGCTCCGGGCCCCCGTCGCGGCCGGCGCCGCAGCCACCCTGGCGGCAGCCACCGGGGTGGCCGCGGCGGCTCAGCCGCCGGCCGCCGGGAACGCGGCGGGGCCACTGCGCGTGCAGGTCGTCATGTACGACGGGGTGGAGGAGCTCGACTTCGCGGCGCCCTACGAGGTGTTCGGCGCGGCCCGGTTCTTCACGGGCCGCGAGATCGACGTCCGCTACGTCACCGCCGGACGCCCCGGCGTCGTACGCGCCGCCTACGGCACCCGGGTGGGCGTCGAGTACGCGTGGGCCCCGCGTGAGGCGGACGTCCTCCTCGTACCCGGCGGGGGATACGCACGCCGCGACAGCCCCGGGGTGTGGGCGGAGATCCGCAGCGGGGTGCTGCCGCGGAAACTGGCCGCGGCGGTGCGCCCGGGCCTGACCGTCAGCGCCGTCTGTACGGGCACCATGCTGCTCGCCGCCGCCGGACTGACGACGAACCGGCCCTGCACCACCCATCACAAGGCGCGGCCCGACCTGGAGAAGCAGGGCGCACTGGTGAAGAACGCCCGGGTGGTGGACGACGGGGACCTGGTCACCGCCGGTGGCATCACCTCCGGCCTGGACCTCGCCCTGTGGCTCGTACGCCGGGAACTCGGCGCCGACGCGGCGACCGGTGTCGAGGCGATGCTCGAGTACGAGGCCCGGGGCACGGTGTGGACTCCGCCGACGGCCGGGCGGCCGTAGCAGCAGGCCGGGACGGGGGTCGTCAGCGGTGGAGTTGCCGCGTCCAGTCCTGGGGGACCCGGTCGGCCGGCCCCGGGGCCGGCTGGTCCGCGGGGTGCTCGCCCGGAGGGGCCAGCCCGGGACCGGAGTCGTACAGGGCGTCGGTGTCGTAGTTCCAGAACCACTCCTCGCCCGGCTCGAAGCTCTGCACCAGGGGGTGGCCGGTGGACTTCCAGTGGGCGGTGGCGTGCTGGGCCGGGGAGGAGTCGCAGCAGCCGATGTTCCCGCACTGGGCGCAGCGCCGCAGGTGGAACCACCAGCCGCCCAGCTCGTCGCACTCGGCGCAGCCGGTGCCGGTGGGCGGGGCGCTCGGGTCGATTCCCTCGATGTCGGTCATGCGGGCTCCTCGGAGTTCTGAGTTGCGGTCGCGGTCTCGGGTGGGGTCTCGGTCGCGTTCTCGGGTGGGGTCGCGTTGCCGGTCCCGGCGCCGGGACCGGCCTCCGTCTCCGTCTCCGGCGCGGTCAGCGGCAGCAGCACCTGGAACCGGGTGTCGCCCGGCACGGACTCGACCTGCAGGCTGCCGTGGTGCTTGCTGACGACGATCCGCCAGGAGATGTCGAGGCCGAGACCGGTGCCCTCGCCGACCGGTTTGGTGGTGAAGAAGGGGTCGAAGATGCGGCTGCGGATGTCCGCCGGGATGCCGGGTCCGGTGTCGCGGAACTCCACCAGCAGGCGGTCGCCCTCCCGCGCCGTGCGGACCGTCAGCGTGCCCTCCCCGCCCGTGCTCCCGATGGCGAAGACGGCGTTGTCGATGAGGTTGGTCCACACCTGGTTGAGCTCCGCCGGATAGGCCGGCACATCCGGTACGGAGCGGTCGTAGTCCTTGACCACCCGCACCCGGGAGCCGATCTTCCCGGACAGCATCAGCAGCGTGCTGTCGAGGAGTTCGTGGACGTCCACCACCCGGTACGGTGCGCGGTCGAGCTGCGAGTACTGCTTGGCCGCGTCCACGAGGTGGGAGATGCGGGTGGTGGAGTCGTCGATCTCGTCCATCAACAGCTCGGTCTCCACCGTGTAGTTGAGCCAGCCGATCGCCGAAGGCAGGATCTCCTCGGACACCGTCGCCGCGACGTGCTCCAGCCAGTCCGTGTCCAGTCCCGCCTGCACGAAGGTCGGGGCGAGCCGCCAGCCCTCCTGGATGCCGTGGTCGTCGAGCCAGTCGGCGAGCTCGTCCTCCCGGTCGGAGGCCTCCAGAGGACTGAGCGCCGTGGCCTTCGCGACGCGTTCGACCGTGCGCTCCTGGATCTCGATGAGGTCGGCGATCACCTCGCGCGAATACTGGCCCTGGGAGATGTGGGCCAGCTTGTGCCGCATCTTGCCGACCCGTTCGCGCAGCGTCGCCGTGGCCCTGACGGCCGCCGCCGCCGGGTTGTTGAGCTCGTGCGTGAGCCCGGCGGACAACGACCCCAGGGCCAGCAGCCGCTCCCGCTGCCCGATCG
This sequence comes from Streptomyces sp. NBC_00029, assembly GCF_045160505.1. Classification (NCBI taxonomy): domain Bacteria; kingdom Bacillati; phylum Actinomycetota; class Actinomycetes; order Kitasatosporales; family Streptomycetaceae; genus Streptomyces; species Streptomyces sp. NBC_00029. Next base: position 7,947,307 of record NZ_CP108292.1, read on the forward strand.
CCCGCTGGGTGTTCTTGGAGCCGAAGAACAGCCCCTCCAGCAGGTGCGCCGCCATGGGGAACCACTCCCGCATGATGTCCGCGAACGACTGGGCGGGGAGCACGAAGAACCGCGTAGGCTCCGTCACCCGCATGGAGTTGACGTACGTCTGCGGGACCTGTTCGCCCAGGTACGCCTGCATGGCCCCCGCGTACACGCCCCGCTGCGAGGTCCGGCTCACCTCGACGTCGTCGCCCCCGACCCGGCGCGACAGTACGACGGTGCCCTCGATCATCACGTAGAAGCAGGTGGCCGGGGCGCCCTCGGCGTACACCAGCCCCATATCGAAGCGCTCCACCCGCCCCTCGCCGCACAGCCGCCCGAGCTGCTCCGGGGAGAGCTTCTCGAACAGGAACAGCGAGGAGATCTCCTGCGGGCTGCAGGGCATGACCTCTCCGCTCATGACTGCTCCAGGTACCGGTGGACGAGCATCACGGCCATGGCTCCCTCTCCGACGGCGGACGCGACGCGTTTGGCGGACTGGGCGCGCGCGTCGCCCGCCACGAACACGCCGGGAATGTTGGTCTCCAGGTGGTACGGCGGCCGGTCCAGCTCCCACTCTGCCGGTGGCCGCCCGTCCGGGGTGAGGTCCGGCCCGGTCAGGATGAAGCCGTGCTCGTCGCGGAGCACCGTACCGTCCAGCCAGTCGGTCAGCGGGGCCGCGCCGATGAACACGAACATCCACTGCGCGTCGACGAGTTCGGTCCCGCCGCTGTCCACGTCCCGCAGCGTCAGCTGCTCCAGGTGCCCCTCGCCGTGCGCCGCATCGACGACGGTCCGGGTGCGTACCGTGATGTTCGGCATCTCCTCGATCTGCTGGATCAGGTAGTACGACATCGAGGCCGCCAGGGACTCCCCGCGCACCAGCAGCGTCACCGACTTGGCGCCCCGCGCCAGGTACATAGCCGCCTGTCCGGCCGAGTTGGCGCCGCCCACGATGTACACGTCCTGCCCCTGGCAGGAGGCCGCCTCGGTCAGCGAGGAGCCGTAGTACACCCCGCAGCCGGTCAGCTGGTCGCAGCCCGGCGCGTGGAGCTGCCGGTACGACACACCGGTCGCCAGGATGATGCTGTGGGCGGCGATCGCCGAGCCGTCCGAGAAGTGGACGACGCGCGCCGCGCCGTTCACCTCCAGCCCGGTGACCTCGCGCGCCGTGAGGATCTCGGCGCCGAACCGCCCGGCCTGGCGGCGGGCGCGCTCGGTGAGCTGCGCACCCGACACCCCGTCCGGGAAGCCCAGGTAGTTCTCGATGCGGGAGCTCTGCCCGGCCTGTCCGCCGGTCGCCGAACGCTCGATCAGTACGGTGCGCAGGCCCTCCGAGGCCCCGTACACCGCCGAGCCGAGCCCGGCCGGGCCGCCGCCGATGACCACGAGGTCGTAGAAGTCGGCGGTCGGCGTCGTCGCGAGTCCCACGTGGGCGGCCAGTTCGGGGGCGTCGGGCTCGATCAGCACCTTGCAGTCGGGGGTGATCACCAGCGGCAGCCGCTGCCCGTCGGCCCCGGCCGCCTCCAGGAGCCGCCGGCCCTCCGGCTCGTCGGAGGAGTACCAGCGGTACGGCACCTGGTTGCGGGCCAGGAACTCCCGTACGTGCGAGGAACGCGCCGACCAGCGGTGACCCACCACCTTCGTCGCGGGTACCGGCCGGTAGTCGCTGGAGCGCCAGGCCGTGAGCAGATCGTCCAGGACGGGGTAGAGCTTCTCCTCCGGAGGGTCCCAGGGCTTGAGCAGGTAGTGGTCGAGGTCGACGACGTTGATCGCGTCGATCGCCGCATTGGTGTCGGCGTACGCCGTCAGCAGCACCCGCCGCGCCCCCGGGTACACCTGCAGGGCCTGTTCGAGGAACTCGATGCCGTTCATCTGCGGCATGCGGTAGTCGGCCAGGACGACCGCCACCAGGTCGCCCCGCAGCTTGAGCTCGCGCAGCGCCTCCAGCGCGGACTCACCGGACTCGGCGCGCACGATCCGGTAGTCGGCGCCGTAGCGGCGCCGCAGGTCACGGGCGATGGACCGGGAGACTCCCGGGTCGTCGTCCACGGTCAGAATCACGGTCCGCGCTGCGTCGGCGGCCTGTGCCATACGTCTCCACCCCGAGAGCTCTGGGCAGGCGGCACGGCAAGCCGCCCGCGCCGGTTCCCGTTCATCGTAGGGTCGATCCTCCCCGACCGCTCCGGGACGACGCGGGCCGTGCGCTCCCGGTGCGCGGCCGGTCGCTCCTGGTCAACGGCCCGGAGCCTCGGGGGTGTCTTGCCGATCACGCCGGGCTCGCCCGATCGCAGGACACCCCCGAGGGCTCAGGAGGCCTTCCCCGCCCTGACCCACCCGTCGCCGCCGAGGGGGAACACGTAGCCGGGCCGCCCGTTGTGACCGCTGGTGCGGAAGGGCTTGCCGTTGTGGTCGATCCGGAGGGTGCCGCGCCGGGATCCGCTGGACCAGGACAGTTCCAGGTACCAGCTCACGTCGTACGCGGAGGTGTCCGCCCTGATGTGGAGCACTTCCGGTTTGGACTCGCTCACCGTGTACGGGAAGCCCCGCTGGTCCGCCTCGGGCACGACGGCCGGGCGCGCGGCGTCGAGGGCCACGGTGAAGGAGCGGGTCGGGACGTCGGCCCCGCAGCCGACCCCCGGGTAGCCCATGGCGTAGTCGTTCCAGGCGAGGGGCGCGCGCCTGCCGACCGTGCGGACGGTCAGGCCGTCCAGGACCACCGTCTCCCTGCCGGCGCCCTGCAGGGTGACGGTGACGTACTGCTCGCCCGCGGACACGGCTCCGGCCGCCGCCACCCATGCGGGTGCGTCACGTTCCACGGGCGGCGGTCCGACCTGGGCCGGAGGCTTCTCGATCAGGTAGTGCTGGGCGCAGGGCGTCTCCCAGCTGTACGGCTGGGTGGTCACCTTCACCGGCGTGCCGGAAGCGCTCCCGGGGTCGGGGGCGGAGCCGGGGGCGGCGGGTGCGGAGCCGGGGGGCGAGGCCGCGGGGTGAGTCCCGGCCGGGCCGTCCTCCGGGGTGCCCGCAGGGTTCCCGGACGGCGATGCGGGGGCCGCAGCCGGGCCGCCCGTACGCTGCTCCGCTCCGCCCGGAGCGAGGGTCGCGGAGCCGACGGGGCTGTCGCGGACGTCGGCGCTCCGGGTCAGGAGGTCCGTGGAGAGGGCGAGAACCCCGGCGACGGCGGCGACGGCGACCATGGCGGTTCCGGCGAGGACGGCCCTGCGCGGGCGGCGCCGCCCCGTCGGCGCGGTCTCGCCGGAGGTCTCGGTCGTGCCGACGGTCGTGTCGGTCTCGCCGGTGATGTCGGTCGTGCCGGCGGTGCCGGCGGCGTAGGCGGCGTAGGCGGTGTCGGCAGGAAGGGCTTCGGCGGGTACCCGATCGGCTGCCTGCTCGGCTGCCTGCTCGGCCGCCTGCTCGGCCGCCTGCTCGGACTCCTCCGCCGCCGGAGGCGTGGGCTCCGCCTCCGCCTCAGTTCCCGCTTCCGCTTCGGCCTCCGCTTCGGCCTCCGCCCGCGTCCCGGCCGTGGCCGGCCCGGCCCCGTCCCGGGCGGTCGCAGCGGCTCTCTCCGCGCTGCCCGTATCGCCGCTCCTGCGGCTGCGGTTGGTGTCCGCCAGCACCCAACTCCTGTGCAGGGCGACGAGTTCCTCGGGCGTGGCCCTGCAGAGGCGCGCGAGACGTTCGACCGGTGCGTAGTCCGTCGGGACCACGGCGCCGCTGCAGTACCGGTGCAGGGTCGACGTACTCATGTGGAGCCGCTTGGCGAGTGTTCCGTAGCTGTGGCCGGACCGGTCCTTCAACTCCCGCAGCAGTCCGGCGAACTCGGACTCGGCCGTGTCCTCGGGCACTGTTCCTCCCACCCGGTGTCCCGTTCCGCATCCCAGGAACAGGTTGTTTCAGCAGCTCAGAGCCTGTCTCGGCATTCCAGCGTCCCTGACCGCCGAGCAGATGTGGCGGCCGGGACGGATCTCGGCACAGGCTGAGGTCATCCAAGCACACCGCTCCCGGCGCCCGGTTCCCACCGGTGGGTCCCCGCGGTCGTGCCCTATGAGAGGCCGTCAGTCATGCACGCGTTCCACCTCCTCCCCACCTCCTCCTCCCGGCGCCATGCGGCTGCCGCCGCTGCCGCCCTCGTCGTCCTCGCCCTCACGGCGTGCGAGGACGGCGGGGGATTCAAGGACGGGGGAGCCGCAGCCACCTCGGGCGCCGCCACGGCCGCCCCTTCGGGCACCCCGGACCCGGGCTCCGCGACGCCTCCCGCCGGGACCACGGCGAAGGCCACCGCCACTCCCACCGGTGGTGCGAAGGGCTCGCCGGACGCGTCGGGTGCCGGGAGCCACGTCCTGTGCAACGGCTCCAACACCGGCGTCACCGTCCAGCCGGTCTCCCGCCCGCTCAACCACATGCTGATCACGGTGAGGAACACCGGCTCGAAGACCTGCGACCTGACGTACTACCCGCTGCTCCGCTTCGACGAGATGCAGTGGGCGCCCGCGGCCCGGGAGGAGACCCGGCCCCAGGCGGTGGTGTCCCTCGCACCCGGCGAGTCGGGTTACGCCGGAGCGCTGCTCTCCGCGGCCGACGGAAGCGGCGAGGGCGGGACGACCGGACACCGGCTCACGATCGCCTTCCAGGGCCGGACGCCCAGGAGCGACGGCGGTGCGTCCGCCACCCCATCCCTCCCGGCGGCCGGTGTCCCCTACGACAGCTCGCTGACGGTCACGTACTGGCAGCGGAACGCCGCGGACGCGCTCGGCTCATGAGCCGGTCTCGACGATGCGGCCGTCGCGCAGTTCCACGACCCGGTCGGCGAGCTCGATCAGGTTGGGGTCGTGGGTGGCGACCAGGATGGTCACCGCCTCGCTGCGCACCACCGCGCGCAGCAGTTCCATGACCGACCGGCCGGTCTCGGAGTCGAGCTGGCCCGTGGGCTCGTCCGCGATGATCAGGTCGGGGTCGTTGGCCAGGGCGCGGGCCACCGCGACGCGCTGCTGCTGGCCGCCGGAGAGCTCGCCGGGGCGCTGCTCGGCGTGGTCCGCGAGACCGACCAGGGCGAGCAGGGTCCGGGCGCGCTCCTCGCGGACCTTGGCGGGGACGCGGCGCAGCCGCATCGGGACGCCCACGTTCTCGGCGGCGGTGAGGACGGGTATCAGTCCGAACGACTGGAAGACGAAGCCGATGCGGTCGCGGCGCAGGGCGAGCAGGCCCGGCTCGTCGAGGGCCGCGAGGTCGGTGCCGTCGAGGGTGATCCGGCCGCCGGTCGGGGTGTCGAGGCCGCCCACGAGGTTCAGCAGGGTGGTCTTCCCGGAGCCCGACCGGCCCCGGAGGGCGGTGAGTTCGCCGCGGCGGACCTCGAAGGACACGCCGCGCAGGGCGTGGACGGCCTGCGGTCCGCTGCCGAAGCTGTGGTGCACGTCCTCGACCACGACGATCGGTGAGCCGTCGCCCTCCCGCGCCGCCGTCGCGACCGTCGCCGGTGCCTGCTGATCCCTCATCGCGTCTGTTCCCCCGTCGTGTTGTCCCCGTGGGGCGTCCCGCCCCACGGTCCGCACACGCTGCCGCTGCAGCTTTCTGATCGCATTTGCGCATCCGCCACACCAATCACGCAAGCCCCTTCCCCCTATCGCCCGTATCTGGCAGCATCGTCCGCTATCCGGTACCGAGGGTCCGGACAGGGGGAGGAATTCAACACGTGCTCGGCTTCGTCGTGCGCCGACTGCGCGGGCGGTGGCCGCTCGCCGTCGCCGTGCTGCTCACCGTACTGATCACCGCGACCACTCTGACCGCCTTGACGGCCTTCACCCGTGGCGTGGGCGAGGAAGGGCTCCGACGGGCCCTGACCGGCGCCGAACAGCCCCGGACCACCGTCGTCGTCACCAGCGGCCGTCCCGTCTCCTCCCGCGGCCAGGACGACGAGTCCGTACGGGCCTTCGCGGACCAGGTGTTCGGCCGGCTCCCGGTGGCCTCCGAGAGCGTGGCCCGCAGCCGCTCGTACGGACTCCCCGGCGTCGCCACCTCGGGCCGCGACGCCGACCTGACGCTGCTCGCCGCCCTCGGCAAGGACCACGTGCGCCTGCTCGCCGGCCAGTGGCCCGCTCCGGTGGCCGCACCCGCCGCCGGCGCGCCGGCCGCGCCCACCCAGGTGGCGGTGCCGCGCGCGGCGCTCGCCCGGCTCGGGCTGACCGAGTCCGCGCTGCCCGCACCGGTCCGGCTGGAGGACCGGTTCGGCGGACCACCGCTGACCGTGCAGATCACCGGCGTGTACCGGGCCGCCGACCCGGACGCCGCGTACTGGCGGCTCGACCCGCTCGGCGGCCGGGAGGTGCAGGCCGACTCCTTCGCCGTCTACGGCCCGCTCCTGGTGGACGACAGCGCCTTCACCACGGGCGGCGTGCTGCAGAACCACCGCCTCACACTGCTGACCCCCGACCTGCGCACGATCACCGCCGCCGAGGCCGAGGCCGTCCGGACCGCGACCGAACCCGCGAGCGTCTCCCTCGAAGGCGCCGCCTCGCTCCGGACCGCCACCGAACTGCCCAAAATCCTGGGCGAGCTGAGCGCCGGCACCGTCGTCGCCCGGTCCACCCTGCTGATGGGCGCCCTCCAGCTGGCCGTCCTGTCGACCGCCGCGCTGCTGCTCGTCGCCCACATCCTGACCGTCCGCCAGGAACCGGAACGGGTCCTGCTCACCGCCCGCGGCGCCTCGCGCCGACGCCTCGGTGCGCTGACCGCCGCCGAGTCACTGCTGCTCGCCCTGCCCGCGGCCGTCCTGGCACCCCTGCTCACCCCGCCCCTGCTGCGCCTGTTCGGCCGGTTCGGACCGCTCGGCCGCGTCCACCTGGACATCCCGGACACCTGGCTGGTCTGGCCGGTCGCCACCGGCTGCGCCCTGGCCTGCGTCCTGCTGACGACCCTGCCCTCCGTCCTGCGCGGAGCCTCGGCCGCAGTCCTGCGCCGCGCGGGCAGCAGGCAGGCCCTGGTGACGGGCGCCGCCCGCTCCGGCGTGGACCTGGCCGTCCTGGTCCTCGCCGTCCTCGGCTACCAGCAGCTGTCGCAGTACGGCAGTACGGACGCCCCCGCACCCGGCGCCTCGGCCGGCGGCGGGCTCGGCATCGACCCGGTCCTGGTCGCCGCACCCGCCCTGGCGCTGTGCGGCGGCACCCTGCTGGTCCTGCGGCTGCTGCCGTTCGCGGCGCGGGCCGGCGGCCGGCTGGCGGCCCGCGGCAAGAGCCTGGCCCCGGCGCTGTTCGGCTGGCAGCTCGCCCGACGGCCCGGCCGGGCCACCGGACCCGTACTGCTCCTCGTACTCGCCGTCTCCAGCGGGATCCTGGCCCTCGGCCAGCACACCGCGTGGTCCGCCTCCCAGCGCGACCAGGCCGACTTCGCGAGCGCGGGCGGCCTGCGGATCTCCGGGAGCAGCATGTCCCCGATGGGACAGGGCGGACGCTACGCGGCACTGCCCGGCGGGGACCGCCTGACCCCGGTGGTCCGCCGTGAGCAGAAGCTGCCGGACGCGAGCCTCGCCGACGTCGTCGCACTGGACGCCGCCAAGGTCGGCGAACAGGTGCCGCTGCGCGCGGACCTGCGCGGCGGGCGCACGATGCAGGAGCTCTTCGCACCGCTCGCGGAGCCGCTCGCCGCGGGCGCGGACCCCGCCCCCGCGAGCCCCGGCGTCGCCCTGCCCGGCTCCCCCCGCAGGATCGACCTCGACGTGTCGGTACGGGCCTCCGGTACGAGCTGGGCCGCCGTGAGCCTGCTGCTGCGCGACCGGTTCGGAGCCACGTACGGGACGGCCTCCGTCACGCTGCCCGCCGAAGGCAACGCCACCCTCCCCTTCCTTCTGGACGCGCTGACCGGCGCCCCCGTCGGATCGGCGGCCACCCCGCTGACGCTGGCGGGGATACGCCTCTCGTACGCGGGGGACGGCGACCACCCGGGCGACGGCAGTGCCCTCACCCTGCGCCGGATCGCCGTCTCCGACACCGCGGACGGCCCCGCCGGGAGCGTCACCGTGCCCGCCGGCAGCTGGCAGACGTCCCCCCTGCCGGGCCCCGGATCCCCGCGGGCCCCCGAGCCGTCCCCCGTCCCGGCCGGCTCCACGGACCTGCTGCAGCTGCGCTACTGGGGAGGCTTCGGCACCCTGCAGGGCGTCACCACCGTCCTGTTCCCGGCGCCCCCCGCGCCGCCCGGCGCCGCGGTCCCGGCCGTCGCCACCACCCGTTACCTGCGCTCCCTGGGCGCCAAGGTGGGCGATACGGTCCCCATCACCGTGGACGGCGCGAACGTCCCGATGCGGATCACCGCCTCCGTGGAGTCCCTCCCCGTGGCCGGACGCTCGGCGATCGCCGTCGACCTGCACGTGCTCGGCCGGTTCCTCCTGGAGTCCTCCGGCCGGCAGCCCGCCTCGCCCACCGAGTGGTGGCTGCCCGCCACCTCGGCGGCCGACCCGGTACCGGCCCGCGCGGCGGCCCAGCTGCGCGACGGCGCCCGGATCGAGCGCGTCCAGCTGCGCGAGGAGATCACCGAACGGCTGCTGGACGACCCGCTGAGCGCCGGCCCGCAGAGCGCGCTGGCCGCCCTCGCCGCCGCGTGCGCGGTCCTTGCGGCCATCGGCTTCGCCACCTCCACCGCCGCCGAACGGCGCGTACGCGGCAGGGAGTTCTCGGTCCTGCTCGCGCTCGGCACGCCGCGCCGCTCGCTGGCCCTGGCGTCCGCCGCCGAGGGCGGCGTACTGATCGCCATCGGGACCGCGGTCGGCACCGGCCTGGGCATCGCCCTCGTCCACCTGATGGCGCCCCTCGTCGTACTGACACCCGCCGCCGGCCGGCCCTTCCCACCCGTACAGGTGGACATGCCGTTCTGGCAGACCCTGCTGACGGTCGCCGCCATCGCCGCCGTCCCCCTTCTGTCGGCCGCGCTCAGCGGCCCCCGGGGCCGCGACATCGCCGCCCGGCTGCGCCCCGTGGAGGAGATGTGACCACCCCGCCGCCGTCCGCCACCCCGCCGTCCGCCACGCCACCGCCGTCCACCACCCCGAGGCCCGCGCCCTGGGTCAGGACCCGGCTGCGGGCGGCTCCGCTCGGCACCGTACTCGGCGCAGCACTGGCCTTCGTGGCCGTCCTGCTGGCCGCCGCACTGCCGCGCGCCCAGGACAGGGGCGCCGACCAGGCCCTGCGCTCCTTCCTGGAGCAGCGCGGAGTCGCCAACACCAGCCTGCAGGTGACCGCGCCCTCCCCGGACAGCGGGCAGAGCGCCCAGGCCCTGGATGCCACGCTGGAGAAACTGCTCGCCCCCACCGGCACCGGATCCGCCTTCCGCGTGGACCCGGAGGCGACGGTCCACGGCACGCGCACCACCAAACGGCAGCCCCTGCAGAATCCGGAACTCTCCCGCCCCTCCGGCCTTCCGCCCGCGATGAACCTCCTGCACGTCCGCCAGGCGGAGGCCCACGTGAAGCTGGCCGAGGGGCGCTGGCCCGCCGGCACACCCGCGGCCCCTCCCCGGGGCGGCACCGGGGGCACCGCCCCCCTGCAGATCGTCCTCTCGCAGAAGGCCGCGGCGACCCTCGGCGCCCGCGTCGGATCCGTCCTGCAGAGCGCCCCCCGCGTCGACGGCACACCCTCCGTCGAGGTCGTCGGCCTGTACGCCGTCCTCGACGAGACGGACGACTTCTGGACGGACAACCTGGGATGCCTCGCCCGCGCCTGCGCGCACTACAGCGGGGAGAACCTCTCCTGGCACGTCGACGCCCTGGTCGGCACCGGGGACCTCGACCGGATGGCCGACTGGAGCCGCGCCGCCGAGGACTTCTGGCGGCTGCCCGTCGACGTCGGCCGCCTGCGCGCCGACCGGCTCGACGCCACGAGGAAGGAGATCGCCTCGTACGTGGCCGGGCCGACCGCCGCCACCCTCGCCCGGGAGACCGGCCGCACCCGGCTGCACACCACCTCGTGGCTGCCCGAGCTGTTCGAACAGGCCCGCGCCCGTACCCAGGCCGCTGCCCCGCTCGCCGCCATCGGCCCCGCCGGGGTCGCAGGCGTTGCCTTCGTCGTGCTGTGCCTGGCCGGCGCACTCGCGGCCGACCGCCGCGACGCCGAACTGCGCCTGCTGCTCGCGCGCGGCGGCTCGCGCGCCGCCATCGTCGGCCGGCTCCTCGGCGAGGGCGCCGTCACCGTGCTCCCGGCGGCCGCGGCCGCCACCGCGCTCGCCGTCCTGCTGCTGCCCACCCCCAGGCTCGTGCCCGCACTGCTCTCGGCCGCGGCCGTCGCCCTGGTCGCACTGCTGGCCTTCCCCGTACGGGCGGCCGTACTGCTGACCCCGGCCCGCCCGGCCGGGCGGTGGCGCAGGCCCGTGGCCGAACTGCTCGTCCTCATCGCCACCGCCGCCGCCGTCCTGGCGGTGCGCCGCCGCGGGGTCGCCCCGCCCGGCAGCGACGTCGACCCGCTGCTGATCGCCGCCCCGCTGCTGCTGGCCCTGTGCGGAGGGCTGCTGCTGGCCCGGATCCAGCCGGTCGTCACCGGCTGGCTCGCCCGGGCGGCCGGCCGTGGCTCCGGACTCGTCGGCTTCCTCGGACTCGTGCGCGCCGCCCGCGGCGCGGCGGCGACTGGCACCGGTGCCCGCGGCCGCAGCGGCCCCTCCGTCCTGCCGATGGTCGCGGTGCTCCTCGCCATCACCACCGGCGGCTTCGGCGCCGCCGTCCTGCAGTCGGTGGACTCCTCCCGGCTGGGAGTGGCCCGGCTGACCGTCGGGGGCGACGCGGCGATCTCCGCGAGCGGGAAGTCCCCGCTCCCCGAGGGCCTCGCGAAGGCCGCCGGCGAGCTGCCGGGCGTGCGGACGTCCGTACCGGTGTGGGTCGACCACGACTCCTCCGTACTGGGCACCCCCCAGCGCTCCGGCCAGGTCACCGTGATCGTCGCCGAACCGGCCGCGTACGCCGAGCTGTCCCGCGTCATCGGCTGCGGCGCCTTCGACCCCGCCCTGCTGGCCACCAAGAACGGGCAGTCCGCCGACGTCCCGGTGCCCGCACTGTTCAGCGCGGGCCTGGCCGGACGGGACGCGCGGGGCGGTACCTACCGGGTGCTGCCGGGCGAGGGCGGAGAGCTGCAGGTCCGGGTCGCGGGCGTGATCGACTGCACCCCGGCCCATCCGGCCCGGGACGCCGCGACCGTCATCCTGCCGGCCGGTGCCGCGAAGGCCCTCACGGGCGTCGCCGACCACCCGAACCGCTGGTTCGGCCTCGGTTCCGTCGACGGTGACCGGCTGCGCGCGCTGGTCCGCTCCAAGCTCCCGGCGGCGTCCGCGACTCCCGGCCCGGCCCCGGCCCCCATCCCGGGTTCCGGTTCCGCCGAGGGCCCGGCCCCGGTCGACGAGGTGTACCCCGTGAGCACCAGTGCCGAAGCCGTCGACGGGCTCGGCGCCGATCCCTTGCAGCGCTCGGCGCAGCGCCTGTTCTGGGCCTCCGTGGCCGGAGCGGCGGGCTTCGCGCTGCTGGCCGTACTGCTGACGCTGATGCGGACCGTCCCCGAACGCGCGGCCCTGCTGGCCCGGCTGCGCACCATGGGGCTGCGCCGCAGGCAGGGCGTCGCGCTGATCCTGGCCGAGACCCTGCCGCAGACCCTGGCCGCGACGCTGGGCGGGGCCCTGGTGGCGGCAGCCGCCGTGGCCCTGCTGGGCCCGGCGATGGACCTGTCCACGCTGGTCGGCGCGCGCGTGCCGAACGGAGTACGGCTCACGGCGGGGCCCGTACTGACCCAGGCCCTGGGCCTGGCCGCCCTGGTCGCCGTCGCCGTAATCGTCGAGGCGGCGACATCCGGGCGACGGCAGATCACCACCGAGTTGAGAGCGGGAGACCAGCGTTGAACACCGACCAGCCGACGTACGAGGAGCTCCGCCGCCGGGCGACGGCCGCCGCGGAGCCCCGCACCCCGGCGGCCGACGCCGCGATCGCCTGCGACCGCCTCGTCCGGATCTTCAGCCAGGACGGCATCGAGGTACAGGCCCTGCAGGGGCTGGAGCTGACGGTCGACCAGGGAGACCTGATGGCCCTGGTCGGCGCCTCCGGCAGCGGCAAGTCCACCCTCCTGAACATCCTGGCGGGCCTGGACGTCCCGACGGCGGGCAGCGCGGCGGTCGCCGGCTACGACCTGCTGGAACTGTCCGCCCGGGACCGGCTGCGCTACCGCCGCGAAGCGGTCGGATTCGTCTTCCAGCAGACCGCCCGCAACCTCCTGCCGTTCCTGACGGCCGCCCAGAACGTCGCCCTGCCGATGCAGTTGAAGGGCGGCGGCTCCCGCCGCGGCTCCGGCGCCCGCCGCGCCGCCCGCGTCGGGGAGATCCTGGACGCCCTCGGGATCGGCGACCTGGGGCACCGCCGCCCGGCGGAACTGTCCGGCGGCCAGCAGCAGCGCGTCGCGATAGCCGTCGCGATGGCCAACGACCCCAAGGTGCTCCTCGCCGACGAACCCACGGGCGAGCTGGACTCGGAGACGGCCGCGGCGGTCTTCGAGACGTTCCGCACCGTGAACAAGGAACTCGGCGTGACGGTGGTCATCGTGACGCACGACCCCATGGTGGCGGGCGAGGTCCGCCGCACGGTCGCGATCCGCGACGGCCGCACCAGCAGCGAGGTCCTGCGCCGCCTGGTCACCGACGAGCACGGCGAGGAATCGATCAGCGAACGGGAGTACGTCGTCCTCGACCGCTCCGGCCGGGTCCAGCTCCCACCGAAGTTCCTGGAGGCCCTGGGCATGGAACACCGTGTGGCGGTCGACCTGGCCCCGGACCACATCGAACTGCGCCCGGACCGCAGCTAGGCTCTGTCTCCTGGGTCAGCGTCCTGGCCGGATGAGTCGCCGTTGGCCGCGCTGCGCGCCGTCGGCATGCTGGATCGGATCGCCGCCCGGGCCGGCCGGAAGGCCGTCGGCGTGCTGTGGACGGCCCGCCCCTGCTCGTGCGGTTTCCAGCCGGGGTCGATGGCGGCGACTTCAGCTCGGCCGCGCGCCTGCCGGTCCTGGTCTCAGCCCGGTAGGTGCGCCGTCGATCCGACAGCCACCGCCGCCCGGGCGGGAACGTCCCCTCGGCTCTACGTGCTGGTGCGGCACGTCGAGGTGGTGCACCCGGTGGCCCGGCCGATGCGCGGCGGGGTGGCCGGGCCGGCCGGCGGGGGTGCGGCGCACATCCTGCCGAGACCGGATCAGGGTGTCGCCCGGCGCAAGGACAGGGCGAAGGCGCAGCTGGTGACAGTGAGGACGACGATCGGCGGCATGGGCAGGAGCAGGACGGAAAGCGCCAGGCCCACCAGTGAGGCGACGAGCGGGATCCATCCGAAGGGGGTGCGCCGTTCGATCAGTGCCGGGGCGTGCCGGACGGCGGTGAGGGCGAGGAGCCCGCACACGATGACGAACAGAGCCATGACGAGGCTCATGCCCTGGACGATGTCGAGGGTGCTGCGCTCCAGACCGAGGAGGGTCGTCCTCGACTCCCGCATGGCTGCCGAGGAGGCTTGCTGCTCGGGGGTGGGGTCGGCCAGCGCCGTCGCGGCTGCAAGAGCGAGGTGTCCCGTGCCCAGCAGGAGGAAGCCGCCGGCCCCGACTCTGAAGGGTCGCAGCGGCTTGGGCCGGGGCTTGCGCTCGAGGACGGGTGTGACGGTCACGCTCACCGTGGCTCCTTGAAGTCGAACGAGGCCGCCCTCTACAGCAGTAGAGGGTGTGCGCCGCACTCTACACATGTAGAGGCCTGGTTGTGGGGGCGGCTGCAGCTCGCACACCGGATGCAGGTCGTCCTCCTGCACCGAAGCCGGACTGGTAACGGGACCTTCGCAGCGACCTTCGCGCCCGTTGATGGTGGTGGATGGCGGATCGACAGTGCCTTGGTCGAGCGCGACGTCGAACGCTATCGAGGAACGAACGATGCCTATGACTGCGTCATGCTTGAGTTGGTGATCAGCGCCATCGTGCTCGGTGAGCCGGCGACAGACCTCCGTTCGAAGCTGGTCGAGTTGAAGCGTCGGGAGTCGGGTTCCGATGCTCCGGCCGGCGTGATCCAGCACAGCGCCCTGGGGCTGCGCTCGGACTCCCAGCCGATCACTCCGGGACCGCTGAAGAGACGTCGGATGCAGATCAGGCTGCAGGCGATCGGCTTCGCTGCTTGATCGCCCGTCAGCCCTGCCTGCGCACGCAGCCGAGTGAGTTCAGCCCCGAGCCGATCACGTGAGACCGCTCGAAGGCGGTGCTGCCTCCTTCGGGGTCGTGCTCGTCGTCGACCGCGACCATGCGACAGCCGCGCCGATCCCGTCGAAGTCGCGGCTCAGCCCGGCCGCCCGCGCGAGGCGCCCTCGCCCCCGGGCCTGTCACAGGCGGCCAGTAGCCTCTCGCCATGCAGACAGCACTGATGATCTACGACGGCTCCGCACCGGCCGATTCCGACGTCGCGCGTACCGGGGGCCTGCCGCTGGCTCCTGCCGGATTCGCCTGGCCCCTGTGCGGCTGCGGGGGACCGCTTCAGTTCTTCGCCCATCTCCCCGTCGAAGACGGTGTCCTGTCGGTGTTCCTGTGCCAGAACGACCCCGGGGCGTGTGAGTTCTGGGACGCGAGCTCCAGCGCGAACAGGGTCTATCTGTTTCCCCGGGAGGAACTGCGGCCGGTAGCCGTACCCGAAGCGGGACTGACGCTGCTGCCCGCCACCTCCGCCATCCGCACCCACGTCGTGACGATCGACCCCGAAGATGCCTGCGACGAGGAAGGGATCGAGCCTGACGCCTACGACCTTGCCCGCTCGGGATGGAAGCGGGAACCCGAAGAACGATTCGGGAAGCAGCGCGAAGTGCTCGGGTCACTCGGGGGCAGCCCCTCCTACCTCGAGGACGACCGCCTGCCCGTGTGCCCCGCCTGCACCGGCACCATGGAGTTCGCGGCACACCTGGAGGAGGGGACAACCCGGGAGACCGCGATGAACCTCGGCGGTCAGCTGGGCTACGTCTTCGTCTGCCGCCCTTGTCGTGAGGGAGCCTTCCTCACGGACTGAGGGCCACCTGCGAGGAGTACGTCGACGTCAAGAGACTCGGCCGGATCCCCGTCGGAGGCGGCCACAACCCCCACCGGCATCAGTGGCCAGACATCCGCCGGCCGCGTCACCAACCTGTCCGGACAGCACACCTAGAAGGGTTCGGCGGCCTGCAGGAGCGCCTGCGGCAGGTACGGGGATTCGACGCGGATGTCCCAGCCGCGGCGACGGGCGTGGCAGGCGAGTGCGAGGACGTCGAGGTTGACGGAAGCGGCCGGTTCGGCGGAGCGGTCGGCGACCTCGTAGTACGCGCGGTGGGCTTCGAGCGCGTCGGCCAGGGCGAGGTTGAAGCTCTCCTCGTCGCCCTCCACGAGCTGCGAGAGCAGCACGGTCGGCGGCATCGCGAAGCCCCAGTCCTTGGCCTGCTCGGTCTGTTCCAGCGCCCGCTGCGCGGCCGGTCCGGCATCGACGCCCTTCAGATAGGCGTGCAGGGCTTCGCAGTACCCGTTGACGGCGGAGCCGTCCGGGCGGGCGAAGGCGGGGCCGGTGAGGACCAGCGGGGCGAGGTCCTCGCGTGCGCCGGTGATCAGGGCGAAGGCGGTGGCCCGCTGCCAGTTCGCCGCGCCGGCCTCCTCACCGCGCCCGGCCGGGTAACGCAGCGTCCGGCCGCCGACGCTCACCTCGGCCTCGGTGCCCGGCTCCGCCAGCGCGATGCGGAACAGGGCCGCCCCCGCGCCGGAGGCCAGACGAAGGGTGGCGAGCTGGGCATCCGTGATGTCGCCGGGGTTTCCGGCCCGCCACTTGAAGAGGCGCTCCTGATCGGCCATGACGTCGGCGAGACACCCGACGGCAAGGGGCTTTCCGTCGGCGGGGGTGAACGCCTCTCGCACGTGTTCCTCGTACATGGCCTCGACCCGCCGCAACCCGTCACGCTCACGCTCACAGGCGGGCCGCTCCACCACCAGCGGGCCCGCGGCGAGGGCGGCGACCGCGTCCGGCCGGCGGTTCCGGCCGAAGCCGGCGACCCGCGGACCCCGGGTCTCGAAGCCGGTGATCAGCGCGTGCGGGAGGTAGTCCGTGCGGACGGCCGGCGCCCAGCCCAGGGTCCGGTACGCGAGCGCCGCCAGGGCGATGGGGACGAGCGGGAGAAGGCTGCTCGTGGAGGCCGCCGGGCCCTGCCGGGCGGCGTGCCCGGCCAGGAGATCGGCCAGTCCGGCGCCGAAGGCCTGCCGGTCCTCGGCGGCCAGCGCGCGCAGCGTCCGCAGCGCCAGGCTGTTCGGCCGGTCCAGGAGGGGCTCGCCCGTCTCAGCGGCGTGGGTACGGATGCGATCCAGGGCCGCGTCGACGGCGGCGATCTTGGCCTGCGCGCTCGGCGGGTACTCCTCGTCATCGCCGGTGTAGTCCAGGACCACGGCCGTCAGTCCTGTGGCGAGCTCGCCCGTGGGTGTTCCCTTCTCCTGCGCGGCGAACTTCTCCCGGGCGAAGTGGAAGGCCTCGCCGTGCCACTGCGCCTTGCCCCTGAGGACCGCCAGGCAGAGCGCGTCGATCCAGTCCCCGGGCGTGACGCTCTCCTCGTGGTCGTCCTCACCCGGGTCGTAGCGCACGCCGAAGTTCACGTAGTCCAGGAAGACGTTGAAGCTGCAGTGCGGGTGGTAGGCCGCGTAGGCGACGGCGCCGGCCGCGGCCTCGGAGGCGTCCTTGAGGGCGGCTTTCGCCTCCGCGGTGCCGAGGCCGGGCGTCTCGACGGAGAGGGCACCCAGGTAGTCGAGGAATTCGTCGGCGATCGACTGCCACTCGTAGGCGGCCATCCGGCCGGCCCGCGACATGGACCGCACCTGGCCTCCGATACGGTTCGTGAAGTCCTCGCGCGCTGCCGACACGACGGCCCCGCTCACCTGGTGACGTTCTATTCGCACTGCCCTGCTCCTTGATCGAATCTCTGCGGACAGCCTAGGTGCGGGATCTGACAGGCCGTGTGGTGTCGGGCGGCGACACCTTTGTCACCCGGGTGACACCGCAAGCCCTGCTCCGGTGCATGGACAGCGCCGGACTGACGCTGGTCGCGTTCGCGTGGGCGGTCGCCGACGACCGCGTCGCCGTGGGGGGCTCGGGAGGTGCGCGCGGGATCCTGGCGGGGATCGATCCCGTCCTTCGCCCCTCGGGGCGCGGGCGGTCCGTCAGCCGGCTCCCGTCGTGGAGGGCCTGGTTTCCAGGACCCAGGTGTGGTGGCGGACGGTGTCGGGCGCCGCGCGGCCGGCGAGGATGTCGGACAGGAGTTCCGCGCAGGCCCGTCCGTAGCCGGCCGGGCGCAGATCGACCGCTGTGACGGGCGGCTCGGCACTGCGGTTCGCGACGCCGTCGACGCACGAGGCGACCAGCAGATCGGCACCGACCGTGCGGCCGAGGGCGGTTGCGGCGCTCAGGGCTCCGGGGGCGGCTCCGTCAGGGGCGCAGATCACGGCGTCGATCCCCGGATCGGATGCGAGCAGCCGACGGGTGGCGGCCTCCGCGTCGGCCGCGGTCGCCGCGAACGGCACGGTGCGCAGGGCGACTTCGGTGCCGTACGAGGTGCCCCAGGCGGCCGCGGTCTCGCGCAGGGCCCGGGCCCAGGCCGAGGTGCCCTCGGGGGCGAGCAGCGCGGGGCGGCGGGCGCCGCGGTCGCGCACGTGGTCGAGGAGGGCGGTCAGCGAGGCGGCGTTGTCGCAGACCACCGCGCCCGTGGGGGTGGGGGAGGGGCCGAGGTAGCGCTCCCCGGTGACGACGGGGACGCCCGCGTCGAGCAGACCCGGTACCGCGCTGTCGCCGACCTCGGGGTCGATCACGAGGAGTCCGTCGACCCGGGAGGCGAGCGGGCCGGAGGCGCCGCCGGCCGGGGCGAGCAGGACCACGTCCAGGCCGCCCTCCTGGGCGCGCTCGACGGCCCCGAAGGCCAGGTTCATGTAGTAGTCCAGCCGGGTGGCGGTCTGCGGCAGGTGCAGGCCGATGGCCCCGGTGCTGGAACGGCGCAGCCGGCGGGCGGCGCTGTTGGGGCGGTAGCCGAGCTCCTCCGCGATCTCGCGGACCCGTTCACGGGTGGCTTCGGCGACCCGGCCCGAGCCCTGGAGCGCGTCGGAGACGGTGCTCTTGGAGACGCCGGCGGCGCGGGCGACATCGAGCAGGGTCACGGCAGGTGGGGTCACGCCCCGAATTCTAGACGTTCGGTTCGGCCTTGCCGGAACGTTCCGGCAGGGTTTACATTCGTTACGCCGGAACGTTCCGGCACCACCATGGCCCTCCATCCGTCGCGCGGTGCCGCGCCGGGTGCCCCTTGACCGATCGTTTCCGCGTCCCGCATCCTGACTGAAAATTCAGTCAGATCTTCGAAAGCAGCCCGCCCGTGACCTCGTACGCGCTCCTCACCTCCTACGGATCCCCCCTCGGCTCCCCGGGCCGCACCCAGCCCGGCGAACGCGACCCGCTGCGCGTCGGCCTCGTCCAGATGCGCTGGTACGCCGACGCCGCCGCGCACGACAACCGGCTCCGCGAGGGCGTCGCCCTGGCCGCCGGGCAGGGCGCCACCGTCGTCTGCCTCCCGGAGCTCACCCGCAGCCCCTACTTCTGCAACACCGACGACCCCATGGCCGACGGCGCCGCCCGCTACCTGGAGGACGTGGAGACCGGCCCCACCGTCGCCCTCGCGGCCGAACTCGCCACCGGGCTCGGCATCACCGTCCACGCCTCCCTCTACGAGCGCGCCGAGGACGGCGGCCTCGGCTACAACACCGCCGTCTGCGTCGACTCCGACGGCAAGCTGATCGCCCGGACCCGCAAGAACCACATCCCCGCCTTCCCCGGCTACCGCGAGGACCTGTGCTTCCGCCCCGGCGACAGCGGATTCCCCGTCGTCAGCCACGAGGGAGCCCGCTTCGGCTTCCCCACCTGCTGGGACGAGTGGTTCCCGGAGCTCGCCCGCGCCTACTCCCTGGCCGGCGCCGAGATCCTCGTCCACCCCACCGCCATCGGCTCCGAGGTGGACCTCCCGGACTTCGACACCCGGCCCATGTGGGAGCACGCCATCACCGCCAACGGCCTGGCCAACGCCCTCTTCGCCATCGTGCCCAACCGCGTCGGCACCGAGGGCCGTTCCACCTTCTACGGCTCCTCCTTCATCTCCGACCCCTACGGCCGCGTCATGCTGCGCGCCCCGCGCGACCGCGAGGCCGTCCTCGTCGCCGACCTCGACCTCGACCAGCGCCGCGACTGGCTGGAGTTCGGGCTCATGCGCACCCGCCGCCCCGCGCTCTACGGAAGCCTCACCGAACGGCTCGACGTCCTCTAGAGGGGCGCCCTGCCGTCGTCGTACTCCGCCTTGCCGATGACGGCCCGCCGGATTCCGGAGCCGCCCCCTCATCGCCGCGCCGCTCGCCCGCCCCGTCTCCGCCGACGAATGGCCCCGGAGCAGGTCCGGGTCCTGGAGCAGCGGAACATCGCCAAGTGCGGCAACCCGCTGGGCCCGACCGCGGACCGGCTCTGCGCCAAGTACGGCTCCTGGCGGCAGGTCACGGACGCGTCGATGCGCACCGGCTACGCCGTCGACCGCGAACTCGGCCTCGCGTACCGGCCCTGCCCGGTTTGGGGAGTGTCGCGCCGATCGCGCCGGTCACTTCGGTGCGACGGCACCGGAGTCCGGCGACTGCTGGAGCCCCGAGGCGTCGACCGCCTCGAAGTCCGATCCCTTGAAGTTCTTGAGCGCGTTGAGCTGGGAGTTGTCCCAATGGGGGTTCTCCTCACCGGTGATGTACCAGGGCGAGCCGTTGTCCGCGACGATGACGCCGTACTTCTTGAGCGCCTCGGCCACGGCCTTGGCCTGCGGGGCGAGTGATGAGGTGTCCACCGAGCCCTTGAGCCGCAGGCGCAGCCCCATGGGAGGCAGTGAGCTGTCCGCCGCCGAGCCCGCCTGGTGCCGTGCGGGCCAGAGATGGCTCTGGTCCGAGCGAGGGACTGTGATGCGGATCGCGTGGTCGATCCGCCCGGCCGCCGCCTCGTCGTGGCGTACCAGGCCGGGGAGGATGGCCAGGCCGGCGGCGTCGGCCGAGGTCCATCCGTCGGGCCGCAGGGCGTTCGACCGCAGGTCGAAGACCGCACCCGAGCCGGCGTGCCAGGCGCTGCCGCCCTGCTTCTCGGCGTCGAAGAGCTCGTAGGACTTGCACAGGGCGCGGTCCCAGACGACGACGTGACGGTCCCCGTCGCTCGCCGGACCGTTCTCGATCCTGGCGTCCTGCGGGATCCGGTACCCGGCGGGATCGCTCTCCTCCGGGTAGTCGAAGGAGAGCGTGGACTCCGGCACCGTCGTGTCCGAGACATTGATGGGAATGCCGAAGGGCTGCCCCTCGACGAGTCCCGCCCCGAAGTCCGGGTGGAGGGGCTCTGCGGCCCCGATCGAGGCGACGTACCGGTCGGAGCTCGGGTGCACGGGAAGGGTGTCCACCGGGGCGTGCCAGAAGCTGTCCGGTGGCGCCGTGGTGCACGAAGACGCCTGCCTGCCCGGCTGCGCGGCGCCCGACAGGACACATGCGGCGGTCACGGTGACGACGGTGGCCACGGCGGGGATCCCCCTGCGAGGGCGCGAGGCCCTGGTGCGCTGCATCGACATCGACCGTCCTCGGGGCCGGTCGGTCGACTCGGATCGGCTCGATCCGCCCAATCCGAATGTGCGAAATGGGTCATATCGGTCGTTCTCATCCATGTTAGTGCCGGAGGGGGCGGGCCGCCTCGGCTTCACCGATCGGTGCGCCGGGTCGATCCGGACGGGAGGGGAGGGGGTCGCGTCACCGATGGTGGGTCGTGCGTGGGTTCGGGGCTCGGGCGGGCCGGGCGGCAACGGGTGTCGCGGGGTGCCGCCGCGCCCTCGGCCGCCCCGAGGAGCGGTGTGCGATGCGACACGTGCAAGGGGGGAGGGTGGGGGAGTGGTCGTGCTCGTCGACTCGCCGATGCCGGGTCAATCGGCTGGTGGCCAGCGCATATACCGGTTCCGGCGCCATTGGCGGGCGTATTACCCAAGAGGTGATAAATCGGGCAAGCCGTATGCATTTCTGGCACAACTGGCTTTCCCGTCATAAGTGACTTGAGGGTGTGTCAGCCACAAACGTGCGGGACATAATCGGCGCCGGTCGTCTCCAGGAGCAGTGGAGCCAGCGGGGCACCGACCGACCTCCCCGCGGATTGCCGCACCGGACCGACCCCCAAGGCGCTGTACATGTCCCTGGCCAGCCGCACCCGACTCGCGGCCCTGCTCGCCGCGTTCTCCGTCGGCGTCGCCGGCGTCACGACCTGGGCCTACGGGCACGGGCAGGCGGGCGAGCCGCAGGCGCTGGCGCCCGAGGCGATGGTCAGCCCGAGCGTGACCGAGGGCTCCGCCCTCCAGGTCGTCGCCCACCCCGACGACGACCTGTTCTTCATGAACCCCGACCTGAGCCGCTCCATATCGACGGGCATCAAGGTCACCACCGTCTACCTGACCTCCGGCGAGTCCGACGGCCGGAACGAGGCCCACAGCCCTCACCTCCAGGACGCGGCAGGTCCCGCCGACCGCGCCGCCTACGCGGAGGCCCGGCAGAACGGCATACGCGCCGCCTACGCGCAGATGGCCACCGGGGACCGGACCAGCGCCTGGGAGCGGAGCTCCATACCCACCGCCGGGGGCGGCAGCGCCGAGGTGGACGTCCTGGTCGCCAGGCCCCAGGTCAACCTCGTATGGATGCAGCTGCGCGAGGCCCGCAGCATCTCCGGGGACAATCCGGACAGCCTCCGTGGCCTGTGGGACGGCCGCACCCCGGCCCTCGGCGCCCAGCTGACCTCCGGGACGCCGGTCGAGCAATGGTTCTCGTACACCAAGGACCAGGCCGTGGCCGCCATCGCGGGCGTGTTCGAGGCCTACCGGCCGACGACGATACGCACGCAGGACCCGACCCCGGGCCGGGCCGAGGGGGGCGGCGCCTTCCTCGACCACCAGGACCACATGTACGGCGCCCGCTTCGTGCAGGCCGCCGCCGACCGCTACGCGAAGTCCACGGACCGGCCCCACTTCTCGGTCCAGAACTACGTGAGCTACCCCAACAGCTCGCTGCCCCCGACGCTCGACCCGCAGACCGCCGAGGAGAAGCTCGGCTACCTCAAGACCTACGCCTGGACGGACCACCAGGACTGGTGCGGCAGCCCCGCGGGCTGCGGCGACCGCAAGACGGCGACCAGGCCCGCCGGGGCCGGCTGGAGCCAGAC
This sequence comes from Streptomyces sp. NBC_00029, assembly GCF_045160505.1. Classification (NCBI taxonomy): domain Bacteria; kingdom Bacillati; phylum Actinomycetota; class Actinomycetes; order Kitasatosporales; family Streptomycetaceae; genus Streptomyces; species Streptomyces sp. NBC_00029. Next base: position 7,969,582 of record NZ_CP108292.1, read on the forward strand.
CATCCGCTACAGCCGCGGTGACGGCACCTCCTGGATGACCGAGGGTGTCTCCGGACGGCTCTGGGCCTTCGCCGCCCTGGACGGCCGGATGGCCTACTGGTCGCGCAGCGGCCCGCAGGCCCTGTGGGAGGGTCCCGCGTTCCTGCCCGGCGACGGCATCGACTCGGGGGCATCGGCCGTCCGGCTCTGGGACGGCCGGATCGGCGTGTTCGCCACCCGCACCACCCTCGGCGCGACGCCCCAGGACTACGGCCGGGAGATCGTCTACGCCCTCCAGAGCGAGGTCGACGGCGGATTCGGCCCGTGGCAGTCGCTGGGCACCCCGGACACCGTGGACCCGTCCGGTACCTCGGCGATCGGCGCGCCGTCCGTCGCCGTGGATCCCGAAGGCCGGATGACGGTGTACGTCCGCGACTCCCGGCGTACGCTGCGCGCCCGGGCGCAGGCGGCGCCGGGCGGTGCCTTCGGGGAGTGGCGGGCCCTGGGCGGCGCGGGTCTCCAGGGCGACCCGGTCACCGCCACCGACGAGTCGGGCCGGCGCCACGTGTACGCGGCCACGGCGGGCTCCGTACTGGCCTGGGTCCAGCCGGCGCCCGGCGCTCCGTTCGGCGGCCCCTTCCCGACCGGACTGCCCCAGACGACGGGCGCGCTCTCCGTGCGCCCGGAGGGCGACGGCGTCCGCCTGTTCTTCCGCCGGCCCGGCATCGGCACCGTCGCCACCGGTCTGGCCCGCGTCGCCGGGTCCGCACCGGAGTTCTCCCCGGTCGCCGAGGCCGGCGGCCTGGGCGGCTACGGGGCGGTCGGCATCGCGGGCGACCTGCTCGCGGGCCGCGCGGGCGCGGGCACGATCGGCGTGGCGGGCATCGACGGTCCGCAGCCCTGGCAGGAGTCCCAGATGCTGTACACGGGCGCACCGGCCGCCGTGGCGGGGTGGGCCGGTACGGCCGTCGCGGCCGCGCTGGGCCTGGACGCCGACCTGCACGTCATCTCGGCGGTCCCGCCGGGCGGCTCCCTGCCGCCCGGCAGCCGGACGCCCTCCCCGTGGCACCGGGCGGTCCAGCCCTGGACGCTCGCGCAGGCCGGAAGGCCGGGCTCGACGGTCGCCGGAGGCCAGCCGCCGCAGTGACCTGCGGCGGTTGCGGCAGCCCGCTGCGGCTGCGACCGGGCCTGAGCCCGACGCCCGACGCCCGCCGGGTGGCACGGCGGATCGGGGCGGGTGAGGATGGCGGGCGGACCACCTCACGGATCAAGGGCGGCCGCACTCCAGCCAATCGGACCCATCGGACCAACGGGCGATCGGGGCTTTCATGACCCCTCCTCACACCTCGTGCCGACGCGCGTGCGGCGGACCGGGGCGGCCCCGGGCGCTGTCCGCCCTCACCGCCTTCGCCACCCTCACGGCCCTGGTGGGTGCATGCAGCAACGACACCGCGCCCGACTGGGGATACCCGGAGCTCGGAACGATCCTCGGCTCGCTCTCCCGCGACCTCGAAGAGGGCTGCGGCGCGACGACCGCCCCCGCGAGCTGCGCGGAGCGGCTCGACAGGCTCACCGCCCCGACGGAGCGGGCCTTCGCCGAGGTCCTCGATCACAGACTGCTCGATGTCGCGACCGTGGCCGCGATGAACGATCTGGACCGTGCGAGGGAGGTCCGCGTCGGCGCCGCCGAGGAGGCCCGGTCCCGGCAGGAGCCGGACCACCTCCCCCTCCGGCGCGCGGTGGAGGCCGAGAGGCTCGCGTACCAGAGGCTGCTCTCCGAGCTGCAGCGCCTGCGCACCGCCCCACCGCCCGGTGACGGAACGGATCCCGTCTGAGGCGGCGCCGCCCTACTTCCTCGGCGGAGGGGTGGGGAGCGTGCTGCCGTCGAGGGCCACCAGGGAGAGGACGACGATCGAGCCCGTCCAGGCCAGCGGCGCGACCGACGAGGGCCTGCCCGTCCGGTCCACCTTCTCGGGGAGTTCCCCGAGCGGGTTCCGCTTGGAGAGGACCCAGTCCAGCACCCGCCCGGCCTTCGCCGCCTTCCCCGTACAGGCCCAGGCGAGGGCGAAGAACGAGGTACTGGGCGTCCAGGCGTTCGCGCCCCAGGGCGCCGTCGGGTCGTTGCCGGGGGTGAGACCCCCGTTGGGCAGGAGCAGCGCCTCGTACGTGGAATCCAGCGCCCGGGGCAGGTCCGCCGGGGCCGTGTTGAAGGGCGGCGCCATGAAGGCCACGGCGCTGTCCCGGCCGTGCTGCCCGTCGACGGTGCGCTGGTAGCCGAGGGGGGCGAACCTCCGGGAGATCCCGGCGGAGAGCCGTCCGGCGGCGGCGCTCCAGCGTGCGGCGTCCGCGGGCCGGTTCAGCTCGGTGGCGAGGTCCGCGGCGGAGTTGAGCCCGGCCAGCAGGGGCGCGGCCGTGCCGATGTTCGTCGTGTTCGTCATCACCTCCCAGTAGTCCGGGGAGGCCGGGGGCAGGCCGTCCGCCCCCAGGGAGGCCGCCGCACGGTCGGCCGCCTTGACGATCATCGGGTAGAGGCCGGCCAGCCGGGCGCGGCGGGTGACGGGAGGCGCCGTCCGGTACCACTGCCAGGTGGCCCAGGGAACCCAGCCGTTGGCGTCGAGCTGCCGGCGCCTGCCGTCCGGCGGGCCCGATCCGTCGAGCTTCGTGCGCGCCTCCCACGTACCGTCCTTGCGCTGGGTCGCAGCGCTGTACAGCAGGATCCGGTGGGCCTCGGCGTCGTGGCCGGTGTGGGCGAAGGCCGCGGAGGCGAAGCTGGAGTCGCGCGGCCAGGAGTACATCCAGCCCGGGGACCATCCCGCCGCCATGGCCCCGTTCGGCCGCAGCAGTCCCCTCATGGCCAGCAGGGCCCGCTCGGCGGTCGCGCGCTGCGCCGGCGTGCTGCCCGGGACCCGGCCGGCGGCCAGCCAGGCGCGGCTCTCCGCGATCTGCAGACGGGCCGTCGGATCCTCGGGGGCCACCACGGCCGACGCGGTCCGGCCCGCGGGGAGGTACTTCCACCGGCCGGACAGCAGCCGCAGTACGTGGCTCCCCTCGACGTACCGCGCGCCCTGGGCGACGGACGAGGGGATGCCCTCGGCGGCGGTCGTGTTGGACAGGAGCCCGACGGCCGGCGCGACGAGCATCGACAGGGGCGCGTAGCGGCCCTCGGCATCGCCGTGGCTCTGGTGTCCGAGGGGCCGGACGAAGAACACCGGCCGTTCCTCGTCGGAGTGCCGGCCGACGGGGCCCGCCGCGACGCACACGGGCAGGGCGACGCTCGCGAGTGACGCCGTGACGGCCGCCCATCGAACGAGCGGGGCAGCAGTCATCGCCACTCCTCCTGTCGGGCTTCCGTTCGCGCGGCCCCCGGATCTCCCATCGTGGGACAGCCGTGCCGGGCCCGCCACGACATGCCCGCCGCCCGGGTGACCGGGGGACCCGGAGCGATCCTCGCGTCCACGCACGGAGCAACGGCGCAACGGCCGTGGCAGGGCCGAAGTCCCCCGTGGCGCACGGAACGAGGGGCCGCGGGCCCCGTTGCGGCGAGCCCTCTCCCGGATGCCGCCGGACGGCGGGCCGGGCACATTGGTGTGACCGTCGCTGCGAAGGGCTGGTGAATGAGCACTGCTTCGGCCGAGGGCAACCGCCGGTTCGTCCGCAGGCTCCTGCTGGGCGCGGGCGGCTGCCTCGCCGCAGCGGCCGGGGCCCTGATCGCGGTCGGGTGCTTCCTCGGGCTCTACGTCCGGCCCACGTCGGACGACTGGTGCGCCGCCTGGAAGTCCCGCGATCTGGGAGTCCTCGGCATCACGCACGACTTCTACGCGACACAGAACGGCCGGATCACCAATGCCTTCCTGAGCGGCATCGTCTACGGCGACGGACTGGCCGGGGTGAAGATCCTTCCCACCGTCATCGCCGTCACCTTCACGGCCGGTCTGGTCCTGCTCGGCATCCAGTTCTTCCGCTACCTCGGTGAGAGACCCCGGGTGATGTTCCTGATCGCCGCAGCCCTGGCCCTCCAGGCACTGCTCTACTACGGCGGCACGCGCACCTATCAAGTACTGCTGTGGGCGCCGGCCACGATCTCCCACACCGTTCCCGCCGTCATCGGGGCATGGGCCCTGCTGCTGGCGATCCGGACGGTCCGCCGGCCCCGTGGCGCCCCGCGCACGGCGGGCTTCGCCGCCGCGTTCGCCATCGGGTTCGCGATCGGCACCCTGAGCGAGTCGTTCGCCCTCGTCAGCGGCCTCCTCGCGGCCGCGATCGCCCTGCTGGCCCTGCCCGGCCTCAAGCTGGCGCGGACCTGGCTGCCGTTCACCTGGTGCCTGCTCTGGTGCGCCGGACTCGTCGTCGGACTGGCCGTGCTCTACACCTCCCCCGGTGCCCGCTGGCGCCGGGCCCAGCAGCCGCCCAAGGAGCCGATGCTCTCCGCGACCGAACTCCGGGGCGCCTTCGAGGACTGGCAGCTCATGTGGGACTCCGTCAGCGGCCAGTGGGCCTACCTCGGCGCCGTCGCCGTCGGTCTCCTGCTGGGCCTGGCGGCAGGGCTCGGTGCGTCCGGGCCCGCGCCATCGGCGGTGCGCGGGAGCCGGGAGCCGGGCCGGGCCGTCCCGCGGAGGATGCTGATCGCCCTGCTGCTGCTCCCCGTGCCCGTGGTGGTGCTCGGCTCGTTCGCGGTGGTGCTGGGCCTGCGCAGCGGCTACGGCCCGAGCGGATGGACCTACGCCCGTACCTGGACCAACTACCTCGTACTGATGGAACTGGCGCTGTGCGTCTACGGGGTGCTGCTGGGGGCGTGGGCCCGCCGGTTCCTGGCGCGCCGGGAGGCCGCGGCCGTGGCCCTGCCGGCCGCCGCCGTGGCCGCGGCCGGCCTGGCGGTGGCCTCGCTGGCCGTGCTCGTCCCGAACGTGAAGCAGCTCACCACCACCACCGTCACCCGCGCGGTCGCCTGGGACGCCCAGAACTCCCGGATCCGGACCGAGGCCGCGGCGGGCGCCGGAGACCTCGGCTACCGGCGCATGCCCATCGGAAGCCTGGCCGAGCCCTTCTTCACATCGGACTACGAGCGGGACTGGGTCGCCGCCTGCATCGCGCACTGGTACGGCATCGACCGGATACACCGCCTCTGAGGGTCAGCCGCGCGGCATCGCACGGGCCAGGAAGCGGGCGGCGCGCTCCGCGCGGCCCGAGGGATGGAAGAGCAGCAGGACGCCGTCGGCCGCGGTGACACGGGCCCATTCGCGCAGGGCCGCGGACGGGTCCGGGAGATGGTCGAGCAGTCCCGCCGAGAAGATCCCCTGAACGGACCCGCCGGGCAGGGGGGAGCCGGGTGCAGTCGGCGGCGACGAGATGCCCGTGGCGGGTGCGGCCGTGCCGGGCGGCGGCGGCCGGCATGGCCGGTGGCCGGGGTGAGGTCGACACCGAGTACGTGGCCGCGGGCGCCGACCTGCGCCCGCAGCGCGGGCACGGCCCGTCCGGTGCCGCAGCCGAGGTCCGCGGCCCGCCCGCCGGGCCGCAGCCGCAGCCGGGCGACCGCGGCCTCGTACGCGGGGGTCTGGTCGGCGAACCGCTCCTCCCAGGCGTCGGCCCTCGGGTGAGATCGGGACGCTCGCGATCCGGGCGCTCGCGATCCGGGACGCTCACGAGCGGGGCGCTCACGCGGGCAGGCCGTCGGCGGTGAGCGGATCGGAGCGCAACCGCAACCCTCCCGCGGGGACCCGGAAACGCGACCGCCCGACAGTGGGGTCCATGCTTCCCACGACCGCCGCCACCGCCGTCCGCACACCCCGGATCCCGGCACGGCCGCCGGCCGTGTCCTGGGCGCGGGCCCGGGCGCTGGCGCACGGCGCGGCGCGTCCGTTGCCGGCCCGTACGGTGGCGCTGGCCGGCGCGGCCGGGCTCACCCTCGCCGACGGCCTGCGCACCCTGCAGCCGCTCCCGGGCTTCGACACGGCCGCCATGGACGGCTACGCGGTGTCCGGCCCCGGTCCCTGGCGGGTGCGGGCCGTCGTCCGCGCGGGCACGTCCTGGCCGGGCGTGCTCGGCCCGGCGGAGTGCGTGGAGATCTCCACCGGGGCCGAAGTGCCGGCCGGGGCGCAGGCCGTACTCCCCCTGGAATCTGCGGTGACCGGGCACGACGGCCGGGTGTCCGGACCTCTGCCGCCGCCGGGCCGGCACATCCGGCGCGCGGGCGAGGACGCTCCCGCGGGCCGCACGCTCGCCCCGGCGGGCACCGGGATCGGGCCCGCGCTGCTCGGGCTCGCCGCCTCCTGCGGCCACGATGCGCTGGCGGTACGGCCGCGCCCCCGGGTCGGCGTACTGATCACCGGGGACGAGCTGGACCACGCCGGCGTTCCCGGCCGCGGCCGGGTGCGCGACGCCCTCGGTCCGCTCCTGCCGTCCCTGGTCACCGAACTCGGCGGTGAGCCCGGCGATGCGGCCGGACCGGTGCGGTACGTCCCCGACCGGCCGGCGGGAAGCCTGGCCGGGGCCGTGCACGAGGCCCAGGGGCACTCCGACGTCGTCGTGGTCACGGGCTCCACCTCCGTCGGCGCCACCGACCAGCTGCGCAGGCTGCTGGACGACTGCGGGGCGCGGATGGTCGTCGACACGGTCGCCTGCCGGCCCGGCCATCCCATGCTGCTCGCCGAACTCGCCCCGGACCGATGGGTGGTCGGTCTCCCGGGCAACCCGTACGCCGCCCTGGTGGCCGCCCGTACCCTGCTCGGCCCCCTGATCGCGGGCCTGTCCGGACGCGTCCTCGATCCCCTGCCGCAGGTCCCCGTGCGCGGGTTCATGCGGCCGGCGCCCGGCCTGACCCGGCTGGTACCCGTCGCCTGGGACGGCGTGCGGGCCACGATCGCCGACGGGCACCGCGCGGCCTTCCTCCAGGGCGCCGCCGTGGGCGACGCGCTCGCCGCGATCACCCCGGACTGGACCGACGGCAGCCCCGCGCCGCTGGTGCTCACCGCCCGCTGACGGCCGTCGGGCGAGATCGAGCCGCCGCTTGTACGAGCCGCCGAAACCGCGGAGTTCGTCCACGGGGCGGACCTCCAGCAACCAGTGGGCCTGCCACCCTCCCGCGACCGTGCGGCGCAGGGGGCGGTCGTTCTCCGGGCAGATGTACGCGTGGCTCGGAGAGCCGGGCGGCGCGTCCCCGATGTCCGCCGACGGACCGGTCCCGGTCAGGTGGCCGGCGTGCCAACCGCCCAGTGTCCAGACCGCTTTGGCCGCGAGCGCCCGGACCTCGGCGTACAACTGCCCGCCGGTGATGCCCGGATCGGCGAGGAGCAGCTCGCGACAACGCGCACGCGGTGGCGCACGGGCAGGGGAGAGGCGTGCGCGTTGCCCGGACGCGCTCAGTACACGTCGCGCGCGTACCGCTTGGCGGCCGAGAGCTGCTTCAGGTACGCGGCCGCCTCGTCCGCGTCGAGGCCGCCGTGCGCCATCGCGATCTCGCGGAGCGCCCGGTCCACGTCCTTCGCCATCCGGCTCGCGTCACCGCACACGTAGAAGTGGGCGCCGTCCTGGAGCCAGGACCACAGCTGGGCTCCGTGCTCCCGCATGCGGTCCTGGACGTAGACCTTGGTCCGCTGGTCCCGGGAGAAGGCCAGGTCGAGGCGGGTGAGCGTGCCGTGCCGGTGGAGTTCCGCCAGCTCCTCGCGGTAGTAGAAGTCGGTGGCCTCGCGCTGTTCGCCGAAGAACAGCCAGTTGGCGCCCTGGTGCCCGAGCGCGCGGCGGTGTTCGAGGAATGCCATGAACGGCGCTATTCCGGTCCCCGGGCCGACCATGATGGCCGGAGTGTCCGCGCCCGCGGGCGGGCGGAAGTGTGCCGAGCTCTGGACGAACAGCGGTACCGGCGTGCCGGGTTCGGCGTCCGCCAGGAAGGTGGAGGCCACGCCCTTGCGGTGGTGGCCGCCCGGCCCCTCGTAGCGCAGGACCGACACGGTCAGGCCCACCTCCCGCGGGTCGACGAGGGGGCTGGAGGAGATGGAGTACAGGCGCGGCTTCAGCCGCCCCAGACGCTCGGCCCATTCCTGGGCGCTGAGCCGCACCGGGAACTCGGCCAGGACGTCCACTGGCCCGCGGCCCCAGGTCCACCGGGCGAGGCCGTCCTTGTTGTCGGGGCGCGTCAGCTGCTTGAGCCGGCGGTCGCCGGTGTGCTCGGTGACGAAGCGCAGCAGGTCGGGCGTGAGGCGGGTGATGTCGAGGTGCCGGTGGAGCGCCTCGGCGAACGGCATGGGGTCGCGGCCGGGTACGGCGACCTCGGCGTCCGGGGCGAGGCCGGTGGCGGCCAGCCATTCCGTCACCAGACCGGGGCAGTTGACCGGCTGGACCGCCAGAGCGTCGCCCGCCTCGTACGCGGGACCGTCCTCGCCCAGGTCGAAAGCGAACCGGCGGACCTCCTTCGTGGCGCCGGGCAGGCTGAGCAGCCGGTTGCCGGACAGCCGGGCGACGTACGGGGAGTTACGGTCGGCCACCGGCCGGGTCCGGGGTCCCGCGGCGGCGCCCGGGTCCGGGGCGGCGGCCGCGAGCGCCGCGCGCACCTGCTCCAGCCACCGGCCCGCGGGCTCCTCGTAGTCGGGCTCGCAGTCCACCCGGGCCAGGAGGCGCAGGCCGCCGAGTTCTTCGAGGCGCTGGTCGAGCCGGCGGCCGTGGCCGCAGAAGGCGTCGTAGGTGGAGTCGCCGAGGGCGAGTACCGCGAACCGGACGTCCTTCAGGCGTGGCGCGTCGGTGGCGCTGAGGGATTCCCAGAACGCGGCTCCGTTGTCCGGCGGGTCACCGTCACCGAAGGTGCTGGTGACGATCAGCAGATCCGTGCCGGGTTCCAGGGAGGTCGGAACGCGCTCCGCCATGCTGTGCACGCTCGCCGGGGCGGCGGCGGCAGTGCCCAGTTCCGCCGCGATGCCGGCGGCGAGGTCCTCGGCGTTCCCCGTCTGCGAGGCCCACAGCACGACGGTCCGCCGGGTCCGGCGCACCGGCCGGGCCGGGGGGTCCGCCTCGGCCGGGGCCGGTGCCGGAGCGGCCGGGGGAGCAGCGGCCAGGGCGGTCGCCGTGCGCGAGTACGCGCCGGCGAGGACACCGTCGACCCAGAGCGCGTGCCCGGCCTCGAAGGGGGCGCCGGCGGGGAGCGACGGGACGTCCGCGCCGGGCGGGGCGGAGGCGAGCCCGGTCAGGAACCCGGCGAGGTACTGGCGCTCCCGGTCGGAGAGGGCGGGCGGTGTCCGGTCCTGCAGCCCGAACACGTCGGTGAGGGCCGTGAGGGCGGTCACCGCCGGGGCCGTGCCCGGACGGGGCAGTGTCGCGGTGGTGCTTCCCGACGACGCCCGGGCGGGAGCAGGGGTGCCGAGGCCGTCGGGGCCGGGATCGCCGCCGACGGGTGCGGGTGCGGTGGCAGGCGGCAGGGCCGCCACCACGGGGACCGGGGCTGTCGTCTTCGTCAAAGTCACCGCGCACATCTTGAAACCGGGCTGGAAGGAGATCGGGTCGACGGCGTCGTCGGTGACGGCGTTGACGCTGAGGTACTCGCCGAACAGGTCGTTCCAGTGGAAGGGGGCGAAGCAGTTCCCCGGCCGGACCCGGTCGGTGACGACCGCCGGCAGGACGGCCCGCCCGCGCCGGGAGGCCACCTCCACCCCGTCGCCCTCCACGATGCCGAGGGCGGCCGCGTCCTGCGGGTGGATCTCCACGAAGGGTCCGGGGTCGAGCCTGTTGAGCTTGGCGACCTTGCCGGTCTTGGTCAGGGTGTGCCACTGGTGCTGCAGACGCCCCGTGTTGAGGACGAACGGGTAGTCCTCGTCGGGGAGTTCGCCGTCCGGCAGGTGGGGGCGGGCGAAGAAGACGGCCCGTCCCGTCGCCGTCGGGAAGGCCAGCCGGGGGCGGCTGCCGTCCGGACGCTCGGCCGGGGCCCGGCTGACCCCGTCGTTGAGGTAGCGGACCGGATTGCGCTCCGGCCCGTCCGGGGCGGCCGGCCACTGCACCGGGCCCGAGCGCAGCCGCTCGTAGGTGACACCGCGCAGGTCCCAGCCGGTCTGCGGGTTCCAGGCCTGCCGCAGCTCCTCGAACACCTCCTCGGCGCACGTGTACGTGAAGGCCTCGGCGAATCCCATCGCGCAGGCGACCTGTGCGATCAGCTGCCAGTCGGGCAGGGCCTCGCCGGGCGGATCGGCCGCGCCCTGCACCAGGGTGAGGTTGCGCTCGGAGTTGATCATCACTCCGTCCGACTCGGCCCAGAGGGTGGCGGGCAGCGCGATGTCGGCGTAGGCATTGGTTTCGGTCTCCGCGAACACATCCTGGGTGATGACGAGTTCGGCGGTCTCCAGGGCCCGGATGACGGTGCTGCGGTTGGCGACGGAGGCGACCGGGTTGGTGCAGATGATCCAGCACGCCTTGATCTCACCGTCCGCCATCTTCTCGAACATCTCGACGGTGCCGCGTCCGGCGTCGGTGCGCAGGGTGCCCTTCGGCACACCCCACAGCTCCTCCACGTACGTGCGGTCCTTCTCCACCAGGACCGAGCGCTGACCGGGCAGACCGGGTCCCATGTATCCCATCTCCCGTCCGCCCATCGCGTTGGGCTGGCCGGTGAGGGAGAAGGGGCCGCTGCCCGGGCGGCAGATGGCGCCGGTGGCGAGGTGCAGATTGACCAGGGCGTTGGTGTTCCAGGTGCCGTGCGTGGACTGGTTCAGGCCCATGGTCCAGCAGCTCATCCACTCGCCCGCTTCGCCGATCCAGCGGGCGGCCAGCCGGATGTCGGCCTCCGGTATGCCGGTGATCTCGGCGACCTGCGCGGGCGCGTAGTCCCGTAGGAAGGCGGGCATCTCCTCCCAGCCCTCGGTGTGCTCGGCGATGAACGCGGGGTCGGTCCAGCCGCCCTCGACGAGCAGGTGCAGCAGTCCGTTGAGGAGTGCCAGGTCGGTGCCGGGCCTGATCTGCAGGAACAGGTCGGCCTTGGCGGCGGTGGCGTTGCGCCGGGGATCGACCACGATGAGTCTGGCTCCGGCGGTCTTGACGCGGTCCATCATCCGCAGGAAGAGGATGGGGTGGCAGTCGGCCATGTTGGAGCCGATGACGAAGAAGGCGTCCGCCCGGTCGAAGTCCTCGTAGGAGCCGGGAGGGCCGTCCGCGCCCAGCGAGAGCTTGTAGCCGCTGCCGGCGCTGGCCATGCACAGCCGCGAGTTGGATTCGATCCGGTTCGTCCGCAGGAAGCCCTTGGCCAGCTTGTTCGCCAGGTACTGGGCCTCCAGGGACATCTGGCCGGAGACGTAGAGCGCGAGTGCGTCGGGGCCGTGCGCGTCGAGGATCCGGCGGAGCCGGGCCGCCGTCTCCGCGATGGCCGTCTCCACCGGGGCGGCGGCGGGCTCGGCGCCCCGCTCGCCGCGGACCAGTGCGGTCGTCAGCCGGCCGGGCGCGGCCAGCATGTCGGCGTGCGTGGCGCCCTTGGTGCACAGGCGTCCGCCGTTCGCGGGGTGCTGCCTGTCGCCGGTGACCTTGGCCACCGTACGGCGCCCGTCGCCGCCCGTGACGATGTCCAGGACGATCCCGCAGCCGACGCCGCAGTAGGAGCAGACCGTACGCACCTGCTGCCCGGCCGCTGCCTCCGCCTCCGCCACAGCAGACCTCCTCGCGCCACCGGCCGACACCGCCCCGGGCCGCTGCTGCCCGGTGCAGGTCGATCCCGTTGCGGTCCACCGTAGGAAATCCCTGTTGCGTACATGTGTCGGGCGGTGCCACCCGGGGGTTACGAGTGGCTTCGCCAAGATCGCGACGGGCGGTGAGGCGATCAGCGGCCGGGTGCGTCCGCCCCCGGGCCCGGCCGGGATGGTGCGGCCGGTCAGCCGTACATCGCCACGCGGTGCAGGGCCTCGAGCGCGCCGTCGATGGGATGGGGCTGCGGCCTGCCCGAGGAGTCGAGCCGGTTCCACCTCTGCGCGTTCACCGCGACCGCCATCTGCCGCATGCCGTCGGCGCGGGTCATGGCGAGCGCTCCACCGCCCCAGACCGTGCCGCCATGACCCCAGAAGGTGTCCTGCCCCGGCTCCTGGACCGGGTACAGCCCCAGGCCGTAGTCCATCGTCTTGCCCTCCTGGGACACGACCCGGACCGTGCGGCGCATCTGCGCGAGCGACGACGGGCTGACGATCTCCCCGGCCAGCAGCATGCGGTAGAAGCGGTTGAGGTCCGCGACGGTCGATATCAGCGAGGCCGAAGGACCCGTCCATGACATGTCGAAGACGCTGTAGTCGCGCGGCGGGTCGATCATGCCGAACCACGCCTCGTAGAGCAGTGAGTGCGGCCCGTTCACCTGCGGCCCGGTGGGGATCTCGGTGTCCCGGAGCCCGGCGCGCTCGATGACGTTCTCGGTGATGTACCGCTCGGCCGTGGTGCCGGTCACCTGTTCCAGCAGCTCGACGAGGAGCAGGTAGTTGGTGTTGGAGTACAGCCCCGGCGCGCCGCCCGGGGTGCCGACGGCAGGTGCGGCGACCCCCAGCCCGATCAGCTCGACGGGGTCGAACCGTGTGAACCGGTGGTCGTCCAGGCTCTGGGGGCCGGTGTTCGCGAGGTCGGGGAGCGCCTTGAGGGAGGGGTAGGCGTAGGGGAGGTACTCGGCGAGGCCGCTGGTGTGGTTGAGCAGCATCCGGACCGTGATCGCGTCACCGCGTTCCCCGGGCACCAGCTTCGGAAGGTACCGGCCGACCGGGGCGTCGAGACCGATCCGGCCGCTCTCGACCTGCTGCAGAACCGCGGCGGCGGTGAAGGTCTTGGTGATGCTGCCGACGCGGTGCCGCATGTCGGCGGTGACAGGGCGGCCGGTGGAGACATCGGCGACCCCGGCGGCGCCGCGCCAGATCTGGTCGCCGTCGCGCACTTCGGCGAACAGCCCCGGCATCCCGGCGCGGTGCACGTTCTCCAGGGCGGCCTTCAGCTTCGCGGGATCCAGTGGGTTCCTCACGGTATGCGTCCTTTCGTATTCCGCGGGTGGAGCTCCACGTCGGGAGCCCGGCCCGGGTCAGAGGGCACGAGTGGCGTGCCGGCCCGCCTGCTGCCGGGCCGGCACGCTCATGTCCTCATTATGCACGCGGTGCGTGCAACACCAAGTGCATGGGTTAGGGTGAGACCCGGAAAGAGGAGTGAGATGGCACCGCGAAGGCGTTGGTCGACCGACGAGATCCTGGACGCGGCGGCGGAGTTGCTGCGCACGAGCGACGCCGAGTCGTTCAGCGTGCGCAAGCTCGCCGCTGCCCTGGGAACCGATTCCTCCAGCCTCTACCGGCACTTCCGCAGCAAGACCGAACTGCTGCGCGCGGTCGCCGACCGGATCCTCGCGGCCGCCATGGACGGCTACCGCCCCGAGGGCGACTGGAAGCAGCGCATCACCGCCCTGGCCCTGCGCGTGAGAGAGGCCTTCGGGCAGCAACCCCAGCTCGCCGGGGTCTGGGGACGCTATGCGTCGGGCGGCGCAGGTTCCCGGCTGGTCATGGAAGAACTGCTGCAGGCCCTGCGGGCGTCGGGACTGCCCGACGAGCAGATCCCGGCGCGCTACCACCGGATCGCGGTCCTCATCGCCTCGCTGATCGCTTCCGAGGCCGGGGTCAGCACCATCACCGCCGAAGAGTACGAACAGGGCATGGAGCTGTTCCGCGTCGCGGTACTGGGCGCCGACCCCGAACGCTTCCCCGCCCTGGCCCACTTCGCGCGCGACATCCGACCCCTCGGGGCGGACCGCCGCGCCGCGTTCGAAGAGATCCTCGCCGCCCAGCTCGCCGACATCGAGGCCGCGGCCGGCCCCCGCTAGGTCGTCTCTTTCGGATCTTGCTCCCCCAGCTACCGCTGTGGGAGGTGCCCCCAGGCCCGCGTCGCCCGGCACCGCACCTCGCCGCGTTGTCGGAGCACCGCAGTACGTCCAGTACAACGGCGCTCCTCCGCCTTGCGATGCACGGCACCGGACGACGCGGGCCCGACCGACAAGATCCAAAAGAGACGACCTAGCCTCCCGGCTCTGGAACGTCGTCCGTCGCCGCCTGCCACTGGTCCGAGTACTCGATGTGGATCTCGCGCGCGTCACCCAGCACACCGGCGTTGGAGTGGAGTGCGGTGCAGAAGTGCGGGTAGCCCCGATGGACCGGCACATAACCCGGGCCATTGCGGGCGACGTCGAAGAAGTGGCGGGCGGTGGCCCTGAACACCGGCGCGCTCCCCGTCATGAACAGCGTCTCGGCGTGCACGTGCTGGTGGAACAGGTCCCGGTTCTCCCGGTAATGCCGAGCCTCGGCGTCGGCCGGCTGCTCGTCGGCCTTCGCCGGACGGGGCAGGGTCACCGTCTGCGGGCGGCCCCGGCCGAGGCGGGAGCGTACGTCCTTCCAGCGCGCGGGCGGGAACTGGAGCGAGTGGTGCAGCAGCACGAGATCGAGCTGCCGGCTCCCCGGCTTCGGCAGCTCGCGCCCGGGAGCGCGGTTGCCCCGCATCGGCAGGTGGACCAGAGAGCGCGGGGACGAGGCGGCGAGCGTCCACAGGCCGCCGACCAGCTTCGCCGCCTGCTGGTCGAAGTAGGCGTCCATGTGGCTGTCGTGGTCGACGAGGACGGCGCGGACCAGCGGCCGCGCCGGTCGGATCACCTTGAACTCCACCGGTCCGAGCCGTGCCCGGTGGATGGTGACCGGTAGCTTCAGTTCCTGCACCGGAACGGCCCCCTACGCCGCACGCGTCTTGTCCGCGGCGCCCGCCCGGGGGACACCGTCGACCGCCACGCAGATGCCGAAGACCCGGTCGTGGCCGGTCCAGCCGTTCACCCGGCCCCGGTTGTTGCTGATCTGCACCCGCCTGCGCACCGGATCCACGGCGGACACCAGGTGCAGGTACACGGTCCCGGCGACCCGGGCGAGGACGATGTCCCCCGCCTTCAGCCTCGCCGGTTCCACCGGAGCGACCACCACCTGCTGACGACTGCGTATCAGCGGGACCATCGAGGAGCCGCTCGGCCGGAACTCCACGGTGGCTCCGCCGGCGACCCTGCCGGCAACTGCGTCCAATGCACCCATCCGAGGATGCTGACAGATCCCGCCGCGGGACCCCACCGATTTACGTCCGGGTCCCGGCCCGGTCCCGCTGCGGCGGGCGTTCGGTGTGTCTGCGGCGGTCCGCTCGGCGCCGGCGGTATGGATGGTGGGGTCATGCGGGGCGGCGGGCGAGAGCGAGGAGCGGCACGTGGCGGCGATGGTCGGACTGTTCTGGGTCACCCCGGACGCGGTGTACGTGGGCTCGCCGCCGAACGCCATCGGGGTCTGCGTCCGGCTCACCGCCGACGGACTGGAGGCCGCGGACCCGGACGGTTCCCTGACCTGGACCTGGCAGGGGGTGCGCTCCGCGGTGGTCGAGGACGCACCCAGCGAGAGCCGGACGAGCCGCGCGTCGAAACTCCTCGGGTCGGTGGTCTCGGCCGCGATCGGCGGCCTCACCGGCGAGGGGCCTCCCGAGATGACGCTGCGCCTGGACACGGCCGACGGATCGCAACGGCTCACCGTGTACTCGGCGGCGGCCGGCGGGTACATCGACGAGGAGGTGCGGCTCTCCCAGGAGCTCCTCGACCGCTTCGTCGCGGGAACCGCGGACCCGCGGGCCCCCGGGGCATGGGGCCGCGTGCACGCAGGGGAGGGCACCCCCGAACCCCGTGCGCGGGAGGCACTGCTGCGTGCCTGGGCACAGACGTAGCCGGGTGCCCCGCAGCCCGTCTCTAGGGTGGCGGGATGACCCACCTGCACGATGCCGACCGGCTTGCCCTGAATCTGCTCGACGCCCGCCTGCAGGCACTGTCCGACGGAGCGACGAAGCTCCCGCCGCCGCAGGTGCCGGCCTGCCCCGACGGCCGGCCGGGCGCGGCCGGCGACCTCGTCCGCCGGACCCTGGATCAGCTGCACCGCATCCCGCGCGAGCCTGCGGACGCCTTCGGTCTCCGGGTACGCACCCTGCTCCTGGAGTTCCGCAGCCGCCGCTGCCCCTGGAACGCTGCCGCGACACGTCTGCTCGACGACGTCTACGCCTTCGTGTCCACCGGACCACGCCGCCACGCGGACTGGAAGCACGACGTCCTCGCCGTGATGAACCGCCGGGTCCGTGATCCCCGGGGCTGGGTGCGGCTGGACGGGGACCGTACCGAGGACACCCGTTGGGGTCTGCCCGCATATCCCTTCGACCCGCCCGCCGTGGCGCGATGGCCCGACCTCCTGTACCCGCTGGAGGCGGAAGCCGCCCACGGGGCGCTCGCCGTCATGACGGAGGAATGGCAGGCGGAGCCGCGCCCCGTCCGCGGCAGGCCGGACCGGGACGCGGTACTGGCCGATGCCCGGACCCTGCTCGACCGGTACGGCCCCACCGCCCGCTACTGGACCAACGCGCGGGCGGCCGCCCATGACCGGGCCCCGGACTTCGTCGCGGCCGGCCTGCAGGGCACCGCCTCGCACACCTTCCTCACCTCCGCCTACGTCCGGGGGCTCGACCTGTTCGACGATCTGGGCCTGATCGCGGTCGGCGACGAGGAGGTGGGCGTCTTCTGGTCGATCGGGGCCTACTGACGCGCTCCCCGCACCGTGCTCCCGGCACCGGCCGTCAGGGCGAGGAGGACTCCTGGAGATAGGCGGCGATCAGGGCGAGGTCATTGGCGATCGACAGCACCTCGGTGGGGTCGGCGCCCGGCGTTGACGCGCCGTTGACGCCCGCGTAGAAGGTGTCGAACCGGCCGCCGCCCTTGTCCAGGTAGCCCGCGATCGTGATGGCGCCGACGGCCAGCCGGTCGTTGAGGGCGTCCCCGCCGACGGCCGCGCCGGTCTTCGCGAACACCTTGCCCCGGGCCGGACAGCTGCGGCAGTTCTCGGCCAGCAGGCCGTCGACACCCAGGATGGGCAGGGCCTCCCGGAACAGCTGCGCGTCCGGCGTGCGCTGCCAGTACGCCAGCATCTGCACCAGGACCTGCGGGGTGGCCCGGTCGGCCGGGTTGCCGCCGCGGCCGTCCATGAGCTGCGCCTGTTTGCGGTCGACGCCCGCCCGGTCCAGGAAGTCGGCCAGTACGGGGAAGCCGGCCTCGCACTGGTTGCCGTCCGCCGTGACGGCCAGCAGGCAGATGCCGAGGTTCGCGCCCAGGTTGTGGCTGACCTTGAGGATCAGCTTGGCGTACTGGGCGTAGGGCGGGGAGGTGTACGCGGCCACCCGCGGGCGCCCGTCGTAGTCGCGCGGCAGCCGTCCGACCGGGTTGGGGCCCGACGGGTCGGCGGTGACGTGCACCCCCGCGCGTTCGAGCGCCTCGATCAGCGCGACGCGTCCGAAGGCGGCCGGGTCGCCGATCGGGGAGGTCCGCAACAGCGGTTCGGCGTCCGCCGCGATGGTGCCGGTCAGCCGGATCCGGGTGCCGCCGTCGGTCGCCGTCGCGGTCACGGCGGTCGGTTGCCCGGCCGCCACGGTCTTCACCGCCGAAGTGACCTCGTACGGAGCGACCTTCGGCCGCCAGTCCAGCCGGGCGTCCGCGCCCGCCCGGCCCCCGGGGGTGGTCATGAGGTCGATCAGGTTGTCGTTGATGATCAGCGGTGTCGGGGTCGGCACGAGCTCCGGGTCGGGGAGGAACAGCCGGCTGTCGACGATCACGTCGCCGTCGACGCGGGTGATGCCCGCCTCGCGCACCTGCCGGGCGAGCCGGTCGATCCCGTCGAGGGGGTTCTCCGGGGTGAGGGTCGCGCCGGGGAAGTCGTTGGCGTAGGTGTGGTCGAGGTCGGTGTACGCGACCGTACCGTCGGGGCGGGTCCTGCCGCCCATGGTGAGGTCGCCCTGGGCGACGAGGTCGAGGTCGCCGGTCAGGGTGGCGCCGTCGCGCTCGCCGACCGCGTAGAGCGGGGTCACGAAGCGGTGGTCGGCGCCCAGGGTCTGCCACGGGCCCGAGACGCTGAGCAGTTTGGCGGTGGAGCCGGGGATGAAGAACTGCCCCGGGAAGAGGCTGTGCACCACACGGCCGCCGTCCGGTTCGGTCTGCAGCAGGCCCCACTGGGCGTTGCGGTACTCCGGCTTCCGCATGATCGCCGTGATGCGCGGGTCGAGGCCGGCGAGGCCCGTGTCACCGGCCGGTGGAGGCGGGGACGACGACGTCGAGGACGGGGCGGGGGTGGGGTCCGCGCCGCTCGCCGTGCCCGGGGCGAGGGCCACGAACAGCAGGGCGGCGCAGGCGGCGGCCGTACCGCGCCGCAGGGGTGCGGGGTGGATCGGTCTGCTCACAGCGCGCTCCGTTCGTCGCGGCTGCCTACTCCCGAGGCCAAGCAACAGGGTGGCACGGTCGGGACGCGGGGGCGCGCCGGGCGGGTTTCACTCCTCGGTGGGCAGCCAGCAGCCGTGCAGGCCGAGCGGGACGCGGACGGGGATCCGGGCGCGGGCCACCGGGCCGGAGGCGGGGTCCTCGGCGGGGATGACCAGGAACCAGCTCGACCCGTCGGTACGGTCGGTGGCGAAGGTCAGCCAGTGGCCGCGCTCCTCCGACCCGGACCCGGAGCCTTGCCCGGGCTCCGGCGCGAAGACCGGTTCACCGACCGAGAGGTTCCCGGCCGCCCAGACGCGGGAGGTGCCGGTCTCCCCGTCGTACCAGCGCACGGCGTCGTACTCGCCCGGCAGCAGGTCCGTCCGCCCGGTGGCGGTGGCCAGAGCGGTGTACCGGTGGCGCCGGCCGATGCGCCGGTCGTCGACCCGCGGGAACTCCACCCGCGAGTCGTCCAGCAGGGTGCGGGTCATGCTGCCCGCGGCCGGGTCGATGCGCGCCCGTACCAGGCCCCCGTCGGCCGGTCCGCCGTCCTTGTCCGCTCCGCCGTCCTCGTCCGGGCTGCCGACGGTCAGCCGGCTCCACTGCACGTAGTCCAGGACCACCGGGGCGTCCGCTCCCGGGCCGTCGTCGTACGCGTTCACCGTGTGCCACACCCAGAAGGCCTCGTCGGACGCCCAGCGCAGCGGCCCGCCGTCGCGAGGGATCAGGGCCACGCGGGTGCCGCGCTCCGGGCGCCAGGCCAGGAAGGAGCCGCCCGCCATGGCCGCGGCGAGGTCGAAGAAGGCCGGAGCGAGGACGAGGACCGCGTAGCGGTCCGTCAGGGCCATGTCGTGGATCATCATCGGCTCGTCCACCCCGTCCACGGGCGTGGGCCCACGGCCGACCGTGCCGTCGGGGCCGATGACCGACCAGGTCAGGTAGGGCGGCTCCAGGCCGTAGCAGAAGACGACCATCTCGCCCGTGATCGGATCGATCTTGGGGTGGGCGGTGATGCCCGCCGGCAGGCTCCCGGCGAAGTCCTCGCGGCCGAGCGTCGCCAGCTCCGTGTCGATGCGGAAGGGGCAGGCCGACTCGGCGAGGGCCAGCAGGCGGCCGGCGTGCCGGACGACGTTGATGTCGGGCAGCTCCCGGAAGGTGCCCGCGAGCTTCGGACCCACCTGCTCGGCGTCCGGCACGATCATCGATTCGAGGCCGCCCCACAGGGCTCGGCCGGCGCGTTCCTCGGCCACCAGCGCGGGGGTGCGGACGAAGCGGTTGCGGTAGCGGGCCCGGCCGCCGGAGAGCCACACGCCGTGCAGCATGCCGTCGCCGTCGATGGGGTACAGGTACGAGCCGATCGGCGTGAACCGCGGATTGGGGCCGTTGCGCAGGTACAGGCCGTCCAGGGTGTCCGGCAGCGCGCCCGTCACCTCCAGGTCCGCGACGTCGACCTCCTCGGACACGGGCGCGAAGGTTCCCAGCAGGTGGGGGACGCG
Source organism: Streptomyces sp. NBC_00029 (assembly GCF_045160505.1). Classification (NCBI taxonomy): domain Bacteria; kingdom Bacillati; phylum Actinomycetota; class Actinomycetes; order Kitasatosporales; family Streptomycetaceae; genus Streptomyces; species Streptomyces sp. NBC_00029. The sequence goes on from NZ_CP108292.1 coordinate 7,989,322, forward strand.
GGTGGGGTCGAAGAGGGGTGGCACGTACGTGTTCACGGGACCTCCCGGGGCGCGTGGTCTCCTCCGCCGGCGCGCTTGCAGCCACCTTCCAGTGAAACGCGCGTCGGGCGGGGCTGCCAGGCGGCTCGGACCGGCCCGGGATCCCGTGGGCGGCCGGCCCCGGAATGCGGCCGGCCGCGGGCCCCCGCGAGCCGGTGGCGCGCGAGCACGGGGACTCGCCGTTGTTCCGCCGGACGAACCGCGTGCTGACGGCCGTGTGGGGCGGTGGAGTTCACCGCCCGGTACCCGGAACACGTACGCGCGCAGGCGCAGGCCGCGGGGCGGGCGGCCTGAACCTCAGGTGGAGGTGAAGAGTTCTTCCCGCACGCCGTCGAGCACGAAGCCGTTGTCGAAGCGGACGCGAACCGTCACGCGCGGCCGCTGCTCCTGGAAGGCGGTCCACGCGGGTTCCAGGGCGCCGACCTTCTCCTCGAGCTGCTTCCGGCTCTCCGGCGGCATCTGATGCCCGAAGGAGTCGAGGAGCGACTTCAGGCGCTCGTACTCGCGGACGTCCTCGCTGCTCTGCGGCCGGTGCTCGTCCACCCGCTCGACGGTGCCGGCGGTGCCTGCCCCGAGGGCCAGGAAACCGCCGACGGCCTCTCCCTCCGAGACGACCGGACCGGTCAGTGCGAGATCCGCGGCCAGCGTCACCCGGAGGCCTTCGTGCAACGTCATCGATCCTTCATCTCCCAGGTCGGTGCACGAGCCTAGCGGTGGTCCGCGCGCCGGCCGCGACCGGCACCGCTCGGCACGAGACGGCCATCGGCCGGTCCGAGCCGTCGTGGTCGCCGCCGACCCGCGCGGGGTTGCCCCGGACGGTCGTCAGCCGCGGGCCGACAGGTGGTCGGCGATGGCCTCGTGGGTCAGGTGGAGGCCCGTCCGCAGGACGGCATCGTGCCGGTTGGGGTGGGCCTCGCGCTGGGCGAGGTCCAGGCCGCGGGCCCGCTCGAGTTCGAGCTCCGCGGCGCGGTCGTCACCGCGCAGGGCGGAGTCGAGGCTGAGGGCGGTGGACCGGAGCAGCGGGGCGAGGTCGCGCAGGGCGGGATCGGGACGGGCGGAACCGTCGGGTCTGTCAGGTCCGTTGGGACCGGTGGTCCTGGCCGTCGTGGCGGCCCTGGCGCGTTCCCGGAGCTCCTGGGTGAAGAACTGGAGGGTGAGGGCGGTCCGGGCGGCGAGCCGCAGCCGCTCCCCGACCCCGTCGGGCGGCCGGCTCGGCGTACGGAGGTACAGCCGGGGGAGCCGCGTGCGTCGAGCGGCCCGTTCGTAGGCCGCGAGGCCGCCCTGTGGCTGCAGCCACAGATCCTCGGCCTCCCCGGGGAGCTCCGGGGCGGCGGGCGGTGCCCCGGCCGCGAGCCGGGAGGCGACCGCGGCGAGGAGTCCACTGAGTTCTCTCCGGTAGGCGTCGAGCCCGGTCACCGCCGACCGGTACGGGTCCGGCGGCCACAGCAGCGGTCCGAGCACGACGACGGTGACGATGCCGACCGCGCTCTCCACCAGGCGGGCCAGGGGGTAGCCGGGGGCGGCGGTCGCGTAGATCACCAGTGCGGTGATCAGGACCTGCTGGTTGGGGGAGCCGCCCCGGTACATCAGGTACATGCCCGCGCAGCCGCAGACCAGTACGGCGAGGAAGGACAGCGAGGCCGATGCCGACGCCGAGGTCACCGAGGAGGCCGAGGGCGGCGGCAGCCAGTGCAGGACGAACGTGCTCAGCGCCACGCCCACGACGACGCCCACGAGCCGGTCCCACGCCAGGCGCGGAGCGGCGTACACGTCCTCGCGAAGGATCAATACGGCCGGCAGGGCGGCGGGCACCGGGACCGTGCTCGTGCCCCACCACAGGCAGAGGAACCAGGGCACGGCGGCGCACACGGCCAGGCGGGCGGCGGACCGCAGCCGTGCGCGGGGCGGCGGGTTGTGCGGAACGGCGGCCGTACCGGGCATAACGGACATCGTAGGGGCCGCGGAGCCGGTCCACGCGCCTTCTGGCGGACGCGGCCCGCCCCGCCTATGATTCCGACGCGCCACGCACCTCGAACATTCATACCCACAACGGGCGATGACGGCCTCCGGGACCCGTACCGGAACTGCCGCCCCCGCCCGACGAGTTCGGAGGTCCTGTTGAGCACATCCACGCGCGCTCCACGCAGACTGGCGGCCCTGGCAGTCGGCCTGACGGCCGTCCTGGCCGCATCGGTGGGCCCGGCCGTCGCCGCGCCGCACAGCACGACCGCCCCGGTGACACGTACGGCGGCCGCCGCCCCGTCCGTGGTCAACCCGGGCAATCAGGTGTCCCTCCAGTACGACTACGCGCACTTACAGATGACCGCCACCGGCGGCGCGGCTCCCTACACATGGTCGGCGGTCAGCCTGCCTGCCGGTGCCACGATCAACGCCTCGACCGGCTTGATCTCGGGCCTCCTGCGCAGCAGCGGAATCCGTACGGTGACCGTCACCGCCAAGGACGCCAAGGGCGCCGTCGCCTCCACCACCTTCACCTGGCGCGTGATCCGGGACGCCTGCCCCCGCTGCTGACCCGGCGCACGCTCCCGGTGCCCCCGGCCGCGATGCCGGTCGGGGGCGCCGGGGCGTGCACCTCGGGCAGGATGTGCGGATGCGCACGACGACGGAACCGGTAGTGAGGGCCGAGGCGCTGGCCGCCCCGGGCGGGCGGCGCATCCTCGGCATCGCCGGCCCCCCGGGGGCCGGAAAGTCGACACTGGCTGCCCGGATCGCCGACGCGCTCGGGCCGGAGCGGGCGGTGGTGGTCCCGATGGACGGGTTCCACCTCGCCCGGGCCGAACTGGACCGGCTGGGCCGGGCCGACCGCAAGGGCGCCCCGGACACCTTCGACGCCGCCGGCTACGTGGCCCTGCTGCGCCGGCTGCGCGCAGCGGACGGACCCACGGTGTACGCGCCCGCCTTCGACCGCTCGCTCGAGGAGCCGATCGCGGGCAGCATCCCCGTCGCCCCGCACGTACCGCTGGTGATCACCGAGGGGAACTACCTGCTGCACGACGTGGGGGAGTGGGCGTCGGTACGCCCGCTGCTGGACGAGGCCTGGTACCTCGCCCCGGCCGAGGACCTGCGCCTGGACCGGCTGATCGAGCGGCACGTGCGCCACGGCAAGGACCCCGCGTACGCGCGCGAGTGGGTGGCCCGGTCCGACGAGGCCAACGCCCGGCTCGTCGCCCCGGGCCGCGACCGCGCCGACCTGGTCCTCGACACCGGCTGACCGGACGCCGGGCCGGCCGCCGAACCGCCGCCGGGGCGGTGTGCCCCTGCCCCGGCCGCGGCTTTGATGGTGGCCCCGCATCGGTTCCGGCTGCTCAGCCGACGCGTTCGATGCGTGCGCGTCGGATGAGGTTCTTGCCGGGTTCCCGGACCTGTTCGAAGGCTGCGTTGTTGAGGAGGGCGCAGCTGCCGGAGGGGCCGTTGACGGTGACTGTGGTGGCCTTGCCGTTGTCGAGGTTGGTGACCTTGAGCTTGGTGCCTACGGGGAACTGGCCGCTGCTGGCTGCGGGTGCGCCTCCTTCGCCGGAGAGGGTGACGGTGGAGCCGGGGCATACGACTTCGCCGGTGGCGGGCGGTACTTGGGCGGTGGGCGCGGCGGGGGCGCCGGCTGCGGGGGCTTGGGCGTCGGCGCCGCCGCCGACGCGTTCGATGCGTGCGCGTCGGATGAGGTTCTTGCCGGGTTCCCGGACCTGTTCGAAGGCTGCGTTGTTGAGGAGGGCGCAGCTGCCGGAGGGGCCGTTGACGGTGACCGTGGTGGCCTTGCCGTTGTCGAGGTTGGTGACCTTGAGCTTGGTGCCTACGGGGAACTGGCCGCTGCTGGCTGCGGGTGCGCCTCCTTCGCCGGAGAGGGTGACGGTGGAGCCGGGGCATACGACTTCGCCGGTGGCGGGCGGTACTTGGGCGGCGGGCGCGGCCGGGGCGCCGGCTGCGGGGGCTTGGGCGTCGGCGCCGCCGCCGACGCGTTCGATGCGTGCGCGTCGGATGAGGTTCTTGCCGGGTTCCCGGACCTGTTCGAAGGCTGCGTTGTTGAGGAGGGCGCAGCTGCCGGACGGGCCGTTCACGGCGACGGTCGTCGCCTTGCCGTTGTCGAGATTGGTCACCTTGAGCTTCGTCCCCACGGGGAACTGCCCACTGCTCGCCGCCGGCGGACCCGCCTCACCCGACAAGGTCACCGTCGATCCCTGGCAGACGACATCGGGTGCGGCGGCGTTGCCGGTCGCGATCGTGACGACGACCCCTCCGGTCACGAGGGTTCCCGTGACGACAGAGAGCACGAGCTTCTTCTTGAGACTCATAGTCCGTTTTCTGGACACCTGACACTCCTCGATCCGATGGACGCTGTCCCCCCGACGTCCTGCATACGGCCGCCGTCACACGCGAGTTCGGTCCTGTTGCCTTTTTACGAATCCGGCCGCGAGGAGGTTTGGGCCACTGCACACGGGCATACCGCGGGGCTCGTGGCCGAGGGGCGACGGGCAAAGTGGCAGGTCACGCGTGCGGCGTCCGCTGTGGCTGCAGGTGCGCCGTGCACACACCGCCCGCCATGAGCCGATGCGGGGCGGGCGAACACAGTCAGCTTTAAGGTTCAGTTGATCTGCCCTTAAGCAACGGGGGTGATGGGGGCGCAACCCCTGCAACCCTTGACACATGGTCATGTTCCTGACAGCAGTTGCACTGCGCACTGCACCACTCTCACGAACGAACGGCACGGCATTCAGAAGGGGGAGATCGGCGCATGACCAAGCCTGAGAACGCGGGGGACGACTACGACATCGTCATCGGCGGAGCCGGCCTCGCCGGCAGCGCCGCGGCGATCCTGCTGGCACGCCGCGGCGCACGCGTCGCACTGCTGGAACGCCGCTCGGACCCCGAGGCGTACAAGGTGCTGTGCACCCACTCCCTCTCGGCCAACGCCTACCCGGTGCTGGACGAACTCGGCCTCGTCCCCGCCCTGGAGGAGGCGGAAGCCGTGCGCAACGAGGTCCGCTGGTACACCCGTTGGGGATGGATCGAGCCGAAGGCGGCGCCGGGAGGCCCTGGGCTGCCGTACGCGTACAACGTCCGGCGCAGCACTCTGGACCCCTTGATCAGGTGCCGTGCGGCACAGACCCCCGGCGTCGATCTGCTCCTCGGTCACCAGGTGACGGGGCTGGTCCGGGAGGCCGGGCGCACCGTGGGCGTCCGCGCGTCGACGTCCCGGGGGGAGCGCGAGATCCGGGCCCGCCTGGTGGTCGGTGCCGATGGCAAGGAATCGGCCGTGGCGAAGCTCGCCGGGGTGCCTGCCCGTCAGTTCGAGAACGGCCGGTTCGGCTACCTCGCCCAGTTCCGTGACCTCCCGCTGCCCGACGGGATCAGTCACACCTGGTTCCTCGAGCCCGACATGGCGTACGCCTTCCCGAACGACGGCGGGGTGACGGTCGTGGCAGTGCTCCCGGACAAGAAGCGCCTGCCCGCCTTCCGGGAGGACCTGGAGGGCAGCTTCCTCGCATTCGTCCGCGCCCTGCCCGAGGCGCCTCCCCTCGACTCCGCAGAGCGCATCTCGAAGATCATCGGTTTGGTCGACTACCCGCTGCACAGCCGGAGGCCGATCGCACCGGGTGTCGCGCTCATCGGCGACGCCGCCCTGACCGGCGATCCCCTGTGGGGCGTGGGATGCGGGTGGGCGCTGGAGTCCGCGCAATGGCTGGCGGAGGCGGTCGCCGGGGCCGTCACCGGTCGGGGCGACCTCGACAGGTCACTCGCGGCATACGCCCGGGGGCACCGGCGCCGGCTCCGTGGTCACCAGTACCTGGCCGCCGACTTCGCCAAGGTGCGCCCGTTCAACCCCGTGGAGCGCCTGATGTTCTCGGCGGCGGCGCGCGATGCGTCGCTCGCGCGGCACATGCACCTCTTCGCGTCACGCCTGATCGGTCCGCTGCGCTTCCTGAACCCCCTGGTGCTGGCCAAGGCGTCGGTGATCAACATCAAGCACCTCCGCCGGTCAGGTGCCGGGGCGGGTGCGGATTCGCCCATTCCTGCATCAGGGAGCCGAGATGTGCACGGGGCGGGCCGCTGAAGGAACGGGGACAAGGCCGCACGGGCCGGGCGCTCTACGGTGCACCCGACCCGTGCGGCGCGACCATTCCATGACCGGGCGTCAGGTACCGGCCGAACGCCTTCTGCCCGTCCGGAACGAAGAGCCACTGCCGCACGGCCTCCTGCAGCTCCGTCTCCGTCAGCCAGCCGTGCCAGGCGACCTCCTCGGGGTCGGGCGTCACCTCGCCGGTGATCACGGCCTCGTGCACGCCGAGCCAGTACGGGCTGATCGCCCCCCGGCACAGGAACTTGAACAGGAAGCGCACCGGCGCATCAACGCCGAGCTCCTCGGCCAACTCCCGCGCGGCCGCCTGCTCGTAGGTCTCGCCCACTTCCACGGCCCCGCCGAACATCACCTCGTGATGGCCGGGGAACCGGGACCGGTTCTCGGGCCGCCGGTAGACCAGGACCCGCCCGTGCTGATCACGGCAGATCGTCGTCGCGATGCGGTGCAGCCAGCCACGGCGGATGGCCTCACCGCGTTCCACCACCGCCAGCACCCGGTCCTGATCGTCCACACGTTCCACCGGCTCACCCATGGCGCCCACGATCGCACACGCCCCGTCAACGCTCCCGCCCTGCCGGTACCCGCCGACCCCGATCCCGGTCCGGGGGAGCCGTAGGGTGGCGGTGGGGGCCCTGCGGTGCGTGAGGGCCGTGAACGAGGGATGGGGTCTCCTTATGCTGAGCAAACAGGCGCGGACCGAGTGGTGGGCGCAGCTGCCGCAGGGGATCCGCGACGAGGTCGACGGGTACGTGCTGCAGGACGCCATGCTCGCGGCGATCCGGATCCTCGTCGATATCGGCTTCGTCCGGCACGGTGTCGGGGTGGGCACCGCTGAGGCCATCGTCAGTGAGCGGTACGGCCATTACGGCGACAGGATCGCCCGTGCCCCGGATAGCCCTCTCGACCTGGAGTCCTTGGCCCTTCGGGCCGGTGGGACGGCCGGTCGTACCGTGGCGGTCGAGGCGATCTGGGACGGCGACACCAGCGGGTGGTTCGTGGTGTTGCTGGCCGTCACCGCCGAGCCGGCGGAGGAGAGCGTACTGGCCACGATCACCTGGAGCAGCGCCGAACGGTACCTCGGAGAAGGCGCCGACCGGGGCGGAAGGTACCCGATGGCGGTGGTCGCCGAACGCGTGGGCGGCGCCCTGGCCGACCGACTTGATGTCCCCTTCCACTTCGCGAGCCCGGACGACCCTGATGACGAGGCGCCGCGCTGGAAACCGGACCGGGGCGCCGCTCGGGAGTAGCCCGGCGCAGCGCCTACTCGGCCGGGTCCGGGATCCGGCGCCGGGCTTCCGACCGCCAAAGCCCATCACCACCCAGGGTGATGGACTCATCGGATTCCTCGGCCACCTCCTTCACGTAGTCCAGCCGGGCCTGCGTCAGGCTCAGCCGGCCGTTGGGCCCGCCCCGGACGAAGTGCGCGTCCGCATCGTCCTGCCCGTCGTCCTCCCAGCCGCACTCCGGGCAGATCTCGAAGTCGGCCCGCTCCTTCAACGTCCGCTGGAAGCAGCACGGACATGCGACAAGGCCACGCGCGGTGTCGATCGGGGGAGTGTGGGGCGGTTGTTGAGAAGCCATGGCCCCATTGTTTCCCTCCCCCGAATCGTCCAGGGCCAGCCCGCCAGCCCGCCAGCCCGTCGGCCCGGCGGGGTGTCAGAGTGCGGGCGCGAGGAGGGTCAGACGGAGGATCGCGGCCAGGGCCGCCACCGCGGGAAGGGCGAACCACCCTCTGCCGCGCAGCCATTCGGCCTTCATGAACACCCCTGAGAGGAGCGCCGTCACGACGGTGAGCGCCAGCGCCAGTCCGGCCGCGATACCCGAGTGGGCGACCGCCTCGCTGTCCCAGGGGCCACGCGGCTGCGCCGCGTAGGCGAGCAGGACGAGGTAGCCGGAGGCGAGGTTGCCCACGGCCAGGACGAGCACGCACACGACGGTGCCCATGACGTGGGAGGCGGCGCCCCCCACGGGGCGCTGACGCACCGGGTTCCGTGCGTCGTCCCCCGCTGTGCCCTCTCCCCTACCCAGGACGACATCCGCCGCTCGTACCCAGGGCCGGACGGCGCTCCGGTGAGCACGGTCGGGCCGCGCGGCACCGGAACCGACCGGGCGCAATGCACCTCACGGGACTCGCCAGACGTTCGCGAAGGCCGCGTTCTCGATGGACCGCCGCTGGCGTACGGCTTCCAGTTCCATCACCGCGTCGTTGACGATGGCCAGTACGGTCGTCACCGCTTCGTCGTCGCGGCGCGGTTCGTCCTCGGAGTCCTCTCCCCCGATGCCGACGGCCGAGGCGAGGGCGGCGAGGACGGGCTCGTCCGCCTCCCAGCGGCCGAGGGCCTGGCGGCGGGCGGGCGTATCGGCGAGCTCCAGACGGTCGGTTCCGAAGGGCAGCAGGCCGCGGCGGCCCCGCGTCAGCTGACCGGCCTCCTCGAGGGCGGCCTGGTACGCCGTGGAGAGATCGCGGCCCCGGCGCCACAGCCAGTCCTCGACCCGCTCGTACGGAGGCTGCCGGGTGAGCACCGTCTGGGCCTCGGCCAGGAGCTCGTCGTGCAGTTCCGGCTGCTCGCCCGGCACGATGCGGTCGCCGTCCAGGGCGGCGGCCCGCGCGTCGAGAAGATCGATCAGCTCGGCGCCGGCGAGCGCGAGCGACAGGTCGCCCTGCCCCACGGACCGGTCCGGCTGCGGGTCCATGGCGATGATGAACAGGTCCTTCGCCGTGCTCATGAACGGCTCCCCTCGAAGTCATCGGAAGTCGGATCCGCTGATCACCTTCCCATGGTTGCACCAACGCTCACCATCGCCGCCGTGTTCCGCGCACCCGGCGTCCGGCGTGCCGTCGGGAGGCGCCCGGTCCCGCCGAACCGGGGACATGCGCCGGGCGGATTGTCTACCCTCGCTTTCGGGCGGGGGAGGGGCGCGTGGACGAGGGTGACCGGCGGGGCGCGGATCCGGTGGACCGGCGCGTGGCGCTGTCCCGGGAATGGGACCGGCTCGTCGGCGAGGTGCGCGAACTGGGCCGCGCCCGCGGCATTCCCGAACTGGCCGGTTTCCTGGATCCCCCGCGCGCGGCCTCGCTCACGGCCGCGAGCCGCGACGGGGCCGTGGTGGTGGTCAACATCAGCCGCCTGCGCTGCGACGCCCTGCTGATCACGGAGTCCGGTGTACGGGGCCTGCCGCTGCCCGGAGTGACGGCCGACGCGGTGGAGGAACGCACGGTCGCGTACGTGGCGGCCCTGCGCACCCTGGAGCAGGCGGGCCGGGAACTACAGGCGGCGAAGGGGCGGTTCGACGACGGCGACCAGTCCCCGGAAGTGTTCTACCGGGTCTCCGCCGCGCGGGTCGCGCTCTCCGCGGCGCGGACGGCGGCCGAGAGCGAGCTCGACGCCGTCACCGGGTGGCTCTGGGACGGGATCTGCGGTTCCGTGCTCGACGCGCTGGGGCACACGGGGAGCCCGGCCGCCGGAGCACCGCTCCCGCGGCTGTGGTGGTGCCCCACCGGCCTGCTCAACCTGCTGCCCCTGCACGCTGCCGGACATCACGGCGAGATCGTGGACGGCCCGCCTCGAACGGTCCTGGACCGGGTCGTGTCCTCGTACACGCCGACCGTCCGCGCGCTGCTCACGGCGCGCGCCCGCCCCGGCGCCGCCGCGACGGGGAACGGGGACGGGAGTGGGGACGAGGTCGGCCGGATGCTGTTCGTCGCGCCGGAACCGGTCGGCCTGCCGCCCCTGCAGTCGATCGACGCGGACCGCGAAGCACTGGCCGGGCGCTTCGGCGAGCGCCTGACCCGGCTGGAGGGCCCCGACGCCACCTCCGAGGCGGTGCTGGCGGCGCTGCGCCGCCATCCGTGGGTGCACTTCAGCAGCCATGCCGGACAGGACATGAACGATCCCGGGCTGGGCACCATCGCCCTGCGGGAGGACGGCCTCACCGTGCACGACCTCGCGCAGCGCAGCTACAGCGGGGAGTTCGCGTTCCTGTCGGCCTGTCAGACGGCCGTCGGGGGCATGGACCTGATCGACGAGGCGATCACCCTGGCCAGTGCCCTGCACATCGCGGGCTTCCGCCACGTGATCGGCACCCTCTGGTCCGTGTACGACGGAGCCACCGCCGACATCACCCGGGAGTTCTACGCGAACGGCGCCACCCCGGCCGGCGGACCGGGGCCCGCGCGCGCGGCGGACTTCGACCCCGCCGACGCGGCACGCAACCTGCACCGCGCGGTGCGCGCGATGCGTGACCGCGACCGTTCGAGGGCGGGCAGGGGTGGAAGGCTCCGCCGACGGCCTCGGGGAGGCCGTGGACATCCTGGAGGCGGCTGCCGCACAGGACGGGCCCGACGCGCACGAGGCGCTGATCCGGCTCGCGGCGGCGCTGCGCCAGTGGGCCGCCCATGTACGGGAGAACCCGCCGGTGCGCGGCGGGGCGGGGGATGGGGGTCCGCAGCCGGACTTCGCCACGCTCCGGCGCAGGTCTACCGATGCCTGGCGGCTCGCCGCCCGGCGGGAGGCGGCCCCCGCCTTCCGCCGCCTGCACGCGGCGTCCCTGTGGAGCGCGCAGACCACGGAGGAGCACCCGGGCTCGGCCGAGGCGGCGGAGGCGAGCGCCCTGGCCGTGCGGTTGCTGCCGCTCGCGGCATGGCGCGGCCTGGACCGGCTCAGCCAGGAGAGCCGGCTGAAGTCGGTCCGGTTCGGCCTGGCCACCGGCGCGGCCGCCGACCAGCTGGCACAGGGGGATCCGGCACAGGCTCTGGAGCTGCTGGAACTGGGGCGCGGGGTCCTCTGGTCCCAGAAACTGGACGGCCGCACCGATCTGAAACTGCTCGGGGCCGCGTCGCCCGAGCTGGCCGAGAGCCTCACCAGGGTCCGCGTACTCCTGGAGGAGGCGCGGGACCCGTCGGCGCACACCGGGCGCAAGCGTCTGCTGCCGACACCGTGAGGGGCCGGCGGTCCCCTGCGATCGGGTGAGCCGCGTCTCACCTGACCGGTGCCGCTTGTCTATGCAACGAGTTGCATAGAAAGATCGGGGCATGGCGCTCGACCACGCGATCCTCGTCTCCCTGCTGGAGAAGCCGGGCTCCGGCTATGAGCTGGCCCGCCGGTTCGACCGGTCCATCGGCTACTTCTGGACCGCCACCCACCAGCAGATCTACCGCGTCCTCAAGCGCATGGAGGGCGACGGGCTGCTCACCGTCCGCCAGGTGCCGCAGCAGGGCCGGCCGGACAAGAACGAGTACTCCGTCGCCGGCCCCGGCCGCAGCGCCCTCGCCCGGTGGCTGCACGAGCCGATCGAGCCCGAGAGCCTGCGCCACGACCTCGCCGTCAAGATCCGCGGCGCGGCCTTCGACGACCCGGCCGCACTGATCCACGAGGTCGAGCGGCACCACCGGGCACACAGCGACCGGCTGGCCCGCTACCTCGCCGGTGAACTGCGCGACTTCACCGGGCCCGACGCACCCGCACCGCTCGACGCCGGCCAGGAGCTCCAGCACGTCGTGCTGCGCGGCGGCATCGCGTACGAGCGGATGACGATCGCCTGGCTCGACGACGTCCTCGCCACCCTCCACCGGCTCGGCGGCACACCGCCGCCCGCCACCACCTGAACCGCACCGCACCGCGCTCGGCCACACCGCACCGCACCTCGCCGTGGCCGCCGCCGCGCCGTCCCTCCACGCGTCCGACCCCCAACCCCTCGGAAGGTGAACCTCCATGGCAGACGCCCTGCTCTTCAACCCGCACACCTACGACCCGGCGCACTTCGACCCCGAGACCCGCAGGCTGCTGCGCGCCACGGTCGACTGGTTCGAGAGCCGCGGCAAGCGCCGGCTGATCGAGGACTACCGCTCCCGCGCCTGGCTGGCGGACTTCCTCGCCTTCTCCGCGAAGGAGGGGCTCTTCGCGACCTTCCTGACCCCGGCCTCGGCCGCCGGTGAGGGGGAGCCGGACAAGCGCTGGGACACCGCACGGATCGCGGCCCTGAACGAGATCTTCGGTTTCTACGGGCTCGACTACTGGTACGCGTGGCAGGTCACCATCCTCGGCCTCGGTCCGGTCTGGCAGAGCGACAACGCCGACGCCCGCGCCCGCGCCGCGGAACTCCTCGCCGGGGGCGAGGTGTTCGCCTTCGGTCTGTCCGAGAAGACCCACGGCGCCGACATCTACTCCACCGACATGCTGCTGCAGCCGTCCATCGACGGGGACGGCGGTTTCCGCGCGAGCGGCTCCAAGTACTACATCGGCAACGGCAACGCCGCCGGCCTCGTCTCCGTCTTCGGCCGCCGCACCGACATAGAGGGCCCCGACGGCTACGTCTTCTTCGCCGCCGACAGCCGCCACCCGGCGTACAAGCTCGTCAAGAACGTCGTCGACTCCTCCAAGTACGTCAGCGAATTCCGCCTCGATGACTACCCGGTCCGCGCCGAGGACGTCCTGCACACCGGCCGGGCCGCCTTCGACGCCGCCCTGAACACCGTCAACGTGGGCAAGTTCAACCTCTGCACCGCCTCGATCGGCATCTGCGAGCACGCGATGTACGAGGCCGTCACCCACGCGCACAACCGCGTCCTGTACGGGCGGCCCGTCACCGCCTTCCCGCACGTGCGCCGGGAGCTGGCCGACGCGTACGTCCGCCTGGTCGGCATGAAGCTGTTCAGCGACCGCGCCGTCGACTACTTCCGCGCCGCGGGCCCGGACGACCGCCGGTACCTGCTCTTCAACCCGATGACGAAGATGAAGGTGACCACGGAGGGCGAGAAGGTCATCGACCTGATGTGGGACGTCATCGCCGCCAAGGGCTTCGAGAAGGACAACTACTTCGCGCAGGCGGCCATCGAGATCCGCGGACTGCCCAAGCTGGAGGGCACGGTCCACGTCAACCTCGCCCTGATCCTCAAGTTCATGCGCAACCACCTGCTGGACCCGGCCGAGTACCCGGCCGTGCCGACCCGCCTCGACGCGGCCGACGACGCCTTCCTGTTCCAGCAGGGTCCGGCCCGGGGCCTGGGCTCCGTACGCTTCCACGACTGGCGCACCGCCTACGAGGCGTACACCGAGGTGCCGAACGTGGCCCGGTTCCGCGAGCAGGCCGACGCCCTCTGCGCGTTCGTGGCCACGGTCGCCCCGGACGAGGAGCAGAGCCGCGACCTCGACTTCCTCCTCTCCGTGGGCCAGCTGTTCGCGCTGGTCGTGTACGGCCAGCTGATCCTGGAGCAGGCCCGCCTGACGGACCTGGACGAGTCGGTGCTCGACGAGCTGTTCTCCGTCCTCGTACGCGACTTCTCCGGCCACGCCGTCGAGCTGTACGGCAAGGACTCGGCCACCGCGCCCCAGCAGGAGTGGGCGCTCGGCGCGGTCCGCCGCCCGGTCGTCGACGAGGCCCGCGCGGCGCGCGTCTGGGCCCGGGTCGAGGCCCTGTCCGGCACGTACGAGATGGCCCCGTAGGAACGCCCCCCGGGGACCGGCATCGCCGCCGGCCCAAACCGAAGCCGGTCCCCGCCAGGCCATTGACCTGGGTCGTAGTCGCGGCTTCTTCCTGCGCCGCATCGGTGCACGCCCGCCACACCTGATCAAAGTAATTCTTATGGATGGATCGCATTGCTAGGATCCATGCTTATGGATGGCATCTCGATGAAGACGATCGGCCTGCTCGGCGGGATGAGCTGGGAGTCGACGGCCGAGTACTACCGGCTGCTCAACGAGTTCACCCGCGAGCGGCTCGGCGGACTGCACTCGGCGCGCTGCGTGCTGTATTCCGTGGACTTCGCGGAGATCGAACAGCTCCAGGCGCAGGGCCGCTGGGACGAGGCGGGCCGGGTGCTGGCGGCGGCCGCCCGGTCGTTGGAGGCCGCGGGCGCGGACCTCGTACTCCTGTGCACGAACACGATGCACAAGGTTGCCGACCAGGTGCAGGCGGCGGTCTCCATTCCTTTGCTGCACCTGGCCGACGCCACCGCGGACGCGGTGCGGGCGCAAGGCCTGCAGCGGGTCGGTCTGCTGGGCACGGCGTTCACGATGGAGCAGGACTTCTACCGGGGGCGCCTCGCGGCGGGTGGACTGGAGGTGTCCGTGCCGGATGCCGGCGGACGGTCCCTGGTGCACCGGGTGATCTACGAGGAGCTGTGCCTCGGTGTCGTGCGGGAGGAATCCAGGACCGCGTACCGGGAAGTCATCGCGGGCCTCGTGGCGGCCGGCGCCCAGGGGATCATCCTCGGCTGCACCGAGATCGAACTGCTGGTGAGCGCCGAGGACAGCCCGGTGCCCGTCTTCCCCACGGCACGGATCCACGCGGCGGCGGCCGTAGACGCCGCGCTGGGCCGGGGCGTGCGGTGAAGGTGCTGATCACGAACGGGCCGGCGTACACGGCCGTCGGCGTTGCCAGTGGCGTCGTGCACGATCAGTGAGTCAGTTCTTCCACGGGGACGGGGAAGACGCAGAGGCCGGCCGGCGAGCATGCAGTGCGGGCCCCGGGCCGCCTTGGCCGGCGCGGGGCGGGCCCGGGCTGATCGATGGTGGCCTTGCTTCGTGCGGGCGGTGTTGAAGGTCGGGTCAGCAGTCGAACACCGACCAGCAGATGTCGTTGCGCAACCGCTGGTCGTCCAGTACCAGCTCGCGAATCGCCGTGGGGAGCTGCGTGCGCTGCCACTGGCACTCGAGTCGCCCTGCCGTCTCGCTCTCGGCCTTCGGTGCGGCAGCGCGTGCGGCCTTGATCGCATAGGCGGCCGCGCCGAGTTCGTGCGCTGCGACGTGTGCGACGACTGCGGCCTGGCCGGCGGCGTAGGCGGCATGCCGTGCTGCGCCACGCAGGTCACGGGCCGCGCCCATCGCATGGCCGCCTGCCGCGCGGGCCTCCATCATCTTGACCTCGCCCCGCACCCAGGCACGGGCGTGCTCGATCGCCTGACGCGGCCGTGGGTCATCGGGCCTTGCCGACTCGAAGAGTTCGAGGACGTGCTCCGCGCACGCTGCCGCCCACAGGGCGAGGAGATGGTGATCCGGATCGGTGAGGGTCCCACCGCGGCGGATCGTCACGAAGCGGGGGTCCCTGACCTTCGGGAGGATCATGGTCGGCATTCCTTCCTGCTGGGATGGAGCGAAGCCTGCGAACCAGGAGGCCGATCCGCAAGCCCGGCCGACATCAACCTGTCCGGAAAGCACACCTAGCCGACGAGGCGTCTGTGCCAGGTCAGCGGGGTGACGGTGATGGACTGGCCCGGATCGCCGTCCCAGCGGGTGGGCAGGCCCGCACGGGTCAGGGCGGCGACGACCTCGCGGCCCACCGCGGCGGTGGTCGCGGACGTCCCGTCGAAGCTGCCGTACAGGAGGGTCAGGCCGTGGCCGGCCGTCGCGGAGTCCGTGCACTGGTCGTGGAAGTACACGAAGCCGCGGGCGTCCGGGCCGCCCTCCGCGCCGATCTCGGCCTCCCCGCAGCTGCGGCAGCAGGTGAAGTTCTCGCGGGCCGTGATGCCCGCCGCGTCGAGCTCGGCGAACGCCCGGGACAGCCGCTCCGGGTCGGTCTCGCCCGCCCATCCCGTCTGTTCCTCGACCCGCTCGAGCCACATGCGGTCGGCGAGCGCCTCGGCCTGGGCGCGGGAGACGGGCCGGTGGTCCCCGGAGACGAGGTAGTCCTCGGCCAGTTCGGTGAGCCGTGCCCGCGTCGTGTACCCGCCGGCCAGCACCTCGCGGATCCGGTTCTCCAACAGCACCCGCTCCTCCTCGTCGAGTTCGAGCGGGGGCGCGGGCTGCGCGGGCGGGAACTCCACGCGTTCCCAGACCCGTCCGGCGTCCCAGCCGTCCCGTCGGCCGTCCGCCCAGGCGGTCATGGCGGCGATGACGGCCTCGGGTCCGTCGACGGACGTCCCGAAGTGCCGCTCCGGGCTGCCGGCGCGGTGCTCCAGGGTGTAGTCGCCGCCGGTGCGGTGCCACACCTGGACGAAGACATCGGGCAGGTCGGGAACCGTTTGGACGACGAGGAACCGGTCGCCCTCACGACCGATCCGGTGGACCAGCGCGGCGAGTTCCCCCGCGGAGGGTCGTACGTGCCGGGGGCCGGGTTCGGTCAGGACCGTGATCGCGAGCATGGTCACCAGTGTGCCGGGCGGCACTGACGGCGGGCCGCGGGGGTGGTTCCGCTGCCTGCGCCCCCGCCCCCGCCCCCGCCCCGGCCTCAGGCGAGCGCGTCCGCCAGCAGCTTCGCGGTCCTGGCGATCAGTGTGTTGTCGCGCGGTGCGTTCGCCTCCGGCAGGGTGCTGAGGATGGCCAGGACCACGGGCGGGCGTCCCGGGGGCCAGGCGATGCCCACGTTGTTGTTGGTCCCGTACGACCCGGCGCCCGTCTTGTCCGCGACGGCCCAGTCCTTGGGCAGGCCGGCCCGGAGCCGTTCGCCGCTGGTGGTGTTGGACAGCAGCCACCGGGTCAGCTGCTCCCGGTGCCCGCAGGACAGGGCGTCCGCGAGCGTGAGCCGTGCGTACGTCCGCCCGATCGCGCGGGGGCTGGTGGTGTCGGTCACCCGATCCGGCTCGGCCGAGTTCAGTTCGGGCTCCATGCGGTCGAGCCGGGTCGTACGGTCCCCCACCGAGCGGCAGAAGCGGGTGATCGCGGTGGGGCCGCCGAGCTCGCGCAGCAGGAGGTTGGCGGCCGCGTTGTCGCTCTGGGCGATGGCGGCGGAGCAGAGCTCCGCCACGGTCAGGCCACCCGCGATGTTCTCGGGAAGCTTCGTGATCTCTCCGCCGCCCGCTTCGGTGACGTCCTGGAGGGTGTAGTGGATGCGCTTGGCGAGGTACGTGCCGTCGTGGTCGAGGTCCCGCATCACGGCGGCCGCGGCGACCGTCTTGAACACCGAGCACATGGGGAACAGTTCGTCCGCCCGGTGGAGCACGGTCCTGCCGGTGGCGGTGTCCCGTGCGTACACCCCCAGCCGTGCCCCGTACTCGCGCTCCAGTCCGCGCAGTTGCGCCACGACACCGCCTGCTTCGCCGTACGACGATGCGGCACGGGCCGTGCCCACCGGCAGGGACGCGGCCAGCGCGGCCCCCGCCCCCACGGTCAGCAGTGCGCGGCGGGAGGGTGATGCGCCCGTGGTCGGGGTCGGGATCGGGGTGTTCACGTCGGGTTCTCCTCTTCCTGGCCGGCCATGTGATCGCGAAGACGTCAAACGTGATCATTTCGGTTCCCCGGAGGAGGGAAGGAGGAAGAGTGTACTGGTGGTACACACTGCTGGTGTGTACCGTTGGTCCATGACTCCGCTCCCTCGATTCCATCGACTGCCGGCCGAGCGACAGGAGGCGATCCTGGGCGTCGCCCGCGCGCATTTCGCCGAGCACGGACCCGAATCCGCCTCCTACAACAAGATCATTGAGGCGGCCGGCTTCTCGAAGACCGCCGCCTACCAGTACTTCGACGGCCGCGAGGACCTGCTCGCCGCCGTGCTCGACGACGTACTGGACCGCCTCCTCGGTGTCCTCGGGCCGTGGACCCCGGCCCGCGACGAGGCGGAGTTCTGGGTACGGCTGGAAGCGGGAACGCGCGCCCTCGTCGCTCATCTGCAGGACCATCCGGATGATCTCTCCCTCGCCGACGCCGCCGTCGGCCGGGCCCGGGGCGGTGCCTGGCTCGGCTGGTTCCAGGCCGTGGTCGAGGACGGGCAGCGGCTCGGGTTCATCCGGACGGACGTGGACCGGGCGCTGCTGGCCGGTGCCACCGCGGCTGTCATGCGGGCGGCCGACGCATGGGCGCTGAGCGCACTGCGCGCGGCGCACCCGACGACGACGCAGCTGACGACGCACCCGACAACGGCGTACCCCACCACGACGCAGCCGCCGGCCGCCGCGCCCGGGAGCGAACAGGTGTGGAGCCTGCTGCGCGGGCTGTGGAGCGGTGGAACGGACGGAGGGCTCGGGCGTGCGCACTGATCTGGAGATCCACTGGGAGATACCGCCCACGCCCCCGGGCGTGCTCGGACGGCTGGAGCGCTTCATGGGGCCGGGCAAGTCCCGCTCCGAGTCGGTGGTGGAACTCGTCGGCGCGGGCGGGTGCGCCGTGCTGCTCGCCGCCGGGGTGTGGTCGTCGGGCATCCACCGCGACTGGTCCGCCCTGCAGTCGGCCGTGGTCGTGCTCATCGGCCTCGACCTGCTCGGCGGGATCCTCACCAACGCGACCAACTCCGCCAAGCGCTGGTACCACCGCCGGGACCCCGGCGCCCGGCGCGCCCGCCTGCTCTTCGTCGGCGCGCACGTGCTGCACCTGGCCGCGATGGGCCTGGTGGTGCTCGACGGTGACCGCGGCTGGACCCTGGGGAACACCGCGCTGCTGCTCCTCGCCGCCGTGGCCGTGGAGTTCACTCCGCTCCACCTCAAGCGCCCGGCCGCCATGGCTCTCTACTCGGCCGTCGTCGTGGTCGGCCTGTTCTGGCTGCCCGTGCCCTCCGCCCTCGCCTGGTTCGGCCCCCTCTTCTTCCTCAAGCTCCTGGTGTGTCACCTCGTACCGGAGGCGCCCATGGAACGGCGGCGCGATGCCTGAGCCCGACGCCGGACACCTGGAGTGCGACGACGCACCGTCGCCCGCGCGATGCGCGCCCGTGCTCGCCGCCGCCTTCGTCCGCGAACCCGCCATGGCGTGGATCTCGGGCGGATCGGATCCCGTACGGCAGGCGTGGTTCGGCGCCACGCTGCGCACGCACGCCACGCTCCGCGGCGGTCGCCGCCACCTGCTGGCCGACCGGCAGGGGCAGCCTGTCGCCGCGGCCCTCCTGACCCCGCCGTCCGCCGTGCCCTCGGGTGCGGCCCGGGCGGCCTGGGCGGCCCGCACCCTGGCCGGCTGCGGGCCGCGCGCCCTGGTGCGGACGCTGCGCTACCTGCACCGCACCGAGGCCGAAGTCCCGCCCGGAGCCTGGACCCTTGAGTTCATCGGTGTGGAACCGGAGTCGGTGGGACGGGGTGCCGGAGGGCGGCTCCTCGGTCACGTGATCGCCGAGACCCCCGCGCCCGGCGGTATCTTCCTCACCACCGCCGACGAGGCGAACGTCCGGCTCTACCGCCGCTTCGGCTTCACCACGCTGCGGCGCCTGCAGGTCGGCCCGCTGGAAGTGACCGCGATGTGGCGGCCGAACACCCGGCCGTAGGTGCCTGCTGACAGGGGCGGGCGGTCTCCCGGGCCGCCCGCCGCGCCGCGTTTCGGCCGTGTTCGCCAGCAAGGCCGAATATCACCTATAACCCCGGCAAACCACCTGCAGGACAAGATCACTGCATCGAGGTAACGCCAACGATTTTCAGGCTCAAGTGGGCGTACCGGCCGTTACTGTTCCCCCGGATCTGTACGGATTCCCGGATAATTCGCCCCCTTTTTCCTCGTTCCCTGGTGACGCGCGCGTCCGCCGTCACCACCCTTACGAAGGAGAGCTCGCCCGATGACCGTTGACACCAGCCCGGAAGCGCAGTTGGAGCCGCCGCGGCAGTCCAGCCTGAGCACGGCGGCTGCCCGCAACCTCGCCAGCACCACCAAGTCCGCCCCGCAGATGCAGGAGATCACCTCCCGGTGGCTGCTGCGGATGCTCCCCTGGGTGGAGACCAAGGGCGGCACCTACCGGGTCAACCGCCGGCTGACGTACACCGTGGGTGACGGCACCATCGAGTTCGTCCAGGACGGCGCGGACGTCCGGGTGATCCCGCGCGAGCTCGGCGAACTGGCCCTGCTGCGCGGCTTCGACGACGACGAGGTGCTGACCGCGATCGCGCACCGCTGCGTCCAGCGCGACTTCCGGGCCGGTGAGGTGATCGTCGAGCGCGGTACCGCCGCCGACCAGATCCACCTGATCGCCCACGGCCGGATCAGCCAGACCTCCGTCGGCAAGTACGGTGACGATGTCGCCGTCGCCGTCCTCGCCGACGGCGACCGGTTCGGCGAGAACGCCCTGCTGGACGCCGACGCCACGTGGGACTACACGGCCACCGCCGAGACCCCCGGCGTCCTGCTCACCCTCTCCCGCGGCGACTTCGCCTCCGTGCTCGCCGCGGCGCCGCAACTCCAGGCCCACATCGACCGGTTCAGCTCGCTCCCGCAGCAGCGCCAGAACCGGCACGGCGAGGCCGAGATCGCGATGTCCGCCGGCCACAGCGGTGAGGCGGACCTGCCCGGCGCGTTCGTCGACTACGAGCTCAAGCCGCGCGAGTACGAACTCTCCATCGCGCAGACCGTGCTGCGGATCCACACCAGGGTCGCCGACCTCTACAACGGGCCGCACAACCAGACCGAGGAACAGCTCAGGCTCACCATCGAGGCGCTGCGCGAGCGCCAGGAGCACGAGCTGATCAACAACCGGGACTTCGGCCTGCTCCACAATGCCGCCTTCAAGCAGCGGATCCAGACCCACTCCGGCCCGCCGACCCCGGACGACCTCGACGAGCTGCTCTGCCGTCGCCGCGGCTCCAAGTTCTTCCTCGCCCACCCCCGGACGATCGCCGCGATCGGGCGCGAGTTCAACGCCCGCGGGCTCTACCCGGACCACGTCGACGTCGGCGGGCAGCAGGTGCCGGCCTGGCGCGGGGTCCCGATCCTGCCCTGCAACAAGATCCCGATCAGCAAGGAGAACACCAGCTCGGTGCTCGTCATGCGCACCGGCGAGGACAACCAGGGCGTCATCGGCCTGCGCCAGACCGGTCTGCCCGAGGAGTACGAGCCCGGCCTGTCGGTGCGGTTCATGGGGATCAGCGAGCAGGCGATCATCTCCTACCTGGTCACCACCTACTTCTCCGCCGCGATCCTCGTGCCGGACGCCCTCGGTGTGCTGGAGAACGTGCAGATCGCCCGCAGGCGGGACTAAGAGGACCAGCCCGACGGCCGCGACAGCCCAAGCCCCTCCTGTCCCGGCCGGCCGAGCACGCCCGGGATCCGGGACAGCCCACTTACCTCTCCAAGGAGTTACGGATGCCCGATCCTGGGCCTTCCCCTCTGCAGTCGAGCCTGCCCGCCGCCGTGGCCTCCTTCGGGGCCCACGTTCTCGCCAACACCCTCGCCGCCGGCGTCGAACCCCCGTCCGGCACCGGGCCCGCCCGTCCTGCGCCGCCCGCCCCGCCCGCTCTTCCCGCGGGGCCGCCCGCACTGACCCCCGCGCCCGCACCCGCCCCCGTACCCGTACCCGTACTCGACGAGGGTGCGGCCGCGGCCGCCGCGCCGCAGCCGAGCCCCGCCCTGGCGCGGATCCTGCGCGGACCCAGTGGACTGGGCACGGCGAGCCTGCACTGGGGCCGGAGCGAGGAGCCCGCGGCGCCCTCGGCCACCGGGACACCGGGTGCGCCCACGCCGGCGGCCGGCCGTCCGATCCCGGGCCTCTACCACCACCCGGTGCCGGAGCCCGATCCGGCGCGGGTGGAAGAGCTCAGCCGCAGGATCAAGGCCTGGGCCATGGACGAGGTCGCGTTGTACCCGGAGGACTGGGAGGACCAGTTCGACGGCTTCTCCGTCGGGCGCTACATGGTCGCCTGCCATCCGGACGCACCCAGCGTCGAGCACCTGATGCTCGCCACCCGGCTGATGGTCGCCGAGAACGCGGTCGACGACTGCTACTGCGAGGACCACGGCGGTTCGCCCGACGGCCTCGGCGGACGCCTGCTGCTGGCCCACACGGCCCTCGACCCGCTCCACACGACGAAGGAGTACGCGCCGCAGTGGGAGGCGTCGCTGCTCTCGGACGCGCCACGGCGCGCCTACCGCTCCGCCATGGAGTACTTCCTCCAGGCGACCACTCCCTCGCAGGCCGACCGGTACCGGCACGACATGGCCCGCCTGCACATGGGCTACCTCGCCGAAGGGGCCTGGGCGCAGACGGAGTACGTCCCGGAGGTGTGGGAGTACCTGGCGATGCGGCAGTTCAACAACTTCCGCCCCTGCCCCACCATCACCGACTCGGTCGGCGGCTACGAACTGCCGGCGGACCTCCACGCGCAGCCCGCCATGCAACGGGTGATCGCGCTCGCCGGCAACGCCACCACCATCGTCAATGACCTGTACTCCTACACCAAGGAACTGGCCAGTCCCGGACGCCACTTGAACCTGCCGGTAGTCATCGCCGAACGCGAGGGCTGCTCCGACCAGGACGCCTATCTGAAAGCCGTCGAGGTCCACAACGACCTCATGCGCGACTTCGAGGCCGCGGCCGCCGAGCTGGCCGTCACCTGCCCCGTTCCGACCGTGCAGCGCTTTCTGCGGGGAGTGGCCGTATGGGTCGACGGCAACCACTACTGGCACCAGACCAACACGTATCGCTACAGCCTGCCCGATTTCTGGTAAAGATGGGAATTGTTCATGACTAGCACCGATCTCACCGCCGCCACCGGTACCTCCTCCGTGTTCATCCCCAGCCCGGTGACTCCCTACCAGGGGGACATCGCCCGTTACTGGGACCACGAGGCAAGGCCCGTGAACCTCCGCCTCGGCGACGTCGACGGCCTTTACCACCACCACTACGGCATCGGCGACATCGACCACGAGGCCCTCGGCGACACCGCGGACAGCGCATACGAGAAGAAGCTGATCGCCGAGCTGCACCGCCTGGAGTCGGCGCAGGCCGAACTCCTCCTCCAGCACCTCGGCCCCATCGGGCGCGACGACACCCTCGTCGACGCCGGCTGCGGCCGCGGCGGCTCGATGGTCATGGCCCACCAGCGCTTCGGATGCAAGGTCGAGGGCGTCACCCTGTCGGCCAAGCAGGCCGAGTTCGCCAACCGGCGCGCCCAGGAACTCGGCATCGAGGACCACGTCCGGGCCCGCGTCTGCAACATGCTCGGCACGCCGTTCGAGACCGGACAGGCCGCGGGCTCGTGGAACAACGAGTCGAGCATGTACGTCGACCTGCACGACCTCTTCGCGGAGCACTCCCGCGTCCTCGCCGTCGGCGGCCGGTACGTGACCATCACCGGCTGCTGGAACCCGCGGTACGGCCAGCCCTCTAAGTGGGTCTCGCAGATCAACGCGCACTTCGAGTGCAACATCCACTCCCGCCGCGAGTACCTGCGCGCGATGGCCGACAACCGTCTCGTCCCGCAGGCCGTCATCGACCTGACCCCCGAGACCTTGCCCTACTGGGAGCTGCGGGCCACGTCCTCCCTGGTCACCGGCATCGAGGAGGCGTTCATCGAGTCGTACAAGGACGGCTCCTTCCAGTACGTCCTGATCGCCGCCGACCGCGTCTGACCGAGCGTGGCCTCGCCGGGCCGGGGCCGTCGTCCGACGGCCCCGGCCCTTCGGGCTGTCCGGGGATCTCCCGGGCGTCCCGGACCCGGTCAGTCCACGAGCACGCCGGGGTTGAGGATGCCCCGCGGATCGAGTGCCCCCTTCGCGGCCCGCAGTGCGAGGGCGAAGGGCTCGGGGCGCTGACGGTCGTAGCCCGGGCGGTGGTCCCGGCCGACGGCGTGGTGGTGGGTGATGGTGGCCCGGTGGCGGTGCAGGACCTCGCTCGCGACGGCCTTGAGGTCGTCCCAGACGGCCAGCTCGTCACCGGGCCGGCCGGCCGCCAGGACGGTGAAGTAGGGCGCCGCGCCGTCCGGGTACACGTGCGTCAGGCGGCAGTTGACGGTCGCCGGGTGTCCGGTGGCCTTCAGCGCCGCCTCGCCGACCTCCCTGCGCACCTCGTCGATCAGGGCGGGGATCCGGTCCCAGGTGGCCGCCGTCTCGAAGGTCTCCGCGACCGCGCCCATCCGGGCCAGACCGTCCCGGAGGTAGGGCATCCGCAGGAACGCCGAGCGCCAGGCGCTCACGGCCGCGTCGCCGTCCGGGGACTCCTCGCGGCCGCCGCTCCCGTCCGCCCCGCCGTACCGGCCGCCGTGCGAGCGGGCCAGCGCGACGGCCCGTTCCAGTCGGCCGGTCACCGGCTCGTCCGCCGACTCGAACCCGAGGACCAGTACGGAGCTGCCGTCGTGCGCGGCGCCCGACAGCGCGGCCTCACCGGAGTCCAGCAGGCGGCAGTTGGCGGGGGAGAGGTCGGACTGGGCGAGGGCGCGCACCGCCCGGAGCGCGTCCTGGAAGTCCGTGAAGGCGACCGCGGCGGACGCCTTGTGGCGGGGGCGTTCCTGCAGGCGGACCCATGCCTCGGTGATGACGCCGAGGGCTCCTTCGGAGCCGAGGAACAGGCGGTCGGGAGAAGGGCCCGCCCCGGAGGCGGGCAGCCGCCAGGAGCTGCTGGTGCCGGCCGGGGTGACGACCCGCAGCGACTGCACGAAGTCGTCGATGTGCGTACGGCCGGTGGCGTAGTGGCCGCCCGCCCGAGTGGCCAGCCAGCCGCCGAGGGTGGAGAACTCGAAGCTCTGCGGGAAGTGCCGCAGGGTGAGGCCGTGGGGGCGCAGCTGATCCTCCAGGCTCGGCCCGAGGGTGCCCGCCTGGATGCGCGCGGCCCGGCACTCGGTGTCGACCTCCAGGACGCGGCCCATGGTGGTCAGGTCCAGCGACATGACGGCCCCGTGGGCGTCGCCGCGGTATTCGACGCCCCCCGAGACCGAGGAGCCGCCGCCGTACGGGACGACGGCGACCTGCCGCTCACCGGCCCAGTCCAGCAGATCGGCGACGTCGCGGTCGCCGGTGGGGCGGGCGACGAGGTCGGGGATGCGGCCGGGGCGTCCGCGCAGGGCGCGCACCACGTCGCGGTAGGCCTTGCCCATGGCGTGCGCGGCGCGGTCCCCGGGATCGGCGCTGACCAGGTGGGCGAGGCTCCGCGGGGGCTCTGCGGCGGGGCCGGCGATGCCCAGGTCGCCGACGCGGGGCACGGGGAGCGGGCGGCTGAGCGTGCCGGGGAGCAGGGCGCCCATCGCGGCGCATTCCGCGTCGTCGGGATGTGCGTCCGTCCAGCCCCAGCCCCACCAGGAACGGGTGCGGGACGTCGGCTGCGGGGTGGTGCCGGCCATGGCGGCGCTCCAGGGGTCGAGGTAATTTACCTAGCGGTAAATTACCTACTGATAATATCCACTCATGGCAACCCCGTCCTCGAATTCCTCCAAGGCCGGCACCAAGGGAGTCCCGCGGCAGCACCGCCGCCGGCAGATGCTGGAGGCGGCCACCGAGGAGTTCGGCACCCGCGGCTTCGCCGCCGCGTCGCTGCCCGCGATCGCCGCGCGGGTGGGTGTCACGAAGACGCTGCTGCATCAGTACTTCGGCACCAAGGAGGACCTGTACGTCGCCTGCCTGGTCCCCGTCGGGGACCGGCTGCTGGAGACGGTCCGCGCGGCGATGGGCGAGGGCGGGACCGCGCCGCACACGCCGCTGCGCGTGCTCCACGGCATCTTCACCGCCCTGGAGGGGCAGCGGGAGGCGTGGTTCGTGCTCTACGACACCACCCTGCCGCCCGGTGGCGAGGCCGTCCGCCGGGCCTCGGAGTACTGGGCGGCCATCGACCGGCTCGCCGCCGGCGGCACCGCGGAGCTGCTGCGCGCGGCCGGATCCGCCGACCCGCTGGACGCGGACGCGCTCAAGTACGTCTGGCGGGACCTGGTCGCCACCCTCGTCCGCTGGTGGGTCAAGCACCCGGAGCAGACCCCGGAGGCCATGACGCAGCGGTGTGCCCGCCTCTTCGCGGCCGCCGCCACCCTCACCCCGGACGGGCGTTCCGGCTGAGGGCCGCCAGGCCTGCCAGGCCTGCCAGGCCTGCTAGGCCGGTGCGTCTTTCGCGGCCTTGAGCTTGCGCCAGACGGTGCCCAGCGCCTCCAGGTCCCGCTCGTCGAGGAGCTCGGTGAAGACCGGGGCCAGGGCCTCGCGCCGGGTGGCGTCGGCCTCGGCGAACACCGTACGTCCCGCGTCCGTGAGGGAGACCTCGACCGACCTGGCGTCGCGCGCCGAGGGGGTGCGGGTCACCAGGCCCCGGGTCTGCAGGGCGTCGACGACGCGGGAGACCTGGCTGCGGCTGAGCAGGGTGCTGTTGCCGAGTACGGAGGCGGGCACCGGCTCGGGGCTGGAGGCCAGCCACAGCATGACCTCGAACCATGACACGGGGAGGTCGTGCGCCCTGACCAGGGCGCGGTCGACGCGGTCGGTCATGACCGTGCCGGCCCACACCAGCCCGTAGAAGGCGTAGTCGGCCGCCGGCTTCTCGGTTTCGGTGAGCTTCTTCGGCATGTCGGCAGTCTAGAGCTTGCGTGCGCACGCACATAATTTTATGGTGTGTGTGCACGCACATAAATCACCCTTCGTGAAAGGCCTCGTCATGTCGACCATCCCCGCCACCCCCGGCACCCCCTCCCGCACCGTCCTGATCACGGGCACCTCCTCCGGCATCGGCCTGGCCGCCGCGATCGCCGCGGCCCGCGCGGGCTGGCGGACGATCGCCACCCTGCGTGACACCGGCCGCGCCGACGCCCTGCGCAAGGCGGCCGCCGAGGCGGGCGTCGACATCGACATCCGGCAGCTCGACGTCGTCGACGCGGACTCCGTCGCCGCCGCCGTGGAGGGCGTGATCGCCGACTACGGCCGGCTGGACGCCGTCGTGAACAACGCCGGCGCCGGGCATGTCGGCACCCTCGAACTCGAAACCGTCGCGGACGTCCGCGAGGTCATGGAGGTCAACTTCTTCGGCGTGCTGAACGTCTCCAAGGCCGCAATGCCGCACCTGCGGGCCACCGGCGGCCGCCTGATCACGGTCACCAGCGTCGGCGGCGTCATCGGCCAGCCGTTCAACGAGGCCTACTGCGCGGCCAAGTTCGCGGTGGAGGGGTACATGGAGAGCCTGGCCCCCGTCGCGAGCGCCGTCGGCGTCAGCGTCTGCGTCATCGAGCCGGGCGCCGTGGCAACCGAGTTCGTGAACAACATCGGCCTGGACCTCGAAGCCCGTATCGCCGCGGCCGGCCCCTACTCCGACGCGCTGCGCCACTACGTCGAGCGCACGGTCGGCCGGTTCCTGGACGGCGCGCAGACTCCGGACGGTGCGGCCGAGTCCGTCATGGAGGCGCTCACGGTCGACCGGCCCGCGTTCCGCATCCAGACCTCGCAGTGGGCCCGCGATTTCACCGGCAACAAGCTGGCCGACCAGGACGGCTCCGCGGTCGTCGGCATGACCGGAACCTGGGTCGCCTGACCCGCCGACCTGTGCTCCGCGCGGAACCGGGTCATCATGGCCAGAGGTGGACGAGTCCCCCGTGCGGTCCCCGGATCGCGCGCGGTGGCCCGCCCCCGGTCGGGAGGTGACCCGTACGCATGGACGAATCGCGCAGAGCCTGGTTCATGATCGGCGTTGTCATCGCCGTCATCCTGCTGGACCTCATGGCCATCATCCTGATGAACGCACTCGGGTGATGGCCGTGTGACGGTACGCCGCCGCTCCCTGTGCTCCACGGTGCGGCGGCGCCCGTCCGTGCCGCGCGAGGGGGTCGGCACATCTCGCCGGTCAGGCCGTCGTCCCGCTGCCGCTTCCATCCCTGACATTCAGTCAATTTTCCTTGCCTTCAAGGCTTTTACGATCCTTCACCACGCAAGGTACGGAGTCTGTCCGGCCCCTTGCTGTGCCGCCCCGGTTCGCGAATGATGCTCCCGGCGTGTCGGTCGACGGTGCTCGGTCCTGATCTGGCCGCCACCCTCGCACCCGGCGGCCAGGAGGCCTGTTTTGCGGACGAACCGTCACATCAGGAGAGCGACCATGGTCGTCGGCGCCGCCCTCGCGGTGGTGATCGCCGTTCCCCAGACGGCCTTCGCGGCGCCGCCCCCGGCGCTCCCCGGCAAGGCCGAGGCGATCGAGCTGACCTACCAGCCGGCCTACGACTACGACACCGACGGCTGCTACCCGACACCCGCCATAGGACCGACCGGAGTTCTGAACGGCGGACTCAAACCGACCGGCGCCCTCAACGGCAACTGCCGGGACGCCTCGGACCTCGCCAACACCAACGGCTACTCCCGCTGGACCTGCAACAACGGCTGGTGCGCCGTCGTGTACGCGCTCTACTTCGAGAAGGACCAGGCCCTGCCCGGCATCGAGCTGGGCGGCCACCGCCATGACTGGGAGCACGTGGTCGTGTGGATCCAGGGCAACGAGGCCAAGTACGTCGCGACCTCCGCCCACGGCGACTTCAACATCCACTCGCGCGATCAGATCCGCTGGGACGGCACCCACCCCAAGATCGTCTACCACAAGGACGGCATCGGCACGCACTGCTTCCGTGCGGCGAACACCAACGACGAGCCGCCCGAGAACCACCGCCGGGCTTGGCAGTTCCCCACGCTCGTCGGGTGGTCGGGCTACCCGGCGACCCTGCGGGACAAGCTCACCCAGGCGGACTTCGGCAGTGCGCACTTCGGGCTGAAGGACGGCTCGTTCGCGTCCCACCTGGCGGAGGCCAAGCCGGCCGGCATCCCCTTCGACCCGTACCAGTAGCGCCCGGTGCGCGACACGGGCACCGGCCCCGCTCCGAGCGGGCCCGGTGCCCGTCCGGCGTGTCGTCAGCCGCCCCAGATCCTGCGGTACGCCTCGCGGTACCCGGACGGGTCCCAGGACGTGGCGCCCTTGCTGTTCCCGGCCGTGGCGACGTGCACGGGCGCCACGTACCCGCTGGCGGGCCCGCCGCTGAAGGCGCGGTTGAACTCGTCGATGATCTGCCAGCCCTGCTGGTTCAGCGGTTCGGGAACGGTGGCGGCCTGGTACTGCTCGCTGTTGATGCGCTGGAAGGCGGAGGGGTCCCCGTCGCCCGCGCCGATGTTGAAGGGCGGCCCGGAGCCCGGCTTCCCCGCCGCCCGCAGGGCCGGGGCCGCGTCGGCGAAGTACAGGTCGTTGATCGCGGCCGAGTACGTCCAGTCGTCCTGGAAGCGGGAGAGCAGCGAGGAGACCGTCTGCGGGGTACGGCTTCCGGCGTCCGGGATGGGGATGTTCTCGTAACTCAGCAGCCGTACGCCGGAACAGGTGGCGAGCTGTTTGCGGATCAGCTCGGACTTGTTCCTGGCGAACGGGATCGAGTCGTCGGTGAAGAGGACGACTCCGGCATCGCCCCGGGAACGGGCGATGATCCAGTCCGCGCTGATCCTCGCCACGTCCTCCACCTTCGTGGTGATGTTGGTGAACAGCTTGGGCTTCGTACTCGGGCCGGGGGTGCCCACCGCGTGCCAGCCGATGACGGGGACGTCCGCGGCTTCGGCCCGCGCCATCTGCCGCGAGGTCAGCTGGGGATCGAAGCCGCCGATGACGATGCCCGAGGGCCTCAGCGTGATGGCCTGGCTGAGCGCCGCCTGGATCCCGGCGGGAGTGCCCTCCCCGTCGATCACCCGGACTTGCCAGCCGATGGCCTTCGCGGCCTCCTCGACGCCCTTGGCGACGCCCGCGACACCGGGGTTGGTCATGGTCTGGGCGACGTAGACGATGGACTTGCCGGGCACCGCGGCGGGGCCGGTCGTGGGGCCGTGCCAGGCGGTGTCGGTGTTCTCGGCCTGCGCGACGGCCGAGATGGCGCTCGCGAGGGCGGTGGGGCAGCCCGCCGCGGGAGGCGCGGCGCCGGTCGGGACGCCGTTCCCGCAACCTGCGACGAGGGCGGCGGCCGCGGTCAGCAGTGCGGCGGTCGTGAGGGGAGTCCTGCGGTGCGGGGCCATCGGGTACACGGTGCTCCTGACGCGGTGCGCGTACGAACTTCCTAGGGGGTGTCCTTCGTCGGTGCGGCGGACGGCTCTGCGGGCGGCCGGCCGGACGGGGTGGCGCCGACCCGCAGCCGGCGGCGGGCGGAGTAACCGGCCAGGCCGACGGCGATGAGCAGAGTGGCGCCGTTGAACAGCGGCGTGGCCCAGAAATCGGCGCCGAGCTGGCCGATGCCGGCGAGCCCGATGGCGAGGACGGCGACGGCCACGACGGTGCCGAGGGCGTTGACGCGGCCGGGTTTGATCGTCGTGGACCCGAGCAGGGCGCCGACGAAGGCGGGCAGCAGGTAGTCGAGGCCCACGCTCGGGTTGCCGGTCTGCTGCTGGGCGGCGAGGAGGACCCCGGCGAGCCCGGCGACCAGGCCCGATCCGGCGAAGGCGTAGACGGAGTACCGGTGGCTGGGGATGCCGATGATGTCGGCGGTGCGCCGGCTGGAGCCGATGACGTACATGTACCGGCCGAGCGGCAGCCGTTCCAGGACCACCCAGAGCGCGGCCGCGAGGGCCAGGACGTAGTAGGCGGGCAGCGGCAGGCCGAGGAACCGGGAGTCGTAGAGGCCGGTGAAGGCGGCGGGCAGGCCGTCCGGGCCGGGGACGATCCGGGAGCCGTCGGTGATCCAGCCGGTGGCGGCGTACATCATGCTGCCGGTGCCGAGCGTGGCGATGAAGGAGTCGATCCGCACGTACTCGACGATGACGCCGTTGAGGACGCCGACCAGTGCCCCGCCGAGGACCACGGTGAGGCAGGCGAGCGGCCAGGGCCAGCCCGTGTGGACGATCAGCTGCATCACCATCACGTGGGCCAGGCCGAGGCCGTAGCCCATGGACAGGTCGAACTTGCCGGTGGCGATGGGGATGGTCGCTCCCAGCGCCAGGATCGCGGGGATCGACTGGTTGAACAGGATCGAGGAGACGTTGTCCCGGGTGGGGAAGGTGCCCGGCAGGACAAGGGAGAAGACCAGGAAGAGCAGGGCGGCGAGGGCCACCAGGCCGTAGGTGCCGATGTGGTGACCGCGCAGGCGGTCCAGCAGGGTTCGCGGCGACGGCGACGGCGACGGCGAGGGCGGCATGGTCATCGGTCCGTCGCGGTGCCGGTGATCGCGGGCATGGCCGAGGCGGTGCGGGTCAGTTCGGCGACGGTGAGGGTCGCACCGCTCAGCTCCGCGCTCACGGTCCCGCGGACGAACACCAGCGCGCGGTGGCACACGTCCGCGACCTCCTCGAAGTCGGTGGAGATGAGCAGGACCGCGAGGCCGGAAGCCAGGGCGTCGTCGAGCAGCCGGTGGATGCCGGCCTTGGCGCCCACGTCCACCCCGGCGGTCGGCTCCTCGAGGATGAGCAGGCGCAGGTGCCCGCGGAGCCACCGGCCGACCATGACCTTCTGCTGGTTGCCGCCCGACAGGGTGGCGATCGGCACCTCGCTGTCGCGGGGGTGCACCGAGAACCGGTCGATGAGGGCGGCGGCCTCGGCGCGCTCGCGGCGGGGGCTGATCCAGTGCGTCGCCGGCCTGCCGGACGCGCGGGGGTTCGCCAGGAAGTTCTCCCGTACGGTCAGGTCGGCGGCGCAGCCCTCCTCCTGACGGTTGGCCGCCACGAGGCCGACGCCGCATGCGAGAGCGGCGTGGACCGTACGGGGGTGGTAGGGCCGCCCGGCGAGCCGTACCAGCCCGCCCCGGACCGGCCGCGCGCCGGCGAGGGCGCGCCCCAGCTCCATGTGGCCGGCACCGGTCAGGCCCACCATGCCGAGGACCTCACCGGCGCGCAGGTCGAGGCTGATCTCCCCGGTGGACGCGGTCCGCACCCGGTCGAGGCTCAGGAGGGGCGCGCCGGTGTCGGCCTCTGTGGCGGCGGGCGGTGTGGCGGGTGCCCGGCCCGCCGGTGTGTGGCCGACGATCGCCTGCACGAGACGGGCCGGGCTGTGGCCGGCGAGCGGGCCCCGGTCGACGAGCCGTCCGTCGCGCAGGACGGCGAAGGTGTCGGCGACCTCGTAGACCTCGTCGAGCCGGTGGCTGACGTAGAGGATGCCGTGCCCGCGGTCGCGCAGGGTGTGCAGTACGTCGAAGAGCCGCGCGCAGTCCGCGGCGGGGAGGGTGGCGGTCGGCTCGTCGAGGACGATGAGCTCGGCGCGGGTGGCCAGCGCGCGGGCGATGGCTACGAGCGAGCGCTCGGCGGGGGCGAGGCCGGTGATCCGGGCGTCGGCGTCCAGATGGCCGGCGACGATCCGCAGGGCGGCGTCGCAGCGCTCCCGGGTCCGCCGCCAGGAGATCAGTCCGCGGCGGCGGGGGTAGCCGGTGCCCAGGGCGATGTTCTCGGCCACCGTCATCCACGGGACGAGACCGAGGTCCTGGTGGATGAAGGACATGCTCCGGGCCGCCGCGTGGCTGCCGAGGGGGTGGCCGGCCACCGTGACCTCGCCCTCGTCGGCGTGGTGGACCCCGGCGAGCACCTTGATGAGGGTGGACTTCCCGGCCCCGTTGGGGCCGAGCAGCGCGAGGACGCTGCCGCGGTGGATGTCGAGGTCGACGGAGGCGAGCGCGACGGTGCCGCCGAACCGCTTGCTCAGGCCGCGCATCCGGACCAGGGGTGCGGCACCGGATCGCGAGGATGGACTCGCCCAGGTGTCGGGAGCGTCATGCACAGACTTCTCCGGGGGTCGGCCTCCGAGTTCTTCCCGACGGTACGGGGCACTCTACGGGGATATGGGCGTCCGTTCCCGGCATGTCGCCGCGCCCTGTGACCCCGATGGGCGAACGATCAGGGGTCAGGCCGCGGCCAGGGTGCACTCGGCCCAGATGACCTTGCCCTCGGTGGTGTAGCGGGTGCCCCAGGCCTCGGCGAGCTGCGCGACGAGGAACAGGCCGCGGCCGCCCTCGTCGGTGGTGGCCGACAGACGCATGCGCGGGGCGCTGCTGCTGGCGTCGTGCACCTCGCAGATCAGGTTGCGGTCGTGGATGAGGCGTACCCGGATGGGCGCGGTGCCGTAGCGGACGGCGTTCGTGACCAGCTCGCTGAGCAGCAGTTCCGTGGCGAACGCGGACTCCTCAAGCCCCCACCGGCTCAACTGGCGCACGGAGGCGGCGCGGACCTCGGAGACGAGGGCCGGGTCGGCGGCCAGGTCCCAGGTGGCGATCCGGTCCGGGGGCACGGCGTTGGTGCGGGCGACGAGGAGCGCGATGTCGTCGCAGGGGTGGTCGGGTGCGACGGAGTCGAGGACCGCCTGGCAGGTCTCCTCGGGGGCGCGGTCGGGGTGGGCGAGCGCGCGGTTCAGCGCGTCGAGGGCCACGTCGAGGTCGCGGTGGCGGTCCTCGATGAGCCCGTCGGTGTACAGGACGAGCTGGCTGTGCTCGGGGAGCCGCAACTCGACCGACTCGAAGGGCAGGCCGCCGAGGCCGAGCGGGGGACCCGCGGGCAGGTCGAGGAGCGAGACCGTGCCGTCGGGCCGGACCAGCGCGGGCGGCGGATGGCCCGCCCGGGCCATCGTGCACTGCTGGGAGATGGGGTCGTAGATGGCGTACAGGCAGGTGGCGCCGACGATGCCGGTGCTGCCGGAGCCGGGCTGGTCGCCGCCCTCCTCACGGTCGAGGCGCACCATCAGGTTGTCCAGGTGGGTGAGGAGCTCGTCGGGAGCGAGTTCCAGTTCGGCGAAGTTGCGGGCGGCGGTGCGCAGCCGGCCCATGGTGGCGGCGGCGTGCAGTCCGTGGCCGACGACATCGCCGACGAGGAGGGCGACGCGGGCGCCGGACAGGGGAATGACGTCGAACCAGTCCCCGCCCACCCCCGACTCGGCGGGCAGGTAGCGGTGGGCCACCTCGACCGCGCTCTGTTCGGGGAGGCCGCGCGGGAGCAGGCTGCGCTGCAGGGACAGGGCGAGGGTGTGCTCGCGGGTGTAGCGGCGGGCGTTGTCGATGCAGAGGGAGGCGCGGGCGGCGAGCTCCTGGGCCAGCGAGCGGTCGTCGTCGCCGTAGGGGGCGGGGTCCTGCGAGCGGTAGAAGCAGGCGACGCCCAGGATGGCGCCGCGGGCGAGCAGGGGGACCGTGATGAGGGAGTGGATGTTGTGCGCGAGGAGCAGTTCGGCGTGTGCGGGATCCTGGGCGATCCAGCCGAAGGCGGCCTTCAGATCGGGCTCCAGCACGGGCTGGCCGGTGGCGACGGCGCGCATGTGGGGCGTGGTGGGGCGCAGGCTGACCCGGGCGCCCACCGGGTAGAAGGGGCAGTCCTGGCGGATTCCGTGGACGACCGTGCGGTGCATCTCGGTGGTGGGGCGGGGGGACTCCTCGCCCAGCAGTACGGCTTCGGGGAGGTCGATGGTGACGAAATCGGCCAGTCTCGGGACCGCGGTCTCGGCGAGCTCCCAGGCGGTGCGGCTCACGTCCAGGGTGGTGCCGATGCGGTTGCTGGCCTCGGCCAGCAGTTCCAGACGCCGCCGCGCAGCGACGGCGTACTTGCCCACCTCGGGCTCGCCCACCAGCACGAGCCCTCTGACCCTGCCCGGGGCGGGGTCGCCGGACGGCTCGTCGGCCGGCCCGTCGGCGCGCGCTGCGCCGTGTACGCGGACGGTCGCGGGACCGGGACCCGGGGTGACGAGGGGATGCGGTCCGGGCGGCGCGGCGGCCGGGGCGTGGGTGTGGTCCGGGCCGGGGGCGTGCCGCTCCGAGTCCTCGGGGAGCAGCGCCTCGACGACCACGCCCTCCACCCCGGAGGCACTGGTCACGGGGCGGCTGACCAGCGTGACCCATCGGCCGCGGGACAGGGGCACCTCGGCGGCGGCCCGCCGGTCCGCGGACATCAGCTCCGTGGCCTTCTCCTTGAGGGTCGTCTGATCGCTCTGCTCCAGTTCGCTCTGGAGGAACTCGTCCATGCCGACCGGGTGTCCGTTGAAGCCGTACTCGCCGGTCCGGGCCAGGCTCGCGGCGTCGAGGTAGGCCTGCAGCAGGCCGTGCTCGCGAGCCGAACTCTGGTCCATCAGCCGTCGTTCGATGGCTTCGGCGGCCTTGCGCACCACGGGGATCAGCGCCGGGTCCGCCTCGGTGTAGGGGTAGCCGAGGCACAGGACGCCCTGGATGTGCCCGCTGAGCTGGTCGCGCAGGGGGATGGCGGTGCAGGCGCTCGACTGGGACCGCTCGGCGAAGTGCTCGGCGCCGTAGACCTGGCACAGTCGCCGCTCCGCGAGGGTGAGCCCGATGCCGTTCGTGCCGGCGACCTGCTCGGCGAAGACGAACCCGGGAACGATCTGGATCGGGGCGAGCTGCCTGAGCATGGACTTCTCGCCGAAACGGCGGGCGAGCACCATGCCGTGACCGTCGGCGAGACAGATGTTGGTCCGGCTGCCCGCGAAGATCGACTGGAGCCGGTCGAGCACGGGCTCGGCCGCCCGAAGCAGGGGACCGTCCGGGTCGATGTCCTGCTTGAAGGGGAGATCCAGCTGGTCCGGCGACAGCCCCAGCAGACGGCTGCGCTGCCACGAGCTGAGGATCGGACTTCTCACGCTCCCCTCGACGGACTCGCCCTGCAGGAACCGGTCACGAAAACGCACGGGGCCGATGCGGTCCCCGACGACCCCCATGTGCATCACTTCCCCTCACCGGAGCACCCTCGATCGCCAGATTTGAGTATATTCCTCACGTTTCGGCAATGAGCAGGGGAGCGAAGGGAACAGCGCCGCCGTCACAGGATCGCGACCGGATTGACGGGCGAACCCGTCCCGCCGGGCACGTTCAGCGGCGTCACGACGAGCATGAACGCGTACCGTCCCGCTTCGGCGCAGGCGGCGGCCAGCGGTTCCAGGTCGAGGTTGTCCAGCAGCGGTACGCCCATCGCCGCGACCGCCAGCGCGTGGACGGGGGAGTGCAGCCCCTCGACCGGGGAGGGCCGTACGTCGCTGTCCCCGTCGGCGCCGAGCAGTGCGACGGCGCGCTCGGCGAGCAGGGGCACGGCGTCCACGTGCC
The DNA here is from genome assembly GCF_045160505.1 of Streptomyces sp. NBC_00029. NCBI lineage: Bacteria > Bacillati > Actinomycetota > Actinomycetes > Kitasatosporales > Streptomycetaceae > Streptomyces > Streptomyces sp. NBC_00029. The sequence continues at coordinate 8,024,982 of NZ_CP108292.1, forward strand.
AGCCCGCGCTCGCCACGTCGGGGTTCCAGGGGCCGAGTTCCCGGCGCCTGCGCAAGGCTCCCGAGCGCAGCAGCACCGCATCGCCGTCGCCGACGGTCACGCCGAGTGCCCGTTCCGCGGCGACGAGGTCCCGCGCGTGCACCGCACGCCCCGGTTCCAGCCATTCGATCCCGAGGGCGGCGGGCAGGTCGATCAGGACGCCCCGCGTGACCAGCGGGCCGAGTGCCGAAACGGAGCCGAAGCGGGCTCCCGCGGCATCGACCTCGTCGCGCGCCGCGCGGCCGCCGTACAGTCGCCCCCGGTAGGCGACGTGTGACAGTGCGTCGAGGTGGCTCACCCCCTTGCCGTGGTAGTCCACGGCGAGGAAGTCCTTGTAGACGGACGGCTCCGGTGGCTCCACGTCGCCCAGCTCCGACATGTGGTGCAGGGCGGGCTTCGTGTTGTCAGGCCCGGGGCGGGTGTCCCAGGGCCTGCCCAGCGGGACGACCGTGCCGGAGCGGGCCGTGGCGGTGGCCCTGCGCACGTGCTCCGCCGTCACCCGGTTCCAGGCGCCGCGATCGGCCGCCGCCCACCGGCCCCACGTACGGACCGTCTCGAACAGCGCGTCGAAGTCCTCCCGGGAGACGGCGGGCCCGTTCGCGGGGCCCTCGGCGTGGTTGCTGCCCATGTGCCCAGTGTCCGGCGGTTCGCGTCGGCGCGCTGGCCGGTACGCGATCTACCCGGCCGGGGGCGCCGGGCGCTCGCGCTAGTGTGCGCACGTGAGCTTTCATGTCGTCATAGGTTTTGGACCGGCCGGCGCAGCCACTGCCCGGATCCTCGCCGAACAGGGCCATACCGTAAGGGTCGTCACCAGATCGGGGCGAAGCCCGGAACCGGGAATCGAGCACGTAGCGCTGGACGCGACCGACTCCGGGCGGCTGACCGACCTGGCGCGGGGCGCGGCCGCCCTCCACAGCTGTGCGGCGCCGCCCTACCACCAGTGGGTGGGCCAATGGCCGCCGCTGGCCTCGTCGCTGTGCGCCGCGGCCGAGGCGACCGGGGCCGTACTGGTCATGCTGGGCAACCTCTACGGCTACGGCCCGGTGGACGGTCCCCTCACCGAGGAGCTGCCGCTCGCGGCGACCGGCCCCAAGGGGCGGGTGCGCGCCGCGGTCTGGGAGCAGGCCCGGTCACTGCACGAGCAGGGCCGGATCAGAGCGGTCGAGGTGCGCGCGTCGGACTTCTTCGGACCCGGCGTCACCGATGGCGGCCACCTCGCCGGACGGGTCGTGCCGCCGCTGCTGCGCGGCAAGCCGGTCACCACGCTGGGGGACCCGAACGCCCCGCACAGCTGGACGTACCTCCCCGACGTGGCCAGGACACTGGCCGAGGTCGCGGGGGAGGAGCGGGCGTGGGGGCGGGCCTGGCACGTGCCGACCCAACCGGCTCTGTCCGTAGGAGAGATGGTCGACCGCCTCGCGGCCCGAGCGGGAACGGGGCCGGTCGCCGTGCGCAGGCTCCCGTCCGCCGTGGTCGGCGTGGCGTCGCTCGTCTCCCCGCTGCTGCGTGAACTGAAGGAAGTCCGCTACCAGTTCGACCGCCCGTTCATCGTGGACTCGAGCGCCTACGAGAAGGCGTTCGCGGCGGCGGCCACGCCCGTCGACGAGCAGGTCGAGGCGACGGTGGACTGGTGGCGGGAGCGACTGGCGACCGGCGGATGACGTGCGTGACGGGACGGGCATGGACCACATAGAGGACCCGAGGGGCCCGCGGCGGGAGGACATCGCCGTCGTGGGGATGGCGTGCCGGTTCCCGGGAGCGCGCAATGTGAACCAGTACTGGCGGCTCCTGACGGACCCGCAGCCACAGTTCGGGGCGATCCCGGACGCGCGCTGGCGTTCCGCGGCCTTCCTCAGCGACAACTTACGTGACACCTCGTCGGCGTACACGGACACCATGGCGCTGCTGCCGGACGTGGGCCACTTCGACGCGGCCCACTACGGCATCCCGCCGCGCCGGGCCCGGGCGATGGACCCGCAGGCCCGGCTGCTGATCGACCTCGCCCGCGAGGCGATCCAGGACGCGGGGTGGGAAGCCGACGGCTTCGACCGCGAGGAGACCTCCGTGATCACCGCTCTCACCGAGGGCGGCTACCGAGAGCTCAGCACCCTGCAGGTCCGGATGCGCCAGCTGGCCGGTGGCGAGTTCGGGGCGCGCATCGCCCACCCCCGCCTGCCGGATTCGGTCCGCGCGGTGGACGGGCTGAGCGGCACCTCCGTGGCCGGGCTCCTGCTCAACATGGGCCCGAACACGATCAGTTCCGTCTTCGACCTGCACGGCGAGAGCTACGCCCTGGACTCGGCGTGCTCGGGCGGACTCATGGCCGTCGCCAACGCGGTGCACGCACTGCGCGCGGGCCGCTCCCGCATCGCCCTCGCGGGCGGCGCCCAACTGGTACTCACCCCCGACCTGCTGGTCGGGCTGTGCCGGATCGGCGCCATCTCGCGCAGCGGACGGTGCCTGCCCTTCGGCGCCGGGGCCGACGGCTTCGTCCTGGGCGAGGGGGCGGGGGTACTGGTGCTGCGGCCCCTCACCGACGCCCTGGCGGCCGGTGACCGGGTCTACGCGGTGATCCGCGGTGTGGGAACGGCCAACGACGGGACCGTGCAGGGCGGCATGCACCCGCAGGCGGCCGGGCAGCTGCGCACGCTGCGCCGGGCCTACCGGGACGCGGGCCTGGCTCCGGACGCGGTGGGCTACCTGGAGGCGCACGGCACCGGGACCACGGTCGGCGACCCCGTCGAACTCGCCGTCCTGCGCGAACTGCGCGGTGAGGGAGCCGAACCCGCCTACCTCGGAGCCGTGAAGGCCGTGGTCGGGCACTCGCTGAACTCCGCGGGGATCGCCGGGCTCATCAAATCGGTCCTGGCCGTGCAACGGGGCGTGATACCCCCGCAGCCGGACTGCGACCTCGCCGATCGCTCCGGGCTCGACGCCGCGCGGCTGACCGTACCGACGGCCCCGACCCCGTGGCCGGACCGCGCCGGTCCGCGCCGGGCGGGGGTGAGCGCCTTCGGCTTCGGAGGCACAGGTGTCCACCTGGTGGTGGAGCAGTGCACCGCGGCCCCGGCCGCCCCGGCCGCCCCGGCAGCACCCGTCGCAGCCGACGGCGCACCGCACGTACTGTTCCTCAGCGCGCGCGACCGGGAAGGGCTGGCCCGCCACGCCCGGGAGCTCGCCGAGACCATCGCAGCAGACCGGCCCCCGCTGGCCGCGGTCGCGGACACGCTCGCGCGCCGTACGCCCCTCACGGAACACCTCCGCGTGGTGGTGCGGGACACGGCCGACGCCATCGCCCGGCTGACCGAGGCGGGCCGTAGCGAGGGCCGCGCGGAGGGCCGCGCGGAGCACAACGCCACCGGCCCGGCGCCCCGGCCCACGGGGGTGCGGACACCCCCGTGCACCCTGCCGCCGAGCCCACTCGCCCCGCGCCGTCACTGGGTCGTGGACGAATCGGCGCGGGACGTGCCGCATCCGGTCGTCACGGAGCCCGTCGCACCGGCCGTGAGCCGGTCGGACGGAGCGTCCGGCGCAGCGGCCGTCTCCGCCGCCTCCGCCGCTTCCGTCGTGCTCGAAGAGGTCTCCCGGGCCGGCGTCTTCCCGCTCTCCGAGCTTGGCGAGGACCTGCTGCTGGTGGCCGACCTCGGCTTCGACTCCCTGATGCTGCAGGAGCTCGAAGTCAACATCGGCAGGCGCATACCGGGTTTCCGGGCCGAGGAGCTGTTCTCCCGCGAACTCACGGTCGGCCGGCTGGTCGAACTCGTCGATCCGGACCGGACGCGGAGCGCGGCGGCCCCCGCCGGAGCGGCGACCGGACCGGGGCCCGCCGAATGGAGCGCCGGCACGGCCGACATCGACGAGTTCCCGGAGGTCGGCGAGCTGGAACGACGCCTCGGCTGGATCACCGACAGCGGCGCGGACAACCCGTACTTCCGGGTCCACGAGGGCAACGTCCGCGACACGACCGTCATCGCGGGCCGCGCCTTCCTGTCCTTCGGCAGCTACAACTACCTCGGGCTGTCCGGTCATCCGGCGGTCAACGAAGCCGTGCACCGAGCGGTGGAGCGGTACGGCACCTCGGTCTCGGCGAGCCGCGTGCTCTCCGGCGAACGGGACCTGACCGTACGGCTGGAGCGGGCGCTGGCGGACTTCCTCGGCGTCGGCGACTGCCTGACGCTCGTGAGCGGCCATGCCACCAACGTCACCGCGATCGGACACCTCGTCGGCGCGGAGGACCTCGTGGTGCACGACGCGCTCGCCCACGACAGCATCCTCCAGGGCTGCGCGCTGTCCGGGGCGGCCCGACGTCCCTTCGCCCACAACGACATCGGCCAGCTGGAGCACATGCTGCGGCTCAACAGGTCCCGCTTCCGGCGCGTGCTGATCGCGGTCGAGGGCGCCTACAGCATGGACGGCGACCTCGTCGACCTGCCCGCCGTGATCGAGCTGAAGAAGCGCTACGGGGCCCTGCTGATGGTCGACGAGGCCCACAGCATCGGCACCGTGGGCGAACGCGGGCGCGGAGTGGGCGAGTTCCACGGCGTCGACCGATCCGAGGTGGACCTGTGGATGGGCACCCTCTCCAAGGCCTTCGCCAGCTGCGGCGGTTACCTCGGCGGCTCGGCACGGATGGTGCGCTGGCTGCGCCACACGCTCCCCGGCTTCGTCTACAGCGTCGGCCTGACCCCGCCCAACGCGGCCGCGGCACTGGCCGCCACCGAGCTGCTCATCGCGGAGCCGGAGCGGGTGCGCGCGCTCCGGCGCAACTCCGGGCTCTTCCTCGAACTGGCCGCCTCGGCCGGTCTGGCGACGGGCACCAGCGCCGACACCCCGATCGTTCCGTGCATCTTCGGCGACTCGGAGCGGACCCTGCGCGTCGCCGACGCACTGTTCGCCCGGGGCGTCGTCGCCGACCCGATCTTCCACCCCGCCGTCGCGGAGGGGCTGTCGAGGCTGCGGTTCTTCATCACCGCCGAACACCGCGCGGACGACATCCGGCGCGCCGTGTCGATCCTGGCCGAGGAGGTGGCGGCCACCGGGCGATGAGGGAGCCACGTCAGATCACCACGTCAGATCGCCGCGTCAGATCAGCGTGCGTTCGATGCGGCTGAGCGTCGCGCTCCTGGCGGGATTGCCGTCCGTGCCCGGTTCCGCGGCCGGCTCCGCGTCGTGCCGCTTCCCGGCGTCGTCCATCCGCTGGGAGAGGAGGTAGGCGATGATCTCCGCCTCCTGCTCCTGGACGTCGTCGTAGGTGGCGCGCAGGAGCATGTCGCGTACGAGTTGGGGGTCGAGGTTGGGGAAGAGGAGGCGGGCGGCCGCCTCGTCCAGCCCGCCCGCGCCTCGATGGCAGCAGATGATGTGGCCCAGCTCGTGCAAGATGATGTGCTCCTGATGCGCGCCGGTGGTGTTGGCGTCGTAGAAGATGAGGTCCTCGTCGCGTGCGGCGACCCACATGCCGCACGGATGCGACGAGGGCATCTGCATCGGGACCAGCGTGATCGGCCGGTCGCGCACCTCACCGAGGTGGCGGCAGAGCTCGGCCACATCGGCCACCTTCGGCAGGCCGAGCTCGGCGATCCGCTGCGCGCCGGCCTTCCGGAGCTTCTTGAGCCGGCTGCGGCGGTCCTGGTCGGCCGACCGTTCCTTGCGGGCGCCCCTCATCCCGGCTCGGAGGGGTCGGCGACGGGCGGCAGGCCCTGCATCTGCCGGTACTGGTCCATGATGGCCGTGATGGCCTGGAGGTTTTCCTTCTTCATCCCGGCCGCCCGCATCGCCACGGCGCGGACCCCGGACTGCCGCAACGCCTCGATGGCGGCGAGCTCACCGAGCACGGACTCGGCGACCTTGTCGTCGAAGAAGTAGGCCACCGAGACGCCGAAGAATCGGGCCAGGGCGGACAGGAGGTCGGGCGACGGGTTGGAGCGCTTCCCCGTGCGCAGCTGCGACAGGTACACGCCCCCGACCTTGAGGTCGGGGCTGACCCGCTTGAGCTCGTCCGCGACCTCGGCATTGGTCCAGTGCCTGCCCTTGGGGCGGACCGTCCTGAACAGGTCGTCGAGGCGCACCGCGAGCAGGGGACGTTCGGCACTGCCGGTCCCGGAGCCGCTCTCGCCGTCGTTCTCAGTCCCGGTCATGGTGAACCTTCCTCCGTCGCCTCCTCGGTATAGCCCTCAGCTAAGCGCAAGTCTCACAGATTAGCGGTCAGTTGACAATTGCGCCTGACTCGGCCAACGTTGGGGACCGGTCGATAGCTGACAGCTAACTTGGCTCACGGGGGATGCCAAGTTGGTCGTCGGTGACATCGAACTGGCCCGACCCTCGGGGGATGGGCCGGGCCAGTCCGGGCGGGAGCCACCCGTCCGGCCGCCCGAACAGCGGGGGAAACGGGAAACCCGCCCGGTTTGACGGGGGATGCAAACCGGGCGGGAGTTCTCAACTCGCCTTGCCGAGCTTACTGTAGGCGGCTGCCACTTTGGTGAGCCATGCGAGCTCTGCCGCGAAGTTGTTCGTATCGCGGTCGTCGAAATCACCGGCATCCTTGTTGTACTGGGGCACCGTGTCGGTCAGTTTTGCCTGCAAGGCCCGCTTGATCCGTGCCGCTTCGGCGAAAGCCTGCCGGGACTCCGCGCTCCCCTCCTTGTCCGGATCGCGACCCCCGTGGGTGCTGCGGTCGATGTACGGACGCAAGTCCCGCCAGCCGTCGCGTATTTCGACGACCCGGCGGTGCAGCCGGTAGTCGAGGTCGGAGACCGAGGCACCGGGCGGTTCCAGGGCGATGTCCGGGGATGACTCGTAGAGGTCGCGCCAGAGCGGGTAGAGAGCCCGGTACGAGCGGTAGGTGCGGGACCAGTCCAGGAGCCGGGTCGCCGCCGGCCCCCAGGAGGAGTTGGTCAGGCTGAGCGAGAGCATCACGATGCCCGCGGCGCTGAAGACCGAGGCGGCCACCTTCCAGGCGCCGATGTCGACCCCGCTCGCCGCCGTGAGGATGTTGACCGTCCTGGCCGCGCAGTAGAGGAACAGGACCACCGCGGTGACCGAGAGCAGCCGCAGGGCCTGGCGCAGCGAGGCGTTGTCCGTCATCCGGGCGTACGGGCCGCACTGGAGGTAGATGGTGACGCAAGGAATCGCCTGGGAGACGATGAACGCCAGGAGATAGGTGAGGAGCAGCGGCTCGCTCGTGCCGTCGAAGTCCGATGCCGGCCGGCCGGTGCCGTCGGCGAGGAAGAAGAGGGCCGTCAGCAGCACGTCGAGGACGATGCCGGTGACCAGCCAGTAGCGGGTCCTGCGTACCGACTCCTCGTCCGCGGCGGCCCAGCGCAGCAGGATGATCTGCGCGCTGACGCAGAAGGCGACCGCCGACAGGTGCATGAGGAGGATGGCCAGATTGCCGACTCCCAGCAGGGGGGCGCCCCCCATGGCCAGGGCCCCCATGGTGAAGGTGAGGCACTGGAGCAGCAGGGTGGCGATCAGCGTGCGGTACGCGCCGTCCCTCCAGCTGCGCCGCGCCTGGCACAGCCGGTAGACGAGCGCCGCGTACGACGAGAGGGCGGCTATGACGAAGCACAGGGTTCTGGTGGTGTTCACGTCCCGGATTTCTGCAGCAGCCGCACGTGCGGCGGAAGGGTCAGTCGGTCGTCTCGGGCAGGGGGACCACGAGGCCGATGCTCTCGGCCGCCACGGCGATGGCGTAGTCGAAGAAGGCCGCCTCGTCTCGGACACTGTCGTGGGTACGGCTGAAGACCTGGAACACCAGGAGGCCGATCAGATTGCTCCACAGGACGATGCCGCGCTCGATGATGTCCGAGAACGGAGCCTCGGGCGCGCCGCCGAAGAGCTGCACGGCCTCCGGCAGGAGCAGCGGCGGGCCGGGCACCGACCGCCGGGGCGGGGTGAGTTCACCGGCCTCCAGCGCGGAGCGGACGATGCCGGCGAGGACCGCGGGGGTCCGCGAGGCGGAGGGGACCGTGTCCTGCGGGGCGTGGTAGCCCGGCACGGGCGAACCGTAGATCAGGGTGAATTCGGCGGGGTTCTCGAACGACCACCGCCGCAGCGCGCGGGTGACCGCGAGGAGCCGTGCGCCCCCGGACGCACCGGCCTCCCGCGCCGCGCCGTCGGCTTGTTCCATCGCCTCGCCGGAGGCGTCGTAGGCGTCGATGACCAGGGCGGTCAACAGATCGTCGCGGTGCGGGAAGACGGCTTCGACATCGGCGACGGGGAGGCCGCTGTCGCGCGCCACGGTGTCCGGGGACAGGCCTGCCGCCCCGAGTTTGACCAGCTGCCCGCGCGCGACGTCCTTGATCACCACCGCCGGGGTGATGTCGTCGTCGCCGGTCGGACTCATTGCGGAAACGTCCATGCCGGAACCGTACCCGCCGGCCCCCGCAGCGGTGAGTGCGCTCTCGCCGACGCCCAGGTCATGCACTGTTTTCCGGCCACCGGGCGGGTTCGGAACGTTCCGGGCGAATGCGGTCGACCGGGGTCGGTGTCAGCTGTCGGTGAGGGCGCTGGGCCCGCCCGTCAGGGCGACGTGCAGGCCGTCCGGCCGGACCTCCGCGGAGGTGGCCGCGAGTCCGAGGGGATAGTCCGTTGGCGCACCCGCTCCTGGCCCGAAGCCATTGGCCCCGATCCCCAGCCGGTCGGTGGACACGGAGCGGCCGAACAGGGTGAGCCCGTCGACGGCGAGGGTGACCTTGCCGTCGGCGAGTACGGGACGCAGCGTCAGCCGCCCGACTCCGCCCGGGCCGACGTCCGCGAGTACGGTCCCCTTCGCCGGATCGGTGGTCACCGCCGCGACGGCCACGGACGGTACGGCGTCGCGGATCGCGGCGGCGAGGGACTGCGTCGAGACCGTCACGTCCACGTGGGAGCTGCCGACGGTGGTCGCCGCACCGAGACGGACGTCGTCCAGCCTTGCCCGGACGCGGACTTGGGAGAGCCGCCCGACCCGGGCGTCGTCGCTGCTGATGTCGAGCCGGGGGATGTTCTCGTGCGCGAGGCCCCACAGGGCCCAGCCGTCGGTGACGCCGACCGCCACGTCGTCGCCGAGGCCGGGCGCCGCCTTCGCGACACGGCTCTGGATCAGGCCGCGGACGGTGTACTCGGCCGCGCCGGTGGCGACGACGGCCAGCAGGACCACGGTGGCCGTGACCGTGAGGACGAGGTGGCGGCGCAGCGCTGCCCAGGTCCCGGTCTTCGTCAGGGCGCGCTTCATCGCCGGTCTCCTCGGGCGGGTGCGACATCGAGTGCGGGCGCGGGTTCGGGTTCGGCTGCGACTTCGTGTCCCGGTGCGGGTGCCCGTGCGGGTCCGGCTTCGGGTGAGGGCGGGGGAAGGACCTCCGGCCCGGCGGCGGGCCCCTCCGGGTCGAGGTGCGGAAGGAGCCGGTCCAGCCAGCCGGGGAGCCACCAGTTGGCGCGCCCGAAGAGGTACATGGACGCGGGTACAAGGAGCAGGCGGACCACGGTGGCGTCGATGATGACGCTCACCCCCAGGCCCAGCGCGAGCATTTTGACGGCGACGTTGGTGGAGAGCAGGAAGGCCAGGAAGACACTGGTCATGATCAGCGCCGCACAGGTGATCACGCGGGCGGTGGCGGCGATGCCGGTGGCGACGGCCAGGTGGTTGTCCCCGTGCTGCAGCCACGTCTCGCGGATCCGGGACAGCAGGAAGACCTCGTAGTCCATGGAGAGCCCGAAGACGATCGCGAACATCATCATCGGTACGTAGGACTCGACGGGCACCTTCTCGCCGAGGCCGAACAGCGAGCTGCCCCAGCCCCATTGGAAGACGGCGACGACCACTCCGTAGGCAGCGGCGATGGAGAAGAGGTTGAGCACGGCGGCCTTGAGCGCCACCAGCGGGCTGCGGAACACGGCGAGCAGCAGCAGGAAGGCGGCCGCGACGACCACCGCGATGATCAGGGACAGTTTGGCGGTGAGCGTGTCGGTGAAGGTCTGGGCGGCGGCGGTCGTGCCGGTGAGGTAGCCGGTGGCTCCGGTGCCCGACAGCGCCTGCGGCACCGTCTCGTCCCGCAGGGTGTGGATCAGGTCGGCGGTGGCCCGGTCCTGCGGCCCGGTGGTGGGCACGACGGTGGTGATGAGCAGGGCGTGATCGGGGCTCGCGACCGGGGGAGTGACGGAGGCGACGCCCGGTACGGCGGCCAGGTCCCGCTGCAGGGCGGCGGCGAGGTCCTTGCGCAGGCCCTCGCTCGCGATGTGACGGCTGTCGAGATGGGTGACGACGGTCAGCGGGCCGTTGGCGCCGGGGCCGAAGCCCTCGGTGATCAGGTCGTAGGCGCGGCGGTCGGTCCTGCTGGTGGACTGGGCTCCGGCATCGACGTGGCCGAGCTGCAGGGAGGCGACCGGGACGGCCAGGACGCCGAGGACGAGCAGGCCGCTGACCAGGAAGAGCCAGGGCCGCCGGCTGACCCGGAGCGCCCAGCGGTGCCAGACGTCCGATTCACCGGTGGGTTCGGCGACCGGCCTGCGCACGTGGAAGCGGTCGATCCGGCGGCCGAGCAGGCCCAGCAGGGCGGGAGTCAGCGTCACCGACGCGGCGGCGGCCACGACGACACTGAGTCCGGCGGCGAAGCCGAGGGCGCCGATGAACCCCACGCCGGAGGCGCAGAGGCCACCCAGGGCCATGGCCACCGTGGCGGCGGCGACCAGTACGGCCCGGCCGCTGGTGGCGACCGTACGCCCGACCGCCTCGAGGGTTTCCGTTCCGGCGTGCAGCAGGGCCCGGTAGCGGGTGGCCAGGAAGAGCGCGTAGTCGATGCCGACTCCGAGGCCCATCATCGCGGCCAGGGTCGGGGCCGCCTGGGCGAAGCCGAACTGCCCGGCGAGCAGGCCGAGACCGGCCAGGCTGACGGCCAGGCCGATCACGGCCGTCAGCAGCGGCAGCCCGGTGGCGGCGATGCTGCCGAAGCCGATCAGCAGCACGAGCACGGCGACGGCCAGGCCGATGGCCTCCGAGGCACGGTCGGCGGACTTGGGCGTGGCCAGCTCCCCGAGCGGGGCCCCGTACTCGACGGTGACGTCGGCGGCGCGCAGCGGCTCGACGGCGGTGTCGACCCCGGTGAGGTAGGAGGGGTCGAAGCTCGCCGGGTTGCCGTCGAAGCGGACGGTCACCTGGGCGCTCCCGCCGTCCGCGGAGACCGCCCCGGGCGTGGTGAACGGATCGGTGACTGACAGGACGTCCGGCAGCCGGCGCAGGTCGGCGACGGCCGAGTCGATCGCCGCCCGGTGCCCGGTGACCGGTCCTTCGTCCGTGGTGAGCACGACGGCGGAGGCCGTGCCGCCGGATCCGGTGGTGTGGGCCGCCAGCAGGTCGGCGCCGGTCTGGGTGCTGGTCCCGGGCAGGGAGAAGCTGTCCGCGAAGGAGCCGCCCCATGTGTGGTTGGCCAGCCCCAGGCCCATCAGTGCCAGCACCCACAGGGCGACGACCCGCCAGGCGTGCCGGGCGCACCAGCGCCCGCTCCGGTGGAGCAACCCCGGCCCCTGGGCCGATTCAGTGTTCATGGGGGTCACTGTGCGCGGTGTGTGTAAGGGAGCCGTGGGCGCATTGTTCGGGGAATGTACGGGCTTACGGGCACGCGGGCGTACGGGCACCCGGGCCTACGGGCACGCGGGCGTACGGGCACCCGGGCCTACGGGCGCGCGGGCGTACGGGCGCGCTCCCCGTGCCCGGCGAGGCGGCGGGGGCGGGGGCGGGCGGATCCGTGATTCCTCAGCCGGGGGCCGGTGCCGACGGGAGGGTGACGGTGAAGCAGGCGCCGCCCTCCGGACCGTGCCCCTCGACGCGGATGGCCGCGCCGAGCCGGCCGGTCAGGCGGTGGGCGATGGCCAGGCCGAGGCCGCTGCCGACCGGGCGGGTGCCCCGGTAGCGCTCGTGGAGGGCGCCGTGGGCGAAGGCGATGCGCACGTCGTCGTCGGTGAGGCCGGGCCCGCCGTCACGGACCTGCAGTTCGGCCCCACCGCCCGTGGCGGCGGCGCGGACGGCGAGGACCAGTGGTGCGCCCTCGGGGGTGACCCGCAGGGCGTTGCGGACCAGGCCGTCGATCAGCTGCCGGACCCGGAAGGCGTCCGTCGCGACGACGACGGGCGCCTCGGGCCGCTCCAGCCGGAGGTCGACGCCGTGGCGTGCGCACAGCCCGGTCCAGAACGCGGCGGCCTCGGAGACGACCGCGCGCAGGTCGGCCGGGGCCACGGCCAGGCGGAAGTCGTCGGCCTCCAGCCGGGCCAGGTCCAGCAGGTCTCCCAGGAACCGGTCCAGGCGCCGGGTCTCGTCGGCCAGGATGCCGCCGACCTCGGGCACCCGGTCCGGCTCGATCAGGTCGTCGGCCAGAGCCTCGGCGTAGCCCTGGAGAGCGGTCAGCGGGGTGCGCAGGTCGTGGGAGACGGAGAGCAGGAACTCCCGCTGCCGGTTCTCGCTGTGGGCCAGCGCCCCGTCCAGGACGTTGAGGGCGCGCCCGATGTCGGCAGTCTCCCGGGGGCCGTCGACCGGGGCCGGTACGCCGCGTTCGCCGTCGGCGAGCCGGTGCGCGATCTGTGCGGCCGTCACGAGCGGACGAGCGATCCGGCGGGCCAGCAGCGCGCCGGCGAGGGCCGCTCCGAGCATGCCGAAGACCAGCGGCACGATCACGTTGCGGCGGATCCGGTTCGTGTCCTCGGTGACCACGTTGTACGGCTCGGTCAGTACGACCGCGCCGCCCCGTACACCGGGCTGCCCCACCAGTAGTACGTCCTGGCCGCCCAGGATGCCGGTGGTGGAGACCGGATCCCCCGCCAGCAGAGCCGACTTGGAGACCCGGTCGAGGGCCGGGCTGGCGGTACCGCTCACGGCGCCGTCGGGCGAGACGACCGCGATCTGCACGCCGTTCGGCCCCGCCAGGGCCTGGGCGCCGGTGAAGAGCGCCTCGGACAGGGCGGGCAGCCGGCTGAGGACCCGGGCCTGACGCGTCAGCCGGTCGCGTTCGCGCTGCTCCGCTCCGTGTGCGGCGGTCTGCCAGGCGATCAGACCGGTCAGGGCCACGGCGAGCGCCGCCACCACGGTGGTCAGCACCACGATCTTGCGCGCCAGGGAGCCGGGGCGGCGGGTTCGGCTCACGGGCCGGGGGCCGTCGCGCTGTACCCGACGCCGCGGACCGTACGGATCGGGCTGGCGTCGCCGAGCTTGGCGCGCAGCTGCGAGACGAAGACGTCGACCATGCGGGTGTCGCGGTAGCCGGGGTATCCCCACACCTGGGCGAGCAGTTGCTCGCGGGTGAAGACCTGGCCCACGTGGTGGAGGAGGTGGGCGAGCAGGTTGAACTCGGTGGCGGTGAGCTCGACCGGCTCGCCGTCGCGGCGCACCGTGCGGCTGACCGGGTCCAGGTGGAGCCGGCCGGTGCTCTCGGGCGGCGGGCCGGGAGGGCCTGCCGCGCGCCGCAGGACGGTCCTGACCCGGGCGACCAGCTCGCGCGGCGAGAACGGTTTGGTGAGGTAGTCGTCCGCGCCGAGTTCGAGGCCCAGGATCCGGTCGGCCTCCTCGCCGCGCGCGGTCACCAGCAGGACCGGTGTCCAGTCGCCGGCGTCGCGCAGGGCGCGGCAGAAGGCGATGCCGTCCATGCCGGGCAGGCCGATGTCCAGAATGATCGCCACCGGGTGCATGCGCCTCGCGGCCGCGAGACCCGCGGCCCCGTCCGCCTCGACGTGGACGCCGAAGCCGTCGCGCGCCAGGTAGAGGCGCTGCACGTCAGAGATGTGACGCTCGTCCTCGACGATCAGCACGAGGCCCCTGGACTCCGTCATAATTGCCTCTCGCACGGTGGGCAGCATCGATGCTAACCGCGTGAACCCGCCGTTCCGGTGGGCGCGCCGCCACCCGTACATTCCCCGAACAATGCGCTGACGGCGCCGACGGCATGCGGCCTGCACGGGTTTGTCCGGATGTGCGGTCTTGGCTGGTTCCGGCCCTTGCGATCGAGCGGCCGAAAGTGCTTGCAGTGTTCTGAGGGTAGGCTAACCTAACCATCGTGCAAGCAGCTGAAGAGACCTCCGCGGACACACGTCCCCTCGGTCATGAACTCTCCGCCAAGGGCGTCACCGTGGCGTACGACGGAGTCGACGTCGTACACGACGCCTCCATGACGCTCCGGCCCGGCGAAGTGACCGTCCTCGTGGGGCCGAACGGCAGCGGCAAGTCCACCGTGCTGCGCACGATCGCCAGGCTGCAGCGCCCCCGGGCCGGCACCCTCGTCATCGACGGGGACGCCGACGGATTCGCGCTGAGCCCCCGTGAGTTCTCGCGCCGCGTCGCCCTCCTGACACAGGGACGCCCCACCCCGAGCGGCCTGACGGTACGGGACCTCGTCGCATTCGGCCGGTACCCCTACCGCGGACGCTGGGGCCGGGACGACCCGGGCGGCAGGGCCGCGGTGGAGCGCGCGCTCGCCCTCACGGGCGTGGAGGACCTCGCCGAACGCGGCGCCGAGTACCTGTCCGGCGGACAGCTCCAGCGCGTCTGGCTGGCCGGCTGCCTCGCCCAGGAGACCGGCGTGCTCCTCCTCGACGAGCCGACGACCTACCTTGACCTGCGCTACCAGGTCGAACTCCTCGACCTCATGCGCGATCTGGCGGACGGCCACGGGATCGCCGTGGGCGCCGTACTGCACGACCTCGACCAGGCCGCCGCCGTCGCGGACCGGATCGTCCTGCTCCACGCGGGACGGATCATCGCCGACGGCGCACCCGAAGACGTACTGACGCCCGAGCGGCTGACCGACACCTACGGCATCCGCATCGACGTCGAAACCGACCCTCTCACCGGACAGTTGCGCACCCGCGCGATAGGCCGGCACCACTTGCGAAGCGAAAGGCTCAGTACCACCTCATGAGACGACTCCTCCTCACCGCGGCGGCCGCCACCGTCGCGGCCCTCACGCTGACCGCCTGCGGCACCACCGAGCCCGCCGCCGACGACGCGAAGAAGACCGCCGAGCCCCTCGTCCTCACCGACGCCTCGGGCGCGAAGGTGGAGCTCGCCGGCCCCGCCAAGAAGGTCGTCGGCACCGAGTGGAACGTCGTCGAGAGCCTGATCTCGCTGGGTGTCGAGCCGGTCGGCGTCGCCGACGTCAAGGGCTACAAGACCTGGAACACCGCCGTCCCGCTCAAGAACGAGCCCAAGGACATCGGCACCCGCGGTGAGCCGAGCATGGACACCATCGCCTCGCTCAAGCCCGACCTCGTCATCGCCACCTCCGACCTGCCGCCGGCCGCCCTGGAGCAGCTGCGCAAGGTCGCCCCGGTCCTGGAGGTGCGCCCCGGCGACGCCGCCGACCCGATCGGCCAGATGACCAAGAACCTGGACCTCATCGCCCAGGCCACCGGCACGACCGAGCAGTCCGGCAAGCTCAAGCAGGCCTTCCAGACGAAGCTGGACGCGGGCAGGAAGGCGCTCGCCGACGCGGGCAAGGCCGGCGCCCCGTACGCCTTCGCGGACGGCTACGTCGTCTCCAACCAGGTTTCGATCCGCCCGTACACCAGCGGTTCGCTCATCGGCGGGGTCAACGAGAAGCTCGGTCTGAAGAACGCCTGGACCGTTCAGGGCGACCCGGCCTACGGCCTGGCCACCAGCGACGTCGAGGGCCTCACCAAGCTCGGTGACGTCGAGTTCGCCTACATCGGCAACGACGGCGACAAGGACAGCAACCCGTTCGCCGGTGTCCTCGCGCAGGACAAGGTGTGGACCTCCCTGCCGTTCGTGCAGAAGGGCAACGTGAACCGCCTGCCCGACGGCATCTGGATGTTCGGCGGAACCGAGTCGATGAACAAGTACATCGATTCCGTCGTCGCCGCTCTGACGAAGTAACACCATGGCCGTCACCGCAACAGCCGCCGCCGCCCGTCCGTCGTCGCTCACGTCCCGGACGGGCGCGGCCGCGGTGACGGCCGTGCTGGTCCTCATCGTCACGGGCCTCGCCGCCGTCGACATCACCCAGGGCACCGCAGCCGTCGGCGCCCCCGAGGTGTGGCGGGCGCTCACCGGCCGGGCCGAGGCGGGCGACGCGTCCGTCGTCATCGCCTCCCGGCTGCCGCGCATGGCCGCCGGACTGTTCGTCGGCGCCGTCCTCGGCATGGCGGGCGCCGCCCTCCAAGCGGTCAGCCGCAACGTCCTCGCCTCGCCCGACACCCTCGCCGTCAACGCCGGCTCCTACTTCGGCCTCGGCCTCCTCGCCGTCTCCGGCGTCTCCCTCCCGCTGCTGGCCTCCTCCGGCGTCGCCTTCGTCGGCGGCCTCGCCGCGGCGGCCGTCGTCCTCGGGCTGTCCGGCCTCGGCGCCGGTACCGTCCGGCTCGTCCTCGCGGGCAGCGCCCTCACCCTCGGCCTCTCCGCCATCACCGAGGGCCTGCTCCTGCTGTTCCCCCAGCAGACCGACGGCATCTTCCGGTGGAACCAGGGCAGCATCGCCCAGCACGGCTTCGACGGAATCCTGCAGATGGCGCCGATCGGCCTGATCGCCCTCGTCGGCCTGCTGCTCCTCGCCCGCCGCGTCGACGCCCTGGCCCTCGGCGACGACGCCGCCCGCGGCCTCGGCGTCCCCGTCCGGTCCACCCGGGTCACCGCCGTCGTGCTCGCCGCCCTGCTCTCCACGGCCGCCGTCACGCTCGCCGGACCCGTCGGCTTCGTCGGCATGTGCGCCCCCGCCCTCGTACGGCCGCTCGCCCGCCGCATCCGCGGGTTCACCAGGAGCCGTGCGAGCCTGCCGGTCGCGGGACTCACCGGTGCGGCGCTGGTTCTCGGATCCGACGTCCTGCTGCGCGCCTTCGTACGGTCGGACGTGGCGGTCGCGGTGCCCACCGGCGTCGTCACCAGCCTCGTCGGCGCCGTCTTCCTGATCGTCATGGCCATCCGGGTCAAGGACACCGCCGGAGCCGCCGCAGTCGACCGGCTGCGCATCAGGAGCCGGGCCGTCTTCCTCACCACCACGGCCGTCCTCGTGGCCGTCCTCGTCGGCGTGATCCTCGCCGCCGTACTGCTGGGCGACACCAAGCTGCTGCTCGGCGACGTGCTGAACTGGGCCCAGGGACGGGCCGGACGGACGATCACCTTCGTCCTCGACACCCGGGTGCCGCGCATCCTCGCCGCCCTCCTCGCCGGAGCTGCGCTCGCCCTCGCCGGAACCCTGGTGCAGGCCGTGACCCGCAACCCGCTCGCCGAACCGGGCATCCTCGGCGTCTCCGGCGGCGCGGCGCTGGGCGCCGTCCTCCTCGTGACGACGGTGCCCCTGGCCGGATCCTGGAGCGTGGCGGGCGCCGCGTTCGCGGGCGCCGCCCTCAGCTCCGTCATCGTCTTCGGACTGGCGGCGCGCGGCGGGTTCCAGCAGAACCGCCTCGTCCTCGTCGGGTTCGGCGTCGCCACCGCGTCGGCCGCCCTCGTCAGCCTCCTCATCATCCTCACCGACCCGTTCAACGCGACGAAGGCGCTCACCTGGCTCTCCGGCTCCACCTACGGCAGGACCCTGCCCGACGTGGTGCCCCTCGCGATCGTCCTGGCCCTGGGCCTGGTCATCGCGGTCGCCCGGCGCACCGAACTCGACCTCGTGTCGCTCGACGAGGACACCCCGAGGCTGCTCGGACTGAGCCTGGGCCGCGGACGCTTCGGCTTCCTCCTCATCGGCGTCCTGCTCAGCGCGACCGCCGTGGCCGCCGCCGGCACGATCGGCTTCGTGGGGCTCGTGGCGCCGCACGCGGCCCGCGCCCTCGTGGGCCGGCAGCACACCCGGGTGGTCCCGGTCGCGGTGCTCCTCGGCGCCGTCCTGGTCTGCACCGCGGACCTGGTGGGCCGCACCGTGATCGCACCGGCCCAGCTCGGCGCCGGCCTGATGACCGCCGTGATCGGTACGCCGTACTTCCTCCATCTGCTCGTGCGCAGCCGCCGTTAGGCGCATGCACGCGGGCCCGCCCGAGGGCAGATGGAAAGGACCGGGTACGACGCGCACCGGCGCGCCGTACCCGGTCCTTCGTGCATGGCTCAGCCGTGGCTGAAGCGGGGCGGGCGCTTGTCCACGAAGGCGGCCATGCCCTCCTTCTGGTCGGCCGTGGCGAACACAGCGTGGAACAGGCGGCGTTCGAAGCGGACGCCCTCGGTGAGGGTGGTCTCGAAGGCCCGGTTCACGGCCTCCTTGGCCATCATCGCGACCGGCTTGGACATCCCGGCGACGGTCTCGGCGACCGCGAGGGCCTCGGTCAGCAGATCGTGGGCCGGGACGATCCGTGACACCAGGCCGGCCCGTTCGGCCTCGACGGCGTCCATGGTGCGGCCCGTCAGGCACAGCTCCATCGCCTTGGCCTTGCCGACGGCCCGGGTGAGCCGCTGCGAGCCGCCGATGCCCGGGATCACCCCGAGCCTGATCTCGGGCTGACCGAACCTCGCGCTGTCGGCGGCCAGCAGAATGTCGCACAGCATGGCGAGTTCGCAGCCGCCGCCCAGGGCGTGGCCGGATACCGCCGCGAGGGTGGGCGTGCGTACCTGGCCCAGCCGGTCCCAGGCGGTGAACCAGTCGGAGAGGTACATGTCCATGTAGCTCTGCGGCCGCATCTCCTTGATGTCGGCCCCCGCCGCAAAGGCCTTCGCGGAGCCGGTGAGGACGATGCACCCGACCCCGGGGTCCCGGTCCAGCTCCTCTGCGGCGGCCACCACCTCGGTCATGACCGTGAGGTTCAGGGCGTTGAGGGCCTCCGGCCGGTTGAGGGTCAGGACGGCCACCCGCCCCTTGCGCTCCAGCAGGATGGTTTCGTACGTCATGCGGGTGTTCCGTTCCGGGGTCGCAGGGTGCGGACGATCGCCGAGAAGTCGAGGCCGGCGCCCTCGCCGGCGGCGAAGGCCTCGTACAGCTCGGCGGCCTTCAGGCCCAGGGGCGCCTCCACCCCGCAGGCCCGCAGGGCGGTCGCCGCCAGGGCGAGGTCCTTGGCCATGAGCGGTGCGGCGAAGCCGGGCAGGTAGTCACGGTTCGCGGGGCTGCCCGGAACCGGTCCGGGCACGGGGCAGTTGACGGTCAGGGCCCAGCACTGGCCGGAGGCGGTGGACGCCACGTCGTAGAGGGCCTGGTGGTCCAGGCCGAGGCTCTCGGCGAGGACGAAGGCCTCGCTCACCCCGATCATCGAGACGGCGAGGATCATGTTGTTGCAGATCTTCGCGGCCTGCCCGGCGCCCGCCGCCCCGCAGTGCACGGCCTTCTTTCCCATCGCGCCGAGCAGCGGCTCCGCGGCGGCGAACTCGGCGGCGGCGCCGCCCGCCATGAAGGTGAGGCTCGCCGCCTGCGCACCGACCACTCCGCCCGAGACGGGTGCGTCGAGGGACCGGTGCCCGGCCGCCACTGCCGCCTCGTGAGCCGCACGGGCGTCGGCCACGTCGATGGTGGAGCAGTCGACGAAGAGCGTGCCGGGCCGTGCGGCGGCCAGCAGCCCGCCCTCCCGGTACAGGGCCAGGACGTGCTTGCCCGCCGGCAGCATGGTGATCACCACGTCGGCCCCGGTGGCCGCCGCGGTGGCCGAGGAGGCCGGCTCCACCCCCGTCGCTGCCGCGCCGGCCAGCAGCTCCGGCACCAGGTCGAAGCCGAGGACGCGATGTCCGGCCTTCACCAGGTTGGCCGCCATCGGGCCACCCATGCGGCCCAGTCCTACGAACGCCACGGTAGTGCTCACCAGGGCACCTCCTGAGTCGAATCCGGATGCGTCAGAGCCAGTTCGCGCTCGCCGAGCGGTGCGAAGAACCGTTCCACGTCGGCCGGACCCACCTCCGCCAGCGAGGGTGGTGACCACCGCGGGTTGCGGTCCTTGTCGATGACCTGCGCCCGGATCCCCTCCACCAGGTCGGGCGAGGACAGCGCCGCGCAGGAGATCCGGTACTCCTGCTCCAGCACCCTTTCCAGCGGGCCGAGTGCGCGGACGCGCCGCAGGGCGGCCAGCGTCACCTTCAGCGCCGTGGGCGACTTGGCCGCAAGGGTGGCCGCGGCCTCCTTCGCCGCCGGGACGCCGCTGCGCAGCAGTCGCTCCACGATGTCCTCCACCGTGTCCGCCGCGTAGCAGTGGTCGATCCATGCGCGGTCGCCGTCGAGTACGCCGCCGGGTGCGGGCCCGACGTACCGTTCCAGCACCTCGTGCACGGAGCTCCGCGCAAGGTCCCGGGACAGCCCGGGCAGCAGCTCCGAGGGCACGAAGTGATCGGCGAGCCCGACGAGCAGCGCGTCCGCCGCACCGGCCGGGGCACCCGTCAGGGCCAGGTGCGTGCCCAGCTCGCCGGGCGCCAGCGCCAGCAGGTAGGTGCCGCCGACGTCGGGGACGAAGCCGATGCCCGTCTCGGGCATCGCCACGCGGGAGCGTTCGGTGACGATCCGCACGGTGCCGTGGGCGGAGATCCCGACGCCGCCGCCCATGACGATGCCGTCCATGAGGGCCACGTACGGCTTGGGGTAGCGGGCGATGCGCGCGTTCAGCCGGTACTCGTCGCGCCAGAAGTCCGCCGACGCCCTGCCGCCGGTGCGGGCGTCCTCGTGGATCGCGCGAATGTCGCCGCCCGCGCACAGGCCGCGACCGCCGGCGCCCTCGATGACGACGGTCGCGATGTCCGGGTCGTGCTGCCAGAGCGACAGCGCCTCGTCGATGCGCAACACCATGGAGTGGGTCAGGGCGTTGAGCGCGCCTGGGCGGTTGAGGGTGATGTGCGCGGCGCGGCCCTCGGTCCGCAGCAGGACATGGCCGGGCTCGCGCTCGTGGTGAGCGTGGGATTCGTGGTTCATCGCAGGGCCTCCGTGAGCCCGCGGGCGACGATGATGCGCATGACCTCGTTGGTGCCTTCCAGGATCTGGTGGACCCGAAGGTCGCGGACGATCTTCTCGATGCCGTACTCGCTCACATAGCCGTAACCGCCGTGCAGTTGGAGGGCCCGGTCGGCGACCGCGTAGCCGGTGTCCGTGGCGAACCGCTTGGCCATCGCGCACAGCTGCGGGGCCGGCGGGTCGCCCCGGTCCAGCGCGTCGGCGGCCTGGCGGACCAGGGCGCGGGCCGCGGCCAGCTCGGTGGCCATGTCCGCGAGGCGGAACTGCAATGCCTGCGCGTCCAGCAGCCGGGCCCCGAAGGCCTCCCGGTCGGCCAGATACGCCAGACTGCGGTCCAGTGCGCTCTGCGCACCGCCCAGCGAGCAGGCGGCGATGCCGAGCCGGCCGCCGTTGAGAGCGTTCATGGCGATGCGGAAGCCGTCGCCCTCGGCGCCGAGCCGACGGTCGGCGGGGACGCGGACCCCGTCGAGGATCACCTGGCGGGTGGGCTGGGCGTTCCAGCCCATCTTTCGCTCGTTCGGACCGAAGGAGACCCCGGGGTCGTCGCGTTCGACGACGAAGGCGGAGATGCCGCCCGAGCCCTGCGTGCCGGTGCGTGCCATGACGATGTAGACCTCGGAGGCACCCGCGCCGGAGATGAACTGCTTGACCCCGGTCAGTACGTAGCCGTCACCCGTGTGCTCGGCCCGGGTGCGCAGTGCGGCGGCGTCGGATCCGGCGCCGGGCTCGGTCAGGCAGTAGCTGCCCAGGGACCGGGCGCTGCACAGATCGGGGAGCCAGCGGGCCCGCTGCGCCACGTCCCCGTACCGGTCGATCATCCAGGCGACCATGTTGTGGATGGAGAGGTACCCGGCGATGGACGGACAGCCGGTGGCGAGGGTCTCGAAGACGAGGACGCCGTCGCTGCGGCTGAGCCCGGACCCGCCGTGCTCCTCGCGGACGTAGACGCCGCCGAGCCCGAGGTCCGCCGCCTTGCGGATCACGTCCAGCGGAAAGTGCTTGTCCTGGTCCCAGGCGACGGCGTACGGGCCGAGCTGCTCCTGGGCGAAATCGAGGGTGACCGCGGCGAGGGCGAGCTGATCGGGGGTGAGCGTGAGGGGCACGGGCTCAGCCCATCGTCGGGATGGTGAAGCTCGCGCTCTCCTTGGCCCCGGAGGGCCAGCGCGAGGTGACGGTCTTGGTACGGGTGTAGAAGCGGATCGAGTCGGGGCCGTGCTGGTTGAGATCGCCGAAGCCGGACCGCTTCCAGCCGCCGAAGGTGTGGTAGGCCACGGGAACGGGGATCGGCACGTTGACGCCGACCATGCCGGCGCCCACCCGGCGGGTGAAATCGCGTGCCGTGTCGCCGTCACGGGTGAAGATCGCGACGCCGTTGCCGTACGGGTGCTCGGTGGGCAGGCGCAGGGCCTCCTCGTAGTCGGCGGCCCGTACGACGGACAGCACCGGGCCGAAGATCTCCTCGCGGTAGATCCGCATCCGGGGGGTCACGCGGTCGAAGAGGGTGGCGCCGGCGAAGTAGCCGCTCTCGTGCCCGGGGAGGGTGAACCCGCGTCCGTCCACGACGAGTTCGGCGCCCTCGGTGGCACCGATGCCGACGTAGCGGTTCACCCGGTCGAGGGCGTCCCGGCTGACCAGCGGCCCGAAGTCGGCCCCGGGGTCGTCGGAGCGGCCGACGCGCAGGGTGGCAATGCGCTGCTTCAGCTTCGTCACCAGCGCGTCCGCGGTCTCCTCGCCGACGGGGACGGCGACGGCGATGGCCATGCAGCGCTCGCCCGCGGAGCCGTAGCCGGCGCCGATGAGCGCCTCCACGGCCTGGTCGAGATCGGCGTCGGGCATCACGATCATGTGGTTCTTGGCGCCGCCGAAGCACTGGGCGCGCTTGCCGTGGGCGGCGGCGGTGGCGTAGATGTGCGCGGCGATCGGGGTGGAGCCGACGAAGCCGAGAGCCTGGACGCGCGGGTCCTCGAGGAGGGTGTCGACGGCCTCCTTGCCGCCGTTGACCACATTCAGCACACCGGGCGGCAGACCTGCTTCCAGGAACAGCTCGGCCAGGCGCAGCGGTACGGACGGGTCCCGTTCGGACGGCTTCAGGATGAAGGCGTTCCCACAGGCCAGGGCGGGGGCGGCCTGCCACAGGGGGATCATCGCGGGGAAGTTGAAGGGGGTGATCCCGGCGACCACGCCCAGTGGCGAGCGCAGCGAGTGCACGTCGATCCCGCTGCCCGCGTTGTCGGTGAACTCGCCCTTCAGCAGGTGCGGGACGCCGGCGGCGAACTCCACCACCTCCAGGCCGCGTTGCAGATCGCCGTGGGAGTCGGCGACGGTCTTTCCGTGCTCGGAGGACAACAGCCGGGCGAGGGAGTCCCGTTCGCCCTCCACCAGCTGGAGGAACCGAAGGAGCACGCGCGAGCGGCGCTGCGGGTTCCACTGCCCCCAGTCGGCCTGCGCCTCTTCGGCGTCGGCGATGGCGGCCTCGGTGTCGGCCCGCCCCGCGAGCGGGACACGGGCCTGGACGGCGCCGGTGTTGGGGTCGTGGACGTCGGTGAAGAGACCGGAGGATCCGGTGGTGTGCTTGCCGCCGATGAAATGGGTGAGTTCGCGGACCATGGGTGCCTGCTCTCGTCAGGTTGGATCCGGGGATGGCACGGCGGACCCGCGGACGGCACCCGATGGGGTGCGCCGCTGGGAGGGCCGTGGGACTACGAGCGCGCGAAGGCGTGCGTGCGCTCCGCCGGATCACCAGGGTCGTGGGTACAAACCGGTGCCATGCGTGTCTGCTCCATCCTCGTGGAAAACACGGAACGTTCCGCGGCCGGTATCCTGACTCCCGGATCCCCGCGCGCCGCCCGCCTTCCCGACAGACCTCGTCAGTGGCGTGTGGATGGCAGCACACTCCCCGGTCACAGTGGCGGGACCGTGCCGGATTCTCACCGGCTTCCCTGCACCGCGGACCTTGTGCCACGAACATATAGTTGGACGTCCTAGTAAGTCCAGAGCCGCCGCCGCGCGCCTTCGCCGGCCCCGTGGCCGACTGACGTCCCCTCAGTCCTGTGCCGGGGCGCGGCTCCTGGTCACCGGGTACGGGATGAAGGTGCTGCTGTTCTCGTCGACGGCCAGCGCCCGGCCGAGCGGCGGAACGGCCCGCTGCGGGCAGTCGAGCCGTTCGCACAGGCGGCAGCCCATGCCGATGGGCGTCGCGGCCGCCGTGTTGTCGAGGTCGAGCCCGTCGGCGTACACGAGCCGCGATGCGTGCCGGATCTCGCAGCCCAGCCCGATCGCGAAGGTCTTGCCGGGCTCGCCCCATCCGCCGCGGTGGCGGGTGACGGCGCGCGCGGTCCACAGGTACCGCTGCCCGTCGGGCATGGCGGCCACCTGGACGTGGATGCGGCCCGGCGCGGCGAAGGCCTCGTAGACGTTCCACAGTGGACAGGTGCCGCCCGCGCGGGAGAAGTGGAACCCGGTCGCCGACTGCCGCTTGGACATGTTCCCGGCCCGGTCCACCCGGACGAAGGAGAAGGGAACACCGCGCAGCCTGGGACGTTGCAGGGTGCTGAGCCGGTGGCAGACGGTCTCGTAGCCGATCCCGAAGTGGTCGGTGAGCCGCTCGATGTCGTAGCGGAACTCCTCGGCGGCCGCGTGGAACGCGCGGTACGGGAGGATGAGCGCGCCCGCGAAGTGGTTGGCGATGCCGATCCTCGCGAGGGCGTGGACGGGAGAGCCGGGCGGGAAATCCTCGGCGGCCAGCCGGTCGAGCTCGGCCCCGTACTCGATCAGCGCCAGCTGGGTGGCCATCCGGAACGCCTGCTGCCCCGGCCGCAGCCGGTTCGACAGGTGCAGTACCCGGGAGGAGGGGTCGTAGTGGTGCAGCCGGTCGGAATCCGTGGCCGTCCTGACGCCGTGCCGCTCGGAGAGCCGGCGGGCCAGGGCGCTGACCACGTCCCCCGGGCGGATACCGATCTCGGCGGCGAGACCCTCGGCGGCGAGATCGGTGTCGTGGAGGTAGTTCTGCCGGCGGTAGAAGAACTCGCGGATCTCCTCGTGGGGTGAGCGCGGGCTGTCGGCCGCCACGTCCCGGCCGTCGGCGGCGTCGGCGAGGCGCTCGGCCAGCAGCCGGCTGCGCCGGCCGAGGTCGAGCAGCACCGAGGCGACCGCGGGCATACGGGTGGCCAGTTCGGCCAGGTCCGAGGGGGAGACGCGGGCCTGGGCCACCTCGTTCGCGAGCGCCTCGCGCAGATCGGCGACCAGACGGCTGGTGTCGCGCTCGGAGAAGAAGCCCGGATCCACCCCGAAGGCCTCGGTGAGCCGCAGCAGGACCGGGACGGTGAGCGGCCTGGAGTCGTGCTCCATCTGGTTGAGGTAGCTGGGGGAGATGGCGAGCATCCGGGCCAGGTCGGCCTGGGTCATCCGGCGCTCCTCGCGCAGCCGCCGCAGCCGCGCTCCCGCGTACGTCTTGCTCACCGCACTCCTTCGCCGCCGGGCCGGACACGCGACGCCAGGATACGGGGATCTGTCTGCCCGACGGCCTTCGCAACCTTGGCAATTGTGGCGCCGAAGATTCGCAAAGCTTGGCAGATGTACCTGCTTGATGGCACTCGGTGTCGGTGCCAGAGTCGATGCAGCGGCCCGCCGGACACGGTGGCCGGGAAGGACTGACCGGCCCGGCTCACGCCCTGATTTAGGGGATCCGGGCAGTCCGCCCCGGCGGCTCGGCAGCATTGCTCACGCTTCGGCCCCAGGCCGGGTTCGGCGGCCGCGATCCCCAGCTGGGCACAGAGTGCCAATGCTTTCGATCCCTCGGGCGGCGCATTGGCAAGACACGCGACGGACAGAAACGGTGACGGTCATGGCAGAGGCGAACACGACGGCGGCGGCCGAGCAGCTGAGGCAGCGGTGGGCCGACGACCCCCGCTGGGCGGGCATCGAGCGCACCTACACGGCCGAGGACGTGGTGCGGCTCTCGGGCAGCGTCCGCGAGGAGCACACCCTGGCCCGGCGCGGCGCCGAGCGGCTGTGGCGACAGCTCCACGAGCAGGACTACATCCACGCCCTCGGCGCCCTCACCGGCGGCCAGGCCGTCCAGCAGGTGCGGGCAGGCCTCCAGGCGATCTACCTCTCCGGCTGGCAGGTCGCAGCCGACGCCAACCAGGCCGGGCACACCTACCCGGACCAGAGCCTCTACCCGGTCAACTCGGTCCCCCAGGTGGTCCGCCGGATCAACAACGCGCTGCTGCGCGCCGACCAGATCGCCACCGCCGAGGGCGGCACCGACACCACGGACTGGCTCGCGCCGATCGTCGCGGACGCCGAGGCCGGCTTCGGCGGCCCGCTGAACGCCTTCGAGCTGACGAAGGCGATGATCGCGGCGGGCGCGGCCGGCATCCACTACGAGGACCAGCTCGCCTCCGAGAAGAAGTGCGGCCACCTGGGCGGCAAGGTCCTCGTGCCGACCGCGCAGCACGTCCGCACCCTCAACGCGGCCCGGCTGGCGGCCGACATCGCCGACACCCCGACCCTGATCATCGCCCGTACCGATGCCCTCGCGGCCACTCTGCTGACCAGCGACGTCGACGAGCGCGACGCGGAGTTCTGCACGGGTGAGCGCACCGCCGAGGGCTTCTACCACGTGCGGAACGGCATGGCCCCGGTGATCGCCCGCGGCCTGGCGTACGCCCCGTACGCCGACCTGATCTGGGTGGAGACCGGCACCCCGGACCTGGCCCAGGCCCGCGAGTTCGCCGAGGCGATCCACGCGCAGTACCCGGATCAGATGCTGGCCTACAACTGCTCGCCGTCCTTCAACTGGAAGGCCGCGCTGGACGACGACCAGATCGCCAAGTTCCAGCGCGAGCTCGGCGCGATGGGCTACCGATTCCAGTTCATCACCCTGGCCGGCTTCCACTCCCTCAACCACGGCATGTTCGACCTGGCCCGCGGCTACGCGGAGCACGGCATGACCGCCTACGTCGACCTCCAGGAGCGCGAGTTCGCCGCCCAGGCCCACGGGTTCACCGCCGTCAAGCACCAGCGCGAGGTCGGCACCGGCTACTTCGACCTCGTCTCCACCGCCGTCAACCCGGCGTCCTCCACCACCGCGCTCTCCGGCTCCACCGAGGAGGAGCAGTTCCACTAGGACCCGCCCGATCCGGGCCGCAGGCCGCCCGGAACACCCCGGGCACCACCTCGCCGTAGGGCCCGGGGTGCCCGAGTGCACGCAGTACCCGGGCGCCCCGCCGGCACCGTCACCCGCGTTCCTCGAAGGCCGGAGAAACCAGCTCCCGTCCGGCCCTCCCCTCTCCCGGAGGAGACCCGCATGTCCATTCACGCACCGACCCGCCGCGTCGAGGTCCTCGGGACACCGGGCGACCGCCACGACGAGATCCTCACCCCCGAGGCCCTGGACTTCATCGGCCGGCTCGACGACGCGTTCGCCGGCCGCCGCCAGGAGATCCTCAAGGAGCGCACCCGCCGCTCGGCCCACCTGGCCGGTGGCACCCCCCTCGTCCTCCCCCTCGCCACCCGCGCGATCCGGCAGGACCCCGAGTGGAGGATCGCGCCGCCGGCGCCCGGTCTCACCGACCGCCGCGTGGAGATCACCGGCCCGCCGGACCGCCGGATGGCGGTCAACGCCCTCAACTCCGGCGCCCGCGTGTGGATGGCCGACCTCGAGGACGCCACCTCGCCCACCTGGGACAACGTCATCGGCGGCCAGCTGGCCCTGCTCGACGTGATCGAGCGGCGGATCGACTTCACCACCCCGGAGGGCAAGGAGTACCGCCTCGGTACGGACCTCGCGACCATCATGGTCCGCCCGCGCGGCTGGCACCTCCTCGAAGAACACCTGGAGATCGACGGCCGGCCCATGTCCGCGTCCCTCGTGGACTTCGGCCTCTACTTCTTCCACTGCGCGCAGCGGCAGATCGACGCCGGCCACGGCCCGTACTTCTACCTCCCCAAACTGGAGAACCGGTACGAGGCACGCCTGTGGAACGACATCTTCCTGTTCGCCCAGGACCTGCTCGGCATCCCGCGCGGCACCGTCCGCGCCACGGTCCTCATCGAGACGATCACCGCCGCGTTCGAGATGGAGGAGATCCTCTACGAACTGCGCGAGCACAGCGCCGGGTTGAACGCGGGCCGCTGGGACTACCTCTTCAGCCTCATCAAGACCTTCGGTCACCGCACCGATTTCCAGCTCCCCGACCGGGCCGCGGTCACCATGACCGCCCCGTTCATGCGGGCCTACACCGAACTCCTCGTCCGTACCTGCCACAAGCGCGGCGCCCACGCCATCGGCGGCATGGCCGCCCACGTCCCCAGCAGGGACGCGGAGGCCAACACCGCCGCCCTGGCGAAGGTCCGCCTCGACAAGGAGCGGGAGGCCGAGGACGGCTTCGACGGCTCCTGGGTCGCCCACCCCGGTCTGGTCCCCGTCTGCCGTGAGGTCTTCGACGGCGTGCTGGGGGAGCGGCCGAACCAGCTGGAGCGCACGCGCGAGGACGTCGAGGTCGACGCCGCCGATCTGCTGTCGGTCCGCCGGATCGCGGCCCCGCCGACCTCCGAGGGCATCCGTTCCAACGTGGCCGTGGCCCTGCGCTACTTCGACGCCTGGCTGCGCGGCCGCGGAGCCGTCGCGCTCAACGGGCTGATGGAGGACGCCGCCACCGCCGAGATCGCCCGCGTCCAGATCTGGCAGTGGCTGCGCCACGACCGGGTGGAGCGCTCCACCGTGCTCACCCTCCTCGACGCCGAATGCGAGGCACTGGCGGAGGAGGACCCGCAGGCCCTGGTCACCGAGGCGCGGGACCTCTTCGTGGACACCGCGCTCACCCCCCGCCTGCCCGCCTTCTTCACCCCCGAGGCCTACACCCGCCACCTGGTCCGCCGGACGGAGACCTCCGCATGAGCATGGACATCAGCAGGGTCGGCATCGTCGGCGGCGGCCAGATGGGCTCCGGCATCGCCGAGGTCTGCGCCCGCGCAGGACTCGACACCGTCGTCGCCGAGGCCGACGCCACCACCGCCCGGGCCGCCCGGGAACGCGTCGCCGTCTCCCTCGAACGCGCCGTGCAGCGCGGCAAGCTGGACCGGATCCCCGCCGAGGACGCCCTGGCCCGGCTCGTCTTCACCGGCGACCTGGAGGACCTCGCCGACCGGCAGCTCGTGATCGAGGCCGTCACCGAGAACCCCGGAGCCAAGTCGGAGGTCTTCACCCGCCTGGACAAGATCGTGGAGGACCCGGAGGCCATCCTCGCCACGAACACCTCGGCCATCCCGATCATGCGCCTCGGCATGGCCACCGGCCGCGCCGACCGGGTCGTGGGCCTGCACTTCTTCAACCCCGTACCCGTCCTGCCGCTCGTGGAGGTCGTCTCCTCCCTCCACACGTCGCGGCAGACCGTCGCCGCCGTGGAGGCCTTCGCCCGCGACACCCTGGGCAGGACCACCGTCCGCTCCCAGGACCGGGCCGGCTTCGTGGTCAACGCACTGCTGATCCCCTACCTGCTCTCGGCCATCCGGATGGCCGAGTCCGGGTTCGCCGCGCCCGAGGACGTGGACGCCGGAATGGAACTGGGCTGCGCCCACCCGATGGGACCGCTCAAACTCGCCGACCTGATCGGCCTGGACACCGTCGCGGCCATCGCGGAGTGCCTCTACGAAGAGTTCAAGGAACCCCTGTACGCGCCGCCCCCGCTGCTCCAGCGGATGGTGCAGGCGGGGCTGCTCGGCCGCAAGAGCGGCCGCGGGTTCCACACGTACGGCCGGGGCTGAGGGGCCCCGGCCCGTCTCCTGGGCAGAGGGTGCGCCGGAGACGCAGGAAGGCGGCGCGGGTGGGGCGAGTGGTGTCGCCCCACCCGCGCCGCACCCCGTACGGCGTGTCAGGCGGTCCTTCCGGGAGGGCCGGCGGGGAGGCGTTCCCAGAGGCGGACCACGTGCATGTGCAGGGCGTCCTCGGCCTCCTCGGCGGTCAAGTGCCCTATGAGCACATGGCTGGTCAGGCCGTCCGCGAGGGCGAGCAGGGCCCGGGCCTCGTGCTGCGGATCGGGCGTTGCGGCGTCATCGTGGGCCGGGCCGCTCCCGCCCGCCTCCGTGATGAGGCGGGCGAGGAGGCCCTGGAGAGCCGCGTAACTGGTTCTGAGCCGGGCGGCGAGCGGCTCGCTGACGGCGGCCTGGGCGACGAACGCGAGCCACACCCGTGCCTCGGCGCGGTGCTCTCGGCGGAGCAGGGCGATCTCGGTGGCCGCATGACCCAGGGCGGTGGCGGCCGACTGGGCCGGGCTGCTGGACAGACGGGCCCGTACTCGCTCGGTGATGCGCTCGCCGACATGGTCGACGGCGAACAGGAGCATCTCCTCCTTGGTGCGGAAGCAACGCTGAACGGCGCCCAGGGAGACCTCCGCGCGGGCGGCGACGTCGCGCATGGTCACTCCCTCGGGGCCGTGTTCGTCGGCGAGGAGGCAGACGGCCTCGGCGATCCGCCGACGTCGGCTCTCGTAGTCCACCTGCTTGGGCATGTTCGGGCGCCTCCTTTATTCGATACGAGCGTATCGCATCTGGGTTATGGTTCCGACGCGAGCGCTCAGATCACAGGAACGGGGAGGACAGGAATCGTGCAGGACGCCCTATGGAAGATGCCGGCCGCGGCCCAGGCGGAGGCGGTGCGGAACGGAGACGTGTCGGCCGTCGAACTGGTCGACAGTCACCTGGACCGCATCGCCGACGTCAACCCGCAGGTCAACGCGGTCACTCAGCTGATGGCCGAGCGTGCCCGCGACGCCGCGGCGCGGACGGATGCGCGCCGGGCCGCAGGCGAAGAACCGGGGCCGCTGGCAGGGGTGCCGTTCACCGTGAAGGAGACGACCCCCGTCGAAGGCGTGCCGACCACGATGGGAGTCACGCGCTTCCGCGACCTGGTGGCGGCGGCCGACGCACCACCGGTGGCCCGGCTGCGTGCCGCCGGAGCCATTCCGATCGGGCACAGCAACGTACCCACCCTGATCCTGGCCGGGATGCACACCCGCAGCGAACTGTTCGGCGACACCGTCAACCCGTGGGACCGGTCCCGGACTCCGGGAGGCTCCAGCGGCGGCGACGCAGTGGCCGTCGCCACCGGCATGGCCGCACTCGGGCTCGGCAACGACTCCGGCGGATCAGTACGGATCCCTGCCTCGTTCTGCGGTGTGGCGGGACTGAAGCCCACCCCCGGGCGGTTCCCCGCCGACCACCGTGTTCTCGGCCCGGAGGACCCGGGACCGGCCTCGCAGATGCTGGTCACCGACGGGCCCCTGGCCCGCAGGATCGCCGACCTGCGGCTGGCCTACGAGGCACTGGCCGGGACCGACCCGCGGGATCCGCGGGCCGTACCGGTGCCCGTCCGCGGTGAGCCGCTGCCGGGACCGGTGAAGGTCGCGGTCGTCGCCGATCCCGGCGGCCACGGTGTCCACCCCACGGTCCGCGGTGCTGTCACGGCAGCGGCAGACGCGCTGCGCGACGCCGGGTACGACGTGCGTGAGATCGCGGACGTTCCGCGGCTGGACGAGGCCCTCGATGCCTACCACCGGATCGTCGTGACCGAATTCGCCCCGACCTGGCCGGTGGTGCGGACCCTGCTCGGAGAGGGCGGAGACCGCTACATCGGGATGACGATGGAGAAGACCCCGCCCGCGAGCGCGGCGGAGTTCATGCGGCTGATGGGCGTCCGGCTGGGCATCCGCCGCTCCTGGGCGGAGTTCCTCGACGAATACCCGCTGCTGCTCGGGCCGGTGTTCACCGAGCCGGCCGTGGAGCCGGGGCTGGAGTCGCGCGACCGGGCGGGACGGGAACGGGTCGGCTCGGGCATGCGCCTGTGCACCGTGACCAGTTTCGTGGGCGTACCCGCGGTCTCCGTACCGACCGGAGTGACCGACGGCCTGCCCTCCGGCGTGCAGATCGTCGGGCGCGCCTTCCGGGAGGACCTGTGCCTGGACGCCGCCCAGGAGGTCGAGGACCGCCTCGGAGTGCTCACACCGATCGACCCCCGCCCTGCCGGCGCGCCACCCCGTATCCCCCGAACCGGGTGACACGACTGGTGATCACCACCGATCACCGGTTCAGTGGGGTGCGTGGACCGATCACAGTCCGTACCTCCGTGGGAACACCGGTGACCTCCATGGACCACCGGGCACCGACCGGCGACCCCATGCTCACCGCCAGGTTCGCGCCTCCCGCCGTGCCCGGACTGCTGGTGCACCGGCCCGAACTGCTGAAGCGGCTGACGGCCGGGGTGCGCGGGCCGCTCACCCTCATCAACGGTCCGGCCGGATCGGGCAAGACCGTGCTCACCGCCCACTGGGCGGCCGACGGACGCGCGCCCCGTCCCCCCATGTGGCTCACCGTGGAACCCGACGACGCACCCGGCGCCTTCTGGGCGTACGTCCTGGAGGCCCTCCACCGGGGCGGGGTGGCGCTGCCGGCCGGAGTGGGCAGGCCGACCCGCGCCGAAGGGGTGACCCGATCGTTCCTGGTGCGCCTGGCGGACGGGCTGGCCGCGACCGCGCAGCCCGCGGTGCTCGTGCTCGACCAGTTCGACACCGCGCAGCCGCCCGCGACCACCGAGGGGCTGGACTTCGTACTCCGGCACGCGGGCGGGGGCCTGCGCATCGTGCTCACCAGCCGGTCCGACTCGTTGCTGCCCCTGCACCGCTACCGGGCGGCCGGGGAGATCACGGAGATCCGGCACGCCGACCTGCGGTTCACCGACGAGGACGCCGAGGCCCTGCTGGGGGAGCACGGCCTGGACATCTCACAGGCCGGGGTCCGGCTGCTGATGGAGCGCACCGAGGGCTGGGCGGCCGGGGTCCGCCTGTGCGCCCTGGCCATGCAGCGCAGCGCCGACCCGGAGGCCTTCCTCCGTCAGTTCGCGGCCGACCGCACCACCATCGCCGACTACCTCCTCAGCGAGGTGCTCGACGCACAGCCGCCCCTCACCCGGGACCTGCTGCTGCGCGTCTGCGTCACGGACCGCGTCCACCCGGATCTCGCGGACGCGCTGACCGGACGGGACGACGGCGCGCAGACACTTGCCGGACTGGCCCGCGACAACGCGTTCCTGGAGCAGATCGACGCCTCGGCCTGGTACCGGCTGCACCCGCTGTTCGCCGAGGTCCTGCGCGCACACCTGCGCCAACGCCGCCCCGGTCTGGAGCCGCGGCTGCACGGGCGGGCGGCGCGCTGGCTGGCCCGCACCGGCCGGCTCACGGAGGCGGTGCTCCAGGGCGCGGCCGCCGGGGACTGGCAGTTCGCAGCGGCCCAGCTGGTCGACAACCTTGCGATCGGCCGCCTCCTCACGGGCCTGGAGGCGGATCAGCTGGGCCGTGCGTTCGCCGGAATGCCGGCCGGGACGCCCGGAGCGGCACCGGCGCTGGTCGGCGCGGCCTGCCGGCTGGCCGAACAGGACGTCGCCGGTGGCGAGGCAGGGCTGCGGCGGGCGGACACCTCCCTGACCGCGTCGAGCGGTCCGGCGGCCCGGCTGGGCCGCGCCTTCCTCGGCGTACTCGCCGGGCGGCTGGCCGGTGATCCGAAGGCCACCGAACGGGCGGCCGCCGACGCCGACCGGCTGCTGAGGGAGATCGCGCCACCGCTGCTCGCCGGGCACCCCGAGCTCCGCGCCCTGCTGCTCGCGCATCTCGGTGCCGCCGAGCTCGCCGCCGGGCGCCTGGACCGGGCCGGGTCCACCCTCACTGCCGCCGTCGCCGCGTGCGGGGCGCCGGGAGGCGAGGACGCGGCCGGCGAACACCCGGCGGGAGAGCATCCGGGGATGGAACACCCGCTCTGCGACGCGCTCGGCTCACTGGCCCTCGCCGAACTGCTGCGCGGCCGGTTGCGGCAGGCGGCCGAGCACGCCCGCGCCGCGCTCGCCGTCGCCGAGCAGTCCGCCCTTCCGCCCGGGCGCCGGACCGGTGTCGACCACCTCGTCCTGGCGGGAGTGGCCGTCGAGCAGGACGACCTCGCGGCCGCCCGCCGCCACCTCGACCTGGCGGCCGCGGCCGTCGGATCCCGCCCGGACCCCGCGACGGCCGCCCGGGCCGCCGTCATCGGCGCCCGGATCGCCGCGTCCGAGGGCGACGCGGACACCGCGCTCGCCGCCCTCCGCGCGGTGGACGCGGCCGGGCTGTCCGCCCGGGTGCGGGACGAGCTGGCTGTGGCCGAGTCGGCCGTGCACCTGGCGCGCGGCGACGCCGTCGCGGCCCTGCAGGTCCTGGACGCCGTGGAGGCCGCGTCCGCGGAGGCCCCCTGGGAGACACCGGAGGGCGACCGGCCGGAGTACGCGGTGGCCCGCGCCCGCGCCCTGCTGGCCGCCGGCCGGGGCGCGGACGCGGGGCAGGAGCTGGACGGAGTACCGGGCGACGACAGCGTCCCGGCACCGGTACGGGCCCGGGCGTGCCTGCTCCGGGCGCAGATCGCCGCCGCGGACGGAGACCCCGACGGTGCGCACCGTCGGCTGGGCGAGGCGCTGGCGCTCGCCCGCCCCGAGGAACTGCGCCGGATGTTCGTCGAGAGCGGCCCCTGGACGGGCCGGACCCTGCGGAAGGACCCGCAGCTGACCCGGTCGCACGGCTGGCTGAATCCGCGCACACCGGTGCGTACGGCACGTACCCCGCAGGACGGCGGAGCGCCCCCGGTGGTGGAGCCGCTGAGCCCGCGGGAGACCGACGTGCTGCGCAAGGCCGCGGATCTGCTGTCCACGGAGGAGATCGCGGCCGAGCTGTACGTATCGGCCAACACGGTCAAGACCCACCTGAAGAGCATCTACCGCAAGCTGGGCGTCGCCCGGCGCAGCGAGGCCGTCCACCGGGCGCAGGACCTCGGGATGCTCTGACGAACAGCGGGGGCGGAGGCCCGCAGGTGCGCCATTTCGCCCGCACCGGGCGATGCCGAGCGTCGCGCGGGCGCCCACGATGGCGGGTGAAGGCCGGGACCGGGCCGGGGGCCGCTCTCGCCCCGGCCCCCGTACGCCCGCACCCGATGCCTTCGATCCGAGAGGAGTGAGTGCTCCCATGCGCTACGAATTCCGCATCTCGGGGGTCGTACCGGACACACTCGCCGCGAGCTTTCCCGAGCTCGACCGGATTCCCGTCCCCGAGCAGACGCTGCTGTTCGGCAGCGTGGCGGACGAGGCCCACCTGTACGGGCTTCTCACCCGCTTCCAGTCCCTGGGCCTGCGGGTGCTCGAAATGCGCCGGCTGCCGGCCTGAGCGAGGACGGGCAGCCGGCGCGAAGACCACCCGCTTCGGGTGATCACAGCCACCGGCCCGCCGGACGAGACTGCGATGTGGGCACCGAAGCCTGTGACCGACGAGCGAGCAGGACGGTCCTGCGCTGTACCGCCAACTGTGAGGTGAATTCCATGGGCCAGCCGACACCGACCGGGGGTAACTGGAACACCGGCCCCGCGCCGGGCAACACGCCGCCGTACCCGAGCGGCGACGGCCAGGGCGCCGGGAACGTGGGCACGATGTTCGCCGCGGTCCTCCTCCTGGTGACCGGATGCCTCGCGGTGTTCCAGGGCATCGCGGCCATCGCCAACGACGATGTGTACGCCCGCATCGGCAGCTACGTCTTCGAATTCGACCTGACGGCGTGGGGGTGGATCCACCTCATCATCGGAATCCTCGTCGTCCTCACCGGAGTGGGCCTCTTCGCCGGCTCCAACGTGGCCAGGGGCGCGGGCATCGCCCTCGCCGCCATCAGCGTGATCCTCAACTTCATGTGGCTGCCGTA
Organism: Streptomyces sp. NBC_00029; assembly: GCF_045160505.1. NCBI lineage: Bacteria > Bacillati > Actinomycetota > Actinomycetes > Kitasatosporales > Streptomycetaceae > Streptomyces > Streptomyces sp. NBC_00029. The sequence goes on from NZ_CP108292.1 coordinate 8,060,591, forward strand.
CCAGCCCTGGTGGTCGATCATCATCATCGCGATCGACGTGTTCATCATCTGGGCCCTGTGCACGAGTTGGACGCACGAGACCGAGTGACGCACAGCGCCCGCAACATCGGCGGCACCCGATCCGGAGACGGCTCGGGTGCCGCTGCGTTGCGCCGACGGTCCCGCTACGCGTACACCGGGAAGGACTTCGAGCTCCGGGACGCGCTTGTTCTGCAGCGGAACACAGGCCGCCCGGCCGGCCTGTCGGGTCCGCCGTACGGGGCCGACCACCCCTGCCGCAGGGGCAGGAGCTGGGACGACTCCTCGGGCGGGGCTCCGGAGGACGAGCGGCAGCGGCACGCTGACCGACACCGCCCGCAAGGACACCTCAGGTTCCGACGGCCTGCCCGAAGGTGAAGAAGCCGTCCGGGTCCACCCGTTTCTTGATCTCGACGAGCCGCGGGTAGTTGGCGCCGTAGTACGCCGTCCGCCAGTCCTCCAGATCCGGGTCGATGAAGTTCTGGTACGCCCCCTCGCCCACGTACGGCGCCATCGCCTCCCGCAGCTCCGTCAGCCAGCGGAGGTTCGCCTCCACGATGGCGGCCCCGTCCTGCTCGGACCAGGAGGTGTCCATGCTGACCAGGCTCAGCGCGTCGCGGTGGACGAACGCGGTGTCGCCCGGCGCCACCCGGTTGATCGCGCCGCCCCAGGTGTAGAGGGCCAGGCCGCAGCCGTCCGGGTTGCCGCTGCCGGGGCGGCGTCCCAGCAGGGAGAGGACGGTGGAGAGGGCCTCGGCGGGCAACGGCTCGGTGGCGAACCGCGTCCGTACCGCGAACGCCCCGGCGGAGGTCTCGTGCAGCAGATAGTCCTTGGCCTCCCAGAACGTGCGGTCGGCGATGTCCTCGCGCACCGGACGGGTCGCCGCGAGGGCCGGGGCGAGCAGCTCGCGCAGCTCGCCGGCCGGGCCCAGGTGCAGAGCGACGGCCGACACCGTGGCCCCGGGCCCGTCCGCGGCGCTCACGCCGAGCCTCAGCGAGAACTCGTCCGGTGCCTTCCGCGCGATCTCCTGCATCACCGTGAAGACCTCCGGTGCGTCCGCCCCGTCCCAGAGCAGCAGGCAGGTGGATACGTCGCGGACCGGGCTCGCCCGGAAGGTGAAGGACAGGTTGATGCCGAAGTTGCCGCCGCCGCCCCCGCGGCAGGCCCAGTACAGGTCGGGGTTCTCCTCGGCGTCACAGGTCAGCAGTTGCCCGTCCGCCGTCATCAGCGTGGTGCGCACGAGCGCGTCCGCCGTGAGGCCGAGCTTGCGCGAGGTGGAGGAGGAGCCCCCGCCGAGCGTGAGGCCGGCGATGCCGACGGACGCGCCGTTGCCCAGCGCGAATGCCATCTCGTGGGGCTGGACCGCGGCGCACACGTCCGCCATCAGCGCCCCGCCCGCGGCCGTGACCAGCCCGGTGGATCCGTCGGCGGTCACCGTGTTCAGGGCGCGGAGGTCGAGGACCAGGCCGGTGTGGGCCGAGTATCCGGCGTAGCTGTGCCCGCCGCTGCGCGCGACGAGGCCGATGCCGCTCTCGCGTGCCCACTCGACGGCGCGGCGCACATCGGCGGTGTTCGCCACCGACAGCACACCGCTCGGTGTGGTGCTCGCGTACCGCTTGTTGAACGGGGCTCCGGCCGAACGGAATCCGGTGTCGCCGGGGCGTAGCACGCGGCCGGTCACGGCCCGCTCCAGTCGTCGCCAGTCGCTGTCGGACGCGCCCTGTGCCGCGCCCGTGCGCGCGCCCGGGTCCGGGCTCACCGGACCTCCTCGATGTAGGAGATCCCGGTCGCGGCGTGCGGGCCGTAGCGCTCCCACTCCTCACGCAGCAACAGGCGTCCGTCCTCGGCCACTTCGGGTGTGTTGACGGTGCGGCCGCAGACGACCTCGCCCGTCGCGAAGACGATGGTGTAGCCCATGGAGAGGGTGCCGTCCGCCTCGCAGGTACCCACGGTCCAGCCGCGGCGCACCTCGCCGCCGACGACCTCGCCCCACACCAGGTCGCCCTGCTGGTGGTAGACGGCGACGGTCCGGATGTCGCCCTTGGGCTTGCGGAACCTCCGCCCGTCGTAGTTGATCACGGGGCCGCCTCCGGCTGGCGGGCGAGGAAGTCGGCCGACATGTCCGGGCCCCACCAGATCGCGTAGTAGGAGAAGTCCTCGTCGTGCTCGTTGACGATGTGGTGCTCCACCCCGCCCCGCATGAGCGCGATGTCCCCGGCGGCGAGCGCGTGCCGCCGGTCGTCACAGACGACCTCGGCGCGGCCGGACATGACGATGAACATCTCGCGTTCGTGGTGGGCGTGGGAACCCGTCACATCGCCGGGGCGCAGCACGCACCAGGCTCCGCGAAAGGGGGTGTCCAGTCCGGGCCACGGGTGGAGCAGTTTCAGATCCAGCCCGTGGTCCCGGACCAGGTTTTCCGGCTCACTTCTCCGAATGGTCACATCGGATTGTTCCTGGTCGGTCAACGTCCCACTCCGATCGACGTCCCTCATATTCACGGCGGCGCGTGACGTCGTTCAGGCTAGAAGGCCGAGACTCCCTGTCGACAGGGGAATTGTTCCCTTGTCGAACGGGAATTGCCGGTACGGGAATGATCGCCGATCAGTGGATCAGCCGTGCCCGAGACCGGCATCCCGGGCGAGCACGATGGCCTGCGAGCGATCGGCCACACCGAGCTTGCCGAATATCACCGAGACACGGTTGCTCACCGTCTTCGAGGCGAGCACGAGCTCGCGGGCGATGGTGGTATTCGACTTGCCCGCGGCGATGCGTTCCAGCACGTCCCGTTCCCGGTTGGTCAGTTGCGGGAACGGATAGTAATACTGCTGCCCGGACGTCGCGCGCATCAGTGCGCCCAACCGCCCGGCGATCGACTTGTCGATGATGGCCTCGCCGGCCGCCACGGCCTGGATCCCTCGCAGGATCTGGTCCGCGTCGGCCCGTTTGAACAGGTAGCCCCGTGCGCCCGCCTGGAGCGCCGAGGTGATGGCCTGGTCGTCGTCCACGGCGCTGAAGACGAGGATGCCCGTATCGGGCCATAATCGCAGTACCTCGGGAATGACCTTCGCCCCGGCCGCCCCGTCCATCTGCGGGTCGAGCACGAGGACGGCGGGCCGGCACCGGCACATCTCCTCGATCACCTCGTCCGCCGTCGAGGCCTCTCCGACGACCGCAATGCCCCCGGACCGTTCGAGAACGGAACGGACACCGTGGCGAATTGCCGGCTGGGCGTCGGCGAGGACGACGGAAACCGAGGTGGGGACCCGGCGGACGACCGGGAAGTCCTGGTCGGGCCGGAGCGGCGCACCCTCTCTTCGTGTATCGGCTTGTGGCGAGAGTGGCCACAGTAATCTCATGGTGGTTGATTTCTGGTTCATTCGTACCTTCCCCCCACTCGATGGTGCAAGGCGGGCCAGACGGCCGACCGGTACCCAGAATGGTGCAGAGGTCCAGCCCACCGCAACGGTGAGGAGTGCGAGAAGAACTGCGATAGTTATACCTGTGAGAGCATCGCTATTCGCGGCTTATTCGGCGGGCTTCGCACATGCACCGACAATTGAAATCGAGCAATCTCAAGCGCCCACTGATCCGACCGCTCCGACATCCTGCGCGCGGCGCAGGATTGCCTCCCGGTCGCGCCAGTGCGCCCAGAATGCGCCGGTGTATCCGAGCCCTCCCAGACTGGTCAGGAAGGGATTGTCCGCATAGTTGTTGTCGTGCTCGCTGGAGCCGGCCAGCGTCGGCAGCATCACCCGGTGGTGGTCGGACGGGTCGACGAGCTCCCACAGGAGATCCACGGACCGGCTCCAGCGTCCGGAGGGATCGGCGACCGTACCGGTGTCCTCCAGCAGATCCGGCGAGAAGTAGCAGACCAGACGGAAGTTGCCCGACTCGTCGAACATGAACTGCCGCTCGTACTCCACAGGCCCGGAACACCGGGACAGCGGCTTCAGCACGATCGGCCCGGTGGCCGTGTTGGACTGCAGCCCCGGCACCGTCCGCACCCCGTCGCACCGCTCGGCCATCGCGATGCCCAGCGGAGTGTGGGGGAAGAGCCGGAGCCCCAGCGAGAAGCCGGTCACGGTGGCGTCCAGTGCCATGAACGCGTCTACGCATTCGCGCATGGTCTGCGGCGTCTCGCCGGGCATTCCGAAGAGCGCCTCGACCATGGTCAGCATGCCGTTGGCGTGGCAGAGCCGCACCAGCCGCTCGGTGTCCGCGAAGCTGTAGTAGGTGGTGCCCTTCTCCGTGATCTTCCAGCCGCTCAGCATGTCGGCGCGCACGTGGTCCGAGCCGACGTTCACCCCGCGACAGCCGGCCGCCGCGAGCAGCTCGGCGAACTCTTCGTCGAACGGGGAGGGCTGGCAGTAGACCCACAGCCGCAACGCGTTCAGCGGATTGCCCGCGTCGGCGTGCTTGCGCCGGACGATCTCGCGCAGCAGGTTCTTGGCGTGGGATATGGACAGGTTGAACTCGCTGTCGGTGGTGTGCTGGTCGAGGATCCCCTGCGCGGCCAGGGACTGCATCTCGTCGACTACGGCCGCGACGTCGCGCCGGCCCGTCCGGATGCCCTTGGCGTCCGGCTCCACGCAGTGCGAACAACGGTAGGTGCAGCCGTTCTTGGTGAGGATCCCGGCCAGCCCGCCGCGCTGGTAGTACAGCAGGTTGTCCACCTTGAGCGGCGCCCCGGAGCGGCGGACGTACGTCCCGGAGCGGTCCACCTGCCAGCTCCGGTCCTCGAACTGCCCGGCGGGCAGCGGCGCCGCCACCGTACGGCGCCCCGCCGCGGTGAGCGCGGGCGGCGGCACCCTGGTCACTCCCTCCGGGGTGTTGCGGATGAGCCCGCTCACCGTGTCCGTGCCGCGTCCGGTGACCAGCGCGTCGGCGAGGTCGCAGATGATCTGCTCACCGGGCCCCTTGACGCCGAAATCGATGCCGAAGTAGTCGACCAGCGCGAAGGGCATGGACGAGAATCCGATGCCGCCGCCGACGATCGGCGCATCGGTCAGCCGTCTGATCTCGGTGATGATCTCCTTGTGCTCGCCGACGAAAGGGCGCTGCTCGAAGGCGTAGACGGTGTCGGTATTGCGGATGGTGACACCGACCAGCACCGGACTGCGCGCTCCGAAGTACTCGGAGAGGCAGGACTTCCAGTCCTCCCGGTGGAACGTGAGGTCGACCACCTCGACCTCGAAGTCGGCGGCCTCCAACGAGGTCGTGAGCACATCGAGCGCGTAGGGCGCGATCGGTGGGTGCACCTTGTTGGGATTGACCAAAAGCACCAGGCCTCGGCCCATCGGACTTTCTCCCCCCTGGCCTGCACGCAGGCGAATCGCGTTATCTGACGATGCCGAGGCAGATGCCGAACTCGGGCTTCCCGCCCAGCAGATAGGCGCCGGCCGACTGCAGGATGCGGTCCTGTGCGGTGGCGTGCTGGCACATCGTGGTGGTGTCGCGCATCCAGCGGTCCATCGGCGACGACTGGTGGATCGACCAGGTCTGGAGCAGGTCGCAGAGCCGGCCGACGATCGACCGCGACGTGCGGAAGGCGTGCACCCAGGCGATCGGCGACGCCGCCCGTTCCTCGGGCGTGAGGTCGTCCAGGGTGCCCCCGGCGGCCAGCACCTCCCACTGGCGGCGCTGGCTCGCGTACACCGCGCTGCGGGTCGCGAGGAAGTCCGCCTCGCACTCGGCGAGCGTGGTCTGGGCCCGGAAGTGGTCCTTCCACGCCACCCCGGTCATCCGGTCGACCCGGGTCCGGGCGATCTCCCGGGCGTGGTCCAGAGCGGCCCTGGCCACCCCGAGCGCCACGCCGCACATACTGCGCGTGAAGGCGTCCGGCTGGGCGAGCGGACCGGGCCGGCCGCGTACCCTGCCGAAGCTGTAGGTGTGCTCCTCGGGTACGAAGACATCGGTCATCGTGTAGTCGCAACTGCCGGTGCCGCGCATGCCCATGGTGTGCCAGTTGTCGATGACCTCCACCTGCGACCGCTCGACCAGGAACTGCCGCGACTCGTGCGGATTGCTGCCGTCCGGGCTCGCATACGGCTTGCCGTCCTCGAAGACGAACGCACCGGAGGTCACCCGGTCGCAATGGGTGATCCCGCTGCCGAACGACCAGCGGCCGGAGAGCCGGAACCCGCCCGGCACCCGCTCGGCGTGCCCCGTCGGCTGCAGCAGCCCGGCCGTGATCGTGTCCGGGGTCGGGAAGACCTCCTTGGCCACCGTCTCGTCGAGGAAGGCGCTGAAGATGCCACTGCTCGCGCCCATCACCGAACACCAGGCCGCGGAGGCGTCCCCGTACGCCAGCGTCTCGACGACCTCGGTCTGCTCCATCGTGGTCAGCGCCAGGCCGCCCAGCTCACGGCCGAAGGCCATCCGGAACACCCCGGCGTCGCGCAGCATGTCCACCACGTCCGCCGGCAGCCGCCGAGCCTCCTCGATCTGCGCCGACCGCTCCCGAAGCAGCGGCGCCAGCTCCTTCGCACGGGCCAGCAGCTCCGCCGCACTGGCGGCGGGAACCTCGGCCCCCGGGGTCCGGGTCGTGGTCATGTGATCGCCTTTCATCAGGGAGCGTCCCGGGCCTACTTGACGATGCCGAGGCTCATCCGGAACTTGGGCGGCCGGCCCAGCAGGTAGGCGCCGCCGGATTCGAGGATCAGGTCCGAGGCCGCGACGTGCTGGCACATGGTCGCGGTGTCGCGCATCCAGCGGTCCATCGGCGAGGACCGGTTGATCGACCAGGCCTGCAGCAGGTCGTAGAGCCGGTTCACGATCGCCCGCGAGGTACGGAAGGCGTGCACCCAGGCCAGCGAGGACGCGGCCCGCTCGGTGGCCGAGAGATCGTCCAGCGTGCCGCCTCCGGCCAGCACGTCCCAGTGTCGCTGCGAGCTGCTGTGGACGCCGCTGCGTGCGGCGTTGAACTCCGCCTCGCACTCGGCGAGGGTGACCTGCACACGGAAGGTGTCCGCCCACACCGTGTTCGTCATCCTGTCCACCCGGGTGAGCGCGGTCTCCCGGGCGTGGTCCAGAGCGGCCCTGGCCACCCCGAGCGGCACCGCGCACAGGCTGCGCATGAACGAGTCGGGCTGGGCGATCGGAGTGTCCGTGCGGCCCCGCACCTTGTAGAAGGTGTAGGTGTGCTCCTCGGGCACGAACACGTCGGTGATCGTGTAGTCGCTGCTCCCGCTGCCGCACAGGCCCGTGGTGTCCCAGTTCCCGACGACCCCGACCTCGTGGGCCGGCACCAGGAACTGGCGCGACGCGTGCGCGTTGCTGCCGTCCGGGCTCGCCCACGGCTCGCCGTCCTGGTAGATGAACGCCCCGGAGGTCACCCAGTCGGCATGGGTGATCCCGCTCCCGAACGACCACCGGCCCGTCAGCCGGAAACCCCCGGGAACGCGTTCCGCGTGTCCGGCCGGCGCGATCAACCCGGCGGTGATCATGTCCAGGCTCGGGAACACTTCCTTGACCACGGCAGGATCCAGGAAGTTGCTGATCGCGCCGGTCATCGCGCCGATCGCCGCGCACCAGCCGGCCGAGGCGTCCCCGTAGGCCAGCGTCTCCACGACCTCGGCCTGCTGCACCGACGTCAGTTCGGGACCGCCCCACTCCGGACCGAAGCACATCCGGAACACTCCGGTGTCGCGCAGCATGTCCACGACGTCGGCCGGGAGCTGTCGGGCCTGCTCGATCTCCGCCGACCGCTCCCGCAGCCGCGGAGCCAGCGCCCTGGCCCGCTCCAGGATCTCCGCCGCGGTGGTGGGTGCTTCCGTGCCCGGGTTCCGGGTCGTGCTCATGTGTTCCCCCTCGGGTGATGGTGTGCCGTGTGGCGCCGCGGTCCCTCGCGTCCTCGCGGTGCCGGTCATTCGTCCACGTCGAGCAGTCCGGCGGGCATCGCGAACGGGGCGTCCGGATCGGGCGGGCCGATCGGCCCGGCAGCCACCTCGACCAGTCCCGCGGCCGTGTCCAGCCGGTCGAGGCAGGTCCGGGTGTCGTCGGCCTCGCACACCACGAAGGAGTGGCGCGCCAGATAGCCGCCCGGAGGCAGCCGCAGGGTGGTGCCCGGCTCGGCCATCGGCGCCGCGGCGACCAGGCCGGGGGCCCCGGCCGGTACGCGAACCGAGCGCAGCACGCAGTCCCGCTCCGGGTAGCCGAACCGGATGCCGGCCACCGCCCGCCGGGTGGGTCTGGTGTCGGGCCGCTGCCCGGTCGCCACGTCGAACAGCACCTCACCCGGCTCGATGCCGGTGGCGGTCCTGCCGAGGAACGGGATCAGGTCTCCGCCCAGGCGGCCGTTGATCTCGATGACGAGGGGACCGCGCGGGGTCAGCCGCAGTTCGCTGTGGGTGATGCCGTCCTCGATGCCGAGCGCCCGGTGGGCGCGGGCCAGGGTGCTCATCAGCTCCTGATCGGCCATCAGCGGGTCGGCCGCGTCGACCAGGTGCCCGACCTCCTCGAAGTACGGCTGGTCGCTGCTGTGCTTGCGGGCGAGGAACATCGGAAGGTACTCGCCCTTGTGGACGGCGCCGTCGACGCTGATCTCCGGGCCGGGGGCGTACCCCTCGACCATGGCGCTCGCGCGGTAGGGCCCGGGATCGACCTCGCTCGCGGCCAGGGCGATCCGGAAGGCCGCCTCCACCTCGGCCGCGTCGGCCGCGAACACGACACCGATGCTCGCACCCATCGCCCGGGGCTTGACCACGACCGGATATCCGATCCGGTCCGCCGCCGCCCTGGCCTGTCCGGGCGTGGTCGTCAGCTCGAAGCCCGGCTGGTAGAGGCCCGCGGCGGTGAGCTCGGCCCTGGTGCGCCGCTTGTCGCGGCAGCCGCGCACGCCCGGTACGGACAGACCCGGCACCCCGAACTCGGCCGCGAGCAGCCCGGCGTCCAGGACGAGCGGCTCGTCCCAGCACATCAGTCCGACGATGCGGCGCCGGCCGGCCACCTCACGGGCCGCAGCGGCCATCGCCCCGGAGTCGAAGACGTTGGCGACGATGATCTCGTCGAAGTAGTCGCGCTGCCAGGTGGGCTTCAGGTTGTTGAGCAGCACCATGTCCAGCCCCGCGGCCCGGGCGCGCCGGCGGATCGGCGCGATCAGGTACTCCCGGTACACCTTCAGCCCGCTGCCGATGACCAGCAGGGTGTCGTTGCCGCCCGTGCCACCCCGGCCGGTGCCCATCACACCCTCCCGGAGCCGGCGTCGGCGCGGCGGGTGAGGAGGTCGGTGAGGATGTCGTGGGAGCGGTGGGCGAGGACGCTGATGAGGGAGTCGGCGATGCCGTGGGTCTCTTCGTTGACGCCTTGGAGGTAGACGGCGCCCCAGGCGGATTCGCCGAGGTCCACCCGGTAGTTGCGGCTGACGGTGACCTCGTCCAGGCCGACCCGGGCGGCCAGCTCCCGTACGAGCGCCGGCTTGCGGGCGTCGAAACCGGTCCCCAGCACCACCAGGTCGCAGCGCAGCGGCTCGACCTTGCCGCTCAGCCGGTCCCGCAGATCGAGAACGACCTCCCCGCCCTCGGTCCGCGCACCCGCCACCTCGGTCATCGCGCGCACCTCGGAGCGCTGCGGCCCCACCATCTTCTGGCGGTACAGCATCGTGTAGAGCTCGTCCAGGAAGGGCGGTGCGAGCCCGGCGTAGTTCGTGAACCGCATTTCGTCCAGGAGCTGTGCACGGACCTCGGCCGGGCTGTCGTAGAACTCGTCGACGAAGGACGGGTAGAACAGCTCGTTCACGAACTTGCTCGACTGGTAGTTCTGCAGCCCGATCGAGCGCACCACCATGGTGATCCGGCTCGCCGGCAGGTTCTCGTGCAGCGCGAAGAACATCTCCGCGGCGCTCTGCGCGCCACCCACCACCACGACGCGGACCGGTTCGTCCTTCGGTATCTGTGTGATGCGGGTCCGGTACTGGGCGCTGTGGATCAGGCGGTCCGCGGGGAGGCCGGCGAAGACCTCGGGAACCCGGGGGTCGCGGCCGCCGCCGATGACGAGGTCGCGGCAGCGGATGGTGTCCCCGTCGGTGAGCCGTACGCTCCAGCCGGTCAGGGAGCCGTCGGCGCCGTGCACGGGATCGACCCGGGAGGCGCGGGCGTCGTAGCGGATCCGCACCTTTTCCAGGGAGGCGGCTACCCACTGGAGGTAGTCGGAGAACTCCCACCGGAAGGGGTGGAAGGTCCCCAGATTCACGAATTCGTCCAGCCTCCCCTGCGCATGCAGGAAGTTGAGGAAGGAGAACTTGCTGCTCGGATTGCGCAGTGTCACCAGGTCCTTGAGGAAGGACACCTGGCTGCGCGCCCAGGGCATCAGCAGATCGCGCTGCCATTTGATGTCCGGTCCCTGCTCCAGCAGCAGTGTGCCGTCCGCCAGTTCGGCCGGTCCCGACTCCTCGATGGCCACCGCCAATGCCAGATTGGCCGGACCCGCACCGATCGCCAGAACACCGACTTCCCGATCAGTCACTCTTCCCCCTCGATATCGATTCGGACCATGCCGGCGGCGGCCTCGGCCCGCCGGAGCGCCTCGGCCGGGCTGTCCGCGGTGGCCATGACGATCCCCGCCCGGTGCCAGGAGTGGCGCAGCTCCGCGACCGGGTGGCCCGGCTCCACGGTGACCGCGGCCAGGAACACGCCGTCCGCCCGCCGGGCGGCCTCCACACCGTGCACGGCGGCCACCCGGCCCGGTGCGGCCGCGAGGAACCGCACGGCCGCACCGCCCTTGGCGCGCCGGGGCAGCCCGCCCGGCAGCGCCTCGCCCTTCAGTACCGCGTAGTAGCTGCGCAACAGCTCCACCGGATAGGCGAGTTGGATCGTGTCGAGGATGCCCCCACCGGGCAGTCGCCCCGCACACTCCACGAGGTACGGAACACCGTCGGAGACGATCCACTCACCGTGGACGAACCCGTCGCGGAATCCGACGGCCTCGACCAGGAGCGCGGTCCGCGCACCGAGCAGCCGCGCGAGTTCGTCCGGGATGTCGGCCGGCACGACGTGCGCCAGCTCCACCGGATGGGGCCCCGGGAACAGCTGCTTGCCCGTGACGTTGACGAACAGTGCGACGCCGTCCCGCACCAGCATCTCGACGCTGTACTCGGGCCCCTCGACGTACTGTTCGGCCAGCATGGCCAGCGCCATGGGCCGGTCGGGCACGAAAACGCCCTCGTCCTGGACGAGGCAGTCCGCCCACGCCCCTTCGACCTCGGCCGCGTCACGGATCACCCTGGTGCCCACCGATGCCTGACGGTTCGCCGGCTTGAGCACGACGGGCCCCGGCCGGCCGCGCAGGAAGGCCCGTACGTCGTCCGGACCCCGGACCGGGACACTCACCGGGTTCGCGATGCCCGCGGCCGCGCTGACCTGCCGCAGCAGCGCCTTGTCACGCAGGATCTGCGCGGCGCCGAGGCCTGCGCCCGGCAGGCCGTAGCGTTCCGCGAGCCGGGCGGCGAACGGGGTCGCGTACTCGATGGCGGGGACGACCGCGGCGGGGTCGAGTCCGGGATGGGCGTTGAAGAACTCGTCGGCCTTCCCCGCCAGGTGGTACTCCCACTCGATGAGGCCTCGGACGAACGCCACCCCCTCGAGCTGCTCGTGCACCCGCCGCTTGCGGACGACGTCCGGCTCCTCGACGTAGATCACCGAGTCGTCCGGCTGGAACGCCCCGATCGCGGCGAGGGTGACGCCCACGAACCCGACCACCAGGACCGGCCTGCCCGCTCCGGCCACCGCCGCAGGCCGTACTCCGGGCCCGGCCCCCGGACCCTGCCCGGTCACGAGGCACCCCCGACGACTTCAGGCTTTCCGGCGGAGTCCGGCTCGGGGTCCGTCACGGCGACCGGTTCGGGCGGCCGTCTCACGCCCGCCAGGGCGAGCAGTCCGGCGACGGCCGTGACCACACCGCACAGCACCCAGAAACCGCTCCCGAGCCGGCTCCAGGCGTAGACCCCGAACAGCGGGGCGAGGGCCCCGGCCGCGCCGCCCACCGCCTGCATCGTGCCGATGTAGCGGGCCTTCACCGTGGAAGGGAACGTCGCGGGGTGGGCGAACATGCTCGGAGCGGCGATCATGATGCCCGCCACGACCAGCACCGCGCCCGCGATCGTGAACGCCCCGGACCGGGAGGACAGTGCGTACACGGCGAGTCCGACGGCTTCCACCAGGTGGCCGGTGATCACGCGGACGTGCTTGGGCAGCCGGCTCAGGTACGCGGTGATCTTGAGCTCGCACGTGATGAGCACGACGGAGGACACCGTGAGCACCGTGCTGTAGAAGCTGGTCGGGTAATCGCTGGCGGCGAGCTCCAGCGGCAGGGCGATATGGCCCTGGGCGTAGGTGAGCGAGCCGAGCAGGACGGCGGCCAGGTAGGAGAGGTACTTGCGGTCGCGCAGCATCGCGGCGTAGCCCGAGGCGGCGGGCCCGGCGGGCCCGGCGGGCCCGGCCGGCTCGCCACCGTCGGCCGGGGCCTCGGCCGCGGCTGTCGCCGCTGTCGCCGCCCCGGCGGAGGAGTCCTGCCCGTCCTCGTCCCCGGCCCCCTCCGGCGTGGTCTTCCGCGGCAGCAGGACGAAGGCCAGCAGGGCGTAGACCAGCGCGGTACCGCCGTCGATCCAGAACAGCAGGTCCCAGTCGACCAGGATGAGTCCCGCGGCGATCAGCGGCGCCAGCGCCGCGCCCATGTTCAGCGCGATGCGCATCATCGAGAACGCCATCACCTGGTACCGGTCCGGCATCAGGTCGCTCAGCATCACGGCGGCCGCCGGCCGGTAGGCCTGGGTGAACAGGCCCGCGAGCCCGACGACGACGAGCAGCGGCCACAGCATCCCCGGCCCGCTCAGCCACGAGATCGCCGCCACCAGCGGGGCGGAGCCGGCCATCGCCGTCACGATCGTGGCCCGCGGACCGAACCGCTGCGTGAACTCCGCGCCCAGCATCGTTCCGAAGATCGACCCTGCGCTGTAGGCGACGAGGGTCAGACCCGCCGCGGCGACCGACATGCCGCGGAAGGTCAGGTACAGCACGAGGAACGTCTGGACGAACGCGCCGAGCTGGTTGACCAGCACGCCGCCGAGGAGATACCGCACCGGCGTCGGGGTCGCCCTCAGCGCCTCGAACACGCCGATCGGGGTTTCCTCCTTCTTCATGCCGCTCCCTTCATCAAGGCATCGACGATCCGCCCCGCGACGAGCGGAGCCTGGCTGAACCCGGAGCCGCCGCAGGCCGCCCGTGACCACACGGCGGGACCCACGCGGGCCAGAACCGCGCCACCGGTGTCCGCGGCGCACGCGTAGTGGCACTCCTTGACCGCCGCCACCGTGTAGCGCTCCAGCCCGGACAGCGGCGCCGCCCGCGCCAGCCGCTCCACCCAGGGCGCCTGGTCCTCGCGCGTACTTCCCGACGTACTGGGCACTTCCCGGGCGACGGCATCGGAGCTGATCTTCAGGAGCGCGCCCCCTCCGGGCGGCATCGCCCACGCCCGCCCGTCCGCGCCGATGCCGCCCGCGGCGGGCGCCGTCCGCCACCACCGCGCCGCATCCGCGGGCGGCCGCAGGTAGACCATGGTCTGGCGGTGCAGGACGACCTGATGCTCCACCAGATCCCGGGTCCACGGCCCGGCCGCGACCAGCACCAGATCGGCCCCGAGCTTCTCACCGCCGGCCAGCAGCACGTGAGCGCAGTCCACGTCGATCCGGACGACCGGGCTGTACGGCCGCACGCTCACCGCGGGATGCCCGGTGAGCCACCGGACCGCGGCCCGCAGCACCCGGTCCGCCAGCAGCACCCCGCCGTCGGCCTCCAGCACCGCGGCCGAGCCGGCGGGGAACGCCAGGTGCGGCAGCCGCTGGGGCTCCACCGTCCGTACGGGCACACCCGCGGCGGCGGCCGCCGCGGTCACCGAGGCCAGCTGTTCCCGGGGCCGAGCCGTGACCACCCCCACACGCCGGTAGAACCCGGCCCCCAGCAGGGCCTCCAGCTCGAGCCACCGCCGGTGGGCGGCGACCATCCGCCCGGTGGCGTCCGCGTCGTCCGCGCTGAGAGTACGGATGACCCGGTGCTGGTCGGACGAACTCGACCCCGGATTGGGGACCGGGCCCCGGTCCAGCAGGGTCACCCGGTGGCCCGCCCGCGCGCATTCCACCGCGGTCAGCAGCCCGGTGACGCCCGCTCCCACCACGATCACCTGCCGGGAGGCGGCGGCCGCCCTCACGTTCCCGTCTCCGCCAGCCGCGGCAACCGTACGGGCGTGACCCGCGTGGCGTACGACCGGGCGGGGACAGTCCGGTCCGGCAGGGCCACCCCGGCCAGGTCGATCAGCACCGGCGCCGCGCAGCGCAGGAACACCTCCACCTCGTGGCAGAAGTCGCCCGCGTCGCCCGGACCCACCTCCCACCGGTCCAGCCGCGCCAGCTGCTCGGACAGGGTGAAGGCCACCGAGGTCAGGCTGAACCGGCGCACGTCGTAGGCGGCGGAGAATCGTTCCAGCATCAGTCCGGCGGCCACCCTGGACCGCTCGGACACCGGCAGCGGCCCACGGCCCGCCCACGCGGCGGCCTTGTCCGCCACCCGGTTCCAGGGCCGCACGAGCCGGGTGCCCGTCACGTGCTCCAGGGCAGCGCGGCCGAAGTTGGTGCGCTGGAAGTCCGGGCCGGTCACGGCGAGGTAGAAGCGGATGAGATCCCTCGGCACCTCGGCGGCCAGTTCCCGCCCCGTGACGACATGGCCGCGGCTGGTGGAGAACTTGTCGTGGTCCAGCTCGTAGAACTCGTTCGTGACGAAGTGCTCGGGCAGCGTGTAGCCGCCCAGCGCCAGCAGCATCGCGGCCCCGACCACCGCGAAGGCGAAACCGGCGTCGGAGCCGAAGAAGTACGCCACCTGCGTGCCGGCATCGGAGAACCACAGCTCGTCGTCGGCGGCCGGCACCGCCCCGCGCTGCTCCGCCGCGAGCGCGGTGCAGTGCATGCTCCAGGCGATGGCCTCGGCATCCGCGTAGATCACCTGGCCGGCGACCTCCGGGAACGGCGCGGGGATGCCCCAGGAGATCGGCAGGGTGACGGGATAGTCCGGGAGCGGCCGGGACAGGATCTCCTCGATCATCTGGGCCAGGCGCGGCCGCATCGTCGCACTGCGCCCGGCGAAGTACTCCACGAGCGCGTCGCGATGGTCCTCCAGGGGGAGCACCAGGACCTGCTGCTCCCGCAGTTCGACCGGATCGTCGGGGTCCAGGGTCGAGCGCGGTGCGATGAGGTCGGCGGATGCGATCCAGTGGCCGCAGTTCTCGCACAGCCCGGCGCAGCCGTCGGCGAGGCACACCGGGCAGCCGCCGCGCACGTAGGCGTCGGTGAGGTACTCGCCCGTGCGCGGAGCGTACGGGAACCTCACGGCCTGGAGCCGGAGCCTGCCCGCGCCGTGCAGGCGTTCGAAGAAGTGCCGGACCGTCTTCACGTACCGGTCGTCGAACCGCACGAACCCGTCCGGTTCAATGCCGACGGCCGTCAGGGTCTCCTCCACCTGCGCGGCCGAGCGGACGCGCAGCTCCTCGGGCGGCACGCCCAGTCTCCGGGCGGTGGTCACGATGTAGTTCTGCGTGAAGTGCACGCCCGTGCCGAACAGCACGTCCTGGCCGGCGGAACGCGCGTACCTCGCACAGACGTCCGCCGCGAGGAACGGGCCGGCCAGGTGGCCCAGGTGCAGATCGCCGTTCGCGGTGGGGCCGGGGGCGATCACCAACGTCCGCTTCATCACGCGCTCCTGTACTCGGTGACCGCGGCGGCGACGGCCCGGCCGTCGGTGCTGCCGGTGCTGTCGGTTCGGTCCGTGCTGTCGGCGCGGCGGGTGAGGAGGTCGGTGAGGATGTCGTGGGAGCGGTGGGCGAGGACGCTGATGAGGGAGTCGGCGATGCCGTGGGTCTCTTCGTTGACGCCTTGGAGGTAGACGGCGCCCCAGGCGGATTCGCCGAGGTCCACCCGGTAGTTGCGGCTGACGGTGACCTCGTCCAGGCCGACCCGGGCGGCCAGCTCCCGTACGAGCGCCGGCTTGCGGGCGTCGAAACCGGTCCCCAGCACCACCAGGTCGCAGCGCAGCGGCTCGACCTTGCCGCTCAGCCGGTCCCGCAGGTCGAGAACGACCTCCCCGCCCTCGGTCCGCGCACCCGCCACCTCGGTCATCGCGCGCACCTCGGAGCGCTGCGGCCCCACCATCTTCTGGCGGTACAGCATCGTGTAGAGCTCGTCCAGGAAGGGCGGTGCGAGCCCGGCGTAGTTCGTGAACCGCATTTCGTCCAGGAGCTGTGCACGGACCTCGGCCGGGCTGTCGTAGAACTCGTCGACGAAGGACGGGTAGAACAGCTCGTTCACGAACTTGCTCGACTGGTAGTTCTGCAGCCCGATCGAGCGCACCACCATGGTGATCCGGCTCGCCGGCAGGTTCTCGTGCAGCGCGAAGAACATCTCCGCGGCGCTCTGCGCGCCACCGATCACCACGACGCGGACCGGTTCGTCCTTCGGTATCTGTGTGATGCGGGTCCGGTACTGGGCGCTGTGGATCAGGCGGTCCGCGGGGAGGCCGGCGAAGACCTCGGGAACCCGGGGGTCGCGGCCGCCGCCGATGACGAGGTCGCGGCAGCGGATGGTGTCCCCGTCGGTGAGCCGCACGCTCCAGCCGGTCAGGGAGCCGTCGGCGCCGTGCACGGGATCGACCCGGGAGGCGCGGGCGTCGTAGCGGATCCGCACCTTTTCCAGGGAGGCCGCGACCCATTGGAGGTAGTCGGAGAACTCCCACCGGAAGGGGTGGAAGGTCCCCAGATTCACGAACTCGTCCAGCCTCCCCTGCGCATGAAGGAAGTTGAGGAAGGAGAACTTGCTGCTCGGATTGCGCAGTGTCACCAGGTCCTTGAGGAAGGACACCTGGCTGCGCGCCCAGGGCATCAGCAGATCGCGCTGCCATTTGATGTCCGGCCCCTGCTCCAGCAGCAGTGTGCCGTCCGCCAGTTCGGCCGGTCCCGACTCCTCGATGGCCACCGCCAATGCCAGATTGGCCGGACCCGCACCGATCGCCAGAACACCGACTTCCCGATCAGCCACACTTCCCCCTCGAACACAGAGATCCGACTCGCGGACGGGCAGTAGCGAGGCTAGATTTCCGCCGTTCCCGATCGATAGGGGAACTTGTCCCGTCGGCTGGGGAATCTCGGGCCGGGAAGCGGCACTGACCGGGGAACCGGTCGGGTGGTCCGACAAATGGGGGGCCGGGTACCCCCAAACGGAGGGTGCGGTGACACCCCTTCGAGGGAACCGGGCAGCTCGAACCGGGCCGGAAGGCCGTCAGCTGCCGAAGGAAAGGGCGACGGCCCCGCTCGGGGCCGTGCGGTGCTCCGGCATCGCTGTGCGGTTACAAGGAGATGTCACGTGTCGCGTGTTCTGAAGAGTGCGGGCCTTGCCCTGGTGCTGGGCCTGGCGGTCATCGGCGGTGCGTCCTCGGCGTCGGCGGACGCCACCGCGGAGGGCATCGCGGCCGGCTCGCCCGGTGTGCTTTCGGGCAACCTGATCCAGATCCCGGTCCACATCCCGATCAACCTGTGCGGCAACAGCATCAACGTGATCGGCGCGCTCAACCCGGCTGCCGGCAACGTCTGCGTCAACGCCTGAAGCTCGTGAAGCGCGGCTCATCCCGGTCGGAAGGTCGACCGGGATGGGCCCGCGCCCGGGCCGCCGTCAGGTCAGGGTGCGTACGTGCTGGTCGCGCAGCTCGTAGCGGGCGGCGTGCACGGCCAGTTCGCCCGTCGCCACCCTCCGCGCGAGGTCGGGCTCGGCCGCCAGTCTGCGCCGTACGTTGAGCACATGGGCGTTGATCGTCGCGTCGACGCGGGCCTCGCCCTGCGTGCTGCGGTCGATGGAAGGCCGTATCTGATCGGCCAGGTACTGGACATGAGCGGGGAGCGGTTCGCCCGTCCCGTCGGCGCGGACCGCCGCGGTGACCGCCCCGCACGACTGGTGCGCCAGGACGAGCACCAGCGGTACGCGCAGCTCCAGAACCCCGTACGCGATGCTCCCCAGCACGGCCTCGTCTAGCACCTCACCCGCCGACCGGACCGTCAGCAGATCACCCAGCCCCTGGTCGAAGACCAGTTCCGGCGGAACCCGCGAATCGATGCAGCCCAGCACGATCGCGAAGGGCTGCTGGCCGTGGGCGAGCCGGCGGCGCAGGGACGCGGACTCGTGCGGGTGCTCCTGTCCCTGGGTCCTCCACCGCCGGTTGCCGGCCACCAGCCGGCTCAAGGCCTGCGCGGGGGTGCTCACGCGCTCGGCGCCCTCCTGGTCCCATGAGGTGGCGAGAGCGGGAAAGGCCGCACCGAGGGTCAGACCCGCTCCGGCGGCCGCCGTACCCGCAACGGCGGTGCGCAGCAGGGCGCGTCGGCTGCTCCGAGCCGGTGCGGTTCGTGTGTTCGAAGACATGGCCGGACCGTAACCCGCTCTTCCCGTAAGGGAGTTGATCAGGCGGGCACAATGGCGTGATCCGCTCGCGGGCGGGCCTGATGGGGGCGGGATCTTCTCAGCATGCGGGCGCCGGGGTCAGGGAGCGCCTTCCGTGCCCGTGGGCCGCGCCGGAAGAGTGTCGCCGTCGGCCTGCCCGGCGCCGATCCGGGAGGCGAGTCGCCGGGTCGCGGCCTGCGCGCCCGATGCCATCCGCCGGGCCTCCGCCTCGAGTGCCGCTTCGCCGCGGCCGGTCAGGCGGTAGTACTTGCGAAGCCGGCCCCGGTGGGTCTCCTCGCGGTCGAGCTCGATGGCTCCCTCGGCCGTCAGCCGGTCCAGCACCCCGTAGAGCGTCCCGATGCGCAGCTGCACCTGCCCTTCGGACAGGGCGGTGGTCTCCCGGACGATGCCGTAGCCGTGCCGGGGCTCGTCGGCCAGCGCGGTCAGTACGTAGAACGCCGTACGCGTCATCTCTCGCGGGGCCATGAAGCCAGCATATCCTGACAATCAGGATATATTGGATGCATCTCGGTCAGGCGGCGGCCTGTGCCTGCAGGGCCGGGTGCCAGACGGCCCGTACGGACTTCCCGGACCGGTGGGGCCGTACGGTCACGGACGAGGCCAGCTGCTGCACGATGCCCCAGCCGAACCCGCCCCCGTTCTCGGCGTCGCCCGGCCGCGGCGCCGGGAGGGTACGGCTGCCGTCGTGGACCTCCACCACGAGGCCCTCCTGCCGGCACGACATCCTCAGCAGCCAGGCGCCCTCCGTGTGGCGGACGGCATTGCCCAGCAGCTCGCTCACCACGAGCAGCACATCGTGCACGTCGGCCCACGGACACCTCGCCTGCAGGAAGCGCCGTGCGGCGCGCCGGGCCAGCGCGGTGTTCGTGCGGGAGGAGTCGAGGACGAGCATGGCAAGAGGCTCCTGCTCAGGAGGGAACGGTCGGAGGCGGGCCGAAGGGCCGTACACCAGGTTCCCAGCGGCCGAGCCGGTAGGGCCATCGGCATTTCGGCCGACCCGGGCCCACGTGCGAGGCTTGCCCCGCACCCGGGAGGAGACCACACCATGCACACGCCGAGCCGGCCCGAAGACCTCGAACACCCCGAACTGCTGTGGGCCAGGGCGGTGACGATGGCGGTGGTGGACACCGCCTGTTCCACCGGCACCGAGTTCGCCCTGGACGACGACGGTCTGTGGTGCCACTCCACCGGTGGCGACGGCTGGTGGCGCCTGACCGTACTGGACGGGGGACACGCGGTGTTCTGCGGCCAGGACCCCGACGGCAGCCACACCCACGTCGACGGCGAGCAGATCGACTTCCTCGCGGACGGACCCGACTGGCTGCCCTGGGACCTCCTGCGGGACGACGCCGCGGGCAACCTCTTCGGCTTCGTCTACTGGTGGCAGGACGGTGCCTGGCACCGCATCCCGTACCCGGCCGAGCTGCAGGAGGACGGACTGGAGGGGGCCGCCGCCTGGGTCGGCGCGGACGAGGAGGAGTTCCTCGGACTGACCGTGTCCTCGTTCGACGTGCCGGGCAGGATTCCCGCGAGCCTGACCGGGGCCGTCGCCCGGTTCGCGGCGCTCGCGCGGGAACGCAAGGCCGACGCGGCCGCCGTGGCGGCCCTGTTGGCGGCGGGCCACACCGAGGGGCGGCCCGCCCCGCGCCTCGACGCGGCACTCGACCTCGCCACCCGCGCGGGCATCCTCGCGTAGGGACCGTCGGACCGCCGGTCCCCGTGGCGTGACGGGAAGCACCCGGCATGACCGGGGACCGGGGGACCGGCGTACGGCAGATGGCGGACGGCACTTGTGGAGCCGCGCTGCGGTCAGCACGCTTGATCCATGACCACTCCCGCCCCCGGTCCGGTGCGGCCTCCTGCGACGGCCCGGCCGGACGAAGCACGCCGGGCGCTGGTGGCGGGATCCGTGGGCAACTTCATCGAGTGGTACGAGTTCGGGATCTACGGCTACTTCGCCACCGTCATCGCGGCGCAGTTCTTCACCCCGGAGGGCGGCAGCGCGGTGGAGGGGCTCGTCAAGGCGTACGCGTCGTTCGCCCTGGCCTTCTTCTTCCGTCCGGTCGGCGCCGCGGTGTTCGGGCGGTTCGGTGACCGGGTGGGCCGGCGGCCCGCGCTGGTCCTGGTCGTCTGTCTGATGACCGGTGCCACGGCGATGATCGGCGCGCTGCCGACGTACGCCTCGATCGGCGCGGCCGCGCCGTGGCTCCTGACGCTGCTGAGGATCCTGCAAGGGCTTTCGGCGGGCGGGGAGTTCGGCGGGGCGGTCTCGGTCATGACGGAGTGCGCGCCACCGGGCCGCCGGGGCCTGTACGGAGCCTGGCAGTCCTTCACGGTCGCGCTCGGCCTGCTCGCGGGCGCCGGTGTGGCCGTGGTCCTGGCGAGCGTACTCACCACCTCGCAGCTGCACGGGTGGGGCTGGCGGGTGCCCTTCCTGCTGACCCTGCCGCTCGGGCTCGTCGCGCTGCGGCTGCGGTTGCGGCTGCCCCCGGACGAGCCGCCGGCCCCGGCGCGGCCCGCCCTCACGGCGCCCGCCCTTGTGTCCGGGCGTCGTTCGGCGGAGACGGTCCGGGCCGTGGCGTCGGGCATCGGGCGGATGATGGGCTGGTCGGCGGCCGGATACACCTTCCTGGTGGTCCTGCCCTCCTACCTGCAGAGCACGCTCGGCACCACCTTCCAGCAGGCACTGCTGGGCACCGTCCTGGCGAACCTGGGGTTCGCCGCGTCGATCCTGCCCGCCGGCGGGCTCAGCGACCGGATCGGGCGACGGGCGGTGATGGTGGCGGGGGCCCTGCTGGTGGCCGTGCTCGCGCTCCCGCTGCTGCACGTGGTGCAGGACCCCGACGGGTCGCCGTACGCCAAGGGAGCGGCGCTGTTCGCCGCCGGGGCCTGCGTCGGCCTGATGGCGGGTCCGGGACCCGCGATGCTGGCCGAGATGTTCCCGGCCAGGGTGCGCTGCACCGGGCTCGGGCTGGCGTACGCCCTGTCCAACGCCGTGTTCGCCGGCTGTGCGGGACTGATCATCACCGAGGTGGCCGAGCGGACCGGGGACGTCGACGTCCCCGGCTACTACGCCGCTGCGACCTGCGCGGTGAGCGTCGCCGCACTGCTGACGCTGCGCGGGGACGACCACGAGCGGGCGCTGCGGTGAGCCGCCTGCGCGTGATCGGGCTGATGTCCGGCACGTCGTACGACGCCATCGACGCGGCCGCCGCCGACCTCTCCCTCCATGGCGACACGCTGGTGCTCACGCCCCTCGGGATGATCAGCACGGCCTACGACGACGAGC
This sequence comes from Streptomyces sp. NBC_00029, assembly GCF_045160505.1. NCBI lineage: Bacteria > Bacillati > Actinomycetota > Actinomycetes > Kitasatosporales > Streptomycetaceae > Streptomyces > Streptomyces sp. NBC_00029. The sequence goes on from NZ_CP108292.1 coordinate 8,082,379, forward strand.
TGCGGGCGGACCTGGCCGGGGCCCTGCCGCCCGCCGCGGCGGACCTGGCCACGGTGTGCCGGCTCGACACCCGCATCGGGCGCGCCTTCGCCGAGGCGGCGGTGCGCGCGGACGAGGAGCTGTGCGGCGGACGGGCCGACCTGGTGGCCTCGCACGGGCAGACGGTCTTCCACTGGGCCGAGGACGGCCGGGTGCACGGCACGCTCCAGCTCGGCGAGGCGGCCTGGATCGCCGAGGCGACCGGCCGGCCCGTCGTCTCCGGATTCCGCACCCGCGATGTGGCGGCCGGGGGACAGGGAGCGCCGCTGGTCAGCGTCGTCGACGTGATGTGGCTGCGGGGCCGGCCCGGGGTGCCGGTCGCACTCAACCTGGGCGGGATCGGGAACGTGACGGTCGTACCGGGCGGCGCGGAGGGGGCCGGGGGAGAACCGCTGGCCTTCGACACCGGACCCGCGAACGCGCTCATCGACGCGGCCGTGCGCGCGCTGGCGGGGCGCGACCCCGCGGACGCGGCGTACTCGATGGACGCCGGCGGAGTTCTCGCCGCGCGGGGCACCGTCCACCCACCGCTGTTGCGCAGGCTGCTGGACGAGCCGTACTACGCCCGTCCGGCGCCGAAGACGACGGGCAAGGAGCTCTTCCACCTGCCCTATCTGCTCTCGGCGCTGGACTCGTGCGGGCCGCTGCCCGTCGAGGACGTCGTCGCCACACTGACCCGGCTCACGGCCCGCACCGTGGCCGATGCGATCCGGCCCTTCGGGGCGACCGAGGTGATCGCGTCGGGCGGGGGGACGCGCAACCCGGTGCTGATGGACCGGCTGCGGGAGGAACTGGGCGGGGCCGGCGGTTGCGCGGTGCGGTCCTCGGGCGAACTCGGGCTGCCCGCGGGGGCGAAGGAGGCGTACGCGTTCGCCGTTCTGGGCTGGCTCACCGCGCACGGCCTGCCCGGCACCGTCCCCTCGTGCACCGGCGCCCGGCACGCGAGCGTCCTCGGCTCGATCACGCCGGGCGGTCCGGGGCTGCGCCTGCCGGGGCCGCCGGCGGCCGCGCCGGTCCGGCTGACCGTCGGGGCACGGGGGGATCAGCCGGGCCGGCGGCGTTCGTGACGTGAGTGGCGTCCGTAGCGGGCGCGCCAGCGCGCAAGGAGCTCGGCCGGAGTGCGGGGCGAGGGCGTCGGCTCCGCGGGCCACTCCTCGCTCCGCGTAAGGGGCAGGAGCGGCATGAGGGAGCGCGTTCCCCCGATCTCCAGCGAGCAGAGCGGTGCGCCGCCGGGGATGTCGGCGCGCCCGATCCGGACCGTGAAGGGGCGCGGTGCGCCGCCGTCGGTGAGCTCGCCGCGCAGTTCCGTCACCGCGCGGCTCTCGGATGGCGTGGAGGACACCACCTTGCCGTAGACGAGCAGCTCGGTACGCCCACGCCCCGGACTGCGCACGACGGTGATCGAGTGGCCGTCCTGGTCGAGGTGGAAACGCTGATGGGCCCGAGCCTGCATGGCCGCCTCCTGGATCCGTCCCGCGACTCCAGCCTAGGTCCTGTCGTCGAAGTAGCGCCGGTTGCGGGCCAGGCGGGACTTTGACGACAGGGCCGAGGGGGCTGGGCGGTACCTCACCCGGTCGGCAGCGGCGGCCGGTGCTGCGCCCACGGCCGGACGGCCTCCAGCTGCGCCGCCACCCGCAGGATGCCCAACTCGTCGTCGCGGCGGCCGACCAGCTGCACGGCGAGCGGCAGACCGTCCGCGCCGACACCGGCCGGGACGGACGCCGCCGGGTGCCCGGTGACGTTCCACAGGGCGGTGTAGGCGACCATCGGGCGCGAGCGCACCATCGCCGTCAGCAGTCCGGCACCGTCCAGTGCGCCCGCCGGGCGGGGCCGCTCGGCGATGACCGGGGTCACCAGCAGGTCCATGGTGGTGAACATCCGGTCGGCGCGCTCCGCAAGCCGCTCGCCCGCCCTGATCCCGCGCTCCACGGCGGACTCGGGCACCAGCCGGGCCAGCGCGAGGGCGCTGCGGGTCCGCCGCTCCAGGAGATCGGTGCGCTCGACCGCGGCGGCCTCCGCCCGGACGCCGCCGCAGAACTGGGCGACGAACGGGGCCGTCGCGTCGGGGTAGCGGGGGTCGACCTCCCGCACGTCGTGGCCCAGTTCGCGCAGCGCCCGTACGGTCTCCAGCAGGGCTTCGACGTGCTCCGGATGCGGGCGCACCCCCGGCACGGCGGGCTTGGCCGAGTAGCCGATGCGCAGCCTGCCGGGCGGGGTCTCCAGGGCCCGTACCCAGCCGGTGTCCGCGGGGCCGGGGCCCGGGCCGGCGCTCCACCGGTCGGTGGGGGTGGTGCCGGCGAGGACGTCGTAGAGCAGGGCGGAGTCGCGCACGGTCCGGGTGAGGGGGCCCACGGTGCCGAGGGCGTACCAGAGGTGGGCGTTGGGGGCGGTGGAGACGCGGCCGCGCTGGGGTTTGAGGCCGAACAGACCGCAGCAGGCGGCCGGGATGCGGATGGAACCACCGCCGTCGCCGCCGAGCGCCGCCGGGACCAGACCGGCCGCGACGGCGGCGGCGCTGCCGCCGCTGGAGCCGCCGGGGGTGCGGGTGGTGTCCCACGGGTTGAGGGTGCGTCCGTACGCGGCGGATTCGGTGAAGGGCCACTGGCCGAACTCGGGCATCGCCGTCTTGCCGATGACGACGGCCCCGGCGGCGCGCAGGCGGCGTACGGCCTCGGAATCGGCGGTGACGGGGCTGCGGTTGGCGGCGCCGCCGAAGGTGGTGACCTGCCCGGCGACGTCCAGTTCGTCCTTGACCGCGATCGGCACGCCGTGGAGGGGGCCGAGGGGCTCCTGCGCGTCCCGCGCGTCGGCCTCGGCGAGGGCTTCGCGGGCCAGGACGATGCGGAAGGCCCCGAGGGCCGGGTCGGAGCGGGCGATGCGGCGCAGGGCGGCTTCGACGAGGGCGCGGGAGGTGGCCTTGCCGGTGCGTACCTGTTCGGCCTGCTGCTCTACCCCGAGGAACATCGACTCCGCGTCGTCCCGGTCCTGTTCCCTGCCCGCCGCGTCGTCCCTGTCGATGGCCACCACGTGTCCCCCTCGTCCTTACCTGCCGGTAACTGCGGCCAAGGCTGTCCTTCCACGGACCGCGCGTCAAGCGCGTGGGGCCGAAGTCGGCCTGTGAGCAGCCTGGTTGGGGGCGACATGGTCTGACGTCCCGCAGGGTGGCGGGTGCTCCTGGCCGCCCGGGTCCGTTCGGAGTTCGGCCACCAACCGGTGCGCGTACTCGTCCTGCGGAGCGAGGGACCGGACCGCTTCCCAGGCCTGCTGGAGCCGGCCCGTCTCGCCCAGCAGCCTCACGAGCCGGTACAGGGCGCCACTGTCGCCGCCCTCGGCGCGATGGCGCAGCGCCTCGTCCATCCCCCGCTCGTGGAGCGATCCGTTGAGTCTGCGACGTGCGTGGACATCCGTGAGTGCGAGTTCCGTGAGCTCCGTGAACCGCTCCGCGCAGACGAGTAGACGCATGTGCCACAGATGGCTGTCGTGTGCGTGGTAATCGGCGGAGTAGCACTCGGCATGGGCACTGACCAACGCGATGGCCGTATCCCAGTCCCGGATCTGTTTCGCGGCCCGTGCCTGCTCGTACCACTCCATGCGAGGAGTATCGCGCAGTGCTTCTCGTCGGCGCATCGTGAGCGTGGTGGCCGGCCGGCACCGTCGGCGAACCGGCGGGACTCGCTCGTTCAGGTGACCCCTCTGCTCTCCGCCCCGGCGGGAGGGGACCCGGTGCCACGATGTGGCTCGAAACGCACGTGCGAGCGCCGTGGCATCCGCCGCTGACCGGGGGAGGGCCCTGATGCGCGGAACAGGGAGGCCCGGCGGTGACCGACTCCATGACGGACACCCGGTCCCGGATCCTCGGCGCCGTCCTGCTCGTGGTCGGCTGGCTCGTCGTCGCCTGGGCGCTGACGGCGGCGTACGACGCGCCCTGGGCCACGTACACCGGATCGCCGGAGTGCGACGGGAGGGCGATGCGCCCGGGCGACGTGTGCATCAGCACCGGATCCAACAACGGTACGTACGAGGAGATCGTCGCCCGCAGGAAGGCGAACGCGAAGGCGAACGCCTGGAACACCGTGGAGGCCGCCGGGTTCGTCGGCGCGGGCCTGGTCTACGCCGGGGCGGCCGTCGCCGGGGTCGTCGGCCGCCTGCGGGAGCCACTGCGCACCTCGCTCGTCCTCGGCGCCGGTACGGTGCCGATGCTGGGCGTCGCCGCGGCTCTCTGGCCGCTGCAGGCCCGGGTCGAGGCGGCGTCACCCGTGCCGATCGGACTGCTGGGCCTGCCCGCCGCTGCCGTCACGGCCGCCCTGGTCGTTTTCGCCCTGTCGTCCTACCTGGCCGCCCTCTGGGACGGGCCGCAGCAGGAGGACGCGCCCCACGGCGGAGCGCTTCCGCCGACGGGCGAGGAGGTCGAGGCCCGGCGCACAGCCGCGTCCGCGGCCTTCGACCTGGGTGAGTCGGACGACCCCTGGGCCGCCCGGCGGATCACGAAACCGCGCCCGGCCCACTACCCGGTCTTCGCCGTTCGCGGCGTACAGGCCATGGGAGTCCTGGTGTTCGCGGCGTCCTGCCTGCTCGCCGTCGCCCTCCGGGCGGGGGCGGCCGACCTGCCCGGCTGGCTCCCGGCCCTCGGGGCGGGCGCCGGCGGCCTGTTGTTCACCGTCCACGGACTGCGCTTCCCGCACCGGGGCGGCGGACCGGTGCGCCGGGGGTACGCCGTGGCGGCCGTGTCGGCCCTCGCCGTCGCCGCGGGTGAGCTGACGTCCCTCTCCGCGGTGACCTGGCCCGGCCTGCTGAACGCGATGGCGTTCTCGGCCGCGTTCTGGACGCTCGCCTCGTGGTTCGGCACGACCCTGCCGAACGCGCCGGTCGCGGGGAGGGTGGTGTACACGCTGCTGGGCCTGACGCAGCTCCAGACGGCTGCCGTGGTGGTGTCGGCGGCGAGTGCCTCCGCGTCCTCGGTGGTGTCCGAGGTGGCGGCGTACGTCACGGGCGCCGTCGTGTTCGCGTGGGCAGGCCGGTCGTTCGACCGCGCGTCGAAGGCGGAGGCCCTCGGCGCGGTGCCGCCGACCGTCTCCGTCACCTGCCTGGCCGCCTCGTCGGTGCTGCTGGCCGTCACCGCCTACCGGACCGCTGTCGGGGGCTCGGGCTGGTTCGTGTGGGCGGTTGCCGCGGGTTGCGCCCTGGTCGGCGCCGTCCAGGCCCACGCGGCGGCCGCCCGCGTGGGCGCCGCCGACCGGTCCTCGCCGTCGGGAAGCGGCTGAGTACACGCGACGGCGGAGGGGGTTGGCCGCCGCCTGCAACACGCAGAGCGGTCGAGCGTGAGCACGCAGTGCGGGCGGGACGCGGACCGGACCGGGAGGGGGAGGAGCATTCGCACACTTGGCTTAGGCTGACCCCATGGTGGGGCACTCAAGTACACGTCAGCGGCTCGTCGTCGCCTTCGTCTCGTTCGTCCTGGCGACCGCCGCGACGGTCGTGGCGGCGGCTTCGTCGACGGGTCCGGCGTCCGAGGCGGACGCACCATCCGCCGGCGGATTCCAACGGCCCCCCGAGCCGCCCAAGGAGCACGACCTGCGACTCGGCCTCTCCTACGGTGACACCCTCACCTGGAAGTCCGACGACGGCCTGGCCGCCGCCCTCAACGACGCGGTGGGCCTGGGCACCACATGGATCCGGGTGGACCTGTCCTGGAACAACATCCAGCCGGACAGCCCGCGCACCTACCAGTGGCAGCGCTTCGACCGGATCGTCAAGGCCGCCCGCGAACGCAACCTCGACGTCCTCGCCACGGTCGCCTACACCCCCGGGTGGGCACGGGCCGCGTCCTGCACCGGGCACCGGCCCACGTGCCCGCCGGCCGACCCCAAGAAGTTCGCCGCGTTCGCGAAGCTCGCCGCCCTGCGCTACGCGCCCCAGGGCGTGCACACGTGGGAGGTCTGGAACGAGCCCAACCTCCCCCAGTTCTGGCACCCCAAGCCGGACGCGAAGGCGTACACGACCCTGCTGAAGTCCACCGTCGCCTCGCTGCGCGAAGCCGATCCGACGGCGTACGTGCTGATGGGCGGTCTGGCGGCCGTCGGCACCTGGGAGTCGATCAAGTACGTCTCCCACGTGGACTTCCTGGAACAGGTCTGCCGGCTCGGCGGGAACAAGGTGGTCGACGCGCTCAGCTACCACCCCTACGCCTGGCCCCAGCTCCCGCACGACGGCAAGGTGTTCAAGGAGATCAGCAGCGCCGGGGAGAACCTGGTCGGCGTCGCCGAGCGGCACGGAACACCCGGCATACCGGTGTGGCTGACGGAGACGGGTGCGCCGACCAACGGTCCCGGCAACGCCGCCGCCGACGAGAAGTCGCGGACTGAGAACATCACGCACGTCACCGAGCAGCTCCAGGCGCGGATCGCCACCGACACCGTGCCGACCGCCGCGAAGGAGAAGTACGTGGCGGCCGCCTTCTGGTTCGCCCATCAGGACACGGCCACCGGAAACGACAAGAGCCACTCCAAGTACTACGGGCTGCGCCGCTACGACGGTTCCGCGAAGCCCGCGTTCGCCGCGCTCCGGGCGGCCATCGAGGAGTACGTGAAGAAGCAGCCCCGGTAGCACCGGTAACCCGGGCAGTACCGGGGGCCGGCGCGGCGGGGTCACAGTGAGCGGAACAGTGCCACGTACCGGGCCAGCAGGCCGTCCCAGGAGAACCGTTCGCGCGCGCTGCGCAGCCCCGCCTCGCCCAGCCGGTCCGCCAGGGCGCCGTCCTCCAGGAGGCGCCGGCAGGCCCCCGCCAGGGCGCCGGGGTCGCCGGGAGGCACGAGCAGACCGGTCCGCCCGTCCTCGACGACGTACGGGATGCCGCCGACCCGCGAGCCGACCACGGGGGTGCCGCAGGCCATCGCCTCCACGAGGACCATGCCGAACGACTCGGCCTCGGTGACGGAGGGCAGTACCAGCACCGCCGCTTCGCGGACCGCCCGGACGAGGTCGGGTCCGGTCAGTTCGCCCGCCGCGGTGACCCGGTCCGCGAGGCCGAGGGACGCGGCCAGGGCGAGGTGGTCGGCGACCGCGTCGCCGCCGCCGACCAGGCGCAGCCGGGCCCCGGGTACTTCGGCCAGGGAGCGGACGAGGACGTCGACTCCCTTCCATGCCGAGGACCGGTCCATGCGGCCGACGTACAGGAGCGTCGGGGGGCGGGTGGAGGGCGGCGAACCCGGCGTGAACCGGCCGGTGTCGACACCCGGGCTGATCTCCAGTGCTCCCGGCCGTCCGGCGGCCAGCGAGACCGGGGACACGGCGACCAGGGCGCGGGCCCGTGCGAACACCCGGGGCAGCACGCGGCGTTCGTACACGCCGATGAGGCGGTCCGCGGCGCCGGTGCCGGGGCCGCCCTTGAGCATCGAGCCCGCGTGATAGGTGAGCACGGCGGGGCGGCCTCCGGCCACGGCCACGGCGATGTCGCCGAGGCCCGGTACGGGGGCGTGGGCGTGGACCACGTCGGCGCCGGTGCGGCGCAGCCAGTACCGCACCTGGAGCGGCCACAGGGGACTCAGGGGGGTGTTGGACAGCCGGAGCCAGGAGCCGAGCCGGACGACCCGCACCCCGTCCTCGACGGAGGTACGGGTGCGCAGCCCGGGGCGGCTGGTGAGGACGACCGCGTCGAGACCGGGCGCGTCGTGCACGGCCCGGGCGACCCGGGCCGCGTACTGCTCGACTCCCCCGAGGTGCGGCGGGTAGTAGGGGGCGACGACCGCCACGGTGCGGGGGTTCACCGGTCGGCCCGCGGCAGGCCGGCCGGCTGCACGGCCGACCTCAGCAGCTCGGGGAAGCGTCCTGCCTCGGCGACGTATTCGGGCAGGCGGCGTCGCAGCTGCTCGCGGTAGCCGGAGTCGTCCTGGAGCAGCGGTTCGACCAGCGCCCACAGCCGGGCGTGGGTCACGTCCTCGATGGGCAGCACGTGGGCGCCGAGGCCGAGGTCGGCCATGATGCCGCGGGTCTTGTGCTCGTACTCGATGGCCACGCAGGGCACGCCGCTGGTCAGGGAGAAGATCACCGAATGGAAGCGGGTACCGATCAGCAGGGCGCACTCGCCGTAGACGCCCTTGAGGTCGCGGTAGTCCACCCGGTCCTCGATCAGCAGGGGCGCCGCGGTGCAGTGGGCGGCGATCCGGCGCTCCACGATGCGGTCGTCGTCGCCCAGGTAGTCGGTGCTGACCTGCGGGATCAGCACGACGCGGGCTCCGGTGGCCTGGACGGCGTCGATCGTCGCGGCCAGGGCCCGTTCGTACGCGTCCTGGGCGGCCGGGGCCAGCCAGCGCCTGGCCGTGACCCCGACCAGCCGCTGCTCCGGTCCGACGCCGAGCCGGGCCCGCCAGTCGGAGGACGGCGGCGGGGCGAACGCGAAGCCCGAGTCGACGCCCCGGGTGACGGCCGCGTCCGGCAGGCCGCATCCGCGCAGCTGGGCCACGCTGACGTCCTCGCGGGCCAGGACGAGCGGGGACCGGCCGAGGGCGCGGGCGACCAGGCGCCGCTGGACGGGCGAGGGGAACGGACCGTAGGACTGCGGCGCGAAGACGACGGGCACGCCGGCTCGCTGGGCGAGCAGGACGGGCAGCAGGACGAAGAAGACGTTCTGGTGGCCGTCGAGCCCCGGGCGGGCCAGGACGTACGCGCCTCCGTTGGACACGACCAGGTCCGCGTCGGCCAGGGCGTCGGCTTCGCGCCGGGCCTCGGCGGGCAGCGCCCTGCGCAGGAGACCGGCCGCGGTGCGGGGCAGCAGGAGGAGGCCGGCGGCGGCCGCGCCGACGCACACCTTCCGCAGGATCCGGCGGGACAGCGAAGCGGTTCCGTCGGCGACGTGGCGGCGGATCGAGCCGAGGTTCGGGGCGTCCTCGAAGGCGGGGTGGACGGCGGGATCCTCCATGCCGGCGACGCGGACCTCGGCGCCGGGGAACGCCTCGCGGATCTGGCGCAGGCAGACGGAGAGCAGCGCGGCGTCGCCCGCGTTCTCCCGGACGTAGGCGTTGATCACCACGATCTTCACGGGCGGTACCTCTCGGCTGGTGGTGCGGCAGGTGATGCGGCGGCGGACGGCGCGGGCGGGGCCGTCGGCCCGGGCAGGCGCACGGCGCGCAGCTGAATGGTGTCCACGGGGGACCAGGCGGGTCCGGGGTCGACGTCCGGCTCCGGCGGGCGGGGCGCGGAGGGCCGGCCGCGCAGCAGCGCGGCGGTGGCGAACAGTCCGGCGGCCAGGTTGCCGATGCCCCAGGCGCAGCCGACCCAGACCAGCCCGCGCGGCGCCCACCACGCGGACAGGCCGATGGTGGTGCACGCGAGGATGGCGTTGGCGGTGATGAGCTGCTTCATCCGCTGGGCCAGCTTCAGCCCGAAACACGCCCAGGTGTTGAGGGCGACGGCGAGGGCGGCGACGGCGAGCACGCTGAGCAGCCCGCTCGCGGCCGTCGTGTAGCCGCCCCCGAACACCAGCAGGAGCAGCCCGCTGCCGGCCGCGACGACGGCGACGGCAGGTACCTGCACGGCGGCGATGATCTTCGCGGAGCGGCGCAGTAGTTCACCGAACCGCGACGGGTCGGAGGAGACCTCGGCGAAGACGGCCTCACCCACGGCGGTGGAGACGGAGTTCAGGAGGGCCGCGATCTGGAAGGCGACGAAGTAGTAGCCGGCTTCGGCGGCGCCCAGCTTCTGGAGCACGATCAGCGGAGTGACGAGGACGGGCGCCAGGTTGATCAGGCTGGAGACGTAGCTGGCGACGGAGAAGCGGAGTTGTTCGCGCAGCCGGGTCCCCCGGGTGCGGAAGTCGAACCGGAAGCCGAGGCGGCGCCGGAGCAGGATCAGGGCCGCCGCTCCGGCGACCGCGTAGCCGATGCCCGCCGAGCCGAGGATGCCGGCCGCGCCGAACCCGACGAGGGCGGCGGGCGCGGCGAGTTTGGCGAGGCCCTGGAGGATCCCGTCGAACAGCACGTTGTACTGCGCCATGCGGGCGCTGATGAAGACCGACTTGACCAGGAGGTTCAGCGAGGCACAGGTGCAGGACAGCACGAACAGGGCGGCGAGGAGCGGGTGGTCGCGGACGAAGAGCAGCTTGTGCCCGTACCAGGGCAGCCCGAGCAGGTAGATCCCTGCGGCGGCGCAGGAGACCAGCAGCACCAGGGCCGTGGACTGGGTGATCTGGCCGTTGCGGGCCGTGCCCTCGGCGGGGAACCGGATCAGGGTGCTGTTGAGGCCGAACATGCTGAGGTAGGAGAGCAGCGAGGTCGCGGAGATCAGCGAGGTGGCCAGCCCGACCTGCTCGGGCGGGTAGAAGCGGGCCACGACCACCCAGAAGAGGAAGCTCAGCCCGGCCGTCGTGACGGTGGACGCCAGCAGGAAGAACGAGCTCCGGAACATCTGGTCCGCGGGCCGGGCGTGCCTACCCACGGCCGACGTCCCGGTAGTGCCCGAGCAGCGCCGTGACGTGCCGGTCCCAGCCGAAGGACGCCTCGGCGAACGCGCGGGCGGCGGCGCCCGTCTCCGCCCGCCCGGCGGGGTCCGCGACCAGCGCGTCGAGCGCGGCGCGCAGTGCGGGGACGGTGCGGGGCACCAGCAGGGCGACCCCGCGGTCCAGGCCGTACGGGGCGTAGCCGGGGTCGTCGGTCGTGACGACGGGCAGGCCGGAGGCCATGGCCTCCTGGACGGTCAGCGGGAAGCCCTCGGCGGTGGAGGGCAGGGCGAAGATGTCGCACGCGCGGTAGGCGTCGGCGAGGTCCTCGGCGGACAGGGTGCCGAGGTGGTGGACGCCGGAGCGCCCGGTGAGGGCCGCGCTGTCACCGTCACCGGCGAAGACGAGGTCGTAGGCGGCGGCGTGGCCGTCGCGGTTGTCGAGGGCATCGCCGGAGCCAGCGGAGTCACCGGCGTGGGCGTCGAGGAGGAGGCCGTACCCCTTCTTGGGGACGAGCCGGCCCGCGAAGAGCACCAGGGTGCGTCCGGCCGGCAGACCGAGCCGCGCACGGGCCGCGGCGCGCTCCGCCGGGTCGGCGGGCGGCCGGAACAGGCCGGTGTCCACACCGTTGGCGAGGTGGTGGCGGGCCTCGGCGCGGGCGCCCAGCTTCCGGACGAACGCGGCCACGTCGGCGTTGAGGGTGAGCACCCGGCGGGCGCGGCGGAGCTGGGGCCTGCCCGCGACCGCGTAGACGACCCGCTGGACGGCGCGTACGAGGGCCGAGGGGTGCGCCACCAGGCCGACGTGCTGGGTCACCACGGTGGGGGTCCGGGTGACGGCCGCGGCGAGTCCGGCCGCCCAGGAGGAGGCGTAGAGGCAGTCGTGGACGTGGACGACGTCGGCGTGGCGGGCCCAGCGCAGGGCGGTGGGCAGCAGGGCGGGCGAGAACAGCGGGAAGGGGACGCCCGACCGGCGCTCCACGACGTTGGACGCGGCGACGCGTACGACGCGGACGCCGTCCTCGTCGTGCGTTCCGGCGCGGTCGCCGCTGGTGAGGACGGTGACGTCGGCGCCGTGCCGGGCCAGGTGCAGCGCCTCGTTGCGGACGACGTTCTCGATGCCGCCCAGGTGCGGCGGGTAGTAGTGGCTGACGAGCAGGACCCGGGGCCGGCGCCGGACGTTTCTCACCGGTAGATCACGGCCCCTTCATTGCTGTAGATCAGGTTGCGCGTGGTGTCGAGGAGCTCGCGCGGATACCGGTACGTCACGAGGTCGCCCCGGAAGAATACGGTGACCTCGTCCTTGCGGGTGGGGGTGGATCCCAGCAGGACGTACGACTGCGAGCGCAGCAGCGCGGGGTGGACGCTGTCCTGCGTGCGGACGGTGAAGAGGGTCTGCAGCCGGCTGAAGGAGTACCGGTCGGTCTGGACGACGAGGTCGTCGCCCGCCGCCCGCTGGTTGAGCCACATGGCGGCCCGGCGGTCCTCGGCGTGCGGGTAGTAGATGTCGTAGGAGGGGCCGGAATTGCTGAGCGCGAGCTGCGCGGGGTAGCCGCCGAGTGCCTTGGGGACGGCCCCGGTCAGGTCGAGCAGCAGCCCGGCGACGAGGACGCACAGCACGGGGACGGCCCGGTGGCCCGCCCAGCGCACCGCCCACAGGGCGCCGGCCGCGATGAACGGTGCGAAGAACAGCAGGCCCTGCTGGAAGGCGCGGAGCACGCTGTAGTCGACCGACAGCTGCGGCACCAGTGTGAACAGGCCCATCATCGCGAGGGCGCCCACGGTCAGGGTGGTCTGGTCGCGGACGGGCGTGAACGGGCTCCGGCGGCCGCGCAGGGCGATCACGAACCCGACCAGGACCAGGACCTGGAGCAGCAGGGCGGCGGCCTGGCGCAGCACTCCGTTCAGGGCGGGCACGCCGATGCCTACGGTGTCCAGCGCCCGGCCGACGGGGGTCAGCGGCAGGTTCTCCTTCTCGGCCACGGGCGTGGGGTACTTCGAGAGACCCTCCAGCGGCAGGTACTTGCCTTCGGCGCGGTCCGCCCGGGTGTAGCCGATGGTGTCCTCGCGGTACTCGGCGAGCCGCTCCTCGGGGGTGACTCCGGCGCCGCCGAAAAGGCTGTAGCGGGTGTCGGAGGAGCCGCCGCGGGCGTCGCCGGACCCGAAGAGGTCGCTCGCGACGACGCGCAGGGTGCTTTCGAGCTGGCCGCCGGTGTGGGTGAGCGGACCCGCCCAGAGCAGGGCGAGAACGGCCGGTACGGCCACGGTCCACCAGGTCAGGAAGGTCCGCATGTGGTCGTGGCCGCGGGCGCGGTGCGGACGGGCGCGGCCCCGGCGCGAGGCCAGCCGCCAGGTCTTGTCCACGATGAACGCGGTCGCCAGGGTGCCGACGATCACGTAGATCGTCGAGTAGTGCGACAGGACCACTCCGGCCAGCAGCACGGTGAACATGACGCGCCGCAGGGGCAGCGGGCGCCGGGAATCCGTCAGGACGAGCATGGCGCAGGCCAGGAGCAGGAAGGCGATGGCCTGCCGGCCCAGGAACGGCATGTCGGTGAAGAAGGTGGGGAACGCCATGAAGAACACGGCGGAGAGCAGCGCCACGAGCGGGGACGCCACATGGCGCACCGCGCGGTGGACCAGCACCGGAGTCAGGGCGAACAGCAGGGGCAGGACGGCCTTGAAGACGTAGATGTCCTCGATGCCCGTGAGCCGGAACACGCTGACCGGGAGCAGGGTGATGCTCAGGCACGCGTTGTAGGGGTCGGTGTAGGCCGAGATGTCCCAGAACTCGCCGCCGAGGGTGAGCCGGAAGTAGAGGTACTCGCGCTGGATGTCGTGCCCGGTGATGTACCAGCCGCGCAGGGAGGTGAGCAGCAGCAGGGTGGCGGAGGCCACGTAGATCCCGGCCTCCAGTACGACCGCGGAGGAGCGGCCGTGGCGCACCAGCAGAAGGACGACCAGCGCTGCGACGAGGACCAGGGCGGCCGTGCTGACGCCGCCGCCCAGGCCGTTGTTGAGCCTGATGGGACCGGCCACGGCGAGCAGCAGCGCGACGGCGGACACCCAGGCCACCGGGCGGGCGCCGCGCAGGGGTGCGCCGCGAAGGAGGGGCCGTTGCGACTGGGGGGCGAGGATTCCGAGGACGAGGAGCACGACGGTCGTCGCCGAGGCAAGGACCAGCCGGGTCAGGGGCCGTTCCACGCCGAGCAGCGGCAGCAGGGTGTTGACGCCCAGCGCCACGAGGATGTCGAGGAGCACGGCGAGGCCGGCCGCCAGCATGAGGGAGCCGCTGCGGGTGGAGACCACCTTGTCGGTGAGTCCGCGCAGCAGCAGTACGGGGGCGGCGAAGAGCAGCCACAGGCCGACCGGCGCGAGCAGGAGGGCGGGGACGCCGGGCAGCGTCTCGACGGCGCAGGCGGGGCCGAGGCTCAGCAGGACACCGAGTCGTCCGCGCAGCCAGTGGGGCGGGTTCATATCCCTGCTTTCCGGTACACGAGCTCCACCTGCCGGGCGACTTCCTCCCACGTGTGACGGCGGGCCCGCTCCGCGCTGCGGCCGGCCAGCAGGCTGCGCAGGCCGGGGTCGGCCGCGAGGCGGTCCACCGCGGCGGCGAGCGCGGCCGGCTCCGGTGCGGCCAGCAGGCCGACGTCGTGGAGCAGTTCCGTGTTGCCGGGTACGTCGGTGGCCAGGACCGGGAGGGCGCCCGCCATGGCCTCCAGTGCGGCGAGGGGCATGCCCTCGCGGTCGGAGGGCAGGACGAAGGCGTCGGCGTCGGCGTAGGCGGCGAGGAGGTCCGTACCGTGCAGGGGCCCGGTGAACTCGACGCGCTCGTCCAGGCCGAGGCGGTCGGCCCGGGCGCGCAGGTCGGCGTCGAGTTCGCCGCCGCCGACGACGCGGAGCCTGACCGGGGAGTCGACCAGGCTGATCGCGTCGAGCAGGCGCGCGAGGTTCTTCTGGGCGCTGAGGCGGCCGACGTAGAGCAGGCGCAGGGGCCGGGTGGCGGAGGCGTCCGCGCCGGCCGGGTCGGTGGATGGGTCAGCGGCAGGGCAGGGGTCGGGGGCGGGCCGGAAGAACTCCGGGCCGACTCCGTTGGGCACCACGTGCACGCGCGCGGGCGGCACCCGGTAGGTCTCCTCGACGAAGCGAGCCTGCTGCTCGGTCAGCACGATGACCGCCGCTGCGGCGCGTGCCACGCGTCCGAAGACGTGCTTCTTGTAGGCGGGCAGGAGTCGGCCGAGGCGTCCGCTGGCGTCCACGTCGAGGTGGAAGTGGAGCACGAACGGCTGCCGGCGCAGCCGGGCGGCGAGCGCCACGGTCTCCGGCAGGAGGGCGTGCGCGCAGTGCGCGTGCAGAACGGCGCCGCGCGGCGCGGCCAGGAGCGAGCCGAGCAGCCCGGGTGCGATCGCGGTGTGCGCGAACTCGGTGGCGCGGTGCCTGCGTACGGCCACACCCTCCTCCCGGGCCCGCCGCGGCGCGCCGCCGGAGCCCAGCGTGGTGGTGACGACGCGGACGTCGTGGCGTTCGGCGAGGCGGCGGGACAGGTGCAGCACGACGCGCTCGAGGCCGCCGAGGTGCGGGGGGTAGTAGGGGGTGATCTGGAGAACGGTGCGCATCAGAGTTCCGGGGGCGGGCCGAAGCGGAAGTGAAGGGTCTGGGGATGCCCGGTCAGCGAGACCCGGACCAGGGCGACGTCGGCCCCCTTGGCGCGGACCCGCGCCGTGACCGGGACCGCGGCGCCCTGGTGGGGTTCGACGGGGTAGGTCTCGGTCGCCAGCACCTTGCCGTTCGCGGCCTCGACGGTGAGCGTCGCCACCAGCGAGCGGGCACCGGAACCGCGGTCGTTCACGGCGAAGGGAACGAGGACGCTCGCTCCGTCGAAGCGCGGGTTCTCGGTGAAGTAGAGCTCGATGAAGGCGGCCTGCCGACGGGTGAACGAGTCCAGGAGGACGCCCCGCACGGGCGGCAGCGACCAGGCGCCCGCGCACAGGCCGGCGGCCACGACGAACGCCAGGGCCGCCCGGATCAGACGCTTCCTCATGCCGGGGTGTGCCGCCGTTCGTAGCGCGTGGAGCGGTCCTCACTGGGCCGGCGGAAGCGGTGCTCGAAGAGCTGACGCAGGTTGGCCATGCCGTCGGGCAGCGCGTTGAGCTTCACCTGGCCCTGGCGGTTGCGGTACTCGATGGGCACTTCGAGGTAGCGGTAGCCGGCCCGGGTGGCGGCGTTCTTGATCTCCTGGGAGAAGGCCATGCCCGTCGACTTCACGTCGACGCCGTCCCAGACGTAGCGCCGGAAGACCCACATACCGGACTGCGAGTCGCGCAGTCCGTTGCGGAACAGGGCCCGGCTCAGGGCGCTCAGGGCGTGGTTGGCGACGGTGTGGGACCGCTTCATCGCCGAGCGGTTCTCCCGGCGGAGCCGATTGGTCGTCATGAACTCGACGTCGGCCTCGGCCAGGGTGCCCAGCAGCTCGGGCAGGTGGTCGAACGGGTAGGTGCAGTCGGCGTCGCCGGTGGCTATGACATCGCCCTTCGCCGCGCGGAACCCGGCGTGGTAGGCGTTGCCGTAGCCCCGCTCCGGCTGGGAGACGACGATGGCGCCGAGCGAGGCGGCCACCGCTGCGGTGTCGTCGGTGGAGGCGTTGTCCACGACGATGACCTCGGTCTCCCAGCCCAGGGCACGGAGCGCGCCCGTGGGAACGGAGTTCATCACGGTGGGCAGGTTGGGCGCCTCATTGAGCGCCGGAATCACGACGGAAAGCGTATTCAATTCATCCCCCGGTGCCGGACAAGGACTACGGCCGTACGAGCGCCGCGGCAACTGAGGGCCTTCACATCGTGGAGTCTCGGCCGCACACGTCAAGCCGGGCGGTCTGCTGGGTGTTCACTGCTACGGACGTCAACCCGGTATCCGGGCCAGCGGTGACCTTATCCGACTAGTGAGACGACGATCCACCAGGGTGATCTGCCCGTGATGATCGAATCGGTGCAAATCCGTGCGGAAAAGGATCAACCGATGAGCCACGAACCGACAGGCTTGATCTCCTTGTCCAGCTTTCCGCCCTTCAGGGCGAGAACCTGATCCGCGGTCAGGGGCTTGTCCCACACCAGCACGTGACCGATGACACCCGCCCACGGCCCGCTCCAGATCCCGTGGTGGCGGGAGCGGCCCAGCTGCAGCGGCCCCTGGCCCGCCCAGGCGGCCGCCACCGGGGCGCGGCCGGCCTCCTTGCCGTCGACGTACAGCGTCAGCGTCTTGGCCTGGGCGTCGTACACGCCGGTCAGCAGGGCCCAGGTGCGGACGGTGTTGAACCCGTCGGAGACCGCGCCCACGGCGGTCGAGGCCGCGCCCTTCTGGTCGGTCTGCATCCGGAACACCCACGACTTCTTGCCGTTGCTGTCCTCGCGGCCCAGCTCGAAGGAGTACGAGGCGCCGTCGCCCTGGCTGATGGCGAACCGCGAGCCGGCGTCGGCCTCGTTGTAGACCCAGGCGGAGACCGTGAAGCTCTTGGACGCGTCGACGACCTGCTCGGCGGCCTGCGCGTAGGAGTTGCCGTTGCTGCGCAGGCGCAGCACGTTGCCGTTGTCCACCTTGCCGAGAACGGCGTCGGGGCTGAGCGCGATGTTGATCTGGCCGGAGCGGTCGCGCAGCAGGTTCGGCTCGCCCGGCACGGTGGGCGCGTTGGCGTCCGAGGGGTCCCCTCCGGGGGCGGCGGTCGCCGACTGCGAAGGGCCGGGGCCCGGACCGTCCTTGTCGCCCTTGTCCAGGATGAAGAACCCGGCGCCGACGCCGAGACCGCAGGCCGCCACCCCGATGGCGATCATCCATATCCGCTTGCGCGTCCGCAGCTGCGACTCCGAACGGTCCGCCAGCGCCTGCCAGTCGGGCTGGGGAGAAGGCGTGAACCCGGCCGGAGAAGGCACCGGCTGCGGCTGGGGTGCCTGGGGTGCCTGGGAGTAATGCGGCGGCTCTCCGGCAGGCCCGGGCTGGGGCAGCGGTTGCTGGTACGGATTGGGCTGCCCGGGCTGCTGCGGGAACCCGTAACCGCCGGGCGTCCCCTGGGGGTATCCATAGCCCCCCTGCCCCGCCGAGGGGTCCTGCTGGGGAGTGTTCGCGCGATCCGTACCGTCAGTCATGGGACGGATCGTAAAACATGACTGCCGGGACGCCACCAGACGGTATGCCACGAGCTCCGGAGCACCGCACGGACACGGCCCCCGGCCACCGGCCGCGCCCGCCCGCCAGGAGGGGTCCCGGCCCCGCGGCAACCCCGGTCCGGAGGCGAATTGCGCAGCCAACCGGGGGTCCGCGGCGCGCGCCGCGGACCCTGCGCACCGCTCGGGCTGCTACTGCTGGGCCGGGCCGGGCGCCGCCCGCCCCGGCCGTCCCCGCGCACACCAGGAGCCACGCACATGCCGACCCGTGTCGCCCGCGCCAGCCGAAGCCGCCTCCGCACCGGGCTGTCCGCCACCGCCCTGACCGCCGCCGCTCTCGGAGGACTCCTGCAGCCCGCCCAGGCGGCCGGCGACCCGGGCCCGGGCGACGGCCGCCCGCGCCACGAGAAGGGCCTGCAGCGGCAGCTCGACGGGCTGGTCGCCCAGGCGGACGGCCCGCCCGGAGTAATCGCCATGCTCACCCGGGGCGACCGTACGCAGGTGTACACGGCCGGTGTCGGCGACATCGAGACCGGCCGCGCACCGCACCCCGACGACCACATGCGCATCGCCAGCATCGCCAAGGCGTTCAGCGGGGCCGTCGCCCTCCGGCTCGTCGACCAGGGCCTGCTCTCCCTCGACGACACCATCGGCGAGCGCCTGCCCGACCAGCCCGAGGACTGGCACGCGGTGACGCTGCGCCAGCTCCTCCAGCACACGAGCGGCCTGCCGGACTACTCGGCCGACCCCGAGTTCCTGGAGATCCTCACCGCCGACCCGCGCCACGTCTTCGACCCGCGCACCCTCCTCGACTTCGTGGCCGACGAGCGGCTGCGCTTCCTCCCCGGCTCCCTGTACGAGTACTCCAACTCGGACAACATCGCCGTCGCGCTGATGGCCGAGGCCGTCACCGGCCGCCGGTACGAGGACCTCCTCAAGGAGCTCGTGTACCGCCCTCTGGGGCTGCGCCGAACCAGCCTGCCCCTCGGCTACCGGCTCCCGCGTCCGTACCTGCACGGCTACGACGTCCTGCCGCCGGCCGAACCGGAGGACATCAGCGAGGCCCTGAGCGCCTCGGGCGTCTGGGCCTCCGGCGGCATCGTCTCCACACCCAGGGAACTGGGCGCATTCATCCGCGGTTACGGCGGCCCCTCGCTGCTGTCGCCGCAGACCCGCAAGGAACAGCTGACCTTCCGTCCGGGCGACTCCTCGGAGCCGGCCGGCCCCGGCACCAACGCCGCCGGGCTGGCGATCTTCCAGTACACCACCCGCTGCGGCGTGCTCTACGGCCACACCGGGAACTTCCCCGGCTACACGCAGTTCGCCGCCACCACTCCCGACGGCACCCGGTCGCTGACCTTCTCCATCAACACCCAGACCAGCAAGAGCAACAAGCCCGCGCTGCTGGCCCGACTGCGCACCGTGCAGGAGAACTTCGTCTGCGCCCTGCTCAAGGACCACTGAGCCGCAGCGACGCAGCGACGCAGCGACGCAGCGACGTGGCGACGTGGCGGTGTGGCGGTGTGGCGCGAAAACGATCACGCTCGCCCGCACCGCCACCCGCGATCCCTATGCTGACGCCATGCTCGACATACCCCTTTCAGCGCTGGAAGTCGCGATGGTGCAAACGGGCACCCGAGCCGTCGACACCCTGCGGGACACCGCTGCCTTCGCCCAAGGACTGGAGGCGCTCGGCTACCACCGCATCTGGTACGCGGAGCATCACCACTCTCCCGCGATCGGCGCCTTCCCCCCGGTCGTCCTGACGGCGCACGCGGCCGCGTCGACCTCGGCCGTCCGTCTCGGTTCGGGTGGAGTGTTGGCCCCCAACCACGCCCCCATCACGCTGGCGGAACAGTTCGGCACGCTGGCCGCCCTGCACGAGGACCGCATCGACCTGGGCATCGGCCGCGGTCCCGGCACGTTCGACGAGGCCACCGCGCGGGCGCTGCGCCGAGGCGCCGGCCCGGCGACGGATGCCGAGTACCGCGACGACGTGGCGGCGATCCTGTCGTTCCTGGTGGACGAGGTGGCGCTGGGTCCGCTGCCCGAACCGTGGCTGCTGGCCTCCAGTCCCGCCGGGGGCGCGATCGCCGCGGAACTCGGCCTGCCGATCGCGGTCGCGCACCACATCCGGCCGGACAACACCCGTGCGGTGCTGGAGCGTTACCGCTCCGCCTTCACCCCGTCCCGCTGGTGCGAGCGGCCCCGCGTCCTGCTGTGCGTGGAGACGGTGTGCGCGGAGACGGAGGAGGAGGCCGTCCGGCGTGCGGGGCCGATGAACGTCGTCAAGGCCGGCCTCCTCAAGGGGGAGAGCCAGGCACCCTTCCCCACTCCAGCGCAGGCGGCCACCCACCCCTTCACCGAGCAGGAACGGCAGGCGCTGGCGGGCTTCCGGTCCCAGCAGGCCGTCGGCACACCCGAGACCGTCGTCGAGCGGCTCGCACACCTGGCCGCCGAGACCGGGGCGGACGAGCTGATGCTGGCCACGCCCGTCCATGACCTCGCCGACCGCATCGCTTCGTACGCCCTCATCCGAAAGCACGCCGGAGCCGCGACGGCGCCGTGGACCGGCGGGCCGTGAGACTGCTCACAGCCGACGCGGCACCGCGGAAGCGCCCACAGGCGTTGGCGCTCCGCGGTTGTCGGCCTCCCGCCGGGCCGCTCGTGTGCACTGAACCACACAAAATGGGCCATTTGGTTGAGGGAGTGCTCCAAACGGATGACCTAGCCTGGACCGACCAGCGAGATCCGGGGGCTGAGGGCAAAGGAAGAGCACGTCCATGCGCATCACCACCAGTTCCGCACGTCGTCGACGGGCGGGATACGCCGCTGCGGCCGCCCTCCTCGGCCTCCTGGCGGCAGCCGGCACCCCGGCGTACGCGGCCACGGACGGCTCGGCGGACCGCGCCCCGGACGCACCCCCCGCCGGCAAGCCCGCACCGGCCCGTGCCGCGGGCACGGCCGCGGGCGCCGCTCCGGGAGCCGCCCAGGGGGCCTCCGGGGTGCCGGTGGGGATCTCCCGGCTGGCGCAGGGCGCGGGCCGTCAGGTCGCGATCACCATCGACGACGGCCCGGACCCCCGCTGGACGCCGCAGGTCCTGGAGACGCTGCGAAAGAACCACGTCAAGGCCACCTTCTGCATGATCGGCACCAAGGCGCAGAAGTACCCGGAGCTGGTGCGCGCGGTCGCCGCCGACGGGCACCAGCTGTGCGACCACTCCGTCGATCACGACGTCACGATGGACCACAAGCCCGTCGCCTACCAGCGGCAGCAGATCCTCGAGGGCAAGGCCATGATCGAGAAGGCCGTTCCCGGGGTCCCCGTCACCTACTACCGCGCGCCGGGCGGAGCATTCACCCCCGAGAGCCGCGCGATCGCCGCCGCGAACGGGATGCGGCCGCTGGGCTGGAGCGTCGATCCCCAGGACTGGAACAGGCCGGGCCTGAAGGCCATCCTCTCCAGCGTGGAGGACAAGCTCCCCCACCGGCCGACGGTCCTCTTCCACGACGGGGGCGGCGACCGCAGCGAGACCGTCGCCGCGCTGAAGAAGTACCTGCCCTGGCTCACCGAGCAGGGCTACGGCTTCTCCTTCCCGGCCCGCACCACCCCGTAGCGCCCCGTAGCACCCGGTTTCGACCCGTCCGCCCCCTGCGGTGCGGGGAGGCGGAAGCCGTTGAACAGGTCGTCCATGCCGCGCAGGGCCAGGCGGGCCGGCGTGGCGCGGACCGCGAGATCACGGACGGCCACCACGACCGGATTGCGCAGCACTCCCAGACGGCCGACGCGGCGGGCCCGAAGACGCACGGCGTCGGTGCGGTCGAGCCGGGCGGCGGTGTACGCGGCCAGGGCGGCCGGGACGGCCGTGTCCACGCCGTCCGCACCCTCCCTGGCGCTGGCGCTGTCGCTGTCGCCGCCGATTCCGCCGTCTCCGGGTTCTCCTCCGGCGGGCAGCAGGGCGGCGAGGATCACCGCGTCCTCGATGGCCTGGCAGCCGCCCTGGCCGAGGTTGGGGGCCATGGCGTGGGCCGCGTCGCCCAGCCAGGCGATCCGGCCGTGGTGCAGGCGCGGGAGCGGGGCCGCCAGGTCGTAGAGGTCGTTGCGCAGGACTTCGGACGGGCCGAGGCGCCCGACGCGGTCCAGCAGGGCCGGAATGGGTTCGTGCCATGACCCGAAGCGCTGCCGCAGTTCGGTGCGCGGGTCGGCGAAGCCGGTGTCCGGCGGGACGACGGCCGTGGCGTAGAGGTAGTAGCGGCCGTCGACGAGCGGGGTCACCCCGAACCGCCTCCCCGGCCCCCATGTCTCGCTCATCGCCGGGATCCGCAGGTCGGGAGCGTCCACGATGGTCCGCCAGGCCGTCTCGCCGATGTAGTGCAGTCCGGGGTGCGCGGGGAAGTGCGCACGGCGCAACGGGCTGTGGATGCCGTCGGCGGCGACGACCAGATCGGCGGGAAGGTCCGGCCCTGCCGCCGTACGGACGGTCGGACGGCCCTCGGCGTCGTCGACGCCGGTCACCTCGGTGCCGTAACGGAGGGCCGACGGCGCAAGAGCGGCGGCGAGGGCGGCGGTGAGGGCCGGCCGCGGGACGGCGAGGGGCGCCCGGCCGTAGCGGGCCCTCATGTCCGCGGTGCCCGCCCGGGTGAGCCACCGGCCGTCGGGGCGGCGTACACCCATCGCCGTGGGTACGGAGCCGCCGATCGCGCGGGAGACGTCCACGCCGACGGCCTCGAGCGCGCGCAGGGCGTTGGGGGCGAGGCCGATGCCGGCGCCGGTGACGGGGGGTTCGGGAGCGCGTTCGCAGACGGTGACGTCCCAGCCCCGGCGGTGCAGTGCGACGGCGCTCGTGAGGCCGCCGATCCCGGCTCCGACCACCACCGCACGACGGTTCGTCATGACCAACCCCCCTGTTCGGGCTACCACTTTAGAACGGTGGGTCCGTGCACACACCCGCAGCCGGTCCCGGGCCCGGCCTTGTCAATGGGCGAGCCGGGTGGCGAGGCCATCGAGGACGATGTCGAGACCGTCGGCGAACTTCCGGTCGCGGTACGCGGCGTGGTCCGGGGCGGGGTCCGGGGCGGGCTGCCCGCGGTCGGTGCCGGGCTCGGTGGGGAGGATGTGGGCGAGGAATTCGGCTTCGGTGCGCCCGGAGCGGGCCACGGTGGTCAGCCAGGCGGATTCGGTGGTGCTCATGCCGATCGCGTAGGAGAACACGACGTCGATCGCGCCGTGGGGGTCGGGGAGGCCGACGGTGGTGAAGAGGTCCGCCAGCCGTTCGGAGATGGCGGCGAGGTTGGGCCCGAGGTAGGCCAGGCCGGCCCGGCCCAGTTCCGCGCACAGCCAGGGATGCCGCAGGGCCGTGCTGCGGAAGGACATGGCGCACTCGGATACGCCGGCCCGCCAGTCCGGGCCGTCGGTCCGCGGCAGGACGACCTCTCCCAGGATCTCGTCCACGGCCAGTTCCATCAGCTCGTCCCTGTTGGCGACGTGCCGGTAGAACGAGGTGGCACCGGCGTTCAGCCGGGCACCGAGCTTGCGCATGCTCAGCGCTTCACCGCCGGCCTCGTCCAGGATCGCGATCGCCTCGCGGACGATCACGGCGCGGCTCAGCGCGGGCTGGCGCGGCGCCACCTGGGGGCGTGTCCACACGGAGGGGACGGGATCGCTGTTCGTCTTCGCTGCCACGCGGGCTTCCTTCCAGGGTGCGCACAGTGTTCGCCTGAAGGGTACAGGTGGACCACAGCCCCTCCGGGGGACCGTCGAACTGCCTCCGGAAAAGCATTTGCGCACAGTGTGCTCATGTGCATACGGTGTGCTGGCTGTGGTGCTCGGCACGCCATTCCGGCCGGTGCCGGTGGCAACGTAATAGGCGTACCCGACGGGGGTGGGTACGCACTGTGCGAGGACCGCGGGCGTGGGCGGGCCCCTCGGAACCGACTGCCGCTCCGAGGTGCCCGGCACCGCGCGCCCCCCGGTCGGGGGAGGGTCCACAACGTCCACCGCCTCGAGCGGGACGAACGTACGGCTGTCCCGGGAGGGGACCCTACGGGTTCGGTGCCCCGCCCTCACCGTTCAGATGGACATGGTCACCGGGGCGGCTCGCACCGTCGGGGAAGCGTCACGGTTCCGGGCCGGTGCTCGAAGGTGTCCATGACCAGCCACTCGTCGAGCTCGGGGTCGTAGAGGTTCTGGACACCGAACTGCAGCACCTGCCAGAAGGTGCCCCGGTTGTTCTCGTTCACGTAGATGTCGCCCAGTGCGAGCGGCAGACGCGGGTGGTTCCCGGGAGGCAGCTCCGGGAGGACCACGCCCACCCTCCCGTGGTTCACGTGCCGCTGCGGGGTGCGCCGGAGGGTCTCCCGCCCCACGAACCGGGCGTTCTCGAACCCCTCGTTCAGCGACTCCAGGCCGAAGCCCGGCGACAAGGCGGCGGACTTCTGCGGTTCGCTCGACGAGACCGCCGCACCCGGCAGGCCCGGCCTCCTCCGTGACGCGCTCGTCCGGGTCCTCGACGCCGACGACCCGCTCGATCAGCACCTGGCGGTCGAGGCGGTGGCCGCGGCGGCTCTCGTCGCCGCCTAGTGCCCCGGTGGCCGCCCCGTCACCAGCGGCTACGGGCGGGACCTGCCCGTCCCGGCGCTCCCGGCCGACCTGCGCGAGACCGCCGTCCGTGCCCTGGACCGGATCACGGCCGAGCCGTCGGAGCTGCGGGAACTGTGGATGACGTCCGACCGCTACCTCTACTGGCTGCACAGCCTGCACCTCCTGCGCCGGGTGCTCACCTTCCCGGCAGCGCAGCCGGTGGCCGATTCCTGGGCCAGGATCGACGCGTGGATGCAGCGACACGCCCCCGCCTCCTACGCCCTGCTCGCGCCCCCCGCCGATCCCGCCGAGGTCGAAGCCGCACAGAAGGCGATGGGGATACGTTTTCCCGCTGACCTTCTGGAATCACTGGCCTGTCACAACGGGATCACCGAGTGGGACAACCTGGTCCCGGGCCGGCCACCCATGTCCGTCGCGGGGATCCTCGCCCACTGGCAGATGTGCGTCGAGATCGCAGGGGACGATCCCGACCTGGCCGAGGTGTCCGACGGGAGCGACGAGGAGCCCTGGTGGCACCCGCAGTGGATCCCGTGGGCGCAGAGCGACGGCGACTCCGACGTCATCGACATGCGTGAAGGGCCCGGCCAGGGCCGCCTGGGCAGCGCGGCCCACGATGACACAGGCCACTTCCATGACGGCTGGCCCAGCCTCGCCACCTACCTGGCCGCCGTTGCCGACGCCTTCGAATACGGCTCCGAGGTCGATGGGGACGTCCCGTTCCTCACCACGGAGGGCACGGTGTGGTGGGACGGGTCCGGGACGACCGTACTCAACGGGACCCCCCCTCACCCCCGCGCCACGCTCGCCGGGGCAGGCCGCTGCGCGCCGGCCGTAGCACGGCGGCCCGGCCGGTGCTCCGGGCGTTCCGGCCGGTTTTCCCCAGGCCTTGTCCCGGAGGCCCGATGGCCGCAGGATCGGCACATGATCCATTCTGGGGAGGGGAAATGATCAAGGGGGGCAACGGCTTTGTTCCGACGGTGCCGCTAAGGCTCGCCGTGCGGAGCGGAGTTGATGTCGCAGTCCTGCTTCTGACGGAGCAGGGACGGGTCAGGGGGGACGGCGACATCGTGTTCCACGGTGCGCCGGTTCATCCTGCGGGTGCGGTGCGGCTGTTGGGGGAAGAGGCCGGCACCGTGTGGGTGGAGACCGGACTCGCCGCCATCGAGGAGCAGATCGTCCGGGTCCTGGTGGTGGGATCCACGGAGGTCGGGTCGCTGCGGGATGCGGGCGAGTTGTCCGTGGAGGCGTTCGCGCCGGACGGCACGTCGGTCGCCCGGTACGACGTGACGGACGCGGGCGGCGAGACGGCGATGGTGCTCGCGGAGGTTTACCGGCGGGCGGGGGGCTGGAAGTTCCGTGCGGTGGGCCAGGGTTATGTGAACGGCCTCGCAGGCCTGGCGAAGGACCACGGCGTGGACGTGGCGGAAGGGGCCTCGGCGCCCCCGCACCAGGTTCCGGTGCCGGCCCCGACGCAGTGGCAGGGCGTGGCCCAGGCTCCGGGCGTATCCCAAGCTCCGGTTCCGTTCCAGGTCCCGGCGTCGGCTCCGGCTCCGGTTCCGTTCCAGCCGCCGGCCCCGGCCGCCCCGGCGCCGGCCTTCGCGCCCGCCGCCGCTCCGGCGCCCGTGTTTCAGGCCCCCGGCGCTCCGGCGCCGGCCGTGGCCGAGCAGCGGCCGAGCGGCCAGGACTGGATGTTCGGCGCCGTCTTCGAGCCGCACACGTGGACGGGCCGGGACAACGACGTCATCACGGCGAACGGGCTGCCGCCGGGGGCGGTCGTGGTCGATCTCAGCATTCGGGGAGACGGGTACACGGGTCTGTGGCCCCTCACCCGGTTCAACAAGGAGGGGGAGACCCTCGTCAACAGCACGGAGGAGAACTTCCGCGGCCGCGTGCTCGTCCAGGTCCCGGAGAACGGACGCCTGCGTCTGCAGCTGAAGGCGGAGGGTCCCTGGCAGCTCCAGGTGCTGCCACTGGCCGCAGCCACGCTCCTGACGGAGGCCGAGCTGGAGTGCCGCGGCCCCGACGTCCTGCTGCACACCGGCGGCATAGCCGATTTTGCACTCCATTACCGGGGCGACGACAATCTCATAGTCAATCTCTTCGAACTGGAGGGACACGACGACCCCGCGACCCTGCCCACGAGCGACAACGTCGTGAATGAGATCGGCAAACGGCGGGAGACCGTTCCGCTCCCCGAGGGTCCGGTCATCGTGCAGTTGGAGATGGCGGACGGTCCGTGGAAGGCGAGGCTGAAGCACCTGGAGCCGCACAGCCGGCCGTCGCACGGCGGCGGTACGCCGAGGGGCGCCGGTCCGGTGCCGGTGGCCGACGTGGGCAAGACCAAGGGCTGGCTGCGACGCACCCGAGGCTGAGCCTCCCCCCTGCCGGTCGCCCGCCGCACAGGGAAGCCGGTATGGCGGGCGACCGGCCGGGCGAGTGTGCCTGCCTTGGGTCCGGACGACACGGATCCATGGCCGGCAACCCCTCTGAGCGCCGCTGTGGCGCCTTCGCGGGTTGGTGTGCTGCCGGTCGGGTCAGCAGCACTGCCAGGCGAAGCCCGCCCGGTCGAAGCGGCCCGCGGCGAGGTCGGCGGGGGTCTTGCCGGGAGGCGCCGGGCCCGGACACCGCGTGGGCGATCTCCCACTCCGCCGTCCCCTGTACGGGCACGGGGTGGCCCCCGAGCCGGTGTCCCACGTCGCCCGGGCCCGAGTCGGTGTCGACCCTGCCGACGGTGATCGTGCCTGCGTGCCGGGCGACGAGTCGGCGCGCGTGCCGCGGTGCAGGAGTCGGCTGTCAGGGTCCGCCGGGCGGCGGCATCGGCGGTACCCGCCGACCTCCGCCCCCGGCTCGACCTGCAGAATGCCACGGTATGAACTCTCAGTCACTGCGGGGTCCTTCGGACAGAGCGCTCCGCGCCGTGCGGGGATACCCGCGCCGTGCGCCGCTCACTCTCGCCTATGTCTGCCTGCTCCTGATCAGCCATGCCTGGGTCGGCTACGGACTGTCCGACGAGCGGGCGGCCGCCGTGTTGGGCCACGTCAGCACCAACCTGGACAACCTGCGAGATCATCCGGTTTCGGCGCTGCTCGGCAGCGTGATGTTCTTCGACGGCACGCTCACGGATGTCACCTCAACCGAATTCGTGGGTACCTTCATCACCTTGGGCCTCGGTGTCTGCTGCTGCCTGGCCTGGGCTGAGCACCGGTGGGGGAAGCTGCGCGCCGTGGCCGTGTTCCTCGGCGGGCATGTCGCGGCGACTCTCCTCACCGCGGTCGTCATCGCCGTTGCCCTGCGACACGGTTGGTACCCGACCGCCGTGCGGCAGTCCTTGGACTACGGGGTCAGCTACGGAGCCCAGACCGTGCTGGCGATCGGGACGCTCGCCCTGCCGCGCTGGGGCCGCCTCCCTTGGGCCGTCTTCGTCCTCGCATGGCCTCTCGGTGGCGCCGAATGGACGACCGGGCCGCTGCCGGACTTCACCACGATCGGCCACCTCATGGCAGCGGTCCTCGGCTTCGGGCTGTTGGGCGTCCCGGCTCTCAGGCGGCAACGGCTCCGCCCCGCCGAACCGGCCGCCCCCACGGGCGACTTCGAGCCGCTCAGCCGAAGCTCCGCACCTGAGTCGGCGTCATCGGCGTCCGGAACGGAAACACCTCCATCGGTCTGAGATCTGAGCCCCAGCGACGGCGAGAGCGAAACTCGCCGCCGGCTCGGTCAGTCACTCCAGTAGTTGCGTTCCGGCAGCTCGACCCACACGTCCGGAGGGCCCACCACAGCGCGCGCATCGGTCGGACTCACTCCGACCGCGGCGCAGGAGTGGGCCACGGCCCTGTGCCGGTAGAGGTAGGAGTTCAGCACTCCCGCCGAGGTGTCGTTCTCGTACGGTCCGCCGCCCGGGTGGCCGTCCCGGCTCTCGATGGTTCCGTGGCGCGCGAGGCTCCCCTGGTTGCCGCTCTTGGGGTTGGCGTACAGGCCGTAGCAGACGGTGCCGACGGACAGCCGGGCCAGCACGCCTGGCATCTGTGGTGCGTATCCCCAGGGCTGGGACACGATGCAGCCGCCCGGCACTGACGTCACGCCGACGATACGCAGGCTCTCGTCCATGTCGTACTCGTACGGGGCCTCGAGCAACTCGTCGATGACCTCGTCCTTCACCGGCACCGCATCCAGGCGGCGAACAGCTTCGGCGGCGTCGATCCCCGCCACGCAGGCCAGTCCCGTGCCGTCGTAGTGGAACTCGCCCAGCGCCGCCACGAGTCGAGCGGCCTCCTCGGCCGCCGCGCGCTCCGTGGTGGTCAGGTCCACCCCCGCCGGTATCGCGAAGAGCCCCGGCGTCGGTCCTGCGAGACTCAGCCGCCCCGGCGACCACCCGCCGATCGACGGCTGCCAGGGATCGGCCCCGGCGGCTGCAAGGGCGCGCGCGTTCTCCGGCTTCCGGGAGACGACGGCCTCCCACAGGGCCGTCACCCCGCCCTCCAGCGCGTCCACGTCGGCCACGCGACCGGCGATCTCCGCGACGACCTCCGAAGAGCCGAACACCGCCGCACGATGCAGTGGGCGGCCCCCGCTCCATCTCTCCGGGTCGGCTCCCTCTTCGAGGCGCCGACGGATGTCGTCGTGGTCCGTCCACTCCCAGCCCATGCCGGCCCAGCCGTCATCCACTGCTGACATCGATACCCCTCCATCGCCTGACGCCACGGTTTCCCCGCCCGTACACGCCCTCACACGCTCGCACACGGGTCTGACAACCCGCCGCTCGTCGTCGGCCTCCTCGGCCCCCGCCGGGGCGGCCGCCGACACCCGCCCCGCACCGTCCCTCACCTGCCGCGGGGTCGGCACCCCCGACGCCCGCGTCCGCCACCGGGCCGAGATCCTCATCGACACGCCGATGGGCGCGGTCTGGAACCTGCAGACCGACATCGAGCGCCGGCCGTCCTGGCAGGCCCCCGTGACGACCGCCGAACGACTCGACCGCGGCCCGATTCGCCGGGGTTCGGTCTTCCGGTGGACCACTCCCGATGGACCCCGCGTGGGCCGGCAGCGCCAGGTGTGTCGCGGTCATTGCGGCCGGGGACCGCGCGCAAGCTGGGAGCAGTGGCGGCCGGGTCCCGCCGAGCGCCGGACCCTACGGGGAGATGTCCCCGGCCGGGGCCGCATGACCGGCCGGTTCGAGGGAAACCGGCAGGGCGGGGGCGATCGAGCAGGAGGGATCAGAAAGCGATGGCATCCACCGCCTCGTCGCCGGAGGACTCCGTACCGGCCGGAACGGGTACGGTCACCACGGCCGTGCCGGCCCGTCTCGACCGGCTGCCGTGGTCCCGGTGGCACTGGATGATCGTGATCGGCCTCGGCACCGTATGGATCCTCGACGGGCTCGAGGTCACCATCGTCGGCAACGTCGCCGGCCGTCTTGCGGAGGAAGGCAGCGGCCTCGACATCACGGCCGCCCAGGTCACCGGTGTTGCCGCCGCCCTCTACGTGGCGGGTGCCTGCTCCGGGGCGCTGTTCTTCGGCTGGCTGACCGACCGCTACGGCCGTAAGAAGCTCTTCATGGTGACCCTGGCCGTCTACCTCGGCGCGACCGCCATGACCGCGCTGTCGTTCGAGTCCTGGTGGTTCTTCCTCTTCCGCTTCCTCACCGGCTTCGGCATCGGCGGCGAGTACGCGGCCATCAACTCGGCGATCGACGAGCTGATCCCGTCCCTCTACCGGGGCCGGGTCGACCTCATCATCAACGGCAGCTACTGGCTGGGCGCGATCGGCGGCGCCCTGCTGTCCGTGGTGATGCTGGACACCGACATCTTCCCGCAGAACCTCGGCTGGCGGCTCAGTTTCGCCCTCGGGGTCGTCCTCGGCCTCGTCATCCTCCTCGTACGACGGCACGTTCCGGAAAGTCCGCGCTGGCAGTTCATCCACGGCCGGGCGGAGGACGCCGAGGAACTGGTCTCGTCCGTCGAACAGCGGATCGAGGACGAGAAGGGCGAGCCGCTCCCGCCGCCGGCCGGTGAGATCACCATCCAGCAGCGCAAGAGCATCGGCTTCGGCCTGATCGCCAGGACGGTCTTCGGCCGCTACCCGCGCCGCGCCGTCCTCGGCCTGTCGCTCTTCATCGGGCAGGCGTTCCTCTACAACGCCATCACCTTCGGCTTCGGCACCATCCTCACGACGTTCTTCGACGTCCCCACGGGCCATACCGGCTACTACTTCGCCGTGATCGCCGCGGGCAACTTCCTCGGCCCCCTGCTGCTCGGGAAGCTGTTCGACACGGTCGGGCGCCGGATCATGATCTCCTCCACGTACCTGCTCTCGGGCGTGCTCCTGTTCGCGACGGCCTGGCTGTTCGACCGCGGCTCGCTCACGGCGACGACGATTACGGTCTGCTGGTGCGTGGTGCTGTTCTTCGCGTCGGCGGGTGCCTCCAGCGCGTACCTGACCGTCTCGGAGGTGTTCCCCATGGAGACCCGTGCCATGGCCATCGCCTTCTTCTACGCGCTCGGCACCGCGGCAGGAGGCATCAGCGGTCCGCTGATCTTCGCGGACCTCACCGAGTCGGGCGTGGTTGGCGACACGGCGCTCGCCTTCCGGATCGGTGCCGCACTGATGTGCGCGGCCGGTCTCGTGGCGGCGTTCCTTGCGGTCAAGGCCGAGCGGCGCTCGTTGGAGGACATCGCCGAGCCCCTGTCGGTGGCGAAGCCGGCTCCGACCTCCGCCTCCGGCTGACCTTCGCCCCCGTGCCGGACGCGCCTCCGGCTGATCGCCGCCCCCGTCCAGGACCCGCCGCCGGTCAGTCCCGGCCGCCTCCCGCTCCGTCGAGGGCGCTGAGCGTGCCACCGCCGGCCAGGGTTCCCGTCAGGGTCACCGGCCCGTCCGCGCCGGACCAGGGAGCCGCCAGAGTACGGGTGGCGGCTTCGGCGCGGACGGCCCCCGTCGCCGTGATGCCCGTGACCTGACGGCTTCCGGCGGCCAGCAGGTACCAGCGGCCGGCCGGTGAGCGCCAGCGGAAGCCCGCGAGCAGGTGCTGCCCGAACCGTCCGCAGGCGGCGGTTGACCGGGCGCTCGCCACGTCCTGCGGAGCTCCGGACTCGGGGCGCAGCCGGACCAGCACGTCGCCGGGCCCGGCCCATCCGGAGGCCCGCGTGCAGGACCAGACCGCGCGCCCGCCGCCGTCGGGCAGCTGGCCGGCGGCGAAGTCCCAGACGTTGACGGCCCGGTACGCACCGCCGCGCAGTTCGCCGAGCCGGCAGGCCTGGGGCGCCCAGGCAGCTCGGGCCTCGGGGCCGGTGGCCTCGCGCGGCTGGCGGGCGGGCGCCGCGCCGGGCCCGTCCGGCAGGGGCGTGTACGTCAGGTGCACGGGGGACAGCGCGCCGAGGTCGGCCAGCACGAAGGAGTGCTTCTCGACGATACGGGTCGAGGAGGTGAGTTCGAGGACGGGCCAGGACGCGCAGGGTCCGGTGGCGGGGGGTACGGCGGCCGGGGCGGTGACCCCGTCGGCGGCCACGGCGAGCGGGCGGGCCGGGTCGCCCGGTCGCTGCAGGTCGCGGGTGGCGGCGCGGGCGATCCAGGGGGCGAGGAGATAGCGGGCCGCCGCCCCGCCGGGGTCCCGGGACAGGCTGAGGGCGGCCGCGGTGGTGACCCCGGCCTCGTCGGTACGGGCGACGTCGAGCGTGCGGGCGCCGGACCCGGTGGCGGGCTCGGCGTAGCGCACTATGCGGTCCCCGTCGCGCAGCAGCACCACGGCCCGGCCGTCCAGCTCGCCCGCGTACAGCAGTTGGGGCGGCCGCGCCGGCGGGTCGGCCGTGGTGCGCGGCGTCGTGGTGACCGGGTTCGTGCCCGGGGCGGCCCATACGCGCAGGGCACGGGCGAGCAGGTCGCGGTCGCCGGTCCGGCCGCCTCGGGCCGGCCAGGCGGTGAAGTCGACGCGGGCGGTGTCGGCCCATGCCTCGGCGGGCACGCGCTCGAGCCGGGCGGGGTCCAGCACCCCGGAGGCCGCGGGGCCGGCCGTCGGCCGCATGCCGGGACCCTGGGGCGGCCCGTGGAGGGAGAGCGCGGTGAGGGTGACCGCAAGGGTGGCGAGCGCGGCCCAGGCGGCCCGTGCCCGGCGGCGACGGCGCAGCAGGTCGGTCGGGCGGGCGCTGACGACGCTCGCGTCGAACTCGGGTCGGCGCAGGGCCAGGAGGAGCGGCTCCCCGACCGGCAGGGCGAGGGCGTCTTGCACGGCGCCCGCCGGATCGGCGGCCCCGGCCCGGGCGAGGAGACGTACGGCCTCGTCCTCGGCGAGGTCGTCCAAGTGGTGCAGGACGAACGCCGCCCGGACCGGGGCGGATGCGCCGGCCAGCGTCCGGGCGGCCTCGTCGATCCCGCCCGCGGGCGGCCACAGCCGTAGCCCCCACACGAACGGCGGGACCGGTGGCCATCCGGCGCGGGCCCGTACGAGGGCCGCGGGGCCTGCAGGGGTGAGGGCGGCGCGCAGGACGCGGGCACGCACCAGCGTCAGGGGCCCGTCGGGGTCGCCCGCGGAGCCTTCGGCCGGTGCGGAGGCCACCGGAGAACCGGAGCGGGGCAAGGCCCGCTGCACGGCCTTGTGGGCCAGCAGGACGCGGGTGTGCCGGCCCAGGGAGTCCGGGAGCGTCAGGTAGGCGAGCCGGACCAGGCGGGGGTACTGCTCGACAAGGACCGCCTCGGCGTGCTCGACGGCGGCGGAGCCGAATCTCTGAGAGGTGCTCACGCCCGCGTCAAACGAGTGAATCCTGCGATGGTCACACGTCGCGCGCCCCACCCGTACGGAGTCGGCCCGGTCACGCTTCGGGGCGGGGCCGGTCGGGGACAGTCCGCATGCGCGCGGTGTGTCTGCGCGGCCCGTGGTGCCGAGGTCCCCTTCAATGGCGCCGCATGACCTTCTCCGCACTGCACCAGCCGCCGGAGCGCGCCGCGGCCCCCCACACCCGCCGGTCGCTGCTCACGGGAGCCTTCGCCCTGGCCGCCGCCGCGGCCCTGCCGCTCGCCGCGGCCGGGCGGGCGTACTCCGCCGCCGCCACCCCGGACATCATCGGCTGCGCCGCCTGGGGCGCGCGGGCGGCGTCCGAACCCGTTGCCATCCTCGCCAACCGCCCCGAGCGGATCGTCGTCCACCACACCGCGACGGCGAACGTGACGGACTACTCGAAGCAGCGCGCCTTCGCCCTCGCCCGCGCGATCCAGACGTACCACATGGACGCGCAGGGCTGGATCGACACGGGTCAGCACTTCACCATCAGCCGCGGGGCCTTCGTACTGGAAGGACGCCACCACAGCCTGGCGGAGCTGCGCGGCGGCACCCGCCAGGTGCGGGCGGCGCACTGCGTCGGCCAGAACACGGTGTCGATCGGCATCGAGAACGAGGGCACCTACACCTCACAGGTCCCGCCCGCGGCGCAGTACGCGGCGCTGGCCGACCTGTGCGCCCACATCTGCGACCAGTACGGCCTGCCCGCCTCGGAGATCTACGGCCACCGGGACTTCAACGCCACCTCCTGCCCCGGAGACCGCCTCTACGCCCTGCTCCCGACCCTCCGCAAGGACGTCGCCGCCCGCCTCGGCACGCCGGTGCCGGAATCCGAGGAGGCCGCCGATCCCATCGGGGACCTGATCCGCCAGGCCACCGGTGGGTCGGCCTCGACATACGACGAATACCTCCCGGCGGGTCTGCTGCCCTGACGGGACGCCGCCCCGGCGCACCGCCGGGGTGGCCGCCTGTCCACGAAACGAACACATGCGTTCCTTCGTTTCCGGGGCTGTGCGCCGCCCCGGGCCCGGATAGCGTCGTGTCCGGGTGGTCGCCGGCGAAGGTCCACCCGTGCATCGACGGGAGGAGCGAGATGAGCCCGCTGGCCGACCACGGTCCGCACAGCGTCACGGTCGTCACCGGCGTCGACCGCAGCGTGGTCACCGTGACCGGTGACATGGACCTCGACCACGTCGACGCGTTGAACAGCGCGCTCCTGGGGGCGTGCGCCGATCCCGGGGCTCCGGAGCGGGTCGTCATCGACCTCACGCGGCTCGCGTTCTGCGACTCCGCCGGCCTCAACGCCCTCTTGCGCGCACGCGCGTTGTGCGAGTCGAACGGGCGCACCCTGATCCTCGCCGGCCCCGGGCCCCAGTTCATGCGCCTGCTGTCCATCACGGGCGCCGATCTGCTGTTCAACCTGGGCGTCCCCGGGCCGGGGGAAGCGGGCGACGGGACGGCCCGCGCGACGCCCTGACCGCGACGCCCTGACCGCGGCGCCCCGATCGTCGTCGCGGTCGGGTCAGCCGGGTCCGGCGGCTCTGAGGGTGACGGACGGCGCCACTCCGTACGTCTGACGATAGGCGGCGGCGAAGCGGCCCTGGTGGGCGAAGCCCCACCGTCCGGCGACGGCGGCGACGGTCGTGGGGCCGAACGGCTCGGCGGCGCGGAGTTCGGCGTGGGCGCGGGCCAGCCGTACGCGGCGGAGGTGGCCGAGCGGTGTGGTTCCGGCGTGGCGGGTGAAGGCGTACTGGACCGCACGCGGCGTGACCGGTACGGAGGCGGCGATGTCGGCGAGCGTGATGTCGCGGTGGGCGTTGGCCTCGATGAACGAGACGGCCCGGCGCAGGGTGTCGCTGTGTGCGTCGCGCGTGTCCGCCGGGGTGGCCCGGTCGGCCCGGGCGCTGTTCGGCAAGGTCCGGAGCACCGTGGCCGCGAGGTGCTGGACGGCTGTGGACACCAGCAGGTCGTCGCCGTCGCCGTCGCCGTCACCGTCGGCGTACGCGGCGGTGTCGTCGAGGACGTGGTCGCGGAGGTAGGCAACGGCCGCGCCGAGCCGCCGGTTCTCGGCCGGACCGACCGGCCGGGCCCCGGTGATCCGTACGTCCTTCTCCCCCGGCAGTGAGGCGACCCGGTTCAGCAGGCGGGGGTCGAACATCGTGATCGTGTACCGGGCCGCGCGGACCTGCCCCTCGTAGGGCCGGTCGTGGGGGGCGAGGAGGAAGGTCTCGCCGGGACCGTAGATCTCCTCGCGGCCGCCGGTGGTGTCCACGATGCTGCCGCTGTGCATCGTTACCAGGCACACTTTGCCCAGGCAGCCCGCGTCGTAGCCCATCGTGTAGCCGAACGACAGACGGTCCACGCTGAGCCCGCCGACCGCGGTACGGGAGATCCGCGCCCTGGTGTCGGCGGGGCGGCCGCCGATCTGCATGGGGGTGTACGCGGAGGACAGGAAAGCCTCCGTGGCCCCGAGGTCACCGCTCTCGAACAACAGGTGCGTCATCCGAGCCCTCCCTCACCGGTCTGCTCGGCGTGGCCTGCCGACGTCATTCGCCTGTCAGTATGCCGTGGCCCGGGCGGGAGGGGTGGGCCGAGGGGGTGCCCGGCGGGCCCTCACCGGGCGGGAGCGGTACGGGGGTTACAGCCGCCAGTACGCGCCGGCGCGGGAATCGACGTGCACCACGTGGCGTCCGACGCGCACCACGTGATGGTCCTGGCCGGACCAGGAGCCGCAGACGCCGTCGGCGTCGGCGTCGGGCAGAGGGGTCCAGATCTCCAGGAAGGTGGAGCCGTCCGGGTTCGTGCCCCGCTCGACGAGGTTCGCACCGTCCCACCGGAAGGTACCGGCGTCCTCGCCCGGCTCGCCAGTGAGGTGGTGGAAGTGCACCTGGGAGCCGTCGAAGGACGTCGTACCTGCGAAGCCGCGGCTGTCGGCGTAGTACGACCCGGCCTGCAGCCACACCACTTCGCGGTCCTCGGCGAGGGGTCCGCCGTTGCGGCTGATGCCGCGCCGCAGCCAGGCGCCGTGGTCGGGCACGCGGACGCCGGGCACGTCCGGGCCGTCCGGGCCGTCCGGGCCGTCCGGGAGGTCCGGGAGGTCCGGCCGGCGCCCGGCCGGCCCGGGCTCAGGCGCGGTCATCGGCGGCGGGCTCGTCCACGGCCAGGAGCGTCAGCGGCACGTTGCCGCGCACGGCCTGCGAGTACGGGCAGACCGCGTCGGCCCGGTGGAGCAGGGGCTGGAGGTCCGCCGCCCGCCACCCGGGCAGGCCGACGGTGAGGGTCACCGCGAGGCCGTAGCCGGCGGGTGTGTCCGTGGTGCCGAGCTCCACCTCGCAGGCCACCCGCGCGGCGGAGGCGTCCGCCCCGAACTCGGCGGCGACCTCCGCGAGCGCGGAGGTGAAGCAGGCGGCGAAACCGGCCGCGAACAGCTGCTCGGGGTTGGTGGTGCCGGGCACCTTCTTGCGCGGCGGGGCCAGGCGTACGTCCAGGCGTCCGTCGTCCGTGCGGACGGATCCGGTACGGCCCCCCGCGGCGTGTGCGGTCGTCCGGTACAGGCTGCGGGTGCGTGGCACGGTCATGGCGTTCGGCCCATCTTGCTCGACGAGGACACTGCCCGGGTACGGACAGCGGACGGCGCTGCTCGTGCAGCACCTCGCGCGTCGTCGTGCGTAACCGGGTACGGCGCATCTCGTCCGGGGCCTTGGACCGGCCGCCGGACAATCTAGCAACGAGGGCCGCGGTCCGGGGGCACCCCCCGCGGTGAAGTTCCTCACCCGGCCGCCTACCCGCCGGACCTGCGGGCGGCGGGTAGGCGGCCGGGTGGGTGCGTTGTGGCCGCGGCCCGCTTCCTAGACTCGACCCGTGGACGCGATGAGATGCACGTACTGCGATGCCGTCGGCCTGGAGCCGGGTTTTGTCGAGGACACGGGGGAGGGGGCCCGGGGGTACGCGCGCTGGATCGCCGGGCCGCTGGAACGCGGTCTGTTCGGCGGTGCCAAACGGCTGGGCAGGCCCCGGCGGCGCATCGAGGCGTACCGCTGCCCGCGCTGCTCCCACCTGGAGCTCTTTGCGACCGACCCCGTCTGAGGACGTCCTGGCCCGGCGGCGGCCCGGGGGTGGTCCGGGGGTGGGGCCGCGCTCTGCGCGCCCGTACGTGCGCCCGCGCGCCTCCGCACGCCCCCGCGGGAGGGGATGACCGCGGAGGGCCGCCCCCCGACGATGGCCGTCATCACCACGGTCCGGAACAACTCACTCGTCACGGGGGAACGATGGGACGACGCTGGCTGGTCACGGGATGCTCCTCCGGCCTCGGGCACGCGCTGGCCACGGCCGCGGCCCGGGCAGGGGACGAACTGGCTGTCACCGCCCGCAAGACCGCAGACCTGGAGGACCTCGCGGCCGCCTGGCCCGGCCGCATCGTCCCGGTGCCGCTCGAACTGCGGGACGCCGCCTCCTGCGAGGAGGCCGTCCGTAGCGCCGTCGACCGTCTCGGCGGCATCGACATCCTCGTCAACAACGCGGGCATCGGAATGTTCGGTGCGGTCGAGGAGGTCTCGGACACCGAACTGCGCGACCAGTTGGAGACCCTGGTCGTGGGCCCGTGGCGGCTCACCCGGCTCGTCCTGCCGCTGATGCGCGCCCAGGGCCACGGCCACATCGTCAACATCTCCTCCGTGGTCGGCCGGATCGCCTTCCCGGGCCTGGGTGCCTACGTCGCCGGGAAGCACGCCCTGGAAGGCATGAGCCAGACCCTGGCCGTCGAGGCGGCCCCGCACAACATCCGCGTCACGGTGGTGGAGCCGGGGATGTTCGCCACCCGCTACGGCACGTCCATGGCCCAGTCGCAGCGTCGGGTCCCGGCCTACGACGTGACGAACCGCGAGATGCTCGAGGGCGCCCGCGGTCTCGCGGAGAACCCGGAGACCGGGCGCCCCGAGGACTTCGCCGCGCGGGTCCTCGACATCGTCGCGGCCCAGGGACCCACGCCGTTGCGGATCCCCGTCGGCGACGACGCCTACGGCTACCTGGAGCTGGCCGAGGAGGCCTCCCGCGAGGAGTTCGCCGCGGCCCGGATCCTCGCGCAGGGCCCGCTCGTGCCCCAGCTCCCGCCCCCGCCGTCGGTCTGACGGCGGGGGCGGGCGGCCGCAGTCCGTCCCGCCGTCAGCGCGCGTGGTGCTGGATGCCCCGCTGCGGGGGTACCCGGTTCGACCGGGGAGTGCGCGAGCGGCGGTGCCCGGCCCGCTGTCGGCGGCCCGGGAAGGGGTTGCGCCGGACGGTGGCGCTGGGGGCCGCGATCAGAAGTCCGACAACTGCGAGGACCACGACGAGGATGAGCACGGTGCCGAGGGTCATGTTCCTGCCTTCCGTCGGGTATTGACTGCCTGTCACTACTTCTTGTTACCGAATTTCGGGCCGCTAAACACAGAGGGTTACCGGACGTGCCGTCATGGGGGCCTCAGCGGCCCGGGGCGGCACGGATCGTCAGGCCGTGGAGACGGCGCGGACGATGCATTTCCCAGCAGGCCAGGGCCGTGAGGGTGACGGGGGCTCCGAGGATGAACAGGGCCCTGGCGCCCGCCGGGACCTGGGGGTGGGCGCCGGTGATGACGTCCAGGAGGGCCATCCCCCACACCAGGACGCCGGCCAGCACCGGCGGCACCACCTCGTGGAAGTTCGGCGGTACGGAAGACGTGCACGAGGGACAGGACGATGCCGTAGAGGGCGATCCTTCCGGGCGGC
Source organism: Streptomyces sp. NBC_00029 (assembly GCF_045160505.1). Lineage (NCBI taxonomy): Bacteria > Bacillati > Actinomycetota > Actinomycetes > Kitasatosporales > Streptomycetaceae > Streptomyces > Streptomyces sp. NBC_00029. Next base: position 8,121,101 of record NZ_CP108292.1, read on the forward strand.
CCGACGGCGTTGTAGGTGACCATCAGGCCCACCAGGGTGCCGAGTCCCGGCCCGGTCCGCCACCGCTGGAGCCTGCGGACCGCAGGTCGGTCACGAGGCCCGGGCGCGGGGGACGGTCACGAGGGACGGGCGCGACGGCGGAGCCGACGGGTCTCACCGCCGCCGCGGTACCCGTCGGCCGCCGTTCGGGCCTCGAGCGGCGCGCGAGCGGCTACTTGAGCGCCGAGAACGCCTTGGTGAAGGCCAGCGGTTCCTGGAGGATGGAACTGCACGTCGCATCCGCGTGGTTGACCGCACCGGCCGCGCACTGCTTGTCGCGCGTGGAGGACCACATGGCCAGCCGGCCGATTCCCTTCGACGCCGCGAAGCCCACGAGCTGCGTCGCGTCCTCCACCGTGAAGATCTCGCTCACGACGTCGTTGACGCCGATCATCGGGGTGACGGCCACGGCCTTCCACGCCGCAGCGTCGGAGAGCCCGAGCACGCCCTTGATCTGCGCCTGGGTGGCGGTCGCGGCCGAGATCGCGTACTGCCCCATGTCCCCGCTGTACGCGGGCCCGTAGTCCATCGCCATGATGTTGACCGCGTCGACCCGCACGCCGTTCTTCTTCGCGTCGGCCAGCAGGGCCACGCCCGGCTGGGTCAGGCCCTCGGGCATCACCGGCAGCGTGAAGGCGACGTCCAGACCCGGGTGGGACTTCTGCAGCCGGGCGATGGCCTGCGCGCGGCGGGCGTTGGCCGCGGTGTCGGGCAGGGCGGCGCCCTCGATGTCGAAGTCGACCTTGGTGAGCCGGTAGTGGTCGACGACCTTCCCGTACGCGGCGGTCAGGTCGTCCACGGTGGCGCAGTTCAGGGCCAGTTCGTGCCCGGCGGCCCCGCCGAACGACACCCGTACGTCGCCGCCCCTGGCGCGCAGCGCACCGGTCTGGGCGGCCACCTTGTCGTTCGCGAGATCCGTGACGCCGCCCCACAGCGGTGCGCAGCCGCCGCCGGAGGTGATGAAGGCGAGGTGGAACTCCTTCACGCCGGTCTTCGTCGCGGTGTCGAGCAGGTCGTACGAGGGGTAGAGCGAGGTGTCCACGTACGGGGCGAAGCGCGCGCCGCCGCCACCGGGGGCGGGAGTGGGGACGGGGGCGGTCGCCGTGGGGGAGGGCGACTTGGTCCCGGTGGGCGCGGCGGACGTCGCGGGTGCGGTCGGCGCCGGGCTCGCGGTGACGGTGGGCCGGACGGTGGGGCGTCCGCTGGGCTGGGCCGTGGCGCCCTGGTCCACCGAGCACTTCACCCCGTTGATCAGGCACCCCGTGGGGTCGCCGAGGGTACCGGTGCCGCTGGTGACGAAGCCGACGGTGACGGAGGCCCCGGCGGCCAGCTGCGCGTTCCAGGCGGCGGGCTTCACGGTGACGCGGCTGCCGGAAACGGTGTGGGTGCCGTTCCACAGCGAGTCGATCTTCGTTCCTGCGGGCAGGTCGAACTGGAGGGTCCAGTCCGACTGCGCCCGGCCGGTGCCGTTGGTGATCACGTACTGGCCGGTGTAACCGCCGCTCCAGGAGCTGGACTTGGTGTACACGGCGCCGACGGAGGTCGCCTGCGCCGTACCGGTGAGCGCGAAGGCCGCCCCACCAATCACCGCCGCGGCCACGATCGCGCCCGTGACCTTCGCCGTACGACTCGTCCTGCGCCGGTGCCCGACTGTGCTGCCCATCACGTGCCTGCCTCTGTGTTACTGGGGAGTTGGGGGATCGAGCAGCACGCTAGCCGCACCGAAACGGACATTCGTTCGTTTCTGTATGGCGGCGATGAGCCTTAGGTTCCACTTAAGGTGGAGGTAAGGGCGGGCTACGGAAGCCGGGGGGAAGCCGGGGGAGGGCACGGTTACGGCGCCCGTCGGGGTCGGTGACGGACTAATATCCACCTGCCCGGCCGACCGGGCGCACGGGGCGATTTCGGGGGAAGCATGGCGGAGATGGTGGACACGTCGCTGAGTGTGGGTGTCCTGGCCGTGGCCGGTCCGGCGCTCGTGGTGCGGCTGTTGTCACTGCCGCTGCTCCTGCGCGCCCAGGATGCCGTGCGTGAGCGGGTGTCGGCCGCCCGGGACGGGCGTGCGGCGCCAGGCAGGGCGGCCGTCGTCGGGGAGCTGGCGGTACAGCTCGGCGGCGGCGCCGTCCTGGTGGCGCTGCTGCTGATGCTGCGCCGGTCCCTTCCCGGCCTGGACATGCTGGCGGAACCGGCCGCCTGGGGGCAGGCGTTCCCCCTGGCCATCGAGTTCGGCCTGCCTCTGACGCTGGCCCGGACCTACTTCGTCGGCGGGGCGATCGTCGCCCTAACGCTCTGGCTCCTGCTGTGGTTCCTGACGCAGCGCAACCTGCTGACCGCCGGTGCACCCGCGCAGCCCGGGGCGCCGTCTCCGAATGGCCCGCGGACGGCCGCCCTGCTCGCCCTCCGGGTGGCCGTCGGCGTGTTCGCACCCGTCGGGGTGCTGCTGGCTGCCCTCGTGTTCCAGGCCGTCGCCCTCATCGCCAGCTCCAGGGCCCGGGGGACGGCCCGTGCTGGCGGAGGTCTCCCCGTCACGGTCACGCCCTCGGTCGTGCCTTCGATCGCTCCGTCGGTGACGCCCGCGGCCGCGGCCACAGCCACGGCCCCGCCGCTTGCGCCGCTGACCCCGCTGGTTCCGCCGGCGCCCTCGTTCCCGCCCGCGCGGCAGGTCCCGTACCTTCCGACGCAGGCCGACCGGAGCACCGGAGCGGTGCCGCAGGTCGCCTGTCAGGAGCTGAACCCGAACGAGCCGCGCACGATCGCCGGATACCAGCTGCTCGGCCGGATCGGGGCCGGCGGGATGGGAACGGTGTACCTGGCCCGGCGCGAGGGGGCGGCGACCCAGGTGGCCCTGAAGACGATCCACCCCGAACTCCTGGACCACGCCGAGCTGTTGCTGCGCTTCGAGCGCGAGGTGGAGGTGCTGTCCATGGTGTCCGGCGCCTACACCGCCCGGGTGCTCGACGCCGGGGTGGACGCCGGACGCCCGTACCTGGCCATGGAGTTGCTCGACGGACGGCCCCTCGACGTCCACCTGCGGGAGCAGGGCCCGATCCGCTCCCCGGAGGCGCTGCGCGCCCTGGCCCTCGCGCTGGCCGTGGCGCTCTCCGGTGTGCACAGGCTCGGCCTCGTGCACCGGGACCTCAAGCCCGCCAACATCATGCTCACCACCGCCGGACCGCGCCTGCTCGACTTCGGGATCGCGGCGCTCGTGGACGGCACCCGGCTCACCCGCACCGGCGGCGGACCGGGCACCCTGACCTACATGGCACCGGAGCAGTTCGGCGACGAGCGTGTCGGGACGGCCGCCGACGTGTGGGCGTGGGCCTGCTGCGTGGTGTGCGCGGCCCACGGCACCAGTCCGTTCTCGGCGACGAGCACGGGCGCGGTGATCCGCCGGATCGTGGACACCGGTCCCGAGCCCGCCGCGCTGGAGGCGGTACGGGCGCTCGATCCGGCCCTCGCGGCCGCCGTCGGGCGGGCGTTGACCGCGGATCCCGCCGGGCGCCCGGCGGACGGCGCGGCCCTGGTCGAGCTGCTGACCGGGCCCCAGGGGCCGGACCCGAGGCTGCCGGACGCGGGCGCGGTCCGCGAGCAGATCACGCAGGGCTGGCGCACGCTGACCCTCTGACCCTCTGACCCTCTGACCCTCTACCCCCTGGCCCTCTGACCTGACCCGGCCGACTCGGTCGTCCGGACCGTTCCCGTTGTCCCGGCCGGCCCGGGTCAGCCGTGCGTGGCGTCGATGACGCAGAAGCGGTTGCCCTCGGGATCGGCCAGCACGACGAAGTCGGGGTCCTCCGGATAGGAGTCCCAGTCGACCTGCCGGGCACCCAGTGACACCAGTCGCGCCACCTCCGCCCCCTGCTCCGCGGCGTCCGCCGCGTACAAGTCGAGGTGGACGCGCGGGTGTTCCTGTACGGGGCTGACACTGCGGCCGAGGGCCAGGCCCGGACCGCCTGCCCCGTCGGCCGGGACGAGGACGGTCCAGCCGTCGTCCACCTCGCCGTCGCGGGGTACGTATCCCAGCGCCCGGGTCCAGAATTCGGCGGCCCGGCGCACGTCCGCGGCGCCCATGACGATCGTTCCGAGGGTCAGCATGATCCGATTCTGGCAAACCGGGGCCGGCCCGACACCTCTAAGGGCGCAACGGACGAGAGATGGCCACCATCGCAGCGTCGTCGTCGAGCCGGTGCCCGGCCGCGTGCGCGAGCAGGTCCTCGCACAATCGGTCCAGCAGGGCCTGCGGCGCCAGGCCCGACCACGCGGTCACGCGCTCCGCCAGGGGGTAGAAGGCGCCCGACCCGTCGCGCGCCTCCAGGACGCCGTCCGTGTAGAGGAGCAGGACGTCGCCGTCGCCGAAGGCGAAGGTCTGCGCGGTGACGTCCGAAGCCACGAGTCCGGCGAGACCCAGCGGCGGCGCGGGCCGCGGCACCTCCAGCTGGACGGCTCCGCCCGCGCGCAGCACGAGCAGCGGCGGCGGATGGCCGCAGCTGACGAGGTGCAGCACTTGCCCGGCGTCGGGGATCTCCAGGACGGCCGCGGTCACGAAGCTCTCCCCCTCGTCCCCGGCGCCGCCGTCCAGGTCCGCGGAGACCGCGGCTTCCAGGTAGTCCACCAGGCCCGGCAGCCGGGCCTCCTGGTGGGCGGAGGCCCGGAAGGCGCCCATGACGAGGGCGGCGTCCCCGACCGCGTCCAGCCCCTTGCCCCGGACATCGCCGATGATCAGCCGCGTTCCCGTGGCCGTCCGGGCGGCGGCGTACAGGTCGCCGCCGATCTGGGCCTCGGCCGCGGCGGCGAGGTAGACGGAGGCGACACCCAGCGGACCGATCCGGTCCGGCAGGGGCCGCAGGACCACCTCCTGCGCGGTCTCCGCCACCGAACGCAGCTGGACCACTTCCTTCTCGTGCACCTCGCGCAGGTGGGCGAAGAAGGTCACGAACACCGAGATCATCACGAGCGCGATGATCTGGAAGGTGTGGTTCAGGTCGGTCACGGTGGTACTGCCCACCGCGACCACGATCTGCGCCAGTACGGCGACCACACCCACCAGGGCCGTCATCCGGGGACCCGCGAACGACGCGGTCACCGCCGGTGCCGCGGCCAGGAAAGGTCCCAGGTGCACCTCGGGGGGAGCGATCAGGTCGACCGCCGTCACCAGGGCGATCAGCGCGAACGGAACCGCCAGCTGTGCGTGCCTCACCTGCGGGTGGTGGTGTCGTGCGTGCGACCGCCGGAGATACATCCCCCCCTGCATACACCGAGAGGCGATCCGGACCCCCGAAGCCAGGCCGTCACGGGCCCAGCCGGTACTGGACCGGGCCCATCCCGTGCTCGGTCCGTACGGGCTTCGCTCCCCAGGCCCTACGTCCTCCTACGGACGGCGCCGGGGCTTGCCGCTCTTGCCGCCGCCTTTGGGGGCACCGGAACCGCCGCGGGTGTTCTTGCCCGCCGGCTTCCCGGACCCCGACCTGCCGGCCCCGGCCTTGCCGGCCCCCGACTTCCGCTGAGCCCCGCCGGCGCCGCCCGCTCCCGCACCCGTTTCCGGGCGCTTGCGCTTCGTCTTGGGCTGCGGCGGGGTCGGCGCGCGGCCCCGCGTGCTGTTCACGGTCCGGCCGCGGACGATCCCGATGAACTCCTCCACCAGATCGGTGGTCTCCTCCTGCGGCCACGACAGCGCGACCCGCGATGCGGGCGCGTCCGAGACCGTCCGGTAGGTCAGGTCCTTGCGGTGGTGCAGACGGGCGAGCGACTGCGGGACGACGAGCACGCCCACCCCGGCCGCCACCAGCTCGATCGCGTCCGCCGTCGTCTCGGGGCGCTCGATCGCGGGCTTCCCCGGCAGCTGCTCCCAGGCCAGGGTGTCGTCGAGGGGGTGGAACACGATCTCGTCGGCGAGGTCCTCGGTGGACACCTCCTCGGCCGCGGCCACGAGGTGATCCTTGGGGACGACGACCACCGTGGTCTCGGTGTAGAGGGGGATCGCGCTGAGGTCGTCACGGTCGACCGGCAGCCGCACGAACCCGGCGTCGGCGCCGCCCGCCCGCAGTACGCCGAACGCCTCGGTCGGGGACACCGCGACCAGGGTCAGGGGGACGTCGGGCAGCCGCTCGTTCCAGATACGCACCCATTTGCTGGGTGTCACCCCGGGGACATAAGCGAGCCGGAACGAAGGGGGTACTGGTACTTCCGAGCCTGTCACCCCGCAAGGTTACCGGTCGTGGTCGGAGGTAGCGCACACGCTCGATACTCTTGACACCATGACGTCGCACCAGAACACCCAGACGATGAAGCCCGCGACCGCGGCGAAGAAGCTGGGCGTGTACCTCGAGGCCACCCCCGCAGAGTTCCAGGAGGGTGTCGTCTCGCGCAGCGAATTGAGTGCGCTCCAGGCCGAGCCGCCCCAGTGGCTGCAGGAGCTGCGCGCCAACGGTCCGCACCCCCGACCGGTGGTGGCGGCCAAGCTGGGCGTCTCCATCGCAGGCCTCGCCCGCGGCGGGGTCACCGAGCCCCTCACCACGGAGCAGATCGAAGCGCTGAAGCAGGAAGCCCCCGAGTGGCTGCAGCGCGAGCGCGCCACCCAGGCCGAGGTCCGCAAGGAAACGGTCCGCATCAAGGAGAAGAACGCGGAGCGCGCCGAGAAGGCCCGCGACCAGCGCTCCTGACCTGCGGCTCCGCCTCCCGCCAGGCCTGGCTCCCCCACGGGGAGGCCAGGCCTGACGCCTTCCCGCGTCCTGCGCCCGCGCCCCGCGCCTATGGGGCGTCCTCCCGAAGCAGCCGCACCGCCCGGTCGAGCCGGGCCCGCCTGGTCTCCGGCGTGAGCGCCTGGAGCAACGGCAGGATCACCTGGTAGCGCCCGGTCCGGTCGAGCGCCTCGAACGCCTTCCGGGCCTCCGGATCCGCCTCGAACGCCGCCGCCAGATCGGGTGGCACCGTCGCCGTCCGCTGGGACTCGTAGGCGTGCGTCCACCGTCCGTCGGCCTGCGCCCTGCGCACCTCGGCCAGACCCGGCTCGCGCATCCGCCCCGCGGCCGTCAGCTCCGCGACCTTGTCGACGTTCACCTGCGACCACAGGCTCCTGGGCCGGCGGGGTACGTACTTCTGCAGGTAGTGGCGCTCGTCGAGGGCACGCCGCTGCCCGGAGATCCAGCCGTAGCACAGCCCGATGTCGACCAGCTCGTCGTCGGTGACCGACGCGATCCCGGACTTCTTCTTGGCCAGCTTGATCCACACGCCCTCGTGGCGCGTGTGGTGCTCGGCCAGCCAGCTCTCGAAAGCCTCGGCGTCCGCGAAGCCGACGATCTCCACCCCACCCAGTTCCTCCATGCACCCAGGCTATCGGCCACCGTCCGGGCGCCGACGCGTTCGCCCTCGTCATGGTGTTCGCGTGGAGTGCCCGGACGCCGCACTGCTGTCGGTCGGCCCGAACGGCTCGATGAACACGAGCCTGATCCCGTACCTGTCCCTGGGTGTCGCCTGCATGACCGGCCATCGGTTCCGTGAACACCGGCAGCACACCGCCGAGTTGCGCACGGAAGACACCGCATGCAGCTGACGGGTCAACGTGCCCGGCAGGGCACGGCCGTCCGACAGGCCGCGTTCAGCCGCAGCTTCGTCCGCGCGTCCGGGCCCGCGGAGCCGCAGGAGCGGGGCGCCGCGGGCCGTGGCGAGGGATTGCCGAGCGCGACCCCGGCGGGGCAGGGCGTTCGAACGGTCAGATGGCCGAGGAGCTGTTCATCTAGGCGGTCACGGTCTCCGGGCGGTTCTCGTCCCGGCGTCCGACCGAGGCCGAGGACCGCGAGGAGAACAGCCCGTCCACCGCCAGCGCGCCGGGGCCGGTGAACACCAGCAGGAGGAAGGCCCAGCAGAACATCGCCGAGGCCTCGCCGCCGTTCTGCAGCGGCCACAGCGCACCCGGCTGGTGCACGGTGAAGTACGCGTACGCCATCGAGCCGGAGGCGACGAAGGCGGCCGCCCGCGTGCCGAGACCCAGCAGGATCAGGGCGCCGGCGACGAGCTGGATGGCGGCGGCGTACCAGCCGGGCCAGGTTCCGGCCGCGACGGTGCCACCACCGTGCGCACCGCCGAGGACACCGAAGAGGGAGGCCGCACCGTGCGAGGCGAAGAGCAGTCCGGTGACGATCCGGAACAGGCCGACGGCATAGGGCTGGGCATGGTCGAGACGGGCGTTCATGGGGGAGGCTCCTTCGGTAGGGGACGGGTCCCGAAGTCGTGCCGAGGCCCTCGATCGAGGGCGAGCCATAGGTTAGGTAGGCCTTACCGGGCTGACAAGCGCGAGTTCCGGCCACCACCGAGGGCGTCCGACGCTACAGCGCGCCCCTCGGGCCACGCCGTCGGCGCGCGCGGCGGCCGGCGGGCCGGGGACCCGGGCGGCCCACCCTGACGCGGCAGCGCCCGCCCGGCGCACGGGGGACGGGGACCCGCCGGTCCGCCCCCGGTGACGGACCGACAGGTCCGCGCCCGACTCCGATCCCAGGACCGGCCCGGATACCCGCATGTGCATCGCGCGCAGGCTCGCTCGAACCGGCGCGCAGGAACCATGCCCACCCGGCCGTGTGGTTCCCGCGCCGGTCGGCCCTGTCCACTGGCGGCCCGCGGAACGGTGGGGTCCGCTGGAGGCGTGAGCATCCTCCCCGGCCGTGACTGGTGGACCGGACTCCCGCCGGCGGCGGGAGCCGCCGTCATGGCCACCGGCATCATCTCCGTCGGCCTGCACCTGACCGGGTACGAGGTGGTGTCGCTGGCCGCGCTCGCCGTCGCCGGGGCGCTGTGGCTCGTACTCGCCGCCGACTTCACCTTCCGGCTGCTGGGCGACCGCGGACGGTTCCGGGCGGAGGCCGACACCCCGGCCGCGCTGACGGCCGTCGCCGCCACAGCCGTCATCGGAGCCCGGCTCTCGGCGCAGGGGTGGCAGACGGCCGCTGCCGTGCTGCTCGTGCTGGCGACCGTGGTGTGGCCGGGACTGCTGATCAACGTCGTCCGGCACTGGGGGCAGCGCATGCCCGGGGCGGCGTTCCTCGGCTGCGTGGCCACCCAGGGGCTCTCCGTCCTCGCCGCCTCCCTCGCCACCGCCGAGCATGTGGACTGGCTGGCCTGGGCGGCACTGGCCGCCTTCTGCCTCGGGCTGTTGCTCTACCTGGCGGCCCTCTTCCGTTTCGACCTCCGAGAGGTGGTGGGCGGGGCGGGGGACCACTGGGTGGCGGGCGGTGCGCTTTCCATCTCGGCCCTTGCCGGATCCAAGCTCACGGCCTCACCCGTATGGACCGGTTCGGCGCACGGCACCCTGCGTACCGTCACGCTGGCCCTGCTCGTCCTGTCCCTCGTCTGGTACGTCGTCCTCCTCGCCGCCGAACTGCGCCACCCGAGGCCGCGCTACGACATCCGGCGCTGGGCCACCGTCTTCCCGCTCGGCATGACGGCCACCGCCTGCCTGTCCGTGGCGGACCCGGCCGGCATCCCCTGGCTGCGCCCGCTGGGCGAGGTACTGCTCTGGGTCTCCGTGGGCGCCTGGCTGCTGACCTTCGCCGCCCTGGTCGCCTCTCATCTCGGCGCCCGGCGCGGGGCGGAGCGCCGATGACGCGGCCCCGGTTGGCGCACGCCGCCGTGTGGCAGTCACGACGGCACCTCAGTAGGGTCCCGGCATGGCCTACACATTCCAGGTGACCATCGACTCGGCCGACCCGCACAGCCTCGCCGACTGGTGGGCCGACGCCCTGGGCTGGGAAGTGGAGCCGAGCGACGAGCCGTTCATCCGCGGCCTGATCGAAGCGGGCCACGCGACCGAGGACGACACCAAGACCCACCGCGGCACCCTCGTCTGGAAGGTGGGAGCCGCCATCCGCCACCCGGAGGGTCTGGAGGGCGCGCCCCGCGTCCTGTTCCAGCTCGTCCCCGAATCCAAGACCGTCAAGAACCGGGTCCACCTCGACGTCCGGACCGGCTCCGACGACCCGCAGACGGTGGTCGAACGCCTCATCGCCCGCGGCGCGAAGCACCTCCACGAGGGCCGCCAGGGCCCGAGCGTCTGGACCACCCTCGCCGACCCCGAGGGCAACGAGCTCTGCGTCTCCCACTAGGTCGTCTCTTCGAGATCCTGCCGGACCGGGTCGTCCGGCGAGATGTCGGCGAGACGCCTACGCTGCCCGTGTGAACGTCATCCTCTTCGGTGCGACCGGCATGCTCGGCCGGGGCGTCCTGCGCGAATGCCTGCGCGACGATGCGGTCGGGAGCGTCCTCGCGATCGGACGCACACCGCTCGGAGTCAGCCACCCCAAGCTGCGCGAGTGCGTCCAGGACGATCCGTCCGACCTTGCCGCGGCCGGGGTCGACCCGGCCGCGTACGACGCCTGCTTCTTCTGCCTCGGCGTCTCCTCCGTCGGCATGACGGAGGAGGCCTACCGGCGCGTCACCCACGACCTGACGCTCGCCGTGGCCCGGCCGCTGGCCGCCGCCAACCCCGGCATGACCTTCGTCTACGTGTCCGGCGTGGGCACGGACAGCACCGTGCAGGGCCGTTCCATGTGGGCCCGGGTCAAGGGGAAGACCGAGAACGACCTGCTGGAACTGCCCTTCCGCGCCTACATGTTCCGCCCCGGGATCGTCCAGCCGGTGCGCGGCGTGCCCTCGAAGGCCCGCATCTCCCGGATGTTCTACGCGGTCCTCGGCCCCCTGGTCCCCCTCGTCCGATGGGTCGCCCCGAACAGCGTCATCACCTCCGAGGCCTTCGGCCGAGCCATGATCGCCGTCGCCACGCCCGGCACCGAGGTCCCCGGCCACATCCTGCGGCCCGCCGACATCAACCGCCTGGGCGGTGCCCCGACCAGGCATAATTGACTACCGGGCACACCCTCCCGCACGTGAGAATGAGCCATCTCAAACCGGGAGGACCCCATGAGCCAGGAGACCCTGACTCTGCATGACCTGCTGCCCGCACAGGCGCTGGCGGACTCGATCGACGCCGGGTACGTGACCCGCAAGTCGCACCCCGAACTGCCGCTGTCCATCTACACCTACACCCGGACGGCCCAGTACGAACGCGTCTGGAACGAGGTCACCACACGCTGCCGCGGACTCGTCGCCGACGACACCACCGGCGCGATCGTCGCCCTGCCGCTGCCGAAGTTCTTCAACGTCGGCGAGCACGAGTCCGGCCAGCCGTACGCCCCCGCCCTCCCGGACGAGCCGTTCGAGGTGTACGACAAGGTCGACGGCAGCCTCGCCGTCGTCTTCCACTACGCGGGCCGCTGGCGGGTCGCCTCCAAGGGGTCCTTCATCAGCGCCCAGGCGACCTGGGCCCAGCGCCGGCTCGACGGCCGGGACACCGCCGCTCTGCGTCCCGGCACCACGTACCTGGCGGAGATCCTCTACCCGCAGAACCGCATCGTGGTCGACTACGGCGAGCGCCGGGACCTCGTCCTCCTCGCCGCCTTCGGCCAGGACGGCACCGAGGTCCCGCTCGCCGAGGCCGCGTCCCACTGGGAGGCGATCGGCTCGGTCGTCACGGTGTGGCCCGCCATGCCCATCGACGAGCTGGTCGCACTGACCGAGTCCAACACCCTGCCCGGCGGCGCCGCCGCGACCGGCACCCAGGCGGAGGGCTTCGTGCTGCGGTTCGCCTCCGGCGTGCGCGCGAAGGCCAAGCTGTCCGAGTACGTACGGCTCCACCGCGTGCTCACCAAGGTCACCGAGCGGGACATCTGGCGCGCCCACGGCATCCAGCGCTTCGCCGGCCTGCCCGCCAAGCAGGTCGCCCAGGGCCTCGGTTCCACGGTCGCCGAGATCGAGGCCTCGGGCGGCAAGCCGCTGGACGCGCTGCTGGACCAGGTGCCGGACGAGTTCGACGCCTGGGTGCGCGAGGTGATCGACCGGATCGAGGGCGAGGCCGCACGGCGCGAGCGCGCCATCGACGAGGCGTACGCGTCGCTCGCACACCTGGCCGCCGACCGGGGGGCCTTCGCCCGCGCCGTGAAGGAACTGCCCGACCGTGAGGTCAGGCCCGCGATGTTCCTGCGCCTGGACGGCCGGCCCACGGAGCTCGCCGTGTGGCGCAACGTACGGCCGGAGACCTCCGACCCCTTCACGAACGACGAGGAGAACTGACCCGTGTCCGAAGAGACACCCGTGGCCGCTGCCGAGGAGGCCCCGCTGCCCGTCGTCCACCTGATGACGGGCCTGCCGGCTTCCGGCAAGACGACTGCCGCGCGCGCCCTGCAGGCCGAGGCCGGCGGCCGCATGCGCCGCGTCAACCTCGACGACCTGCGACTCATGCTCGACCTGCCCGACCCCGGGCGGGGCCGCAGCTACGCGCACGAGCAGACGGTCCTGACCGTCCAGGACGCGGCGGTCCGCGCGGCGGTCGACGGCGGTTTCGACGTGGTCGTCGACAACACCCACCTGACCAAGCACATCCCCAAGCGGCTCAAGGCCGCGGTCGGCGGTCTGGCGACCTTCGTCGTGCACGACTTCACCGACGTCCCGCTGGAGGAGTGCCTGCGCCGGGACGCCGCCCGGGAGCGTCAGGTCGGCGAGGAGATCATCCGCATCCTGGCCGAGAAGCACGCGAAGGTCCGCAAGGGTGGCTGGCGGCTGACGGCGGAGTGGATGAACGGCGGGGCGAGCGGAGTGGCCGCGCCTCCGGTGACGGAGTACGTCCCCGACCCGGCACTGCCGGCCGCGGTGATGTGCGACATCGACGGCACCCTCGCCATCACCGGCGACCGGGGACCGTACGACTTCTCGCGCTGCGAGCTCGACCTGCTCAACGAGTCGGTGCGGCACGCGCTCGACGCCTTCCGGCGTGCCGACGGCGACGTGATCGTGCTGCTGTCGGGGCGCGGCGAGGAACACCGCCCGCAGACCGAGTCCTGGCTGCGGCGCCACGAGGTGCCGTACGACGAGCTGTGGATGCGCGCGGCCGGTGACACGCGCCGCGACGACGTGGTGAAGGCGGAGCTGTTCGACGCGCACGTGCGTCACCGGTACGCCGTACGGGTCTCGCTCGACGACCGCGACCGGGTGGTCGCGATCTGGCGCCGGATGGGCCTGCCCACCTGGCAGGTCAACTACGGCGACTTCTGAGGGTCCGGCCACGTGGCGAGCGTGCTGATCGTGGACGGCGCGAACGTCGTCGGCTCGGTGCCGGACGGCTGGTGGCGGGACCGGCGGGGCGCGGCCGTCCGGTTGCGCGACCTGCTGGCCGCGCGGGTCGGGGACGAGGAGATCATCCTCGTCGTCGAGGGCGCCGCCCGGGGCATCGAGTCCGTTCCCGGCGTACGGGTGGACCCGGCGCCCGGGAGCGGGGACGACCGGATCGTGGAGCTGGCCGCCGCCCATGCGGAGCGCGGCTGTGTCGTGGTCACGGCCGACCGCGAACTGCGGGAGCGGGTCCGGGCGTACGGAGTGCGGTGCGTGGGCCCGCGTGCCGTACGCCCGGTGGACTGACTGCCTACTGCCTACTGCCTACTGCCTACTGCCCCATGCCGACTGCGGTCGGGTCAGCGGCAGTACTTCACCTCGGAGAGGTTCTTGACGTAGCGGGCGGAGACCCAGCGCTCCTTGTCGTACGCGATCTTGGGCATCGCGGCGTCCTGGCCCCAGTCGCTGTTCCGCTCGGCCAGGCGGTACCAGATGCTGTTGCCGTTCACCTTGTCGCCGTGCTTCTTGCAGGCGATCTGGACCTTGGTGTTCGGGTACACGTGGCCGAGGGACTGCGCGCGGGTGCTCGGCCTGCTGCGGACCGTCAGCGGGCCCTTCGACACGACCCGGCCGGTGGCACGCTGGGCGGGGTACACCCCGGGCTGCGCCCCGCCCACGACGATCTCCTGCGGCGCCGGATTGTCCGTCGGACCGTCGTCCGCGACGGCGCCGCCCGCTCCGACCAGACCGAGAACCAGGCTGCCGGTGGCGAGAGCGAGGGTGGTTCTGGTGGGCTTCAGCATGAGCCGGCTCCTCTACGAAGACATCCACCCGGCCGCGACGCGCGGCACGGGGCGGCAACCAGGTGGTTGCCAGGGACGACTATGGAGAGGACGGGGCGCTTAGTGCCGGTGGCTCACCGCCGTTTAACCCGATATGACCAATTTGGCCACTCGGGATGCGCCGGCCGTGCCCTCCCCCGAACGGGCACGGCCGCGCACACCGGGACCCGTGAGTACAGGGCCTGTACCGGCCGGTGAACCGGCAGAGGAAAATCTACGGGCGGACCGCCCCCACCGCGCCCCTCCACGGGTGGAGACCCGCCTACTGTCCTGGGGGGCGACGCCATACAACCTGGGGAGTACGCGCAAGGGTTCGCGTGCACGTCACCGCCCACCCTGCGGCGTGACAACGCAGGTGCACCGCTGCGGGGGCAGGGCGGTATGTCCGGCCACGCCGGGCCGGGGTCCTGGCGTACGGGTCCGGGCGTGGCCGCCCGGATGCTACGAACGCGCGGTTCGGCGTGCGGGAGGCGACGGCCCGCGCCAGAGTGGGGGCCATGGGTATCGAAGACTACGGCGGCGGCGCCGGCGCGCACGAGAGCGGCGTCCTCGTCGTGACGACCAATGACGTCCCCGGCTACCGGGTCGAGCGGGTGATCGGCGAGGTCTTCGGCCTCACCGTCCGCTCCCGTCACCTGGGCAGCCAGATCGGCGCAGGCCTGAAGTCGATGATCGGCGGCGAACTGAAGGGCCTCACCAAGACCCTGGTGGAGACCCGGAACCAGGCCATGGACCGCCTCATCGAACAGGCGAAGGCGCGCGGCGGGAACGCCGTGCTGATGATGCGCTTCGACGTCACCGACGCGCAGGACGTCGGCACCGAGGTCTGCGCGTACGGGACGGCCGTGGTCCTCGTCCCCGCCTGACCCCTCCGGCCGGACGGCTGTGCGGCGGGGATGCGATGCTCGGTGGCGTGAATGCTCAACGCGAGGTCGTCGTCGTCCGCGTGCCCGGCAGTGCCCTCGCCGCCCGGGACGGGCTGGCCGAACTGCTGGCCGCCTACCATCTGCGGACCCAGGCCGAGAAGGGCGAGGCCGTGGCCGGGGTGGAGGAACTGCCCGGCCGCTACCGGGCGGAGATCGCGGATCCACGAACCGCGTTCGCCGCGGACACCGTGCTGCTCGCGATGAGCGGGGACGCCGCCGTGGGCTGCCTGGTGGTGACCGCCCCGGCCGAGGGGCGGTCCGAGGTGAAGAGGCTCTGGACGGCCCCGGAGTTCCGCGGGCTGGGCATCGCGTCCCGCTTGGTCGCCGCCGCCCTCGCGCAGGCCGCGGAGAGCGGGACCGGTGCGGTGCGGCTGTCGGTGTGGAAGTGGCGGGCGGGCGCGATCGCACTGTACGAGCGGCTCGGGTTCGCCCGCACCGATTCGTGGGACGAGCGGGACCTGCTCGTCTGCATGGAACGGCCCGTGTGACAGGCGTGCGGGGCCATGGGTGCATGGCCACGACGCCCGGTCACGGGGCCGGCCGCCGCTCCCCGCGGTCCTCGGCGCTCCCGCGGGCGAGGATCGTCCTCAGCGCCGCCAGGTCGGCCGGCTCGGTGCGGCGCAGACGGCCGCGGCCGTCCGCGTCGAGGTCGGCGGGGCGGACGACGACCAGCCGCAGCCCGTGCGCCGGGATCTCCACGTCGCGCCGCGCGTCGTACAGGGCACGCTGCTCGCCGCGGTGAACGCCGCTGATCGTGAGCCGGTCCGGCTTGTCGAAGTGGGGCACGGGCCGGTCGTGCTGCAGTTCGCGGTATTCCACCACGAGCTCGTGGCCGGGCCAGTAGGCGTCGACCGGCAGCCTGGCGCGGCGACCGCTCGTTCCGGGGTCGCCCAGCAGCCAGTCGAACCTGTGCTGCGGCAGGGCGTCCTCGCCGAGGATCCGGTCGCACAGCCCGATGACGTACGCCTCGTCGCTGTCGTCTCTCGTTCCCATGACCGGGCATCCTGCCACTCCGACCGGCCGATGCCCCGTCTTCGGCAGCAACTACCGCTTCCAGAGCGTCACTTCGGTGAGGTACGTCGGGACCTTGTGCAGCCTGTCCGTCGAGGGTTCGACGCCGACGATCTTGATCATGGCCAGGTTGCCCTTGGACGTGACGGTGCAGAGCAGGTCGCCCTGGACGATGGCGCTGTCCGCACCGCTGAGGTCGGACTGCGGCAGGCGGTCCGGGATGGGATCGGTGGCCGCACCGGTCTCGCACGCCTCGGGGGTGGCACCCTTGCTCTTGCCGAACGAGGTTCCGTTCTTGATGTCCTCGAAGCCCATGGCCAGTTCCCGGTCCTTCCAGCCGATCTCGTCGGAGGTGGCCACCTTGGGGAAGTCGAGGTCGACGTCGTTGACCTTGCCGAACTCCCTGGGTGCCAGGAGCTTCAAGGGCCTGTCCTTGAACACCGCGGTGTAGGTGCGACCGGAGGGCGAGGCCGACGCCGAGGCGGACGCCGAGGGGGTCCGGCCGTCGGCCTGCGCCACCGGCGCCGCGGAGTCCTTCGGGGCGTCCGCCGTCTGCTTCGCGCCCTTGTCCTCCTCGCGCGTCAGGTACCAGGTACCGCCCGCGGCGACGGCGACGGCCAGGACTCCCGCACCCACGGCCAGGGGTACGCGGCTTCGGCGCGCCGGGGGAGCGGGCGCGGGCGCCGCCGGAGCGGCGTGGGCGGAGGAGTGGGCATAGGCCGGTGCGGTGGCGGCGGCGGTGGGCGCGCCGTACACCGGGGCCTGGGTCGGCGCGTAGGCCATGGGGACCGGCCCGGAGGCCTGCGTGGGCGCGTACGCCGGGGGCGGGGGCGGGGTCCGAGCCGACGCCGGGGCAGGCGCGGCGGCAGGCGCCGGGGCCGGGGCCGGGGCCGGAGTCGTGGACGGAGCCTGCGCCTGGGCTTGTGCCTGCGCCGACTGCTCGCGGCGGGCGATCTCCGCGGCCAGCGGCCCGGGCAGCCACCCGTTGAAGTCGCGCAGGTCCCGTCCCGCCACTCGGCCGCACCACTCCGCGAGCTCGGCCGGGCGCGGCCGCTGCTCGGCGTCGGCGTGCAGGCAGCGCTCCAGCAGCTGTCGCAGCGGCTCCGGGTAGCCGGTCAGATCCGGCGCCTGCTGCGGGGTGTTGGCTATCGCCGCGGCGATGGACAGGCCCGCCCCGTCGCCGTACGGGTGGCGGCCGGTGGCCACGACCGCGGCGATCAGCCCGAGGGCGAAGACATCGGTCGCCGGGGTGACCGTGCGGCCGAGCGCGTGCTCGGGCGACATGTACTGGGGCGTCCCGATGAACCCGCCGCTGCGCGTCAGCTGGGTGGTGTCGGTGGCCCGTGCGATCCCGAAGTCGATCACCCAGGGGCCGTTCGAACCGAGCAGGATGTTGCTCGGCTTCAGATCGCGGTGCACCACCGAGGCGGCGTGGACGGAGTGCAGGGCCTGCGCCGTGCAGCCGATCAGCTGGAACATCGCGGGCAGCGGCAGCGGGCCGTGGGTGGCGAGGGCGTCGTCGAGCGCCAGGCCCGGCACGAACGCGGTCGCCAGCCAGGGCTGTTCACCGCTGGTGTCGTGGTCGAGGACCGGCACGATGTGGTAGCCCTGCACCCGGCGGGCCGCCTGCACCTCACGTTCGAAGCGGACCCGGAAGTCCTGCTCCTGGGCGAACTCCCGGCGGATGACCTTCAGGGCGACCGGCTGGTTCCCCCGGGTCCGCGAGAGGTAGACGGAGCCCATGCCGCCCTCACCGATCTTCGCGAGCAGCCGGTATCCGGAGATCTCCTGCGGATCCTCCGGTCCGAGCGGTTTCAGTACGGCGGCGTCGGCGTTGGACATGGGCTCCCCCTTGATGATCACTGGCACCAGATCCTAACGGGGGCGTCGCCCGCCACCGCACCGGCCGGTACGGTGGTCGCCCGAGACGAAGGGGCGGCCCGATGAGTCAACGCAAGTCGGCGGCAGACGTGTTCGACGAGCTGGGGGAGCGCTACGAGGAAGTGTTCGGCCGAGTGCCCGGTCAGCTGGCGGCACTTGACTGGCTCACCGCCCGACTGCCCGCCGGGGCGCGGGTGCTGGACGTGGGCAGCGGCACGGGACGGCCCACCGCCGAGGCGCTGGTCCGGGCCGGCTGCGCCGTCACCGGTATCGACGTGTCGGCGGCCATGGTCGAACTGGCCCGCGCCAGAGTCCCGCAGGCGAACTTCGAACAGGCCGACGTACGCACATACACGCCCCGGCGGGCCGGCTTCGACGCCGTCTGCTCCTTCTTCCCGCTCCTGGTGATGGACCAGCCCGAGGTCGCCGGAGCACTGGACCGCATGGCGTCCTGGGTCGCCCCGGGCGGGTACTTCGTGATGGCCACGGTGCCGGGGGACATCCGGGGCCTGGACATCGAGTGGATGGGCCACGAGGTCACCGTCAGCAGCCTCTCCACGGCGGACCACCTGGCCAGGCTCGCCGACCGCGGCCTGGAGGTGCTGCACCACCACACCGCGCACTTCCAGCCCGCCGACGACCGGGCGGGCCCCGAGGAGCACCTCTTCTGCTACGCGCGCCGGAGCGTGTGACCGGACGCCGGCCGCGCCCGGTACGGACTGCCGTGCGCGGGAGCGGACCGCCCCCGCCGTCCCCGCCTGCCGCCCGGACAGGCGGCTGACGCGGGCCGGATCCTCGTCACCGGCCCGCCGGGCGCCTCAAGGGGACGCGGGAGCCCGGTCGGTGCGGGGCTCCCGCGCGTCCGCCGACGGGGCACGTTCCGGACGCAGGCCCGCGGCCAGCCCCACGATCACCACCAGCAGACCCACCCACACCGTCGGGCCCGGGACCCCGCTGCCCGCGAGGACCCCGGCACCGGCCGCGGCCAAGGGAGCGATCCCGGTCAGCAGCCCGGCGCGGCCCGCGCCCACGGCGGCCACCGTGCGGTACCAGAGCAGGAAGGCCACCGCCGTCACCATGACGGCGAGGTATGCGGCCGCCGCCCACTGCGACCGATCGAGCGAGGTCACCTCGGCCGGGCTCTCGAAGAGGACCGTGAGCCCCACCAGCATCAGCGCCCCCAGCCACACCGCGTGCACGGACACACCCCACGCGCCGTGCCGACGCAGCACCGGCACCGCGAGCAGGGTGAACGCCGCCTCGCAGCCCAGCGCGAGCGCCGCCCAGGCGACCCCGGCGGCGTCCGTCCGGCCCGTCCCCTCGACCAGTACCGCCCCGGCCACCACGACCGGAGCCGCCAGCAGCACCCGACGGCTGGGCCGCCGCCCCTCCAGTACGGGCCCGATCAGACCCAGCAGAATCGGTACGGAGGCCACCGCGACGGCGATGACGGCCGGTTCGGCATGCGCCACCCCGCGGACCACGGCCACGTTGAACAGCACCAGCCCGGCCGCCGCGATCCCCGCCAGCCACAGCCACTCCCGGCCGCGCGGCAGGTGGACCGGCACCCGGGCGGCCCGGGCCAGGGCGAACAGCAGCAGCGCGGCGGCCGTGTACCGGACAGCCTGGGTGGCGAACAGCGGGGCGTCGACGAGCGCCCGCGAGACCGTGACGCTGCTGCCGACCAGTGCCATCCCGGCGATGCCCGGCGCCAGGTCCCGGAGCGCCGTGGAGGCGGGCGCGGCACCGGAGTCTGATGCGGAGCCGTAGCCGGGGGAGGGGACGGGGCCGGCGGTGGGTACGGAGCCGGAGGCAGAGGCGCGGGGTGAGTGCATGCGATCCAGCGTGGCCGCACAATGGCCCCATGAGCAGGTCCAATGAGGGTGCCTCCGAGGGGTCCAAAAGTCCGAGCGGTTCGGACTTCCTCCAGCTCGACGTGGGTCCGGTCCCGCCCGGCGGCCGTACCGAATGGCTCGCGGGCCGGCTGCGGGCCGCCATCGCCGACGGCACCCTCCCGGTCGGCAGCCGGCTCCCGGCCAGCCGCGTCCTCGCCGCCGAACTGCGCGTCTCCCGCGGGCTCGTCACCGAGGCCTACCAGCGCCTCGCGGAGAGCGGCCAGGTCAGCGGGCGGGGCCGGGGCGGCACCGTGGTCGTCGCCGCCCCACCACCCGTCTCCGCCCCCACCCCTTCCGCCCCCTTTGCCGCCCCCGCGCGCGGCGGGCCGGTGGACGCCCTGCGCGCCGTACCGTGCCGGATCGACCTCTCGCCCGGGGTGCCCGACCTCACCGCCTTCCCGCGTACCGCCTGGCTGCAGGCCGAGCGCCGGGTGCTCGGCGCGCTCACCTCGGCGGACTTCGGCTACGGGAACCCCCAGGGCGCGCCCGCGCTCCGCGAGGCGGTCGTCGGCTGGCTGGCCCGGAACCGGGGGATCCGCGCCGACCCCGACGAGGTGGTCGTCGTCGCGGGCGTGGCCCAGGCGCTGGCGCTGCTGGCGCACGTCCTGCGGGAGGAGGGCGTGCACCGGGTCGCGGTCGAGGACCCCGGCTCGCTCGGCGCCCGGCAGCAACTGGAGTACGGGCGGCTGGAGACGGTCCCCGTACGGGTCGACGGGGCCGGGCTGGACGTGGCCGGGCTCCGGGCGAGCGGGGCCGGCGCCGTCCTGCTCACACCGGCGCACCAGTTCCCGACCGGGGTCGTCCTCGACGGCGAGCGCCGCCGGGACCTGCTCGGCTGGGCGGCCGCCGGGGGACTGGTCATCGAGGACGACTACGACGCCGAGCATCGCTACGACCGCGCCCCCGTCCCCGCCCTGCGCGCCCTGCTGCCCGAGGGGGTCTGCTACGCGGGGAGCGTGTCCAAACTCCTCGCCCCCGCCCTTCGCCTGGGATGGCTGCTGGTCCCGCCGCGCCTGCTCGACGCCGTGACCGCCGCCAAGCGCTACGCCGACCTCGGCAACCCGGTCCTCGCCCAGCTGGTCCTGGCCCGGCTGATGGACTCCGGTGATCTGGAGCGGCATCTGCGCTTCGTCCGGCGCCGCCACCGCCGTCGCCGTGACGTCATGCTCCGGGCGGTCACCGAGCTGTTGCCCGGCGCCCGGGTGCACGGCGCCGCGGCCGGACTGCACCTGATGGTCACCTTCGAGGGAGCCGGATTCGAGGACACCGCCCTTGCCTCGGCGGCCCTGGCCCTGGGCGTCAAGACCCACCCGCTGTCCTGGCACCGAGTCCGGCCGGGCCCGCCGGGCCTGGTCCTCGGCTACGCGGCGGGCCCGGCCGGTGAGATCGAGGAGGGCATCGCGGTCCTGGCCACGGCCCTTGCGGGTGTCCTTCCGGAAAGCGGCCGGAAAGTTCTTCCGAAGCGGCGGCAACCTCCCGGGGGGTCGCGCGTCGTGCGGGGGTGAAGGGCGTGGTCCCGCGCCCCCGACCCGACCGTGGAGAACCACCGTGAAGAACCTGAAGCGCGTCCACCCGGCCTTCCGCCGGACGGCCGTCACCGCTGCCGCCGCCGGGGTGGCCGTCGCCCTCGCCGGCCCGGCCTTCGCCGCCGGCGGTGGCGCGGCCGCGCCCTCCCCGGCCGTCAGCGTGCCCGCGAGTGCCTCACCCAGCGCGGGCGTGGCCAAGCCCTCCCCGTCGGTGAGCACCCCGCCGAGCGCGGGATCGGACACGAGGAGCGCGTCCCCCAGCGCCGCCCCCAGCGCCAGTCCGTCGGCCCCGGGGTCGAGCGTCCGCCCCAGCGCGTCGCCCTCCGAGCCGGCCGCCGCCCCCGGCACCCCGGAGCTCGCGCATACTGGCTCCTCGGCGACCACCGTCGCCATGGGAGCGGGGGCCACCGGTCTGGTCCTGGCCGGCGCGGGAGCCCTGTACGCCGTGCGGCGCCGCGCGAACAGCTGAGGAACCCCGTGCTCCAACTCGCACCACACGTCGGCCCCCTCACGCCCGGCTTCGGCCGGGGGTGGCGGGGCCTGTGGTCGTTGCTGCGGCGCGAGCGGTCCGCCCCGCCCGTCTCCCCGCGGCCGTACGGCGGCCCGTACGGGTCCTCGTACCCGCACGACCACACGGTCCACGCCGACCTGCGGCCGCCCACCGTCACCGAGCTCTACCACGCGCACCGGCTGCGGATGGTCCGGCTGGCGGTGCTGCTCGTCGACGACCTGGCCACCGCCGAGGACGTGGTCCAGGACGCCTTCACCGCCCTCTACCGGCGGCACGGGGAACAGATCACCGAGGTCGACAACGCCCTGGGCTACCTGCGCACCGCGGTGGTCAACACCTCGCGCTCCGTGCTGCGCCGCAGGCGCACCGCCCGGGCCTGGACCCCGCCCGTGGCGGCCGACATTCCGTCCGCCGAGGACCGCGTGGTCCTGGACGAGGCGCACCGCGAGGTGCTCGCCGCGCTCGGCCGGCTCACGCCGCGCCGCCGCCAGGTCCTGGTGCTGCGGTACTGGGCCGATCTCAGCGAGGCGGAGATCGCGACCACCCTCGGGATCAGCCGGGGAGCCGTGAAGTCCAACGCGAGCCGCGGCCTGGACTCCCTGGAGAAGATTCTGGAGGGACGGATATGACGGGTGACGGCGAACGCCTCGCCGAGCGTCCCGTCGAGCGCAGGCTGCGGCAGGCACTCGACGCACGCGCGGACAGCATCGACGTCCGTGGACTGCGGCCCGCGGATCCGCCGGGGGCGCGGGCCGGACGGCTGCCGATGGCCGGGCTGCGGAGGTTCGCGCTGCCGCTGGCGGGCCTGGTGGCGGCCGCCGCAGCCGCCGGGGTCGGCTACCTGCTGCTGGCCCCGGACGCGTCGCCGGGCCCGGGGCTGCCGGCCACTCCACCGAGGATCACGGCCCCCGGCCCGTCCTCGGAGCACTCGAAGTCGCCGACTCCGGCGCCGTCCGGATCCGGGCGGCCCAACCCGGGCGTGGACTCCTCGGGGAGCCCGTCCGCTTCCTCGTCCCCCTCCCGGTCGGGGAGCCCGTCGGCCACGGGCTCTCCCCGGTCGCCGGGATCGGCGAGCCCGTCGGCGAGCCCGTCCGGCGCGCGAGGCGCCTCCGTGACGCCCTCACCGCCGTCGGCATCGGCCTCGCGCTAGGTCCTGTCGTCGAAGGAGCGCCGGTTGGTGCCGGGCGCCCGTAGCTCGTCGCCCGGCGTCCGGCCCTCAGCGGCGGAGGTTCTCCACCGCCGCCACCAGCGGGGCGAGTTCCGGCTTGCGCGAGGCCGCGTCGAGGGCCTCGCGCAGCGCGGTGTCATTGGTGGGGCGGGCCGCGGCCAGGAGGGCCAGGCCCGCCTCGCTCACGTCGGTGTAGATGCCCCGCCGGTCGGTGTCGCAGATGTAGCGGTTCAGCAGGCCGCGGTCCTCCAGCCTGCTGACCAGCCGGGTCGTCGCGCTCTGGCTGAGGACCACCGATTCGGCGACCTGGTGCATGCGCAGGTGCCCGCCCGGTCCGCTGTGCTGGCGGCTGAGGACGTCGAGCAGCGAGTACTCGCGCACGCTGAGGCCGTGCCCGGCCTGCAGGGCCCGTTCGATGTGCGCCTCGATCCGCCCGTGCAGGAGGGAGAGGGCGCACCAGCCCTGGGAGAGGGCGGTGAGCGCGCTGTCCGTGGCCGTCATGGGCTCCTCCATCGAAGCGTCCCGGGCTGGGTCTGTGTCCACCAGGATAGTCCACATGCGCAATAGCCCGCGCTTGCAAATATCCCGCGTCTGCAATTAATGTGGACGCATGCAAGTGGCGAGCGCAACCAATTGCGTCATGTCGGCGCCCGCCCCCGCACCACCTCCTCCCCTGAAGGACACCTCCCCCATGCCTCTCGCACTCCTCGCCCTCGCCGTCGGGGCCTTCGGGATCGGCACCACCGAATTCGTGATCATGGGCCTGCTCCCCGAGGTCGCCGGCACGTACGGGGTCTCGATCCCCACCGCGGGCTTCCTGGTCACCGGCTACGCCCTCGGCGTCGTCCTCGGCGCGCCGCTGATGACCGTGCTCGGCACCAGGATCCCCCGCAAGCGCATGCTGATGCTGCTCATGGGCCTCTTCATCGCGGGCAACGTGCTCTCCGCCCTGGCCCCCGTCTTCGGCTTCATGCTCGCGGGCCGCGTCGTCGCCTCACTCGCCCACGGCGCCTTCTTCGGCATCGGCGCGGTCGTCGCCGCCGAACTCGTCGCCCCCGAGAAGAAGGCCGGCGCGATCGCCATGATGTTCACGGGACTGACGGTCGCCAACGTCGTCGGCGTCCCGCTCGGCACCTTCGTCGGGCAGACCATCGGCTGGCGCGTCACCTTCCTGATCGTCGCCGCGCTCGGCGTGGCCGGTCTGCTCGGCATCGCCCGGCTGGTCCCCGATCTGCCCAGCCCCGAGGGCGGCGTGCGGATCCGCCGCGAGCTCGCCGCCTTCCGCAACGTCCAGGTGCTGCTCGCGATGGCGATGACCGTCCTCGGCTTCGGCGGAGTCTTCGCCGCGATCACCTACATCACCCCGATGATGACCAACGTCGCCGGCTTCGCCGACTCCTCCGTCACCTGGCTCCTCGTCCTCTTCGGCCTGGGCATGGTCGCCGGCAACCTCATCGGCGGCCGGTACGCCGACCGCGCACTGATGCCGATGCTGTACGTGGCCCTGGGCGCCCTCGCCGTCACCCTCGCCGTCTTCACCCTCACCGCACACACCAAGGCCGGCGCCGCCGTCACCGTCGTCCTCATCGGCGCCCTCGGCTTCGCCACCGTGCCGCCGCTCCAGAAGCGCGTCCTCGACCAGGCCGCCGGGGCACCCACCCTGGCCTCGGCCGTCAACATCGGCGCCTTCAACCTCGGCAACGCCCTCGCCGCCTGGCTCGGCGGACTCGTGATCACCGCCGGCCTCGGCTGGACCGCCCCCAACTGGGTCGGCGCGGCCCTGGCCGCCTCCGCCCTGGTGCTCGCCCTCGTCTCCGGCGCACTGGAACGCCGCACGGCGGGACGCCCGGCCCGGGGCGAGCGCGGCGACGGGCCCGAGCGCGGCGCCGTCGTGGCGGCCGGAGCGCCCGGGCCGTCCGAGGCCGTCCCCGCCCGCCACTGATCCATCCACCGGTCCCTCCCGATCGCGCGTAGGCACCCCCCCCGCAAGGAGAAACACCCCGTGTCCACCCCCACCCCCACACGCACCGCCGTCGCCCCCCTGACCACCGAGGACGCCGACCTGCTCGTCGCCACCGCCGCGTCCGCCGCCCAAGCGGCCGGGGTCAGCGTCAGCGTCACCGTCCTCGACGCCGGGGGCCACCTGCTCGCCTTCCGCCGCGACGACCGCGCCGTGCTGATCTCCGGCGAGACCAGCACCCGCAAGGCCTACACGGCGCTCCAGCTGAAAGCGCCCACCGCCGACCTCGTCGAGGCCGTCCTGCCCGGTGGCCCCTTCCACACGCTGCCCACGGCCCTCGACCGCCCGCTGCTGTTCATCGCGGGCGGGTTGCCGGTCCACCGCGAGGGCCGTCTCATCGGCGCCGTCGGCGTCGGCGGCGGCGCCCCCGACCAGGACCACCGCTTCGCCGCCGCCGCGCTGGAAGCCCTTGTCTGAGGCCGCCGGGTCGCGCGCCCGTGTCCCCCGTGCCAGGTTGGTACGGGGGAAACAGGCACATGATGAGCAAACCGAGGCGGAACAAGAGGGTCCACGTCATCGCGACGGCCACGGTCGCCGCGCTGGTCACCCTTGCCCTCCCGGGCTGCACGGCCGCCTCGGACGAGGTGCGCACCCCGGGCGCCAGGGACTCCTCCTCCACCACCGCCGCCCGCACCACGGCGGCCGCCCCGGCCGAGGCCGCCCCCACTCCCACACCCAGCCCGACCCACGCCCTGTCCACGGCCCCGCGCACCATCCCGGCGGTCCGGGAGCACGTGCCCGCGCGCGGCCCCGGCTGGAAGCCCGCCCCCGACGCCCGTGTCGTCGTCGCACCGGACGACACCGCCGCACTGTCGGACGAGGCGAAGCTGCTCGCCGGTGAACTGCGCATCGGGTACGGAGAGTCGGCGGCGCCGCGCGCCGGTGACGTGGAACTGTCCCTGGACGCCGGGGCGGCGGGAGGTCCCGAGTCGTACACCCTCGACGTCAAGGACGGCCGCGTCCGCATCAACGGACCCGACCAGGCCGGGGTCTTCTACGGCACCCGCACCCTCAAGCAGGCGGTGAAGAGCGCCGGATCGGCCCCCGAGGGCACCGTGCGCGACGCCCCCGCCAAACCGCAGCGCGGCCTCAACCTGGACATAGCGCGCAAGCACTTCACCCCCGAGTGGATCAAGGACCGGCTGCGGGAGATGGCCGACCTCAAGCTCAACCAGCTGGGCCTGCACTTCTCCGACGACCAGGCCTTCCGGATCCAGTCCGACACGCACCCCGAGATCGTCTCCACCCCGCACCTCACCAAGGCCCAGGTCCGCGACATCAACGCGCTCGCCGCCCGGCTGCACATCACGGTGGTCCCCGAGATCGACTCGCCCGGCCACCTCGGCGCGGTGCTGCGCGCCCACCCCGACCTCCAGCTCCGCGACACGCAGGGCCGGGCGGTCAAGGGCGCCGTCGACATATCGAACCCGGCGTCCGCCAAGCTCGTGGACGAGCTGCTGCGCGAGTACATTCCGCTCTTCCCGGGACAGGCCTGGCACCTGGGCGCCGACGAGTACCAGGCCCTGGTCTACCGCGACCCGCAGGCCTCCTTCCCCCAGCTCGCCCGCGCCGCCCAGCAGCGGTACGGGCCCTCGGCGCGGGTCCAGGACCTGGCGACGGGCTGGCTGAACGACCGCGCGGACGTCGTCCGGCCGTCGGGGAAGGCGCTCAAGGCGTGGAACGACGGGTTCTTCGCGGGCGGGGTGACGAGCGCCGCCAAGGACATCCAGGTCGAGTACTGGACCGGTAAGGAGACGGGCGCCCGGCCGCCGCTGGAGTACCTGCGCGAGGGCCGCAAGGTCGTCAACCTCAACGACGAGTTCCTGTACTACGTGCTGGGGGAGCCCAACCAGTTCACGTACCCCACCGGGAAGCGGATCTACGAACAGTGGACCCCGCTCGTCCTGCGCGGCACGACCCCCGTCCCGGCCTCGTACGGGCCGCAGATCCTGGGCGCGCGCCTCGCCGTCTGGAGCGACCTCGCCAACGCCCAGACCCAGGCCCAGGTGGCCCAGGGCATCCGGACACCGCTGGCCGCGCTCTCGCAGAAGGTGTGGGACTCCCGCACGCCCCAGCTGCCCTGGGCCGACTTCAAGGCGCTCGCCGACCGGCTCTGAGGGGCCCGGGGGGGAGGGGCGCCGCCGTTCACGGACGGCCCCGGACCGGCGGCCATGACCGCGGACGGATCCTACGGCTCCTACGGCCCCTACAGCTGCCCGGTGCGCCCGCGGCCCTGCCCGCGACGCCGGAGCCATTGAGTGACCAGCGGCAGCGCCAGCAGGGCCGCCGCCGTCCACACGGCGGCGAAGGCCCAGAGCAGGAGCCGGGACACGGTGACCGAGGCCGCCACGAAGAGGGCCACCGCCACCGCACCGAGCAGCCAGGCCGCCACGGTGCGATGACGTCGGTGCGACGTGGACCGCAGGATCCGGTCGAGCGAACGGTCACCCTTGAGTTCGGCCTCGATCGCGGAGAGGGCGCGCTGCTCACGATCGGAGAGTCCGGCTCCGTCCATCACGACGTACCTCCGCCGGCTGCTGCCGTCGGGCGCGGATCGCAGCCTCTGGCCTGGGAATACCCGGCCTGACGCGGCCCAACCCCCGCAGGACGCCGTGACCGGCGGCGGCGGTCACCAGATGGAGTTGACCCACTCCGGGTGGTCGATGAACGGGTTCCGGTTGTGCTGGTACACATCGAATATGACCTGGTTGCGGCGCTGCTCGAAGGCGTCCGGCGGGTCCATCTGGTTCCACTGCTTCAGCAGGCTGATCCGCCCGTGGGCCGGGGCGGAGCCGTTGTTGACCTGGTCGTTCAGCTCCAGGTTCGCGAAGCCGTCGCCGCCGTCGTAGCGGACGGCCATGTAGAGCAGCATCCGTGCCACATCGCCCTTGACGGCGTCGCGCGGCTCGAAGGAGTCTCCGTCGGTCAGGCTGCCCGGCGCCTCGCCGACCGGGCTGCCGCCCTTGTCGAAGTCCTTGTTGCCGCGGGTGCTGTTGACGGTGACGTCCTCGGGGCGCAGGTGGTGCAGGTCGGTGCCCGGGCCGGTGGCTGTGCCGAAGTCGCCGTGGCTCTTGGCCCAGACGTGCTCGCGGTTCCAGTCGTTGGACCCGCCGCCGTTCGTCGCCTTGGACTGGGAGCGGCCGGAGTAGAGCAGGATGACGTTGTTGGCGTTCGCCGGATCCTGGTCCGTCACCTTCAGGGCGTTCCACACGCCGTCGTAGCTCACCTTGGACTGGGTCTTGATGATGTCGTGCAGTGCGCTCTTCAGGGCGGGCCCCGTCTTGCCCTGGGCGCCCGCGTAGTAGTCGGCGTAGTCGGTGTATGCGCTGTACGGGTCGGCCGCGGCGGCCGTCGGGTTCTCGGGGGCCGCTGCCGGCTGCTGGCCGGCGGACGCGGCCGCCGGGACGGCGAACAGGGCGACGGCGGCGAGGCCGGCCGCCCAGGGGGTGACGCGCGAGATCTTCATCTGGTGGGGGGTACCTCTCCAAACGCACCGTCCCCGCCCGGGGAATTGGCGGAGTGTCAGTGGCAGTGCGAGGGTCACATTGTCATGTGCCGAACAGATGAAGACCATGTGTCGGGACTGCGGATCTTCGTGTGTGCCGGCCACCCGCCGCGGGCAGGGTAGCGATGGCCCCCGGCGGGGCCGGACCCACCATGACCAGCCCTATCGGGAGCAGCCCATGGCAGTGAAGATCCTCATCGTGACCGGCGACGCGGCCGAATCGCTGGAAGTGCTGTATCCGTACCAGCGCCTGCGCGAGGAGGGGTACGAGGTCCACATCGCGGCGCCGCAGGTGAAGAAGCTGCGGTTCGTGGTCCACGACTTCGAGGACGGCTTCGACACCTACACCGAGAAGCCCGGCTACACCTGGCCCGCCGATCTGGCCTTCGTCGACGTGGTCACCGAGGACTACGCGGCCCTGGTCGTCCCGGGCGGCCGGGCGCCGGAGTACCTGCGCAACGATCCCGAGGTGCGCCGGATCCTGGCCGCCTTCGCGGAATCGGACAAGCCGATCGCCCAGATCTGCCACGGCCCGCTCATCACCGCGGCGGCCGGGGGGCTGACCGGCCGCCGGGTGACCGCCTACCCGGCACTGGAGCTGGACATGAAGGCGGCCGGCGCCGAGTTCGAGGACTCCGAGACCGTGGTCGACGGCACGCTGGTCTCGGCCAGGGCGTGGCCCGACCACTCGCGCTGGATGAGGGAGTTCCTGACCGTACTGCGGAGCAAGGCTCCGGTGGTCTGAGCGGGATCACGCGGGCGGCCGTGACCCCATGGGCGGGGTCACGGCCGTCACATCGTGGGGCGGGGGCCTATTTCAGGCCAGACGGGCGGGCGTCACCGCCGCGGCGATCGTCAGCCGACGGGGGCCACCGGCGGAGCCGGCTCGTACTTGTAGCCCGGACCGAAGTTCTTCTTCACGGCAGCCTCCCAGGCGCCGTCCGAGACCATCTTCTTCAGCGCGTCGTTGATCTTGCGCTGGAGGTCCTTGTTGCCCTTCTTGACGCCGATGCCGTAGTTCTCGTTGCTCAGGTTCTGGCCGAGCAGCTTGAACTTGCCCTCGTTGCCCTTGCGGGCGGCGTATCCGGCCAGGATGGAGTTGTCCGTGGTCATGGCGTCGACCCGGCTGTCCTGGAGGGCGACGACGCAGTCCGAGTAGCCGCCGAGCTCCAGCAGGCCCGCCTTGGGGGCGAGGTTCTTGCGGAGGTTCTCGGCGGAGGTGGAGCCGCTCACCGAACACAGGCTCTTGGAATTGAGGTCCTCGGGCTTGGTGATCGACGCGTCGTTGGCGCGGGTCAGCAGGTCCTGGTGCGCGACGAAGTACGGGCCGGCGAAGTCGACCTTCTCCTTGCGCTTGTCGTTGATCGAATAGCTCGCCACGACAAACTTGACCTCGTTGTACTGCAGGAGCAGCTCACGGTCATTGCTGTAGACCTGCTTGAATTCGATCTTGTCGGGCTTGTAGCCGAGTTCCTTGGCCACATAAGTGGCGACGTCCACGTCGAAACCGGTGAAGGTGCCGTCGGTCTCCCGCATACCGATACCGGGCTGGTCGAACTTGATCCCGATCGAAAGGGTCCCGGCCCCCTGGTCCTCGTCACCGACGCACCCGGAGGCGGTCAGGGCGATTGCGATCACTGCGGCGACCGCACCGGCCTGGGGAACCTTCATGCTGCACTCTTTCCTGAGGAACGCGGGACGCGTCACCGGGATCGCCGGAGGCGTGTGGAACCGCGCGAATAACGGGGACGTCGGGACGCGTGTACGAGGAAGCTAGGAAGCGGACGGGCACAGCGTCACTACATTTGAGGAAAACTTGAGGATAACGATCCGGTTGTGCTGCAGATCTTGCGGCCGGCCTGGCGCGGGGCGGGTGAAAAGGGCAGGCGCGGGAGCGGGTCCGGTGCAGGTGCATGGGAATCTGCTGCTCTTGGGCGAAGGGGTGTAAATCCCTTTCATCCGCACTCTCCGGTTTCCCGAATGTGAGGCACGCGTACGTCCGCCGCCCGGCGGCCCGCCGGACCGGGTGGGCGCGGTTCGGCCGGCCGAACTGGCCGGGAACGTACGATCGTTCGGCCCGGGCCCGGGGGCTCGTGGGATCATGAACGGGCAATGCCCGTGAGTGAAGGGGGAGTTCGATGACCGGTGTGCGCAAGGGCCTGGCCAAGGTGGAGTTCGCCCTCCGGTGGGATCCCAGCCCGGCCGGAACGCCCGCGAACGACCTCGACATAGTGGCCGCGGTCTACGGCGCCGCGGACCCCCACGGGGCGCCCGTCCAGCTGGTGCACTTCGGCAGCCGGTCGCCCGACGGCACCATCGCCCTGAACCGGGACAGCCATACCGGCCAGGGCTTCGGCTTCGACGAGGTGATGACCATCGAGCTGCACCGGATGGCGTCGCGGTCGAGCCGCGTGGTGGTCGGTGTGGTCATCCAGAACGCCGATGCCGGTGACGGGGGCCGTGCGAAGACCTTCGCCGACATCGCCGGCACCGGGTTCCGGATCCGCGAGGGCCACACGGACCTCGCCCAGGGCGATTTCGCCACCGTGTCCGCCGCCACCGCGGCCACCGTCGCCGAATTCAGCCGCGACACCTCGGGTGCCTGGTCCTTCGAGCCGTGGCTGCACGGAGTCGAGGCCGATCCGGAGGAATTCGCCCGGACCATGGGCGCCCTGCGCTGAGACGGGCCGCCGGACCGGCGGGGGATCCGTACAGATCGGGCGGCGGCCACTCCTGGGGTGAGTGGTCGCCGCCCGATCCGGGTGGCGCGCTGCCGCCGTCCCCACGAGGCAGCGCGGGCAGGTCGCCGTCAGGTCATCAGGACGGCGGCCCGCCGGTTCAGGGGGCCTGACCGGCCGGGGGCCGGGTGGGGCCGGAGGGCGCGAGGCCCAGGGACGGGAGCATCACGGCGTCGACGAACCGGACCAGGTAGTCGGCGTCCGCGTACCGCCCCTCCAGTACCGGCCGGATGCGGAGCACACCCATCAGTTGTGCAGGCAGGAACTCCACGGCCGGATGGTCCGCGGCGATCTCGCCGCGCTCCACGGCCCGTCCGACCATCACGGCGAACGCCGCCAGCTCCGGCTCGACCAGCGCCTCGCGCAGGGCGGCCTGGAGCTCCTCGTCGCTGAGCACGGCGTGCCCGAGGGCCTGCGTCAGCCGGGTGTCCCTGCCCGAGGTGCCGGCGGCGATCCGGGCGGCCTCGCGCAGGTCGCCCGCCAGCGAACCGGTGTCCACGGCGACGAGCGTGCCCCGCCGGCCGGCGCGCAGGGCGGCGGCGACCAGCCGGGGCTTGGTCTTCCACTGCCGGTAGAGCGTCGACTTGCCGCAGCTGGCCCGGGCGGCGACGCCCTCCATGGTCAGGGCCTCGTAGCCGTGCTCGCGCAGCTGCTCCAGGACGGCGTCGAAGAACTCCTGCTCACGCTCCGGTGTGATCTTGGAGCGACGCGCGGGGGTCGGTGTCGACGTCATGGGATGCGGCTCTCCTCGAGGGCGTCTCGGCGGCAGGTTCCACTGAAAGAAGTGTACGGGAACGCGAGCGTATCGGTACACCGGCGTATCGATACGCGAATGTATCGATACACTGGCGTGTCGCTGTGTGCGTCAACAGGAAGAGAGACCGGGGGATGAGCTCCTACCCCACCCCTGCAGGGCCGGCAGCCGGACCGAGAGCCGCGCGCCGCCGCCTCGTACGCGAGCTGCTGCTCGTCGCGGGCTTGTTCACCGTCTACAAAGCCGGCCGGCTCCTCTCGACCGACCGCGCCGACGAGGCCCTGCGCAACGCGGCACGAATATGGGACGCCGAGCGCGCCCTGCACCTGCCCGGCGAAGGCGCGGTCCAGCGGCTGCTGCTGCACGGGGACGCCCTCGTCACCACCGCCAACACCTACTACGCGGGTGTCCACTTCCCCGCGACCGCGCTCTTCCTGATCTGGCTCTACGTCCGCCGCCCCGCCCACTACCTGTGGGCGCGCCGCGTCCTCGCCGGGCTCACCGGCGCCGCCCTCGCCCTGCACCTGGCCTTTCCGCTCGCACCCCCGCGACTGCTCGGCGCCGCGCGGCTCATCGACACGGCGCAGGTCTACGGGCCCAGCGTCTACCGGGCCGCGCCGGCCGAGGACACCCTGGCGAACCAGTTCGCCGCCATGCCCTCACTGCACTTCGGCTGGGCGCTGATGCTCGCGCTCGGCATGATCGCCGCCACCTCCTCGCGCTGGCGCCCGCTGTGGCTGCTGCACCCGCTGCTGACCCTGCTCGTGATAGTCGGCACGGCCAACCACTACTGGCTCGACGCCGTCGTCGCCGCCGCCCTCCTCGGGGCGGCCCTGCTGTTCGTCCCGCGGCCGCGCGCGGGCGACGACCCGGGCAGGGGCTCCGGTCCGGACCCGGAAACGGGCTCGGAGACCGGCTCCGGCACCCCCGTACGAGGCCTGCCGCGCCCGCGGAGCACGGTCGTGGCCGTAGGGGCCGGGCGATGAACGACACCGCCCTCGCCGTCGGCCTCTGCCTGGCGTCGGCCGTGGCCTACGCGGCCGCAGCCGTGGCCCAGGAACGGCTCGCCCGGGCCGCCGTCGCACGCAGCGCCAAGGCCCTGCTGGGCTCCGGCGCCTGGTGGTGGTCGGCCGGGCTGAACGCGGCCGCGGCGCTGCTGCACGCGGCAGCCCTGCGGTACGGCCCGCTCACCCTGGTGCAGCCGCTCGGCGCCCTCACCCTGGTGGCCGCCGTCCCGCTCGGGGCGCGCAGGTCCGGCCGCCGGGTGGCGGCCACCGAATGGCGGGGCACCCTGGCCACCGTCGCCGGGCTCGGCCTGCTCCTGCTCCCGGCCTCCGGGCCGGCCCCCGACGACACCCTCACGCTGGTCGAGGCACTGGCTGTCTCCGGGGCGACGACCGCCGTGATCCTGATGCTGACCGCGGCCAAGGACCCGGGGGCGGGACTGCGCCACGCGACCGCGTCGGGCCTGGCCTCCGCGGCGGCCTCCGCCCTGACCCAGACGGTTGCCGTGGCGGCCGGCCGCGGCGGAGCCCTGCTCAGCTTCCGGGTCGTCTCGGTGGCCCTGCTCGTCGTGGTGTTCGCGGTCGGCGGGATGCTGCTGTCGCAGCGGGCCTACCGCGGCGGACTCGGCGCCCCGCTCGCCGTGGTGAACCTGGCCAATCCGCTGGCCGCGGCCGCCATCGGCATGGTCCTGCTCGGCGAGCGGCTGCAGGGCGGAGTGGCGGGGCTGCTCTTGGCGGGGGCCGGAGCCTTCCTGGCGGCGCGCGGGGTGCTCCTGCTCACCCGGGCGCCCGCCGCCGGTACGGGTGCCGGTGCCGCTGCGGGTGGAGGTGCCGTCGGGAGTGCCGAACTCTCCGTACCGGCTGGGCGCGTGGCGCTCTGAGTCCGTGGCGCCCCACGTCCGCGAGGGCCTGAGCCGATGGGGGGCAGGGCCCGCGGAGAACCGATTCAGCCCAGGTGGCGTCCTCCACGGAGAACGCCCGAACGACTGAACGACCGAAGCGGAGTGACTGGACATGGGGATCGTCAGCTGGATCATCCTGGGACTGCTGGCCGGGGGAATCGCCAAGGTCCTGCTGCCCGGCCGGGATCCCGGTGGCCTGATCGGGACCACCCTCATCGGCGTCGCCGGAGCCTTCATCGGCGGCTGGCTCTCGGCGAAGGTGCTGGACAAGCCGATCCAGACCGAGTTCTTCGACCTGGCGACCTGGGGCTCCGCCATCGCGGGCTCGCTGGTCCTGCTGATCGGCTACCGCATCCTGTTCGGCAACTCCCGGGACTGACCCGCGCACCCGCCGGCCGTAGGGTCAGCCGCATGAGGAGATCCACCCCGCTCGCCCGCGTCCTGGGCGCCGCCGCACTGCTGTGTGCCGCCGTCGCCCTCGGCGCCACCCAGGCCGCCCGGGCCGGAACCGCCACCGGGGCCGCCCGCCCGGACATCCTCATCCCGCTGCTCGCGGCCGGTGTCCTGGCCGCCGGCTGGGTGCTCGCCGTCCGGGTCGCGCCCCTGGTCGAGCCGCTGCCGGCGGCCCCCGCCCGTACCGGGATACCCGCCGTGCTCGCCGCCGTCCGCCGCGACCCCGGCCACCTGGCCGGCGCCCTGCTGTTCGTATGGGCTCCGTACGCGGCCGCCGCGGCCGCCTATGCCGGCAGCGGGTCGGCCGCCGGCAGCCTGATCTGCCTGATCGCCTTCTTCTTCGCCATCGGCACCTCCCCGTACGCACTCCGCGATCTGCTCGGCAGGCAACTCGGATCCGCCGAGCGGCTGCTGCGGGAGGACGCCGCCGCCGGGCGGGTGCACGCCGTGCGCGTCCGGATCGACCGCGCCGTGCGGGAGGACCCGCCCGGCCCCGCCGCCACCGGCATCCGCCCGCCCCGGGCCGATGCCTCACGCCGCCTCGAGCTCATCCCGGGTACGCCGGACGGCGCCCCGCCGCCCGTCGGGTTCCGGCCGATGTCCGGCTCCGGCTTCCGGACCCTCACCGGTGACAAGCACCTGGCCGAGGCCGCCGCCCAACTCGTCGGCCACGAGGCCTGGCTGTGCTGGCCCGCCCGGTGGAAGCTGGCGCTGGCCGCCCCCACCGACCGCAGGTTCCCGCTGCCCGCCGCCCTGGTCACCGACAGCGGACACGTCGTATGGGGCCGCACCTTCGAGGAGGACTGGGACCGCTACCTGCGTTCCGGCGCGGCCCCCGAGCACCCGACCGACCCCGGCCTCACCGCCGTTCCCCTCCCGCGCCCCGCACGCTTCGTCCCCCGGGCGCACGGCCGGGGACTGCTCGCCCTGGCCGCGGCGTTCCTCACCGCCCTGCCCTGCCTCCTGGGCCTCGTCACGCCGCCGGTGGCGCTCTTCCTCGCGGTGAGCGCGGGCCTGCTGGTCCTCGGCGCGGGCCTGTGGATCAGCGGCAGCGCGACCCGGGCGGACCCGCGGCTGTGGACCGTACGGGAACAGACGCGGCCCTGAGACGCCCCGCCGCGCCGGACCACCGGCCGATTACGCTGACCGCACCAGCGCGACGGACGAGTACGAGCAGCGAGGAAACCGGTATCCCGATGAGTGTCACCCCCGTTCCCACAGCCGACCTGTACGACGAGTACGGCGAGTCCCTCGGCATCTGCGCCACCGGCTTCCGCCAGTTCGGCGGCCGCCGGCTGTTCGCCGGCCCCGTACGGACCGTCCGCTGCCACGAGGACAACGCACTGCTGCGCACGCTCCTCCACACGCCGGGCGAGGGCGCGGTGCTCGTCGTGGACGGCGGCGGCTCACCGCGCACCGCCCTGGTCGGCGACCTCATCGCGGGCGCGGCCGAGGCCAACGGCTGGGCCGGCCTGATCATCAACGGCTCGGTCCGCGACAGCGTCGCCCTCGGCGGACTCGACCTCGGCATCAAGGCGCTCGGAACGGTCCCCCGCAAGAGCGGCAAGACCGGCGAGGGCGCGGTCGACGAGCCCGTCACCATCGGCGACATCACCTTCCGCGCCGGGGACACCGTCCACGCGGACGACGACGGCGTGGTCGTCCTGCCCCGCTGACGCCCGGAGCGGACCGAACGTACGGGAGCACACCGGAGCGGACGGGAGCGGCCCGCTGCGGCCCGCGGCGGCCCGCAGCGGATCAGAACCGGCCAGGGCCGGAGCCCGGGCCCTGGCACGGCCGCGGCGGGCCGGGTTTCACTGCGGGCCCATGAGACGACGACACCGCATCACCGGCCTGCTCGGCGCGATCGCGCTGACCGCCGCCACTCTGGCCACCGCGGGACCCGCGTACGCCGGGACCCCGGCGGCGGACCCGCCGCCCGCCGAGTTCGGCACCGACTGGCACGACCCCCTCACCGCGGCCCCGCCCGTCGCCCGCCCCGCGACCCGGTCCTGCCAGGTCACCCTCGCGGAGGCGCAGTTCCGCGACTTCACCCCGTACCGCGGCGGCTACACGCCGCCCGTCGGCTGCGGCACGGCCCGCTGGGCCAAGGTGGTCCTCCGCCTCGACGGCAAGGTCAAGGGCCGCCAGTACGACCGCCTCGGCCATCTCTCCCTCGGCGGGGTGGAGGTCCTGCGCACCTCCACCCCGCAGCCCTCGCCCGACGGCATCACCTGGTCCGTCGAGAAGGACGTCACCCGCTACCGCGACACCCTCGCCCGCCCGCAGCCCGTCGAGATGCTCATCGGCAACGTCGTCGACGACACCTACACCGGTGTCATCGACGTCAAGGTGACCCTGACCTTCTACGCCGCCGACGCCCGCACCCCGGCCCCCGACACCCCCGACCGCGTCCTGCCCCTCACCTCCCCGACGGTCACCACCCCGCGCAACACCGAGCGGCTCCTCGCCGAGGTGTACGCCACCGGCTCGGGCGGCGGCTGCGAGGAGTACTGGTACATGACCACCCCGGAGGCGGCCCCGTACTCCTGCAAGGCCGCCGACGGCCCGCACCGCGAGGTCCGCGTCCTCGTCGACGGACAGCTCGCCGGCATCGCCGCGCCCTTCCCGACCGTCTGGACCGGCGGCTGGTCCAACCCGTTCCTCTGGTACGTCACCCCCGGCCCGCGCGCCTTCGACGTCCAGCCCGTCCGCTACGACCTCACCCCCTACGCGGCCCTCCTCAACGACGGCCGGCCGCACCGGATCGAGGTGTCCGTAGCCGGGGTGCCGGCCGGACAGAGCGGCTGGAGCACTCCCACCAACCTGCTGCTCTGGCAGGACGAGACGCGCAAGGTCGTCACCGGCGCCCTGACCCGGCACGAGGAGAGCGAGCCGGCCGGCCACTCCCGGTGGACCCCCGCGGCGCCCGGCGCCCGGCACCGCCTGGACACCGAGGGCGGACACGGACTGACCGTCGCCGGGTACCTGAACACCTCCCACGGCCGGGTGGCCACCACCGTCTCCCGCACCGTGCGCGGCACCTCGGTCCACCACTGGACCGACGGCGAGAACCAGGACGCGCTCAACGCCACCTGGACCGACGAAGAGAGCGTGACGCACGGGCCGGCCACCACCCGCACCGCCCGCACCTACACGATGGACGGCGAGACCACCCTCGGCGCCGGCGACCGGCTGCGCACCGTCCTGTCGCTCGGCGACCGCGCGGACACCATCACCCTGCGCGGCGGCAGGGCCGTCGACAGCTCGCGGCTCGACGACCGGTACACCGGCGATGCCACCTACACCGCGAACGTCCCGCGCGACCAGCGGCACGCGGTCGCCACGACCTCCGCCCGCTACCGGCTGTACGGGTCGGCAGCACCGGGCGGCTGTTACGACCGCACCGTGGAGACCGCCCAGGGCACGCTCACGGTGGACCGCCGACACTGCTGAGCCGGCCGCCCCCTACGATATGCGGCCATGGACACGAGTGAGGCCGGCAGACAGCTGATCGACGGCCGTTTCGAGCTGGTCGCACCCCTGGGAAGCGGCGGCATGGGTACGGTGTGGCGCGCCCGCGACATCGCCCTGCACCGCGAGGTCGCACTGAAGGAGGTGCGCCCGCCGGACCCGGCCACGGCCGCCGCGCAGCCCGGTCTCGCCGACCAGCTGCGCGAACGGGCCGTCCGCGAGGCCCGTGCCCTCGCCCGCCTCGCCCACCCCCACGTGGTGACCATCCACCACATCGTGGAACCGCCGGACGGCGCCGACGGCCACCCGTGGATCGTCATGGAGCTGGTCCAGGGCGGCTCCCTGCACGACCGGCTGGCGTCCGGGCCGATGCCGCCCGCCGACGTGCTGCGGCTCGGCCTCGACGTGCTCTCCGCGCTGCGCGCCGCTCACGACGAAGGCGTGCTCCACCGCGACGTGAAGCCGGCCAATGTGCTGCTGCGCCCCAACGGGTCGGCCGTGCTCACCGACTTCGGCATCGCGGCCCTGCACGGTTCGACCGGGCTCACCTCGACCGGGGTGCTGATCGGCTCGCCCGAGTACATCGCGCCCGAACGCGTCCGCGGCGAGGAGGGGCTGGCCGCCTCCGACCTGTGGTCGCTCGGCATGCTGCTCTACGTGGCCGCCGAGGGCGTGCACCCGCTGCGCCGGGCCACCAGCCTGGCCACGGTCGTCGCCGTGCTCGACGAGCCGATCCCGGCGCCCGTGCGCTCCGGGCCGCTGGCGCCCGTACTGGAACGGCTGCTCGTACGGGACCCGGCGGCGCGGCCCGACGGGGCGCAACTGGAACAACTGCTCCGGGACGCGAGCGCTGCTCTCGGTTCCGGCTACGGGGCGGGCGTCCCGCCGGTCGCGGCCGCACCCGTATCGGCCGCACCGGTCGCACCGGTCGCCGCGCCGGCGGTCCCGGGCCAGTTCGGCCCGTACGGCGGCCCCTACGGCTCACCCACCCCGCCGCCGTTCGGCCCGGGAGCTTCCCCCTACGCGGCCACCACCACGCCCGTCCCGCTCAGGCCCCCGGCCCCGCGCCGGCGCCCGGCCCTGATCGGGGCCGCGCTCACGGCGGTCCTGGCGGTCGCGGTCGTCGGGATCATCCAGTGGCTTCCCGACGGGAACTCGGGCGACGACGACGCGAAGGACGCCCGCGCCACCCGGCCCGCCGTCGCCACCCAGGCCGTACCCCCGGCCTCGACCCCCGCGCCGAAGGCGAGTGCCTCCAAGGCCGGCACGGCCCGGGGCAGCATGCTCACCCCGCAGAACATCCGTACCGCCCTCGAGGCGCTCAAGGTGAAGACGGGCACCACGACCTTCGTGGACCTCAAGGTCTACGACGGCTACGTCCTCGCCTCGATCCCCACCGCCGCCGGTGCCGAGACCGTCGACGCCTGGCAGTACCGCGACGGCGAGGCCAGGCGCACGGGCCCGGACGGCACGGTCGAGGAGGGCGAGCCCCTCATCGACATGGCGACCGTCAACTGGGACGCGCTGCCCGGCCTGCTGGAGCAGTCCAAGAAGGAACTGGGCGTCGAGAAGCCGACCTCGACCTACGTGATCGTCGAGCCCTGGATGATGGACCAGGTGCCCTGCATGCGTCCCTACCTCAGCGACGAGTACGGCCGCGGCGGCTATGTGCTCGCCGGCATCGACGGCAAGGTCAAGAAGGTCGTCTCCTCCTGACATCGTGTACCCGTACGCACGTGCACGCGCACGCATGCACGTGCGTCCGTACGGTCCGACACGTCAGGGAGCACGACCACCATGCCCAGTTGGCGCACCACCCTCACGGCGGCCGGGATATCCGGCCGCCCGCTGCGGGACGACTACACGCACGCCGCCCGCCGGGTACTGCGCCGCGAGCCCGCCCCCTACCTGGCGCTGCGGCTGCTCGCCGCGCCACCGCTGGTGCCCTTCCTCGCCGCCGGTCTCGCCTTCATGAACCTGGTCGACGACGTCGCCGAGACCGGAACCCCGCAGCAACGCGCAGCAGGTCTCGCGGCGTTGTCCGAGCGGGTCGACGCGGCACTGAAGTCCGGGGACAGCCCCGACCCCCTCCTGCGGGCCTACGCGCACGCGGTGGACTCCCGCGGTCTTCCGGCGCACTGGGTCACCCGCTTCCTCACGGGCGCCGCCACCGCGGAGGCCGGCTTCGACGGCTTCGCCGCGGAGGAGGACTTCCAGACCTACCTGGACGACTACGCGTGGCCCGGTGTGATCGTCTTCACCGGACTCCAGTACCGGGGCGGCCCCGACCCCGAACAGGCCGCGGGCTGGCGGCGGTTCGTCGACGCCGCCCAGCGCGTGGACTTTCTCGCCGACCTCTGCGGGGACCTCGCGGAGGGCCGGCTCTGCATCCCGCGCGCCCGCCTCGCGGAGCACTCGGTGACCCGCGCCGACCTGGAACGGGCCCGTGACACCCCGGCCGTACGGGAGCTCCTCGCCGCCGAGTGCCTGCGTGCCCGTACGGCACTGGAAGCCGCGGGCGGCATCCTCGACCTCGCCAAACCAGGGCTGCGGCGCGTGATCGCGACCATGACGGAGCTGATGGCGCACCAGCTGACCGCGGTGG
Source organism: Streptomyces sp. NBC_00029 (assembly GCF_045160505.1). Lineage (NCBI taxonomy): Bacteria > Bacillati > Actinomycetota > Actinomycetes > Kitasatosporales > Streptomycetaceae > Streptomyces > Streptomyces sp. NBC_00029. The sequence goes on from NZ_CP108292.1 coordinate 8,161,504, forward strand.
AGCGCGCGGGGATCACCGCCCTGCGCCGGGACACCGGCTACGGCCCGGCGGCGCCCGTGCGGATCCTCGCTCGCGCCGCCCGCCGCCGCCCCGCCTGACCGGTTCGGCCGGTCAGGTCCTCGGTCCGGGTTTCCAGGTGTCGCAGTCCGGGTGGAGGAACGGCAGCCGCGGAGCCCGGGCCGGCACCGAGCGGGGGAACGACGGGAACGCCTTCCTAGTAGGGTCCGTTCACGTTGTCGATCGAACCGTAGCGCTTGGCCGCGTAGTTGCAGGCGGCGGTGATGTTGGCGACCGGGTCGTAGGAGTCCAGCGAGGTTCCGGGCACGTGGTAGGCGCGGAAGGTCGGGTCGATGACCTGGAGCAGACCCTTGGACGGGATCCCGTTCCGGGCGTTGATGTCCCAGTTGTTGATCGCCAGCGGATTGCCCGAGGACTCGCGCATCACATTGCGGTGAATTCCGTTGTAGGAGCCGGGAATTCCGTGCTTCGCCATCACGTCGAGGGACTCACGGATCCACCCGTCGAGATTGTTCGCGTAGGCCGTGGCGGGCTTGGCCGCGGGCTTGAGGGCGGTCCGGGCGGCGGACCTGCTCGCACGCTCGGTCTCCGCCTGGACGCCGAGCTTCAGTTTGATGCCGGGCCGGATGATCGACGGATCATTACCGACGACGGTCCGGTTCGCCGCGTAGAGCTGCTTCCAGCCGCCGCTCAGGGAATGCTTTGCCGCGATCTCCGAAAGGGTGTCGCCCGCGACCACGGAATACGTCGTGGGGGCGGCGGCCGTCTCCACCGCCCCGGCGGTGGTGGCGCTGATCAGCGGGAGAGTGAGGGCCGCGCCACCGGTGCCGGCGAGCGCCAGCTTGCGGGTGATCCGGTAGTGCTTCGGCCGACGGTGCTTACCCTTTGCAGGCATGGCGGAATTCCTCACGTGGGGGGACGGGAGATCCCGGGCGGCGGCCGTATTCGGCAGCTGACCACCAGGAACGAGGTGACCGTAGGCGAGCGCGCCACGCGGGAACAAGACCCGAATTCCACCGATAGATCGACATCTCGCTATCGGTCGGGTAAATGACCTTGAAGGGGTATGAGGGCAATAGCCGATTCCCTTTCCGGGGAAAGGGAATCGGCTGTTCTGCGGAAATGATGTTGAGGTGTCCGGTGTGGCTCACATCACGGGTCGTGGGACGCGTGACCAATACGGGCAAGTAAGCCCTCGGGGTGCCTCATTGGGGCGACTTGCCCGTAGGAGGCGAATCACCCATTCAGGACTCTTTCCGGCGTATTGCCGGCCGGTGCGCGTCCCGGCGTCACGCCAGGGCGTCCAGGGCGGCCGTCACCGCCTTCACCGACCCCTCCGAGGCCGGCAGCAGGGGCAGCCGGACGTCCGGGGTCGGGATCCGCCCCTGAGCGTGCAGGACGCCCTTGAGCACCGTCGGATTCGGCTCGGCGAAGGCCGCCGCAGACATCCGGGCCAGGGCGTGCCCCAGAGGCCGCGCCCGCTCCGCGTCGCCCGCGCGCCAGGCCGCGGCGAGCTCCGCGAAGCGGCCGGTCGCCAGATGGGCCGAGGCCAGGATCCCGCCCGCGGCGCCGAGGGCCAGCAGCGGGGACAGGTAGACGTCGTCGCCGGCCAGCACCTCGAACCCGGCCGGCAGATCACCGAGCAGTGCCACCGTGTCCTCGCCGATGCCGCCGCCCGCGTACTTCATCCCGGCCACCCCCGGCAGCGATCCGAGCGCCCGCAGTGCGGCCGCGTCCAGCGGCTGCCCGGTGCGGTAAGGGATGTGATAAATGATCAACGGTACGGGGCTCACCGCGGCCAGCCGCGCGAAGTGCGCCAGCACCCCCGCGGCCGCCGGCCGCACGAACGGCGGCACCGTCACCAGCGCCGCCCGCACCTGCGGCCACCGGGTCAGCCCGGCCAGCGAGGCCTCGGCGGCCCGGGTCCCGCCCGAGCCCGCGCCGACGGTCAGCGGCGCGCCCCGCTCCCCGCAGACCCGGGCGCACACCTCGGTGACGAGGTCGCGCTCGGCCTCGTCGAGACCGGCCGCCTCCGCGGTGGTCCCGAGCGCGACGATCCCGGTGGCGCCCGCGTCGAGCATCTCGTGGGCGAGCGCCTCCAGCGCCTCGGCCGCGACCTCCCCGGTGCTGGTGAAGGGGGTGACGAGCGGTACGTGGATCCCGTGCAACGGGAGAACTTCTGCGATGTCCTGTGCCATGCGAAAAGCCTCACCCGCGCAAAGGATCAAATCCAGTTCGCGTTTCTTACCTGAACCGTAAGCTGAGCCGATGCTCGATGTACGACGCCTACGCCTCCTGCGTGAGCTCGCCCGCCGCGGAACCATCGCCGCCGTCGCCGAGGCCCTCGCCTTCAGTCCTTCGGCCGTCTCCCAGCAGCTCGGCGTCCTCGAACGGGAGGCCGGCCTGCCCCTGCTGGAGCGCACCGGCCGCCGGGTCCGGCTCACCCCGGCCGGCCAGAACCTGGTCCGGCACGCCGAGGCCGTCCTCGAGCGGCTGGAGCAGGCCGACGCCGACCTCGCCGAGGCACGCGGCGGCCTCGCCGGAGCCCTGCGGATCGGCGCCTTCCCCACCGCCACCCGGGCCATCGTCCCGGCCGCGCTGACCACCCTCGCCCGGCGCCACCCGGGCCTGGAGCCGATGGTCTCGGAGACCGACCCGGCCGCCGTGGCGCACGCCCTGCGGGCCGGGGACCTGGACGTGGCCCTGGTGCACGCGTACGACTTCGTACCGGCCGAGCCCGAGCCGGGACTGGCCACCGAACCGCTCTACGGCGAGATGATGTACCTGGCCGCTCCCGCCGACGGCGCACCGGGCGACCAGGGCGACCCCGGCCGCTCCGGCGCGCCCGGGGAACCCGACCAGGGGAGCGTCCTGCGTGCGCACGCCCGGGACCCCTGGATCACCGCCACCCCCGGCACCCTCTGCCACACGATGACCGTACGGGCCTGCCAGGCAGCCGGCTTCAGCCCGCGGGTCCGTCACCAGGTCGACGAGTTCGCCACCGTGCTCGCCCTCGTCGCGGCGGGCCAGGGCGTCGCCGTCGTACCCCAGCTCGGGGTCACGGGCCCGGCCGATCCGGCCGTACGCCTCACCCGCCTGCTGATGCAGCGCCGGACCAACCTCGCCTTCCGCAGCGGATCCGGCACCCACCCGGCCGTCGCGGCCTTCGGCGCCGCGCTCCGGGCCGCAGTACCGCCGGATCTGGCCGGGTCGCGCGCCGAAACGTGACACAACTCCCGTACCGGGTGCCGTCCGTGTACGTTCGTTGATCCAGACCGATTCGATCAGAGCGGGGTACGACGTGACGCATCGCGTACGAGGGGTCATCGCCCGGAGCAAGGGCGCACCGGTGGAGACGACGACGATCCTCGTGCCCGACCCGGGACCCGGCGAGGCGCTCGTGCGGGTGCAGGCCTGCGGGGTCTGCCACACCGACCTGCACTACCGCGAGGGCGGCATCAACGACGAATTCCCCTTCCTGCTCGGCCACGAGGCCGCCGGAGTGGTCGAATCGGTCGGCCCGGACGTCACCTCCGTGGCGCCCGGCGACTTCGTCGTCCTCAACTGGCGTGCGGTGTGCGGCACCTGTCGCGCCTGCAGGCGCGGACGCCCCTGGTACTGCTTCGCCACGCACAACGCCACCCAGCCCATGACCCTGGAGGACGGCACCCCGCTCTCCCCGGCCCTGGGCATCGGTGCCTTCGCCGAGAAGACCCTGGTCGCGGCCGGCCAGTGCACCAAGGTGGACCCGGCGGCCGCCCCGGCCGCCGCCGGACTCCTCGGCTGCGGGGTGATGGCGGGCCTCGGCGCGGCCCTGAACACCGGCAACGTCGGGCGGGGCGACTCCGTCGCCGTCATCGGCTGCGGGGGAGTGGGCAACGCGGCCGTGGCCGGAGCGCGCCTCGCGGGCGCCTCGCGGATCATCGCGGTGGACCTGGACGACCGGAAGCTGGAGTGGGCCCGGGGCCTGGGCGCCACGCACACCGTCAACGGGCGCACGGACGACGTGGTCAAGGCCATCCAGGGCCTGACCGGCGGCAACGGAGCCGACGTGGTCATCGACGCCGTGGGCCGCCCCGAGACCTACCGCCAGGCCTTCTACGCACGCGACCTCGCCGGGACGGTGGTCCTGGTGGGCGTGCCGACCCCGGAGATGAAGCTCGAACTCCCGCTCATCGACGTCTTCGGCCGCGGCGGGTCCCTGAAGTCCTCCTGGTACGGGGACTGCCTGCCCGAGCGCGACTTCCCGCTGCTCATCGACCTCTACCTGCAGGGCCGCCTCGACCTGGACGCCTTCGTCTCCGAGACCATCGCGCTCGACGGCGTCGAGGACGCCTTCGCCCGGATGGAACGCGGCGAGGTCCTCCGCTCGGTCGTCGAGTTCTGACAGCCCGTCCGGCCCGTCCGGCCCGTCCGGCCGGACCCGGCCCCACCTAGAATCGGGCCACCACCCCGCGCCCCCGCCGCCACCCGGCCGGGGCGCGGTCCTACTTCACCTCGTACCCCTGGGGGCCGTCCGTGACCATCGCACACAGCTACCGCCAGCCCGGCACGGTCCTCACCGACCACCGGTTCTCCGTCCCGCTGGACCACGAGAACCCGGACGGGGAGCGGATCGAGCTGTACGCCCGCGAGGTCGTGGCCGCCGGCAAGGACCCCGAGGCGCTGCCGTGGCTGCTCTACCTGGAGGGCGGTCCGGGCTTCGGCGCCCGCCGTTTCATCGGCCGCCAGGCCTGGCTGGAGCGGGCCCTCACGGAGTACCGGGTGCTGCTGCTCGACCAGCGCGGAACCGGTCGGTCCACCCCGGTGAACCGGCAGACCCTGCCCCTGCGCGGCACCCCCGACCGGCAGGCCGAGTACCTCGCCCACTTCCGTGCCGACTCCATCGTGCGCGACGCCGAGGCCATCCGCCCCGGCCTGACCGGGGGTGCGCCCTGGACCGTGCTCGGCCAGAGCTTCGGCGGCTTCTGCACGACCCGCTACCTCTCCACCGCGCCCGAGGGCCTCACAGCCGCCCTGATCACCGGCGGTCTGCCGTCCCTGACCGCCACCGCCGACGAGGTGTACGAGGCCGCGTACCCCCGCATCGAGCGCAAGAACCTGGCCCACTACGCCCGGTACCCCATGGACGTCGAGCGCGCCCGCCGGATCGCCGCCCACCTGGCGGACCGCCCGGCCGAACTGCCCGGCGGCCACCGCCTCACCGTCGAGGGCTTCCAGTCCCTCGGCATCCTGCTCGGCACCGGCGACGGCAGCCACCAGCTGCACCACCTCCTCGAGGACGCCTTCGTACCGACTTCCGCGGGCCCCGCCCTCTCCGACGCCTTCCTGGAGAGCGTCCGCGGGCTGCTCTCCTTTGCCGGGCACCCCCTGTACGCGCTGGTCCACGAGGCGATCTACGCCCAGGACCCCGCCACGCCCACCGCCTGGGCCGCCGAACGCGTGCGCGCGGGCCACCCCGGCTTCGACGCGGACAAGGCCCTCGCCGGCGACGGGCCGCTGCTCTTCACGGGCGAGACCATCCACCCCTGGCACTTCACCACCGACCCGTCCCTCGCCCCGCTGCGCGAGACCGCGGAGATCCTGGCCGCCCGCACCGGCTGGCAGCCGCTCTACGACCCGGCGCGCCTGGCCGCCAACGAGGTGCCGGTGGCCGCCGCCGTCTACCACGACGACATGTACGTGGACACCGCGCACTCTCTGGAGACGGCCCGCTCCGTCCGGGGCCTGCGGACCTGGGTGACGGACGAGTTCGAGCACGACGGCGTCCGCGCCGGCGGCCCCCGCGTCCTGGACCGGCTGCTGTCCCTCGCCCGCGACGAGGTGTGACTGCTGTCCGTGCAGGTCAGAGGGGTGATCGGGGCCTCGAATAATCGTTCCCGCAGAAGTTGATCACATGGTTAGGGTGGGCCCTCTTACCCGAGGAACCGACCGATGTGTGGAGCGTGCATGCTCAGAACGATGTCGAGCGCCGTCTCGCTGGCCCTGGCCGGCGCCCTGGCCGTGACCGGTGCGGCGGTGGGAACGGCAACGGCCGCCGCCGCACCGGCCGTCAGCGCCGCGGGGGCGGGGGAGACCCCCGTCGGCGCACAGGCCTGGACGCGCGTGTCCAAGAAGTACCCGAACCGCTCCTCCTGGAACACCGCCGACGACCTGCGCGTCGGCAACGAGGGTGCTGCGGAGGGGCTGTCGCGCGCGTACCTACGGCTGGACACCACCGCCCTGGCGGGCGCCACGGTCTCCAGGGCCACCTTCCGGATCACCAACACGGGAGCCGCGTCCTGCACGGGCCGTCCGGTGGAGCTGTGGAGCGTCGGCGCCGTCTCGGCGAAGACGACGTGGAAGAACCAGCCCGTCAAGGGGGTCCGGCTGGCGACGGTGACGGACGCCAGGGGCCGCGAGGGCTGCGCGGCGGGCGACCTCGAGTTCGACGCCACCGCGGTGGTGAAGGAGGCGGCGGCCGCCTCCCGGACCTCCGTCACCGTCGGCCTGTTCGCCGCGGACGAGTCCGACACCTCGGCCTGGAAGCGCTTCGCCCCGGCGACGGCGAAGCTGGAGACCACCATCGGCAGCCCCGTGCCGCCGGTGATCAGCTCCCCCGAGTTCCCCGACGCCTCGAACGGAGCCCCCGCCAACACCGGGAAGGCCCGTACGCCGGGCACGTTCACGTTCGGCACCGGCGGCGCCGCGAATCTGGACAGGATCGTGTACTGGTCGGACTTCGACGGGCGGGAGCGCACCGTGGCACCGGGCGCCAACGCCGTGATCACGCCCACCGCCTCCGGTCCCCACATGATCTACGCGTACAGCGTGGACAAGGCCGGGCGGCGTTCCGACCAGGCCGTGTACCGCATCTGGGTCCTCGCCAGTGAGGGCCCGGACGCCCCGGGCGACCTGAACGGCGACGGCCTGCGCGACCTGTGGACCCTCGACCCGGACGCGAAGCTCCGCTTCTCGGCGGGGCGGGCCGACGGCACCTTCGCCGCGCCCGTCGCCGGCGGGGCGTCCTTCGCCCCGGGAGCCCGGATCGCCGCCACCGGGGACTGGAACGACGACGGCTACAACGACCTGCTGGTACTCGAGCGCCCCACCGGACTCGGCAGGAACCTGCTCCGGATCCACAGAGGCGACGGCCTCGGCGGCATCCGGCCGGGCAGCGGCACCGTCCTGACCGTTTCCTGCCCGGTCGCCGATCCGGACAGCGGCTGCGCCGGCGAGGACCCGGCCTGGACCGGCGACGACCACTGGTTCAACGCCGAAGCCGTCGTGCACGCGGGAGACCTCAACGCGGACGGCCAGCCCGACCTGCTGGTGAAGCAGGGTGCGAAGCTCTGGGCGTACACCGCCAGCCTCTTCGCGAGCCTGGACGCATTCGGCGGCCCGGTGCTCGTCGGCGACGGCGGCTGGGACGCCGTCTCGGTCCTCGCCCCGGGTGACGCCGACGGTGACGGCGCCGGCGACCTGTGGGTGCGCGACGACGCCTCCGGCGACCTGTTCGCCGTGAAGGGCGCCAAGGACGCCTCCGGGCAGCTCGACCCCAGGAGCTGGGGCACGGCGCAGCGCGTGAGGATCGGCTCGGGCTTCGGCCGGACGGCCTACCCGACGCTCGCCTCGGCGGCCGACTTCGACCGTGACGGACGGGCCGACCTGTCGGCCGTCGGCGCGGACGGCAAGGCCGTCTGGTTCCGCGCGACCGCCGCCGGGATCGAATCGACCCCCCGTCCGATCGGCTGATCCCGCCTCAACCGGCCGGGCCGGCGTCCCCGTTCAGGGGCGCCGGCCCGGCGTCGCTTCCGCGGGCGGCTCCACGAACGCGTGGGTCAGGTGCGCGGTCGCCAGCAGGGCGCCGCGCTCCCTCGCCCGCGCCAGCAGCCCCTCGCGCGAGGCCCGGGCGGTCTCCCGGTCGCGCTCGTGGGAGTACGGCACCGCCGGGTCGCCCAGCTGCACCGCGTGCACCAGTACGTCCCCGGTGACCACCACATCGCGGGCCCCGGCGCCCTGGTCCACCAGTACCGACTGGTGTCCCGGGGTGTGCCCGGGCGTCGGGAGCAGGGTGATGCCGGGAGCCAGCCGGTGAGTGCCGTCCACCTCGTGCAGCTGCCCGCTCGCGCGCAGCGGCGCCACCGTCCAGTCCCACACCGGGTCCGCCCGGTCCAGCGCGGACACCTCCGCGCGCTGCACGACGTACCGGGCGGCCGGGAAGAACGGCTCCCCGTCGTCCCCCGACGACCAGCCCGCGTGGTCCTCGTGAAGGTGTGTCAGCACCACCGCCTCCACATCGGCCGGTGCGATACCGGCCGCCGCGAGCGCGTCCGGCAGCCGGCCCGGCACCGGGGCCCAGGCGGCGGCCGGGGACCGGGACGGCCCGACCCCCGCGTCCACCAGCACCCAGCGACCGCCGGGCCGGGCGATCGCGAAACACCGGAAGTCCAGCACCCATGCCCCGTCCGGCCCCCTCGCGCCCGGATCCAGCTGCGCCGCCCGTGCCCAGGCGGCCGCGTCCGCGCCCGGGAAGGCGGTGCGGGCCGGCTCGAAGAAGATCCCCGTGGCGTCGAGCAGCGCCACCACCTGCCCGTGTCGATCCATTCGCCTATTGTGCGAGACATGACCGAACAACCTGATCAGCAGACCGCCTTGCAGCACATGCCCACCGACTGGACGCGCGCGCTCGCGGTGGTCGCCCACCCCGACGACCTGGAGTACGGCTGCGCCGCGGCCATCGCGGACTGGACGGACGGGGGCCGGGAGGTGGTCTACCTGCTCGCCACGCGCGGTGAGGCGGGCATCGACAACCTCGCCCCCGCCGAATGCGGTCCGCTGCGCGAGGCTGAGCAGCGGGCGAGCGCCGCGGTCGTCGGCGTGTCCGAGGTGGAGTTCCTGGACTACCGCGACGGCATCGTCGAGTACGGCCTCGACCTGCGCCGTGACATCGCCGCGGCCATCAGGCGGCACCGGCCCGAGCTGATCCTCACGCTCAACCACCGTGACACCTGGGGCGGCGCGCAGGGCGGCGGCTACTGGAACACCCCCGACCACAAGGCCGTCGGGCGGGCGACGCTGGACGCCGCCGGGGACGCCGGGAACAGGTGGATCTTCCCCGAGCTCATCGAGCAGGGTCTCGAGCCGTGGAACGGTGTGCGCTGGGTCGCGGTGGCGGGATCGAACACGCCCACGCACGCGAGCGACGCCGGCCCGGGGCTGGAGCGTTCGATCAAGTCCCTGATGGAGCACAAGGCGTACATCGAGGTGCTCACCGACCAGGACCCGGAGGAGTACGTCCGCACCTTCCTCACCGGGAACGTCCAGCAGGCGGCGGCCCGGTTCGGCGGGCGCCCGGCCGTGCCGTTCGAGGTCTTCCCCCGCTGACCGCCCGCCCCTAGTCTGACGATCCGTCAGGCATGTGCCTGGTGAGTGGATGTGCCAGCCATCGGGCCGGGGGTGCGGGACACGGTGATCGACACCATCTCCACGGAGATCGCGGAGGGTGAGGAGCGGATACGGCTGGAGGTCGCGGACGGCCTCGCGGTCCTCACCCTGTGCCGCCCGGACAAGCTCAACGGCTGGAGCTGGGAGTCCACCCGCCAGCTCGGCCTGCTGGCGGACCTGATCCGCTTCGACGAGTCCGTCCGGGCGGTGCTGCTGCGGGCCGAGGGCCGGGCCTTCTGCGCGGGCATCGACGTGACCGCCCCCGGCGGCGCCATTACGGGTGGATCCCCGGCCGAGCGCACCCGCAACTACTACGAGGGCATCCGCTGGGTGCACGAGCGGTTCGCGGTCCTCGCCCGGCTCCCGCAGCCGGTCGTCGCCGCCGTCCAGGGCCACTGCCTCGGCTTCGGCTTCGAGCTGGCCCTGATGGCCGACGTCCGGGTGGCGGCCGAGGACGCCGTCTTCGCCCTGCCGGAAGCCCGGCTGGGCGTGGCGGTCGACGCGGGCGGAGACCTGCGCATCGCCCGCGAAGCGGGAGCGGGCTGGGCCAAATACCTGGCCCTGACCGGCCGCCGCATCGACGCCGCGACGGCGCAGCGGCTCAATCTGGTCCAACTGGTCGTCCCCGGAGAGGAGCTGGAGGAGGCCTCCCGCGCACTGGCGCAGGAGATCGCCGCGAACGCGCCGCTCGCGGTCCAGGGCATCAAGCGCGCGGTCGACGCCTACGCCGACGCCGCCCTCCCCGCGGCCCTCGACCGGGTGGCGATGACCGCGGCCCTCACCCTCACCTCGGAGGACTGCCGGGAGGGATACACGGCCATGGCCGCCCGCCGGCCGCCGCGCTTCAGCGGAGGCTGAGCACCGGCCTGGTCGAGAACTCCTCGTACATGCCCTCGCCGTCCGGTCCGTACGTGAACTCGGCCGCGTACGGATTGCGGTTGGCGGTGGCCAGCGGCAGCCAGGCGAGCAGGTCGCCGTACCCACCGCAGGCGGCCTCGCCGCCGTCGCCGCCGTGCACGGCGGCCGGGTCGGCGCTCAGCTCCGTCCCGTAGCAGTCGTGGGCGATGTGCAGCCCGAAGGCGTTCGGCTCGTGCCGCACACCGCCGGCCCCGTACGGCGGCTCGTCCAGGGGGCACTCGTTCCCCCACCGGAAGAGGGTGCCGGCCCCGGCCCCGCACGCATGCTCCCACTCGTCGGCGCCGGGCATCCGCAGCCCGCGCGCAGCGAGGGCGGCGGGCATGTCCGCAGCCCTCGCGGTCAGGGCCTCGTCCTCCACGGCCATGAGCACGGTGGCCAGCGTCGCGGTGCGCGGCGGGCTGAGCACATCGGCGAGATAGGACCTGAGGTCGGGCCGCCCGTACCCGTACCCCTCCTCCGCGCTCTCCGCGTAGTCGGCGCTCTGCGCGGGCGTCGGCTCCCAGGCGTCCAGGTCGAACCCGAGGCGCACCGTCCCGCCCGGTACGAGGGCGAACTCCTGCCCCTCGCGCTCGATGCGGACGCGGTGCAGCGGCCCGCCGAGGTGCTCGACGGCGTCGAACAGCACCACCCGGCCGCCCGCCTGCGCGGCGGCCTCGTGTGCGATGCGTCCGGCGGCGGCGGGGTCCAGCGAACGCCAGCGGTCCAGGGTCAGATCGGCGAGAGACATGAGGCGATCCTCGCACCGGTCACTGACAACCGGAGCCGGGGGGCCAGGGGGTGTCTCGCCGATCACGCCGGGCTCGGGGGGCTCTGGTGCGGCCTGATCGGCAGGACACCCCTTAGTACTGCAACGGTGTTTGCTGTGATGGTTTGTTGGCTTCTGGTGGTGTGTGACCGCGTTGTTTGTAATGGCTGACACGTGCCTGGAACTGTCGACGCCGTCGCCAGTGTGACCAGTGCAGGACGTGGTCGATGCTCGGGCGGGGCCGGGTGAGGCGGTGGATCAGGCGTCGGAGTTCGGGGAGGGTGAGGGGTACGAGCTGGGAGGATCCGTTTCTGCTTTCCCGGTGTCGATTTCGCGGGCCCGCAGGACGGTGAGGCAGGCATGGGCGGCGATAGCCAGGGTCATGTGGCGGTGCCAGCCGTCATAGCGGCGGACCTGGTAGTCGTCCAGGCCGCACTCCTGCTTCGCGCTCTGGAAGCATTCCTCGACCGCCCACCGGGCACCGGCGATACGGATCAGCTCGTCGAGTGTGGTCTCGGCCGGGCAGTAGGCGATGTAGTAGGAGATCTCGTCCGGCCGTCGGACGCTGCGGCGGGCGATCACCCAGTGCCGGCGGTCCTCGCGATGCCAGGGACGGACCTCGACCCTGGCCCAGTCGTAGACCCGCGGGCCGTGGGCTCCCTCCCCGCAGGAACGGCGCTTCCACTTCTGCCGGGGCAGCCCCGGGAACAGGTCGTGGACGGGGTGGTCGATGGCCCAGCGGGTGACGACGGTGTCGTGCCGGGTGGTGGCCATGACGTGAAAGACATCGGCCCGCTCCAGCTCCGTGCGCCAGCCTTTGGAGAAGCCGTAGGCGGCATCCGCCGTCACCCACCGGAACGGGATCCGGTCCGCGATCGCCCGGCGGACCATGGCCTTGGCCATCACCACCTTCGTCTCGAAGCCGACCGTGTCAACGATGCCGGCGGCCCGGCACCGATCGCGGTCATCGGTCCATGACGTGGGCAGATAGAGGCGGCGGTCGATCAACGTGCGGCCACGGGCGCCGGCATAGGCGAGGAACACCCCGATCTGGGAGTTCTCCGTCCTCCCGGCGGTTCCGAAGTACTGGCGCTGGACGCCGGCCGAGCGGACACCCTTCTTCAGAAACCCCGTGTCGTCCACGATCAGCACCGCTCCCGGGTCGCCGAGATGCTCGACGACGTAGTCCCGCACATCGTCCAGGACCTGATCCGCGTCCCAGTCGATCCGGTTCAGCAGCCGGTGGATCCGGTCCGGACCCGCATACCCGGCCTCCTCCGCAAGCGTCCAGCCGTTCTTCCGCTCCAAAGGAGCTATCAGCCCCCGCATATAGGCAAGAGCCGACTCCCGCGGCTCCGACCTGGCGAAACGCTGCACGAAACGCTCATGCAAAACCTTCAGTTCACCAGCCCACAACCGAGCATCCCCAAGTTCCCCACCCATGAACTGACCAACGAACGACCTGCCCAACCGTCACAGCAAACACCGTTGCAGTATTAGAGCGTGAACGGGCCGCGCCCCAGCTGGGTTCGGACCGGGACCACCTCGGGGTTGACCACCGACCGTCGCTGCCAGTTCGCCCCGTCGACCACCAGGGTGTGCCCGGTGATGAACCGGGCGTAGGGCGAGGCCAGGAAGGTGGCGGCCCAGCCCAGTTCGCGCGGCGCACCGACCCGCAGGGCGGGCTGCCGGGCGTCCTTCGCGTCGGGCGCGGCGCGGTCCAGGCCGCCCTGGATGTCCTCGGTCATGTCGGCGTGCGGGAACAGCCCGGGGACGAGCCCGTTGATCTGGATGCCGTACGGGCCCCACTCGACCGCCAGCGTCTCCACCAGGTTCTTCACCCCGGCCTTGGCCGCGGCGCTGTGGGCGAAGCCCGGCCCGCCCGTCCAGGCGTACGAGGCGCCGATGTTCACGATCGACCCGGGCGTGCCGGCGGCGAGGTGGCGGCGGCCGAACTCGCGGGTCATGAACCAGGTGCCCGTCAGGGTGATGTCGACCACCGCCCGCCAGGCGTTCGGGGAGAGGTCCTCCGCGGGGGAGGGGAAGTTGGCGGCCGCGTTGTTGACCAGAACGTCCGGCAGGCCGGAGGCCGCCTGCGCGGCGTCGAAGACCTCGGCGACCCGCTCGGGATCCCTGATGTCGCAGACGGCGGCCGTCACCCGGCCCGCACCGGGTACGGCCGCCAGCTCGTCCCGCGCCGCCTTGAGCTGTTCGGCGCGCCGGCTCGCGATGACCAGATCGGCGCCGAGCCGAGCGAACTCGGCGGCCACGGCCCTGCCCAGCCCGGTGCCGCCGCCGGTCACGAGGACCACCTGCCCCGCGTAGGTCCCGCGGGGCAGGGCGGCGGCGCCGAGCGGCGGCGGCGTGGGCAGGCCGGGCAGAGGGGTCTCCATGCGCCCATCGATAGCGTGCGGGCGCTCGGAACACCATCCCCGGGCGGCCCCGAGTGCCGCCTGGGTCCTGTCGTCAAAGTAGCGCGGGCCAGGCGGGACTTTGACGACAGGACCTAGCTGCCGGAGTTGTACGCCTGCTTGGTCGCGCAGGTCCAGATCACCGGCTTGAGCTTGCCCTTCGCGTTCACGGCCGATCCGCCGACCCGGTCGTCGTCCGAGGCCGCGTCGGCCATGCTCGCCCCGCCCCCGGCCAGCCGCGGCAGGGCCTTGACCGGACCGGAACCGGAGCGCAGCAGGGCCTGGTCCGGCAGGGTCATGAGTTCCGGGTGGAACTTGGCCGTTCCGACGCTGAGGTTCGTCGTCGCGCTGATCGCCTCGAACGTGGCGTACGGGTGCGAGCTCAGCCCGCCCGGGGCGGTGGCGGGACCGGTGAGCGGGGGCTCCCAGACGAGCGGGGCGTACTCGTGCCACGGTCCGGCCCAGTCGTAGCCGACGATCCGGCGGCTCTCGTCGATGTCCTGGACGTAGCTTTCGTTCGCCGTGGGAGCCAGCAGCCGGGCGGCGGAGCCGTCCCCGGGCCACAGCACCGGGTGGGTGCCCTCCAGGTGCTGCCCGGTCTCGGGGACCTCGTAGTCTTGGGTGGCCATGCCGAGGATGTCGCCCTGGTTGTTGATGCCGGTGACCATCGTGATGCGGGTCCCCGGGCCGGCGTCGGCCGGGACGGGCAGTTCGCGGACCTTCTGGCCGTCCTTCCAGACGGTGCCGACGGCGCTGTCGGAGCGGGAGACCACGTACCCGGCGTCGTTCACGTCGGCCTCGAGGTCGGAGCCGTAGCTGTCCGGCAGCAGGGTGATCGCCGCGGCGCCCGCCTGGTACGTGAACAGCGAGGTGCCCGTGAAGTCGTGCAGGACGCCCACCATCAGGCCGTGCGCGTTGACGGCGAGCACCTGGCCGGTCTGGTTCTGGTCGGTCAGCGGGACCCGGTGCAGCGTGGTGCCGGTCCAGTAGACGGGCTTGCGGCCCGAGACGCCGACGGCGAGATTTCCCGCACCGAGGTCGAAGATGCCCTGGCTGCGCGGGGTGTCGCGCATGTACGACTCGTCGCCGATGGTGCCGAGCACCTGGATCTTCGGCGTGCACTTCGTTTCGGCCGCCACGGCCGGGCCGGCCGCGGTGATCAGGCCGGCCACGACGATGGCGGCGGCGGCCGCGGACATGCTTCTTCTCATGTGGTTGTCCCCCCTGGACAGGTGCTGTTCCCCGTTGAGTCATGACACGTGCACGCCACATGTTGCCTGATCTTGAGCCGAATGTGGCCTGAATGACGCGTGCTGATGCGGACTCGAAGGTTCTCCACCTCGGCCGGCGGTTCACAGGAAGGCAAGCGACCGCTTAGTATGCGCGCGGAGTGTGATTCCTCGACGGCGGCTGGAGGCCCCGGATGCAGGCATGGCGAGTACATACCCCGGGTGAGCCCCGAGAGGCCCTGCGCCTCGAAGAGATTCCCGAACCGGTCCCGGGCGAGGGCGAGGTGCGGCTGCAGGTGCTCGCGGCGAACCTCAACTTCCCCGACGCGCTGCTTGTCCGCGGCCAGTACCAGATCCGCCCGCCGCTGCCCTTCACCCCCGGCGTCGAGATCTGCGGCCTCACCGACGACGGCCGCCGCGTCATCGCCAACCCGAGCCTGCCCCACGGCGGCTTCGCCGAATACGTGATCGCGTCCGAGCGGGCCCTGCTCCCGGCCCCCGAATGCCTGAACGACGCCGAGGCCGCGGCCCTGCACATCGGCTACCAGACCGGCTGGTTCGGCCTGCACCGCCGGGCGCGCCTGCAGCCGGGCGAGACCCTGCTCGTGCACGCCGCCGCGGGCGGGGTCGGCAGCGCGGCCGTCCAGCTCGGCAAGGCCGCCGGGGCCACCGTCATCGGGGTCGTCGGAGGCAAGGCCAAGGTGCGCACCGCCGAGGAGCTCGGCTGCGATCTGGTGATCGACCGTACGGGCGAGGACGTCGTCGCCCGGGTCAAGGAGTTCACCGGCGGACGCGGCGCCGACGTGATCTACGATCCGGTCGGCGGCGACTCGTACACCGCCTCCGCCAAGTGCGTGGCCTTCGAGGGCCGGATCGTCGTCGTCGGCTTCGCGAGCGGCAGCATTCCCGCCCCCGCCCTCAACCACGCCCTCGTCAAGAACTACGCGATCCTCGGCCTGCACTGGGGTCTCTACGCGGCCAAGGACCCGGCCGCGATCCTCGCCTGCCACACCGAACTCACCCGCCTCGCCTCCGAAGGCGCCGTCAAGCCCCTGATCAGCGAGGTCGTCGCACTCCCCGGCCTCGCCGACGCCGTACAGCGCCTCGCCGACGGCACCACCACCGGCCGGGTGGTCCTGGCCATGCCCCGGCAGCCGGGTGGGGTCCGATGACCGCGATCACCGCCGACCGGCTGCTCACCCGCGTCCGGGACCTGCTCGCCGCGCACCCGCCCGCGACCACACCCCGCACCGACTTCCTGCGCGCCCGCTACGACGCCGGACTCGCCTGGGTCCACTACCCCGAGGGCCTCGGCGGACTCGGCGCACCCCGCTCCCTCCAGGCGGCCGTCGACGCCGAACTGGAGGCCGCCGGCGCGCCCGACAACGACCCGCGCCGCATCGGCATCGGCCTCGGCATGGCCGCACCCACGATCCTCGCGTACGGCACCGAGGAGCAGAAGCACCGCTTCCTGCGCCCCCTGTGGGTCGGCGAAGAGGTCTGGTGCCAGCTCTTCAGCGAGCCCGGCGCCGGATCCGACCTCGCCGCCCTCGGCACCCGCGCGGTCCGCGAGAGCGGCTCCGGCGACTGGATCGTCGACGGCCAGAAGGTGTGGACCTCCAGCGCCCACACCGCCCGCTGGGCCATCCTCATCGCCCGCACCGACCCCGCGCTCCCCAAACACCAGGGCATCACCTACTTCCTCTGCGACATGCACGCCCCCGGCGTCGAGGTCCGGCCACTGCGCCAGATCACCGGCGAGGCCGAGTTCAACGAGGTCTTCCTCACCGGTGTCCGCATCCCCGACAGCCACCGCCTCGGCGCCGTCGGCCAGGGCTGGGCGGTCGCCCGCACCACCCTGATGAACGAGCGGGTCTCCATCGGCGGAATGCGCATCCCCCGCGAGGGCGGCATGATCGCCCCCGTCGCCGCTGCCTGGCGCGAGCGCCCCGAGCTGCGCACCCACGCCCTCCACCAGCGGCTGCTGGAACTGTGGGTCGAGGCCGAGGTCGCCCGGCTCACCGGCGAACGACTGCGCCAGCAACTCGCCGCCGGACAGCCCGGCCCCGAAGGTTCGGGCATGAAGCTCACCTTCGCCCGGCTCAACCAGGAGATCAGCGGACTGGAGGTCGAACTCCTCGGAGAGGAAGGCCTCCTGTACGACGACTGGACCATGCGCCGGCCCGAGGGCGTCGACTTCACCGGCCGCGAGGCCGGCTACCGCTACCTGCGCGCCAAGGGCAACAGCATCGAGGGCGGCACCAGCGAAATCCTCCTCAACATCGTCGCCGAACGCGTCCTCGGCCTGCCCCCCGAGCCGCGCGACGACAAGGACCTCGCCTGGAAGGACCTGTCCCGATGACCGCACCGACGACGCCGGTGGCACCGGCGGCACCGACCGACCTGCTCCACTCCGGGACCGAGGAGGAGCTCCGCGCCGCCGTACGCGCGCTGCTCACCGACCGGTGCGACGCCAAGACCGTCCTCGCCCGGATCGAGACCGGCCGGCCGCACGACCCGGCGCTGTGGCACACCCTCGCCGCCGGGATCGGCGCGGCCGGACTCCTCGTACCCGAGAAGCTCGGCGGGCAGGGCGCGAGCCACCGCGAGGCCGCCGTGGTCCTGGAGGAGCTGGGCCGGTCCGTGGCGCCCGTTCCGTACCTGACGAGCGCCGTCCTCGCCACGGAGATCCTGCTCGGCTGCGACACCCCCGAAGCCGCCCCGCTGCTGCGGGAGCTCGCCTCGGGCAGCACGGTGTGCGTCCCGGCCGTGCCGCTCACCCTCGCTCCGGGCGCACCCCTCCCGGCCCCCGTGCGGGAGGGGGGCGCAGGGCTGCTGAGCGGCACGGTCACGTCCGTGGCGGACGCGGTGGCCGCCGACGTCCTGCTGGTACTGGCCGACACCGGGCTCTACGCCGTCCCGGCCGCCTCGGCCCGGCTGACCCCGCAGGTCCCGCTGGACCTGACCCGCCCGCTCGCCACCGTCACGCTGGAGGCGGCGGCGGGCACCCGGCTCGCCGACCCCGGAACGGCCCGGGCGGCCGTCGCCGGAGCCCTGCTCTCCGGGGCCGGACTGCTCGCCTCCGAGCAGCTCGGGCTCGCCGAGTGGTGCCTGGCGGAGACCGTCGGACACGTCCGGGGCCGCCACCAGTTCAACCGCCCCGTCGGGTCCTTCCAGGCGCTGAAGCACCGCCTCGCCCGGCTCTGGCTCGACGTGGCCGGCGCGCGCGCCGCGGCCCGGGCCGCCGCCGACGCCCTGGCCACGGCGGCCCCCGACGCCCCGCTGACCGTCGCCGTGGCCCAGGCCTACTGCTCGGGCGTGGCCGTCCGCGCCGCCGAGGAGTGCGTGCAGCTCCACGGCGGCATCGGAATGACCTGGGAGCACCCCGCCCACCTCTATCTCAAGCGGGCCAAGGCCGACTCCCTGGCCCTCGGCACGGCGGGCCACCACCGCGGCCTGGTCGCGGACTTCGCGGAACTCCCCGCCCCCTAAGGGCTGTCCCGTAATCCCCGGCGGGCGCACGACGCCAGCTACGGCACCTCGCTGCGTTGTCGGATCGCCCGAATACGCCCGGTATGAGTACGACCCTCCGCCTTGCGATGCACCGCATCTGACGCCGTGCGCTGACCCACCGCGGATTACGGGACAGCCCTTAGGTCCTGTCGTCAAAGTAGCGCCGGTTGGGCCCGGACCTAGGCCGTCTCTTTCGGATCTTGCTCCCCCAGCTACCGCTGGGAGGTGCCCCCAGGCCCGCGTCGCCCGGCACCGCACCTCGCCGCGTTGTCGGAGCACCGCAGTACGTCCAGTACCACGGCGCTCCTCCGCCTTGCGATGCACGGCACCGGACGACGCGGGCCCGACCGACAAGATCCGAAAGAGACGACCTAGTGACCTGAGTCTGAGGTTTGTCGTTAGTTCGGTATGAGTCGTCCGGGTCCGAAGATTCCGCCGTTGTCGGTCACTGACGCCCAGCGTGCTGTGCTGGAGGGCTGGTTACGTCGTCGCACGACGGCCCAGGCGTTGGCTCAGCGGTCGCGGATCGTGTTGGAGTGCGCGGAGGGGCACTCGGTCATGGAAGTGTCGCGGCGGCTGCGGATCGCTCCGGACACGGTCCGCACCTGGCGGCGGCGCTTCCTCGAGCACGGCCTGGACGGGCTGGGCGACGAGCCGCGGCCGGGTGTCCCGCGGAAGATCACCGATGCGGATGTCGAGCGGGTGATCGTCAAAACCCTGGAAGAGACGCCGAAGAACGCGACGCACTGGTCGACCAGGTCGATGGCCGCGGCCACGGGCATGTCGCAGTCGACGGTCTCCAGGATCTGGCGGGCGTTCGCACTGGCACCGCACCGGACACAGACGTTCAAGCTGTCGACGGATCCGCTGTTCATCGACAAGGTCCGTGACGTCGTCGGCCTCTATCTCGACCCGCCGGAGAAGGCTCTGGTCCTCTGCGTGGACGAGAAGTCGCAGATCCAGGCCCTGGACCGGTCCCAGCCGGTCCTGCCGATGATGCCCGGTGTTCCAGAGCGTCGCAGCCACGACTACATCCGCGCCGGCACCACCACCCTCTTCGCTGCCCTCGAAGTCGCCAGCGGCAAGGTCATCGGCTCGCTCCACCGCCGCCACCGGGCCGCCGAGTTCAAGAAGTTCCTGGCCAAGCTCGACAAGGAGGTCCCGGCCGGTCTCCAGGTCCATCTGATCCTCGACAACTACGCGACCCACAAGACGCCGGACGTGAAGAAGTGGCTGCTGGCGCACCCTCGCTTCCACCTGCACTTCACGCCGACCAGTGCGTCCTGGCTGAACCTGGTCGAGCGGTGGTTTGCCGAACTCACGCAGAAGAAGCTCAAGCGGGGAGTCCACCGCTCCGTCCAGGCCCTCGAACGCGATATCCGGGCCTGGCTGACCGACTGGAACGACCAGCCCAAGCCCTTCGTCTGGACGAAGACGGCAGACGAGATCCTCGACAAAGTCGCCGCCTACTGCCACCGAATCTCTGACTCAGGTCACTAGGAGGCCGGTGTGCCCGTACCGGGCATGGGGCTCCCCTTCGGCGGTCGTTCCTGGTACGGGGGGATGCTCTGCTGGGGGCCGGCCGACAGGATCGTCGAGCGCTTGGCGGGCATCCCGTCGTACTTCCCGCCGCGGTAGTGGATGGTCTCCTCCAGCGGCCGGCGCGTCTTGGGGTCGATGATCACGCGGATGCGCGAGTGGGGGATGTCCGCTTCGACGGCGGTCCCGGCACGGCCCGTGCTGTCCTGGACCGGCCCGACCAGCCGGAGCCCCGGCATGTCCGCGAGGACCTCGTACACCGCCGCACGCTGAGGCGGAGCGAGGGGCGCGAGCGTGAGCAGGCGGGTCAGGGTGCCCATGTAGGCCGTGAAGGTATCGCCCTTGCCGGGCGTGCCGGGACCTCCGGGGAAGAAGTCCTCCAGAACCACCTTGAGTGCCGCGGCGTCCGAGGGAAGCCGCTTCAGCTCCTCCCAGCTGAGGTCCTTCCTGCGGGCACCCGGGACGGAAACGATCCAATGCGGCGCGAACCCGACGGTCTTGACGATCTCCCCGTCGGCTCCCTGCTGGCCGAACACGGAATCGGACGACACCCACGAACTCCCGTCGTCGACCAGCGGAGTCTCGAAACGATCGATAGACGTGGAGTGGGGATCGCCCCAGTAGGAGTTCCGCGTGTGAGCCTTCCAATACGGCGCGTCCGTGGGCGTGGTCGTGTCCCCGGCCTCCGTCGCGGCGACCTGGCGCAGGAAGTCGGCGGCGCTGGCGGTCGCCGCGGGCGGCGACCCCCGCAGGCCGCTGACCGGGTAGATGCTCACGCCCGCCGCGATCGCGGCGATCGCCACGGCCGACACCAGAAGCCTGCGGGTGCGCTGCCCGGGGCCTCGCGGCCGGAGCGGCACGATGCCGGGCACGGCTGCGCGTTCCGCCGCCTCGGCGGCGCGTACGGCCGCGAGAGCGGCCTCCACGACTGCGGGCCCGGGCGGCGCGACCTCGCCGGCCGCGCGCAACCGGGCGGCGCCGGGGAAGTCCAGGAGGTCCAGGGGGTCTGTCGTGCGGTCCGTCATGTCATCTCTCCGGAAAGGCTGGGGGAGTTGGGGGTACCGAGGGCGTTCCGCAGGCGACCGCGGGCGCGGTGGAGCCGCGAGCGGGCCGTTCCGGCCGGGATGCCGACCACGTCCGCCGCCTCGGTGGGGGTGAGCTGCTCCCAGGCGACGAGCAGCAGCAGATCGCGTTCCACGGCCGGCAGGCCGGCGATCTTCTCGCGCAGCAGCGGCGCGCAGGCCGCGGCGTCCAGGCGCTGGTCCACGGCCTGCCAGGGGTCGCTGCCCGGTTCCGGCGGATGAGGATCGGACCGGTCCTGGCCGAGCCGCCTCCAGTGACCCGCGAGGACGTTCCGGGCCACGCCGAACAGCCAGGCCCTGGCCGTGCCCCGGGCCGCGTCGAATCCGGCGCGCCCGGCGAAGGCCTGCAGCCACACCTCGGCCAGCAGGTCGTCCGCCGCGTTCGGCGCTCTTCGTGCCAGATAGCCGTGCAGGTGCGGCGACAGTCCTACGACCAGGGCCTCGAAGGCGCCGGGTTCCCGGGCCGATCTGGTCAGCAGTTCGTCTTCGTCCGCGTTCACACGCGTTCCCCTCCCCGGCCGCCTGCCGTAGCGGCCTCACCCCGTACTTGGCGCCTTCTCGCGAGAGCGTTCGCGCTTCCCGTCCTGCCCCGTCGCGATCACCGCCGTGGTGGCCCCCCGGCCGACGCCCCCACCCGCCTGCGACGGGCCTCGGGCCGATCCCTATCCTCGGCCCATGACGGCCACCATCACCGCCCTCACCGCCAACGGACTCCGCGCCCACCGCGACGAACTCGCCGCGCTGCTGCTCGCCGTGGTCGACGGCGGTTCGTCCCTCGGCTTCCTCGCCGGCCTCGACCACGTGGGCGCCGCCGCCTGGTGGGACTCCCTGCTGCCCGCCGTCGAGGACGGCTCCCTCGCGCTGTGGGTCTCCCGCACCGGCGGCGACGGCCGTATCGACGGCACCGTCAGCTGGTACCGGGAGTCCAAGGCCAACGGCCGCCACCGCGCCGAGCTGCGCAAACTCATGGTCCATCCGGCGGCCCGCGGCCGCGGCACCGCCCGCGCGCTGCTCGACGAGGCCGAGTCGGCCGCCGTCCGCGCCGGGGTGGTGCTGCTGTTCCTGGACACCGAGACCGGCAGCGGCGCCGAGCGGGTCTACCGCTCCGCCGGCTGGACGGAGGCCGGCACCATCCCCGACTACGCCACCGATCCCGAGGGCCGGCTGCACCCCACCACGCTCTTCTACAAGCAGCTCCGCGGCGCTCACGGGTGACCTCGCCCGCCGCGCGGCGTTAGACCCGTAGCCGCCGGCCACCGAGCGAGGGAGACCGTATGTCCGCAGCATCGCCCGCCGCACCACTGACCCGCCGCGCGGTTCTGCGTTCGGCCTTCACCGCGGCCGTGCTCGCGGGTACGGCCGCGGCCCTGGCCCCCGTACTGCGGGCCCGGCGCCCCCGGCAGACCCTCACACCGGCGCCGCTCGCCGAGGAGGAGACGTACCGCGGCCGGCACATCGCCGTGGACGTCGCGGGCGTCCGTATCGACGGCCGCCCGCTGCACGTCATGCGCCGGGCCGACGGCAGCTACCTCAGCGGGATCAACCACTTCCAGTCCTATCCGACGCCACTGGAACTGGCCCGGGCCGCCGTCGACGAACTGGGCACGGCCCAGCTCGCCCTCGCGGCCCCGCACCACGGCTGACACACCCACGGGAACGGGAGGAGCCCCGCGTTGCACACCCGGCAGAACCAGAAGAACCTCACCAGCGCCCAGAAGAAGCGGTTCACCGCGGCGGTGCTGGAGCTCAAGCGCGACGGCGCTTACGACGCCCTGGTGCGCACCCACGACAAGTACTTCGTGCCCGACCGCGACCGCAAGCTGCGCGTCGGGCACATGTCCCCGTCCTTCTTCCCGTGGCACCGGCGCTATCTGCTGGAGTTCGAGCGGCAGTTGCAGCAGATCGACCCGGGCGTGAGCGTCCCGTACTGGGACTGGACCACCGACACCAGTCCGGTCTCCTCCCTCTGGGCCGACGACTTCCTCGGCGGCACGGGCCGGGCGGGCGACCGCAAGGTGATGACCGGGCCGTTCGCCTACGACAAGGGCAACTGGACGGTGACCGTGGGCATCACCGAATCCGCCTTCCTCACCCGCAACCTCGGCCGGCCGCAGAACCCGATCACCCTGCCCACCGCGGCCGAGCTCCAGTGGGCGATCGACGACCCGACCTACGACGTCTCGCCCTGGGACTCCACCGCCACCGCGGGCGGCTTCCGCAACAAGCTGGAGGGCTGGGCCGCCCCCAGGAGCGAGCGCTGGCGCAACCACAACAAGGTCCACCAGTGGATCGGCGGCCACATGACGGGCGGCACGGCGCCCAACGATCCGGCGTTCTGGCTGCACCACGCCTTCGTCGACCTGATCTGGGACCGCTGGCAGCAGAAGCACCCCGGCTCCGGCTACCTGCCCGCCGCCCCGCCGGCCGTCGGCGACCTCCAGCGCGGCCGGGTCATCGCCCTCGACGAGCCGATGCCTCCGTGGAACATCACCCCGCGCGAGATGTCCGGCCACCAGGGGCTGTACCGCTACGAATGACGCGCCACGCCACGAGGAAGGGCCCCCGCCGTCCGGCGGGGGCCCTTCCGTGGATCACGCGATCAGGGCGATCAGTGGCCGTAGCCCGAGCCCTCGGTGTGGTGGTCGCCGCCGCCGGACGCGTTGACGCAGGTGTTGCCGAACGCCGGGTTCAGCAGAGCGATCACGTTCACGGTGTTGCCGCAGACGTTGACCGGGACGTGAACCGGAACCTGGAGCAGGTTGCCCGACAGGACACCGGGGGAGCCGACCGCCGCACCGTGCGCTCCGGCATCGGCGACAGCCAGACCCGCACCGGCGACCACTGCGCTACCGGTGACAGCGGTGATGGCGAATGCCTTCGCGATACGCGACATCAAGATCTCCTCGTGAGATATGTGGGGCGCCACAGAATCTGTGGCATTTGACATGGCATACAACGCGGGGGCGGCCGAGGGGTCACGGCCCGTGCGCCTACCCGGTGACGGAAAAACGAACGGAGGCGAAGTACGGCCGCACCTGACCGACCTCGCCGGGCCGCAGGACCCGCAGGATCCGGCCCGAGCACCTGGGGCCCTCGAACAGCGTCGCCGAGCTCCCGGTCCCGTTGGTGACCGCCCGGGCGCCGCCGCCCTCCGCCTCGACACAGCCCCTCGGAGCGGCCAGGCCGTGGACCCGGTCGTCCTGGCCGACGTACTGGAAGTCGGGCCCGGACGCCGCCAGGGCCGGGGCGGGCAGGAGCGTGGCACCCGCCAGAAGCAGGACGGGCACGGCATGGTGGATACGCAGGAATCGCATGCCCGTCCAACCGCGGCGGGCCCGGACCCGGTCACGCCTTGTCACCCGTTGGACGGCTGTGCGAACGTGCGACCGGCACCGGTACGGGCACCCGCACCACAGGAGGACCGATGAGCGCAGACGACGCCGACGACGGCCGAGGCAGGCCGCGGGTCAGGACTGCGGCCGGAGTCGTCGAGGGGCGGACCGGGCCCGTCGGCACGGCCGTCTTCCTGGGCATCCCCTACGCGGCGCCGCCCGTCGGCGCCCTGCGCTTCGCAGCCCCCGCGCCCCCGGCCGCCTGGGACGGCGCACTGGACGTCGGGGCCTACGGGCCGACGGCGCCCAAGGTGCCCTACCCGGACACCTTCGCGGCCCTGCTGCCCGACCCGGTGGTCCCCGGGGACGGCTGCCTGAACCTCAACGTGTGGACCCCCGACGCCTCCCCGGGCGCCCGGCTGCCTGTCATGGTGTGGATCCACGGCGGGGCGCACACCCGCGGCTCCTCGGCCGTCCCGGTCTACGACGGCTCCGCCTTCGCCCGCGACGGGATCGTGCTCGTCTCCGTCAACTTCCGCCTCGGCGTCCTCGGCTACGGGCTCTTCCCCGACGCCCCCGCCAACCGCGGCCTGCTGGACCAGATCGCCGCCCTCGAATGGGTCCGCGACAACATCGGCGCCTTCGGCGGCGACCCCGACCGCGTCACCGTCTTCGGCGAATCCGCCGGAGCCATCAGCATCGGCTCCCTCCTGGCCGCCCCGCGCGCTGCCGGCCTCTTCCACCGGGCCGTCCTGCAGAGCGGGGCCCCCGAGGTCCTGCCGCGCCCCCGAGTGCGCGCCATGGTCCGGCGGATGGCCTCGCTGCTCAAGGTGGACGCCACCGCGGCGGCCTTCACGGCCACCCCCCTGCCCGACCTGCTCGCCGCCCAGGCGGCCGTCCTGCGCAGATCGGGCCCGCTCCTCGGCGGACCCGCCTTCGGTCTGGTCACCGACCCCGGCACGATCCCGGCCGACCCCCTCGACGCCCTGTGCGACACCGCCGTCTCCGGCGAGGTGCCGCTGTTCCTCGGATGGACCCGCGACGAGTACCGGCTGTGGCTCGCCCCCACCGGCGGGATGAGGCTGCTGGACCGCATGGGTCCCCTCGCCGTGGCGCTGGCCCGGGCCCGCTCCGGCAAGGACCGGGCAGCCGTACGGGCGCTGCGCGCCGCCCTGCCCGGGGTCGGTCCCGCCGAGCTCGCCGGGCAGCTGCTCACCGACCGGCTGCTGCGCGACCCCCTGCGCAGGCTCGCCGGGTCGCGGCGGCCCGCGCCGAGCTACCTGTACGAGTTCGGCTGGCCCTCCGGCATCGAGGGGCTGGGCGCCTGCCACGCCCTGGAACTGGGCTTCGTGTTCGACACGCTCGCGGTACCGGAGGCCGCCTGGCTGGCCGGGCCGGACACCCCGCAGACGCTGGCCGACGAGATGCACGCGGCCTGGGTGCGGTTCGCGGTGACCGGCGATCCGGGCTGGGCGGCCTGGAACGGCGACGGCCCGCCGAAGGTGTTCGGCGGGCCGGAGCTCGATGCGGGACGGGCACCGGTCGTTACTCGACAGGTCCTTCCATGACCTTGCTGATGTACTGGACCGGTCCCTCGCCCATGTTCGGGACATAGGTCTTGGCGTTGTGCTGGCCGCCCTTGATGACCTTCAACTCGGCATGGACGGGGCCCTTGTTGCCGTAGGTGGCGACGAACTTCTGCACGTCCGGAAGGGTCTTCTTGTTGTTCTCGCTGTCACCGACCTGGAAGGCCAGGTAGACCTCCGGACCCTTGCTGTCGATGAGCTGCTTCGCCAGGAGCTCCGGGTTGTTCTCGGCCTTCTCCTTTTCGTGGCCCTTCCACAGCGAGGAGTCCGGGACGATGTCCGGGCCGGAGGCGATCACGGCCTTGAACTTGTCCGGGTGCTTCAGCACGGCCTTCAGGCCGGCGAACCCGCCGGTGGAGGAGCCCATGAAGGCCCAGCCGTCACGGGACTTGACGGTGCGGAAGTTCGCCTTCATCAGGTCCGGGACGTCCTCGGTCAGCCAGGTGCCCATCTTGGGCTGGCCGGGGATGTCGGAGCCGTCCCAGTAGACGCCCTTGTCGTCCGGCCCCGGGTTGAGCACCGGCATGGCCAGGATGAAGGGCTTGCTCTTGCCCTCGGCGTACCACTTGCTGATGCTGGTCTGGAGCCCGAGGTCGGTGCCCATCCAGTAGTTGCTGGGGTATCCGGCGCCGCCCGGCAGAGCGATCATGACGGGGAAGCCGCTCTTGGCGAACTTCGGGTCGTCGTACTCCTTGGGGGCCCAGACCCAGACCTTGCCCTTGAAGCCGGACTTCTTGCCGTCCAGGGTGGTGACGGCCACGTGCGTCCCGTCGGGGAGCGTCATCGAGTTCTTGAACTCGGCGGCCGGCCCGGTCGGCATGAGCATCTTGGAGTTCGCCGACGGGGCATTGCCGTTCTTCTTGCCGTCACCCGCGGGCGTCTTCCCGAACGACACCGCGGAGCCCTTGTCGGTGAACGGGGGTATCTCGTAGTGGTTCAGCACGAGTGCGGCGATGCCGGCGAGCGCGAGGACGGAGGCACCCGCGATCAGCCAGCGGCGGCCCCGAGCCCTGCGGCGCGGCGGCTCGGGTTCCTCGTAGGGGCCGTGCTGCCCGTACTGGTCATGCGGTGCGTACTGGTCGTGCGGTGCGTACTGCGCCGGCTGTCCGTACGGATCCTGCTGCCCCTGCGGCGGCCGGCCGTACGGCCGGCCGTACCGGTCGCCCTGGGGCGGCTGCGGTATCTGTCCTTCCGGCCGGTACGGCTGGTACTGCTGCCCGTCGGGTGCGTACGACATGTGCGGTGGCTCTCCGGCTGGTGCTGCCCCAGAGGGGCGTGGTGGTCTGAACTGCGGGTCCTTCCGTTCGAAGGATGAACGAAAGCTTGTCAGGGTTCCGTATTTTTACTTCTCTTGGGGTGCCCTGGGGGAGGCCATTGCCTGGCGCCCGTACGGCCGGTGGAGTTCACCGGCCCGTCGCCGTTCATGCCTGGCTCTTGCACGGGCCGCTGGGTATGGTGCCCCCGCTCCGCCCCCGGAACCCCGTCCCGCACCGGAGTCATCCCATGACGCTCCAGCGCCGCATCCTGATCTTCGCCGCGGCCGTGGCCCTGCTCGCCGCGGTGGCCGTCCTCGCGGTCCAGCGGGCCTCCTCCCGCGCCGACGAGAAGAACCACGCCCGGGCGGGCGGCCCGGGGGTCACCCCGGGTGCGGTCTCGCTGGCGCCGGGCGACGGCGGGCGGCGGATCGTGTTCCGCAACATGGCCTGGGGGCCGCACCGGGACGAGCTCGCCACCGTCGCGGCCGGCGCGCCGGACGGCGCCCGCACCGCGTCCGGGGTGAGCTGCCTGCGCTTCCACACGGCCGGAGGCACCGGGGTCTGCCTCCAGGCGGACCGCAGCGGGGTCCAGGACGGCTACCGGGCGGTCGTCCTCGACGCCCGGTTGAAGGAGGTGTCCGCGCACCCGCTGGGGGGACTGCCCACCCGGGCCCGGGTCTCGCCGGGCGGTCACCTCGCCGCCTGGACCGTCTTCGTCGGCGGGGACTCGTACGCGGGGACGGACTTCTCGACGCGGACCTCGGTGCTCGACCTGCGCACGGGCAGGTTCGACGCCTCGCTGGAGGACTACGCGATCCTCAAGGACGGCAAGCCGTACCGGAGTGCCGACGTCAACTTCTGGGGAGTGACCTTCACGGCCGACGAGCGGACCTTCTACGCGACGCTCGCCACCGGCGGCCGGACCCATCTGGTCCGCGGGGACCTGGCGGAGCGGACCGTGACCACCCTGCGCGAGAACGCCGAGTGCCCGTCGCTGTCCCCGGACGGGACCCGGGTGGTGTTCAAGAAGCGCGTGCCGGGCCTGCCGGCCGAGGCGCCGTGGCGGCTGTTCGCGCTGGACCTGGCCTCCGGAGCCGAGACCCCGCTCGGCGAGGAGCGGAGCGTGGACGACCAGGTGGTGTGGACCGACGACAGGACCGTCGTCTATGCCCTGCCGGGGGACTTCGGCGCCGACCTGTACGCCGTACCGGCCGACGGGAGCGGCGCCCCGACCCGGCTCATGGACTCGGCCCTCGCCCCGGCCTTCCTCGGGTGAGGAGGCCGCGGCGGGGGCCGGGGGCAGGACCGTTTTTCCGTTCTTCCGTCCGGCCGGACGGCCTTACGCGGGGATCAGGGTCTTGCGGCGGCGCTTGCGCTGCGCGCCCGCCGAAAGCCTCAGCTCGATGATCGACCGCACGGCCGGCCACTCCTCGTCGAGGATCGAGTAGAAGGCCGTACTGCGGACGGCGCCGTCGAGCCCCCGCGAATGGGCCCTGCGGACCCCTTCACAGGTGAAGCCCAGTCTTTCCATGGCGGCTCGCGACCGGCCGTTGCGCGCATCGGCACGCAGCGAGATGCGCCGCACCCCCCAGGTCTCGAAGGCATGGCGGAGCATGAGCAGCTTCGCCTCTGTATTGATGCCGGTGCCCTGGGCGCCCGGGGACAGCCAGGTATTGCCGATCTCGGCGGCATCGGGGATCGCCGTGGCCGGATCGCCGAACGGGACGCCGGGCACGGCGGGCCAGACCAGCGGCCCTTGCCAGTAGTCGAGTTCCAGGAACCGGGTCGAACCGACGACCCGCCCGTCGGTGGCTCTGACCACCGCGAACGGGAGCGATCGACCCGCAGCCTGATCGGCGAGGGCACGGTCGATGTACTCGTGGGACGCCTGCAACCCGTGCGGTACGGGAGTGAAGGCGTAAGTCGTACGATCCTCGGCCCCGGCCACGGCCAGGGCCTCGGTGTGGTGGGGGGCGAGGGGCTCGAGCCGCACGGTGCGGCCCGCGAGGTGTACGGGTACGGGCACGGAGCCTTCGGTCCTTCTGGGCGGTGGGGTGGTTGCACAGTCTGCGTCCATGACGTCGCCCCCCGTGCAAAACACGAGTGAAAGGCAACCGGCTGTCAGGTGAACGCGAGTGGCTCAATGTAGCCCCTTAAAGTCCTCTCATGAACCCCCAATTTGGCAATGGCGTGCCACTGATTTTCGACGACTTGGGTCCCCGCGACGGAGCGCCCGTAATCCTGATCCACGGACATCCCTTCAACCGCACGATGTGGGCCCCCCAGACGGCCGCGCTGACGGCCGCCGGGTACCGCGTGATCACGCCTGACCTGCGGGGATACGGGGAAAGTCCGGTGGTCCCGGGCAAGGCTCTCCTGGCGGATCTCGCGGACGATCTCGCCGCCCTGCTCGCCCGCCTGGGTATCGAACAGGTGGTCGTCGGCGGTGTGTCCATGGGTGGTCAGATCACGATGGAGGTTCGACTGCGCCACCCGGGTCTGGTACGGGCGATGGTGCTGTCCGACACCTCCCCGGTACCGGAGACGCCGGACGGTGCGAAGATCCGCCGGGAGACCGCCGAACGGCTGATCGCGGAAGGCATGCGGCCCTACGCCGAAGAGGTCATCGACAAGATGCTGGCGCCCTACAACGTGACCGCCATGCCCGGGACGGCCGCCCGGGTGAGCGCCATGATGTGCGCGACCGACCCCGAGGGCGCCGCCGCGGCGCTGCGCGGCCGGGCCGAGCGCCCCGACTACCGGCCCGTGCTCGCGGAGGCCGTCGAGCCCTGCCTGGTGCTCGTCGGCGCGGACGACGTCTACACCCCGGTGGCGGAGGCCGAGGCCCTTCACGCGCTGCTGCCCCATTCGGCGCTCACCGTCATCGAGGGAGCGGGCCATCTGCCGGGCCTGGAGCGGCCGGACGCCTTCAACCGGGCCCTGCTGGACTTCCTCTCCGGTCTCTGAGCGGGGCCGCGGGGGCGGCCGTAGAGTCGGGACGATGTTTCCGTCGAGGAGGACGTTCATGCTGCGAGGGTTTGCGACGATCAACTTCTGGGCCGACGACCTGGAGGCCGCGAAGGCCTGGTACACCGAGCTCCTCGGGATCGCCCCGTACTTCGAGCGGCCCGGGTACGCAGAGTTCCGCATCGGCGACTACCAGCACGAGCTGGGCATCGTCGACCGCCGCTACGCCCCGCCGGGCGCGGCCAAGAACCCGGGCGGCGCGGTGGCCTACTGGGCGGTCGACGATCTTCCCGCGGTCCGGCAGCGGCTGCTGGACCTGGGCGCCGAGGAGTACCAGCCGGTGACCGCGCACGGGGACGCGGGCTTCGTCACCGCGGCCGTCACCGATCCCTTCGGCAACGTGCTGGGCATCATGCGCAACCCGCACTACCTGGAGATCCTCGAAGGGGCGACCCCCGACCCGGCCTGACCCCCGCCCCCGGCCGCTGAGATCATTTCCGGTATGGACGACGTACTGCGGCGACTGGCCGCCGTGGGGCCCTTCTTCACCGTCCCCTGCGGGACGGAGCCGCCCGGCCCCGGCTTCCGGCCCCTGACCGCGCTGTACAGGGAGCGGCTCGGGCCCTACGTGGCCGAGGTGGGCCGGCGGATCGGCAGCGGCCCCGGCCGGGTGGCCGCCTCGACCGCGCAGTTCGGGATCGTCTCCCGGCTCTGGTCGCTGGGGCTCGGGTGCGCGGCACTGGCGGGCCGCGTACCGGACCTGTCCGCCGACCGGGTGTGGTGGCGGCTGCCGGACGCGGGGTCGCTCCAGCTGTGGCTGCCCGACCCCGGCCCGGGCCTGCCGGCCGAGGCGCTCGGGGAGAACGTCCTCGCGAACCTGGCCGTGCTCGACGAGGGCCTGCGGGAGCGCTTCGGGGTCTCGCCGAAGGTCCTGCGGGGCAACGCGGCGTCCGGGCTCGTCGGGGCGCTGCGCGTGCTGATCGACCGGGTGCCGTCCGGCGCGGCCGTGGAACTGGCGGCCGCCCTGCTGGCCGACGGCGGAGCGCTGGCGGGCACCGGCACCTTCCTCCACGAGGAGGGGCTCGGGGTGGCCTTCGTGCGGCGCAGTTGCTGCCTGTACTACCGGGTGCCCGGGGGCGGGCTCTGCGGGGACTGCGTACTGCGGACCGGGCGGCGAACCGCCTGACGCCCCGCCTGACGCCCGGCCTGACGCCCGGCCCGACGCCCGGCCCGACGGGCGGGACGGCGGGCGGGGCCGTTCGGAGCAAGGGAGGGCGCGGCGCGCCGCGACCCGCCACGGGCCCGGCGTACGGTCCGCTGCATGACCGCTCGCACACCGCACCAGCCCTCCGCACTCACCCGCCGCGCGGCCCTGACCGGGCTCGCAGCGGGAGCCGGGGCTCTCGCCGTCGGGGGCGGGGCCCGCACCGCGGCCGCCGCGCCCGTGCCGGCTCCCGAGGCCGCCGATCCCACACCCGGGGCGATGAAGCTCTTCGACGATCCCGGCTTCAACTTCGCGGGGCTGCTCGCACTGGGCGCCGCCGGGATGCGCGCCTCGGAGGTGGGCGAGGTACTGACCGCGGTCAACTCCATCAACGCGGCCGGACTGTCCGAGCAGACGTTCAGCGACACCTTCCGCGCCTGGGGGGACCGGCTCGCCGCGCCCCCGGCCGCCGGCCGCCACGGCCACGACGCCCCCTCGCAGACGCGCCGCTTCCGGTCCCTGCGCGCCGCCCAGTACTACGGGCAGGCGCTGTTCTACGTACTCGGCACCGACCACCCCGGTGACGAGGAGGCGGTCTACCTGGCCGGGCGCAAGGCCTGGGACACCTTCACCCGGCTCTGCTCACCGGCCGCCGTCCGCGCGAAGGTCCCGTACGGCAAGACGCACCTGCCGGTGTGGTTCTTCCGCCCGGACGGTCCCGAGCGGCCGCGCCCCACCGTGATCCTCACCAACGGCAGCGACGGCCAGAACGTGGACATGTGGACCTACGGCGTGGCCGCCGCCCTCGGCCGGGGCTGGAACGCCCTCGTCTACGACGGGCCGGGCCAGGGGCAGCTGCTGTTCGTGGAGGAGATCCCCTTCACCACCCGCTGGGAGAAGGTCGTCGGCCCGGTCATCGACTGGCTGGACGAGCGCAAGGACGTGGACAGCGGCCGGATCGCGATCACCGGCCTCAGCATGGGCGGCAACCTCGTCGCCCGCGCCGCCGCCTTCGAGCACCGGCTCGCGGCCGTCGCCTGCCAGCCCGGATGCGTGAACCCGTGGCTGGGGTTCGACGCGGAACTGCGCGCGATCATCACGCCCGACAAGGAGGAGACCAACCGGGTCTGGAACGAGGAGGTCGTCCCGGAGCTGACGCCGCAGCTCGCCTTCACCGTCAAGAAGCGCTTCGAGATCTTCTCCAGGGAGGCGCTGCGCCAGGCCCGCGAGGGCATCGTTCTGACGGACATCTGGACACCGGCGCAGGTGGCCATGGGCCTCGACATCACGAAGGTGGTGGCGAAGATCAAGGCCCCGACGCTCGTCCTGGACTACGACTTCGAGCTGTTCTACCCGGGGCAGCCGCGGCAGATGTACGACCTGCTGCGCACGCGCCGCGAGTACGTGAAACTGACGGAGGCCACCGGGGCGCAGTTGCACTGCTCCCCGATGGCCCCGCAGCAGCACTGCGACGTCGTCTTCGACTGGCTCGCCGACGTCCTGCAGCGCTAGGTCCTGTCGTCGAAGTCCCGCCTGGCCCGCGGCGCCCGGCACCGCACCTCGCCGCGTTGTCGGGGCGCCCGAGTACGTCCAGTACTCGGGCGCCCCTCCGCCTTGCGATGCACGGCGCCGGACACCGCGGGCCCAACCGGCGCTACTTCGACGACAGGACCTAGAGGACTTGCCGACCCGGCCTCTAGAAGGTCAGGTTCCAGGAGTCGACCTTGCCGATGTCGCCGCCGGCGTTGTCGTTGACCCGCAGCTTCCAGGTGCCGTTCGCGACCTCGGAGGAGGCGTTGACGGTGTAGACCTGGTTGATGTTGTCGGTGCTGCCGCCCGAGCGGTTGTGCACGGTGTAGACGGTGCCGTCCGGCGCGACCAGGTCGACCTTCAGGTCACCGATGTAGGTGTGCACGATGTTCACGCCCACCTTGAGGGTGGCCGGAGCGTTGCCGGTGACACCGCTGACGGTGACCGGGCTCTCCACGGTGCCGTTGTCGCTGATGGCGAAGTCGGCGGTGTTCTCGAAGTACTTGCCGGGCGGCGGGGTGCTGCCGACGGCCTTCAGCGCGTCGACCTGGCCCTCGCCGAAGAAGCCGTTCTTCGCCGTGGTGCCCTTGCAGCGGCTGTCCGACGGGCAGGCGACGTCGTTGGCCTGGGTGGCCAGCTTGTCGCGCAGCTGCGCCGGGGTGATGCCCGGGTTGGTGCTGGCCAGCAGGGCCGCCACACCGGCGACGTGCGGGGACGCCATCGACGTACCGCTCATGCTGCCGTACTTGCCGCCCGGCAGGGTGCTGTAGATGCCGGTGGCGTCTCCGCCGGGGGCCGTCACGTCGACGACGTTCAGACCGTAGTTGGAGTACGAGGCCTTCGCGGTGGTGCCCATCGCCGAGACCGTGACCACGCCCGGGAGCTCGGTCGGGATGTCGAGGCAGGCGTTGGTGATGGTGCGGGTGACCGGCGTCGAGTCGTTCGGGCTCTCGGTGTCGGTCGTCTTGTTGGCCAGGTCGAGGTTGGAGTTGCCGGCCGCCGCGACCTGCAGCGAGCCCTTGCCCTCCGCGTACTCCTGGGCGCGCTTGACGCCCTCGATGATCGCGGCCTGGTCGGCGTTGTCCGGGCAGTTGAACTGCCACGGGTCCGTGTAGTAGCTGTTGTTGGTGACCTTGAAGCCGTGGTCACCGGCCCACATGAAGCCGCAGACGGTGTTCTCGGCGAAGAAGAGCGAGGAGTTCGGCTCGGCGATGCGCACCGAGGAGATCTTCACGCCCGGGGCCACGCCGATGACGCCCTTGCCGTTCTTCGCGGCCGCGACCGTACCGGCCACGTGCGTGCCGTGGGTGCCGACGTCCCGCCAGGCGCCGGTACGGGCGTCCGGCTTGCCGTAGGCGCACGACGCGGAGTCCGCGGCGTTGAAGTTCGGGGCCAGGTCCTGGTGCTGGTCGTCCACACCGGTGTCCAGGATGCCGACCTTGACGGTGGCCGAACCGGTGGTGACGGCCCAGGCCTGGTCGGCCTTGATCTGCGTCATGTCGGCGCGGACCGGCTCGCCCGAAGGCGTCGTGGACTGCGCCGGGTTGGCGGGCAGCGCCGGGTTGTAGGCGTCCGCCGGCACGTCCGAGGTGCGGGTGGCGCCGACCTGCTGGACCCCGCTCACACCG
Source organism: Streptomyces sp. NBC_00029 (assembly GCF_045160505.1). Lineage (NCBI taxonomy): Bacteria > Bacillati > Actinomycetota > Actinomycetes > Kitasatosporales > Streptomycetaceae > Streptomyces > Streptomyces sp. NBC_00029. Next base: position 8,195,888 of record NZ_CP108292.1, read on the forward strand.
CGCATGGTGGTGGCGAAGGAGGCGGAGGCCGAGTGGGCGGTGATGACGCCGATGGCGTCGTAGTACTGGAACACCGTGCCGCCGTTGGCGGTGACGGCGTTGCGGACCGCCGTGGTGTCACCGGGGGCGGTGATCACGAGGTAGGCGCGGGTGCCGGCAACCCAGGTCGCACTCTGGGAGGTCGGGGCCGCGGCCTTGGGGGCCGCCGCGGGGGCGGGGGCCGAGGAGCCGGACGGAGAAACCGGAGCGGTGCCGGCGAGTGCGGCGGGGGCTCCGAACGCGAGTGCCGCGCCGAGCGTGGCGGCCAGCACGAGCGTACGTCGAGGTCGGCTGGATATGTGGGGTATCAATGCGTCCTCCGAAGACCCGGTGGTCAGGCCGGGTCGAACGAAACAAGTGGTGGACGCAAGATGTCATGCACACAGCCTGTTACGGAAGTACCTTTTACAGCATGGGGGTTCGTTTATCGGTGGCCGAATACCGACTATGGGTGCAAGTGCGGATAATGCGGCGGGCCGGCCGGGCTGGGCACCGTGGGGGCGAGCCCTGCCCGGCCGGCCCGTGGGGGCGTACCGGCCGGATCCGAAGGGAGACGGTTTAGACCGGCACCCCGTCCTTGGGGCTGTCCGAGGGCAGCGGCACCGAATGCGCAGTTCCCGCGGCCTCGGCCGATGCGGTGGATCCGGCGGAGCCGGTGTGCCCGGCGGACCGCCCCGGTTCGGCCGGCTCGGCCACGTGCCCGTCGTCCACCAGCGTGCTCTCGTCGAACGGCAGCCGGCCCGCCAGGACTTCGGTGGCCCGCTCGTGGTCGAACTCCTTCGTCCACGTCCCGATGAGCACCGTCGCGACCGCGTTGCCCGCGAAGTTCGTCAGGGCCCGCGCCTCGCTCATGAACCGGTCGATGCCCACGATCAGGCCGACGCCGTCCACCAGTTCGGGCCGGTGCGACTGCAGTCCGCCGGCGAGGGTGGCCAGGCCCGCGCCGGTGACCCCGGCCGCACCCTTCGAGGCGATGATCATGAACAGCAGGAGTGAGATCTGCTCGCCCAGCGCGAGCGGCGTGCCCATCGCCTCGGCGACGAACAACGAGGACATCGTCAGATAGATCGCGGTCCCGTCCAGGTTGAAGGAGTAGCCGGTCGGCACCGTGATGCCGGTGACCGGCCGGGACACCCCCAGGTGCTCCATCTTCGCGATCAGCCGCGGCAGCGCCGACTCCGAGGAGGAGGTCGAGAGGATCAGCAGGAACTCCCGGCCGAGGTAGCGCAGCAGGGAGAAGACGCTGACCCCGGTGCACACCCGAAGCAGCGTGCCGAGGACGACGAACACGAAGAGCAGACAGGTGGTGTAGAAGCCGATCATGATGACGGCGAGGGACTTCAGCGCGTCGATGCCGGTTGCCCCGACCACCGCCGCGATCGCCCCGAAGGCACCGACCGGAGCCGCCCACATGATCATCGCGAGCACCCGGAACACCAGCTTCTGGATGTGCCCGATGCCCCGCAGCACCGGCTCGCCCGCCGCGCCCATGGCCTGCAGCGCGAACCCGCAGAGCAGCGCCACCAGCAGCGTCTGCAGCACCTCGCCCCCGGTGAAGGCGGACACCAGCGTGGTCGGGATGATCCCGAGCAGGAACTCCGGCGTGCTCTCGGCCCCGCCCGCCTTGGCCTGCGCCTCGCCCGCACTGCGTGCGGCCTCGGTCAGGTGCAGTCCGCTGCCCGGGTCCAGCAGGTTGCCGACCAGCAGGCCGATGGCGAGTGCCACCGTGGACATGACCATGAAGTAGCCGAGGGCGAGTCCGCCCACGGCGCCCACCTTGGCGGCCTTGCGTACGGACCCGATGCCCAGCACGATCGTGCAGAAGATCACGGGCGAGATCATCATCTTGATGAGGTTGACGAAGCCGGTGCCCAGTGGTTTGAGCTCCACGGCCACGCCGGGGGCGGCGAAGCCGACGGCGATGCCGAGCAGCACCGCGCCGATCACCGCGATGTAGAGATAGTGCGTTCTGTCGCGTCTGGCGGCCACGATGCCTCCCGGTGGTGATTGCGTTCGGGGAGACCATCGCCCAGGGCTGTGACCCCGGTCACCCTTGCGTTCATTGAGTTCACGACCCGGTGCAGACTGAGCGCCATGTTCCGCTTCCCCAGGCCCCCGCGCAGCCTCGCCGGCCAGCTCTTCGCCATGCAGGTGCTGCTGGTCGCCGTGGTCGTCGCGGGCTGCGCCGTCTTCGCGTACGCCACCGCCCGCGGACAGGCCGAGGAGGCCGCCCGCCGCCAGGCCGGGGCCGTGGCCCACGCGGTCGCCGACTCGCCGTCCGTGCGCGAGGCGGTACGCGGAGCGGCGCGCGGGATCGACCCGTCCACCGAGCTCCAGCCCTACGCCCAGAAGGTCCGCGCGGACTCCGGGGTGGCCTTCGTGACGATCATGTCCCCCGAGGGGCGGCGCTGGACCCACCCCGACCCGCGCCGGATCGGTGAGTCCTTCATGGGCAACACGGCCCCCGCGCTGCGTGGTGAGACCTTCAGCGAGACGTACACCGGCACCCTCGGCCCCTCCATCCGCGTGGTCACCCCGCTCCGGGACGACGGCCGGATCGTCGGCCTGGTCAGCGCGGGCATCACCGTCCGTGCCATCAGCGACCGGCTCGCCACCCAGCTCTCCGCCCTCGCCTGGGTGGCCGGCGGCGCGCTCGCCCTCGGCGGACTGGGCACGTACATCGTCAACGCACGGCTGCGCCGGCACACCCACGGCATGAACGCGACCGAGCTCAGCCAGATGTACGCCTACCACCAGGCGGCCCTGCACGGGGTCCGTGAGGGGCTGCTGATGCTCGACGGGCAGCGCAGGATCACCCTGATCAACGACGCCGGGCGCGAGCTGCTGGGACTGCCGGGCGAGGTCACCGGCACCGGGGTCGCCGACCTCGGTCTGCCCGCCCCGATCACCGGGGCCCTGCTCGCCGACCGGCCCCGGGTGGACGAAGTGCACCTGACCGCGGACCGGGTGCTCGTGGTCAACAGCTCACCGGTCGCCGGCGGAGGCCGCCGCGGCACCGTGGTCACCTTGCGCGACCACACGGAACTGCAGGCACTGACCGGTGAACTGGACCACGAGCGCGGCTTCACCCAGGCACTGCGCTCCCAGGCCCACGAGGCGGCCAACAGGCTGCACACCGTGGTCTCGCTCATCGAACTCGGCCGTGCGGACGAGGCGGTCGACTTCGCGACCGCCGAGCTGGAACTCGCCCAGGCCCTCACCGACGAGGTGGTCACGGCGGTGGGGGAGCCGGTGCTGGTGGCGCTGCTGCTGGGCAAGGCCGCCCAGGCGCACGAGCGGGGCGTCGAGCTGGTGGTCACCGCCGACAGCCGCAGTCTCGCCGAAGGGGGCGGGCTGCCGCCGGCCCGGGACCTGGTCACCGTGCTCGGCAATCTCATCGACAACGCGGTCGACGCGCTCACCGCCGTACCGGGCGCCCGGATCGCGGTGACCCTGCGGCCCGAGCCGGACGAGCTGCTGCTGCGGGTCGCGGACAACGGGCCCGGACTGCCCGAGGGGGTGGACGTCTTCCGCCGGGGCTGGTCCGGCAAGGGGGAGGGCCGGGGCCTCGGCCTCGCGCTGGTCCGGCAGGTGGCCGAGCGCTACGGGGGCGAGGTGGTCGCGGCGCAGGGCCCGGGCGGCGGCGCGGAGTTCACGGTCCGCCTCCCGATCGTCTCGGCGCCCGCACCCGCACCCGCCGCGGGGCCGGGGGGTCCGCGATGAGCGGCGCCGAGGTCCGCGTGCTGGTCATCGAGGACGACCCGGTGGCCGCCGACGCGCACGCCCTCTACATCGGCCGGGTGCCGGGCTTCACCGCTGTCGGCGCCGTCCACTCCCTCGCCGAGGCCACCCGGTTCCTGGACCGGAACCGGGTCGACCTGCTGCTGCTCGACCTCGGTCTGCCCGACGGGCACGGGCTGCGCTTCGCACGCGGACTGCGCGCCGCAGGGCATCCCGTCGACGTGATCGTGGTGACCTCCGCACGGGACCTGGCCGTGGTCCGCGAGAGCGTCTCCCTCGGGGTGGTCCAGTACGTACTGAAGCCCTTCGCCTTCCCCACCCTGCGCGAACGGCTCCTGCGCTACGCCGAGTTCCGCCAGGCGGCGGGCGAGGCGGCCGGCCAGGACGACGTGGACCGGGCGATGGCGGCCCTGCGCGCACCCCGCCCGGCCGAACTCCCCAAGGGGCTGAGCGCGCCGACGCTGGACCGGGTCGCCGCCCTGCTGAGGGCGGCGACCGAGGGACTGACCTCGGCGGCGGCGGCCGAGGCGGCCGGGATCTCCCGGATCACTGCCCGCCGCTACCTGGAGCACCTGGTGGACACCGGCCGCGCGGACCGCACCCCCCGGTACGGCCAGGTCGGCCGCCCCGAACTGCACTACCGCTGGCTGGCGGCGGCGACCGGCTCGGTGTCGAAGGTGTAGAACTTCCGGTGGTCCAGCATGTCCGCCGGGGTCACGTTGTTCCAGGGCCGCATGGTGTCGTTGAGGTCGACGACGTTCTGCGTGCCCGCACCCGGCAGGTAGGTGGACTGGGGGTGCTTGGCCTGCCAGTCGGCCCACAGCTTGTCGATGAAGGCGTGGTGCATCCAGAACACCGGGTCGTTGGGGGAGACCCCGGTGGACATCTGCCCGCCGACCCACACGTGCACCCGGTTGTGCAGGTTGGCGCCGCGCCAGCCCTCCAGGTGGTTGCGGAACCCCTGGGAGGAGCTGTTCCAGGGCGCCATGTCGTAGACCGGCATGGCGAGTACGGAGTCCACCTCGGCCCTGGTCGGCAGCTGGGCGACGGACGTGCCGAGATCGCGTCGCAGGTAGGAGCGTCCGTCCACCCGGACGTTTATGTTCCACCGGCCCGTCGAGTATGCGAACGGGCCGTCCATGACCTGCCCGTCCCGGGCCCGTCCGGTGCCGCCGAGGAAGTCGGGGGCCCAGAGGGAGGAGCGGGAGGTGCGGTCGGCGGTCCAGTCCCAGTACGGCAGCGCGACGCTCGCGTCCACTTTCTGCAGCGCCTCCTCGAACTCCAGGAGGAAGCGCCGGTGCCACGGCAGGAAGGAGGGGGAACGGTGGCCGACGCGGTCGCCCGAGTCGGTGTCGCCCATGATGAAGCCGTTGTGGGTCGTGACGAAGCGGTCGTAGCTGCCGTTGCGCTTGAGCTCCAGCAGGGCCGAGGTGAAGGCGCGCTTCTCCTCGGGGGTCAGCGTGGCCTGGTTCTTGCGTACGGTCATGCCGCACCTCCGAAGGGGACGAGGGCGGCGCCCTGGAGATCGCGGACGGCGGCGCGGGCGAGCAGCTTCGGGTCGGAGAAGGTCTCGTAGTGGTTGATCACGCTGATCCAGGTGCCATCGGCGTTGCGCATGATGTGGAGTTCTCTGCCGTCTATCCGGACGGTCGGTTGGCCCGGCGAGTGATGGCCTCCGTGATGGCCACCACCACCTGCGGTGATCTGGATACGACGGCCCTTGTAGACCTCGTCGACCGTGCCCGGGGTGGTGGGCTCGGAGGGAGTCGCGGCGGCGTTCGTGGCGCCGGCGGCGGCAGCGGTCAGACCAAGGACGGTGAGTGCACCGGCGGTTGTCCCCAAGGCCTGACGGCGAGTGATCTTCTTCATGGCCCGAAGAGGTATCAGGGCGGGAGAGGGGGTTGGCCTGTATCCGGACATCAGTGGATACGTTGCCGGTAGAACAAGTTGGATGATCTTCCCGTCCGGAGCGGCTCCGGGGGTCCGAACGGGAAGATCTGCGGGATGCAGCCTACTGGACGGTAATTTTTGCGGGGTGACGGGGGTCGTATGGGCGGGGTCACACCGCAGAGTCGGCCGGAAGCAGAGCGTCAGCACCCCTTCGCGATCTGTCACGGACCTTCGCGGGTCGGCGGCGTCAAAGTGCGTCGCGCCGTCATCGGGCTCATCCCTGATCGAGGGGTTTTGTCACTTATAGTCCCGATATGGCTCTTCATGAGACGAAGGACGTACGCGCCCAGGACGCCGACACGGACGTGTTCGCGTCCACGCTGAGCGGCCAGATCCTCCCCAAGTACAAGATTCCTGAGGACCACTCACCCACCGAGGTCGTCTACGAACTGCTCCGCAACGAGCTGCTCCTGGACGGCAACGCGGCGCAGAACCTGGCCACCTTCTGCACCACCTGGTCGGACGAGGGCGTACACCGCCTGATGAACGTCTGCCTCGACAAGAACATGATCGACAAGGACGAGTACCCGCAGACCGCCGAGATCGAGTCCCGCTGCGTCAACATCCTGGCCGACCTGTGGAACGCCCCCGCCGGCACCACCGCGGCGGGCTGCTCGACCACCGGCTCCAGCGAGGCCGCCATGCTCGGCGGGCTCGCGCTCAAGTGGCGCTGGCGCGAGCGCCGCCGCGCCCAGGGTCTGCCCACCGACCGCCCCAACCTGGTGTGCGGTCCGGTCCAGATCTGCTGGGAGAAGTTCGCCCGCTACTTCGACGTCGAACTGCGCCAGGTCCCGATCGAGGGCGACGCCACCGGCCTGCAGGCCCATCAGCTCGCCCAGTACGTCGACGAGAACACCATCGGCGTCGTCGCCATCCTCGGCGTCACCTACACCTGCGACTACGAGCCCGTCGCCGAGATCGCCGCCGAGCTCGACCGGATCCAGGCCGAGCACGGCTGGGACATCCCCATCCACGTGGACGGCGCCAGCGGCGGATTCGTGGCGCCCTTCCTCCACCCCGACGTGGTGTGGGACTTCCGGCTGGAGCGCGTGGCCTCGGTCAACACCTCCGGCCACAAGTACGGGCTCGCGCCGCTGGGGGTCGGCTGGATCATCTGGCGCAGCGCCGACCTGCTCCCCGCCGACCTCGTTTTCAAGGTGGACTACCTCGGCGGTGACATGCCGACCTTCGCCCTCAACTTCTCCCGCCCCGGCGGCGAGATCATCGCGCAGTACTACCTGTTCCTGCGTCTGGGCCGGGCCGGCTACCGGCGCGTCCAGGAGGCCTGCGCCGACACCGCCCAGTACCTGGCCGGGGAGATCGCCGACATGGGCCCCTTCACGCTCCTCTACGACGGCAAGGGAGCCCTGCCCGCGGTCTCCTACAAGCTCACCGACCCGGTCGGCGCCCGCTTCAGCCTCTACGACCTCTCCGACCGGCTGCGCATGCGCGGCTGGCAGGTGCCCTCGTACCCGCTTCCCGCCGACCGCGACGACACCGTCATCCAGCGCGTCCTCGTCCGGCACGGCGTGACCCGCGACCAGATGGCCCTGCTCGTCACCGACCTGCGCGCAGCCGTGGAACACCTGACGGCCACGCCCCCGCCCGTACCGGCGGCCGAGCCGCGGTCCGGCTTCCACCACTGACACGCGCCGGTGGCGCCGGCCCCGGCGCCACCGCCCGGCGTGACCGGCAGGACGTCTCCTAGCGTGCGCCGAAGTTCTGGGTCCACCAGGGGCCGCCCGAGCCCTGGTGGATTCCCACGCCGATGTCCTTGAAGGAGCAGTTGAGGATGTTCGCGCGGTGGCCGGGGCTCTTCATCCAGGAGTCCATGACCGACTGCGCCGTCTGCTGGCCCCGCGCGATGTTCTCCCCGTACGTCGACCAGCGGTACCCGGCCGAGGTCGTCCGGTCGCCCGGGTCCGTGCCCTCGGGGCTGGTGTGCGAGAAGAAGTCCCGGGCCGCCATGTCGTCGGAGTGCCCCTGAGCGGCCGCGCGCAGCTGGGAGTCCTCCTTGAGGGGGCCGCAGCCGGCGGCCGCCCGCTCGCTGTTGACCAGGGCCACGACCTGGCCGGCCACCCCGGACGGCGGGGCGGGCGCGGGCTTGGCCGCCGAGGCGCGCGGGCTCGGGGACTTGCTCTTCGACTGCGTGGGGCTCGGACTCGGGCTCGCCGACGGGCTCGGCGAGGCGGAGGGCGAGGGGGACGCGGAGGGTGAGGGCGACTCCGAGGGCACCCCTGCCGACTCGGTCGCCGAGAGCGCGGCCAGCGGGGTCGGGAGCGCGGCGGCGCCGTCCTTCGTGTCACCGGAACCGGGGAGCCCCCCGAGGTACACGAGCCCGCCGCCCGCGACACAGGCGGCGAGCACCGCACCGCCGATCACCCGGCGGCGGCTCTGCCGCCGCCTGCGCAGCGCGCCGCGGCCACCGGCACCTGAGCCCTCAACCAGCCCGTCAGCCGGCAGGTCACCCGGGCCGGCGACCGGGGTGAGCTGCGTCGCCGCGTCGTCGAAGCCTCCGTCAAGGCCCCCGTCGAAGCCTTCGGCGAAGGCAACGCTCGTGGTGGCGAAACCGGCCGCCCCGGCCGTCTTGACCCCTGCCAGCAGGGCCGCCGACACCGGTACCAGGGCCAGGCCGGCCAGCAGCCCCTCCGCCGGAACGAGTCCGCTCCAGAGACCGGAGCAACGTACGCATTCACGGGCGTGCCGGGCTATTCGCTTGCGCCACAGCGCCGAGGGCTGCCCGTCCCAGCCCGCCAGCACGCTCCGCAGCTCCTCGCACGCCGGACGCGTGTCCAGAGCGCGCTCCACCACGCGGGCCGACTCGAGCTGAGCCTTCATCCGCTGCACCCGGACCGCCGCGTGCTGCGGGGACAGCTCGAGGGCGCCGGCCACCTCCGCCCGGGTCAGTTCGCCGGCGCACTCCAGCCACCACAGGGACAGCAGCGCCCGGTCCTCGGGCTCCAGCCAGCGGGTGGCCCGGGCCGTCTCGCGACGCTGCCCGGCCAGCTGGAGACGGGTGACGGTCAGGTCGACGAAGTCGGCACCCGGGTCGGCGACATCGCTCGCCGCCTCCAGGGTGCTCACCCCGAAGCCGCTCTGCCGGGCCTGCCAGTGCGCCCGCACCCGGTTCATCGCGATGGCCACCAGCCAGGACCGGAAGCTCTCGTCGGCCCGCAGGCCGCCCAGCCCGTCGAGCGCCCGCAGCATCGTGTCCTGCACCACGTCGTCCACGTCGCAGGACCCGTTGAGGGCCCGTCCGACGATGTTGTAGACGAGCGGGAGATGGGCGCTGACGAGCTCGTCCTGCGCGCGCGGGTCGCCCGCGCGGGCCGCTGCCACGAGTGCCGCGGTGTGCTGAGTAGCCATGTGATGTTCCCTGTCCGTACCGGCGGTCGATGATGCCCGATACATGGGAGACCGTCGACCGGGGCGTCGATAACAGTTATCCGGAAGAATCTTCCTGAGGAAAGTTCCGGGCCGCCGACCGGGGGTCAGAGGAGCGGAGCCAGGGCCTCCGCGGCTGAGCCCAGGGCTGGTGCGTACGCCTGGATCTCCTCCCGGGAGACCAGGAAGGTGACGGCGGTGACGCTGACCCCGCCGACCGGCCGGCCCGCCGGACCGAGGATCGCGGCGCCGATGCAGCGGATGGCGGGCTCGTTCTCCTCGTCGTCCAGGGCGAAGCCCCGGGCCCGGACCTCCGCCAGTTGGGCGTACAGGGCCCGCTCGGTGGTGAGCGTCTGCGGGGTCCGGCGCGGCAGCCCGGTGGCGCCGATCAGGTCCCGCACCTCCTCGGCGGGCAGGTGCGCCAGGACGCTCTTGCCGATCGCCGTCGTGTGCAGGGGCATGCGCATGCCGACACGGGACGCGGTGCGGAAGGGCTGGTCCTCCCCGCCCTCCAGCTTGCGGATGCAGGTGATGGTCTCCCCGGTGTGCAGGGCGAGATGGACTGTCTGGCCGGTTGCCTCCCGGAGTCCGCCGAGGATGCGCCCGATGCTGGCCGGCTCCCCGGCGCCGACGAGGGCGGACAGTCCGCGCAGCCGCGGCCCCACCCCGTACCGGCTGTCGGCCTCCCGGCGCACGAAGCCCTGCTCGGCCAGTGAGGCCAGGATGCGGAAGGTGCTCGACTTGGGCACGGCGGCCGCGGCCGTCAGCTCGGCGAGCCGGTGCGGTCCGCCGGGCGCGGCGACCGCCTCCAGGACGCGCAGGGACTTCTCCAGGGCGGAGCCGGCGGCCGAGGTCCGGCCCGGGCGGACGCCCGTCGCGCCCGGGGCTGCTTCATCCGTTGACACGAGCACTCCTGGCGTGTGTAGGGTCTAGACCACATGGTTCCGTCATACGGTACGCCGTTCCACTACGTGGAACGCAGGGGAGGGGTCCCGCGATGCCCGATCACCCGTCCGGCCACCTGTACGCGGTGCTGGCCGCCCAGCGCGTGCTGCCGGTCCTGCGCAACTCCGACGCCGACGAGGCCGTCCGCCGCACCACCGCCCTCCTCGCCGCCGGTTGCCGCGCGGTCGAGCTGACCACGTCCACCCCCGGCTGGGCCGGGGCCGTCACCCGCACGGCCCCGCTGAACGACGTCCACGGCCGCAGCGCCCTCATCGGCGTCGGCACCGTCACCACCACCGCGCAGGCCGAGACCGCCCTGGACGCGGGCGCCGCCTTCCTGATCTCCCCGTACCCGGCCCCCGAGGTGCGCGCCGTCGCCGTACGCCGCGAAGCCGTCTTCATCGAGGGCGGGTTCACCCCCGGAGAGGTCGCCGCCGCCGTCCGCGCCGCCGGCGCCGCCAAGGTCTTCCCCGCTCACGTGGGCGGCCCCGGATTCGTCCGCTCCCTCAGGGCGGTACTGCCCGCGGCGGTGATCATCCCGACCGGCGGCATCCGGCCCGCCGAGGTCCCCGGGTGGCTGGCCGCGGGCGCGACGGCCGTCGGCATCGGGGACGGACTGCCGTCCGACCCGGGCGAACTGGCCGCCGTGTTCGCGGGTGTGGACGCGGATGCGGATGCGGATGCGGATGGGGATGCGGACGCGCCGCGCCGCGCGCCCCACGACGCCGCCGCGGGGCGCTGACCGTGTCCGGAAGGCCCGCCACCGACTACGACGTCCTTGTACTCGGTGAGGTCCTGGTCGAGATCCACGCGGGCACCGCCCTGCGCGAGGCCGCCGACGGCACCCCGGCCCGCATCTCCTACTCCGGGGACGCCCTCAACGCGGCGGCCGCCGCGGCCGCGGCCGGTGCCCGCACCGCCCTGCTCGCCGTGGTCGGCGACGACGAACTCAGCGTCCCGCTGCTGCGCCGGGCCGCCGGGCTCGGTGTGGACGTCTCCCACGTCCGCCGCGCCCCGCACCCCAACGGCGCCTACCTGCTCTCCGCCGACACCGACGGCGACCGCGAGTTCGTCTACTGGCGCACCCGCAGCGCCGGTTCCACCCTCGCACCCCGGCACGTGGCCTCCTGGCGCGAGCTGCTGACCCGTTGCGGCGCGCTCGTCACCAGCGGCATCACCGGCGCCCTGTCGCCGAGCAGCCACGACGCCGTCCTGGCCGCCGCCCACCTCGTGCACGGGGCCGGCGGGCACCTGACGTACGACCCCAACTTCCGCTCCCGGCTCACCGGCCGGGCCGAGGCCCGCGAGCTGCTGGCCCGGATCGCTCCGCTGACCGGGCTGCTCAAGACCTCCTGTCCGGCCGACGCGCAGGCCCTCGTGGACACCGCCGACCCGCGCACCGCCGCCGCACGCTGCCGCGCGCTGGGCGCCCGTACGGTCGCGGTCACCGCGGGCGCCGGCCGGATCCTGCTGGACGACGGCACGCGGGCGGCGTACCGGTCGGTGCCCGTCAACGCCGCCCCGGTGGATGCGACCGGGGCGGGCGACTGCTTCACCGGCACCACCACCGCCCGGCTCGCCCTCGGCGACTGCCTCGAGGACGCCGTGGCGTACGGCACGGCGGCAGCCTCCCTCTCGGTCTCCGGCCGCGGCGGCACCGGGCACGTCCCCGCCTTCGGCGAGACGGCGGCACTGGCCGCCGCCCACCGGCGGATCAGCCCTCCGGGGCAGTCGTCTCCGGCTCGGTGACCCAGCCCGCGGCGAGGACCAGCCGCGAGGCCCGGTGGACCGCCAGGAAGCCGAACGGCCGGTCGATGCGGACCTCGGCCCGGCGGACCCGGTGCTTCCCGCGGGGCGGTGCGCCGGTGCCGGGCCGCGCCACGACGGCGGTGACGGCCGCCGCCTCGAACCCCGCCGCGTGGAAACGGGCCGTCGCGGCCTGGTGGGCCGAACCGATCGCCAGCGGCTCGGAACTGATGCCGGGGAAGTGGGCGGACGTCTCGTCGGTGGCGCTCTCCAGCCCGAAGAGTGGCGCGTGGTCGAGCAGATCGTGCTCGGTGCGCAGGGAGAAGGCCACGGTGGAGACGCTCAGCAGGTCCCCCGGGACGTACGTGACCACGGTGCGGATCGCCAGGCCGGGGCCCGGGGTTCCGTCGGGGAGCGCGTTGCCTGCGACGGAGGGTGCGTCGCCGGTGACGACGGCGAGACCGGTCGCCAGCACCTCGCGTGGCGGTGTCCGCTCCCCGCCGAGCAGGAGGTGCACGTCCACGTCCTCGGTGCCGGCCACCTCCAGGACGGTCACGGCTCCGGCAGGCCCGCCGGCCACCCGGACGTCGTCCAGCGAAGAGGTGGTCCGCGACAGGCGCCGCAGGGCCCGCCCTGCCCAGGGGCCCTCGGCCTCCATCGCGGATGCCCCGTTCGGCCCCTTGGCCTCATTGGTTCTGTTGACCTTCTTCGCCTCCTTCGCCTCCTTCGCCTCCTTGAAGGGGGCGGCCCACCGCACCCGGAGCGCGAGCGCGGAGGCCAGGACGAGCCGGGTGTCCTCGGGCCACGACACCGGTACGTGCTCGATCAGCCCGCCGGTCCGCTCCGCCGCCCACGTGTCCAGGACCTTCCCGTCGGCGTCCGGGACACCGGTCAGCGTTCCCCGGGCGCCCGCCGGGAGCTTCGCCGACCAGACGTCGTCCAGCGGGACTTCGGCCCTGGTCCACAGTCCCGTCGCCGTCTGCAGACCCCGTACGTCCGCCAGTGCGGCCAGCAGCTCCCGCGCCGCCCCGGCTGCGGCCCGGGCGGGCAGGCCGAGCGACTGCGCCAGCTCGTCGCGGGCCGGCCCGGCCGCGCCGTCGGCGAGCAGGGCGAGCAGCGGCCAGACCCCGGCGGCGGCGTGGACGGTGCCCGCGTCGCCGGCAGGGGCCTGCATGGCCCAGCGCGTCGCGAGACGGTTGACCGCCCGTATCGTCGAGTTCCTCATGCGGTGGAGCGTAGACGGGCGGACGGGGAGCGCACGTGGAGGGGCGCCGCCGGGCCGGATGGAATTCCGCGGCCCGGCGGCGCCGGTCGGAGGTGGCGCCCGGCGCAGGCGGGAGTGCCGAGGCGGGCCCGGTCAGCGGCCGCGCAGACCCCGGTCGACGGCTGTCATCAGCTCTCCGTCGGCGGTGTCCGCGTCGAGCGACCAGACCATCGCACCGCCGAGGCCGTGCGCGCGGATGTACCCGGTCTTGGCTCGCAGCACCTGCGGGTCGTCGTACGTCCACAGGGTGGTGCCGTCGAACAGCCAGGCGTGGCCGCCGCGCCGGTCCCGGTGGACCGTGTAGGTACCGGAGTCGGCCAGCTTCTTCAGCGCCTTGTAGTCCTCGTACCCGGCGGCCCAGGTGGCCGGCGCCGGACCCGTGGCGGGCTGCCCCATGCCGTCCCCGCCACCGCTGACGCCGGTCCAGCCCTGCCCGTAGAACGGCATGCCCATCACCAGCTTCTTCGCGGGGGCGCCGCGCCGGAGCCAGGCGCTCACCGTCCCGTCGACGCTGAAGTCGCCCCGGGCGTGGAGCGCGGACTGCTGGGCGGTCCTCGGTTCGCCGGACACGTGGAAGTCGTAGCCCTGGAGGGTCACGAAGTCCAGGTCGCGCATGATCCGGGGGACGTCGAAGCCCGCGTCGATCTTGGCGGGCGCGGTCGGGACGAAGGCGGACAGCTCGTACTTGGCCTTCTTCTGGCTGCGCGCGTAGGCGTCGAGCTGTGTGCGGAACTCCTTGACGAGGGCGGTGAAGTTGCGCTTGTCCTCGGGCCTGAACTTGGTGTCCGTGTCACCGGCGGAGCCGGGCCACTCCCAGTCGAGGTCGATCCCGTCGAACACACCGGCCGCCGCGCCCGCGCCGCCGCGGGCGCCGTCCTGCGGGAGGTTGCCCTTGATGTAGAGGTCGATGCAGGACTCGACGAAGGCCTTGCGGGAGGCCGGGGTGAGCGCGGCGTCCGAGAAGTGGGTGGACCAGCTCCAGCCGCCGAGCGAGATCAGCACCTTGAGCCCGGGGTGCTTGGCCTTGAGCTCGCGCAGCTGGTTGAAGTTGCCGGCGAGCGGCTGCTCGCCGGTGTCGGCGACCCCGTCGACCGAGTTCGCGGCATCGAGCGGACGCACGTAGTCGGCCCAGGCGTCGGCCTCGCCGGGCACGTTGCCGGTGAAGCACTTGCCCTGCGGACTGACGTTGCCGAAGGCGTAGTTGATGTGGGTGAGCTTTCCGGCGGAGCCGTTCGCGTCCAGGTCCTGGACCTGGAAGTCCCGTCCGTAGACGCCCCATTGGGTGAAGTAGCCGACCTTCTTGTACGGGCGGTCGTGGCCGCCGCCTTCGGCCTGCGCGGCCGCGGCGGGCGCGAAGGCGGTCAGCAGGGAGAGGGAGCAGGCGGCGACGGCCAGTCTGCCGAGCATGCTGCGGCGCATGGGCTTCCTTTGCGGATGCGGGGAGCGGGGCGTGTGCGCGTGCGCGGTGCATGCCGGAAACTATTGGTCTGGACCAGAGCGGTCAAGGGGGCGGCCGAAACTCGCCCTCCGCGGGAGCGCCAGCCTCCACCGGCCGGTTCGGTGCCGGATGCGGGGAGCCGGAGGGGTGATGAAACTTTCGGCCTGGGATGATGTGCGCCGGGGAGCGGGTCGAAGACGGGGCGGGGATGAGCGGGCGCGTGTTCGCAGGGGACGAGCCGGACGGCCACCGGCCGCTGAGGAGATGGGAGCCGGTGGCGGTGCCCGGGCCGGAGCCCGACTGGCGGCCCGCGCCCGAGTACCAGGCGAACCCGAATCCGGCGCTGCAGTACGGGATGTGGGATTCGGTGGCCCTCTCCCACCGGCCGATCGGTGTGCTTCCGCCACCCCTGCAGGCGTACGCGGCCAGGCTGGTGCTGCTGGTGGAGCAGAGCTGGGAAGACCTCGGTCAAGTGGACGTCGCCACGTTCCGACTGGGCCGGCACTTCTTCGTCCTGAGTCAGTTCACCGAGGTGGAGGACACGGGCGTCACCGTGTGGCTCGACCGTCGGCACACCGACGGCGAGGCGGCCCTCGCGGAGCTCGTCGACATCCTGGGCATCCCGGGTGACCGCGTACGCGACATCACCTGGTGCCCGCATCCGGTGGTGGAGCATGAGCTCAACCCGCGGCCCCGCCCCGAGGACGCTCCGCGTCCGTCGCGCCTGCCACGCCTGCCGCGCTTCCTCCGGACGAGGAGGAAGTAGTCGCGGAAGGGGTGTGCGTCCCGACGGTCCAAGGGCCAGGGGCATCAGATCAGTTGGAGCCAGTGATCACTCTCGCACCGGTTCCTTCGATGGCGTAATCTGCCGAAATGCCGACGTGAACCGTGCGGTGGGCCGAGAGACCGAGGGCAGGAGCCGATGGCACCGCGACGAGACACCGGTCCGCCGGGCGCCGCTGCCGGCGGGGCGGCAGGACCGCGGTCGGACGGCACCTGGGACTCGGCGCTGTCGTCCGAGGAGTTCACCGCGATCAGCGGTGCCGGGTTCGATCCGGTCGGGCAGGTGCTCGGCGCCGCCGTGTTCAACATCGGGTCCGCGGGCGGCTGGGAATGCCCGGGCAACTGGTCGGTCACGGGCGATGGCGTGGTTCCGTCGCCGAGGTGGGCGGCGTCCTCGTCGCAGGTGGTGAGGACGATGTACCGGGCCCGCAGGCTGGCCCTGTCCCGCGCGGTGGCCGAATGCGGCGCCCTCGGCGGCGACGGGATCGTGGGCGTCGAGCTGCAGGTCGGCGGGTTTTCGGCAGGGAGCATGGAGTTCACCGCGCTGGGCACCGCGGTCCGCGCCCGCTCCCGCATCCGGCCGCGCACGCCCTTCACGTCACATCTGGGCGGTCAGGACTTCGCCAAGCTCCTGCACGCAGGATGGGTTCCCGCCCAACTCGCCTTCGGCATCGCCCTCGCAACCCGGCACGACGACTGGCGCACCTCGCTCCGGATCCCCGGCGCCACCGGGAACCAGGAGGTCGACGGCTACACCCAGCTGATCGGCCACGCCCGCCGCGATGCCCGCAAGCAGCTCGTCCTCGACGCGGCGAAGCACGGCGGCGACGGGTTGGTGGTGGACGACATGGATCTGAGCGTGAGCGAGAGCGAGTGCCCCACGTACGGATCGACGCGAGACCTCAGCGCGGAGGCGGTCTTCGTCGGCACCTCCATCGTCCGGTTCGGCCGCTCCGCGCGGCCCGCCGGCGCCGGACCACTGACCATCATGAGACTGGAGCGCGAGCACTGACATGACCGAACGAACGGGGCTGGAAGCGAACGGGGAAGCTGCCCGGCCGGCAGCGCAGGACACGGCCTTGGACGCGATGCGGCGGCTCGCGCAGCTCCAGCCGGGGGAGAAGGGCTCGTTCTTCACCTCGGACCTGTCCGTGAACGAGTTCCTGCTGGTGCGCGAGGCGGGCTTCCGCCCGCTCGGCCTGGTCCTCGGCTCCTCCGTCTACCATGTCGGCCTCCAGCTCGGCCGGTGGTCGAAGAACCAGGAGCTGACCAAGCTGTCACAGGCCATGTACGAGGCGCGCGAGCTCGCGATGAGCCGGATGGAGGCCGAGGCGAGCGCTCTGGGGGCGGACGGGATCGTGGGCGTGCGGCTGGACATCGAGTTCAAGGAGTTCGGATCGGACATCGCCGAGTTCATCGCGGTCGGCACGGCGGTGAAAGCCGACGGCGCGGACCCGGGACCGGGCGGGACATGGCTCAACAACAAGGGCAAGCCGTTCACCTCGGACCTGTCGGGCCAGGAATTCTGGACGCTGATCCGCGCCGGATACGCGCCCCTGGACCTCGTCATGGGGTCGTGCGTCTACCACGTGGCGCACCAGCGCTTCACCCAAGTGCTGAGCAACGCGGGCCGCAACGTCGAGATCGAGCCCTTCACCCAGGCCCTCTACGAGGCGCGCGACCTGGCGATGAGCCGCATGCGGGCCGAGGGCCAGGCGCTGGAGGCCGAAGGCATCGTGGCAGTGCAGCTGCGGCAGCACTCCCATACCTGGGGAGGGCACACCACCGAGTTCTTCGCCATCGGGACGGCGGTGCGCCCGCTCCGCGACGACCACGTCATCGACCGACCGGCCATGGTGCTGAGCCTCGATGCCTGAGCCGGAAGTGGAGCTGCTGGCCGCGGCGCTGCGCCAGGACAGCACGGACCTGAACCTCTACGCGAACGTGCTGACCGCGAAGCTGGCGGATTCCCTGCCCGCCGGCGCCGTCCGGGTCGGACGCAGACGTTCCTTCGCGGAACGGGTGGCCGGACGCGCGGGTTCGGTCGACGAACTGGACGTCGTGCTCGGAGAGCAGCGGCTCCTGCTGAGGATGGACCACGGCCGGGTGACCGGGGAGATCTGCCACGAGGTGCGGGGCATCGTGCTCTCGCGGCGCCGGGTGGAACTCGACGAGTGGATCGATGCCCTGGCCCGCGCTCTGGCGGACGCCGCGGCCTCGAGCGCCCGCGCCCGCGAGGCCGTGGAGCGCTTCCTGGCCTGACTGTGCCCTACTGACCCGTGCCCGGACCTGTCCACTGACCTGAGCCCTGACAGGGGGCCTGGCGGCGTACCTGACCCGATGCGGTCGCCGAACTGCGCCGGAGCCGTGAGCGGGATATCAAGGAGCGTGAAGACGGGCGCGAGGCCCGTCAGACGCCATCCCGCGGTGAGGAGAACCCCTCGTGGAGTTCGAGGTCAATGGCATCCGGCACGCGGTGGACGTGGAAGACGACCCGGCCGCCGTGGAGGTGGTACGGGACAGGCTGGGGCTGACCGGCACCAAGCTGGTCTGCTCGGGCGGGGTGTGCGGGGCCTGCACGATCCAGGTCGACGGCGAGCCCCGCGTGTCCTGCCTGACACCGGCGGTCGCACTGGCCGGACGACAGGTGACGACCGTGGAGGGCCTGTCCGGCCACCCGGTCGGGCGTGCCTTCGCCGGCGAGGACGCCCTCCAGTGCGGCTACTGCACACCCGGGTTCGTGGTCGGGGCGGCGGCGTTCTTCGAACGGTGGCGGGCCGCCCACGGCCGCACCCGCCCGGGGCGGGAGCCGATCGCCGACGCACTCGCGGGTCACCTGTGCCGGTGCGGTGCGTACGAGGGAATCTTCAGCGCGGTGGCCGCGGCCTGCGCCGGTGACTACGACACGGAGCCGGCCGGCGGGGAGGCGCCCGCGGTCCCGCGCGCCGAGGCCCCGCAGAAGACCGACGGATCGGCCCGGTACACCACGGACCTGCGCCCCGAAGGGCTGCTGGAGGGGGTGATCATCCGCTCGCCGCACGCGCATGCGCACGTACGCTCCCTGGAGGCCGGGGACCTGCCGCTGGTGCCGCTGCTGCCCCCCGACGGCGTGGTGCGGTACGCCGGGCAGCCGGTGGCCGCGGTCGCGGCGCCCGACCGGGCCTCCGCACGGGCGGCGGCCGCACGGGTGACGGTGGACTACGAGGTGCTGCCGGCGGCCCTGGACCCTCGCCGGGCCCGAACCGGGGAGGGCCCCCTCGTCTACGAGGACAAGACGGCGCGCAAACGGGCGCCCGGTTCCGGCGAGACCCCCCAACTGGTGCCCGCCCGGTGGCGCGGCAACCTGCGGGGCCCGTCCGCCATGAGCAAGCGCCCCGCCACGGCCGTGCGCCGCATCACCGAGGCCCGCAGCCGCACCCCCGAGCGGGTGGTCGAGGGCGTCTTCACCACCGCCGCCCAGACCCACACCCCGCTCGAACCGCACGCCTGCCTGGCCCAGTGGATCGACGGCACCCTCCACCTGGACGTGTCCACACAGTCGGTCAAGCACACGGCCGAGCTCGCCGCCGAGCGCTTCGGTCTGCCCGTCGAACGGGTGGTGGCGCGGGCCGTCCACGTAGGCGGCGGCTTCGGCTGCAAGATGGGTCTGACCTCCGACGTCGTGGCCGCGGTCGAGCTCGCGCGGCTGCACGGCGCCCCGGTGCGCGTGGTGCTGGACAGGGACGAGGAACTCACCGACGGCGGATACCGGCCCGGCGCCCGGATCCGGCTGGCCATGGTCGCGGACGCAGCGGGCGGACTCAGCGCACTGGCCATGGACGCGGACACCGACGGCGGCATCTCGGTCGGCGGTACCGTGGCGGCCCTGGCCCGCTTCATGTACGGGAAAGCCCCCCGTCGGCTCCGTGACTTCGACACGGTCACCCACCGGCCTCCGGGCGCCCCCTTCCGCGGTCCGGGCGGACCCACCATGTGCTGGGCCCTGGAACAGGCCGTCGACGAGATGGCCCACCGGCTCGGCCAGGACCCGATCGCCCTGCGCCGCCGCTGGGACGGCAACCCCAAGCGGCACGCCCTCTACGACCGGGCCGCCGCGCTTCCCGTCTGGTCGGGCCCCCGCGGCGGCACCGGGCGGTTCCGCCGCGGCGTCGGCGTCGCGGCGGCCAACTGGCTGTACTTCCTCGATCCCGTCACCGAGGTCGAACTCACCGTCGAGGACGGGGTGGTCGTCGCCCGCTGCGCCGTCCAGGACATGGGCACGGGCTCGCGCACCGTGCTGCGGCGGGCCGTCGCCGCCGGGCTCGGCCTGCCGGAGGGGAGGGTACGCGCCGAGGTCGGCCGGAGCGATACCGTCCACGGCCCCACCTCGGGCGGCAGCCGCACCACGCCCTCCCTCGTGCCCGCCGCCGCGGACGCCGCCGCCCGGCTGCGCGAAGCGCTCGGCGGCGGTGACGTCGCCCCCCGGCTGGCCGCCGCGCACGGGGTACGGGTGACCGGCCGGCGCCCCCGCGACCGCCGGGGATTCGTGACCCCCTTCACCATGGGCGGGATCGTGATCGGCCGCGGCTTCACCGGATCGGTGCAGGTCGCCGAGGTCGAGGTGGACACACGGCTCGGTCGGATCCGTCCGCTGAGCGTGTGGAGCGGCATCGCCGCGGGCCGCATCCACGAGGACCGCCTGGCCCGCAACCAGTGCCAGGGGGCCGTCGTCCAGGGCGTCGGCTACGCCCTCTACGAGGAACGGCGCACCGACCCGGCCACCGGGCGGGTTCTCACCGAGAACCTGGAGGACTACCGCATCCCCGGCATCGGCGACACCCCCGAGATCACGATCCACTTCCATCAGGAGGGCTTCGAGCACGTGCCCGGTGGTGGAGTCGGCCTCGGCGAGATCGCGACCCTGCCCACCGCGGCCTGCCTGGCCAACGCGGTCCACGACGCCACCGGCTGGCGCCCCTACGACATGCCCATCCGCCCCGACCGGCTCCTGGAAGGACTGGGTACGTGAGCACCGAGACCGCCCTCACCGACCTCTCGGCCGCCGTCCTGTCGCGTGGCGGGGAGCTGCGCGCCGGTGGCACCGACACCACTGCCCGGCAGCGCAGCGGAGTTTCCCCGGGGCCGTTCACCGACCTCGGCGGAGCCGGCCACCTGCGCGGCTGCACGGCACTGCCCGGCGGCGGCCTGCGGATCGGCGCCCTGACGACCCTTGCCGAGCTGGCCGCGGATCCGCACGTACGGGCCGGCTGGCCGGCCGTGGCCCTGTCGGCCGGGACCGCGGCCACTCCGCAGATCCGCTCCGCCGGCACCGTGGGCGGCAACCTGCTGCAGCGCAACCGGTGCTGGTACTACCGCAACCCCCACTTCAGCTGCCTCCAGAAGGGCGGCACCGGCTGCCCGGCGCGCCAGGGCGACCACCACTTCGGCGTGGTCAGCGGCGACGGTCCGTGCGTCGCCCCGCACCCGTCCACCCTGGCGATGGCCCTGCTCACCTACGATGCCGAGGTCCAGGTCCACGGCGAATCCCCGCGCGGCGTCGCCGACTTGTACGGGGACGGCGACCGGCTCTCCCACGGCGACCACCTGCTGCCGCCGGACCGCATCCTCACCGCGGTCCACCTGCCCGCACCGCTGCCCGGCGAACGCGCCGCCTGCCACCGGGCCATCAGCCGTGCCCATGCCGAATGGCCCCTGGTCGAGGCCACCGCCCGCCTCGTGCTCGACGGCTCCACGATCACGCACGCCGCCGTCGCGGCGGGCGGGGTGGCCCGCGTACCGCTGCGGCTCACGGAGGTGGAGGCCGCCCTCGCCGGCCGCGAGGCCACCCCCGACTGCCTCGCCGCAGCCGCGGCGACGGTCCTCGCCCGCTGCCGGCCGCTGCCGCAGACCGGATACAAGGCCAAGCTGTTCAGGGACACCGTCCTGGAGGTCCTGGAACGGGCCGTCGGCCCGGCCGGCGCCGTCTAGCAGACCATTCGTCGCCGGTGGTCCGCAGGCACTCAGGCGGAGATCCGGAGGAGACCCGCAGGCCCCGGGCGGCCTGGCAGGCGCTCACCACCGTGGCCGCACATCGGAGGACTCCATCATGATCACCACCGTCGACGAGGCCTTCCTGCGGCGTGCCATCGCCGTCGCGGCCAACGCCGTCGCCCTGGGCGACGCACCGTACGGCTCCCTGCTGGCCGGCCCGGACGGCGCGATCCTCGCCGAGGCCCACAACACGGTGCGCCGCGACAACGACATCACCGCCCACCCGGAACTGAAACTCGCCCGCTGGGCGGCCCGCGAACTGGACCCGGACACGGCCGCACACACCACCATGTACACGAGCTGCGAGCCCTGCGCCATGTGCGGCGGCGCCATCGTCCGCTCCGGTCTGGGCCGGGTCGTCCACGCGCTCTCCACGGATCAACTCGTGGAACTCAACCCGCAGTCGGGGGCCTGGCCGACTGTGGAACAGTTGGGCCCGGCCCTGTTCGACGAGGCGCGCGCCCCGATCGACGCCTACTACCGGCCATGACCCACGCGACGGAGCCCCGCACCCCCCGGCGACCGGGTGGAGCGGGGCTCCTGCGTCGGTGGGCCGCCGCGTTGTGGCGGGTCGGGTCGGGGCGGGTGCGGTGCCGACGGGATTTGAACCCGCGGACAGATGGGGGCAGGTCCGCCCCGTCTCCGTCAGTCGTCGTGAGCGGGACCCCACCCACGACGATCGCAATGGGCCGCTCTGCCACGGCTCCACACCCTGCGGGACTGCGCGCGACCCCGCTGCGCTCAAGGTAGGGGCGTCGTCCGCCGGGGGCGAATCATTTTCGGGGTCGCCCGTCACGGGTCCGGTCGGTCCCACCCGACAGGCTCCTCCTGACCCGTTCGGACGCAATCCCGCGTCGTGCGCGGGCCGCCCGGCCCCCTGCCGTCAGAATCACCGGTCGGCGGGGCAAGTCCGGTACGCAAACAGGAGGCGGACGGCGTGGAGCTCACACGGCGCGATGTCATGAAGGGGGCCGCCGCCGGCGGGCTCCTGCTCGGGTTCCCCGGGCTCACCGTCCAGTACGGGGCCGTGGCCGCGCCCGCCTCCAGACCCCTGGCCGACGCCGTCGCCGATGCCTGCGCCCGCCTCGCCGGCCAGGGCTGGCGCACGCTCCTGCGCACCGTCACCCGTGGAATCCTCGACATCGGCGCCCCCGACCTGGCCGCCGAGCTCGCCAAGCCGGTGCCCGAACTCGACCGCTCCGTACCCGGCTTCGGCGACTTCGCCCCGACGCTCCCCGCCCGCGGCATCGAGCCCGGCAACCCCGCGCGCAGCCTCCTCTACCACGCCTTCGCCTCCGCGGCCGTCCTCACCGACGGCCGCGGCCGCACCCTGGGCGGCTTCCCCACGCTCGCCGAGATCGAGGCCGTCGAGAACTACGTCTACGGGGTCCGCCCGCCCACCCTCGACCGGCTCCGGGAGACCGCCGGTGAGAACCCCCTCGGCGTCGTCGTCTTCGCGCTCGACTACCGCGACGCCACCGGCTCCGTCCACGGGCGCCACGCCGACCTCTGCTTCTCCCGGACCGGCATCACCCGCATGGGCACCATCGGCCCCCGTTACGACGCCCGCAGCCGCCAGTTCACCTCGCTGGAGCCGAAGCAGCCGTTCGTCTTCCGGACCGTGCCCCAGCGCTTCGCCCCGTACCTCGCCATGCAGGTCACCGGCGCCGACCCCCGGCTGTTCGGCCCCCGGGACGTCGTCACCGGCGACGACGAACGCTCCTTCTGGGTGCCCCTGCACAAGCTCTTCCCCGGCCGGGAATGCCTCGAAGGCCTCGATCTGACCCTCTCCCTCGACTCCCGCCTGGTCAACGAGAAGCTCAAGCGGATGCACCTCTTCCTCCGGGAACAGGGCTACCCCACCGAGTGGACGGGCAAGGACCTCGACGCCTTCCCCTTCACCATCCGGGGCGACAGGATCGCCTCGCTGCTGCCCCCGCAGCAGGCCCAGGGAACCGGCGTCCTCGCCCCACAACCCCACCCCTTCGCCGGCCGCGCCAAGTTCAAGGGGGAGTGGCTCAGTTTCAACGTCTCCGCCGACCTGGTCCAGGATCCGGGCATCCTCTACTTCTCCTCCGCCCAGCTGATCCCCGGCGCGGTCGAGACCGAGCCCACCTACATGGAGGGCGCCGCCCCCGACAACGACCGCCGGTCGCCCGAGTACGTCAACATCCGCCACCGCCTCCACGACGACGGCCGCCTCGAGGACCTCAACCTCAACCCGGACATGGACACCATCATCCGCACGGGTGGCTACCGGGCCCAGCACTGGATCGACTTCGCCGGCGACGGCTTCGTCTCCGTCGAGTGCCCGCAGCTCGGCTCCGAGATCGACACCTTCAAGCCCGCCTTCTGCAGCGTCGCCCCGCCCGACTTCTTCCCGCACGTCAACCAGCACGACCTCGCCGCATGGTGGCGCACCTCCGTCCCGGAACAGACCCGGGCCGCCCTGTGGGCCGTACCGCCGCGCGCCCTCTCGGAGTTCCGGTTCGCCGGTGACATCACCCTCCCCAAGGGTTTCGACATCTACGACGACACCCTCACCGCCGTCGTCGGCCCGCCGGCCCCCGGCGACCCGGTGGCCCGCCCCCTTCCCGACGACGCGCGCGGCCGCTACACGGGGCTGCCGGACGCGGCCGCCGGTGTGACCGACCCGGGCTGGGAGGTCAGCCAGGGCCTGGTCTACAACGAGCCCGGAGCCCCGCTCCAGCGCTACATGCAGGCGTACAGCCTGGGCACCCCCTTCCTGGAGGACGCGAAGCTGTGCGCGGCACTGGGCAGTTACTGGCCGTCGGTGGCCCCGGACGCGACCCGCACCTTCACCCCGCTCAAGGACGCACCCGGCTTCCCCTACCCGTGGCCGACGATCGTCCCCATGACCGACACCGAGATCGGCATGCAGGAGGTGCGCGGCCTCGGCCGGCTGCCGTGGGACGGCATCCGCGGCCCGGAGGTCAGGACGGTGGACGGCCGGCCGGTGGCGGCCTACCAGGACATCGACCGCGCCGACTACATCACCACCCAGGACCGGCTGACCGCCCACCTCACCGCCCGCGTCGACCTCGCCGAGACCAAGGCACGGGTCCTGGCCATGTCGGCGGTCTACTGGAGCCTCGGAATCCACGACCCGGACTTCACGGCCCGGTTCGGCGACCGGGCCGTGATCGAGATCCTCAAGGCCAAGTCCGCCTGGGCCGTGCTGTCGTTCACCGTGGCCGAGGCCGGCGACGAGGAACTCGCCCGGGCCCAGCAGGCCGCCGGCGGACGCCTGAGCGGCCCGCGACGCTACCGCTTCCGCGTCTACCGGCCCGGGACCGAGCGCAGGGACCCCGCCGACATCCAGAAGGTGCTGGTGGAGATCACCCAGGACGTCACGGCCTACACCGACGGCCGGACCGTCCTGCTGCGCAGGGACGGAGGACCGTGGACACGCGACACCTCGATCCCGGCACCGACGCGGACGTCCTGATCGCCGGGGCCGGCCCCGCCGGCTGCGCGGCGGCCATCGTGTGCGCCGCCGCCGGCCTGCGGACGGTCCTCGCCGAACGCGCCGCCGGCCCCGTGGCCCGCCCCGGCGAGGCCCTGCACCCGGGCGCGGAGACCCTGCTGGCCCGGCTGCTGCCCGACGGCTTCGCCGATGCCGTCCGGGCCCGGCACGAGGGCATCACCGTCGGCTGGGGCACGGAACCCCGGTTCCAGCCGTTCGGGCGGGACGCCGCCGGGCCCTGGTACGGCTTCCAGGTGGACCGGCAACGGCTGGACGCCCTGCTGCTGGAGCGGGCCCGGCGCGCGGGCGTGGACGTCCGCCTCGGCTCCCGGGTGATGGAGCCGGTGCTGCGGGGAGGCACCGTCACCGGAGTCCGGTTCCGCGGCCCGCAGCCGCCGCTGCGCACCCGTACGGTCATCGACGCGACCGGCAGGGCCCGCTGGCTCAGCCGCGCCCTGGGCCTGACCGGGCCGCCGCGCTCGCCGCGGCTGCTCGTCCGCTACGGGTACGCGGCCGGGGCCTGCCCGGAGCGCGACGCCGCTCCCGCGATCGTCGCGGACCACTCCGGCTGGACCTGGACCGCGCGGGTGGGACCCGCGCGGTACCAGTGGATGCGACTGGACCTCGTACCGGAACAACGGCGCCGCCCGCCCGCCGGGCCGCCACCGGAATTCGCGGGGCTGCGCCCCGAGGGGGCCGCCCGGGCGGCCGACGTCAGCTGGCGGTTGTGCCCGAGGGCGGCAGGACCCGGGTGGTTCGTGGTGGGCGACGCGGGAGCGCTGCTGGACCCGTCGTCCTCGCACGGCGTGCTGCGGGCCCTGCTGTCCGGCTGGACGGCAGGCTCGCTCACCGCGGCCGTCGCGGACCGGACCCTGGAGCCGGAACAGGCGGCGGGCACGTACCGGAACTGGCTCCACGAGGGCGCCGAACGGGACATGGCCCACCTGTCCTCCCGCTACGCCGAGCTCGGCGCCCACGGCTTCGGCTGACGGCAGCGACGGGGTCGGACGGAGGCCAACGGGGTTGCGGGTGCCGCGCGATACTGATCACGACAGTGCACCCGGAACCGAAGAAGGACGGACCATGGAATCCCTCGCATCCGGTGACCCGCTCGCCGTTGCCGTCACGGAAGCGATCCGGGGCGGAGACCTGGCCGGGCTGCGGGAGCTCCTGGACGCGCGGCCCGGACTCGCCGGGGTCACCGTCGTCCAGCGCGGTGCCGCGGCCGGTGGGCGGAGTCTGCTGCACATCGCCACCGACTGGCCCGGTCACTACCCCGACGGCGCGGAGGTGATCCGGACCCTCGTGGCCGCCGGGGCCGATCCCGGGGCGCGGTTCGTGGGGGCGCACGCCGAGACGCCGTTGCACTGGGCGGCCAGCAATGACGATGTGGCGGCCGTCGACGCTCTCGTCGCCGCCGGGGCCGACCTCGAGGCGCCGGGCGCGGTCCTCGGCGGGGGGACCCCGCTCACCGACGCGTGCGGGTTCGGGCAATGGCGGGCGGCGCGCCGGCTGGTCGAGCTCGGGGCGCGGCCCGGTCTGCAGGAGGCCGCAGCGCTCGGACTCCTCGACAGGGTCGAGGAGTTCCTGGCGGCGGACGCCCTCGCCGAATACGTCACCAGCGCGTTCTGGCAGGCCTGCCACGGCGGCCGGCTGTCCACCGCCCAACACCTCCTGTCCCGCGGAGCGGACATCGACTGGATCGGATACGACCGGCTCACCCCGCTCGACATCGCGCTGACCGGTGAGCACACGGAACTGATCGCCTGGCTGAAAGGATCCGGCGCCCACACCGGTGCGGAACTCGCATCCGGGCCGGGCGGTTAATCGAGTGGATCCCCGGATCCGGCCGTGCCAAGGTTGGTTCCACCGAAGGGGCGTAGCTCAGTTGGCCAGAGCACCGGTCTCCAAAACCGATGGTCGCAGGTTCGAGTCCTGCCGCCCCTGCCCTACGGACAGCACGCCCGGCCGGGAGTTTGCCTCCCCGCCGGGCGTCGTCCCGTGCACGGAGCTTCGTCATACGGAGTTCCGTCGGAGGCCGTTTCGTCGAACGCCGTTTCGTCACACGCTGCTTCGTCACACGGCGCGGAACGCGTTCTCGCAGTGCGTGCAACGGCGGTCGGCGGTGAGGCCGAGGTTGCCGTTGGTCGCCGGTGCCGGGTTGTCGACGGCGATGCGGTCCCAGTACAGGGGATCCGGTTCGTTGATCCATCCCCAGCCGGCCGCGCGGAGGTCGTCGACGTAGTGGACACACGAACGCGGCAAGTGGGCGTACCCGCCGGGTGAGATCAGGATGCGTTCGATGAGGGTCATGGGCCCATCCTCCAGGACCGTTCCCCTGCGCCGGTGCCGCGTCCGGCCCCTCGGGGCCGGTGACCTGCTCCCCTTCTGGCAGACTGGCCGCGTAACCCCAGGCGGTGCAGGACAGGAAACCGGTGCGATTCCGGTGCGGTCCCGCCACTGTGACCGGTCGTTCCCCCGCGGGCGACCGGAAGTCAGACCCTGACGCACCGCCTCCGCTCGCAGTTTCACGTCGACCAGGGGACGCGGATCCCCCGGAGAGGCCCCGTCATGCTGTCGCGTTCCCGCGCCGCCCTGCGCGCGCTCGTCCCCGTCGCACTCCTGATACCCCTGGCCGCGTGCGCCGGTTCCCCCGGAGCGCAGGAGGGCGCCGCCGCGGGGGACCCCGCCGCCGCGCCCGGCTTTCCGTACACCCTCACCAACTGCGGTGTGAGCAGCACCTATCAGGCCCCTCCCCGGCGCGCGGTCACCATGAACCAGCACGCCACCGAGCTGCTGCTCGCGCTCGGGCTGGAGGACCGGATCGCAGGGTCCGCCTACCTCGACGACGCGGTCCTCCCCGCGTACCGGCCCGCCTACGACAAGATCAAGGTGCTGGCCAAGGAGTACCCCTCCAAGGAGATCCTGCTCGGCGCCGACCCCGACTTCGTCTACGGCGGGTACGCCAGCGCCTTCGACAAGGGCCAGGGCCGCGACCGCGAGGGACTCGCCAAGTCCGGCATCAACTCCCGGCTCAACGTGGAGTACTGCACCGAGGGCAAGGTCGGCCTCGACCAGCTGAAGACCGAGATCACCGAGGTCGCACGGACCTTCGGCGTACCCGAGCGCGGCGCGAAGCTCGTCGAGGACGAGCAGCGCCGCATCGACGCCGTGACCGCCCGGGTCAAGGACCGGCCCCGGCCGTCCGTCTTCGTCTACGACTCCGGCGAGGCCTCCGCCTCCACCTCCGGGGGCAACGGCATCGGCAACGAGATCGTCTCGCTCTCCGGCGGTACGAACGTCTTCGCCGACCTCTCGGACACCTTCGGCGAGGTCTCGTGGGAGAAGGTCATCGAGCGCCGGCCCGAGGTCGTCCTCATCTACGACTACGGCGGCACCACCGTCGAAGCCAAGAAGCAGCGCCTGCTGAACGACCCGGCCCTCGCCGACGTGCCCGCCGTGAAGAACCGGCGGTTCGTCGTGCTGCCGCTCTCCTCCGCCGTCCTCGGCGTGCGCGTCGCCGACGCCGTGGAGTCCCTGGGCGGTCAGCTCCACCCCGCCGGCCCGTGAGGCTGCGCACGGCCGTCGTCCTCCTCGTGCTGGGCTCCGCGCTCGTCGCCTCGGCGATCGCGGGCCTGGCCCTGGGGGCCGTACGCATCGCCCCCGAGCGCGTTCTCGACATCGTCCTCGGCGGTCTGACGGGGGAGCCGCGCACCGGAGCCTTCGCCTCCATCGTGTGGGACGTCCGGCTGCCGCGCGTCCTCCTCGGAGCCGTCGTCGGCGCCGGCCTCGCGGTCGCGGGCACCGTGCTGCAGGCCCTCGTACGCAACGAGCTCGCCGACCCCTTCCTGCTCGGCGCGTCCTCAGGGGCCTCCGCCGGAGCCGTCCTCGTGATCGTCTTCGGTACGGGCGCCTTCGCGTTCGGCATGGGCCTGCCGCTCGCCGCCTTCGCCGGATCCATGGCCGCGCTCGTCGCCGTCTACGCGATGGCCCGCCGCGGCGGAACCATGACCACCGGCCGGCTCACCCTGGCCGGCGTCGCCGTCCAGTACGTCCTGTCCGCCCTCACCAGCCTCGTCCTCGTGCTCGCCGCACACCCCGACCAGATCCGTTCCGTCCTCTTCTGGACGCTCGGCGGCCTCGGCGGGGCCCGCTGGGACGAACTGGGCCTGCCCTCCCTCGCGCTGCTCCTGGGCACCGGACTGCTCATCGCCCTCGCCCGGCCGCTCGACCTGCTCCTGGCCGGGGAGGAGGGGGCGCGCACCCTGGGCCTGGACACCGGACGCTTCCGCGCCGCCGCCTTCGTCCTCACCTCCCTCGTCATCGGCGTGCTCGTCGCCCACAGCGGGGCGATCGGCTTCGTCGGACTGATGGTTCCGCACGCCGCCCGGATGGTCGTCGGCGCCGGACACCGGGCGCTGCTGCCGGTGTCCGCGCTGGGCGGGGCGGTCTTCCTGATCCTGGCCGACCTGATCGCCCGTACCGCGGCCTCGCCCGCGGAGATACCGGTGGGCGTGGTCACCGCGCTCGTCGGCGGGCCGTTCTTCCTGTGGATGCTGCGCCGCTCCACCCGGACCGAAGGGGTCACCGGATGACCGGGAACCCGGTGCGGCCGCCGGTGGAACTCACCGTCGAGGGCGTGCGGTACGAGACCGACGGACACACGCTGCTGCACGGAATCGACCTCACCGCCCGCCCCGGCGAGACGGTGGGCGTGGTCGGACCCAACGGCAGCGGCAAGACCACCCTGCTGCGCTGCGTCTACGGCGCGCTGCGCGCCAGCGCCGGCCGGGTCCTGCTGGACGGCGCCGACGCGGGCACGCTGACCGTCAAGGAACGGGCGCGCCGCGTGGCGGTCGTACCGCAGGACGCGAGCGGCACCCTCGGGCTGACCGTCCGCGAGGTCGTCGCCATGGGGCGCAGCCCGCACAAAAAGTTCTGGGAGCAGGACGGCCCGGGCGACGCGCGGCGCGTCGCCGAGGCCCTGGAGACCGTGGACGCCGGGCCCTTCGCCGCCCGCCGCTTCGACGAGCTCTCCGGCGGCGAACGCCAGCGCGCCCTGGTGGCCCGGGCCCTCGTCCAGGACCCCGGCCTGCTCGCCCTGGACGAACCGACCAACCACCTGGACATCCGCTACCAGCTGGAGATCCTGGCCCTGGTCCGCGCCCTGCCGGCCACCGGTCTGCTGGTCCTGCACGACCTCAACCTCGCCGCCGCCTACTGCGACCGCCTGTACGTCCTGACGGGCGGCCGGGTCGCCGCCTCGGGCCCGCCGGCCCAGGTGCTCACCGAGGATCTGCTGGCCGAGGTGTACGGCGTACGGACCCGCGTCGAGGTCCACCCGGACACGGGCACGCCGAACATCGTCTACCTTCCCTTGGATGGGGACAAACGTACGACGACCCGCTGCTGACCGGTGGCTGGACCGGGACTGGGGGCCGGGAGCGGAGCCACGGCTGCGGCGGCCCTGGCTCCAGGGGCTGAGCTTCAACGCGGCCACACCGGACCACATCCGGATCCGGCTGCTGGACATGGACCGGAACCGGGAGCTGGGCCTGGGCCTGTACGTCCTGGCGCGGCGCGACCTGCCCACCGCCGTCGTCGACGCCGCCATCGGCCACCCGGACCGCAGGGTCCGCGGCCAGCTCGCCGAGGTCCCCGCGTGCTTCGCTCTTTCCACCGCCCAGTGGTCACGGCTGGTACTCGGTGAACCGAGCGGCGCCCGGCGCCAGTTGACTCTCCAGGCCGCCGGCGATGCCCGGCGGGAGCTGACGCCGCAGGCGTACGGGAGGCTCGCGGCGGACCCCTGCGGACCGGTCCGGGAGGAGCTGGCCCGGTTGCCGGCCCTGCCCCTCCCACTGCGCCTGGCCCTGCTGGCGGACCCGCTGCCGCGGGTGCGGGCCGCTGCGTGCGAGGCCATCCCCTGGCGTGCCCTCGACGACGAGTCGCGGGCGCGGCTGGCCGCGGATCCCGCCCCCGTCGTACGCACCGCGGTCACGCTCGCCCGGCACGAGGAGGTTCCGCTCACGGCGGCGTTCTTCGACATCGCGCACGGAGCCGGCCGCCTCGTCGAGGGCCACCGGCTGGACCGGGACCTGGCACGGCGGCTCTGCGCGGACCCGGACCCTTCGCACCGGCGGAGCCTGGCCCGCAACCCCTACCTGGACCCCGACCTGGTCCGTGTACTCGCCGCCGACCCCGACCACGAGGTACGCCTCGCCGTGTCCACGCGACCGGAACTGACCGAGGAGCAGCGGGCCTCCGTACCGGTGGACATCGACCCGCGGCTGATCCGGCGGCCGATCCCCTGGGTGGTGGCGCTGCACGACGACGAGGACGCCATGCGCCACCTCGCGGGGTCCGCGCACCTGCTGCTGCGCAGCAGCGTCGCGCTGGCCCGGCGGCTGCCGCCGGACGTGGTGGAACGGCTGGCCCGGGACGAGGACAGGGTCGTACGGCTCTTCCTCGCCGAGCGGTGCGACGACGCCCCGGCGGACATGCTGCTGGAGGTGTGGCAGTGGTGGAACGGGAGCATCTCCACCCCCGACCGGCCCTACGGGCACCCGAACTTCCCGCGGCGCGACCTGCTCCGCCACGCCGACGACCCGCACCCGCGGCTGCGGCAACTGGCGATCGACGACCCGGACTCGACGCCCGCGCTGGTGGAACGTTTCGGCAGGGACGAGGACGCGGAGGTCCGGCTGCGCGCCGCCACCGACCCCAGGCTGTCGGCGGACTCCGTGGTCCGGATGCTCGACGACCCGGACAGCTGTGTACGCGCGATGGCCGCCAGGCATCCGAGGGTGCCGGTGCCCGTCCTCATCGGGCTGCTCGGCTGCGAGGCGACGGCGGGGGCCGCGGCCCGGAATCCGGCGCTGCCGGTGGCCGTCATGGACCGGATGACCGGTCAGTGGTGACCGGCGGGGCCGCCGCCGGCGGGGGACGGAGCGAGGCGCTCGTCCCCCGCGACGCGGACAGTTGCGCCCAGGCCTACTCGGCGCCGGGCTCCTGGTAGCCGTACGGACGCGTGATGATCTCCATCCCGTGCCCGTCGGGGTCCGTGAAGTACACCCCGCGGCCCCCGTCGTTGTGGTTGATCTCGCCGGGGTGCTTGCCGTGCGGGTCGGCGAAGTACGGGACCCCCGCCGCGCGGATCTTCTCGAACGCCGCGTCGAACTCCTCCTCGGAGATGAGGAACGCGTAGTGCTGGGAGGTGACGGACGACCCGGGCGGGACGGTCGCGAAGTCGAGGGTGACGCCGTTCGCGGTCTCGACGGGGACGAAGGGTCCCCACTCGGTGCCGACCTCGAGGCCGAGGATGTGCGCCAGGAAGGCGGCTGACTCCCGGTTGTCACGGGAGTGGATGATCGTGTGGTTCAGATGAACGGACATGAATGAATGCCTCCGAAAGGCACGTCACGGCGCCTCCATGCCTCACCCGGCCGGTGACCGACACGCGATGCCGTGATCACGATCCTAAACACCCCTTTCGCGTGAAGTCCACCCTCCCCGCCCCGGATGCGCTCCGGATGCCACGGCCCGGACGCGAGGCCCGCGCGTCACGAACTCCCGTACACGGCGTTGACGTTGTCCTGCGCCGGGTGCGTCCGCCCGGCCGGCCCCGTGGCGAACACCCGCAGCAGGTTCTCCGTCACGCGCGTGGTCAGCGCCCCCGACCGCGCGTCCAGACCGTGGTTCCTTCCGCTCCGGCCGTCGCCCGTCGCGTCCAGGGCCTCCACCCACCGCATCGTGCCGGTCGCGAACACCCCCGCCCCGCTCGGCACCGTGTAGTAGGCCGTGTCCTGGTGGCTGGGCCGCCCCTCGCAGACCACGGGGGAGTGGGCCAGGATCTCGATCGGCCGGGGCGTCGGGAACCCGGTGTCGACCTTGTCGTACTCGACCCCGACCAGGTGCTCGAAGCGGTCGCCCGCCTGCGCGCCGGTGCCCTCGAAGAGCCAGTGCCCGGGGTGGGTCACCACGTACGGGGCGTCCACCGGATAGCCGTCGTAGATCACGCCGAGCAGCGAGCTCTCCGGGTCCGCGCCGGGCGCCGAGCGGAAGTCCACCGTCGCCGGATGGCCCCGCCTGAATCCCGGGTCCTGGTCGTAGGAGGACTTGTAGCAGACCAGCGTACGGTCCGGCCCCAGGTCGGAGGCCTCCAGCCGGATCCGGCGGTAGCAGCAGTTCGCGCCCAGGATCGCGATGTTGGTGCCGGCGTCGCGGGCGGCCGTGAAGTGCGCCCGCTGCTCCGGCGACCAGTATTCGTCGTGGCCGAGGGAGAGGACCGCGGACGCCCCCTCCAGGAGCCGCTTCTCCCGCGCCACGTCCGTGGTGGTCGTGTACGCGAGGGGTATGCCGAGCCGCTCGGCCAGGGCGATCAGCGGAGCCTCGTACACCAGGAACAGCCCCGCGCCGTCGTCGTACTCGTACGGCCGGTCGAAGCTCACCGCGAGGGAGCGGGAGGCGTAGCCGCCGCTGGGCCCGTCGTAGCTGCCGTAGCCGCCCCAGCGGTTGTACGCCTGCCAGGTGGCGACCGCGTTGACCACGACCGTACGCCCGGCCGTCGTCGCCGACCGGACGGTGACCGGTACGAAACGCTGCCCGTCGCCGCCCTGTGCGTCGAGCCGCAGCAGGTAGCTGCCCTCCGGCCAGTCCTTCGTGTCGACCGTGGTGGTGCGGGCCCACCGCGTGCGGACCGTCCGGGTCCCGGAGTCCACCGTGTGTTCGGGCTGACGGGTCCCGGGCAGGGCCTCGGAGCGCCATACCAGCCGCGCGCGGGCGCCGCCGTACCAGCCCATGCGGTAGGCGGAGACGGTGAACCGGGGTGCGGTCGTCGACACGTACAGCCCGAGGGACTCGCCGGGCAGGACGCTGACCCTGTCCGCGAAGCCCTCGATCGCCCGCGCCGGCCCGGCCTTGGTCACCGGCCAGTCGGCGTGGCCCGGGCGGGCGTTCTCGGCCTTGACGTCGAAGCCCTGCGGTCCAGCGGCCGAGGGCGTCCCACCCGCTCCGTCGCCGGTACTACGGTCTTCGCCGCTTCCGCTTCCGCTTCCGCCTCCGCACCCGGCCACGGTCCCGAGCCCCGCAGCCGTGGCCGCTCCCGTCGCGATCGCGAGGAACCGCCGCCTGCCTGCGCCTTCGCCGTCCGCGGCGGGCCCTGCCATGTACTCCTGATCCATGACGGGCACGTTATGTGACGCTCGGGCCCAGGATTCCACCGGCCCGTTCGATCCGGTCGTCCCTTGACCGGCGGCAGGTTCGGCGGCGGTGGCGGCGGGGCTACAGCGACTGCACGGGCGGCCCCAGCACCCGCAGACCGACCTGAGCGGCCAGCCACTCGGCGCGCTGGAGGTCACCCTGCCGCACGCACACGGACAGCATGTGCCCGTCGACCCGATCGCCCCACAACTCACGGCAGTTGAAGGCCAGTTGCACCCCGGAGTACTTGGAGGAACTCCAGTCCTGCTCCGGGGTGGCCGGCCAGCCGCCCAGATGCCAGTGGATGCCCGCAGGAACGTCGCCGACCACAGCGGCGAGGTCCGCCTCGAAGCTCCCGAAGGCGATGTCCTCGTCGAAGTGGAGGCTCAGGGGCAACAGGGCGCCCAGCGCCGCCGGGTCGGCCGGCAGCTCGCCCGGACGGAAGTGGTGGGGGTCCGAGCCGGCCTCACCCGAATCGAGCCAGGCCTCCGCTGGAAGAGCGGGCAGGATCCGTTCGACGTCCTGGAGCGTGCTCAGCGTCGCCCACGCGGTGGTTTCCGCGTACTCAAGTGTTTCGGCGAGCTCGAAGAGCCGCTCTGCCGTGCGAAAGGCCTGCACGGCATCGGCCGTCTGCATCACCGGGTAGGCGTAGGAGCATCCCATGGACACACTCTGCCAGGCCCGCTCCCGCGGGGACGGCCGGGCAGGGCTTCCGCCTGTTCTCCCGTGAGCTCGGGTCGGCCCGGTGCGGGTGGCGGGCAGGCGCGGGTGTTGCGACGGACCCGGCGGCCGAGGGGGATCGTCGTCTCGAACGGGAGTGGCCCCGCCGCCGGGATGCCGTTGCGCGAGCGGTACGGCCCGGGCCGCAGCAAGGCCGTCACCGGCGAGTGAGAGAGTTGCCTCCGTGAAGCGCACGAGCACCCTCCTCGCCGACGGCCGCGAGATCCTCTACTACGACACCGGCGACGGGGCTGCCCGCGCCCGCCCCGACACGCGTCCGCTCGATGCGTCGGCCACCGCGAGCAGCTCCGAGGTGCGGCGCGATCCGCTGCTCGGCGACCGGGTCGTCGTCGCCTCCCACCGGCAGGGCCGCACGTACCATCCGCCCGCCGACGACTGCCCCCTGTGCCCGTCCACCGAGGGGCGCGCGAGCGAGATCCCGGCCCCCGACTACGAAGTGGCCGTCTTCGAGAACCGCTTCCCCTCCCTCGCCGGCGACACCGGCCGCTGCGAGGTCGTCTGCTTCACCCCCGACCACCTGACCTCCTTCGCCGAGCTCGACGAGGACCGCGCCGCGCTCGTCCTCGCCGCATGGATCGACCGCACCGCCGAACTCTCCGCCCGCGAGGGGATCCAGCAGGTCTACTGCTTCGAGAACCGGGGCGCCGAGATCGGCGTCACCCTCGCGCACGCCCACGGCCAGATCTACGCCTTCACCTTCGTCACCCCGCGCACCACCCGGATGCTCGCCACCGTCGCCGCCCACCGCGCCCGCACCGGCGGCAACCTCTTCGACGAGGTCCTGGCCGCCGAGCGCAACGAAGGCACCCGGGTCGTCCTCGAGGCGGAGCACTGGACCGCCTTCGTGCCCTACGCGGCGCGCTGGCCGTACGAGGTCCACCTTTACCCCCGCCACCGGGTCCCCGACCTGCCCGCCCTCGGCGACGCGGCCCGCGCCGAGTTCCCCCGGGTCTACCTGGAGCTGCTGCGCCGCTTCGACCGGCTCTTCGACCGGACCGAGCCGACCCCGTACGTCTCCGCCTGGCACCAGGCCCCGGTGGCGGGCGAGGGACGCGAGGACTTCGCGCTCCATTTGGAGCTGTTCACGATCCGCCGGACCGCGGACAAGCTGAAGTACCTGGCCGGGACCGAGTCCGGCATGGAGGCCTACATGAACGACGTCCGGCCCGAGGACGCGGCCGCGCGGCTGCGGGAAGTGGCGAGCACGTGAGCGGGTCGGCGCAGGACGGCTTCCGGCAGCTGTACGGATACTCGCCCGAGGGCGTCTGGGCAGCCCCCGGCCGGGTCAACCTGATCGGCGAACACACCGACTACAACGACGGCTTCGCGCTGCCCTTCGCCCTCCCGCAGCGCACCGAGGTGGCCGCCGCCCGGCGCACCGACAGCACCCTGCGGGTCCACTCCGCCGACGCGCCCTCCGGTGCGGTCACCCTCGATCTCGCCGGTCTCGATCCGGCGAGCCCTCCCCGGGGCGCCGCGAGCTGGGCCGCGTACCCGGCCGGCGTCGTATGGGCCCTGCTGGACGCCGGTCTTCCGGTCGGCGGCGCCGACCTGCACGTACGGTCCGACGTACCGACCGGCGCCGGCCTGTCCTCCTCCGCCGCACTGGAGGTGGCCATCGCGCTGGCCCTCACCGACCTGTACCGGATTGCGCTCACCCGCCCCGAACTGGCCGCACTGGCCCGGCGCGCCGAGAACGCGTACGTCGGCGTCCCCTGCGGGGTCATGGACCAGATGGCGTCCGCCTGCGCGACCGGGGGACACGCCCTCCACCTGGACACCCGCAGCCTCGAACAGCGTCACATCCCCTTCGACTGCGCGGCGGCCGGTCTGCGCCTCCTCGTCATCGACACCCGCGTCAAGCACGCGCTGGCCGACGGCGCGTACGCCCAGAGGCGGGCCTCCTGCCACCGGGCGGCCGAGGCCCTCGGCCTGCCCGCCCTGCGCGACGTCCCGTACGAGGGGCTGGAGCGGGCACTGGCCCGGCTCGACGACCCGGTTGCGCGCAAGCGGGTCCGGCACGTGGTCACCGAGAACGAACGGGTCCTGCGCATCGAGGAGTTGCTGCGCGCGGGCCGACTGCGCGAGGCGGGCCCACTGCTCACCGAGGGCCATGTCTCGCTGCGCGACGACTACGAGGTGTCCTGCCCGGAGCTCGACCTGGCGGTGTCCACGGCCGACGCGGCGGGCGCGTACGGCTCCCGGATGACCGGCGGTGGCTTCGGGGGTTCGGCGCTGGCCCTGATCGACGCGGACGCCGAGGGGCCGGTGACGCGGGCGGTGACGGAAGCCTTCCGCCGCGCGGACCTCACCCCGCCCCGCATCACGACGGCCGCCCCGGCGGCCGGCGCCACCCGCCTCGTCTAGGCCGTCTCTTTCGGATCTTGCTCCCCCAGCTACCGCTGGGAGGTGCCCCCAGGCCCGCGTTGCCCGGCACCGCACCTCGCTGTGTTGTCGGGGCTCCCGAGTACGTCCAGTACGCGGGGAGCTCCTCCGCCTTGCGATGCACGGCACCGGGCAACGCGGGCTCGGCCGACAAGATCCGAAAGAGACGGCCTAGGTCCTGTCGTCAAAGTAGCGCCGGTTGGGCCCGCGCTGCCCGGCACCGCACCTCGCTGCGTTGCCGGGACTCCGAGCACGTCCAGTACCTCCAGTACGTGGGGAGCTCCTCCGCCTTGCGAGGCACGGCACTCGTCCACGGCGTCACTCGGGGTTCGCCCACTCCTCGCGAAGCATCCCGAAGAGCACGCGGTCGTAGCGCTCCCCCTCCACCAGCACGGCAGACCGACGGCGGCCTTCCTCGCGGAAGCCCAGCCTGGTGAACGCGCGCACGGCGCGTTCGTTGCCGCTCCAGGTGTCCAGCTCCAGCCGGCTCAGGGAGTACGCGCCGAACAGGTGTCCCACGAGCAGCCGCAACGCATCACTACCGTGGCCGCGGCCCCAGAACTCCCGCTCACCGATGGTGA
Organism: Streptomyces sp. NBC_00029; assembly: GCF_045160505.1. Lineage (NCBI taxonomy): Bacteria > Bacillati > Actinomycetota > Actinomycetes > Kitasatosporales > Streptomycetaceae > Streptomyces > Streptomyces sp. NBC_00029. The sequence goes on from NZ_CP108292.1 coordinate 8,233,600, forward strand.
CTCCCAGCGTGGCCACTCCGGCATAGGGGTCCAGGTCCCGGTAGTCGGCCATGCCTATCACTTGCCCGCCTGCCAGGTCCTCGACGGTGAACACGGCCGACTCCCTGGGGATCAGCCGCAGCATGCTGTCGAAGCCAATCCCGATCGCCTCTGCCGTGACCGGGCCGAAACACGGGTCACCAGCTGCTGCCCAGCGCACCACCTCCCGGTCGTTGCGCCACCGGAGGTGGTGCTCGGCGTCTTCGGGGCGCAGCGCGCGCAGCCTTACCAGTTTTCCTTCGAACATCGCGCAACCGTAACCGATCGCAGTGATCACTCAAGGCTGACAGCGGATACGCGCATGCCCTCGGTACACGTGCGTCAACCGCTGTCGTGGTCAGGAGAGTTACGAACTGGGCACGTGTCACACGGTATTCACGGCAGGCTGCCGAAGTTTCGCTCCGGCGCCCGACCGCGCCGCCTAGACTGACCGTTCGGTTGATCATGTACCCGTCGAGTCGGAGGAACGAAGAGCATGCGCCATCTCCCCCTGGGCAGTTCAGGACTGCTGGTCTCCGCCGTCGGCCTCGGCTGCAACAACTTCGGCGGCCGACTGGACGCCCAGGCCACCCGCGCCGTCGTCGACGCCGCCCTGGACGCGGGCATCACCCTCCTGGACACCGCCGACATCTACGGTGGCGCCGGCGGCTCCGAGGTCCACCTCGGGCAGGCCCTCAAGGGCCGTCGCGACCAGGTCGTCCTCGCCACCAAGTTCGGTTACGACGGCGTGGACATGAAGTACGGGCCCGCCGCCGGATCCCGCGGCGGCCGCTCCTACGTCCGGCGGGCCGTCGAGGAATCCCTGCGCCGCCTCGACACCGACCACATCGACCTCTTCCAGCTCCACAGCCCCGACCCGGCCACCCCGATCGCCGAGACCCTGGCCGCGCTCACCGAGCTCGTCGCCGAGGGCAAGGTCCGCTACATCGGCCACTCCAACCTCTCCGGCTGGCAGCTCGCCGAAGCCGCCCACGTCGCCCGCGAGAGCGGCTCGGTCCCCTTCGTGTCGGCGCAGAACGAGTGGTCGCTGCTGGAGCGGTCGGCCGAGCGCGAGCTGGTCCCGGCGGCCCTCCACTACGGCGTCGGCGTGCTCCCGTACTTCCCGCTCGCCAACGGCCTGCTGACCGGCAAGATCCGCCGCGGTGCTCCCGTACCGGCGGGGTCCCGCCTCGAGGGGCGCGACGCGTACCTCACCGAGGAGCGCCTCGACGTCGTCGAAGCGCTGGCCGCGCTCGCCGAGAAGCACGGCCGGACCGTCCTCGAACTCGCCATCGGCTGGCTCTCCGCCCAGCCCGGCTGCGCCTCCGTCATCGCGGGAGCCACCTCCGCCGAGCAGGTGCGCGCCAATGCGGCCGTCGCCGACCGCCCCCTGGACGCCGAGCTGCTGGCCGCGATCGACGCCATCCCCGGGGCGCAGAAGCCGCAGTGACGGCCGAATGCCCGGACCGGGCCTACGCGGGCGCTCCCGTGAGGACTTCGACCTTGCCGGTGTCCAGCGAGTAGTACGCGCCGACCACGGCCAGGGCGCCCTTCTTCACGAGGGGCGCCAGGTCGGAGTTGGCGCGCAGATCGTCCGCGGTGACCCGGATCTGGTTGTGGATCATGGTGTCGACGGGGTCGGCGCCGGGGTCCTGCGCCGTCAGCAGGTACGCCGGCTCCACCGCCTTCACGATCGCCTGGAGGTTCCCGGGCAGGGGCGCGCCGTCCTTCAACGACTTGTACGAGGCCTCGATGGCGCCGCAGCGCTGATGCCCGAGCACGACGATCAGGGGCGTGCCGCCCGTCATGGGCCCGTACTCGACGGAACCGGTGACCACCGGGCCGATCGCCTGCCCGCCCGTGCGCAGCACGTACAGATCGCCGAGCCCGGTGTCGAAGACGAGCTCGGGTGCCACCCGGGAGTCGATGCAGGTGAGGATCACCGCGAACGGGTCCTGCGCCGCGGCGACGAGCGCGCGCCGCTCGGGATCCCGGTCGGGATGGTCCAGGTCCCCGCTCACCCAGCGCGCGTTCCCCGCCATCAGGCGGGCGAACGCGGCCTCGGGCGTGGCCGGCCGTGGCTCCGGGGCGGCGGTCGTGGCCTTCGGGGTGCTGGCCGGCGCGCACCCCGCGAGTGCGGCGCCGGCGGCCGCGAGGCCGCCGGTCAGCACGGCCCTGCGAGCCGGACGTCCTGCTGCGTGCATGGGTGACATCCCTCGGTCGTGATGACCGCGATTGTTCAGCGCGCCGCGGCGATCGGACCGCAGCCACACCCGCGCGCGGCCGCATTGCCACGGACGGCCCACGCACCTCGACGGCACACGGCGCACGCACACGGCCCACGGCCCGGGGGTCCCGGGCGGTGGGCCGTGAAGGGCGGTGGGCCGTCCGCGCCGCGTCAGGACACGATGTCCTTGCGGGAGAACCCGCGGAAGGCGAGGGCGAACAGCACCAGCGCGTACGACACCGACACCACCGTCCCCTTGATCATCCCGCCCCACTCCAGCTGCGGCTGCAGGGCGTCCGCCCACGCGAACTGCCAGTGCGCCGGCAGGAACTCCCGCCACGAGCCGAGCGCCGTCACCGCGTCCAGCACGTTGCCGACGATCGTCAGCCCGACCGCCCCGCCCACCGCACCCAGCGGCGCGTCCGTCCGCGTCGACAGCCAGAACGCCAGCCCCGCCGTCACCAGCTGCGAAACGAAGATGAAGCCCACCGCCAGCGCGAGCCGCGGCACGGTGTCCCCGGCCGCCAGCGCCCCGCCCGCCGGGAGTTTCAGTGGCCCCCACCCGTACGCAGCCGTACCCGCCGCCAGCGCCACCACCGGCAGCAGCACCATCGCCGCCAGGCTGAAGCCCAGCGCCACCACCAGCTTGCTCCACAGCAGCCGCGCCCGCGGCACCGGCGAGGCCAGCAGGTAGCGCAGCGAGGACCAGCTCGCCTCCGAGGCCACGGTGTCCCCGCAGAACAGCGCCACCGGCACCACCAGCAGGAAGCCCGCCGAGACGAACAGACAGGTCGCGGCGAAGTTCGCGCCCGAGGCCGTGGCCGTGTCGATCAGGGTGATGCGGTTGTTCCCGCCGCGCCCGCCGTCCGGCCCGCCGCCCACCGCGAACGCGATGATCATGATGAAGGGCAGTGCGGCCAGCACCCCGCCCATCACCAGCGTCCGCCGCCGGCGCCACTGCCGCAGCGCCTCCACGCGCAGCGGCAGCGTGCGGCTCGCCCGGTAGCCCGGAGCCACCTCCCGTGCCGTGGTCGCCGTACTCACGCCGTACCTCCGATCAGGGTGAGGAACGCGTCCTCCAGTCGCCGGTGCGGTCCCACTCCGGTCACCGGCACCTCCAGCCGTACGAGTTCGGCGATGAGCCCCGCGGCCGTCGCGCCCTCGAGCCGTACGAGCAGCCCGTCATCGGCGGTCACCACGGAACCCACTCCCTCCAGGGCCGCCACCTTCTCGACGACCACCTCGTCCACCGGCTCGGCCAGCGTCACCAGCAGCATGTCCCCGCCACCGGTGATCTCGGCGACCTCGCCCGCCGCGACCCGCTGTCCGCGGTCCATGACGACCAGGTGCGTGCAGGACTGCTCCACCTCCGACAGCAGGTGGCTGGAGACGATGACCGTCCGCCCGCCCGCGGCGTAACGGATCATCACGTCCCGCATCTCGCGGATCTGCGGCGGGTCCAGACCGTTCGTCGGCTCGTCGAGGATCAGCAGGTCCGGCATCCCGAGCATGGCCTGCGCGATCGCGAGCCGCTGGCGCATGCCCTGCGAGTACGTGCGTACCGCGCGCTCCAGTGCGTCGCCGAGCCCGGCGATCTCCAGGGCCTCCGCCATGTGCGAGTCCTCGGCCGGGCGGCCGGTGGCCTGCCAGTACAGCTCCAGATTGGCGCGGCCCGTCAGGTGCGGGAGGAATCCGGCGCCCTCCACGAAGGCCCCGACCCGCGACAGCACCGGCGCCCCGGCCCGCACCGCGTGCCCGAACACCCGGATCTCCCCGGCGTCCGGCGAGATCAGTCCCATCAGCATCCGCAGGGTGGTGGTCTTGCCGGCGCCGTTGGGCCCGAGCAGTCCCAGTACCTGCCCCTTCTCGACGCGGAAGGACAGGTCCCGCACCGCGTACCGGTCCTGCGACTTCGCGTACCGCTTCGTCAGTCCGGTGATCTCCAGGGGTACGTCGGCCAGTGCGGCTTCCGGCTGCGACGCGCCCGGGCGCGGCCCGCCGCCGGCGCCGCGGCCGGTGCGCCGGATCCCCAGCAGCGCCGCGGCCAGCGCCAGCGCGCCCAGCGGCAGCCACCAGATCCAGGCGGGCAGCCCGGCCGCGGCGGTCCGTACCTCCGTGGCGACGGGCACGGCCAGCGGACCCTCCACCGAGACGGTGTAGCCGGCCGGCGCGGCCGGGCTCGCGTAGCCGAGATCGGTCGCGGCGACCACCAGCCGCAGCCGGTGTCCGGCCTCGACGGAGTGGTCGATCGCGGGAAGCCGCAGTCGCACGGTCGCGCCCTGCTGCGCGTTCTCCACGCGCACCGGGGCGACCAGCTGGCTCGGCAGCACCTGCTGTCGGCCGTCGGGCCCCACGTCGTACACCTTGCCGAACAGCACGGCCGAACCGTCGGCGGCGCTCGACCTCACCTTGAGGGTGACGGCCGGGGTGCCGGTGATCCGTACGTCCTCGGTCAGGGGGGCCGACTCGAACCGGGCGTTCTGCCCGGGGAAGTCCAGCGAGAGCCCGGCCCCGAAGGCGGCGAGCTGCCCGCCGATGCCCGGGAGCGAGGACAGGGCGGGAGGCGCGCCGCCCGCCGGATTGGCGAAGGTCTGCTCCGGCCCCGTCAGGGCGAAGTCCTGCGGGCCGGACGCGAGCCCCGGGTAGCGCTCGCCGCTCGCGCCGCGCAGCGTGACCTGGCCGTCCGTGGAGTCGATGCCGCCGGAACGGGTGACCCGGAACGCCGGGCCGGTGTCCACGCCCTCGTCCCCCTTGAGGTGCCGGTCGAACCAGGAGGCCACCCGGGCCTCGACCCGGCCGGCCTCGCGCATTCCGCCGTCGTGCCCGCCGGCCGCCCAGTCCACGGAGACGGGCGCGCCGTTCGCCGCGATCGCCGCGGCCATGGCATCGGCCTGGTCCAGCGGGAAGAGGGAGTCGTCCTTGCCCTGAACGATGAGGGTCGGCACCTTGATCCGGTCGCCGACCGCCGACGGACTGCGCTGCTCCAGCAGGGCGCGGGCCTCGGCGTCGGGCTTGCCGGCCACCGCGACGCGTTCGTACATCGCGCAGAGCTCGGGCTGGAACCGCCCGCAGCCGGGTGCGGACTCGGACCCGGGCCGCTGGCCGGACGCGGACCCCGGCCGCTGCCCGGGAACGGCCTGCTGCATCCCGTCGGTGGAGCCGCTGGTGAAGAAGATGCCGGACCAGAGCTTCTTGAAGACGCCGTTCGGGAAGAGCGAGTCCGCGAGGTTCCAGTAGGTGATCTCCGGTGCGATCGCGTCCACCCGCCGGTCGTATCCGGCCGCGAGCAGCGAGATCGCCCCGCCGTACGAGGCCCCGGAGACGCCGACGCGCGGATCACCGGCCGCGTCCAGCTTCACCTCGGGCCGGGCCGCGAGCCAGTCGATGAGCCGGGAGACGTCCTTGACCTCGTGCTCGGGGTCGTTCAGGCCGATCCGGCCCTCGGAGCGGCCGAAGCCGCGCGCCGACCAGGTCAGGACGGCGTACCCGTCACGGGCGAGGCGCTCGGCCTGCTCGCGGACATCGTCCTTGCTGCCGCCGAAACCGTGCCCGAGGAGGACGGCGGGACGTTTTTCCGCACCGGCTCCGTCCCCCCGGCCGCCGCCGGCCGTGAAATAGGAGGTGTCGATCGCGGCACCGGGCATGTTCATGACCTGGTCCTGGCGGTGCACGGCGGGCGCGTCGCCGGCCGCGGACGCGGCCGCCCACGTACCGGCCCCCGCCACGACGGCCAGCGCGGCGGCGCCCGCGAGCAGGCGGTCTCGGCGGCGCCGGGGCATTCGGAGCTTCATACGGGCAGCCTAAAGGCCCGCTACCCGGGCACCGAGCACCCACAGGCGGAACCCCAGACCTTCTCAAGGACTATGCCGGGCCCCGCGTGTACCGCACCCGCGGTACACGCCCCCGACCTGCGCAGTACGTCCTGTGGCGGGAGGATGACCGCATGCTGCTGGCCGATGTCGCGCGCGTGTCCCGGGAGGTCGCCGAGACCTCCGCCCGGTCCCGCAAGACCGCCCTGCTCGCCGAGCTGTTCGCCGCCGCGCCCCCGGAGGAGGCCGGCCTGGTCATCTCCTACCTCTCCGGGCGCCTGCCGCAGGGCCGCCCGGGCATCGGCTGGCGCACGCTCGGCCAGGAGACCGAACCGGCACCGGAGCCCGGCCTGAGCGTGCGGGAGGTCGATGCCGCGGTGAGCGAACTCGCCGCCACCCGCGGTGCCGGTTCGGTGGAGCGCCGGAGCCGGATCCTCGGCTCGCTGCTGGGCCGGGCCACCGCGGCCGAGCAGGCGTTCCTGCGCAGCCTGCTGTCCGGCGAGGTACGCCAGGGCGCGCTGGACGCGGTGGCCCTGGAGGGGGTGGCCGCGGCCACCGGAGTACCGGCCGCCGACCTGCGCCGGGCGGTGATGCTCGACGGTTCGCTGCCCCGCGTCGCGGCGGCCGTACTGGCCGAGGGCGCCCGGGCGCTGCGCACGGTCACCCTGCGCGTGGGGCAGCCCGTACAGCCCATGCTGGCGGGCACGGCGAAGTCGGTCGCGGAGGCACTGGCCCTGCTCGGGCCGTGCGCGGTGGAGGAGAAGCTGGACGGGATCCGCGTCCAGGTCCACCGCGAGGGGGACGACGTACGGGTGTACACGCGCTCCCTGGACGAGATCACCGAGCGGCTGCCGGAGGTGGCGGAACTGGCCCGGTCGCTGCCGGGGGAGCGGTTCATCCTCGACGGGGAGGTCATCGGCCGCGCGGCGGACGGCCGCCCGGTCCCCTTCCAGGAGATCGCGAGCCGCGTCGGGTCGAGGATCGACGTCGGGGCCGCCCGGCGCACCCTCCCGGTCTTCCCGCACTTCTTCGACGTCCTGGTGGTGGGTGAGGAGGTCCTCCTCGACCTCCCGGTCCGCGAGCGCCACGAGGCGCTCGCCGCGCTCGTGCCCGAGAGCGCGCGGGTCCGCCGCCTCGCCGTCGAGGACCCGGCGGAGCAGGCGGCCGAGGCCGAGGAGTTCTGGGCCGAGACGCTGCGCCGCGGCCACGAGGGAGTAGTCGTCAAGGGGCTGGACTCGGCCTACGCGGCCGGCCGGCGCGGCAAGCACTGGCTCAAGGTGAAGCCGGTGCACACCCTGGACCTGGTGGTCCTCGCCGCCGAATGGGGCCACGGGCGGCGCACCGGACTCCTGTCGAACCTGCACCTGGGCGCGCGGACCGCCGACGGGTCGTACGCCATGCTCGGCAAGACCTTCAAGGGGCTCACCGACGAGATGCTGCGCTGGCAGACGCAGGCCCTGCGCGCGCTCGCCACCTCGGACGACGGCTTCACCGTGCGGGTGCGGCCCGAGCTGGTGGTGGAGATCGCCTACGACGGGCTGCAGCGCTCCTCGCGCTACCCGGCGGGGGTGGCCCTGCGCTTCGCAAGGGTCCTGCGCCACCGCCCGGACAAACCCGCGACCGAGGCGGACACGGTGGCCACGGTCCTGGCGGCACACGCGGCCTAGGTTCCGGCTCTTCGGCCAGCGTCGGGTCCGGATGAGGAGGCCGGCGAGGGGGCGTGCGCCGCCGTCCGCGGAACCTGTTCGGGTGAGCAGCGGGTGCTGGGCGTACTGGTTCCGTGGTGAGGTGAATCGAGATCGCGGGACCTCCGGCACGGGTGGCCGGCTCACGTGGGAAGGAAACCAATGCCAGGTCTCATATCCGGAGGGCGTGGGCGCGGTCGCGGTCGCGGGCGCGTGGCGCCACGCGCCACCGCGTTGGCTGCGTGCGTGTGCTTCATGACCGCTGCTGCTGCGGCGCCGCACGCCGTTCGTGGCGGGGGGAGCGGGGAAAGCGGAGGAACGAGGCTGAGGTGGGGGCCGTGCGCGGAGCCTGCCGGGCGGGGGTCCGAATGTGCGACGTTGCCGGTCCCCCTCGACTACGACCGTCCGTCGGGGAAGGTCGTCGATCTTGCCGTGATCCGGCGCAGAGCCACCAGTCCGTCGACAAGAATCGGTTCGCTGTTCTTCAATCCCGGCGGACCGGGAGGAGCCGGCACCGACGCTCTGCCGGCCTGGTACGACCGATTCTTCCCTGCTGAGCTGCGCAAGCGCTTCGACATCGTGAGCTGGGACCCGCGCGGTGTGGGCCGCAGCACGGCGGTGCGGTGTTTCGGCGACGCGGAGGAAGCGACGGCCTTCTGGGCACGGCAGCCCGAGGGGTTCCCGGTGGGCGAGAAGGAGCGGAAGGTCTGGTTCGCCGGAAGGGCGGAGCTGGCCCAAGGCTGCAAGAAGCGTGCCGCGAACCTGCTGCCGTACGTCTCCACGTACTACAGCGCCCGCGACCTGGACCAGTTGCGCCGGGCCGTGGGTGACGAACAGCTGCACTACTGGGGCGTCTCGTACGGCACGTTCCTCGGCGCGGTCTACGCCAACACCTTCCCGGACAAGGTGGGCGGCCTCGTCCTGGACGGGAACGTCGACCCCCGTAACTACGTGGACGGCGCGATGAGCGGCGAACCGGGGCAGACCACGTCGTTGCGCATGGGATCGGACCTGGGCTCGGCCGACACCTTGGACCAGTTCCTCAAGCTGTGCGGCGAGGCCCCCGCATCCCGCTGTGCGTTCTCGGCGGGCAACCCCAAAGCGACCCGCGCGAAATACACGGAACTGATGCGGCGGCTCCAGCGCCGCTCAGTGGGCGGGTGGACCTACGCCCGGGCCGTCACGGAACTGCGGCAGGACCTGTACATCGTCCACCCGGGCTGGACGAGCGCCGGGGAGATGCTGCAAGCACTGTGGCAGGAGCGCGAGCCCGAGGCGGCCGCGCCCCCTCCGGCAGGAAGGTACCCCGGCGCCGAGCAGGAGGCCGCCGTGGTCTGCACGGACAGCCCCAACCCCCGCGCGCTCAGCCGCTACGCCCAGCTCGAGGCGTTCAGCGCCGAACGCGCGGGCGACCTCGGCCGCCGCTGGGTCTGGGACTACGAGTGGTGCGCGCAGTGGCCGGCCACGGCCGCCAAGCGCTACACGGGCCCGTTCGACCGGACCACCGCCCACCCGATCCTCGTCGTCAACCCCGTCTATGACACGGCCACTTCGTATCGGGCGGCCCAGTCCATGACGAGCCAGCTGGCCGATGCCCGGCTGCTGACCCTGCAGGGCTACGGCCACACCGCTCTGCTCAATCCCAGCACCTGCGTGAACGACCACGCCGTGCGCTACCTCACCACAGGCGCCCTGCCGCCCGCCAAGGCCACCTGCCGACAGGACACCCCGCCCTTCGCCCCGGCCGGACCGAAAGCTGGCGTCGCAGCAGGCGCCAGAGGTCCCGCCGACACCCCCCATGCCGACCGCCACTCCTAGAACCGCCCTGGTGGGTGCGGGATTCGCCGGAAGGGCCTACGCGTCGTCGAGGTCGCCGTCGTCCTCGCGCAGTCTGCGCCACAGCCGGGTGCGGTGGAGCACGTAGAGGGCCGCGAGGAGGAAGACCACCTGCAGGCCCACGGCGAGCAGCCAGAAGACGGCTCCGCTCTCCAGCTCGTCCGTCAGGTAGGCGAAGTTCATGCCGAAGAACCCCGTCAGGAAGGTCAGCGGCAGGAAGATCGTCGATACCACCGCCAGGCGGTTGATCACGCCGTTCTGGTCGCCCGACACCAGGGAGGAGTAGCTGCCGAAGGCTCGCCGGGCGCTCTCCTGGAGGGACTCGATGTCCGTGAGCACCAGATTCGCGGTGCGCCGGTACTCGTGGACGAGCTGCTGGCGCTCCTTGTGGAAGCCCCGGTTCATCACCCGGCGCGTGACGCTCTCCTCGGCCACCCGGTGGTAGGGGAGCAGGGTGTGGTGCAGCAGGGCCGCGGTGCGCCGCAGCCGTGCCAGGCGGTAGAGCTGCTCGGGCTCGCGGCGCCGGAACATGGCGTCCTCAAGGTCCTCCACCTCCAGCAGTGCCTGGACGGCGGCCCGGCGGTAGGTCTCCATGGCCTCGTCCAGCAGCAGGAACAGCATCGCCACGGAGTCCGGCGGGCTCTCGGCCGGGAACCGGGCGGTGACGTCCCCGATCAGGGGGGCCGGCCCCCGGTGCACCGTGACGAGGTACCGCTCGGTCACCAGGGCGTGGACATGGATGACCCGGTCCGTGTCGACCGCGGGCACGACGAAAGCGGCGCTGTCGCCGAAGATCTCCGCCCTGGCCGACTCCCCCTTGCGCCCGAGCCACGCCACGTCCTCCGCCTCCAGGCCGAGGAGCAGGGCGAGCGGCTGTTCGCCCGGCGTGGTCTCCTCGGGCAGTTCCACGTCCACGAACAGGAACCGGGACGTGGCGAGACGCTCGCGTGCCTGCGACACGTGGCCGCGCGTCAGGGTGCCCTCCGGCATGGACAGCATCGATACGATCATCGTCCCTCGCCGTAGGTCACCTGGTGCGGTGCCTCCCAGCCTGTACCGGGCGGGATCCCGCGCAACCGCGGTGACGCATTCGCCCCGCGATGCACCCTCGAAACGGTGAGGGACGGTGAGGGGCAGGCCACGTCCGGCGCAGTATTGCCTCAGAGGCAAGATGGTTTGCCAGAAAGGCAAGATTCTGGCTCAATCGAGGCATGAAACCCGGTCCTGCCCCCGGTCCCGCCGCGGCCCCCGGTCCCGAAGACGCGGCCGGAGACCCGGCCGAAGCCATGGCCGACGAGCTGCCCGCCGTGGCACCGCAGCTGCGCGAGCTGCGCCGCCGCGCCGGACTCACCCTGGAGGCCGCCGCCGCCCGCGCCAGGCTCTCGCCCGCCCACCTGTCCCGCCTGGAGACCGGCCGGCGCCAGCCCTCGCTGCCGCTGCTCCTCGGGCTGGCCCGCACCTACGGTACGACCGTCTCCGAGCTGCTCGGCGAGACCCCCGCCGTCGCGGATCCCATCGTACGGGCCGGCGGTCCGGGTGCCCGCGAGGCCGACGGCTGGACGTACTGGCAGGCGGGCGGCTCAGGCCGGGGGATGCAGGCGCTGCGCGTGCACGTCCCCCACGGCCGCAGCCAGGGCGAGCTGGTCCGCGTACACCCCGGCGAGGAGTGGCTCTACGTCCTGGAGGGCCGGCTGCGACTGCACCTCGGGGAGGCCGAGCACCTGCTGGAGCCGGGGGACAGCGCGCACTTCGACTCGCTGACGCCGCACCGGATCGGCGCGGCCTCCTCGGGCGGGGCCGACCTGCTCTTCGTCCACACCCTGCTGCAGAGCAGCCTGGCCGGGCTGTGCCTCGGCGGCGCCACCACGACCGCGCCCGCGCCCGCCGGGCCGGCGCCCACGACCACGCACCACCGATAGCGGAGGAGCCGTACCCATGTCCCAGACCGAGAACCCCGCGACCACCACCACGGGCACGACCACGGGCACGACGACGCCCACCGCCGGGACCGCACCCACCGACGCGGGCGCGCCCACGACCATACGGGCCCGCTTCGAATCCAAGTTCCCGCGCGGCCTGATCATCCGGCTCATCGCCTACCTGTTCGTCGGCCATCTCTTCGCCTTCTTCGTCTACCTCCTCTTCGTCCTGGGCGGCCAGAACCAGTAACCCGCGCGGACGAACGAGTTCAGGCCGCGCGACTCTGGCAACGTCAAGGCCCTGTGGCTACCCTCCGCGCATGATTTCCACGGTTGTCTGGGGTACCGGCAACGTGGGCCGTCTGGCGATCCGTGCCGTCGAGGCCCATCCCGCGCTCCAACTCTGCGCAGTCATCGTCCACAATCCAGCCAAGGTCGGCCGCGACGCGGGCGAACTCGGCGAACTCGACCGCCTGTTGGGGGTCGAGGCCACCGACGACATCGAAGCCGTACTGGCCGCCCGCCCCCGGGCCGTGGTGTACGCCGCGTCCGGGGACGTGCGGCCCGACGAGGCCCTCGCCGACATCACCCGGGCCGTCCGGTCCGGCGCGGTCGTCGTCAGCCCGGCCCTGTACCCGCTCTACGACCACCGCAATGCCCCGCCCGAGTTCCGGGACCCGGTGCTCGCCGCCGTCGCGGAGGGCGGCGGCACGCTCTTCGCCTCCGGCGTCGACCCCGGCTGGGGCAACGACGTCCTGCCGCTCCTGCTCAGCGGACTCGGCACCACCATCGACGTCATCCGCTGCCAGGAGATCTTCGACTACTCCACCTACGACCAGCCGGACTCCGTCCGATACCTCGTGGGCATGGGCCAGCCCATGGACTACGAGCCGATGATGCTCATGCCCTCCATCCCGACCATGGTCTGGGGAGGGCAGATACGGATGATGGCCCGGGCGCTAGGGGTCGAGCTCGACGAGATCCGCGAGACCTCGGACCGCCGCGCGCTCGACACCACGGTGACCACCCGGACCATGGGCGAGTTCGAGGCGGGGACTCAGGGTGCGATCCGCTTCGAGGTGCAGGGCATCGTCGAGGGCGAGCCCCGCATCGTCATCGAGCACGTGACCCGCATCCACGCCTCGTGCGCTCCGGACTGGCCGACGCCGCCCGACGGCGGCGACGGCGCCCACCGGGTCGTCATCGAGGGCCGCCCCCGCATCGAGGTCACCATCGAGGCCACGGACGAGGGCGACAACCGCTCGGCGGGCGGCAACGCCACGGCCGTCGGCCGCCTCGTCGGCGCCATCGACTGGCTCACCGAGGCGGAGCCCGGACTGTACGACGCCCTCGACATCCCGCTGCGCCCCGCCATCGGCAGACTCGGAAGGAAACAGTCATGAGGATCGACATCCCCGAAGGCCAGCACCCGATCGAGTACGTGTGGGGCGACATGGTCCCCGGCATCGGCATGGCCGCCGCGAACTTCTCCCTGTCGGTGTACGCCCACACCACCCTGGGCCTGCGCGAGTTCGAGGCGGCCCGGCTGCGCGTCGCGCAGATCAACGGGTGCGTCTTCTGCCTCGACTGGCGCACCGAACGGGAGGGGGAGAAGGTCGAGGAGGAGTTCGCCGACGCGGTCACCGAGTGGCGCACGACCGACGTGTTCGACGAGCGCACCCGGCTCGCGGCGGAGTACGCCGAGCGGTACACCCTCGACCACCACGGGCTCGACGAGGAGTTCTGGGACCGCATGACCGCGCACTACAGCCAGCTCGAGATCGTGGAGCTGACGATGAGCATCGGGTCCTGGCTGGCCTTCGGCCGCCTCAACCACGTGCTGGGCCTGGACAGCGTCTGCATGCTGCCGGGGCACTGAGCGGCGAGGTACCGAGCAGCGGGGCAGCGAGCGGCGGAGCACTGAGCCGCGGGGCAGCGAGCGTCGGGGCAGAGGCGCGGCGCTCATGTAATCGGGGCCGTTCGGTGACATCCGAACGGCCCCGGCCGCTGGGGGGAGGACGCGGCCCTACGGGAGGTCGGTGGCGATGATCTTCTCGATGTTGCGTTCGGCGAGAGCCGTGATGGTGACGAACGGGTTGACGCTCGCGTTGCCGGGGATGAGCGCGCCGTCGATCACGTACAGGCCGGTGTAGCCGTGCAGGCGACCGTAGTTGTCGGTGGCCTTGTTCAGGACCGCGCCGCCGAGCGGGTGGTAGGTCAGGGTGTCGTTCCAGATCTTGTAGGCGCCGAACAGGTCGGTCCGGTAGATCGTCCCCTCCTTCGAGTTGATCTTGTCGAAGATGGTCTTGGCCATCGAGATGGACGGCTGCTTCCAGGCGGTCTGCCAGCTCAGGTCGACCTTGCCCGTCGCCGCGTTCCAGGTGAACTCGGCGCGGTTGGGGTTCTTCGTGATCGACAGGTAGAACGAGGCGTACGTCTCGATCCCGGTCGGGAGCGGAGCCACCTCGGCGAACGCGCCGCCCGCGTCCCAGTTGTCGATGCCGGAACAGGGGATGGTCGACTGGAGCTTGCCGGTCGGATCCCACATGTGGTTGGCGCGGCCGCACATGACGTTCCCGTTCTCGCCCCAGCCCTTGCCGACCTCGCCGTTGAGGTTCGGCAGGGCTCCCGTGGCCTTGAGCTTGACCAGGAGCTTGCTGGTGCCGACGCTGCCGGCCGCGAAGAACACCCGGTCCGAGGTCACGGTCTTGGTGGCCACGGTGTCACCGGTGGTGTTGATCTGGTCGATGGTGACCGTGTAGCCGCCCCCGGCGGCGGGGGAGACCGAAGTGACCTTGTGCAGCGCCGAGATGGTGACCCGGCCCGTGGCCCTCGCCTGGGCGAGGTAGGTCTGCACCAGCGACTTCTTGCCGTGGTTGTTGCCGTAGAGGATCTCGCCGGCCAGGGCCGACTGGGGGGCGGTGCCCGCGGCCTCCCGCTTCATGTAGTCCCAGTCGTACACGTCGGGGACGAAGGTCCAGGCGAAGCCGGAACGCTGGGCGTGCTTGCGGCCGACGCGGGAGAACTGGTAGCAGTCGGCCGTGTCGAACCAGGCCGGGTCGATCATGCCGACCCCGAGTCCGGCGTTGGCCCTCGGGTAGTAGGTGCCGTACATCTCGTCGGCGTCCACCGTGGGGAGCACGGCGGAGAAGTTCGCGCGCTTGGGCGTGACCGCCATGCCGCCGTTGACCAGCGAACCGCCGCCGACGCCGCGGCCCTGGTAGACCGTGATGCCGGCGAAGTCCTCGGCGTCCAGGATCCCGGTGTACTTGGGGACGTCCTTGTCGATCGGAAAGCCGAGGAAGTTGCTGAGCGGGGCCTTCGTCCGGGTGCGGAGCCAGAACGACCGGTAGTCCGGGGTGGTCACCTTGGGGAAGATCTTGCCGTCGGAGCCCGGGGTGTCCCAGGACATGCCCATCTCGATCATCTGTACGTCCACGCCCGCCTGCGCCAGCCGCAGGGCCGCCACCGATCCGCCGTAGCCGGTGCCGATGACCAGGGCCGGTACCCGGGCACCGTCGGCGATCGCGCCGGGTGGGGCGGCCGCCTGCGCCGGGGTGATGTGCCCCGCCAGGGCCACGGCCCCGATAATGGAACCTGTTCTACCGAGGAAACCGCGTCGGGAGAGTCCGTTGGAGCTGTTCTTCGTGTTTCTGGGCACGGCTTTATCACTCATGTGACGTTCCTCACTCTTGGCGGAATGGGAACGAGTTCTACTGCTGCCCGCGTGCGAAGTCACTACATACGTCTAGGTAACTTTCGGTCGATCACGTGACAGACGATGCGGCGCGCGGGCGCCGGACCCGGCCCAGGACCAGCAGCGACGCGACCGCCGCGAAGGCGCACCAGGTGGAGGCGAATTCCAGCCGCCACAGCGCTGAGCAGGCCAGCGCCCCCGCCGCCAGCACCACGCCGAGGGTCCGCAACCGCCCGTCCCCGGCGAGCAGCAGGGCGCCCGGAGTGGCGAACAGGTAGCCCGCCAGGACCAGCGGCATCCACGGAACATTCACGCCGTAGCCGATGGTGTGGCCACGGATCTCGGCGGTCACCGGCCGGGTCGCGAGGCAGTACGAGAGCACCGCGGCGGTGGCCGCACCGGCGGCCATCGGCCCCCACAGGCGACGCCGGATGCCGGGCGCGGCCGCCAGCAGGACCCCGGCCGGCACCCAGACCGCCAGCAGCGGCAGGGCGATCACGGCCCAGGCCGTGGCGGCCGGGGAGCAGCCCCGCCCGTACCCCACACGGCGGCCTCCACCAGCTGGTGCACACCCATCAGCAGCGGCAGCGCGGCGACCGGCAGATCGCGGGCCCGCCGCACCCGTGCCACGCACACGATCCCCACGGCGGCGACGACCGTGCCCGCCACCGGATCGGCCGTCGGGCTCCAGCACACCGGATCAGCCCCGCCCCTCGCGGGGTTCGAGCGGCGGAGAGACCACCGCACAGTGCGTGTGGCACTGCGGGTGGCATCCCCCGGGCGCGGGGGAGCGCACGGTCGCCCAGGCCACGGCCGCCCCGACCAGCAGCGCTCCCGCGCACCAGAGCATGGCCGGCCCGAACGCCGCGTCGAACTGGCTCGCCGAGCGGTACGACTCCGGCCCCATCCCGGCCAGCAGCGGCAGCGCCGCCACGGCGAGCAGCCCGGCGGCGCGCGCCGCGGCGTTGTTGATGCCGCTGGCCAGGCCCGCCCGGCCGGGGTCCACGGAGGACAGCACGGTCGCCGTCAGCGGAGCCACCAGGGTCACCATGCCCATGCCCAGCACCACCATCGCGGGCAGTACGTCCGTCGTGTACGAGGCCGAGGGCCCCACCCGCAGCATCAGCAGCATTCCGGCCGCGCACAGCAGCGGACCCACCGTGAGCGGGATCCGCGGCCCGATCCGCTCCCCGAGCTCTCCCGAGCGGGCCGACAGCAGGAGCATCAGCACGGTCGTCGGCAGCAGCGCGGCCCCGGCGCCCAGCGCGGAGTATCCGGCCACCACCTGGAGCTGGAGCACGATCAGGAAGAAGAAGCCGCCGAAGGCCGCGTACACGCACAGGGTCACCAGATTGACGGCCGTGAACTGCCGGGAGGCGAAGATGTCCGGCGGCACCATCGGATCCGCCCGCCGCCGCTCGACGAGCACGAAGGCGATGCCCAGCAGGACCCCGCCCACCGCCGCGACGATCACCGTCGGCGACCCCGTGGAGGCCTCGATCAGCGCGTAGGTGACCAGGCCGAGGGAACCCGCGCCGAGCACCGCCCCGGCCACGTCGAAGCGCCCGTGTGCATGTGGGTCCCGCGATTCCGGTACGTGCCGAAGCGCCACCGGCACGCACAGCGCGGCCACCGGCACGTTCAGCAGGAACACCCACCGCCAGCCGGGCCCGTCCACCAGCCAGCCGCCCAGGAACGGGCCCACGGCCGCGCCCACCCCGCCCAGGCCAGACCACAGGCCGACCGCGCGGCCCCGGTCCTCGGCGCGGATCGACCCCTGGATCAGCGCGAGGGAGCCGGGGGTCAGCAGCGCCCCGCCGACGCCCTGCAGGGCCCGGGCGGCCACCAGTACCCCGGCGTTCGGCGCTATGCCGCACAGCAGCGAGCCCACCGCGAACCACACCACGCCCAGGACGAAGATCCGGCGCCTCCCGAAGCGGTCGCCGAGGGCCCCGCCGACCAGGATCAGCCCGGCCAGGGTCAGCATGTATGCGTTCGACGTCCACTGGAGCACCGCCAGGTCGGCGTCGAGGTCCTCCCCGATGCGGGGCAGCGCCACGTTCACCACGGTCGAGTCCAGCAGGGCCATGCTCGACCCGAGCACGGTGGTCAGCAGGATCCACCGGCCGCGGGCGGACGCGAGCGGGACACCGGGGACGTTCGGCTCGGCGGGCGCGGTCATGCTTTCAGGCTGGCCCGCGCGGCCGGTACGGGCCACCGGGAGCGGACAGGAAATCCCACGCGCCCGCCCGTCGCCGGACCAGGCCGCCATCCAACCCGCCGGCCCTCGGGGGTGTCTTGTCGATCATGCCGGGCGGGCGGGCTGATCCGGCCTGATCGACAAGACACCCGCCTACCACCGTGGCGCCGCCGCGCGTCACAAACTGGTCAAAGCCGCCCGCGACCCCGCCTCATCCCCGACAGTGTCGGGATGCGCACACACCGCACCCGTGTCCTGCTCGTAACCGCTGCCGCCGCCGCATGCCTCGCCCTCGCGGGGTGCAACCCACAGGCCGCCGACGACGGCACCGGCCCGGCATCCGCCACCCCCGGCGTCACCCCTCCCGCCGCTCCTCCCGCCACCACGGCCGCCGCGCCCGCCCCGGCCGGCAGCACCCCGGCGCCGCCGAAGGCGGGAAAGCCGTCCGCCGCCGTCCCCGACTTCGTGGGCCAGGTCCTCCAGGCCGCCCAGGACGGCGCGCAGGCGGCAGGCTTCTTCCTGCTCTCCTCGCACGACGCGCTGGGCAAGAACCGCAACCAGGTACTCGACCGGAACTGGAAGGTCTGTACGCAGACCCCGGCCGCCGGCACGAAGACCGGCATCGACACGAAGATCGACTTCGGCACGGTGAAGATCGAGGAGTCCTGTCCCTAAGGGCTGTCCCGTCAAGATCTTGAGCCGGCAGGTCCGTGATCGACGGATGTCGGCTCGTCCACCGGCCGAGTGCACAGTTGTGCAGGTGGGCGATTTTGCTCATCGCGTGATGGACGCCGTCGCCCTTTGAGCGGCAGTCTCGCAAGATCTTCCAGGTCTTCATGACGACCTGGTGGTTGGTGGAGCAGCGAGAGTTCGGTGAACGGGACCATCCAGGACGGCTGCGACGCCGTAATCACAGCAGACATCGCGAGATCATTTCACTCGTCGCCGGGTATCCCGTTCACAGCAGTTCCGGACGATCTCACCGGCCTTGCGCGGTGCTCCCCACAGAGCCTGGGTGACCTGCGTC
This sequence comes from Streptomyces sp. NBC_00029, assembly GCF_045160505.1. NCBI lineage: Bacteria > Bacillati > Actinomycetota > Actinomycetes > Kitasatosporales > Streptomycetaceae > Streptomyces > Streptomyces sp. NBC_00029. Next base: position 8,252,018 of record NZ_CP108292.1, read on the forward strand.
AGTCGAAGAGGGCAACAACTCCAACCACCCAGATTGCGACGAACGCAAGGGCACCCACCAGGCAACCGATGCCCGCCAGCACACCGCCGACTGTCCACGGCTCGGAGGGCGCCCCCTCGTACTTCTCCTCCAGACCGTCCCGGTACGAGGCAGGGTCGTCCCAGTCGACGAGGCGCTCCAGCTCCTCGGCGCAGGATGTCCGCACTGCAGTCAGCTGCTTCTCCGCAAAGGCGGTGGAAGCCTTTGCCTCGGGGCCGCGCCAGGCGAGGGCCTTCATCCTCCATGCGGGAGATCCGTACCGCTCTTCGAAGGCGGCGGTCTCGTCGGCGTCGCGGTCCGCTTCGAGGTACATCCAGCGTCCGGCCTCGGCGGTGTCGCCGTAGAGCCGGTACACCTCGGCCAGACGCCGGCGGGGTGTCAGGTCGTGCGGGAAGGATGAGACGAGACCGCGCAAACGCTGGCGCGCAAGGGGAACCCGTCCGGCGGCCAGGTCTGCCTCAACTCGGACAAGGGTCTCTCCCAGGGGCATGAACGCATGATCGATTATTCCACTGGCCGCCGTCGACCCGGTTGTTCGCCCAGCACCTCCTCGCTCCGAACGGAAACCACTGAGCGGGAGACCCCCACTTGCGGGACGGGCCTTGAGGGGGGTGTCTTGTCGGTGTCAGAACCCGCGAGCCCGGCGTGATCGGCAAGACATCCGCTCGGGGGCGACACACCTGCGACGTCGTTCATGTTCCGGCCCACCCGCTCCTACGCTTCGGGCATGGCTCTGTGGATGACCTGGACGATCACATCGGCCGCGTCGGCGGGTGAGAGCGTGGACGACGTCGAGGGAGCGGTCCGGGCCTTCGACAGGTCGGTCCAGCAAATCCTGGACCGGTTCCCGGCCACGAGCGGCGTGCCCGCGGCGGTCCTGCGCGATGCGGCGCGGGACATCCGTACGCGGATGCTCAGTGACGGTCGTGCGGCCGTGGAACGCGGAGAGCGCTGGTCCGCCGCCGCAGGGGAAGTGGACGTGACGCTCGTTCCGCGGGACGGCGATTCACCCGGCTGAACCGCCGACGGTCCGGGCGGACACCCCGTCGGGCCGGGCAAGCACCCTCCTGCCGCAGGCCCGGCCCGGCCCGGCCCGGCATGCGACGCGCCGTGCGACGGCCATGGACCCGCAGGTCGCGAGCGTGTCCCGGGTCGTTGCCGCGCGACGTGCCGGCCGCGCGTTCCCCCTGGGCACGGGCGAAGGCCGGGCGCCGGTCCTCCGGTACGCGAGCGGTCCGCCGACGAGCCCGCGGGCTCCGTCGTTCCCGGACCGAGGACGGCCGAAAAGCCCCCCTTGTAATGAGCATGACGCCTCGTTCACCATGACCCGCGCACGTCACGCGCACCCTTCCCGCACAACCCGCACACGGCGTACGAGGAGACAACACGTGGCTCAACGCAACAACCGGTCCTCACGAGCCTTACGGCCCACAAGGTCATCACGGCCCGCGCGGTCCTTACGTACGGCGCTCGCCGCCCTCACCTCGGTCCTGCTCCTGCCGATCGGCGCGGGCGTCGCCGCGGCCGCGCAGGACCCCGGCCCCGCCGCCCTGACCGCGGCCGAGCGCAAGATCGAGCCCAAGCTCCGGGCCCAGCTCGACGACTCTGCCAAGGCCGCCTTCTGGGTCTACCTCGACAGCGCCGCCGACCTCACCGCCGCGGGGAAGCAGCAGACCCGCGCCGCAAAGGCAGAAACGGTTCTGCGGATCAAGAGGGACCACGCCGCGCGCAGTCAGGCCGAGGTCGTCAAGGCCCTGCAGGGCGCGGGGGCCGAGTACACCTCGTACTGGATCGTGAACGCCGTGCGCGTCGTCGGCAGCCAGAAGCTCGCCGGGACCCTCGCACAGCGCCCCGAGGTCGCCCGGATCGACGCCGACGACAAGGTCGTCCTCCCCAAGCCCACCGAGGGCAAGCGGGAGAAGGCCGTCGCCGACGCCATCGAGTGGAACATCGACCGGATCAAGGCCCCGCAGGTCTGGGACCAGGTCGGGGTGCGCGGCGAGGGCATAGTCGTCGCCAACATCGACAGCGGCGTGGACTACACCCACCCGGCCGTGAACAACCAGTACCGCGGCAAGAAGGCGGACGGCACGTACGACCACGCCTACAACTGGTTCGACCCGGCGGGCGTGTGCACCACCGCGGCCCCGTGCGACAACAACGACCACGGCACCCACACCATGGGCACGATGGTCGGCGACGACGGCGGCGCCAACAAGATCGGCGTGGCCCCCGGCGCCAAGTGGATCGCGGCCAAGGGCTGCGAGTCGAACTCCTGCTCCGAGGCCTCCCTCCTCGCCTCGGGCCAGTGGATCGTCGCCCCGACCGACCCGAGCGGTCAGAACCCGCGCCCCGATCTCGCCCCGCACATCGTCAACAACTCCTGGGGCGGCAGCGGCGGCGACACCTGGTACCAGCAGATCGTCGACACCTGGCGGGCGGCCGGCATCTTCCCGGCCTTCTCCAACGGGAACTCAGGCCCGAGCTGCAACACCGCCGGCTCGCCCGGCGACTACGCCAGCTCCTACAGCTCCGGCGCCTTCGACATCAACAACGCCATCGCGTCGTTCTCCTCGCGCGGCGCCGGCCCCGGCGGCATCATCAAGCCGAACATCGCCGCCCCCGGCGTGAACGTCCGCTCCTCCGTTCCCGGCGGCGCGTACGAGGCCTTCTCCGGCACCTCGATGGCCTCGCCGCACACCGCGGCCGCCGTCGCCCTGCTCTGGTCCGCCGCGCCCGCCCTGGAAGGCGACGTCGCGCAGACCGAGGCGCTCTTCGACGGCACCGCCCTGGACACCGACAGCAGCCAGTGCGGGGGCAACGCCGCCGACAACAACGTCTTCGGTGAGGGCCGGCTCGACATCCTCGCCGCCGTCAACGCCGCCCCGCGCGGCGCCATCGGCTCGCTCGGCGGCACCGTACGCGCCGGCGACCAGCCCGTCGCGGGCGTGAAGATCACCGCCGACGGCCCGATCGACCGCACCACCACCACCGGGGCCGACGGCAGCTACCGCTTCGCCTCCCTCTCGGTCGGCGACTACACCCTGACCGCCGCCAAGTTCGGTTACGGACAGCAGACCGCGACGGCCACGGTGACCGAGAACGGCACCGCCACCGGCGACTTCACCCTGACCCAGGCCGCCTCCGGCAAACTCACCGGCACGGTCTCCTCGGCCGCCGGCCCCGCCGCGGGCGCCTCCGTCACCATCGCGGACACCCCGGTGACCGCGACCGCCGACGCCCAGGGCCGCTTCGAGGTGGCCCTGCCGCACGGCACGTACGACGTGAACGCCACCCACGCCTCCCGCTGCGTCACCGGCGGTACGGCGAAGGTCACCGTCGCCGGAGACGCCACCGTCGCGGTCAGCCTGCCCGAGCGCACCGACGGCTACGGCTACGCCTGCGCCGCCGCGGGCGACCGCCCGTACGTCGAGGGCACCCGCCAGCTCGCGCTCACCGGTGACAACACCACCGAGCGCGTCGACCTGCCCTTCCCGCTGCCCCTGTACGGCAAGACGTACGGCCAGGCCTGGATCGGCACCAACGGCACCGTCAGCTTCGGCGGCAACAACACCAGTGACATCAACGGGGACCTCCCGAGCACGGCCACGCCCAACGCGGCCCTGTACCCGTTCTGGGACGACCTCGTCGTCGGCGCCACGGGCAGCGGATCCGGCGTCTTCACTGCCGTCACCGGCACTGCTCCGCACCGGAGTTACGTGATCGAGTGGCGCCAGGTGGCCCACTGGTCGGCCCAGGCCGACAAGTTCTCCTTCTCGGCGACGATCGGCGAGGACGGCACCGTCTCGTACTCCTACAAGGGGACGGGCGGCACCGGGATCAAGGGCGGCTCCTCGGCCACGGTCGGTGTGGAGAACGCGGCCGGAACCGACGCCTTCAAGTACTCCTTCAACACCGGGGTCATCACGGACGGCCTGTCCATCGCGTTCCGGACCACCAAGAGCGGAGTGGTGGCGGGCCGGGTACTCGACGCCAACGACGGCAACGGCGTCGCGGGCGCCACGGTGACCGTCGGTACCGGCGACGCCGCGGTCTCCGCCACCACGGCGGCGGACGGCGGATACGTCGTCCAGAGCCCCTCGGGCTCGCTCCCCGTCTCGCTGGCCGCACCCCAGTACGAGTCCGCCACGGCGACGGTGAACGTCAAGGCCGCCGACGTCACGGCCGTGACGCAGTCCCTGCGCACCGGAAAGGTGACGGCGTCCACGCCGTCCGTCGAGGTCGTCCTCCCGGCGGACCAGCGGCGGACGCGGACCCTGGACCTGACCAACCCGGGCCTCGGCACGGCGTTCACGGTGTCCGAGGAAGCGGCCTGGCTCACGGCCACACCGGCGACCGGGAACCTCCCGACCGGCGCGAAGACCCCGGTCACTCTTACGGTCGACACGACCGGACTGGCCCCGGGAACGGTCCTCACAGCCGACCTGAAGATCACCTCCGCGAGCGGCCGGACCCCGGTCCTGACCGTCCCGGTCAAGGTCGTCGTTCCGCGCTACCAGGTCGGCCTCGACGCGGGCTCCGGCTACGGCAGCACCGACGCCCTGGGTGACGCCTGGTCCCCGGACCGCAAGTACACGCCCGGCTCCTACGGCTACCAGGGCAACGGCACCATCCAGTCCACCGGCCGCACCATCGCCGGTACGGACGAGCAGCGGCTGTTCCGCAACGCCCGTGAGGGCATGTACGAATACCGCTTCGACAACGTGCCGAACGGCACCTACACGGTGGAGCTCGGCTTCGCGGAGCTCTCCTCCACCAAGCCGAACAAGCGCGTCTTCGACGTCCTGGCCGAGGGCACGCAGGTCCTGCCCTCCCTGGACATCGCCCTGGAGGCCGGCACCTACAAGGCCCTGACCCGTACGTACACGGTCACGGTCACGGACGGGGTCCTCAACATCCGCTTCGTTACGCACAGCGGATTCGGCAAGCCCCTGCTCAACACCCTGCGGGTGACCGACCGCCCGGACAAGAGCTAGGCGAGCACAGGGGCGCCCGGGTAAGGACGTACGTACCCGGGCGCCCCGGACGGGCCGCGCCCCACGCCTCAGGACCGGGTGCGGCCCGTCCGCCCGGCACCGGCGGCTGCAGCTGATCGGGCGATTGGCGGAGCTCGGCGATCCGCGCGCCGCGGAACACCTCCACGCCGTCGCCCTGGACACCACCGTCGACGCCTCGTCCCGCGGGTACGCCGCCGAGGCCCCGGACGCGCTCGGGGACACCCGGGCAGCCGGGATCCTCGACGCGCTCGCCGACGGGCCCGCTCAGGACGACGGACATCCGGGCCGACCGGGGTGGTGAGGGGGCGCACGGTGCCGGCCGTGAGCGGCATTCGGGTGGCGGGGGCCCGGTCTCGCCCCGGCCTGCCGGGCCGGCCCGGGCGGGCTCGTTAACGTGGGCGACCATGACCCTCCTGTGCGACCAGGCCACCGCCGTCCGGGCCCTCGTCGGGTCCGCCGACCCCGGGGCGGTGTGGGCCGTCGGCGGCCCCGAAGGCCCACAGGCGGGTTCGGAGGCCGGACCCGCGGACGAAGCCTTCGACGTGGGCGGCCTCACCGCCGTCCTCGCGCTCTGGCCGGTCATCGGCGCCCTCGTCGACGAGGGCGCGCTGCACCTGCACACGCCCCTCACCGCCTACGGGGACGAGGCCTCCGCGGACACCCCCGACGGGACCACCGCCCACCACCTCCTCACCCACCCGGGCGGCGCCGCGGCCCTCACCCGTCTCGCCGAACACCTCTCCGGCAGCCCGCTCGCCGACCTCGCCGCCACCCGGGTCTGGCACCCCCTGGGCATGACCGGAACGCGTTTCACCGATGCCGCCCTCCACGCGCCCCTCGGCGACCTGGTCCGCTTCCTGCGGCACGTCCTCGCCGCCGCGGCCCCCGCACCGGCCGGCTCCACGGCCCCGGAGGGCATCACCGAGGGCATCACCCGCGCCTGGGCCACCGAGTCGCTCCGGATCCGCACCGGCGAACTCGTCCCTGCCCGCGGACTGCTCTGGCAGCCCGCCCCGCACGGGGTCTGGACCCACCACGCCCCGCAGGACGGCGGCCCGGCCCTCTGGATGTCCCCCCGCCACCACCGCTGGGCGGTCCTCCTCCCGACGGCCGTGCGCAGCGGGCTGCGCACGGCGTTCCGCGAAGCCGTCTTCACCCCAACTTCCGTCATGTAAAAGGAAGTTGTGTCGGATCCTGGGGGCTCCCCCCAGCAGGTCGTGGCCGGATGAGGAAGACCCGACAGCGAGACAGCGACGTTCCCGGGCCGCATGCGCCGTGGGACGAGACCGCATCCGGCCCGTGGATGGGCGGCCACTACTGGACCGACCCGGACGGCGGACTCCGGCCCGCCGTCGTCGGCGACGAGTTCGACCTCGTCATCAGCCTCTTCACCGGGACCGGCCACGGACCCGGACCGCGCGCCGAGCACGTCGTGGCGCCCGTCCCGGACGCCGCACTCGACGCCCACCAGCTGCACACCGTCCAGCGCCTCGCCCGCACCGCCGGCCTCGCCCTCGACGCGGACCTCACCACGCTCGTCCGCTGCCACTCGGGCTACAACCGGTCCGGCCTCGTCGTCGCCCAGTTCCTCGTCGACCGGGGCCTGGTCCCGCCGAGGCCATTGCGTGCGTACGCCGCGGGCGCTCCCCGTCGGCCCTGCACAACGCGGTCTTCACCTCCTACCCCACCGCCGGACCGGACATCGCGGTGCTGCTCGTCGGGCTCGACCCCTGACGTGCTCCTCGGGGCGCGGAGTCCGCAGGTGGGACGTACGGTGATGCCGTTGTCGCCGAGCGTTGTCGCTCCCGCCGCGGAGGTACACGGATGCGTACGGTCCAAGGGGCCGCCCTCGACGGGCTCCGAGCCCGGGTACGGGCCCTCGCCGCCCGGCGGCGCCCCGAGCGAGTCGGTCGGTCCCCCCGCGGTGAGGCACTGCCCGCGGACTGCGGGCCCGCCGTGCCGGGGCGCGGCGCGGGAGCCCCCGACCGGCGGACATCCGTAAAGGAATCCTTCCTCCGGCAAGCGGTCCCGGCCCGTGAGACCACCGGGCGCGTGCCCCTCGCCGGCCTCGGAGCCCTGCTGCGGGGCCTCGCCCGGCCCCGCCCCGGAGCGGTGCGCGCCTCCGCCGCCGCGCTGCGCGCCCTGCGCGCCCGGCACGGCGACGCCCCCGTCCTCGTACGCACCCGCTCCGGACGGACCGTCCTGGTCCTCCTCGATCCGCAGGACGTGCGCCGGTTCTACGCCGAACCCGTCGGCGTCCTGGCGGCCGACCCGCCGGACAAGTGCCGGGGCCTGAGCCCGCAGGAGCCCGCCGGCACCGGCTGCTCCCGCGGCGAACTCCGCGCGGAACGTCGGCAGGTCAGCGCCGAGGTGCTGGCCGCGGGCCTGCCCGTGCACCCCTCCTGCGGACTCTTCCTCGCTGCCCTCGCCGAGGAGGCCCGGCACCTGACCGCCGGTTCCACCGGCGCCGGTGCCCCGACCGCCACCCTCGACCTCGCCCGCGCCCGCTACGCCGTCCACCGCACTGCCCGGCGGATCGTGCTCGGCGACTCGGCCGCCGCCGACGAGGAACTCACCGGATGGCTCACCCAGCTGCGCGCCGAGGGCAAGGGCCTGCGCGGCGGCCGGGCGCGCGCCGCCCGCTCCCTGCACGCCAGGGCCCGCGCCCGCATCGAGGCGTACGCGGGCCACGCCGACGGCGACACGCTGGTCGGACGGGCCGCCCGTTACGCAGACCCCACCGGGACCGTCGACCCCGTCGGCCAGGCCCAGCACTGGCTGCTGGCCATGGACGCCGTCCCGGACACGCTGCTGCGCACCCTGCTCCTGCTCGGCGCGCACCCCGCGGAACAGGACCTGGCCGCGGCCGAGGCGGCCGCCGAAGCCACCGCGGGCGCGGGCCGGGGCGAGCTGCCCCGGCTGCGGGCCTGCGTACGTGAGTCCCTGCGCCTGTACCCGGTGGTGTCCGACCTGATCCGCGTCACCGGCGCCGAGACCGAATGGCGGGGCGTGCGCCACCCGGCCGGCACTTCGGTGCTGCTGCCCGCCGCGTTCCACCAGCGCGATCCCGAACGGGTTCCGGCGGCGCACGTGTTCGTGCCCGGCCGGTGGAAGAACCCGGGTGCGGACCAGGACGTCCGGATGGCGCCCTTCAGCCATGGCGGCGGCCGCTGTCCGGGCGACCAGCTCGGCCTGATGATCACCGCTGCGCTCTGCGCCGAGGTGCTGCGGACACATCGGGTCGGCCGCGGCCGGCCGGTGCTGGACCCGGTGGGGCCGCTGCCCGCGGCGCTCGACCCGCGCGGGATCCGGCTGACGCTCACCCGCCGCTGACATCCCGCCGCCGAGATCCCGGCGCCGGGCCCGGGGCCATCGAACGCCGCGACACCCGCCTCACCTCGCAGGACGCCTGCCGCCCGACCTGTGCCGCCCGACCGCTGACCGCCCGAAGCCCGAAGCCCGAAGCCCGAAGCCCGAAGCCCGAAGCCCGACCGCTCACCGCCCGAAGACCGAAGCCCGACCGCATACCGTCTGACGCCCGACCGTGCCCGCCCCCGAACCTCCTGCCGAACCCCACGAGGATGACATGCCCGACGCCGCGACCTCCGCGTCCACCGCCCCGGACATCGACCTGCTCGACGCCCCGTGCCGCGCACTCGCCGAGGCCGCCGACGCGGTCGGCGAAGCCGCCCGCTACGCCTCCGGCCTGGCCTTCGGTGCCCGGCTGCCCGCAGCCGCCCTGGCCCGGGGCGGCCGTACCCGGCTCGGCTGGCGCACCCTGTTGCGTACCCTCACCGACCCGGCGGGTCTCGGCTGGGCCCCGCGCGGTCGGGGCATGGCCCGGGCGGGCCGGCTCGCCGGAGTCCTGGCGGGCCGGGAGAGCCTCGCGATCAGCATCGCCGTCTGTGGTCTGAAGGCCCGGATCCGGGCCGTGAGCGCGGGCCGGCCCGAACTGCTCGACGATCCCGGCGCGGCCGCCGTCCTCGGCGCCGTGGAAGCGGGCCGCCAGGCCGAGGCCGTCCGTCTGTTCCGCGCCATCATGCGCGAACAGGGCGCCGAGCACGCCTTCTCGCTGCTGGCCCCGTCCTTCGCCGACATCCTGGCCTGGAACGCCCTGACCGACGCGAACCCCTTCAACGATCATGCCGGCTGGCAGGTCGCCACCGGCCGGGCCGAGACCGCCCAACCCGTCCTCGGGCTCGGCGCCGCCTTCGTGGCGTTCTGCGACCGGGGCCCCGGTCTGCCCGAACGGCCCCCGCCGGGGCCCGCGTCCGGACCCTCCCGGGGCCCGGCCCGCCGCCGGATCACGGCACGGCCGCCCCGGCCGGCGCCCCGGCCGCAGGCCGGCGGCCTGTCGGGTCACGCCGCCGCGTTGCGCACGCACGCGTTCCGGCTGCACGGGGCGGCCGCCGAGCCGGGGTGGCACGGACCGGGGACCGAGGCCCTGCGTGCCGAGGTGTCCAGGCTCGCCGCCCGCTGCGCGACGGCCGCGGGCGGCATGGCGCTGGCCGCCGCCCAGTTGAAGGGCCGGCTAAAGGACCAGTGACAGCAGCAGGACGAGGCCCAGCCCGACCACCGAGATGATGGTCTCCATCACCGACCAGGTCTTCAGGGTCTGACCGACGGTCATCCCGAAGTACTCCTTGACCAGCCAGAAGCCGGCGTCGTTGACGTGACTGAAGAACAGCGAGCCGGCCCCGATGGCCAGGACCAGGAGCGCGGTCCCGGTGGTGGACATGTCCGCCGCGAGCGGCGCGACCAGCCCGGCCGCCGAGATGGTCGCCACCGTCGCCGAGCCGGTGGCCAGCCGGATGGCCACGGCGATCAGCCAGGCCAGCAACAGGGTCGGGACTGCCCAGTTCTTCGACACGTCCAGGATCATCTGACCCACGCCCACGTCGATCAGCGTCTGCTTGAAGCCGCCGCCCGCGCCCACGATCAGCAGGATTCCCGCGATCGGGGCCAGGGACTTCTCCACCGTGACCGAGATCCGCTCCCGGGTGAACCCGGCCGCTCGGCCCAGCGTGAACATGCCCACCAGGACCGCCGCGAGCAGCGCGATCATGGGGGAGCCCGCGACGTCCGTCACGCGCTGCACAGGGTTCGCGGGGTCGTCGACCACGATGTCGACAAGAGCCTTGACGCGCATCAGTGCCACCGGGAGCAGCACGGTGAACACCGTGGCCCCGAATCGCGGGCGGTGTTCCAGCTCCGCCGAGGGACGCGGCGCGATCATGTGCTCGGGCGCCGGGATGTCCACCCACCGCGCCGCGTACCGGGAGAACACCGGCCCGGCGATGACCACGGTCGGGATCGCCACGAGCACACCGAGCCCGAGGGTGATCCCCAGGTTCGCGTGGAGCGCGTCGATGGCGACGAGGGGGCCGGGATGCGGCGGGACCAGGCCGTGCATCACGGACAGGCCGGCCAGCGCGGGGATGCCGATCCGCATCAGGGAGTAGTTCCCCCGCCTGGCCACCAGCAGCACCACCGGGATCAGCAGCACGATCCCGACCTCGAAGAAGAGCGGCAGCCCGATCACCGAGGCGATCAGCACCATGGCCCAGGGCATGGCCCGGCCCTTGGCCCGAGCAAGGATCGTGTCCACGATCTCGTCCGCGCCGCCCGAGTCCGCCAGCAGCTTCCCGAGGATCGCGCCGAGCGCGATGAGTACGCCGACGCCCGCGACCGTGGCCCCGAGTCCGGCGGTGAAGCTGGAGATCGTCTTGGCCAACGGTGCTCCCGCGAAGACCCCGAGGGCCAGCGAGCCGACCGTCAGCGCCAGGAAGGCGTGCAGTTTGAGGCGGGTGATGAGCAGGACGATGACGGCTATGCCCGCGAGGACGGCTATCCCCAGCTGGGTGTTCCCGGCCGAGGTGATCGGTGCGGGGGCGGCCGCCGCAAGTGTCTCGACGCTGAGACCGGTCACGGTGACGTTTCCTCAGTTCTCGTGTGCGGGGAGCCGGCGCAGAGCGGCCAGCGCCCGCCCGGTGATGTCCTGCGGGGAGCCGGACACGTCGACGACGACGCCGGGTTCGTCCTCCTGGAGTGGCTCCAGCGTCGCGAACTGCGAATCCAGCAGGGTGGTGGGCATGAAATGGCCCTTGCGGGCCGCCATGCGCTGCTCGATCAGCGGGCGTTCGCCGGTGAGGTGGACGAAGACGGCCCCGGGGGCCGCGGCGCGCAGCCGGTCCCGGTAGGCGCGCTTGAGCGAGGAGGCGGCGATCACGCCGCCGCGCAGGCCGGCGCGGTTGCGGATCCATTCGCCGATGGCGTCGAGCCACGGCCACCGGTCCGCGTCGTCGAGCGGGGTTCCGGCCGACATCTTGGCGACGTTGGACGCCGGGTGGAACGCGTCGCCCTCCGCGTACGGAATGCCGAGTGCCTCGGCGAGCAGTCGGCCCACGGTCGTCTTGCCCGTACCGGCCACGCCCATCACCACAATGACGCGCTGGGTGCTCACGCCTACCTCGCTGTCCTCGTCGACATCGGTTCGTGCGGCACCACTGAAGCGCATTAAGTAGTACTTATTCAAGCCTCGGGTCGGAAACATCACATCTTTCGGCGGAGGGAGCGTCACCGTACGCTTACGCCATGACCACCGCAGGCAGTCCCGGGCACGCGCAGGGGCAGGGGCTCCACACCCATGTGCTGGACACCCTCGGCCTCGCGATCACGGCGGGGGAGTACCTCCCGGGCAGCGTCCTGCGCACGGACGAGATCGCCGAACGCTTCGATGCCTCCCGCACCGTCGTACGGGAGGTGGTCCGCGTCCTGGAGTCGATGCACCTGGTCGAGTCCCGCCGACGGGTCGGCGTCACGGTGCGCCCCACCGACGAGTGGAACGTCTACGACCCGCGCGTGATCCGCTGGCGGCTCGCCGGCACGGACCGGCCCCGGCAGCTGCGTTCCCTCACCGTGCTGCGATCCGCGATCGAACCTGTCGCGGCCGGTCTCGCCGCGACCCTGGCCACACCGGATCAGTGCGCCGAACTCACCGAGGCGGCCCTCGGCATGGTCCGCACCTCGCGCGGCCACCAGCTGGAGGGCTATCTGCGGCACGACATCGCGTTCCACCGGGTGGTGCTCAACGCCTCCGGCAACGAGATGTTCGCCCGCCTCGGGGACGTCGTCGCCGAAGTCCTGACCGGCCGCACCGAACACGCGGTGATGTTCCACGATCCCGACCCCGCCGCCGTCACCCTGCACGTCCAGGTCGCCGAGGCGGTGCGCGAGCGGGACGCGGCGCGCGCCGAGGCGCTGACCCGCCGCATCGCGGTGGGTGCGCTGGAGGAACTGGACGTGCTCGCGCCCTGAGCAACCGGGGCGGGGCCCGGGGGCGGGCCCGGGGGCGGGGCCCGGGGGCCGGGGCCCGCGAGCCCGGCGTGATCGGCAAGACATTCCCCAGGTGTGCGGGGTCAGCCGCAGCCGCCGCACCCTCCGCACCCGCTCCCGCATCCCCCTCCACAACCGCCCCCGTCGCCCGAAGAGGAGGAGTCCGAGCCCTTCGACTCCGCCCGCTCCCGCGCCCGTTCGCGCCTGCGCTCCTCATCGAGGCGCGTCCGCTCGCGGACGGCCTCGCGGTGCGAGGTGCCCGCCGGCGTCCAGTGACTCAGCCCGTGACGCCGACGAGGCAGCAGCGGGGCGGCCGTGACCTCCGGGACGATGCGGACGTCCGACTCGTACACGGCGCACTCCAGGACGATCTCGGCCCCCTCGTGCACGGCTCCGTACAGCACCGCCTGGAAGGGCTCCGCGTACGGGCCGACGTCATGGTGGTTCGTGCGCAGGGCCCGTGCGGACCCGGCGACCAGGACCCGCTTCCCCAGGACCGTGTCCCGGACCCGGGGGGAGTGGGCGATCAGGGGCCGGCCGGCGGGGGAGTCGGCGTCCGGGTACAGCCAGTGGTGTCCGGAGACGGAGGCCCGTACGCCGACCAGCAGTACGGGCTGCGGCCGCGCGCGCAGGCGCCGCGCCGCCCGCCACCGGGCCAGGCCCCGCCCCAGCAGCGTGGTACCGGCGACCAGCAGGACCGTGGCGAGCAGCCGCCCGCCGAACGGGCCGTACGGGTGGGTGCGGGCGGCGTCGGCCGCGAGGCAGCACACGGACCCGAGGCCGATGCCCGGCAGTCCGCGGCGCAGGTGCGCGGGCGGAAGGGTGGCCGGCAGCGGGAACCGGGCGGATCCGGCTGCGGCGAGGGCCAGTTCACGCTGTCGGCGGCGGGCGAGCAGGCGGAGCAGCGCCCCGGTGAACGCCCAGGCGGCGAGCGCGAGGACCAGGACCGGACCGATCCGGCCCGCGGTGTCGGAGGTACCGGCAAGGGCGAGGGCGGCGTCGGCCGCGAGGGCGGTCGCGGCGAGCAGGGTGGCCGCCGGCAGGTACCGGAACCAGAAGGGCAGCGCGGCGAGCAGGAAGCCGGCCGAGAGACTGCGCCAGTCCTCGCCGTGCCGGTCCGTCAGCAGGAGCGCGAGGACGGCCGGGACCACGAGGAGCCATCCTCCGGCGCCGGGCGCGAAAACGGTCGGGACGCGGCCGGCCCGGAGCCAGCGCCGCGCGTGGTCGACACCCCACGCCGCGACCGGAGCGCCCTCCGGTATCGCCGCAGTGGGCAGGTGCTTGACGTAGTCGGTCACGGCGCCAGTATGCGAGCGCCGTGCCGCGGCCCAGAAGGGGCGGCCGCGGCACGGAATCGCTACGGCCGCTTACCGGTGCCGGGTATCAGATGTCGAGCGCGGCGAGTTCGAGCGCATCCAGACGCACGGGGTCCGCCACGATGTCGATCTCCGTGATCAGCCCGTCCTCGATCGTGAAGCCGAGCACGAGGAACAGCCGTCCCAGCGGGGCCATCGCCAGGCCGACCAGCCCGTCGACGAGGGCCGGCATCGTGGCCTGCGCCCGCTGCATGGCGGCCATCGCGCTCCTGGCGACGGTGACCGCGCCGCGCAGGAGGACCGGGGCGTGGGTGGGCACGACGGCCGCATCGGCCCGGAGCACCACGTCGGGGTGGAGCAGGGTGACGAGCGCGTCGAAGTTCCCGCCGCGGGTGGCGGCGAGGAAGGCCTCCACCACGAGGCGCCGGCGGCTCGGATCGGCCTCGGACGCCAGAGGTGCTCCCCGGACCCGGCGGCGGGCGCGGCTCGCGAGCTGACGGGTGGCCACGGGGGACTTCTCGATCATCGGGGCGATCTCGTCGAAGGGCACGGCGAACAAGTCGTGCAGCACGAACGCGAGCCGCTCGGCGGGAGCCAGCCGGTCGAGCACGACGAGCAGCGCCAGCCCGACGGAGTCGGCCAGTACGGCCTCCTGTTCGGGGTCGACGGTGTCCTCACGGCCGGCGACGCGGTCGGCGGGCGACGCGTCCAGGGAGTCCTCGCGGCGGGACTCGCGCGAGCGCAGCATGTTCAGGCACACGCGGGACACGACCGTCGTCAGCCATCCGCCGAGGTTCTCCACCGCACCGACGTCGGAGCGGCTCAGGCGCAGCCAGGTCTCCTGTACGGCGTCATCGGCCTCGGCGAGCGAACCGAGCATGCGGTAGGACACCGCTCTCAGATGAGAGCGGTGCTCTTCGAAACGCTCCGTCAGCCCTGAATTCCCGTCCACCGGTCCCCCCGCGTCGATCGCACCCGGTGGATCATCAAAACAGATCACGAGGCTGCTGGATAATGGCGCCCGAACAGCAGAAGCGAGTGGAGACGCCGGGCCCACGTGTGGTCCGGCAGGAGAGGGAGCCCCCGATGGACGTGCAGCACTTCGAGCGGATCACCGCATTCATCGAGGCGCGGCTCACCCCGCTGTTCGACGAGGCGACGGGCAGCGAACACGGCTTCGCCATGGACGACACCTCCCGCGCCCTGCGCGCCCTGCGCAACTCCGTCCTGGAGGCCTCCGCCATCAAGGGCCTCATCGAGAAGCGGGAATCCGCCGAGCCGGCCATGCGCCGCGTCATCGACCAGTCGGTGGAGCACAACTGGGACGTGCTGCGCGGCATCGCCCGCCAGTGGGAGGACCACGCCGACTTCCGCCACGAGTTCAAGCACCACGCGTGGGAACTCGACCACCACCACACCCCCGCGCAGGCCTGACCTCACGGAGGCGGTGCGAGCACCCCGCGCGCGGCGAGGGCCGCGCGCAGGAGCGTCGCCGTCGCCGCCTGCTCCTCGGCCGACCGCGACAGGACGCCGTTCTCGGTCATGAGGGCGTGGAACTGCTGCTGTTCGTACGGGACCCCGGGCGGCAGCGCCGCGATGTGCCAGTGCAGGTGGGCGTTGCCCTGCCGGCTCCCCAGCGAGTACAGGTAGGTCCGCTCGCAGTCGAGGACGTCCTCGACCGCGAGCGCGACCTCCCGTACGACGAGCATCAGCCGGGTGTAGGCCGCCGCGTCCAGGTCGCGGACGGCATGTTCGATATGTGCCCTGGGAGCCACCAGGACCTTTCCGGGAAGCGTGGGCCAGCGGTCGAGGAAGGCCACGTGGTGCTCGTCCTCGTGGATCGTCTCGTGCACGAAGCCGGGGTGCCCGGCGAGGTAGGCGCACACGAAGCACGGCCCGCCGCGGGTCCGTTCGACGTACGCCCGGAGATCCATCGGCTCACGGTCCATCGGTTCACGGCCCATCGGCATCGGTGTCGGCACCGACGCATCCTCCCACCGTCCCCGCCCCTCAGCGGCCGGACGGCGCATCCTGCAGGCGGCCCGTCACCACCAGGTTGCCGTCGGGGGTGCGGCGTGCGAGGTCTCCGGTGCGGAACCAGCCGTCGGGGGTGAAGGAGCGTGCGTTGAGGTCGGGCGCCCGGTAGTAGCCGCGAGGCGTGCAGGGGCCGCGGGCGATGAGTTCGCCCGGCTCGCCGTCGGGCACCTCCGCGCCGTCGGCGCCGACCACGCGGATCTCGTCGTCGGGCGAGAGCGGGCGGCCCTGTGTGGAGAGCACGCTCTCGTCCGGATCGGCGGGCCGGGTGAGCGTGAGCGGTCCCTCGGCCCGGCCCGACACCTGCTGCACGCGGCAGCCCAGTTCGGGACCCACGCGTACGGCGGTCGCCCGGGGCAGGGGAGCGCCGCCGATCTGCACGAGACGCAGACTGCTCACATCGGCCCGGACCGACGCGAGCGCGTCCAGCCAGCCCTCGGCGACGGCGGGCACCACCGACGTGACGGTGACCCGCTCCCGTTCGATGACCGGGAAGCACGCGGCGGGGTCCGCGCTCTCGGCCAGCACGACGGTGCCGCCGACCGAGAGGGTGCCGACGATGCCGGGGCAGCCGAAGGCGAAGTTGTCCCCGGCGGGCAGCGCGGCGAGGTAGACGTCGTCCTCGGTGAGCGACACCAGCCCGGCGGCGGCCCGCACCTGGTAGGCGTAGTCGTTGTGGGTGCGCGGCACGAGCGCGGGCTCCGCGCCCGCACCGTCGGAGAGCAGGAAGAAGGCCACCTGGGCGGCGCTCTGCGGGAGCGGCCGCTCCGGCGGTGAGTCGACGGAGGCCAAGGGGTAGTACTGGCAGCCCGCCGCGTCGATGCTGAAGCCGCCGTACGGGGACGCCTCGCCAGGGGCCTCCAGGGTGAACACCCGCCGCAGGAAAGGCCCTCGGGCCGCGATGTCCGCCGCCATCGCCACGAGGTCGAACCCCTCGTGGGCCGGCGGCCCGACGTGACCCACGGCCTGGCTGACCCGCACGAGGCGGGACACCTCGGCCGCCCGGTGCGTCACCGGGCAGAGCACGGGGACCACGCCGGTGCGCATCAGCGCGAAGACGGTGATGACGAACTCGGGAACGTTCGGCAGCTGGACGACGACCCGCTGCCCGGGCCGCAGGCCGCGCAGCCGGAAGCCGGCGGCCATCCGGTCCACGCGCCGGTTCAGTTGCGCGTACGTGACGCGGGTGCCGCCGTGCACGAGCGCGGTCCGCGGCCCGTGGTGCCGGGCCCAGCCGCGGAGCAGGTTGTCGAGCGTGTTGCCCTGCCAGTGCCCGGCCGCCCAGTAGCGGTCGACGAACGCCTCGGGCCAGGGGGTACAGCCGTCGAGCATGGGTGTCATTCGCTTCCTCGGGACCGACCTCGTCGTGTTGACCCCGGCAAGCCAAGCCCCCAACACGCGCCCACGCAATGCGCGTTCCGGACCATGCGCGCGCCGCGCCCTCGGTGGAACGTCCAAGGAGCCCCGTCGCCCGGGAGCACGGCCGGGACCCGGTCCGGTGTCGGTTATCGTCCTCACAAATGATCAACAACCGGGTGGGCCCGCTCCTGGCCCCGCCCGGAAGGGGGAAGAACACCATGCGCCACCGAACCGCCGTCGTGCGAGCGGCCTGCCTGGCCGCGACCGTGCTGACGACCGCCGCGCTGTCCGCCTGCGGCTCCTCCGAGCCCGTCGCCCCGCGCGAGGACAGGGCGGCCCCCCAGCCCTTCGGGAGTCCGACGACCGTGAGCGAGGACGTCCGGATCACGGCCGCCGCCGAGGGGTTCATGAAGGCGTGGATGCTCGACCCGGCCGACGTCAAGGCCATGTGCGAGCACGAAACCAAGGCGGCACGACCCAACTTCAGCGATGACGGCGGAACGGTCGACGGCTGCGTCGCCGCACGCAAGTCCCTGACCGAACGGACCCCGGAGCCGGGTGCAGCGCCGCTGCGGTTCACCATCGACCACATCCAGGACGTGAAGGCGTCCCGGAAGCACCCGGCCGGCAAGGGAGTCCTCGCCACGGGCCAGCGCGACGGTGGCAAGCCCTTCCGCTATGCGCTCCGCCTCATCCTCGAGGACGGCCAGTGGCGGGTGGAGCAGGACGAGGACGTGAGGAGCCGCTACAACCACACGGCTGACCCGGTCGCCGACGTCCTGTGGTCCATGGGGTGACCCGGCGCGGGCCGTGGCGGTCCGGCGGTCTCCGCCGTGCCGCCCGGCTCCGGCGGTCGGGGGCGGGCCGTGCTCGGGGGCGGGCCGTGCTCAGGGGGTGTCCGCCGTCTTGCGCGGGGTGGTCTGCTGGACTGCCCAGCCGTTGCCGTCCGGGTCGGAGAAA
Organism: Streptomyces sp. NBC_00029; assembly: GCF_045160505.1. NCBI lineage: Bacteria > Bacillati > Actinomycetota > Actinomycetes > Kitasatosporales > Streptomycetaceae > Streptomyces > Streptomyces sp. NBC_00029. Next base: position 8,270,079 of record NZ_CP108292.1, read on the forward strand.
TAGACGAAGGAGCCCCACGGCAGGTCCTGGATCTCGGTCACCTCCACCCCCCGGCCGCGCAGGTCCTCGTACGCCTCCTCGATGTCCGTGACGACCACCTGCATGTTGTCCAGCGACCCCGGGGTCATCCGGGTCAGCCCCCTGCCGATCGCGATCGAGCACGCCGAGCCCGGTGGGGTCAGCTGGACGAAGCGGATGTCCTCGCTGACGGTGACGTCGTGGTCGGCGTTGAAGCCGAGCTTCTCGTAGAAGGCCTTGGCCCGGTCGACATCGCTGACGGGGACGGCGACGAGTTCCAGTTTGATGTCCATCACAGCATCATGCTCCCGACACCGGTGCCTCGCCGCCCGACACCGCGAACTGGGTGCGGTACAGCTCCTCGTAGCGGCCGCCGGCCGCCAGCAGCCCGGTGTGCGTGCCCCGTTCCACGATCCGGCCGTCCTCGACCACCAGGATCAGGTCCGCCGCCTGCACGGTCGACAGCCGGTGCGCGATCACCACCGCGGTCCGGCCCGCCAGGGCCTCGCCCAGGGCCTCCTGCACCGCGGCCTCCGAGGTCGAGTCCAGGTGCGCGGTGGCCTCGTCGAGGATCACCACGCGCTGCCGGGCCAGCAGCAGCCGGGCGATGGTCAGCCGCTGCCGCTCCCCGCCCGACAGCCGGTACCCGCGCTCCCCGACCACCGTGTCCAGGCCGTCCGGCAGTGAGGCGACGAGCCCGTCGAGGCGCGAGCGCCGCAGGGCCTCCCAGATCTCCTCCTCGGAGGCCTCCGGCCGGGCCAGCAGCAGATTGGCCCGCACCGACTCGTGGAAGAGGTGTCCGTCCTGGGTGACCATGCCGAGCGTGTCGCGGATCGACTCGGCCGAAAGGTCCCGTACGTCGATCCCGCCCAGGCGGACCGCGCCCGCGTCCGCGTCGTACAGCCGGGGCAGCAGCTGCGCGATCGTCGACTTGCCGGCGCCGGAGGAGCCGACCAGGGCGACCATCTGGCCCGGCTCGGCCCGGAAGGACACCTCGTGCAGCACCTGCGTCCCGCCCCGGGCGTCGAGGGTGGCGACCTCCTCCAGGGAGGCGAGCGAGACCTTGTCGGCGGCGGGGTATCCGAAGGAGACCCGGTCGAACTCCACGGCCACCGGCCCTTCCGGGACCCGGCGGGCGTCCGGCTTCTGCGCGATGAGCGGCTGCAGGTCGAGGATCTCGAAGACCCGCTCGAAGCTCACCATTGCGCTCATCACCTCGACGCGGGCCCCGGCGAGCGCGGTCAGCGGGGCGTACAGCCGGGTCAGGAGCAGGGCGAGGGCGACGACGGAACCGGCGTCGAGCGAGCCGCGCAGGGCGTAGTACCCGCCGAGCCCGTAGACCAGCGCGAGGGCCAGGGCCGAGACGAGGGTGAGGGCGGTGATGAAGGCCGACTGGGCCATTGCCGTACGGATCCCGATGTCGCGTACGCGGGCCGCGCGGGCCGCGAACTCCGCGGACTCGTCGGCCGGCCGCCCGAAGAGCTTCACCAGCGTCGCGCCGGGCGCCGAGAACCGCTCGGTCATCTGGGTGCCCATCGCCGCGTCCAGCGCTGAGGCCTCCCGCTGCATCGCCGCCATCCGTGCGCCCATCCGGCGGGCCGGCAGCACGAACACCGGCAGCAGCACCAGCGCCAGCAGGGTGATCTGCCAGGAGATGCTGAGCATCACCACGAGGGTCAGCAGCAGGGTGACCGTGTTGGAGACCACCCCCGACAGGGTGTTGCTGAAGGCCCGCTGGGCGCCGATCACGTCATTGTTGAGGCGGCTGACCAGGGCTCCGGTCCGGGTCCGGGTGAAGAAGGCGACCGGCATCCGCTGCACGTGGTCGAAGACCGCCGTCCGCAGGTCCAGGATCAGCCCCTCGCCGAGGGTGGCGGACAGCCGGCGGGTCAGCAGCCCTAGCCCCGCCTCCGCGACCGCGATCACCGCGATGAGCAGGGCCAGCCGGGTGACCGCGCCGCTGTCGCGCCCCTCCACGATGGTGGTGACGACCCGGCTGGCGAGCACCGGCGTGGCCACCGCGAGCAGGGCGGTCACCACGCTCAGCAGAAGGAAGAGGGTGAGCCCGCGGCGGTGCGGGCGGGCGAAGGCGGCGACGCGGCGCAGGCCGGCCCGGGAGAACGGGCGACGGTCCTGCTGGGCGTTGATCGCGCTGTGGAGCGACGTCCAGGCGGTGACTTCCATGTCCATGGCTCGAACGCTAGGACCTCAACCGAGCTCGAGGTCAAGGCATGCGTTACGGACCGCCCGTACGGGAAGCCAACTCCTGCTCCATGGAGGGATATACGCGACCGCCACCCCTTGTCGGTGCCCGGTGGCATCATCGGTTCATGACGCAGGGATCCGAGTCCGTACGTTTCGGCAAGCGAACCACCGACACCGTCCTGCACCGCTTCGAGCAATGGGCCCGGGACACCCCCGGAGCCCGCGCGCTCATCGCCGGCCCGGACAGCCTGACCTACGGGGAACTGGACGCGCGCGCCGACCTGCTGGCGCGCCGTCTCCTCGACTCCGGCCTGCCGCCCGGCGGACTCGTCGCCATCGGCACCGCCCGGCAGAGCGAACTGGTCGTCGCCCTCCTCGCCGCCCTCAAGGCCGGCGGGGCCTATACCGTGATCGACGTCCGCGCCCCGCGCAGCGGGCGTCGGCAGCTCACCGCGGCCGAGCCCCACGTCCTGCTCACCGACGCCGCCCAGCAGGCCGCCCTCGACAACGGCAGCGGCTTGCGGGTGATCCGGCTCGACGCGCAGACCACCGCGATCGGCGGACCGCGCACCGAACGGCCGGCCGAGCCCTCCGGCGGGCCTTCCGGCGGGCCCTCCGGCGGGCCTTCCGCCGGGCCTTCCGCCGGGCCGTCCGCCGGGCCGTCCGCCGGGCCTTCCGCCGGGCCGTCCGCCGGGCCTTCCGGGCCGTCCGCCCCGTCACCCGGCCGCACCGCCGTCGTCCTGTTCGCCGGGGCGGCCGAGCCGCGCGCGGTCCGCGTGGGCCACGGGATGCTCCTGGCCGCCCACGAGGGCTGGGCCGAGGTGGCCCGGCCGACCCCGCAGGACCGGCACCTGTTCACGGCCGGTACGGACGTCACCGCCTTCGCCGCGGGCTGGACCCGGGCCCTGTGCTCGGGCGGCGCCCTCGTGCTCTCCCCGCGCTCCGACCGGAAGCCCGAGGACATCCGCGCGGCCCTCGAGACCGACCGCGTCACCGTCCTGCACACCGACCCGGCCGGCGCCACCCGGCTGCTGATCGAGGACGCGCCACCGGCGGCCGCCGGCCCGCCCGGCCACCGCGGTGCGGACCCCGCCTGCCGTTCGCTGCGGCTGCTCGCCGTCTCGGGCGACCGGCTCTACCTCGACGAGCAGGCCACCCTGCAGGTCCTGCTGCGCCCCGGTGCGCGCGTGCTCAACATCTACGGATCCGCGGAGTGCGCCGGCGTCGGCACCTGGTTCGAACTGGCCCAGTTGCCGCACCCGTTGGACGACCCGGAAACGATCTCCCTGCTCGGCACCGCGTTCCCCGGCTTCCGGGCCGACGTGCACGGCGGGGAGATCCGCATCGTTCCGCCGGACGGCGGTGACGCGATACCCACCGGCGACCTCGGCCTCCTCCGCGACGACGGGCTGCTGGAGTTCGGCGGCCGCATCCGGGACCGGATCACCCTGCCTGGCGGCCGCATCGTCGACCCGTACCGCGTGGAGTCCGCGATCCGCAGCCACGAGGGCATCGGCGCGGTCATCCTGAAGGGAGTGGACGGACCCCGCGGCCCGCGGCGGCTCGTCGCCTACGTGGCCCCACCGCCCGGGGGACCGACCCGGACCCCGGCGGCCGTGCTGCCGGACATCGAGGGGCTGCGCGACCACCTGGCGGGCAAGGTGCTCCGTGAGGAATCCCCGCGCACCGTGATCCGGCTGCGCAACCTGCCCCGCAACGCGGCGGGCCGGGAGGACCGGGACGCCCTGCCGCTTCCCATCCTGCCCGCGGCGGCGGCGCGGCGCGGCGGCGCCAAGTCCGGCAAGTACGGTTCCGCCCCGGGCGGCCAGGAGGGGATGCCGGCGTCCTGTGCGGCGGGCTGCGGGGGCGTCCTGGGCTTCGTCGCGCTGATCATCACCAATCTCCTGTGGCCCGGATCGACCGACCTCACCGGAGTGCCGCAGCCCTGGGCGTTCCTGTTCTCCGTCCTCTACCTCTTCGAGTGCCTCGCCTTCGGCATCGGCCTGGTGTTCCTGTTCGGCGGCCGCGCCCGGATGCTGCGTCAGCGCCGCAGCCCCGCCCTCACGGTGGCGGCCCATCTGGCCGTGTCCTACCTGCTGTTGGCCTGGTGGCCGCAGGACAACCTCTACCGGCTGGCAGCCAAACAGGACTGGCCGCTCCAGGCCGCCCTCGTCTACACCTTCAACGTCCCGCTGATGATCGCGGGCGCCGTCGCCGCGGCCTACGTCGTCGCCAGGCCGGCGGACCCCTTCGACTTCCACCCCCTCGACGACTGACCGGACCGCCGCCTGGACCGCCGGCCCGACCGCCGACCGGCAACCGACTGCCGCCCGCCCGCCGACCGGACCGACTGTCGCCCGACCGCCGACCGGACCGCCGCCGACCGGTCGGCAGTGCGGGCCGGTCACGGCGCGGCGAACACCGCCCCGACCGCCAGGGCCTCGGCCCGGACCAGCGCCTCGGCCGCGTCCAGCGCCTCCTCGCTGCGCGCGGCCACCAGCACACCCAGCCAGGGCGCGGGCTCGAAGGCACCCGTCGGGATCGCGGGAACGAACACCGCCCCGAGCCCGGCGCAGCCCCGCACCAGGGCCGCGCACAACTCGTCCAGCTGGGCCTCGGGCAGCCGCGCGCCCAGCTCCACCCGGTCGGCGATCCGTACGAGGTGACCCGCGCCCCGCAGCACGTCGAGCCGCGCCGCCACGATGAAGGCGATCGACGGCCCGGTCAGCCGCAGGTTCGTCTCGGTCGGCGCGAGCCGCCCCTCCCCGTCGGCCACGAAGTCCACGTCGAACCAGCCCCGGTAGCCGGAATCCGCCAGTTCCCGGCCCACCGCCGACCCGAAGGCGAGGAGGGGCTTCTCCGCCCAATTCGGCACCACGCCGGGCCCCACCGTCGCACCCCGGTAGCAGCCGTCGTCCGTCACGTCCATCACCGCCCCGCCGACGTCGTGTACACGGCCCGCGTCGTCGACGAACCCGTCGTACGTCAGGTCGCGCGGACCGCCGGGCCCTGCACCGGCACCCTCCCCGCCCCCGGCCGCCGGACCGCCGACGTACTCCTCCACCAGCAGCGGCCCGCGCGGCAGCCGGCGCACTACGGCCAGGGCCCCGCCCGCGGCGCGGACCTGCGCGGGGGTGACCACCGTGGTGCCCGAACCCCCGACACCGTGCTCCGATTTCAGAACAGTGCTCTCACCCGCCCTGGTCCGGGCCGCCAGCAGCCGGGCCGCCGACCATCGCCCGCGGGCCGGCCACTGCCGGGGGAGCACGATCCCCGGATGCCCGCCGTCCGCCAGGATCCGCCCGAACAGCCCGTGCGCCGCGGACTTCGACTCGTAGCGGAGCTCCCCGGGCCGCCACGGCCGGCCCGCCAGCAGACCGAACGCCGGGGTGCGCCCCCACGGTACGAGGGGCAGCCCGGCCCCGGTGAGCCGCGCGGCCAGCGCCGGCCGGGCCCGTACGGCATCGGCAAGGCCCGGATCCCCGTCCACCAGCCCGTCGTGGACCTCCACGCCGGTCCAGCCCAGCTGCCGGCAGACCAGCTCGGTCCAGCCGCTCGGCACCGCCCGCGGCAGCACCAGCACGGCCGGGTACGGGCTGTAGAAGGCGGCGAGGCAGGCGTAGTGGTGCGCGGGCCGCTGCTCCCGGTCCAGGGTGGCGTCGCCGAACTGTGCGTTGAACTCGCCGACGTTGCCCAGGTGCACGGCCCGCCCGCCACCGGTCCAGGCCCGCGCCCAGCCGGCCAGCGGGGCGGGGCTCACCTCGAAGCGGACCAGGGCGGGGGCCGGGTCCGGTGCGGCCCGGGCCACGGCCCCCATCGCCCGGTAGAACCCGGCCGCGTGCGGATCGGAGTCGATCACCAGCCGGCGCACGCCCAGCTCGGCGGCCCGCCGCAGCACGTCCCGGTACAGCAGCCGGCCCACGCCCTGTCCGACGGCCGACGGCTCCACGAAGAGCAGCCCCAGCCGTGCGAGCGGGCCGGCGCCCTCGAGAGAGGAGACCCCGAGCACCTCGCCCTGGCCGTTCTCGGCCACGACGATACGGCGGGCGGTCACGTCTTCGGCCCGGATCCGCAGCTCCTCCGCACACGCGGCGAGGAACCCGCGGTCGTAGCCCCAGTACGCCTTGGACCGCATCACCAGCCCGGTCAGGTCCTCCGCCTCGGCCGGTCGAGCGGCCCTGACCTTTACCATCTGCTGACCTCCCCATGGTCCGCGTCAAGGCCGTGCGATAGATTCGGCCTCTCCACGGCACATACTTTCCCACCCACGCGGAGACAGGCTTCTCAATGAGCGACATCATCAACGGACTTGGCCGCACCAGCGCCTACGGCGCCCTCGGACTGGTCCTGCTGATCCTCGGTATCGTCCTGGTGGACGTACTGACGCCCGGGAAGCTGCCGAAGCAGATCTGGGAGGAGCGCAACCGCAACGCGGCCCTCTTCCTCAGCTCCGCGCTCCTCGGCATCGGCGGCATCGTCTTCACCTCGATCTGGACGACGTACTCGGACTTCGGCAAGGGCCTGCTGTCCACCGCAGCCTTCGGCGTGCTCGGCCTGATCCTGATGGCGGTGGCGTTCCTCGTGCTCGACCTGGTGACCCCGGGCAAGCTCGGCGCCATCGTCGTGGACCCGCAGCCCCACCCGGCGGTCTGGGTCTCGGCGGCCTGCAACCTGGCGGTGGCCGCGATCGTCGCCGCCTCGATCGCCTGACGCGGAGCACCGTACACAACGAGAGCGCCGCTCCCCCGGGGGAGCGGCGCTCTCGCCGTATCCGGACCGCAGCCGGCGGTGTCGTCCGCCGGCCCGGTGCCGTAGCTGGCGTCGTGCGCCCGCCGGGGATTACGGGACGGCCCTTAGGGTGCTCGCATGGAACAACGCATCACCCTGGTCACCCTGGGGGTTTCCGACCTCGCTCGCGCCAAGGGTTTCTACGAGGCCTTGGGCTGGCGGGGACAGGAGGTCCAGGAGACGGTCTTCTTCCAGGCCGGCGGGCTCGCGCTGGTGCTGTGGGGCCGGGAGGAGCTGGCTCGCGACTGCGGAGTCGAGCCCGGACCGGCCGGCGGGTTCGGCGGGATCGTCCTGGCCCACAACGTCCGCTCCGAGGCCGAGGTGGACGAGCTGCTGGCCGCCGTACGACGGGCAGGAGGCAGCGTCACCAAGCCGGCGGCCGTCAACGCGATCGGGTTCTACTCCGGCGCTTTCGCGGACCCGGACGGCCATTGCTGGGAAGTGGCTCACAACCCGGGATTCCCCCTCGCCGCAGACGGCTCGGTCACGCTGCCCGACTTCGGCGGCGCGAAGACGTGATCGCACGGGTGCCGTGGATGTCCGGAACGCGCTTCGGACATCCACGGCAACGCCTGATTACGCGGCGATGGCTTCCTGCTGCGCCGAGGGCAGTTCTTTCCCCGACCGGTTCTTCACCAGTGTGACGTCTTCGACGAAAAGCTGGAAGAGCAGCTGGCTCGCGCCGAGCTCCCTGCCGTTCTTTCCGTTGTTCCCCTGCGCGATGCCCAGGCTGTAGGGTTCCTTGTCCTCGGCCTTCACGCCGATGTACCCGCCCAGTGTGCCCTCGTTCGCGTTCGCGTTCCGGTATTCCCCGGTGTCCTCGTTCGCCTTGCGGATCAGGTCGTTCTTGTAACCCGGCCCGAGAGCCATGTGGTTTGGATGGAAAAGGAGTTCATGGGCGCCCGGCTTCAGCGTGAACTTCAGCTGGACCGCATAGGGTTCGCCCTGGGTTTCGTAGTATCCATCGGCCTGACCCTGGTCGCCGAGATGCGACCCGATGGTCATGCCCGTGAGTCCTTTTTCCCTGAATTCCTTTCCCGTGCCCGTACCGGAACCTATGTAGTCCAGCAGTTCTTTCCGCGCGGTTTCGTTTCCCCAGTAGGTCAGAGCGCTGTGGGCCTCGTCGAAGCTCATGGACCGGTACAGCTCCATCCGCCCGGCCTCGTCGCCCATCCGCGCCAGCTCGGTCAGAAGCTGGGGGCCGACGGTCTTGACGACCTCATCCATCGAGCGCGGGGGCTTGCTGGCCTTGAACTTCTTCGCGCTCGCCTTGGAGGCCTTGATCTGCGCGCCACGGTCCTTCGCGGCCTTGCTGCTGGCCCCGCCCAGGCCCGCCCTGTCCTCCCAGTACTCGACCGTCATCCGCGCCTGGGGGTCCTCGACGCGCTGCACGGCGGTGTGAGGGCCCGAGGCGGGGGAGGGCGCCGCATGACGCTGCACGTGGGCGGCGGCCAGGTGACCTGCCGCCATGACCCGGCCGGCATTTGCCTCCGCCTCGCGCTCGAAACGGTCGGAGGGGTCGGAGACCCGCAGCCCCGCTCCGTTGTCGGTGCCCGCGACGGGCCCCTGGCGCTGCTGGATGACGTGGGTGAGCTCGTGAGCGAGGGTGTGCTTGTCGCCGCCGCCGTCACCGAGGACGACGTGGCTGCCGGAGGTGTAGGCACGGGCGCCGACTTCGGCGGCGGAGGCGCGGGCGGCGCTGCCCTCGTGGATGCGGACGTCGGAGAAGTCCGCTCCGAGCCGCGCCTCCATGTCGGTGCGGGTGGCGTGGTCCATGGGACGTCCTGGGGCGCGCAGGACGTCGTGGACGGTGGAGCGCTGCACCGCGGGCTGCCCGGCGTGCTCGGCCGGCCCGGCGTGTTCGGCCTGCTCGTGTCCGCATCCGTCGGAGTGCTGGTGCTGTTCCTCGTCCCGGACGCGACCGGCCCTGTGCAGCATCTGGACGACCGCGGCGTTACCCGCGCCGGCCTGCAGCGCCATCAGCCCCACGGGTGGCGCCGTCACCTGCTGCGCGGTCGCGGCAGGGCGGGAGGAATGCAGTAATTGTTCGTCGGTCTTCCGCGCCGGGCGGGAGTGCTTGGGGCTCACGCGATCGCCTTCTCCATGCGTCAGGGCGGCCGCGTCGCGCGGCTGCCCGGCCACGCCCCCGAGGGGCGGTCACACCGGTCGTGACCAGGGGGTCTGAAGTATTATCAGCTACCTTGTCGGCGCGAGGCCAACTCCCGGCCGCCACGGCACGGCTGCGCCCGGGGCAGGAGGGGCCCGCCCCAATTGCGTTGCACGGCTTCCGTGGTGACCTCGTCCCGTACCGGCACAAGCGGGCTGTCTGCGCACCACTCAGGCGAGGCCCAGCGCGAACACCGCGAATCCCGCCGCCAGCACCCCTGCCACCGTCCGGCGCAGCGCGCTCGCCCCGCGCCCCTCCCGCGGCGGGCCCTCGAAGCGGCGCGCGTAGCGGGCGATGAGAACGAACAGCACCGCGAACACCGGCATCCACGCCAGCCGTGCCGCGATCCAGCCCAGGCTGTCCGGCGCCGTCGTGAGACCGGCCACCCCGCCCACGAACGAGCCGGGCACGGCGGCCGCCAGCATGGCCGTCTGGTGCCAGCACAGGATCGTCATCGCCGACAGGTTGATCACGACCACCGGAGCCCACAGGGCGGGCCGGTCCAGGAGTTTCGCCAGCCGGTCGCGAAGCAGGATCGCCGCCCCCGACTGGACCGAGGCCAGGGCCAGTACCAGCAGCGACGGAGGGTGCGAGTTGGTCCGTGCCGCACCCGGTACGCCCACCATCGACGCCGGATAGTGGAAGACCGCCAGCAGTGCCGCGAACAGCAGTGCCCCGCCGGCCAGCAGCAGCCAGGCCCCGCGCCGCCCGATCCGCCGCTCGCCCCACGAGACGCCGAGCTGGTACGCGAACAGCCAGCCGGGCAGGATGTTCACCAGCGAGATCCAGGACGGCACCGAGTCGGCGAGCGGCCCGTAGCGCAGGAAGTCCACCAAGGCGACCGAACCGAGCAACGGGGCCGCGGCCCAGCCTCCGAGGCGCCGCGCCGCCCGCACGCAGTACGGTGTCAGCGCGGTGACCACCACGTACACCCCGACGAACCACAACGGCTGGATCACCAGCGTTGCCCCGGTGCGCAGCGACGCCTGCGGCACGCCGGCCGCGTACAGCACGGGCGCGGCCACCGCCCACACCGCGGTCACCCCGAGCACCGGCCGGCCCAGCCGGACGATACGGCCCTTCAGCCAGGCGCCCGTCGAACCGGTGCGGCGCCCGAAGGAGAGCGCTGACGCGTATCCGCCGACGAGGAAGAAGATGCCGAGCATCTGGAGCGCCCAACTCGCCGGCGCCAGACCGCCGAAGGCCGACAGCGGGCTCGCGTTGTGCAGGCCGCCTTCCGGGTCGAGGGTGAAGCCGCCGAGCAGCCAGTGCCCGGTGGGCACGGCCAGCAGCGCCAGGGCGCGCAGCCCGTCGATCGCGCGGTCGCGGTGGGCGGGCGTCTGCCGGTCGATCCGCGCGGCGGCCTTCCGCAGCGGGGCCAGGGTGGCCGAGGCGCTCATCGGAGCTCTCCCTTGGCGATCGCGGCGAACGCCGTCAGTGACTGGGTGCCGGGCGCGAAGTAGCCGGTGTGGCCCTGTACGTCGGCTGCGGGCACCCGGCGGGCGCCGAATGCGGCAGACGCCGGGTCGGCGCCGTGACCGATCCCCGCGAATTCGACGTTCGGGACGTCGGCGATCCAGTCGGACGGCCCCCGGGCCGCCCAGACGCGGGCGTCGGTGCGCAGGGCGGCCGCGGTGGCGGCACGCATCCCGGGGGAACCGAAGGCGACGACGTCGGTGGCGTCGGTGTGCCGGGCGGCGAGCCCGCACACCACCGAGCCGTAGCTGTGGCAGAACAGCACCGGGTCGGGCGCGCCGACCGCGTCGAGTCCCGCGGTGAAGCGGGCCAGACGGAACGCACCCGCCCGGGCCAGCCGGCCGTCGGCGGCGTCCAGGCCGACGCCGACCGGGGTGGTGTAGCCGATCCACGCGACGACGGCGGTGGCCCCGCCGGTCGCCCCGCGCAGGGAGCGCGCCATCCCGGCCGGGCCGGTGTGGGGCCCCCGCCGGGCGTCGTACACGGTGGCGTCGTTGTCGGAACCGGGCACGATCACCGAGACGTGCGCGGCGTGCTCCAGGTCCCCGAACACCTCGGCCACCTGCCCGCGGCCGCGTGGGTCGAAGGCCAGGATCCGGCGGTCCGGCGCGGCGAGCGGGGCGTACCGCGCCTCGCCCGTGGCGGCCGCGGCGATCCGGTTGGCCTCGTACCGCAGGGGGAGCGGAGCCCCGTCGAGGTTGCCCACCACCAGCGGGTGGGACCGTACGAGTGCGCGGCGCGCCGCGTCGTCCAGCCCGGCGAAGAACGCGGCCACCTCGTGCGGTGCCGCGGTCGCCGGATCGGGCAGCGGCCGGCCGGACGCCGTGTCGGCCCGCCATGCGGCGGTCCCCGGCGGCGGTCCGGTGACCGCTGTCTGGCTGTCGCCCGAGGCCCATCCGGCGGTCCCCCCGACGACGGCCACCGCCAGCGCGGCAGTGACCAGCGTCCTTCCGAAGCGGCGCATGCCCCTTCTCCTCTCCTCGTGACGAGGTGGAAGGTAGGCAGTGGGTACCGGCGGGCACGTCGCACCGTGGAGCCAAGTCGGCTGTCATACCCCAGTAGGGGGTGGAGGAGACCGGCCCCCTTCCCGCAGGTGCGATCCGCATCGGCCGTCTGCCCGAGCCCGTCCGTGTGTCGGCGCGGATGGAGCCCCTGCGCCGACTAGTTGTGGTGATAGTCCGACTAATCGAGGCAAAAGGAGTACCGCCGATGTCCCACTGGGAACCTCCGCGCGCCGAACCGGGACGGCGCCCGCGCCGGATGGCCGCCGCCGGTGTCGCCTGCGCCCTCGCCGCCGGATCCGTCGTCCTCCTCGGTACCACGGAGGTCAACGCACGGGCCGTGACCTGCTTCGGCGTCCCCGCCACCATCGTCGTCACCGCCCCCGGCGCGACCACCGACGGGACCGAGGGAGACGACGTGATCGTCGGCACCGCGGGCGCGGACACGATCCACGGCCGGGGAGGCAACGACCTCGTCTGCGGGCTGGCCGGCGACGACATCCTCATCGGCGGACTCGGCAATGACCAGATCGACGGCTCCGCGGGCAACGACCAGCTGCGCGGCGACAGCTTCAGCCCCGCCGGCGATGCCACCGGCGGCGGCAACGACCGGCTCGTCGGCGGCGACGGGGACGACCAGTTCACCGGCGACAGCTACGCACCCGCGGGCGCCGCCACCGGCGGCGGCAACGATCAGCTCGTCGGCGGCCCCGGCAACGACCGGCTGACGGGGGACAGCCGGGGGCAGAGCGCGTCCGGCGGCGGGACCGACCGGATCGACGGCGGCCCCGGCGACGACTCCCTGCTCGGTGACTCCGGCGCGTTCGCCGGCAACGCCACGGGCGCCGGGAGCGACGTACTGCTCGGAGGGCCCGGCGCCGAATCCCTGACGGGGGACAGCGAAGCCGCACAGCACGCGTTCGGCCACGGCGGCAACGACCTGCTGGACCTGGGACCCGACGGCGGGGTCTCCGCGATCGGGGACCACGCCGTCACCGGCCCGGCGGGAGGCCGCGCGACCGGCGCCGGCAACGACCGCATCATCGGCGGCGCCTTTGACGAGTTCCTCGTGGGCGACAGCACCCCGGCCGACGCGACCCGGACCGTCGCGGGCCACGACACGATCAGCGGCGGCGCCGGTAACGACCGCATCTTCGGCGACAACGTCGACCTCACCGGCACCGCGAGTGCGGGCACCGCGGGAGGCAGTGACCTCCTCGACGGGGGCGACGGCATCGACACCCTCAAGGCGGGCCCCGCCACCGATTCCCTCGACGGGGGCGCGGACGCCCCGGACGCCTGCGACGGGGAGGGCGGAACCGACTTCACCACCGGCTGCGAGATCCCGGCCGACCTCCCCTAGTGCGGTGGACCTTTCCGGTCACAGCACTAGGCATCACGCCGGGCTCGGGGGCCCTGGCACCGAGCCGGTCGTCTAGGCGGAGTCGCCCGGCCGCACCAGCCCCGCCTCGTACGCGAAGATCACGGCCTGGGCCCGGTCCCGCAGGTCGAGCTTGCCCAGCACCCGCCCGATGTGGGTCTTCACCGTCTGCTCCGCCAGCACCAGATGACCCGCGATCTCCTGGTTCGACAGCCCGCGCGCGATCAGCTCCAACACCTCGGTCTCGCGCGGGGTCAGCCCCTTCAGCCGCAGTGCGGGGTCCTTGCGCGGTGCCGGGCGCTGCTGGACGAAGTCCGCGATCAGCCGCCGGGTCACCGACGGCGCCAGCAGCGCCTCGCCCGACGCGACGACACGGACCGCCGCGATCAGATCGGCCGGCGGGGCGTCCTTGAGCAGGAATCCGGAGGCTCCGGCGCGCAGGGCCTCATACACGTAGTCGTCGATGTCGAAGGTGGTCAGCATCAGCACCTTCGGCCGGTGCACCACCCCGGGCGGGGGATCGAGGATCTCCCGGGTGGCCGTGAGCCCGTCCATCTCCGGCATCCGTACGTCCATCAGCACCACGTCGGGATGCGTGGAGCGGGCCACCTGGATCCCCTGCCGGCCGTCGGGGGCCTCGCCCACCACATCGATGTCGGCCTGCGCCGACAGGAGCGCGGCGAACCCGGCCCGCACCATGGCCTGGTCGTCGACGATGATCACGCGGATGGTCAACTGGCGTCCTTGCTCGGGTCGTTCAACGGCAGCCGGGCGGCGACCCGGAAGCCGCCGTCGGGCAGCGGCCCGGTGTCGAGGGTCCCGCCGGTCAACCGTACGCGCTCCCGCATCCCCACCAGGCCGTGCCCCGTGCCCGAACTCTCCAGCTCCACCACGGCGTCCCGGGCCGGACCGTTGACCACGAGGACGAGTACCTCGTCCTCGTCCACGGTCACCGAGACCCGGGTGGGCGCGCCGGGCGCGTGGCGCACCACGTTGGCCAGGGCCTCCTGCACGATCCGGTACGCCGACAGGTCCACCGCCGGGGGCGCCGCCCCGGCGGCCCCGGCCGCCAGGGACAACTCCACCGGCTGCCCGGCCCGTACGGTCGCCTCCACCAGCTGCTGGAGCCGGTCGATCCCCGGCTGCGGGGTCCGCTCGCCGTCGGCCCCTTCCGCCCCGCCCGCCCCGTCGCCGCGCAGCACGGTGAGCAGCCGCCGCATCTCGCCCAGCGACTCCCGCGCACTGGCCGCGATCGCCGCGAACTCCTCCCGTACCGGCTCCGGCATCCCCGGCACCCGGTACGGCGCCGAGTCGGCCTGCACGGTGATCACCGACATGTGGTGGGCGACCACATCGTGCAACTCGCGCGCGATCCGGGCCCGTTCCTCCAGCAGGGTCCGCCGGGCCCGCTCCGCCTCGCTGATGCTCTCCTGCTCGGCGACCCGCTGTTGCGCGTCACCGAGGCCCCGCAGCGCGCCCGTCAGGACCAGCATGACCCCGCTGAGCACGAAGAGCAGGGCGTTGGTGTTCATCGAGCCCGAAGGCGCGGAGAAGCTCAGCACCGTCCCGATGACGCCGGTCGCCAGCCACACCCCCACCAGCGTCCGGATGGACTCCCGCAGCCCCAGGCAGGCCATCAGCACCAGGTAGCCGATGATGGTCATCGGGGGCCACGGCCAGGACTGCCCGGCCACCTTGTCGGCACTCAGCAGCAGCACCGCGCCGGCGGTGTCGGCGGCCAGGACCAGCATCCAGGCAGGCAGCGGCCGGGTCACCGCGAGGAGCAGCGGCACGGTCTGCGCCACCCCCAGCGCGCCCGCCCAGCCACCGCCCACAGCGTAGTTGTCGGCCAGCACCGTGATGGTCACCGGCAGCAGGGTGACGACGAAGATGCCGACGACGACGAAGGGCAGCGCCCGCTGCCACCGCTTGGGCGCCTGCCCGAACAAGGGCTGCGCCGCCCCGGCCGGTGTACGCAGCACCAGGGCCAGCTGCCCCAGCGCGCCGGGCACCCGCCCGCCGGCCGCCGAGGAGGTACGGACGCGTGCGCGGGTCCGGCTGCGCAGCCGGGTGCGGGCTCTGTCGCTCATGATCGGACCAGCCTATGCTCCGCCGGCGCCCTCGTCCCCGGAGAACGGCCATGACACCGCCCCGCCCACCGGGCACCATGGACACCATGGACACGCCCCGCACCGACTGGATCACCGTCGCGGCCTACCGGAACCTGCCGGGCCGCCTCCACCCGGCGGCGGCCGTCCGCGCTTGACTGCGCGACCGCGGCATCGACTGGACGCCCTTCGCACCGGACGAGATCCAGATCGATCTGGCCTGTGGCATCGGCCCCGACGGCCACTGGCACGGCTGGTTCGGCATACGCGTCCGCGCCGACGCACTGCGGAGGCTCGGACTTCACCCCGACCAGCCCACCGCCGGAGCCATCGGTGCGTCCCCGCCCGGCTGGTGGCACGCCGCCGCAGAACGCCGCGCCCGCCTCGAAGGGGGATAGGCCGCGTCGAGAGCTACGCTGCTGCCCGTCGATCATGGGGCCGCAGGTACGGGGGATGCAGGCATGGGTGGCGCAGCCGCGTTGGAGAAACTGGTACCGGTGCTGCTGGCCTTCGGAGGCGGGGTACTGCTCGCGCGCCGGAAGATCGTTCCGGCCGAGGCATCCAAGGTCTTCTCCGACTACGCCTTCCTCTTCGCCGTCCCCTGCTACCTCTTCGGCAACATCTACGCCAGCGACCTCGCGGCCCTGTTCAACTGGCGGGCGATCGGCGGCTACGCGGGAGCCGCGGCCCTCGCCGTGCTCGCGGTGTCCCTGGCGGCCGTCGCCCACGGCCTGCGCGAGCCCCGCGACGTGGCGCTGCGGGTGATGGCCGGAGTCCAGGTGAACACCGCCTACTTCGCCGTCCCCGTCTTCATCACCGTGTTCGGCACCGCGGCGCCGATCTTCCCGATCCTGCTGTTCCAGGTCTGCGTCCTGTCCCTGGTCGTCATCGCCCTCATGGAACTGGGCCGCGCGGGCCCCGCGGCCGGCGGCCCGGGCCGCCGGCTCTCGCGGGCCGTCGGTGCCTCGCTCGCCACCCCGCTGGTCCTCGCCTGCAACGCGGGGATCCTGCTCAACCTGCTCTCGGTACGGATCCCCGCGGTGGTCCTGGACGGCGCTTCGTTCGTCGGGGACAGCGCCTCACCGGTGGCGCTGTTCGCCCTCGGCCTCCACCTGGGCGGCCTCGGTCTCGATCTCCGGGGCACCACGCGCGAGGAATTCGCCCTCATAGGCTTCAAGTGCCTGGCGTTCCCGCTGCTGACCTGGGCGGTGTGCGGGTGGCTGTTCGGCGTACGCGGCGAGTGGCTGGCGTACCTCGTCCTGATCGCGGCGATGCCGACCCCGCAGAACCTCTTCATCTTCGCCCAGCGCTACGACGTGGGCGTCGACCTCTCCGCGTCGATCGTGATCAAGAGTTCGCTCGTGTCGCTCCTGTTGCTGCCCCTGTGGCTGCAGACTGTCGCACCATGAACGCCTCTCCCACCGGCCCCGCGATATCGCGCAGCGCCGTCACCTTAGGACTCCTCGCCGCCTGGGCCGTGCACGACCTCGAGGAAGTGGCCACCATGGCGCGCTGGTCCCGGACCCGGATCCCCGCCCTGCGTGAGCGCCACCCCCGTGTCCCGGACCGGATCTGGCGGAGCATGGAAGCCGTGGACGGCCGCGAGTTCGCCACCGCCGTCGGCGTGATGGGACTCATCGTCGCGGCCGCCTCCGCCGACGGGTACCGCACCGGCGGACGCTCCTCCTTCTACCAGGCCTCCCTGAACGGCTTCGGCCTGCACGGCCTCGTCCACATGGCGCAGGCCGCCGCGACCCGGGGCTACACCCCGGGGGTGGTCACCTCTCCGCTGCTCGTCGTCCCCTTCACCCTGTGGGCCCGCGGCCGGCTGCGCCGCGCCGGTGTCCTGCGGCCGGCGCGGGCCCGCGACATCGCCTCGGGCCTGGCGCTCGCGGGCGCGGCCACCGCCGCCTCGCACGCCGTCGCCCGGCGGATCCGCCGGGCCGCTCCGGCGCGTTGGCCGCGTATCCGGGCGCTCGTCCTCGTACCTCGGGCGGCGCCGGCTCGTTGACCCGGCATGGAACTGCCGACCATCGCGGCGCCGGGTGTCGGGGAACGGGCCGATGCCGTGGCCGATGCCGCCTGCCACCTCTACGACACCATCGCCCCCTGGGGGACCGGCGCGCCCGGACGGTGGAGCCGGACCGCGGCCGAGGACGCCGCGGAGGCGATCGAGACCACCGCGCACGCCCTGGCGTCCATCGACCCGGGCGCCGAGGTCGTCCTCGCGCCCGTCCACGCGGCCCTCGCCGACCTGCGCCGTCGCCTCGGACTTGCTCCCGCCGACGCGCTGACCGGCGACGGGCTTCCGGTGACCCCGCGCACGGTCGGCAACCCGCGCCGCACCCGTTGGGTGCGGGTGCTCACCGCGCCGCCTTCGCCCCGGCAACCGCCTTCTCGTACAACTTCCTGATGTCCGCGCCGAAGTAGGAGCTGTACGAGGTGTCCGTCCTGTCCCCGCCGGTCTTCCAGCCGCCGATCACCCCCACCACGTCACCGGTCCCGGTGCGCGCGTCGTAGCGGTTCAGGAACGGGCCGCCGCTGGTCCCGCCGGGATAGCCGGTGCAGTTGATCCGCAGGAACGATCCGGGGATCTGCGCGTCGCTGCTGGTGAACTTGGTCGTCCGGTTGGCGCACACGCGCGGCCGGGCGGCGGAGGACGGGTGGCCGATCAGAGTGATCCGCGCGTGCGCGTAACCGGCGCCGGTCACCAGCCGGTTCCCGCCGACCACGGACTCCACCGGGAAGCCCCTGGCGTCCGGCCCCACCTGGGCGAAGGCCACGTCGAGAGCGGCGGCGCGGTCGACGCCCCGGGACCGGTAGCGGGGGTCGATCCAGATCCTGGAGCGTCCGGCCGCGTCCCGCAGGACCGGGAACATGCCGTACGGCTGCGGCTTCGCCTTCGTGTACTTCGGTACGAAGGCCACCTGCTGGGTGTCGGAGCCGAGCAGGCAGTGCGCCGCGGTGAGCACGAGGTTGCGGCCGGGGGAGGAGACCACGCTCGCGGTGCAGAAGTAGGCCCCGCCGCCCTTGACGAGGAACATTCGGCCGGCGACCGGGATGCCGTCGAAGTTCTGCCCGATGCCGGCGGTGAGGGCCGGCAGGCGCGGAACGACGGGGGGCGCCGGGGCCGGAAGGGGAACAGGAGCCGGTGCCGTGCGGGTGGGGCCGGGCTTCGTGGTCGGTGCCGGCGCGGGTGTGGGTGCCGGCGCGGCGGCGGGGCTCGCGGAAGGCGCCGGCAGCGGCTCCGTCACGACCGGGGGCGGAGCCGGCGTCGCGGCCGGGACCGGCGTGGCGCCCGGAGCGGGTTCGGGCAGTGTGGGCGGCTCCGGGGGCACGGGGTCCACGGGCTCGGGCTCCGCCGGGGGCACGGGGTCCACGAACTCGGGCGGCGCCGGGTGCACGGACGGCAACGGGACGGCGGAGGCCATCCGTTCGGCGGTCCAGAAGGACCGGGCCTCGCGCGCCGTCCAGCGGCCTGCGGCCACCGTCGCGGCGGGCGCGGCGCCCGCCACGCTCCCGGTCGCGGCCATCGGCAGCGGCCCTCCCGGCACCAGCAGGGCGGCAGCCACCACGGCCATCGTCAACGTACGTCGCATGCCGGACACTCCCTAAACGGCCTGGGGGAAACGGAAGAGCCGGTCCGGGTCGTAGGCACGCCGGACCTCCTGCAGGCGGGCGAGGTTCGGGCCGTAGTAGGCCTCGCGCCAGCCGGTGAGCTTCGGGTCGGTGTAGTTCTGGTAGGCGCGCCCGCTCGCCCAGGGCCGCAGGTCCTGCCAGAGTCCGTCGAGCCAGCCTGGTGCCGGGCCACGTCGGCGGCCGGTGCGGACTCGGGCCAGTAGGCGAGGTACTGGGCGAGGAAGGCGCTGTCGCGGTGCACGAAGGCGGTGCCGCCGGCCGCGACCCGGTTCACCGCTCCTCCGCAGACCCCGTCGAACTGCACGACGCCGCGACCGCCCCGGGGCACGCTCGTCCCGTACCGCCGCACGCCGTCCAGGACCGCGCCGATCGCGGCGTCCGGCAGTCCGCCGCCCGTCCAGAAGTCGGACCGGGCGGCGTACGAGTCCCGGCCGAGCCGCCCCTGCGGGTCCCGGCCGGGCAGGGTGCCCGGCAGCCGGCACTGGGCGGGGCCCAGCTCCGGGCAGCCGGACATGGCCCGGACGGTGTCCTCGTGGCTGCGTACGACGATCCAGCTGTCCCGCGGCGCCCCGCCGGCCAGGTCCGACAGCCGGGTCATTTGCGCCTCCAGCTCCCGCCGCCCGTCGAGGCACACCACCCGCACCGCCGGGGTCCCGGCCTGCGCACCCGCCCCGGACCCGGCCTCGACGGTGAATTCCACCTGGCTCCAGAACGGGTCCGGCAGCCCGGCCAGCCAGCGCTGCCAGCCCCGCAGCACGGCCGCCGAGTCCGAGCCGGGCCAGTGGAGTTCGGCGAAGGCGCAGTCACCGACCGGGTGCGAAAGGAACCGGAACTCGGTGACCACGCCGAAATTGCCGCCCCCACCGCCGCGCAGGGCCCAGAAGAGCTCCGGATCGCGGTCGGCGGAGACCTCGCGGACGATCCCGTCAGGGGTGACGACCCGCGCCCCGGTGAGCCGGTCGGCGGTGGTGCCGTGGGCACGGGAGGCAAGGCCCAGGCCGCCGCCGAGGGTGAGCCCGGCGATACCGACGGAGGGACACAGCCCGGTCGGTACGGACCGCCCCCGCCCGGCGAGGGCCGCGTGCACGTCCCCGAGCCGGGCCCCCGCGCCGACCCGGACGACGTTCCCCCCGACCGACACCGCCGCCATGGCCCCGGTGTCCACGACCAGCCCGGCGGAGCGGGTGGACCAGCCCGCGTAGCCGTGCCCGCCGCCGCGCGGGACCACCGGCGCGGCCGAGCGGCGGGCGAAGTCCAGGCAGACGGCCACGTCCGCGGCGTGCGCGGGATAGGCCACCGCGGCCGGGGCCACGGCGTCGTACCGCGGCTGGAACAGCCGGCGGGCCTCGGCGTAGTCCCGGTCCCCGGGGAGCACCACGCGCCCGTCGATCCCGCGCGCCAGCGCGCCGTAGTCCGGGGTCCGGGCCGCCGCACCCATGGTGGCGAGGACGGCCGCGGCCGCGCTGCCCAGCACTTGGCGGCGATGGAGGCTCATACCTCCTTCCTGCCACCGCCCGGCCCGATAGCCGTGCAGGCGGGTCCCACGCACACCGGGTTGCCCCCTGAACGGCGCACAGCCGAAACGGTTCTATTTGTAGGACAGTCACACTGAAAACCACTCCGCGACCGGCGAACGGCCGCCGTACGCTGCCCCCATGGCTCTCGTGGATCTCCGTACGCACGCCGAAGGGTTCAAGGCCGACCCGTACCCGTTCTACGACGCCCTGCGCGCCGCCGGCCCCGTCCACCGGCTGGTCATGGGCGGCGAACGCACCTGGCTGGTCGTCGGCCACGAGGAGGCCCGACAGGCCCTGACCCACCCGGCGCTGTCGAAGAACTGGCTCGGCTCCGGCCTGTTCGCGGACACACCCGTCCAGGCCGTCGCCACCAGCATGCTGGACGCGGATCCACCCCATCACACCCGGCTGCGGCGCTTGGTGGCCCGCGAGTTCACCTCCCGACGCGTGGAGTCCCTGCGCCCCCGCGTCCAGCAGATCACCGACGAGCTGCTCGACGAAATGGCGGCCCGGCCCGACCGCCGGGCCGACCTGCTCGCGTCCTTCGCCGTACCGCTGCCGATGACCGTCATCTGCGAACTCCTCGGCGTCCCCGGCCTGGACCGGCAGCGCTTCCGCTACTGGTCGGGCGAAATCGTGGCTCCGCCGGACGGCATCGGCGCGGACCCCCGCGCCGTGGACGAGATGACCGCGTACCTCTTCGAACTCGTCGAGGCCAAGGCCGGGGCCGGGGAAGCGGGCGAGGACCTGCTGGGCGCGCTGATCCGGACCCGCGACGAGGAAGGCGGCCGGCTCTCCCCGGACGAACTGATCGGGATGGCCTTCCTGCTCCTGGTCGCGGGCCACGAGACGACGGTCAACCTCATCGGCAACGGCGTACGGGCCCTGCTCGCTCACCCCGAACAGCTCGCCGCGCTGCGCGCCGACCCGGACGGGCTGATCGACGGCGCGGTGGAGGAGATGCTCCGCTACGACGGCCCGGTACAGCACGCCACGTACCGCTTCGCCGCGACCGACCTGGAGCTGGGCGGTGTCTCCATCGCGGCCGGCTCCTCCGTCCTGGTCGCCCTCGCCGCGGCGGACCGCGATCCGGCGCGCTTCGCACACCCCGGGCCGGAGGTCTTCGACATCCGCCGCACCGGCCCGAGCCATCTCGCCTTCGGACACGGCATCCACTTCTGCCTCGGCGCCCCGCTCGCCCGCATGGAGGGCCGCATCGCGATCCGGGCGCTGCTGGAACGCTTCCCCGACCTCGCCGAGGATCCGGACGCGGGCCCGCCGGACTGGCTCCCGGGCGGCTTGATGCGGGGCGTGACCCGGCTGCCGCTGCGCTGGTGACGCCGGAACCCGTTCGACCCGCGCCCGAGCCGGAGGAGAAGACCATGATCGTCAAGGAACGTGCCGTAGAGCTCGTGGAGTCCTACCTGGCCGAAGAACGGCTGACATGGCCGTGGAGCGGGCCGGTGCCCGAGCTGGTCGCCTGCCACGTCGAGGAACACTCGGTCGGCTGGCTCGTCTACTGGAACACGGCGGGCCACGCCACCCGCACGCGCGAGGTGGGGGGCGCCGTCATGTGCGGCGGCCACCTCCTGGTGGACCGGCACGACGGGAGCATCCATTTCGTCCCTTCCGCCGGGTGGCTGGACGAGGGATGGGAGGAGGACTACCTCCTGCAGACCAAGGGCATCAGAGCGCCCGACCCGCTGGCTCGCGCCGTTCGCGAACTCGTGCGCTCCGCGGGAGTCGTGGCCGCCATGGGCCATCTGCGCAAGCAGGCACCCAGACTGGGCCTGCCGGAGGCGAAGGCCTACGTCACGGCTGTCCGCGACGGCGGCGAACCACCGGAGGAGCTGGCGAGCCTCACCCGCAAGGAGCGGGCATGGCCGCTCCTGCCCATCGAAACGGTGGCCGGTCCGGTCCGCTGCTGAGCTTGAATGCGTGATGTCGGCCGGTCGTCCATGGTCAGGCCGGCTACGGTCACCCCGCCTGGGATCGAGCCGGTGCGGTCCGTGGACGGGTGACCTGGGCATGGTTGCGGGCCCGGACGGCGCGGCGCTCCCCGGCCTCGGCGAGCACCACGGCTCTGGCTTCCTCTCCGGCGTCGAACGCCGCCGGAGAGAAGCGGTCGTCGGCTCTGACGTGCCGTTCCCAGTCGTCCTGCCAGAACTCCACCGTCCAGCCCGGCCACGACTCTGGTACTTGGTAAGCCTGTGGCGAGGAGTAGAGGGACCACCAGCCCAGGTGGCGGCGTTCCGGGTCGAGGTGGATGCCGGAGTTGACGTGCAGGTCGCAGCCTCCGTGCCCGGGGGCGTCCGCCAGGCGGTTGAGCAGGGCGGCGCCCTCGCGGACAGGGTGGTCGAAGGCGTCAGAGGCGACGTGGCAGCGGCCGGTGCTGACCGTGATCACCACACCGCCTGGGTCGGGGCCGGCCAAGTCCTCGTCGTCGGGGGCGAGGAGCGGGGCCAAAATCGGGTCCGAATCGCGGCAGCGGACGTACTCCGGATCCAGCCCGACGTACTCACGCAGTTCGGCCGAGCCGTCGTACAGCCAGCGGACCTCCCAGCCCGGCCACGCGGCCCGGATCAGCTCGAACATGGCCGCGCGGTGGCGGAGCTCAGTGCTGGGCCCCTCCCAGGCGAAGAACAGGAGTACCTTCCGGCCGAGGTCGAGCAGTATCCCGCCCTGGGCCATCGTGTCTTCCAACCACCAGCCGTCTTGGCGGAGTCCGGGAAGCATGGCGAGAACAGGCGTCGGCCCTTCCAGCAGGTCGAGGTCGATTCCGACCGCCCAGCCGGTCCGGTACAGCTCATCTGTGCCGTTCTCGCGGACCACGATGACGTTGGCTCTGTCTCCCATGGGGTCAGGATGACCGGGCAGGAGACTGTCGGCCATCCGTTTTCGGCGGTTTCGAGGCTCCGGTGTCCAGAGAGTGAGGGCGTGCCGACGGGGTGGAGGCCGGGGGCGTGGCCATGCACCTTGGAGTTGTGCAGTGACCATTGTCCGGTGCCGGCACGGCAAGGCGGAGGGGCGCCCTCGTACTGGACGTACCGGGCGCCCCGACAACGCGGCCAGGTGCGGTGCCGGGCGCCGCGGGCCTGGGGGCACCTCCCAGCGGTAGCCGGGGGAGCAAGATCCGGAAGGCGCGGCCCAGGCCGTCTCTTTCGGATCTTGTCGGGCCCGCGTTGCCCGGCACCGCACCTCGCTGCGTTGTCGGGGCTCCCGAGTACGTCCAGTACGCGGGGAGCTCATCCGCCTTGCGATGCACGGCACCGGGCAACGCGGGCTCGGCCGGCAACATCCGAAAGAGACGGCCTAGGTGTGTTGTTCGGACAGGTTGGTGACGCGGCTGGCGGGTGTTTGGCCTGCGATGCCGGTGTGGGGTCGGTGGTAGTTGTACCAGTCGATCCAGTCGGTGAACGCGGCCCGGCGTTCGGCGTCTGAGGTGTAGGGCTGCCGGTAGGCCCATTCTTCGAGCAGGGTGCGGTGGAAGCGTTCGACCTTGCCGTTGGTCTGTGGTCGCCAGGGCCTGGTCCAGCGGGGGCTGATGCCCAGATCACGGCAGGTCTGGCGCCAGGTGTTCCTGGAGTAGGCCCAGGCGTTGTCGGTGACGCCCCGTTCGACGGTGACGCCCCGTTCGGCGAACCAGGCAACGGCTCGGATCAGGAAGCCGGCGCAGGTGGGGGCGGTCTCGTCGGGGAGGTCTTCGGTGTAGGCGAGGCGGGTGTGGTCGTCGAGGGCGGTGTGGAGGTAGGCCCAGCCGGCGCCGGTCTTGTGGCGGCGGCCTTCGGCCCGGCCGAGGGCCTTGTGGCCGCCGCCCTCGGGGATCCTGCCGAGTTTCTTGACGTCGATGTGGATGAGTTCGCCCGGGCGGGCGCGTTCGTAGCGGCGGACGGGTTCGCCGGTGGCCCGGTCCAGGACTGCGAGCGGCGGCAGGCCGTGCCGAGCGAGGATGCGGTGGGCTGTCGAGGGGGCGATCCCGCAGCGGGCGGCCAGCCGCAGGGGCCCGATCCGGTGCTCGCGCCGCAGCCGCAGTACGTGTTCCTCCACCTCGGCCGCAGTCCGTCGCGGCTGGTGGTGGGGGCGGCTGGAGCGGTCACTCATTCCGGCGACGCCCAGCGTGCGGTAGCGCGAGGCCCATCGGGCGGCGGTGGTGTGGCTGACCTGGAAACGTTCCGCGGCCCGCCGCACGGGCCAGCCGTCGTCCACGACACAGCGGGCCAGACGCAGTCGCCCGGTCTCGGTCAGCGGGGCATTACGGTGGACCACGAGGGCCTCCTGTCTTCGGTTCAGATGTCGCAATCCACACCGAACCCGGAGGCCCTCACCCATTTCAAGAACCCGGCACGCGTGTCACCAACGTCCCGGGACAACACACCTAGCCCTTGCGCGCCAGCAGGAAGCCCTGGCGCGACTTCTCGTCGGCCACCGCCTCGCGGACCAGCCGGGCCACCTCGGTCAGTCCGGCGCCGGCCAGCAGTTCGGCGATCAGCCCGGGCGGGGTCCGGTACACGTCGAGCCCGACCGGATGCCCGTACGCGTGCTCCGGCCGGATCCTCCCCGGGGCCTCGTCCGGGGGGAGCTGCTGCTCCTCGCCTGCCTTGAACGCGATGAGCAGGTGGCCGCCCGGTGCCAGCACCCGGGCGAACTCCGTGAACAGCGCGGGCAGTTCCGAGGGAGGGGTGTGCACGGTGGAGTACCAGGCGAGGACCCCGCCGAGGACCCCGTCGGCCACGTCCAGGGCGGCCATCGACCCCACCTCGAACCGCAGCCCCGGATAGCTCCTGCGGGCCACCGCCACCATCGCCGGGGACAGGTCGACGCCGAAGGCCCTTACGCCGAGCCCGTCCAGATGCGCCGTCACCCGGCCCGGGCCGCAGCCCAGGTCGGCCACCGCTCGCCCCCCGCCCCCCGCGTCGTCGCGCACGTACTCCGCGAAGGCGGCCAGCATGGCCCGGTCCAGCGGCTTTTCGGCCAGTTCGGCGCTGACCAGCCGTGCATAGTCGACGGCGACGGCGTCGTAGGACGCCCGTACGGAGCTCAGGTACGAGGTCTCTGTCATGCCCCTGAACAGTAGCCTCCAGAGCCCGTCCGAGGGGAAACCGAGCGGGTGCTCCCGATCACCCCACGAGCAGCGGATTGGGCAGTTCCGCCCACTGATCGCCAGGAACCCCCGGGCTCAGCCGCATCAGGGTGAGCGCCTTGGTGGGCAGTGGCCCGGTCAGCAGCGCCCGGGTGTCCGGGGTGGCCGGCAGGGCGGTCGCCTGGGCGAGGGCATCGGCGAACGCCCCGGCCGAGCCCGCCGTGGCACCGAGCGCCCCCGTCAGCAGGGACCCGAACAGCTTGCGCCGCAGGACGCTCACGTCGTCGGTGACGAGCCTGCCCGACAGGGGCGGCACCGGCAGGCCGTGCCGGGCCAGCCGCGCCGGGCTGATCCGGATGTCGGCGAGGTCGCGGTAGACCAGCCGGAGCGGCGCGCCGGTGGCGGAGAGGACGACGAGGAGGTTCTGGCCGTGGGCCTCCAGCGCCACTCCCAGCTCCAGCACCCGCAGGCACACCGAGAGGGCCAGCCGTGCGAACTCCGCCTGCCAGGCCGCCGAGCGCGCCGGGGCGAACGAGGTCAGCGCCGCCACCGGCAGCACCCGCTCACCGGCGGCGGCGTCCGCGTAGGCCTCCGGCGGCTCGCGCAGCACGGCAGCCAGGTCCGGGCTGTGTGCGGTCGCCGCGCCGAGCGTGCGCGTGATGTGCAGCCGCCCGTCGAGCCGCTCGGCCAGGCCCTGGGCGAAGGCGGAGACGGCCGCCGCGGTCTCGATGGAGTAGACGGAGATGTCCCGTACGGACGAGGTGAGCCGCGCGCTGAGCGCGGTCTTCACATGGGCCCCGCCGTCGGCAGGGGCCAGGGTGCGCAGGGCCATCAGCGGATGAGCCGCAAAGCCGGGCCGCACGCGCTCGTGCTTCAGGACGTGCGCCGCCTGCCACGGATGTACCGGGACCAGGATCCGTCCGGCGTCCCGCATCTCCCGCGGCCAGTCGCCGGTGACAAGGCACTCCTCGGCCCGTACGGCGACCAGCCCGAGCTCCACCACCGGCCGGTGCTCGGGCGCGTACGCCAGCTGCTCGGCCACCGAGAAACCCGGCCGGGAACGGCAGTTCGGGTGGTAGGGGTGCCCGTCCACCACCCGCTGCTCCCACTCCCAGGTGGTCAGCGGGGCAGGGTCTTCGGCGGCGGACGGCTGTCCGGCCCGGGAGAGCGCGAGGGAGGCCGTACAGGCATCCAGCTCGGCGGCGAACTGCTCGCCGTGCGGCACCCCGAGGGCCGTCACCAGCCGCGCGGCCTGCCGGTAGGCCCTGCCGTCGAGCAGCACCTCGCTCACGTACGGCCCGGTCGCGTACGGATCCGGCAGCGGGCCCTCCAGCCGGCGGCCACCGGCCAGCAGCAGCGCCAGACCGTCCGGCCCGCCCTCCCGGCCCTCGACCCAGGGCAGTGGCTCGTGGGCGAGGGCCCGCCACAGCCGGGTCAGCACGGCGGCCCGGGCACCGCCGAGCGCGGCGGCGTACGAGGGTCCGAGCGACGGTCGTACGTCGGCCAGTTCGGCGGCGACGGCCTCTTCGGCCGGGGAAGGGGAAGGATGCATGCTGAGGCTCCGGCATCGGAATATCGCTTTGCGGGATGATCAAGTAATGATTGCGGATACCGAAGATCACGGCTGGTGGTTGCGCCCTGCGCACCTCCGGCGCACCGGATGGACCTAATGGAATCAGTGGACCTCAACGCCGCCGCCGACGCGTACGCCGCCACCCCGCTCCTGAACTGCCTGCTCAGGGAGGCGGCCGACCCCGTCGCACCGGACGGGCCCGACCGGGCCGACCGGCCCGGCCGGCCCGGCCGGCCCGGGGAACGGCACGACGCGAGCACCGGAACAGGCGTGCGCGTCCACCGGCTGCGCGGCAGCGGCCGGCTGCTCCGGGTGCGCGGCGGGCGCCGGCCCGTACGCCCCGAACTGCGCACGGAGGACGGCTGGCACCCGCTCAGCCACACCGAACTGGCCAAACTCGTCTCCGACGAACTGGGCCGGTTCACCGGTGCCCCCAACGACGAACTCCCCGTCGAGATCACCGACAGCCGGGACGCGATCGCCGCGCTGCTGGCCGCCCGGACCGCCGCCGAACCCCCGGCGGACCCGTACCTCCTCTCCGAGCAGTCCCTGGTCATGGGCCATCCGCACCACCCCGCCCCCAAGGCCCGCGGCGGGGCACCGGCCGGGACCTGGCTGCCGTACGCGCCCGAGGCCTTCGCCCGGTTCCCGCTGGTCTTCCTGGGGCTGCGCGAGGACCAGACCGCCGAGGAGGGCGGACCGGCCGCCTCCGGCGCCATCGACGCGCTCGCCGACGCACTGGACGGGCCGCGCGCCCCCGCCGGATACCGCCTGCTGCCCGCCCACCCCTGGCAGCTCGACCTGGTCGGAGACCGGCCCGCCGTCCGCGAGGCCTTCGCCGAGGGGCGGCTCCTGCACCTCGGGGAAAGCCGGCGGCCGGCCTGGCCGACCGCCTCGATCCGGACCCTGTACGTGCCGGACGCGTCGGCCGACCTCTTCGTGAAGTTCAGCCTCGATGTCCGGATCACCAACGACGTGCGCCGGCTGTGGCGCCACGACCTGCTGAAACTGCGCCGTACGGACGCGGCCGCGTCGGCCGGCTTCGCAGCCCTGCGCCGCACCGGCTCGGCGGCGGCCTGGCTCGCCGACCGCGGCTACCGCACCGCCGCCTTCGCCTTCGAGGAGCTCGCGGTCCTGGTCCGCGACGGCCTGCACGCCCACACCGTGCCCGGGGCCACGCCGCTGCTGGCCGCCGCGCTCGCCGAGGGCTACCCCCAGAGCCCGCCGGCCGCAGGGACCGACCCGCTCCGGTGGTGGCGTGCGTACCTGAGCCAGGTGGTGCCGCCGGTCCTCGAACTGTTCGCCCGGCACGGCGTGGTGCTGGAGGCGCACCTCCAGAACACCCTGGTCGCCGTCGACGCGGCGGGCCTGCCCGTGCAGGCCCTCTTCCGCGACGCCGAGGGCGTCAAACTGCTGGCCGACCTGCCGCGGGCGGACGCCTGGCAGCGCCTCGTCTACTGCCTGGTGGTCAACAACCTGACCGAGATCGCCGGGGCGCTGGCCGGACGGCACCCCGACGTCGCGCCGCTCCTGTGGCCGGCCGCACGAGAGGAGTTCCTGCGCTACGAGGCCACCCGCGGGCTCCCCGAGATCGCGGAGCTGCTAGCCGCCCCGACCCTGCCGGGCAAGACCAACCTGCTGCTGCGCTGGACCCGCGCGGACGGCGCCGACGCCCGCTACCTCCCGCTGCCGAACCCGCTGCGCGGCTAGGTCGTCTCTTTTGGATCTTGTCGGTCGGCCCGTGTCGTCCGGTGCCGTGCATCGCAAGGCGGAGGAGCGCCGTTGTACTGGACGTACTGCGGTGCTCCGACAACGCGGCGAGGTGCGGTGCCGGGCGACGCGGGCCCGGCAAGATCCGAAAGAGAAGACCCTAGGCCGATCCGGTCTCGGCCGGAGGGTCACGGCAGAGACGACAGGACCTAGCGCCGGAAGTGGGCGTGGTGTTCGTGGAGGAAGGCGTCGAGGGTGCGGGGCGGGCGGCCGAGGATGTCGCCGACGGTGGTGGTGGGGGTCTCGGGACGGGCGACGGTGAGTTGCTGGATCTCCGTCACGTGGGCGGCGAGCCAGGCGGGCATGCGGGCGTGGCGGACGAGGTCGGCGCGCAGTTCGTCCGGGGTGAGGTCGACGTAGCGAATCCGGTGGCCGGTCAGGGCGGTCAGCCGTGAGGCGAGTTCGGGGTGGGAGACGGCTTCGGAACCGGTCAGTGTGTAGGTGCCGCCGGCGATGTCCGGCCTGGTGAGGGCTGCGGCGGCGACGTCGCCGATGTCGCGGCAGTCGACGTAGTTGCAGGGCGCGTCGCCCGTCGTGCCGAGGATGCTGCCCCGGATGACGCCGGGGGCCAGGCGCAGGAGGTTCTGCATGAACGCGTAGGGGCGCAGAACGGTGTGGGGGAGGCCGCTGCCGCGCAGGTGTTCCTCGACGGCGTGGTGTCCGCGGGAGACGGCGACGGGGGAGTCGGGTTCGGCGGCGGGTGCGGAGATCTTGACGATGTGTCCGATGCCGCTGTCGGCCGCGATGTCGATGACGCGGGTTTCGAGTTCGACCTGTGCGGGGCCGTTGGCCATGGCGAGGAAGAGCCGGCCGGCGCCCTCGAAGGCGGTGCGCAGGGAGCGGGGATCGGCGGCGTCGGCGTACCGGACCTCGACGGCCGGCCGGTGTACGCCGGTTGTGCCGGGGATCGGCTTGTTCGGGGTGCGGGTCAGTGCGCGGACGGGGGTGCCTGACGTGAGGAGGCTGTGAACCAGAGCGTTCCCGGTTGCTCCGGTGGCTCCCATGACAACGATCATCGTGTGCTCATTTCCTGGTGACGTCCCCGGCGGCGGATGCCGCCGGGCGGGCTATGCGGCGGACGCCGTGGTGGCGCTGCGCCAGCGCAGGGTGACGATGGTGGTGGCGAGGGCCGCGGAGAGGGGCAGATCCAGGCGCAGGCGCTCCAGCCACGGGGTGGCGGGGACCGGGGTGTGGGCGGGCAGCCATTGGGCGGCGAACCATCCCAGGAGGGCGGCCGCGCCGACGGCGGTGAGGGCGAGGGCGGCGGTCAGCACGCCGCGCGGCGCGGTGACGGTCCACCGGCGGGTCTGCCCGCCGTTGCGCAGCCAGGTGCCGACCAGGAACGCCACCACGGCGGAGGTGCCGGCGATGGAGGTGCAGGCGGCGACGGCCAGTTCGTGCTGGCCGGTGAGGAGCCCGGCCGTACCGGCCGTGAGCGCGGGGGCGGCGTAGGCGGTCAGCACCTCACGCCACAGGGTGAACGCCCGGGAGACGCGTCGGGACGTGTGCCGGGATGTACGCCGGGATGTCCGGGGTGTTCGGGTTGTCCGGGAGTCTGCTCGGTCCGGGCCGGGTCTGTCCTCGGTCGCGGGCATGCTGGCCTCTTTCTCGTACGGGTGAGGGGAGCGAAGGGTTGGTCCGGCTCATATAATTAGGTGGCTAACTATTTGGGTGTGAAAAGGGCCCTGCTCGTGGAGCGGGGCCGGGACCGCCGAGGCGGCCGGGGGTCGGGTGGCCGGGTGGCCGGGTCAGTCTGCGGCCAGAGCCGCACTGCCTTGCACGACGCGGGCCAGCAGGTCCAGGAACACCGCGCGCTCCTCGACGGAGAGCCCGCCCACCATCGCCTCGAGCCGTCCGAAGTGCTCGGGCGCCATGTCGCGCAGGCGCTGCGCCCCGCGCGCGGTCAGGACGGCCACCGTGCCCCGGCCGTCCTCCGTGGACGGTCGGCGGGCGACCAGGCCCTCCCGTTCGAGGCCGTCCAGCAGGCCGGTGACCGTGGCCCTGGAGACGTCGAGATCGACCGCGAGGCGTGAGGGGGACTTCTCCCCGCCGTGGTCCTCGAGGTCGGCGAGCAGCCGGTAGCGCCCCGTTGACAGGCCGAACCTGGCGAAGTGCGCCTCGGCCGCCCGGCCGACCCTCGCGCCTGCCGAGATCAGCCGCACCGCGACCAGTACCGCCTGTGGATCGACCTCCAGGCCGTAGTGCTCGACCTGTCGCCTGGCCTGGTCCAGCGTGGGTGCCTCGCCGTCGGCGCCGTCCTTCTTCATGGATTTAATATGGCGGCTAATTACTTCGCCTGTCAAGGCGCCCCGCGGTCTGCGGTCCGTTGCCGGTGGGTCCTTGGGCCTTCTGGTCCCGGTGTGCGGCTTCGGCCAGTTTCCGAGGGGCCCGGTCTGCCCGTGGCTGCGTGCGATCACCTGCGGCGTGGCCGCTCCGCGTGCCGCCGGCCCTCCGGAGGGGCCGGCAGGACGCCGGTGCGGAATCGGCCAGACCGGGGCGCGTACCCCGATCCGCTCTTCTGAAAGGTATAGACCAATGTTAGGTTGGCTGGGCAGACCGCGCAGTCCTTGACCACCCGTCAGAGGAGAAGCCATGCCCTCCCCTTCGCGGGGCGGCGGCCAGGCCGCCATGCCCAAGTATCAGCGGATCGCCGCAGCCCTGCGCCGCGATCTCGACCGCGCCGCACGCACCCCCGGCGGCAGACTGCCCTCCGAGCGCAGTCTCGCCGAGCGCTACCAGGTCAACCGGCAGACCATCAGGGCGGCCCTGCAGCACCTGCGCGAGGACGGCCTCGTCGTCACCGGCCGCCGCGGCACCCGACCCGCCGTTTCCGTCGTCCCGGCCGCGGCGGGCTCCGGCCCGGCCGGGACGACGGCCGCGGAGGCCGGGCTTCCCGGGCAGGCCCGGATCCGGAGCCGGCTCACCCTCCTCACGGTCCCGCCCTCGCTCGCCGCACTGCTCGGCATGGCCGGCGGGGACCGCACCCTGGTCCATCACCACCGCGAAAGCGGCCCGGCCGGAGAGACCCTCCGGCACGCCGTCACCTACTTCAGCCCCGGGGCCGTCGCGCGCAGCCCCGAGCTGACGGCCCTGAGGAACCGGACCCAGGATCCCCACGAAGGGGACCTGGCCTCCCTGCACCGGTGGCTCGACCGGGCCGCGGCGGGCGGCAGGGTCGCCGAGACCCTCACCATGACCCGCGTCACCCACCCGCCGGCCACCGCCCCGGCCTGCGGCCTGACGGTACGACGCACCCTGCACGACCCCTCCGGCCGGCTGCTGGCCGTCACCGACCTGGCCTTCCCCACCTGGGACCGCCTCACCTTCCACCGCGACCGCCGCGACCACGCGACCGCCGGATTCCGCATCACCTGAGAGGTGTCCTGCCGAGCCCGGCGTGATCGGCAGGACACTCCCTGGGAGGACTGTGTCCCCGGCCACACCCCGGGCGGCGGTGCGGCCGGGCCCGGCGGACCGGCCGGCCGCCCGGTCGCGGTCCCAACTCGTCCCCGGGGGACGGGTGTACCCGTCCGAGGTCGCCGGGGGCCGCCCGGGCCGGGGCGACCGTCCGCGTACGGGGCTCCCGTACCCCCGCACGTGAGGAGGATCACCCTTGCGTTTGCTCGGGTGAATGGGGGGCATCGGCGCTGCTGGAGCGGAACCACGTCCTCCGGCCATGCGTGCCGGAGTCGAGGCGCACACGGGCAGATCCCGTCCCGCTCCACGGCCCCGCCGGCCAGCCGGTGCGGGCCGTACTTGGTACGACCCGTGAGGTGTATGTGTCCACGCTCCAGGCCGAACACGTCTACAAGGTGTTCGGGAGGCGCCCCGCCGACAGTGAAGCCGCCGTCCGCGCACTCCAAGGCGGCGCCGGCCGCGACGAGTTGCGCGCCGACGGGACCACTGCCGCCGTTATCGACGCCTCCTTCGAGGTCCAGCCCGGCCAGATCTTCGTGGTCATGGGCCTTTCGGGATCGGGTAAGTCCACGCTGCTGCGCATGCTGAACGGCCTCCTGGAACCCACCGCCGGGCGCATCCTCTTCGGCGGCCAGGACCTCACCACGCTGAGCGCGCGCGAGCTGCGCCACGTACGGTCCACGAAGATCTCCATGGTCTTCCAGCACTTCGCGCTGTTCCCGCACCGCAATGTGCTGGAGAACGCCGGCTACGGCCTCGAGGTGCAGGGCGTGCCCCGCCCGGAGCGCGAGCGGCGCGCCGCCGAGGCCCTGGCCCTGTGCGGGCTCGAGGGCTGGGAGGAGTCCTGGCCCGACGAGCTCTCCGGCGGCATGCAGCAGCGGGTCGGCCTCGCCCGGGCCCTGGCCACCGACGCCGAGCTCCTGCTGATGGACGAGTCCTTCAGCGCGCTGGACCCGCTGATCCGCCGCGACATGCAGGACCAGCTGCTGGAGCTCCAGAAGCGGCTGAAGAAGACCATCGTCTTCATCACCCACGACCTCAACGAGGCCATGCGCCTCGGCGACGGCATCGCCGTCATGCGCGACGGCCGCATCGTCCAGCAGGGCACCGCGGAGGACATCCTCACGCGCCCCGCCGACGACTACGTCGCCTCCTTCGTCCAGGACGTGGACCGTTCCCGGGTCCTGACGGCCGACGCCGTCATGGACGATCCGGACCCGGCCGCAGACGCCTGCGACTGCCCGACCGTCACCACCGGGACCCCGCTCGCCGACCTGTGCGCCGTCAGCGCCCGGGTCCCGCACGCGGTCGCCGTCACCGGCGCGGACGGCTCCGTCGTCGGCTCCGTGCCCCAGGACCGCCTCATCGCCTTCATCGGCGACGAACAACGGCCCCCGATGTACTGCGCGGAGGTGGCCGCCTGATGCCCCGCCTGCACCTCGGCGCCTGGGTCGACAGCGGAGTCGACTTCCTCCAGAGCCACCTCTCCTGGCTGTTCGAGGCCATCACCTCCCTCGTCACGGGCCTCTACGACGGAATCGACGCCGTCCTGTCCGCCCCCGCCCCGCTGCTCTTCGCGGGCATACTCGCCGTCGCCGCCTGGTGGCTGCGCGGTCTGCTGGCGGGCCTGCTCGCCTTCGCCGGCTTCGCGCTGGTCGACTCCCTCGGCCTGTGGGAGGACGCCATGTCCACCCTGTCGCTGGTCCTGGTCGCCACGCTCGTCACCCTGGCCTTCGCGGTCCCGCTGGGCATCTGGGCCTCCAGATCGGACCGGGTCAGCGCCGTCCTGCGGCCGGTCCTGGACTTCATGCAGACCATGCCGGCCATGGTCTACCTCATCCCCGGCATCATCTTCTTCGGGGTGGGCGTGGTGCCCGGCATCATCGCGACCATCATCTTCTCGCTGCCGCCGGGCGTCCGGATGACCGAGCTCGGCATCCGCCAGGTCGACGCCGAACTGGTCGAAGCCGCCGAGGCCTTCGGCACCAGCCCGCGCGACACCCTCGTACGCGTCCAGCTCCCGCTGGCCCTGCCCACCGTCATGGCGGGCGTCAACCAGGTCATCATGCTGGGCCTGTCCATGGTCGTCATCGCCGGCATGGTCGGCGGCGGCGGTCTCGGCGGCGCCGTCTACAAGGCCATCGGCAATGTCGACATCGGCCTCGGTTTCGAGGCGGGCGTCTCCATCGTCATCCTCGCCATGTACCTGGACCGGATGACCGGCGCGCTCGGCCGCCACGTCTCCCCGCTCGGCCGCCGTACGCTCGCCAAGGCGCGAGCCGCCGCGACCGGCGCGGCCAAGCTGTGGAACCACCGCCCCCAGCCCGCGTACGCGATCAGCGGCGCCGTCGTCCTGGCGCTCGTCGCGGGCGGCCTGAACACCTTCGGCGGCGCCGCCGCCGAGGACGGCCCGGCCGGGGCCGCGGACATCGGCAAGGGCCGCACCCTCTCCGTCGGCTACATCCCGTGGGACGAGGGCATCGCCTCCACCTTCCTGTGGAAGGAGCTGCTGGAGCGCCGCGGCTACAAGGTCGACGCCCGCCAGCTGGAGGCCGGGGCGCTCTACACCGGCCTCGCCGGCGGCCAGCTCGACTTCCAGACCGACGCCTGGCTGCCCGTCACCCACGCCCAGTACTGGGAGAAGTACGGGAACAAGCTGGAGGACCTCGGCTCCTGGTACGGCCCCACCTCGCTGGAGCTGTCCGTGCCCTCCTACATGAAGGACGTGCGCTCGCTCGCCGACCTCAAGGGCAAGGCGGACCAGTTCAAGGGCCGGATCATCGGCATCGAGCCGAGCGCCGGCGAGATGTCGATCCTCAAGGACAAGGTCCTGAAGGACTACGGCCTCGACGGCGAGTACAAGGTCGTCGACGGCTCCACGCCCGGCATGCTCGCCGAGCTGAAGCGGGCCTACGAGAAGAAGGAGCCCGTCGCGGTCGTGCTGTGGTCCCCGCACTGGGCCTACTCCTCCTACGAGCTGACCAAGCTGGAGGACCCGAAGGGAGCCTGGGGCAAGGGCGACGGGATCCACACCCTGGCCCGCAAGGGCTTCGCGCAGGACGAGCCGAAGGTCGCCGCATGGCTGAAGTCCTTCAGGCTCACCGAAGAGCAGCTCACCGGCCTGGAGGCGAAGATCCAGGAGACGGGCAAGGGCAAGGAGCAGCAGGCGGTCCGCGCCTGGCTCCAGGACCACCCCGAGATCGACCGGCTCGCCTGACACCCGGGGCGGGGCGGGGCGACCGGACGGCGAAGGCGCCGCCGCGCGCGGGACCGACCGTACGACGTACCACGTACGGGGCCCTGCGTGCGGCGGCGCCTTCGCCCCGTCAGGGGCGGCTCAGCCGACCAGCACCCGCTCCGGGGTCCTCTGCTTCTCGGTGTCGTCGGCGTCGGCCCCGGACCGGCGCGGACGTACCGGCCACCACAGGGACCGGCCCAGCACAGTGGCCAGCGCGGGCACCAGCACGATCGACAGGACGAACGCGGACAGGATGATGCCGAGGGCCGTCGCGAAGCCGATCTGCTGGGTGGACGGGGCGGGGGTCACCGCCAGGCTTCCGAAGGAGGCGGCCAGGACCAGGCCCGCCGTGGCGATGGCCGGAGCCGTGTGCCGGACGGCACGGCCGACCGCGGCGCGGGCCGGACCCGGCCGGGCCATCTCCTCCCTGATCCGGTCGCTCATCAGGATGTTGTAGTCCGTGCCGAGCGCGACCACGAAGAGGAACAGCACGAGCGGCAGGGTGAAGTCCACCCCGGGCCGGTCCAGCGCGTGCTGGAACACCAGGGTCGACGCGCCGAGGGTGGCGGCGAAGCCGAGCCCGACCGCGGCCAGCAGGATCACCGGCGCCAGCAGGCTGCGCAGCAGGGCGATCAGGATCAGCGCGATGAGCGCCGCCGCCACGGGGAAGACCACCCGGAGGTCCTTGTCCACCGCGGTCGCGATGTCGGCGAAGACGGCCGCCGTGCCGCCCACGTGTGCCTCCGTACCGGCGGGGGTGTGCGCCGTGACCGCGGCCCGGAGCGGTCCCGTCACCAGGTCGCGTGCTTCCTGGCGCTGGGGGTCGGCGGTCAGGAACAGGTCGATCCGCGCGGCCCGCCGGTCCTCCGTCAGTACGGTGTCCGCGACCTGGCCCACGCCGCCGACCCGGGCGAGGGCCTTGGACAGCCCACCGAGCCGTTCGGAGGTCAGGACGGCGCCGTCGGAGGCCGTGACGAAGACGCTCGTCGGGTCCGACACCCCGGCCGGCAGGGCGCGGGAGATCTCGGCCGCGGTGGTCACGGCTGCGGTGCGTTCCCCGCCCCCACCGCCCTGCCCGTAGTCGATGCGCATGCCCATGACCCCGGCGGCCAGCGTGCCCAGCAGCGCCAGCGAGGCCAGGACCAGCGCGACCGGCCGACGTGCCACCCGGTCGCCCATGCGGGCGGCGGACCCCGCGCGGGGCTCGCGCTCCAGGCTCCGGGAGGGCCAGAACATCCTTCGGCCGGTGACCGCCAGCAGGGCCGGCATCAGGGTCAGGCTGCCCAGCAGCATCACGAGCACGGACAGGGCGATGGCCGGCCCGAGGACCTGGAACTGGCCGAAGGAGGCCACTCCGAGCGTGGCGAACGCCGCGACGATGGTCAGGGCCGCCGAGGTGATGGCCGTACCCACCCGTCCGGCGACCAGGGCGGCGGCCTCACGCCCCGACTGCTCGGGGTACTTGCGCAGCTGCTCCCGGAAGCGGAAGAGGAGGAACAGGAAGTAGTCGATGCCGATGCCCATCAGCACCACGCTGATCAGGCTCGGTGTGGACTCGGCCAGTCCGGTCCCGGTCAGCAGCGCGGCGCCGACCACCACGCCCGCCGCCGCGCCACCGATGACGGTGACCGCGAGCAGGGGCAGCAGGGCCGCAAGGGCGCTGCGGAAGACGAAGACGTGCAGCAGGACGATGACCAGGAGCATGGCGCCGCCGACGATCGCCGACCGGGTCTTCTCTGCGTCCGTGCTGTCCACCCGGTCGGCGATCCCGCCGGTGAAGCCGGTGCGCAGCCCCTCCTCGGCCAGCGCGTCGCGCACCGAGTCGCGGAAGGCCCGGTAGGTGTCCTGCACACCGGGATCGGCGGGATTCCCGCTCAGTTCGACGGACAGCAGCCGGAAGGAGCGGTCGGGCGCCGTCATGACCGGACTCACCCGGGGGACCTGAGAGTGGTCCTGCGCGAGGGGCATGGTGTCCTCGGTGCGGGGCATGACGACCCGCTGCCGCGACAACCGGGCCGCCTGTGCGTCGATGCGCTGCTCGTCGGCGGCGGTGAGCGGTGCCTCGTCCGACCGGGCCACCAGCACGGTGAGCGGATTGGCGTCCGGGTCGGCCCCGAACCGCTCCTCGGCGATCTTCAGGGCCGCCGCCGAGTCGTAGTGCGCGGGCAGGAACCCGCCGCTGCCGGTCTGGATGGCGCGGAAGACGAACGCCTGGCCCAGGACGGCCGCCGTCAGTCCCAGGACCGCCCACAGGGCGATCACCTTCCACGGACTTCTCGTCGAGAATCCGGTCAGGGCGCGGATCACTGGCTTCCTCCGGTCTGTGCGGTGCGGACCGGGGTTTCCCGGCCCGACTCCAGACCATCAGGGGAGAGCGGACGAAACGTCAGGGCGCAGGAGGATCCGCAGCCCGGGACCAGGGTCCGGACGCCCGCGCCGACCAGGACTCCGGTCCTGGTCCGGACCCCGACCGTGGTCGGGCGGCAGGGGAGACGGCCGGTGCCAGAATGGGTCTCGACCACCGGGGAACAGGACCGGCGGCACGGGGGCGGGCACGGACGCAGCATGGGCGTGGGCAAGGGCGGGGGCGGGGTCATGAGTACGCGTGCGGATGTGGATGCGGGAGCGGCTGGGGATGCGGGCGCGGAAGGCGAAGGGGACCGGGGACCCTGGACGCGCAATGACGCGCTCGTCGCGGTGGCGGCCGCCGCCACGGACCTCGTCGGCTTCTCCCTGAGCACCCTCGCCGAGGGCGGCACCCTCAGCGTCACCGCGGCCGTCCTGCTGGTGGTTTCGGCGATGGCCCTGCTGGCCCGGCGCGTCCGCCCGGTGCCCGTGCTCGCCGCGATACTGGCCGTCGGCGTACTGGTGAACGTGGTGGCGCCGCAGTCGCCGCACTTCACCCTCAGCCTGACGATCGCCCTCTACACGGTGGCCAGGATGCACCGCCCCGGCGTCGTCGTGGCGGCCGCGGCCGCCGCGGCGGCGCTCGCCTCCGCCGGGCAGAGCGGCTGGCCGCTGTCCTTCGGCTGGTGGGGACTGGCCGGCACCGCCACCGCGGCGCTCATCACCGTCACCGCGGCCTGGGCGGTCGAGCACCGGCAGCGGGAGGCCGAGGCCCGGCGGCTGCTGCTCGCAGACCGGGCGGTGGCCGAGGAACGCCGCCGGATCGCCCGCGAACTGCACGACATCGTCGCCCACCACATCACCACCATGCAGCTGATGGCCGGCGGGGCCCGGGCCAACCTGGCCTACGACCCGCAGGCTTCCCGCGAGGCCCTCGTCACCCTGGAGGAATCCGGGCGGATGGCGCTGCGCGAGATGCGCCAACTCCTCGACGTACTACGGGCCGGGGAGGAACCGGAACACAACCCGCCGGCGCCGCAGCCCGGGGCCGGCGACCTCGCCCGGATCATCACCGAGTCCCGGCTGGCCGGTACGGAGACGGAGTTCACCGTGGACGGCCCGGTGCGCCCGCTCCCGCCGAGCGTGGGCCTCACCGTCTTCCGCATCGTCCAGGAGGCCCTGACCAACACCCGGAAGCACGCGGGCCGTGCGCGCGCCCACGTACGCCTCACCTACGACCGGGACGAGGTGGGAGTGGAGGTGCGCGACGACGGCGCGGGAGCGCAGGCACCGCCCGCACGCCCCGCGGCGCGCCCCGGGTACGGTCTGATCGGTATGCACGAGCGGGTGGCCCTCCAGGGCGGAACCCTGGAGGCCACCGCCGTCGCCGGCGGCGGATTCCGGGTGGCGGCCCGCATCCCTGCCCCCGCCCCGGCCACTGTCCCTGCCCCGGTGTCCCTGACACCCTCCGGAGAGGAACGGCACGGATGATCCGTGTACTCATCGCCGACGACCAGCCGCTGGTACGGCGCGGCCTGGCCCTGATCCTGGGCCCCGACCCGGAGTTCGAGGTCGTGGGCGAGGCCGAGGACGGAGCCCGTGCAGTCGCCCTCGCCCAGCAGGTGCGGCCCGACGTGGTCGTCATGGACATCCGCATGCCCGTCCTCGACGGGGTCCGGGCCACCGCGGAACTCGCCCGCACGCTCCCCGGCACCCGCGTCCTGGCCCTCAGCACCTTCGACATGGACGAGTACGTGGTCGCCGCCCTGCGCGCCGGCGCGTACGGCTTCCTGCCCAAGGACGTATCCCCGGAGGAGCTGATCGCCGCGGTCCGCATCGTCCACGGGGGAGAGGCCGCCGTCGCGCCGCGGCTGCTGAGCCGGCTCCTCTCCGCCTACGTACGCACCCCCGAGCGGCCGCGGTCGTGGGCGGCCGGGACCCCGGTCGAACTCACCCCGCGCGAGCTGGAGATCTGGAGGCTCATGGCCACCGGCCGGGGCAACGCCGAGATCGCCGCGGACCTGGACATCAGTGTCTCCACGGTCAAGAACCACATCACCGGCATCTTCGGCAAGCTGGGCGTCCGCGACCGCGCACAGGCGGTGATCGCGGCGTACGAATCGGGCCTCGTGGAGGCCGGCAGCGGGAGCGGTTGATCACCAAGTGCCCGTAAGAGGGCCGGATTCCCCCTGCTGACCGCACCTCTGACCAGCCGGAACACTGGATGATCCGCCCGTGCGTACCAGGGTCCGTCCATGGCACAGTGCGATCAGCCCAACCGCACGACCAGGGAGCCTCCATGCGCGATCCGCACGCCACGCAGCTCACGGCAGCCCCCGAGTGCCTGCCGGAACCCCGTCCGCTGCCCTGCTGTCCGGTGTGCGACGGCGCACCGGAACGGATCTCCTGGCGTCAGCGCCCGGGGCAGCCGGTGGTCCTGGCCTTCGAACCCTGCGGCCATCGCTGGTCCTCCCCGGCCCCACCGGTCCTGGCGGTCACCCCACCGCGTCCCGAACCGGTTTAGGGGGTGTCTTGCCGATCGAGCCCGGCGTGATCGGCAGGACACCCCCTGGGCCGGGGGCCGGCGACCGCCTCGGCGAGCAGAC
This sequence comes from Streptomyces sp. NBC_00029, assembly GCF_045160505.1. Taxonomy (NCBI): domain Bacteria; kingdom Bacillati; phylum Actinomycetota; class Actinomycetes; order Kitasatosporales; family Streptomycetaceae; genus Streptomyces; species Streptomyces sp. NBC_00029. The sequence continues at coordinate 8,310,409 of NZ_CP108292.1, forward strand.
GGCGCCCGGCCGGGATGGTGAGTGCGCCGCGCACCGCCGTGTCCCGTACGACGCGGGCGGGTGCCGAGCGCAGGGTCCAGGCGCGGGTCGCGAGATCGGTGCGGGCGAGGACGCCCAGCGCATCGACGCGACGAGCGCGGCGCCAGGCCGTGAGCGCCTCGTGGGACGGGCCGCCGCGGGCCGCGGCAGTGGCCGCGGGCAGCGCCGCCGCGAGGGAGACCGCGTCCCGCAGACCGAGGTTGAGCCCCTGCCCGCCGATCGGGCTGCACACATGGGCGGCGTCGCCGATCAGCAGCACCCGCCTCCCGCCGTCGTGCGCGGCGAGGCGTCGGTGGGTGCGGAAGGTACTCGTCCAGCGGCATTCGCGGACGGTCGCCGTCCACCCCCGGGCCGCCGCCTCGGCGACGAGCTCCTCCGCGCCGCCCCCGCCCGGCACGTCCCCGCCCGGCATGCCGCCGTGCGGAAGGTGCAGGACGACCCGGGTCCAGCCGTCGAGGTGCATGGGCAGGACCACGAGCAGGCCGCGCGGCCCGCCGACCATGTGCACCCGCGCCGGATCCAGTGAGGGTTCCTCCACACGCAGGTCGGCAAGCCGCCACGTGCCCGCGTACGTCCTGCCGCGGAACACCGTTCCGGTCAGGGCGCGCAGGGTGCTCGACGCGCCGTCGGCCGCCACGGCCCAGCGGGCGCGCACCGGGTCGAGGGTGTCCGACCGTACGGTGACGCCGTCGGCGTCCTCTTCGACCGAGCGGACGGCCGTCGCACGGTGCACGCGCACACCCGCGCGCTCGGCCTCCGCGGCGAGCACGCCCTCGGTCGCGCATTGCGGGACGGTGAGGATGTACGGGTAGGGGGAGCGCAGCCGGCCCAGGCCGAAGCTGCCGAGCCGGCGCCGCCCCGACCACATCTCGACCGTGTCCACGCGCCGGCCCAGCGGGAGCAGCGACTGGGCCAGTCCGCTCGGGGTGAGGGCCTCCAGGGTCCGCGCGTGCAGGTCCGTCGCGCGGGATTCGGTCACCGGCCCGGGACGGCGTTCCAGCACCACCACATCGAGCCCGGCCCGGGCGAGCAGCAGCGCTGCGCCGAGCCCGACCGGTCCCGCCCCCACCACTGCCACATCGGCGTCGGTCACCATGGCCCGAACTCTAGGGGATGTCTTGCGGAACTGTCGGATGCTCAAATCTGCGTGATCACACGGGACTTCGAGCATCATCTTTCACGAAGGGCCGCCGGAGCGCTATCTTGCCAGGAGCATGCCAAGGAGCTGTGTCCGTGTTCGGGACCGCACGAGGAGTGCCCCATGAGACTGCCAAGCATCCGCAGGAGCCAGGGTCGGCAAGGCCCGTCAGGCAGCCGGGTTCACGCGGCGCGACGGCGGCGCAGGCGACGCACCCCGGCCATCGCCGCGCTGCTCGCCGCCACCCTCGCCGTCGTGGGGCTGGCCGCGGCCGGACCGCTCGCCGTACCCGCGTCCGCGGCCTCCGCAGCCCCCGCCGGGGCCACGGCCACGGCGGGCGACGTCACCGGCTTCACCCGGTCCGGGAACACCTTCACCATCACCGCCTCCGGCGGGGCCAGGGCCCGCGTGGTCATCGCCCGCGCCGACATCTTCCGGCTCTGGCTCTCGCCCGACGGGTCCTTCACCGACGACCCGGCCGGCTCCGACCTCGCCCCCACCACCGACTTCGGCCCCGCGGACGCGAGTTACTCGGACGCGGGCCCGTACTACCGGATCACCACCGGATCCCTCTCCATCCGGGTCAACAAGGCGCCCCTCAAGTTCTCCGTCTACCGCGCCGACAACACCACCCCCGTCTGGCAGGAGACCCGGCCCACCAGCTGGACGGGCACCCGGACCACCCAGTACCTGGCCCGGGGCGCGGACGAGCAGTTCTACGGCACCGGCCTGCGCCTGGGCGAATGGGCGCTCCGCGGCAAGACCGTCCCGATCGCCGTCGACAACAAGTGGCGCGAGAACGACAACGCCAGCCCCGCCCCCTTCTACATGTCCACCAACGGCTACGGCGTCATGCGCAACACCTGGGCCCCCGGCTCCTACGGCTTCCACGCGCCCACCACCCTCGCCCACGACGAGAAGCGCTTCGACGCCTGGTACTTCACCGGCGACTCCCTCAAATCCGTGCTCGACGCGTACACCGACGTCAGCGGAAAACCCTTCATGGCGCCGATGTGGGGCTTCGAGCTCGGCAACGCCGACTGTTTCAACGCCTCCAACCCCGACTACCAGGGCGATCACAACCGGCCGCGCCACCGGACCACTCCCGACGTCGTCGGCTACGCGGCCGACGCCCGGGCCGCCGACATGCCCTCGGGCTGGTTCCTGCCCAACGACGGCTACGGCTGCGGCTACACCGCGCCCCTCAAGTCGACGGTGGACGCGCTGAAGGCCAAGGGCTTCCAGACGGGCCTGTGGACCTCCACCGGCCTCGGCTCCATCGCCGACGAGGTGGGCACCGCCGGCAGCCGGGGCGTGAAGACCGACGTGGCCTGGATCGGCAGCGGCTACAAGTACGCCTTCAACGGCGTGCAGCAGGCCGTGGACGGGATCGAGAAGAACTCCGACGCCCGCCGCTACGTGTGGACCGTCGACGGCTGGGCGGGCACCCAGCGCAACGCCGTCGTCTGGACCGGCGACACCCACGGCACCTGGGACGACATGCGCTGGCACGTCCCCGCCATCACCGGAGCGGGCCTGTCCGGCCTCAACTACGCGGCCGGCGACGTCGACGGCATCTTCGGCGGCAGCCCGAAGACGTACGTCCGGGACCTCCAGTGGAAGGCCTTCACCCCGGCCTTCATGACCATGTCCGGCTGGGGCGCGACCAACCCGTCCGCCGGCTACCAGGACAAGCAGCCCTGGCGCTTCGCCGAGCCGTACCTCTCCGTCAACCGCAAGTACCTGCAGCTCAAGATGCGACTGATGCCGTACCTGTACACGATGAGCCGCGTCGCCCACGAGAGCGGCGTACCCAGCACCCGCGCCATGGTCCTGGAGTACCCGAACGACCCGGTGGCCCGCGGCAACCTCACCAGCGGCCAGTTCATGGCCGGTGACTCCTTCCTCGTCGCGCCCGTCGTCTCCGACACCTCGGTCCGCGACGGCATCTACCTCCCGGCCGGGACCTGGACCGACTACTGGACGGGCCGTACGTACGCGGGCCCCGGATGGCTGAACGGATATCAGGCGCCCCTCGACACCCTGCCGCTCTTCGTCAAGGGCGGCGCCGTCGTACCGATGTGGCCGCAGATGAACCACACCGGCGAGAAGCCCGTGGACACCCTCACCTACGACATCCATCCGCGCGGCACCTCCTCCTTCAGCCTCTACGAGGACGACGGCCGCACCCGCGCCCACCAGTCCGGTGCCTTCGCCCGCCAGCGGGTCGACGTCACCGCCCCGCCGGCCGGCTCCGGTACGGTCTCCGTCTCCGTCGGCGCCCCCTCCGGCAGCTACACCGGCAAACCGGCCTCCCGCGGCTACGAGTTCACCCTGCACGTGGCCACCGCGCCCGCCACCGTCACCGTCGACGGAGCCCCCGTGCCGGGCCTGGCCTCCAAGGCCGCCTACGACTCGGCCGCATCCGGCTGGTTCTTCGACCCGGCCGACCGCTCCGGAGTGCTCTGGATCAAGACGGGTACGAAGGCGGGCGCCTTCACCGTCTCGGCCTCCGGCACCAGCCTCCCCACGACCGAACCCCTGCCCGCCGCCACCCCGATCGACCGCTCGGCCTGGTCCCTGGTCCACGCGGACAGCGAGGAGACCGCCGCCGAGAACGGTGCCGCCGCGCGCGCCTTCGACGGGAACCCGGCCACGCATTGGCACACCGCCTGGTCCTCGGCACGGCCCGCACCGCTCCCGCACGAGATCCGGATCGACCTCGGCGCCCGCTACGCGGTGGACGGCCTCGGCTACCTGCCCCGCCAGGACGGCGGCGTCAACGGCCGCATCGGCGGCTACGAGGTGTACGTCTCCGACACCACCACCGACTGGGGGCCACCGGTGGCGACCGGCACCTTCGCCGACACCGCGACCGCCAAGGCCACGGACCTCGACCCGAAGCAGGGCCGCTACCTACGCCTGAGAGCACTGACCGAGGCGGGCGGCCGCGGCCCGTGGACCAGCGCCGCCGAGATCACCCTCACGGGCCGCCCCGCCCCCTGACCGCCTCAGCCCTCCCCGTCGCCGAGCACGGCCCGGCACTCCCGCCGGGTCGGCTCGCTCAGGAGCCCGCCCAACCGCGTGAACAGGGCGAGGAGTTCGCCTCCCCAGGCCTCGCGAAAGGCGGGATCGATCCGCGCGAGGTCGAGCTCGTTGGCCGCCGACAGCTCGGCGAGGTCCCGCCGCAACGCAGGGGAGGGGGAGTGGACGCGGCCGGTGAACCGGTCCCGGAAGACCGCGTCCTCGAGGGCGAGCGTCGGGTACGAGGCCGCCCGGTCGCAGGCCGCGTACAGGTACACGATCTCCTCCGCCTCGTCGCCGATCACCGCGGCCAGCTCGGCCCGCCGCGCGAGCGGCAGCAGGGCGGTGGGGAATCCGTCCGTGCCGTAGAACGCGTGGCACAGACCCGCCCGTTGGAGCGCGGGCCGCGCACCCCAGGACGCGAGGAGTCCCCGTACGCGCTCAAGGTGTGCGAGGAGGGTCCCACCCGGATGAGTGATCTCCCGCGCACCGAGCTCCCGCAGCCAGGCGACGACGTGATCCGGCACCGCTGTGTCCCTCCGGTCGTTCGTGGTAACCGAGTTGAGGCCGGGACGGGCCCGAGTCGGGCCCGGATCGGGGCCGGGGCCTGGGCCGGGTGGGTCGACACCCGTCCTCGCCCGCGCCCCGGGTTCCGGACACCGTGGCGAAGGCGGGGACGGGTTGCCGCCCGGGCCCTGCACCGATCTTGATCCCATCGAAAACCCAAGTCAATCCTCCGATTTACTCCCCATACCCAAGCGATATCTTGGGTCTCATGACCCTCGACGATCTTCGTGTGTTCGTGGCGGTCTGCCGCGCCGGCAGCCTCAGCGCCGTGGCACGCGACCTCGGCTGCACCCAGTCGGCCGTCAGCCAGCACGTCCGCCGCCTGGAGAAGCAGACCGGCACGAGCCTCCTGGAGCGCCACGCCCGCGGGGTCGTACCCACCGAGGCCGGCCGCATCATCCAGGCGGCCGCCGCCGACGGCATCGCCGGACTCGACGGAGCCCTGCGCCGGGTCGACGACCTCGTCCGGGGCGGTGGCGGCACCGTCCGCGTCACCACCGGCGGGACCACGGTGCGGCACTTCATGTCCGAGGCCGTCGTCACCTTCCGCCGCCGCCACCCCGAGGTGAACCTGGAGTTCCAGACCGAGAACTCCATCCGCAGCTGCCTCGACGCCCTCGCCGCCGACGCCCTCGACCTCGCCTGGATCACCATCGGCGGCCCGGTCCGCGGCATCGAGCTGCGCCCCGTCATGGAACTGCCCTGGGTGCTCGCCGTCGGCGCGGACGACCCCCTCGCCGCCCGCGCCCGCATCGAACCCGCCGACCTCGCCGGAATCCGCCACATCCGGCTCCCCAAGAACTCCGCCTCCCGCGCCCACCTCGACGCCGCCTTCGCCGAATCCGGCATCCGCGTCAGCTCCGACACCAGCGTGGCCGACTGGGACACCGCCCTGCTGCTGGCCGAACTGGGCCTCGGACACGCCGTCGTGCCCGCGCTGCCCGGCTGGCAGATCCCCGGCTCAGACGGCCCGCTGCGCCTCGTGCCGATCCCCGCGCTGCCGCCCCTCGCCGTCGGATGGGCGGTCCGCCGCTGGGCCGCCCTCGCCCCGCCCGCCCTCGTCTTCGCCGACGAGGTCGCCCGCAGCTGCCGGGCGCGCGCCGCCGGGCAGCAGTGACGCCGCCACCAGTCCTACGGCGGCCAGCGCGGACAGGGCCACCAGCGCCGAGCCGCGCAGCCCGGCACTCGCGGCGACCGCGATCCCGAGCGCCGGGCCGACGTTCATGGCCGTCTGCTTGAGCCCTCCGACGACCCCGGCGTATCCGGCCGGGGCCTCGCCGACCACCGCCCCGGTCGCGGTGACCATGACGACGGTGAACCCCGCGCCGAGCACCCCGAAGGCCACCGGGGACGCGGAGCCCAGCCCGGCGATCCCGGCGACGACCAGCCCCGTACCGACCAGTGCGGTCCGCCGCGGCCCGTACCGCCGCAGGGCCCGGCCCGCGACGGGCGCCCCCGCGACCATCAGCGCGGTCAGCGGCAGCACCCGCACCCCGGTGGCCAGGGGGTCCAGTCCCTCGACGTCCTGGAGGTGGAACGTGGCGGTGAACAGCGCCCCGAACATGCCCGCGGAGACGATCAGCAGCAGTCCCATCGAGGCCGTCACCGCCGTGGACCGGGCCACGGCACGCGGTACGAAGGGCTGCAGCGCCCGGCGCTCACGGCGTACGAAAACAGCAGCCAGGGCGGCGGCCGCCCCGAAGCCGAGGAGCGTGCGCGAGGCCGTCCACCCGTATCCGGGCACTCCGACGAGCGTGTGCACGAACACCGCGAGGGCCGTCGCGAGCAGGGCCGCGCCCGTGAGTTCCAGCCGCCCGCGCTCCGCACGCGGCGGTGCGGGGGCGCGTACGGCGAGTGTCAGCGCCGCTATCACCAGGGCCACCGGCACATTGATCACGAACACGGCCCGCCAGTCCCACCGGTCGACCAGCACGCCCCCGAGCAGCGGACCGGCCGCCGCGGCCACCCCGATCGCGCTGGTCCGCACGGCGACCGGGCCGGAAAGCCGGTCGGGCGGATAGGCGAGCCGCAGCAGCGCCAGCGTCGCGGGCTGCAGCAGCGCCCCGAACACGCCCTGCACGGCGCGCAGGGCGATCACCCAGCCCACGCCCGGCGCGAAGACGATGCCGGCCGAGGCGCCGGCGAAGCCGAGCACGCCGACGAAGAGCAGCCGGGAGTGCCCGTACCGGTCACCCAGGCGCCCGGCGACCACCAGGAAAGCGGCCACGGCGAGCAAGTAGGCGGTGCTGGTCCACTGGACCTGCGCCACGCTCGCCCCCAGATCGCGCCGCAGGCTCGGCTGCGCCACGGTCAGCACGGTGCCGTCCAGTGCGACGAGCATGGCTCCCGCCACACTGACGAGCAGTGAGATCCGCTGCCTCATACGGGCTCCGGCCCGAGGTGCGCGTCGACGGCGGCGCCGACGAGCCGATCGACGCCGTCGGCCGGGGCGCCGCCCAGGACCAGCGGCAGGCTGCCCCAGCGCCACAACTGGGCCACGCCGTGCAGGTTGGCCCACAACGCGGCGGCGGTGACGGAGGGTTCGGCCGCCCCGCACTCGCGGACGAGTCCGACGAGGAGGCCGAACATCGCGAGCGTGGTCTCCCGCAGCCGCGGCCCCTCGGCGGGCCCCCGGCCCGTACTGTCCAGCAGGTCGTGCCGGAACATCAGCTCGAACATCCCCGCGTGCTCCAGCGCGTAGCCGACGTACGCGCACCCGATCGCCCGCACCCGCTCGCGCGGGGGCAGTTCCCCGGCGCCCGCCGCCGAGGTCGCGAACCGGGCGCCGAGCTCTTCGAACCCGCGCCGGGCGATCGCCGACAACAGCGACTGGTGCGTGGGGAAGTACCGGCGCGGCGCCCCGTGCGAGACGCCGGCCCGGCGGGCGATCTCCCGCAGCCCCAGAGCGCCGGTCCCCTCGCTCATGACGAGCTCCACGCCCACGTCGATCAGCCGCTCCCGGAGCGGTCTCTCCTGGTCCATGGGCACTGTCTACCAGCAGGTGTAGACAGTGTCTACTCCCGCTGGGCGGCCGGATTCGTGCGCCCGGAGGCCCTGTCCCGCGGTGCGGGGGATGATGGAGTGGCCGGGGAGGACGGACGAGTGTGATCCCGCGGCCCGGCGGAGGAGGTGTACGTGCCATGACCGAGAACGACGGCGGTCCGTCGGCGCAGAAACTGGAGGAGGGCCGGCTGCTCAAGGAGCTGGAGGCCATTCACCGCACGCGCCACGAGACCCTGTTGCACGGGTCCGACGACGCCCTGGTCACCCACACGAAGCGGATGAACGAGCTGGAGCACGAGTACGTACGCCGCCACCCGCAGCGGGCCCAGACCGCCGGCCGCACCCGCACGGGGGCCCGTGCCCGAACCACCGGGGAGTAGCCCGGGCGGATCCCTCCGGTCAGCAGGCACGACTCCCGGAGCCGGGTCAGCCGTGCGCGCTCCGGGCCGGGTGAGACCTGGCGTCGCCGTGCAGTCCGACGATGACGACGGGCAGGGTCGCGGCCGGCGCCGGTTCGGGCTCTCCCGTGTTCGTATGCGCGGGCAGGTGCACGCCGGATTCCTGCCGGGGGTCACCGCGCTCACCGCGCCCTCCTGGTGATCCCTGTGTGGTGGTCATGCATCTCCTTTGCCTCGAATGAGACAATCTTGTATCGTTCGAGGCGAAGGAGGCTCACTCATGGTGAACGAAGAAGAACTGCTGGACGGTGCCGCCCGCATCCTCGCCGGCGATCACAGCGCCTCGATGGTGCAGATCGCCGCCGGCATCGGCACCAGCCGCGCCACGCTGAGCCGCCGCTACGCAACCCGCGAGGCACTGCTCAAGGCCGTCGCCGTCCGGGCGATCGAGGTGGTCGACGAGTGCCTGGCCCCCCTCGACCTGGCGCCGGGCGCCGACGCGGCCGCATTCGACACCGCCATCGAGGACCTGGTCATCGCCCTGATGCCCGCCGCGCACCTCTACGGATTCGCCTCGCGGGACGCCACCGTCCTCGCGGACCCGCAGTTCCGGGCCGGCGTCGACCGGCAGGACCAGCGGGCCCTGGCCTTCCTCGCCCACGGCCAGCGGCTGGGCCGGCTGCGCGCGGACCTGCCGCCGTACTGGATCTGGTACTCGCTCTGGGGCCTGCTCGACGCGGCCGCCGAGGGCGTGCGCGACGGCCACCTCGCCCCGCGCCAGATCGGCCACCTGGTCCTGACCTCCTTCCTCAGCGGGACGCGGCCCGTCGCGCAGCCCCCCGCCGGCGCTCCCGCGCCCTGAAACTCCCCTCCACCGTGCGCAGCGTGCGCACCTCTGAACGGAACTTCATGCACACCCCCGCGCTGGACCCCCGTAGGTGGATCGTCCTGGCGATCCTCTCCGGCAGCCTCCTGCTCATCTCCATGGACACCACGATCCTCAACGTGGCCTTTCCCTCGCTCGTCGGTGACCTCCGGCCCGGGGCCGTGCAGCAGCTGTGGATCATCGACATCTACGCGCTCGCCCTGTCCGGCCTGCTGGTCACCGCCGGTGCGCTCGGCGACCGCTGGGGGCGCAAGCGGCTGCTGATGGCGGGCTTCGGCATCTTCTCGCTGGCCTCGCTCATAGCCGTGTTCTCCACCGAGGCCTGGCACGTGATCGCGGCCCGCGCCCTCCTCGGCATCGGCGGCGCGGCCATCATGCCGTCCACCGTGTCGATCCTGCGCACCGTCTTCACCGACGCCAAGGAGCGCGCCTTCGCGCTCGCCGTCTGGGCTGCCGTCTTCGGCGGCGGCATGGCCTTCGGGCCCGTCGTCGGCGGACTCCTGGTCCAGGACTACGGCTGGCACTCCGCCTTCCTCCTGAACCTCCCCGTCGCCGCCGTCATCGTCGCGGCCGGCCTGCGCTACCTGCCCGAATCGCGCTCGCCGCGCAGCGCCGGCAAGTGGGACTGGTGGGGCGTCGGCCAGTCCGTCATCGGCATGCTCGCCCTCGCGGGCGGTATCAAGCAGCTCGGCAAGAGCGGGATCGCCGAGCCGCTGCCCTGGGCCCTGCTCCTGATCGCCGCCGTTGCCCTGACCGTCTTCGTGCGCCGCCAGCTGAGCCTGGACAACCCCCTGCTGCAGGTACGGCTGTTCGCCAGGCCCGCGTTCAGCGTCGCGGCCACCGCGATCTTCCTGCCCATGGTGGGCATGGGCGCCATCCTGTTCCTGGTCACCCAGTGGTTCCAGTACGGCGAGGGCTACACCCCGCTGGAGGCCGGACTGCGCCTGCTGCCCGCCCCGCTCGCACTGATTGCCGCCTCGATGGTGGCCCCGTCGCTGATGCAGCGGTTCGCGATCCGCCACGTGCTCGGCGCCGGACTGGTCGTCCTGGCCGCCGGCATGGCCCTGCCCTGGACCTTCCAGCAGTTCACCGACCTCGGCTACCCGGCCTTCGCGGCCGCCCTGACCGTGATGGGCCTGGGCGCCGGACTCGCCACCACCGTGGCCTCGGTGACGCTGGTCTCCGCCGCGCCCGCCGCCGAGGTCTCCAGCGCCGCCGCCATCGAGGAGACCTGCTACGAACTCGGCTCCGCCATGGGCGTCGCCGTCCTCGGCTCCACCGCGGCGGCGCTCTACCGCGGCAACCTGCCCGCCCTGGACCTGGACGGCCCCAGCACCGCCGCCGTACGGGACTCCGTCGGCGAGGCCGCGCACACCGCCGAACGCCTCGGCGGCGCCGTCGGCCAGGCCCTGCTCGACACCGCCTCGCACGCCTACACCCTGGCGATCACCCCGGCGTTCCTGCTGGCCGCCGTCCTCGCGGTCGCCGCGGCGGCCACGACCTGGACGCTCATTCCGCGGGACCTGCAGCCGACCGAGAACCACTGACCCGGGGGGTGCGCGGGGCCGGCGTCGCGGGCGCCGGTCCCAGGGTGGTGGTCCCGGGCGCCGCCCGGTGCCCCAGGCCCGTGCGGTACGCGTCCATGGCCGCCTCGACCCGTCCCGTACGCCGCAGCAGATCGCCCAGCAGCCGGCACAGGTCGGCGAGATCGCCCGTCGCCCCGCTGCGCTCCAGCAGCGCCAGCGCCTGTACGTAGTGTTCCTCCGCGGACTCCGCCTCGCCGCGCTCCTCGGCCATCAGGCCGAGGAGCCGGTGCGCCCCGCCCGCGTGCACGGCGCCGTGACTGTCCCCGAGCTCCAGCAGGGCCGAGAGCAGCCCGGCCGCCTCCTCGTACCGGCCCAGCTGGCGCAGTACGTCGGCCAGCTCGACCTCCACCTGCGCCGTGTAGAGCCCGGCGCGCCGCGCCGACAGCATGTCCCTGGCCGTGCGCAGCTCCCGCTCCGCCGAGGCGAGCTCGCCGTTCTGCGCCTGTACGTATCCGCGCATCCAGTGGCAGTGCGCCAGGTCGGTCCGCAGCCGCAACTGGCCGTAGATCTCCTGGGCCTTGGCCAGTGAGGCGTCCGCGTCGGCCACCCGCCCGCCGGCCAGGAAGGTCCGGGCCACCTGCCGGTGCATGCCGGCCACCAGCGCCGGGTCGCTGACCTGCGGAGCCAGCGCGAGTGCGAGCTCGGCGGCGCGGGCGGCGCGGGCGTGGGCACCCATGTCCAGGTACGGCCCGATGATCGCGGCGTTGAGGAGCACCAGTGCCTCGGGATCGGCGAGCCCGCTCGAGCCCAGCTCGTCGATGGCGGATTCCAGCAGGTAGCAGGCGTAACGCAGTTCGCCGGCCAGCAGGTGCGCGACGGCCCGGCCGCGGATCGGCCGGGCCCGGCGGGGCAGGGGCTCGTCCGCCAGGAGGCGCTCGGCCGCCTCGAAGTGACCGATCGCGTCCGGCAGTTCGCCGGACTCCAGCGCGCATTCGCCGAGCCCGAGCCGCGCCTCCGCCTGTTCGGGGGCCAGCCCGAGCGCTTCTGCTTCGCCGAGCAGCCGCCGGTAGCGTACGGCGGCCTCGTCGGCCGCACCCGTGGCGAGGGTCTGCTGGGCGTCGGTGAGCGCGAGCCGCAGCTCGGTGGCCAGGTGGGCGGGTCGGCCGGTGGCCAGCTCCTCGTACGAGGTCCCCAGGCGGTCGGCGAGGAAGCGCAATGCCGTCTCGGAGGGCCGTACCTTGCCCGACTCCAGCGTGGAGATGTAGGCCGATGTATAGGAGGGTTCGGCCAATTGCCGCTGGGTCAGACCGAGTTCACCGCGCATGCGCTGAACCCTGCGACCGATCCGCGCCGGTTCGTCCATGAAGTCCCCCTGGTTGCTCGAACTCCCCAGTATTCAGGGGGAGCAGGCATTGCGCACGTCCCGTGCGCCACCTAGTTTAAGCAACCGATTCACTGCACTTAACAAACGGTTTAACAAACCGCTCAACTTCCGTTCCCGGGGGAGGACTTCATGGATCCAGTCAGAGGCGCAGTCGGGGGACCGGCCGAGGTACCGGCAGGAGGACCGGCCCGGCGTCGTCCGGCCGTGCGCCCGGCCTGGCGCGTAGCTCTCGCGGCGATCTGCGCCACCGCCGCACTGGTGGCCGCCGGACCCGCGGACGCGGCGGGTGGCGCGGGCGCCGCGGGCGCTCCCCGGGTGGAGGTCGAGATACCGGGGCCGGAACACGGTGGTGACGCCGGCTCGGGCCACGCCCGCGTCCCCGCCGCAGGCAGCCCCGCGAAGGCCTCGGGCCGGCTCTCCCCGGCCGAGCGGGCGGCCGACGGCGGGGTCACCAAGATGATCGACAACGGCTCCACCGCGGACCGCCTCGACGTGGTGGTCATCGGCGACGGTTACACCGCCGACGAGCTGGCACGGTTCCACACCGACGCCGAGCAGAAATGGGCCGAGGTGACCGCCGTCGAGCCCTACACCACGTACCGCAACCTCTTCAACGTCTGGACGGTCGACGCGGTCTCGCACGACTCCGGAGTCTCGGGCGACCCCGACCCGGCCACCGTCCGCGACACCGCCCTCGGCTCGTACTTCTGGTGCGAGAACATCGAGCGGCTGCTCTGCATCGACCAGCCCAAGGTCGACGCGTACGTGGCGAAGGCGCCCGCCGCCGACCTCGTCATCGTCCTGGCCAACAGCGCCAAGTACGGCGGGGCGGGCTACAACGAGCCCAGCGCCACCCTCGGCTACGAGGGCATATCGACGGCCTCCGCGGGCCACCCGAAGTCCGGCCAGGTCGCCATCCACGAGACCGGCCACTCCCTCGGCAAGCTCGCCGACGAATACTTCTACCCGGGCGTCCCGGACTACGAGAAGTACACCGGCCCCGAGCCCGCCGAATCCAACAGTTCGGCCCTGACCGCCGAACGCATGGCCGACCGGCGGGCCAAGTGGCACCGCTGGCTCGGCGAGGAATCACCGGACGGCGGCACGGTCGGCGCGTACGAGGGCGGCAACTACTTCGTGACCGGGCTCTACCGGCCCACCGACAACTCGCTCATGCGGGTCCTGGGCAAGCCCTTCAACCTGCCCGGGGTCGAGTCGATGATCGGCGGCTTCTACCAGCACGCGCGGATCGTCAGCCCGGTCACCCCGACGGACCGCACCCTACGGCTGCGCAACACGGCGAAGGTGTCCGTACCGAAGCTGGCCGGCGCGGACGGCCGTCAGCTCGTGGTCCGCTGGTACCTCGACGGCCGGGAGCTGAAGCGGTTCGCGGGCCGCACGGAGGTGCCGGTGGCGGAGCTGTGGCTCTTCGACCTCCGCACGCACCGCCTGTCGGTCACGGCGGAGGACCGCACCCCGTCGGTGCGCGACCCGAAGGTCATCCGCACCCTGCGCTCCACGGTGGACTGGAACGTCCGCCTGTAGGGCGTGTGGCGTGAATCGAAGTGCCGGCGATCGCGGGCGGATCTCAGCAGGCCGCCGTCAATTCCTTGGGGAAATGACGTCCTCCAGTGTCCGGGGTGTGGGGTAGATGCGCTCCGCGGGGAACAAGCGCTGTGCCTTGGCGGCCTGCCCGGTCTGTATCAGGGTCGAAGCTTTTCGGATCTGAGGGGTGAGGTCGGTGAGACCGACGATCCAGTCGTCGGTGAACGTGCGGATCAGATGACGACCGATGCCGACCTGGATGCTGTAGTGGTTCAGTGCCGCCCCGCGCGGCGAGCGCTCCGGGTCCCACTGGACATGTACGGCTGCCCGGGCCATCGCCACCGGGTCGGCGGTCGTCAGCACGGCCCGGGACAAGGCCTCCTCCCAGCCCTCCCGGGTGATCCGCACCGCGAGAACGCGTTCCTGGCCGGGCTTGCGGGCCCAGTTGCTGCGGTGCATCAGCCACATGAACGACGGCTTGATCCACGTCATCCGGCCGAACGAGAACGGCGCGACGAAGCGGCCCGCTCGCAGTGCGGCGTCAGCTATGGCGGGCGAGTAGGCCTGATAGACCACGATCGTGCGAGCGTCGTAGTCGGCACGAATCTGATGCTGGGGCGTCATCCTCCGCACCTTGCCATCTGCTCCGCCGACGCGGCGAGCGGATTCTGCCTGCCCCGCCCCGCGGCCGGTGGGCGGCGATCAGGCTGTCAGTGTCCTTCTCTAGGCTCAGCTCATGACAAAAGACCTGGTCCGGGATTCGTGGGTCCGCATCGACGAGTGGCTGCGCGAGAAGGCCCCCCGCACCTTCGCCACGCTCGGGCCGCCCGCGGACCATGAGGAGATAGCTGCGGCAGAGGAGGAACTGGGCGTCACCTTCCCTCCCGATCTGGTCGCGTCACTGCTCCGGCACAACGGGGCTCTGGACGGCGCGGAAGCCTTCCGGTTCAGCACGCACGACCGGCTGCTGTCGGTGAGCGAGATCGTCGGGGACACCAGGTTCATGCGCAGCATCGCCGAGGACCTGAACGAGGAGGAGGCCGAGCACTACTGGATCGACGCCTACTTGAAGTTCGGTTCCTACGGGGTGACGGCCGACGGTCTCACGATCGACTGCCGCCGGGGGCAGGACTCCTACGGCGCGATCGGACGCTTCTTCGATGAGACCGGCACCGACTTCGGGCGGGCCGACTCGCTGGGCGCGTATCTGGCAGACCTGGCCGACCAGCTGGAAGGGGGCCGGGACGGGGGTGCCGTCACGTTCAACGGCCGGCTGTTCTGGGAATGGGCCGGGCCTCCCGGACCGGACTGGGGCAGCGCCGATGATCCCCTTCCCCGACCGGACGAGCTGCTGCCGGAGCTGGACCTGTCCTGCCGTCCCACCGATGTCCTGCATGTCGGTTTCCTCGACGGTCTCGAGGAACTCGGTGCGCTGCTGGCGGTCCTGCCTCGTGAGCAGGTGGCCAAGGCCGCGCGGAAGCAGCTGCGCAGAGTGGCCGTGGAAACGGGCCTGAACAAGTACCCGGAGGTCAGGTCGGCCCTGGACGCGCTGGACCGGGGCGAATCCCCACCACGTCCGGAACAGACCGACCCGCTGGCCCTGCGACTGCGCACGGTGATCGTGCAGGCGAACACCCACCGGGACGCTCCTCGCAGGTGGGCCGCGGAGAAGATGGTGCACGGAATCTGGGGCTCGCCCCACAGGTCCGTGTGCGAGAGCGCGAGCATCCGCGCCCGTCTCACTGTCGACTGGCGTACGGATCTGCACGCGGACCTGGGCAATCCGCCACTGCCATCGATACCTGACGATCGCTTCTGGGGGACCCTGGCCAATCCCGCCATCGACTCCAGCTGGCATGCGGCTCAGTACGCCCAGGACCAGGACTGACCCCCGGGGTTTCCGGTTCCACCGGAGCGCTCCAGCCGGCGGCCCCGCCGGCCGGAGCGCTCCGTAGCAGCGGGGTGCGACCGAGCACTGCACCTGCCCCATGGGCCCTTGCCCTGCCGATGCCCGGTCACGTGAGGTGCGGCGCGACCCGCACGATGCTCTTGCCGTATGTCCTTCCCCCGGCGAGCCGGTCCAGCGCCTGATCGAGGTCGGTCATCTCGTACTCTGCGGTGATGTCCGGCCGGATGTGGCCCTCGGCCACGGCCCGCAGGGCGTGCCGGGCGCTGTCGGCGAGCCGTTCGGGGTGGGTCCGGCTGAGCAGGTCGCTGTTGTAGGACAGTGCGGACCGGCCGCTCATCAGCAGTTCGTCGCTGTCGAGTGCCGCGGGCGCGGAGCCGGCCAGGGCGCCGTACATTGCCAGCCGCCCGTGGGGGGCCAGCCACCGCAGGCTGGCCAGGCGGGTGGGGCCCCCGACCGGGTCGAGGGCGACGTCGAACGGTTCCTCTCCCGTCGGCCCGTTCTCCCCCGCCCCGGCGAACTCGGCACGTGTGATCAGCCGGTCGTAGCCGAAGCGAGCGGCGTAGGCCGCGCGTTCGGAGTCGCCGACGACGCCTACGATCCGCCCGGCGCCGGCGGCCCGGGCGAACTGGGCGGCCATGGTGCCGACGCCGCCGGCCGCTGCGTGGACCAGGACGCGCTCGCCCGGCCGCACCTGGGTGACCGTGTGGATCAGGTCGTATGCGGTCGGAGTCGCCCAGCCGAACGCGGCGGCGGTGCGCGGGTCGAGCCCCCCGGCGTCGAAGGTGAGCGCGGCAGAGGCGATCACCACCTCGGCGAAGGCGCCTCCTCCGGTCAGGGCGGTGACCGCCCGTCCCAGCAGGGCCTCGTCGACACCGGGGCCGACATCGACGACCTGCCCCGCGGCCTCGAACCCGGAGACGAAGGGCCTCGCTACCGGGAAGTGGCCGCGGCGCACGAGCTCGTCGCCCCACTGGATTCCGGCGTAGCGGACGGCGATGGCGACCTGGCCGGGGCCGGGCGCGGGCCGGTCGATGTCGGTCAGCCGGAACCGGTCGTCGGTGTCGAGGACGACAGCCTTCATGTCTGCGCTCCCTGGTGAGTCAGTATGCTGATACAGGTGCTGTGGAGACCGTAGGTGAATCAGCATGCTGAGTCAACTAAGGGAGCTGATTCAAAATGGAGGAATCGATGGTCGCCACGGCGGCGAACCAGGGAGCCGGGATCCCGGCCGAGGACCACCTGTGCGGACGCATCCGGCGCGCCGAACAGGCCCTGATGGGCCACCACGAGGCCGTCCTGCGAAGCCACGGCCTGACCATGACGCAGTACACCGTGATGCTCGTGCTCGCGGCGGAAGCGGACCTGTCCGGCGCCCAGCTCGCCCGGGCCTGCGGCGTCACCCAGCAGACCATGGCAACGGTCCTGACCGGCCTGCACAAGAAGGACCTCATCGCCCGTACGCCGTCACCGGCCCACGCCAAGGTCCTCCTCACCTCCTTGACCGACCAGGGTCGCAGCGTGCTGGACCGCGCCTATGAGGAGGTCATCGTCCTCGAACGCGCCCTCGCCGAGGCCTTCAAGCCTGGGGAGTACGCCGCCCTCTGCGCCCTGCTGGAGCGCGCCACCACCGTGCTCGCCGAGCAGACCCCCCGCCGCCGGTAGCCCGGCGCTGTGGTCGCTCGTGGAGGGCGGCCACCTCAACCCGGTTGAGCGCTGAAGCGGTCCGTCCGCGACACACGCGAAGACCCAGGAACCTCGGTCTCAGCAGTTGGTGGCACCGATGTGTGCGCGGCCGGGGTTCGAGCAGGCGTTGTTGGTGTTGGTGCCCTGTCGAGCTCAGTGGGCGAGCCGGCGAACACCGCCTGCGCCGCGCGCCCGGACGCACCTGGCCGGGCGACCACCCGGGTGGAACGGGTCAGAAAACGGTGACCGTGAAGGGGTTGTCCACGTAGTTGCCGTTGAGGTCGTACGTGAAGACGGTGACCGAGTCCGGACCGCAGGTCGAGTTCGGGTCCGTGCTGAAGCTCCGGCGGTTGGAATTGGGCAGCTCGACGTGGACCACGCTGAACGCCAGGTTCACCTCTTCGCTGACGTTGACGCAGTACCGCCCGGTGTTGACGTGACGCACCCAGTCGATGTTCTTCGCCCGCTTCAGCGCACCGGCGGCACTGACATCAGCCGCCGCCTGCACGTACGGCGAGGTGATCGGCCTCGGGTCGGCCGCGGCGGCGGCCGCGGGGGCGGCGAGAGCCCCGGTCAGGGCGAGCGCGGCTGGCAGGACGGGCAGGAAACGGAACATGACTCACACTCCCGGCGAGGGCGCCCTACAGCGAGTTGCGGACGATCCACCCACATTCGTCCAGCGCGCACCGAGGCGCGCCGACACGCTGGTGCGGCATCGGCCAACCGGGCCCGAAAGTCACCCGCGTGGCCCGGACACCCCTGGCCTCACACCACGGTGACGGAGTGACGGACCCCGCGTCGAACAGATGGCCCTGCGTGGTGCGGGGCAGCCGTGGTCGGCTGCGCCCGTCCTGAGGCGTAACCCCCGCCCGCAATTTCACATCCGGGAGGAGTGCGGGGTCCCATGTTGGTCACCTCCCGCGGAGCGAGGGGTGGGAGTGTGCGGCGTGCAGTACCTTGGCGGCGCCGCGGAGGGCGGCGGTGTGCGGCGCCGGGGCCACGTGCAGGGGGGTCCGCAGCGTGTCGGTGAGCCGGTGGGCGAGGTCGGGGACCAGTGCGCCGCCGCCGGCCAGGAGAGCGCCTCGTTCCAGGGCGCGGGCGGCGAGTCCCGTGGGGTCCTGGCGGACCATCGAGGTGATCATTCGGGCGACCGTCTCACTGATCCTCCCTGTGACGTCGGGGCTGCGGGCCTGGTCGTTGGTCCCCAGGGCGGTGCAGCGGGCGTCGACGACGGCGCCCTCGCCGAGGAGGACCACTTCGGTGAGGTGGGCGCCCACGTCCACCACGAGCAGCGGCCGGGTGAGGTCGGCGTCCGCGGTCAGGGCGATGGCGCGGGCGGCGGGCACGGTCAGGACGGTGCGCGGGCGCAGAACCTGTACGGCGGTGCGGGCGCGTTCCCGGTGCGCGGGGCCGTCGAGCACGGGCGTGGTGATCACGACCAGGGGGCGGGTGCGGCGGGGCAGGCGGGGGCGCAGGAGCCGGTCCAGCATCCGGGCGGTACCGGCGACGTCCACGATCGCACCGTGCCGGACGGGGTGGACCACCTTCGCCCCGGGGAAGGTGACGGTGGGCACGTCCAGGAGCATCCCGCGTCCCGCGACCCAGGCGCGGGTGCGGGCGCTGCCCAGTTCCAGGGCCAGGCCGCAGCACTGCCGGCACAGCGGCCAGGGCCGGTGACCGGTACGGGAGGCTGCGGCATCGGCGAAGGGGGTGCCGGCGGTCACCGTCCGGCCTCCCGTACCTGCTGGCATCGGGCGCAGTAGCGTGCCTGCGGCACGATCATCAGACGCTCGCGGTCGATGGGCCGCCGACACAAGTGACAGGCGCCGTAGCGGCCGTCCGCAATGCGAAGCAGTGCGGCCCGGACGTCGACGAAGACCATGTACGCGGCGGCGGCGAGCGCCACACGCACCTCGGCCTGGTGGTCCGGAGCCGGATGCGCGGCGGTGAGCCTGCACAGCTGTTCCCGGCGGAAGACGAGCTGTTCGTGCAGGTTCTCCCGCAGCGTGGCGATGTCCGCCGGCGACAGGTGTGTGCTCTGCCGGGCGATGGTCTGTTTCATGATTTCACCCCAGGTGGACAGGGCGGGACGGGCGGCTGGGCGGGGTCGGCATCAGGTGGTGGCGCGGTGCTGGCAGGGAACGCAGTACCGCGTGTAGGGGAGGATCTCCAGGCGTTCCACGGGGATGTACGTGGAGCAGGCCTGGCAGGTGCCGTAGGAGCCGGCCTCGAGCCGGGCGACGGCGGCGTCGATCTCGGCAATGACCCGCTGATTGGCCTCGGTCTGGGTGGCGACGAGGTGGCCCTCCCGGCTCGGGCCGCTGTCGAGGGCGCGCAGTTGCAGGGCGCGGCTGCTCCGCGCGTCTTCGAGGCGTTGGCGCGCGTCGGACGGGGTCAGCCGTCCGGGGCGGGGGCGGGCCGGGGATGTGTCGGAGGGCACGGGGGTTCCTTTCGTCGCCGCCGGTCGGACGGGGCGGCTGCCCGGTCTCGGTCACCCCGAGCCTGCCCGCCCCGCCATCGGAAGCCCATGGGGCGCATGACCCATTTGCCGTCCGCGCCGGACCATCACGGCCGAGAAGGTATCTGGCCTCCGATATGGGGCTCAGCACCCATAGACGGGCTGCTACATCGAAGGCACAGTGGGTCGGATTAAGCGGTAATCAAAGGCATCCGTCAGGCTGACGGGGAGTACCGGAGGAGCACCGGACCGAGTCCGGCCGTAGGAGGAGTGGGAGGCTTTCGTGTCGCTGTTCTGGCGGGTCTTCGGGCTGAACGCCATGGTGCTGGGCATCGCGACGGCGCTGCTCCTGTGGGCGCCGGTAACGGTCTCGGTGCCCGTGCTGCTGACCGAGGCGGTCGTGCTGGTGGGCGGTCTCGCCATCATGCTGGTCGCCAACGCCACACTGCTGCGCTGGGGCCTGGCCCCGCTCGGCAGGCTGGCAGGGCTGATGAGCACCGTCGACCTGCTGCGTCCAGGACAGCGCCTGTCCCTGCCCCGGTCCGACGGCGCAGGCGCAAGCAACGGCGCCGGCCGCGAGATGACCGAGCTGATCCGCACCTTCAACGCCATGCTGGACCGTCTGGAGCACGAACGCGCCACCTCCAGCGCCCGGGTGCTGCTCGCCCAGGAGGCAGAGCGCCGGCGCATGGCCCAGGAACTGCACGACGAGGTCGGGCAGAGCATGACCGCGGTCCTCCTGGTGCTGGGACGCGCGGCGAACGCGGCCGACGAGCCGCTGCGCGAGGAACTGCAGCAGGCCCGCGAGGTGACCCGCGACAGCCTGGACGAAGTCCGCCGCCTGGTGCGCCGCCTGCGCCCCGGCGTCCTGGACGACCTGGGGCTGCCCAGCGCGCTGAGCTCCCTCACCCGGGACTTCGCCACGCACAGCGGCCTCAGGGTCGCCCTGCGCTTCGACGAGGAACTGCCCGAACTGGAGCGGGAGATCGAGCTCGTGCTGTACCGGGTGGCCCAGGAAAGCCTGACGAACGCAGTCCGGCACGCGGACGCTTCGTGCATCGAAGTGAGCCTGCTCCGCGACGGCGAAACGGTGGTCCTGGAGGTCGCCGACGACGGCCGCGGCATCGCCGCCGTGCACGAGGGTGCCGGGATCCGCGGCATGCGCGAACGGGCCCTGCTCGCCGGAGCCGCCCTCCACGTCATCTCCACGCCCGGAAGGGGCACCCGGATCCGACTCGCCACCCCGCAAGCCAGGGAGCCTTGACCATGCCCGACCCCGCCCCTCCTCCCGAACCCGTCCCGGCCCCCGCGGCTCCCTCTCCCCGCACCGGGCCGATCCGTATCCTCCTCGCCGACGACCACGCCCTCGTGCGCCGCGGCGTACGCCTGATCCTCGACCAGGAGCCCGACCTGCGGGTCGTCGCCGAAGCGGGGGACGGAGCGGAAGCCGTCCACGCGGCCCGCACCGAGGACATCGACCTTGCCGTCCTGGACGTCTCCATGCCCCGGTTCACCGGACTCCAGGCAGCTCGCGAACTGGTCCTGCTCAAACCGGACCTGCGGATCCTGATGCTCACCATGCACGACAACGAGCAGTACCTCATCCAGTCGCTCAGGGCCGGCGCCTGCGGGTACGTACTGAAGTCCGTCGCCGACCGCGACCTGGTGAGCGCATGCCGGGCCGCGATGCGCAACGAGCCGTTCCTCTACCCCGCCGCGGTCAGCACCCAGGTGCGCAGCCATCTGGACCGAGCGGCCAACCGTACGGCCGGCCCCGGGAGCCTCCTCACACCGCGCGAGGAAGAGGTGCTGAAACTGGTCGCGGAGGGCCATTCGTCGAAGGACATCGCCCAGATCCTGTTCATCAGCGTCAAGACCGTGCACCGCCACCGGGAGAACCTGATGCACAAGCTCGGTCTGCGAGACCGGCTGGCGCTGGCCCGGTACGCCATTCGCGCCGGACTCATCGAAGCCTGAACTCCGGTCGCTCGACCTCCCACTGCCCTGCGTGCCCGCACCGGCTCCGTCATGCCCCTCTGCCATTTCGCACGTCGACTCCCGGAAAGGGGGCGGTACATGGATCCGGCACCCGGCTCCGCCCCGGCCGCGCCCCACCGGTTCGCGGCGGCGCTGGCGCTGCTCGTGGCGCTCGCCGCCCTGCTGGCGGCGACCGCCCCGGCGAGCGGGCCAGGCGTCCAGACCCCGGCCGCCCGTTCGGCGGCAGCGGCCGCGGCGACGCCCCCGGCCCGCGGCCCCGACCGCGACGGTGACCTCGCCCGTGATGCGGCCCGTCCCGGCGACGGAGAGCCCACCGCCTGCCCGGCTCAGGCACGGCCCCGCCCCGCACACCTCGACGAGCGGCCCTCCCCGCCGGACCCCCGAACCGGGAGTACGGACGGTG
Organism: Streptomyces sp. NBC_00029; assembly: GCF_045160505.1. Classification (NCBI taxonomy): domain Bacteria; kingdom Bacillati; phylum Actinomycetota; class Actinomycetes; order Kitasatosporales; family Streptomycetaceae; genus Streptomyces; species Streptomyces sp. NBC_00029. The sequence goes on from NZ_CP108292.1 coordinate 8,332,370, forward strand.
CATCCGCAGGGGCGACCGCCTGCCCGTGCGTGCGCGTACCCACCCGCTCGTCCCTCCCGGGCAGCCGGCCCGCCCAGGACAGCGGACGGTCACCGCCCACGCCACCAGGCATCTGACGACACCCCCCTTCCCCGGTCGCGGCACCGGTATCAACCACCGCGACCTGCTTGCCTGGAGACGGACCCCTCTTGAAACGTCGCACACGTCAAGGCCGTACATCGCGCCTGCGCACGCTGCTCGCCCTCGCGATCATCGCCGGTTCACTCGCCCTTGCCCTCACCACGCCGATCCGCCTGGGACTCGATCTGCGAGGCGGCACCCAGATCGTGCTGGAGACCCGCTCCACCCCCACCGCGCCCGCCGGCCGCGAAGCGACCGACCGCACCCTGGAGGTCCTGCGCGGCCGCATCGACGCGCTCGGCCTCGCCGAACCCACCCTCGTACGCTCCGGCGACCACCGCATCATCGTCGAACTGCCCGGCGTCCACGACCCGAAGAGAGCCGCGGACGTACTCGGCCGCACCGCACAACTCACCATCCACGAGGTACTCGGCAGGGCAGCCGATCCCTCCGCCGCCGGCACTCCACGCGCCGAGCCGGGAACGGAACGCGTTCTGCCCGACGACTCCGGACAGCTCTTGCGGTTGCAGACCGCCGGCCTGACGGGAACGGACATCAAGGGCGCAGATGCGCGCTTCGACCGACAGGGCGGCGCCGGGTGGCACGTCACCATCGACTTCACCGACCGGGGCGGCGACAAGTGGACGCAGGCCACCGCAGCGGCCGCCTGCCACGGGGACGGTGACCCCCGGCGTCGCATCGCCATCGTCCTCGACGACCGGATCATCTCCTCGCCGCAGGTCGGCCGGACCGTCACCTGCCAAGGCGGCATCTCCGGCGGCTCCACCCAGGTCACCGGCTCCTTCGGCGAATCCGAAGCCCGGGAACTCGCCCTGCTCATCTCCGGAGGCGCCCTACCCGTACCGGTCGAGACCATCGAACAGCGCACCATCGGCGCAGGCCTCGGCGATGCGGCGATCAGAGCCGCCGTTCTGGCCGCAGCCATCGGCAGCGCACTGACCGCGCTGTTCGTCATGGCCGCGTACCGGCTCATGGGCCTGCTCGCCACGATCGCCCTCGCCGCGTACGGCCTGATCTCCTACGCCGCCCTGGCGGTGCTCGGCGCGACACTGACCCTGCCCGGCCTCGCCGGATTCGTCCTGACCGTCGGAATGGCCGTGGACGCCAACGTCCTCGTCTTCGAACGCGCCCGCGAGGACTACGCAGCCCGCAGCCGCCCCAGTCCGCGCGTGGCCCTCACCGCGGGATTCCGCGGGGCGATGAGCGCCGTCGCCGACTCGAACATCACCACACTGATCGCCGCCGGCCTGCTGCTCACCTTCGCCTCCGGCCCCGTCCGCGGCTTCGGCATCACCCTCGCCATCGGTGTCCTGGCCTCCATGATCAGCGCCTTGCTGATCACTCGGGTCCTGGCCGAACACGCGGTGGCCCGCCGCTGCGTACTCCGCCACCCTCGTGCCACGGGGATCGCAGGCACCGGATGGGTACGCGACCGCCTGCTGCGTCGCAGTCCCCACCTGATGCGGCGGCCGCGCCGCTGGCTGGCGGCCTCGGCCGTCCTGCTCGTCCTCAGCGCGTCCGGCATCCTCCTGCGCGGGCTCGACTTCGGTATCGAGTTCACCGGCGGCCGGCTCATCGAGTACGGCACCAGCCGCCCGGTCGATCCCGACCTGGCACGCACCGCACTCGCCGACGCCGGATTCCCCCGCGCGCTCGTCCAGTCCTCCGGTGCCACCGGGCTGGCGGTCCGGTCCGAGAACCTCACGGACGGCGAAGCGGCCACGGTCGCCTCGACCATCGGCCGGCTCGGGGGCGACACCGAGGTGCTCCGCGACGAACTCATCGGACCCACCCTCGGCGAAGAGCTGCGCCGCAACGCCATCGTGGCCCTCTGCCTGGCGCTCGGCGCCCAACTGCTCTACCTCGCGGTGCGATTCCGCTGGACCTTCGCCACCGCAGCCGTCGGCGCGCTCGCCCACGACGTACTCATCCTCACCGGGGTGTTCGCCTGGCTCGGCAAACCCGTCGACGGCGTCTTCCTGGCCGCACTCCTCACCGTCATCGGCTATTCGGTCAACGACTCCGTCGTCCTCTTCGACCGCGTCCGCGAACTCTTCGCCCGTAACCCCACCGGATCACCGTCCCACCTCACCAACCGGGCGATCCTCCAGACCCTGCCCCGCACCGTCAACACCGGCATGGGCGCGGCACTGGTCCTTCTGTCCCTTGCCCTGCTCGCAGACGACGCCCTCACCGACTTCGCCCTGGCCCTGCTCATCGGCCTCGCTGTCGGCACGTACTCGTCCGTCTTCACAGCGGCCCCTCTCACCATCGAACTGAGCCCGCCCGGGAAGACTCCGAGTGCCGCCGCGCCAGTGCCGCGTGCCCCTGACCGCTGCTAAGGGCTGTCCCGTAATCCCCGGCGGGCGCACGACGCCAGCTACGGCACCTCGCTGCGTTGTCGGATCGCCCGAATACGGCCGGTATGAGTACGACCCTCCGCCTTGCGATGCACCGCATCTGACGCCGTGCGCTGACCCACCGCGGATTACGGGACAGCCCTTAGGGAAACGCCCAGGACCAAGCAACAGCCTTCAGGAGGGGCGGGTGCCGCGCGGGCAGGTGGGGCAGGGGGCCGGTACTGGGCGGCGCGCATGTCGAGGTGCCTCTGGAGGAGTGACCATGGAGTTCAGGACCGCAGCCGCCGGACGGGACGAGTGGTCCTATGTGCCGGGTGTCGGCGTCGGACCGCTCCGGTTCGGTACGACCGTCGGCGAAGTGGCCGAGGTGGCCGAGCTGCTCGGCCGGGCGACGGTCGGCGAGGCTGCACGGCACCACGCGATCTTCTCGCCGACCCGAAAGCCCGAACTCCATCGTCGCGGGGCGGCTCCTTCACCGCCTGCCGTCACGGCCTATAACGGCCGAACTCCATGATCAGCCGGGCAGCTGCTCGACGGCGCTGGTGCCGCTGCCCTGCTGGGACTCCCACGTCCACGTTTCCTCCAGACGGAGGCGTCCGTCGGGGAGCTCCGTCACGAGCGAGGTGCAATGCCCGGACGCGGTCGTGCCGTCGAGCCGGAGCTGGACGTAGCGGAATTCGACGGTGCGGTCGGCGCGGGTGCCGACGAGGTAGCCCCTGGCCACGTCCCCGCCACGGTATTCGGCCCAGACCCGGCCGTCCTGCTCGTGGTACTCGAACCGGGTCAGCCGGCCGACCTGGCCGGGCGCCTGGTCGGCCACGGGAACGAAGACGAGGCCGTCGAGCGAGCGCGCCACGGGTGACTCCTGGAGGAAGGCGGTCCGGGCCGGAGCCCGGCCGCGGGGACGTCCGAGCCTTCACCCTAGTAGTGCTTTGTTATCCGGTCTTGTCACGTCGGGTGTTCGGTAGTTCGCTGGCTGTATGAGGGCTGGGGAGCTTGCGGCGGTGCGGGTCCGGTTGGAGGAGTTCGCTTCCGAGGTGTTCGCGCCGCTGGTGCGGCGGGACTGGCTGGAGAAGGGCCAGTTGTATCTGCGGGGCCTGTTGCTGGACGGCCGACGCAAGTCGATGCAGCCGATGGCCGGGCGTCTCGGGGTGGACCATCAGCGGTTGCAGCAGTTCATGACGTCCTCGACCTGGCCGGTCGCTGACGTGCGGGCCCGACTGGCCTGGCGGGCGGTGGCTGTGGTCCGCCCTGAGGTGTGGGTGGTGGACGACACCGGTTTCCCCAAGGACGGCACTGCTTCGCCCGGGGTGGCCCGCCAGTACTCCGGCACGTTGGGCAAGGTCGGCAACTGCCAGATCGGTGTCAGCGTCCACGCCGCCTCGGACACGGCTTCGTGCCCGCTGTCATGGCGGCTGTTCCTGCCCGCCGCATGGGACGGGCCCCAGGCCGCTGCACGCCGGGCTGCCTGCCGGATCCCCGACAGCGAACATCACCGCGCGAAGTGGCAGCTCGCGCTGGAGATGCTCGACGAGCTGTCCGCGATCGGCCTGCGGCCCGCCGCACTGGTCGCCGACGCCGGCTACGGCGCGAACGCCGACTTCCGTCACGGCCTGGAAGACCGGGGTCTGGCCTACGTCCTGCAGGTCAAGGGTGAGATGACTGCCCACGGTGAGGATGCCGAGCCGCATCAGCCCGCCTACAGCGGGCTCGGTCCCCGCCCTCTGCCCCGATACCGCACCCGGCCACGTTCCTTACGCGACCACGTGCTGGCTGCCGGAAGAAGCCGTGGCCGGACGCTGACCTGGCGCAAAGGCTCCAAGGCCGCGATGAGCTCGCACTTCGTGCTCCTTCGGGTCCGCCTCGTCGGCCGCCGCCCGAAACCGGCGGCCGACGGGACGATTCCGCTGGTCTGGCTGATCGCGCAGTGGCCCGAGGGTGAGGCGGAGCCGGTGAAGTACTGGATCTCGAACCTGCCCGCGAACATCCCCGCCAAGGACCTGGTCCGGCTGGCGAAGGCCCGGTGGCGGATCGAGCACGACTACCGCGAACTGAAGACCGCTCTGGGCCTGGACCACTTCGAGGGACGTTCGTTCACCGGCTGGCACCGCCACGTCACCCTCGTCACCGCCGCCCACCTGTTCCTCACCGAACAGCGGACCTGCCCAAAAGCCCCTGCCAGGGCCTGACCCTCTACCAGGCCCTGGACCTCCTCCAACACCTACTCGCCACCTGGACCGGCACCTGCCCCACCTGCAGACAACCCACCCCATGGCAGCCCCACGACACCAGTTAACAAAGCACTACTAGGGGGTGTCCTGCCGATCACGCCGGGCTCGCACACCGGCCGGTGGCCGCGGCGACGGGGATCGCGGCGGACACCGGCCGGTGCCGGGTGGGTGAGGCGTACGGCTACATGGGGTCCATGCCCCGGTCGTCCATACGGCCCTCCTGCTCGCTCTGCTCCTGGAGACGGCGGGCCTTCTCCTTCAGCCGGCGGCGCTCCTCGGGGTCGGTGGAACGCTCGGCCGCATCGTTCAGCTCCTGGGCCTTCGCGCGCATCTGCCGGGACCGGCCCCGGGACTCGCCTGAAACGCTCATGTTCGCTCCTTGATCTGGGGGGGAGAGCGGGCGGATTCAGCGAACCAGGACTGCCGTGAGCCCGCATCTCGAAGCGTCGGTGAGGGTGGCGGCGGGGCGGGCCGACCTCAGTCCGTTCCCGTCCCGAGGGCGGTCGTGAGGGTGAACAGGGCTCCGTCCGGGTCGCGGAGCGTCACCCACCGCTCCACCGCGTTCGAGGTGACGTCCGAGACGGGCCGCCCGCCCAGCGAGACGGCGGCCGCCACCGCCGGCTCGAGTTTCGGCACGCGGAAGTGGACGTGCCAGCGTGGCCGGGTGTGCGGGGAGTAGGAGGCGATCTCCACGGGGCCGCTGTTGAGGCGGGCGACCGGTTCGCCGTCCTGCCTCAGGACGACCTGGTCCTCCTCGTACGAGACCTCGCAGCAGCCGGCGCGGCCCGTGGCCCACTCGAGCACTGCGCCGTAGAAAATCGCAGCGTCGAGGGCGTTGCGCGTGCGCAGTTCCAGCCATGCGGGGGAGCGGCCCCTGCCCACCCGCCAGTCCGCCTCCACATTCCCCTCCCAGATCCCGAAGACGGCGCCGTCGGGGTCGGCGACGAGCGCGGCGCGGCCGCCGGACTCGAAGGAGACGGGCCCGACCGCGATCGTGCCCGTCCGCTCCCGGATCCGGTCCACCGCCACATCGGCGTCGTCGACGGCGAAGTACGGGGTCCACGCCGCGGCGACCCCGAGGTCCGCGGCCAGCGCCCCGATGCCGGCCACCGGGACACGGCCCTGGAACGCCACCGAGAACGCCTCGCCGAGGCGGTTCGGGCGGAATCTCCAGCCCACGACCGCCCCGTAGAAATGCTGGGCCGTGCCGAGGTCGCGCGTCATCAGGCTCACCCAGCACGGGGCCCCGAAGACTTCCCTCGTCGAAATCTCCACCACTCGCTCCGTCCCTGATGAGCCGCCCGCACGACTTCTCATTCTGGTACTTCTTCGGGCGATCTACGTGATCGGCCGCGGCGAATGCACACGGAAGGTGTCCGAGAATCACGCTCCGTGGCGATCCCGTGCGGCGGTGCGCGGCGATAGCCTCGGTCCCGGACGCCCCCGCAGCCCTCCGGAAGGCAGGTCACCCATGGCCGGATCCCAGATTCCCGTGATCGATCTCGGGCCGTGGCGGTCCGGCGGTCCCGAGGTGCGGGCCCGTACCGCCGCCCGCGTCGACGAGGCCCTGCGCGCGGCCGGTTTCCTGCTGGTGACCGGGCACGGTGTGGACCCCTCGCTGCCCGCGCGGATCCGGGAGGCGGCGGGCCGGTTCTTCCGGCTGCCCCCGGGCGCGAAGGCGCCGTACGCCGTCAAGGTCGGCGGCCGGGGCTGGCTCGGCCCGGGGGCGGAGGCCAACAGCTACGCCGAGGGGACGGCCTCGCCGCCCGACCTCAAGGAATCCTGGTCCTTCGCGGCCGAGGACCCGACCGGCATCCCCTCCGTGGACGCCGAATGGTTCGCGCCCAACGCCTGGCCGGCCGAAGTGCCGCAGCTGCGACCGCTGGTGACGGAGTACCTGCGCCTCATGCGGTCCCTCTCCGACGAACTGCTGGAACTGCTGGCCGTGGCCCTGGGCCTCGCCGAGGACCACTTCACCCGCCACACCTCACACCCCACCTGGGGGTTCAACCTGAACTGGTACCCGGGCACGGACGTCGTCGGCCTGCCGCTGCCCGGCCAGTTCCGCATCGGGGCGCACACGGACTTCGGGACGGTCACGGTCCTCGACCGGCAACAGGGTGCGGGCGGGCTCCAGGTCCACACCGACGCCGGCGGCTGGCAGGACGCGCCCTACGACCCGGCGGCCCTGACCGTCAACATCGGCGATCTGATGGCCCGCTGGACGGGCGACCGCTGGCGCGCGGGCCGCCACCGCGTGCTGCCCCCGCCCGCCGACACCCCCGCCGAGGAGCTGATCTCCCTCGTCTACTTCTACGAATGCGACCCGCACACCCGGGTCGAGTCACTGCCCGCCCCGGTCGGCCGGGTGACGCACGGCCCCGTCGACTCCCACACGTACCTGCGGGGCAAACTGGACTCGATCAGCGTGGATCATACTCAGGAGTGACCCGGCGGATTCCCGTCCCCCCGAGGTCGGACCGCGGATCGGCCTCGGAGCCGACGATCCGTCAAAACCGCTCGCATAGCGTGATGTTCATGAGCAACAACCGCAGAACAGCCGCCTCCCTGACCCTCCTCGCCCTCCTCCTGCCGTTACCGATCGCCACCGCGGGCGCCTCGTCCGCCGCGGAATCCGCCGTCGCCGTAGCCGGGACGTTCACGGCCGGGCCCGCTGCCGCCGCCCCCGCTGCCGCCGCCCCCGCTGCCGCCGGGACCGAGAACCGTCACGACTCGCGGGTGGAACTCCCGCGCCCCACCGGCCGTTTCGCCGTCGGCCGGGAGGACCTGCACCTGGTGGACAGGAGCCGAACCGACCCCTGGGCCGGTTCAGGGCCGCGCGAGCTGATGGTCACCATGCGCTATCCGGCGCGGCACGACACCGGCCGCACCACGCGCTACCTCACGTCCGAGGAGGCCCGGCTGCTGCTGGTCGACCGGAAGCTGGACCAGGTGATCCCGGTCGAGACCCTGACCGGTACGCGGAGCCACGGCCGGACGGGAGCCCGGCCGGCCACCGGGAGGTACCCGCTGATCGTCCTGTCCCCGGGCTTCACCGTTCACCGGGCCACCCTCACCGCCCTCGCCGAGGACCTCGCCTCCCGCGGTTACGTCGTCGCCGCGGTGGACCACGCGTACGAGAGCGTGGGCACCGCCTTCCCCGGCGGGCGCGTGCTGACGTGCCTGGCCTGCGAGAAGGTCCGGGGCGAAGAGGGGTACCGGACGGTCGGCGACACCCGTGCCGGTGACGTGTCCTTCCTCCTGGACCGCCTCACCGGACGCGACCCCGCCTGGCGTCACGCCGGACTCATCGACAGGAGCCGCATCGCGATGGCCGGCCATTCCATCGGCGGATCCTCGACCGCCGCAGCGATGGCCGCCGACCGCAGGATCCGCGCCGGCGTGAACATGGACGGCGGCTTCTCCACGCCGGTCCCCGCGGCCGGACTCGGCGGGCGCCCCTTCATGCTGCTCGGCGCCCAGCAGCGCGGTCCCGGCGGCAACGCGAGCTGGGACCGCGACTGGCCGCTGCTCGACGGCTGGAAGCGCTGGATCACCTTTGCCGGCTCCGGCCACTTCACCTTCACCGACTTCCCGGCGATCGGCGAACAGCTGGGCCTGCCCGACGACGAGGCCCCGCTGCCGGGCGCCCGGTCCGTCGAACTGACCCGGCGCTACGTCGGCGCCTTCTTCGACCGGCACCTGGGAGACCGGCCGCAGCCCGTGCTGGACGGCCCTTCACCCGACGCGCCGGAAGTCGCCTTCCACACCCCGTGACGGGGGTCCGCCCCCGGTCAGACCACCGTCACCGGGTGGCGGACCACCGCGTCGAAGAGGTAGCCCTGCGTGTTGTGGACCGAGCGGTCGGGCTGTGTCCGCCCGGTCGCGTCGCTCGCCCGTGCCAGCAGCGAGGTCGCACCCGTGGCCCTCGGGGTCCACGGCACCGACCAGCGCACCCACCCGCCCCGCCGCGGAGCGTCGTGCAGGTGGGCCCGCCGCCAGTGGCCGCCGCCGTCCGTGCTGACGTCGACGCGTGTGACCGGGGCCGCGGCCGACCAGGAACGGCCGGTCAGCAGCCGGGTCCGGTGCACGGGAACGCCGGCCCCCAGCTCCAGCTCGAAGGCGCTCTTGAGGGTCTGCCGGGTCAGCGGCTCACTGCCGGCCGCCGGGTGCTCGGGCCCGAACAGCCGGTACATCTCCGTGTTCCACGGCGAGTACAGCGGCTCCCGGCTCACCTCGATGTCCCCGACCCACTTGACCGACGAGATCCCGACCCAGTCCGGCACCACGAGGCGGACCGGCCCGCCGTGGTCGGGAGGCAGCGGCCGGCCGTTCATCTCGTAGGCCAGCAGTACGTCGTCCAGCGCCTTCGCGACCGGCAGCGGGCGCCGCACCCGGCCCAGGTTCACCCCGTTCGCGACCACCTCGTCGTCCAGCCCGCTCGGCAGGACGTCCACGGCGCCGCGGGTCACGCCCGCCAGGCGCAGTACGTCCGACAGCCGCGCGCCGCGCCAGTGCGCGACGCCGATCGCGCCCAGCGTCCAGGCGGTGCCGGTCACCGGCTGGCCCTGCTGCGTGTCGTAGAAGCTGCGGCCGTTGCCCGCGCACTCGATGAACAGCGTCCGCTCCACCGGCCGCAGGGCGCGCAGCCGCTCGTACGACAGCTCCAGCGGGCCGCCCGCGAGCCCGTCGCCCCACACCTTCAGCCGCCAGCCGCCGGCATCGATCCGCGGGGTGGAGGTGTGGTTGCGGACGAAGAACCGGTCGATCGGAGTGAGCGGGCCCGTGCCGCGCAGCGCCGCGAAGTTCGTCTCCGCGTTCGTACCGCGAAGGGTGAACAGCTCGGGCGGCAGCGGCTTGACGGTGCGGGGCACCGGGTCGGCGAGGTCTGCGCCGGGCGCGGCCGACGCCGTGCCGCCGCCCGCCGCGACGCCCAGCGATCCGGCGGCGGCGCCCACCGAGAACAGCTTCAGCAGATCACGGCGGTCCACCCCGGCGGAGCGGGCGCGGCCCCGCGCCCACTGCCGCAGGCGCGTGCGGTCGTACCGGCTCTCGTCCGACAGATCGAAGGGCATGGCAGGAGCACTCCTTGGTCGCGGTTCCCACGGACCGTAGAGGTCCGCGGCGAGCCGCGGGAACCTTCCCGCCGTGCCCGCCACGAACCCGCAACATCACCGCAACGGCCGATTACCGCTGGTCGGCGGAATTTCGGCAGGATGAGGGCATGACCGAGATCCGTACCCCCCGACTCCTCCTCCGCCGCTGGACCGACGACGACCTCGTCCCCCTGTCGGAGATCAACGCCGACCCGGAGGTGATGCGCTGGATCGGCGAGGGCGACACCCTCGACCTGGACCGGACCGCCGAGGACATCGAGCGCTGGGAGGAGGAGTGGGACGAGGAGGGCTTCGGGATCTTCGCCGTGGAGCTCCTCGGCTCCGGCGAGCTGATCGGCGCCGTCGGCCTCTCGGTCCCCGAGCACCTGCCCGAGGCCCTGCCGGACGCCGAGATCACCTGGCGGCTCGGCCGCCAGTACTGGGGCCAGGGCTACGCCTCCGAGGCCGCGCAGGCCACCTTGGAGTTCGCCCTCCAGGACCGCGGCCTCGACCGGGTCGTCGCCATCAACCGGGCGGGCAACGAGGACTCCGAGAACGTGATCCGCAAGCTCGGCATGGTGCTGGAGCGCGACACCACGGACCCGCGCCACGGGCACCTCCTGCAGATCCACGGCATCGACCTCACCGAGTACGAGGCCTGATCCCTCCGGCCGCATCAGCCGATCGGACGACCCCAGGGTCCTCCGGACCGCGCGCGGGCTCCGTCCACCGGGCGGACCCGGCCGGGGCCGCGGCGCGGCGAGCATGGACCGGGGGAGCGGGAGACGTACCCGGCCCTCCCCGCCCGGAGCCGAGAGGGACACCATGAACGCGCACGACCGACTCCTCCTCGACGGCGCCCGCCGCGGTGATGCGACGGCGGTGGGCACGGCGCTCGCCGCCGGCGCCGCCGTGGAGGCCCGCGACGAGGAGCTGCGCACGCCCCTGCTGCTCGCCGTGCTCGGCGACCACCTGGCCGTGGCCGAACTGCTGGTCGCCGCCGGTGCCGACCCGAACGCCCCGGACTCCCGGGAGGACAGCCCCTGGCTGGTCACCGGCGTCACCGGCAGCGTGCGGATGATGCGCCTGCTGCTGCCCGCCGGGCCCGACCTGAAGCAGTGCAACCGTTTCGGGGGGATCTCCCTCATCCCGGCTGCCGAGCGCGGGCACACCGCGTACGTGCGCGCCGTGCTCGCCGAGACGGACATCGACGCCGATCACGTGAACCGGCTCGGCTGGACCGCCCTGCTCGAGGCCGTGATCCTCGGCGACGGCGGCCCGCGCCACGAGGAGGTCGTCGCGGCCCTGCTCGCGGCGGGCGCCGATCCCCTGCTGCCCGACCACGAGGGGGTGACCCCGTACGAGCACGCCGCCCGCCGGGGCTTCGACGGCATGGCGAGGGCCCTGAAGGCGGCTGCGGGTACGGAAGACGGGGCCGGCCGATGAACCGCCGCACCCGGGACACCCGTACGGCCCGCGACGCCCGTACGGGCACCCACGACGCCCGTGCGCACACCCGGCGCACCCGCACGCGCGCCCGTGGCGCCCTCGCGGCGCTCGCCGCGGCCCTGCTGCTCGGATCCTGCACCCAGAACGCGACGTCCGCGCCGCCGGGCCCGGCACCCTCCGCCGTTTCCCCGCTGCCGGCCACCGCCCCCACCCCGCAGGGCCTGCTCCTGACCGCCGACTTCGGGGCGGACACCGTGACCTTCGTGGACCCCGAGCGCGGTGCGGTGGCCTCGGTCCCCGTCGGCAGGGCCCCGTACGCACTGGCCGTGGGCGCGGACGGCCGCGCGTGGGTGGCCACCGCCGAGGGCGTCGCCGTCGTCGACACACGCACCCGCGTACGGGTGGCGCTGATCCCGCACCGCACGGGCACCGGACCGGTCACCGACGGCGAGTACCGCGGCGGCGGCATGGGCATCGCGCTCTCGCCCGACGGCGCGCGGGCCTACGTCGGGGTGAACGTCCCCGGCACCACCGGCGTCCTGGAGGTCATCGACACGGCCGGGCGCGAGGTCACCGCCGTCGTGCCCGTGGGCAGGCGGCCCTTCGACGTGGACGTGTCGGCGGACGGCGCCGAGGTGTACGTCACCGGCCACGACTCCTTCGACGTCACCGTCGTGGCGGCCGACTCCCTGCAGCCCCGCCGGATCGAGGTCGCCCCCTACGGCACCGAAGGCGGACTCGGTTCCTGGCTGAAGCCGCACTACGCCGTCGTACGGCCGGCCGACGGGAAGCTGCTGCTCCCCTTCGAGGGCGAGCGGCTCGCGGTGGTCGACCCCAGGACCGGGCGGACGGCGATCGAGCCGATGACGGCCGACACCCACCAGCACGGCGTCGCGGTCACGGCGGACGGCCGGCTGCTGGTGGTCGGCACCGGAGCCGTGCAGCCGGGCGACGGCAGGGGCCCGTCGCTGACGGTCCGTTCCCCGGGCGGCGCCGAGCGGGTGTACCCGCTGCAGGGCCCGCACGAGGACGTGGCCGTCTCCCGGGACGGCCGGACCGCGTACGTCACGGGCGGCTACACCCGGGACGGTCACTGGAACGGCATCACGGTCGTCGACCTCGACACCGGAGCCGCCCGCCGGCTCGCGGCGGGCGCGCGACCCCTGGGCATCGCCGTCCTCTGAGCCCCGGCGCCCCGGCCGTACGCCGCTGCCCCCCGCCCATACAGCACGCCTCGGCCGCGCGCCTCAGCCCGCGGCGCCGCCCGGTGCCCCGGCCCCGCCGCCCGCGCGGATCGCGGCGAGGGCGGCGGCGTGCAGGGCGGCCGGGGCGCCGTGATGGGCGCGGGGGCTGCCCGTGAGCGTGTACCACTCGTCGGCGTCCTTGTACTGGACGTCGAACCGGAGCACGCCCCCGTCCTCCTCGGTGCTGCGCAGCGTCAGCGGGCCGGTGATGACGCCGACCTCGTCGGTCATGGCGCCGCCCGGCCCGGCGAGCACCTCGTCCTGCCACCGGTGCGCCTGCGTCATGAGGCGCAGGTGTCCAGCATCGTGGTGAGCATCTTCTTCTCCGGTTCGGTGACGGTCAGTCCGTACGTGGACTTCACGGTGGTCCAGGCCCGCCCGTACTGGCACCAGGCGGCCTTGTCCGGCGGCTGCCACAGGTCGGGGCTCTGGTCGCCCTTGGAACGGTTCGAGGCCGCGGTCACGGCCAGCAGCTGAGGACCGGTCAGATCGTTGGCGAAGGCCTTGCGCCGGGCGGAGTCCCAGCCGGCCGCGCCGGAGCGCCAGCCCTCGGCGAGCGGGACCATGTGGTCGATGTCCATCTTCCCCGCCTCCGTGACGGCCACCCCGTCGTAGAAGCTCTTCCAGTTGCCGGAGACGGCCTTGCACTCGGCGTCCTGGGTGACCTCCGTGCCGTCGCGCTTGAGCACGACCTCACGGGTGTCGCACTTGTTGCCCTGCTGCGCCCAGTGCGTGAACTTGTCCCTGCTGTAGCCCGCCATCGTGCCGACCGGCGCGACCTCGAGCGCCGCCAACCGGGTCCGGGCCTCGGCGACGGTGACCATACCGGGCAGTACGTCCCCGCCGGCCGGTTTGGCGTCGTCACCCGGTGACTTCGGCGACTTCGGCGCGGCGGAGGACGGCGATCCCGCGGGCGCGGACGCCTTCGGATCCCCGCCGCCCGGCGCTGCCGGATCGGAACACCCGGCCGCGGCAGCCAGCAGCAGCGCCATCAGTACCGCACCAGGCACACGTATCTGACGTCCCATAACCCCACCCCGAGCCGGTACCGCTCCGCACGCTGTCCCGGAAACCCTACCCAGAACCGGACAATCAACCTACCGAGGGCCCTCCGGTGGGCGTTGTCAGTGGCCCTCGCTAGTCTCCCGGCATACCGCAGCTCAGGGGGGTCGGCTCCCCCCTGTCAGGGCTGCGCGGAACAGTACGGGACAGGCGGAGGGGCACGGGCTGATGGCTTGGCTGGCAGCGGGCGAGGGGTACGAGATCGCCCTGGTGGAGGGACGGGTGGCGGCGAGGTCCGCCACCGGGCGGACGGCGGGGCGGCAGTTGAAGACACTGCCCAAGGCACTCAAGGACCATCCCGAGGTGGACCGGCTGCGCCGGCTGGCCGAGTGGCTCGACCGGCACGAGGCGGCCTGCGTCGCACAGGTCGACGGCTGGATGGTCTCCTCGCTGCCCGTGCCGACCGAACTGCTCGCCCGGGTCTGGCCGGACGAGGCCTGGCAGAGCGCCCTGCGCGACGTGGCCGTCGTCGGCGACGACCCGGACGAGGTGGGCTTCCTGCGGGACGCCACCGCGTCCGGCGAGCTGAAGGTGGTCAACCTCGACGGCGAGACCGTACGGCTCGCCCCGCGCACGGTGACCCTGCCGCACCCGGTGCTCCTGCCCGACCTGGACGACGTACGGGACTTCGCGGCCGAACTGGGCATCGTGCAGCGCGTCGAGCAGATCCACCGGGCCACCTGGCGCAAGCCCGCCGAGCTCGCCGCCACCGCCACCGAGGTACGCGACTACGCGGGCGGGGTCTTCCCCACCCGCTTCAGCCTCGCCGCCCGCGCCACCAGCCTCGGCTACCGGGTCTCCGGTGGCTACGCCACCTGCAAGGTCCGGGACTCCGGCAGCGGCACCGAGGCGGCCGTGTGGATCGGCGAACCCTATTACGAAGACGAGATGACCACCGGCGCCCTGAGCTGGCACGACGAGGACGGCCGGGCGGTACGCCTGACGGAGGTCGGACCAGTCGCCTGGTCCGAGGGAATGCGGATGGCCGCGGCGCTCTACGCCGGGCGCAAGATCGAGGAGGGCGGGGACGCGTGAGCACCAACCAGGAAGACACCGAGATGCACAAGGCCGAACTGCTCCTCAAGGCAGGTGCCGTACTGCCGTACGACACCGCGGACGCCGCCCCCGGAGCCGTCGAGCTGACCGCACGCTCCTACCGCCACCCCGGGCTCGGCGACGACCGCGTCGTCGTCCGGCTCGCGCCCGCCGAACTGGGCGCCGCCGAGGACCTCGCCGCCGGCTTCCTGGGACTCGTACGGGACGAGGGCGAGCCGCCCGTCGTCGGCCTGAGCAAGCGCCAGGCCCTCGGCTTCCCCGAATGGGTCCTGGTCCACCACCCCGAGGACGGCCACCACGCCCTCGCCGTCGTCCCCGAGCTCGACCGGATCGCCCGGCAGGCCAAGACCAAGCCCAAGGCAGCCCTCGACGCCTGCCTCGAACTGGCCGACCGCCTCGCCGCGTCCGTCCCGCACTTCCTGCCGCTCTTCCACGAGCAGGCGGCGCGCCTCTTCCTCGCCGTCGAGAACACCACCTACGCCGCCCAGCTGTTCGGCCGGGCCCGCACCGCCGAGGCCCAGCACGGGCTGAGCATCGACGAGGACCGCCTCGACGCCGTCTTCCTCGAGTTCGCCCTCGTCGGCGCCCTGCCGGTGAAGGTGCTCACGGGCTACGGCAAGGCCCTGGCCGGCCGTGTCACCGCCGCCGAGGCCTACGACCGCTTCCGCCGCCTGTGCGTACGCCGCACCGCCGGCGGGCTGCCGCCCTCCGCCCAGGCCGCCGCCGAACTGCGCCGCCTCGCCCGGGCCGCGGGCCTGACCGGCACCGAACCCGAGCAGGACTACCTCGCCGAACTGCTGCCCCTGCCCGCCACCCTGCGCGCCGCGCTCGGCTGGTGGAAGGCCCACCGCGGAGCCCTCGTCGCACTCGCGCGGCGCGTTCCCGCCGTCCGCGGCACCCTCCTGGGGCTGACGCCGCCCAGCGGCGACGGCGGCGAGTTCACCGCCCTGTGGCTGGAGATCCTGGAGGAGTCCGGCGCCACCGCCGGGCTCGCCGACGGAGCCCTGCCCGCCGAGGAGCGCTGCGCCGACGGAACGGCCGGCTGGCTCGAGCGCTTCCACGCCGCCCGCCACTCCGGCTGGGGCCGGCGCCCCACCCTCCCGGCCCTCCTCGACCTCACCGAGCGGTGCGCCGGACAGCTGCGCACGGAACTCGCCCGGCCCGAACGGGAGGCGGGCCTGCAGGTCGGCGTCGAGGACACCGACCTCCTCGACCTGCTGCTCTCCCTGGACGTACCGGTCGCCGACCCCGAGGCCGAGACAGAGAACCGCCGGCGCCGGTACGACAACCTGAACCTGACCGAGTGGGCCGACGGCGACGAGCGCCGCGACCTGCTCGCCCTCGCCGCCGACGAGCGCTTCCACCCCGCGTTCCGCCGCGCCCTGAACAGCCTCGGCAACGGCAGCGCAGAGGTCGTCCGGTGCGTCGCCGCCTCGCCCGGCGGCCGCCCGCTCCTGGCCACGTGGGTGCGCGACGTCGCCCTGGCCTCCAGCGCCGCCGGTCTGCCCGGAGTGCCCGACGCGATCGCGCGCCTGAGCTGGCTGCCCACCGAAGCCCTGGAACTCGCCCCTGCGGAAGTGGCCGCCGCCGCGGCCGCGGACCTCGCCGAAACCCTCGCCCGTACCCTGCGCGGCGGTCTCTTCGAGGAGCTGGCCTGGCCCTCCTGGGAGGAGGCCGTCACCGAACTGGCCCCCGGCCAGGGCCGGGAGGCCCTGAACGTGGTGGAGGCCTGGCCCTACCTGATCGTCGCCAACCAGACCCAGGTCCGGGTCATCGACGCCGAGTCCACCGTCCTCACGCACGACCTGCGCGTGCCGACCGGGCACTCGCACCACCACAGCTTCCACTACGTCGACGGTGAGCTGCTCGTCTTCTGGTCCTCTTGGAGCACGAACGGGACGCAGGCCTACTGGCACCACTCGCCCGGCACCGTCTTCACCCTGGACACCGACCGCAGCCACTGGTCGCTGCGCAGCGAACACCTCTCCCTGCCCCTCCCGGGCGGCGGGCGCACCACCGGCGGCGGAGTCCTGCACCGCGGCGACACGAAACTGCCCGACGAGCGGCCCCTGCTGTCCGACGGCACCTCGTACTGGGCGTGGCAGCGCCGCGACCAGCAGACCGACAGCGGCTGGCTCGAGTACGACCCCGCCGGCGGCACCTACGGGCGCCACTCCCTGCCCGCGTTCTTCGCCGACGCGCTGCGCGCCGACGCGGACACCGCGCAGCGCACCGGTAGCCGCACCTGGCTGAGGCCCGCGCCCACCGTGGCCGGCTCGGTCCTGGGCGAGCCCGCCGGCGGCCTGCTCGGCTGGCGGGCCGTACGCGTCCCCGGTCACGGCTGGCAGGGGACCGACACCGGCGGACGCAGCGTCGCCGTGCCCGAAGGCCGCGACGCGCCCGTCGCCGCCCTCGCCTTCCCCGGCGACGACCGGCCCCGCGCGCTGTCCCAGCACTGGCAGGAGCTCAGCATCACCGACCCGGACGGCGTGATCACCGCCCGGTCGCGCGACGGCCACCGCCGCCGCACCGCCTTCGGCACGGGCAGCGTGGACCTTCCGCCGCTCTCGCACTGGTACGCCCTGCGCCCCCGCGACGCCGAGGGCTCGGCCGTCCTGCGTGCCGCCGACCGGGAGACCGCGGCAGCGCTGCTCAAGACGGCCGCAGCGGCGGAGAAGGCCGCCGACCTGCCCGACCTGGTCGGCGCCGCCCTGCCGCGGATCACCGCGCCCAAGATCATCGGCGGCATCGTCGAGGTCCTCCGCTTCACCCTCGCCCAGCAGAAGGTCCTGGACGCGATCGCCGCCCGGCTCCACCCCGACACCACCCCCGTCGAGGAGCGCGAGCAGGGCCCCGGCGACCGGCTGATCGCCGAGGGGCTCAAGGGCCTCATCGGCCCCGGCTACTACCGCTGGAGCGGCGAGAGCGACGCCGCCCACTACACGCTGTGCGAACTCGAGGCCGCCCGCACGCGGACCGACGCCACCCAGGTGCCGGGCCTGCTGCACTTCGACACGCCCGCGCTGCCCTACTGGTCCTTCCACTGGACGCCGCTGCTCGACCAGCCCGCGGCCGTCGCCTACCGCGCCGTCACCGTCGCGGCCACCGACGAGCAGCGGGCGGGTCTGCTCACCCTGCTCGGCGCGGTCGACGCCCTCGGCCTGGCCTCGGCCGAAGGGTCCGCCGACCGCTGGCGCCGGGTCCTGCTCCGCCTCGACCGGCAGCACCTGCTCACCCCGGAGGGCGAACGCAACGTCCACCACCGCAGCCTGCTGCCGCTGGGCGGCGGAGCCGTCCTCGCACTGACCGAGCACAGCGAATCCGTGCCCGAAGGCCACGAGTTCGGCGCCCTGCTGTACGACCCCACCGGCCGCTTCACCGTCCCCGGCCCCTACACCCTGCGCGGCGACGCCCCGCTCGGCGACCGCGATCGCGGCCCCGGCTGGCTGACGGCCTTCCTCGGCGCGGCCGCCGAGCACGGCCCGGTGCCCTTCCTCCCCGAAGCCGCGGAGGAGTTCGCCCGGCTCACCGGAGTCTCGGGCGCCCTCGCCCGCCTGGTGCTCGCCGGACTCCCGGACATCGACACCTTCGAACGCAACTTCCTGGCACCCGAACTGCGCACCGCCCTCGGGGTCAAGGCCACCGATGCCGCCTACGCCCGCGACGAGCTCAAGAGCCTCGACGCCGAGCTGCGGCGCGCGATCGTCGGGGCCCTGCTCCCCGCCGATCCGGCGAAGCTGTGGAGCGAGGGACCCGACGTGGCCGCCGCCGCGGAGATCTGGAACCGGCGCATGGGCCGTCGTACCCCCGTGCCCGACTGGCTCGCCACGGAGGCCGCGCGCGCCGTGCGCGGCACCGCCCCGCACCGCATCCTGGCGAGCCTGCTCGACCCCGCGGCCGCACGCGAGCTCTCCGTCGACGTGGCCTGGACGGTCAAGGGCGACCACGTGGAGCCCCGTGAACCGGCCACCGACCCCTTCACCGCGCAGACCCTGACCGGCATCATGGCGATGGCCGCCTGGCTGGCCCACCGGCTGCCCGCGGGCGATCCCGTACGAGCGGCCCTGCCGCCCGCACTGACCGCTGTACGACAGCGGCTCGCCGCGCCCGAACTGCTCCTGGAGATCGCGCACTACACCAACCTTCCCGACTTCCGGAAGGCCGCGGGCACACCGACCGAGACCGGCGAGGGCTACGAGCGCTACGGCGCCGTCGTCATGGCCACCCACGACGACCAGCCCCGGCCCGCACTGCGCCCGGCGCTGCTGGACTCCACCGGCTCCGACCCGTACCTGCCGGTGCTGCGCGGCGACGACCAGCGGCCCTCCGCCGTCGAAAGGGCGCTGCGGACCGCCCACGATCCGCGCTTCGCCGCGCTGCTCGCCGACCCGGGAGCCCCGGCGGCCGGCGGCGTGGACTCGGAAGGCACCTGGTGGCCGCAGGACCCGGGCCGCTCCGTGCCCGAACTGGTGGAGGAGGTGAGCGCCGCGCACGGCCTGGGCGCCGACGCGGCGGCCCTCTACCTCGCGCTGCTCGCCATGCCCGACCCCACCGACCGCAACACCGCTCGCTGGACGGGCTGGAAGCCGGCCCGGCTCAAGGCCGCCCGCGCCGAACTGGCCGCCACCGAACTGGTGGTGACGGCCGGCCGTAGCCGGGCCGGGCGCTCGCTGTTCCTGCCCGGCGGATGGGCCGAAATGGCCTCGCCGGCGCTTCCGGTCGAGCAGTGGAAGCTGCCGATGTACGGCCTGAGCGTCGGAGAGGCTCCGCTGCGGGGCGTGCTGGCACCCACCGAACCCGCCGCTGAGCTCTACCGCCGGGCCTGGCAGCGGGTCCGGGAGGGCGACGTGCCGCGCTTCGAGGAGCTCAAGGTGAAGCGCACCCGCGCCCGCCGCCGCTGAACCGCGGCCGCCGGACCGCCGTCGCTGAACCGGCGCTGCTGAACCGGCGTTGCTGATCCGCCGCCGCTGAACCGGCGTCGGTCGGCGCGGCCGCCCCCGCCCACCGGAAACGGCGCGGCGCACCTGCCCGCAGGTGCGCCGCGCCCCCCGGACCATCCGCCCGTTGCACAGCCCAGAGGAACCCGATGACCGTCACCGAACAATCCGCCCCCGCCGCCCGGCAGGTGCTGCCCGCCGAGGAGCGCCACGCCGCCGAGCTCGCCTTCCTGGCCGCCCAGGACCCGGGCCCCCGCCCGCCCGGCTGGGCCCTGACCCCGCGCGCCGTCGTCACCTTCGTCTGCGGCAGCGACGGGGCCGAACTGGCCCTGCCGAAGCGCCGCGCCGGACTCCCGGCCAAGCTGGCCATCGCCCCCAAGTTCGTCGGCGAACGCGCCCTCGTCGAGCGCTGCGTCGTCACCCTCGCCGGAGAGCGCGGCCTGCTCCTCACCGGCGAGCCCGGTACCGCCAAGTCGATGCTGTCCGAGCTGCTGGCGGCCGCCGTCAGCGGCACCAGCGCCCTGACCGTCCAGGGCACCGCCGGCACGACCGAGGACGCCTTCCGCTACGGCTGGAACTACGCCCTGCTGCTCGCCCAGGGCCCCACCCCGCAGGCCCTGGTCGACTCCCCGGTGCTCTCCGCCATGCGCACCGGACGTGTCGTCCGCGTCGAGGAGATCACCCGCTGCCTGCCCGAGGTGCAGGACGCGCTCGTGTCGATCCTCTCGGACCGGCGGATCAGCGTGCCCGAACTGACCGCCACCGAGGACGCCGTGGTCTCCGCGGCACCCGGCTTCACCGTCATCGCCACAGCCAACCTGCGTGACCGCGGCGTCTCGGAGATGTCCGCCGCCCTCAAGCGCCGCTTCAACTTCGAGACCGTCGCGCCGATCGCCGACGCGGACGCGGAGGCCACGCTCATCCGCCGCCAGGCCGTCGCCGCCGTCCAGCGGGCCGGCGCCGCCTTCGGCGTCGACGACGCCGTGCTCGACGCCCTGGTCACCGTCTTCCGCGATCTGCGCTCCGGACGCTCCGCCGAGGGCTGGGACGTGGAACGCCCCGGTACGGTCATGTCCACCGCCGAAGCCGTCCAGGTGGCCGCCTCGCTCGGGGTCGCCGCCGCGTACCTGCCGGGCGGGGACGTGCTGGACCTGCTCCCGGGCCACCTGCTGGGCGTCGTGCGCAAGGACGACCCGGCCGACCACGGACGGCTGCTGGGGTACTGGGACGGCCCGGTCCGGCGCCGGGCCGAGGACGGCTCGCCGATGTGGCGCCGCCTCTGGGACCTGCGCGGGAGCCTGCGTTGACGCACACCGACCCGCGCGCCGCGGTCGATGCCCTCGCCGCGGCCCGTGAGCCGTACCTCATCGGGGTGCGCCACCACAGCCCCGCGCTGGCCGCCGTGGTTCCCGACCTGCTGGACGCCTCGGGCGCGGACGTGGTCTGCGTCGAGCTCCCGGAGGAGTTCCAGCCGTGGCTGGAGCACCTCGCCGACCCGGAGACGGTCGCGCCGGTCGCCCTGGCGGGCACGGGGGAGGACGGCCGGCTGGCGTTCTACCCGTTCGCGGACTTCTCCCCGGAGCTCGCCGCGATCCGCTGGGCCCGCCGGTCCGGCGCGGCCGTCATCTGCTGCGACCTCCCGCTGTCGGACCGCGGCTGGACCCGCCCGACGGCGGCTCCGTCCCCGTCCCCGACTTCGGCCCCGGGCGAGGGCCCCGGGCAGGATCCGGCGGCGGACCCCGGTTCGGACCGGGCCCCGGGCACTGGACGGGGCGCGGACCCGAAGCAGGGCTCGGACCCGGCCGGAGCGTTCGCCGGGCAGCGGCCCGGCGGGTCCTTCGCCGACGGCCTCACCGCTGCCGGCACGGGGCGTGACGGCGACGACCTGTGGGACCGGGCCGTGGAGGTCCTCGCGCCCGGCTGCACCCCGGAAGCCGTACGCCGTGCGGCGCTGGGCGTCGGCTGGGCGCTGCGCGCCGACACGAGCGCCGTCCCGGCGACGGACCTGGCCCGCGAGGCCCACATGCGGGGCGTGATCGCAGGCGCGGTCGCCGCCGGCCACCGCGTGGCCGCCGTGATCGGCGCGTTCCACGCCCCCGTCCTTCCCGGCACGGCCGCCGACAGCGCGCCGGCCGCCCACGGCAACGGCCCGGGGGCCGGCTGCGCCCACGACTGCGACGCGGACGCAGGGGCCAAGTCCGGCTGCGGCCGGTGCTCCGGCTCCGGCGCCGATCCGGGCTCCGCCCACGACCACGATGCGGACTCCGGCCACCGGTCCGGCGCCGAGGCCGGCACCGGCCTCGAGCCGCACCGGGCCGGGGCCAGGGGTGTGCCCGGGCCGCGGGACGGCGGCGCCGCCTCCGCGGTGCCGGCCGCGGGCTCCGACCCGGCCGTCACCTCCTTCGTGCCGTACTCCTTCGACCTGCTCGACTCCCGCTCCGGATACCCCGCAGGGATCCGGGACCCGCGCTGGCAGCAGGCCGTCCTGGAAGCCGGCGGCGACCCCGGCCGGGTCCGCGAGGCCGCCTCCGTGGCCGTCACCGGACTCTGCCGGGAGCTGCGCCGCGCCGGGCACACCGCGGGCACCGGCGAGGCCGCCGAAACCCTGCGCCTCGCCTGCGACCTCGCCACCCTGCGCGCGCTCCCCGCGCCCGGCCGCGGCGAGCTCCTCGAAGCCGTGACCACCGTGCTCGGCCAGGGCGAACCGCTCGGCCGGGGCCGGGCGCTGGCCCGCGCCCTCGAGGCCGTGCTCGTCGGCACGGCCCGCGGCCGGATCACCCCGCACGCGCCGCGCTCCGGACTCGGCCCCTCCGTCGAGGCCGAACTCGCCGCGCTGCGGCTGCCGGCCCCCGAGGACCCCGCGCCCCGCGAGATCCGCCTCGACCCGCTCCGCTCCGCCCTCGACGGCCGCCGCGAGGTCCTGCTGCAACGGCTCCTCGTGTGCGGCGCCTCCTACGGCGAGCCCCTCACCGTCGCCGCCACCGGCGACGGCACCGCCCTCGGCACCAAGTGGCGGCTGTCCTGGACGCCTTCCGTCCCGGCCCGGCTGGACCTCGCCGGGGTGCGCGGCGTCACCGCCGGACAGGCGGCCGCCGGCACGCTGCGCGAAACCGCCCGCCGCGCCGCCGCCGACGGCGGGCCGACCCCGGCGCAGATCCTGGCCGGCCTGGCCGCCGCCGCGCGGTGCGACCTGCCCGAGCTGGTCGACGTACGCCTCCAGGAGGCGGCCACCGCCCTGCCGCAGACCGCGACCCTGCCCGAACTCCTCGACGCCCTCGACCTCCTGGAGGCCCTCCACCGCGGCCACCTGCCCGGCACCTCGCCCGCTTCCCGGGCCGCCTCCGCCGGCCTCGCCGGGGACCTCCTCGAAGCGGCCGTGCGCTGCCTGCCCGGCCTCGCCGGGAGCGAGGACCCCGCCGACGCGACCGCCCTCGTGGCCCTCGCCGACCGCGCCGCCGCCCACCACCTGGGCCTGCGCACGGACGACGCCCTGGCGGCCCTGGCCGACTCGGCGTCCCCGCTGATGCAGGGCGCCGCCCTGGCCGTACGGGTCCTCCTCGACCTCGACCCTGCCGCGGAGCTCGGTGGCCGCGCCGCCGGATGGATCGACAGCGCGGGCACCGCCGACAGCCGGCGCGCCCTCACCCGGCGGCTCGGGGGACTCCTCACCGCCGCCGGACCCCTGCTGCAGTCCTCGCCGGCGGCCCTCACCCCGCTCCTCGACCGCGTGGAGCACCTCGCCGACCAGGACTTCCTCGACCGGCTCCCCGCGCTGCGCGGAGGCTTCGACGCCCTGTCGCCCGCCGCCCGTGACCGGCTGCTGGACACCGTCACCGAGCGACTCGGCGACCGGATCGACCTCGCGCTCGACGCGTCACCCGCCCTGCTCGCCCTGTGGGCCGCCGCCGACGCCGCCGGACTCGCCGCCCTGAAGGCCCTCCCGCTGCCCGGCCCACCGGCCGCGCCGGACACCCCGCCGCCGACGCCGACACCGCCGACGCCGCCGACGCCGGCCCCGGTCCCCGAGGCCCCCGACACGGCCCCGAGCCGGCAGTCCGGCGGGGGCGACGGCCTGCGGCTCGCCCCCGCCGACCGCTGGCGGCTGCTGCTCGGCCGCGAACGCGACCGGCTCCCCGCGGGCGCCCGCCGCTACGCCCACGCGCTGGACGAGCTGTACGGCGCCGGGCGCGGCGAAGGCTCCGCCGACCTCGAAACCGGCCAGGGCCGGGGCGGCGGCCAGGACGCCTCCTTCCCCACCGCCCGTGAGTGGTCGCAGGAGCTGGAGGCGCTGTTCGGCGCCGACGTACGGGAGGAGGTGCTGGCAGGAGCGGCCGAAGCGGGCCGCACCGACGTCCTCACCCAGCTCGATCCGGCGGCCGTACGGCCCTCCGTGGAACTGCTGAGCTCCGTACTGTCCCTCGCCGGCGGGCTGCCCGAGGCCCAACTCGCCCAGCTGCGACCCCTGGTGAAGAGGCTCGTGGACGAACTCGCCAAGGAGCTCGCCACCCGGATGCGCCCGGCCCTCTCCGGCCTCGCCACCCCGCGCCCCACCCGCCGCCCCGGCGGCCGGCTCGACCTGGCCCGTACCCTGCGCGCCAACCTCGCGCACACCCGGCGCCGGGCCGACGGCAGCGTGGTCGTCGTCCCGGAACGGCCCGTCTTCAGCACCCGGGCGAGCCGCGAGGCCGACTGGCGGCTGATCCTGGTCGTCGACGTCTCCGGCTCCATGGAGGCCTCCGTCATCTGGTCGGCCCTGACCGCGGCCGTGCTGGGCGGCGTACCGACCCTGTCCACCCACTTCCTCGCCTTCTCCACCCAGGTCGTGGACCTCACCGACCGGGTCGAGGACCCGCTCTCCCTGCTGCTGGAGGTCCGCGTCGGCGGCGGCACGCACATCGCCGCCGGTCTCGCGCACGCCCGTTCCCTGATCACCGTCCCGAGCCGCACCCTCGTCGTCGTGGTCAGCGACTTCGAGGAGGGCGCGCCGATCGGCGGGCTCCTCGGCGAGGTCCGCGCGCTGGCCGCGTCCGGCGCCCACCTGCTGGGCTGCGCCGCGCTCGACGACGAGGGGACGCCCCGGTACTCGGTCCCGGTCGCGCGGCAACTCGTGGCGGCCGGCATGCCCGTGGCCGCCCTCAGTCCCCTCGCCCTCGCCCGCTGGGTGGGCGACCGCCTCCGTGGAGAGTCCCGTTGAGCACCGAACTGCCGCCCGTCGCCCCCGAGGTGCTCGCCGAAGCCGTCGAGAACCTCACCCCCCGCCTGCGCAAGAAGCTGGACGCCGCCACCGAGGGCTGCGCAGCGGGCGCCACCGCCGGGGCCGACGGCACCGTCACCCTCCGCTTCGGCGAGGACGCCCTCGTCACCCTGCGCCCCGGTCCGGCGGGTGCGATCACCACGGCGGAACAGGCCACGTGCAGCTGCCTGCTGGCGCCGCGCTGCCTGCACCGGGCCGCGGCCCTGGGCGCGGCCCCGCTCGCGGACACACCGCCCGAGCCGGAGCCGGAGCCGGAGCCCGGGCCGGAGCCGGCCGTGGACCGGGGGCCGGACCCGGCCACGGCAGCCGCGTCCCGCGAACCTACGGCGACCGCCGAGCCCGCGGCCCCCACCGAACCTCCGCCGGCCCTCACCGGGGCCCAGCTGCGCGCCGCGGCCGCCCTCTGGCACGTGGCCGCAGAAGCCCTCGCCGCCGGGGTCACGGCGGGCGGAGCGGTGGTCCAGGCCGAACTGCTGCGCGCCGCGCACACCGCCCGCCTCACCGGGCTGCCGCGCGCGGAAGCAGCCGCCCTGCGGGTCGTACGCGGCCTGCGCGCCGCCCGCGAACGCCGGGCCGGGCAGCGGCTCGGCGACCTCACCGGAGCCTTCCGCGAACTCCTGCACACGGCCGCAGTGCTGGCCTCCGGATCCGCCGACCCCGCACTGACCGGCACCGCCCGCCGGGCCTACGCGCCGGGCGGCAGTCTCCAGGTGCAGGGCCTGTGCCGGGAACCCGTGCTCTCCGCCACCGGATACGGCGGAGTGGTCACCCACCTGATGGCCCCGGACGGCACCCGCTACTCGGTCTCGGACGTCCGCCCCGGCGGCCTGGCCCGCGCCCGCGGAGCCGGTTCCGCCTCCGTCGCCCTCGGCGGCGCCGTCCTCGACCACGCAGGCCTCGCCCGCGGAGGCCTGCGCATCGTCGGCGCGACGGTCTCCCCGGAGGGCCGGCTCGGCGCCGGACGCGGGGTCAGGGCCACCCCGCTGCCCGGCATCGCCTGGACCGAACGGCCCGCAGCCCCGCTCTTCGCCCGCCCGGCCGCCGAGGCCGTCGCCGAACTGCTGGCGGACCCGGACGGAACCGAGTCCGCGCTGCTCGGCTGCGACGTCACCGTCGTCGGAGCGGCCGGCGAACACCTCCTCGTCCGCGAGACGCGCCCGGACGCGCCCCTGTTGCGACTGCTGCCCGCACACCCGCACCCGGAGCTGGCGCACACGGACAACCTGCGCCGCATCGCCTCGTACCCCGGTCTCCGGCTGCGCGTCCTGGGCCGCCCCGACCTGGACCGCGCCGCCACGCTCCGCCCGCTGGCCGTCGGCCCGGTGCCGGGAGCGGACTACACGCTGCGACTGCCCGAGGAATGGCTGGGCCGGGCCGACCTCGGCTACGACCGCCTCCAGGGCATGCACTTCCCGGCGGGGGCCGCCCTCGCCCCGGAGCCCGCGGCTGCCGACGGCCCGGACCCGCTGGCCGACTCCCCGCTGTGGCGGGTGCGCCGCCTCCTGGAGACCGGGGTCGCGGGCGGCCGCCGTGCCCTGGCCGAGACGGCCCGCGGAACGGCGTCCCTGGCCTCGGCCTCGTACGCGCCGCTGCGCCGGGCCGGTCTCACCGCGGCGGCGGACCTGGCCGCCGCCCTGGCCGCGGAGGCCGACCGCCGTCCCCGCGACGTCTTCGGCCGGCTGGCCGACCCCTCGCCCGACGGCTACGCCTGGGCCTGGCTGGCCGCGGCCACCCACCTGGCGGCGGCGGAACGCTCCCTGATCGCCGCGTCCTGGAAGGCCGGTCCGGGCGAGGCGCAGCCCGCGCCGCGCTGAGATCCGCCCAGTCGGCGCACGGCGGTCAGTCCGGGCGAAGCCACGCGCGCAGTGCGCCGAGGTCCGCCCCGGTCAGACCCCGTCCCGGATCGACCCGGTGCAGGAGCGCCCGGTCCGGGTGCCGGGCGGCCACCCAGGCGCGGTCGGCGCCGGTGATCTCGTCGTCGACCCAGATGAAGGGGCGCCCCGCCGCGTGGTCGAGGAGGGCCGGGGACTTCCAGTGGAGCCCGCCCCGCCCGTCCTCGTCGGAAGGCTCCGGCCAGGCCACCACGGGCAGCTCCGGGAGGCCGAGCCGGGGCGCCACGCACTCGTTGGCCTCCTCCAAGAGACGGCCTAGTCCTCCCGGGCCGGAGGGTGATCGTGGTGCGAGAGGGTGTGACCGACGCTGTGGCGAGCGCTGCGTGATGACCCACCAGGCCCGGCCCGGCCTTCCGCGCTCGCCGCTGATCCCGAGGGGATCGCGAGGGGGACCGCGACGGGGCGCGACAACGCGGGAACCCCTGACGCCCCGATCGCCTCTTGGTGGTCGAGGGGGATGGACATGACGAAGACAGCAAGGTCATTGACCGGACGGCTGCTGGTGACGGGGCTCCTGTGCGCCGTTGTCGCGGCGTGCGGGACCACACGGGCGGGGCAGGCCGCGCCGCCCGCCGGCGTACCCACGCTCGCTCCGGCCGACTGCGATCTCGATCCGCCGACGGACGAGGGCTCGGGCGGGAACGCGGGTCCGCCGACCGACGAGCAGACGGGCGCGTACGCCGGTCCGCCGACCGACGAGCAGACGGGCGCGTACGCCGGGCCGCCCACCGACGGCGAGACCGGTGCGTATGCGGGGCCGCCGACCGACGGCGAGACCGGTGCCTACGTCGGCCCGCCGACCGACGGGGAGATCGGCAACGGCGGGGGCCCCTGCGGCCCGGCCGACTGGTTCGACATGACCCGGGACTTCAGCGCCTACTACCTGAAGCACCGGGAGACGTCCGAGGAGGGCTACACATACCCCGAAGCGGTCAAGGAGACCCGCGTCCGCAAGGTGCACACCGTCGGCGAGGCGCGGATCACCTTCACCACCAGGGAAGTGGGCAAGGGCCGCGCCGAAGCCGCCCGCAGGATCGCCGCGCGGTTCGCCGCCTGGCGGCACGAGGTCTACGGGGACACGGGCACGGTGACGCTCCTGGTTCCGGACGACGGGGTGGTCGTCACCGAGTCCTGGTGACCCCGGGCCACCGCGCGTCCCAGAGCGCGCAGTGGTGTTCGGCCCGGGCGTCCACCGTACGGATCCCACCGGCCCCCGGCGCCAGCGACAGCACCGCGCTCCCGTTCCGGTCGCGCGGCCACGGCGGGGCCCCCGGCGCCGCCGGAACACCGGTGCGGGCGAATGCCGTCCAGTAGCCGGTCATCCGGTCCGCGAGCCGGCGCTGCGGTTCGGTCAGCGGCACCACCGTGAACAGATAGGGCAGTTCGAAGCCGTGGGCCGCGCCGTACGGCAGGTCCGGCGGCTCCGGCAGCCCGGTGAAGTCCGGCGCGCCCCGGTCGCTGAACCGGTACGCGTACACCGGCACGTGCCGGCCGAGCGCCGCGCCGTCCCGCAGCGTCGGGCAGACGAACGACGCGTCGGTCAGTACGGTGGCCCACGCCACCGCCGGTGTCGCGAAGGCGGACACCGGATAGGAGGCCTCCACCGCGCGGGCGGTCGGCGCGTCGAAGGACTGCGCCAACCGGGCCCGGTAGGCCCCCTCGTCGGGGATCGGGTACGCGGCCAGGGTCTGCGCGAGGAAGAGGCGCATCTCGTCCCGGGTGGCGCCCTGGATCACCGGCACCCGGTGGAACCGGCCGGCCTCCAGCGCCCGCCGCGGCTCCAGGGGCAGCACGTCGTTGCCGTAGGAGACCAGCGAGAAGCGCTGCATCAGCTCGGCGGTGGCCAGGGCGGCCGGGTCCAGCCGGCGCAGGCAGTCCAGTACCCCGCCGGGCCGGTCGCAGCCGAGCCGGGCCGCTGCCAGGGCGCCGTCCGCCACCGTCTGCCGCTCCGGCACGAAGGGCTCGTACGTGCCGAGGCCGGGCAGCAGGGCCCGCGGGGGCGCCGTGGTCGAGCACGATCCGCTCTGCACGATCGCCCGGTGGAACAGGCCCGCCGAGGCCGGGGACGTCAGGTGCGCGCACACGCTGAGGGCCCCGGCCGATTCACCGAAGACGGTGACGTGGTGGGGGTCCGCGCCGAAGCGTTCCGCGTTCGCCCGCACCCAGCGCAGCGCCGCCCGCTGGTCCGCGAGGGCGAAGTCGGGGGCTCCGCCGAGCTCCGGATGGCCGAACAGTCCGAAGACGCCCAGCCGGTAGTTCACGGTCACCACCACGGCGCCGCCCTGCACGGCCGCCCGGTCGGGCCGGTAGGCGTCGCCCGCGCCGCTGAAGAAGCCGCCGCCGTGGAACCAGACCATGACGGGACGCGGCCGGCCGGCGGCGGCGCGGCCCGCCGGAGCGGTGACGTTGAGGTAGAGGCAGTCCTCCGAGCCGGTCGGTCCGCCCGTTCCCACTACGGGCAGCTGCACGCAGCGCGGACCGGCGGCCCCGGCATCGCGCACACCTTCCCAGCGCCGCACCGGCTCCGGCAGCCGCCAGCGCAGCGGGCCGGTCGGAGGAGCGGCGAAGGGAATGCCCTCGAAGGTGTCGTACGCGCCGTGCCCGACGCCCCGGACCGGCCCCCGGTCGGTGTCCACCACCGGCCGGTCCGGCCCGGGCGCGGCGCCCAGCAGCAGCAGTACGACGGGCAGGAGGAGCGCGCAGCGGCGACGGACCTGGCGAAAGTCGGGCACGGTCGACGCCCTTTCCCCATGGGATCCGGGAGGAGACCCCCGTTTGCCCGCCCCGAATGGCGCAGTGAGCGGAAGTGGCACTCAATGTAACAAAGCGTGCGCTTCCCATGACGCACGATGACCGGCGCGCGATTGCGTAGACCCGCGCGTCGGCGAACGGAGCTTTCCATGAATGACCCCATCACCCTCGCGGCGAAACAGCACGACGACGACCGCCACGGGATCCCCGACCCCATCGCACCGGACGAGCCGATCACGCCGCCCATGCGGACCCTGCTGGAGACGGCGGCCACCTGCCGTCCGGTCGAGGAGGTCACCGCACTCGTGAGCCTCCTCAAGGAGGGCGGCCCGCTGCCCGACGCCGGGCACGACGCGCTGCGCACGGCCGCCGTGACCCGGCCCGTGCAGGACGTACGACGGATGGTCGCCCTCCTGGGCGAGTCGCCGCAGGAGGTGGCCGAGGCGGACCTCACGCTGCGCGCCGCCGCCGTCGGACGGTCCATCGAGGACGTCGCCCTGCTGGTGACCATCCTCGGCAAGGAGGACGCGGCCGAGGCGGAGCGTCAGCGCCGCACCCCACCAGCCGTTCCGGCCGTCGCGCCGGGCGCCGTGTTCCCCGCCGCGCCCGAAGCCCCGTACGAGGCGCCGTACGTCCCCCCGTACGCGGAGCTCCACGACGCCCCTTACCAGGAGCCGCCCCGGCGCACCGCCGCCGTCGACCCGCCCGCCGCCTCCCGCGTCCGGGCACTGCGCCACGTGCTGCGCTGGCCGGTGGCGGCCGCCCTGCTGGTGAGCGGCGCCCTGCACCTGCCGAACGACCTGACGGCCCTGCAGTCCGCGGCCCCTGTCGACTACCTGCCCCTTCTCGCCACTGTGCTGTGCCTGGTGAGCGGAGCACTGGTGGCGCTCCGCGACACCCCGGCGGTGTGGCGGGCGGTCGCCGCCACGGCGCTCGGCGTCGTCGCCCTCCACGTGCTCGGCGGGTCGATGCAGTACGACCCGCTGGAGGGCGCGGTGGGCGGCACCCTGGCCTGGGCGGGCATCACCGTCATGCTGTGCGCGGCGGCCGGCGCCGTCCTCGCCGGCCTGGCGCTCAGGAACCACCGGGAGAGCTCGGCCTGACCGGCCGCCGACCCCGCCCGGACGGCACCCCGCGCCCCGCGCGCGGGGTGCCGTTCCGCGTCAGACCGCGTCCGGCCGCCCGCGGTCACGCGAGCAGGTTCACCGCCCCCGTGAACACGCGGGGGAGACGGGCGGCCAGCGGGACGATCCGTGGCGCGAGCCGCGGCCGGTGACGGGCCCACAGCAGGGACGCGGTGAGGGCGCGGTAGCTGCGCGAGAGATCGCGCCAGGCCTGCTCGTAGGCCTGCGGACGCCCCGCCCGCACGCACCGCACCAGCTCGCCCGCCGCCGTCACGGCCAGGGTGAGGCCCTCACCGGTCAGCGCGTCCACGTACCCGGCCGCGTCCCCCACGAACAGCACGCGCCCCGCCACCCGTACGCGAGCCCCCTGGCGCAGCGGCCCGGCCCCGCGCACCGCCGTCGCGGTTCCCGCCGCCGCTGCCAGCCGCTGCGACAGCACCGGGAAGCGGGCCAGCTGTACGTCGAAGGGGGCCTGATCGGAGGTCAGGACGGCCACGCCGATCCGGTCGGGCGCCAGCGGGGTGACGTAGGCCTCGCACCGCTGCGACCAGTGCACCTCGACGAGGTCGCTCCACGGCGGGACGGCGAAGTGGCGGCGCAGTCCGTAGCGCGCCGGGCGGCGCGGCGCGAGCGGCGCCGACAGGCCGAGCCCGCGGCGGACGGGGGAGTGCAGGCCGTCCGCCGCGACGAGGTAGCGGGCCGTGAGCCCGGCCGCCTCGACCTGGTGGACGTCCTGGCGCACCTGGTCGACGCGCCCGGGGACCACCCGTACGCCGAGCTGCGCGGCGCGTTCGGCCAGCGCGGCCTGCAGTTCCGTGCGCCGGGAGCCGAGGCCCGGGCCGGACCGGAACAGCCCCTCCGCGCTGCGGCCGCTCTCGCCGTCGACGTAGCGGATGCCGTGGAACGGCTGCCCCGTGACGGGGACGCCCAGCTCCCGCAGGTGGCGTACCCCGCCCGGCATGAGGCCCTCCCCGCAGGCCTTGTCGATGGGGGTGGCCCTCGGCTCCACGACCACGGCCTCGAGGCCGGCGAGCGCGCCGTGGATGGCGGTGGCCAGTCCGGCCGGACCGCCGCCGGCGATCAGCAGGTCGATCACGAGGCGGCGCCGGCCGAGGGGACGGAGGCGGGCGCCCGCAGCCGGCCGCCGTCGGTGAGGGCTGCGTCCTCGCAGCCGATCCGTACGCGCAGCAGCACCAGGTTGAGCACGGTGAAGCCGATCGCGGTCAGCCACGCGGAGTGCACCAGCGGCAGGGCGACGCCCTCAGCGACCACGGCCACGTAGTTGGGGTGGCGCAGCAGCCGGTACGGTCCGGCCTCCACCAGCGGTAGTCCGGGAACGACGAGCACACGGGTGTTCCAGCGCCGCCCGAGGGTGGCGATGCACCACCAGCGGAGGCCCTGGGCGGCCACGGCGACGCCGAGGGCCGTCCAGCCGAGCAGCGGGATGAACGGCCGTCCGGCAGCCCAGGGTTCCACCGCACAGCCCACGAGCAGCGCGGTGTGCAGGGCGACCATGGCCGGGTAGTGGCCGCGGCCGTACTCGCGGCCGCCGCGGGCCAGGCTCCAGGCGGTGTGGCGGCGGGCGGTGACCAGTTCGGCGAGCCGCTCGGCGGCGACGAGGCCGATGAGCAGCAGGTACAGGGTGAGTGAGGTGGTGGCGGTGAAGGCGGGCAGGGAGATCGGGCTCATCGAGATCATCGGGTCACCAGCGCAGGAGGACGAGTTCGGAGGCGAAACCCGGGCCGAAGGCGAGCATCAGCCCGACCGATCCGGGCGGAGGCGGTCCCGCGCTCTGGACGGAGTCCAGGATGTGCAGGACCGACGCGGAGGAGAGGTTTCCGACGGCCGCGAGCGAACGCCGGCTGGCGGCGAAGGCCGACTCCGGCAGCGCCAGTGCGTCCGAGAGCGTGTCGAGGATCTTGGGGCCGCCGGGATGGCAGATCCACGCGCCGACGTCCGCGGGCTTGAGGTCGTGCGCGGCGAGGAAGGACTCGACCTCCTCGGCCACGTGCAGCCGGACCAGGTCCGGGAGTTCACGGCCGAGCACCATGCGCATCCCCCAGTGGCCGATGTCCCAGCCCAGGAGGTGCTCGGTGCCCGGGTACAGGCGGCTGCGGGCGGCCACCACCTCCGGTCCGGCGCCGGTGGCGTACAGGGGGTGGTCGCGGCCCACCGCGACCAGCGCACCCGCGCCGTCGCCGAAGAGCGCTCCGGCCACCAGGTTCGCCATCGAGGCGTCCGTGGACTGGAGGGTGAGGGAGCAGAGCTCGGTGGACAGCAGGAGGGCGGCGTGGCCGGTGCGGCCCGTCAGATGGTCGTGGAGGTGGCCCACTCCGGCGGCGCCGGCCGCGCACCCGAGGCCGAACAGCGGGACCCGCCGCACGTCGGGACGCAGGCCCGCGCGGGAGGCGAGGCGGGCCTCCAGCGAGGGGGTCGCGAGCCCGGTCACCGTGGTCGACATGACCAGATCGAGCTGCGCGGCCGTCAGGCCGGCGTCGGCGAGGGCGAGTTCCAGGGCCCGGGCGCCCAGCTCCAGGGCCGTCTCCAGGAAGAGGGCGTTGGTCGTGCCGAAGTCGTTCGCCGGGCCGTACCGCTCCAGCGGGAGCGCGAGATGCCGGCTGTCCACGCGCACCGAGCTGTGGACGCGGCGCAGCAGGGCGGTGTCGGAGCCCGGGGGCAGGAAGCGGGCGAGCGCCTCCGTGATCTCGGACTGGGGGTGGCGATGGGGCGGGAACACGCTGCGCACTGCCAGAACACGTGTCATTCCTTCACCATAGAAAACAACTGACACAGGGTCATGAATCAGGCGAACCGGGCGCGGCGCCGCATAGCGTGGCGCCGTGCCCGCGCGAACCACGCAGACCCACCGGCCCGCCACGGAGATCACCGGCGGCGCAGCACCCCGCTCCGCCGCCGCCGTCGCGGCCGGCCTGGCAGGGGCGTGCCATCCGCTGCCCGCCGCCGCCGTGACCCTGTTCGCCGCCGCCCTGGCCGCCGCCGCGGGCCACGGCCCCGTAGGGGCGGCCCTCACCGTGGGCGCGGTGGCCGCCGGACAGCTGTCGGTGGGCTGGTGCAACGACCGGGCCGACCTGCGGCGCGACCTGGCCACGGGTCGACCGGACAAACCGCTCGTCGCCGGTACGGTGACACCCGCGGCCGTGACCCGGGCCGCGGCCCTGGCCCTGCTGTTCTGCGTCCCGCTCTCCCTGGCCTGCGGGCTGCTCGCCGGCGCCGTGCACCTCGTCGGCGTGGCGGCCGCCTGGGCCTACAACCTCCGGCTCAAGCGCACGGCCGCCTCCTGGGTTCCCTACGCCCTGGCCTTCGGCCTGCTGCCCGCCTTCGTCACCCTCGGCCTGCCCGGTGCCCCCTGGCCGCCCCCGTGGCTGACGGCCGCCGGGGCCCTCCTCGGCGCGGGCGCCCACTTCGCCAATGTGCTGCCCGACATCGAGGACGATCTGGCCACCGGGGTGGCGGGGCTGCCGCAGCGGCTCGGGGTGCGGGCCTCGGCGGCGCTGGCCGGGCTGCTCGTCCTCGGCTCCACCGCCACCCTGGTGGTGGCACCAGCGGGGCGGGTGACGGCGTACGGCTGGCTGCTGCTGGCCGTGACCACCGCGGCACTGCTCCTCGCGGCCCGCCGGCCCGCCGGAAGGCTCCCGTTCCTGGCCACGATGGCGGTGGCCGGGGCGGACGTGGTCCTGCTGGTCGTCGAACTCCGCTCCTGAGCCGCCTCCGCAAGGCCCGCTACGGAGCCTCCCGGGTGCGGGTCCAGGTCAGGAGCGCCTCCGCCGGCCACGTGTTGATGACGCGCCCCACCGGAACCTCGCACTCCACGGCCCGCTCGCAGCCGACGATCTGCCAGTCCAGCTGGCCCGGGGCGTGCGCGTCCGTGTCGATCGCGAAGAAGGTGCCGGCCGCCACCGCGAGGCGCAGCAGCCGTCGCGGCGGGTCCAGGCGTTCGGGCCGGCTGTTGATCTCCACGGCGGTGCCGCTCTCCGCGCAGGCCGCGAAGACCGCCCCGGCGTCGAACTGCGACTCCGGACGGGTCCGGCCGGTGACCAGCCGCCCCGTGCAGTGGCCCAGTACGTCCATCAGCGGATTGCGCACGGCCGCCAGCAGCCGCCGCGTCATCGCGGGCGAGTCCATCCGCAGCTTCGAGTG
Organism: Streptomyces sp. NBC_00029; assembly: GCF_045160505.1. Taxonomy (NCBI): domain Bacteria; kingdom Bacillati; phylum Actinomycetota; class Actinomycetes; order Kitasatosporales; family Streptomycetaceae; genus Streptomyces; species Streptomyces sp. NBC_00029. The sequence continues at coordinate 8,367,125 of NZ_CP108292.1, forward strand.
CACCGAGCCGACCACCAGGTCGAGCCGTTCCAGCAGCTCCGGCTCCTGGTCCAGCCCGCCGTCGTCGAGGATGTCGCACTCGATCCCGGTGAGCAGCCGGAAGGGCGCCCAGGTGGCGTTGAGCTCGGCCACCACGTCCAGCTGCTCGCGCAGCCGCTCCGGGGAGAGCCCCCGGGCGACGGTCAGCCGTGGCGAGTGGTCGGTCAGTACGGCCCAGTCGTGGCCCAGCGCGGACGCCGCCCGGCCCATCGCCTCGATGGGGCTGCCGCCGTCGGACCAGTCCGAGTGCACGTGGCAGTCCCCGCGCAGCGCAGCCCGCAGGGCGGTGGCGGCGGGGGAGGCGGGCGGTCCCTCGGGGAGTGATGCGATCTCGTCCTCGAGCGCCTGCAGATAGGCGGGCACACCGCCGTCCACCGCTTCCCGCACGACCTGGGCCGTCTTGGGGCCGATGCCCTTCACGGACTCCAGGGAACCGGCCGCGATCCGCTCGGCCAGCTCGCCCTCGCCCATCCGCGTGACCACGGCCGCCGCGGACCGGAAGGCGCGTACCCGGTAGGTGGGGGCCTGCGCGCGCTCCAGCAGGAAGGCGATCCGGTCCAGCGCCGCAACCGGGTCCATCGCGCACCTCCTGCCTGCCGGCTCCCGGACCCAGTGTCCGGCGCGGGAGGCGGCTACGCCTCTCCGGTCTCCCGGGGCACAGCGGCGTCGAGGGCGGCGGTGAGGCGGCTCAGGCGGGCCTGGAGGTCGACGACCTCGGCGAGCTCGAAGCCGGTCGCGGCCGCGATCCGCCGGGGCACCTCCACCGCGCGGACGCGCAGCGCGGCGCCCTCCTCGGTCAGGTGGGCGTGCACGGACCGCTCGTCCTCGGTGCTGCGCTCGCGGCGGACCAGCCCGGCCGCCTCCAGCCGCTTGAGCAGCGGGGACAGCGTGCCGGAATCCAGCCGCAGGTGCCGGCCGATGTCCTTGACCGGCATCTCGCCGTGCTCCCACAGCACCAGCATCACCAGGTACTGGGGGTAGGTGAGCCCGAGGTCCTTGAGGACGACGCGGTAGAGGCCGCCGAAGGCACGGCTCGCGGCGTTCAGCGCGAAGCAGATCTGGCCGTCGAGGCGCAGGAAGTCCTGGTCGGGGTGGGTGGCGGTGGGCTGCTCGGTCATGCCGCCCAGTGTACCCGGGGTGAACTTGCGAGGCATTGAATTGTGCACAACTGAATTGTGTGCTCTAGTAGTGGAGCGCGGCCGACCACCGGCCGCCACCACGGTTCATTTCTGCGAGAGGACCTCTCATGGACGCGCTCTACACCGCTGTCGCCACCGCCAACGGCCGCGAGGGCCGCACCGTCAGCTCCGACGGCCAGATCGACCTCGCCCTCGCCATGCCCCCGGCGCTCGGCGGCAACGGTCAGGGCACCAACCCCGAGCAGCTCTTCGCGGCCGGCTACGCGGCCTGCTTCGCCAGCGCGCTCGGCCTCGTCGGCCGCCAGGCCAAGGCCGACACCAGCGAGGTCTCGGTCACCGCCGAGGTCTCCATCGGCAAGGACGGCGCCGGCTTCGGCCTCGCCGTCACCCTGCGCGTCGAGCTGCCCGAGTCCCTGGCCGGCGAGACCGGCGCCCTGCTGGTGAAGCAGGCGCACGAGGTCTGCCCGTACTCCCGCGCCACCCGCGGCAACATCGACGTCGACCTCGTCGTCGAGTAAAGAGATGCCGGACGCACGGCGGGCGGCCACCATGGAGGGGCATCCACTCGTACGGGGGCCGCACGCCAGGAGGCGCCAGTGGCGCACACCTACGCAACGGACGTGCTCGTCGCAGGCGCCGGCCCGGTCGGACTGACCGCGGCCGGGGAGCTGCGCAGGAGGGGTGTCTCCTGCCGGATCGTCGACCGCCTGCCGGCCAGGCTGCCGTTCGCGAAGGCGGTCGGCATCCAGCCGCGCACCCTGGAGGTCTGGGACCGCATGGGGATGGTCCGCGCCGCACTGGAGGCGGCCGTCCCGATGCGGGGCCAGTTCCTCTACATCAACGGCGCCGAACAGGCCCGCACCGAGCTCTCCGTGCCGCCCGAAGTGCCGTACGGATTCGCGGCGCTGCCGCAGTACGAGACCGAGCGCGTCCTCGACGAGTTCCTGGGCCGGTTCGGAACGGCCGTCGAACGCGGCACCGAACTGGTGTCGTTCCGGCAGGACCCCGACGGGGTGACCTGCCGCCTGCACACCCCGTCCGGGGAAGAAGAGGTACGGACCCGGTTCCTCGTGGGCTGCGACGGCGCGCACAGCATCGTCCGCAAGGGGCTGGGCCTCAGCTTCGAGGGCGGGGCGTTCGCGGAGGAGTACATGCTCGCCGACGTGCGCGTCGACTGGGACCTGCCGCCCGGGTACGCGGTGCGCTCCATGCACCGCAACGGCGACGGGGCGGTCGACGACGTCCTGGTGTGCATCCCGCTGCCCGGCCACGGCCGGTACCGCATGTCGATGATGGTGCCGCCCGAACTCTCCACCGCACCGCAGGCCGATGCCGCCGGAGACGGCATCACCCATGGCCTGCAGAGCGGCCGCAGCCCCGGACTCGCCGACATCCAGGCCGTCGTGGACCGGCTTTCACCGCAGCCGACCACCGCCTCCGACATCCGCTGGACCTCGGTCTTCCGCATCAGCCACCGGATCGTCGACCGCTACGGCGACGGCCGGGTCTTCGTCGCCGGGGACGCGGCGCACATCCACCCGCCGACCGGCGCCCAGGGCATGAACACCGGTATCCAGGACGCCTGGAACCTGGCCTGGAAGATCGCCCTCGCCGTCGGGGACGGCACGGCCCACCCCCGCATGCTCGCCAGCTACGACGCCGAGCGGCGCCCCGTCGGCGAAGAGGTCGTCGGCCGCACCGTGCGGCACGCCGTCGAGGGGATGGAGAACGACCCGGACGACCCGGCGACCCTGATGATGCGCGAGGCCCAGCTCCTCGTCGGCTACCGCGGGAGCCCGATCGTGGACCCGCCCGGCGACGGACCGGGACCGCGTCCGGGCGACCGGGCCCCCGACTGCTCCGGCCTCACCCGGCCCGTCGCCGCCTACCCGATGCGCCTGTACGACGTCCTGCGCGAGCGGGAACACGTACTGCTGCTCTACGGAGCCGGCCCCGTCACCGGATCCGGGCTCGACGCACTCGTCCGTACGGCACGGGACCTCTCCGGCGGCCGGATGGAGGTCTGCGTGCTGCTCCCGGCCGGTGCGGGCGCCGACACCGGCTTCGAGGCCGACGGGACACCACTGCCCGTGTACCGCGACAGCCGGGGCGAGTTCGCCCGCCTCTACGCCGCCGAGGAGCCGACGGCCTTCGTGATCCGCCCGGACGGATACCTGGGCGCCCGGCTCTCCCCGCCCGCCCCGCAGCCGCTGGCAACCCACCTCGCGGCCGTCTTCCCCACGAACTGATCCGTCAGGCGCGGGCGGCGGCCTCCCGGCGCTGCCGCTTGCCGAGCGGGGCCAGCGACATGTCCTGGGCCTGCGACTTCAGCGGCTTGAAGCCGTACCCGTGCTCGGTCAGCCAGCTCTCCGCCGCCAGCTCCGCACGGGCCGTCGCATCGAGAATGTCCTCCTCCGCCTCACCCGAATCCAGGAAGCGGAAGGTGAAGAAGGGGCGGGCCGCCAAGTCGTACGACAGGTGGCCCTCGGTGGTGAAGCGCGCGCGCAGCATGTCGTGCTCGGGCGCGGCGGCGAGCAGCTCGGCCGTCTGGTCGTCGGTCAGGGAGTCGAACGAGCCGCGGACGGTGATACGGAAGGTACGGGTAGCACTCATCCCCGGAGCCTAGATCGGGCACTCCGTCCCCTGCACCCGGATATCCGCCGGTCCGCCCCGGCCCGTCGGCCCCGTCGGCCCCGGCCGCCCCGCCGACACCGGCGAAGGCCCGTACGGACCGCACGCACACCCCGAAAGGCCCGTCCGGGAGCACGTTTTGGATAGTCGGACGATCCTCAATACGATCCGGCGATGATCACTAGAAAACGGCTTGCGGTCGGGGCGTGCGGCCTGCTCGCCGCCCTGGCCGTCGGGCTCTTCCCGGCGAGCGCCACCGCCGCCGACGAACCGACGGCGAAGGAACCCCCCAAGGTCGACCTCGTCCTCGACGTCAGCGGCTCCATGCGGGCCAACGACATCGACGGACAGTCCCGCATGGCAGCGGCCAAGCAGGCCTTCAACGAGGTCATCGACGCGGTCCCCGCCGAGGTGCGCCTCGGCATACGGACCCTGGGTGCCGACTACGCGGGGGAGGACCGGGCGGTCGGCTGCAAGGACACCAAGCAGCTCTACCCGGTCGGACCGCTCGACCGGACCGAGGCGAAGACCGCCGTGGCGACCCTCGCCCCCACCGGCTGGACCCCCATCGGCCCCGCCCTGCTCGGCGCGGCCCAGGACCTCGAGGGCGGCAACGCCACCAAGCGGATCGTGCTCATCACGGACGGCGAGGACACCTGCGCCCCGCTCGATCCGTGCGAAGTGGCGCGCGACATCGCCGCCAAGGGCATCCACCTGGTCATCGACACCCTCGGCCTGGTCCCGGACGCCAAGACCCGGGCCCAGCTGACCTGCATCGCCGAGGCCACCGGCGGTACCTACACCTCCGTGCAGCACAAGGCGGAACTCTCCAGCAGAGTGCGCCAACTCGTCGACCGGGCCGCGGACCCGGTCGTCAACCCGGTCGCCACCGAGGGCGCGAAGCAGTGCGAGGGCGCACCTCAGCTGAAGGCCGGCCTCTACAGCGACCGCGAGACCTTCGGCGAACACCGCTGGTACCGGGTCGACGTCCTGCCGGGCCAGGAACTGCGCGCCTCCGTCAGCATCGGCGCCGACCGCGCCGTCAACAACGACTACGGCGTACTGCTGCGCGCCACCACCGTTCACGGGCGGGAGATCGTGCGCGGCTCGGAGGCCGGTGACGGGCGCACCGACGTCCTCTCCACCGGACTGCGTTACCCGAAGGCCGAGACCGACGGCGCGGACTCGGACGACAAGCCCGTGCCCGAGACCGTCTGCCTCCAGGTCAGCAACTCCTTCTCCGCTCCCGCGTCCGTCAAGACGACCCCGGGCATGCCCGTCGAGCTCACCATCGATGTGGTGGACGGACCCGACGAGGCCTCCGACGTGGCCGCCTTCGGCCTCGGGCGGGGCTGGTGGCTGCTGGCCGTACTGGCACTCGCCGGACTGCTGGCCGGTCTGGTGTGGGGATGGATCTCCCGCTGGCGCATCTCCGTCTGGAGGACCAACTGATGCGTGGAGCAAGCAGACTGACCGCTTCCCTGCTGGCCGCGGCCGCCGCCCTCACCGTGGCGGGCACGGCCGTGGGCACCGCCGTCGCGGACACGCCCTCGCCGAGTGCCACCGCCTCCGCGAGCCCGGGCGGCGCCAAGGCCGAAGCAGCCCCCACCGAGGCGGGCACCAGCTTCCGTACCGCCGCGGCGTTCCGCCCGGGCCAGAAGGCCACGGCCGGCGCGTCCAGCGGTGACTACCTCTACTGGGTGCTGCCGATCGACGCGCAGCAGCGCGTCACGGTGAAGGCCGCCGTCACCCTGCCCGAATCGAAGGCCCGCCACGGCGCCTCGACCTGGCAGATCGACGTGTACGACGGACTGCGCCGCCGCCAGGCCTGCACCTACGGGACGCAGACCGCAGCCGCCGCCAAGGACGCCGCGACCGTCGAACTGTCCTGCACCCTGCGCACCGTCCGCGCCGGCGCCGAGCCGTGGGCCAACGACCCGCTGCCGGGCAGCTACTACGTACGCCTGACGGTCGTCGACCTGCCGGACGAGGACCTGGGCCTGCCGGTCCGGGCGTCCGTCGAGGCCGAGGTGAAGGAGACCGGCGGCAGCCAGGCGGTCGACGCCGCACTCTCCACCCCGCTGGTCGCCGGCACCGTGACGGCGACCCTGCGCGAGCCCGAGGACGGCTGGTCCGGCGGCTGGTGGTCGGACCGCTGGATCTGGACGGCCGCGGGCGGCGCGCTCGCGGCCCTCGCGGGCCTCTTCGGATACTCCCTGACGCGCGGCTCCGGCCGCCCGCCCCGGGCCTGAACGAAGGGGAGGCCGCGGCCCTTCGGCCGCGGCCTCCCCCACCCGTCCGCGGGTCAGCGTCCGCGGGTCAGCCGGGTCTGGAACGAGGGCTCGGCCAGGTTCCCCTTGACCGCGACGGGCACGCTCCTGGCCCCCTCGCCGTTGCCGACCGTCAGCAAGCCCATCTCGGCACCGTCCTTCGCGCTGTGCGGCAGGGGCCCGGCTCCGGCAGTGGGGCCGAGGGACAGCTTCAGCTGCTGGCCCGGTACGCCGATGACGTTCAGGTCCTTGGTCGCCACCAGTGGCGTACGGCTGCCGAGCCCGTCGTCCACGTGCCCGACGACGTCGCCCTTGCGGATCACCGGGACCGACGCGAGCGCCGTCCGTACCGCCTCGATGATCGTCTTGCTGTTCGCCAGCACCAGTTTCAGGCTGTTCCCGCCGTCCTCGTCCGGCCCGTCCACCCGCTGGTCCATCAACGTGCCGAGGATCAAAGGCGTCTCGTCACCGATCGACTTGTACGCCGCCCACATCAGCGTCCCGCCGGCCGGCGTGCTGGAACCGGTCTTGATGCCACGGATGCTCAGACCCTGGGCGGTGAGCAGGATGTTGTTGTTCTCGAGCCGCTTGGACAGCCCCTTGATGGTGGCGTTCGGAAGCGCGACGATCGACCGGAACGTCTCGTCCTTCATGACGGCTTCGGCGAGCTTCAGCTGATCGGCGGCGGTGCTGACGGTGGCCGCGTCCAGACCGCTGGGGTCCGTGTAGGTGGTGCTGTCCATGCCGAGCTCCTTGGCGGCGGCGTTCATCTTCGCGACGAACGCGGCTTCGGAGTCGGTGCCGGAGTCCCAGCGGGCCAGCAGGCGGGCGGCGTTGTTGCCCGAGGGGATCATGAGCATCTTGAGCATGTCCTGCTGGCTGAACTTCGTACCGGCGGCCAGCCCGGAGATGCGGGACTCGTGCTCGGAGGTTCCGTCCGCGACGAACTTCGCGTCGATCGTGATGTCGGGACCGGGCTCCGTCTTGCGCAGCGGGTGGTCCTTGAGGATCACGTAGGCCGTCATGACCTTGGCGACGCTGGCCGTCGGAACGGGCTTCTGCTCGCCGAAGGTGCCGAGGTCCCCGGAGCCGGGGACGCGGACGGCGCCCTGGCCCTTGGCGGGCCAGGGGATGGTGAACTGCCCGTCCAGGGTGCGGTCGGTCGCGGAGGCGACGAGCTGCGGGGCCGGCAGCGGGCGCAGCAGCTGGGCACCGGCGCCCGCGCCCACGAGGAGGAGCAGGACCGGCGCCCATATCTTGACGCGGCGCACCGCGGTCCGGCGCGGGGTCTCCGTCGGGGCGGGGGTGTTGGTGAGCTCGGCCAGCAGGTCGAGCGGGGGCAGCGGTGCGGCGGGTGCCGGCCCGGCCTCGGGCGGCCGCGGCGCGGTGGGCCCGGTGGGCGCGGGAACGGCTTCGAGGTCCTTGAGCGCGACGAACTTGCTCGTCCGCTCGGAGTCCGCCTCCACGTCCCGCGCCCAGGACGGCGTCGTACGCGGAGCATCGGGCCGGGCGGCCTCGGGCCGCGGCCGTGCGATGAGCTGCGTCTCGTCGGCTGCCGCCGCGGGCTCGGCGCGGTCCCCACCCGGAACCTCCTGCGTCCCCTCGGCTCCACCCCGGGCACCGACGCCGCGCGCGGCCGCGGGCTTTGCCGGAGTCGCGCCCTTGGCTTCGCCCTCGGCCTTCGCGCCATGCGCGGGCTCGGCCTCGGGGGCGTCCTTCTCCTGGTCCTTCGTCGGGGCTTCGGTCGTGGCGTCGGATTCGGCCGCGTCGTCGGCCTCGGCCACGGCCTCCGCCTCGGACGCTGCGGGGGTCTTGGCCTTGGCTTCGTCCTTGGCCGTCGCGTCGTGCGTGGGCTCGGCCTCGGGGGTGTCCTTGTCCTGATTCTCCGTCTGGGCCGGTGCCTCGGCCACGGCCTCCGCCTCGGACGCTGCGGGGGTCTTGGCCTTGGCTTCGTCCTTGGCCGTCGCGTCGTGCGTGGGCTCGGCCTCGGGGGTGTCCTTGTCCTGATTCTCCGTCTGGGCCGGTGCCTCGGCCACGGCCTCCGCCTCGGACGCTGTGGGGGCCTCGTCCTTGGCTTCGTCCTTGGCCGTCGCGTCGTGCGTGGGCTCGGCCTCGGGGGTGTCCTTGTCCTGATTCTCCGTCTGGGCCGGTGCCTCGGCCACGGCCTCCGCCTCGGACGCTGTGGGGGTCTTGGCCTTGGCTTCGTCCTTGGCCGTCGCGTCGTGCGTGGGCTCGGCCTCGGGGGTGTCCTTGTCCTGATTCTCCGTCTGGGCCGCTGCCTCGGCCGGGGCCTCGGACTCCACACCCTGCGCGGGCCCACCTTCGGGGAGCGCATCGGCCGTGGCTTCCGCTTCGGCCTCGGCGTTGCCGCTGGTCTTCACCTCGGCTTCGTCCGTGGCTCCCGCGTCCGCGGTGGGCTCGCCGACGGTGGCGTCCGTGTCCTGATCCTCCGTCCGGACCTCGGGCTCGGCCCGAGGGGTGTCGGTCGCCGGACCGGCAGGTTCGCCCTCCGCCGCCTCCGGCCCCCCGTCGTCGGCCGTCGGCTCGGCGGAATCCTCCTGGGTCTCCGCCTTCAGGACGGTGGTACCCGCCTCGATCTCCGGGTCGTCCGAGGAACCGCCCGCCACCGTTACCGCCTTCATCCCAGCCCCGCCTTGCCGCTCACACCGTGCCGATACGTTCGGCGAGGACCCGACGGGTCCTCGCCGAACTGCTAGATGCCCCCGGTGCCGCGCTCGTTCCGCGCGCGGGATCTTGTGACCGTTCGGTCATATTCGGTGAGTACGCCTACTCATGACCGTGCCCGCCCGCCCGGCCGACCATGGACCGAAGCGCACCGAAACACATCGCACCGCATCGCTTCGCACCAGCCGAACGGGGCCGTCCATGCTCAGCCGAATCGCCGCCACGCTCGTACCCGCCTTCGGGCGGCTGACCGTCACCGCCGACCCCGGAGTACGGCCCGCCCCCGGTGCCATTCTGGTCGCCAACCACACCTCCCTCGCCGACCCGGCCGTCGTGGTCGCCGCGCTGCGCCGGTACGGGATCGAGCCGGTCATCCTGGCCACCAGCGGCCTCTGGCGCGTACCGCTGCTCGGCTCCGCGCTGCGCCGCGAGGGCCACATCGCCGTCCACCGCGGCACCACCCGCGCGGCCGACTCCCTCGACGCCGCGGCCGTCGCCCTCGCCTCTGGCCGCAGCGTGCTGCTCTACGGCGAAGGCAAGCTGCCCCTACGCCGCGACGCGAGGGAGACGGCCCCCGGCCCCTTCCGCAGCGGCCTGGCCCGGCTCGCCGCCGCGACGGGAGCCCCGGTCGTGCCCGTGGGCCAGGCAGGCGTACGCCGCCTCTGCTCCGGGAACGGTGCCAAGCAGCTCGCCGGGGTCTTCACCGCCCCGCTGCGACGCCCCTGCCTGCACGTGCACATCGGCTCGCCGCTCCACCTGCCCGACCGGGTGCCCGAGGCGACGGACCGAGCCCGCCAGGCGGTCACCGCGGCCTGGCGGACCGCAGCGTCCGCCCTCGGTGAGGCGGGCGGGGAGAGGATCTGAGGCATGTCCCGATCGGCCCCCCGGGCCGTGTCGCCGAGCCCGTCACCGGCCGCGGCGTGCGACCGTCTCCGCATGACCGAAGGCTCGACACCTCACATCTCGCCGGCGCGGATCACCGTACTCGGCGTCCAACCCGGTAACCCTCCCTTCCGCATCGTGGAGGTCGACGGAGAGTTCGTCGGCAGAGCGATGTCGATGACGGACGTATTGCTGGTCGCGGCGGAGGTGGGGATCCCGATCCACGACCTCGACGACCTGGAGGTGGTCCGGTGGGTCGGCGGCGGCAAGTTCACCTGGACCACGACCGCCATGTGAGCCCGCCGCTGCGGCAAAGCCCCTCGGCGAAGAGGCCCTGCGGCAGGAGCGAGGCGCCGTCAGGTCAGGGGCGGGCGGCGATGCTCAGCGGTGCGCGGGGTGCCTTTCGGCACGGGCAGCCTCAGGCGGGTGTCGGGGTTGGCCGGCGGAAGCGCGACCGGCCTGGCACCGTCGTGGTCCTGCGCGACGTCGTGGAGCGGGCGGGTGCCTTCCGCCGCGTCCGCCAGCCACTGCCAGACCCCCGGCCCGTGGCCGTCCGGCTGCCCGGCGGCTGATTCCCCGTTGGAGATCCATGTCGTGAGGGTGAACCGCTGGTCCGCGAACCGCCCGCTGGGGCAGGTGGACGGTACGACCTCGTGAAAGGCGCCGGCCGGGAAGAAGACGATGGTGTCGTGCTCGGGCTCGACGGTCCGGTAGGACTCCGCCGGCCGTGCCCTGCCGTCGTGCACCACGGTGTCGTACAGGCGCAGTTGGCCGCCGCCGAAGCCACGGGGCGTGCGGTGGAGGTAGTACACCGCGGACAGCGCCGTGCGCACGTCCCGGACGCGCGAGGCGTCGGTGTGGATGCCGAAGTGGCCGCCTTCGCCGTGCGCCGTCAGCACGGTCAGCGACCGGGTGAGCGCGGACCGGTGGCCGAGGACCTCCTGAACGGGCGGCAGGCAGTCGGCGAGGTGTGCGCTGAACACCTCGCTGGTCACGGGGAGGACCAGGGAGTCCCGCCCCTTGCGGGACACCTGTCCGGTGAGGGGGTCCAGGACGGTGCCCGCCGTGAAGTCGTCCTCCCGGGATATCGCGTATTCCAGAAGGGCCGCGGCGCGTTCCGCTCCAAGGAAGTTCTCGAACCGGCAGACCGGTGCCTGTACCGCGAGGGCGGGGGACCACTGATCGGAGGGCGGCAGTACTCGGGGGCTGATTTCCATCGGCATGGCCGGTTCCATCGTGTATCCGCTCATAGCCCGGAACCGTACGACGGCGGCCGTCCGCGCCGAAGGGGCACACGGGGGCGCACGGGAGTGCACGGCGTACGCCCGCACCGGGTGCCCCGGGGTGGTGCCGGTCGGCGGTAAACGGAATTCGTGCGGGGAACCGGACGGGACCGGGGGAGTCTCAGCGGGTGGTGTGCCCGAGAACGACATGGGCCGCGACCTCACGGCCCGCGTCCGTGTCGATGAACGACACCATCACCGGGCTGCTGCCCGTGGGCCCGCCGGCCGTCGCACGCAGCCGGTAGCGCTCGACGCGGACGGCCTCGCGGGCGAGCGGGCCGCCGCCCGTGAAGAGGGACGGCGGCTTGGCGTCATTGGCGATACGGAAGTCGGCCGGGCGCCAGGTGCCCGCGCCGGGGTCGAAGCGTTCCAGCAGGAAACCGGGCCCGCTGCCCGCCGCACCACCGGGTTCGCCGACCAGCATCTCCATCTGGAAGGCGACCAGTACGTGCCGGTACTCGGCGGAGTTGCCGTTCCGCAGGGTGACGGTGAACTCCTGCGGGGCGCCACCCCGTACGAGGGCCAGCCGGCCGCCCCGGGTGTCCACCGCGACCGTGAGCCGGGTCGGGGCCGGAGGCGGCGTCGGTGTCACGGCCCGGGTCGTGGGCGGCGCGGAGGCGGAGGGCGACGCCGGGGCGGAGGCCGTCACCGGGGCGGAGGCCGATGCCGACGGTGACGGTGACTGCGCGGTGGACGCCGAAACGGAGGCAGCCGCCGGGGCCTCGGCGGCCTCGTCCCCGCATCCGGTGATGCCTGCCAGCAGGACGGCGGCCACGGCCGCCGCGCTCAGGCCCCGGCGGGGGCCTCGGGATGCGGGCATGAGATCGGGTCCTCCAAGGTCGGCTTCGGGCTGGAAGCTAGCAAGGCGGCGCCCCTGCCTGCGAGGCCGAACGGGCTTCGACGCGGCGACGTTTCGGTCACGGGCGGCCCGGCGCCGCTCAGACGCGGAGGGTCGCCTCCAGAACGGTGACCGCCCGCCCGGTGAGGTGGACCCGGTCCCCGTGGACGGCGGCCGTCACCAGGCCGGGGCGTGCCGAGGCCTGGAATCCGGTGAGGGCGTCGGTGCGGCCCAGCCGAGCCGCCCAGTAGGGGGCCAGTGCGGTGTGGGCACTGCCGGTGACCGGGTCCTCGGGGATGCCCCTCGCCGGGGCGAAGAAGCGGGAGACAAAGTCGTACGCGTCTTCCGTCGCCTCCTCGGCCGAGGTGGCCGCGGCGCCTGCGGCCACCTCGGCGACGGCGGTGACGATGACCCCGCGCAGATCCTCGCGCAGGCTCAGGGCCGCGACCGCCGCGAGGTCGGGGCACAGCGTCCGTACGGTGGCCTCGTCGGGCAGGACGGTGAGCAGATCGCCCAGCGCGCCCGTACGGAACGTGGCCTCCGGCCGTGCCCCCAGGGCGTCGGCGAGGCCCGCCGGTACCGGAACCTCCGTCACCGGGGCGGCCGGGAAGTCCAGAGTGATCTCCCCGTCAGCCCCGTCTGCCCCCTCACCAGCGGCCCGCGCGGTGAGCAGGCCGCTGTACCGGCTCAGGAAGCGGACCGGGCCACCCGTCAGCAGACCCTCCCGGCGCAGCGTGTGAACCGTGGCCAATGTGGCATGGCCGCACAGATTGGCCTCGACGAGCGGAGTGAACCAGCGGATCTCCCAGTCGGCCTCGCCCCCGGCCGGGAGCGGCAGGGCGAAGGCCGTCTCGGGATGGTTCAGCTCGGCGGCGATCTGCCCCAGCCGTATGTCGTCGGGCCAAGGGCCGGCCGGGAGCAGGCAGACACCGGCAGGATTTCCGGTGAAGGGACGGCTGGTGAAGGCGTCTACGATCTGGATGCGCATCCCGTGAACGTAGCGAGGCCGATCCGCCTCGCGGCAAGGCCAATTCCCGGTCCGTGGCCTGCGGTCGTCCCTCAGCGCAGCGGCTTCTCGAAGCTGAAGGCGGTCACGGCCATCCGCTCGCGGAAGTAGAAGCGGTGCGCATCGGTCCGCTGGGTGCCGGACTCCAGGGTGAGGGCGGTGCAGCCCGCCGCCAGTGCGTGCCGCTCCAGGTGCGCGAGGAGCTCGTGCCCCACTCCGGCGGAACGGGCGGCAGCGGCGGTGACCAGGTCGTCGACGTAGAGCGAGCGGACCATCGAGGTATTGACGACGATCCGCCAGCCGGCGGCGCCCACGCACACGCCGTCGGCGTCGTAGGCCGCGGTGAAACGAAGCCCCTGGCCGCGCGCCTCCGCGACGATCTCGAGGAAGAGCTCCTCGGTGAGGTGGGGACGGAGTTCGAGCAGCACGGGGAGCAGGTCGGCTGCGAGCCGCGCGTCGCCCGGCTCGAGGTCGATGATCTTCATACCGTGAGCCTACTGGGCCGGGCCGGGAACTCTCCGGGTGAAAAACGTCGCGCGGTCGCGGCCGGCATGTCGAAATGGGAAGGACGGCTCCGACGTCCCATGCGAAGAGGCTCCCGATCCCGATCCGCCTCCCGATCCGGACTTCGGCCCGGATCCCCGGTTCCGGAGCCGCCGCGCAGAGCAGAAGGAGTGGCACCCCATGAAGTACATGCTGATGGTCCTCGGGAAGCAGTCCGACTACGACGCCATGGGCGGCGCCGCGAACAGTGACAGCCCCGGATGGTCCGAATCGGACCTGAAGGCGATGTTCGACTACATGGGCGCCCTCAACGACGACCTCGCCGAGTCGGGCGAGTGGGTCGACGGGCAGGGACTGGCCGATCCCCGCCAGGCCCGCCTGGTCACCGCGGCCGCCGACGGCAGCCCCGTGGTCTCCGACGGGCCGTACGGAGAGGCCAAAGAGGTGCTCGCCGGCTACTGGATCGTCGACGTCGCGGACTTCGCCCGGGCCGCCGAGATCGCCGCCCGTGCCTACGCGTGCCCGGTCCCGGACGGTGCGCCGAACTACCCGGTCGTCGTCCACCCCGTCGACAGCCGCTCGGGGGCCGAGATGTGCTGACGGACCCCGGCCCCGGCCCTGGCCCCGGCCCCGGTCCAGGCCCCGACCCGGCCTCCGAAGCCGCCTCCGCGGGCGAGGACCTGCTGCGCCGACTGGCGCCGCAGGTCCTCGGCGCGCTCGTGCGCCGCTACGGACACTTCGACGCCGCCGAGGACGCCGTACAGGAGGCCATGCTCGCCGCCACCCGGCAGTGGCCCGAGGAAGGCCGCCCGGCCAATCCGCGCGGCTGGCTGATCCGCGTCGCCTCCCGTCGGCTCACGGACCAGCTGCGCAGCGAGGAGGCGCGCAGGCGCCGCGAGGAGACCGCCGTCGCACTGACCCCGCGCGACGAGTTCGTGGCGCCGCCCCCGGGGGAGGGCCGCGCCCCCGCCGAGGACGACACGCTCGCCCTGCTCTTCCTCTGCTGTCACGCCGATCTGGCCCCCGCCGGCAGGATCGCCCTCACCCTGCGCGCCGTCGGCGGCCTCACCACGGCCGAGATCGCCCGCGCCCTCCTCGTGCCCGAAGCCACGATGGCCCAGCGCATCAGCCGGGCGAAACGGCGCATCAAAGCCTCGGGGGCGCCGTTCGGCATCAGGAGCGACGGCGACGCCGACGCCGGCACCGGTGCCCCCGACCCGCAAGGGGCCGAGGAACGCGCCGAGCGCCTCGCCGATGTGCTCCACGTGCTCTACCTGATCTTCAACGAGGGCTACACCGCCACCTCGGGCGGCGATCTGCAACGCGCCGACCTCGCCACCGAGGCGATCCGCCTCACCCGCGACGTCCACGCGCTGCTGCCGTCCGACGGAGAGGTGTCCGGCCTGCTGGCCCTCATGCTGCTCACCGACGCCCGCCGCGCCGCCCGCACCGCAGCCGACGGCAGCCTGATCCCCCTCGCCGAGCAGGACCGCTCCCGCTGGGACCACGACGCCATCACAGAGGGAGTCGCCCTGGTCAGCGACGCGCTCACGCGCACCGCGCTCGGCCCGTACCAGCTGCGCGCCGCGATCGCGGCCGTGCACGACGAGGCGGCGAGCGACGAGGACACCGACTGGGTGGAGATCCTCGCCCTGTACGAGCTGCTGATCCGGCTGGTCCCCGGTCCCGTGGAGCGCTTGGGCCACGCGGTCGCGGTGGCCATGGTGCACGGGCCGCGGCGAGCCCTGGCCCTGCTCGCCGAGCTGGACGAGGACCAGCGCCTTGCCGGGCAGCATCGCCTCGAGGCCGTACGGGCCCACCTGCTGGAGAGGGCGGGCGACCGGGCCGCGGCGCGCGCCTCCTACGCGAAGGCGGCCGGCCTCACCCTCAGCGTCCCGGAACGCCGCTACCTCCAGTTCCGGGCCGCCCGGATCGCGGAGCAGGAGGAGCGGGACGAGCAGCAGGAGCCGGAGGAACCGGCCGAACGGACAGGACCGGCGGAATCGGCAGAATGAGAAGTCCGGGCGGTCCCGCCGGATGCCCGTCCCGGCGTCCGCATGTCGGACATGGTCCACCGTTGTCGTACGTGCCGCCTACTCTTGATCACGTGAGCCCGACCCCTGACGATCACCCGGTCCCCGAACGTTCCCTCGCCGAGATCAACGCCGACATCCGCTGCCTCTTCGCGCGCGCCGAGGGACGCCTCTCCGACGCGGAGCGGATCCGCCACGCCGCCCTGCTCGGTGAGTGGGCCTCGGCGATACGCGCGTCGGTGGTACCGGCCGCATAGCGCGCCCGGCCCCGGTCACGCCGGACCGATGATTTCGCCGGCCGCGGCCAGTCTTCCCTACGAGCATCCGCACGTACGAGAAGGTGGACCATGAGCGACCTGCGCAGTCTTCTGGAGACCTACGTCGGTGACGGATCGCTGCCCGGCGCGGTGGCCCTCGTGGCCCACGACGAAGCCGTGGAGGTCGCGGCGGTCGGCTCCCTCGACACCGCCGGCACCGCGCCCATGGCCCGCGACTCCCTCTTCCGGGTCGCGTCGGTCACCAAACCCGTGACGGCCGCGGCCACCATGATGCTCATCGAGGACGGCCTGCTCTCGCTCGATCTCCCCGTGGCCCGCTGGCTGCCGGAACTCGCGGCGCCGACGGTCGTCCGTACGCCGTCCGCACCACTCGACGACGTGGTACCCGCCGTCCGGCCGATCACCGTCGCCGACCTCCTGACCTTCCGCGCCGGGTACGGCTTTCCCGCCGACTTCTCGCTGCCCGCCGTGACCCCGCTGATCGGCGATCTGAAGCAGGGTCCGCCCAGCCCCCAGGAGGTCGCGGCGCCGGACGAGTGGATGGCTGTCCTCGGGGGGATCCCGCTCCTGAACCAGCCCGGCGAGGCATGGCTCTACAACACCTGCTCCGACATCCTCGGGGTGCTGATCGCCCGTGCGACCGGGCAGTCCTTCCCTGACGTCCTCGCCGAGCGCGTCTTCGAGCCGCTCGGCATGCGGGACACGGCGTTCGTCGTTCCCCGGGAGCAGCTCCACCGGTTCACCAGCTCCTACCGGGCGACCGCCGACGGAAAGGGCCTGGAGCTCATCGACGCGCCCGACGGCCAGTGGAGCAGCCTCCCGGCCTTCCCCTCCGGTGCGGGCGGGCTGGTCTCCACCGTCGACGACCTGCACGCCTTCGGCCGGATGCTGCTCGCGGGAGGCTCCCACGGGGGCCGACGGCTGCTCTCCGGCGCGTCGGTACGGCAGATGACCACCGACCACCTCACCGCGCCGCAGCGCGAGGCGGGCGCCCTGTTCCTGGAGGGCCAGGGCTGGGGCTTCGGCGGCTCGGTGGACGTGGCCCGCATCGACCCGTGGAACGTACCGGGCCGTTACGGCTGGATCGGCGGCACGGGCACCGCCGCCCACATCGTCCCCGCGACCGGGACCGTCACCGTGCTCCTGACCCAGCGGGAGCTGAGCGGCCCGGCCTCGCCCGAGGTGATGCGCGCGTTCTGGACCTACGCCGCCGCGCGGCCCTGACCTCCCGCCCCGCCCCCGTCGCTCCGTCCCCCGCCCCCGTCGCTCCGTCCCCCGCCCCCTGCACCCCCTAGCCCCGCGCCGCCCGGTCCCGCAGCCGGCGCTTGTCCGGCTTGCCGCGGGCGGTGAGCGGGACCGCCTGTTCCCAGAACACCGCGGTGGGCCGGTGCGCCGGGGCCAGTTCCTTCTCCACCAGGTCACAGGCCTCGGCAGCGATCCCCGGGCCGGGCGCGTACCCCGCCGCCGGTACGAGGAAGGCGCACACCTCCTCGCCGGTGAGCTCACTGTGCCGCCCCACCACCACGGCCTGCCCGACGCCGGGATGCCGGGTGAGCGCGGCCTCGACGGGCACGCAGTACACGTTGTCCCCGTGGACCATCACCACGTCGTGGACCCGGTCGTCCAGGTAGAGGTAGCCGTCCGCGCCGAAGTGGCCGACGTCCCCCGTCCGCAGCCAGCCGTCCCGAAGCACTCCGGCCGTCAGCCGGGGCCGGCCCCAGTACCCGGTCATCATCGCCGCCGACCGCATCCACACCTCGCCGGTGCGCCCGGACACCACCGCGGCGCCCCGCTCGTCGCGCACCTCGACCTCCACGCCGGCGACCGGTCGCCCCACCGACGCCAGCAGTTCCGGCCGCCCGCCCACCGCCGCATCGTGGTCGGCGGGGGACAGGCGGCAGATCACCGCCGTCTCGTTCGTGCCGTATCCCTGCCGCCACCGGCCGCCCCAGCGGGTCACGGCCTCCCGCAGCCGTTCGGGGTGGACGGGCGAATCGCCGTAGGAGACCGCCTCCAGCCCGGGTACGCCGCGGGCGGTCACCGGGTCGTCCAGCAGCCGGTACAGCATCGAGGTCGTCAGGTACGTGGACACCCGCCCCAGGCGTCGGCAGGCCGCCGCGAACTCCCCGGGTGAGAACGGTTCGAGGATCTCCACCCGCCCCCCGGCCCGCCACTGCTCCAGGCACCGTCCACCGGACCGCTGCGCCAGCGATGTGACCGACAGATGGACCGACTCCGCCCAGGCCGCCGGCTGTACGGCGTTCCGCGCGGCCATCGCGCCGAAGGTGGAGGCCACGCCCTTGGGCCGCCCGGTCGTCCCGCCGGTGTACGTCACCCGTGCCACGTCGTCCTCCCGGGCCTGCACGGAGACCGCCCCGGGCTCGTGGCCGGCGGCCCGGCGGAGCAACTCCGCCAGGTCCAGCAGCGGCGCCCCGGTGCCGGGCACCGGCACATCGTGGACGACCAGGTCCGGCCGGCAGTCCCGCAGGATGTGGTCCAGCCCGTACAGCGCCGGTCCGGCCAGCACCTGGGTCAGCCGGGCGCCCAGCAGGTGAGCGGCGATCCGTACCAGCAGCACCTCCGGCCGGTTCGACCCCGCGACACAGGCCAGCCCCGATCCGCGCCCGACGCCCGCCCCGGAGAGCACCCCGGCCAGCCGGCGTGCACCGCCCAGCACCTCCTGGAATTCCAGCACGTCCGGTCCCACGCCGAGCGCGGGCTGCCCCGCGTACCGCTCCAACGCCCCTACCAGGGACGTGACATACCGCGCGGCCACCATGTGCGACTGCCTCTCCGCGCCGCTCCGGGACACCGGCATCATGGACGCCATGACGAACGAATCCCGTGCTCGTTCCTTCAGCTCCGCGGCCGCACGCTACGCCGCCCACCGCCCCGCGTACCCGCCCGCGCTCTTCGACACGCTGGCGGAGATGGCCGGCTTTCCGCTGGCCGGAGCACGGGTCGCCGACGTCGGGGCGGGAACGGGTATCGCCACCGCCCTGCTGGAGGCCCGCGGGGCCCGGGTGGTCGGGGTGGAGCCGGGCGAGGGCATGGCCCAGGAGTTCCGGCGTTGCAACCCCCGTACGCCGCTCGTCCGCGCCGACGGCAACCGGCTGCCGCTGGCCGCCGGCAGCCTGGACCTGCTGACGTACGCGCAGTCCTGGCACTGGACCGACCCGGCCCACGCCGTGCCCGAGGCGCTGCGCGTGCTGCGTCCCGGCGGGGCGCTGGCGGTCTGGCAGAACGACCCGGACGTCGGGGTCGGCTGGATCGCGGACCAGCAGGCCCGGATCGAGGAGCGGTTCGGCCCGGGGTGGTACATCAACGAGCGCGCGCTCTCGCAGGAGGGGCTGCGGTTCACCGACCGCCGGCTGTTCTGGTCGCGCCGCGTTCCGGTCGACACGCACCTGGCCAAGCTGTCCACGCACTCCCTGTTCCTGATCGGCGAGCCCGGCACGGATGCCTTCCTGGAGGAGGAGCGCGCCCTCCTCATGGACCGGTTCCCGGACGGATGGGTGGAGGAGCACTACGTGGTCGAGGTGAGCGTGGCGGTCCGGGGGCGCGACATCCGATAGGGGCTGTTCGGGTGAAGCGGCGCAACCTGCCGCCGCCCCGGACGTTGATCAAGGTGCTTATCACCGTGCACTCGTGCGACAGAAGGACCACTGATGATCAAGAAGTTCATGGCCACCGCCGCCGCCACCGCGTCGATCGTCGGCGCGGGCGCGGCCATGGCCGCCCCGGCCATGGCCATCGGCAACGACAACGGGATCAACACCGTCAACGGCAATGGTGCCCAGCAGATCTACGGCAACCAGAAGACCGCCGGTGACCTGAGCCCGCAGCTCGGCCTGGTCCAGGGCACGCTGAACAAGCCCTGCATCGGTCTGCCGGCGAAGGTAAACGCCCAGTCGATCCTTGCTCTGGTCAACATCGGTGTCCAGGACATCAACGTCCTGTCGAACCCGCAGAACCAGCAGTGCACCGAGAACTCCACCCAGGCCAAGGGCGACGAGCCGCTCTCCCACATCCTGGACAACATTCCGGTCCTGTCCGGCAACGTCTCGGCCGGCAGCTGACGCGTCCCCTCGTACGAGCCGGGGCCTCCGACGCCTGCGCGAGTGCCCACGGGGCCCCGGCTTGTTCCACCCGGATCCACCGGTTCCACGGATCCGTCTCCTCCACCGGCGCGCGGCGGCCCTGCGGCCGTCGGAGTGGGCACCGAACCGTATGCCGAAGAGCCTCCTGCCCGGCCGGGCGGAGGCTCTTTTGCGTGTCTGCGCGTCCTTTCCGCCCGTGTCAAGACACGAATGTTCGAGACATGACGCGCACTGCTCTGATCATGCTCACTTGAATCTCCTGCTTCACCCGGACGGCGTGAGGCCCACCAGGTCCAGGAGGCGAGTGGCGATGAACCCGGAATGCGCGGAAGCGGACCGATGGGCGGCCGCCGGGCACGTGAACGGCGAGCTGGACGGGCTCCACCTGGCTCGTACCGTCACGGAAGAGGTGCGGCGGACCGGAAAGCACTTCCTGCCGCGATCCCTCCTGCTTCGGCTCGGCGACATCCGGAACCGCCCCGCCGAGGACCGCCCGCCCTTCCTCCGGGCATTCCTCGACTGCGTGCTCGACAAGCACGAGGGGCGCTACTGGAACAGGACCTACCTCTCCCTGCCGCTGCTGGAGCTCCTCCTGGACACCCCGGAAGACGCTCCGGACCCGAACCGGATGGCCACCCTGCTCATATCCGACGTCATCCGCTTCGAGACCCGGTGGGCAGCCTCGTCCCGCGAATCCGCCGCGAGCGACCCGCCGGACCCGGAGACCCTGCGCAAGCGGCTGCGCCACGCCCTGCGGTTCGTGGCGCACGACCTCGACGGACCGGAGGCCGACGAACTGATGTCCCGCGCGGCCGACGCGTCCCGGTCCCACTGGGCGGACGTCGCCGACCTCCTTCCCCGGCTGACGACCGAGGAAGCGGGCCACTGGTTCGACGTGACGGTCCAGCCCGTGTACGTGCTCCACGACGAGTACTTCTTCATCAGGGCCCTCCAGGCCCATGAAATGATCTTCACGGCGATCGCGACGGACGTACGGTCGGCGGTCGAGGCGCTGCGCGACGGCCGCCTGGCAGCGGCGGCGGCCGACGTGGAGCGCGCCGCCGGCCTCTTCGAGCGGGCCTCCGCCCTGTTCCGGATGGTTGCCACCATGCGGCCGGGGCACTTCGACGGTTTCCGCCACTTCACTCAGGGCGCCAGCGCCATCCAGTCCGAGCAGTACAAGCGCTTCGAGATCCTCTGCGGCCTCCCGACCGCCCCGCGGCTGAGGTCGGAAGCCTTCACGAACGTGCCCGCCGTACGTGCCGAGGCCGAGGACGCCACCCACGACACGGTGGTGCGGGCCTATCTCGACCTCCGCCGCTCGGCCCGTTTCGACGAGGCGGAGTGGAACCGCTTCCGCACCGCGCTCGGCGGGCTGGAGGAAAGGCACCAGCGCTGGAAGTCCACCCACCGGAGCCTCGCCGCGCGCATGCTGGGCGACGCGCACGGATCGGGTTACACCGCGGGCGTCCCCTACCTGGCCGAGTGCCTGGACAACCGCCTCTTCTGGCAGCTCGGCGAGCAGCGCGGGGCGGGGTGCCCGACGGGCGCTCCCATCGCGAGCGAACGAACCTGATGGATCATCAGAAAGGCCGCGTCGGAAGGTACTTGCCGTCCAGGGTGATGACGGCCCGCTCACCGCCCTCGGGATCGGCGACCTTCCTGACGGCCAGCTTGAAGTTGATCGCGCTGATGATGCCGTCCCCGAACTGCTCGTGGACCAGTGCCTTCAGGGTCGTCCCGTAGACCTGGAGCATTTCGTGGAAGCGGTAGATCGTCGGATCGGCCGGGATGCCGCCGGGGACGGACCCGCGGGTCGGGATCGTCTGCAGGAGCAGCACCGCGTCCTCGTCCAGGTCCAGCAGCGCGGCGACCGCCTTCGCGGCGGACTCGGGCAGCGGGTGCTGGCCCAGCAGGGCGGCGGTGACGAAGGCGACCGACAGGCCCGCCGCGTCGGCGAGCTGCTGCCAGGAGAGGTCCTTGCGGGTCTTGGCGTCGACGACGGTGACGGCGAGGGCCTCGCGGGCGGTGGGGTCGAACTGGGCGTGCGGCATGGAAGTGTCCTTCGGGAGGGGAGGGGAGGGGGAGCGGGAGAGAGGGGGAGCGGGCGGGTCAGGCGGCCGTGGTGGTGGCGACGTCGGTGACGCCGCCGGATCCGATGTCATAGACCCATCCGTGCAGCGAGAGGTTTCCCGCGGCCCGGGCGCGGGCGACCGAGGGGTGCGTGGCCAGGTTCGCGAGCTGGACGCGCACGTTCTCGCGGATCAGGGCCGCCAGCCGGCCGGGACCGGCGCAGCCCGCGGTACGGGCCACCGAGGCGTCCGCATGCCGCAGCCAGCCCGAGACGGAGGCGGCGGCGCTCAGGTCCGCGCCCTCGGCCAGGGCGGTCATCGCCCCGCAGGCCGAGTGCCCGCACACGACGACCTCGGTGACACCGAGGACGGCCACGGCGTACTCGATGCTGGCCGCCACCCCGTCCGGCCCCGGTGCGTGGGCGGGTACGAGATTTCCGGCGGTGCGGACGACGAACAGCTCGCCCGGCTCGCTCTGCGTGATCAGTTCCGGCACCACACGGGCGTCCGAACACCCGATGAACAGGGTCGTCGGCCGGTGCACCTCGGCCAAGCGGGCGAAGAGCTCCGCCTTGGCCGGAAACACCTCGCGCTGGAATCGGGCGACGCCGTCCGCGAGATCGTGCGCGGGGGTCATGGTCTGCATGGTCACTCCCTCTGGTGGGATCCGCCCCGTGTGGGGCTCGACGTGTTCCACCATGCATGAGCTGCATCTATTGTGTCCAAGACGCAATATCCATGTCTGCCATCGATACCATCTATAGTCGATTTCATGGCCCTGGAACTGCGTCACCTGCGCTATTTGATCGCCGTCGCCGAACACGGCAGCTTCACCCGCGCCGCCGAAGAACTGCGGATCTCCCAGCCCACCCTGTCCCAGCAGGTGAAGCAGCTCGAACGCGCCGTCGGCGTGCAGCTGTTGGACCGTACCGGGCGCGCCGTGCGGCTGACCGACGCGGGCGCGACGTACGTGCACTACGCGCGCGGGGCGCTGCGGGACCTGGCCGCCGCCGAGCGCGCCGTCATGGACCTGGCCGACCTCTCCCGCGGCCACCTGCGCCTCGCGCTGACCCCGACCTTCACCGCGTACCTCGTCGGCCCGCTCGTCGCCGGGCTCCACCGTGCCCATCCCGGGATCGCCCTGGAGGTCCGGGAGATGCCCCAGGACCGCATCGAAGCCGGCCTGCTCGCCGACGAGCACGACCTCGGGCTCGCCTTCGAGGGGCCGCACCTGCCCGGCATCGCGGCGACCCCGCTGTTCATCGAAACCCTCGGCCTGGTCGCCGCCGCCGACGCGGACCCCGGCCCGCTGCCCGTACGGGACCTCGCGACGCGCCGACTGGCGCTGCTCAGCGGGGACTTCGCCACCCGCGAGCACGTCGACGCCTACCTCGCCGCCCACGGTGTCCGGCCGCACATCGCGGTCGAGGCGAATTCCGTGCACGCCCTCACCGAGATCGTCCGGCGCACCTCACTGGCCACCGTCCTGCCCGACGCGGTCACCCACGACCACCCGTACCTGCGCCCCGTTCCGCTGGACCCCGCCCTCCCGTCCCGCACGGTCACCCTGCTGCGGAGGGAGAGTGCGTACCAGAGCGCCGCGGCCCGCGCCTTCACCGGGCTCACGGCCCGGCTGGTGCGCGACCGCGGCTACCGCCTCCCGCTGCGCGCGAACGCGCAGCGGGAGGCGGCCACGAGCGGGGCGGATCACTTGCCGGGGCACTCCTTCCAGGCCAGGTGATAGATGGTGTTGATGCTGCCGTCGGTGGAGTCCATCGTCATGTAGCTGGTGGACGAGGGGGACGAGGTTCCTCTGGTGACGCGCAGCTCGGTGTTGATGTTGAAGTTGCGCTGGACCCCGCACGGCGCCCAGACCAGTTGGGCCCAGTCGGTGACGTCGGTGGCCTGCCAGTTGTCCTCCTGCGGGCCGCTGAAGGTGTGGGTGCGGGAGGCGGTGTCCGGCGAGCCCTGGAAGTAGTACGAGGCCTTCTCGGTGCTCTTCGCGCCGGGGGCGAGGGAGGCGTAGCCGCGGTAGTCGGCGCTGGCGACCGCGTAGGTGAACCCGTGGGGCACGTGCACGATCAGGCTGAGCTGGCAGTTCTTGCGGGCCGCGGTGGGCGGGGCGCCGCCGCCGATCTGGGCGAGGTACTGGCTGTAGGTCACGGTGAACGCGGTGTTGTCCTGGGACACGGCGACCTGCGCGGTGTCCTTGGGGCACCCGGATCCGTTGACCGTGGCGACTTCGATCACGATGCGGTCGGGCGGCGGGTCCACGATCGTGGAGGGGGCGGCCTGGGTGGGAAGGGTGGCGGTGAGCAGGGCGCCGATCGCGCCGCTCACGAGGAATCCGCCGGACATGGTTCTCCATTCCACTGCTTCGGTACCGGGCGGCGCGCAGGCGTGTGCCGGGGCGCCGGAGGGTGGGGGGTGCGGCCGGCCAGAGCGGGGCCGGGTCGTCACACCGGTGTGCAGGGTGGAACGGGGCATGTCCATGAAGGGGGATATGGGCATGTCCCTGACAAGTCCCGGTCGGTGTGGACCGGGTGCCCGAATCGTAGGAACCCCCGGCGGGCCGGACCAGGGCGATGTCCGGCCAATCGCCCTCCGCGCGCCCGGACCGGCCGGATCCGGTCGACCGGCCCGGCGCCGAGGAACGGGATCAGGCCGCGGCCGGCCGGGCCAGTCGCTCGACGCGGGCCATGAACTCCGTCGGGTGGAAGGGCTTCGCGAGACAGTCGCTCACACCGGCCTCCAGCGCGTGGACCGTGCACTCCGGATCCGCGGGCGGCAGCGCGAGGATCGGCACCCGCCCGTGCTCCGGATCCCGGCGGATCTCCTCGAAGAGCGCCACCTCGTCCAGGCCCGGCCCGGTGCGCTCGCAGATCACCAGGGCGATCGGGCCGGCGCTGCCCAGCAGGGCGACGGTGTCACGCCCGCTCCCGCCGTCGACCACGGCGAACCCCCGGGCCACGAGGAGCCGCTCCAGCAGCCCCCGCAGGGTGGTCTCCCTCGCCACGAGGAGGATCCTGCTCGGGGTGTCGCCGCTCATGTCGTGCCTCTTCATCCGTGTGGGGGGGTCCCGCAGAGCCTACGAGGCGGGGCGTGTGCACGCCCGCTCCGGGGCACCTGATCCGGTAGCTTCGCTCCATGAGCACAGAGCCGCAGAGCTTTGAGATCCTGCTGGTGCCCGAGCACATCGAGAACCTGCGCGGCGAGTCCGCGGCGGACCGGGCCCTGCGCTCGGCCGTGGTCGAGGCCACCGGCGAAAAGGGCGCATCCGGCTACCCCCGCTACCGGGGGCAGGGCGTGGAGGCCGACATCGACCCGAGTACGCGCACGGTCGAGGCCCTGCTCGTCGACGGCGCGGAGCTGGACTACGGACTGGTCGCCATGATCGCCCCCGAGCGGGGCCGCGGCGGCCGCTGACCGGTTCCCGGGACCGGCCGGATCGGAGCGCTCCGGGAATCACGGAAGTCCTCGATGTTGGCCGGGAGCGGTCCGCCGCCGGAACCCGGCGGTTCGGCCCCGGACGACTCCACCCACCGCGACGCTCCCGCTCCCCCGGGCGGGGGAGGGGGACGGGACGGGCCCGGCCCGGTCCCCGAGGTGCGGAGACCGGGCCGGGCCGTTGTCGGCCGGGAGATCAGGCGGACGTCAGCTCACCTGGAGGGTGACGTCGTCCACGACGAAGGAGGTCTGGAGGGACTGGTCCTCCGTGCCGTTGAACTTCAGGGTGACGCTCTGGCCGGCGAACTGGGAGAGGTCGTAGGACTTCTCCGCGTAGCCGGAGTTCGCGTTCAGGTTGGAGAAGGTCTCCAACGTCTGGCCGCCCACCGAGACGGTGAAGCGGTCGTACACGACGTTCTCGTCCTCGTCCGTGTCGATGTGCAGGAAGAAGCCGAGGCGGTACGTGGAGCAGCCCGACGGGATGGTCAGCGTCTGGGAGGCGCTGTCCGTGTGGGTGGACCCGTACCCGTTGAGCCATGCCTTGTAGGTGCCGCCGTGCGGGGTCTGCCCGGACTGGTTGGTGATGACGCCCGCGGTCGCACTCCACGGGGTGGCGCCGTTCTCGAAGCCGCCGTTGACCACCAGCTGGCGCGGGGTGCAGGTGCCGCCACCGGTGACGGTGAGCGTGTAGGTGGTGGTGTGGCTGACGGTCCCGGAGCCGGTGATCGTCAGGGTGTAGGTGCCCGGCGCGGTGCTCGCGCCGACCTGGACGGACAGGGCCGAGGAGCTGCCGGACTGGACGGACGTCGGGCTGAGCGTCGCGCTCACCCCGGCCGGTGCGCCGGAGACGGAGAGCGCGACGGTCTGGGCGGCGCCGCTCACGGTCGTGGTGCCGACCGTCGCGGAGGTGGAACCGCCGGGGGCCGCGCTGCCCGCGGACGGGCTGACGCCGATGGAGAAGTCCTGGGCGGGGGTCTCACCGCCGACCGCCTGCTTCCAGACGGCGTAGGCGACACCGTCGGCGCTGCGGTTCAGCACCGTGGCGTTGATGTTGTTCGTGGTGTCGCAGGAGCTGTGGTAGCAGGGGTCGTAGGCGGCGTTGGCCGTGCCGCCCCACTTCGTGGCCTGCGCCGAGGTCTTGCGGGCGCTGGCCCCGGCCGCGTAGCCGGAGGTGGGGATGCCGGCCTGCTGGAAGGAGTAGTCGTCGCTGCGGCCCTGGCCCTCGGTGTTCTCCTCGGGCGCGAGGTTCAGCGAGGTCCAGTACGCCTTCAGCGGGGCGGCGGTGGCTGAGTTGACGTTGTTGATGAAGTAGCCGCCGTTGGTGGACCCGACCATGTCGAAGTTGTAGTAGCCCTTGATGGCCGCGCGCTGCGTGCTGCTGAGCTGGTTGACGTAGAACTCGGAGCCGTTGAGGCCCTGCTCCTCGTCGGTCCACCAGGCGAAGCGCACGTGCTTGGTCATCGTCGGGTTCTTCTGGGCGAGGACGAGGGCGTTCTCCAGCAGGGTCGCGGAGCCCGAGCCGTTGTCGTTGATGCCGGGGCCGGCCGAGACTCCGTCGAGGTGGGCGCCGAACATGACGGTCTGGTCGGCGGGGCCGCCCGGCCAGTCGGCGATCAGGTTGTTCGAGGGGTAGGTGCAGGAGGTGCAGTTCTGCTCGGTGACCGTGTAGCCGGCCGCCTGCAGCTTGCCCTTCACATAGGCCAGCGACTGGGTGTAACCGGCGCTGCCCGCACGGCGGTGGCCGCCGTTCTGGCTCGCGATGGTGTTGAACTGGGTCAGGTGCGCCTGCACGTTGGCGACGTTGACGTCCGGCGGGTCGTTGCCGGGCTGGGTGCCGCCGACGTTGAGCGAGTAGTCGACCGTGTGGGAAAGGGCCGAGCCCTGGCCCTTGACCACGACGGTGGACGCGCCGGGCGCCGCGTTGGCAGTGGCGGTCAGGGTCAGTACCGAGGACTGGCCGGACTGCACGGTGGCCGGGTTGAAGGAGGCGCTCACCCCGGCCGGCAGGCCGGAGGCGGTCAGCGTCACCGACTGGGCGTTGCCCGTGGTGACCGCGGTGCCGACCGTGGTGGTGACCGATGCGCCCTGCTGGACGGTGCCCGACGACGGGTTCAGCGACATCGAGAAGTCGTTGTTCTGGCCGCTCGGGGTACAGGTCGGGTCGGCGGACTGGGCGGGCACGCTGATGGCGTCCCAGGCACCCTTGGTCCTGTTGAAGAGGTCACAGGTGGTGTCCAGCGACTTGGCGGAAGTCAGCGTCGCCGTACGGTACTTCTTGTAGGACATGCTGCTGGTCTTGAGGAGCATGCCGCCGTAGAAGATCTTTCCGGCGTTCTGGACGCCCACACCGGTCAGCGTGGTCCCGTTGCAGGTGCTGCTGCTGGGCTTGCCGCCGCCCGGGTTGGTGCCCTCGGCCAGCAGGTAGAACCAGTGGTTCATGGGCCCGGCCGCCGCGTGCACCTCCGTACCCGGTATCGCGGAGCTGTAGCAGGCCGGGTCGTTGTTGACCGCAGCCGGGTTGTACATGTTCCGGATCGGGCCCCGGCCCTGGAGGTTGATCACCTCGCCGACCGTGTAGTCCGGGGTGTCGTACGGGGCCGGCTGGTTGATGTACGCCTCGGTCAGCGCGCCGAAGATGTCACCGGTCGCCTCACCGAGCCCGGACTCCTGGCCACTGGTGCCGCCGGGGGTGTTCGAGTCGATGGCGTGCCCGTACTCGTGGGCCACCACGTCCACACCGGCGATCCACTCGTTGGCGCTGTTGCGCCCGATGGTGACCGAACTGCCGTCCCAGTAGGCGTTCAGGTCGCTCAGGCCGACCTTGGCGGGGAAGCTGCGCCCGTTGCCGCTGACGCCGTTGCGGCCGAGCCACTGGGAGAGCATGTCCCACTGCTTCTGCGCGGCGAACATCAGGTCCACGCAGCCGGTTTCCTTGCTCGTGGGGTTGCCCGTGCCCCAGGAGTCGGAGGACTTCGTGAAGACCGTGCCGGTGCTGTAGTCCGCACAGCTCAGGCCGGTCCGGTTCGGGTCGCGCAGGGTGTAGCTGGAGCCCGAGTTGGTCGTGTCGATGGTGATCGGGCCCGGCCCGTTCCACTTGCTGTTGCCGGTGCCCGCGACCACCTCGTCGTAGCTGTCGACGAAGGCACCGGTCCGCGCGTCCACGAAGACGTGCAGCCTGCTGGGCGCGGTCTTCGTACGGCCGCTGAGCACGGTCTCCCAGGCCAGCACCGGCTTGTCGTCCCTCAGGCGGACGACGAGCCGGCTGCTCTCGACCTTGTCGACCGAGACCAGCTTCGCCCGCGAGGTGGCCTCGGCGTCCTTCGCCGAGACCGAAGCCCGCGTCGAGACATCGATGCGCACAGAGCTGGCGGACTGCAGTGCGCGTACCTTGCCGGTGCCGTCCGCGAGCACGACCGCGTCGCCGCCGACGACCGGCAGGCCGCGGTAGCTGCGCTCGTACGAGACGGAGTAGAGATCCTTCACCCAGGGGGTGACGAGGCGTCGCTCGTACTGTTCCTGGGAGGAGTTGACCAGGGAGTCGAGACCGCTGTCGACGGCCTGGTCGGCGGCCGCGACCGCGCGTGCCGCCGGTGTGTCCTTCTGGGACGGGGAAGGCTGCGCCTGCTGCGCAGCCGATGCCGTCCCGGCGAGGGCGCCGGCGAGGCTCGCGGTCAGCGCCATCGCTGCCACGGCCGCCGTCCATCTGCTGGGATGCAACGTCCACTCCGATCGTGGGGGGTGGGGGGTGGGGATGGGTGTTCGTTCGCGGCCGAGTATGAGCGTGAACATGACGAGATTGGGACATCTCGGCAGGCATAAGGCCCGCGTTATGGTGCCGTGGCGGCACGACTCGTACGCTGCCCGGATGCAGCTGGAGTTGAGGCATCTGCAAGCCGTCTGCCGGATCGCGGAGGCGGGCAGCCTGGGGGGTGCGGCGAGGCGGCTCGGCGTGTCCCAGCCCGCACTCTCCGCCCAGCTCCGGCGCATCGAACGGGTCACCGGGGGCGAGCTGTTCGTACGGGGACGCAGCGGCGTGGAACCCACGGCGCTCGGCCAGTTCGTGCTGGCCAAGGCGCGTCGCGTGCTCAGTGAGATGGATGCTCTGGGAGCTCAGGCGCGCGCCCTATCGACCGGCGGACCGCTGCGGCTGGGCTGCATCCTCCTCGTGCTGCTCGACGGCCTCCTCGCTCAGACCGACCTGTCCATGTCAGGTCGGGACATCGCGGTGGACCTGGAGGACTCGGTCACCGTGCTGGCGCGGATGCTGGGCGCCGGGCGCTACGACGCCATCGTGTACGGAGAGGTCAACGACCACGAGGTCCCGCTGCCGGAAGGAACCCTGGCCAGGACGCTGATCCCGAAGGAGCCGTTCTGCATCCGGCTCTCCGCGCGGCACCCCCTCGCGGCCCTGGACCGCATCGAACTGGCCGACCTGGCCGGGGAGTCGTGGATGACGCTGGTGGAGGACGACGACGGCGGCCCCGAGGCGCTCGTCACGGCCTGCGCGAAGGCCGGATTCAGCCCCTCACTGCGCTACCGCATCACCGACCGCAAGATGCAGCACGACCTGATCGCCGCCGGCCGCGCGGTCGCGCTCACCCAGCCGACGGCCCCGCCGGGGGAGGGCACGGTGATGCGCCCGCTGGTCGGCACCCCGATCATCGGACGCATCCGCCTCGCCTGGAGCCGCGCGGCGCTCTCGGCCGGGGAGGCTCAGCTGCTTTACCGCGCCGCGGCCCGCGCCTACCTGGCCAATGTCGACAACAACCCCTTCCACAAGGAGTGGTGGGACGCGCACCCGGAGGTGCACCCGGTCCTCGACTGACCGGCGGCGTCAGTTCCGGCGGTGAGCCGTCAGCAGGAGGTACTCCCACTCCATGACCCCGTCGACGGTGTGCTCGGCGGCGAGGGCGTCGAGCGCCGCGTCCAGCTCGGCGACCTTGTCCGGATCGCCGGCGACGGCGCGGTAGACGGCGATCGTGGGCCCGTAGCAGGCCTTGAAGAACTCGCGGAAGTCCGAGGGCCCGGTGAACCGGTCGACGCGAATCGTCCGGCGCCGTGAGTCCACGTCGGTGACCGCGTCACCGAGCAGCTCGTGCACGTGCTCCTCGTCCCCCCACAGCGGGGGCGGCTGGGCGCCGGGCGGAGGCGGGGGAGCGTAGGGCTTCATCGTGGCGAACATCCGGCCCACGAACCCCTGCGGGGTCCAGTTGATCAGCCCGACGGTGCCGCCCGGACGGCAGACGCGGAGCATCTCCTCGGCGGCGGGCCGGTGGTGCGGGGCGAACATGATGCCGACGCAGGACATCACGATGTCGAACTCGCCGTCCGCGAAGGGCAGGTGCTCGGCGTCGGCCTCCCGCCACTCCAGCTGAACCCCGCGTACGGCGGCCAGGTGCCGGCCGACCTCCAGCAGCTCGGGGGTGATGTCGGACGCCACCACGTCGGCACCGGCCAGGGCGGCCGGAATGGCGGCGTTCCCCGAGCCGGCCGCGATGTCGAGCACCCGGTCGCCGCGTCGGACACCGCACTCCTCCACGAGCACGGTCCCGAGC
Source organism: Streptomyces sp. NBC_00029 (assembly GCF_045160505.1). Classification (NCBI taxonomy): domain Bacteria; kingdom Bacillati; phylum Actinomycetota; class Actinomycetes; order Kitasatosporales; family Streptomycetaceae; genus Streptomyces; species Streptomyces sp. NBC_00029. The sequence continues at coordinate 8,397,887 of NZ_CP108292.1, forward strand.
TCCGAAACGACGTGGGTGGCGACCGACGTGTAGTCGCCCAGTGCCCACATCGCACGGTGCTTGGCCTTCAGGGTGCGGTCCGCCTGGGCCGCGTCGCTCGCCTCGGTCATGACAGCCGTCCTCCAGGACTCGGGGCCGCCCCCTCTCCGAGCATAGGTACGTTTCGGGGACCCGGCCCGTCGGCGGTCCCACGGGCGGCGTCCCCTGGCGAGGCGGCGCGTGGCAGGGCGGGGCGGCGCCGGCAGGGCGGGGAGGGGCGCCCTTGCCCGCGCGATCAGTCCCGGGACCCCGGGCGGCCGAAGTCGCGCGCGAACCCCTCGCGGAAGCCGGGCCGCTCCAGAGCCCGCTCGAAAGCACGTGCGGCACGGGTGCGCGCGGCCTCGTTCTCCTGCGCGGAGGCGAGCTCGGCGAGGTACGCGCGCAGGCTCAGCCCGCGCTCCGCGGCGAGCACGGCGAGACGGTCGTGCACATCGGTGTCGACCTCGACGGTGGTGGTGTCGGCCATGGTCCGAGTATGGCGCGCCCGGTGACCGGGCGGGGGCCCGTTCGGCGCAGGCGTCCTGCCGGCGCGGAACACCCCCTGTGCACAGGGGGCCCTCCGCGGTCACCGGGCGCGCCCTCCCCGCCCGGTGACCGCGGCCAGGGTGACGGGAAGGGCCGTCAGTTCTTCCCCGTCAGAGAGTTCCCGGGCGCCAGGGCTTCGGCGATGCGCCCGGCGATGGTCTGTGCCGTGTTGTCCTGGGGGGCCTTGGGTCCGACGGTGGTGGAGACCGCGATGGCCAGCTTCTCGCCCGGGAGGTAGGCCTGGATGGCCGCGTACCCCGCGAACGAGGGGTTCGACTGGATCCAGCCGTTCTGGACGATCACGCCGTAGCCGAAGTGCAGGGCCGGAAGCTGCCGGAAGCAGCTCCTGGGCGGGCAGCCGGGTATGTTGCCGCCGAGGCCCACGGTGCCCGGGTCGAGCTGGGTCTTGAAACTCTGCGGAGACAGGAGCTCACCGGTGCCCACGGCCTCGGCCGAGCGGGCCAGGTCGCAGATGTGGGTGGTCAGGACCGCGCCGGGGGCGGTGGTCCAGGAGGGATTCCAGAAGGTGGACTCCTCGTACTTGCCGCGCTCCGCGTCGAAGGAGTGCAGGACGGGCTCCTCGATCTGGGGAGTGAAGCTGTTGACCGTGTTGTCCAGCCCGGCGGGCCCCGTGATCTGCTGCTTCATCACCTCGGCCAGCGGCTTGCCGGAGATCTTCTCCAGGGCCTGTCCGAGGAGCACGAAGTTCGCGTGGGAGTAGCTCCAGCTCGTCCCCGGCTCGTACCAGAGGGGGTGGGCGGCGGAGATGCCCACCAGTTCGTCGGGCGTCCACTGGCGGAACGGGTCGGCGTACAGGGCCGCGATGAACTTCGGGTCCGGTACGTAGTCGTGCAGGCCCGAGGTGGAGGCGCCGAGCATGCGCAGCGTGATCTCGTCGGCGTGCGGTGCGTCGGGAAGCCAGCGCGAGATCGGGTCGTCGAGGCCCGCCTTGCCCTCCTCGACGAGTTGCAGCATGGCGATGCCCATGTAGACGATGGCCACCGAGCCGGCCCGGAAGTGCATGTCCGCCGTGGCCGGGACACCGGTCATCGACTCGCCGAGTGCACCCGTGACGACCTCCTTCCCGTCGCGTGTGACCCGCAGCACGACCGAGTTGAGGTCGAGTTCCTTCTGCGCCGCCCTGGCGATGTCCATGATCTGCTTCGCTTCGCCGCCCGAGGGCGCGGGGGACGCCACGCAGGACGCGGGCGCGGACCCGGCGCCGGTCGCCGCCCAGGCGCCACCGGCCGGCAGGACCGTGGCGAGCAGCGAGGTGGCGCACAACAGCGCCGTCCGGGCGCGGCCCGGGTGCGCGGTCACGACTCCGGCCATGGCGATCTCCTGCCGCGAAGGGCCCCTCGTACGGGGCCCACCCTTCGATGGAACGCCCACCCTGCGGGTTGGGCCAGTCGGCGCAGCGTGGGCGACGGCCCGGAGCGGCTCAGCCGGCCCAGCGGCCCGTGAGGAAGGTGATGGCGACCACGGTGGAGAGCGGGCCGACGACGTAGAAGTAGGCGGCCTGGATCCGGGGGCGCCGCAGGCTCCAGGCCGCCAGGCCGATCCACAGCGGCCACCACAACAGGGTCGAGCGGGGGACGGAGGTGTACCAGTAGGAGGTGCCCAGGGCCCACAGGGTGAGGGCGATGTACAGGGCCTCGGGCCGGCGGCGGGCCCGGAGCAGCACCACCAGGAGCACGACGCCGACGACCATGGCCAGGAGCTCGGCCTGCCACATGAACGCGTAACCGGTGGCCTGAGTGTGCCCGAAGGCGGCCTCCCAGGTGTTGGCCCACGCCTCCCACGGCGCGTGGAAGTCCCGGTACCAGCCCCGCTCCTGGGCGTGCTTCCAGGCCATCCAGTCCCCGGTCCGCGTCTGCAGGAACCAGCTGTAGAGGACGGGTGCGAGCGCGGGCAGCAACAGCCACGGGGCCGAGCGCCAGGCGCGCAGGCCGCGCACCGTGAGGACGAAGTGGAGGGCGAGGGCGGCCGCGAGGAACAGGCCCGTGATGCGGACCGAGCAGGCCAGGCAGGCCAGGACCGCGGCCGCCGGCCAGTTCTGGCGCTGCGCCGCCAGCCAGGCGGGCAGGGCCAGAGCGAGGAAGAGCGCCTCGGTGTAGCCCGCCGCGAGGAACACGGCGCACGGTGAGAGCAGCAGGAACGCCACCGCGCGGCGGCCCGTTTCGAGGTCGGCGAGCTGATGGCGGGCGATGCGGGCGAGAGCCAGGACGGCGACGCCTCCCGCGACGAACGAGATCAGCGCTCCGGCCGCGGCCCAGTCGGGGACCACGGTGTGAACGGCGCGCAGGGCGAGGGGGAAGCCCGGCAGAAAGGCCTCCCGGTTGTCCCAGCCGGCCGTCCAGGGCCCGGCCTGGGCGGGGAAGTACCCGTCCTGGGCTATGTGGAGGTAGTGCCACCAGTCCCACTGCTGCCAGGGCGAGAGCAGTGAGGCCGGCCGTCGGGTCTCGCCGTTCTGGGGGAACAGCCATCCGACGGCGCCCGCGGTGGCCCAGATGCCGACGCGGGTCAGCAGGTAGAGCCACAGCACTTCGCGCTCGCCCGGGCCGAGCCGCAGGAACGCCGGGCGGGCGCGGCCGATGCGTGCGGCGCGGCCGGGACGCCGGCCTGCCGGGCCGGAGTCGCGCACGGGGGGCCGGGCGCCGGTGGAGCCGGGGAGTTCGGTGGGCCGACGCGGGGCGGAAACGGGCATATCGGTATCTCCTGGCCGTCTGAGGGCGTGCGGAGTCACCGGCCCTGGTTCGGGCCGGTGTCCGCGGGCGAGTTGCGCGGGGAGAGGGGGGAGTTGCGGTGGGGGCTGCCCGGACTACCGGGGCGACCGCGGGGGAGTCGGGGACGTGGACGTAGTCGGATACGAGGTCCCGGTGGCGCCGAGTGGCGGCGCCGTGGTGCTGCGCGGCGGCGTCGTGCCGGGCGGCGGCGACATTGAGCTGCCGGGCGTCGCGGTGTTGCTGGGCGGCGCCATGGAGTTGACGGGCGTCGTGGTGCTGCTGGGCGGCGGCGCGGAGGTCGGGGACGGGGCCGCGGGAGAGGGGGTGGTCGCGGGGAGGGTCGGGCCCGGGTCCGCCGGGAGGAACGCGGACAGGGCCGCACCGGAGCCGGCGAGGACGAGCAGGCAGGCGGCGGCGATGCCGGCGATCCGGCGCCGGCGGTGCCGTTCGCCGCGCCGCTCGATGACGGCGACGGGTGAGGGCGTGGTGGCGGCCTGTCCGGCGGAGGCCGCCTCCCGGAACAGGGACCGCAACGGGTCGTGGGAGTCAGGCATCGGGAGCCTCCTCAATGCGCGGGTCCTGCAGATGGCGGGAGAGCGTGGCGCGACCCCGGGTCAGGTGGGTCTTGACCGTGCTCGCGGACAGCGAGGTCTCGGAGGCGATCTGCTCGACGGTCAGATCACACAGGTAGTGCAGCGCCATGGTCCGGCGCTGCTTCAGGGGCAGTTGCCGCAGCGCCTCCACGAGCGCCACCGCCTCCGGCCCCGGACCCTCCACGTGGCCGGCGGGGGCGGTGCGCTGCCAGGCGTCGGCGGTGCGCCGCCGCCCGCGCCAGCGGCTGACGGCGAGCCGCCACGCGACAGTGCGGATCCATGCCTCGGGCCGGCCGTCACGGTCCAGCTGGCGCCGGCGGCCCCACCCCCTGACGAACGCCTCCTGCACCACGTCCTGTGCCTCGTGGTGGTCGCCGAGCATCACGTAGAGCTGTCCTGTGAGCCGTCCTGCCGCTTGCGCGTAGAACTCCTCGAACTCCTCGATGGTCAAAAAATCGCTCCCGAATCCATGTGTCCCTCTCACGGGGCATACGCCCCCCGCATCGCATCCGGTCGACACCGGACGACAGATCGCTGTGTGAGTGCCGTCACACGGTCGACGGGGTACCCATCGTCGCGGTGACCAGGGCCGGGACGGGCGACGGCGCCACGGGCCGCCGGGTGATGCGGAGGCGGGGCCCGGGACCGGCCCCGGCTCGAGCCCCGGACGACGGAGGGAGGGCGGAGGGGAGGGCGGAGGGGAGGGGGAGAGGGGACCTGGATCGGGGCGGCCTCGGGCCCGGCACAGCAGAAGGGCCCGGATCCATGAGGATCCGGGCCCTTCCGAGCAGTAGCGGGGACAGGATTTGAACCTGCGACCTCTGGGTTATGAGCCCAGCGAGCTACCGAGCTGCTCCACCCCGCGTCGGTAGACCTCACACTACGGCATCCCCGGGGCGCCTCTCGACGCATTTACCCGCGGCCGCGCCCGGAGTGTGGCCGAAAGGGCTGAATCACGCCGCCAAGGCGAGATCATTCCCCCTGGTGACAGTGCGTGCAGGCGTGTACCTTCACGGGTAGCTGTCGTGGTTCCAAGTGCCTTGCCCGTGCCGTTCGGTGTGGGCAGTTTTGCTGTGTTGTGCCGTAGGACCAGGGCGATCACCTCCGTCTTCCACGCCGTGTGGAAGACGTACGTCAACGGGAAGGCATGAACATGGCTACGGGAACTGTGAAGTGGTTCAACTCGGAGAAGGGCTTCGGCTTCATCGCCCAGGACGGCGGCGGCCCGGACGTCTTCGCCCACTACTCGGCGATCAACGCCTCTGGCTACCGTGAGCTCCAGGAGGGTCAGGCCGTGACCTTCGACATCACGCAGGGCCAGAAGGGCCCGCAGGCGGAGAACATCACCCCCGCCTGATTGCCGGAAGCCGGCCCGGCCTGACCGCCGGGCTCCGGAGAACCGTTTCCCCACCCCTTCGCTGAACGGGCTGCGGAAAAGATCAGGGCCGTGCGGCCATGCCGCACGGCCCTGATCCGTTTCCGGGCAGCAGAGCGGGGCGAGGTGGCGTGCACGGCAGTGTCAACCGGACGAAGGGACCCTGACGCGCCGCTGCCCCCAGGCCCGGAACGCGGCCCCCACCACGGCGAGTACGACGGTCGCGCCCCCCGACGCGGCCAGCACCTGCCGGGGCCCGAGGAGCGCGATCAGCGGACCGCCGAGCGCGGTACCCACCGGCCCGGCGGTGAGGAGCGCGGCGCTGCGCGCGGCGAGGACCGTGGTCAGCCAGGCGGCCGGCGTGCGTTCCTGGAAGAGGGTGTAGGACAGCGCCGTGAACGGTCCGTAGATCAGGCCGCCGAAGGTGAAGCAGGCCAGGGTGACGGGTGCGGACGCGCCGAGGCCGAAGGGTACGAGCGCCAGCCCCCAGCCCGCGACGATCCCCAGGGTGACCGGCCACAGCGGGAAGCGCCGCAGGGCCCCCGCGGCCAGCCCGCCCAGCACCGCGCCCGCCCCGAACAGCGCCCAGTACAGTCCGAGCAGGCCCGCCCCCGCGTGCAGGTCGTCGGTGACGTGCAACGGGAGCGCGACCTCCGCCGGGCCGTAGAGGAAGTTGAAGAACCAGGTCAGGGCGAGGACACCGAGGAGCTCGGGCTGCTTGCGCAACAGCCGAAGCCCGGCCGCCGACCGGTCGGCCCCGTCCGCCGCGACCCCCTCCTGCGGCTCCTCCTTCTTCGCGGGCGCGCCCCTCAGCCGCCCGACCTGGACGGCGAGCACGGCGAACGACAGTGCGTCGAGGCCGATGAGCCAGGCGGGACTGATCACCGCCGCCAGGAACCCGGCGAGGGCGGGTCCGATGACGATGGACGCCGAGACGCTGGAACTGACCAGCGCGTTGGCGGCCAGCCGCTGGTCGGGGGGAAGGATCCCGGCGAGCAGCGAGTACTTCCCCGCGTTCCCCCAGGCGTGCAGTACGGACGAGCCCGCGAGCAGAGTCACGTACAGCACCGGGTGCAGCACCCCGGTGACCCAGGCCAGCGGTATGCAGCCGAGGAGGACCGCGCGGATCCGGCTGTCGGCCACCAGCAGGCGGCCGGCCGGAAGCCGGCGCAGCCACCGGCCGAAGAGCAGGGCCCCGGCGGCTCCCGGGAGCGCGTACGCGGCGAGCGCGGCTCCCAGGAGCATCCCGGACTGCCCCGGCGGCGCGATCTCGATGGCGAGCCACGCGACCGCGACCACGCTCATCCCGTCACCGAGATCGGAGGCCGCCAGTGCGGGCAGCAGCCGCCGGAAGTCGGCGTGCGCGAAGAGCGGCCGATAGGCCGGGGGGAGGAGGCGAGTTGTCCGTGCGGCAGTCACCGGGTCAGACTCGTGGTTCAAGCGCACTTGAGGTCAAGGGGGAGTGACGCGTGCGACAGCTCGGTATCGGTGAGCTCGCCCGGCAGGTCGGGATGAGACCCTCCGCCCTGCGCTACTACGAGAGTGTCGGCCTGCTGCCGGCCGCCGAACGGGCCGCCGGCCGGCGCGTGTACCCGGTCGGCACCGTACGGCGGATCGCGCTGATCAAGATGGCCCAGCGGGCCGGATTCACCCTCGCCGAGATCCGCGATCTGCTCGACGGCGACGCGGAGCGCGGCGCCACCCGGCAGTGGCGCGCCCTCGCCGAGAACAAGCTTCCCGAACTGGACCGGTTCATCGCGCAGACGCAGATCCTGCGCGACGCCGTCGCCGACTGCCTGGCCTGCGGGTGCATGAACTTCGAGAAGTGCCAACTGCTCGCCGCCGAGGGGCCCGGTTCCTGACCCGCGAGCCCACGGGCCCGCTGGACAGCCCTGCTGAACAACCGCGCTGAACGGCCCGGCTGAACGGCCCGGCTGAACGGTCCGGCTCAGCGGCCGCTTTCCGCGGCCCGCCCGGCCAGCCCCGCCTCGTGCGCGGCGATCGCGGCCTCCACCCGGTTGCGTACGCCGAGCTTCCCCAGGATCGCGCTGACGTGTGCCTTCACCGTGCCCTCGACCAGCCCCAGCCGAGCGGCGATCTCGGCATTGGACAGCCCGGCCGCCGAGCAGGCCCGGCTGCGGGAGCGCACCCGGATCGCCGCCGACATGCACGACTTCCTCGGCCATGAACTGAGCCTCATCGCCCTGCGCGCCGGCGCCCTGGAACTCTCGCCCACCCTGACGGGCCAGGATCGGGAGGACCTGGCCGTTCTGCGCGCGGCCGTCTCCGACGCCGTCGGACACCTGCGCGACACCATCGGCGTCCTGCGCGACGGCTCCGAGGGCGAGGCGCCGACCGCCTCGCCCGTGGAAACGGTGGAAGAACTCGTCGCCCGGACACGGGAGTCCGGGGTCACGGGGCACCTCGGGCGGGAAGGAAGTTCCCGGGCCCTCCCGCCCCTGGTCGACCGCAGCGCGTACCGCGTCGTCCAGGAGTCGTTGACCAACGCCATCAAGCACGCACCCGGCAGCACCGTCCGCGTACGCATCACCCACCAGGACGACCGGACCGACATACGGGTGACCAACTCGGCCCCGACGCCCACCGCTGCGCCCGTCGCCCCCGGCCGGGCCGCCGGCCGCACCTCGGGCCATCGCGGGCTGACCGGTCTGCGCGAACGCGTCCGGCTCATCGGCGGAACACTGCACGCCGCACCCCGCGAAGGCGGCTTCGAGGTCCGCGCCACCCTGCCCGACCAGGTGGGCCCGGAGCGCCCGCGCACCGCCGAGGGGCCCCGGGAGGAGACCGGTTCGGAATCGGCCCGTCGGCTCGTCGCCGCCCGGCGCAGTGCCCGGCTGCGCTTCGTCGCCGCCTTCGCCGCCTTCGCTGCCTTCGCCGCCCCGGTCGCCTTCGCGCTGCCGGCGCTCGCCTGCGGCGCGTACCTGGCCCACCAGCTGACCAGCTGCGTCCTGGGGCCCGTGGACTTCGCCGCGCTGCGCCCCGGCCAGGACCGTTCCGAGGTGGCGCCCCGCCTCCCGGAGCGGCAGTTCCGGTACGTCCCGGACGCCGTTCGGGCGCGGCCCGCACCCCCCCCGACACCGTGTGCGAGTACTACCGCTCGAACGGCAACCTGCTGGAACAGGTCGACGTGTACAGGCTCTGCTACAGGGGCTCCCTCCTGACGGCCAAGGACGTGCTGCAGGGCTGAGCGATCGGCGGACCCCGGAGGATGAGGCATGATCGGGGGATGTCTGATCGCATCATTGCCGCCTGTGACGGAGCGGCCAAGGGAAACCCCGGGCCGGCCGGCTGGGGCTGGGTCATCGCCGACTCCCAGGGACGTCCGGAGCGTTGGGAGGCCGGTCCGCTGGGGCGGTCCACCAACAACATCGGGGAACTGACCGCGCTCCAGCGGCTGCTGGAGGCGGTGGACCCGGGCACGCCGGTCGAGGTGCGGATGGATTCCCAGTACGCGATGAAGGCCGTGACCCAGTGGTTGCCGGGCTGGAAGCGCAACGGGTGGAAGACCGCCTCCGGCCAGCCGGTCGCCAACCGGGAACTGGTCGAGGCCATCGACCGGCTGCTGGCCGGTCGCGACGTGACCTTCCAGTACGTCCCGGCCCACCGCGAGGACGGCGACCACCTGAACGCGATCGCCGACCAGGCCGCCAGCGACGCGGCCGTGGCGCAGGCGGCCGCCGGTACGGCGCTCGGGAACCCGGACATGCCGGTACCGGCTCCGGCCTCGGCCTCGCCCGCGCGCCGCAAGTCCGCCGCGCCGAAGAAGCGTGCGTCCGCGGGCACCACGGCCGGCGGATCCCGGGCCATCAAGGCGAAGTTCCCCGGCAGCTGCCCCTGCGGGAAGCCCTACGCCGCCGGGGACATGATCGCCAAGAACGGCAGCCGCTGGGGCCACCAGGCCTGCGCCTCCCTAGGGTCGGTGGACGCGTAGGTACGCCACGTCGTAGGACATCTCCGACACACCCTGCTCGGGCGCCGGGTGGTAGCGGCCGGCACACACCGACAGGTTGACGATGAGGTACGCCCGCCAGGTGCGCCCGACCCCCCGGCGGTCGGCGAAGACGCGGGTGCCGTTGACCCACCACACGACGGAACGGCTCCCGAATTCGACCTTCAGGTCCACCCAGCCGCCGGGGGTGATGGAGGCGTCCCGGTGGTAGCGGGAGCCGCCCTTGACGTGGTTGGAGAGTTCGAGCAGGTCGGGGTTGTCGGGGTGGTACTCGAAGATGTCGATCTCGTTGCCGCCGTCGCGCCAGGTCCAGATCGCGGGCCAGGCCCCGATCTCGCGGGGCAGGCGCACCCGGGACTCCAGGATGTCGCCGACCCGCACCATGAAGCCCTCGTCACTGCCCTCGGTGGTGAGCAGTCCGGCGTTCCACTTGCCGTCCGGGCGGCGGGTGGCCCGGAACGTGCCGGTGCGGCTGTAGGAGGAGTCCGCGACCAGGTGGTCGAGCTTGTTGTCACCGGGGTTGGTGGGGCCGCCGTTCGGATACGCCCAGGACCGGCCGGCGACCCACTGGGTGGCGGACCTGAAGTCCGCGGTGAAGACCGGGGCCCGGACCGCGGTCGGGGCGTCGTCGTCGTGTGTGCCGGTGGAACGTCCGGTGAGCCGTCGGAGCCGAGCGAGAACCTGAGTGAGCACGAGTGCTCCTTCCCCATGAATGGACGCCCCTGCAGCATGCCCGGCTGCGATGCGCTACATACCGGTGGACCGGTTTGTCTTTCGCCTTCTCTGTAATGTAATAATCAATAGACGGCTGGGACTATTACGCGTGAAGGTGTTCCCCGTGGGGACCGCCCAGGTCCGGGATTCCGACTCGAAGAACTGAGCGAGGAGTTGCACCAGTATGTGGAAGTGTGAACGAGTCATCGGCGCCGACCTGGACGTCGAGGAGGTCATCGGCGTCTACCGTGCGTCCACCCTCGCCGAGCGCCGCCCCGTCGCCGATGGGGAACGGTTCGCCCGGATGCTGGCCGGAGCCAATCTCGTCGTCGTCGCCCGGACCGAGGACGACCGCCTCATCGGCATCGCCCGTTCCATCACCGACGGCGCCTACTCCACCTACGTCGGAGATCTCGCCGTCGACGTCGCGTACCAGGGGAAGGGCGTGGGCCGCGACCTCATCCGCGTCACGCGGGAAGCGGCGCCCGAGGCCAAGCTGGTCCTGCTCGCCGCACCGGCCGCCGTCGACTACTACCCGCACGTCGGCTTCACCCGCCACGAATCCGCCTGGACGCTGGACCGCCTGCAGTAGGCCGGTGCGTCGGCGCTCGCTTCGAGGGCGCCAACGCACCTTTTCCGTATGCCGGTTGCGCGCGACCACGGCGCGGTAGCATCCGTGCCGTGGGGGGACTTGTAGGACACAACAGAGGGAGCACCGTCCTGCGCGCCTGCGGCTGCGCGGTGGCGGGTTTGTTCCTCATCGCCGGTTGCGCGGACGACGGGACGCCGAAGGGCGGTGCGGCGAGCCGCACCCCCGCCATGTCGGGCACGCCCTCGGGCACCGGAGGCTCCGGTGCGGGCACCCCGGCTCCGACGGGAAGTCCAGCGGCCCCGCTGGTGCCCGAGCTCGACGAGTCCAAGCAGCCGAAGACGGCCGCCGAGGCGCGCGACCTGCTCGGCCGCATCATGATCGCCGAGCAGGCCCTCGGACCCGAGGTCGTGCGCAGCACCCCGTTCGAGAGCGATCCCGGCCGCTGGCCCGTGCTCGACGAGGGCTGCGTCTGGCAGATCGCGGGCCTGCCGGCCGACGTACTCGCCACGAGGACTCGCTCCTTCCACATTCCGGCCAAGGACGGCCGGGGCCGGGTGCGGTTCAACGCCACGGTCACCGTCCACCACAACCGCGAGGAATCCGGCTGGGAGACCGCCCGCGCCATGGAAGAGGTGCTGCGGTGCCCGGACCAGAAGCTGCGTGAGGGCGAGGACCTCAAGAAGCTGTGGGGCGGCGTCCTCTACCTCGGCGAGCAGATGAACGGCTGGACCGAGGACGCCTTCACCGAATCCGGCACGTACGTCAGCGCGCAGGACGGCGGGCCCTATTACTACACCTGGTCACAGGCCCAGTTCGGGCCCGTCACCGTGGCCATCGCCGCCAGGGGCGCGGCGGGCTACACCGACGAGGACGTGAGCGCCTTCGTGGTCCAGGGCACCAGCCGGCTGATGCTGCAGGCCAAGCAGGAGCTCGGAAAGGCGGCGGGCTGATGGAACCGCTCCATCCCTCGGACCCCTCCCGGATCGGCGGGCACCGGCTCCTCGGACGCCTCGGCGCGGGCGGCATGGGTGTCGTCTACCTGGGCCGCACCGAGGACGGCGCGCTCGCCGCCGTCAAGGTGATCCGCGCGGAGTACGCCGAAGAGAGCGACTTCCGGGCCCGCTTCCGCCGCGAGGCCGAGATCGCGGCCGAGGTGGACAGCCCGTGGGCCGTGCGGATCACCGGCGCCGACCCGGACGCGCCCGAACCGTGGCTCGCCACCTCCTTCGTCGCCGGACCCTCGCTCGCCGAGGCCGTCGCCGCCCACGGCCCGCTCCCGCTGCGCGCCGTACGGATCCTCGGCAAGGCCATGGCCAAGGCCCTCGGGGTGATGCACGAGCAGGGCCTCGTACACCGCGACGTCAAACCCGCGAACGTCCTGCTCGGCATGGACCGGCCCCGGCTCATCGACTTCGGGATCGCCCGCGGCGGCGAGCACACCGCCCTGACCTCCGCAGGCGCCGTGCTCGGCACCCCCGGCTTCCTCCCGCCCGAGCAGGCCGAGGGCCGCCCCGCCGAACCGGCCGGCGACGTCTTCTCGCTCGGCTGCCTCCTCGCGTACGCCGCCACCGGCCGGCTGCCCTTCGGATCCGGCACCGTGGACGCGGTGCTGTACCGAACGGTCCACGACGAGCCGGACCTGGGCCCGCAGATCCTCGCCGACCCCGAACTCGCCGCACTGCTGCGGACCTGCGTCGACAAACATCCCGACACCCGCCCCACCGCGGCCGAGGTGGACGCGGCACTGACCGAGGACACCCCGGGGGAGGGCACCGACTGGCTGCCCGACCCGGTCGTCGCCACCATCGCCGAGCGGGCCGCCGCGCTGCTCGCCCTCCCGGGCATCGACGAGACCGTCGCCGACCCGGACGCCGCCCCGGCGCCCGGTACCACGGCGCCCTCCCGCAGGCGGTTCCTCGCCCTCGCGTCCGGCGGCGCCGTGCTCGCGGCCGGAGGCGGCCTCGCCGGCTGGCTGGCGCTGCGCGACCGGGACAAGCCCGGGGGCCGGGCCGCCGACGCCCCGCGGCAGTGGGTCATCGGTGTGCAGGCCGACCTCTCCGGCCCGCAGAAGGCGGCCGGGCAGGCCCAGGAACGCGGCGTGCGCCTCGCCGTCGACGCCTTCAACGCCCGCAAGGACAAACCCTTCACGCTCTCGGTCGCCACTGCCGACGACGCCGGCAGGGCCGACCGATCGGCGGCCGCCGCCACCAAACTCATCGCCGACCGCGACCTGTTCGCGGTGATCGGCCCCACCGGCAACGAGTCCGTGATCCCCTGCCTCGAACTGTACGGCGAGGCCTCCGTACCCCTGGTGACCGTCTCCGCCCTCGCGACCACCTTCAGCATCACCAACCGGCGCAGCTTCTTCCAGAGCTGCCCGATGTCCTCGGCCCAGGCCGCCATGGTCAACCTGCAGCTCGCCGGAAGGCAGGGCGTCCGCAGGCTGGGCATCCTCAGCGACCGCGGCGGCGACACGGACACCTGGCAGGCCGCCCAGCTGGTGGCCCGCACCATTACCTATTTCGCGCCCGAGGCCACCTACTACGGGCGGGTCGTCCCGCGCGGAGTGCAGGACCTGGCACCGGTGGTCACCGACATGCTCGCGCACGGGGTCGACGGCCTCTTCTACACCGGCACCCCGGCCGGCGGGGCCAAGGTCGCAGGGTTGCTGGCCGCCGCCGGTTTCAAGGGACCCCGGGCGGCGGACTACACCATCGCCGGCCCCGAGTTCCTCGCCGCGGCCGGCGCGACGGCCGAGGGCTGGCAGTTCTTCACTCCGTACACGGGCCCGGAGGCCCCCGAGGTCGCGGAGATGACCCGGGCGCACCGGGCGGCCTACGGCTCCGCCCCCGGCATCTGGACCGCGGAGGCCTTCGACGCCACCCGCCTGGTCATCGACCGGCTGGTCACCACCGCGGCGGGCGGAGCGCGCCCGTCCCGCGACGGCCTGCTGACCGCACTCACCCAGGGCACCTTCCGCGGCCTGACCAAGGAGTACGCCTTCGACGACCGCCGTCAGGTCAAGGGCAACGTCTACTTCGTGCACAAGGTGGAGGGCGGCCTGATGCGATACATCGGCCCGGCCAACCAGCCCGTGGCGGGGTAGCCCCCGGATGCGCCCGCTCACCCCGGCCGATCCGGCCGTGATCGGCGGCAACCGGCTGCTCGGGCGCCTCGGTTCGGGCGGCATGGGCACCGTGTACCTGGCCCGCTCCGCCACCGGCAACCTGGTCGCGGTCAAGGTCATCCGCGCCGACCACGCCGCGAACCCGGACTTCCGCGCGCGCTTCCGGCGCGAGGTGGAGGCGGCCGGGCAGCTGACCGGGCGCTGGGTGGTCCCGGTCGTGGCCGCCGACCCGCAGGCGCGCGAGCCCTGGCTGGCCACCCCCTTCGTCCCCGGGCCGTCCCTGGCCGAGGCGGTGGGAGGGTACGGTCCGCTGCCCGCACGGGCGGTACGGATCCTGGGCGCGCGGCTCGCCGAGGCGCTGGCGCAGGTGCACGCCGCCGGGCTGGTCCACCGCGACGTCAAACCGGGCAACATCCTGCTCGCCCCGGACGGGCCCCGCCTGATCGACTTCGGGATCGCCCGGGCCGAAGGCGCGGTCACGCTGACCGCCGCGGACGCCGTCCTCGGCACCCCGGGCTACCTGGCTCCGGAACAGGCCCGGGCGGACGGGGTCGCGGCGGGCGCACCGAGCGACGTCTTCTCGCTCGGCTGCGTGCTGGCGTACGCGGCGAGCGGCCACGGACCCTTCGGCGGTGGGCACGCGGCCGCCGTGGTCTACCGCACGGTCCACGACGAGCCCGAACTCTCCCAGCTCCCGCATGAGTTGCTGGACACGGTGCTGGCCTGCCTGGCGAAGGACCCGGGTGCCCGGCCGACCCCGGGAGAGCTGCGCGCCGTACTCGGCGACGGCCTCCCCGGCGGCGCGGACGCCGAGGACTGGCTGCCGGCCCCGCTGCCCCGCCTCATCGCCGAACGCTCCACCAGAGCCCTGGACCTGCCCGCCCCGGAGCCGACCCGGATCGACGCGCCGGAGGTGACCGTACGGGGCCTCACGCGCCGGCGGCTGCTCGCGGCCGGCGCGGGCCTGGCCGTCGTCGGCGGGCCGGTCGTCTGGTTCACCACCCGCGGGCGGGCGCGCGGCACGACCGGGCCCCCGGCCCGCGACCTCGCCACCCTCACCCTCGGGCTGCAGGCCGACCTGACCGGTCCCGGCAAGGAGAGCGGACTGGCGCACGAGCGCGGGATGAAGCTGGCGGTGGAGCGGCACAACGCCCGGCCGGACGCCGCGTTCCGGCTGGCCCTGCGCGTCGCCGACGACGGCGGGGACGCCACGCGCGCCGCGCAGGTGGTCAAGGAGCTGGCCGCCGACCCCGCGGTGGTCGCACTCGTCGGCCCCACCTGGGACGCGGCAGTGCCCGAGCTGGCCACCGCCTGCAACACGGCCGATCTCGCCCTGCTGCTCGTGTCCGCGGACAGTGCGGAGACCGCCACCTCCCTGCCGGACTGGCGCACGATGGTCGCCACCCGCCCGGCCGGCGACCAGCTGGCCCTCCCGGTGATCGACTACTTCACCCGCGTCCGTCCCGTCCGCCGCACGGGCCTGGTGGAGGACGTCGAGGGCGGCGAGCCCGCCCATCCGCTCGTCCGGACCCTGCAGCAGTCCCCGCCGTCGAAGGGCACGGTCAGCGTCCACCGGATCCCGGCGGGCAGTTCCGACTTCGCCGGCGCCGTACGCGCGCTGACCGAGGCCGGGGCCGAGGCCGTCGTCTACGCGGGCACCTCACCGCAGCGCGCGGGCCGGATGGCCCGCGCCCTGACCGAGGGCGGATTCCAGGGCCGGCGGATGGGGATCCACCACGCCATGGAACCGGCCTTCCTCACGACCGCCGGTCAGGCCGCCGAGGGCTGGCTGTTCAGCGCCCTGTTCACCGACCCGCAGGCCGTTCCCGCCGCCGCCGGGTTCGTCGCCGCCCACCGCGCCGCGTACGGGCAGCCGCCCGCCCGCTGGGCCACCGAGGCGTACGACGCCGTGGGCCTGGTGGCCGATGCCCTGACCGGCCTCGGGGAGGACGGGCGGGGCCGGGCGGGCCTGACCCGCCGGATCTTCCGGACGGCGCACCAGGGCCTGGCCAAGCCGCTGTCCTTCGACACCAACACCCATGTGCTGAAGAGAGAGGGCAACGCCTACCTCTACCAGGTCGAATCCGGCGCGTACCGGTACCTGGGCCGCTACCCGGACGTGAAGCCGTCGGCCGCGCCGTGACCGGCCCCCGTGGTGACCGGCCGCGACGTGACTACTCGAACCGAGAGGTGTCACCGGCCCCGCGGCGCACGATCTCGACATCGCCGCCGGAGAAGTCGATGACGGTGGTCGGCTCGGTGCCGCAGTCACCCGAGTCCAGCACGGCGTCCACCTCGTGGTCGAGCCGCTCCTTGATCTCCCAGCCCTGAGTCATCGGCTCGGCCTCGTCGGGCAGCAGCAGGGTGCTGGAGAGCAGCGGTTCGCCGAGCTCCGCGAGCAGGGCCTGGGTGACGACATGGTCGGGAATCCGGACACCGACCGTCTTCTTCTTCGGGTGCAGCAGCTGGCGCGGCACCTCCGACGTCGCGGGGAGGATGAAGGTGTAACTGCCGGGGGTCGCCGCCTTGATGGCCCGGAACACGTCGTTGTCGATCTGGACGAACTGACCCAGCTGCGCGAAGTTCTGGCACACCAGAGTGAAGTGGTGCCGGTCGTCCAGGCGCCGGATCGACCGGATCCGGCTGATGCCGTCACGGTTGCCCAGCTGGCAGCCCAGCGCGAAGCAGGAGTCCGTCGGGTATGCGACGAGCTTCCCGGAGCGGATCATGTCGACCACGTTGTCGATGGTGCGCCGCTGGGGATTCTCAGGATGAACGTCGAAGTATTTCGCCATCCGCCGAGCGTACGCGGTCGAACCCCCGCCGCCGGTACGCCCGAGCCACCCCACCGGGCCCGCCGGGGCCTGCGGGTCAACGCCTTCGCCCCGGCGTTCGACCCCGGCGGGCGACCCCGGCGGCCGACCCGGGGCCGGGAGGTTCCGTAGGGTCGGGTAGGTGAGATCAGTGATCATCAAGGCCCGGATACCGGAACCGGTCGTGTCCGCGGGGCTGTTCATCGGAGCGGTCGGTACCGTCGGTGCGAGCGTGACCGGCGCGTGGTGGGGGACACCCGCGGCGGTCTGCGCGTTCCTCGCCGGCCGCCGGCCGGGGCGGGGCCGGAGCGCGGCCGTGGCCCTGGGCGTCGTGATCGCGGCCGCCGTGCCGGCCGTTGTCCTGCTGCCCCAGTGGCTCCCGTGGGCGAGCCGGTTCGTGCTGACGCTGCTCGTGGCCGCGATGCTCCCGTGGTTCGCGGGCCGCTTCCTGCGCCAGTACCGGGAGCTAGTGCGCGCCGGACGGGAGCAGGCCGCGCGGCTGGAGCGGGAACAGCGGCTGCTCGCCGAACAGGCCCGGCTGCGCGAACGGACCAGGATCGCGCAGGACATGCACGACCTCCTCGGCCACGAACTCAGCCTCATCGCCCTGTCCGCGGGGGCGCTGAAACTGGCCCCCGGCCTCCCCGAGGCCCACCGCGCCGCCGCCCACGACATCCGCACCAGGGCGGGGGCCGCCGTGGACCGGCTCGGCGAGGTGATCGGCCTCCTGCGCGAGCCGTCGGACAGGGCGCCGGGGCCCGCGCCCGCGTCCGGGCCGGGCGCGGCCCCCGGGATCGCGGGGATCGCGGGCCTGGTGGACCGGGCGGCCTCGGCCGGGCTCGACGTCCGGCTGCGCGTGATGGGCGAGCCGGCGGCCGCCGAGCCGCCACGCGCCGTCGACGGCGCCGTGCACCGTGTTGTTCAGGAGGCCCTGACGAACGTGGCCAAGCACGCGCCAGGGCACCGGGCCACCGTCGTCGTCCGGCACGCACCGGAGCGGACCGAGGTCACCGTCACGGACGAGCCCGTCCGCACACTGTCCCCTGCCCGGGTCCCGCTGCCCCCTGCCCGTGTCCCGGTGCCGGTGCCGGCGGTCCCGGAGGCGAACGGGCCGGAGGATGATCCGCCCTCCGGAGCATCCCGCCTCGGGCTCATCGGCCTGGACGAACGGGTCCGGCTGGCCGGCGGCTCCCTCGCCGCAGGCCCCGAGGGCGACGGCTTCGCCGTCCGCGCCGTGCTGCTGCACCGGCCCGGCGCAGCCCCGCCGCGCCCCTCAGGCCCGGCCCGGCCGGCCGACGCGATGCCGCCGGAGCACCGGAGCGCCCGCCGCCGGCTGCGCCGGACCGCCGTCGCAGCCGTGCTCGTGCCGTTGTGCACCGCGTCCCTGCTCATCCTCGGGGTACGGGCATGGGACACCGCCGCCGCACGGCATTCCGTGCTCGCACCGCAGGACTACGCCCGGCTGCGCCCCGGGCAGCCCCGCACCGAGGTGGCCCCGTACCTGCCGGACCGGCAGACCCACCGCCGGCCGGCCGCCTCCACACCCGAACCGCCCGATGGCGCCTGCGAGTTCTACGTACAGACCGCCGACCCCTTCGACGACCGCTCGGGGGACATCTACCGCCTCTGCTTCCGGTCCGGCCGGCTGGTCTCCACCGACACCTTCACCGGGAGGGAAGTCAGATGATCCGAATCCTGATCGCCGACGACGAGCCGATGATCCGCGCGGGAGTCCGCGCCGTCCTCGCCACCGATCCCGGCATCACGGTCGTCGCCGAGGCCGCCGACGGCCACGAGGCGGTGCGGCTCGTGCAGAGCCACCGCCCGGACGTGGCCGTCCTGGACATCCGGATGCCGGGCACGGACGGTATCGAAGCGGCCGCCGAGATCCGGAGGACCGTACCCGGGACGGGAGTCGTGATGCTGACGACCTTCGGCGAGGACGAGTACATTCTGCGCGCGCTCGGCGAGGGAGCCACCGGCTTCCTGATCAAGTCCGGCGAGCCGGAGGAACTGGCGGCCGGTGTCCGGGCGGTCGCCGACGGAGCCGCCTACCTGTCACCGAAGGTCGCGGCCCGGGTCGTCGCCCACCTCGCCGCCGACGGGGCGGGCGCCCGGGCCGGCCGCCGCTCCGCGGCCCGCGCCCGGGTCGACGCGCTGACCGGACGGGAACGGGACGTGCTCGGCCTCCTCGGCGGCGGGCTCTCGAACGGGCAGATCGCGCGCCGGCTGCAGCTGGCCGAGGGGACGGTGAAGGGCCACGTCAGCTCGATCCTCGCCCGCCTCGGCGTCGACAACCGGGCCGCGGCGGCGGTGGTCGCGCACGAGGCCGGAGCGGTCCCGGCGCAGCCCGGGAGCCGGACGGCGCCCGAGGAGCGCTGACGCCGCGCGTGCGGCGGCGGGCAGGAGCACGAGCCGTACACTCACCACGGTGCTCGCGCCCAGCGCCGCACCCGCGAGGACGTCGTGCGGATAGTGCACGCCGACCAGCACCCGCAGCAGGGCGGCGGCCGCGGCCACCAGCAGGGCCAGGGCCGCGAGCCGGGGCCGGGGCCGTACGAGGGTCAGACCGACCGCCAGCGCGACGGCGAGCGTGGCGTGGTTGCTCGGGAATGACCAGTCGCCCACCGCGGGGCACGCCGCAACGGCCCGGGCCCCGGCCACCGCCCGGCACGGCCGTTCCTCGTCGACCAGGAGTTTCAGCGCCTTGCTGAGCCCGTAGGAGACCACGGTCCCGACGGCCGCCACGGCCACGCCGGCCAGACCCGTCAGGTCACGGCGCCGCAGGGCGCTCCCGCCCGCCCAGAGCAGCAGCAGGCCCAGGAGCAGCAGGGTTCCCTCACTCGCGATCTCCAGCACCTGCCCGGCCCACCTCGGCCAGTCGTCCGTCACGCCCCGGGAGAGCACGCGGTAGGCCGTGGCCGAGGCGCCCTCCGTGACGTGCACCGGCTCGTTCGTGCCCAGCGCACCGCCGGGCGCCGCCCAGGCGACGGCCGCGGTGCCCGTGCCGGCCGCCGCAGCGGCCAGTGCGGTCCGCGGGCCCCATCCGTATCGGGTGTTCGATTCCATGGGGTCCGACCGTAGGAAACGCGGAGCCCCGCACGCCCCGGCCGAACGACCGCCCGGGGCCCCGACGAACGGCGGGGTTGCGGTGTCCGCCGTTCCGTGCCCGGTGCGGCGCAGGCCGCACGTGGTGACGACGGAGCGGGCCCGGGCGACCCCTGCGCGGCTGCTCCGGACGCTGCGGGGCAGGTTCCGGGGCACGATGAGAGGTAGCCGTGCGCCTCGGACCGCCTCCAGGGCGGGTGGGAGCGGGCGGCATCGGGCCGACGATGCCGGAAGGAGCGTCGCCGATGGGAGCGATCGACGGGTCGGAGACCAGTGGGCTCAGGCCCGGCATGTCCGGGGTCACCCCGCCGAGCGGATTGCTCGACGTCCTGAACGTCGCGGCGGTCGTCCTCGACTCCGAAGGGCGGGTCGCCCTGTGGAGCCCGCAGGCCGAGCAGCTGTTCGGCTGGACGGCCGCGGAGGCGCTGGGCCAGCCGGCCGCCCGGCTGCTCGCCGCAAAGGAGCACGTGGGCCTCGTCACGGAGCTGTTCGCACGCGTCATGGGAGGCGCGGGCGACTGGGCGGGCGCCTTCCCGGTACGGCGCAGGGACGGCACCACGCGCCTGGTGGAGTTCCGCAACATGCGGCTGCTCGACGAGCACGGCGACATGTACGCCCTGGGCATCGCGACCGACCGTACGAGGCTGCGCCAGCTGGAGCGGGACCTCGCGCTGTCCGCGCGCCTGGTGGCCCAGTCCCCGATCGGGCTCGCCGTCCTGGACACCGAGCTGCGGTACGTGCTCGTCAACCCGACGCTGGAGCGGATCAACGGGCTGCCCGCCGAACAGCACATAGGCCGGGGCGTCCGCGAGGCCCTGGCCTTCCTGGACGACGCGGAGGCCGCCGAGTCGGCCATGCGCCAGGTCCTGGCCACCGGAACCCCGCTGCTCGAACAGTTCACGGCCGGCCGCGCCCACGGCGGCGAGCGCACCGAACACGCCTGGTCGGTGTCCTACTACCGGCTGGAGGACGCCACCGGCCGGGTCCTGGGCCTGGCCACCTCCGTGGTGGACGTCACCCAGAGTCACCAGGCGGCCCTCGAGATCGCCCGCAGCCGCCGCCGCCTCGCCCTCATCGCGGACGCCACCGTCCGCATCGGCACCACCCTCGACCTCGACCAGACCGCCCGTGAGCTCGCCGACGTCGTCGTGCCCGAGCTCGCGGACATCGCCGCCGTCGACATCCTCGACTCCGTCCTCGAAGGCAGGCCGACCCTGAGGTCCTCCGCCCACGAGCCCGCCGTGTTCCGCGCACTGGCCCTCGCGGCGGCCTACCCCAGCGACGCCGTCCGCGCCGCCGACCCGCCGGGGGACATCGCCCGCTACGCCGCGGACCGGCTGGTCACCCAGTCCGTGACCACCGGCCACCCCGTCCTCGTCGCCCACGTGCACGCCCAGGACATCTCGCGCATCGCCCGCGACAGCACCGCCGCCAACCTGCTGACCCGCGCCGGACTGCGCTCCTACCTGGCCGTCCCGCTCATCGCCCGCGGCGAGGTCCTCGGCGCCCTCGACCTCAAACGCACCCGCAACCCGCTGCCGTTCAACGACGACGACATCGTGCTGGCCGGGGAACTCGCCGCCCGCGCCGCCGTGTGCATCGACAACGCCCGCTGGTACCGCAACGCACACCACACCGCCCTCGCTCTTCAGCACCACCTCCTCCCGCACAACCCGCCGCCCACCCCCGGTCTGGAAGTCGCCTACCGGTACCGGCCCGCCGCGGCCAGCAGTGAGATCGGGGGCGACTGGTTCGACGCCATCGCCGGACCGGACGACACCACCGTCCTCGTGGTCGGAGACGTCATGGGCAGCGGTATCAACGCCGCCGCCAGCATGGGACAACTGCGCACCGCGACCCGCACCCTCGCCGAACTCGCGCTCGACCCGCCCCAGGTGCTCCACCAGCTGGACCACACGACCGCCGCGCTGGAGGAGACCATCGCCACGTGCGTCTACGTCGTCTTCGACCCGCACGCCGCCCAGTGCCGGGTCGCCCTCGCCGGCCATCTGCCGCCCGTCCTCATCCGCGCCGGACAGCGCCCCCGACTGCTCGACCTGCCCACCGGAGCACCGCTCGGCGTGGGCGGCATCCCCTTCGAATCCACCGCCATCGCCCTGGACCCCGGCGACCAGCTCGTCCTCTACACCGACGGCCTGGTCGAGACCCGCGACCAGCCCATCGACGAACGCCTCGACCTGCTGCTGACCCTGCTCGCCGACACCGGGCGGCCGCTGGAGGAGACCTGCGACCGCCTCCTGGACTCCCTGCGCCGCACCGACGACCACGACGACGTCGCCCTGGTCATCGCCCGCGCGAGACCCCTGCCGTAAGCCGCAGCGCGGCCCGTCCGGTGTGCCACAATGCGGATTCGAGCGACTGGCGGCCCGGAGATGGAAACGACCATCGGGAAGCACACGCGCGGGAGCCGACCGCCTGGGCTGCCGCGGGAGTGTCGCCATGAACGCTTTCACCGATGTCGACCGCAGCGGTCGCGGCCCGGAACTCCTCCACTACCTCGACGACGCACACCGCGGACTGGCCGCGCCCAAGGGCGTGATGCGCGCGGGCCTGGACGTACCGGCGGGCCATGACGTCCTGGACCTGGGCTGCGGTGCGGGACACGAACTGGTCGAGCTGGAGCGCACCGGACGGTGCGCGTTCGGCGCGGACTCCAGCCGCCTGATGCTGGACGCGAGCCGACAGCGCCTGGAGGCCCTCGGGCTCCCGGTCCGTCTCGTCCGCGCCGACGCCCACCGCCTGCCCTACGCCGACGGGGTCTTCGCCGGCTGCCGCGTCGAACGCCTCCTCCAGCACGTCGACGACCCCGCCGCCGTCCTCGCGGAAGCACACCGGGTACTGCGCCCGGGCGGAAGCCTCGCGGTCCTGGAGCCGGACTGGGCGACCCTCGCCCTGGCGTCCGAGGACCCGGAGGCGGCGCGCATCATCGCCGACGCCGTCGGCGGCCACGTTCCGCACCGCCGGATGGGCCGGCAGCTGCGCGGTCTGCTCGTTGCGGCGGGCTTCGCCGACGTACGCGTCGAGGTCGAGCTCGTCGTCTACACGTCGGTGACGGAGCTGTCCCACGTCATCTCCCTGGAACGGGCCGCACACGCGGCGTGGACCGGAGGCCTGATCCCGCAGGAGCGTGCGCAGGTGCTGCTCCGTGAACAGCACCTGCTGTCGGAGTCCGGCGCCTTCCACGCCACGTTCCAGCGCACCACGGTCGCCTGGGCCCGGCGTCCTCCCGCCACAGGTCAGTGACCTGCGGCGACTGTTATCGTCCGGGGTATGCCCGAGCTCATAGTCCCCACCTCCCGCCTGTACACGTCCTGGCTCGCCGCGCGGGCGGAATGGGGACCCGACGCCCACATGGACGGCGGCGGGCTCGGCTCCGACGACGACGTGGACACCCCGGAGGGCTTCGCGGCCTGGGTGGAGCGACTGCACCGGTACGGGGACCGCACGGCGCCGGTCGACCACGGCCGCGTCCACGCGACCTACTGGTGGATCGCCGAGGGCGACGAGTATCTGGGCGCCATCGACCTGCGGCACCACCTGAACGGCTTCCTCCTCGACGCGGGCGGCCACATCGGCTATGGCATCAGGCCCTCGGCCCGCCGCCGGGGCCTGGCCACGTGGGCCCTGGCCGCCGTCCTGCACGAGGCGCGCCTCATGGGCATGGACCGGGTCCTGCTGACCTGTGACCCGGACAACGAGGGGTCGGTCCGCACGATCGAGGGCAACGGCGGAGTGCTCGAGGACGTCCGCGAAACCCTGATCGGCCCGAAGCGGCGCTACTGGATCGATCTCTAGCCCGTCCCGGCGGTGCGGGACCCTGCCGTTCCCACTGCGGCGCGGCCGCGGTGGGTCGATAGTGGGGCTGTGGGCGAAAGGCCTGAGGGACCCGGGCAGGGCGGTGCCGAAGACGGCACGGCCTGGTCCGGACGCGCCGGTGCGCAGGCCTTCGCGGCGGTCGACGCGGCCACGGACCGGCTGCTCGGGTATCCCTTCGTCTTCCGGGAGCTGTCCCGCCGGATCGGCGCCGGCGAGGTCCTGGTGGACTACGGATGCGGACCGGGCAAGGTCGCCGACGAGGCGGCCCGGCGGCTCGGCGCCCGGGTGCTGGGTGTGGACACCTCCCCGGAGATGCTGGCACTGGCCCGCGGCTCGGCGACCGCGGTGGCCGAGTACCACCTGGTCGAAAACGGGCGCGCGAGCGGACTGGCGGACGGTTGCGCGGACGCCGTGATGTGCAATCACGTACTGGCGTCGCTCCCGGCCGAGGAGGCGGTGCTCGAGGTGTTCACCGAGATCCGCCGACTCCTGCGGCCGGACGCCCCGTTCGTGCTGCTGTCCACCGATCCCGCCTGCAGCGGCACGGAGTACGCCTCACTGCGGATCGGTGACCCGGGCGAGGTCTACGGGCCGGGCGACGAGCTGACCGTACGGCTCCGGCGCACGGACGGCTCCTGGCAGGAGGCACGCAACCACGCGTGGCCCGTCGGCGTCCTTCCGGCCCTGCTGGAGCGCGCGGGCTTCCGGGACGTCGTCCAGCACCGGCCGACCGTGGAGGAGGCGCTGACGGTGGCCGACGCGGGCTTCGCGACCGGCCGGGCGTGGTCGGCGGAGCGGGCCAGGCCGCCCCTGGTCATCACGACGGCCCTGGCGACACCGGCTCCCCTCACGTGAGACGTGCCGGCGGTGCCTCGAAGCCCGGTGGATGACATGACGGCCCACGGTCTCTACCGGGGGGCCGGCCGCAACGGGGAGCCGGCGCCCGGTGCGTCGCCCGGTTCGGCGTCAGGCGCCACGGCCGCCCCGCGGGCCACGAAGGCAGCGGCGCCCACGGGGCCCGGGGTACCGGAGGAGTCGGCACGGGTCACCCCGCAGGACGGCAGGCTGCTGGAACGCTTCCGCAGGAGCGAGGTGCCCCGGGGTCATGGACAGCCGTCCGAGAACGCCCTCGCGGTGATCCTCCGCGGAGCCGACGGCTCCGGCCATCTGGGCTGGATGACGGATGAGCAGACGTACTGCTTCGCCTCGGTCCGCGCCAGTGGATCGCTCTCCAGCCGGTGCGGACAACTCCCCGCCCGGCACGCACCGAACACCGCGGCCGGCCCACAACTCGGCGCCCACCTCGCGGGCGAGGAGTACCACTACTACACCGCGCTCGTCCTCGACGGGCAGGGCCGGTTCGCCTTCACGGGCTCCCACCCGAGCTTCGGACCGGTGCACCGGGCCACAGTGGCCTTCCCGTCGGGCAGGACGGCGGCCCTCCTCGTCTACGAGGTCCTCGGCCCGGACTGCCACGCGGACGCCGAGATCTGCGACGGCGGCCGCACCCACTGCTTCATGGCGACGGCCCCATGGAAGATCCGGCCACTGCCTGACCGTCGACATCGAGCGCCCGCAGGGCGGTGTGAGCCGCGCCGGTGTTACTGTCGCGCCATGTCGTCCAAGGCCGAAATAGACGTGGTGACCGCCGAGTTCTTCGGCGCCTTCGACAACCGGGGCGGCAGGACCGCCGATCTGGACCGGATCCGGCGGCTGGTGCTGCCCGGCGGAGTGATCACCATGACCGGACCGCAGTTCACGGTCTACACCGTGGACGGATTCATCGAGCCGCGCAGGCGCCTGCTGGCCGACGGCCGGCTCACCGAGTTCTCCGAGTGGGAGACCTCCGAACGGACCGATATCGCGGGCGACATCGCGTCGCGGTTCGGCGAGTACGGCAAGTCCGGGATCCTGGACGGCAAGCCCTTCGAAGGGGGCGGGACCAAGACCATCCAGTTCGTGCGCACCGCGGACGGCTGGCGGATCGCGGCCTTCGCCTGGTATGACCAGCCCTGACCGGGGCGCGGCGTGCAGCGGCACGCCGCGCCGCGCTGCTCAGCGGAACTCGTGGACCAGCTCGATCTCACCCACGATGTGGGCATTGAACTCGTCGAGCTCCTCGGCCGGAACCCACAGTTCGAGGATGGTCCGCCCGCCCGCCTGCTGTACCGGGTACCGGCGCAGGAACTCCGAGTCGACCTCGAAGCGGGTGACGTAGCCGACCCCGCTGTGCTTCACGTTCCAGTCCCTCGCGATCCTGATCGCGTAGTCCTCGTTGAGGACGGGGTAGAAGATCGGCTGCTCGGGCAGACGGGGCGGCCAGGCGCGCCAGTCGAGCTCCCGGACCAGGTCCAGCTCCTTGGGGCCGGTCGGGCGCCACAGGGTCGTCGTTGTCTGCCGGCCGCTCATGGGGATCGCTCTCGGATGGTGGTGGGGCCGCCGAAGCGGCTGGTCAGGACAGCGGACACTACCCGCCGGACCGGCCGGGCGGCCACGCCGTTTTCCCCGGGGCCGGGGCCGGGGCCGGGGCCAGCGCGGTGCGGAGGCGGGCGAGCCAGTCACCGGCGGTGCCGTGCACCCCGGGGTGGTCCGCGCGAAACCGCTCCCATGCCTGCTCGTCCACCCGGACGTCGGCCAGGCACGGAGGCTCGGCGAGGAGCTGCCCCCGGCAGGCGTGCGCCAGCAGCACGGCGTCGTACAGGTCCTTGCACTGCGGGCCCTCCCCGGACGCCGCGTCCTGGCGCAGCCACCGCAGCTTCCAGGCCAGCGACAGCCCGCGGCTCGCCGTCCGCACCGCCGTGACCCCGCCGTCGCCGCGCGGGACGGCCGTCCAGACGGGTGCTTCGGGCAGCCGCTCGTCGTGGGAGAAGTCCAGTTGTGCCACACCCACCGGGCCGGACTCCGCGCGCCACGGTATGAGGATCCTGACCCCGGCGGGCCCGTCCTCCGCGTGGGCGTACGCGTACGCCCAACTGCCGTCCCTGCTCGCCCCGTCCGCGTCGAGCAGGACGCCGGCAGCTGCCTGCGGTCGGGCGCGGACGAGTTCCAGCAGGTCGTCGTAGGGAGGGAAGCCGTCCGGCTCCGGCTCGGGTTGCCAGACCAGGCCCTCCGGCGGAACCTCCGCACGCAGCCCCCGCGTCCCGAACTCCTCCTCCCCGTCCGCCCAGATCTCGTAGCGGGCCGCTCCGTCGGCGGCCTCCGGCCACTGCTGCACGGCGTCGTACGCCGCGACGTACGGGTGGGGGTGCAAGGCGTCGACGGGGACGGGCGAGGGCGGCAGCACGACGAAGTCGAGGTCGCCCGGCGGCCGGGCCCGGCTACCGGCCCACGCGGGCATGACCATGCTGCCGCGCAGGACCAGGCCGTCGCCCCAGGCGGATTCCGCGATCAGCCGCAGGAGGTGGTCGAGGGCGGCGCGGCCGGGCCCGGCCGCCCCCACCCTGTCGTTCGCTTCCATCCCGCGACCCTAATTCCGGCCACTGACACCCCTACGCGTGCGGGCCGCAACAGCCGTCGCGCAGCATCTGGTCCAGGACCGTCCGCCAGTCGTCCGTCTCCGGGGCCTCCGGAGGCGACGGGGTGAAGGCACGCTCCAGGAGAGGGAGTTCACCGACGCGCCCGCCCCGGACGGTCCCCCGTACCCGGACCAGGTCGTCGAAGTCGGTGAAGGGGTCGCCGTCGACCAGGGTGAGGTCCGCGATCCGGCCGGGTTCGACGGTGCCGAGCCGGTCCGCGACGCCGAACATCCGGGCCGGGGTCCGGGTCACCGTCGTCAGGGCCTGCGCCGGTGTCAGACCGTACCGGTGCAGGGCACGCAGCGCGAGGTGGAGATGGAGGCCGACCGGGGTGAGCGGCGCGTCGGTGCCGAGCGCCAGCCGACCGCCGTCCTCGATGACGCGCCGGTAGACGCCGACCTCCCGCTCCAGGGCGGCAGCCTGCTCCGCACTCGGCGGCCCGGCGGCCGCGGCCCGCACGGCCGCCACGTCCCACGGCGGCATCAGGGACGTCACCCGGGCGTCATCGGCGAGGGCAGGATCGGCGCCGAGCAGCGGGAGCGCCGTGAAGGGCGTGGCGACGAGATCGAAGGCGCCGTGTGTGTACACCTCCAGGGTGTCCTGGTAGGTGTGCCCCCGCGGGCTCGCCCCGTGCCCGTACTCGGCACGCTCCGTCGCCACCAGATGCGTGGTCAGGTCCTGGCCGGACCGGATCCCGGGGGCGCACAGATGGGAGCCGGCCAGGACGCCGAGCCGCTCGTGCGCGAAGCGGGCGGCCTCGGCCATGTACGAGTAGGGCGCCCGTACGTACGTCTTGACGAAGTCCCAGTCCAGCGCCTCGGCCCGGGCCAGTGAGCGGGCGAACCCCGCACGCGTGCGATGGGCACGCCCCATGCTGTAGGCGACCCTTGAGCCGTCGAGGAGCTCTCCGCCCGCCAGCAGCCGGGGCGCGGCGAGCCGCCCGGCACGGATGTCCTCGCGCAGCCGGGCCTGCTCGTAGGCGGAACCGCCGAGCGAGACGACGGTCGTGACCCCGTAGGCGAGGTGCAGCGCGCCCTGGCGCGCCCCGTACGTGTAGGGGTACGGGTGGACGTGCGAGTCCCACAGGCCCGGCAGGACCGTGCCGTCGGAGGCGTCCACGGTGCGGGTGGCGCGGCGGCCCCTGCGGTGCGGCTCGACGGCGGTGATCCGGCCGCCGGAGATCAGGATGTCGACGTCGGCGCGGGGCGGCGAGCCGGTGGCGTCCCACAGCAGTCCCGCGTGCACCACGGTGTCGACCGGTGCGGGGCGCCGGTGGGTCAGGGCGACGGGTACGGTCCTGGGCGCACCGGCCGGTGCTCCGGAGCCGTCCAGGGTGAGCAGGCGCAGCCGGGCGCAGGACTGGTAGAGCAGGGTCCGGGAGTCCGCGGACCACGAGGGGTGGTCGGCGGGCTCGTCGGCCAGGAGGCGTGCCGGGCCGGCCGGGGTGCCGTCCGGGCCGACCGGCAGCAGCCAGAGCGCCGATTCGCCGACGCAGGCCAGGAAGCGGCCGTCGGGGGACCAGACCGGGCCGGAGGCGTAGCGGTCCGAGAGAGAGGCGTGCGGGGCGAGCGCGTGCAGGCGGGCGGCCCCGGTGGCGGTGTCGACGACGCGGATGAGGTTGTACCCCTCGCGGAAGCGCCGGCTGAGCCGGTTCCGGTCGCACAGGGCGAGGTACCGGCCGTCGGGCGACCAGCTGGGCGGGCCGGGCAGCCCTCCGCCGCCGAGGGCCGCGACGAGGGGGGTCTCGGTCCCGGCTGCGAGGTCGCGGACGAGGAGCCGCCCGGCGAGGTCGAGGGCTGCGAGCCGCTTGCCGTCCGGCGACAGCACCCCGTAGACGCGGCCGCCCGGGGCGAGGACGCTCTCGCGGCCGCCGTCGAGTTCCCGGCGGCGCACGGTGTTCAGCCCGTCGCGGTCGTCGGTGTAGACGAGGGAGCGGCCGTCCGGGCTCCACACCGGCCCCTGGACGTAGGCGGTGACGGGAGCCTGGAGGATCTTGCGGGGCGCCCCGCCTGAGACGGGTGCGACCCAGAGCGCGTTGAGCGCGGCGAAGGCGATGCTGCGGCCGTCGGGGGAGAGGGCCGGCAGGTGAATGCCCCGCACCGGGAGGCTCCGTTCGGCCTCCAGGACGTACTCCTTGAACCGGAAGCGGGGGCGCGGCACTTCGAGGGTGGCGTCGAGGGGGATCACCCGGTCGGCGGCGCCGTCCCGGTGGGGGCGGATCACCCGGAAGCGGCCGTCGAGGGTGATCAGCAGCCGGTCGTCGCCGAGCCAGCGCGGCGGGGCGGGCGCGAGATCGCCGTCGAGGGGGACCCGACGGCCGTCCGCGAACAGCGAGAGGTTCTCGGCCTTGCGGGGGCCGGGAGCCGCGGACAGCCAGGCGGTGCGTCCGGCCGGGGAGAGCGCGGGGGCCAGGAGCCTGCCGTCGGCGACGGTGTGCTCCACCGTCACCGTCCCCGCGGCGCCGGGCTCCGCGGCCACGGAGGCGAGGGTCCGGGCGGTCAGGGTTTCGCCGGTGGGGGTGCCGCGTACGAACAGCACGCGCGAGCCGTCCGGCGACCAGACCGGGTCGAAGTCCTCCCACTCCCCGTCCTGGCCGGGACCGTCCTGCCCCGGCAGGCCCGTCAGCCGGCGCGGGGGGCCGCCGGTCACGGCGACGGTCCAGATCCGGTACGGGCTCCCGGCCACCGGATCACCACCGCGTTCGGAACAGAAGGCGAGGCTGCGGCCGTCGGGCGACCAGGCGGGCGCGCGGTGGTCGAAGGGGCCGTCGGTGAGCGCGCGCAGGCCGGAGCCGTCCGCGTTCATCACCCAGATGTGGAAGGCGCCCCCGCGGTAGGCGCTCATCGCCACCCGGCGGCCGTCGGGCGAGAACACCGGTCGGCCGGGTTCCAGGTCGGGCGGGGTCAGCGGCGTCGCGGGACCGCCGTCCGGGGGCAGTGACCAGAGGACGCCCTGCACCTCGGCGACGACCCGCTCCCCGGTGGCCGTGGCGGTGGCCGCCCCGTTGGTGGCCCGGGTGAAGCGCAGCCGGACCGGTTCCCCGGCGGCGCTGTCAGGGGCGGCGGCCGCCGCGGACGAGCGGCCGAGCAGCGCCGTCAGGGCTCCCGCCGAAGCCGCCTGCAGAACGGTCCTTCGCGCAACTCGCAACCCGACCACTCGCCCCGTCCGTCGATGACTGCCCGTGATGTCCTGTCAGCGACCCAAACGATCACGGCGCCGGTTCGGCAACGGCGGCGAAAAGGGTTTGACCCGTGCCGTCGCCGGCGATCGGATGGCGTTCCATGGATACAGCACAGATGCATCCCGGCACGCACCCCGTCGACGAGGACCTCGTACGCCGTCTGATCGCCGCGCAGTTCCCCCGGTGGGCCGGGCTGACCGTGGAGCGGTTCCCGTCGGGCGGCACGGTCAACGGCATGTACCGGCTGGGCGACGGCATGGTCGTACGGCTGCCGATGCTGGCGAGCGGGGCCGGGGACGTGTCGACGGAACGGGAGTGGCTGCCCCGCCTCGCGCCCCGGCTGCCCACGGCCGTCCCCGAGGTGCTCGGGGCCGGCGAGCCCGCGCACGGGTATCCGTGGGCGTGGTCGGTGTACGGGTGGCTGGCGGGGGAGAACCCCGTGGCCGGGGCGCTGAGCGAGCCCGTGGCGCTGGCCGGTGACCTGGCCGGGTTCGTGGCGGCGATGCGGAGCATCACTCTGCCGGGGGCGCCGCAGGCGTACCGCGGAGGGCCGCTCGGCTCGCTCGACGCGGCTACCCGGGCGGCGATCGGGCAACTGCGGGGGATACCGCAGGAGGGTGTCGACTGCGATGCGGTGGCCGCCGTATGGGAGGACGCGCTGCGCGCCCCGGAGTGGGACGGGCCGCCGGTGTGGCTGCACGGCGATCTGATGCCGGGCAATGTGCTGGTGACCGGGGGCAGGCTGACCTCGGTCATCGACTTCGGGTGCATGGGGGTGGGCGATCCGGCCTGCGATCTGTTCCCGGCGTGGAACCTGCTGCCGGCCGGTGCGAGGACGGTCTTCCGGGAGGCGCTCGGCGTGGACGACGCGACCTGGCGGCGCGGCCGGGGGCGGACGCTCTCGCAGGCAGTGATCGCGCTGCCGTACTACCGCACGACGAACCCGGCGATGGCGGACAACGCCCGGCATGTGATCAGGGCGGTGCTGGGAGAGGACTGACGACGCCGCGGGCCGGAAAGGCGGGGGCGCCGGTGATGCCGCTCCCGCCGTCCGGCCGCGTACCGGTCAGGAACTGGCGGCGGACGTGCAGGCCGAGCTGCCGCCGCAGAAGGTGACGTCCCAGTGGTTGCTCTCCCGGGCGTAGACGTTGCCCGCGGCGGAGCGGTAGCGGGCGGCGCCGTCGCCGCGGTTGGCGATCCGGGTGAAGCTGCCGGTGACGTAGTTGCTGACGCAGGAGGACGGGTTGAAGTCGATCTTGTAGCCGTTCCAGTGGCTGTAGGTGCCGGAGGCGTGGCCCACCTCGGTCCCGCCCGTGATGGTGAGGGTGCAGTTGCTCGCCCTGCGCAGGGTGGTGACGTCACTGATCGTCGCGGCGTTGACCTGCTCCAGCGAGGTGCAGGTGCTGTTGTTCCGGTTGCTGCAACCGCCACTGGAGGACAGGCCGATGCCGCCCGTCGCGTTCAGCCTGCTCACGGCGGACGCATGGCTGAGCTTCGCCGGTGCGGCGTGGGCGGTGCCGGGAACGAGCAGGGCGACGAGGGCGGTGGTGGTGCCGACGAGGCCGGTGGCGAGGGTGCTGCGGACGCGGCTGCGCATGAGGATCCCTTCGGTCGGATCGGCGTGCTGGCAACACCCAGTTCAGCAGCGGGAGTCGATCCTGGCCAGGCCGCACCGGCCGCCCGTCCGGCTCTCTCCGACACTCTCCGGCGCCGGCCGGACGGGTCAGCGCTCGCGCTCGCCCGAGAGCCGCTGCTCCTGGAGCCGGTCGCGCTGCAACTGGTGGGCGAGGGTGCGGCGTACCGCGGCCGGCACCGTTGCCGTCGTGGCGGCCGTCGGCTTCGGCGGGACGTCGAGGGCGCGGCTGATGACGTCGTAGGCGGCCCGCACGTCCGCGGGCAGCTCCGCCCGGTGCGTCATCAGGTCCTCTTCGAGGAGGCGCCGCAGCTCGTCGACGGTCCGGGAGGTGAAGCGCTTGCGGCCCCGGGCGAGGGCGTCGACGCAACGGGTGCAGCGCGCGGCGTCGAGGGATTCGGCGACCACCTCGGCAAGCCCCCAAAGCCGTCCTTCGAGCCACGGCGTGTCGTGCTGGTCGAGGTCGAGGTCGAGCCCGACCGGGGGCGCGGCGGCGTCGACCGCGTACTTCGCCACCTGCTTGGACACGGCGGGCTGACTCATGTCGGCGATCCGGGCGATCCTGTCCTGGGTCCAGCCGAAGCCGGCGAACAGCTTGATCATCTCCGTGCGCAGCTTCCGCATCTCCTCGCCCGCGCGGATGACCTCGTTCATCCCGGCGAGCATCCGCGCGGCCTGCTCCTCCGTCAGCGTCCCCGGCATCTGGTGCGTACTCTCTCGGCCTGCCACGACACGGTTATACACCGGGACGCAGCCATCGTCATAACCAGGTTGTACAACCAGGTTATGACTGACAGGATCCGTGCCATGCCCACCTTCACCGCACCCGACGGCACCCGGCTCGCCTACCGCGTGGAGGGAAGCGGCGACCCGGTCGTCTGCGTCCCTGGAGGCCCCGTCGGCTCCGCCTACCTCGGAGACCTCGGCGGACTGTCCGCGCACCGGCGGCTGATCGCCCTGGACCTGCGCGGCACCGGCGGGTCCGCCGTGCCCGAGGACACCTCCTCCTACCGCTGCGACCGCCTCGTCGAGGACATCGAGGCCCTGCGCGGACACCTCGGCGCCGCCCGGATCGACCTGCTCGCCCACTCGGCCGGCGCCAACCCCGCGATGCAGTACGCGGCCCGGTACCCGGACCGCGTGCGCAGGCTCGCCCTGATCGCCCCCGGCACGCGCGCCGTCGGCATCGACATCTCCGGGGAGACCCGGCGGGAGCTCGCGCGACTGCGCGAGGGCGAGCCGTGGTTCCCGGCCGCCTTCGCCGCGCTGGAGGCGATCAGCGAGGGCAGGGACGGTGACCCGGAGGCCCTCGGCCCCTTCTTCCACGGCCGGTGGGACGCCGCGGCCCGGCGGCACCACGCAGCCTCCCGGCCGGACAACGCGGAGGCCGTCAGGCTCTTCGGGGCCGAGGGCGCCTTCGACCCGCAGGCCACGCGCGCGGCGCTCGCCGTCTGCGGGACGCCCACGCTTCTGCTCGCGGGGGAGTTCGACGTGAACAGCCCGCCGCGGTCGGTCGCCGAGTGCGCCGGGCTGTTCCCCGACGCCACCCTCGTCGTGCAGCGCGGGGCGGGGCACTACCCCTGGCTCGACGACGCCGCCCGGTTCGTGGCGACCACCGCGGCCTTCCTGCAGTAGTACGGGCCCCCGCGCGGGGCGGGATGCGGCCCGGGCAGGGCGATGGCCCCGGCAGGATTCCCCCCGGCCGGGGCCATCACCGGGCAGGCGCGCCGCGCGCGCCGACGCGACTACCAGAGCACGGGCAGGCGCTCCGGGATGCGCTTCATGAAGCGGGTGCGCCACACGAGCTGGTCGACCGGCACGGCGAGGGCGAGGTTCGGCATCTTCTCCAGGAGTACCTCGATGGCGATCTCGGTGTGCCGCTTGCCGAGAGCCGTGGCCGGGCAGTAGTGCTGGCCGCCGCCGAAGGAGAGGTGCGTGCCGGCGTTCGGCCGGTCGATGTCAGCGACGTGGGGGTCGGGGTACACGTCCGGGTCCGTGTTGGCGGCCTCGACCAGGACGAGCATGAGCTCGCCCTTCTTCACCTCGACGTCGCCGAGGGTGAGGTCCTCGAGGGCGAGCCGGGGCAGGCCATCGGCGATCGACAGGTTGATGCGCAGGAGTTCGTCCACGGCGGCCGGGATCTTCTCCGGCTCCTTGCGCAGCCGCTCCCACATCTCGGGGTTCTGGAGGAGCGAGACGATCGCCATGGTCAGGAACCCCATGGTGGAGATGACTCCCGCGCCGAACAGCGTGACACCCACGGTGGCGAGCATCTCGTCCGTCAGGTGGTCGTAGTCGGGGTCGTTGCGCAGCGCGGCGAGCTCGGCGATCAGGCCGGTGGTGGTGGGGTCGTCGAGGCGCTCCACCATGTAGGCGATGTCCCGGTCCCAGTTGAGCTTGGCGCCGGTGACCGGGCAGGCCGAGTTCATGAACGCGATGTCGAGGCTGGCGGCCAGGCGCGGTGCGTCGGACTCGGGGATGCCGAGGATGCGGCAGTGCAGGTTCTCGGCGTACGGGTTGGTGAACTGGCCGCGCAGATCGACCGGCGCCCCGTGGCTCAGGAGGCTGTCGACCAGGGCGGTGGCCTGGTCGCGCATCCAGTCGGTGAGGCCGTCGGTCTTCGGGTTGATCGCCTTGAGGACGGCCTTGCGCAGCCCCGCGCCGGTGATGTTGCCCATGTTGTTGACGACCTCGGGCGGGATCGTCAGCGCGTACTGGCGGGGAACACCGGGCGCCGAGGTGTCCTTGAGACTGAACCGGGGATCCTCCAGGACCTGCTTGGCCAGCGGATAGGAGGAGACGAGCCAGGCTTCGTCCCCGGCTATCGTGCGAACCCGCTTCACCGGTTCGCTGCGCAGCTCCTCGATCTCGGGCGGGAGCTGGTCGCCGCGCGCGGAGAACGGGAAGTCGAGCAGGGTGTCAGTGGACATCGGGAACTCCTTCGGCGGGGGTGATGATGGCGTGGCCCTGGTTGCGCGAGGCGCGCAGGCCCGAGCCGCGTGAGTAGAGCAGTTCCGCCATGGGCAGGAGCTGGTGGTAGCAGTTGAGGGAGGACGGCACGCCGAGGATGGCCGGCGTGTCGAGGAAGAGCGGAGCCTCGGCACAGACGTACTCCAGGCACACGTCACGCTGCCGGGTGGTGGCGGCCTTGCCGTTCAGCACCTTGGAGGAGAGAAACGCGTCGACGAGTGAGTTGCAGGTCTCGCGGAACTCCGGGTCGATGTCGATCAGGTTCGTCAGGTGGTTGTGGAGCGTGCGGTACGCCGGAATGTCCGTGAGGGAGGACATCGGGCGGGCACGGAGGCGGACGCCGGTGGGGTCGGCTTCGGCAGCGGCGTTGTTGACCTTGGCGCGGACTCCGCGCAGGTTCTTCACCGCTTTGCGTCGTGCTTCGTCCTCGCCGTAGCCCAGGGCCTCGTACATCTCGGCCACGTGCAGGTCGGTGTAGATGAGGTCGACCTGCTCGAAATTGCGCATGCCCCAGTGGGCGAGGTCGATGACACGTTGGGCCGAGAAGTAGCTGTTCCCCGGGGAAATGCCAATGACGGCATGATCGCCTTCGGTGCTGATCACCTGGCAATGCGGGGTGTACGGCCGGACTGTGAAGACTTCGGTTGCTGTCGTCAACAGGGGTCGGGTCCTTTGCGCCGCAAGTCCCATGGGGCCCTGTGCCCCGGGTGTGGCGGCGACGTGAGGGAAAGCTACCTGAACTGTGTGCGACCTTCCATGTCTCCTGGGTAGTAACTCATCTGTCGGACAACACCGTTGACCCGGGCATCTTTTACCGGTGTCGATCCGGCCCCGACGGGAGCCCGCTGACCGCGATTTGTGGGCAGTTTCCGGACCGGGCGCACTCTGTGGCAATCGGTCGGCCGACAGGAATTCCACATGGCCCATTCCTGGCGGTGGTTGTCGCTGATGGATCCTCAATCCGCTATCAGGAGCGCGAATTCACGGACGGGCCGTCGGCGTGTTCGTTCCGGGCACTGCGGAAGGCGCGGCTCAGCCGGCCTTGGGGGCGACCGGCTTGTGACCGGGGTACACGTGGTCGGGGCTCACGATCGAGGTGACCGCCTCGCCGAAGAGCGTGCTGGGCTCCTGACCCTTGTACAGGCTGTCGGTGTTGAGGACGATGACCATCGTCGCCTGAGCCTGCGGCAGGTAGACGGGCAGCACCTCGTAGCCCGGGATCGAGCCGTTGTGGCCGATCCAGCCCTGGACGTTGAAGATGCCCAGCCCGTATCCGGCACCCGGAATGTCCATCGGGGTGGTCTTCAGGCGCTCGGCCTGGGTCTCAGGCTTCAGCAGCGTGCCGGTCGCGAGGGTGCGGGCCCAGCTGCGCAGGTCCTGCAGGTCGGAGACCATTTCCCCGGCGGCCCATGCCCAGGAGGGATTCCAGTGGGTCGAGTCCTCGACCTTGCCCGAGGCCGTCTGGTCGGTGTAGCCGTGCGCGTAGGGATCGGGGAGGGCCGGGCTCGTGGGGAACACCGTGCGGCGCAGCCCGGCCGGCCCCAGGACGTCCTTGGTGATGACGTCGTGGAGCGGCCGACCGGTGATCTTCTCCACGACCAGGCCGAGCAGGATCAGGTTGGTGTTGCTGTAGTCGAACTCCGCGCCGGGCTCGAACAGCACGGGGTGCTTGAAGGCGACGTCGAGCAACTGCTGCGGCGTGAACGACCGTTCCGGCTCCTCCTCGAACGCCTTGACGAAGTCATCGTCCAAGGTGTAGTTGAAGAGGCCGCTGCGCATGCCCGCCAGTTCGCGCAGGGTGATCCGGTCGCCGTTCGGAACCCCTGTGACGTAGGTGCCGATGTGGTCGTCCAGGGACACCTTCCCCTGGTCGACCAGCTGGAGGAGCGCGGTGACCGTGAACGTCTTGGTCTCGCTGCCGATGCGCACATGGAGGTCGCTCGTCATGGGCGCGCCGTTCGCCTTGTCCGCCACGCCGAAGGACCGTACGTAGCTCCCCTTGCCGGGAGCCCACAGGCCGACCGTCACACCGGGCACCTGTGCCACGCGCATGACCTCACGCACGGCTGCGTCCAGTTGCGCCGCGACGGCCGGTGTGAGCCGGACGAACTCCGAGTCGGCGTCCGGGAACGGCGTGGAAGGGGACGTGGGAGTGGGGGTGGGGGCGGCAGAGACGGGAGCGGACCGCTGGGGGACGGCCGACCCGTACGCGGATCCCGCGACCGCCGGGGCGATGAGCACTCCTGCCGCGGCAGCTGCCGCGCAGGCCCGGCGCAGCCGGATGGGGGTTGGCTTCACGGCATGGTCTCCTGCCGTCCGAGGACCCGGGCAACATCCTCAGCGTAGGTCCGGGTGACTCCGGTCGCGAGGCGAGCCGTCCGCCGCCGTCATGCCCCGGACCGGCGGGCCCGGACCGGCGGGAGCTCGTGGAGGCGCCCCTCCGCCACGAGGGCGACGCCGCCTCCCACGCGTACCGAGCGGATGTCCCGGCCGTGGCCATCGGCGCTGATGGTCATCTCACCGGTGCGCCCGGTGAACCGGCCCTGGCGCAGGAGGCTCGGCTCACCGGATCCGATGCGGCCGTGGCTGCGCAGGTACGCGGCGACGCATCCCGCACCGCTGCCGGTGGCGACGTCCTCCAGGATCCCGTCGTTGGTCCAGTGCCTCCCCTCCATGGCCGTACCGTCCAGCAGGTAGGCGAAATCGGCGCCGAGGCGGGCGAGCGGCCCGTCGAGGGGCTCGACGACGCGGGCGCGGGCCAGCGCGTCACCGCGTACGGGGAGCACCAGGTAGCGCAGGCCCGTGGAGACGACCTCCGGGGGCAGGGCCGGGTCCAGGTCGGACGGCTCGAGGGCGAACAGGGCGGCCAGGTCCTCCGGGCCGGGCCGGCCGAGGAAGGCGGCCGGTCCCTGGTCGAGGAGGCCCGCGAACCGGCCGGGGCCCCGGCGGTCGGTGGTGACCTCGACCGACCGGGCCGGCAGCCGCAGGGTCCAGGCCTCGTGGTCCGTGGCGCCGTGGAGAGCGTGCAGGACTGCGGCGGCGCCGATGAGGGGGTGCCCGGCGAAGTCCAGTTCCCCCTCCAGGTCGAAGACGCGCGCCCGCCGGCCGTGCCCGGATTCGCCGTCGCGCATCAGGAAGACGGACTCGAAGTGCCGCATTTCCCGGGTGATGGCCAGCATCCGGGCGCCGGTCAGCGCGTCGGCCCCGGGGAACACCGCAAGGCTGTTGCCGTTGTAGGGGCGGTCGGTGAAGACGTCGACGTGGTGGTAGCGCATGGCGGCGACGCTACCGGGCAGGGGCCGTGCGGTCCGCAGCGGCGATACGGAACGACCGCGTCGTCGTCCGGGGGCGGGGCCCGGGAGTCGGAGGTCAGCGGCCCAACGCCGTGCGCAGGGTGATCCCGTAGCGGATGCGCAGGCGCCGTACCTCCCAGACGGAGAGCGCGGTCACCGACAGCGGGCCGCCGAGCATGAAGGTGTAGAGCACCTCCGGCGGTGCGGCGACGTCTGGGCCGGTGAAGACCTGGAAGGCGAAGAGCGACCAGACCAGCAGGGGAGAGATGAGCGCCGGGAGCAGCTGGTGCACGTCCGCGACCCGCAGGCACACCAGGACACAGGCCAGGGCGGAGACGAGCGTGAAGAAGGAGGAGCCGAGCAGCAGGACGAGGGCGGCGATCCAGCCGACGACCAGGACCAGGAAGGCCAGCACGGAGGAGAAGAACCCGGAGCCGGTGATCGCGGAGAAGAATTCCTTGAGGTCCCCGCCGCTGATCAGGTCGCCCTTGAGGGTCGTGAAGGACAGCCACATGCAGGCGGGGCCGCTGACGAGAAGGAAGGCCGCGCTCATCGGCCTGCGCAGCCGCTCGGCGAAGTCGCGGCGTCTGTCCGGGGTGCTCGCGACGAGGAACGCCGTGATGCCGATGACGCTGCCGACCGCCAGGATGCCGCAGGAGAGGCCCAGTTCGACGAGCTTGCCGAGGACGAACTCGCCGCCGCCGCCGCTCAGCGGGTAGGCCACCACCAGCCAGACGGCGGCGGTCAGGCCGAGGACCGTCCGCGCGCGCTGCATCCAGGTGATGAGCCCGTCCTCGACGTGCTCGGCCATGGGGGAGTAGTCGAACTCCACCGTCCAGGACCTGAAGAACGCCTTCAGCGCGCCGCCGGGCGCCGTCCGGTTCCCGATGATGACTCTGGTCCCGCTCACTTGCTCTCTCCCCGTGCAACACCTGTGCCGCGCCCGCTCCGTGGGGCAGGCGTGCACCGCCACGGACGTCGAACACCCTAACGGTTCGGCGATCAAGCTCCTGCCCGCCGGGGAGCAGTACGGTTCATCGGGCCACGCGGCCCCAGAACGAGCAGTGGTGGGCGGCACCGACATCGACGGGGCGGATCCCGCCCGGTCCTGGAGCCAGTGACTGCACCGAGCGCGTGTCGGGTGACGAGGGGCGCTGGACGGGCCAGAACGGCGCGCCGGGGGAGTTCGGGTCTCCTGTGCGCGCGAAGTTCGTCCAGTACCCGGTCATCCCGTCGGAGAGCTCGCGTTGGGCGTCGTCCAGCGGTTTCCCGGTGGGGAAGGAGGTGAACAGGAACGGCATCTCGAACCCGTGTGCCGCGCCGTAGGGGAAGCCGGGGTTCGCCGGCAGACCTGCGAGGACGGGAGCGTCCGCATCGTTGAACTCGTAGCCGTAGAGGGGGAGTCCGGGCGCGTGAGCGGCCATGGCGCGGGCCGCCTCCAGTGTGGTGCACGTGAAGGACCGGTCGGTCAGCACCGCGGCCCAGGCCAGTGCGGGCGTGGGGTGCTGTGCTGCCGGATACCGCTCCTCGACGGCCGGGGCCGCCGGCCCGAAGGCGTCCACCAGGCGGGCGCGGTAGTCCTCCTCGGTACGGATGGGGAACGCGGCCAGCGACAGGCCGACGAACATCCGCATCTCGTCGTGATTGGTGCCCTGGAGGACCGGCACGCGGTGGAAGCGTCCCGAGGTCATCGCCAGGTCCGGCGCCACGGGCAGCAGTGGGTTGCCGAAGGCGGGCCGGTTGAAGGACTGCATCAGCTGCGTGGTGGCGAGGCGGTCCGTGCTCTGACCGCGCAGGCACGCCAGCACCTCGTCCCGGCCGCCCGTCGCGCAGCCCAGACCCCGGGCGGCTTCCGTACCGGCCGCCTGGACAGCGTGCTGGGAGGCGAAGGGCTCGTACGCCGGAGTTCCGGGTCCGAGGGCACCTCGGGGGAAGGACGTGAAGCAGGAACCGCTCTGGAGTACGGCCCGCCGGAAGAGGCCGGCGGCCGTCGGCGAGGTGAGGTGTGCACAGATGCCGAGGGCCCCCGCGGACTCGCCGAACAGCGTGACACCGGCCGGGTCACCGCCGAAGCGCTCGGCGTTCGCCTTCACCCAGCGCAGTGCGGCCTGCTGGTCCGCCAGGCCGAACGGCGGGGCGGAGCCCAGCACCGGGTGGCCGAAGTAACCGAAGACCCCCAGGCGGTAGTTGACCGTGACGACGACCGCGTCGCCCCGTACTGCCAGTGATCCGGCGTCGTAGTCGTTGCCGGACCCGCCCAGGAACGCACCGCCGTGCAGCCACACCAGCACGGGCCGCTTCTGTCCGGCCGGCCTGGAGGCCGGTGTCGTGACGTTGAGGTAGAGGCAGTCCTCGGACCCGATGACCGCTCCCGCACCCGGCGCCGGCATCTGTACACAGGGCTGAGCCGCAGTGGTCGCATCGCGGACGCCGTGCCAGGGGGCAGCAGGCGACGGGGCCCGCCAGCGCAGCGGTCCGGTCGGCGGAGCGGCGTAGGGAACACCGCTGAAGGCCGTGTACGAGCCGTGCGACACGCCGCGTACCAGGCCGCGGTCGGTCTGTACGACGGTGCCGTTCTGCCCCGAGGAGTACGGGGAACCGGGTGGTGCGGCGGACGCCGGCAGGGCGGTGGCCATGAGGAGGGCCAGCGCGCAGAGCAAGGGGAAGAGCACCGCGCGGAGCGGGTGACGTCGGCACGGACGCGGTGCTGTCGTGGTCGGGGACATGCGTATCCACCGTTCCTGGTCGGACGGGATCGGACGGGACGGAGGGGATCGGGCGAGGCCCGGGCGGCGGGCACCGTGGCCCGTCGCCCGTTCGTCCCGATGCGCTCGGTTCTCCGTACGCTAGGACCTCCCCCGCGCTGGAGATTCAAGGGACTATGACGCACGACACATGGAGCATCGGTGAACTCGCGGCCGGAACGGGCGTCCCGGTGAAGACCCTTCGCTACTACTCCGACAGCGGTCTGCTGCCCGTGGCCGGCCGCAGCACCGGCGGTCATCGCCGCTACGGCCCGGATGCGTGGGAGCGGATCCGCCTGATCCGACGCCTGCGGGCGCTGGACACTCCGATCGCGAGCATCACGCAGGTGGTCACCGGGGAGCGCGCCCTCGGCGAACTCGTGGCGACCGAGCTCGAAGCCGTGGAGGAACGGCTGACCGAACTGCGGTGGCGCCAGGCCACGCTGATGTCCCTCGACGACTGCACGGGTGACGAACGGCTCCGGCGCCTCGAGATCCTCTCGCGCGTGCAGCGGCTCCCCGAGGCCCATCGCAGCCTCACCGATCACTGGTACCGCCAACTGTCCGCGACCATGCCCGAGCACCGGCTCGACATCATGATCGCGATGCTGTCACCGGGCCCGCCGCAGGACCCCGATCCGGCCTCGGCCCTGGCCTACGCCGAGCTTCATCTGCTCGTCGCCACCCCCGGTTTCACCCGCTGGACCCAGGACCACGAGGAAGAGATGCGGGACGCCCCGGCTTTCTACGGGGAGATCGACGAGGCGGCCGCCCTGACGGCCGCCGCGGTGGCACGGGGTCTGCCGCCCGGCCCGGGGGACGCGGTGAACGCCTTCGTATCCGCCCATGCACGGGCCCGGCGGGAGTCGGACACCCCCGCCTTCCGCACGTACCTGCATCAGCTGGTGTCCAGGTCATCCGGCTTCGACCCCCGCCTGGAACGCTACTGGGCCCTGGTCGGCACAGCGACCGGCGGGCGCGTGCTCAATATGACGGTGGCTCATCAATGGCTGACCGAAGGGCTGTCGATATCGATCTCCGGCGACAGAGACAGAGACAGAGACAGAGACAGCGAAGGCGAAGGCGACAACGGCAGCGCGAGGCCGGGCAGGAACGCCCCGGCGGGCCGGGCGGGATAGCACCTCCCGGAACTTCGTGGCTCGACAGCGGCGACCAGCCGGCCCCGGGCCCCGTATTCCCAGGTCCGATGGGCTGCCGAAGCCTGGGTTCCGGATACAGCCGGCCGTCAAGCCACGTGTTCTCGTGTCACGCGATCCCGTGGCAGGCGGGTATCCGGCCGCCGGGGCTCAATGAGAGGGCGGCTCACGCGGAGCACACGCACTGCGGGCCGTATCGAAGCGAGCCCCGTGCGAGAAAGGCTGTGGCAGCGATGATTGCTTCCGTCCACCCCCTGCGTGTCGAAGCGAACCTCGATCCCGGACTGACCCGATGGATGTGGCTGGTGAAGTGGATCCTCGCCATCCCGCACTATGTCGTCCTGCTCTTCCTGCAGATCGCGTTTCTGCTGCTGAGCGTCATCGCGTTCTTCGGCATCCTCATCACCGGCAGCTACCCCAGACCGCTCTTCGACTTCAACGTCGGCGTCATACGCTGGAGCACACGCGTCAGCTATTACTCCTCTGCGGTGCTCGGAACCGACGACTATCCGCCGTTCACCCTCAAGGACGTGCCCGACTACCCGATACGCGTCGAGGTCGCCTACCCCCAGCGGCTGTCCCGCGGACTGGTCCTGGTCAAGTGGCTCCTCGTCATACCACAGTTGTTCGTGGTCGTACTGCTGGTCACCAGCGGCTGGAACGCCTGCCGGTACATCGAGGACTACAGCCCCTTCTCCTCTGGGCTCATCGGCCTGCTCACCCTCGTTGCCGTGGTGGTCCTGGCATGTACCGGGAGCTACCCGCGCGCCCTGTTCGACCTGCTCATGGGTCTGACGCGCTGGATACTGCGGGTGGTCGTCTACGCCACCCTCATGACCGACGCGTACCCGCCCTTCCGGCTCGACATGGGAGGGAACGAACCCAACGCAGGGGTGCCGCAGCCGGCGGGCGCCGGCTGACGGGGACGGACGGCCTAGGCTTGCGCCGTGACCAGCCCAGTGGTGAACCGGAGGCAGGCGATGGGCGCCGGGGCCGGCGCCCTGGCCGTGGCGCTGGCCGCGTGCGCGGGGGACTCCGGGCCGGTACGGCGGCTACGGCTCGCGACGGGGCCCGAGGGCGGGCCGTACAACGCGTTCGGGCAGGCCCTGGCGCAGGCCGTCGCCGCCGGCGGCCGCCGGATCGAGATCGTCCCGGTGAGCACCGCGGCCAGCGTGAACAACCTGCGGAAGCTGGACGAGGGGTCGGTGGAGCTGGCACTGGCCATGGCGGACGTGGCCCAGGACGCGGCGCTGGGCCGGGAGTCCTTCCCCCGTCCGACCGCCGTGACGGCGCTGGCCCGGGTCTATGTGAACTACACGCACCTGCTCGTCCCGGCGGACGGGCCCGTGCACTCGGTGAAGGACCTCGCCGGACGCCCCGTCGCGGCCGGCGCGGCCGGCTCCGGGGTCCGGGTGGTGGCGGAACGGGTCCTGCGGGCCGCCGGGCTGAACGGCGCACCCGCGGCGACGGCGGACGAGCGGCAGCTGGGCCTCGCCGCGTCCGTGAGCGCCTTGCGCGAAGGGTCGGTCGCCGCACTGTTCTGGTCCGGCGGGGTGCCCACCCCGGCGCTGTCGGAGCTGGCGGGCGAGCTGCCACTGCGCTTCCTCCCCCTCGACGCGTACGTGGGCGCGCTCCGGGAGCGCTACGCCCCCGTCTACACGGCGGTCACGCTCCCTGCCGGGGTGTACGGCCTGACGGAGCCGGTGGGAACCATCGGGGTCGGCAACTACCTGCTGGCACGGGCGGACGTACCGCAGGACACCGTGCGCGAGCTGCTCCAAGTGGTGTTCGAGCGGTGGCGGGACCTGCTGCGGGAGGTCACGGCCGGGGCGAGGCTGGAGCCCCGGTTCGCCATCTCGACCGGCGAGGTGCCGCTCCACGCGGGCGCCGTCGCGTACTACCGGTCGGTGTACGGCTGAGACCTCACGGCGCCGGGATCCGGAGCTCGACCACCAGACCGTGCGGCACATGGCCGCTGACGTCGAGCCGACCACCGCTGATGCGGGCGATCTCGTCGGCGATGGCCAGGCCCAGGCCGCTGCCGGGGACGTTCTGATGCTCCGGGGCGCGCGCG
Organism: Streptomyces sp. NBC_00029; assembly: GCF_045160505.1. Classification (NCBI taxonomy): domain Bacteria; kingdom Bacillati; phylum Actinomycetota; class Actinomycetes; order Kitasatosporales; family Streptomycetaceae; genus Streptomyces; species Streptomyces sp. NBC_00029. The sequence goes on from NZ_CP108292.1 coordinate 8,441,873, forward strand.
AAGCGCCTGAGCAGAAGGGGCAGTTGCTCCTCGGGAACCCCCGGGCCGTCGTCCGTGACCCGTACGACGGCGCTCCCGTCCGTCCCGTGCGTGGCGCGCACCTCGACGCGGCCGCCCCGCGGGACGAACTTGACGGCGTTGTCGAGGAGCGCGTCCAGGATCCGGCCCGCCGCGTCGGGCAGGGCGCGCGCCGACAGGTCCCCGGCCGGACAGGACGCCGTCAGGTGCACGCCCGCGGCACGGTAGACCGGAGCCCAGGCCGTCACCCGGTCCCGCACCGCCCGCGCGACGTCCTGGACGGTGGGCTCCGCCGTGCCGGACTCCACGCGGGCCAGCGCCAGCAGGCCGTCGAGCAGCTCCTCCAGGCGTTCCGCCTCGTCCAGTGCGCGGCCGTGCTCGGCCAGGCCGGGCCCGGGTGCGAGGTACGGTTCGACGTTCTCCAGCTGCAGGACGAGCGTGGCCAGCGGATTGCGCAACTGGTGGGAGGCATCGGCGACGAAGTCGCGCTGGCGGCCGATGGAGTCGGCCATGGCCTCCGCCATCGCGTTGAAGTGCCGGCGCAGGTGGCGCAGTTCCGGCGGGCCGGTGTCGGACACGGCCCGGGCCTGGAGGCTGCCGGCGGTCAGCCGCTCGACCGCCCGGTCCAGGTCCCGCACGGGGCGCATCAGCCAGCGCGCGATCCCGGCCGCGACCAGGGCCGCCGCCGCGAAGGCGGTCAGCGCCCCGGCGGCGATGAGCGACCAGCGGGCCGCCACGTCCCGGCGGGCGGCGTCGGTGGGTACGGCCATCAGGACCGCCCCGCTCACCCGCTCGTCCCGGCCCACCGGCTCGGCCAGCACGACGGTCCGAGGGCCCCAGGGGAGAAGGGTGGGCAGCCGGTCGGTGGAACGGCCGGTGAGGGCGCGGCGGCGGGCGTCGGAGTCGGCGGCCGCGCCCGTGGCGGCCTCCGCCGCCGGCCCGGTCCCGGCCCGGGCCACCGTGGCCCCCGCGGTGTCGACCACGACCACCCCCGCTCCGTACAGCTGGGCGTAGCGGCTGATCTCGGCCGAAAGCTCCGCGCGATCGGCGGCGGTGCGCATCCGGTCGGCGAGATCGGCGAACCGTACGGCCTCCGAGCGCCGTTGGAGGAGCAGGTGCTCGGTACGACCGCGTGCGGAGGCGTCCGCCAGGGGGATGCAGAGCAGCAGCGCGGCCGCCCCCATCAGCACCATCAGCACCGCGAGGAGCCTGCGCCTCACCGCTCGCCGCCCGGGTCGCCGCCCCCTGTATCGGGCGCGGCCGTCGGGGTGCCGAGCTGGTAGCCGAACCCCCGGACGGTACGCACCAGGCCGGAGCGGCCGGTCTTGGCGCGGATGCCCGCCACATGGACGTCCAGCGAGCGGGAGGCCGCGAGGAAGGCGTCCCCCCAGATCCGGTCCAGGATCACCTCGCGGGAATGCACCTCGTCCGGGCGGGCCGCCAGGAAGGCGAGTACGTCGAACTCGCGCCGCGTCAGGCGCACCGCGACGCCCGCCACCGTGACGGTCCGCCCCGACAGGTCGACCTCGACGTCACCGGTGCGCACGGGGCGCGGCCCGGCCGTGATCGGCTCGGTACGGCCCGGGTGCGGGTCCGTCCGGCGCCGTACGGAATCGATGCGGGCCATCAGTTCGGCCATGCGGAACGGCTTGACCACATAGTCGTCGGCGCCCGCCCGCAGCCCCTGCACGATGTCGCGCTCCTCGCACCGCGCGGTCACCACGATCAGCGGCGCGTCGCATACGGTACGCAGCCGCCGCAGCAGCTCCAGCCCGTCGAGATCGGGAAGGCCCAGGTCGAGCAGGACGAACTCGGCCTCGCGCGCGTGCCGCAGGGCGTCCAGGGCACGCCCGACCCGGCGGACGGTGTGCCCGCGCAGGGCGAGGGCCGTGCCGAGGGCCTGGGCCATGCGGTCGTCGTCCTCGACGAGAAGCGCGTGCATAGACAATTCCTCGTGACCTGTGACCTGTGACCTGTGACTGGACCCCGGCCACCGGAGCCCCCGTGACCCGGCGCAGCAGCTTACGGGAGCCGGCGCGCCGGGCCACCGGGGACGGATCAGCGTGCGGCCTCGGCCGCAGCCGTCGCCGGCCGGTCCGGACCCGGGGCGAGGCCGCCGTCCTCCTCGGCCTCGGCGCGGCTGAGCGCGGCGTTGCGGGTGTCCGGCATGAGGACGTAGGTCACGAGGGAGATCAGCGCGCACCCGGAGACGTACCAGAAGAACATGGTCTCGTGACCACTGTTCTTGAACCACAGCGCCACGTACTCCGCCGTGCCGCCGAAGAGCGCGTTGGCGATCGCGTACGGCAGTGCCACGCCCAGCGCGCGCACGCGCGTCGGGAACAGCTCGGCCTTGACCGCCGCGTTGATCGAGGTGTAGCCGGTGATGATGACCAGGGCCAGCAGGGACAGGCCGAGCGCGGACCAGTACGAGGACGCGGACCCGAGGGCGGTCATGATCGGGTAGGTCCCGACGGTGCAGCCCACCGCGAAGGTGATGAGCAGGGGCCGGCGGCCGATCCGGTCGGACAGCATGCCGGCGAAGGGCTGCAGCACGGCGAAGAGGGTCAGCGCGGTGAAGCTGACGAGCGTGGCGGTGGTCTTCTCCATGCCCGCGCTGCCGACCAGGTACTTGGTGAGGTAGGTGGTGTAGGTGTAGTACGCCACGGTGCCGCCGAGGGTGAGCGCCATGACCAGCCCCGCCTGTCGCCGGTACTGCCACAGGGCCTTGAGCGTGCCGCGCGTGCTGTCGTCATGGGCTTCCTCGCCCGCCGCCGACTCCTCCTTGAACGCGTCGGTCTCCTGGAGGCGTCGCCGCAGCCAGAAGACGACCACCGCGAACAACGCCCCGACGACGAAGGGAATCCGCCAGCCCCAGCTCTCCAACTGGGCAATGGTCAACGTGTGCTGAAGGGTGATCAGAATGCCCAGGCCGAGCAGCTGGCCGCAGGTCATCGACACGTACTGGAAGGACGAGCCAAGGCCGCGCCGGTTGCGGGCGGACGCTTCGGTCAGGTAGGTGGCGCTGGCCGCGTACTCGCCGCCGATGCTCATCCCCTGGAGCAGCCGCGCGAGCAGCAGCACCAGGGCGCCGAAGTACCCGGCCTGGCCGTACGTCGGTGCCACGGCGATCAGCAGCGCGGCCACCGACATCATGGTGACGGTGAGGGTCAGCGCACTCTTGCGGCCGTGCCGGTCGGCGGCGCGCCCCAGGATCCAGCCGCCGACCGGGCGCATCAGGAAGCCCACGGCGAAGATCCCCGCCGTGTTCATCAGCTGGGTGGTCGGGTTGTCGCCGGGGAAGAAGGAGTCGGCGAAGTAGATTGCGAAGCTGGCGTAGACGAACCAGTCGTACCACTCGACGAGATTGCCCAGCGAGCCGCCGACCAGGGCGAGACGGCGCTTCCTGCGCTCGTCCCCGGGCGGCGGTGCGGGCATGACGACGGACGAGGACATGGCGGCTCCAGACGGAAGTCCCTGATGAGAGACGGCAGAACTGCCCCGGTGGCGGGGGAGTGTCCAGAGCATGCGGCGGCGGTCGTACCCGGACAAGGTTCGCCACGCAGATCTAACGTTCCGCTAAGGAAGCCCTCGGGCGCCCCGTCGGGCGACCTCTCGGGCGACCGCTCTGGTGAGCTGTCCGGCGTGTCCTCGGGAGCGCCCTTGGGAACGCCCCCGGCAGGACCACGGGCGCGCCGGATTTCACGGTGCCGTCATGTGCACGTCACGCTAGCTCCATGGGGGCCACCCGCAGGTGGCCCACGGTGGGGGCGGCCCGCCGCCGAGCGCCGGACGACTCCGCGCACCACGCGGCCGGCCCGACCCCGTACCCCTCACCAGGAGGCAAGATGCGCGTGATCCCGAGCAGGCGGACCCCGGCCGTGACCGCGGCGGCCGTGGTGGCACTGGGTGTGATCGCGGTGCCCGCGCACGCCCGCGACGCCTCGGCGCCGCCGCTGCCCCGGGTGTCTGCCTCCGTGGAGACGCCCTCCCTCTTCGACGACGAGGCCGGCGGCAACGCGAACGCCGACGACCCGGCGATCTGGCGCAACGCGAAGAACCCCGACCGCAGCCTGGTGATCGCCACCGCCAAGGAGGGCGGCCTGCGCGTCTACGACCTGGACGGCCGTCAGGTGCAGAGCCTGCCGGCGCCCCCGCCGCCGCGGGAGGGAGACATGCCCGGCCGCTTCAACAACGTCGACCTGATCAGCGGACTCCGCTTCCCGGACGGCCGCCACGACGTGGCCGTCGTCTCCGACCGCGGCCGCGACCAGCTGCGCGTCTACCGGATCGACCCGAAGCGGCCCACCGCCCCGCTGGTCGACGTCACCGACGAGACGGCCGCCCCGCACGTCTTCTCCGCCGGCCAGGACGAGGTCAACGAGCAGCGGACCGCCTACGGACTCGCCGCCTACACCGACCGCCGCAGCGGCCGCTCGTACGCGGTCACCAGCCGGCGCCACGCCACAGCCCTCGCGCTGGCCGAGCTCCTGCCGAACGCCGGCGGAAAGGTCGGCTACCGCACCGTCCGCACCACCTCGCTGCCCTCCTCCTTCACCCTGCCCGACGGAAAGGCGTGGGCACCGTGCGCGGAACCGGGCGAGGAACCCCAGGTGGAGGGCATGGTCATCGATCCCGACACCGGTGACCTCTACGCCGGCCAGGAGGACGTGGGCATCTGGAAGCTCGACGCCGACCTGCGGTCACCCGCACGCCTGATCGAGAAGGTCCGCTCCTACGGCGTACCCGGCACCTGGAACCCCGCAACCGAGGAATGCACAGCGGGCGCCGACCCCGGCTTCGGCGGCCGGCACATCGCGGCCGACGTCGAGGGCCTGACCATCTGGCGCGACCCCGCGCAGCCCGCCCGCCGCGGCTACCTGCTGGCCTCCAGCCAGGGCGACGACACCTTCGCCGTCTTCGACCGCGGGCACGGCAACGCGTACGTCCGCGGCTTCCGCATCGGCGACGGCGCCGGGCCGAGCTCGCCGGACGGCGCCCAGGAGAGCGACGGCGCCGCGGTCACGAGCGAACCGCTGGGCAGGAAGTTCCCCAACGGCCTGCTGGTCGTCCAGGACGGCCACAACACCCCCGCGACCACCGGACCCGACGGGGAGGCCCGGACCGACACCGACTTCAAGTTCGTGGACCTGGGCCTGCTCAAGCGCGCCGCCCGCCTCTGACCCCGGCCGCGGGGACCGTGACCTGGGCGGCGCCGCGTTCGCCCAGGTCGGTAGGATCGCCACCGCAGACGACGGAAGGCGATCATGGCGGACAGTCCCCTCAGGCCCAGCTCGTTGATCAACACGGTCTACGGGGCGTTCCTGCGACGGCTCGGAGGCTGGATCTCCGTCGCCGATCTGATCACCCTGATGTCCGAGCTCGACGTGGACGGCCCGGCGGCGCGCTCGGCGATCTCCCGGCTCAAGAAGAAGGGCGTCCTCGAACCGGAACGCCGGGGCGCCACCGGCTACCGGCTCAGCCCGGGTGCGCAACCCGTCTTCGACGAGGGCGACCGGCGCATCTTCGGCAGCCTGGAGCCGGCGAAGCTGAGCGACGGCTGGGCCATGGCCGTCTTCTCCGTACCGGAGTCCGAGCGCTCCTACCGCTACCAGCTGCGCACCCGGCTGACCTGGCTGGGCTTCGGCAACATCGCCCCGGGCGTGTGGCTGGCGCCGGGCCGACTCCTCGGCGACGCCCGTGACATGCTCGTACGGCTCGGCCTCAGCGACTACGTGCACCTGTTCGCCGCCGACTACGCCGCCTTCAGCGACCTGCCCGGGACCGTCAGCTCCTGGTGGGACTTCCCGGCGATCGAGGAGCAGTACGCCGGGTTCACCCAGGCGTACGGCCCCGTCGCCGCGGCCCTGACCGGGCAGCCCGGTATCGACGGCGCCGAGGCCTTCCGCCACTACGTGCCCATGCTCACCCAGTGGCGCCGCCTGCCGTACCTCGACCCCGGACTGCCCGCCGAGCTGCTCCCGGCCGACTGGAACGCGGTGGCCGCGCGGCAGATCTTCCAGCAGCTCAACGAGGTGCTCGCCCCGCCCAGCCTGCGGCACGTGCAGGAGGTCACCGGCCTGACCGAGGAGGCGGCGGACGCCCCCTAGGGGGCGTCGGGCCTTCTCGACGGGCGGGGGCGGGGCCGGTCACTTCAGGTGGATCGTGAATGTCCTCGCGCCGTTGACGATCGGCCCGACGTGGACCGAGCCACGAGCCCGGTCGAATTCCCCGGTGCCGCCGGTGATCGCGTTGTCGAACGAACCGGGAGGGCCCGGGACGATGCCGAAGACCATCCCCTGCACGGAGAGCTGGCCGCCCGGGAGGACGTAGGTCACGTAGCACGCCTCCGCTCCGCCCTCGGCGACCCGGGTGGTGGTGCAGGTGCCGCCGGTTTCGCCGACCTGGTTGCCGGCCGCGTCATGGAGGGTCGAGCGGACGACGGTCCGATCACCCTGGGAGGGACCGCTGGAGTTGACGGGGAAGCGCGACTGCTGCGCGAGCCTGCCGGTCAGTGTGATGACCCGTTGCTTTTGGGGCTTGGCGTGGGCGGCAGGGGAGTCCGTCGCGTCTGCGGTCACGGCAGGGGCCCAGGCGAGAAGGGCAACCAGGGCGGTGGCCGTGCCGAGACAGGCGGCTCTGATGGGGCGCATCGTGTGGCTCCTGAAGTGTTGATGCTCATGGATGGTCACATGACAAAACGGTCATGCGATCTCATTCATAACCTCGGCTTTCCCGCCACCCGGAACACCCCGGCGCGACTCACCGGCAGGTCCGACCGGTCGGACCAACCCGGGACGAGAGACAGCCCGCCCGACAGTGCGCCCGGGTCGCGGTACCGGGCGCCGCGGCTCAAGCACGGCACCGTTCCACGGACGGGCGGACGGGCGGACGGGCGGACGGGCGAACGGACGGTCGCGTCGCAGGCGAGGTGACCCTTGCGGTCAGTCCGCCCCGGGACCGTCCTGGCGGGCGGCCTGTCGCGACGTCGGACGGTGCAGACGCCGCCAGTACCCGGCGAGGTCGTCAACGGCGCCGGTGACCGAGTCCAGGCTCATGGTGGTCCGTGCGTTGCGTTCGTAGCGCTGCCAGTGCGGCATGGGGCTGCGGTTGGGATCACCGGTGCGGATGAAGGAGATCCAGGACGCGTGCACGGCGCCGGCGAGACCGTCACGGATCCTCGGGTTCAGCCCCGCCAGGAACGGCGCCTGCGACCACTTGTCGAAGTTGTTGAAGACGAACGGCAGCTCCAGACAGTGCGGCGAGGCCAGTTGCCCGTTGTGCGCGGGCGTCGGGAGGTCGAACTGGTACGCCCAGACCGGCCGTCCGTGGGCCGCGCGCCGCTCGGCCAGGTCGATCCCGGGGATGCGGAACAGGTCGTCGCCGATCAGGTCCATGAGGACGTCGACTGGGCGGGACCCCGGCCGGGCCTCCTCGTACGCCGTGTAGGCCTCGGCCGCACGGGCCCCGAAGGTGTCCCGCGCCCGCGCGAGCACTTGGTCCTTGGTGGCGGCGGCGTAGGGCTCGTTGAGCGCGAAGGCGAAGGTGGCCTCTTCCCTGGTCCATCCGATCAGGACGTCGATGTCCGCCCCCGGGCCGCTGAGCAGCAGGTCGGCCGGCCGGCGGGTCAGCGTCGCGTCGTCGAGCACCGGCAGGAACGGGGTCGACCAGTACCCCCACCGTCCGGTGCGCCGGAACATCTCGATGGTGGCGCCGATCAACTGGGGCCAGGGGAGGGCCCGTAGCTCCGTCACGTTCCTGACCCCGAGGATCTCGAGGTAGGTGGCGCTGCGCCGGAGGGACTCCGCGCGGCCGGGGATCTGCAGTCCGAGCGGCGGACTCTGCAGGATGGCGCGCCGGAACAGCGGGCGCCCGGTGGGCCGGGCGCCGGCGAGGGCGGCGACCGAGAGTGCGCCGCCGGACTGCCCGGCGAGGGTGATGTCGTCCGGGTCGCCGCCGAACGCGGCGATGTTGTCCCGTACCCAGCGCAGCGCGGCGAGTTGGTCGGTGAGCCAGAAGTTCCCGTCGGCGCCCTCCTCGCCGAAGTAGAGGTAGCCCAGCGGCCCGAGACGGTAGTTGAGGGTCACGACGACCATGTCGCCGTTCCGCGCGAAGGTTTCGCCGGAGTAGTGGGGCAGGGAGCCGGATCCGGAGATGAAGCCGCCTCCGTGGATCCAGACCAGGACGGGCCGTTTGGCGTCGTCGGCGCGGGGCGTCCAGATGTTGAGGGTGAGGCAGTCCTCGCTGAACGGGGGAGCGCCGTGGGTTCCGAGCACCGCGTCGCCCCCTTCCCGGTACAGCTGCGGGGCGCTCGGCCCGAAGGCGGTCGCATCGCGTGTCCCCTGCCACCCGGGGTGGGGCTGGGCAGGGCGCCACCGCAGAGCGCCGACCGGGGGAGCGGCGTAGGGCACGCCCTTGAACATGGCCAGCCCGCCTTCGACGCTTCCGCGCAGCCGCCCCGCGGGCGGCTCCACGACGAGCGGGGTCCCGCCCGCCGGCGGGGCGGCCTGCGCCGCGGCGGCCGGGCCGCCGGGGATGCCGGAGAGCAGCGCGGCACCGGTCAGCACCCCGGTGTTCCTGAGGACTCTGCGCCGTGATGGATCGTCGGTCATGGTGCTTCACTCCCTGACTGATCATGAATTCGCCCACCGAAGTGGTATAGCGCGAAATTGACGATGGTTAGTGCTACGGCACATGTGAGACGCCGGTCAAGGGGTGGGGCGACACTCCAACGGGTATGTTGCGATCTCTTGACGGCCGTCGATATTTCACGATAGACACGTGTCACCTCAGGAGCAGCATCCGGTCCGCGAGGGCCGTCGACAACGTACGGAGTCTCCATGGCAGGTCGCTTTCGCCCCCTGGTTCTGATCACCGTCACCACGAGCCTCTTGCTGGCCACGGGGTGCGGCGGCGCGAGTCTCGGTACCGGCGAAGACAGCAAGCAGAAGGGGCCCGTGAGGATCGGGCTCCTCGTTCCCCGGTCCGGCACCTACAAGGCGCTCGGCGACGACATGAAGCAGGGCTTCGAGCTCTACGTCCGACAGCACGGCGGCAGACTCGGCGGCCGCGAGGTCGAGATCGTGATCGCGGACGAGGGGGAGACGGCCGACTCGGGCAAGGCGGCGGCGGAGAAGCTCGTCAAGCAGGACCGGGTACTGGCGGTCAGCGGCGTGGTCAGCTCGGCCACCGTCAACGGGGTCAAGGACCTGTTCGAGACCGGCCGGATCCCGCTCGTCGGCTCGAACGCCTCACCGACGACCCTGACCGGAACCAAGTACATCTGGCGCACCTCGTACGTCAACGACGAGCCGGGCAAGGCGCTCGGCAAGCACGTCGCCGAGCGGGCCGGGGGCCCGGTCTTCCTCATCGCCGCGGGCTACCAGGCGGGCAAGGACGAGATCGAGGGCTTCAAGTCCACCTTCCTGGCCGCCGGCGGCAAGATCGCGGGGGAGGAGGTCTACACCCCGTTCCCGGGGACCAAGAACTTCCAGCCCTACCTCTCGCAGATCGAGAACTCCGGCGCGAAGGCGGTCTTCTGCTTCTACGCAGGCGGCGCGGCCGTCGACTTCGTCAAGCAGTACCGTGACTTCGGCCTGGCCGGCCGGATCCCGCTCTACGCACCCGGCTTCCTCACCGAGGGCGGCGTACTGAAGGGCCAGGGAGACGCCGCGAACGGTGTCCTCACCGCCCTCAACTACAGCGCCGACCTGGACAACGCCGCCAACCGGCAGTTCGCGCCGGCCTACCGGGCCGCCCACGGCACGGAGCCGACCACCTACGCGATGGCGTCATGGGACGCGGCGCAGGTCCTCGACAAGGCGATCAAGGCGGCCGGTGCCACCGTGACCCCGGAATCGGTCAATGCCGCCATCTCCACGGTGGGGGACATCGACAGCCCGCGCGGCACCTGGCGGTTCAACAGCGGCGGCACACCGATCCAGCCCTGGTACCTGCGCGAGGTCAGGCAGGGCGCCAACACCGTCGCCGGCGACCTCGGCCGACTGGGCGGCTGAGATGCCCGGATGGCTCGACGGCAACCTCGTCAGCGTCGTCGACGGCATCGCGTTCGGGCTGCTGCTCTTCACGATCGCCGTCGGCCTCTCCCTGGTCTTCGGCATGATGGACGTCCTCAACCTGGCGCACGGCACCCTCTACCTCGCGGGCGCCTACACGGCCTACGCACTGTCCGACGGAACCCTGCCGGGCCTGCTCCTCGCCCTCGCGGCCGGCGCCCTGGTGGGCGCCCTCGGGGGAGCGGTGCTGACACTGCTCACGCAGCCGCTGGCCCGGCGCGGACATCTGGACCAGGCCGTGCTCACCCTCGGCATCACGTTCATCGTCGCCGACCTCCTCGCCGCCGCCTTCGGCAGCGAGGTCCTGCCGACGGATCCGCCGGTACCGCTGCGCGGGACGGTGAACCTGCTCGGCCACACGTATCCCGTCTACCGGCTGGTGTTCATCGCCGTCGCGGCCTGCCTCGCGGTGCTCGTCCACCTCGTCTTCGAACGCAGCTCGCTCGGAGCGCTCGTACGGGCCACCGTCGCGGACCGCGACATGGTCCGGGCCCAGGGCGTCGACGTCCGCAAGGTGCTCTACGGGGTCTTCGCGCTGGGCGCGGCCCTGGCAGCCGTCGGCGGTGTCCTCGGCGCGCCGATCCTGGGACCCGGCCCGGGCGTCGACGAGAGCGTGCTCGTCCTCTCCCTCGTCGTCGTGGTCGTCGGCGGCCTCGGATCCGTGCGCGGCGCCCTCGCCGGGGCACTGCTCATCGGCCAGGTTCAGACCCTCGGGGTGGCACTGCTCCCGCAGTACGCGCCCTTCCTCCTCTTCGGCGCCATGCTGGTGGTACTCGTGGTCCGCCCGCACGGCCTGGTCCCGTCGGCGGTGCGCACATGAGCGCGTTCCGGACCTCCCGGACCTCCCGATCGGCAGGGGCCGCCGTACTCCTCGGGCTGGCCCTGGCCCCCTTCCTGCTCGGCCCGTACGCCATCTCCACCCTGTCGCGGATCCTCGTGTTCGCCCTGCTCGCGCTGAGCGTGAACCTGCTCACCGGGCTGACCGGGCTCCCGACCCTCGGCCAGTCCGCCTACTTCGGCGTCGGCGCCTACACCGCGGCGATCGTCGCCAAGGGCCTCACCGACATCGGACCGATCCAACTCCTCATCGCGGCAGGCGTTTCCGCGCTGGTGGCCGTGCCCACCGGATGGCTGGCCGTCCGGGCCCGCGGCGTGGTGTTCCTCATGCTGACGCTGGCCATCGGCGAGATCGTCTACAGCGCAGCCGTCAACTGGAAGCCGGTGACCGGCGGCAGCGACGGGATCTCGGGCGTCCCGCCCGTCGTACCGCTGCCCGGCATGCCCGCCCTGGAGCTCGACGGGCTCGTCTACTTCTACGTGCTGGCCATGTTCCTGCTGCTCCTCGCGGCCGTCACCCGCCTGGACTCGACCCCGTTCGCCCTCGCCCTGCGCGGGATCCGCGACAACGAACCCCGCATGAAGGCCATCGGCTACCCCACCCGTCGGTACGCCCTGACCGTCTACTGCGGCGCCGCCGCGCTGGCCGGCGCCGCCGGGTCGCTGTGGGTCTCGGTGCAGCGCTTCGTGTCACCCGGCGACGCCGGATTCGAGATCGCCGCCCTCGCACTGCTCGCCGTCGTCATCGGCGGCTCCGGCTCGATACGGGGGGCCTGCGCGGCGGCCGCGCTCATCTGGCTGACCCGTGACTACCTCGGAAACCTCGAAGCCGTCGCCGGACACGGGCCGCTGCTGCTCGGGCTGCTCTTCGTCGTCGCCGTCTACACACTGCCCCGCGGGCTGGCCGGCGTACGGCTCCCGCACCAGCCGAGCCGGAAGAGGACGGCGTGAGCGATCTCGACCTACTGCACCTACGCGGAGTGTCGAAGCACTTCGGCTCCTTCACCGCCGTCGACGAGGTGTCCCTCACCGTGCGTGCCGGCGCGCGGCACGCGATCATCGGCCCCAACGGCGCCGGAAAATCAACGCTGTTCGGCCTCATCTCCGGAACCCTGACCACCAGTACCGGAACCATCACCCTGGACGGGCGGGACGTGACCCGGCTGCCCGTGCACCGCCGGGTCGGACTCGGAACGGCCGCGACCTTCCAGCACTCCAGCCTGTTCATGCGGGAGACCGTGCTGGAGAACGTCCTGCTCGCCGCCCTGCTCCGGACGGGGGCGGGGGCCGGGACGGGGCTCGGCGGATGGCGGAAGGTGAGTGCCCGGGCGGAGGTCCTCGCAGGGGCACGCACCCTGCTGGAACGCGTGGGGCTGCCCGACCGGCACGACCTCGCGGCGGCCGCCCTCTCCCACGGCGAACGGCGGCAGCTCGAAGTCGCCGTCGCGCTGGCCATCGAACCGCGGCTGCTGCTCATGGACGAACCGGCCGCCGGCATGTCACCGGCGGAGACGCAGCGCCTCACGGAACTGATCGCGGCGCTGCCCGACGAGGTGACCGTGCTCCTCGTCGAACACGACCTCGACATGGTCTTCGAACTCGCCGACACCGTCACCGTCATGCACCTCGGCCGGCACCTCACCACCGGCACACCGGATCAGGTGCGGGCCTCCGCCGAGGTCCAGCAGGCCTACCTGGGCACCACCACGGAGGTCTCCTCGTGAAGCCGTTCTTCCACGTGCGCGGACTGCGCTCCGGCTACGCCGGCGGTGTGGTCCTGAGCGGCGTCGACCTCGATGTCGAGCAGGGCGGGATCATCGCGGTCCTCGGACGCAACGGGGTCGGCAAGACCACCCTCATCTCGACCGTCATGGGCTTCGTCCGGCCGTACGAGGGCAGCATCACGCTCGGCGGCCGGGAGCTCGCCGGGGCCCGCGTCGACGTGATCGCCCGGGCCGGGGTGGGTGTCGTACCCCAGGGGCGCCGGGTGTTCGCGCCGCTGACCGTGGCGGAGCACCTCGCGATCGCCGCACGGCGCCGACCCGCGCAGGGGCCGTGGACCCGGGCACGGATCCTCGACCTGCTGCCGAGGCTGGGGGAGCGGCTCGGGCACCGGGGCGACGAACTCTCCGGAGGGGAACAGCAGATGCTCGCGATCGCCAGGGCCCTGCTGGGCAATCCGGGCCTGCTCCTCCTCGACGAGCCGTCCGACGGCCTCGCCCCGGCGATCGTGGCCCAGGTGGGGGAGGTGATCCGAGAGGTCGGCGCGCAGGGCATGACGGTCGTCCTGGTCGAGCAGAACCTGGGGCTCGCCCTCTCGGTCGCCGAGCACGTCGCCGTCATGCGGAAGGGGAGCATCGTCCACCGGGCATCCTGCGCGGAGTTCGCCTCCCGCCCCGACGAGCGCCGGCGTCTGCTGGGCGTCGAGTGAAGCGCCGACGTGCCGTCTCCACGACGCCCTCATCGGGCGTCGGCGTCATCGCCGATGCCGGTGTCGCGCACTGCCGGGGCGAGGTGTCGGGCGGTGTCGCGGGTGGCGCGCGGTACGCGCGGGCCCTGCTCGACGAGCCGGGCGGCGCGGCCCATCGTCCGCAGTGCGCGCACGGATCCGACGGCGGGCACGGCGTCGATCAGCGCCGACACGGGCCTGGACCCGGCGAGTTCCGCGGCGAACAGCACCCGGCAGGCCGAGCCGCCCTCGCCGCCCGGATCTCCGCCTCCGTCACTCCTCGTCCTCCTCCGCACACTGCTCAGGGTCGGTCCGGGGCAGGCGGAGCGTCCCGACGGCCCCGCCGTCCGGGGCATTGGCGAACTCCAGCCCGGCCCCGATCACCCGGGCCTGCCCGAGCGCGATCGTCAGGCCGAGACCGTGCCTCCGCCCTGTCGACCGGCTTGGTGACGTAGTCGTCGGCCCCGGCCTCCAGCCCGCCCACGATGTCGGTGGCGGCCCCGTGGGCCGACAGCATCAGGATCGGAACCGTGCTCGTCTCCCGGACCCGGCGGCACAGCCCCACACCGTCGAGCTCGGGGAGCATCATGTCCAGGATCAGCAGGTCGGGTCGCTGCTCCCGGAACAGCTCCAGCCCGTCAGTCCGTCCGCCGCGACCGAGATCGCGAAGCCGTACCGCTCCAGCGCGATGCGGACGGTGTCGCGGATCACCGCGTCGTCCTCGACGAGCAGCAGACGGCGTACCGGCGGATCGGTCACCTCGGTCACGAATCCCCCGGAGCGTGAGCGGGGACGGAGCGAGCCCCTGCGATTTTCGTAAGCGGGCCCGCCGGTCCGGCCGACACCGGCCGAGGTTGCGCGCAGCTGGGGAGCCGGGGCGCGAGGATGCAGCCATGGCCGACACCTTTGTTTCACGAACGATCGACGTGACGACCGGAGACCGGGAGACCGTCCACGACCTGACCGACGCCTGCGCCGCGTTCCTGCGGGAGGTGGCCGGGGGCCGGAGCGGACTGCTCAACGTCTTCACGCCGCACGCGACCGCCGGACTCGCCGTCATCGAGACGGGAGCGGGCAGCGACGACGACCTCCTCAAGGCCCTGGAGTCCCTCCTGCCCGCCGACGACCGCTGGCGGCACCGGCACGGATCCCCCGGTCACGGCCGGGACCACGTACTGCCCGCGATCGTCCCGCCCCACGCGACGCTGCCCGTGATCGACGGAATGCTGGAACTCGGAACCTGGCAGTCCGTCACCCTCGTGGACACCAACCGGGACAACCCGCGGCGTCAGGTCCGGCTGTCCTTCCTCGGCTGCTGACCCGCGCTGCGGTCCACAGGGTGAATACGTATCAATCATGACAGGTCAGAGGCGGTTTTCGTAGGATCAAGGGCACAGTGAATTGCCCTTGTTCGGACCCCTGTGCGGCTTTCAGAATCACCGTCATGACCTTCTCAGCGAACGCCAATCACGATGCGGTCCTCCGAGCCCGAGTGGCCCTCCTCGGATCACAGACCCTGCCCGTCCGCCACGAGGTCGCCGCCTACCGTGTGCTCGCCCGGGTGAGCCCGCTGGCCTATCTGCCGCTGCTGACCGTCGCGTTGTACGAGTACAGCCGCCAGGACTTCGCCCACCTGCCCGAAACCGCTCTGGCCCTGCGGGCCGAGGCGGTCGACGCGGCCCGCCGCATGTACGCCATGGAGCCGTCCCGGGACCTCCTGCTCCTCAAGGCGCTGAAGCGCTACCGGAAGCAGCTGGTGCTGATGGGGCGTCAGGAAGAACTGGACGCCGTGGACCGGGCAACGGCCCTCGTCGAGTCGGGCCGGCCGTGGCCCGGCGGCACGGGCGCGTAGCGGCAGCCCCGCCGTCCGGGGAGCCGACGCCGGTCCACGTGGAGACGCGGACCGGCGTCGGTTCACCACTGCCAGACGAGTGACTCGCCTTCGGCCACCTCGGACCAGCGCTCGGCCGCGCGGTCGAGCGCGGCCGAGGCCAGGGCGATCTGCCGCTCGTCCAGGGGGCTCCGGCCCAGCCCCCTGCCCTCCGTACGCTGTCCCGACCAGACCCGGTAGGCCCAGTTGACGGCCAGTTCGGCCCGCATGACCGCATCGCCCTCGCGCCGCAGGACCTTCAGCCCGGAGCGGCGGTGGCGGGTCGGCGCGACCGGTTCGAAGCCTTCGAACGTGGCCCCCTGCGCCGTGGCCCCCCAGAAGCCGTCGTTGATCCCGAGCGCGCTCTCGACCGCAGCGTGCACGAGGTCGTGCGGCATGGACGGACCCGTGGGCTGCGCGGCCAGCCGGACATCGGGGCCCCGTCGGCCGCGCACCTCCAGTTCGTGGCGGTCGTCCGGAAGCTTCCGGAAGATCATCTCCATTGCTCCGCCTTCCAGCAGCCCGGGTCGGGCGGTCCGTCGTGGAGGTACGCGGGCCCGGCCGCGTACCTCGAGGGGCGGGCCGGCCCGTGGGGGCCGGCCCGGACGTCACGGCCGGGCGAGGTCGAACCGGTCCAGGTTCATCACCTTGTCCCACGCCGCGACGAAGTCCTTCACGAACTTCTCCTTCGCGTCGTCGCTCGCGTAGACCTCCGCGAGCGCGCGCAGCTCCGAGTTCGACCCGAAGACCAGGTCGGCACGGCTGCCGGTCCACTTGACCCGGCCCGTGGCGCCGTCGCGGCCCTCGAACGCGTGCGCGTCCTCGGACGTCGCCGTCCACGTCGTGCCCAGGTCGAGAAGGTTGACGAAGAAGTCGTTGGTGAGGGACCCGGGGGTCGCGGTGAGGACGCCGAGCGGCGTCTGCTGGTGGTTCGCGCCCAGTACGCGCAGGCCGCCGACCAGGACCGTCATCTCGGGGGCGCTCAGGGTCAGCAGGTTCGCCCGGTCGAGCAGCAGGTACTCGGCCGGCAGCCGGTTGCCCTTCCCGATGTAGTTGCGGAACCCGTCGGCGACCGGCTCCAGCGCGGCGAAAGACTCCACGTCCGTCTGCTCCTGCGTCGCGTCCACGCGGCCCGGCGTGAAGGGGACCTGAACGGCGAAGCCGGCGTCCTCGGCGGCCTGTTCGACGGCGGCGGCGCCGGCCAGCACGATCAGGTCCGCGAGCGAGATCCGCTTGCCGCCGCTCTGGGCGGAGTTGAAGGACTCCTGGATCCCCGTCAGGGTGCGCAGCACCGCGGCGAGCTGGTCGGGGTCGTTGACCTCCCAGCCGCTCTGCGGCTGGAGGCGGATACGCCCGCCGTTGGCACCGCCGCGCTTGTCGCTGCCGCGGAAGGACGAGGCCGAGGCCCACGCGGCCGAGACGAGCTGGGACACGGTCAGGTCCGAGGCGAGGACCTCACGCTTGAGAGCGGCGACGTCGGCGGCGTCGACGAGTTCGTGCGCCACGGCGGGCAGCGGGTCCTGCCAGAGCAGCGTCTCGGCCGGGACCTCCGGGCCGAGGTAGCGCACGACCGGGCCCATGTCGCGGTGCGTCAGCTTGAACCAGGCGCGCGCGAACGCATCGGCGAACTCGGCCGGGTTCTCCAGGAAGCGCCGCGAGATCTGCTCGTAGGCCGGGTCGATCCGCAGCGAGAGGTCGGTCGTGAGCATCGTCGGGGCGTGGGTCTTCGACGCGTCGTGGGCATCGGGCACGGTACCCGCGCCGGCGCCGTCCTTCGGCCGCCACTGGTGCGCCCCGGCGGGGCTCTTGAACAGCTCCCACTCATAGCCGAACAGGATCTCGAAGAAGCTGTTGTCCCAGGTGATGGGGGTGTTGGTCCAGATGCCCTCAAGGCCGCTGGTGATCGCGTCGGCGCCCTTGCCGGTGCCGAAGGAGTTGCTCCAGCCCAGGCCCTGCGCCTCCAGCGGGGCGGCCTCCGGGTCGGCGCCGACGCTCTCCGCCGGGCCCGCGCCGTGGGTCTTTCCGAAGGTGTGGCCGCCCGCGATCAGGGCCACCGTCTCCTCGTCGTTCATCGCCATCCGGCGGAACGTCTCACGGATGTCGCGGGCCGCGGCGATCGGGTCGGGGGTGCCGTTCGGGCCCTCGGGGTTGACGTAGATGAGGCCCATCTGGACGGCGCCGAGGGGGTTCTCCAGCTCGCGGTCACCGGTGTAGCGCTCGTCGTCGAGCCAGGTGGTCTCGGGGCCCCAGTACACGTCCTCGTCGGGCTCCCAGACATCGGCGCGGCCGCCGCCGAAGCCGAACGTGTCGAAGCCCATCTGCTCCAGGGCCACGTTGCCGGTCAGGATCATCAGGTCGGCCCAGGACAGGTTCTGTCCGTACTTCTTCTTGACGGGCCACAGCAGGCGGCGGGCCTTGTCCAGGTTGCCGTTGTCCGGCCAGCTGTTGAGCGGCGCGAAGCGCTGCTGGCCGGCTCCCGCGCCGCCGCGGCCGTCGCTGATCCGGTAGGTGCCCGCGCTGTGCCAGGCCATCCGGATCATGAACGGACCGTAGTGGCCGAAGTCGGCGGGCCACCAGTCCTGCGAGGTGGTCAGCACCTCCGCGATGTCCCGCTTCACGGCGGGAAGGTCGAGGGTCCGGAACGCCACCGCGTAGTCGAACTCCTCGCCCAGGGGGTTGGCCACGGCCGGGTTCTTGGCGAGGATCTTCAGGTTGAGACGTTCGGGCCACCACTGGCGGTTTCCGCCGCCTTGAGTCGGGTGCGGGGCACGTCCGTGGGCAACGGGACAGCCCTCCCCGCCCTCGGACTTGGCGTCCGTGACGATTGCATCGTGGTTCTCAGACATGGGAATCCTTCCGTACCAGGCGGATCACGGTGTTCAGGAACTGAATGCGACTGAATGCGATGGAACAGCCGGGGCGCAGGGCCCCGAGTACGTGGGCTCGGCCGGTACGTGGGCTCGGCCTCGCCGATCGCCTCGACGCCGAGGGGTCACCGTCCCGGACGGCAGTGAGCGGGGGGACGCCGGCGGCCGGTCACGCGCGTGCTCGGCCCCGCGCAGCTCCTCGGCGGTGGTCCGGCACGTCTTCGTCACCTGCCGCTCTGGTGTCTTCCCGTCTCTTGGCTATCCACGAAACCGATCCTACGATGGACGGAATCCAAGTCAAGAAGAACACCAGGACCACATCCAATCGGATTCCGGATGCGGATCCGCAGACTTCGGGACATCCCGTCGAACCTGAACAGGTGGGCCTGTATGAGTGACCTGCTGGAGCGTTTGCGCGGGCGTGGCTGGCGGATGACGTCCCAGCGGCGTGTGGTCGCGGAGGTCCTCGACGGCGACCACGTACACCTCACGGCGGACGAGGTGCACGCCCGCGCGGTGCAGCGACTGCCGGAGATCTCCCGGGCGACCGTCTACAACGCCCTGGGCGAGCTGGTGGCCCTCGGCGAGGTCGCGGAGGTCACGACCGACGGCCGGGCGAAGCGCTACGACCCCAACGCGCACCATCCGCACCAGCATCTGGTGTGTTCCGCCTGCGGCCTCATCCGCGATGTCCACCCGACCGGCAACCCGCTGGCCGGCCTCCCGGCGGACGAGCGCTTCGGCTTCACGGTGTCCGGGGTCGAGGTCACCTATCGCGGACTGTGCCCGGACTGCACGTAGCCGCGGGCGCCCCCTGCCCTACCAGTCCTCGCCCTCATCCACTTCCATGTGACGGGCGGTGCGCCAGGCCGCTTCGAACTCGTCCCTGCCGATCTCCATGCCCACGAGTTCCGGGTCGTAGAGGTCCACGACGGGCGGGTTGAAGGGCCAGTCGTCCGGGCCGCTGCGCACACCGGGCCCGTCCGGGGCCAACTCGACCTGGCGCAGCCTGCGGCCGTCGGCCTCGACCTCCATCAGGTAGAGCGTGTGGTCCTCGTCGTCCTCGTCATCCCAGCGCCGCCGCAGCCACGTGATCTTCCGGTCGGCGAGCGCGCCGAAACCCTCGCGGCCGCGCTGGGCGTCCCGCTTGGCCCGAAGTCCGTCCAGCCCCGCGGGCGTGGTGGTCCCGTCGGCCCAGGCCTCGTCCAGGTCCCAGCCCTCGGCCGCCTCCACGGTGGCCGGGGTGTCGACGACCTCCACGTCCGCGAACGTCTCGCGCACCTCCCGGACCGAGCGCGCGTGGACCCACCACCACGAGCCGCCCATGCCGTAGTCGTGGAGGACGAGGAAGCGCGACACGGGCGCCAAATGATCGGTCATACCGGCCGACGATATGCGAGCGGTCGCTCACGCTCCGCGCGGGCCCCGCGTCCCGACACGCCCGACGTGCCGCGGCCGCAATACCGTCTCTTCCCAGCCACGCGCAAGGCTTCAACAAGAAAACCCTTGATGG
Organism: Streptomyces sp. NBC_00029; assembly: GCF_045160505.1. NCBI lineage: Bacteria > Bacillati > Actinomycetota > Actinomycetes > Kitasatosporales > Streptomycetaceae > Streptomyces > Streptomyces sp. NBC_00029. The sequence goes on from NZ_CP108292.1 coordinate 8,461,503, forward strand.
CGCACTAGACTGGTGGGTTGTTTGGCGCTGGTCCGGAACAACCTGGGCAGACCCGGGCTCCGCCGGCGACCCGGACGTGCCGGGAACGAGACGCGAGGGCCGATGGCAGTCACACCTGAGCGCGGTGAACTCACTCTGCTCGACGACGGGGAGACGCCGGAGGAGTCCGGCAAGCACGCCCGCTTCACGGCCGGCCCCGCCGCCCCCACCCGCACCCTCGTCGACATCTTCGAGGCCACCGTACGGACGTACCCCGACGAGCTCGCCCTCGACGACGGAACCACCCGTCTGACCTACCGGGCACTGGCCGTCGAGGTCGAGCGCCGCCGGCGGGCCCTCGCCGCCGCCGGAGTGGGACTCGGGGACCGGGTCGGCGTCCGCGTGCCGTCGGGAACCAACGAGCTGTACGTGGCCATCCTCGCGGTGCTCGCCGCGGGCGCCGCCTACGTACCCGTCGACGCCGAGGACCCGGACGAGCGCGCCGATCTCGTTTTCGGCGAAGCCGGCGTCCGCGCGGTACTCGGCGGCGGACAGCGCATCCACACCGGCCGCCCCGCGGCCACCGGCGCCCCCGCCGCCGCGCGCCCCGGCCCCGAGCACGACGCGTGGATCATCTTCACCTCCGGCTCCACAGGCAAGCCCAAGGGCGTCGCCGTCAGCCACCGCAGCGCCGCCGCCTTCGTGGACGCCGAGGCCGCCCTGTTCCTCGCCGACGAGCCGATCGGCCCCGGCGACCGCGTCATGGCCGGACTGTCCGTGGCCTTCGACGCCTCCTGCGAGGAGATGTGGCTGGCCTGGCGCTACGGCGCCTGCCTGGTGCCCGTACCCCGCTCCCAGGTCCGCAGCGGCGCCGACCTCGGCCCCTGGCTCGTCGAACAGGAGATCACCGTGGTCTCCACCGTGCCGACCCTGGCCGCGCTCTGGGAGCCCGAGGCACTCAACGAGGTCCGGCTCCTGATCTTCGGCGGCGAGGCCTGCCCGCCCGAGCTCACCCAGCGCCTGGTCACCGAAGGCCGCGAGGTCTGGAACACTTACGGCCCCACCGAGGCCACCGTCGTCGCCTGCGCCGCCCTCCTGACCGGTGAGGAGCCCATCCGGATCGGCCTCCCGCTGAACGGCTGGGAACTGGCCGTCGTCGACGAGTCCGGGGAGCCGGTGCCCATGGGCGGCAGCGGCCAGCTCGTGATCGGCGGCGTGGGCCTCGCCCGCTACCTCGACCCCGACAAGGACGCCGAGAAATACGCCCCCCTCGCCTCCCTCGGCTGGGAGCGCGCCTACCGCAGCGGTGACCTCGTACGCGCCGAACCGGACGGCCTGGTCTTCCTCGGCCGCGCCGACGAGCAGATCAAGCTCGGCGGCCGCCGCATCGAACTGGGCGAGGTGGACGCGGCGCTCCAGGCGCTGCCCGGCGTCGCGGGCGCGGCCGCCGCCGTACGCACCGCACGCAGCGGCAACCAGCTGCTCGTCGGCTACCTCGTCACCCAGGACGGCTGGGACCACGCCGCGGCGGTCACCCGGCTGCGCGCCGAGCTGCCCGCCGCCCTCGTACCGCTGCTCGCCCCCGTCGACGAGCTGCCCACCCGCACCTCCGGCAAGGTCGACCGCGACGCGCTGCCCTGGCCGCTGCCCGACCTGGAGACCTCCGGCCCCACCGAGCAGCTCTACGGCACCGAGGCCTGGCTCGCCGAACAGTGGAGCGAGACCCTCGGCGTGACCGTCGCCGGCGCAGCCGACGACTTCTTCGCCATCGGCGGCAGCAGCCTCGCCGCCGCACAGCTCACCACCCGGCTGCGCACCCGCTACCCGAGCGCCGCCGTCCTCGACATCTACCAGCAGCCCACCCTGCGCAAGCTGGCCCGCCACCTGGAGAAGTCCGCCCAGGGCGACGGCGCGGCCCGCACCGTCGCACCGGTCCCGCTGCGCTCCCAGGTGACCCAGTCGCTGCTCCTGGTCCCGCTGTTCACCCTGGTGGGCCTGCGCTGGACGGTCGCCCTGCTGGCCTTGGGCAACGTACTGCACCACTTCGGCAGCTTCTCGTGGGCGCCGACCGCCTCGTGGTGGCTCGTCGCCGCGGGCGCGGCGCTGCTCTTCAGCCCGCCCGGCCGCCTCGCCATCGCCGCCGGCGGCGCCCGCCTCCTGCTGCGCGGGGTGAAGGCCGGCCGCCACCCGCGCGGCGGAAGCGTTCACCTGCGCCTGTGGACGGCCGAGCGGCTGGCCGAATGCGTCGGCGCCACGTCCCTCACCGGCTCGTGGCTGGAACGCTACGGACGCGCCCTCGGCGCCAAGATCGGCCCCGAGGTCGACCTGCACTCCCTGCCACCGGTCACCGGAATGCTCAAACTCGGCCGCGGCTGCGCCGTCGAGTCCGAGGTGGACCTGTGCGGCCACTGGCTGGACGGGGACCACCTGGAGATCGGGCCGGTCAAGGTCGGCGCGGGCGCCGTGGTCGGCACCCGCAGCATCCTCTTCCCCGGCGCCCGGGTCGGAAAGCGCGCCGAGGTGGCCCCCGGCTCCGCCGTGGTCGGACAGATCCCGACCGGCCAGCGCTGGGCCGGAGCGCCCGCCGGCAAGCTCGGCAGGGCCAAGCGCAACTGGCCCAAGGAACGTCCGCCGCGCGGTCTCTTCTGGCGGGCCGCCTACGGGGCGGCGGGCTTCGGCCTCACGGCCCTGCCCGTGCTCGCCGCCCTGCCCGCCCTCCTCGTGGTGAGCCGGTTCGTGCCCGCCGACGCCGGGCTCACCGGAGCACTGCGCGGAGCGCTCCTCGCCGTGGTGCCCGGGGCGCTCGCCTTCGGGTTCGCGTACGCGGCCCTGCTGCTGGTCTTCGTACGCCTGCTCAGCCTCGGCCTGCGCACGGGCACCCACCCGACCCACAGCAGGGTCGGCTGGCAGGCCTGGACCGTGACCCAGCTGATGGACCTGTCCCGCGAGACGCTCTTCCCGCTGTACGCCGGGCTCATCACGCCGGTGTGGCTGCGGCTGCTCGGCATGAAGATCGGGCGGGGCGCCGAGGTGTCCACCGTGCTCGCCCTGCCGAGCCTGACCACCGTCGGAGAGGGCGCCTTCCTCGCCGACGACACCCTGACCGCCCCCTACGAGCTGGGCGGCGGCTGGATGCGCATCGGACAGTCCGAGATCGGCCGCCGGGCCTTCCTCGGCAACTCCGGAATGACCGCCCCCGGCCGCTCCGTGCCGGACGACGGGCTGGTCGGCGTACTGTCCGCCACCCCGAAGAAGGCCAAGAAGGGCAGCTCCTACCTGGGACTTCCGCCGGTCCGGCTGCCCCGCTCCACCGCGGACGCCGACCAGAGCCGGACGTACGAGCCGCCCGCGCGGCTGCTGTGGGCGCGCGGGCTGGTCGAGCTGTGCCGGCTCGTCCCCGTCTTCTGCTCGGCCGTCCTGGCCGTGCTGACCGTGACGGCGCTCTGCGCCCTCATCACGGCGAGCGGCCTGGGGATCTGGGGAGCCGCGCTGCTCTCCGGTGCGGTGCTGCTCGCCGCCGGAGCGGCCGCCTGCGCGGTCGCGGTGACCGCCAAATGGCTGCTCGTGGGCCGGCACCGGACGGGGGAGCACCCGCTGTGGAGCGGCTTCGTGTGGCGCAACGAGCTGGCCGACACCTTCGTCGAGGTACTGGCCGTGCCCTGGCTCGTCGGATCCGTGCCCGGCACGCCGGCTCTGGCCCTGTGGCTGCGCGGGCTCGGGGGCCGGATCGGCCGGGGTGTGTGGTGCGAGAGCTACTGGCTGCCCGAGACGGACCTGGTCGTGCTGGGCGACGGGGTCAGCGTGAACCGCGGCTGTGTGTTGCAGACGCACCTCTTCCACGACCGGATCTTGAGGACGGATACTGTGGTCCTCCGTGAGGGCGCCACCCTGGGCCCGGGCGGAATCGTCCTGCCCGGGAGCACGGTGGGGGCCCGCAGCACCCTGGGTCCCGCCTCCCTCGTGATGGCCGGGGAATCCGTCCCCGCCGACACCCGCTGGCTGGGCAATCCGATCGAGGCGTGGCGGTCCTGACCGGGCCTTCCGCGCCGGAGCCGGCAGCAGCGAGCGCACCGGCACACAGCACGTCGTACGAGCACAGCGCAGGGAGCGGAAGCGGCAGTGAGCGGCCAGAGAACAGAGCCATCGGACCCGTACTTCCCGGCCAACGGCGACTCCCGTTACCGAGTGCACCGGTACGAACTCGCTCTGGAATACCGCCCCGGCCCCAACCGGCTGGCCGGGACGGCCCGCCTCAGTGCGATCGCCGGCCGGGCACCGCTCACCGAGTTCCACCTGAACCTGGCCGAATTCAGAATAGGCCGCGTCCTCGTGAACGGCCGGGCCCCGCACTACACCCACCGCGGCGGCAAGCTCCGTCTGCGCCCGGCCAAACCGCTGCCCGCCGGCTCCGCCTTCACCGTGGAGGTGCACTGGTCGGGAAACCCCAAGCCCGTGCGCAGCCCCTGGGGCGGCCTCGGCTGGGAGGAACTGACGGACGGCGCCCTCGTGGCCAGCCAGCCCGTCGGCGCGCCCTCCTGGTACCCCTGCAACGACCGGCCCGCGGACAAGGCCTCCTACCAGATCTCGGTCAACACGCCGTCCGCCTACACGGTCGTGGCCGGCGGCCGGCTGCTCACGCGGACGACGAGGGCCAGCACGACCACCTGGGTCTACGAGCAGTCCGCACCGACCTCCAGCTACCTGGTCGGGCTGTCCATCGGCATGTACCAGACGGTGCTGCTCGGCGACCCCGGACTCGGGGGAGTGCCGCAGAGCGCCCACGTGCCGGCGCACCTGCTGCCGCGGTTCTCCCGCGACTTCGCCCGGCAGCCGGCCATGATGCGGCTGTTCGAGGAACTCTTCGGGCCCTATCCCTTCGGTGAGTACGCGGTGGTCGTCGCGGACGAGGAACTCGACGTCCCCGTGGAGGCGCAGGGCCTGTCCCTGTTCGGCGCCAATCACGTCGACGGCGTACGCGGCTCGGAGCGCCTGATCGCCCACGAACTCGCGCACCAGTGGTTCGGCAACAGCGTGACCATCGCCGACTGGCGGCACATCTGGCTGAACGAGGGCTTCGCGAAGTACGCCGAATGGCTCTGGTCGGAGCGCTCCGGCGGCCGCACGGCGCACGAGCTCGCACGGACCGCGCACCGGACGCTGCTCGCGCAGCCCCAGGACCTGAAGCTGGTCGACCCCGGGCGCAAGCTGATGTTCGACGACCGCCTCTACCAGCGCGGCGGCCTCACGATGCACGCGATCCGCTGCGCCCTGGGCGACGACGCGTTCTTCCGCATGCTGCGCGACTGGGGCACCGTGTACCGCCACGGCGTGGTGTCCACCGCGAGCTTCACCGGCCACGCGGCCCGCTACGCGGCCGAGCCGCTGGACGACCTGTTCTCGGCCTGGCTGCACCGGACGGCCCTCCCGCCGCTCCCGGCGCCGTCGCCGCAATCCCCGCCGTCGATACCGGCGAGGCCGAAGTACCCGCCGACGAACGGCGGCCCCAAGGGCCGGGGCAAGGCCTCGGCGTAGCGGGCCGGGCGCACGTGGCTCAGGAGGCCGCGCGAACAGCGGCGAGCGGCATGCGGGCCCGCACCTGCCATTCCCCCTCGGGGGTGGCGCCGGCCCGGAAGGTGCCTCCGGCCAGGGTGACGCGTTCGCTCAGTCCCTTGAGCCCGTAGCCGGGGCGCGAGGTCCCGTGGGTGGTCCCGTCGTTCGTTATCCGCACGGCCGCCTCGTGGGGGCGGACGCGTACCTGGACGCTGACGTGGCGGCAGTGGCGGGCGTGCTTGCGGATGTTGGTGAGGGCCTCCGCCGTCACCCGGTGCAGCGTGGCGGCCACCTCGGACGGCACGGTGTCCGTCGGGCCCTCCTCACTGAAGTACGCCGGTACACCGTGCAGGGCGAACCCCTCCACCAGGGCGCGCAGGTCGTCCATGCCGGCGGGCGCGGCCTGCGCCACGCCGGACCCGCACGCGCCGAGCCCGCCGACCATCTGCCGCATGGAAGCGAGCGCCTCCGTACCGGTCTCCTCGATGCGCTGCAGCGCGGGCAGGACCATGTCGGGCCGCCTGGCGGCGACCGCCCGGGCGCCCTGGGCCTGGACCACGATGCCGGTCACGTGATGGGCGACGTAGTCGTGCAGATCCCTGGCCAGTTCGATGCGCTGCTCGAGCCGGACGTGGTGTTCGCGCTGCCGCCGGTACGCCGCCACCATCCGCGCGGTCACACTCGCCCCGGCCACCACGACAGTGATCAGGGTGAGACCGAACGCGACGGAGAGGCTGCCCTCCTGCACGCCGATCGACAGGGGGCGCACGATGACGGCCGCCGCCAGCAGGAGGGCGACGGGCGCGGTGGCGGCCGCCGGACCGCGCCGGGCGACGAGGGCCAGCACGACCAGGAGGGCGACGGGCTCGAACGCCCCGTAGACGAACGGCACACCGGCGGTTCCGTAGCCCAGGTGCAGGGCCGCGGAGCAGGCCAGCGAGGCGGCGGCGGCGCCACCCCCGGCGTAGGCGTAGAGCCGGGCCTCCTTGAGCAGGGGCAGCGTGACGAGGACGGCGCCGACGGCCGCGGCCGACAGTGCGAGCCAGCCCTGCTGCGCCGAGCCGGTGAACGCCCTGGCGTGTACGTCCGTCCAGGTCGCGGCCGCGAGCACGCAGGCCGCGAGGGCCTGCAGGAGGACGCCCGTCCTGCCGGGAGCGGCGAGGAAGCGGAGGAAAGGAGACCACATACGGCGCAGAGTAGATCATCGGCCCGCCCGGTTCCTCCGCCGAAAGTCGTAGTCGTGGGGACCGTGGCCGGATGCTCCCGGCAGGCTCCGGAGGGTGACGACCGGGACGCCCGTCAGCTCTGTTTCGACCAGCGCTGCGACGCCTCTCCGCCGCACGTCTTCGTCACCAGGCCGCTGCTCATGCCGAGGTCGAGGCAGCCGCCGCTGAAGTCGTTTCGGAGGCTGCCGCCCGACCCCGTGCGCCACAGCCGGGCGGTGCCCTGACCGCAGTCGCCGACGAAGACGGCCTGGCCGAGCATATTGGCGTAAAGGCAGCCGCCGCTCTGCTGGTTGACGAGCTTGAAGCTGCCGTCCGCGCTGCCCTGTACGGTCCACCGGGCGCTCGCGTCCGCGCAGTCGCCGTGGTCCGAGGAGCCGAAGACCTGGGTGATGCACCTGCTGTTGTTGCCGTTGCGGAAGCGGTAGGTGCCGGACGCGGGAGGCACCGGGGGAGCCGGGGCCGTGGGCGCCGTGGACGTCCCGCCGTTGGAGGGGCGCGTACTGCCGGAGCCGCCCCCGTTCGCCGGGTTGCCGGAGTTGCCGGCGCTGCCCGAGCCGGGCTGGGTGCCGGGGCCGGTACCGGGGGCGGCGCCGCCGACGCCTGCGGCGGCCGCGGCCGGGGAGCTGCCCGTGGCTCCTTGCGCCGGGTCCTGGGCGGGCGGCTGCGCGGGTGACGCCGTACCCGAGGGGCCGCCGGCCGCTCCCGCCGCCGGGGCCGCCGGATCGGCCGGCGCCGTGACCGTGGAGGAGGGGGAGTTGCCGGGTCCGGCCTGCGGCGCCGAGGTGTACGGCAGGTGCTGGACGGCAAGGGTCGTGCCGCCCGCGACCACGACGACGGGCAGGACGGCGAGGAAGACCCGGGTACGGCGACGGCGCTCGGGCCGTCCGGCTCCGGCACCGGCCGTGGCCGGGGGCGCGGGGGCGACGGGGGCTGCGGGCTCCGGATCCGGCTGTGCCTTCTCACCGGTGAGCGGAAGGGTCGGTACGTCGGCCTCCTGCACGTTCGCGGCGAAGGCGGCCCGCTCCGTCAGCCGCTCGGTGATCGCCTCCGGCCACAGCGGGGCGGCGAACGGGCCGTGCGCGCGGGCGCGTTCGAGGAGCTCGGCGGCGGTGGGGCGCCCCTCGGGATCCTTGTCGAGGCAGGCGGCGACGAGCTCGGCGAGGTCCGGCTCCAGCTCCCGCAACGGCTCCAGATCGGGCTCCTCGTGGACGATGCGGTACAGCACGCCGTGCCCCGACTCGTCGCCGAACGGCGGCTGGCCGCACGCCGCGTACGCGAGTACCGAGCCCAGCGCGAACACATCGGTGGCTCCGCTCAGCCGCCGCCTGCCCGAGGCCTGTTCGGGCGCCATGTAGGCGGGGGTGCCCACGACCATGCCGGTCCGGGTCAGCTGGCTCTGCTCGGCCGCCCGGGCCACGCCGAAGTCGATGAGGGTGAGCCCGTCCAGGGTCAGCATGACGTTGGACGGCTTGAGGTCCCGGTGCACCATGTCCAGCGCGTGCACCGCCGCCAGACCCGCCGAGGCCTCCCGCAGCAGCAGCCACAGGGCCCGCGCGGGCAGCGGCCCGCCGTGCAGGGCGATGGCCTCGCGCAGGGTGAGGCCGGGGATGTACGCGGTGGCGAACCACGGGGGACTGGCGCTGCGGTCGCTGTCGAGCAGCGGCGCGGTGGCGTCCGCGGGGAGCCGGGCGAGGTTGTCCAGCTCGTGCCCGAAGCGGCGCAGGAAGTCCTCGTCCTCACCCACGACGGAGGACAGGAGCTGCTTGACGGCGACGTACCGGCCTTCCCGGACTCCGAGGTACACCCGGCCCATGCCTCCGGCCCCGAGCCGCCCCGCCAGCGGAATGGACCCGATCCGGCGTGGATCCCCCGCCCCCAGCGGCTCGGCCCCGCTCCCCGTCAGCTCTAACACGTCAGCCCCGCTCGAACTAGAAACAGTTTCCAGAAATCTAACCCGGTGATCCCGAGACGGCAACGCCGGTGCGAAACCGCCGAGTTGATCCCGATTCCGGCCGGAGCGGCCCCGCCCCGGCCGCGGGTTCCCGTCGCGCCCCCCGCCGCCGGCGCGCACGGGCCCGGCGTTTCGGCGGCGGGCGGCGCGTACGGCCTGCTGATCAGCGCGTGCGCGGGGGATACCAGGCGTGCACAGGCAGTGAGAATCGTGACAACTATTACATTCATCCCAAAATCGAACCCTCGGCAGGGATCATTAAGCCCCGTAATTGTCGTATATGGCTGCCTTTGCGGCCCGCGCCACCTGCTGGACCGGTCGGCGCTACGGGAGAGACATGGGACGCGTGCGCAGCTGGACGGGCAACCGACGGATCGCTCTGCCGCTGGCAGGGGGAGCCGTCGTACTCGGACTGGGCGGCCTCTACGGGACCGCGTTCGCGGTCGGTGGCGACATCGACCAGGGCACGCGGGTCCTGGGGGTGGACATCGGTGGCATGAGCCGGGCCGAGGCGCGCACCACGCTGACCAGGGAGCTCGGACCCGCCGCCGCGGCCCCGATCGCGATGCGGATCGGCGACCGCGTGGAGAAGGCCGATCCCGCCGCGCTCGGGCTCTCGCTCGACACCGACGCGACCGTGGACCGCGCCGTACGCAACGGATACGGTCCGGTCACGGTCATCGGCGGCCTCTTCTCCTCGGACGAGCGGGACCTGGCGCCCGTGATCCGCATGAACGAGCAGACGGCCCGCGCCGCGGTCGACCGCCTCGGCGCGACCACCGAGCAGCACGTCCGCGACGGCGTGATCGCGTTCGATGAGGGCACCGCGAAGGCCGTCGCGCCGCTCCCCGGGGTCGACCTCGTCGAGGACAAGGCCCTCGACACCCTCCGCAAGGCCTACCTGCGTCCGGATGCCGGCCCCGTCGTGCTGCCGGTCACGCGCACCGAGCCGCGCATCGGCGCCGAGGAGACCGGACGGGCCATGCGCCAGTTCGCCGAGCCCGCGATGTCCGGGCCCGTCACGCTCACCGTCGCCGGCAAGCGCATGTCCATACCCCCCGCCGTGCTCGGCGAGCACCTGAAGATGCGGGCCGACGGACAGGGCCGCCTCGTACCGGCCCTCGACTCCAAGAGCCTGCTCGCCGACCCGGCGGTGGCCCGCCCGATCGAAGAGGTCACCCGCGCGCCGCGCGACGCCGAGCCCCGCCTCGAAGCGGACGGCAGCGTGGTGATCGCCGACCAGGGCCTGGCGGGACGGAAGGTCACGCAGGAGGCGCTGGGCCGGGCCGTGCTGCCGCTGCTGACCCGCACGGGCGCCGCCCGCAGCGGCGAGGTCGCCACCGTGGCCGTCGAGCCGGACCTCACCAGCGCAGAGGCGCGGCGGCTGGGCATCAAGGAGAAGGTCTCCTCCTTCACCGTCGAATTCCCGGCCGCCCCCTACCGCACCACCAACGTCGGCCGCGCCGTCGAGCTGATCGACGGTTCCGTCGTCATGCCCGGCGAGGAGTGGAGCTTCAACCGCACGGTCGGTGAGCGCACCCCCGAGAACGGCTTCGTCGACGGCATCATGATCAACGACGGCCAGTACGTGAAGTCCCCCGGCGGCGGAGTCTCGGCGGTCGCCACCACCATGTTCAACGCGATGTTCTTCGCGGGCGTCAAGCCCGTCGAGTACGGCGCCCACTCCTTCTACATCGAGCGCTACCCCGAGGGCCGGGAGGCCACCGTGGCCTGGGGCACCCTCGACCTGCGCTGGATCAACGACTCCGGCCACCCCCTCTACATCCAGGCGAGCTCCACCGACACCTCGCTGACGATCACCCTCCTCGGCACGAAGAAGTACGACGAGATACGCGCGACCAAGGGGCCGCGGACCAACATCACGCCGCCCGCCCAGCGCACGGGCAGTGGTGAGACCTGCGAGGTCCAGACCCCGCTGGAGGGCTTCGACGTCACCGTCGGGCGCGTCTTCGTCCAGGGCGGCAAGGAAGTGCGGCGCGAGGACTTCAAGACCCACTACACGCCGCGCGACGAGGTCACCTGCACCCCGGAGGGCACCCCGGAAGGGGCTCCGGAGGCGACTCCCGGGGCCACTCCCGGCGCCACCCCGAAGCCCCCGCTGCCTTCGTCCGGTCCCGCCGCGAACGGCCTCCAGGCCGCGGCCGAGCGCCGCGCCGGCTGAAGCCGCCGGGGGACCAGGGGTGACAATCCGGGCGCGTATCGTGCACGCCGGGGGCCAGAGGGGCGCGGAGGTGCTACAACTGGGTTCGTGACCATTCCTCGCCACCCGTGCCGGGCACGTCGGTGCGGTCACTGCTAGGCAACCGGAAGAAGAGCGTCGCCGGACAGGTATTCGTCCTCCAGGTGGCGATCGTGGTGTTGCTCGCGGCCGGGGCGCTGCTGGCTCTGGTCCTCCAGTCGAAGCACGACACCGAACGCGAGGCGCGCAACCGGTCGGTGTCGGTCGCCGAGACCTTCGCCCACTCCCTGGGCCTCCAGGACACCCTCAAGACGTCCGATCCGTCCGCGACCCTCCAGCCGCTCGCCGAGGAGACGCGCAAGGCCGCCGGGGTCGACTTCATCGTCGTGATGGACACCAAGGGCATCCGGTACAGCCACCCCCAGCCCGACCGCATCGGGAAACGCTTCGTCGGGACGATCGAGCCCTCGCTCGCCGGCGAGGTCCACACCGAGAGCGTCGACGGACCGCTCGGCAAGGAGATCCAGGCCGTGGTGCCGGTCACCGCGCCCGACGGCAAGGTCGTCGCGCTCGTGTCGGCGGGCCTCACGGTCAAGAACGTCACCGGCGTGGTCGACCGCCAGCTCCCGGTCATCCTGCTGGCCATCGCCACCGGCCTCGCCCTGGCCACCGTCGGCACCGCGCTGATCAGCAGACGCCTGCGCCGCCAGACCCACGGGCTCGGCACGCAGGAGATGACCCGCATGTACGAGCACCACGACGCGGTGCTCCACGCGGTCCGCGAAGGCGTGCTGATCACCGACGGCGAAGGCCGCCTCCTGCTGGCGAACGACGAGGCCAAACGCCTCCTCGGGCTGCCGGAGGACGCCGACGGCCGCCACATCGCGGACGTACCGGGCCTGGACCGCCGGATGGCGGACCTGCTGCTCTCCTGCCGGGAGGCCACCGACGAGGTCCTGGAATCCGGAGACAGGCTGCTCGTCGTCAACCAGCGGCCCACCCACCCCGGGGGCCGCCCGGAGGGCGCCGCCGTGACCATCCGGGACTCCACCGAGATGCAGGTCCTGACCAGCCGGGCGGAGACCGCCCGCCGGCGCCTGAAGCTGCTGTACGACGCGGGCGGCGACATCGGAACCAGCCTCGACGTGGTACGGACGGCCGAGGAACTCGCCGCCGTGGCCGTCCCCCGGTTCGCCGACTTCGTCACGGTCGACCTGGCCGACCAGGTCATCGACGGAGAGGAGCCCCGCGCGGGCTCCGACATGCGGCGCACCGCGGTCAGCGGCATCCGCTCCGACCACCCCCTCTACCCCGTCGGGCGGCTGATCGACTTCCTGCCCTCCACCCCCCAGGCGCGCGGCTACGGCACGGGCCGGGCCGAGCTGGTGCCCGACCTGGCCGACGCGCCCGGCTGGCAGGCCCAGGACCCGCCGCGCGCCCACGCCATCGTCGAGTACGGAATCCACTCGCTCATCGCGGCTCCGCTCATGGCCCGGGGCGTCGTCCTCGGGGTGGTCAACTTCTGGCGGTCGCAGAAGCAGGAGCCCTTCGACGAGGACGAGCTGTCCCTGGCCGAGGAACTCGTCGCCCGCGCGGCGGTCAGCATGGACAACGCGCGCCGCTACACCCGCGAACACGCCCTCGCCGTGACCCTCCAGCGCAGCCTGCTGCCGCGCGCCCTGCCCGAGCAGAGCGCCATGGACGTGGCGCACTTCTACCTGCCCGCGCAGTCCGGGGTCGGCGGGGACTGGTTCGACGTGATCCCGCTGGCGGGATGCCGCGTCGCCCTGGTCGTCGGGGACGTGGTCGGGCACGGGCTGCACGCCGCCGCCACCATGGGGCGGCTCCGTACGGCCGTGCACAACTTCTCCTCGCTCGACCTGCCGCCCGACGAGATCCTGGCCCGCCTGGACGACCTCGTACAGCGCATCGACCACGACGGGGAGGGCGCCGACGTGAACGGCGGCGTTCTGGGCGCGACCTGCCTGTACGCCGTCTACGACCCGGTGTCCCAGCGCTGCACGATGGCGCGCGCCGGCCACCTGCCACCCCTGGTGGTCGCCCCCGACGGCACCACGGAGATCGTGGAGCTGCCGGCCGGGCCCCCGCTGGGGCTGGGCGGCATGCCCTTCGAGACCGCGGAACTGGACCTCGCGGAGGGCAGCCAGCTGGTGCTCTACACGGACGGCCTGATCGAGGAGCGGACCCGGGACATCGGCGAGGGGCTGGAACTGCTGCGCGTGGCGCTCAGCCACCCCGACCGGGACCCGCACGAGAGCTGCCGGGCCGTGCTCGACATGCTGCTGCCGCCCCGGCCGACCGACGACGTGGCCCTGCTCATCGCGCGGACCCGGACGCTGGGGCCGGACCGGGTCGCGCAGTGGGACGTACCGTTCGAGCCGAGCGCGGTGGGCGCCATGCGCAACGCCGCGGCGAAGAAGCTCGACGAATGGGGTCTGGCGGACCTGGGCTTCGCCACGGAACTGATCCTCAGCGAACTGATCACCAACGCCCTGCGGCACGGCAGCGGGCCCGTCCGGGTACGGCTGCTCCACGACCACAACCTGACCTGCGAGGTGTGGGACGGCAGCAGCACCGCCCCCCACCTGCGCTACGCCGCCACCACCGACGAGGGCGGACGCGGCCTGTTCCTGGTCGCGCAGCTCAGCGAGCACTGGGGCACCCGCTACACACCCGAGGGCAAGGTCATCTGGGCGGAGCTGGCCCTGCCCGGTGGCGTGGGCGACAGCGAGGCCGCCCTCGCGGCATTCCTGGACGTGGACCCGATCTGACCGGTCCGGGGTTCGGGCCCGGCCCGGGCGCCCGGCTCCGGCCCGGCTCGGACGCCCGGCTCCGCGCCCGGTTCAGGCGCCCGGCCGGAAGGCCTTGAGCGCCGTCTCCAGCGCCTGCTCCGCCGGCACCCGGACGTCGGGAACGACCCCCACGCCCTCCCAGTTCCCGCCCGTGACGGTGTTGATCGTCCGAGCGGTCGGCACGGTCACCAGAACGTGCTCGGCGACCGCGTGCCGGGCCGTCGGATGGGCGCCGCCCCGGGTCGTCTCGCCCACGACGACGGCCCGCCCCTGCGCCTGCAGGGTGTACGCCACGTCCTCGCCCCCGGAGAAGGTGACCGCGCTCGTCAGGATGTGGACCGGCCGGTCCAGGTAGCGTGGTGCGGGAAGGTGCGCGACCGTCCAGAACTGGCGGGTCGTGTCCGAGGTCCGGTCGTAGATGTCGTGCAGGTGCACCTGGTCGTCGGGGAGGAAGTAGCTGCACCACATGGCGGCCCCCTCCGGCACCCCGCCGAGGCAGCCACGCAGGTCCAGTACGAGAGCGGAACTGTGCGCGACCAGCTGCATGGCCGCGCCGATCGCGCTCGCGCCCTCGGTGGCGCTCGCGATGCGCCGGAGCTCGATGAGCCCGATGTTCCCCTCCAGCCGCTCGACGCGCTGGATCCCCTGGTTCTCCGCCCGGAGCAGCGCCAGGAAGGCGGCCTCCCCGCCGTCGTCGTCCACCGGGTCCAGCGACTGCGGCTCGTCGGTCCACAGCAGGCGCAGGTGCTTGTCCGGGCAGACCTCCTGGAGGTGGGCGGTCACCGTCTCGCAGAGCTCCGGCCCGTCCAGGCCCTCATAGGCCCCCGCCGCGAGACGGCGCCGGATCTCGGCGTCGACGACCACGGTCTTGTCGGGGAAGACGTAGCCCGCGACGATCCGGTCCAGGGCACGTCCGATGATCTGTTCATTGGTAGGCATGAGGGGTCATGCTAGAGCGCCAACACCCCAGCGGCCAAAGGGTTTCCACCGGGCGCGACCAGGGCCGGGGCACACCCCCCCCGGAGTTAATCCGACGACCTTGACCGACGGGCTGACTACGATCGTGCGGTGCACCCCGAACCCCGTCCCTGGACCCCCTACCCGAAGATCCCCGCGAACACCCGGCTGGGCGAGGCCCGCGGGCGGAACTGGGTGGCCCACGAGAAGATCCACGGCGCCAATTTCGCCGTCGTGTGCGACGCGTCGGGCGCACGCCCCGCCAAGCGGCGCGAACTGCTCGAGGACGGCGGACTGGACGACTTCTTCGGCGTCGGCCGCATCTGGCCCGCCCTGGCCGTCGCCGCGACCCGCTGCGCACAGACTCTGCGCGAGGACACCGGAGCCCCGGCCTCCGCGGTCGTGACCGTCTACGGCGAACTCGCGGGCGGCCGCTACCCGCACCCCGGCGTACCGGCGACGCCCGGGGCCGAGCCCGTGCAGACCGGCGTCTGGTACGCGCCCGGACTGGTCTGGCTTCCCTTCGACGCCACCGTCGCCGATGCCGACGGCCCGTACTGGGTCGGCGACCGGACGCTGCGCGCTGCGGCGGCCGCGGCCGGGCTGCTCTGCGTCCCGCTGCTGGCCGAAGGCCCCCTCGCGCGCCTCCAGGAGCTCCCGGTGGTCTTCCCCACCCGGCTGCCCGGCCTGCTGGGCCTGCCCGCGCTCACCGGCAACCTCGCCGAGGGCATCGTGGTCAAACCCGCCGGGGGATCCCGCGAACCCGGTCGGCCGATGGCCAAGTTCAAGCAGCCCGCCTTCGCCGAGGACGAGCGGTTCGACGGCTCGCGCCCGTACGAGGCGCCCCCCGAAGGCGCCGCCGGAGTCCCCGGCTGGCTGCTCGCCCACGGCACCGGCCTGCTCACCCCGGCCCGGGCCGCCTCAGCGGTGAGCAAGCTAGGACCCCGTACCCCGCCGGAGGAACTCGCCGCCGAGATCGCCCGGGACGCGACCGAGGAGGTGGCGCAGGAGCTGGGCGGCCTGGACGGGGCGACGTACCGCGCACTGGAGGGATCCCTGCACGCCGGGGCCCTCTCCCTGGCCCGCTTCGACGCGGCCGACCGCCGCGTCTGACGCACGGAAGCACTGTGCATACTGCTGCCATGAAGTCCCCGCCCGCCGCGCGCATCCACCTGATGATCACCTTCGTCCTGGTGACGTGCGGCGTGGTCGGCGGAGCCTGCCTCGGCCTGCTCCTCTCCGGCAGGCTGATGGCCGTGGTCCTCGCGGCGGTGGCCGGACTCGGCGCGGGGCTGGGATCGTTCTTCTCCCGCCGGCAGGTCCTCGCCCTCTTCCGGCCCGATGCCGAGGCGGTTCCGGCCGACGGCTACGCCGAGGGCCTCGCCGACGCCGCGCTCGTCTGCATCGCCACGTACCAGGCGGCCGTCTTTCCCCTGACCGCCGAGGGGGTGAGCGAGGTCGAGCGGGAGGCCCGACGGAAGATGGCCTACCGGATCTCCGCCTACGAGGGCCTGCCGTACCCGGTACGGACCTCGGCGGCGGCCGCTCTCGAGGCCATCGACCAGGGCGTGGACCCCAAGCGGGCGGAGACCGCCATGAAGGCGCTCTGTCTCACCGTCTACGACAACCGCCGCGGCCGGTGACCCGGTCCTTTCACCTCATTGTGTGATCGGCTGGTCGGCAACGGTTGGGCCTCGGTCCGGCCTCCGGCAGTGGCCTGATGCGGATCATGGCGTTGTCCGGTTATGGAATCTGACGGGATGCTGTTCGCTCGGGCGCCGCTCGACGGTGTCGTCTGGCTCGACACACTGGTACACGATCCGGCCTGCGGCTCGTGTCCGCGCCTGCGGGGGGCGGGGGAGGACACCGAGGAGGCCGACGCCGACGGGATCCCGGTCCTGTCGGGCCGGGCCCGCAACTGGATGGTGGCCGCGTCCGCGGTCACGGTCGTATCGGCCGTGCTGACCGTCGTGGCGAACTGACGGCCCGGCGGGTCATCGACCGGACCGCAGGGCGAGGGTCCAGGTCCGGTGGGTGTGCTCGTCGGACCGGTCGGGGTGCCTTTCGGTGACCGTCACGGTGAGCTGGTCGCCGGTGAGGCGGAGCTCACCGTGGTAGCGCCAGACTTCTTCGGGGTCCACGGGCAGGAGCTCGGCGAGAACCGTGTCCCCGAGCCCGCGGTCCACGGCGCGCAGTACCCCGGCGTCGAGAATCAGGATCGTGCCGTCCGCCAGCACGAGCGGCTTCGGGGTCTGCGGGTCGGTGAGCAGCGGGCCGCGCTCGATGCCACCGCCCGGCAGCAGCCGGACCACCCGGCCGGTGGTGGGGAGGCGGCGGTCGGTCTCGACGACCCTGATGCCGGTCCCGACGACGTAGTGGCCGTAGCTGCGCCAGGTGTCGTACAGGGTGCCGTCGCGGTCGTACGCCCAGGTGTCGAAGACGTCGTAGCCCTCCAGACCGAGTACGAACCGCCCGCCGCCCAGGGCCGCGCCGCGCTCCCCGCGCAGTTCGGCGATCCGGCTGCCGTCCGCCAGGTCGAGCAGCACGGCCGGGCCGAGGTTGCCCCAGGCCGTGTACGCGAGGGAGTCAGTGGTGACCAGGACCCGGCCGCCCGAGATGTGGGCGGCGTTGGGGCGGCCGGAGCAGGCGGCGGTCCAGCGGGTGCGGCCGGAGCCGTCGATGCAGCTGATCTTCCCGGCGGTGCCGTGGATGCGCAGATCCTGGCGTCGGGCGAGCGGCAGGCCCGCGGGACGGGACGGACCGCCGGGCGGCAGACCGTCCTTGCGCTCGTGCCCCAGCACCGTGACGCGCCATGCGTCGGCACGGCCGGCCTCCTCGGATCTCCCCATGGGCCCAGATGCTAACGACTCGTTCCGGGGGACGCGTGGCCCAGGCCCCGATCGCCCCGGTCGGGAATCGTCCCCTGTCACCAGACGACGATCCCGCCGCCCTCGGCCTTGGCCCGCAGTGCGGCGGCGACGATGTTGTCGAAGCGCTCGGCGACGTATTCGGCGTGGTAACCGCCCTGCCCGGCGAGGTGGTCGAGGTGCGGACGGACCGCCTCGCACTCGGCGAGGAACTCGTCGATCTCGTCGCGCTCCACGTAGAGGTTGTCCCCGTCGAGCCGTGGGAAGAACCGGGCGCCCAGGGCCCGGATCGCCCCGGATCCCCACAACCGGGTCCGGGTGCTCTCGAATCCGGCCAGCGTGTCGCCGTACTCGGGGTCCTCCAGGAAGTCGTGGCCGCCGTCGGCGTCGTAGACAAAGGTGTGCACGAGGAGACTCATGGTCCGATTCTCCGGAGCACGAGCACGCCATGTCGAACGCATTGGCGATGCTGCTCCGGACCGCGTCCGGCCGTCATCGTGGTCGAGTCGGCAACACACCGTCACCAAGCTGTGAAGGTTGTGCGGGACGCTGGTGCTCATCCAGTTCGGCCCAGCCCGGCGCGTTCCGCGCTTCTCCTCAGGGGGACCACCATCATGAGCACTGTTCGCAAGGCCGCCATCGCCCTCGCCGCCGCATCCGCACTGGCCCTGACGGCCTGTGGGCCCACCGAGGACGGCGCGGCGGGCGGGGCCGGAACGCCGACCGCGAGCCCCACCGGGAGCGTGAGCGCGGGCCCGTCCACGAGCCCGGCCCCGGGTGCGTCGAAGTCCGCCGCGCCGTCCAAGCCCGCGACCCCGTCCAAGGCGCCGGCGCCCGGCTCGACCGACCCCGACTTCGACGTCTTCCCGTGCAGCACCTTCGACGTGAAGTTCACCGCGACCCTGGCCGAACCCACGACCAGCAGCTACCTGCTGAAGATCACCAACAAGAGCTCCAAGGCGTGCCGGGTACTGGGGCATCCGGTCGTGACCTTCGGCGACCTGGACGGCCAGGCCACGGAGCGCGGCGCAGCCCCCGGTATCGAGGACGCGATCCGGCTGGAACCGGGGCAGTCGGCCTACGCCGGGCTCATGGGCGGCGCAAAGGACGGCAAGGGCAAGACCGTCGACTCGATCGGGATGACCATGAACACGGAGTCCGACCTGAAGCAGACTCCGCTGAAGGCGTCGACCCCCGGCCTGAACGTCTCGCCCGACAAGAACTCCGTGACCGCCTGGATGAACAACGCGGAGGACGCACTGAGCCTGTAGGTCCGCTCCGCGGTCCGGGTGACGGGCCCGGCACACCGGCATTCATCCGGTCGGCCGAGCAACGGAGGCCACGCGCGCCCGACCGGGTCAGGCTGTGGTCAAGGACCGTCACCACCGCACAGACGAGGACCGAGCCCATGTCCCACAGCCGACGACGTATCAGCATCATCGCGGGCGTCGCAGCACTGCTGCTGACCGCCAGCGCCTGCTCGGGCCTGGGCCGGAGCACCGTCGGCATGCTGAGCTTCCGCGGGCACGACTCGCCGGTGGAGCTGAGCTACTCCAACACGCTGGTCGTCGGCTGCCACAAGATCGGCATCCCGGAGGGTGCCACGCACGTCGAGAACAACACCCTCGTCGACATCGTGCTGTACCGGACGGACAACTGCCAGGAGCCCGAGGGGGCCGACGGGATCTATGTGGCCACGACCCTCTCCAACGTGACGGCTCCCGTCAGCAGGCCCTGGCGCAGCTTCAGCGTGATCCACTGACCCGCAGACCCGACCGCCGGCCGACCGCCGCCCGTCGGCCCGCCGCTTGCGGGCGGGCGGCGGCTGTCCCATAGTCCGAGGTATGGACGAGCGCGAGGCGGCGCTCCGACAGGCGCACGGTCATGCCGTCCGCTGGCTGGCCAGCCTGTCCGACCGCCCGGTTCCCGCCCGCGCCCCGGTCGACGAGATCGTGGGCGCGCTCGGCAGCGAGCTGCCCGACGCACCCAGCAGGCCCTCCGAGGTCGTCGACCTGCTGGCCACGGCCTGTGAGCCCGGGCTCACCGCGTTCCCCAGCGGCCGCTTCTACGGCTTCGTGGTCGGCGGCACCGAGCCGGCCGCACTCGCCGCGGACTGGCTGGTCAGCGCCTGGGACCAGAACTGTGTCATGCGCGCGGTCTCGCCCGCCTACACCGCGGTGGAGGAGATCGCCGCGACCTGGCTGCTCGACCTCCTCGGCCTGCCGCCCGACAGCGCCGTCGGCTTCACCACCGGCGCCACCATGGCGAACTTCACCTGCCTCGCCGCCGGGCGCGACGCCCTGCTGCGGGGCGCCGGCCACGACATCGCCCGCGACGGACTCGCCGGCGGGCCGCCCGTACGCGTCGTCGCGGGCCGGGACCGCCACATGGCCATCGACCTGGCCCTGCGCTACCTCGGGCTCGGCCGCCCCGAACTCGTGCGGGCGGACGACCAGGGACGCATCGACCCCGACGCCCTGCGCGACACCCTGACGCACCGCGCTCCCGGACCCACGATCGTGATCCTCCAGGCCGGGGACATCCACTCCGGCGCCTTCGACCCCTTCGACGCGGCGATCCGTGCCGCGCGCGACGCCGGGGCATGGGTGCACGTGGACGGCGCCTTCGGCCTGTGGGCAGCCGCCTCCCCGGCCCACGCCCACCTCACCGACGGCTGCGCGGGGGCGGACTCCTGGGCCACGGACGCGCACAAGACCCTGAACGTCCCCTACGACTGCGGCCTGGCCGTCGTCCGCGACCCCTCCGCCCTCCGGTCGGCGATGGGCCTGCAGGGCGACTACCTCATCCAGCACGAACACGGCGACCCCGTCGACAAGGTCCCCGAACTCTCCCGCCGCGGACGGGCCTTCCCCGTATGGGCCGCGCTCAGGTCGCTGGGCCGCTCGGGCGTGGCCGACCTCGTCGACCGGCTGTGCCGGCACGCCCGCGCCTTCGCCACCGGCATCGCCGCCATCGACGGCGCGACCGTCCTCAACGAGGTGGCCTTCACCCAGGTCTGCGCCGAGTTCGGCGACGACGAACGCACGGACCGGGTACTCGCCCGCCTCCTCGACGAGGGCACGGCGTGGATCAGCGGCTCCACCTGGCACGGCCGCCGGGTCATGCGCATCTCCGTGAGCAACTGGTCGACGACCGACGAGGACGTCGCGCGCACCCTCGACGCGATCCGCCGCGCGTCCCAGGGATCCGGCGGGACCCGAGACGGCGAGGGCCCCGCCCGTGCCTAACTCACGCCGTCCGCGATGTGGTGCGCGATGTTGATGTCCGGCCCGTGGGCCGCGCGCAGGTCCTCGGCCCAAGCCGTACTCCGCGTACCCGCGTACGTGACCCACCCCGGCGTGACGCCCAGTCGGAAGCCCCCGGGGAGCGGCTCGCCCTCCGGTGTGCGGGGAAGGAAGTCCAGCGGTGAGGGGCCGTCCGACGCGTACACGACGCAGTCGGCGGCGACCGCCAGCGGGAACAGGTCCGCCTCCCGCGCCACCTTGAGCATCTTGCGGTGCGTGTTGACCCGGGCCGTCGCCCCGACGGCGGCCCGGATGTCCGGCCGCCGGGCCGGGCGTGGCGGGGCCGCCCCGTACGGACGCCCGGCGAGCATGTCCAGACCGCCCTCGGCGGTCGCCTCGATCGCGCCGAGAACGGCGGCCGCTCCGGGATCGATCCGCGCGCTGCGGGCCATGGCGTCCAGGAACTCCTTGCCGGTGAGACCAGGGGTCACGCCGAGATCGGCCATGGTGGCCAGATAGCCGTCCCGCAGCCGTTTGTACCAGGCGTCCAGGTAGCCGCCGCTGCGGGTACGGACGTACGCCTCGAGGGGGTGGACGGCGAAGCCCAGCTCCACCGCGTAGGCGAGCGTCGGGGTGGTGTACCAGGCCGCGCCCGCCGGGGGCCGGCCGTGCGGGGTGAACGGGGAGGGCAGGCGCGCGTCGAGGGCGATGTGGGACAGGTCCACGAGCCAGCTGCCGGGCAGGGTCTTGTCGAAGCGCGGCCGCTCGACGTGGACAGGGGCGCCCTGCCCCACCCTCAGCCGGTTCGCCGCCGAGGCCAGCATCATGTTCACCCTGATGCCGACCACGTGCGGTGCGCGGAGCTCGGCGGCGGTCGGCGGACGCGACCAGGAGTGCGTTTCCTCCCGCAACACCCGGTCCGGTTCGCGCAGGTGGGAGCCGAAACGGTCGCCCACCGGCACGGGGTGTCCGTCCGGGTCCTCGCACGGAGCCAAGTCCACCACTTCCGTCAGCGCACCCGGATTGGGCGCGGACACCCAGGCTCCGGTCCGCTTCTCCCGGACGGCACGGGTCGGCGGCCGCAGCGCGGTCATGAGCTCCAGGCCCGTGTCGGCGGGCGAGCCGCACGGGGTGATGACGCGCTCGGCATAGGTGCCGAGCACCCGGGCGACCTCCGCGGGCGGGCGCTGTGCGGTCCCGCCCCAGTGGCGGGGGTCGAGCGCGCCCCAGGGCAGCACGCACAGCTGCACCCACTGCCGTCGGCCCCCGGCGCCGGAGCGGTACAGCCGGGTCCAGGCACCGACGCCGGGCCCCGCCGGCTGCCAGCCCGCCCGCCGAAGCCGCACGACGGCCTCGTGTTCGTCCGGAAGGCACCGGGAACCGCCGTCCGGGCGGGCCGGGAGGCCGAACCGTCCGGCGCCGGTGTCGGTGAGGACCAGCAGGGGACCGGCGTCCTCACCGTGGCGGTTCAGCCGTGCCACGCCGAGCCCCGCCCGGGCCGTCGCCCACTCCAGGAGCGCGTCGAGCGTGGTGGCGGGGGAGTGCAGCACGCGGCCTTCCGCGCCGTACGCCCGTACCCGGCCCTCCTCGGCGTCGATGACGGCGAGCGGCCCGTTCCCGAATCGGGATGCCGTGGTGTCGGGGAGGGCGGCCCGGTTACGGAGGCGGATCCGGGCAGCCACGGCGTTCTGGGCGAACTGCTGGGGTTCGGGGCTGCCGCGCTCGCGCATCCGGCGCCGTACGGAGCGCCAGGCGTCCTCCAGGCTCAACTCCGGCCCACCGCCCGCGATGCCGCGCTCCAGCAGGGCGATCAGCTCACCGGTGAACTCCGGGAACCGGGCACCCGGCGGGACGAAGGAGCGCCGCGTCGGCGGAGCCGAGGTCAGCACGCAGTCCCCGTAGTCGTCCGCGTCGGGCACCTGCACTGCGCCGCCACCGCCGCTCCCGTCCGGGTGCTCGGCCTCCTCCAGGGCGTGGGCGAGATCGACACGGGTGGGGACGCCGGCGCCCGACATCGCACCCGCCAGGCCGCTGTAGCAGCAGTCGAGCACCGTCACCCGGTGCCGCGCCCGGTAGCCGGCCTGCCGCAGCACATCGCGCAGCATCCGGTACGGCAGCGTCCCGATCTGCGGATGGTCCGCATCCGCCTCGGCCAGGGCCAGGTACAACCGCTCGTCGCGGTCGCGCAGCCCGTGCCCGGCGAAGTACACGAAGAGGGTCTCCGTGGCCTCCAGGGCCGCGTCACGCACCGCGCCCAGCACCTGGGAGACGGAGGCGTCCGCGCCCAGCACGGTGACGTGCGCGGCGGGCAGCCCCCAGACGGAGGGATCCCGCAGCAGATCGGCGAGGCGCCGTGCCCCGGCCGCCGCCGCGGGCAGGGGCTCCAGGTCCGGGTGGGTGAATCCGTCGATCCCGATCAGTACCGCCCGGCTCTCGACCGGGTCAGGAACCGGCACCGTGGGCATCCTCGGACGTGCCCTCCGGCGTTCGCCCTGAGACATCCGGGGCGTCGGCGGCATCCTCGGCATCCGGGGTGCCTGCGACATCCGGTGCCGGCCGTCCCGCCGCCAGGGCGCGTGCGATGCGGGCCGCGTCCTGCGGCGTACCGTCCTCGACGACCACACGGACACCGTCGTACTCGACCACCAGTCGCGATCCGGCGCGCAGCCGGGGCGGCAGCGAGGCGCGGAACGTCCGGTGTGCGTACACCAGCGCCGTGGCGGAGAAGCCGGACGAGACCGCGAGGCTGATCCACTCGACCACATCGCCACCCGACATGGCTCCGCCCGGGGCCGCCGCGCGGACGCGGTGAACGCCCGCGTGCCGGGAGACGTCGCGGTCCTGGGCCAGCCAGTCGGCGAAGTCCCCGGTGAGCCGGGTTCGTTCGGTGGGTCCGGCGACGTCGGCCGCACCCGGGCCCCCGTCACCGGACTCGATCCGCACACGCATGCCAGCCATCCCCGGTCCCCCTGCTTCCGATACTTCCAACTGCCCTGCGCACACTGCCGCAAGCCGATCTCACCTTAACCGTGCGGATCTTGTGGCGGTGTACGAGGCCGGAAGTGCGCAGCGGGAACGGCTTGACCCCGACCTGCGCGAGAGCGCCTCGCACACCGCATCCTCGGGGGAGGGCTGACACGGGGTCACTTCAGCGCGGAGGTGAGGATGACGGGCGTCGGGCCGTCGGGGCGGACGGTGATGCTGTACGCCGCCCGCTCCGGGACGGACCGGAAGTCCGGGACGTGGCCGGGCAGCAGCTCCTCGAGGAGGGCCACCGACTCGCGCAGGGCGAACTGCTGACCGAGGCAGGCGCGGGGACCGATGCCGAAGGGCAGGTAGGCGCCCGGCCGGGTGGGACGGCTGCCCGCGGCGGTGAAGCGCCGAGGATCGAAGTGCTCGGGATCCGGCCACAGGCCGCGATCGCGGTGGGTGAGGTAGGGGCATACGAGCAGGTCCGTGCCCGCTTCGACGGCGTAGCCGGCCAGGACGTCGGCCTCGGCGGCGTGCCTGGGCAGGAGCCAGGCGGACGGGTAGAGCCGTAGCGTCTCGCTGACCAGGGCCTGGATGGCCGCGCGCCGCTCCGGTGAACCGGGGCGGCCCGCCGCGAGCGCCTCCTCGCGGGCCGAGGGGTGGCGGTCGAGGAGCAGATACAGCCAGGTCAGCGTGGTCGCGGTGGTCTCGTGGCCGGCGACCAGCAGCGTGACGAGCTCGTCGCGCAGCAACTGGTCGGTGTACTCGGGGCGTTCGGCGGCCGCCTCCACCAGAACCTGCAGCAGCCCCGGCCCGTCGGGGCCGGGCTCTCCGGCCCGGGCCGCGGCCACCGCGTGCCGGGCGACGGCGTCGATCCTGGCCAGATCGCCGGCGACGGCGTCCCGGGCGTCCACCTGATCCGCGGGCAGGCTCGGCAGCGCGGCCACCACCGTGGCCACGGCGGTCAGTTCGTGTGCCGTGGCCTCGTCGAGAGGGTGCCCGGTGAGCGCCCGCCAGATGGTGTCCAGGGCGAAGCGGCGCATCTCCTCGCCGAGGTCGAAGGTCCGCCCGGTGCGCGCGTGGCCGGCCCACCGCTCGGCCGCGGTCCGGGCCGCCGCGGTGATCCGCTGCTCGTAGCGGCGCATCCCCGTCCCGGTGAACTGCGACTGCAGCAGCTTGCGTTGCCGCTGCCAGGCTTCGCCGGTCGCGGCGAGCACCCCGTCGCCGATGAGCAGACGGGCGCGGTGGGAGCGCTTGACGTACCGGGCGGGGTGCCGGGCGAGTACGTGCTGAACGGCTTCGGGTTCGGTGACCAGGACGGTCGGCTCCGGTCCGAGGCGGAACGCGGCGACACCGCCGAGGCGCTCCCGTACCTGCGTCAAAAGGTCGACCAGTTCACCCTTGTGGGTGCGCCACCGCTCCACGCAGTCGGCGTCCGCCTCGGGGAGGGCCCGCCCCGTCCCGGACCGCGGTGGGACGAGCGGCCTGCTGCTGGCGTCGGTGGCCACGGCTGTTCTCCTGTCCGGCTGCCGGGACGGTGCCCCGGGGAGTGCGTCGGCATCACGGACTGTACGTGCGCGGACGTGCGCGGTGACAGTGCCGGAGGGCCGATGGCCGGTTCACGCGGGTGGCGGGTGGGCGGGCACGCCGATGCGGGCCGCGAGGAGGGCGATGTCGTCGTCGGCGGACGCGGGGACCAGGTGCGCGATGAGGGAGTCGCAGAGGTGGTCGAGCGATTGCTGGGGTGCGCCGAGCAGGCCGGTGAGCTCGGCGAGGCGCTCGTCGATGTCGCGGCTGCGGGCCTCGATGAGGCCGTCGGTGTACAGGACCAGGACGCTCCCCGGCGGCACGGCGATGTCGGTGGTGGTGAAGGAGATGCCGCCGACGCCCAGGGGGACGCCCGGCGGGGTCGTGACGAGGTAGACGGTGCCGTCCGGCTGGACCACGGCCGGGGGCGGGTGTCCGGCGCGCGTGACCGTGCAGTGTCCGGTGACCGGGTCGCAGACCACGTAGAGGAAGGTCGCGAGCATCGGATCCGACAGGTCGGCGAGGGTGGCTTCGAGATGGTGGAGCAGGGCCGTCGGAGGCATGTCGAGGCGGCCGAGGGCGCGGACGGTCGCGGAGAGGCGCCCCATGACGGCGGCGGCCGCGATGCCGTGGCCCATGACGTCGCCGATGAGGAGCGCGGCCCGGCCTCCGCTGAGGGGGAGGACGTCGTACCAGTCACCGCCGACCTCGTTGACGTCGCTGGCCGCCAGGTAGCGGTGGGCGATCTCGATGCCGGGCGGTGGGGTGACGTGCTGGGGGAGCATGCTGCGCTGGAGGACGACCGCGGTCTCGTGTTCGTGGTGATAGAGGCGTGCGTTGTCGATGCTGATGGCGGCGCGGGCCGACAGCTCACCGGCGAGGGTGACGTCGTCGGACCCGAAGGGGCCGGTCCGCCCGGTGCGGTAGAAGGTGGCGACGCCGAGGACCATGTCACGGGCGACGAGCGGGGTCATCATGAACGAGTGCACGCCCAGCTCCAGGAGCTGGGCCGGCTTGGGGGTGTGCCGGGCCGCGGGTGCGACGGTCCGGTCGTCGAGGTGGGCGATCAGGAACGGCTGACGGGCAGCGAGGGCCTGGCTGTAGGGGGCGGTCGTGGGGAAGATGAGGGTCCTGCCCAGGGGCGCCAGGGCCTGTGTGACGGCGGAGCCGGTCAGGGGTGCCTTGCCCAGACGGCGCAGGGCGACGCCCCCGGCCAGGCCCGTGCCGGGTTCGATGCCCCGGGCGAGGGAATCCAGTACGTCGACCGTGACGGCGCTCGCGAGGTGCGGGACGGCGAGGTCGGCGAGTTCCTGCGCCGTGCGCTCCAGGTCGAGGCTGGCGCCGATCCGGGAGCTCGCCTCGCTGAGCAGCGCGAGGCGGCGGCGGCCCGCCTCGGCCTCGGTGTGGTCGCGCTGCTGCGTGGTGATGTCGAGGAGCGAGGCGATCACGCCGATCGGCCGGCCGCCCGGGTCCTCGACACGCACGTACGAGCACGACCACACATGGTCGTGCTCCGGGTCGGCCGGGGTCCGGCCGGTACGGCGACGGTCGAGGACCGGCTCACCCGAGTCCAGGACCTGGCGCATCGCCTCCTCCATCTCGCCGGCGTTCACCTCGGGCAGCAACTCCGCCAGCCGCCGCCCCACATGGGCGGATTCCGTGAGGCCGTTCATCGCTTCGAGGGCCGGGTTGACCTGGAGGAACCGCAGCTCCGTGTCGAGGACCCCGATTCCGACCGGCGAGCGGGCGAACAGCCCGTCCCAGACGGCCGAGGACCCCCGGATACGGCGTGCTGCGTGCGCGTCCGCGGCGAAGACCAGCACGGCCGAGGCGCCGTGGCGGCGGTCCGGGACCGGGCAGGCCCAGATCTCCAGCTCCAGCGGGTGACCCTTGCTGTGCCAGGCGGTGACCGTACCCATCACCCCGCGCCCGGTGGCGGCCGTCTCCCACAGGGCCCGGCCCAGGCTGCGGTCGGCTCCCGGATGGAGCAGGTCGGAGATGTGCCGCCCCAGCACCTCGGGCGGGGCGTAGCCGAGGAGCTGCTGGGCGCCGTGGTTCCAGCGGACGATCATCCCGTCGCTGCTGGTGGCCACGAGTGCGACCGACAGGGCGCCCAGCCATCCTCCGGCGTCCTGGGCGGCGCTGCTGATCAGGTCGTCGAGCGGCATCTCCTCATGCATCCTGCACCCGCTCCTCCGGGGCGGCCCCGGTCTCGCGCTGCGGCAGCCCCGCAGGACCGGGATGCGCCGCCGCCACCGCCGCCCCCGCACCGCAGCCGCGCCGCCGTCCGCTCCTGCGGCCGCTCACCTGGTGCGGCCTGCGGCTGTGCGTCGTCCACACCTCTTATCGTCGCCCGGATGGCTCTGTGGCGCCCCCCGGCCGCGCGGCTCCCGCGCCGGCGGCCGCCGCGGCGGGGGCGGCGACGGCGCAGCGGAGGCGGTCGGCGGTCACCGGGGCGCCGTCGGCCACGTTCCGGTCGTACGTCACGGCCCTGACCTGCACGGGCCGGACTCCGACGGCGACCGCGACGACCGCGTCGAGATCCGGGTCGGCCTGCAGGCGGGAGCCGGGAAGGGCGGCCGCGACGGTCGCCGCGTTCTCCTGCTGGCCGGTGGCGTAGCGGATGACGGGCGGGCCCGCCGGGCGCACCGGCGGGGCGGTCCGGGAGGTGTCGGTGACGGAGAACCCGTTGCCGCGCAGGGCGGCGGCCACGTCGGCGTCGTCCACGTGGACGGTGATCCGGGCCGGGTCGGTGGGGGCCGGATTCTCGGCGACGGGCTGGATCCGGGTGTCGCCGGTGATCGGGCGGTCCGCGCCCAGCGCGTCCCAGAGCGCGGCGGATCGGGCCTCGTCCCATACGAGGGTGGAGCCCACACCGGGTACGCGGTGGTCGAAGAGCCGGATCGGGACGGTCGCGAACTCCGTCCGGTCCGCCCGGAGGTGACCGAGCGACCAGCCGATGCGGACCAGGTCGTCCAGTCCCGTGCGCTCGTCGGTGCGTACGGTCTTCAGCAGGGTGCGTACGGTCCGCGCCGTGCTGATCGGGCCGTTGAGGGAGCCCTCCGCGGTGAGGCGCGCCAGCAGGTCGTTGACCACGCGCTGCTGGCGGCGGACCCGGCCGAGGTCGCCGGGCCGGAGGTTGACGTGCCGGGCCCGGACGTAGCGCAGGGCGTTGTTCCCGTTGGCGAGGTGGCGGCCGGCGCCGATGTCGAGGCCCGAGTTCTCGTCCTTGAGAGGGGTGTCCGTGCACACGGTCGCCCCGCCGAGGTTGTCGACCGTCTTCTCGAAGCCCGTGAAACCGGTCTCCAGGTAGTGGTCGATGCGCAGCCCGGTGGCCTTCTCGACGGTGGCCACGGTGAGCGGGCCCCCGCCGATCGCGTACGCACCGTTGATCTTTCCGCTGCGGGCCGGGCCGGTGGTGCCCGCGTACTCGACGTAGGAGTCGCGCGGGATGGAGACGATGCTCGCGCGCCGCCGGTTCTGGGACAGGTGCACGAGCATCATCACGTCGGTGCAGTTGCAGCCCTTGCCGCCCACGTGGAGCCGCCGCTTCTCGGCCGCGGAGATCCCGGCACGGCTGTCGATACCCACGACCAGGATGTTCGTGCCCCGGCCGCCGACGCCGACCGTCGGCGCGCTCGTG
The DNA here is from genome assembly GCF_045160505.1 of Streptomyces sp. NBC_00029. Classification (NCBI taxonomy): domain Bacteria; kingdom Bacillati; phylum Actinomycetota; class Actinomycetes; order Kitasatosporales; family Streptomycetaceae; genus Streptomyces; species Streptomyces sp. NBC_00029. The sequence goes on from NZ_CP108292.1 coordinate 8,490,431, forward strand.
GCCGAGACGGCCTGCGAGCCGGCGAAGGTACCGCAGGAGAGGGCGGTCAGCAGGGTGAGGGCGACAGCGGTACGACGCAAGGCACATCCCCAAAATAGAACGAACCGGCTGAAATGGGGAATGTACTGGCCGTCTGTGCGAGCGGCCGGGCTGTACGCGCCGGGATTCCTCCCAGGAGGGGGCGGGCTTGGTACATCTGCCCGCCGTCGCGTCGGTGCGGGGTCGGGTGCGGCGTCCGGCGCGGCGTCGGGCCGTTCAGCGCTCGGACAGCTCCGAGGGTGCCTCCTGGACGACCCAGCTGTTGCCGTCGGGGTCGTCGAAGGTCAGGAAGGAGTTCCAGGTGTCGCCCTTGCCCTCCTCCCAGCCCGTCGGGCCGACGTGCCGAATGGGGGACACGTCCACCCCTCGGTCGGCCAGTTGTCCGCGGGCCGCCTCGATGTCCGTGACGCAGAGCTGCAGCCCGTGCAGAGTGCCGGGGGCCATGGCCTTGCTGCCGGGTGCCGCGGGCATGCCGCGGAGCATGGCGATGGAACACCGGGAACCCGGCGGGGTCATCTGGATGATGCGGACGCCGGGGGAGACCTCGTCGTCCAGGTCGATGGTGAAGCCGACCTTGTCGGCGTAGAAGCTCTTCGCGCGATCCATGTCGGTGACAGGGACGGGGACTACTTCGAGCGTCCAGTCCATGGGGTGTCTCCCTCGGGGCGTCAGCAGGTCTCGGACAGGGGGGTCCACCGTTTCCCATGAGGTCCTGCGGCGCACGTAGAAACGCCCGCCGGACCCCGACTTGTCCGCGGAGGGCGAGCCGGTGGTGGGCCCTCCGCGGCTGTTGCGTGTTGAGTGTTGCCCGGTCCGTCGGCCGGGTCAGGCGTCGGGCAGGACGCGGCCGTCCTCGTCGAGCGTGAGGTGGATGCGCGCGGGGTCCTGGCTGTTGACGTCTGACGGCCGCGGCCCCTCGGGCCCGTCGGGACCCCAGCGCAGCAGCCGACGGGTACGGGCGATCTGGTACACGGCGTCCTGGAACTCCAGCCGGTTGACGCGCCCGGTCCGGAGCGTGTCGGCGGCCCCGGCGTACGCCGCCAGCTGCGCGGCCCGCAGGTCGGCGGACTCCTTGCCGTCCGGGGCGGTCCAGGTACGGGCGTCCGCGCGCGGGTCGGCGTCCTCGGGGATGTGGCCGCGCATCCGCGGCCACATCCAGGTCAGGGCGAAGTCCAGCGACTTGCGGGCGGCGTGCGGGGTCGCGTGCGGACCGCTGACCGGTCGCCAGCCACCCGCGGTCCGCTCCACGACGGTGAACGTCGGCGGCATCACCAGGACGTCCGGATGGGTCTCCAACGCCCGCCGGGAGTCGGCGCGCACCTCCTCGGGGAACCGCGCGCCGGTGTAACACAGGTCGCGCAGCGACAGCTGCTCGAACGCCTGGGTCGGGGTGACCGGCGCGTCCGGATCCACCACGAGACCGTCGTCGATCTCGCATTCCCTGACGGCCCGGTCCCAGTCGGGCACGAGGGGCTCCGGATCGGTCGGGCGCGGTGCCTCGATACCGCCCGGACCCGAGGCGGCGTACTCCTCGGCGCGCACCACCCGGTACCGGGTCCCGGACATGAGGAGCTCGTCGACCCGCTCGCTCTCGAGCCGGGCGACCGCCGCCAGCAGTGCACGCCGCTCCGCCCGGTCCTTCGCCTCGTCCTTCGCGCGGAACCACAGCTGCGAGTTCAGCCCGTCGCGGGCCTGCTGGGGGCAGCCGGCCGTCACTTCGAGCACGACCCGCCACCGCGGCCCGTCCCCGGCGGACTGCGCCGCCACCCCGAACAGCGGGCCGCGCACCACCACATCGCCCGCACGCGCCGCGGCGTCGAGCGCGTCGGCCTCCACTGCGGCCTCCACCGGCTCGACCGGTACCCGCACCACCACCGGCCGCGCCCCGCGCGGCCTCATGTCCCCACGGTCCATGCCCCCATCCTGCCGACGACGGCCCGGCACTGCCCCTGATTCGCCGATTCCCCAGCCTCCGGGGTCCCCGGGCGGTACCGTCCGCACACCTTCCGCCGCACCCCTGACATTCGGCCCGGCCGGGTCGGTGGACGTGTCGACCGTGTATGCGTCGGTGGACTCCCGGCCCACCCTCGTGGAGGCTCTGCGGCGTAGGGACCCGCCGGATCGGAGCTAGGGGTGTTCTGCCGGTCAGGCCGGACACCCCTTTGGGTGCGCGCCACCCCACCGGGCGCTGTCCCCCGAGGGGGTCCGGTGGGGCGGGATCGTGCAGCGAGGCAGCCCGCCTCAACCCTTGAATGGGATGCTCCGACTGTAGGGCCGGCCACTGACAATGCCGGGCGATCCCCGCCCCTGAATCGAATGAACGTCCGATATCGGGCTCGGCGTGCTGGACCGGTCGGTCCGGCGCACCCTGGGGATGTGGGGGACCTTACCGAACGCGTGGGGAGGTTGGACCGATGCGCAAGTCCGACGGACCACAGCCCTGGGGGCCGTCCATGGAACCGCCCCCGGACCTGCTCTACTCGCCCGCCGGCGAACCGCTCGACGACGGTCGGCGCACCGCGGTCCTCGACTGGACCGTGAACCAGTACGTCAGCCTCGGGTGGCGCGTCGAATCCCGCTCCCCGACCCAGGCCGTGCTGGTCCGCGGCGGCGACGTCAACCACGTGCTGCACGCGATCCTGACCATCTTCACGTGCCTGCTGTGGGGCGTCGTCTGGATCGTGCTGGCCCTGGGCAACAAGAAGGAGCGCGTCGCCCTCACCGTCGACCCCAACGGCTACGTGCAGACCGTGCACGGTCCGGGCTGAACGCGGCCGTCCCCTGCGGTCAGGCCTCCCCCTCCGTCTGCGGGAACTGGGGGCCGATGCCCAGCGTGGGTGCGATGGTCCGCCAGATCGTGGACCTGGCCGACGTCAGGTCCACCCGCGGATCGTCGAGCATCAGCCGGATGCCGAGGCCGTCGCACAGCGCCAGCACCAGGGTTCCGAGCGCGGCCACGTCGCACTCGGTGAACTCCCCGGAGCGGATGCCCCGTTCCACGGCCCCGGTCACCCAGGCGTGCAGCTGGTCGTACAGGTCGACGGCCAAGTGCCGGGCCGCCGTGTCCCGCTGGGCGCGCACCCACAGCTCCTGCCAGAGCTTCCAGTCCTGGCGCAGCTCGGCATCACTCGGCAGCATGCTCCGCAGGATGCGGGCCAGGACGACGGAGGCGGGCACCGAGTCGGCAACGCCCACGGTGTCCGTACCGGTCTGGGCGAAGGAGTGCGTCATCGCCTCGGCGAAGAGCTTCTCCCGGGTGTCGAAGTGGTAGTGCAGCAGGGCCTTCGACACCCCGGCGTGCTCGGCGACCTTGCGCATGCTGACGTTCTCGAAGCCGATGTCGGCGATGACTTCGCACGCGGCCGTGAGGATTCGCTCACGCGTCTCGAGTGCGCGCTCGGCCTTGGTCACGTTGGCTGCTCCCCGTGTCGGCGCCCGTGAACCGGGCGGGTGGGCCCGGTTGCCGTGGCCACCATGCCCCCATCCTCGCTCATCACGACACCCCCACGGGCGCCGTAGGTGTGGAAGCCCCGGCCCGTCTTGCGGCCCAGCCGGCCCGCGTCGACCATCCGGGCCAGCAGCGGCGGCGGGGCGTACAGCGGCTCCCGGTACTCCGCGTACATCGACCGGGCGATGGCCTGCACCGTGTCCAGTCCGATCAGGTCGGCCAGGGCGAGCGGCCCCAGCGGGTGCGCGCAGCCCAGGGTCATGCCCCGGTCGATGTCCTCGGCAGAAGCGGTGCCGCACTCGGCCATGCGTACGGCGGCCAGCAGGTAGGGCACCAGCAGTGCGTTCACCACGAAGCCCGCCCGGTCCTGGGCCCGGACGACCTCCTTGCCCAGCACCCCGGTGGCGAACGCGCGCGTCCGCCGCACCGTCTCCTCCCCGGTGAGCAGGGAGGGAACCAGCTCGACCAGGGGGAGCACCGGGACGGGGTTGAAGAAGTGCAGGCCGACGACCTGCTCCGGCCGCGAGATGGCGGCGGCGAGCCGGATGACGGGGATGGAGGAGGTGTTCGTCGCCAGGACGGCGTCCCGGCGCTCCACCACCCGGTCCAGCAGCGCGAACACCTCCAGCTTCGCCCTCTCGTCCTCGGCGACCGCCTCGACGACGAGGTCCCGGTCCGCCAGCCCGGCCACGTCGGTGGTCACCGAGATCCGGCCGACGGCGGCGTCCCGTTCGGCATCGGTCAGCTTTCCGGACGCCCTGGCGCGTTCCAGGGAGCGGGTGATCCGCTCCAGGCCCGCGACCGCGGCCGTACGGGTCGTCTCCAGCACCACGACGTCCCGCCCGGCTCGGGCGCAGACCTCGGCGATGCCGGATCCCATCAGCCCGCAGCCCACTACCCCGACCCGTTCGACATCGGTCATCGATCCGTCCTCCCTCCTGTGGTTCCTCAGGTCCGTACGGGGCGGGCGGCGGTCCGGGCGGCACCCGCGGGCACCGCCCGGACCGCCGGCCCGGTCACCCGGCGGAGGGCATCTGCAGAACGCCCGTACCACGCTTGACCAGTTCGCCTGCGATGATCAGGCGCTGGATCTCCGACGTGCCCTCCCAGATGCGGTCGACGCGCAGTTCGCGGTAGAGCCGCTCGACCGGGTAGGAGCGGTCGTAGCCGCGCCCGCCGAAGATCTGCAGGCACCGGTCGACGACGCGGCCCGACGCCTCGCTGGCCGCCAGCTTGGCGATGGCCGCCTTGGCGTGCAGCGTCTTACGGTCGAGCGCGCCCTCGTCGACCTCCCAGGCGACCTGGTGCGTGTAGGCGCGGTTGACGGCGATGTCGACCGCGCAGTCGGCGAGCATGCCCTGGATGAGCTGGAAGTCGGCGATGGGCGAGCCGAACTGGCGGCGTTCGATCGCCCAGTCCCGGGCCAGTTCCAGAGCCCGCTCCGCCGCCCCGATCGTCCGGGCGGCGATCATCAGCCGCTCCTCGGTGAACCAGGAGCGCGTGATGTCGTAGCCCTGGCCCACCTCGCCCAGCACCGCGTCCTCGGGGACGAACACCTCGGTGAAGGTGAACTCGGGGTGCTCGTAGACGAAGGTGTGCATCCAGCGCGGCACCCGGGTCATCTCGATGCCCGTCGTGTCCTTGTCGACGAGGAACAGCGTCGGTGCGCGCTCCTCCCCGGCTGCGGCGAGCACGATCATGAAGTCGGCGTGGTCGCCGACGGTGACGAACCACTTCTCGCCGTTCAGCACCCACCCGCCGTCGGTCCGCGTCGCCGTGGTCCGCAGGCTCTGCGGGTCGGAGCCGGCCTCCGGCTCGGTCACCGCGTAGCAGTCCCGGCGCTGCCCCCGGATCACCGGGACCAGGTAGCGCTCGCGTTGCTCGGGCGTGCAGTACGACAGGGCGTTGGCCGGTCGCCACACCATGTCCCACAGGGCTCCGGTGAGCCGGCCGAGCTCCGCCTGGACCGTGACCTGCTCCAGGATCGTGAGACCGGCGCCTCCCCACTCCTTCGGCATGTTGACGGCCTGCAGCCCGCTGTCGAGGACCGCGTCGCGGATCTCGGTGTGGGCCTGCGGGGGCAGCCCGTTGTTCTCCTCGCAGTCGAGCTCGTACTTGGTGATGAAGTCGGTGAGCGCGCGCGCCGAGCTCCGCAGTTCTTCCTGACGGGCGGTGAGGCGGAAGTCCATGGGTGTCTGTCCTCTGGGTCGTGTCGGGGGAGCGGTCGTCAGGAAGCGGAGGGAAGGGAGCCGGGAAGCGAGCCGGGAAGGGAGTCGGGAAGGGAGTCGGCACGGGTGACGGGGAGGGCGAGGGCCCGGGTGCCGCGCTTGATCAGCTCGTTGGCGATGATGAGCCGCTGGATCTCGGACGTGCCCTCCCAGATCCGGTCGACGCGCAGTTCGCGGTACATGCGCTCGACGGGGTACGTACGGTCGTAGCCGCGCCCGCCGAAGATCTGCACGCACCGGTCGATGACCCGCCCCGCGGCCTCGCTCGCCGCGAGCTTCGCCGTCGAGGCCTTCGCGTGCAGCGTCTTGCGGTCGGTCTCCGGCCGGTCCGCCTCCCAGGCGACCTGGTGCGTGTAGGCGCGGTTGACGGCGATGTCGACCGCGCAGTCGGCGAGCATGCCCTGGATGAGCTGGAAGTCGGCGATGCGGGAGCCGAACTGGCGGCGTTCGATCGCCCAGTCCCGGGCGAGTTCCAGCGCCCGCTCGGCCGCGCCCACGGTCCGCGCGGCGATCATCAGCCGCTCGTCGGTGAACCACTCCTTGGTCAGTTCGTAGCCGTTGCCGACACCGCCGAGCACGTCCTCGTCGGGAACGAAGACATCGGTGAACGTGAACTCGGGATGCCCGTTCACCGCGGAGTGCATGAACCGCGGGACGCGCGTCATCTCGACCCCGGGCGCCTCCTTGTCCACGAAGAACAGGGTGGCCGCACGCTCGGGCCCCGCATCGGCCTGCACCAGCAGGAAGTCGGCGATGTCGCCGCAGGTCACGAACCACTTCTCGCCGTTCAGCAGCCATCCGCCGTCGGTACGGGTGGCGGTGCTCGTGCCCGATCCGGGGTCGGAGCCCGCACCGGGCTCGGTCACCGCGAACGCGTCGAACCGCTCGCCCCGGATGACCGGCAGCAGGTACTTCTCCCGCTGTGCCTCGGTGCCGTACGCCAGGACGTTCGCCGGCCGCCAGGGGATGTCCCAGAGGCAGTTGGTGACCTTGCCGAACTCCTCCTCGACGATGACCTGGTCCAGCAGGGACAGGCCCGCGCCGCCCCATTCGGCCGGCATGTTGATCGCGTAGACGCCCGCCTCGACGGCGGCACGGGTCAGTTCGCGGACGGTCTCGACGGGCAGCGGGCCGCCCGCCTCCTCGGAGCGGTCCTCGTACGTCATCAGGAGCCGGGAGTAGGCGGCGGCTCGGGCCTTGAGGTCGGCCTGCTCGGGTGTGTAGCGGAATTCCATTTGCGGTCAGTCCTCCAGAGCACAGGGGGTGGTGGGTGGAGCGGTCAGCCCAGGACGGCCCGTGCGTCCAGGGCGAGGGCGCCGTCCGGGCGCACCAGCAGGGGGTTGACCTCCAGCTCGGCGATCTCCGGATGCGCCGCGGCGACGGTGGTGATCCGCTCGATGACGGCGGCCGCCGCGGCCACGTCGACGGCCGGCCGGCCGCGTACGCCGTCCAGCAGCGCCGCACTGCGCAGACCGCGCAGCAGGGCCTCGGCCCGCCGGGCCGGCACGGGCGCCAGCGCGAAGGCGACGTCGCGGAGCGTCTCGGTGAGGACACCGCCGAGCCCGACCAGGGCGACCGGCCCGAACCGGGGGTCCTGGTTCACGCCCACGATCAGTTCGATGCCGTCCGTGAGGTCGGCCATCGCCTCGACCGAGTAGGCGGGCGCACCGAGCCGGGCGTGCATCTCCCGGTACGCGGCCAGGAGCGCGTCCCGGTCGGCGAGGCGCAGCGCCACGCCGCCGGCGTCGGACTTGTGCAGGAGGTGCAGGGCCTTCAGTACGTACGGCCCGTCGAACTCCGCTGCCGCGGCGAGCAGTCCCGCCTCGTCCGTGATCTCGCGCGCCGGCGGGAACGGGACGCCGGCGGCGCCGAGCAGCGCCCGCACCCCGTGGTAGCCCGGATCCCGCAGCGGCTCGGCCGCGGCCGGCAGCGGCGGGACACCGCCGGTGCCGGCCGCAGCCCGGCCGGTCATCGCCGCCAGCGCGCGGGCGGCGTCCTCGGTGGCGGCGAACACCGGCACCCCTGCCTCGGCCAGCACCCGGCAGCTCGGCGACTGCGGATACATCGACTGCACGACCAGGGGCTTCGGTACGCCGGTCAGGTGCGCGACGATCTCCTTGGCGGCCGCGGTCTCGCCGTCGGCGAGTACGGAACCCCCCGACGGGCCGCCGCCCAGACCGCCCTCGGAGGCGGCGTACCCGCCGAAGTACCCGGTCATCAGGACGGCGTCGACCTCGTCCGCGGCGAGGAGCTCCCGGGCGGTGTCCGCGTACGAGAGGGGCCGCTGCTCACCCATGCCCGCCAGGTCGACGGGGTTGCCGACCGAGGACTGCTCCCACAGCACGCCGCGCAGCGCGTCCTGCGTCGGCGCGCCGAGTTCCGGTACGCCGAGCCCGGCGTCCTCGGCCGCGTCGGCGGCGATCGCGCCGTGGCCGCCGCCGTCGGTGAGGACCGCGGTGCGCCGGCCGCTCGTACGCGCTCCCGCACCCAGTGCGGCCAGGACGACGGTCATCTCCCGCGGCGTGCGGACCAGTTCGACCCCCGCGTCGCGACAGGCGGCGGCCACCACGTCGGACGAGGTGGTGAGCGCCCCGGTGTGGGACTGGGCGCTGCGCGCGGAGGCGGCGCCCCGGCCGGCGGTGAGCAGCACCACCGGCTTGCCCGCGGCGGCGGCGGCCGCCGCGAAGGCGCGGCCGTCGCCGAAGTCCTCGGCGTACACGGCGATGGCGGAGGTGGCCTCGTGGCGGGCGCAGTCCTGGACGAGGTCGACGAGGGTGACGTCGGCCTGGTTGCCCAGGGAGACGAAGCGGGAGAAGCCCAGGCCGTGCGGCTCACCGCGGAGCTGGAGCTCGAGGGCGAGGTTGCCGCTCTGGCTGAGCAGGGCGACACCGCCGGGGGCGAAGCGGTCCGAAGCCAGGTACAGCTCGGTGGTGTTGTCGGCGATGCCCAGGCAGTTGGGTCCGACGAGGACGGCTCCGGCGGCCCGGACCCGCTCGGCGATCGCGCGCTGCCGGGCCAGGCCCGCGGGTCCGGCCTCGGCGAAGCCCGCGGTGATGGCGACGAGGGCCTTCGCCCCGCAGGCCAGGGCTTCGTCGACGGCCGCCTCGAAGCCGGCGCCGGGTACGGAGATCACCACCAGGTCGACGGGTTCGCCGAGGGCGGAGAGGGAGGGGGCGGCCGTCCGGCCGAGTACGGTGCCGCCGCGCCGGTTGACCAGGTGCACGGGTCGCCGGTCGGGGGCGCGCAGTGCCTGGGAGGCCACGGCGTGGCCGTACTTCGCCGGGTCGTCGCTGGCGCCGACGACGGCGACCGAGCGGGGGTCGAAGAGGGCGGTCAGGTCACGGGGCATGTCATCACCGGGTATGCCATCACGGGGCATGTCGTCGCTGGGCATGTCATCCCTCCACGCGGAGGGCGGAGTTGGGGCAGCTGTCGACGCAGGCGCGGGCGGCGTCCTCGGTGCCGGCCGGGACGGCGACGGCGATGACGTTCGCGTAGCCCCATTCGTCGAGTTCGACCAGATCGGGTGCGGGTTCCTGGCACAGTCCGTAGCCCTGGCAGCGGGTGGAGTCCAGCAGGAGTTTCACGGCGTTCCTTTCAGCGCGGGCAGCGGGATGGTGGTGGGGGAGGCGGCCGGTGGCGGCGCGGGCACGCGGGCCGGGCGCGGGCAGGCTCCGGCGACCTGCGGCACGGCCACCGTGAGGCGGTGGCGGCCGTCCGCGGGTGCGGCGTCCGCGCACACCGGGCACGGAGCGGCGAGATGGGAGCGGACGAGCCCGGGGAAGGAGCGGAGCAGGCTGCCGGCGATCCCCGCGGCGGCGTCGAGCAGCCCGCAGGCACCGCGTCCGCGCAGGCCCTGCGACCAGCGGTGCAGGTTGTCCGCGGTGTCCGGGCCCGCGGTACCGGCCGCGAGGCCGTACAGGGCCTTGCCGACGGCGGCGGTGCCGGAGACGCAGACCCCGCACTGCCGTGCGCTCTCGGCCGCGAGGTGGGAGGCGGCATCGGCGGCGGTGGTCACCGGGCAGCCGTCGGGGGTGAGGAAGTGGATCGCACCGCAGCCCAGGGCGGTGCCCGCCGAGCCGAGTGCGTCGGGTTCGAGCGGGAGGTCCAGGGCGTGCGCGTCGACGAGTCCGCCGAAGAGTCCGCCCATCAGTGCTCCGGCAGCGTCGGGGCTCCCGTGGCGCGCAGCCAGTGTGCGCAGCGGGATCCCGTACGGGACCTCGGTGAGCACCGGCGCGGCCGGGCCGCCGGACAGTGTCACCAGGGTGCTGCGGGCGATGGCGCGCCGTTGGCCGGGCCGGGCGGCGGTGAGCGCGATCCGGGCGAGCGTCTCGACGTTGGACACCAGGGTCGGCGCACCGCCCACCCCCCGCTCGAAGGGACGGGGCGGCTTGGCGGTGGGCAGGGCCGGCCCGCCGTCGATCCGGCGGACCACCGCCGTTTCCTCGCCGGCGACGTAGGTGTGGTCGGTCTCGACGACCTCCACGGGCAGCGGCGGCGGGTGCTCGGCCAGGGCCCGGCGCACGCTCTCGCCGGCGGCCGGGTCCGAGAGGTACACGAAGCCGCGTACGGCGCCGGTGACCGCGGCGGCGCGGACGAGACCGTCGAGGACCAGGTGCGGGCGGGCCCGCAGCAGCCAGCGGTCCTTGGCCGAGCCCGGTTCCCCCTCCTCGCCGTTCGCCACGACGACCGGGCAGCCGCCGCCGTGGCGTACGGAGCGCAGCTTCACGGCGGCCGGGAACCCGGCCCCGCCCCGGCCCCGCAGCCCGGAGGCGGCGAGGTGGGCGAGCAGCTCCTCCGGGCCCGTGGCATCGTCGTAGCCGCCGGTGGCGCGGTAGGCGTCGGCGCTCTCCGCGACGTGCGGTGACGCTCCGAGGACGGTGCCCGGCTGTTGTGACGCCGGTAGTCGGATGGTGGTCATCGGCCGGCTCCTGTTCCGGTGTGGGTGCGCAGGGCCCGTACGGCGCTCTCCAGCGCCGTACGGTCCTGCGCGGTGCGGCCGTATCCCGGTCCCGGGAGGCCGATGAGCATGTGGTGGTGGTCGAGGACGACCTCGGCCGCGAGCAGGGCGGCGGCGGGGTCGCCCGCCCGTGAGCCGGCGGCCACGCCGGTCACCAGGTCGGTGACCTCGGCGAGGTAGCGGAGCCAGCTGTGCCGGCCGCCGCGCAGGATCAGGCGCTCCACGCGGCGCCGCTCGGTGGCGGCCAGCTCCTCCTGTCGCCCGCCGGGCGCGCCGTGTGACGAGGCGCGCAGGGCGGCGACCGCCATGGGGAGTTCTCGCTCCGGTTCGGGGGTCAGTCCGAGCCAGTCCAGACGCCGACGACCGCTCATGCGTGCCTCCGGGAGATGGGATGCCGCCGCCGGCCCGGCGCCCGGTGGGAGCCGTGGGTGCGGCAGGGGGATCGGAGGGGATCGGGGGTGCGGGCCCGGGGGACCGGGCGGGCCGCACGGCTGCGCCCGCCCCGGTGAACAGGACGAATGCGGAGCAGTGCCGGTGCGGCGACAGGAAAGCACGTTTGCTGACCGATCGGTCAGGCAAGAATCACGCTAGCTGACCGATCGGTCAGTGAACAAGTCTTGACCCGGCGGAAATGAGCCAGCAATGTGGCTGTCCAATCGGTCAGCCCGGTCCCGGCGTCCCGCCCCGGCCGTCTGTCCGCCCCTGGGCCGTGCTGCCCTGCCGTGTTCTGTTTCGTCCTGCCTTGCCCTCGCCTCGCCATCGAACGCCGACACCGATCGCCGCACTCCGGCACGGAGGAGTCACCGATGCACTCAAGAGCTCCCGAAACACCGATAGGCCGCTCGGGCCGAACCGACGGCGCCGATGGCTCCGGCCGAACCGACGGCGCCGAGCGCACTGCCCGTGCCGGCCGGACCGGCCCACCGGGCCAGGCAGTCGCGCCCGAGGCTTCCGAGGTCGCGGTCCCGGAGACCCCCGCGCCCGAGGCCGCCGTGCCCGAGGCCCCCGCCCGGCGCGCCGCCCCCGGCGCGGCCACAGCCGGCGACGCCCCCGGGCCCGCCCTCCCGGCCCGCTACTACACCGATCCCGACACCGCCGCCGCGGAGACCCGGCACGTCTTCGGCCGGTCGTGGCAGCTCGTCTGCCACGAGTCCGACCTCCCGAACCCGGGGGCACGGCTCGCCGCCACCGTTGCGGACCGCGAGGTCCTGGTCGTCCGTACCGAGGACGGCGGCCTCGCCGCCCACCTCAACGTCTGCCGCCACCGCGGAACACGCCTGGTCACCACCCCCGAGCCGGACGGCAAGGCGATCCGCTGCCCGTACCACGGCTGGACGTACCGGCTCGACGGAAGCCTGGTCGGCGCCCCGGAGGCCCGTCAGATCCCCTGCCTCGACAAGCCGAAGCTCGGCCTGTTCCCGGCCCGCGTCGAGTCCTTCCTCGGCTTCGTCTTCGTCAACCTCGACCTCGACGCCGTGCCGCTCGCCGAGAGCTGCGCGGGCCTCGCGGAAGCGGTCGGCCACTACGCCGGAACCGACCTGGTGCCGATCGGCCGCGCCCGCATCCACGACCTGGCCGCCGCCGAAGTGCAGCAGGCCAACTGGAAGGTGGCGGTCGACAACTACCTGGAGGGCTATCACGTCCCGGTCGCCCATCCCGGCCTGATGCGGCTGCTCGACTACCAGGGCTACACCTGCGAGATCGAGGAGTCCTACGCGCTCTTCGCCTCGCCGCTGCGCGACAAGCCGTCCTCGAACTGGGCCGAGCGCCTCTATCAGCGCATCGCCGCGCCCATGCCCGGCCTGGCCGAGGCCGATCGCCGCATCTGGCGGTACGCGGTGATCTACCCGAACACGCTCATCGACTTCTACCCCGACCACGTACTGGCCTGGACCGCCATCCCGACGGCGGTGGACCGCGTCGCCGTACCCGGTGCGTTCTACACCCGCCGCGGCACCAGCCTGCGCACCCGCCTCGCCCGGCGCCTGAACATCCACATCGGCTGGATCACCAACGACGAGGACGCCGAGCTGGTCGCGCGGGTGCAGAAGGGGCTCTCCACCCCCGGGTTTGAGCCGGGGCCGCTGTCCCGCCGGGAGTCCGCGGTCGGCTGGTTCGCCGGCCGCATCCGGGCCGACCTCGACGGCGCCGAGTCGTAACCACCGCATCGGCACAAACGCACCATCGCACGCACCGCCGTTAGCCCGCATCACCGCAAGCCCGCATCACCGCAAGCCTGCATCACCGCAAGCCCGCATCACCGGCACGACCGCATCACCCCGCACGACCGCACGTGCGCAACGCAACGCGGACCCGCACACCCCGCCCCGCGCCCACCGCACCGACCGAGCCCCCACGCACCGCTCGTTCCCGCCGTCCCCCTGCGGCCCTACGGAGAGGACCCCATGTCCCCCGAGGCACTCCCCCCGACCAGACGCTCCTTCCTCCGCGCCGGCACCGCCGCCGCCCTCGCCCTGACCGCAGCAGGCTGCGGCTTCGCCACCGATGACGCCCGGGCCGGCAGCGCCACCGCCGAAGCACCCATCGACGTCAAGGTCGACGGCGACCTCGTCTACTTCAACTGGGCGGACTTCGTCGACCCCACCGTCTTCGAAGGCTTCCAGAAGGAGTACGGCGTCAAGGTCGTCCAGTCGAACTACGACTCCATGGAGGGCATGGCCGCCAAACTCAACGCCGGCAACCGCTACGACATCATCTTCCCCACCGCGAAGTGGGCGCAGCGTCTCGCGGCCGGCGGCCGGCTGCGCACGATCGACCACTCCCGGCTGCGGGGCGCGGAGGCCGTGTTCGGCGGCTACGACTATTTCGCCGACCCCTGGTACGACGCCCGTTCCGCGCACACGGTCCCCTTCACCATGTACAAAACGGGCATCGGCTGGCGCCGGGACCGGCTCGGCGACCTGACCGGCTCCTGGAACGACCTGTGGAACGACAAGGCCAAGGGCAAGGTCTTCGTCCTCGACGACCGTGACGAGGTGCTCGGACTCGGCGCCCTCAAGCTGGGCCTCGACCTCACCACCGGCGACGTCGGCGATCTCGCCCGTGTCACCGACTCCCTGCGCTCGCTCCGCCCCCGCCTGCGCGGTTTCTCCAGCGACAGTTACAACAACCTCCTCAACGGAAACGCCGACATGACCCAGGCCTGGAGCGGGGACATGGCCGCCATGCTCGCCCAGGCCGAGGACCCGGCCGTCTTCGGTTTCGAAGTCGCCCGCGAGGGAGCACCCGTCAACTCCGACTGTTACGCCATCCCGGCCGACGCGCAGCACCCCGGCACCGCGATGCTCTTCATCGACTACATGCTCCGCCCGGAGAACGTGAAGAAGAACATCGAGTACATCGGCTACCCGATGCCCGTCCGCGGCACCGAGGACACGTACGCCGCGCTCGTCGAACCGTTTCCCCAGTGCGTGGTGAGCGCCGACGACCTCAAGGCCGACCTCTTCTTCCGCAACGGTGACGCACGGGCCGAACGGGCCCGCGACGCCGCCTGGACCGAAGTGAAGGCCGGCTGACATGGCACGCAGCAACCAGACCGGGACCGAGGTCCGCCCGCCCGAGGACCCGGCCGCCGGGGACGGACCCACCGGCCCGGCCCGCACCCGCACCCTGAGCCGGACCCGTACCCGGACCCGCGGGCGGGCCGAGACGGCGCCCCGTACCGGCGCCAGGTCCCAGCCGCGCCTGTGGACCTGGCTCCTGCTCCCCGGCACCCTCTGGATGACCGGCTTCCTCGTGGCCTCGCTCCTCCTCGTGGCCACCCTCGCGCTCGGCACCACCGACCCCCTCGGCAACCCGCGCTTCGGCCTCAACTTCTCCAACCTCACCGCACTGGCCGACCCCGCCTACAGCACCGTCCTGCTCCGCTCCCTCGGCTACGCGCTGATCACCTGCCTCATCAGCCTTGCCGTGGCTTACCCGGTCGCCTACGCCATCGCACTGCGCGGCGGCCGCTTCAAGAACCTGCTGATCGCCGCGATCGTCGTCCCGTTCTTCGCCAACTATCTGGTGCGGATGTACGGCTGGTCCGTCGTCCTCTCCGACGACGGCCCACTGCTGCGGGCCCTGCGCGCGGTCGGCCTCGCCGACGACGGCACCAAGATCCTCCAGACCGGCGTCGGAGTCATCGCCGGACTCGTCTACGGCTTCGTCGTCTTCATGATCATCCCGCTGTACGCGGCGATGGAGCGCATGGACACCTCGCTCATCGAGGCGGGCCGCGACCTCTACGGCGGCCCCCTGCGCACCTTCCTCTTCGTCACCGTCCCCGCCACCCGGCAGGGAGCGGCCGCCGGCTGCGTCCTCGTCTTCCTGCCCGCCATGGGCGACTTCGTCAGCGCCCAGCTCATGGGAGGACCCGACCAGATCATGATCGGCAACCTGATCCAGGACAAGTTCTTCCAGGGCCAGAACTGGCCGCTCGGCTCGGCCCTCACCATGCTCCTGATGGCGGTCCTGTTCATCGGGATGCTCGGCTACCTGCGACGCACCCGCAAGGACGAGGCGGAGGCCGCCCGATGAGCACCCAGCAGCGCCGCCGGCGCGGAGCCGAGCGCCGGCCCCGCTTCGCCATCGCCGTCACCGCCCTCTTCTTCGCGCTCCTCTACCTCCCTGTCGGCGTCGTCGTCCTGTTCTCCTTCAACGCCCAGAAGTCCCTCACCGTCCTCGACGGCGTCAGCCTCCGCTGGTACACGGCCCTCCTCCACGACGACGCACTCCTCGACTCGCTCGGCATGAGCCTGCGGGTGTCCCTGGTCGCCATGGCCGGCTCGCTCGTCCTCGGCGTTGCCCTGGCGCTGGGCCTCGTACGCAGCCGCAGCCGCCTGGGCTCCTTCGCCGGCCTGATCATGCTCGTCCCGCTGATCACCCCGGAGATTGTCACCGGCGTCGCAGCGATGCTCCTCTTCAAGGGCCTCGGCATCACCCTCTCCACCACCACCGTGATGCTCGCCGAGATCACCTTCTCCATCTCCTACGTGACGGTCATCCTCCGCTCCCGCATCGCCGCCCTCAATCCGGAGGTCGAAGAGGCGGCCATGGACCTCGGCGCCACCCGCAGGCAGGCACTGCGCCTGGTGACCCTGCCCGCACTCCTCCCCAGCATCCTCGCCTCCGCGGTGCTGATCTTCGCCCTCGTCTTCGACGACTTCGTCCTCGCCTACTTCACCACCGGCGTCGACCCCCAGCCGCTGTCCGTGCGCATCTACTCGGCGATCAGATTCGGCGTGCAGCCCACCATCAACGCCGTCGGCACCCTGATGCTGGCCGGATCCATCGGCCTCATCGTCCTCGCGCTCGCCATCCCGCGCCTGTTCGGGCGCAGGGGCGGCCTCGACCTGCTCTCCGGGAAGTGACAGTCATGACCCCGACCCCCAAGACCTCGCCCGCCAAGACCCCGACCGCGGTGCCCCCCATTCCCGTCCACCCGACCCCCGCGGTCCGGCTGGACCGCGTGAGCAAGCAGTACTCTGCCGCGGGCGACACCTACGCCGTGCGCGACGTCGAACTCGACATAGCCCAGGGAGAGTTCTTCTCCCTCCTCGGACCCTCCGGCTGCGGCAAGACCACCCTCCTGCGGATGATCGGCGGCTTCTCCGACCCCACCGCGGGCAGCGTCCTGCTCGACGGCCAGGACGTCACCGGCCTGCCGCCCAACAAGCGCAACGTGAACACCGTCTTCCAGAGCTACGCCCTCTTCGACCACCTCTCGCTCGCGGACAACGTGGCCTTCGGCCTCAAGCGCAAGGGCGTCGGCCGCGCCGAGATCCGCGAACGGGTCTCCGGCATGCTCGACCTCGTCCAGCTCGGGCACCTGGCGAACCGCAAGCCGCCCACCCTCTCCGGCGGCCAGAAGCAACGCGTCGCGCTCGCCCGCGCCCTCGTCAACCGGCCCCAGGTACTGCTCCTCGACGAGCCGCTGGCCGCACTCGACCTCAAACTGCGCCGACACATGCAGGTCGAGCTCAAGCAGATCCAGCGCGAGGTCGGCATCACCTTCGTCTTCGTCACCCACGACCAAGACGAGGCGCTGACCATGTCGGACCGACTCGCCGTCATGAACGAGGGCCGCGTGGAGCAGTGCGGAACCCCCGAGGACGTGTACGAGCGCCCCACGAGCAGCTTCACCGCCTCCTTCATGGGCACCTCCAACCTCGTCCCCGGCACCTACCGCTCCGGCCGCGTCGTCCTCGACGACGGGCCCGAACTGCCCGTCGGCCACCGGCCGGCCGTCGCCGAGGGCAGCAGGGTCAACCTGTCTATCCGCCCCGAGAAGATCTGGCTGTCCGACCTGGAGCCCGACATGGCCCGGGCCGACGGCGTCGTCCGCGAGACCGTCTACTGCGGCCCGACGACCACCTACCTCATCGAGCTGGCACCCGGCGTCACGGTGTCCGTGCTGGAGCAGAACACCGTCCGCTCCCGCAGGGAGGACCGCTGGAGCGGCGGCGAGCGCGTCGAGATCGGCTGGAAGCCCGAGCACTGCCTGGTCCTGGACTGAAGCCCGCCCCGGGCCGGTACCGCACCCCGGCCCCGTCCCTGGCCCCGTCCCGGACTCCGACCCGCGATCGAAGGAACACCCCCATGAACCACGACGTCATCGTGCTGGGTGCCGGCCTGGCCGGTCTCGCCGCCGCACGCGACCTCGCCGCCGGCGGAGCCGACGTCCTCGTCGTCGAGGCCCGGGACCGGGTCGGCGGACGCGTCGAACAGACCGAACTCCCCGACGGCCGGCTGGTCCAGCTCGGCGGCGAGGTCGTCGGCCGCGCCCACACCGCGTACCTCACCCTTGTCGCGGAGCTCGGCCTCACCCTGGTCCCCAGCTACGTCGCCGAGCCCGGCGCCCTCACCCGCGCCACGCCCGAAGGGGTCTCCGCGGGCGATCCGCCCCACTGGTTCGGCCCCGGCGACGACACGTGCCACCAGAAGGTCACCGCCGCGTTCTGCGCACTCGCCCGCACCGTCGACCCGGACGACCCCTGGTCCCACCCCGACGCGGCGGCCCTGGACCACACCTCCGTCGGCGACTGGCTGCGCGCCCAGGGCGCGACCCCGGCCGTCGTCCGTCTCTGGGAGATCGGCCAACTCGCCCTCGCCGACGGCTCGTACGAGCGCACGTCCCTGCTCGCCGCCCTGCGCAAGCACGCCGCCGTCCCGGTACCGGAGGCCGCGTCCGGCGGCCCGGACCACTACGACTACGAGGCGTGGGAGGGCCTGCGGGTCGCCGAGGGATCCGCGACGGTCGCCCTGCGCATGGCCGCCGGCCTCGGCGGACGCGTCCGTACCGGAGCGCCGGTCGAGGCCGTCACCGTCCGCCGGCCCGGCCACTGCTCCGTACGGCTGGCCGGCGGCGAGACCCTCACCGCCGGCGCCGTCGTCAGCGCCCTGCCCGTCGGCCCGCTCCGCCAGGTCACGGTCGCCGGTGTCTCCGAGGAGCGACTGGCCTCCCTGCACCGTCAACGCCAGGCCCTCGCAGCGAAGTTCGTCGCCGCCTACGACCGGCCGTTCTGGCGGGGCCGCGGCCGCAGCGGCCTCTCCGAATGCGAAGGGGTCCTCGGCAGCACCTGGCCGCAGAGCGACGGCATCCTCTCCGCCCTCGTACCGCCCGAAAGGCTCGGGGTCCTGCTCGGCATGCCGGGCCCGCTGCGCACCCGCGAGCTGCTGGCCGACATCGCCCGCCTCTACGGCGACGAGGCCCACCGGCCGCTCGCCACCTACGTCCGGATGTGGGGCACCGACCCCTGGACCCAGGGATACGTAACCCAGTGGACCCCCGGCGACGTCACGGCCGTCGGCCCCCGCCACGGGACCCACGAACCACCCTTCTACGTCTGCGGATCCGACCAGTGGGTGGCCGGCTACATGGAGGGCGCGGTACGCACCGGCCGCGACGCCGCCAAGGAGGCGCTGCACCGTGGCTGACACCGACAACTGGACCGGCAGCCCCACAGACACCGCCACCCCCACCGCCGTTGGCTCCGTGCTCAACCACATTGCGGGCGTGGACCGGCCCGCCGTCTCGGGCGGGACGATGGAGCTGGTCGACCCCGCGACCGGGCGGGTGCACGCCCACGCCCCGCGCTCGGGCAGGGCCGACACGGACGCCGCCTGCGCGGCGGCCACAGCCGCGTACGCGCACTGGTCCACGACCACACCGGCCGAACGCCAGCGCGCCCTGCTCGGTATCGCAGACGCCATCGAGCAGCACGCCGAGGCCTTCGTGGCCGCCGAGACGGGCGACACCGGGAAACCTCCCCGCCAGTTCAGGACCGAGGAACTGCCCGCGATCGTCGACACCCTCCGCTTCTTCGCCGGAGCCGCGCGCAACCTGCCGGGCGTTGCCGCCGCCGAGTACACGCAGGGCCGCACCTCCGTGCTGCGGCGCGAACCGGTCGGCGTCTGCGCCCAGATCACTCCCTGGAACTACCCGCTGATGATGGCGGTGTGGAAGATCGCCCCGGCGATCGCCGCCGGCAACACGACCGTGCTCAAGCCCGCCGACACCACGCCCTCGTCATCGGCGCTCCTGGCCCGCATCGCGGCCGCGCACCTGCCGCCGGGCGTGCTCAACGTGGTCTGCGGCGACCGCGACACCGGCCGGACGCTCACCGCCCATCCCGCTGTCGCCCTCATCGCGGTCACCGGCAGCGTGCGCGCCGGCCGGCAGATCGCCGCCGCCGCGGCCGCCGACCTCAAACGGGTCCACTTGGAGCTCGGCGGCAATGCCCCGGTCCTGGTCCACGACGACGTGGACGTCGAGGCGACCGCCGCCGCCCTCGCCGCGGTCGCGTACTACAACGCGGGCCAGGACTGCACGGCGCCCAGCCGGCTCCTGGTCCACCACCGGGCGCACGACGCGTTCGTCGAGGCCCTCGCGGCCGAAGTGGGCAAGCTGCGCACGGGTGCCCCGGACGAGCCGGACGCCGACTTCGGGCCGCTCAACAACGCGGCCCAGCTCGCCTCGGTCCGGTCCTTGCTGGACGGGCTGCCGCGGCGCGCCGAGATCGTCACCGGGGGCGCCCGCCTCGCGCGGCCCGGCTTCTTCCACGAGCCCACCGTCGTGGCCGGCGTCCGCCAGGACGACGAGATCGTGCAGGAGGAGATCTTCGGGCCCGTCGTGACCGTGCAGTCCTTCGCGGACGAGGAGGAGGCCCTGCGCCTGGCCAACGACGTCCGCCACGGCCTCGCGGCCAGTGTGTGGACCACGGACCACGACCGGGCGATGCGCGCGACCCGGGCCCTGCACACCGGCATCGTCTGGGTGAACACCCACGGCACGACCGTCTCCGAGATGCCCCACGGCGGGGTCAAGCACTCGGGCTACGGCAGCGACCTGTCGATGGCGGGGCTCCTGGACTACACGCAGGTCAAGCACGTCATGCTGTGATCCCGTCCGGGTGGGCGGCCGACACCTCGTCCAGAATCCCGGGCAGCGGGCCCGGGTGGCTTCTCACTAGGGGGTGGAACGCGGCCCACCGCCCGGCGCTCACACCACCGGCGGCCCGGCGTGCCGGCAGGGCCGCGGTCTTGATGACCGCGCCGAGGTGGTCGAGCGTGACCGTGTGCGGGTCCTCGCGGGTGTGGTGGGCGACCGTGGTCCGCAGGGCATGGCGCGCCGAAGCGGCGCTCGTCCCGAGCGGGCCGGTAGCGCAGGGCGGCTTCCACTCGGGCCGCCAGGTCGAGCGCGGCGGCAGATACGGCTCCCGGGGCGGGCCGGCTGCCCGGTCCGCAGGACTGCCGCGGCCTCCGGCGGGCAGTCGGGGCGGCACGCCAGGATGCCCGCGGCCGTGCGCGGCAGCCGGCGGCCGAGCCCGGCCCCCGCAATCGGCGCCCGGTCGATCCGGTAGGGCTCGCGCAGGACAGCCTCCGTCGAGTGCGGACCGCCCAGGGCGTTCGATGCCCGCCGTGCGCCGCCCGCAGGGCCCGCAGCAGTGCGCCGGTGCCGAGCCGGCGTTCGACGGCCGTGTCCAGGAACGGCTCCGGATCCGCCTCGGCGCAGGCGGATCCGCCTCGGCGCAGGCGGCGACATCGGCGTCGGCCGGATCGTCGTGCCCGGTCAGCGCTGTCGCCACCCGCACGCACCCGGACGGCTCTGCCGTGGGCGCGTACGGTCGCCCAGGCGGCGGCGCGGGTGGTCGGCCCCGCAGTGCCGCCCCCGGCCCGGTCTTCCGCACCCTGGCAGGATCAACCGTTCAGGGAGGCCATCAGCTCGGGGGAGTAGCGGTCGCCCGAGGCCACCCCGTGCGGGGCCACGGCGTCGATGGCGGCAAGCTCGGCGGGGGTGATCGTCACGGCGGTGGCGGCGATGTTCTCATCGAGGTAGCGGCGGCGCTTGGTGCCGGGGATGGGGACCGCGCCCTGGTGGAGGGTCCAGGCCAGGGCCAGCTGCGAGGGGGTGACGCCCTTCTCGGCGGCGAGCCGGCGCACCTGGTCCACCACGGCGAGGTTGCGGTGGAAGTTCTCGCCCTGGAACCGGGGGTCGGTGCGGCGGAAGTCGTCCGCGGCGAAGTCGTCGGGGCTGGTGATGGCACCGGAGAGGAAGCCGCGGCCGAGCGGGGAGTAGGCGACGAGCCCGATCCCGAGTTCGCGGAGGGTGTCGAGGACGCCGTCGTGCTCGATTCCGCGCTCGAAGAGGCTGTACTCGGTCTGTACGGCGGTCAGCGGGTGCACCGCGTGGGCGCGGGCGATCGTGGTGGGGGAGACCTCGCACAGTCCGACGTGGCGGACCTTGCCCGCCTCGACCAGTTCGGCCATGGCGCCCATGCTCTCCTCGATCGGCACGTTCGGGTCGACGCGGTGCAGGTAGTAGAGGTCGATGTGGTCGGTGCCCAGGTGGCGCAGGGAGCGGTCGGCCGAGCGGCGGATGTACTCGGGGCCCGCGTTGTGGCCGAGGAAGGTGCCTTCGTCGGTGAACTCGATGCCGGTCTTCGTGGCGACCACGGCCTGCTCGCGGCGGCCCGAGAGGGCCTTGCCGAGCAGCTGCTCGTTGCGGAAGGGACCGTAGCCCTCGGCGGTGTCGAGGAGGGTGACGCCCAGCTCCAGGGCGCGGTCGATCGTGGCGAGGGACTCGGTCTCGTCCGTGGCGCCGTAGTGGGCGCTCATCCCCATCAGGCCGAGGCCTTCGGCGCCGACCTTCAGTCCCTGGGTGCCCAGTGCGCGGATCTCCATGGTGTGCTCCTCGAAAGAAAGTAACTAACTGGATAGATAGAGTTTGCGACGCGTCGGTTCCGTTTGTCAATAACTGGATAGTTACTTGCTAGGCTGCGGCCCATGGCACGGGATTCCCACGCGACGAAGGCGCGCCTGCTCGACGCGGCCTTCACCGAGTTCGCGACGTACGGCATCGCAGGCGCGCGCGTCGACCGCATCGCCGAGGCGGCGCAGGCGAACAAGCGGCTCATCTACGTCTACTACGGCAACAAGGAGCAGCTCTTCGACGCGGTGCTCCAGCGCGCCCTCGCGACGGGCTCGGAGTCCGTTCCGTTCGACGTCGAGGACCTGCCCGGCTATGCGGGAGCGATCTTCGACCATCTCGTCGAGCGCCCGGAGCTGATGCGCCTCGTGCTGTGGAAGCAGCTGGAGCGCCCGGGATCCACGGAGGCGGAGGCGTCGTCGTACGAGGGCAAGATCGCGGCGGTGCGGCAGGCGCAGGAAGCGGGCCGGATCGACGCAGGCATCGGCGCGGCCGACGTGCTGACCCTGGTCATGGGCCTGTCGCAGGCGTGGTTCGGCGCGGTGGGCGGCCCCGCGGCGGGATCGGCGGGCGCCGCGTGGGCGGCCGAGCGGCTCGCCGAGCACCGGACGGCGGTGGTGGAGTCCGTCCGCCGGATCACCGCCCCCGCGGGGGCGGACGGGGCCTGAGGGGGCGCCGCCCCATCTGCCCTCGTGTCAGCGGTTCGGGCCGGCGAACTCCAGCAGGGTCCGCTCGTACCGCCCGCCGAAGCCCAGGCGCGTGACGTGCTTGAACGGGAACTTCGACGGCTTCGGCTGCCACCGCGCGTCGGGGTCCACCTCCCGCAGCCGCAGCGACTTCGGCCGCACCGCGGCCACCTCGCCGATCCAGCAGGCGTCCGGCGCGTGCCGCTCGACGTGCACGGACACCAGCCCGAAGGCACCGGAGGCGCCCTCCGCCAGCTCCGCCAGCCCGTCCAGTGCAAGCTCGGGCTGCGGCGCCCGGGCGGGCCAGAGCCCGCGCCGGCGCAGCGCCCGTACGGTCAGGCTGTCCTCCCCGCCCCGCCACCGGACCTTGCTGATGTCCGCGGTACGCACGGCTGCCCAGCCGTCGAGCTGGACGTCACTGCACAGGGCGATCAGCGTCCAGGCGGCGCTCGTCCCGACGACGAAGCCGTCGAGCCGGTCCGCGTCCCGGATCCCCGAGTGGTGGACGCGGACCAGTGCCCCTGAGGACACCGCCTCGTCGAGCCGTGCCATGACCTTGTTGTCCATGGGGAGATCCTGCACGGCAACGCGGCGCGGAGTCACCGTCGCGAGCACCGTGCCCGGTACTCCGAGGCGCAGATGCGTATCCCCGACGAAGTACTTGCCTCCGCCGATGACGTCCACCGCAGGCTCAGCCGGATGTACGGGGTCCTCAAGCGCCTCGACGGCGGAATCCCGCCGCGACGGGAGGGCGAGTCGCTGGAACAGGCGCACGCCCGGATCGTGGAGTGCTGGGACCAGCTCAGCGAGATGCGCCGGGCCATGCGGCAGAGCCTCGGTCTCTCGCTGACTCAGCCTGACGCAGCAGCATCGGACCACGCTGTCCTGCCCTCTGACGACATGGTGCGGGGGCAACGTGGAGGCGGGACCGGCGGGCGGTCCTGACCGCCCGCCGGCCGGGTTTGTTCTCGCCGAAGGGCAGATGCTCGAAGCCAGGCGCGTGGCGGGGCTCGGCACGGCAGGTGCGCCGTGACGCCCGGTGGGGCGGGTGGCACAAGGCCGGCTCGGGGACGATGTCTACGGGGTGCCGGGAAGCCGGACCGTGACGACGAGACCCCCGGCAGGGCGGGGGACGAGGTCGAGGGTCCCCCCGTGGGCGCGGACGATGCTGTGCACGATGGCCAGGCCGAGCCCGACACCGGCGTGCTCGTCGGTGCGTACGCGTTCCGATCCCCGCCGGAAGGGTTCGGTCAGGGTCGGGACCAGATCCGGTGGGACGCGACGGCCCGTGTTCTCGACCCGCAGCACGCTCGTGTCGCCGTACGCCTCGGTGTGGACCGTCACGGTGCCCCCGGCGGGCAGGTTGTGGACCACGGCGTTCTGGACGAGGTTCATCGCCATCCGCAGCAGGAGCTCCGCCGAGCCGCAGGTCCGGGCCGCCCCGCCGTCGACCTCGAGCGTGATACGACGCTGTTCCGCGAGGGGAAGCAGCGTTTCCGCGGCCTCTTCGGCGACGAGGGAGAGGTCGACGCTCTCGCGGGCGAAGCTTCCGCTGTCGCCGCGGCTGAGCAGCAGCAGGGCCTCGGTGAGGTCGATCGCCCGCGTGTTGACGGCCTGAAGGCGCTCGATGAGCTCGCCCCGGTCACGCGTGGGGTCCTTGAGGGCGACATCGAGGAGCGTCCGCGAGATCGCCAGCGGAGTGCGCAGCTCGTGGGAGGCGTTCGCCGCGAACCTCTGCTGCTCGTCGACGTGGGACTCGAGCTGTCGGAGCATCGAGTCGAACGCGTCGGCGAGTTCACGGAATTCGTCGTGACGGCCGGTCATCCGGATCCGGTGGGACAGCGACCCGTCCCCGGCCATCCGTGCGGCCTCCGTGATCTGCGCGAGCGGTGCGAGCATCCGGCCGGCGAGGATCCAGCCACCGACGAGGCCGAACACGAGCAGGAAGAGCATCGCCACGGTCGCGGCCGGGGCGAAGGTCCGTACGAGGAGATAGCGGTTGGGCGAGATCCCGAGAAGGCCCTGGGAGTTGTCGGGTACGTAGCGCAGCAGGAACACCCACACCACGGCCAGCAGGAGAGCGCCGGCGACGGCGAGGAACCCGGCGTAGCTGAGGGTGAGTTTCAGCCGGGCGCTGAGCCCCGGGCGTCTACGCATGCGTACGACCGGGCGCGATGGCGTCCGTACCGGTGTCGATCCGGTAGCCGACGCCCGGCACGGTGGCGATGATCGATGGTTCGCCGAGCCGTTTGCGCAGTGCGGAGACGGTGATGCGCACGGCGTTGGTGAGGGGGTCGGCGTTCTCGTCCCAGGCCCGTTCCAGCAGCCCCTCGGCGCTGACGACCCCGCCCTCGGCGGCCACGAGGACTTCCAGGACCGCGAACTGTTTGCGGGTGAGCGCGACGTGGCGTCCGTCGCGGAAGACCTCCCGCCGGAAGGGATCGAGCCGCAGGCCCGCGATCTCGCGGACCGGCGGCCGGGCGTGGGCGCGCCTGCGGTCGAGCGCCCTCAGCCGCAGGACCAGCTCCCGCAGCTCGAACGGTTTGGTGAGGTAGTCGTCGGCGCCGAGCCCGAACCCGGACGCCTTGTCGTCGATCCGGTCGGCGGCGGTGAGCATGAGGATCGGGATGCCGCTGCCGGAGGCGACGATGCGCCGGGCGACCTCGTCGCCGGAGGGCCCGGGGATGTCGCGGTCCAGGACGGCGAGGTCGTAGGAGTTGACGCCGAGCAGCTCCAGGGCGGAGTCGCCGTCGGCGGCGATGTCGGCCGCGATGGCCTCCAGCCGCAGACCGTCACGGACGGCTTCCGCCAGGTAGGGCTCGTCCTCGACGATCAGTACGCGCATGTCCGAAGCCTAAGCAGAGCGACATATCGCCGACGTATGCAACGGCGTGTGCCGCGATGTATGCAACCGCGCGAGCACACCGGACCCACTGCCCCGACCCACTGCCCCGACCCACTGCCCCGACCCACTGCCCCGACGCGCCGCCAGGACGTGCCGTCCGGGCGCCGGCTGCTCAGCCTGCCGAGGCCGGCGCCGGCGTCGGCACCGGGCGAGGCAGGTCCGCCGAGGCCTGTACCGTCGTGCGCCACCAGCGGCGCGACGCCAGCGCGGCCAGCGCTGCGCCCGCGGCGTTGACCAGTACGTCGTCCACGGACGACACCCGGTCCAGCCGCAGGACGTACTGCGCGGCCTCGACCACGACCGAGCAGCCCGCCCCGAGCGCCAGGATCCGCGGCAAGGATCCCAGCGCCGCGAACCGCATCGGGGCGAAGAACCCCAGCGCGGCGAAGACCAGCAGGTTGCCGCCGATCCCGAGCGGCCCCATCGTGACGAGGTCCCGCAGCGGCACCAGGCTCACCCGGCCGGGCACGATCCCGGCCCCGGAGCCCGGCATCATGGTCATCCACACGAACGGCACCGTCCCGTGGACCATCCCCACGTCGGCCAGCGACATCGGCCACGCCCCCGCGATGCCGGCCGCACGCCGCCGACGGGCCAGCGCCCAGGCCACCAGTACGCCGAGCGGCACGACGACGAGCGTCATGAGCACCACACCGTTGAACGTGTCGAAGCAGCCGTGCCACCGGCCGGCCATGCACGTCGGAGCGGACATCATGAGCGGCCGCCGCACGACGAACAGGGCGCCCGCCAGAGCGAGTACCGCCAGGCCGAGGAGCACCCTCCCGCGCGTCCGACGGGACGGTGCCGACAGGGATGTGTTGTCGTTCATGCCGCCATTCGACACAGGGAGCCGTTGCGGTGGCGTATGCGAAATCCGATACGCCCGCGATACACGGCGTCCCGCGTCCCTCTGTCCGCGCCGCGAGATCAGACGAACGCCGGGCGGACGCAGCCCCACGAGTGCGTCACGACGGCGGTGCCGTCCGCACGCAGCGCCTCGAAAGTGTAGAAGTACGTGCCACCCGGGGCGCCCGACTGGTCCTGGTACTTCTCGGTCGTGACCGGCAGCAGCCCGGTGTGGAGCGGCTCGTACGCCGCCGTGGACGGGTTCCACCGGGAGACCCGGTAACCGGCTATCCCGGTGCACAGGGAGGCTTCCCTGCACCACCAGTAGATGCCGGGGCTGTCCTCTCCGGTGACCAGGGTGCTCCACGACATGCCGAGCATCTCCAGCCCCTGGGTGGGGAGGGTGACCGGCGGACGGAGGTCCAGCTCGGTGGCCGTGACCGTGGCCACCTGGGGGTCGCTGCTCGCGAGCGCGTTGTCCCAACGGTCCTTGGCGACCACCACGTAGACGTTGGTCTCGCCGTCGGGCATGCCGGCGCAGAGCATTGCCAGCGCGTCGGAGCCCTCGTCGGTGCACCGGTCGAGCCAGCGGATCGTGCCGTCTGGCTGGCGGACGCCGCGCAGGCCGACGTACGAGGTGACGTCGTCCTCGGCGGGGGCCGACCAGCTCAGCAGCATCCCGTCGTTGCGGGGCGTGGCCTTCAGACCGGTGACCGGGCCGGGAGCCACCCGGTCGCCGCTGCGGAGGGTGACCGGGGCGGACAGGGCCGACTCGTTGCCCGTCATGTCCACCGCGGTAACGGCGTAGGTGTAGTGGGATCCGGGGGCCATGCTCTCGTCGGTGCACAGCCCGTCGCCGTTGTCGCCCACCTTCACGCAGGTCACGCGGGTGAGGTGGGAGGGATCGAGGGTCTGGCCCGGTGAGCGGTACACACGGAAGTGCCCACCGTTCGCCCGGTCGTTGTCGAACGAGTCGGACATCTTCCAGTACAGGTGCGTCCGGGTGGCCTCGACGTAGGAGCTCAGCGAGGTCGGGGCCGGCGGCGGTGTCCGGTCGATGCCGTCGCCGGTGACGACTGCGGAGTACGCCGACGGGTTGCCGCGCGCGTCCAACGCTCGGACGCGGTAGTACCGCAGCGTCGTGCGGGGCGGGTTGTAGTCGTCGTACGAGGGCCCGGTCGAAGTCCCGAGCAGGGTGTAGGGACCCGCGGCGCTCGCGGCGGCGTACACCTCGTACTTGGCGGCGTCGGCCACCGGCTGCCAGCGAAGCGTGGCCGTGAAGAAGTCGTGGCTGATTCTGAGGCCGGAAGGGGCGACCGGAGCCGTCCGGTCCGCCGTGATGGCCGAGACGGCGAGGCTGCCCTCGGATTCACGGCCGGTCTTGCTGACGGCACGGACCTGGTAGTGGACGGTCTGACCGGTCGGGTTCGGAGTGTCGACGAAGTACGGGGTGGTGAGCAGGGCGGAGCCGCTGACCTGGGACCAGTCGGTGGTGTCGAGCCGGCGGTACACGCGGTAGCCCGCGAGGTTGGTCTCCTTGCTCGCCGTCCACCACAGGCTCGCCTGGTTGACGACCCCGTCGTAGGAGCCCCGCAGCCCGGTGGGCTGGGCGGGGCGGGCGAGCGGATTCGTCCAGCCGGGATTGGCCCCCCGGGCCTTGGGCGTTTTGGCCGAGGCGGAGGGCGCGGACGGCGCGTCGGCCGGGGATTCGAGGCCGACTGCAACCGCGGTGGGGGCGCTCACCAGAACACCACTGGTCGTGGCGAGGACGGCCGTCGTCGCCAGGGCCGTCAGCCGGGTACGAGTTGTCACGGGGGAAGCAAGCCTTTCCGGACCCGGCGGCGGCATGAAGGAGCCGCTCCGAGAAGAGAAGAAGGGGGTGTGGAGGAAAGGCGGTGCGGGTGGGGCCGGTGGTCCGCCGGAGGGGAAGTGTACCGATCGGTTCGACCATGGAACAGGGTGGTCCGGGGTTCGTCGTCACGCTCGTTCGGGGAGGTCACAGCCGGGGTCGAGTCCCAGGTACCACTCCTTTTCCGTGGAGAGGGACCACTGGGATTCCTCGTCGACGTCCGGACCGTAAGGATCCTCGACGTCCGCCCGGCAGGTGAACACATCCGAGTCGGGAGGACCGACCGTGCTGAGGAAGCCGGCGGTACGGGCTGCGTGCAGGTGGTTATGCCGTGCAGCCAACTTCCGCCCCATCGGCGAGGTATAGCGGTCCGGGGCCTGCGCACCGCTCTCCTTGCCGTGGTGGCGGGGTGGGGGCCCGGGTGTGGCTTCAGCGTGTGAAGAGTGGCTCGTAGGGGTGGCCCTCCGACGTGAGGATCAGAACGAAGTCTTCTCCCGGCTGCGTGGCCACCTCGCGCAAGCGGTCCAGGACCTCTGCCCGGTCCGGAAGGTCGAGGCCAAGGGCCGCGGCAGCACGGTCTCTTCGGGTCACGAGGTCCGGCATGTCCTCCAGATACTCGGCCTCGAGGCCACGACTCTCCTCAACCGTGAATGCCCGGCAGTCGCGCCACCACGGGAGCACCAGCAGCAGCCGCACCAGCTCGGGGAGGCCGATGGCAACCAGAGCCGAACCTCCTTCGGAGTCGGCATAGAGGATGGGACGTTCCTCGCCGCCTTCACCGCAGAAGAAGTACGTGCCGCCGGCACCGTCGCCGGCGAACCCCTCGAGCGAGGAGCCCGAGGCGAGGTGCACTTCCTCGACATGATCGCCTCGGTCCAGGTCGAAGTCACCCGGCCAGGCGAGAAAGCGGGCAGCTTCGTCCTGCTCACGGAGGCAAGTGATCAACGATTCCATGGGCCGCAGCCCATGGCCCGCTGCACGACGACCATCATGGGGAATCAGTCGCTCAATCCCGTGGGCGGGCGGCCGCCTGTGTGCGTACCCATTCGACGTCGGGGTTCACGTGCGGCCGGCCCGCCACCACGACGGTCGGTACGGTTTCGTCGCCCCCGTTGAACGCCCGTACCGCGGCGGCGCCCGCCGGGTCGCGCCAGATGTCGACCCAGTGCAGCCGGTGGGCGCCGCGGCCCAGCCGGATCCGCAGGCGCAGACAGTACGCGCAGCCCGGACGCCAGTAGACGACCGGCCGCCCGTCGGCCGCGCTGCGGCGCTGTGCTTCGGCCGCGCCGACCGACCGCGGGAACGCCAGTGGGGAGTTCAGCCCCGCCAGCAGGACGAGCAGGAGCAGGAGGGCAACGCCGGCTCCGGGCGACCCCTTGCCCACGAGGGCACCCGCGGCGAGCAAGCCGCAGGCGACGAGCAGTATCGGCAGGATCCAGGCGCGCATCATCGGCGCAGGCTATCCCGGGCCCCGGGCGGCTTCGTCCGCCAGCCGGTGGGCGGGCGGCTCGTACGTGGCTCCGGCCCGGGGAGCTAACGCCAGCAGCAGATCGACGGCCGCCGTGCAGGTGGCCCCCCTCGCCCACAGCGGCGGCGACGGAACAGCAACCGGGCCGCCACGCGCGCCGGCGTACGCAGCTGCGTTCCCTCGCCCGGCACTCCCCGCGTCGGCGATCACCTCGCTCCGGACCCGTCAGCGTGTGTCGGGAAGGTGCCACCGGTGGGGGGCGACGAGCGCGTCGATGCTGTCCGGCCCCCAGCTGCCGGGGGCGTACGGCTCCACGGGGCGGGGTGCTTCGAGCAGCGGCGCCGCGACCTCCCAGAGGCGCTCGATGCCGTCGGACCGGGTGAAGAAGGACTGGTCACCGAGCATGGCCTCCAGGAGGAGGTGCTCGTAGCCCTCCAGGGAGTTGTCGGCGGTGAAGGAGCTCCGGTAGCCGAAGACCATGTCGGCCTCCGCCAACTGCATGGCGGGTCCCGGCTTCTTGACGAGGAACCGGGCGGTGATCGAGCCCGGATCGGCGAAGTCGATGACGAGTTCGTTGCCGCGGCCGTCGGCAGCGGCCCGCGCGTCCAGCGGGAACATGCCGAGGACGGGCTCGCGCAGGCCCAGGGTGACGACGTGCCGGCCCTCGGCCAGCGCCTTGCCCGAGCGCAGGAGGAAAGGGACCCCTGCCCAACGCCAGTTGTCGATCTCGACGCGCAGCGCGACGAAGGTCTCCGTGTCCGAGGCCGGATCCACGCCGGGCTGGTCCCGGTAGCCGGTGTACTGCCCGCGCACGACCTGAGCTGGGTCCAGCGGCCGCATGCTCCGGAAGACCTTGACCTGCTCGTCCCTGAGCGACTGGCCGTCGAGGACGACCGGTGGTTCCATCGCGACGAATCCGAGCAGCTGGAACAGGTGAGTGACGATCATGTCGCGGAAGGTGCCGGTGCCTTCGAAGAAGTGCGCGCGGCCCTGGATGTCGATCTGCTCGGGCACATCGATCTGCACATGGCTGATGTGCTCGCGGTTCCAGAGTGGTTCGAAGAGACCGTTGGCGAACCGGAGGGCGAGGATGTTGTCCACCGCCTCCTTGCCCAGGAAATGGTCGATGCGGAACACGCGGGACTCGTCGAAGGCGGCGTGGATGGCTGCGTTGAGCGCGCGGGCGGACTCGAGGTCGGTCCCGAACGGCTTCTCGACGATGACCCGGGCGTCCTGCGCGAGGTCCGTGGCGCCGAGCAGATCGACCATCGAGGTGAACGCGACGGGCGGTACGGCGAGATGGAAGAGCCGTCGCGGAGTGCCTCCGACGGCCTGCTCGGCCCGGCGCACCGCCTCCACCAGCGGCTCCGGGGCATTCGAGTCGGCCGAGCCGAAGGACAGGGCGGCCTCGAACTCCTGCCAGTCGGGGCCCTCGGGGCCGGAGCGACCGAACTCCGCCACAGCCTGCCGCGCGTGGGCGCGGAACTCCTCGTCGCTCAGGGCCTCGGCCGCCGGGGCGGAACCCACGATGCGGTAGCGCTTCGGCATCAGCCCCGCCTTGGCGAGGTGGAACAGGCCGGGCAGCAGTTTGCGCCGGGCCAGGTCTCCCGTGGCACCGAAGATGACGATGACGTGGTCCGCCGGGCGCGGCTGGGCCGACGAGGCGGACCCGGCGGACTCGGAGACGTCGGCGAGGCCGGAGAGGTCGGCGGACCGGGCGGGCTGGGCTGGCTGGGCTGGCTGGGTCATGGCGGGCATCCTCACGCGTCCGCGCCGGGGCGCTTCATGGCACGGCGCACGAGACCGGTAACCACTGCCCGAGTCCGCCCGTACGAGGTGCACGGGTGTGCCTGAGGCCATCGCCGCACTGTCGTCGAGGACGGTCGTATCGCCCTCAGGACCCCACTGTGCGCGCCCACCACCGATCCGGCACCCGGGAATCGACCACCCGGGTCACGCCGGGTACACCCTGCGCACCCGCGGCTCAGGCGTGGCTGAGGATGACCAGCAGCGCCGTGCACTCGGCGAGGACCTGAGCGGCGAACGCCACCTTCCGCACCCGCGCGGCCGACGCGGCCAGCGCCGTCACGAGCCCTGCGGCGGCGACACCGGCACCCGCCCAGAACACCCACCCCGGCAGCCCGGGGGAGCACTGCTCCCCGTACGTCAGGCAGCGCGACGCCTGGTAGGAGGCGAGGGTCAGTACGCCGGCCAGCACGGCCGCCGGAACGAACAGGACGGCGGACAGGACCGCCAGGAACCGTGTCCGGTCCTTCTCGGGTGCGCCTGCGGCTGCGGCCGGGGGAGCTGCGGGGACGGGGGCTGATGCGTTCATGCCTCCATCCCATCGCGACCGGCCGGGCCCGTGCAGGCGTCCTCGTACTCAGATCGCGGGTGCACCGTACTCAGTCCGGCCCTCCGGCCCCGATCCGTCACGGCGCGGCATCCGGACACGCGGCCGGCCCGCACCCTGCGAGGGGCACGGGCCGGGCCGTCGCTCCGACCGCGTCTACCCGGGCTCCAGGGTCAGCGCGGGCCGGGGCGGGTGGTGCGGGCGTGGGCGGCCTCGAAGCGCTGGAAGGCCGCCTCCTGCCGCCACTCGACCTGCGCCTTCGGGCTGGCCTTCAGGAAGCGGGCGCACCGCTCGCCCGGACGCTCGGCGCCCTGGCGCTCGCCGGCGCACGCGCCGACCGGCCGGTAGCCGGTGCGGACGTCATGGTTCCACAGGCCGCGGCCGGGCAGGAACGAATGCTCCAGAGAGGCCCGGGCCAGGTCCTTCAGCTCCGAGTAGCCGAGCCCGTACATCTCGGCGGCCCGGCGGTACTCGTCGGTGATCTCGATCCGGGACACGCCCGGGTCGTCGGTGGCCAGGACGACCGGGACGCCGTGGCGGCGGTAGGTGGCGAAGGGGTGGGCGTCGCCGGAGACCCGCAGGATCTGCTCGTTGCTGTGGAAGGGGACCTCGACCGCGATCCGCCGCTCGGCCATGTAGCGCATGAGCGACTCCCAGCGGTCCTCGTGCAGCACGGACACGCCGTGCCCGATCCGCTCCGCGCGGCCCGTCTGCGCCGCCTCCCTGATGTGGAAGGTGAGCTCCTCCGGCTTGACCAGGCCGGGCACCAGCTCGCCCGCGTGCAGGGTGATGTGCGCCTTCGGGTACTGGGTCTTGAGGTAGTTCAGCATCCGCATGTGCAGGCGGTAGTCGCGCAGGGCGACCGGGTCGTCCTCCGGCTGCACCAGGTTGACGGCGACGAAGCGCGGGTCGCGTTCGGCCAGCCGCATGCCGAGGGCCATCTGGGTGAAGACCCGCTGCGGGGTGCCGGCGCGGGCGACCTGGGAGATCCAGCGGTACGGAAGGGAGCACGCGGCATCGGGCTGCGGGGTGTCGCAGTGCGCCGCGGCGCGGAACTCGGTGTCGGTGCTGTCGGCGTCGGCGCGTGCCTGCCGGACCACCGCGTCCAGACCGCCGGCGGCCAGCAGCTTGTCGTGCATCCGGCCGAGGTCCGCGTCGAAACCGACGCGGTCGGCGAGTTCACGGGCCGGACCGGAGGCCGGGGAGATCATGGTCTCCAGATAGAACTGGTTCTGCCGGGCGGCGGAACCCGCGACCTCCGCGAGCAGCCGGCCGGGATGGCGCCAGGGCACCTCGCCGAACTTGCCGAAGGTCGCGAAGAAGTGGTCGTGGCCGTTGCCGTCGGCCGGAAAGTCCTGCATCGACCAGGCCCGGATGACCTGCTGCCGGAA
Organism: Streptomyces sp. NBC_00029; assembly: GCF_045160505.1. Classification (NCBI taxonomy): domain Bacteria; kingdom Bacillati; phylum Actinomycetota; class Actinomycetes; order Kitasatosporales; family Streptomycetaceae; genus Streptomyces; species Streptomyces sp. NBC_00029. Next base: position 8,523,816 of record NZ_CP108292.1, read on the forward strand.
CACCGCGTCGGTGACCGCGTCGGCCGCGGGCCGGGTGCCCGCCCCGCACGGAGGGGGCACGGCGGTGGTGGTGTCGGTGGTGATGCACAGGCCGTCCCCGGCGGCGAGTTCGATCAGGAACTCGGTGGTCACCGCACCGGCCAGATGGTTGTGCAGGTCACCGCCCTTGGGGAGGTCGGCGAAGAAGTCGCCCGACCGGGCCGGGTCCAAGGCCGGGGCCGGGGCCGGTGGCGCTAAGGGGGCGGATGCCGCGTACGCGGAGGCGGGTGCGAGCAGGGCGAGCGCGGAGAGCGCACCGATCAAGTGGGATGGGATCACGGGCACATGGTGGTGAGGCGGACGGCCACCCGGCGGGATGCCGGGCCGGGCGCTGCCCGGTGTCACCCGTGAGGCCCCGCGGAGGATCGTTCCTCCCGGCGGGAACCCGACTTCGCGCCGTTGCCGCGGTGTTGCGTCGCGCTGCTTGGCCGGGAGGCGAGCCGGTCAGTGAGCCAGCCGTCCAGTCGGTCCGTCGGCGCGGTGGGTCAGCCAGCGGGTCCGTGGACCGGCCGGTCGGCCGGAGCAGGTTCTCCGCCCCGTCAGACGGGCTGATGGCTGAACCAGGCGCGGCTCTCCGGCTGGTTGGGGCGGACGATCGCCAGGATGGCCGGCACGAGCCAGATCACTCCCAGAATGGGCATCACCTGGAAGAACGCCCAGCTGAAGGGGAGAGCCGTCCAGCCGTAGACGAAGGCGGAAACCCGCAGATTCTGATGGCGGCTGGGGAACTTGAGGGCGGTCGTGACACCCCACGCGGCCACCGCGAGCACGAGCAACCCGGCGAAGACGACCTTGCCGGAGTTCGCCTCGCCCGGCGTGCTGCAACACGGCGTCGAGGCGTCGGCCTCGCCCCAGACGGCAGTGGCGACGGCCACGCTGTTGGTCACCAGAGCGAGCCCGAGGACGGCCTGAAGGCCGCCCAGGACCATCATGAGAATCCGGAGGTTCCTGACGGCGCCCGGCATCCGTGCGCCGGGTGGAATCGCCTCGTGGGACAGTCCACTCGGTTCACCCGGACCTCCGGTTCCGCCCGGTCCCCCCGATCCGGGGTTGCCGTTCGCGCGAGCCCGCTCCCACGGCCGTCCCCCGCCTGGTTCCCCATCGTTCCGGCTCATCCTGACGGTCCTCCCCCTGGGAAAGTCATCGCACCTGCGCGCCATGCTCCGGCCGCTCCTGTCGGCTGTCCAGCCTCAAACCGGCCACCGCCGGTCCGCACAACCGGTGCTGTTGAGCAAGGTGAGGCCGAGGTGGGTCAGGGTATGGAGGGCAGCCTTCCGCTCCCGGGCGAGGGCGGTCAGTCCGGCGGCGCGCAGCGTGGTGGCGTGCTCGCTGGCGCTCGCCGGCGAGATGCCTGCCCGCCGGGCGAGCTGCGTCGTGGTGGACGCGGGATGGTCGGCGATCACGCACAGGACGACCGCCCGGGTACGTCCGAGGAGCGCGGACAGAGCCGGTGGCACCGGAGCATCGACCCGGCGTGCGTCAGCCGGGGGAGCCCACAGCGCGGCCGCGTCGACCGGATCGTGCAGGGCCGGATAGACCATGACCACGCCGTCGGCCCCGGAACCGGCGAACAGCTGGGGTACTGGCCCGCAGAACACCGACGGCGCCAGGATCAGTGGCCGCCCGGCCAGGTGGAAGTCGGCGACCGGGTGGACGAACGGGCGATAGCCGGGGATCTCCAGCACCGGCGGCCTCCACCGGACCATCGGGCCCATGCCGTCCAGCAGCGCCGCCACTCCGCCCCGGGCCATGAGGCGCCCCCTGCGTGCCACGTCGCCGTCCAGGTGCTGGTGGATGCGGCCCCAGTACGAGGCGACCCCCACCCGGTGGCAGTCCCGCAGCGCCCCCGCGAGCCGCCCCACGGACTGCCGGTCGGCCGCCATCACCCCGGCCAGCCACCGAGCCCGCCGCCTGCCCGCACCGGCGCACACGCCGAACTCCTCGCGCAGCCGGCCCTCGGGCGCACTGACCAACCGCTCCAGCCCCTCGTCCATGCAGCCCGCAGTCCCCACCAGGGTGAACAGGTCCACCAGCCCGCCGGCCGGTGAGCCGAGGAACTGCGCGGCGTGCGGTCCGTCGCCGGTGACGAGCGGGCCCGTACGCGCACGCCAGCCGCCGAACAGGACTCTGCCGTCACGCCGCTGGAGGTTCCACAGGCCGAGCGAGGTCTCCGCGAGCGGACCCAGCACTTCGACCTTCACCCGAGCCAGGTCCTCCGCGGTGAAGTGCAGTCGCAACACACCGGCCTCCTCACCTGCCTGGGCCGAATGCTTCCCGCTGCGCTCGGTTCGGGTCAGACCGAAACGAGTCGAATTCCCTGCGGGCCGGAGCGAATCCTGTTCGCCAGAGCGTCACTTACCGCTGAGCGTCCGCTGTCGGGGGAACGGCCTCAGCAGACTCATGGAAAGGCAGAAACCATGCGCACGACAGTGAAACGGGCTCTGACCACGCTCGCCGCCGGCGCGGCCGTCGTCATGATGGCCACGGTGGGGGCCTCGGCCGCCACCACTGCGGACACGGCGGCCGCCGCCGCCACGCCCGCGGCCCTGGCACTCCCGGCGGCCGCCCCGGCCTGGGAGCACATAGGCGAGTTCTCCAAGGCGGAGTGCTACTCGCTCCGGGACTCCTATGCGGGCAAGGCCAAGTGCGTCCGCAACGCGGGCGGTCTGTACGACCTCTACGTGAAGGTGTGATCCACCGGTCACCCGGAGCGGGCGCGAGCGAGAGCCGTCGGAGGGCGAGCACGGGGGGCGTCCACGGGCGGTCCGCGAACCGAACCCGCTGATGGTTCGTGCGGGCTGAGCGGCGGTACGCCTCGCGGATCCGCGGATCCGCGGATCCGCGCATCCGCGCACGCACCGGGCCGGGCCCGGCCCCGACGACCCGTCGCGGGGCCGGGCTTCGGGCGCTCCCCGTGGCGAGCCGCGTTGGTGTGGTGCAGCCTCGGCCGTTCGCCGTCCTGGCAGGATGGTGGCATGGAACGTGTGCTTGGAATCGGCGGATACTTCCTGCGGGCCTCCGACCCGGCGGCCCTGAGCGCGTGGTACCGCGACTGCCTGGGGCTGGACGCAGATGAGCACGGCCTCTGGCAGCAGGGCGCCGGGCCGACGGTGTTCGCGACGTTCGAGCCCGAGACCGACTACTTCGGGTCCCGCACCCAGCGCACCATGCTCAACTTCCGGGTCCGCGACCTCGACGCGATGCTCGTGCAGTTGCGGGCCGCGGGGGCGGACGTGGCGGACGGAACACAGGACATGGAAGGTGTGGGTCGCTTCGGCTGGGTCACCGACCCCGAGGGCAACCGGGTCGAGCTGTGGCAGCCCGCCTGACCGCGGAACCACCGTCCGGTCCGTGCCCCTGCAGGGCGCGACGGTAGCGGACTTCGGTGACGGACACCCGTCGTGGCCGTCGGCCTGTACGGCGCCGACAGCGGCCCCGCGTGCCCTGTCAGGAGTCCGTACAGGGCCACTTGCCGCAGCCTTCGGAGGACACCACCCACCCGGTCATCCCGGATGCGCATGTGCAAATACCTTGATCGCTCGCGCGGGTCCCGCCTGGTAGGCTCCGCCCCGGAAACGATCAACCTCCTGGGCAGGAAGCACCTCAGACACAACCCCTGCATGCCTACCCGGTGAAGGGCGAACTCCCGGACGCACATCAGCACCGTGCCGGCCACGAGCACGATGCTCCCCGTGACTTCGCATCAGATCGACTCGGGTGAGCGGCTCAGTCGCGCCCCGGAGCGCACCCGGTCCATGCACTCGGCCTTCTGACGGGCCGTATGGACTGACGTCAACACGCACAAGCTTGTGGAGAACCCCTCATGACGACACCGCACCACCCTGCCGGCCACACCCCCGTTCCGGGCAACCCCTACAGCCACAACGCGGGCGGAGGCGGAGAGGCCGCCTACGCCCCGGCCCCCGGCGGACATGCGCCGAGCGCATACGCCGGCCCGGCCCCCGCCGCCGGCCAGGCGTCGCCCCCGTGCCGGGCCTGCGGTGCCCGGATCGCCGTGAACTTCAAGGTCCGCGCCCACATGGGCATTCTCATCATGATGAAGTTCGAGCACCTGGACGGACCGTTCTGCCGTGCCTGTGGCATAGCGGTCGTCCGGCAGATGACCTTCCGGACCCTGTTCCTGGGGTGGTGGGGACCGCTCTCCCTGGTGATCCTCAACCCGTTCACGCTCGTATGGAATCTGACGGCCTACCTGAAGTACAGCAAACTTCCTCCGTCGGCGCCCCTCCCCGGACGCGCCCACCTCGACACGGGCCCGCCGGTCCTCAGGCGGCCGCTGTCATACGTGGCCCTCATCCCCCTGGCCTGGGCCATCTGGGTCGTCACCCAGATCGTGACCCACGAGATGTGAACCGTACGGGCGGCCGGATCGGCGACGTAGGTTTCCGACGCGGCCGCTGTGGGACCGAATGCCATCCCGATCACGTCACCGTCGGCGTCGTGCTCCAGTGTGGTCAGACCGTGCGTTCGGCCCCGTAGTAGCCGTGCCGCATCCGGAACCTCATGGGTTCGGTTCCGTGTGCCTCGATGTGGGCGATCAGCAGTGACTTCAGCGGCTCGGGCAGGTGCCTGCCGTGTGCTCCGGTCCACTCCAGCGAGCCGAACAGCCCCGCTGCTCCGTCGAGTTGAGCCGGAGTCGGAGGCTGTGCCGCGCACGCCGCGAAAATGAGGTCGGAAGGTTCGGCCAGAAGCTGGAGCTCCACCGCCCGGTCGTACCACATCAGGCCGCCGGTGGGCTCCCTGGCGGAGATCCCGGCCCATGCCAGCAGGGCGCGGATCCGCTCGATCCCGTCGGGGTGGAGGCGCCGGGTGAGAGCGGCGAGTCGGTCCTCGGCGTCGCGCAGGTCACGTGACCACGCTTCAGCATCGCGCCCGGGCGGCTGCGCCACGGCCTCGGCGGCCTCGGTCAGTCCGGGCGGCGCGGACCGTACCCAGCGCGCCCGCCGCCGCTCGGCAACGGCCTCCTCGGCCGCCAGCTCGGCCTGAGCCTCCCTCGATCCGGTCAGGCCGTGCTCAGCCAGCCACGCAGTGAGCGCCGGACCGTCACGCAGGTCGGCGTCACCATCACCGAGCCCGCGGATCCCGGTCTGGTGGTGCAGGGTCCAGCGGGCGATGAGTTCGCCGTTCGCGTCGTGAACCATGATCGTCGGCCAGCCGTTGCAACGGCACCGGTCGCCGGTCCCGCCGTCCACGATGGCCAGGAGCTCGGCCAGGTCCGCCAGGTCGGCACCGGTCACGTCGATCCGCGGTGCGCCGGTGGAGTCGTCCTCGTCGGACGGGACCTGCCCCTCGACGATCACGACGCGTGCGGCACGGTTCAGTACCGTCCGCAACCGGGCCGTGGTCGGCGGGCCGTCGGCCCCGGCGGCTGTTCCCTGGAAGATCACGTGCGCGAGCGTATCCCTGCAGTCCGCGTCTGCCTTCCGCGGGTCCCGCGCCGGCGTTCGCAGGTCCGTCCACCGCGCTGTCCAACGCTCCGTCCGTGCGTAAACATGCACAGGAAGCGACGTGGCGGCGTGGGCCGGAGCCACGGCGCGGGGCAGGGTGGCCGGTATGAACGCGGACGTGGACGACGTGGACGTGGAGGCGGCGACCTTCGAGCTGTACGGGCTGAAGCCGGCGGACTTCACCGCCGCCCGCGCCGCCGCCGTGGCCCGGGCCCGCCGGAAGAAGGACACCGCCGCCGCGGCCGCGATCGGCGGACTGCGCAAGCCGACCCTGGCCGTATGGGCGGTGAACCTGCTCGCCCGCACCCATCCGGACCAGGCCGAGGCACTGCTGCGCCTCGGCGCCGAGCTGCGCCGTTCGTACCGGGAGCTCGACGGCGAGCGGATGCGTGCGCTGTCGCACGAGCAGCACCCGGTGATCGGCGCGCTGGCCGTGGAGGCCGGACAGCTGGCGGCCGGGGCGGGGGAGCAGCTCAGGGAGACGGTGCTGCGCGAGGTCGGAGAGATCTTCCACGGGTTGCTGGCCGATGAGGAGGCCGCCCGCCGATGGGCGTCCGGCTGCCTGGCGAAGGCGCCGGCCGTGGCGGTGGGGTTCGAAGGGCTGGAGCCCGCTCCGGGCGCCGCACCCCCGCCTGCCGATCCCGCCGGGGCCCGGTCGGCCGCCCGCAACGAGGAAACCGGGTCCCGGCGGGCAGGACGGGCCGCCGAGAAGCGCCGTGCCCGGACGGCCGCCGTACGGGAACAGGCTGCGGAGGCATCGGCAGCACTGCAACGGGCCGAGGAGCTCCTGGCGGAGGCGACGGCCGCCCGGGACCGGGCCGAGGACGACGCGGCCGGCCTGAGCGACGAACTCGCCGCCCTGCGGCAACGGGCCGAAGCGGCCCGGCGAGAGGCGCAGGAGGCCAAGCAGCTGCACCGACAGGCCGAGCAGGCTCATGCCGGGGCCGTACGGGCAGCGGAGAAGGCCGCCCGGAGGCTGGAGGACCTGGAACGAAGCGAAGGGCCGAGCGAGGGCGTGAGCGGGACCGTGAGCGGGAGCGGGAGGAGCGACAAAGGCTGATGCCCGGAGCCGCCCGGAGCCGCCCGGGCGGCGGCCCACCGGCCGTCCCGCCCGTTCCCACCCGCAGCCGCTCGGTGGCACTCCGTAGCCGATCCGCATGCCGCCGGAAAACCCCGGTCCGAGCGTTGCCCACGACCGGTTGCACGGCGGCCCATTACCCGCAGTGCGCGACCGTGCCATGCTCGAAGGGTGCAGACGGATCCGACGGCTTCGGGCGACGGTGCGTCGCCCGAGGTACTCGCCCTGGCCAAGGTCGTGGCCAGGCTCCGGACCGAGGTGGCGGACCTGGAAGGCCTTGCCTCCGGCGCGGCGGTACTGGAGCGGGCGAAGGGCGTGCTGATGGCCCGGGAGGGCGTGTCGGCCGATGAGGCGTACGAGCTGCTCGTAGAACACGCCGGGCGCCGGCGCAGGACCCTGATGGAGGAGTGCTGGATCACCCTCGGCGGGATCCGGTCCCGGACCGCCGCACCGCCTCCGCAGCCCGTGGCCCCCGGCACGACGAGCACCGATGCGGCCCCGGACCGCCCCCGGTCCGTCTTCAGCTCGGACCGCTGCCTCACCGGCGACCGCGATGCCGCCGGCTCGCGTGCGCTCCTGGCAGGCCTGGCCGCCGCGCTGGCGGACGCCCGCAGCACGGGCGATGCCGCGGAGGTCCTGCACGGGGCGCTGCGCCTTCCCCTCGGCGTGGACGGCGTGATGATCTACACCTTGGACGGGGCCGGGGGGCTGGAGCTCATCGGCCGTTCCGGGATCGATCAGGTACTGGCCGCGCAGTGGCGGGACATCCCGCCGCCGGCCGGCGTTGCCGTGCTGGAGGCGATCACCTCCGGTGAGCCGCGATGGCTGGACGATCCGGAGCGGGACCCCGAGAAGTACCGGCTCATCGGGTCGCCCGGGCGATGGCCGACCCGCGCGTGGATCCCCGTACCGGGCGAGGAGACGGTCACCTGCGCCGTCGGATTCTTCCGGAAGGTCGCCATCCCCTTCGGCAGCGACGACCGGGCCCTGCTGCAACAGGCCGTTCGCCTGTGCGGCGGCCCCCTGCGCGTCCTCGAGCACCGCCCTGCCCGGCCGGCGGACCCGGAGGTTGCCGCCGTCCAGAGGATCCTCGATACGGTGTCCGGTGCGGCGATCCTTCTCACGCCCCTGCGTGCGCCGAGCGGCGAGGTGGAGGACTACCGCATCGAGGCGGCCGCTCCGGACTCGGTGGACGTGGCGGGCCGCCAAGGCAGGGAACTGGTGGGCCGGAGGATCCTGGAGACCTATCCGACCGTGGCCGGAACACCCTTGTGGCAGGGCTACCTCGACGCCCTGGACACTGGAGCCACCTACGAGGGCGAGCCGTTCTCGTACCAGGAGGTGACGGCGGGGATCCCCGAGACGTCCGTCTACTCCGTGCGCGCCACGCGGCTGGCCGGCCGGCTCATGGTCTCGTGGATCCGCCACGACACCACCGCACGCGAGATCCGCCGGCTGGCCACCATGCAGCGCCTGGGCAACCTCGGCTGGGCCGACTGGAATCTGACCACCGACACGGTCAACTGGTCCGACCAGGTGTACGCGATCTTCGACCGCCCGCCCGACCAGGGGCCCATGAGGCTGGAGGAGCTCCCGCAGCACCTCGTTCCGGACGACCTGCCCGCTCTCGCCGACGCCGTTCAGCGGCTGCTGGGAGACGGTACGCCGATCGACCAGTCCTTCCGCATCAGCATCGCCGACGGGGTCCGGCACCTGCGCATCGTCGCCGAGGCCGAGACGGACGCCTACGGGACCCCCGTCGAGGTGCACGGCTTCTTCCAGGACCTCACCCCCCAACGGGACACCGAGCTGGCCCTGATCGAGAGCGAACGGGCCGTGCTCGTCCAACGGGGCGTGCTCCAGGCCGAACGGGCCATCGCCGCACGCCTCCAGCATGCTCTGCTGCCCATTCCGGAACAGTCGATCGAGCTGGTGGGTCTGCGCGTCGACATCGCCTACGTGCCCTCGGACACCGGAGTGAACGTAGGCGGTGACTGGTACAGCGCCATCGAACTGCCCGACAAGAGCGCCCTCTTCGTGGTCGGGGACGTCGCGGGCCATGGCCTGGATGCCGTCGGGACCATGGCCCAGCTGCGGTTCACCGCCAAGGGCATGATCATCACCGGCTCTGCGCTGCCCGATGCCATGGGCCGGCTCAACACCCTCCTCCTGCACACGGCCACCACCCCGTCCGCCACCACGGCCACCATGATCATGGCGCGCTACAGCCCGGTGGAGCGGCGTCTCGCGTGGGTGCGGGCCGGGCATCTGCCGCCCCTGCTGGTCCGCGGGGGAGTGGCTCGCTTCCTCCCCCTGCCGGAGGGCAACCTCCTCGGGGCGTCCTTCGACTCCGTGTACGCGGAGGTGACGCTGGACCTGGAGCCCGGCGATCATCTCCTCCTGTACACCGACGGGCTCATCGAAGTACCCGGGGAGGACATGGACTGCGGTCTCGGCCGGCTCGCCGAGGCGGCCGCCGGGGCCATGGGCGGGGGATCTCCCGACCTCCTGCCCCGGCTCCTGGCGGCCCTGCATCCTGCCGGGCAAGACGACGTGTGCGTCCTGGACATCCACCTTCCGGCGGAACCGGAACAACGCGCCGGCACGTGAGGCCGGCCGAAGCCACTGGGGGCACCGGGGGCCACCGCGGGCCGGCTGAGGCAGGCGCGGCTCAGAAGTGTCAGGAATCCTTGCCGCGCCCGCTCATCGCGTCGCGGAGGCGGTCGACGAGTCCGACCCCGGGTGCGAGCAGTTTGTTGGCCGGCGGCTTGTCCGGGGCGGACGGGTGCGGGCGGGTCGGTGCGGTCTTCTTGGCGGAACGGACCTTGTCGCCGAGCTCGCCCAGCACGTCCGCCGAGCACTGGGCGCGCAGCCGCGGGAAGAGGCTGCCCTCCTCGTCGGCGATGTGCTCGCGGATTTCGGTCATCAGCTTGTCGACCAGTCCGTCGAACCGGGGGTCAGCGGCGTCGCACCCTTCGAGGTCCTTCATGATCCGCTCGGCCGCCGCGTGGTCCTCCAGCTCCTTGTCCGCGATGGCGTCCCCGTCGGGCAGGTGCTCGCGCACCGCCGGGTACAGGTACTCCTCCTCGGCCACGGAGTGCCGGACCAGTTCGATGGTCAGCTTGTCCGCGTACCGCTTCCTGCGGGGGTCCCCGGAGGGCAGCGCCTGGATGTTCTTGAAGAAATCCTCCACCTCCTGGTGGTCGGTGGTCAGCTCTGCGATGACGTCACCGCCGTGTCCCATGGTGTTCTCCTCCACTAGGGTCGTAGATGGTGTGGTCTGCCGCTCGTGGCCGGCGGGTACCTCTGACTGCCGCCGGCTCGATTCGCGCCTACCCACCTCCCTCCGGCGCATTCCCGCGGCTCCCGGAGGACCTCCGCACGGATGGCGCCGGTGTCACCCGTCGACGGGCATGCACACGTGGACGCGTTTCCCACCGGCGGGCGTGGGCACGGCACTGACCTCACGTGCGATGTGCCGGACGAGGATCCAGCCCCAGCCGCCACTGCCGCTGAGGTGCGGCAGCCGAGGCACGGGCGGGGCCGAGCTGGTGTCGGTGACGTCGTCAGGGAGGTCGAGGTGTCGCTGGGGTTCATGGAACGCGGGAGTCATCGCAGGCTCCGGGTGAAGTGGACGCTCTTACCTCTGTAGGAGCGCATGCCCGCCCCGGGCCGCCGCATACCCGGCTTCCGCACCGGCCTCCTCCGACGGCGGCGCGCCGGACCCGTAACAGCGGGTCCGGCGCGCCGCGGCCGCGTCGGGTTTCGGGATGTGTTCTCAGGTGTTGAGCAGCCGGTTGAAGAAGGAGCGGTACTGCTGGAGCGCCAGCCGCAGCTCCTCCGTGGCGACCTGTTCGCCCTGGTCCCACTGGCCCTCCAGGCCCTGCTTGCGCGTGGAGAACGTCTGGGCGAGCGCCTGCATCACCTCGGCCACCAGCGCGTCCGCCGACTTGACCGCGTCCTGCGGGTCATCCACGAACCGCCCCTGGATCTCGCTCCACGTCGTGCGGTAGCGCTCCGCCTCCTCACCGCCGAGCAGCGGTTCGTCCGCCGCCGAGGGCTGCCGGTCCTCGTGGCCCGTGCCTGCCTCCTCCGTGGCGGAACCGTCGTCCCCGTACCGGGTGTCCGCCGTCGCCTCCCCCGGGTACGTGGGCACGCGCCGTTCATCGTCCAGCCGGCCGTCGTCCAGCCGCGGGTCCTGGGTGGTGGTCGCCGTCCCGGGGTTCGCAATGTCCTCGGTCGTCAGCTCGACGCCGGCGGCCCGGTCCTCTTCCCTGTCCGATCGGTTGCGCATGTTCACCGACTCCTCTGGTCACTGAGCAACTCCTCGAAGAGCGCGCGGTAGTGCACCATCGCTCCGCGGAGTTCCTCCGTCGTCGTCCGTCCCGCACCGCTGCGCTCCTTGACGTCGTGCGCGGCGCGATAGTGCTCCAAGGTCTGTCCGTGCTCCACAGAGAGATCACGCACCTGGCGGTTGAACCCCTCCGTGGGGTATCCGCGCTCGCGCATCAGCCGGATGACCAGCTCGTCGGCCTCGCCGACGGAGCCCTCCGGCCGGTCCACGAACCGCTCCTGGACTCCGCTCCACTCCTGCGCGTACTGGTGGCGCCGCTCCGACGGGAGCTCCTTGAGCTCGAATTCCGCGTGGCGTTCCTCGCGGGCCCGCAGCTCGCGCTCCGCGGCCATGCGGCCGCCCTCGGCCTCCACGGTGCGTTCGTACTCGGGCCCGAAACGCTGCTGCAAGTGGCGTCGGCGGGACATCATCCACAGCCCCACGCAAAGTGCGATGACCACGACCGCCGCGATGACGATCACGGTGATGAGCATGCTGTTCGACATGGCTCGCCTCCATCCGGGCCTCACCGGCCTCTGCCACGCGGCTGCCCGGCGCGACACCGGCCAAACGCAGGCCCGGCGTTGGTCCTGGGAGAGGCTCCGCCCGTCCGGCACCCGCCGGGGCGTGATCCCGGCACCGGGAGCAGATGCGGCGCTGGGCACTCGGACGGAGGGGCGTACGTACCGGGCGGGGCCCGTCGGCGCGCGGACGGAGGTGTGGAAGAGGGAGGTTTGAAGGCCGGGAGGCCGGTCAGACGCCAAGAGCCACCCATCTGTCCCACGCGAGCACCGCGGGTCGAAGACGGGCGCACGATCTGTGAACGGCTCCGTGGGTCCGTGGCGGCAGCCGGGACGTCCACAGGATCGGAACAGCGCCATGAACGCTCACCACAGCAGCTCGCGATCCCCTTCCTCCGCTCCGCCCCGCACCCAGCGCCTCCTCGCGATCTACCTCAACGACCACCTCGCGGGCGCCAGCAGCGGCGTGGCACTCATCCGCCGCATGGCCCGAACCCACCGCGGTACACCGGCCGGGCCTCCCCTGGCCGAGCTCGCCGAGGACATCTCCGCCGACCGGGAGAGCCTGCGCGAGGTCATGACCGCCCTCGACATCCCCGCGCAGTGGTCCCGGGTGGTCGTCGGCCGCCTCGCCGAAAAGGTCGGCCGGGTCAAACTCAACGGTCGTCTGGTGAGCCGCTCCCCCCTCAGCGACGTCCTCGAACTGGAAGCCATGCGGATCGGTGTGGAGGGCAAGGAAGCGCTCTGGAAATCGCTCGCCGTCATCGCCGAAACCCACAGCCACCTCGAGCGGGCCGCCGTCGACCGGCTCCTGTCCCGCGCCCGGGATCAGGCAGCCGTACTGGAGGGACTGCGCGAGGAGGCCGCACGGCGCACCTTCACGCCCACGCCCATGGCCGCGGACGAGCCTGCTCACTCCGGCCGGGGCCGCCCCGGCCGGGCATCGCGGCCCGGCCGATCCCACCGGACGAGGTGGGCCTGATGAGGGTCGTGGTCACCGGTGCCACCGGCAATGTGGGCACCAGCGTCGTGAAGGCCCTGGCCGCCGAACGCACGGTCACCGACGTGCTCGGTGTCGCCCGCCGCCGCCCCGGCCTTCGGATCCCCGAAGTCCGCTGGGCCGACGTGGACATCGACCCCGGTCGCGCCGACCTGGCGGAGGTGTTCGCGGGAGCGGACGCCGTCGTGCACCTCGCCCGGCGGTTCCAGCCGACCCACGACCCCGTCGTCACCTGGCGCACCAGGGTGCTGGGCAGCATCGGTGTCCTCGAGGCGTGCGCGCGGGCCGGGGTGCGCGCCCTGGTACACGCCGCGTACTCACCGGGCCCCGCCGACGAGTCCCGGCCCACCCACGGCTGGCCGGGCGCCGCCTACACGGGGGAGAAGGCCTAAACGGAGCGCTGTCTCGACGGCTTCCAGCTCGCGCATCCCGGCATGCGGGTGGTCCGGTTGAGGCCGGCGTTCCTGTTCAAGGAAGGGGCCGCCGACGAGCAGCGCCGGATCTTCGCCGGACCGCCAATCCGGTGGCCGACCCGGTCCTGGACACGGCCGCGGTCGCCGGCCTCCTGCGCTCGCGCACGCTGCCGCTCCGGGCGGGCGCGGCCCGCGCCGCACTCGCCGCAGCCTGGCGGCTGCACCTCGTACCGGCCACCCCGGGACTGCTGGACGCCGTACTGCGGCTTCCGCGTGTCCTCGGCGCATGAGGTCCGGGCCGCGGGGCAGGCGGTGGGCGAAGCGACCGAGCGAGATCCGGCGCAACGACGTCTGACGTGAGGAGTGGTTTGATCATGCACGACGACATGTGGGCCTACCGGTCCGGAATCGTCCACCCGACCGGGGAGGACCTCACCGGATTCAAGGTGGAGGCGGCCGACGGGAGCATCGGCAAGGTCGACAAGCACTCGGCGGAGGTCTCGGACGCGTACCTGGTCGTCGACACGGGAGTCTGGATCTTCGGCAAGGAGGTGCTGATCCCGGCCGGGACGGTGACCGGCATCGACCGGGAGACGCACACGGTGCACGTGGACCGCACCAAGGAGCAGATCAAGGCGGCCCCGGAATTCCACCGCGAGAACCACCTGGCCGACCCGGACTACCGCGTCCAGATCTCCAAGTACTACGGAGCCACCGGCCGGCTCGGCGGGCCCTTCGTGTAGGCACGCTCCGGCACCCGCGGCATCCGGGCACGCGCGCGGCCCCCGCCCGACACGACGTCGGGCGGGGGCCGCGCAGTTCCGCTGCCCGCCCTGCGGGACCTGCGAGGCGCGCGCATTCAGGAAGGGTCCGGGGTGATGTGCGTGGTGGGCGTGTTCCACCCCGAGATCCGGATGCGGGGCGCGTCACCCCTGACGTCCGCCGCCCGGTACTCGGCGGTTAGGACGGCACTCTCACCGGGCCAGAGACTGACCTGGTTGTCGTCCCACCGGACCGGCAGCACGGGTGCGTCCAAGCCGTCGACCAGCCGGACATCGGTCAACAGCGCGGGCGTGTTGCCGCTGCCCGTGTTGCGGACGGTGACCGTGGTGGTGGAGCGTCCACCCGCGTGCTGCGTGGTGCGTGCGGTCGCCGTCACGGTGGCGGCCGCCAGGGACTTCAGCCCGGTCAGGTCGCCATGGGCCGTGACCGGGGTGTGGTACCAGTCGCTGGAGCCGTAGTCGAGGACGTCCGGTCGGGTGGAGAGCCAGTAGACGTTGCGGCTGACCTCGCGCCCGGCGCCGTCGGTGAGCGTCAGCCGGGCGAGGTACGTGGAGTCAGGGAGGTCTTGGCCCTCCGCGAGGGCCGGAACGGTCAGCGCGGTGGTCCTCGCCCCGTCACCGCCGACCTGCAGCCCGCGTACGGTGCGGTCGTAGCGGGAGGTCCCGTCGGTGGCGAAGAGGGTGACCCGGGCGGTGAGCCCGGACACGGCCGCCGGCCGCCGGTTGATGACGGCCACCGTCCGGTCGTCGTAGGAGTACTGGATGTGCAGGGGCTCGTTGGCTTTCTTCGCGCCGTAGTAGGCGCCGCCCCGGTCGAGGTAGCGGTCGATGAGCTGCCAGTGCAGTGAGGTCCAGCCGCTGTTGAACATCCAGTAGATGACCCCGGTCGAGGGGGCGCTCGCGTCCGTGGCGTTGCGGGCGTACGCCTCGAACTGCGCCCGGACGTTCTCGTACTGGCTGAGCTGGGCCTTGGCGACGTAGTCCCCCAGACCGTGCGGAGCGCCGTAGCGGCGGGCGAGGGCGTCGTTGAACAGCTTGAGCGTGTTGTAGGTGGGGGAGGGGGAGCGGTGGTACTGAGGGGCGGACGGCGACTTCCAGAGGGTTTCGAGTTCCGCCGGAGAGAGCATGCGGCGCAGCGTGTCCAGGGTCGGGACGGAGGGTCCGGCGCTCGTCTCGGAGTTGAATCCCGTCGCGCCGCCCTCGCGCTTGTCGTACCAGTACGAGGGCGGGACCCAGTCGTAGGGTCCGGGCATCCGCATGCCGGAGGGGCCGTTCAGGGCCGTGGTGACGTCGGCGGCGGCGGGGATCACCGGGGTGGGCCAGTCGGCGGCGCGCAGGGCGTCGAGGTAGTCCCGTTCGGTCGCCGCGTCGGGTGCGAAGTCGCTGCCGATGAGGAAGGACAGGACGCTGGGGTGGCTGCGCAGCCGGGCGGCCTCGGCCGCCATGGACGCCCGGGCAGTGAGACGGTCGGCGGCGCCCCATTTCTCGCCCGAACCGGAGGGGTTGACCGGCCCCTCCCACTTGTTGCAGCACTCCCAACCGGGCAGGGTGAGGATTCCGTGCCGGTCGGCGAGGTCGAAGAACTCGTCCGGCTCGAGGTGGCCTTCGAGCCGGAGCGTGTTGAGGCCCGCGTCGAGCGCTGCCCTGATCCGGTCCTCCGCGGCGGTGGTGTCCCAGCGCAGCAGCTCGTCGGCCGACCAGCCCGCGCCACGGATCAGGAGGGGGCGGCCGTTGACCGAGTACTGGCGGGCTCCGGCGGAGTTGAGAGGTGCCTTCACCTCGCGGATCCCGAAGGTGTGGCGGACCGAGTCCGAGCGGCTGCCGGCCACCGTCGCCGTCAGGTCGAGCCCGTACAGGTTCTGGGCGCCCATGCCGGCCGGCCACCACAACGCGGGCTGTGCCAGACGTAGTTGAGGGTGCCGGTCCGGGGAGAAGATGAGCGTACGGACCTCACCGGCGCGCAGGACGACGTCCTCGCGCAGCACGATCCCGGTGCCGCTGACGGTGGCGGTGACGACGGTGGTGGCGCTCTCCTGGGAGTCGTTGCGGACCTGAGCCTTCACGGTCAGCTCGGCCGAGGCAGCGGCGACGGTGGCGGTGGGGGATGGCGTCGGGAGCTCCAGGCGCGTCACCACATGGGCGTCGTGCAGCGAAACCGGTCCCCGGCGGCGGACCAGGACATCACGGACGAGACCCATGTTGGCGTCGGGCGGGGGCTGCAGCCAGTCCAGCCAGCCCAGCGTGAGGTGCTTGCGCGGATCGTTGGGCCGCACCCGGAAGGCGACCGTGTTCGTGCCGGCCCGCACGAGCGCGGTGATGTCGAGCTCGTGCCGCGTGTACACACCGGCCACGTCGGCCGCGGAGGCGACCTGCCGGCCGTTGACGTACACGTCCGCCGCGGAGACCACCCCGCTGAAGTCCAGTGACGTGCGCTCCGAGGTGTCGGGAAGCGTGAAGTCGCTGCGGAACCACCACGGCACGGAGAAATCCCCGCGCGGGATGCGCTGCTGGTCCGTGGAGTAGAACGGGTCCGGGTGCGTGCCGTCGGCGACCAGGGCGGCGAGCACCGTGGAACGGGGCCCGGCCCGGTGCCAGCCGGCCGTCGCGTAGCCGGGTGTGGACACGGCGGCCGCCGTGTCGGGAACCTCGGCCGTCGACCGGATCGCGTACCCGGCCAGCGCCGCGGTGCCGCCGGACGCCACCCGGGTCGCGGCGGGCGCGGGACCCGTACCGGACGGCGAGCGGGGCGACGCGGCCGAGGGCAGGGCGGCCGGGGCGAGCAGCAGGCCCAGCAAGGCCAGCGCCACGGCGGCCACGCGGCGTCGCCGGGCGCGAGCGGGGCGGGGGACTTGGGACACGGTGGTCTCCGGGAGGCTGGTCGGACGTCCGCGTGACACGGAGATCAGGTAACGGACCGTAACGCACCGGACACGCGGCACGCAGACCGTCGCGGTCGTACGGCGAGCCGCGCGCTGCGCGCTGCGTGCTGTGTGCTGCGGGCCGTGCGCCTCGCGCCACGCGCGCCCACCGCCGGCCATCGGCCGGTCAGGGCGGCACGGGCCGCTCGGGCGGGCGCCGGATGGCCCACCGGAATCATCTCTTGGAGGGAGCGGTGGTGTTCGGCCCCCGGCATACCGGTGATCATGCGCTCAACTGAGGATCACTCACGGAACGGGGCCCACCTCATGCGTCTTGCACACCGCGCTGCCGCTCCCCTCGCAGCCTTCCTCGTCCTGGCCGCGTCGCCCCCCGCCGACGCGGCGCAGGGCACGTTCACCTTCCGGTTCACCGCGGGCGGCCACGCGCGGGCAGGTGCCCTGAGCAACCCTGCCGACGAGAGGTGCATCGATGCGACCGCCAGCATGGGCGGCGCCGGCCGCGCCCGCGCCGCCAGGAACACGACCAACAGGACGGCCACGCTCTACATGAGCATCGACTGCCAGGACGACGGGGTCGTACTGCGGCCGGGCGCGAGCCGAGCCGCGGAGTTCAAGACCGTGCGCTTCGGCTGACTCCCCTCCGCCCCGCCCCTCCCGGTCATCGGGAGCACCACGGCGCGGAGCCGCAGCACGCAGAGCCCAGCATCGGCAGCGAGCATGACCGGCGCGCCTCGGGACCCGGAGCTGCGGCCGACCCGGCGCCGCGCCCAGCGGCGAATGCCGGGACACGCGAAGGGGTGCAGGGCCTCGACGAGTCCGAACCGGCTGCGGCCGGCCGCTGGCTCACCGGAACCGTCACCGTCATGCGCGAGGCGGCGCTCGACCTGGCTGAGGAGAACCGCAGAGACGGTCCTGAGGAAACGGCCTGAGAGCTGTCCCGTAGATGTTGGTCAGGGTCGGATGGGAATGAGTTGCCGCGGCGGCTCCTGCACGTTGCACCAGATAATCGCAGGCGTCCCGCGCAGCGACTGTCCTATCCTGGCCGCTGCCGTCCGTGCCGGGACGGGCCCGACGGAAGGGCGGCGGAGTGCCGGACGTGTACAAGATCATGCTGGATGCCGAGTTGAGCAAGGCGTTCGACGTGTGGTCCGGCTATCTGGACGCCCGGACTGGTGAAGACCCCGATGTCCGTGCACGGCTGCGCTCCACGTTGCAGTCGGCCCGCGCGGCAGCCGCCGAGGACGATCCCGCGTCTGCACGCGCGTTGGTGGCAGAGATGTACGACGACGCCCGGGAAGCCGGCCTTCCCTGGGCTCCCGCGCAGCCTGGCCCCTGCGCGGCGGACTGGCAGACGCGCGACTACGCCAAGGACGAACTCCGGCAGGTGCTTCCTGTGCACCAACGCGAGGATCTCGACAGCATCGCGATCTACCTGAGCGTCACCGGCCGCCGGCTCCAGAACGCCCCCGGCCTCGACGCAGCCACCCACCAGGACATCCTTTACATTTCGGCCCGCGCCGGGATGGCCCTCGATCTCGCCCATCAGGAAGCGGCGCAACGGGAACTCGAGCGTCTGGAGGCGATCGCGCGACGGTGCGGCGTGGAGCGCTGAGTCCGGCGACAACGGCGATCAGCTGGTGAGCCGCCGCCTTGGTCAGCCGCTTCGCAGCCGTGACGGTCTGCTCCCCCCGCGGCCCCGGGGCCACCACGGCCTGGTTTCAGCCGTTGGCGCAGGGCATGCCCCGGGGCGTACGAGGTGGCGCATCGTCACGTCCTACTCACTCGGGTCCCAGGTCCTGAGCTGCTCGAAGACACCTCGGTCGCCGTCGAGCTCCAGGGAGTCGATCGGGATGCGGTTGTACAGGATGAAGACCAGCTCGCTGGCCGTGCCCCGAGCGGAGAAGTAAGCGGCGGCCGTGTCCGGGTCCTGGCCGCCAGAGGTGGCCGGCATGGTGCCGGGCTCGGGGAGCCGGGCGCTACGTGCGCCGTCGGCGGAGAGCGAGAGGCGCCAGGAGCGGCCCTCGGAGGCGTGGAAGTCGATGACAGCGGGCTTGTGAGGCCAGGCACTTGTCGTGGTGACGCAGGTGGACAGGAACTCGTCGACACCGTCGAGCGCCACCTCCTCCGGCAGCGGCTGCGGGGCACCTACGGTGATCTGGGCGTCGTACGTGTGCACCGCCATCTGCTGGAGCTGGTGCCGGGCCACGGCTCCGGAGGTGTGCGGCGACTGCAACGTCTCCCACCACGCCCAGCAACCGCGATCCGGGCCGGCCTTCCGCAATGCGTCCAGCAGTTGCTCCGTGGACTCCGCCAACCAGGCCAGCAAAGCCTCGCGCTCCCTAGGCGCAGCCGGGGAGCCCTCCGCTGCGGACTTCGCCGAAGCAGGCCCTGCTGCGACGGTGGCTGCCCAGTCGCGGCGCCCCTCGCCGATGTGCTGCGCCAGATCGAACAGCGTCCACTCGGGGCAGGTCGGAACCTGTGCGTCGAGGCTGGGCGCGGAGGCGACCGCGGCGCGGAAGGCAGTCGACCGTTCGTCGATCAGTTGCAGCAGAGCGGGGAACTCAAGTGTCGTTGTCACCCTGAATCTTTATCACTGTGTTCCGACAATCGGACAGTGATTTTTTACAGCCGCCATCGCGGGCGGACCCTCACCACCGCGAAGCCGTGCCTGGGCGCCGTCAGAGCGACTTCTGCGTCTGGAAGGTACGCCGGTAGGCACGCGGGCTGGTGCCGGTGAGGCGTTTGAAGCGTTCCCGGAACGCCGTGGGAGAGCCGAAACCGACCTGCGCGGCGATCCGTTCGACGGGGTGCGCGGTGGTCTCCAGCAGATGCTGCGCCTGGCGGATCCGGGCCCGGTGCAGCCACTGAAGCGGTGACGTGCCCGTCTGTTCGCGGAAGCGCCGGTTCAGGGTCCGGACGCTCATGCCGCTCTGCCGGGCGAGGTCGTCCAGGGCGAGCTCGCGCCGGGCGTTGTCCTCCATCCAGCGCATGAGCGGTTCCAGTACCGACCCGCGAGGGGCCGGCGGCTGCTCGTGGACGATGAACTGGGCCTGCCCGCCGTCGCGTTCCAGCGGCATGACCGACAGTCGGGCGGCGTCCGCGGCCACCGCCGAGCCGAGGTCGCACCGGATCATGTGCAGACACAGGTCCAGCCCCGCTGCGGCCCCTGCGGAGGTGAGCAGCTGTCCGTTGTCCACGTACAGCACCCCGGGGTCCACCTCGACCGCCGGATGGAGCGCGGCCAGGAGATCCGCGGCCGACCAGTGCGTGGTGGCGCGCAGGCCGTCCAGCAGGCCCGTCGAGGCCAGTACGAACGCGCCCACGCAGACGGAGGCGATCCTGGTCCCGCGCGCGGCGGCCTGGCTCAGCGCGTCGAGCACCTCCTGGGGCACCGGCGCCGTGGGATCGGCCGTGCCCGGCACGATGATCGTGTCCGCCTCGGCCAGCTCGGCCAGCGGCCACGGCGCGCGCAGGGAGAAGGCCCCCGCGTCGACCTCCTCGGCGGCCGCACAGACACGGACCCGATAGGCCGGGCGGCCGCCGGGAAGCCGGGTACGCGTGAACACCTCGATGGGGGTCGACAGGTCGAACGGGATCACGCCGTCCAGGGCGAGAACGGCCACGGTATGCATGGCCCAACCATAGCCGTGCGCGGGTCGACTCACTCGCGTGGTCCGGTCACCGTTGGCATGTCAGTGCAGGTCAGAGAGGCTCTGGGTGGTCTGTGTCCGGTTGGCCAGAATCCGTTGGAAGGTGGCATTCCAGCCTCTGTCGACTGCTGTGGACCGTGACTAGCGTCGATGCCGGCGCCCCACCCGTGGGCCCTTTCCCAAGACGAGGAGACCTCCCCGATGCTGTGTCAGATCGTGCTGTTCGACGGCTTCGACCCCATGGACGTCATCGGCCCGTACGAGGTCCTCCACGCGGGTTCCGTCGCGGCGCCGGGGGATCTACGCGTGGAGCTGGTCTCCGCGGAGGGCCCGCGCGACGTACCCAGCGGCGCGGGGCTGATCTCGCTGCGCGCCACCGCCCGGCTCGACCCGCAGCACGCGGACCTGGTCGTCGTACCGGGCGCAGTCGGCCCGCTGGGCGCGCTGTCCGATCCGGACGCCCCGGTGAACGCCGACTCCATCCCGGCCCTGCTCGGCCGCTCGTTGGAGACCGGCCTGCCCGCGCTCCTGAAGGAAGCCCTGGAACGGCCGGGGCTGACCGTCGCCACCGTCTGCGGCGGCTCCCTGGTGCTCGCGATGGCCGGGTTGATCGAGGGCCGCCACGCGACCACCCACCACCTCGGACGGGACCTGCTCGACGCCACGGGCGCCGTGGCGGTCGACGCCCGCGTCGTGGACGACGGCGACCTCGTGACGGGTGCGGGCGTCACGTCCGGCCTCGACCTGGGCCTGTACCTGCTGGAGCGCGAGCTCGGCCCACGGATCGCGCACGCCGTGGAGCAGCTCTTCGCGTTCGAGCGCCGCGGCACCGTCTGGCGCGCCGCAGGCCCGGTTCCCGCAGCCTTCTGACGCGCCCTCCGCCACATCGCACGTGCCCGGCACAGGACCCGCGCGCCGCCCACCGGACACGCGTCCTCACCCGACACGCACCCGCCACCCCCGGACGCATCCACCATCCCCCGTCGAGGAAGGCTCACCACATGTCCGTCGAAGGCACCTGGAACCTCTTGATCGCCACCCCCATCGGCAGGCAACAGGCCGTCCTGCGCCTGTTCGTGCAGGACGGGGCCCTGCACGGCGTCGCCACCGGAGAGGCGGAGGAGGTTCCGCTGACCGGACTCGAATGCCACGGCGACCGCCTCACGTGGCGCCAGTCGATCACCAAGCCCATGCGCCTGCACCTGGCCTTCGACGTCACCGTGACGCAGGACGCACTGGCCGGCACCGCCAAGGCCGGCCGCCTGCCCGCCACCCGCGTCACCGGCCACCGGACCGCACCCTCCCACTCCTGACCACCTGGATCACCCACGTGACAAAGTTCCTCCTCTCCGTCCACGTCCTGGCGGCGATCATCACGATCGGCCCGGTCACCGTCGCCGCCAGCATGTTTCCCGCCGTCGCGCGCCGCGCCCTCGCAGACGCAGACGCAGACGCCGGTGTCGACGGTGCTGCGGCGGTCCTCCCCGCGGCCCGTACGCTGCACCGCATCTGCCGGGTCTACGCCGTGATCGCGGTCGCGGTGCCGGTGTTCGGCCTGGCGACCGCCAACAGCCTCCACGTACTGACCAGCCCCTGGCTCCTCACCTCGATCGCACTGACCGCGGCGGCCGCCGCCGTGCTCGGCGGCCTGGTGCTGCCCCGCCAGGCCGCGGCGCTGGCCGGCCTCCGTACCGCCGTCGACGAGCAGCGGGCGGCCCCCGCCGTCCTACGGGCGCTCGCACGACTGGGCACGTACACCGGGCTGTTCAACCTGCTGTGGGCAACGGTGACCGTCCTGATGATCGTCCGCCCCGGATCCACCACAGGAGCGTGAAGTGCACCGCACCAGCCACCTCCTCCGGATCTCCGCTCCCGTCGAACTCGTCACCCTGGCCGCCCTGCTGCTCAACCTGACTCTGCTGCACCTCCCCGCGCTGGCCTCGGCCGTCGGCCCCCTCCACGGCTGCGCCTACCTGATCGTCGTCATCGCGGCCGCCCGCGAGGCCGCACCGGACCGAACGGCCGTCGCGCTGTCGGCCGTACCCGGCATCGGAGGCGTCCTCGCCCTGCGCAGGCTCGACGCACATCGCCGCCGGATTGCCACCATGCCCCCGCGATCCCCTGCTCCGGACGCCCCGGTCAGTGGGGCAGCAGCGACTCCAGCGGCACCTGCGGGTCGGCGAGGCGCGCCGGGTCGATGGCCGCGCGGGAGCGGATCAGGGCCTGGATCGGCTCGGTGACGTCCCAGACGTTGACGTTCATACCGGCAAGGACGCGGCCCCCGGACAGCCAGAACGCGATGAACTCGCGGGTCGCGGTGCTGCCGCGGAAGACGACCCGGTCGTAGCCGCCCGGCTCCACGTAGCCGGTGTACTCCATGCCCAGGTCGTACTGGTCGGTGAAGAAGTACGGCAGCCGGTCGTAGGCGTCCTCCCGGCCCAGCATGGCCCGGGCCGCGGCCTGCGGCTGGTTGAGGGCGTTGGCCCAGTGCTCGACACGGATCCGGCGCCCCAGGAAGGGGTGGTGGGCGTTGGCCACGTCGCCCGCCGCGTAGACGTCGGGTACGGAGGTGCGCAGGTGCTCGTCGGTGACGATGCCGTTGTCGACGGTCAGTCCCGCATCCTCGGCCAGGCCGGTGTTGGGGGTGATGCCGACGCCGACGACGACGGTGTCCGCGGCGATACGGGTGCCGTCGCCCAGCCGGATCCCGTCGGCGGTGCCGTCGTCGCCGGTGATCGCGGTGATCTGTACGCCGAACCGGAGGTCCACGCCGTGGTCCCGGTGCAGGTCGGCGAAGACCTGGGCGACCTCACGGCCGAGTACGCGCAGCAACGGCAGCTCCGCGCTCTCCAGCACCACCACCTCGCAACCCGCCGCACGGGCGGCGGCAGCGGTTTCCAGGCCGATCCAGCCCGCGCCGATGACGACGACCGTGGCGCCGGGCCGGAACGCCGCCTTGAGCCGGTCGCTGTCCGCGAGCCGCCTCAGGTACAGGACCCCGTCCAGGTCGGCGCCGGGAACGGGCAGCCGGCGAGGTGAGGATCCGGTGGTCAGCAGCAGCCTGCTGTATTCGACCCGCCTGCCGTCGGCGAGCGTCACCCGGCGGGCCGCGGTGTCGAGGGCCGTGGCCGTCGCCCCCAGGCGCAGGTCGACGTCGTGCTCGGAGTACCACTGCTGCGGATGGACGTAGACCGCCTCGCGCTCCTGGGTTCCCAGCAGATAGCCCTTGGACAGCGGCGGACGCTCGTAGGGACGTTCCTGTTCCGCTCCGATGAGGACGAGAGGGCCGTCGTAACCCTCCTCGCGCAGGGTCTGCGCGGCTTTCGCCCCGCCCAGTCCTGCTCCGACGATGACGTAGGCGCTGTTCGTGGTCATGGCGGTCGTTTCCTTCACTCGGTGGTTCGCGCAGTGCCGGTCCGGGCGGAGCTGTGCTGCGAGCAGTCCGGGTCGATCCAGATTTCCACGGCCACGCCTTCGCGAGCGGGTGCGCGGCGACAACCTCCTGGGGCGTGTCGCTCAGGAACCGGGAGCCGCTACCACCAGTAGACGGGGTAGCGCGGCGCTCCGCGCCGGACGCGGGAGGCGGCCATGCCCGCCAGGGTGAGGACCGTGGTGGCGCCGAGCAGCAGGGGGACGAACCGGGCGGGGGCCGGAGTCTGGAGTACGACGATGACGGAGGTGGCGCACGCGGGGGAGTGCGGGCTGCGGGCGAGGGTCGTCGCGGCGAGGGTGGCTCCGCCGGCGAGCGCCGCGGTCCAGGGACTGCTGTGTGACAGCGCGAGGGCCGCGTACCCGGCCGCGGCGCCGAGGAGATGCCCGACGATGACGCTGCGGGGCTGGGCCGTGGGCAGGGTGGGGGTGCTGTGGAGAACCGCGGCACTGGCGGCCAGCGAGGGTATGAGGACCGGTTCGTGGATCATCGCCCCGATGGCTACGAGTCCCAGCAGGGCCGCGGTGAACCCGCTGACGCTGTGCAGGGCTGCGACCGCGGTCGGCCGGACGGATTTCCGCTGCCCGCGCCCGCGCCCGCGGCCACGCCCATGCCCTTGCCCGTCACCCTTGCCGTTCCCGGGCCCGTCCCCACGCTCATTCCCCTGCTCTGTCGCAGGCAGCTCAGGGCCGGTGGTCGTCCGGCGGGGCAGGACGGAATCACGGTTCACGAGGGAGGTTTCCCGGCACGGTCGGCGGACAACGGAAGGCCCCGCTCACGCCTGCGCGCAGGCTGTGAGGGGGGCGTGCGCCAGTCAATCAAGATCCGGATCTCCTGGGCAACTGGACCGTTGCACGAACCGGTCCAGTGCCGCCTGCCCGCTTGTGGTGGATCGTCCAAGTGGGCGGATCGGATCGATGTCCGCGGCGGACGGCTCAGCCGAGGGGCCCGCTCGTGCCCGCCGGGCAGTGCGCGTGCAGGCGGTCCGCGACCGGACGGTGGCGGTGCCTCCAGCCGCCGGACACCTGTGCCGCCCCGGCCAGGTGGGGGTGGCCGGGGGTCAGACCCGAGTGGACGTGCGGTCGCTCGCCGCCGTCGCCCGACGGCCACAGTCGTACGGCCAGGACCGCCGCGCCGGACGCGATCGCGCCCAGGGCGATCACAGCGGCCCGGAGTCCGGCGGTCGCCCCCAGCCAGCCGGCGAGCGGATAGGTCAGCAACCAGCAGGCGTGCGACAGCGAGAACTGCGCGGCGAATGCCGACGTACGGCCCTCGGGCGGGGCCACGCGGCGGATGAGCCGGCCGGTCGGGGTGAGGACCGTCGAGCATGCGGCGCCGAAGGCCGCCCACACGGCGAGCAGCGCGGGCCAGCGCCAGCCGCCGCTGCCGGCTGCCGTGACGGCGCCGAGGGCGCCGAACACGACCGTCAGCAGGAGTGCGCCTCGGAGCATCACCGTACGGTCCTCGACCCGGGCCAGGACGCGGGGGAGCAGGAGCGCGACGAGCATCGAGCCCGCTCCGTACGCGCCGAGGGCGAGGGCGACGTCGCCCGTGGTCCGCCCGAGGTGGTCGCGTACGTAGACGACGGTGTTGACGGTGACCACGGCGCCGGCGGCGGCGACGGCCAGGTTCAGGGACAGCAGGGCGCGCAGGCTCGGCGTGGCGAAGAACAGGCGGGCGCCGGCGGTGGCCGCCTTCGGACGTACTCCGTCCTTCGTGCGGGCGGAGGGCCGGTCCGGCTTCGGCAGGACCGCGGAGACCACGAGTACGGCGGAGGCGACAAAGCCGCCCATCGTGCCCAGGAACAGCCAGTTGTAGCTCATGAAGGCGAGCAGGGCGGCGGCCAGCGCCGGGCTGAAGAGGCTCTCCATGTCGTTGGCGAGGCGGGAGAGCGACAGGGCGCGGGTGTAGTCGCGTTCCTCGGGCAGGACATCGGGGATCACGGCCTGGAAGGTGGGCGTGAAGGCGGCCGAGGCGGCCTGGAGCGCGAAGATCAGGACGTAGACCTGCCAGATCTGGTCGACGAACGGCAGGGTCAGGGCGACCGCCGCCCGGATCAGGTCGGCCCCGGCCATCAGGGTGCGGCGGGGCAGGCGGTCCGCGACGGCGCCGATCGCCGGAGCGATCGCCACGTAGGCCGCCATCTTGATGGCCAGGGCCGTGCCCAGCACGGAGCCCGCCCGGGCCCCCGCGATGTCGTACGCGAGCAGGCCCAGGGCGACGGTGGCCAGTCCGGTTCCGGTCAGGGCGATGACCTGGGCGGTGAACAGGCGGCGGTAGGTGCGGTTGCGCAGCACGGAAATCATGCGGGAACCCTTCGCGGACGGAGCCTGACCCCTCCAACATACGACATCATGTGCGCACGTGCGCACATGATGGATGGTTCGTATCCGCGCAGGACGGCAGGCAGTAGGCGGCCAGCGGCCAGCGGCAGGACGGTCGGACCTCCGCACGCTCCGCAGGGCCGGGCGGTCCGCAGGGCCGCTGAGCCGGTAGGCCTACGCTGTCCTCATGCCCATGAGCGAACCCGCCCCAGTTGCCACGCATCCGCACCTGCGCACGCCGGACGATGCCCGCCTGGCCGAGGCGGCCGGGGTTTTCGCGCTCCTCTCCGACGCCACCCGTCTGCACCTGCTGTGGCTGCTGGCCCTGGAGGAGTCCGACGTGGGCTCCCTCGCCGAACGGTGCACCGCCTCGCGGACCGCGGTGAGCCAGCACCTGGCCAAGCTGCGTCTGGCCGGCCTGGTGGAGGGACGCAAGGAGGGCCGGTTCGTCTTCTACCGGCTGAGCGACGGGCACCTGCGGCGCCTGGTTCTCGAAGCCCTGAGCCATGCCGACCACCGGGTGACAGGCGAGGCCCCGCACGACTGACACCGCGCAGGAACCACGGGTCCCGCATCCCTCCCGCACCCTCCCGCCCTCTCCAACTCCCGCTGAGGCCAGCCCCGTCGGGCCGGGCGCCGAGGCGGCAACCCCGGACGTAATCCGGTTGAAGCGCTGCCCGTAGAACGGCAGGCTTGCCCGGTGATAGTCGAGCTGGCTCCTGCCTACCTGACCTGGGACGACGTGGATCCCGACCGCCACCCCTTCGACAGTGCCGCGGCGGCGCAGGTGGTGCGGTCGCTGGGGCCGGCCGGGCGCGTGCCATGCCGCCCCGACGTCCCCCGCGCCGACCCGGCGCTGAACGCCTGGAGCCGGGCGGAGGCGAAGACGTGGGCCGATGCCATGTCCTTCGCGCTGGCCGAGCGCTACGGGAGCTGGGCCGTGGGCTGGCGTTGGGCACACGACGAAGGCGACTTCGACGGAGGCCCGGTCGGCAACTGGTGCTGTCCCCTCCACTCGATCACCACCTCCGAGGAGACGCTCGACCGCGTCGTAGCGGCGCTCTGCGAATGGCGCGGATGGCTGGAGAGCCTCGCCGGCTGGTTCGAGCGGTACCCGCTGGAACTGAATTCCGTCGAGGACCAGCGGATCCTGTGGGAGAACGCCGCCCGGATCCTGATCCTCCAGGTCGTCGACCGCACCGGCTGCGGCAGCGGCTGGTACGGACACTGCTACCAGGTCCTCACGTGGTTCCTCAGCCGCTGGGGAGTCGAAGCCGCCGTCGCGCGGGACCTGGTCGCCAAGGCGGTCGGCGGCCGGTTCGAGAGCTGGACCGGCCCCGACGTGCTGCTGGTCGACAGCGTCGCCGAGCGGCTCACGGACTCACTGAGGCCGGAAATCGGCGCACGGCCCACCGAACCGGTACCGGATCACCTGCAGACATGGCTCGCGGTGCGCGAAACCGTGCCGTGGCAGGAAGCCCCGACGGGTGGCGAAGCCGGCCCGGTCACCCCGTCACGCGACGGGGCGGCCGAGGACATCCGCGCCTTCGACGGGGCCGTGGACCCCGCCCGCGCGGAGGGCCTCCTCTCGGCCCTGGAACTGCTGCGCGCCGATGCGGCAGATGGCGCCGCCCTCGACTTCGAACTGCTCAGCCGCTGGCAGCAGCACGTCCTGGGAACTCCCGGGCCGCCGGCGTTCCGGAACCTGCCCGCCTTCGCCAAGGGAGCCCGGGAGCGCTACGGCATCGGCCCGGACACACGCGCCCGCTTCGACGCCTGCCTGGCCGAGGCGACACACGACGAGACCCGGCCACTCCCTCTGACGGCCCGCGCCGCCCGCGCCTACTGCGACGTCTGCTTCTTCCATCCCTTCGACGACGGCAATGCCCGGGCGGCCTTCCTCGTACTGCTCTTCGTACTCGCCCGCGAGGGCGTCGTACTCGACAGCGTCAGCCTGCTCCGCCGCGTCAGCTTCCAGGCCGATGCTCCCCAGGACGCGCTCACCCTCGCCCGCTACCTCGCCCTGCACCTGGAGGAGACGCGCCGCCGTGCCGCCCCGCTCGGCTCCCAGGAGGCTTCTCAGCAGCCCAGTTGACGTGTGCTGCCCGCCGAAAGGGCTCGGCGGTCTGGGCGCAGAGCTGAGTTGGGGTGCGGTCCATGGCATCCGAGAGCGGCATGGCACGCGTCGACCGGAGGTGGGCGCTGGTCGTGACCGCGCTCCTCCTCGGGCAGGTAGCGGTGTACATCCGGTACTTGCCGCACTTCACGGCAGCGTCCAACGCCTGCGCGGACTTGGCCTGCCGGAGCGGAGTGACCGACGCGGTCAACGCCGCCACCTACTGGCAAGTGGGCGGCGCCGCGGCCACGATCGCGGCACTGCTGAAGGCACCGGGTGGACGTACGGCGGCGTGGCGCATCGCCTGTGTGCTCGCGCTGGCGGTGTGCGCCGCCGCCTCCATGCTCCAGCTGGACTGAGCTGGACTGAGCTGGAATGGGCGGGGCTGTGCCGCCCGCGGCCACCGAACACCCCATCCGGCTTCGGCGCACGAGTATGTGCGTGCGTGCCGGAGTCGGCGGATTCTTCCCGCGCGTCTGTGCGCGATTCCACCGGGTTCGCACCTCTATGGTCGGAGCGTGACCACCTGGTTTCCCCCGTTGTCCGAGTACGCCTTCGCCCGGGGCTGCCCCCGCTGTGGAGCGGGCCCCGGCGAGCCCTGTATCGCGCCCCGGAAGAACGCCCGACTCGCCCGGGCGGACCACGCCGGCGTCGACGATGAGACCAGGCGGATGCACGCCCCGCGGCTGGACGCCGCGATCCGGCACTACCACCGCGACGTCGGCAAGGCCCCCCTGCCCGACGCCCGGGTACCCGGCCGGCGATACGACTCCCTGAACCCGGCGTCGGCACCGCGATCGGCACGGGCCGAGGCGGCGGTGGCGGTTCGCCCTCCCGTCGTACGGCCCCTGGCCGATCGGGCCGCCGCCGTCTTCGGCAGGGAATCGGGACGCGTGCGCTGGCCCTACGGGATGCAGCCGCCCGCCCCTCCCCGGACGAGGACGGACGAGGCCCTCGCCCGGTACGAGGCGGCACTCGCGCAACGGCGGGCCGCCCAGGAGCAGATCACCACCTGGGCCGAGTCCCTCGGGCTCCGGCACAGCCAGTTCGGCTGCTGCCCACGCTGGCTGCAGCGGCAGCGCAGCAGCCGCTGCCGGCCATGGGCGTGCACTCAGTACGGCGGCAGCGGCCCGGACCACGACTGGCTCGACCACCTGCTTGCCTGGACCCGGCGGGGAAAACCTGCCGCCATCACCTCCGCGCCCTACAGCGTCAGTTCCCAGGACGCGGCCCGGCTCACCTGGTGGACCGGCGAGGACCCGCGACTGTCCTTCGGCCTCGGCACCGGCTGGTACGGGTCCGGCACGACCCAGATCGTGATGTGGCGCACCGATCTGGTGACAGCGGCCCCGCTCACGGCCGACGGACCGGACACCGGACCGGACACCGGACCGGACACCGGACCTCAGCGCGCGGCACCGACCGCGGACGTCATCTGAGGACGGGACAGCCCGGGATGCCGGTCCTTGGTCCTGTCCAGGCGGACCAGGAGCAGGTCCGGGTCCTTCGCGGGGGCGAAGCAGGACGCACTCGGCAGTGGACACGCGGACCGACCCGGTCGGCGCCATCCACACGCACCGGATCCGGTACAGATCTGCGGGGAGGCCGAGGGCCGACGCTGCACACCGTCCGTTCTGAGGAGTATGAGGTCGTCAGGGCGGACGCAGGCCGACCACGACGGTTCATACGGGTGACGACGAAGGGATGCGGACGTGCGGAAGCCGGCGATCATCGAGGCGCCGTCCGTGCTCGGGCTGCGGCCCTCGGGTGTCCAGGACATGCCTGGAGCTCTCCTCGACGCCGGTCTGGCCGAGCAACTGGGGGCGGTGCGGGCCGGCCGGGTCGAGGCATCGGCGTACGACCCGAGGCGGGACGAGACGACGGGGATCCTTAACCCGCACGGCATCGCGCGGTATGCCGCGAGCCTGGCCGACGCCGTCGGCACCGCCTTGGACCGTGGCCTCTTCCCCGTGGTCCTCGGCGGCGACTGCAGCATCCTGCTCGGCAACCTCCTCTGCCTGCGCCGCCGGGGCCGGTACGGCCTGCTGTTCCTCGACGGCCACACCGACTTCTACCAGCCGGCGGCGGAGCCGACCGGCGAGGCGGCCTCGATGGAACTCGCCCTGGCCACGGGCCGCGGCCCCCGACTGCTCACCGACCTCGAAGGCCGCGGGCCACTGCTGCGCGACGAGGACGTCGTCGCGTTCGGATTCCGCGACGCCGCCGAATCCGCCCGGGCCGGAATGCAGCCGCTGCCACCACGGCTGCACACCATCGACCTGGACGGTGTGCGTGCGATCGGCGCCGCCGCGGCGGTGCGCGAAGCGATCGGTCACCTCGGGGGCGAGGGGAGTGCCGGGTTCTGGGTGCACGTCGACGTCGACGTTCTCGACGACGACCTCATGCCGGCGGTCGACTACCGCATCCCCGGTGGGCTGACCTGGCTGGAACTGGAGAGCGTACTGGCGATCGCGCTGGCCGACGAACGAGCCGTCGGCCTCGATGTCACGATCTTCAACCCCCGCCTCGATCCCGATGGGACACTGGCCACCCGCCTCACCGAGTGCCTGTGCCGGGGAATGCGCGGATGAGAGCCGTCCGGTACGCGCGGCGGGCTGTGCGCAAGTGAGTACCGGCTCAAGGGCGGGGTGCGGCCCGCTCGAGTTCGTCGACTGTGCCGGACATGACGGTCCGGATGTGTTCGGTGAGATGCTCTGCCGGCCAGTCCCACCAGGCGATCGCGAGCAGGCGGGCGATGTCGTCGTCGCCGTAGCGGGTACGGATGAGCCTGGCCGGATTGCCGCC
This sequence comes from Streptomyces sp. NBC_00029, assembly GCF_045160505.1. Lineage (NCBI taxonomy): Bacteria > Bacillati > Actinomycetota > Actinomycetes > Kitasatosporales > Streptomycetaceae > Streptomyces > Streptomyces sp. NBC_00029. Next base: position 8,554,654 of record NZ_CP108292.1, read on the forward strand.
GACGATGCCGTAGTCGGGGACGTCGTCGACGACCACGGCACCGGAGGCGATGATGGAGCCGTGCCCGATGCGCACTCCGGGCATGACCATGGTGCCGTAGCCGAACCAGACGTCATTGCCGACGACGGTGTCCCCCCTGGCGGGCAGCTCGGTGAGCAGGTCGAAGTGCTCGGACCAGGAACCGCCCATGATGGGGAAAGGGAACGTGGAGGGCCCGTCCATGCGGTGGTTGGCCCCGTTCATGATGAACCGCACCCCTGTACCCAGGGCACAGAACTTGCCGATGACCAGCTTCTCGGGGCCGTAGTGGTAGAGGACGTTCCGGGTCTCGAACGCGGTCGCGTCGTCCGGGTCGTCGTAGTAGGAATACTCCCCGGCCTCGATCAGCGGCGAGGTCAGCAGAGGCTTGAGCAGCACCACGCGCGGCTGGTCGGGAAACGGGTGGAGCGCGGTCGGGTCCGCGGGCAGACGATTCACGGCAGTCGCTTTCGGTAGGGCAAGGGCCGGCGAGAGCTCCCATTCTGCGCATGCCGCGCGGCGGATCGGAGGCACCAAGGGGAGGGCGAGGCCGTCCCGGGGTCGCTTACGCCCGTACGTGCCGAGAGCCGGTCCTGCCGGTCCTGCCGGAGACAGCGGAGCGGAGGGCCTTCCGGAACGGATGGGCCCTCCGCTCGGCGCCACGACTGTTCGGGTGGCGGCGAACTACCACTCCAGGTAGGACGCGGTCGTGATGCTGCTGTCCCCGGGGGCGGTGAGGGCGGTGAGGGCGGCGAGGTTGTCGCGGTAGCGGGAGGAGAGGGTTTCCAGGGTGACGGCCTTGTCGAGGGGCACCCATTCAAGGCCGATCTGACCGGTGTCCTGCTGGGCTCCTCCGACGAGATCGGGGCTGCCGTCCACGGTGCACAGGAAGACGATCTCGACGCGGTGGTAGTTCTCCGTCACCGGCTCACGGTCGCGGATCCACGCTTCCAGGACCCACAGCAGCCGGCCGACGTTCACGGTGAGGCCGGTCTCCTCACGCACCTCCCGGCGAACGGTGTCCGGAAGGAGCTCGCCGGGTTCCTGGCCTCCTCCCGGGAGGAAGTGACCTTCCCGTCCGTTCCATATGTTCCGGGTCAGGAGCACGTTGCTCTCGTGGAGGACGACGGCCTTGGCGGAGTTGCGGATGCGGGTGGGAGCGTGGGCTGGGGTGGGGGCGGATGTGGAGGCGGAGGCGGAGCTGGGGGTCATGTGGTGGTCTCCTTCGCTGTGCGCTGGCCGGGGATGGTCCGGTCATTCTGCAGTTCGAGGAGTTCGCGGAAGAGCCCATCGGCCTTTGACAGTTCGCCGAAAGTGCCTTCCTGGACGACGCGGCCGTGGTCGAGGACGACGATGCGGTCCGCGACGGCGACGTTCGCGAGGCGGTGGGTGACCAGGACCACGGCACGGTCGCGAGCCGCCCGGCGCAGGTTGCTGAAGATGCGGTGTTCGGCACGGGGATCGAGGGCAGAGGTGGGCTCGTCGAGGACGAGGAGCGCGGAGGGGCGGTAGAAGGCCCTGGCGAGGGCAATGCGTTGCCACTGGCCGCCGGAGAGTTCGGCGCCGCCCAGCCACTCGCGGGCCAGCAGGGTGGACAGGCCGGCCCGTAGTTCCTTGACGACTTCGTCGGCACCGGCCGCGGCGGCGGCCTCCCAGATGTCCTTCTCGTCGTCGCTGTGGGGCTGGCCGAGGGTGATGTTGTCGCGGGCGGTCATCGGCCAGCAGGAGAAGTCCTGCGGTACGAGTGAGACGTGCTTCCAGGCCGCGTGCGGGTCGAGTGCCGTGGTGGGACGGCCGTCCCAGGTGACGGTGCCCGAGGTGGGGAGGTGGAGGCGGGTGAGCAGCTTGGAGAGGGTGCTCTTGCCGGACCCGTTCTCGCCGACCAGGGCGACGATCTCGCCGGTGCGAACGGTGAAGTCGATGCCGTCGAGGGCGTTCTTGGTGGCGCCCTCGTAGCGGTAGACGAGGTTCTCGGTACGGATCTCCCTCGGGGCGCGGGGAGTGACGGTGCCGGCGGCGAGGCGGTAACCGCCGGTCTCCTCCAGAAACTTCGACCAGTCGTCCATGTACATGCCGGTGCGGAAGATCATGGCGGCGTTGCGGACGACGCTCTGGACGGAGCCGGTGACGGTGCGCAGGGCGAGGACGGCCGTTCCGGCGGCGGCGACGGTGAGATGGCCCGTGGCGAGGAGGGCGACCAGAACGCCCCAGACGATCGCGGAGGCCAGCCCGCCGCCGAGGGCACCGAGGAAGGCCATACGGGCGCCTTCGGTGACGGCCTGGCGGTGGACGGCGGTGACCCGGTGGGTGAGGCGCCGGTGTCTGCCGAGGAGGAAGGGGGCCATGGTGCCCGCACGGATCTGGTCGGCGGAGTGCCGGTCTGCGAGGTGCCAGCGCAGCACACCGATCATGCGGCCGTGGCCGGTCATCTTGACGGCGGCGATGTAGGTGACGCGGGCGCTGTGGACCTGGGCGATGCCCTGGGGGAGGCTGGCGAGGACCAGGAAGGGCAGCAGCAGGGGGTGCAGGGTTCCGAGGACGACGGCACCGGCGAGGAGCGTGGCGAGCGCCGCGAGGAGGTCCTGGCCCTCTTCGATGATGTCCTTGGAGACGACGGCGCCGCGCTCGGCGTTGTCCCAGCGGTCCTTGAAACCGGGACTGTCGTAGGCGGCGAGTTCGCTGCCGGTGGCCGCGTCGAGAAGCATCAGTTCGTACTCCTGCTGGAGCAGCGGTGCGATGCGGGACGTCAGCCACGTGACGGCGATGTAGAGGGTGGCCCGGACGCCGGCGGCCGCGGCGAGCACCGCGACGGACGGCCACGCCTCCCACAGCCGGTCGGTGATGTTCCCGGAGGAGATGAGTGCGGTGATCGTCGAGGTGGTCGCGAACAGCCCCAGGGCCGCCGCGACTCCGGAGACGACCTGACAGGCCAGCAGTCCGGTCACAGACGCCCGGTCGACGCGCCACGCGATCGACAGGGAGCGTTTCATCAGATGCGGAAGGCGCCGGGCCATGTGGCGCAGCGTGATGTACTTCGCGGCCTCCCAGCGGTTGTCGCCCTCCCACGCGAAGTCGATTTCCTCGTCCGCCTGTTTTTCGCTGTCCTCGCTGGTCATCGTATGCGCCTCCGTGAATGAGGGGGGAGGGTCAAGACTGTTTCCGGAGCGGGTGGTTGGGAAGGGTCTGCGCACAGTGATCACTCGAAGGTGTCACCGTACGCAGTCGGGGCGAGGGTCGGGGCGAGGGCTTGGACCGACCGGGTCGGTGAGCCGTGGGCGTCGCTGATTGGCCGTGCGGCACGACCGGTTGAGAGCATGCGACGGTGACTACGCATCTCCCCGCCGGATGGACGATCGAGCAGATCCGCTCGCTCTCGCACGACCGAACTGCCAACCCGCTCTCCACCGACCGGCTGGTCGTCATCGAGACGGCCGACCGGCACGCATACGTGGAGCTCCATCCCGAAGTGATCCTCGGGTTTCACGACCTGTGCCTTGTGCTCGACGACGGCGAGTGGCTGATGGGCCGCCTCGACACGGACGGATCGGTGGTCTGCTGGGCCTCGTACGGCCCCGACCTGGCTGAGGCCATCCGCAGCCTGTGAGCCGGTATTCCGCCATTCCGCCCCCCCTCGCCCGGATTCACTCCAGGGTTCCGGCGGGGGACAGAATTCGATGGTGCGGCACGGCTCCGGCGTCAAGAATCACCGGATGCATGAAGTGAAACTGTCCGACGGGACCATCACCCTGTCCCCGCTGCGCCTGGACGATGTGGAAGCGCACCTGGAGGGGGAGGACGACCTGCTCGTTCGCTGGCTCAACGGCGGCCCCGGCACGCGGGAGGGCACCGAAGGGTACTTCCGGCACTGCCGGGAGCAGTGGGACAACGCCGGCCCACTGCGTGCGTTCGGCATCAGGACGGGTGCCGATGAAGTGCTTGCGGGGACGCTCGACTTGCGGCTCGCCGGAGAAGGCCTGGCTCCCGGCCAGGTGAACGTCGCGTACGGCCTTTATCCGTCCTGGCGGGGGCGTGGACTGGCCACCCGCGCGGTCCTGTTGGCGTCCCGGTACGCGGCGAGTGAAGGCGGTACGGAGGCGGTGATCCAGGTGGAGCCGGACAATCCCGCATCGGCCGCAGTCGCAACGCGGGCAGGTTTCACCCCAGGCATGCCGACGTACGACAAGGACGGCACGCGCTTCGACCGGTACATCCGCAACATCCGGGGCGTGCACACCGCCGCCGGGTGACGGCCGACCGTCACGGGACAGTCGGCCGTCGGCCTCAGCAGGCCTCGGCGCGAGGCGGAACCGACGGCAGCTCCCACAGTTCCAGCGCTCCGCCGGAACTCAACCGGTCGCCGTGACCGGTGACCACACGCCGAACCACTGCTCGGCGCCGTACTCCTCGAACCGCTCCACCTCGGTGAACCCCAGCTTCGCCGCGAGGCGCATGGCGCGGTCGTTGGCGGTCTGGGTACAGAGGACCACGGGCTCGCCGGGAAGCGCGTTGCGGAACCAGTCGAGCGCGGTCGTGCACGCTTCGGCGGCGTACCCGAATCCCCACGCCTCCGGCAGGACCATGTAGCCGAGCTCCGTCTCTCCGCCGTCCGGACGGATACGACCCTGACGCCCCGCGTCGCGCCGATCGAGCGTGATCATGCCGATCATCGCGCCGTCGACATCGATCACGAAAAGGCCGGGGCGCCGTCCGGGTGTCTCCGGAACCGCGCGCTCGAGCTCGTCACGCGGTCGAGGGCCACCGACGTAGGCGCCCACCTCGGGCGATGAGAACAGCTCGATGAATGCCGCACGGTCCCGTGCCTCGGACCGGCGTAGCACGAGCCGTTCGGTCCTTATCGGGAGCGGTGGCCAGGGGAGCGCTCCGAGTCCGGTCATGACAGCAACGTATCGCAGTTCATCGGAGCGACCCGAAGGAGCGGGGAGAGGGCACCGTGCGTCGGCGCTGCGAGGAACGGGGTGCAGGGAGCAGGCGGAAGCAACAGCGCGGACTCGGGCCGGACATCGCGTTCCACCTCCCGGCCCCGGCGCGGGATGGGCGGCCCCGTCGATATTGCCTCGACACCGGCCGCGGTGATCGGGGACGCTTCGTTCGATGACCAGAACCGACGACACACCCTGCGCGTGGGACGAGCGCACTCAACTCACCACGTTTCTCGACTACGTACGTGACACCGCTCGCGCCAAATGCCAAGGCGTCTCCGAGGAGAACGCCCACAAGGCGCTCCTGCCGGGCTCACCTCTGATGACCATGAGCGGACTGATCAACCACCTCCGCTGGGTCGAGTACTACTGGCTCCAGGTCGTCTTCCTCGGAGAGGAGGACGAGGGACCCTGGACCGATGAGGACCCCGACCGCGAGATGCGCATCGCCGTCGATTTCCCGCTCGCGCAGTTGCTCGACGAATACGCCGAACAGAGCGCCCGTTACCGCGAACTGGTCGCGGCCCACGGCCTGGACACCCGAGCCCAGCGAGCTGTCCGCGACGGCCTCCACGTCGACCTGCGCTGGATCCTCCTCCACCTCACCGAGGAGACGGCCCGTCACAACGGTCACCTGGACATCCTGCGCGAGCTGCTCGACGGCGCGACCGGCGCCTAGGACCTAGGGCTTCTCTCTCGGATCACCGATCCGACCAGATGAAGATGCCTGCGAGGTGGAGTCCGGCGAGGTAGACAGCGGCAGTCTTCTCGTAGCGGGTCGCCAGGCCGCGCCACTGCTTGAGGCGGTTGATGCACCGCTCGACCGTATTGCGCTGCTTGTAAACCTCGCGGTCGAAGGCAGGTGGCCTGCCGCCGTGGCTTCCGCGTCGCTGCCGGTGGGCACGCTGGTCAGCCGGCACGGGAATCACCACCCGGATCTTGCGCCTGCGCAGATGGTCACGGATGGCGCGGGAGGAGTAAGCCTTGTCAGCAAGAACCGTGTCCGGCCGGGTGCGCGGACGGCCGAAGGCCCGGGGAACTCGCAGAGCCGCCATGACGGATGTGAAGGCCGGTGCGTCTCCAGCCTGCCCCGGCGTGAGGACGAAGGCCAAGGGCCGGCACCGGCCGTCCGCAGCGAGATGGACCTTGGTGGTCAGTCCACCACGGGACCGTCCAAGGACATGGTCGTGCGGCTCGCCGGGCAGGGCCCCTTTTTACGGGCCCCGGCAGCGTGCTGGTGGGCACGGACGACGCTGGAGTCCACTGCCACGACCCAGTCCAGGTCTTCATCGGCGTCAGCCTGAGCCAGCAGCGAGGTGAAGACCCGCTCCTCCCAGGTCCCGTCGATCGCCCAGTTCCGCAACCGGTTGTAGGCGCCCTTCCACGAGCCGTACTTCTCTGGCAAGTGCACCCATTGCGAGCCGGTCTGAAACTTCCAGGCGATCGCGTCGATCACCTCACGGTGATCACGCCAACGACCGCCCCGCTTCGGTGCCCGATCCGGCAACAACGGCTCAAGCCGCGCCCACTGCGCATCAGTCAACGGCACAACGAGACCAACGATCGGATGGTCTGAAAGAAGCGGGCCTAGCATCCCCTCATGAACACAGTGATCTTGACCGCCAGTCTGGCCTTCGCCGGCTACCTGGCGACGTACCTCAACGGGCTGAGGCTCGCGCAGCGACAGGCCCGGCTCGCCCGAGTGAACCAGCAGCTGAGCGACTTCTACGGCCCCCTCTTCGCACTCACGGAGGCTAACAGCCGTGCCTACGAGGCGTTTTGCGAGAGATATGTCCGCCCTGATGGGGTCCACCCCTTCGACCACGACATACCCCCCACCGAGGAGGAGATCGCCGAGTGGCGCACCTGGGCCACGACCGTCTTCCTGCCCAACATCCAGAAAATGCGCGACGTGGTCGTCGCCAAGGCCGACCTCCTCATCGAGGAGGAGATGCCGCCGGTCCTGCTTGACCTGTGCGCCCACGTCTCTGGCTACGAGATCACTGCTGCGCGCTGGGCATGTGGAGAGTTCGGCGAATACAAGTCCGTCATCCAGTTCCCGGGACCGGAGCTGAAGGAGTACACCACGACGCGCTTCGCGCGACTCAAGAAGGAGCAAGCTGCCCTTCTCGGCCGACGCCGGTGAAGCCCTCACGAGGACTGGCTGGGCGTACATGCCAGACCAGCGATCGAATGATCCGAAAGAGACGGCCTAGCCGTCTTGCCGATCACGCAGGGCTCGCGGGTTGATCGGCAAGACAGCCCTTAGTGACCTGAGTCTGAGGTTTGTCGTTAGTTCGGTATGAGTCGTCCGGGTCCGAAGATTCCGCCGTTGTCGGTCACTGACGCCCAGCGTGCTGTGCTGGAGGGCTGGTTACGTCGTCGCACGACGGCCCAGGCGTTGGCTCAGCGGTCGCGGATCGTGTTGGAGTGCGCGGAGGGGCACTCGGTCATGGAAGTGTCGCGGCGGCTGCGGATCGCTCCGGACACGGTCCGCACCTGGCGGCGGCGCTTCCTCGAGCACGGCCTGGACGGGCTGGGCGACGAGCCGCGGCCGGGTGTCCCGCGGAAGATCACCGATGCGGATGTCGAGCGGGTGATCGTCAAAACCCTGGAAGAGACGCCGAAGAACGCGACGCACTGGTCGACCAGGTCGATGGCCGCGGCCACGGGCATGTCGCAGTCGACGGTCTCCAGGATCTGGCGGGCGTTCGCACTGGCACCGCACCGGACACAGACGTTCAAGCTGTCGACGGATCCGCTGTTCATCGACAAGGTCCGTGACGTCGTCGGCCTCTATCTCGACCCGCCGGAGAAGGCTCTGGTCCTCTGCGTGGACGAGAAGTCGCAGATCCAGGCCCTGGACCGGTCCCAGCCGGTCCTGCCGATGATGCCCGGTGTTCCAGAGCGTCGCAGCCACGACTACATCCGCGCCGGCACCACCACCCTCTTCGCTGCCCTCGAAGTCGCCAGCGGCAAGGTCATCGGCTCGCTCCACCGCCGCCACCGGGCCGCCGAGTTCAAGAAGTTCCTGGCCAAGCTCGACAAGGAGGTCCCGGCCGGTCTCCAGGTCCATCTGATCCTCGACAACTACGCGACCCACAAGACGCCGGACGTGAAGAAGTGGCTGCTGGCGCACCCTCGCTTCCACCTGCACTTCACGCCGACCAGTGCGTCCTGGCTGAACCTGGTCGAGCGGTGGTTTGCCGAACTCACGCAGAAGAAGCTCAAGCGGGGAGTCCACCGCTCCGTCCAGGCCCTCGAACGCGATATCCGGGCCTGGCTGACCGACTGGAACGACCAGCCCAAGCCCTTCGTCTGGACGAAGACGGCAGACGAGATCCTCGACAAAGTCGCCGCCTACTGCCACCGAATCTCTGACTCAGGTCATTAGGGTATTCCCGGCGGATCGACGGCGAGCCGGGCCGGAACAACCAATCCGGTCCGGCACAGGAGTTCAACATGGCGGCAAGCGGTTCGATCAAGCACGGCGAACCGGGTGAGGGTGTGGCAGTCCCCGCCCGGTCCTGGCAGCGGCGCCTCGCCGTCGGCGCCTGGGTGTTCACGGGCCTGTGCATCATTGGTGTCCTCGGCATGCTCCTGATGGTCATGTACGGGCTGCGATATCCCACCGAGGATGAGAAGAACTGCTGCTGGGAGCCGAACGCCACGCCCGAGTGGGCGGCACGCGTGACCGGCCTCCGGGTGCCGGAGGCGGCCACCGACCGGCGGGCCGGGCTCCATACCAACCTGCAGTACGACGTTGCGCTGCTCGCCTTCACCGTGCCGACCGCAGAGGCTGACCGATTCCTGCTGCCGCTTCGCAGGGAGGGCACCCAAATGGTCCGCAACCGGCACCCACAAGCGCCGGGCTACACCCGCAGCGACGGCTTCAGCCACCTCAGCCTGCCCGAGCCCGAGACCTTCGTCGAGGGCATGTGGATCACCAGTGTCTGCCCTGACGAGGTGAAGACCCCCGAAGGCGACGCAGTCCGGTTGTGCGCGGAGATCCACGCGCACGAGTTCCGGCCCGGCACCATGCGCATCTATGTCTGGGCCGGCAGCGACGCGCCCATCACAAAGCCGGCGACCGACGGCGGGGCCGCGCCTGCGACCCGGTCGAGTCAGCCACGCTGACGCTCCGGCCGGCGGGAGTGCGCGGTGCGGGCAGGCGAAGAGCCCTCCCGGCCGCGGGACGGGATCATCGACCTCGCGCCCGACCTTCAGCGCGCGCCGAGGGCTGATCCTGCGGCATCGCCCGAACGGCAGCGGTACCGGAACCAAGCCGGGTCGGCGGCTCGGAGAGCAGGGCCGATGTCGACGGGGTGAACGGGGAGCCCCGGTGGTTCACGCCCTGGTGATTCCGGTGATCACCGGGTCCCCCAGCGGGGCGGCCTCCGAGGTCAGACCGACGCTTCGCAGGGCCGTAGTGGCTAGGTCCAGCGCTTGGGCCTCGGCAGTTGCCGTATCGGCGGCCTCGACCTCGAGACGCAGGCTGAAGGCCGACGACTCGGGATAGAAGGTCAGGAGGTCCAGGTCTTCGGCCGCTCCCAGATCCGTCTCGCGGGGATCGGATCCGCGCAGCGCACGGGTGAGTTCCGTCCGCGCCTCGGGGGTCAGCTCGGTGAGCAGGGTGCCGGGGAGGGTGACGACGTAGATGGTCATGGGGAGACAGATGCCCCGACACCGCGGGGAAACTCGCGCCCTGCGTCCGATACCGACGTTCGGCCGAATGCATCCCCGGTAGCGCCACACCGATCGTGCTGTGGGGGAGGGGCGGGGCCAGGGTGTGCCGCCACACGGCACTGTGCAGCGGCTCCATCCGAACGTGCGAACGAATGGGCGACGGTGAAGGCGGCCCGGGCACCGGATTCGGAGTCCGAATTGATCAGGATGACGACGGAGCTGCCCGTGGCGTGCTCGTCGCGCCGCCGGCGAGGAGTACCGTGACAAGGGTTCGGCGAAAGCCGCTGCGCGCAGAGCGCGTGGCCGGTTGCGTGCCGCACCTGATACGCCCTGACCAGCCACCCCCCCCGGCTGGTTCAGGGCCCGCCCCGACCGGCCTCTCCCCCCCAGGCTGGTCGGGGCCCCTTCATGGGCCTCCGTACCCGCCCGGCCCGGCGTCGGGGCCCGGCGCCGGAGCAGCCGAACGATCACGCGTCCGCGGTGCCGCGGCGTACGTTCAGGAGCGGAGCGGCCCTGCAAGGCGTTCCCCTGAGCCGGGGCGGTTCAGACACGGGCCCGGATCTGCTGCACCGGATGGCCCAGGCGGGCCGCCAGCGCCTCGAGCTCGTCCTCACGGAACCATGGGCGTCCGGGATTCCAGACGGCTATCTCGAAACGGGCGAAACCACAGGGCCAGTCGTAGTCGAGGGCGTCCAGCGTGGTCGATCCTCCACAGCAGGGGACCTCGATCGCGAGGGTGGTGAAGCCCTCGTCGCCGTGAGCCTCAAGGAGATCGCGCCACCACTCCATGTCGATGGCCGCCCGGCACAAGGGGCAACCGATCCTCTCCAGGTTGCCCCCGCATTCGACGGCGGTCATCGCGTCGTGCCACATCACGTCGATCTCCACGTCCACGCCATCCGAACCTCCGGGAGCCAGGTCCTCGACGAGCGGGACGACGCGATCGACCGCTTCGTGACCGGGCTGCCACTGCGGATCAGTCGGAATGATCGACAGGACGTCATCGCTCATGGTTCCCCACCCTCGTCAGGCAACATCGCAGCCGATGCTATCGATCGCATGTCCGTCCGGATGCCCCTCGACCTGCGCTGATCGCGCCCCGCAGCTGCCGCGACGCATGACCGGGCCGGTCCGGGCAACACGCCGTCAATGAGCTACGCACACAGCGCAGGCACGAGATCCGGCCGCCTCCTGCTGCTGCTTCCCCTGCAGGCGGTGTCCCTCGCAGGCCTCGGACTGCTGGTGACCGGGCCGCTGGCCGGCCGGTGGCCGCTCTCGGCGGAGGACGGAGTCAACCGGGCACTGGCGGACCGGCGCGAGGCCGTCGCCACCGCGCTCTCGGACGGGATGTCCCTGCTGGCCGGCACCGAGAGCATCGTCGCTCTGACGCTCGTCGCCGTGCTGGCCCTGCTGCTCGTGCCCCGGATCGCCCGGTGGCGGGAGGCCGCGTTCCTGGCCGGGGCCGTGGCCGCGCAGTCCGCCGTATTCCTGCTCGTCACCCTCCTGGTGGGCCGCGCCCGGCCCGACGTACCGCACCTGGACGCGGCCCCGCCCACCTCCAGCTTCCCCTCCGGGCACGTCGGGGCGTCGACGGCGCTCTTCGGCGGGCTGGCCGTGCTCGCGGCAGGCCGGCTGCGCGGTGGGCGCCGCGGGCTGGTGGTGGGCATGCTCCTGCTGGTCCCGCTGGCCGTGGCGGCCTCCCGGGTCTACCGGGGCATGCACCACCCCTCGGACGTGGTGGCGGGGCTGCTCAACGGCGTGTGCACCCTGCTGGTGATGACGTACGCACTGCTCCGGTCGGCCCCCGGCGGCAGCACCCCCGCGGGCCTGCCCGCGCCCCGGACCCGCCCGGACGGCGCAGCTCCGGACCTCATGCCGGACGTGACCACGGGCAAAACCCCGCAAGCTGCCGCCGTTCGCGCCGGGCCCCGCCGGGCCGTGGTGGTCCGCCATCCGCACGCCTGCGGTGACGGTACGGCCGCCCGGGTCCGGGCGCTGCTCCACCGTCACGGCTACCCCGGCACGGATCAGACGTGGACGGCAACCACCGCCGAGGAGCCCGCGGGCGCACTCGCCGCGCACGTCGCCGAGGCGGACACCGCCCTGGTGGTCGTCTGCGGGGGCGACGGCACGGTACGGGCCTGCGTCGACGTGCTGTCCGGCAGCGGGATCCCGCTGGCGATCGTCCCCTGCGGCACCGGCAACCTCCTCGCCCGGAATCTGCGGCTGCCCTCCGACCCGGACACCGCCCTGCGCGCGGCCCTGACCGGCACGGCCGTCGGGCTCGACGTGGGCCGGATCCACGGTGACGGCCTCGCACCGACCCGCTTCACGGTCATGGCCGGGGCGGGCTTCGACGCCGCGATGGTCCGGGACGCCTCCGCCCGGCTCAAACAGCGCCTGGGCTGGCCCGCGTACGTCCTCTCCGCCCTGCGCCACCTCGGCGATCCCCGCATGCGCCTGTCGGTCCGGCTCGACGGGGCCGCCCCGCTGGAGCGCCGGGCCCGCATGGTGGTCATCGGCAACGTCGGTTCCCTGCAGGGCGGGCTGCCCCTCCTGCCGGACGCCCGTCCCGACAGCGGCCGGCTGGAGGTGGTGCTCCTCGACCCGCGCGGCGTCGCGGGATGGCTCGCCGCGGCCGGACACCTCCTGGCCCGTTCGGGCTCCCGGGCAGCCGGGCAGCGCCCCGGCGCCCGCCCGGACCGGCGGGCGGCGGGCGGCGCGCTGGAGTACTTCAGCGCCGAACGGATCGAGCTTCGCTTCGCCCGCCCCCAGCCGCGCGAGCTCGACGGCGATGCCTTCGCCGCCGGTACCCGCCTGACCGCCCACGTCGAGCCGGGCGCGCTGCGCGTCTGCCTGCCCGGACGCGCCCCGGTCGGGCCGGCCGGTGCGACAGGGGTGACAGCGGTGACAGGGGCGGCCGAGCAGACAGGGGCGCCCGAGGAGACACAGCCCGCCGCCCGCGCAACCGCGCCGGGCATCCGGCCGGACGGGGTGCACTGACATGGGCACCGCCACACGCGTACCGCAGCGCAGCGAGATGGAGGCCGTGGAGACCGAGTTGCGGACACAGGGCGAGGAGCTGTCCGCCGAGGAGGCCTGGGCCGCGCTGCGCCGCTACGGCGGCTGGAACCTCGTGAGGGACTCCTTCCTACGGTTCCGGTACGCCGACGGGTTCAGCCACTCCAGAGCCCTCGCCCTCCAGACGGTTCTCGCGATCCTGCCGCTCGCCATCGCGCTCATCGGCCTGTCCGGCGTGCTGCACACCGAGGACATCGGGCGGATCGCCGAGCTGACGATCCGCCGACTCGTCAGCGGCCCGAGCCAGGACGTCGTGGACGACGCCCTGCGCGAGAGCCGCCGCCAGGCCGGGGACGGCGGCCGGGCGGCCCTCTGGCTGGGCCTGCTGTTCTCGATCGCCAACGTCACCACCGGCATGTGCCAGGTCGAGCGCGGTGCCAACCGGATCTACGGCGTGGAGCGCGACCGCCCCTTCCTGCACAAGTACACCCGCGGCCTGGTGATGGCGCTGCTCGCGGGACTGCCGCTGGGCCTCGCCTTCTCCGTCACCGTCCTCGGCTCCGACCTCGGCCTCGCCATGACGGAGGTGTACCGGCTCGGACCGGCCGCCCACCGGGCGTGGGACGTACTGCGCTGGCCGATGGGCATCCTGCTGGCCGTCGTGGCGGCCAGCGCCGTCTTCCGGCGCTCCCCGCGGCGCACCCAGCCGGGCTACACCTGGCTCGCCTTCGGCGCCGCCGTCTACCTGGTGCTGTGGCTCGGCGCCACATGGGCGCTGAGCCTGTACGCCGGGGTGAACAGCTCCTTCACCACCGTGTACGGGCCGCTCAGCGCGTTCATGGCACTGATGCTGTGGTCCTACCTCACCTCACTCGCCCTCTTCCTGGGCCTCTCCTTCGCCGCCCAGTTGGAAGCCGCACGGGCGGGCGTGGCCGAGCCGGTCAGGGAGGACCCGGGGGTCTGAGGCACCGGCCCCACGGTCCGGTCGGCCGGACGCTGCTCTGCCGGCCGGGTGTTGTCACGCCGGTCGGAGGTTGTCCCCCCGGCCGGATGCGGCCCCGCCGCACGACGAAAGGAACCCCACCGACCATGACGGAGCGATCCGACCGGCCCGCGCACCGACCCCGACGGCTGCTCGCACGCCTGGTGTCCGGGCGGCGGACCGGGCCCGACGCCCGGTTCGGCATGCGGCTGGTGGCCATCTCGGCCGCGACCGCCCTGGCGGCCGTACCCTTCTCCCTCGCACTGGTCCTGGTGGAGTCGCGGTGGCCACCGCTGCGCCGCCTCGACCAGGGCGCTGCCGAGTGGCTGCACCACACCGCACTCGACCACCCGGCCTGGGTCCGGGTCCTCGAATTCCTCACGCACGTCGCCTGGGGGCCCTTGACCATGCGCCTGCTGGTGGCCGCGGTGGTGGTGTGGCTGCTGTGGCACCGCGCGCTGCGGCTGGCCGCCTGGGCAGCCGTGACCGCCGTCGCGGGGGGCCTGGTGGGCCTGCTGGCGAAGACGGCGGTCGAGCGCGCCCGGCCGCACCTGCCCGACCCGGTCTCCGAGGCACCCGGCTTCTCCTTCCCCTCCGGACACGCCATGACGGCCACCACGTCCTGCGCCGTACTGCTGCTGGTCCTGCTCCCACTGGTGCCGCGCGCGTGGCGCCCGTTTGCCTGGGCTCTCGCCGTGGCCGCAGTGCTCGGCGTCGGCGGCACGCGGGTCGCGCTCGGCGTGCACTGGGTGAGCGACGTGGTCGGAGGCTGGCTGCTCGGCCTCGCCGTGGTCACCGCCACCACTCTCGCCTTCGAGGCGTGGCGCAGCGACATCGGCCGTCCCCTCACCACACCCGCCCAGGGGCTGGAGCCGGAGCTGGTGACGTCATGCCCCGAACCGCCGGCCGGCACCGGGGGCATCGGCCGACCGTGATCCGAACGCCGCGGACGCCGTCGTCCGCGGCGGGCGTTCGGCGCCGGGTCGTCCCGCACGGGTCTCGCCCATCCTGCCGCCATGGGTCTGGATCTCGCACTGTTCATCGCGGACCGGAGGCAGTTGAGCACCTCAACGGCCTGGTCTGCGCCGGCGGTTCGCTGCCGAGTGCGAAGGCTGGGCAGGCCGTCCGCGCAGCTTCGAGGACTTCATCGCGCTCCTGCGCGAATGGGGCGACGTGACGACAGGGGCCGCCCGCCACGGCTGGGGCCTGGTGGGCCCGCCCCAGGGGGTGTGTTGGCGGCGAGGGGGCCGCGTGATGCACCGTGGTCGCAACCGCCGAGCGGTACAGGACGGTTCGCGAGCGGTGCCGACCGGCGCAAGGGCTGCTCTGGGCTCGTCCCGCCACCAGGACTACAGTTGCGGCCATGGCCGTACATCATGCCCTCAGCGCCACCCGCGAGGCCTACGACGCCGCCGCCCGCACCTATGCCCAGCTGTTCCGCGACACGCTGCGCGACAGCCCCCTGGACCGTGCGATCTTGGGGGTCTTCGCCGAGGCCGTGCACGCGAGCGGGAACGGTCAGGTCGCGGACCTGGGATGCGGACCTGGCCACATCACTGCCCATCTGGCAGAACTTGGACTGACGGCATCTGGCGTCGATGCTTCCCCCGCAATGATCGAGTTGGCTCAACAGGCCTACCGGGAGCTGCGGTTCGAAGTGGGCTCGATGGCCGCTCTCAACATCGCGGACGGCGTGCTGGGCGGCGTACTCTCACGGTGGTCCATCATCCACACTCCGCCGCAGGAACTCCCCGTCATCCTGACCGAGTTCCACCGGGTGCTGGCACCTGGCGGCCACCTCCTGATCGGCTTTTCGGCGAGCGACGGTCCGTCTCACCCGACACAGGTCTTCGATCACGCGGTCGCACCGGCCTATCGATGGTCCCCCGATCACCTCGCCGCGATGCTGCGCACGTTCGGACTGGCCGAGGTGGCCCGGATGGTTCGCGAGCCCCAGCCCACCGACCGCCGACAGTTCCAGGAGGTTCAACTGCTGGCCCGCAAGGCCTGAACACAGGCAGCCGGGTCCAACCTTCCCACGTGCCGGACGGGGTACCTGCGGAGGTCGTGACATCGGCACCGGCATCGACAGCGACAGCGACAGGACAGCGGCCCGGTCACGGCGGTCTACGCGGCGGCGAAGCCCTCCCCGATGCCGTCACCGCGGAGGTCGACGCGGTTGACGGCCGGGCTTCGGGACACACGCGCGGTGTGCTGAAAACACTTCTCGTCCTCCTGCTCGGCGCGCTCGTGGCGGTGGCCGCCCGCGACCTCCTGCAGCGCCGGCATTCCGTCCTGCGGAACTACCCGCTGCTGGGGCACCTGCGGTTCGCCCTGGAGGCGCTGCGTCCGGAGATCCAGCAGTACTTCATCGAGCGGAACTTCGACGGCCGCCCCTTCGACCGGGACACCCGCAGCATCGTCTACGAGCGCGCCAAGGGCACCGACGCCGAGGAGCCCTTCGGCACCGAACGCGACCTCTACCAGGTCGGCAGCGAGTACCTCACCCCCTCCATGGCCCCGCGAGCGGTGCGCGTCGATCCACCCAGGGTCCGGATCGGCGGCCCCGACTGCACCCGGCCGTACGACATGGCCCTCCTCAACGTCTCCGCGATGAGCTTCGGCTCGCTGTCCGCCAACGCCGTCCTGGCCCTCAACACCGGCGCCCGGCTGGGCGGCTTCGCTCAGGACACCGGCGAAGGCGGCCTCTCCGAGTACCACCTGAAGCCCGGCGGTGACCTTGTCTGGGAGATCGGCACCGGCTACTTCGGCTGCCGCACCGACGACGGGGACTTCGACGCGCGTCAGTTCGCTGAGAAGGCGGCACACGAGCAGGTCAAGTGCGTTTCGTTGAAGATCAGTCAAGGCGCCAAGCCCGGCATCGGGGGAGTACTTCCGGGCCCCAAGGTGAATGCGGAGATCGCGGCGGTCCGCGGTGTTCCACAAGGGCGGACCGTGATCTCGCCACCCTTCCACCGGGTCTACTCCACCCCGCGCGAACTGGTCCTCTTCCTGGCCCGGATGCGCGAGCTGGCGGACGGCAAGCCCGTCGGTTTCAAGCTGTGCGTCGGCTCGCGCCGTGAATTCCTCGCCGTGTGCAAAGCCATGCTGGAGGAGGACACCACGCCCGACTTCATCGTCGTCGACGGAGCGGAGGGCGGCACGGGCGCGGCTCCACTGGAATTCGCGGACGGCGTCGGCCTGCCGCTCGGTGAGGGGCTGATGACCGTACACAATGCCCTCGTGGGGGTCGGCCTGCGCGATCGCATCCGGATCGGGGCCTCCGGCAAGGTCGCCACCGGAAGCGACCTCGTCAAACGCCTGCTCCAGGGCGCCGACTACACCAACGCGGCCCGCGCGATGATGTTCGCGATCGGCTGCATCCAGGCACAGCGCTGCCACACCAACGCGTGCCCCGTGGGGGTCGCCACCCAGGACGCACGACGTGCCCGCGCCGTCGACGTGGGCGACAAATCCCGGCGCGTCGAGCGCTACCAGCGGGCCACGGTCGAGAGCGCCCTCAGGATCATGGCGGCGATGGGAGTCGACGGCCCGTCCGGGCTGCGCCCGCACCAACTGCTCCAGCGGGTGGACCCGCACACCGTGCGCTCGTACGAGGAACTGCACGAATGGCTCACGCCCCGACAGCTGCTCGCATCAGCGCCCGAGGGCTGGGCATCCGACTGGCGGGCGGCCGACCCGGACCGCTTCACCCCGTGAGACGGAGGGAAGGACACCGCTGTGGCACGAACCGTGGCCCATGTGATCGTCGACGCGCTGAAGGACCTGGGCGTCCGGCACGTCTTCGGCGTCGTCGGAGACGCCCTGAACCCACTGACCGATGCGATCCGCACCACCGACGACCTGACCTGGGTCGGCTGCCGGCACGAGGAGGCCGCCGCCTTTGCGGCGGGGGCGCAGTCACAGCTCTCCGGCACCCTAGGGGTGTGCATGGGCACGGTCGGACCCGGCTCCGTGCACCTCCTCAACGGGCTCTACGACGCCGCCAAGAGCCGTACCCCGGTCCTCGCGATCTGCGGACAGGTCCCGCTCGCGGAGATCGGCAGCGACTACTTCCAGGAGGTCGACAACGACCTGCTCTTCCGCGACGTCGCCGTCCACCGGGCCACCGTCACCTCCCCGGACCAGATGCCGCGGATGCTGGAGAGCGCCGTACGCGCAGCCGTGACCCGCGGCGGCGTCGCCGTCCTGACCGTGCCCGGCGACCTGGGCGACCAGGAGCTCGGCGACGACCGTCCGGCGCGCATCACCCTCGAGCGTGCCGTCACCCGGCCGGACGAGCCCGCCCTCGCCGAGGCCGCCGAACTCCTGAACGCCGCGTCCCGTGTCACCCTGCTCGTCGGCCGCGGAGCCCGCGACGCCCGCACCGAAGTCCTCCGGACCGCCGAGCTGCTCAGTGCCCCCATGGTGCTCACCCTGAAGGCGAAGGAGGGCTTCGAGGGCGACAACCCCTTCCAGGTCGGCCAGACCGGCCTGATCGGCAACCCCGCCGCCTCCCACGCCCTCGACCGTGGCGACGTGCTCCTCATGCTGGGCACCGACTTCCCCTACCGGGACTGGTACCCGAAGGACTGCAAGGTGGTCCAGATCGATGCCCGCGAGGAGCACCTGGGGCGCCGGGTACCCGTGGACGCCGGTCTCGCCGGCGACGTGGGCGCCACGCTGCGCGCCCTGCTCCCCCTGCTGAACGAGGTACCCGACCAGGCACACCTCGACGATGCCCGGGACCGGTTCACTCAGTGGGAGGAGGGGCAGAGCCGCCTGGCCGACCCCGCCCACGAGCACCGCTGGACCGGCAGGCTGCGCGCGGTACTGGACAACCCCGACCACGACATCCGGCCGGAGGCGCTCGCCGCCGCGGTCGACCGGTACGCGGCCGAGGACGCCGTCTTCACCTCCGACACCGGGATGGCCACCGTCTGGCTCTCCCGCTTCGTCACCATGCGGGGAACCAGGCGCCTGATCGGCTCGTACAACCTGGGCTCGATGGCCAACGCCATGCCCCAGGCCCTGGGCGCCCAGCTGTGGGCTCCCGACCGCCAGATCGTCGCGCTCTGCGGTGACGGCGGGCTCAGCATGCTGCTCGGCGACCTGATGACCCTCGCGACGTACCGGCTGCCCGTGAAACTCGTCGTCTTCGACAACCGCCGACTGGGTATGGTCAAGCTCGAACAGGAGCAGGCGGGCCTGCCCGAATTCGGCACGGAACTCGACAACCCCGACTTCGCCGCCGTCGCCACGGCGCTCGGCCTCACCGGGATCCGCGTCACCGATCCGGCCGACCTCCACGACAGTGTGCGCCGGGCGTTCGACACCCCGGGCCCGGTCCTGCTGGACGTACTGACCAACCCGGAGGAAGTGGCCGTACCGGGCAAGCCGACCGTCGCGCAGGGGTGGGGTTACGCCATCGCCAAGGTGAAGGAGATCCTCCCGAGCCGCGAGAACTGAGCGACCCGGGGGCGTGCCACGAGGTGCGATGCCGTCCGAGGCGGGCGCCGTGCTCGCCCTGGCCTTCCTGACCGCCGTTGCCGGCGACGCGACACCGACGCGTCCACCAGTCCGCACCACTCAGCTCGCGAGAGCGAAGCGCTCCACTTGACCGTCCCGGAGATCTGCTCCCTGTTCAACGCCGTCCTCGGCCTGGCAGCCGTAACCGCTGCCAGGCCTCTGCACTGGTCAATCGGCGCAAGTGCTAAGCGTCGGCATCGGTCACCTGGCCGGCACGCGCCGCGGACGCGGCGGTCCATGGCGGCGGCGTGTGCGTCTGCGTCCACGCCGCCAGGCCGTCGCCGTCGACGCAGACGATGTCGCAGGCTGCGGCGTACTCGGCGGCCGGAGCGGTGAACTCGCTGGTGGTCACGACGACGGCCACATCGGCCTCGTGGACGGCGAAGCAGGTGCCGCCGAAGCGCTGGAGGTCCTGGGAACCGACCCGGTTGCCCTCACCGTAGTGCTTGCACTGGATGACCACACGCAGCCCGTCCGCCGTCGTGGCGATCACATCGGCTCCCAAGTCCCCAGCACCACCGACCACTTCCACCTGCGGGCAGCCATCCCGAGCGCACAGCGCTGCGACCGTGTGCTCGAAGCCGTCCGCGTCCACGGTCGTGTGGTCGAGGGCGCTCGAATCCACCTCGGGCAGGTCCGTGGTCTGCGGTTCGGCCGCCGGGGAAGCGCCGGATGCCGGCGCACCCGGGCCCATCGGGCCGCGCGGACTCGGCGGGCATGCGGTGGAACGGCGGAGCCCGGGGGAGATGCTCCACCGCGCCAGCGCCACACCGGCGGCCAGGAGGAGCACAGTGACAACGGGCAGCACCGGTACACCCCCGCCCGTTTCCACAGCTGCCTTGACGAAGACGGCCGCTCCGCCCAGGCAGATCCCCACCAGCCCCACCGCCAGCACGAGGTCACGCCCCATGGACGTCACGCGGACGCCTCCGCCACGCCGACGTCCTCCGGTTGCTGCCATGCGGACCCCTCCTCGCTGGACACGCCCTCTGTCCTTCCCCACACATCCCTTCTCGTCTGATCACAATGGGCGGATCCAAACGGCCCCGCCTGTCACGAAACGATCATGCCGATCGGCTCCGGGCTTCCGGGCTTCCGTGCCTCCGGGCTTCCGTGCCTGCGAGCCTCGGGGCCTGCGGGCTTCGGGGCCTGCGGGCCTCAGGAAGACATTGCCGCGTGATCGGACTCGCTGCGCAGGACGCAGAATTCGTTGCCTTCAGGATCGGCGAGTACGGCCCAGCCCGCGCCGCCGGGCGTCCGGCGATCAGTGACCAGGGTGGCTCCGAGGTTCAACAGCCGCTCGACCTCCTCCTCGCGCGAGGTCGTCGGACGCAGGCACAAGTGGATCCGGTTCTTGATCGTCTTCGGTTCCGGCACCTGGTTGAAGTACAGCACCGGACCCTCCGCAAGCACCACCGGGGTCTCCCGGTCGCCCGGCCTGCACTGCGGATGCGGCGGACAACCGGTCACAGCACTCCAGAACCGAGCCAGCTCATACGCATCCGCACAGTCGATCGCCACGTTCTGCACTATCGAAACCATGCGGATCAGCCTGCCTGAGCACTGATCGTCCCGCCACCAATATGGCGCCCGGGCCCCGGCCCCACCTGCACGTTTGCCGTCTGTTGCCGGGTGCCGGCTGTCGACTCGGACCGGTGCGCTCACGGCCTGTCGGCCCCGGCCCTGTCCGCCACCACGCGCCCGGTCCGGTCCCCGGCCGCTGACCTCTCGCGTGCACCCTCCGCCTGTGGTCCCAACTGTCGCAGTTCGGCGAGGAGTTCACTCTGACCCGCCAGGAGTTCGGTCAGGATGCGGCGTGCTGCGCGCAGGAGGTCGGCCACGTCGCCGCCGGCCAGGGCGTAACTGACGGTGGCTCCGTCGCGGATGGACACGACGATGCCGGACCGGCGCAGGACCGCCAGCTGCTGCGAGAGGTTGGACGCCTCGACATCGATCGCGGCGAGGAGGTCGCGTACGGGTACGGGGCCGTTCTGCAGGAGTTCCAGGACGCGGATGCGGACTGGGTGTCCAAGCATCCGGAAGAACTCGGCTTTCGCCTGGTAGAGGGGTACCTGCATGCCCATGGACGCTCCTGCTGTTGCTTCAAACCTTGCTGCTGCGGCGGGCTTCCAGCCTGTCGGTCACTCATACATTCATACGGAGGGGCCCACGCATGCCCGCGTTTGATTCGTTTCCAATGTGTCGGATTGAAGAATTCTTCAACTCGTGGGCATGCGTGGGCGCAAGAACGCCGGGCTCAGAGCTCCAGGGCCGCCTCGACGCGCTTGAGCTGGTGACGGGCCATGGCCAGGTTGGATTTCGCCTTGTCCAGTACGACGTACAGGAACAGGCCGCCGTGGTCCCGCCCCTTGAGCAGCCGGATCAGGTGGTACTGGCCTCCGAGGGTGATCAGGACGTCCTCGATCTCGTCGTTCAGGCCCAGCATCTCCATGGTGCGGACCTTCGCGCGGATCACATCGGTGTTGCCCGCGGCGGCGACCGTGAGGTCGAGATCCTTCCCGCCGCCGAGGGTTCCCAGCGCCATGCCGCTGGTGTAGTCCACCAGCGCGGCTCCCATCGCACCCTCGATCGAGGTCATCGTCTCCTTCAAGGAGACCTCAACGTTCGCCATTGGCACTCGCTCCCTTTGTCTCTACGGTCACCGTCCGGTGCTCGGTTCGTGGTGACACCGGACAGCTTGTGAGGACGACGTTACCGAGCGTGCGTGACGATGTATGGGGAACGAAAGATTGCGTGGAATGTCCGCACCGGACACCGGGACCTGCCAAGACCTGCCGACGGGTGCCCGAGCCAGTGCGGCAACGGTCACGGCCGCCCCGGCCCGGGCGGTCGTCCGGGTGGCGGGAGCGTCCGGTGGGCCAGCCGGATCATGAACGATTCCGGAGGCTGCCAGACGTCCCGGTCGTCGAAGGACCATGCGTAGATCGGGGCTCCGTCCCGGACGCAGTCGAGCAGGCCCGGCGCTGCGAGCTCGCGCGCCGACCACTCGTAGAGCTGCTGCAGTCTTGGAGCGATCACCCCGAAATCGAGAAGGCGGCCGAACCCGACCTCCCGGTCGAGATTGGACTGCACGGTGTCGCGGAGCGGGTACTCGTCGGGCAGCACGCGGGACAGCTGCAGGAAGATCCCGGTCATCCCCAGCCTCGGGTCACCGAGGAGCGGGGCCAGGGGGCGGAGAGGGCCGAGAGAGAGTCGGGGCGCTGCGACGAGGGCGTGGGCGTAGAGCACGCGGCACAGGACGACGTTCGTGAAGAACCGCTCGGTCGCGTTCTCCGCCTCCGCGAGACCGCGGTTCTCGAGGTAGGCGGCGACCACGCTCCCGTTGTGTGCCCGGTACCAGGCCCGGGCGGTGGGGCGGTCGGCGAAGGACAGCCAATGTGAGGCCGTACGCGACGAGGCCGGCCCGGGGAGCCCACCGCTGAGGCCCACCGCCTCGCAGCCGTCACGGAGAATGCGTTCGTTCACCGCACGCCACCACGGGCTGCCGGGCCGGTCGGCGAACGTCGGCTGCAGCACGCCGCGCCGCAGCTGCCAGCGCATGAACGACATCGCCGCCCGTCGGAACGGCAGATGCCGGGGTGCCTTGCCGAACGGGCCGTAGTAGCAACGCTCCATCAAGGCCATCCGCCCGGCGGGATCGTCACGGACCGAACCGACCTGCCGCCCGGCCCAGGCCGCGGCCGTGACCTCGGACTTCATGCCCACAGAGTCGCACAAACCGCACACATCAGATCGATGGCCCGGCCCGGCGGCGGTTGGCTCACCCTTCACCGGGCGCCGTGAACGAACCGCAGGTCGGGAGGTTGAAGCCCCTGCCGACGCGGCCGCTCGGGAGTACCGCCATGGACATGGGACTGCCGACCGAATCGCTGTCCGGTTCGTGGGAGCGCACACGGTCGGCACGCGGCGCCCCCGCGCACACGCAGCCTGCGGCCGCGTCTTCTTCAGCCCCCGCCCTGGACGGCTGGACGCGGGTCATCGGCGACTCCTGCCAGGACACCCACCGCACCGGGGTCCTTGCCCTCTCCGCGTGCGGCTGGGCCCACGGCCACCCGACCGGGGCGCTGCCGGTGTGGCGTCGCCGTCGTCCGGTCCGGGCGGGGCAGGCTGCGTGATCTCCGCCCGAGGCGGCCGTCGAAGCGTGCCCGGGGCCCACTGGGGCCGGATCGCCCCCGCGGCGGGTGCAGCAGGGCTCGCTCGCCCGATCGCTGTCCTGCCCGGCAAGCAATATCTGTGCCCGCGCGATGAGAATTACACGAACCGCACAGTGAAGCTTTTTCCTGCAGTGGGCGACGTGAAATTTCGCACCGTACGCCGGGTGTGGATGCGTGCTACTGTCGATCTCAGTTGCAGTTGTGGTTCCCAAAAATTCAAGTTCCCCAGCAGGTCTCTGACCCTGGGAGTGCTTTTAGTTTTCCGGTCATTTTCGGACGGGGTAATCATCGCGGCGACACGGAATCCGCACAGTGCGGATCCTGATGTACTGCCCCAAAGGAGATATGACATGGCTACTGGAACCGTGAAGTGGTTCAACGCGGAAAAGGGCTTCGGCTTCATCGAGCAGGACGGTGGCGGCGCTGACGTGTTCGCCCACTACTCGAACATCGCCGCCCAGGGCTTCCGTGAGCTGCTCGAGGGCCAGAAGGTCAGCTTCGACATCGCGCAGGGCCAGAAGGGCCCGACGGCCGAGAACATCGTTCCCGCCTGACGCTGACGCGTACTTCGTAGCTGGGGCCCGCATCCTTCGGGGTGCGGGCCCCAGCTGCACGCATTTTTCGTGCCGCGCCGCCCCGCACCAGCTGCGAGGGCGACGCCGAGGAAACCGCAGTCCCTCCGTGCGCGGATCCTCCCCCGGCCCACACACCGGATTCACGCCCTGAAGGCGTCACCCATTTTGCGCTGCCTGTTCCCGCGAGGAGCTTCGGCCCGGCCGGACAGGTTCGCTTCGCATTTCCATTCGGCCCGTTCTTGCAATTCTCCGCGCACTGCACCGCCGCGGGAATTCCTTGATATGCGCCGTATCGAGGAAGGTTCCGCATGAACCGCACACGCACGAACGACCGATTCGCCCGTACGCGCAACAGCAGCGCAGGATCCGGCAAGAGCGGCGGCCGCTTCGGCGGCTCGGCCCCCAGCCGGTCCAGTGGCCCGAGCCGCTCGGGCGGCTACGGCCGTCGGCCCGCCGCTGTCCAGGGCGAGTTCGCCCTGCCGAAGACGATCACTCCCGCGCTGCCCGCCGTCGAGGCCTTCGCCGACCTCGACATGCCGAGGGAACTGCTCGCCGCACTCACCGTGCAGGGCTTGACCGTGCCGTTCCCGATCCAGGGCGCCACCCTGCCGAACTCCCTGGCGGGCCGTGACGTGCTCGGCCGTGGACGGACCGGCTCGGGCAAGACCCTGGCCTTCGGACTGGCCCTGCTGGCCCGTACGGCCGGCCGGCGCGCCGAGCCGCGCCAGCCGCTCGCGCTGGTCCTCGTACCGACCCGCGAACTGGCCCAGCAGGTCACCGACGCCCTCACCCCGTACGCCCGCTCCGTCAAGCTCCGGCTCGCCACCGTCGTCGGCGGAATGCCCATCGGACGGCAGGCCGGCGCGCTGCGCGGCGGTGCCGAGGTCGTCGTCGCCACGCCGGGCCGGCTGAAGGACCTGATCGACCGCGGCGACTGCCGGCTGGACGAAGTGGCGATCACCGTCCTGGACGAGGCCGACCAGATGGCCGACATGGGCTTCATGCCGCAGGTCACCGCCCTGCTCGACCAGGTGCGCCCCGAGGGGCAGCGGATGCTCTTCTCCGCCACCCTCGACCGCAACGTCGACCTGCTGGTGCGCCGCTACCTGAGCGACCCGGTCGTCCACTCCGTCGACCCGTCCGCCGCGGCGGTGACGACGATGGAGCACCACGTGCTCCACGTACACGGCGGCGACAAGCACGCGGCCACCACCGAGATCGCAGCGCGCGACGGCCGCGTCATCATGTTCCTGGACACCAAGCACGCCGTGGACCAGCTCACGAGCCACCTCCTGAACAGCGGGGTGCGGGCCGCGGCCCTGCACGGCGGGAAGTCGCAGCCGCAGCGCACCCGCACCCTGGCGCAGTTCAAGACCGGGCACGTGAGCGTGCTCGTCGCCACGAACGTCGCCGCCCGCGGCATCCACGTCGACAACCTCGACCTGGTCGTCAACGTGGACCCGCCCACCGACCACAAGGACTACCTGCACCGCGGCGGCCGCACCGCCCGCGCCGGCGAGTCCGGCAGCGTCGTCACCCTGGTCACCCCGAACCAGCGCCGCGACATGACGCGCCTCATGGCCGCCGCCGGGATCACCCCGCAGACCACCCACGTCCGCTCCGGCGAAGAGGCCCTGCGCCGGATCACCGGCGCCCAGGCGCCCTCCGGCATCCCGGTCGTCATCACCGCTCCGGCGGCCGAGCGGCGTCCGCGCAGTGGCTCCGGCTCGCGCGATCGCCGCCGCCCCGCCGCGGCGGGCCGGCGTAGGCCCGTACGGCAGTCCTCTGCCGACGCCGCGGCGTGAAAACCCTTCCACTTCCCCTTGTGAGGCATCATGCGCTGCGTCATCGCCCGATTCCCGTTCGACCTGACCAAGAGCGGCGTGCTGGAGTCGATGAAGGGCATCAAGCCCGAGCCCGTCGAAGGTGAGTCCGTGATCATCGGACGCCGGCAGTACCCGGTCAAGCAGGTCGGCCAGGTCGTCACCCGCCAGGACCGCCGGGATTTCAGCGCCGGTGAGGTCGTACGGGCCATGACCATGCTCGGTTTCACCTGCCGCGGCCTGCCGCAGGCGCCCGCCGCGCCCGCGCCCGGCCTCACCCCGCTCCAACGGGCTTCGGCGATGCTCGGCGCGCCCGAGCCGGTTCCCGCGCCCCAGCCCGCTTCGGCACCCGCGCCCGTACCGGTTTCCGTCTGACCGCAGCGGCACAGCAGTGAGGGCCCGACCGCACACGCGGTCGGGCCCTCACTGCTGTCGTGGTGATGCTGTGGTGCGCTGAGCTGCGCTGCGCTGTTCGAGAGAAGATCTCTTACGGTCGAACACGAGAAAATCTATCCCAGTCACAGTAGACATCTGGTTCCGACGTGCATATGGTTTCTCTCGTAGCCAAGATCGAAGGAATGGAGGAAGCAGACGCCATCAGGATCGCCCGGGCAAGGACGCACGGCCCGGGTACCGTACGACCCCCGAACGGAAGGTGGTCCCCGGTCAGGCATTCGCGATCCCCGCACTCCGCCCGTCTACAGGGCGTGACAGCGGAAACAGAAGGTCGGCGCAGCACTGAGGCCGACAGATGGTGTTGAATTCCCTTCAGGGCCTTGGTGCCGTACGGCACCAAGGCCCTTCGACGCGTCCCAAGAAGAGGTGCAGATGACAGCGGATGACTCGCTCGGCGGCCGGCTGGACGACGATGACTACCCCGCCTACACGATGGGCCGGGCCGCCGAACTCCTCGGCGCGACCCCTGGCTTCCTGCGCGCCATCGGCGAGGCCCGTCTGATCACACCGCTGCGCTCCGCAGGCGGGCACCGCCGGTACTCCCGCTACCAGCTGCGGATCGCGGCCCGCGCACGGGAGCTCGTGGACCAGGGCACGCCGGTCGAAGCCGCCTGCCGCATCGTCATCCTGGAGGACCAGCTCGAAGAGGCGCAGCGCATCAACGCCGAGTACCGGCGCGCCGCGACCGCCGCGCCCACACCTGCGCCGAGGCCCACGCCGGACGATTCCCGCTGAGCCTCGGTCACCCGGCAGAGGGACACCGTCAACTGCACGCAGGCGCGCGAGCGTGCACGGCAGTTCATGCAATTCCCTTGATTGCCCGTGGATTTGGTGCCCGAGTGCCCCGGTGGCCTTCCGGATCCGGTGCTGGCAGCGGCGGGCCGTGGCTCTGATGCGCCGGAGCGCAGTACGTACGTTTCGCTGACCCACCGGCGCTCCCTGCGGCACTAGGCTCGGGCCGTGGGACAGCCCGAGCAGCGCGTCGAAGGCGCAGGACCGTTCACCACCCGACTCACCTGGGAGCGCCCTCAGGGGGAAAGGGTGGTCTGGGATTCGCGGCCGGCGCGCAAGCGCGGCACGCTGACGGTCCGTGGCCCGGGAGAAACGGCCGACCGGCCCTCGGCGGCCACCCCCGAGGCTCTGCACCGGCTGCGCAGGCTCAACACCGTCGCCTCCGGAGCGTTCGTCGTCGGCGGGCTGCTCTTCGCCCTCGGCGCCGCGATGTCCCAGTTCGGCGCGGGCGATCCGCTCCAGAGTGCCTGGGTGTACTTCACCGGCGGTCTGTTCTTCAACCTCGGCGGCTACGTCTCGCTCCTCCAGGTACTCAACGGGCCGCGCCACGCCCCGGGAGGCGGCTTCCAGGACACGGGCGGCTGGAGGTGGTGGGGATACGAGCCGATGCGGCTCGACTGGCTCAGCACCTTCGTCCTGTTCTCCGGGACGCTCGTGTTCGCCGTCAACCTGCTGGACTCCTTCCTGCAGGGCCTCTCCGTCCAGCAGGTCAACCGGCTGATCTGGACTCCCGACGTCATCGGATGCGTGCTGTTCCTCGTTTCTGGGCACCTTGCGTTCGCCGAGATCTGCCATCGATTCCTGCCCTGTATCCGCTCGCGCAGCCTCGGGTGGTGGGTCGTCGCGGTGAACCAGTTCGGCTCGCTGCTGTTCATGGCGTCGGCACTGGCGGCCTTCACCAGGCCCGCCACCGGAAGCCTGGTCAATGTCGACATCGCCAACTGGGCGACGCTGACCGGCGCGCTGTGCTTCTCGATCGGCGGTGTGCTCCAGTACTTCGAACGGCCGTAGGCTCTCGGTCCTCCCCACCAACTCGCTCGGTTCGCTCAGGGATTTGGTCCGGGCCGGGATCCTGCCGGTTCAGGGCTGGACGATGATGGAGGCGCACAAGTGTGGGGGAGTCGGGCCGGGCCGGGTCACCGGTCTGCAGGGGAGGGTTCGGTAGCTGATGTCGACGGGTGTTCGACCGCAAGAAGGCTTGCGGTTCCTGGTCATTGCAATGGGTGTCATCGTCGCGGGACTGGCCGGATTCCTCGTCGAGCTGGCGGCGGGCCAGGACGGTGAGCCTCTCAAGGTCACCGATGTGGAGGGGCTCTGGTCGGCAACGGACGGGGGACGTCTGACCGTCCGGCCGGACGGCTCCGCAGAACTGGAGGGGGTCAGGGATCCGAAGGAGGGGTGCGGACGGTCCAACAGCACGGTCGGCTCCGCGTATCCGGGGCCGACGACCTGGGAGTTCGACACCTACCCCGACGAGTCACCGGGCATCAGGTTCGACTACCGGGGCATCGAAACCGGGCAGAAGTGCAGTGTCTACCTGTCCATCACCGGCTCCGACAAGCACGGCGCCAAGGGCTTCTTCCCGCATCGCCCTGAGCAGCAGTATGCGCGAGGTGCCGTACAGGCCGGCTGACGTGCCCGGACAGCTCGCGGGGCGGCGGGCGAGCCGGTGATGGGTAGGGGCCGACTGGCCAGCTGGTGCTGGCGTCGTAGGCTGGCGTGGTCGTCGCTGCCCACTGGTGAATGGAGAGCCGCTGTGATGCTGACCGCCCTCACGGGTGTTTTCGGGGACCGGGCGGATGCTGTCACTGTTGCGGGTCGTACCGCCTCGTACGAGGAACTCCTCGGCGCGGCGGGGGCTGTGGCCGCCGATCTCGCCGGGGTTCCGGTGGGAGCGTTCGCGGTGACGGCGACTGCGTCGCTCGAGACGGTCGCGGCGGTGGTCGGGGGTCTGATCGCGGGCGTGCCGTGCGTCCCGCTGCCTCCGGATGCGGGTCCGTCGGAGCGCGGTCACATTCTGCGCGATTCTGGTGCTCGTCTCCTCGAGGTGGACTTCGCCCGCCGCGCGCCCGCAGTGACGTCGGCGTCGGCTTCGGCGGCCGCATCCGGATCCGCATTCGGATCTGCGTCCGCGTCCGCGTCTGTGGAGGATCCGGCGCTGATTCTGTACACGTCCGGGACGACCGGGGCGCCGAAGGGGGTGGTCCTCAGCGCTGCCGCGATCACTGCCGACCTCGATGCGCTGGCTGCGGCGTGGCAGTGGAGTGCCGAGGACACTCTGGTTCACGGTCTGCCGCTCTTCCATGTACACGGCCTGGTCCTGGGCGTGTTGGGGGCCTTGCGGACCGGGAGCCGCCTGGTGCATACGGGCCGGCCGACGCCGGAGGCGTACGCGGCGGCTGCGGAGGCGGGCGGGAGTCTCTACTTCGGGGTGCCGACGGTGTGGTCTCGTATCGCGGCTGCTCCGCAGGAGGCGGCAGCGTTGTCGCGGGCCCGGTTGCTGGTGTCGGGGAGTGCGGCCCTGCCCGCGCCGGTCTTCCGCGATCTGGAGCGCTTGACGGGACACCGGCCGGTGGAGCGGTACGGGATGACGGAAACCCTGATCACGGTGAGCGGGCGAGCGGGCGGCGAGGTCCACCCGGGCGCGGTCGGTACGCCGCTTGCGGGCATCCGTACGCGCATCGCCGCCGAGCCGGGTGCCGAGATCGGTGAACTGCAGCTGACCGGGCCGACGTTGTTCTCGGGCTACCTGGGCCGGCCGGAGGCCACCGCTGCCGCGTACACGGAGGACGGCTGGTTCCGTACGGGTGACATCG
Organism: Streptomyces sp. NBC_00029; assembly: GCF_045160505.1. Classification (NCBI taxonomy): domain Bacteria; kingdom Bacillati; phylum Actinomycetota; class Actinomycetes; order Kitasatosporales; family Streptomycetaceae; genus Streptomyces; species Streptomyces sp. NBC_00029. The sequence goes on from NZ_CP108292.1 coordinate 8,584,467, forward strand.
CGTCGGTGGGCGAGGACGGGGTCCACCGGATCGTGGGCCGTGCCTCCACCGACATGATCAAGTCGGGCGGGTACCGGATCGGGGCGGGCGAGATCGAGAACGCGCTCCTGGACCATCCGCGGGTGAGGGAGGCAGCGGTGGTCGGTGTACCGGATGCGGATCTGGGGCAGCGGATCGTCGCCTTCGTCGTCGCCGACGGGGTCACGGGCGCCGAACTCACCGATTTCGTCGCTGCGCACCTGTCGGTGCACAAACGCCCGCGCGAGGTGCGGTTCATCGCGGCGATCCCGCGCAACGCGATGGGCAAGCCCCAGAAGCGACTCCTCCTGGAGGGCAGGGCCGGGTAGCGCACCCTTGGCACGAACTGTGGCGGGGCCGGTGTTGGGCGGGCCGAGGGTGCGGATGAGTCGGTGCGGCTGATGGTGCGCTGACCGAGCCTCAAGGATGCCCGCCTGCGACCACTACACCCGCGCCCCCTGGCCATGCGACGACTTGAGTGACCTGGCTTCGCCCCACACCGGTCACTTTGGCTTCCACGCGGAGGCTTGAAGCAGCGCAGCACACGAAGGGACGGTGGGTGAAACTGCGTGCCTGGACCGATCCTCGCTCCCGGAAAGTGCTTTACGAAACCACTCCTGTCGCAATCTCTTGAATACCGGCTCGCACTCCCTGGGTGCCCCCACGGCTTTGGGTTGATGGTGCGCGGGCTTCAGGTAGCTCCAGCTCACTACAGTCGCCCTCCAGTCATCCAGATGCGTGAGATTGCACCGGCCAGGGCGGGGTATCGGGCGGCCTCGCAGAGCATCTCCGAGAGTACGAGCATTCCATGAGCGGTGTTCCGCGGATCCCGGTTCTGGTGCAGCCAGATGACCGCGTCACTCAAGGGCCGACGCCCGAGCAGGATCCCCGAACGCCGGACGGCGGCGGCCGTCTCCAGGTCGGCGCGGTTTCCGCCGAACGGCAGGGCTTCCGTTCGGTGGAGACCCGGCGGGGCCACAGAGTCCCGCACGTGGCGGGCGTACGCTTCCGGCGGTGCCTGGCCGTTCTCGAAGATGTTCCGGAACCCGGCTATCCGGAGGCTCGTATTGCGTGGGCGGAGCTCGATGTAGAGCTCGATGAACAGACCGCGCAGTTGGACGTGAAGAGGAAGGTAGGGCATCTGGCCCTCCTTGCGCCCGGCTCCGCCGAAGAATCCCTGCGCATCTTGCGCCTTCGACCGGATGGCCGACGTCAGGGATCGGTATTCGTCGGCAGAGGCGAGCGCCGGGGAAAACAGCATTGGCATCAGCATGGCCGGCCTATCAGGGGAGAGATCCGGAACTCGAACATCTCATAACTAATCTGATCGCAATCGCCTGGATCCTGCTGTACACGCGCATGCAAATCACCACCTTCGCCATATTCCGACGACGGATTCGTCACCCTCGTCGGTGCCGGGTTCGGTCCGATGCGCTCCTTTGTAGTCGGCCGGATGACGGCCAAGAGAATTGTTTGCATCTGATGCTAAGAAATCAGCGCGCGATCCTGGAGGCGCGGGTGACTGTCGCAGGCCGCAACGGGGCATGCCGGCCGTCGGGTTGACGGCAGTAGAGCTGCGGCGGGAGGGCGTCATCGTCGCGCCACAGGAGTGAGTTCCTCGACCCCGTAGGCGGCCGGAAGCTCAACCGTCCAGAGGCTGGGATCCATTCCAGGCGGGACAGCTGGATGATCACGCTGGTCTGCATCGGCCATCGTGAGATCGGGCTGTGTCCTGAGAGTCGTCCCGGATGCCTGGGAACCGAGCAGCCGTTGCCGTACCGATCATGGAGTCTGTCGATCGAACGAGAGTCTCGACCGGGTGATCGCGGGCACTGCCCGGCATGAGAGAGCAGAGCCCGGTGGCATACGGGGAAATTCCAGGAGAGCGGACGGCCGCGCGCTGCTACGGTCGGGCGTTATGAGCTGGCTCCCCGACAACTTCGTCCATCCCGTCCTGGTACCGCTGCCGGGCAGTGGTCATCACCTGCGGCCGATCCGGGAGGCGGACACCCCGCTCGACTATCCGGCTGTGATGGGTTCGCGCGAGCGGCTGTGGGCCATCTTCGGCCCAGCCTGGGGCTGGCCCGCGGCCACCATGACCTACGAGGCCGACCAGGCCGACCTGTTGCGGCACGAGAAGGAGATCGCCGCACACCAGTCCTTCAACTACGCGCTGTTCGACGCGGCGGAGACAGCTCTGCTCGGCTGCGTCTACATCGACCCACCGGAGAGGGCCGGTGCGGACGGCGAGATCTCCTGGTGGGTGGTCGACGAGCTGGTGGGCAGCAAGGTCGAACAGGCCCTCGACGAGCTGGTGCCGCAGTGGATCGCCGCCGACTGGCCGTTCGAGCAGCCGCGCTTCCTCGGTCGAGAGATCTCTTGGTCGGACTGGCTCGCCCTGCCGGAACACCCCGACGCGTAAGTAGCTTTTGTCGTAGTGCTCTGCGGACTTGGTGCTCGAACGGCCGTCTCGATTCGGTGGTCGTCGGGTGCTCGGCGCCCGCGAGGAGAGCCTCCTGAACAGCTCGCTGGTGTCGGCCGAGCCTGCCGGCGCCGGGTGGGATGCAGGGCCAGGGCGGGGAGCCGGAAGCGTACTGACACCGGGCGATGCTGGCCGACTTGCCTCCGTGGGGCCGGGTCTATGCGTTCTTCCGCCGCTGACGCGATCGCGGCGTCGCCGTAGCCGCGTTCGATGGCGCTCACCAGGGCGTGCCACGAGTTCACCTTTCAGCGACCGTGTACGCCGTACGCCAGCCGCGCTGGTGCAGCACCTCTCCCGTCTCGGTGTCAGTAGCCACGTACGTGAGGCTCTCAGGTCGAATCCGTCCGGGCGACCGAGGTGTGTCCGAGTCGGAGCTGGTGGGGCTCCGCGGACTGAGCGGCGGTCGTGGGTGAGTGGTGTGGGGTGGTGGGTGGTTGGGTTTGGGCGAGGGCGGCGGTGTAGCCGTGGGGGGCGGGGAGGTCGGTGAGGGTCCAGCCGGGGGTGGGTGGTGGGGTGGGGTGGGTGCTGACGTAGGGGTGGGTGAGGCCTTGGGAGAGTCCGGTGCCGGTGGCTTTAAGGCAGGCTTCTTTGCGGGCCCAGAGGCGGGCGAGTGCGGGGGGTTGTTGGTCGGGTGTGAGGGCTTTGAGTTCGGTGGTTTCGGTGGGGTGGAGGGTGTTGATGATGTCGTTGACGGTTTGGGGGGTGGGGGTTTGTTCGATGTCGATGCCGACGGGGGTGGCGGCGAGGGCGATGTAGGCGAGGTTGCCGCTGTGGGAGAGGGAGAAGTGGAGGTTGGGGTGGGTGAGGGCGGGTCGGCCGTGGGGGCCGCCGCAGGTGGGGCAGGGTTCGCGGGTGAGGGTGATGTGTTGGGGGGGCTGGTTGAGGTATTTGCCGAGGAGGATGCGGAGGGCGAGGTGGGAGGTGGTGTAGCGGTGGCGGTCGTCGGGTTGTAGGAAGCGGGCGGCTTTGGTGCGTTCTTCGGTGTCCAGGATGGTGTGTGCGTCGTGGATGTGGTGGCCGCCGATGGTGTGGGCGGTGGTGTCGAGGGACCAGACGATGGCTTGTGTGCCGGTGGGTGCGGGTCCGGTGTGGGGTGTTTCGGGTCCGAGCTGGTTGATGTGGGTGATCATCCGACCGAGGGTAGACCAGGTGGTCGGGTGGAGGGGCTGTGGTGTCGGTGTGGGTGTCCGGCGGCTGCCTGTTGCGGTGTTGCCGGTTTTTCCCGGCGGTTGAGGCATCCGGTTCGGGTGCTGCCTGCCGGTGTTCCTGTCCCGGTGTCTGGATGCTTGCGTGTCCTGCCCTGCGGTGCCCGTGTTCCGTGTGGCTGGACGCTGTGCTGTTCCTGCCGGTGTCCGGCGGCGGGCCCGCCGTGGCGTGAGCCGTTCGGTGTTCCCCGGTACGTGTGCGGATCCCGGACGGCTCGCCGGCGGGCACTACGACCGCGGCCCGCTGATCGACCCGGTGCCGGGGTCGGAGGCACGGCGCCGGCCGTCCGCCGAGCGGCCCACCAGGATGGTCCCGGAGGTCTGTTGCGGGCCGGCCGGTTCTTGACACGTAGGATGCCGGGGTGGAAATCAGACTGTCTGACGCACTGGACGAACTGGTTGAGCTGCAGGAAGCATCCGAGGAAGCGCACGCCGGGTTGATGCGCCTTCAGGAGGAACTCGGCGACGCGGCTCAGTGGACCGACGAACAGAACGTGACCTGGCGGGACGCGTGGGAGGACGCACGTGAGCCCTGGTGGCTGCTGGATACGGCCTTGGAGCACTACGCGGACACGCTCGGTCTGGAGCGCGACGACCTGGAGGCCGAGGTGCAGAAGGCTGCAGGACAGGTCCCGCTGCCGGACGGGGGCTGACGGGCCGCAGGCGGTCGAGGCCTGATGCGCGTCCGCCCCGCAGGCAGCCTCCGCGAGGGATCGGCGACACCTCGGCCGGGGAGGGCGGCATGCCCGCTCTCCAAGGCCGGTTCACGCGTTGCCGTGGCGGACCATGCCGCCCGACAGATGTGACGCGGCGGTGCCACGCAGGCCGCCTGACCGTCCAGGGGCCGACGTCAGGCGCAGATCTCCCGTTCCTGGCCGGAGCTCCGGGTAGCGAGCGGCTTGCGGCGCCACCACCCGTGCGCATAGTCGGCAACCCGTTGCCTGCGCCGCAACCAGGGGTCCGGTTCCCCGGTGACGTCCTGGATCGGTCACGCCTCAAAGCGATAGTCCGGTGAATCCCGCAGGGACGACGGTTCCGCCGCGGCCCCTCGGACATGTCGGAGAGCGCGCCTGTACGTCTGCCCGGGGCCTGGATGGCGGGTCGGCTCGTCGGCTGGCAACCTGGGAAGAGAAGCCGTAGCGGCGGGCCGTGCCACGTGCCGCCGCCACTGGCGCGACGTGGCGCCTCCACTGTTGGAAACCACTGTTCGTGTTCCCGGGAGGTGGACCTCCTTGAGCAGGCACGCTTCGTTCATCCGAACCGCACGAGGTCTCGCTGTGGCCGGAGTCCTGTCGGCCGCAGTGGTCCCAGTATCGGCAGCGCCGGCGACAGCCGTCACGTGCGACGCGGCGGCCGCTGCCCGAGCCCCGAACAGCAGCAACGACAGCGCCGTACGGAACGCGCTGGTATGCCTCATCAACAACCAGCGCACGCTGAGGGGCCTGCCAGCCCTCACCACGAACCAGGCGCTGACAACTGCGGCGCAGCAGCACTCCGCCGCCGCCGTGCAGTTGAAGTGGTGGGGTCCGGGCAAGGATTCGCACCGCAACCCACAGACCGGCTCGACACCACAGAGCCGGATCAAAGCCGCGGGCTACTGCCCGAACCCCAGGTCATGGGCCGTCGCCGAGATCACTTACACCGGCTGGGGCGGCTCGGGGACCGCGAATGCTGCGGTCAACTGGTGGATGAACGTGAGCACGTGGGGCCACCGCCAGATCATCCTCGACCCGGCTATGCGAGAGATCGGCGCCTGGGCCCAGCCGGGTTCGGCTGACCGGGCCGGGGCCGGCGCGAGCCAGGCCGGAACGTACGTCGTGACCTTCGGGCGCTGCCAGCAGTGAACCGGTGGGGTCTATGGCCGCGGTGCGTACTGCACGGCCTTCTGCAACCCCCTCCTCCGGGTCTGTCCGGCTACTTCTGCTTCGCGGCACACAGGGCCGTGTCCGCTGTGTTCTCGACGCGCCTCGTGGTCGCCACGTCCGTCGGAACGGCGGTCACCGTGACGTTCGCCGCCGCGCGACCGTCGTCGGTGACCGCGCCGCGGATCCCGTACCCCATGATGGCGCCGTCGTGGCCCCCGTAGGGGCCGCCGCACGACAGCGGCCCGCTCATGATCCCCAGTCCGTACCCGGCACCGGTGTTCCCGAGGGGGACGGTGGTGCGCATCTCGGCGAGCTGCGCGTCCTTCGGCAGGCCGGCCAGGAGCGCAGTGCAGAACCAGTTGAGGCCGGAGTTGGTGGAGATCATCTGTCCCGCCGCCCAGCTGGCGGGGACGGGTCGATGTCCGTGGCATCGCGCCACGGCTCACCCGTCGATTCCTTGTGGTGGCGCGGGGGACGGCCCTCCCGGACTGCCGTGTCGGCGGGGGTCGGGAAGTAGGTGTGGCGCAGTCCGACGGCCCGGACCACTCCGGGAGGGCGCGGTGCCCTGCCGAGGCGGTGTCCCAGATGTGGCGGCCCGGCGGCGGAGGTGCGTAAGGCTGGCTGATCTCACTGAACTCTGACCGGGCTGGACGCTGGGGCCGTATGTCAGCGCGCGGTGACTGAATACGCGGCGAGCGCGCGGTTGCCGCGCGGCTTGGCAATGGCCCGGAGAACGTCGGCCTGACTCAGGACGAGCTGTCGCACCGGCTCGGGCAGCGCGGCCAGACGCCCGTCGTTTCCCACCAGGTCGAGGCAAGCTGCGATTTCCCAGTCGCCGTCCTGAAGTTCTTCAGTATTGACCGGCTCGCTGCCGTCGGCCGTCCAGCCGGCTTCAGACAGGAGCCGCAGCAGGCCCTCACGGGAGAAAGGCGTGCGGACGTTGCCCTGGCCATGCGATCCCGCGGCTTCGGTCTGCCCCTGGATCAGCACGGCAAGCAGATGCGCCAACTGGTCGTCGGAGGCAGGCGTGAGGTCCCACTCGGTGAACCACAGCCGCCGCGCCCACGGCCGTACCCGGGCCAGCGTGTCGCGCAGTTGCCCGAGCGATGTGAAGTACCAGGAGCAATGGGCGAGCACCACATGGTCGAAGGTGCTTTCGGGGAAGTCGACCGACGGGTCGAGGACGTCGGTGCCGAAGCGGAAGTCGATGCGCGGCCCGAGTGGGCCCGCCGCGAGCCGGGCTGCTGATTCTCCGAGCGTGACCGGCGCCCCGTAGGAGGGTGCGGCCACGTCAACGGCCACCACGCGCCCTTCGGGCCCGACCGCCTCTGCAAGTACGGCGGTCATGTCGCCCTGGCCGCAGCCCAACTCGAGGACGGTTGAGCCGGGTGCGATGTGCCAGCTCGCCACGAGCGCGGCGCGGTGGCGAGTCTGGGCCAGCTGGGTGTCCGGGCTGTGATCGGCGGCGGCCATGCCGGCCGCGAGCGAGGGGGCCTTGGCGAGGAGATCGGAGTGATTCACAAAGTCCTTGCTGATACTCGACGGGTCAGTGCGGCCGAGGGTATGAGACGCACGGGCAGCGGCGCCTCTGAATTCCTGCACCTCACCGGCACGACGGCGGCCCACCCTGTGGGCCGGGAGTGACCTTGTTGTCTGCCGTCGTGCTGCCGCCAGGGCGTGCTTAACCCAGCAGTCCCTGCCGCCCTGCTCCGGGATTTTGAAGTCGACGGCTTACGCTTACCGCCGGTTCCTGATCTGGTCGAGGGCCGGAGTGTGGGGCCGGCTGCACGAGGAGATCCTGCTCCGGCTCGACGACGCCGGTCTGCTCGATCTTTCACGCGCGGTCCTCGACTCCGCCCACATGAGGGCCAAAAAGGAGGGGCGATCTCAGAGGTCCGCGCCCCGTGGACCTGGGTGATCCGGGATCCAAGATGCACGTCCTGCCGGACGCGAACGGACTGCCTCTCGTTGTCGGCGTCTCGGCCGCCAACACCCACGATAGCCAAGCGCTGAAGCCCATGGTGCTCGGTCACCAGACGAGACACGACCCCCAACGCGGCCGCCACTTCAAGCCCCGACGCCTCCATGCCGACAAGGCCTACGACATTCCTGAACTGCGGAAATGGCTCCATGGCAAGCGGATCGGCGTCCGTATCGCCCGCAAGAGCACCGAGTCCTCCGAATGGCTCGGGCGCCGCAGGTGGGTCATCGAACAGACCATGTCCTGGCTGACCGGTTACCGTCGACTCAAACACCGCTGCGCATGCCACCCCCGCAATTACCTGGCCCGCCTCGGCCTCGCCTCAGCCCTCTGCTGCTACGAGGAACTCGTCCGCCTCACCACGTAGGACGCGGTCCAAGTTCCCAGGTCCTGTGGCTTCTGGATTTCTGCGTGGACGGTTCTCGGGGGTTGCGTCCCTGTGCTCCCCGGTCTCTGACCAGGTTTTCCCTGCCCCGAAGCTCGGTTCAATTTTGCGCGCTCTCCTGATGATCGCGAGGTTGTGAAGCGGTCGCAGTTTAGGGCGTGGTTTGTCCGGCGGGAATGGTTAACGACAGGAGGCCGGCCCCGGCCGCAGTTGTGGTGGCCCACCGGCAGCAGACCGCTCGGGTCAGGGGAATGGACGTGGCCGGTGAGCGCCGGCTCAACGGTGCGGGGTGGTGCGGACGACAGGCCGGGCAGGGTGGTGTGGTGGGGGTGGTGGTGTTGGTGGTGGTGGGTGTGGGGTGAGTACGGTCTGTTCATGGATTTCATTGGGCCGGGGTGCCGGCGGGGGCATGTTCTGCTGGTGGCGGGGGATGTTGCTGTGCGTCGTCGGGTGGTGGAGTTGGATCCGGGGGTGAATCTGGGCGCGTTGGCGATGGTGCCGGCGGGTGTGTTGCTGGGGAGTGATGTTCCGGCTGACATGGTGGCTCTGGACGGGGTGCGGGATCCGAATACGGTGTTGACGCGGTTGCGTTCGGCTGCTGCGGCTCCGGGTCCGTTGCTGGTGTATTTGTCGGGTCGGTTGACGGCTGACCGGCGTGGGCGGTGTCTGTATTTCGCGTTGGCGGGGACGGTTTCGTCTGCGGTGCGGTACACGGCTGTGCCGTGGGAGTGGCTGGGCGGGGTGCTGGCGGGTCGGCCGGCTGGTTCGACGACGGTGTGGGTGGATCTTGTGGCGGACCGGGAGGCGTGGCCGCTGCTGGGGGAGTACGGCGGTCTGCCGCCGGTGGCGTCGGGTGTCGACGTGTACGGGGTGGTGTGCCCGCCGGGTTCGGTGGCGGGGGGTGGTGGGGTGAGTGGGTATACCCGGCAGTGGATCGATCAGTTGCGTCGTGCTCCGGTGAGGCCGGCAGATGTGCAGGTGCATGTCCTTGCGGTGGGGGCTGCGGGACTTCCGTCGGGAGCGCTGGTCGTGCCGACCGCCCGCGAGCTGGGCATGCGCCCCGCACCCGGGCAGCAGCACCCGTACGGGCAGCCGCCACACCGGCCGGCGCAGCAGCCGCTGAACGGGCAGCAGCAGGAGGCGCTGCCGCAGCAGCGTTCGCCGCACGAACCCCAAGCACGGGCGCAGCGGTTGCCGCAGGACCCTCAACCGCTGCCGCTGATGCGGCTGTCGCAGGAATCCCAACCGCTGTGGCAGCAGCATCCGCAATCGCTGTTGCAGCCTTCGCCGGTGCAGGAACAGCAGCAGCGACAGCCGTTGGCGGAGGAGCGGCAGTCGGTGCAGCGGCCCCATGAGCCGCTGCACGAACAGCTTGAGCCGGATCGGGATCGGGGTGGGTCGGACGGGCCTGGCATGGATCAGGTTGGGCTGGATCGGTTGGACTCGGACGGGCTTGGCCCAGACCGTCTTGGGCCGGACGGGTTTGCGCCGGACGGGTTTGGGTCGGGCCGGTTGGGGGTGGGGCGGCTGGTGTTGGACAGCCGGCCTGGTCAGGGAGGGCCGGAACGGGGGGAGTTGGCTGTTCCTGGTGGGGGTTGGTTGCCGGGGGGTGGTGGGGATCCGCGGCCTTACATTCACTGGCTGGCGTCGGGGGGACGTCATGGTGAGGCGGCTTCTTTGGCGCGGGTGTGGGAGGAGTACGCGGGGGGCTTGTACGGGGGGTCGTCTGTGGAGGCGGTTCAGTGGACGGAGATCCGTGCTGATCTGGCGCGGATGGCAGGTGACTTTCTTGTCGCGACGGGTTTGTGGGCGGGGGCCTGCCGGGTCCGGGTGGAGTGCCAGGGGGTGGCTGCGCCGGAGGTGTATGCGGCGGCTGCGGGTGCTCTGTACTGCTGGACGCAGGTGAGGGAGCGGGCTGCGGTGGTGGAGTCGGGGCCGGGGCTGGTTGCTCTGCTGCGTGTGCTGCCCGGTATGGACCAGGGTCATCTGCGGTCGGCGCAGGCACGTCTGGATGCGCTGGGTGTGGACGGTCTGTCCCGCGCGGTTCGCGGCTGAGCCGGCCGGGGGAGGGGACAGGCCCGCGAGCCGCGAGCCGCGAGCCGCGAGCCGCGAACCGGGAATCGGGTGCCGGGCCGGGGGGGTGTGGGCAGGGTTGTTCGGTGTGGTGTGTGTGTCTTGGCCGGCATGCCGGGAAGCATGCTGGTCGGGAGGCAGCGAGTTCTGCCTCCTCATGCTGGCTGGCTTTGAGTACCGGCTCCGGCTCCGGTTCTGCTCCCATGCCTGGCTCGCTTTGAGTACCGGTTCCGGCTGGTTCCGGGGTGGCGGGGAAGACCGTGTGGCGTCGGTGTATGGCGCTGGTGACGGGTATGCCGTCCCCCGTAGTGCCGGCGCGCGTCACTGGACGGCAGAAGGCCCTCGAGCCGGCCGTGGTCGTCGGGTGCTCGTGTGGCCCCCCGGGCGCCTGCGGCCGGGCTGTGTGCTGGCGTTGGGCCCCCCGGTCGCAGGTCGGGTGCCCCGTTGCTGGGGGGAGCCATCGGGTAGGTGTGGGGTCACTCCCGATCAGGGGGTGGGGCGTTTTCGACGAGCCTCATCAATGCAGGGGTTTGAGGAACTGTGGTCGGGGCGCGGGTGATGCTGTGGGCCGCAGTTGGTCGACGAAGCCGCGCGAGTGGGCCGGCGGGCCGGTGGGGGAGCGGGCAGCGGGGAAGGGGCACCGGCCCGGTGGCCGGTCACTGGGGTGGTGGGTTTCGGTGTGCTGCGCGCGTCAGTGAGGGGGCTGGGGGTTTTGGTTCTGGCTGAGGTGGCGCGGGGGTCTGGGGTTGCGGGCTCCGGTTGCGGGTCAGGGGCGGGGCGGATGGTGGGGCCGGGAGCCGGGGTGGAGGGGCTGCCGGTTCGGTTGCCGGGTGGGGATGGCTGGTGGCGGGGGTGGTGCCGGGTTGGCCGGTGTGTTCGATCGTGGGTGAGGGGTGGCCGGCCCGTTTCCTGGGCGGGGCCGGCCCCCCCCTGGGACGCGTCACCTGGTGGGTGGTGTCGTCGACGGTGATGTGACGTGGCCCTTTTCCTGGCCAGTGCCGTGCCCCGCATCCTTCCGGCTGTGTGATCGTGCACGGCCGTGGGTGGTGGTGCGTCTGCCCGTGGGCGAGCCGGGCAGGGGTCGTTCCTGCCCGTAGTGGTTGCGGCGGGGTTTGTGGCGGGCCGGGGTGTCCGGCCGTACGGGTTCAGGGGCTGCCGCCGGGGCGGCGCCTCCGTGCCCGGCGGGTTGGGTGTGGGCCTGCTGCGTTCCGCCGGGGTGTTCTTCCCCAGGGGTGCGTCCGGGAGCCCCGCCCGGGGCGGGTATCTCCGCGCCCTGGTGGTTGTGTGTCGGCCTGTCGTTGCCTGCCGCGGGATGTTTTCCTTCCCGGGCGGTGCGCCTGGGCGGCTTGCCCGGGGTGGGTGCGGGCGGGAACGGCGGGCGGGTGGGGGTCAGGCCGCTTCGGTCCGTGCCCGGTCGGGTCGGCGGGCGGTGCGCAGGGCGTGGCCCCACCATGCGAGGTCGTCGAGGAGGGTGGTGGCTGCTTGGGTGGCGTTGGTGTGGTCGTGGGGCTGTCCGGCCCGGTCGAAGGGGAACTGGTGGAAGCTGACGGTTTCGCGGATGGTCGCGGCGTGGAGTTCGGCGAAGACCGGGCGGAGTTGTTCGACGGCGCGCAGGCCGCCGGAGAGGCCGCCGTAGGAGATGAATCCGACGGGCTTGCGCTTCCAGACGGGCCCGGCGATGTCGATGGCCTGCTTCAGGGAGGCGGGGAAGGAGTGGTTGTACTCGGGGGTCAGGACGATGTAGGCGTCGCAGGCGGCGAGGTGTTCGACGAAGGCCCGCCCCTGGGGGGTGAGGTCGGGGGTCCAGTGGGCGGGGAGGTCGGCGTCCGTCAGGTCGGCGAGGGTCAGTTCGATGTCGGTGCGGCCGGCGGTGACGGTTTCGAACCAGCGGGCCACGGTGGGGCCGAACCGGCCTTCCCGGGTGCTGGCGATGATCAGTGCGATACGCAGGGGTGAGGTCATGCCCCAGGTTTAGAACATCAAGTCCGCTTGAGGTCAAAGGCCGTGGCTGTCAGGGGGTGCGGGTCAGTGCGGTGGGGGCGCCCGCGGACTGGGCTCCTTCCGATTCGAGGGTGAGCCGGTCGGGGCCCGTCATCGTCAGGACGTACAGGTTGTTGCGGGGGCAGTCCAGGACGGCGGTGCGGTCGGTGGGGTGGCTGGTGACCGCCTCGAACACAGCCGTGTTCCCGCGGGTCTGGCGCAGCTGGAGGGCTTCGGTGCAGCCCAGGCTCCGGCCGGTGGCGGTTTCCTTCAGGTTGCTGACCTGCCGGCCGACGAGTTCGCCCACCGTCCCGCCGTTGAGTGTGACCGTCACGGTGAACTCCCCGGTCCGTGCACGGGAGATGCCGTCGGCGTCGGGTGTCCCGGGGCCGGTGCCGGACCAGGTGCCGGACCAGGCTGCCGGCAGCGCGCCCGCCGCAGCCGCCCCTGCTGCCGGTGGTGCGGAGGGGGCGGCCGAGGTGGGGGTGGGGGCGGGTGTGGTGGTGTTGCCGTCGGTGCGTCCGGGCAGGGACACCGCGAGTGCGACGGCGGCGGTGACGACGGCCGCGCCCGCGGCCGCTCCGGCTCCCCGGGACGACAGGACCGCCCACCGGCCCCCGGACCCGCCCGCAGCCCCCGGCACGGACCCGCCCGCGGGTGTCGGCGCGGACGCGATTGCGGACGCGGGTGGGGGCGCGATTGCCGGTGGGGGTGGGGGTGTGGTGTCTGCCGTCGGGGGTGCGGCCGCCACGGGACCACCCGGCACCGGCACCGGCACCGGTCCTGGTGTCGGGAGTGGGGGTGTGGCGGGTGCCGGGTGGGGTGCGGCCAGCAGACGGCCCAGTTTGCCCTGCCGGAGTGCCGCCTCCGCCGTGAGGGCCGGGGGGATCACCGTGCTCCAGTCCTGCTGCGGGCCACCGTCCAGGCGGGCCGACACCTCGGCCGCGGTGGGACGCTGCCCCGGGTCCTTCGCCAGACACTGACCGACCAGCGGCAGCAGCGCCGGCGGGACACCGTCGAGGAACGGCTCGTCGTGCACGATCCGGTAGAGCAGCGCCGGCAGGTCCAGTTCCTCCCCCGCGGCAAGGAACGGACTGCGCCCGGTCGCCGCGTACACGAGTACCGCGGCGAGGGAGAACACATCGGCCGCCGCTGCGGCCACCGCCCCGGTGGCCTGCTCCGGTGCCAGGAAACCCGGTGTGCCGATGACCGTGCCGGTACGGGTGTGCCGCGGATCACCGGCCGTACGCGCGATACCGAAATCGATCAGGAAGGGCCGCTCCGTCCCGAGCAGCACGTTCGCCGGTTTGATGTCCCGGTGGACGACTCCCGCCTCCCGTACGCTCACCAGCGCGGCCGACAGTTCCTGTCCCAGGCGCCACACGGCCGGGGCCCCGAGCGGTCCCCGCCCGTGCACCCAGTCGCCCAGCGACGGCGCGGGAACGTACTCGGTGGCCAGCCACTGCGGCGACGCCCCCGGCGGACTGAAGTCCACCACCGACACCGTCCACGCGCAGCGCACCCGGTCACTGGTGCGGATCTCACGGTCGAAGCGCTGCGCGAAGTCCGCCTCCGCGCTCAGTTCACGGTGCACGGTCTTCAGGGCCAGGGCCCGCCCGGACGCCGTCCGGGCCAGGAACACCTCGCCCATGCCCCCCGAGCCGAGCCGCGCCAGCAGACGGTACCCGCCGATCTCCAGCGGGTCACCGGGCCGCAAAGTCTCCATCAGTTCCCCCTGCCCCCACGACCGTTGCCGGCCGCCACCGCACGGACCGCCCGGCGGGTCATCGTGAAGGACCCTAAAGGACAGCCCCCGCACCGTCCGACACGGCCACCCGCAGCCGGCACCCCGCCACCGCGTACATCCGGCCCCGCCCGCCGCCCCCACGCGTACGTGCGGTCCCGCCTGACGGCCCCGGCAGAATGCCTGCCCGGGGCGGGGTGGATGCCCGCCCGGGGTAGGGCATCATGTGTGGCTGCGTTGATGGGCCGGCCGGACATGGCGGGGCATGGCGGGTGCGGCTGTTACGGCTGGGTCGGGCTGGCGTCCGCGGCTGTGACTGGGGCAGGGCTGGTGGGGCTGTAGTAGACGGAGCGGCCCTGCTTGGAACGTTCCAGCAGCCCGCGGGCGACACCCTGTTCGAGGGTGTTGCGGACGATCGCGGCCTTCACCTTGCGTCCGGGGTGGGCGGCACTGACCGCTTCGGTCACCTCGGCGGCCGACCTCGGCTCTTTCCCGCCGGCCAGGGCGGCCGTGACGAGTTCGAGCCAGGACGGGCCTGCCGTCTCCCCCTTCACCGCAGCAGCACCAGCCGCCTTCTCCCTCACCGCCGCGGCAGCACCTGCCGTCTTCTCCTTCACCGGTGCGGTGGTACCGGTTGTCTTCTCCTTCACGACCGCGGCAGCACCTGCCGTCTTCTCCTTCACGACTGCGGCAGCACCTGCCGTCTTCTCCTTCACCGGTGCGGCGGTACCGGCTGTCTTCTCCTTCACGACTGCGGCGGTTCCGGCTGTCTTCTCCTTCGCCATCGTGGCGGTTCCGGTCGTCTTCTCCTTCACCGGTGCGGTAGCACCTGCCGTCTTCTCTTTCACGGGTGCGGTGGTACCGGTTGTCTTCTCTTTCACGGGTGCGGCAGCACCGGCTGCTTTGCGGGCGCGCGGGGCCTTCGCCGCCGCAGTCGCAGCCGTTGTGGCGGTGGCGGTGGTGGTGGTGGTGGGTGCCGGGGTTTTCTTCGTACCCCCGGCGGCACTGCGCGCTGAAGGCACTGCGGCCCGCTTCACGCTGCGCTTGGCGGCCGGCTGCCCCGCAGGCGCAGGCGCAGGCGTGGGCGTGGGCGCGGGCTTGGCGGCGATGCCCAACGCGTCCTGCATCCTCAGGAGGACTTTCTCGCTTTCCTCGAGTTCCCCGATCTCCTGTTGCAGCCGCTGCAGTTCGGTGCGCCTCTGTTCCTGCGCTGCCTGGTTCGCCGCGAGATCACCGGCGATCTGCTCGGCGTAATCGTCCTTGACCCGCGTGACGTTGCTGCCCGTGGTGTTCATGGGTTCCTCGATGTCTGTGACTGAAGGGGATACCGGGACGCGAATGGTACGCACTACGTGTACCCGTGACAGCGGATCATGTACCGCCCGCGCACCGCGGAACCCCGCAAGGGCCGTTGCGGAACAACCCGCACGGCCCGGACACCGACAGCCCGCCCGCACAACACCCCTGCCAGAGACCCCTCCTGCCAGACCCCCGCCGGCCCGCCCCGCCCGCCTGGGGGAGTGGCTGTACCTCACCCGGACGAGGCCGCGGCATGCGCTGCGAAGCAGTGCAGTGGAGTGCAGTGGAGTGGGGCCAGTGGTGTGTTGAGCCGTGTTGTGCGGCGGTGTGTGTCAGGGGCGACCGGCATGGTCACTCCCCCCGGCCCCGGCACCGTAACGGAGTTCGTGTCGAGAGGGGTTGCACGGGTACATCGAGGGGAGAGCGACCCGGCATGGCAGGCGGTGGCGGTCAGTGCTCCCCTGGGGCCGGGAACGGGTTCCTGCCCGGGCAGCTGCGCCCTGGGCATGCTCGGGGACTGTGCGCCGACGACATGAGGGCGGCGGCCGTGCCGTTGCGGACTGCCGCCGACCCGTATGCCCGCCACCGTCGCTGGGCCCTGGGCACGTTCGGGGACTGTGCGCCGACGACATGAGGGCGGCGGCCGTGCCGTTGCGGACTGCCGCCGTCCCGTATGCCCGCCACCGTTGCTGAGCCCTGGCCGTGGCCACCGTGTTCGGTCGGGTGTGTCACCGTCTCCCCGCCCGGGCCGGCCTGCCGTGCCTGTGCCACCCCGGTGACGCATGACCCTCCGGGAGTCACCGGGCCACCGGGCCACCAAACCATCGGGTCACCGGGTCGTCGGGTCACCGGGTCACCGGGTCGTCGGGTCATCGGGTCCCCGGAGAAGCTGGTCGCTCCTGGCGGCCCGCGACTTGATCGTCGCCGGCGCAGGCCTCCTCCATCTCCTCCGCCTCTTCCTGCTTCTGCTTGACGGCCCCGCACGGCGGATCAGTTACGGATCTCCGCCGCATGCACACCGGCCGCGCCCGCCTGCCCGCCGGGCCGGTCCGGCCGCTCACGCGGTCTTCGCGTCCGGGCAGTCGCCCAACTCGTTCTGGCCCACCTCCCCCCGCGTGCAGCACGGGGAGAAGGCCGCGGTCGTCGTCCTCGCCGGTTCCCGCGTATGCGCCGCTGTGCGCGGCCCCGGGCCCGGTCCCCGGCCGGGACGCACCTGGTGGAATCGGCCCGGTGTTGGGACCGGAGAAGCGGGTCGCTCCTGGCGGCCCGCGACGTGATGGCCGTCGGCGCCGGCGTCCTCCGCCTCTTCCTGCTTCTGTTCGACGGCCCCGCACGGCGGATCAGTTACGGATTTCCGCCGCATGCACACCGGCCGGCGCGCCTGCCGGCCCGCGGGGCCGGTCCGGCCGCTCACGCGGTCTTCGCGTAGGGGCAGTCGCCCAACTCGTTCTGGCCCAGCCCCCCCCCGCGTGCAGCACGGGGAGAAGGCCGCGGTCGTCGTCCTCGCCGGTTCCCGCGTACGTGCCGCTGTGCGCGGTCCCGGGCCCGGTCCCCGGCCGGGACACACGTGGTGGAACCGGCCCGGTGCCTGGAGCCGTGCATCTGGGCCTGCAGGTGGGGTCCTCGCCGGTGGGCGGCTTCCCGGGGATGCCTCCGGGCGCGCAGGCTCTTGTGCCGGGCACCGGCGCTCCGGTCGGGTCCGGGACGTCCGGGGTGTGCTGCCCGGCACGTCCGCGTGCTTGAGCCTTGCCGGGCTCTGCGGGTATGGGAGCCGGCCGTACGCGGGCGGCTGCTGCCGCCCCCGCCGCCGCCCCCGGCTGCTGCGGCGGTGGGCGGTGGTCGGTGATACTGGTGGTCATGACTGGTACTGGTGACCATGCGGGTGTCCCGTTCTCGCGGATCAGGATCCGGGCCGGGGCGCTGGTGTTCTGCGGCAACGACGTCGCCCTGATCCGCCGTGACCGTGCCCGGTCCACCCACTACACGCCGCCCGGCGGCAACGTCGAGGACGGGGAGGACCTGCGGCAGGCCCTGCACCGGGAACTCGCCGAGGAACTCGGCCTCGACGCGGAGCAGGCCGAGGGCGGCGACCTGCTGTGGGTCGTCGACCAGCGGGTCACCCGCCCCGGCCCCACCCCGCCGCCGCGCAAGCTCCACCTGATCCACCGCCTCCACATCACCCCCCAAATCCGTGCCACCCTCGCGGAGTTCGAGCAGGACGAACTCCCCGACGGCAGCATCGAGACCGGTGTCATCGAGTGGGTCGACTACCGCAGGACGGCCGCTCTGCCCCTCTTCCCGCCGATCGGGCCCGCCCTCGCGGCCCTGCCCGACCCCCGCGCAGCCCCCGCCCACACTGCCCTGGAGGCCGTCACCGACGAGAACTACACCTGGGTGTGACAACGCGCCGCCGGCTCAGCGCAGGGCGGGGATCACATCCTGTGTCTCGTCGGCCTCGATGCCGGTGGTGCGACGGCCCGCCGGCTCCGGGCCGGCCTCGTCCGCACACACGGTGCCCCGCGCGGGCAGCGCCAGCGTGGCGAGGTAGTCGGTGACCAGCGCGCTGACACACGCGCTCCGGTTGTAGGCGGTGTGCCCCTCACCGGCGAACGTCAGCAGCCGCCCGCCCTCCAGCGTCCCGGCCAGGGCCACCGCGTCCCGG
Organism: Streptomyces sp. NBC_00029; assembly: GCF_045160505.1. Classification (NCBI taxonomy): domain Bacteria; kingdom Bacillati; phylum Actinomycetota; class Actinomycetes; order Kitasatosporales; family Streptomycetaceae; genus Streptomyces; species Streptomyces sp. NBC_00029. Next base: position 8,602,161 of record NZ_CP108292.1, read on the forward strand.
TAGGGGGTGTCCGGGTCCCCGGTCGTGCCCAGCACCAGGATCGGGGCGGACCCGGCCGCCCGGTAGGAGCCTGTGAACCGGCTCGGCCGTTGGGCCGGCCACTGGGCGCAGGCGGGCGCGTGGTTGTGGTCGTAGGCCGGCGGCCCCAGCCCGATGGGCGGTCCCAGCAGCGGGGCCGCGGCGGCCTCGGCGCCGACCGTCGCGCCCAGCAGCAGCCGGCTGCCCGGATAGAGGCGGTCGGCGCACTCCACGGCCGTGTTGACGCTGAGGAAGTCGAACGACGCGGTCGAGGGCGGCGACAGCAGGAACGAACCCCGCCGTTCCTGGGCCGCCTTCAGCGCCTGCCCCAGATCGGGCCAGATCTCCCTGCCCGAGTTGATGCTGAACATCAGCCGGTAGGCCAGTGTGTACCCGGTGGCCGGGCGCCCGCTCGCCGTGATCACCGGATCGGCGTCCAGATCCCGCTTCAGCTGCTCGAAGGCCTGCCGCGGCCGGCCCTCCCCGAACCCGCAGACGGCCGCGTCGTGCCCGCACCAGTTCAGGAACCGGCCGACCGCCGCGTCCAGCGCGGCGAACTGCCCGCCGTCGTAGGCGTACGGCACATCCGCATAGCGGCGCGGATCGTAGCCCCCGTCCAGCACCATGGCCCGCACCCGCCGCGGGAACTGCGCCGCGTACACGGTACCGACGTAACTGCCGAAGGAACGCCCGTAGAAGGACAGTGTCTCCTCGCCCAGGGCCCGGCGCAGCAGGTCGATGTCCCTGGCGTTCGACCCGGTACCGATGAACGGCACCAGGTCCCCGGAGCGTTCCCGGCAGGCCCGGGCGAAGTCGAGGCCCTGGCGCACCGCCTCCTGCACGGCCCCCGGGCCGGGCACACCGCGCGCACCGTCGACGGCCGCCGTGTACTCCTGGTCGTTCCAGCACTCCACCTGCCCGCTGCGCGCCACCCCGCGCATGTCGTACCCGACGACGTCGAAGGCGTCACGCAGGGAGGCGGGCAGTGCCTCGTAGCTGCTGCGGGCGAAGTTCACCCCGGAGTTGCCGGGCCCGCCGGGGTGCAGCACCAGCACACCGGTGCGGTGCGCCGGGTCGGCAGCGGGCCGGCGGGTGACCGCGAGGGAGAGGGCGGGGCCGGCGGGGCGGCGGTAGTCCAGGGGCACCCGGGCGGTCGCACACTCGAAGCCGTCGCCCGCCCCGTCGCAGGGCCCCCAGGACAGCACCGGAACGGGCACCGCGCCGCCCCCCGAAACCCCGCCGCCCCCTGCGGCCCGGGCTGCTCCGGCGCTGCCGGGTGCGCTTCCCAGGAGCGCGGTGACCGCGATCAGCAGCAGGGATATGCCCCGCACCACTCGCCTGCGGTTGTCATCGGCCAAACGGGTCAGCATGCGGCGCTCCTGCGTCACGGTCTTGCGGAACGGGCGGCAACGCCGGCAACGCAGCCGCCGGCCGCCGCCCCTGTCGGCCCGCCGGGAGCTGATGTCCCCTACCGCCGAGGGGAGCGTCCGGCTGCAACCACAGTGGTACGCGCCCGCAGAACCCGCACCCCCTCGACCGCCCCCGCCCCCGCCCCACGCCCCCGCCCCACGCCCCCGCCCCACGCCCCCGTTCCCGGCCCGCGGCCCGTCGCCGGTGTTCCCCGCCGTCATCCGGTGCCGTCCCGCCCTGCGGCCCGTCACCGGACGGCGGCGGCCACCGGCCACCACAGTGCCGGTGTGTCCCACCGGCTCCTGCGGGCCGAGGGGGGTGGTGGTGTTCACCGGCTCCCGCACCGCCGGGAACCTTGCCCTGCCGCCCTGCCGCCCTGCCGCCCTGCCGCCCTGCCGCCCTGCCGCCCTGCCGCCCTGCCGTCCTGCGGCGTCGAGGGTGCGGCCGGCCGGGGCGACACCGGCAACCTCGCGCTGAGCTGCTGTCCCCGGCCCTCGCGTTCCCGGCACCGGCCTGGCCGTGTGCCCTGCCCATGGCCCTGCCTCTGGTCCTGCTTCTGGTCCTGCTCGTGGCCGCCGTTCAGGCACCCCTGCCGGATACGGCGGCGGGCCGCAACGGGGACCTGGTAGGGGCGGGCACGCCGGCGTTCCTCACCGCCGCCCCTGGCCACCGGTGCGGGTCCTGGCGCCGTTGCAGGTGGCGGCGGCGAAGGAGTACCCCTTCCGCGGCCCTGGCCATCGACGTCGCCCGTGGGCCCGCTCTGCGCACCAGCCGTGCCGCGGGCCGCCCGCCGCCGCGAACGGGCCGACGGCACCCGCCCGCCCGGCCCCCCGTCGCCCGCGCAGCCGTCACGCCACCGGCCCGCTGCGCGAGGCCCGACCGGCCCGCCCGCGGGGCGACGGCCGTGTGACGGCCGCGCGGTCTCATCTGCCGTGCAGGAAGAAACGGGCCGGCACGAAGACCTCGTGACCGGTGCGGAAGCGGACGCGCACACCGGCCTCCGTCCACGTGGTGGACTCGATGCCCTGCGCCCCCCACGCGGTCTCGACGTCCACCCAGTGCCCGTAGGCCACCCCGGGGTACCTGCCGACAACCATCCGGTAGGACTGCCGCCCGGACAGGGTCTGCTCGTGCACCAGCCCCAGGTAGTGCGGTGACCGGTCGTCGTACACCGGCTCCGCGGGCGCGGTGCTGCGGTACGTCACCTCCGTCCGCGGCCACCACGCCACGGTCAGGGCCACGGCGGTCAGTACGATCCCCGCCAGGCAGCCCAGCAGCACCCTGCCGGTTCCGGCCGTCCTGCGGGGCCGTGCGCCCGCATCGGGCCGGTCAGGGGTGAACGTGCCGATGACGCCCTCCAGGTCTGGTCTTTCTCCCGCACCGGTGGCCCGGAGACGGCTCTCCACGGCAAGGACGCGGAACCGGGCCGGCCGGTTGTCCCCGCCACCACCCCCACCACCAACACCACCACCCCCACCCCTACTGCCCCCGCCACCCCCACTGCCGCCGCCCCCGGGCCGCCCCCGCTGTCCGCAAGGGGGTTGGATGGACCCGCAACGGCGAAGGGGGAGAGGGAGCATGGCACTGCACCCGGAAGGCATGTTCACCAGCGGACCGATCGCGCACCTGGTCGGCCTCGCCGCGGGCGGGACCGACCCGCTGGAGTGGGAGGTCCTGCGGTTCAGGCGGACGATGCGGGCCAACCACTGGGACACCGCCTGGCGCGGCTCCCTGCGCTCGCTCGCCTCACAACTGGACTACCTGGCAACGGGGTTCACCCAGGAGTTCTTCGCGACCTGCCCGCCCGATACCCGCCGCACCTGGACGGCGGCCGCCGGAGCGGACAGCCTGCCGCAGTTCATGACCGGTCTGGCCCTGCTGCTGCGCCTCGCGGACCGCGAAGGGGACCCCTCCTACGAGGACGTACCGCTCACCGCCTGGGAGGTGCGGGCCCAGTGGCCGCTGCTGCTGTCGCTGGACGGCTGGGCCTACGACGGCGAGCACGCCTCCTACGAGGAGAGCCTCGAGGCCTTCATCGAATCCGAGCACCCCTACTGCTTCCACGAGGTGATACCGCGCCTGACCCAGGCCCTGGAGGTGCGGACCCTGTGCACGCAGTCGGACGCCTTCGTCGCGTCCTTCCGTGCCCTCGCCCCCGAAGCGACACCCGAGGCCCTGGACGTCCTCGCCCGCACCGCCTTCGCCCACCTGATGCGGCACCACGCCTGACCGGACACCACCTGCCGCGAACCGGGGTGGTCAGCGGGTGGTCCAGCCGCCGTCGACCGAGAGCGTGGTGCCCAGGACGAAGGAGGCACGGTCGCTGCACAGCCAGGCCGCCGACTCGGCGATCTCCGCGGGTGCGGCGATCCGCGGGAGCGGCGCCGAGGCCAGCAGGACCTCCTCCATCGCCGGGTTCTCCCGGAGCCAGGCGTCGATCATCTCGCTGCGGGTGGAGCCCGGGGCGATCGCGTTCACCCGGATGCCCTGGGCGGCGTACTCGCAGGCGGCAGCCTTGGTCAGGCCCAGCACCGCATGCTTGGACGCGATGTAGGCCGCCGTCACCGGCGTGGCCACCAGGCCGGCCGTGCTGCTGTTGTTCACGATCGCGCCGCCGCCGGTCGCCAGCATCGCGCGTATCTCGTGACGCATGCAGTTCCAGACACCCCGCACGTTGGTGTCCATGACACTGTCGTACGTCTCCTCGTCCAGCAGGTGCATCGGCGCCGGCTGCGCACCGATGCCCGCATTGTTGAACGCCGCGTCCAGGCGGCCGTAGACGCTGACGGCCTCCTTGACCGCCCGCGCCACGTCCTCGGTGCGGGTCACGTCCGCGACCACGTACTGGGCCCGGTGGCCGGCGGCGCGCAGTTCCGCGGTGAGCGCCGCGAGTTGGGCCTCCCGGCGCGCCACCAGGGTCACCGAGGCGCCCTCCCGGCAGAACACGCGGGCAGCGGCCGCCCCGATGCCGGAGCTCGCGCCCGTGATCAGCGCCGATTTGCCCGCCAGCAGAGATTTATCCGTTCCCAGCGTCACCGCGCGACCGTAACACGGTGGAATGGGCCGCGTGATGAAGAGAGAGAACCGGATCGTACTGGTGACCGGCGCCGCCGGGTTCGCCGGATCCCCCGTCGTGGAACGCCTGTTGGCGGCGGGCGTGCCCGTACGGGCGCTGGTCCACGAGGCCGGCGCACCGCCGGGGGCCGACACCGTACGGGGCGACCTGGCGCGGGCCGCATCGCTGCGCGGGCTCTGCGAGGACGTCACCACGGTGCTGCACCTGGCCTCACGCATCGGGGGAACCCTGCGGGAGTGCCGGGCCGTGAACGTGGACGGCACCCGGGCACTGCTCGCGGAGGCACGGCGGGCCGGGGTACGGCGCATCGTGCAGCTGGGCACGGCGGCCGTGTACGGGGACGGCGCCCACCGCGGCGCCGCCGAGGGCGAACTCCCCGAACAGCCCGCCTCGGTGACCAGCGTGACCCGGCTCGCCGGCGAACGGCTGGTGCTCGCGGCCGGCGGTACGGTCCTGCGGCCGCACCTGGTGTACGGGCGGGGCGACCGCTGGGTGGTGCCCTCGCTGCTGCAGTTGCTGGCCGGGCTGCCGCACTGGGTGGACGGCGGCCGGGCCCGGATGTCCCTGACGTCGGTGGACGCCCTCGCCGGCGCGCTGGCCGAGCTGGCCGTACGCGAGGAGGACGCCCCGGCAGGTGTACTGCACGCCGGTCATCCCGAGCCGGTCACCGCACGCGAACTCGTGGAGACCGTCACGCGGGAGCTGGCCCTGCCGCTGCCGGCGGGGGACGTGGACATCCCCCGGGCACTGGAACTGCTGGGCGGCACGGGCGGGACGGATCCGGCGCTGCGCCGGCGGCTGAGGCTCCTCGCGGTGGACCACTGGTACGACAGCGGGCGGCTGTGGGCGGGGCTGAAGGCATCACCGGGGCCGCCCTTCCCCGAGGCGTTCGCCCGCTGCGCCCCCTGGTACCGGGGCGGCGGCGGGGCCCCGGCCGCCGTGTGACAGCACCGGCCGCCCGCACAGGAGCCGGCCCGCAGCCCCCGGCCCCCGCCATGGCGCACCCCCGCCACGCCGTACGGTCCCCGCCCCGCCGCCCGCGCCGCCGGCTCCCGGCCGCGGGGAGCGCAGCGGGTGCAGGGCGGCGGGTCCAAGCGGGCGGGTGCGGGGCGGCGGGTGCGGCGGCAGTACGCCGCGGGGTGGGCGGGGTCCCTTCAGGCGGCGCCGGTCACCGTGGAGCGGAAGACGGTACGGCCCTCCTGGTGGCCGGTGACCTCCACCCGGCCCGGGGACAGGACGGTGGCGTCGATCCAGCAGGGGGCGTCGAGTTCGGCGTAGTGGCGGAACTCGGTGGCGACGCCCGAGGGGGTGAATCCGCCGGGGGCGTGGAGCCCGCAGGCGGCCTGGCGGGCGGCCTCGACGAGGACCATGCCGGGGTGGTGGTCGTTGGCGTGCTCGAAGAGGATCGGGTGGTCCAGGTCGGGGCTCAGCTGCCAGCGGCCCGGCCGGCCGGCGGGGGCCAGGACCACGTCGAAGGGCAGCAGCCGGCCGGCGGAGGCGGCGGCCATGGGGGTGCGGCGGGGCAGCGGCCGGGTTAACGCCATGAGACCGCGGTCGCCGCGCAGCCGCCGGTAGGTGGCGGGGGCGACGCAGCTGAAGCGGGCGGTGCCGGTGCCGGCGAGCTCGCCGCCCCGGCGGATGTCCACCTCCAGGAACCCGGAGAACCGGTTCCCCTTCCAGCCGAAGTCCGTGCACACCGCCGTCATCTCGAGGTCGCTCGGCCCGCGGCCGATGCGCAGCCCGCCCGGCGCCGTCGTGAAGTCCAGGCTCCACAGAAGGACGTTGTGGCCGAGCGGGACCCCGTAGACGGCGTGGCAGAGGTAGAGCCCCACCTGGCGCACGGTCTCCCCGGCCTGCACCGGGTCGTGGCTGGCGCCGTCGGCGCTGGTGAAGAACGTGTGGGCGCGGGGCCACTGCCCGGTGAGGGAGAAGGTGTCCTCACCGGTGCGGTCGCAGCCGGTGAGGAAGACCTCGGCGAGGGAGCTGCGGTGGACGTACTCCCTGGGCACCGTGGTGGTCAGGGAGCGGGCGTCGTTGCAGCGCATCCACGGATGCCCCTCTCCCGGAAGAGGCAGGACGGGCGCGGTCTTTCCGATCGTGAGCATGGTCATGGAGTTCTCCCGCAGAGCCGTTCGACGGATGGGACGGGTTCCGCTCGCGAGACGCAAGATACGTACTCTCCGGTTTTGTTTGCAAGGTACTCAGAGGGGCAGGATGCGGCCCGCGCATCCCCGCCACCGGCCGCCGGACAGCCATTGGAAACGCCCCCACGACCCCGACCAGCGGATATCCGACACGGCGATGCCCCCTCGGGCCGCAGGCCCCCCACCCCAAGTGAGAGCTGGCCTTCCGGTCATATGTGCCGGTCGGACAGGGTGCAGGCGCCAACTGTTCAACCAGCCCGCTCCGCGCCCGCCCCGGGCAGCCGACACGGCACCCGCCGTGCCCCGAAAACCATTGGCATGAGGGGCGGGCCGTGCCAGACTCGGGGCCGCCGCCGGTGAATTGAAAACCGGATGGGCGGTTTTGAAATACAGGGTGTGGACACTCCGCTGCACCCCGTCGCCGACAACCGCCGCCCATCATGGAGAGCCCCAGATGAACCGTCAGTGCCCGATTGCGATCGACGTCTCCGGTGCGCAGATGCACACCGAGGCCGCACTCATCCGCGAACAGGCGCCCGCGACGCCGGTGATGCTGCCCGGCGGAGTGACCGCCTGGGCCGTGGCCCGGCACGCCGACATACGCAGGCTGCTGGTGGACCCGCGGGTGTCCAAGGACGCCTACCGCCACTGGCCGGCGTGGATCGACGGGGAGGTCGGAGCCGAGTGGCCGCTGGCGATCTGGGTCTCCGTGCAGAACATGATCACCGCCTACGGGGCCGAGCACACCAGACTGCGCAGACCGGCCGCCGCCGCGTTCACCGCACGCCGCGCGGGCGGCATGCGGCCCAGGATCGAGGAGGTCGTGGGCAAACTCCTCGACCGCCTCGCCGCACTGGCACCCCATCAGGCGGTGGACCTGCGCACCGAGTTCGCGCACGAGCTGCCGACGCGGATCGTCTTCGAGCTGTTCGGGATCCCGGAGCACTCCTGGGCCCCCCTGCACAAAATCATCAACGCCTTCTTCGACACGGCGATCACGGCCGAGGAGGCGCAGCGCAACGCGCAGGACCTGCACGTCACGATGGCCGACCTGCTCGCCCACCGGCGCGAGCACCCCGGCGACGACATGACCAGCGCGCTGATCGCGGCCCGCGACAACGGCGCCGGCGACGACAGCGGCAGCGCCAGCAGCATCAACGGCAACGGCAACGGCAACGGTGACGACGGCGGGGGCGGGGGCCAGGGGGCGCGGCTGAGCGAGAAGGAGCTGGCCGACACCCTGATCCTGCTCTTCACGGCCGGGTACGAGACCTCCGTCAACCTCATCTGCACGGCCCTGCACGAACTGCTGCGCAGTCCGGGCCAGCTGGCGCTCGTCCGGCAGGGGCTCGCCTCCTGGGAGGACGTGGTCGAGGAAGCGGCGCGGATCGAGCCGCCGGCCTCGTACGGGCTGCTGCGGTTCGCGGTGGAGGACATCGACATGGGGGAGGAGGTGGTCATCCCCAAGGGCGACCCGATCATGGTGTCGTTCGCCTCGGCGGGGCGGGACGCGGCCGTGCACGGGGAGCGGGCACAGGAGTTCGACGTCACCCGCCCGACGCGCGGGCAGCACCTGTCCTTCGGGTTCGGCACCCATCACTGCCTGGGCGCGGCCCTGGCCCGGCTGGAGTGCGCCGTGGCGGTACGGCGGTTCTTCGAGCGGTTCCCGGCGGCGGCCCTGGCCCCCGCGGGCGAGGGGGAGTTGCCACGGGTGGAGTCGTTCATCTCCAACGGGCTGCGGGAGTTGCCGGTCGTGCTGGGGCCGGCGGCACACGTGAGCGACTGATCGCGCCGGGGCCGGACCGGGCCTGCTTGAAAAGAATCGGACCTTCTGGTTGGTTTTAATGGGGCGGTGGATCCGCGACGCGGATCCACCGGCAACGGACCCATGGACAACGGAGGCACCCGTGGCACGGCAGGAGCGTGCGGTACGTACGCGGCGCGCGATCTTGGAGGCGGCGGCAGCGGTCTTCGACGAGCGCGGCTACGACGCGGCCACCATCGCGGACATCCTCTCCCGGGCGGGCGTCACCAAGGGCGCCCTGTACTTCCACTTCTCCTCCAAGCAGGAGCTGGCCCAGGGCGTGCTCGACGAGCAGTTCGCCGAGGGCGGGGTGCCCCACCGGGAGAGCAAGCTGCAGGAACTCGTCGACGTCGCCATGGTGCTGGCGTACCGGATGAAGCGCGAGCCCATGCTCAGCGCGGGTGCCCGGCTCTCCCTGGGGCCGGGCATGCGCGACATCTTCGGCGGCGGCTCGGTGCCGGGCTGGATCGAGTTCACGCGGACCCTGCTGGTGCGGGCGAAGGAGCAGGGCGAACTGCTGCCGCACGTGGACCCCGCCGAGACGGCCTGGATCCTCTCCGCCTGCTGGACGGGTGCGCAGATCTACTCGCAGACCCTGAGCGACCGTGCGGACATCGAGCAGCGGGTGGCCGCCGTCTACCAGCACATCTGCCCCAGCATCTCGACGCCCGCGGTCCTCGCCCGGCTCGACATGGCCCCCGACCGGGGGGAGCGGGTGAGCGCGGAGATGAGGCGCGGCACGGGCCCCGGCGCGGCGCAGGAGTCCGAGCCGGCCCTGAACTGAGGCCGGCGGCCGGCGCCGAATCCGGGCCGGCGCCGAATCCGGGCCGGCGGGGAACCGGGGCGCTCGGGCGGGGGCGGAGGGGCCGGCGGGGCCGGTGGGGCCGGTGGGGCCACTGGGCTCGAGCGGGACTCGAGCACGGCTCCGGTTCCGGCACCGACTGTGACCCGCAACGATCTGAATACCCTCTTGGGCAAACCGCGTTGGCGGTTTGTGGAGACTCCATGGTCAAGCAGGAACGTGCCGCTCGCACGCGGGAAGCGCTGGTGCGTGCGGCCGCGGAGGTGTTCGCCGAGGAGGGGTTCGTCACCGCGTCGATCTCGGTGATCAGCCGCCGGGCCGGGGTGAGCGCCGGGGCGCTGCACTTCCACTTCGCCAGCAAGACCGCGCTCGCGCAGGCCGTGGAGGACCGGGCGGCGCGGGCGCTGTGCGGGATCATCCCGGTCACCGCCGGCCGGCCGGCGCAGCCCGCCGCCGGGGGCGGCTTCCTGCAGGTGCTGGTCGATTCCACGCACGCCCTGATGGCCCTCCTCGCGCACGACGTGGTGGTGCGGGCCGGCTTCGGGCTGTGCGCGGACCCCTCCTGGAGCGGCGGGGTGGACCTGCGCCGCCAGTGGCGGCTGTGGGTCGAGGAGGCCGTGGCCGCCGCGGCGCGCGAGGGCTCCCTCGCCCGCGGCCTGGCCCATGAGGACGCGGCGCGCGGGGTGGTGGCCGCCACGGTGGGGCTGGAGGTCCTGGGCGCCTGCGACCGCGAGTGGGTCGCGCCGCACACCCTCACCCGGTTCTGGGCACTGATGCTGCCGCGCCTCGCGGCGGAGGCGACCCTGGGCGCCCTGCTGCCCCAGGGCTCGCCGGCGGGCACCCCGGTGCCGCCGTCCGGGACCACCGAATCAGACTGACTGGTCTCTTTCCGGTGGGGCAGACCGTGTTCCTGTGGCCCGCGTCGAGGGCCGATCGAGGCCTGGCTGCAGCGGCTCCGGACCCAGGCCGGGAAGGCGAAAGGCCAGTTCACCGTAGGTTTTTGAGGGTCAGTCAGATGTGCCGGATCGTCAAAACAGCACGACCGGTTTGATATTGACAAACCGCCGGTCCTGTTTTCTACTGGCTGTGCGACTCATCCAAGGACAGGGGAGTACGGCGTGGACATCGATGTACTGGGCGCGTTGGCGGTGCGGGAGAACGGGATCTCCATCACGCCGACCGCCCCCAAGCCCCGGCAGGTCCTGGCCCTCCTGGCCCTCCATGCCGATCAGGTGGTGCCCGTATCGGCACTCATAGAGGAGCTGTGGGCGGGCGAACCGCCGCGCAGTGCCCGTACGACACTGCAGACCTACGTCCTGCAGTTACGGGCACTGATCGCGGCCGCCCTGGAGCAGGGCGCTGCTGCTGCTTCGGTTTCGGGCGAGGGCGGTAGTGGGAGCGCAGAAGGGGGCGGGGAGCCGGCCGGCCGGACCGCCAAGGACATCCTGGTCACACTGCCCGGCGGATACCTGCTCAGCAGCGGCGGCGGGACCCTGGACGTGCGCGAGTTCGACCGGCTCGCGGGAACCGGCTACCGCGCGATGGACGCCGGGGACTTCCCCGGCGCCGCACGCCTGCTGCGGGAGGCCCTGTCCCTGTGGTCCGGGCCCGCCTTCGCCGACGTACAGGGCGGCGTCCAGCTGGACATGGAGACCCGGCGCCTGGAGGAGACCCGGCTGTGCGCCCTCGACCAGCGCATCGAGGCCGACCTGCGGCTGGGACGCCACCGGGAGCTGCTGGCCGAACTGACGGTACTGGTCACCCGGTACCGCACCCACGAGAACCTGCACGGGCAGTTCATGCTCGCCCTGCACCGGTCGGGACGCCGGGGCGAGGCACTGGATGTGTACCAGCGGCTGCGCGCGACGCTCGTGCGCGAGCTGGGACTCGAGCCGTCCGTGGCACTGCGGCGCCTGCAGCGGTCGATCCTGATGGCCGGGCCGGAGAGCCTGGCCGAGGCCCACGCGGAGCCGGGCGGCGAACGGCTCGTACGGGTCTGAGGCCCGGCCCCGGCCGCACGGGCCCGCGGCGAGCGGTCCGCGGCCCCGGAGCGGTCCGGCAGCCGGGAGTTCGGAGCTCTGTCAGGGCGAGAGGAGACGGCTCGGTGCAGGAGAGGTCGGAGCGGACCCGGAGGCGGCTGGTCTACGCCGGGGCCGAGTTGTTCCACCGCAATGGATACGCCAACGCGACGCTGGGCGAGATCGCGGCCGCGGCCGGAGTGACGAAGGGAGCGCTGTACTTCCACTTCGCCTCCAAGGACGAACTCGCCGAAGCCGTGCAGCAGCGCGGATGCGCACTGCTGCACGACGCGGTGCGCGCGCTGCGCGAGGACGGGGTCTCCCCGCTGCAGGCACTGATCGACATCACGCACTGGCTGGCGTGGACCCTGCACGAGGAACCGGCCATCCCGGCGAGTTTCCGCATCACCAAGGAATGCGGCGGCGCGGGCCCCCGCGGGCCCGCCGGGGCACGCCCGGTGGTCGTCGACTTCCACGGGGCCTGGCTCTCGGCGGTCGCCACCCTGCTGCGGCTGGCACGCGACGCGGGAGAACTGCCCGCCGCCGGCCGCCGCTGGGAGAGTGCACAGGCCCTGGTCGCGGCCGCGGCGTGCGGTATCGAAACCATGTCGGCCACCGGCATGTCCTACGCGGAACTGCAGGGGAAAGTAGGGGCGTTGTGGGCACTGCTGCTGCCCAGCCTGGTCGCCGCCGGACGGGAGCACGACTACCAGACCGACGCGGGGCTCTCCGGGGCGCAGTCGGTACGGATCGGCTGGTGACCCGCCGCCCCGCCCGCCCCCGCCCGCCGCTGCCACCGGCACAACCGGCACAACCGGCACAACCGGCGGGGCCGGCGGGGCCGGGCCGCGGCGCGCGCAGGGCCCCGCAGCAGCGGGACCACCGTGCCCCCGCACCCGACGACTTGGGGAAGAGAACGTGGAGATTCAGGTTCTGGGCCCGCTGAGCGCCGAGGTCAACGGGGGATCCATCGTTCCGACCGCCCGCAAGCCCCGGCAGATCCTCGCGCTCCTCGCCCTGTACCCGGGGCGGGTGATGCCCGTGCCCACCCTCATGGAGGAGATCTGGGGAACCGCCCTGCCGCAGAGCGCGCTGACCACCCTGCAGACCTACATCCTCCAGCTGCGCCGGCGGCTCGGCACCGCCATGGGACCGGGCGGACCCGACGGCGCCAAGGACGTGCTCGTCACCCGGCACGGCGGCTACCTGCTGCAGATACCCCCCGAGTCCGTGGACGTCCACGCGTACGAGAGCCTCGTCGCCCGGGGCCACAGCGTCTTCGAGCAGGGCGACGACGAAAGCGCGGCAGCCCTGTTGCGGGCGGCGCTCGCGCTGTGGCAGGGACCCGCACTGGTCGACGTACGGGCCGGACCGATCCTGGAGATCGAGATCCTGCGCCTGGAGGAGAGCCGGCTCGGCACCGTGGAGCGGCGCATCGACGCCGACCTGCGGCTGGGCCGGCACACGGAACTGCTGGCCGAACTCACGGAACTGATCGCCCGCCACCCCCAGCACGAGGGACTGCACGCGCAGGCGATGCTCGCCCTGTACCGGTCGGGCCGCCAGGCCACCGCCCTGGACGTGTACCGCCGGCTGCGCGGCCGCCTGATCGAGGACCTGGGCGTGGAGCCGTCACCGCAGCTGCAGCGCCTGCACCAGGCCATGCTGACGGTGGATCCGGCGCTGGACGTGCAGGCCGGGCCGAAGCGGGGGTCGACGTTCGACCGGTACGCCGTCTGACCGCGCACCGCCCCCGGGCCGCACCCCCCGGCCGCACGGCCGCTGAGCGTGCCGCCCCGCACCCCGCAGTCCGCACACGGCGGCGGTGAGCACCGCCGCGTCCACGTGCACCGCCGCGTCCACGTGCGCCGCCGCTGCCGGGGCGCCGCCCCGGACCCCGCACATCAAGCGCCGGCGGGGCTGAAACCGGTGCGGGCCGGCGTCCTGCGCCCTGCGCCTCACGTGCCGGCGGGGGCTTGATTCGGGGTGGCCCGGTGGGCGGGTCAGTGGTTCGGCCAGCCGATGTCGTCGTCCGGCTGGTCGTCCTGGGCCGTACCGGCGACCGATGGCCTCATCGTCGACTCCAAGGCGCTGCATACGGGAGGAACAGGGCGCCGGCCGGTGCGACGGCCGGATTCTGGAGAGTCTGCCTCGGCGGGGTCGAGGACCGCTCGAGGACCGCATGAGACGGGCCCGGAAACGGTGGCAAAGGTTTGCCCGGCCGTTGCCGCCGACCCTACGCTCGGTGCCGGTTCCCGACAGATTCCTTGCCCGCGACCCCAAGGATGCCCATGCTGCGACAGCCCGCGTTCGGACACCGCCTCAGGAAGCTCCGGCTGGCCCAGGGCCTGTCGCAGACGGCGCTGGCGGGCGAGGGCATGTCCACCGGCTACCTCTCCCGCCTGGAGTCCGGGGCCCGCCAGCCCACCGACCGCGCCGTGGGCTACCTGGCCGGCCGCCTCGGCCTGCAGGCAGCCGACTTCGAGGAGCCGGCGACCGGCTCCCTGGCCCACGCCCTCACCCTCGCCGCGTCCACCGGCGCCCCCGACGCCGTCGTGGCCCTGCGCCAGGCCCTGGCCGCCGAGGGCCACGAGAGCCCGGTCCTGCGCTGGCAGGCGCTGTGGCTCCTCGCCGGCGCCGCCCGCGTCCAGGGCGACCACACCACCGAACGCGAGCGCCTGACCCAGCTCGTCGCACTCGGCGACGACGTGGGCGTCAGCGAACTGCGCGTACGCGGCCTGACCCGCCTCGCCCGCTGCCTGCGCTCCGTCGGCGAGATCACCCCGGCCGTGGACGCGGCCGTCGAGGCCCACCGCATCGCCCTGCACGAGGAACTCGGCGTCGAGGACCGGGCCGCCGCCCTGCTGGCGCTCGTCTCCGTACAGGCCGAGGCGGGCCGCACCGGGGAGGCCCGCCTCCACGCCGACGAACTGACCGCCCTCGTCGAGGGCCGCTCCGACGCCCTGTGGGCCGAGGCCATGTGGACCGCCGCCGCCATCCGCATGCACCAAGGCGACTACTTCGGCGCGCAGGCCTGCCTGGACGACGCCCTCGACCGGTTCAGCAGCCAGGAGGACCTGATCCTGTGGATCCGGCTGCGCCTGGCCGCCGGCCGCCTGCACCTGCAGAAGATGCCCGCCGACCCCGCCCGGGCACAGCACCGCGCCCAGGAGGCCGAAGCCGCCCTCGCCCTGGTCGGCACCCCCGCCCTGCGGCAAGACCTGACCGCCCTCAAGGCCGACCTCGCCTTCGCCACCGGCCGTTACGACGACGCGCGCGCCCTGCTCGGCGAACTGGCCGCCGACCGGCCCAGGATGACCTACCGCGGCCAGGTCCGGCAGGAGATCCTGCGCCACCAGCTGATGATCCTCGACGGCGACCCGGCCGGCGTCCCGGGCCTGCGCGCCCTGGCCCAGCAGGCCCAGGAGGACGCCAACATCGACCTCGCCGCCGAGATCTGGCGGGTGCTGGCCGACGCACTGACCCAGACCGGCCGCACCGGCCCGCCCGCCACGGCGGCCCCGCCCGCCCGGGGTTGAGGAAGCCTCGAGTCCCCTGCGGCAGGCTGGGCGCACCCGCCGCACACGATCAGGGGAGGTGCCCGCCATGCCCGCGCAGCGCGTGCACACCATCGAGCGGACGGCGCGGATCGCCGCCCCCGCCGGCGTGGTCCACGGACTGCTCGCCGACGCCGCGCGCTGGCCCCTCCTGCTGCCCGCACCCGTCCACGTCGAGCGCATCGACTTCGACGGCGTCCGCGAACGGCTGCGCCTGTGGGACGTGGACGGCGACCGGATCCGCTCCCACCACCTGCACCGCGTGCTGCACCCGCACGCACGGACCGTCGAGTTCGAGCAGGAGGACACCGCCCGCCCCGGCGCCCCCACCACCGGCACCTGGACGGTCCAGGAGAGGGGCACCGCACACTCCCTGGTGACACTGCGCCGCCACCGCACCCTGGACGCCGCGCCCGCCGCCGCCACCGCACACAGCCGCCGGGAGTGGGAGAGCGAACCGGACCTGCAGCTCGCCCACCTCACGGCGGTCGCCGAACGCTGGGAACACCTGGACCGGCTGCTGCTGTCCTTCGAGGACAGCGCGCACATCGACGGCCCCGCCGAGCTGGTCTACGACTTCCTCCACCGCATCCAGGACTGGCCCGAGCGCCTCCCGCACGTGGAGTCGGCCGAGGTGAGCGAGGACGTCCCCGGCGTGCAGCTGGCCGCCCTGGACACCTGCGCCACCCCCGACGGCCGCACCCGCTCCACCCGCGTGGTGCGCCTGTGCTTCCCCTCGGCCGCACGGATCGTCTTCAAGGAACTGCGGACGCCCGAGCCCCTCGCCGCACACACCGGCGAATGGTCCCTGGTCCCCGAAGGGAACGGCGTACGGGTCGTCTGCGCCCAGCAGGTGATGCTCCGCGAGGACGCCACCGGAGCGGGCCCGGGCGACGACGCCGGCCTCGCCGAGGCCCGCCGGCACGTCCGGACCTGGCTGGGGCAGGCCGCCGCCGAGACCCTGCGCCTGGCCGGCTGGCAGGCACGGACCGCCGTGCGCCGGCTGCGATGACCAACGGAAGGCGACCGCCGATGGCACCCACCCGGCACACCCACCCGGCCCACCCGGCCCACCCGGCGGACGGGCCGGACAGGCCGGACGGGGCTTTCGGAGCGCCGCTGTACCTCCAGGGCCCGGAGGGCCCCTGGGACGAGGCGGGGGACCGGATCGAGGACACGGGCCACGCGCTCGTCTGCACCACCTGGGGCCAGTGGCTGGCCGCCGTGCTCCTCGACCCGGCCCTGCGCCCGCTGCTCGGCGACGACTGGCCGCGGTTCCGGCAGACACCGGCCGCGGCCGGGCGGCTGCGGCTCGCCGTCTCGCGCTTCGTCATGACGTACGCCGCGGCCACCGCCCTGGAGGTGCCCGTCCACACGGTGGAACTGGACCACGGTGCGGACGGCCGCCCCGCAGTGCGGGCGCCCCGTGCCGGGGTGGAGATCGCGCTGGCGCACTGCGGCGAGCTGATCGTGGTCGGCGTCAGCCGCACCGGGCCGCTCGGCGTGCACGCGGAGCCCGCCGACCGCGACGTCCGCACCCTGGCGCCGCCCGCCCGGCCGTGGACCCCGCAGGAACGGTCCGTCCTCGACGCGCTCCCCGAGGACGGACGCCGGGAGCGGCTGCTGCGGCTGTGGACCCTGCAGGAGGCCCGCGCCCGGGCGCTCGGCCCCGGGGCGGCGCAGGGGGCACCGGCGGCGGGGGAGTGGAGTGCGGCCACCCACCTCGTCCAGGACCGCTACCTGGTCGGCGAGGCGCACCTGCTGCGCCCCTGACCGCCCCCGGCCGGTGACGGCGAAGCCGCCCTCAGGCGGCGAACAGGTCGAACGTCGAGGTGTGCCGCGGTCCGGCGAGCACATCGAGCTGCGGGTCGACGGCCAGCATGGCCTGGTGCAGGCGCTGCAGCTGCGGTGACGGCTCCACGCCCAGGTCCTCGATCAGGCGGCCGCGCAGCCGGCGGTACACGTCCAGGGCCGTGGCCTGGCGGCCCGACCGGTACAGGGCGACCATGACCTGCGAGTGCAGCCCCTCGTGCTGGGGATGACGTGCCGTCAGGTCCGTTAATTCGGCGATCAGTTCGGCGTGCCGGCCCAGCCGCAGGTCGGCGTCGATGCGCCGCTCCACGGTGACCAGGCGGCTCTCCTCCAGGCGCAGCACCTCGATGTCGAGGATCGGCCCGACCCGTACGTCGACCAGCGCCGGCCCCCGCCACAGGTCCAGCGCGGCCCGCAGGCGGTCGGCGGACACCCGGTCGTCACCCGACTCGAAGGCGCTCTGGCCCTCGCGGGCGAGGCGTTCGTAGTCGTGCACGTCGACGCTCTCCTCGGGCACCTGGAGCAGGTACCCGCCGTGCCGGGTGGCCAGTACGTCCTTGGCGCCGCCCGGGGCTCCGGGGCCCATCGCCGTGCCCAGCCGGCGGCGCAGCTGGAGTATGTACGTCTGCAGGGTGGTCAGCGCGCTCTGCGGCGGCTGGGTCCCCCAGATCTCTTCCATGAGCGTGGGAACGGGTATCACGCGTCCGGGATACAGCGCGAGAAGGGAAAGCACCTGTCTCGGCTTTCCCGCGGTCGGAACAATGGATCCCCCGTTGACCTCGGCACTCAACGGACCCAGAACCTGAATCCTCACGGTCTCCCCTCCGTACTCCTCAAGCTCCCCCGGCACATTTCTGCCACCGGTGGCGGAGGAACTGCCCCCGTGCCGCGCACGCTAGCCGCGGTGGATGTTCTCCATCTCTTTCCTCCACCCAACTTCGAGCCGTCTTCGGTTACGGCCAGTCGATGCGGGCCGGGGCCGGGGCGGATCCCGGGGCGGTGGCCGAGGACGGCGCGACGGGCCAGTCGATGGGCCCGCCGTCGGCCTGGGCCGCGCCGCCCGCGGTGAGCACGGCGGCGGTGGCGAGAGCGGCGGTGGCGACGAGGCGGGCGAGGTTCTTCATGGTGACTCCTCCGTGGCAACTGTTTGTTCTTTCCTGGCAACTCTTCTGCCAAGAAGCTTGGCCGCACCCGCTCGGGATTCGCTCGTCAATCACTCGAGACGAACTGGAGAACCCCATCAGAACCCCCATGACCTGCAAAGGAATTGACGCGGAAAGAGCCTGGCAAGACATTGCCACGCGTTGCCAAGGGATCTGGAACTCGAGTTTCGCCGGAGCCGCCGCAATCCGGCGTTGCCAAAACTGCCGGCCGCTGGGCAATGTATTGCCAAGTCCATTGGCAATGCCTGGTACATGAGGGCCGTGCACATCCCGCGGCCCCGACAGCGGGGGGAGGCCCCTGAAATGAACGCGCCGACGCACCACGGGGAACGAACGGCCCACCTGGACACCGCGGGCACCGGCCGGATGCCGGACGCCGTACGCACCGTCCTCGCCCGCTGCACGGCCCTCGACGACCGCCTCGGGACCGCCGCACTGCAGGAGAGCCTCGGCGACGTCCTGCACACCCGCATCCACGAACGCCTCGGCGCCCTGCTGTCCGTACCCGCCGCCGACACCATCCTGGCGACCGGCGCGGCGCAGGCCTTCGAGGCCTACCTCCACGGCATCACCCCCGGCCCGGGCGACCGGATCTGGACCACCCCCCACGAGGGCGTGGCCAACCTGACCGCCCTGCACGCCCTGCGCGACCGCACCCGCTGCCGCCTGGAGGTCGTCCCGCTGCGCCCCGACGGGGACCTCGACCTGGACTGGATGCGCACCCACCTCGACGAGGACGTCGCCCTCGTCTCCGCCGTCCACCTCTCCCCGGCCTGCGGAACCGTCAACCCCGTCCACGACATCGGCCGCCTCCTCGCCCCCCACCGCGCCCGCTACACCGTCGACGCCTCCCACTCCGCCGGCCGGCTCCCCGTCGACGCCGCCCGCATCGGCTGCCACCTGCTCACCGCCGACGGCTGGCGGTTCCTGCGCGGCCCCCACACCACCGGATTCGCCTACATCGCCCCCACCCCGCACCTGGCCCCGGACGCTGCCCCGTACCGGGCGGCCGCCCCCGAGCCGGCCGCCGTCGCCGCCCTGGACGCCGCCCTCGCCCACCACACCGCCACCGCCCGCCCCCCGCACGAGGACCTCCTGCCCCTCCTGCGCGCCGCCGTCCGGCACACCCCCGGCATGGAACTCCTCGCCGGCGGACAGGAGCAGGCCGCCATCCTCGCCTTCCGGCACGCCCAGATCCCCGCCGCGGCCATCCGCCGGGGCCTGGCCCGCCGTGGAGTCGTCCTGGCCAAGACCGTCGCACACGAAACCCCCCTGCACCCGGCCGGCCGCGTCACGGCCCCCGCACTGCGCGCATCCCTCCACCACGACAACACCGCACAGGACATCGACCGCTTCCGGCAGGCCCTCGCAGAGGTCCTGCTGGAGGAGCGGGGCGCCGCCGCCCACCCCGCCCGCCCCGCCCGCGGCGCACTCGCCGCCGCGGGAGCCGCCACCACCCCCCTCGGCCCGGCCGGCCGGGCCGGGCCGGAGGCTCCGGCGCGCCGTCCCCGTACCGCGCACGACCGGTCCGCCGCCGCGGCCACCTCACGCTGCACCGGGCGACCTGAGACCCGCCATCTTCAGACCTGGAGGAGCCACATGAGCATCAGCCAAGCGCCACCCCTGCAGGCCCCCGACCGCGCCGCGGAACTGGCCGCCATCAAGGCCGGCGCCGCGGCCGGCCCCGACGAACGGGCCACCGAACGCCAGCACGCCAAAGGCAAACTGACCGCCCGCGAACGGATCGGCCTGCTGCTCGACGAGGGCTCCTTCCACGAGATCGAGGCCCTCAGACGGCACCGCGCCACCGGCTTCGGCCTGGAGACCAAGAAGCCCTACACCGACGGCGTGGTCACCGGCTGGGGAACCGTGGACGGCCGCACCGTCTTCGTCTTCGCCCACGACTTCCGCATCTTCGGCGGCGCCCTCGGCGAGGCCCACGCCGAAAAGATCCACAAGGTGATGGACCTGGCCCTCGCCGCCGGCGCACCCCTGGTCTCCCTCAACGACGGCGCCGGCGCCCGCATCCAGGAAGGCGTCTCGGCCCTGGCCGGCTACGGCGGCATCTTCCAGCGCAACACCCGCGCCTCGGGCGTCATCCCGCAGATCAGCGTGATGCTCGGCCCCTGCGCCGGCGGCGCCGCCTACTCACCCGCCCTGACCGACTTCGTGTTCATGGTCCGCAACACCTCACAGATGTTCATCACCGGCCCCGACGTGGTCCGCGCCGTCACCGGCGAGGAGATCACCCAGAACGGCCTCGGCGGCGCCGACGTCCACGCCGCCGTCTCCGGAGTCGCCGCCTTCGCCTACGAGGACGAACCCACCTGCCTGGAGGACGTACGCCACCTCCTGTCCCTGCTGCCCGCCAACAACCGCGAGACCCCGCCCCGCGAGGACACCGGCGACCCGGCCGGCCGCCGCACCGACGCCCTGTCGGCCATCGTCCCCGCCAACCCCCAGCAGGCCTACGACATCCGCAAGGTCATCGAGGAAGTCGTCGACGACGGCGAACACTTCGAGATCCAGCCCGCCTGGGCCACCAACGTCGTGTGCGCCCTCGCCCGCATGGACGGCCACGTCACCGGCTTCGTCGCCAACCAGCCCGCCAGCCTCGCCGGCGTCCTCGACATCCACGCCAGCGAAAAAGCGGCCCGCTTCGTCCAGTTCTGCGACGCCTTCAACATCCCCCTGGTCACCCTCGTCGACGTCCCCGGCTTCCTGCCCGGCGTGGACCAGGAACACGGCGGCATCATCCGCCACGGCGCCAAACTCCTCTACGCCTACTGCAACGCCACCGTCCCGCGGATCTCCCTCGTCCTGCGCAAGGCCTACGGCGGCGCGTACATCGTCATGGACTCCCGCTCCATCGGAGCCGACCTCGCACTGGCCTGGCCCACCAACGAGATCGCCGTCATGGGCGCCGAAGGCGCGGCCAACGTCATCTTCCGCCGCGAGATCGCCGCCGCGGCCGACCCCGACGCGATGCGCGCACAGAAGATCAAGGAATACACCACCGAACTCATGCACCCCTACTACGCCGCCGAACGCGGACTCGTCGACGACGTCATCGACCCCGGCGAGACCCGCACCGTACTCACCGGCGCCCTCGCCATGCTCCGCCCCAAGTACGCCGACCTGCCGTCGCGCAAGCACGGCAACCCGCCCGTATGACCGCCCCGGAAACCCCCGCCGCACCCGCCGCGGCGGGCACCCCGGACGCGCCGCACACCTGGCGCATCCGCCGCGGGAACCCCGACCAGGACGAGACCGCCGCCGTCCTCACCGTCCTGACCGCCCTCCTCCTGCACCGCGCCGCACCCGCCCCGCCACCGCCGCGCACCACCGCCGCCGGCTGGGACCGCCCGCCCCCCGGCCGCCACCACCGCACCGGCAGCTGGCGGCACTGACGGCCCGCCCGCCACCCCTGAGCCGGCCTCCATCCCCCTTCCGCCGCGCCACGAGTTCCCTGCGCCATCCTGCACCCAGCAGAGACGGGCGACGGAGGGACGAGCATGACGGTGAAGGCGATGGACAAGGCCCCCGAGCGGCCCGTGGCCCTGGTCACCGGGGCCACCGGCGGCATCGGACTGGCCGTCGCCCGCGACCTGGGCGCCCGCGGACACCGGGTGTTCCTCTGCGCCCGCACCGAGACCAAGGTCAAGGAGACCGTCACCGACCTCCAGGCCGAAGGACTCACCGTCCAGGGCGCGGCCGCCGACGTGACCGACCGCACCGCCGTCGAGAACCTCGTCGCCGCGGCCGTGGCCGCGTACGGCGCGCCCGTCAGCATCCTGGTCAACAACGCGGGCCGCAGCGGCGGCGGCGCCACCGCCGGCATCACCGACGAACTGTGGCACGACGTCATCGCCACCAACCTCAACAGCGTCTTCCTGCTCACCCGCGAGGTCCTCAACCGCGGCGGACTCGGCGCCGAACCCTGGGGCCGCATCATCAACATCGCCTCCACCGCGGGCAAGCAGGGAGTACTCCTCGGCGCCCCCTACTCGGCCTCCAAACACGCCGTCGTCGGCTTTACCAAGGCCCTCGGCAAGGAACTCGCCCCCACCGGCACCACCGTCAACGCGGTCTGCCCCGGCTACGTGGAGACACCCATGGCCGCCCGCGTGCGCAGCGGCTACGCACAGGTGTGGGACACCACCGAGGACTACGTCCAGGAGCAGCTCGAATCCAAGATCCCCCTCGGCCGCTACTCCACCCCCCAGGAAGTGGCCGGCCTCGTCGGCTACCTCACCACCGACCTCGCCGCCTCCATCACCGCCCAGGCTCTCAACGTGTGCGGCGGACTGGGCAACTACTGACCCCGCCCCGCCGCCCCCCGGGGCGGGGACACACACAGCGCGAGGGCCCCGGACATCACCCGTCCGGGGCCCTCACGCCTGCCCGTACCGCCTGCTCACAGCATCGACGGCGACCCCGAAACGTCCCACGTCAGCGCCTGCGGGGCGATCCCCGCGGAACGCCAGCGCGCCACCACCGCACCGTCCACCGGCTCGTCCGACAGCAGCACGTGCCGCAGCGACGGCAGACCGCCCCCGCGCACCACCGCGCCCAGCCGCGCGAACGCCGACGGCAGCTGCGTCACCACCGTCACCCGCTCCTTCGCCAGCAGCCGGGCGAAAGCACGCGCATCGCACGCCGTGTCCCGGTCCACGACCACCGCACGGCCCCCCGACAGCAGCGGACCCCACAGCTCCCGCATGCCCACATCCAGGCTCAGGGAGTGGAAGAACGTCCACACGTCGTCCAGACCCGCACCCAGCACCGGGACACAGCCGTCCACCCACGACAGCACCTCCCTGTGGGACACCGGACGCACCGCCACCGCCCGCCCCGGGTCACCGCCCGCGGGCAGCGCCCAGAACGCCGTCCCCGCCGGCACCTCACGGCGTCCCGCCACCTGCGGCCGGACCGCGACGACGAACCGGCCCACCTTGACCACCGGGATCTCCCCGTGCAGCAGACCCGCGTCCGAGACGACCACCTCGGCCCCCGCGTCACGCATCAGGAACTCCTGCAGACCCGCACCGTGCCCGGGCTCCAGCGGCAGCACCGACGCCCCCGTCCGCAGCACGCCGACCACCGCGCCCGCCGTCCTGCACGAACGCTCCGCACGGACGGCCACGGCCGAGCCCGGGCCCGCCCGCCCCGACAGGCGCCGCGCGATGTCGTCGGCCAGCCACTCCAGTTCCAGATAGGTCACCTCCGCCTCCGCGTCCCGGGCCGCGACCCGGCCGGGATGACGGGCGGCCAGGGAAGCGAAACGGACGTCGATACGGTCCCGGCGCCAGGGCCGCCCGCCGGACGGGTCGAGCCCGATCCGTCCGAACAGACCCGCCAGTTCGGCGGACAACCGGTCGAGCTCCGGATGATCCGGAATGGCATTCATGCGGCCTCCCAGCGGCGGGGTCGTAACTCCACCGACGATGCTGCCGGGGCGCACATGAGAACCGCTCAAGCCCCCGCCGCGGACCACCCCTCGGGGGCCGCTCAAGACCCCCTCGAAGAAGGGTCCATGAAGGGTCGAGGACCACTCGGGACACCCTGGCCCACCCCCCGGGAGCATGCCTACGATTCTCCAGCTCATGCCGAAGCCACCAGCTCACCGCCGCGCTCCGAGCCACCACTCGTAGACGCACGCATATGGAACTGAGCTTTGTGGCTATGGCCCGTCTCGCGAGACTGGACTTGACTGTACTCATGACTCAGAACGCGCAGAACACGCAGATCACCCTCGTCATCGGCGGTCACGGCAAGACCGGCCGACGTGTCGCCGAGAAGCTTTCCGCCCAGGGCCGCCAGGTCCGCATCGGCTCCCGCTCCGGGCAGCCCGCCTTCGACTGGCACGAGCCCGCCACCTGGGCACCCGCCCTGGAAGGCGTCGACCGGGTATACGTGACCTACTACCCCGACCTCGCCTTCCCCGGCGCCGCCGAACAGGTCGCCGAATTCTCCAAGGCCGCCGTCGCCGCCGGCGCACGCCGCCTGGTGCTCCTGTCCGGCCGCGGCGAGGAGGCGGCCGAGGTCAGCGAGAACAACCTCAAGGCCTCCGGCGCCGACTGGACGATCGTCCGCTCCAGCTGGTTCAACCAGAACTTCAACGAGAGCTTCTTCCTGGAGCCCGTCCTGGCCGGCGAGATCGCCCTGCCCACCGGCGACGCCGTCGAGGCCTTCGTCGACGCCGACGACATCGCCGACGTCGTCGTCGCCGCACTGACCGACGACAAGCACATCGGCAAGACCTACGAACTGTCCGGCCCCCGCCTCCTCAGCTACAGCGACGTCGCCGCCGAACTGACCAAGGCCACCGGCCGCGACATCAAGTACATCTCCGTCACCAACGAGGAGTACCGCGCCGTCCTGCGCGAGAACAACCTCCCCGAGGAGTTCGCCGACCTCTTCACCATGATCCTCGACGGCCGCAACGCCCACCTGGTGCACGGCGTCGAAGAAGCCCTGGGCCGCAAGCCCAAGGACTTCGCCGACTTCGCCCGCGAGGCCGCGGCCACCGGAGTCTGGAACGTCTGACCCGCGCCCGGCCCGCTTCCACCAACCGCACCATCCCTTTCGCTCCTTGACCGGGCGGCGACTCTGGTACGGCCGCCGCCCGGTACTCGGGGCACAGGAGGTTCCCATGCCCACGCCCCGGACGTACTCCAGCGAAAACGGACTCGAAGCGCTCCCCCCGTACTTCCACGGATTCGCCCTGATGCACATCGCGATGCGACGCGACGCAGCCCGCCTGCGCACCGCCGCCCCCCGATGGAACGGCGCCGGAGCCGACTGGTGGCAGCACCTGCGCGAAACCATCGAATGGCACCACACCAGCGAGGACGACGTCCTGTGGCCCGGACTGCGCCGCCGCGACAGCGACTTCGACGCCCAGGCCCGTGAACTCCACGACGACCACGAGGAACTGGACGCCGCCATGGCCGCCGTGTCCACCGCCATCGCCCACCGCGGCGACAACCTCCCCCGCGCGGCACAGACCTTCGAAGGCATCCTGCGCGACCACCTCCGCGACGAGGAACGCATCGTCTTCCCCGTCTTCGAACGGCTCGGCGAACGCGCCTACCTCGCCGAGGAACGCAAAGTCGTCGCCAGCGCCCCCCTGCGCGTGATGACCCGCCTCCAGCCGTGGATGTTCGACGGAGCCCCCCGCCGGTCGGTCGCCCACGTCTCCGCCACCATCCCGCCACCGGTCCGCCTGATCGGTGCCACGCTCCTGCAGCGCCGCTACACCCGCACCCTGAAGGGAATCCTGAAGTGACCGGCACGACCACACAATCCGTGACCCTGGTGGCCGCCACGGTGGGCACCGGCCTGATGGCCGGCCTCTACTTCGCCTTCGACATCTCGGTGATGCCCGGCCTCGGCCGCGGCGACGACCAGACCTACGTCACCGCCATGCGCAACATCAACGACGCCATCGACAACGGCCTCTTCGGCCTCCTCTTCCTCGGCGCGTTCCTGGCGACCGGCGTCGCCGCCACCCAGCAGCAGCGCGGCGGCCGCCCCGACGCCGCCCGCTGGGGCTGGGCCGCCTTCGCCCTGTACGGCCTCTCCCTCGCCGTCACCGCGATCGTGAACATCCCCCTCAACAACCAGCTCGCCCGGGCCGGCACCGACGCCGCCGCCGCCCGCTCCCGCTTCGGCGGCCGCTGGACCTCCGGGAACATCGTCCGCACCGTCGCCTGCACCGCCGCCCTGGCCGCCCTGGGCCGCGCACTGACCCTGCACGGCCGCGCCTCGGCCGCACCGACCCCGTAAAACCGCCCTCCCCGGCCCGGCCAAGGGCCACCCCCCACCCCGCGAACGGCGCCCGCTCTCTTTCCGTCCCCCGCGGGAGAGCGGGCGCTTCGCTGCACCCTCCGAGAGAGGATGAAGACATGGACACGCTGACCGGCCTCCTCGAAGGCCCCAAAGCCCGCGGGGCCTTCCTCCTCAAGTCCGTCTTCAACCCGCCCTGGTCACTGCGCGTCGAGGACCGGGCCCCCCTCTCCGTCGTCACCATGGTGCACGGCACAGCCTGGCTCGTCCCCGACCACGCCGACCCCGTCCTGATCCGCCCCGGAGACGTGGCCGTCGTACGGGGCCCCGACCCCTACACCGTCGCCGACACCCCCGGCACCCCCGTCCAGATCACCGTCGGCCCCGAACAGCGCTGCAGCACCCAGGAGGGCGAGGACGTCACCGACACCATGGCCCTGGGCGTGCGCACCTGGGGCGACACCTTCCAGGACGCCGGCTCCTCGGTCATGCTCAGCGGCACCTACCAGGCACCCAGCGAAATCGGCCGCCGGCTGCTCAGCGCCCTGCCCACCCTCCTGGTCCGCCCCGCCGAAGCCGCCGACAACACCCTGGTCACCCTGCTCACCTCGGAGATCTCCAAGGACGAACCCGGCCAGGAGATCGTCCTGGACCGGCTCCTGGACCTGCTGCTCATCGGAGTCCTGCGCACCTGGCTGGCAGCACCCGGCAGCGGCGCCCCCGCCTGGTACCGCGCCCAGAGCGACCCCGTCGTCGGCCCCGCCCTGCGCCTGCTCCACGAAAACCCGGTCCACGGCTGGACCGTCGGGGAACTCGCCCTGAAGGTCGGCGTCTCCCGGGCCGCCCTGGCCCGCCGCTTCACCGACGTCGTCGGCGAACCCCCGGTCGCCTACCTGACCGGCTGGCGCCTGGCACTCGCCGCCGACCTGCTGCGCGAACCGGACGCCACCGTCACCACCGTCGCCCGCCGCGTCGGCTACAGCTCGGCCTTCGCCCTGTCGGCAGCCTTCAAACGGGTACGGGGCATCAGCCCCCAGGAATTCCGCAACGGCGCGACCCCGTCCACCGCACCCCGCACCGCCCAACCCGCCCGCACCGTCGTCCTGCCCACCGACCGGGGCTGACCCCGCGCGGCGGCCAAGTCCGCCGCGGGGGAGGGCCCGAACGGTCACACAGTGGGGGGAGAGACCACCTCAGCCGCCTGCCGCGTCCCGCACGCCGCCCGCCTGCCGCTCGATCTCCGCGGCCGGGAACGGCGTCCGCCTGCTCTCGGTGAGCAGACGGCGGAAGAAGGAGTCCACGACAAGGGTGGAGCGTGCGTGCCGGTCGATGACATCCGTGACCTCAAGCGGGATGCCGCCGGGCCGCCGGCCCGCTGTCCAGTCGCGCAGGAACACCTCGCGACCCGTCTCACCGCGCACGCCGTCGAGCACGTGGTGTCGCAGCAGGTGGCTCGCGGTGTAGCAGCGGTCGAACGCCAGGTGGTCCGAGAGGAACCCGGACTCCTCCGCGGAAAGGTCGAAACAGTCGCTCAGGGCAAGCCCGAAGTCGGCGAAGTAGAGCCGGCGGCCATCGGTCAGGATGTTGGCGAAGTGAGCATCGAAGTGGACAAGTCCGCGAGAACTCATGAAGGCGGCCCCGCCCGTCAGAGCTTCCTCCACCCAGCGCAGGGGCGAGCCCTCCCCGCCCTCCCGCACGGCGCTCTCCCGCTCGGCCAGCCATCCGGCGAGCGTGTACGGCACGTGCTCCAGGAAGACCACCAGGCTGCACGAGGACCGGCCGATGGCCTCCAGCCGGCCACGAACGGCCGGCGACCCCTCCCAGTGCGCGACAGCCCCCTCCAGGCCCCCGAAGGCGTCGGTGAATCCTTCGGGAGGGGAGTCGGGCAGAACCCGCCAGTGGTACATCAGAGGAAATCCCGCGTACGCGTCGCCGAGTACCCAGTTCGTGGTCATCGTGTGCACGGCGAGCTCCCGCCAGGCACCGAACCCCGCCGAGCCCACCCCGTACTGGTAGAACAACGGCAGCCGGAAGACGTTCGCCGTCGACCGCACGTTCTCCGGCCGCAGTTCGATGTCCGTCAAAGGGATCCGCTTGACGAAGACACGCGTTCCGTCGACGTCCAGCTCGGCCGACCTGCCGCCGATGCCCGACCCGAGCGCAGTGGCACCTGCCACAGCCTCACCGAGCCGGTGGTCGCTCAGCAGGGAGAGCCCGGTGCTGACGGCCCCGTAACCCGCCAGGCGCGCGGCGCGGCGCCGGTCATGGTCCCGCATCGACGTCTCCTCGGTGCCCGGACCAGGGCTTCGGCAATCCCGCGTACGCCGCCGACCCTACGCCGTACCGGCCGGCGCGGGCCCGCGAGCAGGACCGCAAGGACCGGCCGGGGCCGGCCGCACGGCGCCCGCGTGTTCCACACGGGTCACCGCCGTCAGGACCAGGCCCCGCCCGGCCAGCCAGCGGCCCTCGTACACCGGGTCCACCGGCGACGGCACCGGCGGGCGCAGGGTGGCCGTGAACGTGCCCGCGGGGGAGAGGGCCACCGAGGCGTCACGGAAACCCAGCCAGATCCCCGTCGCCGGATACCAGGCCTTGTACACGGCCTCCTTCGCCGAGAAGAAGATCCGCTCCCACGGCAGCGAGGCATCCGCTGCGGCAAGGCCCGCCAGATGGGCGCGCTCCGCACCGCAGGCGATCAGCCCGAGGACCCCCGGCGGCAGCGGCCCCGCCGGCTCCGCGTCGATACCCAGGGCCGCCACCGACGAGGCCGGGGCGGCCACCGCCGCACGGTACCCCTCGCAGTGGGTGATGCTGCCGACCACACCGGACGGCCACTGCGGGGCCCCGCCCGGGCCCGGGAGCAGGGCCACCGGCCGCCGCCCCAGCTCGCTCAGGCAGTGCCGCGCACAGGCCCGCGCCGTCGCGAACTGCCGGCGCCGCCGCTCCCGGCGCCCCGCCATCAAAGCCGCCTCGGCAGGGAACAGCACAGCGGGCGCCGCGTCGTCGAAGGCTTCCGATGACGTGACGCCCGGAGGCAGGAGTTCCTCGATCATCGCGAGGCGAGCTCCATCGCCGCGGCCACCGCCAGCAACGGCCGCTCCAGCGGCAGCATGTGGCCCGCGTCCGGGACCCGTTCGAAGCGGGCACCGGGGATCACCTCCGCGAGGACCTCGGCCAGCGCGATGTCGATCACCTTGTCGCCCTCGCCGTGCAGGACCACCGCCGGCACCGTGACCGACCGCAGCGCCTCGCGGACGTCCCAGCCGCGCGTGCACCGGAAGAACTCCGCCCGCACCCGGGGCGCGGCTGCCGCGAACAGCTGCCGGTTCACGTCCCGCACCACCGGGTCCACCTCCTTGCCCATGGTGGAACCCAGCAGCTTGCGGCCCAGCCACGGACGGCCGAGCGCCCTGGAGAACACGGCACTGCCCATCATCTTCACCTCGCTGTCCGGGGTGTCCTGGCCGTGCGCCGCCGTGCCCAGCAGCACCAGCCCGCGCAGCCGGCCCGCCGACGGCGAGGTCGCCGCGTAGCCGAGGGCGGCGAACCCGCCGCCCGAATGACCGACGACCACCGCCTCCCGCGCGTCCGTCTCACCGAGGACCGCCGCCAGGTCCGCACTCAGCCGCTCCACCGAGACCGGGGTACGGCCCAGCGTCGAGGCGCCGTGACCGCGCTGGTCGTACAGCACCACCCGGTGCCCGGCCCGGATCAGCCGGTCCGCGACCGTGCCCCACACCCGCCGGGTGTGCGCCCAGCCGTGCACCAGGACCACGTCCGCGGCCGCCGGCGTGCCCGCCAGCGGCGCCAGCACCGTCACCTCCAGCGCGGCCCCGTCGTCGGTGCGGACCGTCAGCTCACGGGTGAGCCCCGCTGCCGCCGTGCTCACCGCGGCACCGCCGACAGCTGCCGGTCCAGGGACTCGAACGCCGCCAGCGTGCCCCTGGAATGCTCCGCACCCAGGTCCGCGACCTTGGCCAGCACCTTCAGCCAGCCGTGCGGGCTGCCGGTGAAATGCATGGAGATACGGGTACGGCCGTCCGCCAGCGGCTCCACACGGAACGTGCTGGGACCCCGGAACACCCCGTCCACGTACTCGATGTCCAGGCGCCGGCCCGGCTCCACCGCCACCGTCCGCGAGGTGAAGCGCAGCTTCAGCCCGCCCTTGTCGGCGCCCTTGGTGTGCACCGTCACGCCCACCATGCCGCCGACCTCGTCGGGGGCACCGGACACCGCCGTGAACGTATTGGCCGGCACCCACCACTTGCGGGCCCCGCGGAACTCCGCGACGAGCGCCTCCCACACGGCATCCGCCGGGGCGTCGATCACCGCCTCGTCGATCAGGTCGTACGTCGTCATACCGAACCCTCCAGTGGATACGGGAAAGAAAAGAGGCGGGGGGGGCGGGGTCCCTCTCCCCGCCCCCGCCGCCGGGACTCCACGACCGGTCAGGCCCCCGCTGTCAGGCGAAGAAGCCCTGCCCGGGAGTGAAGATGTTGTTCGGGTCGAACTTGTTCTTCGCGTTCACGAAACCGGTCCACCGGTTGCCGAAGTGCTTCTTCCAGTCGGCACCCGACATCGGGATCGACCCCACCAGATAGCGCTTCGCGCCCAGGCCCACCGCGATGTCGTACAGACGGCGGTTCTGGTCGATCATTCCCTGGATGTTGGGCTCACCCGGGTTGGGGAACCGCAGCAGGTCGAAGAGGTAGACCACCGACTCGTTCGGCATCATCGCCAGCGGACGCTTGATCTTCGAGGAGAAGAACGGGTAGAAGAGCAGGAACCCGCCGCCCAGCGAGTTCGCATCCAGCTCCTGCTCCACGAGCTTCATGAACTGCTTCGTCTTCGACGCCGGCAGGAACATGCTCAGCCACGGCTTGGGCGTGTACCAGTGGCCGCCCTCCTTCAGGTACGCCTCGTACGCGTCGAGCCGGAACATGTAGTCCCGGAACGTCACGTCCTCGATGACCGCCTCCGCCCGCACGTCCTGCAGGTCGCACAGCAGCCGGGCCCGGTTCGGCGGCGTCGTGTTGTACGTCGCCCCGACCTCCAGCTTGTAACGCCAGCCCGAGTTGTCCGGGGTCCGCTGCATCTCGCCCGCGTGGACCTCGAACCGGCCGTCGGCCAGCACCCGCTCGGAGTCGGTCAGGTACTGCTCCACCGTGTTGTAGTACAGGCTGAAGATGACGGCCCGCTTCGGCGCCGGGATCAGCTTGACCTTGACCCGCACGATGATGCCGACCTGGCCGCCGCCCGACAGCGCCGCGTTGAACAGCTCCGTGCGCTGCGTCGCCGTCGCGGTGACCAGCTTGCCGTCACCCGTGACGATGTCGATGGACTGCACGGTGTCGCACAGCAGGCCGTACCGCTGCACCGTGCCGCCGATACCGCCGATGCTGATCGTCCCGCCGACCGAGATGTACAGGTAGTCCGGCAGCGCCGGCGGGGTCTTGCCCACCGCGAGCGTCGCGTCCGTCAGCTGACCCCACGTCACACCGGCTTCGACCACCGCGTGGTCGCTGCCGATCGACAGGATCCTCGACATGCCCTTGGCGTCGATGGAGATACCGCCCGGAACACGCGCCTGCCCGTACACCGAGTGCGACTCGATGTCGTCGCCGGTGCCGCCCTGACCGTTGACGGCGACCTTGATGCCGTTGGCACGGGCGTAGTTGACGATCTTGACGATGTCGTCCACGCCGCCCGGCCGCAGCACGGCCCACGGCTTGCTCGGGGCGCCGTCGAAGAGATGACCGAAGTCGTTGGCGAAGGCGTCGACCACACCGGGCGTCGTCTCCAGGGTGCCGACCAGGCCCGGCACCGGGACGACGTCGGAGTTCCCGGCCGCCTCGGCGGCCGTCGCCCAGGTCTGGCTCACGGCATTCCAGCCGACGACCGCGACGGCAGTGGTCGCGATCCCGCCCAGGATCCGGCGGCGGGACGGCTGGGCGGCGGTGCCCTCGGCAGTTCTGTGGGTGCTGCTCATCTTCGTACGTCTCCTACTGGTGAGGTACCGGCTTGGTGCTGCGTACCTGGGAAGCGAGCTGGTACTCGCTCAGGTCGAGGCGCTTGGTGCCCCGGCGGAAGCGCCAGGTGTACGTCGGGAAGATCGAGGTGTTGCGGCCGGCGGAGTCGAGGTACCAGCTCTTGCAGCCGCCCGACATCCAGACCGTGCCCTCCAGGTGCTTGTCGAGCTTCCGGTTGTAGGCGTCCTGCGCCTCCCGGCGGACCTCGATGCTCGACAGACCGCGCTCGGCAGCCTGCCGCAGGGAGTCCACGACGTACTGGACCTGCGCCTCGATCATCACGGTCTGCGAGGAGTGGCCCAGGGCCGTGTTCGGGCCCAGCAGCATGAACAGGTTCGGGAAGCCCGCGATGGTGGTACCGCGGTGCGCGGCCATCCCGTCCTTCCACGCCTCACGCAGCTGCACACCGTCCCGGCCCCAGATCCGGCGCGCGACCGGCCGGTCGGTGGCCTGGAAACCGGTGCCCAGGATGATGGTGTCGACCTCGCGCTCGACGCCGTCCGTGCCCACGATCGACTTCGCACGGACCTCGGCGATGCCGTCGGTGACGACCTCCACGTTCGGCTGCTGGATCGCCGGGTACCACGTGTTGGAGAACAGCAGCCGCTTGCAGGCCACCAGATAGTCGGGGGTCAGCCGCTTGCGCAGCGCCTCGTCCGCCACCGACTTCTCCAGGTGGTCGCTCGCCATCTTCTGGACCTTCTCGGCGAGCTTGGGGCGCTTCCAGAAGAACGCGAGGATCTCCCGGCCCCACATGTTGAAGCCCCGCCGGAACTGCTGGTAGCCGGGCAGCGAACGCAGCATCGTGGTGTGCAGCGGGCTGTTGGCCTTGTCGGGCTTGGGGCCGATCCACGCCGGGGTGCGCTGGTACAGGTCCAGCTGCCCGACCTCGGGCTGGATCTTCGGGACGAACTGGATCGCCGAGGCGCCCGTGCCGATGACGGCGACGCGCCGGCCCGCCAGCTCGTGGTCGTGGTCCCAGTTCGAGGAGTGGAAGACCTTGCCCTCGAACTCGGCAAGGCCCTTGATGTCCGGCACGGCCGCCTCACTGAGGTAGCCCGTGCCGGTCACCAGGAACTGCGCGGTGTACTGGCCCTGCGAGGTCTCGATCCTCCAGTGCCGCTCGCCCTCGTCCCAGCGGGCGGCCTGAAGCTCGTGCCCGAACCGGATGTGCGGGCGCACGCCGAAACGGTCGGCCGTATCGCGCAGATACGCGAACAGCTCGTCCCGCGAGGCGAACGTCGACTTCCAGTTCGGGTTCCGGGCGAAGGAGAACGAGTAGAGGTGGGACATGACGTCGCACGCACACCCCGGATAGCTGTTGTCGCGCCAGGTGCCGCCGACCTCGTCGGCCCGCTCGAACACCAGGAAGTCGTCGATGCCCGACTGCAGCAGCCGGACGGCGGTGCCCAGACCCGAGAACCCGGTGCCGATGACCGCGACCCGCAGGTGCCGGGTCGGGCCGTGGCCGCCGGGACGCTTCTCGGTGCCCGTACGTGCCCCGCCGTCCTTGGCCGGTTCGAGAATGCTCGTCACGTCAACCTCCTTAACGGCGCGTGATGGTGACGCGGAAGTTGTTGAAGAACTTGTCCTCGAGGGTGTACGCGAAGATGTCGAGGTAGCGCTCGAACCGCGAGACGACCTCCTCGCCCTCCATGGCCACGGCCTCGTCCCGGCGCTCGGCCAGCAGGACCAGCCAGGCACGGCAGGCCATCGCGAACGACTCGCGCTCGTTGACGATCTCGTCGATCTCGAAGAGACCCTCCGCCGCGGCGCTCAGCTCGCTCAGGTGCGGGATGTGGCAGCCCTCGAACTCCGAGCGCTGCAGGAACTTCAGGTCGTCCAGGAGCGCCCGGTTCATCGGCAGCGCCTCGGCGGTCATGGTGTGCAGCACGAACTTCGCACCCGGGTTCAGGGCGTTCGCGACCTGCTGGAAGAAGTACCGGTAGCGCTTCGTGCGCTCCTTCGGCGGCAGGTTGGAGGAGACGAAGTGCTCCAGCGCGTTGATGCAGAACGCCGCGTCGTACTTCTCGCTGTCGTCCGCGACCTTGTAGTCGGCCCAGCTCTGGACCAGCGTGGTGATCCGCGGGTTGTCCAGGCCGGCGATGAACGCCTCCTGCGTGCGCGACAGGGTCAGGCCGACGGCCTGCTCCGCACCGTGCACGGTGGTGAGGCGGTTGAGCATGGTGCCCCAGCCGCAGCCGATGTCCAGGACGCGCCCGGTACGGCCGGCGGAGACATTGGCGAGCTCGGCGAACTTGTCGAGCTTGCGCTCCTGCGCCTCGTCGAGGGTGGCGACCAGGTCCTCGCCGTCTTCCCAGTAGCCGCCGGAGTACATCATCGTGGGGCCCAGCAGCAGCCGGTAGAAATCGTTGCTGACCTCGTAGTGGTGCCTGATCGCATCGACCTCGGGGTCCACCGACTTGGGGGCGACCGTTGTCATCCTGATCCTCTTTCCTGCGTGTCCGGCGGGCCGTGAATTTCCGAATTCGCGTCGAGAAAACCGGATGCCCCGCAAGGCGTGCGCAAGACGGCCTCCGGACACAATCCGGCGCCGTGTTGCGCGTTCCTTGCGGGGGCGCGGCTTTCATCACTCTCGAAAACCAGACACGCACTGCCGAGTTGCATTGCCGAGAGAGGACCGACCCCATGTCGCTGCCCACCATCGAAGAACTGGCGAGCCAGCTCGAGGCCGTCTCGGGTGCCGCGGAGGTCAGCCCCGACGCCCCGCTCCAGCACATCGCGGACGTCGACTCGCTGGACCTGATGGAGTGGCTGTACGGCTTCCAGAACCAGTACCCGCACATTCCGGCCGACGAGTCGCTCTTCGCCGACCTCGACGACACGACCACCCTGCGTGACGTGTACGCGAAGATCGTCGATCTCGTCCCGGCTCAGGCGTAGCGAGGGGTGACGTGACCGGCTTCGACATCACCGGGTGGGGCATGTCCGTACCCGAACGCATCGTCACCAGCGCCGAACTCGCGACACGCTTCGGCGTCGACGAGCACTGGGTCGTCAGCCGCTGCGGCATCCGCGAGCGGCGGGCGGTCGACCCGGGGCAGACCACCGCCTCCCTGGCCGTCGAGGCCGGCCGGCGCGCGCTCGAGAAGGCGGGCCTGACCGGCGCGGACATCGCCCACCTCATCGTCGCGACGGCCACGCCCGAGCAGCCGTCCCCGGCGACCTCCGCGTTCGTCCACCACGAACTGGGGATCGCGGGCAGCGCGCACGACGTCAACTCCGAGTGCGCGGGCTTCGTCTACGGGCTCGTGTCCGCCATGGCGCTGATCGCCATCGACCCCCGGCCGATCCTGCTGATCGGCTCCGACACCCACACCCTGACGGCCAACCCGGCCGACCGGGACCTGTCCATCCTCGTCGGCGACGGCGCGGGCGCCGTCGTCCTCCAGCCGGGCCCCGAGAACCGGGTCAAGGCCTGGAACCTGGGCGCCGACGGGGCCTGCACCGGCTCCCTCAAGGTCCTCGCCGGCGGCAGCCGGATGCCCACCACCCAGGAGACCCTGGACGCGGGCCTGCACTACGCGCAGATCAACGGCAACGAGATCTACCTCAACGCCGTCCGCTACACCGTCCGCACGGTCCGCGAGACGCTGGAGAGCGCCAAGGTGGACGCCGCGGACATCGACCACGTCGTACCGCACCAGGCCAACATCCGGATCATCAACTCGATCCTGTCCCACACCGGCCTGCGGCAGGAGGCTTTGATCACCAACCTCCAGAAGTACGGGAACACCGCCTCGGCGTCGATCCCGATCGCACTGACCGAGGCCCTCGAGGAGGGCCGGATCAAATCCGGTGACAAGGTCCTGCTGGCCGGCTTCGGAGCAGGCATGACCTGGGGTTCGATCCTGATGGAGTGGGGCGGTGTCGCGGCATGAGCAAGAACGGTGCGGGCGTGAGGCCCGAGTCCCCGGTCGCGCTCGTGACCGGCGCCTCGGGCGGCCTCGGCCAGGCCCTGGCGCTGGAACTGGACGCGCTGGGCTGCCGGGTCGCGGTCCACTACAACAGCTCCCGCCAGGGCGCGGAGGCCGTCCGGGAGAAACTGACCAACCCCTCGGTCCTGGTCACCGGCGACGTCGGTTCGTGGGAGGCCACCCAGGCCCTCTACGAGCGGATATCGGCCGAACTCGGCCCGGTGGACGTACTCGTCAACAACGGGGCCATCCGCAAGGACAGCCTGATGGCGATGCAGAACCCGGCCGACTGGGCCCAGGTCATCCAGACCAACCTGATCGGCTCCTTCCACACCGCCCGCGTCTCGGTCCCGTACATGCTGCGCAAGCGGTGGGGCCGGGTCATCAACATCGTGTCCCCGTCGGGCATCATCGCCACGGCCGGCCAGACCGCCTACTCGGCCTCCAAGGCGGGACTGATCGGCTTCACCCGCACCCTCGCCGCCGAATGCGGCCGGCGCGGGGTGACGGTGAACGCACTGTCCCCCGGCTTCATGATCACCGGCATGACCAACACCCTGCCGGACCGGGTCATCGAAGGCATGGAGGACAAGGCCCCGATCCCGCGGTTCGTCACGGTCGAAGAAGTCGCCCGCAGCGCCGGCCTCTTCCTCGACCAGGACTGCATGACGGGCCAGGTCATCAGCATCGACAGCGGCGTCTCCATCACCTGATCCCCCCGCCGCTCCCCGGCCCCGGCCTCCCCACCCCCACAGGGAGGCCGGGGCTCCCGTCGTCCCCGCCGACCGGGCCCGGACCCACCGGAGGACCTACGCGCACGAGGACCCACGCACCAGAGGACCTACGCACACAAGGACCCACAAGCACGAGGACGTACGCACCCGCCCGCGGGCACACGAGGGCCGCCGCCGCGCACCAGCGCAGCGGCGGCCCTTTCGCATGAGCGGATCAGGCGGCGGGGGAGGACGACATGCGGTGCGTGACGCACCCGTGCTCGGCCAGCGAGCACGGCCGGGGCACCGGCATGCGGTGATCCACCTCGAACACCCCCATCAGCACCGGGTCCAGGCAGGTCAGCGAACGCACGGTCGGCCGCGGTTCGGGCGTGCGCAGCAGCTCCAGGTACGCGGCCTCCGTCTCCGGCGCCGGATCGATGCCCAGCTCCTCCGCCAGCACCTCCCGCAACTGCTGGTAACTGCGCAGCGCCTCCGCCCGGTTGCCCGCCCGGGTATGGGCCGCCATCCGGCACCGGTAGGCGCTCTCCCGGAACGGGGCACGCCGCACGGCCTCCTCCGCATACCGCAGCGCATGATGCTCGTCGCCCAGCGCCGAGGAGGACAGGCTCGCCGTCTCCAGCGCCTTCAGCCGCAGCTCCTCCAGCTGCTCGCGCATCGCGTTGACCCACTCGCCCTCGTGCGAGGGCAGGAACGAGCCGCGCAGGTTCGACACCGCGCCCGCCGCGAGCTGCGCCGCCACCGCGTAGGCCCCCTCGGCGTACGCCTCGGCGGCCTCGGCCAGCGCGGTCTCCGCGACCTCCACGTCCACGACCGCGTCCCGCGGCACCCGCAGAAGGTAGCGGCCGCCCTGCGAGACCAGGGGAGTGGCCCCCGGCCCGTCCTGCGGCGTCGTGACGAACGTACGCACCCGGCTCACCAGGCTGCGCAGGGCCGAGGCCCAGGTGTCCGGCAGGCCCTCGGGCCATATCGTCTCGGCCAGCTGGTCACGGTCCGTGCCGCCGGCCCGCTCCAGGAGCAGCCGGGCGAACGCGACCTGCGCCTGCGCGCTCGAGAGGTGTTGAGGCGGTGCTCCGTCCGGCTCGATCGTGACAAGACCTATGAGTCTGATCAGCACTATGCACTCTCCGAAACGGTCGGCTTCCGGCCGTGTCCCCCAAGTTCGTGCGATTCAGAGGATACCGGCGGGCCTTCTCCGCATGTCAACAGCGGTCGGCAAACATTTCCGACCGAATAAAACCCGAGGTCCGGGCTTTCCCTTTCGCTTTTTGAGCGCCACTGCAGTCCGGCTGTGGCGCGGCTGTGGTCCGGCTGCAGTCCCGCTCTTGCGCTGCTATTGCGCCCCCCGAGCCTTAATGGAATTCCACTAGAGCCCGGCCGGAGAAACGGCAGGGCGTCGATGGAGTTCCGGGTCCGCCGGACGATCGCGACGAGGAGAAGCACGTGAACGCATCCGCTGCCTGGGACCGCCTCGAGCCGAAGCTGGCCTACTTCCGCGACCGCGTCCGGTCCCTGGAGTACGAGCCCAACCGCAAGAACAGCTTCGTGGCCTACACGGCCGAGCGGGACTCCGCGTACGCGGACCAGGACGGCCGCCGCCTGCTGATGATGTCCGGCTACTCCTACCTCGGACTCGCCGGCGACGAGCGGGTCGTCTCCGCCGCCAAGGCCGCCGTCGACCGCTACGGCACCGGCAACCACGGCGTACGCGCCCTGGCCGGAACCACCCCGCTGCACGAGGAACTGGAGGCCGAGGTCGCCAAGGTCGCCGGCCGCGAGCGGGCCCTGGTCTTCGGCTCCGGCTACGCCGCCAACGTCGGCACCGTCGGCGCCATCGTCGGACCCGGCGACACCGTCTTCATCGACAAGTACGACCACGCCAGCATCGTCGACGGCTGCAAGCTCTCCGGCGCCACCGTCACCCGCTTCCGCCACAACGACGTCACCCACCTCGAACGCCGCCTCGCCGCCGCCCCCGACACCGGCGTCCGCCTCGTCATCGTCGACAGCGTCTATTCCATGGACGGCGACATCGCCCCCCTGGTCGACCTGCGCAAGGTCTGCGACGCCCACAACGCACTCCTGATGGTCGACGAGGCCCACGCCCTCGGCGTCATCGGCGCCACCGGCAAAGGCATCGAGGAGCACTTCAACTACGAGGCCAAGGTCGACATCAAGCTCGGCACCCTCTCCAAGGCCATCCCCTCCATGGGCGGATGGGTCGCCGGCTCCGCCGAACTCGTCCACCACCTGCGCTACGCCGCCCGCCCCTTCCTCTTCTCCGCCGCCCTCGGCGGAGCACAGACCGGCGCCGCCCTGGAATCCCTGCGCATCATGCAGCGCGAGCCCCAGCGCGTGCAGTTCATCCAGCGCGAATCCGCACGCTTCCGCGGCATCCTCAACCAGGCCGGCATCAGCACCGTCGACAGCGAGACCGCCGTCGTCCCGGTCATCGCCGGCTCCGACGAGGCCGCCTACGACCTCGCCACCGCCTGCCGCAAGAACGGCGTGATCGGACTCCCCGTCGTCACCCCGGCCGTCCCCAACGACCTGGCCCGGCTGCGCATCGCCATCACCGCCGCCCACACCACCTCCGACATCGACTTCGCCGCCGAGGCCCTCATCACCTCCGCCCGCGAGTGCCACATCATCTGACCGCCCCCACGGCCACCCCTCCCACCCCTTTTTCCGTACCTCTCAGTCCGCCTCAGGGAGCAGACATGCCTTCACCGTCCAGGGGCAGTACCGCGCAGCCGCCCGTAGCCATCACCGGCATGGGCGTGGTCACCCCCGGCGGGTGCACCCCGGACGAGCTGTGGCACACACTGCGCGCCGGCCGCTCCACCGCCGCCGCCCTCACCCACATCGACCTCAGCCGCCACCGGGTACGCATCGGCTGCCGGGTCCGCGGCCTCGACTCCCTCGCCGGGCTCGTCCCGGCCAAGGACGCCCGCCGCATGGACCCCTTCGCCCACTACGGCACCGCCGCCGCCCTCGCCGCCCACCGCGACGCCGGATCACCCACCGCCGAAGCCGGCCGCACCGCCATCGTCGTCGGCAACGCCGTCGGCGGACGCGCCACCAGCGACCTGGAATCCGCCCACTTCACCGAAGGCGGACCGGCCCGCGTCAACCCGCTCATGCCGCTCATGACGATGCCCAACGCGGCCGCCGCCCAGATAGCCATCCGCCTCGGCTGGACCGGCCCCGCCCTGACCGTCGCCAACACCTGCGCCAGCGGCGCCGACGCCATCGGCCACGCCCTGATGCTGCTCCAGACCGGCCGCGCCGACCTGGTCATCGCCGGCGGCACCGAACACACCCTCACCCCCGTCACCCTCGCCGGCTTCGGCAACCTCAGCGCCGTCTCCTTCCGCAACGACGACCCCGAACACGCCTCCCGGCCCTTCGACAAGGACCGCGACGGCTTCGTCATGGGGGAGGGAGCAGGCTTCGTCGTCCTGGAACGCCTCGAGGACGCGCAAGCACGCGGCGCGAAGACCTACGGCCTCGTCGCCGGGTACGCCGCCACCGCCGACGCCCACCACCTCGCGATGCCCCTGCCCGACGGCGCGGGCGCCGCGGCCGCCATGGCCGGCGCCATCGCCGACGCCGGCCTCGAACCCGCCGACATCGTGCACGTCAACGCGCACGGCACCTCCACCCCCTACAACGACCGGTCCGAGGCCGCCGCCCTCACCAAGGTGTTCGGCACCGCCCAGCCGCCCGTCACCGCACCCAAGTCGGTCATCGGCCACCTCATCGGCGCCGCCGGCGCCGTCGAGCTCATCGCCACCGTGCAGGCCATGCGCCACTGCGAGGTGCCGCCCACCGCCAACCACGAACAGCAGGAGCCAGGAATGGACATCGACGTCGTGCACGGCGCACCCCGCACCGTGCGCCCCGGACCCGCGATCACGAACTCCTTCGGATTCGGCGGCCACAACTCCTCCGTGGTGGTGACGCCGGTATGACGACCCTCTCGCTCCCCTCCCCGGTCCGCACGCTCACCGTCACCGAACCCGAGATCACCGACTACCGCGGCGCCGCCCGCCGGGGCCTGCCCACCGCCCGCCCCGGCCAGGCCTCGCCCGTCCACACCTTCGTCCTCGCCCACACCGTCGCCGAACAGACCGTCGCCGCACTGACCGCGGCCGAACCCGGCCCCGTCTCCGTGGTCCACCTCGGCCAGGACATCCGCACCCTGCGCCCGGTCCGCCCCGGCGAGCAGGTCACCGTCGCCCTGGACGTGCTCGGCATCCGCAAGGAACCGCGCGGCGCCCGCATCGCCCTGCGCGTCCGGCTGACCGGCGAGGACGGACCGGAGCCCTTCGCCGAACTGGTCATCTCCGCCCTCCTGGTCGGCGCGAGCACACTGGAGCCCTTCGGCGACATCGCCGCGGGCGCCCCCGCCCCCGCCCCGCTGGGAGCCGGCGAACCCCACAGCGCCGTCCACCACCTGACCACCGACTGGATCACCACCTACGCCCACGCCTCCGGCGACCTCAACCCCATCCACCTCGACGAGGACGCCGCCCGCTCGGCCGGCTTCGACACCGTCATCGCCCACGGCATGAGCGTCGTCGCCCTCGCCGTGGAGGAGGCCACCGACCGCTTCGCCGCCGGCGACTCCGCCCGCGTCCGCGGCCTGGGCTGCCGCTTCTCCGCCCCCGTACCCCCCGGCATCCCGCTGGAGATCACCCTCCAGCCCGACGCCGACGCCCGCGTCGTCCGCTTCACCTGCAAGACCCCGGGGGGCGCCGCCGTGAAGTCCGGCTGGATCGAGTTCGCCGCCCCCCAGGAAGGAGGCCCACGATGACCGCACCCCGTACCCCGCGCACCGCCGCAGCACAGGAACAGACCCCGGACACCGTCGAACTCGGCCTCCTCGGAGGATTCCTGACCCAGGTCCGCGACCGCCCCCACGCCACCGCGCTCCTCTTCAACGGGCAGGAGACCACCTACCGCGAGCTGTACGACCTCGCCGGCCGCGAACGCGACCGCCTCGCCCTCCTGGACCTCGCCCCCGCGGAACCGGTCGGCGTCCTCGCCGACAAGTCACCCGCCACGGTGGCCCTCGTCCTCGCCTGCCTCCTGGCCCGCCGGCCGCTGCTCCTGCCGTCCCCGGCCCTCGCCGACACCCTCCTGGCCGACCTCTTCGCCCAGGCCGGCTGCGCCCGGGTCCTGGCCCCCGGCGGCGAGAGCGCCCGCGTCGCACCCAACCCCGAGGTCACCGCCCGGCCGCTGCCCGCCGACGAGGCCGCCGAGGTGGCCCTCATGCTCACCACCTCCGGCTCCACCAGCCTCCCCAAGATCGTCCCGCTCGGCCTGGACGCCATCGACCGGTTCACCCGCTGGGCCGGCCACACCTTCGGCATCGGACCCGGCCGCACCGTCCTCAACTACGCCCCCCTCAACTTCGACCTCTGCCTCCTCGACGTATGGACCACCCTCGCCCGCGGCGGACGCGTCGTCCTCGTCGACCCGGCCCTGGCCGCCCACGGACGCCACCTGCGCGACCTGGTCCTCACCCACGGCGTCGACATCGTCCAGGCCGTCCCGATGGCCTTCGGCCTCCTCCAGGACGCGGCCGCCAAGACCGGCGACACCTTCCCCGGCGTCGAGCACGTCATGTTCACCGGCGACGCCATCCCCGACCGCACCCTCGCCGCCCTGCCCCAGCTCTTCCCCCACGCCCGCATCCACAACATCTACGGCTGCACCGAGACCAACGACAGCTTCATCCACGAACTCGGACCCGCCCCGACCGCCGCCGCGCCCGTCCCCATCGGCCGCCCACTGCCCGGCGTACGCGCCCTGATCATCGACCCCGACACCCACACCCCCGTCGAAGGCCCCGGCAGCGGAGAACTCTTCGTCTCCACGCCCTTCCAGACCCGCGGCTACCTCGACCGCACCCGCCACACCGACAAGTTCACCGGCCACCCCCTCGGCCTCGACGACCGCCGCTGGTTCCGCACCGGCGACCTCGTACGCCGCGACGCCGCCGGCACCCTGCACCTGACCGGACGCACCGACTTCCAGGTCAAGGTCCGCGGCGTCGCCGTCAACACCGCCGAGATCGAACGGGTCCTGCAGGAACACCCCGCAGTCCTGGAAGCCGGCGTCGCCGCCCTGCCCGACCCGATCGCCGGCAAAAGACTCGTCGCCGCCGTCCGCCGCGCCCCCGGCTCCACCC
The DNA here is from genome assembly GCF_045160505.1 of Streptomyces sp. NBC_00029. Taxonomy (NCBI): domain Bacteria; kingdom Bacillati; phylum Actinomycetota; class Actinomycetes; order Kitasatosporales; family Streptomycetaceae; genus Streptomyces; species Streptomyces sp. NBC_00029. Next base: position 8,644,656 of record NZ_CP108292.1, read on the forward strand.
TGACCGGCCTGCAACTGCGCACCCACTGCGCCCGGCACCTGCCCAGAGCCGCCGTACCCCACCAACTCACCGTCACCGAGGCCCCGTTGCCCAAGACGGCCACCGGCAAGGTCGACCGCAAGGCACTCGACCGCCTCGAACAGCCCAGCCCCACCACCGCACCCGTAGCCACACCTCTCGCCGAAGGAATCCCGTCATGAGCAACGTCGACACCATCAAGAACTTCGTCATCACCGAGTTCCTCCCGGGCACCGCCGCCGGCGAACTCGCCGCCGACCACGACCTGCTCAACGACGGGGTCATCGACAGCCTGGGCGTCCTCAAGCTCATCGCCTGGGTCGAGGACCGCTTCGAGCTCGCCATCGGCGACGCCGACCTGGACCCCAACAACTTCCGCAGCGTCGAGGCGATCGACACCTTCATCACCGAGTCCCGCCGCACCGCCGCCGCCTGACCCGCCAGGCACCGTCCCCACCCCTGACGCACACGAGACGGAGACCGACCGTGCACGACGCACTCACCGGCCTGCTCGAACAGCGAGCCCCGGTCGGCCGCGAGACCTGGCGGTCCTGGTGGGACCAGCTCGGCAACGGCAGCCTCGACAAGGCCGAGGCCCTCGCCCTGCTGGCCGCCCTGACCAGCCGGCTCCCGGACCACGAGACCCTGCGCCACCTGCTGGACTCGCTCGCCGAGCGCCGGCCGGCAGCACCGGCGACCACCGCCTGGGAAGGCACCGTGAACGTCGTCGGCACCGGCGGCGGCCCCCGGACCTTCAACATCTCCACCGCCTCGGCGTTCGTCGCCGCGGCAGCCGGGGTCAAGGTCGTCAAAACGGGCTCCCGCGCCTACACCAGCTCGCTCGGCTCCGTCGACCTGCTGGAGCGGCTCGGTGTCCGTCTCACCTCCTCCCACACCCAGACCGAGGACACCCTCGCCGCCCACGGGATCGCCTTCGCCGGACCGTTCGTCTACCCGGCGCAGCTGACCCGGCTGGCCCGCACCGTGGCCCCGTACAGCATGAAGACCTTCGGCCGGTTCCTGAACGCCCTGGGCCCCTTCCTCGCCGACCTCCCGGTGGCCGCCCAGGTCACCGGGGTCTCAGCGGCCGCACCCCTGGACACCCTGCGCCGGCTCGCCGAGACCACCACCGGCCGCCGCATCTGGCTCACCACCAACGACACCGGCGCCGACGAGCTGCTGCCCTTCGCGACCAACACCATCCACGCAGGACACGCCCTCACCCGGATCATCCGGCCGGGCGAACTCACCCCCGGCGACGGCTCCTTCGCCGACCTGCGGCCCGCCGATGCGGACACGGCCGTCGCACACTTCCTCTCCGTCCTCTCCGGCGAGGCGGGCCGCGTCGCCACCCGCACCGTCTGCCTGGGCGCCGCCGCCCTCATCGTGGCCTGCGGAAACCGCCGCGACTGGCTCTCGGCGGTCTCCGTCGCCGAGGAAGCGGTCCGCACCGGCGCCGCCCACGACCTCGCCCGGCGCCTGGCAGCCGCACCCGCCCCCCGCACCCTGGCGGTGTCCGGTGCCTAGCCCCACGACGACGCCCCGCACCACAGGGACAAAGCCCGCCCCCGCCCCCTTCTTCACCCGCCGCACCCCCGGCGGACCGCCCGGACTCGCCCTCTTCCTCAACGCCGGCGATCCGCCCCTGCCCGTCCTGCGCGACCTCGTCCTGATGCTCGACGACGAAGGCGTGGACTGCCTCGAACTGGCCGTCCCCTTCCCCGACTCGGTCACCGACGGCCCCGTCATCCGCCGCTCCGCCCGCCGGGCACTGGAGCGCGGCGGCGCCGGCCTGGACGACGTACTCGCCTTCATCGCCGACGTACGGCCCCACCTGAACCACCTGCGGATCGCCCTCCTCGCCGACTGGAGCCACTCCCTCAAACACCGGGACCTGGCCGCCACCACCCGCGAGATCGCCGCCGCCGGCGCCGACGGACTCCTCGTCCACGCCCTCCCCCCACGGCTGCGCGCAACGCACCTGGAGTCGGCCGCCGCGGCCGGCCTCCCGGTCGTCACCACCTGCTACACCAAGAGCCCGCCCCCCACCCAGGCCCAGGCCGCCGCACAGGCCTCCGCCTACCTCTACCTCGTCGCCCACTACGGACGCAGCGGAACCGCACCCGCCGCCGGCCACGCCGCGCTGGCACAGACGGTCACCGCACTCCGGGCGCACACGACGTCCCCGATCGCCGTCGGCTTCGGGGTCAGCACACGGCAGGACGTCGAAGCCGTCGGAGCCGCCGGCGCCGACGCCGCGATCATCGGCTCCGCCGCGGTGGCCGCCCTCGAACGGGCGCAGGACACCGCCGCCGATGTCACCGCAGCCTTCCGCGACTTCGTCCGCCAGGTCCTGCCCGCAACACCGCACCGAACCGCCTGACCGGCGGGAAAGAAGGCTCCACCCCTCATCCGGACCATCCGAGCACCACCCTCACACCGGGAGATCGCCATGATCGTTCGCGACATCGAGTCCGTGAAGACCGTCGAGTGGGGCAACGGCCTCAGCCGCCGCTTCCTCCTCGCCGAGGACGGCCTGGGCTACTCGCTCACCGACACCACCGTCCTGGCCGGCACCAAGTCCCGCCTGGAGTACGTCAACCACCTCGAGGCCTGCTACTGCATCGAGGGCTCCGGCGAGGTCATCGAACTCGACGGCACCTCGCACGAGATAGTCCCCGGCCGGATGTACGCACTCGACCAGCACGACGCCCACTTCCTCGTCGCCAGCCCCCACGAGGACCTGCGCCTGGTCTGCGTCTTCTCGCCCGCCCTGCGCGGCGACGAGGTCCACAGCCTCGACGCGCACAGCTCCTCCGCCTACTGAGACACACGCCCCCGCCCGGCCGCCCGCCCGCCCGCACCGTCACCGAACAAAAAAAGGGGTCCGTCGTGATCCGTTGGAACACCGACCAGGCCGATCTGCGCGAAGGCCTGGAGAGGTGGGGAGACGCACTCAGCGCAGACCACATCGAACTCGACGAGCAGTCCGCCTTCCCGGAGGACAAGTGGAAGCTCGTCCAGAAGACCGGAATCCTGGGACTGCCCTTCGACGAGGACCACGGAGGCCTCGGACAGTCCCTCCTGACCACCATGTACGTCCTGGAGGGCCTCGGCGAGTACAACCGCGACGCGGGCCTCAGCTTCTGCATCACCACCTCCATCTGCTCCACCGGAATCCCCATCCAGCAGTTCGGCACCGTCGAGCAGAAGGAGCGCTACCTGCCTCAGATCTGCTCGGGCGAGGCGATCGGCGCCCACGCCATCACCGAGTCCGAAGGCGGCTCCGACGCCATGGCCATGACCACCCGGGCCGTACGCGACGGGGACGACTTCGTCATCAACGGCAGCAAGGCCTTCGTCAGCAACGGCCCCATCGCCGACGTGATCGTGGTCTACGCCCGCACCCACCCGGACGGCGGCCCGCTGGGAACGACCGCGTTCCTCGTGGACCGCAACACCCCCGGACTGACCGCCGGCAAACCCATCAAGAAGATGGGCCTGCGCACCTCGCCGCTCAGCGAGCTGTTCTTCGACGACGTACGGGTACCCAGGAGCGCGGTACTCGGCCGGGTCGGAGGCGGGTTCCTGGTCCTGGACCACGTGATGAAACGGGAGATCCTCTTCTCCTTCATCGTCAACGTGGGGGAGATGCAGCACCGGCTGGAGCGGTGTGTCGACTACGCGAAGACACGCAAGTCCTTCGGAAAGGCGATCGGTTCGTACCAGACGATCGCCAACAAGATCGTGGACACGAAGATCCAGCTGGAGACCGCCCGCAAGTGGCTCTACGACACGGGCGAGAAACTGGAGGCCGGCGAGAACATCACCACCGACCTCGCCATCTCCAAACTCGTCACCAGCGAGTCCAACCTCGCCACCAGCCTCACCGCCGTACAGATCTTCGGCGGCCACGGCTACATGGCCGAGTTCGGCCTGGAACTGGACGTGCGCAACGCCGTCGGCGGCACGATCTACTCCGGCACCAACGAAATCCAGTACAACCGCATCGCCTCGATGCTGGGACTGGGCAAGTGAGCGCCACCCGCCCGCTGTCCCGGACACTGCTGAAGGTCTGCGGGGCCACGGCCCCGCAGGACATCGAGGCGGCGGCGGCCGCCGGGGCGGACTGCGTCGGCCTCTGGCACGGCGTACCCGGCGGCCCGTCCGAACTGGACCAGGACGGGCTCGCCGCCCTCGCGGCGGCGGCCCGTTCGGCCGGCCTCCTGCCGGTCCTGGTGACCTTCCTCGCTGACGCCGGTGAACTGGCCGCGATCGCGGCCCGCACCGGCGTCGGCTGGGTCCAGCTCCACGCCTACCAGCCCCCCGCCCTCGTACGGGCCCTGCGCCAGGCACTCCCCGCCGACGTCGGCATCGTCAAGGTGCTGCACGTCCAGGAGAACGGAAGCTGCGTGGAGCGCCCCCTGACCGGCGCCTACGACCGCGCCGGCACCGACCTCTTCCTCCTCGACACCGCCACCGGCGACGGCCGCATCGGCAGCACCGGCGCCGCCCTGGACCCCGAGCACGTCACCGCCCTGCTGCCCCGCCTCACCCGCCCCTTCCTCCTCGCAGGAGGCCTCACCCCGGCCAACCGCCCGGCCTACCAGGACGTCGTCGACCACCCCGGATTCCGCGGCATCGACGTCGACACCGCGGCACGCGACACCACCACCGGCGCCTTCGGCGTCCCGCAGATCGCAGCCCTGGCCCGCGCCTGGCGCACGGGCACCGCCCCCCTCCCCGACCACCCCCCGCTGGAGCTGTCGCGATGACGAAGCAGAACCGGACCGGCTTCCCTTTTCTCGAGGCCCTCCTGGCCTCCCCGACCCCCGTGGTGATGGAGGTGAAACGCCGGGACGCCCACGGCTACGACATGCTGGGCGGCCGCACCCCCGCCGCCATCGTGGAGGCGTACGAGACGGCGGGCGCCCCTTGCGTCTCCGTGGTGACCGGCCGCTGGTTCGGCGGCTCGCCCGCCCTGCTGCGGGACGTGGCGGCCCTGACCGGACTCCCGATCCTCCAGAAGGACTTCATCACCCGCAAGGACCAGATCCGCACCGCCGCAGAACTCGGAGCCTCCGCCGTCCTGCTCACGGCGGCACTCCTGCCCGCGTCGAGCATGCGCACCCTGGTCACCGAATGCCTCCTCACCGGCCTCACCCCCTTCGTCGAGATCACCCGCGAAAGCGAACTCGAAGCAATCCACCACCCCGAGGAATGCGTGATCGCGGTCAACAACAAGGACATCCGGACCCGCGAGCGCGGCGCCGGCGACCTCGGCCGCTCCCTCGACCTGCTCCCCGCCGTCCGCACCGCCGGCGCCGCCTGCCCCGTCAGCGCGAGCGGCATCGACAGCCCCGAGACCGCCGCCGCACTCCTCGACGCCGGATTCGGCGGCCTGCTCGTCGGCACCTCACTGCTGCGCACCGGCTCACCCTCCGCCTGGGTGCACGCGATGGAAGGCACACGGAAGGGACTGGCGGTCCGATGACCACACACCCGGACGGCGCCCGCCCCTACACGCTCAACGCGGCCGGCATCACCCTCTCGGCACTCCTGGCCCTGCCGAAGGACCGGGCCGTGCCCCGCTCCACGATCCTCGCGATCCACGGCCGCGGCATGCGGGCCGCGTACTGGAACTCCTTCGCCCCCCTCGCCACGGCCCTGGGCCACGCCGTCCTGGCGGTCGACCGGCCGGGCTACGGGGACTCCGCGGACCTCCTGCCCGACGGCCAGAGCCTCGCCGAGCAGGCGGAAACCCTCCACGCCGCCCTCAAGGAGCACACCGCCGCCCACGACACCGGCGCCGGAATCTTCCTCCTCGGCCACTCGGACGGCGGCAAGGTCGCCCTCCACACCGCGGCCGCCGACGGCGGCACACCACTGATCGGCCTGGACGCCTCGGGCGTCGGCCACCACTACAACCCCGAAGCCCTGCACTTCCCGTCCACCCTGGGCGGCGGCGCCACCAAACTCAACTGGGGCCCCCTGAACCTCTACCCGCGCGGCACCTTCCAGGCCAGCCGCACCCTGCTGTCCCCGACACCGCCGCGCGAGTCGGCGGAAACCCTGCGCTGGCCCGCCCAGTACGAGGAACTGGCCCCCCGCGTCCGTATCCCCGTCCGCCTCACCTTCGCCCAGCACGAGGCCTGGTGGCACCTGGACGCCCCCACCCTGACCGCGATGACCTCACGCCTGACCGCCGCCCCGTCCGTCACCGTCGACCACCTCCCCGCCTCCGGACACAACATCAGCCTGGGCCACACCGCCCACGCCTACCACCTGCGCGTCCTGACCTTCCTGGAGGACTGCCTCCTGGCCGCACAGCCCTGAAGGACGTCCTGCCGGCCGGTCCGGCCCCGCACCCGGCCGGCAGGACACCCCCGCACACCTCCGCGGCCGTCATCCGCCGCTGCGCCCGCGGACCGTCCGGTACAGACGGTCGATGAGGTGCCCCTTGCGCTCGATCGTCACGTCGAAGTACGCCGCACTGCGGTCCGAGCGGCACACACCGTGCACCGCCTCCTTCGCCGCACGCTTGAGCCCGGCCGCCTCCGCCGCGAGCTCCACGAGCGTCTCCTGCAGCTTCGGATGACCCAGGACGAACCGTTTCAGCCCCGGGCCGGCCGACTCGGCGGGCACCCCCTCCCCGAGCAGCTCCAGGACGACCCGGTTGCCCAGCCCGTCGAAGTCCTCGTGGGTGTTGGCCCCGCCCAGTTCCGGCACGAAGTCCGTCAGATCGTTGAACAGCTGGCTCGCCAGCCCCAGTCCGCGCATCGCGTCGTCCAGGGCCCGCCGCTCGTCCTCCACCACGCCCAGCGCCGCCACCGCCGCGTCGAGCGGCATCCGGAACAACGTCCCCGTCTTCAGCGCGGCCGTCGACTCCCAGAACTCCACCCGCGCGTCCCGGGCCGCGGCCATCAGCTCGGCCCGGGTCCGCGGCGAGCGCGTGGACAGGTCCACGGCCTGGCCCGTCAGGCCGTGACCGACCGCCCGCACCAGGCTCGCCACGACCGCCGGATCGGCCGCATGCCCCAGAGCGGCCGTGATCAGCCAGGAGCCGGCATTGAGGGCCAGCGGTATCCCATGGGTGACGTGCAGCGCGGCCTCTCCGTAGCGGATGCCGCTGCCGTCCTGGATGTCGTCGAGCGCGACCGCGGCCTTCAGCAGGATCCGTACCGCCACGGCCGCACGGCGCACCGCCGCCAGATCCGCCGGGGACGCCTCGTGGCCCGCCTCGTCGGGGAAGCCCCGGTAGTTGCGGTAGGCCCAGAACACCATCGAAGGGCGCAGCGGACCCCCGCCGCCCCCCGCCGGCCCGGCCGCCGGCGCCAGCGCCTCCTGCCCCACCCTGGACCCGACGGCGTCCGCGACCGGCCCGTACAGCGAACGCCGCAGCGCCGCCTCGTACACCGACACGGCCGCCCCCGGGCGCACCGGCGCCACCACCTTGGCCAGCGAGCCCAGGAACCCGTCCAGATCCCGCTCCAGCAGGGCCGCGTCACCCCGCACCACCGCCTCGACCCCCGGCGCGTCCACCGTCTGCGTCACATGCCCTCCGAACCTCAACCCACACCGAACCCGGGCCCGGCAGCTGCCGGCCCGGCAGGGGAAGCGTGATCGTTACCGGTGGGTGCGACAAGCCTCCATCCGGATACCGGGCAGCCCGGCAGCAGCTTTCGGACACGACGACGGCGGGCCGGGGGCACACAAGCCCCCGGCCCGCCGTCCACGTGCACACGTCAGGCGGCCACCACCCGGCTCACCAGCTGGTCGCGGATACGGGACGGCAGCGCCGGCGCGAAACGCTGGAGGTAGTGGTCCATGTGCGCGTCGTCGCTCACCAGGAACGGCAGATCGAAGACCAGCAGCTTGCGGACCGCCAGCAGGGGCAGCGGGGCACGCAGCGGGCGGAAGGCCTCGTTGTAGAGGCCCGGCTCCTCGCACACCGGGTGGAACTGGCCGATCATCAGCCCCTCCGCCACGAACTCGTCCTTCGCCTTGCGCTGCAGTTCGTCCAGCTCCACCGAGTCCGTCGGGTCGAACCCCGGCAGGACCAGGAGGATGGTCAGCAGCTCGCGGTCCTCCGGCGCCAGCGGCTGCGAGAGGACCGCGTGGCGGGTGCGCAGCGAGTCCACCGCCGACGCCAGGTCCTCGCAGCCGGCGGACGGCACCGCCAGGTGGAACAGCTCCTTGCGCAGCGAGGGCTGGGTGTACGGGCACACCGGGCCGGTACGGCCCAGTTCGGGGTGGCTGGAGACCAGGAACTCCCGGCTCCACGCGAGGACCCGCAGCAGCGGGCCGAGGTGCTCCGCCGGAGCCTCACCGCGGGCTATCTGGCCGGCGGTCCACGACTGGATCAGATCGTCGCCCCTCATCGGGGGTCCCTCCACATGGGTCGCAGTACGGGTCCGCCGTCGGGCAGGGCGATGTCGGCGCCCAGACGCTCGAAGCCGGCGCGCCGGCTCGTGGCCTCACCGCCCGGGGAGCTGGCCTCCACGTAGCAGGCGACGCCCTCGGCGTCCGCGCGGGCCACCACCCGGCCCAGCAGCCCGGACATCAGGCCGCCCTGCTGCCGGCCGGGCCGGACCGCCCCGAAGGAGACGTAGTAGTGCGGCGGGCCGTGCGGATGCCGTTCCTCCTGCAGGCCCGCGATGGTGCGCATCGCGTCCGCGTGCTCGCCCAGGGCGGCGGACAGCGCCGCCTCCAGGGCCTTCTCGTCCGGCTCCGCGCCGGGCGGCAGGAACAGCAGCACCGCGTCGCCGTCCGGGCCGGTGAGCACCCCGTCATGGGCGGCGGACAGTTCCACGAACACCCGGAAGAACCCGGGCAGCAGCTCGGCGCGCAGCCGCTCGCCGGGGATCATCCAGCGGGTCAGCGCGTCCTCCTGGAAGGAGGCGGCGAGGAGGGCGGAGAGGTCGGTGACGGTCGATGGGTTCAGCCGGTTCACAGGCAGGGCGGACAAGACAGGGCCTTCCGGTCGGTTGACAGAACACAGAACGCAGAACGGACAGGGACAAGAAACGGGGAACGGCGAACGGGGAACGACGGGAAGAGGTCAGGGCGTTGACCGGGCAGCCCCCGCGAGCTGCGCCACACGGGCGTGCAGGGCCGGCAGGTAGTGCTCGAACTCCGGCTTGATCAGGACACTGCGGATCACCCGCGCCGCCTCCGCGTCCCGCACCACGCGCGGGTGGCGCCGTACGAACGCGTCCGCGTCCGCACGCAGCACACTCAGGAACACCGGGTCCGACTCCGCCGTCATGCCCTCGCGCAACAGCCGCTCCGACGCCGCGTCGATCGAGGACAGCGAGCCCCCGGCGGCCGCCGGGAAGTACGTCACGATGTCGAGGTCCGGCCGCTGGTACAGCTCCAGCTCCCCGGACGCGGCCAGCAGGTCCGCCCACCGCAGCGCGGCCCGCCGGTTCGCGGCGAGGATCCGCCCGAAGCCGTCCGGGGTCAGCGGCAGCAACTGCAGCGTCAGCCACAGCGCGGCCGCCGCGGCCCCCGCCCGCGAGCACTCCAGACTGATCTCACCCAGGTGCAGGTCGGCGTCGGTGAAATAGGTGTACGGAGAGTCGTGCGCGAAGTGCCGCCCGGCCCGCGGATCGGGGAAGAGCACCGCCCCGCACCCGTACGGCTGCAACCCCTGCTTGTGCGGGTCCACCACCACCGAGTCGCACCCGGCGATCGCCCGCCAGGGCGCCGGGTCGACGCCACCCGTGCCCGCCCTGCCCAGGATCGCGTAGAACCCGCCGTACGCCGCGTCGACGTGCACCCGCGCCCCGTACCGGCGGGCCAGCGCCAGCACCTCGTGCACCGGGTCGACCGCCCCCAGCCCGGTCGTACCGGTGGTGACGACGACGGTGCCGATCCGCCCGCCGCGCAGCGCGCCCTCCAGCGCGCCGAGGTCGATCCGGCCGTGCGCATCGGCAGGGATGCGGTGGCCCTCCATCCCCAGCACGTGGCACATCCGCTCGTGCGTGTAATGGCACTCGGAGCTGTAGGCGACCCCCCGGTCCGGATGCAGCTGCCGGGCGACGTACAGCGCCTCCAGGTTGGCCATCGTGCCGCTGGTGGTGAGATGCCCGACGTGCGCGTCGAACCCGAACATGCCGGCCAGGTCGGCGACCGCCTCGCGTTCCATCTCGGTGGTCGCCGGCCCGCCCTCGGCGGCATGGTTGTTGGGGTTGAACAGCATGGCGGTGAGATAGCCGGTGACGGCCGCCGGATGCGGCGGCTTGACCATTTGTCCGGCGTAACGCGGGTGGAAGAACGGATAGTTGTGATCCATCCGCTTGGCGAGGCGGTCGAAGGCCTCGGTGAACGCCTCCGGGCCCACCCGGTGCGCGCCGTGGCTCTCGTACGGGCCGAACTGCCCGCCCCACCGCTCCGCCACCCCCAGCGCGCGCGGCAGCCAGTCGCGTAAGTCGTGCAGGTCGTGACGGTCCACGGGTGCCTCCCCCAGCGGCCGCCCCGATCGGCGGCACGGTCACGCGTACGCGGTCGTACGTACGCACGAGGAGCCTTGCCCAGGCCCCGCAAGGCCCGCGCAACGCCGGACCCCGCACACCATCCGCGCTCGAGCGGTGCGCAAGCCGGGTCTGGTGCACTCGCGGCGCGCCACCTGCGCCAGCAGCACCGCGCGCCGGCCGCCCGCAGCGCGAACGGCCCCCGCCCCGGCGGCCCGCGCACCCACCCTTCCCAGGAGGACAACCCATGGTCACCAGACGCAGCCTGCTCGGCGGAGCCGTAGCCGCGACCGGCGCCGGCCTGCTCACCGCCGGCGGGCTGACACCGCTCCTCGGCGCCGGGTCCGCGCAGGCCACCGCCACCCCCGGGACCAAGCCGGTCACCGTCCCGCCGCCCTTCACGGTGCGGATGCCGGCCCTGCCCGTGCTCTCACCGATATCCACGTCCGGCGGCCAGGACACCTACGCCGTCACCATCAAGGAAGCGGCCCGGGAGATCATCCCCGGGGTCCGGACCAAAGTCCTCACCTACGACGGCCACTTCCCCGGCCCCGTGCTGCGCGCCCGCAGCGGACGCAAAGTGGTGATCCGCCACCGCAACACCCTCACCATGCCGGTCGCGGTGCACCTGCACGGCGGCAACGTCTCCCCGGAGAACGACGGCGGCCCGATGGACACCTTCGGCCCGGGCACCTCCCGCACGTACACCTACCCCAACCAGCAGCCGGGCGCCGGCCTCTGGTTCCACGACCACGCCCACCACATGGAGTCGGAGCACGTCTTCCGCGGCCTGTCCGCCACCTACCTGCTCTCCGACGAGACCGAGCGCTCGCTGCCCCTGCCCGCCGGCCAGTACGAGGTCCCGATCGCCCTGCGCGACGCCCGCTTCGACGAGGCCGGACAGCTCGTCTACGTCATGGACGACGTCTTCGGCCGCACCACGATCCTCGCCAACGGCCGCCCCACCCCCTACTTCGAGGTCGCCGCCCGCAAATACCGCTTCCGGCTCCTCAACTCCTCCAACATGCGCTTCTTCCAGCTGCGCCTGTCCGACGGCGGCCAGATGATCCAGATCGGCAGCGACGGCGGACTGCTGGAACGCCCCTTCACCACCGACACCATCGGCCTGTCCCCGGCCGAACGGGCGGACGTGGTCATCGACTTCTCCCGCTACCCCATTGGAACGAAGATCGTCCTGGAGAACACCCTCGGCCCGGGCACCCCCGACCAGGTCGGCAAGGTACTGCGCTTCGACGTCGTACGGACGGCCCCCGACCCCAGCCGCGTACCGGACGTCCTGCGCACACTCGCACCCCTGCCGGCGGCGACCGTGCAGCGCACCGTCGTCCTCAGCATGGACGAGGACGGCCGGCAGGAGCCGCGGGCGTTCATGGACGGCCAGGTCTGGGACCACGACCGCATCGACCAGACCATCACGCACGGCACCTCGGAGATCTGGACCGTCACCAACGCCAACAAGCTCGTCCCGCACAACTTCCACATGCACCTGGTCCAGTTCCGGCTGCTGGAGCGCAACGGCGCCCCGGTCGGACCGGCCGAGGCCGGACTCAAGGACACGGTCCGCCTCTTCCCCGGCGAGACGGTCAAACTCCACGCCACCTTCGACACCTACAGGGGCACGTACGTCTACCACTGCCACCTGCTGGACCACTCGGCGATGGGCATGATGGCCAACTTCCGCATCCGGTAAGGACCCGGCAGGGGGACCCGCGCTCGATGCGCGCTCAAGGACGGGCCGAGGACCGGGCGGAAGAATCCTCGACAACAGACCATGTCCGGCCGTGTCCCCCACGAGTCCTCATGTGTCCGAAGCCGAAAGGGAAGAGGAGGGAAGCCGATGGCCGCCACCGTGGCCATGACCGTGGTCCTCAGACCCGGCCCTCCGACCTCCCTCGACCTCCACGGCAGGCTCACCCCTGCCGCGCTCACCGCCGCCCTCGCGTCGCTGCCGCCGTGCACACCGACACTGCACCGGCACACCGACCACCACCACACGCTCACCCTGCCCCCGCCACCGTTCCCCGCCGGACGGCTGTCCGACCTGCTGACCGGGGCCGCGGCGGGGGAGGGGCGGCCCGGCGCCGCCCGCGGACACCACGCCGCCGCACACCCCGCAGACGCCGGATGCGCCACAGACGCCGGTTGTGCCACGCATCCCACGGACGCCGGATGCGCCGCACACACCGGATGCGCCGCACACACCGGATGCGGCGCACACACCGGATGCGGCGACCAGGAACCGGAACGGCTGCCGCCCACCACACCCCTCCAACACGACGTACTGCTCGACGCGATGACCCACCCCGGCGCCGGCCTGCACGTGGAGCAGCTCCACTGGCGCTGGTACGGGCCGCTGGACACCCCGCGGTTCGCCGCCGCCTGGCAGACGCTGTACGACACCGAAGCGGTCCTGCGCACCGCACTGGCCAGGCCCGCCGCGCCCGGCGCCACCCCGCTCCTGGCCGTCCACCCGCACGCCGCCCCGCAACTGGAACGCCATCCCCGCGGCAGCGCCGACTGGCACGCCCTGCTCCTCAGCGAACGGATGCGCGAGTTCGACCTGTACCGGCCCGGCACAGCCCTGCGCATCGCACTGCTGGAGGAACCCGGCCCGGTGTTCCGGGTACTCCTGACCTACCACCAGGCCCTCCTCGACGGCTGGAGCGCACGCCTGCTCCAGCGCACCCTCTACCGGGCCTACCTCGCCGACGGACGGCCGGTCGGCAGCGAACGGCGCCCCGACATCCGTGACCACATGCGCTGGCTGGCCCGGCAGGACCCGGCACCGGCCCGCGCGTTCTGGGCCCGCACCGGCGCCCCGCCCGGCGCCGCCGGCCTGCCCGGGCACCGCACGGCCGGCCGCCCGCGGCTGCGCGGCCACGGACGGACCCGCCAACGCCTCACCCCGCACGAGGCACGGCACCTGCGGAACTGGGCGGCGGCCCACGGCGCGACGGAGAGCACCGCCCTGCACACCGCCTGGGCCCTCCAGCTCCACCGCGCCACCCCGCACGCGCCCGCGGTCACCTTCGCGGCGGCCGTCTCCGGCCGGGGCATCCCGCTCCCCGGCGCCGAACGCCTCCCCGGCCCACTGCGCGGCGCCCTCCCGCTGCACGTGCGCATCGACCCCGCCACCCCCCTGACCCGCCTGCTGAGCGCACTGGCCGGCCAGGCCCTGGAGGCCGCCTCCTACGAATGGGTCTCCCCGGGCCAGGCCGCCCAGTGGTCCCCGCCCACCCCCCACCGGCCCGACGCCGGCGCCCGCCGGATCCCCGACTCCCTCATCGCCTTCGAAGCACACGCGCCCACCGGCCCCGCCGACGACGACCCCGTCCACACCGAACTCGCCACCGAGGGCGTACGCGTCGGCGCCGCCGAGGCCATCGGCGCACACACCGCGCACCCCCTCACCCTCACCGCACACCACGACACCGACGGCGGGCTCGTCCTCACCTGCGTCTACGACCGGACCCGCATCACCGACTCCGACGCCGCCGAAACACTCGCCCAGACCACCCTGCTGCTGCGCGAACTGCCCGCCACCACCGGCGGGACCACCACCGTCGCCGAGGCCCTGACCCTGCTCGACGCCGGCCCCGTACCCCGCATCGCCCGCCCCGCCCCCGCCGCCCGCACCCTGCGGATCCTGCGCGCGGCCGCCCGTACCGGCGCCGGCACGATCTGCCTGGTCCCACCGCCCGACGCACCACCGGGCTGCTACGACGCGCTCGCCGCGGCCTACCCCGGCCCGCAGACGCTGACCACCGTGGCGCCGCCCGCCGACGCACGGACCGTCCTGGCCGCACTCCGCCCCGCCCTCGCCCGCGGCGAGCCGCTGCTGCTGGGCGGATTCTCCGGCGCCGGCTCCCTCGCCTGCGAAGTGGCCGAACGCATCGCCTCCCACGGCTGGCACCCGCCCCTCGTGGCGATCGGCGGCGCCCTGACCACCCAAGGCGACCCCGACCCGGTCCGCGCCCTCGCCAGGACCCTGGAGACGGCCGCAGCCGCAGCCACCACCACCGCCCGGCCCTGACCCTCCCCGCCCGACCCGACACCCCGTCCCACACCACCAGGAGTGACATGTCCCGTCGTCTGTTCACCTCGGAGTCCGTGACCGAGGGACACCCCGACAAGATCGCCGACCAGATCAGCGACACCATCCTCGACGCACTGCTCGCCCAGGACCCCGCCTCCCGCGTCGCCGTCGAGACACTGATCACCACCGGTCTTGTGCACATCGCGGGCGAGGTGACGACCCAGGCCTACGCGCCGATAGCGCAGCTCGTACGCGAGAAGATCCTCGAAATCGGCTACGACTCCTCCGTCAAGGGCTTCGACGGCGCCTCCTGCGGCGTGTCCGTCTCGATCGGCGCACAGTCCCCGGACATCGCCCAGGGCGTCGACACCGCCTACGAGAACCGGGTCGAGGGCGACGAGGACGAACTCGACAAGCAGGGCGCCGGCGACCAGGGCCTGATGTTCGGCTACGCCTGCGACGAGACCCCCGAGCTCATGCCACTGCCCATCCACCTCGCCCACCGGCTCTCCCGCCGCCTGTCCGAGGTCCGCAAGAACGGCACCCTCCCGTACCTGCGCCCCGACGGCAAGACCCAGGTCACCATCGAGTACGACGGCGACAAGGCCGTCCGCCTCGACACCGTCGTCGTCTCCTCCCAGCACGCCTCCGACATCGACCTCGAAGCACTGCTCGCCCCCGACATCAAGGCACACGTGGTCGAGCACGTCCTCGCACAGCTCGCGGACGACGGCATCAAACTGGAGACCGCCGGCTACCGCCTCCTGGTCAACCCCACCGGCCGCTTCGAGATCGGCGGCCCCATGGGCGACGCCGGCCTCACCGGCCGCAAGATCATCATCGACACCTACGGCGGCATGGCCCGCCACGGCGGCGGCGCCTTCTCCGGCAAGGACCCCTCCAAGGTCGACCGCTCCGCCGCGTACGCCATGCGCTGGGTCGCCAAGAACGTCGTCGCCGCCGGCCTCGCCTCACGCTGCGAGGTCCAGGTCGCCTACGCCATCGGCAAGGCCGAGCCCGTCGGCCTCTTCGTCGAAACCTTCGGCACCGAGAAGACCGACATCACCAGGATCGAGGACGCCATCGCCGAGGTCTTCGACCTCCGCCCGGCCGCCATCATCCGCGACCTCGACCTGCTGCGCCCCATCTACGCCCAGACCGCCGCCTACGGCCACTTCGGCCGCGAACTCCCCGACTTCACCTGGGAGCGCACCGACCGCGCCGAACTGCTGAAGGCCGCCGCCGGCGCCTGAGCACGCCCCGGACCCGTCCGGACCGGCGGCCGTCGCCCACCGACGGCCCCCGCCCCGGCCCGCCCGCCCCTGCCGTCCCGACCCACCACCCCGCCCCGCCGACAACAGACCAGCTCACAGGAGTCCACGTGCGTATCGCGGTGACCGGATCCATCGCCACAGATCACCTCATGGCCTTCCCGGGCCGGTTCGTCGACCAGCTGCTCCCCGACCAGCTGCACCACATCTCCCTGTCCTTCCTCGTCGACACCCTCGAGGTACGGCGCGGGGGAGTGGCCGCCAACATCGCCTACGGACTCGGCGGCCTGCGCATGACCCCCCTCCTCGCGGGCGCCGTGGGACCCGACTTCGCCGAGTACGAGGTCTGGCTCAAGGAACACGGAGTCGACACCGGCGCCGTGCACGTCTCCGCCGAGCACCAGACCGCCCGCTTCATGTGCATGACCGACCAGGACTCCAACCAGATCGCCTCCTTCTACGCCGGCGCGATGGCCGAGTCCGCCCGCATCGACCTGCACACCCTGCACGCCCACACCCCCCTCGACCTGATCCTCGTCTCGCCCAACGACCCCGGCGCGATGGTCCGCCACACCGAACAGGCCCGGGAGCTCGGCATCGCCTTCGCCGCCGACCCCTCCCAGCAACTCGCCCGCCTCACCGGCGACGAGGTGCGCAGCCTCGTCACCGGAGCACGCTGGCTCTTCACCAACGCGTACGAATCCGCGCTGCTGCGCGAACGCACCGGATGGACCCACGAGGACGTCCTCGACCGCGTCGGCACCTGGATCACCACCCTCGGCGCCCAGGGCGTCCGCATCGACACCAAGAACGCACCCACCCTCACCGTCCCCGCCGTCCCCGACGTCCACGCCGCGGACCCGACCGGCGTCGGAGACGCCTTCCGCTCCGGCTTCCTGGCCGCCGTCGGCTGGGGACTCCCGCAGGAGACCGCCGCCCAGCTCGGCTGCGCCATGTCCGCGCTGGTCCTGGCGGCCGTGGGCTCGCAGTCGTACGAGATCCAGCCCGACCGGCTCCTCGCCACCGTCCGCACGGTGTACGGGGAGCACGCGGCCGGGCTGCTGGAGCCGAAGCTGGGGCAGCTGATATGACGACGAACACGACGAACACGACGAACACGACGGATACCCAGACCCGGGCCGATGCCCTCAGAGAGGCGCTCGCGACCCGTGTGGTCGTCGCCGACGGGGCCATGGGGACGATGCTGCAGGCGCAGGACCCGACCATGGAGGACTTCCAGCAGCTGGAGGGCTGCAACGAGGTCCTGAACGTCACCCGCCCGGACATCGTGCGTTCGGTCCATGAGGCCTACTTCTCGGTGGGTGTGGACTGTGTGGAGACGAACACCTTCGGCACGAACTACGCGGCGCTCGCGGAGTACGACATCGCCGAACGCAACTTCGAGCTGTCCGAGGCCGGTGCCCGGATCGCCCGCGAGGTCGCGGACGAGTTCACGGCTTCCACCGGTCAGCAGCGCTGGGTGCTGGGTTCGATGGGCCCGGGCACCAAGCTCCCGACGCTGGGCCACATCACCTACGGGCAGATCCGTGACGCCTACCAGATCAACGCGGAGGGTCTGATCTCCGGCGGCGCGGACGCGCTGCTGGTGGAGACCACCCAGGACCTCCTGCAGACCAAGTCCTCGATCATCGGCGCGCACCGCGCCATGGCGGCCCTGGGCATCACCGTCCCGCTGATCTGCTCCGTCACCGTCGAGACCACCGGCACGATGCTGCTGGGTTCGGAGATCGGCGCGGCCCTGACCGCGCTGGAGCCGCTCGGCATCGACATGATCGGTCTGAACTGTGCGACCGGCCCCGCCGAGATGAGCGAGCACCTGCGCTACCTGGCGCGCAACGCGCGCATCCCGCTGTCCTGCATGCCGAACGCCGGCCTCCCCGTCCTCACCAAGGACGGCGCCCACTACCCGCTGTCCGCCCCCGAACTCGCCGACGCCCAGGAGACCTTCGTCCGCGACTACGGCCTCTCCCTGGTCGGCGGCTGCTGCGGCACCACCCCCGAACACCTGCGCCAGGTCGTCGAGCGGGTCCGCGGACTCACCCCGACCACCCGCGATCCCCAGCCGGAGCCGGGTGCGGCGTCGCTGTATCAGACGGTGCCGTTCCGGCAGGACACGTCGTACATGGCGATCGGTGAGCGGACGAACGCGAACGGGTCGAAGAAGTTCCGTGAGGCGATGCTGGAGGCCCGCTGGGACGACTGTGTGGAGATGGCCCGGGACCAGATCCGTGAGGGCGCCCACATGCTCGATCTGTGTGTGGATTATGTGGGCCGTGACGGTGTCGCGGACATGGCGGAGCTCGCCGGCCGTTTCGCGACCGCTTCGACCCTGCCGATCGTGCTGGACTCCACCGAGGTCCCGGTCATCCGGGCGGGTCTGGAGAAGCTCGGCGGCCGGGCGGTGATCAACTCGGTGAACTACGAGGACGGCGACGGTCCGGAGTCGCGGTTCGCGCTGGTCACCCGCCTCGCCCAGGAGCACGGGGCCGCTCTGATCGCGCTGACCATCGACGAGGAGGGCCAGGCCCGGACCGTCGAGCACAAGGTCGCCATCGCCGAGCGGCTCATCGAGGACCTGACCGCCAACTGGGGGATCCGCGAGTCGGACATCCTCATCGACACCCTGACCTTCACCATCTGCACCGGCCAGGAGGAGTCCCGCAAGGACGGCATCGCGACGATCGACGCGATCCGTGAGCTCAAGCGGCTTCACCCGGACGTCCAGACCACCCTCGGCCTCTCCAACATCTCCTTCGGCCTGAACCCGGCGGCGCGCGTGCTGCTGAACTCCGTGTTCCTCGACGAGTGCGTGAAGGCCGGTCTGGATTCGGCGATCGTCCACGCGAGCAAGATCCTGCCGATCGCCCGGTTCGACGAGGAGCAGGTCACCACCGCCCTCGACCTGATCTACGACCGGCGTGAGGGCGACTACGACCCGCTGCAGAAGCTGATGGCCCTCTTCGAGGGCGTCAACACCAAGTCGATGAAGGCCGGCCGCGCCGAGGAACTCCTCGCGCTGCCGCTGGACGAGCGCCTCCAGCGGCGGATCATCGACGGTGAGAAGAACGGCCTGGAGGCCGACCTCGACGAGGCCCTGCAGACCCGCCCCGCCCTCGACATCGTCAACGACACCCTCCTGGAGGGCATGAAGGTCGTCGGTGAGCTGTTCGGCTCCGGCCAGATGCAGCTTCCGTTCGTCCTGCAGTCGGCCGAGGTCATGAAGACGGCCGTGGCCTTTCTCGAGCCGCACATGGAGAAGACGGACGACGAGGGCAAGGGCACGATCGTGCTGGCGACCGTCCGCGGTGACGTCCACGACATCGGCAAGAACCTCGTCGACATCATCCTCACCAACAACGGCTACAACGTCGTCAACATCGGCATCAAGCAGCCGGTCTCCGCGATCCTCGAAGCCGCGCAGGAGCACAAGGCCGACGTCATCGGCATGTCGGGTCTCCTCGTGAAATCGACCGTGATCATGAAGGAGAACCTGGAGGAGCTCAACCAGCGCAAGCTGGCCGCCGACTACCCCGTCATCCTCGGCGGCGCCGCCCTCACCCGCGCCTACGTCGAACAGGACCTCCACGAAATCTACGAGGGCGAAGTCCGCTACGCCCGCGACGCCTTCGAGGGCCTGCGCCTCATGGACGCCCTCATGGGAGTCAAGCGCAACGTACCCGGAGCCCAACTCCCGCCCCTCAAACAACGCCGCGTACCCAAACGCGACACCCCCCTCCTCCAGACCACCGAACCGGCCGAAGCCGGCCGCTCCGACGTGGCCGCCGACAACCCGGTCCCCACCCCGCCGTTCTGGGGCACCCGCGTCGTCAAGGGCATTCCCCTCAAGGACTACGCCTCCTGGCTCGACGAGACTGCCCTCTTCAAGGGCCAGTGGGGCCTCAAGGACGCCGACACCATCGCCACCGACGGCCGGCCCCGGCTGCGCGGCTGGCTGGACAAACTGCACACCGACGGCCTCCTCGAAGCCGCCGTCGTACACGGCTACTTCCCCTGCGTCTCCAAGGGCGACGACCTCATCATCCTGGGCGAGAACGGCTCCGAGCGCACCCGCTTCACCTTCCCCCGCCAGCAGCGCGGCCGCCGCCTGTGCCTCGCCGACTTCTTCCGCCCCGAGGAGTCCGGCGAGACCGACGTCGTCGGCCTCCAGGTCGTCACTGTCGGCAACCGCATCGGCGAGGAGACCGCCCGGCTCTTCGCCGCCGACGCCTACCGCGAATACATGGAACTCCACGGCCTGTCCGTCCAGCTCGCCGAGGCCCTCGCCGAGTACTGGCACGCCCGCGTCCGCGCCGACCTCGGCATCGGCGGATCCGACCCGCAGTCCATGGCCGGCATGTTCCGCACCGAATACCAGGGCTGCCGCTACTCGCTGGGCTACCCCGCCTGCCCCGACCTGGAGGACCGCGCCAAGATCGCCGCCCTCCTGCAGCCCGAACGCATCGGCGTCCTCCTCTCCGAGGAGTTCCAGCTCCACCCCGAGCAGTCCACCGACGCCATCGTCATCCACCACCCCGAAGCCAACTACTTCAACGCACGCTGACCCCCCACAAGCCGGAAAGGAGTCCGACATGCCGGCTGCCCTGGCCGCCACCGCCGAACGCCCCCGCACGTCCCGCGCCCCCGCCCCCGCACCCCTCGGGGTCCGTGAACTACTGGCCCAGGGACGGCGGACCTTCTCCTTCGAGTTCTTCCCCCCGAAGACCGACGCCGGGGAACGCACCCTGTGGGCGGCCATTCGCCGCCTCGAAGCCCTCGCCCCCTCCTTCGTCTCCGTCACCTACGGCGCCGGCGGCTCCTCCCGCACCCGCACCGTCGAGGTCACCAAGCGCATCGCCGCCGAGACCACCCTGCGCCCGGTCGCCCACCTGACCGCCGTCGGACACTCGGTCGCCGAACTGCGCCACATCATCGGCCAGTACGCCGACGCCGGCATCCGCGACATCCTCGCCCTGCGCGGCGACCCGCCCGGCGACCCGAAAGGGCAGTGGACGCCCCACCCGGACGGCCTGACCCACGCCCACGAACTGGTCGAACTCATCCGCCGGCTCGGCGACTTCACCGTGGGCGTGGCGGCGTTCCCCGAGCGCCACCCCCGCTCACCCTCCTGGACCGAGGACATCCGCCACTTCGCCGCCAAATGCCACGCCGGCGCCGACTACGCCATCACCCAGATGTTCTTCCACGCCGAGGACTACCTGCGGCTGCGGGACCGGCTCCTCGCCGTCGGCTGCCTGACCCCGGTCATCCCCGAGATCATGCCGGCGACCGATTTCCGCCAGATCCGGCGCTTCGCCGAGCTCAGCGACGCCCGCTTCCCCGACGCCCTCGCCCAGCGCCTCGAAGCGGCGAAGGACGACCCCGCGGCCGGGCACCGCATCGGTGTCGAGTACGCGACCGCCATGTCCGAGCGCCTCCTCGCCGAGGGCGCACCCGGCCTGCACTACATCACCCTCAACAAGTCCACCGCGACTCTAGAGATCCATCAGAACCTGAACGTCAGCCACGACCCAGCCACCACCATCACGGAGTAGAACTCATGGACTTCAAGGTCGCAGACCTCTCTCTCGCCGCGTTCGGCCGCAAGGAGATCACCCTGGCCGAGCACGAGATGCCGGGCCTGATGTCGATCCGCGCCGAGTACGCCCAGGCGCAGCCGCTGGCCGGTGCCCGGATCACCGGCTCGCTGCACATGACCGTGCAGACGGCCGTGCTCATCGAGACCCTCGTCGCCCTCGGCGCCGACGTCCGCTGGGTGTCCTGCAACATCTACTCCACCCAGGACCACGCGGCCGCCGCCATCGCGGTGGGCCCGAACGGCACCCCGGATAACCCGCAGGGCATACCCGTCTTCGCCTGGAAGGGCGAGACGCTGGAGGAGTACTGGTGGTGCACGGAGCAGGCGCTGACCTGGCCCGGGCACGCCGGCCCCAACATGATCCTCGACGACGGCGGCGACGCCACCCTCCTCGTCCACAAGGGCGTCGAATACCAGAAGGCCGGCTCCGTCCCGGACCCGTCCACCGCCGACAATGAGGAAATGGCCCTGGTCCTCGGCCTGTTGGGCAAGACCGGCATCGACTGGGCGGCGCTGGCCGCCGGCGTCCGCGGTGTGACCGAGGAGACCACCACCGGTGTGCACCGTCTGTACGAGATGATGTCCGAGGGCAGCCTGCTGTTCCCGGCGATCAATGTGAACGACGCCGTGACGAAGTCGAAGTTCGACAACAAGTACGGATGCCGTCACTCGCTGATCGACGGCATCAACCGTGCCACCGACGTCCTCATCGGCGGCAAGGTCGCGGTCGTCTTCGGTTACGGCGACGTCGGCAAGGGCTGCGCCGAGTCCCTGCGCGGCCAGGGTGCGCGTGTCATCGTCACGGAGATCGACCCGATCTGCGCGCTGCAGGCCGCGATGGACGGATACCAGGTCGCCACCCTCGACGATGTCGTGGAGACGGCCGACATCTTCATCACGACCACGGGCAACAAGGACATCATCATGGCCGCGGACATGGCCAAGATGAAGCACCAGGCGATCGTGGGCAACATCGGCCACTTCGACAACGAGATCGACATGGCCGGTCTCGCGAAGATCGAGGGCATCGTCAAGGACGAGGTCAAGCCGCAGGTCCACACCTGGAAGTTCCCCGACGGCAAGGTCCTGATCGTGCTGTCCGAGGGCCGTCTGCTGAACCTGGGCAACGCGACCGGTCACCCGTCGTTCGTGATGTCGAACTCCTTCGCGGACCAGACCCTGGCCCAGATCGAGCTCTTCACCAAGCCGGAGGAGTACCCGACCGAGGTCTACGTGCTCCCCAAGCACCTGGACGAGAAGGTCGCGCGTCTGCACCTGGACGCCCTGGGCGTCCGCCTCACCACGCTCCGCCCGGAGCAGGCCGCCTACATCGGCGTCCAGGTCGAGGGCCCGTACAAGCCGGACCACTACCGCTACTGACCGAACGGATCACGCCACCGGCTCTCGAGCACCACTCGAGAGCCGGTGGAACCCCATGGCCGGGTATCCCGGGGAATGCCACGATCGGATGTCCGCGCCGAGGGCGAGCACCACTCCACCACCCGCAGATGAGGATGTCCCATGAACCCCAATCCGGCCGGTAGCCACCAGCAGTACCCCGCCGGCGGCCCGGCTCCCTACACGGCCCCGCCCGGCTCCTACGCCCAGCCCGGACCGCCCGCACCGGCGACCGCGGAGCGAGGCAAGGCGGCCACCGTCCTCCTCCTGCTCTCCACGGTCCTCGTCGGCCTGATGGCAGGCCTCTTCTTCGCCTTCGACGTCTCGGTGATGCCGGGACTGGCCGCCGGTGACGAGCGTACGTACGTCACCGCGATGCAGAACTTCAACGCGGCGATCGACGGCAACGGCCTCTTCGGCATGGCGTTCGTCCTCGCCCTGCTGGCCTCCGCGGCCTCGGCGATCGTCGAGTTCCGCAAGGGCCGCCGCACCGTCGCCATCTGGGTCGGTGCGGCCACCGTCGCCTACTTCGTCGTCCTGATGATCACCTTCTCGGTGAACATCCCGCTCAACAACGAACTCGCCGACGCCGGCGACGCCGCGAAGCTCGCGGACTTCTCGATCGTCGACAAGTTCAAGAGCACCTGGGTCGCCACCAACATCATCCGCACCCTGCTGTGCACGGTGGCCCTGACGGCCCTCTCGCGGGCCCTGGTCCTCTACGGCCGCGCCACCCGTTGACACCTGCCGCCACGCCATGGAGTCCCCCGCCGCCCGGCCGGGGGACTCCCTCATGCGGTCAGCCGGTCTGCCCGTGCAGGTACAGGGCCCAGGCCAGGAAGCCGACCGCAGCCGTGCACAGCAGCGTGCGCCAGACGTTGGCGCGGCTCCAGGGCCCCTCGAAGGCCCGCCGGACGGCAGCCGGGTCACCGATCCGGGCGACCGGGCCGGCCTTCTCCAGGGCGTTGTTCAAAGGGATGTTCACCTTGTTGGTCAGCCCCATCGACAGGATGTAGCAGACCAGCGCCGCGATCAGCGCCGGCAGCACGTCACGGCCGTCCGAGGGAATGTGCAGGGCCAGCGCCAGCGCGGTGAAGAGGAACGCACCGATGTAACCGAGGACGAACCAGCCGTTGAGAATGGCCTTGTTGATGTTCTGCATGACTTCGATGACCGTACGGTCGTCGCTGCGCTTCAGGCCCGGCATCACGGAGACGGAGAAGCCGTAGAACAGGCCGCTGACCAGCCCCATCGTGACCGTCGCGGCGATGAGCGAGGCCAGGCGTGCGGTCTCCATCGTGTGTCCCCCTGCTCGCCCGTCCACGGAGCTTCTGGGTCATCGATTCTTCGGGAACGGGTCATCGAATCGTCAAGTCATGGCGACTATACGGGCGATGGCGGCCCGCGTCGCAGGGGAATCGAGCGAGCCTCCAGCATGTCTCGAGCGGCGCGGACCGCCGCCCCCTTCAGCGCGCGTGCAGCCGGCGGTGTTCGAGGACCGCGGCCAGGGCGTAGGCGCCGCCGCCCGCGAGGGTGAGGACCCAGTAGAAGGCGGGGGCGGTGAACGCGAGGGCCGCGGTGGAGGCCAGGGCCAGCCAGACACCGAGGCTGTAGTGCAGCACGTTGCGGCGTACGGCGCCTTCGGCGAGGTAGACCAGGCCGACGACGAGCCCGGAGCCGGCCGGCCACAGCACGGACTGGAGATCCGGCTGGCCGAGCACGGAGGTCAGGCCGGTGATGGCCAGGAACAGGGCCGTGAAGGCCGTGATCCAGGCCGCGCCGAGCAGCTTGCCCGAGAGGACCTCCGGTGCGGAGGCCCCGTGCTGGGCCCGCAGCGCGGCCAGGGTGGCCATGGTGATGCCGGCGACGAGTCCGCCGCCGAGGAGCGTCATGGGCAGCCAGTCGGGCAGGCCGAGCAGGGGAGCGGGCCCCCGGGAGACCGCGGCCGTGCCGTGGCCGAGCAGGTAGGCCAGTCCGAAACTGACGTAGGCCGCACGGTTGTCGACCTCGCGAGGGCGGCCACGGCCGCCGGCCTCACGAACGGCGGCGGGCGGCAAGGCGGTGGTGGGGCTGGACATGGTGGCAGATCTCCATCCGGGACGGGCGGGGGTGGTGACGGTCTCGCCGGGGGCGCGGGCGATACCGCGCCCCGGGACGGCACGTCAGCCGTTGCCGTGGTCCAGCTCGCTGTCGGGGACCCAGGAGCCGTGGATTCCGGCCGTCACCCGGTGGGGCAGATGGACGGTGGCGACCCTGTCGAGGCCGGAGGCGTCCAGGACCAGCAGCTGGGAGGAGTCCTGCTTGAGGTCGGAGACCACGGTCAGCAGATAGCCGTCGTCCTCGCTCGTGGCATCGGCGGCGGGCACGAAGACGGCCTCGCTCGGCATCCGGGCATCGCCCACCTGGTGGATGCGGCGGGCACCGGTGGTGCGGTCGTACTTGACGACACCGTAGCCGCCGAAACCGTTCTCGTCGGGGAAGGCGATCGCGTACTGGTAGCGGTTCTCCACACCCAGGAAGTCCTCGTTGAGGGTCGGGAACTCCACCGGCAGATCGTCGATGATCTGCTCGCCGACGGTCCCCTCCGCCAGGTCGATCACCCAACGGCGGGTGTAGGAGCGGGAGCCGGGCTCACTGCCGCGCCCGGGCGCCCCGACCCACCAGTTCCAGGAGAGCCGGAAGCCCTCGCGGTCCACGGTGGGACCCTCCAGGACGATGCGGCCCAGGCCGTCCTCGTAGGCGTTGGAGACGTGCAGCATGTTGCCGGGCTCGATGGAGAACCAGCGGACGTGCCGGGCCCCGTCACCACCGCGCGGCATGACACCGATACGGGCGGGCTGGTGATCGCTCCAGCTGTAGGGGATACCGGAGTGCTCCGTGGCGTCGAAGGTGACATTGCCCTCGACGAACACCACATGACGGCGGGTGATCGCGAAATCGTGCTTGAGCGAGGCGGTCGCCCCCGGCACATCGGCACTGTCGGTGATCTCGCCCTTGGCGTCCGCGACGTAGTACGTCAGGAACGGCGGGAACGGCGAGGACCCGAAGAAGTGGAGCTCCCCGGTCACCGGGTCCTCCTTGGGGTGCGCGGTCATCGCACTGCGCAGCTTGCCGCCGAAGTCGTGGGCGCCGACCGTTTCCAGCTCCGGGGTGAGCTCGAAGGGGAAGTTCGCCTCGCACAGCGCCAGCAGGCGTCCGCCGTGCTCGATGATGTGCGTACCGGCGGTGCTGGCGCTCAGGTCCGGCCCGCGCTCGGTCATGTACGGGGCGCCGTCCAGGGCGGGAGTGTGCACCCAGCGGTTGCGGTACCACTCGGCGCGGCCCGCACGCAGGCGGATGCCGTGGACCATGCCGCTGCCCTTGAACCAGTGGCTGGGAGTGACACCGGGCTTGGGGTTGTGCCCGTTGCGCAGCAGCCGGCCGTTCAGCTCGGGGGGCAGGGAACCCTCGACGGTGAGGCCGGTGGCGGTGACCTCCTCGGTGAGGGGGGTGTAGTGGCCGGTCAGGTACGGCTTCGCAGTGGTCATGGCAGATATCTCCTCGATCGGTGTGAGAGGTGGTCAGGCAGCCTGTTCGGCACGGCTTTTGAGGTGGGAGAGCCAGCTCTCCAGGGAGTCGTGGAGGGCCTTGTGGAGGTCGTCGGCCGCGGCCTCGACCGGGGCGCCGCTCCAGGACTCCTCGGTGCGGACGGTGGTGCGCCCGCCGTCCTGCTCGAACGTCCACACGTGTACGCCGGTGATACCGGCGGCGGGACCGCCCCACACGATCCGCTCCCCGGGAACCAGCTCCCGCACGGTGGAGGTGATGTCCAGGCCGTGGGTGCGCCAGCTGAACGACCCGCCGGGCCGCAGCGGCCCCTCGGCCTCCACCCGGACCACGTCCGGGTTCCACAGCGGCCAGGCCGCAATGTCGGTGTGCAGCGCCCACACGCTCTCGAGCGGGGCGTCGATCACGGTGCTCAGGCGGACGATGACGGGAGCGCTCTCGTCGATGGTGACCATGGCTGTGCTTCTTCCTGTTCTGGACGACATGTACCGGTGGTGCCGGGCGTTCTGGGCGTGCCCGCCGGGGATTACGGGACAGCCCTCAGGGGGTGTTCTGCCGGACGGGGGAGAGCGGAGAGCCCTCCGGGCCGGGAGCCGGATCGGAAGCCGGCCCGGCGGGGGCGGGGGCGGCCGGGGTACGCGCCCCCGTGCGGCGGGTGAGGAGCAGCGCGAGGAGGGCCGTGACGGCCAGGACCGCGGCCGAGACGGTGAAGGCGGCCCGGTAGCCGGCCGTGAGCGCCTCCAGGGAGGGCCGGTCCGCGGACGCGCCGGCGGTGACGGAACCGGCCAGGGTGGCCAGGGCCGCGAGACCGATCGCCCCGCCGACCTGCCGGGTGGTGTTCACCAGCCCGCCGGCAAGACCCGCGTCCTGCCGCGGGACACCGTCCACGGCCAGCCCGGTGAGCTGGACGAAGGCGACGCTGAGCCCCAGGCCGACCAGGACGCTCGGGCCGAGGACGTCCACCGGGTAGGTGCCGTCGGCGCTCATCCGCGACAGCCACAGCAGCCCGGCCGCCTCCGTCAGCAGCGCCGCGGTCAGGGTCGCGGTGGCACCGAACCGCCGGGCCACGCGCGGGGCGAGGGCGGAGCCGAGCATATGGGCGCCGGCGAGGGGGAGTTGCCCCACTCCCGTGACCAGCGGGCCCGACCCGAGGACCTGCTGCTGGTACAGCGGCAGGAAGAAGAACAGGGCGATCCACACGGACCCCAGCAGGGCCATCAGCAGATTGCCCGCACCGACCCGGCCCGCGGTGAGCAGCCGCACCGGCACCAGCGCCTGCGGCCGGCCCCTCTCGATCACACAGAAGGCCGCCAGCAGCACGACGGCGCCACCGAGCGCGCCCAGCACCGGCGGATCGCCCCAGCCGGCCCCGCGCGCGGTGGTCAGACCCCACACCAGACAGGTCAGCGCCAGCGTCACGGTGACGGTGCCCAGCAGGTCGAACCGCCCGGCCGTCTCGCGTACGGCGTCCCGGGGCACCAGCACGGCCACCGCGGCCAGCACCAGCACCGCCCCGAACGCCACCGAATGGAAGATCCACGGCCAGCCCCACGCCTGGGTGAGCACACCGCCCAGCAGAACGCCGCCCGCGGCCCCCGCACCGGAGACCGCACCCCACACCCCCAGCGCCCTGCCACGCGCCGGCCCGGGCGGGAACCCGTCCATCGCCAGCGCGAGCGCGGCCGGGGCGATCGCGGCGGCGCCGGCCCCCTGCACCGCACGGGCACCGATCAGCACACCGGGGGAGGTGGCCAGCCCCGCCGCCACCGACGCCAGCACGAACAGCGCGAGCCCGGCCACCAGCACCCGGCGGCGGCCCAGGAGATCGGCGACCCGTCCGCCCGCCAGGAGCAGCGCCCCGAACGCCAGGCCGTAGGCGTTGACCACCCAGGTGGTCCCGCCGTCCGACAGGCCCGCCCCGTCACGGATCTGAGGGAGCGCCACATTGACGATCGAGGTGGCGAGCATGACGGTGAACTGGGCCGCGGCGAGCGCCGCGAGCACCGCTCCCGGCCCGGGGGGCCGGCGTGCTGACCGGCCCGTCTGCGTGAGTGCAACGTTCATGACGCACACACTCGGCGCGGACGCTGTCCACTATCCAGACCCGGCGGGCGCGGCCACTGTCCACTGCTGTCCGCGCCTGTCCACCCGGCGCCCCGCCGCAGCCCGCCCCGCGCCCGCCGCCGCTACCTCGGGTCGTGCAGCTCCCGCTGCCACAACGCCTCGCCGAGCAGGTCCAGACCCTGACGCAGGTGACGACGGTAGGTCCCGTACGGAAGACCCAGACGGCGCGCGGCGGCCTCCTGGGTGGGCGCACCGGAGAAGTAGCCCGCCGTCAGGGCCTCACGCGCCCGCACTCCGCGCGGATCACCCGCGAGATCGTCGACGGCCCCGCGCAGCAGGGCACGCAACTCCCCGACCGGTTCACCGAAGTCGGCGGCCAGACGGGTACGCATCAGAGCGCAGGCGGCGAACGCGTCCGTATCGCGCCAGTGCGCCAGCGCCTCGCGCACGG
Organism: Streptomyces sp. NBC_00029; assembly: GCF_045160505.1. Taxonomy (NCBI): domain Bacteria; kingdom Bacillati; phylum Actinomycetota; class Actinomycetes; order Kitasatosporales; family Streptomycetaceae; genus Streptomyces; species Streptomyces sp. NBC_00029. The sequence goes on from NZ_CP108292.1 coordinate 8,673,553, forward strand.
CCTGGTCGAACGCGGCCCGTGAGACGGGCGACGGCCCGGACGCGGACGGCGCCGGCCCGGCCGTGGCCGATATGAAACGCAGCAGCCATGCCTCCACCGGCAGCCGGCGCCAGTCCACACCGAACAGCCCGTAGGAGTACGCACCCACCCGCGGCCGCGCCCCGGTGTCGTCGAGCGTGCCCCTGACCCGCCCGGCCCAGGTCTCGGCGTCCTGGAACACCGCGAAACCGTAGGCACGGCCGCGGGCCCGCGCCGCCTCCGCATGGGCCCGGGAACTGCTCAGGTCGATGACGCGCGAGGGAACCTGGTACCGCTCGGGATAGACCGAGAAACGGCTGATGCCGATGTGCTCGCCCGCACCCACCGGCGCGGTGGCCTCGGTGTACCGCCAGGCGGCCGCGACGACGGGATCGGCCGCCACGTCCCGGGGGTCGGCCGGGGCCGGCAGGACCAGCCGGGCCGTGAACGCCACGATCCGGCCCGTGCTCACCAGCCGGTAGACGCTGAACGCCTGCGGCTGGCGCTGCGCCCAGTAGCGGACCAGCTCCGCGCCGGCCGCCCCCTCGGTCTCCTCGGCCATGCGCAGCACGACATCGATGTCATCCGGGTGCAGAGGACGGTCGTGCACCTCGTCCTCGCGGGACCAGCACCGCAGCCGGGCCAGCGTCTCGCCCTCCCGGAAGAGGTAGAAGAGATCGTCGGTGACGGTCCACACCCGCTCCTCGGGTGCCTCGCGCAGGAGGCGCAGGTACTCGTCCGCCAGGCGCCGGCGCATCGACTCGAAGGCGTTCGGCGCCCGCCAGCGCAGGTCGGCGGCGAGGGTCTCGCGCGCGGCGTCGTGCGGATGGAGCCCGCGGTGGGTCGACTCCATGAACGGCAGGTCCCGCAGCCAGGAGAAGAGCGGATGGACGTCCTCCTCGGGCAGCACCGCCGCGAGGAGTTCCTCCGACGTCGAACGGGCCTGCGCCGCCACCTCCAGGGCGCGGCGGTGGGCCGCCGTGGGCACCTCCCCGATCAGCCCCGCCAGCAGGGTGCGCAGCACATCCGCCGTCGGAGCCCAGATCTCCTGCCTGCCGCACCCCTCCGATCCCGCCGCGGCCGCCAGCGACAGCGCCAGCGGGTTGCCTCCGGCGAAGCGCAGCACCCGGTCGCGCAGTTCGGGCCGGATCTGCGCCGACACCAGCAGGCTCCGCGCCTGCTCCTCGGAGAACGGCTCCAGTTCGCTCACGTGCAGCAGCCGGGACCAGGCGGGGTCGGCGGTCCACTGCGGCTGCGGAGCACGCCGCCCGGCCAGCACCACCAGGGTGTCGTCCGCGGCTCGGGGCAGGAAGTGGTGCCACAGCCAGCTCTCCAGCCACTGGCAGTGCTCGAAGGAGTCCACGAACAGGACCGTGCCCGGAACATCCAGGAACGGACCGGCGGCGTGCTCGAAATCGGCCGGGTCCCGGCTGACGAACCGGCCGTCGAGTTCCACGAGCAGCCGGCCCGACGCACGGGCGTGGTCCGCCAGCCGCCGCAGCAGCGTCGACTTCCCGATGCCGCCCGGCCCGTACACGTAGAACGCGAACGGCGCCTGCGGATCACCGGCCAACGCCTCCCCGAACCGGCCGAGTTCCTCGTCCCGTCCCACGAAGGCCCGTACGCGCGCCCTGCTCAGTCTTTCCCCCACGGACACCATGGCGGCTCCCCTCTCCCTCGCTCCCGGCCCGGTCAGCCGACCAGTCCGATGTTGTTGTCCTCGGCGTCTCCGGTGATCAGCAGAGTGGTCTCCTCCACGCGCCGGAAGCGGCCGTCGGGTGCCATCCGGGCGAAGAGGTACACCTCGGTACGGGAGGTGTGGCCGTCGCGGTGGCCGAGGGTGACGGTGTGACGGTCGGCGTAGAGCAGCCCGTCGCGGAGCTCTTCGTGGACCTCGACGTGCCCGCTGCCGACCAGCGAGCGCAGGCGCGTCATGTGCCGGGCGAAGCCCGTCCTGTCGCTCCACACGCCGTTGGTGCGCTGGCGGTAGTCGGGGGCGAAGTGCCGGTCGATGGCTTCGGCGAGGTCCAGGCCCGGCTCGAACAGCAGATCGTGGATGGCCGTGGCGATATCGGTCGACGTCATGGTCGTCTTCTCCTGAAACAAAGTGGGGGACAGCGAAATCCGGGCTCACGCAGCCGCGGAAGGCAGGGCCCGGCACAGGCCCGGCGGGCGAGACGGCCGCAGGTCGCGGCCGGCGCCGCGCTCTCAGCCGACGGGGGTGAAGTCCAGCGACAGCGCGAGCGGCCCCCGCGTGTACAGGCCGGCTTCCCGGTAGCGGAAACCGGGGCTGTAGCGGACCTCGTCGAGCAGGGGCAGCAGCATCGCGGCGACCGTCTCGATCTCGGCACGCGCGAAGGCCGCGCCGACGCACTGGTGCAGTCCGGCGCCGAAGGACAGGTGCTGGGCGGCCGCGGTGAAGGAACGGGCGGCGCCCAGGTCCGGGCGGTGGATGTCGAAGACGTCCGGGTCACTGAAGGCGCCGGGATCCCGGTTGGCCGCGCCGATCATGCAGAAGACGGTCGCACCGGCCGGGACGGTGGCGCCGGCGAACACCGCGTCCTGCTCCGCCCGGCGGGGAATGAGCTGGACCGGCGGGCTGTATCGCAGGGTCTCCGCGATCGCGGCGGCCAGCAGCCGCGGGTCCCGGCGGACCTGCGCCAGCTGCTCGGGACGGTCGATCAGGTGCTTGAAGAGCAGGGCGAGCGTCTTGTCCGCCGGCTCGGCGGCGGCGACCAGGACGTTGATGATCAGCGCGGTGACGTCGCGGTCGCTCATGACGACACCGCCGAACTCGGCCGTGCACAGCCTCGATATCAGATCGTCGCCGGGACGGCTGCGCCGCTGCTCGATGACGGGCAGGAGATAGGTCTCCAACTCCTCGGCGCAGTCGATGCAGTGCCGGCGGCGCTCGGGGGTGAGGGCGAGGCTGGTGACGAACTCGGCGACCCCGCCGTGCCAGGCGGCCACCTGCTGCCAGTCCCCTTTGTCGAGCCCCAGGACGTCGAGCGCGACGTGCACGGCGAACGGCTTGCCGAAGTCGTTGACCAGGTCCATCCGCCCCCGGGCGAGGAAAGGGGCCATGAGCTCGGCGGCGTTGGCGTGGACGGCGCGTATCTGTCTCTCCAGGGCCCGTCCGGTGAACGCCCGTACGACGATCTTCCGTTTCGCGGTGTGCTCGGCGCCGGTCATCTGGGCGAGGACCGGCCCGCGCATCACCGGCTCGGCACGCACCTGCAACATCTCGGTGCTGAAGGCCTCATGGTCGGTCAGCACCCGCTTCACGTCCTCGTGGCGGGAGAGGAAGTAGCTGTCGATCGCCGGCTCGTAGTGCACCGGAGCCCGCTCCCTCAGCCGTGCGAAGTAGCGGTGGGGGGCGGCGGCGAAGTCCTTGGACAGGACACTGAAACGGGCAGGGACCGCGGGCATGGTGAAGACCTCTCGAACAATGCAGTGGGGGAAGGAGAGCCGGGCCGGCAGGAGTCAGGAGCCGCCACGGGCCCCGGACATCGCGGCCGGACACGGCCACGGCCGGGACCGCACCCGGATGCACATCTGTGTTGTCACTCCTGTCGGCTGTCCGCCGTCCACGACGGGTTCCCGTGACCTGCGTCACGACCACGCCGCAGCGGGCACGCCCACGGCCGCGGTCCGGCCTGCAAGACGCGCGAACGACGGTACGGGTTGCGCCGGTTGGAAAGGCTGCGCACCGGCCGGCAGGACACCCTGGAGCCGGAACTCCTCAGCCGGCGGCGCCCGACCGGGCCCGGGCCCGGTCACGGAGCCACGCGACCGCTCCCACCAGCACCGCCACCCCCAGCCCGTACAGGGGCAGCCACAGGGTCGTCGTGGCCGCCAGGCACTCGGCGACCGCCTTGCGCGCCTGGTCCTGCTGCGCGAACGCCAGCGCCGCAGCGTCATTGCCGGCCAGGTTCCCCAGCGCCGCCTCCGCCTCAAGGGCCGCGTACCGCCCCGCCAGCGCACAGTCGCCGCGCGTGCCCGGCATCGGGAACAGCCAGGCCCGGCGCTGCAGCAGGGGAGCGAGCGCGACCGCCACGCACAGGCCGACGACCAGCGCGTACGCGACCAGGCCGCGCATGTACGGCGAACGGATCTCCGGAGTCCACTGCGCCCGCCGCTGGAAGGCGGACATCACCGCGAGGAGCGTCACCCCGATGAACGTGGCGAACCACTGCCACGAACCCTGGGCGAGCGCGAACGTCAGCACCGCGGCGAGCCCGATGCCGATGACCCCGGGAGCGGGAGCGGCATCACCCGGTGCGGCGGACGCCGGCCTCGGGGTCACTCGGGGGCTGGGATCACTCACGGGCCTCTCCAACAGAGGGGGGACAACAGCATGCGCCCGCAACACCCCGCCGCCCCGGCCGCCGTGCCGCACGGGCCCCGCGCCCCGCCCGGATGGCCCCCGCCCGGCCGGGCCTGCGCATTTCACCCGCCGGGGCCCCAGCCGCACTGCGTCCCCCGTCAGGCCGCCCCACAATGGGATGACGGCCTGCGTGCGGCCATTCAGCGGTGTCCCGACTGCCCCGGCCGAGAGGAACGCCCCCATGCGCGCTGAGTCCTCGCCGGCCGCGCGGAGGACGGGGGCCTTCGTCGCGGTCGCCGTCGCCCTGTTCTGCATCCAGCTCGACTTCTTCGCCCTCAACCTCGCCCTTCCCGGCATCGCGGCGGAGCTCGGCATCACGGACTCGGCCGCGCAGTGGACCCTGTCCGCCTACATGCTCGCCATCGGCTGCTTCTTCATCGTCGGCGGCCGGGTGGGGGACGTCTTCGGACGGCGGGGCACCCTGCTGGCCGGGCTCGCCCTGTTCACGGCCGGTTCCGTGGGCTGCGCGCTGGCTCCCGGCCTCGGTCTGCTGGTGGTGGCCCGGATCGCGCAGGGCGTGGGCGCGGCGTTCGTCTTCCCGGTGTCCGTGTCCGTGATCACCAACACCTTTCCCGAGGAGACCCGGGCCAAGGCCCTGGGCGCCGTCTTCGGCGTCGCCAACATCGGGACCGCGCTCGGGCCCTTCGTGGGCGGAGGGTTCACCGAAGGGCCAGGCTGGCGCTGGATCTTCTGGCTGATGGTCCCGCTGAGCCTGATCTCGCTGCTCGCCGCCCTCGCCTGCGTACCTAACTCGCGCGACACCTCGGCGCCCCGCGAGCTCGACCTCCTCGGCTGCGCCCTGATCGTGTGCTCGCTGGCGGCACTGACCCTGGCCGTGGAGCGCGGGGACGCCTGGGGCTGGGGGAGTGCCCGTACTCTCGGCTGCTTCGCCGCGGCCGTGACGGCCGGCGGGCTGTTCCTGGTGCGCGAGCGCCTCGCCCGGCACCCGCTGGTCGATCTGCGGCTGTTCCGCAACGTCCCGTACGTCCTGGTGACCGGGATGGGCTCGCTCTCGAACATGGGCTACGGCGTCACCGTCTTCCTCGCCACGCTCTACCTCCAAGGCGTCCGCGGCCTCTCGCCGCTCCTGGCGGGCACGGTGTTCCTGGCCCCGGCCCTGCTGGTGGCGGTCAGCGGGCCGCTCGGGGCGCGGCTGGCCCGGTACATGCGGCCGACCGCGGTGATGGCGCTCGCCGGGGCCGTCGCGGGCACCGGGATGTACGCGCTGGCCCAGGCCGATGCCTGGTGGCTGTACGTGCCGGTGTTCGCATGGTGCGGCCTGGGCCTGGGACTGGGCTGGACCTTCTCCAGCGTGGCGACCCAGCAGGTCGTCGCACCGGCCCGGGCGGGGGAGGCGTCGGGCGTGCTGCTGACGTTCCTGGTCACGCTGGGCGCGATCGCCCTCGCCGGGACCGCGGCGGCGATCTCCGCGATGACGCCGCAGCGGCCGCCCGAGGAGGCCTACGACGCGATCCTTCGGCTGGGCGGGATGGTCATCGTCGCGACGGCGGTGATCGTCATGGCCGTACGCCACCGGCTCGTGGTGCTGGGCAGGGTCCCGCCCCTGTCGATGCGGGAGGCGGACCGCCGGCCCTGACACTCCCGCCCTGACGCCGCGGGCGCGGACGGGGCCCGGACACACACGGGCCCGGGAAGCCCGGACAGCAGGACAGCAGGAGAGCAGGAGAGCAGGAGAGCAGGAACGGAGAACAGGAAACCCCTTCCGGCCTGCGGACCGTGTGGCCGCGATGCCCCGAAGCCACACGTGGCGCCAATAATGGCTCGCCATGGCGCCATGTGTGAGCCATAATGGCGTCATGGGGTGGCGCGCCCCGGCCGCAGGCCACGGGGCGCGTTGCGCGGGGCGGGCGATCAGGGGGCGGATCATGGACACAGCACGGAGCCGGCAGCGGGCGGAGCCCGGCCCCCTCACGGCCTTCACCCGCTTCGTGCTCTGCGGCGGCGGAGTGGGACTCGCCTCCAGCTTCGCCGTGACGGCCCTCGCCTCCTGCATACCCTGGGCCCTGGCCAACGCCCTGATCACCGCGGCCTCCACGCTCCTCGCCACCGAGCTGCACGCCCGCTTCACCTTCGGCGCGGGCGGGCGCGCGACCTGGCACCAGCACGCGCAGTCGGCCGGCTCCGCCGCGGCGGCGTACGCGGTGACCTGCCTGGCGATGCTCCTCCTGCACCAGCTGGTGGCGGCTCCCGGCGCTCCCCTCGAACAGGCCGTCTACCTCTGCGCCGGCGCACTCGCCGGTGTCGCACGGTTCGCGGTGCTGCGCCTCGTCGTCTTCACCCGGAACCGCTCGCAGGCCACGGCCACGGCCACGGCCGCCGCCGCAGCCGTCCCGACCGCGCGGCCGGTGTGCGCGACCGTGGCCCGTGACTCGGCCCCGGCCCGCCCGGCCGATCTCTGCCCCGCCGCCTGACCCCGCCGCCCGACCCGCCGGCGAGCCCGGGGCGGGAGACCGCGGGCCCGGTCAGGACATTTCGTCCGGGTCGCAGGTCGCGCGGCGCAGACCGATCGTGCGCAGCGCCCGCATCAGCCCCTCCTCGTCGCCCGCGCGCACCAGGTGGACCGCCCCGTCGACGGTGACGACGTCGAGATCGACGGGAGTCGCGTCGGCCCTCGTGCGGAGCACCACCCCGCTCGGCGGGTCCAGGGCGCGCACCCCCCGGAAGACGCCGAACGAGGCCGGGTCGTCCCGGAAGCTGCCGGACAGGGTGAGCACGGTGATGTCGGGGAGCAGGACCCGGGCGTGCGCCAGCGCGACGTCCGGCGTGCGGGCATGGGAGATGACCTGGAAGTGGGGATTGCGCTGGATCCGCGACCGCAGCACCTCCAGCTCCACGCCTTCCGGTATGCCGACCACCAGGACCGTCATCACAGTGCCCCATCCTCCGCCGCGCCGGCGTGCCCGTCGAGCGGGACGCGCCCGGCACATCCCGCGCCGCGTCGCGATGAGTACGGGCCCCGCCGCCGGTCTACCCTTCAGACCCACTCTCAGGAGGAGCGGCAGATGACCGGTACGACCGCTTTCGATCTCGGACCGCAGGCGCGGATCGTGGCCCGTCTCGCGGCAGCCGTCCCGGACGCCCGGCTCACCGACCGGACGCCCTGCCCCGCCTACACGGTCGGTGACCTGCTGGGCCACCTCGCGGGTCTCGCGGTCGCCTTCCGCGACGCCGCCCGCAAGGACCTGGGCCCCACGACGGACACGGACCCCACCTCGGCCACGCCCTCCCTGCCCGCCCGCTGGCGCGAGGAACTGCCCGGGGTCCTCGGCGAACTCGCCGAGGCCTGGGAAGACCCGGCCGCCTGGACCGGCATGACCCGCGCCGGCGGCGTGGACCTGCCCGGCGGGATCGCGGGTGCGGTGGCGGCCGACGAGCTGGTGCTGCACGGATGGGACCTGGCCCGGGCCACCGGCCAGGAGTACGCGCCCGATCACGCCGCGCTCCGCTCCTCGCACGCGTTCCTGCTGGCGGCCGCCGAGGAGGGGGACCGCGGCGACGGCATCTTCGGACCCGTCGTGCCCGTACCGGACGACGCCCCGCTGCTGGACCGGACGCTCGCACTGAGCGGCCGCGACCCGGGCTGGACGCCGCCCGCATCCCCGTGACGCGGGCGGCGTGCCCCGGCCCGCCGCCCGGGGGCACGCGAACGCCGGGCTCTCAGGTCTGGCACTGCTTCGTGGCCGCGGGGGACCAGCCGCTCCAGGCGGCGCCGTCGGCCCGGGCGTGTACCCGGATCTCGACCTTCACGGGACCGCACACCCGGGTCGTGCTTCCCACCTCGAGGGGGCCGATCGACTCACCGGCCCGGACATGGGTGCGGCCGCTGCCCACTTTCTCCCAGTGGCCACCGTCGACGACGCGGAAGAACGCCTCGTAGGAGACGTTCAGCCCCTTCGCTCCCGTGTTCCGTGCCCTGATGTGCGCCGTGATCTCCCGCGTGGGGAACCTGCCGGCGGATCCCCGCTGGGCGCTGATGCAGCCGTTGACGGCCACCCGGCCGGTCGACGTCCCCCCGCCGCACGCGACCGCCGCGGCGTGAGCGGGGGCCGGGACGGCCAGCATGGTCAGCGCAGCCGCGCCCAGGACCGTTCCGGTGCGCCTCAAGAAATGCAATGTCCCCATCCTTGTTCTCCGTGCCGTTCTTCCTGGAAGCGACCATGGCCCGCCATGAGGCGCGACGGGCAGGGTTTCCCGGAACCTTCGCCCGGATGGACGCGCGCGCGGGCCGGAGGGTGGCCGCACGCGGCGGGCGGCCACCCGCCCGCCACCGGCCTCAGAGCCCCCCCACGGAGGAGAGACAGCCTCCACTCCACCCATTTCCTTCGATAACTAGGCAATTCGGGCATCGAGATGGCTCCCTCAAAGGGGTACAGCCGGTGACAATCGGTGAGATTCGGGCGTCCCGCTGGTGACCCGCCCCATAGGGCCCACGTCACATACGAACCGGGATAGTAGCCACCGCAGGCCCGATGCCGCGCCTCCCGGGCCCCCGAAGGCCCGTCGGCCCCCGACTGCGAAGGTCCCTAGTAAGCGGGGTCGTTGCCAGGCCGTCGGGGCGTCTGTAGAACTGGATGAGTCGCAAGGCGGCAGGGGTACTTCAGGTACTTCACCCGCCGCCGACGAACCCCTCTCCTTTGCGTGAGTGGCTCACGCATGTCTTCGGCATGCGTGCGACCGCCCTTGTCCCCGTCGGAAGGTCCATCCGTGTCCAACGCCATCATCCGCCGCATCGCCACCTCCAAGAAGGCCCTCGCGGGCACCGTCGTCGCCCTCGGTGTCGCCGGTTCCATGCTTGCCACGGTTCCCGCCCAGGCGGCCCCGATGAGCGCCAAGGCGATCGCGCAGCAGATGATCAAGGACCCGGCCCAGTTCGCCGCCTTCGACAAGATCATCTCGCACGAGAGCGGCTGGAACCACACCGCGACCAACGCCTCCTCCGGCGCGTACGGCCTGGCCCAGGCCCTGCCGGCCTCGAAGATGGCCTCGGCCGGCGCGGACTGGAAGACCAACCCCGCCACCCAGATCAAGTGGGGCCTGGACTACATGAACGACCGCTACGGCAGCCCCGTCGGCGCCTGGAACTTCTGGCAGAACAACCACTGGTACTAAGCCGCCAGCGGACAGCACGCATACGCACGAGCGCCCGGCCGGGACCACCCGGCCGGGCGCTCGTGCGTGTACGCGGCCGCCGCGCCCGCCCGGCCGACGCTCCAGCAGGGCATCACGGACCCGTCCGGCACGAATGCGGGATCCGTACCGGCCGCGCCGGCCGGGACCACGACCGGCCCGGCCGCGGGGACGGCCCCGTGACCACGGCGGACAGCCGCCCGGCGCGGACACGCGCACACCGCGAGGGCACCGGATGCGGCCCAGCCTCGGCGGGCACCGCCATCGGCACCACCGCACCACCCCTGCCGGACGAACGGCATGCGCCCCCGCGGCAGTTGCGGGTGGACACCGGTGGGCAGTGCTGGACAGTCACAGGCCCCTGCCGGGCCTGGAGAGTGGACACCGCCCCGCGTGAGTCTGTGCGCCATGAACGTTGCACGTACTCGGACGGACGAGGCAGCGCCCATGCCCGCGGCCCGGAACGGCTCCCTGCCCGCCCCGTGGCCGAAGGCCCCGCCCCACCTGCCCGGCGCCGTCGCCGGCAGGGCCGCATCCGCCCCTGAAGGAGCATCAACCATGACCTCCCGCACCCTCCGTGCCATGACGGTGCTGACCGCTGCCGCAGCCCTCTGCGGCGCCGCCCCCACCGCCTACGCCGCACACACCACCCCTGCCACCGCCACCGCCGCCGCGTCCTCCGCACAGGCCGCCGACCGGCGCGTCCCGCGGATCGTCACCGCTTGGGCCCGCGCCTGGAACGGCAGCGAACCCCGGGCGCTCGGCGCCCTGTTCACCGCCGACGGCACCTACACCGACGAAGCCGTGGCGGCCACCTTCCGCGGCCGTAAGGAGATCTCGGGGTGGAAGGCCCGCGCCGACTCCCTGATCGACAACGTCCACGTCACCATCCGCACCACCCGCAGCGACGGCAACCGCATCACCGTCCGGTCCGTCTACTCCGGCCACCTCAAGGGCGCCCCCAAGCCCTTCGCCGTACCGATGACCACGGTGATCGACCTCGACAGGCACCACTGCCGGATCGTCTCCAACAAGGACCACTACAGCCTGGCCGCGGTCCTCGCCCAGTCCGGCCTGCCCGCCGACTGGACCCCGCCCACCACCTGACACACCCCCGGGCCGGCCGGGGGCGGCTACCGCACCGCGGCCACCTCCGGCCGGCCCCCCCCAGCGCCCCCGCCCGCTCAGCCGAGCCGATAGTCGAACCCCGGCGCGGGCGCCGCGGAGCACCCCCTGGACCGGGCCGCGAGCGGCGAACAGCCCCTGCACACGGCGGACGTCGACCTCGCCGGACCGCCGGCGGACCGGAAGACGCACCTGCCCCTCGTCCGGGACAGGGCGGCGCCACTGCCCGGCCCGCCGGCCACCGCGCCGGGCACCACCCGCTCCCCGGATCACGGGCCGGGCGGCCGGGCGCGGGTATTCGTAAAGGTATGCACGGATGCATACTTGGGGCATGGCGGATGCGATGAAGGCCGACTCCCGGGCGCGGGACCGTTCCACGGCCGCCCCCGGCGGACCGCTGCCCCCGTCCCGGTCCCTGTCCCCGGGTGCGAGCGGGGCGGCCTGACCTTGGAACTGCGCATCGACATCCGGTGGCTGCTGGACCGTCAGGAAGAACTCCTGGGCGGCAAGAACCTGGGAGTCCTGGACTACTCGGGTCTGGTGGCCGCCGTCGCCCGGCACCGGGTCAACACCCCGTCGTGGGGGACGGACGAGCCCGACGCGTACTGGCGGGCGGCCGCGCTGCTGGAGCAGATCGTGCTCACCCGCCCACTGCCGGCCAGGAACGAGTACTTCGGCTACGGCGTCGCCGTCGCCTACATCAAAGCCTCCGGCCAGGACGTCGACACCGCCTTCGGGCCCTGGCGCGACCTGATCACCGACATCCGCGCCCTGCGCCTGACCGTCCACGACGTCGCCGACCGCCTCCGCTCCCTGCACCCGAACCCCTAACCCTCCCCGAGCAGCGCGTCGACAGGGTCCTGGGGGAGCGGGACCGGCGCCGCCAGGGCCGCGTCGTAGGCCGGGCGCGCGAACACATAGGGCCCCATGGGCAGTTCGCCCCACTGCGGCCGGTGGACCTGGTGGAAGCCGGACCAGGTGACCTCCGTGGCCGTCGCACGGACCGTGGCGGACAGGGGCCAGCAGGCGTCGATCCCGCAGCGGCAGCCCAGGAGGTACAGGGCGCCGGGGTCGCCGTCGAGGAGCTCCGGCTGCGCCCCGCCCAGGAAGTGGGCCCGGGCCAGGGCGCCGTCGGCGTCGTCGAAGTACAGCGGGGCGTGCTGGCGCAGCAGGAACTCCTCGCGCTCCTGCGGGGTGTCGTCGTCCTCCTCCTCGAGCTCCCGGCCCCACAGCGCGCGCGTCGCCTCCGCCACGAGGACGCGCAGGTCGGTGCCGTCGACCCGGATGCCCCAGGCGGTCAGGTGCGGGTAGTCGGGGCAGGGGTGGTGCAGGAACTCGACTTGGTGCGGGGCGCTCGGCAGACTCATGCGCCCCATCCTGCGGCGCCCGCCCGACCGGCTCCACCCATATACCGCCACGACGGGCAGGGCACCGGCACCGCGCGGGCCCGGCACCGCGTGGACCGGGCCGCGCGCCGAACGGGCACGGCCGGACCGGGCCGGGGTGAGGCGGAACGGGCCGGGGTGGGGGCGGAACGGCAGCGGTTAGGGTTCACGATCGTGCCGCACCTCGAGATATCCGACCTGATCACCGCCACGGACCCGCGCACCGGAGCGCGCCTGCCCGTGCGCAGGGCCGAGGTGGTGCACCGCCTCCGCGAGGCCGGCGACCGGCACGCCGCCCGCATCGTCGCCCGGCTGCCCGCCGACCGGCACGACGTGCTCGACCCCCACGCCGTGGACCGCCTCATGATCGGCGTGCACACCGAACTGCAGCGGCTCAGCGAGGAACTGCGCCTCGGGAAGCGGCTCGTCCACATCCTCGGCCCGGTCTTCGAAGCCGTCCGCGCGACAGCCACCGGCCGGCTGCGCCTGGTCGACGTCGGTTCCGGCCTCGGATACGCCGTGCGCTGGCTCGCCGCCCACCACTCGCTCGGCCCGGACGTCGAACTCGTCGGCGTGGACCTGGACGCCGCCCTCGTCGGCGAGGCCGCCCGGCTGGCCCGCGCCGAGGGCCTGGACTGCCGCTTCGTCCACGGCAACGCCTTCGACCTGCCGGAGGCCGCCACCGTGTACGTGTCCACCGGTGTGCTGCACCATTTCCGCGGCCCCGACCTCGCCGGGTTCTTCCGGGCCCAGGCCGCCTCGCCCGCCCTCGCCTTCTGCCACTTCGACATCGCCGCCACCCGGCTCGCGCCCATCGGGGCCTGGGTGTTCCACCGGTCACGGATGCGCCACCCGCTCGGCCGCCACGACGGTGTCGCCTCGGCCCGCCGGGCACACACCGACGAGACCCTGCTGCAGGCGGCGGCCGCGCCGGGGATGCGGCCGCTGCTCTACGAACCCCGGGGCCTGGCCAACCCGTTCTGCACCACCCTGCGCCCCGTCATCGGGATCCGGCCCGAGCTGGAGGCACCGCTGCGCCGGGCCATGGGCCGCTCCGCACGCCGCCTCGTGGGCCCCGAACACCTCGCCGGAGCGGCGCGGTGACCCCGCAGGACGCGGCACCGGCCCTGGCCGTGACCCTCACCGCGCTCGGCCTGGTCGACTCGGCCTTCAGCGGCTTCCGCGCCCACGCCGGGCGGGACGCCAGGATCCGCAAGCACCGCGCCGTCGTACGGGCGACCCTGCGCGGCCTGGCCGTCGGAGCCGGCCTGCTGCTCGCCCCCGTGCTCACGGCCGGCGCCGTCCTGCTGGCCGCCGCCGACCGCGACCGGACGTACGCGGCACTCGCCGAGGGCGCCATCGGATTCCTCGTCCCCCTCGCCTGCTACACCACGGCCGTCCTGCTGTCGCTCGCCGCGTACCTCGTGCTGCCGTTCCGCGCCAGCACCCTGGCCCTGGTGGCCGGCCTCGGCCCCCTGACCCTGCTGCGCCCGCTCGTCCTGGCCGCCGCCTGCGCCGGAACCCTCGCCTCCGGCGGCGGCGCGCCCGCACTCCTGGTCGGCGCGGCCGCGGGCGCTGCCGTCCTGTGCGTCGAACCGCTCGTGCACCGCCGCTGGTACGCCGCCCCGCAACGATGACCCGCCCCCGCGCGGACGGGCGGGCCACCGGCCGGGCCGCGGTGGCGGGTTCGCGCCGTATACGCCCGGCCCGCGTGCTCCTACGGTGCGGGCGGAGCAGGCGGGGGTTCCCGGCTGGACGTACGAGAGGGACGGTGGTGGGATGTCGCGCCTTTCGAAGGACGCGGTCGCAGTACAGCAGGCCGGTACCGGTACCGGGTTCGAGTTGTTCCCCTCGGTGCACGTGGCCGGCGGCCGGGTGGTGCACCTGGTCGGGGACGGCCAGGTGCCGGAACCCGACCGCAGCGATCCGGTCGCGGCCGCGCTGGCCTTCCAGGACCAGGGAGCCACCTGGCTGCACCTGGTGATGGCCGAAGAGGACGACGGGGGCTTCGACCTCCCGCAGGCCCGCCGCATCATCGAGGCCCTCACCATCGACGTCCAGCTCATGTGCCGGTCCGGCGTCCACGACACGGCCACCCTCGAACGGGTCCTCGCCACCGGATGCGCCCGCCTCAACCTCGGCCGCAGCGCGCTGACCGACCTCCCCTGGTGCGCCGAGGCCATCGCCCGGCACGGCAGGCGGATCGGCGTCAGCCTGCCCGTCCACCTGACCGGTCACGGCCCGCGCCTGGCCGGGCCGGGCCGGGGCACGGACGCCGGCGACCTGTGGAAGGCGCTCACCGTTCTCGACGAGGCCGGCTGCACCCGCTACGTGGTCACCGACGTCAGCCGGGAGGGCAGCCTCTCCACCCCCAACCTCGAACTCGTCGCCGAGGTGTGCCGCCGCACCACCGGCGGCGTACTGGCCGCCGGAGGCATCGCCACCCTCGACGATCTGCGCACGGTCGCCGCGCTGGCCCCGCACGGAGTCGACGGCGCCCTCATCGGCCGCGCCCTGTACTCGGGGGCCTTCACCCTCGCCCAGGCACTCGCCTGCGTGGCCACCGGCCCCTAGCTAGGGGGTGTCCTGCCGATCACGCAGGGCTCGGCCTGATCGACCAGATACCCCCCAGCGGACCCCGGGCGCGGTCCGGCCGGACCCGCGCCCGGGAGGCTGCGCCGTACGGATGGACTCGGGCCGTACGGCGGCGGGTACGGGGTCTCGGCGCGCGAAGCGGCCTACCTTCGCACTGCTCCCACACCCCTCCACGAAAGGCAGTACCCGTGCGATCGATCCGTTGCGCCCTGACCGCTCTCGCCGCCGGTGGCATCATCCTGGCGGGCGCGTCCGCGGCCTCCGCCGACGACGCCTTCACCGTCTACGCACCGGTGACCAACACGTACTCGATCGTCTTCGGTGACTTGAGCCAGGTGGCCGGCGACGACGTCTTCAACGCCGGCCGCGACAACACGGTCGGCTCCCACAACGGCGCGGCCCCGGCCGGGGACATCGGCATGGCGAGCCTGCCCGGAACCCAGATCATGAGCAACGAGGCCCTGATGCGGGCTGCCGGCCAGTGGACCGGCAACATCGGCAATTAGCCCCCGCTACCGGACACGGATGCAGGCAGGAAGGGGCCGCCGCCCCGGACGGGGCGGCGGCCCCTTCCCGTGCCCCGCCGTCCGGCGGCCCGGACCCATCAGCTCCCGTCAGGGGAGGCCGCTCGCCCCGGGGCCCCGGTCACCCCGGCTCGCCGGGGGGCCGGTAGCCGATCTGCCCGGCGCTGCGCAGGGCGTCCAGGGTCTCCTCGACGGTGAGGAGCACGGTCGTCTCGAACGAACTGAGCGCACCGCCTCCGCTGATCGCCAGCGAGACGGCGGCCATCGAGACGTTGTCGGGGGCCTCCCACAGGTTGTAGCCGTCGTGGGTGCCGAAGGCGTACCAGAAGCCGTGGAGCTTCCCGCCGACCGACTCGATGTAGGACCGGGCGGCCTCCGCCCGGTCCTCCGGATGACCGATCAGCCGCGCCCAGGTCTGGGGCGTGTAGCTGAACCTCGATAGATAGAGCGGCATCGTGTCCCTCTCTCGTTTGGTCGAGAGGTGCCCGCGGCGGGCCGCACAGGAGCGGGGGAGCCCCCGGAGTCCCCCGAACAGCTGGGCACGACAACCGCCACGGCCCACAACCGACGGCCTAACGGCCGCCGCG
Source organism: Streptomyces sp. NBC_00029 (assembly GCF_045160505.1). NCBI lineage: Bacteria > Bacillati > Actinomycetota > Actinomycetes > Kitasatosporales > Streptomycetaceae > Streptomyces > Streptomyces sp. NBC_00029. The sequence continues at coordinate 8,689,322 of NZ_CP108292.1, forward strand.
GTGCTCCCTGAGGTGCAGCGCGAGTCCGGCGGCGGCCGCCGCGGCCACGACGCCGGCCGCCATGAAGCCGTTGCGCGAGCGCCAGGACAACACCGACCAGCGGGACTGCGCCGACAGCACCGAGCCCGTGCTCAGCCAGGAAGCGGCGGACAGCATGGACAGCGAGGACCCGATGGACGCGGCGCAGAGCGCGCTGCCCACGGATCCGACGGACAGCACCGACCCCACCGAGCCGATCGACAGGACCGACCCCACGGAGCCGATCGACAACACCGAGTCCTTCGACCAGAGGGAGAGGGCGGACCCCTTCCCCCGGTACCACGAGCCCGCCAACGCATCAGGTTCGGTCACGGGCCCATCCTGACAGGGACCGGGGGAGCCCGCCGGTATCGGCGCCGGGCAACCCGCACGACTACCGGTCGCGCCAGTCCGCCAGTCCGCCAGTCCGCGAGCCCGCGAGCCCGTGCGCCCGTGCGCCGGTCAGGCCGCGGCCGCAACCACGTGCGCGTTGTCGACGTACAGGCACAGCGCGCCGTCCTGCGGGCACCTCAGGCCGACCGAGATGCTCCGTACCGCTCCGTCCTGCGCGAACGAGAGCGCGACCGCGACCTGGAACACGCCGTCCCCTGCGGGGCATTCGGGCAGGTCCGACGGCTCGAAGCCCGGCCCCGGCGAGGCGGGCGGCAGCGGGACCCCGGACGGCGCGAGCGTCCACGGGTACGCCGCCGGGTACACGTCCCCGTCCGTGATGCCGACCGGTATGCAGCAACCCACGCAGAAACACTCGCCCTTGGCGACCTCGAACCCGTCCGCCCCGCTGCCGCACAGCTCGCACGAGACGACCAGCACCTCGACACGCCCGCCCGGCTCCGCACGGGCGGCATCGCGCACCATGCGCACGACCTCCTCGGGCCCGGCGCAGGGCCGCCCCGCAGCTCCGGACGTCCACACGGCTTCATGATCCATGGTGGGGATCCTCGCACGCGGGCCCGGCCGGACCGCCGCCGCGCCACCCGGCCCGCTACCCGGCCCGCTCCGCGCGAAAGGCACGCCGGTAGGCGGCCGGTGTGGTGCGCACGGCCTCGTGGAAGCGCCGGCGCAGATTGACCGCCGAGGACAGACCGACCCTGCGCGCGATGGTCTCCACGGGCAGGTCCGTCTCCTCCAGCAGCGCCCGGGCCGCGGCGATCCTGCGGTCCAGCAGCCAGCGTCCGGGACTGATGCCCAGCTGCTCGGTGAAGCGCCGGGTCAGCGTGCGGGCCGAGACCTGCGAGCGGACCGCCATCTCGGCGACACTGACCGGCTGGTCGAGCCGCCCGCCCAGCCACTCCAGCAGCGGGGCCAGCGAGTCGGTCACCGGTCCGGAGGTGGGCAGTTCGGCGTACTGCAGCTGGCAGCCCTCGCGGTGCGGCGGCATCACCATCCGCCGGGCGATCCGCATCGCGTACGCGGCGCCCTGGTCGACACCCACCAGGTGCAGGCACAGATCCACGCCGGCCGCGGACCCGGCGCTGGTGGAGACGTCGCCGTGGTCGACGTAGAGCACCGCGGGGTCCACCCGTACCTGCGGGAACCGGGCGGCCAGTCCGGCGGCCTGCGCCCAGTGGGTGGTGGCCCGCCGGCCGTCCAGCAGTCCGGCGGCGGCGAGCACGAAGGCGCCCGAGCAGATGCCGACGATCCGGGCGCCGCGCCGGTGGGCCCGGCGGACCGCCGCGACCACCGCCCCCGGCACCTCGGTGCCGGCCGGCTGCTGCCAGCCGGGCACCAGCACCGTGTCCGCACCCTCCAACGCGTCCAGGCCCGCGGTGACCAGCATGTCGTAGCCGGACCGGGTGCGCACCGGGCCGGGGTGCTCGGTGCAGACCCCGAACGCGTAGCGGGCGGGGATCTCCGGGCCGTGGTCGCCGAACACCTCGGCCGCACAGGCCAGCGGGAACGACGACTGCGGGGGCTGAAGCAGGGCCACGACCCTGTGCAGCGCCGGGGACGTGGGCAGCGAACGCGGCGTCATGGCGGGAAAGTACCCCATCATGTCGTTCAGGACACTGGGGACGGGGGATTGGTCCAGTCCAATATCGGTGGTGTGACCGCCACTCAGACCCCGACCGGCCGCCGGCCCGATCCACTGGCCACCCGGCCCCCGTTGTGGGACCGCCGCTTCACCCTCTACTTCACCGCCCGCGCGGTCTCGCTCCTCGGCGACGCGATGATGCCGGTCGCCGCCGCACTCGCCGTCGGCGCCCTGTACGGGATCTCCGGCGTCGGCCTCGTCCTCGGTACCTGGACCGGGACGTTCGTCCTCCTCGTCCTCTTCGGCGGGGTCCTCGCCGACCGGTTCGGCGCCCGCCGGATGATGGTCTGCGCGGACCTCGTACGGGTACTCACCCAGGGGATCCTGGCCGCTGCCTTCTTCGCCGGGACCCCGCCGTTCTGGCTGCTGGTGACCATGGCGGCACTGGCCGGTGCGGCCGTCGCCATGTTCCTGCCGGGCGCGAACGGGATGGTCCCGCTGGTCGCCCGCGAGCCGCAACGGGCCAACGCCACCCTCAAGGTGGCCGACGCGCTCGCCCACCTGCTCGGCCCCGCCCTGGCTGGCCTGCTGATCACCCTGACCAGCGCCGGCACCGTGTACGCGATCGACGCCGGCACCTTCCTGCTCAGCGGCCTGTGCCTGACCCTCATCCGCCTCACCCCCGCCGAGCCCGCCGAGCCCACCGTCGACGCGCCCGCGCCCGCCGCGGCCGACGCCGACTCCCGCGCCCGCACCACCGGTTCGCTCCGCCGCGACCTGCGCCAGGGCTGGCAGGCATTCCGCGCCCGCACCTGGATGTGGGCGGTCATCCTCATCTGGATGGGCTACGGCGTGCTGGTCTTCGGCCCCCTGGTACCGCTCGGCTCGGCACTGATCGGCGCCCGCCTCGGCCCGGACGCCTACGGCCTCGCGGTCTCCTGCCTCGGCGCCGGAACGGTGCTCGGCGGCCTGCTGGCACTGCCCCTGCGCCCCGCCCGCCCGCTGGCCGCCGGCACCGTGGCCATGGCGCTCTACACCGCACTGCCGCTCTGCATCGCGCTGGACGCCGGCCTGCCGGCGCTGCTGGCGGGCCACGTACTCGGCGGCGGCGCCATGGCGTTCTGGTCGGTGATGTGGGCGACCAGCGTCCAGACCCACACCCCGCCCGCCCTCCTCAACCGGGTCACCGCGTACGAGCTCGCCGGATCGGTCTCCGGGATCGCGCTGGGCCAGATACTGGCGGGACCGGCCACCGCACTGGCCTCCCCGGGCCGGCTGCTGCTGGTGTCGGCGGGCGCCTGCCTGGCGGGCAGCGCCGCACTGTGCGCGATCCCCGCGATCCGCACCCTCCGCCGCACCACCGGCCCGGAACAACGGGTGTGACGGGGGCGGACCTGCTGACGTAGGTTCCTCCTCGGCCCGCCCCGTCCGGCGCGCGCCTCTTCATGTTCCGCACCCGTGGGGGTTCCTCAGCATGCCCGCAACTCCGGCCACTCCACCGGCCCCGCCCCCGGCACAGGGCCCGTACGCCGTGCCCGACGCGAGGGGCGGACGGCTGCGCGCGCCCGTGGGCCTGGCCACCGCGCTGACCGTGCTCTTCGCGCTGGTCATCGCCTCCGACGCCTGCACCCTGTACGCCGACTGGAACCTCCACTCGCTCATGGAACGGATGCTGGCCGATTCCGCCGCGGTGAGCGACGCCGAGCTGGACCGCGGCACCAGGCTGACCGGCCTCGCCGGCACGGTCCACGGCAATGCCGTGATCGTGACGGGCATCGTCTTCATCATCTGGTTCCACCGGGTGCGCACGAACGCCGAGGCCTTCGCCCCGGGTGCGGACAAACTCAAGACGGGCTGGGCCATCGGCGCCTGGTTCATCCCGTTCGCCAACCTCTGGCTCCCGTACCGGATCGCCGTCACCACCTGGGGGTCGAGCACGCCCTCCGCAGCCGACGGAGGCTACCGCCGCTTCCCGTTGACCCTGGTCAACCTCTGGTGGGGCCTCTTCGTGCTGTCCAAGCTCCTGGGGTGGTACGGCGGCCGGGCCTACAGCAGTGCCGAGAGCGCCGAGGCCGTGCGCGACGCAGCCCTGACGATGCTGGCCGGTGACGCCTTCGACCTCGTGGCCGCCGTCCTCGCCGTACTGTTCGTCCGCAGACTGACGGCCATGCAGCACGCCAGGGCCGCACAGGGACCCGCCGCCGCAGCGGTCCAGGGAGGACTCTGACACCGGCCGGATCATCCGCAGGAGGAACGCCGGCCACCGCACGGCAAGAGGCGGAGCCGACCGGATTCGAACCGGCGTCCTCGCGGTTTTGGAGACCGCGCGCGTCGACCTCTGCGCTACGGCTCCGCCCGCCCGGGATGGTAACGGCGCAGCTCCGCAGGCGACAGCGGAGAACTCCTCCAGGATCCTTTCCGTGCAGGACCACGCTCCGCACACGGCACGCACGCCACCCGGCGGCACCGACACCCCGGCGGCCGCGCCCGGTTCGCGGCCCGCCCGCGCCAAGGAAGTTCACCGCGTCAGCCACGCGGGCGCACGGCGTTGTCAGTGGCTCCGCCTAGCTTCTGCGACATGACGCGGACCGCACACACCTTCGCCTACGCACGCCCCTCCTCCCTGACCGCCGCAGACGCGGGCCAGGCCCTCAACCTGGAGACGGCGTCAGGCCTGACCCCGACCGGCACCGATGCCCACCCCCAGTTCTTCGCCGGGTTCCTGAGCGCACCTCAGGCGGCCGCACGGGCCCTGCTCGCCGTCGCGGACGTGGCCGCGGCCCGCTACTACCAGCGCACCCTGCGCGCCTCCCTCGACCCGGTGGTCACCGGCAACGGCGACCGGCTGCGCTTCGAGTCGTTCTCCGGCTGCTGCGGGGTGTACGCCCGGCTCGACGTGCTGCCCGACGGCCTGCGCGGCGCCGACACGGGCCACGGCACGACCAACGTCGACGTCAACAACCCGCTGCGCGAGGCACTGTCCCGGCTCAGCGGTGACGACCCGCTGCACCTGCGCGTCGGCCCCGACGCCATGGCGGTGACCACCCTGGACGGACCTCTCGTCGAGAAGAAGGTCCCGCTCCCCGAGCGCTGGCTGCGCGGCTTCGCCGAATCCCAGGCCGTCACCACCGGCTTCGACCTGCGGGCCGAACTCGGCGCCGCCGAAACGGCCCGCTTCCTGCGCTCCCTGCCGCGCACCGCGACGGGCGGCGGGGCCGCCGGCGGCGCCCTGTGGGTGGTTCCCGCGGGCCGCACACTGCGCCCCACGACCCGGCCGGTGCCCGGCGCGGTCTGCCTGCCCGGCCCCGAACGGCTCGCCGCCTTCCAGCGGGTGCTGCGCCACGCGACCGGCCTGCGCGTGTACGGCCCCGCACCGGACGGCGCGGGCCCCACCGCCTCCGCGTGGGAAGTGGGCCTGCCCGGGATGCGCCTCACCCTGACCCTGTCACCGGAGGCCGGCCGCGGGTTCTCCGGTGAGGGCGGTGTCCTGGAGGCCCTCGCCACCGACGCGGCCGCCGAGGACGCCGAACTGATCTCGGTCCTGCTCGCCTGGGAACCCCGTATCGATCCGGCCGACCTCGCCGGCCAGTCGGGGCTGCCCGTGGACCGCGTACGGGCGGCCCTCACCCGCCTGGGCACCGCCGGCCGGGTCGGCTACGACGTCGCCGAAGCCGCGTACTTCCACCGCGAACTGCCCTACGACGCCCGGCGCGCCGAGCGCCACAACCCGCGGCTGGTCGCCGCCCGCGCCCTGCTGGCGGCGGGCGCGGTCACCCTGGAGCACCCCGGCACCGCCGTGGTGGCTTCCGGCGAACGCCGCTACCAGGTCCGCGAGTCGGGTGGCGCACTCAGCTGCACCTGTCAGTGGTGGGCCGACTACCGGGGCCGCCGCGGCCCCTGCAAGCACGCACTCGCCACCCGCATGGCCCTGCGGGCCGCCCACCCCACCACCACCCCCGCCCCGTCCGGAGCCGCACGATGACCGCCACCGCCACCGCCACGCCCGCCCCCGCGGCCACCACCGCCGATGTCCTCGCAGCCGTACGGGCGGGCCGCACCGCCCGACTGCCCGCACTCCTCCAGCCGCTGGAGCCCGCCGAACGCAGGGTCCTGCTCACCGAACTGAAGGAGCTGCGCCGCGAACTGCGCGCCTCGCGCTGGGAACGCTGGCGGGAACGGGACCTGATGAGCCCGGCCCTGGCGGTCGCCGGAGCCGCCTGCACCACCGGGGCGGCGGCCGCGGCCGCCTGGATCGGCGCCGCCGACCTGCGCCGCTGGAGGCCGCAGCCGCCCACCGCCGCCCTGCTCGACGTACTCTCCGGCCACGACCCGCAGTGGCTCGGCAAGCTCGCCCACCGGCTGGCCGACCGGCCCACCACCGCCGAGCAGGACTACCCGCTGATCAGCGCACTCGTCCGGCTCGCCGGCTGCGAGACACCCACCACCGACGGCTGCGTCGAAGGCTGGGCCGCGGCCGTGGGAGCCACCGGCTCACCGCTCGTGGACGCCCTGCGCCGCGACCCCCACATCACCGCATTCGCCCCACGGCTGTTCGAGACCGCCGAACCGGTCCGGGCCCTCGAACGGCGCTGGGAGACGGCCGACCACAACCAATGGCCCGGCGCACTGGCCGTCCTGGCCGACGAGGGGTGCCTGGACCGCGCCGCCCTCCTGGACGGGTGCACCGCGAGACTGCTGCGCGGCGGCAAGCCCGCCCACCTGAAGCCCTACCAGGCGATCCTGGAAGCGCTCCGTCCGACCGCCGAGGAGGAACGGGAGCGGGCCGCCGACTGGATCGCGATGGCCGCCGACGCCCCCTCCGCCGTCGCCGGGACCGCCCAGCAGACCCTGGCCCGGGTCGCGGCGGCCGGCCACCTGACCCCCCGCATGCTCGCCGAAATGTCGGGCGCCGTCCTGTTCCGCACCGAGAAGAAGCTGGTCCGCGCACAACTCGTACTCATCGGCAGGGAACTCACCCGCGACCCGTCCGCCGCCCCCGAGCTGCTGCCGGAGCTCGGCGAGGCCTTCGGGCACCCGGACACCGACATCCAGGAACGGGCCCTGAAACTGGCCGCCGCGCATCTCACCGACGATCCCGTACTGCGCGACGAACTCGCCGACCGGGCACAGCTGCTGAGCCCGCTCCACCGGGCCCGCGCCGTGGAACTCCTCGGAGCCGCCGCCGCTCCCGCCGCAGCCACCGCCCCCTACGAGGAAATCCTGCCGCCGGTCCCCGTCCCCGCACCGCTCGCCCCGTCCCCCCGGACGGTCGCCGAGACCGTGGAACTCCTCGCCGCCGTCGTCAACTCCCGTACCGCGGGCGTCGAGGAGTTCGAGCGCGCCCTCGACGCACTGGTGCGGCACTCCCACCGCGACCGTGCGGCCCTCGCCCAAGCCCTGCGTCCCGCCCTGGCGGGCCGCTGGTGGCTCGACCCCGAACAGTCCCGCCACTACACCCAGGAACTCCCCGGCCTCGAACACGTCGCCGCCGCCATCATGGACATGCCGCCGACGGCCGAGGCACAGCCGGCGCTCGCGTCCTGGCGCGCCGACTGCCACCACACCGGCCTCCACAGCGCCCTCCACGCCCGTGTGAGCGAGGCCGCGCACCGCATCATGACCCGGCCCCTGCCCTTCCTGCTCGCCACGCCCACCGTGGAGACCGGCTCCCTCGACGCCCGGGTACTGGTCGCCCGCCTGGCCGAGTACGGCCGCCTCGGCGAGGACCCCGCCCCGGCCGACTTCGCCCAGGCCCTGCTGCGGGTCCGCCGGGACCCGGCCGTCGCCCCACAGGCCGCCGCCCTCGGCACGCCCGAGGGCGACCGCCTCGCCGCCTGGCTCGGCGCCGCCGGACAGCCGGTGCCCGTCACCCGCCGCACCGCGCCCACGGTGCAGTACCGGTGGGGCGGCCGGACACCCGCACGCCTCGTGATGGACACCGCACAACGCACCACCGTGGTACGCGAGTTCCCGCCCCCCTTCCACGAACTGGCGCGCGCCCGCACCGCGGACGACCGCTGCTGGGACGGCGGCGGGGACACCGCCCTGCTGCTCTCGGTGCTCCCCGAGGACCGGGAGACCCTCGCCGCCTGGGGCCTGCCGGCCGTCATCGCCGACGCCGTCCACGAAGGGCGCGCAGGCTCCGCACAGCTGCCCCTGCTCGCCGCGGCCGGCGGGCCCGCCGGCCCGGCCCTGCACCTGGCGGTCGCCACCGGACTCGGCGCCCGGCACCCCGAGGACCGGCTGCGGGCCGTGGACGCGCTCCTCACCCTCGCCGCCCGCGGCGACCTGGACGCCGTACGCCTCGGCGGTGACCTGGCCGACCTGATCGGCCTGGGCACGGTCAAGCCCAACCGGCTCGCCGACTCGCTGCGCACCGCCGCCGCGACGGGCGCCTACGCGACCACCTGGGCCGTACTGTCCGCCGCACTGCCCGCCCTGCTGACCGGCACCGCCGATCCGCGCGGCGCCGGAGACCTCCTGGCGACGGCCGCCGAATGCGCGGAGCAGTGCGCAGCGACGTCCCCCCAGCCGGCCGGGCTCGCCGACACCGCGGCCCGCGGCGGCAGGTCCCGCCTGGTCACCCAGGCCGCCCGGCTGCGCGACGCCCTCCACCGCAACGCGCAGACGCCGGCCGCGCACTGACGGATGTCCGGGCCGCCGGGCCCTGCCCGGCGGACACTGTGAGCGACGAAGGGAAAACCATGGTGGAAGACGTCTGGCGGATGGTGCACGCCGAACGGGCGGCCCTGATCGAGGACCTGGAGCGCCTGGGTCCCGAGCAGTGGCGGCAGCCGTCGCTCTGTGAGGGGTGGACCGTGCACGACGTGGTCGCCCATCTGGTCGACACGGCCCGCACGACGCGCCTGGGCTTCGTGACCGGACTGGTCCGGGCGCGCTTCGACTTCGACCGGCAGAACGCCCGCGGCGTCGAACACGCACGCGGGGCCACGCCGCACGAGACCCTGCAGCGGCTGCGCGAGGCGGCCCCGCGCACGTCGACCCCACCGGCGCCCCTGGACAGCCGCCTCGTCGAGGAGATCGTGCACGGTGAGGACATCCGACGGCCCCTGGGGCTCACCCGCCGCTACCCGCAGGAGGCCGTCGTCAGGGCACTCAGGCTGCAGACACGGACCCCCGCGTCGTTCGGCGGGGCCAAGGAGCTGGTGACGCGCGTCCGTCTGACGGCCAAGGACGCCGACCTGGCGATCGGTTCCGGACCGGAGGCCAGAGGACCCGCGCTCTCCCTCCTGATGGCGGTGGCGGGCCGCCGGGTGGCCCTGGACGACCTCACCGGCCCGGGCGTCGCGGCGCTCGCCGAAGGGGGCTGAGGCGACCGGCCGGCTGGGGCGACCGGCCGGCCACGGGGAACGGCGCCGCGGGGGGACCGGCGGCCCGGGAGCGGCGGCCCGGGGAACGGGGCCCGGGAAGTGGCGGCCCGGCGAGAAGGAAATCCCTGGGACCGTCCCGCCGGGCCGCGTACGCTCCGCCGTATGCCCCGCTCCTCGAACAAGCCCCGCCGGCTCGTCGCCGACGGGCGGACCTACATGTGGACGGTCCGCCACGGCCACCACGTGCCGGAGAACGGTGGCTGCCGCAAAACCCTCACCCTGCACGCTCAGCCGCCGGGCACCGGCGGCCTGCTGCGTTTCGTCTTCGACGAGGGTCCCACCCGGTACGTCTCGGGGTTCACCACGGGATCGGGCGAGGTGGGAGAGGTCGGCGTCGGCGCCCTGAACCTGCACGAACCGGGCACCGTACGGGTCCTGCTCGACGCGGCGCTGGCCCGCGGGTGGCAACCGGGGGAGCGGCGCGAAACGAAGGCCGACGGCTGGTCCTTCCTCGGGACGGCCGTCGCCGCACGCGGCTGAGCCCGTTCCCGCCCGCCCGGAGCCGGAGGCCGCAACGCCGCACCCGACGCCCGGCCCCGCACCCGACGCCCGGCCCCGCACCCGGCGCCCGGCTCGGCCGCCTCAGCGGAGCGGCGGCGTCGAGCGGGCACAGCGCTCCGCGAGCAGGCGCAGATGGGTGACCAGTTCCTCCGGCCCGGTGACGTCGAAGTCGCAGTCGAGCATGCCCAGATGGACGGCGAGGGTCTGCACCGTGTCGGCACCGGTCATCAGGACACAGCTGTCGGCGTCGATCGCCTCGACCGTGCCGACCGCGGGGTTGATCCGCTCCAGCACCACCGCCGCCGGAGCGTGCACGGTCACCCGCGCCCGGTAGCGCCACGCGGCGCCCGACACCCGCCGGGAGACGTACGCCGCGAGGTCGCCGTCGGGCGCCTCGCGCGGGGCGAAGCGCGGCCCGGCCGGGGTACGGGGCCGGATCCGGTCGGCCCTGAAGGTCCGCCAGTCCTCGCGCTCGACGTCCCATGCCACCAGGTACCAGCGCCGTCCCCAGTTCACCGCCCGGTACGGCTCCACGATGCGGCGGGTGGACGCCCCGGCGTGGTCCAGGTAGTCGAAGCGCAGCCGTTCCCGGTCGCGGCAGGCGGACACCAGGACGGTCAGCACCTCCGCGGAGACGGCAGGCGCCGGACGGTCGGCGGGCACGGCCACCGTGTACGCCCGCAAGGCCCGCACACGCCTGCGCAGACGCGAGGGCAGCACCTGCTCGAGCTTGGCCAGCGCCCGCAGCGAGGTCTCCTCGGTGCCGGGGACAGTGCCCTGCGCAGCGGTGTGCAGGGCGATCGTCACCGCGACGGCCTCCTCGTCGTCGAGGAGCAGCGGGGGCATCACCGCCCCGGCGCCCAGCCGGTAGCCGCCGGTCGTGCCGCGCGTGGCGTCCACGGGATAACCGAGCTCACGCAGCCGGTCGATGTCGTTGCGGACCGTCCGCCCGCTCACCCCCAAGCGCTCGGCCAGCTCGGACCCCGGCCAGGACCGAGCGGTTTGCAGCAGGGACAGCAGACGCAGCAGACGCGCGGAAGTATCAAGCATGAAGCCCAGCCTGAAGTGTCATTAGGAAGGCACCGTGCCTATATCGAGAATATCGTTCTACCCATGGAGACCAGCAGCAACACCGACGCCCGGATCCGCCCCTACCGCATCGACATCCCGCAGGCCGAGCTCGACGACCTGCGCGACCGGCTGGGGCGCACCCGCTGGGGCAGCGAGATCCCCGGCGCCGGCTGGAGCCGGGGCGTGCCGGGCGACTACCTCAAGGCCCTGGCCGCGTACTGGGCCGACGGCTTCGACTGGCGCAAGGCGGAGGCGGAGCTCAACGAGTTCCCCCAGTTCACCACCGAGATCGACGGCCAGAACATCCACTTCCTCCACGTCCGTTCGCAGAACCCGGCGGCCGTCCCGCTGCTCCTGCTGCACGACTGGCCCTGCTCGTTCGTCCAGTTCGTCGACGTCATCCGGCCGCTGGCGCAGGACTTCCACGTCGTCGTGACCTCCACGCCGGGCACCGGCTTCTCCGGCCCGCTCGGCGAGGCCGGCTGGAACACCGGCCGCATCGCCGCCGCGTTCGTCGAGCTGATGAGCCGGCTCGGACACGACTCGTACGGCGTCCAGGGAACGGGCGGCGGAGCCTGGATCGCCGCCGAGATGGGGCGCCGGGCCCCCGACCGGGTCATCGGCATCCACGTCAACGGCCTGATCACCTTCCCCTCCGGGGACCCCGCCGAATGCGAGGGGCTGACCGCCTCCGAGCAGGAACGCCTCGCCCGGCTGGAGGAGTTCCAGCAGGACCGGATGGGCTTCAACGCCATCCAGTCCACCCGCCCGCAGACCCTCGCCTACGGCCTGCACGACTCGCCGGTCGGCCAGCTCGCCTGGATCGCCGAGAAGTTCAAGGAATGGACGGACCCCGCCGCCGAACTCCCCGAGGACGCGGTGGGCCGCGACCGCCTGCTGACCAACATCAGCGTCTACTGGTTCAGCGGCACGGCCGGCTCCTCGGCGAACCTCTACTACGAAGCGGGCCACGACGCGAGCGCCTGGGCACCGAAGCCGCGCGGCACCGTCCCCACCGGCGTCGCCGTCGTCCTGAACACCGATGTCGCCATCCGCCGGTTCGCTGAGCGGGACCACCGCATCACCCACTGGAGCGAGCTGGAACACGGGGGCAACTTCCTCGCACTGGAACAGCCGCAGGCGTACCTCACCGACGTCCGCGCCTTCTTCGCCACCCTCACCGGCTGACCGCCCCCGCGGGGACCCGCCCCCGCGGGCGCCGGGCGCGACCGCGACACCGTGCACCGGATACGGGCCCGGCCGGTGCACGGCATCGTCGTGCTGCCCTAGCCGAACAGGCGGTCACCGGCGGTCGCCATCCGATGGGTACCGCCGTGGCGGTTCACCCAGTCGCGGACGAGGCCGATGGAATGGGCGCACTGCCAGCCGCCGTTGTAGTCACGCACCCCGGTGAAGGCCCCGTAGCCCGCGATGATGCCGTCCACCCGCCCGTCGCCCAGCAGCTTGTCGACGTACCACGGATCGTTGTACGTGGTCGTCCAGGCCAGGGTGGCCGCGAGGGCCCCGCTGTCACGGTCCGCGGCGCCCTTCTTCAGCTCCGCGCACGTGTAGTACGTGGGTTCCGTGCAGTTGCCGAACCCCTTGGTGATGTCGCTGTCGCCGTAGTCCATCACCCGGCGGCCGGCCGGGAACCCCGGACCGGACCGGTTGAAGGCACCCTGGACCCGGTCGCGGGTCCCGGTCGTCGTGATCCCCTCCAGACCGCCGAGCCTGCCCTCCAGACTCCTCCACCCCCGGCCGCCGACGTCCGGGTCGCTGCCGCCGTGGTACTCGTAGAACCCGTAGAGCACCGGGATCCCGGCGGCCGTCAGCCGCTGCGCCTTGTCACGCAGTCCCGCGACGCTGCATCCGCGGTTCTCCCGCTCCCCGCAGTAGTTCGGGTCCTTGATGTCCAGCCAGACCAGCGCCAGCCGGCGTCCTGCATTCGCGTGGGCGAGAATGCGGTCGATCATGCTGTCGAAGCTGGGGCCCAGCCGGTTGTCACCGGCCGATGAACAGTCGTGCCAGGCCCGCCATTCGTTCGGGTTCCACCAGGCGCAGACGTCCATCTCGATGCTGTTGGCCCCGTGCGCGAGCGCGGCGTCCACACCGCCCAGGGTGTCGACGCGGTGCGCGATGGCATAGACCGGGTGACGCTGATCGGCTGCTGCCGCCGGGGCCGCGCCGAGAGCGGTGGCGCCGATGACGGCGCACAGGGCCGCGATCAGCGCCAGGAGCATCCGTGGGCAAGCGGTCAAGGAAACACCCCGTCATGTCGGTGTCCGAATCGGGCGATCGGCATCATTCATCGCATGCCGCATGCGATGAATGCATCATGAACGAAACCCGGTGAAGGGCGCCCCCGGGCGGCCCGCGAGTGGCGAGAAACCGCTTCCGCGGCGACGGGGCGGCCGCCACGGCCGCCGGTGCCGGCCGGCGCCTGCCGGCCGGGCGTGCCCGGCCCGTTCCGGCGGCTTCCTGTCGATCACAAACCGCACAGCCGGTAAAGCCTTGGCCCCTATGGAGTGAATCCCGACAGAACCCCGCGACCCTTGGCCGGAACCTTCCATACGGTGGCCCCTCTTCGCTCATCACCACAACTGGGGGGCCGGTGCGCAACCACCGACTCGTAATGACCGCTGCCCTCGTGGCCGCCGGTCTCGGCATCATCCCGGGCACCGCGCAGGCGGCGGATCCCGTACCCGCCGCGGCCGGTGTGGCCGAGGCGATAGCCGAGGCATCCACCTCCAAGGGCTTCCACAGCCCGGCCGACCGTACGATCCGTACCGCCCTGCCCGCCGCCACCGCCGCGGGCAACGGCAAGGCGAACGCCAAAACCGCCGCGCCACAGACCGCACAGGCCGCACAAGCCCCGCAGACGGCGCAGGCCGCACAGGACGGGCCGGCCGCACTGGACGCGGGAGCCAACCCGACCCTCGCGGTCGACGTCAGCGGCACCAGCTACACCGCACACGGCATCGAGCTCACCACTCTGATCACCAGCGCCGACTTCGCACTCGGCGTCGTCATCGACTGGGGCGACGGGAAGACCGACACGCTCACCGCCCAGGGCACCGCCGAGCTGCACCACTCCCACACGTACGACAAGTCCGGCGAGTACCAGGTCAAGGTGACGGTGACCGACACCGCCAACGCCGTCCAGGCCGTCAACGGAGGCGCCTTCCTCACCCCCGGCTCCGACTTCACCCCGCACACCCCGACCCGGCTCCTCGACACCCGCTACGGCACCGGCACCGGCGCACCCGCGGCCAAGGTCCCCGGACAGGGCTCCGCCCGGGTCAAGGTGGCCGGCAACGCCTCCGTCCCGGCGGGCGTCACCGCCGTCGCCCTCAACGTCACGGTCACCGAGACCGTCGACAGCGGCTACGTGACCGCATGGCCCGGCACCGGCTACGACCGCCCGGGCACCTCCAACCTGAACTACACGGCCGGCCGGTCCGTCCCGAACCTGGTGATCGTGCCGGTCGGCGAGGACGGGTACGTGGAGCTCTACAACGGCGGCGGACAGCCGGTCGACCTGATCGCCGACGTCACCGGCTACTTCACCCGGGCCCAGGCCGCCGGCTACACCTCGATGGCGCCCGCCCGGTTCGTGGACACCCGTAAGGGCCTCGGCACCGGCACCGCCCCGGGCAAACTCGCCGCACGCAGCGCGTTCACGACCCGGATCAGCGGCCTGAACGGGGTGCCCGAGGGCATCACGGCCGTGGCGCTGAACGTCACGGTGACCGAACCCCAGGGGACGGGCCACCTGACCGCCTACGGCGACGGGCCGGTCCCGACGGCATCGAACCTGAACTTCGTGACCGGCCAGACGGTCGCCAACGCCGTGATCGTGCCGGTGGCCGCGGACGGGACGATCAAGGTCTTCAACGGGGCCTGGATGCCGGCCCACGTGGTCGTCGACGTCGTCGGCTACTACAGCAAGGACAGCAAGGCCGCCTTCCTGCCCTTCACCCCGTTCCGCACCCTCGACACCCGCGAAGAGGCCTACGGCTGGCCCGGCGGCCGGTTCCGGGCCCGCGAGTACATCACGCAGGGGTTCACACCCGAGGCCGCGACGGGTGTCGAGGCGTACGTACTGAACACCACCGTCACCGAGACCGGCGGAGACGGGTTCCTCTCGGTGGAGCCGAGCCCCTACCCGCTGCCGGCGCCCGGCGAGAGCGCCGCACCCGCCGCACCGCGCCCCGGCACCTCCACCCTGAACTGGACGGCCGGCGCGATCGTCCCGAACCTGGTGCAGGCCGGCGACGGCGACCACGGCGTCATCACCTTCTGGAACCAGGGCTACCAGGACGCCGACCTGGTGCTCGACGTCTTCGGCGTCTACCAGTCGAAGTGATGCCCGGGGGGCGGCCCGCCCGAGCGCGCCGCCCCCTGCAAGCCCCCACCGGCCCGGCCGTCGTTGAATGGCGGCATGGTCAGACGCAAGAAGGTGAAGAGGAAGCGCCCCGTCTTCGGCATTCCGAAGGGGATCGTCCTGCTGGCGACGCCGGAGGGCTGGCGCACCAGCATCCTCACCGTGGAAGGCGGAATGCTCTGCGGCCGCCTGGACGTGCCCACCGGCACCGGACCGCAGGAAGCACGGGCCGCGGCGGCGGTGATGGTGAGGGAACTCGCGCGCCACTTCCACGACACCGAGACCGAGGTGAAATGGGATCCGCCCCGGGAGCCCTGGTCATGGACCGCCCGGATCACCCCCACCGCCGGGAACGCACCTGCTTCGCCGGACACCGAAGACTGAACCGAACGGCAGACCCGGGCAGGGCTCAGGGCCTGCACAGCCGTACGGCGAGGGCGGCGATGTCGTCGTCGAGACCTCCTCTGCTGTAGTCGAGAAGGTCGCGGTGAAGGGCCGTGAGCAGCTCACGGGGCGGTGTCGGGGGCTGTCGGCGCATCCAGGCCGCCAACGGGAAGAACTCGCCGTCGCGGGCGCGGGTCTCGGCGATCCCGTCGGTATAGAGAAGCAGCAGGTCATCGGGGGCGAAATCGAAGGTGTCGACGTTGTAGTGGTCGCCGATCAGCTCCGCGAGACTCAGCAGCGCCGAAGGATTGGTGGGCTCCAGGAAACGGACCTTCCCGCCGTTCAGGAGCAGCGGCGGGGGATGCCCGCAATTGAGGATGCCGATACGTCTCCCCTCGTGCGGGATCTCGACGAGAAGGGCGGTGGCGAACCGCTCCATCGGCCCCTCGGGTGGAAAGGCGGCGTTGTAGCGGGTGCTGCTGGCATCCAGCCGGCGCGCGACGTTGACCATGTCCTTCTCGCTGTAGGCGGCCTCCCGGAAGGCATTGACGATCGCCGCGGCCGCCCCCACCGCCGGCAGGCCCTTGCCCCGCACGTCACCGATGAGCAGCCGCACCCCGAAGGGCGTGTCGACCACCTCGTAGAAGTCCCCGCCGATGCGTGCCTCGGCCGCGGCCGCCAGGTACAGCGCCTCGATCTCGATACTGCCGAAGCGGCGGGGCATGGGGCTGAGCACCACCTGCTGCGCCGCGTCGGCGACGAGCCGGACCTGGAAGAGGGTGCGCTCCCGCTGGAGCCGGACGTGGCTTCCGTACGCGGCCGCCACGGTGACCGCGATGATCCCCGAGGCCGTCCACCACGTCCCCAGATCGGGGAAGACGAAGCCGAGGCCGATCATCAGAAGGAGGCAGACCGTCCCGAGCAGAACGGTGGGAAGCACCGGCCACATGGCGGCGGCGAGGGCCGGCGCTGCGGGCAGGAGACGGCTGAAGGCCATTTCCGGAGGAGTGGCGTAGGCCAGGCTGGCGATGACGACGGTCAGGATGACCGGCGACAGCCGCACAAGTCTTCCCGGGCCGGGGCGCCGGCGGAGCCGCGGCCGTCCAGACTCGATCACACTTCACAGAATATCTACGTAATGAGGGCATAGCGCTCTGACGATCAGAGCCGGCCGCCTGCCCCGGATCGCGGGGCCGCCCGGCCGCCGGCCGTCGCATCGAGCCCTGCAGGCAGGCCGACCAGGCAAAACGCCTGACATCCGCCCCCCCGGCCCCCGGGCGGAGCCCCGGGGTTTCCGCAGACCGGAAACCCCGAAGCCCGCCCCGGAACCGGGCCCCGGCGCGAGAACCCGGACGGGGCTCCGGCCCCACCGCGGAAATCCGACCCGCGGCCAGCCCCACGACGTCCACGCACACCCGGTCCGCTGCGTACCGGCCCGGAGAACGTCCGTACCGGCCCGGAGAACGACGACGCCGGGCCCGACCGCCCCAGGCAGCCGCCCACGGCCCGCAGGCCGCCCCGCACAGCCCCCGCGGCGCTCCGCGGCCGCGAGCGGGCCGGCGAGGGGGCCGGCGAGGCGGCGACAGGCCTGGGTTCAGCGACGAGGCCCGAGCGTCGGCAGCCCACCGGAGACCGTCCGCACACTGCGGCCCGTGCTCTTCCTGTCCGCGGCCCGTCTCGCGGCAGGCAACGCACCGGCCATGCTCCGCAGCCGGCCCGCGGCTCCTGTGTCGCCGGCGCTTTCACACGCGGCAGCAGCACACCGCATGGCGGCCTGTGTCTGCCGCACCAGAAGGTCCCGGTGCGTCTCGAGGAAGCCGGTGACGCGCACAGCACCGGGAGCTCCGCGAACACACAGATGCAGCCGCTCCGGCCGGCCCGGCGGGGCGGGGGCGACGTAGAGGCGGGCAGTGCTCTCACCCGTGGCGATCGCACCGATCGCCGCAAGCGTCTTCTCGTCGCCGGGCATGAGGACACGCTCGTACCGACCGGGACTGCAGGGAGTCAGCGACGCTTCCGCCACCTGCCGGCCGCTCCATCGCACGCGCATCCCGACGCCCGGCTCCAGAGGAATTCCGCGGCGGGGACGACAGCCGAGAGGAGTTCGCGGGCCGCGCCGCGGATCGGCACGTATGTCAGGCGCAGGCGCAGGCGCAGGCGGTCGGCGGCGGGCGCGCGGGGAAGGCCGGGACCGCCCCGTTGCCGGTGCCGTCGTTGTTTCAGCTCCTCCGGGTCAACGGCTGCCCGGCGAAGCGCACCCCTGCCAGGCCATGGGCCATGAGGTTGCGGATGTTGCTGTGATCGGTGTCGTTCGGCGTTGCCAGCACGCTGCGGTAGTGCTCGCCGAACGCCTGCAGTGCTTCCTGGTCGCTCAGTCCTTCCAGCAGGGCCAGTGCCAGCGTCTTGCAGGAACCCTCGTTCTCACCTGCCGCGTTTTCCTGTTCACCGTTGCGGAATGCCTGCGGCTGGTATTCGAAATGCGCGGTGACGAACGCCAAGGTGTCGGCGAACTCGTGTTCACCTGACGCCAGGCTTGCCCGCAGCGAGTTCAGATCGGTCATGTCGGACTCCTTGGGTTGAACAGACGCTCCGATTGCCGTCCGTGACCGGGGGACGATACCCCCCTTCAGCCAGCCGGCAGGAATCCCGCCACATACCGGAACGCGCGGCATCTCCGCAGGTCACGATGTGTGCGTCGGTGTGCCCCGCCGAGAGCCGGTTTCGGTCCGGGCACGCACCGTCCAGGCGTACCGGGGCGCCCCGCACGCGCGGCCGGGGTCGGACTCTCGAGGGCCCCCGCTCCTCTCCGGAGCGTCCCGTTGGCCGTCAACTGCGGAGCGGGCAGGCCGCACGGAGCTCTCACGTACGCCGGTCGATGGTCACCGAAGTGCCGGAACTAGCCTGTGTCTGCGCCGGAACATGCCGCTCCGGTATATCGCGCGAGGTGGGGGACGTATGGGCAGGACCGTGGGCTGGGGCCGTGGCGCAAAGTGGGCTGCGGCCGCGGCACTTGTGACCGCAGCCGTTGCCGGAGGGGTCGCCCTCATGGCGGCCCCGGCCGAGGAGTACCCCGCCGGCGACGGCTGGATCCGGGAACCGGCGTCGTCGAAGACCGCGCTCCGCGCCGCACGCGACCCCTCGCGGGCCGCGGTCTCGGCGGAACTCGCCGCCGCGGCCGCGGCCGCCGGGATCCCTGCAGGCCCGGTCCCTACCTCGGACGGGGGCGGGACGGCCGACTGCATCGCGGACTGGACTGGCGACGGCCCCGCGGACGAGGCCCGACTGGCCGCCCTGGAGACCGCCTTGGAGGCACGCGGCTGGCAGGTCATGGCCCGCCGGGAGGGTCCCGTCCCGGGAGTGGCCCTGAGCAGCGGCCCCTGGCGGCTGGAGCTGCACAACGGAGGCCTCCTGAACACCGCCACCCTGGTCGCCAGGCGCATCACCGAGTCCTGCGACGAAGCATTCCGTCGCGAGGAGGAGACCCGGGGGCCACGAGGCTGACCGGCCGGGCAGGTCAGCCTCGAACAGGTCTCCGGCCCGCCGCTGCCCACCTGTTCCAGAGCGTCACCCCTCACCGGCCGCAGGTCATTTCCCCCCACCCCGCGTGAGCCCGGACCATCCCCGCCGGTGTCGGGCTCGACTGGCGTCGACCCCGACACCGGCGAGTCGACATGGACCGCCACGGCCGGATCAACACCCCGCTGTGAAGGAGGCCGTGCGGTCCTCGTCGTTCATCCTGCCGTCCATGGAGACGGCGGTGCGCAGGATGCGGACGATCTCCTCCGCCGGGATCCCCCGGCTCGGTGGACCTCGTGCATGATCTCGCCGATGCAGGTGGCGGTCTCTACCGTTCGGGTGCGGGCGGGGCTTCGGAAGGGCTCTGCTCGGCGTGCCCGCTCCGGGGGCGGTGGTGCCAGGCCGCGTACAGGCCGGCCAGAGCGGAGGCGTAGCCGGCGAGAGCCTCGGGGGAGACACGGCCGACGAGGACGAGGACGACGCCGGTCACCAGGACCGCCAGGAACACGGCGAGATCTACGGGAAAGCTGCCACGCGGGGGACGACGGCTCGGCACGATGGTTCTCCTCAGTACATGGAAGGTCGCAGGACATCACCGCCGCCGCTCTGCCGCTGAGGCCGTGCCGCGGGGTGTGGTTCGAGCGTCACGTCCCGGCAATGGGTGCGCCAAGGGAAACGATCTTCTTTCCGCAACTGTCAACCGGGAGAACAGGCATGACGGGTGTTGCCGAGGAGGGAACCGGCGGCGAAGCCACCGCAGGCGCAGGGCCCCGGCCCGGCCGCCGACCACTCAACCCGCTGAAACCGGAGGTCTTCAGGAACCGTCCGCACAAGCTGGCGCTCGTCCGGCACCTCCGGTCCCTGATCGACGCCGCGGACCTGGCCAGCAAGAACGTCGCCCCGGGCGCGGCCATGAGCGCCTCGACCCTCTCTAAGAACCTCTCGGGCGACCGGCTTCCCCAGCGCTCCACGGTCGAGGCGATCGTCCAGCTCTGCGGGGCGAGCGACGAGGTCCGGTCCCTGTCGCTGCGCCTGCACACCGCGGCCCTCGGAGAGGTGCACCCGGCCTTCGCCGAGCGCCTGGCGATGGCCGACGCCTACGAGGAGACCGTCCTCCTCCATGACCGGGTCCAGGCCCGCCTGGAGGAGGTCATCGGCGAGCACCGCCGCCGGCAGGCCGCTTACGACGACCTCCTGGTCCGGCACGAAGCGACCGGCCAGGCCCTCACCGCAGCCGAGGACGAACTCCGTACCCGGCAGCATGACCATCAGCAGGAGACCGCCCGCCTGAACGCCCTGCTCCAGGAGGAACAAGAGGCTCGCCGACGGGACCGCACCGCCTTCGACGCCCGCCTCGACCGGGCGCGAGCCGACAGCGCGGAGCAGCTACGGGCCCGGGAAACGAAGGAAGCGCGCCTCGGCCAGGACCTGCTCGCACAGGAGAACGAGATCCAAATCGTCCGCGGGCTGCTGGAGGACTCGGCCGCCGAGGCGACAGCCCTCCGGCAGGAACGCGACCGCCTACGCGTCGAGTCCGCCCGGCTGCGCGAGGACCTGGTGAGCCTCCAGGCGGAACTCGCGGCAGCCGGAGCCGGCCAGGACGAACACGTCGAGGACCTGCCGCTCGCCCCGGCACAGCAGGCCGTCGGCCGGGTCCTCGACCGTCATCCCGCCCCGCGGGAGGACGGCGAAGAGACGGGGCGGCCGCCGGTTGCCCGGGACGCGACCCAGGCCGACGGCGGGGCCGGCATCCCGGTGGCCGCCCATCCGAAGCCGCAGCTGAGAGACCGCGTCGACAGGCTCCAGCTGGCATCCAGGGGCGCCTTCGTGGTCGGCGTGGTGCTCTTCGGCATCGGACTGTTCCAGTACACCGGGCCGGTGCTGGAAGCCCGCCTGACGGCTGCCGGAGGGTGGTTCGTCGGCAGCGGAGCCCTCGTGCTCTTCGTCGGGTTCATCCTCAAGGCTGTACGCGACGCGAGGTACTGCTCCGTCGACCCCACCGACTACGCATACATGTATGACCTATGACTTATGACCTCCTCGAAGGCGTGAGCGGCCCCGGGGTTGGGCCCCGCCCGGGGACGCTGGGGCCGCCCACGGCCGTCGGAGGCTGAGGGTGTTGTTCGGTCTGGTCCACGTCGTCGCGGCACGGGGTGCAGCAGCGGAATTGCCTGTGATCCTTCCCCGGTTCGCGGCTTACCGGTACATCGCCATCGCGGGTGTCGGCAAGCCGCTGGTTCCTGCTCATGCTGAGAGTCGTCCAACAGAAGAACCTCGCGGGCGGCCGGCCGTCGAGGGATCCCGCCCGGACATCGACGCTCGAAGCGCCCTGCCACCACTTCCGGCCCGCCCTGCCCGTACTGACGAACCGCGAAGCCAACCGCCGAGGTCAGTAGGTGTTCATGTACCAGATCGTGCCACCGAAAAAGATCGGAAGAGTGAACGCCATCTGCAGCACCCAGGGCACATCCGGCCCCTCGTCATCAGGCTTGGCCGGGTTCTCCGCACGCCACGTCATGAAGCTGCGCATGGCCTTCCAGTGCCCCACAACCCCCAGCGCGATCCCCAGGGTTATCCCGCAGTAGACGGGAAGTACCTCGCTCAGAGACCACTCTTGCTTGACGCTCGAGGCGGTGAGCACCACGAACCCTGCCACCGGGCCGCATGACACCCAGAGCTTTTGCCGCCAGTTCACCATCCCGGGCAACAGCGCGGCGAGATACACAACCACACTGATCGTGGCGAACAGCCACCACAGGGGAGAAGACTTATCCGGCATCAAAACCCTTTCATCTACCCTCGCGACCGTGGCCCGAAGGTTCCCCACCTCGCCCGCAACGGCCATCTGGCCAACCGGCCCAGCGGCGCAAGATCCACAGGACAACCCTAGTCGCCCGCTGATGACGAAGATCAGGAAACTGCCGGACGGTCTAACCCTTGACCTGCAGCTTCACGTTGGCGGAGCCCACTGGCCAGGCACCCGCCACCGCCTAGACCGCCTTTGATCAGGGCTGTGAGCGCGGCGGCCATGCCGGGCGCGGACCACGGGCGCCGGGCAGCGGAGCGTCGGCGGGCCGGAGGCCGCTCGTCCGGCAGCCCAACAGTGTGGGAGGTGGCCTCGTCCGTCGCGATGGGCTGCTCTTTCCCGGCTCCGCGTTCCCGCAATCGCGGCCCGCGTGCGCCACCGAGTTCACCCACGTCCTGGACAGCCCGGCGGGGCGGATCGGAGCGCCTGTTCGCATCTTGTTCTGGCGGCCGGGCCGCCCGCTGTCCGGGCATCGGCCGGAGGGCCCGCGGGAATTGGCTGGCAGGTGCATGACGGGATAGTGGGATTCGGGACTACCTTCTTAGGGCTCCGGAGGGGCGGCTGTCCGGACTCGCGGGCCACAGGCGGGCGGTGGCGGCGTCTCCAGTGCCCCGGCTCCGCCGAGGGGCCGGGTCCCCCCACGCATGAAGGAAGACGACCATGTCTCTGGGCACCTGGCTGAAAGTCGGCACCTCTGCCGCCGCGCTGGTCCTCGCGGCTGCAACCGCCGCGACCGCGGCACCCGCGCCCATACCGGACGCCACCGCAGCGATAGTGACACTCCGATACGACGACAGCCGAGCCGGCGGCTGGGAAGCGGCCATTGCGGCCGGGTCGCTTCCTGGAACGCGAACGTCAGCAACGTACGGCTGGTGGAGGCCGCGCCCGGGGCCCGGGCCGAGATCGTCATCGTGGCCACCACCGGCTGGCCGCAAGCCACCCTCGGTCCGGTCCGTCCGGGGCGACAGGTCCGAGTCGAACTCGGCGCGCAGGCCGTGAGCCAGGGGTACGACAAGACGCGCATCGCTGCGCACGAGCTGGGCCACAGCCTGGGCCTCCCGGACACCAAACCGGGACCGTGCTCGCAGCTGATGTCCGGGTCCAGCGCCGGGACGGCCTGCACCAACGCCGTGCCCAACGCGACGGAGCGGTCCCGCGTGCAGAACGCCTACGCGAACGGGTTCGCGGCAGCCGTGCCGACCGACGGCCGGGTACTCATCGACGCCCCCTGACCGGCGAGTCGGCGGGTGGGCCGGTGCGGGCTCCGGCTGGGACGGGACTCCCGTAGGGCGGCCGTGCCGGTCCACTGCCACGCCTTCCTCGGGAAGCAGTTTCGGGCGCGGGTACTGCTCAAGCGGTGAACTTCGTGGGCCCCTGCACCCACGGCTCGGAAGGCTCGTGGCCGAGCTGTCGAACTCTCCGGCGCCGGCTCGCTCGATCGCCTCGATCAGAAAGGAGCGGGCCCGACGGACCACCTCCCGTTCGCCCGCGCGCTCGCGCTGGAGCGCGCCGGCGGCGGCGAGGGTCTGCACCATGAACTTTCACCGACGGCAGGGGCGTGCCCCGTCGGTTCCTACCGTTGCCCGTCGCAGCCGCCCGCGAGCAGAAGCCGATGAGCGCCCAACCCGGCGTGAACTGATCCTCGGCGCGGAACAGCTCGGGGCCGGTGCGGACCGCGTCCACCTGGAAGGCCAGGTGGTCCGCGTCTGCCAGGACAGGCATGGCCGACCGTCCCATCGACACCACCGTCGGTCGTGGTGGCACATCACCGTGCGCACAGCCGTCCAACAGCACTGAGCGTCACCGCTCCACGGACGGGCCAGAACCCGGACTCGTGAAGTGCCCTGTTCGTCCCTGGGCGGCCGCACCGGCCGTAGGACACCGGTCCGGCCCGCCGGCTGGTGCCGGTGGACCGGACCCGTGCCGTCGCCGCTTCGCGACCGGGCAGCCTCGGGACTCAGACGATGTTCTTGTAGAGGTTCCAACCGGTACCGAACTTCACCCGGGCGGCGAAGGTCTCGGTACCGGCCTTGCCCGTCGAGGAGTACCGGTACACGACGCCGTTCGGAAGACGGCAGAGCAGGTCGCCCTTGCTGTCGCCGTCGATGTCACCCGGAACGAACAGCTTGTCGTACTGGTCGAAGCCGCTGCCCACCTGCTCCCGGGTGGCGAACGGCGCGGTGGCCGTGCCCGTGCCCTTGAAGAGGAACAGGCGGCCGGAGGCGTCCCGGGCGAGCAGGTCGGGCCGCCCGTCGCCGGAGTAATCGCCCGCGCCGACGAGCGCGTCGTAGCCGTTCCAGCCGGTGCCGACCTTGATGCGCGCGCCGAACCTGGTCACCAGCGCACCGTCGCCGGGATGGAGCCACAGAGTGCCGGCGGAGTCGCGACCGAGGAGGTCGCCCTTGCCGTCGCCGGTGAGGTCACCGGGGCCGACCGTCATGGTGTAGTTCCACGTCGTGCTGACCCGCTCGCCCTGGATGTACAGGTCGCTGCCGATGTTCTGCACGTAGGTCGCGTGGTTGCGGCTGTTGAGACCGGTGGCGTACGTGTTGCGGGAGCCGGGCGTCTCCTTGCCGGCCCAGACCGGTGGCGACCGGTAGTCGCCGTTGGCCAGGGCGCTGTACTTGGCGAGGTCGTCGTCCGCTTCGGTGCCGAGGTTCTGTCCCTTGCCGTAGAGCGGCGTGGTGCCCGCGCCGACGATGAACTTGTTGAATTCATAGCCACTGCCGAAGTACGCGGGTGCGGCGAACTTGCCGCCACCGACCGACTTGAACCAGTACTCCACGCCGTCCCGGTCGCGGGCGAGCAGGTCGCTCAGACCGTCGCCGTCACCGTCGTCCGAGCCGGTGATCACGTTGTACGCGTTCCAGCCGGTGCTGACCTTGACACGGGCCTTGAGCGGGGCGGTGGCGCTGCCGGCTCCCTTGTGGAACCACAACTCACCGCTCAGCGTACGGGTGAGGACGTCGCCCAGGCCGTCGCCGTCGACGTCGTCGGCTCCGACCAGTTGGTCGTAGATCCCCCAGCTGGAGCCGACCTTGACCCGCGTGTTGAAGGGTTTGCTCACGCTTCCGGTGCCGGTGTACAGCCACAGGTCGCCGGCGTGGTCCCGGGCCAGCAAGTCGGGATGGCGGTCTCCGGTCAGGTCGCCGGTGGCCATGACGCGGTTGTAGATCTGCCATCCGCGGCCCGACCAAAGGGGCGCCGACGTGCTCGTCAGGCCGGCTTCGTAGAGCGTGAGGACACCGTCGAAGGAGAGCGAGAGCAGCTCGGCCTTGCTGGTGCCGCCCACGTTGCCCACCGGCAGCAGGTCCTTGAACGAGGCGGAGGGGTCGGGGTCGGTCTTGTAGATCGTGTATTGGCTCCAGGTCGAGATCGACGACAGATAGACGGCCGTGGTCTGGTCGAACTCCATGACGATCATGTCGCTGATGCCGTCGCCGTCGACATCGTGCCGCGGCTTGGCGGCGGTCGGCGCCGCCGGCCGCACGGCGCGGTCGGGCATGACGACGCTCGGGTACTCGCGATCGCTGCCCGGTGCGGCCTCGGGGACCGAATCCGCCGCCGGGCCGGCCGATGGCCGGGCGGCGGCGGATTCGGGTATGCCGGGCTGCGGGGCGGCGCTGCTCGGGGCGGCGGCCAGGGCGCTGACGGCCAGGGCCAGTACGCCGCCGGCGGCCAGTGCACTCAGTCTTCCGCGGTGCGATGAAGTCAAGATCCCCCCTGAGGATCGAGCCGGGACCCGCCCGGACACGTCTCGCTGTTTGCCTGGAGACACACATCCACGCGTGAACGGTTCCCACTTCCAGTCGTGCCGCGCATGCCGTGCCATTGACCACGCCGGTGGACTTTTATGCGCCAATTCCTTTTCACCCAGGTGTAGTTGATGGGGTGAGGGACTCCGACCGGCGGGTCGGCCGCTGCGGCAGCGGCCGCTACCGCAGCGGCGGCTTCGCCGACGAGATCTCCCTGGTTGGCGCGCGCAAACGGACGGCGGGCAGGAATGCCAGGGTGGCCAGGAGGGGCAGAAGATGCCGATCGCGCCGACAGGGCCGAGGGCTACGGTGGCGGCGCTGGCTGTGACTGCCCCGGCGGAGCGTCGGACGGAGGCGGCGGCTGCCATGCGGTCGCCCGACTCAGGACCAGGACCCGCCCCCAGAACCCGTCCGGGCCGAACCGGTCCGCGCTCTGCACGCCGCCCACCGGGCCCTCGCGGCCGTCGTGGCCCCGCTGGAGGACGAGGACTCTTGGCAGCCCACCGGCTGTACGGGCTGGGCCGTCCGGACCTGCTCTTCCGCTGCCTCATGGACTGCCGGCGCGGCCTCGTGGCCCTGCACACCCAGGCCCCCGGACCGGTCGACCGGGACGCCGTCACCTACTGGATCGACTGGCGCCCCGGTACCGAGGGCGCGGCCAACGGCCGACGTCGGGCGCGGGTCAGCGCGGGCATGTTCCTGCGCTTCGACCAGTTGCGCGGGCTGCTCGGCCGCCCGCTCCCGCTCGACCCGCGTCCTTCTCCCTGTTCGGCTGACGGCACCGGTGTTCCTCAGGTCGCCCCGTCCTGTCCGGGAGGCCTGCGGCCGACGCTCGTGGGGCCGGCTTCGAGGAGACCGCGCCCGGTGAGGAACCCTAAGGGCTGTCCCGTAATCCCCGGCGGGCGCACGACGCCAGCTACGGCACCTCGCTGCGTTGTCGGATCGCCCGAATACGCCCGGTATGAGTACGACCCTCCGCCTTGCGATGCACCGCATCTGACGCCGTGCGCTGACCCACCGCGGATTACGGGACAGCCCTTAGGCGAAGGAGAACCAGTTGACGTTGACGAAGTCGGAGGGCTGGCCGCTGTCGAAGGTCAGATAGACGTCGTGGGTTCCGGTGGTGCGGCGGATGTCGGCGGGGACGGTGCGCCAGGCCTGCCAGCCGCCGGTATTGGCGACGGCGAAGCCGCCGACCGGGGTGGCTGTGGGGCTGTCGAGGCGGACCTGGACCAGGCCGCTGACTCCGCCGGCGGCCCCGGAAGCGACTCGGGCGTCGAAGCGGGTGGCGCCGGTGGAGCCGAAGGCGACGGCCGAGAACTTGAGCCAGTCGCCGTTGGACAGATGGCCGACGGCGGATCCGCCGCCGCCGTCGGAGCAGGCCTCGACCTGTGCTCCGGACTGGGCATTGAACGCTTCGGCCTGGATGGTGGTGAAGGCGCTGACCCCGCCGCCCGGGGCGGTGGCGGTGGCGGTCGGCGTCGGGGCCGGTGTGCCGCCGCCGGCCACACCGCCGACCGTGATGGTCCAGCGGCCGGGGGTGCCGGACTGCACCTTGCCCTCGAAGTCGACTCCGTCCGGGTGCACGTCGTCGTAGGGGAAGGCGTACCCGAGATGGTCGGGGGTGGTGTTGTGCAGGATGCGGGAGTAGTGGTTGGTGCGCGGCCGGGTGTAGAAGGCGGCGGGCTTCTCCGCGGTCGGCTGGTGGGGGTTGTCCAGCAGGGTGGTGCGGTTGAAGGCGGCGGCGAGCCGTGCGCTGATATTGCCCATCAGGTCGTTGCCCGTGGTGAAGGGCGCGTCGCTGCAGGAGAAGATCGAAAGGGTGGACGGCTTGGCGAAGCTGCCGACCCCGGGGAAGGCGAGGACGTCGCCGTTCACCCGGCCGGTGACGGTTCCCCAGGTGAACTGGGTGTCGATGCGCAGGTCGGTGGAGCGGTACTTGTTCCACACCTCGTCCACGTAGCCGTCGAAGTAGCCGCGGAACAAGTCGCTGTTGCCGCGTATCGCCAGGTTGGGACTGAGTACGCGCACGTCGCGGCCGCCCGCGGTGACGATCAGCCGGCTCCAGTCGCTGCCGTCGGCGGCGGACTGGGCCCGCAGCGCTGCGGCGACCCGGGACAGTCCGTCGGCGGGCAGCCCGCGCACCGTCTGGGTGCCCTGCCCGGTCTCCAGTTGGAAGGCGATCGGCAGCGAGACCATGTCGACGAACGTGATGTTGGCGTACAACTGGTCGCTGTTGAAGGTGAACTCGCAGAAGTCGTGAGCGATGTTCGCGTTGGGGTCGGTGGGGTTGCTCACCGACGGCAGGGCCAGACCGCCGCCGCGGTTCACCAGGAAGGTGAGCTTCGTGCCGACGGAGAAGTAGATACGGCCGCTGTCCAGGCGCGGCAGCGTCACCCTCCGCGCTCCGGCGCCGGACGCGTTGAGCGGGATGGCACAGTCGGCCCCGAGCGGGGTCTGATCGTTGGCCGGGGCCGGCGGGTGGTACAGGCTGGAGCCGTTGGCCTGGACAAAGGCCCAGGTGCCGCCGGCCGCGGGGTCACGGCCGAGCACATAGGCGTACACCGTGTTGTTGCCGGTGGTGTTCACCAGGTCCAGGGGGAGCGTGGCGGTGGTGGACGCGTTGGCGCTCATCTCGAGCCAGGCTGCCGCGGCGGGCACGGCCAGGGCCAGGCCCGCTGTCACGGCGAGGAGTTTTCTACGGGGCAGGGTTCGCTGGTGGCGAGCCGTCACGGTGGGGGTCCGTTCTTCTTCAGGTCGGGCGGGGGAGCGGTCGGACGCAGGGACGGGGGAGAGGGGAGGGCGGCGGGGCTGGTGGGTCAGCCGACCGTCCACTTCTGGTTGGCGGCGCCGGTGCAGGTCCAGGTCTGCAACCGGGTGCCGTCGGCGGAGGAGTTGCCCTTGGCGTCCAGGCACTTGCCCGCACCGGTGTTGGTGAGGTCACGGGCGGCGGTGTACGTCCACTTCTGGGCGTTGGTGCCGTTGCAGGTGTAGAGCTGGACGACGGCGCCGTCGGCGGTGGAGCCGCCCGCGACGTCCAGGCACTTGCCGAGGGCGCGGACGGTGCCGTCGCCGCCGATGGTCCACTGCTGGGCCGCGCTGCCGGTGCAGTCGTGCAGCTGGATGGGGGTGCGGTCGGCGTCGGAGCCGCCGGCGACGTCGACGCACATGCCGCCGATGCCACGGATCGGGCGTGCGGAGGGGGCGCCGGCGGAGGAGGCGCGGACGTAGTCGACGGTCATCGTCTGCGGGAAGGACGTGGAGGCGTCCGGGCTGCCGGGCCAGTCCCCACCGACCGCCAGGTTGAGGATGATGAAGAACGGGTGGTCGAAGACCCACTTGTTGCCGCCGGTGTCGGCCGGCGTGAGGGTCTTGTACGTGGTGCCGTCCACCGACCAGACGAGGGAGTTCGGGCTCCAGTCGACGGCGAACACGTGGAAGTCGTCGGCGAAGGCGCGGCCGCCGGGCAGGTTGTACGCGGCGCCGAGGCCGCCCGCTCCGGAGTAGCCGGGGCCGTGCACCGTACCGTGCACGGTGTTGGGTTCGCGGCCGATGTTCTCCATGACGTCGATCTCGCCGCTGCCCGGCCAGCCCACGCTGCCGAGGTCGTTGCCGAGCATCCAGAAGGCGGGCCAGATGCCCTGGCCGCGCGGGATTTTGATGCGGGCCTCGAAGCGGCCGTACGCCTGGGTGAAGGTTTTGGCGGTGTTCAGCCGGGCCGAGGTGTATTGGCACTGCCCGTACCAGCAGCCGAGGCCGGCGTCGGTGTTCTTCCGCGCGGTGATGACGAGGTTGCCCTGGCCGTCGAGCGCGGCGTTCGAGGTGCTGTTGGTGTAGTACTGCAGCTCGTGGTTGCCGAAGCCCGAACCGCCGGTCTCGAGCGTCCACTTGGCGGCGTCAGGAGCGCGGCCGGCCGCGCCGTCGAACTCGTCCGACCAGGTCTGCGCGACAACTGCGGCACCCGCGGGCGGGGCCATCGAACGGGTGAAGGACATGAGCACCGCCGCGACCAGGGCGGTGGTCACGAGGAGCACCACTCCGCCGAGAGAGCGGCGACGTGCGCGATGAGCAGCAGCCATGGGCATGGTTCCTTGTCTGAACGGGGGAGGAGGGGGGCGGGCCGGGCGAGCGGTGAAGAGTGACAGGAGGGGTACGAGAGCGCTCTCAAACGTGACGCAATGTCACCCGAGGCAGTGAGTATTACGGAGGGGTAACTGTCATGGCAACGTCAGGCGACACTCCTCGCACGCCTCTGACCTGGGGTTTTCTCTTGTGGCCTTCGGCTTAACGATCTCTTAAGGCTGGCTTGATGCAGAGAGGTGTGAATCGGAGCCTCACGTGATCGCCGGCCGGACGGCCGCCGCGGGTACTCCGTGCGGGCGTCCGGACCGCGTACTCCCGGCCCCGCACCCGGCCCCGGCCGACGGTTCCTCGTCCATGCGCCGGTGCCCGGCACCGCGCAGCCCGGCATTCGGTGCACCGGCGTGCGGTGCACCGGCGTCGGTCCGCGGCACACCGGACAGGTCGACGAGCAGCGCCGCCGGCCCCGTACCGGAAGCCGGGCGCCAGGCCCTTCCGGGTGGGGTGCTCGCGCCCGGAAGGACCTGGTGCCGCGCCGACCTCAGGCGTGCGCAGGGCCAGGCGTGTCCAGCGTCAGGCGGTGTGCAGGGTCAGGCCGTAGCGGCCGAGGATCTCGTTGATCGGCTGGAACCACGTCTGGCCGCCGGACGAGCAGTTGCCCCAGCCGCCGGAGGTGACGCCCTGGGCCTGGTCCCCGCTGAGGAACGAGCCGCCGGAGTCGCCTCCCTCGGCGCACACGCTGGTCTTCGTCATCTGGTGGACGGCGCCCTGGCTGTAGTTGACGGTCTCGTTCTTGGCGAGGACGGTGCCGCAGCGCCAGTGTGTCGTGGACCCCGACCGGCAGATCGAGGCGCCCACAGGTGCCTCGGCGGAGCCGCGTACCAGCTGGTCCGGGATGGTGCCCCAGCCGAGCACCACCGGTACGGTCCACCAGCCGCTGTGGATGCCGACGTACGCGTAGTCGTTGCCGGGGAACGAGGATCCCCGGAAGGTGCCCATCGCGGATCCGTCCCAGCCGCGCACGGCGGCCCCCGCCTGCCCGCAGTGCCCAGCCGTCACGAAGCCGCCGTACACGGAGAAGCCGATCGAACAGCGGACGTTGCCGGTGTAGTACGGGTCGCCGCCGACGGTGCCCGCGGCGTAGGTACGGGGCGCCTGCGCCGTCTCGGCGACGGTGACGGGGCCGCCGGCCCGGGCCCGGTCGACGAACGCCCGTACGGCGGGGGTTTCCCGCTCGGTACGTACGACCGTGACGACGACGCTGTTGGTCCGCGGGTCGACGTGCCAGCCGGCCACCCCGGTGGGGGCGCGCAGCGTGTCCAGGCGCGCTTTGGCGCGGTCCAGCGCGGCGGCGCTGTGCCGGACGAGGCGGGTGTCGGCGCCCAGTGCCCGCGCCTCGGACTCCTTCGCGCGGTCGGTCACCGCGACGACGAGCCGGCCGGTGGAAGGCTCGTACCACGAGCCGCCGTACGCACCCCCCGCGGCCTGCCGTGCGGCCTTCTCCACGGCCGCGGCGGCCTTTTCTGCGCTCAGCCGTTCCTCGGCCTGGGAAGCGGTGAGCCCGAGGTCCCGGCGCATCGCGTCGAGCAGTCCGGCCGAGGCGGACGGCGCTGCGGCGGACGATGCCGCGGCGGCCTCCGGAAGCGGGGCGGCGCTCGCCGCGCCGGCGTGGGCGGCGCCCAGGCCGACGGTCAGGAGCAGGGCGGCGACGGCGGCGCGTAAGGGGGTGGTGTGTTTCACGAGACCTCCTGGTGTGGGGGATTGAACGCTTGAGAGCGCTCTCAGAGAGTGTCGGGCGCTACGCTAGCCGACCCCATTTGTCAGGTCCATACCAAGTTCTGGTTCCGCCGCGGCGGGACCCGCGGGACCACTCGGTCACCGAGGACTGTCCCGGGCGCCGAGGGCCGACTTCGTCACCGGCCTGACCGACGTCGCGGTCGCGGTTGGGGTCCGGGGCCGCGCCGCGATCGCCCTCGGCCACGAAGGCACCGCCCTGCCGATCGCCGACGTCTTCGCCGGCCGGGCCATCGCCCTCAGCGGCAACCAGCCGTCCCTCGGTCTCCTGAACGCGGTGTTCGGCAAGGCCTACACGGCAGCCCTGCGCGGCGACCACCCCACCACCCGCCGGCTCCTCGCCGAAGGCCGGCGCACCCTTTTTCGCTGGTGGGGCACTGTTCTTGAGGGAGCGTCACCCATGTCTTCTGCTTCTTCCTCCGTACGCCGCATCGCCGCCATCGTCCTGGCGGCCGGCGCGATCGTCTCGGCCGCGGCGCTCCCGGCGGCCGCCGCGGACGGTGATGACCGTCACCACCAGCAGCGGCCGCGGGTGGAGATCAGCCGGGTCCAGGCCGACAGCCCCGGACGCGACGACCGCTCCAACCGTTCCCTGAACGGCGAGTGGGTGGAGATCACCAACACCACCCGCACCGACCTCTTCCAGGACCGCCGCGACTACGTCTGGGACAACCGCTCCGACACCGCCACCCTGCGCGACGACCGCGGCCGCACCGTCGACAGCGAAACCTGGGGCCGCCGCCGCTAGGTCGTCTCTTTTGGATCTTGTCGGCCGAGCCCGCGTCGTCCGGTGCCGTGCATCGCAAGGCGGAGGAGTGCCGTTGTACTGGACGTACTGCGGTGCTCCGACAACGCGGCGAGGTGCGGTGCCGGGCGACGCGGGCCTGGGGGCACCTCCCACCGGTAGCTGGGGGAGCAAGATCCGAAAGAGACGACCTAACCCCTCGTCACCCGCCGGGTCCCCCGCACCATGCCGGGGATCCTGCGTGACGGGGCCGCACGGGCCGTCGCCTCACCGGGCGGCGGCCCGCACTGCTGGCCGAGCTGCGGCACCGAAGGCGGATGCCGGTGGTGGCGGTGGCCATGGGGAGATGAGCGCCGGTATCGCTCCCGGGGGCCCGCTTGCCCGTGCCGGTTCGCTGCGAGGGCGGCGGCTCCGGGAGGGGGCGTTCAGTCGAGAACCGCGAGGTGGCCGGCGGCGCCTCCGCGCCATTCGATCATGAAGAGGGTGGCGTCGTCGCTGGTGTGTCCGCCTCGTGCGCTCTTCAGCGTGTGGGAGAGCCGGCGCAGATCTGCCCGCATCCCCTCCGACGGGTTTTCCCCGAGGCGGTTGACGCAGCGGATGAGGCGTTCCTCGCCGAACTGCTCCCCGCCGGCGACGTGTTCTTCGATGATTCCGTCGGTGTAGCAGAGCACGCGGTCGCCCTGCTGGAGGGTGTGCTCTGTGATCCGGGGCTCCTCGCCGCCGAAGCCGACGGGCAGCGTCGTCGCGCTGTCCAGCTGCCGCAGGACCTTGCCGTCGCGGATGAGCAGGGGCGCGGGGTGGCCCGCGTTGACCAGCTCCAGCTCGCCGGTGGTGATGTTCAGGTGCATCAGCTGGGCGGTGACGAAGTGGTCGGGGCCGAACTGCCCGGAGATCGCGTCGTCCATGTACGTGTACTTCTCGGCCAGGCTGACGAACACGCGCCGGGCATGCCGGTAGGCGCCGATCGCGACGGTCGCCATCACGGCGGCGTTCAGGCCATGGCCCATCGCGTCGATCACGGCCACATGCAGGATGTTGTCGTTGAGGGCGTAGTCGAAGCTGTCACCGGCGACGCGGTAGGCGGGCTCCAGCATGCCGGCCACCGCGACCTGAGGCACGGTCATCGTCAGCGGCGGCAGCAGGCCCCACTGGATCTCCGCGGACACGCTCATCGGCTCCCGGCGCCGGGCCAGGAAGAACTGGTCGGTGTAGGCGTTCTTGGTGACCAGCAGATCAGCGACCAGACCGGCGAGCCGGCGCAGCAGCCGCCGGTCGTCCTCGCCGACATCGTCCAGGGTGAGGACCATCACGCCCACCGTGTCACTGCCGTCCAGCAGCGGCAGGTACATCCGCACGCCGCCGCGGGCTTGCGGCACCTCGACAACCTCCCCGCGCAGGAAGGCCCGGCCGGCGGGAGAGTCGATCACCGGCTGGGGCTGGCTGACGTGCAGCTTCCTGCCCGGAAGCGGCACCAGCAGTTCCTGCGCGTAGTCCTGGAGCAGGATGGAGACGTCACGACCTCCGAACCTACCCACCTCCTCAGCGATCAGAGGGGCGATCAGCTGCGGCGGCAGATGCGGCGCCCGGTCCAGCAGCAGGCCGAGCAGCCGCTCACCGAAACCCTCCGACCGGTCCACGCTCGCCTCGTCCATGGCCCGCCTCGCCACCTCGTACGTACCCGCCCACGCCGGTCACCGCCTCGGCACACCGTGCCCCGGGATAGGGCCGGAGCGGCTCATTGCGCCATGCGCGGCATGTCGGCTCACGCCGAACGCGGGGAAGAGCCCTGCACCGTCCTCTCTCGCTGCGGTCTCTGGAAGAGCAGTCCCACAGGGCGAAGGGAGCGAAAGGAGCCGGCAAGCATGCCCCTGCGGCATTGATCGTCAGGCGAGTGCCCCGGTTTCGATGGGTGTCAGGAGCGAGTGCCGGCCTCGCTCCGCTTCATGTAGCCGTCAGGAGGACACCCCGCGTCCGGGTCCTCTGTAGGGCACATGCTGGGATCCTCTGTATCGCCGAAGTCCCCGTAGAGGTAGACCCAAACCGTGCACGTCGGATCCTCGGTGAAGGACAGCCGAAGATCATTGCCGTGTGTGGCGGTCGCGTCGGGGATGTTGAGGCCGTCGCCTTCGGGGCTGGCGTAGAAGGCCCATCGGCCGTTGGACAGCTTCTCGGGGTGGGCGCAGTCAGCCATCGCTTTGACCTTGTCGAATCCCGTTCCAGTGAAGGTGTGTTCCTCCGAGAAGGTCAGGGACGTCCCTGCTGGGCTGGTCCACGTCCCTACCAGCTGCTCCTGCGGAATGTCCGCCGCGTGGATGGCTGCGCCGTACCCGCAAGACGCTGTGAGAACTACCCCAGTCACCGCAAGAACCATCGCCCGCCATCCACGCATGTCCGCCGACCTCTCCCCAGAGATTGGATGTCCGGCCTGTGGCCGCACCTCAGCATATTTGAACATGCTCAAAAAATGCGGCTTCCCTCGGGGTAGCCGCAAGCGACACCTCCCAAACCGGCCGTACGGCGCGGCTTCGACCGGTGGTCAGCGCGGCGGGGCGGTCGGACGGGCTTCGAGGTAAGCCGGTCCAGTCGGTGGAGGCGCGTCGTCGCCAGTGGGCGGCGGTGACGGGGTGGAGGCCGAGCATCGGCCCGAGGTCCGCTGGGGGCAGGTCCTGGGCCAGGGCGACGAGGGCGGTGGCGCGGGCGGGCCGATCGGGGATGTGGTGGGCGGCCAGACGGCGGCCGATGACGGTGGCGGCCTCGGACGCGCAGGTAGTCGACGGTTCGCGGGGCGGCCCGGCCGTCCCCCGCCGTGGCGTCAAGGTCGAGGTGGGTGAGCGGCCGGCCCGTGGCTATGAGGTCGGCGAGCAGACGCGCGGAGCGGGAGTTGCGTAGCCAGTTCAGGACGGTGCCGGGTTCAGGGCACTCGATCAGAGCTGCCCGCATGTGCGCGTACGCACCGCAGCCGTCGTCCGGGACGGTGGAGAACAGCGTGCCAAGACGGTCGCGCACCGCGCATCGGTCGCAGACCCCTTTTACCTGGTAGGAGCGAGGCTCGGCGCAGAAGTACGCCTCGACGTCCTCCGGCGTCCAGTCTGCGGATACGTGCCCGTGAACTCGCCGAACCGACGTACCGGGCTCACGCGATCCACGAGCGTCTTCGTTGCCAGCAGCCGGCTCCGCTGCTGGTCCTGCCACCCGCGCAGCATGGCGTCGAACATGGCGGGCTCCGGGTCCAGCGCACGGACGTTGCCTGCACGGACCAGCCGGATCGCACCCGGCACATCTGCCACACCCACCCCACACCTCCGACGGTTGCACCTCATGCAACATCGGGCGCCGGATGCTCCACCCCAGGTCCAGAACCCCACCCCCTCACCTGGGCGAGTGACACCCCCGTTCTCAGACCGCACCGCGCAGCCTGCGGAAGCGGCGGAATGATGCGGCCAGCCCGACTCCGCCTCCTTCGAGTCCTGCGCTTCGGCCAGGGGCACCATGTGGTCGATGTCCGGCGCGGTGGCGGAGGTGACGTCTGCTCGTCGTCGTACGACCACCGGCCGCGCCCGGTCAGTGTGCACCGCGGGCCGACCGCCGGCGGTTCGACGGCTTCGGCGATCAGGTCCTCGCGGCGGGTGTCGCAGCCGTCGGTGCGGTTCTCGCCGGCCTTCCGGAGCCTGCCGCTGTGGAACGTGGCCCGGATGTCCTGAGAGCGGTCACCCGATGCGGGCACCTTCGCCAACGCGTGCGTCGGCGAAAGTGTCGGCGCGTTCGTCGGCGCCTTCGTCGAAGCCCTTGCGGAGCAGCCGGACGGCCAGGGTCACCTCCCAGGCGAACACGGGCAGGGCGGCCAGCGACCCCGCCACCGAGACCTGCTCGTAGATCCCGAACAGCACGGCCGTCGCCGAGGCGCAGATCATCGCCCCGCCGACCAGCCCGAGGGCCGCGATGTACCGCGGCACGAGCCGCGCGCTGTACATCAGGGCCGCCAGCACCAGGGTGTTGGCGCCCAGCACGAAGTTCGGACCGAACAGGAACGTCCAGTCGTGAAAGGCCACCAGAGCACGGCCGACCGTGACCAGGGAAGCGTCGTCGGCGCCCGCCGCGCCCTCGGCCTGCCTCCTGAGGGTCACGACCGACAGCACGCCGATGATGCCCATGACGATGACGGCGGCCTCCAGCAGGCGGCCGCAGACGTAGCCGACGGCGGCCCCTCCGTTCCGTTTCCGCAGGACGGGATACAGCACGGCCCCGGTGCCCGTGACCGCCAGGACGAGTACGAATTCGCACAACGCCCCCAGGAACACGCGGGTGTCGGCGCCGGGTCCTATGACATACCCGGCGTCGTGCAGGACGGGGCGGTAGAGCGCGAGGCCACCGATCGCGGCGACCTCGGTGACGAGGAACAGCACTCCCGCGACGACCGCGGTTCTCCTGGTTGAGCTCATGCGGAACAGACCCCCCTCAAAAGGTGTACGGCGTACACCTTGCAGCTGCCGCCCACCCTAGGTGTACGCCGTACACTCGTCAAGGCGGGATGCACCCGCGCCGCCGTCCCGGGAACGGATCGAGGGAGAAGCCCACATGCCCGAGCAGCCGCAGGAACCACGCCGGATCCCCTTGAGCCGGGACCGGGTGCTGCGCGCCGCCGTCGCCTTCGCCGACGGCTCCGGCATCGAGGCGCTGAGCATGCGCCGGCTCGCCCAGGAGCTGGGCGTCGTACCGATGGCGCTCTACAAGCACGTGGCCAACAAGGAGGAGTTGCTGGACGGCATGGTGGAGGTCGTCGTCGCCGGGATCGG
The DNA here is from genome assembly GCF_045160505.1 of Streptomyces sp. NBC_00029. Lineage (NCBI taxonomy): Bacteria > Bacillati > Actinomycetota > Actinomycetes > Kitasatosporales > Streptomycetaceae > Streptomyces > Streptomyces sp. NBC_00029. Next base: position 8,726,553 of record NZ_CP108292.1, read on the forward strand.
GGGCCGGGCCCCCGGATCCGACTGGAAGAGCGCGGTCCGCGGGCGGATCCTCGGCGCGCGCGGCGCCCTCCTCGCCCATACCTGGGCGGCCCAGGTGATCCGTTCACGCACCGGCCCGACCCCGGCCGTACTCGCCTACCTGGACTCCGTGATCGCGATGTTCCGGGCCGGCGGCTTCTCCCTCGACCTCACCCACCACGTGATGCACGCCCTCGGCAGCCGGGTGCTGGGCTTCACCGAGGAGCTGTTCGACGACCCGGCGAGCACCGCACCGCAGGACGAGCGGGCGCAGGCGGCCGCGTACGAGGAGATGGCCCGGCGCTACCCCCACGTCACCGAACTGGCCCGGTCGGTGGCCCACGACCGGGGTTCCGTCATCGGCACGGGCTGCGACGACGGGTTCGAGTTCGAATTCGCGCTGGACCTCCTCCTCGAGGGATTCGCACGTCTCCACGCGCAGGGCTGGAGGTCGGCCCCTTAGATCTGGGCCAGCTCGCGCACCGTGGCCATGTCGCTGAAGGGGAGCAGCTTTTCGCCGACGATCTGGTGCGGTTCGCTGCCCTTGCCGGCGATCAGGACCGTGTCGTCGGGGCCCGCCTCGGACAGGGCGAAGGCGATTGCCCGGCGGCGGTCGGTATAGCGCCGGAAGGGGGTGCCGGTCGCCGTGAGGCCGGGGGCCACCTGGTCCAGGATGGCCTCGGGGTCCTCGTTGCGGGGGTTGTCCGAGGTCAGGACGCAGAGGTCGGAATGGGTCCCGGCGATCCGGCCCATCTCGACCCGCTTGGAGGTGTCGCGGTCCCCGCCGCAGCCGAAGACCGTGATCACCCGGGCGCGGGCGAAGCCCCTGATGGTGGTGAGGACCTTGTCCAGGGAGTCCGGCGAGTGGGCATAGTCCACGATCACCGACGTGCCCAGCGGGGTCCGGAAGCGTTCCAGCCGGCCCGGGACCGGCGGCATGCGGTCGAGCGCGTCGACCAGGGCGCCCAGCTCGTGCCCCAGCACGTGGCAGGCCGCCACGGTGGCCAGCGCATTGGCCACCGAGAAGCGGCCGGGGACGGGAATCGAGGCCGGGTAGGCGCGTCCGTCGTGATGGAGGGTGAACCGCGTGCCCGAGGCAGTCACCACGAGGTCGGTGGCCCGGTAGTCGGCCGGACGGTCCAGGGCGTACGTGGTCACCGCCCCCGGCATCATCGACACGATGCCCGCGCCCACCGGGTCGTCGGCATTGACCACCGCACGCCGGCACAGGCCCTGGAAGAGCCGCAGCTTGGCGTCCCGGTAGTTCGCCATCGTCCCGTGGTCGTCCAGATGGTCCTGCGTGAGGTTGGTGAAGACCCCGACGTCGATGAACGTCCGGTCGACCCGGTGCGTCAGCAGTGCCATCGAGGTGGCTTCCAGCACCACGCCGGCGGCCCCGCGGTCGCGCATGTACCCCAGCAGGTACTGCAGGTCGGGAGATTCCGGTGTGGTCAGCACCGATGGCGGCATGGGGATCGGCTCGTCGCCGATCCTGCTTCCGGCGGTTCCGATCACCCCCACGCTGGAGCCCTCGGCGATCCGCAGAACGGACTCGACCATGTACGAGATGGAGGTCTTCCCGTTGGTGCCGGTGATCGCCACCATGTCCATGTGCCGCCCAGGCTCGCCGAAGTAGCGGGAGCTCACCACCGCGGCGGCCGTACGCGTGTCGGGTACCCGGACGGTACAGGTGCCTGGGGGCCATGCCGCGGCCGGCAGGTCGGGTTCACGGCCGTCGACGAGCACGGCGGCGGCGCCCCGGGCCAGCGCGGGCGAGACGGCGCCGGGGCCGCCTTCCCGGTGCCCGGGTACGGCGATGAAGAGCGAGCCCGGCATCACCCGGTCGGCGTCGAAGGTGGTTCCCGCGGTGATCAGCGTCGTGTCCGGATCACCCTGGAGAACGTGGTGCTCCTGCTCGGCCAGCAATGCGCTCAGCTTCACAATGATCCCTTCGAGGGGGCTCGGGCCCGGGCGTGCGGCCGTAGCCAGGCGGCAGCGCCGGCGGCATGCCGGGAAGCTGCTGTGGTGATGTGGAGCGGGGGAGGGCGCAGGCGCGAAGCGCTAGCCGTGGCCGTGCAGGGCCGTACGGCGCGTCTTGGGCGCCACGGCGAGGGCCGTGCCGGCCGGGTCGACGAGGGCCGCAACCCCGGCGGCCGGGCGCATCCCGAAGGCGGCCTGCTGCAGGCACTGCCTCGAGGAACGTGTGCGACCCATGGGCCGAGTGTACGGCCCGCCGGGCGGCCCGGGGATCGCCGCCGGCTCGGCCGACAGGATCCGGAAGGGAAGGCGCGATCGACGGCATCGAGCTGCTGCCCCTGCCCTACGTTGAGCGCCGCCGACGCCTGGAGGTCCTTTCGCGGCCCGCGCACCGGCCGCCCCGTGGACCCTGTGCCCCATGACTACGGACCCGGCCAAGGCCAGGGAGTGGCTGGAGGACTGGACGGACGTCTCCGGGGGCGAGGGCCTGTCGTGGATACGGTTCGGAGTCCCACTGACCGCTGTGTGGCCGTCATGGTGAAGCCTGCTGCGGTGATTTCTGAGCCGGCCAACACGCGGGCCGGTTGAATTCAGCAGGACGCTGGTGCTGGCCTGGGCCTAGGCCTGCGAGCGGCAGAAGGGCACCGGCTGGGAAACCGCTCCGCCCGGCCCCCCCCCGCCGCCGGGTCGGGGCGAGGCCCGGACCAGCCCTGACCACGCGCCCTGTCGGTGCCCGACGCGGACCATGCCTGGCACCGGACTGTCTGCCTGGGTCATGCCCCCAGATCCTCCGTCACGGGCAGGCATTCGGCGAGCAGGCCGACGACGTCGCGCCAGGCTCGTTGTGCGTGCTGTGGGTGGTGGCCGACGCCGGGGACCGTGGGGTGGTCGACCGGCGGGTGGTGGAAGGCGTGCAGGGCGCCGCCGTAGACCGTGAGGCGCCAGTCGATGCCCGCGGCCTGCATCTCGGCGGTGAACGCGTCCCGTTGCGCGGGCGGCATGATCGGGTCTTCCGACCCGACCCCGGCCCACACCGGGCAGCGGATGCGCGCCGCCTCGCCGGGCCGGCCCGTGGTCAGCGCGTTGACTGTCCCGATCGCGCGCAGGCTGACGCCGCCGCGCCCGAGTTCCAGCCCGATGGCGCCCCCGGTGCCGTAACCGACGGCGGCGATCCGGTCGGGGTCGGTCCGCGGTTCGGTGCGCAGCACGTCGAGCGCCGCATGGCCGATGCCCCGCATCCGGTCGGGATCAGCGAGCAGCGGCAGGCAACGGGCCAGCATCTCCTCGGGGTCGCCCAAATAGCGCCCGCCGTGAAGATCGAAGGCCAGTGCTACGTATCCCAGCTCGGCGAGAGCATCGGCCCGGCGCCGCTCGACGTCGCTGAGCCCCATGCCCTCTGGTCCGAGCAGCACCGCGGGCCGGCGGTCGACACCGGCCGGGAGCGCGAGGTGCCCGGTCATCGTCAAACCGTCCGCCGGGTACTCGACCGTGCGCGTCGTAATCGTCGTCATGAGACTGGACCGTAGTGATCATCGAGTCCGGTCCGTCCGGTGTTCTGCCGCTGGCGGAACAGCGTGGGTGTCCCTCTGGAATACGGGGCCGGGCTCAGGGCTTCAAGATCATCCCATTGCCCCTCTGGCACGTATCCCGGTCACACCACGGCGTCAGGCGTCGGCCCGCGGGCCCCTTGGGGCGGGGAAGACTTCCTCGCCCCAAGGGGCGAGGCCGCGGGCGGCGGGCCCCCTTTGGGGAATCACGCGCCCGGCGGGCGCGCGTCCAAGCCTGCGGGCATGGTCCGGAACTGGTCGTGCGATACGCGACGAACGTGGAGCCGCCCCTGCGTTCGTGGTGGTCCGGCCGCCTCCGTCGGCGGGGGATTGTCCTGTGACCACCCCGCCGCCGGCGGACGCCGAGCGGCCGAAGGCCGGCGAGAGCGCCCGGATCCGCGGCTTCGAGGACGCCGTCCACGAGCCGCATTGAACGTGTTCAGAAAATCTGACAGCATGAGCTCCGCAAGGGCCTGCCGGACCGGCGGCTGACGTGAATCCGTCTGCCTTCGGCACGAGTTGGCCATGAGATCCGGAGGTCGGCACGACATGATCATCGCCTTGCTCGTTTTCTTGTTCCTGGGCCTGATAGTGGCCGTCGCGCCGGGTCTGCTCGTCGGGTATGTCTTCGTCGCGGTGAGCGGCAAGCTGCCGCTCACCGCGAGGGTCTTGTTGCTGGTGGTCCTGGCGATGGGTGCGGCGGCGCTGTGGCTCGGACTGGGGGAACCCGCCAACGTCCTGCTGCCGCTGGCCATGTTGGTGTCGTTCCTCGCGACCCTCGCCTCGGGAGCCGCGTTTCTCGGGCTCGAAGCCCGCAAGCGGCGTGCACCCCGCTACCCCGCCCCGACGTGGCAGAGCTGGTAGCCGACCGCCCCCCGTTTCCGTACAAGGAGGGGCCGGGCCGGCTGAGGCCGCCGGGTGAGCGGACGGCGGGGCCGGCCGGTGTTGAGGCCCTGCCGGGGTCCTGGTGCGCGGGTGGCGGCCGGGCAGGCTAGTTTGCTCGGATGAGTCTCCTTGATGATGTGGCCGAGCGCGACGGCTGGCGGTGCTGGGTGTGTGACGAACCGGTCGACCCCGACGAGTCGGTGAACGACCCGCGGGGGCCCAGCGTCGACAGCCGGACCGCCGACCGGAAGGCCAAGGTGGCCGAGCGGCTCGCGCACCGCGGGTGCAACACCCGCAAGGGTGCGGTCAAGGTGGTCATCGCCTGGCCGGAGCGCCTGTATGTAGTCGAACCCGCACCGCTGATCGCCGTCGCCGAGAGGCTGGAGCGCAAGGGTGGCCGCGAGATGGTGGGCCGTTGCCCGACCAGGAAGGACGCCCAAGAGGCGGCGGATTGGCTGGTGGACCGGTTCTCCCGACTGGTACCGGGAATGCCGGTGACCGCCGACATCCAGGCGGGCGGTGGCCAGTTCCTCGTCATCCTGGCCACCGGCCGCCGCTGATCGGGTCACAGGACAGGTTGTCCGATCAGGTCAACGCCCGGTACGGGACTGCCCTGACGCGGGAGTACGCCTCCCGGTGGGAGCAGGGCGCGCTCACGCCGGGCTCCTACCCTGTGGTGCCCCGAGCACGGGGGCGAGGTCACCCCGGTGCTGGAGTGGCACGCGGGCGGCGGCCTGCGCTGCGCGCAGCTCGCGCGCGGATCCTGCGGTCAGGCGCATGAACCGTTCACGATGGCCGGGCTCCGGGCCGCACAGCGGCGTCGGAGGTATGTCTGGGCGGCGGTCGGCCACAGCAGCCGACCGCCACGCGGTGTCCACGCCGGCAGGCCGACAGCTCGCGGCGCCCCGTCGCGCCCCTGCGGTTTTCCGCAGGGGCGCCGGGCGGGAACGCGCATACCGGCCGTGAGCTGCGCTTCCTAGGTTGGGGAGGGTCGTCCGGCGGGTCCGCCGGGGGACCTTCCCCTGAGACCTGGAGGGCTCATGACGCCGTTCTCGACCACTCTCGCCCAGGAGCCGGCCGGCGGCATCGCCGGCTGGGCGGCCGGCCTCGTCGACACGCTCGGCGGGCCGGGCGCGGGCCTCGCCATCGCCCTGGAGAATCTGTTCCCGCCGCTGCCGAGCGAGGTGATCCTGCCGCTGACCGGCTTCGCCGCCGGGCAGGGCGTGCTGAGCCTCACCTCCGCCCTGTTCTGGACGACGCTGGGTTCGGTGGTGGGCGCGCTGGCCCTGTACGGGTTCGGGGCGCTCTTCGGCCGGGAGCGGATGCACGCGCTGTGGGCGCGACTGCCACTGGTGAAGCTCTCGGACCTGGAGCGGACCGAGGCGTGGTTCCGGCGGCACGGCGCGAAGGCGGTGCTCCTGGGCCGGATGGTGCCGATCTTCCGCAGCCTGATCTCGGTGCCGGCCGGGGTGGAGCGGATGCCGGTCCCGCTCTTCCTCCTGCTCACCACCGTGGGCAGCCTGGCCTGGAACAGCGTCCTGGTCCTCGCCGGCTACGCCCTCGGAGACCGTTGGGAACTGGTCGAGTCGTACGTGGGCGTGGCCTCCAAGGCCGTCGTCGTCCTGGTCCTCGCGGCCGGCGCGACCTGGCTGACGGTACGGCTCCGGGCCCGCGGGGCGGCCGCCCGCCACCGGCGCGCATAGGGTGAGGGCGTGAGCGGGGGCGAACGGGGCGGCGCGAGAACGCGGTCGGCGGTCCGGCGGACGGTGGGGGTGCTCGCCGGATGCCTGACGGCGCCGGCCGGCCTGCTGTACCTGCTGCTCGCCGGGGTGCCGCTCGGCGCCTTCCTGCTGTGGCCGCGAACGCGGCCGTACGCCCTCGGGGTCTACGGCTCCGGCGCCCGGCGGCTCGTGGAGGTGGAGCGCAGGCGGCGGACCTGCTTCTTCGGCGACCGGTTCCCTGAGACGTACGGGGGCGAGGGCGTGGTCCGCCATCTGGCGGTCCGGTCCTGGTCGGGGCTCATGTGCGGGGTCGTCCTGGCGCTGCTCGGCTTTGGCCTGGTGCTTGCGGGACTGCTGGCAGGCGGGGTGGTGCGCGGGACCATCGGGACCGCGGAGCTGCTGACGCAGCTGGTCCTCGGGGGCGTCCTGCTGTTCCTCGGCCTCCAGGGACTGTTCGCGCTGACCGCGCTCGACGCCCGGCTGGCCCGGGAGTGCTTCGGGCCGTCCGAGCGGGAGCTGCTGCGGCGCCGGATCGACGAGCTCTCGGTCAGCAGGGCCGCCGTCGTGCGGGCCGTGGATGTGGAGCGGCGGCGGATCGAGCGCGACCTCCACGACGGGGTGCAGCAGCGGCTCGTGGCGCTCGCGATGCTCATCGGGCGGGCACGCCGGGGCGGTGGGCGGGATCCGGAGCGGGCGGCGCAGCTGCTGGGCCAGGCGCACCGGGAGGCCCAGGAGGTGCTGGCCGAACTGCGCGAGGTGGCCTGGCGGGTGTACCCGTCGGCGCTGGACAGCCTCGGCCTGGAGGAGGCGCTCGGCGGGGTGGCGCAGCGGTGCGGGCTGCCGCTGCGGATCTCGTACGAGGTGGCGGCGCCGCTCCCACGCCCGGTGGTGACAGCCGCGTACTTCGTCGTCTCCGAGGCCGTCACCAACGCGGCCAAGCACTCCGCCGCCTCGGCCGTCTCGGTGCGGGTCGCGGGGCCGCCCGGCGGCCCGCTCACCGTGCGGATCGAGGACGACGGCCGGGGCGGCGCGGATCCGGCGGGCAGCGGCCTGACCGGGCTGCGCGGACGGGTCTGCGCGCTCGACGGCGTCCTGCGGATCGACAGCCCCCTCGGGGGCCCCACCACCATCGTCGCGGAGCTGCCGTGCGTGTGATCCTGGCCGAGGACTCGACCCTGCTGCGGGAGGGCCTGGCCCGACTCCTGGTGGAAGAGGGGCACGAGGTCGTCGGGGCGTTCGGCGACGCGGTGACGCTGGTCGCCGAGACGGAGAGGCTCCGCCCCGACGTGGCCGTCGTGGACATCCGGATGCCGCCGACCCACACCGACGAGGGGCTACGGGCGGCCGTCGAGATCCGCGAAGGGCTGCCCGGGACCGGCGTCCTGGTCCTCTCCCAGCACGTCGAGCGGAGCTACGCGGCCCGGCTGCTCGCGGCCGGCGCGGAGCGGGTCGGCTATCTGCTGAAGGATCGGGTGGCGCAGGTCGAGGAGTTCCTCGACGCGCTGGAGCGGATCCACGCGGGCGGCGCGGCGATCGACCCGGAGGTCGTACGGCAGCTGGTGGTGCGCAGCGCGCACGCCGATCCGCTGGCCCGGCTGACCCCGCGCGAGCGGGAGGTGCTCCAGGTGCTCGCGGAGGGGTGCACGAACACGGCCATCGCGCGGCGGCTGCACCTTTCGCTGAGCGCGGTGGAGAAGCACCTCAACTCGGTCTTCGACAAGCTGGAGCTGCGCGGGACCGAGGGCCACAGCCCACGGATCCTCGCGGTGCTGCGGTATCTGGAGGCCTGAGGGCCGTCCCGTATCGGTCCGGGGCGGCGGCAGGCCGGCGCGAGCGGGGCCGTGCTCTTCGCTCGGTGACCGGGCGCGCTCCGGTCGATTGGCCGGGATCGACTCTCGCCGATGGAGTGCCCGCTCCATCGCGGACCTGCGCAAGCCGCGGCCTCACCGTGCGCCGGCCTCGCCCCGCTCGCGCACCGGGCCAGCAGCTCGGCCAGGTCGTGGCCCTCCAGGAACTCCCTCACCATGAACAGCCGGCCGACATCACGCCCGACGTCATGCACCGTGGTGATCCCGGCGTGCCGCAGCCTCGCCCCGATGGTGGCTTCCCGGCGGAAGCGGGCCACGGCCTGGGTGCTGTCGATGTCCTCGCGCAGGACCTTCACCGCTACGGGGCGCTGGAGTTCCTCGTCCAGGCCCTGCCAGACCTCGCCCATGCCGCCCCGGCCGATGCGCTCGACCAGCCGGTACAGGCCGGCCAGACGGTTCCCTGCTTTCCACAAGCACCCCCGCGTGATCACGTCCCCGTGCCCGCGTTCTGCCCGGCCGCCACCTTCCGGTCCGGGGCGGTTGGTCGCGGGGTGTGGCCGGCGCCGTCCGCGGTCGCGCTGTGCCGGTACGGCGCCGAGTGGACCGCGACCAGGCTCCGCCGGGGCCTCGCGGCCGACGAAGCGGAGCACGAGCGGCTGCTCGGCATCGCGGGCCGGCTGCGGCGGCCCCGACGTGGAGTTCACCGCCCCGTAGAGCGAACGAGGACAGGGTTGTCGAAAGGCCGCCGCCTCGACGGGCGCAGGCCCTTCGCCATGCCGAGTCACGTGCCGCCGAGCCGGATGGACTTGCCGGTGGGGCAGAAGGCGACGTGCTCCTGTCTCATCCCGGTCGGTTGTCCCTCGCGGGCATTCATGCTGCCCCCAGCAGTGGCGTTGTGCCTCTCCTGTGCCCCTGGCCGTACCAGTAGCGTCCTTTGGGCAGACTGTCTAACCGCGGGGAGTGGGCGCCGTGCCATTGCGCAAGGATCGGGAAGAGGCCGAGGCCGCGACGAAGGCGAACCGACGCGCACCGGATCCAGACAGGGGCCAGCGGGTCGCGCCGGGACTCCGACCGGTCAATCCGGCCATGGCCGCGGCCATGCAGCGCTCGGTGGGCAACGCGACACTCGGGCGGATGATCGCGCAGGGCCCGGCCGGGTCCAAGGTGCCGCACGCCGCTCCCGGTACGCGCGGCAAAAAGCGCACCCAGGACGAGGTCGTCGAGCGCGGCGACAGCCCCCCGGCCAACCAGCAGAAGACCGAGGCAGGAGCGGCCACCCGGGCCACCCGCAGCGGCAAGGCCGGCGCGACACCCTCGGTGAAGGGCAAGGAACAGAGGGCCGAGGAAGAGATCGGCAATCCGACCCTTGTCTTCACCTCCCGCTACGACGGAGACGAGGAGCAGTCGCTGAACGGCAACAACAACATCGGCTTCGAACAGACGGCAACGCTGCGCCGCGCGGACGGGATGCAGACGCCCGCGGCAGACGCGTACGACTTCTGGCAGGAGGTCTCCGACGAAAGCCGCCAGATCGTTCCGACGTCGGTGAACTACCAGCCCAAGAAGGCCCCCCGCCGCGCCTGGGGCGTGGACGGCCCCTTCCGCCCCCCGTACAACGATGAGGACGGCAACATCGTCAACGCCGCCGACCGGATCACCTTCGTCGACAACCCCGGCTTCTCCACCACCACACGCATGTCGGCCGGCTACTTCCTCGTCGACTACACCGTCCGGTTCCGCTGGAAGGTCCGCAAGAAGCAGGGCGGACGCTTCACCAAGGCCGAGCCGTTCTGGGAGAGCGACGAGATGGTGCACCGCGTCACGTCCGCCTTCGACGCGGCGAACCCGGAGGAGGCCGTGCAGGTCAACCACCACGCGGCGGGCAACCGCACCTGGAACGTACAGCTGCCCAACTGACCCCGCCGACGCGGCAGCGCGCTCACGCCCCCACATGATCCGAGCCCGGAGCAGGCCCTGCCTTGATCCTTAAGTTGTGCGGCGGGGGCGTGAAGTGGTCGATTTCCTGTACGCACCGCACCGCACCGCCCCGCCGCGACCACCAGACGCACGACCCGGAAAGCCGGGCGACACGGCCCACCGCGTGCTGGAGTGCCCTGCCTGTCGACCCGGCGGGTACGCGAACCGGGTCCCGAGCAGGGTGAACCCAGAGGCGAGGCCGCGGTCCCGGAACCCTGGGAGGATCGGTTCCACGGTGGACAAGGGCTATGACACGGCCGGACCGGCCGGTCAGTACCGGAACAGCACTCCGCGCCAGGTCCATCCCGCGTTGAGGACCATGGTGCGCAGTGGATCCCTCACATCCCGTGTGTCGAAGCGCAGCGTCTCGACCTTGTGCCGACGGCCGTCGGCACCACGCCGGTACTCCCACTGCCGGTACACCTTGAAGCCCCCACGGCCGTACTGCTGACCGGAGTCGTGCGACGGCTCCCACCGCTCCTCCAGGACGAGCACCTCGCACTTCGCCGGCACCAGGCGCATGCGGGTCTTGAGCGTCAGCTTCGCCTTCGGGATCTTGCACTCCGCCACCAGGTCGGCCTTCTCCTTGGGCAGGGCATGGCGCACGATGAACGGTACGTTCCGGCTGTTGAGCGCGAGCAGTGCTTCCCGGAGCTCCATGGCGGGCAGGGAGGCGACACCGCTGTCGGGGTACTTGGTGCCGGTCCACTTGTCCCAGAGGCGGCCCATCGTCAGACCCCCGCCCTGGAGTCCGAGCGCACCGTGCGCACGAAGTCCTGGAACTCGCCCAGGACGCTGTCGTGCTGGGCCTCGGTGGCGGTCAGAGCCAGCCGGATCATTGCCCGCCTGTGCGGGTCCTCGGTGTCCAGGACGGCCAGATAGACCTGGGACTGGACGAGGTTCCGCCGGGCGTCGCCGGCGACGGCCGAGAAGCTCAGCCGCTGGGTCAGAGCAGGTGCGTCGGCGGAGCCGACCTCGTGGCGCTGGACCACCACGACCGGCTCGGCGACCTCGCGCAGGCGCTCCGCCGAGGCGTCGGCGACCTCGACGAGCGTCACCGAGTCCTTCAAGAATCCGCCGTCGATGGTGATGTTGGCGTTGAACCCGGCGTCCGCCTGCGGATGCACCGCGGCGAACGCCACGTCCGAGGCGCCCCGTCCGGAGGGGCAGCGACGAACCAGCCCTCCGGCAGGCGGAATTCGATCGGCACCGGCAGTGTCGTGGGCATCTCGGGCCCTCCTTCCACGGAAACGCGCATCAGTCGAGCAGCCAGTCCTTGAAATCGCCGGCGGCGTCGCCGACCGCGTCGGCCGCGTCACCGGCGGCGTCAGTGAACTTCTCCGGATCGAAGGTGAACTCGAGCCCCAGTTTGACCGTCGAGTAGCGCCCCGGGCGGTCAGTCGGCCTTGGCGGGTTCCTCGGCTCGCGCCCGGGTGGAGGCGAGCGGGTAGGGAGGGAGTCGGTGCCGATTTCGGCGATCGTGCCGCCCAAAGTGAGACGGTAGACGATGGCAGCGCAGAGACAGGGATCGGTGAACGTCTCGTACGTGGTGGAAGGAGAACCGGCCAACCACCCGCAGGTCGCCGAAGCCGCCATCGTCGGCGTACCCGACGCCGACGGCCATGAGATCGCCTGCGTCGTCGTTGTCCCCCGCAAAACCCCGCCTTCCCTCGCCACCGTCCAACGACTTGTGGCCGACGACATCCCTTTGCCCCAGGCAGCGACGATCCGGCGCGGGACCCGGCTCCTGTCCGACATCGGCCGACACCGGCGCATGGGCCACCCGGAGCCGGATACCTTCCGTCTCGACGTCTCGACACGTCCCGCACACTCCACGAGCAGGAAACCCAAGCCGACGCCCCGGGCCACGCTTCTTGAAACTCCCCACTTCGCTGAACACCGGAGCGAGTGATGCGAGGAGCGGAGCGTCCCTGGCCGTTTCCAAGGCTGTGGCGGACATTTCGTGACGGTCATGACGGCTGGGCGAGGACGAGGGTCCGCAAGAGAGCGAAGGAAGCTCGGGCCGTTTGGTGCGGGTGTCGGAGGAGACCTGCTCGTCGTCACCTTGCAGCCCGGTCGTCGCTGGTGCCTCCGCGGTCTAGGAGGTGCCTGTCTTGTCGTTGATCTGGAAGGTGATGACGTCGACTTCGTCGGTTCCCGCCAGATCCGGGTAGTGGCCCTTGAGGCCTTCCCGGAGTTCGGTTGCGGTTGTCAGCCCCCCGGCTTGGGCGTCCTGGTTGGTGAGGTCGCTGACCAGGCAGTGCCTGATGCCGGTCACCTCGGCCGGCAGGACGACTTCGGGGTCGCTTTCGAACACCAGCCGTGCCGGCCCGAGCTGGGCCGGGTCCCGGAAGCGGATGGTCTTGGTCTTGGCGCCCGAGCGGACGTCTTCAAGGTAGCGGGGGTTGAACCGGATGATCGGGGGACCGGCCGTCTCGGGATCTTGGTAGAGCGACGGGTCGAGACCGTTCATGCCTTCCGGGGTCCATCGCTGAGTCAGCGGCATCAAGTCGGCGGCGAGAACGGACCTGGGGCCCGCGGGCGTGGGCACGATGACGCGCATGGTGGGGTAGTAGTCCACGAAGACCTGCCGATCGCGCCCGCACGGGCCGATGACGCCGCGCCCGTGGTTTCCCACGGCAACGATGCAGCGCATCTGGCGGGCGCCCTGGGCTCGTGCGGCTCCCAGAGCCACGAGTTCGGCACAGGGTCCGCCGGTGAAGTGGTAGAGGTTCACGCCAGCGAACATCCGGTAGTCGGCGGCCATGACCGCGGCACCCATCGTGTGGATCCCGTCTTCGTCGGGCCCGGCGTCGGTATGCGCGTCTATGGTGCGGCGTGCCAGCTCCACGAGCTCACGCTCGTCATCATTGAGAGCTCGTGCAGATGACGGTACGTACACGTTGTCAGCCTTCCCTTTTGTCAGCAGTCGCCGAAGATCATTCCACGCCACGCAGGTGGGTTCCACGGCATTTCGGCTTGCCTTGACCGGGCCCCTACGGTGGTCCCGTGGGCAGGGACGGAGGGGCCCGGCTGAGGCTGGTCGTGGTCACGGACGGGCGCCCCTGAACCCCGCCCCTGAACCCGCCGCAGAGCCCTGGCACCGGAGCCGGCCGCCTGTCCCGGCGCCGGGGCCAGGGCTGAGCCGTCTACGGGGCAGGACATCCGGACCGGCACACCGGGCGGCGCCCGCGTCACCGAGGGGGACGTGGCCAGGCCCCCCGGGGCAGATCTGCCGGCCGGTCGTGCACCGGATCTCGGCGACCGGACCCGGTCACCCACCAGCTGCGCGGGCGGCACCCCGCCTTCATGGACGGGAGCCTGCCCGAACCCGCCGGCCGCGGACGTTTGCGATCACTCGTCCGGCCGCGTTCGGCCGGGTCCTGCGCGGCCCCGGCCGGCCTCCCACCCCAGATTCGGAGGCATCCGTACCCAACCGCGCGCGAGGGCGGTCTCCAACCGCCCGATCCACCCGCCGGCGTGCGGCGTGCGGCGTGCGGCGAGCGAAGGGCAGGTCATGACCGAGCGCCCCAACATCCTGCTGATCGTCACCGACGAGGAGCGCGCCTCCCTGCCCCGGCCGCCCGGGTTCTCCCTGCCCGCCCGGGAGCGCATCGCGGCCCGGGGAACCACCTTCGAGCGCTACTACACCGCGTTGGCGCAGTGCAGCTCCGCGCGATCGGTCATCTACACGGGGCAGCACCTGCCGCTCACCGAGATCTACGACAACGACAACATGCCGTACATCCGCCCGCTCAACCCCGAGCTGGGCAGGCTGAGGCATCGAAGCGGGGTGTCGGCAGCGGCTGTGACCCATGGAGAGATGGGCGCCGGTATCACTCCCGAAGACCCGCAGCGCGGAGGGGTTGTCCGCCTGCCCTTCGCAGGCTTGCCCAGGCCGGTCCGTTAGCTGCGGAGTCCGTCCCCCAGCCGCCGACGCCCCGACGAGGCGGAGATCCCCGAATCGGAGACGGACGGGCGAAACTCGTCCTGCCCGGCCCGCTCCGCGGCAGTCCGCCGGGGGGCTGTTGGCAACTCCTGGCAGGCAACGACGGCGGGGACCGGTCCGTGCCCGAGCGGGCGGCGCATGGTGCTCATTGCCACAGTTTCGCAGGGAGGCTGACGCCCCGTCCGAGGCGGGCAGCTACATAGGGCGCGGGGTACTGACCGGTTGGATCACTTCCGACGGCCTATGGGATGCGGCGAGCCATCGTCAGCGCCTGAATCTGGAGCTTGCAGTCGAAGAGGGCCTTTCGCTGAGGTCCCGTCAGCTCAGGCGGCAGCTGCTTCACACGCTCCCAAGCGACAGCGCGCAGTGACCGGGCCAGCTCCAACTCCCTGTGCTGGAGAGCGACGCGTAGGCCCTGGATGCTGGCGTCCAGCCGCTGCAGGGCGGCTCGGTGCTTCTTGGCGAGCTTCTTCCTCCGATGCTGTTCCTGCGCGGTCTTGGCCTGCTGCAGAGATCGGCGCTCTTCCCAGGTCGGCCCACCAGCGAACAGGTGGACTCGCGGCCGACCACGGTTTGTCATGCGGACTCCTCGTCGGGTGGAGGCGTGGGCGGCACGCGTAGTGCTGTTCAGCGTGTCGGCGTGCGGTCCTGCGCTGAGCGTTGCCTGCCACAGCTTGCCAACGTCCCCGGCGATGGGGAACTGGGGGTGAAACGGCATCCCTCGTGCTTCCAGACCCCCTTGCGCCTACAAGTAGGGGTGCCGAGAGGAAGTCTGTCACCAGCCGCCGACGGCGGTACCCCTACGGTGCGCCCGGCGGTATGCGTCTGCTCCGCTGAATCGATACGGGTGCTCGCCATGGAGGTGTGGGTGTGCCATCTGGGTCCAGGCCATATGGCCACAGCCTGCTGAAGATTCCAGGCTCCTCGGCCAGGCGGTACAAGGCGTTGGGATTGCTGTGGTCGGCGGCCTGCCGGGCCAGGGCTTCGAGGCCGTCCCGGTCCCCGGCCTCCTCCCGCATCAGGGTGCCAGGCGGAAATGGGCGTCGGCGTTGCCGCGGTCGGCGGCCTGCCGGACCACGACTTCGACGCCGTCCCAGTCCCCGGCCCGCTCCATCATCACGGCCAGGTGAACCAGGGCGAGGGGGTGGTCGGAGGCCTGCCGGTAGAGGGCCTCGGCGCCGTCCCGATCCCCGGCCTCCTCCCGCATCTCGGCCAGGCGCAGCAGGGCGTGGGGGCAGCCGTGGTCGGCAGGGGCCACTGGACAACACCTTCCGGACGCCGGATAGAGTCACGGTGTGATTACGGTCCGCCCCGCTCTCGGCACGGCACGGACCCGCCACCAGGCGGGCCCGCTGCGACTGCTGTGGCTGGCCGCGCTGCTGTTCGCGTTCCTCTACACCCACGCCGCCGGAGCCGACAGCGCCTCCGCGCACGTCACCGGCGGCGCCGTCGCCGTGCCCCACCTGGCGTCCGCCGGCGATGACGGCGTCTCTCACCACGACGACCAGCGGCCCGACCGCCAGGACGATGCCGGTGACGGTCACCCGCATCCCGCGGAGGCGTGCGCCTCCGGGCACCCGCAGCAGGGTTGTGACCTGCCCGGGCCGCACCCGACCGCCGTGGCCGTGGAGTCGTCCTCCTTCGCCGCGATGACGCCGCAGCGGTGGACCCAGACCCGTCCCTGCGGCCTTCCTCCGTCACACAGTTCCCTCGGTTCCGTGGTGCAGCAGGTATAGATCCGGGCCCTTTGCCCCGATCTGCCCGGACTCTCGTCGCCAACCCCGGACCGCCGCCACCGCGGCCGACCGGGCGTTGAGCCACGCACGCACCCAAGGAACCCGCACATGACCTCCGTCCAGCTCCTCGACGCCCGCACCCCGCAGGCCACACCGGACACTCCCGCCGCGGGGCGGGCCGCCCGGCGCAAGGCCCAGTCCCGCAAGCGGTCACTGGCCGCCCGCTACCTCGGCTACGTCGGCTACTTCGTCGGCGCCGGCCTCATCAGCGGCGCCGTCGTCCACCACCCCCTCGACCCCGACCGCTACACCCGCATCGCCGCCTACGGTGCGCTCGTCTTCCTCGCCGCGACCGTCCTCAACGAGTTCCTCCTCACCCGCGAGCGGCCCGGCCTGCCACGCATGCTCGTGGTGATCGGCTCCTCGCTGCTTCTGTCTTTCGGCATCGGCATGCTCAGCGGCGGCCTCCAGCACTTCGACGACTTCCCCGCCCGCGGCGCCGTCCTCGTCCCCGCCGGCATCGTCGTCTCCTTCGTCGCCTACGTCATCAAGGACGCCGACACCCCCACCCGCCGCATCTTCAGCCTCCTGGGCCTGGCCGTTCTCGCGGTCGCGGCTCTCGCCTTCTTCGGCCTGCGTGAAGTCGCGGCGTCCATGGAGGCCACCCCCGGCGGTGGTCACAGCCACGGCACCGCCGAGGAACCCGCCGCAGACGACCACACCCCGGCCACCACTCCGGCACCGGGCATCTCCGGCCAGCCCAACACCGCTTCCACGGCCCCGGCTCACAACGACGGACACGCCGGCCACTGACCAGCCAGAGTCCTCCGTCGAAGGGCTGTCCATACCCGCTCCCCGCTGGCCACCTGCGTGGAGGCGAGAGCGGTGACGCAGCCTCGTGGGCTGGTCAGCCCCCATGCCCTTGTCTTCGAGGACGACCGTCAGCTCGCGAAAGGGGAGGCCGGGCAGGGCCCCTGGCCGCGATGTTGCAAGGTTCGTCGGCAGCGTGCAGTAGAGCCCGCGCCCGGTTGATCGCCGATGTCAGCCGGGCGCGGTCATCCGCGTTGGTTGAGGGCGCGGGTCCGATCACGGTTTGCAGCTCGTGTGGCGTCGAGTTCGGCCTGCCGTTCCTCCAGTGCCCGGGTCAGCTCAAAGGACCGTCCAGTACCACGGCGGGCTGACGTCCGTCCGCGTCGTGCGTCACGTGTGCTGGGCGCGTTCGCCGGCCGGCGTAGGACGGCGTCGCCGTGGTGCATCCGATCGGCCTTCGGCGGACGAAGGTGTCCCACAGGTGATGGCGTCGTTCCGCCGGGAATAAGATTCTTGTAACCCCGTGGAGGCTGATGTGGCGGATGATCGGATCGGGTCGGCCGAGGTGCTGGCGGCGGCGGAGGCTGCCGCGCCGGTGGACTCTCTCGATGTCGTGGCGCGTAATCTGCGGGACCGGTTCGGTGCGCGGTACGTGTCGTTCCTGTTCGCCGATGTGGTCGGCCGGCGTCTGCTGCGCGTTCATGACACGGCAGCCGAGTATCACGAGGACCGAGCACAGGTCGCCTTCTCCGGCCGCAGCGTCTACGACGAGGTGCTGCGTGGCCAGCGCCTGGTGCTGGCCGCGGACGGTGGGCAGGGGCAGCGGGTTCTGGCCCCGGTCACCAATCGCGGGGACACCGTCGGTCGCGGGTGCCGGTGGCGTTGAGGAACCGGCTCACCTGGGGCGTGACGGGTCCGGTGAGGGTAGTTCGTGGTGGGGCAGGGCGTGGACGAGGGCGGTGTCGGCGAACGTGACGAGGCTGAGGTCGAGCTCACCGCGGACGTGAAAACGGGTGTAGCCGACCCGCTGTTCGGATTCCGTCTCCGCCTGCGCGTCCTCGTCCCCGCACACGAGGGAGGGAGAGCCGGTGACGGGGTGCCAGGGCCCACATGGAACATGCCGGGGGTGCACGGGTGCGGTCGCATGGTGGGCCGTCCTGGGTGGGAGCGGAGCCCCTCCCTTTCCGCACGCAGTCCGCGCGGCGAGCGGTCGCCACGCGGTCGAGGAGGCCCGGACCAGGAACACCCCTCTCCAGGGTGGCTCCTGGGGGAGAGGACGCGGCGGCACGGATATCGCCAACGGCTACTGCGCGTCTACCCCCGAAGCCGCCGGAACGCCCGGCCGCTCACCCGGTTCAGGAAGGAGATCATCGGGCCTCATGGCTCGCGGGTGGCTGTTGAACCAGCACGCGTTTGGGGGTGGCGCCTTCCCCAGACCGGGCATCCGGCCGGGCGGGTACCGGCCCCGTGCGGGAATCGACCCTTCCAGGTCCTTGGAATCGTCGACCCCGCGCATGCGGGGATAATGGCGTGATATGGGTCTTATGTTCTTCGACGACAAACGTCTGGCGGGTGACCTTTACGCGGCGGCGAGCCAGAGCACCGGCCCCGAGCAGGTCGGAGCGGGGATCTCGCGGGTGCTTGCCCCCATCGTGGCCCACGACGGGCTGAGCCTGGTGGGAACTGACCCCGCGACCGGTCCCGGACTCGGCAGTTTCAGCTTCTGGCACGAGTACGACCCCGAGCTGGTCAGGGAGCTCGTCATGCACCGGCATCTGGGAGGCGGCCCGCAGCGTCCTGCGATCCCGACGCTCCTGCGGACCCCGGCCGTCGTCGTGGGGGCCGGGACGGACGGCTCGCCAGTGCCGGACCCGCGCATGCGGGAGATTCTCACCGCCCACGGGGCGAGTTCCGAGCTGCGTCTGCTGCTGCGGGACAGGCGGGGCGTGTGGGGAGCGCTCGGGCTGCTCCGCTGCGCGGGTGCAGTGCCATTCGGCCAGGACGACGCCGAGCGGGCGGCCCGGCTCGTACCGGCGCTGCTGGCCGCCCTGCGCCGGTACGCGACCACCGGCCCGCTCTGCCCCGAGGTTCCGCCCCTGTCGGCGGGCGTGATCACCATCGGCCCCGACCACCGGGTCAAGGCGGTCAGCCCGCAGGCGCAGCTATGGCTAGACCAGTGGGCGGCGCACGCCATCCCCCCGTGGGTACCGGAAGCCTTCCTCCTGTCATTCTCCCTTGTCACCCGGGCGGAAGCCCGCCGTCAGGGCGGAGCGCTCCCTCTGGTGTGCGCGCCCCCGGCGGCCTGCGGCCGCTGGACCACTTGCCAGGGCCAGGTGCTCGACGCGGGCGCCACAGGCGATGTCGCCCTCGTCGTCCAGGGGGCCACCTGGGACCTCGTCCTGCCGTCCCTGTGCGCGTGGTACTCCCTTACCCCCCGGGAACGCGACGTGGTCACACAGCTCCGCACGGGAGCCTCCGTCAAGCAGATCGCCCGCCGCCTCGACCTGTCCGCGTACACGGTCAACGACCACCTCAAGGCAGTCTTCCGCAAGACCGGAGCGGACGGACGCGACGAACTCAGCGCGGCGCTGACCCGCTGATCCGGTCAGCGCCGGGCGGCGCCTGCCCCGGTCAACCCCGGGGCCGTCCCTGATCCGTTCAGCCTCGCGGTGTCCCCGATGCGTTCCGTGCGGGGGGCCGACCCGCTGATCCGCTGCCCCCTGGTCCGCCGTCCGTCCATCCCTGACATCAGGGGGTCGCAGCAACGTGGATCCGGCCCACCATGAGAAGGAAGACCGGTACCCACCCGGTCGGCTCGTACAGCGAGGCCGAGACGTTCTCCCTCGTCGAGCCGCCGGCGCACACGGTCCGGTCCGTCGGAGATCCCCGTACGGGCATGGCGCGTATGACGTGAGGGCACAGTCATGCCGCTGCCCTGTCGGGATCCCTCCTCACCGAAGGGACAAGGACATGACGCACAACACTCTTCGTGAACCCGCCACCGGGGACACGGCAAGCGACAGCATGGTGCAGGCTCGGACCGAGGAAGCGATCCCGTCCGTGGACGGGATCGCAGGCAAGGCCCTGCTGAATCCGGAGATGGCCTCCCAATCCTTCGAGATTAGGGGCCACGGCATCTTCGAGCGGATCCTGGACGTCCCCGCTTTCAAAGGCGCCTACGCCATGGTGCTCGGCTCCGTCACGGAATACAGCCGTGCCACCGACAAGCCCGTCATGGGAACCGCGGTCGTCACCCTCCACAACCTGGTGGCCAAGGACCGGGGGCAGGTGGGGGTCCGCGTGGGAGTGAACTGGCACGAGGACCTCGACATCAGGGTCACGCTGCTGTGGTTCATCACCTGAACCCGCTCACCTGACGGCACGACAGAAGGGGGCGCGGGTGACCGCGCCCCCGACGCCCGAGCACGGGCTCATTCCCGGGCTGCGGATCTCACGGCCGATCCACCCCGTTCGAGGCCGGCCAGCAGCCAGGCGAGCAGCGGCGGCGCCGCTATCCCGGGCGGTTGCGTGTTCCTGACCGAGTGGCCCTCGCCGGCGTCCAGTTCATGCTGCGGACGGTGTCGCGTGGCGTGTTCCCGCGGAGACGGTGGGCTGCTCCGGTCTGCTGGACCTGGACGACTGCGCGTGGACGGCTCGCTCTCCTCGGGGCCGGGGGTGCGTGGTCTTGACTGGCTGCTGATGGCTCGGCAGCTCGTGGGCCTGCAGCAGGCCGGTGTCGACCGCGGCGCCTTTCAGCCACAGATGGGCCGGATGACCGCTGGGGTCCGCCAGGCCGTCACTGAGAACGCGGCTCGCATCAAGGCCGCATGCACCGACCGGAGGGCCGACCTCCTGCGCACGTCGATGCCGGAGAGCCTGGTCCGCGACGCGATCCTCTCCTCCCCCGGTGTGGCCGGACATCGCGGCCGCGATGGGCCGCCTCGATGGCGCGAGGATCGGGTCTGGCTGCCTCAGATCTCGATACGCCGGAGCCACCAATGCAGATGTTCTGCGGCGAAAGGGTCGTTAACTGTCCGCTTGAGGACGCGTGCGTCGACAGGGTCCAGCGCGGCTCGCAGCTCTCGTCGAGCCCGGGCCCGCAGGTGCCATGCCGCCACTTCGAGCAGTGTGCGGATATGCCCGGTTGGGACGTCTGAGTATCCGTAGTGCCATTCTTCAGCGCTACGGGGTCGGCCGGCCCCGTAGAGTCCAGCGTCGGAACGCGAGCGCGACATCACCCGTAGCGGGGCCCGGCCGGGGTGGCGTCAACCGGCCGGGCCCTGCCGTGCGTGGACCCTCTCATCGCCTTGCCACCGTGCCACGGCCGATCGTGGGCCGCCCGGTGTGCGATCCGTGTGGGGGACTCCGGCCGGGTGCTGCCCCGGTCAGCTGTCGGTGACCGGGAAGAGCGTGTCGGCGCCGGTCATCTCCAGCAGGCGCCGGAGCTGAGGCGGCGGGGTGCGCAGGATGATACGCCGGCCGTGTTCTGCGGCTGTCTGCCGTGCGTGGATGAGGGCGTTGAGGCCGGAGGAGTCGCAGAACGACAGGTCGGACAGGTCGACGAAGATCTCCTCGGCGCCGCCAGGCTGGGTGATCGCCGCGTGCAGGGCGTCGTACAGCATCGGCGCCCGGTCGATGTCCATCTCGCCACCCACATGCACGACACGGCACCGATCATCACCGTTCACCCACACGCCCTGCTCACCTTCTCTCAAGATCTTTTACCCCGCCCATGATTGAGGCAGCCCGGGCGGGGAGCGGGGCACAGGCCCTCAGCGCATGAGGACTCAGGCGGCGGCGCCGCCCAGTCGCTGTGTCCCCCCGCCCGCAGCCGCTAAATCCGGCGGCACCCGATTATCTTAGGGATACGCATCCAAAAATCTATGTCGGCCGGAGTAGACATTGGGTGGTGGTGTGGTTATGGTTTCTCTCGTAGCCCAGTCAAGAAGGGCCCGGCAGAGACGAACTGCCGGGCAGTAGTACCCGCAGTTGCAGTTGTTGGACGGTACGGCGGTGGAGTTCCGAAGCCAGGCTTGTGCAGGACGGCGACGGGACTGACGGCCGGACCGGGTGGCCCGCAGTCATCAGGGGCCGCCGCAGGCAGTACCGCGGTGATGGCAGTACCCAGCAGTGAAGTGAAGTGAGCAGCACCTCGGTGAAGGCGTCGGCTGCGGGCGCGCGCACCGGGACGTTCGGCAGTGGGGTTCTGAGCCAGAGCAGATGAAGGATGGGCGACGGGGCTGGCTGCCGGAGCGTGGCGCTCGGTCAGGCCACGAGCAGTAAAGAAATACGAAGTACCAGCAGTACGAGTGCAGCAGTACACGCAGTTCGCAGTTCCCCGCTTGGTAAGCAATTGATCATCCGAGGGATGAACGGAGGAGTTGAGGCGCCATCAGGATCGCCCGGGCGGCAGGCTGAGCCCGGGTACCGCAGGACATCGACAGTGAGGTGGTCTCCGGTCAAGCAACCGCGATCCCCGCATCTCCCGTCCCCGTTCGGGCGGGTCAGCGGATACAGAAGGTCGGCGCAGTATCAGGGCCGGCAGATGGTGTAACAGTTCCTTCGGGGCCCTGGTGCCGTACGGCACCAGGGCCCCTCCACATGTTCCACGAGAGAGGTTCCATGACAGCAGACGACTCGTTCGGCCGTCTCGACGACGACGATTACCCCGCCTACACGATGGGCCGGGCCGCCGAGATGCTCGGCACCACACAGGGCTTCCTCCGAGCCATCGGCGAAGCCCGCCTGATCACCCCGCTCCGCTCCGCGGGCGGCCACCGCCGCTACTCCCGCTACCAGCTGCGCATCGCCGCCCGCGCCCGGGAACTCGTCGACCAGGGCACCCCGATCGAGGCCGCCTGCCGCATCGTCATCCTCGAGGACCAGCTGGAAGAAGCTCAGCGGATCAACGCCGAGTATCGCCGTGCCGCCGGATCGACGAACCCACCGGCCTCGGCATGACACCGACCCGCGTCCGCCGGGTCACCGGCGAGCCCCGGGACCCGCGGAGAGAGTGCGCCCACGGCCGTTCCCTCTCCCGCAAGCCGCACGAGCTGCCCCGCGGGACTGCGGCCCGGGGCCGGTCGAACCGGCCGTCCTAGGCGTGCCACTCGGTCGACGACCGCACGATCGGACCGCTGCCCACGTCGAAGTAGCCCGGCTCACTCCCGTCGGCCAACAGCACCCCCAGGGCCCCTCGTGCGCGGCCCCCAACGCCAGCAGCACGCTGTCCACGACGACCAACCCCTCCTTGCGGGGTGCGTTCGAGCTGTCCTACCGGCTGGCCCTGCGGCTTCCAGGCTGCCCGGACCGGGCCGCCCACGCACCGGGATCCACCGAAAGCGGTATGGCAGCGCCGGACGCCACTATGTCGATTCCGCCCAGCGGGGGAAAAGAGTCGGCCGGGGCCAGTGCCCGCGGTCTCAAGCAATTGGGCGGCCGCCTGCGGTGTGGGGGCCGTGCCAGTCGAGGCAGAGGACGGTGGCGTCGTCTTTGGGTGGCCGGCCGTTGTAGGCGCCGGTGACTGCGCCGACCAGGGTGCGTACGACCTCGCGTGGATGCTCGGCTGCGGTCTTGCGGAGGAGGGCGGGCAGGTCGACTGTTTCGGCGTCGCGTTCTTGCATGCCGTCGGTGTGGAGCAGGAAGGCGGTCGCCGGGGCGCAGGTCGAGTTGTTGCACCTGGTACAGGCCCTGAGTGGTGATGCCGAAGGGCAGGTCCACGTCCAGGTGCAGCACGTCGACCGCGCCGTCGCACAGGCGCAGCAGGGGCCAGGGGTGGCCTGCGTTGACGAGCTGGGCGCCGGTCCCGTCCAGGGCGATGCAGCAGCTGGCCGGTGGCGAAGGTCCGTCGGCCGTGGTCGAGGAGGGCCCGGTGGATCTGGCGGGCCTGTTCGGCCAAGTCCGTCCCTGCGCGGCGGGCG
Organism: Streptomyces sp. NBC_00029; assembly: GCF_045160505.1. Lineage (NCBI taxonomy): Bacteria > Bacillati > Actinomycetota > Actinomycetes > Kitasatosporales > Streptomycetaceae > Streptomyces > Streptomyces sp. NBC_00029. Next base: position 8,749,901 of record NZ_CP108292.1, read on the forward strand.
CCGCGGGAGGCGTTGACCATATCCATTGGTCGGCGACTTCGTCGGCGCCCAGCGGGGGCGCCGGCGGCGCTGGGTCCCGGTCGAGGGGGGACGACCGGCGCGAAGTGGGCTCCCTGGAGGGGCAGTGGAGCGCTGGACGCGCTCGGCGAGAGGGTGCTCCTCGCGACCGGGCGGATGGGGCTCGCCGCCTTCGCGGACTGCCCGCAGTCGTTCCGGATGCGGTCGGCGGACCCGCCGTCGAGGCTCGCAGCGGACCGCGAGGGCCGGAGCCCGGTCGTCGTGGCCGCAGCCCGCCGGCGCCGGTGGGCGTGGCGGTGGTGGCGACCGCCGAGGAGGCCGCCGACCGAGTGCGTGACCTGCCGCTTTCCTGAAACGCGGGGCGGATAAGGACCACAGAGTGATCACCACTTGTCGGTCGAGTTCAACAGAGTGTAGAAATCAGCCTGCCCCACCAAGTGGCTTGAGGAGGACGGTTCTGACGAACCGTCCGTCTTCAGCCTGCCCCCGCATCTCCATTCCGGATTCCCGTCCCCGGAGCCGCGTCCACGGGGCTCTTCCGAGCACTCCACGTAAAGGATTTCGTTCATGAACAAGACGGTGCACGCTCTTCGTCTGACAGCGGTCGTTGCGGCCTCCATGGCCATGGTCTTCACCGCCGCCGGGTCGTCCAGCGCGAGCCAGTTCAACTCCTTCTGCGAGGCGAAGGAGGTCTGCATCTACAGAGACAGCAACCTGAATGGCGCGTGGATCGACCACCAGTACGCGGACCCCAACTACTGGAACAACACGTGGACGGTCATATACCCGGAGGAGTCCACGAATGACCGGGCCTCCTCGCTGGACAGCTGGGACCCCAACTGGAAGGTCCGCTTCTTCACCAACTCCAACTACGGCGGCTCCTGGCAGACGCTCCCCGAGTACGGGCGCGCCAACTCGGTGAGCTACAACGACCAGTACAGCTCGCACTGCTGGAACGACGGCGGTGTCGGCGGCTACTCGCAGTGTGACTTCTGAGGGTGACCCCCTCCGGCCGTCGCCGCCACGCGTCTCGGCGCGGGGCGGCGACGGCTCTGCAGTTCCCGCCCTCCCCCATCCTCCGAATGGACGTCACCACCGTGCCCGACGCACCCCGCCGCTCCGTACGATCCTCCCTCGCGCCGTACGCGGGACTTCTCGCCTCGACCGCTGTTCTGCTGACCGGGTGCTCTGCCGCGGAGGCCGGCGGAGCGGACCCGGACACGCCGGGCAAGCCGATAGCCATCGGCCAGGTGCCGAAGATCACTGACGCCGAACAGCTGACCTTGCCTCTGGACGCCTACCAGTTGAGCCCCCGCGACGCCCGGAAGGTGCAGGACGCCCTGGACACCCTCGTCACCGACTGCATGACGAAGCAGGGCTTCGCGTGGGCTCCGCCGCAGCGTCCCCCGGTGCGTGAGGGCAGCCGGAACGGCCGCCGCTACGGCCTGCTCGACCCGGAGGAGGGATCCCAGACCGGCTACCACGTCACCGGGACCACCGGTCAGGGCGCGAAGGGTAAGGAGCAGGGACAGGACGGCTCCGCCACCGCACAGGAGGCCGCCGGGCAGTGCGTGCTCACCCAGCGGGCCAAGCTGAACGGGCAGCAGAAGGCCGACAAGGCCGCGTCCGGCCCCGACGAACTGGTCGAGCGGCTCGTCGTGGAGAACGCGAGCCGGGCCGAGCGGGACCCGCAGGTCCGCGCCGTCTGGTCCCAGTGGAGCGACTGCATGGACCAGGCGGGCTACTCGTACGACGGGCCGTGGGACTCCAACAACGACCGTGAGTTCGCCACGCCGGAGCCGACCGACAAGGAGCGGGCGGTGGCCTCCGCCGACGCGAAGTGCAAGCAGAAGCACAACGTCGCGGGCGTATGGATGGCCGTGGAGACCGCCTACCAGAAGCGCGCGATCGAGACGAACGCTGAGGCCCTCGAAGAGGCGAGGAAGGCCAACGAGACCCGGCTCCGCAACGCGGCCGACGCGCTCGGCCAGGGCTGATGCAGGAGTCGGACGGCGCGAAGGAGAGGGCCGTGTCCTCGGAACTCATGGCGGGCGGACCGGGCGCGGACGACCCGCACGATGCCGCCGGGGAACCCGGCGCCGGGAGCGGACTGTCGCGGCGGCGGCGCTGGGTGGCGGCGATGGCGGTGGGCGCGGTGCTGGCCGCGGCGGCCGGCGTCGGCGCGTCCACGGTGATCAAGTCACCCGCGCAGGCGGCGGCGGAGGCGGGGCCGCCGCCCGCCGACGTGCTCACCGCGGTGGTCGAGCGGCGGGTGCTGACGGAGACCCTCGTCCTGCGGGGCAAGGTGACCGCCGACCAGACGATTCCGGTCACGCCGGCGGTCAACGCCGGAGCGGGCGCCGCCCGGCCGGTCGTGACCAAGGTGGCGGTGGCGGCTGGGGACACGGTCGCCGCGGGCCGGGTGCTCCTGGAGGTGTCGGGCCGCCCCGTCTTCGCCCTGGAGGGCGGACTTCCGGTGTACCGGGACCTCAAGCCGGGCGCAGAGGGCGACGACGTGGCCCAGCTGCAGCATGCGCTGGGCCGGACGGGGCACGGCACCGGCTCGGACCGGCGCGGCGTGTTCGGCGCCGGGACGAAGGCGGCTCTCACCGCGTTCTACGCATCGATCGGCTACGACCCACTGCCGGCCCAGGCAGACGGCGGCGGCGCCGCCGTGAAGGCGGCGGAGGAGACCGTCACCGGCGCACGGAGGGCCCTGGAGGATGCCCGGGAGGCGCTGCAGAGGAACTCCGGGACTACCGCGGGAACCGAACCGGCCGGCGGCAAGGCGACCACCGGCGGCTCCACGAGCGATCTCCGCAAGGCGGTGACCCGCGCGCAGGAGGATCTGGACGACGCGCAGAAAGCACTGTCCGAGGCCCGGGCGGCGGACGGGCCGATGCTGCCGGCCGGCGAAGTGGTGTTCCTGAAGGCGTTCCCCGCCCGTGTGGCCTCGGTGACGGTGAAGGTCGGCTCGACGGTGTCGGGACCAGTGCTGACGATGTCGGCGGGCGAGCTCGTCGTCGAAGGGCGGCTCCGGCCGCACCAGAAGGGCATGGTCCGCGCCCAGCAGAAGGTCCGGATCCTCGCGGAGCTCAGCGGGACCACCGTCACCGGGAAGGTCCTGTCGGTCGCGGACACCATGCAGTCCGGGCAGAGCGAAGCCACGGACAAGAACACGGAGGGCGAGGGCGCCGCTCCCGCGGGGCGGGAGGGCTATCTCGTCGTGGTCCGGCCGGACAGCCCGCTGGATCCGGGCCTGTCGGGCCAGGACGTGCGGCTGACGGTCGAGGCGGCGTCCACCGAGGGCGCGGCCCTGGTGGTTCCGGGCTCCGCGATCTCGGCGGGCGCCGACGGCCGGACCACGGTCACCGTCGTCGCGGCGAACGGTTCCGAGCGACGGGTGGAGGTGCGTCCGGGAACCACGGGCGACGGCTTCGTGGAGGTCGTTCCGGTGGAGCCCGGTGCGCTGCACGAGGGCGAGGCCGTGGTGACGGGCGTCGACGTACGGACAGCGCAGTGACCGCCCGCCGGCCGGCCGGGACGGAGTCACCGGGGGCACCGGGGGCACCGCCCGCGGACTCCGGGACCGGCCCGCTTCCGCCGGTGATCGAGCTGCGGGGCACCGGTCTGGTCTACCCGGGCCCGCCGCCGGTGGAGGCGCTGAAGCCGTGCGACCTCACTGTCCGGCGCGGCGAGTTCGTCACCGTGGTCGGCCCCTCCGGGTCGGGGAAGTCGACGTTCCTGAACATCGTGGGCCTGCTGGACGCGCCGACGACGGGCTCGTACCTCCTCGACGGGATCGACACCGGAAGCCTCGGGGACGCCGACCGCACGAGCCTGCGGGGCAGGCGCATCGGCTTCGTCTTCCAGTCCTTCCATCTCCTCCCGCTGCGCAGCTCGCTGGAGAACGTCGTCCTCGCCATGGTGTACGCCGGAGTGCCCCGCTCCGAGCGGCGCGCCCGCGCCCTCGAGGCGCTGGACCACGTGGGCCTCGCGCACCGCGTCGACGCCGTACCGGCCCGGCTGTCGGGCGGCGAACGCCAGCGCGTGGCGATAGCCCGGGCCCTGGTGGCCCGGCCGTCGCTGCTTCTCTGCGACGAACCCACGGGCAACCTCGACACGCACAACGCGCGGACGGTCCTGGCGCTCCTGGACGAGCTGAACGCGGACGGGATGACCGTGGTCGTCATCACCCATGACCCGCAGACCGCCGGGCACGGGAGCCGTATGGTGACGATCCGCGACGGCGTCCTCGGAGACTCGCCCGGCGGCTCCCTCGGTGGTTCCCTCGGTGGTTCCCTCGAAGACCGGGTGATCGCGTGAGAGCCTTCCGCCGGCGTCACCGCGGCCGCCTCGTCGAACCCTCCACCTTCGCCTGGCGCGACCTGCTCTCGGAGTCCGTGGCCGGGATGCTGCAGCGCCCGGCCCGTTCGGCCCTGACAGCGCTCGGCACCGTCCTCGGGGTGGGCACGTTCGTGGCCGTCCTCGGCCTGACCGCCACCACGTCCTCGCAGATCGACGCACGGTTCACCGTCCTGTCCGCGACGGAGGTGACCGTCGTGGACATCGCCCGCGAGGTGGACAACCTTGCAGGGCCGGCCTTCCCCAAAGACGCCGACGAACGCGTCGACAGGCTCAACGGAGTAGAGGCTGCAGGGGTGTTCTGGACCGTGCGGCTGAACGGCGCCACCGCCGTGCGCTCGTCCCCGGTCGGCGCCGGCGCGGCCGCGCAGGTCGACGTGATCGCCCTGTCGCCCGGGGCCCTCCGGGCGGCGGGGCCCCGGCTCTCCCAGGGCCGCGCCTACGACGCGTACCTGTCCGACTCGGCCCAGCCCGTGGCCGTCATCGGATCGGGCATCGCCGCCCGTCTCGGCATCACGACGCTGCGGACCCATCCGGCGATCTTCATCGGCGACGAGCCGTTCACCGTCGTCGGCATCCTCGACGACGTCGACCGCAAGCCCGACCTGCTGCTCTCCGTCATGGTTCCGAGCACCACCGCGGAACGGATCTGGGGGCCGCCGACCGACACGCCCGCCTCCATGCTGATCTCCACGAAGGTGGGCGCGGCGCAGCAGATCGCCCGCGAGGTGCCCATGGCACTGCGCCCCGACCACCCCGAGTACCTCAAGGCCGTTCCTCCGCCCGACCCGAAGTCCCTGCGCAAGAGCGTCACGTCGGACCTGGACCAGCTGTTCCTGCTGCTGGCGGGGATCTGTCTGGTCATCGGCGCGGTGGGCATCGCCAACACGACCCTCGTGGCCGTCATGGAGCGCACCGGCGAGATCGGACTGCGCCGGGCGCTCGGCGCCCGCAGCCGGCACATCACCGCCCAGTTCCTCGCGGAGTCGGGGGCCCTGGGCGGGTTGGGGGGTCTGCTGGGCACGTCCCTGGGCACCCTTACCGTGGTCGCGGTCTCCCTCGCCCGCGACTGGACGCCCGTCGTCCATCCGGGCACGGTCGCCGCCGCTCCTGTGGTCGGCCTGGCCACGGGTTTGGCCGCGGGCCTCTATCCGGCCTGGCGGGCCAGCCGGATCCAGCCGGCCGAGGCGCTGCGCCGCTGACGCGAACGGCCGCCTCCCTTCAGGAGGCGGCCGAGGTGCCGGGCCCAGCAGCGGTGTGAACAGGCACGCCCATGGCAGCCGGCCATCCTCGCGATGGGCGTCCCGCGACACGCCCCGCAGGGCGCCTCCGACGGGCCCGCTGCGCCCCTCAGATGGATGATGCGACGGCCGTCCTGCAGAGCCGCCTCCGGCGTGGATGGCGGACCCTGGAAGAGGGGGCCCGACAAGCCGCGAGGGAGGCCCCGTGACGCTCAGACCGCCGGTGGAGCCGATGCTGGCGCAGGCGGCGGAAGCCGTGCCGGGCCCGGCGGCACTGCGGGCGGGGGTGGCGTACGAGCAGAAGCTGGACGGTCATCGGGCGCTGCTGTTCACCGCTGCCGGCCCGGGCGGCAGCGTGCTGGTGCAGACCCGTCGCGGGGCGCTGGTGTACGACCGGTGGCCGGACCTGGTGGGCGGCCGCCGAGGCGCAGTCGCCGCACGGCCTGGTCCTCAACGGCGAACTCGTCGTCTGGTACGCCGAGGCGGGCCGGTTGTCGTTCGAGGCGTCGCAGCGCCGGCCGCCACCCGCGCCTGCGGCGCCGCAGGTCTCGTCACTCGGTGGCCGGCCACGGCGCGGCCCAGTTCCGTCGTCTTCGACACCACCCTCGTCTGCCCCGTCCTTGTCGCCGAGGTCAGCGCGGACCGGGCCGTCGACCACGGCGCTCTCCGCCGCCGCTGCGGGTCCAGCGGCTGCGCCTGGGCGTGGGCTTCGAGGACGTACCCGGGTCCGGCGGCGGCCGCCAGCGCGCTGCAGACGGACCTGGTGCGCTACGACTGTGCCCCGCCCACGTCTTGCAGCGCGGCCCCGGCTTGGAGGACCGACCTACGCCTGCACCGCCCCACTGCGCCGGCGAGCCTAGTGTCCGGACTCAGGAGCGGTGGGGAGGCCGCGCCCAAGGCGCACCGAATGTACTGCTGGCAGCGGTCTTGGGCTCGCGGCCGGGGGCCGGGGGGCCGGGGTCCCGTACCATGCACCCTGGAATTGAACGTGCTCAAATGTGGGGGGGCTGGGGTGGGGAGAGAAGTGGTGACAGCGGTGGGGGACGGAACGGCCAGCCGACGGTTCGCCGTCGTCCTGTGGTCGGCGCTCGCGGTGGAGGTCGTGGGGCTGTCGGGGGCCTTCGCCCTGGCGGACACCACCGTGCTGGTGCCGGAATATGAAGGCACCTTCGCCAAGGAGTGCGCGGTGCTGCTCGGCCTGGCGCTGGCGGTCCTGCCCGTCGTGGTCGCGGTGCTGGCGCTGCGTCTTCCGCGGAACACCACGGCCCTGTGGCGGGCGGCCGCCTCGTGGATCCTCGCGCTGGCCCTTCTGATCGTGCTGGGCGCGGCGGGATCGGGACCGTGGGTCGGCTGGTGTGTCGTCGCTATGGTCGCCTCGTGTGTGGCCACCGTCATCTGCGCCGACCACAGAGCCGAGCTGCCGAGCGGGCCGTCCCGCGTCGTGGCCGCGGTCGCCCTCGCCGCGCTGGTCGTGGCGGCCTGCGGCTCCTGCGCCGGGCCGTACACCGACTATCCGGGGGTCTGGACCGCTCCGCACGACGCCGCCTCCCTGACCCTGACCGAGGAGACGCAGCCCGGGCGGGGCGGCCAGTACACCTTGCGGATCGGGACGTGCACGGAACGGGGCCAATGGGTCTTTGACTACCCCCAGATGTCGACCTCGGTCCAGATGTGGCTGCATGGTGACAACGTGAACGCGTGCCTGCCGGGCCATCCGGACGTCCAGGTCCGTATCGTCGGCGGTGACCGGAGGGCTCCAGTCATCGCGCTCTACGGGCTGCACCTGACCAAGCAGTGAGCGGGACGTCCGGGCGGTCGCCCGCAGAAAGTATGGGTCTGCCGCCGATGCGGCCCCGCACCGGAGGGACCAGTCCCCTCACCCGCCCTGGCCTTGTGCCCAGCGCACCATCCATCATCCGTCCCGGGCCGAACAGGCCTCGTAGTAACGGGGAAAGCCCCGTTCAGCGCGACCCCGTGACCCCCGCGCCCCGCCTGCCCGGAGGCGACCACAGCGCCTCATGTGAAATCCATACGCGTCCCTAACGCCGCTCAAGGGAGCGTAGAACTCCTTCCCCCAGCCTGCCGCTGGCCCCCGCCCAGTCCGATAGAAACACCTGGCACAGCCCCCTGCGCACCACCCGCCACAGCACCGTGAACCACACGCACAGGAACACCGCTCGATCCGAATGACGCACCCCGCCAGCTGGCGCTTCCGCCTGGACGGCGGCGCGCCGGGAGGCGTACGCGAACGACCAGGGCCAGCCGGCCTCCCTGGTCGCGGTGACGGCCCGCTCCAACCGGAGCAAGGCCGACCAGGACCCGGCGGAGTGGCTCCCGCTGGCCGCGGACGCGCTGTGCCGCTACGGAGCCGAGTGGACCGCGACGAAGCTCCGCTGGGGCCTCGCGGTCGACGAGGCGGAGCGCGACCGGCTGCTGGACATTGCGGCCGGCTGCGGCGGCACGGATGTGGAGTTCACCCCCGCCCCGTAGGTCGAGGGCTGGCGGAGAAGGGGCCGTCACCGCGTTGGGCCTGGCCTTGCGGTGGCGGTGCTACTGCGGTCAGGAGGTGGCCCGGGAGGCTTGCGTACGCGTCAGGATGGACTGGCAGGCGCGCTGGATTTCGAGGTCGACGGAGATGTTCCATCCCCAGGGGTCACCTCCGCGGCGGGGCTGCGCGAGCGCGGACTGGATCTGGGGGAGGGCGGGGTGCGCTGCTGGGCCCATGCGGTTGAGGCAGGCAACGACATGGCGTGCGGTGGAGTTGTTGTCCTTCCAGGCGGCCAGCAGCGCCAGCACGACGGCGGGGTCTTCCCCATCTCTGCTGATGTCCCAGAGCGCGGACGCCACATGGACCAGGGTCCAGGAGTCGTTCAGCACGGTTGAACCGTCCTGCTCGTTGCGTGCGTTCTGTTCGAGTTGGTCGTTCAGTATCTGGCGCAGGCGGGGCAGCACGGCCGCGGCGGGAGGGCCGATCCGGCCGGCAAGGTTGACCGCGTCGAAGTTCCGCCTGTCGTCGAGGAGGTGTTGCAGCAGCGGAACGACCTGCTCGGGGCGGCGCTCAAGTTCCCAGACGGCGCCGGTCGCGGCCGTACGGGTTCCTTGGTCTTCCACCTCGGTCAGGGAGCGGACGGTCTCCAGGGCGGTGACGGCGCGGGGGCCGAACGAGGCGAGCGACTTCAAGATGGGCGCGGCCGTGCGCCACTGCCCCCGCTGGACGGCGGCCTTGATGGCATCGGCGAGTGCGGGCACGGCGGCCGGGTCGCCGAGTGCGGCGAGCGCGGACGCGAGAGAGGTGGGACTGACATCGGGCCATTCGCGGGAGTGGTCGATGTCGGCGAGGAGACGGATGAGGCGGGGCGTGAGTTCCGCAGCGGCCTGGGGCAGTTGGCCGGTCGCGTTCACGGCGCGCCAGGCGTCGATGCCGGTGTCCAGCGCGGTCAGCATTCCGGGCAGGGCTCGCTCGTCTCCGAGCTCGGCGAGTGCCAGGACCGCCTGCTGGTGGGCGCGGCGAAGTTCGGCGTGTGGGCTGGCCCAGGCATCAGGTCGATGTGTGGTGCGCTGGGTGGTGACGTAGGCGGCGAGGGCTTCCCGGGCCGGTTCGGCAAGCTCGGCCAGGTCCCCGAGCGCCTCGGCTGCAGCCGCCGACGTGTAGGAGTCGCGTGGCAGCAGGCACGCCGCGAGGAGCCGCACCAGGGGAGTGTGGTCTCCTCGCCAGGAGATGATCAGTTTGCGTGCCATGTCGATCGCGTCGTACCGGGTGGCCGCATCCGGGCTGCGCAGCTGCTCGCAGAGCAGCGCGGTCCGGTCCTCGACACGCGCGTCGAGGACCTCGTGGAAGGTCACCAGCATGGACGTCGTGGGCGCGTGGACCCGGCCGCGGCGGTCGAGGTCGGCGAAGGCGGCAGCAACGTGCCCAGGAACACCAGGGTCGGGCTCGGACTCAAGAGCACACGTGCACAGCTCCGTCGACCCTGGGCTCTCGCTTGCTTCCGTGCTCTCCTCGGGCAGGGGTATCGGCGTGATCCGGCGGAGGAGCGCGATCGCGGCGGGCACCGTGGTGTCGTCGATGGACTCGGGGACGCAGCGAGCCCGCTGCACGAGCGCCGCAAGACGGACGTCGGCATCCACCGCCGAGCCGTCGGCGAGGAGGTCGAACCATGCCCGCGCTGGTTTCCCAGCCGCCGGGAGCCGCAGCGCCAGATCGCCCATCGTCCGGATCACCAGCAGCCGCTCCATGGTGCCGTTTTCGGCGTCGAGCCGGTCCCGAAGGACCCCTACCGCCCGCTCGGCGTCGTCCAGGAACAGCCCCAGTCCCGCGATCGCGGCCGAACGCACCCGCGCGTCCGGATCACAGGCGTAGCCGACGAATACCTCGCCGCGTCCACGTATCAGGGCTGCGGCGTCCTGGTAGGCAGTGGTCTCTTCACCGTCGATGCCGATCCATACACCGCCGGCCTCGTCCCGATCGACGGCTTCACGGCCGATGCTCACGATCAGCGCAACCACTGACGCCCGATCAGGTGTGGAAGGGCTGTCGGCCATGCCGAACAGGAACGGCAGGCTGGCCACCGTGCACGGATACACGTCTCCCTGATGGTGGGCCGCGCCGTAGAAGCTGCTGAATGCCTTCTCCCGGATCTCGTCGTCGGATGAAGCCATGTCGTGCAGCCATTGCGGAACATCACCGGCCGGCCCGTAGGCGTGTCCCAGGGAGGCCCAGTTGATGCTTTCCAAGTCGTTGATCATGCCCGGCACTATGCCGCGCAGCACTGACACCCTGCGATAGCAGTCGCGGGGGCACCCAGATCTCGCCCGCCAGAGCCGTTGCCGCTGAGGCGGCTGCAATACCGCTCATTTGGAATGACGCGCCCTGCCAGCTGGGGCGTCCGCGTGGACGGCGGCGCGGCGCGAGGCGTATGCGAACGACCAGGGCCAGCTGGCGTCCCTGGTGGCGGTGACGGCCCGCTCGAACCGGTCGAAGGTGGACCAGGACCCGGCGGAGTGGCTGCCGCCGTCCGCGGATGCGCTGTGCCGGTACGGCGCCGAGTGGACCGCGACCAAGCTCCGCTGGGGCCTCGCGGTCGCCGCGGCGGAGCAGGACCGGCTGTGGGACATCGCGGCTGGCTGCGGTGGCACGGACGTGGAGTTCACCCCCGCCCCGTAGGCCTTGTCCGCCGGCCGAGTCTGTACGGCCCGCACGCGGGTACCTGTGGCGCGGAGCCGGCCGACTGCCTGTAGGCCGTCCGGGGAGGAGCGGGGGCCGCGATGGCGGCCCCCGATTGAGGTCTCCTCGACGTTGAGCTGCAGTCACCACACACCGCCCTCCACGCTCGTGCAGACCGGGCGGAGAGCACTCGGGGGCGGTCGGGTATCGGCTCAGGGGCTGAGTCGGGTGATCTTTCAGGGGTGGCCGGGAGTCGTCTTGATCTTGATGTGCCGGGGGTGGGTGGATGGAGGGTTCAGGGCCTGGTTCGCGAGGCCGCCCTGCGGCGGGTGAGGGCGAGCCCGACCGGAGCCGGGTTCTGGGCTGTGACGCGGGGAGTAGGGGCATGGCGGTGCAGGGTGCGGATGTGCTGGTGGTCGGCGCGGGAGTGGTGGGCCGTTCCCTGGCGTTCGCGCTCGCGGTGGCGGAGCCCTCGGTCCGGGTGGTGCTGGCCGGCGATACGGGCGGGGCGGCGGCGAACGCCGCGGCGTCGGGTGCGGCGGGGGCGATGCTCGGCGCGCTGGGTGAGGTCACCGAGTGCGGGCTGCGGACCCGGCACGGTCGGCTGCGGACCGACCTCGCGGTCGAGGCGGCCGGGCTCTGGCCGTCCTGGCGGGCCCGCGTCCGCACCGCTGCGGGCGCCGCCGCCCCCGACCGCGACGGATACGGCACCGGCACATTCATGATCTTGAACGCGGTCTCCTCCGCCCTGGACGACGCCTCGTTCACCGCTGTGGCCCAGGCGGCGGCCGAGTACGGTCTGGGCTGCGAGGAGACCACGCCGGCGGGCATCCCGGGGTATCGGCCGCTGGACAACGACCGTGCCCTGCGCGCCTGGTACCTCCCCGGGGAAGGCTTCCTCGACGCGCGGGCCTGGCTCGCCACCCTGGACACGGCCCTGGCCGCGCTGCCCCACACGATCCGCACCCCGGCCGGCACTCTCACCGCAGCCCCGGAGGGCGGCTACCTCCTCGACACACCTGCCGGCGTCTTCCGCGCTCCGCGCGCGGTGGTAGCGGCGGGCGCCTGGACCACCCCGATCCTCGAAGCCCTCGACCCGGACCTGCCCGTCGTCCCGGTCCTTGCCGCGGCGGGCACCGCGGTGACCGTCACAGGGCCCGAGACATGGCCCGCCGTGATCCGCACACCCAACCGCGCCTACGCCTGCGGCCTCCACGCCGTCCCACAGGCCGACGGCTCCCTCTACCTCGGCGCCAGCGCCCACCCCGCCCTCACCCCCCCCCGGCCCACCGCCGGAGCACTGCGCTTCCTCCTCGACGCCGCACTCAGCCAGCTCGACCACCGCCTCGCCGGCGCCGGCATCACCCACACCCATCACGGGAACCGTCCCCTGAGCCTGGACGGCCACCCCGTCATCGGCCCCACCCTCCGCGAGGGCCTGTGGGTCGCGTCGGGCACGCACCGCGACGGCCTGCACGCCTCCCCGCTGATCGCCGCCGCCCTCGCCGACGCCCTCCTGGCACCCACTCCCACCGACGATCCGCTCCCCGGAGTACTGGCCGCCTTCGACCCGGGCCGGGAGCTGATCTCCGATCTCACGGTGAAGGAGGCAGCCGCGGAGGCAGCCGCGCATCACGCCGCGCTCGCCGCCGAGGCCCGCATGCGTCCCCCGCTGACCGGCGCATGGCCCCAGACCCTGGCCGACGGCTACGCCGACCTGCTGGACCGCGCGTATGCGGCCATGCCCGAGGGCTACATCCCGCCCCCGGACCTGGCCCCCCTCGCCTACGAGAGCACCGGCCCGGCTCTCGCCGAGATCGCCGCCGCCCACCTGGCCCGCCACGACCGCGCCCACGCCTGAAGGGCCCGGCGGGTGCGCCCGGGAGATACCGGGGTCGCATGGATTTTCTTGGCGCCGTCGTGGCCGCGTGAGGCGGTCGGCACTGACGTGGCGGCCCGCACCGACTGCGTGCGCGTCGATGATCCTCGCGCTCGGTTCCACCTCCCGGCCCTCGCGCTCACCGACCTTCCCAGGCAGCCGATGAGAGCCGGATGTCCGTCCAGCATCCCCCTCAGCCTCCATCCCTCCTTGGGAATATTTATACCGTTTCTCGACAGTTTGGCATGAATTGGAGTACTGTCGACGTGCCATGAAAGAGAAGCGCGCGTACGAGAGTCCGCTGCGTGCCGGGCAGCTTGAGCAGACCCGGCAGCTGATCCTCGCCGCGCTCACCGAGGCCATCGCCGACGAAAGCGTCCAGGAGCTGACCATCCCGCTCGTGGCGGAGCGCGCAGGCGTCGCCGTCCGCACCGTCTACCGGCACTTCCCGACCAGGGAGGCACTCTTCGCGGACTGGAGCGGGTGGGCCCAGGAGAATCTGCACGTGCTCACGCAGTCCTACCCGGACACCTTGGGCGGGCTGCGCCGCGTGGCGCCGGAGCTCTACCGCTCGTACGACGAGCACGCGCCACTGATCCTCGCCATGCTGAACTCCAAGGCGGCCCGGCCGCTGCGGGAGCAGGGCCGCGGGGACCGGTTCCACTCGGTGGAGGCGGCGCTGGCCGAGCTCACGGCGGACGCCGACCCGGTAGCCCGCCGCCGCGCGGTCGCCGTGCTGTACCTGCTGGTGAGCGCCCCGGCCTGGCAGGCCATGCGGCTGCAGGCGGGGCTCGACGGGGCGGAGGCCGGCATGGCCGCCGCCTGGGCGGTGCGGGTGCTCACGGACGAGCTGCGGCGAGACCCGGACGGCCCGCTACGCCACCCGAGCGGATGACCGGCGAGGAGGAGAGCCATGAGCATCGCCACGGAACGCACTTTCGCTCCGCCGGGGCCGGGTACCTGGTTCCTGGACCCGACCCACTTCACCCGCCCGGTGACCAGGTTCCACGCCGAGATCTTCATCGAGGAGATGCATCGCGGCTTCGGAGAGAGCCTCCGCCGGTACGGGTCGCTGCTGGAACGGCTGGACTGGGCCTTCGTCAACGGCTTCTGCTACTACCATCCGCAGCCGCTGGGAGCCCCGCCGGACGCCACGGACCACCCGCCGAGGGAGGTCTGGGAACGCCTTGTCGCCGATCATCCCGAGATCCGCACCAGGCTCGCGACCAGCGTGACCGTCTTCGAGCGCAAGCTGTGGCGCGAGGACCTGCGCCGATGGGACGAGGAGGTCAGACCCGGGCTACAGCGCGAGCGGCGCGAACTGCAGCAGGTCGAGCCCGGTCTCCTCGACACCGGCAGTCTGCTCGCCTACCTCGACCGATGCCGGGAGCACCAGCGCCGAGCCGGCTACCTGCACCACCTGTTCAACATGCCGGCACTGCTGCCGATGGGCGATCTGCTCGCACACTGTCAGGAGTGGACCGGGCGTACCACCGGCGAGATCCTGGCCCCGCTGGCAGGATCGAGCCCCGACCCGCTGGCGGACCGGGAGGAACTGGCCGAGCTGGCCGCCGCCGTGGCAGCGGACCCCCGGGCGAGCGAGCTGCTCGCCTCCCCGGCGCGACCCCAGGAGCTGCTGGCGGCGCTGGGGGCCGTCGCGGGACGTACGAGTACCGCCCTTGCCGACTACCTGGAGACAGCGGGCTGGCGCCCCGTCAATGGCGAGGACGTGGGCGATCCCTGCGTGGCGGAGTTGCCCGCCGTCGTGCTCGCGGCCATTCGCTCGGCGGTCTCCTCCTCGACGAGGCCCCAGGCGGACGCCCGCCCCGACCAGCGCGCCGACGCGGCGGCCGACCTTCGCGACGCCGTACCCGCGCCGCACCGCTCCCGCTTCGACGAGCTGCTCGCCGAGGCGCGGTTGGTCTCCCGGCTGCGCGACGAGCGCGGGTCGTGCGCGGACCTGCCGGCCATCGGCCTCACCCGGCGCGCCATCCTGGCGGCCGGCCGACGGCTCACCGAGCAGGGCCGGATCTACGCACCCGCCCACCTGGCCGAGGCGGGCTACGCCGAGCTGCGTGCCCTGGTCCGTACGGGCTCCGGGCCCGACGCCGCAGAACTCGCCGCCCGGGCGCACTACCGCGACCACGCCCGGTACGCGGACGCGCCGCCGATGCTGGGTCCACCCCCGGGCGACCCACTGCCGCCTGATTGGCTGCCGCCCGCCGCGGCACGCCTGGAACGCGCCCTCGGGGCCATCGTCCTTGCCATGTTCAGTAACCCGGCAGCGCGGACCGAGGGGCGGACCGTGCACGGGCTCGGCGCAAGCCCAGGCGTGTACGAGGGCACTGCACGGGTGATCAGCGGCGTGCCCGAGTTCGAGCGCATCCAGCCCGGGGACGTCCTGGTCACCGGCGCGACCACCACGGCCTTCAACATCGTCCTGCCGCTGCTCGGCGCGATCGTCACCGATCGCGGTGGGGCGCTCTCCCACGCCGCCATCGTCGCCCGGGAGTTCGCCATCCCCGGAGTCGTCGGATGCACGGATGCCACGGCGGTGATACCCGACGGCGCCCGGGTGCGGGTCGACGGCCGGGCCGGAGAGGCGGCGGTGGTCCGATGACCGGTCCGCTGTCGCCGAGCACGTGGTCCGCCCCGGTGCCGCTCCGCCTGGCCACCGACGAGAGCCGGTACGGCGGCAAGGCCTCACAACTCGCGGCTGCCGCCCGGGCCGGTCTACCGGTACCGGAAGGAATCGCTCTGGAATGGCTGTTTGTCGACGTCGTCGCAGCAGGCGACGACGAGGCGCTCGCCGCCCTGCACGTGTCGACCACCGACTTGCAGGGCGGCGGGCTGGCCGTACGTTCATCCGCGCTGGGCGAGGACTCGGCCGGGGCGAGCTTCGCCGGACAGCACCTCACCTGCCTCAACGTACGGGGTTCGGACGGGCTGACCGAGGCGGTCCGAACGGTCAGAGATTCGGCGCACTCGGCCGCCGCGCTCGCCTACCGTGAGCGGCTCGGGCTGCCCGGCCGGCCCAGAGTGGCAGTGGTGGTACAGGAGTTGGTGGTACCCGAGTGCGCCGGAGTCCTGTTCTCCCGAGACCCCCTCGACGGCTCCGACGTCCTGGTGATCGAGGCGAGTTGGGGCCTGGGTGAAGCCGTGGTCAGCGGCCTGGTCGTACCGGATCACTACCGGGTCCGCCGCGACGGCAGGGTGATCGAGCGCACGGCGGGCATGAAGGACCTGGCCGTGGAGCCCGCGCTGGCCGGCGGAACGAGCCAGGTCCCGGTCCCCGCCGACCGAATTCACCGACTCTGCCTCGACGAGACGCGGTTGGAGAGCCTGCGGGAACTCACCGCCCGCTGCGAGCAGGTCTTCGGCGGGACGCAGGACCTGGAGTGGGCCTTCGTCGCCGACCGTCTCCGTCTGCTCCAGCGCCGGCCGATGACCGGGGCCGTGCCCCCCCACTGACCCCTGTGTAGCCGCCCACCTCAACTCACGACGAGCATGGACTGCTTGTGGTTGAAACAGATCGAAGCCCGACGTGCCACCTGGCCGGTAGCGCAAGTCGGCCTGCAGGTCATCGGCGAGTTGCAGACGGCACCCGGCTCCGGTATCCAACCGCGCTGGTTGTTGAGGGCCGCCGCGGTGTGGGCGGGTGCGCGGGCGGGGCAGGGTGGCTGGCGTGATCCGGCCGGTCTGCCGACGGGGGCCTGCTAGAGGGTGGTGTGCGCTGGTGAAGTGGGACTGGTGGACGGTGGATTTCGGGGACGCGCACGCGGGCGCGGTAGGTGTCCTCATCGGTGGTGTTGAGCCGGGTCCGGTGTGTTTCGATGTCGGGAGTGGTCCGGACGTGCCGTCGACCAGGCACTGGTCGGCGTACGACGGCCGGTACCGCCGCCCGCGCGCCGACGCCCTCAGGGCGGTGTGTGCGTGCGGACGGCGCGGCGCCGCCGAATACCCCCTGGACTGGGCGACGATCGGCGACCGGCCCCTGTACGAGGCTAAGCCTCGGCGCGTCGACTTGTCCGTACGCCGTCTGTACTGCGAAAACACGACGTGCCCGAAGGTGACCTTCGCCGAGCAAGTACCGGGGCTAACCGTGCGCTACCAGCGGCGGACGCCACGACTGCAGCGCCTGGTGGAGGACGTCGGCGTGGTGCTGGCCGGCCGGGGCGGCTCTCGGATGCTGCGGATCCTGAACATCAGGCTCTCGCGGGTCGCACTCCTGTCCCAGCTGATGCGGGTGCCACTTCCGCCACTGGTCACGCCCCGGGTGCTGGGGTTGGACGACTTCGCACTCTACGGCGGCACCTACGGAACTCTCCTGGTCGACGCCACCACCCGGCTCCCGCTCACACTCTGGGAAGGACGCGACGCCGAACAGCTCGGCCGCTGGCTCCGTGAACACCCGGGCGTCAAGGTCGCCTGCCGCGACGGCTCCCTCACCTACCGACAGGGCATCACCGCAGGCGCCCCCGAAGCCGTGCAGGTCAGCGACCGATTTCACCTCTGGCAGGGCCTTTCCCGCCGCGTCCAGGACATCGCCTCCACCCACCGCAGCTGTCTACCCGCAGCCCTGCCCGCAGTCAGTGAAGACGATCCCCCACCGGCCGGCGAGACCGGCAAGGGCACCGCGGCGGACACCCGGGCCGGGCGTCACGCCCAGAGTCTGTTCGGGGCTGTCCAGGCCCTGACCCGCACCGGCCGGAGCCACAGCTCCGTGGCTCGCGAGCTCGGCCTGGACCGCCGCACCGTCGGCAAGTACGCCCGAGCCCGCACCTGGCAGGAAGTAATGCGCCGGCCGCCCCGCAAGCCC
Organism: Streptomyces sp. NBC_00029; assembly: GCF_045160505.1. Taxonomy (NCBI): domain Bacteria; kingdom Bacillati; phylum Actinomycetota; class Actinomycetes; order Kitasatosporales; family Streptomycetaceae; genus Streptomyces; species Streptomyces sp. NBC_00029. Next base: position 8,767,387 of record NZ_CP108292.1, read on the forward strand.
TCCACGCTGGACCCCTACCTCGACTACCTGCGGCAACGCTGGGACGAAGGACAGCACAGCGCGAAGATCCTGCACGAAGAACTGCAGACCAAGGGCTACCTCGGCCACTACCAGCGCGTGAAAATGGCCGTCGCAACCCTCCGTCGGGGCCTGCCCATCGACGAGCCACGCGAACGACCGCCCTCACCTCGCGAAGCGGCCCGCTGGATCACCACCCACCCACACCGCCGCAGCCCGCACATCAATGAGCGCCTGCCCCGGCTCCTCGACCACTGCCCCGAACTCAAGCTCACCCACGACCTGGTCCGCCGCTTCGCCACCATGGTCGACAACCAGGACGCGGCACCCTTGCCGGACTGGCTGAGCGAGCTTGCAAACAGCGGACTGGCCCCTCTCGCGGGCCTCGCCGGAGCCCTACGCGAAGCCCGGCATGCCGTCGCTCAGGGAATCACAACCCCTTACAACTCCGGGGTCAACGAAGGCCGCATCACCGACGTCAAGCTGCAGAAACGGATCATGGCAGGCCGCGCCGGTGTCCTCCTTCTCCGCCACCGAGTCGTCCTGATCGCCCACCTCCGCCGCCGCTATGCGGACCAACCGACCGTGTCACCGAGATGATCTCCGCCTACGAAAATCTTGCCAGAGCCACATTCGGGTGTACGCCGACATCACGGGCGGCGGGCTGCGGACTCAGCGGGCGGAGCTGCCTCAGTGCTCGTCGAGGCCACCGCTCTGCTCCAGGTCATCCATGAACTGATCGTGCCACCTCAGCTCGCGCCCCCTGCCCGGACTCGTCAGGACGATCGTCTTCGCCTCACCAAGTGCCGTGGGACCCGCCCCAAGCAGCTCGCGCGTGATCACCACCGCATCGAGCACCTCGACACGACGCTCACTCAGCAGCCGCTGCACTGCGACCATCCCGCCGTCACCCGTCAACAACGGCCGGCACTCGTTGACGAGCACCTCCAGCCTGGCCGTCCTCTCCGGATGCAGCGCACTGATCGCCATCACGCCGTCCCTTCCCCTCGCGAGCCCAGACTCTTTTTCGATCATCCCTGACGCAGCGACTTCCGATCACCCGCATGAGCAGGAGGAGCCGCGAAGGCCAGAGTGACGTCAATTGTCGGGTTCTGGCTCACTTTCCGTGGGGGCTGACTGAGTGTGATGTCAATGGCTCCCCGGGCCGTGAGCAACGGACAGTTGGAGTTACGTGTCCACGGCTCTCGCTGCGACGCCTGATCGCCGTTCTCTTGGTGGCGTCACGACGGCAGAATATAGAGGTGGACTCTGACCTTTACCCTGATCTGGCTGCTGCGGGCAGCCTGGCCGCAGCGCTGGAACAGCTGGCGGCCGAACTCGGTGCCGACCTCACAGTGGTTCCCGGCGACTGGGGCCCGCTCGTTTCGGCCGGCATCGCCTCGTCGGTCCCTGAGCGCAAGCCGCTATCCGTTCACATCGGGGCCGAGAGCCGCTGGTTCGGTGTCTCCGGCTGGAGTCACGGAGTCGAACTCATCACCGGAGCCACGCCCAACTTGGCGGATGTCGTCAGGGCAGGAGCGGCATGGGGGCAGGGCAGGAGCCTACGGGAGCTGCGGGCGGAGCTGTCGTTTCTGCGCTCCAGCAAGCGCGCCGAAGCTCACGAACACGGGCCGGCCGCGGTGGTGGAGCTGCAGTGGCGCACGATGCGGGAGCAGGCGGCCGAGGAACCGGATTTCTCAGGGTTCGACGAACTCGTGGAAGCGGCTCATGCCGAACCGCGGCTGCGACGGCTCTATGTATATTCCAGCCACTGGACGCTCGGCTTCAGCTCCTGCACTGGATACCCGTTCCGCGATGAGGTGGCCATCGTCCCGTCACACAGTGGCAGCCCATTCCGCGTGAAGAGGCATCCGCTATCCGACGACGTTCTCGGCGAGGCTGCCACAGCCGGGGAAGCCGTCGCCCTGGCAGTGCGCCACCTCCCCACCGATCTCGGTCCGGCCGTCGCGGGAACCGCCGAACAAAATGGATGACGAGCGCGAACCCAGTCACTGACCGTCACCTATCCTGTGGCCAATTGGCTCCCCATCAGACGACTGCGGACGGGAAATCCAACTGGCCCCCACCGCGGTCTGCCCTGCGCTTCACGAGTAGAGCAGGACGCGCTTGCGGAGGAGATGAAAGCCGGCCCGGCCGAACATCTGGCGTTTAAGCATCTTGATTCGGTTGACGTGGCCCTCGACGACGCCTGAGCTCCAGGGCAGGGTGAGGCCGGCGATGACCGCATCGCGGTCACGGTCGATGCCTGCGGCGAGCGTATGGAGGCTGGGGAGATTGTCTCGCCGAACGGCATCGAGCCACTGTGGCAGCCGTTCGCCCTGGCGCTCTGTGAGCATCTGGCCGAAGGAGCGGACGTGGCCGGTGAGGGCTTCGAGTTCAGGGCAGTGGACCAGAACGGCCTTGAGCCGCAGATGCTCCGTCTCGGTGAGGGTCTCCGGCCGGCGGAGGATCCATCCGGCGACGACTCGAGGAGACGGTGGCCGAGGCGTGACGGAGCCTGGCGAGAGCCGCTTCTCCCGGAAATAGGCGCGAACCCGCTGGTAGCTGCCCTGATAACCGAGCGGCACGATCTCCTCCCACACCCTCCAGGCGTTCGTGCAGCCCTGGTTCCAGCGGTCATCTAGGTAGGGCTTGAAAACGTCGAGTTTGGATGGCCGGCCCTGCCACTGCCCCTGGAACAGGTCCTCCGGGGTGGCTGCGTCCGCGAGGAGCTTGACGGTGCGAGAGGTCATCCGGAGTCGGCGGCCGATCGCCCTCCGACTGAGCCCGGTGGCCAGCAGTTCGTGGACGGTCGCATGGTTGACACGGGTGCGGTCAGCGAAGCGGTGTCCCCTCGGCCAGGGCGAGCCGAAGGGATCTTCGAACTTCTCCGGCTCGGGGGCAGGCTGGACTGGATCTGGCGCCAGGACGTGCAGGCATCCTCGGTGGTCTGCGACGCATCGCTCCGCAGCCTCACTCAGGTTGCGCCAAAGATGCCACCTGTCAGCGACCTGCACCGCTTGGGGCGCCCCGGCCGCGGCACCTTCGGCGAAGAACGGTGCCCGATCGCGGCAGACCACCTCCACCCCTGGTCGTTTCGCGAGCCAATCGGCCAGGCTGGACGCCTCCCGGTCGGGCAGCAGGTCCACCGGACGCCGGCTTTCGACGTCGACCAGGACAGTCCCGTAGTGACGCCCTTTGCGGGTCGCGTACTCATCGACGCCGACCACCCGCAGGGCCGGAACTTCAGGGTCGGGCAACGCTTCGACCAGCCGCAGCACCGTGCTGCGGCTCACGGACACACCGAACACACTCGCCATGCGGGCACCGGCGCGACCGGCGAGCGCGAGGCCAACCGCGGCCAGCGTCGCCCGCAGGCGCTCGGTCCGCCGACCGTACCGACGGGTCAAACCCGGCAGCTGTTCGGCAAAGGTCCGCCGCTCGCACGAGATCACCGGGCAGAGGAACCTGCGGACGCGCAAACAGAGAGCGACCCGTCTGCCTCCACTGGGCACATCAACAGGAAACCGCAGGTAGGAGCTGTGAACCCGCCGTGACCAGATCCCGCATCCGGGACAGATGGCCCCAGCCGCTGTGCTTCGGGCCTCTATGCGTACCGCCTCGTCGTTCACGGCTACGGACAGTACCGCCACGTCGGCGATCGACGGGAACAGCAACTCCTCCAGCTGGAGCACTACTTCTTCCACGGGCCGTACTGTCGGCCACACCGCACCCGGTACGGGCCAATTCCGGGCAACTTCCCCAAGGCCGACTCGTCCGAGACCCGTCACTCAGCGTGCACGGTCCACGGAAAGTGAGCCAGAACCACAACCCGTGAATAAAGCCAAGTGAGAAATCGGTGGGGATCGCTGTCCTGGGGGTTTATCGCGTGTGGGGTGACGCTGTCTTAGTTTCGTGAGTTCTGATCCACCGGCCAGCGGTGGGTGGGTGTGATCGACGGGTGGATCAGGAAGAGCGGGACCCGGCTTCTGCGGGAACGGGTGCTGGTTCGGGGCGCCGCTTTGCCGGCTGTGGCAGCTGGCGGGTGTGCCCTGTGCGAAGAGCGGCGTTGGTGGTTCGAGGAGCTGGGCGGCGAGGGCCTTCTTCCGTCGGGGATGGGGAGGCGGGGCTGCATTGGCGGAGCTGCTGCTGGGGCATTGACCTCGCGGTCATTTCCCTAGTTGGGGCACAGCGGGCCGACGGACTGGTGGGGAAGGTAGGCCTTCTGTTCCCCGGGAGTCAGATTGCGGTTGACGGCCTGGCAGATCTTTTTGATCGCGTCGGCGGGTTTGCGGAGGACGACGTCCAGCAGTCGCACGCTGCCGTCGGCGCTGCCTACGGCCAGGGTGGTTCCGTCCGGGTTGAACGCCACTGAATTGACCTCACTGGGTTGGGGCAGTCTCTCGCGGATCTCGCGGGTCTTCATGTCCCACAGCCGCACGGTGCTGTCGTCGCTGCCTGTGGCGATGATGTTTCCATCAGGGCTGAACGCCACCGAATTCACCGGCCCTGTGTGGCCGGGCAAGGTGAAGCGGTGGGTGCCGGTGGCCGCGTTCCACAGCCATACGGTTCCGTCGGAGCTGGCGGTGGCGAGGGTTTCGCCGTCGGGGCTGAACCTCACCGAGTTCACCGGTCCTTTGTGGCCGGACAGCGTGACGAATTTTTCGTCGGCGAAGTTCCAGAGCACTACGTCGTTGTCGACGGTGCCGGTGGCGAGAGTTCTCCCGTCGGGGCTGAACGCCATGTCGGACACGGTGTTGCTCAGAGTGAGTTCCCAGTAAACCTCGCCGGTGGTCGCGTCCCGCACGAACACGGCGCTGTCCACGCCTCCGGTGGCGAGGTTGTGCCCGTCGCGGCTGAACGCCACCGCGGTTGCCTCGTCGGTGTGGTCCTTCAGGACGGCGCGTTCCTTGCTGGTGGCCGTGTTCCAGAGCCGTACGATGTGGTCGGAGCCAGCGGCTGCGACGGTTTTCCCGTCGGGGCTGAATGCCACCGACCACACCTTGGCGTTGGGGTGTTTCAGGGTGGCGCGTTCCTTGTCGGTGGCCATGTCCCAGAGCCGTACGGTGTGGTCGAAGCTGGCGGTGGCGAGTGTTTTCCCGTCGGGGCTGAATGCCACCGACCACACGGCGTCGTCGTGGCCGTTCAGGGTGACACGGTTTTCTCTGACGGCTACGTCCCAGAGCCTCACTGCCTCGTCGTGGCTGGCGGTGGCAAGGGTCTTTCCGTCGGGGCTGAAGGAGAGGGAACTCACCCCGTTGGTGTGGCCTGTCAGGGTGATGCGCTCGCTGTTGGTGGCCAGGTCCCAGACGCGTACGGAGTTGTCGCCGCTGCCGGTGGCGAGTGTTTTCCCGTCGGGGCTGAATGCCATCGACCACACGGCGTCGTCGTGGCCGCTCAGGGTGAGGCGTTCTTTGCCAGTGGCCAGGTCCCAGACGCGTACGGTGTAGTCGGCGGCGTCGGTGGCGAGTGCTTTCCCGTCGGGGCTGAACGCCACCGAGAGCCCAGAAGCGTTATGGGTCAAGGTGGTGCGTTCTTTGCCGGTGGCTGTGTCCCAGATGCGTACCGTCTTGTCGCCGCTGCCGGTGGCGAGTGTTTTCCCGTCGGGGCTGAATGCCACCGACCACACGGCGTCGTCGTGGCCGGTCAGGGTGACGCCTTCTTTGCCGGTGGCTGTGTCCCAGATGCGTACCGTCTTGTCGCCGCTGCCGGTGGCGAGTGTTTTCCCGTCGGGGCTGAATGCCACCGACCACACGGCGTCGTCGTGGCCGGTCAGGGTGACGCCTTCTTTGCCAGTGGCCAGATCGAGGATGCGTACGGTGTTGTCGTCGACGTCGGTGGCCAAGGTCTTTCCGTCGGGGCTGAATGCAACCAGTCCGCCGGAGGCATTGCGAGTCAAGGTAGTGCGTTGCGTGCCGGTGGCCGGGTCCCACAGCCGCACGGTCTTGTCGCTGCTGGCGGTGGCGATGGTGCGCCCGTCGGGGCTGAACGCCACTCCGTTCACCCATTCGGTGTGGCCGGCCAAGCGTAGACGGAGCGGGAGAGCGGCTGCGTTCTCCAGGCTTTCGACGGCCTCGGAGGTGGGGCTGGTGCGGTAGGCGCGGATGGCCAGAAGTGCAGCCAGATCGGGGTTCGAGTCGATCAGCGTGCCGGACCGTGCTGCGAGCTCGCGGGACAGAGCCGTCTGCCGCTCCTCGCTGACCGTCCGCCATTGCCAGATCGCTCCTCCGGCGGCGAACAGTGCGAGCACCAGCAGCACGGCCAGAACCGCGTTGAGGCGTCTGCTGCGCCGGATGCCGGCCTGCTGGTGGTCCCTGCTTGCAGTGAGGAAGGCGTCGATATCGGCCGGCAGGCGGCGCTGCTGTGCCCAGTCGAGGCCCTCCGCGAGCGCTGTGCCCGCGAGAAGGTCTCCGGTGTCGTTCCCTTCAGCCCAGCGGTCCCGACGTGTATCAGTTTGGTCAAGCCACCTCTTGAAGCGGTGGTCCTGCCTGACCCACTCACGCAGGGTGCCCCAGTCCCGGATGAGGGCGTCGTGGATCAATTCGGCCACCGGAAGGGCCGGAGGGGCGTTGCGGAACAGGGAGACGCTCGGCGTGTGGGTGGTGATCAGGCGGTGACGGATGAGGGTGTCGAGGACTTCGTCGACGGCCTTGCCGTTGTCCGGGCCCTCGGCGAGGTCGGCCGCCAGCTCCCGTAGCTCCTGCAGGGTGACCTGCTTACGGATGGCGGGGATGTTGTGGCGGGGGTCGGCGGAGCGGACCAGGGAGGTCAGAATGCGTTGCGCGATGGGCAGGTGATCCGGGGGCAGTTGGTCGAGGGCGGTGTCACACCAGGTGGTGAGGCTGCCGGTGACGCCGCCGATGCGCCGATAGGCGTCGTGGGTGAGGTATCCCTCGTGGCGTCGCTGCCACAGCTGGCTAAGAGTCAGCTCCAGCAGAGGCAGCACCGTGACCGGTGCCTGGCGGGTGGTCTTCCCCTCGGGGGTACTGGCCAGGACGTCGGCGATGATGTGCTCGGGCAGGCCCGGCTCGAAATGGGCGCCGGCCCTCAGGGCGGGCAGCGTGATGATGTCGTGCAGGTCCTCCTGGCTGAGCGTGCCTGGCATGTTGAGCAGGCCCGGCATCGCGGCTTCGAGCAGCTTGGGGGCGAGGGCGGCCTGCTGGGGGTAGAAGTCGTCGCGCATGACCAGGATCACGAAGAGCGCGGCGTTTGATTTGACCGCCGTGGTGATCTCGTTCGTGGCAGCCAGGCGCAGGTCCCGGTCCCGGCCGATGGCTGGCAGGGTGAGGAGTTCTTCGAACTGGTCGATGACCAAGATGACGCGTCGGCGCCCGGGTTCGTCCTCGAGCCTGCGCGTGACGGCCGCGGCGATTCCGCCGCTGACCGCGCCGGGCAGTCCGGAACGTTCGAGTTCGAGAAGGAGGTTCTGCCTGGGACGGGCGATCACGGGCAGCCAGTGGTCGCTGCCCGGTACCTCGCCCGCCGCCAGCGCCGGCACTACACCCGCCTGGACCAGTGAGGACTTACCCGAGCCAGAGGGGCCGAGGAGCAGGATCACCCGCTGCTGCTCGGAGAGGCTGGCCAGGACTTGCCGGACGGCGTCCTTGCGGCCCTCGAACCACTGGGCCTGTTCCGCGGTGAAGGACTCCAGTCCCCGGTAGGGGCATACGTCCTGCTCGGTCAGGTCAGGCCAGATCTCCCGCAGGACCTCGGTCGGGGTGACGTAGGCGATGCCCTGGCCGCGCTCGTGTTCGTCGGGGGCGGTGATCTCGGTGAGCATGCCGATGACCAGGCCGGTCACCTCGTCGACTACCGGGCCGCCGCTGAATCCGGTGGTGAGGTCGTTGGCACCGGTCAGCTGGAGGTGGGCGCTGCGGCCCCCGGTAGCGGGCAGCAGGCCGCCGGCCTTGCCGTAGCCGAAGTGGCCGCCGACGGGGGCCTGGGCCGGGAAGCCGAAAGAGTGCACTCTGTGGCCACGGGAGCCGGACGCTGAGCCCAGGGGCAGGGGGGTGATGCCCGCCGTTGTGTCGTTGCTCAGCTGTACGACAGCCACGTCCTCGTTCTCCAGGGCGCGCCACGCGTCCGTCAGGACAAGGCCCTCGACCTCGGGGGTGCCGTCCGCGTGCGGGAAGACCAGGCGCAGGTTCTCACCGGGGCCGCCGCCGGCGGCGCGTACGACGTGCGCGCACGTCATCAGGATCCCCTCGGCGACGAGGAAGCCGACGCCAGCCACCCGGTCGTCCGGTCCGAGGACCTGGGCCACGGCCCCGCTGATGTCCATGGGGTCAGCCCGCCTTCGGGCCCGTGCCGGGGTCGTCGGACTTCTTCTCCCACGCCATCGTCACGCGCAGATGGCAGTTGGCACTGCTCTTGGTGATCACGGCCCCGGCCTCGAAGGCGAGGTCCACGCCGAACTCGAACGTGATCGCGTCGGGGCCGGCCTTGCGCAGCTGGGCGAGTACGGCGCTCGCTGCCTCTGTCACCGGCCCCAGGGCCGACTGCAGGCTGATCGGGAGTTCGTGGATGGCCTCTCCGAGCCGGCCCGCCTTCACCGGCCCTTCTGTGGTCGTCGGAGCCTCGACCAGCAGGGAGCCGCCGTCCGCCAGGGAGATTCGCGCCAGGTGGGTCATCGCTCCTCCTCCGCCGCCGCACACATGCCTCTGGTTGTGATCGTCGCCGGACCCGCGGGGTGTGGCACCCGGGGTGGGCCGGACGCATGAAGCCGAGTCCCGCCCGTCCGGGCCCGGCCAACGCGCACGTAGGGCTGTGACCGGGAACCTTCGGCGGGTACAGGGGGCTGATACCGGTGGGCTCTCGTATTCAACTGTCACCGGCTCTCCGAGGAACCCAACCAGCCGGTGACCGTTTGTGATCACCAGCGGCGTATCGGCTCCACGTGCGATCTCTCGGTTTCGGGGCGGTGGTGTGAGAGGCAGCCGGGTTGTTGCTGGTTGAGGGCTGTTTTCAGGGGCGGTGCCACTGTCTGGGGGGTGAGAGATCGGTTCGGGATCGCTGTCCGGGGGTTTACCGCATGTGGGGTGACGCTGTCTCGGTTTCGTGAGTTCTGATCCGCTGGCCGCTGGCCGCTGGCCGCTGGCCGCTGGCCGCTGGCCGCTGGCCGCTGGCCGCTGGCCGCTGGCCGCTGGCCGCTGGCCGCTGGCCGCTGGCCGCTGGCCGGTGGGTGGTCGGTGTGATCGGGGGTGGATGAGGGGACTCACCCGCCGGGGTCGGGCGGGGATACGGACGCGGTTTTGCCGGCCGTGTCGGTGCGGGCGTTGCGGGGGCCCGCGGTGCGTAGTCTGCTGGCTTTGCGTGGGGAGGGGAAGCTCACCACCCGGCATGTCCGAGTGGCTGCGGATGCTCTGGGTGTGCGGGAGCGGGCGGCGTGGCGGTGGCTGGCTGCGGCCGAGGAGGACACGGACGCGGCTGCCGCGCCGGGGGAGCGGGCCCGGTATCACGGGCGGTTCACGGTCACTGCGGAGGTTCGGGCTCTGCTAGGGCTGTGGAAGGGGAACGTCGCCGCTGTCCACCGTGAGTTGACCGCCCGTGCGGCCCGGGGCGAGGGTGATCCGCCTCCGTCGGTTCCGACGCTGCACCGTGCGATCCGGCGTGATCTGACGCCTGGGGAGCGGGCGGGGCTTGCCGGTGGTGAGCGTGAGGCCCGCAAGCATGATGTGTTCCTGGCCCGGCCGCGGGGCTGGCGGAACCAGGTGTGGGAGGCCGATCACGTCCAGGCCCCGGTCCTGGTCGACGTCGAGGGCGCTGCGCGTCGGCCGTGGGTCACCTGGTTCGTGGACTGCGCGTCGAACACGATCATGGGTGTGGCGGTCACCCCGGGGCATCCGTCGGGGGAGTCGGTCCTGGCCGCGCTCCGGGCGGCCGTGGTGCGCGAGGAGCCGTTCGGGCCGCAGGGCGGGCTCCCGGAGAAGGTACGCGTGGACCGGGGCAAGGACTTCCTGTCGAGGACGGTGATCGCCGCGTTCGACGCCCTGGCCGTGGAGGTGGAGGACCTGCCCGCCTACACCCCGCACCTCAAGGGCACGGTGGAGGGCTTGAACCGGGCCGTTGAGTCGATGTTCCTGGCCGCGCTGCCCGGCTACGTACGTCAGCCGCGCCCGGGCCGGCGCCGGGCGCGGCCGAAGGACGAGGTGCTCTTGGACTTCGAGGACTTTACCGCCCGCCTGTTGGACTGGGTGGCCTGGTGGAACACCTCCCACCACCCGGGGCCGTTGAAGGGCCGGTCCCCGCTTCAGGTGTGGGAGGCGGATCCGACGCCGTCGCGCGAGATCCGCGCGGACGCATTGTGGACGTTCACCCTGGAGGACGACGGCCGTGTCCGGGTGCTCTCCACCAAGGGCGTCCGCTTCAGGAACCGCGACTACCTGGCGGCGTGGATACTGCGGGCAGCGTGCGCGAGCCTGCACGCTCCCGACCTCTGGCCGCCGCGACGGCGCTGGCCTCCTTCGTCTGGTGAGGGGCTGACGGATGGCGCAGGTGATCCGGGACGGCATGCTGTCCCATGCGGTGCTGGTCGAGCGGTTGCTCGCGATCGACGAGGCAGGTCGGCTGCTGGGCCCGCACCGTCACGCCGCGGCCAGCCTTGCCCGGGTGCCGGTGAAGACGGTGACACGCTGGCTGTGGCAGGCACGCGACGAACCCCCGCCCCGAACCCCGCCCGCCCGCGCGGGATGGTTGTTGAAGGCCCCCGCCTGGGACGAGACGACGTGGGCCCGGATGGACACCCTGCTGGCAGCCGAACACGACCTGAGGCAGAGCCGGAAGCCGGGTCCCCGCCCTGCCGCCGACCTGTCCACGCCCCTGTACCGGGCCCGCCGTTGCCCCTGCGAGGGCGACCACCCCTTCGTGGCCGGCCCCCACTGCGCCGCAGCGGGCGTGGACACGCTGATCCCCGAAGCGGACGTGGTGGTCACCGACGCCCTGGAACAGACCGCCTCAGCCCTGCGGCACGTCGTGGCCGCCGGCGGCGTCATGAACATCGACGGCGCCCCGGGGACCGGCAAGACCATCGCCCTGCAATACGCCCTCGCCCGCCTGCCGCCCGGCCCGGCCATCCGCCGCGTCCCGATACCCGTGGGCGCCACGATCTCCCAGCTACGCCACGCGATCGCCGAAGCACTCGCACTCAAGGTGCGCCCCGACAACCGGCGCAACACCACCGACCAGGCCCTGGCCACCGCGCTGCGCAGCCCGCACGTGCTGGTGTGCGACGACATCCAACGGCTTTCCCCACCCGCCCTGGAATACCTCTGCCGCCTGGCAGTCGACCCCGGCGCACCCACCACCCTCATCCTGGCCGGAACCGGAAGCACCCAAGCCCTCCAGCGGCTACCAGAACTCGCCTCCCGCATCCTGACCCGCCAGCACATCCCGCCACTCACCCCCGCTCAGGCCCAGGCCCTCCTGCCCGCCTTCCACCCGCTGTGGGGCAGGGTGCCGCCACAGCACATCGCCCGAGCCGACGAACGCTGCGCACGGGGCAACTTCCGCGCCTTCGCCCAGATCACCGCCCACGTCATCGACGCCGTCCTGACGAACCCCCTCGCGCACTCCGGCAGCGCCCTGGTCGAGGCGGCATGCCGCCGACTCGGAGGCATCTGAGGGGCCCCGGCGCCTCTGGAGAGTCCACGAGGTGCAGTGTCACTGGCGTGGGGCGACGCACCTGAGCAGCTGTGAAGGGGTGAGCTGGTGGAAATCGGTGGCGGCGCCCCGCACGTCATGCTTATCGACGAGGTGGGGTGATGGCCGGCTACTGCGGCTCGAGGTCGGGTTCGGAAGGGCCGGAGGGCAGCCGGGTGGGAGGCTTGTCGCCGATGCGTTCCCACCACAGGCCGGCACGGTCACGAAAGTGAACCATGAGCTCCTGGTCCGCGGAGCCCTGCGGGAGAAACTCCTCATATCCCTCGCCGTCGCTCATCAGGAAGAGCGGCACGGAGAACTCGTCTCCCGCCGGCAGGACACCGGAGGTCTTGTTTTCGGGTGTGCCCCATAGCGGTTGGATGTGGTGGCGGCCGCCGTGGGTATAGGTGGCGCGAATGACCCGTACTTCCGTTAGGGGGGCGTCGCTGCTGTTGGTGACGACAGCGTGTTCGCGGTCGAGGCGGGAGCTGACCTGGAGGGCCTGTGCTGCGGCTCTGGCGTAGTCCGCCGCTCCGTCCCTGAGGTACGCGCGGATGCTGCTGCAGAAGGCTTTCAGCTCGTCGGTCGGCTTTGCGTGCCATCCGTCATTGAAGACCTTCTGAGACCAGAGCCCCTTGTCGCCTCGGGGCACCTGACGTACCCAGGACTCCAGCTCGCCGCAGGGTACGACGAAGAGGCCGAGGTCGGCGGCCGCCTGCAGCAGGCGCTCCGCAGCGTTGTACGGATCGCCCTGAAGGCCGGCCAGGCCGGACTTCTTGAGGTCCCCCCACCGGTCACCGCCCTTGGCCAGCTTGGTGAGCTCACCGAGGACCCGATCCGGAAGCGGGTCACTGGCCTTGACGCCCTTCAGGAGCGCGTTCATCTCGGTTTTGAAGCCGCCTGCGGAGGTCTCGCTCCGGGATCCGGCCGCATGTTCTCGGAGGCATTTGAGGTCCGGGTCCAGGTGCTCGGTGACGTCGGCGAGACTCGTGACGGCCGCGGCGAGACCAGACCGGAGGTAGTCGAAGTCGGCGATGACTGCGGTGGGGATACCGCACTGCCGTAGCCGCCGCGCGGTGTCGCCCAGAGGCGCTTTGCCACTGGTGTGGAGGAAGAGGGTGTTGTCGTGTGCGGCCGATGCATCCTTGGTGGCGTCAAAGGCCGCGGCGTAGAACTGGCAGTCACCGGCGGCTTCGCAGAGCACGACCCGGTCGTAGAACAGACCCGAGGACAGGTTCGAGTACCGGAGCAGGGGAGTGCGCAGCAGGCCCTGCACGGCGTCCGGGTTCAGCAGCCGGGCGGCAGGGGCCCCGGATGACCGGTCGAGACGGACGATCGACACCGGGCGAGCCTGTTCCGCTTCAAGGACTCCGGCGAGGAAGTCGGCGCTATGCGTCGCGACGAACAACTGCGTCTGCCCTCGGATGCCGGCCAGAAGACGGCCGAGAAGGCGGGCTTGCGGCGGGTGCAGAAACGCCTCGGGCTCGTCGATGATGACAATGGGAGCGGGCCGCACCATCACCTGAAGCAGGATCTGCACGAAGCTGCGGAACCCATCGCCCTGCGCCGACACCAAGGGCAGGTTTCGGTACGCTGCGGCGACTTCTCGCGCCGCCCCCGGGAGGGCGTCCCGCAGGTCGGGGTGAGGCCGACCAACGCGGAGTCGGATCCGCTCGTCGTACCGGTCTACACAGACGTGGTGGCGAAACGCCTGATGCACCAATTCAGAGAAGCGCGACTCTGCTGCGCGGTCCTCGTACAGGTACTGGAGCTTGGACTGCGGCGGCAACAAGAAGTCCCAGTGCTCCACCTCTGATTCGACCTGCAGGCGGTCTTCGGTCCACAGCGTTTGCTTGAGGAAGGGGGTCAGCTCCGCGAGCGAGAAGGACGTCCAGCGATGCGGCATGGAGTCCTTGAGGAGCACCGCCCCGCTCGGAGAGACGTAGTGCTCAGCCGTGCTGGGTGTCCAAGTCCGGTATCCGCCCTCCTCCAGCCAGGCCGTGAACTCCTCGCTGCTCCCGCTGTGCCGTGGGAGGGCTTGTCGGATCCACCGGGTGGTCCTGCCAGCTGTTGTACCGGGGAGCTCGATCTGCGCGTCGAGTTCACGGAGCAGGAGCGACTTGCCACTGTTGTTGGACCCGATGAAGAGCGTCATGCCATCCTGCGGCGGCTCCACTATGAGGCCTGTATTGAGCATGATCTCGGCGACAGCGAAGGTGATCGCCATGTTGCCCCCCGGAACGGTGTGCACATCGCCCCAAGAGCGACGTTGGTGATCTGCGAAGCGTATCGATCAGCCGATACTCCACTGGAGGTTTCGTCTCACTTACTCGGTCGGTACGGGCTGAGGATCGCCCCGGTGGCCGTCGCATTGCGGGGGCCTCTTGGACGCCCCGTGCTCGCCCCGAGCGGCGCCCGCCCGGCCCGTGCGGGCACGTCTATTGCGCCCGGCGACCACATACTGCCGGACGCCCAAGGTCGAGCCGCCGCTCAAGCTCGTCCTCGTCGAGGGCGAGGCCGGCGAGGACACCCGCCTGACCACCTCGGCGTCGAGGCCGTCTCCACCGCGCCACTAACCGCCTCAAGGACGCGGCTCTGGCCAGGGGAACGACACCTTCTGCTGCTACGCCTTTCTCGGCGGCCCACGGTCCGCGATAGGGGCGGGTGCCCGCGCACCCGATGGGTGCCGAAGCGGGGGACCTGCGACCGGAACCGCCCAAATCGACGAGGCAATCAACGCATCGTTGATGCGTTTTCCGCATCAAATAGTCTAGGGTCGCATCATGGTGATGGGTACGGAAGAACTTCTCAGGCTCACGGTCGCTGCGTTGATGTCGCGCTCTGGTGAGCGTCAGCACGTCCTCGCTGATGGGCTCGGACTGTCGCAGGCCCAGATTTCCCGGAAACAAGGGGGCCGTCAGCACTGGTCGCTCGAAGACGTTGACGGCCTCGCCGCGCATTTCGGCCTGCACGTCCTGGACCTCCTGGCTGGCCCCACGCATGCGGTGGGCGTCCTGCACGGCTCGATCCCCGCCCTGCGCCCTGCCGACCTCGCAACCCCCGCCCCGCCCGCGGCCGCGCAACTCCCCTTCCCCGCCGTCCAGCTCCCCGCCCAGCCCCCACAGGCACCTGCCCAGCCCCCGCAGGCGCCTGCCCCGCGGCCGCCGGTTCAGCCGGCTGACGCGCCCGCGCTGCGGTGTGTGCTGTGCGGGCAGCCGTGCGACGAGGAGGTGGACGGGTTCGCGCAGCACTTGAGCGCCGAGGAGTGCGCGGCCGCCATCGCCTCAGCGACCCCCGCCCCTGCGGCGCCCGTGCCCGCGCCTGCCCCCGTCCCGCCGCAACTTCCCGCCGCACCCCCGACACCGGAGCCCACACCCGCGCCCGAGGCAGGGGCGGATCCGGTCGTGCCGGAGGTCGAGTCCGTGCCTGTGCCGGCGGCGGGGCCGGCGGTGGTGCGCGGTCCGCGGGCGTACGCCTCCGGGTCGCTGATCGACCAGATCACGAGCCGGGTGCACGAGGCTCTGCAGGGGTGCTCTGGAGACCTGGAGGCCGCTCAGGTCATGCTCCTGAAGTCCGCGATCCCGGATGTCATGAAGTTTTTCAAGGCCTCGCGGGTCGGTGGCCGGTACGAGCACTCGGAGTTCCCGCCGACCGCCGACGTCCTCAAGAAGCGGTCCCAGAAGGGCGCGGACGAGATCTGGGAGGGCCGGCCGAAGTGGCGCAACCCCCACGTGTTCAAGGCGGCCAAGCAGGGCGAGGAGTTCGAGGTGACGGCCCTGGACATGAACGCCGCCTACCTCTCGGCCTTCAAGTGCTGGCTCCCGATCGGACAGCTCCGCGAAGACACCAGCGGCGTCCACGACCGGAAGAAGTCCGGGGTCCACCTGATCACTCCGGCCGAGTGGGAGCACACCGACCTGCCCAACCCGCTGGGCAACCGGATGGAGCCGGGCGAGTTGTGGGTCACCGAATCCACCCTCCGCCTCCTCCTCGACTGCGCCCGAGACGGCCTCGCCGACGCCCCGACCATCCACCGCTCACTCGTCTCCGGCGGCACAGAAGTCCTGTTGGAAAAACTGCGCCGCGCCCTTGCGGAAGTCCGGAAATCAGCTCTCGCCGATGGCGACGAACTGACCGTCAACTACGTGAAATCCATGTATTCTAAGCTGGTCTCCACCCTGGGTGAGTCCACCGCGAACCGTGATATGCGACGCCCGGACTGGATGCACATTATGCGAGCGAAAGCATTCGCGAATCTGTGGATGAAAGCCAACAAAATCCACAAGGCAGGAATCCAGGTCGTGGAAATCTCCGGCACCGACGAACTGCATGTCATCGGCGACTGGCGGACAGTTTTCGCCGAGGGCCGGGACCTGAACCAGGTGAAGGAAAAGCAGACTTACACGCTGGGGGGTAAGCGCTGATGGCAGGATCCGAGGACCTGTGGTCCCGCTGGGGCGAATGGCAAAGGCACGACGCCCGCGGCATGAAGGGCGGCGAAGCCCTCATCCTGGAACTCAACCGGATCGTCCACACCTCCGGCATCGTCTCGCCCGTCACCTCCCACCGAGGCCTGACCGCCCGCCTGCGCTACCTCGACAGCCCCGCCGGCCGCCAGGCCCTCGCCGAACAGGGCGTCAGCACCTGCACCCTGCGCTCCTGGACCCGCGGCAAGGCCACACCCTCCCCGGCGTCCAGGGAGCGGATCGACGCCGCGTACTGGTGGCGCCGACGGGAGAACCTGATCCGCTCCGGCTGGCTCGCCCGCCACCTCGACAACAACGGCCAAGGCCGCCGCATGGAGATCTACCCCGTCGACCAGACCCACGTCGACACCAAGTACAGCCGCCCCCTGAGCGACCGCTCGATTACCGTTCGGTACATCTGGCCCGACCTCGTCCAGGCGTGGGCGGATCGCGACGAGGCGATGGTGGACGAGATCTGGGACGACGTCATCACCGACCTCGACTCCGACTATGCCGCCTACGCTTACGTCTCGTCCGTCGGCATCGGAGCCTGACCCCCGCCCACAGCCGTGTCGACAGTTCGCGAGTAGCTCTCGTGAACGTCACGAGATCCCGTTCCGCCGCAAGGCGGGGCGGGATCTCGGCGTTTCCGGGGTCTGTTCGACGTGGTGTCCGATTGCTCGGCCTGCCGCGGTCACTGACCAGGCGTCGGCCGGAGGGGGTTGCTTGGGGTGGTTTGCATCAATGCGGCGCTTCCGGCCGTCTGTGGGCATGGCGGAGCGTGGCCTGGCTGCTGGTCGGTGTAGGCGCGGTCGGCGGCCAGGAACCCGGTGGGGAACCCGAACGGGACGAGCCTGGTGAGGCTGTGGATGGCATTTCGGGCCGATCCGGTTCTCGGGGGTGTCGAGGCCGGCGCCGAAGGCGAGTTGCGGATGCCGGCTGACGCGCTTCTCTTCCAGGGGATGTCTTGCGGGGTGCCGCCGGCCCGCCGTGATCTCGATCGACGACAGGTCCTTCCAGCCCGGGTGGGGCTGGTGCCATGCGGGGAACGGGGTCGTGTCGACAGCGAGGTCGCCTCGCCATCCCCGGAAGAGCCCGCGCTGGTGAGCGAAGCGGACAGTGACCAGGACCAGCCGGTCACTGATCTCCTGCAGCACTCGCCGACGGCGGACCTGCTCGACTCCTGCCCCTTCCTCCCAGGCCACGATCACGCGGTGGAGTCGGCTCTGCCGACGGCCTGGAAAGCAGTTGATCCAACTGCCCCGTGGACTCGGGGGCGGCGGTCGGGGTTATTGAGACAACTTCAGGAACGGTTTCAGCTGTAAAGCTCCATGGGCGGCCGATCGAGGCGCTGCTCATCTATGCTGCGCGCGAAATCTCCCCGAGTCGCGGAATGGAAGTGTCCGGTTCGCGGTGCTCTTGCAACAGCCGGAAGCAAGTTCTATTGTCTCAGCAGATTTTGGCCATGCCTCAGGGCTCAGAGGTTCCGTAGTAGCCCCGAGGGGCGTCCCTGTGTCAGTGGCGCCAATCATTTCCGGGGGGATTCAATGAAGCTCAGATCCATAATGCTGGCCATTCTGACGGTAACCGGAATGGCCGTCCCTACCGCTGCCGCTGCCCCTGCAGTCGCACGCCCCGCGTCAGCCCCTGCACCCAATGTGCTGCTTCAGCAGATGGAAGGCGGCGTTGTCAACGATTCTCTGCGGTTGCGCAGGGAGCTTGGTTTCGAGGCCACGGAGAGCAAGCTGGCCGAAATCCTCCGGGGCCGGGAGGCCCTGACCCCTTCGGTAGGCATCCGTGAGGAGGGGCTCGTCAACGAGTGGGGTTTCATTGGAACGGCTGCCGAGGCGTCGGAGATGAAGCGTCGTGACGCGCTTGTGTCCGCGGTTGAGCCCGTCGTGCGCGAATTCTCCCAGCAGGAGAAATTTGCCGGGCATTTCCTCGACAACCGCCGCGATGGACGCC
This sequence comes from Streptomyces sp. NBC_00029, assembly GCF_045160505.1. NCBI lineage: Bacteria > Bacillati > Actinomycetota > Actinomycetes > Kitasatosporales > Streptomycetaceae > Streptomyces > Streptomyces sp. NBC_00029. Next base: position 8,785,473 of record NZ_CP108292.1, read on the forward strand.
TGGTCGTCCAGTTTGCCGGAGCCCTGCCGGCATCGGATCGGCAGGACGCGCTCATGAAATCAGCTCTCAATTCGGGCAGCACGGTCTCCGACGTCGAATTCCGTGTCGTCGAGCACTCCACTACCGAGCTCACCGGTGCCATGGAAGCCGTGTGGAAGTGGGCCGCCAAGGCGGGTGGCAGCGATATACCCGTCATCTCCGTCGAGGAAGACGTGACCACCAACGGGCTCAAGGTAGTCCTCCGCCCGGGAGTCGAGCAGGCCGGCGTACGAGATGTCCTGGCCCGGCTCGATGTCCCCGCGATCATCACCGAGGGTGACGGGGCTGACGAGGCGTGTACGTCCCGCAACGCCTGTGACTCGCCCCGCCGCGGTGGTGTCGGCATCAGCAAGTCAAACTCGCTCTGCAGCATCGGCTGGGTCGTGAACCGGAGCGGTGTGCGCGGGGCGCTGACCGCCGGACACTGCTGGTGGGGCACAAACAGCGGCTCGGTCGCCTCGGGGAGTGCCACCTACGGCTCCCTGACCGGCACCAATGCCCTCACGAACGGCACCCACGCCGATATGCGCTTCATCTCGATCCCGAGCGGCGGCCAGCCTTGGTTGTATCAGAATGCCGCGAACAAGGCCCGGGTGGTGACGGGATCATCGCTGGGGTCTGTCGGCTCCACCGCCTGCCTGTTCGGCCGTAACTCGGAGAATGCGCGCTGCGGGACGATCTCGTCTACCAACGCGAGCCACACCAGCAGCACTTGCGGCTGTGTCGTATACGGGCAGTCCGCGGCCTCATACTCCAGCGCGGGTGGTGACAGCGGCGGTGCCGTTGCCAGTAGCTCCACGGGCAACGTCGCACGAGGTGTGCACTCCGGAACGTTCGGAGGAGCGAAACACTACAGTTGGATCGGGTACACCTCTACGTACAACATGGGAACGCTCGCCACCGGATGACTCCGGAGCCTGCGGGAACAGGACGCCCACCATGAAGGCACGACTCTTGCTGGTCCCACTTCTTCTCGGTGGCCTGATGGCCTGCTCCTCGGCCTCCGGTGCCGAAGGTGATGCATGCCCCGAGTGGCCCGTCTACTCCAATCCGCAGGAAGCCCTCAAGGATGCGGATTACGTCGTTACCGCAGACGTCACGGAGCGGGTGGGGAACGAGGCGGTCTTCGGTACCGAAGCGCACGCCTATTCGGTCAGTACCAAGGGGCTTCCTGTTCTGAAGGGAGATGACATCGGTTACAGCAACCTCAAGGTCATTTCCACACCTCAGAAGTGTTCGGGCGGCGACCCCTACCCGGACGGGGATCCGCTGCGCGAGGGCCAGCGCGTCATCCTCTTCCTGACACGGGAAGACCCGAAGGGCACCTGGAGGACGATCACACCTGACCACGGGGTACTCCCGGTTGGCAGTAGCAGTGACAGCCTTCCGAGCCGCTGGCCTTCGTAGCCGCCGACAGAACGAAGCGACATGAAGCCTGCCCTCACCTTTCGAATCGGTGAGGGCAGGCTTCGCGTGCCCGTCGCCCAGCCGTCCTAGGTGCTGTCCGGAACGGGAAGCGATCACCCTTCACTTGGGAAGCGATCTTCAACGGGCCGGGACATTGGCTGGTCAGGTCCACTCGTGAACACCCCCGTGTGGACATCCTTCGGCCACCTGTGTCGCCCGTGGTTCGTCAGAGCGATGCCTACAGCGGTGGCGAGGGCGGCGCCGACGCCGCCGACGGCCGCGACCGGGGCGGTCAGGGCGGGGTGGCTTCACGAACCGTGAACAGAGCCAAGCCACCCATGCTGTGCACGTCATGAGCCCGGCATATCCGCCCTACGGGTCCAGTTAGCGAGAGATCGGCCGGACAAGAGGGTGTCGGGGTGGTCGGGTCCGAGGACGCGGCCGCGGTCGGCGGTCAGCTCGGTGAAGAGGTCGCGCGCCCTAGCAGCATCCCCCGCTTGTCCGCTCCAGTGAGCGTGGTTGTGGCGTGAGATGAGGGTGTGGGGGTGGTCGGGTCCCAGGACGCGGGTGAACTCTGTGATCAGTACAGTGCCGAGGTCGCGCGCCGTAGCGGCGTCTCCTGCTATTCCGGTCCAGCGTGCGTGGTTGTGGCGTGAGGCGAGGGTGTGGGGGTGGTCGGGTCCCAGGACGCGGGTGTAGTCCGCGATGAGTACGGCGTTGAGGTCGCGCGCCGTAGGGGCGTCTCCAGAATCTCCGATCCAGAGCGCGTGATGCTGGCGGGCAGCAAGGGCGCCCGGGTGGTCGAAACCGAAACTGCGGGCGTAGTCGGCGACGATTCCTGCATACAGGTCGCGCGCCGTGGCGGGGTCTCCAGACGTTCCGGTGCCTTCCGCCTCGAAGATCCGGGAGGTGAGGTCTTGTTCCGTAAAGCTGTTGTCCGGGACGTCCATGCTGGTGGAGGGGTTGTTCGGCACGGTCGGATTGTTGATGGGGACGGCGTCGTCGAGTTGCGTGGTGATGCGGTCGACCGTATTGGCGTCGGTTTCGTTGATCGCTGACGCGCGGGCGAGGGCGGTATCGATGTCGTCGCCTTCGGGGTCCTCGGAGACCGGGCCGGGCGCGAGCGGCGGCAGGGCAGAGGCGAGGCCTGGCAGGTGGTCGTGAGGCGAGGGTTCGTCGCCGCGGAGTCGGTCGAGGTCGTCGGTCAGCTCGTCGATCCTCTGCTGGAGCCGGGCGGAGAGTTCCTCGGCTTGACGCCTTTTCTCCTCCGCCCGCTCCAGTTCCTCTCTGGCCTTCTCCGTCTGAGCCTCGGCCCGGCCAAGCTTGCGCTGCGCCGTCTCCAGAGCAGTGCCGTGATCGGTGTGGGCGAGCTGGTCGCGCTCCGCGGTCAGCCCGGTGACCCGGTTCTGGAGTTTGTGAATCATGCCGAGGAGGACCATGACGAGCTTCGCGGAGTTGTCCGCAGCCAGCCGCAGGTCGGCCTGTTGTTCCAGGGAACGGGTGAGCCGGTCGTAGATGTCGATCTGCCTGGCCTGGATGTGTGCCAGCTCCACTGCACCCACGGAAGGCGCGGCGATTCCGGGGGCGGGCCTGGGCGGATTATGTGCGTCTCGCAGCAGTGCGTTGGCCTCCTGGTGCCGGCGTTCGCGTAAGGGGGCGGGGACCGTCGCGTCGACGATGGCGGTCACGAACCTCTGCGTCGGGATCTTCCCGCCGAGATAGACGCTGATCTGAGCCTTGGACATGGCGATGTCGGTGGCCAGGGTGGCGAGTGTTCTTTGGGATTCGTCGACCCGGGCACGGAGGAAGACCGCGAGCCGGTGGGCCTGCGGGTTCACTGCCCGGATCGGCCCCCAGGGTCGGCCGCCTCCACCGTTTCGTCCTGCTGTCGGCATGCTGCCCCCGCCTGCGTCTTCGTTCTGAAGCGTCCGGTCTCTCCCGGACAACCACCTCTCCGTCCGGAACCTACCTGCGGTGTCCTGTCCAGGGGGTCCGGACAACCCAACTCCCCTCCATCGTCTGCCTCACGCCGCAGATCGCGGGACCAGCAGACCGTAGGAGCAAACTTCATGAACGACACCATCGCCATCGCGGCGGACCTTCTTTCCATCGCCGCCGCCCTCCTGTCCGTGGGCCTGGAGATCTACCGCGACCGCAAGGACAAGGACAAGGAACAGGAGCACCGGAACGAGGAGGGGACCGGGCGCTGAGAGGACGCGGGACGCGCCTCTGACCGGAGAGCAGCCGCAGGAAGGGGGTCTGCGCCCAAGACGCGTCGAGTGTTCACCAGGACACTGCCCCTGAGCAGGACTCAGGGGCAGCTGGCCGGGGCCCGTCCCGCGCGCGGACCGCCCCGACTGCAGCGCTCGGCTGGGTCGGGGCGACGCTGTCCGCGGCCTTCGATGTCGCGGTCGCGCTCCGCAGGCGCGACCGATCAGCGGTCCGTCCGCCAGGATCCCGCGCCCAGACGGCGATGGGCCGACACGGGCGGCCCCTGCTCGGCGGAGGACGTCGGGGGATTCCACTGTTTGGCGTGCGCCAGTTCGGCGGCGAGACGGCCGCGCAGGCCCGGCACGGGCGGCATGGAGGAAAGTTCTGCTCCCGCACTGCCCGCGGACCCGCCCCGTCTCATCTACCCCGTCGACCAGAGCCACGTCGACGCCAAGTACAGCCGCCCCCTCAGCGACCGCTCCATCTGGCCCGACCTCGTCCACGCCTGGGCCACCCGCAATGAGGCTCTCGTGGACGAGATCTGGGACGACGTCATCACCGACCTCGACTCCGACTACGCCGCCTACGCCTACGTCTCCTCCGTCGGCATCGGAGCCTGATCCACCCCTTGCTCGAACGGCATCCCGTTTGGCCTTCGCTCCTCTGTCCGCTGAAGCGCGCAGCCCCTGTGACAGAGGCGCGCCTGTCAGGAGCGCCCCGCCAGATGGCGTTGCAGTTCACGGTGGCGGAACTGGTACGCCGTACCTGCCTGGCGCAACACCCCCCGGCGGTGGGCATCGGCCAGAAAAGCCTGAAGGTGCCAGGGCACGTGGCCCCTGAGCGCGAGGAGTGAGGTGGCCGCGGCGTAGGGCGCCCAGGACGTGGAGGCCAGCCCGGTCGTGAGCCCCGCAATCGCACCGACGGCGAGGGCCGAGAACACTCCGAAGAGGATGGATAGCGGGTATCCCTCAGCCGCACCCACGCTGACCCCGACCAGGAGGCCGGTGACCACGGCCGTGGCAAGTCCTATCCGGAGCACGGTGGCACGGAGCGTCCGGCGGTGCAGCGTTACGAGCGATGCGGGACCAGCGGCTTGGTCTGGTGCTACGGGGCGCGGGACCAAGGCGCTCGCGGCCACGAGGGGCACAATCAGCACGGCGATGACTGCGGTGTCGGAGAACCAGGCGGCAGGTTCATCAGAGATCGCGGCCATCACACCGCTGGTCACGACCGCACCCGCTGCCATCGCCAGGAAAACGAGCCCCAAGCCGTCCAACCTGAGTTGCTGCCAGGACCAGCGAACTCCGACTGCTGGCAGATCATCCTCCCACCGTCTGGTGGTGATCCATCCGGTGACCGCGGTGATCACCGCGGTCAGCACACCCCAGTTCATGGCCTTGGATACCGCGAGGAGGTCGGACACCTTCGCGGTGTAGCGAAACGCGGCCCATGTGACGCGGCCGATCTCCTGCTCGCCGGGTATCGCGAGCGTGGTGACGAAGAAGTACAGCGCGAATCCGATTCCGGTCAGCAGCAGGGACCCGACGAACACCGTGCCGCCGGCGAGGAGACCAGCGAGTGCGCCCACAAGAGACCGGACCGCCATGTGCGGATAGAGTCGCCGCAGCTGCCACCAGCGCAGCTGGTCGTCGTTCGGTGTTCGTTCGAGGTGGCCGGCCAGGAAACGCAGGGTCCGTTCCACGCGCTCTCGCGTCCAACGGCACGGCCTCTGCGGATCGCTGCGGTAGGCGGCTGGTAGGAACGATCGGAACAGGAAGGCCAGAAGGTCTTCCCTGCTCGTATGGTCAAGCATGCTCCTCGGGTGGGGTACCGCGTTGAGCGGCTCACCCGTGCGGGGATTGAAGACCGTCTTCGCCAGGAACACTCCCAGCGGCGTCGCCAGTGCTTGCGTCACGGGCGAGCCGGCGGGCACCGAGTCGACCTCGTCCCACCGCGCATGGGCGGCGCCGGCGTCGCTCCGCAGGTACTCCATAGCGATCTGCCGTGTCAGGGGAATCAGTCGTATGCCGCCCGCCGCCAGCAGGGGGCCCGTTACTTCTCGCTCGCTCCTGAGCGCCTCGCGGTACTCCGCCGTTCGGCTCGTCAGGACCAGCGGCCATTGGGACGGCAGCAAGTCGTTGATACCGGCGAGTGCTCGGGGCTGCAACGAGCGAGGCAGCTCATCGAACCCATCCAACAGCGGCAAGATGCGCTTCTCGTCGATCAACTTCTCGGCGTGGATCCTCGCCCGGGAGTTCATCTCCCGGCGGCCCACCACGGAGACCGAGGCGGAGAGCAGGGCAGGTCCGTGGTCTTGCACCAGCTGTTCCGTCATCCACGCCCGAAACGTCTGTCGACTCACGTCCCATGACGCGAGCGGAAAGACGACCGGCACGCGTCCGCCGTTCGCGCGTTCGCTCAGCAACTCGCCCTGGAGCCGTGTCAACAACACGCTCTTACCGGCTCCGGGTTCCCCGAGCACCACCAGACGGCGGGTGGGCACACGCCGGAGGAAGATGTCGCCGATCTCGCCGTCCACCCCGCATAAGCTCGTGGCTGCCGCCGGCCACTGCGAGGGTTCCCCGGGAGGCCCGCCCGGCCACCCGGTGGCAATGGAAGCCAGCCGGCCCCAGTCCTCAACCAAGTCACCCTCAACCTCCTGCCAGGCGACAGGCAGGAGGTAGGGGCGCTCGAGCTCACGCACCCGCCACTCCTCGTCCCACTGACTCGCCACCCTGACGGCTAGAACATCCGCGACCTGCGAAGAGTCAAGAGCCGAGGGAAGCTGGACGCCCTGCTGGCGGTACTGGAGAAGCGCCAGTACGAGCGCGATGACGCCCACGAAGGAGGCCACGACGCTGGCCATCTGGTCGTTCTCTTGCAGAGTGTGCAACGCGTAGTAGCCGGCGAGCGCGAGCATGGCGCCGACACCGAGGATGATGACCGTCTGTTTGAATCGCCACCCACCCATGCGGACATCATGGAGCACGGCTGCGGTGTCGCGGCGGAGCTTTCCGGATCCCAGGCCAGATCACCGTTCGAAGGGCGTCGGTCCGGAGCCCAGACGACGACGAGACCTGCCCGACCGCCGTTCTCAGTGGATGACGAATGAGGACCGTGCCGGTTCGGTGACCTGGTTATGGGAGGCCTCTGCGATGTAGACGCCTGGAGGTACGGAGGGTGCGGCCGTGGGGCAGGCGGGGCTGCTGGTGTGCTGGTCCCAGGTGAAGGTGGCGTCGATGGATTTTTCGTCGAGTCGGGCCCAGCGCGCTGATGGTTGTACGGGGGCGCAGTGGGCGGAGTTCCACACGGTGTCGCCGGCCGTGTTCTTGATGGTGAGGACGAGGGCCTGGGGGCTGATGTTGAGGCGGCAGGGATTCCCGGCAGGGGAGGGCTGCATGAGACGCACCTCGATGCGGGCGTCTTTACCGGTGTCGACTTCGTTGGGAGCGGCGACGTTGAGGAGGATCCGGTCGTCGGCGCAGGCGGGCAGCGCGAGCACCTGGGTCGTGCCGAGTTCTGGGGTGTTGGTGTCGAACGCCGAGGCCTCAGGTGACGGGGAGGGGGACGGTGAGGTTGAGGGGGTGGGGGAGGGGCTGGGTTTGGGTGAGGTGGTGGTCGCGGGTCGGTCGGTCCAGGGCAGGAGGTCGCCGACGGTGTTGTCTCCGAGCCACCAGGCCAGGAACCCGGTACAGGCGAGGACCGCGACGAGCCCGATCTGCCCACGTCGGGCACGTGGCCCGGCCGCCGGGGCATGGCGTGCAGGCGTCGGCGTGCGCTGCGGGGGCGGCGTGCGCTGCGCCTGGGTGGCCCGCTGCGCGGGCCGACTCGGGGGAGGCGCCGTTGTGTCCCCGGTGGCGGAGACGGATTCCGCCTGGCGCGGCCACGCTGCAGGACCCTGCCCCTTGAGGATTTCCTCGGCTGCCGCGATCTGCTCACTCTTGGACATGGCGGAATAATCAGGAGCTACCGGCTTGGGAACGGGCGTGCGAATGGCGAAAGTACCGGGGTCTTCCGCTCGCGCGTCGACGCTGCGCCAGATTGCGGCCCGTTCTCCTTCCGCCGGGGGAGCGGGTGAGGTGCGGTGGTGTTGACCTGCTTTTTCCTGTGTTGCATCGGCTGCATCGCTGGTGAGTGGGGGTGAGGGGTCGTGCCAGTCGTACGGTGGTTCGCCTGGGTCGGCCTGCGTTGCGTCGTCCGCATCGGCCGGCTGGGCCACGCTGGCGGGGCGGGTCTCCTCCATCAGGCGCTCGACCTGGCGCCGCAGGACCACCATTTCCCGTTCCATGGCCTCCACGGCGGCGCGCGCGGAAGCGAGCTTGGCTTCAAGGTCACGGGTATACCCAGCGGCGTGCACGAGCTGTCCCTGCTGCCGCACCACCAGCTCGGCCAACCCGGCCCGCCCAGACTCCTTCTCCTCAGGGCGGGCGGTGACGGCTTCCAGCCCCTTCTTCAACGCGCCGATCTCTTTCGCGGCGGCGGCCAGCTTGAGGGACAGCTCCTTAGCACGCTTCCGCTCCGACCCCGTCGCGGCCACCGCATCCGCATGCTGCTCCCCGCTCAGTCTGAGCGCGTCCCGCAGCTGCGGCTGCTCCTCGATGAACTGCGCCCGGTGCCGTTCCATCTGCCCGCGCAGAGCAGCGATGTGTTCCTCGAGGTACCGGAGGGGTGCGACCGGATCATCAACCGCAACTCCTGGTTGGCCGCAGCGATCCTGCAACAGGACTGCCCCGACCCGGGATGCGAGGACGGCGTGATCATCGGCGGTGAGGACTGCCGCGCCTGCCAGGTTCGCGCCCAAGAACGGCGGGCTGCGGCCCGGGCTGGTGCGCAGGCAGAAGAGCGGTTGCGGGCCGAGGCTGCTGCGCGCGAGGCCACCGCGGCCTCGGTGACAGGCTGGGCGGAGGCGAAGGCCTCGGAGGAGCTCCGGTTCCGGATGCTGCTCGAGCGCAGTGGGAGGTACGGCGCGATGCTCGACCATCAGGTGGAGCAGCACATGACCGCGTGGCGGGAGCGGAACCCGGATCCGGCTGGCCCGGCGCTCGACCTTGACGCCGCCCAGCAGGGGCAGTTCGCCGATGAGGCCCCCGACTGCCTCGGACCGGCCGAGGAACCTGGCCCCGAGGAGGACAGCTCGTGGGGGCTGGCGTCGTCGCCGAGCGCGGAGTACCAGGCGTGGCGTGAGCAGCAGGCACAGGCCCGTCTCGCCTCGCTCGGCCGGTAGAACCTCGACTAGGGCCTGTCTCCTTGACAGGCTATGGGCGCCATTCCTGCTGGTAGGCGGGGTGTTCGGCGTATGACTGGGCAAGGATTCGCAGCGCGTATGCCAGGCCGGCCGAGCGGGAGTCCGAGGGGTCCATGGCCTTGTAGTCGTGCGCCAGTTGCTCGGTCAGGTCGAGCATGGGGAGATGGCTGTCGAGAAGAGCCTCACCGCCCAGGGTGTCGGCCACGTAGGCATAGGCGTGGTTGTCGTCCATGATGCGTGCGACGAGGAACTTCACAAGATCGTCCATGTGGTCATCTTCTCGGGAAACGTGCTTCGGCGGTCAAGCGGCTGTCCAGATGAGGATTGCGGCGAGGTGGAGTGCGGCCTGATAGGCGATGGCGAGCTTGTCCGTTCGCATGGCCAGTCCGCGCCACTGCTTGAGTCGGTTGATGCACCGTTCGACGGCGTTGCGCTGCTTGTACGTCGGCGTCGAAGGCCGGTGGTCGGCCTCCGTCGCGGCCTCGCCGCAGACGGTGGCCGACCTGGTCGGACGGCTGGGGGATGACGGCGCGGATTCCGCGTCGCCGGAGGTGATTGCGGATCGCGCGGGATGAATACGCACGGTCCGCCAGGACGGCATCGGGTCGGGTCCTCGGTCGTCCGAGTCCGCTTCGCGGAACACGGATGCCTGCCATGACGGTCTCGAAGGCCGGGGCGTCGCCCGCCTGGCCTGCGGTTATACGGAGGGCCAGGGGCCGTGCACGGCTATCGCTGGCAAGGTGGACTTTCGTGCTCAGGCCGCCGCGGGAGCGTCCGAGGCCATGATCGTCAGGTTCGGCCCGACTTGGCGCCCCTTTTTCCTGGCACCGGCGGCGTGCTGGTGGGCTCGGCAGACGGTGGAGTCCACCGAGACGGTCCAGCCGATATCGGCATCAGCGTCGGCCGCTGCCAGAACTGCGGCGAGGATGCGTTCCCAGGTGCCGTCTACGGCCCACCTGATCAGGCGTTTGTGAGCGGTCTGGAACGAGCCGAGCTCGTCCGGCAGGTCCCGCCAGGGCGAGCAGGTGCGGTACTTCCACGCGATGGCTTCCAGAGTTCGGCGGTGATCGGCCCATCGCCGACCACGGACCGGATCGGCCGGCATCAGCGGCTCGATCCGGTCCCACATCGCATCAGTGATCACTAATCGGACGGACACATCCGATCAACTGACCAACCCATCAAAGAGACACGCCCTAACCCCCGTGTTCCGCACTGTGCTGTCTGCCCCTCACCGGAGTGCGCGGACTGCAACCCCCGGAGAGGTGGGCAGCGCCATGCCGCGGATCGTCCGCGGCCGCTCTTTCGGGAGGGAACCTCATGTCCACTGCTACCGACCCGCAGCCCCAGACCCCGCAGCAGCAGCCCCCGCAGCCGCCGGCCACGGACCCGCTCCTGACGCTGTGCCTGGTCATCGTCGGCGCCCTGGTCCTCGCAACGGCTGGCTACATGTGCCTCGCTCACCCGTCGCTCACCGGGCCGATTGCGACGGTGGCCGGGGCGCTGGCCGCGGCGGTCGGCGTCGCGTTCGCCGTCCGCCGGCGCTGACCGTGGCCCGGCAACGGGCCTGCTCGTGAACGACAAACGCCCCGCCCGGACTCCGGGCGGGGCGTACGAGTGTGCAGGTCAGGACCGGTCCTCGGCGTCGAGGATGTCGAGTGCGCGCGGGACGCCGTCCCCGCTGCTCCAACTGGGGTGCGGGAAGGCGGGAGGGGCTTCTTCCGTCCACGCGCCGGCGCTGGAGACGGCGGCAGGGTCCTCGCCGGCCGCGAGGGCGTCGAGCTGCGCGGTGATGGCGTCCAGGTCCAGGAGACCGGCGGCGTACGCCTCGAGGAACAGCCCGACGGCGTGGGAGATCGAGACCTCGTCCTGACCAGCGCGTTTCTTGCCCGCCTCCCACACGGTCCCGGCCACGTTCACCGCCCTGACGACCTTCTCGTCGGTGAGTTTCCGTTCGGTGGGCCGGCCGGTCCCGGCGGGATACGTCTTGGGGACCTGGCGGGGTGCGGTGGCCATGGGGGCGTCGCCTCTCGTCTCGGGCGCGGACCGTATCAGGCCCGCGCCCCCACCCTACCCTTTACTTATATAACTTCATGCTCTTTCGGGAATGCGTGGCGGGCCGAGGCGGCCAGGGTGGCAATGGGGCCGCCCCTACCGAGGTCTTCTCTGTCCGCCTGTCCGCCGGAGGGCCTCGGCGGCGGCGTGCTCGCACGCGTCCGCGAGGAGCGCGGCACGTGGGCGGGTATCGGTGGCGGATGTCCTGGGCCGGAACTCCCGCCCCGACTGAGGGCGGGGCGTAGCGTTGCAACCTTCTCTGAAATTCGCTGTTTTGGGGTCCATCGTCAGCGCATGACGTGGTGGCAGGCAGCATTGTGGTTTAGCCAGCGGCGGGGCTGCCTCGGTGGTGACCCTGTCTTTGGAGATCCGGGCGGCGCAGTATCTGCCCCACGGTGCAAAGTAGCTGCCGCTGACCTTCGACCTCCCGTTGCGCTCCAGCAGTTGCTCCGCGAGGCCACCCGCATTGCCGTGCCGACAGCCGATCACGCGGTGACCGGGGTCCGGCCGACTAATCGGGCGGCGGAGGCGCCTGCCCGACCTGAACAAGCTGGGGTGCAGGTTGTGGCTGTTCCGGTTCGTGATCCTCAGAGGGAAGCTGCGGCGGTGAACACCGCCCTGCGCCAGGCGGATGCGCACGCCCGCTCGCTTCAGGACCTGCCCGAGTGGCAGCGGCTCCAGACCCTCCGCGGTGCCTTCGGGAACGTCTGGCGCGTCCTCAAGGACCGGGCCGGGGAGCACCTCGACCGCCTCATGGGAGACAGCCGCGTCGCGGACTTCATCCGCAAGGTCTCCGTACGCGCCTGCGAGAAGGTCGCCGGGCTGGCGCAGGCGGGCGCCGACAGGCTCCGCCGGGACGACGGACGGGCGCCCGGGAAGAAGCGAGACCTGCCGAGTGCCGAGGCGCTCCTTCGCCTCGGCAATGCGGCGTTCTCCTACAGCGCCCCGCCCTCGCCCCGGGGCAGGCACCGGACGCGGTGGACATCCCGGACATGCGGAAGATGGGGGAAGCCCTGGCCCGCCCGATGCCGGGAACCCGGCCCCGGGTTTCTCCCTCGGCTGCCCGCGGCCGGTCGACCACGGCCAAGCGGCCCGTGGAAAGGCCCGCCCCGGACAGCAGGACACCTGCGGCGTGGCGGCAGTCCCGAACAGAAGCAGTCCCGCAAGCCGCAGCGATAGGCTGCCTGATCCCGGCGACCGGAACGGTCGCCGGGATCAGGACCGGCAAAAGAAAGCCTATTGGGACTGCCTTCGCTTTTCGGTCGGGTTAGTCGGCGGGCTTGCTTTGTTCTCCACAGGACTTGAGGGGCTGTGGGGACACAGTTGATACGAACCCCGGCATGCCCAGTTGCGGGACAGATTTCTCAGGGTCGCGGCTCAGGAGGCCTTTTGCGCGGCGCCAGCGGACACCGTCGCGATCGTCGAAGTCGGCCACGAACACGTAGATCGGCGGATGGCTCTTTCTGAAGTCCCGCCAGCCTGTTGCTCTGGGTGGCAGTTTGTCGAACGGTGTGGCCCATGGGTCTCTCGGTCCCGTGTTGCCGTAGTACTTCATGTTGTCTGTTGTGAACACCATGTCGGAGCATGGGGGCACGCTGGGCAGCCTGACAGAGAATGAGGCCTGTTCAATATCCCAGCGGTTGTCGACGGTCCTCTCCAGGGGCACGACAAACGTCATGGCGACGTTGGAGATGGGGTCCGGTGACCTGTTCATGAGGTGCAGCCGGGACATCCCGCCAGGTTCGATGTCCACCCAGTAGGAGACCCGGGCGGCTTGGGCCTGCTTCTTCTCCTCAGCAGCTTGTCGTGATTGTTTCAGCTGGTCGTCCGCCACCCTGGCGCTGTAGAACGTCGCCACACCGGTGGTGATGAGGCCGGCGACGCTCGCGACGATGGTGGCGATCACTCCGACCTTCACGATCCGGGACGTGGAGTGTCCTTCTCCGCCCCCGTGTCCGGCTGCCTCTGTCATCTCTTGAGCATGCGAGTTCTTGCGGCCGCCGGGTAATCGAGGCGGCCATCTGGCGTGGGTGCCACCGGCTGTCCGCTGGCGCTGGGCGCCGAGGGGTTACCACGAGCAGCGCTCGCGCCGTCCTGGCGGCTTCGTGATAACCGGCGCCCGGGAAGCCGATCCAGCCCTGCCGGGAGCCACTGCGTCGGCTGGCCTGGGCCGAGGCCCCTGTCCGGGAGGCCGAACAGGTCGGGCGGCGGCCGATCGCACGCGGGGTCGCCAGCCCGTCAGGCTACGGGGTCACGGCGAAGGATCCTTCGCAGAAGGCGTCGTCGGCGGCCCATGCGCGGTAGGCGACGCCTTTCCAATCGTTGGGGTCGTCGTGCAGGTGGCTTGCGGCGAGGTCTTCCAGGTGGGTCCGGAGGTCGGCCGGGCTGGTGGAGTGAAGCTGCTGGGTGAGGTGGTGACGCATGCCTATGAGGGGCTGGTTGGCCCGGATGCTGTAGGGCTTGCCCAGGTCCAGGAAGTCGAACTGGTACTGGACGCGGTCGGCGAAGACCTCGTCCCAGTGCGGTGGCGCGGTGACGAAATACCTGAGCCGTCCGTAGCTGTCGGGGGTGACTGCCGCGTGCAGCCAGCGGGCTGTGCCGGTGTGCTCGAAGTACGGGTGCAGGAGCACCTTGCCGGCCTCGGTCGAGGCCTGGTTGCTCTTGGTGTGGTTGCAGAGGTTGCAGACCGGCACGGGACTCGGCGGCGGCACGGAAGGCCTCTGCCGCCGTCTCGGCAGTGCGGGCGGCTTCCCGGAGCCCTGGTGCCGAGCTTCTCACGGTGTACGCGGTGTCCGCCGTGGCCCGTCTCGTGGCCATGTTCGGCGTGGACGCCACCATGGAGCGCCTGGACCGCATCCGGGCGGTTGTTGCTGATCCCTGCGGGTAGCGGCCGGTCGGGCTCGCGCGTCCTGCAGCCGGCTCGTCCGGCCTAACGAACAGCCGGAACGCGCAGCAACGGGAGAGTGGAGGTCAGCCGCAGCTACTTTGCACCGTGGGTCAGGGATAGGACGCCGGGGCCGTATCAGGCCACGCCCCCACCCTACCCTTTGACTTATATAACTTCTCGGTTTCGATGCCCCTCGGGAATGCGCGGTGCTCCGGGGTGGCCGGGATCGGCCCCGGGGTGGCGACACCCCCGCCCCCGGCGAGGCGTCCGACGCGACCGAACATGAGGCGAACGCACTTCTATAACTTCTCTGTTCGGAGGCCGCTGGACGCTGCACGGGTGTGGCCAGTGCTGCGGCCTCGGCTGCGGCGTGCTCGCACGCGTCCGCTAGGAACGCGGTGCGGTGGGCGAGTTCCGCCGCGCGGCGGGCCGGGAGGGCTCCGCCGGCCTCGGCGGCCTCCCACGCCTCCCACCCGATGCGCATCCACAGCTCCTGAGCCACTGCGCCGCGGCGCAGGGCGGTCCGGGCGAGGTCCCGGATCCGGGGGAGGACCGGCGCGGCCCACCCGGGGACGCTGGTGTCGGGTGTGTCGGTCCACGGGACGGCCGGCCCCTCAACCGCGACTCGTACGGCCTGGATGGCCCGTCCGGCGCGCACTGCACGCAACGCGTGTCCGTCCGCTACGTCTTTCCACTCGGCGACGGTCCGACCGTGGTGACGGTCCGGGACCGTCACGGGCGCGATGCCGACCGCGTACCGGGCCGCGGGTACCGCGGTGGGGCGGTGGGCGGCGGCTGCGGCGCGCTCTGCCCGGACGCGGTTACGAGTCTCGGCCGCGCGCTGGTCCGCGCACCGTACGAGGTGGGCGGCCGCGGAATCCCGGTCCGCATGCTCGGCCGGCCGAGCATCCCGTCCGGGGGTGATCGCGTACCAGTGGCGCCCCGACTCCCGGACGCGTCCGGCCATGTGTCCGTTGACGTGCACGATGCGGCCGCCGAGTTCACCGGTGGGCAGACCAAAGCTGCATCGGTCGCTCGCCCCGGACGTCGTGGCCACGGCGGCCGGAGCGTCCAGCACGGACTCCTCCGCGCGCACCGCTTCCTCCGCGGCGTGGTCCGCGGCCGAGGCCGCAACCATGGCGTGCGCGGTGTGCAGCCGCTCCAAAGCCTCGCGCATCGCGGTTTCTCCGCCGTAGCGCTGCGAGGAGACGTGCAGGGCCTGCGCGGTCGCCAGCTGGCCGCGCGCGGCCTCCAGCCGCACCTCGGCCTGCTGCACCCGGTCAACCGGCCCCGTGATGGCCCACGCGTGGACGGGGTCCGCGGCGTGGCCGGTGGTGTGCAGCCACGCGACGTACGCCGCGGCGAAGTCGTCACCCGTCCAGTTCTTCTCCGCCCACCCCTCGAACGCGTGCGAGATCGTACGACCCTCCCTCTCGCGCGCCTCCGCCCACTCCTCCGCCCCGCGCAGCACCCGGTGCTGACGGTTGTCCTCGATGCAGTCCGCGGCGTACTGCCGCTCCTCGGCATCCATTTCGAGCACGGGCAGCGCGCTGACCGGAACTCCGGCGCGCTGCGCGGCGTGTTCGGCGCACATGAGCCGACCGTCCCGACGGGTGCCCACCAGGTACAGGCGGACCCCGTACGCGTCGCAGAAGCCGTTGAAGCCGTCCGCCACCGGGACGCAGCAGTCGCCGACGTCGACAGGTTCCGGCATCCCCGGGATGACCGCCGTCCGCACCGCGGCAGGGATCACGTCCGCCAGCGTGAGCTCCACCTGACCCTCAACGGGCTCCACCCGGAGGCTGTACTGGCCACCAGTACCGCCGTCCTCGCCCCACCCTGCAAGCTCGTAGTTCCGGGTCACCTCCGAGCCCCACCCACACCGCGCGTCGAACCGCGCCGGGCAGTAAGCGTGTTCGATGCACACCCGCGGGTTGTCGACCTCCTCAGGGTCCTCGCACCCGCACTCGCCGTACTCGAACGGGTCCGTGACCTCGGCCTCCGTCACCAGCGTCGTCACGGCCTTGAGCTGCATGTCCTCCAGCCGCACGCCGTCCTGCACACCCCGGGACTCCTTGGCCACGTACCGGAAGCCCGAGCGACCGCGCTCCCAGTACAGGAGCAGGGACACCTCCCCTGCGGTGGTGTACGCCTCCAGCCCAACGACCCACGCGTCCGCGGTCCGGCCCTTCGAGCCGGCCGCGCCGAACACGGCGGAGGCCTGCCAGTCGTTCTCCTCGGCCGTGCGGATCAGCCGCTCGGCACTGCTGGGGATGACCGCCGCCGTACCGGACGTCAGAGCAGACATTCGAACCTCCAAGGGATTGGACCGGGCGGCCTGTTCGGCCGGCCCGTTGAGAACAACCCTAGCTGAAGTTATATAACTTTGAGGGGTTCGCAGCCCCCAATTCACCCGTTTGAGCTTTTGGTATGTGGGCGGTTTTGGCGGGCGGTTGTGGGGTTGTGTTTTTGGTATTCGGTCAGGGGGTGTTTCGGTTTTGGTATTTGACGTTGGGTCGGTTTGGGTGGGTCGGGAATTGGTGGTTTCCCTTTTGTTGGCGATCTTTCTGGTGTAGACCACTCGCTGATGCTGGTCCGGGGTAGTTGTTACGTTGTGTAGCGTGTCGGGGGAGGGGCCGGCGGGGTGGACACTGCGCGGGACCGTGTGCATACTGCTACTGAGAGGGAGCGCGCAGCGCGAGCGGAACGACCTCGGCCCCGCAGGGGCCACACCCCGATATCCGGTCCTGAGACACCGTTACAGACAACCTGACACACCATCAAAACCCCTTCTGACCTGCTACAATTAAGCCGAAGAACCCCGCGGCAGGCCCTCCCTCCGTTGCCAGCCTGCCACCGCGGACCCGCGGTTCCCGAACAACCGGGACCACCCCGCCGTCACCGCAGGTGACGGCCCATCGGGCCACACTCCGCCCGGCGTCGCGCAGCGACGCAGCCCCCTTGGGAGTGACGCAGTCACTCCGCGTCGTGTCTC